>NZ_BNCD01000010.1:0-228540 GCF_014656295.1 Streptomyces sulfonofaciens
CCAGGCCCCCGGACACAGCAGAGCGGCCCCGGTCCATGGACCGGGGCCGCTCTGCTGTGTCCGGGGGCCTGGAGGCCACGAGGGCGGCACGGTGGGGCTTGGCCGGCCCGGGTGGGGCTGCACGGCCGGCGGGGCCGCCAGGGGCCGGTGCGGCCGGTGCGGGGCCGTGCCGGTGCGGCTCCACCGCACCGGAGGCGCCTCTGCCTGCGCGGGCCCGCCCCTGCCGGGGCCGCCGCGCCCACCGGCGCCTGCGCGCCGGGCCGGACGGCCGGACCGCTCAGCGCCAACTGTGCGGCGGCCGGAAGCCCGACTCCCGCTCCAGGCGCCGCCAACCCGCCCGGGGACGGGCGTCGCGCACGGCCGGTGCGGGCTGGGCGGCCGCCCTGGCGAGCAGCACGGCGGTGATGGCGGCCAACTCCTCGGGTCCCGCCTGGCCGCGCTCCACGCGCAGGACGTCGCCGTAGGACGCGGCGGGGGCGGTGGGCTCGGAGTCGGGGTCGAAGGGACCGGGGGTCCGGTCGGTGGCGGTGATGGACATGTGGCGTCTCCGTGGGCGAGAGGGCCGCAGGGTCACTGCGGAGGGTTGCCGTGCTTGCGCGAGGGCAGGTCGGCGTGCTTGGTGCGCAGCATCGCGAGGGAGTGGACGAGCACCTCGCGGGTCCGGGCCGGGTCGATGACGTCGTCGACGAGGCCGCGCTCCGCCGCGTAGTACGGGTGCATCAGCTCGGCCTTGTACTCCTTGACCATGCGGGCGCGCATGGCGTCGGGGTCCGCCGCCTGGGCGATCTGGCGCCGGAAGATGACGTTGGCGGCGCCCTCCGCTCCCATGACCGCGATCTCGTTGGTCGGCCAGGCGTAGGTGAGGTCCGCGCCGATGGACTGGCTGTCCATGACGATGTAGGCGCCTCCGTACGCCTTGCGCAGGATCAGCGAGATCCGGGGCACGGTGGCGTTGCAGTACGCGTACAGCAGCTTCGCGCCGTGCCGGATGATCCCGCCGTGCTCCTGGTCCACACCCGGCAGGAAGCCGGGCACGTCGAGCAGGGTGATGATCGGAATATTGAAAGCGTCGCACATCTGGACAAAGCGCGCAGCTTTTTCCGAGGCTTCGATGTCCAGCACCCCGGCGAGCGTCTGGGGCTGGTTGGCGACGAGGCCCACCACCTGGCCGTCGAGCCGGGCCAGCGCGCAGATGATGTTGCGCGCCCAGCGCTCGTGGACCTCCAGGTACTCGCCGTCGTCGACCAGTTCCTCGATGACCTTGGTCATGTCGTAGGGCCGGTTGCCGTCCGCGGGCACCAGGTCGAGCAGGGCGTCACCGCGCCGGTCGGCCGGGTCCTCGCACTCGACGGCCGGCGGGTTCTCGCGGTTGTTCTGCGGCAGCAGCGAGAGCAGGTAGCGGACCTCGGCGAGGCAGGTCTCCTCGTCGTCGTAGGCGAAGTGCGCGACGCCGGAGGTCTCGGCGTGCACATCGGCGCCGCCGAGTCCGTTCTGCGTGATCTCCTCGCCCGTCACGGCCTTGACGACGTCCGGGCCCGTGATGAACATCTGGGAGGTGTCGCGGACCATGAAGACGAAGTCGGTCAGGGCCGGGCTGTAGGCCGCGCCGCCCGCGCAGGGGCCGAGCATCACGCTGATCTGCGGGATGACGCCGGACGCCCTGGTGTTCCGCTGGAAGATGCCGCCGTAGCCGGCCAGTGCGCTGACGCCCTCCTGGATCCGGGCGCCGGCGCCGTCGTTCAGGGACACCAGGGGCGCGCCGGCCGAGATGGCCATGTCCATGATCTTGTGGATCTTGGTGGCGTGCGCCTCGCCGAGTGCGCCGCCGAAGATCCTGAAGTCGTGCGCGTACACGAAGACCGTCCGGCCCTCGACCGTGCCCCAGCCGGTGATCACACCGTCCGTGTACGGCTTCTTCGCCTCCAGGCCGAAACCCGTCGCCCGGTGCCTGCGCAGTTGCTCGACCTCGTGGAACGAGTCCGGGTCGAGCAGCAGCTCGATCCGCTCGCGGGAGGTCAGCTTGCCCTTGGCGTGCTGCGCCTCGGTCGCCTTGTCGCCGGGGCCGCGGAGCGCCTCGGCACGGATCGCCTGCAGTTCCGCCACACGCCCGCGCGCGTCCGTGGGCTCGCCCCCCGAGGCGGCGGTCTCGTCCATAACGGTCATGTAGCGACCATACGAAGTGCGGACGGCAAAACGGGCCGTCGACTCTGTACAGTCTCCGGCCCGTTTTCCTGGTAGCCCCGAACAGAACCCTTTCGGGGGAGAGCCCTGTCGACTGCTCAGGGCGCCTCCGGCTTGTGGGGGTCGAACAACGGCCTCCCCACCCGGCCCGGCGCGGGACCTAGCAGCCGCAACTGTAGTAGGTGGCGTCCCAGTGGCTGCCCTCGTCCGCGTAGAGGTTGCCCGAGGCCGCTTCCCACTGCGGGTATCCGTCGCCCCGCAGCCCGATGTAGGTGAAGGCGCTCTTGATGTAGTTGGTGAGGCAGGTGCTCTTGCTGTAGTCGAGCTTGTAGCCGTTCCAGTGCGAGTAGGTGCCGCTCGCATGACCGGTTTCGGTGCCTCCGGTGATGTTGAGCGCGCAGCCTATCGCGCCCTTCAGGGTCACCGCGCCCTGTGCCGTTGCCTGGTTGAGCTGGTCGAAGGACGTGCAGGTGGGGTTGTTGCGGTCGGAACAGCCGCCGGAGGACGACCAGGTGATGCCGGCGGCCCGGAACATCGCGGTCGCCTGGGCGTGGGTGAGCTTGGTGACGGCGGTCGAGGCCGAGGCGTCCGCCGCCCCGGTGAGCACGCCGACACCGGGGGCGATGAGGGCACCGATGATCAGCGCCAGGGCGGTGAGCAGCGCACGGATCGATCTCTGCTTCATCTGAGGGGTTCCTCCCTGCATAGGGACCTGCCTCACGGTCGCGCCGCGGGCGGTCGTGGAAACGTCGTGCTGCCCCTCGGCATCCGGACGGCGTGGTGAGGGCCGTGGCGCGGCGGGCAGTTGGAACGGCGGTGCAGGTGGAGCAAGGAGATGGTGCCCGGTTCTACGCGCGTCCGCCAGAGGCCGGCGCAAGGCGTCGAAAAGTCGTCGGCACAACACACCCCGATGATGTTGAAGATTGAACGGAATACCCCTAGAGTGACACTTGTTTAAGATTCAACTGAAGCGGGTCCGCTCGGCGCCGACGCGCCGGACCCGGCCCGACCTGTCGGAAAAGGAGCATGGACATGGGCATTTTCGGACGTGGCAACAGCACGGAGGCGGCGGCTACCGCGCAGGCGGGCCTGGACACCGCGGCACTCTCCGGCGACTACACCATCGACGCCTCGCACACCACGATCGGCTTCGTGGCCCGGCACGCGATGGTGACGAACGTCAAGGGCAGCTTCCTGGACTTCGAGGGGAGCCTGCACCTGGACGCAGCGAACCCGGCGGCGTCCACCGCGTCCCTGGACATCAAGATGGACAGCATCAGCACCGGCTCGGACGACCGCGACGGGCACCTGCGCAGCTCGGACTTCTTCGACACCGAGACGTATCCGACGATGACGTTCCGCTCCACGTCGGCCGAGGCACTGGGTGACGGCTCCTACCGGATCACCGGTGACCTCTCGATCCTCGGCACCACCAAGCCGATCTCCATCGACCTGGAGTTCAACGGGCTCGCGAAGGACCCGTTCGGCAACGAGCGCGTCGGCTTCGAGGGCAGCTCCCAGTTGCTGCGCTCCGAGTACGGACTGACCTGGAACGCCGCACTGGAGACGGGCGGCGTGCTGGTCTCGGACCGGATCAAGCTGAACTTCGACATCTCCGCGATCAAGAACACCAAGGAGTGACGCCCGCGGCGGCCGGCCCACGGCCGGCGGCGGACCCGCGCCCTCCCCGTGCCCCTGCTGAACCCGGCAGGGCATGGGGAGCGGCGCCGACCGGGCCGGGGCCCGGTCAGAAGCCGCCCCCGCCGCCGAAGTCCCCGCCGCCCCCGAACCCCCCGCCGTCGCCGAACCCGCCGCCGCCGTCGCCGAACCCGCCACCGAAGTCGCCCTGGTCGAAGTCGCCGCCGGAGTAGTCGCCGCCGGAGCCGCCGTCGTAGCCCGGTCCGCCGAAGTCGCCGTACCCGCTGCCGTAGTCCGCGGCATAACCGGGCGTGGCCATCATGCTGCCCAGCAGGGTGCCGACGAGCAGCCCGGGGAGCAGCCCCCCGCCGAAGTAACCGCCGGCCCACGGTCCGTAGGCGGGTCCCGCCTCCCAGTAGGGACGCCTGCCCTGGGCCGTCTCGACCGTCCTGGCCGCCGGCTCCTCGTCCGCCAGCAGCCGCGTCTCGTCCGCCGCGCAGACCGGCACCTCCCGCTCCGTGCCACCCGGTGGCGACCAGCGGGCGTCCGTCACCGACGGGCCGTGCCGCGGGTCGAAGAAGCACGGCGGGCGGCGCTCGGGCAGCGGGCGCCGCGCCCTGCGGGCGTCCAGCCGGGTCAGCGAGAACCGGCCGTCCTCCAGTGCCTCGGTGACGCCCCGCACGTCCTGCGGGCGGCGTGCGGCGGCCATCCGCGTCTTGGCCCGGTCGTAGGCATCGAGCGCATGCTCGTAGTCGCCGCGCATGGCATCGTCCGCGCGGGGCTCCGCGGGGCTGAAGTCGAGCCGGTCCAGTTCCTCGCCGTATGCGGTGATGTCCTCGTCCACCACGACCCGCAGCTTCTCCAGGGCGGCGCGCTGCTCCTGGTCGTGCCTGCGGCGGTTGGCACGGACCACCGTGTACGCCGCGCCGCCGCCCACCACGATCAGGGCGCCCAGGCCGATCAGCGCCCCGGTGGGCGCCCCGCCCCCACCGCCGTCCCAGGAGGACGGGGCGGAGCCGTCGGCACCGCGGATGGCCTGGTCGGCGAACGAGTTGAGCTGGGTCGCCGCGCTCTGCCCCTGCACCGAACCGACCAGGTTGGCCACCGCACGGCCGGAGAGCACGCTGCCGTCGGCGCGCGCGTCGAAGGCGTTGCCGAGGCGGATGCCGTAGACGCCCGTGATGCCGGTCTCGGTGCGCAGGTCGCGGAAGAGGTTCTGGGTGGGGAACCCCGCGGGCAGCACCGCGAGGAAGACCGGCTTGTCGGCCTTCTTGATCTTGTCGGCGAGCGCCGCGGCATCGGAGCCGGAAAGCTGCGAGGCAGCCGCGGGATCGACGTACACCGGGCCCTTGCGCAGGGCGTCTGCGATACGGGAGACATCGGCGGCCGTGGGTGCCTGGCCGGTGGCGCGGGCGATGTCCCCGGCCGCCTGTGTGACGGAGGCGGTCGCGGTGGTGCCGCCGGCCTGGGAGCCGCCCTGGGAGCCCCCGGCCAGGCTCGGCAGGGCCAGCGCCAGCACCGACACCACGGCCACCACCAGCACGATCAGCAGTCGCAGTGCCCTACGGGGCGATGCGGGGCCGAGCACCGGCCGGATGGCGGGGCCCCAAGCGCCGAGAGCACCGGAGAGGCGTGCCTTCATACTGAGAAACTACCCGAAAACCATAGAATCAAGGCATCCACTGAGGATCTGGAAAAGTCCGGCGGCGCACCTCCGGTCGGAGGTGCGCCGCCGCCGTCAGGGGCCCTGCGCAGCAGCGCCCCGCCCGGTCAGGCCGCCTGGTAGGCCTGGGTGAGCTTGCCGATCGCGTCCCGGTAGTGGCCGGTCAGCAGCAGATGGTCGGCCTCGGCGAAGGGCTTGGCCACCGCGGCCGTGATGTGCTGCCCCACCTTCTGCTGGACCAGTTGCCGGGCCTGGCCGACCAGGGCGCCCCCCGCCTTCGCGGAGTGCAGGTGGTCGGCGGCCGCGGCCAGGGCCCGCAGCGCCTTGAGGGTGGCGGCGCCGCCGTGCACCGGGGCCGCGCCGGTGGTCAGGCCCCAGCCGAAGGGGTACTGCGGGTCGTAGCTGGCGTCGCCGACGTTGATGGGGAGCTGGTCCTGCGACTTCGGCCAGGTGAGCGGGAGCCGGCCGGTGAAGGGCCTGGTCCCGTAGAGCACGTCGGCGACCCCCTCGCCCTCGGTGCCCGGCAGCCAGGAGGCGACCAGGGCGTCGATCTCGCCGAGCTGGTCGCCGATGAGCTGCGGACGGCCCGCGACGATCAGCACCGCGCACTTCATCGCGCCGCAGACCCTGTCGACGGCGGCCTTGTCGGCCGGGCTGAGCGCGAGGTCGTTGCCGTTGCCGACGTCGCCCTTGCCCTCCGCGTACGGGGTCTCGCCGACGACGACCACACCGACGTCATAGCCGTCGGTCGGTGCCGAGGCGTCCTTGGAGTAGTCGATCTCGGCGTTCGGCGCGGCCTGCCGCATGCCCTGCAGGATCGTGGTGCCCTTGGTGATGTTGCCGGAGGAGCCCTGCCAGCTTATGGTCCAGCCGCCGACCTGGTTGCCGATGTCGTCGGCGTTGGAGCCCGCGACGTACACCTTCTGGCTCTTCTTCAGCGGCAGCACCGCGTGGCCGTCGGTGCCGTTCTTCAGCAGCACCTGCGATTCGGCCGCGGCCTGCCGGGCCACCGCGCGGTGCGCGGCCGAGCCGATGTCGCCCGCGCCGCTGGTGTCCGCGTACGGGTGCTCGAACAGGCCCAGCTTGAACTTCTCGGTGAGGATGCGCGTGACGGCGTCGTCGATGCGGTCCTCCGAGACGGTGCCGGCGTTCACCTGGCCGGTCAGCGCCGACTCGAACTCCTGGTACTTGTTCGGCACCATCACCATGTCGACGCCCGCGTTGACGGAGATGCGCACGTCCGCCGCGTAGTCCGGGGAGATCTGGTCGATGGCCGCGTAGTCGCTGATGACGAAGCCGTCGAAGCCCATGTCGTGCTTGAGGGTGCCGTTGATCAGGTCACCGTCGGCGTGCATCTTGACGGGCGTGTTGTCCTCGTCGGTGATCTGCATCGACGAGTAGGACGGCATCACCGTGCCGATACCGCGCCGCACGGCCTCCTGGTACGGCGGGAGGTGGATGTCCTCGAGCTGCTTCCTGGTCACCTTGGTGATGCCCTGGTCGAGGGTGTACGTGCCGTTGGTGGAGGAGCCGTACTCGGTGCCGCCGTCACCGACGTAGTGCTTGGCCGTCGCCAGCACCCGGTCGCGGCGGGCGAGTTGGGAGCCGTCCGCGGGGCCCTGCAGGCCCTGCACGATGGTCTCCATCGACACCACCAGCGCGGGGTCCTCGCCGAACGTCTCGTAGGTGCGGCCCCAGCGCTCGTCGCGGCCGACGCACACGCACGGCGCGAAGTCCCAGGGCACGCCGGTGGCCCGGGTCTCCGCCGCGGTCACCTCGCCGGTGCGCTCGACCAGGGCCGGGTCGCGAGTGGCGCCGAGGCCGATGTTGTGCGGCTGGACGGTGGCGCCGACCAGGTTGTTGTGTCCGTGCACCGCGTCCACGCCGTAGAGCATCGGGATCTGCAGCGGGGTCGCGAGGGCCTGGTCCTGGAAGCCGTTGATCATGTCGGCCCAGGCCTTGGGGGTGTTGGGCGTGGGCACGGAGCCGCCGCCGGACAGCAGCGAGCCGAGCCTGTAGGAGGTGATGTCGGCCGGGTTCTTGATCGCGGAACGCTCCGCCTGGGTCATCTGGCCGACCTTGTCGGCCAGCGACATCCGGGACAGCAGGTCGGAGACCCGGTCCTTGATCGGGAGGCGGGAGTCGAGGTAGGGCATGTTCTGGGCGCCGACGACGACCCTCGGCGACTGCTCCGGGGCCCGCGCCCCGGTGACGTCCAGCTTCAGCGGGACGGTCCGCGCCGTCCGCTCGCCGTGGGCGGCGCGGGTGGGCACCGCGACCGTGCGCGACGCGCCCGAGGCGGTGCCGGCCGGGAAGGTGACGGTGCCGGATACCGGCGTGTAGTCCTCCTTCGGGGCCGCGCTGCCGCCGCTCGTGGCGTACGCGACGGTGACGGGACGGGCGGTGGGGGCACCGCCTGCGGTGGTGAGCGAGACCGTGACCCGTGCGGTGTCCCCGCCCTTGACGGGGTACACCGCGGCGTCGGTGACCACGCTGGCGGAGTCATCGGCCCCGGCCGCCGTGGCGGCCGAGGCGAACGGGAGGAGGCCGGCGATCAGACCGGCCGAGACGAACAAGGCTCTCTTGCGCATCGCTGTCCCTTCGGGGGAACTTGCGGAGCTTGCGGGCATTCACCCGCCACCGCGCACTCACGACGGAGGCCCGTCCGGACGGTCTTCGCATCCCTCGAAGACCCACCGAACAGGCCTGGTTCACGGCGTGAGTTAAGTGCCTGGCCTGGCGGTCGTCAAGATGTCACACCGCTGCGGCAGCGTGACCCACACGTTTGGCGTCCGCACCGGGCGGTGCGTTCGCCTTCCGAACGCACCCGCCGGAGCGCGGCCTTCGCGGGCGGCGGTACGGGCCGAGGCGGGCCGGACGCGGGCAGATACGGCCCCGCCACCAGGGCCCGCGCCTTCGGAAGCCGAACGTCCACGGGGCCGCGCACGCCCCGGACCACCGCGCGGCCGCACTGCGTGGACGTGGACGCCGGTGGACGACACCGGTGGACGTCGGCGGTGGACGTCGGCGGTGGACGACACCGGTGGACGTCGCGGGTCACGTCAGTGCGGGGGTGTCACTCCGTGGGCTCGACTCCGGCGCGCAGCAGTCCGTAGGTGTAGGCGTCCTCGAGTGCCTGCCAGGACGCGGCGATCACGTTGTCGCCTACACCGACCGTGGACCACTCGCCGGTGCCGTCGGAGGTGGAGATCAGCACACGGGTGGTCGACTCGGTGCCGTGCCTGCCCTCCAGGATGCGGACCTTGTAGTCGACCAGCTCCAGCTTGGCGAGTTGGGGGTGCAGGCGCTCCAGGGCGACACGCAGGGTGCGGTCGAGCGCGTGCACCGGGCCGTTGCCCTCGGCGGTGGCGACGATCCGCTCGCCCTTGGCCCAGAGCTTGACCGTGGCCTCGTTGGCGTGGGTGCCGTCGGGGCGGTCCTCGACGATGGCGCGCCAGGACTCGGTGCGGAAGTAGCGCAGCGGGCGGCCTTCGGCCTCCTCGCGGAGCAGCAGCTCGAAGGACGCGTCGGCCGCCTCGTACGTGTAGCCCTTGAGTTCGCGCTCCTTGACCCGCTCGACGACCCGGCCGACCAGTTCGCGGTCGCCGCCGAGGTCGACTCCGAGTTCCTTGCCCTTGAGCTCGATGGAGGCCCGTCCAGCCATGTCGGACACCAGCATGCGCAGGCGGTTGCCGACGAGCTCCGGGTCGATGTGCTGGTAGAGGTCGGGGTCGACCTTGATGGCGGAGGCGTGCAGACCCGCCTTGTGCGCGAAGGCCGAGACGCCGACGTAGGGCTGGTGGGTGGAGGGCGCGAGGTTGACCACCTCGGCGATGGCGTGCGAGACCCGCGTCATCTCCTGGAGGCTCCCCTCCGGCAGCACCTGCCTG
Organism: Streptomyces sulfonofaciens; assembly: GCF_014656295.1. Classification (GTDB taxonomy): domain Bacteria; phylum Actinomycetota; class Actinomycetes; order Streptomycetales; family Streptomycetaceae; genus Streptomyces; species Streptomyces sulfonofaciens. The sequence continues at coordinate 9,373 of NZ_BNCD01000010.1, forward strand.
CCGTACTTGAGCTCCAGCGCCGCCACCACCGGGAAGAGGTTCGCGTTGCCCACCCGCTCCCCGTAGCCGTTGGCCGTGCACTGCACGTGGGTGGCGCCGGCGTCCACGGCGGCCAGGGTGTTGGCGACCGCGCAGCCGGTGTCGTCCTGGGCGTGGATGCCGATCCTGGCTCCGGTGTCGGCGAGCACGGTGGCGACGGTGGCCTGGATCTGGGCGGGCAGCATGCCGCCGTTGGTGTCGCACAGCACCACCACGTCCGCGCCCGCCTCGGCGGCGGCGCGCACCACCGAGGTGGCGTAGCCGGGGTTGGCACGGTAGCCGTCGAAGAAGTGCTCGCAGTCGACGAACACCCGGCGGCCCTGTTCACGCAGGTGGGAGACGGTGTCGCGGACCATCTCCAGGTTCTCCTCCAGCGTGGTGCGCAGGGCCAGCTCCACATGCCGGTCGTGCGCCTTGGCGACCAGCGTGATCACCTCGGCACCCGACTCCAGCAGCGCCCTGACCTGCGGATCCTCGGCGGCTTTCGAGCCGGCGCGGCGGGTGGCGCCGAAGGCGACCAGGCGGGCGTGCCGGAAGGCGATCTCCTCGCGGGCGCGGGCGAAGAACTCGGTGTCCCGGGGGTTGGCGCCGGGCCAGCCGCCCTCGATGAAGCCCACTCCGAAGTCGTCCAGATGCCGGGCGATGGCCAGCTTGTCGGCGACGGTCAGGTTGATGCCCTCACGCTGCGCGCCGTCCCGCAGCGTGGTGTCGAAGACATGGAACGCCTCGAACGCCTCGTACCTGTCGTCGGTGGCCTGACCGGTGCTGTTCATGCTCTCTGACTCCTGTCGGGTGAGTGGCCTAGGGAAGATCCTGGCTCCACCTGCCCCCATCGTCGCGTGCTCCCGTTCCCTTCCAGGGTGCGGTCCGGAAACGAAAAAACCCCTCGCGGGTGCGAGAGGTCTGCGCGCGGGTCTGGGGCACGGTGCCGCTGCCGCGAGGTCTACCACGGTGCAGCGGTCACTGCGGACCGGCGCGCCTGCTGCCGATAATCATGGCGAACGAGGGCACGGGGGCAGTCAACCACACGCCCGCCCCCGACGCCGGATCCGTCTCACCATGCGGTCCGGGGACCGCCCGGAAGGGGCACGGCCGGCCGAGGGGCGGCGGCCGGGCGGCGCGTCATAGTCCACACACGGACCGTCATCGTCCACGGCGTCCTCCCTAGCATCATTCGCACGCCGGGGACCGCGCGGCTCGGCGGACTTCCTTCCCGACCCCCATGAACCGGACGGAGATCCCCATGCGCAGGACGAGCGCACGGTCCCAGATGGGCAGGACCCTCGCGGTGGCCACGGCGGTGGCCGCCATCGCCGGGCTCACCGCGTGGCAGGGCGCGGCCGCCGAGCAGGCGCCCCCCGCACTCGCCGCCGGCAGCCCCGAGGGCTACGGCGCCGGCACCACGGGCGGCGCGGGCGGCCCCACGGTCACCGTGTCCGACGCCGACGCCTTCATCGACGCCGCCGCCAGCGACGGGCCGCTGCAGATCAGGGTGAGCGGCACCATCCAGCTCGACGACATGGAGAAGGTGACCTCCGACAAGACCATCGTCGGCACGGGCACCAGCGGCGCCATCACGGGCGGCGGCCTCAACGTCAGCAAGGCCGACAACGTGATCATCCAGAACCTGCGGTTCACCGGCGCGGACGACGACGCGATCAACGTCCAGTACTCCACCCACGTCTGGATCGACCACAACGACATATCCGACGCCTACGACGGCGCCTGCGACGTCAAACGGGCCTCCGACAGCGTCACGATCTCCTGGAACCACTTCCACGACCAGGACAAGAACGCGCTGCTGGGCCACAGCGACGACAACGGCTCGGAGGACCGCGGCAAGCTGCACGTCAGCTACCACCACAACTGGTTCGACGCCACCACCCAGCGCAACCCGCGGGTCCGCTTCGGCAACCCCGTGCACGTGTACAACAACTACTACAACGACAACAGCGGTTACGGCGTGGCGTCCACCGAGGACGCCGGCGTCCTGGTGGAGGGCAACTACTTCGAGAACGTCGAGGACCCCTACCACCTGGGCGAGGCCGACTCCGGGCCCGGCTCGCTGGTGGCCCGCAACAACCAGCTCGTCAACTCGGGCCCCGGCCAGACCGGCGGTTCGGTCAGCACCCCGTCCTACAGCTACAGGCTCGATTCGGCGGCGAACGTCAAGAGCATCGTGAGGGCCGGTGCGGGCGTGGGCCACATCTAGGCCACGACCGCTGTTCGACCCCTGGGACAAGGGCACCCGCGCCCTTGTCCCGTTCCGCCGCCGCCGCTATCGTCCTCGCACCGAACGCCAGGCGCTTGTCACGGACGAGGATGCTGCGATGGCGGAAGAGGAGCCTCCGCCCCGGCCCCGGCACCCGGGCGCCCCGCGCCGGCTTCGGGGACGCCCCACCATCGGCCTCGTCACGGCCAACATCCACCTCGGTGTGGCCGTCAGCCTCTTCTCGGGCGTGCTCCAGGCCGCGGAGCGCGGCGACGCCCACCTGATCTGCTTCCCCGGCGACGCCCTGAGCCCCGGGGACGCGCCCCGCAACGCGGCCTACGACCTGGTCGACGCCACAGTGCTGGACGGCGCGATCTGCTGGACGTCGACGCTGGGCCTGCCCGCCGCACCCGTCGCCCGGCACACCGCGGACACCGCCCGGCACCCCGCGCACCGGCTCGTCGAGCGCCTCACGGGACTGCCGGTGATCAGCCTCAACCGCGCCCTGGGCGACCACGAGACCCTGCTGCTCGACTCCTACGCCGGCATGCGCAAGGCGATCGGCCACCTGGTGCAGGAGCACGGCCGCAGCCGGCTGGCCTGCATCCGCGGGCCGCTCGCCCACCCGGTCTCCGTCAACCGGTTCCGTGCCTACACCGATGCGCTGACCCGGCACCGCCTGCCGTACGACCGCTCTCTGGTCGCCGCGTCCGTCGACTTCGCGGGCGGGGCGGGCGCGGCCGCGATGCGGGTGCTGCTGGACGTGCGCCAACTGAGACCGGGCCGGGACTTCGACGCGGTCGTGGCGTGCAGCGACGTGCTGGCCGCGGACGCGCTGCGGATCCTCGCGGAACGCGGTGTGCGGGTGCCGGAGGACGTCGCGCTGATCAGCTTCAACGACTCCACCGAGGCCCGGCTCAGCGATCCGCCGCTCACCTCGGTCGCGCTGCCGTTCGGCGAACTGGGCGCACTGGCCGTGGATACCCTGCTCGCCCGGCTGCGCGGAGTGCCGCCACCAAAGCGCCGGGTGGTCCCTGGCCAACTCGTCGTCCGCCGCTCCTGCGGCTGCCGTTCGCCGCTGGTCGCCCAGGGCGCACCGGATGCGGCCCAGGGGGCGGGAGCAGGGCAAGCGGGCGAGGCGGCGGGAGCGGGGGGCGGCGCCGGTGGGAGGCCCCCCGGCGCCGAGTGCCCCTCGCCCGTGCGCACCGGTGCGCTGGCCACCGCGTTGTCCGCCGACGCCCTCGGCGCCACGCCCGACGGCATGGACTTCCTGACGCTGGTGGAGCAGCGGCTGAGCGGGCGGATGCGCACCTTCCCCGCCGCCGCCTGGGACCGCGCCCTGCTGGAGCTGCGCGCGAAGGTCCTGCCCGCGCTGCCCGACGACACGGCACGCCGGCACGCCGAGCGCCTGATCGGCCAGGCCAGGCTGCTGGTCGCCGACAAGTCGCAGCGGCTGCTCGAGTACGAGCGCTGGTGCATCGAGCAGGAGTCCCGGCGGCTGCGTGCGCTGGGCACCACGCTCACCACGGCCGCGGACGCCGAGGAGATCTCCGCCGCGCTCGGCCGCCACCTGCCGGGCCTCGACGTGGCCGGCTGCACACTGCTCGCCCCGTCCTGCACGGCCGAGGCGATCCAGCCGCCCGCGGACCGGCGCAGCACCCTGGTCCTCGAACCGCTGTCGGTCGGCGGCGAGCACCTCGGCTTCGCCCTCTTCGACGCCGGACCGGCGGCGGTGGCCGCCCGGCAGGGCGCCCTCTTCCGGGCGCTCGGCGACCAGATCAGCGCGGCGCTGAAGGACGCCCGGCTCTTCGAGGAGGTGCGGCGGGCACGGGACCTGGCCGAGCAGGCCAACCGGTTCAAGACCAGCCTGCTGGACAACGCGGCGGACGAGCTGCGCACTCCGATCGAGGCGATCTGGCGGCTCACCCGGGACAGCGACGCGGTCACCGCCGGGCACGCCGACCGGCTGCTGCGCCTGGTCGACGACCTGCTGGTGCTCTCCAGGTCCGGCATCGAGACGCTCGACCTCGCCCGCCGGCTGCTCGATCCGCGCCCGGTACTCGCCGACGCCTTCGCCGCGGTGGCGGGCGCCGCGCCCGGGCGGGGCCGCTGGCGGCTCGCGCTGCCGCGCCGGCTGCCCGCGCTCCAGGCCGATGCCGCCCGCCTGCGGCAGATCGTCGTCAACCTGCTCACCGTGGCCGCGGGGCCGCGCACGGCCCTGACCGCGGAGGCGGGCCCCGCGACGCTGCGCGTCAGGGTCACCGTCGCCGACCAGGGGCTGCTGCTGGCCGCCGGGCCGCCGGAGAACGACGAGCACCTCTTCAGGCCGTTCGCGGCGCATATGCCGGGCAGCCGGCTCGATCTGGCCATGGCACGCAGGCTCGCGGCGCTGCACGGCGGCTCCGTGAGCCTGCTCCGTGCTCCCGAAGGGCCGGAGTTCCGGCTCGAACTGCCGTTGCCGACACCGGCCGGGCGTGCCGGGCCGCCGGGCCGGGCGCTGCTGGTCGCGGCCCCGTCCGGGCCGCCCGCGGAGGTGACCGCGCTGGCCCGGCGGCACGGCCTGCCGGTACGGCTGCTGCATTCCGACGACGAGATCGCCTCCCTGGTCGCGGAGCAGCCGCCGGCCGCGGTCGCCTGGGACGCCTGCCTGGTCAGGCCCCAGGAATGGGCCGTGGTCAACCGGCTCGGCGGCCATCCGGCGCTCAGGCACGTGCCGTTCCTGCTCTACGGCCCCGTCACCGGCGAGTCGCTGGGCGAGGCGCTGCGGGCGCTGCGCCCGTCGGGGCCGACCGAGCCCGCGATGGTGGCGGACGGCTCCGCGCCCTCCCGGGAGCGGCTGCGGCGGCTGGTCGGCGGTGTGCTCCCCGGCCGTACGGTGCGGGCCGCCGCCGACGGCACGACCGCCTGCGCGCTGTTCGCCGAGGAGGCCCCGGCGCTGCTCGTGGTCGACAAGTCGCTGCCCGACATGGACGGTTTCGAGCTGGTGGAACGGCTCCGGGAGACCACCGGGCAGGCGGCGGGCCAGGCGGGCGCGCCGGTGCTGATGCTCAGCTCGACCGGGTTCAGCCGGGCCGAGGCCCGGCGCGCGGTGCGCCATCCGGAGGTGGTGCTGCTGGGCCGCGGGGTGCTCAGCGACGAGGAGACGGCCCGGCTGCTGGCCCAGTTGCTTCAGCGCACGGACGCGGCCACGCAGCGCACCTACGCACCCGTGCGGTATGCGGTTGCCTATCTGGAGCAGCACTACCGGCACCGTTTCGCGCGCCGTCAGGTCGCCGAGGCGGCGGGCCTGAGCGAGGACCACCTGGGCCGGCTCTTCCACCGGGAGCTGGGGGTGACCCTGTGGGAGTACCTGACCCGGTTGCGCATCGAGCGGGCCAAGCAGCGCCTCGCGCTGAGCGAGGACAGCGTGGGCACGGTGGCCCGGTCGGTGGGCTTCCGCGACCGGGCGTACTTCAGCCGGGTCTTCCACCGGGTCGCGGGCATCGCCCCCCACGCGTACCGGGACTCCAGCAGGGCGCCCCTCCCGGTACGCCCCCTGCCACCGGCCGGTGGCAGCCGCACGGCGCAGGCGGCCGGCCCGGGCCGGTGACGGCACGGGGGACCGCCGTGCCCGGCGCGCGGTTCCCCGTGCCCGTCGACGTGCCCTGCGCAGTGCCGGGCCCGGGCCCGCGGCGCCGTGCGGCGCGGACCGCGCCCCGCGGCGGGGCGCGGCCTGCGGAGGTGGGCGGCCTGCGGGCGTGGGCAACCTGCGAGGGTGGGCGGCCAGCGGGGGTGGGCGGGTCAGCCCAGTTCGTGCATCCAGCCGTACGGGTCGGGCGCGGCACCGGTCTGGAGATCGAGGAGGGCCTTGCGGAGCCGGAGGGTCACCTCGCCGGGCTGCCCGTCGCCCTGCGTCCACTCCCCCGATCGGGACTTGACGGTGCCGACAGGGGTGATGACGGCGGCGGTGCCGCAGGCGAAGACCTCGGTGAGGGTGCCGTTGCCGGTGTCGCGGCGCCAGTCCTCGCTGGAGATCCGGCCCTCCTCGGCGGTGTAGCCGAGCTCACGGGCGAGGGTGAACAGCGAGTCGCGGGTCACTCCCGGCAGCAGCGAGCCGGTGAGTTCGGGGGTGACGATCCGGTCGCCGTAGACGAAGTACAGGTTCATCCCGCCCATCTCCTCGACCCAGCGGTGCTCGACGGCGTCCAGCCACACCACCTGGTCGCAGCCCTTGGCGTCGGCCTCCTTCTGGGCGACGAGCGAGGCCGCGTAGTTGCCGCCGGTCTTCACGGCGCCGATGCCGCCCTTGACGGCGCGGACGTAGTCCTCGGAGAGCCAGACCGAGACGGGCTTCACACCGCCCTTGAAATAGGCTCCGGCGGGCGAGGCGATCACCATGAACAGGTACTCGCCGGCCGGCCGCACACCGAGGCCGACCTCCGTCGCGAACATGAAGGGGCGCAGGTAGAGGGACTGCTCGCCGTGCTGCGGCACCCAGGCCATGTCCTGGGTGACGAGCGCGTCGCAGGCCTCGATGAACGTCTCGACGGGCAGCTCGGGCATGGCCAGCCGGCGGGCCGAGGCCTGGAACCGCTTGGCGTTGGCCTCCGGGCGGAAGGTGGCGACGCTCCCGTCGGGGCGGCGGTATGCCTTCAGGCCCTCGAAGATGCTCTGCGCGTAGTGCAGGGTCATGTTCGCCGGGTCGATCGACAGCGGGGCGTACGGGACGAGCTGCGCATCGTGCCAGCCGCGGCCCTCCGTCCAGCGCACCGTGACCATGTGGTCGGTGAAGTGCCTGCCGAACCCGGGGTCGGCCAGGATCGCCTCCCGCTCGGCGTCGGCCAGCGGGTGCGCGGAGGGCTTGAACTCGATGGTGGGCGTCGGCGTCGTCGACATGATGTGTTCGTCCTTCACTGTGATGATGACGGCCGCGCTCTCGTCCGTACGTCCGGCGGTCCGGCACTGCCGTACCCGCAGGGCGCCCGAGGGCGTCCGGGATACAGGGAGGTACCGGAGATAGTAGGACGTCCGAGTGTCCCTGCATACCGGGGCACCACGTTCGGTATCTCACGTGGTGCCCCTGATGCACGGAAATGACAGGTGCGGCCCGGGTCGATGGTGGCACCCCGGCCGCATGGAGAAGCCGCCGGGGGCCCTGGGCTCCGGCGGCTTCGGTGGTCCGCCGGTCAGGCGGATACTCGAGCGGCGAGCGCGTCACCGATCGCGTCGGTGCTGCGGGCTCCGTCGCGCTCCGCCAGGTCGGCGGAGACGGCGGCCTCGATGCGGGCGGCCTCGGCGGGGTGGCCGAGGTGGCGCAGCAGGAGGGCGACGGAGAGGACCGTCGCGGTGGGGTCGGCCTTGCCCTGGCCCGCGATGTCGGGCGCCGAGCCGTGCACCGGCTCGAACATCGAGGGGTGGGTCCCGGCCGGGTTGATGTTGCCGGAGGCGGCCAGACCGATGCCGCCGGCGATCGCCGCGGCGAGGTCGGTGATGATGTCGCCGAAGAGGTTGTCGGTGACGATGACGTCGAAGCGCTCCGGCTGGCTGACGAGGAAGATCGTCGCCGCGTCGACGTGCAGGTAGTCGGTGGTGACCTCGGGGTACTCCTCGGCGACCTTGTCGAAGGTGTTCTTCCACAGGTGGCCGGCGTACACGAGGACGTTGTTCTTGTGGACCAGGGTCAGCTTGCGGCGCGGGCGGGCCTGGGCACGCTCGAAGGCGTCGCGCACGACGCGCTCCACACCCAGGGCCGTGTTCACGCTGACCTCGGTGGCGACCTCGTCGGGGGTGCCGGTGCGCAGGCTGCCGCCGTTGCCCGTGTACGGGCCCTCGGTGCCCTCGCGGACCACGACGAAGTCGATGTCGGGGCGGCCCGCGAGCGGGGTCCGGGTGTTCGGGAAGAGCTTGGCGGGCCGGAGGTTGACGTAGTGCTCGAAGGCGAAGCGGAGCTTCAGCAGCAGGCCGCGCTCCAGGATCCCGGAGGGCACGGAGGGGTCGCCGACCGCGCCCAGCAGGATCGCGTCGTGCTGCCGCAGGGCTTCGAGCTCGGCGTCCGGCAGGGTCTCGCCGGTACGGTGCCACCGCTGGGCGCCGAGGTCGTACTCGGTGGTCTCCAGCTTCACGTCCTGAGGGAGGGCGGCGCGCAGCACCTTGAGGCCCTGGGCCACGACCTCCGGGCCGATACCGTCGCCGGGGATCACCGCGAGATTGATCGTGCGAGACATGGGGGCACCCTACTCTCCGTCCCATGGATTGACATTGCCGTCCACGATGTGGACTGCGGGACGCTCGTACATGTCGGGACGACGGCTACGGGTGCCCGCCCCGCGAGGTCGCTACCGCGGCGGGCGGCTCAGATGTCGTGGCCCCAGGCCCCGCCGTTGTCCCTGCGGTCCAGGGCGCGCTGGAGGGCGGCTGCGGCCTTCTCGCGCTCGGACTCGCTCGATCGGGTGCGGGCGCGGCGGACTCGGCGGACGGTCGTCTCGGCCATGCTGATCGACTCCTTGGCATCCGGGAGTGGCGGACGGAAGAGAACGGGAAAACGAGACCTGCCCACTGCACCGGGGCGGTGGGACCTTCCCCGGAAGGGCGGGGAGCCTGCGCCGCAGGGGTCACCTGCCTCGGCACCGCTCGCAACCGCATGCGCTGGATCCAGCGACACGTGGGGCTCTTCCAAACTAAGCGACGACCACTTGTGCTGTCTGCACAATTACTCGGACTTCCTACTATCTGAGACGGACTTCACCCGGAGGCCGGACCGCCGGGGCCTCCGCGGCCGTGCGGAGGCCCGCCCAGGGGTGCGCGGAGGGCGGGCGGGGGCCGCTGCCGGGAGGCGTGGGGCCGGCCCCTGACGCAGCCGGACCCCGGACGCGGCCCATCCGGCCGTCGACCGCCCGGCAGCACCCGGGCCGGCAGCCTGGAGACGGGACGACGGGGCGACGGGACGGGGGCGCGGAGATGCGGGGGCGCGGGGACCGCGCGCAGGGCGCCAGCACGACACGGCCGGCCGCCGGGTCGGACCGTGTGGTTCCGTACCCGGCGGCCGGCCGGTGGGGCTGGGCGCGCGGTCCCCCGCGCCCCTGCGGGCTGCCCGGGTGGGCCGGGGGCTCAGCCCATGTGGGGGTAGGTGTAGTCGGTGGGCGGGACCAGGGCCTCCTTGATGGCGCGGGTGAGGGTCCAGCGCATCAGGTTCTGCGGGGCGCCCGCCTTGTCGTCGGTGCCGGAGGCCCGGCCGCCGCCGAACGGCTGCTGGCCGACGACCGCACCGGTCGACTTGTCGTTGATGTAGAAGTTGCCCGCGGCGTAGCGGAGCGCCTCACGGGCGCGGGCCACCGCGGCGCGGTCGTTCGCGATCACCGACCCGGTCAGGGCGTAGTCGGTGACGGACTCCAACTGGGCAAGCACCGCGTCGAACGCGGCCTCGGGGTCGCCGGAGGTGTCGTCGTAGACGTGGACGGCGAGGATCGGGCCGAAGTACTCGGTGGTGAAGACCTCGTTCTCAGGGTCCGTGCAGGTGATGACGGTGGGCCGGACGAAGTAGCCGACCGAGTCGTCGTAGTCGCCGCCCGCGATCACGGTGCAGGCGGGATCGGCCTTGGCACGGTCGATGGCCGCCTTGCTCTTGGCGAAGGCTCGCTCGTCGATGAGGGCGCCGATGAAGTTCGACAGGTCGGTGACGTCGCCCATGGTGATGCCGTCGACCTCGGTCGCGAACTCCTCCTTGAAGCCGGTGTTCCACAGGGACGCCGGGAGGTACGCGCGGGAGGTCGCCGAGCACTTCTGGCCCTGGTACTCGAAGGCACCGCGGGTCAGCGCCGTCCTGAGCACCGCTCGGTCCGCGCTCGGGTGGGCCACCAGGAAGTCCTTGCCGCCGGTCTCCCCGACCAGCCGCGGGTACGTCCGGTACTTCTCGATGTTCTGGCCGACCGTCTTCCACAGGTGCTGGAAGGTCTTCGTCGAACCGGTGAAGTGGATGCCGGCGAGGTCGCGGTGTTCGAGGGCCACCTCGGAGACCGCGGTGCCGTCGCCGGTCAGCAGGTTGATCACACCCTTGGGCAGGCCCGCCTCCTCCAGCAGCCGCATCAGGAGCACGGCGGCCAGCGTCTGCGTGGGGGACGGCTTCCAGATCACCACGTTGCCCATCAGGGCGGGGGCCGTGGGGAGGTTGCCGGAGATCGCCGTGAAGTTGAACGGCGTGATCGCGTAGACGAAGCCCTCCAGCGGGCGGTGGTCGAGCTGGTTCCACACCCCGGGCGCGTTGGCCACGGGCTGCTCGGCGAGCAGGTCGCGGGCGTACTTCACGTTGAAGCGCCAGAAGTCGATCAGCTCGCACGGGGCGTCGATCTCGGCCTGCTGGACGGTCTTGGACTGACCGAGCATGGTCGCCGCGGCGATCGTCTCGCGCCACGGGCCGGCGAGCAGGTCGGCGGCGCGCAGGATGATCGCCGCCCGGTCGTCGAAGGACATGGCGCGCCAGCCGGGTGCGGCGGCCAGCGCGGCGTCGATGGCGTCCCTGGCGTCCTGCTGGGTGGCCTGGCGCCCGGTACCGAGCACCGCCTGGTGGTGGTGCGGCTGTACGACCCTGAACGGCTCGCCGCCACCGAGGCGACGGACGCCTCCGATGGTCATCGGCAGGTCGGTGGGGTTGTCCGCCAGCTCCTTGAGGGCCTTCTCCAGGCGGGTGCGCTCGGGGGAGCCGGGTGCGTAGCCCTGCGGCGGCTCGTTGACCGGCGCGGGGACCTGTGTCACAGCGTCCATGGGTGCCGAATCTCCTTACGGTGTGTGGTTGAACGACCGGTACGGGACCCGGGGGTCAGCCGCGGGTGGCCAGCGAGCGCAGGAAGAAGCCGAGGTTCGCCGGGCGCTCCGCGAGCCGGCGCATGAAGTACCCGTACCAGTCCGTGCCGAAGGCCAGGTAGACGCGCATCCGGTGGCCCTGGGCGGCGAGCCGGGCGTGTTCCGCGGACCGGATGCCGTAGAGCATCTGGAACTCGTAGCCGTCGCGGCCCCGGCCGGTGCGCCGTACGAGGTCCTGGGCGATGGCGACGATCCGCGGGTCGTGGGTCGCCACCATCGGGTAGCAGTCACCCGCCATCAGGATCTTCAGGCAGCGCACGTACGCCCTGTCGACCTCGGCCTTGTCCTGGTGCGCCACGGACGCGGGCTCCTTGTAGGCGCCCTTGACCAGTCTCACTCGTGAGCCTGCCCGCGCCAGCTCGCGGCAGTCGTCCTCGGTGCGGAACAGGTACGACTGGAGGACGGCACCGGTGCGCGGGAAGCGGCTGCGCAGCTCGGAGTGGACGGCGAGGGTGGAATCGGCCGTCGTGTGGTCCTCCATGTCCAAGGTCACGGTGGTGCCGATGCCCTCGGCGGCCTCGACGACCTCGGTGGCGTGCCGCAGCGCGAGGTCGTGGCCGCCGGGCAGCGCCTGTCCGAACGCGGACAGCTTCACCGACATCTCGGCGCGGTCCCCGAGCCCCAGGGGCCCGAGGGCGTCGACGAGCCGCAGGTAGGCGTCCCTGGCGCGCACCGCGTCGGCCGGGTCGGTGACGCCCTCGCCGAGCACGTCCAGGCTGACGTCAAGGCCGCGGTCGGCCATGTCCTTGACGACCGGCAGCGTCGCCCCGACCGTCTCGCCCGCGACGAACCGGCCCACGACGGGCCTGGTCATCGGGGTGGCGGTGAGGAAACGGCGGGTGCGGTCGCTGCGCGACGCGGCGAGTATCACGGGACCGAGCACGAGGCACCTCCACGGGAGTCGAACCAGCACCGTGTGTGACGGCACCACCGGAGGCGACCGGACGGTACCGGGCGTTATCCGGTGTTTCTGAATGGATCCGGAGCGTCGGGACGCAGTACGGACAACCACCGTGAAACCTAAGGATCTCTCCGTTCCTCCGCCATCGACAGCTGTCACGCATCCGTGGCCCGGATCTCAGACAAATGTCTGAGAGGGCCCTTGTCCCACCGGTCCCTGAGCCACCGGCACGGCACGACGGGGCGGCACGGCGGGGCCACGACGGGGGCGCCACGGCGGGGTGGTGCGCCCCGGTGCGCGGCGGCGGACACGGGCCCGGGCATGCCGGGGCCGGGGCCGTGCCCGGGCCCCCGGGACGGCTTCCCGCGGGGCCCGGGCACGGCTTGGAGCCCACTGGGGTACGGCTCCGACGCCGCTCGGGCGCGGCCCGGGCAGGCCGTCGACCCGGCGCCCTGGCGCGTGAGGGCACGGCGAGTGGTGAAGGGGGTGTAATTGGGGGCGTGAAAGGCGACTACCAGGATCTCGTCGATGAGATCTCCGCACTGCTCGGTACCCCCGCGACCCTGGAGGACCGTGGTTTCGGGCTGATCGCCTACGGGGCACAGGGCAGCGGCAGTGACTTCGACGCCTCGTCGCTCGACCCGGTGCGCACCCGGTCGATCCTGACCCGGCGCTCCACGGCGGCGGTGCGCGCCTGGTTCGAGGGCTTCGGCATCGCCCGCGCCACCGGCCCGGTGCGCATTCCCGCCGCTCCCGAGGCCGGCGTCAATCTGGGCCGCGTCTGCCTGCCGGTGCGCCACCGCGGCATCGTCCTCGGCTATGTCTGGCTGCTCGACGCGGGGGGTGCCGTCAGCCCCTCCGCCCAGCAGTTGTCCGCCGCGATGGAGGTGACGGCCAGGATCGGCGCGCTGCTCGCCGACGAGGCGCAGGCCGGTGCCGACCTGACCAGGGAGTTCCGTGCCGTGCTGAGCGCCGGCGGCGGGTCGCACGGTACCGCTGCCGGTGCCGTGGACCCCGCCGCCGTCGCCGCCGCGCTCACGGCGCTCCGCACCGAGCTGGGCGCCAACGCGGAGGGCCTGCACACCGTCGTCTGCGTGGCGCCCTGGCCCGCCGCAGGCGCGGACGACGCGCCCTCGCCGCACACGGTGCCCGGCGCGGCCGCGGTGTGCACGATGCCGTGGGGCGGCCCCGGGCAGAGCCTCGCGGTCCTGATGCGGCTGCGGGCGACGGACGTCCTCACTCCCGCCCTGGCGGCGGCCGACCGGTTGCGCGGGACGGCCGGAGACGGGCACGGGGAGGAGCGGGGGCGGGAAGCACGGGGGGCCGGGGCCGGCGCGGCGGCCGGGATCGCGGCACCGCGCAGGGGCCTGGAGCAGCTCGCCGACTCCTGGCAGGAGGCGTCGGCGGCGGCCCGCGCCGCACTCGCCGAGCGCCGCCTGGGGCCGGTCGCCCAGTGGTCCGCCATCGGACCGTACCGACTGCTCACCGCGCTGCCTCCGCGCGCCTCCAGGGACCCGGTGACGCAGGAGCTGCTGGCGCCACCGCACCGCGAACTGGCCCGCACCGCGGAGGCGTTCCTGGACTGCGCGGGCCAGGCGAGCCGCACCGCGGCACAGCTTGGCATCCACCGCCAGACCCTGTACTACCGCCTCTCCCGCGTCGAGCAACTCACCGGCCTCGACCTGGACGACGGGGAGGACCGGCTGCTGCTGCACATGACGCTGAAGGGCGCGCGGCTGTAGGACACGCGCTCGCCGCGTGCGCCGAGACGAACGGGTCCGGCCGCCTCCCGCCTGGTCGCCTTCGCTCCCGGCAGACCGGCCGGACACCGCCGCCGGGACCTGCGAACATGGCCGGATGACCGGTGACACCGCCGTACGCCGCCTCGACCTCGGCTACTTCGTCCGGCCCGCGGAAGAGACCGGGGGCGCAGCGCCGCGGGTCGAACCCGTCCTCGGCTACCTGGTGCGGCACCCGGAGGGGCTGCTCCTCTTCGACACCGGGATGGGCGTCGCCGACCCCGGCACGGAGGCGCACTACCGGCCACGCCGCCGGGACCTGGCGGCCGCGCTCGCGGCCGCGGGGACCGCGCTCGCGGACGTCTCCCTGGTCGTCAACTGCCACCTCCACTTCGACCACTGCGGAGGCAACGCGCTGCTGGCCCGCACCCCGATCCTGGTCCAGGACACGGAGCTGGCAGCCGCGCGCCGGGACGGCTACACCGTGCCGGAGCTCGTCGACTTCCCCGGCGCCGCCTACCGGGAGCTGTCGGGGGAGGCCGAGATCTGGCCGGGTGTCTGGGTCGTCCCCACGCCCGGCCACACCGACGGCCACCAGTCACTGGTGGTCCGCCAGGCCGACGGCACAGCCGTCCTCGCGGGCCAGTCCCATGACACGGCCTCCGGTTTCGCGGCGGACGAGCTGGCCCGCCGCGCCCGGCAGGACGGCGCGGCCGAGCCGCTGCCCCACCACAGGCCCTGGCTGGACCGCCTGTGCGCCTTCGACCCGCGGCGCGTGCTCTTCGCCCACGACTGCTCGGTCTGGGAACCGGCGGACGGCGCCTGAGCCGCACGGCACCTGACGCGACGGGTGATCAGGCGGGCCACCGGATCCGGGCGCGCCGGGCCCGGGCCCGGGCCACCGGCTCCTGCTCTGCTTCGCGGCACCGGCGGCCACCGCTCCGGTGCAGAGCGGCGTGCCGCGCGCCCGGGTCGTGGGCGCCGGCTTCGCCCTCGCCGCGGCAGGCTACGGCCTGCCGGCCCTGGCCGGTACGGATCCCTGTGGACGGTGCTCTCCGGTGCGGGCGTGCTCGCCTGCGGCATCGTGACCGTGCTGTCGCAGCTCACGGACCTGGCACTGGGTGCGGCGCCCGCGGCGCAGGCCGGATCCGTGTCCTCGCTGACGAAAGGCGGGACAGGAGTTCGGCGGTGCACTGGGCATGGCCGTCCTCGGCTCCATCGGCAGCGCCGTCTACCGCCACGGCATCCCCTCGACCGCACCCGCCGAGGCCCACGAGACCCTCGGCGGCGCGCCGGCCGCGGCGCGGGGCCACGCCGATCTCCTCGGCACGGCGCGGGCCGCGTCCACCCACGGGATGAACGCGGCGGTGCCGGCCGGGGGGGTGCTCCTGCTGGTGGCGGCGGGCCTTGCGGTCCCGGCCCTCCGCCGCAGCCGCTCATGACCCCGCGGCCGCGCCCCGGGCTTGGGGTCCGCACTCCCCCGGCTCCCGGCAGGCAGGGGCGAGGAGGAGTCCGGAGGTGCGACGCAGGGGCCGGGTCATGCCCCGAAGGTGCTGTCAGGCCAGGTTGACCGACCGGACCGAGGCGGTGCCGACCTCGGCGGCCACCTCGGACAGGACGTTCTGCGGGACCGTGTCGTCCACCGTCAGCACCGCGAGCGCCTCGCCGCCGGCCACCGCACGGGAGACCTGCATGCCGGCGATGTTGATACCGGCCTCGCCGAGCACCCGGCCGACCGTGCCGACGACGCCCGGCCGGTCCTCGTAGCGCAGCACGATCATGTGGTCGGCGAGCGCGAGGTCGACGGTGTACTCGCCGATGGCGACGATCTTCTGGTGGTGCTTGGGCCCGGCGAGCGTGCCGGAGACGGAGATCTCCTCGCCGTCGCCGAGGGTGCCGCGCACGGTGACGACGTTGCGGTGGTCGGGCGACTCGCTGCTGGTGGTCAGCCGTACCTCGACACCGCGCTCCTGCGCGAACAGCGGGGCGTTGACGTAGGAGACGGTCTCGTCGATGACGTCCTCGAAGACGCCCTTGAGGGCGGACAGCTCCAGGACCTTGACGTCGTGCTGGGTGATCTCGCCGTACACCTCGACGTCGAGCCGGACGGCGACCTCGCCCGCGAGGGCGGTGAAGATCCGGCCGAGCTTCTCGGCGAGCGGCAGGCCCGGCTTGACGTCCTCGGCGATGACACCGCCCTGGACGTTCACCGCGTCGGGCACCAGCTCGCCGGCGAGGGCGAGGCGCACCGACTTGGCGACGGCGATGCCGGCCTTCTCCTGCGCCTCGTCGGTGGAGGCACCGAGGTGCGGGGTGGCGACGACCTGGTCGAACTGGAAGAGCGGGGAGTCGGTGCACGGCTCCTTCGCGTACACGTCGAGTCCGGCGCCCGCGACCCGGCCCTCCTTGAGCGCCGAGTACAGCGCCTCCTCGTCCACGATGCCGCCGCGTGCGGCGTTGACGATGCGCACGGAGGGCTTGACCTTGTGCAGCGCCTCGTCGTCGATCAGGCCCAGCGTCTCGGGGGTCTTCGGGAGGTGCACGGTGATGAAGTCGGAGACCGCGAGCAGCTCGTCCAGCGAGAGCACCTTGACGCCCATCTGGGCGGCCCGCGCGGGCTGTACGTACGGGTCGTACGCGACGACCTTCATACCGAAGGCGGACATGCGCTGCGCCACCAGCGCGCCGATGCGGCCGAGGCCCACGACGCCGAGCGTCTTCTCGGCGAGCTCGACACCGGTGTACTTGGACCGCTTCCACTCGCCGTTCTTGAGCGCGGCGTTGGCCTGCGGGATGTTGCGCGCGGTGGAGATGAGCAGACCGCAGGCCAGCTCGGCGGCGGTGACGATGTTGGACGTCGGGGCGTTGACGACCATGACGCCGGCCTTGGTGGCGGCGGCCACGTCGACGTTGTCCAGGCCGACCCCGGCACGGGCGACGACCTTGAGCTGGTGCGCGGCTGCGACGGCCTCTGCGTCGACCTTGGTCGCGGAGCGGATCAGGATGGCGTCGACGTCGGCGATGGCGGGGAGCAGCTCGGCTCGGTCCGCGCCGTTGCAGTGCCGGATCTCGAAGTCGGGTCCCAACGCGTCGACCGTGGCCGGTGACAGCTCTTCAGCGATGAGTACGACTGGTTTCTGCGACGCAGTGCTCACGTGAGTCCTCACAAGTCCCTTGCGGGCGGCCGTCCCGGGGCCGCATGCGGTGGAGGGTGCTAGCCGCGTGGAAGACGCACGACGCTGTGGGCCCGACGCGTATGTGCTGAGCAAGTGTAGTGGCGGATGCGGGTGGCGTATTCCGGTCGGCGGAAGGATCACCCGTCCGTGGCGAACGGGCGGGACGGCACTGTCCTGGCGGTCCTGGTGGATCCTCCGGCCGGGGCCCGCGGAGAGGCGGTGGGCGCCCGGGCTGCGGAACCCGGGCGCCGAGCGACCACGGGGCCGCCCCCTGCGGGAGCGGCCCCGGTCCGCCGGGCTCAGTCCTCGTCGTCGACCCAGCTCATCAGCTTGCGCAGCTTCCTGCCCGTGGTCTCCAGGAGGTGCTCCTGGTCGGCCTTCTTGTACTCGTTGTACCTGGGCAGGCCGGACTCGTACTCCTTCATCCAGTTGTTGGCGAAGGAGCCGTCCTGGATCTCGCCGAGGATCTTCTTCATCTCGGCCTTGGTGCCGTCGTTGATGATGCGCGGGCCGGAGACGTAGTCGCCCCACTCGGCGGTCTCCGAGATCGACCAGCGCATCTTCTCCAGGCCGCCCTCGTACATGAGGTCCACGATCAGCTTCAGCTCGTGCAGGCACTCGAAGTAGGCGATCTCGGGCTGGTAGCCCGCCTCGACCAGCGTCTCGAAGCCGGCCTTCACCAGCGCGGCGGTACCGCCGCAGAGCACCGCCTGCTCACCGAACAGGTCGGTCTCGGTCTCCTCGGTGAAGGTGGTCTTGATGACGCCGGCGCGGGTGCCGCCGATGCCCTTGGCGTAGGAGAGCGCGAGCGCGAAGGCGTTGCCGGTGGCGTCCTGCTCCACGGCCGCGATGCACGGCACGCCGCGGCCCTCCTCGTACTGGCGGCGCACCAGGTGGCCGGGGCCCTTGGGGGCCACCATGCACACGTCGACGCCGGCCGGGGGCTTGACGAAGCCGTAGCGGATGTTCAGACCGTGCCCGAAGAAGATCGCGTCGCCGTCCTTCAGGTTCGCCGCGATGGACTCCTCGTACACGCGGCCCTGGATCGGGTCCGGCACCAGGATCATGATCACGTCCGCCTCGGCGGCGGCCTCGGCGGGGGTGACCACCCGCAGGCCCTCCTCCTCGGCCTTCGCCTTGGACTTCGAGCCCTCGTGCAGGCCGACACGGACATCGACGCCGGAGTCGCGCAGCGAGAGGGCATGCGCGTGGCCCTGGCTTCCGTAGCCGATGACCGCGACCTTGCGGTTCTGGATGATGGACAGGTCGGCGTCGTCGTCGTAGAACAGCTCGGCCACTGGATCTCCTTGTTTGTGCCGGTGGTGCTGGATCCCACCGTACGGCGGGAGGGACGGGGGAGGTTCCGCGATCTCGGATTCCGGGATCCGGCGCGCGGGGAACCCGGGGGCTCTCCATGGGGCGGGCCCGGAGCCGGGGCCGTGGTGGCCGGTCCCGGGCCCGTGCGGCCGCCGCCTAGGCGCTGCGGTCCAGCGCTCTGAGGCTGCGGTCGGTGATGGAGCGTGCACCGCGTCCGATCGCGATGGTGCCGGACTGGACCAGCTCCTTGATGCCGAACGGCTCCAGCATCTTCAGCATGGCCTCCAGTTTGTCACTGGATCCGGTGGCCTCGACGGTGACGGCCTCCGGGGAGACGTCGACGGTCTTGGCGCGGAAGAGCTGGACGATCTCCACGATCTGGGAGCGGGTCTCGTTGTCGGCGCGCACCTTCACGAGGACGAGTTCGCGCTGGACGGCGGCGCCCGGTTCCAGTTCGACGATCTTCAGGACGTTGACCAGCTTGTTGAGCTGTTTGGTGACCTGTTCGAGCGGGAGGTCCTCGACGGTGACCACGATGGTGATGCGGGAGATGTCGGGGTGCTCGGTGGTGCCGACGGCCAGCGAGTCGATGTTGAAGCCGCGGCGGGAGAACAGGGCGGCGATCCTGGCGAGGATGCCGGGGGTGTTCTCGACCAGGACGGAGAGCGTGTGCTTGGACATGTCTCTGCTTTCTCTTTCGCTCTGGCGTCTCGGCCGGTCAGCCTTCGTCGAGGTCGCCGAAGTCGGGGCGGACCCCCCGTGCGGCCATGACCTCGTCGTTCGAGGTGCCTGCGGCGACCATCGGCCACACCATGGCGTCCTCGTGGACGATGAAGTCGATCACCACGGGGCGGTCGTTGATGGCGTTGGCCTCTTCGATCACCTTGTCCAGCTCGTCCGGCGACTCGCAGCGCATCGCGACGCAGCCCATCGACTCGGCGAGCTTGACGAAGTCGGGGACGCGGGTGCCGCCGCTGGACTTGCCGTCCACCGCGATGCCGTCCTTGGGGCCGTTGTGCAGGACGGTGTGGGAGTAGCGCTGGTTGTAGAACAGCGTCTGCCACTGGCGGACCATGCCCAGGGCGCCGTTGTTGATGATCGCGACCTTGATGGGGATGTCGTTCAGGGCGCAGGTGGTCAGTTCCTGGTTGGTCATCTGGAAGCAGCCGTCGCCGTCGATCGCCCAGACGGTGCGGTCCGGGCGGCCCGCCTGGGCGCCCATCGCGGCCGGCACCGCATAGCCCATCGTGCCGGCACCGCCGGAGTTCAGCCAGGTCGCGGGCTTGTCGTGGTCGATGAAGTGCGCCGCCCACATCTGGTGCTGGCCGACGCCCGCCGCGAAGATCGTCCCTTCCGGGGCGAGCCGGCCGATCCGCTCGATGACCTGCTGCGGGGCGAGGCTGCCGTCCGCGGGCTGGTCGTAGCCGAGCGGGTAGGTCTCGCGCCAGCGGTTGAGGTCGCGCCACCAGGCGGCGTACTTCGAGCGGGCCGCCTCGCCGGTGCCGCCCTCGCTGTGCTCGCGCTGGACGGCCTGCACCAGGTCGGCGATCACCTCGCGGGCGTCCCCGACGATCGGCACGTCGGCGGCGCGGTTCTTGCCGATCTCCGCGGGGTCGACGTCCGCGTGGACGATCTTGGCACCCGGGGCGAAGCTGTCCAGCCTGCCGGTGACGCGGTCGTCGAACCTCGCGCCGAGCGCGACGAGCAGGTCCGCCTTCTGCAGGGCCGCGACGGCCGTGACCGAGCCGTGCATACCGGGCATGCCGACGTGCTGGGGGTGGCTGTCGGGGAAGGCGCCGAGGGCCATCAGGGTGGTGGTGACGGGCGCGCCGGTCAGCTCGGCGAGGACCTTCAGCTCCGCGGTGGCGCGGGCCTTGAGGACACCGCCGCCGACGTACAGGACGGGCCGCTTGGCCTGGGTGATCAGCCTGGCGGCCTCGCGGATCTGCTTGGCGTGCGGCTTGGTCACCGGGCGGTAGCCGGGCAGGTCGAGGGCGGGCGGCCAACTGAAGGTGGTCGGGGCCTGGAGGGCGTCCTTGGCGATGTCCACCAGGACCGGGCCCGGGCGGCCCGTGGCGGCGATGTGGAAGGCCTCCGCGATGGTCTTGGGGATGTCGTCCGCGTTCTTGACCAGGAAGTTGTGCTTGGTGATCGGCATGGAGATGCCGACGATGTCGGCTTCCTGGAAGCCGTCCGTGCCGATCAGGTGGGTGGCGACCTGGCCGGTGATCGCGACCAGCGGCACCGAGTCCAGGTGGGCGTCCGCGAGGGGGGTCACCAGGTTGGTGGCACCGGGGCCCGAGGTGGCCATGCACACGCCGACCTTGCCGGTGGCCTGCGCGTATCCGGTGGCCGCGTGGCCTGCGCCCTGTTCGTGTCTGACCAGCACGTGGCGCACCCGGGAGGAGTCCATGAGCGGGTCGTACGCGGGAAGGATCGCACCGCCGGGAATCCCGAATACCGTGTCGGCCCCGACCTCCTCGAGCGAGCGGATGAGGGCCTGCGCGCCCGTGACGTGCTCGACGGGGCTGGCGGGCTGCGCGGAGGAACGGGGCCGCGGCTGCGGATGATGGGCCCCGGGGGCCTGCTCGGTCATCGGCATTCTCTTCTCGATGCTGAGGTTCGGTGCGTGGGTCGTGCGGTGCGGGAGGGCTGGAGGGCGCCGGCGGTCGGCCCGGGCGGGCCGACGGGCGCCGGTGCAACAAAAAACCCCTCGTGCCGTGAGGCAAGCGAGGGGAGCGCGCCGGGTGGTGGTCGCTGGGTTCACAAGCGGCCCAGCTCAGCCGACGCGCTGTCCAAGTACGAGGATTCGGGTGCGCATGGCTCGACCTTCCCCCCGCCGCGCTCCGACTGTCAAGGTGGTGGGACGGGCGTCTCATTATGTGAGCGGCCGGCCGTGTGTCCTGTGTAGGTCCCCGCGGAGCCGCCGGTGAGCACGGCCTCCACGGGACCGCCCGGCACGGGGAAACGTCCCACACCCAGCGCCCTGCGCAGCCGGTACTCGTCGAGCGGGCCGGAGAAGACCAGACCCTGGCCATGGGTGCAGCCCATGGCACGCAGGGCGGCCGCCTGCTCGGGCCGGTCGACGCCGTCGGCCACGGAGTCCAGGCCGAGGTCGGTCGCGATCCTCAGCAGCCCGCTGGTGATCTTGTGCAGCCGGGCGGATTCGGCGACGCCCTCGACGAGCGCACGATCGAGTTTCAGCCAGTCTACGGGGAGCTTGCGGAGGCTGTTGAAGGCCGCGTATCCGCTGCCGAAGCCGTCCAGGGCGATGCGTACACCGTGTCTGCGCAGGGCGGCGAGGCGGCGTTCCAGATCCTCGAGCGGCGCGTGCGGGTCGCTGCCGGCCAGCTCGACGACGAGGGCGCCGGAGGGCAGCCCGTACCGGGAGAGCAGCGTCTCGATGGAGCCCACGGGCAGCGAGCGGTCCAGCAGGCGGCGGGCGCCGATCCTGACCACGACGGGCAGCGCGTGGCCGGCGCGGGCCCGCTCGGCCGCCTGCTCGACGGCCGCCTCTATCGTCCAGCGGCCCAGGTCGGCGGCGTGCTCGGCGTCGTCGGCGCCGCGCAGCAGCTCGGCGGGCGGGTACAGCGCGCCCTGGGAGGTGCGCCAGCGGGCGTGGGCGGCCACGGAGGCGATCCGGCCGCTGTTCAGGCAGACCACGGGCTGGTGCAGCAGCGCGAACTCGCCCTCGTGCAGGCTGGGGCGGCGGCGGCCGGTGGTGAACGGGGCGGTGCGCACCACGTCGGCGCGCATCTGGGCGTCGGCGCGCATGTGCGGGGCGTAGAGCTCGACGCGGCCCTTGCCGCCGGCCTTGGCGCGGTACATCGCAAGGTCCGCGTTGCGCAGCAGTTCGCCCGCGGTGAGGCCGGGCTCGGCGAAGGCGACGCCGATGGACGCGCCGACCCGGACGTCGTGGCCCTCGATGGTGTACGGGCGGGACAGGGCGGCCCGCAGCCGGTCGGCGAGCTCGTAGATGTGCTGCTCGCGTGCCGTGTGGCCGACGGCGCCGTCGCCGACGACCAGGGCGGCGAACTCGTCCCCGCCCAGCCGGGCGGCGGTGTCCGACTGGCGTACGGCGTCCTGGAGCCGGCGGGCCGCCTGGACGAGCAGTTCGTCGCCCGCCTGGTGCCCGATGGTGTCGTTGACGCCCTTGAAGCCGTCGAGGTCGATGAAGAGCACCGCGGTACCGCGGTCGGTGGTGCGCCGGCCGCCGAGCGCCAGGCCGACGCGGCGGGTGAACAGGACGCGGTTGGGCAGGTCGGTGAGCGGGTCGTGCTCCGCGTTGTGCTGCAACTGGGCCTGGAGGCGTACGCGCTCGGTGACGTCGCGGCTGTTGAGGATCAGACCGCCTTCGTGGCGGTTGATCGTCGACTCGACGTTGAGCCACTGGCCGTCGCCTGACCTGAAGCGGCACTCGATGCGGGTGGTGGGCTCCTGGGGCGGGCCGGCGGCGAGGAAGCGGCGCACCTCGTGCAGCACGCCGTTCAGGTCGTCGGGGTGGATCAGGGCGGACAGCTCGGAGCCGACGAGCTCGTCCGCGTCGCGGCCGTAGACGCCCGCCGCGGCGGGGCTGACGTAGCGGAGCACCCCGTCGGGCGCGGCGATCATGATGACGTCGCTGGACCCCTGGACGAGGGAGCGGAAGTGGTTCTCCTTCTGGGCCAGCTCCCGGGCGAGGGCGATGTTGTCGAGCAGCATGATGCCCTGCCGGACGATCAGGACCAGGACGACCGTACAGGCCGTGAAGAGCACCACGCGGTCGACGCTGCGGCCGTCGAGGACGTTGCACAGGATGCCCAGGGTGCACACGGCGGCCGCGAGGTAGGGCGTGAGTGCGGCGAGTGAGCCCACGGTCGGGCGGCTGACGGGGTAGCGCTCGTGGTCGATGACCGCCCGGGTCGGGGCGCCGTGCGCGGGTGCGGCACCGGCACCCTGGTCGGTGCCCTCCGCGGGGCGCGGCTGCCGGAACCCACTGGCCCAGGGGGCGTAGGCGAGGAGCAGGGAGCCCGCGAACCAGCCCGCGTCCAGCAACTGGCCCGAGCGGTAGCTGGCGTGCAGCAGCGGCGAGGTGAAGAGCGCGTCGGACAGCACGGTGATGGCGAGCGCGCCGATCGCCGTGTTCACCGCGGAGCGGTTGACGGAGGTGCGCCTGAAGTGGAGCACGAGCACCATGCTGATCAGCACGATGTCCAGCAGCGGATAGGCCAGCGAGAGCGCGACGTGCTCGACGCTCTGGCCGCCCACGCGTGCCGTACGGGCCAGGGCAAGGCTCCAGGAGAGCGTGAGCAGGGAGCCGCCGATGAGCCAGGCGTCCAGCGCGAGGCAGGCCCAGCCGGCCTTGGTGGTGGGCCGCTTGGCGAGCACCAGCAGGCCCACGATGGCGGGTGGCGCGAAGCACAGGAAGAACAGGTCCGCGCCGCTCGGGCTGGGCACGGGGCGGCGCAGCACGACCTCGTACCAGCCCCAGACACCGTTGCCGAGCGCCGCCATCAGGGAGGAGAGCGCGAACAGCAGCCAGGCGGGCCGCAGCCCGCGGCGGCCGATGCGCGCGTAGAGCAGGCACGAGACGGCCGCGAGGACGGCCGCGACGCTGAGCCCGAAGTCGCCCATGACGAGGGCGATCCACTTGGAACCCCAGCCCAGGGCGGCGCCGATGGCGTACCCCCCGCAGACCAGGACCAGGATGCACTGCGGAAACAGACCGCATCCGCCGGGCCACGGCCGCCGGGCGGAGAGCACGGGGGAGCTCACCGGTCCGCTCCCGCCCGAACGGCCCCGCGCTCGGCGCGGCCGGTGGTGCGCCGGGCCGGGAGGCCGGCGCATGGCTGCCCGCCCGGCCGCGCTCCGCGGTCGGCGCGCTGTGCGTGACTGCCCCGGGACGCGCCGCCCGGTATGCGCCTCACCGGTCGCCAGGGTCCCCGTCGGCGGCTTCGCCGCTGCGGATTGAGTGTCCATTGGCCGTGCATCGCCCGTCGCCCCCCTCGCAGGTCATGGGGCCTGTCCCCCGCGCCGTTCCCGCGCGGCGCAGCCCCCTGTCCGGGACGATACACCAGGTTCGTCACTCAGCGACATAGCCCATCTACCGAGCGTAATCGGCAGAGGCCATATGAACACGCCCCGTATTCATGGGAATACTCAGGTTTTACGGGCATGTCCCAAGTGTGTGATCTGAGTGGAGTGGGGGGCTCTCGGGGCTTCAGTCTCCAGTGGTCAGGATGTGGTTGTCGAGGGACTCGCCGGCTGCATATCGGGACAGTTGCGAAGCAATAAGGCGCTTGGCGCGCGGGTGGAAGGCCGAGGTGGGGCCGCCGACGTGCGGGCTGACGAGTACGCCGGGCGCGTGCCACAGCGGATGCCCCGGGGGCAGCGGTTCGGGATCCGTCACGTCGAGGGCGGCGGTGATCCGGCCGGTTTCCAACTCGGTCAGGAGCGCCTTGGTGTCGACGACGGCACCGCGGGCCACGTTCACCAGAAGGGCGCCGTCCTTCATCCTGCCGAGGAAGTCGGCGTCCACCAGGCCCCGGGTGGTGTCGTCGAGCGGGGTCGTGAGGACCACGACGTCGGCCTCGGGCAACAGGGCGGGGAGATCGGCGAGCTGATGCACGGGCCCGCGCTCGGTCGTGCGCGCGGAGCGCGCGATGCGCGCCACCCGTGCGACCTCAAAGGGCACAAGCCGGTCCTCGACCGCGGAGCCGATGGATCCGTAGCCCACGATCAGCACCGACTTGTCCGCGAGGGCCGGGCGGAATGCTGAACTCCAACGGCCCGCCTGCTGCGCCCTGACGAAGTCCGGGATGCCGCGCAGCGAGGCGAGGATCAGCGCGAGCGCCAGCTCGGCGGTACTGGCCTCGTGCACCCCGCGGGCGTTGCACAGCCGCACACCCGCGGGCACGGAGGCGATGTTGGCCAGAATGTCGTCCACTCCGGCGGTGAGCGTCTGGATCACCTCCAGGTGCGCCATGTGCGCGAGGGGAGCTGTCCGCACGGGAACGGGCTTCATGTAGGGCACCACGTACACCGCGCAGTCCGCCGGATCTGCGGGGAACTCCTGCGCCCCGTCGTCACCGCCGTCCCAGAACCGGTACGTCAGGTCGCCGGGGAGGCCGTCGATCTCCTGCGGGGGAAGGGGGAGCCACACGTCTGCAGTCATGCCCTGGAGGCTAGATCGTGCCCTCCGCGCCCCGGAGGGCGAGGTTCCCTTCCGCCCCCGCAGGCCGGTGGCACATGCGCGGCCGGTGGCACATGCCAGGCATCCGACGTTCCCCACGGATGAGGGCAGCAAATCGGACGGCGCGGGGGCCGGCCGCGACCGGAGGGCGCTCGATGGGCTCTCCGGCACCGGAACCTCCCCGTGCTCCCCCGCCCCTCGTCCGCACCCCGCGCCACCGCCCGACACTCCCCGACACTCCCCGACACTCCCCGGCGAGGATCGCCGGATGGGGAACCCGGGGGCCTTCGGCGGTGTAGGAACGTAGGACCCGCCGCGTCGAAGGGACCCCTCGTGCAACGCTCAGCCGTGACGGCCGCCTTGGCCGCCGCCGCGCTCCTGTTCACCGCCGCCTGCTCGTCGGGCGGCGCCCCGCACCCGCGGCAGTCGGGGAGCGCTTCGGCGAGCCCCCGGGTGCCGGGCCCCTCCTCGGCCCGTGCGGACACGGCGCCCCCGGCGAAGGGCTCGGTGAAGGTGGTGCGCACCCTCACCGAGGACCTGAAGTCCCCGTGGGGCCTCGCGGAGCTCCCGGACGGCGACCTGCTGGTGTCCTCCAGGGACGAGGGCACCATCACCCGGGTCGACTCGGACGGCGGCAGGAAGACGGAGATCGGCTCGGTGCCCGGTGTCTCCCCCGCCGGCGAGGGCGGCCTGCTCGGCATCGCCCTCTCCCCGTCCTTCGCCTCGGACCACATGGTCTACGCCTACTTCACGACCGCCTCCGACAACCGCGTCGTCCGCATGCTGTACGACGAGAAGCGGGAGCCCGGCGACCAGCTCGGCGCACCCAACACACTGCTGCGCGGCATCCCGAAGGGCGTGGTCCACAACGGCGGCCGGATCGCCTTCGGCCCCGACGGGATGCTGTACGCGGGCACCGGCGAGTCGGGCGAGCGGGGCCGTGCCCAGGTCAGGTCGGACCTGGGCGGCAAGATCCTGCGTATGACGCCGGACGGCCGTCCGGCCCCGGGCAACCCCTTCCGCGGCGCCCCCTACGTCTACTCGTACGGCCATCGGAACGTGCAGGGCCTGGCCTGGGACACCCACCAGCGGCTGTGGGCCTCGGAGTTCGGCCAGGACACCTGGGACGAACTCAATCTGATCGCGCCCGGGGACAACTACGGCTGGCCGGAAGTGGAGGGCAGAGCGGGCAGGAAGGGCTTCCACGATCCGGTGGCCCAGTGGCGGACGTCGGAGGCCTCGCCGAGCGGTGTCGCCTTCGCCGAGGGCAGCATCTGGGTGGCGGCACTGCGCGGCGAGCGGCTGTGGCGCGTCCCGCTGGACGGCACCCGCGTCTCTGCCGCCCCGCAGTCCTTCCTCAAGGGCACCTACGGCCGCCTGCGCACGGTCGCCCCGGCCGACGGCGACAGGCTCTGGCTCCTCACCAGTGAGACGGACACCCGCGGCACCCCTCGGAAGGGCGACGACCGCATCCTGGAGGTCCAGGTGAAGTAGGAGCGTGAGCGGAGGGGACCGGCCGCGGCCGGAGCCGGAACGTGCACGGCCCGGCAGCGCGCCGAAGGCCCGGCACGGTGAGGGGGCGCAGCCGGAACCCGGCGCCCGCACCGCATGGGGCGGGGCGGGGCGGCAGCCGCACGCCAGGGGCGCCGGGCGGGGCGAGGGGACGCCGTGGAGCCGGATCCGGCGGGAGCACCGGACAGCCGGGACCGGACAGCCGGGAGGGGAGCGTGGCGCCGTGGCGGGTTGGCCAGTTGATCCGACGTGTCGCGCTCCTCACCCGCCCGGGACCGACGTCCACGTCCTCTCGTGAGGAGCCGGCCGGCGCCCGGTCGCGGGCCGGGCAGCCGCGTTCCCGGCGGGGTCGGCGGGGTCGGCGGGGCCGGCGGGGTCGGCGGCCGGGCGCCCGTCCGCAGGGGACCGCGCCCCCGTGGGCCCTGGCAGGCAGTCCTCTTGATCGGACGTGTCGCGCTCCTCACCCGCCCGGGACCGATGTCCACGTTCTCTCGTGAGGAGCCGGCCGGGGCCCGGTCGCGGGCCGGGCAGCCGCGTTCCCGGCGGGGTCGGCGGCCGGGCGCCTGTCCGCAGGGGACCGCGCCCCCGGGGGCCCCGGCAGGCAGTCCTCGGACGGGCAGGCGACAGAACCTAGACCCCGCCCTGCCCGGGTTTGCGGACCACGACCCGGCCCGAGTCGAGGTCTATGGGGCCGCGCCCGGGGTCTCCGTCATGGAGGTCCACCCGGGTCAGCTCAAGGCGCTTGCGCTCCTCGTCGGTGTGCTTGCGGCCGGGTGCGAAGAGTTCCTCAATCAGGTTGAACACGCCGCCTCCCAGGGCCGAGTCCTGACTTCAGCGTAAGCGAGCCGGACCCCGATGGCCGTGTCTCACCGGTCACATCGGGCCCGCCGGCGTACCGCGCGGTCGCGGGTTCTCTGCCGCGGGCGCACGGCCGCGACGAGTGCTACGCGCCGCGGGCGACGGTCCGCTCGGGCGGGAAGAGCTGTCTGCGGTGGGCCAGGGCCGCGGCCTCTCCGCGGCCGGAAACCCCCAGCTTGGACAGGATGTTGGAGACGTGCACGCTGGCGGTCTTCGGGGAGATGAAGAGCTCCTCCGCGATCTGGCGGTTGGTGCGGCCCGCGGCGACCAGCCGCAGCACATCGCGCTCACGGCTGGTGAGACCCAGCGCCTCGACCGGATCGGCGGGCCCCGGGGCCGGGGTCCTGGTCAGGGCCAGCCGGCCGCGCTGGGCGAGCGCCGCCACGGCCTCGGCGAGCGGCCGGGCGCCCAGGTGCCCGGCCACCGCACCGGCCTGGCGGAGCAGTTCGGCGGCGCGGTCGCGGTCGTCGTCGCAGGCTCCGGCCGCGAGCAGGGACTCCGCCAGCCGGTAGCGGACGCGGGCCACGTCGAAGGGCCGCTCCAGGGGGCCGAACGCGGCGAGCACGTCCAGCCAGACGCCGGAGGTGGCCAGGCCCTCGGCTCGCAGCAGTTCCGCGCGCACCCACCGGGCGTGGGCCTCCCAGACCGGCACACCGGTGGCGAGGGACTTGGCCGCGGCCCTGATCCGGTCGAGGGCCTCCGCGCGGCCCGGTTCCGCGACGGGCAGGGCGCGGGCGTCGGCCTCCGTGGACGCGGCGGCGAGCAGCAGGGGCCAGGCGTAGCGCTGGGTGCCGGGCGGGAAGCCGGCGCCGACGGCGCCGGCCAGTTCGGTGCGGGCGTCGAGGATGCGGCCCTGGCCCGCGGCGACGCCCACCGCGATACGGGCGAGCGGTACCGACTGCTGCGGCATGGGGTCGTGGGTGCCGTAGTGCGCGCGGGCCGCCGTGAGCCGGCGGGCGGCCTCGGTCAGGTCGCCGCGGGCCAGGGCGAGATGGGCGAGACGGGCGGCGGCGGCGCCGCGGGGCTTGGCGCTGTGCCCGATCCGCTCGGCCCGTGCGGCCGCCTCGGCGGCCCGGTCCCACCGGCCGAGGGAGTACAGCGACTCGGAGAGGTTGCCCCACATCCAGGCCTCGGAGTCGCGCAGGCCGTATTTCCGGCTGAGCTCGATGCCCTCTTCGAGGATGCCGACGGCCTCGCGGGAGCGGCCGACGCCCTCCAGCACCGAGGGGAGGTTCACATGGCTGCGGCCCACGCAGCCGGCGATGCCGAGTTCGGTGACCCGGGCCGCCACGTCGTACATCTCGGCGAGGCCGGCCTCCACCTGGCCCGCGTCGACCATCAGGCCGCCCAGGGTGATGCGGGCGTGCATCTCGATGTCGCGGGCGCCGACCATGTGGGCGTACTCCACGGCCCGCTCGGCTGCGGCCAGGCTCTCGTGGCCGGGTTCGTGGAGCATCGACCAGTTGGCGACGTAGGCCAGCACCTCGGCGTGCACCGGCGACGGCGGCAGGCCGCGCACCAGGTCCTGGGCGGTGCCGAGCTCGCGCCAGCCGTCGCCGTGGGCCAGGCTCTGCACCAGCCGGGAGCGCTGCACCCAGAACCACGCGGCACGCAGCGGGTCCTGGCCGTCCGAGTCGTCCTCCAGGAGCCGCAGCGCACGCTTGGTGATCTTCAGCGCGCGGAGCCGCTCCCCGCAGAGCCGGCCGGCCACCGCGGCCTCGGCGAGCAGATCGAGGAAGCGCAGCGGGGCGGCGGTCGGATCGCAGCCGCAGGGCAGGTAGGACTCCGCGTAGTCGACGGGCCGCAGTTCGGCGCGGACGGATTCGGGGGCGGCGTCCCACAGCTCCGTGGCGCGCTCCAGCAGCCGCAGTTGCTCCGAGTACGCGTGCCGGCGGCGCGCCGCGACGGAGGCGCGGAGCACGGCGGGCAGGGCCTTGGCGGCGTCGTGCGCGTGGTACCAGTAGCTGGCGAGGCGGGTGGCGCGCTCGTCGGAGGGGACGACGGCCGGGTCGGCTTCGAGTGCCTCGGCGTAACGGCGGTTGAGGCGGGAGCGCTCGCCGGGCAGCAGGTCGTCGCTGACGGCCTCGCGCACCAGGGAGTGGCGGAAGCGGTAGCCGTCGCCGTCGGGGGTGGCGAGGAGGATGTGGGCGCCCACGGCGGCTCTGAGGGCCTCGATCAGATCGTCCTCCGTGAGTCCCGCGACGGCGGCGAGCAGCGGGTACTCGACGGTGGAGCCGCCCTCGGCGGCGATCCGCACGGCCCGCTGCGCGTGCGGCGGCAGTTTCTCGACCCGGACCAGCAGGAGGTCGCGGAGGGAGTCCGTGAGGCCGGTGCAGCCGCACTCGTGCGCGGCGACGGCCAGTTCCTCGACGAAGAACGCATTGCCGTCGGAACGCTCGAAGATCTCGTCGACCAGCGCGGCATCGGGCTCGGAGGCGAGGATTCCGGCGAGCTGTCGGGCGACTTCGGCGCGGCTGAACCGGCCCAGTTCGAGCCGGCGCACGGTGCGCAGCCGGTCGAGCTCGGCGAGCAGGGGGCGCAGCGGATGGCGGCGGTGGATGTCGTCGGCGCGGAAGGTGGCGAGGACCAGGACGCGGGGCGTGCGCAGGGTGCGCAGCAGGAAGGCGAGCAGGTGCCGGGTGGAGGCGTCGGCCCAGTGCAGGTCCTCCAGGGCGATGACCAGGGTGCGGTCCACGGCCAGCCGCTCCAGGAGGCGGGCGGTCAGCTCGAAGAGACGGGCCATGTCCTCCTCGTCGTGCAGCCCTCGGGGGGCCTCGCCGAGCTCCGGGAGCAGCCGGGCCAGCTCTGCCTCCTGGCCGGCGGCAGCGGCGGCCATCTCATCGGGGAGCTGTCTGCGCAGCGCCCGCAGCGCCGCGGAGAACGGTGCGAAGGGCAGGCCCTCGGCACCGATCTCTATGCAGCCGCCGACCGCCACCACCGCCCCCCGGCTGCGGGCGAGGGCGGCGAACTCCTCCACGAGGCGGGTCTTGCCGACCCCCGCCTCGCCGCCGAGCAGCAGCGCGCGCGGCTCGGCAGTGGGGCCCGGCTCCGCGGCGGACGGCTCCTCGGCGGGTCCGCCGGCGGCACGGGCGAGCATGTCGCGCAGCACCTGAAGCTCGTCGTCGCGTCCGACGAACACCGGGCTGACGGATCTGGTCTCCACATCGCCGAGCATGGCACAGGGGTACGACGGTACGGGACTGCTTATCGAGCCCCCGCCGGCCACCACGGCCCCGGGCGGTGCCGGGACCGTCGCCTCTTGCGCACGCACCGGGGCCCGGGACGCCGCGGCCCCCCGCGCCGCGGCGTCCCGGGCCCCGGTGCCCCCCGCGGCACCGCCCGGTGCCCGGCGGGCGGGCCGGCCGGACGCCGGGGGCCGCGGGTCGCTGCCGGCCCCCGCCCCCGCGACGCCGGCCGAACCGCGGGCAGCCGTCGAACCGGAACCGGCCGCCGGGCCGGTGGTCATACGCTGCGGGCGCGGGGCGAGCCGGCGCAGGTCGTACTGCGCGCCCCGCCCTCCGGTTCACGACCGGCAGTGCGGCGGGCCCGGCGGTCCGCCCTGCCCGCCCTGCCCGCCTCACTTGCCCCGCCCGCCCTGCTCTCCCTGCGCGCCTCGCGGGCCGCACGGAGCAGCCGGCGCCGCTCGGCGGCCCGTATCAGGTCGGCCTCCCGTGTCCGGTACACGCTGAACTGGAACATCTGGAACATGGCGGAACCCCCTGGGCGAGTCGGTCGGTCCCGCACCGCCTGCCGGGCGGTGCGATGCCGCAAGACTCGTCTGCCAGGGGGTTCCGGCGCATCGGGAGAGTTCCGCATCCTGTGTGCGGGGGGTGCCTTAGCGGGGCCTCACGGCATGCTCAGAGGGCCGCTGCCCCGGGCCGGCGCGGGGTCCGGGGGCCTAAGGCACCCGTCCCGGCGGCCGTCCGGGGACTAAGGCGCCTCACGTCCGGGCCCGGCCGGGTCAGGAGGACACCGAGGGCAGGGCCAGGATGGCGTCGGAGTACTTCAGTACCGCGAGCAGCAGGCCGACCGCGCCCAGGCAGACGCCGGCCCAGGCGACCGACTTGATCCAGGGGGCCTGGGGTACGCCCGGCGCGCCGAACGCGGGCCTGGCGAGCACCACGACTGCGACGATCAGTGCGGCCAGCGCGAAGATGCCGCTGACCAGCGCGGTGACGTGCCACTGGTCGCCGTAGACCTCCTGGATCTGCTGCGAGACGCTGGCGCCCTGCGACGTCTGGAGCTGCCCGATCAGCGATTCGCGGGCGCCCGCCACCGTGCCGAGCCAGCTACCGGTGAGCGAGACGAAACCGAGTCCCGCGGCCACCACGGCGCCGGCGCCCTGGGCGACCGCCGACGAGGAGGGGGTGCCGCCGTCCTCCGCGGCGGCGGGGAAGGCGTCGTAGTCGGCGCCGGAGTCCGCGCCCTCGCCGGAGTCCGCGCCGGAGTCCGCGCCCGCTGCTCCTGCGGAGCCCGCGTCCGTACTGCCGCTGCCGCCCGCGGCGGCTGCCGCGCCCTCGCCGGGAGCGTGCTGCGCCCCCGGTGCCGCGTCCCCCGGGGCGGCCGGCGGTTGCTGCGGTGCCTGCGCGGCCCGCTCGGCGTCGGCGGCCTCCGCGGCCTTGTCCGTGGGCTCGCCGCCCTTGTCTGCGGGCCCGTCCGGCCTGTCCATGACCTGTCCCTTTTCGTTGTGCTGTCCGTCGTCCTGGATGCCCTCGGCCCCTTCCTTCGCGGCCTCGTCCGTCGTGGCCATGCGGCCCGTGGAACGGGACTCCGCGGCTGCGTCAGTTGTCTTGGATGCCATGCCGCGCACCGTACGAACGGATTCTGAGAGCTGTCTTAATGATCGCCGGGCCCCGCAAGCAGCCGGGTCCAACGCGCACAGAGCGTAGGTGGGCCCGGGTGACGGCCCGTTGAAGCGCAGCCGCACACCAGGCGAAGAGTCCCACCGCGCCTTCCGCGTCTTAGGCGTTCGCGCGCGCCAGCATACGCAACGGGGCAGCACCCCCGTCGGCCCCCCGACCCCTCGGCGCTCCGGCCCCGCGCCCCCGGGGGGCCCGGCACCGGCGTCCGGCACCGCCTGCCCGGCGGCAGCCCCCCGCGCCGCACCCGGCGCAGTCGCAGGTCCAGGGCACCGGCTACGCGGTGTCACTCCTCCCCCGCCGCCGAGGCGGCCGGAGCGGCGGAGGCCGCCGGGGCCGTGGGCGGCCTGGTCAGACGGCCGACGGCCAGGACTATCGCATGGCGGCGCAGCGCGATCTCCTCGGGCGGGTCCTGGCCCTCCCCCAGCGCTTCGGGGCTGCCCGGGCTCCAGGTGCCCGCGAGCGACAGGATCAGCGAGAGCAGTGCCTGCGGCGGCAGGCCGGCGTCCACCCGGCCCTGTGCCTGCGCACCGGCGACGGCCCGCACCTTGGCGGAGTTCGCAGCGATCACCACCGGAAGCAGCTCCGCCGCGCCGGGCCGCTCCAGGCTGTGCCAGCGGGCGAGCCGCATCAGCCGCGGATGGGCCAGGTAGAAGTCGTAGAGCGCGCCGGCGTAGCCGGGAAGGTCGTCGGGAGTGATCGGGACGGCGTTCAACAGCTCTTCCGCGGCCCGTGCGAAGACCGCGTCGAAGAGCGCCTCCTTGCTGCCGAAGTGCACGTAGATCAGGTTCTTGTTGTAGCCCGCCGCCGCGGCGATCCGGTCCACGCGCGCACCTGCGATCCCGTACGCGGCGAACTCCTCGCTCGCCGCCTCCAGGAACCGGGCCTTGGTCGCTTGGGAGTCTCTGGGCATTCCTTCACTCTAACTGTCCGGATCCCGTAATGACTAACCGGATGGTCACCCACTCTCATCCCCCTCACTTCCCGGCCCACCAGCCCTCCCTCAGGTTTGCATCCTTCAGGACCAGGGCGTACCGTCCGAGTAACTGTATGGTCAGTTACTTACTTCGACGGTTAATTCGCACCTTCTTGATCCACAGGAGCCCTCCATGGCACCCACCACCCCCGCCACTCCCGATTCCCTGGTCTGGTTCGTCACCGGCAGCTCCCGTGGGCTCGGCCGGGCGGTCGTCGAGGCCGTGCTCGCCGCGGGGCACCGCGTGACGGC
Source organism: Streptomyces sulfonofaciens (assembly GCF_014656295.1). Lineage (GTDB taxonomy): Bacteria > Actinomycetota > Actinomycetes > Streptomycetales > Streptomycetaceae > Streptomyces > Streptomyces sulfonofaciens. The sequence goes on from NZ_BNCD01000010.1 coordinate 43,220, forward strand.
CACGGCGCGCACCCCCGCGCGGCTGGACGACCTGGTCGAGCGGTACGGCCCCGACCGGATCCGGGCCGTACCGCTCGACGTCGCGGACGGTGCCGCGGCGCGCACGGCGGTGGCCGAGGCGGCGGAGGCGTTCGGCCGGCTCGACGCCGTGGTCAACAACGCCGGCTACGGCGACGTCGCCGCCATCGAGGACGTCTCGGACGAGGCGTTCCGTGCCCAGATCGACACCAACTTCTACGGCGTCTACCACGTGACCAAGGCGGCGCTGCCGATCCTGCGGGCGCAGGGCTCGGGGCACGTCATCCAGATCTCCTCCAGCGGCGGCCGGATCACCACACCCGGGCTCGGCGCGTACCAGAGCGCCAAGTGGGCCGTGGGCGGCTTCTCCGAGGTGCTGGCCAAGGAGGTGCGCCCGCTGGGGATCAACGTCACGATCGTCGAGCCGGGCGGCCTGCGCACGGACTGGGCGGGGTCGTCGATGCGGATCCCGCCGGTCAGCGAGCCCTACCGGCAGACCGTGGGCGTCCACGCCGACCTGGTACGGGGCATGGACGGCCGGCAGAACGGCGACCCGCACAAGGCCGCCGAGGTGATCCTCCAGCTTCCGGGGCTGGCGGAGCCCCCGTTGCACCTGCTGCTGGGGTCCGACGCGTACCGGCTGGTCACCGAGGCGGACCGGCGCAGGGCCGCGGCGGACGAGACATGGCGCTCGCTGTCCGAGTCGATCGACTACGAGAGCGGCGCCCCCGTTCCCCAGGTGCACTAGCCGGCCGCTTCCGGCGCGCCCCGCGGGGGCCCGCCGGAAGCGCTGGAGGGGGCAGGGGCCCACGCCCCCTCCGGGGCCTCAGCCCTCCTCGCCGCCGCGCTGCCTGCGGGTGGCGCCGTCCGCAGGACGGCGGGCCGACCACGGGTCCTCGGTGGCACCGGGGGCATGGTCGGCGGCACCGTCCCGGCCGGCGCGCTCGGACAGCCTGATCCGTTTCACCGCGATCATGGCCATGTCGTCGTTCAGCGACTGGCCCGTGTACTCCATCAGGTCACTGGTGAGGTACTCGACCAGCATCTCGGGACCGCCGTCCGCCCAGACGACGACCCGGCCCGCGGTGGCCGCACGGTCGGCCAGCGGATAGAAGACACCGTCCCTGTCCCGGGCCTCCGAGACACCGTCCGTGTACAGCAGCACGTGCCCGCCCACCGGAAAGGGGAAGGTCTGCGGGGCGTAGGCGCTGGTGGCGAGGCCGCCGAGGCCGAGCGGAGGCGCGGGGTGACCGACCACCAGCGGTGTGGCGGCACCGTTGCGCAGCAGCAGCGGGGGCGGATGGCCGCAGCTCACCAGCCGGATGACGGGCTCGTCATCGGGGATGTCCGCCACCACCGCCGTCACGAACCGCTCCCCGACGTCGGCCTCCACCCCGGCCAGCTCGGACAGCCCCCAGTGCACGCTGCCCTCCAGGTAGGCGACCAACTCGGGCAGCGGTGACTGGCGGTGCGCCGCGGCCCGGAAGGCGCCGAGCATGATCGACGTGTCGGTGATGGAGTCCAGGCCCTTGCCTCGTACGTCCCCGATCAGCAGCCGCGTGGAGTCGGCGGTTCTCGCGAGGGCGAACAGATCACCGCCGATGCGCGTGTCGGTCTCGGCGGTGCGGTACTCCGTGGCGATGCCCAGCGGTCCCGAACGCTCCGGCAGCGGTCGCAGCACGGCACGCTGGGCCGTCTCGGAGATCAGTCTCACCCGTCGCAACTGCGAGCGGTGCGTCTCCCTGACGTAGGTGAAGAGGGTCAGCAGCGCCGAGAGCAGCACCAGGGCCACGATCTCCGTGAGGACCTGTTCCGACCCCAGCGTGTGCCGCTCGGCGCCGGCGACCACCTGGGCGAGCACCGCGAGGACGCTCATCAGCGCGGTGGCCCAGGTCCCGGCGATCGCGGCGGTGAAGGCCGGCACCACCGAGAGCAGCGGCGCGATGTGGACGTTCGGATCCAGGAAGTGGTCCGTGACCGGAATGGCCACGACCAGTACCAGCGGTGCGAGGATCAGCGGCCAGCCGGTTGTCGTCGGGTCGCCGAAGACCGCGCCCGGGATCCGGATGCTCATGCTTCCTGGATACACCCTCGGCAGCCGCGACGACCTTTCCCGGCATACCGGTCTCACGATGCCCCCTGGCGGGCCCCATCCTCCTGCCCGGAGCCCGGGCGGGCGGCGAGGTGGGCGAGGAGCCGGAGGCGCTCGTACGACGTGGAGCCGGGCTCGGCGTGGTACGTGATCAGCATCTGACCGGGAGCGCCGGGCAGCGCCAGCTTCTCGTACCGCAGGTCCATGGTGCCCACCTGCGGGTGCAGCAGCCGACTGGTCCCGCTCGTCTTCCGGCGGACGTCCTGGCGAGCCCAGAGTGTCCGAAAACGATCGCTGCGCAGGCTCAGTTCACCGACCAGCTCCACCATCCGCGGGTCGTCGACGGCGGCTCCTGCGACCGAGCGCAGATACGCCACGGCCTTCGCCGTCATCCCGTCCCAGTCGCGGTAGAACTCCCGCATCTCCGGTTCCAGGAAGGCAGCGCGCAGCGTGTGCACACCGGGGGCGAAGAACGGGCTGAGCGCGACGGCCATCGCGTTCGCCGCCAGGGTGGCCATCGAGCGGCCGTGCACGAGGGCGGCTGTGGTGTCCACTCCTCGATCAGGGTCCGCACGCCCTCGCCGACCCGCTCGGGCCGCACCGGCGCGTGCCGCACGGTGCGCACCGGACGGGCCAGCTCGTGCAGGTAGCGCTCGGCGTCCGTGTCGAGCCGGAGGGCGCGCGCCGGGCTGTCCAGCACCTGGTCGGAAGGCCGCTGGTCACGGCCCTGCTCCAGGCGCAGGTAGTACTCCACGCTGATGCCGGCGAGCAGGGCGACCTCCTCGCGGCGCGGCCCCGGCACCCGCCGCCTGGTCCCCGGAGGCAGGCCGGCCTCCTCGGGGCGCAGGGCAAAGTCGCCCCCTACGCGCTGGATCCGGAGGGTGCGGCGCGGCTGTGGACGGCGGCGGCGGAGATGGTGCGGGCCGGCTGACGGGGGCGGTGGGCCTCCGTCGGCCAGGGGGCGCGGCTCCCCGCCGGAGCGCCGCGGGAGGGCGGCTCCCCGCCGGGGAGACGCGGGAGGGCGGCACACCCCACGGGTGTGCCGCCCTCCCCCACGTGCAACGCCGCCGCGGAGCGACCGTCAGGACTCGCCGACGCCCAGCTTCTGCAGGATCAGCTCCTTGACGCGGGCCGCGTCGGCCTGGCCCCTGGTCGCCTTCATGACCGCGCCGACCAGCGCGCCGGCGGCCGCCACCTTGCCGCCGCGGATCTTGTCGGCGATCGCGGCGTTGCCCGCGATCGCCTCCTCCACGGCCGCGGCGAGCGCGCCCTCGTCCGAGACGACCTTCAGGCCGCGCTTCTCCACGACCTCGTCGGGGCCGCCCTCACCGGCGAGCACCCCCTCGATGACCTGGCGGGCCAGCTTGTCGTTGAGCGAGCCCTCCTTGACGAGTACGGCGACCCTGGCGACCTGCTCGGGGCTGATCGGCAGGGCGCCGGGCTCGACACCCGCCTCGTTGGCGTGCCTGGCCAGCTCGCCCATCCACCACTTGCGGGCGGCGGCGGAGTCGGCGCCGGCCTCGATGGTGGCGACGATCGGCTCGATCGCCCCGGCGTTCAGTATCGACTGCATGTCGTGGGCCGACACGCCCCACTGCTCGCGCAGCCGGTTGCGGCGCTGCAACGGCAGCTCGGGAAGGCTTCCGCGCAGCTCGTCGACCCATGCGCGGGACGGGGCCACCGGCACCAGGTCGGGCTCCGGGAAGTACCGGTAGTCCTCGGCCTCCTCCTTGACCCGGCCCGAGGTGGTGCTGCCGTCGTCCTCGTGGAAGTGACGGGTCTCCTGGACCACGGTGGCGCCGGAGCGGAGCACGGCCGCGTGGCGCTGGATCTCGAACCGCGCCGCGCGTTCGACGCTGCGCAGGGAGTTGACGTTCTTCGTCTCGCTGCGGGTGCCGAACTTGTCGCCGCCCTTGGGCATCAGCGAGAGGTTCACGTCGCAGCGCATCTGGCCCATCTCCATACGGGCCTCGGAGACACCCAGCGCCCTGATCAGCTCGCGCAGCTCGGCGACGTAGGCGCGGGCCACCTCGGGGGCGCGCTCACCCGCCCCGACGATGGGCTTGGTGACGATCTCGATGAGCGGGATGCCGGCGCGGTTGTAGTCGAGCAGGGAGTGCGAGGCGCCGTGGATCCGGCCCGTGGCGCCGCCCACGTGGGTGGACTTTCCGGTGTCCTCCTCCATGTGGGCGCGTTCGATCTCCACACGGAAGGTGGTGCCGTCCTCCAGTTGGACGTCCAGGTAGCCGTTGAAGGCGATCGGCTCGTCGTACTGGGAGGTCTGGAAGTTCTTCGGCATGTCCGGATAGAAGTAGTTCTTCCGGGCGAAACGGCACCACTCGGCGATCTCGCAGTGCAGCGCGAGGCCGATCCTGATGGCGGACTCGACGCCGGTCGCGTTCATCACGGGCAGCGCGCCGGGCAGGCCGAGGCAGGTCGGGCAGGTCTGCGAGTTGGGCGGTGCGCCCAACTCGGTCGAGCACCCGCAGAACATCTTGGTCCTGGTGCCCAGCTCGACATGGACCTCAAGGCCCATGACGGGGTCGTACGACGCGAGAGCTTCCTCGTACGGCACCAGGTCGGTCGTGGCAGTCACGGTGAAAACTTCCCTCTCAGCCCAGCAGGACGTCTTCGTCGCCCAGGCGCTTCAGCTCGCGGTAGAGGATGGCGAGGCCGGTGACGATGGCCGCGGCGGAGACCGCCGCGTCGACCAGCCGGAGCGTGTCGTTGTCCTGCCGGGCCAGCTTGGCCTGCTTGGCCACGCTGATGGCCCCGAAGGCGGTGGTGCCGATCGACATCCACAGGCCGGTCTTGGACTTCTTGAAGTTCTGGGCCTTCTTGGTCATTGCGCTCACAGCGACGGTGCCTCCTCCAGAAGCGGGTGCCCCCAGCGTTCCACGAAAGCGGCCTCGACGGCGGCACCGACCTTGTACAGCCGCTCGTCGCGCATGGCGGGCGCGATGATCTGCAGGCCCACCGGGAGGCCGTCCTCCGGGGCCAGACCGCACGGCAGCGACATGGCCGCGTTGCCCGCAAGGTTCGCCGGGATGGTGCACAGGTCCGCGAGGTACATCGCCATCGGGTCGTCGGCGCGCTCGCCGATCGCGAAGGCGGTGGTCGGGGTGGTCGGCGAGACCAGTACGTCGGCCTGCTCGAAGACCCGCTCGAAGTCGCGGGCGATCAGGGTGCGCACCTTCTGGGCGCTGCCGTAGTACGCGTCGTAGTAGCCGGAGCTGAGCGCGTAGGTGCCGAGCATGACGCGGCGCTTGACCTCGTCGCCGAAACCGGCCGCCCGGGTGAGTGCGGTCACCTCCTCGGCGGACCTCGTGCCGTCGTCGCCGACCCTGAGGCCGTAGCGCATGGCGTCGAAGCGGGCCAGGTTGGAGGAGCACTCGGACGGCGCGATCAGGTAGTACGCCGACAGGGCGAGGTCGAAGGAGGGGCAGTCGACCTCGACGACCTCGGCACCGAGCTCCCTGAGCAGCTCGACCGACTCGTCGAAGCGCTGCACGACCCCGGCCTGGTAGCCCTCGCCGCGGAACTGCTTCACGACGCCGACCCGCATGCCCTCGACGCTGCCGCTGCGCGCCGCCTCCACCACCGGCGGCACCGGGGCGTCGATCGAGGTGGAGTCCAGCGGGTCGTGACCGCCGATGGCCTCGTGCAGGAGGGCGGCGTCCAGGACCGTACGGGCACAGGGGCCGCCCTGGTCCAGGGAGCTGGAGAACGCCACCATGCCGTACCGCGAGACACCGCCGTAGGTGGGCTTGACGCCGACCGTGCCGGTGACGGCGGCGGGCTGGCGGATCGAGCCACCGGTGTCCGTGCCCATGGCCAGCGGCGCCTGGTAGGAGGCGATGGCGGCGCTGGAGCCGCCGCCGGAGCCGCCGGGCACCCGGGTGAGGTCCCAGGGGTTGCCGGTCGGTCCGTACGCGCTGTTCTCGGTCGACGAGCCCATGGCGAACTCGTCCATGTTGGTCTTGCCGAGCACCACCAGGCCGGCCTCCTTGAGCCGCCTGGTGACGGTGGCGTCGTACGGCGGGATCCAGCCTTCGAGGATCTTGGAGCCGACCGTGGTGGGGATGCCCTCGGTCGTGAACAGGTCCTTGAGCGCGATCGGCACGCCGGCCAGCGGGCCCAGCGGCTCGCCGCGCTCCCGCTTGGCGTCGACGGCGCGGGCCTGCTCCAGGGCGCCCTCCCGGTCGACGTGCAGGAAGGCGTGGACCTTCTCGTCCACGGCCTCGATCCGGGCCAGGTGGGCCTCGGCGACCTGGACGGCGGTCAGCTCGCCGGTGGCGATCTTCGCGGCGGTGTCGGCCGCGGTGAGCCTGATGATGTCCGTCATGTCGGTCATTCCTCCCCCAGGATCTGCGGCACCTTGAAACGCTGCTGCTCCTCGGCGGGGGCGCCGGAGAGCGCCTGCTGCGGGGTGAGCGACGGACGGACCTCGTCCGGGCGCATCACGTTCGTCAGCGGCAGCGGGTGGGAGGTCGGTGGTACGTCTTGGTCGGCGACGTCGGAGACGCGGGCGACCGCGTTGATGATGTCGTCGAGCTGGCCTGCGAAGTGGTCTAGCTCTTCGGGCTTCAGTTCCAGACGTGCCAGACGGGCGAGGTGGGCGACCTCCTCGCGCGTGATGCCAGGCATGCGGGGATCCTCAGGGTGGGCGATTGTGGTGAGCCCAATCCTATGGGCCACGGTCCCCTGCCCGTGAATTTCCCCCTCCGGGCGGGGACTCCCCCGCCCGGAGGCACGCGGGCCGCCCCCGCCGGACGGGGGCGGGCGGGGGCGGGCGGGCCTTCCCCGCGCCCGCTCCACCGGCGCGGCCGAGGTGCACCGTTCTCCGCCGGCGCGGCCGGGGGCACCGCCGGCCGGAGCCCTCGCGGCCCCGGCGCCCGGCCGAGGGGCGGGCGGCGAGCCCTACCCCTTGGTGCTGGGCCCCACGGAGGACTCGCGTTCGCGGGCCCTCAGCCACGAGGTGGCCTTCTCCGCGGGCATCGCCGCGGCCACCAGCCACCCCTGCACGGCGTCACACCCGAGATCCCGCAACCGCTCCCACGTCTCGTCGTCCTCCACGCCCTCGGCCACCACCACCAGCCCCAGCGAATGCGCGAGGTCCACCGTGCACCGCACGATCTCCGCGTCCTCCGCGTCCACCGCGAGCCGGGCCACGAACGACCGGTCGATCTTCAGTTCGCTGACCGGCAGACGCCGCAGGTGCACCAGCGAGGAGTACCCGGTGCCGAAGTCGTCCAGCGACATCTTCACCCCGTGCGCGGTGAGCCCCGCCAGTGTGTCCGCGGCGCGCTGCGGGTCCTCGAGCAGCACATGCTCGGTGATCTCCAGTTGCAGCGCGCCCGGCGGCACCCCGTGCCGGGCCAGCCGCGCCGCCACGGATCCCGCGAAGCCGGGCGTGTGCACATCACGCGGGGAGACGTTCACCGCGACGGGCACCCGCAGCCCCTGCTCGCGCCACCGCGCGACCTGGGCGAGCGCGGTCTCCAGCACGTACTCGGTCAGGTGCGGCATCAGCCCGGACGACTCGGCGATCGCGATGAACTCGTCGGGCGGCACCTTGCCCCGCTCGGGATGCACCCACCGCACCAGTGCCTCCAGGCCCGCCACCTCGCCGTCGAAGCGGACCTTCGGCTGGTAGTGCAGTTCCACCTCGTGCGCGTCCAGCGCACGCCGCAGGTCGCCCAGCAGGCCGAGCCGGTCGGGGGTGTTGGAGTCCCGCTTGGACTCGTACACCTCCACTCCGGTGCGGTCCCGCTTCGCCTGGTACATGGCCACGTCCGCGCGCCGCAGAAGCCCTTCCGCGTCGAGCGCGTGGTCCGGGAAGACCGCGAGGCCGGCGCTGGCCTCAAGGACCAGCGTCAGGCCGTCCAGGTCGAGTGGCGAGCCGAGTTCGGCGACGAGGGCCCGGGCCACCCGGCTCGCGGAGGTCGTGGAGTCGGCGACGGGCAGCAGCACGGCGAACTCGTCGCCGCCGAGCCGGGCCGCCTCCGCCCCGCGGGGCAGCGCGAGGCGCAGCCGGTCGGCGATCTGGAGCAGCAGCCGGTCTCCGGCGAGGTGCCCGAGCGTGTCGTTCACGGACCGGAAGCGGTCGAGGTCGATCAGCATCAGTGCGGACCGCGCCCCGAGGCGCTCGGCCTCGTCCAGCGCGGCCCAGGTGCGCTCCAGCAGCCACTGCCGGTTGGGCAGCCCGGTGAGCGGGTCGCGCAACTGCTCCTCGGCGCGGGCGCGGGCGATCCACAGGCTGGAGTCGAGGGCGATGAGCGGCACCGCGAAGAGCGGCAGCAGCACCGGACGTGCGACGGCCACCACGCAGATCAGCGGTGCGATGCCGAGCAGGGCCGCGCCGACCAGGCCCTGCCGCACCAGGGCGGTGCGCACGACCGTCGGCAGGCCGGTGCGCGGGGTGTGCACGTACCAGATCAGCAGGCGGGTGACGGTCACATAGGTGGCCGCGACGAGCACTGCCTCCGGCGCCGTCAGCAGGTCCCAGGTCTCGGGTTTCCAGGGGGCCTCGACGGAGGGCACGCGGCCGAAGGCCCACAGCACCAGCGCGCCCGCGCCGATGCCGAGGACGTCGGCGGAGCCGTGCAGCACGCCCTGCCGCCAGCCGTGCCTGCGCGCCACGCCGACCAGGACGATGACGACCAGGCTGACCATGCCCGCGGGCACCCACCCGTACAGCAGCAGCACGGCCAGGGTGAGGGCCGAGCCGGAGCCGGTGCCGCCCCACCGGCGGTCGCGGCCGAGCGCGACCAGGTGGCCCACTATCAGGCCGGAGAGCACGGCCAGGGACCAGCCGGTGACACCGGCCGGGAAGAGGGCGCGGTGGCCGTCCAGGGCGCGGTAGACACCGGCACCGAGCACGACCAGGGCCAGCAGGACGACGGCGGCGGGCAGCGCGATCTGCGGGACCGGTCGGACGGCCCCGTCGTCCATGTTCGTGGCGCTCGCGGCGGGGCCGCGCCCGAGCACTCTGGCGCCGAGGCCGGCGATCCGCCCGCGCGGGCGCCGCGCGGTGCCCGGTCCCGACGCGGCGCGTGCCGCGCCGCCGGAGCCCTCCGGCACACCGGCGGTCCGCGTGGGTCCGGCCGTCACCGGGCCGCGGGGCGCGCCGGCTCCCACGACGGGTCCCGCAGGGCCGCGGCCGTGCGCGCCGGGGCCCGTCACGTCCCGTCCTGCGGCTCCCGGCGCCATTGCCGCACGTCCTCCCGCGCTCTCACCATGTCCCCCCGGACCTTGCCCCACGTCACCCTGCCCCCTGGGGCCGCGCTCTGCCAATTGCTGCCCCCCAGAACCATGCCCGCCGGAGTCCCGCACCGCCAAATGCGCCCCGGTCGGGCCCTCTTGGGCACCGGCGTGCGTCCCGCCGGGGTCCGGCCGGCCGGCCGCCTCCGCGGCGGCCCCCCGCCACTCCCCCGCGCCGTCCCCGCCTGTGCCGTCCCCGCGGGCGGCGTCCCCGGCGGGGCGCTGCGCGGCAGGATCGCTCCGTGCCTCCTCGGGGTGCTCCGCGGCCGGTTCCGCCGGGCCCCCGTCCTCGGCGGGCGGGCCGTGCTCCGCCGACTCCCGTCTGACCGGGTCCTGTTCCGCCGGCTCCCGCCCGGGTGGCCCCTGGCCGGTCGGCCGGCGCTCCGCGCCGCCCCGCCGCGGGGAACCGTCCACCGGCGGTCCCGCCCCGCGCCGCCCGGCACCTCCGGCCGGCGGGCCCTGCCCGGGCCTTGGATCCGGGACACCGCCCGGCGGCCTCGGTCCTGACGCGGTGTCCGAGATCGCGCCCGTACCGTCCGGCGAGGTGGCGATCCCGGACCGGGCGGGGACCGCACGCGCGGCCGCGGTGGCCTCCGGCGGATCTGACGTCCCGGCAGCATCCGCTGCCGGCGCACCGGCCTCGCCGGTACCGTGCACCGCCGGCGCACCGGCACGGGCGCCGGCACCCGCGCCGGCACCGTCGGCACCGGCGCCGACCGCCTCGGTACCGCGCACCGCGCGCACACCGGCACCCGACGCCTCGTCACGGCCCGCCGCCCGGCGGGCCTCCACCGGCCGCGCGCCCCCGGCGGCGCCGGCACCTCCGGAAGCCCTTGGCTGCGCGGAGGCGCCGGCAGTCCCCGAAGCGCCGGCCGCCCCGGAGCGCGAGGTACCGGCGGCTGCGGCACCGCGTCCGGCGCCGGCCGCCGGGGCCACGGCGCCGGTCACCGGGGTTGCGTCCACGGCTGGGCCGGGCGCCGTGCCGGGGCCCGGCCCCTTCCCGAGCCGCCGCACCACTCCGCTGCGCCCCTGGGGGGCGTCGGCGGCCGGAGCCACGGCACCGGTGTACCGCTCCGGGTCGGTGCGCTGCCGCACGGCCGAAGCCGCGCGGCGACCGTTCAGCCAGCGGCCCCGGCCCCGGCGCAGCCGGGCATCGGGGGCGGCGCTCTCGGTCGGTTCCATACCCGTCCCTCTCACAGCCGGCGGTGCCCACGCCCCGCGGCGCGGTTACCGAGCACAACGACATGGCGCCTTCAGTGGCGCCGTCGTCGGTATCCGCGTCCTCGAACCCACCACGCTGCTGGGCACGGCAGGTGCACCCCTCAACAGTAGGCCGCGGAAGGCTTCCAGGGGCAGCGGTCGACAGTGGTCGCCCGAATGCGCCCCGGCCACCCATATGCATCTGATATGCGCCGAACGAGTGGCGTTCAATCGCTACTCATCGGTCGGCAGTGCGATTTCCGCCGCCGCTTCGGGTCCCTGTTCGAGCAGTACGGCGAAGCCGGCCTCGTCCAGGACGGGCACCTTCAACTGCACCGCCTTGTCGTGCTTGGAGCCCGGGTTTTCGCCCACCACGACGAAAGAGGTCTTCTTGGAGACCGAGCCGGAGACCTTGGCGCCCTGGTTCTGCAGCGCCTCCTTGGCCGCGTCCCTGGTGTGGTGCTGAAGGGTGCCGGTGACGACCACGGTGAGGCCCGCCAACGGGCGCGGGCCCTCCTCCTCGTCGGAGCCCTCCGTCTCCATACGGACCCCGGCCGCACGCCATTTCCGCAGGATCTCGCGGTGCCAGTCCTCCTCGAACCACTGCTTGAGCGAGGCGGCGATGATGCCGCCCACCCCGTCGACGGCGGCCAGCTCCTCCTCGTCGGCCTGCTCGATCCGGTCGATGGAACGGAATTCGCGGGCCAGGGCGCGGGCCGCGACCGGGCCGACATGGCGGATGGACAGACCGGTGATGACGCGCTCCAGCGGGCGCTGTTTGGCGGCGGCGATATTGTCCAGCATCGCCAGCGTGTTCTTCTTGGGCTCGCCCTGCTGGTTGGCGAAGACCGTGGCGATTTTCGCCTCGCCGGTATGGGGGTCGCGCTTGGGCAGTCCGCTGTCCTGGTCGAGAACGTACGACTTGATGGGCAGCAGCTTTTCCAGGGTGAGGTCGAAGAGGTCGCCCTCGTCCTCCAGCGGGGGCTCGGCGGGCTCAAGGGGCCTGGTCAACGCTGTCGCGACGACATAGCCGAAGCTCTCGATGTCGAGGGACTTGCGGCCGGCCAGGTAGAACAGCCGCTCCCTGAGCTGGGCGGGGCAACGGCGGGCGTTGGGGCACCGCAGGTCCACGTCGCCCTCTTTCATGGGGCGCAGCGGGGTGCCGCACTCGGGGCAATCGGTGGGCATCACGAATTCCCGCTCGGTGCCGTCCCGCAGGTCGGCGACGGGGCCGAGGATCTCCGGGATGACGTCACCGGCCTTGCGCAGCACGACGGTGTCCCCGATGAGGACGCCCTTGGCCTTCACCACGTCCTGGTTGTGCAGGGTGGCGAACTCGACCTCGGAGCCCGCGACCGTGACCGGTTCGACCTGCGCGTAGGGAGTGACCCGGCCGGTGCGGCCGACGCCGACCCGGATGTTCACCAGCTTGGTGTTGACCTCCTCGGGCGCGTACTTCCATGCGATGGCCCAGCGCGGGGCGCGCGAGGTCGAGCCCAGGCGGCCCTGGAGCGGGATCTCGTCGAGCTTGACGACGACGCCGTCGATCTCGTGCTCCACGGAGTGGCGGTGCTCGCCGTAGTGGGCGATGAACTCCCGCACGCCGTCGATGGAGTCGACCACCTTGCCGTACGGCGTGGTGGGCAGGCCCCATTCGCGCAGCAGCTCGTAGGCGCCCGAGAGGCGGTCGATGTCGAAGCCCTCGCGGGCGCCGATGCCGTGCACGACCATGCGCAGCGGGAGGGTCGCGGTGACCTTGGGGTCCTTCTGGCGCAGCGAACCCGACGCCGAGTTGCGGGGGTTGGCGTACGGCTTCTCGCCGGCGGCCACCCGGCGGGCGTTCAGCTCCTGGAAGTCCTCCATGGGGAAGAAGACCTCGCCGCGCACCTCGACGAGCGCCGGCACCCGCTCGCCCCGCAGCCGGTCGGGGATCTCCTCGATGGTGCGGATGTTGGGGGTGATGTCCTCCCCGGTGCGGCCGTCCCCGCGGGTGGCGGCGCGGGTGAGGCGGCCGTGCTCGTAGGTGAGGTTGACGGCGAGGCCGTCGATCTTGAGCTCGCACAGGAAGTGGTAGTCGCTGGTGCCGACCTCCTTGGCGATGCGGTCCGCCCAGGCGCCCAGCTCCGCGTCGTCGAAGGCGTTGTCGAGGGAGAGCATGCGCTCGCGGTGCTCGACCTCGGCGAGGTCCGTCCGGTAGGCGCCCGACACCTTCTGCGTCGGCGATTCGGGCGTGCGCAGCGAGGTGTGCTCGTCCTCCAGGGCCTGGAGCGCGCGCAGGAGCCTGTCGAACTCCGCGTCGCTGATGATCGGCTGGTCCTTCACGTAGTACCGGAAGCGGTGCTCCTCGATCTGCTCGGCGAGCTGCTTGTGCCTCTCCCGTGCTTCGGCGGGTACCGCTGCGGGCTGTGCTTGCTCTTCGCCGGCCACCGTCTGTCCTCCCGTCACTCAGGGTTGTCCGCGAGGGACCTCGCCGCCTGGACGCAATGGGCGAGCGCGCGCCGCGCGTAGTCCGGGGAGGCGCCCGCGAGGCCGCAGGCCGGAGTGATCACCACGGCCTGGGCGAGCAGCCCCGGTCGCAGCCCCAGCCTGCGCCACAACGTCCTGACACCCTCGACGCTACCGGCAGGGTCTGACAACGGGCCTTCCGTGCCTGACACGACACCGGCGAAGAGCCTGGTGCCGTTCTCCACCGCCTCGCCGATCACATCGTCGTCACGCTCGGTGAGCAGGCGGGCGTCGAAGGAGACCGCGTCCGCCCCGGCCCTGCGGAGCAGCGCGAAGGGCACGTCCGCGGCGCAACTGTGCACGATGACGGCGCCGCCGGCGCCCTGCTGCACCGCCATGACGTCCCGCAGGGTGCCCTCGACGACGGCCCTGTCCACGGCGCCGTGCCTGCGGTAGCCGCTCGCCGAGCGCACCTGGCCGCGCAGCACGTCCGTCAGCGAGGGTTCGTCGAGTTGGAGCACGATACGGGCGCCGGGCACCCGCCGCCGCACCTCCGCGAGGTGGGCGCCGAGCCCCTCGGCGAGTGAGCCCGCGAGGTCGCGGCAGGCGCCCGGGTCGGAGAGCGCCACCTCGCCGCCGCGCAGTTCCAGGGCCGCCGCGAGCGTCCAGGGGCCCACTGCCTGCACCTTCAGCAGGCCCTCGTAGCCCTGGGTGTACTCCTCCAGCGCGTCCAGGTCCTCGCCGAGCCAGGACCTGGCGCGACGCGTGTCCCGGCCCGGCCGGTCGCCGATGCGCCAGCCGCTCGGCTCCACGCGCGCGTACAGCTCGACGAGCATGCCGGCGGTCCTGCCGATCATGTCGGCTCCGGGGCCGCGCGCGGGCAGCTCCGGCAGATACGGCAGTCCCTGGCCGGCCTGGCCGGCTTCGAACGTCCCGGTCACGGTCTTCACGGCCTCGCGGACGTCCGTGCCGGGCATCGACCCGACCCCCGAGGCGCCCTGGGGCCTGAACTCACTGTTGTCGCTCACCCCGGCAGCCTACGGAATCGGCGCCGCGGTGCCGTCGGCGGTGGACCGGCGACCGGCCCCGGGGCGGTCAGCGTCCTGGGCGCACCGTCACGTCGTTGACCTCGGCGTCGCGCGGCAGGTCGAGCGCCATGAGGGCGGCGGTGGCGACGGAGTCCGGGGCGATCCAGCGGTCGGGGTCGTACTCCTTGCCCTCCTGGCGGTGCACCTCGGCCTGCATGGCGGTGCTGGTGCGCCCCGGGTAGACGGAGGTGACCCGGACACCTCCGGCGTGCTCCTCGCCCCGCAGGGCGTCCGCCAGGGCCTTCAGACCGTGCTTGGAGGCGGCGTAGGCGCCCCACTCGGGGCCGGCGGACAGGCCGGCGCCGGAGTTGACGAACACCACGTGCCCGCGGGCGGCCCTGAGCGCGGGCAGCAGCAGGCGGGTCAGCTCGGCCGGCGCCACCAGGTTGACGTCGAGCTGGCGGCGCCAGCTCTGCGGGCCGAGGTCGCCGACCGGTCCCAGCTCGACGATGCCGGCACTGTGCACCAGCGAGTCGACCCGTTCCGGCAGGCTCTGGTGCGAGAACGCCTCGGACAGCGCGCCCGGCTCCGCGAGGTCGCCGACCAGGGTGCGGGCCCCCGGGTACGCGTCGGCCAGTTCCTTGGCGCGGCCCGCGTCCCGGGCCAGCAGCACCAGGTCGTCCCCCCGCTGGTGCAGCCGGCGTGCGACGGCCGCTCCTATGCCCGAGCCTGCTCCGGTGATCACATGTGTAGCCATGGTTGCCATGCTCGCACCCGGGCAGCGGGAGGACCGCACGCGGTACCGGGAAACCGGCACCCCCGAGGCCCGCGGTGCCCCGCGCGCGGTGCCGGGCGGGGCTCACGCGGTGCCGAACGACTCCTCCAGGTAGGCCAGTGCGCCCACCGGCTCCTCGGCGAAGAACACCAGGTCGGTCAGCGGCAGCGGCAGGAAGCCCTCGGCGTCCATGCGCCGGAACTGCTCCTTGAGGCCGTCGTAGAAACCGGCCGCGTTGAGGAGCACGACGGGCTTGGTGTGGTGGCCGTGCTTCTTCAGCTCCAGTATCTCGGTGGCCTCGTCCAGGGTGCCGGTGCCGCCGACCATGATGACGACCGCGTCGGCCTTCTCCAGCAGGAGGGCCTTGCGTTCCGCGAGGTCGCGCGCGACCAGCATCTCGTCGGCCCGCCGGCGCACCCGGTCGGAAAGGAACTCCACGGAGACGCCGAGCAGCCGCCCGCCCGCCTTCTCCACGCCGTCCGCCACCACCTTCATCAGCCCCACGTCGGAGCCGCCCCAGACGAGGGTGTGCCCGCCCTTGCCGAGCAACTCGGCGAACTCGCGGGCGGGGCGGGTGTAGCGCTCGTCGAGGTCGGCAGCGGAGAGGAAGACGCAGATGTTCATGCGCACCACCGTACGGGGGAAGACGCGCGGCCCGTGGGGCGCTGTACAGGACATGACCCAAGGACACACGATCACGATCGAAGAGAGCACCGAGCAGGTGCGAGTGGTGCACAAGGGGCAGGTGCTGGCCGAGAGCAGCCGGCCCCTGGTGCTGCACGAGACCGGCTGCCCGCCGCGCTACTACCTTCCTCCGCAGGACGTGCGCACGGACCTGCTGACCCCGTCGGACTCGCACACGGTCTGCCCCTTCAAGGGCACGGCCTCGTACTGGTCGCTGCCGGACGCCCCGGACCTGGTGTGGGCGTATCCGGACCCGCTGCCGGAGGTGGCGGGGATCAAGGACCACCTCTGCTTCTACGACACCCAGGTGGTGGGCGGGGCGGCCTGAACCGCGCCGGCGGGCGGCCCGGGGCCGCCCGCCGGCCTCAGACGGCCGCCCGCGCGCGGGTGGTCGTCGCGATCGTCGCCGAGCCGACCACCCGTGTGCCGTCGTACAGGACGATGGCCTGGCCGGGTGCCACGCCGCGCACGGGCTCGGCGAAGCTGACCAGCAGGCGGCCGTCGTCGAGCCGGGCGCTGACCTCGCACTCGCCGCCGTGTGCGCGTAGCTGGGCGGTGTAGGTTCCGGGCCCGGTGGGTGCGGTGCCGCACCAGCGGGGGCGGATCGCGGTGAGTTCGCGGACGTCCAGGGAGGCGGCGGGGCCGACCGTCACGCGGTTGTCCACGGGCGAGATGTCGAGGACGTAGCGGGGCTTGCCGTCGGGCGCCGGGGTGCCGATGTGCAGGCCCTTGCGCTGGCCGATGGTGAAGCCGTAGGCGCCCTCGTGGCCGCCGAGCCTGGTGCCCGACTCGTCGACGATGTCGCCGGGCGCGGTGCCGAGGCGGCGGGCCAGGAAGCCCTGGGTGTCACCGTCGGCGATGAAGCAGATGTCGTGGCTGTCGGGCTTCCTGGCGACGGCGAGGCCACGCCGCTCGGCCTCGGCACGGATCTCGTCCTTGGTGGTGACGGTGTCGCCGAGCGGGAACATCGCATGGGCGAGCTGCCGCCCGTCGAGCACCCCGAGGACGTAGGACTGGTCCTTGGCCTGGTCGGAGGCGCGGTGCAGCTCGCGGGTGCCGTCCTCGCGGGTGACGACCTTCGCGTAGTGGCCGGTGCAGACCGCGTCGAAGCCCAGGGCGAGGGCCCGGTCCAGGAGCGCGGCGAACTTGATCTTCTCGTTGCAGCGCAGGCAGGGGTTCGGGGTGCGGCCCGCCTCGTACTCGGCGACGAAGTCCTCGACGACGTCCTCGCGGAAGCGCTCGGCGAGGTCCCAGACGTAGAACGGGATGCCGATGACGTCCGCGGCGCGGCGGGCGTCGCGGGAGTCCTCGATGGTGCAGCAGCCGCGGGCACCGGTGCGGAAGGACTGGGGGTTGGCGGAGAGCGCGAGGTGCACTCCGGTGACGTCGTGCCCGGCCTCGGCGGCGCGGGCGGCCGCGACGGCGGAGTCCACGCCGCCCGACATGGCGGCGAGGACACGGAGGGGGCGCTGCGGGTTCTCAGTCATAACGCCCTCCAGCGTACGGGGCGCCCCCGGCGGGCGGCGCGCCGATACCGCCCCCTCGGGGCGCTCCCCCCTCGGGCTGGGCCGTCGGCCGTGGCGGGCCGTCCGCCGCGGGTGCGCCGCGCGGGTGTGCGGTCCCCCGGCACCCGTGCGGTCCCCCGCGCGCGTGCCGCACGCCCTCCGGGCGGAGGCGCGGTCGGGCGGAGGCGCGGTCGGGCGGAGGCGCGGTCGGGCGGGGGCGCGGTCCCGGGTCAGGTCAGGCCGGCCGTGCGGGCACGGGCCACCGCGGGGCCGATGGCGGTGGCCACCGCGTCGACGTCCGCCCGTGTGGAGGTGTGGCCGAAGGAGAAGCGGAGGGTGCCGCGGGCCAGGTCGGCGTCCGCGCCCGTGGCGAGGAGCACATGGCTGGGCTGGGCCACTCCCGATGTGCAGGCGGAGCCGGTGGAGCACTCGATGCCCTGCGCGTCGAGCAGCATCAGCAGGGAGTCGCCCTCGCAGCCGGGAAAGGTGAAGTGCGCGTTGGCGGGCAGCCGGTCCACGGGGTCGCCGCCGAGGACGGCCTCGGGCACCGCCGTGCGCACCGCCTCGATCAGCGCGTCGCGCAGCTCCGTGCTCTCCCGCGCGAACCGCTCGCGCCGCTCGGTGGCGAGCCGGGCCGCCACCGCGAAGGAGGCGACGGCGGGTACGTCGAGGGTGCCGGAGCGTACGTGCCGCTCCTGGCCGCCGCCGTGCAGGAGCGGCACGGGGCTCTGGTCGCGGCCGAGCAGCAGCGCCCCGATGCCGTACGGACCGCCGATCTTGTGTGCGGAGACGGTGAGCGCGGCGAGTCCGGAGGCGGCGAAGTCCACCGGCACCTGGCCGACGGCCTGCACCGCGTCGGCGTGCAGGGGCACGCCGAACTCCGCCGCCGCGTCCGCGAGTTCGCGGACCGGCATCAGGGTGCCGATCTCGTTGTTGGCCCACATCACCGTGGCCAGCGCCACATCGGCGGGGTTGCGGGCGATCGCCTCGCGGAGCACCTCGGGGTGCACCCGGCCGTAGGAGTCCACCGGAAGGTACTCGACGGTGGCGTTCTCGTGCTCGGCGAGCCACTGCACCGCGTCCAGGACGGCATGGTGCTCGACGGGGCTGGCGAGCAGGCGGGTGCGGGCCGGGTCGGCGGCTCTGCGGGACCAGTACAGGCCCTTCACGGCGAGGTTGTCCGCCTCGGTGCCCCCGGCGGTGAGCACCACCTCGCTGGGGCGTGCGCCCAGCGCCGCGGCGAGCGTCTCGCGCGCCTCTTCGACGGTGCGCCTGGCCCGTCGGCCGGCAGCGTGCAGGGACGAGGCGTTTCCGGTGCGGGCGAGCTGGGCGGTCATCGCCTCGACCGCCTCCGGAAGCATCGGGGTGGTCGCGGCGTGGTCGAGGTAAGCCATGGTGGCCTCGATTCTACGAGGCCCGCTCCGTGGTGCGGACCGGCGCGGGGGTACCGGCCTTCGCCGCGCCGGTCAGCCGGGGATGTTCCAGGACCAGGTGTGGTCGGCGGTGACCAGGACCGCGAGGACGACCAGGTCGGCCACTCCGAGGGACAGCCCGAACAGGGCGCGACCGCGCCGGCCGGTGCCGCGGGCCAGCGCGAGCGAGGACAGCACGATGGCCGTCGGCCCGAGGAAGAGGTTCGCGACCAGCAGGCCCAGCAGTCCGAGCACGAAGGAGCCGACGGCCATCCCGTCGGCGTCCCGGCGCGCGGCCGTCCGCGGTGTGGGCTCGGCGGCGGGAACGGGGCGGTCGGCGGCCGCGTGCGTCCGGTCCGAGGTGCTTCCGGCCGGGGAGAGGGTGAGGTGCATGGGGTGTGCCTCCTGGTGGATCGGTGGATCAGTGGTGGCGGCGGGCGCGCCGCTCGCGGAGGGCGAAGACGGCCAGCCAGACGCCGATGACGGCGGCGGCGACGACGCTCACGGACAGCGGCGCGTGCGCCACCGTGCCGAGCGCGACACCGAGCAGCAGCAGGGCCGCGACGAGGAAGAGCATGCAGACCTCTTTCATGGTCCGTTCCGTGGCCCCGGTCTCAGTGAGCCCGGGTTTCGTACGGCCCCCGGGGCCCCGGCCCCCTGAGTTGCCGGGCCGCGGACTCCCGAGAGTCAGTGAACGAATGTAGTTACAACTGTTCACTGATCTCCAGAGTACCCCCCGCCCGGCTTTCCAAGAACAGAGAACAGTTGTTGACTGAATGGCATGAGTCACACCCTCGGCAAACGGCAGGTCCAGAAGGAGCAGACCCGGCAGGCGCTGCTGGACGCCGCGCTGGCGCTGCTGGCCGACCAGAGCCTGAGCAGCCTGGGCCTGCGGGAGGTCACCCGGGCGGCGGGCATCGCCCCGACCGCGTTCTACCGGCATTTCCACAGCACGGCCGACCTCGGTGTCGCACTGGTCGACCAGGCCCTGGGCAGCCTGCACGAGATGATCGGCACCACCCTCACCGCCCCGGGCGGCATGGACGAGCGGATCGCACGCAGCGTGGACCTGATCGCGGGTCACGTCCGGCGCTACCCGGCGCACGTGCGGTTCGTCGCACGGGAGCGGCACGGCGGGGTGCAGCCGGTGCGGGAGGCCATCGCGCGGCAGTTGGACCGGTTCGCGGGCGAGGTGCGCACGGAGCTGGCGGGGCAGCCCGAGTCGCACGGCTGGAGCGAGGAGGACCTGCTGATGCTCGCGCGGCTCTACGTCGACCACATGGTGATGACGGCCGCGGCGCTCCTGGAGGCACCGCCCGGCGGTGCGGGGGCGGTGGCGGGCCTGGCCCGCCGCCAGATGCGGCTGATGAGCATCGGCCGCAGGCACTGGCTCGACTGACGGCGCCCGCCCGACCCGGTCCGCGGACCCGCGCGCGAACGGCCGCCTGTGGCGCGGGGCCGCGCCCGCACCGGACGCCCCCGCGCCCCGCGGCGGGTGGACGGCGGGTCGCGGGCCCGCGCGGCGGTGTCGTCCGCCGATCGCGATCAGGCCGTCGGGGTCAGGCTGTCGGAGTCAGGCCGTCGCAACGGGGCCGGCCCCCCGGCCCGCCGGCCCCGCACCCTCCGGGCCGCCCTCCCGGCAGGAACGGCGGAGACGGCGGAGACGGCAGGAACAGCGGAAACGGCAGGAACAGCGGAGACGGCAGGAACAGCGGGGACGGCAGCGAGGGCGGCGGCGACCCTCGGCGAGGAGGGCGACGCTCGCCTCCCGCCGCGGCCGCTCGTGCAGTGCCTCCCGCCCCACCCCGTCCCGACGGGGCGGGGACGGGGTCAGATCAGGCCCACTCGGGCCAGTTGCCGCGACTGGGCCACCAGGCGGTCCGCGGTGTCCCATACCTCGGCGTCCTCCTCCAGGAAGCCGCCGGCCAGGTTGCGGGTGGTGACCGACACGCGCAGCGGCCCCGGGGCGGGCCTCGCCCTGATGTGCGCGGTGAGTTCGACCGTGGGCACCCAGCCGGTGAAGCCGAGTTCGAAGGTGGTGGGCGGCAGGGCGTCCACCGCGACCAGCAGGGCCAGGGGATCGGGGTCGCGGCCGTCGGCGAGGCCGAACCAGGCACGCATCTCGCCCCTGCCGGAGGGCGCGCCGAGCGCCCAGCCGAGGGTCGCGGGGTCCAGCTTCATCCGGAGCCGCTCGTGCAGCGGGCTGCCCGGCGCGGGCCGGTCGTCGGGGGCGTCCTCCGGGCCGAGGCACTGCTCGACGGGCGGGAACTCGGGAGGCTTGGCCGCGGTGCGCACATCGTCGGGGAGCGCGTCCAGGTCGCCGTAGGAGGCGAGGACCCGGACGCGCTCGACCTCGTTGCCTTCGGCGTCGTGCTGCACCAGGGCCGCGGTTCCGGTGGAGAGGGTGCGGCCGGTGCGCACGGTCTCGGTGCGGATCACGGCGGGGCCCGGCCGGGAGGCGGTGAGGTAGTGGGCGGTGATGGTGAACGGGTCGGGGTGCGGGAGCTGGTCCCCGAGGGCCCGGCCCAGCAGGGCCAGGAGGTAGCCGCCGTGCACCGCGGCGTTCCCGACGGACCAGCCGGCGGAGAGGGTGGCGTCGTAGACGCCGGGCCCGCGGAGCGTCACCGCCGTGTCGCGGTCGAGCTCGCCGTCACCCTTGGATACGCGTTCAGCCATGCCCGTCAGCGTACGACACGAAAATACTAAGCGGTAGCTTTTCTTGCTCGCCCCCGCCCGGCACCCCGACCGGAGCACGGGCACGCACAGCCGCCCCGATCAGGACCCTCCGCCCGGGCGACCGGTCCCGGCCCGCACACCCCTCGGGGAGAGGCGGCCCCGGCGCCGGCACGGAGGCGGGGCCCGGCCGGACCCGCCGGAGCGTGCGGCGCGGTGCCGGCACCCGCGGACAGTGGCTACCGCAGGCCGGTGACGGCGAGATCGAGGAGCCGGTCGGCCTGGGCGGTGCCCTCGGGGGTGTCGGGGGTGCGCCACAGACAGCTCAGCAGCATGATCACGTCGACGGGGTCGACACCGGGACGGATGTCGCCGGCGCGTTCGCAGGCATCGAGGAGCTGCTGGACGGCCGCGGTGACCGGGGGCCAGGAGGAGCTGATGATCTCCTGCGCCGCGGCCGAGTGGAGGGCCTCGCCGAGGTCGTGCTTGATGCGGACGTAGGCGCTGAGCGTGGTGAACCAGCGGCGCAGCGCCTCCAGCGGGGGATGGGCGGCCAGGAGCTCGGACACGGAGCCGGTGAGGCGGGCGATGTCGTGCCGGTAGACCTCGAGGAGCAGCGCTTCGCGGGTGGGGAAGTGCCGGTAGAGCGTGCCCGGACCGACGCCGGCCCGCTTGGCGATGGAGTTGAGCGAGGCGTCCGGGGACTCGGCGAGGGCGTCGTGGGCGACCTGGAGGATCGCCTCGCGGTTCTTCAGCGCGTCGGAGCGCTGCTGCGGGGCGCCGGTCATCGAGTCCTCCTGGGAGTGCGGGCGGGTGCCCGCGGATAGTGCCGTTTGCGAAACGGAGACCTCTCCGTTAGCGTCGGGCGGGTCGGCGGAGAGTTCTCCGTTTGGCTTCGTTCCCCATTGTAGGAGCCTCCTCATGCGCTATACCAAGCTCGGGCGCACCGGCCTGGACGTCTCTTCGGTCGCGATCGGTGCCATGACCTACGGCGAGCCCGACCGCGGGCACCCGGTCTGGTCGCTGGACGAGGCGTCCAGCCGCCCTTTGATCAAACAGGCCCTGGAAGCGGGCATCAACTTCTTCGACACCGCGAACATGTACTCCTACGGCTCCAGCGAGGAGATCCTGGGCCGGGCCCTGAAGGAGTACGCGAACCGCGACGACGTCGTCATCACCACCAAGGTCCGCCACCCCATGCGCCCCGGCAGTCCCAACAGCAGTGGCCTGTCCCGCAAGACGATCATGACGGAGATAAACAACAGCCTGCGCCGCCTGGGCACCGACCACGTCGACGTCTACATGATCCACCGCCTGGACAACGACACCCCGCTGGAGGAGACCCTGGAGGCCCTCAACGATGTGGTGAAAGCCGGCAAGGCCCGTTACCTCGGCGCCTCCTCCATGCACGCCTGGCAGTTCGCCAAGGCCCTCCACCTCCAGGAGCGCCACGGCTGGGCCCGCTTCGTCACCATGCAGGACCACTACAACCTCCTCGCCCGCGAGGAGGAACGCGAGATGCTCCCGCTGTGCGCCGACGCGGGAGTGGCCACCATGGTGTGGAGCCCGCTGGCCCGCGGCCGCCTCGCCCGCCCCTTCGACCAGGCCGCCGCCACCCCGCGCGCCGCCACCGACGGCGCCTACGCCGACCTGCTCTACAAGGCCAACGCCGACAGCGACCGCCGGATCATCGACGCGGTCGGCGCCATCGCCGGAGAACGCGGCGTCCCCCGCGCCCGGATCGCCCTGGCCTGGCTGCGCCGCAACCCCGTCGTCGCCGCCCCTGTCGTCGGCGCCCGCACCGCCCGGCAGATCGGCGACGCCGTCGCCTCCCTCGACATCGACCTCACCGACGACGAGGCCCGCCGCCTCGAAGCGCCCTACACCCCGCGCCACGACTTCCAGGGCGTCTCCGACGAACGCGAGATGGAACGCATCAAGGCCTCCGTCCCCGGCTACGCCAACCTCTGACACCGCGCCGATCCGCAGGGCTCCGCCTCCGCGGCGGCCGGATGCCGAAAGGCCCCCGGGACGGGCCCGGGCCGTGCGGCCGCCGCGCCGTCCCCTGCGGGGGCCGGGCGAAGCGACGGGAGGTCGGGCTCGGGGTGGCGCGGGGCGGGCTGTCGTTCCGATCACCCGGGCCGCCCGCATCGCACCGTCCGGTCCCCGTGTGATGCCGTGTGGTCCGCAGGACGGGCCGGGGCGGTCGTACTCGTCGGTTCGGCCGTCCGGGGTGGTCACGCCGACGAGGCCGGCGCGTGTACCCAAAGGCCGTGAGGGCCGCGCACGTGGACTTCGCCGCCCTCCAGCAGCGCGACCGCGGCGTCGTGCAGTCACCCGGCGCCGCATGCCCGTTCGCCGTAGCCGTACGAGAACAGGGCCGGGACGGCACCGCCGGCGCCCCGCGGGGGCAGCCCCGCCGACGTCACTCATCCCCGCACGCCGGGCGGCCGGCCGCGCGGCCCGCTGCTCCGGCGCGCGGGAGACGGGTTCACTCCCCGGACGCCGTGCCCTCCGCCGCGGCGCCCTCGGACCCCGTGGCGGGCTCGGCCGCCGCGGCGCCCTGCCCGGCAGGGGCCTCGTCCCTGCCGACCGGGACGAGCTCGATGGCCTCCCTGGCCGCGGAGAGCAGTTGGGTGTCCTGCGGGGCCTGGTCCTCGGCGTTCTCCGGATGGTGGCAGGCGACCCGCTGTCCCGGCTTCAGCTCGATGAGCGGGGGCTCCTGGGTGGTGCAGATCCGGGTCGCCTTCCAGCACCGGGTGTGGAAGCGGCAGCCGCTGGGCGGCGCGATCGGGGACGGCACGTCGCCCTTGAGCAGGATGCGCTCGCTCTTGGCCGAACGGCGCCTGGGGTCCGGGATCGGCACCGCGGACAGCAGGGCCTTGGTGTACGGGTGCATCGGCGCCCGGTAGAGCGACGAGCGGTCCGCCAGCTCCACGATCTTGCCCAGGTACATGACCGCGATCCGGTCGGAGACGTGCCGGACCACGGACAGGTCGTGGGCGATGATCACGTAGGTCAGGCCCAGCTCGTCCTGGAGGTCGTCGAGGAGGTTGACGACCTGGGCCTGGATGGAGACGTCAAGCGCCGACACCGGCTCGTCCGCGATCACCAGCTTGGGGCTGAGCGCCAGCGCGCGGGCGATGCCGATGCGCTGCCGCTGGCCGCCCGAGAACTCGTGCGGGTAGCGGTTGTAGTGCTCGGGGTTGAGGCCGACCACCTCCAGCAGCCGCTGGACCTCCTTCTTGATGCCGCCCTCGGGCGTGACGCCCTGGAGCCGGAAGGGGGCCCCGACGATGGTGCCGATGGTGTGCCGGGGGTTCAGCGACGAGTACGGGTCCTGGAAGATCATCTGGACGTCGCGGCGCATCGGGCGCATACCGCTGACGCCGAGGTGGGTGATGTCCCTGCCCTCGAACTCGACGGTTCCCGCGGTCGGTTCGAGCAGCCGGGTGATCAGCCGGCCCATCGTGGACTTGCCGCAGCCGGACTCGCCCACGACGCCCAGCGTCTCGCCCGAGCGCACCTCGAAGTCGATGCCGTCCACGGCCTTCACCGCGCCGACCTGCCGCTGGAGCATCCCCTTCCTGATCGGGAAGTGCTTCTGGAGCCCGTTCACCTTGAGGAGGACGTCGCCTGCCGCGGCGCCCTGCGTGCCCGTTGACTTTTGGTTCACAGCTTCGGCGCAATCTCTTCGGTCCAGATACGCTCCCGCTGCTCCTGCGTCATGTGGCAGGCCGCCCAGTGCCGGCCGCCGACCTCCTGCAGCTCAGGCCGGACGGTGCGGGTGACGTTGTCCTTCGGGACGTCCGCGTACGGGCAGCGCGGGTTGAAGGCGCAGCCGGACGGGAGGTTGATGAGCGAGGGCGGGGAGCCCTTGACCGGGATGAGCCGGTCGGTCTGCTCGCGGTCCAGGCGCGGCATCGAGCCGAGCAGGCCCCAGGTGTAGGGGTGCCGGGGCTCGTAGAACACCTTCTCCGCGGGCCCGCGCTCCACGCACCGCCCGCCGTACATCACCAGGATGTCGTCGGCGAGCTCGGCGACCACGCCCAGGTCGTGGGTGATGATGATGACCGCGGAGCCGAACTCCTTCTGCAGGTCCCGGATGAGGTCCAGGATCTGCGCCTGCACGGTGACGTCCAGGGCGGTGGTCGGCTCGTCGGCGATCAGCAGCTCGGGGTTGTTGACCAGCGACATCGCGATCATCGCGCGCTGGCGCATCCCGCCGGAGAACTCGTGCGGGTAGCTGTCCACCCGCTTGTCCGGCTGCGGGATGCCCACCCGGTCGAGCATCTCGACGGCCCGGCGCCTCGCGGTCTTCTTGTCCACGTCGTGGTGGACGCGGTACGCCTCCACGATCTGGTGGCCGATCGTGTAGTACGGGTGCAGCGCGGAGAGCGGATCCTGGAAGATCATCGCCATCTCGCGGCCGCGCAGCTTGCGCACGTGGTCGGGGTCGGCGGACAGCAGTTCGGTGCCGTCCAGCCAGATCTCCCCGGAGATGCGCGCCCGGCGCTTGCCGTACTGGCCCGCGGTGTGCAGACCCATGATGCCGAGCGAGGTCACCGACTTGCCGGAGCCGGACTCGCCGACGATGCCGAGGGTCCTGCCCCGTTCCAACTGGAAGTTGAGCCCGTCGACGGACTTCACGACACCGTCGTCGGTGGGGAAGTGCACCTTGAGGTCGCGCACCTCGAGGAACGCGGTGGGCGCGGGCGAGGCGTCGACCACTTCGCCGACGGCCGCTCCGCTCTTGTGGAGTTCGGTCATGCGAGCCTCACTCGGGGGTCGATCACGGCGTACAGGATGTCCACGAGCAGGTTGGCGACGATCACCGCGAGCGAGGTGATCAGCGTGACGCCCAGGATGATGGGCAGGTCCTGGTTGCGGATCGCCGTGAGCACGGCCTGGCCGAGACCGGGCAGGCTGAACGTGGTCTCGGTGAGGATCGCGCCGCCGATCAGGGCGCCGAGGTCCATGCCGAGCATGGTCAGGATCGGCGTCATCGTCGAGCGCATGGCGTGCTTGCCGATGACGACGGGCTCGCGCAGGCCCTTGGCGCGGGCGGTGCGGATGTAGTCCTCGCCCAGGATCTCCAGCATGGTGGCGCGGGTGATCCGGGCGTACATCGCCGCGTAGAGGAACGCGAGGGTGATCCAGGGCAGGATCATGCCGCCGAGCCAGCCGGTGAAGCTGTCGGACAGGGGTACGTACTGGGCGTCGATCCAGCCGAGGCCGTAACTGAAGATGGCCAGGCTGAGCAGACCGGTGAAGTAGATGGGCAGCGAGACACCCGCCAGCGCGACGACCATCGCACCCCGGTCCCACAGGCTGCCGCGCTTGAGCGCGGAGAGCACACCCGCCGCGACACCGAACAGCAGCCACAGGATGGCGGCACCGAGCGCGAGGCCCAGCGTCACCGGGAAGCGGTCGGTGAGCACCGGCCAGATGGCCTGCTCACTGCGGAAGGAGTAACCGAAGCACGGCGCAGCGCAGTGCGTCACATCACCGCCGGCCGCATAGGTGCGGCCCGCGAAGATGCCTTTGAAGAACTCCCAGACCTGGACGAAGATCGGATCGCCCAGACCCAGCTTCTCCCGCACGGCCTCGACGGCGGCCGGGTCGGCCTGCTTGCCGACGAAGGCCGCGGCCGGGTCGACACCCGCCCACTTGGGGACGAGGAAGAAGATGCCGAAGACCACCACGATGATGACCACCAGCATCACCACGGCGGCGAACAGCCGCCTGATGAGGTAAGCGAGCACAGCTATCGGCCCGCTGCGGACCGCGGGCCACCGCCGGCCCCTGCCGGCTCACGCCGGAGGTGCCCAAGTGGCCCGCGGTCTCGCCGCGCCGGCCTTCACCTGCCTTTCGTGCCGTTAGGGCGGGTGTCGCCGGGACTACTTCTTCAGACCCAGGTTGACGAAGTCGTACTCACCGCTGTAGGCGTCGGTGGTGTACACGTTCGCCAGCCGGGACGAGCGCCAGTTGATGAACTTCTCGAAGACGAACGGCAGGTAGTAGCCGCCCTCCATGACCTTGTGGTTGATCTCGGTCGCTATCTGCGCCTTCTTGGTGGCGTCCATCTCCTTGACGTAGGAGTTGAACAGACCGTCGATCGTCTTGTCCTTGATCAGGGAGTAGTTGTTGTTGCCGCTCTGCAGGATGTACTTGCTGTCCCACAGCGGCAGACCGAAGCCCTGCACCGACGGGAAGTCCGGGCCCCAGCCCATGATGATGATGCCGTAGCCCTTCTTCTTCACGTTGGAGGGGCTGCCGATGATGCCGGTGGTCTGCGAACCGTCGTACTGGTCGATGTCGGCCGTGACGCCGATCTTCTTCAGCGACGCCTGGAGCGACTCGGCGGTGGCCACCTCGACCGGCTTGTTGTTGCGGACCGCGATGGTGGTCTTGAAGCCGTTCGGCTTGCCGCACTCCTTCAGCTCGGCCTTGGCCTTGGCGACGTCACCCGCACCGTCGTTCTTCAGGAAGCCGAACGGGTCGTACTTCTGGCCCTCGGCGCCCGGCACGGACGGCGGCAGCATGTTGGTGCCGATCGCGCCACCGGCCACCGGGCCGCCGCGCGCGGTCTGCAGCGACTTGTGGTCGGCACCGTAGATCACCGCGTTGCGGCAGTGGACGTTGTCGAACGGCTTCACGCTCTGCGGGAAGGCCGCGTAGCGGATGTAGCCGGAGACCGGGTTGTCCAGGTTCTCCTTGTGCTGCTTCAGGGCCACGGTGCGGCCCTGCGGCGACATGCCCGTCTGGCCGATGTCCAGGTCGAAGTCACCCTGGATGAGGCGCTGGTCCATGTCGTTGGCGTTGGTGAAGAAGTTGACCGTGATCTTGTCCGGGTACGCCTTGCGGACCGGGTCGGACGACTGCTTCCACGAGGTGTTGCGGACCAGCACCAGCGACTTGCCGGGGTCGTACGACTGGAACTTGTACGGACCGGAGGAGAACGGGTGCAGGGCGTACTTGGACCTGGTGTCCTTGTCCTGGCGGACCGGGGACGCCGAGGTCATCGCCAGCATCTCCTGGAAGTCGGAGTTCGGCTTCGGCAGGTGGAAGACGATGGTCTTGTCGTCCGGCGTGGAGATCGCCTTCAGGCCCAGGTGATCCGCGCTCTTGTCCTTGTACGGGCCCTTGTAGGTGTTATCGGGGTCCAGCACCTGCTGGAGGTAGATCGGACCGCCGGACAGCACGTCCTGCGCCCACGAGCGCTCGATGCCGTACTTGACGTCCTTGGAGGTGATCGGCTTGCCGTCCTCCCAGGTGATCCCGTCGCGCAGCGTGTACGTGTAGGTCTTGCCGCCGTCCGTGATCTTCGCAAGGCCGGTGGCCAGGTCCGGGGTGAGCTCGGCGCCCGTCTTGCCCGGCGCGGTCTTGTTGGTGACGAGCTGACGGCTGTAGTAGCGCATGAAGTTCCAGGCGAAGCCGTAGTAGCCGCGCGTGGTGTCCCACGAGTCGGCGTCCTGGGCTCCGGCGAACTTCAGCGTGCCGCCCTTCTTGGCGAGCGAGGCCTGGGCGACCTTGTTGTTCGCGGCGTCGAACCCGGCCGCGCCGTCCTTCGACGCGCCGTTGTCCTTGCCACCGCCGCCACACGCCGCCGTGGCCAGCAGTGCGGCTACCGCGGCCGCAGCGGCGAAGGCCTGCTTGCGCCGCCCTGAGGTGCGTTGGGTAGTCACGATCTCGGATCCTCCGAATTGATAAGCGGCCCGTGGATCGGCCACGGGTCCCTGGGGGTAGCAGTTCATCGGGAACCCTTCGGGTCCAGCGCGTCTCGCACGCCGTCGCCGAAGAGGTTGAAGGCAAGCACGGTGATGAAGATCGCTACGCCGGGGATCACCATGTACATGGGGTCCGAGTCGTAGTAGTCGATCGCACTCGAGAGCATCTGCCCCCAGGAGGCGGTGGGCGGTTTGACGCCCACGCCCAGGAAGCTCAGTGCCGCCTCGGTGAGGATGTTGGTCGGGATCATCATCGTCGTGTACACGATGATGGGCGCGACGAGGTTGGGCAGCAGCTCCTTGAACAGGATGTAGAGCCGCCCCGCGCCGAGGCTGCGGGCCGCCTCGACGTACTCCCGCTCACGCAGCGAGAGCGTCTGTCCGCGCACCACACGCCCGATGTAGGGCCATCCGAAGAAGCCGATCACGAGGATCATCACGAACAGGCGCACGTCCGTGCCGGTGAGGCCCAGCATCTCGTTCGGCATGACCGAGACCAGCGCGATGATGAAGAGCAGTTGCGGGAACGCGAGCAGGCCGTCCATGACCCGGCTGATGGCCGCGTCCACCCAGCCCCCGAAGAAGCCGGCCAGGATGCCGAGCACGGTGCCGATGATGACCGCCACCACCGCGGACAGGAAGCCCACGAGGAGCGAGACCCGGGAGCCGTAGACGATCCGGGCGAAGACGTCGCGGCCGCTGACCGGTTCGACGCCGAACAGGTGGTCGCCGCTGATCCCGCCCAAGGAGCCCTTGGGCGTGGAGAAGAGCGGATCGATCAGGTTCTCGTGGTGCGTCTCCGGGTCCTGCCCGACCAGGTGGGCGATCGCGGGAGCGAGGATCGCGATCACGATCAGCACCAGGACAACGATGCCACCGGTCAGGGCGAGCTTGTCGCGTTTGAGGCGCTCCCAGGCGATCCGGCCGAGCGACCGGCCCTGGACCGCCTGCGCGCCTCCGGCCTCGGCGAGGGACGCCTCCTCGGCCGCACTGGGGGCCGCATCTGCGGTCGGCTCGTGCAATGGTGCCGTCATCGTGCCAGGGACCCCTCTCAACCGGCGGTTACCGGCCCACACGTGCCGCTGTGGCGGCCTGATCCGTCCGTTTCGTACGCAGGGGCGACCGCCCCTTGGAGCGGGAGTCTTCATCGCGGTTGCGATCTGTTGCCAGACTTGGCAGGGAATGGATGCCTAACCGTGATGCTGGCTGGAACGTTCCGTTATCCGGACGGGCCGAATCGGGGGTCGGACACCCCCCATTTACGGACAAACGACACATCGGTTGAGATATGCCATTCTGTTGTTCACTGAAAGTGACCAACTGTTACCGCAGAGGACATATTTCCCCCTAGTAACATTGACATGACGGCTTGTTCGACCCCGTCAGGTCAAGTCAATTTCCGTGGCCCCCCGGGCACCGGAAGGCCCACGACAGACCGGTCAGTAGGTGGCGCCGGGAGGTGGGTAACCGTAGCCCGTCGCGGGCGGGGGCAGGATGCCGGGTGCCCCGGGGGCCCCGGGGGCGATACCGGGGGCCCCGGGCGCGCCGTGCGCCTCCCGGTCGTAGAACGGCCGGGCGCAGGCCCGCAGCCACATCGCCACCGGATCGTGCTCGTCGAACAGCGCGACGGTGGAGACCGAAAGGCCGTCCGGCACGGCACCGATGGACTGCTGCATCATCGACCGTACGGCGTCCACGGCGGGCGGGCTGGTGTCGTAGACGTCCAGGCCGATGGCGAGGTACGGCGAACCGAGCGCAGGCTGGACCCAGGCGCGGCGCAGCGCACGCACCGCGGGCGTACGGTGGGCGTGCTGGGTGAGCAGGGCGTAGAACTGCGGGATCTCGATGGTGGGCTCGCTCAGCCGCAGCGGACCGGCCGGCTGCCGGTCCAGGCCGGTGGCCATCCGGCGCAGATCGAGCCAGGGGATGCCGACGCCGCCGCCGGGCGCGTGCGGGTTCAGCCAGAGGCCGTAGTGGTCGGGGTAGAGGGCACGGGCCGCGTCCAGGCCGCCGATCACCTCGTAGGAGCGGTTCCAGCCGCTGGCGGTCAGCTCCTGGGCCGAGGTGACGCAGGGGGCGTAGCCGAGACCGTCGACCTGCATGTTCCCGTACTGGGCGTCCGGGGAGCCGGCCTGGCCGTGCCAGAGCAGCATGTACACCTGCCCGCCGGCGGGATCGGCGAGCGCCTGGAGCAACGCCTCGTAGGCGTCGTAGCGCCCGGGCGTCACCTGGCGCAGCATCTGCTCGACCTGCCCGGCCGCTGCCGTGCCCGACGCACTCACCTTTGACAGCTCCTTCGTGAAGCATCCGCTGATGACGCACTGACGTACCCGGCGGGACCGGGCCCGGACCCCTGCCCGGCGGCTTCGACCGTAGGCGAACGGCCGCGGTGGCGCGAAACGGCCCGCCCGGGTCGTGGGACCAGCTTAAGCGGCACGGTCGGCCGCCGACCTGACGCACCGGTGGGTGGCGGCGCTGCAACGCCTCCTGCGGACACCGGTGCACCGGCGCCCGGCGGCACCCGGCGGGCGCGCCCGCCGGGTGCCGGGGCGGGCCCGCCGGGGCGGGCGCTGCGGGACCTGCCGGGCCCCGGGCGCCCGCCCGTCTCACGGCGCGCAGGTGTAGAAGGGGGCCACCTTCTCCCGCATCCACTCGGCGACCGGGTCCTGAGTGACGTCCAGCAGGACCAGGTTGACGGGCCAGCGGACCGGGACGCGGCCGAGCGCCCGGCCGAGCGCGGCCAGCGGGGCGGCACGCCCGTCCCCCTCCCACGGGGTGAGCTCGACGCCGATGAACAGCACCGGATCGTCGCCCTCGATGCTGGCGAGGCAGCGGCGCGCGCTGAGCACGGTGCCGGGCAGCGGCCCCGCGCCGGGGGCGGCCGGCTGCGGAGCGATCCCGGCGCCGGGGGCCGCGCCGGTGACCGCGAACTCCTCCGCGGCCGCGGACAGGAAGTCCACCGGGTCCTCCTGCCAGTCGGGCTGGAAGAGGCGGACGCGACCGCCGGCGGCCGTCCCGTCGAGGGGGCTGCGACCGGCGCGGCACAGCTCGGCCACCGCGGGCGGCGGCAGCGGGATGCCGACGGCGCCGTCCGGGTTGACGGCTATGCCGAGCTGGGGCGGGAGCCCGCGGGCGAACTCGACGGCGGGCGCGACGGTGTACCCCATGTGATCGCCGACGACAGCCCGGAACTGCTGCTCGGAACTGAAGACCGGGATGTACGCCTGGCCTTCGAGCTCGATGGTGGGCAGGTCGAGCACCGGCTGGTGGGGGCCTCCGCCGCCGGGCAGCGGCACCCAGAACGCGCTGCGCGTGAGGACCTCCAGGATGCGGGCGCCCGCCGAGGACACTCCCCCGGTGCCCGAGGGGCCCGAAAGGTGCCCCCACGGGGCGTCCAGGGAGGCGGCGAGGACCTCTTCGAGCTCGTTGGCCGGCCATCCGCCGTGGGGATGCGTCATGGCCTGCGGCGCTGTGTCCATGCTTCTCAATCCTTGTGTCATGCCCGTGCTCTCACGCCCTGCGCACAGCCGCGCGCGGCTGCGGCTGGCACCCTAACGCGGCGCCGGTATCCTGCGCGTCCCGCCGCCGGAGCCGACCGGGACCACCCGGGACCACCCGGGACCGCGGCTCACCGCCGCGGCGCTGCGAAGGCGATGGTGCGCAGGGCGTCGGCGGCCGGGCGGTCCAGCAGCACCGCGGAGGCGCAACCGGACGGCAGGCGGCCGTCCTTCAGGGAGCGCACCAGGCGGCCCACGGCCCTGCGGTGGCGCAGGAAGGCGTAGCGGGACACGCCGCGGCCGCGCGCGCCCTGCCCGGCCAGGGCGGTGCCCGGCGGCACGTCGAGCAGCAGCAGGTGCAGGGTGGCGTCCCGGCGCGCGGCCTCGCGGGCGAGCCAGCGGCGTACCCATGCCTGCGTGCCGCAGTCGTGGACGACGAGGCCCGCGCCGGTGCGCAGGGTGCGGTGCAGGCGTGCGTAGTGCGCGAGGCGGACGAGGGGACGGTAGAGCGCGTACGGCAGACACCGGGGCATCCGGCGCGACCAGCGCTCGCGGGTGTCCTGGGAGTCGATGCGGGGGCCCTCCACCACCCGCCGCATCAGGGTCGACTTGCCGCTGCCGGGCAGTCCGGAGACCACCACCACGTCGCCCGCGGCGAACGAGAGCTGCCGGGGCACCCGGTGTCCGGGCTCCCGCAGGTCGCGCACGGCGCCCCGGACCGGCGCACGGAGCGCGCGCGTGGCACGGCGCGCTTCGGGGCGCTGGAGGGACGTGTCCGTGCCGGGCACCGCCCCGTCGGAAGTGCCCGTGGCGCGTACCGTGATCGGACCGTCCACCGCGATCGGCCTCCCCCGAGCTGTCACGACCCTGCCTGCCCGTCTCTACTGTCCGTTCCGTTCCTGGTGTGCTCCTCACCAAGTGTAAAGAAACGGTAATGCGGCACAAGGTGACGACCGACCCCTCCCCGGACGCCGGGCGTGTCGCGCGGCTGTGCATCCCGGGCGCACCGCACGGCCGTTGCCGGTTGCGACACGGCCGGCCGGCGCCGCTCGGCCCGGCCTCCCGCGCCCGTCGGCGCGGCTCCTTCGTCTCGTTCGAGGCCGTCCGCCCCGCGCCCCCACCGCTCCGGCGCGCGCGCCGTGCAATGATGTGCGCGCCAACTCCATACCGGCCGTTTGAACCCGCGCGGGAGAGCCTCCGGCCATCGGCCGGGGCGCCGAAGGAGCAAGTCCTCCCTTGAATCTCTCAGGCCCAGATACCGCGCGGGCGAGGCAATTCTGGAAAGCGGGCCGCTCCTGTGGCGGTCCCACCCAAGGTGCAAGCCCGGATGTCCGGATGTCTCCTTGTGAGACGGGCTCTCGGTGAACCTCTCAGGTTCCGATGACAGAGGGGGAGGAGCGTCCTCGTCCGTCCAGCCTGCCCGGGAGCCCGCCCATGCCCCTCGATGCCCGAAAGCCCCGCCGCACCGCCCTCGACGCCGTGCACCGTTCGCTCGGCGCGACCATGACCGACTTCGCCGGCTGGGACATGCCTCTGCGGTACGGCAGCGAACGGGACGAGCACCAGGCGGTGCGGACCGCGGCCGGGCTCTTCGACCTCTCGCACATGGGCGAGATCACCGTCACGGGACCGGACGCGGCGGCCCTGCTCGACCATGCCCTGGTCGGCAACATCGGGGCCCTCAGGCCGGGCCGCGCCCGCTACACGATGATCTGCCGCGCGGACGGCGGCATCCTGGACGACCTGATCGTCTACCGGCTCGCGGGCGGGCGGCCGGGGCCCGCGGGCGCCGCCGACGAGTACCTGGTCGTCGCGAACGCCGCGAACGCCGACACGGTCCTCGGCGCGCTCACCGAGCGGGCCGCGGGCTTCGACGCGGTGGTGCGCGACGACCGCGACGCCTACGCCCTGCTCGCCGTCCAGGGCCCGGCCTCCCCGGGCATCCTCGCACCGCTCACCGACGTCCCGCTCGCGGACCTGAAGTACTACACGGGCGCGCCGGGTGACGTCGCCGGTGTGCCCGCGCTCATCGCCCGTACGGGGTACACCGGCGAGGACGGCTTCGAGCTGTTCGTGTCGCCCGGCGACGCCGAGCGGCTCTGGGCGGCGCTGACCGAGGCGGGCGCGGCGGTGGGCCTGGTGCCGTGCGGCCTCTCGTGCCGTGACACGTTGCGCCTGGAGGCGGGCATGCCGCTGTACGGGCATGAGCTGAGCACCGCGCTGACGCCCTTCGACGCGGGCCTCGGCCGGGTCGTGAAGTTCGACAAGGCGGGCGACTTCGTCGGGCGCGCCGCGCTCGAGGAGGCGGCCGGGCGCGCCGAGAGCGCCCCGCCCCGCAGGCTGGTCGGCCTCGTCGCCGGGGGGCGCCGGGTGCCGCGCGCGGGGTACGCCGTGGTGGCGGCCGCGGACGGCGCGGTGATCGGGGAGGTCACCTCGGGCGCGCCCTCGCCGACGCTGGGCAGGCCGATCGCGATGGCCTACGTCGACGCGGCCCACGCGGAACCGGGAACGGCGGGCGTGGCCGTGGACATCCGCGGCAGCCATGAGCCCCACGAGGTGGTGGCCCTGCCGTTCTACCAGCGCGAGAAGTGAGACCGGGCGGCCGGGCGCGCGCCGCTCGACTGCCGGGCGCACGCCGCCCGGCGGCCGGGCGCACCTCACCCAGCGCCGGTCCTCGCCCGGCCCGGCGGGCACCCGGATCGCCCGCCCCGTCTCGTACCGCAAGACCGTCCGTTCGGAAGCACTCCCCCGCGTACAGGAGAATTCAGCACATGAGCAACCCCGAGCAGCTTCGTTACAGCAAGGAGCACGAGTGGCTGTCGCCCGCCGAGGACGGCGTGGCGACGGTCGGCATCACCGAGTTCGCGGCCAACGCGCTCGGCGACGTCGTCTACGCCCAGCTCCCGGAGGCCGGCTCCACCGTCACCGCGGGCGAGACCTGCGGCGAGCTGGAGTCGACCAAGTCGGTCAGCGATCTGTACGCGCCGGTCAGCGGCGAGGTCACCGAGGTCAACGACGACGTGGTCGACGACCCCTCGCTGGTGAACTCCGCGCCGTTCGAGGGCGGCTGGCTCTTCAAGGTGCGCGTCACCGAGGAGCCGGACGACCTGCTCTCCGCCGACGAGTACACCGAGTTCTCGGCCGGCTGAGCCCGCCGGGCACTCGGGGTACCCGCCGCGCCGGCGCCCCGCTCCGCCCCGGGCCGCTCTGCCCTTGCCAAGGGCCGGAACCACTGCGTTAGGGACCGTGATGTCGCTTCACTCGCTTCTTGATACCCCCCTCCACGAGCTGGACCCGGACGTCGCCGCCGCCGTCGACGCCGAGCTACGGCGCCAGCAGTCGACGCTGGAGATGATCGCCTCGGAGAACTTCGCCCCGCTGGCCGTCATGGCGGCCCAGGGCTCGGTGCTCACCAACAAGTACGCCGAGGGCTATCCGGGCCGCCGCTACTACGGCGGCTGCGAGCACGTCGACGTGGTCGAGCAGATAGCCATCGACCGCGTGAAGGGGCTGTTCGGCGCCGAGCACGCCAACGTGCAGCCGCACTCGGGTGCCCAGGCCAACGCCGCGGCGATGTTCGCCCTGCTCAAGCCGGGCGACACCATCATGGGCCTGAACCTGGCGCACGGCGGCCACCTGACCCACGGTATGAAGATCAACTTCTCCGGCAAGCTCTACGATGTCGTCGCCTACCACGTCGACGGCGAGTCGGGGCAGGTCGACATGGCCGAGGTGGAGCGGCAGGCCAAGGAGGCCAGGCCGAAGCTGATCGTGGCGGGCTGGTCGGCCTATCCGCGCCAGCTCGACTTCGCCGCGTTCCGCCGCATCGCGGACGAGGTCGGCGCCTACCTGATGGTGGACATGGCCCACTTCGCCGGCCTGGTGGCCGCCGGGCTGCACCCGAACCCGGTGCCGCACGCGCACGTGGTCACCACCACCACCCACAAGACGCTCGGCGGTCCGCGCGGCGGTGTGATCCTGTCGACGGCCGAGCTGGCCAAGAAGATCAACAGTGCGGTCTTCCCGGGCCAGCAGGGCGGGCCCCTGGAACACGTGATCGCCGCCAAGGCGGTCGCGTTCAAGATCGCCGCTAGCGAGGAGTTCAAGGAGCGCCAGGCGCGCACGCTGGAGGGCGCGAAGATTCTGGCCGAGCGCCTGAACAGCCCCGATGTGGCCGAGGCCGGCGTCTCCGTCCTGTCCGGCGGGACGGACGTGCACCTGGTGCTGGTGGACCTGCGGCACAGCGAGCTGGACGGCCGGCAGGCCGAGGACCGGCTCCACGAGGTCGGCATCACGGTCAACCGCAACGCCGTCCCGAACGACCCCCGGCCCCCGATGGTCACGTCGGGCCTGCGCATCGGCACGCCCGCCCTCGCCACCCGGGGCTTCACCGCCGACGACTTCCGCGAGGTCGCCGACATCATCGCCGAGACGCTCAAGCCCGCCTTCGGGGCGGACAGCAGGGACGCGCTGGCCGCCCGGGTCGCCGCGCTCGCGGCGAAGCACCCGCTCTACCCCACCCTGGGCGCCTAGGGGCCTTTCGCCCCGGTTCGTCAGCAGTTCCCACGGAACGTACGCTGAACGGGGCGCCGCACCGCCGCGGCGCCCCCACCGCCCGCCTTCCGTGTTCCCGCGGCGCACGCCGCCGTGTCACCCGGGCAGACGACGGCGTCTGCCGACCGCAAGGAGTCCCCGTGGCCGTCTCGGTCTTCGACCTCTTCTCGATAGGCATCGGCCCGTCCAGTTCGCACACGGTCGGCCCGATGCGGGCGGCCCGGATGTTCGTCCGGCGCCTCGCCGGGGAGGACCTGCTCACCCGTACGGCCGCGGTCCGCGCCGAGCTCTACGGTTCCCTGGGCGCCACGGGCCGGGGCCACGGCACTCCGGGGGCGGTGCTGCTCGGTCTGGAGGGCCTTTCCCCGCGCACGGTGGACGTGGACGGCGCGGGCGAGCGGGTGGAGCGGATCCGCACCGAGCGCCGCATACGGCTGCTGGGCAGCCACGAGATCGCCTTCGCCCCCGACGAGGACCTGGTCCTGCACCGCCGCAGGGCGCTGCCCGGGCACGCCAACGGCATGACCCTGTGGGCCCGTGACGCCGCGGGCGGCGTTCTGCTGGAGAAGACGTACTACTCGGTGGGCGGCGGTTTCGTCGTGGACGAGTCCGCCATGGGCACCGACCGCATCCAGCTCGACGACACCGTGCTCAAGTACCCGTTCCGCACCGGTGAGGAGTTGCTGCGGCTCACCCGTGAGACGGGCCTGTCCATCTCCTCGCTGATGCTGGAGAACGAGCGGGCCTGGCGCACCGAGGACGAGGTGCGGGCCGGGCTGCTGGAGATATGGGCCACCATGCGGGACTGCGTGGCGCGCGGGACCAGCAGGGAGGGCATCCTGCCGGGCGGCCTCAGGGTGCGGCGCAGGGCGGCGGCCCTGGCCCGGCAGTTGCGTGCCGAGGGCGACCCCGCGGCGCGCGCGATGGAGTGGGTCACCCTCCACGCCATGGCCGTCAACGAGGAGAACGCGGCCGGCGGGCGGGTGGTGACCGCGCCCACCAACGGCGCGGCCGGAATCATCCCGGCCGTCCTGCGCTACTACCAGGACTTCGTGCCGGGCGCCGACGACGACGGTGTGGTCCGCTTCCTGCTGGCGGCCGGCGCGATCGGCATGCTCTTCAAGGAGAACGCCTCGATCTCGGGTGCCGAGGTGGGCTGCCAGGGCGAGGTCGGCTCGGCCTGTTCGATGGCCGCCGGGGCGCTCGCCGAGGTGCTGGGCGGCAGCCCCCGGCAGGTGGAGAACGCCGCCGAGATCGGCATGGAGCACAACCTCGGCCTGACCTGCGACCCGGTCGGAGGGCTGGTGCAGATCCCATGCATCGAGCGGAACGGCATGGCCGCGGTCAAGGCCATCACGGCCGCGCGCATGGCGATGCGCGGCGACGGCAGCCACAAGGTGTCCCTGGACAAGGTCATCAAGACCATGCGGGACACCGGCGCCGACATGAGCGTCAAGTACAAGGAGACGGCGCGGGGCGGGCTCGCGGTGAACATCATCGAGTGCTGAACGGCCGGCCGCGGTCCGTCGGGACGGGTCCGCCGAGCGGTCGGCGGCCGCGCTGTGCGCGCCCCTCGACACGGTGGGCACCCAGCGATCTGCGGAGAGCGAAAGCGGAAGCAGACAGTACATTTTCAGCCATGAATTTCAGCCATATCTGCGGCTCAAAACAGACTCATCGCCTCTTCCATGGCGTAAACAGCCTTATCTTCCGTACTGCGAAACCTCGCCATTAACGGAACGAAGCACGAACAGAGAGGTCCGTCCTTGAAAGTTCTGTGCACCACCCTCGGCAGCCCGTCACACGGGCGGGCCCAACTCCCCACTCTCCGGGCGCTCAAGGCCGCAGGACACGACATCCTGGTGGCCACCGCCCCCGACCTCGCCGATGTCTTCGAGCCCGACGGCTTCCGGGTGCTCGACTGCCTGCCGACCATCTCGGGCGAGACCACTCAGGCCGCCTTCAAGGAGACCCTCACCGCCGCGGGGCTCCCCACCGAGCACCGGCCGGAGCAGAGCGGGTCCGCGGCGGGCCGGCCGCCGCAGTCCAAGATCGAGATCATGCACCAGAAGATCATGCAGGTGATGACTCTCGCGCTCTCCGGCCCGCTCGCCCTGCGGCTGCGCGAGGCCACCCTCCCCGTGGTCCGCGACTTCGGTCCCGACCTGATCCTGCGCGACGGACTCGACATGAGCACGGTGCTGGTCTCCGAGGAGACCGGGATCCTCCAGGTGGCCACGCCCTCGGGGGCCGGCAACGTGATAGATCCCGCCCTCATCCACTCCAACCTGAACGCCGTGCGCGAGAAACTCGGCCTGCCGAGGAAGGACGACCCGCTGTCGATCGTGCCGTACGGCCGGATCGACTACGTACCGCCGGCCTTCTCCTTCGCCCGGCACCTGCCTGCGTCCTTCTCCTACCGCCAGACGCTCCAGGTGGACCAGCACGCGGTACTGCCCTCGTGGATCGCCGATCTGCCCGCGGACCGGCCCCTGGTGCTCGCCGCCCTCGGCACCGCGCTGCCCATGCGGCACGCGGCGGCGAACGCCGACAACCCGTCCCCGATGACGCTCGTGCCCGGTTCGGATCCGGTTCAGACGCTGGGCGCGATCATCGACGGCGTCTCCCGGCTCGACGACTGCAACGTCATCGTGGCCACCAGCGGGCTGCCCGTCGACCGGCCGGACCTGCCCGGCCACGTCCACCTCACCAACCGGGTGCCGCAGCCGCTGCTGCTGGAGTCCGTCGACGTGTTCGTCACGCACGGCGGCTTCAACAGCATCCGCGAGTCGCTGCGCACGGCCACGCCCATGGCGGTCTTCCCGCACTTCGGCGACCAGATCCACAACGCCAAGCGCGTCCAGGAGCTGGGGCTCGGCCGGGAGATCACCGACCGGACGGCGGACGGCGTGGCCGCCGCCTGCCGCGCCGTCCTCGGCGACGGCGCCATCACCGCCACCACCCGTGCCGCGCGGCTGAGGATGCTCGCGCTGCCGGAGGTCGAGAGCGTCGCGACCGACCTGGAGAACCTGGTCGAGCGTGGCACCCTGGTGGGGCACTAGGAAGGGGGCGGCTCCGGCCCGAGTGCCGGGGCCGCCCCCTTGCGCGGGCCCGCCGCGGGCGGCGTGGAGCTGCCGGCGGCGGGCCCGTTCCCGCGCGGGCGGCGCGGTTCAGGAGGTCGAGGGACATCGGAACGGAAACCGGCACAAAGCCCCTGGAGGGCCCGGGAGCGCTTCGATCTCGGGCTCGGCCGAGGCAGAGCCCTCGGCGGTCGTGTGGATCACTGGCTGTCCAAAGGTCCGGGTGCCGGCCGGGTCAGCTATCGGTGCACGACGGCCATGTGTCCACCGCCCACTCCTGCCAGCCCGGCCAGCCCGGCGGTGGGGTGGGAATCTCGCCGCCGTCGAGTTCTGCGGCGTCGGGCACCTGGAACTGTTCCCGCCAGGCATCCAGGTCGGCCTCGCTCATCGGGAACGTCTGATGCGGTGTTGTTTCCTGGCGGTGCGCGATGCGGGCGAGCTGGACGTCCCTGTCCACGGGCAGGTAGACCACCTGGCATGACGCCCCGACCGACCGGGCCAGCCAGCGCAGTGCCGACCGTTCATCGCGGCTCCAGAGCCCGTAGTCGAGTACGACGCTGGTCCCCAGCCTCAGCGCCTGTAGGGCGACCGAGATGAGCCGCCCTTCGAGCACCCAGCGCCTGCCGTCGGCCGTCGAATCGCCGAACAGCGGGATCATCCAGTGATCCGGGGTCAGCCGCAGCGCCCGATGGGTTGCGGCGAGTTCCTTGGCGCGGGTGGTTTTCCCGGCCCCGGGGAGCCCGACCATCAGGAGCAGGGTGGCGGCACGGGGGTGGTGCCCGGCGTCGGGGCCGGCTGCCTGCGGATGCTGTGCACCGAAACGCTGCGACTGAGACATGACTTCCCTGATCAGGCAGGACGACCCGGCGTCACAGGCATATGAGTGACTGCCGGCAGGACACTGATCCGGCGGTACGTCCTGGCGCTGCCCCATGCGGGGCAGGCAATGGCCGCGGTTACGGGAACCGCGGTACCGCCGCTAGGCGGCGGTTGTGGTCATGGGAGCGCAGCAGCACATGCCTTGATCTTAACGGACCGACTGTGCCCCGGCGTGGGCGCCCGGGGCGGCGGCGGACGGTACACGTCTGGCGGTGGTGTGGTTCCACGGCAGGGCACAGCAGTGACAGCCGGGCCAGCGGCGCGGCCTTTGGCCTTGACCGGGCAGCGGCGCCCGGCGAAGTCCAGGTCGTCGGTGTGCACGCCGAGGACCTCCTCCGGGGCTCGGCACCGGTTTTCGTTCCGCTGTTCTCGACCCCCGTTCAGGAGGCGTTCAGGCCCAGCGTGGAGCGGGTGCCGGGCAGCGACTTGGCACCCTGGTTGGCGGTGCCGGTCAGCCGGGTGCGGCCGTACGCGGAGAGCGGTTCGGCGACCCGCTCGACGACGTAGACCGTGTGGGCGTCGGTGTTCAGGGTGAACTCCCGGTCGGTGGTACGCAGTACCACCGCGTTGTCCGAGGCCCTGCGGACCTGGATCCGCTCGCCGCCCCAGGGGCTGACGACCTGGGTGGTGTTCCCGTACAGGCTCCTGATGCCGACGTACTTGACCTCGCCGGCCTCGCGCTCCGAGCTCACCTGGAAGCCGCCGTTCGCGAGCAGCGTGAACTTCCCGGTGAAGCCGGACAGGGACGGCACGGCGGGGAAGACGCGGATCTTGCCGTTGTACGACTGGAGCAGCGACTCGTTGATCGCGGACAGGTGTACGCCCAGGTACTCGAAGACGCCGTTGGTGTTTTCGGTCATGCCATTCGGATAGTTCTCGTACTTGTCCAGCATGGTCTTCATGCCGTTGAAGGCGTCGTCGCCGAGGCCGAGCCGGGCGGCCTGGACGGCGTCGTTGGACCAGACGTTGCCGTAGGGGAAGGGGCGGGCCCTCCAGGTGTCGACGGCCTTCTGCTGGTCCGGGTAGCCGATGCCGGTCCGGTCGTAGGGCCAGACGATCTCCGCGGCCACGTTCTCGTTGTTGCGGGTCTGCGCGAGCGGCGGGGTGTGCGGCAGGTACGTGCTCGCGTCGGACGGGTAGGGGATCAGGTGGTCCAGGATGTCCTGCCACTGCGGCCGGAGGTCCGCGTCCTGGCCAAGCTGCTGCGAGACGCTGATGGCGATCGGGAAGACGGTGCGCACCGCCGCCAGGTCGGTGATGGCGTTCGGGACGTTCCAGTACGTCTCGTGGGAGTTGGACTCGGCGACGTAGTACTGGCCCGTGGCGTCGTCGTGGGACAGCATCCGCTGGTAGAACCCGACGACGCCCCGGAGGAACGGGTAGACCGTCTGGCGCAGGTAGCCGGTGTCGTTGGTGTAGCGGTACTGGAGGTACATGTTGTACGCGGCCTCGGCGCCGGTGGACCAGATGTTCTTGGTGTAGTCGCTGTTCACCGTGCCGCGGGCGTTGCCGTCCCAGCCCATGGTCTCCGGCACCCAGATGCCGTCGACGCCGTAGCGCTGTTTCGTGAACGCCCTGAGCGCGTCCGCGTTTCGGCTGTAGAGGCGGTTGAACCCGTTCATCAGGTCGGCGTGGTCGGACGCCAGGAAGGAGTTGTAGACGTCGCGCTGGTTCCAGTACCAGTAGGCGTTGCTCCACTTGGTGTCGTCCCCGGTGGCACGGAAGACGCCGTTGATGAAGTGGAAGGGGTAGTCCCCGTAGCCGCCCGCGGCGATCATGTAGGTGCTCAGGTAGTAGACGTTCTCCAGGTAGTCGGCGGCGCCGGACTGGTCGGAGTACTGCACGAAGGACTTCTGCCAGAACGCGTGCCACCACTTCTTGTACGCGTCCAGGGTGCCGGCGTACCCGGTGTTCCCGACCTGCGTCAGCGCTCTCTCGGCCTGGGCCGGGGAGTCGTGGTCCGGGGCGTTCTTCCGGCTGCTGGTGGTGAACCACACGGTGTAGCTGTGGGACGGCGTGATGGTCAGCCGCACCCTGCTGCCGTCCACCACCTGAGTGCGGTACGCGGCGCCCTCCACCGCGGCGGCCAGGGTGTAGCCGAAGCCCTGCGGGTCGTCCTGGCCGCGGCTGAGACCGGCGCTGTCCGCGTCGGCGTAGGTCCTGACGGTCTTCCAGGTGGTCAGGTCGGGGACGTCACCGCTGTTGGAGAGCCGGCCGAGGTCCCAGAGGCTGAGGTCCAGGGTCACCGCGGAGACGTTGCTTCGGCCGTCCTCCACATGGATGCCCATGACCTCGGAGTTCGGCGCGCCCATCACGGTGACGGTGCGGTCGTCGGCGTAACGGGTGGTCAGGGTGCCGTCGTACAGGGACAGCCGCTGCTGGTAGCGAGTGGCGCCGTCCTCCAGGGCGGGTGTCGTC
Source organism: Streptomyces sulfonofaciens (assembly GCF_014656295.1). Lineage (GTDB taxonomy): Bacteria > Actinomycetota > Actinomycetes > Streptomycetales > Streptomycetaceae > Streptomyces > Streptomyces sulfonofaciens. The sequence goes on from NZ_BNCD01000010.1 coordinate 86,473, forward strand.
CGCAGGTTCACCAGGCCGCCGCCGAAGGCGCCCTGCTGGGAGTTGTCGACGCCCGAGACCTGCATGGTCAGGCCGTTCTCCTGCCAGGCCATGGCGCCCATCCGGCCGTTGCCCACGGTGAGGCCGTACCTGGGGTCGGTGTTGGGCCGGTCGTAGACGACGTCGTGCTTCGACAGGTACGCCGCGCGGTCCACGTCGAGCGCGCCGGACACCGTGTCGAAGGCCGCGTCGGTGGTGGAGGCGGGGTGGGCGGGGGCGGCTGTCGCCGGCAGGCCGGTGGTGGCCGCGGCCAGGCAGACCGCGGCCACCAGCGGGGCGACGAATCGGGGGATGCGCATGGGCGTTACTCCTGGGGTTGCGGAGGTGGGGACAACCGTGCGCGCTCCCCCTGCCCGCGCGGGGCGGCTCGGCCGGGCAGGGGGATGCACTGGAGCAACAGGCAGTCAACATCGGAGGTTTAAGGGGGTCAAGGCTTAGAACAGCCCTTCCGGAAAGTGGCCACGAAATGGCAAGTGCGCGGCGCATTCCGCATGTTCGAGCTTCAAAGACCCGGTCATCAGTCATCGGATGTCCAGGGGTTTCCACAAGGCCGGGCAGGCCGACACGAGTTGTAAAGAATGGAGAATGACAACCTCTCGTACCTACGCTCGTGGCACGGCACCCAGGGGCGGGGCGGTGGCCGGGAGGCACGTCGTTGCGCACGTCGCGCACCCCCGCCCGTCGCGCCCGGTCGGGCGGCGGTCGGGCGGCGGTCGGGAATGCCGGACAGAAACGGATCGGCACGCCGGGCCGGCGGGAACGCCCCGAGCAGAGGATTCTCCCACCTGATCCGGAAGGCGGTTCGCGCATGCTGCACGGCGTCGACGTCAGCTCCTACCAGTCCTCGTTCGACACGGACGGAATGGCTTTCGTTTTCGTGAAGGCCACGGAGGGCCGTTCGTACATCAATCCGAAGCAGTCCGCACAGGCCAAGAAGGCGCGGGACGCCGGTTGCGTGGTCGGCTTCTACCATTTCCTGTGGCCCGGCAACATCAGGGCGCAGGCCGAGTACTTCGTGGAGGAGTGCGCCTCCGTGGAGGAGGACCTGCTCGCCGTCGACTGGGAGTACACCGGTGAGGGCACGGCCGCCGGCAACGCGGAGAAGGACGCCTTCATCAGGGAGGTGAAGCGGCTGCGTCCGCGGCACCGGGTGATGCTCTACTGCAACCGCGACTTCTGGCTGAACCGCGACACCACCTCCTACGCGGGCGACGGCCTGTGGATCGCCGACCACGTCACGGCGGGAAAGCCCAGGATCAAGGCGAAGTGGGTCATCCACCAGTACAGCAGCACTCCGCTCGACAAGAACGTGGCGAACTTCAAGACCACCGGCGCACTGCGCGAGTGGGCCACGGCTCTGCGGTAGGAGGGGCAGGGGCGCCCCGACGGGATGCGGCTTTCGGGGCGGGAATCGTCCGGGGTTAGGCTGCCGACCATGACGTTCAGCGGTGTGCTTCCCGAGTCGGCCCCCGTGCCCGGCGCCCGCGCGGCCTCGGCCGCGCCGGTCCTCGACGCCCGTGACGTGCATGTCGTACGTGACGGACGGCCGATCCTGGCGGACGTCTCGCTCACCGTGCGGCCCGGCGAGCACTGGGCACTGCTCGGGCCCAACGGCGCGGGCAAGACCACGCTCCTCAGCCTGCTGGGCGCCCTGGTCCACCCCACGCACGGCAGCGTCCGGGTGCTCGGCAGGACGCTCGGCCGGGTTGACCTGCGGGAACTGCGCACCTATGTCGGCCATGTCAATCCCCGCCATCCGCTGCGCTCCCCGCTGCCGGTCCGCGAGGTGGTGCTCACCGGACTGACGAACAGCGTGGAGCGGCTGCCGCGCTGGCGCCCGACGGCGGAGCAGGAGCAGCGTGCCGACCTGCTGATCGACACGCTCGGACTCGGCCCGCGTACGGCGGCCCGCTGGCCGACGCTCTCCCAGGGTGAGCGCGGCCGGGCGCTGATCGCCCGCGCGCTGATGCCGAGCCCTCGGCTGCTGTTGCTGGACGAGCCCGCCACGGGCCTGGACGTCGCCGGCCGCGAGCAACTGATCGACAGCCTCGACTCGCTGGCCGCGGCCCATCCCGAGCTCGCCTCGGTGCTGGTCACCCATCATCTGGAGGAGCTGCCCTCGGGCACCACCCACGCGATGCTGCTCCGCGACGGCCGCACCCTGGCCTGCGGACCGGTTGCCGAGGTCCTGACCAGCGACCTGGTCAGCACCTGCTTCGGCCATCCGGTGCGGCTGGCCCGCCAGGACGGCCGGTGGACGGTGCGCGCGAGGCGGGACGCATAGCGGCACGGCCGGTGCGGGGCCACGCTGCCCCGCGTACGGCGACGGGCCCGGCGCGCCACGGAGGGCGGACCGGGCCCGTACGGGCGTCAGCACCTCATGACTTGTTCAGGTGCGCCCAGAACTCGTCGAAGGACAGGAGCTTGTCCCCGTTGGTGTCCCGGGCCGCGATCACGGCCTCGGCCACCGACTCCGTGACGTGGAAGTCGCCCATCTGCGCCATGGCGCTCTTGTACTCGGCCGCGGTGATGAAACCGTCCCCGTCACCGTCGAACCGCTCGAACGCCTTGCGTGCCGCCTCGATGTCCGCCACCGGGATCCGCCCCTTCTCACTGCCTGCCTGACTCGTTGCCGGGTCAGATTATCGGCCGAGTCGCGTGCGGAGTGCGGCGGCCACCCAGGCGAACTCCTCCCGGTGGTCGGGGGCGGGACTCCGGCCGGCGACCCTGGCGAGCAGTTCGCGGTAGCGGGCGGCGTCCGCGTCCGTACCGGCCTGAAGGCGCTCCAGCACCGCTGCCCGGTCACCGTCCGGACCGAGCAGGGCGTCGAGTACGCCGGCCGCCGCCGGGGCGTCCGGTGCGATGCCGCGTCGCCTTGCGTCGCCGACCAGCTCGATCAGCCGCTTGGCGAACCAGGGGGAGGCGCCCGCGGGGGTGTCCGCGGTGCGGCCCCGGGCGTTGAACTCGATCATGCGCCGCATCTGCTCCCTGAACCGCTGGTCCTGTACCAGTTCGGCCAGTTCGATCCAGGCGTCCACCTGCTCGGGCGTGGGGTCGTCGGGCAGTTCCACGGAGGTGCGGCGCATCCTCTCGCGGATGTCGGGGTCGACGGTGTCCACGCCCTGGAAGGTGTCGGCCACGAAGTCGTCGACGATGCGCCGGCGCTCAGCGGCGGACAGGCGTGCGAGCTTGTTCACGAGTGTCATCTCCTCTGCGGTCGAATCGCGACGGGCGACGGTGGACAGCACGGCCCGGGTGGTCCGCAGGCTCCGGATCTGCGCGTCCAGCGCGGCCACATGGGCGGACGCGACCTGGGCGACCGTCGTCTCGCCCGCCAGCACCCGGCGCACGTCGGCGAGTGGCAGCTCCAGCTCGCGCAGGGTGCGGACGAGTTCCAGCCGGGCGACGGACGCGGCGTCGTAGAGCCGGTAGCCGCCCGCGGACCGGGCCGCGGGCGGCAGGGCGCCCTCGTCGGACCAGTAGCGGATGGTGCGCACCGGCAGTCCGCTGCGTCGGGAGAGCTGCCCGATGGTGAGCAGTTCCGTACCGTCTTCGGTCATGTCGAGGAGTCTGGGCCCTCCGGTCGGTGGAGACTCAAGCCCCGCACCGCGCCCCCGTCAGCGGAAGACCCCGGTGTGCCCGAGCGAGTAGCGGCCGGGCTGCGGGTAGACGGCGAGACCGTGCGGTCCGCTGCCGACCGGGATCTTGGCGATCTGGGCCCCGGTGGCGGTGTCGATGGCGTAGACCTCCGCGTTGTAGCGCCCGGAGAGCCACAGCACCTTGCCGTCCGCGGAGACGCCGCCCATGTCGGGACTGCCGCCGCCCGGCAGCCGCCACTTCCCGGTGAGCCCCCGCCGCCGGAAGTCGAAGAGCGAGATGGTGCCCTCGCCCCGGTTGGAGATGTACATCACCTTGGAGTCGCGGCTGACGTAGAGGCCGTGCGCGCCCTGGCCGGTGGGCAGCAGGCTGGGCTTGCCGAACGTGTCGCCGTCCAGGACCCACACGCCGTCCGCCTCCATGTCGGCGACGTAGAAGGCGCTGCCGTCCGGGGCGATCTTCACGTCCTGCGGCATCGCGCCGTCGAGGGGCAGCCGCTGCTGGCCGACGACGGCCATCCTCGCGGTGTCGACCTTCAGCAGTTCGCCGGAGAACTCGCAGGAGACGATGAAGTAGCGGCCGTCCGGGGAGAAGTCCGCGTGGTTCACGCCGGCGCAACTGACCGGCACGGTCTTCTTCGTCTCCATGGTGTGCGCGTCCCTGAAGACCAGCTCCCGGTCGCGCGAGGCCATCACGACGGCGTACTTGCCGTCGGGGGTGAAGTAGAGGTTGTACGGGTCGTGCACGTCGACGGGCTTGCCCGCCTTGCCGGTTTTGGGGTCGATGGGGGTGAGGGAGTTGCCCAGGTCGTTGTTGACCCAGAGCGTCCTGAGGTCCCAGGAGGGCACGACGTGCTGGGGCTGGTTGCCGACCGGGATGGTCTCGGTGACCCGGAAGGTCACGGGGTCGATGACCGAGACGGTGTTGGAGTTGGTGTTGGGCACGTAGATCCGCGACGGGAAGTCCCGCACCACGGGCGAGAGCTTGCCGGGCCGGTCGGCGGCGTACACGTCCTTCGGATCGAGCAGAGGAGGCATGCCGGGCAGACCGTCCACGGGCGCGGGGGCCGCGGTCCTCGGGGCGGGCGGGATGCTCGGCGCGGCCGCGCGGTCCCTGGTGCGCCGGTCGTCCGAGGAGCCGCCGCAGCCCGCGAGGGCGGCGAGCAGCGCACAGCCGAGCACGGCGGCGGCGCGCTGGGTGAAGGATCGATACACATACAGAAGGTTCACCCGAAACATTCCGATCGGCACGCCCTGTCCGGCATCGGTGTCATCCCCCATGGAGACCATCACGCCAAGAGCCACTTCGCCGATCGCTTGAAAACTGCCGCATCAACCGGGCTTTCACAGGCAAGTGGCCTATCTCACCTGCGATTGAGAACCACTATGGACATTTATGAGCGCTTTGCCGGAATGGTTCCTTTGGAGCGACGTGCTTCCCCTGGCATAGTCGGGGAGACGGCCCCGCGGGGTCCGGGAGAGAGCCCGGACCCAGGCGTTCCACGACGCGGGACCGCACGCAGACCGCCGTGGGACCCCATCCCCCGAGTGCCACGGCGCCCCGACAGCAGCCCCCGCGAGCCCCACGAAGGCGAACGGGGGCTGCTGGCGTCCCGGGAGCGGGCGGCCCCCGGGGGAGGACGGACCCCCGCGGCCGGGCGGACCCCCGCGGCCGGGCAGTCGCGTTCCGGGCGCCTCGACGGGTGCGCGTCGCGCCTGGGCGGCCGCGGGGCGCCGGACGCGGTCAGCGTTCGGGGATACGGATCTCGAACCAGGTGGCCTTGCCGTGCGGTTCCAGGTCGACGCCCCAGCGGTCGGAGAGCCCGTCCACCAGGAACAGGCCCCGGCCCGAGATGTCGAGCTCGTGCACCGGCATCAGGCAGGGCAGGCCGCGCGAGGGGTCGCGCAGTTCCACCCGCAGGCAGTTCCTGCCGCGCGGCAGCCGCATCCGCAGCCCGAACGCCTGCGCGCCGGTGTGCCGCACGGCGTTCCCGACCAGTTCGGAGACGAGCAGCACCGTGTCCTCGGCCAGCTTCGGACCGAGACCCCAGTGCCGCAGCACCACGACCTGGGCGAGCCGGCGTGCCGTGGCCGCGGACTCCGGACGCGACGGGAGCCGCACCTCCGCCTCGGCCGGATTGCCGAGCAACTCCATCACTTCGAGCGCCCGTTCGTCCTCCACCGCCGGTGACCAGCGTGCCGCGGTCGCACTCGCGTGCCGCCGCGGCTGTTCGACACCCTCCAGCCCCGCCATGCCCCCATCATGGCCGCCCGGAGCACCCTCCGTGGCCGTTCACGGGAATCACCCACGCGGAGCCCGCGGCGAGCGGGTTGCCGCGCGGCATATGCCACAGGCAGGTGGAATCCTTGATTTCGGCCATTGACCTGCGGTGACTTAGCGCTGCTCGAAGGTGACAGAATGCTTCTCTCCGACCCTTCGGGCAAGGTCTTCGTAAAGGTTCGGATAACCCGAAAGAGGCATTCAACTGAACTGCGCCTTGCCCGGCCCCTCCGCCACGAAGCTGCGCATGCCGATCTCGCGGTCCTCGGTGGCGAACAGACCCGCGAACCAGTTGCGCTCGATGGCGAGCCCGGTGTCGATGTCCGTCTCCAGGCCGCGGTCCACCGACTCCTTGGCGGCGCGCAGCGCGAGCGCGGGCCCCTTGGCGAGCCGGGCCGCCCAGGCGTGCGCCTGCTCCAGGACCTCGCCGGCGGGCGCGACACTGTCCACCAGGCCGATGGCGAGCGCCTCGGCGGCGCGCACATGGCGGCCCGTGAAGATGAGGTCCTTGGCGCGCGAGGGGCCAACGAGACGGGCGAGGCGCTGGGTACCGCCCGCGCCCGGGATGAGGCCGAGCAGGATCTCCGGCTGCCCGAGCCTGGCGTCCTCGGCCGCGATGCGGTGGTCGGCACAGAGCGCGAGCTCCAGGCCGCCGCCGAGGGCGTAACCGGCGACGGCGGCGACCACCGGCTTGGGGATCCGGGCGACGGCGGTGAAGGAGTCCTGCAGGGCACGGGACCGTACGACCATCGCCGCGTGGTCCATGGCCTGCATCTCCTTGATGTCCGCACCGGCCGCGAACACCTTCTCACCGCCGTGGATCACCACGGCGCGGATGTCCGCACGCGCGGAGACCTCCTCGGCCAGCTCCTTGAGCCGGTCCTGGGTGGTGGTGTCGAGTGCGTTCATGGGCGGCCGGTCGAGGCGCAGCACGCCGACCGCGTCGGCGACTTCGAGATGCACAGTCATGCAGAGCAGGTTAGCGGTGGTTAACGAGGGGGGTGGGCGGGCCCCGGTGGAGGAACCCCGCCCCGCCCTGAGGTCCCGTCACGTACCGAGGTCCCGTCCCGGCCGGAAGCTCGTTGCCTGCCGAGGCCGTCCCGGAGCCAGGCCGGGGTCGGACCGGTCGGGCCGGGGCCGGGCCGGGGTCGGACCCGGCAGGCAGACCCCTCGGCCAGGGGCTACTTCGTCCAGTCCGCCCAGGACATGTTCCAGCCATTGAGGCCGTTGTCCGGCTGGATCTGCTTGTCCGGGGAGTTCTTCACGATGACGACGTCGCCGATGAGCGAGTGGTCGTAGAACCAGGCGGCCGGCTGCTTCTTGTCCCAGGCTCCCTTCACGTCCCTCAGGCCCACGCAGCCGTGGCTGGCGTTGTAGTTCCCGAAGGCGCCGCCCGACCAGTAGTTGCCGTGGATGAAGGTGCCCGACGTCGACAGGCGCATGGCGTGCGGCACGTCCTTGATGTCGTACTCGCCGCCGAAGCCGACCGTCTCGCCGTTCATACGGGTCACCCGGTACTTCTCGCTGATCACCATCTGGCCGTTGTACGTGGTGTGGCCGGTGCCGCCTGCGGTGATCGGGACCTTCCTGACGACCTTGCCGTCCCGCTCGACGGTCATCATGTGCTTCTCGGCGTCGACGGTGGAGACCTGGGCCCGGCCGATCGTGAAGGTCACCGACTTGGCCTGGGTGCCGTACACGCCCGGCCGCCCCTCCACACCGTCGAGGTCGAGCGCGGCGGTGACCTTGGTACCGGGCTTCCAGTAGTGCTCGGGACGGAAGTCGAGGCGGTCGTTGCCGAACCAGTGGCCCTTGACGGGCACGGACGGCTCGGTGGTGATGCGGATCGACCTCGCCACGTCCTCCGGGTGGGTGATGCCACGGGTGAAGTGCAGCGAGAACGGCATGCCGACGCCGACCTCGGAGCCGTCCTCCGGGGTGAAGATCCCGACGAACGTGTTCTTCGGCCGCAGGGTCTTGAAGGTGGACTTCCCGGTCGTCCGGGCGCCCTCCGCGTTCTTCGCACTGGCCCGGACGGTGTACGTGGTCGCCGACGCCAGGTGGCCCTCGGGCCGCCAGCTCCTGCCGTCGTCCGCGACGGTGCCCTCGACCGGGTGCCCCTTGGCGTCCTCGACCGTGACACCGGTCAGCTTTCCGCCGGACGCGCTGACCCTGAGGTCTCCGGTGGTGTCGACGGAGTCCGCGCCGTCCTTCGGGCTGATCGTCACCACGGCCTTCGGCGCCGGCGGCCTCTTCGCGCCCCCGCCGTCCTTGCCGCCGTCCGAGGAGTCGGCGCCGCTGCAGGCGGTGACGAGCACCAGCGCGGCGCCGAGCAGCAGGGCCCAGGGCCCCGTGCGACCGCGGTGTGCCACGCGCCGGTCCGCGCCGCGCCGTTCATCCGCCGCTCCCCCGGATATCGGTCGCCCCTCCACGATGTCTCTCCCCTCGACCCGCCCGGCCCAACTCGCCACCCGCGCAGTGCCCCGCGGGCCCCGCACACCGCGTCAATTAATCACATCGGTTTGCTTGCAGGGTCCCCGCGTTGGTCACCGTTCAGTCTCGACAGGGGAGTTGGGCACGGCGGTCGGGGCCGGTGTGCGGCACTTGAGCGCATACGCGACGGCAACGACCACCGCAGCCTCGACCGCAACCACGGGCGGGCCGGGACCGCCGTTTCCCTCGACTCAGACCGCGCCGGCGCGCCACTGGCGCCAGCTCATGTTCCAGCCGCTGAGGCCGTTGCCGGGGTCTACCTGACTGTCCTGCGAGTTCACCACCTCGATCACGTCCCCGATGAGGCTGCGGTCGAAGAACCAGCCCGCGGGTGTGCTGGAGCTGCCGCCCTTGACGTCGCGCAGGCCCACACAGCCGTGGCTGACGTTGTCGGTGCCGAAGACCCCTTCGGCCCAGTAGTTGCCGTGCAGGAAGGTGCCCGAGGAGGTGAGGCGCATGGCGTGCGGCACGTCCGGGATGTCGTACTCGCCACCGAAGCCGACCGTGCGGCCGTCCATGCGGGTGACCTCCATCATCTCGCTGACCACCATCTTTCCGTTGTAGGTGGTGGACGTCGGGGCGCCCGCGGTGATGGGCAGGGTGCCGATGAGCCGCCCGTCGCGCCGGACCTGCATGGTGTGCGCGGCGGCGTCCACCCGGCTCACCTGGCTGCGCCCGACGGTGAACGCGATCGTCTTGTACTGGAGCCCGTACACACCCGGCGACGCCGCCACATCGCGCAGCCGCAGTTGCACCCTGACCCTGGTGCCCGGTTTCCAGTAGTGCTCGGGGCGGAAGTCGAGCCGGGAGCGGCCGAACCAGTGCGGGGCCACGGGCACCGGGGGCCGGGAGACGACCCGGACGGCGCGCTGTACCGCGGCGCGGTCGCGGATCGGGCGGTTGAACTCCAGCGACACGATCATCCCGGTGCCGACCGTGGCCCGGTTCTCCGGAGTGACGTACCCGATGAAGCGGCGGTCGGGGACCACGGTGCGGAAGGAGGCGTGCCGGGCCGCCCGGCGACCGTGGCCGTCCAGCGCCACGGCGTCGATGGTGTAGCGCGCGGCCGTCGCAAGCCGGCCGCGGCCGAGGGGCCGCCAGGTCAGGCCGTCCGCGGAGACCCGGCCCGGCACCTTGTACCGCTGGGCGTCCTGGTAGCGCATGACCCGTACCGACTCCAGACGGCCGCTGCGCACCTGAACGCCGATCCGCCGGCCCACCGGGACGTTCCCCCTGCCGTCGCCCGGGGTGACCGCGATGACGTCGGCGGGCGTGCGCGACGTGCCGAGCAGTGCGGCCGTGCTGCATCCCACGGCCGAGGCCAGCAGGGCGGCCCCGCCGAGCACGGCCGCCAGTACGAGTCCTGCGCGCGGCGCGCGCATCAGTACGCCAATCACGCCCGGCCCAACGACGGGTTGCCCCGGGGGAAACGTAGATGCCCCCCGAGTGCCCCGGCAGAACACCGAAGAGGACGACACCCGCCCGGCGGACACGCACCCGGGCCGCCGCGGTTCCGTCCCCCGTCCGGACGATGGGCCGGCCTCCCGGTGCTCCAGGACGTCGTCCGCCGTTTGCGCCCGGCCGCTGCGCCTGGCCGCTGCGCCACGCCCGGGCCCACGGGACCGGCGTGGCGCGCACCGTCGCCGGCTACTCGCCCGCCGAGCCCAGGATCCCCCGGTCGTACGCCACCGCAACCGCCGCGGCGCGATCGCTGGCGCCGAGCTTGGCGTAGATATGGGTGAGGTGGGTCTTGACCGTGGCCTCGCTGATGAAGAGCACCCGGGCTATCTCGCGGTTGGAGGTGCCCTTGGCCACCAGCGCGAGTACTTCGCGCTCGCGGGAGGAGAGCGTCTCGCCGCCCTGGGACTGGGGCGGGGTGCGGACCACGGAGACGAGTCGGGAGGCGATGGCGGGCGAGAGCACCGTACGGCCCTCCGCGGCGGCACGCACGGCGGTGAACAGCTCGTCGCGCGGGGCGTCCTTCAGGAGGTAGCCGGTGGCACCCGCTTCGATGGCGGAGAGGGTGTCGGAGTCCGTGTCATAGGTGGTGAGCACGAGGACCTTGGCACGCGCCCCTCTGCGGGACAGCTCCTTTATGGCCTCGACGCCGCCGCCGCCCGGCATCCTCAGATCCATCAGGACGACATCGGGATCAAGCCGGGCCACGAGGTCGACCGCCTCCACGCCGTTCGCCGCCTCGCCCAGCACGGTGAAGTCCACGACGGACTCGAACATGCCGCGCAGGCCGTTCCGTACGACCGGATGGTCGTCGACGACGAGGAGGCTGATCGCCGGGAGCGGGGGACGCTGGGCCTCCTCCCGGGCGGAAGCCGGAGCACAGGCGCCGGGAGCCGGTTCCGGTACACGCGAAGCCCGAGCCGGAGGTACGGACGGTGCCGAGGCCCGCGGTGCGCAGGCCGGTGCCGGTGGGGCGGGCTGCTGTCCTGGGGCTGTGTCAGGTGGCGCGGCGGGACGGCGGTGGTCGGGCGCTGGTGGGGCGGCCTCGGGTCCGCAGGCCGCCGGCGGCCGGGCAGGGTCCGTCCCGTCCGTCATCGCGCTGCCGGCCGGTGCTCCCCCCGGACCCTGGGCGCGTGTGTCATCGGTCATGGCGGACCAACGGTACGCGAGCGGAGACCGCGGTGCCGTGTCCCGGCTCGGACTCCACGCACAGGGTGCCCGCTATCCGCTCGGCACGCACGCGCATGCCGTCGAGTCCGAAGCCGCCGGTGCCGGACCGGCGCGGCAGGGAGAGCGGGTCGAAGCCGCGGCCGTCGTCGCGGACGTCGAGCGTCACCTCGTCGTCCATGTAGGAGAGGGTCACGCCCACCCGGGCGGCGTCGGAGTGTCTGGCCGCGTTGGCCAATGCCTCCTGGGTGATCCTCAGCAGGGTGGCCGCGACCTCGTCGTGCAGGGGCTGGGCGGTACCGGTGACGGTGAACGCGGAGGGCATGCCCTCGCGGGCCGCCCACTCGAAGACCGTCTTCTCCAGGGCCTCGGGCAAGGCGTCGTGCTCAAGGGCGGCCGGGGCGAGGTTCTGCACCGAACGGCGGGCCTCACCGAGGCTGTAACGGGCCAGCTTCGCGGCCTGCTCCAGGTGTTCGAGGGCCACATCGGGTTCTGTGGCGCCCATGACGACCTGCAACTGGGCGATGATGCCGGTCAGGCCCTGCGCGATGGTGTCGTGGATCTCGGCCGCCAGCCGCCGCCGCTCGTCGGCGACGCCCGCCTCGCGGGCCTGGACGAGCAGTTGGGCGTGGAGGGCGGCGTTCTCGTCGAGGGCCTGCTGGAGGCGGGTGTTGGCCCGCTCCAGCTCCTCGATGGTGCGGGCCTGGAGGTGGTTGCGCTCCTCCTCCTTGGCGCCCATCTGGCCGAAGATGATGACCAGGACGACGTTGAAGCCGAGCATCGCCCCGAACAGCACCCAGGAGACCGGCCCCGCCGGAGGCAGCCCTCCGGCCTGCGCGCCCGCCAGCGTGACGGCGGTCGCGAACAGGCCGATCTTCATCCGTCGGACCGGCAGCAGCCGCTCCGCCCCGAAGTAGCCCGAGACGGCATAGAGCGACATGAAGGGGTTCACCCAGGAGAGGGCGAAACCGAGCGCCCAGCGCACGGCGTAGTAGCGCACGGTGGTGCGGGAGGGAGCCCTGTGGGACGGGCTGACCGTGTACCACCACACCTGGAGGACGAGCGCGGCACCGGCCAGCGGCAGGGCTGCCACCCGGCCGGCCGGGCTCATGACCAGGTCGGCGGTGGCGAGTGAGACCAGCATGCCAGCGGCAAGCAGGAGCGAAGGCCCCAAGCGGTCGAACTGCGCCCGGCGCCGCTCGACCACCGCGGCGGCCCGGCCGAGGGCCGCCACCTCGCTGACGGCCGACCCGCCGCGGACGGGGGCGGCGGCCGCGGCACCACCGGGCTGGCCACCACCCGTCCGGGCACCGGCGGCCCCCGCACCGACGGTCCGCGCACCGCTTTCCCGGGTACCGGCGGCCTCCGCCCCGCTGGGCGGGCCCGAGGTCCTCGTACTCCTCCCCATGGGGTCAGTCTGCGCCACGGAGCCGACCGGGCCCATCGCCTCGGCGGGTGCTCTTTCGTACGTCAGGTCGGTGGGCATCGGGTCACTCCCAGCGGAACCAGCGCGCTGCGGCCGTGGAGAGCACCACCGCCCATACCGCCAGGACACCGAGATGGGCCCAGGACGGCCAGTCGCCCGAGGCCGCCTGGTCGAGTGCCTGCGCCGCGGCACCGAAGGGGGTGAGCTCGACGACGCGGGCCAGGGTGCCGGGCATGGCGCGCACCGGCAGCCAGACCCCGGCGCAGAACATCATCGGGAAGAACACCACGGACCCGATCGCACCCGCGATCTTCGAGGTGCGCGAGAGGGCCGAGACCAACGCTCCCAGCGCCAGTGCCGCGAGCACCGCGAGCAGCAGGGCCAGGGCGTACCCGAACGCCTGCCGGGGCAGGGCGACGTCGAAGGCGAGGCGGCCCACCGCGAGGCTGAGGCAGGTGGAGACGACGGCGGCCGCCCCGTGCAGACCCATCTGGGTGCCGAGCAGGGCACCCGGGCGCACCGGCGTGGTGGACATGCGGCGCAGGATGCCCCGCTCCCGGTAGCCCGTCACGACCGGCGGCATCGACTGCAGACCTGACACGATCATGGAGAGCAGTACCGACACCGGGACGTAGGCGTCCACCAGGCGGATGCCGCCGAGGCCCGGATCGGGGTCCCGGAAGGACGGGATGCAGCCGAGTACCACCAGCAGGAGCGTGGGGAAGCCGAGGATCCAGAAGATGCCCGCCGGCTCCCGTCCGAACAGCCTGGCCTCGGTCCTCAGCACGGCGCGCCATGGACGCGCGCCGCGCGGGGCGGCCGGGTCGGTGACGGTGGCGGTGGTCATGCTCAGGCTCCTGTCAGGTCGAGGAACGCGTCGTCGAGTGTGGCGTCGGCGACGCGGAGCTGGTGGGCGGTGATGTGGTGGCGGGCCAGCAGGGTGACGACGGCGTTGACCGTCTCGTCGGTGCCGCTGAGCGTGATCCGGCCGTCCTTGGACTGGACGGACCCCACCTGCGGCAGCGCGGCCAGCACGGCGTGCTCCAGCGGAGAGGAGGGGGTGAAGGAGATCGTGGTCGAACTTGCGGCACGGCCTATCAGGCCGGCCGGGGTGTCCAGCGCGGCGACCCTGCCCCGGTCGATGACCGCGATCCGGTCGCAGAGACGCTGGGCCTCCTCCATGAAATGGGTGACCAGCAGGACGGTGACACCGCCTGTCCTGATCTCTTCTATGAGCTCCCAGGTGTCCCGCCGGGCTCGGGGGTCGAGGCCGGTCGTCAGCTCGTCGAGAACGACGACGCGGGGTCTGCCGATCAGGGCGAGCGCGATGAACAGCCGCTGCTTCTGGCCTCCGGAGAGCCTGCCGAAGCGGGTGGCCAGCCTCTCCGTCAGCCCGAGCCGCTCGGCCAGCGGGCGCCAGTCGGCCGGGGACGGGTAGAACGCCGCATACAGCTCCAGCGCCTCGCGCACGGTGAGCTTCGCCTGTAGCTCGCTCTCCTGGAGCTGGGCGCCGAGTATCCGGGTGACCGCCGCGTGCTCGGCGACCGGGTCGAGGCCGGCTACGCGGATCCGCCCGGTGTCGGGGACGCGCAGACCCTCGATGCACTCGACCGTGGTGGTCTTGCCCGCGCCGTTCGGACCGAGGATGCCGAAGATCTCGCCTTCCTCGACGACGAAGGAGACTCCGTCGACGACGGTCCGGCCGGCGTACGACTTCGTGAGGGACTGCACTTCGATGATCGGGTGCGGGCCCGATCCGCCGGCCGCGGTCGGCGTGGTGTGGGTGACGGGCGTGTTCGGCATGATTCGAGGATCCCGGCGACGACCCCGCCACCACATCGCCCATTGCGCTAAAGGCCCGCATCGTCCGATCGGTTGATACGCCCATACGACCTCGCCGCGGGGCCGTACGGCCCCGCGGCCCGGACGCCCACCGGGCGAGGCCCCGCACCCGGCCCGGCGGTGCGGGTGCCCTGGAGCCTGCCGGGCCGGCGCCGGGGGCCGCGCGACGGGCCGGGAACCCGGCCGTGCGTGGCAAGGCGCGTCCGGCTGGGGCGCAAGGGCGCGATCCGGACGGCGGCACGCGGCCTCCGGTGGCCTAGGACCAGCGGACGAGCCCGGTCCGCCCAAGGCCGGGTCAAAACTCGGTGGGCGCTGTCAGTGGCAAACCGTAGGCTCGCCACTGATGTCCGAGAGCCCAGCACCGACGCTGCCCCCCGAGCCCGCCCCCGAGTCGACAGGGACCACCGGGGTCGCATCCCCTGCGCCTCCCGCGCCCGTGCCCGCGCCCGCCAGGGGCCACTCCACGGCGCGGTCGCTGGTGCGGCTGTGGCCCCAGGTGCGCCGGGTGCGCAGCCGGCTGTCCGCCGCGGCGGTCGTCGCGATCGCCGCGTCCAGCGTGGGCCTGGTGATCCCGCTCGTGCTGAAGTGGATCGTCGACGGCCCGGTGGCGCACCGGGACCCGGGCGGCGTCTGGCTCGGCGCGCTGTACCTCCTGCTGCTCGGCCTCGCCGAGGCGGTCCTCTTCGGACTGCGCCGCTGGCTGGTGGCGCGCCCGCTCGCGGGAGTGGAGGCGCGGATGCGCGGCGACCTCTACCGCCACCTCCAGCGGCTGCCGGTCGCCTTCCACGACCGCTGGGCCTCGGGGCAGTTGCTGTCGCGGGGCACCACGGACCTGATGCTGCTGCGCATGTTCCTCGCCTTCCCGCTGACGTTCCTGCTGGTGAACGGGGCGACCATCCTGATCGGCATGGCGATCCTGCTGGCCCAGCAGTGGACGCTCGGGCTGGTCCTGCTGGCCCCCGCGGTACCGCTCATGGTGGTGTGCGCGTACTTCGAGACGCGGTACTCGTCCGTGGCGCGCCGGGCGCAGGACCAGGTGGGCGATCTGACGACGGTCGTCGAGGAGGGCGTGCTCGGCATCAGGATCATCAAGGGGTTCGGCCGGCACCGCAGCCAGGCACGGGCCTTCCGCGCCCTCGCGCACACCCTGCGGGGCACGGAGCTGGCCAAGGCCCGGCTGCTCGCCGCGATCTGGGCCGTCATCATGACGCTGCCCGAGCTGGCCATCGGCGCCGCGCTCGTCCTCGGCACCCTCCAGGTCGCGGACGGCACCGTCTCCACGGGCACCCTGGTGGCCTTCCTCTCCACCGCGCTGGCGCTGCGCTGGCCGATCGAGTCGATCGGCTTCCTGCTGGCCATGACCCAGGAGTCGGCGACCGCCACGGAACGCTACTTCGAGGTGATGGACGAGGAGGAGGAACAGGAGACGCCGGAGCCCGCGCGGAACCCCTCCGGCACGGCGGCCGCCGCCGCGGTCTCCCCCGGCGCCGCCCCGACGGCCGCCGCGGTACCCGGAGCGTCCTCGTCCGCCGCCGGCCTCCGGTTCGAATCCGTCGCGTTCCGCTTCCCCGACGCCCCGCCCAGCGCGCCCCCGGTGCTGCGGCACATCGACCTGCACATCGCGCCCGGTGAGACCATGGCCCTGGTGGGCGCCACCGGCAGCGGCAAGACGACCCTCACCGCGCTCGTCCCGCGGCTGCACGAACCGACGGCAGGCCGCATCACCCTGGACGGCGAGGACATCACGGCGATTCCCCGGGAGCGCCTGCGGTCACTGGTCGCCGTCGCCTTCGAGGACCCCACCCTGTTCTCGGCCAGCGTCGCGGAGAACGTCCTGATGGGCGCGGCGGACACCGCGGGCGAGGCGGAACTGCGCAGGGCCCTGTCGGTGGCCCAGGCCGAGTTCGTCCACGACCTCCCGGACGGCGCCGCCACCCAGGTGGGTGAGCAGGGACTGAGCCTGTCCGGCGGCCAGCGGCAGCGGTTGGCGCTGGCCAGGGCGGTGGTCGGCCGCCCCCGCTTCCTCGTTCTCGACGACCCGCTGTCCGCGCTCGACGTGCACACGGAGGCGCTGGTCGAGGCGGCCCTGCGCCGTGTGCTGGCGGACACCACGGCCCTCGTCGTCGCGCACCGCCCCTCCACCGTGCTGCTCGCCGACCGCGTCGCCCTCCTCGACGAGGGCCGGATCACCGCCGTGGGCACCCACCAGGAACTCCTGCGCACCAACGCCACCTACGCGTGGTTGATGTCCGCCACCGACCCCGAGGAGACCGCGAACACCGGGGACACCGGGGCTGCCGGGGCTGCCGGGGCTGCCGAAGACCCCGCGGAGGCCGGAGCCCGGACCGGCCACCCCCCGAACGCCTCAGGTGCTTCGGACACCGCGGGTGCTTCGGACACCGCGG
The DNA here is from genome assembly GCF_014656295.1 of Streptomyces sulfonofaciens. Lineage (GTDB taxonomy): Bacteria > Actinomycetota > Actinomycetes > Streptomycetales > Streptomycetaceae > Streptomyces > Streptomyces sulfonofaciens. The sequence goes on from NZ_BNCD01000010.1 coordinate 103,180, forward strand.
GTGCTTCGGACACCGCGGAGCCCGCAGAGACCGCGGTCACCCGTCGGACCGCCACCAGCGCCTCCGCACCCGCTCCGGCCCCCGCGCGCACCACCACGCTCGCCGCCGCGCCCGAGCGAGCGCCGACCCCGGCCGGACACGCACCGGCCTCCGTCCCCGCATCCGCCCCCGCAGAGAAGAAGGACCGATGACCACGGCGTCCACCAGCACCGCACCGGATGCCGACGGCGGCGACGGAAACGGAACCGGAACCGGAGCCACCGCGGCCGTCACCCCCGCATCCGCCGCACCCGCCTCCGCACCCGCGCCCGTAGCCCCCGCCGGCGGCCGTACCGCCGGCGGCACCACCAAGCCCGGGGCAGGTGCGCCGAAGGCGGCCGGGGAGAGCGGCGACCCCTTCGACCGCGACGCGCTGCCGACCCCCGAAGGGGCGACCGGCACCCTCCTGCGCTCCCTGCTCGCACCACTGCGCGCCCGGGTGGCGGTCGTCACCGTCCTGCTGCTGCTCCAGCAGGCGGCCGTGCAGATCGGCCCGCTGCTCGTCGCCTACGCCATCGACCGCGGCGCACCGGCGGCCCGGGACCACGACTACGGCCCGCTGGCCGCGGTCGGCATCGGGTACGCACTGTGCGCCCTGGCCGCAGGCGGCCTCCAGTACGCGTTCATCATCACCTCCGCGCGCGTGAACCAGGACGTGCTGCTGGACCTGCGCGGCCGGATCTTCCGGCACGCGCAGGCCCTGAGCGTCGACTTCCACGAGCGCTACACCTCGGGCCGGCTGATCGCGCGATCCACCACGGACGTCGAGTCGCTGCGCGAACTCCTCAGCGAGGGGCTGCAGGAGCTCATCACCGTCATCCTGTCCTTCGTCTACATCTCGGCCATGCTGCTCTGGCTCGACCTCGGCCTGGGCACGGTCGCGGTGCTCTCCTTCGTCCCGCTGTACCTGCTGGTCCGTACGTACCGCCGGCGCGCCGGGCGGATCTTCGCGCTGCGCTCCACGGCGATCGCCGCCGTCATCGTGAAGTTCACGGAGACGATGAACGGCATCCGCCCGGTGCGCGCATTCCGCCGTGAGGACGCGAACGACGCCGCCTTCCACGCGCTCAACCACCGCCACGAACGGCTCAACGGCGACTCCATGCTGGAGATGGCCCGCTATGTCGTCGGTTCGCGCCTGGTCGCCAACACGGCGATCGCCGCGATCGTGCTCTGGGGCGCCTACCGGGTCGCGGGCGGATCGCTTGAGCTGGGTGTGCTGGCGGCCGCGGTGCTGTACCTGCGGCGGCTGTACGACCCGATCGACCGGCTGGGGATGTTCCTGAACTCCTACCAGTCCGCCGCGGCCTCCCTGGAGAAGATCGCGGGCCTGCTGGCCCAGACCCCGTCCGTGCCGGAGCCCGGGTCCCCCAAGCCCCTGCCGGGCCGGGAGGCGGACCGTCCGGGGCGTGCCGTGGACTTCGAGGGTGTGCGTTTCGCGTACCGCACGGGTGGTGAGGTGCTGCCGCGCTTCGACCTGAGCATCCCGGCCGGCCAGACGGTCGCCGTGGTGGGCTCGACCGGTGCGGGCAAGTCGACCCTGGCCAAGCTGCTCGCCCGGTTCTACGACCCCACCGAGGGCCGCGTGCTGCTCGACGGCACGGACCTGCGCGACCTCACGGTTCCCGACCTGCGGCGCGGCGTGGTGATGGTGACCCAGGAGGCCTTCCTGTTCTCCGGCACCGTCGCGGAGAACATCGCCATCGGCCGCCCGGATGCCACCCGGGAGGAGATCGAGCGGGCCGCGAAGGCGATCGGCGCACACGACTTCATCGCCTCGCTCCCGGACGGCTACGACACCGACGTACGCAAGCGCGGCGGTCGCATCTCCGCCGGTCAGCGGCAGCTTGTGGCCTTCGCCCGGGCCCTGCTCGCCGATCCGGCGGTGCTGATCCTGGACGAGGCGACGAGTTCGCTGGACATCCCGGGCGAGCGTGCCGTGCAGCAGGCCATGCACACCGTGCTGCGGGGCCGTACGGCCGTGGTCATCGCCCACCGGCTCTCGACGGTGGAGATCGCCGACCGGGTGCTCGTGATGGCGGACGGCCGCGTCATCGAGGACGGCCCGCCCGCGGAGCTGATCGCGGACACCGGTGCGTTCGCACAGTTGCACCGTGCCTGGCGGGAGAGCGTCGCGGGCTGAACAGCGACGGCCCGACGACAAGCCTCCGGGCCGACGGCCGAGCCCGAGCCCCCGAGCCCCCGAGCATCAAACACCGAACGCCCGAGGGCGCCCGAGGAAGGCCGGGCGGCGGACGACGCGGCACCAGAGAAGCCGACGCCGAGCACAGGACGGCAGAGGCGCACGCCGAACGCCGAGCGGCTAAGGCACGCGGCACACGGCGCAGAGCGGGCGAACGCCACACGGTAAAGGCGCACGGCACACGGCGCAGAGCGGCAAAGGCACACGGCGGGCCCCCGGCGAACGGCAAGGCGCACGGCACAGGGCGCCGAACGGCAAAGGCGCACGGCACACAGCGCTGGGCGGGCCTACGGCGAACGGCGGAGGCACACCGCGGATGCCGAACCGAAGGGCAGACGGCGCGGGACGCAGGAACCCGCCGACGCGCGCCGAACAGCAGTGGCCCGCCGGCCGAGCGACACGCATCGAGCAGCAGCGGCCCACCGGTCGGGGCCCGACGACGCAGGCGGACCCCGGAGGCTGAAACACGCACCCCCTGGACGCCACAGACGCCACAGACACCACAGACGTCGCAGACACCACGACCGAGCCGCCAACAACGGCCCAACCTATCCGGACCAACAGACGGCCCAACCGATCCGGAACTACACAGGCAGCACAGCCGAGCCGGAACACCACAGGCACCACACCCCAGCCCGAACACCACAGGCACCACACCCCAACCCGAGCCCCAGGGCAGCACGGCCAAGCCGGAACAAGCAGGCACCACACCGAGCCGGGACCAACAGGCACCACAGCCCAGCCGAACAACACAGACGCCGCAGCCGCGCCCGAACCACACGCAGCACAACCACACCCGCACACCCACGCAGCACAACCAAACCCGCCCCGGCACACGGCACACGGCACACCCAAACCCGCACACCCACGCAGCACACCCACACCCGCACACCCACGTGGCACAACCGAACTCGCCCGCCCACGCAGCACAACCAAATCCCCCCACCCACGCAGCACAACCGAACCCGCACACCACAGACGCCACATCCCAGCGCGGACGACGGACCGCGCCGGACCAGGCGGCCCATGCCCCCGCACACCCCGCTCACCGGTTTTGCGCCACCCCGACCGCCCCCTCCCTCCCCGTCCGCCTGTGCCGTGGCCACGCTCCGCCCGGGCGCCGCCGACCTCCGTGAACGCTCGCGGCATCGCGGGAAAACGCCCAGCCCACAAGACCAGGAGGTCCGCTTATCGAACACGACCGTCCGGGCAACGGACCTTTTCCGGCCAACCTCTTGATGCGCTCCTGACAATCTCCCGAGGGACTGCCACGCTTCCCCTCAGCCACTACACAGCCCAGGCACAGCTTCTTCACCATTCGGTCGCCGCGTCCGGTCCCGTCCCACCACCGGACTGCCCGAGCCCGGGCTGAACGCACACCCGCACGCACCCGCACATGGTTCCGCCCTGTTCTGCCCGGACGGCCACCCCGCCGTCCGGTCGACCCTGGCCGCGTTCGTCCGGCCACGCAGAAGGAGTCAGTGTTGAGTCACCCGTCCCGTAGAGGCACCACCCGTGGGAGCGCCGCGCGCAGGAGCAGTTCCTCCCGCAGCCACACCTCGCACAGACCGGCCCTCGGCCGCCCGGCCACCGCGGCCGGTGTGTTCGTCGCCATCGCCGCGCTGCTGTCCATCGGCGCCCAGGCGGGCGTGGCCGCCGAGGGAACGGCCGGGAGCAGCCAGGCCACCATCAGCGACCCCGCCCCGGCGCTCGGCAAGGTCGACAAGGGCGCCCTGCCCGTCAGCCTCTCCCCCGACCAGCGCACCGCGCTGATCAAGAAGGCATCCGCGGCCACCGCGGACACCGCCCGCAGGCTCGGCCTCGGCGCCAAGGAGAAGCTGGTCGTACGCGACGTCGTCAAGGACGCGGACGGCACCACCCACACGCGCTACGAGCGCACCTACGACGGCCTGCCCGTGCTCGGCGGCGACCTCGTCGTGGACGCCACGGGCGCCGGCGCGGCCAAGGGCATCACCCCCGCGGTCCGCACCCACCTCGGCACCGTGCGCACCGAGGCCACCGTGCGGCCCGCCACCGCCGAGAAGCAGGCGCTCGGCGCCGCCACGGCGAAGGGCGCGGAGCAGGCCGACACCGACCGGGCGCCGCGCAAGGTGGTCTGGCTGGCGAAGGGCACGCCGGTCCTCGCGTACGAGACCGTGGTCGGCGGCCTTCAGGACGACGGCACTCCGAACCAGTTGCACGTGATCACCGACGCCTCCACCGGCAAGCAGCTCTATAGCTGGCAGGGCATCGAGAACGGCACCGGCAACACCGAGTACAGCGGCACGGTGACGCTCGGCACGCAGCTCTCCGGCTCCACGTACACCCTCACCGACACGGGCCGGGGCAACCACAAGACGTACAACCTCGCGGGCCGCACCTCGGGCACCGGGACGCTCTACTCCGGCTCCGACGACGTCTGGGGCAACGGGCAGCCCACCAACTCCGAGACGGCCGCCGCGGACGCCCACTACGGGGCTGCGCTGACCTGGGACTACTACAAGAACGTGCAGGGCCGCACCGGCATCCGCGGGGACGGCGTCGGCGCGTACTCGCGGGTCCACTACGGGAACCAGTACGTGAACGCGTTCTGGGACGACTCGTGCTTCTGCATGACCTACGGCGACGGCTTCGGCAACACCTCGCCGCTGACCTCGATCGACGTGGCGGCGCACGAGATGTCGCACGGCGTCACCTCGGCCACCGCGGGCCTCAACTACAGCGGTGAGTCCGGCGGGCTGAACGAGGCGACCAGCGACATCTTCGCCAGCGCGGTCGAGTTCTACGCCAACAACCCGTCCGACCCGGGCGACTACCTCATCGGCGAGAAGATCGACATCAACGGCGACGGCACGCCGCTGCGCTACCAGGACAAGCCCAGCAGGGACGGCATCTCGCCGGACTCCTGGTCCTCCGGTCTCGGCGGCCTCGACGTGCACTACTCGTCCGGCCCGGCGAACCACTTCTTCTACCTGCTGTCCGAGGGCAGCGGCGCGAAGGACGTCAACGGCGTGCACTACGACTCGCCGACCGCCGACGGGCTGCCGGTCACCGGCATCGGCCGGGACAAGGCGGCGCTGATCTGGTTCAAGGCGCTGACCACCAAGTTCACCTCGACGACCAACTACGCGGCCGCGCGCAGCGGCACGCTGGCCGTCGCCGGCGAGCTGTACGGCACGAGCTCGGCCGAGTACAAGTCGGTCGCGGACGCCTGGGCGGCCATCAAGGTCGGCTCGCGGCCCGGTGGCGGCGACCCGGGCACCGGCACGACGTTCGAGAGCAACACCCGGGTCACCATCCCGGACCGCGGCACCGGCACCTCGTCCATCACGGTCAGCGGGATCAGCGGCAACGCCCCCAGCGACCTCGCGGTCTCGGTGGACATCGTGCACACCTACCGCGGCGACCTCGTCATCGACCTGGTGGCCCCGAACGGTGCGACGGCCCGTCTGAAGGACGCCGACGGCTTCGATTCCGGCCAGGACGTCCAGGAGACCTACACCGTCGACGGGTCCTCGGTGGCCGCGAACGGCACCTGGAAGCTGCGGGTCCAGGACACCGCGGCGCAGGACACCGGTTACATCAACGGCTGGAAGCTCACCTTCTAGCAGGTCCGCACCGAGCCGTCTCCGACAACGGCGGGGCGCCGCACCCTGGGGTGATTCCCGGGGGCGGCGCCCTCTCGTTTTCTGACCGTCTGTATCCGGAACGTTTCGTTCGTATTGCGTGCACCAGTTGTCATCTGACGGATGATTTCCGGCCAACCTTGGTATGTACCCATGACATGTACGCGCAGTGAATGACAGGCTGCCCGAGCAGATGTACTCCGCACCTCATTGTGTAGCCCCGGAGACCCCCACGTCCCCGGGGACCCCCACGACACCACAGGGAGCCTGCGTGACCCCCCACATATCTCGCAGCGGCAAGATCCTGGCGATCGCCACCACCATCGCCGCCGGCGCACTGATCGCCTCCGGCATCTCCGGCCCCGCCTCCGCCCAGCCGCAGCCGTCCTCGGCAGCCACCCTGGCAGCCGCCCCCATGAGCCTCAGCGCGGCGGCGCACACGGACCTGATCAAGGCCGCCCAGGCCAGGACGGCCGACACGGCGAAGGCGCTCGGTCTGAGCGACAAGGAGAAGCTTGTCGTCAAGGACGTCGTCAAGGACCGCAACGGCACCACCCACACCCGCTACGAGCGCACCTACGACGGTCTGCCCGTGCTCGGCGGCGACCTCGTCGTCCACCAGACCAAGGCCGGCGCGACCAAGAGCGTGACCCGCGCCGCCAAGGGCAGCATCGCGGTGGCCACCGGCGCCGGCACGCTCGCCGCCAAGGCCGCGCCCGAGGGCGCCCGCAAGGTCGTCTGGGCCGCCTCCGGCAAGCCGACCCTGGCGTACGAGAAGGTCGTCACCGGCACGGCGAAGGACGGCACGCCCCAGAAGCTGCACGTCATCACCGACGCCGCCTCCGGCAAGAAGCTCTTCCAGTACGACGCCATCCACACCGGCACCGGTGAGAGCGAGTTCAGCGGCACGGTGGACCTCGGCACCACCAAGAACGGCGACACCTACGAGCTGACCGACGGCGGCCGCGGCGGGCACAGCACGTACAACCTCGACAACGGTGTCTCCGGCAAGGGCACGCTCTTCACGGACGACGACGACAAGTGGGGCGACGGCACGGTCGACGACCCGGCCACCGCCGCCGTCGACGCCGCCTACGGCGCCGGCGAGACATGGGACTACTACAAGAACGTGCACGGCCGCACCGGCATCAACGGTGACGGCAAGGGTGCCTACTCCCGGGTGCACTACGGCGACAACTACGTCAACGCGTTCTGGGACGACTCCTGCTTCTGCATGACCTACGGCGACGGCGCGGGCAACAAGGCGCCGCTGACCGCCCTGGACGTGGCCGCCCACGAGATGAGCCACGGTGTCACCGCCGCCACCGCGGGCCTCATCTACAGCGGTGAGTCCGGTGGCCTGAACGAGGCGACCAGCGACATCTTCGGCACCTCGGTCGAGTTCTACGCCGACAACGCCGAGGACCCGGGCGACTACCTCATCGGCGAGGAGATCGACATCAACGGCGACGGCTCGCCGCTGCGCTACATGGACGAGCCCAGCAAGGACGGCGCCTCCCTGGACGCCTGGAGCTCGGACGCCGGCACCGTGGACGTCCACTACTCCTCCGGCATCGCCAACCACTTCTTCTACCTGCTGTCCGAGGGCAGCGGCGCGAAGGACATCAACGGCGTGCACTACGACTCGCCGACCTCGGACGGCTCCACCGTCACCGGCATCGGCCGGGACAAGGCCGAGCAGATCTGGTACAAGGCCCTGACCGAGTACTTCACGTCGGACACCGACTACGCCGCGGCCCGCGAGGGCACGCTGAGCGCGGCCGCCGACCTGTACGGCGAGGACTCGGCCGAGTACAAGGGCGTCGACGCCGCCTGGGCCGGGGTCAACGTCTCCTGACGCCTCCTCGGCAGCACGGCAGCGCCGTCACGGCACAACGGTGGGCGGCACCCGGAACGCAAGGTTCCGGGTGCCGCCCACCGGCATGTCGGGGCCGCCTCCCACCGGCATGTCGGGGCCCTGCCCCGCCGACGGGTCGGGGCCCCGGTGCGGCCTGGTGACGGGGTGGCGGCGGTCTCCCGCCGGACGGGCGGTGCCGCCGGGCCGCCCGGTGTTCCCGCACCGCCCGGTGTGCCCGCACCGCCCGGTGTGCCCGCACCGCCCGCACCGCCCGGTGCACCCGCACCGCCCGCACCGCTCGTACAGCCCGCACCGCGGCCGCCGCTCGGCTACCGCAGGACCACTCCCGTCCCCTCCCCCGCCGCCGGGCTTCCCGTTGCGTCCCCGGGGACCGCGAGCAGGCCCAGCTCCGCACCGGAGGCGAGCAGCGGGTGGGACGGCAGGATGCGGACCGTGTAGCCGAAGGGGCCCGTACGGTCGAGGGTCAGGGGGCCCTCGTAGGTCCAGCGGTCCTCCAGGTCGGGGCCCGAGGCCGGTTTGAGCGGGAAGGACGCCGCGTCGGTGATCCGGTCCTCGGTGTCCACCCGGCCGGTCACCGCCTGCACCTCGACGTCGTCGGGCGAGAGGTCGCCGAGGCGCACCCGCACCCGCAGGGCGTGGGTGGCACCCAGCTCCGCCGTGCTCGCGGCCACCGACGCCTCCACGTGGTCGACCGCCACCCGCGGCCAGGCCGCGCGCACCCGGGACTTCCAGGCCGCGAGCGAGCGGGCCGCCCCGGGGTCCAGGGCCCGGTGCGCATGGGCGGCCGGGGCGTAGAGCCGTGTCACGTACTCCCTGACCATGCGCCCTGCCAGCACCTTGGGACCCAGCCCGCCGAGGGTGCGGCGCACCATCTCGATCCAGCGGTCGGGCAGGCCGTCGGGACCGCGCTCGTAGAAGCGGGGTGCGATGCGCTGCTCCAGCAGGTCGTAGAGCGCGGCCGCCTCCAGGTCGTCGCGGCGCTCCTCGTCGAGCACGGCACGGCCCTGCCCGGCCTCGCCCGCCGGATGGCCCGCGGCGTCCCGGCCGTCCGCCGTCGGGATCGCCCAGCCGAAGTCGGCCTCGTACCACTCGTCCCACCAGCCGTCCAGGACGGAGAGGTTGAGGCAGCCGTTGAGCGCGGCCTTCATGCCGGAGGTGCCGCATGCCTCCAGGGGGCGCAGGGGATTGTTCAGCCAGACGTCGCAGCCCGGGTAGAGGCGCTGCGCCATCCGCATGCCGTAGTCCGGCAGGAAGACGATGCGATGCCGCACCCGGGGGTCGTCGGTGAACCGCACCAGCTCCTGGACCAGGCGCTTGCCGCCGTCGTCCGCGGGGTGCGCCTTGCCCGCCACCACGATCTGCACCGGGCGCTCGGGATGCAGCAGCAGCGCGGTGAGCCGCTCGCGGTCGCGCAGCATCAGGGTCAGGCGCTTGTAGGAGGGCACGCGGCGGGCGAAGCCGATCGTCAGGACGCCGGGATCCAGGACGGCGTCGATCCAGCCGAGTTCGGCCGGGGCGGCGCCGCGCTGGCGCCAGGAGGCGTGCAGCCGCGACCGCACCTCGGCCACGAGCTGGCCGCGCAGCTCGCCGCGGAGCTGCCAGAGGTCCTGGTCGGGGATGCCGGCGACGGTGTCCCAGCGGTCGGTGTCGCCGGCGCCGAGCATCGCCTCGGTGCACCGTTCGCCGGCCGCGCGGGCCGCCAGCCGCTGCACCTCGGGCGCCATCCAGGTGGGGGCGTGCACGCCGTTGGTGACCGCGGTGATGGGCACCTCGTCGGCGTCGAAGCCGGGCCACAGCCCCGCGAACATCTCACGGCTGACCCTGCCGTGCAGCAACGACACCCCGTTGGCGCGCTGGCCGAGTCTGAGCCCCATGACGGCCATGTTGAACCGGGCCTGGTCGCCACCCGGATAGGTCTCCCTGCCGAGCCTGAGGACCCGTTCGACGTCGACGTCCGGCAGCTCGGCGTCGGGGCCGAAGTGGCGGGCGACGAGATCGGCGTCGAAGCGGTCGATACCGGCCGGGACAGGAGTGTGGGTGGTGAAGACGGTGCCGGCGCGCACGGCCTCCAGGGCCGCGTCGAAGTCGAGGCCCTGCACGGCCAGCTCCCGGATGCGCTCCACGCCGAGGAAGCCCGCATGGCCCTCGTTGGTGTGGAAGACCTCCGGGTCCGGATGGCCGGTGATCCGGCAGTAGGCGCGCAGCGCGCGGACCCCTCCCATGCCGAGCAGCATCTCCTGGAGGAGCCGGTGCTCGCTGCCGCCGCCGTACAGCCGGTCGGTGACGTCGCGCTCGCGGGCGTCGTTCTCCTCGACGTCCGAGTCGAGCAGCAGCAGCGGCACCCTGCCGACCTGCGCCCGCCAGACGCGGGCCCGCAGCTCCCGGCCGCCGGGCAGGGCCAGCCGGACCTGGGTGGGGGTGCCGTCGTCCTCGCGGAGCGGGCTGAGCGGCAGCTCGTGCGGGTCGAGCACGGGGTAGTGCTCCTGCTGCCAGCCGTCGTGGGACAGGCTCTGGCGGAAGTAGCCGTGGCGGTAGAGGAGTCCTACGCCGATCAGGGGGGCGCCCAGGTCGCTGGCCGCCTTCAGATGGTCCCCGGCCAGGATGCCCAGGCCGCCGGAGTACTGCGGCAGCGCGGCCGTGATGCCGAACTCCGGCGAGAAGTAGGCGATGGCCGCGGGGAGGTCGCCGGTCTGCTGCTGGTACCAGCGGTCCCCTTCGAGGTAGTCGCCGAGGTCGGCCGCCGCGTCGGCGAGCCGCCGCAGGAACTGCTCGTCCGCGGCGAGGCGGGCGAGACGGGCGGGCGGCACGCTGCCGAGCAGCCGCACGGGGTCGCCGCCCGCGGCGGCCCAGCGGTCGGGGTCGAGTGCCGCGAAGAGCTCACGGGTCGGCGGGTGCCAGGACCAGCGGAGGTTGCGGGCGAGTCGGCTGAGCGGACGGAGAGGTTCGGGGAGAACGGGACGTACGGTGATCCGACGGATGGCCTTCACATATCCACCTTTGCAATCCATTACGGGCATCGCAATGGGACGCACCCGGGGAGTGCGGACCGTAACGGCGCACGGCTGGTCGCAACCACGGCGCACGGTGGGACGGGTGGGCCGGATGCGGGCGCCGCGTGCTGCCTTGCACGGGCGCGAACGACTGAACACCTGAATGCGCCCCCGAGGCGCCTGGGAAGGTTCCCCCGGTGCATGGAGCGCCAGGCGCACACCCCCAGTTGAGTGAACTGAGTGAACGCGGACAGGAGCGGCCATGCCCGCAGCCCGTCAGTCGTCGATCGCACCGATAAAAAGGTCAAAACAACCTTTTCCTCCGCCGGCTGCCGAGACCACCCCGTTCCGCCGCCCCTTCCTCCTGCTCCGTCCTGACCGCACCATCACCACCCGCACCGCTCGCACCACCCACACCCGCACCACCCTCACCGCTCGCGCCACCCGCACCGCCTGCACCATCCGCGGTGCCCGTACCACCCGCACCACCCGAACCGCCCGCTCCGCTGGACCACCAGGTGATGCCGTGAACTCGCTGATTGGCCGTATCCCCGTGCTGGACGTACACCCCTCCGTCGACTGTGGACGCAGGCCCGCCAAGTCGGTGGCGGGCGAGGCGTTCGACATCACGGCGACCGTCTTCCGCGAGGGCCACGAGGCGGTCGCCGCGAACGTGGTGCTGCGCGGCCCGAACGGACGCGGCACCCCCTGGATCCCGATGCGCGAGGCGGCGCCGGGCACCGACCGCTGGGTGGCCACGGTCGCGCCGGCGGTGGAGGGCCGCTGGAGCTACCTGGTGGAGGGCTGGTCGGACCCGGTCACCACCTGGCGGCGCACCGCCCGTGTCAAGGTGCCGGCCGGTATCGACACCGAGCTGGTCCTCGCGGAGGGCGCCGCGCTGTACGACCGGGCGGCGGGCGGAGTACCGAAGAGCAAGGGCCGCAGGGAGGTGGTGCTGGCCGCAGCCGACGCACTGCGCGACACCGCGCGCCCGGCCGCCGATCGGCTCGCCGCGGCGCTGGCTCCCGAGGTGGACCGGGTGCTGGCCCGCCATCCGCTGCGCGAGCTGGTGACGGCCTCCAAGCGCCTGCCGCTGCTGGTGGAGCGCCGGCGTGCGCTGTTCGGGTCGTGGTACGAGTTCTTCCCGCGCTCCGAAGGCGCGCGGGCCACCCCCGGCGCCACCGAGCCGAGTCGGGGCGGCACACCCGGCGCCACCGAGCCCGGCGGACCCCGCACACCCGGCGCCGCGGGTCCGGCCGACGGCGGGACGGCCACGAGGCACCCGGGGCGCGCCGCCGTCCGGACCCGGCTGACCAGCGGCACCTTCCGCACCGCGGCGGAGCGGCTGCCGGCGATCGCCGCCATGGGCTTCGACGTGGTCTACCTGCCGCCCATCCACCCCATCGGCACCACCTTCCGCAAGGGCCGTGACAACTCCCTGGCGGCCGGCCCCGACGACGTCGGCGTGCCCTGGGCGATCGGCTCGGCGGACGGCGGCCACGACGCGGTCCACCCGGACCTGGGCACCATCGACGACTTCGACGCGTTCGTGCGGCGGGCCGCGGGTCTGCGCCTGGAGGTCGCACTCGACCTGGCCCTGCAGTGCTCGCCCGACCACCCCTGGGTGCGGGAGCACCCCGAGTGGTTCCGGCACCGGCCGGACGGCAGCATCGCCCACGCGGAGAACCCGCCGAAGAAGTACCAGGACATCTATCCGCTCAGTTTCGACGAGGACATGCCGGGACTGGTCGCGGAGACCACCCGCATTCTGCGTTTCTGGATGGCGCACGGCGTGCGCATCTTCCGGGTGGACAATCCGCACACCAAACCCGTGGTGTTCTGGGAGCAGGTCATCGCGGACATCAACGGCACCGACCCGGACGTCATTTTCCTGGCGGAGGCATTCACCCGCCCCGCCATGCTGAGGACGCTGGCCGCCGTCGGATTCCAGCAGTCGTACACCTACTTCACCTGGCGGAATTCCAAGCGCGAGATCACCGAATACCTCACCGAACTCTCCGGCGAGACGGCCGCCTACCTGCGGCCCAACCTCTTCGTCAACACCCCGGACATCCTCCACGCCTACCTGCAGGAAGGCGGGCGGCCGGCGTTCGAGGTGCGGGCGGTGCTCGCGGCGACGCTCTCGCCGTCCTGGGGCGTGTACAGCGGCTTCGAATTGTGCGAGAACACTCCGCTGCGCACGGGCAGCGAAGAGTACCTGCATTCCGAGAAGTACGAACTGCGCCCGCGTGACTGGGACGCTGCGGAACGCGAGGGACGCACCATCGCACCCCTGATTGCGGCACTCAACCGCATCCGGCGCCGCAACCCCGCCCTGCAGCAGTTGCGGAACCTCCACTTCCACAAAACCGACGACAACTCCGTCATCGCTTACTCAAAAGCTGCCGCAGGCACCCGTGGCTCGAATACCGTTCTGGTGGTCGCAAACCTCGACCCCCACCACACCCACGAGACCACGGTGTCGTTGGACATGCCGCGGCTGGGGTTCGACTGGCACGAGCCCCTGCCGGTGCGCGACGAGCTCACCGGCGAGACCTATCACTGGGGCAGGGCCAACTACGTGCGTCTGGAGCCGAGCCGCGCTGCTGCGCACGTCTTCACCGTCCTGCGACCGTCCCCGCCGATCGGAGGGTCACCCACATCATGATCGTCAATGAACCCGTCCCGGACACCTTCGAGGACACTCCCGCAAAGGACCGGGACCCCGAGTGGTTCAAGCGTGCCGTCTTCTACGAAGTACTCGTCCGGTCCTTCCAGGACAGCAACGGCGACGGCATCGGCGACCTCAAGGGCATCACCGCCAAGCTCGACTACCTCCAGTGGCTGGGCGTGGACTGCCTCTGGCTGCCGCCGTTCTTCAAGTCGCCGCTGCGCGACGGCGGTTACGACGTGTCCGACTACACGTCCGTGCTGCCGGAGTTCGGCGACCTCGCCGACTTCGTGGAGTTCGTGGACGCGGCGCACCACCGCGGCATGCGGGTCGTCATCGACTTCGTGATGAACCACACCAGCGACCAGCACCCGTGGTTCCAGGAGTCCCGCACCGATCCGGAGGGACCCTACGGCGACTACTACGTCTGGGCGGACGACGACAAGAAGTACCAGGACGCCCGGATCATCTTCGTCGACACGGAGGCGTCCAACTGGACCTTCGACCCGGTGCGCAAGCAGTACTACTGGCACCGGTTCTTCTCCCACCAGCCGGACCTCAACTACGAGAACCCCGCGGTGCAGGAGGAGATCCTGGCCGCGCTGCGGTTCTGGCTGGACCTCGGCATCGACGGCTTCCGCCTCGACGCGGTGCCGTACCTGTACGCGGAGGAGGGCACCAACTGCGAGAACCTGCCCGCCACCCACGCCATGCTGAAGCGGGTGCGCGCCGAGATCGACGCGCACTATCCCGACACCGTGCTGCTGGCCGAGGCCAACCAGTGGCCCGAGGACGTCGTCGACTACTTCGGCGACTTCACGGGCGGCGGCGACGAGTGCCACATGGCCTTCCACTTCCCGGTGATGCCGCGGATCTTCATGGCGGTCAGGCGGGAGTCGCGCTACCCGGTCTCGGAGATCCTGGCCAAGACCCCGCAGATCCCCTCCGGCTGCCAGTGGGGCATCTTCCTGCGCAACCACGACGAGCTGACCCTCGAAATGGTCACCGACGAAGAGCGCGACTACATGTACGCGGAGTACGCCAAGGACCCGCGGATGCGCGCGAACATCGGCATCCGGCGGCGGCTCGCCCCGCTGCTCGACAACGACCGCAACCAGATCGAGCTGTTCACCGCCCTGCTCCTGTCCCTGCCCGGCTCGCCGATCCTCTACTACGGCGACGAGATCGGCATGGGCGACAACATCTGGCTGGGCGACAGGGACGCGGTGCGCACCCCGATGCAGTGGACGCCCGACCGCAACGCCGGCTTCTCGTCCAGTGACCCCGGCCGGCTCTACCTGCCGACCATCATGGACCCGGTCTACGGCTACCAGGTCACCAATGTCGAGGCGTCCATGTCCTCGCCGTCCTCGCTGCTGCACTGGACGCGCCGGATGATCGAGATCCGCAAGCAGAACCCCGCCTTCGGCCTGGGCAGCTACACGGAGCTGCCGTCCACCAACCCCGCCGTACTGGCCTTCCTGCGCGAGCACGGCGACGACCTGGTCCTGTGCGTGCACAACTTCTCGCGGTTCGCCCAGCCGACGGAGCTGGATCTGCGGGCCTTCGAGGGGCGCCACCCGGTGGAGCTGATCGGCGGGGTGCGGTTCCCCGCGATCGGCGAGTGGCCCTACCTGCTCACCCTGGCGGGCCACGGCTTCTACTGGTTCCGGCTGCGCAAGGACACCTCCACCGCGACGGCCGCGGTGGCCTCCCTGGGCACGGGCACGGGGGCGTCCACCACGGGCGCCACGGCCACGAGCGGTGCACAGGACCGGACGGGCACCGGCACCGCCACGGTCCCCTCCCCGGCCCCGGCCCCGGTCGCGGGCGGGACGACCGGCCACGGCGTCGGCGCTGCGGACGCCACCGCCCGGTCCGCCGCGTCCTGCTCCACCGCGTCCCCGGCCACCGGACCCGGCAGGTAGCGCCGGGCGCCCGGGCGGCCCCGGCCCACCGCCGTCCGCCCGGGCGCCACACCCCGCCGAGTCCGTAAGGACCACCCTGACCCGACACGTCCCGTACAGCCGCGCGGTGATCGCCGCATTCCGGGACACTGACGCGCAATTCGAGTGGTGCCTGGGGAAAGGACGAGACGCCATGTCGGAAGCCGCCACACATCCCGGCACGGCGTCCCTCGCCTGCCCCGAACTGCTCGTCTCGCTCGACGCGCTGCTGCGCGGCTGGCTGCCACGGCAGCGCTGGTTCGCCGGCAAGGGCCGGCCCGTCACCGGCTTCTCGCTGGTCTCCGCGACCGAGTTGCTGCCCGCCGCCCCGCCCAGCGCCCGGGACGTGGCAGCCGACACCGGTCCCGGTCTGCTGCACCTGCTGGTACGGGCCGAGCAGCCGGCTCTCGGCACCCGCGGGGGCCCCGCCCGGCCCGGCGACTGCTACCAGTTGCTGCTAGGCGTGCGCGAGGGCCTTCCGCCCGACCTGGCCCCCGCGCTGATCGGCGAGGTCGCCCAGGGTCCGCTGGCCGGCCGCACGGTCTACGAGGCGCTGTACGACCCGCGCCTCGCCGAGGTCCTGCTGGAGGCGTTGCGCAGGCGCGCACGCATCGGCGGACTGCGCTTCGAGCGCGACGCGGACGCCGAGATCGGCCGGGGCCTGGTGCCGCGGGTACTGGGCGCGGAGCAGTCCAACTCCTCGCTGGTCTACGGGGACAGGTTCATCCTCAAGCTGTTCCGGCGCATCGTGCCGGGCACCAACCCCGACCTGGAGCTGCCGCACGCCCTGGCCCGTACCGCCTGCCCGCGGGTGCCGCCGCCGGCCGCCTGGTTCGTGGCGGACGCACGGGGCACTGCCGGCGGGCAGGGCCCCGTGGGGGCGCGCGGCACGGCGGACACGCGCGGCACGGCGACCGCGCGGGGCACGGCCGCGTACCCCTCCGCCCCAACCGGCCCGGCCGGTCCGTCAGGCCCGTCAGGTCCGTCAGGTCCTTCAGGTCCTTCAGGTCCTTCCGCTGTGCCCGGGCCCGGTCCGCACGGGCCGCGGCCGGGCCCCGGCACGGACGGCCACCGGCGCGCGGGCCGGGGCTGCTGCCCACCGCCGGCCGCGGGCCGCCACGCGGCCGGGCCGGCCGAGGACGTCCTGGTGCTCGGTGTGCTCCAGCCCTTCCTCAAGGGCGCCGCGGACGGCTGGGAGCTGGCACTGAGCGAGCTGGCCAGGGGCGAGGACTTCCGCGCCGAGGCGCGGGCACTGGGCCGTGCCACGGCCGAGGTGCACACCGCCCTCGCCCGTGCGCTGCCGACGGTCACACTGGGCCGCCGCCAGATGGAGCGGCTCGCACGGGGCATGACGGACCGCCTGGACGCGGCGGTGCAGGCGGTGCCGGCGCTGCGACCCTACGCACCGGGGCTGCGGTCCGCCTATGACGCGCTGGCCACCCTGGGCACCCGGGGGGACCTCTGGTCGGCCCAGCGCGTGCACGGCGACCTGCACCTCGGGCAGTGCCTGCGGGCGCCGTCCGGCGAGTGGTCGCTGATCGACTTCGAGGGCGAGCCGGCGCGTCCGCTGGCGGAGCGCCGGATGCCGCAGCCGCCCGTGCGGGACATCGCCGGGATACTCCGCTCCTTCGACTACGCGGCCCGCTCGCACCGGCCCTGGGCGCCCGCCTGGGCACACGGCTGCCGCGGCGCGTACTGCACGGGCTACGCGGAGGTGTCGGGCCACGATCCCCGCGCGGACCCGGTACTGCTGCGGGCCTACGAGACGGACAAGGCGATCTACGAGGTGATGTACGAGGCGCGGCACCGTCCCGACTGGCTGCCCGTCCCGCTCGCCGCCATGCACCGCCTGGCCACCGCAGACGACCTGTGAGACCCGACGCCGACGACCTGTGAGACCCGACGCCCACCTCCCCCAGCGCCGTCCAGGCCCTGGGTGGCACCCCAAGGAGGCTCCCCCGTGACCCGCCCACGCTCCGGCCGGCCCTCGTCCCCCGGCAAGACCCCGGCTCCCGCGCAGCCGCCCGCCACCGCGTCCGTACCCGCCGCGACCCGCTCACCGGAGGACCCGCCAGGCAGGGGGGACACGGCGGTGGGGAACCCCGCGGGGGACCGGCAGCGGACGGCGGGGACGGTAAGGCGGACGGGGACCGCCGGACAGCGCACGGCCGCGGCCGCGGCCGGGAAGGGGACCGCCACCACCGGACAGCGCACGGCCACGACCGGCAGGCGGACCGCCACCACCAGGCAGACGGCAGCCACCACCACCGGGAAGGCCACCACCAGGAAGACGGCAGCCACCACCACCGGGAAGGCCACCACCGGGAAGGCCACCACCGGGAAGGCCACCACCGGGAAGGCATCCGGCCGCCGGGCGGCCTCGGCGGGCGGGCGCGGGGCGGGCCCCGGGGTCGGAGCGGCGCGTACCGAGGGGACGGCGCGCACCGGTGGGGCGAGCGCGGGCGGCACCGGCGGCGCGGGTGCGGGCGGCACCGGCGGCGCGGGTGCGGGTGGTCCGGGCCGGGCCCGGGCGGCCCGGACGCCGCGCGGGGCCGCCGGGCCGGTGGGCGCCCGGACGACCGCGGTACCGGACCCGGACCGGGAGCGGCTGCTCGCGGGGACGCACCACGACCCGCACGCCGTGCTGGGGGCGCACCTGGCCGGGGACGAGGTGGTGTTCCGCGCGCTGCGGCCCTGCGCGCGGGCGGTCACCGTGGTCGCCGGGGACGCGCGCACCGAGTTGCGGGACGACGGCGGCGGCTTCTTCTCCGGGACGCTGCCGCTGACCGCCGTCCCCGAGTACCGGCTGCTCGTCGCCTATCCCGGCACGGCGGCGGACACCGCGCAGGACGGCGGCCCGCGGACGGGCACGCCACCGGCACCGCGGGCGGACGCGGCGACCGGCACCGGCAGAGGCACCGGGACGGGTACCGGCACCGGCAGAGGCACCGGAACCGGCAGAGGCGCCGACACGAAGGCCGCCGGCGGCCCCCCTCCGGTCGCTCGCGCGGGGGCCGCCGACGGTACCGGGCCGGACGCCCGCACCCGGGCCGCCGCCGAGGCGCGCGTGCCGGACGTCGTGCACGAGACGGAGGACGCCTACCGCTTCCTGCCCTCACTGGGCGCGTTCGACCTGCACCTGATCAGCGAGGGCCGCCACGAGCAGCTCTGGCTGGCGCTGGGCGCCCGGCCCATGGTCCACCAGGGCGTGGCGGGCACCCGCTTCACCGTGTGGGCGCCGAACGCGCGCGGGGTGCGGGTGGTCGGCGGCTTCAACTACTGGGACGGCACCGGCTTCGCCATGCGCTCGCTCGGCTCCTGCGGCGTCTGGGAACTCTTCGTGCCGGGCGTCGGCGAGGGCGAGCTGTACAAGTTCGAGATCACACGCCCGGACGGCACCAGGACGCTGCGCGCGGACCCGCTCGCCCGCCGCACCGAGGCACCGCCCGCCACCGCGTCCGTCGTCTTCGCCTCGCACCACGAGTGGCACGACGACGCCTGGCTCGCGCGCCGCGCCCGCGGATCGGTGCACGAGGCACCGTTCTCCGTGTACGAGGTGCACCTGCCCTCCTGGCGCCCCGGGCTCTCCTACCGCCGGCTCGCCGAGCAACTGCCCGCCTACGTCTCCGACCTGGGCTTCACCCACGTCGAGTTCATGCCGGTCGCCGAACACCCGTTCGGTGGCTCGTGGGGGTACCAGGTCACCGGGTTCTACGCGCCGACGGCCCGGATGGGCACCCCGGACGACTTCAAGTTCCTCGTGGACGCGCTGCACCGGGCGGGCATCGGGGTGCTGATGGACTGGGTGCCCGCGCACTTCCCGCGAGACGAGTGGGCGCTGGCCGAGTTCGACGGCCGCCCGCTGTACGAGCACCAGGACCCGGTGCGGGCCGCGCATCCCGACTGGGGGACGCTGGAGTTCGACTACGGACGCCCCGAGGTGCGCAACTTCCTGGTGGCCAACGCGGTGTACTGGTGCGAGGAGTTCCACATCGACGGGCTGCGGGTGGACGCGGTGGCCTCCATGCTCTACCTGGACTACTCCCGCGGTCCCGGCCGCTGGACACCGAACGCGCACGGCGGCCGGGAGGACCTGGACGCCGTGGCGTTCCTCCAGGAGATGAACGCCACCGTGTACCGGCGCGTGCCCGGTGTGGTGACCATCGCGGAGGAGTCCACGGCCTGGGACGGCGTCACCCGCCCGACCCACCACACCGGCGCCGGCGGCGCGGGCGGCCTGGGCTTCGGACTGAAGTGGAACATGGGCTGGATGCACGACTCGCTCGGTTACCTGGCGCACGAACCCGTGCACCGCAAGTACCACCACCACGAGATGACGTTCTCCATGGTGTACGCGTACAGCGAGAACTACGTCCTGCCGATCTCGCACGACGAGGTGGTGCACGGCAAGCGCGCCCTCGTCTCGAAGATGCCCGGGGACTGGTGGCAGCAGCGCGCCAACCACCGCGCCTACCTGGGCTTCATGTGGGCCCATCCTGGCAAGCAGTTGCTCTTCATGGGGCAGGAGTTCGCGCAGGGCGCCGAGTGGTCGGAGGGGCACGGCCCCGACTGGTGGCTCCTGGACCCGTCCTACCCGGCGGAACCGGACCACCGCGGCGTACGGGACTTGGTCCGCGACCTGAACGCGGTCTACTGGGGCGAGCCGGCGCTGTGGCAGCGCGACAGCGACCCGGGAGGCTTCGCCTGGGTGCTGGGGGACGCGGCGGAGGACAACGTCTTCGCGTTCCTGCGGTTCGCCGCGAACGGCTCTCCGCTGCTGTCGGTCTGCAACTTCTCACCCGTGGTGCGGCACGCCTTCCGGCTCGGTGTGCCCGAGGCGGAGGCCGCCTGGCACGAGGTACTGAACACCGACGATCCCCGGTACGGCGGGAGCGGGGTGCGCAACACGGGCGTCCTGAAGGCGGAGCCGGTACCGGCCGGCGGCCGCCCGACGAGCCTGGCGCTGACGCTGCCGCCGCTGGCGACCCTCTGGCTACGCCCCGTGTAGGCAGGCCGGTGCAGGCGGGGCCCGTGCAGGCGGGGCCCGTGCAGGCGGCGCCCGGCGCACGGTGCGGGCGCCGCTCCTGCCCCGGTCCGCGGGCCGCTACGGGACTCCCCGCTCCCGGCCTGCGGGATCCGTACGTCTGGGTTTCCATGGAGACGACCGGTAATCGGCCAGGAGGCTCCCCGACGGCACACGCGATCGAGAGGACCACCCATGCCCACTGTGCAGACCCGTGACGGTGTGGAGATCTACTACAAGGACTGGGGAAGCGGGCGCCCGGTCGTCTTCTGCCACGGCTGGCCACTGAACGCGGACGCCTGGGACGACCAGATGAAGCACGTCGCCGACAACGGCTTCCGCGGCATCGCCCACGACCGCCGCGGTCACGGCCGTTCCGAGCAGCCCTGGGGCGGCTACGACTTCGACACGTTCGCCGACGACCTGAACGACCTGATCAACGCGCTCGACCTGCGGGACGTCACACTGGTCGCGCACTCCATGGGCGGCGGCGAGCTGGCCCGCTACATCGGCAGGCACGGCACCCAGCGGATCAGCCGGGCCGTCCTGCTGTCGGCGATCACGCCGCTGATGATCAAGACGGACGCCAACCCCGAGGGAGTGCCGGCGAAGGTCTTCGAGGACATCAAGAGCGGCATCGTCGGCGAGCGCTCGCAGTTCTGGCAGGACCTCTCGGAGTCCTTCTTCGGCGCCAACCGCCGCGGGAACCGGGTGACGGAGGGCAACCGGGACGCGTTCTGGCTCATGGCGATGCACGAGAGCATCGAGGCCGGCGTGAAGTGCGTGGACGCATTCGCGCGGACCGATTTCACGGAGGACCTGAAGAAATTCGGGGTACCGACGCTGGTGGTGCACGGCGACGACGACCAGATCGTGCCGATCGACGCCACGGGGCGGAAGTCGGTGCGGCTCATTCCCGATGCGACGCTGAAGGTGTACGAGGGGGCCTCGCACGGGCTGGCAATGGTCCCCGGCGACAAGGAGAAATTCAACAGGGACCTGCTGGAATTCCTCACGGGCTGACCGGTCCGCCCTTCGGCGGACCGCCCCGTGCGGCCCGGCGGCCGAGCACCGCCCCGGGCCCGTCCTCGAACACCGGGCGGGCCCGGGGCGGCGGCACGCCCGGTGGGCGCACGGGACCCCGCCGCGGCCCGCCCGGTGGGCCGCGGCGGTCCTACGGCGCGAGGCCGGCCGGCAGGTCACCCGTGTGGACGACGCCGAGCGCCTGGGTCGCCCGGGTCAGGGCGACGTACAGATCGCTCGTCCCGAAGGCACCGGGCTCCACCACGAGCACGCTGTCGAACTCCAGACCCTTCGCCTGCCGCGGATCCAGCAGGACCACCGCCCGCGTCAGATCGGGCTCCTGGCCGGCCGCGGCGCCGGCCACCCGCTCCGCGATCGCCGTGTGCAGCTCACGCGGCGCGATCACCGCGAGGCGGCCCTCCCGGGGCATCAGCTCCGCCACTCCGTCGGCCACGGCCGCCGCCAGTTGCTGCGCACCGGCCGCGCGGACCCACGGCCGCACCCCGGTCGCCCGCACCGAGCGGGGCGGCTCGAAGCCGGGGCGCTCCGCGCGGACCACCGCAGCGGCGAGGTCCATGATCTCCGCCGGGGTGCGGTAGTTCACGGCGAGCCTGGTGTGCTCCCAGCGGTCGGCGACGTACGGGGCGAGGATCGCGTCCCACGAGCCGACGCCGGCCTCCTCCGCGGTCTGCGCGGGATCGCCGACCAGCGTCATGGAGCGCGTCGGGCAGCGCCGCATCAGCAGCCGCCAGGCCATCGGCGACAGCTCCTGCGCCTCGTCGACGATGATGTGCCCGAACGCCCAGGTCCGGTCGGCCGCCGCCCGCTGCGCGGCGCTGCGGTGGTCGTCCTCGTCCTGCCGCTCGGCCATCCGCTCGGCGTCGATGATGTCGTGCGCGCCCAGCACCTCGGAATCGTCGTCGTGCTTGTCGTCGAACTCGTAGGTCCGCGACGCGTACGACACCTCCAGCACGCCCTGCGCGTACGCGACCTTCTCGCTGCGCTCACGCTCGGCGGCCGCGCGCGCCGCCCGGTCGTCCTCCCCCAGCAGCTCCGCCGCCTCGTCGAGCAGCGCCACGTCCGCCGGGGTCCACGCGCGGGTGGTGCGCCGGATCACGGCCGCGTCCTCGTCGCTGAGGTGGGTCGGCTCGGCGAGGAAGTCCGCGACGAGCCGCTGCGGGGTGAGCCTCGGCCAGAGGTGGTCGACGGCGGTCCACACCTCCGGATTCGCGGCCAGCTCGTCCCGGATCTGGGTGATGTCGCTGTCGTCCAGCAGATTGCTGCCGTCGTAGGGGTCGGTGCCGATCCGCTCGGCGAGCATGTCCGTGAGCGTGTTCAGGATGTGGCCCTCGAAGTGCTCCCGCGCGACGTTGTGCGGCAGCCGTGCCTCACGCGTACGGTCCCTGGCCACCCGGACCAGACCCGCGTCCAGCATCAGGACCTCGCGGTCGTGCTCGATGGCGATCACCGGGTCGGGCAGCGCCTGCCGGTCGGCCAGCACGGCCGCCAGCACGTCGGCCATCTCCGCGCGGCCCTTGACGGCGGCGGCACGCGGTGTGTCCCGGCCGGTGGCACGCACGCCCGGGTACAGCTCGCCCGGACTGGCCAGCAGCACACCCGTCTCGCCCAGCGACGGCAGCACCTCGCCGATGTAGCCGAGGAAGGCCGGGTTCGGGCCGACGATCAGCACGGCCCGCCGGGCCAGCAGCTCCCGGTGCTCGTAGAGCAGATAGGCGGCGCGGTGCAGCGCCACGGCCGTCTTGCCGGTGCCGGGACCGCCCTCGACGACCAGGACACCCCGGTGCGGGGCACGGATGATGCGGTCCTGGTCGGCCTGGATGGTCCGCACGATGTCACCCATACGGCCGGTGCGTGCGGTGTTCAGCGCGGCGAGCAGCACCGCGTCCCCCGTGCGGTCCTCGTGGCCGGTGCGCTCCCGGTCGGTCAGGTCGAGCAGCTCGTCGTGCAGCGCCGTGACCTCCCGGCCGTGGGTGGTGATGTGCCGGCGGCGGCGCAGGCCCATCGGCGTGTGGCCGGTGGCCAGGTAGAACGGGCGGGCGACCGGGGCGCGCCAGTCGACGAGGATCGGTGCGCGCTCACCCGTCCCGTCCGGGTGGTCCTCGCGCAGCCCGATCCGGCCGATGTGGTGGTCGCCGCCGTCGGCCAGGTCGATTCGGCCGAAGCAGAGCGAGCCGTCCACCGCGTTGAGCGCGGCCAGCAGCCCCGAGCGCTCGGCGACGTTGATGTCCCGCTCCAGACGGGCCTGCGCACCGGTGCCCACCGGTTCGAGTGCCTCCTGCACGGAGCCCTCCGCCCGGCTCCGCAGGGCGTCCACATGCTCATAGAGGCGGTCGATGAATTTCTGCTCGGCCAGCAATTCCTGGTCAGGAACATCGCCGTGCGATGCGTTTGACAATTCGACTCCCACCCCGATAGACTGCCGCTGTCAGCTTTTGATGAAGGCTTTTACTTGTGCAGGCCTTCCGACGGTGGGTCCGACCGGAGGACGAACCTCCGAGAACACGTCAGGAAGCAGACACGAAAACCCAATATACGCAGCGAAATCCCCCGGCTGTCAATTCGCCGGGGGATTTTTCGTGTGCATGCGAGCACAGAACTCGGCCGCCGCGCCGAGGTGGCCGCCCCGTGCGGCCGGCCGCCTCGAACGACATACGCGAAGGAGCCCGGTGGGCGTCCACGACACCCACCGGGCTCCGCCCCCGCCCCCCTCCCGGGCCGGGTGGACCCGACCGGCGGCCGGGTGCGCCCGCCCGGGACACCCGACCGCGAGCCCCGCCGCCCCTGGGCCACCGCCCGGGACCACAGCGCCTCGGCGCGGGTTACAGCACCTCGGCGAGGTCCTGCATCAGCCGCCGCTTGGGCCGCGCACCCACCATCGACTTCACTGGCCTGCCGTCCCGGAAGACCATCAGCGTCGGCGTCCCCATCACGCCGTACGCCACCGCCGTCGACGGATTCCTGTCCACGTCGAGCTGGACCACCTTCAACCGCTCGGCCTCCTCGCCCGCGATCTCGGCGAGCACAGGACCGAGCTGCCGGCACGGACCGCACCAGTCCGCCATGAACTCCACCAGTACCGGACGGTCCGCACCCACGACCTCGCTCTCGAAGTCGGCGTCCGTCACCTCAGGTACCCCTGCCGCCTTGATCACGGTTGTCGTCCTCCCAGTTCGCAACGGGGCTCCGGACCGTCCGGGGCCAGCGCATCGGCGGCCAGTGCGTCACGTGCCCGCTCCGCGTCGGCCAACTGCGCGCGCACCTGGGCGCGGACCGAGAGCAGGTCGGCGACCAGCCGGTCGAGTTCGTCGAGCTTGCGGCGGTACACGGCGAGCGACGCGGGACAGGAGTCCCCCGCCGGGTGGCCGGCTCGCAGGCACTCGACGAACGGCCGCGTCTCCTCCAGGTCGAAGCCGAAGTCGCGCAGTGTCCTGATCTGCTCAAGCAGCCGCAGGTCGGTCTCGTCGTACGTGCGGTAGCCGTTGGGGCCCCGCCGCGCGGGCAGCAGGCCTCGGGACTCGTAGTAGCGGAGCGTACGGGTGCTCGTGCCGGCCCGTCGTGCCAGTTCACCGATGCGCATGCCCCCGAACGTAAGCCTTGACGCGGGCGTCAAGGCAAGCGCCGGCGCCGCCCAGGCCCCGGACTCCTGCCCGCCCGCCGGACGGGCCCCGCACGGGGCTTCGCACAGGCCCGTGCCGCACGGGGAGTTCATCCCCTCTTCCGCTCCGCTCCCCGCCTCACGTGCGATGCGGCCGGACCCGCCGGGGTCCGCGACCGGGCCACCGGCCGCACCATCGCGGTCCCCCGGACCAGGCCCGCCTCGCGGACGGCTGTCCGCTCCGCGAGAACCGCACCGCCCACGAGCCGTCGCCCACCCGCTTCCGCCGCGGACGGCCGTCACCAGGACCGTGGCCGTCCCGCCCGCGGTCGACCGGAACACCGGGGGCGACACCGGCCGTTGGACCGCGGACCCCTGCCCGGGCTGCCGCTCAGATCCGGTCGGCGAGGTCGGCGACCGCCTGCGCGCAGCCCCAGGACAGGGTGATGCCCGCCCCTCCGTGTCCGTAGCAGGCGATGACGGGCAGGGCGTGGCCCGGCACATGCTCCAGGCGGATGGCGTCCCGGGCGGGGCGCAGGCCCACGGCACGGGAGAGGACGGGCCGGCCGGCCAGGGCGGGCACGAGGGCGCACACCCGGCGGAGGATCTCCCGCTCCGTCCCGGCATCCGGTGCGGTGTCCCAGGACCCGATCTCCCCCGTCCCTCCGCAGACGACCTCCCCGCGGCGGGGCACGACGTACGCGAGACCGCCGGGGTGGTCCTCGTCGGTGATCCATTCGGTGATCCCGGGATCGGGCAGGCGCAGGACCTGCCCGCGCACCGGATACACCGAGTCGTCGTCGAGGAGGTCCCCCGAGCGCATGCCCGCGGCGACGACGACCAGGTCGGTGCCGCCTGCCCGTCCTGCACCGCCCGCGAGGTCGTCGACGCGGCCGACCGTGCGGGTGGCGAACCGCACGCCGAGAGCGGCGCAGCGAGCGCGCAGCCAGGGCAGGTAGTGCGGCATGGAGATCACCGGCAGCACCGCCCGTACGCCCGCCACGGCCCCGGGGGGCAGTTCGTCCGCGGTCGCCTCGCGGTACTTGGGGACGGCCTCGGTCCACGAGCGGTCCGCGTCCGCGCTCCGTTCCACCACGGTGCCCGGCCGCAGGTCGACCCCGGTGCCGCGATCCGCGGCGAGCTGCTCGAAGCGCCTCCTGGCAGCCAGCAGCCACGGCACGAGGAACGGGGACGCGCCGCTGCGGTGCGGAAACCACAGGGCGGCGGCGACCCCGGACACGCTCGCCTCCGCGGTCCGGTCGGCGATCACCGTGACGCTGTGGCCGCGCAGGGCCAGTTCGTGGGCCGTGCTCAGACCCATGACACCCGCGCCCAGCACGCTGACACGCCCCGCCACCATGACGACACCGCCCCTCTCGTCCTCGATCCGGCAATGATCCGGCCTGGGCCCCGGTCCCCGCCAGAGGCCGCTGTGTCCGCCGTATCCGTCACGCGGTTTCCCGACGGCCCCCCGCCGTCCTCGCAGGGCCCGGGAACGGTACGCACACCACGCCGGTGCGGAACGCACGCGGGCCGGCAGCGCGTGAGCCGCACTCGTACCTCCCGCCCGGCAGCCCCCGGGCAGCCGGGCGGAAGCCGGGCTGTTGGCGGGCA
This sequence comes from Streptomyces sulfonofaciens, assembly GCF_014656295.1. Lineage (GTDB taxonomy): Bacteria > Actinomycetota > Actinomycetes > Streptomycetales > Streptomycetaceae > Streptomyces > Streptomyces sulfonofaciens. The sequence continues at coordinate 129,810 of NZ_BNCD01000010.1, forward strand.
ACGGCATCCGGCGTTGTCATGACGCACGGTGAGGTATTAGGGTCACTCAGGTGACTGCCGGGTCGGCCATGGGCCATACACGAGTGGGGCACCCGGCCTCGGCGTGAGCCCGAGGCGGGCGAGAGCCCCGCCCTTCCTCCGCGTCCTCCCTCCCAGCGCCCCCACGCGGCGCTCCACAGCGGATCCAGGACCCGGAGACACATCCACACATGCCACAAGATCAGCAGCACCGGCAGAAGCCCGTATCGCCGGGCGCCGTCCAGCTCAACCACACCGCCGTCCACGCCACGGACCGCCACCTGTCGGCCGAGTTCATCGCAGCGGTCCTGGGGCTGGAGGTCGGCGCCCCCTTCGGGCCGTTCCTGCCCGTCGACCTGGCCAACGGGGTGACACTCGACTACTACGAGAAGCGCGACGAGCCGATCCAGTCGCAGCACTACGCGTTCCTCGTGCCCGACGACCGGTTCGACACCATGATCGCCCGACTGGAGGCGGTCGGGGTCACCTACCACGCCGATCCCGGCCACACCGAACCCGGCCGGATCAACCGCCTCTTCGGCGGTCGCGGCGCCTACTTCGACGACCCGGACGGCCACAACATGGAGATCATGACTCGGCCCTACGTCCGGCCGTAGCAGGCCGCCCGGCGCCGTCGGGTCCACGCGCCCTGTGACTCCCCGGCCCGCGCCGCGAGCCAACGCCCGGGTCGCCGAGCCGGTCGGGGAGTCATCGCGGGGATCGCAGCCGCCCAGCGAGAAGCCCCGCTGCCCACGCGCACCCGGCACCCACGCGCACCCGGCAGGCCCGGATCCGCCGACAGGGCGGGGCGGGGGCAGGGCCTTCGGCGGGGTTGGCGCCCCGCCGTCCCGCCGCGGCCCGCGGCCCCGGCCCGCGGACGGCGGGGACCGCCCCGTGGCGACGGCACCGGCCCCGCCGCCCCCGCCCCGGCCGATGACGCAGCCCCGAACCGCTATCGGGGGGCGGGCTCGTTCGACTGCGCAGGCACGGCCGTCTCCCCCGACGTCAGGCCCGCGGTGGACTCGTCGACGAGGGTCGTCTCGTCGAACGGCACCTCGCCCGCGAGTACCTGCTCGACCCGGGCCTTGTCGATCTCCTTGGTCCAGGTGCCGACCAGGACCGCGGCGACCGCGTTGCCCGCGAAGTTGGTGAGGGCGCGGGCCTCGCTCATGAAGCGGTCGACGCCGACGATCAGGCCGACGCCGTCCAGCAGCTCGGGCCGGTGCGACTGGAGGCCGCCGGCCAGGGTGGCCAGGCCCGCGCCGGTCACCCCCGCCGCACCCTTGGACGCGATCACCATGAACACCAGCAGCGATATCTGCTCGCCCGCGCTCAGCGGCTTGTCCATGGCGTTGGCGACGAACAGCGAGGCCATCGTCAGGTAGATCGCGGTGCCGTCCAGGTTGAACGAGTAACCGGTCGGCACGGTGATGCCGACCACCGGCCTGCTGATGCCGAGGTGCTCCATCTTCGCGATCAGCCGCGGCAGCGCCGACTCGGAGGACGACGTGGACAGGATCAGCAGGAACTCGCGCGCCAGATAGCTCAGCAGCCTGAAGATGCTGACTCCCGCGATCAGGCGCAGCAGGGAGCCGAGCACGACGAAGACGAACACGATGCAGGTGATGTAGAAGCCGATCATGATCACGGCGAGTGACTTCAGCGCGGCGACGCCGGTCTCGCCGACCACCGCCGCCATGGCGCCGAACGCACCCACCGGCGCGACCCACATGATCATCGACAGCACGCGGAAGACCAGCCGCTGGATGTGCGCGATACCGGTGAGCACCGGCTGGCCCGCGCTGCCGAGGGCCTGGAGCGCGAAGCCGACCAGCAGCGCCACGAGCAGCGTCTGCAGCACCTCGCCCTCGGTGAACGCGGACAGCAGGCTGGTCGGGATGATGCCGAGCAGGAAGTCCGTGGTGGACGACGAGGCGCCCTCGGCCTGTGCGGCGCCCGCGTGCCGGGCCGCCTCGGTCAGGTGCAGGCCGCTGCCCGGCTCCAGGATGTTGCCGACGACCAGGCCGAGCGCGAGGGCCACCGTCGACATCACCAGGAAGTAGACCAGTGCGAGGCCGCCCACCGCACCGACCTTGGACGCCTTGCGCACCGAGCCGACGCCCAGCACGATCGTGCAGAAGATGATCGGCGAGATCATCATCGTGATCAGGTTCACGAATCCGGTGCCGAGCGGCTTCAGTTCGACGGCGAAGTCGGGTGCGGCGAAGCCGACCACGATGCCGAGCACCACCGCGACGACAACGGTGAGGTAGAGGTAGTGCGTTCTGTCCCGCTTGGCGGCCGGTGCCACCTGAGGAGCTGTCACGGGGGTGCCTCCTTGACGACTGTCCGGTGACTATCCCCCAGGGCGTGGGGACGGTCACGCTTCCGTTCATTTAGTTCATGCTCGAAGGATTGTGGCCCTCTCGCGCCGGCCCGGTCGCAACTGCCCTGCGGCCGATAACAACTTGACACGGCGCGCCCTCGTGTCGACGCACGACCATTGACCCTGCTCACGACCGCCGCTTACGTTCACCGGGCAGCCACCGCCACGCCCGTGGCGACCCGGCCAGTTCCGGCCACGCAGGAGGTTGTGCCCGTGCGCCCCACCGCTCGCTCCGCCACAGTCGCCCTTGCCGCACTGCTCGCCGCCGGCTCCCTCGCCGCCTGCGGCGGGAGTTCAGGCAGCGATCCCGACACCGTCAAGATCGCGTACGAACGCAGCACCGACAACAAGGTCCGCTTCATGGACCAGTTCCTGGAGCAGATGAAGAAGGAGTTCGAGAAGGAACATCCGGGCAAGAAGGTCGACCTCATCCCGATCCAGGCGTCGCAGAACGACTACGCCACCAAGGCGCAGCAGATGATGCGCTCGCCCAAGACCGCGCCCGACCTGGTCTACGAGGACACCTTCCGGATCAACTCGGACATCGAGGCGGGCTATCTGAAGCCGCTGGACGGCTACATCGCCAAGTGGAGCACCTGGGACCAGTTCCTGCCCACCGCCAAGGCGGCGGCGAAGGCGCAGGACGGCAAGACGTACGGCGTCCCGGACGGCACCGACACCCGCGGCCTGTGGTTCAACAAGAAGATCTTCGCCAAGGCCGGGCTGCCCGCGAACTGGCAGCCGAAGACCTGGGACGACATCCTCGCCGCGGCCCGCACCATCAAGAAGAAGGTCCCCGGTGTCATCCCGCTGAACGTGTTCACGGGCAAGGCACCCGGCGAGGTCTCGGTGATGCAGGGCTTCGAGATGCTGCTGTACGGCACCGGCGACGGCCGGAACCCGATGTACGACCCGGCGTCCAAGAAGTGGGTGACGGGCAGCAAGGGCTTCAGGGACGCCCTTCAGTTCGTGAGGACGGTGTACGGCGAGAAGCTCGGCCCGGACGTCTCGGACGCGCTGGACCCCAACGTCAACACCACCTCCGCCAACGAGTGGCTGCCGGAGGGCAAGCTCGCCATCTCGCTGGACGGCTCCTGGCTGGGCCAGTTCTGGATCAGCAACGGGTCGCACGAGTGGCCGGCCTGGAAGACGGACCTCGGCCAGGCGGCGATGCCCACCCAGCACGGGCAGGCGCCCGGGAAGGTCTCCATGTCCGGCGGCTGGGCCTGGTCGATCCCGCAGAAGGCCGGCAACCCGGACCTCGCCTTCGACTTCGTCAAGACCATGCAGAAGCCGGCGAACGCGGCGCACTGGGACATCGTCGACGCGCAGATCGCGGTCCGCAAGGACGTCGCCGCCAACCAGGAGTACCTGCACTCGATGCCCGGCATCGACTTCTTCACGCAACTGGTGAAGTACACGCACTACCGTCCCGCGCTGCCGGTCTACCCGCAGGTCTCGTCCGCGATCGGCGACGCCATGGAGTCGGTCACCACGGGCGACGCCTCTCCGTTGGCCGCGGCGAAGACCTATGACGGCCAGTTGCGGGACATCGCCCAGGGCGCCGTGGTGACGAAGTGAGCGCCGTCGAGGCGGCGGGGCCCGCGGCCGCGTGCCGCGGCGGCGCCCCGCCGCCCCCGCCCGGCGGGCGCCGGGCCCGCGGGGCGGGGCCGCTGCGCTGGCTGCCCGTCGTCCCGGCGACCGTGCTGCTCCTGCTGTTCCTCGCGGGGCCGATCGTCTACTGCGTCTACACGGCGTTCACCGACATGCAGCTCACCGGGTCGTCGCACACGGACTTCGTCGGCCTCGACAACTTCCGGCGGGCGTTCACCGACCCGGAGTTCCGCAACGCGGTGTGGCTGACGCTGGTCTTCACCGTCATCTCCTCGATCGTCGGGCAGAACACGCTCGGACTCGTGCTCGCGGGTCTGATGCGGCAGGCGGCGAAGTGGGTGCGCACGCTCACCGGTTCGTTGGTGATCACGGCCTGGGTGCTCCCGGAGATCGTCGCCGCGTTCCTGCTGTACGCGTTCTTCCGCCGCGAGGGGACCCTGAACGCCATCCTTCACTGGCTCCATCTGCCGTCCCAGAACTGGCTGTTCACGCTGCCGATCCTCGCGGTGTCCTTCGCCAACGTCTGGCGCGGCACCGCCTTCTCGATGCTGATCTACTCGGCGGCGCTCTCCGAGGTGCCGAAGGAGATCACCGAGGCCGCCGAGGTCGACGGTGCGAGCGGCTGGCGGCGGGTGTGGCACGTGACGCTGCCGATGATCAGCAGGTCCATCGGCACCAATCTGATGCTGAACACCCTCCAGACGCTGTCCGTGTTCGGCCTGATCTGGGCCATGACCCGAGGCGGCCCCGGAAACCGGTCCACGACCCTGCCGGTGATGATGTACGACCAGGCGTTCAACAAGAGCCTGATCGGCTACGGCACGGCGATCGCGCTGCTGTTGCTGCTGGTGGGGGCGCTGTTCTCGCTGGTGTACCTGCGTCTTGTACGAACGGAGGTGTGAGGGCCGGTGTCCCTGCCGTCCTTGCTGCGGGTGCCGGTGCTGCGGCGCCCGACGCGTGCCAGGATCGCCGCGAGCGCCGCGCTGCTGGTGGCCGCGGTGGCCTTCGCGCTGCCGCTGGTCTGGCTGGTCCTCTCGTCCATCGACTCCCAGGCCGACCTGCGGGTCAAGCTGCCGTCGTCGCCGTCGTTCGGGAACTTCTCGGCGGTGCTGACGGACGAGATCACCTTCACCCCGATGCTCAACAGCCTGGTGCTGTGCGGCAGCGCGACCCTGCTGACGGTGGTGTGCGCGGCGCTGGCCGCGTACCCGCTGTCCCGCTACCGCGGCCGCTTCTCGCGCCCCTACCTGCTGACGATCCTCTTCTCCACCTGCCTGCCGATCACGGCGGTGATGGTGCCGGTCTACGGCCTCTTCGTGCAGGTGAACCTGATCGACACCATGTCGGGTACGGCGCTGTTCCTGGCCGCCTCCCAACTGCCGTTCGCCATCTGGCTGATGAAGAACTTCATGGACGGTGTGCCGCTGGTCCTGGAGGAGGCCGCCTGGACGGACGGCGCTTCCGGCCTGCAGACGCTGGTCCGGGTGGTGCTGCCGCTGATGGGCCCCGGGCTGACCGTGGTGACGATCTACAGCTTCATCATGATGTGGGGCAACTTCTTCGTCCCCTTCATGCTGCTGCTCACCCCGGACCAGCTACCCGCCTCGGTCTCGATCTTCACGTTCTTCGGCAACCGCGGCCAGGTGATCTACGGTCAGCTCGCGGCGTTCTCGATGCTGTACTCCGTGCCGGTGATCCTGCTGTACGCGCTGATCGCCCGGCGGCTCGGCGGCGGCTTCGCGCTCGGCGGCGCCGTCAAGGGCTGACGGTCGGCCTCCGTGACGCGGTGCCCGCCACGTACGGGAGGAAGGTCTCCCACGCCGCGGCGGTGAGGCTGAGGCGGGGGCCTTCCCTGTCCTTCGAGTCCCGGACGTGCACGGCGGTGGGGCAGGTGGCTATCTCCACGCAGTCGCCCTCGCTGCCGCTGCTGTAGGTGGACTTGTGCCAGGTGAGGGCGACCTCTACGCAGTCGCCGTCGCTGCCGCTGCTGTACGTGGACTTGTGCCAGTCGAGGGCGACCTCTACGCAGTCGCCGTCTCCGCTGCTGCTGTAGGTGGACTTGAACCACTTACGTCCGGTGCTGCTCACAGCTCTCCCTTCATCTGTTCCAGTAGGCGCACCGAATCATCCAAGGTGAGGGCTTGTGAGCGCATCCTGGCGTATCGCTTCTGAAGCACGCTGATCTCCTTGGAGTCAGAGATGAGGAGGCCGCCGCGCTGTGCCTCGTTGTAAGCGAACCACTGGTGGTCGGGAGTCTCCAGCAACTGCATGGGGCCTCCTAGCCCAGCATGCGCTTTCCTGCTCACGGGCATGATCTGGATTTCGACGTTCCGCAACTCGGCGACCTCCAGAAGGTGCCCGATAGCCCCCCGCGTCACTTCCCGTCCGCCCAGGCCCCGCAAGAGCAGGTGCTCTTCGAGGATAAAACTGTATGACGTGTTCGGGTGCTCTCGGAGAAGCCTTTGCCGTTCCAACCGAGCTGCGAGCTGGAGCTCGATCTGATCGTCGTCCAACGGCGGAACAGCATTCACGAACAGTGTCCGCGCGTACTCCTCGGTCTGCAACAACCCAGGGATCAACCGGCACTCGTATGTACATAGGCAGATCGCGTCTGCCTCCAAGTGTGCCCAACGCCGAAACCACACTGCCAACCCAGGCTTCCGGGAAAGATGACGCGCCGCCCTCCGCAACGCCCCCGTGTCCCCCAACACCCCCTCCGCCGCCTCGACGAAGTCGGCATCCGGCATCCGTCGCCCCTGCTCGACGGATGCCACCGTGTGCTTGGAGAACCGCACCAGTTCGCCGAACTCCTCACGGCTGAGCCCCGCGTGCTCACGCAGGCCCTGGACCACCGCCCCGAACGTCCGCAGGCTGTCCGACGGCTCCGGCTCCCCGCACCCCGGACCGCTCGCCGCACCCGTCTCCTCGGCCGTCACCGATATTCCCTCCCCTGCCGGCAGCACGACATCCCGGTGTGATGAACGGCCCTGGAACGGCGAGGGTTACGAGGGGAGCGCGTACGCCCGCAGCCGGTGTCGCGTACGCCGCACAGCCGTACCGCGTACGCGGGGGCCCGTGTACGCGGTACGGCGCGGGGTCAGCGCCGGGCCGCCGCCAGTGCCTCGGTGATCTCCGAGGCGGGGGCGTGCGCGGCCGGGTCGTTCATGAACCCGGCGTCCTTGCTCGCCGCGTAGGGCAACCCGTAGACCGGGGTGCCCGGCTGGAACCGCCAGCTTTCGGTGAGCGGCCCGACGTCCACGGCGTCGTAGCCGAGGAGCGAGAGCAGCTCGGTGGCGTGCTGCTTCGCGGTGGTGTCGTCACCGGCGATCGGCAGGGCGGTGCGGTCCGCAGCGCCCACCGGCCTCGGCAGGTCGGCGAGGTGCTTGTAGAAGATGTTGTTGAACGCCTTCACGACGTGCGCCCCGGTCAGGTGCCGCTGGAGCAGCTCGCTCTCGGTGACCTGCTTCGCCTCCAGCTCCGGGAAGGTCCCGTCGCGCTCGGGATAGTAGTTTCCGGTGTCGATGACCGTCTTGCCGGCGAGCGGCTCGCGGGGCACCTTCGTCAGGGCGTGGAACGGGATCGTGACGACGACCCAGTCCCCGGCTTCCGCCGCCTCGGCGGGGGTCGCCGCCCGGGCCCGGGGGCCGAGTTCCGCGACGAGGTCGGAGAGCGTCTCCGGTCCGCGCGAGTTGCTGAGCACGACGTCCAGTCCTGCGTCCACCGCCAGGTGGGCGAGCGTGCCTCCGATGAGGCCGCTGCCGATGAGTCCAAGAGTTGCCATATGCGGATGAACCGCTCATGGCAGGATTCTGTTCCCCTCCGGCGAGGAAACCCCCGATCGGCCGAAACATCCCCCCGCTCCGCACTCGGCCGTTCGTCCTCCCCGCCGGTTCGGCAGCGCGGCGGTGCGGGCGGTGCAGTGCGTGCGGTGCGGCGGGCGGCGCCCGGCGGCTCGGCGGGGGACGCCTAGAACACCGACTCGGCCTCGTCCATCCGGTGCTTCGGGACCGTCTTCAGTTCGGTGACGGCCTCGGCGAGCGGGACCATGACGATGTCCGTGCCGCGCAGGGCCGTCATCCGGCCGTGGTCGCCGCGGTGCGCCGCCTCCACCGCGTGCCAGCCGAACCGGGTGGCGAGCACCCTGTCGTAGGCCGTCGGGGTGCCGCCGCGCTGCACATGGCCGAGGATGACGGGCTTGGCCTCCTTGCCCAGGCGGCGGGCCAGCTCGAAGGCGAGGGCGGTGCCGATGCCCTGGAAGCGCTCGTGGCCGTACTGGTCGATCTCGCCCTTCTGGTAGTCCATGCTGCCCTCGATCGGGTGGGCGCCCTCGGCGACGCAGATGACGGCGAACTTCTTGCCGCGGTCGAAGCGCTCCTCGACCATCTTCACCAGGTGGGCCGGGTCGAAGGGCCGCTCGGGCAGGCAGATGCCGTGCGCGCCGCCGGCCATGCCGGACTCCAGCGCGATCCAGCCCGCGTGCCGGCCCATGACCTCCACGACCATCACCCGCTGGTGGGACTCGGCCGTGGTCTTCAGGCGGTCCATGGCCTCGGTGGCCACGCCGACCGCGGTGTCGAACCCGAACGTGCGGTCGGTGGAGGAGATGTCGTTGTCGATGGTCTTGGGCACGCCGACGACGGGCACCCCGGCGTCGGACAGCATCCGCGCCGCGGTCAGCGTGCCCTCGCCGCCGATCGGGATCAGCACGTCGAAGCCGTGCTCGGTGGCGAGCTGGCGGGCGTTCTCACAGGCCGCGCGGAACCGGTCGCGGGCCAGGCGGGAGGAGCCGAGGACGGTGCCGCCGCGGGAGAGGATGCCGCTCACCGCATTGAGGTCGAGCGTGCGGTAGCGGCCGTCGAGCAGGCCCGCGTAGCCGTCCTCGAAGCCGATCACCTCGTCGCCGTAGTGCGTCACGGCCCGGTGCACGACCGACCGGATCACTGCGTTCAGGCCAGGGCAGTCGCCGCCTGCGGTGAGAACTCCGATGCGCATCGTGCTCTGTCTCCTGCTCCCTGCCGCCGTTGATGTGCCGATCCGATTGTTTCACGCCCTGCCCGCGGCCCTCTCCGGAACGGCCCGATACCGGCCGGGCCGCATGCCACCGGGGTGGCTTACCCACCCGGCACGGTATTGTCAAGAGGGCCCTTGCTCACACGGTCCGCCCCCGAGCAGTCACGCCGTCCGATGTGAACCCTGTCCCCCCGGGGCGACACGGGCGGGGCCGGCCGGTGACGTCCGCGTGAACCGGGGACGCCACCGAGAAGCCCGGCAGCACAGTGGTGAAGACGGCGATGGAACGGAGAGCATGCGTGACGCGCAGCGTGTACGTGACCGGGATCGAACGGGGCGACGGCCGCCAGGTCGTCGAGCTGGGCGTCATGGAACTGCTGACCCGCCGGGTCGACCGGGTGGGCGTCTTCCGCCCGCTGCTGCACGAGGCGCCCGACCGCCTCTTCGACCTGCTGCGCACCCGCTACCGGCTGTCCCAGGACCCCGCCACCAGCTTCGGCATGGACTACCGCGAGGCGGCCGCCGTCCAGGCCGAGCTGGGCACCGACGAGCTGGTCTCCCGGCTCGTCGACCGCTTCCACCGGGTGGCCCGCGACTACGAGGCCGTCATCGTGCTCGGCACCGACTACGCGGACACCCAGTTGCCCGACGAGCTGGCCCTGAACGCCCGGCTCGCCAACGAGTTCGGCGCCCCCGTGCTCCTCGTGATCGGCGGCCGCGGCCAGAGCGACGGGTCCGTGGCGGCCGAGGCCCGCAATGCCCACCGGGCCTACGAGAGCCTCGGCTGCGAGATCGCCGCGCTGTTCGTCAACCGTGCGGCGCCCGCGGACCGTGCCGCGATCGCCGCCGAGTTGTCCGCCCACCTCCCCCTGCCCTGCTACGTGCTCCCGGACGAGCCGGCGCTCGCCGCGCCCACGGTCGCGCAGACCGCCCACGCCCTCGGCGGGACTGTCCTGCTCGGCGACGAGGCGGGCCTGGCCAGGGACGTCATGGACTTCGTGATCGGCGGCGCGATGCTGCCCAACCTGCTCGCCGCACTCACCCCGGGCTGCCTGGTGGTGACGCCGGGCGACCGCGCCGACCTGGTGGTGGGAGCGCTGGCCGCGCACAGCGCCGGCACGCCGCCGATCGCCGGGGTGCTGCTCACCCTGGGCGAACGGCCCGGCGGGGAGATCCTGTCCCTGGCCGCCCGGCTCGCGCCCGGCACCCCGGTGATATCGGTGGCGGGCAACACCTTCCCCACCGCCACCCGGCTCTTCACGCTGGAGGGCAAACTGAGCGCGGACACGCCCCGCAAGGCGGAGACGGCGCTCGGCCTCTTCGAGCGGTTCACCGACCCCGACGAGCTGCTCGGCGGGTTCTCCGCGCCGCGCAGCACCCGCGTCACGCCGATGATGTTCGAGCACCGGCTGCTGGAGCAGGCGCGCAGCGCCCGGCGCCGGGTGGTGCTGCCGGAGGGCACCGAGGAGCGCATCCTGCGCGCCGCCGAGGTGCTGCTGCGCCGCGGCGTGTGCGACCTGACACTGCTCGGGCCCACCGAGCAGATCCGCAGGAAGGCCGCCGACCTCGGCATCGACCTCGCCGACGCCCAGTTGCTGGACCCGGCCGCCGCGGAGCTGCGGGACCGCTTCGCCGGGCGGTACGCCGAGCTGCGCGCCCACAAGGGCGTCAGCAGGGAGCTGGCGCTCGACGTGGTCGCGGACGTCAACTACTTCGGCACCCTGATGGTGGAGCAGGGCCTCGCGGACGGCATGGTCTCCGGTGCCGTGCACTCCACCGCGGCGACCATCCGGCCGGCCTTCGAGATCATCAGGACCCGCCCGGACGCCTCGATCGTCTCCTCGGTCTTCTTCATGTGCCTCGCGGACACCGTGCTCGTGTACGGCGACTGCGCGGTGAACCCGGACCCCGACGCCGAGCAGTTGGCCGACATCGCCATCCAGTCGGCCGCCACCGCCGAGCGGTTCGGGGTCCAGCCGCGGATCGCGATGCTGTCGTACTCCACCGGCACCTCGGGCTCCGGCGCGGACGTCGACAAGGTCCGCGCCGCCACCGAGCTGGTGCGCGCCCGCCGTCCCGATCTGAGCACCGAGGGCCCGATCCAGTACGACGCCGCGGTGGAGCCCTCGGTGGCCGCCACCAAGCTGCCGCTCTCGGAGGTGGCGGGCCGCGCCACCGTCCTCGTCTTCCCCGATCTCAACACCGGCAACAACACCTACAAGGCCGTGCAGCGCTCCGCGGGCGCGGTCGCCGTCGGCCCGGTCCTCCAGGGGCTGCGCAAGCCGGTCAACGACCTCTCCCGGGGCGCCCTGGTCGGCGACATCGTCAACACGGTCGCCATCACGGCGATCCAGGCGCAGCAGCCCTCCTGAGCAGCGAGGGCGGCCACCCGGTGCCCTCGAGTCCGCCCGCCCCCCAGCAGAAAGCGCACCGTTCGTGAACGCTTCGTCCGTGCACGCACCGCCCCCGGCCCAGGACGCCGGGCCGGACCACGTCCTCGTGCTCAACTCCGGCTCCTCCTCGCTGAAGTACCAACTGATCGACATGACCACCGGAGCCAGGCCGGCCACCGGCCTGGTCGAGCGGATCGGCGAGGAGACCTCCCGCGTGGTGCACACGCCGGCCGCGGGCAGGGGGTCCCGCCGCGAGCGCTCGGGCCGGGTCGCCGACCACCACGCGGCCCTGCGGACCGTCGCGCGGGAGCTGTCCGCCGACGGGGTCGGCCTCGACTCGCCGCGGCTCGCGGCCATCGGGCACCGGGTGGTGCACGGCGGGCAGGTGTTCACCGAGCCCGCCGTCGTCGACGAGGGGGTGCTCGCCGAGATCGAACGGCTCGTCCCGCTCGCACCGCTGCACAACCCGGCGAACCTCGCCGGCATCCGCACCGCCATGGACCTGCGGCCCGACCTGCCCCAGGTGGCCGTCTTCGACACCGCATTCCACACCACGATCCCGCAGGCCGCGGCACGCTACGCGATCGACGTGGACACCGCGGACGCGCACCGCGTACGCCGCTACGGCTTCCACGGCACCTCCCACGCCTACGTCTCACGGGCCACCGCCCGCCTGCTGGGCAAGGACCCGGCGGACGTCAACGTGATCGTGCTGCACCTGGGCAACGGCGCCTCCGCGGCCGCCGTGCGCGGCGGGTGCTGTGTGGAGACCTCGATGGGCCTCACCCCCTTGGAGGGCCTGGTCATGGGTACCCGCTCCGGAGACGTGGACCCCGCGGTCGTCTTCCATCTGATGCGGGTCGGCGGAATGTCGGCCGACGAGGTCGACGAATTGCTGAACACGAGGAGCGGACTGCTCGGGCTGTGCGGGGAGAACGACATGCGGGAGATACAGCGGCGCCGTGCGGAAGGCGATCAACAGGCCGGGCTCGCCTTCGACATCTACGCGCACCGGCTGCGGAAATACATCGGCGCCTATTACGCGGTACTCGGCCGGCTCGACGCGCTGGCGTTCACGGCGGGTGTCGGGGAGAACTCCGCGCAGGTGCGCGAGGCCGCCGTTGCGGGGCTGGACGGACTCGGCCTCGCGGTGGACGCGGAGCGGAACACGGCGCCCGGCGGTGGCGCGCGGCTGGTCTCACCGCCCGGGGCGCGGGTCGCGGTGGCGGTGGTGCCGACCGACGAGGAAATGGAGATCGCGAACCAGACATACACCCTGGTAAAGCCCTGAAAAAACCCGACACCTGAGCATGGCGCCGCCCATGTGTCACTTCTGCACGTCGGTGGACTCTGGATAATTCCGCCCTGAAACAAACCGATAGGATCCGACCTATGCGCCGTTCCAAAATCGTCTGCACACTGGGCCCCGCCGTCGACTCGTACGAGCAGTTGAAATCGCTCATCGAGGCCGGGATGAACGTGGCCCGCTTCAATTTCAGTCATGGCTCCCACGCCGAGCACGAGGAGCGGTACCACCGCGTCCGCAGGGCCGCGGAGGACACCGGCAGGGCCGTGGGCGCCCTCGCCGACCTGCAGGGCCCCAAGATCCGCCTGGAGACCTTCGCCGAAGGCCCTGTCGAGCTGGTGCGGGGCGACGAGTTCATCCTCACCACCGAGGACGTCCAGGGCGACAAGTCGATCTGCGGCACCACCTACAAGGGCCTGCCCGGTGACGTCGCCATCGGCGATCCGGTCCTGATCAACGACGGCAACGTCGAGCTGCGCGTCGTGGAGGTCAGCGGGCCGCGGGTGAAGACCATCGTCGTCGAGGGCGGCGTGATCTCGGACCACAAGGGCATCAACCTCCCGGGCGCGGCGGTGAACGTGCCCGCGCTCTCCGACAAGGACGTGGAGGACCTGCGCTTCGCGCTGCGCCTCGGTTGCGACATGGTCGCGCTGTCCTTCGTCCGGGACGCCAACGACATCAAGGACGTCCACGCGGTCATGGACGAGGTGGGCCGCCGGGTCCCCGTCATCGCCAAGGTGGAGAAGCCGCAGGCGGTGGCCAACATGGCGGACGTCGTGATGGCGTTCGACGGTGTGATGGTGGCCCGCGGCGACCTGGCCGTCGAGTACCCGCTGGAGAAGGTGCCGATGGTGCAGAAGCAGCTCATCGAGCTCTGCCGCCGCAACGCCAAGCCGGTGATCGTGGCGACCCAGATGATGGAGTCGATGATCACCAACTCCCGGCCCACCCGCGCGGAGGCGTCCGACGTCGCCAACGCCATCCTGGACGGCGCCGACGCGGTGATGCTCTCGGCCGAGTCGTCGGTGGGCGCCTACCCGGTCGAGACGGTCAAGACCATGTCGAAGATCGTCATCGCCGCGGAGCAGGAGCTGCTGTCCAAGGGCCTCCAGCCGCTGGTGATGGGCAAGAAGCCCAGGACCCAGGGCGGATCGGTGGCCCGGGCCGCCTGCGAGATCGCGGACTTCCTCGGGGGCAAGGGCCTGGTCGCCTTCACCAAGTCCGGCGACACCGCGCGCAGGCTCTCCCGCTACCGTGCGGTGCAGCCGATCGTCGCCTTCACCACGGACGTGTCCACCCGCAACCAGCTCACGCTGACCTGGGGCGTGGAGGCCTTCGTGGTGCCGCACGTGGACAACACCGACGCGATGGTCGAGCTGGTCGACGCGGAGCTGGTCAAGCTGAACCGCTTCAACCAGGGCGACATCGTGGTGATGACCGCAGGCTCGCCCCCCGGGGTGCCCGGCACCACCAACATGGTCCGGGTGCACCACCTGGGCGCGGCCTGACACTCCCCGCGCGGCCGGCCACGCGCTTCCCCGCCCGCGGGGTGCGCACCCCCTCGGGGGGCGGTGGCCGGGCCCCGGGAACAGCCTCCACGCACCGTGGCCCGCACCCCTGACGGGATACGGGCCACGGTCTCGGGTGCGGCGCCCGGCGGGCTCAGCCGGTGAGGTACTGGTGCAGGCCGGGCACGGTGAGGTTCCCGCCGAACTGGCCGGCCTGGACGATGTTGACGTGCGTGAAGAGGGCGACCGGGACGTTCAGCGGCGGCGGGTGCTCCGGGTCGAACACGATCGGGATGACGCCGAAGAGGTTGCCCGAGAGCCTCTCCGTGTACATCGTCACCTGACCGCCGCGGATCGTGGACGTCGAGCCGGGTGCGGCCTGGACGTGGTACGTCTTGCCGTCCGGACCGGCCACCGTCTGGTGCAGGTCGCCGATGTCGACGCCGCCGTCGGTGGTGAACTTCAGGGCCTGCTTGGTCCGGCCGTTGGGCATCGTCAGGTTGACGACGCCCTTGTAGTCGAGGCCCTTCAGCAGCAGCGAGCTGGCCTGGAGGTTCCACGGCTGGTTAGGGATCGGCACCGGCGGGGTCTCGTCCTCGCCCGCGGACTTCTTCTCGACCACGCACGGGTACGCGTCCTTGCCGCTCGCGTCCGGTGCCAGCGGGTTGTCTGCGGACGAGGACGGCTCGACCGCCTTGCCCGCGGCGTCCTTGACGCCGTCCGTGACGTGCTCCGCCGTGTCCGCGACCTTGCCGACGGTGTCCTCGGCGGTGCCGGCGACCTTGTCCACCACCGAACCGGAGTCCTTGCCGCTGCCGGTGGCCGAACCGGCCGACGGCGACGGGCTGGACTGCGGTGCGGCCGACTCGTGCCGTCCGGGCGACAGGACGCTGCCGAGCGCGCCGCCGAGATCACCCAGCAGGCCGCCGTCGGAGTCCTTCGAGGACGACGACGCGGACGGGGACGGCGCAGGGTCGGTGCCCGCCCCGTCCGACGACGGGGAGCCGGGCGTCCCGGACGGCGTCGCGGAGTCGGACGGGGCGGGCGTCGCCGAGGCTCCGCCGCTCTTGCCGTCGCCGGCCTCGTCCGAGGTGTCCTTGCCGGTACTGTCGCCGGCCTTGCCCGTCTTGCCGTCCTTGTCGCCGGCCTTGCCGTCCTTCTCGGCGTCGTCCGGGGACTCGTCCGGCTGGGTGACGCAGGGCCCGTCCTGGAACGGGTTCTTCGGCAGCGGTTTGGCCTGGGCGAGCGTCGGGGTCAGGCCCATGCCCATGAGGACGGCGGTGGGCATCGCCGCGAGGGCTATCGCCTTGCCCGCCGGCATCTGGAGCCTGGTGAAGAGCGGCCGCCTGGGCGCCGCGTGCCGCCCCGCGGCATGCCGTCCGCCGGTTCTCTCCCGGGACTCGCCCTCGAAGTCCTCGTGGTGCACCTCGTCAGCCCGCACGGTGCCTCCCGTTCGTCCCCTTCGATGGGCTGTTGCCAAACAGGTCCCTGGGCTCACCGCTCACCACATAGGTGGCGCCGGCGACGGCCGGGGGCGCAACGGGCCGCTCGTCGGGCTCCCCGGGGCCGTTGCCGCCCGGGCCGCCCTCGGCGCCCTGGGACGACGCCCTGCCCGGCGCCCAGGAGATCGCGAGGGCGCCGCCGACGAGCGCGAGCAGGAAGCCGACGAAGAAACCGCCGAAGTTCGAGACGACCAGCGAGACCAGGGCAAGCAGGATCGCGGCGACGCCCGCGAACACCCGCGAGTACTTCTGGTACCACATCGTCAGACCGAGCACGATGAGCAGCACACCGATGATCAGGGAGCCGGCTCCGGCCGTGGTGGCCATCCGGATCGTCATCGTGCCGAGCGTGAAGTTCGCGTACGGGAAGTACATGATCGGGATGCCGCCCAGCAGCGTCAGCAGACCACCCCAGAATGGGCGCTGCCCGCGCCACCCTCGGAACGATCGGCGCATCCGGCCGAGCCTTGCGCCCGACCCTGCCTGCGCTTCGGCGCTCATGTCGTACAGCTCCTCGGGAATGGCGTTGGTTCTGTGATCGTGCGGTGGGCTCCCAGGCCGTGCGGCGCTGGGTGCAGGGCACGGGGACGGACGGGGAGTGACCCGCGCCCCCGCGCCCGGCCGTTCAGCCCAAGTGTCTCAGCGTCGAGACGCTCAGTAGCACTCGTGCTTGCCCTTCTGGACCTTCATACCGAGGCCGGAGAGCTTGAAGGTACCTGCCGTCGTCGCCCAGGCCCGCTGCTTCACGTCGGTGAACGTGGCGGATTCGGCCTGCTGGGAGAAGCTGTCGGGAAGGTACTTGTCGCCCTTCGACGGGCCCGGGCCCTTGGTGGTGCTGTCCACCGAGGTACCGATGTCGATGTTGTTGAAGGTCGCGTTGGTCTGCAGGTCGTCGGCGTCGATGTAGAGCTTGTTCGCCTTGACCCTCTCGCCGCCGGGAGCACCGGCCTTGAGGGTCATCGACACATCGCCGAAGACCGGCACCGGCACGACCACGGACTGGCAGAGGTTGGTGATCTCCGCGTCGTCGAAGCCGACCACGGCCACCGGGTGGTCACCCGACTTGCCGCTGTCGATAGCGCCGTACTGCACGAAACCAGTGCCGTCAAGACGGTCGGCAGTCACCTTGAACTGCTGACCGGACACGCTGAACGATGCCGCAAGCGCTCCCTGCGAAAGGGCCACGCCTATCGCGGCGGTCGCCGCGACGCTCGGCACCATGACCACGGCGAACCGCTTCCATCTGGTTCCGCCACGAGCCACGGACTCCATGACTTTCCTCCTTCTCGGACGTACATCTCCGGCCCGGACCGCACCTCGTTGGAGGGTGCAATCGGGCAGGGATGGGAGAAGTGCTACGTCCTCGGAAAGGAGAGCGCCCGCTTCGGAGGCACTGCATGCGCCCAAAAACCGGCGATCACCCCCGAGCGACAACCACTTTGGCTGCGCCTTCACGCATATACGCAACCTTCCGGACAGGCCCTGCCGTAAGCGGCAAGGACCCCCCTGTCCAAGGCCGGCACCAGCGGTGCCCGCCCCGCCCGGTGGGGACCCACACCCTTCGCGCACGACTGGCCGTCGGGCTAGGGGAATGGACCGAGCGTCGCCGATCGTGGTGCATTCTCGTCGCCCGCACAAGGGGGTTCGTTACTGAGCAGTAACGGACGGATAACCGAATCACGACAGCCCGATACCGAGTGATCACACGGAGTGTTGCGCGCCGTGACACCGGATCACCCATGAAGGGGCGTATACGGACAGAGCAACGAGTGGTTCTTACTGCGAGTAACAGCGGCCGCTTTCCCCAAGTTTTGGCAAAGTGCGGCCGCCGCATCGCTTCCTCAAAGAACCTTCACCCGGGCATCACAAGGCCCGGTGTTTAGCGACTGGTCAGAAGAGCGCGCGTGCAAGTGCCCTGCGCGCGGCCGCCACCCGCGGGTCCTCGGCACCCACCACGTCGAACAGCTCCAGCAGGCGCAACCGGATGCCCTCACGGTCGTCACCTGCGGTGCGTGCGACCGTGTCGACAAGTCGGCCGAAGGCGTCCTCCACGTGACCGCCCACCAGATCCATGTCCGCCGCGGCGATCTGCGCGGCGGCGTCGCCCGGGTTCCTGGCCGCCTTCTCGCGCACCTCCTGCGGGTCGACGCCCTGGACGCGCTGCAGCAGCTCCGCCTGGGCGAGGCCGAGCTTGGCCTCGGGGTTGCCCGGGTCCTGGGCGAGGACGTTCTTGTACGCCTGCACGGCGCCGCCGAGGTCGCCGTTGTCCAGCGCAGCGACGGCCGCTTCCAGAAGGGCGTCGTACGGGCCCGCGGGCTCGGCCGGCGCACTCTGCTCGGCCGGGGCCTCGGCGTCCGGGTCGACCGTCAGCCCGGTCAGGCCGAAGCGCTGCTCGGCGACCTGCACCAGTTGGTCGAGGGTCTGGCGGATCTGGGGCTCGGGAGCGGCACCCTGGAAGAGCGGCAGCGCCTGGCCGGCCACCACCGCGAAGACCGCGGGGATGCCCTGGATCCCGAACTGCTGCATCAGCATCTGGTTGGCATCGACGTCGATCTTGGCGAGCACGAAGCGGCCGTTGTACTCGACGGCGAGCCGCTCCAGGATCGGGCTGAGCTGTTTGCACGGCTGGCACCACTCGGCCCAGAAGTCGATGACGACGGGAACCTCGGCGGAGCGCTGGAGGACCTCGCCCTCGAAGTGCGCCTCATCGACGTCGATCACCAGACTCGCGGGCGAGACGGCGCCGCCCCCGCCCTGCCGCGCGGCCTCCGCCCGCGCCTGCTCCGCCTTCGCCCTGGCCTCCTGGGCCGCCTTCACCGCGCCGAGGTCGACGACCCCGCTCATGGACATGTTCCGTGGCTGCATGAGTACATCCTCCCCCTTCCGCGCGCCCATCGAAAAGCTTGAACGAAAGCCCGGGCCGCGGCGCGTCCTCGGCGGGCCGCCGGGACGGTCGCGGCAGGCGCGCGCCGGTGCCCGAGTGCCTCACGCACCGGCCGGCCGCCCGCCGGTCGGCGCGGGGGCTCCGGCGCCCGGCCGTACCTGCTTTCGCTACGCGTCGTAGCGTAACTTCCACGGCGCGCCTCCGGGACGGGCAGGCCCCGGATCCGCCGTGATCTCGCTCACGGGGGGCGGGTCCCGCGCCGCCTCGGCTACCCGCCGGTATGGTCGCTTGCATGGCACCCCGCAGCCCTGCCCGCACCGGCCGACCGCGCAGTGCCGCCGCGGACGCCGCCATCCTGGAGGCCACCCGCGCCGCGCTGGTCGACCTGGGCTGGTCCAAGCTGACGCTGGGCGATGTCGCCACCCGTGCGGGCGTCGCCAAGACGACGCTGTACCGGCGCTGGGCCGGGAAGAACGAGTTGGTCGTGGATGCCGTCGCGGCGCTCTTCGACGAGTTGGAGCTGCCCGACCGGGGCAGCCTGGCCGCGGACGTCGAATACGTGGTGCGCCAGTTCGCGGCACTGCTCGACCGGCCCGAGGCGAAGACGGCGCTGATGGCGGTGGTCGCCGAGTCGACCCGCGACGAGCCGTTGCGGGCCCGCATCCGGGACTCGATCGTGGACCGCCAGAAGCGTCTCGTGCTGGTGGGCCGGGCGCGCGCGGAGGCCCGCGGGGAACTGCCGCGCGCGCAGGGCGCGCAGGACGCGGCGCGCAGCGCGGATCTCATCTTCGACGTGGTGGCGGGTGCGGTGGTGCACCGGATGCTGGTCAGCGGACAGGCCGTGGACTCGCAGTGGGTCCACGGCCTGGTGGCCCTCCTGGCCGGCGGGCTGCCGTCCGCGGTCTCGCCGCTGCCGTCCGACGCGTAGTCCCGCGCCGCTGCCGTCCGACGCGTAGCCCCCGCCCCGCGCCGCTCCCGGCCGGGGCCATGGCCCGCGCCCCGTGCGCGCCCGCCGCGCCCGTCCCCCGCGGGTCGCCATCGGCCGAGGGAGCGCTCCGGCGCGTGGCGCCCCCTCGGCCGGTGGCGGCCCGTGCGAGGGCGGCGCCACCACCGGCCCGAGCCGGCCCGCAGGAGCGGTCGGGGGCCGCGGGCGGAGCCCTCGGGCGGGCACTCGCGGACAGGCACTCGTGGGCGGGCGCCCGCCCACGGGCGCCCGCAGGAGTCGGCGGGGCTCAGAACCCGGGCGGCTCCGTGTAGACGCCCCATTCCTCACGCAGGGCGTCGCAGATCTCGCCGAGCGTCGCCTCCGCGCGCACCGCGTCGAGCATCGGCTCGATCATGTTCGTACCGGACCGGGCGGCGGCCGCCATGGCGTCGAGGCCGGCGCGCACCCGGGCGTCGTCGCGGGCGGCCCTGCGCTCGCCGAGCGCCCGCACCTGCTCGCGCTCCACCTCGTGGCTGACCCGCAGGATCTCCAGCTCGCCGGTGACGGACTCCGGGTGGGAGTTGACGCCGACGACGTGCTTCTCGCCCTTCTCCAGCGCCCGCTGGTACCGGAAGGCGGCCTCGGCGATCTCACCGGTGAACCAGCCGTCCTCGATGCCGCGCAGGATGCCGGAGGTCATCGGCCCGATGGGATGCCGGCCGTCCGGGTGGGCCAGCTCGCCGCGCTCCCTGATCCGCTCGAAGATCTGCTCGGCGTCCGCCTCGATGCGGTCCGTGAGCTGCTCCACGTACCAGGAGCCGCCGAGCGGATCGGCGACGTTGCCCACGCCGGTCTCCTCCATCAGCACCTGTTGGGTGCGCAGCGCGATCTCCGCGGCCCGCTCGCTGGGCAGCGCGAGGGTCTCGTCGAGGGCGTTGGTGTGCAGGGAGTTGGTGCCGCCGAGCACCGCGGCCAGGGCCTCCACCGCGGTGCGCACGACGTTGTTGTACGGCTGCTGGGCGGTCAGGGAGACGCCTGCGGTCTGGGTGTGGAAGCGCAGCCACTGCGCCCGCTCGGTCTTCGCGCCGTACACGTCGCGCATCCAGCGGGCCCAGATGCGGCGCGCCGCACGGAACTTGGCGATCTCCTCGAAGAAGTCGACGTGGGCGTCGAAGAAGAAGGACAGGCCGGGCGCGAAGCGGTCCACGTCCAGCCCGCGGGAGAGGCCGAGCTCGACGTAGCCGAAGCCGTCCGCGAGCGTGTAGGCGAGCTCCTGGGCGGCCGTGGAGCCGGCCTCGCGGATGTGGTAGCCGGAGACCGACAGGGGCTTGTACGCGGGGATGCCGGCCGCGC
Organism: Streptomyces sulfonofaciens; assembly: GCF_014656295.1. Lineage (GTDB taxonomy): Bacteria > Actinomycetota > Actinomycetes > Streptomycetales > Streptomycetaceae > Streptomyces > Streptomyces sulfonofaciens. The sequence goes on from NZ_BNCD01000010.1 coordinate 150,709, forward strand.
AGTGCTCCATCAGGTCGCCGATCAGGCGCAGGTGCGGCTCGGGCTTGAAGAGCCACTCCTTCTGGGCGATGTACTCCTTGAAGATGTCCGTCTGCAGCGTGCCGTTCAGCACGGTGGGATCGATGCCCTGCCGCTCGGCCGCGACCAGGTACATGCAGAAGACGGGCACCGCGGGGCCGCTGATCGTCATCGAGGTGGTGACGTCGCCCAGCGGGATGTCCGAGAAGAGGTCCTCCATGTCGGCCGCGGAGTCGATCGCGACGCCGCAGTGGCCGACCTCGCCCAGGGAGCGCGGGTCGTCCGAGTCGCGGCCCATCAGGGTCGGCATGTCGAACGCGACGCTCAGGCCGCCCCCGCCGGCCTTGAGGATCATCTTGTACCGCTCGTTGGTCTGCCGGGCGTTGCCGAAGCCCGCGAACTGGCGGATGGTCCAGGCCCGGCCCCGGTAGCCGGTCGGATACAGGCCGCGGGTGAAGGGGTACTCACCGGGCCAGCCGATCCGCTCGAAGCCTTCGTAGGTGTCGCCGGGCCGCGGCCCGTAGACCGGCTCCACGGGGTCTCCGGAGAGCGTGGTGAAATCCGCGCCGCGGGTGTGGGCGGCGTCGTACCGGGCCTGCCAGCGACGGCGGCCCTCCTCGATCGCGTCAGCGTGCATACCGTCGAATTTTACTAGGACGTCCTAGTAACTGTCGACGGAGGACCGTGTTCCGTGTGGCGACCGGGGCCCGCGGTGCCGCGCCGGCACCGCGGGCCCCGGGAGCGGTCAGGCCTTGACCGGCTGCTGCGCCGCCTCGGCGATCTTCGGCTCCAGCTCACGGCTCACCCGGCGCTCCACGAAGAAGGCGGCCGTCGGGATCGTGCCCGCCAGCAGCACCCAGAGCAGTCGGCCGAAGGGCATCCGGGCCTTGGAGCCGAGGTCGAAGGCGAAGATCAGGTACACGACGTACAGCCAGCCGTGCGCGATGCCGACGGCGGTCACGAAGCCCGCGGCGCCGTCCATCTGGAACCCGTACTTCGCGATGCAGCCGAGGGTCAGCAGCACCAGGAGCACACCGGTGACGTAGGCCATGACGCGGTAGCGCGTCAGCACGCTTTTCCTCATGGCAGGAGGGTAACCGTCCGATTTGCGCGCTCTTCGGGCGCCCCCGGCTGTCGGCGCACCGGGCCCGTCAGGCGTCGTCGAAGTCCTTCGCCGCCACCCGCAGCGGCCTGAGTATCGCGAAGATCTCCCCGCACTCCTCCGCGTCGTAGGCGCCCAGGCCGAAGTCCATGGCCATCAGGTCGCGGGTGGCCGACTCCACCACCTCACGGCCCTTGTCGGTGATGGAGGCCAGGGTGCCGCGGCCGTCGTTGGGGTTGGGGCGCTTGGCCACCAGGCCGGAGCGCACCAGGCGGTCGACGGTGTTGGTCACCGAGGTGGGGTGCACCATCAGCCGTTCGCCGATCTTGGACATCGGCAGTTCGCCCGCCTTGGAGAAGGTGAGCAGCACCAGGGCCTCGTACCGTGCGAAGGTCAGACCGTACGGCCGGACGACCGCGTCGACCTCGGCGAGCAGGATCTGCTGGGCCCGCATGATCGAGGTGATGGCGGCCATGGACGGCACCGATCCCCAGCGCTGCTTCCACAGTTCCTCGGCGCGGGCGATCGGGTCGAACGCGAGACTGAGCGGCTTTGACACGCTTCCGACCTTACCCGTCCGCACTTTCCGGCCACCCGGATGGCGGGCACCAGCGTCTCACCCCTCGGCCGGACCGGCCCGCGCCACCGGCTCCCCCGCCTGCCGTCGCCCCTTCCCCGTCCGCCGTCGCCGTGCCCCGCCCGCACGCCGTGCCCGGCGCCCCGCCCGCCGTCGCGACTTGCGCACCCGCCGTGCCGCGGCCGCATCCGCCGCACACGTCGCCGTGGGCGCCGCCCCCGGGTCCGCGGGGTGGGCAACGGCCCCCGACCCGCCCGGGCCGACGGCACGCTCGCCGCCGCCCGGTGCCGCCCGGTGCGGCGAGCACGCCCGCCGCCTCGGCGGCACCGGGCCGGTGCTGGGCCGGTGCCGGGCCGGTGCCGGGCCCGAGCGCCTCCACCCGGCCGGACGTGGTGAGCGGCTCCGCGCCGCCCTGGCGGGCCACGGCGGCCCACGTCGCGCGGCACCGGGGCGCCGTGGACGGCACCCGCGGGACGGGAAGCCCGGGGTGCCGGCGCGGATGCCGGACCGCGGGCGGGCGACGGCGCTCGCCCACCGGCTCTAGATCGCCCCCGCCGGTCTCCGCGCCCCCGTCCTCGCTGCGCGACGCGGGGCCGCCGGCGGCGCGCGGTACGGGCACCGGGTGCGGTACGAGCGCGCGTCGCCGGGCACCGCACCGGCCGCGGGCGGTGCCTGACGGTGTCGCAGCCCGGACAAATGGGACATTCGTGCCAGGATGACCGCACACCACGACCGCACACCATGGCGGCGGGGGCCGCGGCTCCGGGCCCGTGGCCTGGCCCGCCACCACCTCGCCCAAGGGGAGCAGGATGTCCCGGCTGATCCGTACCTTCGCCGCTCTGGCGCTGCTCGGGGGGCTCGGGCCCCTGGCGGGATGTTCGTCCGACTCCGAGGCCGAGGAGACCGCGGTGCGGGGCCCGGCGCGCGAGGCGGCGGCCCCCTTCTGGGTGGACCCGGCGAGCCCGGCCGCCTGGCAGGCCGACGACTTCCAGCGGCACGGCAGGGAGGCCGACGCGCGGCTGCTCCAGCGGATCGCCCGGCAGCCCACGGCGATCTGGCCGGGCGGGGACGACCCCGGCCCGATGATGCGGGCGGCCACCGAGGGCGCGCGGAAGGAGGGCAGGACCGCGCTGTTCGTCGCGTACAACATCCCGCACCGGGACTGCGGCCAGCACTCGGCGGGCGGTGCCCCGGACGGGGCGGCCTACCGGCAGTGGATCGAGCGGTTCGCGTCGGCCCTCGGCGACGCGCGTGCCTGGGTGGTCCTGGAGCCCGACGCGGTCGCGCACGCCGTGGACGGCTGTACGCCGATGGAGTACCAGGCGGAGCGCTACGCGTTGCTCTCCCAGGCGATCGAACGGCTCAAGCGGCAGCCGCACACCCGGGTGTACCTGGACGCGGGCAACCCGGCCTGGATCTCCGATCCGGCGCGCCTGGTGGAACCGCTGGGGCACGCCGGGATCGCCGGTGCCGACGGCTTCGCGCTGAACGTGTCCAACTTCCAGACCACCGACACCGCCAAGGCGTACGGCCACAAGCTGTCCGCGGCCCTGCAGGGCATGGGCACCAAGCACTTCGTGATCGACACCAGCCGCAACGGCAACGGCCCGCTGGCCGGCGACCACAGCACGGCCTGGTGCAACCCGCCGGGCCGTGCCCTGGGCACCCCGCCGACCCTGAGGACCGGCGACCCGCTGGTGGACGCCTATCTGTGGATCAAGCGGCCGGGCGAGTCGGACGGGCAGTGCAGGGGCGGGCCCGCGGCGGGCACCTGGTGGCCGCAGTACGCGCTGGGGCTGGCCAGGGACGCCCACGGCTGACGGCACCGCACACCGCCCGGACGGACCCCGGACGGCCCCCGGGGGCCGGGGACCGGGCGGACCCCGACGGCCCTCGGCGGGCCGGGGCCCCGTCCATGCCGGTTCCCTAGTTGCCTCCCGTCGTCGAGCCGCTGACCTTCGTCGCCGCCCCGCCCACCCGGCTGACGGGCGTGAGCGGGTGCAGCGGCTCCGGTTCGGGCTCGGGGGCCGGTACCGCGGTCGCGGCAGGGGTGCGCACGGCGGTGGCGACGGCACGGGCCGGACGGCGCAGACGGGCCGCGACGAGGCCGCCCAGCCAGATCGCCGGCGGTCCGAAGCAGACGGCGAGGGCCAGGCAGGCCCAGGTCCGCATGGCCGCATGGGTGTGGTGCAGCACCACGGAGGCGGCGAGGGAGGCGACGAGCACCGCCGCCCAGGACAGGTGGATACGGAAGGTCATGATCCGGTCGGCGCCGCCCGTGCCGCCCTTGGGCGTGACGACGAACCGGCTCGGCCTGCGCAGCACCGCGCTCCACAGCGACCTGGCGTAGATGGGCGCCGACATCGCGGACATCACCATGCCCGCCAGACCTCCGGAGCCCTCCGGCTCGTGCGGCGAGACGTTGTGCCGCCGGTTCCACAGGTACAGGCCGATCTGCAACGCCGCCGCGTCGCTGTAGAGCATCAGCCACACGGACGCCGCGACCTGCGTCCCGGACGCGCCGAACCACAGGAACAGCACGCAGCTAACGATGCCCAGCAGCCAGTTGACGGCGGTCATCGGGTAGTAGACGAGCATCAGCGTGTACGAGAAGCAGCGTCCGGCGGGCATGGTGAACGGCGCCCTCCAGTACTGCTTGAGCAGCGTCTCGTAGGTGCCGCGCGACCAGCGCATCTGCTGGGTGAAGAAGTCCGTCCAGGTGACCGGGCCCTCCCCTATCGCCAGCACGTCCGGGGTGTAGACGGACCTCCAGAACCGCCCGGTGTAGGGGTTCCTGCGGCGGTGCAGCTCGAAGCCGGTGGCCATGTCCTCGGTGATCGAGTCGTACAGGCCGCCGATCTGGAGCAGGGCCGGGATGCGGACGACGTTGTTGGTGCCGACGAACATGGGTGCGCGGTAGCGGTTGCCGGCCCGCTGGATCAGGGCGTGGAAGAGGAACTGCTGCGACTCCGCGGCCTTGGTGACGGCCGAGTCGTAGTTGCCGTAGACCTGGGGCCCGACGACGAAGGCGACGTCCGGGTCGCGGAAGTAGCCCATCATCCGCTCCAGGAAGTTGGGCAGCGGTACGTGGTCGGTGTCGACGGAGGCGAAGTAGTCGTAGTCGCGGCCGTGCAGGGCGAGCCAGGCGTTGTAGTTGCCGTGCTTGGTGCCCGCCTTGTGGGGGCCCTTGGCGCGGTTCCACTCGGGCACGCCCCTGCGTGAGAAGTGCCGGACGCCGAGTTCGGCGCACAGGTCCTTGGCCTCGTCGCTGTCGCCCTCGTCCAGCAGCCACACGTCGAGCGCCCCGGCGTGCCGCACGCGCACGGCGCCCTGGAGGGTGGCGCGGACCATGGACAGCGGTTCCTTGCCGGGCACGTAGGTGGTCAGGAAGGCCACCCGTGTGCCCTCCTCGGGGACGACCGCTATCGGGTCGCGGGCGACGAGGGTGGCGTGCGCGATGGACAGCACGTTGACGAGCATGAACAGCTCGATGAGGCCGATGATGGCCAGCATCGCCATGTCGAGCACGGTCAGCCACGGCTGGGAGCCGTCGCGCTCGGTCCAGTGCGTGGGCCAGACGAGGTAGACGAGGAGGACCCCGGTGAGCACCGGCGCCAGCGCCATCAGGAGGACGGCGCGGACGCGGTGGGGCTCTTGGGCGAGCAGCGAGCGGTAACGGACCCGGTAGGGGTCCTCGTCCGGCTCGGTGAGGGGTCCTGCGAGCGTGCTGTGGGTGTCGTAGTCGTAGCCCTCCGGCCGCACAGCGCCCTCCATGTGGTGGTGTCGAAAGAGCCGCTACATCCACGAAAAGGGACATCACGGCCACTGTCGAACCAGGAGGGTCCGTGCGGGGGTGCCTCCGGCGGGCCGGGGCAGCCGCGTTGCCGGGCGGGAGCCCCGGCGTTGCGGGCGGGAGCGGCAGCGGTCCCGGGCGGGAGCCGCGGCGGCTCGGGACGGCGGGCCGCCCGCCTACGCCGAGAGGTGCCGCTCCACGGCCGCCACCTTGGAGGTGAGCGCATCGGTGACACCGGGACGGATGTCGGCCTTGAGGACGAGGGAGACCCGCGGCGCGCGCTCCTCGACGGCGGCGACGGCCCGCCGTACGACGTCCATCACCTCCTCCCACTCCCCCTCGATCGAGGTGAACATGGCGTCGGTGCGGTTCGGCAGGCCGGACTCGCGGACCACCCGGACGGCGTCGGCGACGTACTCGCCGACGTCCTCGCCGACGCCCAGCGGTGTCACCGAGAAGGCGACGATCATGCGTTCACCACTCCCTCGCGGCGCGCCCGGTCGGCGATCGCGGCGTCCCGGAACTCCCGCCTGAGCCTGCGCTCCGCGAAGAAGCCGCCGGTCGGCAGGACGGCCAGCACGAAGTAGAGGATGCCGGTGCCCTTCGACCACTTGGCACGCTTCCAGGCGTCCAGCCAGAAGAGCACGTACAGGATGAACAGCACGCCGTGGACGGAGCCCATGACCGGGACGGCGTTGAAGTCGGTGGTCCGCTTGAGCACCGAGCAGACGAGCAGCAGCAGGAAGGAGACGGCCTCCGGTGCGGAGACCAGCCTCAGGCGGCGGAGTGCGGTGGCGGTCTTGAGGTCCACGGGTCACCTTCGATGAGGAGTGCGACCGGCCCGGCGGGCCGGGGTGCCGGATTTCCGGGGGCCCGGCCGGCGCCGGGTCCGGGAAGCGTTCTTGTGAATACGGGCACAAGCATGCCCATTCTGACGCAGACCCGTTCCGCGGCCGCGCGCAGGGGTCCTGATCCCGACGGCAGTCCTGCGCCGGGATGTCCGCTACCGCTACGGTCGGGCACGTGGCTGTGTTTCGACTCCAGGGCAGCAGGATGCTGGCCGTCGAGCTGGACGGGGACGCCGTCAGGGCGAAGAGCGGCTCGATGGTCGCCTACGACGGCCGGATGACCTTCAAGAAGCTGACCGGCGGCGGCGAGGGCCTGCGCGGCATGGTGACCCGCCGGCTGACCGGCGAGCAACTGTCCGTGATGGAGGTGAAGGGACACGGCACCTGCTGGTTCGCGGACCGGGCCACGGAGATCAACCTGGTGCGCCTCACCGGCGACAGGCTGCACGTGGAGTCGGGCAACCTGCTGGTCACCGAGGCGGGTCTGCGCACCGGCACCACCTTCACCGGGCTGCGCGGCGCCTCGCAGGGCGGCGGCCTGTTCACCACCACCGTGGAGGGCCACGGGCAGGCGGCGATCATGTCGGAGGGGCCCGCGGTGGCGCTGCGGGTCTCGGACCGCCACCCGCTCACGGTGGACCCCGGCGCGTACGTCGCCCATCAGGGGAACGTACGGCAGAGCTTCCAGTCGGGTGTGACCTTCCGCACCTTCCTCGGCGAGGGCGGCGGCGAGGCCTTCCAGATCCGCTTCGAGGGCGAGGGCCTGGTGTACGTGCAGCCCAGCGAGCGCACCACCTTCGCAGGGGAGGTGTGAGATGCCCTTCCGTGCGGTCAACCCGAAGATGGTGGAGGCGACGGTGCTGCCGGGGCAGACCGTCTACAGCCAGCGCGGTGCGATGCTCGCCTACCGGGGCGAGGTGTCCTTCACGCCGAGCATCCGGGGCGGGCAGGGCGGCCTGATGTCGATGCTCGGCCGCCGGGTGGCCGGCGAGGCCGCCCCGCTGATGACGGTGGAGGGCAGTGGCACGGTGCTGTTCGGGCACGGCGGGCACCACATCGAGGTGATGGTCCTGGGCGGCGAGACCCTGTACGTCGAGGCGGACCGGCTGCTCGCGTTCGACGGGAGCCTGCGGCAGGGCACGATGTTCATGGGTTCGCAGGGCGGGGTGATGGGCATGGTGCGCGGGCAGGTGACCGGCCAGGGCCTGTTCACGACCACCCTCGCGGGCCACGGCAGCGCGGCGGTGCTGGCGCACGGCGGTGTGGTCGAGCTGCCCGTCGCACCGGACCACCCGGTCCACGTGGACCCGCAGGCCTACGTCGCCCACCGCGGCGAGGTGCGCAACAGGCTCTCCGCGGCGCTCGGCTGGCGGGAGATGGTGGGGCGGGGCTCAGGAGAGGCGTTCCAACTGGAGCTGTCCGGCACCGGCACCGTGTACGTCCAGGCATCGGAGGAAAAGCTGTGAGCGGTTGCCCGGCCGCCCAGGGACCCGTCGTCCACGACCCCTCGTCCCTGCCCGCCGACGACAACGTCAACGCGTACACCTTCTGCGTGGAACTGGCCGGCACCCAGTGGTTCCTCCAGAAGGGCAAGATGATCGCCTACTACGGCACGGTGGAGTTCGACGGCGTCGGGCACGGCCGTCTCGACCGGCTGGTGCGCACGTCCTTCCACTCCCCGCTGCACGCGAGCGACTGGGTGGTGGCCGGGGGACACGGCAAGATGCTGCTGGCCGACCGCGCCTTCGACGTGAACTCGTACGACCTCGACGACGGCAATCTGACGATCCGCTCCGGCAATCTGCTCGCTTTTCAGCCAAGTCTCTCGCTCAAGCAGTCCATCGTGCCGGGCTTCCTCACCCTCATCGGTACGGGGAAGTTCGTGGCCGCCTCCAACGGCCCGGTGGTCTTCATGGAGCCGCCGATCCGGGTGGATCCGCAGGCCCTGGTCGGCTGGGCCGACTGCCCCTCGCCCTGCCACCACTACGACCACGGGTACCTCACGGGTGTGCTCGGCGGGCTGCGGGCGCTGACGGGGGTCGGCGGGGCGTCCGGCGAGGAGCACCAGTTCGAGTTCGTGGGGGCGGGCACCGTGCTGCTGCAGTCCACCGAGACGCTGATGCCCGAGCGGGCCGTCGGGGAGGTGGCGCGGGGGGCCGGTGTGCCCGGCGGCGGCCCCTGCGGGCCGGAGGGCGGGCCGGGGGCGGGGTCGCGCCCGTCCGGACAGCTCGGCGGACTCCAGCGTCGCTTCGGGCTGTGAGCGGTAGTCTGCGCAGTGTGACGCCGACGAGGGCGCGCACCCCTCCCCCGTCGGCTCGAAGTCAGGGGAGGTGCCCCTGATCACAGCGACTTACTCGTTCGTATTTCAACTTCTTAGGTAGAATCGATTCCATGGAGACCGAGACGGCCACGCGCTGGCTGACCGACGCGGAACAGTGCGCGTGGCGCACTCATCTCGACGTCAACCGGCTGCTGGTTTACCAGTTGGAGAAGGACCTGCAGCCCTTCGGGCTGACCATGAACGACTACGAGATCCTGGTCAATCTCTCGGAGTCCGAGGACCAGCGGATGCGGATGAGCGATCTGGCCTCGGCCACCCTGCAGTCCAAGAGCCGCCTCTCGCACCAGATCACCCGCATGGAGGGGGCCGGTCTGGTGCGGCGGGAGAACTGCGAGTCCGACCGGCGCGGCCTGTACGCGGTGCTCACCGACCTCGGCATGGAGACCATGCGGAAGGCCGCGCCTCACCACGTCGACTCCGTCCGGCGGCACTTCATCGACCTGCTCTCCCCCGAGGCCCTGGCCGAGCTGCACACCTCGCTCGCCCCGATCGCGGAGCACCTGCGCGCCCAGCGCAACCGCGCCTGACGGCCGAGAGGGGCGCGGAGGTGCCCCGGCCGGACCCGGGGCGCCTCGGACGACCACCGCACACCCGCGGCCGGCTCCCGGGCGCCCGGGAGCCCCGCCCCCCGAGGGGCGGGGAAGGGTGCACGAAGGACGCGGCGGGCCCACGCCCCGCCTCGCCCGGGCTCAGTGCCGCGTGACGCCCGCCACCAACTCGTCCGCGGCGCCGTAGGGATCGAGTTCTCCCGAGACGACCCGCTCGGCCAGGGCGCTCACGCGCCGGTCCCCGTGCAGGTCCCCGATCCGCTCGCGGAGCGCGGTGACCGCGATGGTCTCGATCTCCTTCGCCGCACGGGCCAGCCGGCGCCCGGCGAGCACCCCGCGCTCCTCCATCCAGGCCCGGTGCTTCTCCAGGGCCTCCACGACCTCCTCGACGCCTTCCTGCCGGGCGGCGACGGTCTTCACGATGGGCGGGCGCCAGTCGTCCGGAGCTCGGGACTCGCCGAGGCCGAGCATGTGGTTGAGCTCGCGGACGGTGGCATCGGCGCCGTCCCGGTCGGCCTTGTTCACGACGTAGACGTCGCCGATCTCCAGGATGCCGGCCTTCGCGGCCTGGATGCCGTCGCCCATCCCCGGCGCCAGCAGGACCACGGAGGTGTCGGCCTGCGAGGCGATCTCCACCTCGGACTGCCCGACCCCCACCGTCTCGACCAGGACCACGTCGCACCCGGCCGCGTCCAGTACCCGGATGGCCTGCGGGGCGGCCCAGGCGAGGCCCCCGAGGTGGCCGCGGGTGGCCATCGAGCGGATGTAGACGCCCGGGTCCGAGGCGTGCTCCGACATCCGCACCCGGTCGCCCAGCAGCGCTCCCCCGGAGAACGGCGACGACGGGTCCACGGCCAGCACACCGACCCGCTTCCCGGTCCGCCGGTAGGCCGTCACCAGCGCGGAGGTCGAGGTCGACTTGCCGACGCCGGGCGATCCGGTGAGCCCGACGACGTACGCCCGGCCGGCCAGCGGCGCCAGGGCCGCCATGACCTCCCTCAGTTGCCCGGAGGCCCCCTCCACCAGGGAGATCAGCCGCGCCACAGCCCGCGGTCTGCCCTCCCTGGCCTGGGCGACCAGCGTGGCGACATCCTGCATCACAGCTCCGTTCGTCCGCACGGCCCGCGGCCGCGGCCGCGGTACCACCACCGCAGGCCCGCCGCGGACCTGCTCCTCGGGCGCGCCTGCTGGCTCGACGGCGCGTGCCCTCAGGCGCCGGGCACCCGCACGATCAGGGCGTCCCCCTGGCCGCCGCCACCGCACAGGCCCGCCGCGCCCACGCCGCCGCCGCGCCGCTTCAGCTCCAGCGCGAGGTGCAGCACGAGCCGCGCACCGGACATCCCGATCGGGTGACCGAGGGCGATCGCGCCGCCGTTGACGTTCACCCTTTCAGACGACACGTCCAGGTCCTTCATCGACTGCACGAGGACCGCCGCGAACGCTTCGTTGATCTCGATCAGGTCGAGGTCCTGGACGGTGAGCCCCTGCTTCTTCAGGGCGTGCTGGATGGCGCCTGAGGGCTGGGAGTGCAGGGAGTTGTCCGGTCCCGCGACGTTGCCGTGCGCGCCGATCTCGGCGAGCCAGGTGAGGCCGAGCGCCTCGGCCCGCGCCCTGCTCATCACGACGACCGCCGCGGCGCCGTCGGAGATCTGCGAGGAGGAGCCCGCGGTGATGGTGCCCTCCGCGTGGAAGGCCGGCCGCAGCCGGGCCAGGGTCTCGACCGTGGTGTCGGCCCTGATGCCCTCGTCCGCGGCGAGGACGACCGGCTCGCCGCGCCGCTGCGGGATCCGCACGGGCGTGATCTCCTCGTCGAAGAGCCCGGCTTCCCGAGCGGCGGCGGCCCGCTGGTGCGAGAGCGCGGCGAGGGCGTCCTGCTCGGCCCGGCCGATGCGCAGCCGGGCGTTGTGCCGCTCGGTGGACTCGCCCATGGCGATGTCCTCGAAGGAGTCGGTCAGGCCGTCGTGCGCCATGGCGTCCAGCATCTCGATGGCGCCGTACTTGAAGCCCTTGCGGGATCCCGGCAGCAGGTGCGGGGCGTTGGTCATGGACTCCTGGCCGCCGGCGACGACCACGTCGAACTCACCGGCGCGGATGAGCTGGTCGGCGAGCGCGATGGCGTCGAGTCCGGACAGGCAGACCTTGTTGACGGTGAGCGCGGGGACGTCCATGGGGATGCCCGCCTTGACGGCGGCCTGCCGCGCCGGGATCTGGCCGGCGCCGGCCTGCAGCACCTGCCCCATGATCACGTACTGCACCTGGTCGCCGCTGATCCCGGCCCGTTCGAGTGCGGCCCTGATGGCGAAGCCGCCCAGGTCGGCGCCCGTGAAGGGCGACAGGGAGCCGAGCAGCCGCCCCATCGGGGTGCGGGCGCCCGCGACGATCACTGAGGTGGTGCCGTTGGTTGCAGACATGACGTGCGATTCCCTTTCCAGCGTACGGCTGAGACGGCGGCCGGCCGAGCGGGCCGGCCGCCCGGGTGGCGGGACGGGTGGCGGGACGGGTACGGCGCGGGCGGCGCCGGACCGGCCACCGCGCGCGTCCCGCGGACCACCCGTACGGCCGATAACGGCCGTACGGCCGATACGGCCCATACGACTGATGCGGCGAGGAGTGGATGAGGGGTAGTAGGGCGGATACGGCAGATGATGCAGACGGACCTTCGACAACTGCGGGAGTGACATCGGTACTCCCGGGCTCTCGGGTCCCCGGGGCCCCGGCCGCGGTGCGGTGGGGCGGACAGGGGCAGTGAACGATGGTTCACTTGAATGTACTGGCCGGTACGCCGTCCGTCATCGTCGCGGTAGTGTGATCGCGCGCACGTTGCGTAACCACACCCCGAGACGCTGCACTGTGGGCCATGCTGACGAGAATCGACCACATCGGAATCGCCTGCTTCGACCTGGACGCGACCGTCGAGTTCTACCGCGCGACCTACGGCTTCGAGGTGCACCACACCGAGGTCAACGAGGAGCAGGGCGTGCGCGAGGCCATGCTGCGGATCAACACCACGGACGACGGCGGCGCCTCCTACCTGCAACTGCTCGAACCGGTCCGGGAGGACTGCGCCGTCGCCAAGTGGCTCGCCAAGAACGGGGAGGGCGTGCACCACATCGCCTTCGGCACGCCGGACGTCGCCGCCGACGCCGCGGACATCGGGGACAAGGGCGTGCGCGTCCTCTACGACAGCCCGCGCACCGGCTCGATGGGCTCGCAGATCACCTTCCTGCACCCGAAGGACTGTCACGGTGTGCTCACCGAACTGGTGACGTCCGCCCCGGCCCGGCCCGCCGCGCCGCCCGAGCACTGACCCCCTGCGGGCCCGGCCCCGCAGGCCGCCCGCCGTGCCCGCCGTGCCCCGGCGCGGGCGTACGCGGTGCGCCCGGCGGAAAAGCCCCTCGGCCAGGCCAACCGGAAATGCGGGAACGGTAGGGTTGTCAGCGGTCGTCCGGGCTTGGAGTTTCACCAGTGGCGGCCGCGACCGGGGTCCGGGTTTCGGGGGGCGAGCGTCGGGGCACCAGCCCGTGTTCCGCCGTTGATCTGACACCATTTCCCCGGGGGCCCTGTCCGGTCGGACGGGCGGGGCTCGTTCGGAGAACTTGCGACCATGGGACGGATGGGACCGCATAGTGCGGGGCTACGAACGCCAGGAGCGAGAGCGGGCTGAGGTCGACCACCTCTCTCGGTTCGAGGCCGAGATGGAGCGGCTGAAGACCGAGCGGGAGAAGGCCGTCCAGCACGCCGAGGACCTCGGCTATCAGGTCGAGGTGTTGCGCGCCAAGCTGCACGAGGCGCGCCGTGCTCTGGCGACCCGTCCCGCCTACGACGGCGGCGACATCGGCTACCAGGCCGAGCAGATGCTGCGCAATGCCCAGACCCAGGCCGACCAGCTTCGCGCCGACGCCGAGCGCGAGCTGCGCGAGGCCCGCGCACAGACCCAGCGCATCCTCCAGGAGCACGCGGAGCAGCAGGCCAGGATGCAGGCGGAGCTGCACGCGGAGGCCGTCTCCCGCCGCCAGCAGCTCGACCAGGAGCTGGCCGAGCGCCGCGCCACCGTCGAGTCCCACGTCAACGAGAACGTCGCCTGGGCCGAGCAACTCCGCGCCCGCACCGAGCAGCAGGCCCGCCGGCTCCTGGACGAGTCGAGGGCCGAGGCCGACCAGGCCATCACGGCCGCCCGCGCCGACGCCGAGCGGCTGACCGCCCAGGCCCGCCAGCGGCTGACCGAGGAGGCGGAGGCGGCCCGGGCCGAGGCGGAGGCGCTGCTGCGCCGCGCCCGCGCCGACGCCGAGCGGATGCTGAACGCCGCCTCAACCCAGGCCCAGGAGGCCACCGACCACGCGGAGGCGCTGCGCAGTTCCACGGCCAGCGAGTCGGAGCAAGCTCGGCGGCGCGCCGCCGAGCTGAGCCGGGCCGCAGAGCAGCGGATGGCCGAGGCCGAGAGGGCCCTTCGGCAGGCCCAGGCCGACGCGGAGAAGGTCCTCACCCAGGCCAAGGAGGAGGCGGCCAAGCGGATCGCCGGCGCCGAGGCCACCAACGAGCAGCGCACCCGTACGGCCAAGGAGCAGGTCGCGCGGCTGGTCGCCGAGGCCACCAAGGAGGCGGAGGCAGGCAAGGCGGAGGCCGAGCAGCTCGTCGCCGACGCCAGGGCCGAGGGCGAGAAGCTGATCGCCCAGGCCGCCGAGAAGGCCCGTACGGTCACCGCGGAGGAGACCGCCTCCCAACTGGCCAAGGCCGCGCACACCGCGGAGGAGGTGGTCACCAAGGCGTCCGACGATGCCAAGGCGACCACCAAGGCCGCCGCCGAGGAGGCCGAGCGGATCCGCCGCGAGGCGGAGCAGGAGGCCGACCGGCTCCGCTCCGAGGCGCACGACATCGCCGAGCAGCTCAAGGGCGCCGCCAAGGACGACACCAAGGAGTACCGCGCCAAGACGGTCGAGCTCCAGGAAGAGGCGCGCCGGCTGCGCGGCGAGGCCGAGCAACTGCGTGCCGAGGCGGTGGCCGAGGGCGAGCGGATCCGCGGCGAGGCGCGCCGCGAGGCCGTGCAGCAGATCGAGGAGGCGGCGAACAGCGCCGAGGAGCTGCTGACCAAGGCCAAGGCCGACGCGCACGAGATGCGCACCACCGCGAGGACCGAGTCGGAGAAGGTGCGCACCGACGCCATCGAGCGTGCCACCGCCCTGCGCAAGCAGGCCGACGAGGCGATGGAGCGCAGCCGCGCCGAGGCCGAGCGGCAGCGCACGGAGGCCGCCGAGCAGGCCGAGAAGGTCAGGTCGGAGGCGGACCGCGCCGCACGGGAGCGGCAGGAGGAGACCGCGCGGGCGATCGCGGCCCGGGAGGCGGAGTCCGACCGTGAGGTGGCGCGCAAGCACGCCGAGGCCGAGGAACGGCTGACCGCCGCCGAGCAGGCCCTGAAGGACGCGCGCAACGAGGCAGAACGGCTGCGCAGCAAGGCCGCGCAGGAGACGGACCGGCTGCGCACCGAGGCGGCCGAGCGCATCAGGACCCTCCAGACGCAGGCCGAGGCGGAGGCGGAACGGCTGCGCACGGAGGCCGCGGCGGACGCGTCGGCGGCCCGTGCCGAGGGCGAGAACATCGCCGTGCGGCTGCGTTCCGAGGCCGCCGCGGAGGCCGAGCAGCTCAAGTCGGAGGCCCAGGACTCCGCGGACCGCATCCGCAGCGAGGCCGCCGCCGCCGCCGAGCGGGTCGGCGCGGAGGCCGCCGAGGCGCTGTCGGCCGCCCAGGAGGAGGCCGCGCGGCGGCGCCGCGAGGCCGAGGAACTGCTCGGCTCGGCCCGCGCGGAGGCCGACCAGGAGCGCGAACGGGCCCGCGAGCAGAGCGAGGACCTGCTGGCCTCCGCGCGCAAGCGGGTGGCGGAGGCCCAGGCGGAGGCGGTGCGGCTGGTCGACGAGGCCGACCGGCGCGCCGGCGAGTTGGTCTCCGCCGCGGAGCAGACCGCCCAGTCGGTGCGGGACTCGGTGGCCGGGCTGCACGAACAGGCCCAGGAGGAGATCGCCGGGCTCAGGTCGGCGGCGGAGCACGCCGCGGAACGCCTCCGTGCCGAGGCGCAGGAGGAGTCCGAGCGGGTCCGTTCCGACGCCTATGCCGAGCGGGAGCGGGCCGGCGAGGACGCGAGCCGCATCAGGCGCGAGGCGCAGGAGGAGTCCGGCGCCGCCAAGGCGCTCGCCGAACGGACCGTCAACGAGGCGATCGCCGAGGCCGACCGGCTGCGCACCGAGGCCCGCGAGGACGCCAACAAGCGCAGGTCCGACGCCGCGGAGCAGGCCGACAAGCTGATCGCGGAGGCCACCGGCGAGGCGGAGCGGGTGCGTGCCGAGGCCGCGGAGACGCTCGGCTCCGCGCAGCAGCACGCCGAGCGCACCCGCACCGAGGCGGAGCGCGTCAGGACGGAGGCGGCCGCGGAGGCCGAGCGGGTCACCACCGCGGCCCGCGAGGAGGCGGACCGGCTGCTGGACGAGGCGCGCAAGGACGCCAACAAGCGCCGCTCCGAGGCCGCCGAGCAGGCCGACACCCTCATCACCGAGGTCGCGGCGGAGGCGGACAAGCTCACCGCCCAGGCCCAGCAGGCCGCGCAGCGCACCACGGCGGAGGCCGAGACGCAGGCCGACACCATGGTCGGTGCGGCCCGCAGCGAGGCCGAGCGGCTGGTCTCCGAGGCGACCATCGAGGGCAACTCGCTGGTGGAGAAGGCCCGCGCGGACGCCGACGAGCTGCTGGTCGGCGCGCGCCGGGACGCCACCGCCATCCGGGAGCGCGCCGAGGAGCTGCGCGAGCGGATCACCAGCGAGATCGAGAAGCTGCACGACCGGGCCCGGCGGGAGTCGGCGGAGGCGATGAAGTCCGCGGGCGAGCGCTGCGACGCACTGGTACGGGCCGCGGAGGAGCAGCGCGCCGAGGCGGAGGCCAAGGCGTCGGAACTGCTGGCGAAGGCCAACTCCGAGGCCAGCAGCATCCGCATCGCCGCGGTCAAGAAGGCCGAGACGCTGATCAAGGAGGCCGAGCAGAAGAACGCCGAGGCGACCCGCGACGCCGAGCGGATGAGGAGCGAGGCCGAGGCGGAGGCGCACCGGATCGTCACGGAGGGCAAGCACGAACTGGACGTGCTGGCCCGCCGCCGCGAGGACATCAACGCCGAGATCTCCCGGGTGCAGGACGTGCTGGAGGCGCTGGAGTCCTTCGAGGCTCCGGCCTCCGGCAGCGGCAAGTCGGGCTCGGGCGGCGGTGCGGGTGGCTCGGGGGTCAAAGCGGCCGCAGGAGCGGGTGCAACTCCTTCGAGTGGCAAGTCGAAGGAAAGCTAGCCAGGCGGGTAACTTCTGTGGTTATAGGGACCCTTGGGGCTCCGCTGGCAAGAGGTGCGGCGGTTCCCCACCCAAAAGGGGTGTCAATCTCCAGATCAAACGGGCATCTGCTCGATGCCACGCCGTTTGGACCCCTAGGATTCCCTCTATCACCTCACCGGTCTCATTCGACAGGAACCCCATGAGCGACACTTCCCCCTATGGCTTCGAGCTTGTGCGGCGTGGGTACGACCGCGCTCAGGTGGACGAACGGATTTCCAAGCTCGTCTCCGATCGTGACGGCGCCCTCGCCCGCATCACCGCTCTGGAAAAGCGCATCGAAGAGCTCCACCTCGAGACGCAGAACGCTCAGGCCGCGATCAACGACTCCGAACCGTCGTACGCCGGTCTGGGCGCCCGCGTCGAGAAGATCCTCCGGCTCGCCGAGGAAGAGGCGAAGGATCTGCGCGAGGAGGCCCGGCGCGCTTCCGAACAGCACCGCGAGCTGGCCGAGTCGGCGGCCCAGCAGGTGCGCAACGACGCCGAGTCCTTCGCCGCGGAGCGCAAGGCCAAGGCGGAGGACGAGGGCGCGCGGATCGTCGAGAAGGCCAAGGGCGAGGCCAGTGCGCTGCGCTCCGAGGCGCAGAAGGACGCGCAGTCCAAGCGCGAGGAGGCGGACGCCCTCTTCGAGGAGACCCGTGCGAAGGCCGCGCAGGCCGCCGCCGACTTCGAGACGAACCTCGCCAAGCGCCGGGAGCAGTCCGAGCGGGACCTGGCGTCGCGTCAGGCGAAGGCCGAGAAGCGGCTGGCGGAGATCGAGCACCGGGCGGAGCAGTTGCGTCTGGAGGCCGAGAAGCTGCGGACCGACGCGGAGCGCCGCGCCCGGCAGACGGTGGAGACGGCGCAGCGCCAGGCCGAGGACATCGTGGCCGACGCGAACGCCAAGGCGGACCGCATCCGCAGCGAGTCCGAGCGGGAGCTCGCGGCGCTCACCAACCGGCGCGACTCCATCAACGCCCAGCTCACCAACGTGCGGGAGATGCTGGCGACCCTCACGGGTGCGGCCGTGGCCGCGACGGGTGTGCCGGCGGACGACGAGCCGGTGTCCCGCGGGGTGCCGGCCCAGCAGAGCCGCTGACCCTTTGGCATTCGGATGCCCCGTACCGCTGCGGCGGTACGGGGCACTGTTTTTTGTCCATGGCCGGTATTTCGCCCGTCGCCGGGCATTGCCCCTTGACCGGTAAAGGGAGGAACAAAGCGCGGCACGCCGGAACGCCAGCGCGCCGGTGGCCGCGAGCCCCCTTAGCGTGGGGGCATGATCGAAATGGTGGCGCTCACCAAGCGATACGGCGAGAAGGTGGCCGTCGACCACCTGACCTGCGCCGTCCGCCCGGGAGTCGTCACCGGATTCCTCGGCCCGAACGGCGCGGGGAAGTCCACCACGATGCGCCTGATCCTCGGCCTGGACAGACCCACGTCCGGCCGGGTGACCGTGGACGGCAGACGCTACGACCGGATCAGGGAGCCCCTGAAGGACATGGGCGCCCTGCTGGAGGCCAGGGGCGCGCACGGCGGACGCAGCGCGTTCCACCATCTGCTGGCCCTGGCGCAGAGCAACGGAGTCCCCACCCGCCGGGTCCACGAGGTCCTGGAGACCGTGGGTCTGACGGCGGTGTCCGGGAAGAAGGTGAAGTCGTTCTCGCTGGGCATGAGCCAGCGCCTGGGCATCGCGGTGGCACTGCTCGGCGATCCCCGGATCCTGATGTTCGACGAGCCGGTGAACGGCCTGGACCCGGAGGGCATCCACTGGGTCCGCACCCTGATGCAGTCGCTCGCCGCCGAGGGCCGCACCGTCTTCGTCTCCTCCCATCTGATGAGCGAGATGGCGCTGACCGCGGGGCACCTGGTGGTGATCGGGCAGGGCCGGCTGCTCGCCGACCTGCCGATGGAGGAGTTCATCCGCCGGCATTCGCGGTCGTACGTCCGGCTGCGCTCCCCGGAGGTCGAGCGGCTGCTCGATGTGCTGCACACCGCGGGCATCGCCGTGGCACGGGCCCCCGACGGCGCGCTGGAGGTGGCGGAGGGCGACGCGGCACGGCTGGGCGAACTGGCAGCCGCGCACCGGCTGGTGCTCCACGAGCTCAGCCCGCAGCGGGCCTCGCTGGAGGAGGCGTTCATGCGGCTGACCGCCCGGTCGGTGGAGTACCACTCCCACCCGGGTCAGCCGGGCGGGCCGGCGGAAGCCGCACGGGACGGGGCCGCGTGGGGTGCGGACTGGAAGCCCCGGAAGGGCCGCTGAGATGCCGGCGGTGCAGGTCATGAGGTCGGTACAGGTCATGAGGTCGGAGTGGACCAAGGTCAGGACGGTGGCGTCGACCGTGTGGACGCTGTCCGTGGCCGCGGTCGTCACGGTCGCCCTGGGCATGCTGATCAGCTATCTGTCGCGGCGGGACTTCGCGAGCATGAGCGCCGAGGAGCAGCTCACGTTCGACCCCACGTTCATCAGCTTCGCGGGGACCAGCCTGGGCCAGCTTGCGATGATCGTCTTCGGGGTGCTCGTGGTGTCGAACGAGTACAGCACCGGCATGATCCGCACCTCGCTTGCGGCGGTGCCGCAGCGGGGCACGTTCCTCTTCGGCAAGATCGCCGTGGCCGCCGGACTCTCGCTCGCGGTCGGCATGGTGACCAGTTTCGCCGCCTTCTTCCTCGGGCAGGCCGTCCTCGGACCGTACCGCGCGCACATCGGGGACCCGGGAGTGCTGCGGGCGGTGTTCGGCGGCGGGCTCTACATGACGCTGATCGCGGTGTTCTCCATGGGCGTGGCGGCGATGCTGCGCGGCCCGCTGCTCTCGCTCGGCATCCTGATGCCGTTCTTCTTCCTGATCTCCAACATCCTCGGCAACGTCTCCGCGACCAAGAAGGTGGGCCGCTACCTCCCGGACCAGGCCGGGAACAGGATCCTGCGGGTGTCACCGCTGCTCGACCCCACTCCCTACGGCCCCTGGGGCGGCCTCGGCATCATGGTGCTGTGGGTGCTCGCGGCACTGGCCGGCGGCTTCCTGCTCCTCAAGAGGCGGGACGCGTAGGGGCCGGCCCCCGCCGCCGGCGCCGGGCGCCGCAGCCGGTGCCGGGACGGGCGGCGGGCCGGGGCGCGCCCCACGGGCCCCGCCGCCCGCGGCGCGTCTCCCAGGCGGCCCGCTCCCGGTGGAACCACGGGCCCCCCTACTAAGCTCCTAAGCCTCATGGGGCGTGCGCCCCGACGACCTGATCTGTCGATGGGTGCGGAGCATGATCGAGGCAGTCGGCCTGACCAAGCGCTACGGCGCCAAGACGGCCGTGGACGACCTTTCCTTCCGGGTGCGGCCCGGGACCGTGACGGGGTTCCTCGGGCCCAACGGCTCCGGCAAGTCGACGACCATGCGCATGATCCTCGGCCTGGACCGGCCCACCGCGGGGCACGTCACCATCGGCGGCTATCCGTACCGCAAACTGCCCAACGCGCCCCGCCAGGTCGGGGCGCTGCTCGATGCCAAGGCGGTGCACGGCGGCCGGTCGGCGCGCAACCACCTGCTCTGCCTCGCCCAGTTGTCCGGCATCCCCGAGCGCAGGGTGGACGAGGTGCTGGGGGTGGTGGGCCTGAAGGACGTGGCCAGGAAGCGCTCCAAAGGGTTCTCGCTCGGCATGGGCCAGCGCCTGGGCATAGCGGCGGCGCTGCTCGGCGACCCGCAGGTGCTGCTCTTCGACGAGCCCGTCAACGGCCTGGACCCGGAGGGCATCCTCTGGGTGCGCAACCTGATGAAGCTGCTGGCGTCCGAGGGCCGCACGGTCTTCGTCTCCTCGCACCTGATGAGCGAGATGGCACTCACCGCCGAGCACCTGATCGTGATCGGCCGCGGCCGGCTGCTCGCGGACATGAGCGTCAAGGACTTCATCTCGCACAACTCCGCCGACTTCGCCCGGGTCCGCGTCCCCGCCATCGAGCCCCAGCAGCGCGAGAAGCTGACGGCTGCGCTGACCGGGGCGGGCGGGCAGGTGCTGCCCGAGGCGGGCGGCAGCCTGCGGGTGACCGGTCTTTCGCTGCCCCGGATCAGCGACCTCGCCCACGAGGCGGACGTCCGCCTCTGGGAGCTGTCGCCGCACCAGGCATCCCTGGAGGAGGCGTACATGCGGATGACGCAGGGCGTCGTCGACTACCGCTCGACGGCCGACCGGCGCTCGGGCCTCCAGGAGCCGCTGCCGCCCGGGATGCAGCCGCTGCCCGTCGTGCCGCCGGCCGGCCAGGGGCAGCCCGGCTGGTACGCCCCGCCGCCTCCCCAGCGGGGCGGCACGCCCTTCGCCATGCCCCGGCCGGCGGACGACGGGTACGGGCAGGACGGCGGTGGCCGGGCCGGGCGCACCGGGCCTGCCGGGTACGGCGCGCAGGGCTCGGTCGCTCCGCAGGCGTATGGGGTGCAGGCACCCGGCGCGGGCCGGCTAGAGCCGAGCGCGGCCGCGCCACCCGCTCCCCCCGCCAGTGCTCCCCCCGCAGGCGCCCCCGCCCACGACACGACCGAGCGCGACAGTGAGGACCGCCGATGACAGCGCAGCCGACGCCGCGGACACCGTCCCCGGGGGCCGTTCGGCAGGCGGCGCCGGAGACCTCGTACACCTCGCCGATCCCGATCCGGCGCACCCATCTGGGGCATGCGATCACATCGGAGTGGACGAAGATCCGGTCGCTGCGGTCCACGGTGTGGACGCTCGGCATCTACCTGGTGCTGGTCGTCGGCATCGGGCTGCTGGTCGCCACGAAGACCCACGACACCGACTACGTGGACATGCCCTACACGATCCCCGCGTTCTTCGGGCTGATCCTCGGGCAGATCTGCCTGATCACGCTGGGCGTGCTGGTGATCTCCTCCGAGTACGGGACCGGCATGATCCGCACCACGTTCACGGCGTCACCGCAGCGCCACCGGGTGCTGGCCGCCAAGATGACGGTCTTCTTCTGCGTCGCCTTCGCGGTGTCGGTGCTCTCGGTGGGCCTCGTGGGCCTCGTGACGTCCCGGCTGCACAACGACAGCTCGAACCGGGACTGGCTCGACACCGTCTTCAAGGGCTCCCTCTACGTGTCGCTGCTGGGAGTGCTCGCGCTGGCGGTGGGCTCGATCCTGCGGCACTCGGCCGGCGCGATCACGACGGTGCTCGCGCTGGTGCTGGTGCCGGCCATCCTGCCCGCGTTCCTCCTGATCCCCCACAGCACGCGGCCGATCGGCAACAAGATGATGGAGTACAACGCCCCGAACGCCCTCGCCAAGATCTTCCACATCGACAAGGGCATTGACGGCGGCACCGCACAACTGTGGGTGCTCGCCGCCCTCACGGCGGTGGCGGTCGCCACGGCATTCGCCCTCCTGGAACGCCGCGACGTGTAGCCGCGCGGGGCGGGGCGCCGCGGGGCGCAGCAGCCGGGCCCGCCTCAGTACCGGGGAGCGTTGCGGGACCGCTGGACGCGCGTGCCCCGGCGGTCCTTCGCGTTCCAGCACGCCTTGTGCCAGTGCCGCCGCTCGTCCACCCCCGCGTACTCCGGCCAGGCCACCACGTGCGGCACCCCGGAGGCGATCTCCTGGTCGCATCCGGGGCACCGGTACGTCTTGCCCGCGGCACTTGCCCCGGCGACATGGCGCACGCTCCAGTCGTCGCCCTGCCAGCTCTCCGTGCGCTGGTAGCCGCCGTACCTGTCGCCGGGCTCCGTCGCCGCGCGCTTGCCTGCCGAGTCCTCGGCCCGGCGGGACGAAGGGCGGTTTCGACGCGGGGACACGGCACACCTCACGGGCAGTACGGAGCGGTTTCACGGCCTGCCTTCAGCGTACGCGTCACCGTGCGGCAGCCGAGGATCTCGCCAACACGGGCATCTTTCCTATTGAGCGGTAAATCAGCCAATCGACGCCCCAGGCCGTGCCTTTGGCACGTGTCAAGCGTTGTTGCCGGTAGCGGCAGCGTTGCCTTGGGGGAGCCGCGTCGGTGCCAGGAAGGCAGGAATGCGATGCGTGTAGGAACATTCGTCCTGGCCGGCCAGTACCCCGGCCAGCGGCAGGGGGAGGCGCTGCACCGCGCGGTGCGCACCGCGGAGGTGTCCGAGGAGTCCGGCCTGGACGCGGTCTGGCTCGCCGAGCACCACTTCGTCCCGTACGGCACGTGCCCGTCCGCGGCCACGCTCGCCGCCCTGCTGCTCGGCCGCACCCGCAGGATCCAGGTCGGCACCGCCGTCAGCGTGCTGCCCACGCTGCACCCGGTGGCCCTCGGCGAGCAGACCGCGCTGCTGCACATCGCCTCCGGCGGCCGCTTCTCGCTCGGCGTGGGACGCGGCGGGCCCTGGGTGGACCTGGAAGTCTTCGGGACGGGTGTCGAGGCCTACGAGAAGGGGTTCCCCGAGTCCCTGGACCTGCTGCTGCGCTGGCTGCGCGAGCCGCGTGTGGCCGCCGACGGTGCGCACTACGCGTTCCGGGAGGTGTCCGTCGTGCCCCGGGCCGCGGAGCCGTCGGGTCCCGTCCCGTCCCCCGGCCCCGAGGTCCTCGTCGCCTGCACCTCGCCGGGAAGCGTGCGGCTCGCCGCTGAGCGTGGACTGCCGATGCTGCTCGGCATGCACTGCGACGACCAGGAGAAGGCCGGCATGGTCGCCCTGTGGCGTGCGCACGCGCACGCCACAGGGCGGTCGGACGAGGAGATCAGGGCCGCCGGGCATGTGTCGGCGGGCATCGTGCAGATCGCGGACCGCACGGCGGACGCGGAGCGCACCCTGCTGCGGGCCATGCCCGGCTGGTTCCGGCAGGGCCTCGGCGCGCACGTCACGGTCGACGGCCGCCCCCGCCCGATGCGCGATCCGCTCCCCTACACCGAACTGCTCTGCGGGCTCCACCCGGTGGGCACGCCCGAGTTGTGCGCCGACCGGCTCGCGGCGACCGCACAGCGCACCGGTATCAGCCGCTTCGCCCTGCTCGCGGAGGGCTCCGGCGACCTGTCGAGCACGGAGGAGAACGTACGGCGGCTCGGCGCGGAGGTGCTTCCCCAGCTTGCCTGAGCGCGTCCCGGAGGACCGAAACCCACGGCCGGGGGCGCTGTACGGGCCCCGAGGCCGCCGCTGCGGCTCCGGGGGCCGCCGCTCCGGGCCCGGGCGATCGCCCGGAGCGGCGGGTGCGCGTCAGCAGTCGCGGAGCTCCGGCGACTGGTTGAGCAGCTGACCGCGGATCGAGGTGAACCGCGCCAGCCTTTCGTCCACGGCGGCATCGAGCGGGAACACGGCGACCCGATGGCAGTTCTGGAACGCAAGGCGCACACCGAAGTGCCGCTGCAACGCGCCGCGTATGGCGTCGCTCGCGAGTGCACGCAGCAGTTGGCCGCGTGCCTGCTCGTCCGGCGGAGGCGTCTGGTTGTCGGCGAACTCGCCGCCGTCAACCTTGAGCTGGGCCACCAGAGAGCTGATCATCTCCCACGCGTAGGGCAGGGAGGTCCGGACGCAGTCGACGAAGGCTGCTTCGTCGACCTCGCCTCGCTCGGCCTGTTCTAGTAGGGCCGGTGAGACGTCGAGCGACATGGGTTCTCCTCTCGCACCCCCGCGCTGACACGGGGGCTGACGGACAGGGAAGAAGTCCGGATACGCAGCGTGCACGAATCGCGACCTCGTGCATACACGGTAAGCATCCCGTCCCGCCTGCACCAGGAGAAGGCACGTACAACCGGCCACCGGTGAACGGGGCAACAAGGGCACCCGGCACCGGCGCCCGCATCCGGAAGGCCGGCGGCGGCTTGGGGGGCCGGGGCGAATCGCCCACGGGGGCCGGTGTCGAGTAGCGTTGCCGACCATGCGTCTCGTCATTGCCCGCTGCTCCGTCGACTACGCGGGCCGGCTCACCGCCCATCTCCCGTCGGCACCCCGCCTGATCCTCGTGAAAGCGGACGGCAGTGTCTCGATCCATGCGGACGACCGGGCCTACAAACCCCTCAACTGGATGTCCCCGCCCTGCACCCTCAAGGAGGGTACGGGGGATGACGCCGGTGTCTGGACCGTCGTCAACAAAACAGGGGAGAAGCTCATCATCACCATGGAGGAGGTCCTGCACGACTCCTCGCACGAGCTCGGCGTCGACCCGGGCCTGATCAAGGACGGCGTGGAGGCACACCTCCAGGAGCTGCTCGCGGACCGGATCGAGACCCTGGGCGAGGGCTACACCCTGGTCCGCCGCGAGTACCCGACCGCCATCGGCCCGGTGGACATCCTGTGCAGGGACGGCGACGGCGGCACCGTCGCGGTGGAGATCAAGCGGCGTGGCGAGATCGACGGGGTCGAGCAGCTCACGCGGTACCTGGAGCTGCTCAACCGCGACCCCCATCTGGCTCCGGTGCGCGGCGTCTTCGCCGCCCAGGAGATCAAACCGCAGGCCCGGGTGCTGGCCACGGACCGCGGCATCGGCTGCACCGTCCTGGACTACGACGCCCTGCGCGGCATCGAGGACGACAAGCTCCGCCTCTTCTGAGCCACCCCCGGACCCGGCGCGTACGGGAAAGGGCAACACGCGCGCGTACGGCATCTGTCGGAGTCCTGGACGAGGCTCACCGTGTTCGGGCGTCCCGTACGCGCGCGTAAGGCGTCTCCGTAAGGCATCTCGCCCCGGCACCCATCGGCGCACGGTGAGGGCGCGTAGTCGTCCGCGCGGCAGGTGCGCGTGCGTCTCGGGGCCGCGGCGTGCGCCGGTCCGGGGAGCAGGCCGGGGCTCCCCCGCGGGCGCCGCCGCGCCGAACGACCCCATGCCCGGACCGCGGGACGCCCGCATTCCCGGACCGCGGGACGGCAGCGCGCCCGGACCGCGAGGCCGCGTGGGCGGACCGCTGGGCTACGTGGGCGAACCGAGGGGCCGCGCACCCGGACCGCGGGACCGCGCGGGCGGACCGGCACGCCGGACGGCCGCGCAGGACGGCCACGCCGGACGGTCACGCAGGACAGCCGCGCAGGACGGCAGCGCCGCCGGAGACGACCCGCTTGCGGTGCAGCCGGTATCCCGGTGCCGTGGCCGGTGTGCGGGTGCCGGAGCCGGTACCCGGGTTCCGTGACCGGTGTGCGCGGGGGCCGGAGCCCGTGCTCGGATGCAGCAAGCAGGGCGCCGGCGCGCAACTGCGCGCCGGCGCAGGGTCGTGCGCTCGGGCAGGAACCGGCCAGGACCGCCGGTTCGACGTCAGGCCAGGGTGCTCAGGCTCAGGCCAGGGTGCTGCTCGCGGACGCGCTGGACGGCGGCGCATCCGTGCCGGTGGGGCTTCCGACCGTGGTGCTGGGCACCGGGCCGCTCGCCGAGTCCGAGGCACCGGGCGGCGACGGGTCGTCCGTGGGTGAGCCGGACGGCGGCGAGCTGGGCGACTGGGACGGCGGCTTCGAGGTGGGCGGCCGGCTGGTCGGCGGCTTGTGGCTGGGCGATTCCGTCGGGGGCTCGCTGGAGGGCTGGTGCGTCGGGCCCGAGGACGTGGTCGGCCGGTGCGGGGAACCGCCGCCGGGCGCCGTGCTCGTGGAGTCGCCCGGCGCCCGGCTGTCGGAGGCACTGGGGCTGCCGCTGGTGGCCGAGCCGGTCGGGTCCGGTGTGTCGCTGGGGCTCTGCGCCGGCTGGTCGGCCGTGATGCCGCTGCCGTCGTCCTGGCTCATGGACGGGTCGGGGCCGACCTTGGTGGACGGCTCGTCGTGGTCCGACGTGGCGCCGAGGGTGACCACGGTGCCCAGCACTGCGGCGAGCACCGCACCCGCGCCCGCGGCCGCCAGATTGCGCCGGGTGTTCTTCGTCGCGGTACGCCGGTGCCCCGCAGACCGTCCGTCAGTGCCGTCGCCCGGCGCCTCGCCGCGGTGCCCCACCAGGGGGGCCGTACCGCCGTCGCCCGGCCCACGGGCTCCGAAGGTGCCCGAGTCCGGTGCGCCCGCGCCCTCCGGACGGCCCGCGGCGGGCAGTCGGGCGGTCAGTGCGGTGCCGCTCGGCGCGACGGACGGGAGCTTGGCGGTCACGGGGTCCGCATCGGCCGCGGCGGCGCCGGGTGCCGCCGGAAGGGCGGCCGCGAACGAGGTCTGGACGGCGGCGGAAGGGGTCCGGCCCTGCGCATCGGGAACGGGTCCGGCAGGCATCGGCGCTGCCTGGCCCGGCGGCAGCGCGAGGGGGCGGGAGCGGTCCTCCACCAGGGCGAGGGCGCGCCGCCCCGCGACGGTGCCGCGCTTGTCGGCGAGCGCGCCCCGAAGCCCGATGGACGCCTCCAGCTCGGCGCGGGCCCGGTCGAGGCGGCCGTGGCAGAGTGCGAGGACGCCCAGTTCGTGGTGGAAGTAGGCCTCTTCCGCGACCTCGCCCGAGCGGCGCGCCGCCTCCTGTCCCGAGCGCAGGGCACGTTCCCAGACGCCCCAGTCGAGCCCGGCGGCGAAGGCGGGCGCGGCGGTGCGGGCCAGCCGGACGGCGAGACTGCGCTCACCGCCCGCGGTGTGCTGGGTGGTGGTCCTCGGGATGAGGGCGGCGAGGGCGGCGAGGACGGCGTCCGCCTCGGCCAGCACCCGTTCGGGCCCGACCGAGGGGTGCCCGGCCCACCAGGCGTAGTGCTCTCCCGCCACCCGGGCGCGTTCCTCGGCGTCGTCGGCGAACCCGGACGCCTCCAACTGCGCCTGGACGCCCGCGGCAAGGCGGTAGCGGCCTCCGACCGGTGTGATGAGGCCACCGGCCAGCAGCTCGGCGAGGGCGGCGTCGGCGCGCGGCTCGGAGAGCAGCGCGGGCAGTTGCGCGCGGTGCGGCACCTCGCCGCCGAGGGCTACGGCGAAGCGCAGCGCGGTGCGGGCGGACGCGCTCAGCAGGGAGGCGAGCAGCGCGACGGGCGCGGGGCCCTCGGCCAGGGAGGGCAGCGGCAGCTCGGGGACGGCCCCGGCGGCCTCGGATTCGGCGGGGTCCGCGGCCCCGGCGCGCAGTTGGTCACGCCGCCGCAGCAGGGCGCCGGCCTGGACGAAGCGCGCCGGCAGTCCTCCGGACTCGAACCACAGGTCGCCGGCCCACTCGGTCTCCTCCTCGGTCAGCTCGCGGCCGACGGTGTGCCTCAGCAGCTCCATGCCGGCCCCGCGGCCGAGGCCGCCGAGGAAGATCTCCTCCAGGTGGGAGTCGGCCGAGGGCGCGGTGACGTCCGGCGTGGTGGCGAGTGCGAAGGCGCACTCGGGCGTGGCGTCCAGCAGTTCGTCGAGCGCGCTCCCGCCGAACTCCAGGTCGTCCAGGATGACGACCGCCCCTATCTCACGGACCAGCTCGCCCTGGGAGGCGGCCGCCGGCCGGTGCAGGTCGCTGCGGTAGACGGTGCGGAACAGCTCGTGCAGCACGTCCTTGACGGTGCGGCGGTGCCCGGACAGCCGGATGACGCCGTCCGGGGCGAGGCCCGCGCAGTCCTCGGCGACGGCGTCCAGCAGGGTGCTGCGGCCGGATCCGGACGGTCCGGTGAGCCGGACGGAACGGCCGCGGGACAGCAGGCGGCCCAGCCTGGCGCGGTCCCCGTCGCGTTCGAGGAGCGGGAGCCCGGAGGGCAGGGGGCCCGAGGGCAGGGGCGGGCGGGCGGCCCTGGCCAGCTCGGCACGCTCGGCGGCGGTGCGCTTGACCGGGCGGGGCGGACGGCGGTCCGGCGGGCACGGCTCGACCTCGCTGCCGTCGACCGGGTTGACGGTGACGAGGAGGTCGCCGGAGACCAGCCGCACGGCGCGGGCGGGCCTCGGTGCGCTCTTGTCCTCGGCGGCCGCGAGCGGGTCGCCCGCCTGGCCCTGGCCGCCCGCGGGGCCGTCGCCTGACACGCCCGAGGCGGCGGGGGTGGCCGCGTCGGCGGGGTCGCCCGCAGGACTGCGGTGGTCTTCGGGTCCGCGGTTCATCGGATCCATGGTGAGTGCCCCCAAGAGCGTTGCCCGCCGAGCCGTCCCGGCCTCGTGCACACCGCGCTGTCGCTTCGGGTCCGGTGCCCGTTGCCCGGGTCTGTCCATACAACGGGTCACCGCACCCTAGACCTCACCCGGTGGCCGGGAACAGCCGGGGTGGCGCAGCACCCGGCTCATCACCGTCTCGCATGGATTGCCCGCGAGGTGCACTTCAGTGGATGTTGTCCGGATATCCGGTTACACGCGGGGCAGGGATTCGAGTCCGATGCCGCCCTCGATGGCGAGGATCCGGTGCAGTCGCGTGGCCACCAGCAGCCGCTGCATCTGGGGAGGCACGTCGCGCAGGACGAGCCGGCGGCCGCACCGCCCGGCTCTGCGGTGCACGCCCATGATGACGCCGAGCCCCGTGGCATCCCAGGAGTCCAGCTCTGACAGGTCCAGCACCAGGTCACCGGCGCCGTCGTCGACGGCCGAGTGCAGGACCGTACGGGCGTCCGCCGCGCTGCGGACGTCGAGGCGGCCCCCGACGACCAGCTCGGTGTGGTCGCCCCTGATGTGCATATGCGCTCCCCGAGAGTGTGGTGTCCCTTTTCGTCTTTCGTCTTTCGTCGCCGCACGTGCCGGCGCGGTCCGCGTGGTCCGCCCGGGCCGCGCGCGGTGCACGCGGTGTCCCCGGCCGTCGGCTGGTCGGGCCGCGCGCGGTGGTCCGGCTGTGCGGAGTCCGTGGCGTCCGTGCCGCGTGACCCGTCGACAGGTCACTGCGACTGACGGCCGTACGGACACGGGAGTTGCTGCTTGCAGGCGAACCGATGCCGAATTCACCCCGGTGGGTGACCATGGGGTTGACACTCGACGTCGGTTCCGTCCGGCGGCCGCTGAGGGGTGCGTGGCGCCGGATCCGGTCGTTCAGTGCGGATAGAAGCCCTGTCCGCTCTTGCGGCCGATGTCGCCGGCGTCGACCATCCGGCGCATCAGCTCGGGCGGGGCGAACTTCTCGTCCTGCGTTTCGGTGTAGATGTTCTCTGCCGCGTGCAGCAGGATGTCGACGCCGGTGAGGTCGGCCGTGGCGAGCGGTCCCATGGCGTGGCCGAAGCCCAGCTTGCAGGCCGTGTCGATGTCCTCGGCGGTGGCCACGCCGGACTCGTAGAGTCTGGCCGCCTCCACGACGAGGGCCGAGATCAGCCGGGTGGTGACGAAGCCCGCCACGTCGCGCCGGACCACGATGCAGGTCTTGCCGACGGACTCGGCGAAGTCCCGTGCGGCGGTAAGGGCTTCGTCGCTCGTCTTCAGGCCGCGGACCAGCTCGCAGAGCTGCATCATCGGGACCGGCGAGAAGAAGTGCGTGCCCACCACGCGCTCGGGACGGGTGGTGACCGCCGCGATCTTGGTGATGGGAATGGCGGAGGTGTTCGAGGCGAGCACGGTGTCGTCGCGCACCAGCTTGTCGAGCGCCCGGAAGATCTCGTGCTTGACGTCGAGCTTCTCGAACACGGCCTCGACCACGACATCGGCGTCCGCTGCGGCGTCCAGATCGGTGGTCGTGGTGATCCGGGCGAGTGCCGCGCCGGCGTCCTCGGCCGTCAGTCTGCCCTTGGCGACGAACTTGTCGTACGAGGCCTTGATGCCGTCGGTACCACGGGTGAGGGCGGCGTCGGTGATGTCGCGCAGGACGACGTCCCAGCCCGCCGCTGCGGAGACCTGCGCGATTCCGGACCCCATGAGCCCGGCGCCGACGACGGCAAGCTTCCGTGCCACTGTGTGACTCCCCTGTCCCGTACTGCCACCGGCACGGCCCCATTGCCGCCCCGGGACGCCATTGACGTGTGCAGGACCCTAGCGCCCGAAGGGCCGCGATGGGGCGTGACGAGATGCGTGTCACGTCCCTCCTGACGCATATCACA
Organism: Streptomyces sulfonofaciens; assembly: GCF_014656295.1. Lineage (GTDB taxonomy): Bacteria > Actinomycetota > Actinomycetes > Streptomycetales > Streptomycetaceae > Streptomyces > Streptomyces sulfonofaciens. Next base: position 181,025 of record NZ_BNCD01000010.1, read on the forward strand.
CCGCTGCCGGGCGCCGGGGGCTCATCCTTGGCCGCGTACCGCGTAGTTGAGCACTGTTTCGCTCAGGATGTCCTCGGTCGCATCCAGTAGGTCGAGCACCTCGCGGGAGACCTCCTCGGGCGAGCGCCCCGTGACCATCCGGCGGCCGATGACGCCCATGACGGTCTGGTGGATCCAGTTGATCTGCCCGGCCATCAGGGTCGGCGTCGGGTCGTCCGGGGCCGCGCCGGTCTCCTCCCGCAGGGTCTGCTCCAGGTTCTCCAGGACGACCTGCCCGACGCTCCACAGCCGGGACCTGAGCGTGGGCGCGTCGTGCACCACGCGCATGAAGTGCTCGTAGCCCTTGACGAGGCCGACCCGGGGTGAGACGGACTCCACCTCGTCCCGCAGCTCGCGCAGTACGGCGCGGGCCGCGGACTCGCCCGCGTCCCGGCCGCGCACCCAGCGCGAGAGGCGGTCCACGACGCCCGACATCCGGTCCAGGAAGAGGTCCTCCTTGGCCGGAAAGTAGTTGTAGACCGTGTTGACGGAGACGTCCGCGGCCTCGGCGACCTCGGCGACGGTGACCGCGTCGAAACCGCGCTCCAGGAACAGGCCCGTCGCGACGTCCGAGATGTACTGCCTGGTCTGCCGCTTCTTGCGCTCCCTGAGCCCCTCTGCCATGCGGCCATCGTACGTTCACTGGAGACAGATGATTTTTGGGGTCATTGCAAAATTTCAGTGTCTCTGTTTTTCTGTTGGGCATGCCCCTCATCAGTACGTCCGGCCTGGCCCGGACCTTCCTCACCGGACGCGGCCCCGTCGAGGCCGTGCGCGGTATCGACCTGTCCGCGGAACGCGGTGAGATCCTCGGCTTCCTCGGCCCGAACGGCGCGGGCAAGACCACCACGCTCCGGATGCTCACCACCCTCCTCGCACCCACCGGCGGCACCGCCACCGTCGCCGGCTGCGACCTGGCGTCGGACCCCGTGGGCGTGCGCGCGAAGAGCGGCTACGTGGCCCAGTCCGGCGGCGTCGACCCCGGCATCCCGGTGCGCGAGGAACTCCTCACCCAGGGCCGGCTCTACCGGCTGCCGAAGGCGGAAGCGGCCGCCAGGGCCGAGGAGTTGGCGCACGACCTGGGCCTGAGCGCGGTGCTCGACCGCCCGTGCGGAGCGCTCTCCGGCGGCCAGCGGCGGCGGCTCGACATCGCGATGGGCCTCACCCACCGCCCCGAGGTCCTCTTCCTCGACGAGCCGACCACCGGCCTCGACCCAGGCAGCCGCGCCGACCTGTGGGAGCTGGTGCGCAGGCTGCGCGACGAGCACGGCACCACCGTCCTGCTCACCACGCACTACCTCGACGAGGCGGACGCGCTCTGCGACCGCATCGTGGTCATCGACCGGGGCACCGTCGCCGCCGAGGGCACTTCGAGCGCGCTCAAGCTCCGCTACGGCGGATCGCTCGACGCCGGCCTCCAGGAGACCTTCCTCGCCATCACCGGACGCGGCCCGGCGTCCTCCGACACCGCTCCCGTCGCCGTGTAGGCCCCACCCGTAGCCGTACGGACCCCGCTGCCGCCCGCTCGCCGCCGTGCGGGTCCCGAACCGTCAAGGACGCCCATCGATGCAAGCCCTGCTCTCCGACACCGCGCTGATCTTCGGGCGCTACGCCCGGCAAACCCTCCAGTCCCGTTTCCAGATGCTCTTCGGCGTGCTGATGCCGCTGCTGTACCTGCTCTTCTTCGGTCCGCTGCTCACCGGTCTGCCGCTGGCACCGGGCGCCAGTTCCTGGCAGGTCCTGGTGCCCGGTCTGCTGCTGCAACTCGGGCTCTTCGGGGCCGCCTTCGCCGGTTTCTCGATCATCATCGAGAAGAACCTGGGCGTGGTGGAGCGGATGCGGGTCACCCCGGTCAGCCGGCTCGCGCTGCTGCTCGGCCGCACCCTGCGCGACACCGCCCTCTTCCTCTTCCAAGCGGTGCTGCTGGTACTGGCCGCGATCGCCATGGGCCTGCGGGCGCCGCTCGCCGGGGTACTGATCGGCTTCGCCTTCACCGCCCTGCTGACCCTCTCGCTGTCCTGCCTGTCGTACGCCCTGGCACTGCGGGTGCGCACACCCCAGGAGTTCGGCCCCGTGGTCAACGCGGTCACCATGCCCTCCATGCTGCTGTCCGGGCTGATGCTGCCGATGGCGCTCGCCCCCGGCTGGCTCGACCTGCTCTCCCACCTCATGCCGCTGCGCTACCTGGTCGACGCGATGCGCGACGCCTACCTCGGCCGGTACGCCACGGCCGGCATGCTGTACGGGACGCTGGTGGCCACCGCCTTCCTCACCCTGGCCCTGGTGGTGGGCACCCGGGTGTTCCGCAGGGCGGGGGCGTAGCAGGGGCCCCGCCCGCCGCTGCGGGCCGCACCGGCAGGCAGGCCGCACCGGCAGGCAGGTCCCACCGGCGGCCCGGTGCCGCCGCACGGGCACGTCCGGCCGCGGCACGGCCGCAGGGCCCGGTGCCCGGCGGCCCGGTCCGGCCTAGGCTGGCCCCATGGTCAAGCTGACACGCATCTACACCAGGACCGGCGACACGGGCACCACCGCCCTCGGGGACATGAGCAGGACGGCGAAGACCGACCTCAGGATCGCCGCCTACGCGGACGCCAACGAGGCCAACGCGGTCATCGGCACCGCGATCGCGCTCGGGCGACTCGGCGAGGAGCTGGTGAAGGTCCTCGTGCGCGTGCAGAACGACCTCTTCGACGTCGGCGCGGACCTGTCCACGCCGGTCGTCGCGGAGCCGGAGTACCCACCGCTCAGGGTGGAGCAGCCCTACGTCGACCGGCTGGAGGCGGACTGCGACCGCTTCAACGCCGATCTGGAGAAGCTGAACAGCTTCATCCTGCCCGGCGGCACGCCCGGTGCGGCACTGCTGCACCAGGCGTGCACCGTCGTCCGCCGCGCTGAGCGCTCCACCTGGGCGGCGCTGGAGGTGCACGGCGAGACGATGAACCCGCTCACCGCCACCTATCTGAACCGCCTCTCGGACCTGCTGTTCATCCTCGCGCGGGCCGCGAACCGCGAGACGGGCGACGTGCTGTGGGTGCCGGGCGGCGAGCGCTGAGCGGACACCGGGAGGCGGCCGCTTCTTTGGCCTGAACGGGTACGTGAGTGCGCTCACACCGTGCGGGGCCACCGTGCACGGCGCGGGCGGCCGCCACCGCCGCGGCGGTGCGCCGGCGTCCGGGGTCCTGCCTGCGGCGCGCGGAGCGCGCACCGGTGCCGTGCGCACCGGGCGCCGCGGGCGGTGCGCGGACGGCACCGCGGACGGCCTGCACCCTTCGGCGTACCGCGGCTGCATCCTTCGATGTACCGCGGCGGCCGCGGGCTCCTTCCCCAGGACCAGGCGCCCGGGGGCCCGGGCGGTGTTGGATGGCTCCATGGCCCTGTCCGCACCGGCCCGCCCGCACCGCGCTGACCACCTCATCGCGGGCGCCGGGCTGCTCAGCGGAGTGCTGCTGTGGGCGCTCGGGCTCACCACGCAGAGCGGGCGACTGCTCGGCGCGGCATGGGTGCCGCTGCCGCTGGTGGTGACCGCGGCCCTGGAACTGCTGCGCAGGACCCGCCCGCACACCGCGCTGCTGGTCGCCACGGCGGCCGTCACCGCGGACCAGTTCACCCCGGGCAACCTCGCCACGGTCCTGATGTTCACCGACATCATGTACGCGGCCGTGGTGTACGGCACGCCGGCCCAGGCCCGGCGCATCCCGATCGTCGCCGGACTGGTCACCGTCTCGCTCACGCTCGGCGTGCTCGCGTGGTGGCGCACCCCGCAGGCGCTGCTCATCGGGGTGTTGTGCGGCCTGGTCGCGTTCACACCGGCCGCCACCGGCGCGCTGGTGCGCAACCACCGGGACGCCGCGGAGACGGAGCGGCTGCGGGCCGAGCAGACGGCGCTGCTCGCCGAGGCGGACCGGGTGCAGGCCGTGACCGCCGAGCGCGCCCGGATGGCGCGCGAGCTGCACGACATGGTCGCGGGCCACCTCTCGGCCATCGCGATCCACTCCACCGCGGCACTGTCCCTGGACGAGCCGCGCACCAGCCGCGAGGCACTCGCCGTCATCCGCGAGAACAGCGTCGAGGGCCTGGCGGACATGCGCCGGCTCATCGGAATCCTCCGTGACCCGGGCAACGACCGCGAGCCCGCACCCGCGCCCACCCTCGACGCTGTGGACGCCCTGGTCTCGGCGGCGTGCGCCAACGGCCTCGCCGTCCGCCTCGACGACACCCGGCCGCCGGGCCGTGCGCTGCCCGCACCGGTGGAGCTGGCCGCCTACCGCATCGTCCAGGAGTCGCTGACCAACGCGCTCAAGCACGCCTCGCCCGGCCGGGTCACCGTCGCGCTCACGGTGTCGCAGGGCGCGCTGGAGGTACGGGTGACCAGTCCGCACGGCCCCGCGGGCGCGCCCCGGGCACCGGGCGCCGGTGCGGGCCTGGTCGGGATGCGGGAGCGTACGGCACTGCTGGGCGGCGCGTTCCACGCGGGAGGGGCGGCGACGGCCGACGGCGCCGTGTGGACGGTGTCCGCCACGCTGCCCCTGGACACCGCGCGGACGGCGGCCGCCGGCGCCTTCGAAGGTGCGTGGCCGTCCGCGGGCCGCGGCGCGGCCGCGCGGCCCGCCGGCGGGGGAGCACACGCCGCCCGGGCTCCGGGCGGTGCGGCACGGGCCGCCGCCGGGGGGACGCACCCCTGCGGCGAGGAAGGAGCGGTATGACCATCCGGGTCCTGGTCGCCGACGACCAGTCCGCGGTACGGGCCGGACTCGTCCTGATCCTGCGCAGCGCGCCGGACATCGAGGTCGTGGGCGAGGCACCGGACGGCGAGCAGGCCGTGGCGCTCGCCCGCCGGCTCCGTCCCGACCTGGTGCTGATGGACGTGCAGATGCCCCGGTTGGACGGGGTCTCGGCCACCCGCCGGGTGGTCGCCGAAGGGCTGGCGGACGTGCTGGTGCTGACCACCTTCGACCTGGACGAGTACGTCTTCGGAGCGCTGCGGGCCGGGGCGGCCGGGTTCCTGCTGAAGAACGCCGAGGCCCGGGACCTGCTGGCGGCCGTGCGGACGGTGGCCGGCGGCGAGGGCACGATCGCTCCCGCCGTCACCCGCCGTCTGATCGCCGAGTTCGCCGCCCAGCCGGCCCCGGACGTGACCGGCCCCGACCGCTCCGTTCTCGACGCCCTGACGCGCCGGGAGCGGGAGGTGCTGTCCTGTCTGGGCGAGGGCCTGTCGAACGCGGAGATCGCCGCCCGCCTGACCTTGGCGGAGCCGACGGTGAAGACCCATGTGAGCCGCCTGCTGGGCAAACTGAAGCTGCGCAGCCGTGTGCAGGCAGCGGTGCTGGCCCAGGAACTGGGCGTGTGAGGGGGTGCCCGAAGGGCGTGTACGGGCGCCCGCCCGGGCTCATGCCGGCGTCGGGCCCGGGCCGCTAGGCGACGTTGACCCGCTGTCCGGGGGGCGCGGCCTCCAGCCACGCCAGGAACCCGGTGAGGGCGTCCTCGCTCATCGCGAGCTCCAACCGGATCCCCCGGTGCTCACAACTGAGCACGATCGCGTCGGAGAGCAGCGCCAGCTCCTCCTCGCCCTCCGGCGTGCGCCGGCCCAGCACCACGATGGCACCGCGCTCCAGGGTCCTGCGCGGCCGCGGCGCATAGGAGAAGACGCGGAACCACTCCACGCAGTCGCCGTTGTAGCGGGCGATGCCGTAGGCCCAGCCCTTGCCGCCGGCCACCTCGTCGCCGGCCCCCGCGAGGGGCTCGGTGCCGTCGTGTCCGCCCACCGCCGGGACGTTCCAGCGCAGGCTGCAGTCGAAGGTCCCTCCGGAGCGCTGGATGAGCCTGCGGCGCACTCCGAAGGCGAGCAGCCCGAGTACGACCAGCGCGACCACCGCGACACCGCTCACCAGCACAGCGAGGATCACCGGCACCGACCTCCTCGCCTCGTAGGTAACGGAACGACCCTGCTTGATCCCGCATTGCCTCAGCCGCGGCCCGGTCCGGAGTGCTCCAGTCCCGGCCGCGGCTGAGCCACAGCACCATGCGCCAGTGGGCTCGCCGCCCCCTGGGGCTCCGGGGAGGTCAGCGCACCGCCACCGCCCGCAGCCGGACGTCGGCCCGCCGCTCCGCCGAGTCGTCCGCCTCGGCCTTGGCCCTCTCCAGGGCACGCTCCGCACGCTGGACGTCGATCTCGTCCGACAGCTCGGCGATCTCGGCCAGCAGCGACAGCTTGTTGTCGGCGAAGGAGATGAAGCCGCCGTGCACCGCGGCGACGACCGTCCCTCCCTCACCCGTGCGGATGGTCACCGGGCCCGACTCCAGCACACCGAGCAGCGGCTGGTGACCGGGCATGACGCCGATGTCGCCGGACGAGGTGCGCGCGACGACCAGGGTTGCCTCGCCCGACCAGACCTGGCGGTCTGCGGCGACCAGCTCGACATGCAGCTCAGCAGCCAAGGGTGGCTCCTCGGGTCACCACCCGGCGGTTGTGCCGGGTGTGGATTGAATTCTAGTGGTCTGTTGATGGGGCGTAGGACAGGGGGCGGGGTGCATGCCCGCGGATGACCCGCCGGGATGCTCCCGCCCCCTTCCGTTGCCCCTGGGACGTTCCCTACGACCCCTCAGGAAACGCCGAGCTCCTTGGCGTTCTTCTTGAGGTCCTCGATACCGCCGCACATGAAGAAGGCCTGCTCGGGGAAGTGGTCGTACTCGCCGTCGCAGATCGCGTTGAACGCGGTGATCGACTCGTCGAGCGACACGTCCGAGCCCTTGACGCCGGTGAACTGCTCGGCGACGTGGGTGTTCTGCGACAGGAAGCGCTCCACCCGGCGGGCGCGGTGCACGACGAGCTTGTCCTCCTCGCCGAGCTCGTCGATGCCGAGGATGGCGATGATGTCCTGGAGGTCCTTGTACTTCTGCAGGATCGTCTTGACGCGCATGGCGGCGTCGTAGTGGTCCTGCCTGATGTAGCGCGGGTCCAGGATGCGGGACGTGGAGTCCAGCGGGTCCACCGCCGGGTAGATGCCCTTCTCGGAGATCGGACGGGAGAGCACCGTCGTGGCGTCCAGGTGGGCGAAGGTGGTGGCGGGCGCCGGGTCCGTCAGGTCGTCCGCGGGGACGTAGATCGCCTGCATGGAGGTGATCGAGTGGCCCCGGGTGGAGGTGATGCGCTCCTGGAGGATGCCCATCTCGTCGGCGAGGTTCGGCTGGTAGCCCACCGCGGACGGCATACGGCCGAGCAGCGTGGAGACCTCGGAGCCCGCCTGGGTGAAGCGGAAGATGTTGTCGATGAAGAACAGCACGTCCTGACGCTGCTCGTCACGGAAGTACTCCGCCATGGTCAGGCCGGCCAGCGCGACCCGCAGACGGGTGCCCGGCGGCTCGTCCATCTGACCGAAGACCAGCGCCGTCTTGTCGATGACGCCGGACTCGGTCATCTCGTCGATGAGGTCGTTGCCCTCGCGGGTGCGCTCACCGACGCCCGCGAACACCGACACACCCTCGTGGTTGTTGGCGACGCGGTAGATCATTTCCTGGATCAGCACGGTCTTGCCGACGCCGGCGCCGCCGAACAGGCCGATCTTGCCGCCCCGCACATACGGGGTGAGCAGGTCGATGACCTTGATGCCGGTCTCGAACATCTCGGTCTTGGACTCGAGCTGGTCGAAGCTCGGGGCCTTGCGGTGGATGGGCCAACGGGTGGTGATGTTGGCGTTCTCCTCCGGGACGTTCAGCACCTCGCCGACGGTGTTGAACACCTTGCCCTTGGTGAAGTCGCCGACCGGCACGGTCAGGCCCTCGCCGGTGTCCACGACCGGGGCCTGGCGGACCAGGCCGTCGGTGGGCTGCATGGAGATGGCGCGCACCAGGCCGTCGCCCAGGTGCTGGGCGACCTCCAGGGTCAGCGTCTTCCTCTCGCCCTCGTGGGCCGGGTCGGCCACCTCGACGTGCAGGGCGTTGTAGATCTCCGGCATCGCGTCGACGGGGAACTCCACGTCGACGACCGGGCCGATGACCCGGGCGACGCGGCCCGTAGCCGTCGCGGTCTCAACAGTGGTGGTCATTATTTGTCACTCCCCGCGGTCGCGTCGGCCAGCGCGCTGGAGCCACCGACGATCTCGCTGATTTCCTGGGTGATTTCGGCCTGGCGGGCCGCGTTGGCAAGCCTGGAGAGGGTCTCGATCAGCTCTCCGGCGTTGTCGGTCGCCGACTTCATCGCGCGCCGGGTCGCGGCGTGCTTGGAGGCAGCCGACTGCAGCAGCGCGTTGTACACCCGGCTTTCGACGTAGCGCGGCAACAGGGCGTCGAGCACGCCCTCCGCCGACGGCTCGAACTCGTACAGCGGCCGGACCCCGCCCCGCTGGGCCGGGCCCTCGGTGCCCGCGCCCTCCGAGGCGTCCGCCACGGCCGAAGAGCTCACCGCGTCCAGGCTGAGCGGCAGCAGGCGCCGGTCGACCGGGGTCTGCGTCAGCATGGACACGAACTCCGTGAACACGATGTGCAGCTCGTCGACGCCGCCCTCGGCCGTCTCCTGCTGGATGGCCTCGATCAGCGGGTCGGCGATCTGCTTGGCGTCCGCGTATTCCGGGTTGTCGGTGAAGCCCGTCCAGGAGCGGGCGATCGGGCGCTCGCGGAACTGGTAGTAGGCGACACCCTTGCGGCCGACGATGTAGGTGGCGACCTCCTTGCCCTCGCCGCGCAGCCGCTGCGTGAGCTGCTCCGCGGACTTGATGGCGTTGGAGTTGTAGCCGCCGGCCAGGCCGCGGTCGCTGGTGAGCAGCAGAACCGCGGCGCGGGTCGGCCGCTCCACCTCGGTGGTGAGCGGGTGCCTGGCGTTGGAACCGGTCGCCACCGCCGTGACCGCGCGGGTGAGCTCGGTCGCGTACGGCGTGGAGGCCGCCACCTTGCGCTGCGCCTTGACGATGCGCGAGGCGGCGATCATCTCCATCGCCCTGGTGATCTTCTTGGTCGCGGAGACGGACCGGATGCGACGCTTGTAGACCCGGAGCTGCGCTCCCATGAGTCAGGTCCCTTCGGTCGTCATTCGGCGGCGGACGTGTCGTCGCCGAGCAGCTTGCCGTCCGAGGTCTCGAACTGCTTCTTGAAGGCCTCCACCGCCTCGGAGAGCTTGTCGATGGTCTCGTTCGACATCTTGCCGCCCTCGACGATCGAGGTCAGCAGCGGCTTCTGCTCGCGGTGCAGGTGGTCGAGCAGCTCCCGCTCGAAGCGGCGGATGTCCTGGACGGGGACGTCGTCCATCTTGCCGTTGGTGCCGGCCCAGATGGAGACGACCTGGTCCTCGGTGGGGTACGGGGCGTACTGCGCCTGCTTCAGCAGCTCGACCATGCGCTGGCCGCGGCCGAGCTGGGCCTTGGACGCGGCGTCCAGGTCGGAGCCGAAGGCGGCGAACGCCTCCAGCTCGCGGTACTGGGCGAGGTCCACGCGCAGTCGTCCGGAGACCTGCCGGATCGCCTTGTGCTGGGCGGAGCCACCGACCCGGGAGACCGAGATGCCGACGTTCAGGGCCGGGCGCACGCCCGCGTTGAACAGGTCGGACTCCAGGAAGCACTGGCCGTCGGTGATGGAGATGACGTTGGTCGGGATGAAGGCCGAGACGTCGTTGGCCTTGGTCTCGACGATCGGCAGACCCGTCATCGAGCCCGCTCCCATGTCGTCGGAGAGCTTGGCGCAGCGCTCCAGCAGCCGGGAGTGCAGGTAGAAGACGTCGCCCGGGTACGCCTCGCGGCCCGGCGGGCGGCGCAGCAGCAGGGAGACGGCGCGGTAGGCGTCGGCCTGCTTGGACAGGTCGTCGAAGATGATCAGGACGTGCTTGCCCTGGTACATCCAGTGCTGGCCGATGGCGGAGCCGGTGTAGGGCGCCAGGTACTTGAAGCCGGCCGGGTCGGACGCCGGGGCCGCGACGATGGTCGTGTACTCCAGGGCACCGGCCTCCTCCAGGGCGCCGCGCACCGAGGCGATGGTGGAGCCCTTCTGGCCGATGGCGACGTAGACGCAGCGGACCTGCTTCTGCGGGTCGCCGGAGCGCCAGTTGTCGCGCTGGTTGATGATGGTGTCGACGGCCAGGGCGGTCTTGCCCGTCTGGCGGTCGCCGATGATCAGCTGGCGCTGGCCGCGGCCGATCGGGGTCATGGTGTCGACGGCCTTGTAGCCCGTCTCCATCGGCTCGTGCACCGACTTGCGCTGCATCACGGAGGGTGCCTGCAGCTCCAGGGCGCGGCGGCCCTCGGACGAGATCTCGCCGAGGCCGTCGATCGGGGTGCCGAGCGGGTCGACGACACGGCCGAGGTAGCCCTCGCCGACGGGGACGGAGAGGACCTCGCCGGTGCGGGTGACCGGCTGGCCCTCCTCGATGCCGCCGAACTCGCCGAGGACGATGGCACCGATCTCGCGCTCTTCCAGGTTCAGCGCGAGACCGAGGGTGCCGTCCTCGAACCTCAGCAGTTCGCTGGCCATGGCCGAGGGCAGCCCCTCGACCTTGGCGATGCCGTCACCGGCCTCGGTGACGGTCCCGACCTCTTCGCGCGAGGCCGCGTCCGGCTGGTACGACTGGACGAAGTTCTCCAGCGCCTCCCGGATCTCCTCCGGCCGGATCGTAAGCTCCGCCATCTGAGTTTCCTGCTCTCCTTGTTGGGCCCGACGTCTGGGGGTCTGGGGGGATCCCCCCAGATATCACTGTGCTACGGCCCAACCAGGGCCGCTCTTCTGCTTTGCGTGGGTGGCGGCTGCGCTCGTGTCAGCCGGCCATCCGGCGGGACGCCTCGTCCAGGCGGTCCGCGATGGTCCCGTTGATGACCTCGTCACCGATGCGCACCGACACCCCGCCGAGGACCTCCGGGTCCACGTCGAGGTTCAGATGCACCTGCCGGCCGTAGATCCTGGCCAGCGCGGTGCCGAGCCGCTGCTTCTGCCGATCGCTGAGCGGAACCGCGGAGACCACGACCGCGACCACGCGGTTACGGCGCGCAGCGGCGAGCTTGGTCAGGGCATCGATCCCTGCATCAAGGCTACGTCCCCGCGGCTGGGTCACAAGACGGGTGAGGAGCCGTTCGGTGAACCGGTTGGCCCTGCCCCCCAGCAGTTCGCCCAGCAGCCGGGCCTTGGCGTCGGCGGGGGCGCCGCGGTCGGTGAGCGCGGCACGCAGTGAGCCGCTGCCGGAGACGATGCGGCCGAAGCGGAACAGCTCGTCCTCGGTCTCGTCCAGCGCTCCGTCCCGCTCCGCGCCGATGATCTCGGCGAGGAAGGCAAGCTGCTCGCTGGTGTCCGCCAGGTCGCGGGCCACCGACCAGCGGGTCCGGACCAGACCGGACACCAGGTCGAGCGCCTCGGCGCCGATCCTGCCACCGAAGAGCGCTCCGACCAGGTCGGCCTTGCGCTGCCCCTCGATGCCGGGGTCGGTCAGGGTGCCCCGCAGTCCGGCCTCGCGGTCGAGCAGGTCCGTCACGGCCAGCAGGTCGCCCGCGAGGGCGGAGGTGTCGACCGCGCTGCTGTCGGTCAGCGCCTCCAGGCGCTCGCGTGCTGCTGCGTTCGACTGACGCGTGGCGTTGCTCACGTGGCGGCGCCCTGCGTCTGCTCGGCCTTGGCGTCGAGCTCGTCGAGGAACCGGTCGACCACGCGGCTCTGGCGTGCGGTGTCCTCCAGGGACTCACCGACGACGCGGCCCGCGAGGTCGGTGGCGAGCCGGCCGACCTCCTGGCGCAACTGAACGGAGACCTGGCGGCGGTCCGCCTCGATCTGGGCGTGGCCCGCCTCGATGATCGACTCCCGCTGGCGCTGGCCTTCCTCGCGCATCTCCGCGATGATCACCGCGCCCTGCTCACGGGCCTGTTCCAGGATCCGCGCCGACTCGTGGCGCGCCTCCGCGAGCTGGGCCCGGTACTCCTCGAGCGTGCGGGTGGCCTCGGCCTGCGCCTGAGCCGCCCGTTCCAGGCCACCCTCGATCGCGTCGTGGCGCTCCGCCAGGGTCTTCTGGATGTTCGGCAGGAGCTTCTTGCCGAGGATGCCGAAGACGATGAAGAAGCAGAGCAGACCGACGACCAGTTCCGCGGTTTCGGGCAGGAGCGGGTTCTGCGCCTCCTCCTGCGCCAGCAAGTGCAACATGTCCGAACCTTTCGTCGAGTGTGGCTACCGTCGGTAACGGCTCACTTCTGGAACACGAAGGGCACGACCAGACCGAGCAGCGCGAGCACCTCACAGAGGGCGAAGCCGAGGAACATGTTCGTGCGGATGATCGGCATGGCCTCGGGCTGGCGGGCCATCGCCTCGATGGAGTGGCCGAAGACCAGGCCGATACCGACGCCGGGGCCGATGGCGGCGAGACCGTAGGCGACCGCGCCCAGGCGGCCTGCGGTGGTGGCGGCGGCGAGGTTAACAACAAGCTCGGCAGACATTTACCTGTCTTCCTTTGTGATGCGGTCCGCTGAGGGACTTCCCAGCGGAGGACTGACGGGATGAGTGCGGTACTCGGGTCAGTGACCCTCTTCGAGCGCTCCGCTGATGTAGATCGAGGCGAGGAGCGTGAAGATGTACGCCTGCAGGAACTGGATCAGCAGCTCGAAGGCGGTCATGAAGGCCGCCAACAGGAACGAGCCGCCGGCGACGACAGACAGGAAGGTCGGGGTCAGCAGGTACCAGCTCGCGATGCTGAACAGCACGATCAGCATGTGACCGGCGAACATGTTGGCCCACAGCCGCACCGCGAGGGTGAACGGCCGGGTGATCACGTTCTGGATGAACTCCAGCAGCACGATCAGCGGGACGAGGGGCTTGGGCAGGCCGCTGATCCAGACCAGGTTCTTGACACCGCCGCGGAAGCCATGCGTCTTGAACGTCAGGAACATGTAGGTGATGAAGACCAGCGCCGCGAGCGCGACCGGGTACGCGAAGCGCGAGGTGGCCGGGAACTGCGCCAGCGGGATGATCGACATGATGTTCATGATCCACACGAAGAAGAAGATCGACGTGAGGAACGGAACGTACTTGTCGCCCTTCTTGCCGATCACCTCGCGGGCGATGCTGCGGGCCACGAAGCTGTAGCCGATCTCACCGGCGAGCTGCAGCTTGCCGGGGACGAGCTTGGGCTTGTTGAAAGCCGCCCAGAAGAATCCGACGACCAGGACCGTGCAGATGACCGCGAGCAGCATCGGCTTGGTGAAGTCGAAGCCGCCGACGCTGAAGATCGGGTCGAAGTTGAACGACTGGAGACCAGGGGCGGGGAATGCGCAGTCTTGCCGGATATGACATCCAGGCTCAGCGAGCAGCGTGTGGGCACTCACCCGTGACTCCTTCGTCGTGACGCATAGGTAACGGCAATCTTGTGTGTCAGCGCGGCTGGCGGGGCCGCTGTTCGGCACTGGGGGCGTGGTGGTGAGGCGGTGCCGCCGCGGTCCACAGGGAGCGTCCGCCGAGGTCCGGTCATCCGGGCTGCCGCGCCGTGGCCACAGCCGTCCGTCCGGATTCGCCGGGGACCGCGGGGGCTTAGCCCTGCCGCGGCCCATGACCGGGGAGAATCCCCGCAGGCGGAAGCGATTCCGGACGATAGCAGATCAGCGTGGAGCGTCTTAACGCAGCCCTTACGCGGCATCGCGGGACTCCGCGCCTGCCGCGCCCGCCGCCTCCTTGGTGACCACGGAGGGTTCGGGATCGACGTAGAACATCCTGCTGGTGAGGCTGTAGCGGACCTGGCCGCCGACCCAGGCCAGGGCGGTGGCCAGCAGGCTGAGGCCGAAGGCCCGGCCGCTGAAGAGGGTGGTGTCCTCGAGCAGGACGATGAAGACACCGATGAGCAGGATCTGCACGGTGTAGACGAGCAGCCCTGCGGTCATGGCCACTTGCGGCTTGTCCTGGGTGATGCGCATCAGCGCATAGGACCCGAGACCGAAGAACACGGCGACCACGGCCAGCGCCACCAGCCCGCCGACCAGGCCCTTCTCACCTGCGACGAACGCGCTGACCACGGTGGCGACGACTCCCACGGGGGCAGCGATCATCGCCGCACCCCGGAGAATCCGGGCGTCGTTGGACTGCATGCGGGCAGCTCCAGCGGAAGTTGGGGGCGGGTTGCACGGGGTGACTGACAGCGACTCGTCAACGATCCACGTTGAGCAGAGGCTAGCGCCAGGAGGCAGGTCCACCTCGGGCCGGAAGACCGTCCTGCACAAGGTCTTTCGGCTCTTCACCTAGTGGTAGTGAACGGTATCACAAACTATTTGATGAGAGCTTTACCTATTCGGTGTGGTCGCCGTCACACATGAGACCGAAACTGCCCGTCTGCGCATCAGCAGGACCCAACTCGACCAGGTTTGCACGCTTTTGTTAAACGCCGATCGCGTTCTGTCGACCCCTCAGCGTGAGGTTCCGGCACCCCTGCGATCCAGAAAGCGCCCGCTGTGACGATGGTCAATTGCCGTCGCGCCGTTGACTCCTGCGGCACCGGAGACGCCTGAACCGGTCGCAGCGCGAGTGGCCTGCGCCGGCTCCGCCGTGGCCACGGACGCCGATTGCGTCCCCTTCTGCTGCATCTCGCCATGGATTCGCCCGTTTTGGGGGTTATCAGAGGGCTCGACGGCACCGGGATCGTCCGACTCGGCCCGGCCGCCGGGTGCTTGGCCGCCCGCGGACGTCTGACCGGAACCGGACGCCTGGAGCGCGCCGGGCCCCCCGGCCCCGCCGCCGCCCGCGCCGACCCCGCCGCCCGCACCCTCGGCACCGGCGCCCTGCGACGCCGCCGAGGCCGTCCTGCGGGCCCGGTAGCGCGGCGGCACCACCCGCTGGGCCCAGCTCGGCACCCGCGGGGTGAAGCGCGGCAGCAGGAGCAGCACCAGGCCCACCGCGCTCAGCGCCACGATCGCCAGCACGATCCACATCGAGGCGGAGTTGACCGAGTAGGCCAGCGCACCGAAGGCGATCAGCGCCGAGAAGAAGTACATGATCAGCACGGCCCGGCTCTGCGAGTGCCCGACCTCCAGCAGCCGGTGGTGGAGGTGGCCGCGGTCGGCGGCGAACGGCGACTGGCCGCGCCAGGTGCGCCGCACCACGGCGAGCACCAGGTCGGCGGCGGGCACCGCGATGATCGTCAGCGGCAGCAGCAGCGGGATGTAGGCAGGCACCATCTGGTGCACCGCGGCCCGCTCGGAGTGCGCGAAGAGCTTCATCGAGTCCGGGTCGACCTGGCCGGTGATCGAGATGGCGCCCGCGGCCAGCACCAGGCCGATCAGCATCGAGCCCGAGTCGCCCATGAAGATCCGGGCCGGATGCATGTTGTGCGGCAGGAAGCCCAGGCAGATGCCCATCAGGATGACCGCGAAGAGCGTGGCCGGGGCGGCGGCCTCCAGGCCGTAGCCGTACCAGATGCGGTAGGCGTACATGAAGAACGCGGTCGCCGCGATGCACACCACGCCCGCCGCCAGGCCGTCGAGGCCGTCGACGAAGTTCACGGCGTTGATGGTGATCACGACCAGGGCGACGGTGAGCAGGGTGCCCTGCCACTGGGTGAGCGCCACCACGCCGACGCCCGGGACCGGCAGCCACAGGATCGTCAGGCCCTGGACCACCATGACGCCGGCGGCGATCATCTGGCCGCCCAGCTTGATCAGCGCGTCGATCTCGAACTTGTCGTCGAGGACGCCGATGAGCCAGATCAGCCCGGCGCCCGAGAGCAGCGCACGGGGCTCGCTGGAGTTGTCGAACACCTCGTTGAGGCTGGGCAGGTGGTCGGCGACCAGCAGGCCCGCGCAGAGGCCGAAGAACATCGCGATGCCGCCGAGGCGAGGGGTGGGCTCGCGGTGCACGTCGCGGGCCCGGATCTCCGGCATCGCACCGGCCACGATCGCGAACTTCCGCACCGGGCCGGTCAGCAGGTACGTCACCGCGGCCGTGATGCAGAGCGTCAGCAGGTATTCACGCACGGGCTTCCCCACAGGTATCGCTGGCCATCTCAGCCCCACACCCTAGCTTCGTGACGTTAGAGGTGAGGACTTCCGGGTAGCGATGATGGTTGCACGTGATGCGGCCTGCCGCGTCACCGAACCCGCCCGGGGTGGCGTTCAAGCCACCCGGCGGACCCGCCGGCCCCTCCGGCCGCGCACCCCCGCCCCGTTGCCCCGCCACTAACCCTGGGGCGCCGGATAGGGCGGAAAGGCACGGGTGAGCCCCCGCACCTCCCGGCGGGCGGCGGGGGCGGCGAGATCGCCGCGCAGCACGGCCGCGAGCAGCTCCGCGATCCGCGTCATCTCCGGCTCCCGCATGCCCTGGGTGGTGACCGCCGCGGTGCCGAGCCGCAGGCCGCGGGCGTCGCCGTGCGGCAGCGCGCAACTGTCCAGCACGATCGCGGCAGCCCCGAGCCGGCCGCGTGCGGTGCGTCCTTCGACGCCGAGCGGGGCGGGGTCGGCGGTCAGCAGGTGGGTGTCCGTGCCGCCCGTGGTGATCAGCAGCCCTTCCGCGGCCAGGGCCTTGGCCAGGGCCCTGGCGTTGGCCACGACCTGGTGGGCGTAACCGCGGAAGTCCGGCGTCGCCGCCTCGGCGAACGCCACCGCCTTGGCCGCGATGGTGTGCATCTGCGCACCGCTCTGGGTGAACGGGAACACCGCGCGGTCGATCCGCTCGGCCAGCTCGGGCCCGCACAGCAGCATGCCGCCGCGGGGCCCGCGCAGCACCTTGTGCGTGGTGGCGCAGACGACGTCCGCGTACGGCACCGGGCTCGGTGCCGCTCCTGCGGCCACCAGGCCGATGGGGTGCGCCGCGTCGGCGATCAGGTACGCGCCCGCCTCGTCGGCGATGGCGCGGAACGCGGCGTAGTCGATGTGCCGCGGGTAGGCGATCGAGCCGCAGACGATCGCCCTGGGGCGGCGGGCCCGGGCCAGCGCGCGTACCTGCTCGTAGTCGATGAGGCCGCTCTCCGCGCCGACGCCGTAGCCGACGAAGTCGAACCAGCGGCCCGAGAAGTTCGCCGGCGACCCGTGCGTGAGGTGGCCGCCGAACGGCAGCCCCATGGCCAGGACCGTGTCCCCCGGCCGCAGCAGGGCCGCGTAGGCGGCCAGGACGGCGGAGGAGCCCGAGTGGGGCTGGACGTTCACGTGACCGGCGCCGAACACCCGCACGGCGCGCTCGATCGCGATCCGCTCCGCGGCGTCGGCCAGCTCGCATCCGCCGTGGTGCCGGGCGCCCGGATAGCCCTCCGCGTACTTGTTGGCCAGCGAGGAGCCGAGGGCGGCCAGCACCGCGGGCGAGGTGAAGTTCTCGGCGGCGATCAACTGGAGCCCCGCTGCCTGGCGCTCGCCCTCGGCCGCGAGCACCTCGGCCATCTCGGGGTCCTGGCCGCGCAGCAGGGCGAAGTCGGCGAGGGGTGCTTCGGCGGGGCGGGTGGGCATGTACGTACCGTAGCCAGGCGGGCACGGACTGTCCCGTCCAGGCACCCGTTCGGAGCACGTCGCGCCGGTCTCCGGCAGCCGCGCGGACCGCGCACCCGACCGCGGGCAGAGGCAGGACCGCCGCCGCCCCTAGGGGCGGTCCCGGCCCGGGGAAGGCGCGGGGAACGGCACGGGGGCCCGACGAGACCCCCGGACCACCACCGCCCCGCAGACCGTCCCGGTCGCACCCGGCCCACCGGACGGGCGGCAGGCGCCTGGCAGGCGGCAGGGCCGTGGCGGGCGGCAGACAGGCGACCGTGACCGGTGACGGTGACCGGTGACCGGTCACCGGTAAGCCGCGCGGCGGCACCCGAGGGGGCCGGGCCGGCGCTACTTTCCGGTCAGGGCCACCACGACCGGTTCCAGGGCCTGCTGGATCTCCTCCCCCACCGAACGGAAGAAGGGCAGCGGAGCCCCGTAGGGGTCGTACACCTCGTCCGCCTCGGCACTGGGCGCGAGCAGCCAGCCGCGCAGCGCCGCCGCGGCCCGCACCAGCGCCCGGGCCCGCTCCACCACGCCCTCGTCGACGGGATCGGGCAGCGTCGCCGGGTCTATCGCCCGGACCAGCCGGGTGAACTCCTTGAGCGTGAAGGTCCGCAGCCCCGCCGAGTGCCCCATCGATATCACCTGGGCGCGGTGGTCGCGGGTCGCGGTGAGCACCAGGTCCGCCCGGATGACGTGCTCGTCCAACAGCTCACGGCCGACGAAGCCGGCCGGGTCCGCCCCGAGGTCGGCGAGCACCGTCTCGGCGTGCGCCTCCATCGGCGCCCCCTCGTGCCCCCAGGTACCCGCGCTCTCCACGATCAGCCCGCCGATCGGCGTGCCCCCGGCGTAACCGGACAGCGGCGACCCGAGGCGCCCGGCCAGGGCATGGCGCGTCAGCCGCTCGGTGATGGGCGAGCGGCAGACGTTGCCGGTGCTGACGTGGAGGATCCTGAAGGTGTCGCCGATGCCTATGCCACGCCCCTCGGGGGTCGTCAATTGGCCACCTCAAGGTCGGGTACGACCTTGCGGAGCTCGTCGGCGCCGAGCGCACCGGCGCGCAGCAGCACGGGCACCTTCCCGGTGACGTCCACGATCGAGGAGGGCACGATGCCCGGGGTCGGGCCGCCGTCCAGGTAGACCGAGACCGAGTCGCCGAGCATGTCCTGCGCGGCGTCGCACGTCTCCGGCGCCGGGTGCCCGGTGAGGTTGGCTGAGGTCACCGCCATCGGCCCGGTCTCGGTCAGCAGCTCGATGGCGACCGGGTGCAGCGGCATGCGGACGGCGACCGTGCCGCGGGTCTCGCCCAGGTCCCACTGGAGCGAGGGCTGGTGCCGGGCGACCAGGGTGAGCGCACCGGGCCAGAAGGCGTCGACGAGTTCCCACGCCATCTCGGAGAAGTCGGTGACCAGGCCGTGCAGGGTGTTCGGAGAGCCGATCAGGACGGGGCTCGGCATGTTGCGCCCGCGTCCCTTGGCCTGGAGGAGGTCGCCGACGGCCTCGGCGCTGAAGGCGTCGGCGCCGACGCCGTAGACGGTGTCGGTGGGCAGTACGACCAGCTCGCCGCGGCGGACGGCGGACGCGGCCTCACGGAGACCGGTGGTGCGGTCCGTGGCGTCATTGGTGTCGTAGCGCCGTGCCATGGGCGGGCCTCCTCGTGCACATACGGGCTCTGGGGGTGGTGGGTGCGGGTGTGGTGAAAGGGGTGGGGAAGAGCATGGTCCTGCAGGTGGTCACGGCAGCGCCTTGCGGGCGGTCGCGAAACGCGGACGGTTGTTGAGGTCGGGGTGGTCGGCCGCGTCCGCCCAGCCCGACGCCTCGCTGAAGATCCACGGCACCTGCCCGCCCTGGGTGTCGGCGTGCTCGACGACGACGATGCCGCCGGGCCGCAGCAGCCGGTGGGCGGTGCGTTCGATGCCGCGGATGGTGTCCAGCCCGTCCTCACCGGAGAAGAGGGCGAGCTGCGGGTCGTGGTCGCGGGCCTCCGGGGCCACATACTCCCACTCCGTGAGCGGAATGTAGGGAGGGTTGGACACGACCAGGTCGACCTGGCCGTTGAGTTCGGGCAGCGCGGTGCGGGCGTCGCCGTGGTGGATGGTGACCCGGGAGCCGGCGGCCTGGTCGGCGTGCCGGGCGTTCTTGCGCGTCCAGACCAGGGCCTCCTCGGACAGCTCCACGGCGTGCACCCGGGAGCGGGGCACCTCCTGCGCCATCGCGAGGGCGATCGCGCCCGAGCCGGTGCACAGGTCGACGATGAGGGGCTCCACGACGTCCATGGCGCGCACCGCCGCTATGGCCCAGTCGACCACCGACTCGGTCTCGGGTCTGGGTACGAACACCCCGGGCCCGACCTGGAGTTCCAGGTACCGGAAGTAGGCGTGCCCGGTGATGTGCTGGAGCGGCTCGCGGGCCTCGCGGCGGGCGACGGCCTCCCAGTAGCGGGCGTCGAAGTCGGCGTCCCCGACGGTGTGCAGCAGGCCCCGCTTGACACCGTGCACGAAGGCGGCGAGCTCCTCCGCGTCGTTGCGCGGCGAGGGCACGCCGGCGTCGGCCAGCCGCTGGGTGGCCTGCGCCACCTCCGCGAGCAGCACGCTGCGGGGTTTGGGGGGTCGCTCCCCAGGATGAGGCTGCACGCTGGTCCTCCGGGACTGAGCAGGTCGTGGTGCGGGGTGCACGGACGGGCGCGGGCGGTTCCTACGCGGCCGCCAGCTTGGCCGCGGAGTCCGCGTCGACACACGCCTGGATGACGGCGTCGAGCTCGCCGTCGAGCACCTGGTCCAGGTTGTACGCCTTGAAGCCGACACGGTGGTCCGAGATGCGGTTCTCCGGGAAGTTGTAGGTGCGGATCTTCTCGGAACGGTCCACGGTGCGCACCTGGCTGCGCCGCGCGTCGGCCGCCTTGCTCTCCGCCTCCTCCTGGGCCGCCGCGAGGAGCCTGGAGCGCAGGATACGCATCGCCTGCTCCTTGTTCTGCAACTGGCTCTTCTCGTTCTGGCAGGAGGCCACGACTCCGGTGGGCAGGTGGGTGATGCGCACGGCGGAGTCGGTGGTGTTCACGGACTGGCCGCCGGGCCCCGAGGAGCGGTAGACGTCGATCCGCAGGTCGTTCGGGTTGATCTCGATGTCGATCTCCTCGGCCTCGGGCGTCACCAGGACACCGGCCGCCGAGGTGTGGATGCGGCCCTGCGACTCGGTCGCGGGCACCCGCTGGACCCGGTGCACGCCGCCCTCGTACTTCAGCCGGGCCCAGACGCCCTGGCCCGGCTCGACGGCGCCGCCCTTGCGCTTCACGGCGACCTGGACGTCCTTGTAGCCGCCCAGCTCGGACTCGGTGGAGTCGATGATCTCGGTCTTCCAGCCGACGCGCTCCGCGTACCTCAGGTACATGCGCAGCAGGTCCCCGGCGAACAGCGCGGACTCGTCACCGCCGGCGCCGGCCTTGATCTCCAGGATGACGTCCTTGTCGTCGCTCGGGTCGCGCGGCACGAGCAGCAGGCGGAGCTTGTCGGTGAGGTCGTCGCGCTGCTGTTCGAGGTCCCGTACCTCGGCGGCGAACTCCGGCTCCTCGGCGGCCAGCTCGCGTGCCGTCACGATGTCCTCGCCGACCTGCTTCCAGGCACGGTAGGCGGCGACGATCGGGGTCAGCTCGGCGTAGCGCTTGTTGAGCTTGCGTGCGCCTGCCTGGTCGGCGTGGACCGCGGGGTCGGCGAGCTTTTTCTCCAGGTCGGCGTGTTCGCCGATGAGGTCCTCGACCGCCTCGAACATCTGAAGGGCTCCTGATCTTGCGACGTACGTCCGTGGGTCACGGCGGGCGTACGCCACTGGGTCGCACGGAAGGGGTGAGCGAGCAAAAACGCCGGTCCCGGCGCCCCGGGCGGGGCGGCCGAGGACCGGCCTGGGGGTGCCTCCCAGGCCGTCGAGGCACTGGGAGGACGGCTCGCTACTTCTTGGAGCCGGCAGCAGCCTTGCCGAAGCGGGCCTCGAAGCGGGCCACGCGGCCGCCGGTGTCGAGGATCTTCTGCTTGCCCGTGTAGAACGGGTGGCATTCGGAGCAGACCTCGGCACGGATGGTGCCGGATCCGATGGTGCTACGGGTGGTGAACGACGCGCCACAGGTGCAGCTCACCTGCGTCTCGACGTACTCGGGGTGGATTTCGCGCTTCAAGGTGTCTCCTAGGTTCGGGAGGGCGCCGGGTCGCCGCCCGCGGGATGCGGGAGCGTGAACCGGAGCCGACGTACCAGTCTGCCAGGACCGGCGTCATCCCCCAAAACCGGGTCGGGCCCCCGGATATTCCCCGCCCCGGCAGGGCCCCGGAACCGGGCGGCCGGGCCGGCCGCCGAGCAGAGCGCGCCGCATCCGGCCCGGCCCGGACGGCCGATGCCAGGTGCCGGTGCCGGTACCGGTACTTGTACTGGTGGCAGCAGGCACCGCCGGGGCGGACTGCCGCGCCCCACCGGCTCGGCCGGGCGTCCACGCGTCGGCAGCGGCGGCCCCGGGCCGCCGGCCGGCGGCGGAACGCTTTCGCCCGCACGTGCGACGGCTCAGCCGCCGGTGACCACGCGCCCGGCGGCGCCCTTGTCCCCCGCGGAGCCCCTGGTCGCGGCGGCGGGCACGGGCCGGTCCGCCTTGAGCGCGGACCACACCCGGCGGTCCTGCGCGGCGAGCGGCAGGACGCGGTTGGCGTTCTGCGGGTCGTAGGCGACGGGCAGCGTGACCATGGCGGTGCCGTCCGGTCCGATGCCCTTGAGACCCCCGGCGAAGCCCGCGAGCCGCTTCACCGAGGCGAGGTCGGAGTCGGTGGTGACGGCGCTGGTGGCGGTGTCGGCGAGCTCGTAGAGCTTCTTCGGGTCGCTGACCACGCCGACCTGCCTGACCCGGGCGAGCAACGCCTTCACGAACGCCTGCTGGAGCTGGATGCGGCCGAGGTCGCTGCCGTCGCCGACACCGTGCCGGGTGCGGACCAGACCGAGGGCCTGCTCGCCGTCCAGGGTGTGGGTGCCGGGTGCCAGGTGCAGATGGCTCCTGTCGTCGTCGATGGCCTGCCGGGTCGTGACGGGCACACCGCCGAGGGTGTCGACGAGCTTCTTGAATCCCGTGAAGTCGACCTCGACGTAGTGGTCCATCCGGATGCCGGAGAGCGACTCCACGGTCTTCACCGCGCATGCCGGGCCGCCGACCTCGTAGGCGGTGTTGAACATCTGCTCGCGCCCGCCGGGCACCGTGGTTCCGTTGCGGGCGGTGCAGTCCGGCCTGGTGACGAGGGTGTCGCGGGGTATCGAGACCACGCTGGCCCTGCGGTGGCCTCGGTAGACGTGCACGACCATCGCGGTGTCGGAGCGGGACCCGCCGCCGTCCCTGCCGTACCTGGCGTTGGCGCCGGCACGGGAGTCGGAGCCCAGCACCAGGATGTCCATGGAGCCGTTGTCGACGTTCCTGGGCCGGTCCTTGCCGAGGGCGGCGTTGATGTCGACGCCGCTGAGGTTGCCGTTCAGCTTGAGGTAGACGTAGCCGAGGCCACCGCCGCCGAGCAGCACCAGGGCGGCCGCCGCCCAGGCCGTGGCGACGAGGGCCTTGCGGCCCGCGCTCCGCGGCTTGCGCCGGCGCCCTTTCCCGCCGCGCCGCGCACTCGCGCCCGTGGGTGTGTTCTCGTCGGCCATGTGCTCCCCAGTTCGTCGCTGCCCGATTACCCCCCGCCGTCCGCCTCAGTCCGTTCCGCCGCCGTCGGCCGCCCGCACCGGCCCCCGCGGCCCGCCGGCCGCGGCCGGGAACCAGGCAGCAGCGTTGCACAATGCCCCGGTTTCGTCCGGTTGTCTCTTGTGTACGCTCCGTGCCGGACGCAGCCGGCTCCGCCATTCCGAACTGGGATTTCGGGGGTGGGAGCGGAGTGGGCCGACGACGTCGCCGTGTGGCGAACGTCTCGCCCTGCGGGGCCTCCCCCGGGCGCGATCGCGCCGGGGCGGCGGTGCACGGCACGGCGGCGCCGGACACGGGCCGGGGCGGGCCCACGCGAAGGGCCGCCCCCCTCTCCGATGTGATGGCGAGGGGGGCGGCCCTTGAACCGCGTCGGCCGACCGTGCGGCGACCGACCGTTGCGGCGCGCGACTAGTCGCCGTTGCCCGGCGTGGGAGTCGTCTTCTGGATCTGGAGCAGGAACTCCGCGTTCGACTTCGTCTGCTTCATCTTGTCCAGCAGCAGCTCGATGGCCTGCTGCTGGTCCAGCGCGTGCAGCACCCTGCGCAGCTTCCACACGATGCCCAGCTCCTCACCGCTGAGCAGGATCTCCTCCTTGCGGGTGCTGGACGCGTCGACGTCCACCGCCGGGAAGATGCGCTTGTCGGAGAGCTTCCGGTCGAGCTTGAGCTCCATGTTGCCGGTGCCCTTGAACTCCTCGAAGATCACCTCGTCCATGCGCGAGCCGGTGTCGACCAGCGCGGTGGCCAGGATGGTCAGCGAGCCGCCGTCCTCGATGTTGCGGGCGGCACCGAAGAACCGCTTCGGCGGGTAGAGCGCGGTGGAGTCGACACCACCGGACAGGATGCGGCCCGAGGCGGGCGCCGCGAGGTTGTAGGCGCGGCCCAGACGGGTGATGGAGTCCAGCAGCACGACCACGTCGTGACCCAGCTCGACGAGCCGCTTGGCGCGCTCGATGGCCAGCTCGGCGACGGTGGTGTGGTCCTCGGCCGGGCGGTCGAAGGTGGAGGAGATGACCTCGCCCTTGACCGACCGCTGCATGTCGGTGACCTCTTCCGGACGCTCGTCGACGAGGACGACCATCAGATGGCACTCGGGACTGTTGTGGGTGATCGCATTGGCGACCGCCTGCATGATCATGGTCTTACCGGTCTTCGGCGGGGCCACGATCAGACCGCGCTGCCCCTTGCCGATCGGCGAGACCAGATCGATGATGCGGGTGGTCAGCACGCCCGGGTCGGTCTCCAGACGGAGCCTGTCCTGCGGGTACAGCGGGGTGAGCTTGTTGAACTCGGGGCGGCCCCGGCCGTGTTCCGGCGCCATGCCGTTGACCGAGTCCAGGCGGACCAGGGCGTTGAACTTCTCCCTGCGCTCGCCCTCCTTGGGCTGGCGCACCGCGCCCGTGACGTGGTCGCCCTTGCGCAGGCCGTTCTTGCGGACCTGGGCCAGCGAGACGTAGACGTCGTTGGGGCCCGGGAGGTAGCCCGAGGTGCGGATGAAGGCGTAGTTGTCGAGGATGTCCAGGATGCCCGCGACGGGGATCAGGACGTCGTCGTCGGTGATCTGCGGCTCGCCGACCCCCTCCTCGCGGCCGCGCCGGCCGCGCCGGTCGCGGTAGCGGCCCCTGCGACCCCTGCGGCCGCCGCCGTCGTCGTCGTAGCCGTCGTCCTGGCGGCCGCCACCGCCGCCCTGCTGCCGCGGGTTCTGGCCCTGCTGGCTCTGCTGGTCGTCGCCCTTGCCCCGGCGGTCCCCGCGGTCGCGGTCCCGGTCACGGTCGCGGTCACGCCCCCGGCCGCGGTCCCGGTCGCGCCGGCCCTGGCGGCCGTCGCCGTGCTCGCCGGAGCCGTCGTGCTTCTCCGCGTGCTCGGTCCTGGTCTCCGGCTTGGTCTCGGTCTTGACGTCGCCCGCCTCCGCCCTGGCGTCGGGGCTGCCGGCCTCGGCGGTGACGCGGCGCCTGCGGCGCTCGCCGACCGGCTGGTCGTCGCTGGCGGGCTGGCCCGGGATGTCGATCTGCTGCTGTGCGACGGCCTGCCGCGCGGCCGCGTCACCGTCACCGGAGGCGGCCTTCTCGGCACGCTCGGGGGACACGGCGCGACCCGCCCTGCCGACCGTCTCCGCGGCGCCTTGCTGGCCCGCTCCTTCGCCCTGGTCGGCCCGCTTGCCCGCGCGGTCGGCCTTGGCGTTCCCCTCGGCCTGGGCGTCGTCGCCGGTGCGCGCCCGGGAGGTGGCCCGGCGCTTGGGCTTGGTCTCGGACGGGGCGCTCTTCGACGGGGCGCCCGACGTTCCCGAAGCGGCCTGGGAGGTTCCTCCCTGGGCCTGGGCCTCCTTGATGACCTCGATCAGTTGGCTCTTGCGCATCCGCGCGGTGCCCCTGATCCCGAGGCCCGATGCGACCTGCTGCAGCTCGGCAAGCACCATGCCTTCGAGGCCGGTGCCGCGGCGCCGCCTGGTTCCGGCCGATGCACCGGCAGGCGCAGCAGAGGCGTCCGTGGCGGGCGCGGCAGCGGTGTCGACCGTGCTGTCGGCGCTCACGCCCATCAGATCGGTGGTGTCGCTCACGAAGGGTCCTTCCCTGGAGCGGACGTCGGCCTGTCTGGCTCGGCGACCGGTTGTGCTGTCCGGCAGTGGTCCTTGTGGTGGGGACCGTGCCGGGGCGGTGGTCCGCCAAAGCGGCGGAAGAAACAACTGGTGATGGCGATTCCCGGAGCCGTGTCACGGAATTTCTGTGCCATGCGGCTCGGTCACGCCGGTTCCGGAGCTCCCCCAGCTATCGCTGGGAGGTACCTCCACCCAGCGGCTACTGGGCGGTACACCCACTCCGCAATACCGCTCGGTGCGGGGCACAGAGCGATTCGGGGGGCTCCCGGAAGAATGTCTGTCCCGGACGGGGACACGAAGCACCTCGCCATGGTGAGGTCGGGTGCAGACTTGAGGTTAACACTACCGGATCCAACAAACATTCCCCCTCTCGAAATCCGGCAACCGTATCGGGGCAGTCGCGTCACTCGGCCCTCGGCGGCGAAAGGGGCAGCACACTCGCTCCGGCCGAGTCCAGGACCAGGCGGTTCGCCGCCCATCCGTCCCCCGCGAGCAGGGCCACCTTGTCCGCCTCGTCGCACTGCGCCAGCGCGAGGACGGTGGGCCCGGCACCGGAGATGACCGCGGGGACGCCATCGGCCCGCAGCCGCTCCACGAGGGCGGCGCTCTCCGGCATCGCCGGCGCGCGGTACTCCTGGTGGAGCCGGTCCTCCGTGGCGGGCAGCAGCAGCTCGGGGCGCCTGGTCAGTGCCTCGACGAGCAGTGCGGCCCGGCCGGCGTTGGCCGCTGCGTCCACATGGGGGACGGCGCGCGGCAGCAGTGCGCGTGCCGTCTTCGTCAGTACCGGTTTACCCGGTACGAAAACCACCGGAACGATGGAATCGGCAGCATCCATCCTGATCGCGCGTGCCACGCCGCCATCCATCCAGGAGACGGTGAAGCCGCCGAGCAGGCAGGCCGCGACGTTGTCGGGGTGGCCCTCGATCTCCGTGGCGAGTTCCAGCAGGGCGGCGTCGTCGAGCCGGGCCTCGCCGCCTATCGTCACGGCGCGGGCGGCGGTGATGCCCGCGCAGATCGCGGCGGACGAGGACCCGAGGCCGCGGCCGTGCGGAATGCGGTTCGCACAGACCACCTCCAGGCCGCGGGGCTGGCCGCCGAGCAGGTCGAACGCGGCGCGCAGGGAGCGGACGAGCAGGTGCTTCTCGTCGCGCGGAAGCGTGTCGCTGCCCTCACCCGCGATGTCGATGTGCAGGCCGGAGTCGGCCACCCGGACGACGACGTCGTCGTACAGGCCCAGCGCGAGACCGAAGGCGTCGAAGCCCGGGCCGAGGTTGCCGCTGGTGGCGGGGGTGCGCACCCGGACGGCGGCGGCGCGGAAAGCGGGACCGGCCATCGCTCGATGACTCTCCTTGAGCTGCGTGATGTGCGTGGTGTCGAGATGCGTGGTGTCGATGTGCGTGCGGGCTGCGGAACCCGGGGGGTTCCGGTTGCGGGTTGCGGGTCTGCGTGACGTGGGGGCGACGGGTCTGTTCTACGGACGGCATGCGACACGTGGGGGAACCCGGAGCCCGGCGCAGGGGCAGCATCGCGGCATATGCGGCGAGGGGTTCGGTACAGCCTATCGAAGGAAGGTTCTGCGGCGACACAGGGCGCACAGGAGGCGCACGATGCGTGTCGTTTGCTCTTCTGTGCACCCCCTGGTCGGTGCTTCCCGTCGTGTGCGGCTCCCGCGTCGGGTGTGCGGTGGGCACGGCGCCCGGGGCCGCATATGCGCCCCCGGCCTCGCCCACCAGGCCCGATGTGCCCGGCCGACCCCCCGTACCACCCGCACGGGCGCCCTCGCGGGTGCCTAGCCGAGGCCCAGCCGGTCCGCGGCGGCCGCGGCGTCCACGGGCACGGTGAGCGGCTGCGGGGCACCGGCCACGGCCCAGTCGGGATCCTTGAGTCCGTTTCCCGTGACGGTGCAGACGATGCGCTGGCCCGGGTCGACCCTGCCCTGCTCCGCGGCCTTCAGCAGCCCCGCCACGGACGCGGCGGACGCGGGCTCGACGAACACGCCCTCCTGGGCCGCCAACAGCTTGTAGGCACGCAGGATCTCACGGTCCGTCACCTCTTCGATGAGACCGCCGGACTCCTCCTTCGCGGCCAGCGCGAACTGCCAGGACGCCGGGTTGCCGATGCGGATCGCGGTGGCGATCGTCGTCGGGTCCTTGACGACCTCGCCGCGCACGATCGGCGCCGCGCCGGACGCCTGGAAGCCCCACATCCGCGGCGTGCGGGTGGCGGGGCCGTCCGCCGCGTACTCGCGGTAGCCCTTCCAGTACGCGGTGATGTTGCCGGCGTTGCCCACCGGCAGGACGTGCACGTCGGGCGCGTCGCCGAGCGCGTCCACGATCTCGAACGCGGCCGTCTTCTGGCCCTCGATGCGGACCGGGTTGACCGAATTGACCAGCGCCACCGGATAGTTCTCCGAGAGCGCGCGGGCCAGCGTCAGGCAGTCGTCGAAGTTGCCGTCGACCTGGAGGATCCGGGCGCCGTGCACCAGCGCCTGGCCCATCTTGCCCAGCGCGATCTTGCCCTGCGGCACCAGCACCGCGCTGACCATGCCCGCCCGCACGGCGTACGCGGCGGCCGAGGCGGATGTGTTGCCGGTGGAGGCGCAGATGACGGCCTGCGCGCCCTCCTCCTTGGCCTTGGTGATGGCCATGGTCATGCCGCGGTCCTTGAACGACCCGGTCGGGTTGGCGCCCTCGACCTTGAGGTGCACCTCGCAGCCCGTGCGCTCGGAGACCACCTGGGCGGGCACGAGCGGCGTACCGCCCTCGCGCAACGTGACGACCTGCGTGCTTCCGGACACCGGCAACCGGTCCCGGTACTCCTCGATGATTCCGCGCCACTGATGGGTCATTGCTGGTTACTCTCCTTCAACCCGCATCATGCTGGCGACACCACGCACGGTGTCGAGGGTGCGCAACGCCTCGACCGTCCCGGTGAGGGCGGCGTCGGACGCGCGGTGGGTGACGACGACGAGGGACGCCTGACAGGCCCTGTCGCCCTCGTCCTGCCGGCTCTGCTGGCGCACCGTGTCGATGGACACGCCGTGCTCGGCGAAAACGGTCGCGACCTGCGCCAGCACACCCGGCTTGTCGGCCACGTCGAGGCTGATGTGGTAGCGCGTGACGACGTCGCCCATCGGCGACACGGGCAGCATGCTGTACGCGGACTCGCCCGGGCCCGTGGCCTCGCCGAGGCGGTTGCGGCAGACCGCGACGAGGTCGCCGAGAACCGCGGAGGCGGTCGGCGCGCCGCCCGCTCCCGGCCCGTAGAACATCAGTTGTCCGGCCGCCTCCGACTCGACGAAGACGGCGTTGTACGCCTCCCGTACGGAGGCCAGCGGGTGGCTGCGCGGAATCATCGCCGGGTGCACCCGGGCGGTGACCGAGCCGCCGTCCGCGGCGCGCTCGCAGATCGCGAGCAGCTTGATGGTGCAGGCCATCTCCCGCGCCGAGGCGAAGTCCGCTGCGGTGACCTCGGTCATGCCCTCGCGGTAGACGTCGTCGAGCCGCACCCGCGTGTGGAAGGCGATCCCGGCGAGGATCGCGGCCTTCGCGGCGGCGTCGAAGCCCTCGACGTCCGCGGTCGGGTCGGCCTCCGCGTAGCCGAGCGCGGTGGCCTCGTCCAGGGCCTCCTGGTAGCCGGCGCCGGTGGTGTCCATCTTGTCGAGGATGAAGTTGGTGGTGCCGTTGACGATGCCGACCACCCGGTTGACGTGATCACCCGCGAGGGACTCGCGCAGCGGCCTGAGCAGCGGGATCGCGCCCGCGACCGCCGCCTCGTAGTAGAGGTCGCGGCCCTGCCGGCCGGCGGCGGCGTGCAGCGCGGGACCGTCCTGGGCGATCAGCGCCTTGTTGGCGGAGACCACCGAGGCGCCGTGCTCGAAGGCGGTGGCGATCAGGGTCCTGGCCGGTTCGATGCCGCCGATCACCTCGACGACGACGTCGATGTCGCCGCGTTTGACGAGGGCGGTGGCGTCCGTGGTGATGAGCGCGGGGTCGACGCCCTCCCTGACCCTGGACGGCCTGCGCACGGCGACGCCGGCCAGTTCCAGGGGGGCACCTATCCGGGCGGCGAGGTCGTCGGCGTGCGTCGTCATGATGCGCGCCACCTCTGAGCCGACGTTCCCACAGCCCAGCAGCGCCACTTTCAGCGGACGCGTACGCATCATCCGACCTCGCTCTCATCCTCACCCACTGCCTTCAGGGCGTGGGAGGTACCCCCAGGGACACTCCAGTCTCACGCACCGGACGGGAGTTTCTGCCCCCCGTCCGGATCCTGAGATAATGATTTCTTTTAGCCGACATCGAGACGCAAGAGATCTTCCTCCGTTTCGCGTCGGACGATCACCCGTGCCGCACCACCGGTGACGGCGACGACGGGCGGGCGCAGCGCGTGGTTGTAGTTGCTCGCCATCGAGCGGCAGTAGGCGCCCGTGGCCGGCACCGCGATCAGGTCGCCGGGTGCCAGGTCGGCGGGCAGGAAGGCGTCCCGCACGACGATGTCACCGCTCTCGCAGTGCTTGCCGACGACACGCACCAGCATCGGCTCCGCGTCGGACGCGCGGGATGCCAGGACGACACTGTATTCGGCGTCGTACAGCGCGGTGCGGATGTTGTCGGACATCCCCCCGTCGACCGACACATAGGTGCGCAGCCCGTCGAGCGGCTTGATGGTGCCCACCTCGTAGAGCGTGAAGGTGGTGGGGCCGACGATGGCGCGGCCCGGCTCCACGGAGATCCTCGGCACGCTGAGGCCCGCGGCCTCGCACTCCCGCTCGACGATCTCGCCCAGCGCCTTGGCGATCTCCTGGGGTTCGCGGGGATCGTCGTCCGAGGTGTAGGCGATGCCGAGGCCGCCGCCGAGGTCGACCTCGGGCAGCTCCACCCCGTGCTCGTCGCGCACCTGCGCCAGCAGCGACACCACCCGCCGGGCGGCGACCTCGAAGCCCGCGGTGTCGAAGATCTGCGACCCGATGTGGGAGTGGACCCCGGCGAGCTCCAGGCTGTCGAGCGCCAGGACGCGCCGCACCGCCTCGGCGGCCGGCCCTCCCCCGGCCTCCGGCTGGGAGGTGCTGCCGGCGAGCGCGAGGCCGAACTTCTGGTCCTCGTGCGCGGTGGCGATGAACTCGTGGGTGTGCGCCTCGACACCGACGGTCACCCGGATCTGCACGCGCTGCCGCCGGCCCAGCCGCCGCGCGGTGTGCGCAACCCGGGCGATCTCCTGGAACGAGTCGAGCACGATCCGCCCCACCCCGGACTCCACGGCGCGCTCGATCTCGGCGTCGGACTTGTTGTTGCCGTGCAGGGCTATGCGCTCCGGAGGCATGCCCGCGGCGAGGGCGGTGGCCAGCTCGCCGGCGGAGCAGACGTCGAGGTTCAGGCCCTCCTCGCACAGCCAGCGGACCACGGCGCGGGAGAGGAACGCCTTGCCCGCGTAGAAGACGTCGGCGTCGGGGCCGAAGGCGGTCCGCCAGGCGTGCACCCGCGCCCGGAAGTCGTCCTCGTCGAGGAAGTACGCCGGGGTGCCGAACTCCTCTGCGAGGCGGGCGACGTCCACGCCGCCCACGGTCAGCACACCGTCCGCATTGCGGCTCACGGTGCGGGACCAGACCTTGGGATCCAGGTCGTTGAGGTCGGCGGGCGGTGCGGCGTGGTGCCCCTCGGGCAGCACATCGGCGTGCCGGGGCCCGGCGGGATGTGCGGAACGGCTCATGGTGCGCTCTCTCGGGTCTGCG
The DNA here is from genome assembly GCF_014656295.1 of Streptomyces sulfonofaciens. Lineage (GTDB taxonomy): Bacteria > Actinomycetota > Actinomycetes > Streptomycetales > Streptomycetaceae > Streptomyces > Streptomyces sulfonofaciens. The sequence continues at coordinate 212,469 of NZ_BNCD01000010.1, forward strand.
GGCGGGTGGGTCCTGGTCGCTCTGCGGGTGGGGCCTGGGGCGCTCTGCGGGTGGCCGCTGTGCGGTCCCGGTCCGCTCCGCGCTCCGCCGGGAACCGGCCGCGCTCCGTCGCGGCGGCCGGTGACGGCTGCGGTCAGATGGTGTCGGGTGCGTCGATGCCGAGCAGGTCGAGGCCGCCTGCCAGCACCGTCCCGGCGGCTTCGGCGAGGGCGAGCCGGGCGCGGTGGGCGGCCGTGGGTTTCTCGTCACCGACGGGCAGGACCCGGACGGCGTCCTGGTACGCGAGGAAGGCGTCGGCGATCCGCACGAGATGCCGTGCCAGGCGGTCCGGCGCCGGGCCCCGCGCCGCGGCGGCGAGGACACGGGGATGGTCGGAGAGGGCGGCGAGGAGGTCGGCGGCCGGGTCGGTGCCCGGGACCGGGCCCCTACCCGGCCCCACCGGGAGCGGGCCCCTCGCCACGGGCAGCTCCAGGTCGCCGGGGACGGGGCCGAAGCCCAGGTCGGCGGCGTTGCGGACCAGGGCGCGGGTGCGGGAGTGGGCGTAGCGGACCCGGAAGAGGGGATTGCTCTCGCGCTGCACGAGGTGGTCCTCGGTGATCCGGGGCCGGTCATGGGCGGCGGGGTGCAGCAGCGCCCAGCGCCCGGCGGCACGGCCGAGCGGGAGCGGGTCGGCGGGGGGTGGGACGGGGTGGATACGGATGAGGGGTGCGGGGGCTTCGCCGGGGTGGGTACGGACGGGGGGTGCCGTGGCTTCGACGGGGGTCTCGGGGGCGGTCGCGGTGGTGGCAGTGGCGGCGGTGTGAGGCTCGACGGCGTGGGGCTCGGCGGCGCGTGCGCGGGGCGTGGGGTCGCGGGGGTCGGAGGGCTGCGGCTCGACGGCGCGTGCGCGGGGGTCGGCGGGGGGCGTGTCGCAGGGGGCGGCGGGGTGTGCCGGGTGCGGCGTGAGGCCGAGGGCGGCCCATGCCGGGTCTGCCGGGGCAGGTGCTTTGGCTGTGGCGCCCGCATGCAATGCGTCGGCCCCGGGCTGGAGGCGCTCGCGCTCGCGGATCCCGGGGGCTCTGCCGTGTTCGCCGGAGGATTCGCCGCGCTGAGGGGACAGGCACCCCTCGGGGGGCCGGGGCCCTTCCGGCCCGTGCGCCTCGTATGACTCATCCGACCCGTACGACTCATCCGACCCGTACGACCCGCAGGACCCGTAGGACGACTCGTAGGAAAGCAGCGCCGTGACGCCCTGGGAGCGGAGGATCCGTACGACGGCGTCGGCGACCACGGCGGCGCGGATGCCGGGGGCGACCTGGAGGCGCACGGGCCCATGGGCTCGACCGTCCTGGAGATGACCGTCCGGGAGATGACCGTCCTGGAAGCGGACGTCCTGGAAGCGGGCGTCCTGGACGGCACCGCGGGCGGCGACGGTCCCCTCACCGGTGGAGCCGCCGGAACCGGAGGAGGAGCCACCGGGGCGGGAGGGGCGGAGGACCGCGCCGCCCGCGTGGTCCGTGCGGCCCAGAGGGCTGCGGGGGCTGTGGGGGCCGGCGCCGGTGCCCGTGGGGGTCGCCGCCGGCCCGGATGCCTTGGGGGCCACGTGCCCGTAGGCCGGGCCACTGCGCAGGATGTCCCGCACCAGACCGGAGAGCTCCGCGTCGGCCAGGGTGATGTTGAGGAACCCGGGCCCGGTGATCTCGATTCCGGCCACGCCGGGAACGGTCAGCAACCGCTGCCGCAGCACCTCCGCGACCTGCCGCGGCGGCCGTCCGGCGGGGCGTGCGAGTTGCAGGGCGATCCCGGTGGCGTAGTCCCCGCACCCGCCGGGCCGGGGCCGCTCGACCACGGCCCGCACCGGTACGGCGACACTCAGCTCCCCCTCGTCCACGGCACGGCGCACCGCGTGCAGCACGGTGCGGGAGAGCTCTACGGGAGTCACGGGACAAGCGTATGGGAGGCAGGGGGTGGGGATGCGAGTTGGTTTCGGATGGTGGAAAGGGCCGAGCCGACCGTTGGCCACGCGGTACCCGGACCGTAGCCCGGCATTGGCCCGTCCTTGTGCGTGGCGTGGCCCGGCGGACTCCTGGGGCGGTCCTAAAACCCGCGGCCCCAGCCGGCACGCTCGGTCTCCTCGGCGCCGCCACCGAGGTCGGACCGCCCTCCGCCCAGGCCCGTACGGCCGACGGGTCCGCCCTGGCCGGGAAGATCGGCCGACCCGTCGGGACGGAGCTGATCGCCGAGCCCGCGCGGACCGCTGCCGTCCCCAGAGCGACCGGTGAAACCACGCGGGCGCCCGGCGATGTCGCCGGGGCGTCCACCAGGATCACCGACCTCACCACCGAGTTCGGGACGGCCGGGATCAGCGGCACCGCCACACTCCGAACGATCACCGAGGTCGGAACGCTCGCAGTGGTCCACGCGCTCCCCGGGATCACCGTGCTCGGCGAGATGATCGGAGAGATCGGTACGGGGCCCGATCGCCACGGCGGCGTCCCGCTCAAGCAGTAGCCGAACGGTCCGCACCAGCTCCGCGGGCTCGAACGGCTTGGCGACGAACGCATCGATACCGGAAGCGGGACCGACCCCCGCCTCCTGTGGCGTACAGCCGCTGACTATGACGACGGGCAGGGAGCGGGTACGGGGGTCCGACCGGAGCAGCGCTGCGGTACGCACACCGTCGAGCCGGGGCATGACCACGTCGAGGGTGATCACATCGGGCTGCACCTGGTGCACGACGTCAAGGCACTCGGCACCGTCGGCCGCGGTCACGACCTCGAAACCCTCCAGTTCGAGGTTGACCCTGATCAGTTGCCGGATGACCTTGTTGTCGTCCACAACAAGCACCCGCCCAGTAGCCCCAGGCACAAGTCGAGCCTAGGCGGACCGGGGGCGCCGCGTCCGGGTTTTCCCCACTTCCACCCCCTCCGGGGGACCGAGCCCCTCCGCACCGGGCCTGCCACCCCTGGGAAGCCCCCGCCGCCCGGACCGGCCGCCCGGACGCAACACGCCCGGCAGCCCCGGCACCGCACCCGGCAAAACCCGTTCATGACCACCCCGGACAAGCTGATAGGGTTCTACCCGTCAGAGCGCAACAGCGCGAGACACGCCCCCGTAGCTCAGGGGATAGAGCAACGGCCTCCGGAGCCGTGTGCGCAGGTTCGAATCCTGCCGGGGGCACTCGTCGAGGATCAGCAGAAAACAAGCGCTGACCAGGGCGGATGCCAGCACGAGAGAGCGGGAACCAGTCTCACTGGGTCCCGCTCTTTGTCGTTGTTTCGCGCTGGTCGCGACAGACCTGCGATAGAGGCAATCGCCGCCACGTCAGGACTAGGAGGGCGCCTCGTCCAGCCGCTCCAAGGTGAGCTGATAGGCGTTCCTCAGCCGCGTGAAGTCATAGAAGTCACCCTGCGGCTCGCGCTTGACGGTCAACAGCCCCTGCGCCTCAAGCTCCTTGCGTCCCTTGGTCCACGTGTCCGAGGACAGGCCGTATCGCTGACGCCTCGCCGTGTGGATGTATCGCGGCTCCGAGTGCCCTCCGAGGGCTTCTCTTAGGGCAAACAGAAGAGCCGTTGCCGTCGGCGACAACTGGAGGAGCCAACCGCGCGTCCAGAACTCAACCGGCATGCCGACGTAGCGGCCTTCCTCCCTTGGCTGCGTGTACACCCCTCCATCACCGGCGGCACTCAGCAGCGTGATCGCTGAGGGCCGCCCCCACTGCGGCTGGAGCTCGATGAACTTGTTCTCTTCGAGCCACTTCAAGTTGCTGGCAACTCGCCTCGGTCCCGTCTTTGAGTCGAGTGCCAGCATCTGCGTCCAGCCGTTCGGGCCCGGTGGTCTCCGCAGGTCAAAGGGCTCTTTCGTGGCCATCATGGTGATGCACATGTAAAGCCGGAGGCGCACCATGCCCCCGCGCCCGCCCTGGATGAGCCGAGCAAGCGGCGGAGGCGTGTCGTCGTCCTCAGATGCGATGACGAACGCCGGCGGGAACGGGATATGGCCCCGCCTCTTCGCCTTGTCCGCTACCCCCCGCAGGTAGCCGAGCGCCTCGCACTGACGTCCATCAAGCGGCACGACTTTTACCTTCCTGCAGGAGAAACAGGGATATGGGGCTTACAGGGGTACACGGGGGTGATCGGAGCTTCCTTTAGATCCCGTCACAGGAGTCGAGAGACTACAGCAAGAGCGCAGACCTCCACAGTAGAAGAGAAGATGACTCCGCCACTGATGGCAAGTTCCTCCTTCACAAACAACAAACACCCCTTTTGACCTGCTGTTTTCTCCCTGCCAACATCGCCTCAGTCAAGCCGGAGATCGTCGAGCGGCCCACCTGGATGCTGCCGCGATTCCACTGATGAGGGGATTGATACAGGTTGTCCAACCACGAATCATCGCTCCGAGGCCTCTGGGCGGCAGTCATCGTGCTCGGTGCACTCATGACCGCAATGCTGAGCACCGCCGCCCTCTGGACGGTGGGAGCGCCTGCGTACGCCGCGCTTGGGGCAGGGGGTGCCACCTTCATCGGCGTAGCCACCCTGGGGTTCACCCTGAGGAAGTTCTTGACTGAGTAAGACGTGCTTCTCGTGAGGCTCTGAGGTGCCGACGGCGGGGCGTGGGACGCATACGTCCGACGCCCGCCTTCAAGCTCACCTCCGAGAGTCGCTCTCGCTCCAACCCATCGCCTTTTCGATCTTCTTGTTGTTCTCCTCCTCGCTGTTGTCGAGGCAGCCTGCGTAGTGGCGGTCGATGACCTCTGGAAATGTGCCGGCGCGGCGGGCCACCTCAGCGATGGGAACTCCTGCATTGAGCCATCGCGTGATACACGCCTGCCGCAAGTCGTACGGGCGCCCGGCCAACGGCGACTCGACACGATCCGGCGTAAGCGCGTACTCCGGCGCCTCCTCCCATACCCGCCAGTAGGTGGAAGAGCCCACCACTCCCCCGCGTTCGTTACCGAACATGCGCCCTTCCTTGGCGGTCCCGAACTCCTTCAGGTGGGCCCGGAGGATGGCGACCAAGACGGGCGGGATGGGTACAGGGCGGTCGCTGGTCGCCTCCCGCGCCTTCAAGCCGCGGCGGTCGTGCCGCTCCCCCGAGTCGGTCCATTGCTTGCCCGAGACGGGGCGTGTCTCCCGCAGCGTGAGCATGCCCCAACCCGTCTCCGACAGGTGGCAGTCAGAGCGCCTCAGCCCGACCGTCTCAGCGGGCCGCAGTCCCGCGTAGTACAGAACCGCGTAGAAGGCTGCCAGGCGCCGCCCACGGCAGCGGTCCCACGATCCGACGTAGGAGACGGCCGTGAGCAACTGCCGGGCCTGTACGGCGTTCACGAGGACGCGGCGGTCCACCACATCGTTGGAGCCGACGTATTTCCGTCGGGCGCGCTGGAGTGGATTCTCCGGGAGTTCCCCCGTGACCACGGCGTGTTCGAGAGCAGTGTTCAGGGCGCCTCGCCGCCGCTTGTACGTGTCGCCCGCCGCCGGGGTGCCGTCCAGCTTGTACCCGAGGCGGTACAGCACATCCTCGAACACGGGACTGCTACAGACAAGGGTGGAGCAGGTTCCCCGAGTCGTGCCGGACAAAGTGTCCGGGTAGCGCTCTTCCCGGCCGAGGATCCGTGTGCTGCAGTGCGCGCACGCGCCGCGACCTCAGCCGCTGAGATTGAGCCACAGTGCCGAAGATCCTATGGCGATAGTCAACCCGTTGGGTGACCTTTTCCTGAAGTCAGAGGTGATTCCATTGAAGGCACTCGAACAGTTTTTCGAGGGGTGATCCACGGCTGATTAAAACCCCTTCGGCAAGAAGCGTATCCAGCATGCACCAACCGGAGCCGGCGTCAATACGGCGCCGGTTCGGTCAATTCACAACGCCACGCCATTGATCTTTCGATTGACAGACTAGGGCACGCCATGGAGCTTGTACCATCCTCGCGGTGCATCAGTGACCACAGGGGGTGGGGGCAAGAATGGCACCTGCTGGCGCATCCACAAGCGGCCCTACGGAGCAACTCCTAGAACACAAGTCGGCCATCTTGGAGCTGCAGGATAAAATCCGGACGCGGAAGATACAGCTCCGAGGTCTGTACGGCAGTGGGCTTGTAACCGTATTCAGTATCCTCGCGATCTATGTTGCGACAGTAGCCACATGGCGGACCGTCGACATTGGGAAGGTAAACCGGATCGCGATTCCCTTGACCATCGCTTGCGGAATTTCCTTCATCGTCCAAGCCATCAGGGAGAACAATCGCTTGGAGCGCAAGTCCGTCCGACAGCTTGAGCTAGAGCTAGAGATAGCCGAAGAGCGCAGAATTTTGCAGGCGAAGCAACTGGACTTCCCGGTTGATCAGCGACAGTTCAGCTACAAAGACTCACTTCCCCGGGAACTCGATCAGCTACGCTCCGAGGCCCAGCACTACCGACGCATTCACAATGCGTTTCAGTCCGTCATTATTATCGGCTCTCTAGGTACCACAACAGCAGCCAGCATCGCTGACACCCCGTCCTACCTGAAGTGGGTAACCGTGAGCCTCAGCTTCGCCGTCGGCGTGTCGGCTGGATTCACCGGATACTTCAAGTACCGGGAACGAAGCTTCTATCTGCAGCAAACCGCTGATGCCATTGAGCAGCACGCCACCGCATTCGAACTCGGGATTCCTCCGTATATTGGTGAAGAAAACGATAATCTCGCCAAGTTGACCAAGGAAGTTGAAGCCCTGCGCGTCGAACAGCGCAAGCGAGAGCAGCAGCTCGACCAACCTCACGAAGGTAGAGACGGAACCGTCTAGGCAACGCCCACGCCGACACCGCCACCAACATGAGGGGCGAATTATGCAGCTCTCCACAAAACGCTGGCTCCTGTCTCCGGTTACACAGTGGCGCGCATGCCGGTTCCTGAAACACCAGAGAGGAGGAATGACTATAGAAACAGCTTGGATTCTCGTACGACTCAGACGCAATCCCACCGAAGCCAACTATGCCATCGCACGAAGCTTCCTAGCCGTCAGCGAAAATCCGGGGCTCAAATTTGACGACTGGTCCTCGCTCCCGCAAGAGGAAAAGGATCGCCGCTGCTCCTGGCTGAGGCGGCATGGACGCTCCCCCTTCCAACAACTTGGCATCAGCGAGCACTTTCTCTTACAAGCGGGTATAAGCGTGACGGACTGGGGGCCCCAGAACGAGGAAGACAGAGACTGAGCGGTCGTGTGCCAACTGTCCCAGTACTACGACTGACCTCAAGTGCGGCAGCCAATCTCGCGTAGCCCCCATGATAGGGCTGTGCTCCTCGCAGAGTGCAAAGCGCTCCCGTTCCAGCGCCCGCGTGGTGTGCGTCCCACTGTCCGGCTGTCCCGTTAAGTCCGTCATCTGCACGGACAGACCGGACAGCTCTTGAACCTGCTGTCCGGACTGTCTGCGTCACCGAGGCTGCAACACCCCGGTGTTGCAGCGCGCAGGTTCGCATCCTGCCGGGGGCACTCGCCTAAGCACCTACCGAAACTGGTACGTGACCAGGGCGGATGCCGACTTGCACGAGTGGGAGTCAGTCTTACCGACTCCCACTCGTTCTCATTCAGGTGCACTGTTCGCGACGCATACGCGACCCACTCTCAGGACCCGTCTCCCTCCTCTTCCAGGAAGCACGTGATCTTCTCGCTCGCAGCCCCTTCATGGCCGTCGATGCAGCCGTGATATCGGCGGTGGATCACCCCTGGCGAGTTGCCGACCCGTCGAGCCACTTCGCCGATGGGCACCGGGTGATGCAGGGCATGCCGCAGGTCGTACGGGCGGCCCGCAAGGGGCGAGTCAACCCTGTCGAGTGGCAGGGCATCCGCCCTGGCCTCTTCCCGCGAGTTCGTGACCTGGCTCGCCCGGCGCGGCCGGTGGCTGTCTCAAGGGCCGGCCCACGGGCTTGCGGCTGATCGTCCGCAAGGGAGGCCGCAGGGGAGGCCCCGCACCCCGGCACCCGACTCCGCTTGACCGACGCCAAGGGCGTGCGCCTGACATGCTGCACCGCCGGCACCAAGAACGTCCCGACCGCGGCGCTGGAGCCACCCCACCGCCGGGGCCCGCGCCGAAGACCGCATCGGTGGCGCGCGCGGCGCCGGCCTGCGCAACCTTCACCTGCACGATGCCGCTCTGCACCAGCAGAGACGGGGTCGTCAGCAGAGTGAGGGGCTTTCATTCAGGATCGAGGCCAGGAGCCCCGCCCATCACATGCGCCTCGAAGTAGTACTCGGCCTCGGTCACGATGATCATGGTGTCCAGTGAAAGTGAAAGAAACTGCCAGGGCTCCTCGATTGCTTCGCGCACGGTCGCCATCCACCCCTGTGGCGGAATGCGGCACTCCAACCAGGGAACGATTCCGAGGTGGCTTGCCACATATACGCGTCCGGTCACGGCGTGTTCTGACAAAAGGCCCTCGATCCAGGCGTCGAGTTCCTCCGGTGCGGCATCGTCGCGAAGTTTCTCGGACGGCTCCGTGAAAATGTCCCACGACCGGGTGATGGCCTCTCCGACCCACTCGGGAAGTGCGTCGGATTGCAGGGAGTCTCCAGTAAGCAGGTTACCGAGGCTGTGTTCGATGCGTTGCAGGGCGGCTTTCTCCCGGCGCTCCCTCAGCTTCTGCTGCGACTTACTCTCCATAACAACTTTTCTGTGGGTAGTAGAGGTGGTGCTTCGGCATGATCTGCTTGTAGGTCTTGCCCTGCATGTTGATGTCCCCGGGAGCGCCTGCCGGGGGCTTGCCCGCGTGGAAGTGCGGGTGCGGCGCCAAGGGGTCAGCGGTGTGTTCGGCGATGACCCTGGTGCCGTTCGGTGTGTCGTACTGGTAGTAGCGGCCCCAGCCGGCCCGTGGGTCCCTCGTCGGGTCGGCGTTCGGGTCGTAGGGCCGGTACACGTAGTTGGGCCGGTGCGCCTGGGTGGGGTCCCCGCCGATCTCCCATTGCCGGGTGGGTTGGGCTGAGTGTGGAACGCCCGCCATGTCCTTGGCGTGGTTGAAGGCCTCCCGCCGTGTGTCGAACTCGGGGTTGTAGTCGGATCCGAGACCGAGCGAATCCGTCCACTGGAGGGGGTTGTGGATATACGTCACCGGATTAGGCGCGGGGCCGAGACCAAGGGGGTCAGGGGTGACGTACCGGGCGACTTCCGGGTCGTAGTGCCGGAAGAAGTTGTAGTGGAGCCCCGATTCGGGATCGTAGTACTGACCTGGGAAGCGTAGCGGGGTGTACGTGATTGCGGATCTGTTCCATGTCGTGGTGCCCCACAGCGTGGTGCGGGTGCGCCAGGCGACCGTGCCCTGGTCGTCGATGAGTTCGGTGGGGGTCCCGACCAGGTCCGTGATGACGGCGAAGAAGCGGGAGGCTATCTCGTCATCGGACGTGACGTCCGCCGGCCGGTCCTCTTCGGGTGTTGCCGACGTCAGCGTGGTCAGCATCGAGAGGGATGACGAAGACGCGGGCGAAACCCCGGCGAGTTCCGCCCCGGCCGCACTCGGGATGATCCGTTCCGTTTGGGTCAGCGGATGCAGGCCGTTGTGCTCCCAGGTCAGGGTGACCGGGTGCGGTTGCGCGTCGCCGGTCGTGACCTGTTCACACAGGGTTGTGCCGTCCCACGTGAACGTGGTCTGTTCGATGACCGTTTCGCCGTCCCCTGCCAGACGTTGTTTCGCGGTGCGACGGCCGAGGGGGTCGTAGGTGTAGCGCCAGCGACTGCCGTCCGGGGTCACCAGCCCCGTCAGACGGTTTTCTGCGTCCCAGGTGTAGCGCCAGATGTCGGGCTTCCGCGAAAGGCGGGCCTTGCGGCGCAGGGTGATGCGGCCGGCGGCGTCGTGTGTGTAGTGCACATCGCCCGCGCGGGTGACACGGGTGCCGGTGTAGGCGCGGGAGCCGCGTGCCTCCCTGCCGGGATGGCTCTCGGGCCAGCTCGCCTCGGTCTGGTTGCCCATCTCGTCGTAGGCGTACCGCTCCGACCAGTTCGCCGCGTGTACCGCAGTGACGCGACCTGCCCGGTCCAGCTCGAAGCGACGCGTGCCGGTGCGGGTGTCCTCGATTCCGGTCAGGCTGCCGTCGGCGCGATAGGTGTACGTTCGGTGCGCCACGGCCCGGCCGCCGCGGGCTTCGGACGGCCTCTGGTACAGGGACTGTGAGGTGAGCCGGCCGAGTTGGTCGAATGTATGCGCCAGAGTGACCCCCGGGCCGGCGGCGCCCTGTCCGAGGTGCCGGGCGAGTTCGCGGCCCGCAGCGTCGCGGTCGAAGGTGAGCGTACGGCCCGCGGTGGTGAGGGTCGCCGGTCGGCCCGCGGCGTCATAGGCCCAGGCGGACTCGACGCCCGAAGGCGTGGTGCGGCGGGTGCGGCGGCCGAGGGCGTCGTAGCCGTACGCGAGGACGCGCCCGTCGACCGTCTCCGACTGCACGCGTCCGTACTGGTCGCGCAGGAGTGTCATGGTGGTGCCGTCGGGACCGGTGGCCTGGGCCAGTTGGTCGGTGAAGTCATAGGTGTAGGTGGTGACTCCGCCTGCCGCGTCCTTGCGGGTGACCCGCCCCAGCGCGTCGTGCTCGAAGGTGATGGTCTCCCCGAGGGTATTGGTGCGGGAGGCGAGGCGGCCGACCTGGTCGTGAGTGTAGGTGAGCCTGCGACCGTCGAAGTCGGTCTCGGCCGTGAGGCGGCCTTCCGAGTCGTGCTCGTAGTCCCAGGTCAGGCCCTGCGGGTTGGTCACGCGAGTGAGAAGCAACCGGGTGTTGTGAGAGAACTCGTGGCGCGCGCCGCTGGGGTCGGTGCGCGCGGTGAGGAGGTCGAAGTGGGTGAACTCGAAGAGGGTGGTGCCCCCGACGGGGTCGGTGTGGCTGGTGCAGTTGCCTTCGCCGTCGTAGGTCCACGCCTCCACGGCGCCGTCCGGCCCGGTGCGGCGCGCGAGGTACCCCTCCACCGTCCATTCCAGGCGGGTGACCGCCCCCAGCGGATCAGTGAGCGTGATCAGGCGTCCGAAGGCATCGTGTTCGTAGCGGGTCACGGTGCCGAGCGGGTCACGTATCTCCAGGGGGAGGCCCGCGCGGTTGCAACGGATGTCGGTGCGGTGCCCCATGGCGTCGGTGACGGACGTGAGGTGGCCGGCTTCGTCGTAGGAGTAGGTCGTGGTGGCGCCGGTGGGGTCGGTGAGGGTGGTGCGGTTGCCACGGGTGTCGTAGGTCTGGTGCCAGGTCAAGCCGTCCGGGCCGCTGACACGTACTGGCAGGGCAGCCGGCATCAGATGCCCAGCAGGCATGGCGGAGTCGGCGTCCCCGATCCCGACCTGCCCGTCCGTCTCCGAGTGATCCGCCTCCAGCAGCGCGTACTCCGCTCGTGACTCCCGCCCGTCGGGCCGTACCACCCTTGTCAGGTTGCCCGCCGGGTCGTAGTGGAACGCAGTGGTGTGGCCGAGGGGGTCGGTCTGGGAGAGCAGGCGATGATGGCGGTCGTAGTGGTAATGGGTGACGTTGCCGAGGGTGTCCGATTCGGCGATGACCTGGCAGTCGCTGTTGATGAAGAAGCGGCGGGTACAGCCATCGGGGGTGGCGGTCGTGGTGACGTGCAGACCGGTTTCCAGGTCCGTCTCATAGGCGAGGCGCAGGGTCATGTGGCCTGCTTCGCCGCCTTCGGCGACGCAGCGGCCCTGGGGGTCGTACTCGTAGGTGTACGAACGGGCGTTGGTGTCCGTCCAGGACGTGACCCGACGCTCCTCGTCGTACGTGAAGGTCATCGGACGGCCGCAGGAGTTGGTGACGTCGGCCAGGTTGCCGTGCCCGTCATAGCCGTAGCGGAGGAGTTCCTGGTCCCCTCCGGCGGGGTCCGCGCCCGCCAGGCGCAGTGCGGTGATGCGTGTGCCGGGGCCCTGCCCGGTCGCCTCGAGTACGAGGTGGTAGCCACCGCTGTGGGTGATGCCGGTGGGTGCACCGGTGTCAGGGTCGTAGGCGAAGGAGATCCAGTTGCCGTTGCGGTCGTCGACCTGTTCGAGGACCGAGATGCGTGCCCCGCCGCTGTACCCGCCCTCATCGTCTTCCCCGTGGTCGTGTGCGACCTCGTCGGCGAAGTGCCAGACCGATCCCGCGGCGGGGTCGCGGATGACGTATCCAGCGCCGTCGTCAGCCCGCAGGAGAGGCCAGCGGGGGCCGTGGCTCGGCAGGACGGGCTCACCGGGCCTCGCGGGGTGCGGGTAGGCCAGCAGCAGTCCGTCCTCGTGGACGAAGACGATCCCCTCGTCGTCGACCTCCAGTCGCTGATCGACGGTGCTGGACCAGGAGGGCCCGAACCACCGCCCAAGCCGGTACCCCGAGTCCACCCGCCGCCGGAACACCAACGGCAACGCTCCCGGCAGCGTCACATCCGTCTGCGGCAGGAACATCCGCCCTGTGGCCAGATCAATGGGGTCCGTGCCCCGGCACACCTTGCTCTCACGGCTATGCAGCCCTCGCGCTCGGCGGGCGGCTGCGGCGGTGTCGGCGAGTTCGTCGGCGGTGCGTGCGGCTTTGACGCCGGCTCCTGCGCCGTCGGTGGCGATGGTCAGCGCGATGTCCGGGACCAGCCGCCCGAGGCCCTCGGCGGGGTCTTTCATGAAGTCGGTCACCATCTGCTTGCCGGCGCCCCAGGGGTCGTTGGCGACGGTGACCAGGCCGGCGGCGAGGCTGTCGAGATTGGTGACGTACTCGGCGGGGTGGGTGATGTTGTACGGGTCGAGCGGGTTGATGCCGCGCACGAAGTTGTTCAACCCCGCGGTGCCCTTGAGCAGGCCCCCCTCGAAGTGGTCGATCATCAGCGGCACTTCGTCGAGGCCGGACTTGAGCTGGTCCGTGTACGACGGCTTGGGCGGGGCCTTGTCACGAGCCGCGCGGATCTTGGCCGCTGCGGCACCGGCTGCCGTGTTCCGCTGTTTGCGGGCCTCGGACAGGATGTCCTGCGCGTCCTGCATCAGCTTCTTGCCCGGATCGTCGAAACTGCCCGCCGGCTTCGGCGGCAGGGACGAGGGGTCGCGCTTGTCGGAAGGCTGGGCGTTGTAGCGGTCGACGGCCTTGTTGTAGTCGTCGACCTTCTTCTTGTGCGCGTCGGCGGCGTCCTGGGATGCCTTGGTTCCGGCCTTCCACTTGTCGATCGCCGTCTGCGCCTGCCCCTGCGCCCAGGAAACCGTCTCCGCGAACGCCTCCAAAGCCTTGGCGGCCTCGTCGAAGGCGTCGGCGCCGGTGAACCACTTCGGCGGCTGGATATGCACGCTCTTGCGGAACGCCTCGGCCGCCTCACCCTTCAGGCGCTCGGAGTTGAGGCCCTTCAGCCCGTCGCCCACATCGTCGAAGGACTTCTGCAAGGTGTGCAAGTGACCTGCGGTCGAGCGAAGCTTGCCGGGGCTGCCGTAGATGAGTTCGGTCTTGTCGTCGGTCTGCCCGAGGTCCATCTCGTCGACCTGGGCACCCATCCGGTTGGCCACCGAACGCGACTGCTCACGCACCCAGTCCGCACCGGAGTCCCAGCCGAGGTCGTCCAGCCGATCAGCCGTCCAGTCACCTGCGTCCTCGACGCGGTCACCGACCCACTCCGTGCCCTTCTCGACGGCGTGCTCGATCGGGTCGGGAATGAAATCACCGATACCCACAGCTCACTTACCCCCGTCCCGCCCCTGGCCCTGCTGCTCATTCTGCTGCTGGGCGGCACGTTCGTCCGGTGACGGGCCGAAGACGCGATCCAGATCGCGGTCGAACTCCTGGTCGTCGACACCGGCGATCTGGTTGCCGATGTCGGAGATCCTCCCACCCTGCCCCTCGGTCAGCAGGGAACGGCCGGTGTCCTTCCACGTCTGCGCCATCTCGTGACCGGCATTCTTCCAGGACTCGGCGCTGTAGTCGGGGTGCAGCGAGTCCGGGGTGAACACATCCCCCCAGGACTGCTTCTCGATGTCCTCCTCCGACGCATACGGGTTCCCACCCGCCAGCGAATTCGTGATCACCTTCAGCGAGCCCTGGACGTACTGGTCCTCCGCCCACTGCGTGCCCGCCGCCAACCCCAACCGCTCGGCGATCTCGCTGGCATCGTGGATCAGCGAGCGCACGCCCCAGTCCCACCGCTCGCAGAAGTCCTCGAAATCCACCGAGAGATCGTGGTCGCCGGCCTCCATACCGGTCATCGCCAGCTCGGAGAACCCCTTGCCCATCAGCGAACCGGTACCGTCACCGATCTCACCGAGCTCCCCGACAGCGGCACGCAAGCCCTGCGTGATCTTCCCCACGCTGGCCTTGTCGAAGTGCAGATCCATCCCGTCACCACTGCCCATGGCCGCCCCCCTCCTGCCCGATGCCACCCTCTCCCGCGTCCACGGCCGCCTCATCGGGCACGACGCCGGCTACCGGCGGGAAGACCATCGCCCCGTCCGGGGTGGCCACATCCACCACGAGACCGGCCGCCTCACCCATGGCCGGCACGATCTCATCCAGCAACCGCTCACCCAGCAGCGCCGCGAACTCCCACGACTCGTCCCCCGACCCGTGGCGCAACGCGAACCGGGCCAGCGCCGCCTCGTCCGTGAACGCACACACCCACCGCACCCCGCCCCACCGCGCCGTCCACAGCCCGCCGCCCTCCAGCGGCACCAGCAGCACCGTCCGACGCACCGCGGCCAGCAGTTCCGCCGGGTCGCCCAATCCGGCACGCCGCTCGGCTATCCGCTCCACAAGCCCCGCGCCCGCCCCCGAGCTCACCAGGCATCCCCCTCGCTGCGAACAACAACCGGCCGGCTCACGACACCATAAACGGAGACGTCACCATCCGGCAGACCGTTCCCCAGCGCACCCGAGGTCCCGGTGCTGGGAGACACGGGTCTGGGCGCATGCCGGCGTGCGCGTTCCTCGCGAGAGCAGTAGTGCCCCGCCCCGACTCGGCGGGACCGGGCAGAGAACGACTGGCACAGCAAGCGGTCCACGCCGTACGGCGGCTGCCTACCACCGGCCCCGGTCGTCCGGGCGCGGGCCACCCGGCCCACTCGGCTCCCATCGCCCCGACCCGGGCAACCGCCGTCGAGGGCGGGCAGCGGGCCGAGGACGGGGGGCCGGGCCGGACAGCAGCCGCATCCGGCAGACGGCCACTCGGGGTGGCGGGTTGGCGGCCCGGCGGGTTGGCCACCACTCGGGTTGGCGGGGTCTCTCGCAGGCGCCGTCCGGTGCGGTGCCCGCGCAGATTGGGTGGTGCGCACAGATTCGGTGGTGCGCGCACCGGCCTGGGCGGGCCTGTGCGTCAGCGCCGCAGGAGCCAGTGGGCGCGCCCCGGCCCGAGCGAACCGGTGGGTCAACGCCACGGGGACCAGGCTGCGCGCACCGGCCTCGGCGGGCCGGTGGGTCGGCGCCGCGAGGGCGGGGGTGATCGGCGCCCGGTCCAGGACGTGCGGATGGGTCCCAGCACACCCAGAGGGCTGTGTTCCGGTTGCAGCCAGTCAGTCCACATGCTCTTAATGTGCTAAATGCCCGACAGTGCTTCTGTTCGCCTGGCTTCGAGGGCACGTTCCCACTCCCCGGGAGGAGTCTTGTCCGTCTACACGCCTCCGCAGACCGGTCCCGGCGCGGGGCAGGGCGCATCGCAGGCCCAGCAGCCCTACCCCCAGCCCCAGACTCCCCAGTTCGAGGCCGGCCAACCGCAGCATGCCGACATCCTGAAGGCGCTGCCGTACATCGCCGCACTCGCGAGCGTCTTGCCCACCGGACAGCAGGCCGCGGCACAGCAGATGCAACCGCAACTGTTCGGGATCCCCATCGAGCAGATGATCAAAATGGCCCGAGACGCCCCACCAGGATCGGGGCCAAAGCAGGAATCGCCAGGCCTGAACGCGGGAGACCTACTGATAGGGCTCGCCAGACTGGGAGCCGGCCTCGCCGGACTGGCCACAGCCGGCGCCTCCCCCACCGGACAGCAGGCCGGGGCACAGCAGATGCAACCGCAACTGTTCGGCATCCCCATCGAGCAAATGATCAAAACGGCCCGAGACGCCCCACCAGGATCATGGCCAAAGCAAGAAACGCCAGGCCTGAACGCGGGAGACCTACTGATAGGGCTCGCCAGACTGGGAGCCGGCCTCGCCGGACTGGCCACAGCCG
>NZ_BNCD01000010.1:228638-315753 GCF_014656295.1 Streptomyces sulfonofaciens
CGGCGCCTCCCCCACCGGACAGCAGGCCGGGGCACAGCAGATACAGCCGCAGGTGTCCGCGGACCCCCTCGGCCCCCTCGGGCCGCTGGCCGGGATCGTCGCCCCCCTGCTGCCGTTCCTCCTGGCCGGCGCATCCCCGACGGGCCAGCAGCCGGTCACCGCCCCGTTCCAGCGTTGACGAGGAGTCGCATGCACCAGACTCCGTCCGGTGCCGGGCCGATCGGGAGCACCGTAGGTGGCGAGCCCTCGCCGGACGGTGCGCCGGCCGGCACCGCGACCGCAGCCGAGTCCGGCACCGGCACCGGCACCGGCACGAGCAGCAGCACGAGCGCCGACACCGGCACCGGCACCGAAACGCCGCCCGGCACCGGCGCCGTCCGGCCGGGGGACGGCGTACGAGCCCAGTGCGAGTCGCTTCTCGTTCGTACCCATGACTGGCTGGAGCGGGCCGTGGGGCAGGCCCCCGAGGTGAACGCTCTGGTCCCGCTCATGATGACGGCGGTCGATCTCTACAGCCGCGGTCACCACCACCAGTGCCTCCAACTGGCGAACGGCGTGCGTCAGGCCATCGAGGTGGCCAGGGCCGCGGTCCCCGGCCTGCCGGCATGGTGAGCCCGGGCCCGGCCGGTCCGGGGCCGGGCCCGGCCCGGCCCCGGATCGAGCACTACCTGGTGGGCAGCAGCGAGACGACCGTACTCGTACGGGTCGCCGGGCAACTGGGCGCCGAGCCCGACGTGTCGGTGCGTGTCGTGGCCGGGACGCGGCGTCAGCCGTCCGTGCTCGCCGTCGCCATGCCTGCCGAACGTGCCGAGCAACTGCGGCGGGAGTACCCGGATCAGCTCGTTGTCGAATCCGATGAACCCCTGGAACCGTACGGCGTCCGCGATCGGCCGTGAACGCCCGGTGATTGGAGCTGAAGAGACCGTGTCCGACAACGACGACACTCGGGAACACCAGCCCCAGGGCAACCACGGATCCCGGAGACTGGGCAGAAGACTGGTGCAGTGCATGGTCGTGCCCCTTTCCGGGGACGTCCTTCCCGCCGGGGTGCGACCCCACGATGCCGAAAGCCTCTTCCAGCAGTTGGGGAACGATCCCGAGATCGAGGAACGCAAGCGGTTCACGATCCCGAAGGCCCCTGCCGACGGAACGGGCGGTGTCCCCACGACGGCCGAGGTGGCGGTGCTCGCCATGCCGCCCCACCGCGCGACCGCTCTGGTACGCGACCCTGCCGTGCACATCGAGCGCGACCACCATCTCCACCACGCCTCGCCCTCGCCCCGGGGCATGGGGGTAGAAGGTCCACTGGTCAACCCGGGAGTGCAGCCGAAGGCCGCCCCCGTGACGGCCGTCAGCTTCCGTGTGACCGGCGGCAACGGTGTCCCCCTCCCCGGCGCCACGGTCGTCGTGATGAGTCCGGAAGGGAACTTCCAGTCCTCCACCGACCCTGACGGGCGCACCACGCTGAATCTGACCATCCACGACCTGACCGCGATCACCGGCGTCTACGTCAAGCCGGTCAGCGACTACTGGGAGGCGTATCAGGACCTCCCCGCGCTCTCCATCGCCGAGGAGAACACCGTGCGGCTGCGCCCGCTCAGCGACACGTTCCCCATGATCCACGAACGTCAGGTCAGGGGCTGGGGCCTGGCCGCCATGGGGCTCGAACAGATCCCGCCCAACTATCGCGGCCGGGGAACCAAGGTGGCCATCATCGACTCGGGCGTCGCGACGGGGCACCCTGACCTGAACCGGCGGATCACGAGTGGCATCGATCTCGTGCACGGCGAGGAGAGCGGTCAGTGGTCGGTCGATACGCTCGGCCACGGCACCCACTGCGCGGGTATGGTCGCGGGTGATGCCGGCAATGCCCTCGGAATCCTCGGCATCGCCCCCGAGGCCGAGGTCCACGTCTGCAAGATCTTCCCCGGCGGCCGCTACTCCACGATCATCGAGGCGCTCAAGTACTGCATCGCGCACCAGATCGACGTCGTCAACCTCAGCATGGGCAGCGACGAACCGTCCGCACTCGTCAGCAACGCCATCGAGCAGGCACGTGAGGCCGGCACCGCCTGTGTCGTCGCGGCCGGCAACTCCACCGGCCGGGTGCAGTACCCCGGACGGCTGCCGACCGTCCTGACCGTCGCCGCGATCGGCAAGCTGGGCCAGTATCCCGTGGACAGCTACCACGCCCAGCAGGTGTGGGGTCAGCCCGACGAGCAGGGCTACTTCTCCGCGGCGTTCACGTGCCACGGCCCCGAGGTCGACGTCTGCGCCCCTGGTGTCGCGATCCTGTCCAGTGTTCCCGAGCGCGGGTACGCGGCCTGGGACGGCACCTCGATGGCCACCCCCCACGTCGCCGGGCTGGCGGCGCTGGTCCTCGCGCACCACCCCGACTTCCGCGACGGCCACCGGGAGCGCAACGCCCGGCGTGTCGACCGGCTGTTCGAGATCATCCGTTCCTCCTGCACCCCCCTCGATCTCGGTGACCCGGGCCGCACGGGCGCCGGGATCCCCCATGCAGGCAGGGCACTGGCGCTGGAGGCTCCCGTCAGGGCCGTGCTGACCCCTGAACTCGCCCAGCTCCGCGAAGCGATGCAGAACGCCGGCCTGCTCACCGCCACCGGCACCACGGTCACCAGTCCCCTGGAGGAGGTACGGCGCATGCTCCAGGCTGCGGGACTGCTGCCCACCACCTGACCACCGGCCGGCCGCCACGCGGAGGGACGTGTCCTGTAACCGGAGCGGTGGCGTCCCAGAGGCAGGTGGGGCGCTGGAGGGCACTCACGCGGGGGTGGCAGCTCTGGCCGGCCCCGGTCGGGTCGTGGTGTCCAACGGGCCGGAGTCGACCGACTCGCCACGGCAGAGGCCAGGTACACCGACTCGCCACGGCAGAGCCCGGCGTCGACCGACTCGCCACGGCAGAGCCCGGCGCGGTGGCGTTCCCCAGGCCCCGTGCTCGACGCTCCCGAAGAGCTGAGCCGGGACGCCCGGACCGCTCGGGCCCGCCTCGACCGCATGTGCCGCACACGGCGCCGCCCTCGGTGTCGACGTCGGTGACTACATCGGTGACGACGTCGGTGTCGAACCCGCGGATGTCCGGGCGCCATCCCCGACAGGTACCGACCGTCGCCGGTGGCCGGTGGCCGGTGTCAGCGTGGCATCCGGTCCGCGGTGTCGTCCGGGCCGGCGCCCCATGCTGCCCGGAGTCGTCGGCCGTGACGACGTCGTGGGGCCGGCGATGGCGACCCCGGGGCCGGGCGACGCCGCCGCGGTCCGCGGGCGACGTGGGTCGCTGGTGCCCGCGGACCGGGGAGCTGCTCCGTGTCGTCGGTCAGACGGCGTGCACGAAGATCTGGGGGGACCAGGACGAGCAGGTGGCGCCGCCGTCCTCGTCGATCGACCTCATACAGGCCCTGACCCTGAAGTTCCAGTCGCCGGAGGTGTCGGGCGTGATCGTCCAGACGCGGCGCTGCCCCATGGGCAGTTGCTTCGCCTGCCAGCCGTGCCGACCCGGCTGCACGAACCGTATGTCGTAGTACGCGTATGTCCGGTGCGCGGTACTGGTGAAGCCGCGGTACACCTGAAGCTTGTTCGTACAACTGTTGTAGCGTGCCCCCAGGTAGGGACTGGAGCCCGATACGTACCGCGGGGGGTCGCCTCCGATGTTGGTGCCTCCGTCGGGGGGAAAGCCGTTGCGGGTGGTGCACGATCCGCTTGGCGCACCGGGCGTTGCCCCGGCCTGCGCGGCGGGGGCAACCAGCAGGCCGGCGCCGATCAGCGCGGCACAGGCGGCTGTCAGGGGGCGCCGCCAGAGGATGCTGACCATGGTTCACTCCGTTCTCGGGTTCCCGGGTTCCGGCGTTCCGGCGTTCCCGGGTTCCCGGGTTCTCGGGTTCTCGGGTTCCCGGACTCTGAGGATCGGTCTGCGAACAGGAAGGTCCGGGTGCGGCCCGGTACACGCGGATGGCGGGCAACCGGGTGCATGAGAGCGTCGCGTGCGAAGAGGAGCCCTACCGGCCTCGTCCTTGCCGTCCGGTCGTCCGGTCGTCCCGTCGTCCGGTGCGGACGGAATGTCGCGACGTGCCGGGGTTCGATGGTGAGCCGGCCGCTGCTCCTGCCGGGTCCGTCCAGTCGGCGCCACCGAGGTGGTGCGGTGGTGCGCCCCGTGGGACAACGAACCGACTCCGCCGTCTTGCGTAATCACCGTAGTACACCTTCACGTCGTTCGCGCTCCGGCCGGAGCGCGCCCCAGGTGGTGGCTGTCCTCCACGCGTTCGGCGTTGCCGCGCCCCCGACTCTGGCGCCGCCCCACCGGGGGCAGTTGTCCGCCTGACACGGTGCGGCCTGGCACGCCCCGCACGTGGGCCCCGGGGTGCCCATCCCGGCGGCACGAGCGAACGGGTCGCCCTCACACGCGCCGAGCGCCCTCCCGTCGTGACAGCGCCACACGGCCGGGCCCGTCGTCGTGCTCCGTTCTCCCCGGCCGAGCCATCGGGAGGAAGGGGACCCCGTCCGGCTTTCCGGAGCCGCCGTGGCGACAGGTGCGCCCGAGCGTGCCGTGGCGCCGCAGCGGGCGGTCGGCCAGGCGGCTCCCTGTCCACAACGTGCCTGCCCGACGGGGGGCGTTGACCGCGCGGACGCCTGGACCCGGGAAGCCCCTTCCCTGGCAGCCGAGGACGCAGGACTCCGAACTGCGGTGCCTGCAAGGGAAACTGTTGAACTGTCAACAACTGTGCTGTTGCGGGCGGATGAGGATGCAATTACGTTCGAACCATCCGAAAACGGATATTCGTCGCCCTGGTCACCCAGTGGCACAGTGAGAGGACGATCAGCATGACGACACCCAACGGCGGCCAGCAGGGAGCCGCGCAGGCCTTCGGAAACCTGCTGGGACAGAGCATGCCCTTCAGCGCGCAGAGCGCCGGAGGACCCCAGCCCCAGGGCGCCACCGCGCCGGGGCCCCAGCAGTTGGACCCCCAGTTCCTGCCGGTGCTCGCGGCCCTGGCCCCGGTCCTCGTCAAGACCGTGGAGAGCATCATCAGCAATCTGAGCGCCCAGCAGGGCGCGCCGCAGGGTGTGCAGCAACCGGGTGTGAGCCCGCAGTTCCTCCCCGGGCTGCCGTTCCCGCCGGTACCCAGCCCGGTGGACCTGCTGCGCGGCATCGGCGGCCTCTTCGGACTCAACGCCCCCCAGGGCACGCCCCAGACGGCCGTGCCCCAGGCGGCAACGGGAGGCCAGCAGCAGCTCGACCCGCAGTTCATCCCCTTCCTTGCGGCCCTGGTCCCCGGACTCATATCGGCCGCCCCGGACATCATCAAGGGGGTGGAGGGCCTCATCAACAGCCTGAGCGCCCAGCAGGGCGCGCCGCAGGGTGTGCAGCAACCGGGTGTGAGCCCGCAGTTCCTCCCCGGGCTGCCGTTCCCGCCGGTACCCAGCCCGGTGGACCTGCTGCGCGGCATCGGCGGCCTCTTCGGACTCAACGCCCCCCAGGGCACGCCCCAGACGGCACAGGCCTACACGGGCGGGTTCGGCCCCGGCCAGCCCATGGCCGCGGCGGGCGGGAGGCAGGTGTGAGCACCGCCGGCCTCACCGGGGCCGGTGTGACACACGCCCCCGAGTTCCGCGGTCTGGTCCAGGGCGCGTGCGCGGGCCTGCTCCGCCGTCTGCACCGCTGGCTGCGCCGCGCCGTCGTGGACGTGCCGGAACTCGCCGACGTCGTCCCCGTGCTCCAGCAGTCGGTCCGGCTCTACCGGGCGGGGCAGTACGAGGCGTGTCTGGCCCAGGCGATGGCCGCAGGCCGGAAGCTGGAGGCTTCGCGCGCGGCCCACCCGGCCCTGCCGCCGCTGTGACGCCCCCCGTCGGGCCCGGGCCGGCCCGCGACCGGCCCGGGCCCCGGGTGCCGCATCTCGTCGGCTCCGGCGATCCGGCCCTGCTCGCCCGCCTCGCCGTGGAACTGGCAGCCGATCCGGAGGTGACGGTGCGCGGGCAGCACGGTCCGGCCGGGGCGCCGACGCTGCTCCTGGTCGACATGACGGCCGACCGCGCGGAGCTGCTGCGCCGTAGTAATCCGGCGGCGACCGTCGAGATCGACGCGCCGCTCGAACCGTACGCGAACCGCGGTCCGCGGTGATCGTCGGGACCGACGCGCCGCCTGCGTACCGGTCCTCCTGGTGCGTCGGCGGGCGCCCGGAGCGCCGAAGACGCGCCATCGCGTGCCTTCGATGCGCAAGACGACACCCGTGAGTGCCCTTGACAGCGCCTTTGATGCGGAGACATCGCATGAACGAGAACAGTCCTCTCGACCCCGACGCACCGGGACAGGAAGTACGGGAGCGTCCCACCCGTTGGCTCGTGGCCCCGCTGCCGGGCTCGGTACTGCCGCAGGGCGTCAGCCCGATGGCGCCCGAATCGGTCTTCGACCGCCTCGCCGCCGAACCCGACGTGCGGTTGTGCGAACGCATCAAGCCGAGCGCTCGGATCCAGTCGCTGTCGGCGGACGGGCCGGAGTTCCCCGAGGTCGGCGTCTTCATGATGTCGGAGGAGCGGGCCCGGCAGCTCGACGCGGGTGTCGAGGTCCATGTGGAGCGCGACCGCCGGCTCATCTACGGCGTACCTCGGCCCGCACCCGACACCGTGGCCGTGGTCGAACCGGCGGCCGTGGCACCGCTGGCCGGCACGCTGAGCATCGCGTTCCTCGTCCGGGGCGGCGACGGTGTGCCGTTGCCCCGGGCGACGGTGTCCCTGACGGGCTCGGCGTGGCCGGCACAGGGGGTCACCGGGCCGGACGGGCGCGTGGTGATCACCGTCAACGGCGAGACGGCCGGCTCGATCAACGCCGTCTACGCCAAGGCGGAGCACGGCTACTGGGACCGTTGGATCGTCCGGCCGCAGCTCGTCGAGAGCGGCGACAACACGATCACGCTGCAGCGGCTGGACCGGTCGCTGCCGGACTTTCCCGGGCGCCAGTTGTTCGGCTGGGGCCAGAAGGCGATGCACCTCGACCGCATCCCGCCCTCGTACCGCGCCCACGGCATCAAGGTCGCCGTCATCGACTCGGGCACCGCGACCTCGCACCCCGATCTCGCGGGGCAGGTCGTCGGTGGTCTGGACGCGGCGGAGAGCAGGAGCTGGAGCGCCGACGTCGTCGGCCACGGCACGCACTGCGCCGGCACGATAGCCGGTGCCGACAACGGTACGGGGATCATCGGTTCCGCCACGGAGGCCGAGATCCACGCCTGCCGGATCTTCCCCGGTGGCCGGATCAGCGCACTGCTCGCCTCCCTGGACTACTGCATCGAGAACGACATCGACGTCGTCAACCTCAGCCTCGGCACCGGTGAGCACTCCGCGCTCGTCGCACAGAAGATCGCGGCGGCCCGCAGCGTCGGCATGGCGTGCATCGCCGCCGCGGGGAACAACGGCAGCGACAAGATCCTCTTCCCGGGGTCACTCGACACCGTGCTCACCGTCGCCGCGCTCGGCAGGACGGGGGAGGCGCCCGAGGACAGCTCGCACGCCTTCCAGATGTTCGGAGAACCCACCGCGGAGGGCTACTTCTCGGCGAAGTTCAGCGCCTACGGCCCGGGCGTCGACGTCTGCGCCCCCGGGGTCGCGATCATCTCCTCCGTCCCGCCCGACGGCTATGCCGCCCAGGACGGTACGTCGATGGCGGCCCCCCATGTCACGAGCCTCGCCGCCCTGGTGCTGGCCCATCACCCCGACTTCCACGAGCGGTTCCCGGCCCGCGACGAGGCACGTGTGGAGCGGCTGTTCCGGATTCTGCGGGAGAGCTGCGAGCCGCTCGACTTCGGCGACCCGAACCGCACCGGGGCCGGGCTGCCGAACGCGGTGCGGGCGCTCGGCCTGGGGTCCGGCACGCTGCTGGGCGGCGCCGCGGGCGGAGGTTTCTCACGGACGTCCGCTGCGGCCGCGGTCGACGAACTCGGCCGGGACCTGGCGCGCGCCGGCATCGATTGACGAACTTCGCGCGGGTGTGAGGAGCATGCGATGCACCAGAGTGTCCGAGACGGATTCCTGCCCTTCAGCCAGCCCCTGGAGGGCCGCACGGACTTCATGTACCTCGATGTGAAGAGCCTCGTGTCGACCGGGGTCGGAAACCTCCTGGACGCCGACGACCCCGCGGCCTTCGGCAGCAATCCGACCCCGCTCGCCGACATCTTCACCCTGGACTGGTTCGACAAGGACACCCTTGCGCCCGCGAGCCGGGAGGAGGTCGAGGCGGAGTACCGGACGGTCAAGTTCAGTGGCACGGCACTCGCCCCGCTCGACGCGAAGCGGGCCCTCACCCGGCTGCGGGCCCCCCGGGAGGCGATCGACGGGCTCGTCGTACGCAAGCTGGACAGCTTCGAGGGCACCCTGCGCGGACGCGAGCAGTACGCCGGGTACGACGGCTGGCCTGCCGACGGACAACTCGGGCTGCTCAGCATGGCCTGGGCGCTGGGCCCCCTCTTCACGTTCCCGAAGTTCCAGGCCGCGGCGGCGGCCGGGGACTGGGCGACCATGGCGCGGGAATGCAGGATGACGGAGGCCGGGAACCCCGGGGTCGTTCCGCGCAACATCCGCAACGCGCTGCTCTTCACCCTGGCGGGCTGGAAGACGACCCTCCCGGAGGGCGACCCGTCCGCCCTCGTCTTCGACCCGGGCCGCAAGCTGGACGAGAACATGCGGTCGGGGAACCACCCCGTACCGCTGACCCTGGTCATCGGTGTGCAGACCGCCCTGGAGTTCCTGGGCTTCGACCCCCACGGCCTGGACGGTGTCGTGGGCCCGGGTACCAGGGCCGCGCTCACCTCGTTCCAGGACTCGGAGGGCCTCACCCGGACGGCGGCGGTGACCGGTATCGACGACATTCCCCAGGAGACGATCGATGCCCTGGCCACCCGCCTCGACGAGCAGGTGATCCCGCGTTTTCCGTGAACACCGGGATCCGGGCCGCCGCCTACAGACGGATGTCCAGCAGCAGATCGGGCTGCGCCGCCCGCACCATGACGGACTGGGCGCGCGGGGGGTGGTCGGCCGCCGAGACGACCAGTGTGTGGGAACCCGGCCGCAGGCTGAGCCGGTAGCGGCCCGCGTCGGTGTACGTCTGGGCGACGCGCTGGCTGCGCGCGTTGATGACGGTGATCCGGGCGGAGCAGCCGCCGGGGTGGGCGGCGCAGCACACCGAGCCGCTCAGGGGCACCGCGGCCGTGTCGTCCGTCCGGGCCGGGCCGGGGGCCCCGGCTGGGACCCCGGCGCCGGCCGACCGGGCGGCCGGAGGCTGCACGGGGCGCGGCCCGCCCCGGGCCGTCGCCGAAACGGGAGCGGGCCGTAGGCCCGGGTCGGGCCGCCCGGGTTCCCGGCCCGTGTCGGACGCCAGGGGCAGGCCGCACTCCTCGGCGAAGGCGGCGAGTACCCCGTCGAGCGCCTCCAGCTCGTGCAGGGCGGTGCGCAGCCGCTGGGCGCGGGGGCCGGGCGCGGCGGGCCGCAGATCCGCTCGCAGTTCCCGGACGAACGGGCCGACGCGGCGCCAGGCGCCCTGGGCGGTGCGGTTCGCGAGGTGGTGCTCGAGCGCTCGCAGGGAGTCGGCGAAGGTGTGGGTGATGCGCTGGATGCCTTCGGACAGACGCGGAGAGAGGTCGATGTCGACGTCCGCGGCGGCCGCCAGCGCCCGGGCGTGCCCCGCGGCCGTGGTCAGCAGCGCCGTACGGTGCTGCGGCGCGCGTCCGCGCACTCCGAGCGGCATCCGCACCAGCGGCCGGGACACCTCCGCGACCTGGAACAGCGCGACGTCGACGGCGCGTGCCGCGCCCCGCAGCCGCACCGGGCTGTCCGGCTCCTCCCAGCGTGCCGAGACCTGTGTGAGGAGGTTCTGGACCGCCTGGAGGTACCCGTGCTCGGCCTCACGAACGATCGCCCGGTTGGACAGGGGGAAGATCAACGCGGCGCACGCCGACGCCACCAGGATGCCGATGCCGTTGTCCACGAGGCGTTCACCGAGCAGGTGGCTCATTCCGCTGTCCGGCGTGGTCAGCCCGTAGAGCTGCACCAGCGCGACGACCAGGCCGGTGGTCCACAGGGCGTAGGCCCGCTGCATGCCCCAGGAGCCGAGGGAGAGCCCCAGGACGATGACCGTGAGCATCCAGTAGACGTGGTGGTGGCCGATCCAGTGGAGCAGGAGCACCCCGATCACCGCGCCGGCGGCGGTGCCGACCATGCGGTGGCCGAACTTGCGCAGCCGTTCGTGCGTGGTGTTGGTGCCGAACAACGTGATCATCACACCGATCAGGCCCCAGTAGAAGCGCTGCGGGTCGATGGCGTCGGCGATCGGGCAGACGATCGCTGCGGCCACTGCGGCGTGCAGCGGGGCGCGCACGAACGGCACGACCCGCTGCCATCCGCTCTCCGTGCGAGCGGTGAGCACGCGCCGCATCGGCACGGCCGAGCCGGGGATCCGGTTGTTCTCCAGCGCCACGGCGGCCGTGAAGGGCACCGCGGCAGGGGCCTTCGGTGTCCGTTGGCCCAGGGTCAGCCAACTGGCCAGGGAGTCGGCCAGGGAGTCGAGGAGCTCGGCGACCCGGCGGGCGAGGGCGGCGGACTCGGCGTCCCGGGGGTCGGCCCCCGGGTTGCGCAGGATCGTGTCGGCCTGCCCGCGGATCACCTCCACGGCGGGCCGCAGCCCGCCGGCCCCGGCCGGCGGGGTGTCGCGGGCCAGCAGCAGGCCCACCGCCAGTGACCGGCGCAGCTCTTCGGGCGGCGACTGCGCGGCGAGCGCCCGGACCGCCTGGCCGATGCCGCGCAGGACCAGCTCCACGTCGAACAGATGGCGGTGCAGCAGCTCCGCCGCGGCGGGGTCGGTGGCCGCCTCGGGCTGTGCGAGGCGGCCGTCGATCGTGACGGTCACGATGTTCAGGCGGCGCAGTGAGTGGTTCATCCGGCGCTCCACCCGCCTCAGGTCGGCGTCGGGATCGAGCGCGTCGACGGTGGCGTCGACCACGCGGCGGGCCTCCACGACGAAGGCCCGCTGCGTACGGAGCAGATCCCTTCGCGGCATCGGGTAGCACAGCAGCAGCCGGGTGGCCAGCACCGCCGCGGCGGACACCAGGGCGACCAGGAACGCCTTGCCCACCAGGGCGGCAGGGATGCCCGCGATGGTTCCCACCAGCAGACCGTTGAACAGCATCATGCCGGTGAGCAGCGCCACCTGGCCGAACCGGGCCAAGAGGAAGGTCAGGGCCAGCGCGGCGGCGTTGAGGCCGATCTCCAGTGCGCGGTCGCCGTGCAGGGCCGCAGCCGCCCAGAGCACCGCGCTGAAGGGGAACGGCATCCACAGGATGGCCTTGGCGAGCTGCGACCAACTGTTGCCGGACACCGCGAAGGCGCTCATCAGGCCCATCATCCCGGCGACCATCATGCCGATCATCGGCGGGATCGCGAGGGCCCGGGCCAAGCCGTAGCCGACCGCGAGGGAGGTGACCATGGCCACCAGCGTCCGCCAGCCCGCCTGCAACTGCCCGAGCCCGGGGTCCGCGGCCAGCACCCGGTCCCACCATCTGTGCGGACCTCCCGCCCGCCGGGGGGCCACGTCGATGGGCACCGCTGCGGCGGGCCTCGCGCCCGTGCTGCGGTCGGCTTCCTGCCGGGCGGTTCCTGGGCTGGTCAAGTGGCCTCCGGTTCCATGGCTGCGGCGAGCGCGGCGACGGCGCGCACGGCGCGCTCGCCTTCGTCGACGGTGGTGGTGTGCGGTGCGTCCAGCAGGGCGGCGGCCATCCGCCGCCCCTGTTCGAACAGCCGGTGTCCGACGGGGGTGGCGGTGGGCCGCACCGCGCGCCGGTCCGTCGTGCAGGACCGGCGCGCGGCCCGTTCCCGGTCCCTCGCCCCCTTCAGCAGCACCGTGGCCCGGGGCCGGACCGTCCCGGTGCGCGGCCGGTCCGGTGCCCCGCGGGGGCGCGCCTCCGGGGCGTCGAGCAGACACGCGTCACTGCGGGTCGATCCATGCTCCCCGGCGCGGAACAGCTCCCGGGCGAGCCTTCCGAGGCCGCGCAGCATGCCGTGCGCGGCACTTCCGGTACGGCGCTCGTCCGGGGGGACGCCGCCGACACCGAAGTACATGCATATGGCAATTATATATCCGCGGGGACGCTCCCGTGCCGCGGGGACGCTCCCGTGCCGCGGGGACGCTCCCGTGCAGGGGCGTGGCCCGATGGGCCTCCTGCCCGGGCCCTCGCCACGCCGCCCACGCCGCCCGGGCGGGCGGCTGGGGCCATCGCGCCCATGGCCGCGGCCGGCAGCCTCAGCGGGCCGGCAGATGCCGGCGGTAGGAGGCCAGGACGGCCAGGCAGCACAGCACCGCGAGGCCGCTGAGGGCGAGGAAGAGGACCAGCGGTGTGCAGGGCGGGGTGATCGCGGCCAGCACCGTCGGGGTGAGGAAGCCGCCGTAGGCCACGGCGTAGAAGACGCCGGTCAGACCCGCCAGATCACGCGGGGTGGCGATGCGCTGCACCTCCAGCAGGCCGCTGACCAGACCGATGCCGAGCCCGGTGCCCAGTACGAGGCTCGCCGCAAGCCCCAGCAGGACCGACTGCTCCTGCTGCGCGGCGTCGGCGACCAGCAGGCCCGCCGCGACGAACACCAGGCAGACCACGAGGGCCCGCGCGCTGGACACGGTGTCGATCCGCTTGGCCCACGGCTGGACGAGCGCGGCGGTGCCGAGCGTGACAACGGTCAGAGCGGTGGCGTAGGCCAGCCCCCAGCGGCCGGTGGCGGGGGCCAGCAGCACCGGCAGGTAGCCGTACGCCAGAGCCGCAGCCGCGAACAGCCACGGCGCGGTGGGCACCACGACCCTCAGGAAGCGCTTGTGCCCGGCGGCCGGGATGCGCAGATGGGCCCGCAGCGGGCCGCGGGCACCGGCGCGGCTGGTCTCCGGCACCCGCGGCACCAGCCAGAGGAAGGGCAGGGCGAGGGCGATCTGCACGAGGAAGGGGAGCACTTCCTTCCAGGGGCCCCACTGGGCCGTCGCTCCCGCCACCAGCGCCCCGGACGCCGAGCCGAGGGTGAAGGCCAGTGAGGCACGGCGTGCTCCGGATCCGACGTCGGCCCCCGGCTCGTACGGGGCCTGGGAGACCTCCTTGAGCCAACTGTTGCCCACCGCCATCGCGATGCCCACGGTGATCCCCGACAGCAGCCGGCCGGCGAAGATCGGCCCGGGGCCGAGTGCCCCGCAGGCCAGCATGGCGCCGGCGGCGATCGAGGACACCATCCCCGCCAGCATCACCGGCCGCCGTCCGTGCCGGTCCGAGAGCGCCCCGGCGAGCAGCAGGGCCGGCGCCAGGCCGAGGACGTAGATCCCCAGGAAGAGGTTCACGATCACCGTCGGGTAGTGCTGGATCCGCTCGTACATCAGCAGCAGCGGGCTGAACTGGTTCCCGCACCAGGTGCAGACGAAGATCGCCCCGAACACCACACGCCAGTCGGAGCTTCTGCCCCCGGCGGGATGCGGCAGGAGGGGTGCCGTACCGCCGGGGTCCCGTTCTCGGGCCTGCCCGGCATCCCGTGCGCTTCCGGTCGGGATCCCGTTCACAGCGCGCCCTGGTGCCGTGCGACGTGGACCGACAGCACACCGGCGTAGCCTTCGGCGTCCAGCGCTCGAAGCCGATCCACCAGCCGACGGTGGTCGTCGAGCACCACGGCGAGGTGTCCCGGCCGGATGCCCAGCAACTGGTGGCGCAGGCGCTGCTGCCGGTCCCTGAGCAGGCCGAAGAAGTGCACGGCGATGGGGTTGCCGGACGCGGCCACCACACTGCTGTGGAACTCCTCGTCCGCCTCCACGAATGCCTCGACGTCCGCGGCCCCGGCGTACTCCTCCTGCCGTTCGAGATTGGCCCGCAGCCGGGACAGCACCTCCTGCGCGGGCCCGCCGTCCGCCACGACACGCCGTGCCGCGGTGCTCTCGATCGCCTCCCGCGTCTCCAGCACGTCCCTGGCCTCCTGCGGTGCCACCGGCAGCACCACGGCTCCCTTGCGTGACGAGAGCGCCAGCAGCCGCTCCGTGTCGAGCCGCAGGAACGCCTCGTGCACGGGTGTCCGGCTCACGCCGAGCTCCCCGCAGATCCGCCCCTCGCTGATCAACTGTCCTCCCGAGAGCTCCCCGCGGAGAATCAGGTCCTTGGTGTACAGGTACGCACGCTCGGCCGCGAGAGCGGCGGCTTTGTCTGCCATGCGACCATCGTAGATCTTGCATGCAACTATGCATGCAAGACCGCCGGGGCTGCCTCGCTCTCGGGCGAAAGCGGTGAACCACCTGGTCACAGGTGGATGGCCCGGTCGGGGACGGGGCGCGAACGGGCGCGGTGCGGGCGGACGCGTCGGCCGTCGGGCGACGCGGGCCGGGCCGAGCGCGTTCGGGGCACTCCATGTCGTCAGGGCCCATCGCCTCACCATGTCGTCACGCCCCCGTCGCCTCACCACTCGCGGCCGGGACCGCGCTGTGCGCGCTCGTGCGGCTCGGTGCCCTCGTGGGCGAGGCGACCCGGCACGGCGTTCGCCGTGTGCCGCCGCTCGCGGCCCACGACGCCCGGCCGCCTCCTTTCCGCCGGTCGGGGCGGGTGACCCGGACGGGATCGGGTGGTCGGCGGGTGCGGGCGGAGTGGACGCGGGACCGACCATGGACACGGGACCGACCATGGACACGGGACCGACCATGGACCCGTGACCGACCGTGGACGGGCGGATACGCAGGACCGCCGGACAGGCCGCTCAGGTAGTCTCCGTCGTCACACGTGCCCGCACCCCGGCACGGCGCCGCCGGGGTCTTCCTGGACCGGCGCGGCACCCCCGGAGGTCCCTCGGGCCGGCCGGCGGAGCGGCGGGCACCCGTCGATGACGCCGTCATGAGAGGTCGGACATGGCCGAGGTGTGTGCTGATGACAGTGCGTGGTCCCGAGGGTGGGCCACAACGCTGGACAATGCCCGGATCCTCCTCGCACCCCAGCTTCCCCGCGGGTTGGAGGGTGCACTGAAGAAGGCACTCGCCGGACGGGGCGGCCCGGCGGTCCACCGGTACTGCTCACAGCCGGCGGCGCCCACCGGGCAGCCCATCGTCTGCATCGGCTCCACACCACCGCCGGCACTGCTGCAGGACGGCAGCTCCCTGGTCTGGTTCCACAGCAGCAACGCCGGGGTCGACGCCGTGCTGCGGGCGGGTCTGCCGAGCGGAGTGCTGCTGACGCGCACCGTGGGCAGGATGGGCGAGCGGATCGCCCAGTTCGTGCTGGGCTGGCTCCTCTCCGAGTGCCAGAGGGTGCCTGATCACCTTGCGCAGCAGCGCGGCCGGCGGTGGCAGCGCCTGCCCTCCGAACTCGCCGCGGGCCAGTTGGCCGTGGTGTACGGAACGGGTGCCATCGGCGCACGCATCGGCCACGCGCTGGGAGTCAACGGCATCCGGGCGGTCGGCGTCTCCCGGACGGGGCGGCAGTCCGACGCCTTCGACGACGTCCTGACCCCCGACCGGGCCGGTGAGGTGCTGGCGCGGGCGCGTTGGGTGATCAACGCGCTTCCGCTCACCGCGGCCACCGCGCAGTTCTTCGGCGACCCGCTGTTGCGGAAGCTGAACGGCGCGACGTTCGTCAACGTCGGCAGGGGCGCCACGGTGGACATGGCAGCGCTGGACCGGGCGCTGCACGGCGGGCAGGTGCGGGCCGCGGTGCTCGACGTCCTGGCGGAGGAGCCGGCCGCACCTGACGACGCGTGCTGGAGCCTGCCGCGCACCACGATCACGAGCCACAGCGCGGGCATCACCCACGACGAGGACGTCGTGCACGACTTCCTCGGGTGCTGGGAGGACCTGCGGGGCGGCGCGGCACGTCCTTCCCTGGCGGTCCGGCCGGCACGCGGGTACTGACCGACGCGGGTACTGACCGACGCCTGCCGTCTTACTGCTGCCCTGCTCCTGCGGTGCTCCTGCGGTGCCGCTGACCCTGCTCCTGCGGTGCTGCTGCCGTGCCTGCCGCGCCGACGGCTGCCTGCCTCCCGCCTTCTTCGCGACCCTTCGCGACCCTTCGCGCCTCTTCGCGCCTCTTCGTGCTCATCCGTAGCTGTTCACTGCTCTTCGTAGCTCTTCGTGGCTCTTCGCGACGGTCTCCGGCGCCGCGAGCCCGGTCGCGTCCTCGACGGCGAGCGGTGGATCTATAGTCGGCCGCATGAGCCGTTGGAGGGAGTTGACCGGGGAGACGTCCGGACACGACTACGCCGCACGGTTCGCGGCCCTGGCACGCAGCGGGAAGGATGTGCACGGGGAGGCGCGGTTCTGCGCAGCGCTCGTGCCTGTCGGAGCTCGGGTGCTGGACGCCGGGTGCGGTACCGGACGGGTCATGATCCGGCTTGCCGAGCTCGGGTACGACTGTGTCGGTGTGGATCTTGATGCGTCGATGCTGGCGGTGGCGCGGCGGCAGGCGCCCGAACTGCCCTGGTTCCAGGTCGATCTGGCCGGGTTCGAGCCGGACCGGCTCGGCATCGCGGCGGACTTCGACCTTGTGGTCGCCGCGGGCAACGTTCTCCCTCTGCTCGCTGCCGGCACCGAGACGACGGTGGTCGAGCGCCTGGCCGGGGCCCTGCGTCCGGGCGGTCTGCTGGTCGCCGGCTTCGGCCTGGACGAATCCCACCTGCCGGTGCCGCCCGGCATCACGCTGCCGGAGTACGACGACTGCTGCGCCGCGGCCGGCTTCACCCTCGTCGACCGCTTCGCCACCTGGGACGCTGACCCCTACGACGGCGGCGGCTACGCCGTGAGCGTCCACCGCCGGTGAGGGTGCGCGGGACGTCCGCCTCTGAGGACGTGCCCCCGGGCACCACCGGGTGGGACGTGTCCCGGGCATCGCCCGAACCGGGCACGGTCACCCTCCCGAACCCGGCACGGTCACCCTCCCGAACCGGGCACGGTCACCGTGTCGAGCCCTGGTCCGGCGGGCTGTCCGGCGAGCGCTCCACGCCGGGTGTACCGGGCCGCGCGGTGTCCGAGGAGCCCGTGGTGCCACCGCCCTCCACGGCCGGCGGGGTGGCGGAGCCGGGGAGCTCGGCCTTCATCCTGGCGAGCTGGGACTCCACGTCCTGGTCGGAGGTCGCCGCATCCAGCTCCGTCTGGATGTCGTCACGGCCGGTCCCGAGGGTGGCGTCCTCCAGCGCACCGGAGTCGATCAGCTCGTCCAGGGCGCCGGCCCGGGCCTGCAGTTGCTCAGTCTTGTCCTGGGCGCGCTGCACGGCCATGCCGACATCGCCCATCTCGTCGCCGATGCCGGAGACCGCCTCGCCGATACGGGTCTGGGCCTCGGCCGCGGTGTAGCCGGCCTTGATGGTCTCCTTGCGGGTACGGAACGTGTCCACCTGTGACTGAAGGCGCTGCGCGGAGACGGTGAGCTTCTCCTCCTGCTCCTGGAGGGTCGCCCACTGGCTGTCCAGGTCCTCGATCTGGGCGGCGACCGCCGTCCGCCTGGTCAGCGCCTCGCGGGCGAGATCCTCCCGGCCGACGGCCAGCGCCTGCTGCGCCTGCCCCTCCAGCTTGCCGCCGGACTGCCGCAGTTGCGCCGCCTGCACCTCGATCCGTTTGCGGCTGGTCGCGACGTCTGCCAGTCCCCGCCGCACCCGCTGCAGCATCTCGAGCTGCCGTTGGTACGAGTAGTCGAGGACCTCACGCGGGTCCTCGGCACGGTCCAGTGCTTTGTTCGCCTTGATCCGGAAAAGGTCGACGATTCGGCGAAAGATGCTGGCCATGGCGACCGCCTGCTCCTCTCCGTGGCCCATGGGCCGCGTCCGACGAGCGCTTGCGCCCTGGTCGCAAGCGCCTCGCTGTTCACGGGCTTCACCCGCTCATGTCCAGTGTTCCTCGCATGACGCCGCACTGGCAGCCGCGGCGGACCGCTCCTGCTCGCCACCCCTTCGTGGACGAGGGGCACGCAGTGCCGTGGACGGTGGAAACGGTGAGCGTCGAAAAGCGGCACCAACCGCGCCGGACGCGGGTGAAGGACCTGCGGAAGGACCTTCGGAAGGTCCTGCGGAAGGTCCTGCGTACGGGATCCGTCCTGCGTGCAGGCCCGTGCCGGTCCACCGCCTGCCCGCCTGCGGCCGGTCGGGTGCACGATCACCGGGCCCGGTCGTCACTCTTTCGGCGGCCCGCACATGAGCGGACAGCCGCAGCCGGACGGTCCGCCGGCGGCCTGTCGCGCCCTCCGCGCGGTCCACCCGGTCCCCCCGGATCCCCGGGACGCACGCCAAGGACGACCCGTCCGCGGACCCCGGGCATGATCCCCTTCCCCCCGCGTCTCACGTCGTCGCTCGCACCGGCACTCATCTTGTCGCTCGCACCGGCGCTCGCACCGGCAGCCGACGGCAGGGGCCGGACCTCTTTCCCCAGGCTGTGCCGGGACCGTTCCCGTCCGTGCGGCACCGCTCACGGAGAGCAGCCGGCAGGCGATCGTCAGTGCACGGTGCCACGCTGGGGCCACACGGAATCTGCGGAAGGGGATCACCGCCATGATCACCACGGACTTCGCCCCCGGTTCACCCTGCTGGCTCGACCTCGGCGCCCCGGACGTCCGCGCGGCCGCAGCCTTCTACGGCGCCGTGCTGGGGTGGGACTACCAGTCCATGGGCGAGGGGGAGGACATGGAGGGCGGCATGTTCCGCAAGGACGGAAAGGTAGTCGCCGGGCTCGGCAAGCTCACCGAGGAGGGCGCGCGCCCGGCCTGGATGATCTACTACGGCGTCACCGACGCGGACGCCACGACCCGGGCCGTGGAGCGCGCGGGCGGCACCGTGCGGGTGGCGCCGATGGACCTCGACGACTGGGGCCGGATGGCGCAGTACAGCGACCCGCTGGGGGGCCAGTTCGCCGTCTGGCAGCCGGTCGAGGGCGGGGGGGTCGAGCTCGTGGACCAGCCGGGCTCGCTGTCCTGGACAGAGTTGTACACAAGCGACGCAGCGGCCGCCAAGGAGTTCTACGGCGGCGTCTTCGGCTGGCGGTTCAGCGACATGGAGCTGCCCGGCGGCGGGGGCACGTACTCCCTCATCACCCCCGCCGGGCTTCCCGAGGACCGCATGCACGGCGGCGTCATGGAAATCCCCGAGGAGAACCTCACCCTGACGGACGGACGACCCTACTGGCACCCGGTCTTCGCCGTGGCCGACTGCGACGCGACCGTCGCCAGGGTCGCCGAGAACGGCGGGAGCCTCCAGATGGGGCCCGAGGACGCGGAGGGCGTCGGCCGCCTGGCCGTCTGCCTCGACCCCTCGAACGCGGACTTCGTGGTTCTGACGCCGGTCAGTGGCTGAGCCCGGCAGGCAGGACCACCCCCCGTTCTCGGTGGAGCCGGGACGGCGTGACGGTCGTCACCGTGGTCACGGCGAGCCTCTGACACGGCCCCGGACGGCCCCGGACAGCCGAGAAGGCCCCGGACGGCGGTCAGCCGAGGCGCCGTACCGGCTCGCCCGCCAGGAATGCCTGGATGTCCTCGACCGCGTCGCCGTAGTACATCGCGTAGTTGGCCTGTGAGACGTAGCCGAGGTGCGGGGTGGCGAGGAGGCGGGGGGCGGTGCGCATCGGGTGGTCGGCGGGGAGCGGCTCGATGTCGAAGACGTCCACGCCGGCGCCGGCGATCCGGCCCTCGTGGAGCGCGGCGAGCAGCGCGTCCTGGTCGACGATGGCCGCGCGGGAGGTGTTGATCAGGTAGGCGGTGGGCTTGAGGAGGGCGAGTTCGCGCGCGCCCAGCAGGCCGCGGGTGCGCTCGCCCAGCGCGAGGTGCACGGAGACGAAGTCGCTGCCGCGCAGCAGTTCCTCCTTGGAGGTGGCGAGTTCGGCGCCGAACTCCTCGGCCCGCTCCCTGGTGAGGTGCTGGCTCCAGGCACTGACCCGCATCCCGAAGGCCAGGGCTACCTGGGCGACCCGGCTGCCGATCTTGCCGAGCCCCAGCAGACCGAGGCGGCGGCCGTGCAGGTCGGCGCCGACGGTGGACTGCCACGGGCCCTGGGCGCGCAGGGCGTCGTTCTCCTGGACGATGCCGCGGGCGAGACCCAGCAGCAGCGCCCAGGTGAGTTCGAGCGGCGGGGTGGAGGAGCTGGCGGTGCCGCAGACCGTCACGCCGTTCCGCGCGGCGGCGGCGTGGTCGATGACGGAGTTGCGCATGCCCGAGGCGATCAGCAGCTTCAGCCGCGGCAGGCGATCCAGCAGGGACGCCGGGAACGGGACTCGTTCGCGCAGGGTGACGGCGATGTCGAAGTCGGCGAGCCGGGCGGCGAGCTCGTCCTCGCCGGCCAGGTGGTCGCGGAAGACGACGGGCTCCACCCGGTCCTCTATCGGGCTCCAGTCGGCGTACTCCAGCGCGGCGTTCTGGAAGTCGTCGAGCACGGCGCAGCGCAGTCGCATGTCGGTCTTCTCCGTAGTTCGTGCCGTTCGTGTGGCGCCGAGGCGGGAGCCGTCGGCAGTCCGATCACACCACTTTCGGCGATCGCGCGGGCGGGCCGGTGGCGGCCGGTGCAACGGCCGCCCGACCGGTCCGCCCACCCCTGACGGTCCTTGTACGCGGCGGGTGTTCCTCCGCGCACGCGACGGGTGCTCCCTCCGTGCCGCATCGCCGTCCGGCCTGAGGCCATCAGCGCGCCCGCACGGCCAGGAGGCTTCCTCGGCCGCCAGCGCCATCAGTCACCACAGGAGCACCGTGCGTCCCGACCGAAGCGCGAGCCACGTGTAATCCGTCACCCTCCACCCACAGGACGATCACGGAACACACACCTCACGAAGTCCCGCCGACGGCCAAGTAGAGGCACATCGTGCCTGGTCACGCTGGGTCCGCGGCCCTGGCGCGGTCTCCGTTGCGCCGCCGGAGGGGGCCGACCGCGCCAGGAAGCCGATCGCCGGTTCTTCTTCGGTTTTCGTACACCGAACCGTTACACAGGATGGGAAACATCTCTGCATCCCCCTGACTCACCGTCCCCATCCGCCCGACTCTCCGTGCCTGCCGCAGACGGGCCCGGCACAGAAACGGCTCCCCTGTGTCCTCACCCCCGCTCGCCGTGGCGGCGCCTGCCACGACGGTCCCCGCGCTCCCAGGACCTGCCACGGCACCCGCGTCCGCCACGGCACCGGAATCCGCCGCGGCACCGGCATCCGCCACGGTTGCCGAGTCCGTCCCAGCGCCCGCCTCCCCCGGGCGCCTCTCCTTTCCCACCGGCCTCCTCAAGCGAGCCCTGTGCCTGCTTCCGCTGCTGCTGATCGGGGCCTGGACGGCCGTCCACTGGCACGTCATGTACGCCGGCGCCACCCGGCTGGCCTCCGCCGACCCCGGGTGGCTGCTGGCCGGGCTCTTCTTCACCTGCCTGTCCTGGGCGGCCGCCTCCTGCATCCGGCAGGGAGCCGTCCTCGAACGGCTGCCGTCGCGGCTGCTGTACGCGACGCAGTTCGCCGCCGGTGCCGCCAACCACCTCCTGCCGGGGGGCCTGGGCGCCCATGCCGTCACCCTGCGCTTCCTGAACCGCCGGGGACTCCCGCTCAGCCGTGCCACGGGGTCCATCGCGCTCTACTCGCTGACCAAGTCGGTCGCCACGACGCTGGTGACCACCACCTTCCTGACGCTGAGCCTGCACACCGTGCCCTACGGCGCGCTGCTGCCCGACGATCCCGGCACCGCGCTGGCCGTGGGGGGTGCGGCCGTGGCCGCCGGCCTCACCGTGGCCGGTCTGCTGCTGACGTTCGTACGCCCGCTGCGCCGCCTCGTCACCGACTTCCTGCGCACCGCCCTGACCGACGTACGGCGTCTGCACACCCGGCCCGCCCGGGTCCTCGCCCTGTGGGGCGGCGCGGTGGCCTTCCCGCTGCTCCAGGCGAGCGTGGTCGCCGCCGTCGCCGCCTCGCTCCACCTTCCGCTGCCCTGGCTGGACGTCGTCCTCGCCTACCTCGCCGCCAACGCGCTGGGCTCCGTGGTGCCCTCCCCCGGCGGCCTCGGCTCGGTGGACGCCGCCCTGGTCCTCGCCCTCACCGCCTTCGGCGCCCCGGCCCCGCTCGCGGCCGCCACCGTCATCGGCTACCGCGTCCTGACCGTCTGGCTGCCCCTCCTGCCGGGCGCACTCACACTGACGGCGCTGGTGCGCAGCAAGGTGCTGTAGCGGCCTGGCCCGTCGTCCGTGTCCGCAGTCCGCAGTCCGCGGTCCGGCGGTGCTCATCGGTGTCCGCAGTCCGGCGGTGCTCATCGGTGTCCGCGGTCCGGCGGTGCTCATCGGTATCCGTCCGACGGTGCTCGTCCGTGTCGTGTGCCACCGATCGCCGGTGCTGTGGAGGGGTCCCCGGCACGGGACCGAGTGTCAGCGCCTCCGCAACGCCCGGCCGCGATCACGACCGCCCGCGCGTCCGGCACTTCACTCCCCCGCGTCCTGGCCGCTCGTCACCCGGCCCGGGAGACCTTGACGATGTTGCCGTTCTCGTCGACCGTGTGGGTGTTCCAGTAGGTGTCCCACCTGTCGCCCACGTGCTGCGGCACCTTCCCCTGCGGGTAGCGGACGTAGCCGTCGGGCGGCTCCTTGCCGTCGGGTGCGCAGGCGCTGCCGGTGCCGCCCGCGGACATGACCGGGTACTCGCCATCGCCGCAGATCGCGTCCTGGGCGGAGCAACCGGTCAGCACGGCGGCGGTGGCGCAGGCCAGGACGAACCCTGCTGCCGTTCGCGTCGGCCCCCCGGTGCTCGCGGGTGGCCGGGGGTGGGCTCGGCTCGGAAAACGCATGGTCGGCTCCCTCCGGGTGGCTGGCGGGACCAGCCCCGCGCAGCGCGGCAGTTGCTCGCCCGTACGGGTACCCAGGTTGCGGGGCGGGCCTGCCCACGTGCCGACGTCCTTCCACGAACCCGCACTCCGCGAGGCGCTACCCCGCGAGTTCGCTCTCCTCCCTCGGCACCGCGTGCATCAGCTCTCCCAGACCGCGGCGGGTGGCGGCGACCACCGCGCGGTCCCCCGGCTTGAGCACGTAGCCGGGGTCGGGTCGCCAGGAGAGGGTGCCCGAGCCGCCCGAGAGGATGGCCATCAGGTCCGGTCGCTGCTCGCGCATCCTGGCCGTGTCGAGTGCCAGCACCCGCCAGACGCCGGGCAGGCACGCCTCGGCGACCGTCCGGCCCTCCAGCAGCGGGTTGCCCGCGACCTCGACCGAGGAGAAGATCAGGACGCGTCTGCCGACCGGGATGGCGCCCAGGACCTCGCGCCCCATCATCGCGCCGCCGAAGGCGGGGGCGGCCAGCGCCGAGACGGACCTGCTGCGGGTCTGCGCCGCGGGATAGGCGTCGCGCAGGGTGCCGTAGACGGTCGCCGCGAAGTCGTCGTCGAACAGCCGCATCACCACACGGACCTCGGGCCTGATGTGCCGGGCGTTGAGGACGGCCTCCAGGTTCGTGGCGTCGTCGCTGGTGAGCGCCATCAGGGCACGCGCCCGTTCGAGGCGGGACTGCTCCATGACACCCGGTTCCGAGACGTCGCCGATCACCGTGGGCACATGGTGGGCGCGGGCGAGGGCGACGCCCCGGGCTTCCGGATCGCGCTCGACGCACACGACGGGGATGTCCAGTTCGAGCAGCCGGGAGAGCACGCGCGTGCCGACCTTGCCGAGGCCCAGCAGGACGACGTGGCCGGACATGTTCCGGGGCGGCCCGGCCAGGCCCGAACTCGCGCGGAAGTTCCCGTACACCTCGAGCACGGCCGCGAGGAGCAGCGGCAGGAGCAGCATTCCGGCCAGAGCGCACAGGAGTTGGAGGATCTGTACGACGGCGGGCTGTCCCTCGGCAGGGTCGTTGATGGCGAAGACGTCGAGCAGTGTCGTGTACGCGGCGTGCAGGGGACTGCTCCGCCGGCTCACGTACCAGTTCACGGCGGCGAGCAGCACCACCGCCGTCCCCACCGAGGCGAAGGCGACGCCGAGGCGGCGGGAGAGGAACAGCCGCAGGGGCAGGCGCGGCAGCCGCGCCGACGGGGCGAGGGTCTGGGGGCGGTGGCTCACGGCCTCCAGGACGACGGCGCCGCGCTTCGGTGCGGCGGCCGCCACGGTGGACTCGTCCGGCAGGATCAGGGGGCCGTCGATCATGCTGCCCATGGCCCGTTCGTCGGACTGCTCGGCCGAGTCGGGCAGCAGGGCGAGGGTGGCGAGCGGGTCGCGCCGGCCCGCGGTCGCGACGGTGCGCTGCTTCGCCCGCAGCAGCATGCCGTCGGCGTGGATGATCTTCTCGTTGCCGACGACCGCCGCGGCGACGAGCGAGGGTGCCGCGGTGTCCGCGTCGGACAGTACGGTGGTGGACACGTCGACCTGCGACGAGGCCAGGGACGGGTTGCGGATCCGCACCGCGCGGTCGAGCAGGGCCTCGACGTGCCGGCCCAGTGCGCGGTTGAAGAGCCTGATGACCAGGCGCACCTCGGGGTTGATCCGGCGGGCCCGCAGGGCGACGTGGATGTTGAACTGGTCGTCGCCGGAGGTGAGCGCGAGGGCGGTCGCCGTCTCGATGCCCGCTGCACGCAGCGCCGTCTCGTCGGGTTCCGGCGCCTCCACGGCCCTGACCGACAGGCGGGGATCCCGTACCAGCCGGCCGAACCGCGGGCCGTGGCCGCTCGTCAGGGACGGCAGGACCACCGTCACGTCCTGGCCGTACACGGACGCCAGCTCGTGGGTGAGCCGTTGGGCGAGCGCGTTGTCGCCGCAGACCACCATGTGCCCGCCGTCGCCCCCGTCATGGCCGCCACCGCCACCGCCCCCGGTGCCACCACTGCCGGCGTCACCGCCCCCTGTGCCACCGCTGCCGCTGCCGTTGTCGTCGGCGGCCACCCGGGTCTCGTCGCCGGTCGCGTGGGCCTGACGCGTGCTCATATGCATCCTCGTTGCTGTGGGGCCGCTCGGGGCTCGCCCGGAGTCGTCACCGTGATGGGCATCGGCGGCGGACCAGGTCTTACCACACCGCGCGAGGAAGGCCGCGCACGGCCACTTCGCCGCCGGCGCGACCGGCTTCCCAGGAGCGGTGGACGGCCCGCCGGCCGCGCCCGGTACGGTCAGCCCATTGCCGGTACCGAGCCGGTACCGGTGCCGTCGCTGGTACCGGTGACCCCGAGCGACCCAAGCGACCCAAAGCAACGAAACGGCCCCGAACGGCCCGAACAACCCCCAGCAACCCCGAACAACCCCCCGCAACCCCCAACCCCCAACCCCGAGCAGCAAGGAGCACGGAAGTGGCAGCATCAGTTGATCCGGAACGTACCGAGTGGGATGTCATCGTGCTGGGCGGCGGGGCTGCGGGCGAGAACGCAGCACAGTACGCCACGCAGTTCTCGGGTCTCGACTCGGTGCTGGTGGAGGGCGAGCTGCTGGGCGGCGAGTGCTCGTACTGGGCCTGCATGCCGAGCAAGGCCCTGCTGCGGCCCGGCGAGGTCCTCGACGCGGCTCGTCATGTGCCGGGGGTTTCCTCGATCGTCGGGGACGCGCGGCTGGACGTGCCCGCCGTCCTCGCGCGCAGGGACGCCATCGTCAACGGGCTTTCGGACGCCTCGCAGGTGCAGTGGGCGCTGGGTGCGGGCATCGACGTGATACGCGGATCCGGGCGGCTGGCCGGCGAGCGGACGGTGGTGGTCAGCACGGCGGCGGGCGGCACACGTACGCTGACGGCCCGCCACGCGGTCGTCGTGGCGACGGGCTCGTTCCCCGCCGTGCCGCGGATCGCGGGCCTGCGCGAGGCGCTGCCCTGGGACTCGCGCGACGTGACCAACCTGCACGTGGTGCCGCGTCGCGTGGTCGTCCTGGGCGGCGGCGTGGTCGGCTGCGAGGCGGCGACGTGGCTGAGTGCGCTCGGCGTCGAGGAGCTGACCGTCGTGTACCGGGGCGCGGAGCTGCTGCCGCGCCAGGAGCCCTTCGCCGGGCGGCTGGTCGCCGACGGCCTGCGGTCCGCCGGCGTACGTCTGCTGCCGGAGCGCGGCGTCAGCGAAGTGCGCCGCGCCGACGTCCGCGCGACCGGCACGGGGTTGCCGCACGGCGGTGAGGTCACCGTGCTGCTCGACGACGGCACCACGCTCCTCGCCGACGAGATCGTCGTCGCGACCGGCCGCACCCCGCGCACCGACGACATCGGCCTGTCCGCCGTCGGCCTGGCGGACGGCGGCTATCTGGACGTGGACGACCAGCAGACCGTGCGCGGGGTGGACGGTCAGTGGCTGTACGCCGTCGGCGACGTCTGCGGGCGGGCCCTGCTGACGCACATGGGCAAGTACCAGGCCCGGGTCGCCGGTGAGGTGATCGCGGCACGGGCGGCGGGCCGGAACCCGGGAGGTGACGAACCGAGCCGGCTCAGCACCGCGACGGGCCACCGCGCCGTCCCGCAGGTCACCTTCACCTCCCCCGAGGTCGGATCCGTCGGCCCGACGGAGGAGGAGGCACGCGCCGCGGGCGTCGACGTGGAGACGGTCGAGTACGACCTGGCCGCCCTCGCCGGCACGTACCTGCTCAAGGAGGACTACACGGGCCGGGCCAAACTG
The DNA here is from genome assembly GCF_014656295.1 of Streptomyces sulfonofaciens. Lineage (GTDB taxonomy): Bacteria > Actinomycetota > Actinomycetes > Streptomycetales > Streptomycetaceae > Streptomyces > Streptomyces sulfonofaciens. Next base: position 255,167 of record NZ_BNCD01000010.1, read on the forward strand.
GTCATCGAGCGCTCGACGGACACCCTGATCGGGGCGACGTTCGCGGGCACCGGGATCGCGGAACTCGTCCACGCGGCGACCACCGCCGTCGTCGCCCGCATGACGGTGTCGTCACTGTGGCATGCGGTGCCCAGCTATCCGACCGTCAGCGAGATCTGGCTCCGCCTGCTGGAGACGCTGGAGGCGCAGCGCAGGAAGACCGAAAGGGGCTGACCGAGGCCAACGGCGCGGACACCCGAGCGGGCGGTTCTCGGGGGTTGGGTCTGAGGGGCCCTCAGACCCAACCCCCGAAACCGTCACCGTCCTATGCCTCCTGCAGGAAATTCCGGTGCCGGTGATGGGCCACAACCAGCAGACTCTCCTGCAGTTTGCGTCGGTTACTGCCTCGTGTCTTGAGTGCGTGGCAGTTAGGGCAGAGGCCGATCATGACTTCTGGGGTGTCCTGGCCCGTACGGGCCAGACCGTTGACGTGGTCGACCTCCAAGATCGGCTGGTCCGCGTCAGTGCGTTCGAGTGGGTGCCCCAGGCAGGAGGGGTTTTCGCAGCGGCCTTCGCTGCGCAGTAGCACGGCTTCGCGGGCAGCGGGTGAGCGAAGGTGACGCTCCACCTGCGCGAGCGTCGATCGGCGGTTTCGGCCGGCTGCGGTCCGGCGTGCGGCATCCGTCAGCCGCTTGTACCTTTCGCGGGTGCTGGTTCCCTCTTGCTGCGGTTCCGAGTCCACCTCGATGGGAATGACGTCCAGGGAATCGTCGTGGAGCTGACCGTCGTCTTGGGTGAGGGCTTCGATGACCTCCGAGGGCCAGGTCTCCCGCATCGGCGAGGGAATGGGTGCGAGGATCCACACGTACTCCCGGCGCGGCTGGCCGTCCTGTCCACGGCCCCAGCGCCGGCGGCGCTGGACGATGACGGCCCAGGTCTCGAACGTCCAGTGGCCTTTGTAGGGCTTGTGCCAGTAACGCAGGGCCTTCTGCTGCTCCTGGTGCTCCGCCATGGCGCGGTTGCCTGCGGTCAAGGATTGATGGCCGGACAGACCGTCACCGGTGTAGGCGATCCAGTCCGTCTCGGGTATGCGCTGGTCGGCGTATGGACCCTTGTCATCCGAGTAGACGGTGAGGATGCCGTCAGCGAGCGGAGTTATTCCCAGCACGCGGTTGCCGCCGTACACGTCGGCGATGGCGCCGCGATGCGGGTAAGACTCACCGGGAAGGGGACGCAAGCTCGGGGCGATCCGTCCGGCCATCAGCTCGTTCAGGCCCAGGGCTTCCAGGAGCGGAATGGGCGTACGGCTGAAGAAGCGTACGAGCAGAGTGCTCATCGCCCATGCCGCTAGTTCCGGGGCTTCCGTGAGCAGGTCGTAGTCGCGCTTCGGCAGGCCGGCTAGAGGGTTCAGCTCATCCAACGCAGAGAGTTGCGGGCGTCGTCCCTGGCTCGTCAAGTGGAGCTCTGTGGCGTCCGCCACCTCCCACAGCTTGTTCTTCTGGAGGGCCCAGAAGGGATACAGCACACCCTGCTCACCTTCTGTTACCCCGGCGAATGCGGTGAGCAGCGGTCCCACGGCCTCTTTGATCACCGACCAGGGTTGCTTACGCGGACGTCCGTGTACGGCTTGGGCTATGGCCCACAGAAGCAGCAGTGGGCGGTGCAGCGGTTGACCTGTGTGACGGTGGGCGGGTTTCAGCTTGGCTATTCGCTCGATCAGGTCCCGTCCATCGGTCACTGCACTACTCCAGTCCTCTAGTACTACTAGTAGGACTATCTGACCAGACCGCGCTGACAGTGCTCCCCGGCCTGCGACTTTTCTAGATGGCGGCGGCCGCGTGTGCGTTCACGGTGCTGTCGAGAGGAGTGATCCCGGCGGCCGCACGGCAAGGGTCCGCCGCACGGCCGCCTGCTTGTCAGAACCGGGTCAGCTTCGTGCCGAACGACGGCTCGGCGAGGTCGGTTTTCAGGGCCACCGGCACCTGCTGTGCCGCGGCTCCGGTGCCGACCCTCAGCTCGCCGAGTACGGTGCCCGCCTTCGCCGGACGGGGCACGGTCCTCGCGCCGTCTTCGAAGGTGAGCCGCAGCTTCTGGCCGGGGACGCCCAGCACCTTGAGGTCCCTGGTGGTCACCACCGGTATGCGGGTGCCGAGTCCGTCGTCCACGTAACCGACGACCTGGCCCTTGCGCACCGCGGTGGCGGAGGTGAGGGCGTTGCGCACCGCCTCGATGACCTTCTTGCTGTTGTGTTGCACCAGGACCAGGCTGGTGGCGCCGTTGGGGTCCGGACCGGTGGCGTGCTGGTCCATCATCGTGCCGATGATCAGCCGTTCCCTGCCGTCCACGGTCTTGTAGGCCGCCCAGGAGAGCGTGCCGCCTGCCGGTGTGTTGGAGCCGGTCTTGATGCCCCTGATGCCCAGTCCTGCCGTGATCAGGGGCGCGTTGTTGTTGTAGATGCGCCCGTGGCCCGGGATGTCGGCATGGGGCACGGCCACGATCGCGCGGAAGGCATCCGACTTCATCACCTCCGCGGCCAGTTTGACCTGGTCGACGGCGGTACTGACGGTCGTCTTGTCCAGGCCGCTGGGATCGGTGTAAACGGTGTGCTTCATGCCGAGCGCCCTGGCCGCGTCGTTCATCTTCTTCGCGAACGCGGTCTGCCCCTTGGAACCGGTGTCCCAACGCGCCAGCAGCCGGGCGATGTTGTTCCCCGACGGGATCATCAGCATCTTCAGCATGTCCTGCTCGCTGAACTTCTGGCCCGTCGCCAGCCCCACGATGCGCGACTCGTCCTCGGCCTTCCCGTCCTCCACGGTCTGGGCGTCGACCGTGATCCGGGGCCCCTTCTCGTCCTTCTTGAGGGGGTGGTCGCGGAGGATCACATAGGCCGTCATGATCTTGGCGATGCTCGCCGTCGGGACCGGCTTCTCCGCCCCGAACGTCCCGACGGTGCCCAGGCCCGCGACCATGACGGCGGCCTGCCCCTTCTCGGGCCACGGGATCGCGAGCCTGCCGCCCGGGATGGTGAACGACGATGTGCTCGCGTCGGCGGTGAGGGTCGGATCCGGCAGCGGACGGAGGGTCTGCACGGTGACGAGGACCAGACCGACGAGTACGAGGAACACCACGAGCGGTGCCAGGATGCCGATCCTGCTCACGAGGGCGCGGGCCCGGGACGAGCGTGGCACGAGGGTGCCGGCCAGTTGCGCGAGGAGGGCGATCGGGAGCTGGGGGCGCGACTGGTCCGCGGACTGGTGGTGCGTGGGCTGGTGGTCCGTGGACTGGTGGTGCGTGGGCCGCGGTTCGGGCCGGTGCGGCTCGGCCCACTGCGGCAGGGGCCGCCGGAGTTCGGCCCACGGCGGTGCGGGGCGCCGCTCCTCCGGCCGCCGGAGTTCGGACTGCCGCCCGACTGCCGGCCGTGCGGACTCGGACTGCGGGGGCCCGGACCGTGACGGCTCGGACCGTGGGAAGCCGGACCGTGAGGGCTCGTCCCGCGTGGCGGGGACATCCCGGGGGTCGGCGGGCCTGGCCGAGGGAGCCGGGCGTGACCGTGCCGCGGGGGGCCGGTCGGCGAGTGTGGGTGCGCCCGTTGAGCGTTCGGCCGGCAGCGCCGATCCCCCCGCGGCGGTCGGCACCGCACCCTTCTCGGCACCGTCTGCCTCGCCAGCCTCGCCTGTGTCGCCCGTGGCGCTCGCGTCGTCCGTGGCCTCCGTGCTGGCCGCGGCGTCCGTCTCGTCCGTCTCGTCCGTGGCGACGGTGCTGTTCCCGCCGCCGACCCCGCCCTTGCCGTCGGCACCGTCCACGCCGTCCGTGTCGTCCGTGTCGTCCCTGTCGGCGGTGCCGCCCGTGCTGCCGGCCTCCTCAGCGCCGTTCACGCCGCCGGCGCCGCCTACGCCGTCCGGGCCCTCAGGGCCGTCCGCGGCTTCCGTGCCGGCGGCCCCGTCCGTGCCGGCGGCCCCGTCCGTGCCGGCGGTCCCGTCCGTGCCGGCGGCCCCGTCCGTGCCGTCGGCCCCGTCCGACGACTCCCGCCCGTCCGACGACTCCCGCCCGCTCGACGGCTTCCGGTCGCTCGACGGCTTCCGCCCGTCCGAGGGCCCGTCAGTTGCTCCGTCGCGCTCCCGCCGCTCTTTCGCGGGTGACTCGGTCGCCTCCCCGGCCTTCTCGGAAGCCTCGCTCGCGCCGCCGGTCCCGGCCTTCTCCGAGACCTCGCCGGCGTCTTCGGCCTTCCCGGCCAACCCGCGCGCGCCCGTGGAGGTGGATATCGGTGCTGGTAAAACCCGTGCGGCCGCGGGCTCGGAGGCGGTCGTGCGGTCGGCCGCCTTACGTGCGGGCCGCCGCGCCGGGGCGCCCGCCTGTGCCGGTGCCGGTGCGGGTGCCAGTTCGTTGCCGGAGGTGCGCGTGGGCGAGTTGTCCTGATCGGGGGTGTCGTCGGGGGATCGGCCCGCCATTGATGTCTCCTTCGTACGCCGCAGCGCCGCTACGTGCCCGGGCCGGCTGTGCCGCGTCCCGCTGCCGGGGCCGGTGTTCCTCGCCGGACCGGCCGGGTCTCTGGCGGTCCGACGCGCCCCGGCGGCACTCGTGGGCGAAGGTGCACGGGGACACACGTCGGACCTGTGGTGATGTTCTGGGTGTGGGTCGTCTGCCGGGCTCCTGCGGGGGGCTTGGGTCCGGCACAGGGGAGGCATGCCCCCGCAGCGTGGACACCGTGGCTGTGCGGCGGCGGCCAGCGTAACCGATCCCCGTTTCGAAGGTGACGGGGCTGACCAGCCGAAAGCGGGAGGCCCCCCGGTGCGGGGGCGTGCGCACCGCCGGGGCACCGCGCAAGGCCCCTCGCGCCCTGCCCGCACGCACGGTTGGTGCGGTGTCAGTGCGACACCGGGAGACCCTGTCCGGGCGACAGCGGGAGCCCCCGTCCGTCAGCCGAGGCCCCGTTGCCGCTCGCCACGGCCGCGCCACCCGCGCGCGGGTCCTCCGGGCGCCTCGGGGGGACGTCCTGACGCCCCCTCGGGGCGGTCGGCGGTGCTCGGCGGTGTCCGGGGGGTGCGCACGGAGGGCAGCAGGGGCGCGAGCGCGGCGAGGGCGAGCACGATCACGGCCATGACGTGGAACGCGTTGCCGTAACCGGCGGCGACCGCCGTCGGTGCGGCCGGGGTGTTCGTCGTGCTGAGGGTGAGCACCATCGCGAGGCCGAACGCGCTGCCGAACTGCCGCGTGGTGTTCATGAGCCCGGAGGCGGCGCCGGCGTCGCCGGGCTGGACGCCCGCGGTGACGGTGGTGGTCAGCGGGGTGCTGGCCAGCCCGGCGCCGAAGGAGATCAGTACGGCCGGGCCGAGGATGCCCGTGGCGTAGTCGCTGTCCGAGGTGATGCCGCCCTGCCACCAGAAGCCCGCCACCTCCATGAGCGCACCCGCGGCGATCAGGGTCCTGGGCTGTACGTACCGCATCAGCCTCGGGGTGAGGCGGAACCCCACGAGGAGCATCACCAGTGTGTGCGGCAGGAAGCCCACACCCGTCCGCGAGGCGCTGTAGTGCAGCACGTCCTGCATGGTCAGGGTCAGGCAGTACCACATCGGGGCCATGCCCGCCGCCGACAGCAGGATCGCCAGGTTGCCCCAGCCGATCCCGGGCAGCCGCAGGAGGTGCGGCGGTATCAGCGGCGCCGGGGCGAACCTCGCCTCCACCACCGCGAAGGCCGCGAGGGCGGCGATCCCCCCGACGAGGGGCAGCGCGGTGGCCGGGTCGGACCAGGCGTGCGTGTGGGCCTGGGCGGTGCCGAGAGTGAGCAGGGTCAACGCGGTCGTGGCCAGCACCGCACCGGGCAGGTCGAGCCGGACCCGGCGCCGGGGGGCACCGCGGAAGACCACCCGGGTGGCGCACAGGATCGCCGCGCACCCGATGGGCACGTTGATCAGCAGGGCCGACCGCCAGGTCAGGTACTCGGTCAGCACCCCGCCGAGCGCGTTGCCCGCCGCGGCGCCGACCAGGCTGACCGGTGTCCATATCGCCAGCGCCCGGGTGCGCCGGGGGCCCTCGGGGAACGTGGTGGTCAGCATGGTCAGGGCGAGCGGGGTGAGCACGGCCGCGCCCAGTCCCTGCCCCGCACGTGCGGCGATCAGCATCACCGGGCTGACCGCGAGACCGCCGACGAGGCTGGCGGCGGTGAACAGCACGAGACCTCCGACGAAGACCCGCCGGTGCCCGTAGAGGTCGGCCAGCCTTCCGCCCAGCAGCAGCAGCCCCGCGAACGCCAGGGCGTAGGCGTTGACCACCCATTGCAGGTCCACCGGGGCGAACCCGAGGTCCGCCTGGATCGACGGCAGCGCGACGGTCATCACCGATGCGTCGAAGAGCACGAGGAAGTAGGCCGTGCAGGACAACGTGAGCGTCAAGGTGGCAGAGGGTCTCGCATGCATGGCTGTCATTCCCCCAGTCGACGTCTGATGCATACGCTCGGGTGAGCGCCGCGTGCGGGCGCGCTCCGTGCTGCGGGGCGGCGCCGCTGCCCTCAGCCGACGTCGTACCCCCTGCCGCGGCCGGCGTGAATGCCGGGCCGTGGCTGCGACCGTGTGCCCGACCGCTCCGCGGTCGCCGCCGGCGTCCCCGGTCAGGCGGGTGTACCCGCACCTCGCACCGGCCGCGGGGTGCTGCCCCCGCGGCCGGTGGTGCCGGTCCGCACCGCGCGGTGCCACCGCGCGGTGCGGGCTGTGCTCTTCCGTTCTCCTTCGGATCGCGGCGGCTACGGCTCACCTGCGCGCGGGGCCGGGGCGGGGGACGCCCTTCCTGCTCCCCCCGCGCTGCGCTCCCGCGCCCGACCGCCGCCCTACTGGGAGAAGTTCACGCCCTGTGCCAGGGCCACCTGCCCGGAGTAGTTCACCGTGTTGGTCGCGCGGCGCATGTAGGACCGCCATGCGTCGGAGCCGGACTCGCGCCCGCCGCCGGTCTCCTTCTCCCCGCCGAACGCGCCGCCGATCTCCGCGCCCGAGGTGCCGATGTTGACGTTGACGATGCCGCAGTCCGCGCCGTCGGGGGCCAGGAACCGCTCCGCCTCGTTCTGGTCGGCGGTGAAGATGCCGGACGACAGCCCCTGCGGCACGTCGTTGTGCAGGCGGATCGCCTCGTCCAGGTCGCGGTAGGTGAGGACGTACAGAACGGGCGCGAACGTCTCCTCGCGTACCACCGCGGTCTGCGCGGGCATCCGTACGACGGCGGGCCGGACGTAGTGGGCGTCGGGCGCGGCCTCGGCGAGCTGCCGTTCGCCGCCGGCGCACAGGGTGCCGCCGTCCTCGACCGCGCGGTCGAGGGCGGTGCGCATCCTGGTGTACGAGGACTCGTTGATGAGCGGTCCGACCAGGGTGTCCTCCCGGAACGGGTCGCCGATCGGAAGCCGCCGGTAGGCACTGGTGAGCCGTTCGACGACGGTGTCGGCGACGTCCTCGTGCACGATCAGCCGGCGGAGCGTGGTGCACCGCTGGCCCGCCGTGCCCGCGGCGGCGAACACGGAGGCGTTCACGACGAGGTCGAGGTCCGCCGACGGCGTCACCACGGCGGCGTTGTTGCCGCCGAGCTCCAGGATGCTGCGTCCGAACCGGGCGGCCACGCGGGGGCCCACCGCCCGGCCCATCCGGGTGGAGCCGGTCGCGCTGACCAGCGGCACCAGCGGTGAGTCGACGAGCCGCTCGCCGACGTCCGCGGCACCGAGGAGTACCTGGCCGAGGCCCGCAGGGGCGCCGGTCTCGGCGATGGCGCGGTCGAGCAGGGCGGTGCAGGCCAGTGCGGTCAGCGGGGTCAGCTCGGACGGCTTCCAGACCACGGTGTCACCGCACACCAGGGCGATGGCGGTGTTCCACGCCCACACGGCGACGGGGAAGTTGAACGCACTGATCACGCCGACCACACCGAGCGGGTGCCAGGTCTCCATCAGGCGGTGGCCCGGCCGTTCCGAGGGCATCGTGCGGCCGTAGAGCTGCCGGGACAGGCCCACCGCGAAGTCGCAGACGTCGATCATCTCCTGCACTTCGCCGAGCGCCTCGGAGCGGATCTTGCCGGCCTCGATGGTGACCAGGTCGGCGACGTCCTGCTTGTGCTCGGTGAGCAGTTCGCCGAACCTCTTGACCAGCGCGCCGCGCACCGGGGCGGGCGTGGTCCGCCAGGCGCGGAACGCGGTCCCGGCGGCTTCCACGGCCCGGTCGACGTCCGCTGGGGTGTCGGCACGCAGACCGAACAGGGCGGCGCCGGTGATCGGCGTACGGGCCGTGAGGGCGTCGCCCTTGTACGCGGCGAGCTGGGCACCGCAGCGCGTCAGGGCGCTCTCGGCCCTGGTGCGGATGTCGTCGGTGCTGCTGAGGGCTGGTGTGGCCATGGCGGCGGTTTCCCCTATGACTTGGATGTGGTGCGTATGTTGACGTAGTTGCCGCCGATCCAGTCCTGGAACGTGGCGGTCTCACCGTCCAGGGTCACATCGAACCCGCACCGCTTGGCCAGGGGGACCGAGAAGGCGAAGTCGGCGTTGGGGCGGAGGAAGAAGACGCTGGACGTGCGGCTGCTGCCGGCGATCAGGTCCCGGCCGGGCGAGGCGACGTGGTGCTTGGGCGCCTTCACCTGGCCGCCGGTGACGAGGGTCGCGACGGCGCCGCAGAAGACGAGTACCGTGTCCGGTTTGGCCGGCAGGTCCACGAAGGCGCCGTCGACCTCGACCTGGAGGCTGACGAAGCCGTTCGGGCAGGGTGTCTGCTGGATCAGGGTCACCGTCGACAGGTCGTAGTGCGGCGCCATCCGGAGGGGTTCCTCCTCGGCGCTGCGGTTCTCGGGGACCTCCGGGAAGTAGCGGAACCGCAGCAGCGGCTCACAGTCGACGAAGGCTTCGACGCCGCCTTCCGGTTCGGTTCCGGTGGTCCTCAGGACCTGCCTGGCCACCTCCTTGGTGGCTTCGTACATGTCGTCGAAGTAGTGCGTCCAGATCCGTTCGAAGTCGCCGTTGGGGAAGACGTTGTCCGAGGTGCCCATGGAGTAGCACATCGAGTAGTCCGAGTACGTGCCGTTGTTGGTGATCTTCGCGGTGCTCTCCGACTCCAGTCCGGTGAACCCGCGCCGGATGGTGGGGACCGTGGAGGTGACGGCCCGCTTCTCCTGCTCGGTGCCGTGTTCGAAGAACTCGGTGGCGACGTCCTTGGCGGACTTCTGGTCGCCCTCCGAAGGGCCGCAGTCCGTCAGGTAGAAGACGCCCTTCTCCGTCAGGCACCTGCGGAACTCGTCCTGGCAACGCCCCTCCTGCAACGCGCTCAGGCTGAACGTCGGCACCTTCGTGTCCGTCATCACTCATTGCCCCTCTCGCAACGGGGTGGTCGCCGGCGCAGTGGAAAACACGTGCACGGCGCACTCAGCCCCCGATCAGTTCCTTCGTCTCGCCCATGGCCTTGGCCAGTTGGTCTATCTCCGCCTCGGTGTTGTAGAAGTTCAGGGAGATCCGCAGCAGCGCCCCGTCCGGCCGGTCGGCCACCGCCGTCTCGATCCGGAAGCGTTCCCACAGGGCCTGGTGCAGGTCACCGGCCCTGCTCCCGCCGGGCAGCCGGAACGCCACCATCGCGCCGGACAGCGCGGGCGACTCCGGGGTGGCCGGGGTGAGGCCGCGCCAGCCGGTGAGGCGCTCGCGGGCGTGCTCCACCAGTTCGCGTCTGCGGGCCCTGATCCGGTCGTACCCGAGTCCCGCCTGGAAGTCGATCGACTCCGGTGTCGCGAGCCACGGGCAGATGTCCCGGGTCCCCTCGCACTCGTACCTGCGCAGTCGCGGGGTGCTGCCGAACCGGTCGCGCTCGTCCGGCGGTCCGCTCCCCCGCGGGGGCTCGTGGGCCCAGCTCACCTGGAGCGGTTCGAGGCCCTCCGCACGGCCCGGGGCCACGTGCAGGAATCCGACGCCGGTGGGTGCGAGGAGCCACTTGTGGCCGCTTCCCGCGTAGTAGTCGCAGCCGGTGCCGTCCAGGTCCAGATCGAGGAACGCCGGGGCATGGGCGCCGTCCACCAGGGTCACGATGCCGCGGCGGCGGGCCTCGGCACACAGTTCCCTGGCCGGCAGGACCAGCCCGGTGGACGACACGACGTGGCTGAAGAACAGCAGCCGGGTCCGGTGGGTCATCGCGGCCACGGCGGCGTCGACGACCTCACCGGCATCGGCGGGCAAGGCGGGCAGCGGGAACGTCCTGACCTCCAGGCCCCGCCGTTGCGCCATCCGCTCCAGGCACCAGCGCATCGGCGTGTACTCGTGGTCGGTCATCAGGATCTCGCCCGGCGCCGTCAGGTCGAGGGAGGACGCCACCAGGTTCACGGCGCCGGTCACGTTGGCGGTGAGGACGAGGCGGTGCGGATCCCCGCCCACGAACCCGGCCAGGCGTTCACGCGCCTCCCACAGCAGCGCGGGAACCTCGCGCAGCAGGAAGTCCATGGGCTCCCGGGCGAGGTGGGCCCGGTAGCCGGTGACGCGCTCGAAGGCGCAGCGCGGCAGGGGCCCGCCGGATCCGGTGTTGAGGTTGACGACGGTCGGGTCGAGCAGCATGTGGCCGCGGGCATCGTCCCAGTCGGCAACGGCCATGTCGTGATCTCCCGCAAATTCAGAAAAAGGGAATCCCCCGGCATTCGGTCGACTTCAGCAGAGTAGCAGCCACCACACGATCCGGAACAGGCCATTGCCTTGCCGAAAAGTTGTGAAGAGAACTCGGAGAGAGTCGAAAGAGCGGCCCAAGAGCGGGATGCGCCAGTATGCGGAAGTCACCATATCCAGCTCATCGTCACGGCACGTCGGCGCTTGAAATCCTGACCATTCATCCTGCTCCACAGGAGTTTTCCCACATGGGTGAAGTGGAACGTCATCCCGACCTCGACCCCGTGGAGGGAGCGGGCCCGGGCACTCGGGGCGTCCGCATGGCGCCACTCCATGGCCCCGTCCTCCGCTGATCCGCGGCTTCCGCGGCAAACGGCGTGGCCAGAAGGCGACAGCGCCCGTCCGGTTGCGGCTCCTGCCGCCACTCCCCGCCGGGTCCGCGCCGCCAGGAGCGGAATGCCGCGAATTCGCACCGCAGTCCGGTGCGGACCCCTGTGGACGGGGCGGGCGGTGCATGTGCCGCGCGGGCGCCCGCCGCTTTTTGTCCCGTGGTCCCTGCACCGATGGGAAATCCGACTCCAGACCGCCGCCGCAGGGCCTGGTGACACAATTAAACACGCAGTCAGACGGAAATCAAGGGAGTGTGCATTGAAGGACCATTCTCAGATGGAATTCACGGATTTGAATCTCTTCCGGGGTCTGGGCGAGGACCCGGCCTACCATCCTCCTGTGCTGAAGGACCGGCCGCGCGACTGGCCACTCGACCGGTGGGCCGAGGCACCGCGCGATCTCGGGTTCTCGGATTTCGCGCGCTACCAGTGGCGCGGTCTGCGCATGCTCAAGGACCCGGAGACCCAGGCCGTGTACCACGACCTCCTGTGGGAACTGCGTCCGCGCACGATCGTCGAACTGGGCGTGTACGGCGGCGGTTCACTGGTCTGGTTCCGCGATCTGACCCGGCTCATGGGCATCGACTGCCAGGTCATCGGGATCGACAGGGACCTCTCCCGGTGCCGGATACCCGCGTCCGAGAAGTCGAACATCTCGCTGCACGAGGGCGACTGCGCGGCCGTCGAGACGTTCGAGCACCTTCGTTCCGCCGCTCACCCGCTGCTCTTCATCGACGATGCGCACACCAACACGTTCAACATCATGAAGTGGGCGGTCGACCATCTCCTCGAACACGGCGACTACTTCGTCATCGAGGACATGATCCCCTTCTGGCACCGGTACAGCCCCCGACTGCTCGAGGAGTACCTCGGCGCCTTCCGCGACGTGCTGACCATGGACATGGTCTACGCCAACGCCAGCCAGCAGCTTGATCGCGGTGTCTTTCGCCGGTCGGCGAAGAAGGACTAGCCGCACGGCAGCGGGGGAAATGCAATTCCCGCCGGTCCGCGTGCTCACGGGTACCGGCGGCGACGGGATTTTCCGGGCCGAGTGGAAGAGGTCCCCATGCCCACCGTATCGAGTCTCCTGTACTACAGTGCGCCGCTCGCACCCGGGGGGCGGGACGACGACTGGTGCATCGACGCCGTGTCCCGGCACCCCGACGTGCTCTTCAACTTCCGCAAGGTGCCGACCGAGACGGCCATAACCGACCTGCGCGAGTGCACGAGGGAGCCGAAGCTCGACGAGACGGGTTTCGAGAAGGTCGTGTTCCCGACGCGTGTGGACCAGCGGGCCCTCGTGGCGAACAACGCGTCAACGCTCGAATGGTACCGGCAGGAGACGAGGGACCTGCTGGAACCGCTCACCGGCGCCGACACGGTGCAGTTCTTCGATGCCACGCTCAGGCGGCAGGACACGGCCGGGCCCGCGGCCGGCACCTACAGTTCGCCGCACCTGCGGGTGCACGTCGACCAGAGCCCGAAGAGCGCCCGTGCGCGCGCCGCCGCCCTTCGGCGGCATTTCCGCAGGTTCCAGATCGTCAACGTCTGGCGGCCGCTCCTCGAACCGGTCCGCAACTTCCCGCTCGCCGTGTGCGACTACCGCTCCATGGACCTCTCCGCTGATCTCGTGCCGACCCGATTACGTTTCCCCGCGTGGCTCAAGGACCGCGAGAACTTCTCCGTGCGGCACAATCCCGCGCACCGGTGGCACTACTGGGAGGCACTCTCACCCGATGAGGTAATAGTTTTCAAATGCTATGACAGCGCGAGCCGCGGTCTGGCGCTCGCGAGTTGCGGAACAGGCGGAACAGGCGGAACAGGCGGAACAGAGGGGAACGATCTGCTGGACGTGGCGGGCCTGTGTCCGCACACGGCTTTCCTCGACGAGAAAGGACCGACCACCGGACACCTGCGCACATCCTTGGAAATGCGTGCCCTGATCTTCTATGACTGACCGCTGCGACCGACCGCCCATCCGGCGATCCCCGACGGGAGCCGGGTCCGGACGGCGCAGAAACGGGCCGGGACGACGCAGTCCGGCACCGGGGACCGAGGCAGGGGCCGCGGCCGAGCGGCTTCCCAGGGCGCTGGGAAAGTTGAGAAGGAGCATCTGAACATGGCGGACACGACGGTACCGATCTTCAGCCTCGCCGACTTGCAGAAGGGCGCCGACCAGGACGAGTTCCACCGCTGCGTGACGGAGATGGGGGTCTTCTACCTCACCGACTACGGTGCGCTCGAACAGGACCACCGCTCGGCCACCGACACCGCGATGGACTTCTTCGAGCACGGCACTCCGGAGGAGAAGCAAGCCGTCACCACCAAGATCCCGACCATGCGCCGGGGGTACTCCGCGCTGGAGGCGGAGAGCACCGCCCAGGTGACCAGGACGGGCACGTACACGGACTACTCGATGTCGTTCTCGATGGGGATTTCGGACAATCTCTTCCCCTCGCAGCGGTTCGAGGCGGTGTGGACGGACTACTTCAACCGGCTGTACACCGCCGCGCAGGAGACCGCGCGGGTCGTGCTGAACGCGTCGGGGTCGTACGACGCCGGGGACATGGACAAGCTGCTGGACTGCGACCCCGTACTGCGGCTGCGGTACTTCCCCGAGGTTCCCGAGCACCGCTCCGCCGAGCGGGAGCCGCGGCGGATGGCACCGCACTACGACCTGTCGATCATCACCCTGATCCACCAGACCCCGTGCGCCAACGGGTTCGTCAGCCTCCAGGCCGAGATAGGCGGCGAGATGGTGAGCCTGCCGCACGTGCCCGACGCCGTCGTCGTGCTGTGCGGCGCGATCGCGCCGCTGGCCACCCAGGGCGCGGTACCCGCGCCCAAGCACCACGTCAGGTCTCCGGAGGCCGGTATGCGGGCGGGCAGCGACCGCACGTCGAGCGTCTTCTTCCTGCGCCCCTCGATCGACTTCGCCTTCTCGGTCCCCAAGGCGCGCACGTACGGCCTCGACGTGAGCCTCGACACCGAGACCGCGACGTTCGGGGACTGGATCGGAACCAACTACGTCACGATGCACTCGGATCCCGGAGTCCGGGGGAAGTAGCGTCGATGACGCCGTGACCGAGGCGGAGGCCCGCCGGCACAAACGGGCCGGCGAGGGTCCGCCGGGCCCTGGCCCGGCTCGTGCGGCGGGGGAGCCCTCCGATCGTCTTGAAGTCCGTGAAGCGGATCACACCCGACCATCGTCGAAGTCCAACGCGTGGGAAGGATCGGAATGCTCGTCGTTGCATTGAAGCCGGGTCACGACGGCGCGGTCGCCGCGATCGACAACCGCAAGTTGCTCTACTCGCTCGAATCGGAGAAGGACTCCCGCCCTCGGTACACGCAACTGCTGCCGACGACGATCCTCGACATCGCCGAGCGGCTCGACGCCGTACCGGACGTGGTGGCCCTGGGGGGCTGGAGCGACCTGCGTCCCAACCGCATCTCCTACACCGGCGCGGGTTACGAGGGCACCCATGAGCCCACCATCACGACCTCGCGCTTCTTCGGCAAGGAGGTCAGGTTCTTCACCTCGACGCACGAGAGATCGCACATATACATGGCGCTGGGCATGGCCCCCGCGGACACCGCCCCCTTGCGGACGGTCCTGGTCTGGGAGGGGGACGTCGGCGCCTTCTACGTCGTCGACGCCGACCACCGCATCGTCCGCACCGTCCCGGTCATGACGGGCCCCGGCGCGCGGTACTCGTTCCTCTTCGGGCTCGCCGACCCCACCTTCCCCGACTCCGGGGGAAAGCCCCGTCTCAACGACGCCGGCAAGCTCATGGCGCTGGCGGCGTTCGGGGACGCGGGCGAGGCGGGTCCCGACATCACGAACGTCGTCGAGCGGATCCTCAAGCAGGACTCCATGTACCCGGCGCCCAAGGCGGAGTACCAAGACTCGGTCCTGTACAACGCGGGCGTCGAGTCGGACGCCTGCAAGACGGCGGCCGCGCTGCTCACCAAGCGCCTCTTCGAGACGTTCGCGCAGGTCGCTCGCGAACAGATGCCCGAAGGCAGTCCGCTGTACATCTCCGGCGGATGCGGGCTGAACTGCGACTGGAACAGCGAGTGGGCGGCGCTCGGCCACTTCTCCTCGGTCTTCGTCGCGCCCTGCACCAACGACTCGGGCTCCGCGCTGGGCACCGCCATCGACGCGCTCGCCACGTTCACCGGCGACCCCCACATCGACTGGAGCGTCTACAGCGGACTCGACTTCGTCGACGACACCCGGCCCGACACCAGCCGCTGGCGGTCCCGTCCGCTGGACCACGACGCCGTGGCGCAGGCGCTGGCGGCCGGCCGCGTCGTGGCGTGGGTGCAGGGGCGGTGGGAGATCGGGCCGCGGGCACTGGGCAACCGCTCGCTGCTGGCCGAGCCGTTCAGCACGGCCACCAGGGACCTGCTCAACGACATCAAGAAGCGCGAGGACTACCGGCCCATCGCACCGGTCTGCCGGGTCGAGGACCTCCCGGCGGTCTTCCATGAGGACTTCGAGGACCCGTACATGCTGTACTTCCGGCGTGTGCGCGAGTCCAGCGGCGCGCTGGCCGTGACGCACGTGGACGGTTCCGCGCGGTGCCAGACCGTGCGGGAGTCGGGCAACCCGCGCCTGCACCGGCTGCTGTCGGCGTTCGCCGCGCGGCGGGGCCTGGGCGTGCTGTGCAACACGTCGCTGAACTTCAACGGGGAGGGCTTCATCAACCGCACGTCCGACCTGACGCTCTACTGCGAGTCGCGGGGAATCTCGGACATGGTCGTCGGTGACACGTGGTACCAGCGCGTAGAGGGCTCCTGACGCAGGCGCACCGGGGGGCCGGAGGGACGTTCCCTCCGGCCCCCCGGTGCGTCCGGGTGCCCCTGCGGCGGCGGACCCGGGAGCGGGCCCGCCACCTCGGGGGCCACCGTCAGGTCTGGCCGTTCTTGACGATCAGCGCACGCAGGCCGTGCTGGAGGTAGTCGCCGTAGGAGAGCGGCTCGTTCTTCACCGGCTCGATCGCCCCCTCGGGCACGAACGGCTCGATGAGGGCGTTGTGCCCGCCGTTGAGGAAGAACGGCAGGGACAGCCGCTCCGCGTTGATGAACTTCACGCGGTGGTTGGGGGCCGGGAAGTAGTCGTTGGTGATGTGCGCCATGTACGTGCCGCAGTTCACCAGGAAGTTCTCCCCGGACGTCGGCAGGTCCTGCCATCCGTCCACGGTCTCGACCTGGAGGTTCTGCACCTCCGTCTGGAACAGGACGGTGATCATCGACACGTCCAGGTGGTCCTCGAAGCTCAGCTTCGTGCCGTCGGGACCCGTCTTGACCGGCGGGTAGTCCTCCAGGTACGGGTAGCGGATCAGTGACACGGAGGAGAGCGTGTCGGCCTCCGCGAGCGCCGGGTCGAAGAAGTGCTCGGGCTTGCCGAGCGCCAGCGCGAGCCCGCGCATGATCACCGTGGAGAGCCGGAGCATCTCCCGGTAGTAGCTCTCGCAGAACGGCCGGAACCGCGGATGCCGCTCCTCGTCGGGCCAGTCGTTCACCTCGTGCATCGGCACCCCGGACTTGATCATGGGGTGGTCCTCGGTGAACGCCGGGTTCAGGTAGCAGAAGGACTCGACCGCCTTCTTCCCCTTGACGGCCATGTAGTAGCCGTTGCGCACGTGCGAGTTGTTCGGGTTGTAGGCGCGGATCGCCAGGTCGAACTTCTCCTGGTCCGTCATGGTGCGGTGGAACTCGTTGACGACGTCCTGCAGCAACTGCACGTCCACGCCGTGGTGGGAGGCGTAGAAGAAGCCGGAGCCCCGGCAGGCCTTGTTGATCTCCTCCGCGACGCTCCTCTTGGCGTCCGCGTCGTCTTTGAACAGCGGTGAGATGTCGATGGTCGGAACGTCCGCCGACGGCATCCGAATTGGCATGGAACCCTCCAGGAACTCTGCATCTAGCGCTGATGAGGGGACATCGGCCTGTTCACCAGGCATCTGACAGGGACGCGGAGATGCGTTCGCACATACCGCTGACGACGTGCTCGCTGCGCACCCACGAGTGGTGGGTCACGCCACGCAGCTCGTGCACCTCGATCAACTCGGCCGGCAGAAGGGTGTCGAGGCTGTGGTACGGCGTCCCGTGGTAGTAGTCGAACAGCAGGCGCTGCCGGTCGTCGCGGACGACGTCGTTCGGCTCGCCCGCCTTGAACATCACCAGCTTGCCCAGGCGTGCGCCGAGCCGCTCCAGGTCGGCCGGGTCCGGCGCGTGGTGGTAGTCGATCGGGTCGAGGATGTCCTCGACGTCCGGCATCCCGATGCCGGCCGACGCCTGCCGCACGTTGAAGTAGGAGTCGATGAGCAACAGGTTGGCGACCTTCTCACCGGCACGCGCGAGCTGGAGCGACGCCTCCAGGGCGGTCACGCCCCCGAAGCTCCAGCCGAGGAAGCTGTACGGCCCCGCGGGCTGCAGCTCCCGGACGTGGCCCAGGTAGTACCGGGCCAGGGCCGCGAACGACGGCATCGCGGAGTGCAGGTGCCTGTTGTTGAACAGCACCAGCCGGAAGCCGGGCAGCCGTTGGGCGATGTTGCTCAGGTAGCTCTCGGCGCCGCCCTCGCCGGGCGGGAAGACGAAGAGGGTGCGCTCCGCGCTCTCCTCGTTGACGATGATGTACGGGTCGAAGTCCTCGCCTGGTGCGAGCCGCGGACCTGCCGTCGCGCGGCCCGTGCCACCGGCCGCCACCGTCGCCGTGTGGGCGGCGACCTTCTCCAGCCAGGACTTGAGTTCCGCGGCGAACCGCCGGGTGGTGGCCTGGTCGAGACGGCTGTCCACCACGGTGATCAGACGGCCGCCGGCACACCTCATCGTCACGTCGACGCTGAACTGGTCGGCTCCGCGGTTACGGTCGGAGATGTTGCTTCCCGACATCGCCGAGTCGAGCTGCCAGCCCGCCCGGTGGTCCCCGGCCCCCTCGGATATCCGCCCGAGGTAGTTGAAGCTGACCGGCGGGAGCGGGGCGCGCTCGCCGCCGTACCTGCCGAAGAGGGCGCCGTAGCCGATGCCGTGGTGCGGCACCCGCCGAGCGGCCCGCTTCGTCGCGAGGATGCTGCCTTCGAGGTCCGCCGGGTCCGCCTCGACGGCCAGCGGGTGCATGGTGGTGAACCATCCGACGGTGTCCCGGACGTCGGGTGCCCCGTCGAACAGTTCACGGCCGTGGCCCTCGACCGTGACGTGGTTGGTCGCCAGGCCGGTGATCGACCGCAGCGCGCCTCCGGTCGCGGTCAGCAGCAGGTCGTTCATGGTGGTGTCGTAGGCCCGGTGGCTCTCGGTCAGCAGCACCCGGGTGTCGGACGGGTCGAGCGCGAACTCCTCGCGGTGGGTCTCGGCCGTGCTCGTGTCCACCGCGAGCGGGCCGGCCGCCGTCGCGGCCACGGCCCGCGTGACCTCGTCCCACAGCTCCCGCTCGTCCGCGGCGGGCACGTAGTCGCGCAGCGCCCGGGCCCACTGCCGGTAGCTGCTCGTCTTCTCCTCCAGCTCGCCGCCGTGGTACAGGATCTCCAGGTCCTGCGCGAGGATGTGCCAGCTCACGCTGTCGACGATGAGGTGGTGCAGGGCGAACCAGACGCGGGCGCTGCCGTCGTCGAAGCCGTGCAGGTACGCCGCGCAGGCGATCGGGCCGTGCTCCAGGTCGAAGCCGCTCTGCCACTGGGCGAGCTGCCGTCCGACGTGCTCGTCCTGCATGCCGCGCACGTCGAGTTCGTGCAGGACGACGTCCGGGCGCCCGGCGTGGTACGCCTGGGTGACCCCCTCGCCGTCACCGCCGGGCCCGGTGTAGCGCAGGCTGAACGCGTCGTGGTGGTCGACCAGTGCCGCAAGGGCCCGGCGCAGCTCGGCCACGTCGAGCTGCGGTGTCCTGACGGCGAAGTTGTGGTTCCACCAGCCGCGGTCCGCGAGCGGTTTGGCGAAGAACCACTCCTGGATGGGCAGCAGCGGGCAGTCGCCGCTCAGCCGGCCCTGCTCGGGCTCCTCGCGCTGCTCGGCCTTCGCACCGCTCGCGGTGCCCGGTGCGGCCAGCACGGCATCGGCGAACCGCCGGACGGTGGGGTGGTCGAAGACGTCCTTGACGGTGACCCGCCGTCCGAGCTCCCGCTGCACCTGGCTCGCCAGGTGCAGCGCGCTGATGCTGTCGCCGCCCGACCGGAAGAAGTCGTCGTCGATGCCGACCGTGCCGCCCGGTAGCTGCGCGCTCCACAACTGGCACAACCGGGCCTCGCCGCGGTTGCGCGGTGCCGCGTGGGCGGCGGCGCGTGAGGCGGTGCGGACGGCCGCGGGCAGGGCCTTGGTGTCGAGCTTGCCGTTGACGGTCATCGGCAGCGGCCCGTCGAGCCCGACCAGCAGCGAGGGCACCATGGCCGGCATCAGCCGGGCCCGCAGGGTGGCGAAGACCTCGTCCTCGTCGACGGTCCCCTCGCCGTCCGCCACGTAGTAGCCGACGAGGCGCCTGCTGTCCGGCGCCTGCGCGTCCGGCACGGCGAGGACGGCGCACTCGCGCACATGGCGGCAGGTCGCCAGGACCGCCTCCACCTCGCCGGGCTCGATCCGCAGGCCGTTGATCTTGACCTGGGCGTCGTTGCGTCCCATGTACTGGAGCTCGCCGCCGCGGGTGCGGCGGACGAGGTCGCCGGTGCGGTAGAGGACGGGGTACCGGTCGTCGCGGAGCTCGGCCGCGGTGCGGAACGGGTTCGGCAGGAACCGCTCGCGCGTGAGGTCCGGCCGGTTCAGGTACCCGTCCGTGACGCACTCACCGGCCATGTACAGCTCGCCGACCGCGCCGGGAGGCAGCAGCCGCATCGCGTCGCCGAGCACGTAGAGCCGGGTGTTCGCGAGCGGCTGCCCGAAGGTGTTGCGGTAGGGCTCGCCGGCCTCGAAGCGCCGGCCGGTGTTGTAGACGGCCGTCTCCGTGGTCCCGTAGGCGTTGACGATCGGCCCGGAGTACTCGCTGCGGATCTTCTCGAAGTGCCGCTCGTGGAACGCCTCACCGGCCACCAGCAGGCACCTCAGCCCCGTCAGGCGCCTGAGGTCGAACTGCTGGATCTGGGTCGGCGTACCGCTCATGTACGTCAGCCCCGCACCGTTCGCCCAGTCGTAGAAGTCGTCGTCGTGGGCGGCCGAGGGCGGCGGGACGAGCAGGGTGTGGCCGCTCAGGACCGACAGCGCCAACTGCTCGACGGAGAAGTCGAAGACGTAGTTGGCCAGGAACAGGATCCCCTGGCGTGCCGTGCCGGGTGCCGCGAAGTAGCGCTCGGCCACCTGCGCGCGGAAGCTGTCCACGCAGCGGTGCGGCACGAGGACCGCCTTCGGGCGCCCCGTGGTGCCCGAGGTGTAGATGGCGTAGGCCAGGTCGGCGCTCGTGGCCCCGGTGCGCGGGTTCTCCGACGACCGGTAGCCCATGGGCAGCCGGTCGGCGAACAGCACCGGCAGTCCGTCCGGGGCCGCGAGGCCGCGCAGCCGCTCGCCGTGCGCCTCGTTGGTCAGCACCAGGCGCGCCGCGGTGTCCTGGAGCATGAAGGCGATCCGGTCGTCGGGGTAGCCCGGATCGATCGGCACGTACGCCGCGCCGGACTTCCACACCGCCAGGATCGCGGTGATCATCAGCTCGCTCTTGTCCAGGACCAGGCCGACCAGGTCGCCGGGGTGCAACTGGACGACGGACCGCAGGTAGTGCGCCAACTGGTTGGCCCGCTCGTTCAGCTCCCGGTAGGTCAGCCTCCTGTCGCGGCAGACCACCGCGGTCTCGTCGGGCCAGGCCGCTGCCATCTCCTCGAACACGCCGTGCAGCGTCCGGGAGGCGCCCGCGGCGGGGGCCGGCGCACTGCCGCCCGCGGCCTCGGCCAGCAGCGCCGCCCGGCCCGCCTCGTCGAGGCAGCCGACGTCGGCCAGCCTGGCGGCCCCGCTTTCGGCCGCGGTGAGCCGGGCGAACTCCTTCAGGACGTGCCGGAACGTCGAGATGAGGCCGCCCGCGCTGGTGTCGTCGAAGAGGGCTGCGGCGAAGGTCAGGTTGCCGGCCAGGCCGTCGGGGGTCTCGGTGAGGGTGGCCGACAGGTCGAACTTGGTGGCCGTCCAGCCTCCGGCGTCCGGCCTGTAGCCGGTCAGGGCCGGCCGCCCGGCCGCCTCGGGGGCGGCCCCGGCGCGGTCCGTGACGTTCTGGAGGGTGAAGTTGACCTGGAGCACGGGGTGGCGGCTCGGGTCCTTGTCCGGGTCGAGCTCCTTGACGAGCTGCTCGAACGGCAGCTCGCCGTGCACCTGGGCCGCCACGACGCCCGCGCCGACCGAGCGGACGTAGTCCGTCAGCGTCGCGTCCGGGTCGACCTGGACGCGCAGCGCGAGCAGGTTCGCGAAGAACCCGACCGTGCGGTCGAACTCCGGGCGCCCGCGGTTGGCGGAGGGCGTGCCGATGACGAAGTCGTCCTGGCCGGTGTACATGTGCAGCATGAGGCACCAGGCGCCGAGCAGCACGCTGTAGAGGCTCACCCGCGACGACTGGGCCAGGGCGCGCAGCGCCTGGGTCGTCGGCTCGTCGAGGTCGAACTCGATCTCCCGGCCGCGGTAGTCGAACCGGGCAGGACGCGGGTGGTCCAGCGGCAGCCTGATCGTCTCGAAGCCGGCCAGCGCCTTCGTCCAGAACTCGGTCAGCTCCGCGAGCCGCCGGCCGCTGAGGTACTGCCGCTGCCACACCGCGAAATCCGCGTACGTGGCGTTCACCGCCGGCAGCGAATCCGCGGGCGCGCCGCCCAGCAGGGCCGCCAGTTCCTCGCGGAAGCCGTTCCAGGACCAGCCGTCGAAGGAGGTGTGGTGCAGGACGAGGCTCAGGTACACGGCGCCGGGGTCGGTGCCGAGCTCGAACAGGTCGGCCCTGACGGGCAGTTCCTCGTGCAGGCGGAAGACGTACTCGGAGCACTCGACGAGCCGGGCGTCGAGCTCGGCGGTGCTGCCGACCGTGTGGACGGGAACCTCGAACCGGGCGGAGACGTCGTCCGCGGGCACCGCGTGCTGGCGGCGCACACCGTCGTCGTCCGTCCTGAGCAGGGTGCGCAGGGCGGCGTGCCGGCGCAGCAGCGCCTCCAGGGCGCCTGTGACCGACTCCCGCGAGGTGCCGCCGTCCGCGGCGATCCTGAGGACGAACGGGATGTTGTAGGCGGCGGTGCCGCCCTCGAACTCGTCGATGAACAGCAGGCGCTCCTGCGCGAGCGACACCGGGGGGTGCTCGTCGCCTGCCGCGGCGCTTGCGGCGGCCTGCTCGGCGAGCTCGCCGTCCGCCTGCGCGGCCGTCCGGCGGATGTGTTCCGCCTGTGCCCCGAGCGTGGTGTGCTGGAGCACGGTCGCGACGCCCAGGCCGCCGCCGAAACTCGTGGTGATGGCCTGCGCGAGGACCATCGCCCGCAGGCTGTCGCCGCCCAGCGCGAAGAAGTCGTCGTGCACGCCTACGCGGTCCGGTGCGACGCCGAGGACCGTGGACCAGATGCCGACCAGCTTGGCCTCGACGTCGTTCGAGGGCGCGACGTACCGGGCGCCCTCGTCCGGCGCGAAGTCGGTCTCCGGCAGCCGCCGGGTGTCGAGCTTCCCGCTGGGCGTCACCGGGATGTCGGTGATCCGCATGATGCGCGAGGGCACCACGGCCTCGGGAAGCTTCCTGCGCATCCACTGCTTGACGTCCTGCTCGTCCAGGTCGTGGTCGCACACGTAGAAGCCGACGAGGTACTTCTGCGTCGCCGCGAGCCCCGTGCCCCGGTGCTCGCGGGCGATCACCAGGGACCTGGTCACTCCGGCGTACGACGACAGGGCCGCCTCGACCTCGCCGAGCTCGACGCGCTGGCCGCGGATCTTGACCTGGAGGTCGGTGCGGCCCAGGCACTCCAGCTCGCCGTTCGGCAGCCACCGCACCAGGTCGCCCGTCTTGTACATGCGCGCGTTGCGCCCGGACGCCTTCTCCTCGGCTGTCTGGAACGGGTTGTCGACGAACCGGTCCGCCGTCAGCTCGGGGCGGTTGAGGTAGCCCCGGGTGACGCCGACGCCGCCGATGTACAGCTCGCCCATGCCGCCGACCGGCACCCGCTGCATCGACTTGTTGAGCACGTAGGCGGTGTAGTTCTCCACCAGATGGCCGATGCTCTTGGTGGACCGCCGCTCGCCGACCGCGTACGGCCGCTTGTGGCTCGTGATGGAGATCTCCGTCGGGCCGTACCCGTTGATGATGGTGCCCCGGAACATCCCGCGGATCTTGTCGAACACCGGCTCGGTGAAGTCCTCGCCGATGGCGTCGATACGGGTCAGGGAGGTGGTCGTCGTGTAGTCGTACAGCGACAGGACCGACGGCGTGCCGGAGAGGTAGGTGACGTTCTCGTCGTTGATGTACTTGTACAGGCGCTCCGCGTCCGAGCGCATGGTGTCGTCGAGGACCACCAGCTTCTGCCCGTTGAGCAGGGCGTCGGTCATCTGCTCGACGAAGTGGTCGAAGACGTAGTTGGAGAAGGACAGCAGGGCCTCGTCCCCGGCGGTCTTCTGGAGCCCGAACAGCCTCGCCAGGGAGACCTGGAGGTTGACGACCCCCCGGTGCTCGACGAGTACCGCCTTGGGCTTGCCCGTGGTGCCCGAGGTGTAGATCGCGTAGGCAAGGTCGGTGCTGGTGACCGGTGTGACGGGGTTCTGCGGGGACTGTCCCTCCAGCGGCAGCCGCTCGATGTCCAGCACCGGCAACCCGGCCAGGGGCGCGAGGCCGCGCAGCCGTCCGCCGTGCGTCTCGTTGGTCACCACCAGCCGCGCCGTGGTGTCCTGGAGCATGAAGGCGATCCGGTCGTCGGGGTAGCCCGGATCGATCGGCACGTACGCCGCGCCGGCCTTCCACACCGCCAGGATCGCGGTGATCATCAGCTCGCTCTTGTCCACCACGAGTCCGACGATGTCGTTCGGGCGCAGTTCGGCCACGGACCGCAGGTGGTGCGCCAGCCGGTTGGCCCGCTCGTTCAGCTCCCGGTAGGTCAGCCTCCTGTCGCGGTACACCACCGCGATCTCGTCGGGCCAGGCCGCCGCCATGTCCTCGAAGACCCCGTGCAGGGTCTTGTCCGAAGGGAAGTCGGCCTCTGTGCGGTTCCAGGCGTCGAAGCGCTCGACCATCGCGGGCGAGACGAGTGCGAGGCCGTCGACGGGTCGCGTGATGTCGTCGGCCACCTGGGCGAACAGGGTCTCGGTCACGTCGAGCAGTGCCTCGATCGTGGTGTCCTCGAACAGCTCGCCGGCGTACCACAGGGTGACCGTCAGCTCGTCGCCCTCCTCGCGTGCCACGACGGCCAGCGGGTAGTCCACCTTGTCGGCGTCGTAGGCCTTCTCGAAGCGGAGCAGTTCGTCGTGCCGGCGCTCCTCGTCCTCGTCCAGGAGCCGCGGGTAGTTCTCCAGCACCAGCAGGGTGTCGAACAGCCGGCGCTTCATCCCGCCGGTCTCCAGCCGGCCCAGCTCCACCGTGCTCTTGCTGTTCATGGTGTTCACGGCGGACTGGATCTCGCGGATGGCCGCACCCACGCTCCTGGCCGCCTGGTCGTCGTGGTCGACGATCAGGGGCAGCGTGTTGATGAACAGGCCCACCGAGTTCTCGATGCCGTCGATGTGGGGGTTGCGCCCGGACACGATCGTCCCCACCACCGTGGTGTTCCCGCCGCCGACGGCGTACAGGACCTTGTGCCACACGAACTGGAGAACGGAGTGCAGGGTGACGCGGTGCTCGGCGCACACCGCCTTGAGCGCGGCGGTCCGCTCCGTGCCGAGGCGCAGCTTCTTCGTCCGGTGCTCGTGCACGTGGTCGTACTCGCTCAGCGCGACCCGGTACCGGATGTCCTCCCTGATCAGGCCGGCGAAGTCACCGCGCTCGTCGATGCGCTCGACCTGGCGCGTCCAGTACTCGACGTGGTCGTTGCGGTGCGCCTCCCAGTCCCGCTGGGCCGCCTGGTACGCGCCGTCCACGGCCTGCTCGACCGCAAGGCCCTGGACCAGGCGCAGATACGTGCGGTGCACGTCGTCGTGGAGCACCGGCAGGCTCCAGCCGTCCAGGATGATGTGGTGGCAACTGAAGATCAGTGAGAAGAGGTCCGCGCGCTGCTTGATCAGGTAGACCCGGAACAGCCGGCCCGCACCCGGGTCGTACGGCTCGGTGCGGTCCCGCTCCTGAAGCTCCCTGATGCGGGCGTCCTGCGCCTCGGGGTCCGCCGTGTCGCTCAGGTCGACGAACCGCCAGTCGAAGGGCTTGTCGTCGTTGTCGATGATCTGGAGCGGTTCCTCGGCCCACTCGAAGCGCAGCCTGAGCGCCGGGTACGTGCGCCGCGCGTGCTGCCAGGCCTCCTCCATCAGGTCGGGGCGGATGGCGCAGTGGTAGCGGTGCACCGACTGCATGACGTAGGCGTCGTCGCCGTTCCTGCGCTTCAGTGCGTGGTAGAGCAGGCCCTGCTGGAGGCCGTTGGCGAGCAGCCTGGTGGACTCCCCCTCGGCCGGCACCCGCTCGGCGACGGCCCTCGGCTCGGGCCCGGTGCCCTGCTCCCGCCGCTGGTCCAGGTGGTGCGCCAGCTCGCCGAGCGTGCGAAGCGTGAAGACGTCCTCGACGCCGACGAAGACGCCGAGCCGCTGCCGCACCCGCGCGATGAGCAGGATGCAGGAGATGCTCTGGCCGCCGAGCCGGAAGAAGTCGTCGTGGTCGCCGATCCGGGCCGCCGGCACGCCGAGGACCGTGCTCCAGATCTCGCGCAGCTCGTCGAGGACGCCGCCCGCACCCCCAGCACGGCCGACGGCGGACGCGGGTGCCGCGTGCGGGCGTGCGAGGTCGACCTCGGGCAGGGCGCGCCAGTCGACCTTGCCGTTGACGTTGACCGGGATGCTGTCGAGGCGGACCATCCGGGCCGGCACCATGATCCGGATCAGCCGCCGCTCCAGGAACGCCAGCAGGTCGTCCTCGGTCACCTCGGCCGAGGGCTCGGTCACGTAGTAGCCGACCAGGTGGCGGTCGGCGCTGCCGCCGGCCCCCTCACGGGCCACGACGGTGCACTTGCGCACACCGGGGAACTCGGTCGCCTGCGCCTCGATCTCGCCCGGCTCCACCCGGACGCCGTTCAGCTTGAGCTGGAAGTCGCTGCGGCCCATGAACTCGACCTCGCCGGACGGCAGTACCCGTGCCAGGTCGCCGGTCCGGTAGATGCGGGCGTTCAGGCCGCGTGCCCGGTCCTGCTCCGACTGGAACGGGTTGGGCGTGAACCGCTCCGCGGTCAGGTCGTCCCGGTTGAGGTAGCCGGGGGCGACGCCGCAGCCGCCGATGTACAGCTCGCCGATGGCGCCGACGGGGAGCTGCTTCAGGTCCTGGCTCAGGACGTACCACTTCACGTTCCGCACCGGGCGGCCGATGCTGCGGTCCTTGCGCTCCGTGACGCCCGGGGGGAACTCCTTGATCGCGGTGACGAAGGCGGCCTCGGTGAAGGCGTACTCGTTGATGACGCGGCCGGAGAACCGCTCGCGAAGCTGGCGGAGCCCGGCCGCCGTCAGCTCCTCGCCGACCAGCAGCAGCCTCTTGAGGCTGGGGCAGCGGCGCAGGTCGAAGTGCTGGAGCACCGATCCGGTGGCGTTGAGGTAGGTGACGCCGTGCTCCTCGATGTACGCGGGGAACCGGTCGGGGTCCAGTCTCACCTGCTCGGGGACGATCACCAGCGTCTGCGAGTTGATGAGCGCGATCAGGGTCTGCCTGAGGTGCGGCTCGAAGACGTACGACGCGAAGAGCGCGACGCGCTCCTCGCCCGGCCGGCGCATGTCGTACCGCTCGGACAGGTCGGTGATGCTGTTCACCACGCTGTCGTGGTACTTGGGGACGCCCTTGGGCACACCTGTGGTGCCGGAGGTGTAGGTGAGGTAGGCGAGGTCCCGGCTGCCCAGCGACAGCCGCGGCGCCGCGCGCAGCTCGTCGCCGCCCGCCTCCTGCTGGGCCAGCACGCTCTCGATCTCGATGATGCGGACGTCGGAGTGCCGGGCCCCGAGCATCTCCCGCAGCCGGGCCGCGTGGTGGCGGTTGGTGACGATGCCCTTGAGCCCGGTGTCGCCGACGGCGAACCGCACCCGGTCGGCCGGGTAGGCCGGATCGATGGGCACGTAGGCCGCGCCCGCCTTCCAGATCCCGAGCGTGGCCACGACACCGAGGTCGCTCTTGTCGAGGTAGAGGCCGACCAGTTCCTGCCGCTGCACGCCCATTCCGGGGCCGAGCAGCCAGTGCGCGACCTGGTTGGACCGCTCCTCGACCGCACGGTAGGTCAGCCTGGTGTCGCCGAAGACGACGGCCTCGCGGTCGGGGGTGCGCCGCACGGCGTCCTCGAAGAGGTCGTTGAGCCGCTTGTCCTGCGGGAAGTCGCCGTCGGTGGCGTTCCACTTGTGCAGTTGGGCGCGCTGCTCCTCCGAGGCCAGCTCGATCCCGGCGACGGGGTGCGCGGGCCGGCCGACGAACTGGCCGAGCACCTCGCGCACGACGTCGAGCACACCGGCGATCGTCCGGTCCTCGAAGAGGTCCGACGCGTAGGCCATCGTCCACCGCAGGCACCCCTCGGCCTCGATCTCGCGGACGATCATGGCCAGCGGTGTCGACGGCAGGTCGGCCAGGGCCACCTCGGCGTCGGCGAGTACCAGCAGGGCGTCGAACAGGCCCCGCTGGAGGAGTTCGGCCGGTGTGCCGTACGCGTCCTCGCAGCGCAGCGCCTCGTCGAGTTCCCGTACCGCGGCGGCGCAGGTGAGCCGGGACTGCCGGGCGTGGTCGACGACCACGGGAAGGACGCGGGCCCGGCCCGGGTCGTCCGTGGCCGTGGCGTCGACGAACGCCGCGACCGTCTGGTTGCCGTGGCCGTAGGCGCGCATGACGCTGTGCAGCGCGGCCAGCGCGTACGCGCCGACCGACACACCGCCGACGTCGCGCAGCGCGTCCTTCAGCGCGGTGTAGTCCTGCCCGCCGATCAGGATGTCCTGGTGCTTCGTCGCCCGGACACCGGGATCGTCGTCCCGTACCGCGATCCTGTTGCGCCACTCGTCCTTGAGCAGCATCTCCAGGTCGCAGCGCTCGCCTGACACCCCTTCGATGCGGGCGGTCCAGCCCGCGGCGGTGCTCGGGTACCGTGCTGACATCATTCGTGGGCTCTCCGTCATGCAGGATGTGTGCGAACGTGTCGTGGGGGACGGCGCGGGGATGTGGCCCGGGCATGGTGGATCACCGGGCCGTGCGCCACGTGTGGTTCGTGCTCGGCGGGTGGGACTACACGTCGTGCGTCAGGTGCCGAGCGGTTCGACGCTGCGGGCCAGCGCCTGAAGGGCCTGGTCGATCTCGCTCTCGCCGATCGTCAGCGGCGGGCGGACCCTGAGACTGCGCTCTCCGCACGGCAGGGCGATCACCTGGTGGTCCTGGTACATCCGGCGCAGGACCTCGTCGCGCACCTTGGTGTCCGGCAGGTCGATCGCGCACATCAGGCCGCGGCCGCGGGCGTTGGTGAGCACCGCGGGGTACTGGGCGGCCAGGGCCTCCAGGCCGTCGCGCAGGTACTTGCCGCGCTGGGCGACGGTGTCGAAGAGCCGCGTGGCCTCGATCGTCTCCAGGATCCGGGTGGCCCTGACCATGTCGGCGAGGTTGCCGCCCCAGGTCGAGCTGATCCGGGACGAGACGGCGAAGACGTTGTCCGGCACCTCGTCGATGCGGCCGCCGCCCATCACGCCGCAGACCTGGGTCTTCTTGCCGAACGCCACCAGGTCCGGCGCGAGGCCCAGTTGCTGGTAGGCCCATGCGGTGCCGGTGATGCCGCAGCCGCTCTGCACCTCGTCGAGCACGAACAGGGCGTCGTACTGGCGGCACAGGCGCTGCATCGCCTGGAGGAAGCCGGCGCTCAGGTGGTTGTCGCCGCCCTCGCCCTGGATCGGCTCGGCGATGAAGCAGGCGATCGTGCCGCCGGCGTCGCGGAACGCGGTCTCGGCGGCCCGCAGTGCGCGCCGCTCCGCCTCCTCGTTCGCACCGGTGTGCTCGCCCAGCGGGTGCTGGAGGGCCGGGGACGGGATGCGCGGCCAGCCGAACTTCGGATAGCGGGCGGTCTTCGACGGCTCGGTGTTCGTCAGCGACATGGTGTAGCCGCTGCGGCCGTGGAAGGACCGCTCCAGGTGCAGTACCTGGAGGCCGTCGACGGCCTCGTCGTCGAGGCCCAGCTTCTGCGCCTTCCAGTCGAAGGCGGCCTTGAGCGCGTTCTCCACGGCCAGGGCACCGCCGTCCACGAAGAACAGGTGCGGCAGCCGGGGGTCGCCGAGCACGCGGGCGAACGTCGTGACGAACGTGGCGTACGGAACCGTGTACAGGTCCGGGTTGGACGGCTTGTTGACGGCCGCTGCGGTCAGCTCCCGAAGGAATTCCTGGTCTTCCACAATGCAGGAAGGATTGATACCCAGCGGCGCGGAAGCGAAGAAGGAGAAAAGGTCGAGGAATCTTTTCCCGGTGATCCCGTCCACCAGCCAGTTTCCGGAACTCGCTGCTATGTCGAGAACGAAGTCGTAACCGTCCACAAGCACATGCGGCTCAAGTGCGCGATGTACGTCCCGCGCGCTCAGGCCCGCTTTTGAAGGCGTCTTACAGTCAGGATCAGATCTGTCTTCACCCGTTGTCGACGTTCCCCGATGCATGTCCCCTCCGAGTGTCGCGGTATGCGAGTGGTGCCCCTTGTGGGGGCGGACCGTGGCGCGTGGTTCTCCGTGTATTCGAGGAGCTTGTCCCCGGTGCCGGTGGTCCGGCCCCGACGAGAAAGGTTTCCGCTGTGCGCCGCCGGGCCCCGCAAAGGGCTCGACGAGCATGAGGACGCCCTGAGGATGGCCGATTCGAAATCAATCCTGATCAATCCTGGCCGGGTCCTCAGGGGTTACCGGCCTGATTCTATTGCTCCGGTTCTCTTGCGGCTCTCTTCTGCAACTCTTGCGCTTCTCTTCCGCATGGCGGCGGCGGCACCGGGCGGGGAGCGGGCCCGCCGGGTGCCGCCGCGGCGCCTCCGCGTGAGCTGCTGGCCCTGCTCAACTAAGGTGGTACGTATGGTGCTTTCGACCCCTCCCCAGACCCGATTAAGCCCCTCACGAGGACGGGCGGCGGCCGTCGCCGAGACATGGGCCGGGCGTGTGCCGGCCGCCGGAGACGGTGCCGCATGAACAGGCCACTGAGGCGCATAGCAATCTTCTGCGCGCTGCTCACGCTCGCACTCCTGCTGCGTGTCAACTGGCTCCAGTACGTGGATGCCGACGCACTCGCCACCCATGACAAGAACCGGCGGGTGCAGATCAACCAGTTCGCGACACCGCGCGGCGACATCATCGTGGCCGGGGCGCCGATCACCGGCTCGACGGAAGTCGGTGGCACGGACTTCAAGTACAAACGGACGTACAAGAACGGCCCCATGTACGCACCGGTCACCGGATACGCCTCACAGACCATGGGCACGTCCTTGTTGGAGAGCACCTACGACGGCGTGCTCAGCGGTCAGGACGACCGGCTTGCCTTCCAGCGTTTCACGGACGTGGTGACCGGAAAGGAACGGCGCGGCGGAGATGTGATCACGACCATCGATCCCAAGGCGCAGGAAGCCGCTTACAAGGGCCTCACCGACATCGACGCGCGCGGTTCCGTCGTGGCTCTCGACCCGCGGACCGGAAAGGTGCTCGCCCTCGTCTCGACGCCGTCCTACGACCCCTCCGTATTCGCCGGGAACAGCCTCAAGGAAAGCAAGAGGTTCCAGGCGCTCGTCGCCGACAAGGGGAAGCCGCTGGCCAATCGCGCGCTGCGGGAGACCTTTCCGCCCGGCTCCACCTTCAAGATCCTCACCGCGGCTGCGGCCATCGAGCACGGCGTGGTGACGGACGTCGACGCCCGGTCCGACGCCGTGTCGCCGTATCCGCTGCCGCTGTCGACCAACAAGGTCGGCAGCGAGGCGGGCGACGCCGTCTGCGACAGGGCCTCGCTGAAGACCGCGATGCAGTACTCCTGCAACAACGTCTTCCTGGACGCGGCGGCCAGGCTGGGGCAGGACAGGTTGCGCGAGACGGCCGAGAAGTTCGGTTTCAACGAGGACGTCTACTCGGACGCGTTCGGCGACATGCGGGCCTCGAAGAGCCTGTACCCGGGCGACCTGGACAAGCCCGGCACCGCGCTCACCGGCATGGGCCAGGGCAGCCTCACGAGCACGCCGATGCAGATGGCCATGGTGACCGCCGCCCTGGTGAACGACGGCACCCTGATGCAGCCCTACCTCGTGGACGAGGTGCGCTCCCCCGATCTGAGCACCCTCCAGAAGAACGAGCCGCGGGTCATGAGCCAGGCCGTCTCCGCGGCCACGGCCCAGAAGGTCCGGGAGCTGATGGAGCACACCGCCAGGGAGGGCAGCGCCCAGCGGGCCCTGATCGACGGCATCACGGTCGGCGGCAAGACCGGCACGGCGCAGCGCGGTGTGGACGTGCGCAAGCTCGTCCCCTACGGCTGGTTCGTCTCGTACGGCGAGCGGCCCGACGGCGCGTCCGTGGCCGTGGCCGTGTTCATCGACCCCACCGCCATGGACATCTCACGCGAGGCGATCTCCGGCGGAAGTCTGGGCGCGCCCATCGCACGGAACGTGATGAAGGCCGTCCTGGAGAAGTGAGCCGCCCCGCCCGCGGTACGCCGGCCGGGTGCCGGCGGGCCGCGGGCGGCCGGACGGCACCCGCTCCGGCCGCGGGAGCAGCAGGGGGCGGCCGTCCGGCCCCCGGGGTCGGCGGGCGGTCAGGTGGTGTACTCGGAGTTGAGCCGTACGTATCCCTCGGTGAGGTCGCAGCCGTAGACGGTGAAGGCGCCGTCGGCGATGGCGAGGTCGATCCCGATCACCACCTCGTCGCCCCGCAGGTGCTCGGCGACGGCGGCGCGCAGCGCGTCCTCGTCCCGCGCGTCCCCGCCCCGGGGCGGGTACACCTCGATGTCCCCGAACCGGATGGCGACCGCGTCCTGGTCGATGTCGGTGTCCTGCGAGCACTTGCCGATCGCCATGGCGACGCGGCCCCAGTTCGGGTCGCAGCCGTGCACCGCGGTCTTGACCAGCGGTGAGTTGACGACCGTCTTGCCGACCCGCTTGGCCTGGGCGGTGTCGCGGGCGCCGGTGACCCGGACCTCGATGAGCTTGCTGGCGCCCTCGCCGTCGCTCGCGATGTCCTTGACGAGGGCCAGCGCGGCCTCGTGCAGTGCCTCCTCGAACTCCGCGGGGTCGACGTCCCCGGCCAGGCCGTTGGCGAACAGCACCGCCGTGTCGCTGGTGGAGGTGTCGGTGTCGATGCTGACCGCGTTGAACGTGCGGTCCATCACGCGCCGGAAGATGCGGTCCTGCTCGGCGGGGTCGAGCCGGGCGTCCGTGGCGAAGAACGTGAGCAGGGTCGCCATGTCCGGCTCGATCATGCCGACGCCCTTGGCGATGCCGACCAGCGTGGCACCGCCGCACCGCAGCCTGACCTCCTTGGGCCGGGTGTCGGTCGTCATGATGGCGCGTGCGGCGCGGTCGAAGCCGCCTTCCGGGAAGGGCCACGAGAGCGTCTTGAGGTGCTCCCGGATGCCGTCCATCGGGTACTGGCGGCCGATCACCCCGGTGGAGGCGATGAACAGCTCCTCCTCCGCCACGCCGAGGGTGCGCGCGACGGACTCGCGCACCTCGCGGGCGTTGCGCTCGCCCTCCTGTCCTGTCGCCACGTTCGCGTTGCGGGCCAGCACCACCACGCCCCGCGCCCGGCCGGTGGCGGCGGTGTCCCGGCTCAGCAGCACGCTCGGGCCCACGAACCGGGAGCGCGTGAACACGGCGCTGACGTTGGCGGGGACCGTCGAGGCGAGCACGGTGAAGTCGTCCCGGCCGTCGTCGGCGAGGCCGACCGGCGCGGTGTGCACGGCGAACCCCTGGGGCGTCGTGGATGAGGGGTCGGGCATGGTCATGTCTCCCGTCACGAGGACTGCACGAGGATGCGGCGACCGATCCGCCGCAACTGCATCCCTTTCCAGGGAGTAGCATATTCATTCATCGAGGGATCGGCAGGCGAACCGGCGCGGTCTCCCCCGCGCGACCGCCCGGCACCGGGCGCGCGAACGCCCGAAACGCGCCGCGCGGCAGCCGCCGCGAACGCTTGAAAAGTGATCAACCAATTGGATCAACCATGTGGCCGATTTCCGGATAGCGGACCGTCAGAATGGCGCTTTTCCAGCCACTGTTGCCGTTGATCACCAACATGCCGGAGGGCTTTTCTCCACTGGACTAGACCACTTTAGGACACGGCCGCCGACCGATCTCGGCCAGTCTGATCCGCATTCCACCGGAGCGGGCGGATCCGTGTGCAGCGTAGGATTCCTCACCTCTCCATCCGATGCCTGCCTCCTTCATCTTTACTATGTCTTGAACCCTACGTTCGGGACGTGACACAGATGCGAAGACGCTTAATCTGAGCGACATGAAGCGCTCCGACCACTACGGTGTCTACTCGCAGCACAGAAGGCGTCGCTCTCCACGCCGTGCAGCCGTCTCGGCTCTTGTGGCACTGGCGGTGATCGCGGGAGTCGGGTATTGGGGCTACACCGCCCTGACCGGTGACGCGGACGAGGACCCGCAAGTGGTCGCTGCGCAGGGCCAACTGAAGAAGTTCCTCACCGCGTGGCAGACGGGCGACGCCGATCGTGCCGGCCGCCTCACGGATACACCGGACAACGCCGAGTCATTGGTCAAGTCCGTCATGACGAACCTGAAACCGGCGAAGACGGAGATCACCGCCGGCACCGGGAAGAAGATCGCCGAAGGGAAAGTAAAGATCCCGTTCACCGTGCGGATGACCCTTTCCGGTGTGGGTGCGTACGAATGGGACTCGGAGGCGAAAGTGGTCGAGAGCGGAGGGCGGTGGAAGGTCGAATTCCATACGCCCTTAATTCACCCGGCCATGACGCCGGGTCAGACGCTTGCCCTGAAGTCCCGGGACCGGGCCGCCATCCTCGACACGAACGGCGACGAGCTGGAGTCGGCCTCCCTCGTCGGTGCCGTCGACCCGGCGAGCGGCAAGGGCGTCTCCGGGCTGGAGGCCCGCTACGACAAGCAGCTCACCGGTTCGGGCGGCGCGCGCTCCGTCGTGATACTGAACCGCCAGTCCGGCCAGGTGGTGAAGACGCTCACCGGCTCGGGCGGTGAGGGCAGGCCGGTGCGGACGACCATCGACCCCAAGGTGCAGGCGGCCGCCGCCGAGGCGCTGGACGGGGTCACGAAGAACGCCGCGATCGTGGCCCTCGACCCCACCGACGGCCACATCCTGGCCGCCGCCAACAAGCCGGTCGGCATGAACCGCGCGCTGGAGGGGCACTACCCGCCCGGCTCGACCTTCAAGGTCGTCACCGCCGCCGCGCTGCTGAAGCAGGGCATGCGTCCGACGGACAAGGGGGACTGCCCGAAGTTCACCTATGTCAGGGGCCAGCGCTTCGAGAACCAGGACCAGTTCGTCCTGCCCGAGGGAGCGACCTTCCGGGACGACTTCGCCAAGTCCTGCAACACCTTCTTCGTCGCCTCCCGGTCCAGGATCTCCGCGTCGGCGCTGCACGACACCGCGGAGGCGTTCGGGATCGGTGGCACCTGGGACGCGGGCACCACCACCTTCGACGGCAGCGTCCCGGTCACCACCAGCGACAACGACAAGGCGGCCGCCACCATCGGCCAGGGCCGCGTGCAGGCGTCACCACTGGTGATGGCCTCGATCGCGGCCACGGTCAAGAGCGGTCGGTTCAACCAGCCGGTCCTGGTGCCCGACGCCGTGCACAAGAAGCACGAGGCGTCCGCCCGGCTCGACCCCGGTGTGCTCGGCAACCTGCGCGAGATGATGCGCGCCACCGTCACCTACGGTGCCGGCTGGGCCCTCAAGGACCTCCCCGGTGAGCCCCACGCGAAGACGGGTACCGCGGAGTTCGGCACCGAGAAGCCGCCTCGTACGCACGCCTGGATGATCGGCTACCAGGGCGACGGCAACCTCGCCTGGTCGGTCCTGCTGGAGGACGGTGGTTCCGGTGGCTCCGACGCCGGTCCCATCGCGGCGAAGTTCCTCAGGAACCTCACCGGAGCCCGGTGATCGCGTGGTGTCAGTCCGAGTGTTGTCGAGGGGAGTTCTCTGATGTCGGTCGCGACGAGCCCGGTCCACGGCGCGGACATCGACGGCCGAGGCGGTCCGGCTGACGGGGCCGGCGCGCCCCTGCCGTGTCGGCACACGTGCTGATCCGGCCGCTCAGGACGTCGACGGCGAAGACCGCACCGTATCGAAGCGACGTCCAGGTCAGGCCCCCGAACCGCATCGCCGTGCGTGTCAGCCGAGCAGAGCCGACGGGGGTGGCACGGACATGCACACGCAGGTTCGACGGCCATGCCTTCGCCCTGCCCTCGCCAGAACCGCGACCGGTGGTGACGTCCTGCGACGCACACCGGTTCGTCGTGTGCCCCGCGCACGGATCGGGCCCGATCCGTCAGCCGGCTCCCTTGCGGACACGGAGTCCTCCGGTGTCCGCCAGGGACCCTTCCTCCGCCCTCCCACCGGCCAGGCTCCGCTCGGCGCAGCGGGCCGTGCTCCCAGTCCACTCCGCTCAGCAGCGAACCCATCCACCCCGTGCCACCTTTGGTGACACGAATCACAAGAGACCGTCGAGGACACGGATCCGCCACCGCCGCCCGGTTCCGTCCCCCACGACGGAGGCCGGGCACCCGCCGTGGACCGCATGACGAGGCGCCCGTGTGCAAGAGAACGGCATGTCCGCTACAGGAAGGCCCGTGCCGTATCGGCTCCTTACCGGCTCCTGTTGGGCTCGATCCATCCACAAGGGGGAACCGTCATGTGTACCAGCTTCAATCTGATGATCCAGCTTCTCGGTCCCGTCACCCTGTTGAGAGACAACCGGCCGATATGCATACGCGGGGAGCGGCAGCGGCGTTTCCTCGCCTCCCTGGCGCTGAACCCGGGGCAGGTCGTGTCCAAGGAATCGATCATGGCGGACTCCTGGGACGGCGAGCCGCCCCTGACCGTCTCAGGGCAGTTGCAGACGTCCGCCTGGATGATCCGCAAGGCCCTCACGGAAGCGGGGCTCACCCGCGACGCGCTCGGCTCGCACGATCTCGGTTACGAGCTGCACGTGCCCTGCCAACGCATCGACGCGTTCGTCTTCCGCGACACGGTGCGCAGCGTCCGGGCGCTCCACGCGCGCGGGCAGCACAGGATCGCGGCCGAGCAGCTCGACGCCGCCCTCGCGCTGTGGAAGGGCACGGCGCTCACGGACGTCACGTCCAGCCGCCTGCGTATGAAGGGCGAGGCCCTGGACAGGGAGCGGACGGCGGCGGTCGAGCTGCGGGCCCTGATCGACGTCTGCCTCGGGCACTACGGCGAGGCGATCGCCCATCTGTCGGAGCTCATCGACCGCGACCCGCTGCGCGAGGACCTGTACGTCGGTCTGATGAAGGCCTACTACGGCGAAGGACGGCAGGCCGACGCGATCCAGGTCTTCCACCGGGCGAAGGGGATCCTGCGGGAGCAGATCGGCATCACCCCGGGCGCGAAGCTGCGGGAGGTGATGCAGGCCGTCCTGCGTCAGGACGAGAGACTTCTGCGCACCCCCGGCCCCCATATGGCCGGTGACCGCGTGGGCTGACGCGGTCGGGCGGCCCGAGACCGGCACGAGAGTCGATCAAGAGGCCGCCGGAGTTCGATGGCCCGTGGCCGAGGCACCACATCGGCCCGGGCCGGCGTGCTTCATCCCCCGGGCACGCCGGCTCGTCAGAGGGGACCCGGGAACCGGCGCACCGAAGGTGGTGGACCGGACTCCGCCGCGCCCCGGGCATACCCCACCGGCCCCCCGTCGCGCCCGGCGCCGCCGCCCCGCCCGGCCGGTGCCCGGGCCACCACCGCCGCGCCGGCCGGTCAGCCGCACGGATCCGGTGGAGCGGCCGCACGGACCCGTGGAGCGGCCGCACGGACGAGGGACTCTCGGCCGTACGGGCCACGACGGGACAGCGGTAGCGAGGAGGGTGGTTCAGGCGTACAGCTCCCGGTAGGACGGGAAGTGGCCGCCGGGTCCGTCCACGCCCTCCGCGGCAAGCACCGCGTGCACCACGGCCCGGGTGAGTACGTCCGCGCCGGCCGCTAGGACCGCGTTGAGCTCCATGGCCGCCATGTGCGTGGCCCAGCCGGTGCGCCGGGCGCCGGGACCGGGGGCCTCCGCGTCGTCGGGCACCAGGGGCAGGCGCCCCGTGGAGAGTGCGAAGACCGTGTCGCCGTCGGTGAGCAGGTGCACGGGACGCACCGCGCGGGCGAGGCCGTCGTGGGCGGTGCCGGCCAGCTTCTGCGCCTGCGCGCGGGTCAGCGCCGCGTCCGTGGCCACCACGGCCAGGGTGGTGTTGAGCGCGCCCGCCACGTCCGCCTGCCGCTGCCGGGTCTCCTCGCGGGCCGCGCCCAGCCGCTCCCGCGCCCGTGCGTGCCGTTCCGCCTCGGGAGGCGCCTCGGGCAGGCCGCGGTCGCGGAACTCGCCGTCGAGGCCCGTCCTCGCCCCGTAGAGGACCCCGGTGGCGGGATCCAGTACCGAGCCGGACGCGTTCACCGCCGCCAGCGCGGCCACGGTCGCCCCGGAAGGCAGCACCACGCTCGCCGTCCCGATGCCGCCCTTGAGCCCGCCGGCCACCGCACCGGTGCCCGCTCCCACGCAGCCCAGTCGCACCGGTGAGCCCTCGGCGCTGCCCGCCGCCGCCTCGACGGCCGCACGCCCGAGGTCGGCGCCGGGCCGTGCCCGCCAGTCGCCGCCGCGGCCGAGGTCGAAGAGGGCGGCCGCGGGCACCACCGGGACGACCTGGGACGGGCCGGCCCCGACCTGGAAACCGCGCCCGTGCTCCTCCAGCCACGCCATCACACCGCCCGCCGCGTCGAGGCCGAAGGCGCTGCCGCCCGTCAGTACGACGGCGTCGACCTGCTGGACCAGGTTCCGCGGGTCGAGCGCGTCGGTCTCCCGGGTCCCCGGGCCGCCGCCGCGCACGTCCACGGCCGCCACCGCACCGCCCTCGGGCGCGAGGACCACCGTGACACCGGACAGCCAGCCCTCCGCGGCCCGGCCGGCGTGGCCGACCCGCAGGCCCGCCACGTCCGTCAACGCGTTCAACGGACCGGTCGCCGGCGCTCCGGTCCCGTCGGCTCCCTGCTGCGCCGCCATCCCGTGCCCCTCCCCTTGGCTCCTCCTACAGCGTGACCGCCTCAAGGTACCGGGGCTCGACCACGGTGGCACGGGGATTGACGCGGTGCACCGTGTCCCGGAAGGAGCGCAGTGCGTCGGCGTCCGCACGAACCGGCCGGTCCAGCGGGGTGTCCATCGCGTCGTGGTGCGTGGGCACCACGAGCGGCGGGGCACCGAGTGCGTCCAGCAGGCGCTCCAGATAGCGGTGCGTGTGCCTGCCCGCGGGCACCGCGACGATGGCGACGTCGGGCCGCAGGCCGCGCAGTTCGCGCTCGATCAGGTTGGCGGTGCCGATGTTGAGCACGCGCAGTCCGCTGCCGGTGGTCACCAGGTACGCCAGCGTGCCGCCCTCCACCAGGTCGGCGACCGTGTGCACGCGCCGCGGCGGGGCCGTCAGGGTGCCGGGGGCGAAGTACCGGTAGCCGGTGGAGAGGCTGTGCAGGCTCGGGAGCACCTGGACCGTGAAGCCGTCGAGGTCCAGGTACTCGCCGCCGTGCGCCCAGATGATCCGGTCGGCCGGGGCGCCCATGGCGGTGAGCAGGTGGGCGTGGGTCTGCGTGGCCACCACGCGGGCCCCGGGGAAGCGCTCCATGACGTGGGGGACGTCGCCCATGTGGTCGTAGTGGCCGTGGGTGACCAGGACCAGATCGGCGGCCCCCAGATTTCTGCCGATCGTCGCGCGGTCCACGCTCAGCGGTGTGGCGGGATCGAACCGGCCGTCAGGGCCCCTGGTGGAGAAGCGGGTCAGCCAGGGGTCGATGAGCACCGTCCGCCCGTCGAAGGACAGCTCCCAGGAGTTGACCCCGAACCAGCGCAGGCCCGTCCCGGCTCCCCGGCGGAGCGTGCCGTGGGCGACGGCGGAGGACTGGGCTCCCGCGACCACCGCCGCGGCCCCCGCCAGCGAGCCGCGCACCAGGGCGCGTCTGCTGGCGCCCGGACCCGGAACGGCCCCGAGCGCACCGGCCGCCGAGGGTCCGGGGTGCGCGGCGGGGGACGCCTGTCGGGTGCGCCGGCTGGGCATCGGAGAGGACCTCGACTCTCGACGTTGATCGACACGAAGCGCGAACCATTATTCACCATGCGTGATCATGTCCGGAACGCATCACGGAGTGTCGCAAGGGGCAGAATCGTTTCGCGTCAATGCCCCACGGAGCGGGCGCAGTGCGGTGGCCGCTCGCCTACGCTGGCGCCCGTGGCTGACGACCAGGCACATCCGACCGGGCCCCAGGTGCCGTCCTGGCTGGCCGACATGGGCCGGCGAGCCGCCCGTGACAGCGCTCCCGAATTGGCGCGCTACGCCTTTCCGGACACCGCCGGGAAACGGGCCTCCGCCGTCCTGGTGCTCTTCGGGGCCGGGGACGACGGCCCCGACCTGTTGTTCCTCCAGCGCTCCGACACGCTGCGCGACCATCCCGGCCAGGTGTGCTTCCCCGGCGGTTCGGTGCGTTCCGACGACCGCGACGCCGCGCACACCGCCCTGCGCGAGCTCTCGGAGGAGACCGGCCTCGACCCGGCCTCGGTCCACGTCGTCGCCCCGCTGCCTCCGCTGTACCTGGCCTGGAGCGGGTTCGCGGTCACCCCGGTGCTCGGCTGGTGGGACGGCGTGGGCGAGCTGGCGGGGGACGGCGACGAGATCGTCTCGGTGCACCGGGTACCGGTGCGGGACCTCGGGGAGCCGGCGTGCCGGTTGCAGCTCCGCTTCCCGACCGGCTACCTCGGGCCCGGCTTCCTGGTGGGGGGCCTGTTCGTCTGGGGCTTCACCGGCAGCATCGTCGCGTGGCTGCTGCGGCTGGGGGGATGGGAGCGGGCGTCGGATGCGGGACGGGTCGAGGAGCTCGCGGAGGCGAAGCTCCGTTATGGGGGCGAGCTGCCCCGGCCGCCTGCCGGTGGGTCGGATGCGGCGGCCCGCCTGGGGCGGTGAGGGCCTCACCGGGCCGCCCGCGCCGTTCCGCGCGGGCGGGGCTGCGCCCCGGGCGCGGGGTCGGGGTCCTGTGCCGCCGCCCACCCGCCCCCGCACCGTGCGGCCGCCCACCCGCCCCCGGGTGAGGGGCCTGCGGCCGTCCACCCGCCGGTGGGCCCGTGCGAGCAGGGCTGCCCCGCCTGGGACCCGGGCCACCCGACCCGCTCGTCATGGCTCCTCGCGCTGTTCCCCGCACCCCTTCAAGGCACAGCCCGCCCCTTCAGGCATGGCTGCGCCCCGGGGGGCGCGTTCCTCGGGGGGTGGGGTCAGGACGATGCGCCGCGGCGGGTCGCGCGTTCCCGCTGGCCCTCCCGGTAGCCGTCCACAGGGCCGGAGGAGCTGCGCATCAGGGCGAGGTACTCGCGGGTCTCCACCGCGACGGCCTCCTCGACGGTGCCGCCGAGACCGCCCATGACGGCGGCCTTCAGATGGCGCAGGCAGTCGCCCGGCATCCCGGCCAGTGTGGCGGCGAGCGCGGCGGTCTCCGCGCGCAGGTGCGCGCGGGGCACCGCACGCAGCGCCACGCCCTTCTCGACGGCCTCCGCCGCGGACAGCCAGCGGCCCGTCATGAGCAGTTCCATCGCGGGCTGGAGCCCCATCTTGCGCACCGTGCGATGGGTGGCACCGGCGCCCGGCATATGGCCGTAGGGCGTGTGGACGTCACCGATCTTGGCCTCGTCCGCGATCAGTACCAGATCGCAGGCCATGACCATCTCGAAGCCGCTCGCCCTGGCCTTCGCCTGCACCATGGCGATGGTGGGCATGGGCAGCCGCTCCAGCGCGAACACCACGCGGTTGAGCCGCTCCAGATAGGCGGCGAAGAGTTCGGTGTCGGCCTCCTCGCCGGCCAGCACCTCGCTCAGGAAGCCCAGGTCGCTGCCAATGCAGAAGGCCCGGTCCCCGGCGCCGGTGAGCACCAGCGCCCGGGTCGTGCCGTCGTCGGCGACCCGGGCGAAGACGTCGAGGAGTTCGTGGTGCATGCGCTCGGTGGTGGCGTTGAGCCGCTCGGGCCGGTTGAGCGTCACCCAGGCGACGCCGTCGACGCGTTCGAACAGGATCGTCTCGTAGGCGCCGGGCCGGCCCTCGTCCTCACGGGGGCGCTCGTGCCGTTCCTCACTCTCCTGGGCCTTGTCTGCGGGGATGACTGCGGCGTCGGACATCGGGTGCCTCACTTGACCAGGTCGGCGGCGAGCGGGAAGTCGGTCATCGGTCGGCCGCGCACGGTCGCGTCGGCCCGCACGAAGACGAGGGCGTAGGCGCGACGGGGTCCCGAGGTGAGGTTGGGGCCGGAGCCGTGCAGGGTGTTGGCGTGGTGGACCAGGGCGCTGCCCGCGGGCACCGGGTAGGCGACGGGCTCCTGGTCGCTGTGGGCCTCGACGAGGACCGCGCCCTCCTCCGGGCGGGTGTGCTCGACCCGGCCCCAGCGGTGGCTGCCGTGCACGTACTGCACGCAGCCGTTCTCCAGGGTGGCGTCGTCCAGGGCCATCCACACGGTGACGGCGTCCGGCGGGTCCAGGTGCCAGTACCGGTTGTCCTGGTGGAGCACCAGGCGGCTGCGCTCGCCCTTGCCCGCCGCCTTGTAGAAGGAGTGGTCGCGGAAGAGCCGTACCGGCCCGCCGAGCAGTGCCTCCACGCGGGGTACCAGGTCGGGGCGGCGGACCTGGGCCTCGCACGTGGCGTCGGACTGCCACAGGTCGACCTTCTGCAGCAACGCCAGGTCCAGCGGCTCGCCCTGCCGCTCGGAGAGGTCGCGGACCCCTTCGGCGGGCCGGCCCGCCGAGAAGAACGCCTTCTCCACCGAGATGCGCAGGTCCGCCACCTGCTGCGGCGTCAGCACGCCGTCCCAGCGGACCACTCCGTCACGCCAGAACGCCTCGCGGTCGGCTGCCGCGGTGGCCCCCGTCGAGGTGCTGGTCAGGTCAGCTGCGTCGGCCGGTTGGCGGGAAGGGGTCATCGGCACCTCTCCGATACGAGTGCGAGGCAGTTGATCTGATCTCGGTAACTCCGCAGCGATGCTGCCACAGAGCCGGCACCCGGCACAGGAGCCATTGGCGCATCGCCGTGATGCACCCACGGCATGGCCGAAGGCGCCGTTCCCGCCCATGCCGTGGCGGCGCGGCCGCGACCCGCTAAAGGCATTGGACGGCGGCCGGGACCCGTGTTGGGCTGGAACGCACATGCAGCCCCCCATCCAGCACCGCTGTCGACCGACCGGAGCAGCATCCGGGCACGCCGCCGCGTCCTGACGGCCTGCTCGACGATCACCCCGATCCCCCCGGATCACCCGCTGACGACCAGACCAGCCCACCTTGTGACACGGGCCAGGACCGCACAGCACCTTCTCCAGCCATGGAACCCGTGTGCACAGGCTGCGGGCGGTCAGCCGGGCCGCGCCCGGGGACTGTCCACTCGCAGGAGGCAGACTAAGCATGCAAGTTCTTCTCGTGAACGCTCGCAGGTCGCCGTACTCCGGAGAATCGATCTCCGCACCGCAGTTGGGACTGCTGTCCCTCGCGGCCGTGCTGCGGGAGGGCACCTTCCACGACACGAAGGGCACGGACGTCCACTTCATCGACGACCAGCTCTTCGTCCTGCAGCGCCCGCTCGCCACGCCGAACGAGTTCCTGCGCGGCCACCAGCCGGACATCGTCGGCATCCAGGTGCTGACGTCCAGCCTCAAGAACGGCATCAAGCTCGCCGCGGACGTGAAGCACCACCGGCCGGCGGCCCTGACCGTGCTGGGCGGTGTCGGCGCCACGCCGCTGGCCCGCCAGTTGGTCGAGGACGGCGCCGCCGACGTGATCGTCAAGGGCGAGGGCGAGGTCACCTTCTCGCACCTGGTCCACGAGTACGGCACCAACGGCCGCAAGAACTTCCACAAGGTGCGCGGCATCGTCTTCCGCGACGAGGACGGGACGGTCGTCGAGACGCCCTCCGCCCCCCAGGTGATGCGGCTGGACAAGCTGCCCAAGCCGGCCCGCGACCTGGCCGACATGGAGCTGTACCGGACGATCTCCCGCGGCCGGGCCGGCAACGTCGTCACCAGCCGCGGCTGCTCCTACGCCTGCGCCTACTGCTACTCCAAGCACCAGTGGGGCGTCGGCCAGCGCCGGCACAGCGCCGAGCGGGTGATCGAGGAGATCCGCGAGCTCGTCGAGGTGCACGGGTTCGACCGGATCCGCATCGAGGACGACGACTTCGTCGAGGACGTGCCGCGCATGCAGGAGCTGTGCGAGCACATCGCCAAGTCGGGCCTGCAGGGCAAGTTCGAGTGGGAGGCCAAGGCGCGTCCCGACCTGATCAACGACGAGATGGCGCAGATGCTGCGCGAGTCCGGCTGCTTCCGCCTCCTGGTGGGTGTGGAGACGCTGGACTGGTCGCTGCTCAAGCGTCTGGGCCGGCCGGTCAAGGTGGAGGTGACCGAGCGCGCGCTGAGCTCGCTGGGCAAGGCCGGCATCGGTGTGCAGGCCACCCTGATCCTCGGCATCCCCGGCGAGACCGACGACGCGATGCGCGCGACCATCACCTGGCTCCAGTCCCGGCTCGGCGCCAACCAGCACGACATCGTCTCGCCCTGCTTCTTCGTGCCCTTCCACCACGAGGTGGAGAAGGACATGGCCAAGCGGGTCAACTTCACCGTGGAGACCAGCGACACCGACTGCTACACGGGCCACATCCCGGTGACCTCCAGCCCCAGCGCGTCCATCGACGAGCTGTGGAAGCTCTACGACGACATGACCCCGACCCGCCGCGACGGCCAGTACAAGCGCATCGCGTTCCTGGCGAACCTGGACACCGTCCAGACCCGCCTGGGCCTGATGGACGGCGGGGCACCGGCAGCCAAGGAGCCGGCTGCCCTCGTCCCGGAGGTCCAGTGACGACCCTCGCCACGGGCGCCCTGCCGGCCGCCCCGGACACCGTCGCCGCTCTGGACGTGCCGGCCTACTCGGGCTCGCGCCCGGTGATGTCGAGCCGTCCCGAGCTGCTCGACGACGGTGCCGGGCGGCCGCTGGCCCGGCTGGGGACCGCGGGCCGGCTGGTGCAGTTCCGGATGGCGCAGGAGGCCGGGAAGGCGGCACGCCAGCTCCGCGCCCTCGACGACGACGCCTGGTTCGGGCTGCTGCGCGGCGCCGCCGACCGGCTCACCGCCAAGCTGGCCGCCGGCGAGCTCGACCCGTGGCTGCGGGCGCTGTCCGCGGCGGCCGGACTGCCGACGCGCCGGGCGGCGCGCGGCATCCGCACGGTGGCCGACGACCTCGGCCGCATGGACGAGATCCTCGCCGCGCAGTCCCCGGACGGCACCGTCGCGGCGTACCGGACCGGCGGCGGCCACCCGCGGTGGAGCTGGCGGCCCGCCGGGCGGTCGGTGCACGTGCGCGTGCCCGACAACTTCCCGACCATCAACATCGAGTGGCTCCAGGCGCTC
This sequence comes from Streptomyces sulfonofaciens, assembly GCF_014656295.1. Taxonomy (GTDB): domain Bacteria; phylum Actinomycetota; class Actinomycetes; order Streptomycetales; family Streptomycetaceae; genus Streptomyces; species Streptomyces sulfonofaciens. The sequence continues at coordinate 299,789 of NZ_BNCD01000010.1, forward strand.
GCCGCCCGCCGCCCCGTGCTGCTGGGCACCTCCGCCCGCGACCCCTTCACCGCCGTCCTGCTCACCGAGGCGCTGTACGCCGCCGGGCTGCCCGAGGGCGCGGTGTCGCTGGTGCACGGTGACGCGCCGGCCCTGCGCCGGCTCGCCGACCAGGTGCTGTGGCCGGGCGAGCAGGTGCCGCAGGACCTGCCGCCCGGCAAGGTCAAGACCTACCACTACGGCCGCAGCCGGGCCGTCGTCGGCGATGCCCCGCCCAAGGACGCCTGGCAGCGGCTGGCCCGGGAGGCGTTCGCCGGCTGCGGCCGGCTGTGCACCAACATCAGCTCCCTGGTGGTGCTCGGTGCCGCCGAGGAGGCCGCGGGGCTGCTCGCCGAGGAGTTCGCCACCCGCCCCGTGCTGCCCCTTGACGACCCCGCGGCGACGGTGCCGGCCTTCCCGGACCGCGGCGCACGGGACGCGCTTGCCGTGCGCATCGAGCGGGAGATCGCGGCCGGCGCGGTCGACGTCACCGAGGCCGCCACCGGTGTGCCGCTGCGGGTGGATCTCGACGGGAGGGCCTTCCTGCGTCCCACGGTGCTGCTGGTGGACCCCGGCTCGCCGCTCTTCGGCACGGAGCTGCCCTTCCCGTTCACCGCGGTGGCGCATGTGCCCCGGTCGAAGGCCGTCGCGGCCTGCGCGGGGTCGCTGATCGTGTCCGTCCTCGGTGCGGGCGACGGCATCGAGCGGGCGCTCGCCGAGGAACCGGGCGTCGACAAGGTGTTCGGCGGTGAGGAGTTCGACCGCGGCTACGACCCGTGCGACCCGCACGAGGGCTACCTGGCCGATTTCCTGTTCAAGAAGAAGGCGGTTCTGCCGGGCGCCGGCGCGTGACCGGCAACAGCATCAGACGAGAGGGATCAGCCATGCGATGTCCGAGCGGGTCGGCGCTCCGTCCGATCACCGATGACGACGTTCGCCGGACCGTCGGCCTCCACTTCGACCCTCGGCACGGCACCCCCTACTGGCTGGAGCGCGACCGCCGGCTGGGCACCAACGCCCTGGAGAAGGTCCGGACCCTGCAGGACGCCGTCGCCGTGCTCGGCCTGAAGGACGGCCCGGACCAGATGCACTTCGAGGAGGCGTCTCGGCGGACGCCGCTGGAGAACTTCGTCCCGCGCTCGGTGCTCGACAAGGGCGGCCCGCTGTGGGCCGCGCAGACCGGCGGCACCACGGGACCCGCCAAGCACGGCACCTGGGGTGCCCGCTACTGGGCGGACATCCTGGACTTCTCCGACGAGTTCCTCGACCTGCACGGCGTGCCGCGGAACTGCAACTGGCTGTTCGTCGGGCCGATGGGGCCGCACACCACCGGCCGGCTCGTCGTCGCCTTCGCGGAGCGCCGCGGCGGCATGTGCTTCTCGGTCGACCTCGACCCGCGGATCGTGAAGATCTTCGGCGAGGAGGGCATGACGGCCGCCTACGACCGGTACGTGCAGCACATCTGGGACCAGGTGGCCGAGGTCACCCGGGCCCAGGACATCGGCGTGCTGTTCTGCACCTCCCGGCTGCTTGACATGCTGCCGGAGCGGCTGGGGACCGAGGCACTGCCCGGCGTCCGGGCCATCGTGCACGCCGGTACCACGATGGAGCCCGAGACCCATCGCCAGCTCCGCGAGGACTTCTTCCCCGGTGTGCCCGTCGTCGGGATGTACGGCACCTCGACCACCGGCATCAGTTGGCAGAAGCCGTTCGAGGCCGAGGACGACCACCGGGTGGTGTACGTGCCCTGCCAGCCGCACGTCGCGCTGGACGTCGTCGACGAGTCGACGGGCACCGAGGTGCCGTTCGGCGAGGAGGGCCGGGTGCGGGTGTGGCGGCTGACCGACGACGCCCTGGTGCCCGGGTTCTGGGAGCGCGACCGGGCGCGCCGGGTGCAGCCGTACGGGGTGGCCGCAGAGCGTTATCCCTGGCCCTGGCTGGGTGATCCGTACTCCCCTGAGTTCACCGAGGGGCACCGCGTCGAGGGGGTCTACTGACATGGCGGGTTTCCTGCTGCGCTGCCACGGTGGTTCGGTGGGCTTCGAGCCCCTGGGCACCGGCCGCGGACTGAGCACCCAGATACTGCGCAACGGCCCGGACGCGCTGGTCGTGCACGGTGACCGGCTGGTCGAGGAGCGCCCGCCGGAGCGTGCGCCGCTCGACGAGCTGGTGGCCTGGACCGCCCGGAGCCACTCGCGTTACTGCGCCGTGCTGGTGCGCGGCGACCGGGCCACGCTGTGGAGCGACATCGGCGCCACCTGCCCGCTGCACTACGCGCGTGCCGACGACGGCACGCTGCTGATCGCCACGTCGGCGGGAGCGATCCTGCCGCTGCTCTCCGGCTCCCCGGTGCTCGGCAGCGCGGAGCAGTCGCTGCTGCCCGGCGGCCGGTTCGCGGGTGTGACGGCGGTCCCCGCGAACAGCGCGGTGACCCTCGCCACGGAGGCGTTCGGCACCGACCCGGTCTCCGTCCGGCGGCTGCAGAGGCTGCCGGACCGGCCCGAGGTGGTCGACCCCGTGGCCGGGGTGGACAGCGTGCGCAACGCCTTGCAGACGTCGGTGGCCCGGCTGTCCGCCGGTCTCGACGAGGTCGGGCTCACGCTGAGCGGCGGGGTGGACTCCTCCACGGTCGCGGCGCTCGCGGCGCGCGAGGTCACCGGAGCGAGGTTGCGCACGTACACCGTGGGCACCCCGTTCGGCGACGAGTTCGAGCAGGCGGCGTTCCTCGCCAAGCGCCTCGGCAGCACCCACCAGGAGCTGCTGTTCGGCCCCGACGAGCTGCTGGAGCTGCTGCCCGGCATGATCCGCTCGCTGGAGACCTGGGACCTGCTGACGCTGCAGATCGCCGCTCCGGTGTGCTTCCTGCTGAGCCGCATCAGCACCGGCGACCGCCAGGTGCTGCTCTCCGGGTACGGCGCCGACCTGCTGTTCGCCGGGCTCGGCGGCACGGGGAGCGAGACGGACATCGAGCGGAACGTGGTCGCCCAGACCACCGCGACCGCCCGGAGCAACGAGTTCAGCCCCGTCTTCGCCGACGACCGCAACACCGTCGTCCGCTACCCCTACTGGACGCGTGAGGTGATGGCGACGGCGTTCGGCATCCGCGGCCGGCTGAAGGTGCGCGACGACGCGGCGAAGTGGGTGCTGCGCAGTGCCGCCGCCACGGTCCTGCCGGGCGAGGTCGCCTGGCGGCCCAAGCGCGGTATTCACGAGGGCACCGCCATGAGCCGGATGTTCGCCGCCGCGCTGGGCGGTGACGACCGGCGTGCCCAGGCCGAGCGGCTGTACGCGATGGCGACCTCCGTGTTCTGCCACGACGGACCGGTGGCGTCCGGCACCGGGACGGAGACCGGGACCAACGACAGGGAGGGATCCGATGAGGATCTTGCTGGTGTGGCCTCGTAACGAACGGGCCCTCCTCAGCGATCGGCTGAGCTGCTGTGAACCGCTGCCGCTCGAGTACCTGGGCGGTGCGCTGCGCGGCGACCACGACGTGACCATCCACGACCTGCGGATCGATCCGCCGCTGGAGCAGTACGCGCTCAGCCACGAACCACCCGATCTGGTGGGTGTGGCCATCCCGTACACCACCAGCGCCCATGTCTCCCGGGAGGTCAGCCGGGAGGCGCGGCGGCTGTGGCCCAACGTTCCGATCGTGCTGGGTGGCCACCATCCCACGGTGTCGGCGGAGTGGCTGGACGGCTTCGCCGCCGACTGGGTCGTGGCAGGTGAGGGCGGCGCGCCGCTCAGCCACCTGGCCGCCGAGCTGGAGGCGGGCCGCACCCCCACGCCCGTGCTGGGCCTCGCCCCGTACGACGCGCGCACCGGTCTGGAGCGTGACCGCCGTCCCAAGCCGGCGGCGCTCAACAACCTGCCGATGCCCGACCGCTCGCTGCTCGCGCACCACCGCCAGGACTACTTCCACTCCATCTACCGCCCGGTGTCGCTCATCCGGTTCACCGCCGGCTGCCCGTACACCTGCAAGTTCTGCTCGCTGTGGCGGATGACGGACCGCCGCTACCTGGTGAAGGACATCGACCGGGTACTGGCCGAGATCGCCGACATCGACGGCCAGAACCTGTACGTGGTGGACGACGAGGCGTTCATCCAGCCCGCGCGCATGCTGGAGCTGGCGGACGCCATCGACAAGGCCGGGGTCCGCAAGCGGTTCCACATGTACGTGCGCACCGACACCGCACTGCGCCGGCCCGACGTGATCGTCCGGTGGGCCGAGGTGGGCCTGGACTCGGTGCTGGTCGGCGCGGAGTCGATGACGGACGAGGAGCTCTCGGACTACCGCAAGGGCACCGACCCCGGCCAGACCCGGCGGGCCCTGGACCTCTTCCACGCCAACGGGGTGAAGGTGCGGGCCAACTTCATCGTCCAGCCCAACTGGGTGGACGAGGACTTCGCCCGGCTCAGCCGCACCGTCGAGGAACTCCAGGTCGACATGCCGAGCTTCTCGGTGCTGACGCCGCTGCCCGGCACGGACCTCTACGACGAGTCCCGGTCCGAGCTGATCAGCGACAACCCGGAGCTCTTCGACTGCTACCACACCCTCTTCCCCACCCGGCTGCCGCTGGAGAGCTTCTACCACCGGCTCGCCGACCTGCTGGCGGGGGCGAGCGCCCGCACCACGCCCGGGGTGACCTCCGGCGCCGACCCGTCGGTCTTCTACTACTCCGACGACAGCGCCTTCGACGAGATGCTCCGGTCCCTGCGCGATGGCGCCGACTGGTCGCGTCCCAGGGAGCCCGAACGGCTCTCCAGCACCGGATGACCCGACCGGATCCGCAGCACGGACGATCCGGCCGGGTGCCCACGCAGAGAAGTGTCCGACAACGAGGAGCCGTGACAGCATGACCGCCGAACTCGCCGGCCGCCGCCGCAAGGTGTACTTCATCGGCCTCAACGCGGTGCCCTTCCTTCCTCTGGTGGCCGGTCTGCTGCGCACCTACGCGGAGCAGGACCCGCGGATCGCGGCCGCCTACGACTTCCGGGACCCGGTCTTCCTGGTCGCCCCCGTCCAGGAGATGGCCGACGGCATCACCGAGCCCGACGTCCTCGCCCTGTCCTGCTACGTGTGGAACTTCCGCCGCCAGATGAAGGTGGCGAAACTGGTCAAGGAGCGCTACCCCAACGTGCTGGTGGTGGCCGGCGGACCGCATGTCCCCGACCGGCCGGGTGACTTCTTCGCCCAGCACCCGTACGTGGACGTGCTCGCGCACGGCGAGGGCGAGGTGGCGTTCCGCGAACTGCTGGCGGAGCGCCTCGCCGAAAGCCCGGACTACACGACCGTGCCCGGCGTCTCGGTGGGCCGGGACGGACGGGCCGTGGCGGGGCCGCCCGCCAAGCGGCTGCCCAGGAAGATCGAGAGCCCGAGCCCCTACCTGGAGGGGGTGATGGACGCCGCGGTGGCCACCTGCCGGGAGCGCGGGCTGCGCTTCTACGCCCTGTGGGAGACCAACCGCGGCTGCCCGTACTCCTGCGCCTTCTGCGACTGGGGCTCGGCGACGATGAGCGCCCTGCGGATCTTCGACGACGAGCGGTTGCAGGAAGAGATCGAGTGGTTCGCCCGCAACGACGTGGAGGACCTGTTCATCTGCGACGCCAACTTCGGCATCATGCCCCGCGACCTGGAGATCGCGCACGCCCTGGCGGAGGCCCGGGCGGCGAGCGGGGCACCGCGGCAGATCCGCGTCAACTTCGCCAAGAACTCCAACGACCGGGTCTTCGAGATCAGCAAGACCTGGCACGACGCCGACCTGCTGATGGGCACCACGCTGTCGATGCAGAGCACCGACATGGACGTGCTGGAGGCCATCGACCGCAAGAACATCGGCCTGGAGAACTACCAGAAGCTCCAGCAGCGGTACGCGGCGGAGAACATCCACACCTACACCGAGCTGATCCTCGGCCTGCCCCTGGAGACCTCGCGCACGTTCCGCGACGGCATCGGCTCGCTGCTGGAGGCCGGCAACCACGAGGACATCCGGGTCTACGAGTTCGGCATCCTGCCCAACGCGCCGATCAACACCCCCCAGAAGATCGCCGGTTACGGGCTGCGCACCGTCCCCAAGCGCCTGTACGTGGAGCGTGACGGCACGCCCGACGACGAGGCGGAGACGGTGGACATGGTGATGGAGACCAACGCCATGCCGCGGGACGCCTGGGTGGAGTCCTTCGGTTTCGTCCAGGCGGTGCAGTTCCTGCACAACGGCTGCTACACCCGCTACCTGTCGATCTTCCTCAGGCAGGAGCACGAGATCGGCTACACCCGCTTCTACGAGGGGCTGCAGAACTACTTCAGCAGCCGTCCCGACAGTGTCCTCGGGTCGGTGTACCTGCGGATGCGCAGCCTCTACCAGGACTACATCGACATCCCCACGCTGCCGCTTGCCAACCTGGTGGCCAGCCAGCCCGACATGGCCGCCGACCTCGCCCCGTACGGCAAGCGCCGCGGCTGGACGATCGACAACTGGGGCTGGCTGCGCATCGCCACCGAGTTCGACCGGTTCCACGCCGAGCTGCGGGAGTACCTCACCACCCTGGACCTGCATCCCGACCAGGACGCCCGCCTGGAGGACGTCCTGCGGCTCCAGCGGGATGTCATGCTGCGCCCCGACTACGCGCCCGAGCGCGGCAAGACGGCCGAGTACGCCCACGACTGGCCCGCCTACTTCGGCGGCGGCCCGCTTCTGCCGCGCAGGGTCCGGGTCACCTACGGCGACCAGCGGTTCGGCGCGAACGGCCGCTACCAGCCGGTGCCCGGTGACCTCAAGGCGTTCGCGCTGGCGGCGATCGGCCCCAGCTACCCGGTGTCTCGGATCAACCACTACTGCCACCGCTTCGAGTCGGCCGAGGTGACCTCGCTGGCCGATGCGGTGCTCAGCGAACAGCGGTGAGCACCGTCCGCGGCCTGAATCCGTCCAGGGCGCGGCGGGCGGCACTGAGCGGACTCGCGGGGGCCTGCGGGCTCTTCTCGCTGCTCCAGCTCGGTGTCGCCACACTGCTGCCGCAGATCCAGCACGCCTTCGGCGTCTCGGGAACGGACGCCTCGTGGATCGTCTCCGGCCATCTGCTGGTCGGCTGTGTGGCCACTCCCGTGGTGGGCCGCCTCGGTGACCTCTACGGCCGGCGCGTGCTGCTGTTCTGGGTGCTCGCCGTCGTCGCCCTCGCGTCGGTGGCGGCCACCCTCGCGCAGACGTTCGCCGTCCTGCTCGTCGCGCGGCTGGTGCAGGGCGTCGCGGCCGGTATCTTCCCGCTCGCCATCGGACTGCTGCGGGAGGGCTTCCCCGACCAGCCGCTGGCCGGGCCCTCCGGTGTGCTGTCCGCGGCCTTCGGTACCGGTGGCGGGGTCGGCATCCTGCTGGTCGGCCTGTTCGGGGACGGCGCTGCCGCGTTCCGCTGGCTGTTCGCGACGGCCGGTGTGCTGGCGGTCGTCCTGCTGGCGATGGGCGCGCTGGTGCTGCCCGAGACGCCGCGCCGCACCGGGACGCGGGTGGACGTGCCCGGCCTGCTGCTGCTCAGTGCCGTCAGCGCCTGCCTGCTGCTGGCGCTGACCCGGTACGGACAGGAGGGGCTCGGGTCGGTCACCGCAGCGGTGCTGCTGGCGGCCGGGGTGGTGGGCTGCGCCGCGCTGGTACGCGTGGAGCGGCGCTCGCCGCAGCCGGCGATCGACACGCGGCTGCTGGGCCGCCGCCCGATCTGGACCCTGAACGCGGTGAGCCTGCTGACCGGTCTGGTGATGTTCCAGAACGGCGTGCTGGCACCGGCGCTCGCCGACGCGCCCCGCTCCACGGGCTACGGCCTCGCCGCCGACGGGGGCACGACGGTCCTGGTGATGCTGCCGATGCAGATCACCGCGCTGACCGGGGGGCTGCTCTCCGGATGGGTGCGGCAGTCGGGATGGATGACGGCACGGGCCCTGATGATCACGAGCACGGCGCTGTTCGCGGTCTCCCCGGTGGTGTTCGCCCTCCAGTCGGGCACCGTCGCCGGGCTGGCGCTGGGCACCGCGTTGACCGGGCTGGCCACCGGCCTGCTGGGCGGGGCCGTCGCGGAGCTGCTCACGCTCGTCTCACCGAGCGGGACCACGGCGGTGACGGTCGGGATCAACAGCGTGCTGCGCAACCTCGGCGGCTCGTTCGGGGTCCAGGTCGGCTCCATGATCCTGGCCGTGGCGACGCCCGCCGCGGGCTACCCGGCCGCAGGCGCCTACACGACCGTCTTCGTCGGTTCGGCGGTGCTGTGCGCCGCCGGGGTCGCCGCGGCGCTGGCCTTCCCGAAGCCCGCGGAGCACCCTGGGCAGGAGATGCCCTCCGCGTCGGGACGGGCCACCCATCCGATTCGGCCAACTACCTGACGGCGAGGACACCGGCCACCGAACGACCATACGATAAGTGAGACGCACGTCACAGGCGGTTGGGGCCGCCCTGTGTGGGTCGGCCGAGGCTTACGGGGGAGGAGTGCTCGATGTTCGATCTGCGACGCTCGGATGTGGCGTTACTGCAAGCGGTTTCGGACCACGGGAGCCTGCACGCGGTGGAGAGGTGTGGCCGGATGACGCAGTCGTCCGCGAGCCGCCGTCTGATCAAGCTGGAGCGCAGGCTTCGCACCTCCCTGGTCGCGCGCAACGCCAATGGCACGGAACTCACCGAGGCCGGGCACGCCCTGCTGCACGCCGGCCGGCGGCTGCTCGGCGCCATCGACTTCGCCCTGGCCACGGCCCACCACCGCGCCGACCCCGAACTGCGGCTGCCGGTCGTGCAGTTCGCGGTGGGCGCGGACCTGGCGTACGGCATGGGCCGGGACCTGGCGGACCGTTTCCCCGAAGCGGTGTTCGACGTCGTGCCCGGCGACGACCACTACGTCTGGCAGCGCTTCGAGCGGTACGCGGTCGACGCCGCCTGCGGCTGGGAGACCACCCGCAGGCCGGGGCTGCGCCGCAGCGAGGCGCTGGTGCACACCGTCGTCGAGGAACCGCAGTGGGTCGCACTGCCCAGGGAGCACCCCCTCGTCCAGCGGGAGGTCCTCGACCCGCACGACCTGGCCGACGCCGAGTGGGTGGCCACCGTGGGCGGCGACTCGGCCGACGACCAGCGCTGGGCCTTCTCCCTGCTCACCCCGGCTCCGCGCGTCAGCTACACGGTCCGCTCGCAGAGCGCGGCCCTGGACCTGGTCGGCCGCGGGTACGGCATCGCGCTGGTCTCGCCGGTCTCCGCGGACTCCGAGCACGAGCGCAGCGTGGTGCTCAGGCCGCTGCGCCAGAAGCTGGTCCGCCGGCTGGCGCTGGCCGTGGATCCGCTCGTCGTCCCGCTGGCCCTGGCCCGTGAGCTGTGCGCCTGGCTGAGGTACGGGTACGTCCAGCGGGCGGCGAAGTGCAACCCCGCCTACGCCCTGTCGGCCACCTTCCCCGCGCTCTCCAAGAGCCCCCGGCTCCCGGCGCGCGCCCTGGTGGATCCGCTGTCGTGCTCCACGGTCGCGCCGCTGCCCCTCCTGCTCGCCGAACTGCACTGGACGGAGCCGGACCCGGGCTGTTGCTTCGAGCCCGAGCACCTGCACCTGCTGCGGGTCATCGACCGGATCGGCAGCCTCAACCGCGCCGCGGAGGCGCTGCTCGTCACCCAGCCCGCGCTGACCCGCCGTATCCACCGGCTGGGCAAGGGCTGCGGCCAGCCGCTGGTGTACAGCACGGCACGCGGCACCTCGCTGTCCCCCGCCGCCCGGCGGCTGCTGGACTGCTCGGGGCCGGCCGAGAGCCGACTCGACGAACTGGTGGGCCGCATACGGCAGAACTCGGCGGTACCGGCGGCCGCCGCGGCCGTCCCCGCGCCGCCGTCCCCCGCACCGGCCGCCCGCCGGCGGGCCGCGGCCTGCGCCCAGCCGCGCAGCAGGAAGGCCGTCAGTGCTCCGGTGGCCTCCGCGACCGCCCGGTGACACGGCGGGCCCCGGTGGGCCGCATCCGGTTCGGAGTTCGCCTCCGGCCGGGGCACGGCCTGCCGGACACGGCGGACCGGGGCACGAGGTGCGCGGCCGGCACACAGCGGCCGGCCGGCCGCTGCCGTCAGCGGGTGGCCGGGCGGTCGGCGAGGCGCAGCAGGGACATCAGGGCTTCCCCGGTCTCCGCGGCCGTCCTGTGGTGGACCGCGGCCATTCCCAGTGCCTGCGCGGCGCGCACGTTGCGGCCCAGGTCGTCCACGAAGACGCACTCCCCGGGCCCCAGGCCCAACTGCCGGGCGGTGTGGTGGAAGATCTCCGGCTCCGGCTTGCGCATCCCCACCTCGCAGGAGATCACCACCGCGTCGAAGAGCCCGTCCCATCCGGTGCGGTCGTAGCGGTGGCCCCACGAGTTGGACAGCAGCGCCACCGGGACCCCCGCAGCGCGCAGCCGGCGCAGCAGCCCGGTCATGGCGGCGTCCTCGGTGAAGTGCGCGAACATGCGCTGCACCAGGCCCTCGGCCGGGGGGTGGCTGCCGTCGGGCCTGTGCACCAGCGCGGCCAGCGCGGCCTCGAACTCCGCCACCGGCATCTCACCCCGCTCGACCCGGTGGAACACGTTGGGCTCCGTGCCCGGCCGTGCGCCGGGGCCGAGCAGCCGTCCGAGGGCCGCGTGGAACTCCCCGCTGTCCACGCCCTCGGCGGCGGCCCACACCTCGATCGCCTCGTCGAAGGACTGCGTCAGCACGCCGCCCCAGTCCACGATCACCGCCGAGACGGACTCCGGGGCGCTCGCCCCCGCACCCTGCGCCTCCGTGCCCTGCGCCCGCACCGCTTCTGGCCGCACCACTTCCGCCATGCCGTCCCTCCCGGCCCGCCGGCCGACCACCGCCACCGCCGGCCGCGGTGCGACCGGCGCCATCCAGCCCACCCTAGGCGCCGGGGCGGCCCCGGGGGCCGGGCGCCTTATGCCTTTTGGGGCCCGGCCCGAACCGTACGCGGCCATTCCGTTGCCGGTGCTCGGCACGCCTGCACATAGTCGTGTGAAACAGGGTTCTCACGGCCGCACGCCCGTGCACGTACCGAAAGGTGGCCCGATGCAACTCAGCCAATCGATTGCCGATCTCGCCGGAGAACTGGACGAGCGCGGTTTCATCACGATCGACGACCTGGTGCCCGAATCGGTCCTCGACCTGATGCGCCGCGGGTGCGACCGGCTGATACGGCAGACCGAGGAGATGCGCCACAGCACGGTCGAGTGGCAGCTCGAGTCGGAAGCCGAGGGCGGCGGGTGGGGTGCGCGCGCCTCGGGGCAGGAGGGCATCCCCGGCAAGGTGCGGGTGGTGTCGTTCGCCCACCAGTGCTCCCCCGAGCTGGCCGCCGTGCCAGAACTGATCAACCTCAACGAGGGCGTGGTCCGGCCGCTGCACGGCGTCAGCGGCGACTTCTACAACACCTACATGTGGGCGAAGCCGTCGAAGGTCGGCTCGGAGAAGCCCTGGCACCAGGACGCGCTGTTCCTCAAGGAGGAGTTCTACGAGAAGTACGAGGACGTCTACACCATCTGGATCGCGGTGGACGACGCCCACGAGGAGAACGGGTGCCTGCGCTTCCTGCCGGGTTCGCACCGCGGACGGGTCAAGCACATACCCGACGGCATGGACCCCGACGACCTCTTCGCCTCGCCGCGCGAGCCCTCCCTCGACATCGACAGGCTCTGGCCGGACCTGACCCCGATCACGCTCCCCAGGAAGGCGGGGTCCGCGGTGCTGTTCGGCGCCTTCACCGCGCACACCTCGTCCGCCAACTCCAGTGAGGAAGAGCGCCGAGCGGTCTCCTACGTCTACTCGCTGCCCCGGCGTGACAGGGGCACGGCGGGCGGCACGCGGTGACCGCACCCGTTCGCCGGGACGGCACGGCGCGCGCCCTGGTCCCCGTCGACCCGGGCGCCCACACCGACGCCATCTGGCGGCTGGCGCGCCACCGCGACCTGGCCGCACTCGGCAGGGTGGAGACGACGCGCCCCTGGATCGCGGGCCGGCTCACCGCCCCGGGACTCGACCCGGAGCGCGACACCCGGCTGCTGCGGGACGGCGCCGGCGAGGCCGTGGGCGCGGTGTGGCTGAACAGTTCCTCCGGGGTGGCGGGGTGGACCGCGGAGCTGGTCCTCGGGCCGCGGGCCACCGTCGCCGACGGGGTCGGCCTGCTGTCCTTCGCCGAGCAGCGCTGCGGGGAACTGCTGGCCCGCGGGGCCGGGCGCGGCCAGGACCCGGGCGGAGGCGGGGACGGGGCGCGCACGGCGTCCGAGGGGAGGCTGTCCTGCTTCGTGTCCGAGGGCGAGACGACCGCCCGCGCCGCGCTGGACGCCTGCGGTTTCGGCTCCCCGCACGCCTACCACCGGATGTCGGTCGCCCTGGACGGCGGGCTTGCGCGGACGAGCCCGGTACCGGGCGCGGCGGTACGCCCGCTCCGCACCGAACAGGACCTGCGCACGTTCCACGCGGTGAAGAACAGCGCCTTCTCCGCCGAAGAGGCCGGCAAGTGCGAGGACTCCTTCGAGTCCTGGCGCCAGTGGTGGCAGGCGGACCCGGGAGTCGATCCCGCGCAGTGCGCGCTGCTGGAGGCGGACGGCACCGCGGTGGGCTTCGCCAACATCACCGACCGCATGCGGGACAGCCGCAACGCCGCGTACGTACGGCAGATCGGCGTCGTGCCCGAGGCCAGGAAACAGGGCCTGGGCAGTCTGCTGCTGCTGTCGGTGATGCACCGGGCCCGGCGCCACGGCCGCACCGCGATGGTGCTGACCGTCGACGCCGCGAACCTCCCGGCGCTCGCTCTCTACCGGCGCCTGGGCTGGCAGGTGGAGTCGCGCTTCGACGACTTCGAGCGCGCCGTCGTCGCGGCCCCTCCCGGGGCACCCTCCGGCCGGAGCTGACCGTACGGGCCCCGGGGGCCGGGGTCCCGGGGACCGAGGCCCCGGGGTGGCAGGCCCGCGGCCGGGGAGCCACGGGGCCGAGCGCCCCGGGGGCTCGCGGCCGGGGCGCCGGCCCGGAGACCGCGAGCGCAGGCCCGGCAGCCTGGCGCCGTGCGGGGGCCGAGCACCGCGCAGGGGCCGAGCACCGTCCGGGGGCCGGGCGCGGGCCGGCCCCCGGGGTCCGCCCCCTCAGCCCTGCCCGATGATCCGCTTCATCCGGACCTGCGCCTCACCCGCGGCGAACGCCCTGCGGTGCGACTCCTTGGCCTCGGTACGGACCCTTTCGAGTCCCTCCACGAACGGGGCGTTGACCCGCGCCCTGGTGCCCTGCACGGCCTCGGGGGTATAGCGGGCGATCCTGCGGGCGAGTTCCAGGGCGCGTTCCAGCGTCTTGTCGGTGGGCTGCGTCTCGTGCAGCAGCCCGTCGGCGAGGGCGCGGTCGGCGGGCCACTCCTCACAGGTGTAGAGCATGCGCTGCATGACGGTGGTGCCGACGGTGTAGCGCAGCATGAACCCGCCGAAGTTGCAGGCGATGCCCACCCGCAGCTCCGGCATCACCAGCCGCGCCCGCTCGCTGCCCACCCGGTAGTCGCAGCACAGGGCGATCTGCAGGCCGACCCCGATGGCGTAGCCGTCGATGGCCGCCACCACCGGCTTCGAGATCGACGCGATCGACGTGTACAGATCGGTGATGTCGTCGACCCAGTCGCTCACCTCGTCGCCGCCGGTGAACAGGGAGACCTCGTTGAAGTCGCCCCCGACGCCGAAGGAGCGCCCCGGGCCGCCGTACATCACCACGGACCGCACCCGGTCGTCGGCGTCGATGTCGCGCATCAGCGCGGCGAGCTCGCGCATACGCGCGCGACTGAACGGATTCTGCTCGTGCGCACCCGTGAACTCCAGGAGGATGACCCCGTCGTCGTTCTTGGAACACGCTATGGACTCGTCGGAGGGAATGGACTGATACGCCATCGGATTCACCGCAGGACTCTTTCCGCTAAGTCGGCCGTGATGTTCTTCGCTCCCGGCCGATGACTGGCTCACACCATCGAAAAGTTCGTCGCCCCACCGGCCAATTTCACCGATTGGCCGAATTATTATCATGGAAAACCGCGAAGAAGCCTAGATAGCGCACAGGGGCCAGTCAATGCCTGGAACCGGTCAACTGCCGCCTGGGCGGCGTCACTCAGGGCCTGCGGCACTCGTCCCCAGCGGGTGGTCGAAGGCACGGAGAGCGAACGAACAGCGACCGGAGAGCGGGCGAAGAGCACCGGGAGAGAACGGAGGCGTAACGAGAAGACGATCTCGCGCGGGAAGCGTACCGTCCGCTTGCCGAGTGCGGGTGTCTTCGCTTTGGAAGGAGCGAGAAGGTGGCCTCACTCACCATCGTCCTGGGCACCGGTCGTTGCGGTTCGACGATGCTGTCGGACCTTGTGAACGAACACCGGAAAGTACTGAGCCTCAGCGAGTTCTTCGCGTGTCTTGATCCCTTGGGATTCACGGGTGGGAACGTCGACGGACCGGAGTTCTGGCAACTGCTCAGCGCACCCCGGCTCAAGCCCAACACACTGATGCGCAGGGGTGTGGCGGTCCCGGAGTACCGGTACCCGCTCGGCTCGGGACGCTTCGCCGCGGGCGAGGTGCCCGCGATCAGCCTGATGACGCTGCCTCCGCTCACCGACGACCCGGACGCCCTCCACGACGCCATCGGAAAGGAGGTCACCCGGTGGCCGACGGCCCCGCTCCCCCGGCAGTACGCCCGGCTCTTCGCCTGGTGGGCCGATTTCCTCGACCGTGACGTGACGATCGAGCGGTCGGGGGCCTCGATGCGCTTCCTGCCCGACCTCCTCACGTACTTCCCCACGGCCCGGTTCGTCCACATGTACCGGAACGGGCCCGACTGCGCCGTGTCCATGAGCCGGCACCCGCTGTTCCGTCTCGCGGTACTGATCAGGGATCTGCGCAAGGAGCTGGGAGTGGACCCGTTCCGGGTCGGCGACCCCGCGCACGCGGGTCTGCTGCCCGAGCGGCTGCGCAGGTTCACGCCGGACACCCTGGACGCCGCGGCGCTGGCCGACGCCGCCATCCCGATGGAGCGCTTCGGGGCGATGTGGTCGCACAGCACCAGCACGATCAGGCACCTCGCCGGGCTCCCCGCGGACCGCCTGCTCCACATCTGCTACGACCGGATCGTGGCCGACCCGGGACCCGAACTCGCCCGGTTCGGCGAGTTCGCCGGCATCCCGGAGCCGGAGGCGTGGGCGGCCCGGGTGGCCGGCCGGGTGGACACGCGACGGGTCGGGGCCTCCAACAGGCTCCCCGCCGAACAGGCCGAGGAACTCAGGCAGGCGTGCGCCCCCGGCATCCGTCGCCTCGCCGAGTTCCTGGGCGAGGCACTGCCGGTCGGCTGACCCGGCCGCCCGCCGAATCGGCGGAACGGGCCCCGGCCGTCCCCGGGGCCTGTTCTGTGCCACCGCATCGGGGCCGCCCGAAGGGAGGTCATCCCGTATGCACCGGGAAATCGAGGATGACTTGATATCGAGGATGACGTGATCGTGAGCTACGCGGGGGCATTGCAGTCGCCTAGGCTTTGTGGAAGGTACGACTTTCCTACCGCCGCCGAGGGACTCTCCGGTAGCCGAAAAGGCACCCGCCTTTCAGCGCGGCGCGCAACAGCCACGAGAGATCGGACGCGGTCACTGCCGCACGGTGGGACGGACGACCGGACGGGGCATCCGACCACGGCACAGGGGGCAGACACGTGACCAACATTCCGGAGACGGGCCGGACCCCACGGGTCAGGATCCGGCTCGTCGTCATCCAGATCCTCGTCCTCTCGCTCCTGCTGACCCTCGGCGGACGGCTGTGGTACCTCCAGATCCGCAAAGGCGACACCTACGCCAAGGAGGCGTCAGGCAACCACGTCCAGCAGGTCGTCCAGCCCGCCTTACGCGGCTCGATCCTGGACGCGCGCGGTGTGCCGCTCGCCGACAACGAGACCCGGCTCGTCGTCTCCGCCTCCCGCACCAAGCTG
>NZ_BNCD01000011.1 GCF_014656295.1 Streptomyces sulfonofaciens
GTTCGACAGGGGGCAACAGTCATGCCGGGCCCGGAGGCCAGCAGCCCTCTTGCAGGACCGCGGAAAAGATAACGGGGGGAGGGGTGCTTCAGGAGACGTGCGGGCGCGAGCCGGGCTCCTGGCCGGGCAGGTGCTGGCCGCCGGTGGGAGCGGTCGGCAGGGGGAACTGGGTGCTCTGGTACTTGGACAGGTTCAGCCGTCCGTTGGTGTCCGGCAGCACGGGGATCTTCCTGCTGGTGTCACCGAACCGGAAGGCCGAGGTCAGGTCGCCCACCGTCCTGCGGCGCCAGGAGCTGATGTTGGGCTCCCGCACCCCGGTGACGCGTTCGAGGAAGCGGAGCTGCGAGGTGTGGTCGAACACCTCGGAGCACACCCAGCCGCCGACCGTCCATGGCGAGACGATGATGGCGGGCACCCGGAAGCCGAGGCCGACCGGCAGCCCGCCGCCGTCCACGCCGGTCGCCGACGTCTTGGAGACGAACTCGCCGGCGGTGCCCGCCGGCGGCGTCGGGGGGACGACGTGGTCGAACATGCCGTCGTTCTCGTCGTAGGACAGGATGAAGACGGTCTTCGCCCAGACGTCCGGGTTGGACGCGAGGGCGTCGATGATGCCGGACACGAAGGCGGCGCCGGCGGCCGGGGAGCCCGACGGGTGCTCGTCGAAGCCGGACGGCGGCAGGATCCAGCTCACCGTCGGCAGCTTGTCGTTGAGCGCGTCGTACTCGAACTGGCCGAGCGGTGAGGAGGCCATGGCCTGGTCGTGCAGCGGGTCGCCGGGCCGGGCGTTGAAGTACTGCGCGATGTGCTGGAGCGTCGGCAGTCCCGTGGCGCCGTCCTGGTGGTAGAACTTCCAGCTCACGCCGTGGTCGGTCAGCCGTTCGGGATACGTCGTGAAGGAGTACTGGCCGTTGGGCGCGCCCGTGGTGAGGGACGGGCCGCCGGCGACGCCGTCCGGGTCGACGGTGCCCGCCAGCCACATGTGGCGGTTGGGCCCGGTGGGGCCGAGCACCGAGCAGTGGTAGTGGTCGAGGACGGTGAAGGCGTCGGCCAGCGCGTACTGGAACGGGATGTCCTCGCGGGTGAAGTAGCCCATGACGTAGGGGCCGTTCTTGCCGTCCGCGGCCCGGTGCGCGGGCAGCCACTGGTCCATCCTGCCGCCGTTCAGCGCCTGGTGCTGGACGGCCCACTCATGGCTGGTGGACGGGATGACCTGGGCCGCGGTGGTACGGGTGTCGAGCCGGTAGGGCAGCAGTCTGCCCGCCGGGGAGGCCGGGTCGGGCTGCTCGAAGACGGAGTCGCCGTTCGGCAGCCGCGCGGCCTTCGGGTCGTCGAAGCCGCGCACTCCGGAGAGGGTGCCGAAGTAGTGGTCGAAGCTCCGGTTCTCCTGCATCAGGAGCACCACGTGCTCGATGTCCCTGAGCCCGCCGCGCCGGGCGGGCTCCGCGATGGCCTTGCGGAGGTTGGCGGGCAGCACCATGTCGGTCGCGGTGAGCGCGCCGACGGTGGCCGCCGAGCCCAGGATTCTTCGCCGGGTCAGGCCCGTTCCGGCGGGACGTGCGGGGGAGCTGTCGTTCATCGAGGTCCTTTCGAGACCGGACAGGAGCCGGTGGGGGGCCTCGACACACTCACGCGCCCGGATGGTGACCTCTTGGGTGGCCAGATGGCCGGGGGCTTAAATGTGGCTGAAACTGTGCGCTGGTAAGTGAGTAAATGTCCTCATACGCCTGGGCGTTGCCTGGAGTTACGCCCGAAGTCGCCCTGCGGGTGGCGCGGGTGGCGCGGGTGGCGCGGGTGGCGCGGGCCCCGGGTCTCCGGCGCCCGGACCGCCGGGGCCCGGGGCGCCCGGACGGTGTGCCCCGGGGCGGCCCCGCCCGCGGTCACCCGCGCGCACCCGGGCGCGCGCAGGGCCCCCGGGTGCTCTCAGGGCAGCGGGGTGCCGCCCGTGGCATTGACGACCTCGGCCGTGATGAAGCTCGCGTTCCGGGAGGCCAGGAACACGTAGGCAGGTGCCATCTCGGCGGGCTGGGCGGGGCGGCCCAGCGGTGCCTGCTTGCCGAACTCGCGGGTGTCGGGCAGGGTCGCCGGGATCAGCGGGGTCCAGACCGGCCCCGGGGCCACCGCGTTGACCCGGATGCCGTCGGGCGCGAGCATCTGCGCCAGCCCCTGCGTGAAGGTGACGATGGCCCCCTTCGTCATCGCGTAGTCCAGCAGGTGCGGGCTCGGCTTGTAGGCCTGCACGGACGTGGTGTTGATGATGCTCCCGCCACGCGGGATGTGCGGCAGGCAGTACTTCGAGAGCCAGAACATCCCGTAGAGGTTGGTGCGCATCACACGGTCGAACTGCTCGGTGGTGATCGCGGAGATCCCGTCCGGCTGGCTCATCTGGTACGCGGCGTTGTTGACGAGGACGTCGACGCGTCCGCACTCGGCGACGGCGCGGTCCACGAGGTCGCGGCACTGGTCCTCCTCGCGGATGTCGCAGGGGACGGCGAGCGCGGAGCGGCCGGCGTCGGTCACCAGCCGGGCCGTCTCCTGCGCCTCCTTCTCCTCCTCGGGCAGGTAGGTGAACACCACGTCCGCGCCCTCCCGCGCGTACGCGATCGCCACCGCCCTGCCGATGCCGGAGTCGCCGCCCGTCAGCAGTGCCTTGCAGTCCGTGAGCTGCCCGCAGCCCCGGTACGACAGCTCACCGTGGTCCGGCGGCGGGTCCATCGGGCCCGTCCAGCCCGGGTGCTCCTGCTCCTGCTGGGGGAACTCGGGTTCGGGCGTCCGCGGCCGCCCGCTGGGGTTCTCCGGCATGTGCGCTGCCTTTCTGCACGGTGGATGGGATGTAGCGGGTGCCCCGTCGGGCGGTGTGCAGTCCTGGGCGCGGTGCGGGCGGCGTGCGGGGGCGGTGCGGCTACGCGGTCGCGCCGCCGGGCTCGATGTTGTGGTTGAGGCGGAAGACGTTGTCCGGGTCGTAGGCCGCCTTGACGGCCGCCAGCCTGCGGTGGTGCTCCGGGCCGAAGCCCGCGGCGACCCGCTGTGCGCCCTCGTCGCCGATGAAGTTGAGGTAGACGGCGCCGGCGGACCACTCCCTGACGTCGGCGCGGGTCCGGCGCGCCCACTGCCTGCCGCGTTCGTCGTCGGCCGGGTCGGTCCACAGGCCGAGGGGGTGCGCCACCCACGGGGCCCGCCGCCACGGCACCGGGAAGTCCCGCCCGACGCGGGCCGCAGCACCGCCCTGCGGGAACATCACGTGCTGCGACGGTGAGGGCACGACCATGTCGGTGGCGCTTGCGCAGAAGGCGTCCACGGCCTCGTCGGGGAGGGCGCTGAGGTACTCGGCCGACCAGTAGTTGCGGTAGCCGGGCGGGTCGTCGAGCATGCACTGCAGGTCCGCGTACGGCAGTTCGGTGACCATTCCGCCGAGGTGGCCGAGGCCGAGCAGCGGGGCCAGTGCCGTGCGCGCCTGCTCCTCGGGGCCCGTGTAGGTGGCCACCACCAGGCAGGCGAGCCTCCCGACCAGCGGCTCCGGTACGAACTCCTCCGGCGGCGCGGTGAGGAAGAGCAGCCCTCCGCCGACGTCGTCCGGTGCGTCCTGCATGTAGTCGCGGTACGCGCGCAGCACCCGCGGGCCGTCCTCGAAGTCCCACAGCAGCATGACGACCGTCAGCGCCGGCAGCGGGTGCAGCCGGAACTCGAACGAGGTCGCCACGCCGAAGTTCCCACCGCCGCCGTGCAGCGCCCAGAACAGCTCCGGGTTCTCCTCCTCGCTCGCCCGCACCGCGCTCCCGTCCGCCGTCACGAGGTCGACCGACAGGAGGTTGTCGCAGGCCAGCCCGTACTTGCGGTCCAGCCACCCGGTCCCGCCGCCGAGGGTGAAGCCGCCCACGCCCGTCGTGGACACCCGGCCGCCCGTGGTGGCCAGGCCGTGGGGTTCCCCGGCCCGGTCCAGGTCGCTCATGGTGGCGCCGCCCGCGACGCGCGCGGTGCGGGCCGCGGGGTCGACGACGGCCGCGTTCATCCGGCGCAGATCGACGACGAGGGCGTCGTCGGCCACGGCCGTGCCCGCGACGCCGTGGCCGCCGCCGCGCACCGCGATCCGCAGGCCCGCCCGCCGGCCGAAGCGCACCGCGCGTGAGACGTCCCCGGGCGTCTCGCACTGGGCGATGACGGCCGGACGCCGGTCGATCATCGCGTTGAAGACCTCGCGCGCCTCGTCGTACGCGGGACCGTCCGGGGTGATCACACGGCCTGCGAACCCGCTGCGCAGTGCGGCGGCCGCAGTGCCGGCGGTGTGTGCCGTACCCATGTCTTCGACGGTACGTCCATCCGGGCCCGTGGTGCACACCCGTCCGTGCGCGGCGCCCCGGGCCGGTGGACAGGCCGGGCGGGCACGGTCCGGGAAACCGCCGTGCGGAGGGCGGGAGCCGCGCGTTATAACACCGTCAGGCCCTCCCGCCGCCCCGGGGACCGCGGCGGTGCTCGCGCCCACCCGCCGGGACGGCCGGGTGGGACGGCTTCGACGGTGGAGGACGACGATGTTCGCGATATCCCTCGGTGGCGACGGTGCCGAGCTGCGGCCGCTGGAGCCGTGGCACGCCGAGGATCTGCTGGCGCACATGGAGCGCGGCCGGGACTTCGTGGGCCGCCACGTCGGGCTGCCGGACCGCGTCACGGACCTGGCGTCGAGCCGCTCGTTCCTCCGGTCCTACGCCGAGCGGGCCGCCGCGGACACCGGACGGCTCTACGGCATCTGGACGGACGGCAGGCTGGTCGGCGGAGTCCTCTTCAGGACGATGGACACCGCTACCGGCACCGCGGAGGCGGGCTGCTGGCTGGAACCGTCGGCCGTGGGCCGGGGCCTGGTGACCAGGGCCGCCCGCGTGATCATCGACTGGGCGATCGAGGAGCGGGGCATGCACCGCGTGGAGTGGCGCGTCTCGTCGGAGAACGAGGCCAGCATCGCCGTGGCGCGACGCCTCGGGATGACCAGGGACGGCGTGCTGCGCGAGAGCTACCCCCACCGCGGCAGGCGGGTCGACATGGAGGTGTGGTCGGTGCTCGCGCCGGAGTGGCGGGCGGCCGGGCCGGGCGGCGCCGCGGGCTGAGTACCGCAAGCACCGTTGCGGTACTGGCGCCCGGCCCGGCCGGCCGGTCACCCCTGCGGGCCGGACGGGCCGGCGGGCCCCGGTGCCCGCCGGCCGGCCGGGCCAGGGGCCCGGTCCCCCTCGTCCCGCACCGCCACCCCCTCGCCCCGGTACTCGGTGTAGCCGTAGGGGTTGTGGATCAGCTCGGTCTCCGGGATCTCCGGTTCGAGCGCCTGCCGCCAGGCCTCCTCGCCCAGCTCCGCACGTACGTACGCCACGGTGGCGGCCACCGAGGACCGGGCGCGGTCCAGGCCGGTGCCGGTCAGCTCGTGGCGGTACTTCACGACGGTGCCGTTGACCAGCACCGTGTGCACATCGCCGCGGCCCGCCTGGAAGACAACGTGCCCGTAGGGGTGCAGCAGCGGGAACATCGCGGGCGAGCGGTCGTTCCTGATGAGGACCAGGTCGGCCTTCTTGCCCGGCGTGAGCGAGCCGATGGAGTCGGCGAGGCCGAGCGCCTCGGCCCCGCCGAGCGTGGCCCACCGGACGACGTCACGCGCGCGGAGCGCGTTGTGCACCACGGTCTCGCCCGACGTCTGGGCCGCGAGGTGCTCCCGCGAGCGGTCCGCCGAGAGCGTGGCGCGCATCGCGGAGAACAGGTCCCCGCTCCACCACACGCTGGTGTCCATCGACAGCGACACCGGGATGCCGTGCCGGCGCAGCAGCCAGGTCGGCGGGTAGCCCTGGCCCGCGCTCTGCTCGCTCTCCGTGGAGACCGAGACCGTGCCACCGGAGGCGGCGATCCGCTGGTAGGAGTCCTCGCCGAGGGTGGCCGCGTGCACGTACGTGGTGCCCGGTGCCATGCAGCCGTGCTCCCACATCAGACGGATGCCGTCGTCGCCGGTCGCGCCCCAGACCCCGGCGTGCGTGGTGACCGGCAGGGCCAGCTCGCGCGCGGCCTGGAAGGCGGCCTTCTCCGGGAACGCCTCGTCCCCCGTGACGTCGAAGGCGAGCTGGAGTCCGAGCATGTCGTCGCGGGCGGTGAAGTGCCGTGCGACGAAGGACCGGAACTCCGGTGCGTTGGCCCACTCCCAGGGCGCGCCGAGCAGATTGCCGTACGCCAGGACGAAGCGGCCGGGCACCGACCGTAGGGCCTCGACGGCCGCGTCGCCGTGCTCCGGCGTCCGCAGGCCGTGCGACCAGTCCACCGTGGTCGTGACGCCGGCGTCGAGCGCCTCGACGCCGGCGAGCAGGTTGCCCGCGTGGATGTCCTCGGGCCGGAAGATCCCGCCCCAGTCGAGGTAGTAGAAGACGAAGTACTGGGAGAGGGTCCAGTCGGCGCCGAGGCCGCGCAGGGCGGTCTGCCACATGTGGCGGTGCGTGTCGACCATGCCGGGCATCAGGATGCCGCCGGTCGCGTCCACCACGGCGGCGCCGTCCGGCGCTTCGAGCCCCCGCCCGACCCGTTCGATGCGCGTGCCCCGCACCAGCACGTCGCCGCCGTCCAGGTCGCCCAGCGCGCGGTCCATGGTGAGGACCGTGGCGTTGCGGAAGAGGATCGGGCGGCCCGGCCGGAAGTCGTCGGGCTGCGGGGCACTGCTCATGTCGTCACCTCGTCGTTCTCTGCTTGGCGTGGGGCGTCGTTCGGGGCGGGGAGGGAGGCGGGGGTCAGCAGTCCCGCGGGCCGGCCAGCCAGGCGCGGATCTCCTCACCGTGCTGTCCGAGTCTGGGCGGCGGGAGCACATGGCGGCTCGGCGTGGCCGACAGGGAGATCGGACTGCGGATGGACGGCACCGCCCCGTCGCCCTCGCCGACCCGGACGACGGGGGCGAGCCCGATCCGCTCGGCGAACTCCACTCCGCCCTGGACGGTGTTGATCGGGCCGCAGGGCAGTCCGGCGGCGGTGAGCAGGTCGAACCACTCGTTTGCGCCGCGCTGCCTGAGCCGGTCCACCAGCAACGGCCTCAGCTCCTCGCGGTGGCGGGTGCGGTCCTCGGTGCGCCTGAACCGCTCGTCGTCGGCGAGGCCGGGCAGGCCGAGCACCGCGCACAGCTTGCGGAACTGGCCGTCGTTGCCGGCGATGACGACGAGGTCCTTGTCGGCGGTCGGCAGCGGCTCGTAGGGGAAGAGGCTCGGGTGGGCGTTGCCCATGCGCAGCGGGACGGTGCCGCCGGCGACGTACGCGGAGGTGTGGTTGACGAGCGCGGACAGCGCCGACGACATCAGGTTGACCTCGACGTGCTGGCCGAGGCCGGTACGCTCGCGGTGGTGCAGCGCCGACAGGATCCCGATGGCGGCGTGCATCCCGGTCATCACGTCGAAGACCGAGATGCCCGCCCGGAACGGCTCCCCGTCCGGGTCCCCGGTCAGGCTCATCAGGCCCGACATGGCCTGCACGAGCAGGTCGTAGCCGGGCATCGCGGCGCCGTCGCCGCTGCCGAAACCGCTGATCGAGGCGTAGACGACGGCCTCGTTGCGGTCACGTGCGGCCGCGTAGTCCAGGCCGAACCTGGCCAGGCCGCCCGGCCGGAAGTTCTCGATCATGACATCGGCCCTCGCCGACAGCTCGTGCGCGAGGGCCCGGTCCTCGGCGTCCTTCAGGTCGAGGACGACGGATCGCTTGTTGCGGTTGACGGCGAGGTAGTAGGTGGAGACGCCGTCCCGCACCGGTGGCAGCCAGGTGCGGGTGTCGTCGCCGCCCGGGCCCTCCACCTTGATCACCTCGGCGCCGAGGTCGGCGAGCAGCATGGTGCAGTACGGGCCCGCGAGGACACGGGAGAAGTCGGCGACCACCAGTCCTGCCAGGGGCCCGTGCGGTGCGGTCGAGGGGGCGTCGTCGGAGGTCATGGGCCTCGATCCTTCGGGTGCTTCGCCTGCGGGGGGTGCCTGCGTGCGCGGGTGCGCGGGTGCGCGTGGAGTCCGGGCGTCGGGGGGCGCCTGGGCCGCCGGGTGTCCGGCTCAGGTGGCGATGTCCGGGTAGGGCAGTGACCAGTGCGCGAGGCGCCGGGCGTACTCGCGCTGGAAGCCGAGCGGTTCGGCGTGGTCGCGTTCGAAGAGCGCGATGAAGAGGGTCAGGGTGAGGAAGGGGTGGCCGCCCAGCTCCTGGATCGCCACGTAGTCGTGGGCGACCAGCGCCCCGCGCTCCTCGTCGGTGAGCCGTGTCCACGTGGTGTCGTCGCCGGGCACACCGGTGAGCACCCGCATCCGCTCGCGCTCCCAGCGCTCCACCAGGGCCGCCGGGTCGGCGCGGTATGCCTCGGTGAGCTCCGGGTCGCGGTCCACGTCGTAGAGGAACTTGTCCAGCAGGTACCTGCTCATGCGTCGGCCCCGTTCGGATACCAGGTGAAGTAGGCCTCCATCGTGTGGAAGAGGTCCAGGCTGTCCGCGTGGGCGGCCTCGGTCCCACCCGCGACGCCCATCATCAGCAGGAAGTCCATGAAACCGTGGGTGGCGTTGCCCGGCTCCCACAGGCTGTCCAGGCTCACCTCGGACAGGGCGCCCTCGATGTCCCCGGAGGCGATCCAGCCGACCGCCTTCCGGTCGAACACGGGATCGGGGCCGTGCGGGCCGAACTGCCTCGGCCCGCCCAGTTCCAGGGAGAGGTGGCCGCTGCCGATCACGGCCACCCGCAGACCGCTCGGCCAGGAGTCCACGATCTCCCGTACCGCCCGGCCGAGTTGCACGAACCGCTTCGGCTGCGGCAGCGGCGGCGCGAAGATGTTGGTGTAGAGCGGCACGATGGGCAGGTCGTTCTGCGGCCGCAGGGTGACGATCGGGCAGGTGATGCTGTGGTCGACCCGCAGCTCGTTGCTGAACGCCAGGTCGAAGCCCTTGTCCAGGCCCTCCCGCAGCATGTGGGCCGACAGTTGCTCGTGCCCCCGCAGCAGCATCCGGGGCAGGCCGAACTCCCGCTCCTCGTTGTGGAAGTTGGCGTCGTAGAACGGCGCCTTGCCGACCAGGAACTGCGGCATGTTGTCCAGCCAGAGCTGGTGGAAGTGGTCGGAGCCGACCATGACGAGGACGTCGGGACGCATCCGGGTCAGCGTCTCGCGGTACGCCTCCACCTTGCGCACCCAGGCGTCGGCGAAGTCGGGCCGTTCCCCGGGCGGCAGGGTGCTCGTCCGGTAGTAGAACGGGTGGTGCGTGGTCGCGAGTACCGCCACGAGCTGTGCCACGGTCACCTCCGGACGGACGTCCGTATGCCGGCCACTTCTCTGTGCTTCTTCACGGTGATCGGCCCGTTCCACCGCTGTCAAGAGGTCTGCACGCCGACCCCGCGCGCCCGGCGCAGGGCAGGAACCGGTGCTTGCTCGTGCTGTTGCCCTGCATGAGGGGCGCCCGTAGCGTGGCCGTTGTCCGGACGTTCGTCCGCATCGCGGTTGGGAGTGGGGATCGTGGCCGAAGAACAGGACCAGGACGGGTATCCGACCCGGCTCGGCTCATCGGACGCCGACTCGATCCGGCTGCTGGGCAGGGACCTGGCGGGCGAACTGCTGGGGCAGGTGACGTTCGGGGAGCTGGCGTTCTGGCTGGTGGCCGGGCGGCGGCCCACCCCGGGCGAGACCCGGGTCTTCGAGGCCGTGCTCGTCGCGCTCGCCGACCACGGGTTCACCCCGACCGCCATCGCCGCCCGCCTCACCTACCTGAGCGCACCGGACGCACTCCAGGGCGCGCTGGCCGCCGGCCTGCTGGGCGGCGGCTCCCGCTTCCTCGGCGTCACCGAGGACACCGGCCGGTTCCTCGCCGAGGCGCTGGCCGCCGCGGAACGGGACGCCGCGGGCGCGCCGCCGGACCCGGACCCCGCAGGTGCCGGACACGCCCGGGTCCCCGGGGACCCCGGTGTCGCGGACGCCCGCTGGGACGGCATCGCGCGCGATGCCGTCCGGCGCCGCAGGGACGCCGGGCTGCTGGTGCCCGGGCTCGGGCACCCCGTGCACAAGCAGGGCGACCCGCGCACGCCCGCGATCCTCGCCCTGGCCGACGAGGAGGGGCTGCGGGGTCCGCACCTGCGGCTGTTCGAGGCGGTCGGGCGCGTCCACCACGAGATCCTCGGCAGGCGGCTGCCGCTCAACGGCGCCGGAGTGTGCGGGGCCGCACTCGCCGACCTCGGCTTCCGGCCGGAGATCCTGCGCGGCTTCGCCCTGCTCGCCCGCACCGCGGGCCTGCTCGGCCACCTGGCGGAGGAGCAGGAGCGGCCGGTCGCGGGGCGCGTCTACGCGGCGGTGGACCGCAACACCGTCCACGTCCCACCGCCGACCGGTTAGCGTGCCGGTATCCTCTGGCGGGTCACCCGTCGGTGCTGGTGCGAGAGGCAGGGATGGCGTGCGCCGGGACACCGGCCCCGACTTCGTCGAGGCCCTCGCACGGGGCCTGGACGTGTTGCGCAGCTTCCGGCCCCGGCAGCCCGAGATGACGCTCGGCGACATCGCGTCCGCCACGGGACTGGCCCGCCCCACGGCCCGCCGGATGCTCCTCACGCTCCGGGAGCTCGGCTACGTCGCCGCCACCGGCCGCGGTTTCGCGCTCACGCCCCGCGTGCTCGACCTGGGCATGGCCTACATCGGTTCGCAGGGGCTGTGGGACATCGCCCGCCCGCACATGGAGCGCCTGGTGGCCGAGACCGGCGAGTCGTCGTCCATGGCGCAGCTCGACGGCTCGGACATCGTCTACGTCGCCAGGGTCGCCGTGCCCAGGATCATCGCGCTGGCGGTGACGATCGGGACCCGCTTCCCGGCGTCCGCCACCTCGCAGGGCAGGGTGCTGCTCGCGGCGCTGCCGCCCGAGCGGCTCGCCGAGGTGCTGGACCAGCCGGGCAGGTCCGGTGTCACCCCCCGGCGCCGGTACGGCCCCGAGGAGCTGGAACCGGTGCTGCGCGAGGTCAGGGCCCGGGGCTGGGCGCTGGCGGACGAGGACCTGGCGGTGGGGGTCAGGTCCGTCGCGGTGCCGGTCAGGGACGGCGACGGGCGCGTCATCGCGGCCATGAACGTCACCGTGCACGCCGCGGAGACCTCCGTGGAGTCACTGGTGGAGCACCACCTGCCGCGGCTGCTGAGGACGGCGAGCGCGGTCAGCGCCGACTGGGCGGCCTGGCGGAGCATGCCCGTCGTCACGGCGGAGCCCCCGCAGGACGGGCCCTGACCGGCCGCCGCCGTGACTGTGCCGCCGGGTCGCGGTGCGGGACTGCCGCCGGTGGGCCGCCCGGGCCGCGGGCCGGACGTCAGCCGACCGCGTTGTTCAGCAGGGTCTCGAGCTGGGAGGCCGCGGCATGCAGATGGCGGACCACGGTCAGTTGGCGCTTGCGGGGCATCCGGGTGGCGGGGGCCGAGGCGTTGAGGGCGGCGACGGCCAGGTCGCGGCGGTCGCGCACGACGGTGGCCACGGACACGATCTCGTCCTCGTCGGCGTCGCGGTGGTTGGTGGCGTAGCCCTGGTCGCGGACCCGGGACAGCTCGGCGTCGAGCGCGCCGCGCTCCTCGGGCCGCAGGGCGCCCGGCGTCTCGGAGGCGAACAGCTCGTCGAGCTGGGCTGCGGTCAGTTCGGCGAGCAGCGCCTTGCCGGTGGCGGTGCGGTGGGCGGGCATCAGTTGGCCGGTGCGGTCGGCGACCCGCAGCGCCCGGTTGCTCTCCGCGCCGGCCAGGTAGCGGATCCGGCCGCCTTCGAGTTGTGCCAGGTGGACGGTCTCGTTCACCCGCAGCGCGAGGTCGGCGAGGATGGGCCGGGCGAGGTTGCGGATGTCCAGGTTGCGCACGGCGGCCAGGCCGATCTCCAGCAGCGCGGGCCCGGCGACGTAGACGCGCAGGTCCTCCTCGCGCCGCACGAAGTCGTGCTGGATGAGCATGGCGAGCAGGCGGTGCGCGGTGGAGTCGGCGACGTCCAGGGAGTGGGCGACATCGGTGAGGCGCAGGCGCTTGTGGTCGCGGAACATCAGCAGCAGCCGCAGCGCGTTGCCCACGGAGGTGATGGGGTAGGACGGCTTCGCGCCGGCGCGGTCCGCCTTGTCGACCGCCTTTCCCTGAGCCATCGGCCGATCATAGCGCGGGCCGTGCGGGCGCGGGCCTGGTCAGACGGTTCTCCTCGGGGCGGTGGGCGCCCGGGCGAGGACCTCGGCCGCGTCACGCCCGCCGGGTGGTCGCCTGCCGGCGCGGAGAGGGGGAGGCCAGGAGGGAACCGGGCCCGTACGGCGTGCTCCCGGAGCCGGGGGCCCCGGGGGCGAAGCTCGTGCCGAGGACTGAAGGAGCCGCGCCGCCGGGCGCCTCCTCGCCGCCCGACGCAGCAGCCGCCGCGCAGACCGCCCGGATCCCGGGCGGCCTTGTTCCCCGTTTTCCCGCTTCCCGCTTCCCGCTTCCCGTCCCCCGTTCCCCGTTCCCCCGTCCGCCGACCTCCCGTCCCTCGGACCCCGGGACCGCTGCGGCGCACATCCTCCGGGACACCCCGGCCGCGGTCCTTGACTGTTCGCCGACCCCGATGGCAGCCTCCGCAGGAGGGAAGTAACTTCTTCTATGCGGAATTGCGGAGGAGGAGGGAACACTGCCGCGCCCACCCGTCCCGCACACCGCACGACCCCGGGAAACGCCACCATGACCACCCCGCACGACACCCCCGCCCCCGCGACACCCACCGCAGAAGAGGCCCGGCGGCTGATCGCCCTCGGCTGCCGGATCCTCGCCCACCGCGGCCTCGCGGAGGACATCCTCGGCCACATCAGCCTGCGCGACGACGACGGCACCCTGCACATCCGCTGCCGCGGCCCGCGCGAGCGCGGACTGCTGTTCACCGAGGCCGAGGACGTCCACCGGGTCGGCCTGGACGGCGACACCGCCCTGTCCGGCGGCCACCGCGTCCCCAACGAACTGCCCATCCACCGCGAGGTGCTGCGCGCCCGGCCCGACGTGCGGGCCGTGGTGCACATCCACCCGCCGAGCGTGGTCGCCGCCGACCTCGCGGGCCTCACCCTGCGGCCCATCGTGGGCGCCTACAACATCCCCGCCATGCGGATGGCGCTCGACGGCATCCCCGTCTATCCGCGCGCCGTCCTGATCACGCGTCCCGAACTCGGCCGCGAGGTCGCCGCGGCGCTCGCCGGGCAGCCGGTGTGCATCCTGCGCGGCCACGGTGTCGTCGCCACCGGCCAGACGGTCCAGCAGGCCGTGGTGCGCGCCCTCAACATGGAGACACTGGCCAGGATGACCCTGGCCGCCGCCGTGCACCGCACCCCGCCCGCGCTGCCGGACTCCGACGTCGCCGAACTCCCCGACCTCGGCTCGGCGTTCAACGACGAGACCGTCTTCCGCAGCCACCTGGCCCGGCTGGAGCACGCGGGGCTCGGTCTCGACTGACCGGGCCGGTCCCGGGGCGCCTCCGGGGCCGGACCGTGGGCGGCGGGCGGAGCGCGGCGGCGCCCGCCCGCCGCGGGATCAGCCCACTCCGGACGGCCGGGCGGCCCCCCGGCGCTTCGGCCGGCGCGCCCCGGCGGCGGGGCCCGCACCGGGCGGTGCCGCGCCCGAGCCGCACAGCGCCGCGGCGCCGCACAGCGCGGACTCCGGCCGGATCGGCACGCCGTTGCCGCGCAGCACGTCCCTGACGTCCAGGATCAGCGGGAACACCTCCTGGTTCCAGTCCTCGCCCTGCTCGTCCCAGGCGCGCTGCTCGGCCTCGACCGCCATCCGGTCCTCCGCGAACACCCGCTCGGTGAACCGCCGGATGAACGGCCACGCCAGTCGCAGGGCGCCCGGTACCGGCGGTTTCGCGATCATGAGCAGACCGAAGGCGTGCGTGGTGCGCTGCTCGGCGTCCTGCGGAACGTAGGCGGCCCAGAGCGAGAACGCGGGCACCTCGGTGTCCTCGGGGACGGACCGCAGGGTCTGGTACGGGTACTGGGTGCGGACGGTGATGACGTCGCGGGACGTTCCACGGCCCACGCCCTCGCCGGACAGCAGACCCGCGCCGCGGTCCTTCCTGCCGCCCGCCGGGACGAAGAGGTACCTGGCCTCGACGAACCCGGGGCCGCTGTCGTAGCCGAGGAGCCGCGGATGGATCCGGCCGAGGACGCCCCGGTGCAGGAACTGGTGGTTCATGTCGAGCAGGTTCTCGTGCAGGAAGGAGTAGTGGCAGTGCACGGTGCGCGAGAACGTCATGGTCCTGTGCCCGGCCGAGTCGAACTCCGGCAGCACGGGCAGCGGGGTGGCGGCCGCCCTCGCCGGGTCACCCGGAAAGACGAACAGCAGGCCGTACGCCTCGCGGACCGGATAGGACCGCACCCCGCGCGGCGGCTTGGCGACCCCCTCGGGCAGGTACGGGATCTGCGAGATGCGGCCGTTTCCGCGGTAGGCCCAGGCGTGGTAGCAGCAGCGCAGCGCGTCGCCCTCCACGACGCCCATGCTCAGCGGCACCTGGCGGTGGGCGCACCGGTCCTCCAGGGCGTGGACCGTGCCGCTCGCACCGCGGTACAGCGCGATCCGCTCGCCGGCGAAGACGGCGGCGGACGCCTTGTTCCTCGGTACGTCCGAGGCGAGCGCGACGGGGTACCAGAAGTTCGGATCGATCCCCGTGCGCCGCAGGTCGGCCGTGCCTGCGGGCCGCCGGTCGGGCCCGCCGGCCGGGGCGCCCCCCGGCCCGGCCGCTCTCTTTCCGCCCCGGGCGCTCTTCCCGTCCCGCACGGGCTGTGTCTCGGTCATGGGCCTCTCCTTGCGCGTAGGGCACTGCTGCAAGCGTGGCGAACACGAGATATCCGGCATCGTACTGCTTTCATACGAAGTCGGCAGATCTCGGGCTGGTCGTCCGGAGGCCCAGGGCGCCCTGTCGACGCCGTCCCGGCGTGGGTGCGGCTCGGCGCCGTCCAGGCCGGGGTGCGGCTCAGCGCCGTGCCGGGGCCCAGGGGCCGACGCCCCCGATGCGCTCGATCGCGTAGCGCACGACGTAGCCGGGGCCCTGCGGTGCGGGGAACCGGGCGTCCGGGGCCATGTACACCTTCGCCAGACGGTCGAGCAGGTCCCAGGCGTGCTCGCTCGGCTCGACGGTGGCCCTGGCCCGGAGCATGGCGTACTCGTTGAGGAAGACGCCGGGGGTGCGCGGCGCGTCGAAGGTGAGCACCACCCGCGGGTCCCGCTCGATGTTGCGCAGCTTCAGATGCCGTGACATATGGCCGCTGACGATCTCGTCGCCGTCCAGGCCGATCCAGATGACGGTCACCTGCGGGCTGCCGTCCGCGTTGATGGTGCTCAGATGGGCCATCGGGCCCGATGCGATGAGATCGCGCAGTTCGGATGGCAGAGTGTTCATGATCTGTCCCTTTCTGTCCGCGCGTCACCTTAACAACGGTCAGAAACAGGCCCCGGCGGACCAGATGCCGGTGACCGGGGCCGTACGGGCACGACCGGTGGCGCCGGGACCGGGATGCCGCCCGCACCGGAGCCGGGGGCGGGTGCGCGTGCCCGGCGACACCTGATGGTTACCGGTCGCCGCTTGACGTACCGGACGGGGTCGACTGTGCTGGACGACCGTGGGGGAGTGCTCGTCGGTGCAGGTGGCGGGCGGTTTCAACGGGGCGGGGACGCCCAGGGCGAAAGGGTGTGCGGATGGCCGGGCCGGCGAGCGGGACGGTGGACGGCGAGGGCGTCCACGTCGGGATCGACGCGGGTGGCACCCGCACCCGCGCCCTCGCCGTCGAGGGCGGGCGGGTGCTGGGCCGCGGCACCGGCGGACCGGGCAACGCCCTTTCCGTGGCCGCCCCCGAGCTGGCCGACCACCTCACCGCCGCGCTCGCCGGGGCCCTGCCCGCCGGGGCGGGCAGGCGGCTGCGCGGGGTGGTGGCGGGGTTCGCCGGAGCGTCCTGGCTGCTGCCCGACGACCCCGGCAGGGACACGGCCCTGACGGCGCTGCGGACCGCGCTGGCCCGGCACGGCGTGCCCGCGGGCGTGCCCGTCGGGGTGCGCAGCGATGTGGAGGTGGCCTTCGCCGCGGCGCCCGGGGCGCCGGGGGACGGGCTGCTGGTGCTCTCCGGGACCGGCAGCGCCGTCATCCGGTTCGCCGCCGGGCAGGTGGTGGCCACGGTCGACGCGCACGGCTGGATGCTGGA
Organism: Streptomyces sulfonofaciens; assembly: GCF_014656295.1. GTDB lineage: Bacteria > Actinomycetota > Actinomycetes > Streptomycetales > Streptomycetaceae > Streptomyces > Streptomyces sulfonofaciens. The sequence goes on from NZ_BNCD01000011.1 coordinate 16,147, forward strand.
CGACGCGGGCAGCGGGCACTGGATCGGCCGCCGCGCAGGGCGCGCCGCACTGCGGGCGCTGGACGGGCGGGGCCCGTGGACGGCGCTGGTGCCCGCCGTCACCGCGCACCTGGGCGACCCGGTCGCCGAACCGCCCGCCGGGCGGCGCGAGCGCGAGCGCGTACGCGCCCGCCTGCTGGAGGCCCTGATCGCGCGGGGACCGCTCGCGCTCGCACGGCTGTGCCCGCTGGCGGTGGCGGCCGCGGACGCCGGCGACGAGGTGGCGGCGGCCCTGCTGGACGGCGCCGTCGAGGCCCTGACCGAGTCGGTGCGGGCACTGGATCCGGTGCCCGGTGAGACCCTGGTGACCACCGGCGGACTGCTCGGCCCGAACGGTCCGCTGCTGCCCCGTCTCGCGCCCGTCCTGGCCGGGCTCGGGCTGCGCCCGCAACCCGTGCCCGACGGCACGACCGGCGCCGCGGCCCTGGCCCGCCTGCTGCCGGGGGCCCGACCGGCGAATGGCCTCCGGACCGACGTCACCGCCGATCCGGAGGCCGAGTTGCTCCGCGCGCCGTAGGCGAGCGGCGGTGCTGGCGCCGTGCGCCCCTTGCCGTGCGCCGGGTACCGGGCGCCGGCCGTCAGGCACCGCAAGGGGGCGCCGTCGGGGCGCGGGCGCCGCTCACGCGCCGGTCATCCCTGCGCGCGCACCGCCGTCAGCTCGGCCGGAGCCTGCACGTCGGGCGCCGTCTGCACGGCGCCGCCGTCCGGGCCCTCGGCCAGGTCGAGCTGGGAGATGGCGTTGACCAGGTGCACCGTGCCGCCGTGGGCGACGGCCTGCCAGCGCTGGGTGCGGGTGGCGTCCGAGCAGGGCTGCTGGCTGACGGCCGCGCCCACCTCCAGCGGCGCGCCCAGGTAGTGCTTGCCGTCCACCACGTCCAGGCACTCCTGGCCGGGCTTGCCGTCGTGCACCGCGCGGAGCACGTAGTAGCCGTCCGCCGTGGACGTCAGGGCCCAGGTCGCCGAGGAGCCGGCGGCGAACCGGACCGGGGCCGCCGCGTCGGCGGACGGGGCGGCCAGGCGCTCGCCCGAGCCGCGCAGGGACATCGCGTAGGTGCCGTCCGCCAGGGGCAGGCGTGTGACGTTCTGCCAGCCGGGCGCGTGGCCGACGCGCTCGGCGAGCGCGGTGAACCCGGCGTAGCCGGCGGCCGGCTTCGGGCCGCCCCAGGTGGTCTGGGCGACGAAGCGCAGCGGCATGAACGTGTCGGCCTCGACCTCGTTCTCCGTCTCGGCGGCCGCCGAGTCGGGCCACAGCGAGATCTGCGCGCCGGTGACGCCGGGCTGGGGCCCGCTCAGCGACTCGCCCTCGAACTCCAGCGGCGTCCAGTCGCTGTCGTAGAGCTTTTGCGTGTCCATGTGGAAGCCGCCGCGCACCAGGTACAGCGAGTAGGCCGAGTTCATCACGGGGTTGCCGGCGGCGAGCAGGGCGGAGGGCTGTGCACCGGTCTCGGTGAGCCAGTGCTCGATCACCACGTCCTTGTTCACCGGCACGGTGTTCTGGCCGTTGAGGCCGTCGTTCCAGATCCGCAGGGTCCGGCCGCCCGCGCGGACGTGCTCGTCCACCCGGTTGACGAAGTCCACGAACGCGTCCTGCGGTGTGGCGTCGGCGCCGTACTTCGCCTTGGCGTAGGCCCCGATCTGCGGGTAGTTCGCGAAGTCGGAGCCGAGCATGTACTCGTCGGCGCCCATGTGCCAGTAGGGCGTGTCCCAGACCGAGAGCGCCTCGTCCACCAGCTTGGTGTAGAAGGCGAACGCCTCGGGCTTGGTGATGTCCAGCCGCGTCGGCGACTTGGCGCCGGAGGAGTCGGTGAGCTGGAGCTCGGGATGGTTCTCCAGGTACGGGTCGATGTGCCCGGGCGAGTTGATCTCCGGCACCAGCGTGATGTGGTACTCGCGGGCCAGGGCGGACAGCCGCCGTACCTCGTCCTTGGTGTAGTAGCCCCAGAACTTCGTCGCGGGGTCCACGTCGCTGGCGACCTTGGCCTCGATCTGGAGCTGGTTGAGCTTCAGGTACGACATGTCGCGCATCAGGCGCTCGAACCAGGCCAGCGAGACGTGGATGTAGCACGCGCACACGTCGACGCCGCGCTCGGCGTAGCGCGGCACGTCCACCGCCGAGCCCCTCGGCAGGCTCCGGCCGCCGTCCAGCATCTGCACGAGGGTGCGGGTGCCGTAGTACACGCCGGTCTCCGTGGCCGCGGTCACCCGGACGCCGTCGGAGACGTCGAGCGCGTACCCCTCGGTGCCCAGGTCCTTGCGGGACGGGTCGAGGCGCAGGACCACGTCGCCCGGACGGTGCCGGGCGCCGGTGGCGACGGGCAGCCGCAGGCCGCTCGCGCCGGCCAGGTCGTCCGCGAGGACACCCGCGTCGGCCTCCAGCGCCCGGTCCACGGCGACCACGGCCGAGCCGTGCCCGAGCCGCAGGCTGCCGGTGCCCGGGGTCCAGTGGGTCAGGGCGGGCAGCACACCGGGGGCGGACGCGGCGGCCCCGGTGCTCGGGGAGGCGGCGGCGCTCCGGGCGGTCGCGGCGGCCGGCAGGACCGTCGGCACGAGCAGGGCAAGGGCGGACAGCACGCGGACCGCCCATCTGGACGTCGTCCGCGGTAGGGAATGGCGCATCACGACTTTCTCCTCACACTCTCCGGCCTTGCGGTGCCTCGCGGTTGCGGTACGCGGCGCCCGCGCCACCCTGGGTGGGTGGGTGGGTGGCGCGGGCCGGGGCGGGCGCCCGCCGGGCGCTCGCTCGGGGGTTGCCGGCTGCGGCGGCTGCGGCGGTGCCCGGCGGTCGACGTGCCCGGTGGCCGTCGTGCCAGGCGGTCGACGTGTCAGGCGGTCGACGTGCTCAGGCTCGACGTGCTCAGGCGGTCCGGCGGATGCGACCCGCGTACTCCGCCTCCAGCGCCGCGTTGCGCTCGTCCGAACCGGGCACGTTGGCCGACTGGTAGACCGGCGGGGTGACGCCGGCGGCGAGCAGCCGGGCCACCGTCTCGGCGATGGTCATCTGGATGAGCACGGCGCCGCTGATGGTGCTCAGCGCGCACACGCCCGTCCCGTCCGGCAACCGGAGCGTGCTGTCGCCGTACGGGGCGCGGTTGTCCAGCACCACGTCCGCCACCTCGAAGAGCCGCAGGCCGCTGGGGTGGCGGGCGGTGATCGCGGACGAGTGGGCCACCGAGGTCAGCGCGATCACCCGGTGCCCGCGCTCCTTGACGAGCCTCGCCATCTCCACGATGGCGCCGTTGCCGCCGGACTGGCTGGCGATCAGGAAGATGTCGGCGGGCCGGATCTCGGCCAGCTCCAGCACCTTCGCGGCGACGGACGGGTCGCGTTCCGCGAACGGGTCGAGCGCGATCGCGGGGTCCTCGCCGCCGAACAGCACCCGGTCGCGGATGGAGAGCTGGTTGGTGGGCACGAGCCCGCCCGCCCGGCCCGCGACCTCCATGGCGAGCGCCTGGGAGTGCCCGGTGCCGAACACCTGGATCACGCCCTTGTCGCGCAGCGCGGCTGCGATCAGGTCCGCGGCCCGGGCGACGCTCTCCTTCGCCAGCTCGACCGTGTCCGGCAGCGCCTGCGAGACCGTCTCCCAGTAGGCGGCGCCGGAAATGGTGTCGGAAGTCATCTGGGGGTGTCCCTCTCCGTGGGGGTCGGATCGTGTCCGGCCGGACCCGCCCCGTGGGCGGGCTCCCGGCCGGTGGCGGGATCCGCGCCGGCGGCCGGATCCCCGTCGCCGCCGCGGTCCGCACGGACGCGGGGGACGGCCCGCTTGGCCGGGTGGGCCCTGCGGTGCTCGGCGATGGTGGCCGCGGTGGCCTCTAGGGCCGCGACCGTGCGGCCGTAGCTGCGCTGTGCGACACCCAGGTAGAGGGCGTCGAGCACGATCAGTTGGGAGTGGCGCGCGGCGAGGAAGTCCGGCCGGAGGCTGACCGTGCGCACCGAGGTGGTGAGCACCGTGCCGGCCGTCCTCGCGAGGGTGGAGCCGCTCGCGTTGGTCAGCGCGATGGTGGTGGCGCCGCGGGCGCCGGCCACGGCCAGCGGCCGGCAGGTCTCGGCGGTCTCGCCGGTGTGCGAGATGCCGACTGCCACGTCCCGCGGGCCCAGTTGGCTGGCGCTGGTGAGCGCCGAGTGCACCTCGGCCCACGCCCAGGCAGCGCAGCCGATGCGGTGCAGGCGCAGTTGGAGCTCGGTGGCCACGATGGCGCTGCCGCCCACCCCGTACAGGTCCACCCTGCGGGCGCCTGCCAGCGCGTCGCACGCCGCCTCCAGCGTGGCGGTGTCCAGGCCGGTGACGGTGTCGTGGATGGCGGCCGCGTCACGCGCGGCGATCACGGCGAGCACCCGCTCCAGCGGATCGGCGACGTCGATGTCCTCGCCGAGGTCGGCGCGCCATGCCCCGCCGGCCTCCCGGCCCGACTCGGTGGCCAGTGAGATACGCAGCTCGGCGTAACCGTCCAGGCCGGCCCGGCGGCAGACGCGGGTCACGGTCGCCGCCGAGGTGTGGGCGGCGGCGGCGAGTTCCTGGATGGTCATGGCCGCGGCGCCCGCCGGGTCGGCGAGCAGACGGTCGGCGACCCGGGCGGACGCGCCGCTCAACTCCGGGCGCAGAGCGCGCAGCCGGGGGATGAGCCCTCCCTTGGCCATGAAAATAATTACCTCTTCCTATCGGCTGACGCGGTAACTATTCTCATCACGCCGCAGGCCTGTCAAGGCGGTGTCGCACGTCCAGGAGCGACCGGACGCCGGGCCTGGGCCCTCAGTGGTGAAGGGAGCCGTTGCACCCGATGAAACTGTTTCAGCAGTCCGTCGGCCGCCGAGGAGGGGGCCCGCGCCGAGCGCTCGGCCTGGCCTTCGCCGCCGCGCTCGCGGTGGTGGGGCTCCTGCCGTCCGCGACCGTCACGCCCGCGTCCGCCGCGCCCGCCGCGCCCGCGTCCGCCGCGAAGGACGCGTGCCGGGGCCCCGTGCACCCCGCGTCCGTGCTGCCCGTCGAGTCCTGCGACAGCCCGGAGCGGATCGTCGAGAAGGCCGCGAACATCGTGCCCAGGGCCTCCCAGGTGGCCTGGCAGCAGCGGAAGGTGATCGCGTTCACCCACTTCGGGATGAACACCTTCACCGACCGCGAGTGGGGTTCCGGCATGGAGGACGAGTCGCGGTTCGACCCGCCCTCGGCCGACGTGGCGCAGTGGATGCGCGCCTACAAGGCGAGCGGTGCCAAGGAGGTCATCTTCACCGCCAAGCACCACGACGGCTTCGTCCTGTACCCGACCCGGTACTCCGACCACTCGATCGTCGCGAGCCCCTGGTGGGTCCGTACCTCCGGCTGTGCCGGAGCCGACCGGGTGGCCGCCGAGCGCGAGGCCGCCGAGCAGCGCAGGGACACCGACCCGTCGGCGCTCTGGCAGGTCCGCGACGCCGGCTGCCGCAACCCGGACGGCGACATCCTCGGCTCCTACGTGCGCGCCGCACGCGCCGCGGGCCTGCGCGTCGGGATCTACCTGTCACCCACCGACGGCGCCGAACTGCCGCACGCCTGGCACAAGGACACCTACATCCCGGCCATCGAGGCCAAGGATCCGTCCCAGCGCTCCACCGCTGAGGTCGCCACCCTCCAGGACGCCCCCGCCCCGCCCGCGGGCAGCGGCCGCTACGGCAACGGCAGCACCCCCGAGCCCCGCACCATCCCCATCCTCGTCCCCGGCGACGACCGCGCCGCCGCGGTGGCCCGCGGCACCCTGCCGACCTTCCACGTCACCGAGGACGACTACAACACGTACTACCTCAACCAGTTGTACGAGCTGTTCACCCAGTACGGCCCCATCGACGAGCTCTGGCTGGACGGCGCCAACCCCTGGGCCGGCTCAGGGGTGAGCGAGCCGTACGACTTCACCGCCTGGTTCAAGCTCATCAGCACCCTCTCGCCGGACACCGTGGTCTTCGCGGGACCGCAGGGCACCCGGTGGGTCGGCAACGAGGCGGGGGTGGCCCGCACCGGCGAGTGGAGCGTGGTGCCGGCGACCGCCGACCCGTCCACCGCGCACAACGAGGGACTGATCCCGGGCGGCGCACAGGCCGAGGACATCGGCTCCCGGGCCGTGCTCACCGGCCCCGGCGTGCGCTACCTCCAGTGGTTCCCGGCCGAGGCCGACTCCTCGATCCGGCCCGGCTGGTTCTACCACGCCGACGAGTCACCGCAGTCCCCCGCCGCCCTCGTCACCAAGTACCAGCAGTCCGTCGGCCGCAACGCCGTCATGCTGCTGAACACGCCGCCGGGCACCGACGGCCGGATCGCCGACGCCGACGTGGCCTCGCTGACGTCCTTCGGCACCGCCGTCCGCGACACCTACGCCACCAATCTGCTGACTGCGCCGCGGGCGCTCGCCGACCGGAGCCTGACCACCGCGTGGTCGCCCCCGGCCGGCGCCACCACCGGCACCCTCACGCTCGACCTGCCGCACCCGGCCACCTTCGACCAGCTCGCGCTCGGCGAGGACATCACCCGCGGCCAGCACGTCGAGCAGTTCACCGTGGACATCTGGAAGGACGGCCGGTGGACCCGGGCCGCCGACGGCACCACCATCGGCTACGAGCGCCTGCTGCTCACGGACGACCCGGTGACCACCACCCGGATCCGCATCCGCATCGACGCCGCCCGCGCCACCCCGCACCTCGCCACCGTCGGGCTCTACCGGACGGCGGAGGCGGGGTCCTAGGCACCCACCGGAACCCGCTGCCGGCGCCACCGGACCGGGAGCCGCCGAGGAGGGGGAAGCGCCGCCGGCCGCTCGGGCCGGCGGCGCTCCGCGTGCGGGGCAGGGAAGCCGCGGCGCGTGCGGCCCGCGGCCGCGGTTCGCCCACCGCGGTGTGCTGGCCGGTGCGGACCGCGGTGCTGACCGCGGTGTGCCGACTGCCTCGTGCGGACCCGCCTCGTGCGGACCGGCCTCGTGCGGACCGGCCTCGTGCGGACTGCGGTGTGCCGGCTGTGTTGTGGGGCCCAGGCGTTGGCGCGCGGGTCGACGCGATGACGCCCATGCGGGGCGAAACTTTAGGCGTGTCAGGGCTGGTGTCTCCGCTGCCGGGAGGGGCCCTGTCTGTCCTCGTTCCCGAACTGTGCTGGTAACGCCCTTTGAGGGGTGGTGAGTTCAGGCCCCTGGCCCATTCTCCATACTTGACTGACCACGGTCATGGTGCGATTGTTTCGGCACCCTTTCGAAAACACCGGTGTCAGGCGCTCCGCACGCCGTCCGCTCAGCCGCACGCCGGTGCCCGAGCACGGCGTACACGCGTACGCCGCGGGGCGACACGTCATCGGGCACGGCGCGCAGGGGCTCGGCAGACCGTGCGGACGAGACACTGGCACGTCCGCACTCCTGCGCACCCGCACGTCCGGATGTCTGCACCCCCGCACATCTGCACCCCGCACATCTGCACCCCGCACATCTGCACCCCGCACATCTGCACCCCGCACATCTGCACCCCGCACATCTGCGCTTCTGCGTATCCGCACATCTGCGTATCCGCACACGCTCGACGCCGCACTCGGCGTCCGGGTCCGAGACGGGGGCGGTCCGGGCCGGCACCGGGGCGGTATCCGCATCCACCGCACCCGCAGCCCAGAAAGGGCCCCCGATGCTCGACAGACTCCGTACCGGCACGCTGACCGCCCTGCTGGCGGCGGCGCTGCTGACCCTGTCCACGGCGGTGGCCGGCGCCGCGCCCGCCGCCCCGCAGTACGCGTCCACGCATGCCGCCCACCCGTCGGCCGACGCCGCCGCGCGGGCCGGCGTGCGGGCGCCCGCGGCCTCGTTGACGCAGGTGGCGAACTTCGGGAGCAACCCCGGAAACCTGCGTATGTACGAGTACGTGCCCGACACGGTCCGGTCGAACCCGGCGGTCCTGGTCGCCGTCCACTTCTGCACCGGCAGTGCCCAGGCATTCTTCTCCGGCACCGAGTTCGCCAACCTCGCCAACCAGTACGGCTTCATCGTCGTCTATCCCGACGCCAACGTCAGCGGCCAGTGCTTCGACGTCTCCTCGCCCCAGGCCCTCAGGCACGACGGCGGCAGCGACCCGACCAGCATCGCGTCGATGGTCAGGTACGCCATCCAGCAGCACAGGGCCGACGCCGGCCGCGTCTTCGTCACCGGCGCCTCCTCCGGCGCGATGATGACCGACGTCCTGCTCGGCGACTACCCCGACCTGTTCAAGGCCGGCGCCGCCTTCATGGGCGTGCCCTTCGGCTGCTTCGCCACCACCGACGGCTCCGGCTGGAACACGGCCTGCGCGAACGGCCAGATCACCAGAACCGCGCAGCAGTGGGGCGACCTCGTGCGCGGTGCCTACCCCGGCTACAGCGGCGCCCGCCCGCGTGTGCAGCTCTGGCACGGCACCGCCGACACCACGCTGCGCTACCCCAACTTCGGCGAGGAGATCAAGCAGTGGACCAACGTCCTCGGCGTCAGCCAGACCCCCGTCTCCACTGACCAGCCGCAGTCGGGCTGGACCCGCACCCGCTACGGCGGCAACACCAACCAGGCCCCGGTCGAGGGCATCAGCCTCGCGGGCGTGGGCCACTCCCTGCCCACCAGCGGCATGGCGGCCCGTGCCCTCGCCTTCTTCGGCATCACCACCTGACACCGGCACCCGGCGCCCCTGCCGCGGCCGGTGCGCGGTGCCCGTTGCCCGGTGCGCGGTAGCGGGCGCCTGCGCGGCAGCGCGCGCACCCGGTCCGCACCGGCGGGCGCGGGTACGGGCCAAGAGCCGTACCCGCGCCCGCTCCTCCCGTTCGGGGTGTGGATGTGCGCACAGGCCGGGCGGGCCCCGGCCCTGTCGGGGAGACCACCCGGCGGGCCCGGGCGGGCGGGGTGGCTGTGCGGGGATTGCGGAAAGGTTGCGCCACGGCCTTGACGGCCACTTTGGTCTAGTCCAAATATGTACGCACGTCCGCCGTCCCGGTGCCCCAACGGGTTCCCCCCGGAACCTCCCACCGCCGGAGCCGGTGGCCCCCCCCACGCCGTCATGGAAGGACAGACACGACTATGCGCCGTCTCTTTGGCATGCCCACATCTGGAAAGCCCGGCTCCCGGGCCGCGGTGGGAGCGGCGGTGGCCGCGCTCGCGATCGGCACCGCCGTCGCGGTGATGCCGTCGGCCTCCGCGGAGCCTGCGCCCGAGCCGGCGGCCGCCGGCTTCGCGCCGTACACGGACATGTCCAACTCCAACGAGAACCTGCTCGACACCGCCATCACCGAGCACGGCGTCAAGTCGTTCACCGCCGCCTTCGTGCTCGGCTCCGGTTGCAACCAGATCTGGGGCGACACCCTCCCGGTCGGCGACGACTCCAACACCGACCCGCTGATCGAGAAGGCGCAGTCCGAGGGCGCGTCCGTGATCATCTCCTCCGGCGGGGCGGCCGGCCTGCCGCTCGCCTGGACCTGTACGGACCAGGGCGCGATCGAGGCCGGCTACCAGAAGATCATCGACTCCTACGGCGTCAACTCGCTGGACTTCGACATCGAGGGCGGCGCGATCGCGGACACCGCCGCCGCGACGCGCAACATGCAGGCGATGAAGAACCTCAAGGCCGCCAACCCCGACCTGACGTTCTCCGTCACCCTCCCGGTGCTGCCCGACGGCCTGACCGCCGACGGTGTCAACATCATCAAGGCCGCCAAGGACGCCGGCGTCAAGATCGACGTCGTCAACATCATGACGATGGACTACTACCAGGGCGACCAGGACATGGGTAAGGCGGCGATCGCGGCCGCCCAGGCCACACTGGGTCAGATGCAGTCGGTCGACTCCAGCTACGGCTACGCCAACCTCGGCATCACCCCGATGATCGGCGTCAACGACGACAACTCCGTCTTCTCGCTGGACAACGCCTCGTCGGTGGCGAGCTGGGCCGCGAGCAACGGCGTCGGACGGCTGGCGTTCTGGTCCGCGAACCGCGACACCTCGTGCGCCTCGGCGGCCCGGCAGGGCGTCAAGAAGCCCGACGCGTCGTCGACGTGCAGCGGAGTGGACCAGGGGCAACTGGCGTTCACCGACGCCTTCAACGGCGCCTGATCCAGGGCTCCGAGGGGCGCCCGTGCTCCTTCGGGGGCGGACCGCGCCCCGCCGGGGCGCGGGGACCGGCGCGGGCGTGCCGGCGGCCGGCGGCATGGACCAGCCGCCGGCCGGCAGCCGGGGACCGACGGACATGCCGGGACGCGGCCGGGACGGTGCCGGGAGGCGGGGGCGGCGCTGGAACGCGGCGGGGTCGGTGCCGGGACGCGGTGGGGTCGGTGCCGGGACGCGGTGGGGTCGGTGCCGTGACCCGGCCGGGGCGGTGCCTGACGGGCCCGGTCCCGGGCCCGCCGTCTGCCGTGGACCGGCGCACCGCCGCCTCGGCGCACGGTCGCCCTCAGCGCGCCGTCGGCTTCGGCGCCCGCTCCTTCGCCGCGGGCCGCCGCGCCAGCGCGGCCCGGCACGGCCGCGTCCTCGGGCGCTGCGGGCGGTCCGCGGGGGCCAGGGCGGGCAGGCGCACCGTGAACCGGGCACCGGAGCCGGGCTCGCCCTCCGCGTGGACGGAGCCGCCGTGGCCGTGCACCACCTCGCGCACCAGCGCCAGGCCGATACCGAACCGCCGCCCCCGCCCGGTGTGCCCGTGCGCGAACCGCTCGAAGAGGTGCTCGGCACGGTGCGGTTCGAAGCCCCCGCCGGTGTCCCGCACGGTGAGCACGACGCTGCCGTCGCCGTGCGCGCCGACGGTGAGCGTGACACGGCCGCCCGGCGGTGTGTGTCCGATGGCGTTGTCGACCAGTGCGGAGACGGCCCGGCGCAGCGCCGACGGCACGCCCGCGACCAGGTGCGGTCCGCCCTCCGCACGTGCCGTGAGCGTCAGCGCGTCAAGGCCGGCGCGCACCTGCTCCTCCCGGCAGATCTCCTCGGCCAGCGCGGCGAGGTCCACCGCGACCGTCAGGACCGGGGCGTGGGGCAACCGGGCGGACAGCAGCAGGTCGTCGATCACATCGCCCAACTGCCGGCTGGTGGCGACCAGTTGCCGCAGGTCGGCGGCGACCGGCTCGGGCAGCGCCAGCGTGCCCGCGAGCCGCACCAGGAGCTGCGCGCGGGTGTGCAGCCGGGTCAGCGGGGTGCGCAGTTCGTGGCTGGCGTCGGCGACGAAGCGTCGCTGGCGGGACAGCGCCTCGCCCAGCGGCGCCGTCGCCCTGCGCGCCAGCAGCGTCCCGAGGAGGGCCGCGCCCGCAAGTCCGGCCGCCTCGGCCGCCGCGACGGCCATCAGCAGGTGGTGCCGCTCCTGCCGGGCGTACCGCAGATCGCGCACCGCCTGCACGACGTCCCGGCCGCGGTGCGTGGTCAGCACCCGGTAGTGCGCACCGCCCACCGTCACGTCGCGTGAGACGTCGCCGCGCCCGGCCCTGACCTGCCGCACCGCGGCACGCACCGGGAAGCCCGCCGGAGTGCCGGGCGACCGGTACGTCGCGGCACCGTGCGTGACGACCAGCCAGACGCAGGCCGGCGGTGCGGACACGTCGGCGTACCGGGCCGCGTACCGCAGGTCGCGGCTGATGTCCGACGACTGCCCCCGGGTGGTCACGGCGTAGATGACACCGCCCACCACCAGCAGGAGCACCGCGGCCACGGCCGTCACCCAGGCCGTGATCGCCCGCCGGGCACGGGCCAGCATCCGGGTCTGCCCGCCGTCCGGCACGTGCGGCCCGGCCGGTGCGCCCCGGGCGCGGGTCACAGCCCGCCCAGCCGGTAGCCGAGGCCGTGCACCGTTCGGATCACACCGCGGCCCAGCTTGCGCCGTAAGTAGTAGACGTACGTGTCCACGAGGGAGTCCGCCGAGGCGCCGGCGAAGATCCGGCTGTGCAGGTCGCGACGGGCGTAGACGGTGCGCGGGTGGCTGGCGAGCAGCCGCAGCAGTGCGAACTCGCGGCCCGACAGCGGCACCTGCGCACCACCGGGCAGCCGCACCTCGCGCCTGGCCACGTCCAGCTCCGCGGCGCCGACCGCCAGCACCTCCGCCGCATCGAGGTGGCGCCTGAGCAGCGCGCGCACCCGGGCCAGCAACTCGTCCACGTCGAAGGGCTTGCCCAGGTAGTCGTCGGCGCCCGCGTCTAGGCCCGCGACCCGGTCCGCGGCGTCGCCGAGCGCGGTCAGCACCAGGACGCGGGCGGTGATCCCGGCCCGGCGCAGGCGCCTGATCAGGTCGACCCCGTCGGCCGCGGGCAGCCCGCGGTCCACCACCATGACGCGGTGCACCCGGTCGAGGGCGAGGTGCAGTCCCTGCTGTGCGTCCAGCGCCACGTCGACCCGGTAGCCCTCCTGCGTGAACAGGTCGGCCAGCATCCGGGCCTGCTCGGGGTCGTCCTCGACAACGAGCAGACGCCGGTCCTCCGTTGTGGCGGATGGTCTTTCTGACACCGTCCGTGCCTCCAGGTGTGCTCCGGTGCCGCCCATGCTGGACCGGACGGCCGCGGGGCCGCAACGGCACGCCGGCACGGCTCCCGAGGGCGCCCCGGCGTCAACCCGCCGGCCCGGCCGGGTGTTCCCGCGCGCCCCGGCCGCACCCGCCCGCCGGTGCCGCGGCCACGGGGCGGCACGCGACGGCCGCGGGCCGGCCGCACAGCGGCCGCGGGACGACCCGGTGACGACCTGCCACCGCTGCGGAACCGTGGTGGAACCGCTCCCGTACCGCTCCCGAACCGCTCCGGGTCGGCTCTGGGACGGCTCTGAGATCCGCGCGCTAACGTCGCGCGCGCATGGCGTCCGCACTGTCCCCCGCCGCGCCCCTGGAGGCCGCAATTGACGCGTGAACCGCTGCAGCAACCGGTGACAGGAACCGGGTGGCAGGTCGTGGACGGGCCGCCGGGTGACCGGGAGTCCGCGCCGCGGACGGTGCCGGTGCCGGGGCCGTCGGCCGCCGGCCGGGAGGCGTCGTGCTGAGCGGGCGGCCCGGAGCGGTGAAGGGGGCCGCGTTCGGCCTCGGTTCGCTGCTCGTGGTGGTCGGCGTGCTGCTGCACTTCCCCTCGTACCTCGGCGTCCGCGACGACGGCTTCATGATGGCGGACATGGGGATGGACCCGGCCATGACCACCGGCATGGTGCTCATCCTGGTCGGCCTGGCGGCCGCGGGCTGGGGCCTGCTGCCGACCCGCGCACAGGTCAGGGCCCGGGCGGCCAAGGCGCCCACCGCGCGCTTCACGGCCCTGGACACGGCGAAGTTCACCGGCGCGCACCGGGCCCTGGTGACCGTGCTGACCGTGGCCCTGGTGGTGGACACCATGAAGCCCGCGTCGCTCGGTTTCGTGGTGCCGGGGATGCGCATGGAGTACGACCTCAGCGCCGACCAGGCCTCGCTGCTGCCGCTGGTCGCGATCGTGGGCACGGTGGTGGGCTCCCTGGTGTGGGGCTGGGCCGCCGACCTGTACGGGCGGCGCTCGACGGTACTCATGTCCTCCCTGATGTACGTGGCGACGTCCATCTGCGGGTTCATGCCGTCGTTCCAGTGGAACCTGGTGATGTGCTTCCTGATGGGCATGGCAGCCGGCGGCATGCTGCCCACGGTGTACTCGCTGATGTCGGAGTCGGTGCCCTCCCGGCACCGGGGGTGGCTGGTGGTGGCGCAGAGCGGGTTCAGCGCCGCGGTGGGCTACCTGGTGGCGAGCGGCTGCTCGACGCTGCTCGTGCCGCACTTCAGTTGGCGGGTGCTGTGGCTGCTGAACCTGCCGACCGGGCTCCTGCTGCTGATGCTGCGCCGCTGGATCCCCGAGTCGCCGCGGTTCCTGATCGCCTCCGGGCGAGAGGACGAGGCGGCGCAGATCATGGCGCGCTACGGCATCCGGGCGGTCGCCACCACCGACCGGGACGCCGACGCGCCGACCGGGGCGCCGGCCGCCGCGCCCGCCGTACCCCCCGTGCCCGCCGCGTCCGTCCTGGCCCCCGCACTCGCCGTGCCCCCCGCTTCCGCCGTGCCCGACGCACCTGACGTCGCCGCAGGGCCGAACAGGCTGACGACGCTGGTGTCCCCGGCGTTCCGGCGGCAGACCGGTGTCATCGTGCTCTTCGGAGTGAGCTGGGGACTGGTCAACTGGGGCTTCATCACCTTCCTGCCGACCTTCCTGAGCGCCGCGGGGGCCGGCACCCACGCCAGCTCGCTGCTCTTCGTCTCGTCGGTGTTCGCGGTGCCCGCCACGGGTGTCGCCGCGGTGCTGTACGCGCGGTGGAGCAGCAAGAAGGCGATGATCGGCTACGCCGTCGCGACCGCACTGGTGCTGGCGGGCTTCGCCGTGCTGCGGCCGGAGCGGCCCGGGCACGGCACCGCCCTGGTGGTGCTGACGGCCCTGCTGCTGAGCGCGGCGGGCGGCATGATCGCGCTGCTCGCGCCCTATGCGACGGAGGTGTACCCGACGGCGCTGCGGGCCACCGGCAGTGGGGTGGCCGCGGCCGGGAGCAAGGCCGGCGGCCTCTTCGGGCCGCTGCTGCTCACCTCCGCACCCGGCATCGAGGGCCTCGCGGTGGTCTGCGTCGTGCCGCTGGTCGCCGCAGGGCTGGTGCTCGCCAGATACGGCGCGGAGACGCTCGGCAAGCCGCTGGTCGAGACGGCCACAGGACCTGCGCCGGGCCTGCTGAAGGAGCCCGCGGACACCTGAGCGCCGCCGCCCCGCCGTGCCGTCCTGTCGCCCCGCCGTGCCGTCCCGTCGCCCCGCCGCGCCGCGCCGTCCCGTCCCGTCCCGTCGCGCGGTGTGACGGAGCACGGGGGCGCGGCGGGATCAGACGTCCGCGGGCCGGACGGAGCCGAGGGACGCGGCGCGTCCGCCGTCGACGGGGACGACGGCTCCGGTGACGAAGGAGGCGTCATCGCCGGCGAGGAAGGCGATGACCCCCGCGATCTCCGCCGGTGTGCCGGCCCGGCCGAGGGGGGTCCTCGCGACGATGGGGGCCAGCGCCTCCGGTCCGGCACCGGCGGTCCGGGGGGTGTCGACGAGGCCGGGCGCGACCGCGTTGACGCGCACCCCCTCTGCGGCGTGGTCAAGGGCCATCGACCTGGTCATGCTCTCGATCGCGCCCTTGCTGGTGTTGTAGGCCACCCACCCGTACTCCGCCCGGTCCCCCTGGACGGAGGACACCTGCACGATCGAGCCGCGTCGGAGGGCCAGTTCCGGCAGCGCCGCGCGGGCGAACAGGTACGCACTGGTGACGTTCGTGCGCAGCAGATCGGCCCACTCCTCGGGGTCCACCGCGGCCACGTCGCCGCGCAGGGCGTTGCCCACGTTGTTGACCAGGACGTCGAGGCCCCCGAAGCGGTCGACGGCGGCGGCCACCGCCCGCCCGGCCACCGCCGGATCACCGGCGTCGCCGGCCACCAGGTGCAGCCGGTCGTCCGGCAGGCCGGCAAGGGCCTCGCGCAGCCTGCCCTCCGTGCGGCTGACGGCCACGACGTTGCCGCCCTCGGCCAGGAAACGGTGGACGGTCTGACGGCCTATCCCCGAGCCGGCGCCGGTGACGATGATGGTCTTCCCGGTGAAACGGGACATTCCGGTTTCCTTGTCTGTGCTGTCGGGTGCCCGTGCTGCCGGACGTGTGCGAGCCGCCTGGTGTGCCTCGGTGGCGGTCAGGGCGCCAGCACGATCCGGCCGCCCACCTGCCCGCTCTCGATGCGGCGGTGCGCCTCCGCGGCCTCGGCGAGCGGCAGGGTCTCGGTGCGGATGTCGACCAGGCCCCGACCGATCGCCTCCAGGGCGGCCCGGGCGGCGGGGGCGGCCTGCTCGGGGTGGGCGGGCAGGTAGAAGCCGACCGAGAAGCCGAGCAGGGCGAGGTTTGCGCCCCACAGGGCGTTGGTCTGCACGGTGTGCTCCCAGTCGCCGCTGGCGTTGCCCACCAGCAGTATCCGGCCCAGCGGCGCCATCACCGCCAGCGTGTCCGTGCGCAGCCGGCCGCCGACCGGATCGACGGCCACGTCGAAGCGCTGGTCGCCGACGGCCTCGACGAGGTCCTCGGCGACCACGATGTCGTCGTAGGGCAGGGCCGAGGCACGCGCGGCGGCCAGCGAGGGACGGCGGACGGTGCCGACCACGCCGGAGGCGCCCAGGACGCGGGCGACACCGGGAAAGGCGGAGGCGAGCCCGCCCAGCGCGCCGTGCACCAGCACCCGCTCACCGGGCTCCAGGTGCGCCACCCCGGTGAGGGCCAGGTGGGCGGTGGCGGCGTTGGGCACCGCGGCCGCCGCCAGCGCCGGGTCCACGCCGGAGCCCTCCAGACTGACGGCGAACACGGCGTCGACGACGGTGACGGAGGCATAGCCGCCGTCGGCCCCGGTGGCCGACAGTGTCACCACCGGCTCCCCGACCCTGAGGCCCTCGACGCCCTCGCCGAGCGCCCGGACCGTGCCGGCCACCTCCAGGCCGGGCACGTAGGGCGGCTGCGGCAGGCCCGGCCGTGACTTGTACTGGCCCTGCCTGATGAAGGCGTCGACCAGTCCGACGGCGGCGTGGCTGACGTCGATCGCGACCTCGCCGGGCCCGGGCACCGGATCGGGCAGCTCCTTGAGCTCGAAGACCCCGGGGCCCCCGAAACGTGTGACGACGGCAGCGTGCACGACCGTTCTCCTCTCGTGGCCGGGAGCACCGCGCCGAGGCGGCAGGTGCCTCCCTTTAACGCAATAGGATTGCGTTACCTGCACGCTAACACACCCGGGAGCCCTTAACGCACTCCGGCAGCGTTACCTTGGTGGGATGCACCGTCGAGCCCGCTCCCAGGAGGCCAAGCTCCGCCGCGCCGAGGACCTGCTGGAGGCCGCGGGCACGCTGGCCGCCCGCCTCGGAGGAGTGCGCCACGTCACCCTCGCGGCCGTCACCGAGGCCGCCGGCCTGCACCCCTCGGCCGTCCGGCGCTACTTCGCCAGCAAGGAGGAACTCCTCCTCGAACTCGCGGAACGCGGATGGGGCCAGTGGTGCGACACGCTCACCGCACGGCTCGCCGGCGCCCGCGGCCTCACACCGCCCGAGACCGCCGCGGCCGTCGGTACCACCCTCGCCTCGCTGCCGCTCTTCTGCGACCTGCTCACCCATGTGCCGCTCAGCCTCGAAGGCGAGGTCGACATCGAGCGCGCGCGCCGCTACAAGACCCGTTCGTTCGCGGCGTACGACACCATCGTCGACACCCTGACCGCCACGGGAGCCATGACCGCGGAGCAGGTCCACGACCTCATCGCGGCGGCGCTGGGCATGACCGCCAACCTCTGGCAGCTCTCCCACCCCACGCCCACCCTGGCCCGGCTCTACGCCCAGGAGCCCCGCTGGGCCCATGCCGCGCTCGACTTCGAGGACCGCCTCGTCCGCCTCCTCCAGGCCACCGCCGTCGGACTCGCCTCGGCCGGCGGCCCGTCCCTCTAGCGCCTCCGGACCGGGTGGCCGTGCCGCGGCCGCCCGGGAGCGGACGGCGGGCCCCGTGGCCAGGGATCCCGGGCCCGCGCCCGGGCCGACCACCGGCGTGCCGCGTCCGGCGGCGCGTCGCGTCCGACGGCCTCCCCGCGCCAAGGCGGCCGGCGCCCCCGTGCTGCCGCACGTGCGCCCCCGGCGGCCCGGGCGATCGCGGACGAGCGGCACGCGCGGGCGGGCGAGTGGCACGGGTGGGCGGACAGCCGCGGCGGGCGGACCCCGCGCGGGTGGACGGGTGCCGTCAGGAGGCGGCGCGCGAGAGGGCGTTCGCGGGCCGGGGCGGTGGGCCGCGTGCCCGCGCGGGGGCCGTCGGCCGGTGGGCCGCTCACGCGGTCGACCGACGCCCTGCACGGGTCGCCGCGCGTGGAAGGATGGGCGCACCGCCGCCGCCCGTGCGGCGGGCGGCGAGGGGCGGCATGGCAGTGGGCGCAGCCGGCGGCGCGGGCCGGCCCGGCGGACGGCAGGTCAGGGAGCTGTGCGCCCGGGCGGAGCGGCTGCACGAGGCCGCCAGGGCGCTGCTGGCCGACCACGCCCGGGCCCGCGAGGCCGTGCGCGGCGCCGTGCGGCCCCTGCGGGACGAACTCGTCGACCGGGAGCTGGCGGCCATCCCCGTCGCACGGCTGAAGGACGCCACCGGGGGCCGGCTGCGGCTCGCCGCGCTGGAGGAGGCCGGCTTCGACTCGGTCGGCCGGGTCCACGCGGCCGGCAGGTGCGAGCTGCGCCAGGTGCCCGGCGTCGGCGCCCAGACCGCGGACCAGGCCCTGGCCGCGGCCCGGCAGATCGCCCGTGCGGTCGGTGAGACGGTGGCGGTGCGGATCGACGTGGACCATCCGCGGCCGCGCACCACCGCACTGGTCACCGCCCTGCACAAGCTGGTCGGCGCCGGGCCGCAACTGAGCCGGGCGGTGGGCGCGGCGCAGCGGCTGGACACCGCCCTGGCCGCGCTGCTGCCCGCCGCGCAGCCGGCCGCGAGCCGGCTGCGGATGCTGCTGGCCGGACGCGGGAAGCGGGCCGGTGCGCTGGCGGCGGTGGCCGACCTGCGGGCGCTGACCGAGCGCACCGCGGAGCGCGGGCTGCCGCTGCTGCTCGCCCAGGTCGGCGCCGACCTGCTGCGCGAGCCGGCCTCCGAGGTCGAGGCATGGGTCGACTTCGAGCTCCGCTCGGCCGAGTACTACAGCCTGCTCGCCGAGACCGACGAGGCACCCGGTGACGGCGGCGACCTCGCGGCGGCCCAGGGCTTCCTGCCCCTGGAGGTGGCCGAGCGGGTCCGCGCGCAGGCCCTGGACGACACCCACTGCCGCGTCTCCCTGCGCGGCTACCAGGCATTCGGCGCGCGCTTCGCCCTGGTGCAGCGCCGGGTGATCCTCGGGGACGAGATGGGCCTCGGCAAGACGGTGCAGGCCATCGCGGCGCTCGCGCACCTCGCCGCCGGGGGGCACCGCCACTTCCTGGTGGTGTGCCCGGCGAGCGTGCTCATCAACTGGACCCGTGAGATCACCTCGCGCAGCGCCCTGAAGGCGGTGCCGGTGCACGGCCCCGAGCGCCATGACGCCTACGCCGAGTGGCGCACGGGCGGCGGCGTCGCGATCACCACCTTCGACGTCCTGCACGCACTCGCCGTGCCGGACGTGCCGGACGTGTCGGAGGCACCGGACGCGCCGCTCGCCGCCGCCGTGTGCGCGGGCGCGGACACCGTCGCCGGACGCCCGGCGCCGGGCGCGGCACCGCAGGCGGAGCGGCCGGCGGATCCGGTCCCGCTGCCCGCGCTGCTCGTCGTCGACGAGGCGCACTACGTCAAGAACCCGCAGACCAGGCGCTCCCGCGCGGTCGCGGCGTGGGCCGGGCGCTGCGAGCGGGTGCTGTTCCTGACGGGCACTCCGATGGAGAACCGCGTGGAGGAGTTCCGCAGCCTGGTCCGCCACCTGGGGCCCGAGCTGCTCCCGGGCTTCGAGGGCCGCAGCGCGGCCGCGGGCTCCCAGGCGTTCCGCAGGGCCGTCGCCCCGGCCTATCTGCGGCGCAACCAGCAGGACGTGCTCACCGAGCTGCCCGCGCTGTTGCACGTGGACGAGTGGGAGGAGCTCGGCGCGGCGGACCGTGAGGCATACCGTGCGGCGGTCGAGGCCGGGAACTTCATGGCGATGCGCAGGGCCGCCTACGCCCACCCGGCCACGTCGGCGAAGCTCCAGCGGCTGTGCGAACTGGTGGCCGACGCCGCGGGCAACGGTCTGAAGGCGGTCGTGTTCTCGTACTTCCGCGAGGTCCTGAGCACCGTCCGGCTCGCCCTGGAGAGCGGGAGGGGCCGGGACGACCGGTGTTCGGGGCCGGTCTTCGGACCGGTTTCCGGCGAGATGCACGCGGCGCGGCGGCAGCGGACGGTCGACGACTTCGGCGCGGTCGAGGGGCACGCGGTACTGCTCTGCCAGATCGAGGCGGGCGGCGTCGGGCTGAACCTGCAGGCCGCCTCGGTGGTGATCCTCTGCGAGCCGCAGGTGAAGCCCACCCTGGAGCACCAGGCGGTGGCCCGCGCGCACCGGATGGGCCAGGTGCGCACCGTGCGGGTGCACCGGCTGCTGGCCGCGGGCAGCGTCGACGAGCGCATGCTCGCCGCCCTGGAGGACAAGGCCCGGCTCTTCGACGCCTACGCCCGCCGCAGCGACATGGCCGAGGCGACCCCGGACGCCGTGGACATCTCCGACGGCACCCTGGTCCGGCACATCGTCGAGGACGAGCAGCGCCGACTGGCCGTGCGGACGGCCTGCGCAGCCGCTCGTGCGGGCTCCGGCGAGGCGGGGCCCCCGGCGCCCTGACCGGGCGGCGGACCTGTCCTGGCCGGGCGCCGGCGGGTGGCCCGACCGGGCACCCGGGAGAACGGCCGCGACGGTGCCCGGCGGCACCGGCCGGGACGGGCAGCCGGTGCCGCCGGCCACGCCCCGGCGGGACGGACGGCCGCCCCGGTACCGGGGCGGGGACGGCAGCCCCAGCCGAGGTGGGGGACGGCAGGGGGTGTGGACCGCCGTCCCAGGGCCGGGAGCGAGGCAGCCGTCCGCCACCGGGAGCGGGGCAGCCGTCCGCCGGCGGGCCCGGTCGGCGTGCTCTCAGTCCGTCTCCGGTGCCGACGCCGGTGCCGGTGCCATACCGGTCTTCAGACCGGCCCCGCACAGCGGTACCACGGCGGTGCGCGCGCCCTCGCCGCGGAAGGCGTCGTGCTCCCTGACGGCCGCCCAGCACGCCACGCCCGTCGACTCCACGTACAGGCCCCGCGCGGCGAGGTCACGCTGGGCGTGCCGGATCTGGTCCTCCGTCACGGTGAGGAAGGTGCCGCCCGAGGCGCGGACCGCCCGCAGGATCTGGCGGGCGCGCGGCGGGCGCGGGACGGCGATGCCCTCCGCCAGGGTCGGCCCCGCCGGGGCCCCCTGGAGCAGGTCGTCCGCGCCCTCCTGCCAGGCCGCGGCGAGCGGGGCGACGGCGGCGGCCTGCACCGCGTACAGGGCGGGCCGACGGCCGATCAGGCCCGCCGCGTACAGCTCCTCCACGGCGAGGGACGCGCCCAGCAGCAGCGTGCCGTTGCCGACGGGTACCACCAGCACATCCGGCAGGCGGCCCCCCATGTCCTCCCACAGCTCGTGGACGTAGGTCTTGGTGCCGTGCAGGAAGTACGGGTTGTGGACACGGCTGGCGTAGAAGGTGCCGGGCTCGTCGGCCGCACCGCGCGCCACGCCCGCCGTCGCCTCCCGATCGCCCGGCACCACCTCGACGCGCGCCCCGTGCGCCGTTATCTGCTCCAGTTTCTTCGCCGAGGTGCCCCGCGGGACGTGGACCGTGCAGGGCAGTCGGGCACGCGCGCAGTACGCGGCGATCGAGGTGCCCGCGTTGCCGCTGCTGTCGGCGACCACGCGGCGCGGCCCGAGCCGCAGCGCCAGCTCGGCGAGCAGCACCGCGCCGCGGTCCTTGAAGGAGAGCGTGGGCATGAGGAAGTCGAGCTTGGCCGAGATCCCCTCCCGCAGCGCCACCAGGGGGGTGCGGCCCTCGCCCAGCGAGACCGACGGGTCGTGCAGCGGCAGCGACTCGGCGTACCGCCACAGGGAGCCGACCCGGCCGGCGAGGGACTTCAGGGGCGCGGGGGTCGGCATGAAGTCCAGGTCCAGGGGGCCGGCGCAGACCGGGCAGCACCAGGCGAGCGAACCGGTCGGCACCCGGGTGCCGTCGTCCGGGCAGTAGCGGTCGGGCGAGGCTGTCATATGCGCAGGGTAATCAGCGGTACCGACGGCGGGGCCGGGGCGGAGGCATCGGTGGTGTCGGCGTGTGACCGGGACGTACGGCATCCGGGCGGCAGACACCGAGGCACCCTCCCGGGTGAACGATTGAGCGGCGGACAAAATCCCAGGTGCGCGGGCGTGTAATCACTTCGAGTGATTCTCTGGCCTTTACTTGCGGTAACAACCCTCGGTTGCCACGCTGTTGCTGTCTGTCAATCTGATGGGAGTGGCCCGTGACATTCGGTGAACAGCCGGCGTACCTGCGTGTCGCAGGTGATCTCCGCAAGAAGATCGTCGACGGTTCGCTTCCGCCTCACACCCGCCTCCCGTCGCAGGCCAGGATCCGCGAGCAGTACGGCGTCTCCGACACCGTCGCCCTGGAGGCGCGCAAGGTGCTGATGGCGGAGGGGCTGGTGGAGGGCCGGTCGGGGTCGGGCACGTATGTGCGCGAGCGGCCCGTGCCGCGCCGCATCGCCCGCTCCGGCTACCGCCCGCCGGGCGGCGCCACCCCCTTCCGGCAGGAGCAGGCCGACGCGGCGGTGCGCGGCACCTGGGAGTCGCGCAGCGAGCGGGCGGAGGCGGGCGCGGGGATCGCCGAGCGCCTCGGCATCGCCCAGGGCGATCCCGTGATGTGCACGCACTACGTGTACCGCGACTCGTGCGACGTCCTGATGCTCTCCACTTCCTGGGAACCCCTCGCCCTCACCGGCCGCACCCCCGTGATGCTCCCCGAGGAGGGCCCGCTGGGCGGCATGGGCGTCGTCGAGCGGATGGCCGCCATCGACCTGGTCGTGGACAACGTCACGGAGGAGGTGGGCGCGCGCCCCGGCCTGGCGGAGGAGCTGGTCGCGCTCGGCGGCGTCCCCGGGCACGTGGTGATCGACATCCGCCGCACCTACTTCGCGTCCGGCCGCGCGGTCGAGACGGCCGACGTCATCGTGCCCGCCGACCGGTACCGGCTGGCGTACCACCTGCCGGTGCGCTGAGCGGCCGGTGCCCTGCGGTGCGCGGGCGGCCCGGCCCTCGGGCGCGCGTGCGGCGCCCGGTGCGCGGGCCGTCCAGAAGTCCTGTCCGAACTTGTTGGTATGCCTGCGCATCGGCTGGGTAAGCGCACCTCACCGACGAGATGGGGAGGACGCAGTGTCCATGGCGACCCGGGTCCCGACTGGACTCGCGCAGGCGGAGGTTGAACACACAGGACACCAGGAGAGCGCCCACGAGCTGCCGCACGTGGAGAACGCACTCGCGGTGGCACCGAAGGACGCCCGTGAGCTCTCCAAGCTGTTCTTCGCCCGTATGGCGGAGCTGGAAGAAGGCACACACGAATACCAGGACGTACGCAACACGCTGATCGAACTGAACCTCGCCCTGGTGAAGTTCGCCGCCACCAGGTTCCGCACCCGGTCCGACCAGATGGAGGACATCGTCCAGGTCGGCACCATCGGGCTCATCAAGGCCATCGACAGGTTCGAGCTCAGCCGCGAGGTCGAGTTCGCCTCGTTCGCGATGCCCTGCATCATCGGTGAGATCAAGCGCTTCTTCCGCGACACCAGTTGGGACGTCCACGTCCCGCGTCGCCTCCAGGAGCTGAGGATCGACCTGGCCAAGGCCAACGAGGCGCTGTTCCAGCGCCTCGACCGCTCGCCCACGCCCGCCGAACTCGCCGCCCACCTGGGCCGCGACGAGGAGGAGATCATCGAGGGCATCGTGGCGGCCAACGCCTACACGGCCTCCTCGCTCGACGCGCCGCTGGACAGCGGGAGCGACGAGGGCGGTGAGAGCCTGGGGGACGTGCTCGGCGTGCCCGACGAGGAGATGGAGGTCGTCGAGAACGTCCAGGCCCTCAAGCCGCTGGTCGCGAAGCTGGGGGAGCGGGACCGGAAGATCCTCAGACTGCGATTCGGCGAGGAGATGACCCAGGCCGAGATCGGTGCTGAGCTGGGAGTCTCCCAGATGCACGTCTCGCGCCTGCTGACCCGTATCACCACGCGCCTGCGCGAGGGGATCCTCGCCGCGGACTGAGTGCCGTGCGCGGCGGTCGAATGCCGTGTTCGAGGATCGGGTGCCGGGCCGCGGCCCGGGTGCCGTCCCGCGGTCGCCCGTGGTTCGGCCGCCTCCCGTGAGCGCGCCCGCAGTCAGGTGCCGTCCCGCGGCTCGGGCGGCCCGCGACGGAGCGAGAGCCGCCGGCGACCGGCGGCCGACCGACCCGCTTCCTCCCGCGAGCGCGACCCGGGCTCCGGCCCGGGTCCGGGCGCCGGCTGGCGGGCCCGCCCGTCCATGGACCGACCCGTTCACGGGCCCGCCCGCCGCGGGCCCGCTCCCGTGGGTCGGCAGCGGACGACCGTTGCCCGCGGAGGCAGGTGATGGCGAGCACGGGTGACGCCGGGCGCGTCCCCGTCCCGTGAGTCCTGCCCCCTGTGCGTCCCGCCCCGTGCGTCCTGCCCGCGTGCGGGCCCCGCACAGGGCCCCATGCGGGCCCGCCTGGTGCCGCGCCCGCACCACCTGCGCGTGACCCATGGCCCTACGCCCCCGAGTGCCCGTATGCGCCCTCACGGCTGGGCATGGCCGCGTAAAATGCCCTCCAGCCCCGTGATCATGGGCCCGTTCCGCTTTTCCGTCTCGCAGCCGTCTTGCGTTTCCTGGCTGGTCGCGTACCTCTTTGTGTAATTCCGTATCCGCTGAGTAAAGGTCGGGCGTAGGCTCGGGCATATGCGTGGTGCGGTTTCCTTGGCGATCGGGACCGGACGCCGACCGGGGACTCGGAGAGGGAAGGGGGTGGAGGAGCGCGATGAGCGAGAGCACGACCCCGCTGGTCTGGCTGGTCATACGCAAGGATGACAATGGCAACCGCTACCGGATCGGCAGCTATGCGACCAAGGCGGAGGCCCAGCAGATAGCGGACAGGCTCGACGACCGCGGACCCAAGCAGTTGTACTGGGTCGAGCGCGCGGGCCAGGGCGGCGCCCAGTGAGCACGCCCGCACCCTTCCCGTAGGCTCCGCTCCATGACGCTGCGGACCATGACGACGGTACGGATCGCGGGCCGATGACGGAGCGGATCGTGGTGGCGGCCGCCCTGCTCGATCGAGGACGCCTGCTGGCCGCGCGCCGCAGTGCGCCTCCCGAGCTGGCCGGCCGCTGGGAGCTGCCCGGCGGCAAGGTGGAAGCCGGCGAAGTCCCCGAACAGGCGCTGGTGCGGGAGCTCCGCGAGGAGCTGGGCGTCGAGGCCCGGCCGCTCGAAAGGATCTCCGGGAGCTGGCCCCTCGCACCCGGCTGGACGCTCCAGGTGTGGACCGCGCGGCTCGTGACGGGCGAGCCCCGCCCCCTCCAGGACCACGACGCCCTCCGCTGGCTCGCCCCCGCCGACCTCTGGCACGTTCCCTGGCTGGACCAGGACGTTCCCGCGGTGCGCGAAGCCGCGCGGCACGCCTGGCCGCCGGAGCCCACCGCACCGCCCGCGCCCCCCGAGGCCCCGGCGCCCCCCAGCCGCACGGGGCGGCGCCTGCCGGGACAGCACCTCGGGCGTGCGGAGCCCTTCTGAACGGGCGCCTTCGGGCGAGCCGTGCCCCGGCGACCGGGCTTCCGGCCCGCGCGGACGGCCGGGGGCACGGGAGTACGGAGTGGGAGGCGTACTCGCGGGATACCCAGGGTGATAATCGGGTATTTCCAACCAAGAGCCTCCATGTCCCTGTCTGCTTACTTTCGAGGTGATCGGCGTGATCGACATCGCCGGTGACTGCGTCCAGTGGACCTTTCCCGCGGACCCGTGCGCCGTGGCCACCGCCCGCGCCCGGGTCCGCGGCCAGTTGGGGGACTGGGGCGTCGAGGCCGTCGCCGACGTCGGGGCGCTGCTGGTGAGCGAGTTGGTCACCAACTCCCTGCGCTACACCGCGGGCCCCATCGTCGTACGGCTGGCCCGCCCTCCGCTGCGGCCCGGCGCCCTGCTCGTGGAGGTCTCCGACCCGGTACCCGACCTGCCCTCCTTCCGGATCCCCGCAGCGGACGACGAGAACGGCCGCGGGCTGCAGTTGGTGGCCGGGCAGACCAGCCGCTGGGGCGCGCGCCAGGCCGGTACGGGCAAGGCCGTGTGGTTCGAGCTGTCCCTGCCCGGTTAGAAGACAGGGAGTGCCGGTCCCACAGGCCGAAAAGAGTTGGGACCGTGCTGTGATCGTGAACACCGTGTCGGATGGGCCCGGAGTGCTGGATACTGCCGACAGCCGCATCTTGAGACCGGTACCGGACGCGGTGAGCTGGAGGGGACGGTTCGCGTGAGCGAGATACCAGCGAGGGCCCGGGCGTCCGAGCCGCCATCGGGCGGCTCCACGGGCGACGCGCCCGGCAACCTTCCCGACGACGCCCCCGGCGGGACACGGGGCTCGACGGCAGGGCGCGCGGTGGGCGGCACCGCGGGCGCCCCAGGCGTGCCCTCCTCGGCGCGCGAGGATGCCGAGGGTGCTCCCCCCGGTGTCGCGCGCGGCGGCGTGCGACCCGGCCCCGCTAAGGGCCTGGCATCCGAGGTCTCGACGCACCTCGCCTCGCACGTCACCGGCGCGGGCGAGCCCCTCGCAGTCCCCGGCGAGCCCGCGAGCGACGGCATGTGGCAGAACACCCCGCCCGGCTCCCTCTACGACCACCTCAAGGTCGCCTCGTTCTCGATCGGCCCCGACGGCCTCATCGACCAGTGGAGCGCCCGCGCCGAACAGCTCTTCGGCATCCGCGCCGCGCACGCCCTCGGCAAGGACCCCATCGAGGCCTTCGTCCCGCCCGACCTGCGCCCGCACGGCCACCGCAAGATGACGGAGATCCTGGACGGCCGGGAGTGGACCGGCTCCGTACCCTTCCGGCTGCCCGTCTCCGCGACGGAACCGGGCACGGGAGACGCACAGGAGACCGAGGGCACCCAGGACGCTCGGGAGGCCGGGGGCGGGCCGGGCGGGCGCCGCGAAACGCGCGGGCTCCTCGGGCGGGAACGCGGCACGGCGACCGGGCGCGACCGGGGGACAGGCCGGACCGGGCGCGGGGTCCCGGCCGCCGAAGCCGACGGCATCGCCGAGATCTACGTGATGCCGACCGAGACGGCGGACGGCGAGCACGCCGCGCTCTGCATCGTCGTCGACGTCCGGGTGCTCCGCCACATCGAGACCGACCTCGCCGCCTCGCAGGCGATTTTCGGGCAATCTCCCTACGGCTTCCTGTTGTTCGACCGCGACCTGCGGGTACGGCGCACCAACCGCCGCTTCGCCTCCGTCTTCGGCGGTGCGGCCGAGGACCACCGCGGCCACACCGTCCACGACTACCTCCCGCGCGGCGAGGCCGACCGGCTGACCGCCGCGCTGCGCCGCGTCCTTGAGACCGGGGAGGCCGTCAACGACATGCAGCTCGTCGGGCCCGCCCCCGGCTCCAGCGAGCGGCGCCACTGGTCGGTCAGCCTCTACCGCGTGCACAGCGGCTCCGGTACGCCCATCGGCGTCGCGGGACTGGGCACCGACGTCACCCGCAGGCACGCCGCGGCCCGCGAGGCCGCGCACGCCCGCCGCAACCTCGCCCTGCTGAACGAGGCCGGCGCCCGCATAGGCAACTCCCTCGACCTGGAGACCACGGCCCGGGAGCTGCTGGACGTCACCGTCCCCGGCTTCTGCGACCTCGCCTCCGTCGACCTCTACCAAGGGCTGCTCCAGGGGGACGAGTCCCCGTCGGGCCAATGGGCGGCGGCCGGCGCGAGGTCCGGCTCGGGCAGCGCCGAGCTGCGCCGTGTCGCCTTCGCGAGCGCGGTCTCCGACGCACCGTTCGCGGACGGGCCCGCGCCCGTCGCGGTGGGCGCGGTCCACCACTACCCGTTCGCCTCGCCCTGCGCCGAGGCCCTGCGGATAGGACGCCCCAGGCACATCCCCGCCGACCGCGGCCTCATCCAGTCCACCCTGGCCGTGCCGATGGTGGCCCACGACACCGTGGTCGGCCTCGCGCAGTTCTCGCGCACGAAGGGCAGCGAGCCGTTCGGCGAGCGCGACCGGGCGCTCGCCGTGGAACTCGCGGCGCGGGCCGCCGTCTGCATCGACAACGCCCGGCTGTACCGCCGCGAACACGAACGCGCCCTGATCCTCCAGCGCTCGCTGCTGCCGCCCGGCGACCCCGAGGCGTCGGGCCTCGACATAGCCTGCCGCTACCTGCCGGGCAACGCCGCCACCGAGGTCGGCGGCGACTGGTTCGACGTCATCGAACTCCCCGGGCACCGCACGGCACTCGTCGTCGGCGACGTCATGGGCCGAGGTCTGCGCGCCGCCGTCGCCATGGGCGAACTGCGCACCGCCGTGCGGACGCTGGCGCTGCTCGACCTGGAGCCAGCCGAGGTGCTCTCCGCGCTGGACGAGATCGCCCGCGGCCTCGGCACCCCCGGCGGCGTCCAGCAGGCCACCCGGGCCGCCCGCCAGTCCCGGGACGCCGACCTCTCCGAGGTCTACCTGGCCACCTGCATCTACGCCGTCTACGACGCCGTGACCCGGCGCTGCACCTTCGCCAACGCCGGCCACCTGCCGCCGGTGATCGTCGAGCCGGGCGAGCCCGCCCTGATGCTCGACGTGCCCCCCGGCATGCCGCTCGGGGTCGGCGGTGAGCCGTTCGAGGAGGTCGAGGTCGACCTCGCGGAAGGCGCCCTCCTGGCGCTCTACACGGACGGCCTCGTCGAGTCGCGCGAGAACCCGCTCGACGAGGGCCTCCAGGCGTTCCTGAGCACGCTCACCGAGCCCTCACGACCCCTGGAGGACGTCTGCGACCACGTCCTCAACACCCTCAACACCCACCACGGGGAGGACGACGTCGCGCTGCTCATGGCGCGCGTCCAGGGGCTGCCGGCGGAGGCCGTCGGGGACTGGACCCTGCCACGCGAGGCGCGGAGCGTCGGCCGCGGGCGCGAGTACGCCCGCGCCCAACTGCTCACCTGGGACCTCGAACCCCTCGCGGACACCACCGAGCTGCTGGTCAGCGAGCTGGTCACCAACGCGCTGCGGTACGGCGAGGGAGAGATCAGACTGCGGCTGCTGCTGGACCGCACCCTGGTGTGCGAGGTCTGGGACGCGGGCCTCGTCCAGCCGCGCAGGCGGCGGGCACGGGACACCGACGAGGGCGGCCGGGGGCTGCAACTCGTCCAGTTGCTCAGCGCCGCCTGGGGCTCGCGCCGCACACCGCGGGGCAAGACCGTCTGGTTCGAGATGCCCCTCCCGAACGGCGACGGCAGCGCGGTGGACCCGGCAGAGGCCCTGCTGAGCCTCTTCTGACGCCTCGCAGGACACGGGCCCGACCATGCGGCCACGACCGCCGGGTGGCCTGCCGGTCCGCCGGGGACGGACCCGGCAGGACCGGCAGGGCTGACAGACGGGGTGTGGGGCGGGCGGGGTGGACACAGGGGGCGTGATGAGGGGTGCGCGGGACGGTGCGAGACGGGTCCGCACGCGTGCGCGTGCTCGCGCGGGCGGGCGCCGGCTTCGCGGGCCGGCTGCGGCGGGGCGGGAGCGGTGCGCGGAAGTGGCCGGCACGGGCCGCCCTCGCGCTCGTGGTACTGCTGCTCGTCCCGGCGGCCGCGGCCGGGATCGCGCTGCGCGTCGACTACGCGGGCGACCCGGCGGCCGGCACCACCACCAGGGGCCGCGATGCGCTGTGGCTCGGCCACGCCTGGGTGGACGGCCGCAAGGACGACGCGGACGTGCGGGCCCTGGGCCGGCGGCTGTCGGGCACCGGCATCCACGACCTGTTCGTGCACGCCGGCCCCCTGGAACACGACGGCTCGCTGCCGCCGGCCGCCCATCCGAGGGCGGGATGGCTGGTCCGTGCCGTGCACCGCGCGCTGCCCGGGGTCCGTGTGCAGGCCTGGCTGGGCGACGAACTCGCCACCGAGGGCCCCGAAGGGCTCCGCCTCCAGGACGCCGCCACCCGTGACCGCATGGTGTCCGCCGCCCGGCAGGTCCTGGCCGCCGGCTTCGACGGGGTGCACCTCGACCTCGAACCGCTGCACTCGGGCGACAGCGCCTATCCGGCACTCCTCGACCGGCTGCGGCGGCTGACGCACTCCCGGGGCGCGGTGCTGTCCGTCGCCGCACACCAGATCGACCCGCTCCCGGCGCTGCACACCCTGGCGGGCACCGTCACCGGGCACCCCAAGTGGTGGTCGCAGGCGTTCTTCGCCCAGGTCGCCCGCCGGGTCGACCAGATCGCCGTCATGTCGTACGACACGGCGATGCCGCTGGAGAGCCTGTACGGCGGCTATGCCGCCCAGCAGACGGCCCTGGCCCTCCAGGTCACGCCGCCCACCACGGACCTGCTGATGGGCCTGCCCTTCTACCAGGAGAACGATCCCGGCCACTGGGGCTTCGCGGAGACCGTCGCGGCCGCGGTGCGCGGCGCCCGGCTCGGCCTGAGCCGCACGGACCGCGACCGCGACCACTTCGGGGTCGCCCTGTACGTCGACTTCGCGGCCCGTGAGGAGGACTGGGCCGCCTACCGGGCCGGCTGGCTCCCGTAGCGCCCCACCCGCCGCAGGGGCGCCGCAGCGTCCTCGGCCGAGCTGCTGGGCGGGCGCCGCGGCGATCACGCCCTGACCGGGGGCGGGCGCGAGGTCGCCGACCCGGCCGGAAAGCATGTGCACCCGGTCCGCGGAAGCCGTCGTCCCCGTGGTGGGCGCCGCGGTCGCGGGCGAGCGCCTCCGGGCTGCTGACGTGTCGACGGCCTCCACGCGCGCGCAGGACAGCGGCACCCGGGAGGGGACTGCCGACCCGACCCGCACCGCCTCCACGCGCGCGTAGGGCAGTGCCCGCAAGGGCGCGCGGCCCATCGCACGCGAAGGCCCCCGCGCAGGCACCGCGGGGGCCGTGTTCACGGGGCTCCCGACCGGGTCACCGGCCCCGGCGGCGGATCTTGCTGCCCAGCCACACCAGCGGGTCGTACTTGCGGTCCACCGCACGCTCCTTGAGCGGGATGAGTGCGTTGTCGGTGATGCGGATGCCCTCGGGACACACCTCCGTGCAGCACTTGGTGATGTTGCAGTAGCCGAGGCCGTGCTCCTCCTGCGCGGTGCGCTTGCGGTCCAGGCCGGCGTCCTCGGCCGCGTCCAGCGGGTGCATGTCGAGCTCGGCGACCCGCATCAGGAAGCGCGGCCCGGCGAAGGCCGCCTTGTTCTCCTCGTGGTCACGCACCACATGGCAGGTGTCCTGGCACAGGAAGCACTCGATGCACTTGCGGAACTCCTGCGAGCGGTCCACGTCCTCCTGCTGCATCCGGTACTCACCGGGCGCGACGCCCTCGGGCGGCACGAAGGCGGGCACCTCGCGGGCCTTGGTGTAGTTGAAGCCGACGTCCGTGACCAGGTCCCGCACCACGGGGAAGGCCCGCATCGGGGTCACCGTGATCGTCTGGGCGCGGTCGAAGACCGACATCCGGGTCATGCACATCAGCCGCGGCCGGCCGTTGATCTCCGCGCTGCACGAACCGCACTTGCCCGCCTTGCAGTTCCAGCGCACCGCGAGGTCCGGTGCCTGGGTGGCCTGGAGCCGGTGGATGATGTCGAGCACCACCTCGCCCTCGTGCACCTCCACGCGGAAGTCCTCCAGGCCGCCGCCGTCGGTGTCGCCCCGCCAGACCCTGAAGTGCGCCTCGTAACTGGTGGCGGGGGCCCCTGCGGGCTCGGTGCCGGTCGACGCGGCACCGCTTGCGGGTGAGCCCTCGGAGCTCTGGGATGTTGCCGTGGTCACTCGGACAGCTCCTCTTCGGCGAGGTACTTGACCAGCTCCTCCTTCTCGAAGAGGGCCAGCAGGTCGGGACGGACGGGTTCGGTCTCCTCGCGGGACAGGTCGATCTGCCCGCGCTGCGGATCGGTGGCGGCCAGGCCGCCGGTCGGGTCGGAGAGCCGGCAGATCAGGTTCACCCGGCGCCACGCGCGGTCCATCGTCGCGTGGTCCTCGCGGGTGTGGCCGCCGCGGCTCTCGGTGCGCTCCAGCGCCGCGCGTGCGATGCACTCGCTGACCAGCAGCATGTTCCGCAGGTCGAGTGAGAGGTGCCAGCCCGGGTTGAACTGCCGGTGCCCCTCGACCCCGGCGCGCCGGGCCCGCACCCGCAGCTCTCCCAGCTTCTCCAGGGCCTTCTCCATCTCACCCTCGCGGCGGATGATGCCGACGAGGTCGTTCATCGTCTGCTGGAGCTCCTGGTGCAGGGTGTACGGGTTCTCGGGCGGCAGGCCCGCCGCGGCAGCGTCGTCCCCCGTCCGGGCCTCGGGGCCCTCCGCCGAGAACGGGCGCAGTGCCTCGGCCGCCGCCGCGTCCACCTCGCTGTCCACCACGACCGGCCGGCCGGCGTCGGAGGAGTCCGCCCCCGCCGCGTACTCGGCCGCGTGCAGACCCGCGCGGCGACCGAAGACCAGCAGGTCGGACAGGGAGTTGCCGCCCAGCCGGTTGGAGCCGTGCATACCGCCCGCGACCTCGCCCGCGGCGAACAGCCCCGGTACGCCGCGGGCCGCCGCGGTGTCCGAGTCGACGGCCACGCCGCCCATCACGTAGTGGCAGGTCGGCCCGACCTCCATGGGCTCGGCCGTGATGTCGACGTCCGCCAGCTCCTTGAACTGGTGGTACATGGACGGCAGCCTGCGGCGCACCACCTCCGCGGGCATCCGGGTCGAGACGTCCAGGAAGACACCGCCGTGCGGGGAGCCGCGGCCCGCCTTCACCTCGGAGTTGATGGCCCGGGCCACCTCGTCGCGGGGCAGCAGCTCGGGCGGGCGGCGGTTGTGGTCCGGGTCCTCGTACCAGCGGTCGCCCTCCTCCTCCGTCTGGGCGTACTGCTCCTTGAAGACGTCGGGGATGTAGTCGAACATGAAGCGCTTGCCGTCGGAGTTGCGCAGCACCCCGCCGTCGCCGCGCACCGACTCGGTGACGAGGATGCCCTTCACGGACGGCGGCCAGACCATGCCCGTCGGGTGGAACTGCACGAACTCCATGTTGAGCAGCGGCGCCCCGGCCAGCAGTGCCAGCGCGTGGCCGTCACCGGTGTACTCCCAGGAGTTCGAGGTCACCTTGAACGACTTGCCGATGCCACCGGTGGCCAGCACCACCGACGGCGCCTCGATGACGAAGAAGCGGCCGGACTCGCGCTCGTAGCAGAAGACGCCGGAGACCCGGCCCTCGTCGTCCTTCAGGACCCGGGTGACCGTGCACTCCTGGAAGACCTTGATGCGCGCCTCGTAGTCGCCGTGCTCCTTGAAGTCCTCCTGCTGCAGGGAGACGATCTTCTGCTGCAGGGTGCGGATCAGTTCGAGTCCCGTGCGGTCGCCGACGTGGGCGAGGCGCGGGTACTCGTGGCCGCCGAAGTTGCGCTGGGAGATCCTGCCGTCCTTCGTGCGGTCGAAGAGGGCGCCCCAGGTCTCCAGTTCCCAGACCCGGTCGGGGGCCTCCTTGGCGTGCAGCTCCGCCATCCGCCACTGGTTGAGGAACTTGCCGCCGCGCATGGTGTCGCGGAAGTGCACCTGCCAGTTGTCGCCGGCGTTCACATTGCCCATGGAGGCGGCGATGCCGCCCTCGGCCATCACCGTGTGCGCCTTGCCGAACAGGGACTTGCAGATCACCGCCGTCCGTGCGCCCTGCTCGCGGGCCTCGATCGCGGCGCGCAGGCCGGCGCCCCCGGCGCCGACCACGACCACGTCCCACTGCTGCCGTTCCACTTGAGCCATCGCTTGTGTCGCATCCCATCCAGAGCAGTCACGGGTCCACCGTCATCGTGGACCCCCAGGCAGTCGCGGGGCTAGAAGAGCCGCGGGTCGCTGAACGCGCCGCTCGCGAGCAGAAAGACGTAGAAGTCGGCGACCGCCACGCTGATCAGCGAAGCCCAGGCGAGCTGCATGTGCCGGGCGTTGAGCTTGCCGACCCAGCCCCACATGCGGTAGCGCACGGGATGCTTCGAGAAGTGCCGCAGGCGTCCGCCGACGATGTGCCGGCAGGAGTGGCACGAGAACGTGTACGCCCAGATCAGCACGATGTTGACGAGGAAGACGATCGTGCCGAGGCCCATGTGGCCCCAGTGGTGGTGCTCGTCGCGGAAGGACAGCACCGTGTCGTAGGTGAGCACACCGGCCACCAGCAGCGCCACGTAGAACGTGTAGCGGTGGATGTTCTGCAGGATCAGCGGGAAACGGGTCTCACCCGAGTACGACTTGTGCGGCTCCGCCACCGCGCAGGCCGGCGGGGACGCCCAGAAGCCCCGGTAGTAGGCCTTGCGGTAGTAGTAGCAGGTCAGCCGGAAGCTGAGCGGGAAGATCAGCACGATGATGGCGGGCGAGATTCCCCACCAGCTCCCGAAGAGGTCCCAGTTGGGCCCCCCGGCCATGTCGCGGCAGTTGTCCGCGAGGCACGGCGAGTAGAACGGCGAGACGTACGGCGCCGCGTAGTAGTCCGCGTTGGAGAAGGCCCGCCACGTCGAGTAGACGATGAAGGCCAGCAGCCCGGCCGCGGTCGCGGCGGGCGCCAGCCACCATCGGTCGATGCGCAGGTGCGGGGCGTCGATGGCGGCGCGGTTGCCCTCGCGTACGCCGCCGGTGGTGCTCGGTCGGGGTTCGGTACCAGTGGCCAACAGGGTTTCCTCGGGTCAGGGGGCGTGCCGGTCCCGGGCGCCGAGTCCCTCGTCGTCCAGGCCGTCTCGTTCATTCGCTTCGTCTGGGTTCGTCCACAGCGAGCTGTCGTACGGGGCGTCGGAGACGACAACCGGTTCGGGCCTGTGCGCGGCCCCGGGCTCGGCCGCCGACGCGCGCAGCAGACCGATGCTCTCGCGCAGGTGGTCGGCATCGGTGCGGACGCGCCGTACGTCCAGCCCGTCACCGACCTCCTGTTCCAGTCGGCCCACGGTCCTGCACAGGTCGTCGATGCAGCGCTGAACCACAGCCAAGTCATCACGTACAGACATGACGTGCCTTCTTTCCGGCTTTCCCGCCATTCCGCCCGGTGCTGTCCTCGCCGTCTCTTCCTTCCCTTCCTGCCCCCTCCTTCCCCTCGTTCCCCGGTTCTCCGGTTCTCCCGTTCCCCGCGGGGCTCCACGGGGCTCCACGGGTCTCGCTCGGGTGGCGCCGCTGTGGTGTCCGGGCGGTTCTTCCGTGTGGCGGTGGCGTGTGCGGATACGGGCTCCACACGGTCCAGCATGCGCCTGCGAGTGTTGCGCGTCACTTCATGCATTGGGAAGGGATCTGCGCGGATTCCCGGAATTCCACGGGTCGCAGCCGTCGCATACGCCCCGTTCGCGCCCCCTGCGCCCGCCTGCCGGGCGTGTCGCCGCGCCCCGGTGGCCCCGTCGTCAGCGGGCGCGGCGCGCCGGCCGGCGACCCGGGAGGGAGGCGTCGTACGCCTGTCCGGCAGCGCGGGGGCGTACGGACCACCCTCCCGGACCGCTGTTGGTCCGCCCGGGTGGGCTTCGCGGCCGGCAGGTGCGTGTCTGCGGTGGGCGGCTCGTCGCGTCGCCTTCAGTGGGGCCATAGATGTGATCAGCTCCATAACCGCCCCACGGCGATCGAACCGGCCGGTGCCCGGCGTCTGACGGGCGGCCGGCGACCCGGCCCCCGGAGGTACCACAGATGACCCACGACGGTGTCCGACTGCGGTCGGTCATGCGGTCAGTCGCCTTCCTGACGGCGGGCGCCCTCGCCGTGCCCGCGCTGGCCGGCTGCGGCTCCGGCGACGAGGCCGACGACCCGGCCGCCGCCCAGGACATCGCGCCCGCGGCCCGCGCCGGCATCACCGACGGCGGCACGGTGCGCTGGGCCGTCGACACGATGCCGGGCACCCTCAACACGTTCCAGGCCGACGCCGACGCCGCCACCTCCCGGATCGCCGGCACCGTGCTGCCCGCCATGTTCCGGCTCGACGAGCACGGCAGACCGGAACCCGACGCCGACTACCTGCAGTCCGCGAAGGTCGTCGACACCAAGCCGAAGCAGGTCGTGCTCTACGAACTCGGCCGGCAGGCGAAGTGGAGCAACGGCCGGCGGCTCTCCGCGGTGGACTTCGCCGCCCAGTGGCGCGCCCTGTCCGGCAAGGAGGCCGCGTACTGGACGGCGCGCAACGCCGGCTACGACCGGATCGAGAAGGTCGAGCGCGGAGCCACCGCGTCGCAGGTGCGGGTCACCTTCAGTAGGGCCTACGCCGACTGGCGCTCGCTCTTCACACCGCTGTACCCGAAGGAGGTCATGGGCTCCCCGGGCGCCTTCAACGACGGCGCACGCCGCAAGCTCAAGGTCACCGCGGGCCCCTTCACCCTGGGCCGGTTCGACGCGGAGCACGACGAGGTCACCGTGCAGCGCAACCCCCGCTGGTGGGGCAAGCGCGCCAAGCTCTCCAAGATCGTCTTCAGGGCGGTGCCGCGCGGCAGGCGGGCCGCCGCGCTCGCGGCCGGCTCCCTCGACGTCGCGGACGTCGAGGCGTCCGACGCCCGGCGCATCGCGCGCGCCGCCCGGGACCGGGCCGGCCGCGGCCCGCTGGGCCGGGGCGGGGCGCCGACCGGTTCCGACGACGCCCCGCGCGGCGCGAGCGAGGGCGCGCGCGGCTCGCACGAGGAGGCCGACGCCCGCGGGCGGACCCGCAGGGCGATCGAGGCCTACGCGGCGGAACAGGCCGGGCTGCGCCGCTTCGTGATCCGCAAGTCCCTGGAGCCCGCCTACACCCAGCTCGCGCTCAACGGTTCGGCGGGACCGCTCGCCGACGACCGGGTGCGCCGCGCCGTGGCCCGCGCCATCGACCGCGAGGAACTGGCCCGCCTGGTCCTGAAGCCGCTCGGGCTGCCCGCGCAGACCGTCGGCAGCCATCTGGCCCTGGCCGGGCAGGACGGCTACGCCGACGGCAGCGGCGCGCTCGGCAAGCAGGACACCGCCGGGGCCGAGGCCCTGCTCGCCGACGCGGGCTGGGTGCGCGGCGGCGCCGGCGCGCAGAAGGGCGCGTCGCGCAAGGAGGCCGGCGAGGCCCGGCAGGGCGAGAAGGCGGCCGGCGGCGAACAGGGCGCGCGGGACGAGAGCGCCCGCCCCGCGGGCGGCGACGACAAGCCCGCCGGGAACGCCCGGGCCGAAGCCGGCGCGGACCGGGTGGACGCCGGGGCCGAGGCGGGACGGGACGGCGCACGGCATGCCGAGGGCGTCGCGCCCGGTGCCCAGGCGCCGGACGGCACCGCGGCGCCGGCGGGTGCCGCGGCGGGCCCGCTCGCCAAGAACGGCAAGCCGCTGCTGCTGCGCTTCGTGCTGCCCTCCGGGCCCGGCTCCGAGGCGCTGCGCGCGGTGGGCGAGCGGATCTCGCGGATGCTGGACCGCGTCGGGATCCGCACCGTGGTGACCAAGGTCGCCGACGACAGCTACTTCAACGACCACGTCGCGGCGGGCCAGTACGACCTGGCGCTGTACTCCTGGCCCGCCTCCGCCTTCCCCGCCACCGACGCGCGGCCGATCTTCGCCAAGCCGGTGCCGGGGGCGGACGGCTCGCTGAACGTCGAGCAGAACTACACCCGGGTCGGCACGGACCGCATCGACCAGCTCTTCGACCAGGCCATGGCCGAGCTGGACAGCGGCAAGGAACGGGACCTGGTCAGGAAGGCCGACGCGCGGATCTGGGCGGCGGCCGGCTCCATCCCGCTGTACCAGCGGCCGCAGCTCGTGGCGGTGCGCACCAACCTCGTCAACGTCGGCGCCTTCGGCTTCGAGGATCCGCGCTACGAGGACATCGGCTTCCTGAAGGCGGGCAGCAAGGGCGCGGCGGCACTGCGCCAGGGCGGGGACGGCCCGTCCGTGCCGGAGCGGGCGCCGATCGGGGCGGCCGGCAAGTCCGACCACAAGGGCGCACGCACACCGGACGGCGAGCCGGCCGTGGCCACGGGGACGCCGTCGAAGGCACCCGCGCAGGAGGACGGCCGCGGCACGGGGCCGGACGGCAGGCACCCGGGCGAGCGGGAGCCGAAGGGCAAGGCGGCGGACGAGCCGGCGGACGGGGCGAAGCCCGCGGGCAAGGGTGCCGCGCCGCAGGACGAGGGGGCCGCCGGGGCCGAAGCCCGCTGACCCGCGGCCGTCCCCGCGGGAGCACCCCGGCCGTCCCCGCGGCACACCCCCGCCGTGCCACGGGCCGACCGCACCGATTCCGCACCGCCCCACACCGCACCGTGGCGCACCCCGTGCCACGGTGCGGTGCGCGCTCCCAAGACGGCGGGCACCCGGGGATCCGCCCCTCACCGGGTACGACTCCACCGGGACCGGCCGGGGACCCGGCCCGCACCCTGCGCGACGGCTCGGCCACCCGCTGCCGTCACGCCTCGCCGCAAGGCCCCAGGTCACGCCGGACGCCGTCGCGCGGGCGGGTCCCGCGGGAGCCGGCCGGGCCCGGCGGCCCGCCACCACCCTTTCGGGGGAGGGGCCGTGCGCCCCTTACGATGGGGGGAGGCCGAGGCGTGTCCAGCCCGGCAGGGGCGCCTACGAAGCCGTACGCGCAGCCACCACTCAAGGGGAGAAGCGCCGCACTATGGCTCGTACCGTCGAGCGTCATGACATCCGCAACGTCGCCATCGTCGCCCATGTCGACCACGGCAAGACCACCCTCGTCGACGCCATGCTCAAGCAGGCGGGTGCGTTCGGGGCGCACCAGCTCGACCAGGTCGACGACCGCGTCATGGACTCCAACGACCTGGAGCGTGAGAAGGGCATCACGATCCTGGCCAAGAACACCGCCGTGAAGTACCACCCCAAGGACGGCGGCGACCACGTCACGATCAACATCATCGACACCCCCGGCCACGCCGACTTCGGCGGCGAGGTGGAGCGCGGGCTGTCCATGGTCGACGCGGTGGTGCTGCTCGTCGACGCCTCCGAGGGCCCGCTGCCGCAGACCCGCTTCGTGCTGCGCAAGGCGCTCCAGGCCCGGATGCCGGTGATCCTGTGCATCAACAAGACCGACCGGCCCGACGCCCGTATCGACGAGGTCGTCAACGAGACCTACGAGCTCTTCCTCGACCTCGACGCCGACGAGGAGCAGATCGAGTTCCCGATCGTCTACGCCTGCGCACGGGACGGAGTCGCCTCGCTCACCAAGCCCGAGGACGGCACGGTGCCCGCGGACAGTACCAACCTGGAGCCGTTCTTCAGCACGCTCCTCCAGCACGTCCCGGCCCCGTCCTACGACCCCGAGGCCCCGCTCCAGGCCCATGTCACCAACCTGGACGCCGACAACTTCCTCGGCCGCATCGCGCTGCTCCGCGTCGAGCAGGGCGAGCTGCGCAAGGGGCAGACGGTCGCGTGGATCAAGCGGGACGGCACCGTCGCCAACGTCCGCATCAGCGAGCTGATGATGACCGAGGCCCTCACCCGCAAGCCCGCGGAGAAGGCGGGACCCGGCGACATCTGCGCCGTCGCCGGCATCCCGGACATCATGATCGGCGAGACGCTGGCGGACACGGAGAACCCGGTGGCGCTGCCGCTGATCACCGTCGACGAGCCCGCGATCTCGATGACCATCGGCACCAACACCTCGCCGCTGGTGGGCCGCGGCGGCACCGGCAAGGGCGCCGACAACAAGGCGGCCGTCAAGGATCGCAAGGTCACCGCCCGCCAGGTCAAGGACCGGCTCGACCGCGAGCTGATCGGCAACGTCTCGCTGCGCGTGATGGACACCGAGCGGCCCGACGCCTGGGAGGTGCAGGGCCGCGGTGAACTGGCCCTCGCCATCCTCGTCGAGACCATGCGCCGCGAGGGTTACGAGTTGACCGTCGGCAAGCCCCAGGTCGTCACCAAGGAGATCGACGGCAAGGTCCACGAGCCGGTCGAGCGGATGACGATCGACGTGCCCGAGGAGCACATGGGCGCCGTCACCCAGTTGATGGGCGTGCGCAAGGGCCGGATGGACAACATGTCCAACCATGGCTCCGGCTGGGTGCGCCTGGAGTTCGTGGTGCCCTCCCGTGGCCTGATCGGCTTCCGCACCGAGTTCCTGACGAGCACCCGCGGCACCGGTATCGCGCACTCCATCCACGAGGGCCACGAGCCGTGGTTCGGCACGCTGACCACCCGCAACAACGGCTCCCTGGTCGCGGACCGCTCCGGTGCGGTCACCGCCTTCGCGATGACCAACCTCCAGGAGCGCGGCGTGCTCTTCGTGGAGCCGGGCACCGAGGTGTACGAGGGCATGATCGTCGGTGAGAACTCGCGCTCCGACGACATGGACGTGAACATCACCAAGGAGAAGAAGCTCACCAACATGCGGTCGTCGACCGCGGACGTCGCCGAGTCCATCGTCCCGCCGCGCAAGCTCTCCCTGGAGCAGTCCCTGGAGTTCTGCCGCGACGACGAGTGCGTGGAGGTGACCCCGGAGGCGGTCCGCATCCGCAAGGTCAACCTGGACGCGCGCGAGCGTGCGCGGGCGGCGTCCCGCGCGAAGCACGGCTGACGACCCTGCGGGGCCCCGGCGCACCGCGCGCCGGGGCTCATTTCCGTCCCGCCCTCATGACCAGGCCGACAGCAGGTCCCGCGGGGTGAGCGCACGGATGCCCGCCGCGGTGCAGCCGCTGCGGGTGACCGCGAGCAGGGGGAGTGCCGTCGTCGACGACCGGGAGCTTGCCGCGGTGGGTGATGAGCCGCGCCAGGTCGCGGTGGTCGAAGGGTCTGTTCGCACACGGGGCCTCGTTCGCCCGGGTGGCGTCCTGGGCGGGCGCGGGTCCTGACAGCCACCGCTGCCGAACGGATCACAGGACGCGTCGAGTGCCGCCGTGGGGGCCGCTCCTGTCGGCACGGTGGGAGGGCGAAGGAGCGCTCGGCCTGCGGCTCGTGACCGTCAGTCGCCGTGGTACAGGCGACGCGCGTCGATCAGTTGGACGGTGGGGTCGCCGTAGGCGAGGTGACGCAACTCATCGGTGAAGCCCGCGCCGCTGTAGCACTGCAACCGGGTGGCGTCGGTCGCGGTGCCGCGCGCGGTGAGCAGGGCGCGGATGTGCTGGAGGCGCTCCAGATGACCCATCCCCATGACCTCGTTCCACTTGGCTTCCCCGATGGCGAGCAGCGCTTCGCTGCCGTTCCATGACTCGCCGCGCACCGCCACGTCGACTTCATGGCTGGTTCTCGAGGCAGGATCGTTGACGGTGCCGCTGGCGACCCGTGAGACCTGCCCGCCGTGGGTGTCGGGAGCCGCGTGCCAGCGGGCCCACTCGCGGCAGACCTGTTCGAAGTGCGGGCCGACGACCTTGCTGCGAAAGGCGGGCTGAGCGCGACGCCAGACGGCGGGGGCGCGTCCGGGCCGCTCCAGATCGCCCCAGGCGGGACGCATGATCGCGTGGTAGAAGACGATGAGGGGTTCGGCGATGCGGTAGGCGGAGCGGTTGCGGCGGAAGGCGTCGGCCTCATAGGTGATCAGGCCGACGTCCTGGAGGACGGTGAGTGGGTGGGCCAGGTCGGTGGACTTGCGTCCGAGGTAGTCGGCAATGCCGCCGCGCGCGGCGTTGCCGGCGGCGATGGCGGCCAGGACGGCGTGGTAGAGCGCGGTGTCGTGGAGTTCGGGTTCTTCTGCGAGGAGATAGCGGGCTTCGCGGAAGAGCGGACGGGCGGGGTTGAGGACGGCGCGGGCGACCCAGGCGTCGAAGTCGTCGGGCCCTTGCGGGATGTCGTCCTGGGTGAACTCGCGGCGGTAGGCGGGGGTGCCGCCGACGATGGCGTGGGTGAGCAGGGCGGTACGCGGGTCGGTGATCTCCCAGAACTCGGCGGCGAGGCGGAAGTCCAGGGTGGGAACGACCAGCTCCAGACCGGCACGGCCGCGCAGCGGGGCGTTCCCGGCGAGAAGTCCGCCCATCAAGGAAAGGGCGGATCCGCACAGCAGGAGTCGCACAGGGGTGTTGATGTGCTGTGCGGCGGGGTCGAGGGCGCGCTGGATGATCGAGGGGAGGGCGGGGGAGGCCTTGGCCAGGAAGGGGAACTCATCGATGACCGCCACGGTGGGACGGCCCCGGTCGGCGACACGCATGAGCTGGGTGACGGCTTCGTCCCAGTGGGTGAAGCGGAACGGGGTGGGCTGTTCGCGGTAGCCGGCGAGGGCCGCGCCGAACTGGCGCAGGGCGTCGGCTTCGGTGGTCTCCGTGGCGGTGAACATGAAGCCCCCGCTGGCCCGCGTGACGGCGTCCAGGAGGAACGTCTTGCCCTGCCGGCGGCGACCTGAGACCACGCCGAGCGTGGCGCGTGGACCGGGCAGGGTGGCGAAGCGGGTCAGCTCGCTCCACTCGAAGTCACGGTCGAACATCTCGGGGGGTTTGTCCACGGCGCACCTCTATATGGATAGGTGCGCTTATTATATCTGGACCTATTCAATGTTCTGGCGTCCGGGGTGGACGGTTGGCCGGAGCTGCCCGCTACCGCAGGTGATTGTAACGGTACTGACGGTGACGACTGGTCAAGCGGGCAAGGGCAGCTCGGTGAACATGACCGCGTACCGCGGGGAGTCCGGGAAGGGCTGCTGTTCGCCGACTTTGCGGTAGCCCCATGATTCGGGGAGGGCTTGGACCTTTGGATGGGTGACGTCCACGAGGAGAACTGCGAGGTCCTCGTCTCGGCCCTGCAGTAGGCCGTGGTGCAGTTGCTTGGCTGTTCCGGTCTTGCGCCATGGAGCGCGGACCATCAATTCGGAGACCGAGAAGGTATGCGCTTCTTCCGGTGCCGGACGGAGATGTTCCCGCCACCATTCGCGGCCCGGTCCGGCGCGGCGCCCCCCTGGGCTCCCGAGTGGATGCCCGGCAAGGACTGACGGGTCCTCGGCGGGTGCTGGTGCGTGCGGTGGCGAACGTCGACGCCGGTGGTCACGTGCGGCTCCATTCGGTGCGGTAGCGCTCTCGCCACTCCCGTGCCACGGGGCTGTGCGGGGCGATGGTGCTCAACCCGCGGTAGTAGTCGCCGAGCACGGAGCGCAACCTGCCCGGCAGCGGCTGCCCGGTCATCAGATCGAAGCTGCCCGCGGCGGTGGGGCATGCCTGGTCCACGTCGCCCTGGTGGGGTTGGCTCAGGGCGAGCCGGGCGGTGGCCATGGCGCGGTGCGGGCGGAAGGGGGCGGGAACGGCCGTCAGGGCCTGGTAGCCGTACGCCTCCGCTGTGGCCGGTCACTCCGCGCCGGACCCGGACGCCGGAGCGGCCGGGTCCGGCGGGTTCTGGCCCCCGGCCCGCCGGGGGCCAGGCGCTCAGCCGTGCGACACGGTCAGGCCGTAGAAGCCGACGCGCGCACCGTTCGTCGTGCTGTCCGAGGACGACTGGTTGTACGAGCCCGCCTTGAAGTACTGCTTGTACTGGTTGAACGAGGACGGAATGCCGTAGTGCGTGGTGCTGCCGTTGATCGTCAGGTCGATGGTGTTTCCACCGGAGACGGCGATCGTGTACTGCCAGGTCTTGCCGATCGACACATGGCCGACGGTGTGCGTCGTCTGGCCGCCGTCGGGTGAGTTCTCCGTGCCGACGACGATGTCGCCGTTGGAGTGGTAGTACAGCTCCACGAGCGGCTTGGTGGACGAGCCGCCCGTGCCGAGGTGGATCTGGCCCACGCAGACGTTCTTCGTCACCGACACCACGCGCAGCGTGGCACTCAGCTTGTGGCTGCCGCTGAGCGACCAGTTCGCGGCGCTGCCGTCGCGGTTCATCTCCCGCAGCTCGGACCGCGCGTAGTTGGAGTTCGGCGTCGTGACGCCCTTCTCCGGTGCCCAGAAGGTCATCGCACCGTCACGGGTGTCCGTGTAGAAGTACGAGTCCTGGAAGCCGCCCTCCAACTGGGACGAGGAGATGGTGGTCGGCGAGCCCGGGGAGCCCACGGGCTCCTGGAGCTGCCAGACGCCCAGGTCGAAGTTGCCGCCGGGCGACTTCGACGGGTCCGCGGCGTTGGCGCTGGTGCTGCCCAGGAAGCTGAGCGTGGCGGCGACGCCGGTGGCGGCGATCACCGTGAGGAACTTGGAGCGCTTGGAACGCAGTCTCATGGGGGGTCCTTCGGAGCTCGAAGTGGTGGGGGTGAGCTAGGTCTAGTCCAAAGGGGCGCCAGACGTGGGTAACACGGCCCGGTCGCGACGGTCAACGGTCCGGACACGGCGGGGAGTTCACCGCTCACCACGAGGGGCCTCCATATGCGGAGGGAAGCGACGTATGGGCGGGGCGGTCCTCGACCCGCCCCTCGCACGGCCCGTCCCGGACCGCGCTTCCCGGACCGCCCGTCCCGGGCCGCCCGCCCCGGCCCGCACCACCGGACCGCGCGGCCCGGCGTGCGCCGGCAGGTCACGACGGCGGCCGGGTCACCGCCCCGCTCACCACAACCTGTCGTGCACCGGCGCGTACGC
This sequence comes from Streptomyces sulfonofaciens, assembly GCF_014656295.1. Lineage (GTDB taxonomy): Bacteria > Actinomycetota > Actinomycetes > Streptomycetales > Streptomycetaceae > Streptomyces > Streptomyces sulfonofaciens. Next base: position 60,201 of record NZ_BNCD01000011.1, read on the forward strand.
CTCCGCCATGGCCGCGGCCCGCGCCAGCTCCACCCGCGCCTCCTCGTCCGGGTCGTCCGCGGCCGCCGCCCGCAGCGCAGGGACCGTCCGCGGATCGGCCGGCCACAGTGCGCCGAGCAGCCGCGCCGCGGTGACGCGCACCTCGGGGTGGCGGGAGGCGGTGAGCGGGGTGGTGAGGAAGTCGGGGGCGGCGGGCCCCTCGTCCAGGTAGGCCCAGGTGCGCAGCGCCTCGACGAGGGCGGGCACCGTGACCTCCGGCTGCTTGGGCCAGTGCCTGGCGAGCAGGGCGAGCGCGTTGCCGCGGACGTAGTCGCTGGTGTCGTGGTCGGCGCGGTCGGCCACCAGGGCGCGTACGGCAGGCTCGTCGCGCCAGTGGTCGGCCAGCGTGGTGAGCGCCCAGCGGCGCACGTGGTCGCTGGGGTCCTCGGTGGCGCGGTCGGCCACCAGCGCCCGCACGGCGGGATCGTCGCCCCAGTGGTCAGCGAGCGCGTCGAGCGCGTCACTGCGGACGGTGCCGCTGGCGTCCCCGGTGGCGCGCGCCACCACCAGGGCCCTGACCCCGGTGTCGTCGCCCCAGTGCTCGGCCAGCACGCTCAGCGCGTCGCCGCGGACGTACTCGTCCTCGTCGCGGACGGCACGCTCCTGCACCAGGGCGCGCACGGCCGGGTCCTCGCCCCAGCACCCGGCCAGCGTCTGGAGGGCGGAGTGCCGCACGTGCCCGCTCGGGTCGAGCGCGGCCCGGTCGAGGACGTGGGCGAGGACCGCGGGGTCCCGGGGCCAGTAGGTGCCGAGCGTGTCCAAGGCCGAGCACCGCACCTCCTCGCTGGGGTCCTCGGCGGAGCGCTCCCGCAGGAGGCCGCTCACGGCCGGGTCGTCGCCCCACTGGTGGGCGAGTGCGTTCAGCGCCTCCTCGCGGACGTGGTCGCCGGGGTCGTGGACGGCGCTCTCGCCCACCAGCTCCCGCACGGCCGGATCGTCGCTCCAGTATCTGGCGAGGGCGCCCAGAGCCGCCTCGCGGGTGGTGTCGCCGGTGCCGTGGGTGACGCGGTCCTCGACCAGGCTCCGCACGGCGGGATCCCGGTGCCAGCCCCTGGCCAGCAGGTCCAGGGCGCTGTTGCGGACCGTGTCGCCGGGGTCGTGGAGCGCCCGGTCGTCGAGGAGCGCGCGGGTCGCCGGATCGGTGGCGCCGGCCTCCGCGAGCGCGTAGAGGGCGACGGTGCGGGCGGTGGCGTCCGGGTCGCGAACGGCCCGGTCCCGCAGGACAGCGGACACGGCCGGGTCCGCGTCCCAGTGCGTGACCAGCGCACTCAGGGCCCGGTGTCGGACGCTCGCGCTGCTGTCGTGCACGGCGCGGTCCTCGACGAGCGCGCGTACGGCCGGCAGGTCGGGCCACCCGCGGGCGAGCCGGGCCAGTGCGCCGTACCTGCCCGGCGCGTTCCAGGCGCGGCAGGCGATGACGGCGAGCACCTCCACGTCGTCGTAGAGGCCGAAGGCGACGCCGGCGCCGTCCAGACCGAGCCACGACGTGTGCAGCCGGCGCAGCACACGCCGCCGGCCCGGCCAGTTGGGGCCCAGCGACACCAGTGACGCCTCGATGTCCGCCTGGACCGTCGGCGGCTGGAAGTCGGTCTGCTCCCAGAACCGCACCAGCGCCTCCGCCGTGCGCATGCTCTGGTCCGCCAGCGGCCCGATCCTGCGCACCTCGGCCAGGGCGCGCAGCGCGAGGACGGCGGGCGGCGCCCTGTGCCGGCCCGTTCCCTCCCCGGCGTCCAGTTCGAGGATCCTGTCGACGGCGCGCCCCGCGACCCGTTCGCTGATCTGGCCCACGATCAGCAGCAGCACCTCGTGCCAGGCCGGGTCGGGCGCACGGCGTGCGAAGACGTCGTCCAGCAACTCGTCGTCGGTCAGCTCCCGCTGCTCGTAGCGGCGCACGATGTCGCTCGCGGCGAGGTACTCCAGGAAGGCGCGGTGCACGAAGCCGTAGACCTCGCTGCCGTACCGGCTGAGGATGAAGTTGCGCTCGCGGAACTGCCTGACCATCGCCCGGGCGACCTTCTTCGCCGGGGCGAGGTCCAGCAGCAGCGTCTCGCGCAGGTAGCCGGTGAAGACCCGCTCCACCTCCTCGCCCAGGACGTGGTTGCCCGCGATGCCGCCCTCCCCGTTCTGCATGTGCCGAGCGAGGCGCTCCAGCATCTCGCGGCGGTCCCGGTCGTCGAGGTCCGCGACGGAGCGGATGCCGGGCGTGAGGTCGAGGTGCTTGGCGTCCTCGTCCCAGTGGGCGATGAGGACGTTGACCGCGTGCCGGTAGACCCCGGCGCGGTCGCGGGGCAGCCGCTGCCTTCGGGCGATGATCGCGAGGATGGTCAGCAGGAGGGGATTGCCGGCGAGTTCGCGCACCGGACGGGAGCGTGAGACGGCGTCCCGCAGCCGGGTGCGCAGCCGCTCGGCCTCCTGCCTGTCGGCCGGTGAGACCGCCGCGTACCAGCGGTCCGCGAAGGCGGCGATCTGCTCGTCGGTGAGGCTCTGGATCATGTAGTGCCGGAACCCGGCCGACTCCAGCCGGTGCCGTGTGTAGCCGATCAGCCGCGAGGTGACAACGACCCTGGCGTCGGGGTAGCGGGCGGCGAAGCCGGTGATCCGGCCGGTGACGTCCGTGCGGACCCGCGGGTCGAAGAGCTCGTCGAGGCCGTCGAAGACCACGAGGGCCGCACCGCTCTCCAGCCGGCGGCGCAGCAGCGCGGGCGGCGGGACGCTGCGCTCCTGCTCGTAGAGGTGGGCGAGGAAGTCCTCGAAGGACCGCTCGCGCCAGTCCGCGTCCGCGTAGCGCCGCAGCTCCACCACCACGGGGAGCAGCCCGGAAAGCGGCTCCAGCGGGCCGGTGAGCGCCCGGGACGTCAGCGCCAGGGCCAGGTAGCGGGCGAGGGTGGACTTGCCCGCGCCCGGGTCGCCCAGCAGCACGAGCCGGCCGGACCCGCCCGCGGCCAGCGTGTCCAGCACGGCCAGCGCGGGCCGCTCCCGGTATGCCTGGCGGGCCCGCTCCCACAGCCCCCGGTCCACCCCGGGCACGTCCGGCACCTCGTCCTGCGCGCCCGGCAGCTCCCCGCGCTCCACGAGACGCCGCTGGAGCTCCACGGGCAGCTCCACCCGGGGCGGGTCGGCGCGCAGCAGCGGCGGCACGAAGACGTCGCGCAGGTCCACGCGCGGGTGCTCGCCCTCGGTGGTCGGGATCAGCACCTCCAGGTCGAGCCGGCCGTACGCGGCGCGGATCTGCGCGGCGTAGGCGTCGAGGGCGGCGCTCGTCTCCCGCGGGCCCAGGGGGCTTCCATCCGGTGCGGAGGGGCCGGTCACGATGACGGTCACGCTGCGGTTGTCCTGGACGCTGCTGCCCGCGCCGGTCGCGTTGTACGCGGCGTCCCCGCCCGCGCCCACCGCACTCGTGCCCCGCGCGGAGACCCGCTTCGGCCCGGGCACGGCGCCGCCCCCGGACCCTAAGCCGGCCCCGGCCACCGGTCCTGCCTCGCCTACCGGTCCGCCACGGGCCACCGGTCCGGCCTCCGGCCCGGACCCGCCGCCCGGGCCCGCGGCCACCGGTCCACCGTCCCCGGCGCCGGACCCCGTCGGGCCCCTGCCGCCGTCCGCCGCGTCCGACGAGGATCCGGAGCGGGGCCCACCCGCGCTCACCGCTCCTCGACCTCGCTTCCCGAACCGACCGCGTTCCCGGACGCCTCGCCGCCCGCCGCGACGGCACCCGGGCCCCGGGCCGCCACCTCACTCCGGCCCGGCGGCGGTGTCCGGCCCCCGCCGGGAGGGGAAGCCGGTGCGGCCGTGCGCGTCACCCGGGACCGGTCGCCCACCGCGTTGCCCGACACATCGCCCCCGGCGGCCACCGCTCCTCGCCCGCGCGCCCGTACCGTCCGACGGGTGCCACCGCCGGACGGGGCGCCCGGGCCCGGCTGCCCGTCCCGCACCGCCGTCCACACGCTCACCGCCAACCCCGCGAGCCCCACCACGGCGCCCACCACGCTCGCGACCCGGTCGCCCGTGTCCAGGTCGACCAGCACGCTCACCGCGAGCAGACCCACCGCGGCGGAACCGCACAGCCCGCCGACCACCCACACCCGGCGCCCGCCCGCCGTACCGCTCATCACGCCCGCCCTTCCCCCGGCCGAAAGCCCCCCCGGCTCCCGGGCCCCGTGCTCCCGTCGGCGAGAAGACGCCGCCCGGGGTGGCCCTGGTTCGACTCTAAGGGCCACCGACGACAAGGGGCGCTCCCCGTGAGGGAGCGCCCCGATGCGTGCGGACGCGGCCGGCCCGGGAGCCGGCTCAGTCCTTCGCCACCACCGTGTCCGTGCCGGAGCCCGCGGCGGCGATCCCGGGATCCAGGATGATCTCCTCGCCCGGGTCCCCGGCCGCCTCCGGGTAGTGGCAGGCCGTCAGATGCCCCGCGCGGCTGCCGTCCACACGGGCCAGCGGCGGGGTCTCGCTCGCGCACTTGTCCGTCGCCTTCCAGCACCGCGTGCGGAAGCGGCAGCCGGAGGGCGGGTTGACGGGCGAGGGCACGTCGCCGGCCAGGCGGATGCGCTCGCGGGTCGGGGTGTCGTCCGGGCTGACCTCGGGCACCGCGGAGAGCAGGGCGCGGGTGTACGGGTGGCGCGGGTTGCCGTAGAGCTCGTCGCGGTCGGCGATCTCCACGATCCGGCCGAGGTACATCACGGCGACCCGCTGCGAGAAGTGCCGGACCACCGCGAGGTCGTGGGCGATGAAGACGAACGCGATGCCCAGCTCCTGCTGGAGCTTCTGCAGGAGGTTGACCACCTGCGCCTGGATGGAGACGTCCAGCGCGGAGACCGGCTCGTCGGCCACGATCAGCTTGGGCTCCAGCGCCAGCGCACGGGCCACGCCGATCCGCTGCCGCTGGCCGCCGGAGAACTCGTGCGGGAAGCGGTTGTAGTGCTCCGGGTTGAGGCCCACCGTCTCCAGCAGCTCGCGGACCCGCTTCTCGCGGCCGCCCGGCGGGTTGACGTCGTTGATCTCCATCGGCCCGGAAATGATCTTGCCCACCGTCTGCCGCGGGTTCAGCGAGGCGTAGGGGTCCTGGAAGATCATCTGGATCTCGGAGCGGATCGGGGCGAGCTCACGCCGCGAGGCGTGGGAGATGTCCTTGCCCCGGTAGCTGATCCGGCCGCCCGTCGGCTCCAGGAGGCGGGTGATCAGCCGTCCGGTCGTCGACTTGCCGCAGCCGGACTCGCCTACCAGGCCGAGGCTCTCGCCCTCGGCGACGCTGAAGTCCAGGCCGTCCACGGCCTGCACCGCGCCGATCTTCCGCCGGATGGGAAAGCCGCCCATGATCGGGAAGTGCTTGGTGAGCCCGGCTACGTCCAGGAGGGGAGTGGTACTGCTCATGGTCGGGAAGTCCCGTCTCTCGTACGTCAGTGGGCTCGCGCCGCGGCGCGGTCGGCGGAGAACCGGGCGCGCTGCTCACCGGTGAGGTGGCAGGCCGCGCCGCGCCCCTCGACCAGTTCGAGCGGCGGCTGCTCGGCGGCGCAGCGGCCGCCGCCGACCTGCTCGGCGAAGGTGCACCGCGGGTGGAACCGGCAGCCGGTCGGCGGGTTGAGCAGGCTCGGCGGGGTGCCGGGGATCGGCGACAGCGGCACGTCCACGTCACCCTCCAGCGTCGGCATGGAGCCCAGGAGCCCCCAGGTGTACGGGTGCTGGGGCGCGCGCAGGACCTCCTGCTTGGTGCCCCGCTCCACGCACTTGCCGCCGTACATCACCAGGACGTCGTCCGCGATGTCGGCGATCACCCCGAGGTCGTGGGTGATGAAGATGATGGAGGTCCCGGTCTCCTGCTGGAGCTCCTTGAGCAGGTCCATGATCTGGGCCTGCACGGTGACGTCCAGCGCGGTCGTCGGCTCGTCCGCGATCAGCAGTTCCGGGTTGCAGACCAGTGCCATCGCGATCATGGCACGCTGCCGCATACCGCCGGAGAACTGGTGCGGGTAGTCGTCCACGCGCAGGTCGGGCTGCGGGATGCCGACCTTGCGCAGCATCTCCACGGCCCGCGCCCGGGCGTCCCGCTTGGAGGCTCCGGTGTGCTTGCGGTACGTCTCGCCGATCTGCCGGCCGATGCTGTGGTACGGCGACAGGGAGGCCAGGGCGTCCTGGAAGATCATGGCCATCTTGTTGCCGCGCAGCCGTTCCAGCTCGCGTTCCGTCGCGGTCAGCAGGTCCTGGCCGTCGAGCAGGATCTCCCCGGAGACCTCGGTGTGGTCGGGGTGGTGCAGTCCGAGGACGGCCAGGTTGGTGACGGACTTGCCGGAACCGGACTCCCCGACGATGCCGAGCGTCTTGCCGTGCGCCAGGTCGAAGGAAAGGCCGTCGACGGCCTTGACCATGCCGTCCTCGGTGGAGAAGTGCACGCGCAGGTCACGCACGGAGAGGAAGGGGGTGCTGCTCATGGTGGCTCTCCTAGGCGAGGCGGACGCGCGGGTCGATGAGCGCGTACACGGCGTCGACGACGATGTTCAGGACCACGATGGCGCCGGCGGCCACCATCACCACGCCCAGCAGCGTCGGCAGGTCGTTGGTGGCGACCGCCTTGACGGACAGTGCGCCGATGCCCTGGAGGCTGAAGGTCTTCTCGGTGATGATCGCACCGCCGAGCAGCACGCCCAGATCCAGGCCGAAGATCGTGACGATCGGTCCCATCGCGCCGCGCCAGGCGAACCGGAAGAACACGGTACGCCTGGGCAGGCCCTTGGCGCGCGCGGTGCGGACGTAGTCCTCGCTGAGCGTCTCCACGAGCTGGGAGCGCGACATACGGGTGTAGTTGGCGGTGAAGATCACCGACAGCACCAGCCAGGGCAGCAGGAGACCCGTGAACCAGGCGGCCGGGTTCTGCGTGAAGGGCGTGTACGTGGGCCGCTGCAGCAGGTGCAGTTGGTCCGTGAGGAAGTACATCGCCACCGGGCCCAGGATGTAGATCTGGAGCGAGGAGCCGACCAGCGAGGCGGACGACGCGATCTTGTCCATCGACTTGCCCTGCTTGACCGCCGCCAGCATGCCGGTGCCGACCCCGAAGATCAGGAAGACCACGGCGCTGCCGATGGAGAGCGAGAGGGTGGTCGGGAAGCGGTCGACGATGGTGCCGAAGACGGGCTCGCGGTTCTGGAACGAGTAGCCCAGGCAGGGCGCCGGGCAGTGGCCGTACGAGGGGTAGTCGCGGCCGACGAAGACGGCCTGCAGCCAGTGCCAGTACTGGACCGGCACGGGATCGGCGATCCCCAGGTTCTTGCGCACCAGGGCCAGGGTCTCGGGCGTGCAGACCTTGCCGCAGGCGACACGCGCGGGGTCGCGGGGCGCGGTGTAGAAGAGGACGAAGACGAGGGCGCTGATGATCAGCAGGATCACCGCGGCGCCGACGATGCGACGGGCAAGGAAGCGGAACATGGCTGTGGTGTTTCCTGACGGATGCCGATGGAGCCGGGACTGCCGGGATTGCCGGGACTTCGGGCCCGGGGCCGGCGGTCCTCGGAGCACCGAGGACCGCCGGCCCCGGGGGCCGTCCGTCAGGCCTTGACGTACGTCTTGTACAGCAGCGTGGCCGAGAACAGCGGGTCCATCATGGCGCCGCCGACCTTGGAGCCGTACAGGTAGTAGCGTCGCTGGTAGGTCTCCGGGATGACCGGGACGACCTCATCCATGATCCGCTTGTCGAGCGCCGCCCAGGCGGAACCGGCCTTCTTCTGGTCGGCTATGACGACGTCCTTCTTGATGTTGCTGTCGATCCACGACACCCTCGTCTGCGAGACGTTGTTCTGGCCGTTGCCGATGTTGGCGCTGTCGAACAGCGGCTGGATCATCGTGTACGCCGTGGGCCAGTCCGGGGACCAGCCGAACCACATCACGTCGAAGCTGTTGTCGGTCTGCTGGATCTGGTCGTAGTACGACGTCGAGTCCGTGGCCTTGACGACCGGGTCGAAGCCGGCGGCCTTGAGCGCCTGCTCGATGACGACCGCGGTCTTGTCGTACGTCGGGCTCTGCGGGTACGTGTAGACGATCTTCTGGTTGAGCTTGCCGGCCTTCTTCAGCAGCGCCTTGGCGGCTGCCGCGTCACCGCGCGGCTTCTTCAGCTTGCCGTACAGGTCGAACTTCTCGCGGCCCAGGATGTCGGGGCTGAGGATCGTGGTCGCGTAGTCGCCCGCCGAGGGGCCACCGTAGATCTTGCGGATCTGCTCCAGCGGCCAGGCGATGTTGAGGGCCTTGCGCACGTCGACGTCCGTGATCCGCTTGCAGTTGATCGCGTAGTAGTACGTGCCCGTGAGCAGGCCGTTGAAGGTGCGGGCCTTCAGGTCCGGGGTGGAGAGCACCTTCTGCATGCGCTCGGCCGGGATGCTCTTGTAGATGGAGACCATCTGCTGGTCGGTGCCCTGGTCGGCGATGAAGCGGTCCGCCGACTCCAGCGCGGTGGGGCCGAACTCGAACTCGAAGCCGTCCGGGTAGGCGTTGCGGATCGCGTCCGTCTTCGGGTCCCAGTACTTGTTGCGCGTCAGCGTCATCGACTTGTCGATGGAGCGGTGCTTGACGATGTACGGGCCGTTGGACAGCGGCTGCTTGTCGTACTTCTCCTTGGTGTCGGCGTGCACCGGGGTCGGCGCGTACGAGTGCATCGCCAGCGTGAAGTTGAAGTCCGGGCGGGCCTCGGCGAGCTTGAAGGTGATGGTCTTCTTCGCCTTGTCCGTCACGATCGAGTCGAGGTGCTTGCCCTTGTAGGGGCCCTCGTAGCCCTTGCGCCAGTCGCCCTTGCCGGTCAGCGCCTGCTGGACGTAGGCCGCGCCCTCGGTGATGAACGGCGCCCAGGCGCGCTCGATGCCGTGCCGGACGTCGTCGACCGTGACGTCCTTGCCGTCCTGCCACTTGATCCCGTCCTTCAGGGTGAAGGTCCAGGTCTTGTTGTCCTCGGAGGCGGTGCCGACGTCGGTGGCCAGGTCGCCGACGAGCGTCAGGTGGCCGTTCTGGTCGATCTTGTAGCCGGTGAGGCAGCGGGCGTAGAGCAGGGCCGCGGTGGAGTTGAACGCGAAGTAGATGCGCTGCGGGTCGAGGTGGGAGAAGTCGTCCTCGGAGACGCCGTAGATCGTGCCGCCCTTCTTGGCGCCGGAGATCTCGGGCGCGGGGCCGGTCGAGTCCTCCTTGGTGCCGATCTTGACGTTGGACCCCGTGTACGAGGTGGCGCCGGGAGCCGGTGTGCCGTCGCCGCCGCCCCCCGCGTTGCCGCTGCTGCACGCGGACAGCACCATCGAGCTGCCCGCGGCAACCGATGTGGCTATGACGAAGTTTCTCCGGGAAAACGACATGGCTACCTGCCCTGAGAGTGTGGATGAGCGGATGTGGTGCTCCGGCGGGGCCCCGTCGCCCGGCCGGTGGTGGCACGGAGTGCTTCAGCGCTTGGTCTTCGGATCGAGTGCATCGCGGACCGAGTCGCCGAGGAGGTTGAAGGCCAGTACGAAGACCACCATGGTCACGCCGGGGAACAGCATGAAGGTGATGTCGTCCTGGTACACGTCGGCGGCGCGCTGCAGCATCACGCCCCAGTCGGGGGTCTTGGCCGTGAGCCCGACGCCGAGGAAGGCGAGACCCGCCTCCGCGGTCACGTAGAGCGGGAGCGCGAGTGTGGCCTGGATGAGGATCGGCGTCCACAGGTTGGGCAGCAGTTCCTTGAAGATGATGCGTGCCGGTGAGGCACCCGTCACCTTCGCCGACTCGACGAACTCCCGCTCCCGCAGCGCGAGCACCTCACCGCGCAGCAGACGTGCGATGGGGGCCCAGCCGAACGCCGTCATCACCGTGATGAGGCTGGTGATCGTGAGCCAGGTGGGGATGGCGTCGTCGGGCGCGACCAGGATCGTGATCATCACCGGCCAGAAGGCGATGAAGAACAGCGTCTGGGGGAACGCCAGCAGGATGTCGATGATCCGGCCGATGAGGTAGTCGGTCTTGCCGCCGAGGTAGCCGGCGGTGATCCCGATGGTGATCCCGATCACGGTCACCAGCAGGGTGACCGCACCCGCGATGAACAGGGAGTTGCGGATCCCGTAGAGCAGGAACGTGAACAGGTCGCGGCCGAGCTGCGGTTCGATGCCGAACCAGAAGTCCCCGCTGATACCGCCGTTGGGCTTGACCGGGAATCCGAAGTCGTTCAGCAGGCCCGACTGGTTCTGCCCGTAGGTGACGTACGGGTCCTTGCCGTACAGCTTGGCTATCAGCGGCGCGCAGAGCGCCACGAGGAAATAGCCGATGACCACATAGGCGGAAATGACGCCTGTGCGGTCCCGTTTGAAGCGTCGCCACGCCAGCCGCCCTGGGGAGCGGCCCTCGCCGCCCTTCGGTCCGGAAGGGTCCGGCGTGAGCATGCTTTTCTCGGCCACCACCTCGAGTGGGGCGGCGGCTGATGGAGTTGGGGAGGTCATGGCACTCCTGGCCCGGAGGGGGTCTTAACACTCCGCAGGACGCGCCCACGGGCTACGCGGACCTTTTCAACCCTGTTCGTCCAGGGTCAATGAATCGCTGGCGGCCTTGGACTGCTCTTTAACTTCTTGGTGATTACATGACCAAATCTATGCCAACAGATTACATCTACGGGAGTAGATTATTTGGACCTTTAGGGATCTAACGGGATCTTCCGGCATTGAGTTCGATAACCGGGCGGTGATGTCTCGGATTCCGTACATCCGGATGACAGGTGTCCTTACCGTTGCCCACACCATGGCCGGATATGGACGCAAGCGCCTCCTGCGGCCCGGCAGTTCCGATCGGGCTTCGGCACCCGGTGCGCACACGAAGGCCCGTGACACCCCCTCGGGGGCGGCACGGGCCCGGTGCGCAAAACCCCCGGCACCTGCGCGCAGGCGCCGGCGCGGGCCTGCCCGGAGCCGTGTCCGGGCGCCCCGGGCGAACGGCCCCGACAGCGTTAACACGCATGCAACTCCGTCGACGTCACGGCGATATACGAGGCGGCCACTCTTGAGGACGTACGGCCGTGCGGGTGCCGTGGATCGGCCGGGACGCTCATGCCGAGGCGCGGCATGTCCCGGCCGATTGGCGCCGCACCGGTCCTGCCGCTCCCCTACCGCTTCTGCTGCCCGTCTGCTTCCTTGCGCGGCCGGTGGCCGAAAGTCGCCGCCGCGGGCAGCGAGCGCTTCAGGAAGTCCACTTGGAGGAGCAGCAGGTTCTCGGCCACCTGTTCCTGCGGCGTCATATGGGTCACCCCGGACAGCGGCAGCACCTCGTGCGGACGGCCCGCGGCGAGCAGTGCGGAGGACAGCCGCAGCGAATGGGCCACGACCACGTTGTCGTCGGCGAGACCGTGGATGATCATCAGCGGCCTGTGCGGCTCGGCGGGTGACGTGAGACCCCCGTCGTCGACCAGTGAACTGTGCGCGTAGACCTCGGGGGAGTCGTTCGGGTCGCCGAGGTAGCGCTCGGTGTAGTGCGTGTCGTACAGCCGCCAGTCCGTCACCGGCGCGCCCGCCACGGCCGCGTGGAACACATCGGGCCGGCGCAGCACCGCGAGAGCGGCCAGGTACCCGCCGAACGACCAACCGCGGATCGCCACCCGGCCGAGGTCGAGCGGAAAGCGCTCCGCGAGCCCCCGCAGCGCGGCGACCTGGTCGTCGAGCGCCACCGTGAAGTCGTCCCGCACCGCCTTCTCCCAGGCGGGCGAGTGCCCCGGCGTACCGCGGCCGTCGGCGATCACGACCGCGAAGCCCTGGTCCGCGAACCACTGGGAAGTCAGGTAGGCGTTGTGCGCGGCCACCACCCGCTGGTCGTGCGGACCGCCGTACGGATCGAGCAGCACCGGCAGCGGACCGTCCTCCGCACGGTGATTCCGCGGCAGCACGACCGCACAGGGGATCCGGCGTGCGCCCTCGTGATCACGTGCGCCCTCCTGATCGCGATTGGGCCGCGTCGAGAGGCTTCCTTGCTGGTCGAAGGGGGCGTTCACGGTATCGGACGGGGCGTGCGCCGCTCCTGCCGCGGACCGCGTCCCGACCCGGCCCGACCCGGCGCCCGATGCCCCGCCCGCCCCGGCGGTCCACCCCGCGCCGGGCGCCGCTCCCGGGTCCGTGACGACCTCGGTGATCGTCAGCCGGGGCGAGAGGCCGGGCTCCTCGGCGGCGGAACCGACGGTCGCCAGACGTTTGCCGTCGCGCAGTACCTGCACCAGCCGGCCCGGCCGGTCGGGCGTCGCGGAGACCAGGACCGTCACCGCGCCGCTGCGCACCGCCGCATGCACACCAGGCCCCTGCGTCAGGCGCTCCACGCCCAGTTCGTTGACGCGGTACACGTGGACCTCGCCGGTCTCCGGCCCGTCCGCCGCCGTGCCGGCGGACGCCGAGACCAGCACGTCCTCGTCCGAGACGTCGAGCACCGCGCGCACGTGCAGCGCGGCCCCGGTCAGCGGCCGGTCGCCCACCGAGAGCACCCGCGCCCCGCCCTCGTCGGCGATCCGCACCAGGGCGCCGCTCGGCGACCAGCACGGCACGCCGGGGAACAGCTCCAGCCACTGCCCGTCCTCGTCGGCGTGCACCAGCCGGGTCGTGCCGTCCTCGGGGTCGACCGCGAGGAAGAGCTGGCTGCGCTGGTCGCGGGCCTGCACCAGCAGCAGCGGCGGGCCGTCCGCCGACCAGTGCACACGCGCCAGGTAGGGATAGCGCTCGCGGTCCCACACCACCTCCGTGCGCGACCCGTCGAGGCCCAGCACGAAGAGCCGCACCTCGGCGTTCGGCGTGCCCGCCGCGGGATAGGGGACCTGCGCCGGTTCCTCCTGCGGCCGCGCCGGGTCCGCGATCCACCAGCGCCGTACGGGGGCGTCGTCGGCCCGCGCCACCAGCAGCCGGTCCGACGCGGGGGACCACCAGAAGCCCCGCGGGCGCGCCATCTCCTCGGCTGCGACGAACTCGGCGAGGCCGTAGGTGACGCCCTCGGACTCCGGCTCGGCGAGCGCCCGGTCCCGCGGTACGTCATCCGCCGACCCCGGTACCGCCACCACCCGCAGGGCGCCCTGCGCCACGTACGCCACATGGCGTCCGTCGGGTGACGGACGCGGGTCGATCACCGGGCCGGACACCGGCAGTTCACGTGCCGTACCGGCCCTCAGCTCCGCCGTGAACAGGCGGCCGGAGAGCGTGAAGGCCGCCAACTCCACCGCCAGGTCCGTGGCATAGCCGACGATGCCCGCGCCGCCCTCCCTGCTCCGCTCCCGCCTGGCCCGCTCCTGGGCCGACAGATGCTCCTCGCCGCCCCCCAGCAGTGCCTCGGGATCGGCCGCGATCCTCTCCCGACCGTCCAGGTCGAGGACCCACAGCAGGTGCGCGCGGTCGGTTCCGGACCGGGACCGCAGGAACGCCAGGTGCCCGCCGTCCGGTGCCACGGCGAAGGCCCGGGGAGCCCCGAGCGTGAAGCGCTGGGTGCGTGCGTACCGGCGCGGAAAGGAGTCAGGGTGGCTACTCATCCCCCGAGCCTAGAGCGCACGGTCCCGGCTCCGGGCGAGCGCACGCCATGCGCCCCTCGTGCTGCCGTGCACCAAGTATGTGCGATCCATACACGGCGAACGGAAAGTTATGATCAGTCGCGCTGGGTGGGTAAGCCCCGGGGGCACATTCCTCTGGGCAAGTCCCCGCCCGGTCCGTCATGTTGCCTGCGTTAAGACTGATCCCCCTGGAGGTGGGCCGCCGTGGCACTCTCGATTTCGGCGGTGGTGCTGCTGCTGGTCATCGTCTTCATCCTGATCAAGAAGTCCGGCCTGAACGCAGTACACGCTCTTGTCTGCATATTGCTGGGCTTCTATCTGGCCAGCTCCTCCATCGCACCCACGATCACCCAACTGACCGACAACGTGGCGGGCATGATCGGAAACCTCAAGTTCTGACCCCGGGTCCCGGCCGGTTGCCGCCGCGCCGCCCGGGACCCCACCGAAGGACGCGCCCCGGGGGACCCGGCCCGGGCGCGCCCGGGTGCCACGTCCCGGTCCCCCCTGCGGGGCTCCTGAACCGGGCCGCCGTCCTGCCCTCGTAGGCTTGGGTGCATGACGGAACTGCCCGCCCGGCGTCTGCTGCTGGTCCACGCCCACCCGGACGACGAGTCGATCAACAACGGCGCCACCATGGCCAGGTACGCGGCCGAGGGCGTCCACGTCACCCTGGTCACCTGCACCCTCGGCGAGGAGGGCGAGGTCATCCCGCCCGGCCTCGCCCACCTCGCGGCCGACCGCGAGGACCGGCTGGGCGCGTACCGCGCCACCGAGCTGGCCGCGGCCATGCGGGAACTCGGCGTCACCGACCACCGCTTCCTCGGCGGCCCGGGCCGCTTCCGGGACTCCGGGATGACGGGCACCGAGCAGAACACCCGGTCCGGCTCCTTCTGGTCGGCCGCCGTCGACGACGCCGCGGCGCCGCTCGTCGACGTCATCAGGGAAGTGCGCCCGCAGGTCCTCGTCACCTACGACCCGCACGGCGGCTACGGCCACCCCGACCACATCCAGGCGCACCGCGTGGCCCTGCGCGCCGCGCAGCTCGCCGCCACCACGGGTGGCCGCCCCGGCGCCCCGCACGCCATCCAGAAGATCTACTACAACCGCGTGCCGCGCTCCGTGGCGGAGGCCGGCTTCGCCCGGCTCAGGGCCGAGCTGGCCGCGCTGCCCTTCCCCGTGGCGGCCACGATCGACGAGGTGCCCGGCGTGGTCGACGACGCCACCGTCACCACCGCGATCGACGGCACCCGCCACGTCACCGCCAAGGCCCTGGCGATGCGCGCCCACGCCACCCAGATCGAGGTGGCGCCGCCCTACTTCGCGCTCTCCAACCACCGCGCCCAGCCGCTGTTCCCCGTCGAGTACTACGAGCTGGCCCAGGGCGCCACGAGCCGCGGCAGCGGGCGCGAGACGGACCTCTTCGAGGGGGTGACGCCATGACGGCCCCCATGGCACACACGTACGGACGGAATGAGTGAGAGCTTCATGAGCGCAACGAAAAGAGCCGCCGCGGCCGGACTCCCGCACGGCCCGGGCAGCTATCTCACCCGCCCGCCGAACCCCGCCCGCATCGCCGCGTGTTTCGGCCTTTTCCTGCTCGGCGCGGTGACCGGCACGGCGGGCGCGCTGCTCCAGGCGGCCTGGTTCCCCGGTGGCCTGTTCCTTGCCCTGGTCGCCGCGGGCGGCCTGTTCCGGGGCGGCGGCCTGGCCACCGGCACCCGTCCCGGCATCGTCGCTCCGGCGGGCGGCTGGGTGATCGCCGTCCTGCTGCTCACGGCCACCCGGGCGGAGGGGGACTTCGTCTTCGGCGCGGGAGCCGGTTCGTACCTCTTCCTCCTCGGTGGTTTGGCAGTCGCGATGATCTGTGCCACCCTCCCCCAAGCTTCAAAGGCGCAGGGAGAACCCCCGAGCCCCCGGCCGCCGGGCGGAGGCGGCGCCCGTCTTGGTAAGTGATGCATCCCTTCGTCGTGCGATGACCGATCTTGCACCGCAGGGTTTTCCGTCACCGTCTCCGGAACCGGAGCGGGGACGGCCAGTATGGTGGTGCGCGCCGCCGAGCCTCCTCCTGCCCGCGGCCGGAGGACCCCAGCATCTGGGGCACCTCCCGGGCCCACGGGGCACCGGGGGAGGAACGGGCGGTGGAGCCAAACAGGAGAACCTGCCTTGAGTCGTGAAACTGACAATTCGTCCCCCGGGTCCCAGGGGCGCGGCGGAGCCGCGTACCCCTCCGGGACGCCTCCGTACGGCACCCCGGCGCAGGGCGCCGCCGCCGAAGAGGGCGCGGACGCGGAGCGGCAGGGCGCCGGCGCACCGGCGGAGGAGCGCAGGACCGAGACCACGCTGACCACCAGGGTCCGCATCAACATCCCCGGGTCGCGCCCCATCCCGCCCGTGGTCATGCGGACCCCGATGTCCGACCTGGCCCCCGACGTGACCAAGGCCGCGAAGGCCGCGAAGGCCGCGGCCTCCGCCGACCCGGCAGGCGAGGGTGCCGGGCGGTCCGCGGACGGCCCGGCGGAGGGCGCGGCCGACGCGCCCGCGGGGCCCACCAGCGACTGGTTCGCACCCCGCAAGCCGACCGCGTCCCGCGGCGGGGCGACGGCGCCCGGCACGGGACCCGTCGGCGACCCGTCGGAGCACGGGCAGGGCGGCCCCGCCGACCCCTTCGGCGGCGGCCCGTTCACCGACCGCTCGGAGTACAGCGGGTACGCCGAGCACCCGGAGGGCGCGGGATCCGCGGGTGCGTCGGGGCCGCTCGCGCCGGGCGGCATCGACCCGAAGGCGCTCGGCGGCCCGGGCGCGGGCAACCGCAGCGGCCTGTACGACCTGTTCGGGGAGCCCTCGGCGTCCTCCGCCGAGTCCGCGTCGAAACCGGGTGGCGAGCAGGGCGCCGGTGCCGGCGACGTGTCCGGCGACGGACCCGGTGGCGCGCCGGGGCCCGAGCGCGGCAGGGGCACGTTCGACGTGACGGGCGCCCTCGCCTCGGGACCGCTCGGCACCGGTGCCTCGGGCGGCGGTCCGCGCTCCTCCGACCTGTCGTACTTCCCCGAGACGTCCCAGGAGGCGGCCGCCCAGCGCAGCGGCCTGCCCCGGCGGCCCACCGGCCCGACCGGCGGCCCCGTGACCGGCGACAGCGCGCTGGCGTCCGCGGGCGGCACGGGCCGGACGTCCGGCGGCCCGCTGGGCGGCGCCCCGGGCACCCCAGGCGGCCCCGGTGCTCCCGGCGCCCCCAAAGCTCCCGCCGCCGGAGTTCCCGGTGGTGCGGGCGCGCCCGGCGGACCCGGTGGCTCGCGGCCGCGGATGAGCGACGACACCGCCGTCCTCACCCCGCAGAAGCCCGCGCCGGACCGGGGCAACCCCGAGGACAACGTCTCGGGCCACACCGTCACCAGCGGCATCCCGGTCGTGCCGTCCCCGCAGAACTCGCCGTTCGGCCAGCCGCCCGGCGAGTCGGAGGGCGGCGTCCCGCACACCCCGCCGAAGCTTCCCGGGCCCGGCGCGCGCAGCGCGCCCGCCGCGTCCGCGCCCAAGAAGAAGGGGCGCAGCAAGCTGGTGCTGCTCGCCGGTCTCGTGGTCGTGCTGGCCGGCGGCGTCTACGGCGCCGGCCTGCTGGTGAACCACGCCGACGTCCCCAAGGGCACCACCGTCCTCGGTGTAGACATCGGCGGCGGCACCCGCGACGAGGCCGTCAAGAAGCTCGACGCGGCCTTCGGCGACCGCACCGGTATGGCGCTCAAGCTCGCCGTGGGCGGCAAGTCCGTGCCGCTCAGGCCCGATCAGGCGGGGCTCGCCCTGGACACCGACGCGACCGTGCAGGCCGCGGCGGGCAGCGACTACAACCCGATGACCGTGGTCGGCTCGCTGTTCGGCGGCAAGCGCGTCATCCAGCCGGTGATGCCCGTCGACGCGGAGAAGCTGCACGCCGCGCTCGAACGCGCGGCAGGCGGCGCGGGCACGGCGACCGAGGGCACCATCCGCTTCGAGCAGGGCAGGGCGGTCGCCGTCTACGGCAAGGCGGGCAAGGCCGTCGACGTCGACCAGTCGGCCGAGGCGGTGGAGCACGCCTACCGCACCCAGGTCGAGAGCGGCCGCCCGAGCCAGGTGCGGGTGCCCCTCACCGAGCGCCGACCCACCGTCAGCAACGCCGAGGTGGACCGGATGATGCGGGAGTTCGCCGAGCCCGCGATGTCCGGGATCGTCACCATCAAGGCGGGCAGTGCCTCGATCCCGTTCGGACCGGAGAAGTCGCTGCCGCAGATCCTGGGCGTGCAGGCGGTCGACGGCAAGCTCGTCGACACCTACGACAGGGCCGCGGTCAAGAAGCTCTACGGCACGACCTTCGACGGTGTCCTCGTCACACGGGGCAACGGCAAGAAGACGCCCGTCACACCGGAGGACGTCATCGGGGTCATGCGCAAGGCGCTGCTGGGCAAGACGCCTGCCGAGCGGGTGGGCGTCATCGAGACGGATCCGAGCTAGAACCCTTCGCTCGAATCGGGCCGGATCGGGGAGCGGGGTCTGGTGCGGGCGGCTGCTTGGCGGAGGAGGGAGTCGGCGCGGAGCGTCGGTGACCGACGACAACGCCGCGGACGCGCGTGCCGGGGCCCGCGAGCCCTGCGCCATCCGAACGACGGGCCCTGGCGCCCGGGACCTCGGGCGGGTCCGCGGTACAGGGCCCGCCCAGCAGCCCGGGCCCGTCCCGCGGCCCCGTGCGGGCGGGCCGTACCGGGCATGGCCGGGAGCCGACTTGCGGCGTTCCGGTATCCGCTCCATCGTGGCCCGCATCGAACGCCCGGACGGGCACGACAGAGCGGGTGGGGCCGTATGACGTGGGAGTTCACCGACGACCGTGAGGTCACCGTGCGGATGGCGGGGCGGCCGCTGCGGGTCGCGGCCTACCTGCGGGCCGGTGCCGGGCTGTTCGACCTCGGTGTACGGCCCGTGGGCGTCTACGGCTCCGCGCACGACGGTGCGCGTCCCGACCCGGCCAAGTCGGGCGCCCTCGCCGGGCAGGACGTGCCGTATCTGGGCGCGGGCGGCGCCCTCGACGAGAGGGCACTGCGCTCCGTGCGCCCCGACCTGATCGTCGACGTCACCTACGACCGCGAGCACGCGTACGCCGTGGACGGCTCCGTCGCCGCGCGGGCCGGGATCCCGGTGCTGGCACTCGCCGTGTCCGCGGACGTCCCGCTCACCCGCATCCTGGGCCGGTTCGCCGAGCTCGGCAGGGCGCTCGGCGGGCGCCGCCCCGCCGACCTCGCGGGGGACGCGCGGGAACCGGGCGCAGGGGGGCTGGCGGCGGCGGAGGACGCGGTGCGCACCGCGGCCCTGGGCGGCCCGGGGCCGCGGGTGCTCGCCCTGTCCGCGGCCGGGCCCGACCGGGTGCACCTGGCCCGCCCGCGGACCTGGCCCGAGCTGCGCCACCTCGCGGACCTCGGGGTGCGCCTGGTCGAGCCGGGACCGGGCGGGGTCAACTGGTCGACCACGACCTGGGAGGCCGCCGCCGGTTTCGGGGCGGACGTGATCCTCGCCGACAGCCGCGGCAACGCCGTCCGGCCCGCGGACCTGGCGCGGCAGCCGGGCTGGCGGGCCGTCGCCGAGCGGGCGGTGGTCGTCGGGTGGAACCCGGAGCTGCCGGGCAGCCCGGGCGCCTGCGCCGCCTTCCTGCGCGCGGTGGCCGACGGGCTGGCGGCGGCCCGGGACGAGACCGCCTGACACGGCCGCGGTGGCGGAATCCGGCCCGCCGGACGCCCGGCCCCGTCCGGTTGTCACGAGTGCGGCCATGACATCTGTCACCCCATAGTCACGACCGCCGACACTGACGGCGCCCGGGGGCGGTCCGCCACGATGAGGTGCATGACGACGACTGTTGAGGCCGGTACCGCCACCGCGGCCGTGCACTTCGACCAGGTGAGCAAGTCCTACGGGGACGTACGGGCCGTGGACGGGCTGTCGCTGGAGCTTCGCCCGGGCGAGACCGTCGCCCTGCTCGGCCCCAACGGCGCGGGCAAGTCCACCACCCTCGACCTCCTGCTCGGTCTGCGGAACCCGGACCAGGGCTCGGTGCGGGTCTTCGGGCTGAGCCCGAGGGACGCGATCGTCGCAGGGCGCGTCGGTGCGATGCTGCAGAGCGGCGGCCTGATGGACGAGATCACGGTCAGGGAGCTGGTGAAGCTCGCCTGCGACCTGCACCCCAAGAGGTACCCCGTGGCCGACGTGCTCACCCGGGCCGGTATCGAGGCGCTCGCCGACCGCAAGGTGAACAAGCTCTCCGGCGGTCAGGAGCAGCGCGTGCGGTTCGCGCTGGCCACCGCGGGCGCCAACGACCTGATCGTGCTCGACGAGCCCACCACCGGCATGGACGTCTCGGCCCGCCAGGCATTCTGGGCCACCATGCGCGAACAGGCCGACCAGGGCCGCGCGGTGCTGTTCGCCACGCACTACCTGGAGGAGGCCGACGAGGTCGCCGACCGCGTGCTGGTCCTGCACCGCGGCCGGCTGCTCGCCGACGGCAGCTCCACGGAGATCAAGGCCAGGGCCGGTCAGCGCAGGATCGCCTTCGACCTGGAGACCGTCGACGAGCAGGTGAAGGAGAAACTGCGCAAGCTGCCGTTCCTCAGCAGCATCGACATCTCCGCGGAGACCGTCCGCATCCAGTCCACCGACGCCGACGCCACCGTGCACGCCGTGTACGGCCAGGGCCTCTACCCCCGTAACCTCGAAGTGGCCGGGCTCGGTCTGGAGCAGGCCTTCGTCGCCATCACCGCCGCCGAGGAGGCGAAGACCGCATGACCAGCCTCATCAGGCTCGAACTCGTCCGCGCCCTGCGGAACAAGAAGTTCCTGTTCTTCTCGGTCGTCTACCCCGCCGTGCTGTACCTGATCCTCGCGGGCACCGCGTCCAAGGACAGCAAGGTCGCGGGCACCAGCCTGACCCTGCCGACGTACTACATGGTCGCCATGGCGTCCTTCGGCGCGCTGACCGCCGTTCTGATGGGCAACAGCGAGCGGATCGCCAAGGAGCGCGAGAGCGGCTGGGTCCGCCAGCTCCGGCTCACCTCGCTGCCCGGCAGCGGCTACGTGCTCGGCAAGATCTCCAGCGCGGCCGTCGTGAGCCTGCCCTCGATCGTGATCGTCTTCGTCCTCGCCGCGGTGCTCAAGGGCGTCACCCTGAGCGCCTCGCAGTGGCTGGCGCTGACCGGTTCGATCTGGGCCGGCAGCCTGGTCTTCGCGGCGCTCGGGGTGGCCATCGGCTACCTGGCGACCGGCGACGCGGTGCGCCCCATCACGATGATCACGTACTTCGCGCTGTCGCTGCTCGGCGGCCTGTGGATCCCCACCACCGGCTTCCCGACCTGGCTGCAGAACATCGTGCAGTGGCTGCCCACGCACGCCTACTCCGCGGTCGGCCAGGCCATCGAGCTGGGCCACACGCCGCAGTGGAAGGACTTCGCCATCCTCGTCGCCTACCTCCTGATCTTCACCGGCGGTGCGGCCTGGCTGTACCGGAAGGACACCAGGACGGCGTGAGCGCCATGGCCAGGGCACGCCGGGAGGGCCGGGACCCCGCCGCCGGGACCCGCCGGGAGGACCGGGGCCCCGCCGCCGGCGGGGCCCCGTCCGCCGTGGTGCCGGACGCGGGGCGCGACCGGCGGGTGCGCCGGCTGTTCGCCATGGGCCGCCCGCCCGCCAACCGGCGCGAGGCCTACAGCAAGCTGCTGTGGATCGGCATCTGGCTCACCTTCCTCGGGGACCCGGTGCGCGACCTGCTGCGGGGTGACGAGACCTCCGGGTTGCACATCCTGGGGTGGACCGGCCTCGTGGCCTTCGTGGCCATGTACCTCGCCCTGGTCTTCCGGCACACCAGCCGCGCGCTGGAGCGCAACGTCGTGTGGACGGTCCTCGGCGCGCTCTTCGCCCTCGCGACCGTCCTGACGTTCGCCCTCAGCCCCGCCTGGCTCGTGCTGTACGTGTACGTCGCGGTGGCCTGCGGGGCCACGCTGCCGCTCCCCATGGCCCGCTGGTCCATCGTCGGTGTCGCCGCCGTGGTGGTGGGCGCGGGGCTGGTCCGCGGCGGGACACGGACCGGCTTCGACCTCGGCCTGCTCGTCCCCGCGGTGATCGGCGGCTTCGCGATGACCGGCGTGCGCCAACTGGTGCTGACGACGGTGGAGCTGCGCCGGGCGCGCGCCACCGTCGCCCAGCTCGCCGCCAACGAGGAGCGCCTGCGGCTCGCCCGCGACCTGCACGACCTGCTGGGCCACTCGTTGTCGCTGATCACGCTGAAGAGCGAGCTGGCCGGGCGGATGCTGCCCGACCGGCCGGAGAAGGCCGCGCAGCAGGTCCAGGACATCGAGCGGGTCAGCAGGCAGGCCCTCGTCGACGTCCGCGAGGCGGTCTCCGGGTACCGGCGGCCCCGGCTGCTCGGCGAGCTGGCCGGCGCCCAGGTGGCGCTCGCCGCGGCGGGCATCACCCCGGTGGTGCCCGCCGACGGCGACCCGCCGCTGCCCGAGGAACTGCCCGAGGAACGGGAGTCCGT
The DNA here is from genome assembly GCF_014656295.1 of Streptomyces sulfonofaciens. Taxonomy (GTDB): domain Bacteria; phylum Actinomycetota; class Actinomycetes; order Streptomycetales; family Streptomycetaceae; genus Streptomyces; species Streptomyces sulfonofaciens. The sequence goes on from NZ_BNCD01000011.1 coordinate 82,267, forward strand.
GCTCGCCTGGGCGCTGCGCGAGGCCGTCACCAACGTCGTGCGGCACAGCGGCGCCCGCAGGTGCGGCATCGAGCTGATACGGCGCCAGACACTAGGCGGCGCCTTCCTGGAACTGGCCGTGGAGGACGACGGCGCGGGCGGCGCCGCCGTCCCCGGCAACGGCATCACCGGCCTGACCGAACGCCTGGAGGCCGTCGGCGGCACCCTGGAGACGGCCTCCGGCCGGCTGGGGGGCTTCCGGCTCCAGGCGAGGGTGCCGCTGGGCCCGGAGCGCACCGGGCCGGAGCCCGTAGGATCCGGGGCATGAGCGACACGATCAAGGTCCTGCTCGCCGAGGACCAGTCGATGGTCCGCGAGGCCCTGGCCGCACTGCTCGGCCTGGAGCCGGACATCGAGGTGGTCGCCCAGGTCGCCCGGGGCGACGAGGTGCTGGCCGCGGTGCGCGAGCACGACGTGGACGTGGCGCTGCTGGACATCGAGATGCCCGGCAAGACGGGCATCGAGGCCGCCGCCGAGGTGCGCCGCGCACGGCCCGGACTGAAGCTGGTCATCCTCACCACCTTCGGCCGGCCCGGCTACCTGCGCAGCGCGATGGAGTCCGGCGCCGACGCCTTCCTCGTCAAGGACGCGCCCGCGGCCCAGCTCGCCGAGGCGGTGCGCAAGGTGCTCGCCGGGGAGCGCGTCATCGATCCCACCCTGGCCGCCGCGGCCCTCGCCGACGGAGCCAACCCGCTCACCGACCGAGAACGCGACGTGCTGCGCGCCGCGGCCGACGGCTCCACCAACGCCGAGCTGGCCGGGAAGCTGCACCTCTCCCAGGGCACCGTGCGCAACTACCTGTCCACGGCCATCCAGAAGCTGGCCGTGCGCAACAGGGCCGAGGCCGTCCGGATCGCCCGCGAGAAGGGCTGGCTGTGAGGCCGCCGCCCCGGCCGTACGGCCGGTGACGGGGCCGGGTGGTGCGGGCGTGCGGGGCACCGGACGGTCCGGGCGGGGCGGCGCCGGGCGTGCGGGGCACCGGGCGGGGCGGGGGCGCAGGGTGGCGCGGGCACCCCGGCGCCGGGTCAGTTGAGCATGGCCCGCGCCGCGCGCGCCTGGCCGCGCACCCGGGCCGCGGCCCGTTCGTCCACCGCGGCCACCACCTCCGCGTACGCCTCCAGCTCCGCCGCACCGCCGAGGTAGTCCCCGCGCTGCACGAGCAGTTCGGCCCGCTCGTGGCGCAGCCGCGCGGGGTGCGAGGGCAGCAGCAACTGGAGGTCCACCGCCCACAGGGCGACGTCGGAGTGCTCGGGCCGCGCGGCGGCCCAGGCGCGGATGTTGTTCAGGATGCGCACCAGCACGTCCAGCGGCCGTGCGGGCACCAGCATCGACGGGTGGAAGGGGGCGCCCACCGCTCCCGCGACCAGCAGCCGGGCGTCCTCGCCCGCCAGCACCCGGCCGCCGTCGAACGGGTCGACGAGCACCTGCCCCTCAAGCGCCTCGCCGGCCGGCCGGCCGTGCTCCCGATCGCGTGCCGGCCGCTCCGCGCCCGTCCCGAGGCCGACCACGAAGTGCCCCGGCAGGGCCACCCCGTACACCGGCGCCCCGGCCCGCCGCGCCACCTCGATCCAGACGACGGAGAGCAGGATGGGCAGCCCCCGGCGGCGGCGCAGCACGGTGTGCAGCAGCGAGGCGTCCAGACGGCGGTACTCGGCGGGTGTGCCGTGGAAGCCGTACCGCTCGCCGAGCAGCTCCACCAGCGCGCGGGCCCAGGCCCCCGGGCCGCCCGGGCGGAACGGCAGCTCGCCCGCGAGCCGGTCCAGCTCCATTTGCGTGGCGTCGATCCCCGCCGCGTCCAGCGCACCGTCCGCCTGCGCCCCCACCAGCAGGCACAGCAGGGCCAGGTCGGGCCGCTCGGCGCGGGCCTGCTCGGCGAACGCCCGCCGCCACTTCGCGGCCCGCGCCGGGTCAGGTGGGCGCGGCGGGGGAGGCGGGGGAGGAGATTGCGGGTGGGGCGGAGGCATCGGGGTGCGCCCTTTCGTCATCCCGGTCGGCGGTGTGGGGGCGTGACGGCCGCGGGGCCGTCCGGTCGGGAAACGGGACGGCCGCGGGGCCGTCACCCCCGATAGTGGTGGTAGGAGTGGTGCACGTCGAATCCCATGCCGTCGTACAGCGCCCGGGCGCCCGTGTTGTCCGACTCGACCTGGAGCCACGCCGCCGAGGCGCCCTCGTCGAGGGCGCGCCGGGCCAGGGCCGTCATGACGGCCGTCGCCAGGCCCCGCCGGCGGGCCGCCGGGTCCACCTCGACGGCCATGAAGCCTGCCCACCGGCCGTCCACGACGCAGCGTCCGATCGCCACGGGCACCTCAGGCGCCTCGCCGGGCACCGACGCGAACCACACCGAGGGCCCGGCCGCGAGCACCGTCCGCACCGCGCCGCCGGGTTCGGCCGCCGGGCCGCCGGGCCCGCCCGAGCGGTTGTAGCGCCGCAGCCAGCCCTCGTCGACGTCCCTGTGCAGCCGTACCCGTGCGGGTTGGGCCGCACGGTCGCCCGCCGGGTCGGCCAGCGGCGCGAGCGGCGCGGTGCGCAGCTCCGCGGTCACCTCCCGCCGCCAGCCGGCTGCCTCCAGGTCCGCGCAGAGCCGCTCCTGGGCGCCCGCCGTGCCGGTGGCCGTCTGGATGTACGGCGGCAGCCCGCGGCGCGCGTACCAGGCGCGCACCGCGGACAGCGCCTCGGGCAGCGGCAGGCCCGGGTCGCCGAGCGGCAGGACCGAGTTGGCCCGCCGGGTGAAGCCCACGGCACCGGTGCCCGCCGTGCCCGGCGCCCGGCGGACGGCGGCCCGCAGCACCCAGTCGCCGAGCGGTTCGCTCTCCACCGGCTGCCAGGCGCGTGCCGTGACGCGCGCCAGTTCCGCGTACGACGCGGACGGCCCCCGCCGCCGGACCGGCGCCCCGGGCACGACCTTGCCCGCGACGAGCGAGGACTCCGCGATGTGCACCCGTTCGCCCGTCCGGCGGGTGACGACCAGCGTCCCGTCGTCCCACGATGTGAGAATCCCGACCGTGTCGGTGAACCTTCCGTCCGAGTCGCCGGTGTCGGCGAGCCGTCGGACGGAGATGCGTTTTCCCACGTCATGGACCGTTATGCGGACTTCGAGACGTCCCATCGCGGCAAATTCCACGGCACTGTCCACCCCTCGTGTTCGGTTCCGGGCCCGGAACGGAGATACTAGGTGCGGGCATCGACGACGCCGCGCTCCCGCGCGCCAGGCGGCGGGGCCTGAGGTGGCCCGCCAGCGCCCTACCGAGGAGGAACGACAGCGTGACCTACGTCATCGCGCAGCCTTGTGTCGACGTGAAGGACAAGGCGTGTATCGAGGAGTGCCCGGTCGACTGCATCTACGAGGGCCAGAGGTCCCTCTACATCCACCCGGATGAGTGCGTCGACTGCGGTGCCTGCGAGCCGGTCTGCCCGGTCGAGGCGATCTTCTACGAGGACGACACCCCGGAGGAGTGGAAGGACTACTACAAGGCGAACGTCGAGTTCTTCGACGAGCTCGGCTCGCCGGGCGGCGCCAGCAAGCTGGGCCTGATCGAGCGCGACCACCCGTTCGTCGCCGCGCTGCCGCCGCAAAACCAGTAAGGCGCCCCCGCACCACAAGTGAGCGGCCCGTCGTTGCGCCGCCTCGGTCCCGTACGGCTCGTGTGCCGTGCGGGACCGAGGTGTTTGCTCCCCCGGCGGCCGGGTCGCCCCGGGTGACCGGGTCCCGCCGCCAGGATCCCGTGGCCGTACGCAAGAAAGAGTGAGCACCGTGTCCAGCTCCGCTTCCGCAGTCTCTAGCCGGCTCCCCGACTTCCCGTGGGACAAGCTGGAACCGTACAAGGCGACGGCGGCGGCCCACCCGGGCGGCATCGTCGACCTGTCCGTCGGCACCCCGGTCGATCCCGTGCCCGACATCATCCAGAAGGCGCTCGCCGAGGCCGCCGACTCGCCGGGCTACCCGACCGTGTGGGGCACGCCCCGGCTGCGGGACGCGATCAGCGGCTGGTGCGAGCGGCGGCTGGGCGCGCGCGGGGTGGGGCACCGCAACGTCCTGCCGGTCGTCGGCTCCAAGGAACTGGTCGCCTGGCTGCCCGTCCAGCTCGGCCTCGGCCCCGGCGACCGGGTGGCCCACCCGCGGCTCGCGTACCCGACGTACGAGGTCGGCGCCAGGCTGGCACGCGCGGAGCCGGTCGGGTACGACGACCCGACCGAGCTGGACCCGGCCGGCCTGAAGCTGCTGTGGCTCAACTCGCCCTCGAACCCGACCGGCCGGGTGTTGTCCAAGGAGGAGCTGACGCGCATCGTGGCCTGGGCGCGCGAGCACGGCGTCCTCGTCTTCAGCGACGAGTGCTACCTGGAACTCGGCTGGGAGGCCGAGCCGGTCTCCGTGCTGCACCCGCAGGTGTGCGGCGGTTCCTACGACGGCCTGGTCGCCGTCCACTCGCTCTCCAAGCGGTCCAACCTGGCCGGCTACCGCGCCGCCTTCCTCGCCGGTGACGAGCGGGTCCTCGGGGAACTGCTCGAGGTGCGCAAGCACGGCGGCATGATGACGGCCGCGCCCACCCAGGCGGCCGTGGTGGCGGCGCTCGGCGACGACGAACACGTTCGCGTGCAGCGCGAGCGCTATGCCGCCCGGCGCACCGCGCTGCGCGAGGCGCTGCTGAAGCACGGCTTCCGTATCGAGCACAGCGAGGCCAGCCTCTACCTGTGGGCCACCCGCGACGAAAGCTGCTGGGACACCATCGGCCATCTCGCCGGTCTCGGCATCCTCGCGGCCCCCGGGGACTTCTACGGCCCCGCGGGCAACCGGTTCGTCCGCGTGGCCCTGACCGCCACGGACGAACGCGTCCGGGCCGCGGTGGCCCGCCTGTCCTGACCCGTTGCGCCGACGGGCCCCGGCCCACCTCCGGCCCAGGGGCCCGTCCAAGGGGCGCGCGGAGATGCGCGAGCAACCGGAACGCACGGCAGCGCGCCGCGACCGGCACGCCGCGCTTCCGGGCGCCCACACCGGCACCCGCCCTCGGGCCCCCGCCGGAAAGAGCCGGAAAGAGCCGGAAAGAGAACGCACAAGGGCCCGGGAAGCACCTGCTCCCCGGGCCCTTTCACCTCACGGCCGCACGCGCCGAACGGCGCCGCGGTCAGCCCACCGGCAGTCCGCCGGTCGCGGTGCCCGCGGCGGCACCGGTGGCGCCGCCCGCGGTTTCCACGACCTTTCCGACGGCCGGAGCGACGGTGCCCGTGCCGGTGCCCAGGGTCCTGCCGAGTCCCTTCTGCACGTCACGGTCGGCGGAGGTGCCCGCCGCCGTCTTTCCGATCCGGTGCGAGGTGTCCTGGACCGTAGTGCCGGTGTGGGCGGTGTCCGGGGTGCTGAGCCCGGCCAGGTCGGCCGCGGCGGGGACGGCAGCGGCGCTCGCGACGCCGGCCGCACCGACCACGGGAGCCGCTCCCGCTGCGACAAGCAGCGCGGCTCGGGCGATCCGGCGGGTCAGGGGGAGGGACATGATGCTCCTTCAGGACGGGATGCTCAGCGATCGGTGCCCGGCGCGCTCGGACGCCGTGACTACCGCTCGAAGACCCGGAAGGTTGCGGGAGCCGAAAGTAAAGAATGGGTAATGCGTCGCATTATCCGCTACGGATAAAAGCGGCCGAACGTGCGGTGCGACCGATGAGTGCAAAATCCTTACGTCCGGCTGCGAGCAGGCCCGTCACCGGCCGGCGCCGCCCTTGGGGCCCGGCTTCCCCGGCCCCCCGGGCGCCCCGCGCACGGCCCTCCCTGCGGAGGAACGCCCGCACGGCTGCCCGAGTCCCGGCCGGGCGCCGGTCGCGCCGCGCCGGGCGCCGGTCGCGCCGCGCTCAGCGGGCCGTGACGATGACGACCCGGTCGGTGCCGGCGGCGGCCGTGCCTGGCTTGTCGTCGCCGTCCGCCGTGCGCCACGCGCCGCCCGAGTCCGCGCTCCACTGCCGGCCTCCGTAGCTGACCTGCGCGATGCCGAGGCGGGACGAGTTCGCCACCGCCCAGTGCGCCAGCTCCCAGCCGCGCCGGCGGACGTCACCGCCGCCCGTCCCCGCGCCGGCCCGCACCGGCACGGTCACCGAGCGCCCCCCGCCGCCCGCCGCTTGCGGGCTGCTGGAGGACCGCGGGTCCGCTGCGGGGGAGGCCGCGCCGGCGCCCCGCGGCACCGAGGACGCCGCCGTTTCGAGTACACCGCTGCCGAAGTCGTGGACGAGCGCCCTGCGCACCCGCGCCGGGTCACCTGGCCGGTCCAGCGAGCCGTCCTCGCAGGTCAACGTGGCCGCGGCACGGCCGGTGAGGGCCGCGGCGAGCAGCGTCGCGTGCGGCTCGTGCTTGGCGTACGCCTGCGGGTAGCCGCTGTGCTGGACGCGCTGCGCGGCGACCGTCAGCGGAAGCCGCGAGTAGCCGGGCACCTTGGCCAGGTGCGCGTAGAACGCGCCCGCCGCGTAGGCCGGATCCATGATCTCCGCGCTGCTGCCCCAGCCCTGCGAGGGCCGCTGCTGGAACAGGCCCAGCGAATCCCGGTCACCGTGGTCGAGATTGTCCAGATGTGACTCCTGGAGCGCGGTGGCCAGCGCGATGGTCACCGCGCGCTCGGGCATGCCGCGCGAGGTGCCCACCGCGGAGATGGTGGCGGCGTTGCCGGCCTGCTGCGGGGATAAGCGGTACACCGCGCCGTCCCCGTCGCCCGAGACGACCGTGCAGCGCGCCGCCGTCCTGCCGCCGGTGCCGTAGCGCACCACCAGATAGCCGGCGAGCGCCAGCAGCACCACGAAGGCGGCGCCCAGGCGGAGCACGCGGGTGGGCCGGACGGGGGAGGGGGGTGTGGACTGCTCTGACACCCGAACACGGTACTGGAGACGGAGGGGGCCCGGTCCGCGCGTTAGGGTCGGGGGCATGGACGTGCGCCCCCTTGACCTGACGTCAGACGCGGCACAGCTCACCGCGCGGCTGGTCGACTTCCCTTCGGAGAGCGGCACCGAGGAGCCGCTCGCGGACGCGGTGGAGGCGGCCCTGCGCGCCCTGCCCCACCTGGCGGTCGACCGGTACGGGAACACCGTCGTGGCCCGCACCCGGCTCGGCCGGTCCGAGCGGGTGATCCTCGCCGGCCACCTCGACACGGTGCCCATCGCGGAGAACGTGCCCTCCCGGCTGGACGACGACGGCATCCTGTGGGGCTGCGGCACCTGCGACATGAAGTCCGGAGTCGCCGTGCAGTTGCGCATCGCCGCTACGGTTCCCGCGCCCAACCGCGACCTGACCTTCGTCTTCTACGACAACGAGGAGGTCGAGGCGCACCTGAACGGCCTCGGCCGGCTCGCCGCCGCCCACCCCGACTGGCTGGCCGGCGACTTCGCCGTACTGCTCGAACCCTCCGACGGGCAGGCCGAGGGCGGCTGCCAGGGCACCCTGCGGGTACTGCTGCGCACCACGGGCGAGCGCGCCCACTCCGCGCGCAGTTGGCTGGGCTCCAACGCCATCCACGGCGCCGCGCCGATCCTGCGGCGGCTGGCCTCCTACGAGCCGCGCCGCCCGGTCATCGACGGGCTGGAGTACCGCGAGGGCCTGAACGCCGTCCGCATCGAAGGCGGCGTCGCGGGCAACGTCATCCCCGACGCCTGCACGGTCACCGTCAACTTCCGCTATGCGCCCGACCGCACCGAGGAGGACGCGCTCGCGCACGTCAGGAAGGTCTTCGCGGACTGCGGCGTCGCGGAGTTCGTCGTCGACGACCACGCCCCCGGCGCACTGCCCGGCCTGGACCACCCGGCCGCCGCCGCGTTCGTCGCGGCCGTGGGGGGTGACCCGCGGCCCAAGTTCGGCTGGACCGACGTGGCCCGTTTCAGCGCCCTCGGCGTGCCCGCCGTGAACTACGGCCCCGGCGACCCGCAGCTCGCCCACAAGCGCGACGAGCACGTCGACACCGCCAGGATCCTCGCCGCGGAGGAGCGGCTGCGTGCCTGGCTGACGAGCTGAGCCGACCGGCGGCAGCATCCGCAGGGGCCCCGCCCCCGGGGCGTGCGAGGCCCGCCGCAGGCGGCTCCTCGGCTTCAGGACGGTGGGGGAGCAAGGACACCGGGAGTTACGGCCCCGGCCACGTCCTTGGATCTACGCTGAAGTGTTCAGACCGCCAGCGGAAGGGGACGTACATGGACAGTCCGCAAGCAGGGGGACCACCGGAGGAGCAGTACCTGGGCCCGGTGGTGCGCCGGCGTGAGCAGATCCAGCCCGGCACCACCGACCAGCGGCTGCTGGACACCGAGGGTGACTCCCAGTGGGTGCACACCGACCCGTGGCGGGTGATGCGCATCCAGTCGGAGTTCGTGGAGGGCTTCGGGGCGCTCGCGGAGCTCCCCAGCGCGATCAGCGTCTTCGGCTCCGCCCGTACGCCCCCGGGCTCCAAGGAGTACGAGGCGGGCGTACGGCTCGGCCGCGCGCTGGTCGAAGCGGGCTTCGCGGTGATCACAGGCGGTGGGCCCGGGGCCATGGAGGCGGCGAACAAGGGCGCGCGGGAGGCCAAGGGCGTCTCCGTCGGCCTCGGCATCGAGCTGCCCTTCGAACAGGGCCTCAACCCGCATGTCGACTTCGGTGTGAACTTCCGGTACTTCTTCGTCCGCAAGACCATGTTCGTGAAGTACGCCCAGGGCTTCGTGGTGCTGCCCGGCGGCCTCGGCACCCTGGACGAGCTGTTCGAGGCACTCACCCTGGTGCAGACCCGCAAGGTGACCCGCTTCCCGATCGTCCTCTTCGGGTCCTCGTACTGGGGCGGCCTCGTCGACTGGCTGCGCGGCACGGTGGTCGCCCAGGGCAAGGCGTCCGAGAAGGACCTGCTCCTGTTCCACGTCACGGACGACGTGGACGAGGCGGTGGCACTGGTCACCAAGGAGGTCGCCCGCTGACCACCCGGGGGCGGGGCGCCCGCCCCGCCGGCGCCCGCGGGGGCGGCGGACGGTCTCAGGCAAGCCCCCGGCGGGCGACCGCCGGGGCGCGGTGGCCGGCGATCGAGGCCACCATGTCCAGCACCTGCCGGGTCTCGGCCACCTCGTGCACCCGGTAGACCCGGGCTCCCAGCCACGCCGAGACGGCCGTCGTCGCCAGCGTGCCCAGCAGGCGCTCCTTGACCGGCCGGTCAAGCGTCTCGCCGACGAAGTCCTTGTTGGACAGCGAGACGAGCACCGGCCAGCCGGTGTCCGCCATCTCACCGAGCCGGCGCGTGGCCTCCAGGCTGTGCCGGGTGTTCTTGCCGAAGTCGTGGCCCGGGTCGATCAGCACCGACTCCCGCGGCACGCCCAGGGCCACCGCGCGCTCCGCAAGGCCCACCGTCACGTCCAGGATGTCGGCCACCACGTCGTCGTAGGCGATCCGGTGCGGCCGGGTGCGCGGCCTGGCACCGCCGGCGTGGGTGCACACCAGGCCCGCACCGTGCCGCGCGGCGACCTCGGCGAGCCCCGGGTCCACCCCGCCCCAGGCGTCGTTCAGCAGGTCCGCGCCCGCCGCGCAGACCGCCTCGCCGACCTCGTGCCGCCAGGTGTCGACGCTGATGACCACGTCCGGGAACCTGCGGCGCACCTCGGCCACGAAGCCGACCGTGCGGCGCGCCTCCTCCTCGGCCGTCACCTCGTCGCCCGGGCCGGCCTTGACGCCGCCGATGTCGACGATGGCGGCGCCCTCGGAGACGGCCTGCCCGACCCGGTCGAGCGCCGGCTCGTCGTGGAAGGTGGCGCCCTGGTCGTAGAAGGAGTCCGGGGTCCTGTTGACGATCGCCATGATCACCGGCTCGTGCGGGCCGAACTCGCGCCTGCCCAGCCTGAGTGTCCCCTGCGGCATCCCGTCCGGCCTCCTCGTACTCCGCCCCTGTGCCTGTGACCCTAACTGTCACAGGGGCATGGCACGATCGGAGTCCGACGGTTCGCGTGGTCGGCCGGGCGGCCGGCTGCGGTCCGCCCCGGCCCGTGCCTCGCCCTGGGCCGCGGCGGTCACCCCGGCCGCCCGGGCGTCCCGCCGTCGGCGCCGCGCCCGGGTGCGCGGTGGTACCGCATGGAATCGAGTCGGCAGCCGAGCGTGGGGGACCTCCCGAAGATGGTCGTGTTCTTGTTCCTGGTCGTGGCCCTCGTCGTCGTGGTCGCCGCGGTGACGCTCGCCGCGGTGGGCGGCGGTGAGAGCGGTGTGCTCCCCGAGGCGGCGCCCGAGCGGTTCGAGGACCCGCTGCCCCCGGACCGCCCCGTGCACCGCGACGACGTCGAGGCCCTGCGCTTCCCGCTGGCCGTGCGGGGCTACCGCATGGCCGACGTGGACGACGCCCTGGGCAGGCTCGGCGCGGAGCTCGCCGAGCGCGACGCCCGCATCGCCCGGCTGGAGGCCGCGCTCGCGGGGGCGTACGCCCCGCCGGCCGGCGGCCCGCCGACCTACCGGGACTTCACGGAGGAGAATCGATGAGCACCGAGGCATCGGGCGGCGCGGCGACCGCCGGGAGCGGGCCGGCGGACGGGCCGGCGGCGCCGGGCGGGGCCGCGGTGCCCGGGCCCGACGGCGTGCCGCGCTGCCCCTGGGCGCTGTCCACGGAGGACTACGCGGTCTACCACGACGAGGAGTGGGGCCGCCCGGTGCACGGCGACGACCCGCTCTTCGAGCGGCTCTGCCTGGAGGCGTTCCAGTCCGGCCTGTCCTGGATCACCATCCTGCGCCGGCGCGAGACCTTCCGCGCCGCCTTCGCCCACTTCAAGATCACCTCGGTGGCGGCCTTCACGGAGGCCGACCGCGAGCGGCTGCTCCAGGATCCGGGAATCATCCGCAATCGCGCCAAGGTCGACGCGACGCTCGCCAACGCGCGCGTACTCGCCGAGTGGTCCCCCGGCGAGCTGGACGCCCTGATCTGGTCGTTCGCCCCGGATCCCGCCGCCCGCCCGGTCCCGCGCACCCTGGCCGACGTGCCCGCGGTCACCGACGAGTCGACGGCCCTGTCCAAGACCCTCAAGAAGCGCGGCCTGCGCTTCGTCGGTCCGACGACCGCCTACGCCCTGATGCAGGCATGCGGGCTGGTCGACGACCACCTGGAGGGCTGCGCGGCACGCGGCCGCAGCACGCACTGAGCGGTACCGCCCGGTGCCGTCCCCGGTACGCCCGGGCCCCGGCCCGGCGTCGGCCACGTTCCGGCGCCGACTCCGTCGGCGCCGACTCCGTCCGGCGTCGGCCCAGGTCCGGGGCGGACGCCGGTCAGGGGCCCGGCGTGCCCAGCACGATCCACCCGGCATGATCCGGGCGACAGACCCTAGCGGCCCAGGAACGTGGGCCGCTCCTTGTCGAGGAACGCCTGGACGGCGATCGCGTGGTCCTCGGACGCACCGGCCCGGGCCTGGAGTTCCTCCTCCTTCTCCAGGGCCTGCTCCAGCGTGTGGGCGGCGGCGAAGGCCAGGGACTCCTTGATCGCCGCATAGGCGAGCGTCGGGCCCCCGGCCAGTGCCCGGGCCACCTCCAGCGCCTCGCCGGCGAGGTCGGCGGCGGGCACCACGCGGTTGGCGATGCCCAGCTCGTACGCCTCCTGGGCCTTGATGCTGCGCGGAAAGAGCAGCAGGTCGGCGGCCCGGCCCGGGCCCACCACCCGCTGCAGCGTCCAGGAGAGACCGGAGTCCGCGGTCAGCGCCACCCCGGCGAAGGAGGTGTTGAAGGCCGCCGTGTCCGCCACCACCCGGTAGTCGGCGGCCAGGGCGAAGCCGAAGCCCGCGCCCGCGGCGACGCCGTTGACCCCTGCCACCACCGGCTTGGGCATCTCCGTCAGGGCCCGCACGATCGGGTTGTAGTGCTCGCGCACCGTGCTCATCACGCTCGTGCGGCCGGCCTCGCCGCCGGAGCCCGGCTCGCGGGCGGCGGCCAGCAGGCCGACGTGCTCCTTGAGGTCCTGGCCCACGCAGAAGGCCCGGTCGCCGGCCGCCGTCAGCAGTACCGCCCGCACCCCGGGGTCCGCCGCGGCCGCCTGGACGGCGTCCCGCAGAGCCGTCTTGGCCTCGATGTCCACCGCGTTCATCGCCGCGGGGCGGTTGAGCGTGATGGTGGCGAGTCCGTCGTTCACCTCGTACAGCACGGTATCGGCCATGGCGGGTCCCTTCGGTTCGCGGCTCGGCTCTCTGCTGTGCGGCATTCCCCGCACAGCATGACGGAGATCACGTTGCCGCGAGAGTGTGCTGGATGTGACCTGCGTCAAAGAAATTCCGCGCCGGAAGACGCCGGGAGAGGGCATGGTCGCGGCCTTCGCAACCACATCGCCGAATTGAGTGGTTTTGCGGAAGCGCGTTGCCTAAGCGATGCCGAACGATGTTGTCCATCGGGTCCTGCGATGCGGGATAATGGCCAGGAAGCAATGTGTTCGATGCCGGTGACGCCTGCCCGTGACGGGCTGTGCGCGCCCTGCTGGGGGCCGTCGGCTGAGATGAGCTGGTTTCAGGAAGGGGAACGAGCATGGCGGCCATGAAGCCGCGGACGGGTGACGGCCCGCTCGAGGTGACCAAGGAGGGGCGGGGCATCGTCATGCGAGTTCCGCTCGAAGGCGGCGGCCGGCTCGTCGTCGAGCTGACCCCGGACGAGGCCGACGCCCTTGGCGACGCCCTGAAGAAGGTCGTCGGCTGACGCGGAAGCGGCCCTGTACCCGCCCAGTGCCCCGGCGCCCACTGCGTGCTGGGGCACTGGTGTCCCCGCCCGTCGCCACGGGCGCGCACCCACGCCCCTGAACAGGCTCCCGCGGACCGGCCCCCTGCGCCGCGGGTCGCGCCGCCGGCACCGGCGGCCGACGTCCTCAGCCCGCCGTCCTGCCGCGCCCCGTCCCCCGCAGCGGGATCCCGTGGGCCCCGGCCCCGGGTCCGGGCGCGGCCGCCTCAGCGTTTGACCGCGCAGAGCAGCCCGTCCCCGACCGGCAGCAGCGAGGGCACCAGCTCCGGATTCTCCCGTACGGCCCTGACCAGTTCCCGCAGCCGCACCACCTCCGCGGGCTGCGGCCCCGAGTCGATCGTGCGGCCGTCGGCGAAGACGCCCTCGAAGCAGACCAGCCCGCCGGGCCGTAGCAGCCGCAACGATTCGTCCAGGTAGTCGAGGCACTCCATCCGGTCACCGTCGCAGAACACGAGGTCGTAGCCGCTGTCCGCGAGCCGCGGCAGCACGTCGAGCGCACGGCCGGGAATGAAGCGCGCGCGATTGCTCGCGAAGCCCGCGACGCGAAAGGCCTGGCGCGCGAACTGCTGGCGCTCGGGCTCGGGGTCCACCGTCGTCAGCACGCCGTCCGCGCGCATGCCGTGCAGCAGATGGATTCCGGAGACGCCGGTGCCGGTGCCGATCTCGGCGACCGCCTTCGCGGCCACCGTGGCGGCGAGCAGCCGCAGCGCGGCGCCGGTACCGGGTGACACCGGGCGCAGCCCCGCATCCCGGGCTCGGTCGCGGGCCCAGTGCAGCGCGTCCTCCTCGGCGACAAAGGCGTCGGCGAACGCCCAGTTCGTCTGCCGCTTGCCGCTAATGGCCCTCTCCTGTTCCCCGTAGTTGCCTGGGCGTGACTGTATCCTCCCGCGCCCCCGGCTCCGTCCGGACGGGAGGTGCCACCACCGCCGGGAACCCGCAGATGGCGCCGGACGTTGGGGAAAGGGAGAGGAAAAGTGGGGGGTCGGGATGGCCGGGAGTGACGAGCAAGTCGAGACGCAAGACCAGAAGCGCGTACCAAATTCACGTAAAAACGCTTATCCGGAGCTAACGGGCGAGGTGACTATGGTAGGGGCTCTAGTGGACACCACCAGAGCCGACAGGGGAGGTGCGGCTGAGACCGGAGACCGGGCAGGAGTGCTGAGGCGTCTGCTCAGGGCCCCGGGCGAGCCGAAATCCGTGATCAAGAACGCTGACCGTTTCCCCACCGCCGAGTCCGCACAGACCGCGACCTTCGCCGCCGACGCGGAGTCGCAGGCGTGGACTCCTCCCACCTGGGAGGAGATCGTCAGCACGCACAGCGCCCGGGTGTACCGCCTCGCCTATCGCCTCACCGGCAACCAGCACGACGCGGAGGACCTCACCCAGGAGGTCTTCGTCCGCGTCTTCCGCTCCCTGTCGACGTACACACCGGGCACCTTCGAGGGCTGGCTGCACCGCATCACGACCAACCTCTTCCTCGACATGGTCCGCCGCAAGCAGCGCATCCGCTTCGACACCCTGGGCGACGACGCCGCGGAGCGGCTGCCCAGCCGTGAGCCCTCCCCGCAGCAGGCGTTCCAGGACACCCACTTCGACGCGGACGTCCAGCAGGCCCTGGACACCCTCGCGCCCGAGTTCCGTGCCGCCGTCGTCCTCTGCGACATCGAGGGCCTGTCGTACGAGGAGATCGCCGCCACCCTCGGCGTCAAGCTCGGCACGGTCCGCAGCCGTATCCACCGCGGCCGCTCCCAACTGCGCAAGGCCCTTCAGCACCGGTCCCCCGAGGCCCGTGCCGAGCGCCGCGCGGGCAACCGCAAATTCAAGGCCATGGGCGCGGTCACCCCCGCGCTGGGCGGAGGAGGCGCAGGCGCGTGAGTGGAATCCATCCGACGGCCGCCGAGCACCACCTCGGCGACCGGCTCGCCGCCCTGGTCGACGGCGAGCTGGGTCATGACGCCCGCGAGCGCGTCCTCGCGCACCTGGCGACCTGCCCGCGGTGCAAGGCCGAGGCCGACGCCCAGCGCCGCCTGAAGAACGTCTTCGCGGAAGCCGCCCCGCCGCCTCCGTCCGAGAGCTTCCTCGCGCGCCTCCAGGGGTTGCCCGGGGGCGATGACACCGGGCCGGACCCCTACGGCGGGGGAGGACTCGGGAGCGGCGGAGTCTTCAGCGTGACCGCCCCGCCTCCGCCGAACCCTCTGAAGCCGAGGTCGCGTGAGCCCTTCTCGCTCGACCCGGCCGGTGCCCAGGACCCGGTGCTCCCCGGCGCCGGGCACGGCTTCCGCATCCATGAGGTGGGCAGGCAGGAGGGCGAGCGTTCGGCGTCCCGCGGCCGGCGGTTCGCGTTCGCCGCGGCCGGTGCCGTGTCGCTGGCCGCGATAGCGCTCGGCGGTGTCTCGGCGGGTGCTCCGACCGCGGCCGGAGGCGGCAAGCAGAGCGGTCCGCCGAGCAATGCCACCCCACTGCGCACCTCCGGCCCCGTGACGGCCGCCGACACCGGCCGTCGCAGGGGCGCCAACCAGCCCGTGGCGCGCTCCTCCGAGCGTCCCGTCGTCGGCGACCCCGCCCCGGCCATCCCCATCGCCGCGACGGCCCCCCTGCTGCCCGGGATGCCCGCACCGCCCCGTTCCCCGGAGTCCGGCCCGGCGCTCAGCGCCCCCGCACCGCTCATACGTGCGCTTCCCACGGCCGCGTACACCGCTGAGCCCGGTTCCTCCTCCGGCAGCGCGTTCGCGCCCCCCGGCGGCCTTCTGGACACGGCACCCAAGTCGGGGGCCAGCGTACGGACGGTCCGCTAGGCGCTACCTGCTTCCTGCTGCGTGCGGCCTTTCGCAACCGAGGCCCGGCGGGTTGGCGGGTCGACGGGCGGGCGTGAGGAGCTGCGGGGGGCCGCGGCTTTTCATTGGACCTCGGCCTGGCGTTCCCGTGGCCGGGGGTCGGTTGCCCGTCTCCGGGGATCGGCAGTCGGGCGGGCCGGTGACACTGCGGGCTCCGGCGGTCGCTGTGGGGCGGTTGCCGCGGGCCGGTGGCCGTGGGGCGCCCGGGGCTTTGCCGCCGAGGGGCTGTGCGGCCGGTCCCAGGCTCTGTACAGGGCTCTGCGCAGGGCTCCGGCGTCCGCCCGGGGCCGCTCGGGGCCGCTCTTCGGTCACCCGCGGACGGGTCACCCGTCCTCCGGTCACCCGTCCGCGGGTCACCCCGTCACTCGGGTCGTCCCCGCCGCCCGGGTCCGGTGACCCGTCACCCGGGCCCGTCATCCCTGCCGCCTCTGTCGCACCCTGCCGCCCCCTTCGCCCCGTGGTGTGCCGTCCGGACGGGCACCGACGGCCCCCTGAACCCGGCGGCACGGGCTCTTCCGGACGCGGGCCGTACTGGGGCCGTACTGGGGCCGTACGTCTGCGGGCCGGGGCGGGAACCTGATTGAATCCTGGGTGTACGCGCCCCGGGGTTTCCGGCTGAGGGCGTCGACAGTCGTTGTGCGGTGATCGCCGCGTGGGCGGCCGCGGGCCGCGTCATGGGCCAGGTCTGGGGAGAGCATGGACGAGGGGAAGCCCACGGAAGCGAAGTGGTGGAGCCGTCCCCGGCCGGGGACGCCGGACGACCCCCTGACGGCCGGCACACCCGGCACACCCGACGCCTCCGGAACGCAGGGGCCGGGCGCTGCCGGTGCGCGGGACACGGCGGCTCCGACGGAGGACGGCCCCGGAGAGGGCCACGGCACGCTCTCCGGGGCTTCCGCGGGCGAGGGGGTCCCCGACCCCGCGCCTGCGCCCGACCGCGCTCCAGCGGGCCCCACACCGCCTCGGGACCCCGCGTCGCCCCAGGCCCCGGCGCCCACCGGCCCCGCGGCCCGCGAGGTACCCGCAGGCGCCCCGCCCGAGGACGCCGCCACCCCGCGACCCGGCGCGCAGGACCGTCCGCGGCCCCTGCATGACCCGGACCCCTACGACACCCCTCCCTACGGCGAGCCGGGGCCCTGGGCGCCCGCGCCGCCGGTCCAGCATCCGGGGACCACACCCGCCCAGGGCACCCCGCTGCCGCCCCTGGGGGCCCCGGGGCCACTCGGCGGCACCCCGCCGCACGACACCGGCGCACCGGGCGGCACGCCTGCGTACGGGACCCCGGCCCCGATGGGCACCCCGGCGCACGGCACGCCCCTGCCCGGCGGCCTCGCCCAGGGCACGACCCCGTCCGCGCCCGCCCCGGCCCCCGCCGGCGGCACCCCCCACCACGCCCCCGCGTACCGCGCCCCCGAGCCCGCGTACGGCGGCGATCCGCACTACCAGGGCTCAGCCGCCGCCCCGGGGGCCGCGGCGCCCGGCGCCGACGCGTACACCTCCCCCGCCCCCGCCCCCGTCCCCGCGTCCGCGTCCGCCGCCGGGACCGGTGGCCAGGGGTCCGGCGGGCACTGGCAGCCGTACGACCCGTGGGCGGCACCGCTCCAGCAGACCGGGGCCGCGCCGCAGGACCGACGGCGCGGCCGGCGCGGCGGGCTCGTACGGGTGGCACTGGTCGCGCTGCTCGCGGGGCTGCTGGGCGGCGCGCTCGGCTCGCACCTGGAGCGCGACGGCGGCACCGACATCAAGCTTCCCCAGGCCGGCGTGGAGCCCAAGGAGCGCGACCCGGGCAGCGTGGCCGGGATCGCCGCCAGCGCACTGCCCAGCGTGGTGACCATGCACGTCCGCGGCGACGAGGAGCAGGGCACCGGCACCGGCTTCATCCTGGACAAGCAGGGTCATATCCTGACGAACAATCACGTGGTGGAACCCGCCGGGGCGGACGGCGACATCTCGGTGACCTTCAGCGGCGGCCAGACCGCGCGGGGCACCGTCGTGGGCCGCGACACCGGGTACGACCTTGCGGTCGTCAAGGTCTCCGGTGTCTCCGGGCTCAGGCCGCTGGCGCTCGGCAACTCGGACAACGTCCAGGTCGGCGACCCCGTGGTGGCCATAGGGGCGCCGTTCGACCTCGCCAACACGGTCACGTCCGGCATCATCAGCGCCAAGGAGCGCCCCATCACCACCGCGGGCGACGGCAAGGGCGGCGGCAGCGACGTCAGCTACGTCGACGCCCTTCAGACCGACGCCCCGATAAATCCGGGCAATTCAGGCGGTCCGCTGGTGGACGGCAAGGCGCGCGTCATCGGCATCAACAGCGCCATCCGCTCCGCGGACGACGGGCAGAGCCTGGAAGGCGGCCAGTCGGGCTCCATCGGCCTGGGCTTCGCCATCCCCGTGAACCAGGCCAAGCGGGTGGCGGAGGAGTTGATCAACACCGGTGCGGCCACGCATCCCGTGATAGGCGTCACACTCGACATGGACTACACCGGTGACGGCGCCCGTGTCGGCGACCAGGGCAACACGGGCGGGGCCGCGGTCGAGCACGGCGGTCCGGCGGACCGGGCGGGCATCCGCCCGGGCGATGTCATCACCCGGGTGAACGGCCTGCGCATCCACTCGGGCGAGGAGCTGATCGTGAAGATCCGTGCTCACCGCCCCGGTGACAGGCTCGACCTCACGTTGGAGCGCGGCGGCCCCGTCGAGGGCGACGGGCGGGACCCCGAGGACGAGGGCCGGCAGCAGAAGGTCACCCTGGTGCTCGGCGCCGCCAAGGGAAACTGACGGCGAACACCCCGGGAAGCCGGGGACCGTCACCAACGCCGCGGCCCGGGAGAGTACCGGACAGACCGGGTCCCCGGGTACCGTGGACCCGGTCCCGCCCATGGACGTCCTGCCACGGAGGACCGGCACCGTAGACCTGCCGCGGGCCGAGGACATCGCGAGGAGCTGCAAGGTGTTCAATGACATAGGCCCACTTGAGGTAGTGACGCTCGTCGTCCTCGCCGTGCTCGTCTTCGGCCCGGACAAGCTGCCCAAGGTCATCCAGGACGTCTCGCGCACGATCCGCAAGATCCGAGAGTTCTCGGAGAGCGCCAAGCAGGACATCCGCAACGAGCTCGGGCCCGAGTTCAAGGACTTCGAGTTCGAGGACCTCAACCCCAAGACGTTCATCCGCAAGCAGTTGGACAACGAGGACCTGGGCCTCAAGGAGATCCGCAACGGCTTCGACCTGAAGAAGGAGATGGCCGACGTCGCGGACGCCGTGCACGGCCGCGACGGTGACTCCGCCGCCTCCTCGGGTGCGTCAGGCGGCTCCGGGTCGTCCTCGGCCGGACGCGTGGACATGACCAAGAAGCCCGAGAAGCCCGGCCCGAGCGACCCGCCGCCCTTCGACGCCGACGCGACCTGATCGACACCCCCGGGCCCCGACCGGCGTCGCCACGTCCGACCGGCGTCGCCCCGGCCCACCGGAATCGGGCCTGTCCGACCGGTGGCGCCGCCCGTGCGAGTACGCCTACCACCGGCCGCGGCGCGCCCTCCCACCGGCCGGTTTTCCTTGATCACGCAGACCGGGTGGTTATTCTGCCTTGTTGGTGTGCGGAGCCGGCGGAAGAGTTCGCCCATGGGGTGGAACGCGCGGCTCCGACGGAAGCGAGGAGGCGCGCGGGCAGATGGAAACGACGAGCCGTATGGGTGATCAGCCGCCCAGGACACCGGGAGAACCGGGCACGTCCACGGCCGCCCCACGCCTGGTCGACGGGTTCCTCATGGCGCCGTTCCGCTGGTACGGGCTGGACGACGCCTTCATGGGGCCGCGTTGGCTGATGCACGTCGGCGCTTCGGCGGACGGATCGGTCGAGCACGGTTCGATCGGCCACGGTGACGAGCCCTCGGTGCGCAGCGAGGGCACCGAGGGGGACGGCAGGGAGCGTTTCGCGGTGGTCGTCACCGTCGGGGCCAGCCCGGTGCGGCGCAGCGCGGACGGCTCCGGAGTGCTGGAGGCCACCTCCGTCTCCTCCGCGGCCTGGCTCGCCGGCGTCGGACTGCTCTCGGTCACCTGGCCGGGGCACATGGACCACTCCCTGCGGGACGACTGGCTGGAGCAGCAGACCGAGACCGCCTGGGTGCTCGCCGACGACCTCGAAGGACCCGACTGGGCCGTGCTCTCGCTGCCGGTGGACGGGATCGCAACCCCGTTCCACTACCGCGAGTCCGAGTACGGCTGGGTGCTCGCCGGATCCACCTCCCAGGGAGTGCACCTGGGCGCCTACGGACGCGGAATGAGCGCGTACGGAGTGGGATTCTCGGTGATCAAGGACATCACGGCGTACGGCTGACCGCCGCGTACGCCCGGCTGGAGCAGGCCACCGCGGCCCGGGCCCGGTGGCCTGGACTCGGTGGCCCGGGCCCGGCGGGCGAGCCCGGAGTCCGGATCCGGCCACCTGTGCTCGTCTCCGGGCTGGAGCCCCGACCCGGTCGCCTGTGCCCGTCCGGGCCGGAGGCCGGGCCCACCGCCCGTGCCGCCCGGCTGCGCCCGGGCCCGGCGGTCCGGTCCGGCGGTCCGGGTCCGGACCGCCCGTGGCCACGGGGCCGGCCCGACCGCCGTGATCAGAACTTGTTGCGCGGCGTGATGCCCAGCGACATGCCCGCGAGGCCCCGCTCGCGTGAGCCCAGCTTGCCGGCGATGTCGCGCAGGGCGGCGCCCGCCGGGGAGTCCGGGTCGGTGATCACCACCGGCTTGCCCTCGTCACCGCCCTCACGCAGCCGTACGTCGATCGGGATGGCGCCGAGCACGGGCACGTTCGCGCCCGTGGCCCTGGTCAGGCCGTCGGCGACGAGCTGTCCGCCACCGGTGCCGAAGATGTCGACCATCTCGCCGCAGTGCGGGCAGGGCAGCCCCGACATGTTCTCGACGACACCGACGATCTTCTGGTGGGTCTGCACGGCGATCGAACCGGCCCGTTCGGCGACCTCGGCCGCCGCCTGCTGAGGAGTGGTGACGACCAGGATCTCGGCGTTCGGCACCAACTGGGCCACGGAGATGGCGATGTCACCGGTGCCGGGCGGCAGGTCGAGCAGCAGCACGTCGAGGTCGCCCCAGAAGACGTCGGCGAGGAACTGCTGGAGGGCGCGGTGCAGCATCGGGCCCCGCCAGACCACCGGTGCGTTGCCCGGGGTGAACATGCCGATCGAGATGACCTTCACACCGTTCGCGTACGGCGGCATGATCATGTTCTCGACCTGGGTGGGTCGGCCGTCCGCGCCCAGCATGCGGGGGACGCTGTGACCGTAGATGTCCGCGTCGACCACACCGACCTTGAGGCCGTCCGCCGCCATCGCCGCGGCGAGGTTGACCGTCACCGAGGACTTGCCGACGCCGCCCTTGCCGGAGGCGACCGCGTACACGCGGGTCAGTGAGCCCGGCTTGGCGAAGGGGATCTCGCGTTCGGCCTGTCCGCCGCGGAGCGAGGTCGCGAGTTCGCGGCGCTGCTCGTCGCTCATCACGTCCAGGGAGACACCGACGCGGGTGACGCCCTCGACCGCCGAGACCGCCTCGGTCACGCTCTGCGTGATCGTGTCGCGCATCGGGCAGCCGGAGACCGTGAGGTAGACGGTGACCGCCACGGCGCCGTCCGCGCCGACCTCCACCGATTTGACCATCCCCAGCTCGGTGATGGGCCGCTGGATCTCGGGATCGTTCACCGTCGCCAGCGCTTGGTGCACCGCGTCTTCCGTAACCATGACAACGATGGTACGGCGCCGCGGGCATGTTCCTCCGAGGGCGCCGGTGGTCGGGCCCGCGGTGTGAGGTGGGTCTCAGCGGTTGCGGCTGCCGTCGCCGTGGGCCCTCGGGGGCGTGCCCTCCAGCGTCCTGACGAGGTCTTCGAGCTCGGAGCGTATCCAGTCGCGGGTGGCGACCTCGCCGAGGCCGGTGCGCAGGGCGGCCACCTCACGGCTGAGGTACTCGGTGTCCGCGATCGACCGCTCGTTCTGCTTGCGGTCCTGTTCCAGGTTGACCCGGTCCCGGTCGTCCTGGCGGTTCTGCGCCAGCAGGATCAGCGGGGCGGCGTAGGAGGCCTGCAACGACAGCGCGAGCGTGAGGAAGATGAAGGGGTACTCGTCGAAGCGGACCGCTTCCGGGGCGAAGACGTTCCACCCGATCCAGACGACGACGGTGATCGTCATCCAGACGATGAACCGGCCCGTGCCCAGGAACCGCGCGATCCGCTCGGACAGCCGGCCGAAGGCGTCCGGATCGTACTCCGGCCACAGCCTGCGGCGCGGCGCCAGCGGCTGGTCCAGGCGGACGCGTGCCGGCCCCGTCCGGGCCGGCTCGCCGCGCGGCTCGCGCTCGCGGTGCTCCCGCAGGTCCCGGCGCTCACGGTCGGCCGCCATCGGCCACCTCCCCGGAGAACTGGAAGTCCGTCTCCCGCCAGTCCTCCGGCAGCAGGTGGTCGAGCACGTCGTCGACGGTGACGGCGCCGAGCAGCGCTCCGCCCTCGTCGACTACGGGTGCGGCCACCATGTCGTAGGCGGCGAAGAAGCCGGCCACCGCGGGCAGCGCGGTCTCCGGGTCGAGGGCCTGGAGGTCGTCGTCGAGCAGCGAGCCGACCAGCGAGAACGGCGGGTCGCGCAGCAGCCGCTGGAAGTGCACGGTGCCCAGGTACTTGCCGGTCGGGGTCTCCTCCGGCGGCCGGCACACGTACACCTGCGCGGCGAGCGCGGGGGAGATGTCGGGGTTGCGGACGCGGGCCAGCGCGTCGGCGACCGTGGCGTCAGGGCGCAGCACCACCGGGTCGGTGGTCATCAGGCCGCCGGCCGTGCGCTCCTCGTAGGCCATCAGCCGTCGCATGTCGGCCGCCTCGGAGGGCCGCATGAGGTCGAGCAGGCGCTCCACGTCCTCCTGCGGCAGTTCGCCGAGCAGGTCGGCCGCGTCGTCCGGGTCCATCGCCTCCAGCACGTCGGCGGCCCGCTCGTCCTTGAGCTTGCCGAGGATCTCGATCTGGTCGTCCTCGGGCAGCTCTTCGAGGACGTCGGCGAGCCGGTCGTCGTCCAGGGCGGCGGCGACCTCGGCGCGCCGCTTGGGCGAGAGGTGGTGCAGGACGTTCGCCAGGTCCGCGGGGCGAAGCTGCTCGAAGGTGGCGAGCAGGTTCTCGGCGCCCTGGCCCTGCTCCTCCAGGGTGAAGCCGGTCACCGCGGACCACTCCACGGTCAGCGTCTCGCCCTTGTGCCGCCGGAAGGTGCCGCTCCTGCCCCTGCGCACGAAGACGCGGTCGATCTCCCAGTCGCGGCGGGCCGGCAGCCGCTGGACGGACAGGTCGAGGACGGTCACCTCCTCGCCCGTCTCGACCAGCCGTACCCGGCGGTCCAGCAGCTCACCGAAGACGAGCCGCTCCGCGGGACGCTGCTGGAAGCGCTGGACGTTCAGCACGCCCGTGGTGATGACCTGGCCCGACTCGATGCCGGTGATCCGGGTGATGGGCAGGAAGATCCGGCGGCGGGTGGCCAGTTCCACGACGAGGCCGAGCACCCGGGGCGGGCGGCGCGCCAGGGTCTCCAGGCGGACGCCGTCGGCGGTGCGCTCGGCACGCGGCTCCTGGGTGCGCAGCATGACCACCAGGTCGCGGACCCGGCCGACGTGGTCGCCGTTCGGATCGAACACGGCGACGCCGGAGAGGTGGGAGACGAAGATCCGGGGGGCGCCTGCGGCCATGCTGTGCGCCTCCTTGGTGGTGCGTGACGTCCGACTCGGTGGTTCGCGACGTCCGGTGGTTCCCGGCGGACCGGAGCGGGCGTGAGCGGTTCCGGCAGATCACTTCATTGCCGCCCATATGCGCCTCAGGCTAGTCCGTCCCGGTCGGGTATGCCTTGGTGGAGGATGTGCGGGGGCGGGCCGGGCGGGGGTGCGGGACTCGCGCCGTCCCGCCCGGGAGGCACCGGTACGCTGGCGCCCGGCCGCCGGATGCGTGACCGCGATGCGTCCCGACGGCGGCGCCCCCTGACCGCTCCCGGACGAGAGGCAGCCCTCCTCGTGATCGCCATTTCCCTGCGCCGTGCCCGTCGAGCAGTACTGGTGAGGGCGGGCGCGGCGGGCGCGGGGCTGATCGTGGCGGGGGCGGCTCTGGCGGCCTGTGCGGGGGACCCGGACGCGGGGACCAACGGCGAGGGGAAGCTGCCGGCGCAGCAGATCCAGAGCGACACCCGCAAGTCCGCCCGGGCGGCGCCGACGGTGCGCCTTTCCGGCACCGTGGTCAGCAAGGGCGGCACGTACCGCCTGGACATGCGGCTCAAGGACAACGGCGGTACCGGTTCGGTCACCGCCGACGGCAGCACGCTGCAACTGCTGAGGGTCGGCGACCACCTCTACCTCAAGGCCGGTGCGTCCTTCTGGCGCGGGAAGGACGGCGAGGGGAACGCGGACTCGGCGGCCGCGGCCAAGCTGAGCGGCAAGTACGTACGGGTGCCGAAGGGGGATCCGTCGTACCAGCGGCTGAGCGGCTTCACCGACAAGGACGTGCTGCTGGACGGGCTGCTCACCCTGCACGGCGAGCTGGGCAAGGGGGACCACGGCGAGACGGCCGGCATACGCACGGTGGAGATCACCGGGGACGGCGGCGCGGGCGGGACGCTGAAGGTCTCCCTGGAGGGCAGGCCGCGCCCGGTGCGGCTGGAGCGGGCCGGAGGCGCGGGGACGCTGAGCTTCACCGAGTGGGGCAGGGCGTTCACGCTGCGGGAGCCGGCCAAGGGCGAGACGGTGGATTACGGCAAGGCGCTTCCCACGTCGTAGGCGCGTGGTGCGGGCCCTCGGGCTCCCGCACCTCCTCGGGCCTTCACGTGTCTCCCCGGCCTTCACGCGTCCCCGGCCTTCACGCGTCCCCGGCCTTCACGTGTCCCCGGCCTTCACGTGTGCCCGGGCCTCCGCGCCTCCTTCGGGCTCCGCGGGCCTCGGGTCTTTCGCGCGTCCTGCTGCTGTCCGTCCGTACGCGCGCGGGTCAGGGCCTGCGGGACCTGCCGCGGCGGCTGAGGAGCAGCCGGGGAAGGGCCGCGGGGAGCGGGTTGCGGGTGGTCGCCGCGGTGGGCAGCGGGGGTGCGGCCCCCGAGGCCGGGGCGAAGTCCGTCGTGGACGACTGCGGGTCCAGGCGCAGGACCCTGCACTCGCGCGCCCAGCGCTCGGTGACGGCCTCTCCGTCGGGGGCGTTGAGGCGCTTGCCCTTGAGCTCGGCGGCGACGGCCTGCCAGTCGGGCGACTCGGGTGCCAGCTCCGTGACGGTGGCGGTCCAGACGACCAGCCGGCCGCCCTTGTCCTTGCTGCGCACGGTCACCCGCGCCGTACCGCCGTCGGCGAGGCCGGGCAGCGGCTGCTCACCGGGGCCGTCGCCGACCAGGTGCGCCGCGCCGTCGTGCCAGACGTGCCACAGCGCCCGGACAGGACCGGTGCCCTGCACCCAGATCAGTCCGGACTTCTTCGTGGCCTCCTCGACGAGGGCCCGGCCGAGCAGCTCGCTTGTCATGGGCCCCAGCGTAGTGAGACCCGGCGCGGCGCCGACAGGGCGGGCCCGCCTGGGAGCAGGGCCCGCGGTACCGGCGCCGGGGCCGACGGGTCAGAGCCAGCCGTTGCGCTTCAGCGCCCGGTGGATGCCGTAGCAGATCGCGACCGTGACCCCCATGACCATCGGGTAGCCGTAGCGCCAGTGCAGTTCCGGCATGTGCTCGAAGTTCATGCCGTAGACACCGCAGACCATCGTCGGCACGGCGATGATCGCCGCCCAGGACGTGATCTTGCGCATGTCCTCGTTCTGCGCGACGGAGGCCTGGGCCAGGTTGGCCTGGAGGATGGAGTTCAGCAGCTCGTCGAAGCCGACGACCTGCTCCTGCACGCGCGCGAGGTGGTCGGCCACGTCGCGGAAGTACTTCTGGATGTCCGGGTCCACCAGCCGCATCGGCCGCTCGCTCAGCAGTTGCATGGGCCGTGCCAGCGGTGCCACCGCGCGCTTGAACTCCAGGACCTCCCGCTTGAGCTGGTAGATCCGGCCGGCGTCCACACCGCGCGAGGTGCCGCGGCCGTTCTTGCCGGGCGCGGAGAACACCTCGGTCTCCACCTCGTCGATGTCGTCCTGCATGGCGTCGGCGACGGCCAGGTATCCGTCGACGACGTGGTCGGCGATCGCGTGCAGTACCGCGGACGGGCCCTTGGCCAGCAACTCGGGCTCGTCCTGGAGCCGGTGCCGCAGGCCACGCAGCGAACCCTGCCCGCCGTGCCGGACGGTGATGAAGAAGTCCTTGCCGGTGAAGCACATCACCTCGCCGGTCTCCACGACCTCGCTGGTGGCGGTGAGTTCGGTGTGCTCGACGTAGTGGATGGTCTTGAAGACGGTGAAGAGGGTGTCGTCGTAGCGCTCCAGCTTCGGCCGCTGGTGGGCGTGCACCGCGTCCTCCACGGCCAGCGGGTGCAGGCCGAACTCGGCGGCGATGACGGCGAACTCCTCCTCGGTGGGCTCGTGCAGCCCGATCCAGGCGAAGCCGCCGCGGCTGCGTACGTGCAGCTTCGCCTGCTGCGGCGTGAGCGCCTGCGTGGGCTCGATGCGGTATCCCTCGCGGTAGACGGCGCAGTCGACCACGGCGGACGGGATGCGGGCCGCGGGCGTGCGGGGGGTGTCGTAGGGGCTGTAGGCGGTGCCGTCCTTGCGGATGGAGGGACGGACGGCGGCGCGCAGGTCGCGGATCATCGACATGGGCAGGCTCCTTCGCGGGCGGGCCGCCGGCGACGGTTGGAACTACCCGGAATGAGGACGTCCGACGTGCTGACTGTCTCCCGTCGGGCCTTTTCGGCGCCGGGGGCGTTTCGCACGTCCACAAAGCGGGGAGCACCGCACCGTCGCGGAGGCAGCTTCGCTGGTGGTGCAGACGGAGGCGATCACTTGGATCGGATGGGCACGAAGCGCTCTTCCGTGGCGCGCCGGATGATCTTGACGCAAACGCAGGCGGGCAGCTTCCGGTACTCCGGAGCTACGTGACTCAGCGGTCGGAAGAGCGGGTAGTACTGCACGGTCGACTTCGGTCCACTGCAGTCCCACCTCCTCCGGCCGGTCCCCCTTGAGGGAAGTCCACAGCGTCGAGGCTGAGAGCGACGCTTCTGCGTGCTGCCCCGACCAGCGGCCAAGCTTATCAGCCGACCGGGGTGTCAAGACCCGCTTCGGCGCTTTGCATACGGTGCGACGGGGCCCCGCCGCACCGGGACGCGGGCCCGCGACCGGCCGGGCGGGGCTCTGCCTATGCTCCCGCCATGGCAACGGCTGATGTTCTGGCGCTGGTGGAAGCCCGTCTGGTGGCCGCGTTCGGCGAGCCCGACGCACGGGCCGCGGTGACGTTCGTGGGCACCGACCGCATCGAGGTGCTGCGCTTCTGCGGCGGCGGGGGCGCGGGTGCCGAACCTCACACCGGGTCAGCAGGCGGCCGGGGCGTGGTGCGGTACGCGACGCTCGGCATGGCGGCCCGGCCGATGACGGACCCCGCGGCGGTGGTCGCCGATCCGGTGCGGGGACCGCGTGCCGAGTTGGTGCTCTCGATGCGCCCGGGTCTCGCGGACACCGACAAGGTGCTCAGGCCGCTTGCCGTGCTGGCCGCCTCGCCGCAGGTCGAGGGCGTGGTCGTGGCGCCGGGCGGTTCGCTGGACGTGGGGGAGCCGCTGTGGCCGGGGGGCCGGTTCAGCTCGGTGCTGGTGGCCGAGCCCGGTGGCCTCGTCGAGGATCTGGAGCTGGATCCGCCCCTGGACCCCGTGCGGTTCCTGCCGCTGCTGCCCATGACGCGGAACGAGGCCGCCTGGAAGCGGGTGCACGGTGCTCCCGCGCTCCAGGAACGCTGGCTGGCCGCCGGAACGGACCTGCGCGATCCGCTGCGCCGGTCCGTCCGGCTGGACTGAGGCGCGCGGACCGCCGCACGCGTCACCGCGGGCGACGGGGCCGAGCCGTGCGCACCGCCCGCCCGCCGGTCCGTCGGGCCGCTCGTCCACCGGTCTGTCCGTCGGGCCGCTCGTCCACCGGTCTGTCCGTCGGGCCGCTCGTCCGTCGGTCTGTCCGTCCGCCGGCCTGTCCGTCCGTCGGTCCGTCAGTCCGCGAAGACCGCTGCGCCGTCCTCCGTCGCATGCTGCGGCGCCCGCTCCTGCGCCTCGTGCGTGAGGGCCCGCCTGCGGACCGCGACCACCGCCGCACCGGCCACCGCCGCCGCAGCGGCGACCACGAACGGCATGCGGATGTCGCTCCACTCCTCGATCCTCGGCGCGAGGTAGGGCGCCGCGGCCGCCGCGAACCACCGGACGAAGTTGTACCCGGCGCTGGCCACCGGCCGGGGCGCGTCGGAGACGCCGAGTGCGAGTTCGGTGTAGACGGTGTTGTTCACGCCGATGAGGGCGCCGGACAGGATCGTGCAGACGACGGCCGTGGTGTGGCTGCCGTAGCCGAGTACGAGCACGTCGGCGGCGAGCAGCAGCAGCGAGCCGCCCAGCACCCGCAGCGACCCGAACCTCGCCTGCATACGGGGTGCGATCAGCACGGAGAAGACCGCGAGCAGCACGCCCCAGGCGAAGAACACCGCACCGGATCCGTAGGGGCTCATGTCCAGGACGAACGGCGTGAAGGCCAGCACCGTGAAGAAGGTGTAGTTGTAGAAGAACGCCGAGGCGGCCGCGGAGGCGAGCCCGCCGTGGCCGAGCGCCCTGATCGGCGCCAGCAGGGACGTCCTGCGTGCGGGCCTCGGCTGTTCCCCCAGGAACACGGCGATGCACACGAATCCGATCGCCATCAGCGCGGACGTGCCGAAGAAGGGGTAGCGCCAGCTCGCGTCGCCGAGCAGTGCGCCGACCAGCGGCCCGCAGGCCATCCCGAGCCCCAGGGCCGACTCGTAGAGCAGGATCGCCGCCGCGCTGCCGCCCGCGGCGGCGCCCACGATCACGGCGAGGGCGGTGGAGACGAAGAGGGCGTTGCCGAGACCCCAGCCGGCCCGGAAGCCGACCAGTTCGCCCACCGAGCCCGAGGTGCCGGACAGCCCCGCGAAGAGCACGACCAGCGCCAGACCGGCCAACAGGGTCCTGCGGCCGCCGATCCGGCTGGAGACGAACCCGGTGACCAGCATCGCGACCGCGGTGATCAGGAAGTACGAGGTGAAGAGCAGGGAGACCTGGCTCGGTGTGGCCTTCAGCCCCGTGGCGATGGACGGCAGGATCGGGTCGACGAGCCCGATGCCCATGAAGGCCACGACGGACGCCCCGGCGGTCGCCCAGACCGCCTTCGGCTGACGGAGGAGCCCTCCGGCACCCGCGTCGAACGGATCCTCGGCCTCCTGGGCCCCGCCCACCGCCGCCTCCGCCCGGTTCCCGCCGGTGGCCTCGGCCGCCCCGTGTCCACCGACCGCCGCGACCGTCCCGTGCCCACCAGGCGCACCGGGCGCCACGACGCCTGCCGGGGCCGGGCCGGGTTCCGTGACCGCTTCCGCGCCCGGCCGGGGCCCCCGATCCGTGACCGCTTCCGCGCCCGGCCGGGGCCCCCGATCCGTGACCGCTTCCGTGCCGGGTTCCGTCCTGGTGCTCATCCGTGCCGCCTCCAGCGCCTCCGAATTGGTTGGTCTTTACACATAATAAGTTAGGTCCCCTAATAAGTGCAAGCTACACGCATATTTCCCCGCTCATCACTCCACCGGACGAGTGGTCTTTCGTTTGATCGTCCTTGACGCGACGACGGCCGGGGAGGACCGTTGGGCGTTATGAGGGGCGAACCCAGTTGCCCGAAGTGCGGCGGCCGGGTCAGGGCTCCCGGACTGTTCGCCGACTCCTGGCAGTGCGATGTGCACGGGACGGTGCATCCGCTGCAGCCTGTGATCCCGCCGAGCGTCGAGGCCCTGAGCGTGGCGGTGCACCGCGCCGAGGTACCCGTGTGGATGCCCTGGCCCCTCCCGGTGGGCTGGCTGTTCACGGGTGTGGCCTACGCGGGCGATGACCGGAGCGGTGGCAGAGCCACCGCCGTCGCGTGCTCGGGCCCGGGGCCGCTCGGGGGCGTGGGCGAACTGGTGCTGGTCGCCGAGGAGCTGGGCGTGGGACTCGGCGCCCGCTACGCGGGCATACGCGGGCCCGACCCCGGCGGCTATCTGCACGTGGAGAAACCGCCCCAGACCAAGGTCCTGGCGGCCGGCCGGCCGAGCCCGCTCTGGCTGGTCTCCGGGGCCCCGCAGGACCGCGCCGTCTTCGCCGGTGAGGCGTGCGGGCTGTGGCTGTGGGCGATCGTCTGGCCGGAGCAGTCCGGGCTGCTGATGTACGACGAGCTGGTGCTGACGGACCTGCGGGACGCGGGTGCCGAGGTCGACCTCCTGCCCTGCGGCGCGCTCAGTCCGCGGATCCTCGCGCCCGACAGGATCTGACCGGCGTTCCGGCGTTCCGGCGTTCCGGCGTTCCGGCGGCGCGGTCCCGGCCCCGCTCCCCGCGGTGTGCGCGTCGCCGGCCGCCTCGGGTGTCGCCCTGGTGGGCCGCTATTCTTCAGGTGCCCGTGGACCCCGTCAGAGCTGGAGCGCCCCTCGTGCTCATCGATCTGCACACTCACTCGGCCGCCTCCGACGGTACGGACACCCCCGCGGAGCTGGTGCGCAACGCAGCGGCCGGCGGTCTCGACGTCGTGGCGCTCACCGACCACGACACCACCCGGGGGTACGCCGAGGCCATCGCCGCGCTCCCCGGCCTCGACCGGAACCTCACGCTGGTCACCGGGGCCGAGCTGTCCTGCCGTCTTGACGGCGTGAGCATGCACATGCTGGCCTACCTCTTCGACCCGCAGGAGCCCCGGCTGCTGGCCGAGCGCGAGCTGGTCCGCGACGACCGCACACCGCGCGCGCACGCCATCATCGGCAAGCTCCAGGGACTCGGGGTGCCGGTCACCTGGGAGCAGGTGTCGCGGATCGCCGGCGAGGGCTCGGTGGGCCGGCCGCACATCGCCGAGGCCCTGGTCGAGCACGGTGTGGTGCCGACCGTCTCGGACGCCTTCACCCAGGAGTGGCTGGCCGACGGCGGCCGCGCCCACGTCGAGAAGCACGAGACGGACCCCTTCGAGGCGATCCGGCTGATCAAGGCGGCCGGGGGTGTCGCCGTCTTCGCGCACCCGGGCGCCGCCAAGCGCGGCCAGGTGGTGCCGGAGGAGTCGATCGCCAAGCTCGCCGAGGCCGGACTCGACGGGCTGGAGGCCGACCACATGGACCACGACCAGCCCACCCGTGAGCGGCTGCGGGCCCTCGCCGGAGACCTGGGCCTGCTGGTCACGGGCTCCAGCGACTACCACGGCAGCCGCAAGACCTGCGTCCTCGGCGAGCACACCACGGCCCCCGAGGTCTACGAGGAGATCGCCCGCCGGGCCACCGGCGCGCGCCCCGTCTTCGCGGGGGCGTGAGTCGACGTCTTCGCCCGGGCGTGAGCAGACCTTCGCCCGGGCGTGAGCAGACGTGCGCAAGCCCCCTTACGCCGTGCTGCGTACGGGGGCTTGCGCGTGTGTGCTGCTGAGCGTGTCGCGTTTGTCGTGCCGAGCGCTCGCGTGTGGTGCCGAGCGTGTTACGAGGCGGTGGCGGGAGATTCGGCGGGCCGGATGTAGAGGCGCTGCCCGGTGGCGGCGGCCTGCTGGACGATCCGGTTGACGGAGTCGGCGTCCACCACGGTGCTGTCCACAGCGGTGCCGTCCACGTCGTCCAGGCGCATGATCTCGAAGCGCACAGGCTTCTCCCTTCGTCTGGGTGATCCTCCTGAAGGAGAACTACTGGTACGAGATAGGACAAAATTATTGCCCATGGGTGCGGCCGGGGGGTTTCCCGTCCGTTAAGTCTGGATTGCTTGACTAGCGTGCCCTGCCATCCGTACCTGTACAACGGATTGTCCCATGCAGTCATTCCCTACACTAAAGAAATTTTTCGAGTAACTAATTACTGACACGTGCCATGGGTGTCGCCCCGGCGCCGGCGACGGCTTGTGCCCCCCGCGCCCAGGCCCGGACAATGGGGTGCATATGAACGACGAAGCGATCGGACCCGAAGCGGCGGCGGAGACGGCGGCGCTCGATGCGCGGCTGGAGCGCACCAACGCGCTGCTCGAACGGATGCTCGCCGAGGTGGCGAAGACACCGTCGACCCACGCGATCTTCGTCGACGCCGGGTACCTCTACGCCGCCGCGGGCCGGCTCGTGGCCGGCACGGAGGACCGCCGTGCCTTCGACCTGGACGCCGAGGGCCTGATCGACGCGCTGATCGACAGGGCCCGTACGATCTTCGCGGACAGCCGGCTGCTGCGGGTCTACTGGTACGACGGAGCCCGCCGCCGGATCCACACCGCCGAGCAGCAGGGCATCGCCGAGCTGCCGGACGTCAAGGTCCGGCTCGGCAACCTCAACGCCAACAACCAGCAGAAGGGCGTCGACTCGCTGATCAGGTCCGATCTGGAGTCACTGGCGAGGCACCGCGCCATCAGCGACGCGGCGCTGCTCGGCGGCGACGAGGACCTGGTCTCCGCCGTCGAGGCCGCGCAGGGCTACGGCGCACGGGTGCACCTGTGGGGCATCGAGGCGCCGGAGGGACGCAACCAGGCGGAGCCGCTGCTGTGGGAGGTCGACAGCCAGCGCACCTTCGACCTCGACTTCTTCAAGCCGTACGTCACCCGGCGCGTGGTCGTGTCCGCGGACGGCACGGGGGCGCCCCGGCCGAGCCGCGAGGACGTCTGGTTCGTCGGTGCCCGGATCGCCGCGACCTGGCTGGGCTCGCGGGGCCATGAGACGCTGGCCGATCTGCTGCCCGGCCACCCGTACCTGCCCGGCTCCGTCGACCAGGACCTGCTGGTGGAGGCCGAGGGGCTGCTCCAGTACTCGCTGCGCGGCCAGTCGGAGCTGCGCCGCGCCCTGCGGGACGGGTTCTGGGAGCACCTGCACGCGCAGTTCTGAGGGTGCCCGCACTCCGAGGGCGCCCGCATTCCGGGAGCGCCTGACGGCGCAGAGCCCGAGGGTGCCTCAGCAGGCGTCCCAGAAGGCCACCAGGGCGGCCGCGGTCTCCTCGGGGCGGTCGGTGTTGGGGGAGTGCTCCGCGCCGCGGACGACGGTGCGGTGGGCGGCGAGGCGGTCGGCCATGCGGTCCAGGTCGGGCACCGGCCAGGTGTCGTCGCGTTCGCCGGAGAGCACGTGCTTGGGCAGTGCGACAGCGGCCAGTTCGCCCGTCCTGTCCGGCTCGCCGCAGAGCTGCCGCCCGGTGGCGACGAGCTGGGCGGGGCTGTTGCCGAGCCAGCGCCGCCGCAGCCCGGCCGCCGCCTGCGCGGAGCCGTCGACGTCGGTCTCCTCGGGTGGTTCCAGGCGCTGCATGGTGTCCCAGACCTCTGCCATGGTCTGGACGGCGAGGACGTCCCGCAGCAGCTTCACCCGGTGCTGCTGGGACGCCGAGATCGGGCCGGGGCCGCAGGCCACGAGGGTCAGGGAGCGGAAGGCCGAGGGGTCACGCAGGACGGCCGCGCGGGCCACCAGGCCGCCCAGTGAGTGCCCCAGCAGGTGCACGGGAGCACCGGCACCGATGGCCGCGGTCTGCGCCAGCACGTCCAGCGCAAGCTCCTCCTGCGCGTACGGAGCCTCGTCGTCCGCCGGGCCCGCGGACTCGTACTGGCCCCGGCCGTCCACGGCGACGCTGCGGTAGCCGGCCGCGGCGAGCGGTTCGTGCAGTGCGATGAAGTCCTCCTTGCTGCCGGTGTAACCGGGCAGCAGCAGGACGGTCCCCTTCTCCGCCGACCCCGCCGACCCCGCCGACCCCGCCGACCCCGAGCGCGCCGGGTGCGCGGGTGCGTCGATCACCGCGAAGTCACCGCGCTGGGTACGCAGCGGATATGCCCGGGCCCCGGGCGGGGGTACGAAGGTGGGGGGCCTGCTCATGGAGTGAGCCTAGCTCTGAGTGACCGCACCGCGCAGGGGGCGTTCGGGGCGCACGCGGCCTCCGCGGAGCGCGGCACCGCACGCCCGGCCACCGCGGACCGGCTGCCCTGGCTGGGGCCGTGGGGCGCGCCGGTTCGTGGGGGCGCGGGTACGTGGGGCGTGCGGGTGCGGGTGCGGGTGCGTGGAGCGGACCGGTCGGTGGGACGGGCCCGTCCGTGAGACGCGCCCGCCCATAGGCGCGGGCGCGTCCCGGTCGTCCACAGGCGTGCCGCGCGGTTCCCCGCGCCCCTGACGAGGCGGGGGAACCGGTCGGGACTCCGGGTCCTGCCGGCCGTTGCCGGTGGAGTCAGCCCTCCGTGGGCTCGGCGGCCCGGTCGGCGACCGCAACCCTGCTGCGGGTGCGGCGACGCCGCGGCTTGGCCTCCTCCGCCGGGGCGGCGTCCTGGACCGGGGCCGGTGCGGACTCGCCGGACGCGGCCTTGGCGGGCGCCGTCTCCGCGGGCACGGTCTCGGCGGGCGAGCCCGCGCGGGTGCGCCGGCGGCGCCGGGGCGTGCGGGGCTGGTCGTCGACGGGCGTCACCGGCGCGTCCGCGGCGGGTGCGTCCGCGGCGGGCCGAGCCCCGGCGTGCGTGGCGGCGTCCGTGGTGTCCCCGGCGTCCGTACCGTCCGTACCCGCGGTGCCCGCTTCGCCGTCGACTGGCGCCCCACCGCGGGTGCGCCGGCGCCGGCGAGGAGTGCGCGCCGGGCGCTCGCGTTCCTGGTCGCGCTCGCGGCTCTGGGTGCGGCCACGGCCGCGCGGCCCGCGTCCGCCGGTCTCGCCGAGGTCCTCGACCTCTTCCGCTTCAAGACCGGCGCGGGTGCGCTCGGAACGCGGGAGCACGCCCTTGGTGCCCTCGGGAATGCCCAGCTCCTCGTAGAGGTGCGGGGAGGTCGAGTACGTCTCGACGGGGTCGCCGAACGAGAGGTCGAGGGCCTTGTTGATCAGTTGCCAGCGCGGGATGTCGTCCCAGTCGACCAGCGTGATCGCGGTGCCGGACGCTCCCGCACGGCCGGTGCGGCCGATACGGTGCAGATAGGTCTTCTCGTCCTCGGGGGACTGGTAGTTGATCACATGGGTGACGCCCTCGACGTCGATGCCGCGAGCCGCGACGTCCGTGCAGACGAGGACGTCCACCTTGCCGTTGCGGAACGCGCGCAGCGCCTGCTCGCGGGCGCCCTGGCCGAGGTCGCCGTGCACCGCCCCGGCTGCGAAGCCACGGCGCTGGAGCTGCTCGGCGATGTCCGCCGCCGTGCGCTTGGTACGGCAGAAGATCATGGCGAGTCCGCGGCCCTCGGCCTGCAGGATGCGGGCCACCATCTCCGGCTTGTCCATCGAGTGCGCGCGGTAGATGTGCTGCTCGGTGCTGGCGACGGTCGCGCCCTGGTCGTCCGGGGCGGAGGCGCGGATGTGGGTGGGCTGGGACATGTAGCGGCGGGCGAGGCCGATCACCGCGCCGGGCATGGTCGCCGAGAAGAGCATGGTCTGGCGGCGCGCCGGCAGCATGTTCATGATCTTCTCGACGTCGGGCAGGAAGCCCAGGTCGAGCATCTCGTCGGCCTCGTCGAGCACCAGGCACTTGACGTGCCGCAGGCTGAGCTTCTTCTGGCCGGCCAGGTCGAGCAGCCGGCCCGGGGTGCCGACGACCACGTCGACGCCCTTCTTCAGCGCTTCCACCTGGGGCTCGTAGGCCCGGCCGCCGTAGATCGCGGTGACGCGGACGTTGCGGACCTTGCCGGCCGTCAGCAGGTCGTTGGTGACCTGGGTGCACAGTTCGCGCGTGGGCACCACGACGAGGGCCTGCGGGGTGTCGGTGAGCTGCTCGGGCCGGGCCCGACCCGCTTCCACGTCGACGGGGACGGTGACGCTCTCCAGCAGCGGGAGGCCGAAGCCCAGCGTCTTGCCGGTGCCGGTCTTGGCCTGGCCGATCACGTCGGAGCCGGAGAGAGCGACCGGAAGCGTCATCTCCTGGATCGGGAAGGGATGGACGATGCCGACGGCCTCCAGGGCCTCGGCGGTCTCGGGAAGGATCCCGAGCTCTCGGAACGTCGTGGGTTCGGTAGTCAGGGTGATGCCTCTTCTGTGAGATGCGGCGCGAGGCGAACGCTGGGGGTCGTGACCGTGCCGGTGACCGCCGGCCGCCTACGAGGCTGGCCGGGCGACGCGGGACCACTGCCGACGCTCTAGCACTCGTACCGCTGAGGGGCCCCTCCCCTGCGCTGCACCGCGTGGTGCACCGCCCGGAGGGCTGTCTGGTCGGAGCCGATCGGGCCACCGACCGGGCATCCTCGTTCTGTGTGCATCCCCATGCTGCGGATGCTTTTCGCCCGCGGAGTGCACCGCGGGCTCCATACACCATACCCCGTAATGCCGCATGCGCCATGGCCGAACAGCTCACGTCGCCGTCGTCACAGTGCTTGACCAGGCCCTTCCGTGCTGCGGCAGGCGGGCTATTGTGCGGTTTATGACGACGCCCGAGCACTCCGAGACCTCCGCCGAAGCGCCCGACTCCGCCGAAGCGCCCGATGTGGCGGACGCCCCCGAAGAACGCACCGCGGTCGCCGCGCAGGGCTGGGACAGGGCCTCCGCCGATCCGCAGTACCGCGCCGCGGTCGCGGACCTCCTCGGCGCGCTCGCCTACGGGGAGCTGGCGGCGTTCGAGCGGCTGGCCGAGGACGCGAAGCTGGCGCCGACCCTGGCCGACAAGGCGGCCCTCGCGAAGATGGCCTCGGCGGAGTTCCACCACTTCGAGCAGTTGCGGGACCGGCTGGCCGCGATCGGCGTGGAGCCCACGGAGGCGATGGAGCCGTTCGTCGCCGCGCTGGACGGCTTCCACCGCCAGACCGCGCCGTCGGACTGGCTGGAGGGCCTGGTCAAGGCGTACGTCGGCGACTCGATCGCCAGTGACTTCTACCGCGAGGTGGCGGCCCGCCTCGACACGGACACCCGGTCGCTGGTGCTCGCGGTGCTCGACGACACCGGGCACGCCAGCTTCGCCGTGGAGAAGGTGCGGGCGGCGATCGACGCGGAGCCGCGGGTCGGCGGACGGCTGGCGCTGTGGGCGCGGCGGCTGATGGGCGAGGCCCTGTCGCAGTCGCAGCGGGTGGTCGCGGACCGTGACGCGTTGTCGACCATGCTGGTCGGCGGGGTCGCGGACGGCTTCGACCTGGCGGAGGTGGGCCGGATGTTCTCCCGCATCACGGAGGCGCACACCAAGCGGATGGCCGCGCTGGGGCTGGCCGCGTAGCCTCCGGCGGCCGTCACGGGGCGGAACACCGGTCCCGTGCCGTACGTGCCGGCCGGCCGACACGTACGGCACGGGAGGCGACGCGGCAGCCGGGGCCGTCCGGTTCCGCGGGGCCGTGGGTCGCGCACCGAGACTCGGTGGTGCCCCTCTAGCTGCCGCGTGGGCCGTCGGTCATGCCGAGGGCGAGGGGCGCAGACGGCCGGTGCGCAGCAGGAGCGAGAGCAGGGCCGCGGAGACCGCGGCCGCGCCGATCAGGGTGACCATCGCATGGCCGGGTCCGAGCGCGGAGTGCGTCACGAAGGCTCCGAGGAGTCCGCCCGCCGTGCCGGTCGGCAGGACGAGGGTTCGGGACGGGAGGCGGCGCGTCAGACGGCGGACCGCCGCCCAGGCCAGGGCGAGGCCGAGAAGTCCGGAGCCGAGCGCTTCCAAGATCATCCGTCGTCCTTTCACCACGGTTGCGGCCAGGTGCAAATCGGTCTTAGCCGGTCTACCCCGGGGCCTCGGGCGGCAATCCTGCCTACGCGGAACGTGTGATGCCTCCGTGCAGGCCAACGGGCCTGCGCGCGGGGAGAGTTCGGGGCGTATGAACGCCGGGGCCGTCGTCCGGACGGCAGGGGCCGTTCCTCGGGTGACGGGGTGTTGGGCGGACGGTGAGCCGTTGCGCGGACGGCGACGTGGCGTTGCGGGTGCCGGGGTGCCGGGGTGCCGGGGTGCCGGGGTGCCGGGGTGCCGGGGCGCGGGCAGCGCGGTGCGGTGGTGTGTGGTGTGGCGGCGCGGTGGTGCGGTTCGGCGGGGCGGGACGGGTGCGGCGGGCCGCGTCCTGGGGGTCAACGCAAGCCGACGGCCCGGCGGTCAGGACCGCCGGGCCGTTCCGGTGTCTGTGTGGGCGCCCGCGGCAGCGCTGGAACCCGGTGTGTGCGCCGGGCGCGAAGGCGCCGCGTATGCGCTCCCTCACAACGCGCTGAAGCCCACCTTGCGCGTGGTCGGCTCGCCGATCTCCACGTAGGCGAGGCGGTCGGCCGGAACCAGGACCTTGCGGCCGTGTTCGTCCACGAGGCTCAGGAGCTGTGCCTTGCCGGACAGCGCCTCGGCCACCGCGCTCTCGACCTCCTCGGCGCTCTGGCCGCTCTCCAGCACGATCTCGCGGGGCGCGTACTGCACGCCGATCTTGACCTCCACGGCTTTGTCCCTCCGACGGTCAGTGATGTGCGCGGCCGTCCGCGCCGTACCCGCACACATTAGCCCGGTGAGGGGACCGGGGGCCCCTGGCCTGGCACGCCGGTAGCGAACAGAGCTCGGCGGCGGTTGCGGTTGGGACGGTGGGCCGTGGCACCCGTCCCCTGCCTCGCGGTCCGTCGCCGCGGTGGCCGCCGTCCCGGCGGTCGCGACCGTCCGGTCGTGCCGTCGCCTCGGCCGCCGGTGCCCAGCTTGGTGCGTCGCCCGGGGTGCCGCTGGCTGACCTGGTGCCGTCGGCTCGTGGGCCGCCGCTCAGTGGTGCTGTTCGCCGTGCAGCGGGAAGCCCGCGATGCCGCGCCAGGCCAGCGAGGTCAGGAGCTGTACGGCCTTGTCGCGCGGCATGCTGCTCTCGCTCGACAGCCAGTACCGCGCGACCACCTGGGAGACACCGCCCAGACCGACGGCGAGCAGCATGGACTCCTCCTTGGGCAGCCCGGTGTCCTCGGCGATCACCTCCGAGATCGCCTCCGCGCACTGCAGGCTGACCCGGTCCACGCGCTCGCGCACCGCGGGCTCGTTGGTCAGGTCGGACTCGAAGACCAGGCGGAAAGCGCCGCCCTCGTCCTCCACGTAGGCGAAGTAGGCGTCCATGGTGGCCGCCACGCGCTGCTTGTTGTCGGTCGTCGACCCCAGGGCGGCGCGCACCGATTCGAGCAGGGCTTCGCAGTGCTGGTCGAGCAGCGCCAGGTACAGGTCGAGCTTGCCGGGGAAGTGCTGGTAGAGCACCGGCTTGCTGACGCCCGCGCGCTCGGCGATGTCGTCCATGGCGGCCGCGTGGTACCCGTGCGCGACGAAGACCTCCTGCGCGGCGCCCAGCAGTTGGTTGCGCCGCGCGCGGCGAGGCAGGCGCGTGCCCCGCGGGCGAGCCGCCTCTGTCTGCTCGATGGCTGTCACGCCGCCTCCCGAAGTCGTCCAAGCGCCGTGTGCGCCACATTCCCATCGTACTTTTCGGTAACCGTGGTGTGCGCGGTGCGAGCGCAGAATTTCGTGGACCGGACAACAGCGAAAGCCGGATAGAGACCACCAAACACGGGCAGGTCAGACCACTCGTACGTGCTCCGGGACGTGGTGTGTGCAGGAAGTGTGAGTCGTCTGTGAGGTAGATCGCCCACGGTCCTGGTCCGTCGGCAGCGCGCCTTTCGGTCGCTCTCCGTGCCCGCGTGCCGCACCATCCGTCATATGCCCGCCACGCGGGACCCCGCTGCCCCGCGGCGCGGCCGCCCGCGGCCCGCCCTCCCGGGGGCCGGTGCGCGAGCACGGGGGCGGCCGGCTCAGCGGTAGTCGTCCTCGTCGAGGTCGACGATCCGGGCCTGCTCCGCCAGATCCGCCTCGTCGGCGTCGTTGGGAATCCTCTCGGGGGGCACGAACTCCTCGCTCGGCGTGAGATCCGCGAGCTGCTCCGCGGCGTCCGCCTCGGGGGCCTCCAGGGAGACCTCGCCGAGATCGCCGCCGTCCTGGGCCTCGCTGGTGTCGGTGTCGTCCTCGAAGATCTCAGGGTCGGTGCGATCGACCGTCATCTCTCCTCTTCCCCGGCGGCGAACATGCTCCCTCGCGGGTGCGTGCCGTGCTGCTGTCCTTGTCGGTTTCCGCTTGTTCCGCTTGTTCCGCTTGTTTCGCTTGTTCCGTTGGTCCTTCTGGTCCTTCTGGTTCTTCTCGTTCCGCTTGTCCGCTTGTCCGCCTGTCCTCGTGGCTGTTCCCGTGTGCGTGCGCGCCTGCCGGTACGCACCCGCGGTGCGCCCGTCACCCGCGTGCCATGCGCCCGCGTGCCGTGCGCGATCGTGGCGGGCACTGCCGTACGCGGGTGCCCGCGGACCCGCCGGTGATGCGTACGTCCGGTGGGGGAGTGGTCGACCGGCGTCCCGCGGCGTCCGCCTGCCGCTCG
The DNA here is from genome assembly GCF_014656295.1 of Streptomyces sulfonofaciens. Taxonomy (GTDB): domain Bacteria; phylum Actinomycetota; class Actinomycetes; order Streptomycetales; family Streptomycetaceae; genus Streptomyces; species Streptomyces sulfonofaciens. Next base: position 122,118 of record NZ_BNCD01000011.1, read on the forward strand.
CTCCCGCCTCGTACGGGCCTGCCTCCGAGCCTAGGAGACGCACCCGGGCAACGTCATGCCGATCCGTGGCGCCGAACACGCGAACCAGGGCGTGATCCTCTCGTAACATTGCGGCATGTCTTCGACCGAGCTGCCCGCCGCGATCGCCTCCGCCGTTCCCGTCGTCGGGGCGGCGGCCGAGGGCGAGCAGATGCGCTCGGCCGGCCTGGCCGGGCTCACCCTCGCGGTGCGCTCCCGGCCGCCCGCCGTGCAGGGCCTGCCGCCCGCGCTGTACGTGCACGGCCTGGGCGGCTCCTCGCAGAACTGGTCCTCGCTGATGGCGCTGCTCGACGGCGTCGTGGACAGCGAGGCGCTCGACCTGCCCGGCTTCGGGGACTCGCCCCCGCCCGACGACGGAGACTTCTCCATCACCGGCCACGCCCGGGCCGTGATCCGCTACCTCGACGCCCAGGACCGCGGTCCCGTCCACCTCTTCGGCAACTCCATGGGCGGCGCGGTCACCACCCGGGTGGCCGCCCTGCGTCCCGACCTGGTGCGCACCCTGACCCTGGTCTCCCCCGCCCTCCCCGAGCTGCGGGTGCAGCGCGACGCGGTACCGACCGCCCTGCTCGCGGTCCCCGGCGTGACCCGCGCGTTCCGCCGGCTCAGCCGGGAGTGGACGCCCGAGCAGCGGGTCCGCGGTGTCATGGGGCTGTGCTACGGAGACCCCTCCCGGGTGACTCCCGAGGCGTTCAGGGCCGCGGTGCAGGAGCTTGAGCGCAGACTCGCCCTGCCCTACTTCTGGGACGCCATGACCCGCTCCGCGCGCGGCATCGTCGACGCGTACACCCTGGGTGGCCAGCACGGTCTGTGGCGCCAGGCCGAGCGCGTCCTCGCACCGACGCTGCTGGTCTACGGCGGAAGAGACCGCCTGGTGGCGTACCGTATGGCGGGCAAGGCGGCGCGGGCGTTCCGTGACTCACGGCTGCTGACGCTGCCCGACGCCGGGCATGTGGCGATGATGGAGTACCCGCACACGGTCGCGAGGGCCGTTCGTGAATTCCTCGCGGACACCGATGAGTCGGGTGGGATGGGGAGCTGAAGCGACGCGTGGGACGGCACAGCCGCCGAGGATCGGCAGACGATGGCGACACCGGCAGCATGCCCGTGGTCCCCGACACTCCCGGCCCCGGCCGGCGCAGGCGCCAGGTCAGGGCGACCGGCACCGGCCCCCAGGAAACCCCCCGGCGCGGCACCCCCCAAGTGCCCCCGGGAACCACCCCCTCGCGCGCAGTGCCCCCTGCCACCGGCCCCGTCACCCCGCCGCAGGGCGTGCCGCAGGTCAGGGGCGGGCATCCGGAGCACCGCGAGTCGGGCGGAGGCTGGGGCGCGGCCGGCGCGGCACCGCCGGAGCCGCCCGCCCGCCCGGGCCGACGGCACCCGACCACTCCGCCCCGGGGCACCGGCTCCCCCGGCCTCGCGGGTGCGCGGTCGCAGCCGTCCGGAGCCGGTGCCACGCCCTCCCCGGCAGGCGCCGGCGGCCCCCGGGTCCCGGGACCGCGGCTCACCGCGGCGAACCCTCCCGGGTCCCGGATACCGGGCCCCCGTCAGGAGTACATCGACGCGTTTGGCGATGATGACGCCCCTGACCATGGCAAGGATGACGGTGTGGATGCCGTCACACGCCGCCGGACACCTCACGGGGAAACCGCCGTCTCCGAAACCCTGGTCACCGACTGGGAGGGCGGCGCCGACGGTGGTGCCGCGTCCGCCCGGCCCGCGTCCGCCGCAGGGTCCGGATCCGGGTCCGGATCCGGCGCCGAGACCGCCCCGGCTGGCGAGGCCCACCCGGACGGCGGGGAGCCGGCCGGCAAGGCCAGGTCGGGCAAGGGGCGTACGTTCGCCGGTATCGCCGCCGCGGCGGTCACCACGGTCCTCGCCGTGGTCGTCGCGGGCCAGGTCACCGAGGGGCGGCACGACGGCTCGGCCAGCGCGCAGTCCGCCGACCGGCAGCCAAGGGGTGCCGACTCCGCCTCGCGCTCCAAGGAGCGGCACGGCTCGGGCCGACCCGCTCCCGCACCCGCCCCGCTGACCTACGACCAGAAGATGGGCCGCAAGTACCCGCTGGCGCCGGAGCTGAAGGGGTCGGGGAAGTTCGACGCCGTTCGCGGCTTCGAGAAGGCGCCCGGCGAGGGACAGCTCTACCGCTACCGGGTCGACGTCGAGAAGGGCCTCGGCCTGGACGGTGCGCTCTTCGCCCAGGCGGTCCAGAAGACCTTGAACGACAACCGCAGTTGGGCGCACGGCGGCGGCCGCACCTTCGAGCGGATCTCCTCGGGGAAGCCGGACTTCGTCATCACGCTGGCGAGCCCCGGCACCACCGCGGCCTGGTGCGCCAAGTCCGGGCTCGACACCACGGAGGACAACGTCTCCTGCGACTCGGCGGCCACCGACCGCGTGATGATCAACGCCTATCGGTGGGCCCAGGGAGCGAAGACGTACGGCAACGCCATCCATCCGTACCGCCAGATGCTGATCAATCACGAGGTCGGCCACCGGCTCGGCTTCAACCACGTGGTCTGCACGAAGAACGGCGCGCTGGCCCCGGTCATGCAGCAGCAGACGAAGTTCCTCACCTACGACGGGATCACCTGCAAGCCGAACGCCTGGCCGTTTCCCGGGAAGCCGACGGGCTGACGGCTCCGATCGGCCCGGCCCGGCCCGGTCAGGTCCGGTCAGGTCCGGTCCGGCTGAGTCCGACCCGGTTCGGTCCCGCCCGGTTCGGTCCGGCCCGTCCGGCTCCGGGCACCGTGGGGGATGCGGCGCAGGAGCCCGCCCGCGGCCGTGCCGGCCGTTTCCGGTCCGCCGTGCACGGCGGACCGGTCCTTTCTGCGGCGAAACGCCTGTCCCCGCCAGAAGTTACGCGCATTCACCCCTTCCGGTGGCGCGATGGACAACCGTCCATCGCGCCACCGGCTTGTCCGCATACCGTTCGTCGCGCCGTGAGCCGTAGAACCGATGGCGGCTCACCAGGAGGAAGATCGGGGGTGTATCCGTGCGTGTCGGACTGCTTACGGAAGGCGGCTATCCGTATGTGCGCGGTACGGCCAGGCTCTGGTGCGAGCGGCTGGTGCGCGGGCTGGGCCAGCACGAGTTCGACATCTACGCGCTCAGCAGGAGCGCCCGGCAGGAGCGCGGCGGCTGGGTCCGACTGGCCGGCAACGTCGGCCGGGTGCGCACCGCACCGCTGTGGTCCGCTCCGGACACCGCCCCGGCCCCGCACCACGGCCGCCGCGCGCGCCGGAGGTTCGCCGAGCACTACGCCGAACTGGTCAAGGCCGTCTGCACACCCGACCCCGCCGGTGAGCCGGCCGTCTGGGAGGACGGCCCGGGGGACAGGGCGCCCCGGGATGCTCACGCGTCCGAGGCGGACCGTTTCGCCAGCGCCCTCTACGCCCTGGCCGCCTTCGCACGGGACGAGGGCACCCCGGCCGGACTGCTCCGTTCCGATCTCGCCGTCCGCACCCTGGAGCGCGCCTGCCGTGCGCCCGGCGCACTGCGTGCGGCGCGCACGGCGCGCGTGGTCGACCTCCTCACTGTCGTCGCCGGGATCGAACGCCTCCTGCGGCCCCTGTCGCTCGACTGGTACGGCGAGCGCGACCTGGGCGGGGTCGACCTCTGCCATGCCGCCTCCGGCGGCGCGGCCGCCCTGCCCGGCCTGCTCGCCCGGCACTTCGCGGGCGTGCCCCTGCTGCTGACCGAGTACGGGGTGGCCCTGCGGGCCCAGTACCTCGCCGAACCCGCCGCCAGCGCCCCGGTGCGGGCCCTGCAAGCAGCCTTCCACGGCCGGCTCGCCGTGGAGGGCTACCGGCAGGCCGCCTGCGTCACCCCGGGCAACGCCCACACCCGGCGCTGGCAGGAGCGGTGCGGGGCACAGCGCGCCAAGCTGCGCACCGTGCACCCGGGCATCGACGCCTCGCGGTTCGCCGAGGTGGGCGAGCGCAACGACCCGGGCGAGCCCGGCACACTCCTGTGGATCGGCCGGATCGAGCCGGGCAAGGACCTGGTGTCGCTGCTGCACGCCTTCGCCGAGGTCCGCCGGGCCGAGCCGGGGGCCCGGCTGAGGATCGTCGGCGGGCCCGCGGAGGGGCCCGGAGCCGTGGAGTACACCGCCCACTGCAAGGCGCTCGCCGCCCAGCTCTTCCCCGACGAGGCCGAGGACCGGCACACCGTGGGCGAGAACCCGGTGTCCTTCGAGGAACCGGGCGGCCCAGGCGCGGCACACCTCGCCGAGGCCTACGCCGCCGGCAGTGTCGTCGTGCTCTCCAGCGTCGTGGAGGGCTTCCCGGCCGGTCTGGTGGAGGCGATGTTCTCCGGGCGCGCCACCGTCTCCACGGACGTCGGCGCGGTCGTCGAGGTCATCGGTGGCACCGGTCTGGTGGTGCCGCCGCGCAACCCCCGGGCGCTGGCCGAGGCGTGCGTCTCGCTGCTGCGCAATCCCTCCCGGCGTGCGCTGCTGGGCGCCGCGGCGCGTGCGCGGGCGCTCGAACTCTTCAGCGTCGAGCAGAACATCCTCGCCTTCCACGGCATCTACCTCGACATCGCCGCCCAGTGCCCGGCACCGGGGCGCCGCACCGCCGCGGGCCCGGTGCGCCCGCGGCCCTTCGCCGTCCCCGCAAAGGCCCACCTCCCGGCGCACTGGCCGACGGCGTCGGCGCCCCGGAGGCCAAGCTGGGCGCGCGGGCCCGGTGGAGTGGACGGGTCCGGTGGAGCGGACGGGCCTGGTGGAGTAGGTGGCGCAGCGCAACCGCGGGCAGTGTGCCGGGCCGCGGAGCCCGGGGAAGCCTGCCGGGCGGCGGAGCCCCGGGGAGGGGAGCCCGGGGGTGCCGCCGCCCCGACCGAGGACGCTCAGCCGCCCGCTTCCGCGACCGTCCCCGCCGCGCCGTCGCGGCCCAGGGCGGCCACCACCGCGGGCTTCGGAATCGCCGTCGGTGCGGCGGCCGTGGCCGGTGTGTGCACCGGGGCCGGAGTGGCGGGGGCATGCGCAGGGGGCGTGGTCGGAGCCGGTACCGCCCCCGCCGGGGCCTGCGCCGGGTCAGGTCCCGGGGCCGCCGGTGCGCGCGCCGAGGCCGCCGGAGAACGTCCCGGCGTCGACCGCGCCGGGGCCGCGCAGGTCCAGGCGGCGCGGATCGGTGCCTTACGCGCCGATGCGCCGGAGGACGTGGCACGGACCGAGGCGGCACGGACCGAGGCGGCAGGTGCCGGGGCGGCACGCGCCGAAGCCGGGTGTGCCGGGGCGGGGCGGGCCGAGGCGGGGCGCGGTCCGACGAACGCGGCGGCCCAGGCCGGTTCCTGCGGCGCCCCGCGGGCCGAAGGCGCACAGGTACGGGAGGCCGCGCGATGAACTCGGAATCGCCTGCCCCGGCGCGCACCCCGGGGCCCGTTCCCCAACTCGCGCCGGCGCCCGCGCCGGTGCGGGCCGCGCGGTCCCGCCACGGTGCCGCCGACCCCGTGAAGGCGCTGCTCCACCGGCACCACGACCTGTGTGCGCGCGCCGTGGACCCGCTGGAGGTCGCGGCCGGGCTCGAAGCGGCCGGAATCACCGACCGGATGGCCGCGCGGTTCCGGCACCGTGACGTCTTCTCCCTCGCGGAGGAGATGTACGCGCGCGTGGCACGCCACACCGACACGGAGACGACGCACACCGCCTCCTCCGCGACCGGCACGCGTACCGGTCGCCTCCGGCCGGCCTGGGCGCCCCCGGCCCGGCTGCGCACCGCCGGTGCGTACACCGCCTGGCTCACCGCCGCGCTGCTGCCCGCCACCGCCCTGGCCCTCACCCTCGTCGCACTGCGCCCGACCGGCGGCGCCACCCGGATCGGCGTGGCCGCGACCGGGATCCTCGGCACGGCCCTCGCGCTCCGCACGGCCCTGCGCCACGGGCCCCTGCGCAGCCGGTACCGCACCCGGCCCACCACGCGCGCGTGGACCTGCCTCCTGCTCTGCTACGCGCTGCTCGGCGACGGCCTGCTGCGGGCCGCCGTGGAGGCCGGCCCCGACGCCCTGCCCCAGGCACTCGGGACGCTGCCCGACACGCTCGCCGCCCTGGCACACGGCACACCGGCCCCGCGGTCCTGGCATGCCCTCCCCGACGCCCACCCGCCGGCCACCGCCGCCGTCCTCGCCCTGGCCCTCGCCGTCCTCCCGGCCGCCTGCTGCGCCCGGCTCTTCGCCGCAGGGGCCCGCCGCCGGGTGGGCCGCAGCCGGGACCTGGCCGATTTCACCGCCCGGGCCAGGCCCCTGCTGTACGGGGTCCTCGCGCTCTACCTGTGCGCCCTGGGCCTGCTGCTCACCCTGACCGCGGCGGCGCTCCACCAGGACGCCGCCTACGCAGGCGCCGGGGCCCTGGGCGCCCTGCTCATGCTGGCCCGGCTGCTCACGGTGCACGGTTCCACCCGGGCCCCGGCCCTGCTGCTCGGCGCGGCCTGCGGCGCCGAAGCCCTCGCCCTGGCCGCCGCCCTCGCCACCCGCCTGCCCGGCTGCGCGCCCCTGACCGGCCCGGTCGTGCGGGCGGTCGCCGCCGCGGGCCCCGGCGCGGTGCCCGCGCTCGCGTGCGGAGTGCCGGCCCTCGTGCTCCTGGTACACGCCGCACGCACCCTCACGCGGGCCTGCGTCCACTCCCCGGCGGATCCGGCGTGACCCGACACCGCACTTCCCCGCACGATCACCGCACCACCCCTGAAGGAGAACAGCAGATGACCACCACCCTCACCCGAGAGCTCGCCTGGAGGGTTGCCCTATGAGGGTGCTGTTGATCGGAGCGGGCGGCTACCTCGGCAGATTCGTCGCCGACCGGCTGCTCGCCGACCCGGCCGTACAGCTCACCGCACTCGGCCGTGGGGACGACGCGGACGTGCGGTTCGACCTCGCCACCGGAAGCCCCGGCGCGCTCACCCGCTTCCTGGACGCCGTCCACCCCGGTGTCGTGGTCAACTGCGCCGGCGCCACCCGGGGCGGCGCGCGCGACCTGATCCGGCACAACACGGTCGCCGTCGCCACCGTCTGCGAGGCACTGCGCCGCAGCGGCTGCGGCGCGCGCCTCGTGCAGCTCGGCTGCGGTGCCGAGTACGGCCCCAGCCAGCAGGGGTCCTCCACGGCGGAGGACGCGGTGCCGCGCCCCGGCGGCCCCTACGGGGTCAGCAAACTCGCCGCGACGGAACTGGTGCTCGGCTCCGGCCTGGACGCGGTCGTGCTGCGGGTGTTCTCGCCGGCCGGCCCCGGCACCCCCGCAGGCTCCCCGCTCGGCCGCCTCGCCGAGGCCATGCGCCGCGCCATGCAGTCCGGCGACGGCGAGCTGAAGCTCGGCGGCCTCGGTGTGCAGCGGGACTTCGTGGACGTACGCGACATCGCCCGCGCCGTCCACGCGGCCTCGCTCTCCGCGGCGCAGGGCATCGTCAACATCGGCTCCGGCCGTGCGGTACGGCTGCGTGACGCCGCCGCCGTACTGGCCCGCGTCGCCGGCTACGGCGGTGCCCTGCACGAGTTGGACGCCCATGGCCACGCCCACCCCGGCGCGGGCCCCGTGCGCCCCGTCATCGGCCATCCGCGCACCGACCACGACCATCCCGTGCCACCCGCCTTCCCCTACCCGGACGGCTGCGGCAGTTGGCAGCAGGCCGACGTGCGCACCGCACGCGACCGGCTCGGCTGGCGCCCGCGGATCAGCCTGGAGGAGTCCCTCGCGGACATCTGGATGGAGGCGGCGTGCCGCATCTGACCCGTTCGGCGCCGGGCACCGCCAGTTCCGTCACGCTCGGCGTCGGCGTCCCGGGCTACGCGCACCCCCTGGTGGCCCCCGTCGAGTGGGCCGAGCTGACCCGGCCCGGCACCCCCCTGCACTGGGTCGCCCTGAACGTGGCCGACGGCCCGGGGAGCCGCCCCGACCCGCACTGCCTGGACGCGGTCCGCAGGCTCAGGAACACCGGCGTGGACGTGCTCGGCCACCTCGACCTGGCGCGGGGCACCCGGCCCTTCCCGGACCTGATCCGCGACGTGCACCACTACGTCGACTGGTACCGCGTCGGCGGCTTCCTGCTGGACCGCTGCCCCTGGGGACCCGCCGAGCTGCCCGGCGTCCGGCGCCTGGCGAGCGCCCTGCGGGGCCTGGTGCCGGGCGCCCATCTCGTCCTCGGGCACGGCAGACACCCGAACCCCGGCTATGCGGAGATCGCCGATCAGATGGTGACGTTCAGCGGTTCCTGGGGGGACTACCGCTGGTCACAGGCGGAGGAGTGGACCGCGGCCCACCCCGCACTGCGGTTCTGCCACCTTGTGTACGGCCTCCCGCGCGGGCACCTGGAGGAGGCGCTGCGCATCGCGCGCTGGCAGGGGGCGGCCACGGTCTTCTTCACCGACCGCACCCAGCTCAGGGACGTCTCGTCGCCCTGGGAGGCGCTGCCCGGGTACTGGGACGAGCTCGTCTCGCTCATCGGACGAGGAGTCTCGGAATGAACCGGGGCATGGCAGTGTTGACGCACGTGACCCTCCCCGGCACGGGCATGCCCCGGCCGGGGGGACTGCATGGAAGCAATGACGCAATGAAGCACTGAAGCCGAAGTATCGACGTACCGATACGCCCGACCAGCCCTTAAATCGAGGTCTCCGTGTCGCTGCCACCCTTGGTAGAGCCAGCAGATGAGCTCACCGTAGACGAGGTCCGCAGGTACTCCCGTCACCTGATCATCCCGGACGTGGGAATGGACGGGCAGAAACGGCTGAAGAACGCGAAGGTGCTCTGTGTCGGCGCCGGCGGCCTCGGCTCGCCGGCCCTGATGTATCTCGCCGCGGCGGGCGTGGGCACGCTCGGCATCGTGGAGTTCGACGAGGTCGACGAGTCGAACCTGCAGCGCCAGATCATCCACAGCCAGGCCGACATCGGCCGCTCCAAGGCGGAGTCCGCCCGGGACACCGTCAAGGGCATCAACCCCTACACGGAGGTCGTCCTCCACGAAGAGCGCCTAGAGGCCTCGAACGTGATGGACATCTTCTCCGAGTACGACCTGATCGTGGACGGCACCGACAACTTCGCCACCCGCTACCTGGTCAACGACGCCTGCGTGCTGCTGAACAAGCCGTACGTATGGGGTTCCATCTACCGCTTCGACGGCCAGGCCTCGGTCTTCTGGTCCGAGTACGGCCCGTGCTACCGCTGCCTCTACCCGGAGCCCCCGCCCCCCGGCATGGTGCCTTCCTGCGCCGAGGGCGGCGTGCTGGGCGTGCTGTGCGCGTCCATCGGCTCCATCCAGGTCAACGAGGCCATCAAGGTCCTCGCGGGCATCGGCGAGCCCCTCGTCGGCCGCCTGATGATCTACGACGCCCTGGAGATGCAGTACCGCCAGGTCAAGGTCCGCAAGGACCCGAACTGCGCCGTCTGCGGTGAGAACCCCACCGTCACCGAGCTCATCGACTACGAGGCGTTCTGCGGCGTCGTGTCGGAGGAGGCCCAGGAGGCGGCCGCCGGATCGACGATCACTCCCAAGCAGCTCAAGGAGTGGATCGACGACGGTGAGAACATCGAGATCATCGACGTCCGCGAGCAGAACGAGTACGAGATCGTCTCCATCCCGGGCGCCAAGCTGATCCCGAAGAACGAGTTCCTGATGGGCACCGCCCTGGGCTCCCTGCCGCAGGACAAGAAGATCGTCCTGCACTGCAAGACGGGCGTCCGCAGTGCGGAGGTGCTCGCGGTGCTGAAGTCCGCCGGCTTCTCCGACGCGGTGCATGTCGGCGGCGGAGTGATCGGCTGGGTCAACCAGATCGAGCCCGAGAAGCCCGTGTACTGAGTGCCGCCCGCGGCATCGGCCCCTGGTCCGGGGCCGCTGCCGTGCGGGGCCGGCGCTCTCGTCGCCCTGACGATCCCCGAGGGGCCCGTGCCGTGTGCACGGGCCCCTCGGGCGTGCGGGTCGGCCCCCCTTGGACGCGAGGGCCGTTCCCCTCGGCGCGGGGAGGCCGCGGCCACCTGCCGGTGGACGAGGTGACGCGACCCGCAGCCGGTCCCCCTTCGGTACGGGTGGGCCCCTTCTGCGTGCGTCAGCTCAGGAGCAGACCTTGCCGTCGCGGGGCGTGGTGCCGTCCAGCAGGTAGTCGTCCACCGTCCCGTCCACGCAGCCGCTGCCGTTGCCGTACGCGCCGTGGCCCTCGCCCTTCCAGGTGAGCTCGATCCCGACGCCCCTGCCCAGCTCGTCGGCCATCTTCCGGGCGCCTTCGTAGGGGGTGGCCGGGTCGCCCGTGTTGCCGACGACCAGGATGGGCGGCGCGCCCGCCGCGGCGACGTCCGGGGTCTCGTCGAGGCCCGGCACCGGCCACTGGTAGCACCAGCCCGCCGAGTCCCAGCCCAGCAGCGGTCCGAAGACGGGTGATATCGCGCGAAAGGCCCCAAGCTCCCGCCTGGCCTGCTCGGGCGTCGGGCGCTGCTTGCTGTCCCGGCAGGAGATGGCGCGCTGGGCGTGTGCCTGGGTGCCGTAGTGCCCGGACGGGCCGCGCTCGTTGTACGCGTCGGCGAGCCGCAGCAGCGGGCTGCCGTCGCCCCGCCCCGCGGCCTGGAGGCCGGCGGTCAGCTCGGGCCAGGTCTCCTTGCTGTAGAGGGTGACGGTGATGCCGGTGACTGCCAGGGACTGGGTCAGCTTCCGGTCGCCGGAGGCGGGCAGTGGACGGGCGTCCAGGCGCTTCAGCAGGGCTGCGATCCTCGCGGTGCCCCGGCGGGGGTCCTGGCCGGTGGACGTGAGGTAGTCGTCGAGGGCGCGCTGGAAGCCGCGGGTCTGGTTCTTCTCCTGGGCCGTGGAGTTCGCCGTGGGGTCGACGACGGCGTCCAGCACCAGGCGGCCGGTGTTCTTCGGGAAGAGGTGGGCGTAGACGCCGCCCAGCTCGGTGCCGTAGGAGATGCCGAAGTAGTGGAGCCTGCGGTCGCCGAGGACCTCGCGCAGCAGGTCCATGTCGCGGGCGGTGTCGGCGGTGGACAGGTGCGGCAGCAGCGATCCGGCGCTGCGCTCGCAGCCCGCGCCGAAGTCCGCCGCGTCCTTGAAGTACGCCTTCTCCTCCGCCGCTGTGTCCGGAGTCAGGTCGACCGACTCGGCCGCCTGGAGCTGCTGGTCGCTGCGGCAGCGCACGCCCTCGCTGGCCCCGACGCCTCGCGGGTCGAAGCTGACCAGGTCGTAGCGGCCGCGCAGGGTGCCGTAGAGGTCGGCGAAGGACGGCAGCAGGGAGACGCCCGAGCCTCCCGGGCCGCCGAAATTGAAGACCAGGGAACCGATGCGGGAGCCGCTGCCGGTGCTCTTCTCGCGGATCAGCGCGATGCCGATGGTCCTGCCGCCCGGCCTGGTGTAGTCCAGCGGAGCCTTCATGGTGGCGCACTGCCACTGGCCGCCGGGCGGTGCCCCCGCGCCGCCGGTGCAGCGGGCCCAGCGCAGCCGCTGGCCGGTGAGGGGCCGGGGCAGGGCGTCCGTCGGCACGGCGCCTGCGGAGTGGCCGGGGGCCGGGGCGGCCGTGGGCGCGGAGGGGTCGGGGCGGCCCGGCTCCGCCGCGCTGCTCCTGCCGGAGCCGCCGTCCGGGCCGCAGCCGGCCAGCAGCAGCGCGGCGGCGACCACGGCCGCCGCCCGCTTCCCGAAACGCATCATGGCCCCCTCGTGCCGGTCCTCCGCACGGAAGACGGTCAGGTCATAGTAGGCGGGGCCACTGACAGCCGGACCGGGCCGCCGCAGGACGCGGCGGCCCTGGTGGCGCGGGGGTGCGGTGCTGCGGTGGTGCGGGTCTCCCGGTGATGCGGTGGCCCGGTGGTGCGGCGGTGCGGGGCGCGCCGGATTCGGCGGGCACCACCGTGCCGGGACCGGACCTGTCCGTGCCGGGACCGGACCGTGCGGGGCGGGGGCCGCGTCAGGTGGCACCGCGCAGGGCAGGCACCGCGCCGAGCGCGTACCGGAGGAGGCGGGCACCGGCGCCGAGCACATGCCGTCTACGAGCACACCGTGCCCGCCCGCGGCACCTTCCCGTCCAGAAGATAGCCGTTGACAGCGTTCTGTACGCATCTGTTCCCGCTGTCGTACGCCCCGTGGCCCTGGCCCCTGTACGTGAGTTCCACTCCGACGTGCCCGCCGAGACTCTGGACCATCCGGTGCGCGCCCCGGTAGGGGGTGGCCGGGTCGCCGGTGTTGCCGATGACGAGGATCGGGGGTGCGCCGGGCGCGCGTACGTCCGGGTGGGGCGCGGCGCCCGCGACGGGCCAGCCGGTGCAGTTGAGCATGCCCCAGGCCAGGTAGTCGCCGAACAGCGGGGACGCCCGCCGGAAGGCCGGAAGGCGCTTGTGCACCTCGGCCCGGCTGTAGCGCTGTCTGTCGTCGGCGCAGTTGATGGCCACGTTCGCGGCCTGGATGTTGCTGTAGTGGCCGTCTTCGTTGCGGCCGTTCATCGAGTCGGACAGCATCATCAGGACGGTGCCGTTGCCGTCGTAGGCCGCTTCGAGGCCCTCCGTGAGGTAGTCCCAGAAGTCCTTGGAGTACAGCGCCTGGGCGATGCCGTTGGTGGCGGCGGTCTGGGTGAGGCGGCGCGGCGCGATCCCCGGCAGGGGCTTGGCGTCCAGACTCCTCAGCAGCCCGGCGATGCGCCGCTCGACGTCCTGCTTGCTGCTGCCGACGGGGCAGCCGCCGGGTCTGGCGGCACAGTCCCCGGCGTAGTTGTCCAGCGCCAACTGGAAGCCCCTGGCCTGGCCGAGCGAGCTCTGCTCGGGGTTCTGGGTGGGGTCGACGACGGCGTCGAACACCGCGCGGCCGATCCTCCTCGGGAACAGGTGGGCGTAGACGCCGCCGAGCTCGGTGCCGTAGGAGATGCCGAAGTAGTACAGTTTCCGGTCGCCGAGGACCCGGCGCATCAGGTCCATGTCGCGTGCGGCGTCCACGGTGCCGACATGGGGGAGCAGCCGCCCGGAGTGCCGTGCGCAGGCCGAGTTGAACGCCCTGGTGCTCCGCAGCAGCCGGTTCTCCTCGGCGCCGGTGTCGGGGGTGAAGTCCTGCTGGAAGTACGCGTCGAGCCCGCGGTCGTCCTCGCATCGCACCCCCGCACTGCGGCCCACTCCGCGGGGGTCGAAGCTCACCAGGTCGTAGCGGGTGCGCAGCTTCTCGTACTCGCTGCCGAAGGCGGGCAGGGTGGTCACTCCGGAACCGCCGGGGCCGCCGAAGTTGAAGACGAGCGAGCCGATGCGCCTGTCCCTGGGACCGCTGGTCCGTGCGCGGATCAGCGCCAGACCGATCGTTGCGCCCCTGGGACTGCTCCAGGCGAGGGGGGCCTTCATGTCGGCGCACTGCCAGGAACCGCCGTCGGGCAGCGGTGAGGGCGAGGGGCCGCCGCCCTCAGACTCGGACGGCGCGGGGCAGTCGCGCCAGTTCAGCTTCTGGGACGCGAGGTCGCCGTCCTGGCCGTCCGGGGCCCGGCGGCCGCCGGGCCCGTCCCCGGCACCCCGCGCGTCGCCGCAGGCCGCGAGGGACGCGGACAGCAGGACGGTGGTGGCTGCCAGGGCTGCGGCGCGCAGCGCGAAGGGCTTCGGCATGCCCTCATCCTGCGGTGGGCGCGTACGGGGCGCTCGGGGCCGCGGGCCGTGCGGGTGACGTCCGCGGCGGCACGAGCCACCGGTGCGCGCCCCGGAGTGCTAGAGCGCGCCTTTCCTGGTGAGGTGGTTGAAGAACAGCCACCCCGGCAGCACCGGCAGCCAGAGCGTCAGCAGCCGGTACAGCAGCACGGCCGGCGCGGCGACCTCCTTGGGGAGGCCGACGGCGATCAGGCCGACCGTGAGCGTGGCCTCGACCGCGCCCACGCCTCCCGGCGTGGGCGCCGCGGAGCCGAGTGCGTTTCCCGCCAGGAAGACGACGGCGACGCTGGCGAGGCTGAGGCTGGTCCGGTCGTCGCCGAACGCCCGGATCGACGCGTCCAGGCACATCACGAACGCGGCCGTCAGCAGCAGCGTGCCGCCGATGCCGGCGAGCAGCTTCTGCGGCCGCTGGAGCACGTCCAGCATCCGGGGCACCACGCCCGCGAACAGTGACCGCACGCGTGTGACGACGAACTTCCTCAGGAACGGGATGGACGTCACCACCAGGCCGAGCACCGCCACGGTGAGCAGGCCCCCGATGACCGTGCGGGAGGGCGACAGGGAGGGAGTCTTCTCCGTGCCGGTCACATAGCCGAAGACCAGCAGCATCACGAGGTGGCTGCCCAGTGCGAACAACTGCGACGCGCCCACGCTGGCCACCGCAAGCCCCGGGCGTACGCCCGCGCGCTGGAGGAAGCGTGTGTTGAGCGCCACACCGCCGACCGCCGCCGGCGCCACGATCTTCACGAAGGAACCCGCCACCTGGGCGCCGACCGCCCGCATGAAGGGCACCTTCTCCGGTACGTAGCCGAGCAGGCTCATCGCCGCCGCGAAGTAGCTCAGCGCCGAGAACAGCACGGCCATGGCGACCCAGCCCCAGTGCGCTTCCCGGAAGAGGCTGCCGAACTCGATGTGGGTCAACTGCGTGAGCAGGAAGTACGCACCGATGGCCCCGGCGATGAAGCTCACCAGGGTGCGCGGCTTGATCCGCTCCAGGCGGGCCGGTTCCACCGGCGCCTGCGGGCGGATCAGCAGCACCTGGTGGCGGATCTGGGACAGCAGGTCTTCTTCGCGGGCCTCTTCCAGGGCCTCTTCCACGGCCTGTTTCTCCGCCTGCCTCTCGGCACGCAGCGCCTTCTTGTCGAGGGGGTGCCGCTGGTCGGCCTGCTCCGCGCCCGCCTCCGCCGGCCCGCCCTCGCCCTCCGCGGGCTGCCCCGCCTCCGCGGGCCGGGCCGGTTTCGCCGTCCTGGAGGCATCCAGCACCGCGTCGCGCTCCCGCTGCGAGCGCTCGCGCGCCAGCCTGCGGAGCGTGCCGCGGGTGGCCCGGGTCAGCGCGATCGGCTGGAGCAGCGGCAGGCAGTCGGCCACCGTGTCGGGTCCGAGGACGTGCACCGCGGAGGCCACGGCGCGCTCGGCACCGACCCGCAGCCCCAGGGTGGTCACCAACTGGGCGACGTCCATGCGCAGCACCAGGTCGCCCGCGGCGATCTCGCCGCCGCGCAGGTCGGTCAGGACCACCCGGCCCGCGTCGTCGACCAGGATCGCGTCGCCCGCCAGCCTGCGGTGCGCGATGCGGCGCGACTGGAGGGCCTGCACCTGCCGCCAGGCGTCGTGGAGCAGCGCGTCCGCGATCTCCTCGTCGGGCACCGCGTCCAGGGTGCGGCCCCCGATGTGCTCGTAGACCAGCATCACGGCGTCCGGGCCGAGTTCCGAGGTGGCGATCAGCTTGGGCGCCCTGGCCCCCGCGGAGATGGCCGCGTAGGCGAGCAGTGCTTCCTGCTCCAGCGCCTGGCGCAGCGACTGAAGGCTGCTGCGGGTGGTGATGCCGCGCAGCGTCAGACGCCGCCAGACGCGGTAGTAGAAGCCCTGCGCCTGCTGCTCGCGGTCGACGACCGTCACGTCGAGCGGCGGACCGTCCTCCAGGGTGACGAAGTACCGCCTGCCGCGGTCGCCGCCCTCCGTGCTGTCCACGGCCTCGGCGGCGCCGGGGACCGGCTCCTCGCGTGCCGCGCTCACCGGGTGGAACCCCACCCGCCGCAGACCGGCGAGCAGGTTCTGCCCGGTGGGCCGCACGTTCGGCGAACCGACCGCGTAGAGCGTCCCGTACGCCACGGTCCAGCCGATCAGCACAGTGAGGATGATCGAGAAGGGTGTGGTGTAACCGGTGACGAGCATGGCGAACGCGTCGAGCAGCAGCACCACCCACAGCACCACGCGCCAGCGCGGTCTGCGGGCCATGCCGACCGCCGTCATATAGGCGATGACGGGGGCCAGATAGCCGTGCACGGGATCGGTGAGCGCATGGAGGTCGCCCGGCGACGGCTGGGTGAGCGCCTCCTTGATGGAGGCCGGAGCCCCTCTCGCCACCCACAGGTCGGTCGCCAGCGTCACGCCGTGCGCCAGCACCGCGGCGAGCACACCGTCGGCGATCCGCAGCCCGTCGCGTTTGATCAGCCTCTCGATGGCGAACGCGACGGGTACGAGGAGCACGGCGATGCTCGACGCCAGGCCGGCGAACCTGATCAGCAGGTCGGGGGCCTGTCCCGTGCCCTTGTTGATGTCCTGTTCAAGGCCGGAGGTGGTGCCGTGTGCGAACGCGGCGATCGCGAGCACCACGACGATCGCGAGGACACCGCACAGCAGCCGCATCAGGTCGGAGGGGCGGTGCACGCGCGCGGGGAGGAGGGGTTCGTCGCCCTCCACCTCGTCGATGTGCGCACCGCCTTCGGAACGGTCCGGGGGAGGCGGCGGGCCGGGTGCCTCGACGCCCGCCTCGTGGGAGCCCTGGCCGGCCTCGTGCGCACCGGTGCCGCCGGCCTCGTGGGCGCTGCCCCGGACGGGTGCGAGGGCTTCGCCGCGGAGGGCGTCGTGCGCGCCGCCGGGGCCGGCGCCGGGGGCCCTGCCGCGGCCTGTGCCACCGGCAGCTCCGCCGCGGCCTGCTTCGTGCGCGCCGCCGGGGCCCGTGGCGTGTGCGTCGTCACCGGGTGTGCCACCAGGTGGGGCACCGGGCGCGCCGCCGGGTTCCGCGCGGCCCGCCTCGTGGGCTCCGCCACGGCCTGAGTCGTGGGACCCCTGCCCGGAGCCGTGGGGCCCCTGCCCGGAGTCGTGTGCGTCGTCGGGGTGGTGTCCGGTAGCCCGGGTGCCTTCGTGGGCGGGACTGCGGACGGCACCGGACCCGGCCCCGCGGGCGCCGTCGCGCTCCGCGTCGCTTGCGGTGCCGTCACCGCCCGCACGGCCCTGGGATGCCCTGCCGTGCGTGCGACCCGGCGAGGGCTCGCCGCGCGTGGCATCGCCGGGCGTCCCCGTGCCGTCGGCCCGGTCGGCCGCGGCGGCAGGGCCGGAGGCGCCGTTCACGCCGGTCCTGCCGGTGCTCGTACGGCCGCCGCGCCGGGCGGCGCCGCCTGCGTCCGGGCGTGACACGGCGGCAGAGGTGCCCACCGGCTCACCGGGGTGCACGCCCTGCTGTTCCGAAGTGTCTTCTTGATCTCGTATCACCAGTCACCGCCCGCATGATGGTGGCATGCCCCTCTGACAGCAGAACGCACCAGGGGCTCGTGCGGGGCCCCACAGTGTGCCTCATGCCCCGTTTCCGGGCACGTGGACGAGCGGGTCACGGTCCGGTCTCGTTGTCGTGGCGGTAGGGCAGGATGGGACGGATGAGCGAGGAGAGCCGCCGATCGCACACCCCGGACGAGGGCCACGGCGACCTGCCCGACTACGCGGAGCGGGTGCTCGAGGTCGCGGAGCTGATCCCGCCGGGGCGCGTGATGACCTACGGGGACGTCGCGGAGTGGCTGGAGGAGGGCGGCCCCCGCCAGGTGGGCCGGGTGATGGCCCTCTACGGCGCCGCGGTGCCCTGGTGGCGGGTGGTACGAGCGGACGGCGCCCTGCTGCCCGGCCACGAGCTGGATGCGCTGGCGCACTACCGCGCGGAGGCCACCCCGCTGCGCCAGGCCGGTCACGCGTCCGAGGGGCACATGCCGCGCATCGACATGCGCCGGGCGCGGTGGGACGGCGGGGGCCGCACGGAGGCTCACACCTGAAGCCTCCCGCCATCGGGCGCCCCCCACAGCAACCGCTGGCCCGTACGGGGGAAGCGGTGTCCCGGGCGACCCGGGGGGCGTAGCGTCGGCGTCACCCATCCCACTCACCCCGCGGCTGCCGTCCGGCGTCCGGGGCGGCGCGACCACCAGCACTCCAGCAGAACCGGCGATTCACGTGAGCTCCCCTTCCTCGTTCCGGCACCCGTCGCATCCAGGGGTACGACCGGGATTTTCCGGTGCGTACCGACTCGTGCGTACCCCGCCGGCGCCGGTCCACCCCCCTCGTCTGGACGCACGCCAGCGTGCTGTGGTTGACCACCCCGGCGGACCGCTGCTCGTCCTCGCGGGGCCGGGCACGGGGAAGACCACCACACTGGTGGAGGCCGTCGCGGCACGCATCGAGCGCGGCACGGCTCCCGAACGCATCCTGGTGCTGACGTTCAGCCGCAGGGCCGCGGTGGACCTGCGCGACCGCATGGCGCTGCGCACCGGTGCGGCCCGCGCGCCCCGGGCCACCACCTTCCACTCCTTCTGCTACGCCCTGGTCCGCGCCCACCAGGACGCCGACCTGTTCGCCGAGCCCTTGCGCCTGCTGTCCGGACCCGAGCAGGACGTCGCCGTCCGCGAACTCCTCGCGGGGCAGATCGACCTGGAGCGCGCGGGCCTCGGGCGGGTGCGCTGGCCCGACGAGCTGCGCGCCTGCCTGACCACCCGCGGATTCGCCGACGAGGTCCGCGCGGTCCTCGCCCGCAGCCGTGAGCTGGGCCTCGGCCCCGCCGCACTGCACGCCTTCGCCGCCCGTATCGGCAGGCCCGACTGGCGCGCCGCCGCGGCCTTCCTCGCCGAGTACCTGGACGTGCTCGACATGCAGGGAGTGCTCGACTACGCCGAGCTGGTGCACCGCGCCGTCCTGCTCGCCGCGGAACCGGAGGTCGGCGGCCGGCTCGCCGCGCAGTACGACGCGGTGTTCGTGGACGAGTACCAGGACACCGACGCGGCGCAGGTGCGCCTGCTGCGGGCCCTGGCCGGCGGCGGGCGCACCCTGTGCGCCTTCGGCGACCCCGACCAGTCCATCTACGCGTTCCGCGGCGCCGACGTCAACGGCATCCTGGAGTTCCCGCACGCCTTCCCGCGCGCGGACGGCCGGTCCGCCCCGGTGCGGGTGCTGGGCGCCTCCCGCCGCATGGGAGCACGGGTGCTGGACGCCACCCGGGAGGTAGCCCGGCGCATGCCCCTGACGCGGCTGCCCGCCCAGGAGGTGCGCGCCCACCGGGAACCCACCCCCGTACGGGACGGCGGCCGGGTGGAGGTCTACACGTACCCGACACCCGGGGCCGAGCTGGACAACATCGCCGACCTGCTGCGCCGTGCCCACCTGGAGGACGGGCTGCCCTGGAGCGAGATGGCCGTGCTGGTGCGCGCCGGATCCCGCGCCATCCCCGCAGCGCGCCGCGCCCTCACCGCCGCGGGCGTTCCCCTGGACATCGACGGCGACGACCTCCCTCTGCGCCACGAACCCGCGGTGGCCCCCCTGCTGACGGCGCTGAAGGCGGTGGCCACGGCGGCGGCCCGCGACGCGGAGCGCAGCCGCGCCACCTCCGGTTCGGCCGCTCGCGCGGGCTCCGTCGCCCCCGCGGCCTCCGGGGCGGCCGCGGAGTCGGGCATGGCTGCGGAGCCGGGGACGGGCACGGAGTCGGAGTTCGAGTCGCAGCCGGAGCCGGAGCCGGAGCCGGAGTCGGAGTCGGGGACGGGGACGGAGTCGGGGACGGGGACGGAGCCGGGGGCGGCTGCGGGCTCCGGGGCGTCCACCGCGGGCGGCGGGGGGCAGGCCGCGCACGCCTGGCTCGACACGGAGACGGCGCTGACCCTGCTCGCCTCCCCCCTCGCCGGTATGGACTCCACCGATCTGAGGCGGCTGGGCCGGGCGCTGCGCGAGGAGGAGCGCACCGCCGGGAACCCCGTGCCCCCGCCCTCCGACGAGCTGCTCGCGCGGGCCCTGGCCGAGCCGGAACGCCTCGTCGCGCACGACCCGGTGTACGCGCGCGGCGCGCAGCGGCTCGGCGCACTGCTGCGCAAGGCCCGTGAGCTCCTCGCGGGCGGCGGCACCGCGGAGGAGGCGCTGTGGGAGCTGTGGGACGGCACCCCGTGGCCGCAGCGGCTGGAACGGGCGGCACGCCGCGGCGGCGCCGGCGGGCGCAACGCAGACCGCGACCTCGACGCCGTGTGCGCCCTCTTCGCGACGGCGGCCCGTGCCGAGGAGCGCACCGGCGGCCGCGGCGCCCTCAACTTCCTGACCGAGGTCGAGGCCCAGGACATCGCCGCGGACACCCTCACCCGCCGCGCCCTGCGCCCCGAGGCCGTACGCCTGATGACGGCGCACCGCGCCAAGGGCCTGCAATGGGCTCTGGTGGTGGTGGCCGGGGTCCAGGAGGGCCTCTGGCCCGACCTGCGCCGCCGTGGCTCCCTGCTGGAGGCCGACCGCATCGGGCGCGACGGCCTCGCCGAGCCGCTGACGCCGGGCGCACTGCTCGCCGAGGAGCGGCGGCTGTTCTACGTGGCCGCCACGCGCGCGTGCGACCGGCTCGTCGTCACCGCCGTGAAGGCCCCCGCCGACGACGGCGACCAGCCGTCCCGCTTCCTGACCGAGCTCGGCGTCACCCCCAAGGACGTCACCGGCCGCCCGCGCCGCCCGCTGTCCGTGGCCGCCCTGGTCGCCGAGCTGCGGGCCACCACCGTCGACCCGCGCGTCTCGGACGCGCTCAGGGAGGCCGCCGCCGAGCGGCTCGCCCGGCTCGCGGCACTCGACGACGGCGAGGGCCGCCCCCTCGTGCCGTCCGCGCACCCGCAGCGCTGGTGGGGCCTGGCGGAGCCGACCGACAGCAAGGTGCCGCTGCGGGACCGCGACCACCCCGTCGTGCTCTCCGGGAGCGCCCTCGACCAGCTCGCCAACTCCTGCGCCCTGCAGTGGTTCCTGGCCCGCGAGGTCAAGGCCGACCGGCCCGCCACCGCCGCACAGGGCTTCGGCAACGTCGTGCACGTCCTGGCCGACGAGGTGGCCTCCGGACGCACCCCCGCCGACCTCGGCGTCCTCATGGAGCGCCTCGAAAGCGTCTGGAACGCGCTGGCCTTCGACGCGCCCTGGAAGTCCGCTCAGGAGAAGGAGCACGCGCGCGTGGCGCTCGAACGCTTCCTGCGGTGGCACGTCACCGATCGCGCGGGACGCACTCCCGTCGCCGGCGAGCACGGTTTCGACGTGACCCTGGGCGCGGGCCCCTTCGAGGTGCGCATCCGCGGCGCCATGGACCGGGTGGAGCGGGACGCCCAGGGCCGCGCCTACGTCGTCGACTTCAAGACCGGCAAGCAGTCCCCTTCTGCCGCCGACGTCGCCCGGCACCCGCAACTCGCGGTCTACCAGCTCGCCGTGCGCGAGGGCGCCGTCGACGACGTGTTCGGCGGGACGGCCCCGGAGCCCGGCGGCGCCGAACTCGTCCAGCTCCGCCAGGGCGCCGCCCGGAAGGACGGCGGTGACGCCTTCCCCAAGGTGCAGCCCCAGGCGGCCCTGTCCGGCGAGTGGATCGGGGATCTGCTGGCCACCGCCGCGGGCAAGGTCCTCGACGAGCGCTTCACCCCGACCGCCGGCCAGCACTGCACCCACTGCGCCTTCCGCGCCGCGTGCAGCGCCCGCCCCGAAGGCCACCACGTCGTGGAGTAGCGCCCGCCGCCCCGCGGACCGGTGCTCACGCTGCCGACCGGCCGTCACCTCGCCGACCGGCGGCCGCGTCGCGCAGCCGCGTCTGCGGTGGCGCACACGGGCGTCGGCCGCGCGCACGGGCGTCGGAGGTGGCGCGCCCGGGCGGCGTCGACGGCCTGCCCGGGCGGTGGCGTACGGGTGGAACGGCCTCGGCCGCCACGTGGCAACGGCCGTGGTGGGCAAGGGGGCGCCGGGAGCGAAAGGCGGCGCACCGCACCCGGTACAGGCGGCTGTGGACGGACCGCGCGCCCTGGTTGTCAGCGGCTCCCGTTAGCCTCGTTCGACGTGAATGCCCGCATCACGGACCCCGAGCAGCTCAAGGAGCTCCTCGGCATCCCCTTCACCGAGGAGCAGACGGCCTGCATCACCGCGCCGCCCGCACCCCAGGTGATCGTGGCCGGTGCCGGGTCGGGCAAGACGACGGTGATGGCGGCCCGCGTCGTCTGGCTGGTCGGCACCGGTCAGGTGACGGCCGAGCAGGTCCTCGGCCTGACGTTCACCAACAAGGCGGCGGGCGAACTGGCCGAGCGGGTGCGCACCGCACTCGTCAGGGCGGGCGTCACCGACCCCGATCCCGTACGGCAGGACCAGCCCCCGGGCGAGCCCGTCATCTCCACGTACCACGCCTTCGCCGGCCGGCTCCTTGCGGACCACGGCCTGCGCATCGGTCTGGAGCCCACCGCACGCCTGCTCGCCGACGCCACCCGCTTCCAGCTCGCCGCCCGCGTCCTGCGCGAGGCGCCGGGCCCCTATCCGGCGCTCACCCGCTCCTTCCCCGACCTCGTCAGCGACCTGCTGGCCCTGGACGCGGAGCTGGCCGAGCACCTCGTGGACCCGGGCAGGCTGCGCGCCCACGACGCCGAGCTGCTGCGCGCGCTGGACGGCGTCAAGCTCACCAACGCCGAGTTGCGCAAGGTCCCGGAGGCCGCCGCCGCCCGCCGCGAACTCACCGAGCTGGTCGGCCGCTACCGCTTGGCCAAGCGGGACCGCGACCTCCTCGACTTCGGCGACCAGATCGCCCTGTCGGCGACCCTGGCCCGCACCCGCCCCGAGGTCGGCGCGATCCTCAGGGAGGAGTTCCGCGTCGTCCTCCTGGACGAGTACCAGGACACGTCCGTCGCGCAGCGCGTCCTGCTCGCCGCGCTGTTCGGCGACGGCACGGGGCACCCCGTCACCGCCGTCGGAGACCCCTGCCAGGCCATCTACGGCTGGCGCGGCGCCTCCGTCGCCAACCTCGACGACTTCCCCGAGCACTTCGCGGCCTCCGACGGCCGCCCCGCGCAGCGCCACGCGCTCAGCGAGAACCGCCGCAGCGGCGGCCGGCTGCTCGACCTGGCCAACACCCTCGCCGCACCCCTGCGGGCGCTGCACACGGGCGTGCAGGCCCTGCGGCCCGCCCCCGGCGCCGAACGCGACGGGACGGTACGGTGCGCCCTCCTGGCCACCCACGCCGAGGAGATCGACTGGCTCGCCGACTCCCTCGCCCATCTCGTGCGCACCGGCACGCCGCCGGGCGGGATCGCCGTCCTGTGCCGTACCGCGGCCGACTTCGCCGAGATACAGAAGGCGCTGGTCGCGCGTGAGGTGCCCGTCGAGGTAGTGGGTCTTTCCGGGCTGCTCCACCTGCCCGAGGTCGCCGATCTCGTCGCCGTCTGCGAAGTCCTCCAGGACCCGGGCGCCAACGCCTCCCTGGTGCGGCTGCTCACCGGCCCCCGCTGGCGCATCGGTCCCCGCGACCTGGCCCTGCTGGGCCGCCGCGCACGCCTGCTGGTGGGCCACGAGAAGGCGGCCCCCGACGACGCCGACCGGCGCCTCGCCGAGGCCGTCGAAGGCGTCGACCCCGCCGAGGTGATCTCCCTCGCGGACGCCCTGGACACCTTCCTGGAGACGCCGTTCGAGGCGCGGCCCCAGGAGGACGCGCTGCCGTTCTCGCCGGAGGCGCGCGTGCGGTTCGCCCACCTCGCCGCGGAGCTGCGCGACCTGCGCCGTTCGCTCGCCGATCCGCTCATGGACGTGCTGCACCGGGTGCTGGCGGTGACCGGCCTGGAGGTGGAGCTGTCCGCGTCACCGCACGCCCTGGCCGCGCGCCGCCGCGAGACCCTGTCGAACTTCCTGGACGTCGCCGCGTCCTTCGCCGCCCACGACGGCGAGGCCACCCTGCTCGCCTTCCTCGGCTTCCTGCGCACCGCGGCGCAGTACGAGAAGGGCCTGGACGCCGCCCTGCCCGGCGGCGAGAACACGGTCAAGGTGCTCACCGCCCACAGGTCGAAGGGCCTCGAATGGGATGTCGTCGCCGTCCCCGGACTGGTCAGCGGCACCTTCCCCAGCACCCAGGGGCGTGAGAAGTGGACCGCACAGGGCAAGGTCCTGCCGCACGCCCTGCGCGGTGACGCCGCGACCCTGCCCGATGTCCCCGCATGGGACGCCAAGGGCCTGAAGGCGTTCCAGGAGGCGATGAAGGACCACCAGCACACCGAGGAGCTGCGCCTCGGCTACGTCGCCTTCACCCGCCCGCGCAGCCTGCTGCTCGGCTCCGGGCACTGGTGGGGCCCCGCCCAGAAGAAGCCCCGCGGGCCCTCGGACTTCCTGTGGGCGCTCCACGACCACTGCGCATCGGGCCACGGCGAGATCGAGGCATGGGCCGACGAACCGGCCGAGGACGAGGAGAACCCGGCTCTGCTGCGCGCGGAGGAGGCCGTCAGGGCGTGGCCCCTGCCGCTCGACCCCACCGCCCTGGAGCGCCGCAGGGCCGCCGCCGCGCGCGTGCTGGCGCACCTGGAGCGGACCGCGGACGACCGGGCGGTCAGGACCCCCGCGATCCCGCACCAGAGCCCCCACCGGACGCCGGCGGCCGCACCCCGGGACGGCGGCGACACCGCGGGAGCCCCGCACAGCGGCGACGAGGACGCCGCGGAGGCCCCGTACCGGGACGGCGAAGGGGTTCCCGCCCCGTCCCAGGGGGCCGCCGCCCCGGACCTCACCCCGGAGGAGGCCCGGGCGATCGCCTCCTGGGACCGTGATCTCGGCGCGCTCACGGGAGAGCTGCTGCGCGCCCGCGAGGCCGTGACGGAGATCCCGCTGCCCCCCTCGCTGACGGCCACGGAGCTGGTGCGCCTCGCGGCCGACCCGGACGGCTTCGCACGGGAGCTGGCGCGTCCCATGCCCCGTCCGCCGCGGCCAGCCGCCCGCCGAGGCACCCGCTTCCACGCCTGGGTCGAGGCCCGTTTCGAGGCGCTCAGGCTGCCCGTGCTCGAACCCGACGAGCTGCCAGGCGACGATGCGGAGATCGACGACGAACGCGACCTGCAGGCTCTCAAGGAGGCGTTCGAACGCACCCCCTACGCGCACCGCACGCCCCACCGTGTGGAGGCCCCCTTCCAGATCACGCTGGCCGGCCGGGTCGTCCGCGGCCGTATCGACGCCGTCTACAAGGAGGGCGACGGGCCCGGCGCCGCGTACGAGATCGTCGACTGGAAGACCGGCCGGGCCCACGGCGGCACCGGCCGGGAAGACGGCAGCCCCGAGGCCGGCCCGCTCCGGATCCCCCATGCCGACCCGCTCCAGCTCGCGATCTACCGGCTCGCCTGGGCCGAGCAGCACGGCGTCCCCGTGGAGTCCGTAGGCGCCGTGTTCGTGCACATACGCACGGGGCGGACGGTCCGTCCGCCGCACCTGCCGGGCCGCGCGGAGCTGGAGCGCATCCTCCTCGAGGGCGCACCGGATCCGCCGGGGCGGCCGGCGGATCCGGGTACGGCCGAGCACCGGGCGGACGCGTCCGGCGCGGCCCCGGTCCGGCGCCGCGCGGGCCGGCCGGAGACGGGTGAAGGGTCCGGTGATGCTGGTCACAACGCACCCCGGGGTGGGCCCGGTGCCGCGGAACCGCCCGAGGGGGACCTCCCGGCGGACCGTTAGGCTCCATGCATGAGCAAGTCCTGGACGGTGCCGTCCGCGCCGTCCGCACGTCCGGTGAGCGGCGCGTCCGCGCGTCCGGTGAGCGGCACCCCGCTCCTGCCGCCGCCCTCCCCGCCGCACGGCCCCGAGCCCGCTGACGACCGGCGACCCCGGCCCGCGAGGCACACTGGACGGGCCCCGTCATCCGCGCAGGGCCCGCACCCGCCCGCCGAGCGCCGCCGGACGCCCACCCACACCGCCCCGCCGAAACTCTCATTCCACTGGGGGAGTTGGAAGCTACTGTGACCACCTGGACCGACCGCACCGACGACCGCGTCGGCGACCGCCCGCTCTCGCTCGCCGCCGCGAGCGGCATCGACCGCGCCGCACATCACCGCCTGGACGAGGCGTGGCTTGCCGCCGCCTGGAGCCACCCGACGACCAGGGCCTTCGTGGTCTCCGGCGGCCAGGTGCTCATCGACGAGACCGAGGACGGCAGCACCGAGCTGGTGATGACGCCCTCCTTCGAGGCTCCGCTCACCGAAGCGCACCGCTACTTCCTCGGCACCGACGGGGACGGTGTGAGCTACTTCGCGCTCCAGAAGGACAGCCTTCCCGGGCGCATGGACCAGTCCGCGCGCGCCGCCGGGCTGCGTGAGGCGGGCCTGCTGCTCTCCCCGCGGGACGCGGGCCTCATGGCGCACGCGGTCGCCCTGGAGAACTGGCAGCGGCTGCACCGCTTCTGCTCGCGCTGCGGAGAGCGGACGGTCATCACCGCCGCCGGCCACATCCGCCGCTGCCCGGCCTGCGGCGCCGAGCACTACCCGCGGACCGACCCGGCCGTGATCATGCTGGTCACGGACCACGAGGACCGTGCGCTGCTCGGCCGCCAGATGCACTGGCCGGAGGGCCGCTTCTCCACGCTCGCGGGCTTCGTGGAGCCCGGCGAGTCCATCGAGCAGTCCGTGCGCCGTGAGGTGTGGGAGGAGGCGGGCGTCGAGGTCGGCGAGGTCGAGTACGTCGCCAGCCAGCCCTGGCCCTTCCCGTCCAGCCTGATGCTCGGCTTCATGGCCAGGGCCGTGTCCTCGAAGATCACCGTGGACGGTGAGGAGATCTCCGAGGCCCGCTGGTTCTCCCGGGACGAGCTGCGGGCCGCGTTCGAGTCCGGGGAGGTGCTGCCCCCCTACGGGATCTCGATCGCGGCCCGCCTCATCGAGCTCTGGTACGGCGAGCCCGTGCCACGGCCGGGGGCCACCCCCGCCTAGTGCGTGCCCGGCGCCGCGGCGCGGACACGCCGCGGCGCTCAGACGCCGAGCTTCTGCTTGACCTGCGCCAACGAGGGGTTGGTCAGCGTGGAACCGTCGGGGAAGAGCACGGTGGGAACCGTCTGGTTCCCGCCGTTCGCCTTCTCCACGAACGCCGCCGACTCCGGGTCCTGCTCGATGTTGATCTCCTCGTACCCGATGCCCTCGCGGTCCATCTGCCCCTTGAGGCGGCGGCAGTAGCCGCACCATGTGGTGCTGTACATCCTCACCGTGCCCGGCATTGCGTGTGCTCCTTCGTGGCTGGGTGGGTCCTGGCACTGGAGCGAACGTCGGAGCGCGGCCTCCCATTCCCCCGGTCCGGCGGCCCCTCCCGGGCCCCCGGGCCCCTGACTGTCCCTCCCGGTCGCTACGGGACCGCAGGCACGGCGGAGGCCGGCCGGTCCGGCACCGGGAACCACCGCGGCCCACGGGAAACCGTTCAGGAGGCGTTCCGCCTGCGCCGCCGGCCCGCCGCCAGCAGCAGGCCGCCGGCGCCCGCGGCTCCGGCCGACGCCCCTGCCACCAGGGGCGTCGAGCCCGCACCGGTGCCCGCGAGAGCGCCGCCCCCGGTGGAGTCCGCCACCAGGGAGGCCCCGGTACGCGCGCCGGCCGGGGCCACCGGGTGAGCCCCGTCACCGGTGTGGGCACCGTCCGTGCGGGTGCCGGAGCCGGGGTTGCCGGAGCCGGGGGCGCCGGAGTCGGGCGTGGCGGTCGCACCGGTGCCCGCACCGGAGCCCTGGCCGGGGCGGTGGCCGCGGACGCGGACGGTGACGGACGCCGTGTCGTTGGCCGCGTTGTGGTCGAACCGGGGGTGGATGTCGTACACGGAGGTGGCCTTCACCTCTGCCGACGTGCTCTGTGCCGTCCGGCCGATCCTGAGCCGGAACGTGTACGTGTGCACCGAGCCGACCTCCAGGGTGTTGTCGGAGGCGAGGCAGACGTACTGCGGCTTGCCGGGCTGGGAGGGGCCGCTCGGTCCGTCGATCGCGAAGGGCAGGCAGTCGGAGGGCACCCGGACTGCGGTGGTGCCCTCGGGGATCTTCACCATCAGGGCCGGCTGGTCGTCGCTCACGTTGTTCTGCACCCAGCCCGGGCCCTCGTTGCGCAGCGAGGCCCTGACCGTGACCGTCTGGCCCGGTCGGCCCTTCGCACGGTCGCCCACGGCGGCGAGGTCGGCGGTGTTGTCCGCGGTCACGGCCGTGTGGTGGTAGCTCTCGGTGTACCCCTCGCCGGGGATGCCGCCCGTGGTGCCTGTGCCGTACTCCACGCTCTCCATCAGGGCCTTCGGCAGCACCTCGATCGGTACGGGCACGGTGGCGGTGGCACCCGGCTCGATGGTGAGGCCGAGCCGGCAGAGCGCCTGGCGCACCTGGTCGCGGTCGGTCGTGTAGGCGCAGCCGGCGGTCCTCCCGGGGAAGTCGAGGCCGCGGGTGAGGCGCACCCGGAAGACGATGCCGTCGGCGGCCGCGGTGCCCTTGTTGGTGATGGTGACGCCGTCGTGCCGGACGGTGCCGGGCTCCCATCCCGTGGTCGGCAGCTCGGACACCACCAGGTCGGGCCGTCCCGTGTCCCCCGGGGCGGCCTGCGCGGCGGGTGCCAGCGCGAGGACGGGTGCCGCGGCGGCCACCGCGGCCGCGGCCCGCAGGGCACCCGAGGGGCGAAGGGACTTGCACTGGCGCTGACGCACGGCGGCTCTCCTCGGTGGGGACGCGCACGGTTCGGTGCGCGAACGGCAGGAAAAGCCGGAGCGAACGCCGCGTGGACGAACGGGTTCCGGCCCTGCCTAGACGCCCGGAGGCGGTGGGAGGTTGTAGGACGGCGGCCCCAGAGGCCGTTTGTCGGCCACGCCCCAGGCACCCAGCGCGATTCGTATGACTAACCGTGGCTCCCTGTGGACAACCGGCGCCCGCGCCACACCGACCTGGCAGCATGGCGGCGTGACATCAGCAACGCACTCGACCCTCTTCCCGCCGGCAGCCGGCCCCGCCGGACCCGCCGGCCAGGTCGCCGCGCCGCCGCGGGGTGCCGACGCGGTGCTCGAAGGGCTCGACCCGGAGCAGCGCGAGGTGGCGACCACCCTGCGCGGCCCGGTGTGCGTCCTGGCCGGTGCGGGCACCGGGAAGACCCGTGCCATCACGCACCGCATCGCCTACGGCGTGCACGCCGGGATACTCCAGCCGCAGACGGTCCTGGCGGTCACCTTCACCAACCGCGCCGCGGGGGAGATGCGCGGCCGCCTCCGTCAGCTCGGCGTCCAGGGTGCCCAGGCGCGTACGTTCCACTCCGCCGCGCTCCGCCAGCTCCAGTACTTCTGGCCGAGGGTCGTCGGCGGTGAGATGCCGCGGATCGTCGACCGCAAGAGCAAGCTCGTCGCCGAGGCCGCCGCGGCCTGCCGTGTCCGCCTCGACCGCACCGAGCTGCGGGACGTGACCGCCGAGATCGAATGGTCCAAGGTCACCCAGACCGCTCCCGAGGACTACGCGGCCGCCGCCGCGGCGGCCCGCCGCCTGCTGCCGCGCGCACCCGCCGAGACCGCCCAGCTCTACGCGGCCTACGAGGACATCAAGCGCGAGCGCTCCGTCATCGACTTCGAGGACGTCCTGCTGCTCACCGTGGGCATCCTCCAGGACCAGGATGACATCGCCCGCCTGGTCCGCGACCAGTACCAGCACTTCGTCGTCGACGAGTACCAGGACGTCAGCCCGCTCCAGCAGCGTCTCCTGGAGCTGTGGCTGGGCGACCGCGACAGCCTCTGCGTCGTCGGCGACGCCAGCCAGACCATCTACTCCTTCACCGGCGCCACCCCGGACCACCTCCTCGACTTCCGTACCCGCCATCCCGGGGCCACCGTCGTCAAGCTCGTCCGCGACTACCGCTCCACCCCCCAGGTCGTCCACCTCGCCAACGCCCTGCTCGCCCAGGCGCACGGCCGCGCCGCCGACCACCGCCTCGCCCTGGTCTCCCAGCGGGAGGCGGGCCCGGAGCCGACCTACACGGAGTACCCGGACGAGCCCGCCGAGGCCGAGGGGGCCGCCCGCCGCATCCGCGACCTGATCTCCTCCGGCGTCCCCGCCAGCGAGATCGCCGTCCTGTTCCGCACCAACTCCCAGTCCGAGACCTATGAGCAGGCCCTCGCCGACGCCGGGATCCCCTACCAGCTCCGCGGTGCCGAGCGGTTCTTCGACCGCCCGGAGGTGCGCGAGGCCGGCGCCGCGCTGCGCGCCGCCGCCCGCTTCGGGCGCAACGACTCGGCGTTCAACCCCGCCGACCGCCTCCCCGAGCAGGTCAGGGCCGTGTTCCGGACCAAGGGCTGGAAACCGCAACCGCCCGCCGGATCCGGCGCCGTCCGCGAGAAGTGGGAGTCCCTGGCCGCGCTGGTGCGCCTCGCCGACGACTTCGCCCGTGTCAGGCCCTCGGCCACCCTCGCCGATCTGATGACGGAACTCGACGAACGCGCGAGCGTACAGCACGCCCCCACCGTCGAGGGAGTCACCCTCGCCTCGCTGCACGCAGCGAAGGGGCTGGAATGGGACGCCGTCTTCCTCGTCGGGGTCTTCGACGGCATGATGCCCATCGCCTACGCCAGGACCGACGACCAGATCGAGGAGGAGCGCCGCCTGCTGTACGTGGGCGTGACCCGCGCCCGGAGCCATCTCGCCGTCTCCTGGTCCCTCTCCCGCTCGCCCGGCGGCCGTCCCACCCGGATACCGAGCCCGTTCCTGGACGGTCTGCGGACGGGTGCCAGGGCCCATGCCCCGGCCGCCACGGGCCGCCGGGGCGTGATCGCAGGGGGCGGTGGGGGTCCGCAGCCGAGGAAGCGCACTCCCGCCCGCTGCCGGGTCTGCGGCCGTACCCTCACCGACGCCGGCGCCATGAAGCTGATGCGCTGCGGGGACTGCCCCTCCGATATGGACGAGGCGCTCTACGAAAGGCTGCACGCCTGGCGTGCGGAGCAGGCCCGGCGGACCGGGCAGCCCGCCTACTGCGTCTTCACCGACAAGACCCTGGTCGCCATCGCCGAGACCGCGCCGGAGCAGGAGAGCGAACTGGCCCGGATCCCGGGCGTCGGAGTCCGCAAGACACGGCGCTTCGGAGCCCAGGT
Organism: Streptomyces sulfonofaciens; assembly: GCF_014656295.1. GTDB lineage: Bacteria > Actinomycetota > Actinomycetes > Streptomycetales > Streptomycetaceae > Streptomyces > Streptomyces sulfonofaciens. The sequence goes on from NZ_BNCD01000011.1 coordinate 152,821, forward strand.
CCTGGCCATCTGCGCAGGTGACGACGGATTGGAGAGTGCCGGCGAGGACTGAGCCGAACTCGTCGGGAAAATAGTTTGCGCATCCGCGGGGAATCCCCATAGGTTCGTGGCCAACGGAAACGCGTGCTTCTCCGAAGCCCCGGTTCCGTGTTGTACTTGATAGCCGCTCGGACCGGCCTGGCCGGTCCCCCGAGACGCCGAGAGGAGGCGATTGAAGTGATCAGCATCAACACCGGCTTCAGCTCTGCCGTCAAATTGACCGATCGCCCGGTCGCCGTTTCCTGCCTGCTCGGCTCCTCGATCCCGGGCACCGATCTGACCGGCGTTCCTGCCGTTCGTTCGGCGTCCTCCGTGTCCCTCGCGGGCCTGCCCGTCCGCGAGCGCAATGAGCGACCGACCCAGGCACCGGAAGCAGTAGCAGCGGCACAGGCGCAGGCCTATGCCTTTGCGGCCACCGGTGCCGGAGCCCGGAAGCAGACGACGCAGCACCACACGATGTGGGCCTTCCGTGGGCTCGAACCCTGGAGTGATCCAGCCTGACCACCAGGCCGGCGCCTTCAGGGCCGCGGAACCCCACCAGGGATCCGCGGCCCTTCTGTTTTCCCCACGGGGGACGGAGCGAGGGGCCTCGGGACAACAACAGATCCGGTACCAGCCATCCGGCCAACCGCCGGAACGACCAGACGAGGAAGACAGCACCGTGCAACTCGAAACGCACGCCCCGTCCGTACCGCCTTCAGACACGATCCCCCCGCCCGGCCTGACAGAGGACTCCACCGTGACTCCGCTCACCGCGCTCACCGCGCTCGACGACGCCATCGAGAACCTCGGCGTACCCGTCCCGTGCCGCTCCTACGACCCGGAGGTCTTCTTCGCCGAGTCGCCGACCGACGTCGAGTACGCCAAGTCCCTGTGCCGCACCTGCCCGCTGATCGAGGCATGCCTCGCCGGTGCCAGGGAGCGGCGTGAGCCCTGGGGGGTGTGGGGCGGCGAACTGTTCATCCAGGGTGTCGTCGTGGCCCGCAAGAGGCCCCGTGGCCGCCCGCGCAAGAACCCGGTTGCGGCATGAACATCACAGGAACGATCGATCGCCCCGTCACGCACGACCCCACGAAGCAGGCCCCGATGAAGCCGACCCCCGACGAGCCCATGGGCTCAGCGACAGCGGATCCGCGAACCACCGGCGCGAACGACTCGCGTCAGAACAGGAACCGAGAGATGCAACTCATCCCAGAAGCCCTGGCCCGTGCCCATATGCACGACCAGTTGCGCGAGGCCGACGTCCGGCGCCGGGCCTCACATCTGGCCACGGCCCGCCGGATGCAGCGCCGCGCCGAGCGCGCCTCGCTCCGCGCCCGCCGGGCCCTGGCCATGGCGGTCATGCAGTAGGAGCCCGCGAGCCGGGCCCGGCGACCCGGGACCGGTGGCACGGCGTGGCGCCGCTGCGGGAAGCGACGTCAGGCCGTGCCCGGCAGGAGACGGAACCCAGGACGCCCCGCAGGGCCGGCCCTCACCGGGGCGAGCCGTGCGGGGCGCCTTGATGTCCGGCGCCGGGCACGGAGCCTTCCGCGCACGGCAACCGGCCGTCCGGCACCCCGCCCGCCGCCGGCACCGGCACCGGCACCGGCGCCGCCGCGGTGCGGGCCGCCCTGCATCTGCCCTGCACCCGCCGTGCCGCTCTTCTCAGGCCTCCGCCGCGGGCTCCCCCTCGTCCGCCGCCTTGGCAAGCCGCCCTTCGAGCTTCTCGTCCAAGGGCGCGTTCTCGGGCACCTCCTCGTCCTCGGACGCCTCCCCGTCCTCGAAGAGGTCCTCGTCCTCGAACACCTCCTCGTCCAGGAAGCCCGGGACCCATGCTTCGAGCTCGTCGCGGAGGCGGACGGTGGCGCCGAGCTGGCACAGGACGCCGATGGTGCTCAGCGTCACCCGGTGGATCAGGAGGTACGACGGCGGGAGGTTGAGCTGCCTGCCCAACTGGTGGGCGGGGGAGCGCGGGTCGGCGATACGGGCCGCCTGGCTGCGCATCCAGCCGCGGGTGAACTCGAAGGCGTCCACCTGGGCGGGTTCGATGATGGGCAGGAGGTAGTCCAGCACCGCGGCCGGGTCGAGTTCGATGTCCTCCTTGACGAAGTTCTCCTCGCGGAGGAGCGCGTAGACCTCGTCGGCCTCGCCGTCGAGCGTCATACGCAGGCAGGCGCCGATGGTCGGCGGGAGCCCGCCGGGCAGGCGGTCCACCGTGCCGAAGTCCAGCACGCCAAGGCGCCAGCCGCCTTCTCCGTCGGACAGCAGCCGGAAGTTGCCGGGGTGCGGATCGGCGTGCAGCAGGCCGGTACGGGCCGGGCCCGAGAAAAGGAAGCGGGCCAGCAGTTGCCCCGCGCGGTCGCGCTGCTCCCGGCTGCCGCCGGAGATGACCTCCGAGAGCGGTGTGCCCTCTATCCACTCGCTGACCAGCACCTGCTGGCACTGGTGGACCACGCCGGGTACCAGTACGTCCGGGTCGTCGGCGAACTCCTCGGCGTGCACGCGCTGGGCCTCGGCCTCCAGGTCGTAGTCCAGCTCCTCGGAGACCCGGTCGCGCAGCTCCGCGATCAGCGGCTTGATGTCCATGCCCGGGATCAGCGGTCCGAGCAGCCGCGCGAAGCGGCTGAGCTGGCCGAGGTCGGAGAGCAGTGCGGCACCCGCGCCCGGGTACTGGACCTTCACCGCGACCTCGCGGCCGTCGTGCCACACCGCCCGGTGCACCTGCCCTATGGAGGCCGCGGCAGCCGGCTTCTCCGTGAACTCCAGGAACAGCTCCCGCCAGTCCTCGCCCATCCGCTCGGCCAGCACCGAGTGCACCGTACTGGTCGGCATCGGCGGAGCTGCCTCCTGCAGCTTGGTGAGCGCGGCGCGGTAGGGCCCGGCGACCTCCTCGGGGAGTGCGGACTCGAAGACGGACAGTGCCTGCCCGAACTTCATGGCCCCGCCCTTCAGCTCGCCCAGCACCCTGAACAACTGCTCGGCCGTGCGCTGCTGCAGCTCCCTGCCCACCAGCTCCGCGGACATGCCGCTGATCCTTTTCCCGAGTCCCCAGGTCGCGCGTCCGGCGAAGCCGAGCGGCAGCGCGGCCAGCTTCGCGGTACGGGTGACCGCCTTCCGGGGAAGATCAGACATACGCCCCTCCAAAACCCAGACAGTCTGTGCCACGTAGGGCGGTTACCGGGACATTGTCTCGTGCCGTCGGCCGTGCACAGTGGTGCGTGCCGTCCTACCTTCTCGGGCCGGGCCGCGGCGGTCCGCAGCGGGGCCTGCTTCTGCCGCAGGAACCGGATCCTGCTGGTCAGCGGCTTTCCCGTGGGCGCCGCACGGACAGCGGGGGTGGGAGGGCAGTGGCGTGCACCGCCAGTCGAGGCCCGGGGCCGACACCTCGCAGCGGGCTCCGGCGCTGGCCGGGAGGCCGCCGTCGAGGAAGGCGAGAGCGTGGGCGGCGGCCAGCGACGCGGTGCTGGAGGCCAGTGCCGTGTCACCCGCGATCACGCGCCGCTGGCGGCCCGAGCGCCACTGGGCCACCAGCCGCGGCCAGGTGGGGTCCCGGTCGGTACGCCTCTGTGCCAGGCAGCCGGCGCAGCCGGTCATCCCCGGCAGGACGAGGGGCCCGACCATGCCGGTCGCCTCCATCACGCCCGCATAAAGGTGCGGCACCCCTGCGGCGACGAGGTCCGCCGAGGCGGCGGGGTCCGGAGCGTGGGCATCGAGGCCGTCCCTCGGGGCCAGGATCACCAGGGAGACATCAGGGGCGCCCGCGCCCGCGGAGCCGGCCCGCCCGCCGCCGGCAGGAGGGCGCGCATGCCGGTCGGGGGCCGCACGGCGGACCGCCCTTCGGGCGGCATCGGCCCTGCGTTCGCCGATGGACTCCGGGGGCAGACCGCCGGGGGCCACGTCCCAGGGCTCGACGCGGCCGCCGTCGCGCACGTCGACATGGCCCACGCCCGCCGCCGACAGGAGCGCCGCCAGCGTGACCCCCACCCGGCCCGCGCCCCGCACCTGCACCCGCATGGCCTGCCGTGCGGCCAGTGCCCTGAGCGCACCGCCGGGCGCGGGATCGGTGACGGAGAGGGTGGCCAGGTCGGGGCGGAGCCGGTCGAGTACGGCGCTCCTGGCGCGCAGGGCCTCGGCGGCAGGGCCGCCCCCCGTGCTGTCGTCCAGCAGCCCGGCCCTCGTCAACTGGGCGATCAGGGCGTCCACACGCCCCTCCGGAAGACCTGTGCGGCGGCCTTCGGCGCGCAGCAGCGGCAGCCCGCGGGTGCCGTCGAGCAGGGCGAGGAAGCGGTCCGTGGCCCCGTCGACCGGGCCGAGGACGACGGCGTGGGCGGGTGCCACGCCGAACTGGACGGTGTGGAGGCTGCGCCAGCCGCGCCGCAGCGCGGGCTTCAGGACCGGATGCATGGTTCCCCCCGTGACATGGCAGGTGCGGTGGCCGGGGCGCCGACGGCGCCCCGGCCGGCCGGTGGAGTCCCCCGTCGCTCCGCCGGCCGGGTTCCAGCTTCGCCGCCGCGGGCCCCGGCCGCAGAGAGTTATCCACAGGCTCGGGAATTCGTCATACGAATACGAGGAATGGTGTGGTCGGAGCCGGATGGGTTCGTAAGAGCCCGGGGGACGGGACTTCCCTCGCGTACAGCAGGTAACGTCGTGGCGTGCCCGCCGACCCACTGCACCGCGCCGGAACCCCTCAGCGCAGTACGACGAGCCAGCCGTCCGGCGGCTCGGGGGCGAGCGCCATCGAGGTCCGCAGGAGCAGCCGCCGACGCAGGACGGTCTCCGCGTACCGCGAGGGCGACCGCACCGTCGTACTGATCCCCGCCAGGATGTCCAAGGCGGAGGAGCAGCGCTGGGTGACCGTCATGCTCGACAAGCTCGCCGCGCAGGAGAGCAAGCGGGCGCTGGGCGACGCGGATCTCACCGAGCGGGCCGCGCTGCTGTCCGAGCAGTACTTCGACGGCCGGGCGAGACCCAGCTCGGTCCGCTGGGTCACCAACCAGAACACCCGCTGGGGCTCGTGCACCCCGGCCGAGGGCAGTATCCGCCTTTCGCACCGCTTGCAGGGCATGCCCGAGTACGTCATCGACTACGTCCTCGTCCACGAGCTGGCCCATCTCCTGGTGCCGGGCCACGGCCCCCGCTTCTGGCGGCTGCTGGAGGCATACCCGCGTACGGAACGCGCGCGTGGCTATCTGGAAGGCGTGGTGGCGGCGGACCGACTTCCCCATCTGCCCGCCACACGCTGAGGAATTCCGCTTCCGGGTGCGCCGCACATCGCGGAAACGCACCCTTCCCGGTGATCGTGTACCGGCTCCGTGCCGTCTTCGTACGCTGTCACCGATTGCCGTTAGCCTGGCGCGACGCACATCACTTCGGGACGGGGGACGGTCGTCACGCATGGCTCGGGAATTCCAACGCGGCCACAAGGCCAGGATCAGTGACCTCACCGCGGGGACGGATCTGTACGTAGGAGTGCACATCTCCGCCCCGGGGCTGACCTTCGACATCAGCTGCTTCGGACTCGACGAGGACGAACGGCTCTCCGACGACCGATACTTCGTCTTCTTCAACCAGCCGAAGTCCCCGGAGGAGGCCATCCAACTGCTCGGGGCGCAGGCGGGCGACACGGAGTCCTTCCGGGTCACGCTGGAGCGTGTCCCGCAGCGGATCCGCAGGCTGACGTTCACCGCCACCGTCGACGGTGCCGGTCGGATGTCGCAGATCGGCACCGGCTACCTGCGGATCGTCGCGGGCGGCGAGGAGGTCGCCAGGTACTCGTTCAGCGGCCCGGAGTTCTCCACCGAACGCGCGGTGATGCTCGGCGACTTCTACCTGAAGGACGTCTGGCGGTTCGCCGCCGTCGGCCAGGGTTTCGACGGCGGCCTCGACGCCCTGCTCAGGAACTTCGGCGGCGAGATCGCCGAGGAGCAGGGGGCCGGGCAGGAACCGGGGCGGGAGGGGGCCGTTCCCGGCTTCGCGCCACCGGCGCAGAGTGCTCCGGCCCCCGCGTTCGCCCCGCCCGCGCAGGCGGCCCCGCCCGCGTTCGGCGTCCCGGCAGGGCCGGCCCCCAACGCCCCCGTGCCCCAGCAGGCTCCGCCCGTGCCCGCTCCCGCGGCGCGGGGTTATACGCCTGTGCAGGACGGGACGGCGGCCGCTTTTCCCGCGGCGCGGGGTTACGCGCCCGTCCAGGACGGGACCGCGGCGGTTTTCCCCGCGGCGCCCGGCCAGCCGACCGGATACGGGTCCCAGGTCGCCGGGCCACCGCTGGAACCCGGCGGCACCCTTGCAGGACCGGCTCCCTACGGGCAGCCCGGTCAGCCGCCCCCCCGGACCACCCCGCCCAGCCGGTGCAGCCGGGCCCGCCCGGCCCCGGTCAGCCACCGCAGTTCGGCCGGCTGCCCGGCCAAGCGCCGCCCCCGCCGCCCGGCTACGGCCTCCCGCAGCCGCCCACCGCGCCCCTGCCGCCCGGCTACGGGCCCCAGGCCCCCACTCCGACCGCTCCAGCGGGATACGGACAGCCGCCCGCACCGGCCCCCACCGCGCCTCCGCCGCCCGGTTACGGGGTCCAGGGGCCCGCCCCGATCGTCCCGCAGGTCTACGGCGGACCGCCCGCACCCGCGCAGGCACCGCCGCCGGGTTCCGGCCTGCCCCACGGCGCGCCGCCGCCCGGCCACGGGCAGCCGCCCGGCCACGGGCAGCCGCCCGGGCTGCCGCAGCCCATGGGTGAAACCTTCGTGGGCCACCCCGCGCCCCCGCCCGGGTACGGGCAGCCGGGTCCGCCGGGACAGCCGCAGTCCCCACCCGGTCAGGGACCGCTCGGCCGGGGACCGGCCGGCCAGGGCCTCATGGCCGCGCTCCAGCCCTACCAGGAGGCAGCCGCCGGGCAGCGCTGGACCCAGCAGAACGAGAAGCTGGTCCGAGTGGACCTCGCCGTCGGGGAGCAGCCGGTGCTGGCCCGCCAGGGCAGCATGGTGCTCTACCAGGGCAAGGTCGACTTCAGCTACAAGGGGGCCGGCTTCGAGGGCCGGATCGTGGGCAACGCCACGGGCCAGGAGATGCAACTGATGCGCTGCTCCGGCCACGGCCAGGTGTTCCTGGCGGAGAACGGCACCCATCTGCACCCCGTCGAGCTCCAGGGCGACGCCCTCTGCGTGTCCGCGGAGAACGTCCTGGCCTTCGACGAGGCGCTGCACTACGAGGTGCGCCGCATCGAGGGGCACGGCATCCCGGGCGGCGCGCTGTTCACCCTGCAGTTCCAGGGCACGGGCACCGTCGTCGTGAAGACGCACGGCGCGCCCGTCGTGCTCCCCGTGACGCCGACGACGTTCGCCGACTGCCACGCGGTCGTCGCCTGGTCGGCGGCGTCCCAGGTGGTCGTGGCCAGCCAGGTGCGGATGCGGGCGAACGCCTATCCGGGCGCCAGCGGGGAGAGCGTGAACCTCCAGTTCCGGGGCGCGCCCGGCAACTTCATCGTCGTCCAGCCGTACGAGGTCTGAGGTCCGTCATGAATCAGCAGCTCGCGGGCTTCGTCCCGGCGCCGGTGGCCGCCCGCATGGAGAACCACGGCCCGCACATGGTCAAGGTCGCCCTGCGAAGCGGTCATGACCTCCTCGCGCGCGTGGGATCGATGGTCGCCTACGAGGGCTTCGTCCAGTACGAGCCCAACCCGCCCGCCGTCCGCCAGATCGCCCGGGACTGGGTGACCGGGGAGGGCGCGCCCCTGATGAAGTGCTCCGGCGACGGCCTGCTCTACCTGGCCGACTACGGAGCGGATGTCGTGATCATCAACCTCGACGGGGACGCGCTCTCCGTCAACGGCAGCAGTCTGCTCGCCTTCGACGCCCACCTCCAGTGGGGGGTCGAGCGGGTCAGGGGCCTGGCGAAGTTCACCGGGCAGGGCCTGTGGAACATCCGGATCTCCGGACGAGGCTCCGTGGCGCTGACGTCCCGTGGCACCCCCATCGTCGTCGACTGCGGCCGCGGCGAGGACGAGACCTGTGTGGACCCCGACGCGCTGATCGCCTGGTCGCCGAACCTGAAGGTGAAGGGCAAGCGCAGCTTCAAGGCGGGCTCGCTCGTCGGGCGGGGCAGCGGCGAGGCGTACCAGATGGGCTTCTCGGGGCAGGGCATCGTCGTCGTACAGCCCAGTGAGGACAGCACCGACCGCCTCCGGATCCGGGGCTGAGGGGGAGACGAGAGACATGCAGAGCCCGCTTTTCGGCTTCGCCGAGCAGCAGACCCAGGAGCGCTACAGCCTCCAGAACCCCCAGCTCCTGCGGGTGGTCCTGGAGGGCCACGACGGCGTGCTCGCACGCAAGGGGTCCATGGTCGCCTACCAGGGCCTGGTGGAGTTCGACGGCGAGATCCAGACCATGGGACAGCAGCGCGCCCGCGCCTGGACCGGTGAAGGGCTCGACCTGATGCGCTGCCACGGCCAGGGCACGGTCTACTTCGCCAACCTCGCCCAGCACGTCCACCTGGTCGACGTCGACCAGGACGGCCTGAGCGTGGACAGCGGATACGTCCTGGCGATGGACTCCTCCCTGCACCACCAGGTCGTGGCCGTGGACAGCCAGTACGGCATCTCCGGCTCCGGCAAGTACCAGCTCGTCATCACCGGTCGCGGCAAGGTGGCCCTGATGACGTCGGGACAGCCCCTGATGCTCCAGGTCACCCCGGACCGCTACGTCAACGCCGACGCGGACGCCGTCGTCGCGTGGTCCAACGGCCTGCGGGTGCAGATGCAGGCGCAGACCCACTCCTCGGGCGTCTGGCGGCGGCGCGGCACCACCGGCGAGGGCTGGGAGCTCAGCTTCATGGGTCAGGGCTATGCGCTCGTGCAGCCCAGCGAGCTGCTGCCGCCGCAGGGCGCGGAGATCGGCCAGGGACTGCGCGCCCAGTACGGCATGGGCCGGCACGGCGCCCACGGCCAGAACCAGGGCAACGTCTGGAACTGACGACGCATCCCCCATCGCACCCCCACCGTGCGGACGGTAAGGGGCGGCCACCCAGGGTGACCACCCCTTACATCTTCGCCATTCCTACATCCCCACGCGCTCGCGGGTGGCGGCGAGCAGGCGGGCCACCGACTCGTCGGCGACCTGCGGCACCTCCTCGTAGCTGAACCAGCGCAGGTCGAGGGATTCGCTGCTGATCGTCTCGACGGCGCCGGGCGGTGCCAGTGCCGCGTACTGGACGTCCAGGTGCCAGGCACAGGGCGTGTGGTGGCGGTCGAGCCGGACCGGGCCGCCGGGGACCAGCGCCAGGCCGGGGATGCCGGACTCCTCCGTGGCCTCGCGCAGTGCCGCGGCCGCCAGCGTCGTGTCCTGCGGCTCGCAGTGGCCGCCCATCTGAAGCCACATGCGGAGCTTGCCGTGCAGGGTCAGCAGGGCCCGGCCGCGCTCGGGGTCGACCACCAGGGCGCTCGCCGTGATGTGCCCGGCGGTGCAGGCCTTCCACAGGCCGTCCGTGTGCGCCGCGAGGTGGTCCAGGTAGGCCTGGCGCAGCTCGCCCTGCGATCCGTGGGCCTTCAGTACGAGGAGCGCGTCTTCGTACAGGCTCACCGCTTGTCGTCGCCCTCGCCCTCGGTGCCGGAGTCCTTACCGGAGTCCGTACCGGAGGCGGTGCCCGAGTCGTCTGCGTCCTTGGCGTCCTTCGCTTCCTCGGCGTCCGCTTCCTCGGCGTCCGCTTCCTCGGCGTCGGCGGCGCCCTCGGTCCCGGTGGCGTCGGTGGCGCCGGTGCCCTCGGAGGCCCTCTGCTCCGCCGCGGCCGGACCGCCGCCCGCCGCCTCTCCGAGGATCTTGTCCAGTTCGGAGAAGTCCAGTTGCTCGCGGTGTACGAAGCCGTCCGGATCGTCCAGGTCGGAGGCTGTGGGCAGCATGTCCGGGTGGGCCCAGAGGGCGTCCCGGCCGTCGACGCCGCGCGCGTCGGTGAGCGAGGCCCACAGCCGGGCGGCGTCGCGCAGCCGCCTCGGCCGCAGCTCCAGCCCGATCAGGGTGGCGAACGTCTGCTCCGCGGGCCCACCGGTCGCCCGGCGGCGGCGCAGCGTCTCACGGAGCGCCGCAGCCGAGGACAGACGCGGGCTGGCGGCCTCGTGGACCACCGCGTCGACCCAGCCCTCGACGAGCGCCAGAGCGGTCTCCAGCCGGGCCAGTGCGTTCTTCTGCTCGGGGGTGTCCTCCGGCTGGAACATGCCCTGCTGCAACGCTTCCTGCAACTGCTCGGGGTTCTGCGGATCGAGCTGGCCGACCACGTCCTCCAGCTTCTGGGTGTCGACCTTGATGCCGCGCGCGTAGCCCTCGACCGCGCCGAACAGGTGCGAGCGCAGCCAGGGGACGTGGGCGAAGAGCCGCTGGTGGGCCGCCTCGCGCAGCGCCAGATACAGCCGCACCTCCTCCTTCGGCACCCCGAGGTCCTTGCCGAACGCCGACACGTTCACCGGGAGCAGGGCGGCCTTGCCCGCCGGGCCGAGCGGCAGTCCGATGTCGGAGGAGCCGACCACCTCGCCCGCGAGCACGCCCACGGCCTGGCCGATCTGGGTGCCGAACATGGCGCCCCCCATGGACCGCATCATCCCGATGAGCGGGCCCGCCATGGCCTGCATCTCCTCGGGCAGCACATCGCCCATGGCCGCCCCGACCCGCTCGGCCACCGGGTCGACCAGCTCCTTCCACACCGGAAGGGTCGCCTCGACCCACTCGGCGCGGCTCCAGGCCACCGCCGAGCCGGCGCCGGAGGGCAGCGAGGTGGCGCCGTCCAGCCAGAGGTCGGCGAGCCGGACGGCCTCCTCCACGGCGGAGCGCTCGGCGGGGCCGACGCTGCTGTCCTTGGTGCCGTCGGGAGAGCCCTGGGAGACGGTCTGGCGGGCGATCTGCTTGGCCATGTCCCAGTTCACCGGGCCGCCCTCGTACGACAGCATCTGGCCGAGCTGCTGGAAGGCGGCGCCCAGGTCCGAGGGGTTCATCGAGCCGAACATCGCGGCCAGGGGGTTGTCCCCGCCCGGGCCGCCCGATCCCGGCCCGAAACCGAACGGATTGGCAGGTCCCTGACCACCACCGCCCTGCTGGTCCTTCTTCTTGCCCTCGTCGCCGTCTTCCGGCTCCTCCGGCGGAAGGCCGAATCCGAATGGGGTGTCACTCACGGGATTCCTCGGCTCGTTGGGCCGCCGGTACGGTCCGGCGGCGACTGCCCTGCGTCACTGTCCAGCGTAGACACCAAAGGCCCGGCGAGCCTCGGTGCGCCGCCGGGTCGGCGCCTGCGGCAGGATGGATGCCACCTGCTACGTGCGCTTTCCGTGGCGTACGTACTGAAGACAACCGCTGGAGACACCTGGTGAGTTCCCCAGATCCACAGGTTCGCGCAGCGCGAAACCCCGGGCCGGGAGCTGTGCCGCGCGGGCCCGTCGTCGCCGTCACCGGCGCCGCCTCGGGCGTCGGCGCACTGCTGACCGAGCGCCTCGCCGCGAGCGACGAGGTGGGACAGGTGGTGGCCGTGGACGAGCGGCGCGGGGAGTGCACGGCGGCACAGTGGCACACCCTGGACGTCCGCGACCCGGCGATCGCCGAGAAACTGCGCGGAGCGGACGTCGTGGTGCACCTCGCCGTCGACCTCGACCTGGAGACCGACCCGGCGGCCCGCAGCGCCTACAACGTCCGCGGCACCCAGACGGTGCTGACCGCAGCGGCCGCGGCCGGGGTGCGCCGCGTCGTGCTGTGCACGTCCGCGATGGTCTACGGAGCGCTTCCCGACAACGAGCTGCCGCTGTCCGAGGACGCCGAGCTGCGGGCGACGGCGGAGGCCACCGGCGTGGGTGACCTCCTGGAGATCGAGCGCCTCGGCCGCCGTGCGCCGCGTGCGCACCCGGGCCTCAACGTGACCGTGGTCAGGCCGGCCGTCCTGGTGGGCGGCACCGACACGGCCCTCACCCGCTACTTCGAGTCGCCCCGGCTGCTGGTGGTCGCCGGATCGCGGCCCGCCTGGCAGTTCTGCCACGTCGATGACCTGTGCAGCGCCCTGGAGTACGCCGTCCTGGAGAAGGTGGAGGGCGAGCTGGCGGTCGGCTGCGAAGGCTGGCTGGAACAGGAGGAGGTCGAGGAGCTCAGCGGGATCCGCCGCATGGAGCTGCCCTCCGCCGTGGCCCTGGGCGCCGCGGCCCGGCTGCACCGCATCGGGCTCACTCCCTCGCCCGCCGGCGACCTCGCCTACACCATGTACCCCTGGGTGGTCAGCGGCAGCCGTCTGCACGACGCGGGGTGGCGGCCGCAGTGGGCCAACGAGGAGGTGCTCGCCGAACTGCTGGAGGAGGTGGCGGGACGGCACACGGTCGCGGGGCGAAGGCTCGGCCGGAAGGACGCGACGGCCGCCGGGGCCGCGGGTGCGACGGTGGCGCTGCTGGGCACGGCGGCACTGGTCCGCAGGGCGCGCAGGGCACGGCGGCGGTAGCCGGCCGCGTCGGCCGCGGGTGCCGGTGCGCGCGGGCCACGGGCTACCGGGGCCGGGGCTGCCGTGAGCGGCGCGACGTGGCAGGGTGGACGCCGGTGGCCACCGGGGCGCAACCGGAACGGACGGCGGGACCGTCCTCGGGACGTCCGCTCCGGGGTTTCTAGGATGGGGGCATGGAAATGGCGTCCGAGGTCGTCCGGCTGATCGCCGTGCGTGATGTCGCGTTGTCCGTCGACGAGGTCTTCGAGGCGGTGGGGGATGCCACCGCGGGAGGCACCGCCCTGTTCGTCGGCACGGTCCGCAACCACGACGGGGGTGCCGCGGTCGACCGCCTCGGGTACTCCTGCCACCCCACCGCGGAGGAGGAGATGCGCCGGGTGGCGGAGAAGGTCGTGGCCGAGTACCCCGTGCGCGCGCTGGCGGCCGTCCACCGGGTGGGCGATCTGGACGTGGGCGATCTCGCCGTGATCGTCGCCGTTTCGTGCCCGCACCGCGCCGAGGCCTTCGCGGCGTGCCGGAAACTGATCGACGACCTCAAGCACGAGGTGCCCATCTGGAAGCACCAGCACTTCTCCGACGGCACGGAGGAGTGGGTCGGCGCCTGCTGACCGCAGAGCGGCGCGGAGCATTCCGGTTGCGTAACCGGACCCCCGCGGAGAGCGTTGACGGAGCAGATGATTAGTCTGCTGATCAGTCAGTTGCGGTGGCTCTTGGGGTTGGGAGGTCGGCATGGCTGCGCTCGCCTGGTTGCTCATTCCGCTTGTGGCCGCGGTCGGCGCGGGACTGTGGGGCAGGTGGGCCGCACGCCAGCGCAAGGTCGGCGACGGTCCCGAGCTGGCCGGCTACGCCCGCTTCCGCGCGGCCATGGAGAAGTCGGCGCTGGAGGAGCCCAGCCCCGAGGTCGCCGACCCCGACGGCGGTTCCGCCGCCACCGGCGGCGGCCCGGCAGCGGCCTCCACGCGCGTGTAGGGGCGCCCTTCGCGGGCCCGGCGGCCGCTACGCGCACGTAGCGACGGCCGGGGGCGGGACGCCCCGTTCCGGGGCACGCGGTTCCGGCTGCACGGACCACTCCACGCCCCTCCGGGTGGCGGTCACCCCGCTCCCCGGGGTCGGTGGCCGTGCGCGGCGGCCCGCAGAAAGCCCGCCCCGTGCCGGTACGTCCTCATACGGGCGGCCCCGGCCGTGCTCCCACAGGCTTGTCCCGTACTGTCGTCCCATGCCACGCCGCACCGCGACGATGCTCGCCTCCACACTGATCCTGATCGCACTGCTGTGTGCGGGTGTGTTCATCCGTGTGCCGTACTCGGAGATGTCCCCGGGCCCGACGGTGAACACGCTCGACGATCACGACGGCGAGCCCGTGCTGCAGATCTCCGGGCACAAGAGCTATCCGGCGAGCGGCCACCTGAACATGACGACCGTCCGCGTCACCAGCGCCGAGTACAACATGAACCTGGTGGAGGCGGTCTACGGCTGGCTGGCGGGCGACCGGCTCGTCGTCCCGCACCAGGCCATCTACCCGGAGGGGCAGACGGAGGAGCAGTCCAACCAGGAGAACGCCGAGGAGTTCAGCCAGTCCCAGGAGAGCGCCAAGGTCGCCGCCCTGCGTGAGCTGCACATCCCGGTGAAGTCCCGGGTCGTCGTCGCCTCCGTGATCAAGGACGGCGCCGCCGAGGGCAGGTTGCACGCGGGCGACGTCATCAGGAGCGTGGACGGCACGGCCGTGAAGCAGCCCGACGACGTGGCGAAGCTGGTCACCAGGCACAAGCCGGGGCAGGACGTGGTCTTCACCGTGGTGCCCGCCAAGGACCAGGCGGCCGCGGAGAAGGCCGGGAAGACGGCGACCAGTACCCGGAACGTGAGGATCACCACGCGCAAGGCGGAGGACGACGCACGCGCGGTCGTCGGCATCCAGGCCGGTACGGACCACACGTATCCGTTCTCCGTCGACATCAAGCTCGCCGACGTGGGCGGCCCGAGCGCCGGGTTGATGTTCTCCCTCGGGCTGGTGGACAAGCTGACGCCCGGCAACCTCACCGGCGGGGCGTTCGTGGCGGGCACCGGAACCATCGACGACTCCGGCAAGGTCGGCCGGATCGGCGGCATCGAGATGAAGACGATCGGCGCCCGGGACAAGGGCGCCAAGTACTTCCTGACCCCCCAGGGCAACTGCGCGGCCGCCGAGAAGAACGTCCCGGCGGGCCTCACCCTCGTCAAGGTGAACACCATCCACGACGCGCTCAAGGCCCTCGGCGACATCCGCGGCGGCAAGACGGCGGACCTGCCGACCTGCGCCGGGAACTGACCCGCACCGGGCGGTCGCCGGCCGTACCCGGACCCGGCCCCGGCCCGGCCGGGCCCGTCAGCGCGCGGACGGGACCGTGGACGGACGGCGGACGGGCCGCGGTGGACGGTGCCGCGGGCGGACGGCGGACGGGGCCGACACACCGCGGGCACGGGCCGCCCCGCCCGTGCCGCCGCCGCGCGCTCCCGCCGGACTCCTCCGCCTCCGCGGCACGCTGCTTCCCCGCTGTCGCTGCTGTCCCTGCCCCTCACTCCTCGAACGTGGCCACCAGGGCCTCGGCGAGGCCCGGCACGAGGCCCGCGCCGGTCAGTACCTGTGAGGGCGAGTCCTTCCCGCGCAGCCGCAGGGCCGACTCGCGGGCGCCGTCCCGCAGCACGGCCACTGTCATCCGGACCTCCTGGCGGTCCGGGTGCGCGGCCACCCACTGTGCGAGCCGGGTGTCGTCCAGGTCGTCGGGCACCGAGTCCTCCGCGGACGGCGGCAGCATCAGGCGCTCCACGGTCAGGGCGCAGCCGCTCACGCTCTCGGGCCAGGCGATGGTGCCGAGGAACTCGTCGAGCGGGTCGCCCGCGGGGACCTCCTCCTGCTCGATCGGCGTCAGCGAACCGGCCGCGCCGTCCTCGGGGAGACCGAGGCGCCGCGCGAGACCGGGCTCCTCGGTGCGCAGCCGCGCGGTGTCGACGAGGGCGAAGAGGCGGGCGGGCTGGTCCCAGCCGAGCCCGGAGGCGTACTCGTCGATCTCGAGCACGGCACGGGTCAGGGGGCTCGCGGCCATGGGCGGGGTCGCGGGGGAATCGTTGGACATGGTCAACATCCTGCCTGGTTCGGGGGCCGGAACGGGAACTGCGTAAAGCCTCAGTAAGTTGCATCAGTGGGCCCTACGATCGCGGGGCGGCGCTCAGGCCCCGGGCAGCCCACGGAGAAACCGTGCAGACGTGCCGGAGAGGTACAAACCGCATACCGCAAACAACCCATACAGCATAAGAGTTGTAAACGACCCGAACCACCCGTCCACAGCTACCGACAGCTATTCGCGAACTTCGAGGTGCGCACCTTGGCTTTCCAGATGCCGGACCGCGGCTCAGGCCCTTCGGGGTCACGGATCAGAGTGGGCCGACCGTCCCGGCGCGTCCGCACCCTGCTCATGACGCTGGGCGTGCTGGCCGTGCTGGCCATGGCGTTCGTCATGTTCTCGGGGTTCTGGACGGACCTGCTCTGGTACCGGTCCGTCAGCTTCTCCTCCGTCTTCACCACCACGCTGTGGACCAAGATCGGTCTTTTCTTCGTCTTCGGTCTGCTCATGGCGGTGGCGGTCGGGGTGAACGTCTGGCTGGCACACCGGCTGCGCCCGCCGCTCAGCGCCATGTCGATGGAGCAGCAGAACCTCGACCGCTACCGCATGGGGATCGCTCCCTACAAGAAGTGGATCCTGCTCGCGATCACCGCCCTCGTCGGCCTGATCGCGGGCGCCTCCGCGGCCAGCCAGTGGCGCACCTGGCTGATGTGGGTCAACGGCGTGCCCTTCGGCCAGAAGGACCCGCAGTTCCACATGGACGTGTCCTTCTACGCCTTCGAGCTGCCCTGGTACCGCTTCCTGCTGGGCTTCGGATTCGCCGCCGCGGTGCTCTCCGTGCTCGCCGCCGCGCTGACGCACTACCTGTACGGCGGCCTGCGGATCACCAGCCCCGGCGCACGGGCCACCGCGGCCGCCACCGGCCACCTCTCCGTGCTGCTCGGCGTGTTCGTCGCCCTCAAGGCGGTCGCCTACTGGCTCGACCGGTACGGCCTCGCGGTGAAGTCCAGCGACTTCAAGGCGACCAGCAACTGGACGGGCCTGCGGTACGTCGACGCGAACGCCTACCTGCCCGCCAAGACCATCCTCTTCTGCATCGCCGTCATCTGCGCGCTGCTGTTCTTCGCCACGCTGTGGCGGCGGACCTGGCAGCTTCCGGTGATCGGCTTCGGCCTGATGGTGCTCTCCGCGATCCTCATCGGCGGCCTGTACCCGGCGATCGTCCAGAAGTTCCAGGTCCAGCCGAACGAGCAGGCCAAGGAAGCGCCGTACATCCAGAAGAACATCGACGCGACCCGCAAGGCCTACGGCATCGACGGGGTCACGCCCGTGGACTACTCGGGCAAGGGCGCGGTCAAGGACGCCGAGAAGCAGCGCACGGACGCCGACACGGCCGCCAGCTACCGGCTGAACGACCCTAATGTCGTCTCGCCCACCTTCCAGCAACTGGAGCAGGAGCGGACGTACTACCAGTTCCCGAGGACCCTGGACGTCGACCGCTACAAGGGCCAGGACACGGTGATCGGCCTGCGCGAGCTCAATCTGGCGGGCGTCGACAAGCGCAACTGGATCAACGACCACTTCACCTACACCCACGGCTACGGCGTCGTCGCGGCCAAGGGCACGGCGACGGACCCGGACTCCAAGGGTGCGCCGCAGTTCACCGAGTCCGGCCTGCCGGCCGGCGGTGATCTGGGCACCTACGAGCAGCGGGTCTACTACGGCGAGAAGACGCACCAGTACTCGATCGTCGGCGGTCCCCAGAAGGAGCTCGACTACGAGCAGGACGGCGGCAGCCAGAAGACCACCAGCTACCGCGGCAAGGGCGGTGTGGACCTCTCCAGCCCGCTCAACCGAGCCGCGTACGCGGTGTCCTTCAACGAACCGCAGATCCTCTACTCGGGCGCCATCGGCAAGGGCTCGAAGATCCTCTACAACCGCACGCCCAAGGAGCGCGTCGAAGCCGTCGCCCCGTGGCTGACGATCGACGGCGACGCCTACCCGTCCGTCGTCAACGGCCGCATCCAGTGGGTCGTCGACGCGTACACGACCTCCAACGGCTACCCCTACGCCTCGCGCACGACCCTCGGCGACACCACGGCCGACTCGCTCAACGAGGGGGACAACCAGCGCGCGGTGGTGGCCCAGCAGAACCAGGTCAATTACATCCGCAACTCGGTGAAGGCCACCGTCGACGCCTACGACGGCACCGTCAAGCTCTACACCTGGGACGACAAGGACCCGGTCCTGAAGACCTGGAAGAAGGCGTTCCCGGGCACGGTCCTGCCGGAGAAGGACATCCCGCAGGACCTCAAGGAGCACCTGCGCTACCCGCAGGACATGTTCAAGGTGCAGCGCCAGTTGCTGTCCCTGTACCACGTCACGGCGCCCCAGCAGTTCTACAACGCGAGTGACGCCTGGCAGGTCCCCAACGACCCCACCAAGAAGGACAACAGCGCCGTCCCGCCGTACTACCTCTCGCTGCAGATGCCGGACCAGAGCGGCCGGCAGTTCTCGCTGACGTCCACCTTCACTCCCAGTGGACGCCCCAACCTGAGAGCCTTCATGGCCGTCGACGCCGACGCCACCAGCAAGGACTACGGCAGGATCAGGTTGCTCAGAGTGACCGAGGACAAGGTCGACGGCCCTGAGCAGGTGCAGAACAAGCTCAACTCGATCACCCCGGTCGCGGACTTCATCCGGGACATGAAGGGTGCCGACTCGACGGTCCTGTACGGCAATCTGCTCACGGTTCCGCTGGACAAGGGCTTCCTGTACGTGGAGCCGATCTACGCACAGGGCCGGAACTCGGAGTATCCGCTGCTGCGCAAGGTCGCCGTCTCGTACGGTGACAAGACCGGCTTCGCGGACAACCTGAGCGACGCCCTCAACCAGGCA
Organism: Streptomyces sulfonofaciens; assembly: GCF_014656295.1. Taxonomy (GTDB): domain Bacteria; phylum Actinomycetota; class Actinomycetes; order Streptomycetales; family Streptomycetaceae; genus Streptomyces; species Streptomyces sulfonofaciens. Next base: position 171,273 of record NZ_BNCD01000011.1, read on the forward strand.
TTCGGCGTGGACGGCGCCCAGTCCGCCCGGCCGGGCCCGCCGCAGAAGCCCGGCGGGGAGACGCCGCCTCAGAACCCCACGGTGAAGGACGCGCTCGGCGATGCCCAGAAGGCGTTCGACGACGGCCAGACCGCGCTGAAGGAGGGTGACTGGGAGGCGTACGGCAAGGCGCAGGACAGGCTCCAGGACGCCCTGCGGCGCGCTGAGGACGCCCAGGCCGCGGCCGGCGACAAGAAGGGGGCAGACGCAGGCGCGGACGCCGGGAAGGACGGCTCAGGCGCCGGCAAGGGCGACACGAGCGCCGGCAAGGGGGGCGCCGGCGGAGGCTGATGCGCCGGCGGGGGCTGATCGAGTGCACCCCCCGCGTCGTGATACGGTTCTGGAACACGACGCGGGGTGGAGCAGCTCGGTAGCTCGCTGGGCTCATAACCCAGAGGTCGCAGGTTCAAATCCTGTCCCCGCTACGGAACGGAAGGCCCGGATCCCACTTGGGATCCGGGCCTTCCGTATGTCCGCGCCCTCTTCGCGCACCACGACCGCGCCGCGCCCGGCACCGTACACAGCGCCCGAGCGGTGCCCGGGCAGCGCACGCACGGCGTCCGGCACCGCACGCACGGCGCCCGAGCCGTGCACGGGCGACCGCGCGGGGGCGATTGCGCAAGCGCACGGCAAGTGCGGCGCACAAGCACATCGCGGAGGTGGCGCACGGCGCCTCGCGGGAGCGGGGCCGCCCGCCGCGACCGTGGACGCGGCCTACGGAGACTGGCCCGATCGGACTAGTGCGACGAGGCGGTACTCCTGGGTACTTGAGAATCACGCGTTTGACTTATCTCTCTGTGGGCATGTCGACAAAACGCCGAAGTGACCTCACTGGCTGCGGTATACCAGGTGTACCGAGGTTGCGGATGGTGCGACGATGGACGGTATGGGGGATAAGGCAACTCTGTTGGAGACAGGCCGTTTTGTGCAGCAGGCCGACCGGGACGATCCCGGGGTGGCCGCGGAAGAGGCTCGCAGGCGGCTCGCCGCCGAGGCCGGCGACGTCGAGGCGATGAGCGTCCTCGGCGCCACGCTGCTGCGCCGCGGCGACCTCGACGGAGCCGAGTCCCTGCTGCGCGCCGCCACCGCGGCCGGGGACCGCGCCGCCGCCAACAACCTCGGCGTCCTGCTGCACCAGCGCGGTTACGCGGACGAGGCCGCGGGCTGGTGGCGGGTCGCCGCGGTCGCCGGATCCGCCGCGGCGGCCCACGCCCTGGGCCGCCACCACCGCGAGCGCGGCGACGAACCCGCCGCCGAGTACTGGCTGCGCCAGTCCGCGGAGCAGGGCCATGTCCTCGGCGCCTACGCACTCGCCGACCTGCTGGAACACCGCGGCGAGGACGGCGTGGAGAACTGGATGCGTGCCGCCGCGGAGCGCGGGCACCGGGAAGCCGCGTACCGCCTGGCCAGGATGCTCGACCTCCGGGCACAGGGGGAGGGGCCCGGAGGGGAGCGCGCAGGGCCCGGAGCGGACGGCGCACGATCCACCGGCGGCTTCCGCTCCCCCGCGCGCCGCGACCGCGGCACCGCTGCGGGCGCCCGGCGGGCCGGCACGCCCGCCAGACCCGGCCCGAAGGCGGAGCCGACCGGGTCCCAGCAGCTCACCGCAGCGGAGGAGGCCGAGCAGTGGTACCGGCAGGCCGCCGCGCGCGGGCACCGGCGCGCCGCTCTGCACCTCGGCGCCATCCTGGAGAAGCGCGGCGCGCTGAAGGAGGCCGGACGCTGGTACCTGACGTCCGCGAATGACGGTGAGGCGCGCGCGGCGTGCGCGCTGGGCTTCCTGCTGCGTGACGCGGGCGATGTGGAGAGCGCCGCCGTCTGGTGGCTGAGGGCCGCGCAGGAGGGCGACGGCAACGCGGCCAACGCCCTCGGCGCGCTGCACGCCGAGCGCGGTGAGCCCCAGACGGCGGAGCGCTGGTACCGCACCGCGCTGGACGCGGGCGACATCAACGGCGCGTACAACCTCGCGCTGCTGTGCGCCGAGCGGAACCGCACCCAGCAGGCCGAGCAGTGGTACCGCAGGGCCGCGTACGCCGGACACCGCGAGGCCGCCAACGCGCTTGCCGTGCTGCTGCTCCAGAGCGGTGACGCGGAGGGCGCCGAGCCGTGGTTCTCCAAGGCCGCCGAGGCGGGCAGCGTGGACGCCGCGTTCAACCTGGGCATCCTCTGCGCGAACCGCGGTGACGACCCGGGTGCGCTTGCGTGGTACGGCAGGGCCGCCGCGGCCGGGCACACCGAGGCCGCGCTGCAGGTCGGCATCGCGCTCCTGCGGGACGGCGACGAGGCCGGCGCCGAGCGGCACCTGCGGTGCGCGGCCGGCGGCGGCAGCCCGGAGGCGGCCTACCGCCTGGCGACCGTGCTGGACGCCCGGCGTCCTCCGCCGCCCGCCCACGAGCTCGGCGAGCCCGTGACCGAGAAGACAGAGTGCGAGGAGTGGTACGAGCGGGCGGCCGAGCAGGGTCACCGGCGGGCCCAGGTGCGGATCGGCATGCTCGCGGCGGCGCGCGGCGACGTCGTCGAGGCGGCGGGCTGGTACCGCAGGGCGGCGGAGGCGGGCAGCAGGAACGGCGCGTTCAACCTCGGGCTGCTGCTCGCCAGGGAGGGCAGTGAGCCGGAGGCGGCGCTGTGGTGGCGGCGGGCCGCCGACGCGGGCCACGGGCGCGCGGCACTGCGGCTCGCGCTGCTCTTCGCGCGGCGCGGCGAGCTGGCCGAGGCGCAGCGGTGGAGCACCCGCGCCGCCGAGCTGGGGCCCGAGGAGGTCGCCGCGCGCGCCGCCCGGCTGCGGGACGCCGTGCGGCAGGAACTGTCCGCCTAGGGAGCCCGCCGGATCCCCGGGGCCGGCCCGGGCGCAAGGACGCTCCCGGGCCGGGCGACGGGCCGGCAACCCCGGACGGGCAGCGGGGAAGGGAACGGATTTGCAGGGGGCGCGCGGGGTCGCGTAGGGTTATCGACAACGACGCGGGGTGGAGCAGCTCGGTAGCTCGCTGGGCTCATAACCCAGAGGTCGCAGGTTCAAATCCTGTCCCCGCTACGAACCGCGAGGCCCGGGTCCTGGAAGATCAGGATCCGGGCCTCGCGCATGTCCGGGGCGAGTGCCCGGTCGGGGAAGCGGGGGGGCCTTCGGGCGGAAGTGGCCCCGCGGGCGCCAGGCGCTGCCCCTGGGCTTGCGGCGGGGGCGTTCGGGACGCGCGGTTGGCGCCCTGCGGTGCCCGCCGTGGCGGCATTCCGCGGCGATGGGTGCCGTACGGAGAGCGTCAGCCGGCGGTGCAGTTCGGGCACAGGCCGCGGTAGGTGACCTCGACGTCCGAGACCGCGAAGCCGAAGCGCTCCGAGGCGGGCAGGTCGGCGAGCGGATTGCCGCTCGGGTGCACGTCGCGGATCGAGCCGCAGCCCGAGCAGACCAGGTGGTGGTGCGGGCGGTGCGCATTGGGGTCGTACCGCTTGGCGCGTTTGTCCGTGGAGACCTCGAGCACTTCGCCGAGTGACACCAGCTCGCCCAGCGTGTTGTAGACCGTCGCCCGGGAGATCTCGGGAAGCTTGACCACGGCGCGCGCGTGCACCTCGTCGGCGGTCAGGTGGACGTGGTCCCCGTCGAGCACCTCGGCCACGACACGCCGCTGTGCGGTCATCCGCCATCCGCGTCCGCGCAGTCGTTCCAAGAGGTCGCTCATAGCACCAGCCTAGCAGTAGGGAAAGACCAAATCACGAACGGGTGTGAGTCTGGAAGTCTACTTGACTTAGACATTGTCTATCGTAGGATCGACATCGGCATCAGCCGAGTGACAGGACTTGCAGCAAGGAAGCAGGAGGCGCACGTGACGTCCCAGGGACCGCTTACCACGGAGGCCGGTGCGCCGGTCGCCGACAACCAGAACAGTGAGGCTGCGGGCGTCGGCGGTCCTGTTCTGATCCAGGACCAGGTGCTCCTGGAGAAGCTGGCGCACTTCAACCGCGAGCGGATCCCGGAGCGGATCGTGCACGCGCGCGGTGCCGGCGCCTACGGCACCTTCACGCTGACCAGGGACGTGTCCCAGTGGACCCGGGCCAAGTTCCTGTCCGAGGTCGGCAAGCAGACGGAGACGTTCCTGCGCTTCTCCACGGTGGCCGGCAACCTCGGTGCGCCCGACGCGGTGCGCGACCCGCGCGGCTTCGCCCTGAAGTTCTACACCGAGGAAGGCAACTACGACCTCGTCGGGAACAACACCCCGGTCTTCTTCATCAAGGACGCCATCAAGTTCCCCGACTTCATCCACACCCAGAAGCGCGACCCGTACACCGGCTCCCAGGAGGCGGACAACGTATGGGACTTCTGGGGGCTCAGCCCCGAGTCCACCCACCAGGTGACCTGGCTGTTCGGCGACCGCGGCATCCCCGCGTCCTACCGCCACATGAACGGCTACGGCTCGCACACCTACCAGTGGAACAACGAGGCGGGCGAGGTCTTCTGGGTCAAGTACCACTTCAAGACCGACCAGGGCATCAAGACCCTCACCGCCCAGGAGGCCGAGGCCCTGGCGGGCAAGGACCCCGACTCGCACCAGCGGGACCTCCGCGAGGCCATCGAGCGCGGCGAGTACCCGAGCTGGACCGTGCAGATCCAGGTGATGCCGGCGAGCGAGGCGGCGACCTACCGCTTCAACCCCTTCGACCTCACCAAGGTCTGGCCGCACGAGGACTACCCGCCGATCGAGATCGGCAAGCTGGAGCTCAACCGCAACCCGGAGAACATCTTCGCCGAGGTCGAGCAGTCCATCTTCAGCCCCGCCCACTTCGTGCCCGGCATCGGTCCCTCCCCGGACAAGATGCTCCAGGGTCGGCTGTTCGCCTACGGCGACGCGCACCGCTACCGCGTCGGCATCAACGCCGACCACCTCCCGGTGAACCGTCCGCACGCCACCGAGGCCCGTACCAACAGCCGCGACGGCTTCCAGTACGACGGCCGGCACAAGGGCGCCAAGAACTACGAGCCCAACAGCTTCGGCGGCCCGTCCCAGACGGGCAGGCCGCTGTGGCAGCCGCTCCAGTTGTCCGGAGCCACCGGTGAGTACGCCGCGCCGAGCCACCCCGAGGACAACGACTTCGTCCAGGCGGGCAACCTCTACCGCCTGATGTCCGAGGACGAGAAGCAGCGCCTCGTCGAGAACCTGGCGGGGTCCATCTCGGGCGTCTCCCGTGACGACATCGCAGAGCGGGCCATCGCCAACTTCCGCCAGGCGGACGGCGACTTCGGCAAGCGACTGGAGGCCGCGGTCCAGGCCCTCCGCGGCTGACCGGCCGTTTGCCGAACCACGAGGGCCGGATTCCCGTGCGCGCGGGAATCCGGCCCTCTCCCGTGCGTCCGGGCGGGCGCGGGTGCCGCCCGGCCGGCTCAGCCCACTAGCGTCTGCTCGCCGCTGCGGCTCCGCGCCCAGCACCGGATGATGTCGCGGACCGAGACGACGCCCACGGGTTCGTGGGCGTCGAGCACGATCAGGTGGCGGAAGCCGCCGTGCGACATGGCCTGCGCCGCGTCGACCAGCGTCCAGCCCGGGGCGGCGAAGACGACGTCGGACGTGGTGTGCGTGCCCGCGGTCTCCTGGTCGGGATCCTCGCCCGCGCCGACCGAGTTGAGGATGTCGCGCTCGGTCAGGATGCCGAGTCCGTAGGTGTCGGGGTCGAGCACCACCGCCGCGCCGACCCGGCGCGCGGCCATCAGCCGGGCGGCCTGGCGCAGGGTGTGGTCGGGGCCGATGGTGAGGACGACGGTGGTCATGGCGTCACGGACGAGCATGGTGGGAGCCACCTCCTGGAGAACCGCCCGAGAAGCGATTCACAAATTCACAAGTGGGGGGACTCTCAGGGTTGCACCAGCTCCGGTCCAGAACAAGGGGGCGTTCAGGGATCTTTCGGGACGCCATCGGCCTTCCCGGTGGGGCGGTGGCTGCGCGGCGGTGGTGGCGGCTGTGCGCGTTCGGGCGCACCGCCGGTCCCGCGCGTTCGGGCGGTCCCGGTGTGGCCGGCTCGGCCCGGACGGTCCTCGGCGCTGCCGGTGCGTCAGAAACCCCGAACCGGCTGAACGTCCTCAGTACCGCTGGTTCAGGTAGCCGAGCAGCTCGTCGTGGAGCAGGCCGTTGGAGGCGGCCGCGTTGCCGCTGTGCGGGCCCGGCCTGCCGTCCAGACCGGTGAAGTGGCCGCCGGCCTCCGTGACGATGATCGCCGTCGCGGCCATGTCCCACAGGGACAGCTCGGGCTCCGCGCACATGTCGACGGACCCCTCGGCCACCATCATGTACGGCCAGAAGTCGCCGTAGCCGCGGGTCCGCCACACCGCGCGGGTGAGGTCGAGGAAGCCGTCGAGCCTGCCCTGCTCCTCCCAGCCCGTCAGGCTGGAGTAGGCGAAGGAGGCGTCGGCCAGCTCCGCGACGCCCGAGACCCGCAGCCGGGTCGCGGACGACAGGCTGCGGCCGGTGTACGCGCCGTGCCCCTGGGCGGCCCACCAGCGGCGGCCGAGCGCCGGGGCCGACACCACGCCGACCCGTGGCTGGAAGCCGCCCTCGCCGGCCTCCATCAGGCAGATCAGGGTCGCCCAGACCGGCACGCCCCGTACGTAGTTCTTGGTGCCGTCGATCGGATCGACCACCCAGCGGCGCGGACCCGTGCCCTCGATGCCGTACTCCTCGCCGAGGATGGCGTCCCTCGGCCGCGCCCGCTTCAGATGGCCCCGGATCAGCTCCTCGGCGGCCTTGTCGGCATCGCTCACCGGGGTCATGTCCGGCTTGGTCTCCACCTTGAGGTTGAGGGCCTTGAACCGGTCCATGGTCACCGCGTCCGCCGCGTCCGCGAGAACGTGGCCGAGGCGCAGATCATCGTGATAGTCGGGCATGACCGAACAGTATCGATCTCCCTCGTGCGGGGGCCACCACGGGCGCCGCCGGCAGGGGGCGCCGCGGCCCCTTGACAGTGGCACGAGAGGCGTCAACTCTGACCTGGAGCCCGCTTGAACCGGTGGGCCCGTCCGCCCTCGGCCGGGGAGGCGATGATGCCTGCAGCGCGGGAGTCCCTGCTGGACGCGGCCCGCACAGCGCTCACCCGAAAGCCGTGGTCCAGAGTCCGGATGGTCGACGTGGCGGTCGAGGCGGGTGTCTCCCGGCAGACCCTCTACAACGAGTTCGGCAGCAAGGAGGGGCTCGCCCGCGCGCTGGTGCGCCGGGAGACCGACGCCTATCTGGCCGGAGTGGACCGTGCCCTCGCGGGCCCCAGGGACCCGCGGGAGCGGCTGGTCGCGGTCGCCGAGTGGACGGTCGCCTCGGCCGGCTCCAACGCCCTGGTACGGGCTCTCCTGACCGGCCTGTGGAGCCGCAGGCTGCCCGCCCCGACGCTGTCCGCCGTGCCGTCCACCTCCGTGGTGCCCGCGCAGCGACGTGCGGACGGGCCGCTGCCCGCCCCGGCCGAGCTCTTCGTGCTGGTGCGCGACCGGGTGGTGAGCGCGCTGTGCGGGCCGGGCACCGGCAGGTCGGAGTCGGCGGAGCAGGCCAGGCTCTGCGAGCTCACGCTCCGTCTCGCACTGTCCTGCCTGCTGGTGCCGCCCGGCAGCGACGGTGCCGGCCACCTCATACGGGCCGCGCTGCCCCGCCTGGCCCGGCAGGGCGCCATCTGACGGTGCGCGCCGGCTCGGAGTGATACGACTGCGCGCGCGTCGCCCGCCTCCCCCGCCGGTCGCCCGCGACTCCGCTCCGGTCTCCCGCGCCCCAGGCCGCCGCCCGCGCCGCGAGCCGCGCCCCGTCCGGCGCCCGGTGCCTCGTGTGCCCGTGTCGAGCCGGATCCCGCCCGGCGACGGTGACCGCGCCCGGCCGCGGGTCAGCGCGTGGAGCCCGAGAGCTGGAGCCCGATCACGCCCACGATCACCAGGCTGATCGAGATGATCTTGAGGACGGAGACCAGGTCGCCGAGGAAGATCATGCCGTAGATCGCGGTGCCCGCGGCGCCGATGCCCGTCCACACCGCGTACGCGGGTCCGACGTCCAGGCGGCGGAGCGAGAGCGTGAGGAGGCCGAAGCTGCCCAGGGCGAAGGCGCAGAAGGCGACAGTGGGCCACAGCCGGGTGAAGCCGTGCGACAGCTTCAGGCCGACCGCGAAGCCCGTCTCCAGCAGCCCGGCCACAATGACCAGCAGCCACGCCATGTCCGTGCCTCCCGACTCTCCGCCTACCGTAGCCGTCCGGCCCGCGCCGCCGCCGTGCCGACTCGCGCGGGGCCTGCCCGCCCGGAACGCCCGTCGGGGACGCTCCCACCAGCTCGATCGCGCGTTCCCGCTCGGTGCGATTATGCCCTTACCTTCGCGGTGCCGGCGCAAACCTCGGACGGACGTGCCGCGGCCCGGCCGCCGGGTCCCGCCGCGCGCCCTGAGGCGGGGTCCCGCCGCCGACCGGCCGCGGCCCGCGCGGCCGCGCGGGCCGCGGGACCGTCAGTCGTCCTCGTGCCGCTCGCGGGTGGCGAGCAGCCGGCGCAGCGAGTAGAGCCGCGCGGGGTCGGCGTGGCCCTCGGCCACCCAGGCGTCCAGGGCGCAGTCCGGCTCGTCGTGGCTGCAGGCGCGCGGGCAGTCCGCCGTGCCGGGCTCCAGGTCGGGGAAGGCGTGGATGACCCGGGAGGGGTCGACGTGGGCGAGTCCGAAGGACCGCACGCCCGGCGTGTCGACCACCCAGCCGTGCCGTCCCGTGTCGTCGCCGGGGCCTGTCAGGGGCAGGGCGAGCGCCGATGTGGTGGTGTGCCTGCCGCGCCCGGTGACGGCGTTGACGTGGCCGGTGGTGCGCCGCCGGTCCTTGGGCACGAGGGAGTTGACGAGGGTGGTCTTTCCGACGCCGGAGTGCCCGACGAACGCGGTGACCTGGCCGTCGAGCAGTGCGTGCACCCGTTCGGCGGCGTCGCCCCTCTCCAGCTCCTCGCGGGAGGTGACGACGTAGGGCACGCCGAGCGGTGCGTAGGTCTCCAGCAGCTTCTCGGGCCCGGCGAGGTCGGACTTGGTGAGCACCAGCAGCGGGTCGAGCCCGCCGTCGTAGGCAGCGACCAGGCACCGGTCGATCAACCGCGGCCGCGGCTCGGGGTCCGCGAGCGCGGTGACGATGGCGAGCTGGTCGGCGTTGGCGACCACGACCCGCTCGTAGGGATCGTCGTCGTCGGCGGTGCGGCGCAGCACCGAGGTGCGCTCGGCGATCCGCACGATGCGAGCCAGGGTGTCCCTGGCACCGGACAGGTCACCGACGAGGGCGACCCGGTCGCCCACCACGGCGGCCTTGCGGCCCAGCTCCCTGGCCTTCATCGCGACCACGACCCGGTCCTCGACCAGGCAGGTCAGCCGGCCCCGGTCGACGGTGAGCACCATGCCCTCCGCGGCGTCCTCGTGCTTGGGCCTGATGCTGGTGCGCGGGCGGGTGCCCCCGCGCTGGGGGCGGACCCTGACGTCGTCCTCATCGGTGTGCTTGCCGTAGCGGCGCATGATCGGAATCCGCCCGTCACATCCCGAGCATCCCGGTCCACAGGTCGGGGAAGTCGGGCAGGGTCTTCGCGGTCGTCGACACGTTCTCGATCCTCACGTCCGCCACGGCGAGGCCGAGCACCGCGGCGGCGGTGGCCATGCGGTGGTCGTCGTAGGTGTGGAAGGTGCCGCCGTGCAGGGGCCGGGGGCGGATGTGCAGGCCGTCGGCGGTCTCGGTGACGTCGCCGCCCAGCTCGTTGATCTCCTTCGTCAGGGCCGCGAGCCGGTCGGTCTCGTGCAGCCGCAGGTGCGCCACGCCGCGCAGGGTGGAGGGGGAGTCGGCCAGGGCGGCGACCGCGGCGATACCGGGGGTCAGCTCGCCCACCTCGCCCAGGTCGACGTCGATGCCGTGGATGCGGCCGCTGCCGCTGAACACCAGTCCCTGGTCGGTGAGTTCGCAGGAGCCGCCCATCTCGGTGAAGATCTCGCGCAGCCGGTCACCGGGCTGGGTGGTGTGCGACGGCCAGTCCGGGATCACCATCCGGCCGCCGGTGACCAGCGCGGCGGCCAGGAACGGCTGGGCGTTGGACAGGTCGGGCTCGATGGTCAGGTCGGTGCCGAGCAGCGCACCGGGCGTCACCCGCCAGACGTTCGGTTCGCCGCCCGACTCCGGGGTGTCCACCTGGGCGCCCGCGCGGCGCAGCATGTCGACGGTCATACGGATGTGCGGCATCGAGGGCAGCGACGGCCCGATGTGCCGCACCCGGACGCCGTGGTTGAACCGCGGCGCGGAGAGCAGCAGCGCCGAGACGAACTGCGAGGACGCCGAGGCGTCGATCTCGACCGGGCCGCCCACCAGGGCACCGCTGCCGTGCACGGTCAGCGGCAGCGCACTGCGGCCGTCGTCGTCGATCCTGGCGCCCAGCGTCCGCAGCGCCCCGATCACGGCGCCCAGCGGACGCTCGTACGAGCGCGGGTCGCCGTCGAACCGCACGGGTCCGTCGACGAGGGCGGCGACCGGCGGGAGGAAGCGCATCACCGTGCCCGCGTTGCCGACGTCCACCGTGGCCGGACCGTGCAGGCCGGACGGGATGACGCGCCAGGCCTCACCGGACTCCTCCGGCGGCACCGGGCCGCCGGAGCGGGGCGACAGCGAGGAGAGCGAGGACATCATCGACGCCGACGACACCGTCTCCTCGATGCCGACGCCCATCGCGCGCAGCGCGGAGGCCATGAGGAGGGTGTCGCGGGAGCGCAGCGGGCGGCGCAGCCAGCCCGGCTCCGCGGCGAGTGCGGCCAGCACCAGGGCGCGGTTCGTGACCGACTTGGATCCTGGCACGTGGACCGTCGCGTCGACGGCTCCGCTCGCGTGCGGGGCGGGCCAGAGAACGGTAGGCGCTGGGGTGGCGGTCATGGCTCTCACTTTAGTGGTTGCGGCGGATCATCAATCCTGACCAAATATGGCGAAATGTGGGTGAAACCCAGGACTGATAAGGGCGTCACCCGGCCAAACTGCGGCACGGTGGTCCTCACCCGGAGTCGTGCGGGGCACCGGAGTACCGGCCGACGGCCGTCCGGACGGCGTGCGCCCGGCAGGCGGAGACCCCGGGGCGGTTCGGAACCCGGGCCCCTGGGCGGGCGTAGCCCCGAGGAGGGCATGGCCCACGGGTAGGGCATGCCTTCCGGGGAGAGCATGCCCTACCTTCCGCCGGAGGACGCCACAGGCGCACGGTCGACGAGCCGGCCGGCTCGCCCGGGACCCGGAACCCGGGAACCAGTCGGCGAGCCGGCCGGCTCGCCCGGGAACCCGGGAACCCGGGAACCAAAGGACGCGGGAGCCCGGGAGCCGGGGCCCCGGGGACCCGGGAGCCCACGGAGTGGCGCGGCAGCGCCGACGCGCTCAGAAGAGGGTGCCCTCCTCCGGCGCCGGAAGCTCCTTGAGGAGTTCGGGACCGTTGTTGCGTACGTTGCTGACCGCCGTGCTCACCGGATAGGCCCGCATCAGGCCCGTGGGCGGCGGCTCCAGCAGCGGACGCAGTTCCTCGGCGTTCGTGCGGGACGGGTCGAGCCAGGCGTCCCAGCGGTCGGGAGTGAGCATCAGCGGCATCCGCGGGTGGATGTCCGCCAGTGCCCGCGGGCCCTCCTCGGGAGCGGTGCCGAGGGGTGCGGTCTCGGCCTCCGTGGTGATCACCGAGCAGGTCACCCACCACGCGGCGGGGTGCTCGTCGGGCAGCGTGCGGTCCCGCCAGAACTCGTACAGGCCCGCCATCGCGAAGACCGAGCCGTCGGCGGGCGTCACGAAGTACGGCTGCTTGCGCGGGCGCTTCCGCTTCCCCTCCACCTCCAGGTCGCGCTCGGCACTGCCCGTGACCCACTCGAAGTAACCGTCCGCGGGCAGGATGCAGCGCCGGGAGGCGAAGGCGCGGCGGTACGACGGCTTCTCGTGCACCGTCTCGGCCCTGGCGTTGATCATCCGGGCGCCGCCCTCCGGGGTCTTCGACCACGACGGCACCAGCCCCCACCTGAGCCGGCGGAGCTGGCGAACCGGACGCGGGTCGCCGGCGTCCTTCAGAGGGCGGTCGAGTACGGCGTGCACCTCCTTGGTGGGGGCCACGTTCCAGTCCGGTGCGAGGGTCTCCTCCGGGTCCCACTTCTCGATCTCGAAGACTCCTGCGAGATCCTCTGGGCTACGACTCGCTGCATACCGTCCGCACATGACCGCCACCCTGCCACGACCCCCGCCCGGGCCACGGCCCCGCACCGCCCCGTTCCGACCGCCGCACCGCCGTTCCGATGAGGAGCCCCACCATGATCAGCCAGGCCAGCCCCGCCGCCCCGGGCGGCAGCCCCTCCTGGGCGGCCACGGCGAGCGACTCCGCCGCCTCCCTCTGGGGACGCGTCTTCGGGTCCCAGCCGCACCCCGACACCTGGGTGGTGCTGGCCACCGGGGTGCTCGCGCTGGCGGTGGTCGTCCCGCACAGGCCCTGGCGGCTGGCCCGCAACACCATCACCATCGCGCACGAGGGCGGCCACGGCCTGGTCGCCCTGCTGACCGGCCGCCGCCTGGAGGGGATACGGCTGCACTCGGACACCTCGGGACTCACGGTCAGCCGGGGCAGGCCGTCCGGGCCCGGCATGATCCTCACCGCCGCCGCCGGCTACACCGCCCCTCCGCTGCTCGGCCTCGGCGGCGCCGCGCTGCTCGCCGCCCAGCACATCACCGCGTTCCTCTGGCTGGCGACCGCGTTGCTCATCGCCATGCTGGTCATGATCCGCAACGCCTACGGAGTGCTCACCGTGGTGGTCACGGGCGGCGGCTTCCTGCTGGTGTCCTGGCTGGCCGGTCCCCAGGTGCAGGCGGCGTTCGCCTACGCGGTGGTGTGGTTCCTGCTGCTCGGCGGGGTGCGCCCGGCCTTCGAGCTCCAGGCCAAGCGGCGGCGGTCGCGGCGCGCCCTGCCCCGCGGGGGCGGGCGCGGGACGACGGCCGGTGACTCCGACGCGGACCAGTTGTCCCGTCTGACGAACGTCCCGGCGGCCCTGTGGCTGTTCCTCTTCCACGCGGTCTCGGTGTGCTCGCTCCTGGGCGGCGGGAGCTGGCTGCTCGGACTCTGAGGCCCGTCGGGCGGTGCCCCCTGGGCGCCCGCGGAGGCGCTGCGGGTCGGCGGTGCGGTGCGGTCCTTGTGATGCGGTGCGATGGTGCGGTGCGGTGCGGTGGTGCGTGCGGTGCGTTGTGGTGCGGCGAGGTGCGGTCAGGCGCGGCGGCCCGCCGGGTCCACCGGGGCCCGGCGGTCCAGGTGAAGGCCCCTGGCCCGCCAGACCCCGCCCGGCTCGCCGGGCCCTCCCGGGCGCGTCCGGGGCGGTGGCACGGCAGGATGAGGGCGTGAGCGATACCCAGAGCATCGAGACCGCCGCGGGTGTGGCCAGGATCACCTGGCACCGGCCGGCCGGGGACATGTCCTTCGTCCTGGCCCTCGGCCACGGCGCCGGCGGCGGCATCGAGACGCGTGACCTGCAGGCACTGGCGGCCCGGCTCCCCGAGCACGGGGTCGGCGTCGCCCTCGTCGAGCAGCCCTGGCGGGTGGCGGGCAAGAAGCTCGCTCCCGCGCCGAAGACCCTGGACACGGGATGGCGGGGAGTGTGGCCCGCACTCACCGAGCCCGGCCGCCCGGTGATCGCTGGCGGCCGCAGCGCCGGCGCCCGGGTGGCCTGCCGCACCGGCCGCGAGCTGGGTGCCGCGGCCGTGCTCGCACTCAGCTTCCCGCTGCACCCGCCCGGCAGACCGGAGAAGTCCCGGGCCGACGAACTGCTCGGCGCCGACCTGCCCACCCTGGTCGTCCAGGGCGGCCGCGACCCCTTCGGAAGACCGGTGGAGTTCCCGCCCGGCCCCTATCTGAAGGTCGAGGTGCCCTTCGCCGACCACGGCTTCGCCGTGCCGAAGAAGGCGCCCGTGGAGGAGCACGACGTCCTGCGGATCATCACGCAGTCCGTGGCGGGCTGGGCCGTCGCGGTCGTCTGACGGGGCCGGCGGCGGGTCGGGGGGCGGTGGGGCGGCGGCCGGCGGCGGACGTGGGGGAGCCGGTGGGACCGCGCGTCCTCGGCCGCCGTACGCCGGGAATGACGGACCACCCGGCACTGTTGTGCAGCACAGAAGGTACCGGGAGGCGGTACCGGGACGCGTACGAGAGGAAGTCCGCCGCATGGGTTCCACCATCTGCCCCAGCCGCTCGGACGCCACCAGGCTGGAGTGGTCGGTCCTGCACGCGGCGTACGACTCCCCTGTCAAGGACCCGGGCGCGACCAGCAGGCCGACGCCGTCGGCGGGCCGTCGACTATTCTCCGATTCGAGTGGGGCCGCATTCGGCCCTGCCACGGTATCGGAGGAGGTGGGTCCGGTCACTGGGACCGACGCAGGGACCGATCACGGCCGGGCTGGGCAGCCCGAGGAGTCGGCCGCCGAGCGCAGTGCCCGTTTCGAGCGGGATGCGCTCACGTTCCTCGACCAGATGTACTCGGCGGCGCTCCGGATGACGCGCAACCCGGCCGACGCGGAGGACCTGGTCCAGGAGACGTACGCGAAGGCGTACGGCTCGTTCCACCAGTTCCGCGAGGGCACCAACCTCAAGGCCTGGCTGTACCGCATCCTCACCAACACGTTCATCAACTCGTACCGCAAGAAGCAGCGCGAGCCGCAGCGCAGTGCCGCCGAGGACATCGAGGACTGGCAGCTCGCGCGTGCCGAGTCCCACATGTCCACCGGGCTGCGCTCCGCCGAGTCCCAGGCGCTCGACCACCTGCCGGACTCCGACGTGAAGGCCGCGCTCCAGGCGATCCCCGAGGAGTTCCGCATCGCGGTCTACCTCGCCGACGTCGAGGGCTTTGCGTACAAGGAGATCGCGGACATCATGGGGACACCCATCGGTACGGTGATGTCCCGGTTGCACCGCGGCCGCCGGCAGTTGCGCGGCATGCTGGAGGACTACGCGAGGGACCGCGGCCTGGTCCCGGCCGGCGCCGGAGAGTCGAACGGAACGAAAGGCTCGGCCTCATGAGCTGCGGAGAGCCGCACGAGACGGACTGCAGTGAAGTACTGGATCATCTCTATGAGTTCCTGGACCGCGAGATGCCCGATGCCGACTGCACCAAGTTCGAGCACCACTTCGAGGAGTGCTCGCCGTGCCTGGAGAAGTACGGCCTGGAGCAGGCCGTGAAGAAGCTGGTCAAGCGGTGCTGCGGGCATGACGACGTGCCCAGCGACCTGCGGGACAAGGTCATGGGGCGGATCGATCTGATCCGCTCCGGCCAGTCCGTTCCGGACGGCGATGTGACCGCCGCGGCGGACGGTAGCTGAGCGCCGCCGCGCGGGCGCCGGTGCCGGCGTCGCCGCGGAGCACGGGCGCCTGGGCACCGCGTGCCGGTTGCCGCCGGACGCCTTCCGACGGCCGCGGGTGCCTCTCGGCGGACGTCTTTCACGGCCGCGGGGCACCTGCCACCTGTCACCAGCCGCGGGGCGCCTGCCACCACTCACCGGACTGCCGCCACCGGACGCGGGCGCCCCTCACCGGACCCCTCACGTCGCACGCCGATCGCGGGTGCCCGGTGTGCCGCCGCGGCGGGCGCGGAGCGCGTCGGGAGACCGGCGGGGCGGACGCGGGCATGCGGGGACGCGGGGCGTCGCCCCGGTGCGAGGCGTCAGCCTGATGCGCCCGCCTTCTCCTCCTTTCACTCGAATGCGCTAATCCGGTCCCGCTGCGCGTGGCGAATCGCCCGTTGTGGCCCCCGCGCCGCGGCTGCCGCCCTATTCTCCGGAACCTGATCGGGCTGGCCGGCTCCGTACCGGACCGCCCGGGCGTCCGGTCAGGGGGAGGAGGGCGCGATGCGGCCGGTGCCGGGATGGCGCAGCGGGGCCGTGTCCGGTGCCGTGCTGGCCGCCGCCTGCCCCGCCGCCCCGGCCCTGCTGCCCGGCGCGCGCACCCCCTGGGGCACCGTCGCCCTGCTCGCCGCGCTCTACGCGGCCTGTGAGCAACTGCCGCGCTGCCGCCCGCTGCGCGACCGCGCCCCCGCCGGTATGGGGGCCTTCTTCCCCGTGCTGCTCGCCGGGGCCTGCCTGCTGCCGCCCGCGGCGGCCGCGCTGGCGGCGGTGCCCGGCGCGCTGCTCGCGCCCGTCGCGCAGCGTCCGGGCTGGCCGCGGCGCGGCTGGCGCACCGCGCAGCTCTCGCTCGCGTGCTGGGCCGCCGCGTCCGTGTACGGCGCGCTGGACGGTCCTGCGGCACTCGGGGGAACGGGCGGCGGTGTGCCGTCCGACGCACGCCTCGGGGCGCCGGCCCCGGTGCAGGGCCACGTCCTGCCCCCGGTGCCACCCGACGTCCCCTGGCTGCTGGTGACCGCCGCGGCCATGGCGCTCGCCTTCTGCGCGGTGCTCACCGTGCTCGACGGCGGTGCCCTCGCCGCGGTCACCGGGACCTTCCCCGTGCCGCCCAGCCCCTGGCGCAGGGCCTCGCCGCGGATCGCCTGGGGCGGACTCTTCCTGCGCTCGCTGGCACCGGTGGCGGTGCACGGGCTGGCCGGGCTGCTGATGGCGGTGCTGTGGCGAAGCCCGTACGGCTGGCCCGCGGCGCTGCTCGTGCTGCTGCCGATGTCGATCTCGTACTGGATGTTCGCCCAGTACCACCGGGAGCGCGCCGCCCACCAGGCGACCGTCCGGGCGCTCGTCCAGGCCGTGGACATCAAGGACGGCTACACCCGCGGGCACAGCGAGCGCGTCGGACTGGCGTCCGTGATGATCGCGCAGGAGCTGGGCATGGACCGCCAGCGGGTGGAGGCGCTGCGCCTCGCCGGCCTCCTGCACGACGTCGGCAAGCTCGGGGTGCCGACCCGGCTGCTGCGCAAGGAAGGTCCGCTGACCCCCCAGGAACGGCGCCTCATGGAGCTCCATCCGGAGTACGGCGACGAGATGGTGCGCGGCATCGGCGCCCTCGGCGAGGCGCGCGGGGCGATCCTGCACCACCACGAGCGCATCGACGGCACCGGCTACCCCTACGGCCTGCGCGGCACCCAGATCCCCGAGTGCGCGCGGATCGTCGCCGTTGCCGACGCCTTCGACGCCATGACCTCGACCCGCTCGTACCGCAGGGCACGCCCGGTCCGGGCTGCCGTGGACGAGCTGAGGAGGTGCGCGGGCGTGCAGTTCGACCCCCGGATGGTCCGGGCCCTGGTGAGCGCCCTCGCACGCCACGGGTGGCGCCCCTGCGCCGCGGCCCCGGACGGCCCCGGCCCGCGCGCGGACGCGCCGTCCACGGCGCCTGCCGCGGTCCTGGCAGAAGAGCCGGCGGCGCCGCCGGCATCCGGGCGGCAGCCGGCGGGAGCCGCCGCGGGCCGGCAGCCGGCGGGCGGGCACGGGCGGCGCACGGGGGACGGCGCATGACGGCGCCCCGCACACGGCGGACGGTTCCCGGGTGCCGGCGGGGGAGGGGCGGCGTCCGCGGTGGCCGACCGGGGAGCGCCGCCGGCCACCGGGGCCGTCGCCCGGGCGCGCCCGGGTGTGCGCCCCGGCTGCGGACCACCGGCCGCGGGCGGCGCCGGCGCACCACCTGGTGCCCATGGCGCCGGCGCACGGCGAACGGTTGCCCATGGTGTCGGCGCACGGCGAACGGTTGCCCATGGTGTCGGCGCACGGCGGGCGAAGGCGTGTACCGGCGGGTGGGCGGCGTCGGGCGCGCGTGCCCGGCGCCGCGGTGGCGGGCGCGGTGAACAGGGCCACGGGAGGGGCCGCGGCACCGGTGCTCGCGGGCCTGTACGGGGCCGCTGCGCTGGTGGCCGCAGCGGCGGCCGTGGGCACCGCGTTGCACGGGGCCCAGGAACGCGGCACCGCCCTCGCCTTCGGCGTGCTCATCGCGGCGGGGGAGGCGGCGCGGTGCGGGCGGGCGGGCGACCGCGAGCCCGCACCGCTGGCCGTCGCGGGCGCCCTGGCCTACGCGCTGCTCGGCCACGAGGCCGGCCGGGCCACGCACCAGGACCCCGCCCAGGTGGTCACCGTCGTCCTCGCGGCCGTCCTCGCGGGCAGCGTGCCGCACATCGCGGCGGGTCGCGGGCCGCACCCGGACCATGTCGTGCGGCGCGTGCTCACCGTGGCCTTCGCGGCCGTGTGCGCACACCCGCTGCGCTCGGCGGGGCCCACCGGGGAAGACCCCGAGCAGGGCGCGACGCAGGTGTTGCTGATCGCGCTGCTCCTGGCGGCGACGGTGCTGTGCGACGCCGTGCTCGCCGCCGCGCTGGCATGCGTCCGCGGCGGACGGCCGTTCGAGCGCCTGCTCCGCGACGAGGTGCGCGCGCGGCGCGGCCTCGGCTCGGCACTGGCTGCCACCGGCGCCGCGATGTCCCTGGGAGTGGCCGTCGCAGGGCTGTGGGCGCTGCCGCTGTTCTCGCTGCCGCTGATGCTCACCCAGCTCTCCTACCGGCGGCACGCGGCCGTCCGCGCCCTCTACCTGCAGACCGTGGCCTCCCTGGCCAGGGCCACGGAGATCGCCGGCTGCACACCGCGGGGCCACGCCCGGCGGGTGGCCGCCCTCAGCCGTGCGATCGGCCGCGACCTCGGCCTCGGCAGGCACGACCTCACGGTTCTGGAGTACGCGGCGCTGATGCACGACACCGGGCAGTTGTCCCTGCTCGATCCGGTGCCCGCGGGCGCCACCGCCTCGCTGCCCGCGGACGAGCAGCGGCGCATCGCCCGCCTCGGCGGCGCCGTGGTGCGCAGGACCGGCGTGGACGCGGCGGTTGCCGAGGCCGTGGAGCAGCAGGCGGCTCCGTACCGCGAGCAGCCGCTCGCCGCCCGTGTCGTCCGGGTGGCGAACGCGTACGACGAGATGGCCCGGGAAGGCGGACCTGCGGGACCGCTCGCCGCCCTGGAACGGCTCCGCCTCGCCGGCGGCGACTACCAGCCGGAGATCGTGGAGGCGCTGGCGCGGGTGCTGGCGAGGGACGGGGTGCCGACGGCGGACGCGGCACCGGTGGGGGAGGGGGCGGCGGCCCGGGACGGTGCACCGGCCCGGGACGGGTAGGGCCCGGTGGCGCGGCGGGCGAGTCCTCGCGGACGGTCCGCCCGGTGGGCCCGGGCCTCCTTTCCAAGGCGCCCCGCGAGCGCTCCACGAGCACCTCGCGCCGTCTGCGCCGGTGCGGTCTGACCGGGCGGAAGGTGGGTAACCCATGGGTAATGAGCGACTGTCCGACCGTACGTGGTTGGATGCGAAGGAGAGGGTGTCCGGGGGCGCGTAGGCCGCAGTGGTGCCCTCTCCGGGGGCGGCCCCCGGGCTCCGGTCCAGACGGCAGGCGGGAATCGTGAGGATCTTCGGCAAGGGACGGCAGCGGCCCTCCGCCTCGTGGCGGCAGGCCACCGACCGGGCGTTCACGCTGATCGGCGACGGCCGGTACGAGGACGCGGGCGCGTTGCTCACGCGTGCGGCGGACCTGGAGCCGTGGCTCTCGGAGTCCTGGTTCAACCTCGCCCTGCTGCACAAGTTCCGGCACGACTGGGAACAGGCGCGCGCCGCGGGCCTGCGCGCCGTCGCGCTGCTCGACCGCGAGGCGGGCGCTCCGGACTGGTGGAACGTCGGCATCGCGGCCACCGCCCTGCAGGACTGGCCGCTGGCCCGGCGCGCCTGGCAGGCGTACGGCCTGAAGGTGCCCGGCGGCCCCGCGGCGGCCGGTGAGCCGCTGGGCATGGAGCTGGGCAGCGCGGCCGTCCGGCTCTCCCCGGAGGGCGAGGCCGAGGTCGTGTGGGGCCGACGGCTCGATCCGGCCCGCATCGAGGTGCTCTCCATCCCGCTGCCGTCCTCGGGGCGCCGCTGGGGCGAGGTGGTCCTGCACGACGGAGTGCCGCACGGCGAGCGGACCACCGCCGCCGGGCACGCGTACCCCGTCTTCGACGAGATCGAGCTGTGGGCGCCGTCGCCGGTGCCCACCTGGGTGGTGCTGCTCGAAGCGGCCACCGAGGAGGACCGCGACGCCCTGGAACGGCTGGCCGCCGACGCGGGTTTCGCCGCGGAGGACTGGTCGTCGTCGGTGCGGCTGCTGTGCCGGATGTGCTCCGAGAGCCGGATGCCGAGCGACGAGGGCGACGGGGACCACCTGGACCCGCACGACCACAGCGAGCCCGGCCACCCCGGGCCGCTCGGCCACCGGACCGACGGGCAGTTGTGGGTACCGGAGCGCGAGTGCGGGATCGCCGCCCCCGCTTCGCTGGTCAGCGGGCTGCTGGAGAGCTGGGTCGCGGACAGCCCCGACTCCCGCGCCTGGCGCGACCTCGAAGAGGTCTGCTGACCTCCGCCACCGGTCGCGCGCGGTCGTTCGCCGTATCCGCCTCTGGCCGCCCCGGCGGGCGCCGTAGGCTGTACCGGCAGCACACACCACGGTTTCCAGGAAGGCGTACGGCTAAGAGATGGCGCAGCAGGACACTGAGCAGCAGCGGGCCCGGGCCTCGGCGGACTCGGCGGTGCTCCCCGTCGACGACGAGGGCTTCGTCATCGACACCGAGGACTGCGAGGGGCGTGAGGCCGCCTACCGCGAGCGCGGCACGTCCCGCCCGATCACCGTCGTCGGCAATCCGGTGCTGCACCGGGAGTGCAGGGACGTCACCGAGTTCGACGACGACCTGGCCCGGCTCGTCGACGACATGTTCGCCAGCCAGCGGACCGCCGAGGGCGTGGGCCTGGCGGCCAACCAGATCGGCGTCGACCTGAAGGTCTTCGTCTACGACTGCCCCGACGACGACAACAACCGCCACGTCGGCGTCGTCTGCAACCCCGTCATCCAGGAACTGCCCGCCGAACTGCGCCGCCTCGACGACTCGAACGAGGGCTGCCTGTCCGTGCCCACCGCCTACGCCGCGCTGGCCCGTCCCGACTACGCGGTCGTGACCGGGCAGGACGAGAAGGGCAACCCCATCAGGGTGCGCGGCACCGGCTACTTCGCGCGCTGCCTCCAGCACGAGACGGACCACCTCTACGGCTCGCTCTACATCGACCGCCTCTCCAAGCGGGAACGCAAGGAGGCACTGCGCCAGATGGCGGAGGGCACCCCGCGCTATCCGACCGTGCCCAACGACTGACCCCTGTCGCGTCCGACGGCGGACCCGGTCGCGTCCGACGGACGGTTGACCCGGTCTCCCTCGGACGACTGATCTGCTCCTGTCCGGTGACCGGCACGGTCGCGTTCGGCGACTGACCTGTTCGTGTCCGGTGACCGGCACGGCCGTGCCCGGCCAACGACCCGCCGTGCCCGGCCAACCAGCCGGTCGTGCCGGCGGACCAGCCAGGCGCCCCGGGGCGCATCCGCGTCCCGGGCGCCATCGCGCGCCCCCGGGCACCGTCGCACGTCCCCCTGCGCCTGGCCGGGAACTCCTCGGTTGGGCGTATTCTTTTGGCATATGCCAGATGCCGCGGTCACCCAAAATGCGGCAACGGGGACATGTTCTCGGCATCTCATCCTGGCAGGTGCTGTGAATCTATTCCCCTGACCCTCCGTTGTGGTGCTGAATGGAATGCGCGGGGATACAGACCGGCGCACGCCCGGCGACGGGGTGGCGTGTGCCAGACGGACGGCTGAGAGGGGTTTTCATGCCTGCTTTCTCATACAGCACTTCACGGACAACACCGGCGCCGACGCTCTTGGCGACGGACATTTCGGTACCAGCGGCACTCCGCATGCCGAAGGTGGAGTCACTTTTTCCACGTCATCGCCATATGTTTTGGCCAGAGCTTCAACGGAGCGCAAGGTCCTGGCTGCTCGAAAAGCGGCTCATGCCCGCGGACAAGGTCGCGGAGTACGCGGACGCGCTCTGCTACACGGATCTTGTGGCGGGCTACTACGTCGACGCCCCTGACGAAGTGGTCTCGGCGATAGCCGACTTCAGCACGTGGTTCTTCGTGTGGGACGACAGACACGACCGCGACGCCGTGCACGGCCGTGCCGACGCCTGGCGGACGCTGCGCGAGCACCTGCACGCCGCGCTCGACGACCCCGAGTCGCACGGCGACCACCACGACCCGCTGGTCGCGGCGTTCGCCGAGTGCGTGCAGCGGCTCTTCTCGCACCTCGGCCCGGCCTGGAACGCCCGCTTCGCCCGGCACTTCCACGCGGTGATCGAGGCATACGACCAGGAATTCACCAACCGCCGCACGGGAACGGTGCCGACGGTCGGGGCCTACATAGAACTGCGCCGTCACACATTCGCCCACCATGTCTGGCTCGACCTTCTGGAACTCGCCGCCGACCATGAACTCCCGGACGCCGTGCGCAACCATCCCGAATACCGCAGGGCCGGTCTTGCGTCCCAGGATTTCTCGGCGTGGTACAACGACCTCTGCTCGCTTCCCAAGGAAATAGCGGGGGACGAGGTCCACAATCTTGGGATCAGTCTCATTCAGCACGAGAAAATATCCCTGGAAGGCGCGGTCGCAGAAGTGCGGCTGCGGGCGGCCAGTCGTATCACCGAATTCCTGGAGGCGGAACGCGAGGTGCTGCGAATGGCGGAAGAAGCGGAGGACGGCACACACGAGGGCGATGCACTCGGTGCCGGTTTGAGAATGTGTCTTTTCAATATGCGCAACTGGTTCTCGTCGGTCTACTGGTTCCACCACGAGTCGGGCCGCTACCGCGTGGACACCTGGGACGACAGGTCCACCCCGCCCTACATCAGCGATCCGGCAGGTGACGCATGACGGTCGAACCCACCCTGCGCGAACCGGTCGAGGCCGAGCGGCGGCAGCCCCCGCTGGCCGGCGGCGCGGTCCCGCTGCTCGGGCACGCGTGGAAGCTCGTGCGCGACCCGCTGGCGTTCCTGGCCGGGCTGCGCGACCACGGCGACCTGGTCCGGCTGCGCCTCGGCCCGAGGACCGTCTACGCGGTGTGCGCGCCCGAACTGGTCGGGCAGCTCCTCAAGAGCCCCGACTACGAGGTCGGCGGGCCGCTGTGGGACACCATGGAGGTGCTGCTCGGCAAGGGCGTGGCGACCAGCAACGGGGCGGTGCACCGCCGTCAGCGCCGGATGATGCAGCCCGCCTTCCGGCCCGAGCGCATCGCCGACTACGCGGCCGTGATGGAGGAGGAGGCGCGCGCCATGGTGGCGCGCTGGCAGCCCGGCAGCACGATCGACATCGGTGCCGAGATGTTCCGCACCTCGGTGCGCATCGTGTCCCGTTCGCTGCTGGAGGTCGACTCGATCGCGCAGAAGGCGGAGCACATCAGCGAGGCACTGGGCACGGTCTTCGAGGGCCTGTACCGCCGGATGGTGCTGTCCGTCGGGCCGCTCTACCGGGTGCCGACCCCGGCCAACCGGCGATTCGCACGGGCCCTGGCGGACCTGCACGGCCTCGTCGACGAGATCCTCGCGGAGCGGCACGCCTCCGGTACCCGGCCCGCGGACCTGATCACCGTCCTGCTGGAGGCCACGGACGAGACCGGAGCGCCGCTCGGCGACCGGGAGATCCACGACCATGTGGTGTCACTGGTGGTGGCGGGCGCGGAGAACGTCGCCTCGACGCTGGCCTGGACCCTCAGTCTGCTCACCGAACACCGCACGCACGAAAACCGGTTGGCCGATGAGGTGAATGGCGTGACGGGCGGGGAGCCCGTGGGCTTCGCGGACATCGGCAGGCTCTCCTTCACCCGCAATGTCATCACGGAGGCCATGCGCATACGGCCGGCCCCGTGGATTCTCACCCGGCGTACCGTGACCGAAACCGCACTCGGCGGATACACCATTCCAGCCAATGCTGACATCGTCTACTCCACCTATGCGATGCAGCGCGATCCCCGCTCGTTCACACGGCATCTGGAGTTCGATCCGGATCGCTGGCTGCCGGAACGCGCGGGGGACGTGGAGCAGGCCGCGATGATTCCGTTCGGCACCGGCAATCGGAAATGCCCGGGTGATCATTTCAGTATGGCCGAATTCGCCATTGTCCTCGCCACCGTGGTGCCCAAGTGGCGGCTGACGCCGGTAGCGGGCACGGACACCTCGTCGAAGATCGGCATCACCCTGCACCCCAAGCGGCTGCTGCTGCGGGCCGATCCCCGCTGAACGCGCCTTCCGGGCCCGGGAACCGCGCGACCGGCCGCGACGTGCCCGCGCCTGGGCCACCGCGTCACCGGGCCACCGCGCCACCGGGCCGAGCTCTTTCAGGTCTCGGCCCGGCTGCCGGCAGGTCCTGGCGCGGCTGCCGGCCGGCGGGACGGCTCGCGCGGTTCCCGCACCCCTTCCGGTGTACGGTCACCGCCCCGGGCCGCGGTCCCACCGGCCGGTGGACGGTCCGTCAGGTGCCGGACGGGGCGGACGGGGCGGTCGCGGCGGGCGGCAGTTCGCTCTGCACGCCCGGGTCGCCGGCGTCCGCGGTGTAGTCCCCGGGAGAGGTCTCGTCCGTGCCCCTGGGGGCCTTCAGGGCGTTCAGGACGAACGTGAGGACCACGGTCACCACGAGGTTCAGCACGAAGGCCGTCAGGCCGATGTAGCCGACCTCGCCGAGGCCCGGGATCTCGTCGCTGCTGCCGCCGAAGTGCTTCTGGGTGGGGCTCGCGACCCCGTAGGCCGCCAGCGTCCCGTAGATCATTCCGGCCGCCCAGCCGGCCAGCAGCGCCCAGCGGTGGAACCACCGGGTGAACAGGCCGCCGACCAGCGCGGGGAAGGTCTGCAGGATCCAGATGCCGCCCAGTAGCTGGAAGTTGATCGCGACGGTCTTGTCCATGGCCAGCACGAAGACCAGCGCGCCCACCTTCACCAGCAGCGAGACCACCTTGGAGACCGTTGCCTCCTGGGCGGGGGTCGCGTCCGGCTTGAGGAAGTCCTTGTAGATGTTGCGCGTGAACAGGTTCGCGGCCGCGATGGACATGATGGCCGCCGGCACCAGCGCGCCGATGCCGATGGCGGCGAAGGCGACGCCCGCGAACCAGTCGGGGAAGAGGTTCTCGAAGAGCTGCGGGATGGCCAACTGGCCGTTGTCGACCTTGATGCCGTCCGCGATCGCCATGAAGCCGAGCAGTGCGAGCAGGCCCAGCATCAGCGAGTACAGCGGCAGGATCGCCGTGTTGCGGCGGATCACGTTGCGGCTGCGCGAGGAGAGCGTCGCCGTGATCGAGTGGGGGTACATGAACAGCGCCATCGCCGAACCGAGGGCCAGCGTGGCGTAGCCCCACGTCCCGGCCGCGCCCGGCGCCAGCGCGCCGCGCGGCGCCCCGGTCGCCGGATTGACCTTCGAGAAGGCGTCGGCCGACTTGGCGAAGATGTCGTCGAAACCGCCCAGCTTGATCGGGATGTAGATGATCGCCACGATGATGACCAGGTAGATCAGCGCGTCCTTGACG
Source organism: Streptomyces sulfonofaciens (assembly GCF_014656295.1). GTDB lineage: Bacteria > Actinomycetota > Actinomycetes > Streptomycetales > Streptomycetaceae > Streptomyces > Streptomyces sulfonofaciens. The sequence goes on from NZ_BNCD01000011.1 coordinate 196,611, forward strand.
AAGGCGATCAGCGCGGGTGCGCGCAGCCCGGACGAGTAGGTGTAAGCCGCAAGCACCGCGAAGGCGATGAACAGCGGCAGGTCCTTGACGAACCAGTTGGTGCCGTCGCCGCCGCCGATGCCCAGTACGTCGAGCAGCGCCTGGATGCCGACAAGCTGCAACGCGATGTAGGGCATCGTGGCCAGGATGCCGGTGAGCGCCACCGCCAGCGACAGCCCCTTGGAGCCGAACCGGCCGCGCACGAAGTCGGAGGTGGTGACGTAGCCGTGCTTGTGCGAGACCGACCAGAGCCGGGGCAGGAAGGTGAAGATCATCGGATAGACGATGATCGTGTACGGCACCGCGAAGAAGCCCGCGGCGCCCGACGCGTAGATCGCGGCCGGCACGGCCACGAAGGTGTAGGCCGTGTAGAGGTCGCCGCCCAGCAGGAACCACGTGATCCAGGTGCCGAAGGACCGGCCGCCGAGACCCCACTCGTCCAGCGAGTGCGCGTTCTCGGCGCGGCGCCAGCGCGCCGCCCAGAAGCCCATCACCGTCACGGCGAGGAAGAAGAAGACGAAGACGCCGAGCGCGACGCCGTTCACACCGTCCTTCATCACGCCTCACCCCCGTCGCCGCGTCCGGCCGTCCCGGCACCCGAGGCCCCGGACCCGTGGCGCGAGCGCTGGTCGTGCTGCCACAGCTTGTACGCGAGCATGGTGAGCGCGGCCGAGATGAGCACCCACAGCATCTGGTACCAGTAGAAGAACGGGATGCCGATGAACGCCGGGTCGACCTTCGCGTAGGAGCTCACCCAGAGCGTCCCCACGAACGGTGCGAGCAGACACAGCGCAATCACCACACGGACCGGTGTCACCACCGGTCTGCGGACTTGGGGTACCTCTGACTCTGACATGGGGGCTCCGTCGCCTCGTCGATCACCGTGACACCACTGATCGCATCGTGATGCGCTGGAAATCTAGGCGACGCGTCCGCACGAGGGAACCCCGTCCCGATAACGGGCGTATTGCGTTCTGTGCATGTCATCGCCCCTGTCGGAGCCGGCGGCTCACCGGCCGGAACCCGCATCGCCCCGGCGGAGCCGTTACCGCCCCTGCTGGGGCCCGTACCGCCCCCGCCTGGGCCCGTGCGGCCCTTGCCGGGGCCCGGGCGGACGCGCCCTCAGTCCGCCGGACGCCGCAGACGGGCCACGAACTTGTAGCGGTCGCCGCGGTAGACCGAGCGCACCCACTCCACCGGACGGCCCTCGCCGTCCAACGAGTGCCGGGAGAGCAGCAGCATCGGCAGTCCCACGTCGGTGCCGAGCAGCCCCGCCTCGCGCGGAGTGGCCAGCGAGGTCTCGATGGTCTCCTCGGCCTGGGCGAGGTGGACCCCGTAGACCTCGTCCAGTGCCGTGTACAGGGAGGTGTACTTCACGAGGCTGCGGCGCAGCGCGGGAAAGCGCTTGGCGGACAGGTGGGTGGTCTCGATGGCCATCGGTTCGCCGCTGGCGAGCCGCAGCCGCTCGATGCGCAGCACCCGCCCGCCCGTGCCGATGTCGAGCAGCTCGGCGAGGGTGCCGTCGGCGGTGACGTATCCGATGTCCAGCAGTTGCGAGGTGGGTTCGAGGCCCTGGGCCCGCATGTCCTCGGTGTACGAGGTGAGTTGCAGTGCCTGGGAGACCTTGGGCTTGGCGACGAAGGTGCCCTTGCCCTGGATGCGTTCGAGCCGGCCTTCGACGACGAGTTCCTGGAGGGCCTGCCGCACGGTGGTGCGTGAGGTGTCGAACTCGGCGGCGAGCGTCCGCTCCGGCGGCACCGCGGAGCCGGGCGCGAGCGTCTCGGTCATGTCGAGCAAGTGCCGCTTGAGGCGGTAGTACTTGGGCACGCGCGCGGTGCGGACGGCGCTGGCGCCCTCGGTCTCCGCGCTGGTGGCGTCGGTGCTCATGCTCCGCCTTCCGGGCTTGCTGCAGAGGTCCGGCGCTATGCCGGCCGCGGCTCACATCGTGGCACGGGCAGGTCCGCGTGCCGCGGGAGCCGTGCCCTTCCTTATACACCGTGGGCACCCTGCCTGGTCTAGTCCACCCGCCATGTGGCGCTCGTGCGGGCGCGTCCGGCGCATCTGCGCACAGATGTCGGTCCGGTAAAGGAAGAGACGGACGTTCCTGCCATGCTTGACACTCATATAGGTCTAGGCCAAGCTCCCACACATACTGGTCTACACCAATGCCCAGGACCCAGCCGCGCGGGCAGTTCACGCCTGATTCCTCGCTGTCGGTGGGGGGATGCGGCAGCCCTTGAGGAGGGTGACGTGAAGCGCAAGCTGACAGCGGCGATCGGCATCGCGGGTCTGATGGTCTCCATTGCGGCCTGCGGGGGCAGCAGCGACAAGGCCGGCGGCTCGGGGGCGGACGAACTCACGGTCTGGCTCACCGTCGACGCCCAGAACAACTGGCCGCAGTTGGTCAAGGACGCGGACGCCGCCCTGAAGAAGAAGCACCCGGGCGTCAGGATCAACCACGAGTACTACGGCTGGCCGGACAAGAACACCAAGCTGGACGCCGTCCTCGCCACGGACAAGGTCCCCGACGTGGTCGAGATGGGCAACACGGAGATGCTCGGCTACATGGTCAAGGGCGCCTTCGCCGAGATCGACCCGTCGAAGTTCGACCACTCGGACGGCTGGCTCGACGGCCTCAAGGCCTCGGTCACCTATGACGGCAAGACCTACGGCGTGCCCTACTACGCGGGCGGGCGGGTGGCCAACTGGCGCAAGGACGTCGCCGCGGAGTCCGGCATCAAGAAGACTCCCAAGACCTACGACGAACTGCTCTCCGATCTGGACAGGATCCAGCAGAAGCAGGGGGGCAAGTTCAGCGCCTGGTACCAGCCCACGCGCGACTGGTACGCGGGCATGTCCTTCGTCTACGACGCCGGCGGCGCCATTGCCGAGGAACAGGGCGGCACTTGGAAGGGCGCGCTGTCCTCGCCCGCCTCCATCAAGGGCCTGAAGGACTTCAAGCACGTCATCGACGCCTACATGCACGGCGACAAGACCAAGGACGAGTCGGACCGCTACATCGTCTACGGCCAGGGCAAGTCGGCCATGATCTTCGCCGCCGCGTGGGAGGGCGCCACCTCCGCCGACCCGAAGAACGACAAGACCGGCAAGCTCAAGGACAACGCCGTCAACTTCGTGATGCCGGGGCCCTCGGGGAAGAACATGCCGGTCTTCCTCGGCGGCAGCGACCTCGCCATCCCGGTGAAGTCCGGCGCCCAGGAGCTGGCAGCCGAGTGGATCAACGACTTCGCGGGCGCCAAGGGCCAGAAGGGCCTGATGGCCAAGGGCAACCTGCCCAACAACAAGAGCGACCTCGACATCCAGAAGAAGGACCCGGCCACCGCGGTGCCCGCCATCGCCGCGGAGCGCAACTGGTTCGTGCCGATGGCACCCGGCTGGGGCCAGGTCGAGAAGGCCCAGGTCCTCCAGACGATGCTGCAGAACATCGGCACCGGCAAGCAGTCCGTCGAGGCCGCCGCGAAGACGGCCGACGCCGCGATCGACAAGGTCATCAACAACAAGTGACCCGGACCGGGGCGGGTGGCGGGGCCTCCGCACAGGGAGCGGAATCCCGTCGTCCGCACGGGTCGGTTCCGTGCCTCGCCCGGGCCGGCCGCGACCGCCGCCCGCACACGGGTGCCACCAGGTAAGGACCGCTGAGGAGCGCGCCATGAGTGCCGCAGAGACAACCACCGCCGAGGTGCCGCCGGCGCGGCCCTCGCCACCGCCCCGGTCCGCAGCGAAGGGCGGCGGGGCCGACCGCCGGCACCCGCGGCGGGACGGCGGCAGACCCGGCGGCACCCGTGGTGCGGCGGCCGTGCCCTGGGCGCTGCTCGCGCCCTGTCTGCTGGTCCTGGTGCTGGTCCTCGGCTATCCGCTGGTCCGGCTGGTCACGTTGTCGTTCCAGGAGTTCGGGCAGTCCCAGTTGTGGGGCTTCAAGCCCGCGCAGGCCGTCGGCTTCGACAACTTCTCCAAGGTGCTGGGCGACGGCGAGTTCTGGGCCGTGGTGCTGCGCACCGTCGTCTTCGCGGCAGGCTCGGTCATCGTCACCATGGTGCTGGGCATGCTTGTCGCCCTGCTTCTCCAGCGGGTCTCCGGCTGGGTGAAGACGCTGGTCAACATCGCGCTGGTGGCGAGCTGGGGGATGCCCGTCATCGTCGCCACCACCATCTACAAGTGGATGTTCGACTCCGACTACGGCGTCCTCAACTATCTGCTCAGCAAGCTCCCCGGGGTCGACGTGATCGGCCACAACTGGTTCGCCAGCGGGCCCCAGGGCCTTGCCGTGATCATGCTGCTGGTGGTGTGGGGCGCCGTGCCGTTCGTGGTGATCACGCTCACCGCCGGCCTCACCCAGGTGCCGCGGGAACTGGAGGAGGCGGCCCGGCTGGACGGCGCGAGCTCGTGGGGCGTCTTCCGGCACGTCACCGTGCCCGTGCTCAAGCCCGTCCTGGTGATGCTGACGACCCTCTCCGTCATCTGGGACATGGGCGTCTTCCCCCAGGTCTTCGTGATGCGCGGCGGCCACCCCGAGGCGGAGTTCCAGTTGCTGACGACCTACTCGTACGACAGGGCGTTCGTGGTCAACGACTACGGCGGCGGCTCCGCCATCGCCCTGCTCACCGTCGTCCTGCTGCTCGGTGTGGTGGCGGTCTACATGCGGCAGATGCTGAAGATCGGAGACGTTGAGTGAGCGGCGTGAGCGGTGTGGACGGCCTGAGCGGCATGGGTGCCGTGGGCGGAGCGGGTACCGCGGCAGCGGGTGCGGCACGCCGCAGGGGCGGGGGTGTGCGGCGCAGCCGCCTCGGGTGGAACCTGCTCGGGCTCTGTGTGTTCGTCGGGGCGGGCTTCCCCGTCTACTGGATGCTCGACACCGCCTTCAAACCGGCCCGCGACGCCATCGACCCCACCCCCCACCTGCTGCCCACCAGCCTCACCCTGGACAACTTCCGCCGCGCGCTGCAGATCGCGGACTTCTGGGGGCCGGTCGGGCGCAGCCTGACCGTGTCGCTCACGGTCGTGGTCATCGGCATGGCGATCGGCCTGCTGGCGGCGCTCGCCATCTCGCGGTTCGCCTTCCGCGGCCGCAAGATCGTGATCGTCGGCATCCTCGCCGTGCAGATGGTGCCCCTGGTCGCGATGATCATCCCGATCTTCCTGCTGCTGAACGACCTCGGGCAGTACGACAAGCTCAGCGGTCTGATGATCACCTACCTGACCTTCGTGCTGCCGTTCACCGTCTGGACCCTGCGCGGCTTCGTCGTCAACATCCCGAAGGAGCTGGAGGAGGCGGCCATGGTCGACGGCTGCACCCGCACCGGCGCCTTCCTGCGGGTGGTCTTCCCGCTGCTCGCCCCCGGCATGGTCGCCACCTCCGTCTACGGCTTCATCCAGGCATGGAACGAGTACCTCTACGCGCTGATGCTGATGAGCCAGCAGCACCAGACGGCCACGGTCTGGCTCGGCAACTTCACCACCAAGCACGGCACCGAGTACGCGCCGATGATGGCGGGCGCCACGATGATGGCCGTACCGATGGTGGTCCTCTTCCTGCTCGTCCAGCGCAAGATGGCGGCGGGCCTGACGGCGGGCGCGGTGAAGGGCTGATGGCCGCATCCGCATCCGCTGCCGCGCCGCCGCCGCCGCTGCCGTCGTCACCGGCACCGCCGCCGCTGCCGGTACCGCCGCTCGCCGCCCGCGCACCGGTCGGCCGCAGGCTGCCGCCATCCGCCGCGGTCACCCGTCCAAGGAGCTCTCGATGACCACACTCGCCGGCCACACGGACACCCTGACCCGCGACGCCCTCACGGTCCTCCAGCCCGGTTTCACCGGCACCAGCGCACCCGACTGGCTGCTGCGCAGGCTGAACGAGGGCCTGGCCTCCGTGGCCCTCTTCGGGCGCAACATCGCCTCGCACGAGCAGCTCGCGGCCCTGACCGCGCAGTTGCGCGGGGAGCGGGACGACGTCCTCGTCACCATCGACGAGGAGGGCGGTGACGTCACCCGCCTGGAGGCGCGCACCGGCTCGACCTTCCCGGGCAACCACGCGCTCGGCGCCGTCGACGACACCGCGCTCACCCGCGAGGTCGCCTTCGAGCTGGGCCGCCGGCTCGCCGCGTGCGGCGTCAACCTCAACTGGGCACCGTCCGCCGACGTCAACTCCAACCCCGACAACCCCGTCATCGGCGTACGGTCCTTCGGGGCCGACACCGCCCTGGTCGCCCGGCACACCGCCGCCTACGTGGAGGGCCTGCAGGCCGCGGGCGTCGCCGCCTGCACCAAGCACTTCCCCGGACACGGCGACACCGCGGTCGACTCCCACCACGCCCTGCCGCGCATCGACGCGGACCTTAAGACCCTGTACGACCGCGAGCTCGTGCCGTTCCGCGCGGCCATCGCGGCGGGTTCGCGCGCGGTGATGACGGCGCACATCCTCGTGCCCGCACTCGATCCGCGGCTGCCCGCCACCCTCTCCCGGCGCATCCTCACCGGCCTGCTGCGCGAGGAACTCGGCCATGACGGGCTGATCGTCACGGACGGCATGGAGATGCAGGCCATCACGGCCGCCTACGGCATCGAACGCGGCAGTGTGCTCGCCATCGCGGCCGGAGCCGACGCGATCTGCGTGGGCGGCGGGCTCGCGGACGACGCGACCGTGCGCCGGCTGCGGGACGCGCTCGTCACGGCGGTGCGCGCCGGCGACCTGCCGGAGGACCGCCTCGCCGAGGCCGCGGAACGGGTCAGGGACCTGGCGGGCTGGGCGGCCGCGACCACCCCCAGGGGAGCCGTGTACGACGGGAGCGGGCGCGCCCTGGAAGTGGGCGTCGAGGCGGCCCGCCGGGCGCTCAGGGTGACCAGGGACGCATCGGCGCCGGACGCGGGCCGGCCGGTCACCGAGCCGCCGTTCGTCGCCTCCTTCACCCCGGTGGCGAACATCGCGGTCGGCGACGAGACGCCCTGGGGCGTCGCCGCCGAGCTCCAGCGGCTGTTCCCCGGCACCAGGACGGGCAGCTTCAGCGGCGAGGACGCCGGGGCGCGGGCGCTCGCGGCAGCGGGCGGGGACCGTGTCGTCGCCGTGGTCCGCGACGCGCACCGCCACCCGTGGATGTCGGCCGCCCTGGACACCCTGCTGGCCGCCCGCCCCGACACCGTCGTCGTCGAGATGGGTGTTCCCCAGGCCGCCCCACGCGGTCCGCTGCACATCGCCACGCACGGCGCGGCCCGCGTCTGCGGGATGGCGGCGGCGGAAGTGATCAGCGGCCGCTGAGGCCCGCCGGCCGGGGAGGCGCACGGCGCCGCCCTCTCCGGCCGGCCCCCAGGGCCGCGCGGGGACCGCCCCCAGCGGCCGGCCCACGCCGCGGACCTGGCGGCGCGCCGGGCTCAGCCCCGCGCCGGCAGCACGCCCAGTCCGTTCGCCAGCAGCGCGAACGCATGCTCGGCGTCCCGTACCGCACCGGCATAGCGCTCGTCCGCCGGCTCTCCGTACGCCAGCCGCTGCGCGTTGTCGTGCGCCAGGGCCCACTGCACCCCGACGAGCTGGACGGCCGCCAGGCGCGCGGTGAGCGCGGTGGTGTCCGCGGTGTCGCACAGCGCCTGCGCGAGAGCGCGTTCCGCCCCCGCCCTGAAGTGTTCCAGACGCGCGACCAGGGGCGGGTTGTCGAGGATCATCTGGTAGAGGGCACGCACCTCGACCCTGTCGTTGAGCCCGGTGATCGGGTCGCGTTCGCGCAGGCCCGCGAGGAAGTGCGTCCGCAGCGCGGCCAACGGGGTGCTGTCCGCGGGCCGGTCCCGCACCACCCGGGCCGGCTCCTCCTCGTGGTCGGCGAAGCGGTGCACGACCAGGTCCTCCTTGGTGGGGAAGTAGGCGAAGAGCGTGCGCTTGGAGACCTCCGCCGCCTCGGCGACCCGGGTCACCGGCACCCGGGTGTAGCCGTGTTCGAGGAAGAGCGCGATCGCCGCCTCGGAGATCGCCGCATGCGTGCGCCGCTTCTTCCGCTCCCGCAGTCCAGGCTCGCCGTTCACGGGGCCACCCTACCAGGTAGTAGTCTCGGGCGAACTCTGCACCTGGTATACATACGCACCAGGGCGAGTAAGTCCGAGTGGGTGCGAGGGGCGTGGGGAGCGGAACATGAGGGACACGACGATCACCGACGGGGCCGGCGCGGGGAGCGGCGCCGGACAGGGAGCCGGCCCGGGCGGCCCGGGAGCCGGACAGGGAGCCGGCCCGGGAGCCGGTCGGAGAGCCGGCACGGACGCGGTGCCGGGTACCGGCGCGGAGGCCGGTGCCGGTGCCGGTGCCGGTGCCGGAGGCGGGGCCCGTGGGGGGTCTGGGACCGGAGGCGGCGCCGGTGTCGTGGCCGGGGCCGGGGCCGATTCCCGGGCCGGTGACGGTTCCGGACCCGGGGCCGGTCGCGGGGGCCCGGGGAGGGCCGGTACCGGCCCGGGGGGCGGCGGGGCCGGTCCCGAGGCCACCCGGAGCGCCCGGGACGCGGCGCGGCCGCCGGCACCGGCGGAGGCCGAGACGGTCGAGGTGGTCATCGCGGGCGCTGGGCCGACCGGGCTCACTCTGGCCTGCGAACTGGCCCTGGCCGGAGTGCGGACCCTGGTCCTGGAGCGCCTGGAGCGGCCCGTCGAGCAGGTGAAGGGCGGCGGGATCCAGTCCCGTACCGCGGAGCTCCTGGAGGCGCGCGGCCTGCTGGCACCGGTCCTGCGCCGGTCCGTGCCGCGCGAGCCGGTCGGCGGCCACTTCGGGATGCTGCCCGTGCCACTGGACTGCACGCCCTGGCGGACCCGCCACCCGTTCCCGATCGCGATTGCGCAGTGGCGGGTAGAGGAGGTGCTCGCGGAGCGCGCCCTGGCCCTCGGGGCGCGCATCCTGCGCGGCGCCGCGGTCACCGCGGTCGACACCGCGGGGCCGGACGGCGGTGTGACGGTGACCGCGGACGGCCACCGGGTGCGCGCGCGCTACCTGGTGGCGTGCGACGGCGGGCACAGCACGGTGCGCAAACTGCTGGGTCTGCCGTTCCCGGGCAGGGACGGCAGCTACGTGGCGACGCTGGCGGACGTCCGGCTGGCCGGCGCCTCGCCGCTGGTGCCGCGGAGCATCGGGCACGCCAGCGGCCTCACGCGCCGTGCCGGCGGTTACTGGGCGATGCTGGTCCCGGTCGGCGACGAGCGCCACCGGCTCACCTTCGGGCGCTCGGACGGCGCCGACGCCGCCCGGGACGCCCCGGTCACGCACGAGGAGGTCGCCGCCGCACTGCGGGCGGTCTACGGCGAGGAGACCGTCCTGGACCGGGTGGACAGCGCCTCGCGGTTCAGCGACGCCACCCGGCAGCTCAAGCGGTACCGGGAAGGGTGCGTGCTGTTCGCGGGGGACGCTGCGCACATCCACCCGCCGCTCGGCGGCCAGGGTCTCAACCTGGGCGTGCAGGACGCGTTCAACCTCGGCTGGAAGCTGGCCGCGGCCGTCCGGGGCCGGGCGCCGGCCGGCCTCCTGGACAGCTACCACACCGAGCGGCACCCGGTCGCGGCCCAGGTGCTGCACCACACCTCGGCGCAGCGCGTCCTCGCCGACCCGGAGCCGACCGAGGACGTGGCCGCGCTGCGCGACATCGTCACGGACCTGCTGCGCCTGCCGGACGCCAACCGGCACCTGGCAGGCCTGATGTCCGGCCTGTCGCTGCGCTACGAACTCTCCGGTGAGCATCCGCTCACCGGGCACCGGGTGCCGGACCTCGACCTGGTCACGCGCTCCGGGCCCACCCGGCTGTCCGCGCTGAGCACGGCGGGACGCGCCGTCCTGCTGGACCTGGCCGGCGTGGTCCCGGCCGGCTTCGGGACCCCGGCCGCGATCGACCTGGTGCGTGCGTCCTGTGCGGAAGGCCCGGCCGCCGCGGCCCTGCTGATCAGGCCCGACGGCTATGTCTGCTGGGCGGCGGACGACGCCGGGGGCTGCCGCCGGACGCTGCTCCCCGCGATCCGCGAGCACCTGACGACGGCCCCCTGAGCGTGCGGACGCCGTCCCGAGCAACCGTCTGCGACCGTGCGCGCCCGGGGATACCGACTCGGATCACCGACTCGGATCACCGACTCGGATCGCTGATCCGGATCACTGCTCCGGATCACCGACCGGGGCGGTGGTCCGGAGCGTGCACGGCGTTCGCCGGAGCGGTCAGATCCCCTGCCAGTCGGGCTTCGCGGCGAACGTGTGCCGGAAGTAGTCCGCGAGCTTCAGCTCGGCCGCGGCCGCCTCGTCCACCACCACGGTGGCGTGCGGATGCAACTGGAGCGCCGAGGCCGGGCACACCGCGGCCACCGGACCCTCCACGCTGGCCGCCACGGCGTCCGCCTTCCCGGCACCCGTGGCCAGCAGCACCACGTGCCGCGCCGCCAGGATCGTGCCGATGCCCTGGGTGATCACGTGGTGCGGCACCTGCTCGATGTCGCCGTCGAAGAACCGGGCGTTGTCGACGCGGGTCTGCTCGGTCAGCGTCTTGATCCGGGTCCGCGAGGCGAGCGACGAGCACGGCTCGTTGAAGCCGATGTGCCCGTCCGTGCCGATGCCGAGCAACTGGAGGTCGACCCCGCCCGCCTTCTCCAGCGTCTCCTCGTAGGCCGCGCACGCGGCGGGGATGTCGGCGGCACGGCCGTCGGGGCCCATGAAGGCACCGGGACCGAGCCCCAGCGGCTGGAGCACCTGGCGGCCGAGCACCGAGCGGTAGGACTCGGGGTGGTCCGCGGGCAGGCCCACGTACTCGTCGAGCTGGGCGATCCGCGCCCGGGAGGCGTCCACGCCACCGGAGCGGACCTTGGCCGCCAGCGCCTCGTAGACGGGCAGCGGGGTCGAGCCGGTGGCGACGCCGAGGACGGCGTCGGGCTTGCGTCGCAGCAGTTGTGCCATGGCCTCGGCGATGAGCTCGCCGCCCGCCCTGGCGTCCGGGACGATGACAACTTCCACGCTGGTCCTGCCGATCTGGTGGGTCTCGACTCGGGGCGTGTGCGCATGGACACGCATGTGGACTAGACCAATCTAGCAGAGCGTTCCCGTGCCGCGCCGCCCCGCCCGCGGGAGTCCGATCGGCGGAGGAGGTCCAGCCGATCCTGGAGACCATCCCGCTCCAGCGGCTCGCCCACGAGGTCGCCCTCGCCCGCGGCCGGGACCCGGACGCGCCACGCGCCCTGGCGAAGGCGGCGGAGAGGCGCTGACCGCGGGCTCGGCTTCCGCCCCCGTTCCGACGGGCCGGGCTCGCCGGGGGCCGGGGCCTGTATGCCGCCCCCGGCGGGGCGGTCGGCGGCCGGGCAGGGGAGGGCCGGGGGTGCTGCCGGGAGCGGGAGGGCAGAGGGCCGCCGTCCTGGCCGCCGCGGGCCGCTACCGGCAGCCCACGGGGCAGCCCCGGCGGGCCGGCGCGGACACCGCCGTCCGGCGCGGACGCCGGTGTCCCAAAGCAACAACAACAAACATCTCCGAACGCATAGACACGGGAGAATGGTCTAGTCCACAATGCTGCTGAAGCCCCCGTCCCTCCCGCACGGAAGGACGGACCGAGGAACCGGCGCTCTCTGCCCTGACTGCGCCGGCTCCTCCCCTTCGGCAGCCGGGACCGCACACCCGGCAGCCGATCCGGCTGCGGTGCCGGGAGGGTTGAGGGTCCCTCTCAGGCGCCGCGGCCCGCGGGTGCCGTGACCGCGGCCGGACGGCGGGCCCAAGGAGGCCGTCGGCGCCCGCAGGCCGCCGGGTACGCTCGCAGACGTGCCTTCCATGAACGACCTCGTACGCCAGCACACCGCCCTGTCCGAGAAGGACCTGGAGTGGCTGCACCTGCTGGTCTCGGAATGGCAGTTGCTCTCCGACCTCTCCTTCGCCGACCTCGTGCTGTGGGTGCCCACCCGGGACGGCACGCGCTACGTGTCCGTCGCGCAGATGCGGCCCAACACCGGCCCCACCTCCTACCAGGACGACATGGTCGGCCACCTGGTGCCGCGCGGCCGCCGGCCCATGCTGGACGTCGCCCACGACGAGGCCCGCATCGTGCGCGAGGGAGATCCCGAATGGCGCGAGGAGGTGCCGGTCAGGGTCGAGTCGATCCCGGTCAGCAGGGAGGGGAGGGTGCTCGGCGTGATCGCCCGCAACACCAACCTGCTGACCGTGCGCACCCCCTCCCGCCTGGAACTCACCTATCTGCAGAGCGCGTCCGACCTTGCCCAGATGATCGCGGCGGGTGCCTTCCCGTTCCCCGACCAGCAGGTCGACATGGACGCCTCGCCGCGGGTCGGCGACGGCCTGATCCGGCTGGACGCCGACGGCTTCGTGCAGTACGCCTCGCCGAACGCCCTCTCCGCCTACCACCGCCTCGGCCTCGCCGTCGATCTCGTCGGCCACCACCTCGGCAGGACCACCGCCGAACTCGCCCCGTCGCACGGCCCGGTCGACGAGGCGCTGGCCAAGGTCGCCAGCGGATGGGCACCGCGGGAGTTCGAGGTGGAGGGGGAGGAGTGCGTGATCCAGGGCCGCGCCATCCCGCTGAAGCCCAAGGGCCCCCGGATCGGCTCCCTGGTGCTGCTGCGCGACGTGACGGAGCTGCGCCGCCGCGAGCGCGAGCTGATCACCAAGGACGCCACCATCCGGGAGATCCACCACCGGGTGAAGAACAACCTCCAGACCGTGGCGGCGCTCCTGCGGCTCCAGGCCCGCCGGATCGACTCGCACACCGGGCGCGAGGCCCTGGAGGAGGCCGTACGGCGAGTCGGCTCCATCGCCATCGTGCACGAGACGCTGTCTCAGACCCTGGACGAACGCGTGGAGTTCGACGAGATCGCCGACCGGGTGCTGGCCATGGTCGCCGAGATAGCGCCCGGCAAGGTCACCGGACGGCGGGCCGGACGCTTCGGCGTGCTCGAAGCGGAGATCGCCACGCCGCTGTCCATGGTCCTCACCGAGCTCCTCCAGAACGCCCTGGAGCACGGGTTCCGCACCGGCGAGCACGGCACCGTCGAGGTCTCCGCCGTCCGCGGGGGCTCGCCGAAGGAGGCCCGGCTGCTGGTCACGGTGCAGGACGACGGCGTCGGGCTCCCGGACGGCTTCGATCCCAAGCGGGCGGGCAACCTCGGCCTGCAGATCGTCCGCACCCTGGTGGAGGGCGAGTTGAACGGCACCTTCGACATGGTTCCGGCACCGGAGCGCGGTACACAGGTGCTGTTGGACATCCCGGTACGGGCAGAGAAGCCGCCGCTGCCGTCCCGTTGAGCGGGTGGCGCCGCGGGCCCCGGCGGGGGCGCACCACCCTCCGCCGGCAGATGGCTCCGCACGGACACCATGTCGAACATGCTTGCGAAGATCGACCGCGGGGGCGAGGGGTGAGAGGCGGGTGACGACGAGGCCGGTGACGACAGGAAAGCCCCGGACCTGTGGGTCCGGGGCTTTCCTGATCATGTCTTCGGTGGTACTGCGCGCTGCTGCTCGGGGGCGGGGGATGCGTACTCGCTCGTGGCAAGTTGTGCCGCGGGGGGCACATGCGCCGCCGGGCTCAGGCTCGTGCGGGGGTGTGGGCGGTCAGGCGCTGGCCTGACGTGCCCGGTTGCGAGCGGCGCGGCGCTTCATTGCGCGGCGCTCGTCCTCGCTGAGGCCACCCCAGACGCCCGAGTCCTGTCCGGACTCAAGCGCCCACTGCAGACACTGCTCGACAACAGGGCAGCGACGGCAGACGGCCTTGGCTTCCTCGATCTGCAGCAGCGCAGGACCGGTGTTGCCGATGGGGAAGAACAGCTCGGGGTCTTCCTCGCGGCAAACGGCGTTGTGACGCCAGTCCATGGCTGCTACCTCTCTTGGTCTTCATAACGTGCGGGGCTTGTGAATGTGAACGCTTTCACGAATCCCTCGCCAAAGGAAGGGCCACCTCCCGGTTCCCCGGCGTGGTCCTGAGATGTGAGGAGGGATCCGGCGCTCTCCGGGGCCGTTGGTGCGGGCCTCCCGAGCGCCATGTAGAGATTCGCAAACCTCGGCTTCGGATACAACCCCTTCCGGAAAGTTTTTTTTGATTCCTCGGTGTCGACTCGGTCACAGCCGTACTTCCATGGGGTGGAAGATGGGCTAAACGTTCGAGTGAAAGGACTTTGAGCCCTTCGACTCACACAATCACACGCAGTGCACGGCGTACGCCTGTGAACGTCACGCTCGTACGCAGTCCCAGGTGGTCTCCGTCCATCTGAAGGGGGAGTGGCGCCTTCGAATGCAAGGTGAAGTCCGTCAGGTCGTGCAGCGACACCGCGTGCTTGCCGTGGGGCCCCCGTTCGGGCGACGAGGTGAGTAGCTGGGTGCCGTACCGGGTGACCGCGGCGGGTGTCAGACGGCTCAGTCCGAGCACGTCGAGACCGGTGTCGAAGGAAGCGCGCGGGGACGCGTACACCGGGCGATTGCCCAGGTAGGTCCAGGGTGCGGTGTTGCAGACTATGGACAGCACGAGGTCGCGCACGGGCTCGGCATCGGGCCGCCGCAGCGTGATCGTGCCGTGTCTGCGGTTGGGGTCCTCCACGAAGTGCCGCAGTAGCTGGCGGATGTACAGGGCGTGTGTCGAGCGCTTGCCGCGCTCCCGCTGCTGTTCGACCCGGCCGACCACTCCCGCGTCGAAGCCGAGGCCCGCGCAGAAGGTGAACCAGCGGGACGGGGCGGCCTCGTCCGCGGTGCCCGGGGTACCGGCCGCGAGGCCCAGGCCCACGGTGCGCTCGCTGCCCCGGCGCAGCGCGTCCAGCAGGGCGCCGGTCGCTTCCACTGCGTCGTTGGGCAGGCCGAGGGCGCGGGCGAAGACGTTGGTGGAGCCGCCGGGCACCACCGCGAGGCGCGGCAGCCGGTCCGGATCGGGGCCGTGCCGCAGCAGCCCGTTGACGACCTCGTTGACGGTGCCGTCGCCGCCGAGGGCGACCACCAGCTCGACGTCCCTCCGTTCCGCGGCCCGTCGCGCGAGGTCCCTGGCGTGTCCGCGGTACTCGGTGGTGATGGCTTCGAGTTTCATCTCGCTCGCCAGTGCGTGCGTGAGCACGTCACGTGTGCGCGCACTCGTGGTGGTTGCCGCCGGATTGACCACGAGAAGAGCACGCATGCGCAGCAGGGTACCCACCGTGCCGAACCCGGCCCAGTCCGAGGCGGCGGCGGCGCGGCCGGTACGGGGGGCGCGCCACCGCCCCCCAAGGGTGCGCGCGGCGGCCGGCGCTACCCTGCTGGAGTGACCCCTGAGCAGAGCCCCGCCCCGCAGGCACCCGAGGAAGAGCCCCGTCCCGGGCGGCTGACCGCGGCCGCCGCGCTGGCCGGCCTTGAAGGCCTCGCGCTGGTGGCGGCGGGCGTGTACCTGCTGGTGATGGGCGTGGCGGGCGAGCCGGACGGCCGCCAGCAGGCGGTGACCGCCGGCATCACCCTGGCCGTGCTCGCGCTGCTGCCGCTGTTCGCCGCACGGGGGCTGCTGAAGCGCCGCCGGTGGAGCCGCGGGCCCGCCGTCATCACCCAGATCCTGGCGCTGCCGGTGGCCTGGAACCTCCTCAAGGCCGACAGCCTGCTGATCCCGGGCGGGATCGTGCTCGGGGTGGTCGCGGTGGTGGCACTCGCGCTGCTGGTGAATCCGGCGACGACCAGGGCCCTGGGCATCCGGGGGCCGGGGGACGCCTCCTAGGGTCTTTCGTCCAAAGCCTGCTCCGGGCGGCAGGCCCCGACCCCGCGGGCCGCACCCGGTACCGGCCGGTGGGGCCTCGGCGCGGTTCCCCGCACCCTAGCGGGACGGGCCCCGCACCGGATCAGGCGCCCGGGGAAGCCCGCCGGCAGCCGCGACGTGTCCGGTCCGTGAGGTCGAGGAGGTCGGGGACCGGTGGCGGCCGCGCGGGCCGGGGAGCGGGCGGACCACCGCACCGCGGTGGGGGGAGCCGGACCCGAAGGTCCGGCCTACTCCTCCACCAGCAGTTTCTCGCGGAGCTGGGCGAGGGTCCTGGCGAGCAGCCGGGAGACGTGCATCTGGGAGATGCCGACCTCCTGGGCGATCTGGGACTGGGTCATGTTGCCGAAGAACCGCAGGAGCAGGATGCGCTTCTCCCGGGGCGGCAGGTCCTCCAGCAGCGGCTTGAGGGACTCGCGGTACTCGACGCCCTCCAGCGCCTCGTCCTCGGCGCCCAGGGTGTCGGCCACGGCCGGCGACTCGTCGTCGGTGTCGGGGACGTCCAGCGAGAGTGTGGAGTAGGCGTTCGCCGACTCCAGGCCCTCCAGGACCTCCTCCTCGGAGATGCTCAGCTTCTCGGCGAGTTCGTGCACGGTGGGGGAGCGGCCGTGCAACTGCGAGAGCTCCGCCGTGGCCGTGGTCAGCGCGAGCCGCAGCTCCTGGAGGCGGCGCGGCACCCGTACCGCCCAGCCCTTGTCCCGGAAGTGGCGCTTGATCTCGCCGACGACCGTGGGCGTGGCGTACGTGGAGAACTCCACGCCGCGGTCCGGGTCGAAGCGGTCCACGGACTTGATCAGGCCGATGGTGGCGACCTGGGTGAGGTCGTCCAGAGGCTCGCCGCGGTTGCGGAAGCGCCGGGCCAGGTGCTCGACCAGCGGAAGGTGCATCCGCACCAGTTGGTTGCGCAGCTCCGCGTACTCGGGGGTCCCGGCGGGAAGGGAGCGCAGCTCGACGAACATCGCCCGGGCGCCGCTGCGGTCCTGCGGGTGGTGCGGCGTGGGACGGGTGTGCGCGGGTGGCGCCTCGTGGGCACCGTCAGGCCCGGCCGGGCCGGGCGCGGGCTGGGCCCGGCCCGGCTGTTCGGCCGTCTGTTGCTCCTCGGCTTCGCGCACCTGGTGGGTCCGCTCCGTGTCCCGCGTGGCGCCTGTGTCCTGCCGGGTGCCTCGCCCGTGCTCGCTCATCCGTCCCGCCCTCCCTCGGCTGCCTCCCCCGGCCACCTCTGGGGGAGCCCCCAGAGGTGCCCCGAGGTCGCCGCCTCGTCCGGCCGGTGCATCGCGCTCGTCCCTGCCGCTCGGTTCACTCTGCCCGCGGACGGCCACGGGGACGTCCTGGGGGTGCGGCCGCGCCTGCTGCTCCGGGATACCGCCCGGTGTGCCCTCCGCCTCGTGGCCGCCGGCCCGGGCGGCGCCGCCCGCACGGGCCGGGCCGCGCCGTCCGGCGGCACCGCCGTGCCCGGCGGCGGTCCTTCCGCCGGTGCCGTCCGTGCCCTCGACGGAGGGATTCCGTGTGATGTTCTTGCCTCGCCCTTCGTCCCGCACCGGCCCGTTCCCGTCCCTCACGCCGGCCCGGGTCCCGCGCCGCGCTGTTTGTAGAGGCTGATCGACACGGTGTTGTCCTTGGCGACCGAGGAGTCGACCTTTCCGGCGAGGGCCGAGAGCACCGTCCAGGCGAAGGTGTCGCGCTCCGGAGCGCGACCGTCGGTGGTCGGGGCCGACACCGTCACCTCCAGGGAGTCGTCGATGAGCCGGAAGACGCAGCTGAGCACGGAACCGGGCACGGCCTGCTGCAGCAGGATCGCGCAGGCCTCGTCCACGGCGATGCGCAGATCCTCGATCTCGTCGAGGGTGAAGTCCAAACGCGCCGCGAGACCGGCCGTGGCCGTCCGCAGCACCGACAGGTAGGCACCCGCAGCGGGGAGCCGGACTTCGACGAAGTCCTGGGTCCCGGGCTCGCCTGCGATCTCGGACACCCTCACCTCCAAGGTGGTACAAGCTCTTTCGGCCCGGGGACTGCTCCCCGGGCAACGCGATACGTGGTTCAGCGGTGACGCTATCGCGCGCCTGGGTTCCATGTCCCGGGACCCCAGCCCCTCTCTGTCACTCATAGTAAACCTACGGGTACGCTCTGTGGCTAGGGGTGTGCGGGGCCCAATTGAGAAGAGCGCGCGCCGGGTTGACGTACCCATGCGCCGGGCGGTCGAATCGTCACGCCGCGCCCCCTCTGAGACGTGGTCATACAAGGACGTTGTCCACGAAGCACCAGCGCCAGGCCTCGCCCGGTTCGTAGCTGCGCATCAGGGGATGGCCGCTCTCCTTGAAGTGCTCGGTGCCGTGCTGCAGGGGTGACGAGTCGCAGCATCCGACGTGACCGCACTCCAGGCACAGCCTCAGTTGCACCGGGTGGGTACCGGCGGCCTGGCACTCCAGGCAGGTTTCGCTCTGCGGCGCCGGCTCGGACACCGGCAGCGCCGCGAGGTGCGAGCACTCTTTCATCGGTTATCTCTCCGTTGCACCCGATGGTCCTCAGAATAGCCAGGTTACGATGCCTGACCTGGGCCTGCCGCGTAGATCGGAAACCGGCGCCGGACACGCACCCGGCGGCGCACGGGTCGTTACGGTTCGTAGGGGCGCCGACGCGTGCCGCGCGGAAGGAGACGGCGGAGCCGATGGACGCACTGCCTCTGCTGTTGCTGGTCGCGGGCGGTGCGGCGGTCGCCGGTGCGGCCCGCCGGCTGCCGGTGCCCGCGCCGCTGCTGCTCGTCGCCGTCGGCCTCGCCGTCTCCTACGTGCCGGGCGTGCCCACCTACACCCTCGATCCGCACATCGTGCTGCCGCTGCTCCTGCCGCCGCTGCTCTACACCGCCGCGACCGACAGCTCGTACCTGGACCTGCGGGCCCAGCTCCGGCCCATCATGCTGCTGTCGGTCGGGTACGTGCTGTTCGCGACGCTCGCCGTCGGCTGGGTCGCCTATCTGGTGGTGCCCGACCTGCCGCTGACGTCCGCCCTGGTGCTGGGCGCCGTGGTGGCGCCACCGGACGCGGTGGCCGCCACCGCGGTCGCCCGGCGCATCGGGCTGCCGTCCAGGATCATCACCATCCTCCAGGGCGAGTCCCTGGTGAACGACGCGACCGCGATCACCGCCTACAAGGTGGCCGTCGCCGCGGCCGTCGGCGAGGGTGCGAGCTGGTCCGGCGGGCTGCGCGAGTTCGTACTGGCCGCGGTGGGCGGCATCGGCATCGGCCTGCTGCTGATGGTGCCGCTGCACTGGCTGCGCACCCATCTGCGGGAGGCCCTGCTGCAGAACACCCTCTCCCTGCTCATCCCGTTCGTCGCCTACGGCGTCGCCGAGCAACTGGGCGCCTCCGGTGTGCTCGCGGTGGTGGTCGTCGCGCTGTACCTGGGGCACCGCGCCTGGCAGGTCGACTTCGCGACCAGGCTCCAGGAGGAGGCGGTCTGGCGGATGGTCGCGTTCATCCTGGAGACCGCCGTCTTCGCGCTCATCGGGCTCCAGCTCCCCGTGGTGCTGCGCGGCCTCGGCCCGTACTCGGGCGAGCGCGCCGCCTGGTACGCGGTCGGCGTGTTCCTGGTGGTCGTCGCGGCGCGGTTCGCCTGGGTATACCCGGCCACCTTCCTGCCGCGCCTGCTGTTCCCGCACATCAGGGCACGGGAGTCGAACCCGACCTGGCGCGGGCCCGCCGTGATCGGCTGGGCCGGGATGCGCGGGGTGGTCTCCATGGCGATCGCCTTCTCCATCCCCGAGGCCCTGCACGACGGACGGCCCTTCCCGGCCCGCAACCTCGTGCTGTTCCTGACCTTCACGACGGTCATCGGCACGCTCGTCCTCCAAGGGCTTTCGCTTCCGAAGCTGATCCGGCTGCTGCGGATGCCCGGCCGGGACGAGCACGAGCAGACGCTCGCGGAGGCGCAGGCCCAGGCGCAGGCGTCCCGGGCGGCCGAGCAGCGGCTCGACGAGCTGCTCTCCGACGAGCGCAACGCCCTTCCCGGGCCGCTGGCCGACCGGTTGCGCGCGGTGATGGAGCGGCGGCGCAACGCCGTGTGGGAGCGGCTCGGCGCGGTCAACCCGGTCACCGGGGAGAACGCCGACGACACCTACCGGCGGCTGGCCCGGAAGATGATCGAGACCGAGCGATCGGTCTTCGTCCGGTTGCGGGACGGCCGCTACATCGACGACGAGATGCTGCGGACCCTGCTGCGCAGGCTGGACCTGGAGGAGGCGGCGGCCTACCGCGAGACCACCTGAGCGTCCGCACCCGTGGTGCCGTCGGCCGGTGCCGGGAAGGGGGCGCCTGTGACGACGGCGGCGACGGTGGTGCCGGGAGCGAAGGCGCCCTCCTGCGCGAGGGTCGTGAGCGCGTAGAGCATCTTGGCGACGTAGAGGCGCTCTATGCCCAGGCCATGCCGGGCGTGCCGGGCCTCGAAGTCCTCGGCGAACGCGTCGAGTTCCGGGTCCGTACGGGCGTAGCCGCCGAAGTGGAACCGCTCGTCGAGCCACCAGGTGCCGCGCGGCCCGCCGAAGGCGGCCTCCTGGAGGGCCCGTATCTCCTCGCCCAGGAACCCGCCCTTGAGTATCGGCACCCCGAGGGCGCGCTGGCGCCCGCCCAGGCCAGCGGCGAGGCCCGCGAGGGTGCCGCCGGTCCCGCAGGCGACCGCCGCCACGTCGGCGCGTCCGCGCAGTTCCCGGCCGAGTGCCGCGCAGCCGCGCACGGCGTGTGCGTTGCTGCCGCCCTCGGGCAGGACGTACGCGTCCCGGGCGCCGGCCTCCGCCAGCAGGCCGTCCAGCACTTCGGGCCGCCTCTTGTGCCGGTAGGTCGTCCGGTCGACGAAGCGGAGCCGCATGCCGTCGGCCGCGCACCGCGCCAGCGACGGGTTGAGGGGCCGGCCGGCCAGCTCCTGGCCCCGTACGAACCCGAGGGTGGGCAGGCCGAGCAGCCGGCCCGCCGCTGCGGTGGCGCGCAGGTGGTTCGAGTAGGCGCCGCCGAAGGTGGCCAGGGTCCGGCCCGCGGCCGCCGCCAGGTTCGGCGCCAGCTTCCGCCATTTGTTGCCGACCAGGTCGGGGTGGATCAGGTCGTCGCGCTTGAGGAGGAGGCGGACGCCGCGGCGGGTGAAGCGGTCGTCGTCGACCGGCACGAGCGGTGACGGCAGCCTCGGGTGGGGGATCGTCACCGAAGGAAGGCGTCGCCGTTCGCCGCGATGTGGGCCTCCAGCGCCTGGAGGGCGTGCTGGGTGGCCTCGTGCGAGCCGGTGCCGCGGTGTTCCGCGTAGTAGGCGGCGCCGAGCTTCTTCAGGAGGTCGTTTCCGGCGCGCTGCGCCTGCACCTCGTCGAGGCGCTGCTTGCCCTGACTGATGCCGCGCTGGGCCTGTTCCCTCGCGCGGTCCAGGAAGCCTGCCATGGGGTTCTCCTGTCGGTGGGTGAGGAGCGTGCGGAAAACCGGGAGACCTGCGAAGCCCTGCGCGGCACGCGGCTCCGGGACCGGGTGAGGGTGGGCGTCGGACGGTGCAGGGAATCCGGGAATTCCAGGTCGGCGGGTCGTACGACTGTCATAAAGAGAAACGATCGAACGATTTCCTTGGTTCCTGTCGTGCGCCCGACCGGGTGAGGCCGTTGTGTACCCGGAGCGTGACCGGATGGATTGTCGCTGGTCAGGTGGTGCGCTCGGGTCGCGTGCCCCGGTGGCATGAGTGCCCTGTACGGCGCATGGAATAGGTGCGCGCGCCGGGTAACTGCCGGAAACCGGCGTCCGTTGCCCCGTTTACGGTGATTCAATCCCGCTCGTTTGTGTAATGGTCCCGGCCACTTCGCGCTGCCAGGCTGGCCCGTGCAGATCAATGCATGATCAGGAGGACATTTTTATGTCGGTAGGCGAAGAGACCCGTGCCCAGGAGCCGCAGCCGCAGCAGAGCCTCGGCACCTCCGCGGCGCGGAATCTGGCCACCACCACCAAGTCGGCGCCTCAGATGCAGGAGATCAGCTCGCGCTGGCTCCTCCAGGCGCTGCCGTGGGTGAACGTGCAGGGCGGCACGTACCGGGTGAACCGCCGGCTCACGTACGCGGTGGGGGACGGCCGGGTCACCTTTGTAAAGACGGGCGACCAGGTCCAGGTCATCCCCGCCGAGCTGGGCGAGCTGCCCGCGCTCCGGAGTTTCACGGACGAGGACGTGCTCGGCGAGCTGGCCCGGCGCTGCCGGCAGCGCGAGGTGGCCGCAGGCGACGTGCTGGCCTCCTTCGGCAGCCGTGTCGACACGGTCTTCCTGCTCGCGCACGGCAGGATCGAGAAGGTCGGCCCGGGTCCGTACGGGACCGACGCCGTCCTCGGCGTCCTCGCCGACGGCGCCTACTTCGGCGACCAGACCCTGACCGATCCGGACGCCATCTGGGAGTACACGGCGCGCGCGGTCACCGCCTGCACGGTCCTCGAACTGCCCCGCACCGATCTCGACCAGGTGGCCGAGCGCGCCCCCTCGCTGGCGGCGCACCTGGAGCAGCTCCACGCCGCGCCCCCGCGGTCCGCCAACAAGTACGGCGAGAAGGCCATCGACCTCTCCGCGGGCCATGTGGGCGAGGCGGAGCTGCCCGCCACCTTCGTCGACTACGAGGCCGCACCC
This sequence comes from Streptomyces sulfonofaciens, assembly GCF_014656295.1. Taxonomy (GTDB): domain Bacteria; phylum Actinomycetota; class Actinomycetes; order Streptomycetales; family Streptomycetaceae; genus Streptomyces; species Streptomyces sulfonofaciens. The sequence continues at coordinate 218,969 of NZ_BNCD01000011.1, forward strand.
CGCGAGTACGAGCTGAGCGTCGCCCAGACCGTACTGCGCGTCCACACCCGCGTGGCCGATCTCTACAACCAGCCGATGAACCAGACCGAGCAGCAGTTGCGCCTCACGGTCGAGGCCCTGAAGGAGCGCCAGGAGCACGAACTCATCAACAACAAGGAGTTCGGCCTCCTCCACAACTGCGAGTACGCGCAGCGCATCCAGCCGCACGACGGGGCGCCCACCCCCGACGACATGGACGAACTCCTCAGCCGCAGGCGCGGCTCCAAGCTCTTCCTCGCGCACCCCCGCGCCATCGCCGCCTTCGGCCGCGAGTGCAACAAGCGCGGCCTCGTCCCCGAGACCATCGACATGGGCGGCCACCGCATCCCCACCTGGCGCGGGGTCCCGCTCTTCCCGTGCAACAAGATCCCCGTCAGCGACGCCAGGACCACCTCCATCATCTGCATGCGTACCGGGGAGAAGGAGCAGGGCGTCATCGGCCTGCACCAGACCGGCCTGCCCGACGAGATCGAGCCGAGCCTGTCGGTCCGCTTCATGGGGATCAGCGAGCAGGCGATCATCTCCTATCTGGTGACCACCTACTACTCGGCCGCGGTCCTGGTCCCGGACGCCCTGGGAGTCCTGGAGAACGTCGAGATCGGCCGCTGGCAGTGATGGCCCACACCTCCGGTGCCATGTCCCCGCCCGCGAGGGCGGGGGCCCCGGCCGACGCGCAGGACGCCGAGGAGCTCCTGGTGGCCGCCCGGGCGGCGGTCGATCCGGAGCTGCACCGCGCCATCGGGTCACTGCCCGCGGCCATGCGCAGGATCGCCCTCCACCACTTCGGATGGGAGGGCACCTCCTTCCCGGAGCCCGACCAGAGCGCCCCCGGGGTGAGCCCGCCGGCGGCGCCCCCCGCGCAGCCGGCGGACCCCGCAGGGCCCCTTGGCCCTGCGGTGCGCAACAGCTCCTCGGGCAAGGCCATCAGGCCCGCGCTGGTGTTCGCCGCGGTGCGCGCCCTCGGCGGGCGCACCGCCGCGGCGGCCCGTGCCGCGGCGGCCGTGGAGCTGGTCCACAACTTCACCCTCCTGCACGACGACGTCATGGACCGCGACACCACCCGCAGGCACCGCCCCACGGCCTGGACCGTCTTCGGCACGCCCGACGCCATCCTCGCGGGCGACGCCCTGCAGGCCCTCGCGCAGCGGCTGCTCGCCGAGGACCCGCACCCGGCGGCGCCCGTCGCCGCCGCCCGGCTCGCCACCTGTGTCGTGGAACTCTGCGAGGGCCAGCAGGCGGACACCGCCATGGAGCGGCGCGGGCCCGAGGACGTCACCCTGGAGGAGTGCCTTGCCATGGCCGAGGCCAAGACAGGGGCCCTGTTGGGCTGCGCCTGCGCCCTGGGCGGGCTCTACGCGGGCGCGGCGGACGAGGACGTGGCCGCCCTCGACGCCTTCGGGCGCGAGGCCGGGCTGGCTTTCCAGCTCATCGACGATGTGATCGGCATCTGGGGGGACCCGCGGCGCACCGGCAAGCCGGCCGGCGCCGACCTGATGGCCCGTAAGAAGTCCCTGCCGGTGGTGGCCGCACTCACCTCGGGCACCCCCGCGTCCGCCGAGCTGGCCGAGCTGTACCGGGTGCCCGCCATCCATGCGACGGCGGACCTGGAGCGCACGGTGCAGGCCGTGGAGCGGGCCGGCGGCCGCGACTGGGCACAGGCGCACGCCGCCGACCGGATGGCACGCGCCGTACAGCACCTGTCCCGCGCGGTTCCCGAACCCGCGGCGGCGGGCGGGCTGCTGGCCCTGGCCGAGTTCGTCACCCGGCGCAGCGCCTGACGCGACTGCGACCGCGGCTCGGCATGGCGTGGGCGTGGGCGTGACGAGGGCGGGCCGACCGTGCCGCGGTGCCGTGGGCTCCCCCTGCCCGGCGGCACCCGGACGGGGCCGCCGCGCGGGAGGCCGCCGGGCCCCCCGCGGGCCCGGGCCCGCGCTCGGCACGGAGGGCCGAGCCGCCCCGGCACGGGGCCCACCGCGCGTTGCGGATGCCCGGGCGCGGAGACGACCACGGACGGAGCGGACCGGACACCGCGGCGAGCCCGGCGGACATGGACCGGGTGGGCATGAGGGTGCCACCGCGCGCGGGCGTGCGCCCCGGGGCGACCGGGCAGGCAGGCTCTAGCGTGGAGCCATGACAGAACTGCTGCACATCACCGAGCGGTCCTTGTGGGAAGCGGCACGCGAGCGGGGTGCCTACGAGATGTCCACCCGCGGACGCACCCTGCAGGAGCAGGGTTTCATCCACTGTTCGCTGCGGCACCAACTGCCGGGCGTGGCCCGGGTCGTGTACGGCGACCACCCGGATCCGGGCGATCTGGTGGTCCTGGTGATAGACGGGGACCGGCTCTCGGCTCCGGTACGGCACGAGGCCCTGGAGCCGGGCGGTGAGGTGTTTCCGCACATCTACGGTCCGCTGCCGGTCGACGCGGTCGTCGAGGTGGAGCCCTGGCGCCCTGGGGAGTGAGCTGGGACGTCCTGGGCCCCGGCACGCCGGGGCCGGGCGCATCCGCGTTCGGCCCCGGCGCCCCTCCGCCTCCGCGCCCGGGCGGTACCGAAAGGCCGGCGGCCGGCCCTGGGGCCGACCGGGCAGCCACTGCGCACCCGCCGGCCGCACGCGCCCGTACTGGACCGGTGGACGACAGCTCTTCAGGGCGCGGGGGACGCGGGCCGATGCCGTGCGGCCGTTGCCCGTCGCCCGGCCGTGCGGGAGCCCCCGCCGCCCCGGGAGACCGTCAACGCCATCACGGCGAACGCGACGGCGCATGTCGCGGCCGGAACCCAGAACAGGCCCGGAAGGCCGAGGGAGCCGGCGAACACCCCTGCCACCACGCCGCTGAGGCCCTTGGCGGCGGCGACCGCGACGAAGAAGCTCGCCGTGGCGGTGCCGACACGAGGGCCGAGGAGGCGCTGGCCGTAGGTGGGACCGACCCCGTGCAGGGCGGCGAACACCCAGACGTGGGAGAGCTGGATCGCGTAGACGGCGGCGAGGTGGTGGATGCCCGCAAGCAGGCCGTAGCACACGGCGGCCACCCCGACCGCGATCGTGATGATCCACTCGGCGCCGAACCGCGCGGACAGCGCCCCCAGCATAGGGAAGGCGACCAGTTCGAGCCCTGCGCACAGCCCGAACAGGAATCCACTGGCGAGCAGTGAACAGCCGAGGTTGTCGATGATGTAGATGGGGAGGTAGGAGGTCTTCAGGAAATCGCCCATCAGCACCATGCTCAGGAGGGCGCAGAAGAAGGCCAACCGAACAAGCCCGCCCGGCTCCGCGGCACCGGCCGGACCCTCTTTCCGGCTCTCCTCCTCGGAACTCGCAGGTGCGGCGCTCTTCGCGATGAAAGCTATGCTCAGATAAAGTAATCCGGAGAAAGAGAAAGCCGCCTTGATACCGCCGATCCCGGCGAGCATCGACCCCAGCAGAGGGCCGATCATGAAGCCCACGGAAAAGCAGGACCGAAGAGCGCTCGTCACCTTGGCGCGCCCCCTCCCCACCGATTCCGGAGACGCCGCTATGGCGGCGAACACCTGGGAGTTGAGGACGGTCGAGAGCGACAGGAAGCAGGCGGCGACCAGGAGCACCTGCGTCACGCTGCGGGTCCAGCCCACCGCCAGCCACCCGGTGCTGAGCAGAAGTGCGGTGGTGCGAATGATCCCGATATTCGAGCTTCGGCGGTCCGACACACGGCCCATGACGAGTCCGACGAGGGAACCGAGCAACGAGGTCGTGGTGATGTATCCCGCCTCGGACAGCGTGCCGCCCGCCGCCGTCGTCACATGGAGGGGCAGCAGCGGCACACCGCACGACGACGCCGTACCGGCGGCGACGAGCATCGCCGCGTGCACCCGGTACGCAGGCGCGGCATAGATTTCCAGAACGCCCGGCAGTTTCATCTCGACGTGCCCGGATGCGGGAGCAGACGCGGCCCGCCGAGAAAATGCGAGCCCGCACGATTCCCCGCGTCGGGAGGCGGCTTCGCCGGGGATTCCGCCGGACACCGCGCGGTATCCGTCCTCGCCGGATGTGGCATGTTTGCCGTGGACATCCTGGATCCGGCCCGCACTTCGGTCATTCCGGCACCTTCCCGAGGGGTTGAGGCCCGATGATTCACGAGACGTGCTGCATGGACTTCCTGTCCGGCCGCCCTCGCCGGTGCCCCGGGACGGCGCTCACTTGTGGACGAAATCCACGCACGCGTGCATGACGTCTACAAGTAGCACGGCAATGGCTGCCATCTCAATCGAAGAATTTCATGCCACACGCGAGCATTGGCTGAAAAGGGGCGTCAGATGCGTCGGAAATCGACTTTCTCGGCAAACCGGAAAAAAGCATGAACCGGACTGAGATATTCCAGAGGGGAGCGCATCTGCGTGCAGCCGCCTGACGGCCGGATAGGCGAGGGGAGGGCAGAGGGGCCGCGGGTGTCCGGGGAGGGCGGGTCCGCGGGCACCCTGCGCGTGCTCCTGGCCGGACGGGCCATCGGCGCTCAGCGGATGAGCCGCGGACGCGTTCGCCCGACGCCCGCCGGACGCGCTCCTGAGACGGGCGGGGGCACGGTCCTCGGCCCGCGTACAGCGCATGCGGAGCGGATGGGGCCCATGGGGCGGGGGCCCTCAGGCCGGGGGCCCGTGGAGAGGGGCCCGTGAGAGAGGGGCCCGTACAGCGGACCGCACCCGGTCCGCTGCGGACGCCGTGTTCGGCGGCCTGCGGGCCGGGTGCGGACCAGGGAGACGCTGCAACCAAGTCAATCGCAGGTCAGAGGGCATGATTCAGGATCAGGCCTTCTTGGTCTCCCAGAAGATCTTGTCGATCTGGGCGATGTGGTCGAGGGCCTTCTGACCCGTCGCCGGGTCGGTGGAGCCCTTGGCGGTGGAAAGGGCCTTCAGGGTGTCGTTGACGAGCTGGTGCAGCTCCGGGTACTTCTCGAAGTGCGGCGGCTTGAAGTAGTCGCTCCACAGCACCGAGACGTGGTGCTTGGCCAGCTCCGCGCGCTGCTCCTTGATGACGGTGGCGCGCGCCTGGAAGTGCGGGTCGTCGTTGCCGGCCATCTTCTCCTGGATGGCCTTCACCGACTCCGCCTCGATGCGGGCCTGGGCAGGGTCGTAGACGCCGCAGGGCAGGTCACAGTGGGCGCTGACCCTGACCTTGGGCGCAAACAGGCGGGAGAGCATATAGCTGTCCTTCCTCGTGATCGTCTTCTCAGGTGGGACATTACTCCGTAGGAGACCTGTTTTCGCGAGTGCCCCCAGGGGCTTAGGACAAAAGTCCGGGGCGAAACTGGGGCAGGTGGAGCATGGCCGTGGATCGGACCGGGAGGTTTGCTGATGCCGGAGACAGCGGAGGGGCGAGAGGTCCGGGCGCTGTTCGGGCTCGCCGAGGTGGAGGGGCCTTCGATGGTGCCGACGCTGTACCAGGGGGACCAGGTGCTCGTCCGGTACGGCGCACGGGTGGGGCCCGGCCACGTCGTGGTGCTGCGGCATCCGCTCCAGCAGAACCTGCTGATCGTCAAGCGTGCCGTGCAGCGCCGCGGGAGTGGCTGGTGGGTGCTCGCGGACAATCCCGGGGCCGGTGCGGACAGCACGGTGTACGGCGCGGTCCCCGACGAGCTGATCCTCGGCCGGGTGCTCGCACGCTACCGGCCGCGCATCAGGAACCGCGGTCAGTGGCCCCTGGTCGGAACGGTCACCTGGGCGCTGTCCGCGGTGCGTCCCGTGCTCTCCGGGCGGCCCGCCCGGCTGGCCTCCTGGCGCTTGCGCGCACGGTAGGCCGCGACGTTCGCACGTGTCGCGCAGCGGTCCGAGCAGTACCGCCGCGACCGGTTCGTCGAGGTGTCCAGGTAGGCGTTGCGGCACGGTGCGGCCTGGCAGAGGCCGAGCCGGTCGGCGCCGTGCTCGGTGAGGTGGAAGGCGAGCCCCATGGCGGCGATCGCGGCGTAGCCCGCGGTCGCGTTCGACGGATGGTCGGCCAGGTGCATGTGCCAGCGCGGATGCCCCTCCTCGTCGAGGAGGTCGTGGCCGGAGATCTGCGGGCTGACCGGGAACTCCATCAGCAGCGAGTTCAGCAGGTCGACGGCGAGCCGGGCGTCACCGTCGTCCGCCGCCTCGAAGACGCCGCGCAGCCGGGCCCGTACCGAGCGGAAGCGCGTCACATCGGCGTCGGTGGCGCGCCGGGCCGCCGACTGGTTCTCGCCGAACAGCTCCCGTACCGCGTCGACCGAGGTCAGCCTGTCCTTGCCGCGCTTCGGCTCCTCGCTGTTGACCAGCCGCACGGCATAATCCGAGTAATAGGCCAGTTCCACTTGTAATCCTTACCGAGTGCCGATTATGGTCCACAGGGTACGAGTAACGGCTGCCGATCCTTCGAGGGTATTACACGGCAGGTGGAGGGCACCCCATGGCGGATATGACGACCCGGCCCGACTGGCAGGCATGGCAGCGGAGCTGGGACAGGCAGCAGGAGTGGTACATGCCGGACCGCGAGGAGCGGTTCCGGGTGATGCTCGACATGGTCGAGGCCCTGGTGGGCCCCGCGCCCCGGGTGCTCGACCTGGCGTGCGGCACCGGCAGCATCACGACCCGGCTGCTCGACCGGCTTCCGGCGGCCACCAGTGTGGGCGTCGACCTCGACCCCGCGCTGCTGACGATCGCCCGGGGCACCTTCGCGGGTGACGAGCGGGTCTCCTTCGTCACCGCCGACCTCAAGGACCCCGCCTGGGCCGACCGGTTGCCGGCTGCCTCCTACGACGCCGTCCTCACCGCCACCGCCCTGCACTGGATGCACAGCGGCCCCCTCGCCGCGCTCTACGGCCGGCTCGGCGGCCTGGTCCGCGAGGGCGGCGTCTTCATGAACGCCGACCACATGCCCGATCCCACCACGCCCCGGATCAACGCGGCGGAGCGTGCCCACCGCCATGCCGCCATGGACAGGGCCAAGGAGGCGGGCGCGCTCGACTGGGCCGACTGGTGGGACCTCGCCGCCGAGGACCCGGTACTGGCGGAGCCGACGGCCCGGCGCTTCGAGATCTACGGCGAGCACGCGGACGGCGAGACCATGCCCGCCGAGTGGCACCAACGCGTCCTGCGCGAGAGCGGCTTCGCGGAGGCGCGTACGGTCTGGAGCTCGCCGTCCGACGCGCTGGTGCTGGCGCTGCGGTAGGACGGTCGCGCGGGCCCCGCCACCAGCAGCGGGCACCGCACGCCATGGTCCGGTCGCCTCCGCGCGCGGGCTGCGGTGGGGCCCGCGGGCGCGGGCCCCGGCCGGTCGGTGCCGACCGGGACGCCCCCTGCCGGGCGGTGCCGGCAGAAGACGCCCTCTGCCGGACGCCGCCGACCGGACGGCGCCCACCCGCACCCGCAAGGCGCGCGGAGAACCGCGTGCGGCCCACGACGAGCCGGACGGCCGACCGCGGCGGGGAGCCGGGAGCCCGTCGAAGAGGACGCCGGCCGGCCCGGACGGCCGGCCCGCCCCTCTACAGCACCTTCGACAGGAACGACTGGGTCCGCTCGTGCTGGGGATCGGTCAGCACATCCCGGGGGCGACCGGACTCGACGACGACACCGCCGTCCATGAACACCAGCGAGTCGCCGACCTCCCGGGCGAACCCCATCTCATGGGTGACGACGATCATCGTCATCCCGGTCTCGGCGAGGTCCCGCATCACGTCGAGCACATCGCCGACCAGCTCGGGGTCGAGGGCCGAGGTCGGCTCGTCGAAGAGCATCAGCTTGGGGTCCATGGCCAGGGCCCGGGCGATCGCCACCCGCTGCTGCTGTCCTCCGGAGAGCTGGGAGGGGTAGCTGCCGGCCTTGTCGGCGAGGCCCACGCGCTCCAGCAGTTGTGCGGCACGTTCCCGCGCCGCGCCCTTGTTCATGCCCTTGACCTGGACCGGCGCCTCCATGATGTTCTCGACGGCGGTCATGTGCGGGAAGAGGTTGAAGCGCTGGAAGACCATGCCGATGTCGCGGCGCTTACGGGCCACCTCGTGGTCCCGCAGCTCGTGGAGCCGGTCGCCCTGCTGCCGGTAGCCGACCAGGTCGCCGTCGACGTAGAGCCGTCCGGCGTTGATCTTCTCCAGGTGGTTGATGCAGCGCAGGAAGGTCGACTTGCCGGAGCCCGAGGGACCGATCAGGCAGAACACCTCACCGGAGGCCACCTCCAGGTCGATGCCCTTGAGCACCTGAAGGCTGCCGAAGGACTTGTGGACGTCCTCCGCCTTGACCATCGCGCTGGCCGTGGCCCGCCCACCGTCCTGCTTCGTCGGGGTGGTCATCCCAGGGCTCCCTTCGGCCGGCCCAGCGACAGCAGGTTCGCGCGCAGCCGCTGCCAGGGTGTGGGCGGCAGGCTCCGGCTGGAACCGCGTGCGTAGTAGCGCTCGATGTAGTACTGGCCGATGCTGAGGACCGACGTCATCACCAGGTACCAGGCGGCGGCGAGGAAGAGCATCTCGACCGGGGCGCCGGAGGTCTGGCCGATGTCCTGCGCATACCGCAGCAGTTCGTAGTACTGCACCGCGGAGACCAGTGAGGTCGTCTTGAGCATGTTGATGACCTCGTTGCCCGTGGGCGGCACGATCACCCGCATGGCCTGCGGGATCACGATGCGGCGCAGGGTCTTGCCGTGGCTCATGCCCAGCGCGTGCGCGGCCTCCGTCTGGCCCTCGTCGACGGAGAGCAGCCCGGCCCGGCAGATCTCGGCCATGTACGCGGCCTCGTTGAGACCGAGGCCCAGCAGCGCCGTCAGGAACGGCGTCATGAAGTCGGACCAGTAGTTCTTGTAGATCGGCCCGAGGTTGATGTACTCGAAGACCAGCCCCAGGTTGAACCAGACGAACAACTGGACGAGGACCGGCGTGCCCCGGAAGAACCAGATGTAGAACCACGCGATGGACGAGGTCACCGGGTTGCGCGAGAGCCGCATGATCGCGAGGACGACTCCGCCCACCACGCCGATCAGCATCGACAGCAGGGTCAGCAGCAGCGTCTGGCCGGCGCCCTTGAGGATGCGGTGGTCGAAGAAGTAGTCCGGCACCGCCCCCCAGTTGATCTTCCCCTGGGCGAACGCGTAGACGATCGCCACCAGCACGGCGATGGCGACGACGGCCGCGACGTAACGTCCGTAGTGGCGGACCGGGACGGCTCTGATGGCCTGGGGCCCGGCCTGGCCCGCCGGTGCCGCGGGCGCCTTGGCGGGCGACGCGTCCTCGGGGGCGCCGCCCGTCCTGTCGATGTCATCTGACACGGGGGTTGCCTTTCACTCCTGACCGGAGGCTGCGCGGCGCTGGACGCCGGATGGTCACTTGCCGCCGTTGATCGTGGCCTGCTCGATGGCGCCGGCCTTCACGCCCCAACGGGAGATGATCTTGCTGTAGGTGCCGTCCTTGATGAGCCGGTCCAGAGCGGCCTTCAGCGCGTCGCGCAGTTGCGTGTTCGACTTGGCCACGGCGATACCGTACGGGGCGGCCTGCACCTGCTCGCCGACCATTTCGAAGTCCTTGCCGCCGCCGGAGGTCTTGACCGCGTACGCGGCGACCGGGAAGTCCGACGAGCCGGCGTCCGCGCCGCCGGAGCGCAGCCGGGTCTGGGCCTGCTGGTCGTTGTCGAAGGCCTCGATGGTGAGCTTCTTGCCGGCCGGGCACTTCTTCGCCTGGGCCTTGGCCAGGTCGTCGGAGACCGTGCCGCGCTCCACCGTGACCTTCTTGCCGCACAGGTCGGTCCAGGTCCTGATGCCCTGGGTCTTGCCCTTCGGGGTGTATATCGACACACCCGCGCTGAAGTAGTCCACGAAGTCGACACCCTCGCCGACCTTCTTGCCGGTGTCGGCGTCGACACCGTCCTGACGGTCCTTGGTGTCGGTCATGGCCGACATCGCGATGTCGTACCGCTTGGAGCGCAGGCCCGTGAGCAGGGTGTCGAAGGTGCCGTTCTCGAACTCGAACTTCACTCCGAGGACGCTGCCGAGGGCCGCCGCCAGGTCCGGGTCGATGCCGGCGGTGTTGCCGTCCTTGTCCTTGAACTCGACCGGGGCGTAGGCGATGTCGGAACCCACCTTGATGACGCCCTTGTCGCGGATCTCCTTCGGCAGCTTGTCCGCGAGCGGTGCGCCCGCCGCGCTGGTGCCGCCGCCGGCGCTCTTGTCCTTGTCCTTCGTCTGGTCGCCGCAGCCGGTGACCAGCAGGGCGCCGGCGACCGCGAGTGCGCCGACCGCTACCAGCCTGGACTTCGCGCGGCCCAGGGACATGCCGGACCTTGCGGCGTCCGCGCAGGCCGTACGACGGGTGGTGCTGGCGGTCATGGTGGTGTCCTCCGGCGTGTCATGGGTACTACCGATGGTCGACTGCACACACCATCGAGTGTCGCGACCACGTGTGATTACGGCATCTTGCCATTCGGACGGGAGCGTTCTGTGGGCCGACCATGTCAAAATCGCATAACGGGTGATCCCCAGAACCCCCGGCAGGTGGCCCACCAGGGCCTGACCTTTTACGGGGCCGACACCTTCGAGCCGGAGAATCTCCGCCGCAGCACGGGTCGCGGGCGGACGGTCCGGGGTACCGATCGAGCCTTTCTGTATAAATCGGCTATGAGCCATCTCACCCCTCTGGTGGGGACTCGTCGCCGACGGGCCCCGTCCGGTATGAAGGTGCTTCACACCCCTCATCCGGGGCTCAGGGCGCGCGTGCGGCGCGCCCGTCGCGTATGTGCCGTACGCACCGGACCCACCAGGGACATACGCGGTGCCCGCCCGCTCCTCAATCAGGAGTGGCAACCCTCAACCATGAACGACTAAGGGGTACAACAAGTGGCAGCGGAGATCGTCAATCCTCGCAAGGACGCCGGGACGGACGCGGACGCCGAGTCGGACGAAGGTGCTCCGGAGGCATTCGACCCCGCCTTCGCACTGCACCGCGGCGGGAAGCTGGCGGTGCGCTCCACCGTCCCCGTCCGTGACAAGGACGACCTGTCCCTCGCCTACACGCCCGGTGTCGCGAAGGTGTGCAGCGCCATCGCGGAGCGGCCCGAGCTGGTCCATGACTACACCTGGAAGTCGCAGGTGGTCGCCGTGGTGACGGACGGCACCGCGGTGCTGGGGCTCGGCGACATCGGACCGGAGGCCTCGCTCCCCGTGATGGAGGGCAAGGCCATCCTGTTCAAGCAGTTCGGCGGGGTGGACGCGGTGCCGCTGGCGCTGGCGACCACGGACGCCGACGAGATCGTGGAGACCGTCGTGCGGCTCTCGCCGTCCTTCGGCGGCGTCAACCTGGAGGACATCGCGGCGCCGCGGTGCTTCGAGATCGAGCACAAGCTCCAGGAGCGGCTGGACATCCCCGTCTTCCACGACGACCAGCACGGCACCGCGGTCGTCACGCTGGCGGCGCTGCGCAACGCGCTGCGGCTGACCGGGCGGACGCTGGGCGAGCTGCGGGCGGTCATCTCGGGCGCCGGTGCGGCCGGGGTCGCCATCGCCAAGATGCTGCTGGAGGCGGGCATCGGCGATGTCACCGTGGCCGACCGCAAGGGCGTGGTGAGCAAGGACCGGGACGGCCTCACCCCGGTCAAGCAGGAACTCGCGGAGATCACCAACAAGGCCGGGCTCTCCGGCTCCCTGGAGTCGGCCCTGGCGGGCGCGGACGTCTTCATCGGCGTCTCCGGCGGTACGGTGCCCGAGCCGGCGATCGCCTCGATGGCCAAGGACTCCTTCGTCTTCGCGATGGCCAACCCGAACCCGGAGGTCCACCCCGACATCGCCCACCGCTACGCGGCGGTGGTGGCCACCGGCCGCTCCGACTACCCGAACCAGATCAACAACGTGCTCGCCTTTCCCGGGATCTTCGCCGGCGCCCTCCAGGTGCGGGCCTCCCGGATCACGGAGACGATGAAGATCGCGGCGGCGGAGGCGCTGGCGGGGGTCGTCGGAGACGATCTAACGGCCGACTACGTGATCCCCTCGCCGTTCGACGAGCGGGTCGCACCTGCGGTGACCGCCGCGGTGGCGGCGGCTGCCCGGGCCGAAGGGGTGGCCCGGCGGTAGGGCGAACTGCCGGGCGCGGTGGTGAGCCGGCTGCCCCTCACCGCGGCGGGGGTGAGCGCCGCTCTCGGTCTCATGGGGGCGAGCGTCCCTCCCGATGGCGGGGGCGGGCGTCTTCCGCGAGGAGCGGTGACCGCCTCTCGCGAGGGCGGGGTGGCCGCCGTCGTCCGGTGAACGGGGACGGCTGGGAGCCGGTGGTCGGTGGCCGGTGGTGGCACGGCACGCGGTCGCCGTCCCGGTGCCGGTTCGGCCGTCCGACCGCCGGGGCCCGGTGTCCGGTCGGGTCGCCGGGTCCGGCGGCGGCCCCGGCAGGACAGGACTGGGCAGGACCGTGCAGGACAGGACCGGGCAGGACTGGGCGGGGTCGGGATCGGCGGTCCGGCGGTCCGGCGGCGGCGCGGTGGTCGGCGGGGTCTGCCGGTGGCGGGGAACGGGTCCTGTCCACGCCGCTCCGGGTGGACGCGGAGACCGGGGAGGCTCCTTCGCCGGTGGTTCCGGTGGCGCGTCACGTGTCACAGGTGTGGATGGTTCCCTGCGCTCAGAGCCGGGCCTATCGTCGTGGCCATGTTCGCTGCCTACGCTGCCCGAATCGACCGTGACCAGCCCCTTTCCGGCCTGGAGTTGGGAGAGCGGCCCGCCCCGCAGGCGCGGCCCGGCTGGTCGACCGTCACCGTCAGGGCCGCCTCCGTCAACCACCACGACCTGTGGTCGCTGCGCGGGGTCGGCCTGAGCGAGGACAAACTGCCGATGATCCTCGGCTGTGATGCCGCCGGTGTCGACGAGGACGGCAACGAAGTCGTCCTGTACTCCGTCATCGGCCTGTCCGGCCACGGTGTCGGCCCCAAGGAGCCCCGCACCATTCTCACCGAGCGGTACCAGGGGACCTTCGCCGAGCAGGTCGCGGTGCCGACCTGGAACCTGCTGCCCAAGCCGAAGGAGCTCTCCTTCGAGGAGGCGGCCTGCCTGCCGACCGCATGGCTCACCGCCTACCGGATGCTCTTCACCAACGCAGGTGTGCGCCCCGGAGACTCCGTACTGGTGCAGGGTGCCGGCGGTGGCGTCGCCACCGCCGCGATCGTGCTCGGCAAGGCCGCGGGGCTCAGGGTCTTCGCGACCAGCCGCGACGAGGCCAAACGCAGGCGGGCCCTGGAACTCGGCGCGGTGGAGGCGCTGGAGAGCGGAGCGCGGCTTCCGCAGCGCGTGGACGCGGTCATCGAGACCGTGGGCGCGGCCACCTGGTCCCACTCCGTGAAGTCACTGCGCCCCGGCGGCACCCTGGTGATCTCCGGCGCGACGAGCGGCGAGCGGCCGCCGCACGCCGAACTCAACCGGATCTTCTTCCTGGAACTCAAGGTCGTCGGCACAACCATGGGCACCAAGGACGAGCTGGAGGACCTCCTCTCCTTCTGCGCCACCACCGGCGTGCGCCCCGTCATCGACACGACCCTGCCCCTCGACCGGGCCCGTGAGGGCCTTGAGCGGATGGAGACGGGCGGGCAGTTCGGAAAGATCGTGCTGACCGTCTGAGTGCACGGCCCCGCGCGCCTCCGGACCGGGCCCGCCCGGCCCGGAGGCGCGCGGTTGCACGCCCGGCGCCGGGCTGCACGGCCGCGCCGGTCCGTATCCCCGGCCTCCGTACCCCCGGATGTCAACTTTGGTTGACGAGAGCCGTTTGTCAACGTACGTTGACAGGCATGGCCGAAGCAACGGATCTCGTCGAACGTGCCGGAGACCGTGATCCGCGCATAGGGCTGCGGGCCGTCGTCGCGCTGCGCCGGCTGGCGGAGCGGCTGGAGGCGGTGCAGGTGCGCGGCGCGCGGCAGCAGGGCTGGTCGTGGCAGGAGATCGCCGAGGAACTCGGAGTCAGCAGGCAGGCCGTGCACAAGAAATACAGGGGGCAGTGATGTTCGAGCGGTTCACGAAGGACGCCCGTGCGGTGGTGAGCGGTGCTGCCGCCCACGCGGAACGGGCCGGGGAGGCGGTGGTCGACACCGACCATCTGCTGCTCGCCCTGCTGGATCGGGAGGGCAGCCGCGCCTCCTTCGCGCTCGACGCGCTCGGCGCCCGCGACCGGCGGGACTCGATAGCGCGGGGGCTCGCGACGGCCCGTAGGAGGGGTGGTCTCTCCGGCGCGGAGGCGGACGCTCTGGCCGGGCTGGGGATCGACCTCTCCGAGATCATCTCCCGTGTCGAGCAGACGCACGGCGTCGGCGCACTCGCCGCGGACTCCGGCGGACGCAGGGGCCGAGGCCGTATGCGCCACCGGCCCTTCACGAACGGCGCCAAGAAGACTCTGGAGAGGTCGCTGCGCATCGCCACCGGCCACCGCGACCGCCATATAGGGGATGAGCACCTCCTCCTGGCCCTCCTCGCACGCCCGGGCACCCCGGCCGAGGTCCTGGCCGAGCACAACGTCACCTACGACCGTGTCGACCGGGTGCTCTACGGCGAGCCGGAACGGGACGCGGGGTAGGCGCCCCGGCCTTTCCGCCGGCCGGTTCGGCCGGCCTGGTCCCATCCGGGCTCGTCGGTTCGGCCGGCCTGGTCTCGTGTGGTTCGTCGGTTCGGCCGGCCTGGTCTGGTCTGGCTCGTCGGTTCGGCCCGCCCGGTCCTGACTGCCTCGTCGGTTCTGACTGCCCTTCCGTCTCGCCCGGCCGGTCCGTCTCGGCCGCCGGGCCGGTCCGTCCTGCCGGAGCGGACGGTGCTCCCTCACCACGTCCACGCCGGGCCGCCGCATCTCGCCGAGCCGTCGCCCCGCGGAGCCGGGCCGCCACCACGGCGGGCCGGGGCGCCCCCGAGTTCGCCGCACCGGATGGTGGCCCTGGTGCGGGGGCCAGAGGCGCGGACGGACCGCCGGGGCGGCGGCGCGCGCCCATGGCGCGAACGGTGCCGGGAGGGGGCGGGAGCGGTCGGTGGTGGTTCAGGTGGTTCAGGGGGTGGGCGGTCGCTTGGGCTGAGGTGTCCGCAGGGCCGCTGCTATGTGGGCGGCTGCCGTCGACAGATGGCGGCGCGCCTCGCGTAGCTGGTCCTCCGTGATGCCGTGGTCCCGGGCGGCGTCACGGATGTCGTCGCGGAAGCGGTCGAGCAGTCGGTCCAGGTCGCGGTTGGGGTTGCCGGTCGAGTCCTCATGGGCCCACTGCGGTTCGTAGACGCCGGGGAAGGCCCCGTCCTCGGGGAGGACGTCCGGCCCGGGAGTGGCGGCTCCGGCGCCGGTACGGGCGGAGTCCTTGCCGCCGCCGGTCTCCTTGCCGCCGGTCTCCTTGCCGAACCCGAGACCGAGGTCGCCGAAGTGGAAGTCCCCGAGGTTCTTGGTGAGTTCGGCGAGACCTTCCCGGACTCCCGCGGGCCAGTCGCCCCGGGCGAAGTGGTCCTGTACCTGGTCCTGCACCTGCTGGGCGATGCGCCGCAGCTCCTGCTGTGCCTGGGTGCGGGCGCGCTCCTGGGCCTCCTTGGCCTGGCGCCGGGCACGCTGGGCCTCGTCCCTGGCGCGGCGGCTCTCGTCCTTGGCTCGGCGCGCCTGTTCCTTCCACTCCTGCTTGGCCCGCCGCATCTCCTCCTTCGCGGTGCGCCACGCCTCCTTGTCCCCGAGCATCGCGCCCACGTCTCCCATGTCCCCGTAGCCGAGGAAGGAGCCGTCACGCCTGCCCGAGTGGGTGTCCGAGGTATTCCGGGCCTCCGAGGCCGCGGCGCGCATCTCGCGGCGCAGATCGCCCGCCGCGCCGCGCACGTCGTCGCGGATCTCGGCGGCCAGCTCGGCCACGGACTCGCGGATCTCCAACTCCAGGTCCGCCAGCTCGCCGCTGCGGTCCGCCAGCTCCGCACGCCCCGCGTCGGTGATCGAGTAGACCTTGCGCCCGCCCTCGGTGGTGTGGGTGACCAGGCCCTCCGTCTCCAGCTTGGCCAGGCGCGGGTAGACCGTGCCGGCCGAGGGGGCGTAGAGGCCCTGGAAGCGCTCTTCCAGGAGGCGGATCACCTCGTAGCCGTGGCGTGGCGCCTCGTCCAGCAGCTTGAGCAGGTAGAGCCGCAGCCGGCCGTGGGCGAAGACGGGGGGCATCTCAGAGCACCTTCTTGTCGGTCGGGCCGTCGTCCGGGGCGTCGGTGGGGGTGTCCGCGACGGCCGGGCCGGGAGTACCGGAGCCTGCCGCGGACGGGGTGTCCCCGGAGGCCGCCGCCGGCACGGACGGTGCGACCTGCTGCGATGCCTCGTCCGGCCGGGCATCGCGAAGCGCCGCGTCCCTCGGCCCGGAGTCACGGGGTCCGGAACTCCGGGCTCCATTGTCCCGCGACCCGGAACCGCTCGGTCCGCAACCCTGCGGTACGGGACGCCGGGGGTTGCTGCCCGAGGGGCGTGAGGACGGCGGGTCCTCCTCGAACGGCGGCTCCTCGGAGGGTGGTCTGCGGAGCAGGGCGATGGAGCCGGAGACGGTGGCGGCCTTCAGGGTGCCGCTTCCCGCCCCGAGCCGGCCGGTGATCTTCTTCGCGCCCCACTGGCCACCCACCCTGAGGTCCTCGAAGGCGTTGGAGACGGTGCCGCTCGCCGTGTTGGCCTCCACGCGGGCGTCAGCGGGGTGGGGGAGGCGGATGGCGATCTCACCCGAGACGTTGGAGATGTCGACATCGGTGGCGCGGCCGTCGGGGCTGGTGCTGGCGGAGGTGAGGTCGACGATCACGGAGCCGCTCACGGACTCGGCCCGGACGGACGCCCCGGCGCCGTCCACGACGGTCAGGTCGCCCGAGACCGAGTGGAAGCGGAGGTCGCCCGTGACGCACTGGGCCTCGACGCTGCCCGAGACCGTGCTCGTGCGCACCGGGCCTGAGAGGCCCACCAGCGTGGTGTCGCCGGAGACGCCCCTGACCTCCGTACGCCCCTCGATACCGGAGATCACCGCACCGGCGCCGACCACGCCCACCTCGACCTGGGTGCCGGTCGGCACGGCGAGCGAGACCACTGCCGAGCGCTGCCAGCTCTTGCGGTCCAGCCACTTGAGGAAGCCCTTCCAGGGGAGGTCCTCGTAGGCGACGGTGAGGGTGCCGCCGTGCTGACTGACCATCAGCGGGGGGCCCGCTATGTCGGAGACCTGGAGGCGGGGGGAACCATCGTCTGTACCCACCACGTTCACCGTGCCGTTGGCGATGCGTACGTGCAGCGTCGTCACCGGGGCGTCGAAGGTGAGCTTCTGGGGCTCTGCGACGGACCACACGGACATGGGGCTGACCTCCCTCGGCCGGGCTGGACGCGCCATATCGCGTCTCTCGTCAAACACGATATATCGCGGTCATGGAAAGTCAAGGCACACTTTCGGGTGTAGGGGGGAGCGGGCGGCCCGGTTGGATGTGCGCCCGGCGCAGACGACGGGCGCAAGCGCCCTTTCGGTCGAGTGCGCCCCGTCCGTGCGGGGCCCTCACCGGCTCCGTCCGCACCAGGGCCGTGGTCGGCCCCCCCGGTCGTGCCGGCGCCGCGGGCCCGCCCCGACCCCGCCCCGGCCGTGCCCCGGCGGCTTCGATCCGGTGTCCTGCCGTGGCCCGTCCGCCGCGCCCTGCGCGCTGTCCGCGTCCTCCGCGCCATCCGCGTTCTCGAAGCCGTCCGCGTCCTGCGCGCCCTGCGCGCCCTGCGCGTCCGCCCCGTCCGCCCCATCAGCCCCGTTCGCCTCGTCCTGCGTGCCATCCGCGTTCCCCGCACCGCGTCCGGCGGCGGAAAGCGGTGCGGTGGAGCGACGGCGCGGCAGACTCGCCTGCGACGGCACACCACGGAGCACGGAGGCGGACCGATGACAGGGCTGCGCGACATCCTTCAGGCGCACGTCGGTGGCGGCGCGGACGTGGGTGCCGCCGCTCCGGGCGGCGGTGCGGGCACCGGCACCGGAGCGGCACCGGGCGCCGTGGCCCTGCTCGCGCGAAGTGACCTGAGTGACCGGAGTGACCGGAGTGATCGGAATGATCAGAGGGGCCGGAGTGGCCGGGAGGGCCGGCGTGGCCGGGGCGGGGAGGGCACTCCGCACGGCCGGAGCACCCCGGCCGACAGGGTCGACGTGCAGGCGGTGGGCCACGCCGACCTCGCCGCCGGCACGGCGATGACCAGGCGGTCGATCTTCCGTATCGCCTCCGCCGGCAAGCCCCTCGTCGCCGCGGCGGTCATGACGCTCATCGAGGAAGGACGGATCGCACTGGACGACCCGGTGGGGACCTGGCTGCCGGAACTGGCCGCACCGTCGGTCGTGCGGAGTCCGGGCGGTCCTCCCGACGACACGGTCCCGGCCGAGCGGCCGATCACCGTGGGGGACCTGCTCGACTTCCGCGCCGGGTACGGCCTCCCGTCCGACTTCTCGCTGCCCGTGCTCGCGCCGCTGTTCGACGCCCTGGGGCAGGGGCCGCCGAGGCCGCAGCTCACGCCGCCGCCCGACGACTGGATGCGGAAGCTCTCGCGCGTGCCGATGGTGCACCAGCCGGGCGCGGCCTGGCTGTACAACACCTGCTCCGACATCCAGGGAGTGCTGATCGCCAGGGTGTCGGGCCGGACACTGCCCGAGTTCCTCCAGGAGCGGGTCTTCGGGCCGCTGGGCATGGTCGACACCGGGTTCGCGGTGCCGCCCGGCAAGCTCGACCGGTTCACCGGCCTGTACCGGGTCCCGGAAGGGGGCGGCCTCGAACTGGTCGACGCCCCGGACGGTCAGTGGAGCAGCCTGCCCGCGTTCCCGTCCGGTGCCGGCGGCCTGGTGTCCACTGCCGACGACCTGCTGGCCTTCGGCCGGATGCTGCTCGCGGGCGGGACGGCCGACAGCGGCCACCGGCTGCTGTCACCCGGGTCCGTACGGCAGATGATCACCAACCGCCTGCCCAGGGCCCAGCGCGAGGCGAGCGCCCTGTTCCCGGAGGGCCAGGGCTGGGGATACGGGGGTGCGGTCGACCTGGCACGCGTCCATCCGTGGAGCGTCCCGGGCCGCTACGGCTGGGTCGGCGGCACGGGAACGTCCGCGCACATCATCCCGGCCACCGGCACGGTCGCCGTCCTCCTCACCCAGGTGGAGATGAACAGCCCGACCGTGCCCGCCCTGATGCGGGACTTCTGGTGCCGGGCGGCCGAGGCGGCGACCGAAGCCTGAGTGCCGGTCCTCCCGAGACCGGCGCACGCTCGACCGGGCGCGCGCCGAACCACGCTCGTGCGCATCGGACCACGCCCGTGCGCATCGGACCACGCCCGTGCGCATCGAACCACGACCGCGCGCACCGGGTCCGACGCGCTCGCGCCGAACCGGCAGCGCCGCTCACCGGCACTCCGAGGCACCGGACCCCGCAGCCCCGGACCCACAGCCGCCGGACCCCGCAGCCACCGGACAAGGGCGCGC
Source organism: Streptomyces sulfonofaciens (assembly GCF_014656295.1). Taxonomy (GTDB): domain Bacteria; phylum Actinomycetota; class Actinomycetes; order Streptomycetales; family Streptomycetaceae; genus Streptomyces; species Streptomyces sulfonofaciens. Next base: position 238,375 of record NZ_BNCD01000011.1, read on the forward strand.
GGGGCGCCGGACACCCCGGACCGGAGCCGCAGCCGGACCACCGTAGCCGTAGCCGTAGCCGTAGCCGTAGCCGTAGCCGGAACCGGAGCCGGACCACCGCAGCCGTAGCCGGAACCGGAGTACCGGAGCCGATGCGGAGCACGGGAGCCGGATGCGCAGTACCAAAACGAAGCCGGGACGCCGTAACGGAAGCCGGAGTACCGGAGCCGAACCGCGGAGCACCCGGAGCCGGAATCGCAGTACCGGAACCGAAGCCGGAGCACGGGAGCCGGAATCGCAACACCGGAACGAAGCCGGAGCACGGAACTGGAACCGGAGCCAGCGCGGAACCGAAGCCGGAGCACGGAACCGAAGCCGGAGCACGGAACGGAAGCCGCAGCACCGGAACCCCGCCGTCCCGGAACCCCGCCTACACGGCGTCCCGCCTACACGTCGCCCTCCTCCTCGTCCTCGTCGTCCAGTCGCGCCAGCCACGTGGCCAGGCGTTCGACGGGGATCTCGAAGTCCGGGTTGAGGTCGACGAACGTACGCAGTTGTTCGGCGAGCCACTCGAAAGTGATCTCCTCCTCGCCGCGCCGTTTCTCCAGTTCCTCGATGCCACGGTCGGTGAAGTACAACAGTTGCTCCTGATGCGGATGGGGCGCCCCGGTGCCTACGTCTTCAGGGTAGGCCGTCATGGATGTACCGGAATCCCGACGACACCGTCTCGTCTGCAACCGGCGGGGCCATTAGCCTCGTCGCAGATCAAGTGGACACCGGCGCACAAGAGTTGGCCGGGATCCCGCGTCGACGGGGGAGTGGGTGATCGGGATGGGGCACATCCAGGAGATCGAGCTGCCGGACGGCACCGTCGTGCTGGCCAGGCTCACCACGCCCGACGTCTTCGGTGCCGACGACCAGGACGTCGGGGTGCTCGACGCGGCCGCGGTCAGGGTCGAGCAGCTCGGTGAGCTGATCACCGCGGTCGGCTCCAGTGTGCTGGGCGCGGCGCGCGCCGCCGGGCCCGACGAGGCCGCCGTCACCTTCGGGGTGGAGCTCACCGCGAAGTCCGGCAGGGCCCTGGCGGTACTCGCCGAGGGCGAGGCCAAGGCATCCGTCCAGGTGACCCTCACCTGGCACATGGACGACCGGTCGCCGAGGAGTGCCGACCGGGCCGACAATGCTTCTGGTGCCACCGTGGCAGACGACGCGCCTGTGGTGACTCCCACGCCCCGCGCCCCTGCCGACGGTGCGCCGTACGCCACGCCCGACGACCGCACTCCGGGGAGCGCGAGCGCCCATGCCTGAGCTGAACCCCTGGCTCGATGCGCATGCCCGCGCCGCCACCGTCCACCTGCTGCCGGCCGAGGGCCGGGGCACAGCCATGTGGGGCAGCGGGTTCTTCGTGGCACCCGGGTGGGTGATCACCGCCGCCCATGTGGTCCGCCCCCACCTCGCCCGCGACCGGAACCTCACCTTCGCGGTCCGCGGCGAGACGCAGGTCAACGACGGTATCCCCGTCCCGGCCCGGCTGGCCGAGTGGCTGATCACCGATGCGCGGGCCGCCGAGGTGCCGCCCGGCGAGGACCTCGCCCTGGTGCGGCTGCTCGACGACACGGTGGAGCACGAGTGCGTCTGGCTCGTCGACAGGGCGGTCCAGCACGTCGGCGGCATCGTGGCCTACGGGTACCGGCCCGGACAGGAGAGCCACCCCCGTGCGGTGCCCTGGAGCGGCGACGCCGAGATCAACGTGCGCGACGGAGCCTACGGACTGCGCTTCAAGCCCGACGTCGAGTTCCCGAGCGGCGTCTCGGGAGGGCCGCTGCTCGACCCGGACTCCGGTGCCGTGGTGGCCCTCATCAAGGCACGCCGCAGGGAACGGGACGGCGGCCTCGCCGTCTCGATCGCCGCGCTGCGCCGCTTCGGCCCGCTCTACGGCGAGGTGATGCGGGCGCACGACACCTGGCACGGCCGGTCCTCGGCGCAGTTCGGCAACAACACCTGGATCGACGCCCAGCACACCGTCGTCACCGGGAACCGTCCCACCGCCGGCGAGGCGTGGACCCCGCGTGACCGCAGGGCCGCACTCAGCCGGCTCGCCGCCCTGCCGGCGCCGCCCGACGGCCCGACCGTGGCGATCCTCGCGCGCCAGGCCATCAGCGGGAACCGCTGGCCGCAGGAGGGCCCCGAGCTGCACACCTGGCGCGACGGCCACGGACTGCTCTACGACGACGCCCGCCCCATGGACTCGATGATCCTGCTGCGCTACCTCCAGCTCGTCGCGCTCTACGTGCGCCGCAGGGGCGGGAACGTCGACGCGCTCACCGAGTGGATCCAGGACCGGCTCGGCCTGCACACCTGGCCGCACATGGCCGCCTTCGTGACCGACGCCCGGCTGCCCGAGTCGCTGGAGCCGGGCCCCGAGGACTCCGACCGCGTCGTCATCCCGTATCCGGGCCCGGGGGAGGGCCCCACCGTCGCGGTCCTGCTCGACCCGGTGATCGGCCCCGACCCCGCGCACTTCTTCTGGCAGATCTGGATCGACGACGGCGACGGCGAGCCCGAGCTGTTCGCCGAGGACCGCTCGACGCACGGCCACCGCCCGGGCGACCTCGTGCAGGCGCTGCGCCGCCCGCTGACCGACGTGTTCCACGCCCGGGACCGCGCCGGACGGCCGGTTCCGCTCGAAGTCGCGCTGCCGGCCGAGTACTTCGACACCGCCGTGCACCGCTGGCGGCTCAACGACATCGCCGCACTGGACGACACGTACCACCTGGGGGCGCAGCGCCGTGTCGTCCTGCGCGCCCTTGAGCGCCGGGGAGAACCGGACAAAAAATGGGCCGCGCGCTGGCGCGCCATCTCCGCGCAGCGGCAACTCAACGGGTGGCGCGTACCGGAGCCCGGTGTGAACCCCAGTCCGCGCCAGTTCGGCGACGCCCCGCACAGCGCCGTCCCCGTCATCTGCCGCTCCGTGGGGCAGGGCCTCGGACGCACGGCCCTGAGACTCGCCCTGGAGAGCGGCCACGGCGTTGCCCTGTGGCGCGTCGACGGCCACGGCGGCGGAGCCTGCTCGGACTCCTGCGAGGACCTGCACACCAGGACCAAGTGGCTCTTCGAGCCCCTGGAGTCCATCACCGAACTGCCCGACCGGCTGCGCCAGCTACGGCAGGAGATCAGCGCGCAGCGCACCGACCGCCGCTGGGCCGAGCCCCTGGCCCTGCTGTACGACGATCCCCGGCGCCCGCTGCCCGCCGAGGACACCACCCCTTTGGACGCGCCGCTGTGAACCGCGCCCAGGCCCCGACGACCGCCGACCCCGCCCGCGCCGCGGCGCCCGGGGGGACGGCCGGTGCCCGCAACCGCCCTCCCAGGGCGCACGGCCCCCGTACCGCCCTCCCGCGCGCGGCAGGCGCCGGCGGGGCCACCGCGGTCGACCTCGGAACAGACTGGCTGAAAACGCCCGTATCAGATGCCTGGACTGGGTACATTTTCAGGGGCCCGTTGTGGGCGCCTATCGCCCCGGTCGCCCAGGACGTGGTCTACAACCGACCGTTGACGAGGAGCACCCGATGAGCGATTGGTTTATCTACCGGGGCACCGGGGGGCCGGATCCGGACAAGATCGGCGAGCTGCCCGAGCCTCCGCCGTGGCGGCGCTTCGACGCTCCCGCGGTGCCGTACGAGGTGCCGCCGCTCGACTCGTCGACCGCCCGCAGGCTGGGCGCGCGCCGCGTCCCGCTGCCCGTGCAGGACGACGACACCCTCGAACTGATCAACGCCGCCCTCTACCTGCGGCGCCCGCTCCTTGTCACCGGGCCCCCGGGGGCGGGGAAGTCCACGCTCGCGCACTCCATCGCGTACGAACTCGACCTCGGCCGCGTCCTGGAGTGGCCGATCGTCAGCCGCAGCGAGCTCAAGGACGGCCTGTACACCTACGACGCCATAGGACGCCTCCAGGACGCGCAGCTCGACCGCGCCCATGTGACCGGCGAGTCGGGCGCCTCCGACGACTCCGCGGGCGGCAACCGTTCTTCGGACATCGGCAGGTATCTGAAACTCGGCCCGCTCGGCACCGCCCTGGTGGCCTCGGAGCGGCCCCGCGTGCTGCTCATCGACGAGCTGGACAAGAGCGACATAGACCTGCCCAACGACCTCCTGAACGTCCTGGAGGAGGGCAGGTTCGGCATTCCCGAACTGGAGCGGATCGCCGACCGGCCCGGCCTGGAGACGGTCGAGATCCTCACCGACGACGGGCGCAGGGTGCCCGTCACCAACGGCCAGGTGCGCTGCCGTGCCTTCCCGTTCGTGGTGATGACCAGCAACCGCGAGCGGGAGTTCCCGGCGCCGCTGATGCGCCGCTGCATCCCGCTGACCCTGGAAGCGCCCCGCGACCAGCGCCTCGCCGCGCTCGTCCAGGCGCACTTCGGCACGGGCTCGTACGACGACAACCACGACATCGTCGACCGGTTCAGGGAGGCGGAGTCCGACGGTGCGCTGCGGCCCACCGACCAGTTGCTCAACGCGATCTTCCTCGCCCAGCACGCCGCGCGGGACGCCTCCCGCGACATCGCCGCACAGCGCGCCGACATCGCCCAACTGCTGATGCAGCCCCTGGACCCCGGGCCCAGGTGATCCCATGAGCAGCGCCGAGCCGACCCCTGCCCCGGGTGTGCCCGTCACCCCTGACACCCCGGACAGCGCGCGCACCGACGCCGCGGGCCAGGCGCTCACGGCGCTGATCGCGCGGATGCGCGAGGCGGAGATCCCGCCGAGCGTGGAGGAGATGGCCGACGCGCTGTGGCTGGCCCGCTGGCTGCCCGCCCCCGACCCCTCGGGGACGCCCGAGCGGACGCCCGAGGAGCGCACCCCGTCCACCAGGGCCACCGACACCAACGGCCGCGGCTACCGGCCCCTTGCGCTCTCGTCGACCTCCTCCCAGGAGGACCGCAGCCGGCCCGACAACGCCCAGTTGTTCGTACGGGGCCCCGGCGCCGACAGCGCCGTGGAGCTGCGGCAGGTGCAGGTCCCCGCCGCGCCCGCGCTGCCGGAGCCCCTCGCGCTCCAGCGCGGCCTGCGGATCCTCCAGCGCTACCGCGCCCCCGTGCGCCCCGTGTCGGGCCAGGCGCTCGACGAGGACCGCACCGCCGACCGGGCCGCCGAGTCCGGGCTCGTGCAGCCCGTCCTGCGCGCGGTGCGGCGACGCGAGGCGCGGCTGCTGCTCGTCATGGACGTCTCCACCTCCACCGTGGTCTGGCAGCAGGCGCTCGACGAACTGCGTCAGGTCTGCGAGCGCGCCGGCGCCTTCCGCGAGGTGCAGGTCCAGTACCTGCACGCCACCGACGACGGCCTGCCGGGCTATGCGGCCGCCGCCGAGCGCACCGGCCCGCTGCACGCCCCGGAACAGCTCAGCGACCCCACCGGGCGCCGTCTGACACTCGTCCTGAGCGACTGCGCGGGCCCGATGTGGCGCAGCGGGCGGATGCAGCGCCTGCTGTACCGCTGGGCGTCCACCGCGCCCGTCGCCGTCGTCCAGCCGCTGCCGCAGCGCATGTGGCTGCGCACCCATCTGCCCGCCAGGCGCGGACAACTCCACCGGTGTGAAGGGCCCGCCGGGCGCCTGGTCTTCACTCCCGAGCGCGGGCGCCTCGAACGTGGCGCGCTGCCGGTACCGGTGCTCGCGCTGCGCCGGCCCTCCGTCGAAGGCTGGGCGCGGCTCGTGGCGGGCTCCACCGGGCAGAGCCTGACGGCCGCCGCGGGATGGGTGCACGCGGCGCACGCGCCGGCCAGCTCGCCGGTGCGGGCCGCGGAGGAGCTCTCGGGCGAGGACCGCGTACGGGCGTTCGTCCGGCAGGCGTCACCGGATGCCCGCTCCCTCGCCTGCTACCTGTCCGCGGTACCGCTGTTCCTGCCGGTGATGCAGCTCGTCCAGCATGCGATGCTCGCCGGCACCGGACCCGACGTGCTGTCCGAGGTACTGCTCGGCGGACTCCTCAAGCGCCGCGAGGACGCCGCGGACCCGCGCGCCGTGCGCTACGACTTCCTGCCCGGTGTGGCTGCCGAGCTGCGCAAGAGGCTCACGGCCGACGAGGCGAAGCTGCTGCTCAAGCACTGCTCCGAGTACATCGAACGGCACTTCGGACGCACCGCGCGGAACTTCCCCGCACTGGCGGCGGCCTTCCTGCGCGGCGCCGTCGACCCCGATGCGGCCGACGCCGACCCCACCGAGCACCCCGGTGCCGGTGCCGGTGCCGGTCCCGAGGAGCACGCCGGACTGCGCGCGTTCGCCGAGGTCTCCTCCGACCTGCTGCGCGACCTCGGCCGCCGCACCCCCTGGCCGCTGCCCAGGCCGCCCGACCCCCGGCTCGGCGCCGTGGAGCTGCTGAACCGCGGCCGGATCGCGCTGCGCCGCTACGAGGTCGAGGGCCTGATCCGTGAACTCGACGACGCCGTGGCCCTCTTCAAACAGGCCGGAGCCGTCGCCGTCCTGCCCGCCGAACGCGGCTCGGCCGCCGAGGAACTGGCGAACGCCCTCCTCGCGCGCTGGCGGGTGCGTCGCGTCGGCGACGACCTGCGCGAGGCTTTGGCCGTGCTGGCGGCCGAGCACGTCACCTCGGTGCGCGGCAGCCTGCTCAGGGGCACCGTCCACTGGCTGCTGGCCGGGGAGCTGCACAGCTCCTGGCTCGGCGTCGACGACCTGCCCGACGAGGTGCGCCGCCGTGCCAGGGAACGCGCGGACAGGGAGCACCCGGCGGCCTTGTGGGCCTTCTGCGACCTGCTGACGAGGGCCGACGCGGAACTCACCCGGGTGGTGTCCGGTGACGCCGCGCTCTCCTCGCAGGCCGCGCGCGCCGGGACGTCGGTCAGGCCGCCGGGCAGTCAGGCCGACGCCGACAGGTCGTACCCCGCAGGGCCCGCGCAGGGCGGACCCGGCGCCTCCCAGACCCCCCCGACCCTCAGCCTGCCCCCGTCCTCCACCGGCTCCCACCGATCGCCGGTGCCCGCCGGCCCTTCCGCCGAGGACGCCGACCGGCGCAGGCTCGCCGCCGAGACCCTGCCCGCCGTGCGCAGCGCGCTCGCCGACGCCGGTGCCCCGCTCGCCGGACCGCAGGGACCACTGCGCGCCGCGGGTCCCGAGGACTGGTACCTCACCCATATGCGGGGGGCCGCGGAGGCCGCCGCGGTGCGGCTGGAGTACCCCGAGCCGGAGCGCGGCCACCTGGTCCGCGGACGCATCATGCTCGACCTCGCCAGGCAGTACCTGGGCCGCGGCCCGATCGAGCGTGAGGAGGGCCCCGACGAGGCGGCCGCCGCGGACGCCGGCCGCAGCGCGGGCGAGCACCTGATGGCCGCGCTCGGCACCGCCGACGCCCTCCCCGCGCCGGAACGCTGCCGCGCCTGGCTGGACATGGCCTCGGCCATCGAGACGTTCCGTACCACGGGTGAGGACGGCGGCCGGGACGAGGAGCGGCCGCGCATCATGGACGCGGTGGAGCAGGCGCTGGCGGCGGCCGGCGACGACGAGGAACTGCGCTTCGAGTGCCACGTCCTGGCCGCCCGGCTGCACCGCGACCGCTTCGAGTCCACCGGCCGCATCGCCGACCTGGACCGCGCGGTGACCGCATGGCGCGAGGGCACCGCGCTGCTCGCCATGGACGACCCGCGGCGCCCCGGCACCCTCACCGAGTACGGGGCCACCCTGGTGCGCCGCGGTGAGCAGCGGGACGCCGCCGGTGACATCGACCAGGCCGTACGCCTGCTGCGCGCGGCCGTCGACTGGACCTCCGAGGACCATCCGGAGCTGGCCGACCGCAGGCGCACCCTGGGCATCGCCCATTACCTGCGGTTCCGCTCCCAGGAGGTCCTCGCCGACCTCTACGAGGCCGACTGGATACTCGGCGAGGCGGCACGCGGCGCAGAGGACCCGGACCTCGCCCAGGACTGCTGGTTGCAGCGGGGCGCCGTCACCATGGAACTCGCCGACCGCGTCGGCAACCCGGCACTGCTGCAGCGGGCCGACGACCACCTGCGCCATGCCGTGGAGTACGCCCAGGAGACCGGTGACGGGGACCGGGTCGCCCGCGCCCGCCAACTGCGCGGCATGCTCCTGGAGCGGCAGGGCGCACCCGACCGCGCCCTGCGCCAGTACCGCAACGCCCTGGCCGACACCGTCGAGCCCGGTCTCGCCCAGGAGCTCGGCGAGGCCGTGGCCCGCCTGGCATCCGAGGTGGACCGGGCGTGACCGCTCCCCTGGAGGACAGCGACATGCCCCTGCCCGGGTTAGACCTCCCGGTACGGACCGACCACCCCGTACTGGCGGCCATCCTGGCCGACCTCCGCGCGCGCATGGCGCCCGAGGAGCCGCACGACAGCGCGTCCCAGCCCGTCGTCGCCCAGTACGAAGATGCCCCGTGACGCCCGCGTCGACGGCTCCCGCGTCCCGGGCCCCCGGCGCGGCGGGTGCGGCGGCGCCCGGTGCGACGGCGCCCGCGGGGTCCCTGCCCGCGGGGCCCCCGCCCGCGGCGACCCTGCCCGCGGGGTCCCCGCCCGCGGCGGCGGTCGGCGTGACGGCTCGTGCGGCGACGGCCGGTACGGCGCCAGGTGCGACGGCTGCCGCCCGCGGAGTCCGGTGACACGCAAAAACCTTCCGGGAAACGGGGGCAGGCCCGGAAGCGCTGTGCCGCCGGGCGTACGGGCGCGCCCCCAGGACCCCGGCTCCGGCGCGCTCCCAGCCCCTCCGGCCGCGCCCTCGGGCACCGCGCCCGCGCCCGTGCCCGCACCGGCCTGCCCGGGGCCGCACCCGGCAGCGGCCGCCCCGGGGACCCCGTGCACGCCGGCCCCTGAGAGACCGGCCGCCCCCAGACCGGCTCCCGCAAGACCGGCCCCCGCAAGACCGGCCGCCCCGGGACCGGTCCCCGCCCCGTCCCGGCAAGGAACCTCCGGCCTGTCGCCGCGCCCCGGCAGCCCACCGCCGGCCACCGCCCCGGCTGAGCCGCCCGTGGCAGCCGCCCTGCCACCCCCGGAGGACGACAGCGCCACTCCGCGGGTCCCGGCGGGCAGCGCCTCCCCGGACGGCCCGGTGGAAGCAGCCGCCCCGGGAGGGCGGGTGGAGGCCGTCCCCCCGGGAGGGCGGGTGCGGGCCACCGCCCCGGAGTCCCCCTCCGCGCACCCCCGCTGGCCGCACGCCACCCTCGACACCCGGGGGCACCGGCCCGTACCGTTCCGGCAGTTCGTGCTGAAGGTGCACAGCCGCTGCAACCTGGCCTGCGACTACTGCTACATCTACGAAGGCGCCGACAGTAGCTGGCACACCCGGCCGCCGAGCGCGGGCGAGGAGACCGTGCGCGCGGCCGCGGCCCGGATCGGCGAGCACGTCGCCGTCCACCGGCTGCGCCGGATCCGTATCGAACTGCACGGCGGCGAACCGCTGCTCACCGGCCCCGGACCCGTCCTCGCCTACGCCCGCGCGGTACGCGCCGCCGTCCCCGCCTCCTGCCGGATCACCGCCACCGTGCAGACCAACGGCACCCTGCTCACCGAACGCACCCTGGACGCCCTGGCCGCCGCCGGGCTGCGCGTCGGCCTGAGCCTGGACGGCGGCCTGGCCGCCCACAACGACCGGCGCAGGGACCACGCCCGCCGTCCCGCCTGGCCCGCCGCACACCGCGCCGCCCGGCTGCTCGCGGCCCGCCCCGGCACCTACGCAGGCATCCTGTGCACCATCGACCTGGACACCGACCCGCGGGAGGCGTACGACTCGCTGCTCGGCCTGCACCCGCCCGGCATCGACTTCCTCCTGCCGCACGGCAACTGGGCCGCGCCGCCGCCCGGCCTGGCAGCCCCGGGCCGTCCCGGCCGCCACCGGCCGCGCCCCACCCCGTACGGCGACTGGCTCGCCGCGCTCTTCGACACCTGGTGGCACACCGCCCGCACCCCCACCAGGATCCGGCTCTTCCACGAGATCGCCGCACTGCTGCTGGGCGCGCCGAGCACCGCCGAGGCGGTCGGGCTCTCGCCGATGGCGGCCGTCGTCGTCGACACCGATGGCGCCATCGAGCAGGTCGACTCGCTCAAGTCCGCCTACCCGGGGGCCCCCGCCACCGGGCTCGACGTCTTCCGCCACCCCTTCGACGACGCCCTGCGCCACCCGGGCATAGCGGCGCGACAGCTCGGCGAGGGCGCGCTGGCCCCCGACTGCCGCGGCTGCCCCGTGCACCGCGTGTGCGGCGGCGGCAACTACGTCCACCGGTACGCGCCAGGCAGCGGCTTCCTGCACCCCAGTGTCTACTGCGCCGACCTGGAACGGCTGATACGCCATGTGGCGCACCGCTTGAGCCGTACCGCCAAGCCACCCGCCACGCACCGTGAAGCCCCCCACACCCGAACCGACTCGCTCCCTTTGACGGAAATCTGACGCACAATTGACACAATCGAGGATCACGTTCGATGACGGCGACGCGACGGCACACGGACCAGATGCCGACCACGGCACCCACCCCCGCCGGACACCCCAGGTGAGCGCCGAAGGCCCGCCGGGCGAGGAGGTTGGTGGCATGACGTCAGGACAGGTGGACTCCGCCCACGTCACGGTGGTGTTCGCCGGGCAGAGCGAATCGTGGGCCAAGTGGATCGACCACCAGGTGCGTCGCGCCGGCCGCCCGAGCACGCTGGTGCGCTGGAACCCGCTGCGCAGGCCGGCGGGAACCGACGGCCTGACCGACCTGCTCGCCGCGCCCGGCCGCCTCCTGCTGGTGATCGACGACTGGTACGACCAGCTCTCCACGCCCAGGTTCCAGACCTGGGCGCGCATCCTGCGCGATGTGCTGCCGCAGTACCGCGACCGCATCGCCGCCGTCAGCGTCACCACCCGCCCCATGCCCGACGAGGTGATCGCCCTCGCGCCGGTCGGCCTGCGCGGGCTCGGCCCGGACGCCGCACGCGCCAGGGTCCTGGAGTGCGCGGGCATCCCCGCCCCCGACACCCTGGTCTCCCTCTCCCGCGGCCCGCGCTTCCCGGACGACCCGCTCGCCGTCTGGGAGGCGCCCCGCCGCAACCGCCGGTTCGTGGGCCGTACCGAGCTCCTGGAGGAGGTGTACGGCAAGCTGTCGGCGCCCGGCGACGCGGTCGCCCTGTACGGGCCCGGCGGCATAGGCAAGACCCAACTGGCGCTGGAGTACGTGCACCGGTTCTCCGGTGAGTACGACATCGTGTGGTGGGTGGCCGCGGCCGGCCGGGTGGCCGCGGCGCGCGAGCACTTCGCGCGTATCGCCCCGGGGCTCGGCCTGGACGAGCACGGCCGCCTGGAGACCACCATCAAGGCCGTCAAGCGGGAGCTGAACCAGACCTCCCGCCCCTGGCTGCTGGTGTTCGACGGCGCGGGCAGCCCCGAGCGCCTCCAGGACCTCATCCCCGGCGGGCGCGGCCACGTCCTGATCACCACCCAGAACACCGAGTGGGCGGCGTACGCCGAGCCCATCGCCGTACCGGCGTTCCAGCGCGAGGAGTCCGTCACCTTCGTCTCGCGCCGCACCCGGCGGCTGACGGACGAGCAGGCCGACCGGCTCGCCGCGGCGGTCGAGGACATGCCGCTGCTGCTCGACCAGACCTCCGCATGGCTCGACCTCAACCCCACCGCGTCCGTCAACGGCTACATCGGCGACATCCGCCACGGCAACCCCGGGCAGTTCGAGGTGGTGCCCTCGCCCAACTACCCGCAGAGCTTCCAGGTGGCCTGGGCGAAGCTGCTCAACACCCTGCGGGAGAACTCCGTCGCGGCCTGGCGGCTGCTCAACCTGCTCGCCCACTTCTCGCCCGACCTGGTCCCGGTGCGGCTGCTCGCCACCGCCCGCCCCGGCGACCTGCCGCCGGACCTCCAGGAACTGGTCTCCGAGCCCAGCAGTTGGAACAGCGCACTGCGCAGGCTCTCCCAGATCACCTCCATGCGCGTGGAGTACGAGCAGGGCCCGCGGATGGACATCCAGACCGTCGGAACCCTGCGGATGCACCGGCTCTTCCACGAGTACGTGCGCTCCGTGCAGTCGCCGCAGGACGCCCGCGTGTACTCGGCGATCGCCCGCAAGGTGCTGGTGTCCGCCGACCCCCGCGACCCGGCGTCCCCGGCCAACTGGGCGCGGTACGCCGAGCTGATCCCGCACCTGGAGCCGTCCGGAGCACTCACCGCCGACGATCCGACCGTCCGCGACCTCGTGCTGACCTGCATCGAGTACCAGCGGATGCGGGGCGAGCACGAGGACGGCCTCTGGCTCAGCCGCCAGGCCGTCGACCACTGGCGCACGGCGTCCGGGTACACCGACCGGGCCGTGCTCGTCGCCGTCCACCAGCTCGCCGGGATGCTGCGCAGGCTCGGCCGCTACACCGAGGCGGAGGCCCTGGGCCGGGACACCCTGAACCGGTTGCAGGAGGCGGCGCGGGTCCCGGCTTCGGGCGGGCGGCCGGGCGGTACGCCGTCCGACGGCACCCGGTTCGTCCTCACCGACGGCACCCCGCCGAACGGCACCCCCGTGCCCGGCACCGTGGGCGGCGCGCCCGGCACCGTGGCCACGCACGGCGTCCGCCCCATCGAGCTGATCCGAGCCGAGGACAGCCTCGCCGGCACGCTGATGGCGCTCGGCCGCTTCGACGAGGCACGCACGCTCTTCGAACGCGCCGCCGCGCGGGCCACCGAGACGCTCGGCGGTGAGAACGTCCCGCGCACCCTCTCCATCCGCACCAACCTCGCCATCGCCGTCGGCCTCCAGGGGCGCTACGCCGAGTCGCTCGCCCTGCACCGCAGGATCCTGGAGGCCCGTGTCGACCTGCTGGGCGGCAAGAACGCCCTCACCCTGAACTCCGCCCTGTGCACCGCCAGGATGCTGCGGCTGCTCGGCAGGTACCGCGAGGCGCTGGCCGAGCAGGAGCACAACTCCCGGCTGTTCGGCCAGGTCCTGGACCGCCAGCACGGTGACACGCTCGCCTCCGAGCACAACCTCGCGCAGTGCGCACGCCGCGTGGGGGACCTGCAGTTCGCCCAGGCCATGCTGCGCTCGGTGCGCGAGAAGCTGCTCGCGCGGCGCGGCACCTCCGATCCGCAGGCGCTGATGGTCTCCTGCGACTACGCCATGCTCCAGCGTGACCTCGGCCGCCTGGGGGAGGCGCGCGAGCTCGCCGAGACCACCGCCGACCGCTATGCCGCACTCCTCGGCCCCCTGCACCCGTACACCGTGGGCGCCCGGGACAACGTCTCGGTGCTCATGGGGGACATGGGCGAGACGGCGGGCGCGCTGAAGCTCTCCGAGCACACCACGCGGGGCATGGAGCAGGCGGTGGGCCGCGACCACCCCTGGGCCATCGGCTGTGCGCTCAACCGCGCGGCCGCGCTCGCCGCCGCGGGCGACACCGAGGCCGCGGCCGAGCTGGGCCGGGACGCCCTCGCACGGTCCGCAGGGACCCTGGGCGAGCCCCATGTCCTGACCACCGTGCTCAAGGCCGGGCTCGCGCTCGACCTCTCCTCGCTCGGCCGGCAGGACGAGGCGGAGGGCCTGAACCGGGAAGCCGTGGGCCGGCTGGTGCACCTGCTGGGCCCCTCGCACCCCCTGACCCGCCACGTCGGCGAGCACCGACGGCCCTTCTGGGACTTCGAACCCCAGCCGATCTAGTGCCGGCCGCGGCGGCGCCCCGGACGCCCGCGGACGCAACCGGCCACGGTCGGCGGTCGCGCAGGCGCCGGCCCGGTGCACGCGAAGGGGCCCGGCCTCCGGGGGTGTACCCCGGGACCGGGCCCGTACCGCGTGCGTGGTGGCAGCCACCACTGCTCGGCCGCCGCACCCCTGCCGAGGTGCCCGGGCCGTCACACCTTGGCCACTACGCCTCGAAGACCTCGCGCACGAGCTGCTCCTGCTCGGCCTGGTGCCGCTTGGCGGAGCCGACCGCGGGGGACGAGCTGCGCGGCCGGGAGATCCGGCGCAGCCGCTCGGAACCCGGCACGTCGGCGCCGACCGCCAGGTCGAGGTGGTCGATCAGGTTGAGCGCGATGAACGGCCACGCACCCTGGTTCGCCGGTTCCTCCTGGGCCCACAGGTACTTCTCGGCGTTCGGGTACTTGGCGATCTCGGCCTGGAGCTCGGCGCCCGGCAGCGGGTACAGGCGCTCCAGGCGGATGATCGCCACGTCCGTGGCACCGCGCTTCTGCCGCTCGGCGTGCAGGTCGTAGTAGACCTTGCCCGCGCAGAAGACGACCTTGCGGACCGCGCTCGCCTCCACCGTGTCGTCACCGATGACCGGCCGGAACCCGCCCGTGGTGAACTCGGCCGTCTTCGAGGCGGCCGCCTTCAGGCGCAGCATCGACTTCGGCGTGAAGACCACCAGCGGCTTGTGGTGCGGGTTGTGCACCTGCCAGCGCAGCAGGTGGAAGTAGTTCGACGGCAGCGTCGGCGTCGCGACGGTCATGTTGTTCTGCGCGCAGAGCTGGAGGAACCGCTCCGGGCGAGCCGAGGAGTGGTCCGGGCCCTGGCCCTCGTAGCCGTGCGGCAGCAGCAGCGTGACGCCGGAGGTCTGGCCCCACTTCTGCTCGGCGGCCGAGACGTACTCGTCGACCACCGTCTGCGCGCCGTTGACGAAGTCGCCGAACTGCGCCTCCCACATCACCAGCGCGTCCGGGCGGGCCAGCGAGTAGCCGTACTCGAAGCCCATGGCCGCGTACTCGGAGAGCAGCGAGTCGTAGACGTTGTACCGCGCCTGCTCGTCCGAGAGGTACTGGAGCGGCGTGTAGTCGTCCCCGGTCACGCGGTCGACGAGGACGGCGTGCCGTTGGCCGAAGGTGCCGCGCCGGGAGTCCTGGCCGGACAGCCGGACCGGGGTGCCCTCAAGGAGCAGCGAGCCGATGGCCAGGGTCTCGCCCATGCCCCAGTCGATGCTGTCGTCCTCGACCATGGCGGCCCGGCGCTGGAGCTGCGGCAGCAGGCGCGGGTGGACGGTGACCCGGTCGGGGATGTTCACCTGGGACTCGGCGATCCGCTTCACGACCTCCTGGGAGATCGCCGTCTGCACCGCGACCGGGAACTCCGCCTGGGCGTCGGGGACCTGGGTGCCGCTCGGCTGCTGGGTGGCCTCGCGGACCTCGGTGAAGACCTTCTCGAGCTGGCCCTGGTAGTCCTGCAGGGCCTGCTCGGCCTCCTCCAGGGTGATGTCGCCCCGACCGATCAGGGACTCGGTGTAGAGCTTGCGCACCGAGCGCTTCTTGTCGATCAGGTCGTACATCAGCGGCTGGGTGAAGCCCGGGTTGTCGGACTCGTTGTGGCCGCGGCGGCGGTAGCAGATCAGGTCGATGACCACGTCCTTGTTGAACGCCTGGCGGAACTCGAAGGCCAGCCGCGCGACGCGGACCACGGCCTCCGGGTCGTCGCCGTTCACGTGGAAGATCGGCGCCTCGATCATGCGGGCGACGTCGGTGGCGTACATCGACGAACGGGCCGACTCCGGGGCGGCGGTGAAGCCGACCTGGTTGTTGATGACGATGTGGACCGTGCCGCCGGTGCGGTAGCCGCGGAGCTGGGACATGTTCAGCGTCTCGGCGACCACGCCCTGGCCTGCGAAGGCGGCGTCACCGTGCAGGGCCACCGGCAGGACGGTGAAGTCCGTGCCGCCCTTGTTGATGATGTCCTGCTTGGCGCGGGTGATGCCCTCGATGACCGGGTCGACCGTCTCCAGGTGGGACGGGTTGGCGGCCAGCGAGACCTTGATCTGCTCGCCGTCCAGGCCGGTGAAGGTGCCGCCGGCGCCCAGGTGGTACTTCACGTCACCGGAGCCGTGCATCGACTTCGGGTCGAGGTTGCCCTCGAACTCCCGGAAGATCTGGGCGTACGACTTGCCGACGATGTTCGCCAGGACGTTCAGCCGGCCGCGGTGGGCCATGCCGATGACGACCTCGTCGAGCCGGGACTCGGCCGCGGAGTCGAGCACCGCGTCCAGCAGCGGGATGACGGATTCCCCGCCCTCCAGCGAGAAGCGCTTCTGCCCGACGTACTTGGTCTGGAGGAACGTTTCGAACGCTTCCGCCGCATTCAGCCTGCGCAGGATGCGCAGTTGTTCCTCGCGCTCGGGCTTGGCGTGCGGCCGCTCCACCCGGTCCTGGATCCACTTGCGCTGCTTCGGGTCCTGGATGTGCATGAACTCGATGCCCGTGGTGCGGCAGTACGAGTCGCGGAGCACACCGAGGATGTCGCGCAGCTTCATCATCGACTTGCCGGCGAAGCCGCCGACCGCGAACTCGCGCTCCAGGTCCCACAGGGTGAGCCCGTGCTCGGTGATGTCGAGGTCGGGGTGCTTGCGCTGGCGGTACTCCAGGGGGTCGGTGTCGGCCATGACGTGGCCGCGCACCCGGTAGGAGTGGATCAGCTCGAAGACGCGGGCGGCCTTGGTGACGTCGTCGTCGTGGGAGGCGTCGATGTCCTTGAGCCAGCGGACCGGCTCGTAGGGGATGCGCAGGGCCTCGAAGATCTCGTCGTAGAAGCCCTGCTCCCCCAGCAGCAGGTTGGCCACGACGCGCAGGAACTCGCCCGAGGCCGCGCCCTGGATGACCCGGTGGTCGTAGGTCGACGTCAGCGTCATGACCTTGGAGATGCCGAGGCGGTTGAGCGTGTCCTGGGAGGTGCCCTGGAACTCGGCCGGGTACTCCATCGCGCCGACGCCCAGGATCACGGACTGGCCGGGCATCAGCCGGGGCACCGAGTGGACCGTGCCGATGCCGCCGGGGTTGGTCAGCGAGACCGTGACGCCGGAGAAGTCGTCCATGGTCAGCTTGTTGTCGCGGGCGCGGCGGACGATGTCCTCGTAGGCCTGCCAGAACTCGAAGAAGTTCAGGGTCTCGGCCTTCTTGATGCCCGCGACGACGAGCTGCCGGTCGCCGTTCGGCTTGGTGAGGTCGATGGCCAGGCCCAGGTTGATGTGGTCCGGCTTGACCAGCGTCGGCTTGCCGTCCTTCTGTGCGAAGGACCAGTTCATCCCCGGCATGGCCTTGATGGCCTGCACCATCGCGTACCCGATCAGGTGCGTGAAGGAGATCTTCCCGCCGCGGGCGCGCTTGAGGTGGTTGTTGATGACGATGCGGTTGTCGAACAGCAGCTTCACCGGGACCGCGCGGACGGAGGTGGCCGTCGGCAGCTCCAGGGAGGCGTTCATGTTCTTCGCGACGGCGGCGGCGGGGCCGCGCAGCGTCACGAACTCGGGTCCCTCCGCGGGCTCGGCGGCCGCGGCCGCAGGCTCCGCCGCGGGGCGGGCGGCCTTGGCCGCGGGCCGTGCGGCGGGGGCCGGTGCGGCGGGGGCGGGCGGCTGGGGCGCCTGGGGCGCCGCGGGGGCCGGTGCGGCGGGGGCGGGCGGCGCGGCCTCGGGGGCGGCGGGGGCCGCGGCCTGCGGGGCGCTCGGAGCTGTCGGAGCCGGAGCCGGGGCGGTGCCCGCAGCCCCCGCGGCTGCGGTACCGGCGGCCGGCGTGGTGCTGGCGGCACCGGGCTTGTAGTCGGCGAAGAAGTCCCACCAGGCGCGGTCGACCGAGTTCGGGTCCTGGAGGTACTGCTGGTAGATCTCGTCGACTAGCCACTCATTGGGACCGAAGGCAGCCGCAGGGTCCTTGCCCTGCCCCTCTTGGTCGGTCCTGGTGGCACCGCCCGGCTGAAGGCTGGGACTCGAATTACTGGACTGTGGCGACACGGCGGCAACCGCCCTCTTCCGCTTCACAAGGTGATGGACAGCGGGAATAAAGGCTACGCCCCTCAGGGGGCCGCATGCAGTCCGGGCCGGTCATCGTCGTGTAAGTCACATCGAGAGCGGTGTTTCGGGGCGGATAATGGCGGGAAAAAACCACGGTTCCGCTTAGCCCGGCCGCCCCGGCCCCGAGCGGGCCCGCGCCCGGCCTGGCGCCTGCCGGCAGCTTGCACGGACTTTGCACGGGCCTTACGTCAACTTTGCGTAGGTGATTCGCCCGGAAGGGTGACTTGGATACGGCAGCCGCGGGTGGATTCGGCCACTCCGATCTGGCCACCGTGCAGATCGACCGCCCATCGTGCGATGGCCAGGCCCAGGCCCGTGCCGCCGTCGCTGCCCGGGCCGTGCGAGGCGCTGCCCCGGTGGCTGCCCCGGTTGAAGCGTTCGAAGACCCGGTGCCACTCGGAGCGCGGGATCCCGGGCCCTTCGTCGAGCACTTCCAGGCTCAGCGACTGGGGGCCGGGGCCGCGCCGCGCCCGCACGGTCACGCGGCCGTGCGGCGGGCTGTGCTTGACGGCGTTGTCGATGAGGTTGGCCACCACCTGGTGGATCCGCTCGGGATCGGCGTGGGCGGTCAGCTCGGGCGGTGAGACGTCCAGGTGCAGGTGCACGTCCGTACGGGTGTGGCTGCCGGACCCCGAGGCGATGCCCGCGCGTGCCGAGGCGACCATGTTGGCCTCCTTCAGCACCCCGGACAGGTACGGCCACACCTCGAAGCGGCGTGCCTTGAGGGGCACGACACCGTTGTCGAGTCGCGACAGGTCGAGCAGGGTCTCCACCAGGCGCCCCAGGCGCTCGGTCTGCTTGAGGGCGGTGCGCATGGTCTCCGGATCGGCCGCGGAGACGCCGTCGACGACGTTCTCCAGGACGGCGCGCAGCGCGGCGATGGGGGTGCGCAGCTCATGTGAGACATTCGCCACCAGCTCCTTGCGCTGCTGGTCCTGCGCCTCCAGGTCGTCGGCCATGCGGTTGATCGTCGAGGCGAGGTCGCCCAGCTCGTCGCGCCGGGTGTCGCCGCGCACCCGGCGGGTGTAGTCGCCGTGCGAGATCGCTCGGGCGACCGTGTTCATCTCGTCGAGCGGCGCCGTCAGGGAGTGCGCGACGAACTGGGTGATCAGCAGCGCCGCTATCACCGAGAAGACCGTGATGAACCGCAGCTCGGTCTCGGTGCGGACCGCGATCATCAGCAGGCCGGTGGTGATGAACACCGACACCACGACCAGCATGCCGAGCTTGGTCTTCACGGAGAAGGGGCGCACCCCCGAGGCCCAGAGCAGCACCCGGCGCTCGTGCCGTGCGTCCAGGCCGGCCGCGCGCATCGCCCGGGTCCGCGCCGCGTACGCCGCGCGTGCCCGGCCGGTCGCCCTGCGTTCGCCCGCGGTGGGCCGCCGGCCGGCCCGCAGGGCGCCCAGGGCAGCGAGGCCCTGCCGCCCGGCCCGGCCGACCGCCCGCATACGCGCGCGTACCGGACCCCCGGCGCCGCTCCGGCGGGGGGCGCCGGGCGCCTCGTCCGTACCGCTCGCCTTGCCGATGCCGCTCATCGCGCCCTACCCCCGGCACCCGTCACGGGGTGGGGGTCTCCAGGGCGTAGCCCACGCCGTGCACGGTGCGGATCCGCTCGGCCCCGATCTTGCGGCGCAGCGCCTTGATGTGGCTGTCCACGGTCCGGGTGCCGGAGGCGTCCGCCCAGTCCCACACCTCCGCGAGGAGCTGCTCGCGGGAGAGCACCGCGCGCGGGGTGTTCGCCAGGCAGACCAGGAGGTCGAACTCGGTGGGTGTGAGGTGGACGTCCTCGCTGCGCACCCGGACCCGGCGCTGTGCGTGGTCGATCTCCAGTTCGCCGAGCCGGAGGATGCCGCTGCGGGGCGTGGTGGCGGCCAGCGCGGCACGCTCCACGCGGCGCAGCAGCACATGCACCCTGGCGGCCAGCTCGCGCATCGAGAACGGCTTGGTCATGTAGTCGTCGGCGCCGACGCCGAGCCCGACGAGCATGTCCGTCTCGTCGTCGCGGGCCGTGAGCATCAGGACCGGAACCGGCCGCTGCGCCTGTACCCGGCGGCAGACCTCCAGGCCGTCGAACCCGGGCAGCATGATGTCCAGGATCAGCAGGTCGGGTTGCCATGCCTCCGCGGTGTCGACCCCGGCCGGCCCGTCGGCCGCCGTCTGCACCAGGAAACCCTCGGCACGAAGTCGGGCGGAGATGGCCTCGACGATCGTCGGGTCGTCCTCGACGACGAGGACGCGGCGCTGTGCGCCAGTGGCCGCAGTGGTGCCGTTGTGGGAGGTGTGTGTCTGCTCCATCGCCCCGCCCCTGACTGTTGCTTTCCGGAATCGTGGGGGTGATCCCAACCGTGCGCTTGACGCTTGAATGATCTGTGCGTCGGTGAGCAGCGTACGGAATGAACCGTGCCGCGGCTATCCAGGCCTGACTGCGAGGTGCACGACGTCGGGAACGCCCCGGGCAACCGGGATCTCTTTGGTATGCACCCCCCGGAAACCGGCATTTCGAAGGGTCTCTTCGAAGTCAGGCGAGGGTTTCGCGGACCATACAGCAAGGACGCCGCCGGGCGTGAGCCGGGCCCGGCAAGCGGCGAGCCCGGCGGGGGAGTAGAGGCCGTCGTTGTCCTCGGTGACGGTCCATCCGGGGCCGTTGTCGATGTCCAGGCACAGCGCGTCGTGGACGGCCCTCGACGCGTGGACGTGGGCGACGAGGTCGGCGTGCACCACGACGGTGCGCGGATCGGCCAGCGCGGCGGCGGTGAGCGCGGCGAACGGCGCGGCGGCGGGGGCCTGCGCGGAGGGGGTCCCGGGGCCCGGTGCGGGGCCCGGCCGGCGGGCGGTGGGCGGCCCGGCGCGGCCCGTCCCGCCGTGCAGGCCGTGCCAGTTGATGACGGCCTCCTCGCGCTCGACGACCGTGATGGCACCCCAGCGGGGGTTGGCCGCGGCGTGCGCGAGGGAGAAGCCGACGCCGAGTCCGCCGATGAGGACGGCCGGTGCCGGGCGCCCGTCGAGCGCGTCCAGTGCAGCGTCGACGAGCAGCCGTTCCGACCGGCCGTCCGAGGTGTCCATCAGGAAGCAGCCGTTGGCGATGATCTGCAGCACCTCGCCCTGGCGCCGCAGCACCACCTCGCCGTGGGGGCCCTCACGACGGTCGAGCACGACGGGCGTGCCGCCGGCGGCGAACCGTGCGCTCGGGGAGGGCGTGTCGCGGTTGTCGTAGGGGGCGTGCATGGGGCCATCCTGTCCGGTGGCGGCGGCCGCGGGCCAGCCGCCCCGGGGGAAGCGGTCCCGAGGCGCTCCTGCCGCGCACGCTCCTGAGTGCAGCGCCGGGTGCGCGGGGCCGGTGTGCCGGGCGGCGGGCCGGCCGCCCGGGGCGCGTTCAGCGCCCGGGCGGTGACCACACGTACGGCGTGGTGGTGGTCACGGCGTGGAAGCCCAGACGCCGCAGGATGGGAGCGCTGTCGTCGGAGGCGTCGACCTGGAGGTAGCGCACCTGCCGGTCGGCGGCGAGCCGGGCGCGGGCGGCCACCAGGGCGCGGTAGATGCCGCGGCCGCGCCACGCGGAGAGCGTCGAACCGCCCCACAGGCAGGCGAACTCGGTGCCCGCCCGGAAGACGAGCCAGGCCGCCGAGACGACCGTGCCGCCGGACTCGGCGACCAGCACGGCGATCTCGTCCGGCGCGGCCGCGACCCGTCCGATCAGGTCCTTGCCGAGCCAGCTCATGTCCTGGTCCCAGACGGCGCTCTCCATGGCCCCGATGCGGTGCATGTCGGCGTCGGCGGTGACCTGCCGCAGCGTGACGCCGTCCGGCAGCACCGGCTCCCCGGCCATCTCGGCGACGCGGCCGATGAGCACGGTCTCCCGGTCCTCGGGCGTGAAGCCCGCCGCGCGCAGCCGGTCGGTGAGGTCGGCGGGGCGGTCGTGGCCCCGGGTCTTCCACTCCACGGCCTCGCCGCGCGCCGCGAAGAAGTCCCGCTGCCGTGCGATCAGCCGGTCCAGGTCCGTGCCCCGTACGCCGGGGTCGGGCGGGCAGCCGACGAAGCCCCGGTACTGCCCGACGACCCGTGTCAGGGGCCCGTCGGTCTCGATGTGCACACCCGCCGGTAGGGTCGGCGGGACGCCGCGCATCTGCTCGTCATAGGCCGCGAGGAGGCCGTCGGTTTCCGTCACCTGTGGTACGGAAATGCATGCGCGCCCCGTATGCAAAGGGTTTTCCGGTGCCGGCCGCCTCCGGGCCGGGGAACGCGCCCCGGCCAAGGCTGCCGGGCGGGCCGCCCCGGGTGCCGGGGCCTGCGCGCCGCGTGGCACCTGAGCCGCGGGCCCCGTGGCGGGCGGGTCCGCAGGGTCCACCGGGTGCGCGCGGGAGTGTCGTGCGGACGGCGAAGCGGCGGGTGCGCACGGGGCTGCGGGGCGGGTCACGTACGCGCGGGCGGCCCCGCAGGACGCCGTGCGCCCCTGAGGACGCTGGGGGCGCGGGCGGCCCCCCGCGGTTCCGAGTGCCCCGTGCGGGCGCTCGGCCGGTGGTCCGCGGCGCGTGCGGTGGTCGAGGGTTCAGCCGGTGGCAGCCGGCCCGGCCGGCGGCAGCGGGTGCGGCCCGGGCGTTGCACCCCCTGGCCCGGGGGAGGGTCCCGGCGGTTCGGGAAACGCCTCCTGCGGTTCGGGGGACGGTCCTGGGGGCGCGGGCGATGGCCTCGGGTGCCCGGGAGACGGCTCCCCTCGCTCCTCGTGCTCCTCGTGCCCGTCGTGCTCCTCCCGGTCCCCGTGCTGCCGGTCGCCGGGCGCCGCCTCACGCGCCTGGCCGGTGAGCGTGGCGACGGTGACCGTCAGGGCGGCCCGCTGCCCGTCGGTCCAGCGCCCGGTGTCCCCGGCGTCCATCACATGGCCGTGGGCCAGGGTCAGGATGTGCTCCAGCAGCCGCTCCGCGGGCAGCAGGCCGCTGATCAGCCCGGCGTCCTGGCCCTGCCGGATCGCGTCGACGTGGTCGCGCAGCGCGGCCGCCACCGGGGGCAGCGCGCGGGCCGTGGCCCTGCGCTCCAGCGCCTGCCACATCTGCAGCCGGCTCAGCGGCGGGTGGGCGCGGTAGAAGTCGAAGACCCGTCCCGCGTAGCCCGGCAGATCGGCCGCGTCGAAGGGCACCCGTTCCTGGACCAGCCGGAGGTGGGCGTCGAGGACGGCGTCGAAGAGGCCCTCCTTGCTGCCGTAGTAGGCGTAGATCATGCGCTGGTTGGCGCCCGCGGCGGCGGCGATGCGTGCCGTGCGGCCGCCCGCGAGGCCGTGTGCGGAGAACTCGGCGGTCGCGGCGTCCAGGATCCGCCGCCGGGTCGCTCCCGCGTCCCGCTGCCGTCCCGCGGCCTCCACCCGCTGCCCCGCCCCGGCCCCCGGCTGCCGGTCAGCCCCGGCCGTCCGCTGCCGTCCCGCCGCGTCCCGCTGGTGCCCCGCCGACGTGTCCTCCGCCCGCGCGCCGCTCCCGGGGGTCATCGGGCCACCTCGCCGGCGGCCTTCTCGTCCGGCTCACGGCTGAGCCCGGCCCACCGGTCGAGCTCGGCGAGCTTGCGCCGCTCGGCCGCGCGGACGTGGTCGAGCGCGTCGCCGCCCAGCGGCAGCCACAGCGGCGGCTCCGGCAGGTCGAGCAGCTTCAGCAGGACCTCGGCCGCGCGCCGCGGCGAGGTGCCGTGCCCGGCCGCAGGATCCGCGTATCGGTTCATGAGGGGCGCGACGACCTCGGTGTACGGGGCGCTGGGGGGTGTCCGCACCATCCCGGACGAGAGCGTGGTGGCGATCGAACCCGGCTCCACGATCGTCACCTTCACACCGAACCCCCCGGCCTCCAGGGCGAGTGCCTCGGAGAAGCCCTCCAGGGCGAACTTGGCCGTGACGTAGGCACCGAGCCCGGCCACCGGCGCGAGGCGGCCGCTGAGCGAGGAGATCTGCACCAGATGGCCGCCGCGCTGGGCGCGCAGCACGGGCAGGGCCGCCTTGGACACGTGGACCGCGCCCCAAAGATTGGTCTCAAGCTGTGCCCTGAAGTCCTCCAGGGAGGTGTCCTCGATGGCGCCCACCTGGGAGTAGCCGGCGTTGTTCAGCACCGCGTCGAGGCGGCCGAAGGCCCGGACTGCCGTCTTGACGGCGGCCTCGGCGGCGTCCGGGTCCGTCACGTCCAGCGCTGCCGCGCGGGCTGTGCCGGGGTACCGCTCGGTGAGGTCGCGCAGCGCGTCGGGGGTGCGCGCGGTGGCGAGCACCCGGTGGCCGGCCGCCAGTGCGGCTTCTGCCAGGGCGCGGCCGAGACCGCGCGAGCTGCCGGTGATCAACAGAGTCTTCGGCAAGGTGCCGCCTCCGAGGTGGGGAGTCCGGTAAGTAAGTAACGAATTACTTATCACTCTGGCGCAGGGGCGGCCCCAGGTCGCATCCCCTCCGGAACCTCCGGAATCCCTCATATCGGTACGCACGGGACGCGAGTGATCGCTCACAGCGAACGCCCCCAGGGGCTGGGAACAATCGGGGGCTCACCTGCATTGAGCCCACATAGCTCAACTTGACTGCCGAAGGGGAGATCATGGCTGCTGAGTCCACCGGCGCTGCCACACTGCTGGCCCTGCCCGTGCTGCCGCTCGACGACGAGGTCGTGCTGCCCGGGATGGTGGTCCCGCTGGACCTCAACGACAACGAGGTGCGCGCCGCCGTGGAGGCCGCACAGGCCGCCGCGCGGGCGGAGCCCGGAAAGCCGAAGGTGCTGCTGGTGCCGCGGGTCGACGGTGCCTACGCGGGCACCGGTGTGCTCGGCACCGTCGAGCAGGTCGGCCGGCTGGCCGACGGCGACCCCGGCGCGCTCATCCGCGGCCGGTCCCGTGTGAAGATCGGCGCGGGCACGACCGGCCCCGGTGCCGCCCTGTGGGTGGAGGGCACCCTCATCGACGAGGTGGTCCCGGACCCGCTGCCCGGCGCCGTCACCGAAATGATCAAGGAGTACAAGGCCCTCGCCACCGCCTGGCTGCGCAAGCGCGGCGCCTGGCAGATCGTGGACCGCGTCCAGCAGATCGACGACGTGTCCCAGCTCGCCGACAACTCCGGTTATTCACCGTTCCTGTCCGTGCAGCAGAAGGTGCAACTGCTGGAGACGGGTGACCCGGTGGCGCGGCTGAAGTTCGCCACCGAGCAACTGCGCGAGCACCTCGCCGAGCAGGACGTGGCCGAGTCCATCGCCAAGGACGTCCAGGAAGGCGTCGACAAGCAGCAGCGCGAGTTCCTGCTGCGACGGCAACTGGAGGCCGTCCGCAAGGAGCTGCGCGAGCTGAACGGCGACGGCGCCGAGGACGAGTCCGACGACTACCGCACCCGTGTGGAGGCCGCCGACCTGCCGGAGAAGGTCCGCGAGGCCGCGCTCAAGGAGGTCGAGAAGCTGGAGCGGTCCAGCGACCAGAGCCCGGAGGGTTCCTGGATCCGCACCTGGCTCGACACCGTGCTCGAACTCCCGTGGAACGAGCGCACCGAGGACGCGTACGACATCCAGGGCGCCCAGGCCGTGCTCGACGCCGAGCACGCCGGCCTGAAGGACGTGAAGGAGCGCATCACCGAGTACCTGGCGGTCCGCAAGCGGCGCGCCGACCGGGGCCTCGGCGTGGTCGGCGGGCGGCGCGGCGGCGCGGTGCTGGCGCTGGTCGGCCCGCCCGGCGTCGGCAAGACGTCGCTCGGCGAGTCCGTGGCGCACGCCATGGGCCGCAAGTTCGTGCGCGTCGCGCTCGGCGGCGTCCGGGACGAGGCGGAGATCCGCGGCCACCGGCGCACCTACGTGGGCGCGCTGCCCGGCCGTATCGTCCGCGCGATCAAGGAGGCCGGCTCGATGAACCCGGTCGTCCTCCTCGACGAGGTCGACAAGGTCGGCTCCGACTTCCGCGGCGACCCCGCGGCGGCCCTCCTGGAGGTCCTCGACCCGGCGCAGAACCACACCTTCAGGGACCACTACCTGGAGGTCGAGCTGGACCTCAGCGACGTCGTCTTCCTGGCCACGGCCAACGTCCTGGAGGCCATCCCCGAGGCGCTGCTCGACCGTATGGAGCTGGTCACGCTCGACGGCTACACCGAGGACGAGAAGGTCGTCATCGCCCGTGACCACCTGCTCCCGCGCCAACTGGAGCGGGCGGGCCTGGAGCCGCACGAGGTGGTGCTGGAGGAGGGCGCGCTGCGCAAGCTCGCCGGCGAGTACACGCGTGAGGCCGGCGTCCGCAACCTGGAACGCGCCATAGGCCGGCTGCTGCGCAAGGTCGCGGCCCGGCAGGAGCTGGGCGAGGGCGAGCTGCCGCTGACCGTCGCGGACACCGATCTGCGCGGCCTGATCGGCAGGCCCCACCACGTGCCCGAGTCCGCCCAGGACCCGGCCGAGCGCCGCACCGCGGTGCCGGGCGTGGCCACGGGGCTCGCGGTCACCGGTGCGGGCGGCGACGTGCTCTACGTGGAGGCGTCGCTCGCCGATCCGGAGACCGGCGCCGCGGGGCTGAACCTGACGGGACAGCTCGGCGACGTGATGAAGGAGTCCGCGCAGATCGCGCTCTCCTTCCTGCGCTCGCACGGCGCGGAGCTGGAACTGCCCGTCGGCGACCTGAAGGACCGCGGGGTGCACATCCACTTCCCCGCGGGCGCGGTGCCCAAGGACGGCCCGAGCGCGGGCGTCACCATGACGACCGCCCTCGCGTCGCTGCTGAGCGGGCGCCTGGTCCGTACGGACGTGGCGATGACCGGCGAGGTGTCGCTGACCGGGCGGGTGCTGCCCATCGGCGGGGTGAAGCAGAAGCTGCTCGCCGCGCACCGGGCCGGCATCACCACGGTCGTGATCCCGAAGCGGAACGAGCCCGACCTGGACGACGTGCCCGCCGAGGTCCTTCAGAAGCTCGACGTGCACACCGTCACGGACGTCCGCCAGGTCCTGGAGCTGGCCCTGTCGCCCGCGACGAGCGACACCGCGGAACAGCTCCCGCTCGTGGCGTAGTGCCCGCCGCGACAGGCACCTGACGTGGTGCGCCCGGTGGCCGGTTCCTCGTAGGACCGGCCACCGGGGCGTCTTCGGGTGGGCGTCAACCGGCGGCGAGCGCCCGGACGCGGTCGAGCGCGCCGTCGAAGCGGTCGTGCCCGGTGCCGCGCCCGGCGGCCGCGTCCGAGCGGTCGGCGGCTCCCACCGCGGTGGGCAGGGTGAAGAGCGGAGCGAGCGCCGTGCGCAGGGTTCCGGCCGCCGGGACGCGCGAGCGGCGGGCCGCTGTGGACCTGCGCACGGACATCACGTGCCTCCGAGGGCCTGGGGGAGCTCATGGGGCGGGGAAACCCGCGCAGAGCCCCGGGGTGGGGGGTCGTCCGGAGTTCTTCCGGCAGTCGTTCGGCGGACCGCGGCGGATCCTGGGGAGCGGGGAGCGGGGAGCGGGGAGCGGGGAGCGGGACACGTCGACCTCGCTGTCGGTGTCCTGCCATCGATGACTCTACGCACGTAGACACCGTGGGGGAAGGGGGCTGTGTGGCTGCCGTTGGTCTACTCCTGCGGAATACTGGCCGAGCTGCGGCGGAGGCAGCATCCCGTGGAAACTTTCAGCATCGGGAACATCCGGAACACGAGAAACACGGAATGCAGGGCAATGGGTGCTGGCGTGCGCAGGGACGGAAACGGCGAGGGGCGCCCGGCGGAAGTCGGTGTGCGGGATAGCGGGGAAAGCGCAACGGACGAGGAATTCCTCGCCCTGGAGAGGGAGTTGACGGTATTCCTCCGCCGCGCGAGGGCCTCGTCGGGCGAGATGGCCCGCGACGTCCACCCGGACCTGGAACCCGCGGCGTACGGGCTGCTGGTCTGCCTGGAGGAGGGCGGCCGGCAGCGGGCCACGGACCTCGCCGGGTACATCGGTGTCGGCAAGGCCACGATGAGCCGCCAGTTGCGGGCCCTGGAGACGCTCGGCTTCGTCGCGCGCGAGCCCGACCCGGCCGACGGCCGCGCCTGGCTGATCCACCTCACGGACGAGGGCAGCGACCGGCTGCGCACCGTCCGCGACGCCCGCCGCGCCCGCTACGTGCGCAAGCTCGCCGCCTGGAACCGCACCGAGGTGGCGGAGCTCGCGAGGCTGCTGCACCAACTGAACGAGGTAGCGGGCGCAGAGTACTGATACGCGGCCCGCGGCCCGGCTCCGGGCGTGCCGCGGGGACCTGCGCCGTGCGCGCCACGCGGACCTGCGCCGTGCGCGCCGGGGCCCGCCCGTGCGGACCGCCGCGAGCGTGCCGGCCCGCGAACCCCCGGCGGGAGCGGGTCACAGCTCCGCGTAGATCGCCGCCGCGTCGTCGTGCGTCTTGCCGAGGCCGAGGAAGACCCGGTCCGTGTCCGCCCTCTCCAGGGTGCGCACCCGGTCGACGAGGGCCTGCGGCCCCTCCTTGCGGAGCAGGGCGAGGCAGTCGGGCCAGTCGCCCTCCCGGAACTTCTCCACCCAGCGGGCGGCGCCGTCCGTGAGCGCCGCCACCGCCGTCACCTCCGTACGGGCGGCCGTGCCCGCGACCGCGCGGGCGGCGACCTCCGGATCGGCCGCGGCCGTGAAGAATCCGCCCTCCTTGTTGCGGAGGGTGGCGTCGGTGAGGGCCTCCATGGCGAGTGAAGCGCGCGGCAGACGGGCCAGCCGGTCGTCGAGCACCGGGACCACCCGGCCGTCCGCCTCCGCGACGAGCAGCACCGAGTCGGACAGCACGAGGTGCTCTACCCGCTCGTCGTCCCAGCGGACCAGGACGACGGTTGCCTGGGGAGTGCGCGGGTGAGAAAGGTCACAGGTCGCACGGTGGGTGTCGGCGGTGCGTCGGATTGCCTCGGAGAGCACCTCGCGCAAGGCCATATCCCGTCGTGAAACGGACAGTTCTCCCAGCGCGCCGCCGAGCCGGGCGGTGAACCAGGCGACGGAATGCAGACAACCGTCATCGCCCTGCGGCGGGGTGACGCCGTCCAGCAGTACGAGGGCTCCGCCCCGTCCGGAAGCCGGAAGTGCCGCCGCTGCGTAGTCCTCGTTGGGGCGTGCGGGGTCTCCCGGGGCGGTGCCGAGTTCGATGCGCATTCGGCCAGTCTGCACGAGAGGTCCACGAGCGCTCGGACGCGCGCGGCACGGGATGCCACAATCGGTCTGTACCTGCAGGTCAGTCGCCGGATTTGGGATGGATTGATCAAGGGCGGCGAGGCGTGGCGGGGCATCCTGCCAAAGGCCGTGGTCGACGTCCAACCGGCCCGCGGCGGGCATCCGTTGGCCATGGCGCCGGAACTTGCCGCCGACCCCTCGTCGATGTTCACTCCTTTGAGTGGCGGGTGGGGCGATGCGCGTCCACTTCTCACGGGCACTGGGATGGTCGGGAGCCGACCCCGCAGACGCTCGTGTTGACGGATCGTCACCCGGGTCCATGGGCAGACGGATCAAGATTGCGAGCACCGGTGCAGAAGAAGCGGCCGCGGCGCGAGGGCATGCAGCAGACGGTCTCGGACGAGACCCTGAGCGGCCCGGCACCGAGCAACCCCTCCGGGACAGCCGGCAGGGGCACGGACGCCATGGAGGGCGCGGGCGTCCACGGCGCGCGGCGCGCGGGCGCCCTCGAAGCCCCCGCGGGCCCCGGCGCCCCCTCCCGAGCGGTCGCCTCGGGCGCGGCCGGAGAGCCGCGCGGCGGGAGTGCGCCCGGCAGGGCCGGCGGCCACCCCGGCGCGACCGCCTCCGGTGGTTCCGGTGGGCTTGGCGCGCAGATGGCCTCCGGCGCGGCGGTCGGCGGTGCGGTCATTCCCCGGCCGCAGGGCGACCACGTGCCCTACGGGGCTTCCGCGGCCGTACCGGCCGGTGCCGGCCCGGCGGACCAGGTGACCGCGAGCCCGGCGTCCGGGAACCCGGCGGCACGCCCCCAGGGCGCGGATGCCGCGGCACAGGCCCCGAGCCCCGCCGTGCGCGGCGCGCGCCAGGCGGTGCGGGCCCAGGGCGCGGCGCACAAGGCCGCGGCAGGCCGCGACACCGCCGTCCGGACCCCGACCCCCACCGCCGAGGCCGCCGAGGCCGTTCAGGACGCCGCGGCCCCCCCGGCGCCCGGAGCGGTGCCCGCTCCCGCCTCCGGCGCTGCGTCGCGCCGTCCCACCGGCCCCGCCGCCACCCCGCCCCCCGCCGGGCGCCCCGCGGCGCCCGGCGCCCCCTCCGCCACCGCCCCGGCGGCACAGGACTCCGCCGCGCCGCCCGCGGCAGGCACCGGGGAGCCGGGGGGTTCCGCCCGCAAGGGCAGGCGTGCGCGGGTGCGCAGCCGGCTCGTCGTGGCCGTCGCCGTGGTGGCCGCCGCGACCGCGGGCGCGAGCGCGCCCGCGCTGATCGCCGCGTCCGGCCGGGTGGGCGACTCGCAGGCGCTGGTGACGGACGCCGAGCGGACCCAGCAGGCGCTCAGCCTGGCCCACGCGCTGGCCGACGAACGCGACGAGGCCACCGCCTACGTCGCCGCCGGCCGGCCCGAGGGCAAGGGGCTGTCCGCGGCCGACCGCGCGCCCGTGGACCGGCAGATAGCCGAACTGCGCGCCGACGCCCCCACCGGGCTGCGGCACGACCTCGACCACATCGCCGCCGTCCGCGACTCGGTGCTGAACGGCAAGGGCAGTGCCCTGCACGCGCACGAGTCCTACGCCGCCGTCATCCTCGAACTCCACCGGCTCGCCGAGGACCTGGCGGACCGCACACCGCCCCGGGCGGGCTCGGGCGCCCACGCGCTCGCCGACCTCGACCGCGCCGTCGAGCAGGCGGAGGCCACCCGCGGCCTGCTGCTCGCCGCGCTCGCCGTGCCCGGCGGCACCGCCACCACCACCGTCATCGACCCGGTGACCGGCCTGCCCGCAACCGTCTCCACCGAGTCGTCCGCGGACAGCGAGCACCGTGACGAGCTGAGCGCCGCCGCTCAGCAGGCCCGGCTGCGCGAGCAGTCCGCGCTGGCCGACTTCCGCGACGGCGCGCCCGCCGCCTACCGCACCTCGTACGACTCCACCGTCACCGGCCCCGACGTCACCGCGGCCGAGCACGACCTCGACCGGCTCACCGACCGGCCGACGCTGTCCACCGGCGACCGCGCCACCGATCGCGGAAAGCTGGAGGCCACGCTGACCTCGCGCATCGACATGATGCGCGGCGCCGAGGCGTCGCTGAACACCACGCGCGCCAAGGAGCTTGCCCAGCTCCGCGACGACGACGTCACCGCGCTGGAGGTCCTGACCGCCCTGGCCGGTGCCTGCCTGCTGGCCGCCGTCGGCGTCAGCACGGCGATGGCCCGCAGCCTGACCCGGCCGCTCTCCGTCCTGCGCCGCGGCTCGGCCCGGCTCGCCGCCGACCCCGCCGCCGAGGAGCCGATCCGCTTCACCGGCCGCAACGACGAGTTCGCCCAGGTCGTACGGTCCGTCAACGCCCTGCACGCGCATGCGCTCCAACTGCACGCGCGGCTGCGCGGACAGGCCGGTGCGGCCCCCGCACCGGACGCACCCCAGGCGCCGGACGCGAGTGGGCGGCAGGCGGACGCCGCCACCGAGCGGGACGGGCTGCGCAGCGCGCTGGACGCCGCCGCGGCCGGGCTCGGCCAGGTCGAGGACGCCGGCCGGGGCACGTTCGTCCACCTCGCGCTGCGCACCCTCGGGCTGGTCGAGCGGCAGCTCGCCGTCATCGAGAAGCTGGAGGAGCAGGAGCACGACCCCGACCGGCTCGCCACCCTCTTCAAGCTCGACCACTTCGCCACCGTGATGCGGCGGCACAGCGAGAACCTGCTGGTGCTCGCCGGCGCCGACCACGGGCACCAGCACCCGGGACCCGTACCGCTGGTCGACGTGGTGCGCGCCGCGGTCAGCGAGATAGAGCGCTACGAGCGGGTCAGGATCATCTCGCTGCCGCCGCGCGCGCACGTGGTCGGCTTCGCCGCCGACGACCTCAGCCATCTGCTCGCCGAGCTGCTGGAGAACGCGGCGTCCTTCTCGCCGCCGAACGCCACCGTCGAGGTGTCGGGCTGGCTGCTGGAGAGCGGTGACGTGATGCTCTCCGTCGTGGACGAGGGCATCGGCATGTCGCCGGAGCGGCTCGAAGAGGTCAACACCCGGCTGGCGTGCGCCGCGGACGGCGAGGAGCCGGGCCCCGCCGAGGCGTTCGGTGCCGCCACCGGTCCCGACGGGGCCGACGAAGCCGGCCCCGGTCTCGGGCTGTACGTGGTGGCGCGGCTCGCCGCCCGGCACGGCGTGCGGGTGCAGTTGCGGGAGCAGAAGCACGGCGGGGTGGCGGCGGTCGTCGTGCTGCCCGAGCCGGTGCTCGCCCAGGCCGCCCCCGGTGCGATCGCACCGCCGCGCGAGGTACGGGTGGTGGGCGCCGCGACCGGCGTCCGGCTGCCCGGCGCCGCGGCGGAGGCCAACTCCAACGTCCTGCCCGGCAGGGGAGCGGGAGCCGCCGCCGGAGCCGACCCGCTGATCGCGGCCGCGGAGGCGTCACTGCGCACGGCTCCGCGGCAGGCCGCCGACCGCGGACCCGCCGCGGACCACGCGCCGCAGCCCGCCCCCGACCAGTACGCCATCAGCCCCGACAGCCACGAACGCGCGCGCGACGCCGACGGCACCGGCCCGGTGGGCGCCGCCGGTGAGGCGGCCCCCGCCGCCGACACCAGGGAGCGGGTGACTGACAAGGGCCTGCCGAAGCGCACACCGCGGGTCTCCGCCGTGCGCGGGGTGCCCGCGCCGCGCACCGGCGCGGTCGACGCCAAGGAACTGCGGCGCAGACTCGGCGGCTTCCAGCAGGGTGCCAGGAACGGGCTGCGGGACGCCGAGGCGGAGATATCCGACCGTCCGGAAGGGCCGGGGGCCCAGGGGCGGGCCACCGCCCACGGCGCCGGACACCGCACAGCAGCACGCGCGGCCCAACCACCCGCGGAAGTCAAGGGGGACACGGTCGAGGAGGCAAGCAGTTGACTGCGCCCAGCACCTATGGACTGAGCACCGAGGCACGCAATCTGCACTGGCTGCTGGCGAACCTCGTGGAGGAGGTGCCCGGCCTGCTCTCGGTGGCCGTGGTCTCCTCCGACGGTCTGCTGCTGCTCTCCTCCGACCCGGCGAGAAACGGCGAGAACGGTGACGAGGGCGCGTTCGACGGTGCCTCCGGCGGCGGCCCCGGAGAAGGCCCCAGGGGCTCCTCCGCGGATCTGGCGGCCATCGTCTCCGGACTCGGCAGCCTCACCATGGGAGCCGCCCGGCTGATGGACGGCGGCAAGGTCAAGCAGACCGTGGTCAGCATGCGCGACGGCAACCTGTTCGTGATGTCGATCGGCGACGGTTCGCTGCTCGGGGTGCACGCCACTCCGGAGAGCGACATGAGCATCGTCGCCTACCACATGGCGTTCTTCGTAGGCCGCGCCGGACACGTCCTGACCCCCGAACTCCGCAGCGAGCTGAGGCAGTCGATGGAGCACGAGGAGCAGGTGCGCACCCCTCAGGACAGACCCCGGCTGTCCGTACGCGGCGCGGCCGGTGCCGGGCGGACGGCGGGCGAGCCGATGGGAAGCGTCCAGTGAGCCAGCCCAAGCTGCCCCGGCGCGACGCCGACGCCAAGCCCGCGCGCGTGCGCCCCTACTCCCTGACCGGTGGCCGCACCCGCTTCGGGCACGTGCTGCTCGTCGAGACCTTCGTGGCCGCCATCGAGGCGCCGGAGGAGCGCCTTGAGCTGACCCAGGGCACCGCGACGCGGGTCATGCCCGAGATGCGGGCCATCGTCGAACTGTGCCGCCAGATGCGCACGGTGGCCGAGATCGCCGCGCTGCTGAGGATGCCGCTCGGCGTGGTCCGCGTGCTGCTGAGCGACCTCGCGGACCAGGGAAGGATCCGCGTGTACGGAACCGGTCACGGCCCGGGACAGCCGGACCGCGCACTGCTGGAAAGGGTGCTGAGTGGACTCCGCCGTCTCTGAGGACAGTGAACTGCCCCCCGGCCCGGGCGCCAGGGGCACCGGCGGCTTCTGGGGCGCGGGCGGCCCCGCTGCCGTCCATGAGCCGGAGGAGGAGCTGCGGCCCTGGCAGCTCGACCGCAGCCGTGCGCCCGTCGCCACCAAGATCGTCGTGGCGGGCGGATTCGGGGTCGGCAAGACGACGCTGGTCACCAGCGTCTCGGAGATCGAGCCGCTGCTCACCGAGGCGCTGATGACCGAGGCCAGCGCGGAGACCGACGACCTCGCCGCGACGCCGGGCAAGATGACGACGACGGTCGCCATGGACTTCGGCCGGATCACCCTCGACGACGACCTGGTGCTGTACCTCTTCGGCACCCCGGGCCAGCAGCGCTTCTGGTTCATGTGGGACGACCTGATCAGGGGTGCGATCGGCGCCGTCGTCCTCGCCGACACCCGCAGGCTGCCCGACTGCTTCCCCGTGCTGGACTACTTCGACGGGTGCGGCCTGCCGTACGTGGTCGCCGTGAACCACTTCGAGGGCACGGAGAAGTACGCGGCGGAGGACGTGCGCGAGGCCCTGACCGTGCCGCCGCACATCCCCGTGCTCGTCATGGACGCCCGGCTGCGCATCCCGGTGATCGACACCCTGCTGGCCCTCGTCGGCCACGCACTGGACGTCACCCCCGCCTAGCCGCACCGCCGCCACCGGCCGGCCCCACAGAAGCCGCAGCCCCGAGCAGCAGGTAAGAGGAGAGGACCCGCAATGCGGAAGGTACTCATCGTGGGAGCCGGGCAGTCCGGGCTCCAGCTCGCCCTCGGACTCCAGGCGCACGGATACGACGTCACCCTGATGTCCAACCGCACCGCGGACGAGATCCGCACCGGACGGGTGATGTCGACGCAGGTCATGTTCCACACGGCGTTGCAGCACGAACGCGACCTCCAGTTGGGCTTCTGGGAGCAGGCGGCCCCCAGGATCGAGGGACTCGGCGTCTCGGTCGCGGGGCCCGAGGACCCGCAGGGCGGCCCGCCGCGGGTCGTCGACTGGCTGGGCCGGCTCGACGGGTACGCGCAGTCCGTGGACCAGCGGGTGAAGATGGCCGGCTGGATGGAGACCTTCGCGGAGCGCGGCGGGCAGCTCATCATCCACGGTGCCGCCGTCTCCGACCTGGACTACTTCGCGCGCGCCTACGACCTGGTCATGGTCGCCGCGGGCAAGGGCGAACTGGTGGCCATGTTCGGGCGGGACGCCGCGCGCTCGCCGTACGCCGAGCCGCAGCGCGCCCTGGCCGTCTGCTACGTGCACGGCCTCGGACCGCGTCCCGAGCACCCCGGGACGGAGGCGGTGCGCTGCAACCTGGTGCCCGGTGTGGGCGAGCTGTTCGTGATGCCGACGCTGACCACCTCGGGGCGGGCCGACATCCTCTTCTGGGAGGGCGTCCCGGGCGGACCGATCGACGCCTTCCAGGGTGTCAGGGACCCTTCGGAGCACCTGGCACTCACCCTGGGTCTGATGGAGAGGTTCACGCCCTGGGAGTACGCGCGTGCCACCAAGGTCGAGCTGACCGACGCGGGCGGCGCACTCTCCGGCCGCTACGCCCCCACGGTCCGCCACCCGGTCGGCCGGCTGCCCGGCGGAGGAGTGGTGCTCGGCGTGGCCGACGTGGTGGTGGCCAACGACCCGATCACCGGACAGGGTTCCAACTCCGCGGCCAAGTGCGCCGCGTCCTACCTGGAGGCGATCCTGGCCCGCGGCACGGGCCCCTTCGACGAGGTCTGGATGCAGCAGACCTTCGACCGCTACTGGGACATCGCACGGCACGTCACCAAGTGGACCAACGCCATGCTGGCACCGCCTCCCGAGCACGTGCTGAACCTGATCGGCGCGGCGGGCGGGGCGCCCGCGGTCGCCGACCGGATCGCCAACGGCTTCGACAACCCCGCGGACTTCGAGCACTTCTTCTACGAGCCGCGGAAGGCGGCGGCGTACCTGGCGGAGGTGGCGGGCTAGCGGCGGGAGGGCGGCTCCGCCCTCATGTGCCGAGCGGTGGTGCCTGGGGGTCCGGGCGTACGGCCCCGAGGACCGGGTTCACGTCGACCGGTGACACCTTGACGCGCTCGCCGGGCCGCGGCGCCTGCACCACCATGCTGTTGCCCAGGTAGAGCGCCACGTGCGTGGCGGTGGGGTAGTAGACGACCAGGTCCCCGGGCCGCAGTTCGGCCATCGGCACCCGGGGCAGCCCCGACCACTGCTGCTGGCTGGTGCGCGGAATGGTCCGCCCGGCGCGCGCCCACGCGCGCGAGGTGAGCCCCGAGCAGTCGAACGCGTCGGGCCCCGCGGCGCCCCACACGTACGGCTTGCCGACCTGCTCCATCGCGTACCGGACCGCCACGCTGCCGCCGCGCGAGGGCAGCCGGCTGCCGTGCAGTGCCGTGTCGAGCAGTGCCTGCGGGCCGCCCGAGCGGCCGGGCCGGCCGGTGCGGCGGGCTTCGGAGGGATGGCCGCCGCCCAGCGAGGCGAGCAGCCGCTCCACCGCCCTGAGCCGGGCCTGGATCCGGTCCCGGTCGCGCTTCTGACGCTTGGCCAGTTGCTCCTGCGCGTCCAGGGCGTGGCGCGCGGTGGCCGCGAGTGCACGGTTGCGCCGCTCGTGGCCCGCGATCCGGCGCACCGCCGAGGCGCGGGCGGCCGACATCCGTTCGAGCATATGGCCCTGGTCCAAAGCGTGCTGCGGGTCGCGGGCGAGCAGCAGCCGTACGTACGGGGAGATGTCGGAGCTGCCCTGGTACTGCAACCGGGCCAGCCGCCCGGCGGCCACCCGGCTCTCGTGCAGGGCGCGCCTGGCGTTGGCGAGACGCCTGTCCAGGCCCCTGACCGTGGCGCGCTGCCGGTCCAGCACGCGCTGGACCGCGTGGTAGGAGTCGGTGGCCCGCTCGGCCTGGCGGTACAGCCGCTGAAGGTCCGTCAGCAGGGCGTCCACGGACTGGCCGCGGGCGCCGGGCGCGCCTGCCGGGGGAGAGGGGCGGCGCTCCGTGACTCCGGTGGATTCCTGGCTGCCGGCCGCCGGGCCCGGGGCGATCGGCGCCCGCGCGGGCAGCGCGGATGCCGTTCCGGCCGCGACGAACGTGCCGGCCGCGACCGCGGCCGTACAGAACCCCCGCACGAGCCTGCCCGTCATCTGGGTCACCTCCGCAGCGGCGGACGGCAGATCCGTCCGCACCGCTCGTACATGTCCCGGGGCGCGGGCAGGGCGCTCACCTGTGCTGGGCGGTTCGGCCCAAGGATCTCACTCGTCCAGGGGGCTCAGGCGCGCGTATGGCGGGCAGGGGAGGGGCGGTGGGGACGGCACGGCCGGGCGCGGCGTGCCCGGGGCCGGCCGTCCCGGCGGGCCCGCTCGTCCCTCGTGCCCGGCCGCCGGCCTGCCGGGCCCCTCGCGGCTCCCGCCGGGGGCGCGGCTCAGGTGCTGCGGCGCGGCTTGGACCAGGGCCACTTCGGGCCGCTGTCGCCCGTCCGGGTGGCCTCGGCGTCGTACTCGTAGCGCCAGCCGAGGTGCAGTCCGAGGCGCCTGCTGCGGGCCGCGGACACCCGCCGGTAGACGAGGACGGCCGGCGGGCCGCCGCCGGCGTCGGGCACCGGGACGCGGTAGGTCTTCGGGGGGTGCCCGGTGGGGCCGAGCAGCACCGGCAGCACGCGGCCGTCCAGCGGGCCGCCGACGAAGGGGGTGTCTTCGCTCTTCACGGCACCAGTGTCGCCCGCCGGGCCGCCCGGTCAGGCGAGCAGCCCCGACGACCGCCACAGCCGGCGGCCCACGCCCCGCAGCACGCCGACATCGTCAAGGAAGTCCGTCAGGCGCCTGGCCCCGGTCTGCATGACGTCGCGCCGGTGGCCGCTGGCCCGCACCTGGGCGACCGCCTCGTGCCGGTCGAGGCCCACGTCCGTGTAGACCTGCGGGTTGACGAAGGCCAGGGAGAAGACGCGGGCGGCCTGGCCGGAACTCAGCCTGGTCAGCCTGCGCTCCCACTCCGGAGCGGTCACCATCTGGCGGCGCAGCTCCTCGCGCGCGTAGCGCACGTGGCGGGCCTCCTCGACGACATGGATCCGGGTCACGTCGCGCACCAGCGGCTGGACCCGCTCGTCGGGGAACGTGAGCCGCTGCATCCAGTCGAGGATCTCCTCGCCCAGCAGGGTGCCCGCGAAGGAGCCCGGGGTCGTCGAGACCGTCTTCATCACCCGGGCCAGGTTGTGGTGCAGCCGCGCCACCGGGTACGTCGGTGTGCCGCTCTTGCGGATCATCCGGGCGAACATCTTCGAGTGCCGGGTCTCGTCGCCGATCTCGGTCAGGGCGTAGCGCACGTGGGCGCTGGTCACGGACATGTCGTAGATGTGCCGGACCAGGAGCTGCATCAGGATGATCTCGAACCAGATGCCGAGCGAGGCGAGCGAGGCCGCCTCGTGCCGGGCCAGGTCCATCTGCTGCTCCTCGGGCATCCTGCGCCACAGCGGGGTGTCGTACAGCGACACCAGCTCCGGCGGCCAGTACCACTTGTCCGGCACCGGCGGGGCGTCCCAGTCGATCTCGGCGTCGGGGTCGAAGGAGTGCTTCGCGGACGCCGCGAGCAACCGCTCGGCCACCTCCTCCCGGTCCCTCAGCAACCCGAGCGCATCCCGCAGCACCACACCGTCCGTCATGACCGCCATCGTCTTCCCCACTTCGTCGTCCGGCTGCCGGCATCACCCGGTGAGGGTGTTACCGCCGGTCACACCCCCCATGAGATCGCTCCGGCCCGGGGGCGTCAATCCCCTGGGCTCCGGTTGCCGCCGGGGGTGCCGCCGGAGCGGGACGGTGCCGGGCCGGGCGGGGAGGCCGCACGGGGGGTGGGGGCGTGCTCGGCGGGACCGTGGGCGCACGGGTGGACGAGGTGCTGCCCGGCCCCGGCGACCGTGGGACGGTGCACGGGCCGCACCCATCAGG
Source organism: Streptomyces sulfonofaciens (assembly GCF_014656295.1). Classification (GTDB taxonomy): domain Bacteria; phylum Actinomycetota; class Actinomycetes; order Streptomycetales; family Streptomycetaceae; genus Streptomyces; species Streptomyces sulfonofaciens. Next base: position 276,989 of record NZ_BNCD01000011.1, read on the forward strand.
GGGTGGTCACCGCTTCCGCCGTCCGTGGAGCGCCGGGTGCCCGCACCGCCTGCGCCGGCGGTGCGGGCGGTGCGCGGTGCGGCCCGGTGTACGTGAAGGCGTCACCGCGGACCGGGGCACCGGTCGTCCGGCCCATGACGGGACGGCGTACCGGGTGCGGTGCGGCGGGTGGCGGTGTCAGCCGGAGCCGCAGGGCGGGGCCGGCGCAGGCGTCGGCCACCTCGTGCACGGCCGAGTGCCGCCACGAGGTCCTACGGCAGCGGCGGGCCCGGGGCCGGCGGCCGGGAGGGCGACCTGGGCGAGCCGGCAGCCCGCGGTGTGCGTGCCCGCAGGCATGCGGTGTCCGTACCGGCGGGGGCGCGGTGTGCGCACCGGCGGGGGCGCGGTGTGCGTGCCGCGCAAGGGCAGGGGCCGGGTGGCGGGCCGGTCGGTGCGGGGTGCCCGGCCCCGTCCCCCTCCACAGGCCCTCCCGCTCTCGGGAGGGGCGCCGTGGTCGACGGGGCCGGGCGGGGCGGGACGGGGCCGGGACGGGGTGTGGGCGGTGGGGCCGGACGGGGCGTCAGGCGTCAGCACCACGGCGGCGGGTCGCCGATGTTGGCGATGTACCGTGCCGCGCCCCAGGCCCAGGTGCCGTCCGCCAGGAGGTACCAGCGGTCGTTCCCGTCCACGTTCTCGCCGCGCGTCCTGCAGTAGATGGTGACGATCGCGTTGTACGGCTCGCTGCCCACGACCGTGCCGCCGCGGTTGGGCGCGTCGCGCAGCAGCAGCCCGGTACGGGCCGTGACCCGACCCTGGTACGTCCGCTCCGCACCGGACTCCGGGGCGCCGGCCGTCGCGGCGGCGGGGCCGGCGGCGGCCAGGGCGACGACGGCGCCGGTGGCCGCGGCCGTGGCGAACCGGGTGGCGGGGGACCGCAGGAACATGAGACCTCCTCGGAGGAACGGGCACAGTGGGTGACTGCCTCGACTCACCGTAGGGTCGTGTCCGTCGGGGCCGCAGGTCGCGCTGGGCCATCGGGGGCGCGGGCCGGCGCTCCGGGCGGGGCGGGCCGGGCCCGAGCCGGCCAGGCGCGGACCGCGCCGGGCGCGCGGGTGCCGCCGTACGGGGCACGATCCGGTGCGCACGGGCGTTGTTGCCCCTGCGGTGCCGCCCTTGGTCCCATGGTCGCGGGGACCGGCGGGTGGCCGGGCGGTGCGGCTGTGCGGCTGAGAGGTGGGCGTGCGCGGGTTACGGTGCGGGTGTGGCGGCGGTCTTGCGAGGAGGCGAGCGGTGCGGTCTTGGCGGTGGCGCGGGACGGCCCCGGGTACGGCGGTTCACGGGGCGGCCGTTCGCGGGGCGGCGGTTCGCGGGGCGGCGGTTCCGGGTGGTGCGGCATGAGCGGACTGCGGGTCGTGCCGTCCCGGCGGCAGGGCCGCGAGCGGGTCTACGTCTGTCTGCCCGACGGGGCCGACGTCGCCTGGTTCGACCGTGACGCGGCCCGCGTCAACATCCTGCGGCAGGACCTCACGGAGGAGGTGCTCCAGGTCCTTCGCCCGTACCTGAGCGGCGCGGTGACGGTCGGCCCGCCACCCGTGCCCACCGCCTCGGAACTGGCCCGGCTCGCCCTGCACCCCGACGACGACCTCGCGCCGAACCGTCCGGGTGAGGCCTTGAGGATCGCGCTCGACCGCGAACCCGCACCGGCCCGGCGGCTGCGTCCCGACCCGCGCCGCCGTGCGCTGGCCGCGGAGGAGGCGGTGGGCGAGGTGCTGGAGCGGATGGAGGGCGCGGGCTACCAGAGCCTGCACTCCGTCCTGCTGCCCGGCGGCGACCGCATCCACCACCTGCTCATCGGCCCCGGCGGCCTCTTCGCGCTGCACACCCTGCCCGCCCACCGCCGCCGGGTGCGCATCGCGGCACCCGCGGTGGACACCGGCCGCGGCAGGCAGGCGACGCTGCTGGACCGGATCCGGGCGTGTGCCGACCGCGCGACCCACGTCCTGGCGGTCGAGGTGCGGCCCGTCCTGGTCCTGGTCGAACCGCAGTCCGTCCAGGTGACCGCTCCCGCCCCGGACGTACGCGTGGTGCGCGACGGCGACCTGCCGACGCTCGGCCGCCACGGTGTCGTCCTGAAGCCCGCGGACGTGGAGTCCCTCTACGCGACGGCCCGCGACCGGCACACCTGGCTGCGGCTGTGACCCGTCGGCGCGCGCTCCGGCGGCCGGCCGCTCAGGGCAGCGGACGGGCGCGGCCGGGATCCAGCAGCGGGGCCAGCAGGTCCCCGAGCGCGTCGAGCCGGGCCGGTAGCTGTGCGGCCGTCACCACCAGCTCCGCCGGATCCCGGCACCCGGCCACCTCGTCCCAGGTCAGCGGCGCGGACACGGTGGGCTCCGCTGCGGCCCGCAGGGTGTAGGGCGTGGCGGTGGTCTTGGCGGCCGCGTTCTGGCTGAAGTCGACGAAGACCTTGCCGGGCCGCAGGCTGCGCTTCATCAGATGGGTGGCGAGGCCCGGCAGCGCACGGCCGGCCTCCACCGCCAGGACCCGTGTGTAGGCGGTGACCCGCTTCGAGGCGACCGGTTCCAGCGGGACGAGCAGGTGCAGGCCCTTGGAGCCGGAGGTCTTCGCGAACGCCTCCAGACCGTCCCGCTCCATCCGGTCGCGCAGCCACAGGGCCACCTCGCAGCACTCGACGACGGTGGCGGGTGCCCCCGGATCCAGGTCGACCACCAACCGGTCGGCGGTGCCGGGGGCGTCGGCCCGCCACTGGGGCGTGTGGAACTCGGGGACCAGGTTCGCCGCCCACATCAGGGTGGCCAGGTCCTGCACCAGCACCTGGCGGGTGGGCCCGTCCGTGTGCGGGACCTCGGCGGTCCTCACCCACTCGGGTGTGCCGGGAGGCAGGTTCTTGGTGAAGAAGCGCTGCCCCTCGGGGCCGTCCGGGAAGCGCAGGAACGACACGGGGCGGTTCCGGAGCTGGGCCAGCAGCGGGCCGGACACCGTGGCGTAGTAGTGCAGCGCCTCGCCCTTGGTGAAGCCGCTGCGGGGATAGAGCACCTTCTCCAGGTTGGACAGCGCGATGCGCCGCCCCTCCACCTCGGTGATCGGCGTCATCCGACGAGCATCCCTGGGCGCACCTGAAATACCATGAAATCAAATAATACGTCCAAAAGGTTCTGTGTTCCGGGCGGCACGAGGGTGCGGAACCCGGCGCGACCTCCCCGGCGTCCCCGATCTCCCCGACCCCGTGGCCTCCCCGGACCCCCGGTCCCCCGCCCTCGTCGGACTTCCCGGCCGCCGCGGTCACCGGGCCCGGGACCCACAGCAAAGGTGCGGCATGCGATCCATCTGGAACGGCGCGATCTCCTTCGGCCTGGTCAGCATCCCCATCAAGCTGGTGAACGCCACCGAGAGCCACTCCGTGTCCTTCCGGCAGATCCACATCGCGGACGGCGGCAGGGTCCGCTACCGCAGGGTGTGCGAGCTGGAGGACCGGGAGGTGCCCCAGGACGAGATGAGCCGGGGCTACCGGAGTCCGGACGGCTCGATCGTCCCGATCACCGAGGACGACCTGGCCTCGCTGCCCGTTCCCACCGCGAAGACCATCGGCATCGTGGCCTTCGTGCCCGCGGACCGCATCGACCCGTTGCAGTTGAGCACCGCCTACTACCTGGAGGCGAACGGGTCGTCGGCGGTCAAGCCGTACACGCTGTTGAGGGAGGCGCTGAAGCGGAGCGGGCGGGTGGCCGTCGCCAAGTACGCCCTGCGCGGCCGGGAGCGGCTCGGCATGCTGCGGGTCTTCGGGGACGTGATCGCCATGCACGGCCTGCTGTGGCCCGACGAGATCAGGGCGCCCGAGCTGGCCGCACCGGAGACGGAGGTCACGGTGCGCGACGCGGAGCTGGACCTCGCGGACACGCTCATGGACACGCTCGGCGAGGTCGATCTCGACTCGCTGCACGACGACTACCGCACGGCGCTGGAAGAGCTCATCGCCGCCAAGACGACGGGCCGGCCGCTGGAGCGCCCCGAGGCGGAGCCCGGCGGCAAGGTCATCGATCTGATGGCGGCGCTGGAGAGCTCGGTGCGGGCCGCCCGGTCCCGCGGCGAGGAGCCGGCGGCGGGGCGCACCACGGCAGGGGCCGCCAGGGAGCGGCCGGCCCGCGGGCAGGCCCGGGCGAAGACGGCCCGGAAGAAGTCCGCCGAGAAGAGGACGTCTGCGAAGAGGACTGCCGAGAAGAAGCCCGCCGAGAAGAAGACGGCCGAGAAGAGGGCGGCCGGGAAGAAGGCCGCGGAGGGGAGGGCGGCCGGGAAGAAGGCGACCGCCGGGAGCGGGAAGAAGGCGACCACCGAGAGGGCGACGGCGAAGAAGTCGGCTCCCCGCGGCCGAAAGTCGGCCTGACCCGGGTGGTGCGCCCCGGGTGCCAGGGCTCCGTCAGCCGCGCCCCGCGCCACAGTCACGGGGCCGTGGTCACGGGGCCGTGGTCACTGGGCCGTCGGTACGAGACTGCCGTCACCAGGCCCCCGTGCCCGGCGTTCCCGCCGCTGGTGTCTCCGGGGCGCACGGTGCCGCGGTCCAGGCGGTTGGTGCCCCCCGCCGTGGCCGGTGCCCCCGCTGCCGGGGCCCCGCCGCCGGTGTCCCCGGGGTCGAGGCCACCGCCGCGGGTGCCGCGCCCGCCGGACGCCGCCGCCTCGCGGCTGCTCTGCTCGGCCGGCCGCGCCCCGTGCGGTGCCTGCGGGGCCCGGAGCGGGGGCGACCCACCCGCGGCGCCGGCCTCCGGAGTGCCGCCGGGCGGCGGTCCGGGTCGTGGGGGCGGTGAGCCGGCCGTGCCGGGGCCCTGCGGTGCCGCCTCGTCCCTTCCGGCCCCCTTGCCGCCCCCGCCCTCCTCCTTGCCCTTCACTTCGCCGTTGCCGTTGCCGTTGCCGTTGCCGTTCTCCTTGCCCTTGGCCTTCCCCTCGGCTTGCTGCTTCGGCTGCTTCTCTTTGTTGCCCTTGTTGCCTTTGTTGCCCTTGTTTCCCGTGCCGGCCCCGGCTGCCTTGCCGTTACCGCCCGTGCTGCCGTCCTTGCCGGTGCCGCCGTCCTCCGCCTTGCCCGCGTCGGCCCGGCCCGCCGGCACCCCGGCGCAGTAGGCAGGCAGGTCACGCCCGCCGTCCGCAGCCCCGGCCGGCTGCCGTGGGCTGCCGGGATCCCGTTCCTGGGCCGTGGCGGGGTCCTCGGGAAGGACGCGGCAGCGGGCCCGGTCCTGCGCGCCGGACGCGCCGGGCGGTGTCCCGCCGGGCACGCCGGACGAGCCGGGGGCGGATCCGGCGGGACTCGGCGACGGATGCCCGAGCCCGGCCGACGCGGAGGCCGAGGAGCGCGGGGCGGGGCCAGGCCCCCCGCCGTGCTCCGGAAGGCCGACGAACGTGGCGTACGCCGCACCGCCCAGCGCACAGCTCGCCACCACGGCGGCGACCACCGCACGCCAGGCACCGCGCGGCCGCAGCCGGCGCAGCCGGCGCCAGTCGTCCTGCGGCCGTGTGCGGGTCGGCTGCACGGGGTCGAGCCGGGCCTTGCGGAAGGCGGCCAGCGCCCGTTCCTCGGCCCTTCGATCGATGTCCTGCGGGCGCCGCACCGCGCCCAGCAGCGACTCGATGATCCGCTGCTCCTCGGGGTCGCCGGCCGGCGGCTTGAAGGTGTTCATATCGACTTCCCCAGCGTATGGGGTCCGCTGTCCGGGACGCCGTGCTCGGCGAGTTGCCGGGCCAGGCGTTTGAGTCCGCGGTGCGCGGCCGAGCGGACCGCGCCGGGTCGTTTGCCCAGCACCCGTGCCGCGGCCGGCCCGGTCAGCCCCACGACCACCCGCAGCAGCACCGCCTCGGCCTGGTCCTGCGGCAGCGCCGCGATCATGTCCAGCGCCTGCCGGGTGGTGATGGACTCGATGGCCTGCTCATGGGTGTTCTGCCCGCCGGGCAGTTCGAGCAGTGCCGGATCGAGGAAGGCGGAGCGGGGGCGCACCTTCTGACGGCGCAGATGGTCCAGGGCGCGGTGCCGGACGATGGTGGCCGTCCAGCCCCGGAAGCCGCCGGCGTCCCCGCGGAACCGGCGCAGATCGCGGGTGATCTCCAGCCACGCCTCCGCGGCGACGTCCTCGGCGTCGTCGCCCACCAGGCCGCGCGCATAGCCGAGCACGCCGGGGTGCACCATGCGGTAAACGGTGGCGAAGGCCGCCTCATCCCCCTCCTGGGCCCGTACTACGGCGTTTTCCAGCGCGCCGTCGTGCGGACGTGCGCGGCGGACGCGGCCAGGCTGGTTCACGAGGCCCCTTTTCTCACGGGTACGGCACAGTTCACCGTGTGCGGCCGCACACCGCTCAGCGTGGGAGGTGCCAAATATCACATGAACCCGGGGGCCTTGTCGCCGTATTGGTCAACTCCAGGCCACGGCCCGGCCGTCCGCAGGAGCCGCGTCCTCCGGGGCCGGGCCGCATCCGCTCCGCCGGCCGCGGCTCAGGCGGCCGCCTCGGCGGGGGCGACGGAGCCGAGGTTGTGCACCGCCTGGTAGTAGACCCAGGCGGTGCCGTCGCAGGACGACTTGGTGGCGCCGCTGTACCTCGCGCAGACGCGCTTCAGGTCCTCGTAGAAGGCACTGTCGATCCGGTCCTTGTTCGCCGGGAACTGCCCGACCGCCTTGTAGTTGCGGTACCCGAAGTCATGGCGGGAGCAGGCGTCCTTGAAGGGGAAGCCGAAGGGGTTGTCGGGTGAGTCGCTGCAGTAGTCGGTGGACCAGTCGAACTGGTAGGCGGACCAGGCGGCCTGGTTGTTGCGGGCGGCGATGAAGGCGTCGTAGCTCGCGGCGCTCGTCTGGCTCCAACTGCTGAGCACCTGGAGCTTGTCGGAGGGGACGGCCGCGGAGGCGGTGGCGGCGGGGAGCAGGGCTGCGGTCAGTGCGACGCCGGCGGTGGCCAGCGAGAAGGTGAATCTGCGGCGCATGGGAGGCAACTCCTCGGTGGGGGGACGCTGGGGCCCTGCGGAGGCCGCACGGGCGGTCACAGCGTTCGGTGCCGCGCTGTCGCCGGTCCGTACGGGGCATGGACGCCCAGCGACGAGTCACCGGCGCGCTGGTGACGTCCGCCCACATGGCCAAACCCGCCTGGGTGCCTGGGACTTACCCCGAAGTGATGTGCGTGACTCGCCGGTCGGCCGATCAATTTACGCGCGTAGCGGGCGACTTCGCGCCACCGAGCCCCCGGGTGTGCCCCGGCGTCCACCGGCCCGCCAGGTCCGTGGGTGCGCGGTTCCGCGGGCGATCCGGCGATGGGAGAGCACGAGGACCACCGGCAGCGGCAGCCCCGCGATCACCGCGGACGCCCGCACCTGCGCACGGCGCGGGCCGCGCCTCCCGGCGGCTCGGCCCGCACGGGTCCCGGCCCCCGGTGGTCCGGGAGCGTGGCCTCGTACGCATCCCCAGGTCGTCGGGGGTGTCGAATGATGCTTGTGGCTGTGAGCGGGGCCGTAGAGTTCGAGCGGGGCCGTGGAGATCGAGCGGCACACCCGTCAAGGACGCGCGCGGACGTGCCCGGAACTCGCCCGCCGTGGCCGGCCCCGGGCCGGCGGCACCACCGGCCGCCCTCCCGGCGGGCCGCGGCGGACGGCGTGCAGCGGGTACTCCTTGCGGTCGAGCGGGTCCTGTTCCGTGCGCGGCCGTCGCGCGATGCCGCGCGGAACCGGCCGGTAGTGGTCGAACCCGTGCTCCAGCAGGCCCTCGCCGCGGGTCGGCGTCGGCAGTCGCTGCTGCAACCCGTGCACACGGGCCGCCGGCGCACGGCGCTGGAGCAGACACACGGCGCCCCGGCGGACGGCCTCGTCGAGCGGGGCGCCCGGCCCGGCCGGCGCCGGCAGCAGCGCCTGGGCCGCATCCGCGGGCACCTCCAGCCGGAAGCGGTGAACGGTTCGTGCACCCGTGTTCCGGGCCGTGAGCCGTGAGCGGTGAGCGGTGAACCAGGAGCCAGGAACCAGGAGCCAGAGCCAGGAGCCGGGAGCCGGGAGCCGGGAGCCAGAGCCATGAGCCGGGAGCCTGCGGCCCGTTGCCCCGGCCTCGCACCAGCCCGGCGGCGCCCCCCAACCCGTCGCGCCCGAGGGGCCGTTGACACAGGGCACGACCGTGCGGGCGCACGGCCCCGCCCGGTGAGCACCAAGGCGCGGTCAGGCGACGGTGTGCCGATCCGTGTGGCACTCGCGCGCATGCGCGACCATGGCCCCGACGCATGCGCCGGTGGTCGTCGGGTACCCGGGTGCCGCAACGCGTGCCCGAGCAGGAGGAGGCAGGGTGGCACCGTCGTCCGACAACTCGTCCGGCCGAAAGTCCGGCGCGGCCACGGCGGACGGTGGCGGCAGCGGCGCCGGGCCCGACCCGCGGCGCTGGAAGGCGCTCGCCGTCTGCCTGGTGGCCGGCTTCATGACCCTTCTCGACGTCTCCATCGTGAACGTCGCCCTGCCGTCCATCCGCGAGGGGCTGCGGGCCGGTGTGGCGGAGTTGCAGTGGGTGCTGTCCGGTTACGCGCTCGCCTTCGGCCTGCTGCTGATCCCCGCGGGCCGGATCGGGGACGCGCGGGGACGGCGGGCGGTGTTCATGACCGGCCTGACCTTCTTCACGCTGGCCTCCGCCGCCTGCGGTGCCGCCCAGTCCAGCGAGTGGCTGGTGGTGGCCCGGGTGGCGCAGGGCCTCGCCGGCGGTCTGATCGCACCGCAGATCTCCGCACTGATCCAGCAGATGTTCTCCGGTCCGGAGCGCGGCCGCGCCTTCGGGATGTTCGGCACGGTGGTCGGCATCTCCACCGCCGTCGGGCCCGTCCTCGGCGGTCTGATCATCCACGCCGCCGGGCCGGACGAGGGCTGGCGCTGGGTCTTCTACGTCAACCTGCCGCTGGGCGCGGTCTGCCTGCTGCTCGCCCGCCGGCTCCTGCCGGACACCCCGACGGCGGGAACGCTCACGGTGCGGCGGCTCGACCCGGTCGGCGTACTCCTGCTCGGCCTCGGCGTGCTCGCCCTGCTGCTGCCCTTCGTCCAGGCCCAGCAGTGGCACGGCAACACCAAATGGCTGCTGGTACCGCTCGCCGCGGTGCTGCTCGCGGCCTTCGCCGCCTGGGAGCACCGCTGGAGCGGACGCGGCGGGGACCCGGTGCTGCACCTGTCGCTGTTCCGGGTCCGTAGCTTCTCGGCGGGTTCGGTGCTGATCCTGCTGTACTTCGCCGGCTTCACCTCGATCTTCTTCATCACCACACTGTTCCTCCAGAGCGGGCTGCACTACTCGGCGCTGGAGGCCGGGCTCTCCATCACCCCCTTCGCCCTGGGCTCGGGAGCGGCAGCGGCCGTCGGCGGGCGGCTGGTGGGGCGGTTCGGGCGGGCGCTGGTGTCGCTCGGGCTGACCGTCGTCGCGCTGGGCCTCGGCGGCACCGCACTCGCCGTACACCTGGTGCCGGACCGCGGGGCCGGATGGGCGATGGCGGCTCCGCTGCTGGTCGCCGGCCTCGGCAGCGGTCTGGTCATCTCGCCCAACCAGACCCTGACGCTCTCCCAGGTCCCGGTGGCCTCGGCGGGCAGCGCTGGCGGGACCCTGCAGACGGGCCAGCGGGTCGGATCCGCCATCGGGATCGCCGCGGTCGGCTCGTCGTTCTTCGGCCAGGTGCGGCGCGGGGGGTGGGCGGCGGCCTACGACCGGGGTCTGCTGATGGCCGTCGCCTTCGTCGTGGCCGCACTCCTCATCGCCCTCGCCGACACCCTCGGGCACCGCCGCGAACAGGCCCGCGCGACCGGTGAACACGGCCAGAATTCCACTCTCCGGGGTCCGCGGTAGACAGCAGACGGCAGGCTGTCAGAAAGCGCTTGCTCAGACAGTGGGCGGTTCTCTGACTGTCTCCGCCGGGCCGGAGGGCGACAGTTTTCGTGGTCGGTCGGTGCACTCCAGGGGCCCGTACCACCTTCTTGGGAGGGAACGTCAGGAAATCTCCGCCCCCGTGACAACCAGTTGAACGCGACTCATTGCCCAGTGCGAAACCCTGTCGTAACCTCCCCCGAAAGCGGTTACCCACCCTTTGTTTTCGGCCGCCTCGTGCGGTGAGAGCGCACAGGAAGGTCACGTACGTGCAGCGACTCAGCGATCCCCCGAACGGGGGCGGCACCGGGGGATTCGAGGCGCGGGAAGGCGACGGCGGCGGCACCCGGCTCACCCGGCGGCGCTTGGCCTCGCTCGGGACGTACGCGCTGGCGGCGGCGGGCGCGGCGGCCTGCGCACCGCCCACGCTCGGCTCCGCGCCGCAGAACATCACCCCGCGTGCGCCGAAGCACCCCATCGACATGACGATCCTGGACGGCTCCGGCGACCTCGCGGTCTACCAGGCCGTCTACTCCGACTTCGCCAAGACGCACCCGCACCTGGTGCGCGCCCTCCACTTCCAGACGGCCGCCGCGCCCGACGTGCTGGGCAAGCTCCGTGCCCAGGCGCTCAGCGACAGCGTCGGCATCTCGCTCATCCTGGGCGGCAGCGACATCGTGGGTGCGCTCCAGCAGCAGCGCCTGCTGACCAGGCTGCTGCCCCGCTACCAGCGCTACCTGCCGGACCTCACGAAGATCCAGGACAAGCCGCGCCGGGCCCTGCAGAGCATCGCCCACGGATACGGGATCATGAACCTCTGGGGACCCAGCGGGCCGGCCTGGGCGTACGACAGGACCAGGATCGGGCCCAACGAACTGCCCAGGAACCCTCGGCAACTGCTGGCCTGGGCCAAGGCCCACCCCGGCAGGATGACCTACGCCCAGCCGCCCAACTCGGGACCCGGCCGGCAACTGATGATGTCCCTGGCCCACGAACTGGGCGACAAGGACCCCTCGGACCCGGTCGGGGGCTGGGACAGGACCTGGGCGTACCTGAGGGAACTGGGCGGCTACACCGCCTCGTACCCGGCCAGCTCCACCCTGATGAACAAGCAGTTGGCCGACGGCAGCGTATGGCTGGTGCCGACCTCCACGGCGTCCGACTTCAACAACCACCGCACGAACGTGTGGGGCGCCGACCAGGGCTTTGCGATCTTCGACGACCAGGCCTGGATCATGGACGGGCACTTCCACATCGTGCCGCGCGGTGTCTCGCCCGAGACGCTCTACGTGGACCTCGCGTTCATCAGTTGGGTGCTCCAGCCCGCGCAGCAACTGCGCACCTTCGCCTCCGGCACCCTCACACCGGCCAACGCCACCGTCAGGCTCTCGCAGGCGAGCGAGGCCGCACGGGCCACCGTGCGCAGGTTCGGCCGCGTCGACTACCTCGACCACGCGTTCACCGTCGGCACCCTCAACACCCCGTTGGAGCCCCTCGTCCTCACCCAGGCCTTCGACCTCTGGCAGCGCAGGATCGGCAGCCAGGGGCACTGACCGCCCATCGATGCCAAGGACGCCAGAGAAAGGCAGTCATGTGAACCTCCGGCAAGACCCCCATGCCCCGCCGCCCTTCGCGACCCTGCGCCTGGACGCCATCTCGCGCTGGTTCGGCAGGGTGCCGGCACTGCGCGAGCTGACCATCGAGGTGGCGCGCGGCGAGTTCGTCGCCCTGCTCGGGCCCTCCGGCTGCGGCAAGTCCACCACCCTGGCCTGCCTGGCCGGTCTCCAGCCGCTCACTTCCGGTACCATCTGGCGCGACGAGGAGCGCATCGACACCCTGCCCGCGGAGCGGCGCGGGTTCGGCATGGTGTTCCAGAACTACGCGCTCTTCCCCCATCTGACGGTGCAGCGCAACGTCGAGTTCGGGCTCGCCATGCGCAGGGCGGGACGTGCGGAGCGGCAGGCCAAGGCGCGTGAGGCACTGCGCACGGTCCGCCTGGAGGAACACGGCGGCAAGCGGCCCGCGCAGCTCTCCGGCGGTCAGCAGCAGCGCGTCGCCATCGCCAGGGCGTTGGCCTTCGAGCCGCAGATCGTGCTGATGGACGAGCCGCTGTCCAACCTGGACGCCGGACTGCGGGTCGACCTGCGCGCGGAGATCAAGCGGCTGCACGAGTCGCTGGGACTGACCACCGTCTACGTCACCCATGACCAGAGCGAGGCCCTGTCGCTCGCCACGAAGATCGTCGTGATGAAGGACGGGTGCGCCGAACAGGTCGGCCCGCCCGAGGAGCTGTACCGCGCGCCGTCCTCCGCGTACGTGGCCCGTTTCATGGGCTACCGCAACACCGTCCAAGGCACCGTCAGGAGTGTGACCGCAGACGGCGTGCTGGTCGACTTCGGCGGCCAGTCGGTGCTCGGCACCTTCATGTCGCCCGGCGCCCCGGCCCCCGGCCGGCGGGTGGTCGTCGCCCTCCACCCGGAGGACCTGGTGCCCGGCGGCGCGGCGCCCCGGCCTGTCCAGGACTCCGCGGCGCCCGGCGCCCCCGCCGGCCGCGTCGACGCCTCGGTCGAGGTCATCGAGTACCACGGCCGCACCACTCAGGTCGTGGCACGCACCGCCGACGGCACCGCACTACGGGTCCAGACCGACCGTCCGCTGCACCGGGGCGAACCCGTCCACCTGTACATACGCGCCGACCGGGCGCTCGTCTACAGCGACGACGGCGACGCGGGCGAGCTGGACGCGCTGGCGGAGCAGGTCGCATGAGCGCCGCCGCACCGACGGCCGGGCACCGCACCACGACCGCGGGCAAACCGCCGGGGCGCGCCGCCACCCGGCGGGCCCGGTTCGCCGAGCGGGGCGTCGACCGGTTGCTGCTGCTGCTCGTCCCGGCCGTCGCGATCATCGCCCTGCTCTTCGTCTATCCGTTCGTCTACGGCCTGCTGATCTCGTTCAGCCCGCTCAAGGGCGGCGCGTTCGCCAACTACCGCGACTTCTTCGCCGACCCGTTCCTGCGCCAGACCATCTGGTACACGGTCCGCCTGGCCATCCCGGTGGCGCTGGTGAGCCTGCTGCTCGCGGTGCCGCTCGCCTACCGGCTGCGGCGCGACTTCCGCGGCAAGCGCGCCATCACCCTGGTCTTCCTGCTGCCGGTGACCCTCGGCAGCGTGGTGCTCTCCGAGGGCATGACCACCATCTTCGCACCGAACGGCTGGTTCAACCTGGTGCTCGGCTCGGTCGGGCTCGGCCCGGTGAGCGTGCTCTACGGCTACTGGGGCACCTTCGTCGCCGCGGTGCTCGGCATCCTCCCGCTGATGCTCCTCCTGCTGATCGGCTTCTTCGGCGGGATCGACCCGGCGCTGGAGGACGCGGCGGCCACGCTGGGCGCGAGCCGGGCGGTGCGCTTCTGGCGGGTGCTGTTCCCGCTGGTGCTGCCCGGGCTGATCACGGCCCTCAGCCTCGGCCTGGTCGAGGCGTTCGCGGTCTTCCCGTCCGCCGTCCTCGTCGGTGAGCCGGGCGGCGCGACCCATGTGCTCTCCATCCCCATCTACCAGGCGGCTCAGCAGCGCTTCGACTACTCGGCGGCCTCGGCGGACGCCACCGTCATGGTGCTGGTCGAGATCGTCGTCCTGGGCGCGCTCACCCTCGTACGCTCGCGGCTCTACCGCGGTGCGGCGGTCGGCGGAAAGGGCTGATCGACATGGCGACAACGACCACCCCCACCGGCCGCCGGGCCGCCGTGCGGGGCGACGGCACAGGGCGCCGCCCCCGCACCACCGCCACCGGTGTGCTCACCTACGCCGCCGCCGGCTGCTTCGTCCTGGTCCTGCTCGGCCTGCTCGTCTCCGTGCTCGTGCAGTCCTTCGCCACCTCCTGGCACGGCGGCTGGTGGCCCGACGGGCTGACCGGCTCCTGGTTCTCGCAGGCGTGGGCGGACCCGGCGTACGGGGTGCGCAGCCATCTGGCGACCACCTTCGAGATCGGCATCAGCGTCGTGGTGGTCTCGCTGCTGGCCGGGGTCCCCGCGGCCTACGCCCTCAGCAGGCGCAGCTTCCCCGGCAAGTCGCTGGTCCTCATCCTGCTGCTGCTGCCGATCATGCTGCCGCCGCTGACCTACGCCACCCAACTGTCGTCGCTCATCTACACCGTCGGCCTCGGCGGCACCCTCACCGGCGTGATCCTGTCGAACCTGGTGCCCGCGCTGCCGTTCGTCGTCCTGGTGATGATGCCGTTCGTGGAGCAGGTGCGCCCGGACGTCGAGCAGGCCGCGCGGGTCCTGGGCGCCGGCACGCTCCAGATCTTCCTGCGGGTCGTGGGTCCGCTGCTGCTGCCGGGTGTGCTCGCGGCGTCGATCCTGACGCTGGTGCGGGTCTTCGGCGCCTTCGAGCTGACGTTCTTCGTGTCGGGTCCGGGCAGCGAGTCGCTGATCGTGGCGCTGTTCGGCGCCGCGTCCAACCCGGCGGGCTCCGCGCCGCCGCTCGTCGCCGCGATGGCGGTCTGCTACATGGGTACGTCCCTGGTGGTGTTCGCACTCGCGCTGGCCTTCGTCAACCCCACCCAGATCGTGTCGCGACGGTGAACCGGAGCGCGGCGGCGCGTGCGGGGGCGAAGAGCGGCCGGCCGTCCGCGCCCTCGGAGGAAGGGGCGCGGCCGGCCGGCCATCCCATACGGTCCAGGCCGGTACCGCCGGCCCGAGGAGGCGGAGAAGAGCCGATGTCCGACACACCGCTGCTGCCCGCAGGCGTGGGCATGTCCCGGCTGCGCGTCTACCCCTGGGAGACCGCGGACCACCTGCACGGCGGCTCCCCCCACATGCACCTCACCTGCACCGAGTGCTATGTGGTGCTGGGCGGCCGGGGCGAACTGCACACCCTCACCGCCGACGGCCTGAGCAGGGTGCCGCTGGCCGCGGGGGACGCCGTCTGGTTCACCCCCGGCACCATCCACAGGGCGGTCAACATCGACGGACTCCAGGTCCAGGTCATCATGCAGAACGACGGCCTGCCCGAGGCGGGGGACGCCGTGCTGACGTTCCCGCCCGAGCACCTCGCAGACCCCGAGGCGTACGCCGCGGCGGCGTCGCTCGGCGACGGCCTGCCCGCGGAGCGCCAGGAACGCGCCCGTGCCCGCAGGGACCTGGCGGTCAGCGGCTTCGAAAGGCTGGTGGCGGACGTGACGGGCGGCTCGGGCGGGGCACTGACGGAGTTCTACCGGTCGGCCGCCGCGCTGGTGTCCGGCCGCCTGGACACCTGGGAGGCCGCCTGGCGCGCCAAGGCCCTCGCGGCGGCGGAGGCGACCGGGGCGCAGATCGCGGCACTGCGCCGGGGCGACACCGGCCACCTCAGGCAGGCCAGGGTCGCGCGGATCGCGGCCCCGGACCAGGACGTGCTGGGCATGTGCGGCTTCCTCGCGGTCTATCCGCGGGGCAGCGCCGTCGAACCGCGGACCGCGGACGGCAGTTGAGCGACGTGGCGGTGGCCCTCTCCTCAGCCCTGCGGAATCTTCGCTGAAGCAATCCAGACTTCATGGGTATTGCCCACCCGTATCCGCCGACCTAGGCTGCGGTGGAAAGCGTTTTCCGTCTCCGGGACCGCTCCGGCGGAAAGCGCCGTCCGCCCTTCGACCGGGAGTGCTCGTTGTCCGTCAAGTCCGTCAAGCCGCTGCGCACCGCCATCGTCGGCGCCGGCAACATCGCGCGCCGCCACGCCGAATCGCTGCAGCAGATCGCCGAGGAGAGCGGCGAGGTGGAGCTGGTCGCGGCCGTCGACACCGACCCCGGCCGACTCGCCGACTTCGCCGCCGCGTTCTCCATCGGCGGCTACGCCGACACGGGCGACCTGCTCGCCGCGGAACAGGTCGACCTGGTGCACGTCTGCACTCCGCCCGGCGCCCACACGGGGCCGGCGATCGCCGCGCTCAAGGCGGGCGCGCACGTGGTCCTGGAGAAGCCCGCGACGCTGACCCTGGCCGAGTTCGACCGGCTGGTGGCGGCCGAGCGCGCCACCGGCCGGTACGTGGCCACCGTCTCCCAGCACCGGTTCGGCTCCGGCGTGCAGCGGCTGCGCGGGCTGCTGGACTCGGGCGCCGCGGGCCGGCCGCTGCTCGCCCTGTGCGACACCACCTGGTACCGCGACCAGGCCTACTTCGACGTCGAGTGGCGCGGCCGCTGGGACACCGAGGGCGGCGGCCCGACGATGGGCCACGGCATCCACCAGATCGACACCATGCTCTCGGTGCTCGGGCCCTGGGCGTCCGTCAGCGCGGTGGCGCGCAGACAGGCGCGCGACACGGAGACCGAGGACGTCTCGCTCGCCCACGTCGCCTTCGACAACGGTGCGATCGCCTCCGTCGTCAACAGCGTCGTCTCGCCCCGCGAGGAGAGCTACCTGCGCTTCGACTTCGAGTTCGCCACGGTCGAGGTGCGCCACCTGTACGGCTACACCGACACCGACTGGACCCTCACCGCCGCGCCCGGCCACGAGGAGCCGGTCACGTCCGCCTGGGAGGCCGGGCCCGCGTCCATACGCAGCGAGCACCTGGCGCAGTTCCGCGAGATCGTGCGGGCGCTGCGCGAAGGCGGGGCGCCGCCGGTCACCACGACCGACGCGCGCCGCACCCTCCACCTCGTCGCAGGCATCTACGCCTCCGCATTCGGCCGCACCCCGGTGGCGGCCGGCGACCTGGGTCCCGACTCGCCGCACTACACGCTGATGCAGGGCGCCGGGCCCGTGTGGTGACGGCCGCGGGCGGTGCCGGGCCCTTCGCCAGGCGCCTCCGGTGCCGGGCCCCGGCCCGCGCCGCGGCGGTGGCCGCGCCGTCCGGCGGTTCCGTCCCGCGGCCCCGTCCGGTGGCGGTGGCCGCCCGGCGTGCCCGGCAACACCCGGTGGCCCCCGCCCGTGCGGCGGCCCGGGCGCCGGCCGCACGGCGTCTGCCGCGCACGGCACGCGCCTTCCCTTGAGGAAGCGCTTTCTATTTATATCCCCCAGGAAATCCACGGTTCGTGGATACGCATCCGCGACCCACGGCATTCGCAGCAAGGAAAGAAGCAATCATGTCAGCATCGCTGGAGCTGGGTCGGGTGGCGGGACCCGGCGGCCAGGAACCCGCCGAGACCGGGCTGGGCCTGGTGCACGAGCAGGACAGGTCGCTCATCGTCCGCTGGCGCGGCAACGACCTCTTCCGCTACGTGTACCGGCCCTGGGAGCCGCAGTTGGAGGCCCCCAAGCCCTACTTCCATCCGCTGCGCACCCTCGGCGGCGACCTCGTCAGCCTCTACCGCCCGCACGACCACGTCTGGCACAAGGGCATCTCCTGGTCGCTGTGCAACGTCGGCGAGGAGAACTTCTGGGGCGGCCCGACCTACACCCGCGAGGCGCAGGCGTACCGGCAGCTCGACAACGACGGCGAGCAGCGGCACACGGGCTTCACGCGGCTGGCGGTGGCCGAGGACGGCACGGAGGTGCGGGTCGACGAGACGCTGGACTGGATCACGCAGTCGGGGCGGACCATGTTCACCGAGCTGCGCAGCTTCGCCGTGCGCCCGCACGCCGAGCAGGGGGCATGGCAGCTCGCCTACCGCTCGCGGATGCTCAACACCAGCGGTGCGACGGTGGACTTCGGCAGCCCGACCACCAAGGGCCGCGAGGCGGCGGGGTACGGCGGGCTGTTCTGGCGCGGCCCGCGGTCCTTCTCCGGCGGTGTCGTGGTGACCCCGGAGGGCCTCGGCGGTGACGAGGAGATGGGTCGCACCGGGCCCTGGCTGGGCTTCGTCGGCCGCCACGACGGCGCGGGGGTCGGCTCGACGCTGGTCTTCCGCGACCACGAGTCGAACCACAACTTCCCCACCAAGTGGTTCGTCCGCTCGGGCATGTACGCGGTGCTGTGCCCGGCGCCGTTCTACGACGAGGAGCACGCGGTCGCCGACGGCGAGAGCCTCGAACTGCGTTACGACGTCCTCATCGCGGACGACGTGCACGACGTGGCGGGGTGCGCGGCTCTGGCGGGGACGGCGGGGGAGCACGACCTGCTGGCCGACTGACCCCGCACCCCGCCCGGGCCCAGGCGGGGTGCGGGCGGCCTGCCCGCGCCGCGGCCCCCGCCTCGCCCCGGCCCCGCGGGTGCCTGCGGCGGTCGGCCACGTTCGCCCCGTTGCCCGCACGCGCTCCCGAAGGAGGCGGCCCCGCCCGGGCGCGCGTGCGGGGAACGGGTCGCGGGGGCACACCCGCCATCGGCGGCCCGTTGCGCCCTGTGACCGCAGGACCCGCCGAGCACCCCGTGCCGAGCGGACGCCGGTGACACGTGACGGTGGCCGTGAACACGGCAAGCGGCGCCGCGCGAGACTCCGGCAGGGGGCGCAAGGCGGTGCGGGCCATGTACACACTTTGACGCTGCGTCATACGATGTGCTCGCACCACCTTGCAACGGGCCGCGGCCGGACACCGGTCGAGGGGGTGCGTGGCAGTTGCGCGGGTGGCTGCCCGGGGGGTTTCGGCAAGCGTGTTCCCTCTCCTCGGGAGCGGCACTAGCATCGCGCCACCTTTACGTCGTCAGACTGCGGTGTTCGCTGCTGTGCGCCGCTGCGGGGGAAAATGGATCTGCGTACCAGCGGGTCGGGGCGGACACGGGGCGGCCAGGTATCCCGCCTCGGTTCGCTCCGGATGGTTCTTGTCTTTCTGGCGCTCGTGCCCAGCGTCGCGCTGCTCGTCCTGTGGGGCCTGAGCACCGCGCAACTCGGTCTCGACTGGCTGAAACTCGCCGAGCAGGACGCGCTCACCGACCGCAGTGCCGCACTCGCACGGGGCGTCACGCTCCAGCTCCAGGAGGAGCGCAGGCTCACCGGCCTGGTGATCGCCGACGGCAGCGCGTCCAAGGACGCCATGCTGGCCCAGCGCAAGCGCACCGACGAGGCCGTCAGGGCGTTCGAGGACGCCACCGCGGGCAGGCCCTCGCCGAGGCTCAGGCCCCAGTTGCGCGACGCACTCGCCAAGGAGCGCACCGCCGTGCGGCAGGTCGGCGGCGTCCGCGCGTCCGTTGACGAGGGCACCGCCACCGACGAGGTCGCCTTCCAGTCGTTCACCGGCATCATCGAGTCCGGCCTCGGCTTCTTCGAGGCGCTGGGCAACGCGGACGACGGCGAGCTGGCCGCCGCGTTCAAGCCGCTCACCGACCTGATGTGGGCCGACGAGATGCTGTCCCGCGAGGACGCGGTGCTCTGCTATAGCTGGGCGTCGGGCAGCATCCGCCAGGACGACCGGTCCAACTTCAGCCAGTGGATCGGCACCCAGAACTTCCTCCTCGACAGCGAGGTCACCCCGCGGGTGACCGAGGAGGAGCGGGACGGCCTGCAGGACCTGACCGGCAGCGACGCGTGGCAGACCAAGTCGGCGGTGGAGGCGGCCCTGGTCGGCCACCACCCCATGGACACCGCCGGGCTGCCGCGCACCAGCGGCCAGTGGCGGCAGGCGATGCGCACCGTCCAGCCGCGATTCGCCGCGGTCGTCCGGCAGCGCGCCGAGGTGACGGACGACGTCACCGGCGACGCCGTCGGCGAACTGAAGGTCCGCATGAGGACCTACGGCGCGATCTGCCTCGGCACGGTCCTCGTGGTGATCGTCCTCAGCGTGCTGCTCTCCGGCTCGCTGCGGCGCCGCATCCTCGCCCTGCGCGACGAGGCCGCCCGCCTGGAGACCGAGCTGCCCGAGGTGATGGAACGGCTGCGCGGCGGCGAGGACGTGGACGTCGACGCGGAGGTCCGCGAGATCCCCTACCGGCGCGACGAACTGGGCCGGCTCGGCCTGGCGCTCAACCTCGCCCGGCGGGCCGCGGTCGAGACCGCCGTCCGCGAGACCGAGCAGCACCGCGGCTTCCAGCGGATGCTGCAGCGCATCGCCCGCCGCACCCAACTGCTGATCGGGCTCCAGCTCAAGAAGCTGGACGAGATGGAACGCAGCCAGGAGGACCCCCAGATCCTGGAGGGCCTCTTCGACCTCGACCACCTGACGTCCCGCCTGCGCCGCTACGAGGAGAACCTGGTCGTGCTCGGCGGCGGGCAGCCGCAGCGCCGCTGGCGCAATCCGGTGCGCGTCGTCGACGTGCTGCGTGCCGCCCTGGGCGAGGTGCAGGACTACCGCAGGATCCAGATCGAGGTCACCCAGGAGCCCTGGCTCTCCGGGCGCGCGGTGGGCCCGCTCGTCCACATCCTGGCGGAGCTGATGGAGAACGCCGCGGCCTTCTCGAAGCCGCCCAACCCGGTGGAGGCGCGCGCCGGTGCCGTCGGCCGCGGCCTCGCCGTGGAGATCGAGGACCGCGGCATCGGCATGGACCCCGAGGGCTACGACACCGTCAACCGGCTGATGGCCAAGCCGCCCCAGCTCGACGTGCTGTCCCGGGCCGAGGACGCGCGGCTCGGCCTCTACGTGGTGGCCAGGCTCGCCTCGGACCTGGGGCTCCAGGTGGAGTTCAGGCCCTCGGCCTACGGCGGCACCCGGGTGATCGTGATGGTCCCCGCCGAACTGGTCGCCGAGGCGCCCGCCCCCGGCGCCGCGGACGTCGAGACCCCGATCAGCTCCCGCGCACGCCTGCGGGCCGCCAACACACCGGACGGCACGGGGCGCCACCGCGCCGTCCGGCGCGAGGACGGGGCCGCGGCGGACGCGCTCACGCCGGCGCGGCACCGGGCCGCGCAACCGCACACCACGGGGCAGGGCCACCAGGCGGCGGGGGAGCCGGCGGGCACCCCCGCACCGGCACCGGCCGGGCGGCGAAGCGCGCACGCCCGCGCCGGGATCGCCGCCCCGCCGGGGCCCGTGCACACCGCACCCGGTCCCGACCTGCCGCAGATGCCGGGCCCAGCGGCGGGCGCGGCCCGCGAAGGGGGCGCCGACCCCGTCCCGGCCGCCGCCGTCCCGGCCGGCAGCGCCCCGCCGGCGGACCGCACGACACGGGACGACGCCTTCGCCCGCGGCGTCCCGTCGTGGGTGCGCACCCTCCCGGGACCGGCCTCCGGCGACGCCCCGGGGCCGACCGCCGCGGCGGACGCGGCGGGGCCGGTGCCCACCGCGCCGCGGCCCGGCGGACCCCGGTCCCTGCCCGCCCCGGGTGCCGCCGCGCTGCTGGGGCTGCCGATACGCGCCCGCGGTCAGGCGCGCGGCCCGGGGATCCCGACCAGCTCGGCGGGTTCCGGACCACCGCCCCGGGGACCCGGCGGGCCGCCCGGCCCCCGGCCACTGCCAAGCCGGCCCCCCGGCACCCCGCCCGCCCCGGCCCCGGGGCCAGGCCCCGCCCCGTCCGGGGAAGGACCGGGCCCCCTCTCCCCGCTGCCCAGGCGGGTACGGCAGGCCAGCCTCGCCCCCGAGCTGAAGGACCCCAGGCGCGGGCTCCGGCGGCCCGGGGGCGCGGACGGACGTGCGCCGCAGGACAACCCGCGCCCCGAGCGGTCCGGCGCCGCCATCGGCGCCTTCCAGCGGCAGTCCCGGCGCTCCCGTGGCCTGCCGCAGCCGGCAGCTCCACCCACCACCGGTGCACCCGCACCTGGTTCCCGTCCCACCTCCACGGAAGATGCGCCATGACACAACAGCGGACCACCGCCACCGACCGTGACCTCGACTGGCTGCTGGACGGCCTGGTGGGCCAGGTCGCGGGCGCCCGGCACGCCATCGTGCTGTCCGACGACGGCCTCGTCGTCAGCCAGTCGGGGACCATCGAGCGCGGCGACGCCGAGCGGCTCGCCGCCATCGCCACCGGCCAGCAGAGTCTGGCCCGGGGCGTGGACGACCTGTTCGACGGCGGCGCCGTACGGCAGGTCATCGTCGAGCTGACGGACCTGTGGCTGTTCATCACCACCGCGGGCCGCGGCACCCACCTGGCCGTGGTGGCCTCCCAGGACGTGGACGCCGAGTTGATGTCCGTCGCCATGCACACCCTCGTCCAGCAGGTCGGCAGGACCCTCGGCACGGACCACAGGACGGACACCGGTGCCACCGACGGGGGTGGACGTGTGTGAGCCACTGGACGGACGGCCTGGAGCCGGACGCCGATGACACACTCGTCCGGCCCTTCACCATCACCCGGGGCCGCACGGCCCCGGGGCGGTCCGACGTCGAACTGATCACGGTGGTCACCACGATCGCCCCCGACGGCGAACCGGCACCCCGGCCCGGCCTGGAGCCCGAGCACCGCAGGATCATCAGACAGTGCCGGACACCGGCCGTGGTGGCGGAGGTCTGCGCCGACCTGAACCTGCCGGTGTCCGTGACGAAGATCCTGGTCGGGGACCTGCTCCAGTTCGGCCTGGTGACGGTCCGTCCGCCCGTGGGCCGTACCGTTGGCTTCGACCGCGACCTCCTACAGGCGGTGAGAGATGGACTCGAACGACTCTGAGGACGGCAGAGACAGCGGCACGGCACCCGCCGCGCCCGTCGCCGTCAAGATCCTGATCGCCGGTGGCTTCGGGGTCGGCAAGACCACCATGGTCGGCACGACCAGCGAGACCACCCCGGTACGCACCGAGGAGGTGCTGACCCACGCCTCCACCGGCGTCGACGACCTGTCGGGCGTCGCGCGCAAGTGCACCACCACGGTCGCGCTCGACTTCGGCAGGATCACCGTCGACCCGTCGCTGGTGGTCTACCTCTTCGGCACACCGGGCCAGGAGCGCTTCTGGTTCATGTGGGACGACCTGGTGAACGGCGCCCTGGGGGCGGTGGTGCTGGTCGACACCCGGCGGCTGGACATCAGCTTCGCGTCGGTGGACTTCTTCGAGAGCCGGGGCATCCCGTTCGTCGTCGGGGTCAACTGCTTCGACGGCCGCCAGGAGCGCACCGAGCAGGAGGTCCGCGAGGCACTCGCCCTCGACCCCGGCGTGCCCCTGCTGCTGCGTGACGTACGCCGCAGGGCCGACTGCCGCGACCTGCTGCTCGCCCTGATGGACCGGCTGATGGAGCGCACCGTCCGCGCGGCGGCGACGGCGGACGCCGCGGCGGGGTGAGAACGACGGGGCCCGGCGGGTGGGAGGGACGGGGCACCGGGCGCCGCCGTGCGGTACCGGGCCCGTCGGCGCGTGTGCCGCCCGGTCCGTCGGCGCGTGTGCCGCCTGGTCCTGCGGCCGATAATCGGGGCGTGACACCGGCCACCGACCCGATCCCAGGGTGACACCGGCCACCGACCCACGGGAGAACCCAGCATGCCGCGGTACCTCGACACCAAGCACCGGGTCGTCACGGCCTTCCAGCGCCGGGTCGCCAATCCGCTCGCCAGGCTGCTGCCCGGCCAGATCCTCCTGGAGACCACGGGCAGGGTCTCCGGCCTGCCGCGCACCACGCCCGTCGGCGGCCGCCGCACCGGCGACGCGTTCTGGCTGGTCTCGGAGTACGGCGAGGCGTCGCAGTACGTACGGAACATCCAGGCGGATCCCAGGGTCCGGGTGCGCGTCGGGGGCCGCTGGCACACCGGCACGGCCCACCTCCTCCCGGACGACGACGCCCTCGCCCGTCTGAAGAGCCTGCCGCGCTTCAACAGCGCCGCGGTCCGGACGTTCGGCAGCCGGCTCCTGACCGTGCGGATCGATCTGGACGGACCCGGGGAGCGGTAGCCGTCGGCTTCGGCGCACGGGACCGACGGGGCGGGGTGCGCCGCCCCGGGAGGGTTCCCGAGGCGGGCGGTGCACCATTCCCGCGGAGCTGCCCACCGCCGAGGAACGTGCCGAGATCTTCTCGGTTCCCCTGCGCAGACGCCGCCGGCTGCCCGCCGAGTTCGACATCGCCACCCTGGCGGTCCGCTCCGAGGGGTACGTGGGCGCGGAGATCGAGCGGACCGTCGTGGACGCCGTGTACGTCGGCTTCCACCAGGATCGTGAGTGCACCGCAGACGACGTCCTCGCCGCGCTCGGCCGGCAGGCGCCGCTCCCGGTCTCCCAGCCGGAGACCACCGGGGCGCTGCGCGGCTGGTGCGGGAGGGCCGCGCGCCGTCCGCGTGCTGCGCGGAGCCGGTGGCGGCGAAGGGCCCCTCCCGCCGTCCCCCTCGAACCCCTGGGCCCCGGGGCCTGGTCTGGATCACGCTGCGCTCGCGGGGCCCGGCACGCCCGTCCGCGGCGCTGTCGTCGGTCCCCGGCGCTCCGCGTCGGCTCCCTCCTGCGCCTTGCGGCCGCACGCACCAGGCCCCGCTCCCTGATCCAGCCCGATCCGAACGAAGGACCCCAGCCATGGGCCCCTGGGCCCTTGCCACCCGGGACCGCTCCACCCACCGCAGAGCCGGAGGTCCGATGTCGCGCTTCACCGCCATGACCACGCGGATCACCGATCCCGGCGCGCTGTGCGCCGCACTCGCGGGCGTCGGCCACGACACCGTGCAGGTCCACGACGACCCGCAGCCCCTCTTCGGCTGCCGCGCCGGCCGGCGCACCGACCGCGCCCATGCGATCGGCCGCCGCCACATCGGCCGTGCCTCCAACGACATCGGCTACCGCCACCGCAGCGAGGGCCACTACGCGGCGGTCATCAGCGAGTACGACCGCGGGAAGCACGACGACGGCTGGCCGGTCGGGCTGACGGCCCGCCGCGCCTACCACCTCACGGCCGCCACCCTGGCCGCCCAGGGCTTCCACCTCACCGACGGGACGACGGCGGACGACGGGACGGTGCGGAGGGTGCCGGCGGATGGGCAGGCGGCGCTTCGGGCCCGGGCCGGGGCCCGCCGGGCCGGGGCCCGGACGCGTCCCGGCCCGAGCCGGGGGTCTCCGGTGCGGGCCGGGGGTCTCCGGGGTGACGCCGACCGGTCCCGGCCGGCACTCGTCAGAAGCTCACCGGGGAGGTCTGCGTGCACTTCTTCCAGTCGACCCAGGGCCGGGTGCCGTCCGCCGCGGGGGCCATGGCGTACTTCGGATCGCCGGTGACCGTCTGCGTCTTGTGCTCGTGGGAGACGGAGATGCCGAAGACCTTGAAGCCGAGCGAGGCCTCACCGAGGGCGACGCCGAAGCCGATACCGAGCGACGCGTTCCACCAGTCGGTGTTCGCCGCGTAGTCGATCTTCGAGAGCTGCGCCTTGTCGTGCAGCAGCCGTTCGATGGGCGTGGCGTTTGGGCCCAGCGGCCTCGTCGCGTCGGACGGGGTCGGCAGCCCGGAGGAGGCGGGGTCGTCGCCGCGGCCGCGCAGCCAGTCCTCGACGGTGTCGGCGTCCTTGCCGCTCAGGTCGACCTGCGCGGACTCCGTGTGGATCTGCGACGTCGTCTTGCCTCCGCCGCCACCGACCTCGATCGTGACGGGCCCGGCGTTCGCCCCGGCCCCGGCCTCCGCGCCGGCGGTCGAGCCCGACTCCTCGCTGGTCGTGATCGTCAGCTTCTGCGGGTGGTGCGGCGAGCCGTTCTTCTCCTCCTCGTCGTAGGCGGCGGCGTCGTACGTCACGGACACCTGCTGCATCCGGGACGCCTGCGCCTGCCCGCCCGGGCCCGCCTTGCCGCCGAGGGAGAAGGTGTAGACGAAGGTGATCTTGCCCGCGTCCTTGCCCGTCCTGGTGCGCAGGACCGTCACGTCGTCGGACATCGAGCCCGTCAGCCCGTCCGCGGAGATGCTGCCTATGCCGTCGTCCTCCTTCCCGTCGTCGCCCTTCTTGCCGTCACCGCCCTTGTCGCCCTTGTCGCCCTTGCCGTCCTTGGGGCCCTTCTTGAACGCCTTGCCGAAGCTCACCCCGCCGGACAGCTCGTCGGTGGTCTTGGTGACGTCGACGTCGGGCATCGACTCCGGGTCGGCCTCACCCATCATGTCGTTGGCGTTGTTCCTGCAACCGGCGATGCTGATCGGATTGACCATGTAGGGCAGGGCGTCGCAGGTGTCCTCCTCGTGCATGCCGTGGATGAACTGCTTCGCGTCGGCCATGTTGGCCTCCAGGTCCGCCTGCGGATCCCCCGACTTGTGCTTGTTGAACAACCACTGGCCGCCCGTGCTGCTCCCGTGCATGTAGTCGACGCCCAGGGAGGCGTCGCCGCCCCAGTCCTTCAGACCGGGGATGCCCGCCGAGATGCCGGCGCCCGCTCCGATCGCGGAGCTCTTCACCTCCTGGACGGTGACCTCGCCGTTGGACCACTGCTGCACCACGAGTTCCTCGGAGCCGCTCATCTTGAAGAAGAGGATGTCGACCAGGACCGTCGTCTTGTTCTTGTCCTGGGCGAGCAGGCACTTCGCGGGCTCGAAGGGGTCGTCCCCGTGGCCGCCGGGCGGTGAGCCCGGGCCGGCACCGGTGTCGTCGTCGACGTCGCAGGCGCCTCCCGCGTCGAAGTCGACGATCCTGCACACCGCGTCGTGGAAGCCGGTGGCTATCTGCCCCGGCACGGAGGTGGCCAGCAGTGCTCCGACGATCAGCGCCACCAGACCGATCAGGGCGACGTATTCGAGGCTGGCCTGTGCGCGGTCGCTCGAAGGCCCGGAAGGCCCCGGAGGATGCGGACGAAGCGTAGGACGCAGAGGACGCGGAGGGCGGGGAGAGGGCGGAGAACAACGTTGTCCTCCGCGCGTACGACGCCGTCTTTCGACACTTTCGCCGTCTTTCACATGCATCGCGTGAGCCCCTTACGATCGCGGTCCCGGCCCGACGAGGTCCTGACGACCGTAGGAAGGGGAGCGGGCCCAAAGGCAGAGCCTTCGAGGCCCAAGGGGGGCCCAAATAAGGGGAGTTGGTTCCACTTGGCAGATGGACTGCCGGCCGGTGGACCGCGGTCCTTCCGGCGGGTCCCGGGCCCGGGGCACCTCGCAGGGCGCAGTCCGGGCCCGGGGGCGGGTCGGTGCGCGAGCCCAGCGGTCGGTGCGCGGGCCCAGCGGTCGGTGCGCGGGCCCAGCGGTCGATCCCGGGCCCAGCGGTCGGTGCCGGGCGCTCAGCGCATGCGCCGCACGGCAGGCGCCGCGGTAGGTGTCAGTCGCGCCGGCTGGTCGCCGTGGCGGTCGAGACGGCCGAGGCGAGCGCCCCACCGGCCGGACCCTCCGCCTTCCGCGGCTTGTACGTGCCGGTCTTCGGGGCGTCGATGGAGCCGTCCGCGCCGATCTTCGGCAGGCTCTTCTCGGGCGACGGCAGCAGCGCCTTCTTCTTGTCGATCTTGCCGTCCGCGGAGACGCCGTAGAGGGCGCTGTAGATGTTGCGCACGAAGGGGCCGCAGGCGCCGGAGCCCGTACCGCCCTGCGAGATGGTCATGACGACGGTGTAGTCCTTGGTGTACGTGGTGAAGTACGCGGTGGTCTGCTTGCCGTAGACCTCGGCCGTGCCCGTCTTGGCGTGCATCGGGATCTGCTTCTGCGGCCAGCCGCCGAAGCGCCAGGCGGCGCTGCCGCTCGTGGTGACGCCCGCGAGGGCCTGGTCCATCTCGTCGCGGGTCTTCTTCGACACGGGAAGCCTGCCGCGCGGCTTGGGCTCGATCTCCTTCACGCTCCTGCCGTCGGCGCTGACGATCGCCTTGCCGACGGTGGGCGTGTAGAGGGTGCCGCCGTTGGAGATCGCACCGTAGATCGAGGCCATCTGGATCGGTGTGACGAGGGTGTCGCCCTGGCCGATGGAGTAGTTGACCGAGTCACCGGCACGCATCCGGTTGCCTTCGAGGCAGTTCTCGTAGGCGATCCGCTGGACGTAGCTGCCGTCCTTCTTCCCGGACTTGCACCAGGCGTCCTTGTTGGCGTCCCAGTAGGACTGCTTCCACTGGCGGTCGGGGACCCGCCCGGTGACCTCGTTCGGCAGGTCGATGCCGGTCTCCTTGCCGAGGCCGAACTCGTGGGCCGTCTTGTAGAACCAGTCCTTGGGGTGCCTCTTCGGGTGGATCCCGCCGTCCTTCTGCCACTCCTCGTGCGACAGGCGGTAGAAGACCGTGTCGCAGGAGACCTCCAGGGCCTTGCCGATGCTGATCGGGCCGTACCCCCTGGACTCGTAGTTCTTGAAGACACGGCCGCCGATGGAGTACGAGCTGGTGCAGCTATAGCGCCCGTCGAACGGGTAGCCCGCGTTGACGGAGGCCGCGGCAGAGATCACCTTGAAGGTGGAGCCGGGCGCGGACTGGCCCTGGATGGCGCGGTTGAGGAGCGGGTAGTTGGAGTCCTT
>NZ_BNCD01000012.1 GCF_014656295.1 Streptomyces sulfonofaciens
GCGTGTGCGGCGGCGCGGCCGCACACGCCACGCCCACCGCTCGACGGTGCCTTCGCGACCGTCCTGCGACCGTCCTGCGGGCGGCCCAGGCGGCCCAGGCGACTCGGGGGATCGGGCGGTCAGGGGATCGGCCGGTCGCGGGATCAGGGGATCAGGACGACCTTGCCCAGGTTGCTCCTGCTCTCGATCGCCTCGTGGGCCCTGGCGGCCTCCTCCAGGGCGAACCGTCCGTGCACGGCGGGCCGCAGGCTGCCCTCGAAGAACAGCCGCCACAGCTCCTCGCGCCACCGCGCGTACCGCTCGGGCTGCTCGCGTGCCGTCCGCGCGATCTGGAACCCCGTCACCGACTTGGCGCCCACCAGCAGGTCGTACGCACGGACGGTGCCGCCTCCCGAGCTGTACGCCACGAGACGGCCGCCGGGCGCGAGCGCGGCGAGCGCCGGTGCGAGCAGTTCACCGCCCACCGCGTCGAGGGCGTAGTCGGCGGGCCCGCCCCACGACTCGTCGGCGTAGGCCACCACCTCGTCGGCGCCGAGTCCGCGCAGGAAGGGGGCCTTGGCCGGGTCGGAGACCGCGGCGACGACCCGCGAGGCGCCGTGCGCCCTGGCGAGCTGGACGGCCAGGTGGCCCACCCCGCTCGCGGCCGCCGTGACGAGTGCGCTCTCGCCCGGCCGGGGACGCGCCGCGTCGAGCGCGCCGAGGGCCACGAGACCGCTGCGGACGAGGGCCACCGCGTCGACGGAGTCGGCGCCGGCCGGCACGGGGCTCGCCATGGCCGTGTGCAGGAGGGCCAGGTCGGCGTAGCCGTGCCCGAAGCACAGGCCGACGACGCGGTCTCCCACCCGGTGTGCGGTGACGCCCTCGCCCACCGCCGCCACCTCGCCCGCCACCTCGCCGCCGAGCGGGATCGGCTCGGCGGCCTCGCGCACCTTCCGTACGACCGGGAGCGTGACGCCGACGGCCTCGGTGCGCACCAGGAGTTCGCCCGGTCCAGGTTCGGGTGCCGGGGCGTCCTCGACGAGCAGCGGGCCGCCCGGCCCCGCACAACGGATACGGCGCATCCGTGACCTCCTGTACGAGTGCGGCGTCCGGGGTGCCCGGCAGCCCTGGGTATCGTTGGGAGTACCAACGATACCCAGGTAATCATGGGGAGCACCAATGATTTAGGGATAGGCTGCTCCCATGCCCGCCACACCGCCCGCGCCGCGCAGCATCCGCTCCCTGCCCAGTTGGCTGCTCGGGCGTGCCGCGGCGCGGGGGCGGGGACTGGTCGCGGAGGTACTGGCGCGCGAGGGTCTGAAGATGTGGCACCACGTGGTGCTGTCCGCCGTCGTCGACCTCGGGCCGGTGGCCCAGGCCGAGCTGGGCCGCAGCATCGCGCTCGACCCCAAGGACCTGGTCGGCGTCCTCAACGACCTCCAGGACGCCGGACTGGTCGAGCGCACCCCCGACCCCGCGGACCGCCGCAAGAACGCGGTCACCGCAACCGCCGACGGCCGCCGGGTCGCTCAGCGGTGCGCAGCGGCGGCCCGGGAGGCGAACGCACGACTGCTCGCGCCCCTGACCTCTCAGGAACGCGAGCAGTTCATGGAGATGCTGCACAGGATCTCGGGCGTACGCGACTGACCTGCGCCCGCCACCGGTGCGCCCGGGGTGCCGGACGCCCGCTCGTGCCGGACGCCCGCTCGTGCCGTCCGGCGACCCGCAGGGGCGGGCCGCCGTGCCCAGGGCGGTCCCCGCGGCGGACGGGGCCCGGCCGGCGCAGGGGGCGCTCCCCGCCGGCCGGGTCCCCGCCTCGTGTCCGCGGGGAGCGGGGGGTCAGCCCTGGGCGGCCGCGGCCCGCAGGGCGATCCGCTGCTCGCCCGCGTACACGTTCATGGATGACCCGCGAAGGAAGCCGACCAGGGTCAGGCCGCTCTCCTCGGCCAGGTCGACGGCGAGCGACGACGGGGCGGAGACGGCCGCGAGGACCGGGATGCCCGCCATCACGGCCTTCTGCGCGAGTTCGAAGGAGGCGCGTCCGGAGACGAGCAGGATCGTACGCGCAAGGGGCAGCCGGCCGCTCTGCAGGGCCCTGCCCACCAGCTTGTCGACGGCGTTGTGCCGCCCGACGTCCTCGCGGACGTCCAGCAGTTCGCCCTCGGGGGTGAACAGCGCCGCGGCGTGCAGACCTCCGGTCCTGTCGAAGACCCGCTGGGCGGCACGCAGCCGGTCGGGGAGGGCCGCAAGCAGGGACGGTTCGAGCCGCACCGGGGGCGCGCCACCGGCCGTGTCGTCGATCGGGAAGCGGGCGGTCGTCCGTACCGCGTCGAGACTGGCCTTGCCGCACAGGCCGCACGACGAGGTCGTGTAGACGTTCCGCTCCAGGGTG
Source organism: Streptomyces sulfonofaciens (assembly GCF_014656295.1). Taxonomy (GTDB): domain Bacteria; phylum Actinomycetota; class Actinomycetes; order Streptomycetales; family Streptomycetaceae; genus Streptomyces; species Streptomyces sulfonofaciens. Next base: position 2,372 of record NZ_BNCD01000012.1, read on the forward strand.
ATGTCGGGAAGCCGGACGTCCGGGGCGGTCACCACGTCGACGATGTTGTACGTGTTGCCGCCGGTGCCGTGCTCCGCCTCGTCCGCGCCGGAGGCGTCCCCGTACGTCGCCCCGGCGCAGTAGAGGATGTTCTGCAGGTCGTCCGCCGAGGCGAGCACCCCCTCGCTCACCAGGAAGCCCGCCGCGAGCGCGAAGTCGTCGCCCGGGGTGCGCATGGTGATGGCGAGGGGTTTGCCGTTCAGCCGGATCTCCAGAGGCTCCTCGGCGACGAGGGTGTCCGGGCGCCTGGAGATCTGCCCGTCCCGCACGCGGATGACGCGGCGTCGCTCGGTGACACGTCCCATGGTGTGATCAGTCCCGGTTCTGTACGTGCTGATAGCCGAAGCGGCCCTTGATGCAGAGGTTGCCGTGGGTCACCGGGTTGTCGTGCGGCGAGGTGACCTTGACGATCTCATTGTCCTGCACGTGGAGCGTGAGATTGCAGCCCACACCGCAGTATGCGCACACCGTGGTCGTCCGCGTCTGCTGGGACTCGTCCCAGGTGCCCGCCGCCCGCATGTCGAACTCGCTCTTGAAGCTGAGCGCGCCGGTCGGGCACACCTCGATGCAGTTGCCGCAGTACACGCATGCCGAATCGGTGAGCGGTGCGTCGTGCTCCACCGCGATCCGCGCGTCGAAGCCGCGGCCCGCGACCGAGATGGCGAACGTGTTCTGCCACTGGTCGCCACAGGCGTCCACGCACTTGTAGCACAGGATGCACTTGTCATAGTCGCGCACGTACAGGTCGTTGTCGACCTTCGGCCCCTCGTTCAGACGTGCCGCGTCCGGGCCGAAGCGGTCCGGCTCGGCCCCGTACTCCTTGAGCCACTCGGCGGCCCCCGGGGTCGTCGACAGGTCGACGGAGGACGCGAGCAGCTCCAGGACGATCTTCCGGCTGTGCCGGGCACGCTCGGTGTCGGTGCGCACCGCCATACCGGCCTCGGCGCGCCGCGAGCAGGCCGGCACCAGGGTGCGGGAGCCCTCCACCTCGACCATGCACACCCGGCAGGCGTTCTTCGGGGTGAGCGTGTCGCCCTGGCACAGGGTCGGGACGTCCTTGCCCCGGGCCCGGCAGGCGTCCAGGATCGTCGACCCCTCCGGGACCCGCACCGGCTCATCGTCGATGGTGAACTCCAGCAGCCGGCGCGGCGGGGCGAGCGGCACCGCGGTGCCGCGGGCCCCCTGTGCAGTGCCGCGGACGGGGCTTTCAGCGGTGGTCATGCGTACGCTCCCAGACGGTCGATGGCTGACTCGACGGCGTTCCACGCGGTCTGGCCGAGACCGCAGATGGAGGCGTCCCGCATGGCGCGGCCCACCTCACGAAGCAGGGCGATGTCGTTCTCGGCCTCGGCGCCCGTGCGCTCAAGGAGACGGGTGAGGGCCTCCTCCTGACGGACCGTGCCCACCCGGCACGGCACGCACTGGCCGCACGACTCGTCGCGGAAGAACTCCGCGATCCTCAGCAGGATGCGCGGCAGCGGCACCGTGTCGTCCAGCACGAGCACCACACCCGAGCCCAGGGTCGTGCCGGCCTCGCGGGTGCCCTCGAAGGTCAGCGGGATGTCCAGCTCGTCGGGTCGTACGAAACCGCCCGCCGCACCGCCGAGCAGTACCGCGCGCAGCCCCTGCGGCGGCCCGGCGAGCTCAAGCAGCTCCCCGAGCGTGGCCCCGAAGGGCAGCTCGTAGATGCCGGGGCGCGCCACGGACCCGGAGACGCAGAACAGCTTGGGCCCCGTCGACTTCCCGGTCCCGATCGCCGCGTACGCCTCGGCGCCCATGGTCAGGATCGGCAGGACGTTGACGAGCGTCTCGACGTTGTTCTCCGCGGTCGGCTTGCCGAAGAGGCCCTTCTCGACGGGGAAGGGGGGCTTGGAGCGCGGCTCGCCGCGGTAGCCCTCGATCGAGTTGAACAGCGCGGTCTCCTCGCCGCAGATGTAGGCGCCGGCACCGCGGCGTATCTCGATGTCGAAGGCGTACCCCTGGCCCAGCACGTCGTCGCCGAGCAGACCGCGGGCGCGTGCCTGCCCGATCGCGTGCTCCAGACGGGCCAGCGCGCGCGGGTACTCGCCGCGCAGGTACAGGTAGCCGCGGTGCGCGCCGACCGCGTAGCCCGCGATCGTCATGGACTCGATCAGCGCGTACGGATCGCCCTCCATGATCACCCGGTCCTTGAAGGTGCCGGGCTCCGACTCGTCGGCGTTGCAGACCAGGTAGTGGGGGTGGTCCGGCTGTGCGGCGGTCGCCTGCCACTTGCGGCCGGTCGGGAAGGCCGCGCCGCCGCGGCCGACCAGACCGGAGTCGGTCACCTCGCGGATCACCCCGGCGGGCCCGATGTCGAAGGCCCGGCGCAGCGCAGCGTAGCCGCCCTCGGCGCGGTAGTCGTCGAGTGAGGCCGGGTCCACGACCCCGACCCTGCGCAGCAGCACCAGCTCGGGGTCCCTCCCGGTCTTCTCGCACCCGGGGGAGGGCATGCCGGCCTGCGGCACGGCGAGGACGGCCGGAGGCTCCTCGTCCGCCGCGTCGGGCGAGGTGGCCGCGAGCACGGCGGACTCGGTGGTGGCGGGCGCGGCGACCGCCGTGCGCACCGGATCACCGGCCCGTACGGCCAGCGCCGCGGGCGCCCGCTCGCACAACCCCAGGCAGGGACTGCGCTCGACGTGCACCCCGCTGCCCGGCCCGAGCCGCTGCTCGACGCCGGCGCACACCTCGGCGGCGCCGCGTGCCGCGCACGCCAGGTCGGTGCAGACGTGCAGTACGGTCGCGGGGCGCGGCCGCACCGAGAACATCGAGTAGAACGTGGCCACCCCGTACGCCTCCGCGGGCGGCACCGTCAGCCGCCGGCAGAGGTAGTCCAGGGCCCCGTCGCTGATCCACCCGATGCGGTCGTTGATCGCATGCAGCCCCGGCAACAGCAGGTCGCGCCGGTCCCGTGCCGGGCGTCCCCCGCGCGCCCAGCGCAGATCGTCCGCCGAGCGCTCGACCCACTCGCCGGCGGGCGCCTCCCAGGCCGACTCGGGCGGGCCGAGCAGCGCGTCCACCGCGGCCCGCTCCTCATCGGTCGGTTTGCTGTCACCGAAGTGCAGATCCATGGTCCTGCCTCACCTGCCCCTACCTGATTGCCGCGATGGGCAGCTTGTCGATACGGATGGCCGCAGCCTTGAACTCGGCCGTCCCCGCGATCGGGTCGTTGGCCTCGATCGTGAGCCGGTTGGTGTCCACCTCGTCGGGGAAGTGCATGGTCATGAAGGCCAGCCCCGGCCGCAGTCCGGGGTCGATCCACACCGGAGCCCTGACCGAGCCGCGCCGCGAGGTGACCTGGACCTCCTCGCCGAGCACCACTCCGTACCGCTCGGCGTCCTCCGGGCACAGCTCCACGTACTCGCCGCGGCGCAGCGGGGAGGCGAACGAGCCGCTCTGCACCCCGGTGTTGTACGAGTCGAGCCGGCGCCCGGTGGTCAGCCTGATCGGGAACTCCTCGTCGGTGAGGTCCACCGGCGGGTCGTGCTGCACCAGGCCGAAGGGCGCGAGCGGGCCGCGCCGCCCCGGATCCGGATCCCACAGCCTGCCGTGCAGGAACGAGGGCTCCAGCGCCTCCAGGTCCGGGCAGGGCCACTGGATGCCCTGGTGCTCCTCCAGGCGCTCGTACGTCATGCCGTAGTGCTGCGGCGAGACGGACCTGAGCTCGTTCCAGACGGCCTCGGAGTCCGCGTACTTCCAGTCGTGGCCGAGCCTGGCCGCGATGTCGCAGATGATGTCGATGTCCTCGCGGGCCTCACCTGGCGGGTTGACGGCCTTGCGGACCCGCTGCACCCGGCGCTCGCTGTTGGTGGTGGTGCCCTCGGTCTCGGCCCAGCCGGCCGTGGCGGGCAGCACCACGTGGGCCAGCTCCGCCGTCTTGGTCAGGAAGATGTCCTGCACCACCAGGAAGTCCAGCGCCGACAGCCGCCGCACGGCCTGGTCGCTGTCCGCCTCGGACTGTGCCGGGTTCTCGCCGATGCAGTAGACCGCCTTGAGGGCGGCCCCTCCCGGCCGCGGTTCCATCGCCTCGAACATCTCGGTGAGGTTCAGCCCGTAGTGCGGCTGGAGCGTGGTGCCCCAGGCCGTCTCGAAACGGTGCCGGGTCTCCGGGTCGAGGACGTCCTGGAAGCCGGGCAGCCGGTTGGGGATCGCGCCCATGTCGCCGCCGCCCTGCACGTTGTTCTGGCCGCGCAGCGGCTGGAGCCCCGAGCCGTACCGGCCGACGTGGCCGGTGAGCAGGGAGAGGTTGATCAGGGCCCGCACGTTGTCGGTGCCGTTGTGGTGCTCGGTGATGCCGAGGGTCCAGCAGAGCTGGGCGCGTTCGGCACGTGCGTAGGCGTGCGCGAGGTCCTTGATCGCCTCGGCGGGCACGCCCGTGACCTTCTCGGCCAGCGACAGCGTCCAGGGCTCCACCAGCTTCCTGTACTCCTCGAAGCCGCTGGTGGCCCGCTCGATGAACGCCGTGTTGGCCAGGCCCGCGTGGATGATCTCACGGCCGATCGCGTGCGCCATCGGGATGTCCGTGCCCACGTTCAGGCCCAGCCAGCTCTCCGCCCACTCCGCCGTCGAGGTGCGGCGCGGGTCCACCGAGTACAGCCGCGCCCCGTTCCTGACGCCCTTGAGGACGTGCTGGAAGAAGATCGGGTGGGCGAAGCGGGCGTTGGAGCCCCACATCACGATCAGGTCGGTGTGCTCGATCTCCTCGTAGGAGGAGGTGCCGCCGCCGGAGCCGAACGCCGCCGAGAGGCCGGCCACGCTCGGCGCGTGACAGGTGCGGTTGCAGGAGTCGACGTTGTGGGTGCCCATCACGACCCGGGCGAACTTCTGCGCCACGTAGTTCATCTCGTTGGTGGCGCGCGCGCACGCGAACATGCCGAACGCGCCCCGGTGGGCCGCGAGCCCCTCGGCCACCCGGGTCAGTGCCTCCTCCCAGGTGGCGCGGCGGAACGGCTCGTCGCGTGAGTCGCGTACGAGGGGGTGGGTGAGACGTAGGTAGTTGCGCGGGGAGCGTTCGCGCTTCCCCGCCCTGGTGCTCCGGCCCGTGGGGCCGTTGGTGCCGTTCATGCCGCGCTCCTCATGCGGTCTGCCAGCAGGTCCGAAATGGCGTGGACGGTACGGAGCGTCGGCACCGGGACCCCGGTGATCTCCGCCAGTTCCACGACGGCCGCGAGCAGCACGTCGAGTTCGAGCGGTTTGCCGCGCTCCAGGTCCTGGAGGGTGGAGGTGCGGTGGTCGCCGACGCGTTCCGCGCCGGCCAGCCGCCGCTCGACGGAGACACCGGGGCGGCAGCCGAGTGCCTCGGCCACCGCGAGCGTCTCGGTCATCATGATCTCGATGACACGGCGTGTGCCGCCGTGCAGGCACATCTGGCGCATCGTCGCGCGGGAGAGCGCGCTGATCGGGTTGAAGGAGATGTTGCCCAGCAGCTTGATCCAGATGTCGCTGCGCAACTCCGGCTCCACGGGGCACTTGAGGCCCCCCTCGCGCATCGCCTCGCTGAAGTCGGTGCAGCGCTGCGAGAGCGAGCGGTCCGGCTCCCCGATGGAGAACCGGGTGCCTTCCAGGTGCCGGACCACGCCGGGCCCCTTGAGTTCGGTGGCGGCGTAGACGACGCAGCCGATGGCGCGCTCCGGGGCGAGCACGGCACTGACCGCCCCCTCCGGGTCGACGCTCTCGATGCGCGTGCCGTCGTGGGGGCCGCCGTGCCGGTGGAAGTACCACCAGGGGATGCCGTTCTGAGCGGCGATCACGGCGGTGGAGTCGTGCAGAAGGGGCTCGATCAGCGGCCCGCACGCCGCGTACGAGTTGGCCTTCAGGCCCAGGAACACGTAGTCGACCGGGCCGATGTCGGCCGGGTCGTCGGTGGCATGGGCGCGCGCGGAGAAGTCACCGCGGGGGCTGAGCACCTGGACGCCGTGCTGCCTCATGGCCGCCAGATGCGGTCCACGGGCGACGAGGTGCACTTCGGCGCCTGCGCGGTGCAGCGCGGCGCCGACGTAGGCACCGATCGCACCGGCGCCGAGAACTGCGACTTTCACGTGGGGCGCTCCGTTCGGTTGAGGGGACCGAGGGGATGTGTCCCGACGAGGGAGATGAAGCCGGTCCGTGCCGGTCTTCCACTGTGTCGACGAAATATTGTCTACAGTATGGAACCAACCCCAGCAAGGGTTCGGACGTCGCGGGCCCGGGTCTTGACAGAGTCATTGCACTGGGTCGGCGGCCCTGGCCGCCCTCGTCTATTTCTGTGCGACGACTTCCCAAGCACCCGGCCGGTTCTTATCGTTCCTGATCATGAGCACCTCCTCCCGTCCCCCGTCCCACCCGCCCTCCGCGGCGGCCGTGGAGCCCGCACCCGCCCGGCCGGGGGGACCCCTGGCCCCCGAGGGCTGGAGCCGCTGGCTCGTGCCACCCGCCGCCCTCGCCGTCCATCTGTCGATCGGTCAGGCGTACGCCTGGAGCGTCTTCAAGCCCGCTCTGGAGTCCGCGCTCCACCTCAGCGGCACGCAGAGCGCGTTGCCCTTCCAGCTCGGCATCGTGATGCTGGGCCTCTCCGCCGCCTTCGGCGGCACCCTGGTCGAGCGCCGGGGCCCGCGCTGGGCCATGACCGTCGCCCTCGCCGCCTTCTCCACCGGCTTCCTGCTCTCCGCGCTCGGCGCCGCCACCAGCCAGTACTGGCTGATCGTGTTCGGATACGGCTTCGTGGGCGGGATCGGCCTCGGCATCGGCTACATATCCCCGGTCTCCACGCTGATCAAGTGGTTCCCCGACCGGCCCGGCATGGCCACCGGCATCGCCATCATGGGCTTCGGCGGCGGTGCCCTGATCGCCTCGCCGTGGTCCGCGCAGATGCTGGACTCGTTCGGCTCCGACCACTCGGGCATCGCACTCGCGTTCCTGGTGCACGGGCTCGCCTACGCCGTCTTCATGACGCTCGGTGTGCTCCTGGTCCGGGTGCCGAGGAGTGCCGCGACCGGCGCGGCGCAGGGCGGGCCCGCGGCCGCGACCGGCGTGCAGGTCTCGGCCGCCAGCGCGCTGCGCACCCCGCAGTTCTGGTGCCTGTGGGTCGTGCTCTGCATGAACGTGACCGCCGGGATCGGCATCCTGGAGAAGGCCGCCCCGATGATCACCGACTTCTTCGCGGACACCGGCACACCGGTCTCGGCCGCCGCGGCGGCCGGCTTCGTGGCCCTGCTCTCCGCGGCCAACATGACGGGGCGCCTCGTGTGGTCCACCGTCTCCGACCTCATCGGGCGCAAGAACATCTACCGCTTCTACCTGGGTGCGGGCGCGCTGATGTACCTGCTGATCGTGGAGTTCGGCGACTCGGCCAAGCCCCTGTTCGTGCTCTGCGCCGCGGTCATCCTCTCCTTCTACGGCGGTGGGTTCTCGACCCTGCCCGCCTACCTCAAGGACCTCTTCGGCACGTACCAGGTGGGCGCGATCCACGGGCGGCTGCTGACCGCGTGGTCCCTGGCCGGCGTGCTGGGGCCGCTGATCGTCAACCATGTGGCCGACAGCCAGGAGCACGCGGGCAAGCACGGCTCCGGGCTCTACGGCCTCTCGCTGGTGATCATGATCGGGCTGCTGGTCGTCGGGTTCGTCGCCAACGAGCTGATCCGGCCCGTCCACCCCCGCCACCACGTCTCCGCCCAGAGGAAGGCCACCGCAGATGCCGACCCAGCCGTCTGAGTCCGCGCCGACCCCGGCAGCTCCGGCGCCGGCGGGCGGCGGTTCGCCGCGCGACCGCCGGTGGCTGATCCTGCTCTCGTGGCTGTGGGTGGGCCTGCCGCTCGCCTACGGCGTCTACGAACTTGTCCAGAAAGCGGCTCAGCTCTTCACGGGCTGATCCACCCCTCGCCGGAGGGAATTACTCCGGTTGTGACCGATTCGACCGGCGGTATGAGCCCGTGCCGCCGGTCGATGGTGTGATGAGGCCAACTCTCGTTCGGCTGATCTCTTATCCCAAACAGGGGTAAAGAATCGGTAGACTGTAGACGATAGCCAATCCATCTGGCTTCTCCGTATGCCCAGGAGGGGGACCGCGATGTTGTCCACAGGACTGCCCCAGGGGGCGGTACCCAGGCTCGAACGCCCAGGTCCACTGCGTGAGAGGGTCTACGAGGCCCTGCTCGAACTCATCACCACCCGCTCCCTGCGACCCGGCCAGCACCTCGTCGAGAGCGAGCTGGCCGGACACCTCGGGGTCTCGCGCCAACCGGTGCGCGAGGCGCTGCAGCGGCTGAACACGGAGGGCTGGGTCGACCTGCGCCCCGCCCAGGGCGCGTTCGTCCACGAGCCCACCGAGGACGAGGCGGACCAGCTCCTGACGGTCCGCACGCTTCTGGAGGCCGAGGCCGCCCGGCTGGCCGCCGCGAACTCCGACTCGGCCGGCATCGCCGTGCTGGAGGACCTCTGCGCCCAGGGCGACCAGGCTGTCGCCGACGGCGACGTGGAGCTGGTGGTGGCCGTCAACGCGGCCTTCCACCACAAGGTCATGGAGCTGGCCGGCAATCCCGTCCTCACCGAGCTGGCCGGCCAGGTCGACCGCCGGGTCCGCTGGTACTACACGCCGGTCGCCCGGCAGCGCGGCAAGCAGTCCTGGATCGAGCACCGCCAGCTCATCGCGGCGATCACCGCCCGCGACGAGGCACGTGCCACGGAGGTGATGCGCATCCACACGGAGCACACCCGCCGTACCTACCACCAGCGCAACGCCGCTTCCTGATCCTTCCCCGCGCCGCTCCCGGCCCCGCGCGCCCCACCGGGTGCCGCACGCCGAGCCCCGGCCGAGCCCTTCCCCCGGCCGACCGCCGGATCTTCTCCATCCCGCCGCGTACCCCGTGCCGCTTCCTGGCCCGTGCGCAGCGCCCGTGCCCCAGCGCCCGGTAGGCGCCCACCCCGCGCACCGCGGCCCGGGCTTCCCGGCAGGGGCTGCACCGGTATCTCCCGCCCGTTCCGGGTGCTCCACGCACCGCCCCGTGGCCGCCGCGCACCCGCGGCGGCCACGGCTGCGGGGTGCGCCGCATTCCCGCGGGCGCCCTGCCCGCCGTGGAGCCCGCCGCCCGGCCGGGGCGGCCGGTCCGGCCGAGCCCGGCCGGCCGCGCAAAAAGCGCCCGCCGGGACTCTTACATCTGGCCATGTGCGAGCACTACGGTGCGCGAAGATCGTCGTGCACGGTCGCGTGCCGCCCGTCCGCGGCAGGACGGGAGCGGTGCGGTTCGGCCCCCGGCCGCGCCGGGGGCCCGTCCCGCACGTGATCCCGTCGACGGCGGCGGTAGCGGCCGGTCCGCCTCCGCTTTGTCCTGTGACTGGAGAAAGTCTGACTGAAATCACGCTCAAATTCTTCCCACTGTGGGCATGCGCTGCTACGTTCCCCTCAAAAGCCCGACCGAGAGAGCCCAATGAGGCGGGGAGGGGCACGTGAGACGCATGACGGCTCGGCCCGCTAACACGCACCAGGCGCGGTTGCTCAGGCTGCTGCGCGACTCCGGACCCAACTCCCGTGCCCAGCTCGGCGACCAGGTCGACCTGTCCCGTTCGAAGCTGGCCGTCGAGGTGGACCGGCTGCTGGAGACCGGGCTCGTCGTGGCCGACGGACTCGCCGCCTCGCGCGGTGGCCGCCGTTCGCACAACATCCGTCTCGCGCCCGCACTGCGCTTCCTCGGCGTCGACATCGGCGCCACCTCCGTCGACGTCGCGGTCACCAACGCGGAGCTTGAGGTACTGGGGCACATCACCCAGCCGATGGATGTGCGCGAGGGTCCCGTCGCGGTCTTCGAGCAGGTGCTGTCGATGACCGCCAAGCTGCGTGCCTCGGGGCTCGCCGAAGGCTTCGACGGCGCCGGCATCGGCGTGCCGGGGCCCGTCCGCTTCCCCGAGGGCGTGCCGGTCGCCCCGCCCATCATGCCCGGCTGGGACGGCTTTCCGGTGCGCGAGGCGCTGAGCCAGGAGCTCGGCTGCCCCGTCATGGTCGACAACGACGTGAACCTGATGGCGATGGGCGAGCAGCACGCCGGTGTGGCGCGCTCGGTCGCCGACTTCCTCTGCGTCAAGATCGGTACGGGCGTCGGCTGCGGCATCGTGGTCGGCGGCGAGGTGTACCGCGGGACCACCGGCAGCGCGGGCGACATCGGCCACATCCAGGTCGAGCCGGAGGGACGGCCCTGCGCCTGCGGCAACAGGGGCTGCCTGGAGGCCCACTTCAGCGGGGCCGCGCTGGCCAGGGACGCGGAGGAGGCCGCCCGGCAAGGACGGTCGGCCGAGCTCGCCGGCCGCCTCGCCGACACGGGGATCCTCACCTCCGTGGACGTGGCCGCCGCGGCCGCTGCCGGGGACGCCACCGCGCTCGACCTCATCCGGGCGGGCGGCAACCGCACCGGCCAGGTCATCGCGGGGCTCGTCAGCTTCTTCAACCCGGGCCTCGTGGTGATCGGCGGCGGTGTGACCGGCCTCGGCCACACCCTTCTCGCCGCCATCCGCACCCAGGTCTACCGTCAGTCGCTGCCGCTCGCGACCGGCAACCTCCCCATCGTGCTGGGCGAGTTGGGTCCCACCGCAGGTGTCATCGGTGCGGCCCGGCTGATCAGCGACCACCTGTTCTCGCCGGCCTGACCGGCCCGTGCACCACTGCGCACCACCCCGCAGCTCCGCCGGACCGCAGGACCCGTACCGGCGCCCGGCCCCGTACCACCGCGCGAGCACCACCACGGCACGAGCACCACCACCGCACCGCCCGCACCACGGCACGAGCCGCACCACGGCACGAGACGCACCACGGCACGAGCCGCACCACCACCGCACACCGCACCACCACTGGCACTTCCTGAACACCCGCGCACACCGCACCGGCACCACCACCGGCACTTCCTGCACACCGGCACACCTGAACCCGCGCCACCGAACGGCCCGACCGGCACCACCGCACACGCGCACCGTTCACGACCCGCACACCCGCACACCGTGCCGCGCACTGCGCACCACCCGCCTCACCAGCGCACCACACGACCCCGTGCACCCGCACCACCCCGCCCGTGCACCGTCCGTCACCCCTGTCCCAACTGGCCGTACCCGCCGAGGGGAACTCGATGGCACCAGACGCACCGCTGCTCAGCATGACCGGCATCACCAAGGCGTTCCCGGGCGTGAGGGCCCTCGACGGCGTGGACCTCGACGTCCTGCCGGGGGAGGTGCACTGCCTGCTCGGGCAGAACGGCGCCGGGAAGTCCACCCTCATCAAGGTGCTCGCGGGCGCCCACCAGCCCGACGGCGGGCGGATCAACTGGCGGGGCGAGGACGTCACCCTCCGGTCGCCGATCGCCGCCATGCGGCTCGGCATCGCGACCATCTACCAGGAACTCGACCTGGTCGAGGGCCTGTCGGTGGCCGAGAACGTCTTCCTCGGCCACGAGCCCACCAGCGCGGGATTCGTGGTGCGCACGCGCGAGGCCAGGGCCGCGGCGGCCGCACTCCTGCGCCGCCTCGGGCATCCCGAGATCGGCGCCGGGCGGCTGGTGGGCGAGCTGTCCGCCGCGCAGCAGCAGATCGTGTCGATGGCGCGCGCCCTCTCGCACGACGTCCGCCTGATCGTCATGGACGAGCCGTCCGCGGCGCTCGACCCCGACGAGGTGGACAACCTCTTCCGCATCGTCGCCGACCTCACCGCCGACGGTGTCGCCGTGGTCTACATCTCGCACCGCCTGGAGGAGATCCGGCGGATCGGCGACCGGGTCACCGTCCTCAAGGACGGCCGGGCCGTCGCCGGCGGCCTGCCCGCGAAGTCCACCCCGACCAGCGACGTCGTCGCACTGATGACCGGCCGTACGGTCGAGTACGTCTTCCCGGAGCGCCCGTCCGCGCACCGCAGCCGCCCGGTGGCCGGGGCGCCGCGGGGTGCTTCGGCCACCGCCCCCGTCCTGCGGGTCCGCGGCCTCGCCCGCGACGGCGAGTTCGCACCGCTCGACCTCGATCTGCACCCGGGTGAGATCGTCGGCCTCGCCGGCCTGGTCGGCTCCGGCCGCTCCGAGATCCTGGAGACCGTGTACGGGGCGCGCAGGCCCAGCGCCGGTCGGGTGGAGGTGGACGGGACGCCGCTGCGGCCCGGCAGCGTACGCGCCGCCGTCCGCGCCGGGCTAGGACTCGCTCCCGAGGAACGCAAGGCCCAGGCCCTGCTGATGCTGGAGTCCGTCACCCGCAACGTGTCGGTGTCCTCCATGTCCCGCTTCTCGCGCGGCGGCTGGCTCGACCGGCGTGCGGAACGCGCCGCCGCGCAGCGCGCCGTCCGCGAGCTGTCCCTGCGCCCCGACAACCCCGACGTGCCCATCCGGGCGCTCTCCGGCGGCAACCAGCAGAAGGCCGTACTGGCGCGCTGGCTGCTGCGCGGCTGCCGGGTGCTGCTGCTCGACGAGCCGACCCGCGGCGTCGACGTCGGCGCCCGGGCCGAGCTGTACGCCGTCATCCGCCGGCTCGCCGCGGACGGCCTCGCCGTGCTGCTGGTCTCCAGCGAGGTGCCCGAAGTGCTGGGCCTCGCCGACCGCGTGCTGGTGCTCCGCGAGGGCCGGGTGGTGCACGCGGCACCCGCCCGGGAACTGGACGAATCCCGCGTACTCGACCTCGTCATGGAAGGGAGCCCGACATCATGACGCAGCCTGCCTCGCCGGCCCAGCAGGGCGGGCCCGACACCTCGGAGCGCCCCGCCGCCCCCGAGAAGGCCGGGCCCGCACGGAAGACCGCGGGCGCCGGACTCCTCGGCACCCTGCGGGAGCGCACCGACGTGCGCATCCTCTCGCTGCTCGGGGTACTCGCCGTGCTCGTCCTGATCGGGGGCGTCACCAAGCCGGACGAGTTCCTCGACACCAGGAACCTGCAACTGGTCCTCACCCAGTCGTCCGTCATCGGCGTGGTCACCGTCGGGGTCACCTTCGTCATCATGAGCGGCGGCATCGACCTGTCGGTGGGCGCCATCGTCGCGCTCGCGTCGGTGTGGGCGACCACGGTGGCCAGCCAGGAGTACGGCTTCTGGGGGGTGCTGTGCACCGCGCTCCTGGTGGGCCTCGGTTGCGGCCTCGTCAACGGGGTGCTGGTCGCCTACGGCGGCATGGTGCCGTTCATCGCGACCCTCGCCATGCTCGCCTCCGCCCGCGGCCTGGCCCTGCAGATCACCGGCGGCCGGACGCAGGTCGTCAGCATCGACGGCATCCTGCGCCTCGGCGAGCACGACTCCTACCTCCTCGGCATCCCGCCCCTGGTACTGGTCTTCGCGGCCGTGACGGTGGTCGGCTGGCTGGTGCTCAACCGCACCACCTTCGGCCGGCGCACCGTGGCCGTCGGCGGCAACGCGGAGGCGGCCAGGCTCGCCGGCATCGACATCCGGCGCCAGCGCCTGTACCTCTACCTGCTGTCCGGACTGTGCTGCGGCATCGCCGCCTTCCTGCTGATCGTCCTGTCCGGCTCGGGCCAGAACACCAACGGCAACCTCTACGAACTCGACGCCATCGCCGCCGCCATCATCGGCGGCACCCTGCTCAGCGGTGGCCGGGGCACCATCACCGGCTCCGTGCTGGGTGTGCTGATCTTCACCACGATCACCAACATCTTCGCCCTGAACAACCTCCAGACGGACGTCCAGCAGATCGCCAAGGGCGCGATCATCGTCGCCGCCGTCCTGGTCCAGCGCCGCACCTCCACCACGCCCTGAGACGTACGCCGCCCACACGCCCTGAGACGGGAAGGGTCCACCGCCATGCCAGAGATCACGAGCCGCAGAGGGCTGCTCTTCGGTACCGCAGCCGTGTCCGCGGGTGCGCTGCTCACCGCCTGCACCAGCAACGAGCCGTCAAAGGAGAAGTCCGACGAGACCCGGCCCGCCGCCGACGACAAGCCCGGCAAGCACGTCACCATAGGCTTCGCGGGACCGCAGGCCGACCACGGATGGCTGAACGCCATCAACGAGAACGCCAAGGACCGCGCCAGGACCTACTCGGACGTCACCATGGAGGTCACCGAGGGCTCCAACGACACCGCGGCGCAGATCGGGCAGATCGAGACGCTGATCAACAAGAAGGTCGACGTGATCGTCGTGCTGCCGGCCGACGGCAAGGCGCTCACCCAGGTGGGACTCAAGGCCATGCGCGCGGGGATCCCGGTGGTCAACCTCGACCGGGTCTTCAACACCCCGCAGGCCTACCGCTGCTGGGTCGGCGGGGACAACTACGGCATGGGCTTCAATGCCGGGCAGTACATCGGCGAGCAGCTCAAGGGCAGGAAGAACGCCCGTGTCGTGGAGCTGGCCGGCATCGACAACCTGGAGCTGACCCGGCAGCGCACGCAGGGCTTCGACGACGCCCTGAAGAACTACCCGAACATCAGGAAGGTCGCCCGGCAGTCCGCCGACTTCACCGTGGAGTCCGGCCAGAGCAAGATGGCGCAACTTCTCCAGGCCCAGTCGCACTTCGACGCGCTGTGGAACCACGACGACGACCAGGGCGTCGGCGCGCTGCGCGCCATCGACCAGGCCGGCCGCGACGAGTTCCTGATGGTGGGCGGCGCGGGCTCGCTCGCCGCCATGCAGCAGATCAAGCAGGGCAAGGGCGTGCTCCGGGCCACCGTCCTGTACCCGCCGACGATGGCTGCCTCGGCGATCGACCTGGCCCGCGCGCTCGGCCAGGGCAAGGGCATCGGCGGTCTGGCGGAGACCGAGATCCCGACCTCCATCACGCTCTACTCCGCCGTGGTGGACAAGCACAACGTCGACCAGTACATGCCCACCGGGTTCAAGTGATGCCCGCCCCCGCCCGCACAGCCGACGGGGATACCGTCACCGGCAGGAACGACGCGGCCTGCCGCGGAAGCGCCCGATTACCAGGCTGATCGGGGCGGATCCGACGGCAGCGCCGAGGGTGCCGACGCAGCAGCGAGGCCGCGGAGGCCGAGAGAAGGAGGAATTCCGTATGGGACAGCCGCAGGAGCCCGAGAGCGCGGCCGATCAGGACAGGCCCGCCCTGGGGGTGGGCATGGTCGGCTACGCGTTCATGGGCGCCGCCCACTCCCAGGGCTGGCGCACGGTCGGCCGGGTGTTCGAACTGCCGATGAGGCCGGTGCTCGCGGCCGTCTGCGGCCGGGACGGCGCGGCCGTGCGCGGCGCGGCCGACCGGCTCGGCTGGGCGGCCGCGGAGACCGACTGGCGTGCCCTGATCGCCCGCGACGACGTCGATCTGGTCGACATCTGCACTCCGGGCGACAGCCATGCGGAGATCGCCCTCGCCGCGCTGGAGGCGGGCAAGCACGTGCTGTGCGAGAAGCCGCTCGCCAACACGGTCGCCGAGGCCGAGGCGATGACGGCGGCGGCGGAGCGGGCCAGGAGCCGGGGCCGGATCGCCATGACCGGCTTCAACTACCGGCGGCTGCCGGCCACCGCCCAGGCCCGGCGGATGATCGCCGAGGGGCGGCTCGGCACCCTGCGGCACGTCCGCGTGGCGTACCTCCAGGACTGGCTCGTCGACCCCGACTTCCCGCTCACCTGGCGGCTGAACAGGGACAAGGCGGGCTCGGGGGCACTCGGCGACCTCGGTGCGCACATCGTCGACCTCGCGCAGTACCTCGCCGGTGAGGAACTGGCCGGGGTCTCCGCGCTCACCGAGACCTTCGTACGGGAGCGCCCCGTGCTTGACGGCGCGTCCGCGGGGCTCAGCGGCTCGGGCAGCGGCGAGCGCGGGCCGGTGACGGTCGACGACGCGGCGGTGTTCACGGGCCGGTTCGCCTCCGGGGCGCTGGCCTCCTTCGAGGCCACCCGGTTCGCGACGGGCCGCAAGAACGCCCTGCGGATCGAGCTGAACGGCTCGCTGGGCTCGCTCGCCTTCGACCTGGAGCGGCTGAACGAGCTGTCCTTCCACGACCACACGGAACCGGCGGCCACGGCCGGTTTCCGGCGCATCCTGGTCACCGAGCCCGACCACCCCTACCTGGAGGGCTGGTGGCCGCCCGGGCACGGCCTCGGCTACGAGCACAGCTTCGTCCACCAGGCACGCGACCTGGTGCGGGCCATCGCCTCCGACACCCCTGCCGAGCCCTCCTTCGCCACCGGGCTCCAGGTGCAGCGGGTACTGGCGGCGGTGGAGGAGAGCGCCGCGAAGAACGCCGTCTACACGCCGGTGCCACGGGCCTAGCACCGGCCGCCCCGGACCGCGCGGCGCCGCACCCCGCACACCCGCCGCCCTTCCGTCCGCGACAGCTCAGCCCGTACACGGAAGAACCAACAAGCCCGGCACACTTGGAGATCCGGTCATGCCACGTTCCTTCACCCTGTTCACCGGCCAGTGGGCCGACCTGCCCCTCGAAGAAGTCTGCCGGCTCGCCCGGGACTTCGGCTACGACGGCCTGGAACTCGCCTGCTGGGGCGACCACTTCGAGGTCGACAAGGCCCTCGCCGACCCTTCCTACCTCGCCTCGCGCCACGAACTGCTCGACAAGTACGGCCTGAAGTGCTGGGCCGTCTCCAACCACCTCGTCGGCCAGGCGGTCTGCGACCACCCCATCGACGAGCGCCACAAGGGCATCCTGCCGGCCCGTATCTGGGGCGACGGGGAGCCGGAGGGCGTGCGGCAGCGCGCGGCCGCCGAGATCAAGGACACCGCACGCGCCGCGGCCGCGTTCGGCGTGGACACCGTCATCGGCTTCACCGGCTCCTCGATCTGGCACCTGGTGGCGATGTTCCCGCCCGTCCCGGACGGCATGATCGACCGCGGCTACGAGGACTTCGCCACCCGCTGGAACCCGATCCTGGACGTCTTCGACGCCGAGGGCGTGCGCTTCGCGCACGAGGTGCACCCCAGTGAGATCGCCTACGACTACTGGACGACCCACCGCGCCCTGGAGGCCGTCGACCACCGGGCCGCGTTCGGGTTGAACTTCGACCCGAGCCACTTCGTGTGGCAGGACCTGGATCCGGTCGGTTTCCTGTGGGACTTCCGCGACCGGATCTACCACGTCGACTGCAAGGAGGCTCGCAAGCGCCTCGACGGCCGCAACGGCCGCCTCGGCTCGCACCTGCCGTGGGGCGACCCGCGGCGCGGCTGGGACTTCGTCTCCGGCGGGCACGGGGACGTGCCGTGGGAGGACGTCTTCCGGATGCTGCGTTCCATCGGCTACCAGGGACCCATCTCCGTGGAGTGGGAGGACGCGGGCATGGACCGGTTGCAGGGCGCTCCGGAGGCCCTCGCCCGGATGAAGGCGTTCGACTTCGAGCCGTCCAGCGCCTCCTTCGACGCGGCCTTCGGGGGCGGCGACTAGGGCCGGGGCGCAAGGAGGACCCGCAGGGCCCGGCGGCAGGTCAGGTGCCGCCGGGCCGATCCGTGCTGCCCGAGCACTGCTTTGTCCATTGGCTGGAAAAAGTCGAAGTTAACTGCTGCACAAGGGCTTTCCGGCCACGACAAAGCCCGCTACGGTCCTCTGATATGTACAGGACAAGCGCGCCGAGCTGACGCCATATCCCGCAGTCCCGCACACGCCTCGTACGACGAGCCCTCCCGGAGGGATCCGTGCACAGGAAACGTCTGAGACCGCGCAAGGCACTCGTGCCTGTGAACGGCGTACGGCTCGCGGGCGGCCCGCTCGCGAGCGCGGCCCCGGGCGCGGCGGGCCCCGCCGCCGCCGGCCTGATCGACGCCGCCGACGCCCCGGACCTGACCGCCGGGGCCGCCCCCTCCCCGCGGGCACCGGGCACCGGGGCCCGTGACAGGACGCTCCACCCGCCGGGCGAGTGGCACGGCCACGGGACCCGCGTCAGCGGCGAGCACCCGAAGCCCCTTTGCGACGGAGCCGGGACCCCCGCCCCCACGGACGCGGACCCGGCACGCAACCCCACCGGCCAGCGCCCGGGCCCCCGCGACCACGGCGCCGACGAGCAGGTGTCCTTCCGCACGGTCCGGCCGGAGGAACCGCCCGCGGAGGGCGCCTAGGACGGCGGCGGGCGGGAGACGCCGGACTCCCGCCCGCCGTCCCCCCTCCCCGGCGGGCCCCGCGGCCCTCCACCGCCGCGCCCGGCCCGCTCACGGGGGTCGGAACCCGTCTTCCGGCACCGGTTCGCGTACGACAAGGAGGCTGCCCATGTCCGCCGAACCCCGCCCCACCACGTCCCCGACCACGTCCGGCGCCGCGCGGGACGCGCGCCCGGCACCCGGCCCGGGCCCGGCTCCCGCACCCGTCGCCACCACCGCCGAGGACCGTGCCACCCGGGTCGGCGTCTGGCTGATCGGGGCCCGCGGGTCCGTCGCCACCACCGCCGTCACCGGCTGTGCCGCCGTGGCCGCCGGGCTGCACCCGCCGACCGGGATGCTCACCGAGGCCCCGCCCTTCGCGTCCTGCGCCCTGCCCGCCCTGTCGTCCCTCGTCTTCGGCGGCCACGACACCGTCGACTGCCCGCTGCCCAAGCGGGCCGAGGCGCTCGCCGCCGGCGGCGTGCTGCCGCACGGGCTGCCCACCGCGCTGGCCGCGGACCTCGCCGCCGCCGACCGCGAGATCACCGCAGGCGGCCCACTGCCCGGTGACATCAGAACCGAGGACCAGCTCATCGAGGCTTTCGCCGCGGACATGACCGCCTTCGTGCGCCGCAACGACCTGGCCCGCGCGGTCGTGGTGAACGTCTCCTCCACCGAGCCCGCCCCGGCCGGCTCCGCGCTGCCGCCCAGTTCCCTCTACGCGGCGGCCGCCCTGCGGGCCGGCTGCCCCTACGTCAACTTCACCCCGTCCACCGGCCTGCACCACCCGCGGCTGCGGGAGGCCGCCTCGGCCTGCGGACTGCCGTACGCGGGCCGGGACGGCAAGACCGGGCAGACCCTGCTGCGGTCGGTCCTCGGGCCGATGTTCGCCCAGCGTGCGCTGACGGTCCGCGCCTGGTCCGGCACCAACCTGCTGGGGGGCGGCGACGGCGCGTCCCTCGCCGACCCCGCGGCGGCCGCGGCGAAGAACGCCGGCAAGGAACGCGTCCTCGCCGACACCCTCGGCACCGTGCCCGAGGGCGAGGTGCACATCGACGACGTACCGGCGCTCGGCGACTGGAAGACGGCCTGGGACCACATCGCCTTCGACGGCTTCCTCGGTTCCCGCATGGTGCTCCAGACCACCTGGCAGGGCTGCGACTCGGCGCTCGCCGCACCCCTGGTGCTCGACCTGGCCAGGTTGGTGGCCCGCGCCCACGAGGCGGGCCTCACCGGGCCGCGGCCCGAGCTCGGCTTCTACTTCAAGGACCCGGACGACGGCGCGTCCTCGGCGCTGCCCCGGCAGTACGACGCGCTGCTGGCCTTCGCCCGGCGGCTGGAGCCGACCCGATGAGCCCTCGCACGCCCCGCCGCGCCACCGTGGTCGCTGCGGCCATCGCCGCGCTGGCCGGCGGGGCGGTGGCCGGACGGGGCCGGGGCACCGCCCGCGCCGGCGCGGCGGGCCACCGACCCGGCCGCTCGGGGACGGCGGGTGACCGCCGGGCCGCCGCCGCGGGCTCCCGTCCGGCGGCCGGGTCGGACCACGCCCCCGGGCGATCCGGGCGAGCGGCCCCGGCCGGGAGCCCGCGCCCGGGGCGCGCCGCGACCGGCCGCCCCCAGGTCCCGGGCGGTACCGGCCGCGGAACGCTGCGCGCCTGGGCCGAACTGCTGCGGCTGCCCGCCCTCTTCACCGTGCCCGGCGACGCACTCGCGGGCGCGGCCGCGACCGGCGCGCGGGCCGGCCGGCGCACCCTCCTGGCCATCGGCTCCTCCGTCTGCCTCTACGAGGCGGGCATGGCGCTCAACGACTGGGCCGACCGCGCCGAGGACGCCGTCGACCGCCCGCACCGGCCCCTGCCGTCCGGCCGTGTCCGGCCGGCGGCCGCGCTCGCCGCCTCTGGCGCGCTCACCGCGGCCGGCCTCGCCCTGGCCGCGGCCGCAGGCCGGCCCGCGCTGACCGTCGCCACCGGCCTCGCGGCCACCGTCTGGGCGTACGACCTCGGCCTGAAGCACACACCGGCGGGTCCCGCGGCCATGGCCGCGGCCCGTGCGCTCGACCTGCTGCTCGGTGCGGCGGCCACCGGGGGCGGGATCGGTCCCGCGCTGCCGTCGGCGACGATGCTGGGCAGCCACACCTTCGCGGTCACCGCCGTATCGCGCCATGAGGCACAGGGCGGTGCGGCGGGTGCCCCGTCGGCCGCGCTGGCCGCGACCGGTGTGCTGGCCCGGGCGGTCGTCGGTGGGCGCCTCGCCGTACGGCGCGACCCCGCGCACCCGGCACCGGCCGCTCCCTCCGCGCTCCCGGCAGGCCGGCGGGCAGCAGCCGCCCCCGGCCTGCCGGGCCCCGGGGCCGGGGCGCTCCGAGGTGCCGGGAGCACCACGCGGGGCCGGGCCGCGAGCACCACGGGCTCCTCCAGTGCGGCGGACGGCGGGGGCCGCGCCCCGTGTGCCGCGCCGGGCACCCGCCGCCGGGGCGCTCGGAGGCCCGCAGGAGCGTCCGGAGCGGCGCCGGGCCCGTCCGGTGCGGCGGGTCCGTCCCGGGCCGCGGTGGGCGCACCGCCCGGTCCGGCCCCGGGCCGCGCCGCCCCCGTCCTCGTGGGCCTGCGCGTCCGGAGCCCGTCCGACGTGCTGTGCGCCCTGCTGTGCGCGAGCTACGGGGCCACCACCGCGGGCCCCCTGCTGCACGCCGCGCTCAATCCCTCGCCGGAGCTGACCCAGCGCGCCGTCGGCGCCGGCATCCGGGCCACCATCCCGCTCCAGGCCGCGCTCATCGCGCGTGCCGGCAACAGCCGCACGGCCCTGCTGACCGCCGCCCTCGCCCCGGCCGCCCGGGCGTTCGCACGGAAGGTGAGCGTGACATGACCGAACCAGGCACCGCGCTGCGGCCCGCCACGGCAGCCGGGGCCCCCGGCGATCCCCGGGCGCTCCGCTTCGGCTACGGCACCAACGGCCTGACGGACCTCCGTCTCGACGACGCCCTGGGCCTGCTCGCCGACCTCGGCTACCGCGGCGTCGGGCTCACCCTCGACCATATGCACCTCGATCCGCTGGCCCCCGACCTCGCCGAGCGCACCCGGCGGGTGGCCCGCAGGCTCGACCAGCTCGGACTCGGCGTCACCGTCGAGACGGGCGCCCGCTATGTGCTCGACGCCCGCCGCAAGCACGGCCCGTCCCTGCTCGACCCCGACCCCGAAGGACGCGCCGCGCGCATCCGCCTCTTGATCCGGGCCCTCCAGGTGGGCGCCGAACTCGGCGCCTGCGCGGTGCACTGCTTCAGCGGCACCGCCCCGGCGGGCACGGACGGCACCACCGCGTTAAGACGCCTCGCCGAGGGCTTCGGGCCGGTGCTCGACGCGGCCGCCGCCGCGGGTGTCCCGCTCGCCGTGGAACCCGAGCCCGGCCACCTCCTGGCCACGCTCGCCGACTTCCACCGGCTGCGCGCCGAACTCGGCGACCCCGAGCTGCTCGGCCTCACCCTGGACATCGGCCACTGCCAGTGCCTGGAGCCGGAGCCGCCCGAGGTGTGCGTACGAGCCGCGGCGCCCTGGCTGCGGCACGTCCAGATCGAGGACATGCGCCGCGGCGTCCACGAGCACCTCCCGTTCGGGGACGGGGACATCGACTTCCCGCCCGTGCTGTCCGCCCTGGCGGCCACCGGCTACCGGGGGCTGACCGTCGTCGAACTGCCCCGCCACTCGCACGCCGGGCCCGCCCTCGCCCAGCAGTCCCTGCGGTTCCTGCGCTCCGCGGCCACCGCTGCGGCCCGCGCCGAGGCCCCCGCCCACCGGCTCCCCACCCCGGAAGGAGGCACACCGTGACCGGTTCGGATCGCCGCACCGCCGGCACACCGGACCCGCACCGGGCGCCCGCCGTCCCCCGGAGCCCGAGTGCGGGCACCGGCCCCGCGGGGCCACCGCACCCCGGCCGCACCCTGACCGGGGCGGCCGCGGGAGCCTTTCGCACCGGTGCCCAGACGGCCACCGAGACCGCGGGTACGGGTACCTCCGGCACCGCGGAGGCACCGGGCCGCCTCCGCGCCCGACTGGACGCCCGGCTCACCGCCGAAGCGACGGCGTGGCTCGACCGCGCCCTCGCGCAGGCGGCGCAGGCCGGGGGAGCCGGTGAGGCCGCGCAAGCAGCCCGCCCCCCGGCAGGCGCGGCGCCCGCCGGGGCCCCGGCGGCCGCCTCCGGGGCAGCAGCCGGCCCTGCCGCCGCCCCCCGACCCCCTCGCCGGCTCCCCACCTGGGAACTCCGCTTCGCGGAGGCCGGGCGCCGCTGCGGCCCCGAACTCGCCGACGCCGCCCGGGTGCTGCTGCTGTACACGGCCCGTCCCGACGGCTCCGCCGCCACCCGCCTCTACACCCAGGGCAGCGCGGCCGAGCGGCGTGCCGTGCTGGCGGCCCTGCCGTACCTGACCGACGGTCCCGGCGGTCTTCCGCTGGTCGAGGACGCCCTGCGCACCAACGACACGCGGCTGGTCGCCGCGGCCGTCGGACCGTATGCCGCCGCGCACCTCGATCCGCACGGCTGGCGGCACGCGGTGCTCAAGTGCCTGTTCACGGGCGTGCCGGTGGGCGCCGTCGCCGGGCTCGCGGCGCGCGCCGAGGGCGACGCCGAACTCGCCAGGATGCTCGGCGACTACGCCGAGGAACGCCGCGCCGCGGGCCGGCCCGTGCCGGACGACCTCTACCGCGTCCTGGACCTGACGGGCGTCACCGCCTCCCCCGAGGCCCGCACCGCCCCCGGACCGCCCCCGGCGCCCGCGCCCGCCCCGGCCCCCGCGACCGCCCGGGCCCGCACGGCCCCACCGACCGGCGAGGAGTCATGATGCGCATCTTCGACCCCCACATCCACATGACGTCACGCACCACCGACGACTACGAGGCCATGTACGCAGCAGGTGTCCGCGCTGTCGTCGAACCCGCCTTCTGGCTCGGGCAGCCCCGCACCTCGCCGGCGTCGTTCCTGGACTACTTCGACTCGCTGCTCGGCTGGGAGCCCTTCCGCGCCGCCCAGTACGGCATCGCCCACCACTGCACCCTCGCGCTCAACCCCAAGGAGGCCAACGACCCGCGGTGCCTGCCCGTCCTCGACGAGCTGCCGCGCTACCTCGTCAAGGACAACGTGGTCGCCGTCGGCGAGGTCGGGTACGACTCCATGACCCCCGCGGAGGACACCGCGCTCGCCGCACAGCTCCAGCTCGCCGCGGACCACGAGCTGCCCGCCCTGGTGCACACCCCGCACCGCGACAAGCTCGCCGGACTGCGCCGCACCCTGGACGTGGTGCGCGAGTCCGCCCTGCCGCCGGATCGGGTGCTGCTCGACCACCTCAACGAGACCACCGTCAAGGAGGCCAAGGACGCCGGATGCTGGCTCGGCTTCTCCGTCTACCCGGACACCAAGATGGACGAGGAGCGGATGGTGGCCGTGCTCCAGGAGTACGGACCTGAGAAGGTACTGGTCAACTCGGCCGCCGACTGGGGCAGGAGCGACCCGCTGAAGACCCGCAAGGTCGGTGACGCACTGCTTGCGGCCGGCTTCCGCGAGGACGACGTCGACCGTGTGCTGTGGCGCAACCCGGTCGCCTTCTACGGAACCAGCGGGCGGCTCGCGCTCGACGTCGCCGCGCCGGCGCCCAGCCACGAGGGCAACTCGATCCTGCGCGGCGTCCCCAAGGAGCAGCAGCCCGCCGCGAGCCCCCGAGGCGGCCAGGACTCCCGGTGCGGCGGCGGGCGCGGCGCCGCACCGGCGGCGGGGGAGTGAGGCATGCGCTTCCGCCACCCCGACGGCTCCGTCGTCCACCTCGCCTACTGCACCAACGTCCATCCCGCCGAGACGCTGGCGGGCGTCCTCGCACAGCTTCGGGACCACTGCGAGCCCGTCCGCAAGCGGCTGGGCCGCGACCGGCTCGGCATCGGCCTGTGGCTGGCCAGGGATGCCGCGCAGACGCTGGTCACCGACCCCGCCGCGCTGCGCGGCCTGCGCGCCGAGCTCGACCGGCGCGGCCTCGAAGTGGTCACCCTCAACGGCTTCCCCTACGAGGGCTTCGGCTCCGAACAGGTCAAGTACCGCGTCTACAAGCCCGACTGGGCCGACGCCGAGCGACTCAGGCACACCACCGACCTGGCCAGGCTGCTCGCCACCCTGCTGCCGGACGATGTCACAGAAGGCACCATCTCGACCCTCCCGCTGGCCTGGCGCACCGGCTACGACACGGCCAGGGCCCGTACCGCCCGCACCGCCCTCGCCACCCTCGGGGAGCGCCTGGACGCACTGGAGGAGCTGACCGGGCGTTCCATCAGGATCGGCCTGGAGCCGGAGCCCGGCTGCACCGTCGAGACCACCGGCGACGCCATCGCTCCGCTCACCGGGATCGGCCACCCCCGTATCGGCGTCTGCGTCGACACCTGCCACCTCGCCACCTCCTTCGAGGACCCGGCCACCGCCCTGGGCGCGCTCACCGCCGCCCGCGTCCCCGTCGTCAAGTCGCAGCTCTCCGCGGCCCTGCACGCCGAACACCCCCACCGGCCCGCGGTGCGCACCGCGCTCGCGGCCTTCGACGAGCCGCGCTTCCTGCACCAGACCCGCACCCGCACCCCGGCCGGGCTGAGGGGCACCGACGACCTCGGCGAGGCGCTGGCCGGCGGCGCCCTGCCCGACACCGGCCCCTGGCGGGCGCACTTCCACGTCCCCCTGCACGCGGCCCCCGCCGCCCCGCTCACCTCCACGCTCCCCGTCCTCACCGACACCCTCACCCGGTTGGTCGGCGGGCCGGCGCCCCTCACCCGCCACCTGGAGGTCGAGACCTACACCTGGCAGGCGCTCCCCGCCGAGCTGCGCCCGCGCGCCCGCACGCAGCTCGCCGACGGCATCGCCGCCGAACTCACCCTCGCCCGCGACCTCCTGACGGACCTCGGCCTGAAGGAACTCCCATGACACCCCCCGAAGCCGCGCCCGCCCCGGGCGCCCGCCAGGACCCCGCCGCCCCCGCGGCGCCCACCCCCCTGCTCGTCGTCGACGTGGTCGGGCTCACCCCCCGGCTGCTCGGCCACATGCCCCACCTCGGCGAGCTCGCCCGCACCGGCTCCCACGCCGAGCTCGGCACCGTGCTCCCGGCGGTCACGTGCACCGCGCAGTCCACCTTCCTCACCGGCACCACCCCCGCCGAGCACGGCATCGTCGCCAACGGCTGGTACTTCCGCGAGCTGGGTGACGTACTGCTGTGGCGGCAGCACAACGGCCTGGTGGCCGGCGACAAGCTCTGGGACGCCGCCCGGCGCACCCACCCCGGCTACACGGTCGCCAACATCTGCTGGTGGTACGCCATGGGCGCGGACACCGACTACACCATCACCCCCCGGCCCGTGTACTACGCGGACGGCCGCAAGGAACCCGACTGCTACACCAGGCCCCCGGCCCTGCACGACGAACTCACCGCCGAGCTCGGCACCTTCCCGCTCTTCCACTTCTGGGGCCCGGGCGCCGACCTCGTCTCCAGCCGGTGGATCATCGACGCCACCCGCCACATCCTGCGCACCCGCCACCCCGACCTGGCCCTGTGCTACGTCCCCCACCTCGACTACGACCTGCAGCGCTTCGGCCCCGACGACCCGCGCTCCCACCGTGCGGCGGCCGACCTCGACGCGGCGCTCGCACCGCTGCTCCGGGACGCCCGGCGTGAGGGCCGCACCGTGGTCGCCCTGTCCGAGTACGGCATCACGCGGGTGAGCCGGCCGGTCGACATCAACCGCGCCCTGCGCCGTGCCGGGCTGCTCGAGGTGCACACCCAGGACGGCATGGAGTACCTGGACCCGATGGCCTCACGCGCCTTCGCGGTCGCCGACCACCAGATCGCGCACGTCTACGTACGGCACCCGCAGGACCTGGAGGCGACCCGTGCCGTGCTGAGCGAGCTGCCCGGGATCGACGAACTGCTGGACGACGAGGGCAAGAAGGCCCACCACCTGGACCATCCCCGCTCGGGCGAACTGGTCGCCGTGGCGGAACCGGACGCCTGGTTCACCTACTACTACTGGCTCGACGACGCCCGTGCACCCGACTTCGCGCAACTGGTCGAGATCCACCGCAAGCCCGGGTACGACCCCGCCGAGCTGTTCATGGACCCGCAGGATCCGTACGTCCGCCTCAAGGCCGCGGGCGCGCTGGCCCGAAAGAAGCTCGGCATGCGCTACCGCATGGCGGTGGTGCCCCTGGACGCCTCGCCCGTGCGCGGCAGCCACGGCCGCCTCCCCGCGAGCGGTGACAGCGCAGGCGGTCCGCTCATCCTGTGCTCCGTCCCCCGTGCCGTCGGTGGCCGTGTCGAGGCCACCGACGTGAAGTCCCTGCTGCTGCGGCTGGCCGGTCTGAAGTGAACGACCCGCCGCCGACGACGGCGCCCCGTGCCGCCGAGCGGGCCCTCTCCACCACCCCTCGCCACGCCACCCCTCATCACGCCACCCCTCGCCACGCCACCCGATTCCGAGGAGTTTCCGCATGACCCACCGTTCCGGCCGTGCCACCGAGTCCAGCAAGGCGTACGACCCCGAGATCGCCCACCGGCTCAGCAGACGCGGCATGCTCGGCGTGGCCGCGGGCGCCACCGCCGCCGCCCTGCTCGGGGCGCCCGCCGCCGCGGCCCAGGCCGCCCCGGCCCACGGCAGGGGCCGCGGTCACGGACCCGGCGCCGTCCCCAAGGGGCGCCTCGGCATCCAGCTCTACACGCTGCGCGACAAGGTCGCCTCCGCCGGGTTCGCGGCGGTCTTCGACGAACTCGAGCGGTACGGCTACGACGAGATCGAGTTCGCCGGCTACACCCAGGGCACGGGGCCGCTCACCCTGGCCGAGCTGAAGGGCCTGGCCGACGACCACGGCCTCACACCCATCGGCAGCCACGTCGGCTACTACGACGACAACAACCCGTCCGCCTACACGTTCGCGCAGAACCTCACCCAGGTCCTCGACGACGCCGAGGCCCTCGGTCTGCCGCACGTCGGCACCGCGTCCAACCCCGGCCGCTACGGCCCGACGGTGGACGGCTGGAAGCGGGCGGCACAGGAGTTCAACGCCTACGGCGCCGCCGCCAGGGAGCGCGGCATCAAGTTCTACCAGCACAACCACGCGGAGGAGTTCGCCTTCGCGACCGACCGGCCCGACGTGCGCCTGTACGACGTGCTGCTCGCCGAGACCGACCCGGACCTGGTCTTCCTGGAGATGGACATCTACTGGGCGTTCTCGGGGCAGTTCCGCTTCTCCCGGCGCGCCGACGGCACCCCCGCCCCGTTCGAGCCGATCGACTACGTCCTCAGGCACCCGGGCCGCTACCCGCTGTTCCACGTGAAGGACGGCGTACACGACGAGTCCGCCACCGACGGCTACGACATGGTGGACGTCGGGGACGGAGACATCGACTACCAGTCCTTCCTCACCGCGGTGAACCGCACCCACAGGGGCCGGGACCACCACTGGCAGGTCGAACACGATCAGCCGGCCGACTCCCTGAGCACCGCCCGCCGTTCCGCGGCCTACTTGCTGGAACTGAACGAGGGGCGCTGCTGAGAGCCGGCCGGCTCCGTCTCACACCACTTCCCTGCTGATCGGCTGCGGGTTCGGGGTGATCCTCTTGTTGCCCCGGGGCAGGCCCGGGTGCCTCAGGAAGAGCGCCAGACCCGCGGCCACCAGGGAGACCACACCGGCGGTGGTGTACGCGCCGTCGTATCCCCAGGTGTCGATGACCATCGACCCGAGGCCGCCGCCGAACAGACCGCTGACCACCTTTCCGCTGTAGGCGATCCCGTAGTTGGTGGCGTTGTTGTTCTCACCGAAGTAGTCCGGTGTGAGCGAGGCGAACATCGGATAGAACGCACCGCCGCCGAACCCGGAGAAGAAGGCGAACACCAGGAACAGGGTCTCGTTGTTGATGTTGCCCGCCCACAGCACCCCGAACTGCGAGAAGCCCAGCACCAGGATCACGAAGATCAGTGCGTTCTTGCGGCCCCAGAGGTCGGAGAGCCAGCCCACGACGCCGCGGCCGATGCCGTTGACCACCGCGAGGATGCCCGCCGAGTTCGCCGCGACGAGCGGACCGAAGCCCACATCCTTGGCGAAGGGCACCTGGAAGGAGATGCCGAAGATGGAGACACCGGCGGTGATGACCAGCAGCAGCCAGATGAGCGGAAGCTGACCGGTCCTGAGGGCCTCGATCGGGGTGTACTGCTTGGTCGCCGGAGGGTTCTTCGCGAGGCTCCGGGCGGTCTTGCTGCCGGCCTGCTGGTACTTCAGCGGATCGACCTCCGCCGGCCACCAGTTCTTCGGCGGGTCCATGAAGAACCAGCCGCAGACCGCGACCACGACCAGCACGAACACCCCGATCAGGTCGAGCACTTCCTGGTAGTCGCTGGTGTCGAAGGCGAAGTTGAAGACGAAGATGAACGGCAGGGAGCCGTAGGCGAACCCGCCGTTGACGAATCCCGTCTTGCCGCCCCGCTTCTCCGGGAACCACTTGCCCACCATGTTGATGCAGGTCGAGTAGACGAACCCGGACCCGACACCGCCCAGCACGCCGAATCCGAGGATCGCCATCCAGACGTTGTGGAAGTGGGATATCGAGAGGAATCCCAGCAGGGCGAGTACGGAGCCGGCGAGCATGGCTCCGCGCGCCTTGAGGATGCCCCTCTCCCGCATCCATCCGGTCGGGAAGGAGACCCCGGCCTGGAAGAACGTCCAGACGCTCAGGATCCAGAAGGTGTTGCTCTGCGTCCAGTGGTGTGCCGAGGAGAGCGTGTCCTCCGCCGACCCGTAGGCGTACTCGAAGACACTGATGGCCATCATCGCGACCCACGGCAGGTACACCATGAGCTTGCGTGAGTGACCGAGGATGTCCCGGTCGGACTCACCGATGCGATACACGCGGCCCTTGCCGTCCGTCACTTCCCGGTACGGGGCCGTCGCCACGTCCGGTTGTTCAGCTGTGCTCATGTCGTCCCCTTGCTTTCGAAAGAACTGGCCAGCGCCCCCTGTCCAAACCTTTCGCCCGCTCGGGAAGGGCTAGGTGAGCAGCCCGGCAGCCCTTGCCCAGCGGTATTTCGCACCGAGCACCTGAACCGGCTTCTCGGTGGTATAGGGGTAGGCGACGACACCGCGCTCGTAGAGGTAGGCGCATGCCTCCTCGACCTCGGTGTCGCCCGCCAGCGAAGCCACGACCGGCTTCTCGATGCCGCGCTCGCGGAACTCGGCCACCACGCGCGCGGTCAGCTCGGCGAAGACCATCGGCGGGGTCACGATCGTGTGCCAGTAGCCCAGCACCAGCGCATGGATGCGCGGGTCCTCAAGGCCCAGCCTGATCGTCGCCTCGTACGTCGACGGGGGCTCGCCGCCCGTGATGTCCACCGGGTTGCCGGCCGCGCCGAAGGGCGGGATGAACTCGCGGAACGACGCGTCGAGGTCGTCCGGGATCTCCATCAGCGACAGGCCGCTGTCGGTGACCGCGTCGGACAGCAGCACGCCGCTGCCGCCGGCACCCGTGATGATGACGATGTTGTCGCCCTGCGGGGTGGGCAGCACGGGCAGCGCCCGCGCGTACTCCAGCATGTCGTTCAGGCCGGGAGCGCGGATCACACCGGCCTGCCGCAGGATGTCGTCGTACACGGCGTCGTCGCCCGCGAGCGCGCCGGTGTGCGAGCCGGCCGCCTTGGCGCCCGCCGCCGTCCGGCCGGCCTTGAGGACCACCACGGGCTTCTTGGGCACCGTCGCACGGGCGGCGTCGAAGAAGGCACGGCCGTCCTTGAGGTCCTCCAGGTGCATGGCGATGCACTCCGTGTGCGGGTCCTCGCCGAACCAGGTGAGCAGGTCGTCCTCGTCGATGTCGGACTTGTTGCCAAGACCGACGATCGCCGAGACCCCGGTCCTCGTGGTCCTCGCGAAGCCCAGGATGGCCATGCCGATGCCACCGGACTGCGAGGTCAGCGCCACCCCGCCCTTGACGTCGTACGGGGTGCAGAACGTGGCGCACAGGTCCTGCCAGGTCGCGTAGTAGCCGTAGATGTTCGGCCCCAGCAACCGGACGCCGTGCTCCTCGGCGATCGAGACGATCTCGTCCTGCATCTCGTGCTCGCCGGTCTCGGCGAAGCCGGAGGGGATCAGGACCGCGTTCGGGATGCCCTTGCGGCCCACCTCCTTCAGCGCCGACGCCACGAACTTGGCGGGGATCGCGAAGACTGCCACGTCCACGTCGCCGGGCACGTCCGTGACGGTCTTGTACGCCTTGCGGCCCAGGATGTCGTCGGACTTGGGGTTCACCGGGTGGATCTCCCCGGAGAATCCGCCGTCGATGAGGTTGCGCATCACCGAATTGCCGATCTTGCCCGCCTCGTTGGAGGCGCCGATCACGGCGATCGAGCGGGGCTCCATGAGCCGGCGCATCGAGACGAGGATCTCCTCGCGCCCGTACGTGCGCCGCTTCTTCGGCGTGCCCTCGGCAAGGATCACCCGGATGTCCGCGGCGACGGCGCTCTGCGCGGTGGCGATCACCGGGTTGAGGTCCACCTCGGCGATCTCGGGGAAGTCGGTGACCAGCTCGGAGACCCGGCGGATCTGCTCGGCGAGCGCCGCGCGGTGCACCGGCTGCCGGCCGCGCACCCCGCGCAGGATCTCCGCGGCCCGGATGGAGTCGAGCATGGACTCCGCCTCGTCGGCGTCCACCGGCGCGAGACGGAACGTGACGTCCTTGAGGACCTCGACCAGCACCCCGCCGAGGCCGAAGGCGACCACCTTCCCGAACGTCGGGTCGGTCACCGCCCCGACGATCACCTCCTGCCCCTGGGGCAGCAGCTCCTGCACCTGGACGCCCTCGATGCGGGCCTGCGGCGCGTAGGCACGGGCATTCTCGATGATCTTGTGGAAGGCGGCCCTGACGTCCTCCCCGCCCTCCACGCCGACGATCACACCGCCGGCGTCGGTCTTGTGCAGGATGTCCGGCGAGACGATCTTCATGACGACGGGGCCGTCGAAGCGGGCCGCGAAGGCCACCGCCTCGTCGGCGTCCTTCGCCAGTTCCTCACCGGGAACAGCGATGCCGTAGGCGTCCGCGATCACCTTGCCCTCGGGCGCGGTCAGCGCGGTGCGTCCCTCTGCCCGTACGGCATCGAGGAGGCCCCGCACCTTCTGTACGCGGTCTTCGGCCAACAATTCAGATCACTCCGTTCGACTTGAGCAGGCGCAGTTCCTCGTCCCCGAGGCCCAGTTCGCCGACGAACACCTCTTCGTTGTGCTCGCCCAGCAGGGGCGAGCTGGTGATCTCGACGGGGGAGTCGGAGAGCTTCAGGGGGGAGCCGACCGTGGTGAAGGAACCACGCTCGGGGTGGGCGACCTCGACGACCATCTCGTTGGCGACCAGCGAGGAGTCCTCGATGATCTCCTTCGTCGACAGGATCGGGCCGCACGGGATGTTGTGGGCGTTGAGCTTCTCCAGCACCTCCCACTTGGGGAGCGTGGCGGACCACTCCTCGATGAGCTGGAACATCTTGCCCAGCTTCGGCAGCCGGGCCTCCGGGGTCGCCCACTCGGGGTCCTCGGCCAGCTCGGGCCGGCCGATCAGCTCGCAGATGGGCGTCCAGCCGACCGGCTGCACGATCACGTACACGTAGTCGTTCGGGCCGCCCGGCGAGCACTTCACGGCCCAGCCCGGCTGGCCGCCGCCCGACGCGTTGCCGGACCTCGGCACCTCGTCGCCGAAGTCGTCGTTGGGGTACTCGCGCAGCGGGCCGTGCGCGAGGCGCTGCTGGTCGCGCAGCTTGACGCGGCACAGGTTGAGGACCGCGTGCTGCATGGCGACGTTCACCCGCTGTCCGCGGCCGGTGTTCTCGCGCTGGAAGAGCGCCGCGAGGATGCCGGCCACCGCGTGCACACCGGTGCCGGAGTCGCCGATCTGCGCACCGGTCGCCAGCGGCGGACCGTCCTCGAAGCCGGTGGTGGACATCGAGCCGCCCATGGCCTGGGCCACCACTTCGTAGGCCTTGAACTTGGTGTAGGGCCCCTCGCCGAAGCCCTTGATCGAGGCGTAGACGATGCGCGGGTTGATCTCCTGGATGCGGTCCCAGGTGAAGCCCATCCGGTCGATCGCGCCCGGGCCGAAGTTCTCGACCATGACGTCGGAGCGGCGGATCAGCTCGGTCAGCAGCTCCTTGCCGCGCTCCGACTTGGTGTTGAGGGTGATGCTGCGCTTGTTGCAGTTGAGCATCGTGAAGTACAGCGAATCGACGTCCGGCAGGTCCCGCAGTTGCTTGCGGGTGATGTCGCCGGTGGGCGCCTCCAGCTTGATGACGTCCGCCCCGAGCCAGGCGAGTAGCTGGGTTGCGGACGGACCGGACTGGACATGCGTCATGTCGAGGACGCGGATGCCCTCAAGTGCCTTGGTCCCGGTGCTGGTCATGTGGCGTCCACCTCACTTGTACATGGTCTGGTTCATGGTTCCTGGTGCGTACGCGTCGGGGTCGACCCAGACGTTGATCAGGGAGGGCTTGCCCGACTCGCGCGCCCGGCGCAGCGCGGGTCCGATGTCCGCGGGGTCGCGGACCTCCTCGCCGTAACCGCCGAGCATCTGGGCGAACTTGTCGTAGTGCACGTCGCCCAGGGTGTTGCCGATCCGCTCCCGCTCCGCGCCGTACTTGACCTTCTGGCCGTAGCGGATCTGGTTCATCGACGAGTTGTTGCCGACGATGCCGACGAACGGGAGGTCGTAGCGGACCAGGGTCTCGAAGTCCCAGCCCGTCAGGCTGAAGGCGCCGTCGCCGAAGAGCGCGACGACCTCCTTGTCGGGACGCGCCTGCTTGGCGGCGAGCACGAACGGGATGCCGACGCCGAGGGTGCCGAGCGGGCCCGGGTCCATCCAGTGGCCCGGCGACTTGGGCTGGACGACCTGCCCGGAGAAGGTGACGATGTCGCCGCCGTCGCCGATGTAGATCGAGTCCTCGGTGAGGAAGTCGTTGATCTCGCTCACCAGGCGGTAGGGGTGGATGGGCGAGGCGTCGGACCTGAGGTTCGGCAGCCGCTTCTCCAGGGCCGCCTGCTCGGCCGCGCGCAGCTCGTCCAGCCACTCCTTGCGCCGGGAGGCACCGCCGTTGATGCGCCCGGAGGCGGCCTCGGCGACGGACTTCAGCACCAGGCCCGCGTCGCCCACGATGCCCAGGTCGATGTCGCGGTTCTTGCCGACGGTGCGGTAGTCCAGGTCGATCTGCACGACCGTGGCGTCCTGCGAGAGCCGCTTGCCGTAGCCCATGCGGAAGTCGAAGGGCGTGCCCACGATCACGATGACGTCGGCGTTGGAGAAGGCGTAGCGCCGGGAGAGCTGGAAGTGGTGCGGGTCGCCCGGCGGGAGGGTGCCGCGTCCCGCGCCGTTCATGTACGCGGGGACGTTCAGGGCGCGCACCAGCTCGATGGCCGCCTCGGTGCCGCGGGTCGTCCAGACCTGGCTGCCCAGCAGGATCGCCGGCTTCTCGGCGTGCACCAGCAGGTCGGCGAGCTTCTCGATCGCCTCGGGGTCGCCGGCGCTGCGGGTGGAGGCGCGGTACTGCCCGGCCTTCGGGACGCGGGCCTTGCCGACCGGCACCTTGGCGTCCAGGACGTCCCGGGGGATCTCCAGGAACGACGGGCCGGGGGCGCCGTGGTAGCACTCGCGGAAGGCCATCGACACCATGTCCGCGGCGCGTGCGGTGTCCGGCACCGTCGCGGCGAACTTGGTGATCGGCGTCATCATGTCGACGTGCGGGAGGTCCTGGAGGGACCCCATCTTGTGCTGGGTGTGCGCGCCCTGGCCGCCGATCAGCAGCATCGGGGACTCGGCGCGGAACGCGTTGGCGACACCGGTGACGGCGTCGGTGGTGCCGGGTCCCGCGGTGACGACCGCGCAACCGGGCTTGCCCGTGATGCGCGCGTACCCGTCGGCCGCGTGGGCCGCGACCTGCTCGTGGCGTACATCGACGACCTCTATGCCTTCGTCGACGCAGCCGTCATAGATGTCGATGATGTGGCCGCCGCAGAGGGTGTAGATGACGTCGACGCCCTCTGCTTTGAGCGCCTTGGCGACCAGATGCCCGCCGGAGATGAGGTCGGGGGTCGTGTCGCTGCTCTCGTCGGACATGGCGGAGTCCTGTCCCTTCGTAGGGGAGGGGCGAGTGCTCCCGTGCTGCTCGTAGGGGCTCTCACCGGGTGTGCTGCCGGCTTCTGCTGTGGCGTTGTCTGCGGTATTGAGTAGATTGCATACAGTCGACGAATACTGTATGAAGCTTGTTATCCCGCATTCCGGTGGGTGGTGTCCAGGGGGCGTGCACCACTTTTCGAGCCGCAGAGGGATCTTCACCCGGCGGCCACAGCAGTCAGGAGCCGAGATGGACCTGTACGAACACCAGGCAAGGGAACTCCTCGAGGAACACGGCATCGTGGTACCGAAGGCGGAGGTCACCGACGTCCCCCAGGGGGCCCGCGAGATCGCCCGCCGGCTGGGCGGACGCGTCGTCGTCAAGGCGCAGGTCAAGACGGGGGGCCGCGGCAAGGCGGGCGGAGTGAAGATCGCCGCCGATCCCGCGGCCGCCGAACTCACCGCCCGGCAGATCCTCGGCATGGACATCAAGGGCCACACCGTGCGCAAGGTGATGGTCGCCGAGCCGGTCGACATCGAGCGGGAGTACTACGTCTCCTACGTGCTCGACCGCGCCACCGGCCGCTTCCTCGCCATCGCGTCCGCCGAGGGCGGCATGGACATCGAGGAGGTGGCCGCCACCCGCCCGGAGGCCGTCGCGCGCATCCCCGTCGACCCCGGGGAGGGCGTCACCACGGCTCGCGCCGCCGAGATCGCCTCCGCCGCTGGACTGCCGCCGCAGACGGTGGACGTCCTCGTCAGGCTCTGGGACGTGCTGGTGCGCGAGGACGCCCTCCTCGTCGAGGTCAACCCGCTGGTCCGCACCGTGCAGGGCCGGATACTCGCCCTGGACGCCAAGGTCACCCTCGACGACAACGCGCGCTTCAGGCAGACCCGCTGGGGCGACGACCTCGCCGCCCTCGACGACGAGGGCGACGCACTGGAGGCCGCTGCCGCCGAGAAGGGCCTCAACTACGTCAAGCTCGACGGCGAGGTCGGCATCATCGGAAACGGCGCGGGCCTCGTCATGTCCACCCTCGACGTGGTGGCCGGCTGCGGCGCCCGCCCCGCGAACTTCCTGGACATCGGCGGCGGCGCGTCCGCCCAGGTGATGGCCGACGGCCTCGGCGTCATCCTGGCCGACCCCGGCGTCAAATCCGTGTTCGTCAACGTCTTCGGCGGCATCACCGCCTGCGACGCCGTCGCCGACGGCATCGTGCAGGCCCTGGAGACGGTACGGCTCACCAAGCCCCTCGTCGTACGGCTCGACGGCAACAACGCCGTACGGGGCCGCACCATCCTCGACGCGCACCGCCACCCGCTCGTCGAGCAGGCCACCTCCATGGACGGCGCGGCGCGCCGCGCCGCCGAACTCGCCCACGCGCACTAAGGAGCCGGGACATGGCCATCTACCTCACCAAGGAGAGCAAGGTCCTCGTCCAGGGCATGACCGGTGGCGAGGGCATGAAGCACACCCGCAGGATGCTCGCCGCCGGCACGAACGTCGTCGGCGGCGTCAACCCGCGCAAGGCGGGCCGCACCGTCGACTTCGACGTCCCCCGGGACCTCGAAGGTCTGGCAGGCGCCCCCAGCGCGGTCCCCGTGTACGGATCCGTGCGCGAGGGCATGGACGCGACCGGCGCCGACGTCAGCGTGGTCTTCGTACCGCCCGCCTTCGCCAAGGCCGCGGTCGTGGAGGCCGCCGACGCCGGCATCGGCCTCGCCGTGGTGATCACCGAGGGCATCCCGGTGCACGACGCCGTCGCCTTCCAGGCCCACGCCAGGGCCAGGGGCACCCGGGTCATCGGCCCCAACTGCCCGGGGCTGATCACCCCGGGCCAGGCCAACGCCGGCATCATCCCCGCCGACATCACCAAGCCGGGCCGGATCGGCCTGGTGTCCAAGTCCGGCACCCTCACCTACCAGCTCATGTACGAACTGCGCGACATCGGCTTCTCCACCTGCGTCGGCATCGGCGGCGACCCCGTCATCGGCACCACCCACATCGACTGCCTGGCCGCCTTCCAGGAGGACCCCGACACCGACCTGATCGTCCTCATCGGGGAGATCGGCGGCGACGCCGAGGAGCGCGCCGCCGCCTACATCCGCGACCGCGTCACCAAGCCCGTGGTGGGCTACATCGCCGGCTTCACCGCCCCGGAGGGCAAGACCATGGGCCACGCCGGGGCCATCGTCTCCGGCTCCTCGGGCACTGCGGCCGCCAAGCAGGCCGCGCTGGAGGCCGCCGGCGTACGGGTCGGCGCCACCCCCACCGAGGCCGCCCGACTCGTCCTCGACCAGTTGCGGACATGACACCGGCGCATGGCGGTGCCCGCCCCGTGCGGGTACCGCACCCCCGGCCCGATCGCCACGGACGAGTCCGGCGAGCCGGGCCGTGCGGACGATGGGACCCATCCCGCCCCGACTGTGCACCGTGAGCGGAGACCCCCCATGCCACCCACCCTGACTCTGAAAGCCCGCACTTCCTGGTCCGACGCCTGGCAGCGCTGTGTGGCGATCGCGCCGCAGGCGTTCCGCGACGACCGCGTCCTCAACCTGTGGGACTCCACCTGGCAGGCGGACGGCCGGGCCCTGCCCGCCGCCAGCCCCGTCGACCAGACCCCCGTCGCGGGACCGCCCCGCCTCGACCCCGACACCGCACAGCGGGCCGTGCGCGCCGCGCTCGACCAGCACCGCGCCTGGCGGCACATCGCGGTCGGCGAGCGCCGCGCCCGGGTCGCCGCCACGCTCGACGCCCTCACCCAGCACCGCGAGCTACTGGCCCTGCTGCTGGTCTGGGAGATCGGCAAGCCCTGGCGGCTCGCGCAGGCCGACGTCGACCGTGCCATCGACGGCGTGCGCTGGTACGTCGACGGCATCGAGGCGATGCTCGAGGACCGGGTCCCGCTGGACGGCCCGGTCTCCAACATCGCAAGCTGGAACTACCCCATGTCCGTGCTGGTGCACGCCATGCTGGTGCAGGCACTCGCCGGCAACGCAGTGATCGCCAAGGCGCCGACCGACGGCGGTGTCTCCTGCCTCACCCTGGCCTGTGCGCTCGCCGCCCGCGAAGGCATCCCGGTGACCCTGGTCAGCGGCAGCGGCGGACAGCTCACCAAGCCGCTGGTGCGGGCACCCGAGATCGGCTGCGTGTCGTTCGTGGGCGGCCGCGACACCGGTGCCGCCGTCGCCACCGCCGTCGCCGACCTGGGCAAACGCCACATCCTCGAACAGGAGGGACTGAACACCTGGGGCATCTGGAACTTCTCCGACTGGGACCGGCTCGCCGCCACCGTCCCCAAACTCTTCGACTACGGCAAGCAGCGCTGCACGGCCTACCCCCGCTTCGTCGTCCAACGCTGCCTGTTCAACGACTTCCTCGACGCCTACCTGCCCGCCGTACGCACCGTGCGGATCGGGCACCCGCTGGCCGTCGAGCAGCGCGACGACCCCTGCCCGGACCTGGACTATGGTCCCCTGATCAGCGCCGCCAAGGCCAAGGAGCTCAACGACCAGGTGGCGGAGGCCGTCGACCGCGGGGCCGTGCCCCTGCACCGCGGGACCCTTGAGGACGGCCGCTTCCTGCCGGGCCAGGACACCTCCGCCTACCTGCCGCCGGTCACCCTCCTCAACCCGCCCCCGTCCTCCCCGCTGCACCACGCGGAGCCCTTCGGCCCCGTCGACACCATCGTCCTCGTCGACACCGAGGCCGAGCTGCTGGCCGCCATGAACGCCTCGAACGGCGCGCTGGTCGCCACCCTGGCCACCGACGACCGCTCGGTGTACGAGCGTCTGGCCCCGCAGGTCCGCGCCTTCAAGGTCGGCCACGGCACGGCGCGCTCCCGCGGCGACCGTGACGAGCTCTTCGGCGGCTTCGGCGCGTCCTGGCGCGGTGCCTTCGTCGGCGGTGAGCTCCTGGTGCGGGCCGTGACGCAGGGGGCGAGGGGGGAGCGGCTGCCGGGGAACTTCCCGGAGTACCAGCTCATGCCGTGATCCGCCGGGTTCCGGTCACCCACCGCGGCCGGGAACTCGCGGACGGTGTCCGCGGGTACCCGGCCGCACCCGCCGCCTGCCTCCGCCGAGGCGGGCAGATACGCAGGTGAAAGCCGCTCCGAAAGCTTGGTATTGTTGTGTGTGTCGCCGCGGGGATCACCCCGCGAGCGGCGCACCTGGTCCGGGTGGCGGAATGGCAGACGCGCTAGCTTGAGGTGCTAGTGCCCTTTATCGGGCGTGGGGGTTCAAGTCCCCCCTCGGACACCAACCGATTCCCCGCGGTCGCTCTGCGACCGCGGGGAATCTGCATTGTGCGGGACCGTGAGGTGGGACCCGTCCGCGGGAACTCCCGCATGCTCGCGGTGTTCGGTGGCGTCCGAACTCGGCGGGGTGCGCGCAGGTGGCGGCGAGTCGGTGGCCCCGGCTCAGCGCGAGCGATGGTGTCGGCGGCCTCCGCGAAGGCGTTGAGGTCGAGACCGGCAGGACGGTCCCTGGCACGGCGGCGCACGCTCGGCCCGCGCGGTGTTCGCCCCACGGGTGAGCGGTGACGTGCCGAGCTGCCTCGATCCGCCCGGAGCGCCACCGCTGTTCCGACCGAAGGTGGATGACGGACCCCGGGCCCACCCGCGAGGATCTGCCGTTCGCCTTCGGTGCCGACGGGCTTGCCGTCCCGAGCAGCCAAGGACACCGCCCCGGGACACCCTGGGTGCGGCACTCCGGCTCCCGGTCCTCGCACCGCCGGCCGGGGCGCCGGGTCACACAGCCTTGACCTCGCCTCCGTCCATGCGCAGCGCCGACCCGGTCATCCACCTCGCTGCCGGCGAGACGAGAAAGGCCATGAGCTCGGCGATCTCCTCCGGTTGACCGAAGCGTGCGATGCCGGCTCTCCCGGGGAACCGGTCGATCGCCTCCTCGACGGTCATCCCGTGAGAAGGAGCCCACTTCTCGAGGAACGAACGGCGGCGGCCGGTCATGACCGCCCCCGGCAGGACGCTGTTGACGCTGACGCCGTCATCGATGCCGCGCTCGGAGAACGCCTTCGCGAGGGCGGCGATCGCGGCGTTGATCGTGCCCACGGCCGCGGCGGCGGGCTCGGGGGAAACAGCGGTGTTACCCGACATAAGGACGACCGAGCCCTTCGCCTCGGCCAGTGCCGGCCATGCCGCGACCGTCAGGCGCCGGGCGCCGTGGAGTTTGAGTTCCATCCCCGCGTCCCACTGCTCGTCGGTCATCTCGAACAGATCGATCTGCGGGACGGCGCCCGCGATGTTGACCAGGGCGTCGATACGGCCGAACGCCTCCCTCGTCCGTGCCACCACCGCCCCGGCCGCTGAGCGATCCGCGAGGTCCAGGTCGACGGCGAGAGCTTCTGCTCCGGCCGCCCTGACGCGGGAAGCGGTGTCCTCCAGACGGGATCGACTGCGGGCGACGAGAACGACGTGGGCGAAGTCCCGCGCCAACCGGATCGCCGTGGAACGGCCGATACCTTGGCTGGCCCCGGTGACCACTGCTACGGAGTCCGGCATTCGACTCCCCCTTCGCTGTGTGCGGATGTGCCGGCGGTCCGCCATGTCGACCGACCCCCGAACGGATGAAAGCGCGGCTCGGAACCCCGCCCTGCGGCGCTCAGGCCGTGAGGAACTCCCGGATCGCGGCCGCGATCTCCTCGACGTGTGTCTCCAGGGCGAAATGACCGGTCTCCACGAAGCGGACATCGGCCTGGGGGATGTCGCGCCTGAACGCCTCGGCTCCGGCCGGCAGGAAGAAGGGGTCGTTCCTGCCCCACACGGCGAGCAGCGGCGGTCGGCTGGTCCGGAAGTACTCCTGGAACCGCGGGTACAGCGCGACATTGGTCGCGTAGTCGAGGAACAGGTCGAGCTGGATGTCCTCCGCACCGTTGCGCGCGAGGTAGTGGTTGTCCAGCCCGTAGCCGTCCGGGCTGACCCGGCTCGCGTCGGGGACACCGTGCGTGTACTGCCAGACGGTCGTGTCCGGCTGCACGAGCATCCGGATCGCGTCCCGATTGGACTGCGACGGCTCCGCCCAGTACGCCTGGACGGGACCCCACGCGTCGCTCAGCCCCTCCTCGTACGCGTTGCCGTTCTGCGAGACGATGGCGGTGATCCGCTCGGGGTGCCTGGTGGCGATCCGGAACCCGACCGGTGCGCCGTAGTCGAACACGTACATGGCGAAGCGGTCCAGGCCGAGGATCTCCGTGAGCCGATCGATCACATCCGCGAGGTGCTCGAACGTGTAGTCGAATTCCTCCCGTGCGGGCATGCCCGACCTGCCGAAGCCGGGAAGGTCGGGAGCGACGATGTGGAACCGGTCGGCGAGCAGGGGGATCAGCTCCCGGAACATATGGCTCGCGGACGGGAAGCCGTGCAGCAGGAGCAGCGTCGGTGCGTCGGGTCGGCCCGCCTCGCGGTAGAAGACCTCAAGGCCGTCCACGTCCGCCGTGCGGTAGGCGATGTCGGTCATGTCGGTTCACCTTTCTCCAGGGATGCGGCCGGCGGGGTGCGACCGCCGGCGTGTGTAGATTTCAAGTAACTTCTTTGTAAGGTATGGGCTGGTTATGGGCGAGGCGACATGGCGCTTTCCCCGCCTGATGCGTCCTTGTGTGCGAGTGCCGCACGGGCCGTCCGGTGGGTCCGTCAACGACCCGGATCGACCTCGCGCACGGCTTCCAGCACGATGTCGGTGACCACGGATGGCGCCGTGAGCATGGGCATGTGGTCGACGGGCGCCGTGCGCACCTTCGCGCCCATGCGCTCGGCCGCGAAGCGCTGGGTCTCCGCGGGGATCATGCGGTCCTCCTCGGCCACCAGGAACCAGCTCGGCCTGTCCCTCCAGACCGGGCGCCCCACCGGGACCCCGATGCTCCGGGCCGCCAGCGGTCGCTGGGCGGCGGCCAGCTCTGCCTGCTCCTCGGCCGTCGCCTGCTGGGCGAAGGCCCTGGCGAACGCGTCCTCGGGCAGCCAGATCAGCTCGTGTCGATCAGGGCCGAGCTGCGGAGCATCCGGATGCGGCCGCGCCCGGTAGAAGAGGTCGGCCACGGTCTCGCCCTCGTCCGGCGCCAGGGCTGCGACGTAGACCAGTGACGCGACCTTCCGGTCGGCCGTCGACGCGATGACCGCGCCCGCGTACGCATGCCCGACCAGCACCGCGGGCCCGTCGACCAGCTCCAGGGTGCGATCGAGCGCGGCGACGTCATCTGCCAGCGAGGTCAGCGGCAGCGGTGCGGCGACGGCTCTCACCCCTTTGGAACGCAGTCCGGCGACCACCCTTCTCCAGCTCGAACCGTCGGTCCAAGCGCCGTGTGCCAACACCGCTACGACGTTGCTCCCGGGCATTCCCCACTCCTTTCGGATGGTCGGCCATGGTGGCTAACCGTCTTGTTCACGCTGAGGAGGTTACGAAAGCGGGAGTAACTTGTCAACGACCCGCAGGGGGGTTACCTTTCTGAGGGAAGGTGGCACAGGACAGGGAGGGATCAGGCGGGATGGTTCAACAGACTCCGGCGTTTTTCATCGCCGACACGCTCGGCCTGGACTTCCTCAACTCGATCGCCACGCCGGTGGACACCGAGGTCGACTGGGTCGAGGACGGCGACGGCCTCCTGGCCTGGCTCGAGCAGGCGCGGCTGGTGCCGCCACACGTGCTCGCCACCCTGCGGGAGCAGGCCCTGCCCGGCGAACTCGACACGGTAGCGGCACAGGCGCGGACCCTGCGGGAGGAATTCCGGGGCTTCGTCCGCACGCACATGGGCAAGCCCCTCAGTCCCGAGGACCTACCGGAACTGGCCTCACTGAACCGGCTGCTCGCACGTGACGAAGGGTTCCTCCAGGTCGTGGCCGCCGAGCAGGAAGACCCTCCCGGCCTCCGGATACGGGCGACGCGCCGCTGGCGGTCACCGGACTCGCTGCTCCTGGCCATCGGGGAGGCCCTCGCGAGGTCCCTCACCGAAGAGGACTTCTCGCACATCAAGGTCTGCGAAGGCCCGACATGCACACTCATGTTCGCCGACCACACACGCGGACGCGTCCGCAGGTGGTGCAGCATGGCGCTCTGCGGCAACCGCGCGAAGCAGGCCGCGCATCGCAACCGCCACAGGAAAGGCGCGGGCGCCACGGCCTGAACCCCCGACGACCGCCCGCCGGGCGCCCCCGGCACGTGCGGGCCCGCACACAGGCGGACAACGCACCGAGGCGATGCTCTGCCTGGTCACGAACATGCCCGTCCCCTGCGGCCTGAGCCCGGCGACCTCCGCGGAGCTGCGCGCCCCGCGGTTCCGCTACGTCGCCCCCCGCAACCCGCTGCGCGTCCCGCGCCGCACTGCTCCGCCCTGGCGCCCCTCGGCCTTTCCGCCGAGGGGCACCGCCACCTCGGTGATCACGCGCTCTGCGCTCGCCCCCGCGGATCACCCCGTCGGCAAGGCGCGCCCGCATCGGTGCCGCGCCCCAAGCCGGCGCAAAGGTGTTGCCCGGGCCCGCCCAGCCGGAGAAGGATCACCTGCTGAGGTGCGGGAGGGCGGCCGGGCAGGAGCGGTGGTTCGGCGAGAGCAAGGGGATCGACATGGCCCCGCCTGCCTCCGGACCGCACGGGCAGAGGCCGCACGACTCGCATGCCGGGGCCCCGTCGCCCGGGAGCCCCCTGGCCACGTACACGGGGAGAACCCTGACCAACCGCTCCGGACGGGTATGTGCACCGACAACGAGGGAGGACGGTATGGAACCGTGGGAACTGCGCCGCGCGGTCGAGGCAGGCCGGGCGACCGCTTCGGAGCTGGGCCTTCAGGTCGACGATGTGGTCGTCATCCACAACTCGGACCGCGTCGCGCTCCGCCTGGTTCCCTGCGATGCCCTGGTCCGGGTCGCACCCTCGGCGCACCTGGCTGATTCCGAGTTCGAGGTGGAGGTTGCGCACCGTCTCGCGGGCGTCGACGCTCCGGTGGGCGAGCTGGACCCGCGGATCGATCCTCTGGTCCATGTGCGTGATGCCTTCGCCATCTCGTTCTGGACCTACTACGAACCCGTGGGGTCGGGGATCGCGCCGGGCGACTACGCGGACGCGTTCGCACGGCACCACGCAGCCCTGCGTCGGATCGATCTGGACGCACCGCACGTCACCGATCGGGTCGCCGTGGCGCTGAGGGAGGTGAACGACCGGCAGCGGTCCCCCGAGCTGCCCGATTCCGACCGGGAGCTCCTCAGCGACACACTCGGCGGTCTGGGCGCCGCGATCGGCATCGGCCGAGCAGGCGAGCAGTTGCTGCACGGCGAGCCGCACCCGGGCAACCTCCTGAACACGAGGAGGGGGCCGCTCTTCGTGGACCTCGCCACGTGCTGCCGCGGGCCGATCGAGTTCGATCTCGCCCATGCGCCCGAAGAGGTGGGAAAGCACTGTGCGGGGGCCGACGACGAGCTGATCCACCAGTGCCGCGCCCTGAACTGGGCGCTGTTCTCGGCCTGGCGCTGGCGCAGGGACGACCACATGCCCGACCGGGGCCACTGGAGGGCGGAGGGGCTC
The DNA here is from genome assembly GCF_014656295.1 of Streptomyces sulfonofaciens. Lineage (GTDB taxonomy): Bacteria > Actinomycetota > Actinomycetes > Streptomycetales > Streptomycetaceae > Streptomyces > Streptomyces sulfonofaciens. Next base: position 46,049 of record NZ_BNCD01000012.1, read on the forward strand.
AACCAGGTCCGTACTGCACTCGGTCGCCGCGGGCGTGGCTGAACCGGAGCCCGAGGGCGCGTCGGGAGCGGTGCCGCCGGTCAGGACGCGTCCCGTGCTGGATGCGACCGCGGCCAGGGCGCTGTCCCGTGCAGCCTCGTTGATGACCGGCCCGACCTGGCGCGTTCCGCGCGCGTCACCTCGCCGCGTGCCTCGGTGATCGGCTTGCCGACCTCGCGGGAGACCAGGTCGGCTAGCCGGTCGGAGGCGGCGGCGATGTCGTCCGCGACCCGGGTCAACGCGCTCGCGCGCTCGGGTGCGGGAGTGTGCGCCCAGTCGCGGCCCGCGTGAGCGGCGAGTTCCAGCAGGGCCGGGAGCCGGTCGGCGGGGGTCGCGGGGACCTCGGCCACCGTCTCCCCGGGTGCGTGCGGGTTGGTGCTGCGTACGGTGCTCATACGGGACTCCTGTGCGGGCGGGTTCACGGCTGGTAGGCCGCGAAGACCTTGTCCGACACGAACAGGTGCGACCCCACGAACTCCGACCAGGTCGGCACGGGGCGGCCCAGTTCGCCCATGGCACCCAGCAGCGCCCACCAGTTGAGCAGTTCCTGCTGGCCGGCGGCCTCCGCCTGGGCGAGGCCGGTGGACCGCCACACGTCCAGGTCGCCGTCCACCAGGGCCTGGTACAGCCGCCGGTCGGCCGCGGTGTCCGGGAAGAGGTGGTGGGTGGACTCCACCAGGAAGCTGTGCGACCAACTGGAGGAGGCGATCAGTGCGACACGCCACGGGCTCTCGGCCGCCGCACGGGCGACTGCCGCGCCCATCCGCATGACGCGCGAGGGCGAGGGGCTCGGCGGGTCGAGCTCGCGGACGTCGCCGAGGGCGCTGATGTTGCCCTGGTAGCTGATGACCCGGCGGCCGTAGCAGTTGATGGGGAAGGCCACGACGGGGTAGTCGAAGCCCTTGCGCTCGTAGTCGAGGTAGAGGACGGTGTTGAGGAAGGCGTGGGCGAAGCCGGGGTGGTGCAGCGGCTGGTAGGCGTAGCTGACGTCGATGTCCTGCTCGATCAGCGATCCCGCGAAGTACCTGGCCGCCTCACGGTGCCCCCTGACCAGGACCTCGTGTTCCTTCGGCTCGTTCCACACGTTGCGCTCGCCCATGACGTTGGACGCGGCCGAGTGCTCCCACGGCCGGACCGTCAGATCCTCGTAGGCCAGCACTGAGTACGGCGGAACGAGGTCCTCGCGGAAGTTCTCGTACTGGTCGTCGCCCCAGATCAGAACGACGTCGGGGTTGAACTCGTCGAGCGCCTTCCGTGCCCTGGCGAACTGCGCGACCAGGGCGTCGCGATGACGGCGGCCGGCCCGTGCGCCCTCGTCCGAGGACCACTCGGCGCGGGCCTCCGCGGGCCAGTTGGCCGGGTCGCGGGCCTCCGCGGGCAGTAGGGGGTCGCCGAGGGCCCGCTGGAACACACGGGTCAGGTTCTCGTTCGTGCCGCTCAGCGGCGGGTAGTGGGTCACTCCCAGACCGAGTACTTCTGCCATGGTCTTCACCCTTCGGGGCTGGTGGTGTGGTGTGGTGTGCGGGGGCGGGTGGGCCGGTCAGTCGAGCAGCGACTGCCAGCGGCGCCAGAACGCACGCATCTGGAGTTCGTCGCTGGCGAGGCTGGGCTGTCCCGTGTGCTCGCGGTGCATGCCGCGTGAGATGTCCGACCAGGCCACGTCCGGGGCGGTGCGCAGTCCTGCCTGGCACGCCTCGCAGGCTTCGAGGTCGTCGGGGGTGGCCAGTCCCGCGGGTCCCTGGAAGGCGATGTAGCTGTCCAGGCGTCGCGCGCGCAGGTCCGGGTCCTCGCCGGCCGTCGCCAGGGACCACTGGTAGATCTTGGTGTGACCGGCCGAGGTGGGTGTGATCGTGCGGATCACGATCCCCATGATGTCGTTGATGATCAGGTTGGGGAACACCAGCAGGTTGCGGTCGGTGTGCCCGATCATCTCCGCGCGCTCGGGTCCGTAACGCTCCACCAGCTCCTGGTACTTCGCCTCGATCCCCGGGCGGTTGTGCTCGCCGAGCGCCGGCGCCCAGCGGGCCACGGGCCGGGCCCAGGGGCCGTGCACCCGGATGACGGCGTGACCGTTGCCCAGGTCCACGGCCTCGGTGGCGTCATTGCGGTCGAGGGTGTTGCCCTCGTGCTGCTCCAGGTACGTGAAGTACGTCTTGTGCAGCGGCAGCAGGTGGTAGCCGTCCAGGCTGTTCTCCACGAACAGTTTCCAGTTGGCGTCCATGGAGTACTCGTGGACACCGGGCACGACCTCGAGGTCGTCCGCCTGGTCGGCCACCAGGTCGATGTACTCGGCGGCACCGGCCAGGTACGTCTTCAGGTCGACCGCGTCGGGGTCGAAGCAGACGAAGTGGAAACCGCGGTAGCTGTCGACCCTGGGCGGTGACAGCAGCCCCATGCCCTCCCGGTCGAAGTGCTCGCCGTACCCCTCGTCACCCGGCACGCCGTTGAGCGCGCCCGTGCTCGCGTACGTCCAGGCGTGGTAGAAGCAGCTCATACCGCGGGCGTTGCCCTCGGGCACCCGGCACACCAGCGCACCACGGTGCCGGCAGGTGTTGTACAGCACGCGCCGGACCCCGTCGTGGCCGTGCCAGAAGATCAGCGGCCGGTTGCCGACGTCGCGGGCCCTGAAGTCGCCGGGGCGCGGAATCTCCGACTCGTGCCCCACATAGAGCCAGCACCGGGCGAACACCGAGGCCATCTCCCGCTCGTACACGGCGCTGTCGACCAGGGTCGTCCGGTCGACGCGGAAGGTGCCCGCCGCGACGTCCTCGACCACCCACTCCTTCGCGGACGCGGTACGTGTAGCCCAATCGTGGTTCACGGTCATGGTCAACGCCTCCTTCGGCGAGGACGGGACGGGTCAGAGCAGCACACTCAACTGCCCGCCCGCCGATTCGATGCTGTGGTCGAGGACGGCCCGCCGGCGCATGATCAGCCAGTCGGGCTCCGTGCCCGACCTGGGCACGAGCGTGTGCTCGTACACACCGGCGTAGCGGTCGACGACCCCGCCGCGGACCCGGACGACCTGGAAGACGCTGCGCACGTCCAGCCCGTCCAGCCGCTGCCAGACGCGGACGTTGCCGATGTGGCGCCGTGTGCGGGAGCGGGGGCTCTCGGCGTGGGCGTGCTTGCTCTTGAGCCGTTCGACCCGGCCGGCGAGGGTGGGCACGGTGTCGTGCACCAGGTGCAGCGTCGTCGCCGGGTCGCCGCCGAGGTCCTCCGGCGTGGGGACGAGGTAGACGGCGTCCGGGTGGAACAGGGACAGCCACGCGTCGAGGCGCCACTCGTCCAGCAACGCGGCCTCCTCGAAGAGGAACTGCGACACGGCACAGATGAGAGCGGGCTCGCGCACCGCCCTGGCGGCGTCGGCCGGCGCGGTGCGAGCGATCACCGGGGACGTGAGACCGGTGGGGATCATCGAATCGACTCCTGGGTCGGGGTGCGGGGTTCGCCGCCGCCGTCCCCGGCCGTGAGCAGTTCGGCCAGGGCAGCGGGGCGGGACCAGAAGGGGGAGTGCGAGGAGCGCAGGTGGTCCACGCGCGCACCGAAGCGGTCAACGGCCGTCCGAGCGCCCCAGCCGCCCGAGACCGCGCGATCCTCCTCGCACACGACGTACCTGGTCGAAGAGGGGACCCCGCCCTCCCAGGGGGTCGTCTCGCCCAGCACGGTGGCGGCCTGGGGCCGCAGCCGGGCGGCTGCTTCGGCCGCCTCCTCCGGTGGGCAGTCGTGGTAGAAGAGCTCTGCGGCGGTCTCCGGTGCCCAGTGGCTGCGGCCTCGTTCGTCCTTGCGCTGCCGGGGCAGGAACGTGGTGTAGAAGTCCTCGGCCATCGGCCGGGACCCGGCCAGTTGGTCGCGCCAGCTCGCCCCCGGCAGCGGCAGCAGACAGGCGAGCAGCACCAGTTCGCGTACCGGCCGCCGCTCGGCGTACACCGGGGCGATCAGGCCGGCCATCGAGTGCGCGACGAGCACGGTGGAGCCCGGATCCGCCACGTGGGCGTCGATGGCGCGCAGATAGGCCTCGCTGTCGGCGGCCGGGTCGTCCGAGGGCAGTTCCACCGCGACGGCCCCGTGCCCCCGTGCCCGGAGTTCGGGCAGGACGCGGTCCCAGCACCATGCGCCGTGCCAGGCCCCGTGCACCAGGACGAACGTACTCATGACGAGGCCCTGGCCGCGGCAGCCTGCTTGTCGGCGAGGACCGTGCCCCCGGCCATGATCTCGCCGGCGTCGACCTCCACGACCCACACCCGCACCGCAGCCTCGGGAGTGCCCGTGGCCCGGGCGGCGGCCGCCGACACCTCGCGCAGCAGCTCCCGCTTCTGGTCGGCGGTGCGTCCCTTGGCCATCGTGATCTGGATGAACGGCATTGTTCCGGTTCCTTTCAGGGGGTCGCGGTCACCGGGCGCGCACGCTGACGCCGCCGAGTCGGCTGAAGTCCGCGCTGACGCAGTCGCCCGACCGCAGCGGCACCGCGGCGGTCAGACCTCCCGACAGCACCAGCCAGCCGGGCTTGAGCGCGGTGCCGCGCCGTCCGGCCGCGTTGGCCATCCACGCCACCGCCTGCGCGGGATCGCCGCAGACCGCCGCGCCGGCCGCGGTCGCGACCTGCTTGCCGTTGACCTGGAGCAGGCAGCCCAGCAGGGACAGGTCCCCGGACGGTTCGACGAACTCGTTGCCGAGCACGAACAGGGCGGAGGAGGCGTTGTCGCTCACCGCGTCCTCCAGGGTGAACTTGAATGCCTGGTAGCGGCTGTCGATGATCTCCAGGCCGGCGCAGACCGAGGCGGTCGCGTCGAGGACGTCACCCGGGGTGATGCCGGGGCCGGCCAGTTCCTCCTTGAGCACGAAGACGATCTCCGGCTCGACGCGCGGGTGGATCAGCGTGGACAGGTCCACCGGCGCGGTGGCGTCGTGGAGCATGCCCGACGTGACGAAGCCGTACAGCGGGTTGTCCACGCCCATGTCGATCTGCTTCGCCCGCGAGGTCAGGCCGAGCTTGCCGCCGATGATCCGTTCGCCGCGCTCCTCCTTGGCCCGCAGCACCTCGCGCTGGACGAGGTAGGCGTCGTCGACGGCCAGGTCCACGTCCCGGCTCAGCGGGAGGACGTCGGTGCGGGTGTCCTCGGCGGTGATCAGGCGGGCCGCCAGGCCGCGGACGTCGAGGGTGGTCGTCGCCTTGGGCACGTTGCCGCTCATGCGAACACCACTCCCACCGAACCGACCTGTCCGAAGTCCGCGCGCACGTGGTCGCCGGGGGAGACCGGCAGGGCGCGGGTGCAACTGCCGGGAAGCACGACGGACCCCTCGTCGAGGGTCACGCCGAACTCACCCAGCTTGTTGGCCAGCCAGGCGACGGCCGAGACGGGGTTGCCCAGCGCGGCACCGGTGGCCCCGGTCTCGGCGATCTCGCCGTTGCGGCGCAGGACGACGCCGAGCAGCCTCGGATCGATGTCGCGCACGTCGGTGGCCGTGCCGCCCAGCACCACGCGGGCCGAGGAGGCGTTGTCCGCGATGGAGTCGTGGACGGTGATCTCCCAGTTCCGGATCCGGGAGTCGATGATCTCCAGACTGGGCGTGACGAACGCGGTGGCCCGCAGCACGTCGGCCACCGTCACCCCCGGCCCGCCGAGCGGACGGTCCAGCACGAAGGCGAGCTCGGGTTCGACCCGGGGCGCGAGCAGGCTGCCCGCGGGGACCTCGCTGCCCTCCAGGAGGAACATGTCGTCGAGCAGGACGCCGTAGTCCGGCTCCGAGACGCCGAACTGCTCCCGCATGACGGCGGCGGTCAGACCCACCTTGTGGCCGCGCACCCGGGCGCCACCGGCGATGCGCTCGGCGATGACCGCCCGTTGCACCTCGTAGGCGGCCGGGATGTCGAGACCGTCGTACGTCTGGGTGAGCGGTGTGATGGGCGTGCGGCTCCGCTCGGCTTCGGTGAGCCGACGGGCGGCCTCCTCCAACTGGTTCTGATGCATGCTCGGAGTCTCTCCAGGGCTATGAGCAGGAACAATCAAGTCGGCCCACCGAGTGGACCGCAGCGGTGAGCGGTGTGCCCGGCGCGGTGAGCCGCGCCTGACGGAGGGTGGCGGCGCCCGTCGGGGGCGCGGGGGACCGCGCGGCCGGGACGACCGCCCCCGCACGGCCGGCCCGCCGGGCGCCCCCTATCGGGGCTGGTCCGTGGAGTGCCCCGGGAAGAGCGCCGCCTCCGGGTTGATCACGGTCATGGCGTTGTTCACGGCGGTGGCGGCCTCGCCGAAGCCCACGGCGATCAGCCGCACCTTGCCCGGATACTCGGTGACGTCGCCCGCGGCGAAGACGCCGGGCACGTTCGTCGCCATCCTGGTGTCGACGAGGATGTGGCGGTCGCGCAGCGCGACGCCCCACTCGGCGAGCGGGCCGAGGTCGGCGACGAAGCCGAGCGCGGCGACCAGGGTCTGGCACGCGAGCCGGCGTTCGTTGCCCTGTTTGTCGGCGACCCGCACGCTCTCCAGCGCAGGGGTGCCGCCCGCCTCGACGACTTCGTGCTCGACCAGGACCTCGATGGACGGCGACGCCATCAACTGCGCCACGCTGTGCTCGTGGGCGCGGAACCGGGCCCGCCGGTGGACCAGGGTGACCGACCTGGCCACGCTGTCGAGTGCCAGGGCCCAGTCCACGGCGCTGTCACCACCGCCGACGATCACGACATCCCTGTCGGCCAGGTCCTGCGGACGTGTCACGAAGTACATCAGGCCGCGGCCTTCGTACGGGCCGCCCGCAGGCAGCTCACGCGGGGTGAACGTGCCCACCCCCGCGGTGACGACGACCGCACGGCACATGACCCGGCTGCCTGCCGAGGTGGTCAGCGTCAGCACGCCGCCGTCGTCGCGGTGCAGTTCCACCGCCTGCTGGCCGAGCAGGTACAGCGGCCCGAACGGCGCGGCCTGGCGCGTCAGGCCGTCGATGAGGTCCCTGCCGCGCACCGAGGGGAAACCCCCGATGTCGTAGATGGGCTTCTCCGGGTACATCGCCATGACCTGGCCGCCGGGCTGCGGGAGCGAGTCGATCACGGCCACGCGTAATCCGCGGAACCCGCCGTAGTAGGCCGCGAACAACCCGGCCGGTCCCGCGCCGACGATGACGAGATCCACCACGTGGTCCCGGTCAGATGGGTCAGCCATCCCTCACTCCTAGCGTCGTTCATGGTCACGTCGGAATCGTGAGCAGCCGGCACCCGGACGACGCGACGGGTCCACTGCGTGGACCCCTGGTCGCCACCGTCCTCCGGCACCGGCTGCGGTGCCGCCGTCCTCAGTGGAAGACGGACTTCGGCTGCTGGTACCGCGCCAGGGCGTGCGGGCCGAGTTCACGCCCGATGCCGCTGCGCTTCACACCACCGAACGGCGCGCCCGGATCGGGGAGGTAGCCGTTGATGCCCACGGAACCGGTCCGCATGCGCCGGGCGACGGCACCCGCGCGCTCGGGGTCCGCGCTCCACACGGTGCCGGCGAGGCCGTACTCGGAGTCGTTGGCCAGGCGGACGGCCTGTTCCTCGTCGTCGTAGGGGATGACGGAGAGCACCGGGCCGAAGACCTCCTCCCGGGCCAGGCGGCTGCCGTTGTCGACGTCGGCGAAGACGGTCGGTTCGACGAACCACCCCTTGTCGAGGCCGGCGGGGCGGCCGCCGCCCACGACGAGGCGGGCGCCGTCGGCCCGTGCCTGGCCGATGCGGCCCACCACGCGGTCCCGCTGGGCACGGCTGACCACGGGCCCCATCTGGGTGTCGGGATCCAGCGCGTCGCCGACACGCAGGGAGGAGGCGAGCGCGGCGAAGGCGTCGACGACCTCGGCGTACCGGGAGCGGGGGGCCAGGACACGGGTGCTGAGGAAACAGGTCTGGCCGTTGTTCAACAGCGTCGCGGAGTAGAGCCGTTCGCCCATCACGGAGAGGTCCAGGTCGGCGTCGTCCAGGACGATCGCGGCGGACTTCCCGCCGAGTTCGAGCGTGACAGGACGCAGCAGAGGTGCGCAGATCTCGGCGATGCGCCGGCCCACGGCGGTGGATCCGGTGAAGGCGACCATGTCGACGCCCGGGTGACCGACCAGGTAGGCAGCCGTCCCGGCCGTCACCGGGAGCAGGTTGAGGACACCGGGCGGCAGCCCGGCCTCCGCGGCGGCCTCCATCAGGTGGAACGCGTCGAGCAGCGTGCTGGGCGAGGGTTTGAGGATCACCGTGCAGCCCGCGGCGAGCGCGGGCGCGTACTTGGTGGCCGCCAGGCTCTGCGGGAAGTTCGACGGTGGTATCGCGGCCACCACGCCGACGGGCTCCTGGTACACGGTGGTGGTGCCGGCGACCACGTGCGGTCGACTCTCCTCGAACGGTGCGGTGCGGGCCAGTTCGGCGTAGTACCGCACGATCACACCGGTCAGCCATGATTCGAGCTGGCGCGAGACGGTGATGGGCATCCCGTTCTGGGCGGAGACGGCACGACTGATGAGCTCGGCGCGCCGTTGCAGCGCGTCGGCCAGCCGGTCAAGGGCCTCACCGCGCCGCGACGGCTCCCAGTGGGCCCACCCGTCCGGGGCGTCGAAGGCCGCACGGGCCGCCGCGACTGCGGCGTCCGCGTCCGCCCTGCCGCCCAGTGCGACGGTGCCCAGCACCTCCTCGGTGCTCGCGGACAGCAGGGTGATCCGCTCCTGTTCGCGCCCGGGGCTCCGGGACGATGCCCAGTGACCGTCCAGGTACAGCGACTCCGTTGTGTTCACCGCAGGGGCCTCCTGAGAACGGCGGACGCGACGGTGCGCCCACGTGGTCCGGCCGCGGCGTCCCATGCCGTCGGCCGGTGGTGGTGGAGCGAAGGTGTTGCCGTGGTCGGTGCGGGCGCCCGTGCGGACCGGTGCCGTGGCACGGCGTGGTCCCGAGCGGGGGCACCCCGGACGCCCGGCGCGGCACTGGCGGGCGGCGATGGTCGGGCGGTGCGTTCCGCTCGCCGCCGCGGTGCCGCGCTGCCCACTCTCGGGCCGTGCCGAGGACGGAACAAGGTCATCGGTTCACTGCCCGGACCGCTCGTCTTCCGGCCCGCCGGGCGCCTGGGCAGGCTGGGCGTGCCGTCCCCGGTGGGAAGGGCGAACAGCCCCGGTGGGAAGAACGAGCAAGAGGATGTGCACGCCCATGGCACGCGCAGGACATACGACAGCCTCAGCGGACACGGACACGGACACGGCCGTCGGCACGGCACGTGGCGGGGCATGGGCCGCGCGGCAGGCGTCACTGCTGCTGGCCGCCCGCCGCCAACGCGTCCTGCTGGAGCCCCTGTCCGAGAGGGAGCCGCTCGACCTCGGCGATGCCTACCGCATCCAGGACAAGGTGAACGAGGCCCGGCTGCGCAGTGGCGACCGGCCCGCCGGCTACAAGCTCGGGTACACCTCCAAGCCGATGCGGGAACAGATGGGCGTCAGCGCGCCGAACCACGGTCTGCTCACCGACCGGATGCTGCTGCCCAACGACGGCACCACCGACCCCGCTCTTCTCCAGCCGCGGGTCGAACCCGAGGTGGGGCTCGTGCTGGGCCGGCCGCTGGCCGGCCTCATCACCCGCCACGAGGCACTGCGGGCCGTGAAGTACGCGGCGGCCTGTCTGGAGGTGGTCGACTCCGTCTGGGCCGACTACCGGTTCACCGCCGAGGACAACACCGCGGACGGCTCGTCGGCCGCCCAGGTCGTGCTCGGGCCGCTGCTGCCGGTCCTACCGCACTCCCTGGCGCACACCGGCGTCGTCCTCCACCGCAACGGTGTGACGGTGGCGACCTCGTCGGCCGCGGCCGCCTCCGGGAACCCGATCGACTCACTGGTGTGGCTCGTGCACCGGCTCCACGAGCAGTCGACCGGTCTTGAGCCGGGCATGCTGGTGATCACCGGCGGGCTGACCCCGGCCGTCGAGCTCGCCCCCGGGGACGTGGTGGAGGCCGAGTTCCAGTCCGGGTGCAGGGTCGGCGTCCGACGCCTGCCGCACACCCGCAACGCCACGCGTGCACACACCCGTGACGCCGTGCGTGACGGTGGCGTCGGCTGATGCCCGCGCCGCGGTCACACGTCGTCGACGGGGCCGTACAGCAGTTCCTCCGCCCGTTGCTGGTGCCGCCTGGGCAGTGCCTGGAGGGTGGCATGCGCGTTGACGGCCCGGGAGAGGGCGAGGGAGGTGGTGCGCACGGCGGTCGCGAGGCGCGGCAGCCCCATGCGGTAGGAGGGGCCGGTGATCGACAGGGCGACGATCGGCAGCCCCTCCGGATTGAGGACCGGCGCGGCCACGCACGAGACCTCCGGATGGCCCTCCTCGCGGTCGTAGGCGACACCGCAGTCACGGACCCGATCGAGCTCCTTGCGGAACAGGACGGGGTCGGTGATGGTGCGCGGGGTGCGTGGCGGCAGGCCCCCGGACAGCACACGCTCCACGACGGCGTCGGGGCTGAAGGCGAGAATGGCCTTGCCGAGGCCGCTGCAATGTGCCGGGAAGCGCTCGCCGACGCCTGAGGGGGCCCGATAGCTGCGGTGGCCGGCGAGCTTCTCCAGATACACGATGTCGGTGCCGTCGAGCACCGCGAGTTGCACGATCTCGTGGCTGTTCTCGTACAGGTCCTCCATGTAGGGCTGCGCCGTGTTGCGCAGCAGCCGGGAGATCTGCACGTGATGCCCCAGTTCGAAGGTGCGGAACCCCAGTCGGTAGCCGTAGACACCCCGGTCGAGCATGCGACGCTCGACGAGCTCGGTGGCCAGTCGGTGGACGGTGGCCTTCTTGAGACCGGTCCGCCGCGCCAGCTCGCTCAGTCCCACTTCGCCGGGCTCCGCGGCCACCTCGTCCAGGATGGCCATGACACGCCCGATGACGGACCGGTCCTCTTCTTCTCCGTTGACTCTCATGAGGTGTCTCCATCCGGTGCCGGGCGTGGCGCGGACTCAGCCGGCTCCGCACGGTCACCGCCGACGGATCCCGGCGGCTGAGCGGCGTTGCCCGATGACAAAGAGGTTGAAGAGATCGAAGGCGTCAGGGTGTGGAACGCGTGCATGCATGCGTGGAACACAACGGGTTTCCGGGTCACAGACCGAGCAGCCGTTTCGCGGTACCCCGTTGAATGGATTCGATCGCGGCCGCTCCGAGATGCGGTAGATGGTCGAGCAGGGCCAAAGGATCGTGCTGCATGAACGGCTTGTCGGATCCGACCACGATCCGGCCGGCCCCGACGGTGTCGATCAGCAGCTCCAGCAAGGGCGCCGAGAAGACGAGGAGGTCGTAGAAGATGCTCCGGGCGTACTCTGCGGGGTCGCGCGGCATCAGCACGCGGGCCCGTTCGTGGTTCTTCGCGATGAAACGCAGCCGGGGCAGCAGGCTGACCAGCGAGCCACCGCCGTGCGAGGCCAGCAGTCTCAGGTCGCCGGAGCGCTCCAGAACTCCTTCGGCGATCAGTCCGCCGATCGCCTGCCCGATCTCGTTGGGAAACGTCACGCCATTGCCGGCCATCGGATCGGAGAAGGTGGTGATCCCCGGCGGATGGAAGGCGTGGACGAACACCACGAGTCCCAGTCGGGCCGCCTCGTCGAAGAAATCGGCGTACCGCGGATCGTGCAGGGCGACGCCGGCGATGTTGCTGCCGATCTCCACACCGGACAGTCCGAGCGCCGCGATCCGTGGCAACTGGCCGCAGGCCACGTCCGGATCCTGCATCGCGGTGATGCCGAAGCCGCGGAAGGTGTCCGGGAACGCGGTCACGCCGGCGGCGATCCACTCGTTCACGGACGCGCAGTAGTCGGCCGTCGCCCTCGGTGCGCCCCAGTAGGAGAAGAGTTCCGGCATGGGGGAGAGCACCTGCATGTGCCCGGGGGGCAGGTGCTCGGCACGGTGCCCGAGGTCGTGCGCCGCGCGGGACACCGTGCGAAAGACACGCCCGGCGACCAGGACGTCGGCCGTGGCCTCGGCCCGCTCGACGAGAACGGGCCAGCGCTCGTCGCCGTCCGGGGCCGGCAGGCCCGCCGGGACGACATGCGTGTGCATGTCGATGACCCTCATGCCAGGTCCCTCTGCGCTGCGACCTTGGGGGTGTCGACGCCGACGACGCCGGTGCGGCGTGAGCCTCCGGGATTGCCGAGGGCCGCGCCACGCCCCGGGAGGGGCTCGGCGAAGAAAGCAGCGTTGTCCGCCACCCACGACGCGTCCGGGTCGCCCCGCAGGGTCGAGGAGATCGCCTCCACCGGGCAGACCGTCTCGCAGGCGCCGCAGTCGATGCATTCGGCAGGATTGATGTAGAGCTTTCTGTCGCCCTGGTAGATGCAGTCCACGGGACACTCCTCGGTGCAGGACTTGTCCATCTCGTCGATGCAGGGCTGGCCGATGTAGAAAGGCATGGGGGGTCTCCTGGGAATGCGGCACTTTGCAGGGCGGAGCCGACCGGTGTCGGGGAACGGTGCGGCCGCGGAAGGGGGCCGCCCGCGTACGGCTGCGGGTTATTCGTCTCAGCGCTGGTTCCGCCGTCGACCGGAACACACACGGCTGACGGGGCTTCTCGTGCCCGGTCGGCTCAGGTCGTGACGGCCGTGGCGACTGTGGGCAGGACAACGGTCGTGTCTCAGCGGCTGCGGCTTCATCGCCCACTCCTTCGGCCCGGTCACATCCAGGATCACCTTGGGCGACGGCGCCGTGCGGCAGCAATGACATCGGTCCACTCAGCGGTCCCCGTGCTCCGTCGCGCGACGGAGCGCCGCACACGGCGGGGGAGAGATCGCACCCTCAGGCGCGAATCGCTCCCGCTGACGCGGATGGGCCTTGAGGGTCACGCGCACCGGAGGCAGGCGCAGTCAGGTGGTGACCGGCGTGGTCAGGGTGATGAGCGGTGCCGATGGGCGGTACGGACCACGGAGTGACCGTAGCAGATGGAATGAACGTTCTGTATACTGCCGTCATGAAGGAGACCACGGCAGGGAACGCCGCAGTGGGGACCAGGCCGCCGTCGGCAGCGCGGGAGCGCTTGCTGACGACGGCGAGCAGGCTCTTCTACACGGAGGGGATCCGTGCTGTCGGCGTCGACCGCGTCATGGCCGAGGCGGAGGTTGCAAGGGGCACGTTCTATCGTCACTTCGAAGGCAAGGACGATCTGGTGCGGAGCTACCTGGAAGCAAAGGACATGGGCATCCGGACCCAGGTGGCCGCCGCGACCCGTGCGACGGGAGGCGGAGCCGCCCTGCTCCACGGGATCGCGCACTCCATCGGGGAGGACGTCTGCGGTCCGGGCTTTCGCGGCTGTCCCTTCATCAACGCTGCCGCTGAGTACCCGCAACGGGAACACCCGGTGCACCAGGCCGTGTTGGCCCATCGCGCCTGGTTCCACCAGGTGGTCGAGGACGCGTTCAGGAGTGTCGGGCACTCGGAGCCCGAGCAGTCGGCAGCCACCATGGTTGCCCTGCGGGACGGAGCGATGGTCGCGGGCTACCTGAACGACGCCGGGGCCGCGGCCCGCACCATGGTGCACGGCGCGGCCATGCTCATCGCCGCGGGCTGATCCGGTCCGCGCCGGACGCGCACCGGGCGGTCGGATAGCGGCCCTCGCGCAGGCAAGGCTGCGGCAGTCGTGCAGGCCGGCTGCGGCACTCGCGCAGTCCGAAGCCCTTCGCCCCATCCCCGCCCTTGTGGCCGGGGTGCTCCCGGGTCGCACGGCGCGGCCGGGAGTGCCCGCGGCGCGCGGCAGTCCTGCCCGCCGTCGAAACCCGGCCGGAACCCTCGTCGCGCACCCCGTACGACCGGCTTCCTGCCGCGGCGGCCCGAGGCCGTGGTGCGCGGCGCAGCCGGGGGCCGGCGGCCTCGCCTCGAAGGCACTGGAGGCTGCGCGTTCCGCCGCGGTGCTCCCGCCGGAGGCCGGTCCGCCGTCCTTCGGCCCCCGACGCGTCGCCGCCACGCTCGACGGCCACCGGAGCGGCTGTCGCCATGACCGGCCGTGCTGCCCGGAGCGGCTGTCGCCATGTCCGACCGTGCCGCCCGATCAACTGCCGCGTGCCCTCGGCGCCCGCTCGTTGATGCGCGGAGCAGCCGCCTTCCACCCTTCGCGTGACCGTGTGCGAAGCATTCGCCGCCTGTGACCGCGGCTGCTGGCGCACGGCCCCTTCCTGGTCGGTCGACCCACCGCTCGGTGGCGTGCCCGCCCCGCACGGAACCCTCTCTGCCTCGACGGCATCGACACACCGCGCCGCCGCCGGCCTCCCTCCGCAGATGGCCGGGCGGTCCGGCGCGGGCGGACGGTCGAGCAGCCCGGCACGGGCCGACGACCTGTCAAGGGCCATGACCCGGTGCCTTCCACCGGAGTCCGCAGTCACCCCTGAAGGCCCACGCTGTCCCTGCGGCCCGGTGAGTGACGTGGGTCACCCGCCGGCGTCTTGTACCCGGCTCGGAGTCTGCTAGCCTCTGTATAGAACGTTCTAGTCACTGGGACGCCGCCTCCGATCCGGTCGAAGGTGAGAAAGGGCCGACGGGCGACACCCTGCGCCCAAGCGGTAGTTCCTGCTCTCAGGCACACGTCCATCGTGGGCCGTGGCTTCACCTGCAATTCCACACAGCACTTCCGGTACTCACGGGGCCGCTTCTGCCCCTTGACACCGTTCGCGCCGTTCCTGCGTTGGCAGGAAACCCAAACGCCCCCATCACGCCAGGAGAATCCCGTGATCAGCCGCCGTACCTTCCGTGTTTCCGCCCTCGCCGCCACAGGCGTCGCCATTGCCGTCGGAATGACCACATTCGCGTCCGCCGTGCCTTCGCGGTACGCCACCTCCGACACGAAGCCGACCGTCGTTCTCGTCAACGGGGCCTGGTCCGACTCGGCAAGCTGGAGTGGCGTGATCGACCGTCTGCAGTCCAAGGGCTACACGGTCACCGCCCCTCCCACGGCTCTGCGCGGCCTCTCCGACGACTCCACATACCTGGCCTCCTACCTGAAGACCATCCAGGGGCCCATCGTCCTGGTCGGGCAGTCGTACGGCGGGTCCGTCATCACCAATGCGGCCACGGGCAACACCAACGTCAAGGCCCTCGTCTACATCTCGGCCTTCGCGCCGGACAAGGGGGAGAGTGCGGCTCAGTTGGCAGGGAAGTTCCCCGGTAGCCACATCACCGACGACCCCACCGCGCCTGTTCCGACCGCACTCAACGCGGTGCCCTACACCCTGGCCGACGGCACCGGTGGAGTCGACCTGTACGCCAAGGCGGACAAGTACCGGGACCTGTTCCTGAGCGGCCGCCTCGACGACAAGACCGCCGCCGAACTCGCCGCCACACAGAACCCCATCGCGCTGCAGGCCCTGGGTGATCCCTCTGGTGTGCCGGCTTGGCTGACCATTCCCTCCTGGTACCTGGTCTCCAAGGACGACCACCTGATCCCCCCGGCAGCCGAGAGCTTCATGGCCGCACGAGCCCACTCCCACACCGTCGAGGCCGACACGCCCCATGCCGCACAGGTGACCGACCCGGGCATCGTGACGAACCTCATCGAGCAGGCCGCCAAGGCTGCTCACTGACGGACCCCGGGGGCGTGGCCGGGTCCTTTCCGCCGGGCGGCTTCCGGTGGGGGAGGGGCCGGTCCGCCGGGTGCTGCCCCTGGCTGTACGGGCTGCCGGCCCGAGGGCCGCTCTCAGGGAGCGCTCCGGATCGGCCGTGGAGCCGACGTACCGCCCGAACCGGTGGCTCTGTTGAGCGAACGCCCTGAAGTGCCGCTGGTCCCGGCCCTGTGGCCGTGGCGGTGGATGGAACATGTGATGGAAACAAGGAGTGATCAGTCATGAGTGGAAAGTTCGAAACGGTTACCGAGATCGATCGGCCCATCGAAGAGGTCTTCGCCTTTCTTGCGGACGGGACGAACGATCCCAAGTTCAGCCCTCGGGTGCAGCAAATCCAGAAGAGCCCGGCCGGGCCCACGGCGGTCGGCACGGTTTTTCGGAGCACCGTCAAGGATGCGGGTATGAAGTCGAAGCGTGAAATGGTGATCACCGAATTCGAGGCCCCTTGGCGGATCCGCTGGGCGGAGACCTCCAAGAACTCGGTGACCACCCCGGAGGGCGGCTACGACCTACAGGAAACCGCGAGCGGTGGGACACGGGTTCGCCTGTTCAACTCCCTTGAGGGGCACGGAATCGGAAAGCTGCTGGTGGGCTTCGCGCTCAGCGCCGTCCGTAAGGACGCACCGGCCCTCGGCGAGCGGATCAAGAAGGCCGTCGAAGCTTCCTGATCGACTTCGGATGCGGTTGCCGGCGGTCAGGGACCGGACGTCCGATCGCGTCCGGTTGCGTCGCGGGTGACGAGCCCTGCCTGCGGGCGGCAGGGCCGGCACCGGCCGGCAGGCATCGGTGGGACGGAGGCGACCGGGGCGGACGCCTGCGCCCGGTCGCACGGCAGGGCCGGATCGCCGATGGCCCCGCCTCCGTCGGCGAGCGACACCACCAGGTCGACCGTGCCACCGCTCGGGTGGGTCCCGGTGCCGGGCGGCCGAAGCCGGTGCAGTACGTCGATGCAGGCCCGATGAGCCGCGGTGCACCGTCTCGTCGGGCAGGCGCCGTTGCCGTGCGGAGGCCGGGGCGGAGGTGGAGACGAGTGCAGTGGCAACCATATGGTTTACCGCTCAACCAAAATGGTTTATGCTTCAACTGGTTAGTGGTCGGCGAGTCAACTGCCGGGCACAGCAAGCCTGTTACTCAGCCCATGGCCGTACGCGAGCGCTCAGGGAGTGTCAGTGGTGGACCCGAGCTGCTTGCGCAACCGGCGGGGCAGCGGCGAAGCCCCCGGTGCGGCGGAGGAGTACCCGACGCACCCAACGTGCCCGTGGCCCTCGGCGCCCCGGAGTGCCGGACGGCCACTCATCGGGAGCCGCCGAAGGCAAGCGCCCGTCAACCGCGACCCGGCCGTCGGCCCGGGCCGCCCGAACCACCTGCGGAGGATCCATGAACACCGAGTCCGGTGAAGCTGCGAACTCGAATCGGCGAGCGTTCCTGAGGCGTGCGTCCGTCGCCGCTGCCGTGCCTGTGGCGGGCACCCTGCTGGGCGGGGCGCTGGCTTCCCCCGCGGCGGCTGCCGAAGCATCCGACCTGCCCGACTACGCGCCGATCCCTTCGGCGTCGCTCGGGCCGGCGCTCAACGCGGACGGTTACTTCGTCGGCCAGATCAAGGGCAACCTCTACTGGGTCACCGATGCCTACTACCAGGCCATGTTCCTGACCACGCGGGAGGGTGTGGTGCTCGTCGACGCACCCCCCACGATCGGGCACAACCTGTTGCGCGCGATCGACGATGTGACGCGAGCCAACGGAATGCCGTCCCAGGTCACCCATCTGGTCTACTCACACTCCCACGCTGACCACATCGGGGCTTCCGCCCTCTTCGGCAAGCAGGTGATACGGGTAGGCCACAGCGAGACACGTCGCATCCTGCGCAGGGCGGCGGACCCCAATCGCCCGGAACCCACGGAGACGTTCGACGACAACTACGTCCTCACGGTGGGCGGGGAACGCCTCGAACTCGCCTACCACGGTCCGAACCACTCGCCCGACAACATCTACATCTACGCCCCCGGCCAGGCGACGTTGATGCTTGTGGACGTGCTCTTCCCCGGGTGGGTCCCCTTCAAGAACCTTGCCGTCTCCGAGGACATCCCCGACTGGATCAACGCCCATGACATTGCTCTGGGTTATCCCTGGAAGACGCTCGTCGGCGGGCACCTCGGCCGACTCGGGGTTCGGGCCGACGCCGTTCTCCAGAAGCAGTACATCACCGATCTGAAGGCCGAGGTCACCTCCGTCATCGGATCGCTCGACCCGACGCCCTATTTCCAGAAGTACGGGACGACCGGCAACTCCTGGGCCATTTTCAAGACCTATCTCAATGCCGTCGCCGAGCAGGCGGCCGCCCCCGTCACCAGCAAGTACGTCGGCACATTGGCTGCTGCGGATGTCTTCACCGTCGACAACGCCTCCGTCCTGCTCGAATCGGTACGCATCGACAACGGCATTCTGGGTCCGTTCGGTATCCACGCGTAACCGCAGGGGAAATCCCAGGAGGTGATCGTCCGCATGGCGCAGGCGGCGCCGTCCGCGGACGGACGCGGTGCCCTTCGGGGCGATGCGGTGGCGGGATCCCGCATTCGGGCCCGTCAGCGGGCACTGGGGCGCACCGCACCGCCGGTCGAGCGGGTCGAGTACCTGGCTGATGTCCGCCGGAAAAAAAGATCCTGATATCGGTGTGCGCGAAACGGCGGCTGCCGCGCCGGCAGCCGCCGTTTCGCGATGCTCCAGACCGGCGATCACCGGTAACAGCGAGGCCGGGCCGTACCCAGGCGGGTCGCTGTCCTTTCTGAAGTGGAGCTACTCGGCGGCAGCGTCGGCGACAGCGATCGAGTAATCGGGCTCGCATTTCTCCGAACCATCGATACCTCCAGGGTATCCACCCTTGCCGGAACGCTCATAGCTCTTGATCGCCCCAGGTGGTCCAATTGGCACAGGAACACGAAAGGAACATGCGAATCATGAGCGACGAGCGCAAGGTGCAGGAGGTCCTGGCGCGCTATGTCCGCGCCACCGACCGCCGCGACGGCACGACGCAGGGCGCCCTCTTCACCGACGACGCGACCGTGCAGATCTACGCCAAGACCGGACCCGACACCTACGAGGAGGTCGGCGAGCCGATCGTGGGCGGCGCGGGTGTGGAGTACGCGGTCGACCACTTCATGGCGCCGCACCCCGAGGGCGGCTCGAGCCACCACACCACGTCGGACCACCTCATCGAGGTGGACGGCGACTCGGCGCACCTGAACGCGCAGTTCGTGGTCTTCGAGGTGCGCGCCACCCCGCGCCCGGCAGGCGGCTGGCCGGAGGGCGTCTTCGGCGCTCAAGGCACCGTGCGGCCCCTCGAGTCCGGCTACTACGACACCGATCTGCGCCGCGTCGAAGGCGCGTGGAAGATCGTCAGGCACCGCATCCTGATGGACATGCCGATGGCGATCCCGGGGGCCGGAGCGTGAGAGCTGTCGTGTACCGCCGTTACGGCGGACCGGAAGTCCTGGAGCTCGCCGAGCTGCCGGAGCCGAAGACCCACGTGGACTCGGTCCTGATCCGGGTCAAGGCCGCCGGGCTGAACCGCGCGGACGCGGCGATCCAGGCCGGGGCCCTGGACGGCGCGGTGGAGACGTTCTTCCCGGTGGTTCCTGGCTGGGACGTCGCCGGCGTGGTGGAACGCTCAGGGCCCGGAGCGAAGGAGTTCGCACCGGGCGACGAGGTGGTCGCCTACGTCCGCGGTGACGTGCAGCGGGCGCACGGCGGCTTCTGCGAACTTCTCTCCGCGGACGTGCTGACGGTCGCGCACAAGCCGAGCACCATGTCCTTCACCGAGGCCGCGGGCCTGCCGCTGGCCGGCCTCACCGCCTTCCAGGGCGTGGTGCACGCACTGGGGGTGCAGCCAGGCGAAACGCTCCTGGTGCACGGGGCAGCCGGCGGTGTGGGATCGGTTGCCGTGCAGATCGCCCGTGCCCGGGGCGCCCGCGTCATCGGCACCGCCTCACCCGGCAACCATGACTACCTCCGTACGCTCGGGGCCGAAGCCATCGCGCACGGCGAGGGTCTGACCGACCGGGTGCTCAGCCTGGCCCCGAACGGTGTGGAGGCCGTGTTCGACACGGTCGGCCACGGGACCCTCGCCACGTCGGCGGCAGCCACGCGCCCCGGCGCCCGAGTCGCGTCCATCGCCGACCCAGGTGCCCCCGGCTCCACGGACGTCTTCGCACGGATGGATCGCGCCGACCTCGCGGCGGTCACCGCGCTTGCCGAGGCCGGCCTGCTCTCCGTACGCGTCGGCGCCGTCTTCTCCCTGGAGAAGGCAGCCGAGGCACAGCGGGCCTTCGCCGCCGGGGACATCAGCGGCAAGGTCGTCCTCGACATCGGCTGAGCCACGGCCCGGCGCCCCCCGCGCCCCCACGCCTCAAACGGCGCGACGCGTCCGGCGAACTCGGCCCCGTGGCCGTCGAGGCCCGTTCGGCAATCGAGCAGGTCGTGCCGGACCGGCAGCCGGACGCCGCGGCCGCGTTCCGAGCGGCGTGTCCCGGCGCGTCCCGCCGAACGGCCCGGCAGGGGGGACACCCGTCGGGCGGACGTCGGGTCGGAGGTTCCGGCCGGCAGCCCGGAGGGAGTCGAGCCGGCGCAGCAGGCGCGCTCCTTCCGGGGTCATGGTGTCCGGGTTGCGTGGGGGATCGGCCAAGAGCGGACATGCGCTGGAAGGCGTAGACGAGTGTGAGGGACGGATCGTCCGGTTCGGGCAGGCCCAGCTCGCGGAGCCGGTCTGCGGTCCATCGAGCAGCCCTCGGACGAGCGCGCCGGCCTCCGCGTCGAGGACACCGTCGGCGCGCGTTGTCGGATGTGGACGGGGACCCCACTGTCGCCCGCACTCATCAGCACGCGGCTGGGACGCGTGAAAAAGGGCGGAGCGGAAGGAACCTCCCGGCAGCCACTCCATCCGGTTCGGACGCACGCGACCGGTACGCTCCGCCGCTTCCGCCCGGTCTTCCTGAACACCTGGCCGGCAACCCCTCGACGAACCGCGCGAACGCCGCCCGCGGCACCGCAGGTCGAGCGAGTCCCTCGACGCCGCCGATTCGTCGAGCGGGTGACGAAGGCGTCCAGGTCCAGGCGGCCCTGTAGGCAGAGCTCGACGAGCACGGGGAAACTCGCGGGACGGGAGGCAGCCGCCGTACCAGCCGCGCGACGAGTGGTTCCACTCGGTCTTGTCGTCGGACTTCGAAATCACTCCTCCAGCGGCGGCATGACGTCGTCGTCGGTGAGCCGCGCGGCGACGGCTCAGGGAAACCCGGAATGTGACCGAACCGGGGCGCCCGGCATCATTCGGTGGGAATGATGTTGGGCCGGTCCACCACCTCTTCGACGACCGTCAGGGTCTGTGTCGATCTCACTCCCTGGATGCTCTGCAGCCTTTCGAATACAAAAGCGCGCAGGGCGTCCGTGTCGCGAACCCTCACGAGGAGCACGATGTCGAAGCCTCCCGTGAGGTATCCCGCGAACCGGACCTCGGGCAGGGCCGCCAGTTCACTGCTCATCTCCCGCCATCTGAACTGGCCGGCGGAGACCAGCACGAGAGCCGTGACTTCCAGGCCCAGCCTGTGTTCGTCGACATCAACCGTGAAGCTGCGGATCACTCCTGCCCGTTGAAGCCTCTCCAGACGTGAGTACACCGTGCCACGTGACACGTTCGCCTTTGCGGCCAGCTCGGATGCGGACAGGCGCCCGTCCGCGTTCAGTGCACGCAGCAGGGCCAGATCAATGTCGTCCAGGTCCACGCGGATTCCTCGGCATGCCTCAGAGGTCGAGGGTCAGGTGTTCGCCTCTGCATCGGGACACACAGACGAGCATGAGGTCGCCTCGCTCCTTCTCTTCGTCGGAGAGCACCTGGTCGCGGTGATCCACCGCACCTTCCAGGACCGCAGTCTCGCACGATCCGCAGATACCTTCGCGGCAGGTGGACGGAACCATGACCCCTGCTTCTTCCAGCGTTTCAAGGAGTGTCCTGTCAGCCGGAACCATGAGTTCCTTCTGGGTGCGAGCCAGTCGGACGCTGAACGCCCGGCCGCCGGACGCTGCGGCGGCGGCGCCGGCCGGTGAGCCGAACCGCTCCACACGCAGGCTGATGCCGGAGTACCCGGTGACCGAGGCCGTGAGTTCGTCCAGCAGCCCTGAGGGGCCGCAGGCGTACACCTGACCGCCCTGTGGAAGGGCGCCCAGCCATTCCGTCAAGACCGGTCGGCCTCGGTCCTTGGTCGTCCATATCTCGGCTGCGGGGCCCAGCGCTTCCACTTCGTCGAGAAAGGGTATCGAGTCTCGGTCGCGGCCGATGTACAGGAGCTGCCACGACGCGCCGGACGCCGCCAAGGACCGGGCCATGGGAAGCAGCGGAGTGATGCCGATCCCTCCTGCTACCAGGAGGCAGGCGGGGGCGGTGGTCAGTGCGAAGGCGTTGCGGGGCGGCGCCGCTTCCAGGCGGGCGCCTGTCATGAGCTCTTCGACGAGGAATGCCGAGCCGCCGCGCGACTGAGCGGCCCTGCGTACGCCGAAACGCCATGTGGATCGGTCGGCGGGGTCACCGCACAGTGAGTAGGACCTGCGAAACGTTCGCCCGGCGTGATCGAACGTGAGATCGACATGCGCTCCGGGGGTCCATGGAGGCAGCTCGCCGCCCTTTTCACGCCCGACGGTGATGATCGCCGTGTCACCGCTGGATCTGTCGATGTCGAGAACGCGCAGCGGGACGGCAGGCGCGGAGTGAGCGGCAACGGCCAGAGCGCCGACCGACGGTCCGGACGCGTTTCCGAGCCTGACCTTCAACTGGGTCGGACCTCGGAACTCCCACCCCCGGATCACCGGTTCTTCGGCGAGCTGGATGGCCGGGTAGGCCGTGAGGAGCTCTTCCAGCGCCGTGTGTGCCTGAGCACGTGCCAACATGGAGCCCACACATGCGTGCACCCCCGCGCTGAAGGACAGATGCTGGTTGTGCCCACGCAGCAGACGGAACTCGTCCGGCTCGTCCCAGTGCGTGGGGTCCCGGTTCGCGGACGCGAGGACGGCGAGGACGAGCGACCCCTCGTCCAGGAGCTGCCCCGCAACGCGGGTCGGCTTGGTCACCCGCCTGGTGACGGTTCCCACCGGAGCGCCGATCCGGAGAGCCTCCTCGATCAGGCGGGCGATCATGGTCTTGTCCCGGTCGATCTCCTGACGGACGGCAGGATCGGTCAGGTAGGCGATGAGGGCGTGCCCGAACAGGTCTCGCGGCTCCTGCATGCCGCCGATGATCAGCAGCTTGGTCGTTGCGGCGATCTCTTCGAACGTGGCACCGCTCGCCGTGAGGCCCGCCAGCAAAGTGCCCGGCTTCGGGCCGAGTCGCAGCCGGTCGCGCAGCATGTCGTCCACGGCGGCGCTTGCCTCGTCCGCTCGCCGCTGCTTGTCCGGGTCACGCTCGTAGTTGGCGGCGCCAGCGGCGATCCCGTCCACCCATTCCGTAAACACCGCGACGGGCATCTCGGGCAGCCCGGTCACCCTCTGCAGGACTCGAACAGCGAGGGTCTGGGCGAATCCGGTGACGAGGTCCACCACCTCGCCGGGACGGAATTCCGCGAGCAGACCGCGGACAGTGTCCCGGATGGCACCTTCCATGGTCCGTTTGATCACCGAGGGGCGCAGGCCTTCCGTCAACGGCGCGCGCAGACGATCGTGATACGCGCCGTCGCTGTGCAGGAGGTTCGGTCCGATCGACTGTGACAGAGGGGAGTCATGGACCGCGGCGCTGAATGTCTCGGCGTCGCGGCATATGCGGTGGACGTCGTCCCACCTCGTGATCAGATAGGCATGGGCCGCGGGAACCCACGCGACTGGCTCCTCGTCGCGGAGGCGCTGGTAGATGGTGAACGGGTCGTCGTCGAGGGCTTCGATCGTGATGGCCGCACCGAGCGAAGCCCGCTTGGCCGACCCGGTCGTGGAAGTCGGGGTCCTCATGGCGCAAGAGTGACCGCTGATGGACCGATCGAGCCGCGGAGCCCCTCAGTGATGATCGATCGGCTGAATTCTCCGCGAAGCGCTGAACGATCGTTCCGTATGGGCCGCGTTCTTCTGCACAAGCGGCAAGCAACCCCTGGGGACGGAGCACATCCGGCCGTCCGCGGGCGCCGGATGCCCTCAGACCTCCCGGTCGTCCGCCGGGCGCCTCCCACCCGGTGCGCGGTGGCCACGGCGGTAGGCCGGGGCCCGTCCCCCGGCGCGTGCGTGCGCTTCGAGCGGCGGAAGGGAACGAGTCTCGACCACAGTCGAAAGAATCACCACGCTCATGGAGCGCGCGATGTTCGGTGAGCGGTTGATGTCCAGCAGCGCCTGCTGGAGCTCCTCCTGGCTGCGGGCGGCCATCCGGCACAGGACGTCACCCGTTCCCGTGGTGGCGAAGGCTTCCACGACGGAGGGATGGCCCTCCAGCTCGCCCTGGACGGCGTCCAGGGCGCCTTGCGCGATCTCCAGCGTCACGAAGGCCTGCACGGTGTAGCCGGCGGCGCGCAGATCGACGTCCGGCCCGTAACCGGTGACGATGCCCGCGCTCTCCAGTTTGTGGATGCGCGCCTGAACGGTCGCTCGTGCCACACCGGTCAGCCGGGACACTTCCAGATGTCCGGCCCGGGGGTGATCCCTGAGCGTCTTCAGCAGGGCCACATCGAGTTCGTCGAACACGGCAAGTCACCCTCGTTCCCCATCGAAGTGCATGAGCTATGCGCTCTGTATAGCACTGTGCTGGCTTGGATAGCAGAAATGAGCACCTTGTCTAGCGAGAACTGGACATGTTGCACATCGACCAGCTCTTGGACTCATACTCCCGGCCATCCCTCACCGCATCGTCGTATCCAGCCAACGGAGGAACCATGAGCCTTGAGCAGAACCTCACCGATCAGGAGCGTCTGGCCAACCTCGGTCTCGACGAGCTGAAGCAACTGGTCGGCCTCGTCTCGTACGACGACTCGGCCGACCCCTTTCCGGTGACCGGGTGGGACGCCGTGGAGTGGGTGGTCGGCAACGCCACACAGTCGGCGCACTTCTTCCAGTCGGCGCTGGGCATGGAGCTGGTGGCCTACTCGGGTCCGGAGACGGGCAACCGTGACCACCACGCGTACGTGCTCAAGAGCGGTGCCGTGAGGTTCGTCGTCAAGGGCGCTGTCACGCCTGGCAGCCCGCTGCTCGACCACCACCGCCGCCGTGGGGACGGAGTCGTCGACATCGCCCTGGAGGTGCCGGACGTCGACCGCTGCGTCGAGCACGCCCGGGCCCAGGGCGCCACCGTGGTGGAGGAACCCCACGATGTCAGCGACGAGCACGGGACGCTCCGGGTCGCGGCCATCGCCACCTACGGCGACACCAGGCACAGTCTGGTGGACCGTTCCCGCTACCAGGGCCCCTACCGGCCCGGCTACGGGGCGCGGGCCTCGTCCTACACCAAGCGTCCGGACGCGCCGAATCGCCTCTTCCAGGCCCTGGACCACGTGGTGGGCAACGTGGAGATGGGCCGTATGGACGAGTGGGTCGACTTCTACCACCGCGTCATGGGCTTCACCAACATGGCGGAGTTCATCGGGGACGACATCGCGACGGAGTACTCGGCGCTGATGTCGAAGGTGGTGGCCAACGGCAACCACCGGGTCAAGTTCCCGCTGAACGAGCCGGCCGTCGGCAGGAAGAAGAGCCAGATCGACGAATACCTGGAGTTCTACCAGGGCCCCGGCGCCCAGCATCTGGCCCTGGCGACGAACGACATCCTGCGTACCGTCGACTGCCTGCGCGCGGAGGGCGTCGAGTTCCTCGCCACGCCGGACTCCTACTACGAGGACCCGCAGTTGCGGGCGCGTATCGGTGAAGTGCGGGTGCCCATCGAGGAGTTGCAGAAGCGCGGCATCCTCGTCGACCGCGACGAGGACGGCTACCTCCTGCAGATCTTCACCAAGCCGATCGGCGACCGGCCCACGGTCTTCTTCGAGTTCATCGAGCGTCACGGCTCGCTCGGCTTCGGCAAGGGCAACTTCCGGGCGCTCTTCGAGGCCCTGGAGCGCGAGCAGGAGCGGCGCGGAAACTTCTAGCCGCCCAGGTCACGATACGACACCTCCTGCGAGGAGCATCTGATGGCTCATTACCTCAGCGTCGGGAACCTCCCGCGCAAGCGCCACACCCAGCACCGCGGCCCGGCGGGCACGCTGTACTACGAGGAGCTGATGGGCGAGGAGGGCTTCTCCTCGAACTCATCCCTGCTGTACCACGTCGGTATCCCGTCGGCTCTCACCGACGCCCGGCCGTGGGAACTGCCCGATCACTCGACCATCGCCAACCAGCCCCTCCTGCCACGGCATCTGCGGCTCCACGACCTCTTTCCCGGGCAGGCAGGGAAGTCCGTCGACGCGGTGACCGGTCGGCGCCTGGTCCTTGGCAACGATGACGTGCGGATCGCCTACGTTGCCGCCGACCGGCCCTCTCCGCTGTACCGGAACGCGACCGGCGACGAGTGCGTCTTCGTGGAGTCGGGCTCAGGGACGGTGGAAACAGTCTTCGGCGACCTGCGGGTGGGAGCCGGCGACTACGTGATCCTGCCCCGGGCCACCACACACCGGTGGGTGCCCCACGGCCCGTACCCCCTGTGGCTGTACGTGATCGAGGCGAACAGCCACATCACCCCGGCAAGGCGGTTCCTGTCGCATCACGGGCAGTTCCTGGAGCACGCGCCGTACTGCGAGCGCGACCTGCGGGTGCCCGCCGACCCGCGCGTGGTGGAGGAGCAGGACGTCGAGGTCTACGTCAAGCACCGCGGATCCGGTCCCGGCGGGCTGGCAGGAACCGTGCACGTCGTGCCGGACCACCCCTTCGACGTGGTCGGGTGGGACGGGTGTCTCTACCCGTACGCGCTCAACATCTCGGACTACGAGCCGATCACCGGGCGCATCCACCAGCCGCCGCCGGCCCACCAGGTCTTCGAGGGGGCGGGCTTCGTCATCTGCAACTTCGTGCCCCGCAAGGTGGACTACCACCCGCTGGCCGTCCCCGTGCCCTACTACCACTCCAACGTCGACTCCGACGAGGTGATGTTCTACGTCGGCGGTGACTACGAGGCCCGCAAGGGATCCGGAATCGGTCCCGGCTCGGTGTCCCTGCACCCGGGAGGCCACGCGCACGGACCTCAGCCCGGCGCCGTCGAGCGCAGTCTGGGGGCCGAGTTCTTCGACGAGCTGGCGGTCATGGTCGACACGTTCCGACCGCTGGAACTGGGTGAGGTCGGTCAGGCCGCCGACGACGGGGTGTACGCCTGGTCCTGGTCTCAGGGGCAGGTGTCGCCATGACGCCCTCGTCCACCCCCGCACACCTGGCTCCCGCGCAGGAGCCTCTGCCGGGACATTTCCGCGGACTCTTCGACGACGCGGCGCTGTTCCCACCCGGAAACGCCCCCATGACCACGGCGGTCACGCGTCACTTCGAGCACCGGACAGCCTGGTACGGCCCCATGGTGGGGCCCTTCGTCTGCACCGACCGCCGGTGGCGCGAACTGGCTTACGGACTCGCCGTGCCGGGTCCCATGTTGCCGTTGTCGCTGGTGGTGCGGGAGTGGGAGGCGCTGCCCGAGACGCCGGCCGCCGTACGGGCCCATCCGCGAGTCCGGCTTGAGGCGGTGGAGTTCCTGCTGGAACCCGCGCACTCGGGCTACGGTCCGGCGTACTTCGCCGCCGAGCTGCCCCGCACAGCGACCGTCTACGCCGAGGTGCCCCTTGGTGCGGAAGTGCCCGCGGACGTGCGGATGGCAGCCGAGGCCGGGTGGCGCGTCAAGTTCCGTACGGGCGGTACCGAGCCAGGGGCCTTCCCCAGCGAGTCGGCCCTGGCCAAGGGTCTGGTGCAGGCCGTTCGGGCGGGAGTTCCCTTCAAGCTCACCGCGGGCCTGCACCAGGCCATCCGCCACACCGGCGCCGCCACCGGGTTCGAGCATCACGGCTTCCTCAACGCACTCGCGGCCACCGCCGCGGCCGGTGACGGCGCGGACGCACACACCGTCGCCCGCGTACTGGCCGACAGAACGGCCGACAGGGTTCGAGCCGCCTGCACACCGGCCCGCCTCGCCGCCGCACGCACCTGGTTCACCTCCTTCGGCACCTGCAGCATCGACGAACCCATGACCGGCCTCGGCGCTCTGACACTGATCGGAAAGGACTGACATGCCGACCCGCCCGACCACACGGCCGAGCCGCTCATGGGTGCCCATGCGCCCGGACCACCCCTTCGGACCGCAGACCCTGCCGTACGGCTCGTTCACCGGACCTGACAGCCTGCCGCACGTCGGTGTGGCGATCGGGGACCACATCCTGGATGTGACGGTGGCCTGGCGGATGCTGGCCGTCACCGACGAGGACCTCTTCGCCGCGGGCTCACTCGACCGGTTCCTCGCGGCCGGCCCGGCGACCTGGAGCCACGTCCGGACCGCACTCATCGAGTGGCTCTGCGACGCCTCGTACCGGGAATCCGTATCCCCGTTCCTGCTGCCCGCCCACGACGTGTCGATGCTGCTGCCGTTCACGGTCGCGGACTACGCCGACTTCTACGCCTCCGAACACCATGCCGCGAATCTGGGCAGGATGTTCCGGCCCGGTTCAAAACCCCTGACGCCGAACTGGAAGCACATGCCGATCGGCTATCACGGCCGGGCCGGGACCGTCGTGGTGTCCGGCACCCCGGTGATCCGCCCCCGAGGGCAGCGGCGCTCCGCGGCGGGGGACGTCACCGTCGGGCCCAGCCTGCGGCTGGATATCGAAGCGGAACTCGGCTTCGTCGTCGGCGTGCCGACCGCCATGGGGGAGACCGTCGCCCTCGACGACTTCGACAGCCACGTCTTCGGAGTCTGCCTGGTCAACGACTGGTCGGCCCGCGACCTTCAGGCCTGGGAGTACGTCCCGCTCGGGCCGTTCCTCGGCAAGTCCTTCGCCACGTCCGTCTCGCCCTGGGTCGTCCCGCTGTCCGCTCTCCGGTCGGCACGCGTCGCTCCCCCGCCCCGGGATCCGAAACCGGTCCCCTACCTCGACGACAGCCAGGAGGCCGCCTGGGGCCTGGACGTACGGCTGGAGGTCGCTCTCAACGGGACCACGATCAGTGAGCCGGGTTTCGCCCAGATGTACTGGACGGCAGCGCAGCAGCTCGCCCACATGACGGTCAACGGCGCCCGACTGCGCACCGGGGACCTCTTCGCTTCGGGCACCATCAGCGGCCCCACCAAGGACAGCCGCGGTTCCCTCATCGAGCTGACGTGGAACGGTCTCGAACCCCTGACCGTGCCCGGAGGCCGCCGCACCTTTCTGGAGGACGGCGACGAGGTGGTCATCACCGCCACCGCTCCCGGCCCGGCCGGCACCCGTGTCGGCCTGGGCGAGGTCAGAGGCACCGTGCTGCCACCGCCGGCACCGCCCGCCCGGTCAGGGGCACCATCCGCCCATGAAGGGACCCGATAGTGGACAAGGTTGTTTCCTCCGCCGGTGAAGCCATCGCCGGCATCGGCCACCGGGCGTCCTTGGCGGTGGGCGGATTCGGACTCTGCGGAATCCCCAGCGCACTGATCCACGCCCTGCACGAGGCGGGTGTGGGCGATCTGGAGATCGTCTCCAACAACTGCGGTGTGGACGACTGGGGCCTGGGGATTCTGCTCCGTGACCGCCGCATCCGCAGGGTCGTCGCTTCGTACGTGGGAGAGAACAAGGAGTTCGCACGGCAGTACCTGGCTGGCGAGCTGGAGGTCGAGCTCACCCCGCAGGGCACCCTCGCGGAACGACTGCGGGCCGGCGGCGCGGGCATCCCCGGCTTCTACACCCTCACCGGCACCGGCACGCAGGTCGCCGACGGCGGCCTGCCGTGGCGCTACCACCCCGACGGCAGCGTCGCCGTGGCCTCCCCGCCCAAGGAGACCAGGGACTTCCACATCGAGGGGAACACCCGCAGCTACGTGCTGGAGGAAGCCATCGTCGCCGACTTCGGCCTCGTCCGGGCCTGGAAGGGCGACCGCCACGGCAACCTCGTGTTCCGCCGCAGCTCCCGGAACTTCAACCCCCTGTGTGCCATGGCCGGACGCGTCACCATCGCCGAGGTCGAGCATCTGGTGGAGCCCGGTGAACTGGCCCCGGACGCGATCCACCTCCCCGGCATCTACGTCCATCGCGTCCTGCCCCTCACACCCGAACAGGCTGGAGACAAACGCATCGAGCGCCGCACCAACAGGCAGCGCCCGGCCCCGGACGGGCTGTCCGCGGCGGGCGACGCCCCACAGGACAGGAGACCGTGACCGTGACCTTGACCCGAGAGCAGATGGCCGCCCGTGCCGCCCGGGAACTCCGTGACGGCGCCTACGTCAACTTGGGCATCGGCCTGCCCACACTCGTACCGAATCACATCGCCGAAGACATCGAGATCGTGCTGCACTCGGAGAACGGCATCCTGGGCGTCGGCGCCTACCCGTACGAGGGAGACGAGGACCCCGACCTGATCAACGCCGGCAAGGAGACCGTCAGTGTGCGCCGGGGCGCCTCCTTCTTCGATTCGGCGACGTCCTTCGGGATGATCCGCGGCGGCAAGGTCGACACCGCGATCCTCGGCGCCATGCAGGTCTCCGCCGACGGCGACATCGCCAACTGGGTGATCCCCGGCAAGATGGTCAAGGGCATGGGCGGGGCCATGGACCTCGTCCACGGAGCCAAAAAGGTCATCGTGCTCATGGAGCACACCTCCAAGGGCGGCGCCCACAAGGTCGTCCGGGAGTGCTCCCTGCCGCTGACCGGCCGCCGCGTCGTCCAACGGATCATCACCGATCTCTGCGTCTTCGACGTCACCGCCTCCGGGCTCGTCCTGCGCGAACTCGCCCCCGGTGTCACGGTCGACGAGGTCCGGACCCTGACGGAACCGGACTTCGCCGCCTGCCTCGGCTGACTCCGCCCGGGAGCACGCCCCCAGGTCCCTTTCCCCTTTGCCTTCTCTGCCCGCCCTTTGAAGAGGAATCATGAAAAACCTGCTTGCCCAATTCGAGAACGAAGCACCAGAGATCGTCTTCGAGTGGAACGACTCCGAAACGCCCGCCAAGGGGTGGGTCGTGATCAACTCTCTGCGCGGTGGCGCCGCCGGAGGCGGAACGCGTATGCGCCAGGGACTGGACCGCCGCGAGGTCGAGTCCCTGGCGAAGACCATGGAGATCAAGTTCACCGTGGCGGGACCGCCGATCGGCGGAGCGAAGTCCGGTATCGACTTCGATCCTTCGGACCCCCGCAAGCATGAGGTGCTGCGCCGCTGGTACAAGGCGGTCACCCCGCTGCTGAAGGAGTACTACGGCACCGGCGGTGACCTGAACGTCGACGAGATGCAGGATGTCGTGCCGATCACAGAAAGCCACGGACTGTGGCATCCGCAGGAAGGAGTGGTCAACGGCCATTTCGGAGGAGGCACACGAGAACTCATCCAGCGCGTCGGCCAGCTCCGCGAGGGCGTGTCCAAAGCCGTCGAGGACCCGCGCTTCACCCCCGACGCGCTGCGCAGGTACACCGTGGCCGACCTCGTCACAGGCTGGGGCGTGGCAGAGTCCGTGCGGCACTACTACGCCACCTACGGCGGTGACATCACAGACAAGCGCGTCATCGTCCAGGGCTGGGGCAATGTCGGGGCCGCCGCCGCCTACTACGCGGCGCAACAGGGCGCGCGCGTGGTCGGCGTGATCGACCGCAACGGCGGGGTGGTCAACCCCGACGGATACAACTTCTTCGAGATCCGCGAACTGTTCCTGGCCAGAGACGGCAACACGCTGCGAGCCGACGGCCTCGTGCCCTTCGGTGACATCAACACAACCATCTGGGACACGGGCGCGGAGATCTTCCTGCCGTGCGCCGCCTCACGCCTGGTCGACCAGGAGCAGGTCGATCGTCTGGCCGCTCACGGCCTGGAAGTCATCGCCAGTGGCGCCAACGTGCCCTTCGCCGACGCGGAGATCTTCTACGGACCGGTCTACGAACACGCGGACCACAGCGTCGCCGTCATTCCGGACTTCATCGCGAACTGCGGCATGGCCCGCACCTACGCCCTTCTGATGCAGAACGACCTCGAGATCACCGACGAGGCGATCTTCAACGACGTGTCATCCACGATCGCCACCGCACTGCGTCAGTGCCACGCACGCTCACAGGCACCCGTCCGAGTCGCCGGCACCGCCTTCGAGATCGCCCTCAACCAGCTCCTGTGAGCCAGGCGCCCGCCGACCCGGGAACTCAGCCACGACGAAATCCCAGTACGTGAGGCACCAGGCACGGAACCTCCCACGACCGTGCGCACCCCGGCCGTCTCGCGGCCCCTCCCAGGCCACCCCTGATGTTGTCGATCGACTGGCCGTCGACATGGGCAGTCCGTCCGGACCTGAGCGGCCTGACCCCCGGCGGCGCCCTGCTGGGGAAGCGGACACGCCTTCGCGGCAATCCCGCAGCAAAGGCCGACAATGATCCTGCTCAATGCGCCCGCCACCGAGGTCGACGTCCTGACCCGGCTGGTGCGCGCGACAACCTTCATCCACACCGGTGTCGACCTCAAGCACTCCGGCCTCTTCCTCGAAGGGCACCGGCGGCCGCCGCGCCACCCGGACCGCCGGCCGCAACCTCCTGCTCCACATGACTCCCTACGGCATCCGGACCAGGGCAGAGAAAGAGGACTGGGTCTCCGTCATCACCGCGATGGAAGCGCGGTCCTGGCCCTGACGCGGGGCTCGGACCGCTGTTCCGGGTGGCGGTCCCGGTGCGGATGCCTGTCTCCAGTGCCCGGTCGGAAGCGCGGGTGCCTCGTCGTATCCGCTCTCCCAGCCCGACATGGCATCGAACCGCCCGTGACAAGCATCCGGTTCACTCCGTCCGCCACCAGTCGCGCAGCCGGTCCGCCTCGGCCGCAGCCTGGGCACGCCCTGCCTCGGCCGCGCGTGCGGTGGCCGACGGATCCGCCATGGTCCGGATGCCTTTGGCCAGCGACGCGCGGCTCCTCTCGTCCGGGACCACCGTGACCACCTCGGCGCCCGTCTTCCGCACGAGGGCCGTCTCGACGTCCAGGGACGGCATGACCACCGGAGCCAGTACGAGGACTCTGCCCGCGCGTTCCGGCGGCGAAGTGATCAGATCGACGTTGGTGCAGGACCGTGCGCCGCCGTCCACCCATGTCCGCCCGCCGAGGAGAACGGGGGCCACGGCCCCGGGCGCGGCCGTGGACGTGGCGACCCCGGTCGCGGGCGTCAGCCCGTCGCCCTGCTGCCACACCCGTGGCCGGCCGGTCGCGGCGTCGACGCAGACCATCCGCAGCAGGCGCGGCCAGGGGGTGTCCGGTAGCCACTGCGCCCACTCGGCCGCGACCTCGTCGGCGGCCCGGGGCGGTATGCCCTTCGCGGCGGCCTGTGCCACCTGCCGGATCTCCTCCTCGGTGGGATGTCCGCCTCCCGCGGTCCGGCCCACGCGGGCCAGCAGAGCGGGATCCGTGCCATGAGACTGACGGGAGTGCCACAGGGCCCGGTCGCGCATGGCGTCGAGGAAGTCGCTGAGCGGCTCCCCGCTCGACAACCAGGTGCCCAGCGCTGCGCCCGCGGAGGTCCCCAGGATCTCCGTGGCCGCCCGCACATCCACCCGCCGGTGCAGCAGCCCCTCACTCAGCCCGCCGAGCCATGCCGCCCCCACTGGGCCGCCCCCGCCCAATACCAGTGTCCGCATCAGTGATCCTCACTTGTTGGCTTTTGACTGCCCGTTGATATATATGTGCCGCCTGATACATGTATGCCGCTCCTGCGGCGCGTACGGTGCTCGCGGTCGGCCGTCCAGGTCCGGCCCTTCTCACCCGGGGCCGATGCCTCGTGCGTGTCGCTTCGGCGAGAGGCGGCGCGGACCGGTCGGCTCGCGGCACGGCCGTGCGTCAGGCGAGGGGCGACCGCAGGGGCGGAACCGTCGGAACTTCGGACGCGTTCTCGATCTCGTCCGCGGTCATCCTGAAGCCGTCGGGATAAGCGTCGCGGCTGCTGCGCCGGGCCGGTTCGCTCGTCCGCCACATGTACAGGCACCGCCCGCACTGCAGCACGTCCCAGACGCCCGGGACGGGCGAGGCGAAGATGTGCTCGACGGTTTCGTCCGCACATCGCGGGCACACACGCGGGGGAGCGGTCATGTCGTGCTCCGATTTCCGGGGAGTCAAGGGGTGTCCGAGGTCAGCCGCGGTCAGCGAGCCGCTGGAGCCGGTCGAGCCACTCGGCCGCCTCCGGCAGATCGCGCACCTGGTTGCCGTAGTGGCCGCGGTCGTCGGGAGGGACCGGGGTGGTCGCGTCCATGATGAGCTTGTCGACCAGGCCCGGTGACTGGGCCTGGGGGGCGAGTTGCATGACGGGAAGGTTGGGGACGGTGATCAGGTCCCCGGAGGGGTTCATCTTGGTGGACAGCGCCCACATCACCTGGGGCAGGTTGAAGGGGTCGACGTCCTCGTCCACGACGATCACGGTCGAGGCGTAGCCGAGGCCGTGGGGCGTCGTGAGCACTCGCATGCCGACCGCCTTGGCGAAGCCCCCGTACCGCTTCTTCGTGGAGACGATGACGACCAGCCCGTGCGTGTACATGGCGTTGACCGCCTGCACCTCGGGAAAGTCGGCCTTCAGTTGCTGGTACAGGGGTACGCAGGTGTTCGCCGCGATCAGGTAGTCGCACTCGGTCCACGGCATGCCGAGGAAGAGGTGTTCGAAGACGGGGTCGGTGCGGTGGGAGATGCGGTCGACCCGGATCACCGGCATGCTCCGGCCACCTGAGTAGTGGCCGGTGAACTCGCCGAAGGGACCCTCGATCTCCCGCCTGCGGCCCTCGACGACGCCTTCGATGACGACCTCGCTGCCCCAGGGCACCGGCAGCCCGGTCAGTGGCGCCCTCGCGATCGGCGCGGGCGCCCCGCGCAGCGCACCGGCGAGTTCGTACTCGTTCTCCTCGTACAGCATCGGCGTCGACGCGACGATGGAGATCACCGGGTCGTTACCGAGCGCGATGGCCACGGGGAGGTCCTCGCCCCTTTCCTCGGCCGTGCGCAGGTGCAGCGCGATGTCGTGCACCGGAACCGGTTGCAGGGCCAGCTTCCGGCGGCCCTTGACCTCGATGCGGTAGATGCCGACGTTCTGCTTGCCGCTGTGCTCCGGGTCGTCGGGGTCCTTCGAGACGACGGCGGCCTTGTCGATGTAGAAGCCGCCGTCGCCGTCGTTGAGCCGGATCAGTGGAAGCACCTGGAAGATGTCGACGTCGTCGCCCTCCAGGGTGTTCTCCGCCCACAGGGGGTTCTCACGCCACTCCGGTTCGACGGGGAACCGCTCCCAGCGGCGGATGAACTCCTCCACCTGCTCCTTCGTCCCGGTCTTCTTGGGGAGACCGAGGGCAAGCGCGTGATTGGCCCACGAACCGTGCACGTTCATGGCGATGCGGGCGTTCGTGAAGCCCCTGATGTTGTCGAAGTACAGGGCCGGAGCCGCATCACCCAGACGTGGCACGGCGTTTGCGGCGGCCGCGACGTCCGGCTCCGGCAGCACCTCGTCGGTGATGCGGAGGAGCTGGCCCTGCCCGTCCAGCGCGTCGAGGAAGCCGCGCAGGTCGTCATGAGGCATACGGAGTCCATTCACCCGAGGAATCGGGGCAGAGAGCGGGGCCCGTGCCGCGGGCGGCGCGGATACCGGCCCAGCGCCTCACGGCCGGTGCGGGCAGGTCGTTACGTCAGGGATGCGCGAGGTGACGTGGCTGACCGTGTCCTTCGCCGACCGCGGGGCTGTGGAGAGCGGTACGTGCGGCGCTGTCCGCGGCTCGGCCGAGTGCGGGAGAACTCGTCCCGCCGCAGCAGAGCAGGACCCCGGGCACGGCACCCGCCGTACCTGGTACGCCCGCGATCAGCCGCACGGTGCTCGACTCCCTCGGTCTTGTGGTGGAGTGGGAGTGATGACCCTTTCGGTCACCTCCCTTTGACCTTAGACCTGCTCTGGCAGGCTCTTCTTGTCCATTCAGGTCACGCGACAGACCGAAACGGACACGACCGAAACGGCGGCGCCGGCCCCCCCGGAACGCCCGTACCGGAGCACCGCCGGGGTCACGGCCCGGGGCTCTCCCGCTCCCGTCCTTCGCCCGCCCCGGGGTCGAGAACGGATGGCTCCTCCTGGCGACGAGCACCCTCCTCGAACCCGATGCGGATCCCGCCCGGCCCCCGCGCCCCGATCCGGTCCTCCGCGATCCCGCCCCGCCGCCGTGCCGGTGCGTTCTCAGAGGTTGGAGAAGCGGCCGGCCTGGTCGAGGAGCCGGTCCGCGTCGTCGAGCGCGGGATAGATCCACTGCGTGTTGATGTCCTGCTTGAGGCGCTTGGCCTCCTCGCCGACCATCTCGACCACCCTCTCCCAGCCACGGGTGGAGACCGCGCCGGCCGGCCCGAGGTCCAGGGTCGTGGTGTAGGGGTCCGGCGCGAAGGGCAGGGGGTCGGCTCCCAGGAGGTCGGCCGCCACGTTGTGCCCGGCGAACTTCCCCATCGGCAGGGCGTGCTGGCAGCTCAACATCGTGGTGTGCCCGTCCTCCGCAGGCGCGGCGGCGACGTCTCCGGCCGCGTAGACGTCCAGAACCCCGGCCACCCGCAGGTACGCGTCCACGCTCAGCCGCCCCGCCCGGTCCCGCTCTGCCGGGATCTGGGCGGTCAGCGGGCTTGCGGCGATGCCGGCCGTCCACACGACCGTCGCCGCGGGGATCACCTCGCCGTCCGAGAGCGTGACCGCTTCGGGCGTCGCCGAGGCCACGGTGCGCCCCAGCCGACGTTCGATCTTCAACTCGTCCACGGCACCCTCGATGGCCCTGCGGGGCCCGGCCCCGAGCTCCGGGCCGAGCGCCTCGCCGCGGTCGACCAGCACGATCCGCACCTCTTCGCCCGCATCCTGCCGGTCGGCGATCGCGCGCAGCCGCTCGCCGAGGCCGGTGGCCACCTCCAGCCCGGTGAACCCCGCGCCCACGACGACCGCCGTGTACCGGCCCGCGGACGCGGCACGCCGGGGCAGCCGCCGCAGGTGGTGGTCGAGCGCGGCGGCCGCGGGCAGGGTGTCGACGTCGAAGAGGTGCTGCGCGCCGGGGAAGCCGGGGCGCACCAACTGGCTGCCGGTCGCCAGGACCAGCTTGTCGTACCGCAGGGTCAGCTCCCCGCCCGTGCGCTCGACGGCCCGGACGGTACGGGCCCGGGTGTCGATGCCCGTCACCGTCGCGGTGACACGGCGGACGCCGATCGGGCCGAGGACGCGGTCGAGAGGCACCCGCATGCTCTCCGGGTCGTCCTCGTACAGGCGGGGCCGCACCACCAGGTCGTCGCCCCCGCTGACCAGGGTCACCCCGAGATCCTCACCGCCGCCGATCTCCCGCGCGGCCCGTACGGCTCCCGCGGCGGTCCACACGCCTGCGAAGCCGCCGCCGACCACCAGGACACTCTTCATCGTCTCTCCCCAGCCTCCGAAGGCCGCTCCACGGCCCCTCACCACCAGTGACCGGGTGCCCCGCCCATGTGTGACAGGCGCGGCCGACGCACTTCGCCGGGCGCGTTCACCCGTCGGTGCCGGGGCGGGTGGGGACCGCGAACCCGCTGTGTCCGGTGGCGTCGATCGCCGACACGTCGTTCTCCATGTGCACCACCTCGTCCTGTGGGGATGTCTGAAGACGGGGGCCGACTGCACGGGTGACGCGGGAACAGCGGGTCTTCGGCTACGGGAACCGGTGACCGCGCGACCGCGGCAACCGGCTCCCCGCCCGCACCGGTGAGGGGCCGTCACACGGACGACCGCGAGGCCGTGCGGATTCCGGCCGCCTTCCGTTCAATGAACGTTCAACCTGCCGTCCCCGCCTGTGATGTGTGCCGTCCCTAGGGTCCTTGAAGCAGTGGAAGAAGGGACTCATGGATACACTCCGCGCAATCCGGGCTCGCGGGATCACCAAGTGTTTCGGCGACGTCGTCGCACTCGACGGCATCGATCTGGATGTGACGCAGGGGCAGATCCACGGTCTGGTGGGACCGAACGGCGCCGGCAAGACGACCCTGCTCGGCCTCCTGCTGGGCCTGGCCGTCGCCGACGGCGGCAGCCTGGAGATCCTGGGCACGCCGGTCGGCCGGGCGCTCGCGGCACCCGACGGCGTCGCCGGCTTCGTGGACGGGCCCGGCCTCTACCCCTCGCTCACCGCCAGGCAGAACCTCGCCGCACTCGCCGCACTCCGCGGCCACGACGCGCGGACGGCGGGGATCGAGGACGTGCTCGACCAGGTCGGGCTCACCGACGTCGCCGACGACCGGGCCCGCGGCTTCTCCCTGGGCATGCGCCAGCGGCTCGGGCTCGCGGCCGCCCTGCTCACCAGGCCCCGGCTGCTCGTGCTCGACGAGCCGTCCAACGGCCTCGACCCGGCGGGCAAGAAGCACGTTCACGGTGTGCTCGGCCGGCTCGCGTCGGAGGGGACCGCCGTCGTGCTCTCCAGTCACCGCATGGACGACCTGGAGGCGCTGTGCTCCGAGGTCACCATCCTCGCCACCGGACGGGTCGCCTTCTCCGGCCCGCTGGGCAAGCTGGCCGCCGAGAACCGTGAACTCGACTACCGGCTGCTCACCTCCGACCCCGAGGCCGCCCGCCGGCTGGCCGCCGACACGGCCGGGGTCCGGGTCGCCGACGCCGTGGGGGCGGGGCACGACGCCGAGGTGCTCGTCGTGCGCGCGCTGGTGCCCGCCCTCGACGAACTGGTGGTGCGGCTCGTGCAGGCGGGCATCGCGCTGCGCGAACTCGCCCCCGTTGTCTCGCCGCTGGAGGCGGCGTTCCTCGCCCTCACCGAGCAGCAGGAGACCGGCCGATGACCGTGACCACCGCCGACGACCCGGCGACCACCGCCGACGACCGCGCCGCCGTCGCCCGCCGCGTCTCGGTGGCGCGCTGCTACCGCTTCGAGCTGGTCAAGCTGGTCTCGCAATGGCGGATCCGGCTGCTGGTCCTCGCCTGCTGGATCGCGCCGGCGCTCTTCGTCGCCGCCGTGAGCCAGCAGAGCTCGCTGCCCGTCGACACCCTCTTCGGCCGCCTGATGCACGCCACGGGCTGGGCCGGACCGCTGGTGACGCTCGGTTTCGCGGGAAGCTGGGCGCTGCCGCTGCTGACCTCGGTGGTCGCCGGCGACGTGTTCGCCTCCGAGGACCGGCTCGGTACCTGGCGCCATCTGCTCGTTGCGGTCCGCTCGCCCCGAGCGATCTTCGCGGCGAAGGCACTGGCCAGTCTCACCGTCATTCTGCTGCTCGTGGCCGGGTTGGCCTGTTCCAGCGCGGTCGGCGGAGTCCTGACGGTCGGCAACCAGCCGCTGGTCGGCCTCGACGGCCACCTCCTGACGTCGGCGGACGCCGCCGGCAAGGTCCTGCTCGCCTGGGCCTGCGTACTCGCCCCGACGCTGGCCCTCGCCGCGATCGGACTCCTCGGTTCCGTCATGCTGGGGCGATCCCCGATGGGACTGCTGCTGCCGGCGCTCGTCGCCCTCGCGATGCAGCTCGCGCAGATGCTGCCGCTCCCGGTCGCCGGGCGGCTCGCCCTGCCCGGCTACGCCTTCATCGCCTGGAACGGGCTGTTCACCAGCCCGGCGCAGGTCGGTCCGCTCCTGATCGGCGTCGTGGTCGCCCTGGTGTGGGCCGTGACCGCGACGGCGCTGGCCTGTCTGCTCTTCGTGCGGCGCGACTTCACCAACCCGAGCTACGACGGCTCGGGCAGCAGGGCGGTCGCCGTCGGGGTCCTGCCGCTCGTCGGACTGGTCGCCGCGGCGGTCGCGGTCGTCGCCGCCACGACCTCGGCCACGGGCTCCGGTATCGAGCAGGACAAGGTCCAGCGCTCGGTCGCCACGGCGTTCGCCCACCTCTACCGCATGCAGACCGAGCAGCTCCATCGCCCCCACGTCACCGAGGCGCAACTGAGGGCCACGGCGGCGTGCACCAAGGGCGGCGTCCAGGACGGCGCCCAGGGGCCGGGCAACGACTGGCGCTGCGTCGTCTCCTGGCACCTCCCCGACGTCGAGGCCACGGGGACGGCCATCTACCAACTCGACGTCACTCCGGACGGGCGGTTCGTGGCCGATGGCGACGGACCGAAGGAAGTGAACGGCTACTTCCTGGTGCGGACCCCCACCGGGGACGCACCGAACCCGCTGTGGCAGTTCGACGGAAACGTCGAACTGCTGGCCAACACCCCGAAGGGATAACTCCATGCAGGTAACGCGCCGTCGTCGGCGTGTCGAGGAGAATCGTTCCGGCCTCCTCGGTAGACGCATCGGCCGCCGGGTGCCCCTGGTGACGGCAGGCATCACCGCCGTCGCCGTCGTCGCCGCCGGCACCGCTTTCGCCCAGACGCGCCAGTTCGGCAGCGAGCAGGTGGGCCAGACCACCGATCAGGGCCAGGTCCTCCCCAGCGACCAGTACATCGCCCCGTACGGCGACCGCCTGGTCATCAACAACGGCAAGATCATGTCGTCCACGATCAGCCCGGACGGCACCCACCTCGC
The DNA here is from genome assembly GCF_014656295.1 of Streptomyces sulfonofaciens. GTDB lineage: Bacteria > Actinomycetota > Actinomycetes > Streptomycetales > Streptomycetaceae > Streptomyces > Streptomyces sulfonofaciens. The sequence continues at coordinate 86,227 of NZ_BNCD01000012.1, forward strand.
GGCCTCGGTCACCGACGGCGGGGCGGCGCTGTCCATAGTGGACCTGAAGAACTGGAAGGTGCAGCAGCTCGTCGGCAACTCCGCGTCGTCGACCCCGCGCATCAGCGGCAACGACGTGGGACAGGAAGGCCCCACGTACTCGCCCGACGGCTCGCAACTGTGGTTGGGCCAGACCGACGGCTACACCCGGTTCACCGTGAACCCGGACGGCAGCGTCGCCAACCCGACGTCCATCAAGATCCCGGCGGACGGGCCCAAGCACGCACTGGTGGGCGAGCCGGTGTTCTCGGCCGACGGCTCCACCGTGTACTCCGCCGTCAATGGCCAGAACCGGGTGGTCGCCCTCGACGCGGCGACCGGAGCCGTCCAGCGGAGCTGGGCCGTGGGCAACGCCCCGCGCGACATGGTGCAGATCGGCAGCAGGCTCTACGTCAGCAACGAGGGCGGGCGTCCGGCCAAGCCCGGCGACACCACGATCAACTCCTACAACACCCCCGTGCCGGCCGACCCGGTGACCGCCGCCACCACCACCGGCACGGTCAGCGTCATCGACCTGGCGAACCCGTCCGCCTCCGTCGCGAGCATCGACGTCGGGCTGCACCCGACCGCCCTGTACGCCAGGAAGGGCGCGCTGTTCGTCACCAACACCGCCACCAACGACGTGTCGGTCATCGACACCGCCAAGAACAAGGTCGTGCAGACCATCGCCACCCGGCCGTGGCCCGAGGCGTCGGTGGGCTACGAGCCCGACGCGGTGACGCTCACCGACGACGGCCACCTGCTGGTGACGCTCGGCCGCGCCAACGCGGTCGCCGTCTACCGGTACACGAGCCCGCAGGAACCGGTCGGCTACGTCGGCCTGCTTCCGACGGACTACTTCCCGGCGGAGATCGCCACCGTCGGCAAGCAGGTGCTGGTCTCCAACACCCGGGGTATCGACGCCCGCCGCCCCACCAACAGCGCCGGGCACGGCACTCACGACACGACGTCGAGCGTGCAGCGCTTCACCCTGCCGAGCGACAAGGTCATCAAGTCCGAGACGGCCAAGGTCTTCAAGCAGAACGGCTGGGACAAGGGCTCGGTCGACCTGGCCGGGAGCAAGGGCCATGCGAAGCCGGTGCCGGTTCCCGCGCGGCTCGGCGACCCCTCGACGATCAAGCACGTCTTCATGATCGTCAAGGAGAACCGCACCTACGACCAGGTCCTCGGTGACCTCCCGCAGGGCAACGGCGACCCGTCGCTGACGGAGTTCGGCGAGAACGTGACGCCGAACCAGCACGCCCTGGCCCAGCAGTTCGGGCTGTACGACAACACGTACGACATCGGTACGAACTCCGCCGAGGGCCACAACTGGTTGATGCAGGCGGACGACCCGGAGTACACCGAGTCCTCGGCCGGTGAGTACCTGCGCAGCTACGACACCGAGGACGACGCCCTCGGCCACCAGCGGAGCGGCTTCATCTGGACCGGTGCCCAGGCGGCCGGGAAGTCCGTGCGGGACTTCGGCGAGTTCCAGCAGTTCCTGACCAAGCCGTCGGGCGCGAGCTGGCAGAACCTGTACTGCGACAGCAAGAACATGGCGTCGAGCGGTCAGGACACCGCCTACCCCCTGGTCTCGTCCTCGCCGATCCCGTCGCTCAACGACGTGTCGGTGCACGGCTTCCCCAAGTTCGACACCAGCGTCCCGGACGTCTACCGGGAGCAGATCTGGAAGCGTGACTTCGAGAAGAACGGCCCGGCGAACCTGAACATGTTCTGGCTCTCCAGCGACCACACCGGCGGTCCGGCGAACGCGGCCGCCCAGGTCGCGGACAACGACCTCGCGGTCGGCAGGATCGTCGACGAGATCTCGCACAGCAAGTACTGGAAGGACTCGGCGATCTTCGTCGTCGAGGACGACTCCCAGGCCGGCCTCGACCACGTCGACGGCCACCGTGCCCCGATCCAGATCATCAGCCCCTACGCCAGGCACGGCGTCGTCGACAGCCACTACTACTCCCAGATCACGATGATCCGGACCATCGAGCAGATCCTCGGGATCCACCCGATGAACCAGAAGGACAGCGCGGCGACGCCGATGAGCGGGGCGTTCACCAAGAAGGCGGACCTCACGCCGTTCAAGGCGCTGCCCAACCGGACCTCGCTGACCGCGGGCCTTGCGACGCCGCCCGCCTGCGGCGTGGACACCCCGGCGCCCCAGGACCCCTCGGCGGCGGCCGTGCCGTCGGCGAAGGTGCCGGCGGACAAGCAGCAGGTGGCGGCGGAGTGGGACGAGTGGAAGTCCCACCAGCGGCTGACCGGGATCCACGCCCAGGCCGACTTCGCGAACCCCGCGCAGATGAACCACTTCACGTGGTACCAGACGCACGAGTGGACGAAGCCGTACCCGGGCGAGGACAAGATCTTCGCGCCGAAGGACGTCCCGGGCGCCTACATCCCGTCGCCCGAGTCCGATGACTGACGGTTGACGGCTGACGCGGACTGTTCGTGTCGAGGGGCCCCCGGTCGGCATCACCGCCGGCCGGGGGCCCCTCGACGCCTCCACGCAGCAGATGGCGGGCGCGGACCGCCGCAGCGGATACCGGCCTGAGCACCGGCGGTGGGCGGGGAGCGGCCGCGCCGCGCCCGCCCGGGCCGCGGGCCGAGCGGGCCCGCCGCCACGGCCGCCGCCCCGCGGGCCGCGGGGGGTCCGATCAGGCGGTACCCAGGGCCGTGCGCAGGACCGCGACGGCCTGGTTGACGGCCGCTTCGGCGGCGTGGGTGCCGCGCGCCTTTCCTGCTCCAGGGCGCGCCCGCACCCTCACTCGCTGCCGCGGCGCCCGCGTCGGGCGATCACCGTCGCGACGCCGATGGCCGCGGCAACCGGCCATTCGACCGCGCCGGCGACGGCGAGTGCGCCGAGACCGCCGTAGAAGGCCAGCCGCTCCGGCGGCGGCATCCTGACGTCCGGCAGCGCGGATTCGGCGGCATGCACGTTGGCGGAGAGGTCCGCCCTGGTCACGTAGGGGACGGGGATCGAGGGGTGCGCCGTGTGCATGTGCAGGCGCTGCTCCTCCCCGGCCTCCCCGGACCGGCCGCGGCGCCCCGCGGTGCGGGTGCCGGTCCCGGACTTCTCGCGGGCGCTGGTCGTGGACTTCCTGGGGCCGGACGTGCGCGGCGCGGCCTTGCCCGTCGCCTTGCTCTTCCGGCCGGCGCTCGCGGTGCTCGTCATACGACTCGCCTCCTCGATGCAACGTCTCATGAACGCGTACCAGGGCCGCATGGGTGCAAACACATGGGTGCAATCCAGCACATATCACTACATTCGGTTTATCCAAGGGTACGCTCGGCTCATCGGCGAGGTGTGGGCGGTGGTACATGAAGGCCCCGGCAATCGGGCTGCTGAGCGGGTTCGCCACCGCCTGCGCCCGGATCACCGGTCGCTCCGCGGCCGACACCGCCGCCGGCTCCCGTGTGGTGCACTTCGGGGACGGGCGCCGCCACATCCTGGTGCGAGGACTGCGGGGCCCGCGGGCGGAGCGGATCGTCGAGGAGCTGGAGCGGCGGCTTGCCGCTCACCCCGCCGTGCGGTGGGCCGCCGTGAACACCCCGCTCCAGGCGGTGGTGGTCGCCGTCGCGGGGGCCGGCGGCGGTACGGAGGGCGACGTCGCGCTCCTCGACGAGCTGCTCGGTGTCGTCGAGGAGGTCGAACGCGCACATGGCGCCGACGGCGAGTCGCTGCCCGCCTCGCACCCGGCCGCGCCCCGGCCCACCGGCAGGGCCGTCTGGTCGCTGGCCCTGCAGGCAGCCGCGCTGCCCTTCGCCGCGGTCAGCCGTGTCGTGCGCTTCTCGCCGCTGCCGCCCGAGGTCGCGGCCGTCATCTCGGAGATCGACTACGAGCCCCGGCTGCGCCGCCTGGCCGATGCGGCCCTCGGCCACGAGAACGTCGGAGTGGTGCTCGCCGCGCTCAGCGCCGTCCTCCAGGCAGGTGCGGGCGGAGTCCTCGGCCTGACCGTCGACGTCGTCCGGCACGGGCTGTGGGTCGCGGAGCTCAACGGCGCACGCACCGCCTGGCGCAAGGCGGAAGCCGGCCTGACGGGAGCCAGCGAGCGCGCGGCCGCCGGCTCGCCGCCCAAGGTGCCGGCACGTGGGGCGCCGCTGCGGGACGGCCCCGTGGAGCGGTACGCGGCCAGGTCGGGCTACGTCGCCGGCACCGGGTTCGCCGGGGTCCTCGCGATCGGCCGCCGCCCGCGCGCAGCGGTGGCCGCGGCGCTCGCCGCGATCCCCAAGGCGCCGGTACTGGCGCGGGAGGGCTTCGCCGGAATCCTCGGCGGTGCCCTGAGCGCGCGCGGCACACCGGTGCACACGCCGCAGGCGCTGCGCCTGCTCGACCGGATCGGGGCGCTCGTGCTGGACACCGGCGCCCTGGCCGACGGCGCCTACCGGCTTGCCGACCTCGTGCCGCTGGACGACGGTGCCCCGGTCGGGCAGCTCGCGGCGACCGGGCACCGGCTGTTCGACCCGGGCGCCCCCGGCCGGCTCGCCGAGGCCGACGGCTGGCGGCTCGGCCCGCTCGGGGAGCTGCCGGTCCGCGGACGCACCGGCAGGTCCGAGGCCGCCGCGCTCGCGGAGGACGACGCCCGTCTGCTCGCCCTCGCCGAGGGGGACCGGCTGGTGGCCGTCGTCAAAGCCGTCCCCGAAGTGCCCGACGCCGCCCGGCTGCTGGTGGCCGCCGCCCACCGCTCCCGGCTGCGCGTCGTCGCCTGCGGGCCCCGGGCCCGCGCCGTCGTCCCCGGTGCCGACGAGATCGCGCCGGACGGCGAGACACCCGCCGCCACCGTCCGCCGGCTTCAGTCGGGCGGGCGCGGCGTGCTGCTGGTCTCCTCCGACCGCGCGGCCCTCACCTGCGCCGACCTCGGCGTCGGTGTGGCCGGTGCGGACGGTCTGCCGGCCTGGGGAGCGCACGTGCACGTCTCGTCCGCCCGAGAGGGCCTGCTGCTCGCCGAGGCGTGCGGTCCCGCACGGACGGTCTCCCGGCGAGCCGTACGCCTCGCCCAGGCCGCGGCCGGAATCGGCGCCGTGACGGCGCTGGCCGGACCGGAGTACCGCCCGGCCGCGCGCAGCATGGCAGCCGTCAACGGCGCCGCCGCGCTCGGTATGGCCTACGGCGTCTGGACCGGCGTCCAGGTGCTGCGCCGCCCGCCGGATCCGCTGCCCGCCCGGGAGCCCTGGCACGCGATGCCGGTCGAGACCGTGCTGGCGCGCACCGGAAGCCGACCCCACGGCCTGACCGACGCGGAGGCCGCGCGGCGCGCCGCCCCCGGTCAGGACGGGCCCCGGCAGCCCTCCCTCGTACGGTCCGTCGCCGCCGAACTGGCCAACCCCCTCACCCCCGTGCTGCTCGGCGGCGGCGCGCTGTCCGCGGCGGTCGGGGGCCTCGTGGACGCGGCCATCGTCATCGGTGTGACGCTGCTGTCCGGCGTGATCGGCGGCACGCAGCGCCACTTCACCGAGCGCGAGGTGCGCAGGCTGCACAAGCAGTCCCAGACGACCGCCCTCGTCGTGCGCGACGGGCAGGAGCGCACGGTGCCCGCCGGTGAACTCGTCGTGGGCGACGTCATCCGGCTCGGCGGAGGCGATCTGGTGCCCGCCGACTGCCGGTTGGCGGACGGCCGCGGCATGGAGGTGGACGAGTCCGCGCTCACCGGTGAGTCCATGCCGGTCACCAAGAGCCCGGAGCCCGTGCTCGCCGCCGACGTCGCCGAGCGGGCCAGCATGGTCTACGAGGGCACCACCGTCGCCACCGGGCACGGTACGGCCGTCGTCATCGCCACGGGAGCCGACACCGAGGCGGGACGGAGCGCGCGGACGGCCCGCGGTGCCGCGCCCGCCGTGGGCGTGGAGCGCAGGCTGGCCCGTATCACCCGCACCGTGCTGCCCGTTGCGCTTGGCTCGGCGGGCGCCGTCATGGCCGCCGGGTTCCTGCACGGCCGCGCGGTGCGCCAGAGCATCGGAGCCGGTGTGGCCCTCGCCGTCGCCAGCGTGCCCGAGGGCCTGCCGTTCCTGGTCTCCGCCGCCCAGCTCGCCGCCTCCCGCCGCCTCGCGGCGCAGGGGGTGCTGGTGCGCGACCCGCGCACCATCGAGGCGGCGGGCCGCACCGACGTGCTGTGCTTCGACAAGACCGGCACCCTCACCCAGGGCCGCATCGAACTCACCGGCGTCGACGCCGGCGCGGACAGCCGGCCGCTCACGCACCTGCGGTCCGCGCAGCGCGCGGTGCTGGCCGCCGCCCTGCGCGCCACCCCGCGGGCCCGCGGCGGCCGGCCGCAGGAGCACTTCACCGACCGTGCCGTCACCGAGGGCGCGCGGCGCGCCCGCGTGCACGCCTGTGGCGGCGCGCCCCACTGGCACGCGGAATCCCATCTGCCCTTCGAGCCCAGCCGCGGCTTCCACGCCGCCCTCGGCCGCGCGGGACGGACCAGGCTGCTGTCCGTCAAGGGCGCCCCGGAGGAGGTCGCCAGGCGCTGCGCCACCGACGGGGGCCGCCCGATCGACACCGCGGCACTACTGGCCCGCGCAGAGGACCTGGCCCTGGCCGGGAACCGGGTGCTCGCGGTCGCGGAGCGCCGGGAGGCGGCCCCCGGAGAACTCGACGACGAGGCCGTGACCGGCCTCGACTTCCTCGGTTTCCTGCTGCTCAGCGAGGAGGTGCGCAGCGGCGCGGCCGACTCGGTGCGCGCACTGGCGGACGCCGGTGTGCAGATCGTCATGATCACCGGTGACCACCCGCAGACCGCCGAGGCCATCGCGCGCGAACTGAAGGTGCTCGACGGCCGCCGGGTCGTCACCGGCGCCGAGCTGGACGCACTCGACGACGACGCCCTGGACGCGCTGCTCCCCGCGGTCGGCGTCGTGGCCCGCGGTACTCCCGCCCACAAGGTCCGCGTCGTGCAGGGCTTCCAGCGCCTGGGCCGCACCGTGGCCATGACCGGCGACGGCTCCAACGACGCACCCGCGATCCGGCTCGCCGACGTCGGGATCGCGCTGGGCCGGCGGGGCACACCGGCCGCCCGCGCCGCCGCCGATCTCGTCGTCACCGACGACCGCCTGGAGACGATCCTGGCCGCGCTCGTCGAAGGCCGTGCGATGTGGGCCTCGGTCCGCCGGGCCCTCGCCATCCTCGTGGGCGGCAATCTCGGGGAGATCGCCTTCACCCTGGCCGGCTCGGCGGTCAGCGGTTCCTCGCCGCTGACGGCCCGTCAGCTCCTGCTCGTCAACCTGTTCACCGACCTGGCCCCCGCCATCGCCGTCGCCCTGCGCAGTCCCGAGGCGGGTACGGCGCAACGGCTGCTGCAGGAGGGCCCCGAGGCGTCACTTGGCACCGTTCTCACCCGTGAGATCACCGTGCGGGCGACCGCCACCGCGGCCGGCGCGGGCGCGGCGTGGCTGGCCGGGCGGGCCACCGGCCGTCCGGCGAGGGCCAGGAGCATCGCCCTGGCGGCCCTCGTGGGCACCCAACTCGCCCAGACCCTGCTGGTCGGGGGGCGCAGCCTGGCGGTCGTCGGATCCGTGGCCGTCTCCGCCCTCGCGCTCGTCGCCGTCATCCAGACGCCCGGCGTCAGCCACTTCTTCGGCTGCGTCCCGCTCGGCCCGCTCGCCTGGTCGACGGCGCTGGTGTGCAGCGCGGCGGCCACGGCCGGGTCCCTCCTGTTCGCCCCGGTGGCCCCGGGGCACCGCCCGGCCCCCACCACCGCCACGCCCTGAAGGCCGCCGGCCGTCGCGTCTGCGAGGCGACGCCGGGCGTGGGGGCGGCGCCGACCGGCCGGGGCCGCCGCGCTGCCGGCGCGGGACATCGGGGGTCATATGCCCGCCCGGGGGAGCGGGCGGGCACGGGGGCCGCCTCAGTCGCGGAGCGCCGCCGCCTCGCCGAGTGCCCGCACGACGGCGAGGGAGTCGAGACGGCCGCCGGTGGACGATCCTGCGGTCCCTGACCGTGCTGATCGACACGAACCCGTTGCGGTGCTCCGCGCCGGTGCCCACGCTCTTCCCCTCGACGGCGCGCTCCAGGACCACCACCGACTGCTCCCGGCCGTGGAGGGCGCGCAGGTCGTGGCGCGCGTCAGCCGGATCAGGTCGCCGTAGCACGGGTACAGCTCCGTCAGGGCGGCCCGGCCGTCGACCCGCCGGGGCAGGAGGGCACGGTGGCCACGTACTCGGTCACCGCGTCCGCGGCGAAGAAGTGCCCCCGTCCGCTCACCCTGGCCGCGCCGCCGCGCGTCCGCCCCCCGACGACCTGCGCGACACGTTGCGCCGCGAACCGCGCGCGCATCCCGGAGCACCCGGTCCCGGTGGTCCCGGCGCTCGCGCCCCGAAGCGGGAAGGGAACAGCGGGAAGCCGCACGGGGCGAGGCGGATGCGGCCGGCGCCGGGTGGCCGCGTCCGCCCGCGGGCCGGGCGTGGTGCCCCGGCCCCGGGATGGGTAACGTCGACAGGAACGTGCGACAGCGCCGGGGCAGGCGGGCACGGCGGATCCCGGCCTGCTGAAGGCATTCGGCGGCGGACTCCGCACGGCCTGCGTCCCGGACACGTGACGTGGCAACGAGAGGACGCCGATGCCGGCCGAGACGAAGCGCACCCACCCGGGTCCCATGAGCGGCGACGGCCGAAGCCCGCTGCCGCTGCCCGCCAACCGGCCGGCGAACCGTCCGTACCGGGGAGGCAGCGGGATCGCCCGGTTCCGCGGTATCGACCTGCCCGACGACCGTCGCCCCGAGGACTTCCTGGCCTCGACGACCGAGGTCTTCGCGGGCGGGGGCGTCGGGCTCACCGTCCTGCCCGACGGGCGGACGCTGCGCGCGGCCGTCGAGGAGGACCCGGCGACCTGGCTCGGGCCCGCACACGTCCAGCGGTTCGGCACGGACACGAAGCTGCTGGTGAAACTACTGAGCACGGACGAGCGGCTGTTCGTCCACTACCATCCCGATGCGCGTTTCGCCGAGCGCCACCTGGGCCGGGACACCGGCAAGACGGAGGCGTGGATCGTCCTGGACACCGTCGGCGACGGGTACGCGCTCATCGGCTTCACCGACGACGTCACCGCGTCCCGGGTCGAGTCGTGGGTGGCCCGCCAGGACCGGGACGAGATGCTCGCGGCCATGCGGAAGGTGCCGCTGCGACCGGGGGACACGCTGCTCGTCCCGGCCGGGACCCCCCACGCGATCGGCCCGGGGGTGACGCTCGTCGAACTCCAGGAGCCGACCGACCTCTCCCTGTTGCTGGAGTACGAGTCCTTCGGGCTGACGGTAGACGAGGCGTTCCTCGGCCTTCCGCCCGCCACCGCGCTCGCGGGACTGGACCGGGGCGCGCTGGACGACACCCGGCTCGCCGGCCTGCGCAACGCCCCCGGCGGGGGCTCCGGGGCCGCGGAGGAACTGCTGACGCGTGGTGCCGCACCGTTCTTCCGGGCCCTCCGCCGCAGGGTCGACGGCACCGGTCACATCGACCCGGGCTTCGGTGTACTCGTCGTCGAGGAGGGCGAGGGATGGCTCGAAGCACACGGACAGCGGCTCCCGCTGACCACCGGCGCCTGCGTCCTGCTCCCGTACGGGGCGGGCCCGATCACGCTCGGCGGGCAGCTCTCCGCGATCCACTGCGCACCTCCCGCGCCGGACGCGCCCCACTGACCGGTGCGGCGGCCGGACGATCAGGACCGCGGCGAGAGCGGCGGCGGCCCCCTTGCGCGACCCCTGTCCCGGCGGGCCCCGGGGAGGCGCCCGCGCCTCCCCGGGGCCCGTGAGGCGCCCGCGCCCGCGGCCGAGCGCTGCCCGGCGGAACCCGCCGCGCCCCTCGGCACGCGCAGTCGACGGCACCGGGCAGGACGGCCCCGGCGGCGGCCGAGGACGGCGGCCCGGTCCACCGCCTCACCATGTGACCGGTACGCCCTCGGGAACGCGGAAGGCCACGTCCCGCCGCCACCGCACCCGGTCGGCGGGCACGGCGAGCCGCACCTCGGGAGCGGCCCTGCCCGCCAGCACCCCCACCACCGCCCCCAGTTGCATCCGCGCCAGACGGTTGCCGGGACAGTGGTGCTTTCCGTGGCTGAAGCCGAGGTGGGGGCCGTCGGCGCGGGACGGGACGAAGCTGTCCGGATCGGGGAAGGCGGCCGGGTCGTGGTTGGCGGATTCCAGCGAGAGAAGAACGCACTCCCCGGCCCGGACGGTCATGCCGTCGATCTCCACGTCCCTGGTCGCCACGCGTTTGGCGCCGCCGGTCGCCATGGGGGTGTGGCGCAGCAGCTCCTCCACGGCCGCCGGGACGAGGGCGGGATCCGCACGCAGCGCCGCCAGCGCCTCGGGGTGCCGCGCCAGCGTCACCAGGGCGTTGGCCAGGAAGCTGGACGAGGTGCGGTAGCCGGCGATGAAGAAGGACGTGGCGAGTTCGGCCAGGTCGTCCGGGCGCAGGCGGCCTTCGCCGTCCGCCTGGGCCAGGCGTTTGACCAGGTGCTCGCCGGGAGCGTCGCAGAGGTGCGGCAGGCGGTCGAGGAAGAACCGGTGCACGGCGTTGATCGCGGCGGTCTGCTCCTGCCGGGTGGGGCCCCGCCAGGTGAGGATCGTGTCGCACCACGCGTCCAGCCGCTCCCGCGCGTCCACCTCGAGCGGGCCGAGCAGCACGCGGCAGGCCACCGCGAAGGGCAGGCGTACGGCGAGTGCGGGGTAGAGGTCGGCGGGCGGGCCGTGGGCGATCAGCTCCGCCATGGTGTCCTCGGCCTGTCCGCGCGTCCACTCCTCGTGCCGGCGAACGGCGCGCAGCCCGAGGGCGTCGGCCATCAGCTTGTGCAGCCCGACTTCCCGCAGTCTCGTCACGGAGTCACCGCTGCCGCCCTCGGCGCGCAGCGGGACCGGTTCCTGGCGTGGCGCGTCCGGCTCCAGAGCCGCCGCCATGCTCAGCCCGGGCTCGGCGAGGAGTCTGCGCACCACGTCGTAGCGGGTGGCGAGCCAGACACGGTCGCCGGTCACGGTGACGACCGGGTGCAGCGGTGCGCGCGCGGCACGCAGGTGTGCGTAGCGCGGCGAGAGCTCCTGTCCCCAGTCGCCGAAGGGGAAGGCGAGGGGCGGGCGGCCGGGCCGTGTCCGGTCGAACGGTTCGGTCACGGCCGCTCCTCCCCGGGCCGGGGCGCGTCCGCCGCGGGCGGCCGCTCGGCGTCCTCGCGGGGCCGGACGAGGGCGAACGCCTGGTGGGGCGAGGCGAACAGGCTCCCGAAGCCGAGCGGGACGAGGGGGAGCATGCGGTGGTAGACGTGCACCGACGACGGCACCCCCAGAATGCCCGGTGTGTCCGTGACCAGCGGCATCTCGGCCATCAGATACCGCATGCCCTCCTCGACCTGGGCCGGCGTGGGTGCGGTCGGGTCGAAAGCGGAGGACCTGGCCCTCAGTTGTGAGGCCAGCGCGCTCTCGGTGGCCCGGCGGAAGACGCTGCGGACCGCCGCGTCACTCTCGACCGTCTCCTCGCAGCGGGCGAGGAGTTCCCGGTACCGGGGGTGGTGGACGAACTCGGACAGGGTGCGGACGTGGTGCCGCTCCGCCGGGGCGCCGCTGGCCTGCCAGGCCCGCGCGATACGGCGGCAGGTCTGGCGCGTGGCGCGCTGGGCCTGTATGTCCGCCTGTTCGGGTGTGGCGCCCAGAGCCCTGTAGGTGTGGACGAGCGCGCTGTCGGCGACGATCGCGTCCACCCGTGCGAAGACCCCGTCGGCCCAGCGCAGCAGACGGCTCAGCCGCGCCTGGCTGAAGTAGCCGTTGCCGGGGCTCACGCCGATCAGGACGTGGTCGGCCCGGGCGTAGATCGCCCGGCAGTTGGCGGTGTACGGCTCGACGGTGAACTCTGCCGGATCGCTCTCTTCTGCGGTGTGATCCATGTCTCTCCTGCGCATCGATGCGGAGAACCCGGCCCGTGGCGCGCACCGGCGGCCGAGTCCGCGGACGGCTCTCACACCACGTAAGGGCTCGAACGCACAGCGTTGCAACGCGCTTGCGGTGGCCCGCGGAAGCGCGCTCCTCCGCCGGGAGCATCCGGCTCACCCCTCGGCTGCCACAGCAAGCGCCCGGAGCACACGGGCATCACCTCGTGCGGGCCGCGGCACCGCCCCGGCCTCGTCGCGGACCCTTCGAACGCCGCCGCCGGCGCCGGCACCTGCTCCCCGGGAGTCCGCAGCATGTCCGAAACGCTTAAGCGGCGCTGCCCCGCACCCGGGCGGAACGCTCCACTCCCGTCACTCGCGCCCCGGCCCCCTCGACCAGGATCGATCCGCCCCGACGGGGTGCCGAGCCGGCGGACCGGGGGCCCTGCGACCGCTCCGCAAGGCGGATCGACCGCTCTTGACGGCCTCTTGACTGACCGGGACCGTCTTGCGGCTGCAACCGGACGTGCATAGCCTGACGAGGCCGTGGTGTTCGGGAAGACCGGTGGCGGCTCCGTGCAGCGGAGCCGAGTCCGGGGCGGCCCTCGCCACTGTGATCGGGTCCCGCGCCACGCCATGGCGATGGGAGACCGCGTTCCATTACGGCCACTGGCCGGCCCGCAGTACGGGCGGCCGGGAAGGCGGAGCGCCGGTGCACCCGTAAGCCAGGAGACCGGCCACGGCATCTCAGGAAACGTCCACGAGGTGCTGGAGTTCAGTCGGTGACACACCCTTCCTCTGCTCGAACAACCCTTTCGCCCGCGACCGGCGGGCCCGCCCCCCTGCTCCGCTGGCGGCGCGAGGACACCGTGCGCACGGTCGTACTGCTCGCCGCGGTCGCCGGGCTGCACGTCGTCGCGTTCGGGGTGCTGCTTCTGCTGGTGGTGCCGGGGCACTACGAGATCGGGTCGAAGACATTCGGTTTCGGGCTCGGCATCACCGCCTACACCCTCGGCATGCGGCACGCCTTCGACGCCGACCACATAGCCGCCATCGACAACACCACCCGCAAGCTCATGGCCGACGGCAAGCGGCCGCTGTCCGTGGGCTTCTGGTTCGCCCTCGGGCACTCCAGCGTGGTGGTCGTCCTGTCGGCCCTCGTCGGCGGCGGTGCCGCACTCGCCGGAACACTGCTCGACGACGACTCGGCGACCCACCAGACGCTCGGCGTCGTCGGTACCACCGTCTCCGGCTCCTTCCTCTACCTCATCGCCGCGTTCAACCTGGTGGCGCTCGCCGGGATCTGGCGGGTCTACCGCTCGATGCGCTCGGGCGACATCGACGAGGAGCGGCTCGAACGGCACCTCGACGAGCGCGGGTTCATGAACCGCATCCTCGGCCGCTTCACCCGGTCCGTGTCCCGGCCCGGCCAGATGTACCCGCTCGGCTTCCTCTTCGGCCTCGGCTTCGACACGGCCACGGAGGTCACGCTCCTGGTACTGGCCGGAGGCGGCGCCGCAGCGGGCATCCCGTGGTACGCGATCATCGTTCTGCCGCTGCTCTTCGCGGCGGGCATGAGCCTGTTCGACACCCTCGACGGCACGTTCATGAACGTCGCCTACCAGTGGGCCTTCTCCAACCCGGTCCGCAAGGTGTACTACAACCTCACCATCACGGGGCTGTCCATCGCCGTCGCGTTCGTCATCGGCACCATCGAACTGGTCGGCGTGCTTCACGAGAAGCTGCACCTCGACGACGCCGCCACGAGCTGGATCGCGGACATCGACCTGGACAATGTCGGCTATGTCATCGCGGGCCTCTTCGTCGTGGTGTGGGCCCTGGCCCTGGGCTACTGGAAGGTGGCAGGCGTGGAGAAGCGCTGGGCGGCACGGGTGGCCGAGCGAAGCTGAGCCCGTCCGCCCTCCCGGCCCGTCCGGCACCCGCGGACGGGCCGGGGGCCGGGGCCAGGGCTGCCACCGCGCCGGCGGGCCCCGGCGCCCCGCTCGCACCGGGTCATCGCCCGCTGACGCACGTCCTCAGCAGGCTCTAGGCTGTCAGCCGCCACCGGCCTCACCCCAGGAGGGCACGCGATGTTGGATCCCGTCCGGAAGCACCCCTACCCCGACGCCCTCCGCCCGGAGGAGGCACCTGCACCGCACGCACTGCTCGCGCCGGTGATCGGGTTCCTGGGCACCTGGGTCGGCCGGGGCCGCGGCGAGTACCCGACGCTCGACGAGGGTTTCACCTACGCGCAGGAGGTCACCTTCCGTCATGACGGACGCCCCTTCCTGCAGTACGAGGCGCGTGCCTGGCTGCTCGACGAGGACGGCACCCCGCTGCGGCCGTCGGCCCGCGAGAGCGGCTGGTGGCGGTTGCAGCCCGACGGGCGCCTTGAGGCGTTGATCACCCAGCCCACCGGTATCGCGGAGATCTCCACCGGCCGCGCGGGCGGCAATGCGGTCGACCTCACCACCGATCAGGTCGCCCTCGCTCCCACCGCCAAGGAGGTCAACGCCACCCGCCGCCGTTACACCCTGACGGACGGGGACATGCTCGACTTCGTCCACGACCTCGCCGCGGTCGGCCAGCCTCTGCAGCACCACCTGTCGGCACGTCTCCACCGCGGGGGCGCAAGCTAGGCCGCGCCGCCGCGGTGGCCGGGCGGGGCGATCGGCGCCTCCCGCGGCGGGCCGAGCGCGCGGGCCCTGTGGGGGTGGTGGCCGCCACCACCCCCACAGGGCCCCGGCCGGGTCATGGACTCCTTTCAGGCGGACGTGTCGATCCGTGCGGGCCCACGGTCGAGCACGGAGTTGAAGGCACCGCGATAGAAGAGCAGCGGCTGGGCGTCGGGCCGCCGGGCGGCATGTTCGACGCGCCCCAGGAACACGAGGTGGTCGCCGCCGTCGTGGTCGGCCCACGGCGAGCAGAAGAGGGTCGCAAGCGAGCCGCTCAGGGCGGGGGCCAGGCCCCCGGGCGCGGGCTGCCACGGGGGAGGAGGCGCGGCGGCCCCCAGCCTTCCCGCGAACCGGAGCGCGAGGTCACGCTGCTCCTCGGACAGCACGTTGACCGTGAACGGGCGGCCGGGCAGCAGACGGGCGGCCTTCGATGCCCGGTCGAGGCAGACCAGGACGAGCGGCGGGTTCAACGAGACGGAGGTGAAGGCGTTGACAGTGGCACCGTGGAGCGTCCCGCCCACCGCGCAACCGACGACGGTGACGCCGGTGGCGAAGTGGCCGAGGCAGGCGCGGAGTTGCTGTGGATCGATCGCCACCGTGTCTCCTTGTCGTGGCACGGGAACGGATGGTGTTCCATCTCAGCCGGTCCAGCCCTCGGCGGGGCGGTCGAACCAGAGGTGCACCTGGCCGGTGCCGATGGCGCTCTCGTAGTCGCCGTAGCGGCGGGCAGGGGCGGTGCACCGCGAGCCGCCGAGGGCGCCCGCGAGCATCAGGTAGTGGCCGAAGCGGCCCTCGGGGGCGTGCCTGTGGTACTCCGGCATCGTGGTGATGACCTGGTCGTGGCGGCCTGCTTCCAGCCAGGCGATACGCTGCTCGTCGGCGGCCCGGGCCTCGGCGGTCAGGATGTTCGACGGCTTCCCGGCCATCCGTTCGCGGAGTTCGGACAGGGGCCAGAACCTGTGCGACAGGCCGCCGGAGGCGATCAGCAGGACGTTCCGGGCGAGGCCGGCGACGGCCTCGGCGAGGGCCTTACCGACGCGCAGGAAGTCCTCGGTGGTCGCGGTCTGGCAGACCGATACCGAGAGCCACGGCACGCCGGAGCGGCCGAGGTGGCTCCAGAGGTTGAGGGTGGCGTAGTGCAGGGGGAGGTGGGGGTCGTCGTTGGCGGTCAGCCAGAGCGAGTCCTTCCGCCCTGTCGACGCCACGGCGTGGGCCAGTTCCGGGTCTCCGGGGATGGCGTACGGAATCCGGCTGAGTTCGCTGGGCATCTCGTCGGACGTGAAGTGCCCCGAGCGGTCGGCATGGGCGGTGATGATCGTCTCGGTGGTGGTGGCCCAGTGGGTGTCGAGCACGATCACGGCGTCGTGGCCGGCCGTGTCGACCACCTCGCGGCGCAACCGGGCGAGGCCGGTGACGAGGGTGAAGTCGCGGCCGCCGTTGGCCTCGACGCGCAGGGGCTCGGGGAACATGATGACGGGGGCGTGGGAGAGCAGTCCCGCGCCGGTGATGGCGCCCATGGGCGGTTCGCCTTTCTGCCGGGGAGGGGCCGGGTCACGGGACGAGGAGCAGCTTGCCGGTGGTGCGGCGGGCGGCGAGGTCGGCGTGCGCGTCGCGGGCACGGGCGAGCGGGTACGTGCCGCCGACGGTGATGCGCAGGGTGCCGTCGGCGATCCCGGCGAAGACCTCACCGGCGCGCCAGGTGAACTCCTCGACGGTGGCCCGGAAGTGCTCGAGGTAGGGGCGGGTGACGGTCAGCGATCCGCCCCACAGCAGCCGCATCACGTCGACGGGCGGCACGGGGCCGCTGGCGCCGCCGAAGAGGACCAGCGTGCCCCGGCGGCGCAGGCTGTCCAGACTGGCGTCGAAGGTGGCGGCGCCGACACCGTCGTACGCCGCGTGCACGCCCTCGTCGCCGGTCAGCCGCCGGACCTCGGCCGCGACGTCCGGGCGGCGGTCGTAGCGGATGACCTCGTCCACGCCGTTGGCCGTCGCCAGGCTTTCCTTCTCGTCGGTGGAGACCGTGCCGATCACACGCACTCCGCGTCGCTTGAGCAACTGGGTGAGGAGCAGCCCCACGCCGCCCGCGGCGGCGTGCACCAGCACCGTCTCGCCCTCCCGGGCCCGGTAGGAGTCGTTGACCAGGTAGTGGGCCGTCATGCCCTGGACGAGTGCGGCGGCGGCGGTGTGCAGGTCGATGCCGTCGGGGACGACGACGGCCTTCTCCTCGGGGACGAGGACCTGTCCCGCGTAGCTGCCGGGGACCGTGGTCCAGGCGACCCGGTCGCCCACCGCGAACCGGGTGATGCCGGGACCGACGGCCAGCACCGTGCCGGAGCCCTCCTCCCCGGGCACGGCGGGCAGGGACAGCGGATAGCGGCCCTCGCGGCGGTAGATGTCGATGAAGTTGACCCCCGCGGCGGCGAGCGCCACCAGGATCCGGCCTTCCCCGGGCTCGCCGGGGGCGGGCCTGTCGACGGGCAGCAGGACGTCGGGTCCGCCGGTCTCCCGGATCTCTATCGCGGGGACGAGGGCGGCGGTCTGCGTGGTCATCAGTTCACTCCTTGCAGGCTGAGGCGGTCGGTGTCCAGGTCGAGATCCACCCGGTAGGCGCGGAGCCACGCGCCGAGGCGGACGGTGGACTCCAGGAGGATGCGCTGGAACTCGGAGAGGCTGTCGGACGTCGTCCGGTCGGTGAGCCGGCGCACCGCGACCGGGTCCAGGTAGTCGGCGAGCGGGGTGTCGTCGCCGAGGGCCTCGGCGGTGAGGTCCCCGATGAGGGCGCGGTCGTAGGCGGGGTCCTGGATGGAGGGGTAGGCCGCCTTGGTGCGGCGCAGCACGGACTGCGGCAGCAGATCGGCGACGGCCTCGCGGAGCAGGCCCTTTTCCTGGCCGGTGACGGTCTTCATGCCCCAGGGGACGTTGAAGAGGTACTCGACGAGACGGTGGTCGCAGAACGGAACCCGCCCTTCCAGGCCGTTCGCCATGCCCATCCGGTCCTTCTTGTCGAGCAGGATGGGCAGCCACCGGGTGAGCGTGAGATAGCCGAGTTCACGGGTGCGCCGCTCCTCGGGGCCCTCGCCGTCGAGACGGGGCACCTCGGCCAGCGCGCTCCGGTAGAGGTCGGCCTGGTACGTGGCGAGGTCGATTCCCTCCACGAACCCGGGACGGAACAGCGCCCGGGGATCGAGGCCGCGGTGGGCGCCGAGCTTCAGCCAGGGAAAGGTCTCCGCGGCCCGTGCCCCGGGGTCGGAGAACCAGAGGTAGCCGCCGAAGACCTCGTCGGCGCCCTCGCCCGAGAGCGCCACGGGGGCGTGCTCGCGGACGGCGCCGAAGAGCTGGTGCAGCGAGACGTCCAGGTCGGCGAAGTTGAACGGCAGGTCCCAGGCCGCCAGCACGGTCCTGCGCACGGCCGGGTCGAGCAGCCGGGAGCGGTCCAGGGTGATCGTGCGGTGGTCGCTGCCGACGTGCTCGGCGACCGCGCGGGCGTAGGGGCCGTCCGGGGTGGGGCGGATGGCATCGCCCCGGAAGTTCTCGCTGTGGCCGGTGAAGTCGACGGCGAAGGTGGAGATCCGCCCGCCCCCGGCGGCACGGGTACGCTGCGCCAGGGCGGTCACCGTACTGGAGTCCAGACCACCGGAGAGCAGTGAGACCAGGGGGACGTCCGCGATCATCTGCCGGGGCACGATGTCGTCCAGCAGCTCCCGGACGGTGGCGGTGGTGGTGGGCAGGTCGTCGGTGTGCGGGCGGGCCTCCAGGGCCCAGTACCGCTCCTCGCGCAGGCCGCCGCGGCCCACCGTCAGCAGATGGCCGGGTTTGAGTTCGCGCATGCCGCGGAACGGCACGCGGCCGGGGGTGCGCAGGAAGAGCAGTGCGTCGCACAGCTCCTCGGCGCCGGCACTCGGCGTGACCAGGGGGTTCGCCAGGATGGCCTTGGGTTCCGAGCCGAAGAGCACACCCTGCGGGGTCGGGTGGTAGTAGAGGGGTTTGACGCCGATGCGGTCGCGGACGAGGAGCAGTTCCTCGCGGGCGGTGTCCCAGATCGCGATGGAGTACATGCCGTTGAGACGGTGCACGAAGTCGGCACCCCACTGGAGGTAGGCGCGCAGCGCCACCTCGGTGTCGCCGGCCGTGCTGAACCGGTGTCCGTACAGGGCGAGTTCGCCGCGCAGTTCCCGGTAGTTGTAGATCTCGCCGCCGTAGGAGATCACGGCCCGCGGCAGGTCGCCGCGCGGGCCGCGCTCCGGGCTGGCCATGGGCTGGGCGCCGTGCTCCAGGTCGATGATCGCCAGCCGCCGGTGGCCGAGCGCCGCATGGGTGTCCAGCCAGCCGCCGCCGGCGTCGGGGCCGCGGCGGATCAGGGTCCGCACCATGGCGTCGAGCGTGCCGGCCTCGGCGCTCAGGTCGCGGGAGAAGTCGACCCAGCCGGTGATGCCGCACATGGTCCGCTCCTTTCTCGTTCGTGGTCGGTGTCTCAGTCCTGTTCCGGCGCGAGCCAGGGGCCCCGCCGCCAGCCGTCGGTGTCGTAGTCGTCCAGGCACTCCTGGACCAGCGCCTCGTAGCGGTCGAGGCTGCCGCGGCCGGTGGCCCAGCGCAGGGCGTCCAGCCGGACCTGCTCGCCGTTGCCGGAGTAGTTGCGCTCGTACAGCTCGTGGCGCGCCCCGAACTCGGTGCCGATGGCATCCCAGACCAGCTTGAAGAGCTTGATCCGCTCCAGTGCGGACGAGTCGGAGCCCCGGTAGTAGCGGTCGATGAGCGGACGCAGTTCGGGGTCGGCGAGGTCGCGGACGCTGGAGGGGACGACCAGCGGCGAGCCCCCGAGCAGGGTCTCGAAGAGCTCGTGCACCCGGCTCCAGACATGGGCGTTGGCCATGCGCATCGACGAGGCGTGCTCCAGACGCGGCAGGACGGTGCCGCCGGGGCCGGGTTCGGTGTCGTGGGCCATGGCGGAGGTGAGCGCCCACACCAGGTCCCGCAGGGTGACGAGTTCGCCGAGACCCGCCTGGACACCGCGGAACACGTCGGTGCCGTTCGCCCTGGCGGCCCGGGAGAGGAGCCCGGCCATCAGCTCCAGCTTGACGCCCAGCCGGATCCCCGACTGGAAGTTGTAGAGCTGGGGGAAGCCGGACCTGGCGTAGAAGCCGGTGGCCCGCTCGATGTCGCGGTGGACGAGCACGTCCTCCCAGGGAATCAGGGCCTCGTCCAGCAGCAGCACGCTGTCGTTCTCGTCGAACCGGCTGCTGAGGGGATGGTCGAAGGGGCTTCCGGCGCGCCGCTCGTACGGGGTGCGGCAGACGAGCCGCACGCCGGGGTTGTCCATCCGGACGAAGAAGACGAGGGCGAAACGCTCCGCCTTGCCCTTCTCCAGCCGGGCCGAGCCGACCGGCGCGACGAAACCGGCGTTGGTCAGCGCTGAGCCGGTGGCCAGCATCTTCGCCCCGCTGACCACCACCCCGGCGTCCGTCTCCCGCACCGCGTGCACGAAGACGTCCTCCATGTCGTGGACGGCGCGCTTGCGGTCGATCGGCGGGTTGATGATGACGTGGTTGAGGTGCAGCGCCTTGCTCGCGAACCTCCGGTACCAGGCGCCGGCGTTGGCGGCGAACGGGCCGTAGTAGTCCGCGCCGACGCCGAGCCCTGCCATGAAGGCGGCCTTGTACTCGGGGGTGCGGCCCAGGAAGCCGTAGCTCATCCGCGCCCAGGTGGCGATCGCCTCCCTGGCCTGGACGAGTTCGGCTGCGGAACGGCTCGGCTTGAAGAAGCGGTGGGTGCGGATGCCGAGGTCCGGGTCCACGCCGGTGAGCACGTCGGCGGTAGCGGGGTCGTGCAGGGCGTCGTAGAGCCGGGCGATGGAGCGGGCCGCGTTGCGGAACGCCGGGTGCCTGGTCACGTCCTCGACCCGTTCACCGTCCACGTGGACCGAGCGGCCGTCGCGCAGGCTCTCCAGGTACTCCTCGCCGGTCATCAGGGAGTTGGTCCCGGTCGCCGGGGCGCCCGGTCCGGCCGTCAGGGCGCCGCATCCGGCCGTCAGGGCGCCGGTGTCCGTCCGCGGGCGCGTCATCGGACCAGCCCCGGGTTGGCCAGCGGCGGGTTGCCGAGGACCTGCACACGGCGCAGGTGCCGCGGTGCACCGCTGGTGAACGCGTTGCGGCCGTGCAGCAGCGTGTAGTTGTCGGCCACCACCAGGTCACCGGTCCGCCAGACGTGTGCGTAGAGATGGGCGGGGTCGTAGAGGGCGGAGCGCAGGCTGCGGTGCAGTTCGGCCAGTTCCGCCTCGTCGGCGAGACCGGAGAACTCCAGGTCGGGATGGTTGACGAAGTCCTCGCCGGCCTCGGCGGTGGGCTCGTGGTAGCGGATCACCGGCGTGCCGTTGACCGGGTGGGCCGTCACCACGGGGGAGACGGTCGTGCTGTTGTAGTACTCCATTTCCCGGTGGTACGTGCCGGTGGCACGGGACCACAGGCGGCGCGTGGCCGGATCGGCGTCGGCGAGCACCGCCGGGGTGTCGCAGAACGTGGTCTCGCCCGCGTGGTCCGCGCCGGGCGCGTGCACGCACTGGAAGATCTGGAACTCGGGTATGTGCTCCCGGTACATGCCGTCCCAGTGCATCGGCATATGGCTGTGGTCGAAGATGTGGTCGGCCGGGTCCTCCTGCTGGACGAGTTCCAGCACGGTGCCGAACGGCCACCTGGCGGGCTCCCCCCAGCGCTCGGCGTAGGCGGAGAGTCCGGCCGGCTCGGCGAACGCCGCGAAGCCGCGCAGCAGCAGCAGACGGTGTTCGCGTACCAGGTCGCGCAGCGGCGGGACGGGGAGCTCGGCCAGTGGACGGCCGGGGTCGGGAGCGTGGACGGCCACCCCGAAGGGTTCGAGGGCGGTGACCGCCAGACGCGGATCGCCGAGCAGGTCGTGGTCAACGGGCATGGCGGAGGACTCCAGTCGCCGGGGCGGGTACGGGGGCGGCGGTGCGGGGCCGAGCGAGCACTAAGTGGCTGGGGCGGCCGCGGACCGTCACCAGCCGGGCTCCCGCGGCCTCGGCCTCGGCTCGTTTCATCAGCGTGAAGCGTCCGTCGCCGGTGTCGACGGCGGCGCTGTGCCAGGGCGTGAGCCAGACGTCGGGAGTGTCGGCGAGCAGCAGTCCGATCTTCCGCGTGCTGCACGGCTGCGGGTGGATCGAGAGGCGGACGGCGTCCGGGAACAGCTCGGCCAGCAGCTCGTCCCAGGCGCGGCTGCGGGCGATGACGCCGTAGGCCAGCTCGCGGCTTCGGCGCTGCAGGGCCGAGCGGCTGCCGGTGTGTCCGGGGACGGACAGGTCCTCCAGCATGAACCGGGTGATGCCCCGGTACATGTGGACCAGGTCGCCGCCCCGGCGCACCTCGGCCCGCAGCGCGTCCGTGTGCGGCCCGCGGCCGGCCGTGAGCTCGGCGCGCATCCGCGCGTGGTCGGCGCCCGGATAGACGTCGTCCAGGGTGAACTGGGACAGGTGGACGGCGCCGATCCGGGCGATCATGCGGTTCAGCTCGTGGACGTAGCGGGTGACGTTGTCGTCGCCCACCCCGATCAGGTCGTTGAAGACCCGTCCGTCGGAGCATACGCGGATGCGGGCACCGGGCGGGTAGACCTCCGCGATGCGCTCGCAGAGCGACTCCAGGAACCGCAGCGCGAGTTCCTCGGCCAGGTCGGGCAGTGGCCCGAGGACCTTGGCCGGGTTGGGGGACTTGGTGGGGAAGGCCGGGAGCAGGAAGTCGATCGGCCGGCCGTGTGCCATGGCCGTCGCGACCGCGTCGCGGTGGTGTCGTACGCACCGCAGGCAGACCCGGCCGGCGCAGCCGCCGTCGCGCAGCCTGCGCTGGAGGACCAGCACCTCGCGGATCACCTCGATGGCGGCCAGTTCGGTGTCGAGCATGGCTGTTTCGTGCACAGGGCCTCCTGTCGTGGATTTCCTCCACTCTCGGCACCGGGCGCACATGAAACGCACAAAGCCCTCGTGGCGCGGTACGGCACGGTGGTTCGGGCGGTCCCGACCGGTCAGCAACCGAGGTCGGCCAGTTCGCGCCGGGTGCGCTTCTCCCAGTCGGGCATGCGCAGCGCCCGGAACGCGGTCAGGGCCGCGTTGAAGCGCCCCAGCGCCCGCTCCCGACCGTCGAGAGCGGCGTACGCGCGGCCCAGCAGGAAGGCGGTGACCGCCTCGCCGCGGACCTCGCCGAGTTCCGCGAACATCTTCGAGGCCTGCGCCAGCGGGCCGAGCGCCGCAGCGGCCCGCTCCGGACTGCCCGGCCCCTGGGCGAGTCGTAACCGTCCGATGGTCGTGAGCGCGTACGCCTCGCCGGGTCGGTGCCGAACCCCGCGGTAGTGGGGAAGTGACCGGCTCAGATGGCCGGCTGCCGCCCCGTAGCGGCCGAGCGCCAACTCGGCGACGGCCAGTGCCTGCAGGACATCGGCGAGAGCGAGCGGCTCGCCCAACCGCTCCGCCGCCTCCAGTGCTCTCCTGAGGACCTGCTCCGCCTCGGCCTCGCGGTGCCCGCTGATGAGCGCGGATCCCAGACTGCGCAGCGCCAGTACCGTTCCGCGCAGGTCACCCAGCGCGCTCAGCACGGACACGGCCGCGGCCGCGTCGGCGCGGGCCGCCTCGGCCCTGCCCCGGTCCGCGGTCGCGAAGCTGCAGTAGACGCGGAGGTAGGCGGCCTGACGCCGCTCTCCCAGCGCGTCCGACACTTCGATGGCGGACGTGAACCAGCGCAGCGCCTCCGCCGCCCTGCCGCGTCCGGCACCGGCACGGGCCAGTGAGCCCTGCGCCATGGCGATGCGTCTGCGATCGCCGTCGGCCGTCGCCCGGTGGAGCGCCGCCCGCGCCATGCGCTCCCAGTCATCCCACCAGTTGCACAGGTGGCATATGTCGTCCATGGCGGAGGCGAGATCGCTCGCCCGTTCGCCGTGACCGGCCCGGGCGGCGAACTCGACGGTGGCCACGAGGCCGCTGCGTTCGTGCTCCAGCCAGGCGATGTCCGCCTCCGCCGCCCCCCGGACCAGTTGCCCTCCCGCACGGCGGATGCGGTGCAGCCAGCCGTCCAGGACGCGTGCGACCGTCTCCCGCTGCCGCGCCGGGGGCTCCTCCGCGGCGGCGCGTTCCGCGGCGTAGGCGCGTAGCAGATCGTGCATGCGGTAGCGCGGCCGGCCCGCGGGGTCGATGAGGTCGGCCTGGACGAGATTGGCGTGCACGAGGGTGTCGAGGACGTCGTTCGTCCAGTCGTCCGGTTCCTCCTGTCCGGCCGCGCGGGACATCAGCGCCGCGGGGGCCCAGTGGGGGAACTCGCTGACGGGCAGCAGGCCGAGCGCGCGGAACAGCCGGGCGGAGTCCGGGGCCAGCCCGTGGTAGGCGGTGCCGACACAGGCGCGCACGGCCAGGTCGTCGGCGTGCAGCTCGCCCAGGCGGCGCTGCTCGTCGGCCAGCCGGTCGGCCAGCCAGCGCACCGGTCGGTGCGGGTTCCCGGCGAGCCGGGCACCGGCCACCCTGAGTGCCAGGGGGAGGCCCGCGCAGTCCGCCAGCAGGTGCTCGGTCGCCTCGGGCTCGGCCGCCAGGCGCCCGGCGCCCGCGATGCTGCTCAGCAGGGCGTGTCCGTCGGTGTCGTTCAGCGGTTCCACGTCGAGCAGGTGTGCGCCCGGCACCGCGGTGAGGCGTGCCCGACTGGTGATCAGGACGGCGCAGCCGTCACCCCCGGGCAGCAGGGGCCGGATCTGGGACGGGTCCCGGGCGTTGTCCAGCACGACCAGCACCCGGCGGCCCGCGAGCCTGGACCGGAACAACGCGGCGCGCTGGGATTCGCCCTCGGGGATCGCCGATCCCGGCACCCCGATGCTGAGCAGCAGATCCGCGAGGACGGCGGCGGAGGCGCGGCCCTCTTCACGGGTGCCGTCGAACTGGACGTAGAGCTGTCCGTCGGGGAAGGTGCCGCGGAGCCGGTGGGCGATGTGGGTGGCCGCGACGGTCTTGCCCATCCCCGGCAGGCCGGTGAGGATCACCGTCGGCACCACGGGCGGTGAGCCTTCGGTGTTCGAGGGGACCAGCAGCGTGGCCGCGAGGGCGAGTAACCGCTCTCGTCCCACGAAGTCCGCCGTCGCGGTGGGTAACTGACAGACCGGCCACACACCAGCGGAGCGCCGTTCGGCGGCCGGGCCGGCGGACGAAGGGACGTACGGGGGCAGATCGCGCGCGAGGACGGCCCGGTGCACCTGCCGCAGTTCCGCTCCGGGGTCGAGCCCGAGTTCGTCGCGGAGTGTGCGACGGGCCAGCGCGTAGGAGCGCAGCGCGTCCCCCGGCCGCCCGCACTGGTACTGGGCGGTCATCAGCAGCACCCACAGCCGCTCGCGCAGCGGGTGGGCCGCCGTCTGCGCCTTCAGCGCGGGCACCACGTCCTCGTGTTCGCCCAGGGCCAGGCGGACCGCGGCGTAGTCCTCCAGGACGGAGAGCCTGGTCTCCTCCAACCTCGACGCCTCCGTGTACAGCGTGTCGTGATGCTCCAGGCCGTCGAAGGCGCCACCTCGCCACAGGCCCAGAGCGGCGCGCAGCCGTTCGGCCGCGGCCCCGTGATCGCCGTGGGCCATGGCCGCCCGGCCCCGCGCCACCAGCTCGTCGAACCGCCACAGATCCAGCTCGCCCGGCTGCACCCGCAGGGTGTACCCCCGATGGCCGTGGCTGAGCCGGTCACCTCCGGAGGCCGCGTTGAGCACCTGGCGCAGCCGAGCCGCGTAACTGCGCACGTTCGCGTAGGCGGAGGCGGGCGGGCTGCCGGCCCACAGCATGTCGCAGAGCTGCTCCATGGTGACGGGGGCGTTCGCTCTCAGCACGAGGGCTGCCACGACGGTGCGCGGCTTGGGTCCGCCGAGCGGGATCGTCCCGTCGGCGCCGATGGCCTCGACACGTCCCAAGGTCCTGAATTCCACACGGCACAGCTCCACTGCGACAACCCCTCCGTCCCTGGCGGGGGAGCATTTCCCGCAGGGGCGGGCCTTTCGCCGCGGCGAAGCACACAGTTTGACGCGCAGGTGGTCGTGGCGGCACCGGCGGAAGCCTGATCGGGGGGTCACGGGCGCCCGAGCGCATGGGAGCGGGTCAAGGGCCGGGCCCGGGCGACACGGAGGAGCGCCCCACCGGGGGCGCGGCCTGGCGCTCCCGCGTACCGGGGCGCTCGGCGCCGGGGCCGAACGGATATCGGCGGCGGGTCCATGGGGAGCCGAGAGCTGTTCACACGTTCGGCGAAGCCGCCCCGAAGGTGCCGTGCAGGTGTGGACCGTCTTCCCGCAGGCGTCTGTGGTGTGGGCGTACGCGCTCTTGACGGGCCTGCCCGACAAGACGCCCGACCGAACGCGGCAGGTGTCCGTGCCGGGCCCGGCCGTTGTGCACGCGACGGTGGCGCCCGGCAGCCGCAGCCGCCGAACGCCACCCGGTGCACGCGCGCGTGGTCAGCGGCGGGTGCCGGAGAAGTAGTCGGGCTGCGTCTGGACGTTCAGTTCGCCCAGGTGTATCCGCTTCGCCGGGTCGGTCCGCCGGTCGTCGAGCTTCAGCACGTCGAAGCCCTTGGCGATGTCGTTGGAGTAGATGTAGCCGTTGTAGTAGTAGGCGGACCAGGAGCCGCCGAGGGTGAGGGTGTCCGTCGAGAGCGGACCGCGCTCGAAGTAGCCGATCTCCTTGGGCTTGGTGGAGTCGGTGAAGTCCCATACCGAGACACCGCCCTGGTACCAGGCCTGGACCATGAGGTCGCGGCCCTTGACCGGGATCAGCGAGCCGTTGTGCGCGACGCAGTTCTCGGTGTCCGCCTGGTGGCGGGGGATCTTGTAGTAGCCGCGGAAGACGAGCCTGCGCCCGTCGCCCTTGCCGACGATGTCGTAGATGCCGTCGGCACCGCGGTCCGGGCCGATCGCCGTGTTGCAGGTCGCCGCCCCGCCACCGCCCAGTTCGTCGGTGAACACGACCTTGTCCGCCTTCTGGTTGAAGGTGGCCGAGTGCCAGAAGGAGAAGTTGACGTTGTCCTCGACCCGGTCGATCACCCTGGGCGCCGCCGGGTTCCTGATGTCGAACAGGATGCCGTCGCCCATGCAGGCGCCGGCCGCGAGGTCCTCGGAGGGCAGCACCGTGATGTCATGGCACCCGGTCGTCTTGGCGACCCCCGGGTTCGTGGGGGCGCCGGGGTTGCCGCCGTCCGGGAAGAGCACGGGGAAGTCGACGACCGCCGCCTGGGCAGGGGCCTTGCGCGGCACCTTGATGACGGAGATGCCGTCGTGCGGGGGCTGGCAGTCGGGGAACGCCGCGCTGGGCGAGTACGAGGACACGTAGATGTACACGTCGTCGCGCTCGGGGACCAGCGTGTGGGTGTGGGAGCCGCAGGACGTCTCGACGGCCGCGACGTAGCGCGGGTTGCGCTTGTCGCTGATGTCGAAGATCTTCATGCCCTCCCAGGACGACTTCTCCGTCGCCGGCTGGGAGGTGCTGTTGCAGGAGTTGTCGCTGCGCGAGGAGTCCGTGGACAGGAAGAGCAGGTCACCGGAGACGGAGACGTCGTTCTGCGAGCCCGGGCACAGGACCTGGGCGACGGTCTTCGGGGACTCCGGGTGGCTGATGTCGAAGATCCGGAAACCGCTGTAGTTGCCGGCGAAGGCGTAGGTGCCCTGGAAGGCGAGGTCGGTGTTGTAGTCGGTCAGCGCATCCTTGGGGATGTTGGTCAGATGCGTGATGTTGGAGCTGTGGACGACCTCGTCCACAGCGGGTATCTCGCCGTCCCGGATGGCCGTCTCGGCTTCGGCGGCCTGCGCGGCGGAGACGTCGTGCCGTGTCCCGGCGTCGCCGGGGTCGGGTGTGGCGAGCGCGGGCCCGGCCGCGAGCAGCGTCACGAGGAGCCCGGTGGCGGCCGCGGCCACTCCCAGGCGTCTGTGCCGCGTTCGGATGGTGTACGGGATCACTTCGTCCTCCTTGTGTCCGTTCAGGACCGAACGAGGTCATGCTGCTGGCAGTATCGTCCTTACATGTACATCTCAATAGATGGCAGGAGAGTCACGTTGGGGGACTTCGCCCCGTCCGGCGGGGAAGTGTCCTGCCGTGCCGCTCACCGCGCCACGTGCCGCAGGAGGCCGCCGTGTTGATCCCGAGCAGACGTCCGCATGCCGTCGGTGCGGCGCTCCTTGCCGCCCTGCTGCTCACCGCCGGCTGCGACTCCGGAGCCCGGGGGACCGGCGCGAAGGAGCACGGGACGGCGGGTACCGTGGTGGCGCCGGGGAAGCCGGGTGAGCCGGCGAAGAGGCTCTCTCCCGAGCAGGCGGCGAAGGCGGTCCCTGACAACAGGCCGAACAGCGCCGACCTGGCGTACGCCGAGATGATGATCGTGCACCACCGCCAGGCACTGAGGATGACCCGGCTCGCCGGGGAACACGCGCACTCGGACGCGGTCGAGAGGATCGCCCGGCGCATAGCGGCCTCCCAGCAGCCCGAGATCGAGGCGATGCAGGGCTGGCTGGAAAGCAATGGCGCATCCGGGAGCACGGGCGGCCATATGCACATGGACATGCCCGGGATGGCCACCGAGGCCCAACTCGAACGGCTCGAGGACGCGCGGGGAGAGGCGTTCGACGACCTCTTCCTCAAGCTGATGATCACCCACCACCAGGGCGCGGTCACGATGGCCACCGACGTCCTGTCCCGGGGCAGGAACGTGCGGATCGCGGAGATGGCCACCGATCTGATCGCGCAGCAGACCCGCGAGATGAGCAGGATGCGCGCGTTGTGACGCGGGGGCGGCCCACTCACCCGCCCGTGTCGAGACCGGCGCCCTCCTCCTCCCACGCGCGTGCCCCAGGCCGTGAGCGGGCGGCCTCCGACCCGCCCGCCCCGGACGTCCCACCGCCCGGACGGGCCCGGAAGGGCCCGCCCGGACCGGGCAGCGGTGCTTCGTCAGGAGCCGGCCCGCTCCCAGACAGGGGGGATGCCAGGGGCGAGCACGGTGTGGTCGGGTGCCTCGCGCAGAGCCTGCTCAGCGCCGCCCGGCGAGTACACCGCGATGATCCTCAACTGCCGCCAGCCGGTGTTGAAGGTGGAGTGCACCGTTCCCTTCGGCACGAACACGAAGTCCCCGGCCCGCACCGGGAACTCGCCCGAGTCCCCCACGGTCTGGACGCCCTCCCCGTCGATGAAGTACAGGACCTCGTCGGAGTACGGGTGGGTGTGGAGGTCGTGCCCCCTGGCGGGGTTGACCGTCACCTCGCCCGCGGTCAAGGGCGCGCCCGCGAAGAGGTCCGCGCTCACCCCCCACTTGATGCTGCCCCAGTCGAACACCTCGGTCGGCAGCCGCGACTGCACGGTGTGCACCCGCGTCTCGCGCTCGCTCATGTCTGGTCTCCTCACGCCTGTGTGAGCCCTTCGGCCGTGCACGCTCAGGGCTGGAAGGTGATGGACTTGAATGCCTCGGTCTGCCGGCGGATGCCCACTTCGGTGGGCAGGCGCTCGATCGAGCTTGCGCCGAAGAAGCCCACGACCCCCCGTGTGCGCGCCAGCACGTGCTGTGCGTCCGCGGGCTCCGCGATGGGGCCGCCGTGGCACAGGACCAGGATGTCGGGGTTGACCGCGGCGGCGGCGTCCCGCATGGCCTGGACGCGTGCGACGCACTCGTCGAGCGAGAGGGCGGTGCTCGCGCCGATGGTGCCCTTGGTGGTCAGGCCCATGTGCGGGACGATGACGTCGGCGCCGGCCTCGGCCATGGCGGTCGCCTGCGCGGTGTCGAACACGTACGGCGAGGTGAGCAGCCCGCGCTCGTGCGCCGCCGCGATCATCTCGACCTCCAGCTCGAAGCCCATCCCGGTCTCCTCCAGGTTCTGCCGGAAGACACCGTCGATCAGCCCGACCGTCGGGAAGTTCTGCACACCGGCGAATCCGGCGTCCCTGACCTGGTCGAGGAAGCGGCCCATCACCCGGAACGGGTCCGTCCCGTTGACGCCCGCGAGCACGGGCGTGTCCTTGACCACGGGCAGCACCTCGTCGGCCATCTCCATCACGATCGCGTTCGCGTCACCGTAGGCCAGCAGGCCCGCCAGCGATCCCCGGCCGGCCATCCGGTAGCGGCCGGAGTTGTAGACGATGAGCAGGTCGATGCCGCCGGCCTCGGCCGACTTGGCGGAGATGCCCGTTCCCGCGCCGCCGCCGATGACCGGGCGTCCCGCCGCCACCGTCGCCCTGAGCCGTTCGAGTGCCGTGTTCCGGTCCATGATCGCCTTCCCTTCCGCCCACACCGTGTGGGCGCCCGCTGCTGAGGCCCCGCCGGGCCAGGCCCGCCGCACCGGCTTTCCCGGCCGCACCGGTCCGGTCGGCCGCACCGGCCCCGATGCCTGTACCAGCCTGGCCGCGCTCCCACGGCCTCGCCCGCTCGCGGCCGCCGCCTCAGCGCGCCGAGGTGATGAGCCGGTGCAGGCGTTGTGCGGCATCGCGCCCGAATCCGGGGTCGTTGATGTGCGCGTCCACCTCGACGGTCCGGGCCGGCGATCCGGAGAGGGCACCGTGCAGCGCGGCGAAGAGCTCACCGTCCGCCGCGGCGTCCCGGAACGGGCCGCCCTCCTTGTCGATGCCGCTCACACCGCGCAGCGGGAGGAGCACGGTGACCGGGCCGCGGGCCCGGGCCAGCTTCGTGCCGATGCGCCGGCCGAGCTCGGCGTTCTCCTGCGGCGTGGTGCGCATCAGCGTGACGGTCGGGTTGTGGATCACGAAGGTCCGGTCGGCGAAGCCGGCGGGCACGGTCTCGCGCGGGCCGAAGTTGGCCATGTCGAGTGCGCCGAGCGAGACCACCTGCGGGATCCCCCGCTCGCCGGCCGCCTCCAGCCGGTGCGGACCCGCGCTCAGCACACCTCCGACGAGGTCGTCGGCGAGTTCGGTGGTGGTTAGGTCGAGCACCCCGGCGAGACGGCCGTCACGCGCGAGTTTCTCCAGCGCGCGCCCGCCGGCACCGGTGGCGTGGAAGACGAGTGGTTCGTAGCCGAGGCTCACCAGCTCCGCCCTCGCCTCGTCGACGGCCGGGGTGGTCAGACCGAACATCGACAGACCGACGAGCGGTCGCCGCTCGCAGGCCGGAGCCGTGCGGCGGGCCTCATGCTCCGCCGCCATCGCGGCGATCGCCGCGGCGGCGTTGCCGAAGATCTGCGCCGAGACCGAGTTGATCCCGGCGACGTCGACCACCGAGTGCATGAGCGTCACGTCGGCCTCGCCGACGTAGGGCGAGACATCGCCCGAGGCCATCGTGGAGACCAGCAGTTTCGGGACCCCGACCGGCAGGGCGCGCATGGCGCGGGAGGCGACCGACGAACCTCCGGAGCCGCCGACGGCCAGCACGGCGTCGAGCCTGCCCTCGGCGTGCAGCGCGAGGACCACCGCCTCGGCCCCGGCGGCCATCGCCTCCATGGCCGCGCCGCGGTCGTCCGCCCGGCGAAGGGCCGCGAGGTCGGCGCCCCGCGCGCGGGCGACCTCGGCGGGACCGACGTCCGCGTCCGAGGCCGAGAACGGGCCGACGTCGACCGTGACGGTGTCCGCCCCGTGCGCGCGTACCCGCTCGGCGATCCAGGCGTACTCCTCGCCCTTGGTGTCCATCGTGCCGATGAGAACGACCGTGGCCATCCTTCCCGCCTCCTGCTCTTCCGCGCGCTTCGTGCTTCGCATTCTCGGCGTGGCGGGGGGACCCCGCGTGGTCCACTTGGGGCCGAGTGGACCACGGTCGAAGGGCGGGCGAGCGGTGCGGACGAACGCGGACACCGAGCGTGTGGCCCGGCTGCTGGGCGCGTGGCGCCGGAGCGGGGCACCGGTGGGCGTGGCACTGCGGGACGCGCTCGCGGAGCTGATCGACGGCTCGTACCTGCCCACCGGGCGGCGCATGCCCGGCCAGCGCGACCTGGCGGCCGTGCTCGGGGTGGCCAGGGGCACGGTGGTCAGGGCCTACACGGAACTGGCCGCGAGCGGCCGCCTGGCGTCCCGGCGCGGCTCGGGCACCTATGTGCGCGGCGCGGCGGGCCCGGCCCGGCCGGCAGAGGGGCGGCTGAGCTCGTTCGGCGGCGGACGGGACGTCGTCGACCTCTCCTCCGGGGCGCTGCCGGGTTCGGAACTGGTGGGCCGGGTGATGCAGCAGGTCGGCCGGCAGTTGCGCGCACACCACCTCCAGGGGACGGGCTACCACCCCGCCGGGCTCGCGGAGTTGCGGGCGGCGCTCGCCGCCCGGTGCACGGAGCGCGGCCTGCCCACGCGTGCGGACCAGGTGATGGTCACCGCCGGTTCCCAGCAGGCCGTCTGGCTGATCGCGACCGCCCTCGCAGGGCCCGGTACGTCGACCCTCGTCGAGGAGCCCAGCTACCGGGGCGCGCTGGAGGCCCTGGCGGCCGCCGGCGGCCGTGTGCGGGGCGTCCCGTGCACCCCGGCCGGCATCGACCTGGACCTGCTCCAGGCCGCGGTCGCCGACGCCGACCTGCTCTACGTGCAGACCGCGCTGCACAACCCGACCGGCGTCCACACGCCCCAGCCGCAGCGCAGGCAGCTCGCCGAGACAGCGGCCAGGCACGGCACCCTCGTGATCGACGACCAGTCACAGGCCGACCTCGCCTGGTTCCGGTCGGAACCGCTGCCGGGGCTCGAAAGGATGGCCGACCCCGATCGTCTGCTGATCGTGGGAACGCTGTCGAAGCTCTTCTGGGGCGGGCTGCGGGTCGGGTGGGTCCGCGGGCCCCGGGAGATCGTCGGGCGGCTGGCGGAGCTGCGCGGCAGCGTGGACCTCGGCGGCCCGGTCACCGACCAACTGGCGGCGCTCCACCTGTTGCCGCACGCGGACCGGCAGCGGGAGCTGCGCCGCGCGTTCCTCCTGCGGCAGTTCGAGGACACCCGCGAGATCCTGCGCACCGTGCTGCCCGGGTGGCGCTGGGACACCCCCGCCGGAGGGTCGGGCATCTGGACCGACACCGGCCGGGACGCGGTCGTGCTCGCGCAACGGGCCCTGGCGCGGGGCATCCGGCTCACCGCCGGCCCCGCGTTCTCCCCGCACGGCGGTCACCGCACCTTCGTACGGCTGCCCGTGTGGCAACCGCAGGGCAGGTTCGCCGGCGCGGCCAGGGTCATCGCCGATCTCGCCGGGTAGGGTTCCCGTCCCGTCCGCATCCCGTCGGCGCTCTCGTGCGAATCCCGTCGGCGCTCCCGTGCGCGAGGGGCCGGGAGCGTCGTCGGCCGCGACCGCTGGTGCGGATGATCGGACCGCTCTACTGTCGGTGCCCATGACGTTCTCGATCGTGGCACGGTCCGGTCCGGCCTTCGGTGTGGCGGTGGCGAGCAAGTTCCTGGCGGTCGGCGCCGTGGTGCCGGCGGCGGAGGCCGGCGTCGGCGCGGTGGCCACCCAGGCGGCCGCCAACCTGCGCTACCGGCCCCAGGGGCTCGCGCTGCTGCGCACGGGCGTGCAGCCCGCGGACGTGGTCGCGGCTCTCGTGGCAGCGGACCGGGAGCACGCACACCGCCAACTGGGGGTCGTCGGCCCGGAGGGCCCCGGAGCCACCTTCACCGGCGGAGAGTGTCTGGAGTGGGCCGGTGGAAGGGCCGGCGACGGCTACGCGGTCCAGGGCAACATCCTCACCGGACCGGAAGTGGTCGAGGCCATGGAGCGGGCCTGGCTGTCCTCGCCGGAGCAGCCGCTCGACCGGCGGCTGGCCGCCGCGCTGGCGGCCGGCGACGCAGCGGGCGGTGACCGCCGCGGCCGCCAGAGCGCGGCGCTGTACGTGCTCTCCCCGGGCGCCGGGTACGGCGGCGGCAGCGACGTTGCCTGCGACCTCCGGGTGGACGACCACCCCGACCCCGTCGGCGAGCTGAGGCGCCTGCTGGACGTCCACGAGCTGCTGTTCGGCACGCCCGACCCGGACGCCCTGCTCGATCTGACGGGTGAGCTGGAAAAGGAGGTCGAGGGACTGGTGGCCGCGCGTGGACATGTCTCGCTGGAGACATGGGCCGGTGTGCAGAATCTGGAGAACCGGCTGGTTCCCGGCAAGATCGACCCGGTGGTTCTGGCCAGTCTGCGGAACGGGGACGTCCGCGAGGAGGCGTGAGGCGCGACGAGAGGGGTCCGTTACCGCTGATGCCAGGTCAGCGGTGTCGCGGCCGGCGCGAGGTGCGGCCCACCCCGCTTTGCTCTGTCCACGGGGCGTACGCCTGGGCGCACGGCAGTCGGTAATGCGCCAATCACCCGTACGAGGTACCACTTTACCGTGGCTTGACCTCCGGCCGTGAGGTAATCTCCAGGCAAAGAGGTGTTCGTGGTAACACCAAAAGGGACTGCCTCGCCGCGTTGACGTGGTGACACGCGTGTGGTCCGGTCGACGGTCACATGTGTGCGGGGGAGACGTGCTGGTGGAGTGGCGGCGGAACACACCCCGTTCCGTACCCCGATCGGCACTGCTGCCCCGGGTTGCAGGCGTTCCCGCTCCCACCGTCATGCGGTGGTGACACGCTCCGTGTCATAGGCGCGAGCGCCGTCTCCCACCTCGGACCACCTCTTCGCGTCGACGATGACGCCGAAAACACCGGTTGCCATGTCCTTCGGGCACGCCGGCACACGTCCCTTCCACTGATGACCTGAACACACCGTGCCCGCACACGCTTGCGGGCGCAGGAGAAAGGCCACCATGAAGTCCCTGGTTGACAACGCACGTTCCTTCACGGCGCACGTGAGGGAGCGTGCCGAGGAGTTCCGCGCCCTTGAGGCCGGTCAGCGCCCCGATGCGCTGTTCATCACCTGTTCCGACTCGCGCGTGGTGCCCTGCCTGATCACCGGCGCGCGGCCGGGCGAACTGTTCGAGCTACGGACGGCGGGCAACATCGTGCCCGAGTACCGCAGCGACCACCCCACCGGCGAGACGGCCACCATCGAGTACGCGGTACGGGTACTGGGAGTCCGCGACGTCATCGTGTGCGGGCACTCCCACTGCGGCGCGGTCAGCGCCCTGGTGAGCGGGGACGACCTCTCCGGCGTGCCCGCCGTACAGGGCTGGCTGGAGCGTGCGGCGTCCCGGCCCGAGACGACCGGCCCGTGCGCGCCGGACCTCGCCGAGGCCGTGCAGCGGCACGCGATCGCCCAACTGGAGAAGCTGCGCACCCACCCCTGCATCGCGGAGCGGGTCGAGGAGGGCGCCTTGGCGGTGCACGCCTGGTACTACGAGGTGCACACCGGAGTCGTGAAGGAGTACGGGGCGGACGGCACCTCGTTCCGGCCGCTGTGACCCGCAACCGCCCGCTGCGCGGGCAGCCGCGTTCCCCCTCCCTTCCGCTTCCGCCGTGCGAGGAAGTCCACTGATGCTCTCCGTGTTCAAGAAGCCCGCAGACCTGCGGCGCGATGTCCTGGCCTCCCTGGTCGTCTTCCTGGTCGCTCTGCCCCTGTGCGTGGGAGTGGCCGTGGCCTCGGGGGTGCCCGCCGAACTCGGCCTGATCACCGGCATCGTCGGTGGCCTGGTCGTGGGCTGCCTGCCCGGCAGCACCCTCCAGGTCAGCGGTCCGGCGGCCGGCCTGACCGTCCTGGTGTTCGAGGCCGTGCAGGAACTGGGCCTCGGTGCCCTGGGCGCCGTCGTCCTGGGCGCCGGTCTTGTCCAAGTCGCCCTGGGCGCACTGGGATTCGGCCGCCTCTTCCGTGCGATAACGGTGGCCGTGGTGCACGGCATGCTCGCCGGGATCGGGCTCGTCCTGATCTTCGGTCAGCTCTACACCATGGCCGACGTCGAGCAGCCGCGCTCCGGGATCGACAAGATCGCGGGGCTGCCCCACCTGGTCGGCGAGATCGCCACGTCGAGCGGCGCCCTGACCGCGTTCGCCGTCGGGGCGGCCACCATCGCCGTCCTCGTCCTGTGGCGGAAACTCCCGGCCCGGGCCCAACTGGTCCCCGCGCCGCTCGCCGCCGTCGCCCTCGCCACGGCCGCGACCGCGGTCGCCGGCTGGTCCGTCCCCCGTGTCGAGGTGCAGGGGCTCCTGTCGGCCGTCCAGCCGCCCGGCGGGGCCGACTTCGCCTCGCTGGGCAGCCTCGCCGCCCTCGGCACCGTGGTCGCCTTCGCCCTCATCGCCTCGGCGGAGAGCCTCTTCAGCGCCGCCGCCGTCGACCGCATGCACGACGGCGCGCGCACCGACTACAACAAGGAGCTGATGGCCCAGGGCGTGGGCAACACCATCTGCGGCATGCTCGGCGCCCTTCCCCTGACCGCCGTCATCGTGCGCAGCTCCGCCAACATCCAGGCCGGAGCCAGGACGAAGCTCTCGCGCATCCTGCACGGACTGTGGCTCGTGCTCTTCGCCGCGCTCCTGCCGGCCGCGATCGGCGTCATCCCCCTGGCCGCACTGGCCGGGGTCCTCGTGCACGCCGGCTGCAAGCTCATCCCCGTCAAGGAGCTCCGGCCCCTGTGGCGGGCGCACCGCGGCGAGGCACTCGTCCTCGCCGCCACCGCGACGGCCATCATCACCACCAACATGTTCGAAGGCGTCCTCCTCGGCATCCTGCTCGCCGTGGTCAAATCCGCCTGGGAGACCTCCCACATCCACCTCGACGTCCACGAGACCACCGACGGCCGTCTCATCGTCACGATCACCGGTTCCGCCACCTTCCTCCGCCTGCCCCGGATGCTTGAAACCCTAGAAGCGCTCCCCGGCGACCGCCCGGTCGAACTCGACCTCTCCGAGCTGCGTCACCTCGACCACGCCTGCCGCACCACCCTGGAGAACTGGGCGCACCAGCGGGGGACCACGATCGGCTCGTTCGCGAGAGCCTGACCGGCCGCCCGCCAGGTGCGTGTGCCCGGGAGCGCCCCGCTCGCGGCGCGCACGCGGGACCGCCCGCGACCACCACCCCCTTGCTCCTTCACCGCAGCTCCTCCGCGCCGTCCTCGTCCGACACCGGGCGGGGGCGGCGGCGGAGGACCGGAAGTCCCGCAGCATCCGCGACCGCACCGAGCTCACAGGAGGCAACGGTGTTCGATCTCAGGGCAGAGGCAGAAATGCGGCTGTACTCGGAGAAGCTGGCCAAGGAACTCGCCCTGAAGAGGCAGTGTGCGCAGGGCGGTGGGCACACCGCCGACCTCCGGGAAACACCTTCGGCCGGCGAACAGCTCGCCACCCCCGAGGACGCCGACTCCGGCCGGGGCACGAGCGATTCCCCGCCCAGGCCGTAGGCGGTGACGGGTGCCGGACCCCGTGCCGCCGGGCGCGGGTCGCCCGCCGGCGGGGTCTCGACTCCCGACCGGGGTCCCGGTGCCTCCCGCCGCGCCCGGTCCACCATCGCCCGGGTGGGGCCGGAGGTCGAGCGGGCCGAACATCCGAACGGCGCGTCACCTCACCACGGGGCACAGATCATCCTGCTGTCGGGTCCTGCGGGACCTGCCTTCGCTTGAACCCGTGGCTCCGCTCCACTTTCGCCACATGCAGTGTGTAGCTCCGGTACCACTCGGCTCGCCCGCGCTCTTGAGCCGCGCGGTGCTCGGCGTTGTTCCGCCACTGGGCGAGGGCGTCGGCGTCGCGGAAGTACCCGACGGTGATGCCCAGCCCGCCAGGAGTCTGCGCGTGGTCCATCCCCAGGAACCCGGGGACGTCCTTCACCAGGTCCTCCATGCGTGCGTTGGTCTCGCTGTAGCCGCTCTGGTCCTGGGTGCGCACCGTGGTGAAGACGGCCACGTAGTAGGGGGGTTCAAAGGCTTCGACAGGTGGGACAGGCCCTTGCGAGCGATCGCTCATGGCGCCACCGTAAAGCGCGGTGCGGCCAACGATCCAGCGTCTGCCCTGAACGGGACACACGACGGACTTCGCTCCTGACCGAAGCTGTCTGCGCTCTCCTCCCGCTCCCGGAGACGGCCACTCGCCGGCCGGCTCACTGAAGGCGCGAGGAGCGGGGGACACCGGGGTGAACACTGCCTGACACGGCACCTGGGCGCGTATCGACTCCTGATGAGTCTGAGGAATTCGCCTCGCGGCAAAGGCTGATCGCACGGCTGGCGGGCGATCGCACCGGACGCACATACCGGTCAGCCCGTGGGCAGGCCGATCCCGTCGCGTTCGAGTACGGAGCGGAGCTCCGAAAGGACCTGTACGGCGGCCGGCCCCGAGGGGCCGCCGAGGACGCCTGCGGTCAGCTCGGTCAGCGTCTCGGTGCAGGTCGCCTCCGCCGCCTCGACGAGTCGCAGGCCGTCATCGGTCAGGTCCAGCAGTGATGAGCGGCGATCCGATGGATTGGTTCGCCGAATGACCCAGGCCCGCTTCTCCAGACGGTCGGTGCCCTTGCTGGTCGCACCGATCCCGATGGCGAACTCGGCGGCGAGGTCCGCCACCCGGGACCCGGGGTGGTCGCGCAGGAAGCGCAGGAACTCGAACTGCGAGGTGACGATTCCGTGCCGTTGGCGAAGACGGTCGTTCAGCGCGTTGTAGAGGCGCGTCTCACAGCGGACGAGATCGGCGAAGAAGTCCTGGAGGTCGACCCGGCCACCGCTTGACTTGGATGCCATGGCATATATCCTAACCTACATGCCTAGGAATATAGTTCCTTGGCATGTAACTGCTGTGGAGGCGGCAATGAGCAGGCAACAGCGCGCGGAGATCGACGCGATGGTCCGGCGGCCCCAGCCCGAGGGCCCGCGGTCGGTGGAGGAGCTCCGTGCCGGGTTCAGGGCGATGATGGCCGAAATGATCGTCCCGGCTGGGATCCGCACCCGGAATGCGACGCTCGGCGACCGGCCCGCGGTGCTCGTCGAACCGGCCGGCTCTGCGAAGGCCGGGACGATCCTGTACTTTCACGGCGGCTCCTACGTGGTCGGCTCACCGGAGACGGCGATGTCGCTGACGGGGAACCTGGTGACCAGAACAGGGTTCAGGGCGTTCTCGCTGGATTACCGGCTTGCCCCTGAGCACCCGTTCCCGGCCGCGATCGAGGACGGGCTGAGTGCCTACCGCGCACTTCTCGACAGCGGCGAGGACCCTTCGGCGATTGCGTTCGCCGGGGACTCCGCAGGTGGTGGCCTCACTGTCGCCACCTGCCTCGCCGCACGCGGCGCGGGCCTGCCCGTGCCCGCCGCGATCGTGGCGTTCTCCCCCGGACTCGACATGACCCGGACGGGCGGGAGCATGGACCGCAAGGCGGGCGTCGACCCGTTCTTCACGCGTGAGGGCCTGGCCCGCACCGGGGCCATGTACCTTGCGGGACAGGACCCGCGCCAACCCATGCTCAGCCCCGCCACCCTCGCCGACCTGACCGGTTTCCCCCCGATACTTCTGCAGGCGGGCACCAACGAAGTACTCCTGGACGACTCCACACGCATGGCCACGCGCGCGCGGGAAGCCGGTGTGGACGTCGTCCTGGACATCACCGCTGACGTCCCCCACGTCTTCCAGGCGTTCGCCGGCGTCCTGGACGAGGCCGACGAGGCACTGGAGCGCGCCGCTCTCTTTCTCAGCCAGCGCATCCGCACGGGGGGCACGGCACACACGCCGGCAAGCTGAAGGCGGCAGACGAACTCATCCGGGTTCTGCCGCGACGAGCGGCGCGGGGGGTGGCGCCGGAGGCGTGCCTCAGGGCGTCGGCACCGTGTCCGGCAGTCCCGCCGCCGCGGGCACCGCGTCCGCGCGGCCCGTCACCGGCGAGGTGGTGGCGACCGCGAGCAGTGACGCCACCGCCACCGCCACGAACAGCACCCGCGTCCCGCCGAACCCGTCGAGCAGCCAGCCGCCGATGTACGGGCCGAGGATGCCGCCGACGCGCCCGAAGCCGAGCATGAAGCCCGCGCCCGTGCCGCGCGCCTGGACCGGGTAGGTCACCGCACAGACGTTGTTGAGCAGGAACTGCCCGCCGATGATGAACAGGCCCGCCGCCCCGACACCGATCATGTTGCCCGCCGTCGTCGCGGTGAACGCCACGGCCAGTGTCGAGATCGCGCCGAGTCCGCACCACACCATCAGAGCGCGGCGCACGCCGAGGTACCGGTCCGCGACGAGGCCGCCCACCACGGCGCCCACGATCGACATGCCCTGGAGTACGGCGCCGAAGACGTATCCGGTGGCGAAGCCCTCACCGCGGTCGATCATCAGCTCCGGAGTCCACGACGAGAGGCCGTACACGCTGAACAGCAGGAGGAACGAGGACGCCCACAGCGCGATGGTCCGCTTGCGGAAGGCCGGGGCGAGCACGAGGCGCCAGTTGGCCTTCTCCGCCTTGGCCACGACGAGGTCCGCCGTCCGGTAGAACGCGGCACGGTCGGGCCGCACCCTGGACATCAGGCGCGCCGCCTCCGCGGAGCGCCCGCGCGCCACGAGGAACTCGGCCGACTCGGGGAAGACCGCAAGGTACACGAGGCCGAGCACGGCGGCGCCGCCCCCCAGGTAGAACAGCACGTGCCAGTTCCCGTCCGAGGTCAGGTTGACCCCGGTGATCGCGGCGAGCACACCGCCGAGGCCGAAGCCGCCGCCGCCGAGCACCGCGAGCCTGTGGTGGACCCGGTCGGGCAGGTACTCGTTGATGTACGCCGTCCCGAGGGGCAGCAGGACCCCGAGGCCGAGGCCGGTGAGCGCCCGCAGTGTGATGAACGAGGCGAACGAGGTGCCCCAGAGCGCGGTCAGCACACTGAACACACCGGACACCAGCAGGCCCGCGATCAGGGTCGGACGGCGGCCGATCCGGTCAGCCACCACACCGTGCACCAGCGAGCCCACCGCGAACCCGATGAGCCCGGACGACACCAGGAAGCCCGCGGAGCTGGAAGACAGGTGCCAGGGCTTCACCACGAAATGGATCACATATGAGGGGATGAGGGTGTCATAACCGTCGAAGAGGGTCGCGAGCGCGACCAGTCCCACCAACATCCAGTGGAAGGGGCGCAGCGGAGCCTCGCCCAGTTCTTCACGCACATCTGCCGTCGCCAGTGACACAGAGTACCTCCATGGGTGCGCCCGACCGGCTCGTCCAGCAGCGGGGCTGCCTCACCGTAGGCACGGCATCCGGCATGGGGAACGACGGTGTGAAGAAATTCTGCTCTACGCAACACCCAGGCGTTCACAGGGTCGCGGAGGCCGCCCGGGCGGCGTCGAGAACCTCCCTGGCCAGCTCGGGAACCCGGGACCGCGGGCAGCGCGCGCTCGGCGCGGCCACCGCGATACCGGCGACCGCACGGCCCGAGCCGTCCCTGATGCAGGCGCCGACGGCGACGATCCCGCGCTCGCTCTCCTCCAGGTTCGTCGCGTAGCCCTTGCGCCTGACCGTGGCCAACTGGCGACGGACGGTGATCCTGTCGACCGCGGGCCCGCCCGCGGAGGCCGGCAGGTTCCGCGGGTACAGGTCGCCGAGTTCCTCCGTGGACAGCTCGGCGAGCAGTGCCTTGCCGCCGGAGGTGACATGGGCGGGCAGCAGCATGCCCACCCGGGTGCCGACCCGCAGCACGTGGGTGGATTCCGCGCAGTCGATGAACCGGGCGCCGTTGCCCTCGAGCACCATCAGGTGACAGGTCTCACCGACCTTCCGGTGCAGCTCCACCACATGCTCGTGCAGCTTGGCGCGCAGGTCCTGCGTGGTGGGACCGGTGCGGACGATCCGCTCGAAGGCGGGACCCGGGCGGTAGGCCCGGTGCGCGTCCTGCGTCGCGAAGTCCCGAGCGCCGAGTGTGCGCAGCAGCCGGTGTGCCGTGGACCGGGCGACGCCCAGGTGCTCGGCCGCTTCGCTCACCCGCACCCGCTGACGTTCCGAGAGGAGCAGGAGCAGGCGCAGGACGTTGTCGGCCGACTCCACGGGGTACCAGGAATTGTTTCGCACAGAGGAATTGTACGGCCACATGATTCTGATCAGCGGGTCTTCGTGCCTACCGTGAGGCAACGCCCCACACAGCACCAGGGAGCTTTCGCATGACCCCCTCGGAAACAGCGCTCAAGCAGCTCTACGAGGACTTCGCCGAAGCGGGACTGCTCCCGCTGTGGACCCAGCGCGAGGACCTCATGCCGATGACCCCGCAGCCCGCGGCGCACGCGCACGTGTGGCACTGGCGGGACCTCTACCCGATCGCGCAGCGCGCCGGTGAGCTCGTCCCGGTCGGCCGCGGCGGCGAGCGCAGGGCCATCGCCCTCGCCAACCCGGGCCTGCCCGGGGAGCCCTACGCGACCCCGACGCTCTGGGCCGCCGTCCAGTACCTCGGCCCCCGCGAGGTCGCCCCCTCCCACCGGCATTCCCAGGGAGCCTTCCGCTTCGTCCTGGAGGGCGAGGGAGTGTGGACCGTCGTGGACGGCGACCCCGTCGCCATGCGCCGCGGAGACCTGCTGCTCACCCCGGGCTGGGCGTTCCACGAGCACCACAACCCCACCGACCGGCCGATGGCCTGGCTCGACGGACTGGACATCCCGCTGGTGTCCGGACTCGATGCCGGCTTCTTCGAGTTCGGACCCGACAGGCTCGCCGACAGCTCGACACCCGATCGCTCCCGCGCCGAACGCCTGTGGGCGCACCCGGGTCTCAGGCCGCTGTCCGGAGTCGGCGCCCCGGCGGCCAACTCCCCGCTGGCGGCCTACCGCTGGCAGCACACCGACGCGGCACTCAGCGCCCAACTGGAGCTGGAGAGCGAGGGCCACCCCGGTACCGCGGGCGAGGGCCACGCGGCGGTCCGCTTCACCAACCCCACCTCGGGCGGCGACGCGCTCGCCACCCTGCGCACCGAGATGCACCGGCTGCGCGCGGGCAGCGCCTTGCCCGTCACCCGCGTCGTGGGCTCCGCCGTGTGGCAGGTGTTCTCCGGCACGGGCACCGTCCGCATCGGCGACAGGACCGTCCGTCTCGCCACCGGCGACCTCGTCGCCGTGCCCTCCTGGCAGCCGTTCTCCGTCGAGGCCGACACCGACCTCGACCTGTTCACCTTCAGCGACGCGCCCGTGTACGAGGCGCTGAACCTGTACCGCACCAAGATCGGAGCCGACGCGTCGTGAGGCTTTCCACCGTCCGTACCCCAAAGGGCACCCGTGCCGTCCGCGTCGAGCACGACCATGCGGTCGACCTCGGCCTGCCCGACCTCGGTGCGCTGCTCGCCCTGCCCGACTGGCGTACCAGGGCCGCCGCCGCGGGACCCGAGATCCCGGGCGCCGACCTGGACTTCGCACCGGTGGTGCCCAAGCCCGAGAAGATCGTCTGCGTCGGCGTCAACTACCGCGCCCACATCGCCGAGATGGGCCGGGACGTGCCCCCGCACCCGACACTGTTTGCGAAGTTCCCGCCCGCGCTGATCGGCGCGTACGACGACGTGGTCCTGCCCGCGGGCTCGGACGCGGTGGACTGGGAGGCCGAACTCGCCCTCGTCATCGGCGAGACCGTACGCCACGCCGACCATGCGCAGGCCACGCGCGCCATCGCCGGTTACACCGTCCTCAACGACGTGACCGCGCGCGACTGGCAGTACCGCACCCTGCAGTGGCTCCAGGGCAAGACGTTCGCCGACACCACGCCGGTCGGCCCCCACCTGGTCGTCCCCGACGACGAGACGGCCGCCGCGGAGCCCGACGTGCGGCTCAGTTGCGTCGTGGACGGCGAGGAGGTGCAGTCCGCCGCCACCTCGGACCTGGTCTTCGGGCCCGTGGAGCTGGTCCGCTACATCTCCACGATCATGCCGCTCTCACCCGGCGACATCATCGCCACCGGGACCCCCGGCGGCGTCGGCCACGCGCGCACCCCCAAGCGCTACCTCACCGACGGCACCGTGCTCACCACCCGCATCGAAGGCATCGGCGAGTGCCGCAACGTCTGCCGCGCGGAGAAGACCCCGGCCGCCGGAGCAGCCTGATGCCCGCCGCCGAAACCCCGCTGGACCGCTCCCTGGGATGGCAGCGCGAGGGCACCGCGCGCTTCGAGGCGGCCGTCGCCGCACTCGGCGACGCGGACCTCGCCGCGCCCTCCGCGCTGCCTGGCTGGAGCCGCGCCCACGTGGTCGCCCATCTGGCCCGCAACGCCGATGCGCTGGCCAACCTGCTCGACTGGGCGCGCACCGGGATCGAGAACCCCATGTACCACGCTCCGGGGCAGCGGGAGAGGGACATCGAGGCGAGTGCCCGGCAGGAGCCGGAGAGCCTGCGTGCCGACCTGGCGGCCGCCGACCTGCGCCTGGCCACCGCCACCGCCTCCCACCCGGCGGTTGCCTGGCAGGCGCGGGTGCGCAGTGCGCTGGGCAGGAGCATCCCCGCATCCGAAGTGCCCTGGCTCAGGACCCGCGAGGTGTGGGTGCACCTGGTCGACCTCGATGCGGGGGTCTCGTTCGACGCCCTGCCAGCCGACCTCGTGCGTGCCCTGCTCGACGACATCACGCAGACGGTGAGCCGCCGCGGGGGAGCACCTGACCTGGTCCTGGAGGCAACCGACGACCCGGGCCCCGTCTGGACGATCGCGGACGGTTCGGCGCCCGGTGCCCGGAGGGTTTCGGGTCGCGCGGCCGACCTGCTGCGCTGGGCCGCGGGCCGGCCGCTGCCCGGGCCCGGCGGGCTCGCCACCGAAGGGCCCCTCCCCGTGCTGCCGCGCTGGCTGTGACAGCGGTCGCGGCGGCACCCGGCCCACCGGAAGCGCCGGCGGGGTACCGCACGCGGCAGGGCCGGGCGACGGAACTGCCGCAGCGACGGACCGGACCCGGACGAGCCCGGCCGTCACCACGCGCCGGCGGCACCACGCCGGCGGCAAAGAACGGAGTCTCATGAACGCGCAACCCCGAGTGGCGATCATCGGCGCCGGCATCGGCGGCCTCACCGCGGCGCTCGAA
Source organism: Streptomyces sulfonofaciens (assembly GCF_014656295.1). Taxonomy (GTDB): domain Bacteria; phylum Actinomycetota; class Actinomycetes; order Streptomycetales; family Streptomycetaceae; genus Streptomyces; species Streptomyces sulfonofaciens. The sequence continues at coordinate 130,546 of NZ_BNCD01000012.1, forward strand.
CTGCACGCCGCCGGCATCCCGTGCCAGGTGTACGAGGGCGTCGCCGAGCTGTCCGCCATCGGCGTGGGCATCAACATCCTGCCGCACGCCACCCGAAGGCTGAGCCGCCTCGGCCTGCAGGACGAACTCGCCGCCGTCGCCGTGACGACACGGGAGTCCCTGTACTTCAACCGGTTCGGCCAGCGCATATACACCGAGCCCGCCGGCCTCGCCGCGGGCTACGCATGGCCGCAGTTCTCCATCCACCGGGGCGACCTGCAGAGCGTCCTCGCCCGCGCGGTCCGCGAGCGCCTCGGCGAGGACGCACTCGCCACCGGACACCGCTGCACCTCGGTCGAGCAGGACGACACCGGGGTCACCGTCCACCTCGGTCACCCGGACGGCAGCAGCAGCACCGCGCGGGCCGACGCCGTGGTGGCCTGCGACGGCGTCCACTCGGTGATCCGCAGGCAGTTGCACCCCGACGAGGGCAGGCCCGTCTACTCCGGCTACAACATGTGGCGCGGCGTCGCTCCCTGGCCGAAGATCCTCGGTGGCGCGGGCATGATCAGGGCCGGCTGGCTCGCCACCGGCAAGCTCGTCGTGTACCCGATTCGCGACGACATCGACGACCAGGGGCGCCAGCTCGTCAACTGGGTCGTGGAGATCGAGACCCCCCACCACGCGGATCGGGACTGGAACCGCGCCGGGCGCGTCGAGGACTTCATCGACCGCTTCGCCGACTGGCACTTCGACTGGCTCGACGTGCCCGAGCTGATCAGGTCCTCCGACGGCATCCTCGAATACCCGATGGTCGACCAGGACCCGCTGCCCTGGTGGGGGCGCGGCCGGGTCACCCTGCTCGGTGACGCCGCGCACCCGATGGTGCCGCGCGGCTCCAACGGCGCGGGGCAGGCGATCCTCGACGCGGGCGCCCTCGCCGACGCGCTCACCCGGCACCCCGGTCCGGCGGAAGCCTTCGCCGCGTACGAGGCGGTGCGGCGCCCCGCGACCACCGCCGTCGTCCGGGCCAACCGCACCAACCCGCCCGACGCCATCCTGCGGGAGGTCTACGAGCGCACCGGAGACCGGCCGTTCGACCGTATCGAGGACGTGATCCCCGTCGAGGACCTCGACTCCATCATCGCCGCGTACAAGCGCACCGCGGGCTACGAGGTCGCGGCACTGCGGGACGCATGAGGAGGAGCGCCCGCACCCGCCACGGCGGCCGCCGGCCACCTGGCGGCCGCCACCGGTCACGGCCCGCCTGCCCTGCGGGCGCTCCCGGGGGAGCCGCGGCCGTTCATACAGTCCAAGCTGTACAGGTGAAGCCGGGCCCCTCGTGCCGTGAACCTCAGCGTGGCGGGCATGAGCGAGAACCAGAGCCTGTCCCCTCGGCGGTTCAGGCGTCGCCCGGGGTCCGTTCCGTCGTCAGCCGTCCGCGGCGCCGCATCCTGAACGCCTCCGAGGCCGAGGACATCACCCTGGGCCAGGCATGGCACTGCTGTGCCGTGAGGCCATGGGCACCGGACGGGGCAACCCCGGCGGGGTGCTGACCGCCCTGGCGGTCGCCAACCAGACCATCGCCGTCGTCGGCCCGCTGCTGGGCGGCCTGCTCACCGCGGTGGGCGGTCGGCGCGCCACCTTCGCGCTGAACGTGCCGCCGGCCGTCGCGGCCGTGCTGCTGGGCATGCCGCGGCCGCCCGCGTCGGCGGGCACGGGCGGCCGCGGTCCCGACCTCCCGGTCGACCGGGTCCACCCGGCGGTGGTGAAGGCCCGCCCGGTCGTCATGGTGGACGGGGCGGACGGGATGGATCGGGATGGACGGGGTAAGGGGGTGGACGGGATGGGGGGGTGCACCACCCGTTCACGGACCTCGTCGTCGAGCCGCAGGAGCAGGCGCATGCGGCGCACGGAACGCGGAAGGGCGCCCTCGGAGACCGAGAACGCCCAGGCGCGGCCGCGGCGCGTCCGCGCCGGCGGCATTCGACTCTACTTGAACTCCAGTTCCGTCCCCTTCGGCACGATCTGGATGTCGAGGTCGATCTTGATGCTGGAGCCGACGACGGCGATGCCCCGCGCGAGCATGGACTGCCAGTTGATCGTGTAGTCCTCGCGGTGGAGTTCGGTGGTCGCCTTGACGGCGGCGCGGGTCTCGCCCTCCATGCCGACCCGTATGCCCTGGTACTGGGCGTCCAGGGTCACCGTGCGCGTGACGCCGTGCAGCGTCAGACCACCGTTGACGGCCCACCTGTTGCCGCCGCGGTGCGCGAACTGGTCGCTGTAGAACTCGATGGTCGGGAAGTGCTCCACGTCGAGGAAGTCCGCCGACCGCAGGTGGTCGTCGCGCATCCGGACGTTGGTGTCGATCGAGCTCGCGTCGATGACCACGTGCATCGCGGAGTCCTCGACCGCGTCGCCCACCCTGATGGCGCCCGCGAAGTGGTCGAAACGGCCGTACACCTGGGCGAGACCGATGTGGCGTGCCGTGAACCCGATACGGGTGTGCGCCGCCTCGATCTCCCACTCGCCCGGGTCGGGCAGCGGCAGTGTCGGAGCGATCTGGAGGGTGACGTCGCCCAACGAGACGGCCTTGCCGCCCTCCATGACGGAGACGCTTCCCCGGTAGGGGCTGAAACTGTCGGCGGCCACCGACAGCCGGTAGTCGCCGACCGGGACCATGGCCACGATCCCGCCGAACGGGTCGGTCTCCCCGCCGGCGACCTTGCGGCCCTGGTTGTCGTTGAGCGTGTACTCCGCTTGCCTGACCGGCTCACTGACCGGGTCAAGGACGCGGCAGGTCAGGAGCCCGGCGTTCGGTGGCACGGAGAAGCCGGACAGCGGACTGTTCCTACGGCCCGCGGTGGTCCTCCGACCCAGCAAGCGGCTGATCATCGTTTAAGTATCCCTGTGCGGTAGGTCCTGCGAGGAGGGTTGCTCACCGTGAGACGGACGGGAGCGGACGAAGGGGCATTCGATCATCTCCGCTCCGTCCGAAGCAAACGTAGCGCGGAGAGGCAAGGAGCGACACACCCAGGGGGCCCGGCGCCGGTATTCCGGTCCCGCCGGTGCCCTCTGAAGGACAGGACGGGACGCGACAGGACAGGACAGGACGCGATAGGACAGGACGGGACGCGACAGGACAGGGCAGGGCAGGACAGGACGGGGTGGGACGGCGCAGGGCGGGGGAGAGGAGGGCAGGTCGGGGGCGGTACCGGTCGAAACCAGGCCCTACGGGCACGGTGTGACCGGGAGTGGCGAACACATCACAGCTCGGGGACGGGTCCGCAGGTGCCCCGCCGGAGCGGTGCGCCGGGCTTCCGCAGGCGGTGCACCGGATGCCCCGATGAGAAGCAGTGAGAATCGCCTCACCGAGGCACGCGAGGAGAGGCCGCTCCAGGGCGGACGAGCATCCCGAGTCCCGCCTGACTCAGCAGAACGGCGGGCGAAGGACGAGAAGTGACGAGGACCTGAGCAGCCGTCCAGTCGCGGGTGTCGGCGCCTGGTGCACGGCGCGTAGGCCAGGTGAAGGTGTACGGCGGCAGCGCGAGGCGGCAGCGCGCCCGCCGGGTTCCTGCATCCGCCGCTTGCCGGCAGCACCTGCTGAATGCGCGCCGACAACTCGATGCCCGCCTGGCCGAGCGCTGTCATCAGCACGATCCACACGACACCGCAGAACGTGCGCAACGGCCGTACGGGGCCCGATCCGTGCCGGACCGGGGTCCCTCCCGCGCCGGCGCGCGTGCGCCTCGCCACCGCCGTCCCGGTCCGCGGCCCGCAGGCCGGGCCTGGGCGCGGCAGGGGGAGGTCGCGGCCGGGCGTAAGAAGCACCCGCCGCCCGGCGCACATGGAAGGGAGATACAGCCGCGGAACCGCGGAACACCCCGTCCCGACATAGGAGTTGCGCCTTGCTCGCCCTCGATCCCCCCACGGACCTCCAGCAGAAGATCGCCACACGTGCGGCCCGGGTGGGCCGGTGGGTGAGCCGGTACGGGCTCGTCGTCATACTCGCGTGGTTCGGCGCCGGCAAGTACGTCAAGATGGACAGCCGCGTCCTCATCCAGCAGAGCCCGCTCATGAGCTGGCTCTACGACCTCATGGACTTCAAGACCGTGGCCGTCCTGCTGGGCACCATGGAGATCGTCGCCGCCGTCCTCCTGGCCGTTCGGCCCCTGTGGCCCAGGATCTCCGCGCTCGGCAGCCTCCTTTCCATCGTCCTCTTCCTGGGCACCCTCAGTTTCCTGTTCACGACCCCCGGCGTGTTCCACAGCTTCTCGCACGGTCTGCCCGTCCTGTCGGCGCAGCCGGGTCAGTTCCTGATGAAGGACGTGGTGTTGATGGGAGTCTCCATCTGGACCCTGGGCGACGCGCTGGGCGGTGACCTCGGCACCGCGGGGCCCGCCCGTGCGCCCGAGCGCGTCGACGAGGCGGATGAGGTCGCCCGCGCCACGGCGTGAGACGAGCGTACGCCGGGGCCGCCGGGGCGCGCACGGGGGACGCACGTGTCCTCGGCCGCGCGCTCCGGGGGCGATATGGCGCGGCACCCCACAGAACCCGTACGCTCACTTGACGTGTTGGCTCGGCGGCGTTACGTAGGGGGTACGGGGTGGAGCCGGTCGTTCTGACAGCCGGGACGGCGTTGGTGGGCGCGATGGCCACCGACGCCTGGCAGCAGGTCCGCGAGGCGGTGGTGGCGTGGTGGCGGCGGGTCCGTGCCGACGGAGCCGACTCCCTGGAGAGCGAACTGGCCGCGCTCCGCGACGGCGTCGTCGCGGCCCGGGACCAGGGGGACCGCGACACCGAGGAGGCACTGGCCGCGGTCTGGCGACTGCGGTTCCAGCAGCTTCTCGTACAGCAGCCCGGCACGGCCGCCGGACTGCGGGCGCTGCTCGACGAGCACCTGCTGCCGGCCCTGCCGCCGGCCGAGGGGTCCGAGGCCCGATCGGTGCGGATGAGGGCGGAGGCCCATGACAGCGCGCGGGTGTACATGGCGGCCCGCGACCAGCACATCACCGGCTCATGACCCCTCCTGGCAGGGGCACATCACCGCCCACCCCCGTCGCCACTGACCGCCCGCCGGTACGGCACACCGACGGAGACCGGCGCAGCACACAGCCATGACCCCTTCCGCAAGCAACGACGCGCCCCCGCCGGTGAGTGGCGCAACCGCGCCGGCGAGCATCGAGGCCCGCGCCCAGGACGACGCACGGTCGTACGTCGCAGGACGGGACGTGTACCTGACCCAGCAGGCTGCCATGGCACCCGCTCCGGTGACCGCCCTGCAGACGCTGCCGCGGGACGTGGCCTCCTTCACCGGCCGGCAGACCGAGGCGGACGCCCTCCTCGGCGCCCGCAGGTCCACCCGCGTGGTGACCATCCACACCGTCGACGGCATGCCGGGCGTGGGCAAGACAGCCCTCGCCGTGCACGCGGCCCACCAACTCACCGGGCACTACCCAGACGGACAGCTCTTCGTCCGCCTGCACGCCCATACGCCCGGTCAGCGCCCGGCCGACCCCTCGGACGCCCTGGCGGCCCTGCTGATCAGCATCGGCGTCGACACCCGGCACATCCCCGAGGGCCTGGAGGCCCGGGCCGGGCTCTGGCGCTCCCAGTTGAGCGGTAGACGCATGCTGCTGGTCCTGGACGACGCGGCGAGCCACTCGCAGGTCGAGCCGCTCCTGCCGGGCGCGGAGGGCTGCCTGGTGGTGATCACCAGCCGCCGCAGGTTGGCCGCGCTGGACGGCGCGGCTCCCGTGACGCTGGACACCCTGCAACCCGCCGACGCGGCCCTGCTGTTCCTGCGTCTGGCGGGCCGGGACCCGGGGTCGGCCGATGGCGGGGCGGTCGCCGAGATCGTCAGGCTGTGCGGCCATCTGCCCCTGGCGATCGCCCTGCTTGCCGGGCGCTTCGCGCACCACCCGCAGTGGGACCTGGCGGAGTTCGCCGCGGAGTTCGCGAGGACCCGGGACCGGCTGGGCGAACTCGCCGCGGGCGACCGGGCCACGGCCGCCGCCTTCGAGCTGTCCTACCGTGCGCTGCCGGAGCGGAGGCGGCTGCTCTTCCGCCGCCTCGGCCTGCACCCCGGCCCCGACATCGACGCCCGTGCCACCGCAGCCCTGCACGACTGCGACCTGGCCCGTGCCTGCCGCGAGCTGGAGGCCCTCTACAACGACCACCTGATCGACTCGCCCGTCACCGGCCGCTACCGCCTGCACGACCTCATCCGCAGCTACGCGGGCACCCTCGCACGTTCCGAAGACCCGCCCGGGGACCGGGAGGACGCCGTCGGGCGCCTGCTGGACCACTACCAGCACACCGCGCGAACGGCGGACTCCCTCCTGGCGCACGCCGCCGGCCGCCCAGCGCCGCCGCGGGACACCGGCCCGGCCGGCGCACCCGGGTCCGGACCCGCGACCCGTGCACAGGCCCTGGCCTGGATGCGCACCGAACGCGCGAACCTCATCGCCTGCACCCACTACGCCACCACCGCCGAGCAGTACCCGCGCGTCATAAGCCTCACCGCGGCGCTGGCGACCTTCCTGCGCCGGCAGGGCCCCTGGGACGCGGCAGCCCACCTCCACCGCAGCGCCGCCGCCCTCGCACACCGGATCGGCGACGGCTCGGGCGAGGCGGACGCGCTGTGGGAGCTGGGCCGGGTGCGCCAACTGACCGGCAGCTACAAGGAGGCGGCCGGCCTCCTCCAACAGGCGCTCACCCTGCACAGGTCCCTCGGCAACCAGTACGGCGAAGCGGGCACCCTGCGTGACCTGGGCCGCGTGCGCTACCTGACCGGTGACTACCCTGCGGCGGTCGACCTCACCCAGCAGGCGCTCCTGCTCTACCGGACCCTCGGCAACCGCTACGGCGAGGCCAACGCCCTGCGGGCCCTGGCCTGGGTGCGCTACCTGGCCGGCGACTACGCGGAGGCCGGCGACCTGCTGGGGCAGGCGCTCGACCTCTACCGCGCCCTCGAGTACCGTTACGGCGAGGCGGGCACCCTGTGGGAGCTGAGCCGGCTGAGGCAGTTGGACGGCACGTATCCGGCGGCTGCCGGCCACGCCGAGCAGGCACTGGCCCTCTACCGGGCCCTCGGCAACCGCTACGGCGAGGCCAACGCCCTGTGGGCGCTCGGGCGCGTACGCCACGTCACGGGGAGCTTCCCCGCGGCGGCCGAGCTGGCACAGCGGGCGCTCGACCTCTACCGGGGCATCGGCGACCGGCTGGGCGAGGCGGGGGCGCTGTGGGACCTCGGCAGGGCGCGGCACATGCAGGAGGACCACCTGTCGGCGGGTGATCTGCTCGAACGGGCGCTCGCGATGTTCCGTTCGCTGGGCAACCGCTACGGCGAGGCGGGTGCGTTGCGCGACCTGGGCCGCGTGCGCCACCGCAGTGGGGACACCGGTGCGGCCGCGGAGCTGTTCGACCGGTCGCGGACGCTCTTCGAGAAGGTCGGCGACCTACAGGGCGAGGCCGAGGTACTGAACAGCACCGGCGACCTGCTGCTCGGGACCACGGGGCCGCACGAGGCGTCACAGGCCCACCTGCGGGCCCTCGCCCTGGCCCGCCGGGTGCGGAGCCCGCTGGACGAGGCACGCGCCCTGGAAGGACTCGCGCACTGCCGGGAACGCACGGGCGAGCCGGAGGCCGCCGCCCGGGCACTGCGCGACGCGGTGGCTCTCTACGCACGCCTCGGCGCACCCGAGACCCATCCCGCCGCGACCCGCCTGGCCGCATTACCACGACCGGGCCCGGCCGGGCCGGGTACGGAGGGGCACGGAGGGGACGGGCAGGGAGCGGGCGGGCCCGACGCGTCCGGTACGGCGATCGGGCCGTCCGCGGTGTGAGCAGCGAGCCGTGGAGGGTGGGTGAGGGGTTGCGGGCGGCGACCGAACCGCTGCTTCCGGCGTGGCCGAAGGGGCCCTCGGGGCCGCGTCCGAGCCACGACTGACAGCGCCTACAGGGCAGTCTGTCTGTGCTGTGCACCGGGATCTCGTGACACGTGGAGTCGGCTTCGGAGTCGACCAACCGGGCCCCGGCAGGTCGCCCTGCGTCCGGCCCGCATCCGCCAGGTTGGAGCCGGTGTCGTAGCTACGGCGCGTCAGGTACTGGTTCCTCGCGAAAGCGCGAAGCGCTCCCGGACCGCCCACCGCGGCGACGGGAGGCGGCGGCCTCGGCGCGAGGTGTTCGCACTGCCGCAGGACTTTGGCAAGTCTCGCGCCGGACCCGGCTCCGGTCAGAGGTGTGCGATCAGCGCGTACCGTTCGTCGGTGACCGGACCGCCCCACAACTGGGGGCGGTGGCTGAGGTGTTCGAGGCGCAGGCCCGCCACCAGGGGACGGACCGTGTCGGTAAGGTCCTGCGCGCTCACGCCGCCGTTCCAGGGCAGGCTCTCCGCTCCGGGTACGTACGGGGCAAACTGGCCGGCCTGCCGCCATCGCCCCTCGACCAGGATCAGCGTTCCACCCGGACGAAGCCGCGCGACCCACTCGCGCAGTGCGGCGGCGGGGTTGGGCAGGGTCCACACCAGGTGCCGTGACAGGACCACGTCGAAGGTGGCCTCGCCGGTGGGCGGGTCCATTGCGTCACCCACCAGGAAGCTGCCCGGCAGGCCCGCTGCGGCCAGCTTGGCGCGGGCACGGTCGACCATCCTGGGAGCGAGGTCCACCCCGGTGACCCGGTGCCCGGCCCCGGCCAGCAGACAGGAGAGCGAACCGGTGCCGCAGCCCACATCGAGGAGGTCCGCTGCGGTCTTCGGTATCCAGGAGGACAGGCACGTCGCCCATGCCGCGCGGGTCGCCTCCTGCCGCAGACCGTGATCCGGCTCCGTGTCGAATCCGTCCGCGGCCGCGTCCCAGTACGTCCTGATGGCAGCCGAGTCGGTCATGGGGTCAGCTTGCCCGCGGGCACTGACAGCACCCCATGGCCACGGCAGGTTCGGCAGATCGTCCGACCAGGCGGCACACCCGCGTCGCGCGGGCGTGTCCGCAACGAGCCGTACCGGGTCCCGCATGGCCGGTTGGCGTGGCGGTGATGCAGCCGCTCCGAGGACTCGACCCGAATGCTCAGCGGATGGCTCTGCCCGCGGTCGGCGCAGGCCGTCATCGCGACCTCGTTGCCGTGGCCGGTAGGTGGCGACGCGAGCCGGGAGCGAGCGGTCGGGGCCCGCCCTGGCCGACCGGAGAGGAGTGTGCGACCGGCCCCCGCGGAGCGCCCCCTCACCGGTGCCCCGCCGTCCGCGGGGTGTCGCGGGCGATGGCGGCCAGGGTGCGGGCGGGGCCGGTGAGCTCGTGGCCGGTGGGGTGAATCATCCGAAGGGTTCGGCCGAGGTCGAGGCCGGCCACGGGAACGGCGACGAGGGTCCCGGCGGCGACGTCCCGCTCCACCGCCAGGGAGCTGAGCACGGCCGGTGCCACTCCCTCCGCCACGGCGGTCTTGATGGCCGTGGTGGACGACACTTCCAGTACGGGTGCGGCCAGTGGTGTGTCGGTGCGGGCCTCGACGGCTCGTTGCAGGGACAGCCGGGTGCCCGAGCCGTGCTCGCGGCTGACCAGGGACGTGGCGGCCAGCTCGGCGGCGGTGACGCGCCTGCGCCCGCGCCGCGCCCATGGGTGGGCGGGGTGCACGATCACGGTGAGTTCGTCCCGCCCGACAGGGTGCGCGGTGAGTCCCGGTGGGATGTCGGGGCTCTCCACGAAGCCGATCGCGGCGGTGCCGGCCAGCACGGCGGCGGCCACCTCGTCGGAGTTGCCCGTGGTCAGCGCCACCGCCGTGTGCGCGGCGGCCGCGTGGAAACGGACCAGCCAGTGCGGCAGCAGGTACTCGGCGATGGTGAGGCTCGCGGCCACCGGCAGCCGGGTTCCCGCCGTGTGGTGCAGCGAGGTGATGCCGACCTCCAGGGCGGCCGCGGCGTCCAGGGCGGTGCGGGCCCAGTCGCCCACCAGCGCGCCCTGCGCGGTGAGCCGGGAGCCCTGCGGAGAACGTTCGAGCAGGACCACACCCAGACGCCGTTCCAAGTACCTGATCCGGGAGCTGGCCGCGGGTTGGCTGATGCCGTGCTCACGTGCGGCGGCCCCGACACTCCCCAGCCTGGCGACGGAGAGCAGCAGGTCGAACGGGCCGAGATCGGCGACACGGCTGGGCAATGGCATAAGCCCACCCTATGACCTCATGTCGGATTGCCGTCTAGCGCAACCCTCCTCGCGGCAGGACCGTTGAGCCATGAACCCGCTCGCCACCACCCGCCGCACCGCGCGGCAGCACGGCCGACGCCTGCCCGGCCCGCTGCTGCGCGCACTCGACCGCCCGTCCGACCTGTTCCGGCACCTCGGGCCCAACTGGTACGCCTCGATCATGGGCACCGGTATCGTCGCGAACGCCGCCGCGACGCTGCCTGTGCACATCGTGGGGCTGCGCACGGCGGGCACCGCGGTGTGGGCACTGGCGGCCGTCCTGCTGGTGGGGCTGACCTCGGCCTGGGCGGTGCACTGGACCCGCTACCGCGAAGAGGCCAGAGCACATGCCGGCCACCCGGTGATGGCGTACTTCTGGGGCGCTCCCGCGATGGCGGTGCTGACGGTCGGTGCCGGCAGCCTGTCCCTCGGACGCGACTGGATCGGGCTCCGCCCCGCCGTCGCGGTCGCCGCGGCCCTGTGGTCGATCGGCACACTGCTGGGACTCGTCACCTGCGTCTGGATCCCCTACCGGGTGATGACCGGCCACGAGGTGGCCGCGGACGCCGCGTTCGGCGGCTGGCTGATGCCGGTCGTACCGCCCATGGTCTCGGCGGCCACCGGTGCCGCCCTCCTGCCGCACCTCGCTCCGGGCCAGGGCAGGCTGAGCCTGCTGCTCGGCTGCTACGCCATGCTGGGCATCAGCCTCTTCGCCGCCCTCGTGACCATCACCCAGATCTGGGCCCGGCTCGTCCACCACAAGCTCGGCCCGGCCGCCCTGGTGCCGACCCTGTGGATCGTCCTCGGCCCGCTCGGCCAGTCGGTGACGGCGGCCAACCTCCTCGGCGGTGTCGCCCGCCTCGCGCTGCCGCGGCCCTACTCGTCGGCCGCCGAGGCGTTCGGCTTCCTCTACGGCATTCCGGCCTGGGGTTTCGCCATGATGTGGCTCGCACTGGCCGCGGCGATGACGCTGCGGACCGCCCGCGGGCACCTGCCGTTCTCCCTGGCCTGGTGGAGCTTCACGTTCCCGGTGGGCACCTGCGTCACCGGTACCAGTGCCCTCGCGGCCCGGCTGGGATCGGTGCCGCTGGCGGGGGCCGCGGTGGGCCTGTACGCGGTGCTCGTCGGCGCCTGGGCCGCGGTCGCGGTACGGACGCTCCTCGGCAGTGCCCGCGGTGAACTCTTCCTGCCTGCGTCCCGGGCCCTGCCTCCCCCCGCCGCGTAGCGGCGGGGCCGTTCCTGCCCCGAACGGGGCGCCACCGGCCGGGGAGGCCCGGGCCGGTGGCGGCGGCCGTCAGACGACGGTCAGCAGCACCTCGATGTTGCCACGGGTGGCGTTGGAGTACGGGCAGACCTGGTGGGCCTTCTCGACCAGCTCCCTGGCCGTGGCCCCGTCCAGCGACGGTATGGCGACCGACAGCTCGACGGTGAGCCCGAAGCCGCCCGAGGCGATCTTGCCGATGCCGACCTTGGCGGTCACCCGGGAGCCGGAGATGTCGGCCTTCGCCTGGCGTGCGACGACGCCGAGCGCGCTCTGGAAGCAGGCACTGAACCCGGCGGCGAACAACTGCTCCGGGTTGGTGCCCGCACCGCTGCCGCCCAGCTCCTTGGGCGGGTTGACGGTGACGTCGAGCTTGCCGTCGTCGCTGGCGACCCGGCCGTCGCGGCCGTTCTCCGCGGTGGCGACGGCGGTGTACAGGACGTCTACGGGCTGGATGGTCATGGGCGAGTCCTTCTTCCGGTGGGTGCTGCGCGGGTGACTCCGCGGACACATGGTGCCACCCCGGGCTGACGCGCCTTGCGGGTGATCTCCGTGCGACAGCCTCAAGAACACGCTGACCGCCCGCGGGATTCCCGGTCGCCCGTCAGCCGGCTCCCGGCCGGTCCGCCGGCGGGTTCTCGGGCCGGTCCGTCGGCGGGTTCTCGGGCCGGTCCGTCATCCGGCCGGACCCGGCTCCCCGGCGCGCGCCTCGTCCCGGAGCCCGTCGTGCTCGCATCCCGCGGCCGAGCGTGGCCCTCCTGTTCAGGACGCGGGTGGACGCGGGTGGACGCGTGGATCGCCGGCCGCCGCGGCCGCGTGGGGACGGCCCCGGTGCCCTGCACCCGCCCGAACGCTTGTCACACACCTGTCTGCCTGCACAGGGGGCCGTGCGATGTCCCGGCCCGCTGTGCCGCCGGGCCGGGTGTGCTCGGGGCGCGGGGAAGGGGACCCGCGGCCGGTGGCCGCGGGTCCCCTGGGTGTGGTGTGCGGTTGTGCGGTCGGGCGGGGTGTGCGGCGCCGTCAGCCGCCGAGCGAGGCCGCTGCGGCGTCGATGGCGGAGGCGAAGGTGCTCACCTGGCTGTAGACGCCGGGGTAACCCGGCCTGGCGCAGCCGTTGCCCCAGCTCACGATGCCGACCTCGACCCACTCGCCGCTGCTGTCCGCGCGGAACATCGGGCCGCCCGAGTCGCCCTGGCAGGTGTCGACACCGCCGGTCGACACGTATCCCGCGCATATCTCGTCGCTGGGCACCAGCTCGCCGGAGTACGCGTTGTTGCAGGTGGTGTCGTTCACGAACGGCACCGTGGCCTTGAGCAGGTAGCGCTGCTGCGGCCCGTTCTCGACGGCCGAGCCCCAGCCGGCGATGGTGAACGTGCCGCTGTCGTAGGCCGTGGTGTGCGCGATCGGCAGGGTCGGCAGGCCGGTGACGGGCTGTGCCAGGCGGATCAGTGCCCAGTCCTTGCCCGCACCGGTGTAACCGGGCGCCTGGTAGACGTAGTTGGACCTGACCTTGATCGCGCTGGAGCTCTGCAGGTCGACCACACCCAGCGTGGCCGTGATGCTCGTGTTGGTACCGGTGCGGTCGACGCAGTGCGCCGCGGTCAGCACCAGGTCGGCGGAGTACAGCGCGCCGCCGCAGCCCATGGACAGGCGGACCATGAACGGGAACTCGCCCTGCGCGGCCCGGGTGCCGCCCACCACGGACGGGCCGGGCTGCGGGGCGGTGCTCTGGGCGTGGGCGGGCGCCTGTACGGCGAACACCGCGAGGAGGATGGCCACCAGGGCCATCGGTCTCTGCCAGGAGGTGAACCACTTCTTCATGGGGGGTTCCTTCCGGTCTCCGGCCCCGCCTATGGCAGGGGCATGACAATACAGACCATGACGGGCGTGCATGGTGCCGTGCGGGGCGCTGATCCGGTGTGGCGCGAGGTCGTGAAACGTGACACGTCGGGGTCGTAGCGGCCGGCCGGGACGTGCCGCGGCTGCGCCACGCGCTGGGACGGTGGTGGGGAGCTGGCCGTACGCGTCACCGGGGCCGCGATCTCGCCGTGGTGCGGCGAACCCCGGGACAGCACGTACCCCTGGGAGTGCGTGATGAGGAGAGTATGTGGAGCACGCAGCCGTCTGACAAGAGGCCCTCGCCGGCACCCGACTGCCGGACGCGGCGGGCGGCTTGCCGCCGAAGGCCGGCGGCCTGGTTACGCGGCCGCCGGACCCGGGGGCCCTGCCGCGGCGTCCAGCCGCAGGGTGGCGGAGGCAGGCCCCTCCTCCAGGAGGGCCGAGACATAACCGGAACGGGCGTACTTGGAGCGGTAGGCGTCGTCGATGTCCGAGCGCGTCACCTCGGCGGCGGCCGGGGTGAAGCGGACGGGCCGCCACCGGTCGCCCGTGCGCACCATGCCCTCCCCGCTCGCCCTGGCACGCCTGTACCACGCGCTGTCCGGCCCCCGGTACCCGCGCACGAACACGTTCCCGCCGGCCTCCACCACCCACACCGGCCGCGCCTCGTCGAGGCCACCGTCGACGCGCCGCACCCGCAGCAGGATCTCGTCGCTGCCGCGGAAGTCCTCCAGGTCGTCGCTGTCCCAACTGCCGTCGTGCACGTGCCCTCTCCCAGGTCCGCCTGCGCGCCCCGCCCCTGCGAAGGCCCGCCCGCCCCGATTCAAGAGGACCGCGGGCACCGTCGCAACGAGGCGGAACCGGGCGCGCCCGCCCTCTCACCGGAAGGGGTGTGCGGTCGGACCCGGGCCGCGGCAGCGGGGGTGCCGGGCGACTGCCAGGATGCGGCCATGCACGCATCGAGACTCACACACATCCCGGCCCCGGACGGTGTCGCCCCGGGAAAGGGGTACACGCACGTGGTCAGCGGGAGCGGCCGGCTGGTCGCGGTGTCCGGACAGGTGGCGCTGGACGGGGACGGAGAGGTGGTGGGCGAGGGGGACGCGGTGGCGCAGGCGCGGCAGGTCTTCGAGAACCTGCGGCGCTGCCTGGCGGCCGCCGGTGCGACGTTCGACGACGTCGTGAAGCTGACCTACTTCGTCACCGACGTCGGCCACCTGCCCGCCGTGCGTGCGGTCCGCGACGCGTACCTCGACCCGGACCGCCTGCCCGCGAGCACCGCCGTCCAGGTCGCCGCCCTGTTCCGCCCCGAACTGCTGATGGAGGTGGAGGCGTTCGCCGTTGTGCCGGAGGCGGGGGAGTGAGGGGTACCGGGACACCCTGACCGCCCCGGCGCCACGAGAGCGGACCGGGCCCGCCGGCCGGCGCCCCCGGCGCCGGCGACAGGCACGGAGCCGGCCCACCGCGCCGTCAGGCGCGGCGGACCGGCTCCGTGGCGCGATCCGCTTCAGCAGGCCGTGTGCCGGCTCACCGGCCGTAGGCCAGCGCGAAGAGGTGGACCGTGCCCGAGGCGCCCGTCACCGGCAGGGTGACGGAGGCGACCGTCTTCGACGGGTCCAGGGGCACCTTCGTGGCGAAGACGTAGGCCTTCACGGTGTCCCTGCCGCCGTCGGCGGTGTTCCGGTAGTTCGTCGTGACGGCGGTGGTGTCACCGTCGACGGGCTTGGCGGAGCCGCCGTTGAGCGTCCAGTCGGAGAAGGCGACGTCCGCCTTCGCGGTGGTCCCGTCGGTGTAGGTGACGGTGAGCGTGCCGGGGGTGCCGCTGCCGTCCGTCGGGGCGTTGGCCGCGGCGCCCAGCAGCCCGAGCGAGGAGCCCGAGGTGCCGGCCGGCTGCGCGAGGGTCTGGCCCGCCATCTCCAGGTTGTCGGGCGTGGCGTCGGCCGTCTTCGGCCAGGTGTACGTGATGCCGTCGGCCGTGAGCGTGGAGCCGCTGGTCACCCCGGCGGCCGCCAGTGCGTTCTGCGAGTACGCCCAGCCGCCGTCGTCGAAGCCGCCGGTGAAGGTGGCACCGTCCGGGTACTCCGCCTTGTTCGTCTCGTACGGCCACAGCGCGCCGGGCTGGGCGACGGCCACGCGCAGTGCCGCCGAGCCGAGCTCAGCCCCGCTGGTGTGGTCGGTGAGGGTGAACCCCACGGAGTAGGTGCCCTCCTTGTCGCCTGCCGTGACCTCGACCTGGGCCTCGGCGCTGCCCGCCGCCGGGACGGTCACCGAGCCCGACGCGGTGCCGAGGTCCACGCCGGACGGCGCCTTCGCGGCCCAGTCGGCCGTGACGGCCTTGGCGCCCAGGTTCGTCACCGTCAGGGTGCCCTTGCCGGAGCCGCCCGGTGCGACGATCAGCCCGTCGCTGCCCGGACCGGTCGCGGCCAGCAGCCGGTCGCCGCCGGTGGTGTCCGACGGCGGGACGCTGTCCGGCGAGGCGGCCCAGGAGGTGTTGGGCCGGGTGCCCAGCGTGAAGTCCAGCGATCCGGCCTCGCGGAACTGCCCGAAGGTCAGCCAGGAGTCGTTCCACGCCTTGTGGGCGACGTCCAGCGACTGCACGTACGGGGCGTCCTGGGCCGCCTGCGGAGCGTTGATCGTCAGCTCCCTGCCGTCGCCGAAGGCGACCTTGGCGATCGGGAAGGCCGGGCTGCCCAGCACCAGGGTGTCGGTGCCCGGCGTCTCCGGGTAGGCCCCCAGCATCGACCAGACGTACCAGGAACTCATCGCGCCCAGGTCGTCGTTGCCGAACGAGCCCACCGGCGCGTTGAAGTAGAGCTTCTGCTGCGTCTGCCTGACCGCGGCCTGCGTCTTCCAGGGCTGGGCCAGGTAGGAGTACTCCCAGGGGATCTCCACACTGGGCTCGTTGCTCAGGTCGGCGCTGGTGCCCGACGGGTGCGCGACGTCGTGCAGCAGGCCGTCCAGGTAGGACGCGTAGGCGTCCTTGCCGCCGCGGGCCGTGACGAGCTGCTGCACGTTGAACGGCACCATGGGCGTGTACTGCGCCGACGTGCCCTCCACGAAGCCGTTGGAGGTGCCCGGTGTGAAGGCGCCCGCGAACTGCCCGTCCTTGGTCCTGCCCTGCAGGTAGCCGGTCCCCGGGTTGAAGACGTTCATCCAGTCCTGCGCGCGGGTGGCGAACTTGCGGTACGCCGCGTCGTCGCCGAGCGACTTCGCGAAGGCCGCCAGCGCGTAGTCGGCGCTGTCGTACTCCAGTTGCGTCGAGACCGGGCCGTAGAAGTTGCAGCAGCCGTAGTCGGTCTCATCGACCGGGAGGTAGCCCTTCTCGTCCCGTACCGACTCGCCGGGCCGGTCCTGGTTCGGCACGGTGGCCTCGTGCTTCAGGGCGTCGAGGGCGTGGCGGGTGTCGAAGTCACGGGCGCCGAAGGCATAGGCGTCGGCGATGATGCCGGCCGCCGGGTCGCCGACCATGACGTAGCTCTCGCCGTTGTTGGAGGCCCACTTGGGCAGCAGCCCCGTCTGGTCGTAGCCGTTGAGCATCGAGGTGACGACGTCGCTGGTGACCTTCGGCTCGACCATCGCCATCAGTTGGGTCTGGGAGCGGTAGGTGTCCCAGCCGGAGTAGTTGGCGTACTGCGCCCGCTGCCCCTTGGCCAGCCGGTGGACCTGGTTGTCCATCCCCATGTACTGGCCGTTGACGTCGGAGAAGACGTTCGGGTGCAGCAGCGCGTGGTAGAGCGCCGTGTAGAACTGCACCTGCTGGTCGTGGGTGCCGCCGCCGATCGCCACCCGGCCGAGCAGCTTGTTCCAGGCATCGTGGTTGGCCTGCCGCACCGTGTCGAGGTTCCAGCCCTTGATCTCGCCGGAGAGGTTGGCCGCGGCGTTGTCGTCACTCGTGTACGAGATGCCGACGGCCGCCGTCACCGCCCGGTCCGCGGTGGTGTCGAAGGTCAGGTACATCCCGTTGGCACCGGTGACCGGCGGTGCGCTCTTGGCCGTTCCCGAGGCGGCCGTTCCCGTGGTGCCCGAGCCCGTGGTGCCGGAGTCGGCGGCCCGGGCGCCGTGGATGACGGGTGCCGGTGTGGCCGGGAGCGTGAAGTGCTTCTCGTGCAGCGGCGCGGTGGGACGCTGCACCGGCGCCGGGCGGGCGGGTCCCGCTGCCAGGGAGGTGGCGTCGGGGTGGAGGGTGCTGCCGACCCAGGTGCCGCTGGCCGTGAACGGGTGGTCGAACTTGATGTCGAAGTGCAGCGTGTACCGGTTGTTCGCACCGCAGAAGTGGCCGCTGTCGACCGAGCCGCTGACCTCGTGGTCGCTGACCACCCGGGCCCGGGTGCCGTCCACCGGCGTGGCACCGCCGCTCAGCTTGAGCAGCAGGTTCGACTGCGTACCGGACGGGAAGGTGAACCTGCCCAGGCCCGCGCGCGTGGTGTCGGTCAGCTCGGTCCTGACGCCCGCGGCATCGGTGACGCCGTAGTAGCCGATCCCCGTCTGCTCGTCGTCGTGGCTGAAGGCGGCAGAGGCGGTCGAGGGGTTGCCGGACAACGCCCCGGTGACGGGCAGGATCGGCACGTCGCCCGCGACGCCGCACCCCGGGCCCGAGACGTGGGTCAGGCTGTAGCCGGAGATCTTGCTGTCGTCGTACTCGTAGCCGCCGCCGGAGGGCCGGTCCGGGGTGGTGTCGGGGCCCCACTGCATCATGCCGAACGGCATGTCGGGCCCCGGGAAGGTGTCCACCGCACCGGAGGTGCCGATGAGCGGGTTGACGAGGGCCGCGGGGTCCTTCACCGGCGTCGGGCCCGCCGCTGCCGATGCGCTGCCGACCGCCTGCAGCGGTAGCGCCGCCAGGCCCAGGACGGACACCAGGGCCAAGCGCTGACGGAATCTGCTCCTGAAACGTGGCGCACTCGAACGCCGTCGTCTGACCATCCGTTGCCTCCGTGCTTCATGCCTCGCTCATGGCGTGCCGGGGTACGGTCCCCGATCGGCAACGCCGCGCCCCAGGTCCGCGAGCCATGACTTGACAACGTTGCCAACCTTGCACGAGCGATGAGTAGAACTCCCTTGCGGAGGCGTGTCAATGACCTTGACGCAAGTCCGGACATCTTCGCCCGCGCGCGGCGCCGTCCCGGGGGCCCGGGCACCCCGGGAGAAGCGGGGCGGGCGGAGCCCTGGTGGCGGGTCGGTCCGGTGCCCCGGTGGGTCGGGGCCCCCGCACGGGGAGTTGACCGGCCATCAGGTCGGGGGGAGCCGAAACGCGGCGGAACTCCGCGCCGGCCGGCGGGCGTCGCGGACCGTCCGGGGCGGCAGCGGACCGTCCGGGGACTTCTGCGGGGCGTGGCGGAGGGGCGGGGAGCGGGGCGTGGAAGCATGGCCCGGTGTCAGGCGCCGGATCGGCGGCCGGGCCGTCCCCGCCGCGGGCCGGCCCGCGCGTACCGCGTGGGTGATCCGGCCGACGGGGCGACGCGGCTGGGCCCCCTCGCCTCAGGGGCGCAGCGCCGCCGTGTGACGGGTTGCATCGAGCGGGGTGTCGCCGACGGTGCGACGGTGGTGGTCGGCGGGCCGGGCCGGCCCGAGGGCCCGGAGCGGGGCGCGTATGTGCGGCCCACCGTCCTCGCGGATGTCGATCCCGGTGCCGCCGTGGCCCAGGAGGAGATCTTCGGCCCGGTACCGGTCGTCATCCCCTGCACCGACGACGACCATGCCGTGGAGATCGCCAACGGCACCGCGTACGGCCGCACCGGCGCCGTGTCCGGCGAGCGTGAGCACGCCCCGGCCGTGGCAGGGCGGCTGCGCGCCGGACAGGTCGGCGTCAACGGGGCCGGGACGAACCCGCTCGCCCCCTTCGGCGGCTGCAAGCAGTCCGGCAACGGCCGGGAGATGGGCCGCTTCGGCCCGGAGGAGTTCCTCAAGACCGAGGCGATCCACCGGTGAGCCGCCCCGGGGCCTTCGAGGGCCCCGGAGCGGTCGGGCGGATCCGGCTCAGCGGCGGCCGGCGGCGGGCAGCGGCCTGAACCCCTCGGACGTCAGCGGCGCGTCGGGCTCGTTGCCGTCCAGGAGCACTCCGGAGCTGTCGCTGACGCGCAGTCCGGTGAGGTTCACTCCGCGGCCCTCGTAGGACGGGTCGGTGGTGTAGCGCCAGCGCAGCCGCAGGCCGTCGGACGCCTGGGGCAGCCGGGCGTGCACCCGCCACCAGGCACGGACCGACTGGCCGGAGAGCGTGGAGACCTCTCCGGACGGGGCGCCGGTGCCGCTCACCCGGAAGGTGAGGGGCTGCCAGGTGGCTCCGTCGTCGGTGCTGGCCTCCAGGGAGACCTCGTCCGTGGGCTCGGTGTTGACGAACGCGCTGAAGCCGATGTCGACGGGGCCCGCGGCGTGCAGCGGCCCCGTGGTCAGGGTGCTGGTGGTGGCGCCGCCCTGCCCGGAGTACCAGGACCGGCCGCCGCCCGGCGCCGCGACCGGCATCGCCTGGGCCAGGGCCTGCGCGATGCCCCGCCGGGCGGGGTTGGTCGAGGGGGTGTTGCGGGTCGGGTGGACGCGGTTGGTCAGCAGGATCACGAACGACCGGGAACTGGGGTCGATCACCAGGGAGGTCCCGGTGAAGCCGGTGTGGCCGAGCGTCCCCGGACCCGACAGGCCGCCCATGTACCAGATCTGGTCCAGCTCGAAGCCGAGGCCGTGGGAGTCGCCGGGGAAGTCCTGGTTGAAGTTCTCCTCCATCAGCGTCACGCCGTGCTCGCCGAGGATCCTGTGCCCCTTGTAGACACCGCCGTTGAGGATGGTCTGGGCGAGGACCGCGAGATCGTCGGCGGTGGAGAAGACCCCGGCGTGGCCCGCGACGCCGTCCAGCGCCCAGGCGTTCTCGTCGTGCACGGAGCCGCGCACCATGCCGCGCGGCGGGCTCGTCTCGTACTCGGTGGCGGCGATCCTCGGCAGCTTGGATGCGGGCGGGTTGTAACCGGTGTCCGCCATGTGCAGCGGCCCGGTGACGTCCTCGCGCACCAGGGTGTCCAGCGGCTTGCCGGTCACCTTCTCCAGGACCAACTGCATGGTGAGCATGTTCAGGTCGGAGTACAGGTAGGTGGTGCCGGGCGGGTTGATCGGCTTGGTGTCGAGGATGGCCTTCCTGCGGGAGGCGAGGTCCGGGTAGCCCTGCCACAGCGAGGGGACCGGGTCGGCGTCGAAGCCCGACGTGTGGGTGAGCAACTGCTTGATGGTGATGTCGCCCTTGCCGCCCACCGCGAACTCCGGCAGGTAGTGCGCCACCGGTGTGTCCAGGTCGATGCGGCCCGCCTCCAGTTGCTGCACGGCCACGATCGAGGTGAACAGCTTGGACAGCGAGGCGAGGTCGTAGATCGTGTCCGTGCGGGCTGGGACCCACTGGTCCTCGGGCAGCTCGGTGGTGGCGTCGGCGTACTTGACGGCGTAGCCGCCGGCGCTGCGCTCCACCACCTTGCCGTCGTGGACCATCAGGCTGGTGGCGCCCGGGAACAGGTAGGAGGCCCCGCTCGCCGGGTTCTCCCAGGTGGCGACCTGGTCCTCGAACGCCTTGATGGGGCCGGGATCGAGTCCCGCACTGCCGGGTGAGGCCGGGCGCAGCACGGTGCCGGCCGGCGCGAAGCCGGTGTAGGGCTGGTCGAACCGGCCGGAGCCGGGGACCGGGGCCGGCGCCGCCGAGGCGCTCGCCGGGAACGCGAGCGCGGCCACCAGGACCGTGACCGCGGTGTACGCAGGAATCCGCATAGGAACCTCGTTGGTGAGGAGATGGTGCGGGAGTACGGAGCCGTACTCCGCCGCCTGGACCGCTGGGTGGCGACCACGTCGTCGCGTTCCCGCGCCGCCGGCCGCGGCATGCTGCCGTGCGGGTCGGCCGGGCGGCGCGGGTCGCACCCGGGTACGTCGTGAAGAGGGGAGGGCAGGAACTGGCGGCCGGTCGGGGCGGGTGGCGGGGCCTCAGCGGGGTGGCCGCGCCGGTGGGCCGTCCGCGGCGGCCGGGCGGGCCCGGCCGGTGCGTCCGCGGCAGGGACACACGGGCGGTGTCACGCCAGGCCGTCCCGCAGGGCGGTGACACGCTGGACGGCCGCCTGGAACGCGGCCGCGTCGAGGGTGCCGTCCTGGAGGGCGGCGGCCAGCGCGGTGACGGCGCCCTCGCCCTGGGCGACATCGCGCGCCGAGCACAGCAGCAGGTCCATCCCGGCCCCGGCGGCCCGCACGGCGCGCTCGGGAGAGCCGCCGAAGTTCCTGAGCGCCCCCGCCTCCAGCGCGTCGGTGATCGTCACGCCCCTGAAGCCCAGCCGGCCGCGCAGCTCCTGCTGGACGACGGTGGGTGAGAGGCCCGCGGGCAGACGGGCGTCCAGCGCCGGGTAGACGGCCCAGGACAGCATGACCAGCTTGACGCCCGAGGAGATCGCCGAGGTGTACGGCCGCTCGTCGGTGTCCCGCAACTGGGACAGGGAGACGTTCAGGGTGACGGGGCCCTCGTCGGTGTTCTGGCTCGACGACGCCGCGCCGAGCCCCGGGAAGTGCTTGGCGGTGGCCGCCACACCGGTGCCCTGCTGGGCGGTGATGAAGTCCTTGCCGAGCGTGCCGACGACAGCGGGGTCCGAGCTGTAGGAGCGCTCGTACTGGTCGGCGAAGTCACCGGGCTTGCGGTACACGTCCAGCACCGGGGCGAGGTTGAGGTTCATGCCGACGCCCGCGAGGTTCTCGCCGGCGCCCGTGCCCGCGTCCCGCGCCGCGGACTCCGGGTCGGCCGAGGCGCCGACGTCCTTCTCGGAGAGCACGGGTGCGCCGGGCAGACGGCGTACCAGGCCGCCTTCCTGGTCGGTCATCAGCAGCAGGGGGGAGGACACGGGGCTCTGCCGGTGCGCCTCGTTCAGCCGGTCGACCACGCCGCTGATCTGGCTGAGACCGGAGATGTTCTCCCCGAAGAAGATCACCCCGGCCACCCGGCCCGCGCTGATCGCGTCGAGCAGGCTCTGCGGCGGAGTGAGGCCGGGGTACGAGAAGACGACGCGCTGGCCCGCCTGCTGAAGGGGTGTCAAGCCGGCGCGAGGCCGACGCAGGTGGGCGGGGCGGTCGGCCGCCGCGGCCGATCCGCTCCAGACGAGGCCGCCGGCCACGGCTGCCGTACCGGCGGCGAGTGCGCCGCGTCTGCTCAGGGGCTTTCTCGCTGTGCTCATCTCTCTCCTCACGAACTTCCGTCCCACGTCTCGCCCGGAGCCAACACAGGAGCGCCCGCTCATCCGGGCGCGGCGTCCACGTTGAAGGAAACTTCCCCGATTGCACAAGGGAGAAGAAAATTATTTGCAGAGTCGTCACCATGACGGCCGACCCCCGAACGGCGGCACGCCACCCGGCGCCCCGAACCGGCGGGCCCGGTCCGCACCCCGGCGGCGGAGCGCTCCGCCCGTGGCGGGCCGGTCGTACGCGGCCGGTGCCGATCCGGTGGTGGCGGTCCGGGCGGTCCGGGTGGTCCGGGCGGTGCGCGGGTGCGCGGGTGCGCGGTGGGCGTCTGTGGGAGGAATCGATTTCAGCCGGGCTCGGTGCCCGTCATGAGGATGTCCGTCTCTCGTGACGACTGAAAAGACCACAGAAGTCGACCACTCGCCGATGTGCCCGGTTCGCAGGACGGATCGCCTTGACGCGAACATGTAAGAATACTACGTTCCGGAATGAAATCGATTCCTCGCCCCCGGGGGCCTGGCCCGAGCCACCGGAGAGCGCCGTGCACCCGCCCGCCCGGGTGCGGTTGCGGCGCACCCGCACCCGCGGGTTCCCGGCTGCCACGCCACGGGCGCGCAGGGGCACGGGCCCTCGGTGACGCCGCCCCCGAACCAGGAAAGGCCGTCCATGGGAGTCCCGGGAAGCCTCCGCACCCGCTCGGGAGCGGCGACGGCACTCGGCGCGGGCCTGCCCCCCGCCGGTGCGGCGGTACCCGCCTGCGCCCGTACCGCCGCCGGCCCCGTCCGGTCGCGGACGGCATCCCGGGTCCGCAGGTGAGTTCCCCTGTGCGGGCGACTTCCACGGCCACGGCAGGAACGCCCTCGCCACCTTCACCCACGGCGCCGCCGATGATGTGAGCGACGCCCCCTCCACCGGTTCCGCGTCCGGCAACGGCGGCACCGCCGCGGCACGGCACGACCTCCTCGGTCCCGACGGCGAGACGCCCCCTGTGAGAAAGCGGGAAGAAGCATGAGAAGCCGAAAGACCCACCACGGGCCCTGGCAGCCCCTCGTGGTCCTCCTCGCGGGAGTGCTGCTCACCGCCCTGTCCCTCACGGCACCGGCCCAGGCCGCACCTGCACCGGCCCAGGCCGCCCCGGCACCCGCCCACGGGCCCGGGGCCGGTCCGGACAAGGGGCCCGTCGGCTGGGACACCTACCGGCGGCTCGACCGGCTGCCGTACCTCAGCCCCGGCACCCTGACCCGGCAGTACTCCAGCTTCGACAGGACCGGCGGCAACGGCGACGGATTCGACGGCACCTACTCCTGCCTGAGCACCGCCCCGTCCGGCTGCGTCCTCGCCGAGGACCACGGGGCCGGGGAGATCTCCTCCATCTGGTTCACCCGCGACAACGGGGACGTCACCGCCACCGGCACCCTCACCGTCGAGCTGGACGGCGCCACCGTGCTCGACGCACCCCTCCAGGACGTGGTGGACGGCAGGCTCGGCGCACCCTTCGTGTACCCGCTGGTGGCCGACGCCGACCAGTCCTCCGGCGGTGTGTACGTCAAGGTGCCGATGACCTACCGCGCGTCGATGCGCGTCACGGTCCAGCACAACCCGCTCTTCTACCACGTCACCTACCGGCACTTCACGGACGCGGTGGGCGTACCGCGCTTCGACCCCTCCGACCCCGCCACCGACGTGCTCGACATGCTCAGGGCGGCCGGCACCAGGGACCCCAAGCCCGTCCGTCCCGGCAGCACCACCGCCCGCAGGACGCTCGACCTCCCGGCCGGCGGGCGGAGCGAGGCGGCACGGCTGGGCGGCCCGGGCAGCATCAGCGCCCTGCGGATCCGGATCCCCGACGGCGAGGACACCGACGCGGTGCTGGCCGGTCTGAGACTGCGGCTGGGCTTCGACGGCCGGCAGACCGCCGACGCACCGGTCGGCGAGTTCTTCGGTTCCGGCCTCGGGGAGAGCCCGGTACGGTCACTGCTGTTCGCCATGGACGCCACCGCGGACGGCTGGTACACCACCTGGTGGCCGATGCCGTACCGCAGCGACGCCCGGGTCAGCCTGGTCAACGGCACCGGCCGGGCGCTGTCCGGCGTCGACGTCGAGGTGACCTCCGCGCCCGACGGCCGGTGGGCGGCCGCGCTGGGTGCCGCGGGAGGCGCGGGCCACTTCACGGCTGAGTCCCACCGGGGCGACACCGTCGCCGGCCAGGACTGGCTGTTCTCCGACCGGACGGGACGCGGCAAGTTCGTGGGCGTCTCCGACACCATGCAGGGCCGCATCCCCACCGGCAACACCCGCGGCTACCTGGAAGGCGACGAGCGGGTCCACACCGACGGCCAGCTCAGCCCGCAACTGCACGGCACCGGCACCGAGGACTTCTACGAGTCCGGCTGGTACTTCAACCGCGGCACCTACACCAACCCCCTGAACGGCAACCCGAAGCACGAGAAGACCGCCGACGGCTGCCCCTACGAGTGCGACGGCGCCTACCGGCTGATGCTGGCCGATGCCGTGCCCTACTCCTCCGCGCTGCGCTTCGGCATCGAGCACGGCGCCCAGGACGACGCGGCCGCCGTCTACGGCTCCACCGCGTTCCTGTACGCCAAGGACCCGTCCGAGGGTGCGGGAGTGCACAGGACCACCGTGCTCGACACCGGCGATCCGGCCAGCAGGGCCGCCGCCTCGTACCGGGAGAGCGGCAGCGCCACCCGGACGACCCTCGCCTCCGTGTACGAGGGCGACGCGGACGACGTGTCGGTCGGCGCAGATGTGCGCGCCACCTCCTCGCCGCTCTCCTTCGAACTCGCCCTGGACCGGCGGAACCAGGGCGTACTGCTGCGCCGCACCGGTGACCAGGCCGCGGCCGGCCAGTCGGCGGCGGTGCTCGTCGACGGGAGCGAGGTGGGCACCTGGACGCAGCCGCTCGGCAATCCCGCCCAGCGCTGGCTGTCCGACACCTTCGCGATCCCGGCGAGCGCCACCGCGGGCAGGAGCCGGATCACCGTGGAACTGCGGCCGGCGGCCGGCGCGCCGCCCTGGACGGCGGCACGCTACGCGGCCGACAGCCTCGTCACCGCGTACACCGACGCGGCAGCGCCCGCGGCCGGTGCCGGTGCCGCCACGCTGAGCGGCGGCACCGATCACGCCCTGCACCTGGCCTGGTGGGAACCGCGCGAGGACACCGCGGTGCGCGAGTACCGCGTCTACGGCTCCGCCTCCGCCGACGTCCCGATCGGCACGGCCACGCTGCTCGGTACCGCCCACACGCTGGGCTTCACCGACGGGCCGCTGCCGGCAGGCCGGAGCCGGCACTACCGGGTGGTCGCGGTGGACACCGCGGGCCGCACGGCCCAACTGGGCCCGGTGGTCTCGGGACGCAGCGGCACACCGACCCGCAGCGACCTCGACGCGGACGGCCGCGACGACGCCGTGGCCTTCACCCGGGGCGAAGCGGCCGACGTCCTCGCCGCACTGTCCGACGGATCCTCCTTCACCGGCGACGGCGCGCTCTGGCACGACCACTTCGCGGCCGGTGACGGGATCCCGCTGACCGGCGACTTCGACGGCGACGGCCGCGAGGACGCCGCGGCCTTCACCCGCGGGGCGGCCGCCGACGTGTACGTGGCGCTGTCCGACGGCTCCGCGTTCACCGGGGACGGCACCACGTGGCAGGACGACTTCGCGTCCGGGGCGGCGCTGCCCGCGGTCGGCGACTTCGACGGCGACGGCAGGGACGACATCGCCGCCTTCACCCGCGGGGCGGCAGCCGATGTGTACGTGGCCCTGTCCACCGGCACCTCCTTCGGCGCACCCCGGAAATGGCACGACCACTTCGCGGTGGGCGACGAGGTCCCCGCGGTGGGCGACTTCGACGGGGACGGCAGGGACGACATCGCCGCCTTCACCCGCGGCGACACCGCCGACGTCTACGTGTCCCTGTCCAGCGGCACCCTGTTCCGGCAGGACGGCTGGCTCTGGCACGACCACTTCGCGGTGGGCGACGAGGTCCCGGCGGTGGGCGACTTCGACGGGGACGGCAGGGACGACATCGCCGCCTTCACCCGCGGCGACACCGCGGACGTCTACGTGTCCCTCTCCGACGGCACCCGGTTCGTCCAGAACGCCTGGAAGTGGCACGACGGGTTCGCCGCCGGCGACCAGGTCCCCGGGGTCGGCGACTTCGACGGCGACGGCCGGGCCGACATCGCCGCCTTCAGCCGCGGGGACACCGGCGATGTGCGGGTGGCGCTGTCCGACGGGGGGAGGTTCGCGCCGGGCGCCGGGACGTGGCACGACCGCTTCGCCGTCGGCGACCAGTGGCCGCGCCCCAGCGAGGTGCAGTCCGTGGCCTGACGGCGGGTTCGGGCGTCGGCCCGCCCCGCGCGGCCGGCGCAGACGCGGCGGACGCGGGTCGGCCGGCGCCGGGGCCGTGCCGCCCGCCGTGGGTTGTCCGCCCCCCCTGCGTGTCCACCCCGCCCGTCGGCCGGGGCTCTGATAGGAAGTCAGACGGCGGGACGCCGGACGCTGCCGCCACGCCCGGCCCGTGTGCACCGCCGTCCCCGCCGGGCTGACGAGGCGACGGGAGGGCCCATGCCGGAGTACGTACCCGACTACCCGCAGATGATCGTGCCGATCGGGCACGTCGAGCCCGTGCCGCGCCGGGTGCGCGGATTCCTCGCGGGCCAGCCGGTCTTCGACACCCGGCGGGCCTGGTACGTGTGGCTCTGGCCGGGCTACCCGCAGTACGCCGTTCCGCCGGAGGACATCGCCGAAGGCGCCCTCGCGGACGAGGGCCAGACGCTGTCGCTGGCGGCCGGACCCGCCCGGCGGCACACCCTGATGTTCGGCGAGGAGACCCGCCACGGCGCGGCCTGGGTGTGGGAGCAGGGCGCGCCGGAGGCGGTCGTGGGCCACACCGGCTTCCGCTGGGACGCCCTGGACGCCTGGTTCGAGGAGGACGAGCGGATCTTCGTCCACCCCCGGAACCCCTACACCCGTGTCGATGCGCTGCACTCCAGCACCACCGTACGGGTCGAGCTGGACGGCGCCGTGCTCGCCGACGCACCGTACACGGTGATGGTCTTCGAGACCGGCCTCCCCACCCGCTACTACCTGCCCCGCGTCCACGTCGACTGGACCCGTCTGGCCCCCAGCGACACCGTCACCAGTTGCCCGTACAAGGGGACCACCAGCGGCTACTGGTCGGTCACCACCGACCGCGCGCGCTACACCGACCTCGCCTGGGTCTACGACTTCCCCACCCGCCAGCTCGCCCCGATCGCGACCATGGTGGCGTTCTTCAACGAACACGTCGACCTCTACGTCGACGACAAGCTGCAACCGCGTCCGGTCCCCATCGGCAAGCCGGCCGGCAAGGAGCGCCCCGCCACCTGAGCGGTGCCGTGCGCCGCGCACCCGCGGCCGCCGCGCCGGGCGGCGGCCTCAGATGTCGGGCCCCAGCCACTCGCACAGCAGCACGGTGGCGTCGTCCTGGAGGTGCCCGTCGTGGTAGTCGATGAAGGCGTGCACGAAGCGGCGCACCGTCTCGGGGACGCTCAGGTCGTCGGCGTGGTGCCGGGTGAGGTACGCGATCAGGCGGTGCATACCGAACTCCCTGGCACCGGGCCGGCGGGCCTCGGTGATGCCGTCCGTGTACAGCGCGATCCGGTCGCCGGGTTCGAGCCCCACGTGGCAGACCGTCGTCTCCAGGCCCGGCAGGCCGGTGCCCAGCGGATAGGCCGGCCGGCACTGCAGCCTGACGCCCTCCGCGCCGCGCAGCAGCAGCACCGGATGGTGCCCGAAACTGGCCCAGCTCAGCATGCCGGAGCGGGTGTCCAGGGTCGCGAGGACCGCGGTGGCGAAGCGGACCCCGTCGAACTGGGTGTTGAGCTCGCGCTCGATGGCGTACCCGGCCTCGGCGATGCCCGCGCCGCGGTGCCGGGCGCTGCGCGCGGCGGCGAGCGCGAGGGCGGCCACCTGGCCCGCGGCGGTGTCGTGGCCCATGGCGTCGAAGATCGACAGATGGATCAGGGGGCCGTCCAGCGAGTAGTCGTAGGCGTCACCGCTGATCTGGTACGAGGGCTCCAGGGTCGCGGTGAGGGCCACCCGGGAGTCCTGGTAGGTACGCGGCGGAAGCAGATGCCACAGCGCCTCCGCGGCCACGTTCATCGACCGGGTGCGGTTCAGGCGCGCGTAGGTGTCGCTGTGCCCGCGTTTGCTGACGATGGCCATGGCCACCAGTGGGGCGAGCAGCCGTGCGTCCTCGGCGACCCCGTCACCCGGTTCCGTGCTGATGACGAGCATCAGCCCCACCCGTTCCAGACCGATGGAGAGCGGCACCCAGTACGGGAAGCCGGTCGACGACGGAGCGTGGTCGGCGATCACCTCACCGTACTGGTAGGCCCGGCCGGGCAGGGTGCCGCCGATCGGCACGGTGTGCTGCGCCGGCACGGCGGTGCCGCGACCCGGCAGCAGGTGCAGCGCGCGCCGCTCCACATCGCCGATGTAGAGCCGTACCTCCGCGAAGCCCGCGCTCCTGCCCTGTTCGCTCACCGCGTCCGTGAGATCGTCCAGCGCCGTGTTGCCGATGACGTCCAGCAGGCCCGCCAGCATTCTCCGGGTGCCGCTGTCCCGATCCCTCACCACAGCCCATTCCAGACGCCTGCACATGAATCGCATCTCCAGTGTGCACCGGGTGCGGGGCGAACGAAGAGCGCACGGGCGGGGCGGCGGCCGCGACCGGCCGTCCCCGGTGGCCCCGCCACCTACGAACGCCCTTCGTACCCGGGGTCCACCAGGGCCTTGGCGGGGTCGGCGGGCGTCGGCCGGGGCGGGGCCGCCCCGGGCGCGTCAGAGCAACCGCCACAGGTGGTCGGCGGTGCCGTTGTCGTCGAACTGCACCACCTGGGCGCTGTTCGCGGTGGACATCCCGTCGACGCCGAGTACCTTGCCGCTGTGCCCGTTGCGGATGCGGTACCAGCCGTCCGCGTCCGCCAGCAGCTCCCAGAGGTGGTCGGCGGTGCCGTTGTCCTCGAACTGCACGATCTGGGCGCTGTTCGCGGTGGACATCCCGTCGACGCCGAGCACCTTGCCGCTCTGGCCGTTGCGGATGGCGTACCGGCCCGCGCCGCGGTCGAGGAGCTGCCACGCGTGATCGCCGGTGGGCGTGTCGTCGAACTGCACCACGCGGGCGCTGTCGGCCGTCGACATGCCGTCCACGGCGAGCACCTTGCCGCTGTTCCTGTTGAGGATCCGCCTGAAGGGCGGCTCGGGGGTCCACGGGTCGGCGTCCGGTGCGGTGGTGGGGAAGGCCGTGATCCGCAGCCGGGCGGCGCCCATGGGAATGAGGGTGACCTCCTCGACCGCGGCGGTGCTCCGTGCGGGGCTCTGCTGGAGCGGGGCCACCACGTGCTCGTCGTCGGCGACCCACTCGGGCAGCCGGCGGGCCTCGGCGGTGATGTGGACCGGGGTGCCCTCGTGGGTGAAGGGGTTCTCGGCGAGGGGGCCTGCGGCACGGGAGAAGGTGAGGGCGCCGCCGCGGGTGAGGCCGTAGTTCCACGGGGTGGTGGCGTGCACCTCGTACTCGGGGAAGTCGTCGTCACCGGCGTATTGGACGTACCGTTCGCTGATCCGCAGGGAGTACGCCAGCGGGCCGTGCTCGACGCCGACCGCGCCGTGGCCGCCGGACCAGGTGCGCAGTGCGGTGCGCTGGGCCAGCCGCAGGGTGACCGTGTCGCCGTCGGCCCAGGTGCGGTCGATCCTGGTGAAGGCCGGTCCCTCCGGCGCGGCCACCGGGCGGCCGTTCACCGCGACCTGGGGCGCGCGGCACCAGCCCGGGATGCGCAGGTGCAGCGGGAAGGCGACCGGGGCCGCGGTGGCGAGGGTGAGGGTGACCGTCTCGCCGAACGGGTAGTCGGTGTCCTCGGTCACGGTCACCCGCGCCCCGCCGGCGACCTGCGCCGTCACCGTGCTCGCCGCGTACATCGACGCCACCAGGCCGCCGTCCCGCGTGCCGAGCCACAGCTCCTCGCCGAAGTAGGGCCAGCCCATCCCGTAGTTGTGCGGGCAGCACCGGTACCGGTCGACACCGGGCTGGTAGGACTGCATGGCGAAGCCGTTCTGGAACTGCCCCTGGGTCTTGACCGCGTCGTCGAGGTCCACGCAGTTGGCGCTGGTGATGTAGTGCGTGCTCCTGCCCTCGGGGTCGAGGGCGGCCGGCAGCATGTTGAACGCCAGCTCCTCGCAGCGGTCCGCCCACACCGCGTCGCCGGTGATCCTGGTGAGCAGCTCGTGGCTGGCCATGAACTCCACGATCCCGCAGGTCTCGAAGCCCTGGCGGGGATCGCCGAAGCCGGGCCGGAGGTTCTCGTCCCCGGCGAAGCCGCCGCCCGGGAACTGCCCGAAGGCGTTGCGCACGTCGTCGTACGCGCGGTAGGTGGCCCGCGTCAGCTCGACCGAGCCCGTGCGCAGCGCGTACTGGGCGGGCTCGCGGAAGCCCTGCGCGATGTTGACGTTGTGCGGGGTGGGCAGGGCGCCCGTCCAGTCGGCGCCGTGGGTGTGCATGGTGTCGGCGAGGTCGAGCAGGAAGGCGTCCCCGGTGCGCTCGTACAGCCACAGGGCGATGTCCAGGCCGTCGCCCCACCGGTAGGAGACCCAACCGCTGTCGAACGCGCCCGGGCCCTGGGCGTTCATGTACCGTAGGAAGCGGGTCATCAGCCGGATCACGCGCTCGTCACCGGAGTGCTCCTGATGGGTGCGCAGCGCCATCAGCAGGGGCAGGAACGGCCAGAAGTCCGGCCCACCGTTCAGATGGGTGCGCAGTGCGGCGGGCCCGAAGAAGCCGTCGGGCTGCTGGGTGGCGAGTACCGCGTCGATCCAGCCGTGTGCGGTGGCCAGCGCGTCCCGGTCGCCGGTGGCGATGGCCAGCGGCACGTAGCCGCGCAGCCAGTACGGCACCTCCTCCCAGCCGTCCCGCTCCGGGTGCACCCATCCGGTGCTGTCGAAGTCGAGGAAGTGGGACCGCCCCGGATAACGCCCGCACAGGCCCCGAAGCTGCAGCGCGAGCTGGTGGGCGAGCCAGCCGCGCGGGGTGACGCTGCCGGGCGGCAGGCGGGTGAACGCGGTCGGCACGGGGGCGCCGGCCTCGCCCCGGTCCCCGGCCGCGGCCCCGGTGCCGGGGGTGAGCACGGCGCCGGCGGTCAGGGCGCCGGAGGCCAGCAGGCTGCGTCTGGTGAGAGCCATGGCGAGTGCCTTCCTGTCGGGGGTGAGAGGGAGCTCGCGGTGTGCGGGGGCCGCCGGACGCACAGGAGCGCGGGGGCGGCGGCGAGACGCGGCTGCGCCGCATCGCCGCGCGCGTCCCCACCGGCCGGTGGGGACGCGCACAGCCCGCACGGGCCGCACGCCGGCCGCGCAGGGCGGGACCGGGCCCGCGGGGCCCTGGCTGCCCGCCGAACCGGCGCGCCCGGCGCGCCGGTCCCGCGCCGCGTCCGGGCGCGGGACCGGCTCGTCAGGGGGCGGTGCAGGTCAGCGTGCCCGCCTCGGCGCCCTCGATCAGTGCCCGGTGGGCGGCCTTCAGGCGCCTCGCGTCGGGCTTGAGTACGGCCCTGTCGTAGGTCAGCAGGCCGTTGAGCTCGCCCTCCACATCGGAGATCTGTGTGTAGACGGCGCCGTTGCCGCCGTGGCAGGCGGTGAGCTGCTCCACCTCCCTGAGCCGGTCGAGGTAGGTGTCCGTGTAGACGGCCGGGTCCACCGATACATAGCTCTGCTGCACCGGGAAGGAGTGGCCGGCAACGGCCAGGCCGAGGCCGCCGTACTCGCCGCTGACCAGCGCGCGCCTGCCGTCCGGTGCGGGCAGCAGCGGGCTCGGGTAGCCGTGTGCGTCGGCGATGTCGCCGTTGCCGCCGTCCACGGCGCCGCAGCAGTTGAGCCCGCTCATGTTGTCGACCAGGCGGGTGGGGTCGAGCCGCTTCGCGTAGTCGGCGATCCGGGCCTGGTCGTACTGGCCCCAGCCCTCGTTGAAGGTGACCCAGACGACCACCGACGGGTGGCTGTCGTGTTGGTGGACCATCTCCGCGAGTTCGTGCTCGTACTCGGTGCGGGCGGCCGGCGCGGGGTCGACGGTGTTCATCGCGGGCATGTCCTGCCACACCAGCAGGCCGAGCCTGTCCGCCCAGTAGTACCAGCGGTCGGGCTCGACCTTGATGTGCTTGCGCACGGCGTTGTAGCCGAGCTGCTTGTGCGTCCTCAGGTCGAAGGCCAGGGCCTCGTCGGTGGGCGCGGTGTAGAGGCCGTCCGGCCAGAAGCCCTGGTCGAGGGTGGCCATCATGAAGACGGGTTTGCCGTTCAGCAGGGTGCGCGGGGTGCCGTCCACCGTCCTCACCTCGATGGAGCGCATCCCGAAGTAGCTGCCGACCCGGTCGGCCGGGGCGCCGCGGCCCACCGTGACGTCGAGCCGGTACAGGTGCGGGTCGTCGGGCGTCCACAGGTGCGGGTGGGGCACCGGCACGGACAGCGCGCCGCCCGTGGTGCCGCTCGCCCGGCCCACCTCCCGCGAGCCGTCGTAGGCGACGGCGGTGACGGGCACGCCGGTCCTGACGCCGCGCACCGAGACACCGACCGTCTCGTGCACCGGGTCGGGCGTGGTCGCGATGTCTGCCGCGTGGTCCGGTGCGACGGGCTCCATCCACACCGTCTGCCAGATGCCCGAGGTGGGCGTGTACCAGATGCCGCTGGGGTCCAGGCGCTGTTTGCCGATCGGCGGGTTCTCGCCGGCGGCCGCGTCGGTGGGGTCGTACACGCCGACGAGCAGCTCCTGCGGGCCGCCGCGGGTGAGGGCGTCGGTGACGTCGGCGCTGAACCGGTCGTAGCCGCCCTCGTGCGCGGCGACCCGGTGGCCGTTGACGTAGACGGTGGCCTGCCAGTCGACGGCGTCGAAGTTGAGCTGGAGCCGCCTGCCGTCGCCCACCTGCCAGCCGGCCGGCACCGTGAAGGTGCGCCGGTACCACATGCGGTCCTCGTGCCGCTGTACGCCCGACAACTGCGACTCCACCGGGTAGGGCACCAGGATCCGCTCCCCGAGCTGCCTGCCGAACGGCGGCTGCTCGCCGGCCCCGGCGGCCGCGAACTGCCAGGTGCCGTTGAGGTTCCGCCAGGCGTCGCGGGTCAGTTGCGGCCGCGGGTACTCGGGGTGGGCGTTCGCGGGGGAGACGTCGTCGGCCCACCTGGTGCGCAGCTCGTACGTGGAGTCGTTGCCGCCGCTCGTCCAGAAACCGGCGACCGGCTTGCCCGTGGCGTCCGTGAGGCCGCCCGCGCCGTCGTAGCGGATGTCGGCCTGGCCGCCGTGGCCGCCCACGACCGGCTCGCTCAGCGGCACGATCAGCCGTGTGGGGTCGGCCGGGTCCAGCCGTGTGGTGCCGCGCGGCCAGCGCGAGCCGCCGATCACGATGTCGAGGTGGTCGTCGAGCCCTGCCGCGGGTGCCGCTATCCGCTGGGCGAAGTCGAGTGTGAGGGTCCTGCCGTCCGGCTGGACGGCCACGTCGGTGGGGCCGTCGTAGGCGAAGCCGTCGGGCAGGGTGAAGGCGGACTGCGGCACAGGCTGCTTCTCGCCGCCCGGCGGTGTCCACTTCAGATGGAGATGTGAGCCTCCGGTGTGCTCGAAGTACTCCAGCTCGATGTCGTAGGCGCGGCCCGCCTGGAGGGCGAGCGGAGCGGAGTTCTGTTCGCTGTCCCAGTCGTCGACCCAGTGGTCGATGACGAGGCCGCCGTCGATCCGCAGCCGGAAGCCGTTGTCGGCGGAGACCGAGAGGACGTACTCGCCGGTTCGACCGGGAGAGAGCCGGCCGGTCCAGCGCACGCTCGCGTCGTCGCTGCGGCCGGTGCGGGCCAGCAGCCTGGGTTCCAGGTCGTCGAAGGTGAGGGAAGGGTCGAAGGCGGTCGCCTTGAGCGTGCCGAAGTCGAAGGCACCGGGGGCGCTCTGGGTGTAGTACTCGCCCTTGAGACCATGGACCGCGGTGGCCTGCCCGGCGGCGGCCGCGCTGCTGACCGGGCCACCCAGTGCGGTGGCGACCAGGGCGCACGCCGTGAACAACGCAGCCGCCCAGGCGTGCAGACGGCGCCGTAACGGACGCGGGGACGGGGACGGTGAGTGCACGGTACCTCCGCAACGGAGAAGCGGGTGCTGGCTCTGCCCTTTGCCACACCATCTTGTATATCGTTGTAAACAAGGGCCGTTGGCATGACAGCACGCCTCCTGCACGCTGTCCAGATGCACGACACGTCGCCGGAGGACAGCAGATGAGTGTCAGTCTCAGGGACGTCGCGCAGCGCGCGGGGGTCTCCGTCAAGACCGTCTCCAACGTCGTCAACGACTTCCCGCACGTCACCCCGGCCATGCGGGAACGGGTGCGGCGCGCCATCGACGAGCTGGGCTACCGGCCCAACCTGACGGCCCGTCATCTGCGCAAGGGCCGTACCGGACTGATCGCGCTCGCCGTCCCCGAGCTCGGCAACGCCTACTTCGCGGAGCTGGCCGCGGCCGTGATCGACGCCGCCGCCCGGCACGAGTACACCGTCCTGCTCGACCACACCCAGGGCCGCCGCGAACAGGAGGTCCAGGTCTGCCAGGGCTTCTCCGCCCGCGTCATGGACGGCCTGATCCTCAGCCCGCTGGAGCTGGAGCCGGAGGACCTGGCCGCCCGCACCGACAGCGCACCGCTGGTGCTGCTCGGCGAGCGCCGCTACGACCTGCCCTACGACCACATCGCCATCGACAACGTCGCCGCCGCCCGGGTCGCCGTGCGCCATCTGCTGGGCCTCGGGCGGCGCCGTATCGCCTTCCTCGGCGCCCGCCTCAACCGCACCCACCAGCCCGCCCACCTGCGGCTGCTCGGGTGGCAGACGGAGCTGGCCGCGTGGGGCGTGCCGGCCGAGGAGGCGCTGGTGGCCACCACCCACGGCTGGGACCACGAGGACGGCTCGGTCGCCATGGCCCATCTGCTGGACTCCGGGCAGGTCCCGGACGCGGTCTTCGCCTACAACGACCTGATCGCCATCGGCGCGATGCGCGTGCTGTTCGAACGGGGCCTCCGAGTGCCCGAGGACATCGCGGTGGTCGGTTTCGACGACATCACCGAGTCCCGCTACGGCGCCGTCACCCTCACCACCGTCGCCCCCGACAAGCAGGCCATCGCCCGGCTGGCCGTCGAGTCCGTGGTCGGCCGGCTGAAGAGCGCGCAGAACGCCGAGTCGCCCCGGCCCACCCGTGAGTTGCAGCCCGGATTCACGCTGGTGGAGCGCGAGAGCACGTTGGGCCGCCGGGCGCGCTGACCGGCGGCGACAGCGCTTACCTGTGCCGACCTGCGCCGGTCTCTGCCGACCTGTGCCGGCCGCGCTGACCGGCACGGCAGCGGGGGACCGCGGTGCTGGAATGCCGTGCTGCGCCGGGGATGTGCCCGGTTGTCGCAACGCGTGGACGGCCGTGCCGGCCGTCCTGGCGCGGATCTCCCGCCTCGGCCCGGAACCCGGGGCCCGGATGCCCGAGGCCGCCCGATCCCCCGTCACCCGGTGGTCAGCGGGCATCACTTGGGGGCACAGACGAGTCAGGAGCGGCCTGAAATGTTCGTACGGAGTTTCGGGTCTTACCCGGGTGACATATGCGAAATGATCTCGTGTAACACGGCGCTGCCACAGTCCCCTGCGCACTGCAACGAAAGGGGATCGAAAGATGACGCAGCTCAAGCGCCGTGACTTCCTGCGCGCCGTCGGGGCCACCGCGGGGGCCGGCACCCTCTTCGCCACCATGGGCGCCCTGGGGCTGGCACCGACCGCAGCGGCGGCCGCCCGGCAGGCCCCGTTCCAGGCGCCACGGGCCGGCGACTTCACCCTGACGGGCAGATCCGCCGCCGAGGTCGTCGTGCTCGGCGGCGGCATCGCCGGGCTGACCACCGCCTACGAACTCGGCAAGGCGGGCTACGCGTGTACGGTCCTCGAAGCGCGCGAGAGGACCGGTGGCCGGAACTTCACCGTCAGAGGCGGTGACACCACCGTGGACCTGTACGGCAACCGGCAGACGGCGCGCTTCTCCGAGGGCCAGTACATGAACGCGGGACCGGCCAGGATCGCCCAGTGGATGATCACCCTGGACTACTGCCGTGAACTCGGAGTGCCCGTGGAGGTCTTCACCAACGTCAACGCCGACGCCTACCTGTTCAACCAGTCCGCCGGTATGACCCGGCCCATGCGCTACCGCACGGCCAAGGCGGACATGTTCGGCTACGTCAGCGAACTACTGGCCAAGGCCACCGACTCCGGAGCCCTCGACAAGGCACTGACCACGGACGACCGCGACCGGCTCGTGGAGTTCCTCAAGGACTACGGCGACCTCGGCGACAGCCTCGACTACACGGGCAGCTCACGCCGCGGCTACTCCGTCTACCCCGGGGCCGCGGGCACCCCGGGTGTGGAGTACGGGGACCTGCCCACCGCCTCGGAGATCTTCGCCACCGGCGTCGGCCGCTACTTCGCCTTCGAGTTCGAGTTCGACCAGGCCATGCTGATGTTCCAGCCCGTCGGCGGCATGGACCGCATCCCCCACGCGCTCACCCAGGCCGTCGGCGCGCACAAGATACGCACCGGCTGCGCCGTCAGCGGGATCACGGACCGGGCCGGCGGTGTCACGGTCGCCTACACCCAGGGTGGGCGCGCCAGGACCATCGACGCCGACTACTGCGTGGCGGCGATGCCGCCGAACCTCCTCGCCAAGGTGCCGCACAACCTCGGTACCGGCGTGCAGTCCGCGCTGGAGGCCATCACCCCGTCCTCCGCGGGCAAGATCGGCCTGGAGTACTCCTCGCGCTGGTGGGAGACCGACCACCACATCTACGGCGGCATCACCGAGACCGACCTGGACGTCACCCACATCTGGCACCCGTCCCACGGCTTCCACGGCGAGCGCGGCGTCATCATCGGCTACTACAACACCGGCGCCGCCGCCGACTCCTACGCGGCGCTCAGCCCCGCGGCCCGCGAGAAGCGGGCCGTCGAGGCGGGCGTGCGGATCTACGGCGACGCGTACCGCACCGAACTGGCCTCGTCCTTCTCCCACCACTGGCGGCAGTTCCCGTACCAGGAGGCCGCCTGGCACACCACGCCCGACGGCCCCGACGCACCCCGCTACAAGCCCCTCAACGAACCCACCGGCCACGTCTACTTCGCGGGTGACTGGCTCAGCCATCTGGACGCCTGGCAGCACGGCGCCTTCGCCTCCGCCCGCAAGGCCGTCACCGCACTGCACCAGCGCGTCCTCAACAGCCGGGCCTGATCCGCGCCGGGGCCCGGCAGGCCGACCACGGCAGTCCCCCGGAACCGGGCAGCGCCCCGGGTGCGGCCCCGCGCCCGGGGCACCCGCGCGTCCCGTCCCGGTGCGCCGCTCCGGCGTGCTGCGCACGACCGGCGCTCCCTCTCGGACCGCTACAGCCGGCGCCGGGTGCCGATGAGGGAGTCGACGGTGACCAGCGCGGCGAGTTCGTCCACGGTCAGCCCCTCGGTTCCGGGCGGCCGCTGCGGGAGGACCATGTACCGGCAGTCCGCGGTGGAGTCCCACACCCGCACCGAGGTGCCGGCCTCCAGCCGTACTCCGAACTCGGCCAGCACGGCGCGCGGTTCGCGCACGGCGCGGGCCCGGTAGGCGTCGCTCTTGTACCAGCGCGGCGGCGCCCCGAGCAGGGCCAGCGGGTAGCAGGAGCAGAGCGTGCACACGACGACGTTGTGCACGGCCGGAGTGTTCTCGACCACCACCAGGTGCAGGAACGGCAGGCCCTTGTTGCCCCGCGCCGCATCGCCCAGGTCCTCCTCGCGGAGCACCCCGGTGGCGTCGGCGAGCAGCGCCCGCCGGTAGTCGTCGTCGCACCAGGCGCGGGCCACCATGGCGGCACCCAGGCGTGGGCCGAGCCGGTTGGTGTACAGGTCGACGGTGTCGTCGATGTCGGCGGTCGCCACCTTGCCCGCGGCGGTCAGCGCGTTCTCCAGCGCGGCGACGCGGGTGGTCAGCTCCTGCCGCTTGCCGGCCGGGGTGGTCATCGCGCGGCCTCCTGGAGGTAGGGGTCGTAGGCGTCGAGCGCGAGCACGTCCCTGGGGTCGGCGTCCTCGAAGGCGTCGGTGGCGGGTACCTGCACCGAGTACAGCGCGTAGCGCCAGTGCATCCCCGCCGCACCGCGCCGGTCGACGACGAGGTCGGGCAGCGGGAAGTGCCCGCGGACGCAGGTGACGACACCGGTCAGGCCCCTGGCCCAGGCAGGCATGCGGTGGTGTGCGCCGGGGCCGTCCTCCAGCCGTACCCGGGCGCCGACGGCGAACCGCTCCTCGACGGGCGGTACCTGGACACCGGCCTCGGGGCGCGGTGCGAAGGACGCCGCGGCGGGGGAGGGGTGGGCGTGCGCGTGCGCCGCGGCCCTCGCGTGGCCGGCGGCGAGGTCGGCCGCACTGATGTGGCCCTTCTCCAGGCAGAGCTGCTGGACGGCGTGCAGCCAGCGTTCGAAGTACGTCATGCCGTGGTAGCTCTCGGCGGGCAGCCGCTCGACGGTGTGCCGGAACTCGTCCGTGGTGATCAGGCCGTCGGCCACCGCGGTGCGCATCAGGGCGAAGATCCGCGCCTCCCAGCCCTCGTGGAACCGCGCCGCGTCGTCGATGCCGGGGATCGGGTCGTCGATGTCGTGGCGCCCGCTGAGCTGGAAGGCCGGAAGCGGACCGGCCGCGTTCGGCGGTGGACTACTCTGCACGGCTGCTGCCCTTCTGCGCGGGTGTGCCGGAACGTGGACCGGTGGCTGCCGCGGGAGACGACGGCCCGTGCCGCCGGCGCCTTCAGGGCCGGGCCCGCCGACCTGCCCGGCCCGGGCACCAGAGGGCATCCGCTGCCACCGGCGTGCCCATGCGTCACCAGTCTTCACCTGAACGGCCGGAGCTGCCAGTACGCCCCGCGGGCCCGCGCGGCGCGGCACCGTGCCCGGGGACGACGGTGTACGGCGCGGCGGTGCACACCGCCGTGACACCCACCGCTGTGGGCGCGGCGCCAGCCCCGTTTCCCTGTCGGCTTCCTGCGGCGGCCTCCCGGTCGGCCGGCGCCGTCCCCGGCGGCATGCGCGGGGTGCATGGTCGGGGCGAGGACGCGGGTGAGGGTGTGTTTGAGCGTTCAAAGCCGAGACTGGCTCGGGCCCGGAGCCATGAGGGGACCCGCGGCCGGCGGCCGGGCGGGGGGCGACGCTCCAGGCCCGAGCCGGGGCCGGAGACCGGGTCCTAGCCGGCGCCGTGGAGCGAGCCGGTGCCGGGGCCCGGGTCGCGGGCCGGGGCAGAGCCGCGGCCCGCCGGCCAGCCTTCCAGGTAGCCCAGCACCGCGACCGCGCCGGCCGCGGCCCACGCCTGCGGACGGCAGGCCGTGGGATAGGCGAGCACCGGCTCGCCGTCCCGGGCCGAGGTGCCTCCGTAGAGCTCCGGAAGGCGGAAGCCGAACGGCTCGGCGGCGGCCAGCAGCCCCTCGGCGAGGGACCGGGCCACCGTGTGGTGCCCCTCGGCGGCGAGCCCGAGCACGGCGATGGCGGTGTCGTGCGGCCACACGCTGCCGCAGTGGTAGCTGAGTGGGTCGAACGCCTTGCTGGCCGCCGACAGCGTCCGCAGCCCGTAGCCGCAGTCCAGGTCGGGCTGTGCGAGGCGCGCGGCCACCAGTGCGGCCTCCTCGCCGGTCAGCAGCCCGGTGCCCAGCAGATGGCCCATGTTGGACGCGGCCCCGTCCACCGGGCGCTTGTGCGCGTCGAGCGCGATCGCCGGGTACGTCCCTGACGCGTCGTGCACCCAGAACGCCTCCCGGAACCGCTCCCGCAGCCGGGCGGCCCAGTCGCGCCACCGGTCGGCCCCCGGCCGGCCGAACGCCTCCAGCAGGTCGGCGCCCTGCACGGCGGCCGCGTACGCGTACGCCTGGACCTCGCACAGCGCAAGCGGCGCCTGCGCGTGCCGCCCGTCGGCCCAGCGGACCGCGTCCGCGGAGTCCTTCCAGCCCTGGTTGGCCAGTCCGCCGTGGCCGGAGGGCCGGTACTCCACGAGGCCGTCGCCGTCCGCGTCACCGTGCTCGGTGACCCACTCCAGCGCCGCCCGCAGGTGCGGCAGCAGCGGCTCGACGCGTGCCGGGTCCAGGCCCGCGCGCCAGCCGTCGTGCAGCAACCGCACCCACAGCATGGTCGCGTCGATGGTGCCGTAGTACCGCGGCGGGATGACCATGTCGCGCAGGCGCAGCGTCTCCCGGCGCACCTCGTGCAGGATCTTGCCCGGCTGCTCGTCCGCGGACGGGTCGCTGCGGGTGCCCTGCCGGCGGGCCAGCGCGCGCAGGGTGCCCGCGGCCACCCGGGTGCCCAGCGGCAGCAGCAGGGAGGCGGACCACAGCGAGTCCCGGCCGAAGAGGGTGAAGTACCAGGGACTGCCGGCCGCCACGAACGTGTCAGCGGGGTCCCGCGGGTCGGCGAGCAGCATCGCCTCCAGATCCCGCAGGCTCACCTCGAGCAGCCTGCGCCGCAGCGGGTCGCGTGGCGGCTCGATGCCGTGCGGGAGGGCCGGGAGGACGGGCGGGGCGTCGGCGGCGAGCGGGAGGAAGGACTCCCCCGGGGCCGGGGTGTCGCCGGCGGGCCGCGTGTCCCCGGCGGTCGGGGCGCCCTGGCCGGTGCCGCCGGAGGAGCCGCGGCCGGGTGCGCCGGCCGGGGTGGC
The DNA here is from genome assembly GCF_014656295.1 of Streptomyces sulfonofaciens. GTDB lineage: Bacteria > Actinomycetota > Actinomycetes > Streptomycetales > Streptomycetaceae > Streptomyces > Streptomyces sulfonofaciens. The sequence goes on from NZ_BNCD01000012.1 coordinate 171,718, forward strand.
GCGCGGGCGGGCGCGCAGGTGGACGGAGAGCGGCTGCCCGGGGGCGAGGGTGAGGGCGAAGGCCAGCTCGGCGGTGCCGTCCGCGGCGCGCACGGAGTCGGGGCGGCGGTCCGCGGTCAGGGTCACCTCCTGCCCGCGGCCGGTCCAGCGGACTCCGTTCGGCAGGGGTTCGGGCGCCACCGGCGCCGGGGGGCGGCCGCCGCGCACCTCGTGCACCGGTGCGAGGTCGGTGGCGCATCGCACCAGCAGCCGGACGGTGACGGGCTCCCCGCCCGCGCTCACCAGCTCGAACCGCTCCGCGAGGCCGTCCGCGTCCACCGTGCGGCGCCGGTGCAGCAGCACCGGGGCGCCCTCGGCGGTGCCGGGCCGTACCTGGGCGCTGAAGACGGCCTCCGCGGCGCCGTCCATCCGCCGTCCCACCGGCACCAGCGTGGCGCCGTCCACTTCGGCCTCCAGGTGGGAGACGGCCCTGCGGTCGCTGTCGTAGAAGCCGTCGAGCCCCTCCCCGCGGATCTGGCCGTCCGCCGCGCTCAGGCACACCGACGGTGCCCGCAGGACGGTGACCAGCTCGTGCAGAGGGGGCTGGCGGTAGTGGCTCACTTCGCCTCCGAGCACCGCGGCCGCCCCTCGGGGGCTGTGCCGCAGCGTAAAATTTGAACGTGCAATATGGCCGGAACCGTACCTGATGGGGAGGGACCGCGCCAGGGCTGCCGCGCCGGGGCCGGGTAGGCCGGGCCTCGCGGAGGGGGCGCCGGATGGGTGGGAGCGTGTGAGCCCGGGCCTGCGGGCCACGGCGGGCGCCCGGCGGACCAGGGCCGCTCGGGCCGCGGCCGCGTGCCGGGTGCGCGGGCGGCCGGGGCAGGTGGGAGCCGGGCCCCCGCGGAGCCGGGCCCCCGCAGAGCGCGGAGCCGGGCCCCGGAGAACCGGGGCGGTCCGCGGAACGGGTCCGGGGCCGCGTCGGGCACGGGACAATGACGTGGGCCGGGTGGCAGCCGCGGCCTGTACGGCGACGGCGCGGGAGCGACGAAGGCGAGGGAAACGTGGCAGAGCAGGAGCGGCCGGACGTGGCGACCGCGGTCCAGCCGACGTTGGTGGACGTCGCCGTGGCGGCCGGGGTCTCCCGGCAGACCGTGTCCAACGTCCTGCACGCACCGGGCCGGGTCCGCGCGGAGACCCGCGAGCGCGTGGAGCACTTCATCGCCAAGCTGGGCTACCAGCCGAACCGCGTGGCCCAGGACCTGCGCGCCAACGCCTCACGGATGATCGGCTACCGCATCAGACCCCTCGCGCCCGGCGCCCTGGCCTCGATCCACGACCGCTTCCTGCACGCCCTTGCGGAGGCGGGCCGCGCCGCCGACCACCATCTCCTGCTGTTCACGGCCGACGACGGCCGGGCGGAGGCCGAGGCGGCGGCCCGGCTGCGCCGCAGCGGCGGCGCGGCCGGCTTCGTGCTGTACGACGTCACCGCGGACGACGCACGCCCCGACGCCCTGCTGGGCCTCGGCGTACCGTTCGTCGCCTTCGGCCGTACCGCGCAGGGCACCGACCGCTACGCCTGGGTCGACGTCGACAACCCGGCCGGCACCGCTGCCGCGGTGGACCACCTGGTGCACCGCGGGCACCGGCGGATCGGCTATGTCGGCTGGCCGGCGGGCGACACCGTCGGCGACCGGCGCGCGCAGGGCTGGCAGGCCGCGATCGAGCGCCACGGCCTCACCGCCGAGTGCCGCTCCCTCGACGTCAGGGGCGAGGACTCGGTCACCGCGGGCACCCAGATGGCCTACGCCCTGCTCGCCCGGCCCGAGCCGCCCACGGCCGTCGTCACCGCCACCGACACCCTCGCCGTCGGCGTGCTGCGCGCCGCCCAGCAGTGGGGTCTCGAAGTCGGCAGGGACATCGCGGTCGTCGGCTTCGACGACACCCCGACGGCCGCCGCACTCGACCTCAGCAGCGTCCGCCAGCCCATCGAACTGGTCGGGCGGCACGTCATGAGCACACTCCTCGACGCCACTTCGGCCGTGGCCCGCCCCCGCCCCTCCGCTTCCACCGCGCCCAGCACCGAACGACTGCTGGCCCCCCGCCTCATCATCCGCTCCTCCAGCGCAAGCCCGGCCCCCGCGCACCGGTAGGAGGGCCACTCGGACGCCCCGATCGCCATGACCGGGGCGTGCGCCTGTTCCGTCCGCCCGGCGACGGTGCCTTCGCGCCGGCGGTGCCGGACGATCCGTGGAGCAGGCGGTGCAGGACGGCCCGGTGCCCGGCCGGCACGGCACCGCACACCACGGCGTGCGGTGCCGTGCCGGCCGACGTTCCCGGCGACGGCTGCCGGCCGCGCCCCGCCGGCAGCCGCCGGCCTCACTCCGCGTCGGGGACCGCGGCCTCGTCGTGCGGATACGGGTAGAACTCGGTGCCCAGCTTCGGCAGCCAGCCGACCGTCGCGATCGGGGCGCTGCCGTCGCCCGGGTGCCGGGGCGGCAGACCCGCGTTGACCACTGGGCCCCAGCCCACCGTCAGAAAGCTCATCGCAGTGCCTCCTCGGCCACCAGCGGGTCGTTGGAGTACTCGGGCGGTGTGCCCGCCGTCTTCAGGGCCCTGGACAGCGGCAGCCGCTCCGCGGACTGGAGCGGCGCCGGGTCGGGCGGGGCCGCGTCGTGGTACTCGGGGTGGTGGTGCTGGTAGTCGATCGCCGCCTGGACGATCGCGGGCTCACTGAAGCGGGGACCCCAGAACTGTGCCGTGATCGGCAGGCCCGCGTCCGTCGAGTCGTGTCCGACGGGGAACGAGACCATGGGCCAGGTGAGCGCGTTCGGGAGCTGGTAGTACGCCCGGTAGACCGGGAAGCCGCCGCCGGACCGCTTGCCTATCTGCGCGCCCAGGCTCATCACGAGCATGAAGTCCACGCCCGCCTGGTCCAGCGCCGCCTGGTAGTTGGCCTGGAGGGCGCGTCTGCGCCGCTCGCCCTCGGCGCGGGTCGCGGCCGTGACTCCGCCGCCGAAGCGGACGGCGGAGTCGAAGGACACCTCGGTGTCGCCGGGCCCCTTGCGGCCGTACTGCGCAAGGAGCGCGGCCGCCTGGTCGGCCGGCCGGGTCGCGGCGAAGTCCTGCACCGCCTGCCAGTACCGGATCTCGTAGCGGTTCGGGCTCAGCACGGCGGAGGACGGCGAGACGGGTGAGCCGTCGACGGTCGCCAGCACGTCCGTGCTGGCGAAGTACGGATCGTTCGCCGGCTTCGTCACGTCGAGGCCGTCGAACTCCTTCACGGTCGCGCCCAGGTCGGTGAGCTGTGCCCGCAACCGCTCGAAGGCCGCACGGTGGTCGTCGTCGTACAACTGCTGGGGCGGTGTGCCGACCTGGACGCCTGCCGAGGTGCGCATCCAGTCCGTCTGCGGGATGCCGATGGTGAGGCCGCTCAGGGGCCTGGGGCCGCCGCGCGGGGCGAGCGGCAGCGCGGGGAACGGATCGGGGGCCGACAGGGTGAGCGGGTCGTTCACCGGGTCGGGGCCGTGGATCACGGAGAGGACCAGCGCGGCGTCCCGCATGGAGCGGGCGATCGGCCCCAGCACGTCGTACCCCGGCGACAGCGGCATCAGGCCGGCCACGGAGGAGGTGCCGAGCGACGGCTTGATGCCGCTCGCGCCGTTGGCAGCGGACGGCATGATGATCGAACCGCCGGTCTCCTCGCCGATGCAGGCCGCGGCCAGCCGGGCGACGGGCGCGACACCGCTGCCCTGGCTCGAACCGCCCGGCACGTACGGCAGGCCCCAGGCGTTTCCCGCGAAGGTGCCGGTGATGGAACCGGAGAACGCCGAGCAGACGGTGTGCCCGAGGATCACGGCGCCCGCCTCGCGCAGCCGTGCGACCACGGTGGCGTCCCGCAGAGCGGTGTTGCCGTCGAAGGCGTGGCTGCCGTCCTTGGCTTCGAGGCCCCGTACGGCCACGGAGTCCTTGACGCCCATCGGGATGCCGAGGAGCGGTGGGAGCGCCTCCCGCGCGGAGCGCGAGTGGCGGGCCTTCGCGAACCGCTCGTCGGCCGCCGCGGCCGCCGCCAGCGCGCCGTCGCGGTCGATCCGGACGAAGGCGTTGTACAGGCCGTTGTCGCCGTAGGTCTCGAAGGCGCCGTTGTAGCGGTCGATGCGGTCCAGGTACGCGCGGGTGAGCTGGAGCGACGTGGTGCGTCCCGCGCGCAGCAGCGCGGCCAGCTCGATCACCTCGTAGTCGACGAGCCTGGCCCTCTTCCTGATGGAGCCCACTGTGGGCAGGGCCGCGTTGAACGCGGCTGCCGCGCCGCCCGGCGCGGTGTCGGCGGGTGCGGCGGTGGCGGGTGCCGCGGTGGTGGCGGCGACGGCGACGGCGCCGGTCACCGCGGCGGCGCCGCCGAGCACGGCGCGGCGGCTGAACCCGCGGGCGGTGTGTGCGACGGGGGAGGAGTCCGGGGTGGCGCCGCGGTGTGCCCGGTCTGGTCTCGGCAGGTCCGAAGGGCGTGTCTCTGGCATCGGAGCGTGCTCCTTGGGCGTGGTGGCCGGTGTGAGGGCGCGCTGGGGGACGCGAGAAGGGAACGAACGGAATGAACGGGAAGGGAACTGATCGTTCCGGCGAAATGATAAGACTGGCCATATTGCCGTCATGTTCCAGCCAGATGACGGGTCGTGACGCCTTGAACTGCCGGTTGCGGGTCGCGGGTCGCGGGTCGCGGGTCGCGGGTCGCGGGTCGCGGGTTGTGGGCCACCGGTTGCCCGGTCGCCCGGTGCCCTGTGGCCTTCTGGCCCCGTGACCCTGCGGATGCCCGACGGCGGGTCCGGCTACCCGGCGTTCCCGGACGGCTGCGCGGGCCGTTCCGCCACCGCCTCAAGGCCCCGGCCGGTGCTGCGCGGCCCGAGCAGGCCGATGTCCAGGCAGAGCAGCACGATCAGCGCCGCGGAGCCGGTGAACACGGCGGTCGGACCCGCGGAGTCCAGCACGCGGACGGCTGCGAACGGCAGTAGCGCCGAGGTGAGCCGGGAGAGGGAGTAGGCGATGCCGACCGCCGAGCTGCGCATCCCGGTGGGGAACACCTCGGTCTGGTAGGTGTGGAAGGCGTTGGAGAAGACGTTGCTGCACACCGTCAGCAGGAACCCGGCGGCGACGATGAGCCACGGCACACGGGCCGCGGCGAACACGATGCCGAACACCCCGATGCCCGCCGCGGAGACGATGATGAGCAGCTTGCGCTCGATGCGGTCGATCAGCGGCACGGCGAGCGCCGAGCCGATCGGGTAGCCGAGGAAGCTCAGCGCCGCGTACGTCAGCGACTCGGTCACCTCGTAGCCCTTGGACACCAGGACCACCGGCGCCAGCGAGCCGAAGCCGTAGTACGCCACCGTCTGCAGCACCTGGAAGATCCACAGCATCACGGTGCGGCGCCGGTAGGGAGCGCGGAACATCTCACCGAGCGGGACGCTCCGCCTGACCGGCGGGGCCGGTTCGGCCGCGGGTACGGGGGGCAGCCCGGCCGCGGAGCCGGCCCGCACCCGCTCCTCGATCCGGTCGACCACCGCCGCCGCCTCGTCACCGCGGCCCTGGGAGGCCAGCCACCGCGGTGACTCGGGCAGCCGGCCGCGGGCGGCCCAGATGAGGAACGCGCCGATGGCACCGAAGACCAGCAGCCACCGCCAGCCGGCCAGGCCGAGCAGCTCACGCGAGGCCGCCAGCCGTGCCCCCAGCAGGGCCGCGATCGGCACGCCCACGAAGCCCACCGTGTATGCCCAGGAGATGTAGCGCCCGCGCACCCGCCGCGGCAGGAACTCCGCCAGGTAGGTGTCGACCAGCACGAGTTCCGCGCCCAGCCCCAGCCCGGCCAGGAAGCGCAGGGCGAGGAGCACACCGAGGTCCGGCGCGAAAGCCGCGCCGAGCGAGAAGAGCGAGTACAGCCCCAGGTTGACCAGGAACATCCGGCGCCGGCCCAGCCGGTCGGCCGCCACCGACAGGACGTTGGCGCCCACGAACATACCCAGGAACGCGGCGGCGATCACCATCGACTTCTGTGTTCCGCTCAGCGACCAGGCGTCCGTGAGCACCGCACCGAGCACCCCGCCGAGGAAGACCTCGTACAGGTCGAAGAACGCGCCGAGCCCGACGATCACGATGAGGCGCCGGTGCCATCGGGATACGGGCAACCGGTCGAGGCGGGCGGCGACGGAGGAGGACGACGCGGTGGATGCTGATGCGGCGGACGCACCGGAGGCGTCGGATGCGGTGGACACGGGGGCCTTCCTGCTCGGGGCGTGCGCGCGGCACCGCCACGGCCGGTGGCCCGGCGGCGGTACGAAGCGGTGCGCGCCGTGCCCGAGCAGGGTGCCGTCGCGGGCACGGGAGTTCGTGCGGCGGTGCAGGGCACGGTACTCCGTGCGGGGGCGGCCCGGGAGGGCGGAGCCGGCGCCCCGATGCTCCGCCGGGACCCCGCGGGGCGGCCGGGGTCGGGGCACCCTCCCCTCGTACCGTCCCGCTCCCGGGGCGTCGTCCGCGGCCATCCTTCCGCCGACAGCCGACAGCCGACAGCCGACAGCCGACAGCCGACAGCCGACAGCCGACAGCCGACCGAGACCGTGCGGGAGCGGGAGCGGGAGCGGGAGCGGGAGCGGGAGCCGGAGCCCGGAGCCGCGGCCCCGTGCCGGTGGCGCCGCACGTGCCGGTCGCGGCGCCCCTCATCCCCAGAGCGCCCTGGCCAGTGCCGTACCCGCGAACGCGGCGCCCAGGCCCGCAAGCACGCTGCCCACGGCATTGGCCACGGCGAACAGGCGCGCCCCGTCCTCCGCGAGACGCAGGGTCTCGTACGAGAAGGTCGAATAGGTGGTGAGCGCACCGCACAGCCCGGTGCCGAGCAGCAACTGGACCTGGGAGGAGGCGGCGCCCTCGGTGACCGCGCCGGTGACCAGGCCGAGCACCAGGCAGCCGATGACGTTGACCGTGAAGGTGCCCCACGGGAAGACGGAGTCGTGCCGGGCCTGCACGGCACGGTCGGTGAGGTACCGGGCCGGCGCGCCGACCACCGCACCGGCGATCACCAGCAGCCAGTGCACGGACGCCTCCCCTCCCGGCCGGTCCCCGCGGGTCCCCATCCGGTGGCCGCGCCCCCGGTCACCGCGGCCCCCACCGCAGCGCGCGGCGGGTCGCGACGGCCGCGGCCCACACGGCCGTCAGGGCCGCGAGGAGTGTCAGCACCAGGTAGGTGAGGCCGAGACCGGGGCGCCCTCCGTCGGTGAGGCGTTCGACGTCCACGGCGTAGGTGGAGAAGGTGGTGAAGCCACCGAGGACCCCCGTGCCCAGGAAGGGCCGGACCAGCGGGTGCGCCGCCCCGGCCTCGGCGACCACCACCATGAGGACGCCGATGAGTCCGCAGCCGGCGACGTTGACCAGGAGTGTCGTCCACGGGAAGGCGCCGGGAGGGGTGGGCCACAGCAGACCTGTTCCGTAGCGGGCCGTGGAGCCCAGGACGCCGCCGAGCGCGATCACCGCCACCACCGCCCCGTGGCCGCGGCGCAGCTCGCCCCGTTGGGCGGGCAGATGCAGATCGACGTCGGAATCAGTGGATTCGCCCCCGACGAGGGGTCGGGCCTTCGCCATGCGTGTCTCCTACTCGCCGGCACGGGGATGTATCAGATGCGTGTCGCAAGTAGGGACTGTCGGCGGCGTCGTCGCCGCGGTTCGGGTACGGCGAGCCCCACCGCCGTGCGGCGCCAGGGGCACCGCCTGGCTCGATACTACCTGCCGCCCCTGCTCCGGGACGGCGCGGAGACCGCGGCGGGCCGGGCCCCGCCGCGCGCGTGGGGGAGTCCATGGCCAGGACCGGCGCGCGGGACCGGCCGCGGGTCCGGGCGCCGAGCGCGCAACGGCCCGGCCCTCGCGCGCCGTGGCGGCGCCCGGGCCGGTCCCGAGCCGCAAGACCCCCGTCCACGGGCGCTCACGCTCCGCTCGCCACAGGAGTACGCTCCGTGCCGGTGCTGGGTCCGAGGGCTACGGGGTGACGCGTGCTGGCAATGGCAGAAGGCGACAGGGTGGCCGACCGCTATCGCATGGAGGAACCCCTCGGCAGAGGCGGCATGGGCGAGGTCTGGCGGGCCTGCGACGAGTTGCTGGAGCGCTCGGTCGCCGTGAAGTTCGCCCGTCTGGAGGACGCCTTCGCCGCCGAACGCCTCAAGAAGGAAGCACGCAACGCGGGCCGGCTGCACCACCCCAACATCGTGGGGGTCTTCGACTTCATCGAGGACGGGGCCACCTGCTGGATCGTCATGGAGTACGTGCCCGCACCGAGCCTCGCCCGGGTGATGGTGGAGCGCGGTCCCCTCGCCCCCGACGAGGCGGGCGCGATCGGCTGCCAGGTCGCCGACGCCCTCGCCGCCTCCCACATCGAGGGCGTGGTGCACGGCGACGTCACTCCGGAGAACGTCCTCGTCCGGGACGACGGAGTGGTGAAGCTGACCGATTTCGGCATATCCCGCGCCCTGTGGTCCGACCCCACCGTCGACGGCAGCCGCAGCATCGGTGTGCGCGGCAAGCCCCGCTACCTCCCGCCGGAGGTGGCGAACGGCCGGCTCGCCGACAAGATGTCCGACATGTTCGCACTGGGCGCGACCCTGTACGCGGCGGTGGAGGGCCGCTCGCCGTACGGGGACGCGGAGAACGCCATGGCCTATCTGGCCCTGGCCGTCCGGGGCGCGGTCCAGCAGCCGCGGCGCGCCGGCCGGCTCACGGAGCCGCTGCTCGCGCTGCTGGCGGCCGAGCCGCGCCGCCGCCCCGACGCCCCGAGGGCCAGGAAGCTGCTGAGCAGCGCGGCACCGATGCCCGCCAGCGTCCAGGAGCGCCTGCACGACGAGCGCGGTCCGCTGCCCCCCGAGCCTGCCGCGTCCCCCGAGTCCGTCGCGTCGCCCGAGCCTGCCGCGCCCCCCGAGTCCGTCGCGTCGCCCGAGCCTGCCGCGCCCCCCGTGCAGGGGTCGCGCCCCGCGGCGGGGGAGCGGCGCTCGGTCCGCGCCTTCCCACCCTCCGGCCGCCGCCGGCGGTCCTGGGCGGTCGGCGCAGCCTCGCTGGCGACGGCCGCCGCGGTGGTGGCCCTCGTCGTCCTCGGCCCGTGGGGCGCGGACGACGGCGATGCCGGAGCCGGGGGCCCGGCCGCCCCTGCGGGGGACGCCGGGGCCATGGGCGACGTTCGGGGTGCCGACCCCTGCGCCCTGCTCGACACCAAGTCCTTCACCGGATTCGGCGACCCGTACGTGGACACCGACTACGGCGAACCGGACCGCTGCGACATCCTCATCAACAAGGGGGACACCGACATCGCGGACGTACAGGTGAACTTCGCCTCCGACCAGGCGGAGCCCGACTCGCAGTCGAGCAGCGAGCGGATCGGCCGGATCACCGTCGTCGAACTTCCCGGCGCGGACGGCGAGTGCGACAGGAATCTCCGGCTCGCCGACGGCAACCAGGTCTGGATCATGGCCAAACAACTCGACTCCCCCCGGATCGACCCGTGCGCACTCGCCCGGGCCGCCACCGACCACGCCGTCACCGTCCTCAACCGCGGTCCTGTGCCCCGTCGCCCCGCGCCCTTCCCCACCGGCTCCCTGGCCCTGCTGCACGCGTGCGACCTGCTGGATTCCGCGGCCCTGAGTGCCTTCCCCGGCGTCGGGGCGCAGAGCCAGGACCCCGACTTCGCGGACTGGGGGTGCACGTGGGAGGACAGGTCCTCGCGCACCGGAGTGCACCTGAAGTTCGACCGCGACGACGACCTCACGGACGACGGCGACCCCAAGACGCTGGGCGGCCGGCAGGCGTACGTGGCACCGGAGTACGAGGGCCCGCACACCTGTGTCGTCATGTCGGTGCACCGCACCTACCTGGACACCGCGGGCGACGACACCGTGGAGTACGTGTACCTGGAGACCTACGGTCCGCAGCCGGGCGAGAAGCTGTGCGACACGGCCGAGGCGCTGACGACCGCCGTGGTCAGGAAGTTGCAGAAGGCATGAGCGCCGCCCGGCACCCCGGCCCCCGGCCGAACCCGCCGCCGGCGGCCCGCGCCGGGCACCCGGCGGCTGCGTCCTGCCCGCCTCCCACGCCAGCCTCGCCCGCGGCGTTGCCCCCTCCGCCCCCGGTACCGTCCTCGCGCTCTCCCCGTACGGCGGCATGGCCCCGGGGCCCGGAGAGGGACGCGAGGTCGTCTTCGGCCGCAACCGCCCCGACGTCCACGTCTGCCCGGGCGAGGACGACGCCCAGGTCAGCCGCGGGCAGGGCGCGCCGACGTACCGCGGCGGCCGGTGGTGGGTGACGACCACCGGGCGGCTGCCGATCCGCTGCCCGGGCGGTCGGCTGCTCTTCGGGGGAGAGGAACCGCTTCCCGCTCGGCACCGGCTACACCCCGCTCTTCGTGCGCGGTTCGGGAGACCGCACCACCTGATGGAGGTGTACGTCTGCGATGCCGGGGGCGCGCGACCCGCACCGAGGCACGAGGACATCGACAACATGTGCCTGGTGGCGGGGGCCCCGGCGACGGCGAGGGCGACGGACGGGGCCGCACCTTCGACTGCACCGTCCGGGACAACTGCTGCAAGACGCTGGAGGCATCCCGGACCCTGATGTTCGAGGACGTCCAGCACGCCACCGTCACCGCCAACACCTTCGCCGCCGCACCCGACCACGCCGTCGGCCTGGCCATCGGTTCGACCGGCGCGCACGTCGACGGCAACGAGGTCGGCGAGGACATCGGCTACGAGGTAGGCATCGACGCCTCCTCCCGGCCCGGCTACCGGGGTCCGAACCGGGTGGCCCGCCCTGACGCGCACCGGTGGGCCGCCTGACGCGCACCGGTGGGCCGCCGTGACCCGGACCGGGCCGTGGTGACCCGGACCGGTGGGCCGCCGTGAGCACGGCCCGGGCGGGCCCGCCTTCCCCCGGGCCCGCCCGTCCCCTGCTCCGGGGCCCTGCCCGGCGGCCCCGCTCCCTGAAGCCCGCGGAAGACTCCCCGCGACCACCCCTGCGGGGAGTCCCCCACGCCTGTGCCCGTGCGGGAGAGCACCCCCCTCCTCCCGCCGCGGTGCGACCGTACGGCCCCGAGCGGGGCCGTCGCCGGGGCCGCGCTCCGTACCGTCGCCTCTTGACCCTCGTGGAAAGCGAGTTCTACGGTTGCGGCGAAATTCCCGACACTGTTCGAAACTCCTTCTGTCGAGGGCCCGAGCCGCACCCCGGCACGGGAACCGGGTCCGGACGGCATCCGCGTCATCCGCGTCGTGCCCGGCCGGGCCGGCGGCGGCGCACTGTGCACCGGGCAGGACCGGGTGGTGGACTGCGGATGGATCCGAGACGGAAGGCAGGGGCCGCGACAGCATGAGCAGCAACGGCACGAACGGCACGGACACCCCGGCAGGCGACGCCTCTCCCGGCGCCGGGGCCGGCGGGGCCCCTGCCGGGGACACAGCGGGCGGGAACCCTCGCACCGCAGGTCCGGGCGCACCGCGCGCCGACCGCCGCAGCCAGGCGTGGTTCGGCGCCTCCGGGCGCGCCGGCATGATCCACCGTTCCTGGATGCGCAACCAGGGCTACGGGGACGAGGTCTTCGACGGCCGGCCGGTGATCGGCATCGCCACCACCTGGTCGCAGCTCGCGCCGTGCAACGCCCATCTCGACGAGGTGGCCGAGGCCGTCAAGCGCGGCGTCTGGCAGGCGGGCGGCTTCCCGCTGGAGTTCCCCGTGCTGTCCACCGGCGAGACCATCATCCGGCCCACCGCCATGCTCTTCCGCAACCTGATGGCGATGGACGCCGAGGAGCTGATCAGGAACAACCCGCTGGACGGCGTGGTGCTGCTGTCCGGCTGCGACAAGACCACCCCGGGCCTGCTGATGGGCGCGGCCAGCGTCGACCTGCCCACGATCATGGTCACCGGCGGACCCATGCTCAACGGCAAGTTCCGCGGCCAGGACGTCGGCTCCGGCACCCATGTGTGGAAGTTCGAGGCCGAGATGGCGGCCGGGCGGATGAGCGAGTGCGAGGCACGCGCCGCGGAGGGCTGTATGGCCCGCTCCAAGGGCCACTGCATGACCATGGGCACCGCGTCCACGATGGCGTGCATGGTCGAGGCGCTCGGCATGCAACTGCCCGGCGGCGGTGCCTACCCCGCCGTGGACGCCCGCCGTATGGAGCTGGCCCAGGAGTCCGGCCGCCGGATCGTCGACCTGGTGGACAAGGACATCAGGCCCAGCGACATCCTCACCCGCGAGGCCTTCGAGAACGCCATCCGCACCAATGCCGCGATCGGCGGCTCCACCAACGCCTTCGTCCACCTGATGGCCCTCGCCGGCCGTCTGGAGGGCGTGGAGCTCGACCTGGACCTCTTCGACGCACTGGGCCGCGACGTGCCCACCCTCGTCAATCTGATGCCCTCAGGGAAGTACCTCATGGAGGACTTCTGCTACGCGGGAGGACTGCCCGTCGTCCTGCGGCGGCTGGTGGAGGCCGGCGTGATGCACGCGGACAGCCTGACCGTCACCGGCCGCAGCATCGGCGAGAACGTCGCCGGGGCCGAGTGCTTCGACGACGACGTGATCCGCACCTGGGCAGCCCCCTACCAGCCGGCGGGCAGCGGCACCGCCGTGCTGCGCGGCAACCTCTGCCCGGACGGCGCGGTTCTCAAGCAGTCCGCCGCCAGCCCCGAACTGCTCGTCCACGAGGGCCGGGCCCGCGTCTTCGACTCACCCGAGGCCTACCACGCGGTCAGCGACGACCCCGACCTCGACATCACCGCCGACGACATCATCGTGGTCAGGGGCGCGGGCCCGAAGGGCTACCCGGGCATGCCGGAGGTCGCCAACGTCGCCCTGCCCACCAAGCTCCTCAAACAGGGCGTCAGCGACATGGTGCGCATCAGCGACGGGCGGATGAGCGGTACCGGCTACGGCACCGTGGTGCTGCACGTCAGCCCCGAGGCCGCGGTGGGCGGGCCGCTCGCCCTGGTGCGCGACGGCGACCGGATCAGGCTCGACGTACCGGCACGCGAACTGTCCCTGCTCGTCGACGACGCCGAGCTGGAGCGGCGCCGGGCGCGGACCGACGCCGGCCCGGTCCCCGCCGCGGCACAGAGCCCCGGCGGCTACGCCTGGCTCTACCGGCAGCACGTCCAGCAGGCCCATCTCGGCGCCGACTTCGACTTCCTCACCGGCACCCGGGGCCACGCCGTGCCCCGGGACTCCCACTGACGCGGCGCGGGCCCGAGGGCGGAACGGGGCCGGGCGACGGCCGTTCCGGTGCCCGCCGCGCCGGCCCCCGCTCCCGGGCTGCCCGTCACGCTCCATGGGTCCGTACGGCCCCGGCCTGCCGCTGCGTTCGGGGGATCGCGGATCCGCGACAGGGGGACGGCACCGACGGCGCCGCCGACCTGACGTAGCCGAACCGCGGGCCGCGCGGCGCGGATGGCGCGGCGGGGCCAGGCCCGTGCCGCCTCTCTCCCGCGGGCCCGGCCGAACTCGGTCGGGGCGCGGAAGGCTGCCTCGGGCTCCCGTCCCAGCTCCGGGTGCGGCCCCCGGGCCGTGCCGGGCGGCAGGAGCCTGACCACGCCGAAGCCGGCGGCGTCGAAGTCGTGCTCCGGTGGTCGCCAGATCCCGGCGGGCGAAGGTGCAGACGAACGCGGCATCGACGACCGCGTTGGTGCGCGGACGCGTGAGCTTCCCCCGAGGCCGGGACACAACACCTCGGTGCCGGCGGATGCGCCATCGCCGGGACGGCGGCACCCGCCGGGGCCCCGGCCCAGGTGAGCGGGGAGCCGGGCGGGGCGGGAGGCCGAGCAGGTGCCTGGTCACCCACGAGCATCACAGGACCGCGGCGCACGTGCTGCACCCGGCGCCCCGACGCGATCGCCGAGCTGCTGACGGGACCGTGCGGCGGTCAGGTGTTCTCGCGAGACGGGCGCTATGGAAGGGCCCGGGGGTGGAAGCGCTTCCATAGCGGAGACCACCATAGCGGTGCCGTGTGCTCGGGGGAAGGGCTGAGGACTCATCGGGAGCAGGCGGGTGGTGCGGGCCGTTTTCGGCGGGAAACGCGGGGTTTACTGCTGTGCAGGGCAAGGATGTCTCCCGTAGGTGTTCCCGGGGCGTTCCAGTACCCGTACAGTCACGCACGGCGACGCTTTCTGGAAGCGCACCCACAGCGCGGCAGGGGTGTGCTGCGGACGGCGCGTCCAGGCAACGGCACGGTGTCCCCGGAGCGGCGGTCAAAGGCGCAGGACGGCCGGTCGCGGTCGCGGCGGCCGGGTGGCGGCACTCGGCCGCCGCGCCGCGCGCCGCGGCCGTGCGCCGGACGGCACACCGTGTCCCGGAGACGAAGGGAACACTCGGATGCAACGCGTGAGGCTCGCCGCGGCGGCGGCCGCGGTTCTGGCGGCGCTGGCCACCGCCGGGTGCTCGGGCGGCGACGGCGGCGGTGACGTCCCCAGGGCCGCCCCGGTGGGGACGCACAGCGCTCCCCTGGTGAGACAACTGGACCAGGTCCGCAGCACCGAGGCGTCCCGGGCCTGGACCACCTACGGCGACCTGGCGGCACAGCGGGCCCTCGGCGGGGGGAGGACGCCCGCTCAGTTGCAGATGATGTCGGGCTACGGCTGGGCCACCACCCAGGAGCGCGGCGCGGAGGCCAGGGCGCAGCTCGGCCTCGACGGCGGCACGGCCGACCAGGTGGTGGAGGTCGGGGAGTCGCACGGCAGCGGCCGGTTCGCGGGCGGCATCGACACGTCGGCGGTGGTGTCCAAGGCCAGAGGGCTGGGAGCGCGCAAGGACGGCAGCGCGGGACCGCTGACGCTGTGGCGGCTGGCCGGCGACGACCGGACCCACTCCGCCGGGCCGCTCGCCGAACTCTCCCGGGGCACCGCGGACTTCAACGTCCTGGCCGCCGCCGACGGCACCCTCGTGCGCGCCGCAAGCCGGGCCGGTGCCGAACTGCTCAGCGCGGACGGCAGGGGCCGCACCCTGGCCCGCGACCCCGGGTTCCGGGCCGTCGCCGACTGCCTGGGCACACCGCTCGCCGCGACACTCACCGACACGCACGTGGCCACCGGGGCGGCGGCACCGCAACCCGTCGACTTCGTCACCGGCGCCGGAGTGGTGGGCACCGACCCCGCCCGTCTGACCCAACTGGCCTGCCGCACCGCCTCCTCGCAGGACGAGGCCCGCGAGGTGGCCGCCGCGGTGCGGGAGGCGCTCGAGCACGGCAGGACCCGGCTGAGCGGAATGCGCTGGCGCGACCTGCTCTCCGGCACCGAGGTCACGGTCACCGGCGGCGGACACGTCGTCCGCCTCACCGGCACCTCCGAGAAGAGCCCCCAACTGGTCCTGGAGATGCTCCGCTCCGGAGACCTCTCCGACCTGCTGGACACCTCCGGCTGACCGGCCCTCGGGCCGCGGCGTCCACCGGGCGGACGCCGCGGCCGACCCGACCGGCCCGAAAACGGGCCGCGGCGCGGCCGAAGGCTCCCCGTCCGGTGTGCCCGCTGCCGCGAAGCGGCCTCCAGCTCGTATTCCTGCGGACATCTCGTGAAAATACTGCGGACATATGGTGGAGCCTCGAAGAGTCTCCGCAAGAGCATTTACGCGTCATGCTGCGCGCGCTACGTTATGGGAGCGCTCCCATTCAGCGGCGCGGCCCCATCACCCCCCATGTGCTGCGCGCCGCGAATGGAGGCGCGCAACCAGCACGGTCACCCGTACTCGCGTCAGGCGGGCCGCACCCTGCCGGTCCCGTGGTCCGTGGGCCAGGCCGCCTGCCGCGGTGGTATCCACCCCCAAGGAGACTCCTTCATGGTCATCCGACCCCTCGACAGAGCGAAGGTCCCGGTCCGCCTGCAACTGCTGGGCGTGCTCGGGGCCGTGCTGCTGGCTCTGGTCTTCGTGTCCCTGCCCTCGCCGGCATCGGCCCACGGCGTCGCCATGTCGCCCGGTTCCCGTACGTACCTGTGCTACAAGAACGGCCAGTCGTCGACCGGCGCCCTCAACCCGACCAACCCCGCCTGCAAGGCGGCGTTCTCCCAGAGCGGCGGCACCCCGCTGTACAACTGGTTCGCCGTCCTCGACTCCAACGCGGGGGGCAAGGGCCAGGGATACGTCCCCGACGGGAAGATCTGCAGCGCCGGCGACAAGTCCCCGTACAACTTCTCCGCCTACAACGCCGCCCGCAGCGACTGGCCCAAGACCCACCTGACGTCCGGTGCGTCGATACAGGTCCAGTACAGCAACTGGGCCGCCCACCCGGGTGACTTCCGGGTCTACCTCACCAAGCAGGGCTGGTCGCCGACCACCCCGCTGGCCTGGGGCGACATGAGCCTGATCCAGACCGTCACCAACCCGCCGCAGCAGGGCGGCGCCGGTCAGGACGGCGGGCACTACTACTGGAACGTCTCGCTGCCGTCCGGCCGCAGCGGCAACGCCCTGCTGTTCATCCAGTGGGTGCGCTCGGACAGCCAGGAGAACTTCTTCTCCTGCTCCGACGTGGTCTTCGACGGCGGCCACGGCGAGGTCACGTTCTGACGCGGCACGCCGCCGCGCACCGTGCACCCAATGAACCGTGACATCCCCCGCCCGCGCGGGTCACTCGCGCGGGCGGTTGCACCCCGGGTCCCCGCGCCACCGGGCGCGGGGACCCGTTTGGTCACGGCCGGGACCGGTATCGCACCTTTCCCTGAGGCCGGCCGGTCCGCGGCCCGCACCAGGCCACCGTCCTCCCGCATCCGCCCCGGAGCCGCAGTAGGGGCGGAGCGGGAGGACGGTCGTGTGCGCCCGCCGACCGGACGGCGGGCGCGGGCGGTCGGCGGGTGTGCGCGATGCGGGGTGTGCGCGGTGCGAGGGCCGGCGCAGCCGCGCGGGCGGCGCGGCCTGGCCGGGTCCGGCGAGGTCCGCGGGCAGTGTTGCCGGTGGTGTCGACGGTGGTGTCGACGGTGTGCCGGAGGCGTCGACGGCCGCGGTGCGCACCGCGGACGCGGCAGTGCCCTGCCGCGGCCGAAGACTGGTCCGGTCGGCCGGGCGCGCCCCGGAGGCGGCTCGGCCGTGCGGCACCGCACGGGTGTGCCCTCACCCGGGCCGGCCGGGGGCATGCCGCACGGGCGCCCGGACGCGGGCGGACCCGTACACGAGCGGTGAGTTCTGCCGCGGGGCGGTCCTGCACGGGCCGAAGGGCCGTTCGGCGAGGCGATCGGCGTGCCGACGCTCCGCACCGCCGAGGAGCGGGAGGCGGCGCCCGGGCACGCACCCGGCACTGCCCCGGGTTCGAGGGAACCGCCGAGTGCCCGCGATCGTGCATCCGGTGGCCCGGTGGCCCGGTGGCCCGGTGGCCCGGTGGCCCGGTGGCCCGGTGGCCCGGCGGGAGCGCGGGAGGCCGCCGGCGGGACCCTCGGCCCGCCGGCGGCCGGTCTGTTCAGCCGCTCGGGGGAGCGGTCACCCCCTCGTGGCCGGTGCGGGCACCGCGGCGTCGCCGCGCACCCGTAGGACCGCCGAGCTCAGCGCGAAGCTGCCGGGTCCGAAGAACGCGATGAGCAGGAAGGCCCAGCAGAACATCGCCGCGGGCTCCCCGCCGTTCTGGATGGGGAACAGCTCGTGCGGCTGGTGCTGGGTGAAGTACGCGAACGCCATGGAGCCGGAGCAGAGCACGGCCGCGCTGCGGGTGCCGAACCCCACCAGGACGAAGACGCCGCCAACGAGTTGGATGACCGCCGCCCACCAGCCGGGCCACTGCCCGAAGGGGGGAGTGCCGCCGCCGTGCCCTCCGGCGAGCACACCGAACAGCGACGAGGCGCCGTGGCAGGCGAACAGCAGCGCCACGACGATGCGGAAGAGTCCGAGTACATGTGGTCTGTGCTTGTCCAACTGATCCATCGATAGGCCCTTTCTCACGTGCGCGATGATCAGGAAGGACCACGGAGCGACCCGCGGGCCCTCCGTGGCGGTGCGAAGCGCGCATCCCTCGCCCTGCGGGAGGGCGGGGCTGCGTGCGCCCCCGGCCGGTCCCCGCACCGGGTCACCGGCACACGGCACGGTGCGGTACGGGGCCCGACCGGTGGTCGTGGTGGGGGCCGCATCACAGCCGGGAAGCGTCGGGCGGGCCGGCTCGACGGATGTCCGGGGGCGGGTCCTCGACCCGCCCGTTCAGTGACGGGCGGCGGCCCCGGTGGCGAGGTCGTAGGCGAGCTGGGGATCGAACTGCCCGGCGGGCCCCGCGCATCCGTCGGCCTCCCCCGGCAGCTTGACCCAGAGGAACGCGTCGATCAGGGCGTCGCCGGTCCGGTCGGTCGAGGGGGTGCCGATGGCGCGCCCGGCCGGGTCGCACCACTGGGCGTTCGGCGCGGGGCCGTTGCCGTTGCGGCTGGTGTCGACCACCGCGTGCAGGTCCGGGTCGCCGACCGCAGCGAGGATCTGCTTGCCGTAGGCGACCTCGTTCGCGGTGCGGTTGTAGTTGGAGACGTTGGTGGAGATGCCGTCCGCGCTGTTCGCGACGTCCGCGGCGCGCAGCCTGGCGGCGATGGCGGACGGCGACAGCCAGCGGGAGTGCCCGGCGTCGAAGTACACCTTCGCCTGCGCCGAGGCCGCCTTGAGGGCCTTGCCGGCGTACGCGAGCGAGGCCTCGGTCTCGGCCTGCTGGCCGGAGCTCTGGCACTGGTCCATGATCGAAAGGACGTCGGGCTCGACTATGACGGTCGCGGGCCGCCCTGCCAGCCCGGCGGCGAACTCGTTGATCCAGGAGCGGTACGCGGCGTGGTTCGGGGCGCCGCCGGTGCTGGCGCCCGAGCAGTCCCGGTTGGGGATGTCGTAGACGACCAGGATCGGGATCCTGCCCGCGGTGGCGGCCGCACCGACGAGGGCGTCCACCTCACCGCGGACGGTGGCCGTGTTGGTCTCGGTGAACCAGCGCGGCTGGGGAACCGCGGCGATCCTGTCGGCGATGACCTGGGCGCGCGCGTCACCGGGGTGTTCCGCCACCCATTGGGCGGCGTTGGTGTCCGGGTTGACGTAGAACGGCGAGTCCGCGGCCGCCGCGGGCCCGGGGGCGCACAGGAGGGCGACGGTCGCGGCGAGCGCACAGAGCGCCGCCTGTGCGGAACCGGCCCCGGCGCCCTTTCGGCGGTGGGAGCGGAAGGTGCTGCTGGCCATGGGGGGCTCTCCTTGGAGGGGGAGGGGCGGGCAGCCTGGGGCCCACCGGGAACGGGCGGTGCGCGGTGCACGGTAGGGCGGGCGATGGGGCGAAGTGTCCGGCCCGAGCGGGGCGGGAGGTGTTCGGGCCGGACGGCCTCGGAGCGGGACCGCAGGCCCTGGCGGACGCTGGGGAACGGTCCCGGGTGCCGGGCCCGGTGGGGGACCGGGGCCTGGCGCGGCGCTCGGCTCTACCGCGTGGGGGAGGTGAGCGTGTGCTGAGCGCCCGGTCGCGGTGTGCCGGAGGGTGTCTGCCGCGGCAGCGTGCTCCCGGTGACGGTGTGCACGTTCCTGGTGGACACCGGCCGCGCGGCCGGCACCGCACGGTCGTCCGCCGGCTGCCGGGCCTCGTGCACCGGTGCGTCGGGGGAGTCCTGGCCTTGGGCCGGAGCGGCGTGGTGGGCCGGGGCGCCGTGCGCGGCCCCCGCCGCCCGGTCCGCGGCGGGGAACACCAGCTCGGTGAGGGAGTAGCCGGGCAGGGTGAGCGACGCCCGGCCGTGCCGCACGCTCTGGTCGGGCAGCCGGGTGATGGCGGAGGTGTCCCCGCCGCCGTAGCGGAACACGTGGGCGTGCGCGCGGTCCGCGAGGCCGGTGACGCTCAGCGGAGCGGTCAGTTCGTCCGTGGACTTGTTGACCACCATCAGCGTCAGGGCGCCGTCCGAGGAGCGCCGTGCGGCGAAGACCGACACCTTGTCGGGGTCGGCGCTCGCGGCCGTCAGGCTGGTGTCGCCGAACCGCGAGCCCTTCCCGTCGTAGTCCAGGTACATCCGGAACGCGTACGCACCCGGGTCGGTGGGGGCGGGCGGCGACCAGAGGGTGGCGAGGTCGAGGCCCTCGCGCCCGAAGATGCCGAGCACGTCGGCCTCGGCCAGGGCACCGTCGATGTGGTCCAGCGCACCCCAGTTGTACTCGCTGACGGCGATCTTGGTGCCCGGGTAGTTCTCGTCCACCAGCCGGCGCATCCGCGGAATCAGGTCCACCGGCTGGCCGATCCAGCTCTCGTCGGTGTACTGCGGGTCCCACAACTGCCGGGTGGAGCGCAGCCGCAGCGCCCGGGTGGCCTCGTCCTCGCCGCCGCCGGTGATGCCGGTGCCCTGCGGGTACCAGTGGTTGTCGTAGTAGTCGAGGATCCGCGAGCCGTGCCGCCGCTCGTACGCCGCCATCTGCCGCAGGTACCACGTGGCGTAGGGCACACCGTCGTGCGCCGTCCGGTCGGGCGGGTTGGACCAGCAGTCGCCGCCCTGCTCGTTGCAGGTCTTCTGGTCCAGGCCGGAGAGCAGGATGGAGTTCCAGCCCCAGCCGACCGGGCCGAGGGTCCGGGCGCCGGGGTCGGCGGCCTTGACCGCGCCGGCGATGGCGTAGGTGCTGTCCCTGATCTCGTCGTAGCCCGCGCCGTCCGGGTGCACGTCGCGATGGGTGGCGTGCCAGATGTCGGCCTCGTTGTCGAGGTCGTAGTACTTCACACCGCCCTGCGCGGCCGTCCCGTACCGGCTGGTGAGGTGGTGCAGCCAGTCGGTGACGTACCCGGCGCCGGCCGGAACGCTGGTATCGGCGGGGTCGTTGCCCGTGACGGGGGAGCCGTCCGCGGCCACACCGTTGCCGCAGTCCGGCATCCACTGGTCGGTGCTCTGCTGGGGGCCGTACTTCTCGACGCTGAACCCGCACGCCTTCTCGCGCGCCTTGGGCACCCATCCGATCAGCGGCACCGTCAGGATGGTGTCCGCGCCCGCGGCCTCGTCCTTCGCCACGAACTGGTCGGTGCTGGAGCCGTCGGGGAGCCGCGCGGGGTCGGCGACCTCGTCGGGGATGTTCTCGAAGTACCAGTCGCCGGCGCGGTTGCTGGTGCTCGTCAGGTAGTTGTACCGGGTGGTGGCGTTGCCTCCCCACCGGTCCACGGGAAGTCCCAACTCCTCGGCCAGACCGGCGTCGGCGAAGTTCATGCCGTAGATGTCCGGGCTGATCGGGTGGCCGCCCGCCCTGGCGTCCACGGTCAGCGCGGGGCCGGCCGCCGCGTGGGCGAGCGGCGATCCGGCCACCAGGGTCGCCGCGGTGACCACCGCCGCGGCAAGCAGCGGCAGGACCGGCGGCCGTTTGGGGTGCATGACGGGCTCCTCCCCGAAGAGGACGGGAACGGCGTGGACCGCACCGCATCCGCGGCACACCGTAGCCATGGCCCGGTGGCGCCGGATGCGGCGGCGGGAAGAGCGGTGGTGCACGGTCCCGTACGTCCCGGCCGTGGCAGGACAGGCCACCGGCGACGGAAGGACAACAGGATCTGGGAGCGCTTCCAGAGAACAGCCAGTAGCCCGACCGCGTCAAGAGGATGTTCAACTCTTGTTTCAACGGGGTGGCGCCCGGAGGCTCCTGCGTCGTGATCCTTCAACTCTTTGCGGTTGCCTACTTCCGTAGGGGGTTACCACTCGTTACAGTCATGATTATGGGAGCGCTTCCATAGCCTGCTTCCAGGTGCGCGCGGAGCACGGCGCGCCACCCGGAAGGCACCATCGGGTGCCGACGGAGCAGGGGCGCCACCGGATGCCGACGGAGCAGGGGCACACCGAGCCGAGGAAGGTCCCGATGACCGCAGTTGATGCGCCTGTGCAGGTGGGAGACGATAGGGAGCCGCTGACCGGCGCTCCCGGCGAGTGCCTCGTCCTCTCGTGCGACTTCTCCCTTCCCACCGACCCGGTCTCCGTGTCCGCCTCGCGCGCCATCGCCGGCCAGACGCTGGACGCCTGGGGTTTCGCGCGCGGCGACGCGCTCCGCGAGACCGCCCTGCTGGTGCTGAGCGAGCTGGTCACCAACAGCGTGCGGCACGCCGCCGCGCTCTCGCCCCAGGTCGACATCGGGCTCAGCCTGACCGACGGCGAGCTGACCGTCGCCGTGCACGACCGCCACCCGCACCGCCCCGTGCCCCTGCCCGGCCCCCGCGCCGACGGCGACGGCGGCTGGGGCCTGCGCCTGGTGTCCGACCTGGCCGCCGGGACGGGCGGTGCGATGGCCGTCAGGGCGGACCGGGACGGCCCGGGCAAGACGGTGGCGGCCCGCCTCGCGCTGGGCGCCTGACGGCGCGGCGGGAGGGGCTGACGCCTCGTGGGGCGGCGCGCACGACGCGCCGCCCCACGAGGCATCAGCCCTGCCCCGGCCGCCCGGTCCCCCGTCCCGCCCTGCCCCGGTCGCATACCATCCGCCGCGGCATGCGTACACCTCTCCAACGCACGTGCACCGCAGGGGATCCGCCCGGCGGGACGTCCATCCGACGGGGCGTCCGCACCGCGGAGGCCCACGCGGCGCCGTGCGCCCACCGCCTGAGTCCCGCAGGCGCGGCCCCCGCACCGCCCAGGCCCACGCGGCGCCGCGCGCACGCCTGCGGCGGGTGCGCAGCCGTGTCGCATCCCCCGCGCACCCGTGGCCGGGGCGCCGCTTCCGCCGCTGGTCGTGGTTGCCGCCACACCCCCGCGCACCCGTGGCCGACGTCCGGCCAGGGGCGTCCGGCTACGGGCGTCCGCACGCCGCGGCCCTTCCCCGGGGTCTCCGCGGGGCCCGCCAAAGGCCCCGGGGGAACCGTCCGTGCACGCCGAAGGACCCCGTGCGGTCCGTGAGGACCGCGCGGGGTCTCGGTGCGGTGCCGTGCGGCCCCGTCTACTGGACCGGCGGGTAGGCGTTCTTCAGCAGCTCACGGAACTGCGCGGAGAACCAGTCACCGGAGAGCGGGGCGTCGGCCAGCGCGCCGGACATGTTGTTGCCGTTGCGCGGGTTGCCGGTGTACGTCGGGTCGCACATCCGGTCGAAGCCCTTGCCCTCGTCGTTCGAGATCTGCTTGCTGGCACCGTCGGACTCGCCCGGCGGCTTCATCCAGACGTAGGCGTCGATGCCCGTCGCGGGAGACGCCTTGGGCCGCTCGCCGAGCCCCGCACCGGACTGGTTGCACCAGTTGCCCAGATGAATGCGGCGGTCGAGGCGGCCGCCGTTGACGTAGGTGTCCGCGCTGGTCTTGGGGCCGGGGCCCGTCGGACGCGCGGAGCCGCCCCAGCCGTTGCGGGAGGTGTCGATCAGCGCACCGATGTCGCTCCTGAACCCGTCCCTCTTCATCTCGGCCAGGAATGCCTGGGCGAAGGACTGCTCGTCGACGTAGTTGTTCCAGTCGATCCACTTGGACTGCGAGCGCACCGGCTGGCCGTTGATCGTGTCGGTGATCTTGAAGTACGGCTCCTGGGTCGCCGAGTAGTTGGCGGTGTTGGTGATGATGCCCGCCACGTCGTCGACCGACGCGCCCGCGGTGGTGGCGGCCTGGTGGAGCAACTGGGCGGTGGCGCCGAAGTTGTCCTCCCAGCCGATCCAGCCGTGGTGTCCCGCGTCGATGTAGTTGTACACGTTCTGGGCGGCACCGAGCTTGCCGAGCGCGTAGCCGACGCCGGTGACGTAGTTGCCGTTGGCCTTCATGGTGTCGCACGCGGGCGTCGCCGTCTCCCGGCTGCCCGTGTTCGTCACCAGGTTCGGCAGCGAGTCGATCTCGACCGTGTTCACGATCCGGAGGTTGGCGTAGGCCGGGTCGGACTCGATCTCGGCGATCGGGTCGATGTAGTCCGACTCGTACTTGCCGATCTCGTCGGGGCCGAGTTCGCCGTTCGAGGCCAGTGCGGAGCAGTCGCGGCCGGGGAGGTCGTAGATCACGACCTGGATCACGTCGGCGCCCTGGGAGATCGCGTTGTCGAGGTGCTCCCTCAGTCCCATGGCCTCGTCGCTGCCCTCGATGGCCGCGATGCGGTCTATCCAGACACCGGTGGGCTCATTGGCGACGGCCTCGCCACCGGGCTCTGCGGCGGCCTTCGAGGACCAGTCCGGGTTGACGTACACGGTGGCGCCCGCATACGGGTTGTCCACGCGTGCCGCGGCGGCACCGCTGGCGGTGCCCCCGCCGACCACCATGAGTCCGGAAGCGAGCGCCGTCGCGGCCAGGGCGGCGAGGCTGCCGCGGCGGTAGCGCGAGCTGTGTGGGGGGCCTGATCTCATGCTGAGCTCCTTCGTTGTGACCCGACGGAGTTGTCGTGATCATGACATAAAGCCAGGAACGTCGCTCCATGAACGGGCGGGGGGGATTGGGAGCGCTCGCATGGAAGCGCTTCCAGATTTATGACCGTACCAGCGCCGTAACACCGTGAAAAGAGCCAGTAACAATCTGACGTCTTCTCGGGGTGCCGCGGCAGGTCGAAGGGGTGCGGAGGGTGCGCGGGCCGGGGGAGCGGGCGGGGTCTACGCCCGTGGACAACCCGGAAGCGCCCGATGGAACGTCCCTCCATCCAGGCGTCCGGACGACTCTTCCAGACCTGTGGACGGGCGTCCATACCCTCACCGCGGTCGTGTCCGGCGCGGCGGCGCACCGAACCGCTCACCGCGTTCCCGCTCCCGTGGAACCGAAGGAGTCCGTGCTGCGACTGTGATACTAATACCGGTATAAGTATTGGTGATCGAGGTGGGAGCCACAGCACATGGTGGAGATCAAGTCCGACGCCGCGATGGATGCGATGCGGGAAGCCGGGCGTGTGGTGGCCCGGTCCCTGGCGGCGGCGAAGGAGGCGGCCCGCATCGGGGTGTCCCTGCGGGAACTCGACGATGCGGCCCGCACGGTGCTGGCCGAGGCGGGGGCCGACTCCCCGTTCCTCGGGTACCGGCCGTCCTTCGCTTCCCTTCCCCGCGGTGGCCTGCACCTCCGTCAACGACGCCGTGGCGCACGGCGTCCCGACCGGCTACCGGCTGCGCGACGGTGATCTGGTGAGCGTCGACTGCGGTGCCCGGCTCGACGGCTGGGCCGGTGACGCCGCCATCACGTTCACCGTCGGAACCCCGCGCCCCGCGGACCTCGACCTGATCGACGCCACCCGGCAGGCACTCGACGCCGGTATCGGCGCCGCCCGGGTGGGCGGCCGCATGGGTGACATCTCCCATGCCATCGACACCGTCGCCCGCGGGGCGGGCTGCGGTATGCCCGCGGACTTCGGCGGCCACGGCATCGGCCGCCGTATGCACGAGGATCCCCACGTCCCCAACCGCGGCCGCCCCGGCCGCGGTTTCCCCCTGCGCCACGGCCTGGTCCTGGCCATCGAACCCATGCTCATGGCCGGCGGGCGGAACACCTATCGCACCGACGCCGACGGCTGGACCCTGCGCACCACCGACGGCAGCCGGGCCGCCCACTTCGAGCACACCGTCGCCATCACCGACCAGGGCCCCCGCATCCTGACCCTGCCCTGACCCTCGTGCGGCCCGGTGGTCGCGAAGCTCGGGCGGGTGCCCCGGGTCCTGGCGGGGCCGGGGTCGAGCGTGCCGGGGCTGACGCACGCCTCGTGCGGAGTGCCTCGATCGCACGGGCGCCGTATACCGCCGGGCAGGCCGGGGAGCCGGAAGGGGAGCGGCCGGGCACGCCGACGGGGGCGGGGAGCGAGGCCGCCCGGGTGCGGGGGCCCGGGTCCCCGGGGCCGCCCTCCCGGGTGCGCCCGGCGTGGCCGTCCTCCGTGACGGCGGCCGCTGCGCCGGTCCGGGTCGCCCCGGCGCCACTGCTCTGGGAGCGCTCTTAGGGCGGGTGCCCGCGGGCCCTCGTCCACAGGGGCACGCAGGGGAGGCATCGGCTCCGTGCCGACCGGGGCGCGGTCCCGCCGCAATCCGGGTGCGGATCGCGGTCCCTGACGAACCCGCTGGTCACCGTGAGGGTGGGGGCCGGGCCGGCGCGGGAGCGCGGGCCGGACGGGCAGTGGATTGCTACAGCGGGGTTTCCAGCCTGTCATGTCCCCGCTACAGTCCAATCCTGGGAGCGCTTCCATAGAGTGCTTCCAACCGCCCCGCGCACAAGCCGAGCTCTTTCTCCGCCCCACAGGAGGAACGTCGTGCGAGACCGAGTGGCAGACCAGATGCACACGATGCCGCCGCCGTGCCCGCTCCGGCGTCCTTCCGATCCGCGCCGTGCCGGTGGCCCTGGCCGGCGCCGCGGCGCCCGGTGGGCCGGCGGGGAGCCGGCCGTCCGCCGGTCCTGGGGCTCACCCGAGGTGTTGTGCCGGGCCTTCGCCCGCCCCTGAACCCCGGCTCCGAGTGGCCGCTCACCAGCCCATTCCGGAGCCGGCTCTCATGTGCGAGGCCCCGGCGGCCCGCCGCCGCGGCGTTCGCCCCGGTGTCCCGTGCGCGCGGGACACCTGCGCGCGGTTCCTTCCGGGGACCGCCCACCCCCACAGAAGAGAGGCACCATCTCGCGATGAGACCACATAGGAAACGCCGGCTGCGGCCCGGCCCGGCCACCGGCGCGGTGGCACTGGCCGCACTTCTGGCGGGCGCGCTGCCCGCCGTCTCGGTGGCCTCGCCGGCCGACGCCTCGCCGAAGCACACGGGCGGACTGTCCACGGGCAGGATCAGCTCGCTGAAGCCGAGCGGCAACTACTTCCTCGGCGAACACGCGACGGTTCCGCTGAAGACGGCGACCGAGGGCGACGTCAGCAAGGTCGAGTACTTCGCCGACGACACCCTGCTGGCCAGGGACACCACCGCGCCGTTCACCGGCAACTGGAAGGACGTCCCGGCGGGTCAGTACGCCATCACCGCCAAGGTGTTCAACAGCGACGGCAAGGCGTCGACGACGGCGCCGGTCAACGTCACCGTGCTGGCGAGGCCGACCATCCTCGCCTCGCCCATCACCAAGCAGGTGCGCCAGGGCGGGTCGACGTCGTTCGGGGTGCACCTGGCCACCAGGCCGGCGCACGACGTCACCGTGACGGTGGGCCGCGCCGACGGAACCGAGAACCTGACGGCCGCGCAGCGCAAGCTCACCTTCACCCCCGAGAACTGGAACGCGCCCCAGCAGGTCGAGGTCGTCTCGGCCCGAAAGGGCGGCGACCTGGAGAACGCCACGTTCCGTGCGAGCGCCGAGGGCTACAAGTCGGGGCTGGCCAAGGTCCAGGAGCTGGCGCCCGAGGCGTCGGACTACGAGCAGGCGTTCCTCGACCAGTACAACAAGATCAAGGACCCGGCGAACGGCTACTTCCGCGACTTCGGCGGGATCCTGGTGCCGTACCACTCCGTCGAGACCCTGATGGTCGAGGCGCCCGACCAGGGGCACGAGACCACCTCGGAGGCGTTCAGCTACTACCTGTGGCTGGAGGCCGAGTACGGCAAGATCACCGAGGACTGGGGACCGCTGAACGACGCGTGGAAGTCCATCGAGACCTACGCGATCCCGCCGCACGACGCCCAGCCGACCAACGACAAGTACGACGCGAACAAGCCCGCCACCTACGCCCCCGAGTCGCCGAGGATGTCGGACTACCCGGCCAGGCTGGACTCCGGTGTCGCGGTGGGCAAGGACCCGATCGCGGCCGAGCTGAAGTCGGCCTACGGCACCAGTGACATCTACGGCATGCACTGGCTGCTGGACGTCGACGACGTCTACGGCTACTCGAGCTGCACCGACGGCAACGGCCCCTCGTACATCAACAGCTACCAGCGCGGCTCCTCGGAGTCCGTCTGGGAGACCATCACCCAGCCGTCCTGCGACGACTTCAGCTACGGCGGCAGGAACGGCTACCTGGACCTGTTCACCGGCGACTCGCAGTACGCCACGCAGTGGAAGTACACCAACGCCCCGGACGCCGACGCGCGTGCGGTGCAGGTCGTCTACCAGGCGAAGAAGGTCGCGGCCCAGCAGGGCAAGAGCGCGGACGTCGCCGACGTCGTCGCCAAGGCCACGAAGATGGGCGACTACCTGCGGTACTCGATGTTCGACAAGTACTTCAAGAAGATCGGGAACTGCACCAGCCCGAGCTGCGCGGCCGGCTCCGGCAAGGACAGCGACCACTACCTGATCTCCTGGTACTACGCCTGGGGCGGTGCGCTCGACACCAACGCGGGCTGGGCCTGGCGGATCGGCGACGGCGCGGCCCACCAGGGCTACCAGGACCCGCTGACCGCCTACGCGCTCTCCACCGACCCGGACATGAAGCCCAAGTCGGCCACCGGCGCCCAGGACTGGGCGACCAGCCTCGGCCGGCAGCTCGAGTTCCTCCGGTGGCTCCAGTCCCCGCAGGGCGCCATCGCGGGTGGTGCCACCAACAGTTGGGACGGCCGGTACGCCACCCCGCCGAGCGGTAGCCCCACCTTCTACGGCATGTACTACGACCCGCAGCCCGTCTGGCACGACCCGCCGTCCAACCGGTGGTTCGGTTTCCAGACCTGGGGCATGGAGCGCGTCGCCGAGTACTACCAGGTCACGAAGGACAGCCGGGCCAAGACCATCCTCGACAAGTGGGTCGCGTGGGCGCTGGCCAACACCACCGTCGGCACGAACGGGAGCTTCACCATCCCGGACAGCCTGGAGTGGAGCGGCAAGCCGGACACCTGGAACGCCAGCAGGCCGGGCAGCAACAGCGGCCTGAGCGTGCGGATCGTCTCCACCGGCCATGACGTCGGTGTCGCGGCCTCACTGGCCAAGACGCTGCTGTACTACGCCGCGGGCTCCGGAAACACCCAGGCCAGGACCACGGCCGAGGGCCTGCTGGACGCGCTCAACGCGAACCAGGACGCCATCGGCATCGCCCTCCCGGAGACCCGGGCGGACTACAACCGGTTCGACGACAGGTACAACGCGTCCACGGGCGAGGGCACGTACGTCCCGCAGGGCTGGACCGGCACCATGCCGAACGGCGACAGGATCGACTCGAACGCGACCTTCGAGTCCATCCGCTCCTTCTACCGGGACGACCCGGACTGGCCGAAGGTGCAGAGCTACCTGGACGGCGGTGCGGCTCCGACCTTCACCTACCACCGGTTCTGGTCCCAGTCCGAGATAGCCACGGCGTTCGCGATCCACGTGGACCTGTTCGGCTGAGCCGGCGGGCGAAGCTGCGGAAGGAACGGCAATGAAGCGGTTCCGTATCGTCCGA
This sequence comes from Streptomyces sulfonofaciens, assembly GCF_014656295.1. Classification (GTDB taxonomy): domain Bacteria; phylum Actinomycetota; class Actinomycetes; order Streptomycetales; family Streptomycetaceae; genus Streptomyces; species Streptomyces sulfonofaciens. The sequence continues at coordinate 200,823 of NZ_BNCD01000012.1, forward strand.
TACGTGATCGCCGCGGTGTGCGGGCTCGTCGTCATGACGGCGGCGAGCCCGTCCCCCGCGGCCCAGCCCGGGGCCGTGCGCCCGGCCGGCGGCACCGGCACCGGCACCGGCTACTGGCACGCCGACGGCTCCCGGCTGCTCGACGCCGGCGGCACGCCGGTGCGGATGACCGGGATCAACTGGTTCGGCGCGGAGACCGGCAACTACCTGCCGCACGGTCTGTGGGCGCGGAACTACCAGGACATGATCGACCAGATGGCGGACCTGGGGTACAACACCCTGCGCCTGCCGTACTCCAACGAGATGCTGAGGCAGGGCTCCACGCCCAACGGCATCGACTACACGAAGAACCCCGACCTCAAGGGCCTCAGCGGCCTGGAGGTCCTGGACAGGATCATCGACCACGCCGGCTCCAGGGGCCTGCGGGTCGTCCTGGACCGGCACCGCCCCGACGCGGCCCAGCAGTCCCCGCTGTGGTACACCGCCGCCTATCCCGAGAGCGTCTGGATCGACGACTGGAAGTCGCTCGCCCGGCGCTACGCGGGCAACACCACGGTGATCGGCGCCGATCTGCACAACGAGCCGCACGCCGTGCAGGGCGGCACCGGCGCCTGCTGGGGCTGCGGCGACCAGGCCACCGACTGGCGGCTCGCCGCCGAACGCGCCGGCAACGCCATCCTCTCCGTCAACCCGAACCTGCTGGTCATCGTGGAGGGCGTCGACTGCGTACCGGGCACCGGCGAACCGGGGTGCGGCTGGTGGGGCGGCAACCTCTCCGGCGCCCGGCAGTACCCGGTCAGGCTCGACGTGCCCGGCAGGCTGGTGTACTCGGCACACGAGTACGCGACCTCGGTGTCACGGCAGCCCTGGTTCGACGACCCGTCCTTCCCGGACAACATGCCCGCGCTCTGGGACCACTTCTTCGGCTACCTGGAGAAGGAGGACATCGCACCGGTCCTGGTCGGCGAGTTCGGCAGCACCCTCCAGGACCCGCGCGACGGCGAGTGGCTGGCCGCCCTGATGCGGTACATGGGCACCGGCACCGGCGGCATGGACTTCACCTACTGGTCCCTCAACCCCAACTCGGGTGACACCGGGGGCATCCTGCAGGGCGACTGGACCACCGTCGACACCAGGAAGCAGTCCTACCTGGACCCCTATCTGATACCGCCCGTGCCGCCCGCCGGCCCGGCGGCCGCCCGCACCGGCGGCTGACCCGGCACGACCGAAGCCACTGAGCGCGTCCGAGCCGTGGCGGCGGATCTCCTCGCTCACGCCGCCGCTCGTGAGGAACGGCCGGACGCGCGCCCCCGGTGGTGGTTCCGCGACCACCACCGACGCGGTGGAGGGCTCGGTGGGAGCCCTCCACCGCGGCCCTCCCGGCGGGAGCCGCACAGACACCCGACACCTCCCGCCGGCATCAGCCCCGCCCCGTCCCTCCGGAGGATCACATGGCTTCATCACCCGCACGTCCCGGCCGCCGCCGCGCCCGTGCGTCGGCCGCGACCGCGCTGGCCCTCGCCGCCGTCGCCGCGGCCGGGCAACTGGCGCTCCAGCCCGCGGCCGCCGCGAGCCCCGGCGCCCCGAGAGCGGCCGTCTTCACCGACGGCTTCGAGGACCAGAGCGGCACGACGCCTTCCGGGCGGTGGAACACCACCGTCCGCGACTGCTCGGGCACCGGCACCGCCACCGTTGACTCCGGCAAGGCGCACTCCGGCACCAAGTCGGTCCGGGTCGACGGCAGAACGGGCTACTGCAACCACGCCTTCGTGGGCACGGACCTCTCCGCCGTCTCCGGAGGCTCCCTCTACGTGCGCTTCTGGATCAACCACAGCACGCCGCTGCCCACCGGCCACGTCGCCTTCGCGGCCATGCGGGACGCCAACGACGGCGGCAGGGACCTGCGCATGGGCGGCCAGAACCAGGCACTCCAGTGGAACCGCGAGTCGGACGACGCCACCCTGCCCGCGCAGAGCCCCGTCGGCGTCAGCAAGAGCATCCCGCTGCCCACCAACACCTGGTCCTGCATCGAGTACGGCATCACCGGCGGCAACCTGACGACCTGGGTGAACGGCAGGCAGATCGAGGGCCTGATCGCCGACGGCACCCCCACGCAGGACGTCGACCAGCAGTGGCGGTCCAGGTCCGGCTGGAGCCCGCGCCTGCAGAACCTGCGGCTGGGGTGGGAGAGCTACGCCGACGGCAACGACACGCTCTGGTTCGACGATGTCGCCGTGGGGACCTCCCAGCTCGGCTGCGGGTCCTGAACCACCGCAGGCGACACGACGCGGGGCCCGCTCGTCCTGAGCGGGCCCCGCGCCGTGTTCCCCGGTGCGCGCCGCGCCCGCGTCCCGCGGCTCACGGGCCGCCGGCCCCGGCCCCGCGCGACGGCCCCGCACCCGTCAGGGGCTGGTGCAGCCCATCGAGCCGATCGGGAAGTCGGCGCCCGTGGAGTCGGCGGTGAAGGTGAAGACGACCTCGTCGTCCGGCGGAACCGTGGCGTTGGACTCGACGTTGCGCACCGAGACGGTGCCGTCGCCGTGGTGCGCCAGGGTGCCGTCCTGGACCGCGGTGATCTCCGTGCCCACACCGGGCTGCCAGGTGACCGTCCACCCCACCATGGGCTCCGTGCCGTGGTTCATCACCTCGACCTGGCCCGTGAAACCGCCCGGGTGCTCCTCGGTGACGTTGTACAGGGCCATGCAGGTCATCGGCTCGCCCGGGTCGGTGGGCGGCGGGCCACCCGGGTCGGTCGGCGGATGCGGGTGGTCATGGTGGTGATGGTGATGGTGGTGCGGCGGCCGGTGCCCGTGGCCCGGCGGGTGCCCGTGTCCGTGGTGCCGCCCTGCCGTGCCGGTCGCGTGCCGGTCCTGGCCGACGGCGGTGTCCGCGGGGGCCCGGGTCGCGCCCGTCCCCTGGTGCGCCTGGGCCTGGCCGGGGCTGAGGAGGAGGACGCCGACGGCGGTGGTGGCCAGGGCGGCGACGGCCGCGGGCAGCGGGAGCTTGCCTCGTCTTCGCACGTGTGCACCTTTCGGTGGGGCCCGGCACGGTCCGCCACCGCCGGACAGCGGCGGACCGCCTCGGGCACGAGTCGGAGCCCTCCGGGCGGGCCGACGGCCGTGGCGCAGGCGGGACGCGTGCATACAGCATTGCTGGGAGCGCTTCCAGAAGCACGATACCCATGGCCTCAAGGCGTGTAAACGGCCCCGCCGCACGCCATGCCGAGGCCGTGCGGCATGTGCTGGAAGCGGTCTCAGGGGCGCGGTCGCCGAAGCGGGAAGGGCGGCAGGCCCCGCACGGTGCGGGGCCGTGCGGGTCCGTGCCGTGCCGGCCTTGTGCCGCCGCGTCCCGTTCAGGTGGTGGCGCGCCCCACGAACTCCGTGGGCAGCAGGATCGACGGCGGCAGGTCGGAGTCGCCCGCGAGCTGCGCCAGCAGCCGCCAGGCCATCGTCCTGCCCAGCTCCTCGACCGGTTGACGGATGGTGGTCAGCGGTGGCACCGCGGTCGCGGCGACGTCGGAGTCGTCGAAGCCGACCACGGCGACGTCCTCGGGCACCCTCTTCCCGATCGCCTGCAGGAAGCGCATGGCGCCCACCGCCATCAGGTCCGAGGCCACGAACACCGCGTCGAGGTCGGGGTGCGCCTCCAGCAGCCGGCGCATGGCGGCCTCACCGCTCGCCATGGTGAAGTCGCCGTGCTCCACGGCGTCCGTGGGCTGCCCGGACGAGGCCAGGCCGCGGCGGAACCCGCTGAGCCGGTCGATGCCCACGGACATGTCCCGCGGTCCCGCGATGGTGGCCACCCTGCGCCGTCCGATGTCGACCAGGTGACGGGCCGCCATGCTGGCGCCGTTGAAGTTGTCGGCGTCGACATAGGGGACGTCGGCCCTGGTCAGCGGCCGACCGCAGACCACGAGCGGCAGCCCCGACGCCAGTAGCTGGCCGGCCAGCGTGTCCCAGCCGTGCACACTGACCAGCAGCACGCCGTCGACGTGGCCCTCCCGCAGGGAGCGCAGCGAACCGTCGTCCCCGTGCTGCTCCTTGGCCATGATCAGCGACAGTTGCAGCCCGTTCTCGCCGAGGCTGCCCGAGATGCCCCGCATGATGCGGGCGAAGAACGGGTCGCTGACGACGAACTTCTCCGACTCGGACACCACCAGCGCAATGGAGCCGGTCCGCTTGGTTGCCAGCGATCGGGCCACCTGGTTCGTCCGGTACCCGAGGTTCTCCACGGCCCGTTCCACCGCGGCCCTGGCGGTGGAGCTCACATAGGGCAGGCCGTTGATCGCCCTGGAGGCCGTGGCGCGGGAGACCCCGGCCGCCTTCGCCACCTCGTCGAGCGTGGGCGGCCGCCCCGCCGTGGGGGCCTTAGCAGGATCATTCACCGGTTCTCCACTAGTGACAGGGTCAACTGTCGTCGTACGCGTGCCGCACGGGACCGCGTCAGGCGGTCCCGTCCGCTCGGCATCCTCTGGCTCTTCCCACGCCCGACCATGGTATTCACCTGCGAACACGCTTCCTCCCTGCCTCTCCCGACGCCGTGCGGGCGTCGGAGGTGCCCCAGGCGGCAATGCGAGAGCCACCTTCCGCCCGAGCGCGAGTGCTCGCAAGATCGATCCGGCGGTCCCGTCCGTCCTCCCCCGACAGCGGGATCGGCCTCCAGAACCAGTGGGGTGTCGCGCCTGCGTACGGACTCTGGAAGCCGTTCCAGATTACCTGCCGGTCAGGGCCGTTCACCATATTGGGCAGAACCCGGAACGGGGTGATTGCGATCACGAACCGTGCCACGAGTCCGCCCTCCGGGCGCGCGGCGCCTCACTGCATCTGCCGTCGTACCAGCTCATGGAGCCGGCCGCCGGGGTCGGCGAGGAGCTGGGAGGGCGGCCCGACCTCCGTGATCCGGCCGTCCGCCATCACGACCACACGGTCGGCGTCCAGCACGGTGGACAGCCGGTGGGCGATCACGACCCGGGTGGCCTTTAGAGCGCGGGTGCTGTCGATCACGGTGCGCTGGGTCTCGTTGTCGAGGGCGCTGGTCGCCTCGTCGAAGAAGAGGATCCTCGGGCGGCGGATCAGCGCCTGGGCGATCATCAGGCGCTGCCGCTGCCCGCCGGAGACCGCACCGCTGCCCGCGACGATGGTGTGCATGCCCATCGGCATCCGCCTGATGTCCTCGGCGAGCCCCGCCATCTCGGCCGCCTGCCAGGCCTCCTCCTGGGTGAACGGCTCCGCGCCGCAGATGCAGTCCAGGATCGATCCGGTGAACGGCTGGGCGTGTTGCAGCACCACCCCGCACTGCCGCCGCACCGCCGCCTGGTCGAGCGCGGCCAGGTCCTGCCCGTCGTAGAGGACGCTGCCCGAGACGGGCTTGTCGAAGCCGATGAGCAGCCGCAGCAGCGTCGACTTGCCGCAGCCGCTCGGGCCGACGATCGCCACGAACTCACCGGGGCGCACCTCGAACGTCACGTCGTCCAGCACCAGCGGACCGTCGTCGGTGTAACGGAAGGAGAGCTTGCGTGCCTCGATGGCGCCGCTGAGCTCACCCGGCCTGGTGCTCGCCTCGCCGACCTCCGGTGCCTCGTCGAGCACCGGCCTGATCTCCTCGAACATCGGCAGCACGGCGACCACCGAGACCAGGGCGCCGGTGAGCTGGGTGGCCGAGGTGAGCATCATCGTCATGGCGGTGTTGAAGGTGAGGAACGACCCCGCCGACATGCTGCCCCGGGCCGGACCGGCCAGCAGCATGAACATCAGCAGCGAGCACAGCGGCAGGTAGAGGGCGCCGGCGACGGTGGTGACGTTCTTGATCCGGCCGACCCGCTGCTGCATCTCACGGCTGCGCGCGAACTCCCGCGCCCAGGCCGCGTAGGCGTAGTTCTCGGCCGCCGCGATGCGCAGCTTCGGCAGCCCGCGCAGCGTCTGGAACGCCCGGTTGTTCAGCTTGTTGGTGAGCACCACGAGGCGCCGCTGCCAGCGCACCTGCCACAGCCCGAGGGCCAGGAACACCGCGGCGATCACCAGCAGCATCGCGCCGGCCGCCAGCGCCATGGGAACGCTGTAGCACAGCAGCAGGACGAGGTTCATCGCGCCGATGGTGCTGGACTGCACCGCCACCGGGGCGACTCCGGCCAGCATCCTGCGGATCGCGCTGACGCCCATCGCCGCGCTGGCCAGCTCTCCGGTCGAGCGCCGGGTGAAGAACCTGGTGGGCAGCCTGAGCAGCCGGTCCCACACGGCGGGTTGCAGGGTGGCCTCGATCCGCCCCTCGATCCGCAGCATGGTCAGGTTCTGCAGCAGCGTGAAGGCCGCGGAGACCAGGCTGGCGACCATCACCGCGAGGCAGACCTGCACGATCAGGCCGCGCTCCGCCTGCGGTACGAACTGGCCGAGCACCTTGCCCGTGGCGATCGGCACCAGTGCGCCGAGGCCCACCGTCACCAGTCCGCTCACCACCAGGTTGCGCACGTCGAACGCGGTGCCCCGCAGGCTGAAGCGCATCAACCGCAGCAGGTCGAGCCGGCGCTCGGGGAGCGGGCGGTAGAACATCGCCCCCTGCGCCTCGAACTCCCCGGCGTTGCCCGCGTCGACGCGGGTGCCGCGGCCGGACACCGCGCTCACCGCCGTGTATCCGCCGCGCCGCCACAGCAGCGCCACCGGCACCCCGCTGCCGGCCCGCCGGCCCACCAGCGGGCCCATGTCATCCTTCCACCAGCGCCCGGTCAGGCGCACCACCCGGGTGCGGATCCGGGAGGCCTGCGCGATCCGCTCCACCGGATCGGTGCGGTCGCCGACCGCCCCGCTCGCGGCCGGCTCCGTCAGCCTGATCCCGGCCGCACCGGCGACCAGCCGGCAGACGGCGTAGGTGACGTCGTCGCCCGCGCCCTGCCCGCGCCCGGCACCGCCACGCGCGCTGCCGATGGACGCCAGCAGCGCCCGGTCGGCCTGCTCGCGCACCGCCTCACCGGCCCTGATGCCGGCCGCCGTGCGGTCCTCGTGGGTGCGCTCCAACTGCTCGATCCAGCGGTCCAGCGCGGACAGCAGCCGTTGCTGCTGGTCGACCATGGACTGCCACAGCCCCGGGTCGACCAGCAGATCGCCCGCGGCCTCGGCGCTGTACGCGGCCCCGTACTGCACGCTGCCGGGCGGCACCTGCATCCACAGCACGTCCGCCTCGGCACCGGGTTCGGCGGGCTGCCCGCTCAGCGGCGCCTCGAAGACGATGCCGAGACCCCGCCCGACGCCCAGCGCGAAGGCGTACTCCAGCGCGCTGAGCTGCTCCGGAGCCCCCTGGTCCCGGGTGCCGTACGGATCGCCCTGCCCGGCGGCCGGGTACGCCCCCGTGTCATAGGCGGGGTAGGAGCCGGTGTCGTACGCGGCGGCCGGGTACGCCCCTGTGTCATAGGCGGTGTCGTAGGCGGGGTGGGAGCCGGTGTCGTACCCGTCGCCGTACCCGCCCTGGTAGGCGGCCGGACCGGTCTGCCGGGACAGCTCCCGCAGCGGGATGCGGCGCAGGACGCAGCCGCGCACCGGCCTGCCCACCAGGGTGTGCTGGGGCCCCTGCACGGGCCCGAGCAGCAGCGAGCCGGGTTCCAGGCGGCCGAGGTGGTGCCAGTGCCCCTGCTGCGCCGCGTCGACCGCGAACAGGTCGAGCGCGCCCGCCGCCACCAGCCACAGCACCACCGGGCCCTCCAGGGGCACGCTGGGCAGACCGGTGCAGTCCACCTGCTCGCCCAGCGAGCCCAGCGCCGCGAGGACCGCGTCGTCCCCGGCCGGCTGGGCTGTCACCGGGTCGTGTACGGAGGTCACTCAGCTCTCCCTGACCAGTTCGGCGTACGGGCCGCCCGCCGCGACCAGTTCTTCATGGCGTCCGCGCTCCACGACCGTGCCGTGGCTCAGCACCACGATCTCGTCGCTGTCGCGGACCGTGCTCAGCCGGTGGGCGATCACCACGCAGGCGCAGCCGCGACGGCGCAGGTTGTCGATGATGACCAGCTCGGTCTCCGCGTCCAGCGCGCTCGTCACCTCGTCGAGCACCAGCACGCTGGGACCGCGCACCAGCGCGCGGGCGATCTCCAGGCGCTGCCGCTGGCCGCCGGAGAAGTTCTGGCCGTCCTGCTCGACACGGCTGTGGATGCCGCCGGGACGGCGCGCCACCACCTCGTACAGCGCGGCGTCCTTGAGCGCGGCGATCACCGCGTCGTCCGGGATCGAGGGGTCCCACAGCGCGATGTTGTCGCGGACCGTGCCCTCGAAGAGGAAGATGTCCTGGTCGACGAAGGAGACCGAGGAGGCGAGCGCGCCGCGCGGGATGTCGTCCAGGCGCTGCCCGTCGATGCGTATCTCGCCCTCCCACGGGGTGTAGAGGCCCGAGATCAGCCGGGAGACGGTCGACTTGCCGCTGCCCGAGCCGCCCACCAGCGCCACCTGCTGCCCGGGGCCGACCGACACGGAGAATCCGGTGAGCAGCGGCTTGTCCAGCGGACTGTAGCCGAAGGTGATGTTCTCCAGCGTCACGTGCCCGCGCAGCCTGCGGGTGCCGCCGCCGGTCCCGGGGCGGGCGTAGAGCGAGTCGGCAGGGAAGTTCTCCACGTCCTTGAGCCGCGCCACGTCGGCGGCGAAGTCCTGGATGCGGCCCGCGACGCCGTTCAGCCGGGTGATCGGGGCGGTGAAGCGGGTCACCAGTGCCTGGAAGGCGACCAGCAGACCGATCGAGATGTGCCCGTCCACCGCGCGCAGCCCGCCGACCCACAGGATCAGCGCGCTGTTGAGCGTGGCCAGCGTCGGCGCCACCATGCCCAGCCAGGCGCTCGGCACACCGAGCCGCTGCTGCTCCTCCAGCGTCGTCGCGTGCTGGCCCGCCCAGCGGCGGAAGTAGCCGTCCTCGCCGCCGGTGGCCTTCATCGTCTCGATCAGTTGGAGTCCGGTGTACGAGGTGTTGGTCAGCCGTGCGGTGTCCGCGCGCAGTTTCTGCGTCCGGGTGGCCCGCAGCTTCACCACCACGCGCATCGCGACCACGTTCAGCAGTGCCACCAGCACCCCGATGACCGTCAACTGCGGATCGTAGGTCCACAGCAGCACCGCGTAGAGCAGCACCACCACCGCGTCCACACCGGCGGCGGCCAGGTCGCGGGCCAGCGTCTCGGCGACCGTGTCGTTGGACTGCAGCCGTTGCACCAGGTCGGCCGGGCTGCGCTGGGCGAAGAACGTGACGGGCAGCCGCAGCAGGTGGCGCAGGAAGCGGGCGCTCGCGAGCGTGGACGAGATCAGCCGGCCGCGCAGCAGGTTCGACTGCTGCAGCGCCGTGAGCACCCCGGTCAGCACCACCATCGCGGCCATCGACGTGAACAGCGCCCCCAGCAGCGAGGTCTGGCCGCCGATCAGGAAGGTGTCGATGTACGTCCTGCTGAGCGCGGGCACGGCGGCGCCCACCGCGACCAGCAGCAGGCTGGCCAGCACCGCGGCGGGCATGGTGCCGAAGGTGCCGCGCAGCCGGGCCGGCATCGCCCCGAGGACACCGGGCTTGCGCCCGCCCCTGCTGAAGCCGTCGCCGGGCTCGAAGACCAGCACGATGCCGGTGAAGGAGCTGTCGAAGTCCTCCATGGGAACGAACCTGCGGCCCTTGGCGGGGTCGTTGATGTGCACACCGCGCTTGCCGAACCTGCGGCCCATGCCGTCGTAGACGACATAGTGGTTGAACTCCCAGAACAGGATCGCCGGGCCCTGCACCTCGGCGAGCGCGGCCACGTCCATCTGCATGCCCTTGGACGTCAGGCCGTAGCTGCGGGCCGCCTTGAGTACGTTGCTGGCCCGCGAGCCGTCGCGCGAGACACCGCAGGCGATGCGCAGTTCCTCCAGCGGGACGTGCCTGCCGTAGTGGCCGAGCACCATGGCGAGGGAGGCGGCGCCGCACTCCACGGCCTCCATCTGCAGCACGGTGGGGCTGCGCACCGTTCTCGGCCTGCGGCCCTTGGGCGCGGGCCCGGGCGGTGCGGGCGTGCGGCGCCGGCCGCCGCGCTCCTCGGCGGCGGGGCGGTGCCTGCCGCGGCCGGCGGGGGCGGGAAGGCGCGGGGGAGTGGATCCGGGCGCGCTCATGGCAGCAGCCAATCGGCCGGTCGCTGGTCGGCGAGGCGGATGCGGGCGACGGCTGCGGTCATGGACTGCACGGTGAAGGGCGGGCCTTGGGGTGAGGACCAGCGGTAGCCGGACTTGGTGTGCTGGGAGGTGTCGAGCCTGACCACGACGGGGACGGGGCTGCCCTGGCGGGTGAAGGCCCTGCCCAGCTCCGCGTCGCCGAGGAAGGCGGTGACCTGCTGGCGGCTCTGGGCCGCCTTGCCGACGGTCTGCACCCGGCCGCGGAGCACGCCGTAGCGGTCGACCGGCACCGATTGGAGGGTGAGGTCGACCGGAGCGCCCTGCGGGACGCTCGCGGCGCGGGCCGCGGGCACGTAGAGGACGGCCAGCAGCGGGTCGCCCGGGTGGTCGACCCGCTCGACGGTGGCGACGTCGGTGCCGGTGGTGACCACCGCGCCGATGGTGACCGCGAGGGTGGTGAGGCGTCCCGCGGCCAGGGTGCGCACGACGCTGTCGCCGTGCGGGGTGCGGATCTTGAGGAGCGGGGTGCCGGTGGGCAGGTTCCTGCCCGCTTCGGCGAGTACGTCGGTGACCTGGCCCGCGACGGGGCTCTGCAGGACGTAGCTGCCCTCGGCGTGGGTGAGGACGCCGTCCGCTTCGAGGGTGGAGGAGACGGTGCCGGTCAGGGCCCAGAACGCACCGGCCGCCATGACGACGACCGTGACGGCCAGCACGAGCCACCCCTGCGGCCGGGCGAACCGTACCGGCAGGTCGAGCTCTTCCGGCGCCTGCAGTTTGGAAAGGGCCTGTTTGCGGAACTCCACCGAACTCTTCCCTCAACTGCCTGTTGCTGCGTCCGACTGTCAGTGTTCGGCTGTCCACGTCACGACAGCCGAGAGCCCCGGAGCCACCCGGCTCCGGGACTCACAGCAGTATCGCGTCTCAGAGACCGGAGACCACACCGGTGGCCAGACCGGTGACGTCGAGACCGACGGTCGACTGGACGACACCGGAGACGGCGCCGACGGTGCCGCTGACCGGGGCAACCGAGTCCGCCGTGGCGACGACGTTGCTCACCAGGTCGCCGACCAGGCCGCCGGAGACGTTGTCCAGCTCGCTGTCGGAGATTTCGAGGGTCTCAACCTGGGGGGTGCGGTTCATGATGGGAGTTTCCCTTCGTAAGGATATTTCTCAACAACGGCCGGACGAACCGTTCGGAGCGGGACCGCCATGCCGTTCGCGGCCGCCTGCTCCCCTGGGGTGGGTTCTCAGGGGTGGCTGCCGCGGTGCTGAGGATCCAAGCACGCCGTCACGTCGGGCTGCCAACTCCCGGCACCGCGATCCGGTGGTCGGGGGAGCGCCGACTTTCCCTGAGGTGCAGGTGTGTGCACGGGTTGGTGGCGAATCCTTCACGTGGCCCGCCGTCATGACCCCTTCCCGCGGCGTCCGGTGTCGCGGAAACCGGACACTCCCGTCACGAGAAGGCGGTGGCCCCACCTGTCCCTCGGTTTTCTGTCGGGATCCGTGCCCTGCCTGCGCAATCGGTGTGCAGATTTACTGAAGGTGCGCTTCCGCTTGGCCTGCGTGAACGCATAGTCACCGGTCCGTCGCGCTGTGCTCTCCCGGTGTGCCTGCTTGCCGTGCCTTGTCGTGCATGGCACTGCATTGCGGGTGAAAACAGTCATGCCCCCGCACGGGGCGGTGAGCGCCGGTGCGGGAGCAGGTGAGGGGGGCAGGCCGTGCTGGTCAGCCGCCCGCCGCACCCACCGCGGGGCACCAGGACCGCAGCAGCGCGAAGAACTCCCCCTCGTTGCCCGCGAGTCCGGCCGCGGCGAGTGCCCGGTCGGCGTCGGCCAGTAAGGAGGGCGCGACCACGGGCGGGTGACCGATGCCCGCGCCGCCCGCGGGGGCCGTGGGGCCGGCGAGGTCGAGGGCCGCCCGCACCGTCTGGAGCAGGCGCAGGTACGCCTGGACGGCGGCGCGTTCGCGGTCGGTCATCAGGGCCATGGGCATGGCTGCTCCCCGGTGTGCTCGGCGCCGCCCCGCCGGTCGGTGGGCGGTGCGGCATCGGTCGGCTGCGCACGGTCGTTGCGCACTGCCAGCATGCCGTCCTGCACTGACAACGGCGCTGCGTGCGCGGTGCGTGCCGGCCGCTCAGCAGCCGCCCGGCAGTCCCGGCGCGTCGCCCTGTTGCGCGGGCCCGGGCGGGCCCGGTGCCTCGTGCCCCGCGGGTTCGGGCTGCGCGGGCTCGCGCCCAGCAGGCGCGTACCGCCCGCCGGCGTCCTCGAACAGCATCTCCAGCAGCATGTCGAGCCACTCGGTGACCTTGTCGCGGTGCTGGTCGCTGGGCAGTCGTGCGGCGCGCAGCGCGATGTCGCGCACGCCGTGGTGCCGGAGCAACTGCTCCAGCGGGTCACGCTCCCGGTCCTGGGGCGGCGCCGGGCAGCGCACCGCACGCCACTGCCGGTCGAGCCGGTGCAGCAGCTCCTGCTCGGTGTGCTGCAGGGCCATGGCGAGCGCTTCGGGGTCGTCGGCGGTCAGGAAGCCGGCGTGCACGCCGAAGAAGCGCTGGATCGCTGCGCAGTGCTCCATGGTGGGCCGCCGGTCGCCGTTGATCAGCGCTCCGGCCTGCTGGCGCGACATGCCCGCCGCGTCGGCGATCTCCTGCTGGGTGTAGCGGCGGCCGTCCGGCTTCCTGCGGGTGCGGCGCAGCAGGGCGAGCCGCTGCACGAAACGGTCCTGGAGGCAGACGCAGCCGCGCGTGCGGCCGCCGAGCAGCGGTTCGACCAGCTCCTCGGGAACGCCCGAGGCGACGGACAGCCGTGCCGCGTCGAAGACCTCGGCGCGGGGGATGCGGAGCCGGTCGGCCAGGGCACTGACACGGGCGGCCAGGGCCGGCAGCGGGCCGGTGTCAGCATCCGGAACCGAAAGGCCATCCGTCACCGAGAGAGCTCCTTGGTCACACCGGCGGGATCGGCGGGACCAAGGCATCCGAACTCCCGCCACCGCTTGATGGATCGCGCCGCCCTGCACGTGCCGTCCCGTAGGCGGACGTCGGGAGGTTAACCGGTGGCGGACGGGCGCATCCAGAACCGCCACAACTGTGGCGTGAATCGGCCCTCAACAGACCTTAAATGCCACGATAATTGACATGTATCTGCGGTGGCAGCAGGATCGCGGGGCGGATGTGAAGATCCGTTTTGCCGCCGCGACCGCAGGGCAGTCGCGGGAAAAGAGCTGTAGTTGGGGGTTGGTGCACCGATGGCACACCGCGCGGGCGGGTGGCGGTCGGGGACCGGGCACGACCCCGGCGATCCGGAGGTGCGCGCCTACCTCGAGGACTACACCGTTCTGCTGAGCACGGTTCCGCACCCGTCCGTCGTCTACGACCACCGGTGGGACGTGGTTCTCGCCAACCCCGCCTTCGACGCGCTCTTCCAGGGCATCGCGCCGCACCCGACCGCGATGCCGCACGACAACCTCATGCGCTTCGTCCTCTTCCATCCCCAGGCCGGCTCGGTCCTCGGCGAGCACGAGTCGAGCTGGTGCCTGCCGATGCTGGCGCACCTGGCCAAGGGCCTGGAGGAGCACGGGCAGGACGCCGGACTGCTCGCGATCCGCAGGGAGATCGAGGACGACCCCATCATGGAGGCCGCCTACCGCCAGGGCCTGCCGCACTGGCTGCGGACGGTCGGCCCGGACGCGGCGGAGCACGACGGCTCGGTCCGTCCGCTGTGGCATCCGGATCCGCGCTGGGGCCGCACCCACTGCCGGGTCGTGGCCGACACCCCCCGGATGCTCCAGGCACTGGGCTACCACCATCTGACGCTGGTGCTGCGCGAGCCCCGCGGCGGCCCGCGCGGTATGCGCGCGGCGCCCGGCGGCCGACGGGCCGCGGGCCACCTCCGGGCGGTGCCCGCCGCGGAGGCCTGACGCGGAGGCCTGACGCGCCGGCGCCCGCGCGCTGGAGGCCGGTTCGAGCAACGGGGATCCTTTGCTGTTGCTGTTGCTGTTGCTGTTGCTGTTGCTGTCGGTGTCGCCGCCGTCGTCACCGGCTGTCCTGCACGGCCTGCACGGCCTGCACGGAGGCGCCCGACCCACGCAAGCTGCTTGCAAGAGCTTGCGCTATTCTTGCGTGCATGACGCGACGACTTGCTCAGGTGGCCAAGAAAGTAGGGGTCAGCGAGGCCACGGTCAGCCGGGTGCTCAACGGCAAGCCGGGGGTCTCGGAGGCGACCCGGCAGGCGGTGCTCTCCGCGCTCGACGTGCTCGGCTACGAGCGCCCCACCCAACTGCGCGGCGAGCGCGCCCGTCTGGTGGGCCTGGTGCTGCCCGAGCTGCAGAACCCGATCTTCCCCGCGTTCGCCGAGGTGATCGGTGGTGCGCTCGCCCAGCTCGGCCTGACGCCCGTGCTGTGCACCCAGACCAAGGGCGGGGTCTCCGAGGCGGACTACGTCGAGCTGCTGCTGCAGCAGCAGGTGTCCGGCGTGGTGTTCGCGGGCGGCCTGTACGCGCAGGCCGACGCGCCGCACGACCACTACCGGCAGTTGGCCGACCGCAGGATCCCGGTGGTGCTGGTCAACGCCGCCATAGAGCACCTGGGCTTCCCCGGTGTCTCCTGCGACGACGCCGTCGCCGTCGAGCAGGCCTGGCGGCACCTCGCCTCGCTCGGCCACGAGCGCATCGGCCTGGTCCTCGGCCCCGCCGACCACATGCCCTCGCAGCGCAAGCTCGCCGCCGCACGGGCCATCCGGGCGGCCGCCGGCGCCGGGCTGCCCGACGAGCACGTCGCACGCGCCATGTTCTCCATCGAGGGCGGCCAGGCCGCCTCCGCCCGGCTGCTGGACGCCGGCGTCACCGGTTTCATCTGCGCCAGCGACCCGATCGCGCTCGGCGTGGTGCGCGCCGCCCGCCGCCGCGGCCTCGCGGTGCCCGGGAACGTGTCGGTGGTCGGCTACGACGACTCGGCGCTGATGAACTGCACCGAGCCTCCGCTGACGACGGTCCGCCAGCCCATCGAGTCCATGGGCCGGGCCGCGGTCGAGATGCTGTACGCGCAGATCGGCGGCGGCAGCGTGGCCGCCGAGGAGCTGCTGTTCGAACCGGAGCTGGTGGTCCGCGGCTCCACCGGCCAGGCGCCGCGCTGACCCCGTGGCGGCCCCCGGCCGGCCGCACCCCGCGGCCGGCCGCCGTGTGCCGGCCGTGTGTCGGACGCCGCCATGAGCCCGCAGCCGCGTGGCATCCGGATGGCAATGGTGCGGTATGGACCAACAGTGAGCTGTTCAGTATTTACGAGATAGGCGCGACATCTTGCGTCTCACTATCGGTGGTGGTTGAGTGGCGTGCGCCACGCAGCGCACGCGTCCACCACGGCGTGCCGCGCGGCGGGGCCTACCACGCGCCTGCCCAAAAGGGGTCCACCGATGAGAAGTCCCGGGTTCCGTCGCACCTTCTTCCTGGGGGCACCCCCCAGGCCTTCCGGCCGCCGGGGGAGCATCAGGGGCCTCGGGGGCGCCCCCATGGCCGCCATGGCCACGGCCCTCGTCCTCACCACGGTCTCGGCCTGCGGTTCCGGTGACGACGGGGCCGCCGACGGCAGGACCCACATCACGGTCAACTGCGAACCCCCGAAGAGCGCCAAGGTCGACCGCGGCTTCTTCGACCAGGACGTGGCGTCCTTCGAGAAGCAGCACCCGGACATCGCCGTCACCCCGCACGACGCCTTCCCCTGCCAGGACCCCAAGACCTTCGACGCCAAGCTCGCCGGCGGGCAGATGGAGGACGTCTTCTACACGTACTTCACCGACGCCGCGCACGTCGTGGACATCAACCAGGCCGCCGACCTCACCCCGTACGTCAAGGACCTGAAGAGCTACCCGACGATCCAGAAGCAGTTGCGCGACATCTACACCGTGGACGGCAGGATCTACGGCATTCCGCGCACCGGCTACTCGATGGGCCTCGTCTACAACAAGAAGCTCTTCAAGAAGGCCGGCCTCGACCCCGAGAAGCCGCCGGCGACATGGCAGGAGGTGCGCGCCGACGCCAAGCGGATCGCCGCGCTCGGCGGCGGCACCGTCGGCTACGCCGACTACAGCGCCCAGAACCAGGGCGGTTGGCACTTCACCGCCGAGCTCTACTCCCAGGGCGGCGACGTCGTCAGCCCGGACGGCAAGAAGGCACGCGTCGACACCCCCGAGGGCCGTGCCGTCCTGCAGAACCTGAAGGACATGCGCTGGAAGGACGACTCCATGGGCAGCAAGCAGCTCCTCGTCCTGAACGACGTCCAGTTGATGATGGGTTCGGGCAAGCTCGGCATGTACCTGGCGGCGCCGGACAACATCCCGATCCTGGTCAAGGAGAAGGGCGGCAACTACAAGGACCTCGCCCTCGCGCCCATGCCCGGCGGCAAGGGCACCCTCATCGGCGGCGACGGCTACATGTTCAACAAGAAGGACAGCCCCGCGCAGATCAGGGCCGGGCTGAAGTGGCTCGACCACATGTTCCTCACCCCCGGCAAGGGCTTCTTCGGCGACTACGCCCGCGCCAGGAAGCACGACGCGCCGGTCGGCCTGCCCGAGCCGCGGCTGTTCACCGGTGCGGCCGACGCAGAGGACCAGCAGATCAAGAAGGCCAACGCCAACGTGCCGGTGGACAACTACCAGCGCTTCCTCGACGGCAACAAGCAGCTCGACCTCAAGATCGAGCCGCCGCAGGCGCAGCAGATCTACTCGGTCCTGGACGGCGCCGTCTCGGCCGTGCTCACCAAGAAGGACGCCGACATCGACCAGCTCCTCAAGGACGCCTCCGGCAAGATCGACGGAATTCTCGCCCGGGGCTGACGGGAGCGCCATGAAGACCGCACCGAATCCGGCCGCGCCCGCGCGGCCGCCGGCCGTGCCACCCGGCCCACCGGGCGCAGGCGCGGCGGGCGGCGCCGCGGCCCGCACGGGCCGCCCGCTGAGCCGCAGGATCGCCGAGCAGGCCCGCGCCTACGCCTTCCTCCTCGGCGGCCTCGTCTGCTTCGCGCTGTTCTCCTGGTACCCGGCGGTGCGTGCGGTCGTCATCGCCTTCCAGAAGTACACGCCGGGCTCCGATCCGCAGTGGGTGGGCACCGCCAACTTCACCCGGGTGCTGCACGACCCCGAGTTCGGCGCGGCCTGGCGCAACACCCTGGTGTTCACCCTGTTCGCGCTGCTGCTCGGCTTCGCGGTGCCGTTCGTCACCGCGCTGGTGCTCAACGAGCTCCGGCACTGGAAGGCGTTCTTCCGGGTCGTGGTCTACCTGCCCGTGATGATCCCGCCGGTGGTCAGCGCCCTGCTGTGGAAGTGGTTCTACGACCCGGGGGCGGGCCTCGCGAACGAGGTGCTGCGCTTCGCGCACCTGCCCACCTCCAACTGGTCCAACGGCGCGGACACCGCCCTCGTCTCCCTGGTCATCGTCGCCACCTGGGCCAACATGGGCGGCACGGTACTGATCTACCTGGCGGCCCTGCAGGGCATACCCGGGGAGCTGTACGAGGCGGCGGAGATCGACGGGGCCGGACTCCTGCAGCGGGTGCGGCACGTGACGATCCCGCAGACCCGCTTCATCATCCTCATGCTGATGCTGCTCCAGATCATCGCCACCATGCAGGTCTTCACGGAGCCGTTCGTGATCACCGGCGGCGGTCCGGAGAGCGCCACCGTCACCGTGCTCTACCTGATCTACAAGTACGCCTTCCTCTACAACGACTTCGGCGGCGCCTGCGCGCTCAGCGTCATGCTGCTCGTCCTGCTCAGCGCCTTCTCCGCGCTCTACCTGCGCCTGACCCGCTCGGGGGAGGACACATGAGGCCCTCAGGTCCCCGCGGCACCCGCACACTGATCTCGCCGCACACCCTCGGCCGCCCGCGCGGCAGGGCCGTCTACTGGACGGTGTTCTGCGGCGTGGTGCTGCTCTTCGCACTCGCCTTCCTCTTCCCGGTGTACTGGATGGTGTCCGGCGCGATGAAGTCGCCGGACGAGGTGACCCGCACCCCGCCCACCCTGGTCCCCGAGTCCTGGCACACGGCCGGCTACACCGACGCCTGGGACCTGATGCAGTTGCCCGCGCACCTGTGGAACACGGTGGAGCAGGCCGCCGGCGCCTGGCTGCTGCAGATCGTCTTCTGCACCGCGGCCGCCTACGCCCTGTCCAAGCTGCGGCCCGCGTTCGGCAGGATCGTCCTCGGCGGCATCCTGGCCACCCTCATGGTCCCGGCGCAGGCCCTGGTCGTGCCGAAGTACCTGACCGTGGCCGACCTGCCCGTGCTGCACACCAGCCTGCTCAACGACCCGCTCGCGATCTGGCTGCCCGCCGTGGCCAACGCCTTCAACCTCTACCTCCTCAAGCGGTTCTTCGACCAGATACCGCGCGACGTGCTGGAGGCGGCGGAGATCGACGGCGCCGGGAAGCTGCGCAGCCTCGTCTCGATCGTCCTGCCGATGTCGCGGCCGGTGCTCGGCGTGGTGTCGATCTTCGCGCTCGTCGCCGTCTGGCAGGACTTCCTGTGGCCGCTGATGGTCTTCTCCGACACCGACAAGCAGCCCATCAGCGTGGCACTGGTCCAGTTGTCCCAGAACATCCCGCTGACCGTGCTGATCGCGTCCATGGTGATCGCCAGCGTCCCGATGGTCGTGATGTTCCTGGTCTTCCAGCGGCACATCATCGCCGGCATCAGCGCCGGCAGCACCAAGGGCTGAGCGCCCACCCGAACCGCCCCGCCCCTGCCCCTGACCGGCACCCTCGAAAGGCACGCACCGTGGGACAGCCCTCCCCTGCCCAGAAGCGGACCCAAGACGACGACCAGTGGTGGCGCTCCGCCGTCATCTACCAGGTGTACGTGCGCAGTTTCGCGGACGGCGACGGCGACGGCACCGGAGACCTCGCCGGGGTACGCGCCAAGCTCCCCTACCTCGCGGAGCTGGGCGTGGACGCCCTCTGGTTCACCCCCTGGTACCTGTCACCGCTCGCGGACGGCGGCTACGACGTCGCCGACTACCGCACCATCGATCCCGCCTTCGGCACCCTCGCCGAGGCCGAGAAGCTCATCTTCGAGGCCCGTGAGCTGGGCATCCGCACCATCGTGGACATCGTGCCCAACCACGTGTCCGACCAGCACGCCTGGTTCCGGGCGGCCCTCGCCGCCGGGCCGGGCAGCCCCGAGCGGGAGCTGTTCCACTTCCGGCCCGGCCGCGGCGAGCATGGCGAGCTGCCGCCGAACGACTGGCCCTCGCAGTTCGCCGGCACACCCTGGACCCGGGTCGAGGACGGCGAGTGGTACCTGCACCTGTTCGCACCCGAGCAGCCCGACCTCAACTGGGCTCACCCGGCCGTCCACCAGGAGCACGAGGAGATCCTGCGCTTCTGGTTCGACCGGGGGGTGGCGGGCGTCCGCATCGACTCGGCCGCCCTGCCCGCCAAGGACCCGGCGCTGCCCGACTTCGTCGAGGGCAGGGACCCGCACCCGTTCGTGGACCGCGACGAGCTGCACGACATCTACCGCTCCTGGCGGCGGGTCGCCGACGCCTACGGCGGCGTCTTCGTCGGTGAGGTGTGGCTGCCCGACTCCGAGCGCTTCGCCCGCTACCTGCGTCCCGACGAACTGCACACCGCCTTCAACTTCAACTTCCTCACCTGCCCCTGGGACGCCGCCAGGCTGCGCTGTGCCATCGACGAGACGCTCGCCGAGCACGCGCCCGTCGGCGCCCCGGCCACCTGGGTGCTGTGCAACCACGACGTCACCCGCACCGTCACCCGCTACGGCCGCGAGGACACCGCCTTCGCCTTCGCCACCAAGGTCTTCGGCACCCCCACCGACCTGGACCTCGGCACCCGGCGGGCGCGCGCGGCCGCACTGCTCTCGCTGGCGCTGCCCGGCGCCGTGTACATCTACCAGGGCGAGGAGCTGGGCCTGCCGGAGGCCGACATCCCGAGGGACCGGATCCAGGACCCGATGCACCACCGCTCGGGTGGCCGGGACCCGGGCCGCGACGGCTGCCGGGTGCCGATGCCCTGGCAGGGCGGCGCCCCTTACGCCGGCTTCGGCTCGCGCGAGGAGCCCTGGCTGCCGCAGCCGGCCGGCTGGGACTCCTACGCGGCCGACCGGCAGGCCGGCGACCCCGACTCGATGCTCTCCCTGTACCGGACGGCGCTCGCCGTACGGCGCGGCCGGCCGGGCTTCGGCGACGGCCCGCTGCGCTGGCTGCCCGCGGAGCCCGGAGTGCTCAGCTTCGCCCGCGCCGACGGCCTGATCTGCGTCGTCAACCTCGCCGGGCGGGCCGTCGCCCTGCCCGGCCACACCGACGTCCTGCTGACGAGCGGCCCCCTGGACGACGCGGGCCGCCTGCCGAGGGACACGGCGGCCTGGCTGCGGGCCTGACCCGCGGCCGGCCGCCGCGAGCACCTGTTCCACCTCCCCCCACGAAAGGGAACAGCCATGCAGAAGAAAGCCACGCGCCCCTCACCCCGCTGGGTGGCGGCCGCCGCGGCCGTCGCCCTGGCCGGCGGCACGCTCACCGCGACGGCCTCCACCGCGGGCGCGGCCCAGATGGCCGGCGCCGACCTGCCGGTGCACTCCGTGGAGGCCGAGTCGGCCGACTTCGACGGCTCGGCCGTCGGCCCGGACTACACGCAGGGCAGCCTCGCCTCCGAGGCGTCGGGCCGCCGGGCGGTGCGGCTGGACGCCGGCCAGAAGGTCGAGTTCACCCTGCCCTTTGACGCCAACGCCGTGAACGTCTCCTACAGCGTGCCCGACGGCCGGACGGGCTCGCTCGCCGTGTACGTCAACGGCACGAGGACCGACAGGACGCTGGCGCTCACCTCCAGGTACTCCTACGTCGACACGCCCTGGATCGCCGGAGCCAGGACCCACCACTTCTTCGACAACAGCAGGGTGCTGCTCGGCCAGGACCTCAAGGCGGGCGACAGGGTGGCCCTGGAGGCCTCCGGCGAGGTCACCGTGGACGTGGCCGACTTCGAGCAGGTCGCCCCCGAGGGCGCAGCGCCCGCCGGCGCGGTCTCGGTGGTGGACCAGGGCGCGGACCCGACCGGGCGGTCGGACTCCACCCAGGCGTTCAACGCCGCGATCGCCGCGGCCCAGGGCGGCACGGTGTGGATCCCGCCGGGCGACTACCAGGTCTCCTCCGCGCTCCAGGGCGTCGCGAACGTCACCCTCCGGGGCGCCGGGAGCTGGTACTCGGTGGTGCACTCCTCGCACTTCGTCGACCAGCAGAGCTCCGCCGGCAACGTCCACATCGAGGACTTCGCGGTGATCGGCGAGGTCACCGAGCGCGTCGACGCCAGCCCGGACAACTTCGTCAACGGTTCACTGGGCCCCGGCTCGTCCGTGTCCGGGATGTGGATCCAGCACGTCAAGGTCGGCCTGTGGCTGACCGGGAACAACGACAACCTGGTCGTCGAGGACAATCACATCCTCGACACCACCGCCGACGGGCTCAACCTGAACGGGAACGCCAACGGCGTCACCGTCCGGAACAACTTCCTGCGCAACCAGGGTGACGACTCGCTCGCCATGTGGTCGCTCAACGCCGCCGACACCGGCTCCAGCTTCGAGAACAACACCATCTCGCAGCCCAACCTGGCCAACGGCATCGCCATCTACGGCGGCCGCGACATCACCGTCAGGAACAACGTGGTCTCCGACACCAACGCCCTCGGCAGTGGAATCGCGATCTCCAACCAGAAGTTCGCCGACCCGTTCTTCCCGCTGGCCGGCACCATCACGGTCGCGGACAACACCCTCGTCCGCACCGGTGCCGTCAACCCGAACTGGCAGCACCCGATGGGCGCGCTGCGCGTCGACTCCTACGACAGCGCCATCGAGGCCCGGGTGGACATCACCGGCACCACCGCGAAGGACAGCCCGTACAGCGTGTACGAGTTCGTCTCCGGCGGGGGCGCGGGCCTCGCCGCGAAGAACGTGACCATCGACGGCGGCACGGTCGACGGCGCGGGCACGGTCGTCGTCCAGGCGGAGACCCAGGGCGCGGCCACCATCAGCAACGTCAAAGCCAGTGGCGTGGGCGCCGCGGGCGTCTACAACTGCCCCTTCCCGCAGGGTTCCGGCACCTTCACGCTCACCGACGGCGGCGGCAACTCGGGCCTGGACACCACCTGGGACGACTGCTTCGCCTGGCCCCAGCCGAAGTAGCAGCACCGCTGCGGTCCCGGGGGCACGGGACGGGAGGCGGCCCCGTCCCGTGCGCCCGCACAGCCGGCCCCTCCGCGGCCGCTCACCTCTCCAACTCGCCCCACGCCGTCTCCGGCAGCCGCAGGTACACCACCGACGACACGAGGCAGAGCGCCGCGACGTACCACGGGAAGAGGCCCGCGTTCCCGATCTGCTTGAAGAGGGTGCCCACATATGGCGCCGTGCCGCCGAACAGCGCCACCGTGAGCGAGTACGGGAACCCGATCCCGGCCGCCCGCACCCGCGCCGGGAACACCTCCGCGTTCACCGCCGCCGATATCGAGGTGAACCCGGACAGCAGCACCAGACCACCGCTCTGCACCAGCAGCAGCATGAGGAACGAACCGTCCAGCGCATGCAGCAGCGGCACGCTCAGCACGGCGAACCCCACGCCGAAGAACAGCAGCAGCGGCCGCCGCCCCCAGCGGTCCGACAGCATCCCGGCCACGGGCTGGAGCAGTGCGAAGAACGCCAGGGCGATGGTGCCGGCCCACAGCGCGTCGTCCTTGGCCACGTCCGCGTTCAGTTCGGCGTAGGTCGGCAGGTACGACGTCCAGGTGTAGTAGGCGAGGGTGCCGCCCGCGGTGATGCCGCAGATCAGCAGCGACGCCCGCGGATGGCGGCGCAGCGCGTCGAAGAGGCCCGGCCGCACCTCCTGCCGGCCGGCGCTGCGGGTCTCCACCGCGCCCTGCCGGATCCAGAACCCCACCAGGCTCAGCAGCGCGCCCAGCACGAACGGCACCCGCCAGCCCCAGCCCGCCATCTGACCGCCCGACAGGGCCGCGACCAGTGCGGCGGAGACGCCCGACGCGATGAGCTGGCCGGCGGTGGTGGACACGTACTGGAAGCTGGAGAACAGGCCGCGCCTGCCGGGCCGCGCGGACTCCACCAGGAAGGTGGTGGACGCGGCGAACTCGCCGCCCACCGAGAGCCCCTGGAGCAGCCGGGCGAGCACCAGCACCAGCGGCCCGAACACCCCGGCCGCCGCGTATGTGGGCGTCACCCCGACCAGCAGGCTGCTGCCGCCCATCAGCAGGATGGTGAGGGTCAGCGCCGCACGCCTGCCGTGCCGGTCCGCCACCGCCCCCATCACCAGCCCGCCCACGGGCCGCATGAAGAACCCCACCGCGAAGACCGCGAAGGTGGACAGCAGCGGCACCAGCGAACTGCCCGAGCCCTTGGGGAAGATCTGGTCGGCGATGTACGTCGCCAGGAAGGTGTAGGCGTACCAGTCGTACCACTCCACCGCGTTGCCCACGGAGGCCGCGAGGAGCTGGCGCACCGGCCGGTGCGTGGGCGTGAGCGTCTCTGTCATGACCGCGACTTTCCCCCTGTTCCAACCGTCGCACACGTGTCCGCCGGCACGTCCTGCCGCGCGGGCCGCTGCGCTCGGCGGCCGGCGGTGACGATTTCATCCGGACGTCACACTCCGCACCGCGCCCGCCCCCCGCCGGGCGCCCCGCCTGCCGCCTGCCGGGCGCGCCGCCTGCCGTCCGCCCGGCGCGCCGCCTGCCGTCCGCCCGGCGCGCCGCCTGCCGCCCGCCGGTGCCCCGCCGCGCGCCGTCCGCCCAGGCCGCGCCGGGCCACGGCCCGCGACCCACCGCCCGTGACCCACGTGCCGCACCGCGGGACGTGCTCGACCGCTTCGCGCCGGTCGCCGGGGACGTGCGGGCCGGCGGGCGGATCCGCGTGCTCGAAGAGGCCGGGGCCCCGGCGGAACCACGGCTTCCGTCGGCCCCGCGGTGAGGCCCACGTCACATGTACTGGTTGTCCCCGGGGAGCCGCGCGATAGTGTGCTTCGGTGACGACGCAATCGAACACCCCTGCGGGCTGGTATCCGGACCCGTACGGTACGCCCCAGTTGCTCCGGTGGTGGGACGGGTCCCGGTGGACCGAGCACACCCACGCGAACCAGCAGGCCGCCCCCGGTCAGCAGCAGATGCCCCAGCAGGCCCAGCAGTTCGGTCAGCACCCGGGCGCAGGGCAGCACCAGGGCCCCGGGCAGCCTCCGGCGTACCAGCAGCCCGCCCAGGCGTCGCCCGGCGCCGCGAGGGTGCAGCGGCAGGTGCGGCAGCAGGCCGGCGTCGGCCAGGCCGGCCCGGGCGGCGGCACGCTCTTCACCGAGCCCGTGCTGGTCGTCAACCAGAAGGCCAAGCTGATCGAGCTGACCAACGAGTACAGCGTCTTCGACCAGCAGGGCAACACCATGGGTTCCGTGGTCGAGGTCGGGCAGAGCGCACTGAAGAAGGCGCTGCGCTTCGTCTCCAGCGTCGACCAGTTCATGACCCACCGGCTTGAGATCCGGGACGCCCACGGCCGGCCGCAGTTGGTCCTGACGCGGCCCGCGAAGCTCATGAAGTCCCGGGTGGTCGTGGAGCGCCCGGACGGGCAGCCGGTCGGCGAGATCGTGCAGCAGAACGTGATCGGGAAGATCAACTTCGGGATTCACGCCAACGGCTCCCAGATCGCCGCCATCAAGGCGGAGAACTGGCGCGCCTGGAACTTCGCGATCGTGGACCACGCCGACAACGAGGTCGCCAGGATCACCAAGACCTGGGAGGGCCTCGCCAAGACGATGTTCACCACCGCGGACAACTACGTCCTGCAGATCCACTACCAGCTTCCCGAGCCGCTGCTGAGCCTGGTCGTGGCGACGGCGCTGACCGTGGACACGGCGCTCAAGCAGGACTCGCGGGGTTTCGGGTGAGCGCCTGACGGGGCCCACGCACCCCGAAGGAGCGGCGGCCGGTGCCCGTTCGGGCCCCCGGCCGCCTCCCGCGCTCAGACCTGCCTGCCGTTGCCGCCGCCCTGGCCCGCGGCCTTCTTGATGCCCTTGGTGATGTCGTCCATCGCGCTCACCTTCGGCGCCTTGTCGTTCACGTCGAACCCGAAGCGCACCACCACGAGCATGTCCTGGCTCGCGGGGGAGGGGAACACCAGCGACTCGACGTAGCCGTCGTCGCCCTTGCCCGTCACCACCTTCCAGCGCACCAGGTAGCCCTGCTCGCCCGCCACCTGCACGGCACGCGACGCGAGCTGCTGGTGCGAGGAGATCTTGCCGTAGGTCTTCCCGCCGTACGACTCCTCGGCGTTCTTCGCGATGTCCGCCTCGGCCGCCGCCTTCGCCGACGACTGCTCCAGCTTCAGCGCGAGCGCGGGCGCGGAGAACGCCCCGCCCCGCACACAGGTCTGCTTCGTGTCGCCGGGGCACGTGTAGGTGCCGGTGGTCACCTGGGCACCGACGGCCCCCGACTCGCCCTTCCAGCCGTCGGGCACCGGCAGGCTGATGCCGCTCGCGGTGTCGGTGGCGTAGCCCTCCTCCGTCTTCGGGGCCGGCCCGTCGGGTGCACCGGGTCCGTCCGGCCCGCCCGGGACGCCCGGCCGGCCCGGCGACCCGCCGCCGTCCGATCCCCGGGACGGGGCCCCCGACGGGGCGGACGACGCGCTGTCCTTGCCGCCGCCGTCGGTCAGCGCGTACACCCCGCCGCCTATGCAGGCCAGCACGACCAGCACCACCAGCGTTCCGATCACGATGCGCAGCCGGCGCGGTCGTGCCTCGGGCACCGGATAGGCGCCCGGCGGATACCCGGGCGGCCCCCACCCGGCCGCGGCCTCGGCGGGGCGGATGCGGTCCGTCCACGCACCGCCGTCCCACCAGCGCTCGGTGCGCGGTCCGTCAGTCGTCTGCCCGGGGTCGGGATACCAGCCGGGAGGAGTCACCTGGGTCATGACGCCACAGTAGGAGCCGACCCTGAAAGCCCGATGAGAGGGGCGGCGCAAACCGCCGCCGAACGGCCCCGGTCCACCACCCCCACGAGCGCCGTGCGCCGTCTTTACCACCCTTTGCGCGTCCGCGCGGGCGGAACACGGCATGTGCCCGCGGCCTCATTCCACCGGCACTACGGCGGTGTGTGCCCGGCTAGTCTCGTTGGGTGTACGCGCTTTGACCGACCAGGGAGGTAGCGGGATGACGCAGGGCCGGCCGGACGACGCCGCCCCGATGGCACTGTGGGAGCGGGACGGCGAACTGGCCGCGATCGCGGTCGCCGTCGACACGCTCTGCGCGGGTGCCACCTCCGGTAGCCTGCTCGTCTTCCGCGGCGAGGCCGGCATCGGCAAGACGGCACTGCTGGCCGAGGTCGGCCGTATGGCGGCAGGCCGCTGCACCGTCTGGTCCGCACGCGGCGGCGAGACCACGACCTCCGTCCCGTTCAACGTCGTGCGCCAGTTGCTCGCGCCCGCGCTGGTGGGACTCGGGCCGGCCGAGGCGCGGGAGTGCTTCGGGGACCGGCTGGAGACGGTGGGGGCCCGCGCTCGGCATCACCGAGCCGGGCGGCCGGCAGGCCGACCCCCAGGGCGTGTGCGAGGGCCTGGTCGTCGCGGTCCGCCGGCTCGCCCGGCTCAACTGGCCGCTGGTGCTGCTCGTCGACGACGCCCAGTGGGCCGACCTGGAGACCCTCCAGTGGCTCGCCGCGTTCACGCAACGCCTCGACGACCTGCCCGTCGTCGCCGTCGTCGCGCACCGCCCCGGCGAGGCCACCGATCCCGGCACCGACCTGCTGGAGCGGGTGGGTGCGGCCGCCCGCCCCAGCACCACCCTGCGCCCCCTCACCCCGGATGCCACGGCCGGCCTCACCCGCGCCTCCCTCGGCGCACACGCCGACGCCCCGTTCTGCCGCGAGGTGTGGGCGGTGACCGGCGGCAACCCGTACGAGACCGTGGAACTCCTCGCCAAGGTGCAGGACAGCGGGCTGTCGCCCATCGAGCCGGCGGCGCAGGAGCTGCGCGCGCTGAACAACTCGGCCCGCGGCCACGGCCTCGTCACCCGCCTGGAAGCGCTGGGCACCGACGCCACCCGGTTCGCCTGGGCCGCTGCCGTGCTCGGCGCCGGGATCTCGCTGGACCTCGCCGCCACGCTGGCCGGCATGGGACCCGAGGAGGCCCGGCGCTGCGCCGACCGGCTCCAGGCCGCCCGCATCCTGCGCCCCGCGGCCGGCGGCCCCGGCGGCGCCGACGAGCTGGAGTTCGTCCACTCCCTGATCGCCAGCGCGGTCTACCGCTCGATCCCGGTCGCCACGCGGACCGCGATGCACGGGCAGGCGGCCTGGGCCGTCACCCAGTCGGGCCTGGGAGCCGCGGCAGCCGCCCGCCACCTCCTGGAGGTCCACCCGGACGACGACCCGGACCTGGTCGAGCAGATGCGCCAGGCGGCCCGTGAGCACCTGGCCGTCGGCGCGCCCGACGCGGCACGCCGCTGTCTGGAACGCGCGCTGCGGGAGCCGCCGCTGCCCGAGGTGCACGCGCGGGTCCTCTACGAGCTGGGCTGCGCCACCCTGCTCACCTCGCCCGCCACCACCATCGGCCATCTGCGCAACGCCCTCGGCATACCCGGCCTCGAGGACGACGTGCGGGTGGACGCGGTCTGCCGCCTCTCGCAGGCACTGGTCCACAACGGCCAGTTGGAGGAGGCGGTGGCCGCCGTGGACGCCGAGGCCGACCGCCTCGAACCCGGCCCCGCCCGGCTGCGGCTGCAGGCCGTGCACTACATGTGGGAGGGCATCCACGCCGCCGAGGAGGACTCCCCGGGCCGCTCCCGCAGCCTGGCCGCGCTCGCCGGACCGCTCACCGGGCGCGACAACTCCGAGCGTGCGCTGCTGATCCTGCGCGCCTTCGACGCGATGACCCGCGGGGAGAACGCCGAGGAGGTCGTCGAACTGTGCGACCGAGTCCTCGTCAACGGCCGCCTGGCGCCGGGGCTCGGCTGGACCGACACCGAGTGGGGCTTCGAACTCCTCGTGATGCTGGGCAGCTCCTACACCTTCACCGACCGGCTCGACCGTGCGGAGACGCTGTTCAACGAGGCGTTGCTCGCCTACGAGAGCGCGGGCTGGAACGGCGCCCACCTGGCCCTGGCCCATGCGTTCGTGGGCTATGTGCACCGCAGACGCGGGCGGCTCGCCGACGCCGAGGCGTACCTGCGCGAGGGACTGCGCCTGGCCGACGGGGTCGGCAGCGGTCTGCCCATGCACTGGGACGCCGCCTGCATGCTGATGGACACCCTGCTCGCACGCGGCCGCCCGGAGGCCGCACAGGAGATCGCGGAGCGCTACGACTTCGCACCGCCCTACCCGGCCACCATCGTGCTGCCCGACGCGCACTCCGTACGGGGCCGCCTGCTGCTGGCGACCGGTCGCGCCACGGAGGGGCTGGGCGAGCTGGAGGCGGCCCAGAAGGCGGCCGCGGCGCGCGGCCGGCACAACACCGTCATGGCGCCCTGGGCCGGTGACCTCGCCCGCGCGCTGGCCGGGCACGACCCCGCACGCGCCGCGGCCCTGGCCGCCGACGCCCGCGCGCAGGCCGAGCGGTTCGGCACCGACACCGCCGTGGGGGAGGCCCTGCGCTGCACCGCCGCCCTGGCCCACGGCCAGCGCCGCACCACCCTGTACGCACGCGCCGCGGCCTACCTGGAGGCGTCCCCGTGCGCCTACGAGCACGCCCTCGCGCGCGTCGAGTACGGCATCGCGGCCCGCTCCGCCGCCGAGCTCTGCCGCGGTCTCGCCCTGGCCCGTGCGTGCGGGGCGGACGGCCTGGTGGCCCGCGCGGAGGAGGTCCTGGGCAACGGACGGGGGCTGCGCTGACGAGCGCGGCCGCCCGGGCCAGCGCCGGTCAGGACGTGAGCATCCGGTCCGTGGCCGACAACAGACGGCGGCGGACGCCGGGATCGTAGGCCTCGGGGTGGGCGCGGGAGGGGGCGGTGCCGTCGAAGTAGGTGCCGTTGTGGTGCAGACCGGTGTCGGTGGCGGCCAGGGCCAGCACGGCGGCGGTGCCCTCCTCGACCGTCGAGAGGGGACTGACGCCGGCGTCCCGCACCAGGGAGGTGTCCATGTAGGTCGCCGGGTGCACCACGTTCACCGACACACCGCTGCCGGCCAGCTCGTCGGCCAGGGCGAAGGTGTGCACGGCGAGGGCGAACTTGCTCCTGCGGTACGCCTCGACGCCCACGTAGCCGGAGGTGAACTCGATGTCGTCGAGGTCCACCGGCACCTGGCCCGTCGAGCCGACGTTGACGATCCGCGCGGGCGCGTTCTTGCGCAGCACGGGAAGCAGCGCGCGGGTCAGGGCGACGGGCGCGAGGTAGTTCACGGCCATCCTCAGCTCGTGCCCGTCCGCACTCTCCTCGCGCCCGGCACCCGGGGCGCCGAAGCCGACGCCGGCGTTGTTGACCAGGACGTCAAGGTCCGGGTGCGCGGCCGCCACCCGCACGCCCAGGGCGCGCACCTCGGCGAGCGAGGAGAGGTCCGCGACGACGGCGTCCGCCTCGCCGCCCGCGTCGTCGATCTCGGCGGCCAGCCGCGCCGTCCGGTGCCCGTCGCGGCCGTGGACCACGACGACATGGCCGGCGCGGGCCAGCTCGAAGGCGAGACGGCGCCCCAGGCCCGAGGTCGAGCCGGTGAGCAGAACGGTGGACATCTCGGTTCCCTTCCCGTGTCCCGTGCGGAACACGATCCTCACCCTGGGTCGTGACCGGCGCACGGCACGGCACACCTAACGTCGCCGTCCGTACCGCGCATGCGCCCAGCAGGAGTACCCAGGGCGCCCGGAGGGAACCGGTGCGCCCGTCAGGAATCCGCGCCGCCAGGACCGTCCTCCTCGGCCAGCACCCGCTGGGCGACGGCGAAGGCGCTGTTGGCCGCCGGGACCCCGCAGTAGACCGCGCTCTGCAGCAGCACCGCGCCGATCTCCTCGGGCGCCAGGCCGTTGCGGCGGGCGGCGCGTACGTGCATCGCCAGCTCGTCGAGGTGGCCGTGCGCCACCAGCGCCGTCAGAGTGATCATGCTTCGCTCGCGCCGGGACAGCGTGGTGTCCGTCCAGACCTCGCCCCACGCATAGCGGGAGATGAAGTCCTGGAACCGTGCGGTGAAGCCGGTGGTGCGGGACTGGGCGCGGTCCACGTGGGCGTCGCCGAGAACGGCGCGGCGCACCGCCATGCCGCTCGCCGGGTCACCGGTGAGATGGCCGCGCAGCGCCGCGCGCACGGCCGCGGGCCGCTCGGCTGGCGCCAGGTGGGAGGCGCCGGGCAGCTCGGTGAGCTGCGCGCCGGGCACGGCGTCGGCTATCTCGCGCAGGTGCTCGGGCGGTGTGGCCGGGTCCTCGCGCCCGGCGATGAGCAGGGTGGGCACGGCGACCTCGGGGAGCCTGTCCCGGATGTCGAAGGCGGCCAGTGCGTCACAGCAGGCCGCGTACGCGCCGGGGTCGGCCGTGCGGTGGTCCTCCAGGAGCGCGGGCACGCTGAACCCGGGCGTGAACCAGCGCGAGTCCGCCGTCTCCACCAGGGGTGCCAGGCCCTCGCCGCGGACCGAGGCGGCACGCTCGCGCCACCGGGCCCCGTCGCCGAAGTGCGCGGAGGAGCAGATCACGGCGAGACTGGTGAGCCGCTCGGGATGGTGGACGGCCAGGTGGAGCCCGACGGCGCCGCCGATCGACACCCCGGCGTACGCGAAGCGCTCGATGCCCAGCGCGTCGGCGAGTGCCAGCACCAGCCGGGCCAGGTCGTCCACGGTGGCGCCGGGCCCGATCAGCCCGGGGCTGGAGCCGCCGTGGCCCGGCAGGTCCCAGCGGATCACCCGGTGGCTGGTGGCCAGCTCGGGCGCCACCCCGTCCCACAGTGCGGTGGAGGTGCCGAGCGAGGGCCCGAGCAGCAGCGGGGGAGCGGTGGGCGCGCCCTCGTCCAGGTGGTGCAGCAGGGTGTCGGTCATGAACGCTCCAACGCGCGGTCGGTGAGGTGGGCGGCGTGCCCGGTGTACCGGGCGGGGTCGGTGAGCTCGACCAGGTCCAGGCCCAGTGCGGTGATCTCCCTCAGCTCGGCGAGGACGTCCACGAGCATGCGGCCCCTCTCCTCGGCGCGCCGGGCGGCCTCGGTCAGCAACTGCTTGGCGCGGGCCCGGCCGAGCAGCGGGGCGAGCTCGGCGGACAGCCGCTCGGACACGATCAGGCCATGGGTGAGGTCCAGGTGCGCCCGCATCCGGTCCGGGTGCACCCGCAGGCCCTCGGTGAGTTCCACCGCGTCACGGGCCGCGCCGCCGGTCAGCCGCAGCAACTCCCGCAGCGGCTCCCACTCGGCGTGCCACGTCCCTGCCGGGCGCTCGTCCGGGGCGGCGAGCGCGGCGCAGAGCGTGGCGGCGAGCGCAGGGGCGCGGTGGGCCGCGGCGGCCAGGAGGGTGGCGCGGACCGGGTTGGCCTTGTGCGGCATGGCGGAGGAGCCGCCCCGGACGCCCTCGGCCAGCTCCCCGATCTCGGTGCGGGAGAGGGTGGCCACGTCGGCGGCGGGTTTGCCGAGCGCGGTGGCCGTGAAGGCCAGCGCCGAGGCCAGGTCGGCCACCGGGGTGCGCAGGGTGTGCCAGGGCAGCACGGGCCGTGCCAGGCCGAGCTGGTGTGCGTAGGCGTCGAGCAGCGCGTCGACGTGCGCCGGGCCCGCCGGCTCCCGTCCGCGGACCGCGCCCCCGTGCGGGGTCACCGTGCCCCCGGGCGCGGGGAAGGCCGTGAACGCGGCCAGCGTGCCGGCCGCACCGCCCAGTTGGCAGGGCAGTGCGGCGCGTACCGTCCTCAGGCGGTCCCGGGCGTCCAGGACCAGTGACCGCCAGCCCGCCGCCTTGAGGCCGAAGGTGGTCGGTACGGCGTGCTGGGTGAGGGTGCGGGCCGGCATGGCGGTGGTGCGGTGCGCGGCGGCGAGCCGGGCCAGCGCCCCGGCCGCACGGTCGAGGTCCCCGAGGATCAGGTCCAGGGTCCGTGCGGCCATCAGCATCATCGCCGTGTCCATGATGTCCTGGCTGGTCGCGCCGCGGTGGACGTACTCCCGGTGTGGTTCGGGCACCAGCGCGGTCAGGTCCGCCACCAGCGGGATCACCGGGTTGCCGCCCGTGCGGGCCCGCAGTGCGAGGTCGCGGGCGTCGAACCGGGAGGCGTCGGCGGCGGCCGCCACCGCCTCGGCCGCCTCGGCCGGCGCGAGCCCGGCCGCCGCCTGGGCCCGGGGCAGCGCGGCCTCCGCGTCCAGGAGCGCCTGGAGGAACGCGGTGTCGCCGGTCGCGGCCTCGGCGGCGGATCCGGCCCGCCCCGGTGCCAGCAGGCCGGTGTCGGAGTCGGCGCGTGTCACGAACATCCCCTCACTGCGCGCGTTGCGTCCGCGCGCCCTCAGCCGAACTGCAGGAAGACCGTCTCCGCCTCGCCCTGCAGACGGATGTCGAAACGGTACGTCCGGTGCGGCTCCGGCCGGGCGACCAGCGTGGCGCGCCGCTGCTCGGGCAGCGAGGCGAGCAGGGCGTCACCCGCCGGCACCGGCCCGCCGGCCGTGCTGCCTCCGGCGTCGGGGGCGGCGTCGGCCAGGTAGGCACGGGTGAACAGGTGGTGCAGCAGGCCGCGCGCGAAGACGCACACGCTGATGTACGGCACGCCCGGGTTGCCGGGCGGCAGCGTGCGCAGGGCGTAGTGGCCGTCGGCGTCGGTGCCGACGCGGCCGAAGCCGGTGAAGTCGGTGCCGTTGCGGCCCAGGTGGCCGCCGCCCACGGTGTCGCGGCGCATCGAGCCCGGCCTGCCCTTCAGGGAGCCGTCCGGGCCGCTCTGCCAGAACTCCAGCAGGGCGTCCGGCACCGGGTCGCCGGCGCCGTCCAGCACGTACCCGTGCAGGGTGATGGTGTCGGGATGGCCCTCGGGCGCCACCCGGCCCCCGTCGGGGAAGGGCAGCGCGTAGCCGTAGAACGGGCCGACGGTGTGTGAGGGCGTGGGCGGGAGGGGCGGGGTGGCTTTGGGCGGTGTCGTCGCGGTCATC
Source organism: Streptomyces sulfonofaciens (assembly GCF_014656295.1). Lineage (GTDB taxonomy): Bacteria > Actinomycetota > Actinomycetes > Streptomycetales > Streptomycetaceae > Streptomyces > Streptomyces sulfonofaciens. The sequence goes on from NZ_BNCD01000012.1 coordinate 233,947, forward strand.
AGCGGCCTTCCTCGATCCAGGTGGCGGACGGCCCGTCCAGCACGATGTCCCACTCGTAGCCGAGCGAGAACTCGGGCCGGGACAGCTCGTGCCGGTAGGAGGCGACCAGGCGGGCGCGGGCGGATTCGTCGGTCACCGACCGCAGGATCGGGTCGTACCGGAACAGCGGGTCGCCCGGGAAGTACATCTGCGTCACCAGGCGCTGGGTGAACGCGGTGCCGAAGAGGGAGAAGTGGATGTGGGCGGGGCGCCAGGCGTTGGCGTGGTTGCGCCAGGGGTAGGCACCGGGCTTGACGGTGGTGAAGGAGTAGCGGCCCTCGTCGTCCGTCAGTGTCCTGCCGACGCCGGTGAAGTTGGGGTCGAGCGGCGCCGGGTGCTGGTCGCGCAGGTGCGCGTACCGGCCGGAGGCGTTGGCCTGCCAGATCTCCACGAGCTGGCCGCGCACCGGGTGGCCCTTGCTGTCCAGCAGCCGCCCGGACACGGTGATCCGCTCGCCCAGCGGCTCGCCCTGGTGCTGGACGGTGAGGTCGCTGTCGGTGTCGGTGATGTCGGTCGCACCGAAGACGGGGCCGTGCAGCTCCACGGTCTCCGGATCGCCGCCGTCCACCGCGACCAGCGGCTGCTGCGGGTGGCGCAGCACCGAGCTGCGGTACGGGCGGTAGTCGCGCGGCGGGTGGTGCTGCGCGGGGGCGCCGGCGGCCCGCGCCTTGTCATAGGCGTTCTGGAGGTCGCCGACCTCGGTGTCGATGTCCGACTGGGTAAGAGCCATGGTGACTCCAGGGTTGAGTGCCGATGTTCCCTGCCGCGGTCCTGCGCCGGGGTGTGCGGCGCCGGCGCGTGCGGCGTTCAGCGTCCGGTGGTGCTGTCCTCGCGGGGTGCGCCGGTCGAGGACCCGGCCGCGGCGCCGTCCGCGGGGTGCACCGCGGCGGCCGTCTTCTCGCGCACCTCGTCCTCGGTGACGCCCGGTGCGCACTCCACGAGGCGCAGGCCGCCGTCGGTGACGTCGAGCACGGCCAGGTCGGTGATGATGCGGTCCACACAGGACCTGCCGGTGAGCGGCAGCACGCACTCCTCGACGATCTTGGGAGCGCCGTCCTTGGCGGTGTGGGTCATGACCGCGATCACCCGGCGGGCGCCGTGCACCAGGTCCATGGCGCCGCCGATACCGGTGATCATCTTCCCGGGGACGGCCCAGTTCGCCAGGTCGCCGCGCTCGGACACCTGCATGGCACCGAGCACCGCCACGTCGATGTGGCCGCCGCGGATCATGCCGAAGGAGAGCGCCGAGTCGAAGAACGAGGCGCCGGGCAGGACGGTGACGGTCTCCTTGCCCGCGTTGATGAGGTCGGGATCGACCTCGTCCTCCGCCGGGTAGGGGCCGACGCCGAGGATGCCGTTCTCCGACTCCAGGACCACCTGCACGCCTTCGGGGAGGTGGTTGGGTATCAGTGTCGGCAGCCCGATGCCCAGGTTGACGTACTGCCCGTCCTCCAGCTCCCGCGCCGCCCTGGCCGCCATCTGCTCGCGTGTCCATGCCATCAGCCGCGCACCGTCCTCTTCTCGATCGCCTTGTCCGCGGCCTGCTCGGGGCTCAGGGCCACCACGCGCTGGACGAAGATCCCGGGCAGGTGCACCGCGTCCGGGTCGATGGCGCCCGGCTCGACGAGCTCCTCCACCTCGGCGACGGTGATCCGCCCGGCCATCGCCGCCAGCGGGTTGAAGTTCCGGCTGGACCTGGCGAAGACCAGGTTCCCGTGCCGGTCGCCCCGCGCGGCCCGCACCAGCGCGAAGTCGGTGCGGATGGCGTGCTCCAGGACGTAGGGGGTGCCGTCGAACTCCCTGACCTCCTTGGGCGGCGAGGTCACGGCGACACCTCCCTCGCCGTCGTACCGCCAGGGCAGTCCGCCGTCGGCGACCTGGGTGCCGACGCCCGCCGGGGTGTAGAACCCGGGGATGCCCGCGCCGCCGGCCCGCAGGCGCTCGGCCAGCGTGCCCTGCGGGATCAGCTCGACCTCCAGCTCACCGCCCAGGTACTGGCGCGCGAACTCCTTGTTCGCGCCGATGTAGGAGCCGGTGACCCGGGAGATGCGGCCCGCGGAGAGCAGCACCGCGAGCCCGGAGTCCATCGCCCCGCAGTTGTTGGAGACCACCCGCAGGTCCGTCACACCGCGCTCGTACAGCGCCTCGATCAGGGCGTTCGGCACACCGCTCAGGCCGAAGCCGCCCACGGCGAGCGACGCTCCGTCGGGGACGTCCGCCATCGCCTGCGCGGCGGAGGCGACCACCTTGTCCATCCGTGCAGCCCCACCTCTCCAGGGCGCCGGTACCCGCGCCGCCCGTGCCGCCATCGAACCGCGGGCAACGGGCGCCGTCCGGCCGGCACCTCCCGGTAAGAACGGTAAGAATTAATCAGCGCACTGACTATTTCAGCGAGCCGACCCACACGCTGCCACTGCTCACGTCGGCCGTCAATACCCCCTGGACCTCGCAGTACGCTGGAGTGGCCCGGGCGGCCGGTATGGTCGACAAGGCCCCGTCCAGGGCGAGAGTATGGTCAGTGCACAGACGAAACCCCGGAGACCCCGGAGCAGGCCCCACCCCGCCGACCGGGCGCCGGCAACCGAGCGGAGGACTCGCATGGCCGCGGTGGACCTGACCGCCCACCCTGGGCACCTGGCCCGGCGGTTGCAGCAGGCGCACTACCTGCTGTGGACCACGATGGTCTCCGAGGAGATCACCTCGCCGCAGTTCGCGGTGCTCAACGCCCTCGTGGCCGAGCCGGGCCTCGACCAGCGCACGGTGGGCGAGCGGGTGGGGCTCGACCGCTCCACCATCGCCGAGGTCATCAGCAGGCTCGGCCGGCGCGGCCTGCTCGACAAGGTGCGCGATCCCGGCGACGGCCGCCGCTTCCTGCTCCGGCTCACCGAGGACGGCGTCCGGACGCACCGCAGGCTGACCCTGCGCACCGCGCGGATGAACGAGGTGTTCCTCGCCCCGCTCTCCGCCGACGAGCGGCGGGTCTTCTTCGATCTGCTGCGGCGGGTCTCGGACGCGGCCGAGGGCCTGCGCAACCCGACCGCACCGCATGCCGCCGCCGAGGAGGACCGGGAAGCGGTGCCGGGCGCGGCACCGGCGCCGGGAGGCGCGTGAGCGAGCGGGAGCGCTGCGGCGGCCGCCTGAGCACCGCCGCCGCGCGCCTGGGAGCCGCGTAAGTGGAGGCGGCGCCCGGTGGAGTGCGCCTGGTGGAGAACCCGCGGGGGAGCGCCCGATGGAGCCTGCCCGGTCGGCGCGGCCCGCGCGGACGCTCGCCGGCGTGACGCCGCGTTCCTGCCCGCCGCCGGGACGGGCGAGCACGCCCTGGGTGTGCCGGCGGACGACCGGCGGCGGCAGCGCGAGGCGCCGGGGCGTCCGCGGCCGACGGCGCCCGGAGGCCGTCGGCGGCGGGGACGGCGGCCGGCTGCCCGGAACCCGTTCAGCCGGCCGGCGGCGTCCCCAGGATCTCGCCCAGGTCGTAGCGCACCGGTTCCTCCAACTGGGCGTAGGTGCAACTGTCCGGGGTGCGGTCAGGGCGCCAGCGGCGGAAGCGGGCGGTGTGCCTGAAGCGCACCCCGTTCTCCATGTGGTCGTAGGCCACCTCGCAGACCCGCTCGGGCCGCAGCGGCACCCAGGACAGGTCCTTCCGGCCCGACCAGCGGCTCGGCGCGCCCGGCAGCCGGGCGCTCCCGTGCGCCGCCTCGTCGGCCCAGGAGGCCCACGGGTGGTCCTCGACCGACGCCATCCGCAGCGGTTCGAGCTCCTCGACCAGTTCGGCCCGCCGCGCCATCGGGAACGCCGCCGACACCCCGACGTGCTGGAGGGCGCCCGCGGTGTCGTACAGCCCGAGCAGCAGCGAGCCGACCACCGGGCCGCTCTTGTGGAAGCGGTAGCCGGCCACCACGCAGTCCGCGGTGCGCTCGTGCTTGACCTTCGACATCACCCGTTCGTCCTGCCGGTAGCGCGAGGTCAGCGGCTTGGCGACGATCCCGTCGAGGCCCGCGCCCTCGTACTGCTCGAACCAGCGCCGGGCGAGTGCGGCGTCCGTGGTGGCGGGGGCCAGGTGCACCGGGGGCGTCACTTCGGCCAGGGCGAGGGCCAGCCGCTCACGCCGCTCGGTGAGCGGTGCGGACAGCAGCGACTCGTCGCCGACGGCCAGCAGGTCGAACGCGACGAAGGTGGCCGGGGTCCGCTCGGCGAGGGTCCGCACCCGGGACGCGGCGGGGTGGATGCGTTCGGAGAGCGCGTCGAAGTCGAGGTGCCCCTCCTGGGCGACCACGATCTCGCCGTCCATCACGCACCGCCGCGGCAGCCGCTCGGCCAGCGCCGCCACCAGCTCGGGGAAGTACCGGGTCAGCGGCTTGCCCGTGCGGCTGCCCAGCTCGATCTCGGGCCCGTCGCGGAAGACGATGGTGCGGAACCCGTCCCACTTGGCCTCGTAGTGCATGTCCGGCGGGATGCTCGGCACCAGCTTGGCGAGCATCGGCTTCACGGGCGGCATCACCGGCAGATCCATACCTGTACATTCTGCAACGGATCCGAACAATATGCGCCCGGTGGCCCCGGGGTCTACCGTGGCGGCATGGGTGCGAGCGGCAAGGGCGCGGCGGTCGAACTCGACGCGGGCGGTCGCACCGTGCGGCTGACCAGCCCGGACAAGGTCTACTTCCCGGAGCGCGGCTTCACCAAGCTGGACCTCGCCCTGTACTACCTGGCCGTCGGCGACGGCATCGTGAGGGCGCTGCGCGAGCGTCCCACCACCCTGGAGCGCTACCCCGAGGGCGTGGCCGGCGAGTCCTTCTTCCAGAAGCGCGCCCCCAAGAACCGCCCCGACTGGATCCCCACCGCCCACATCACCTTTCCCAGTGGGCGGTACGCCGACGAGATGTGCCCGACCGAGGTGGCCGCGGTCGTGTGGGCGGCGCAGTACGGCACGTTCACGTTCCATCCCTGGCCGGTCCGGCGCGCCGACACCGACCACCCCGACGAGCTGCGGCTCGACCTAGACCCGCAACCCGGCACCGACTTCACCGACGCGGTACGTGCCGCCCACCAACTCAGGGCGGTCCTGGAGGAGTACGGCCTGAAGGGCTGGCCCAAGACCTCCGGCGGCCGCGGACTGCACGTCTTCGTCCCCATCGAGCCGCTGTGGACCTTCACCCAGGTGCGCCGCGCCGCGATCGCCTGCGGGCGGGAGCTGGAGCGGCGGATGCCGGGCCGGGTGACCACCGCCTGGTGGAAGGAGGAGCGCGGCGCGCGCATCTTCCTGGACTACAACCAGACCGCCCGGGACCGCACCATCGCCTCCGCCTACTCGGTGCGCCCCCGGCCCCGTGCGCCGGTCTCCGCGCCGCTGGGCTGGGACGAGCTGGACGCGGCGGCACCCGAGGACTTCGACCTGGCGACCATGCCGGCCCGCTACGCCGCGCTCGGCGACGTGCACGCGGACATGGACGACCGGCGCTGGTCGCTGGACGGGCTGCTGGAGCTGGCCCGGCGCGACGAGCGTGACCACGGGCTCGGTGATCTGCCCTATCCGCCGGAGCACCCGAAGGTGGCGGGTGAGCCCAAGCGGGTGCAGCCGAGCAGGGCGCGGCGCACGGAGTGAGCCGCGCCTCGGTCTTTCGCGGTGGGTCTTTCGTGGTCGGTCTTTCGCGGTCGGTTGGCTTCGGGGCATTCGGCTTCGTTGGCCTTCGGCTTCGGGGCCTTCGGCTGTCGGCCGGTGGGTGGTGTTGCGCAGTTCCCCGCGCCCCTTACGGGTGGGTGGGGGTTCTCGTGGTGCTTTCGGCTGCTGGCCGGTGCGGGTACCGCGCAGTTCCCCGCGCCCCGTTTCGCCGGGACTTGCGGTGTGTTCTCGGTTGCTGGTGGGGGCCTTGTGCGGTTTGCCGCAGCGGGCCCCTCCGCCGGGGGTGCCGGGGGAGGGGCCCGTGGTGGCCGTGGAGCTACAGTTCCCTGATCCGGACGTCCCGGTAGGAGATCCGGTCGGCGGTGCTGTGCACCTGGAGCCCGATGTAGCCCTCCGCCCAGCGCCGCCCGTCCGTGCCCGGGTCGTCGGACCGCGGCGGTTCGAAGACCTGCCCGCCGTTGTTGTCGAACTCATTGATCAGCTTGCCGTTGCGGTACAACTGGAAGTGCTGGTCGACCACGCGGATCTCGTAGTCGTTCCAGGTGCCCTTCGGGGTGACCATCGCCCCGGCGAGCCCGACCCGGTCGAAGCCGTAGACCGACCCGGTCTTGTACATGTCCCCCGTGGGGCTGTCCAGGACCTGCATCTCGTGGCCGTACTCGATGGCCACCCATTCCGGACGGGACTCAAACGGGTTGTCGTGCACCTGGGGGAACCGCACGAAGACACCGCCGTTGGCGTTGGCATCCCCCGCGGCGTCGTCGCGCCACTGCAACTTCAGCGAGAAGTCACCGTACTTGCGCACCGGATACCAGAGCATGCCCAGGTTGTTCGCCTGCTGGCTGGTGATCGAGCCGTCCTCGTTCAGCTTGAACGAGCCGCCGCCGACCTGCTCCCAGCGGTCCAGGGACTTCTGGGTGCCGTCGAAGATCTGCTGGTAGCCCTCGGTCTGGCCCGGCCTGCCGATGCCGGACTGCTTCGCCGCCCTGTTGATGACCCGGTACTCGCGCCGGTCGATCACACCGTCCTTCCGCAGGCGGTCGGTGACCGCCTTGACGTGCTTGAGGAACAGCGCCTGGGAGGTCCATTCCTTCTCGTCCTCGATGAGCTCGTTGATCCGGCACCTGTTGTCGGTCACGCGGTTGGGGACGCCGGTGTCGACGGCGCCCACGAACACCGTCTCGCGCTCGTCGTACTCGGCGCAGGGCGGTGGGGGCACGCCGCCGCCGGGGGCGACGGTGAACGACACCGTCCGCGCCTCGCTGGTGTTGCCCGCCTCGTCGGCGGCCCGGTACGCGACGCCGTGCGCGCCTGCCCGGTCGACGACCACGGGATTGGCGTAGGCGAGGTAGGGGCCGCCGTCGAGCGAGTACTCGACGGACGCCACGCCCGAGCCGTCGTCGGCCGCGGTCACCGTCACCGTGGCCTTGCCGAGGTAGGCGCCGTCGGAGTTCTTCTCGCCGGTGACCTTCGCGCTCACCTCGGGGGGTGTGGTGTCGTCGGCGGGCGGGGCCACCACCGTGAAGTCGGCGGACTTCTCCGCGGCGGTGTTGCCCGCCTTGTCGGTGGCCCGGTAGCGCACCTGGTGGTCGCCGGGCTCGTGCACCATCACCGGTGCGGTGTAGGACTGCCAGGCGCCGTCCGCACCGAGGGCGTACTCGATGGTGTTGACGCCGGAGCCGGTGTCCGAGGCCGTCACGGTCACCGTCGCCGTGCCGACGTAGGCGCCGTTCGCGTCCTTCTCGCCGGTGACGGTGGCCGAGGTGTCCGGTGCCGTGGTGTCGTCCGTCGGCGGTGCGGCCACCGTGAAGTCGACGGATTTCTCCGCGGCGGTGTTGCCCGCCTTGTCGGTGGCGCGGTAGCGGACGGTGTGCGGGCCGACCTGGTCGACGACCAGCGCGGTGGTGTACGGCTGCCAGGCGCCGTCCGCGTCGAGCGCGTACTCGACGGTGTCCACGCCTGAGCCGTCGTCGCTCGCGCCGATCGTCACGGTCGCGGAGCCGACGTAGGCCCCGTCCTCGTTCTGCTGCCCGCCGACGTCCGCGGACGTCGTGGGGGCCGTGGTGTCCTCGCCGCCGCCACCGCCGTCGGTGACGACCAGGGTGCCGCTCATCGAGGTGTGCCCGGGCATCGAGCAGAAGTAGTGGTAGGTGCCCGGGGTGAGGGTGACCTCCTGGGTGTGCCTGCCGCCCTCCGCGTCGGTGGGGCTCGCCATGATGTTGGCCTTGACGTCGTTGTTGTACTGCGCGTCGGAGACGTCGAAGGTGAGGGTGTGCGGCATGCCGGTGGTGTTGCCGGTGGCCGCGCTGTTCTCGAAGACGAGGGTGGCCGGGCCCGCCACCGCGGTGGCGGGCGCGGAGGTGTATGCCGTGATGTCGTCGCCCGCGGTCCAGGTCAGCGTCTGGGCCGCGGCCGTGCCGCCCGGCTCCGCGGTGCGCCCGTAGGCCGCCGTGGAGCCGAGGCCGAGCACCATCACCAGGCAGGCCAGCAGCGCCGGCCACGGATGCCGGCCGCGCCGGCGGCCGCCCACCGGCAGCCCCGCGGATCTCTCCTTGCGTACGGTGCCCGTCATCACTGCGCCTTCCTCGCCAGGTTCGCGGCGGCCGGGGTCGGGGCGCCGCCGGTGTAGGTCACGTGCCACAGCGCCGAGTGCTCGTCCGAGGTGAAGAATCCGCGTCCGTAGTCGAGGACGTAGAGCGAGCCGTCCGGTGCGAACTCCCAGTCCATCAGGTTCGCGATGCCGTCGTTGCCGGTCGGGATGATCTTCTTCAGCGACTCCGAGTGCACCGGGAGCCCGCCGTCGCCCATGGTCTTCGGGTCCATGACGACGGCGTTCCTCGGCTGGTCCTGGTCGTAGAAGTCACCGACGAACCACTTGCCGTCCCAGTACCGGGGCCAGGCGTTCGGGCCCGCGCTCCCGGCGTCGTAGCGGTAGACGGGGCCGTCCATCGTGGCCTGGCCGCCGCCCTTGAGCCACGGCAGCAGGTAGCTGGCCTCCTCCGGCTTGTACGACGGGACGCCGTTCGCGTCGCGCGGGTAGTCCGGGGCGCCGCCCTGCGGCGAGTACCAGATGTTGTTGCCGGTCACCGGCGGCAGGTTGACCAGGCCGTCGTTGTTCGGCGACTCGTTCTTCGGGTGGTCGCAGTCGTACCAGCCCAGCGGCTTGGTCGGGTCGGGCAGGTTGCGGTCGCGGTAGGGCTGCTTGTTGCCCATGCAGTAGGGCCAGCCGCGGTTGCCCGGCTTGGTGATCACGGCGAACTGGTCGTACTTGGCCGGGCCCCAGGTGGGCGACGGGGTGCCGGAGTCCGGTCCCACCCAGCCGGCGTAGAGGATGTCGGTCTTCTTGTCGACGTGGATCCGCGCCGGGTTGCGCACGCCCATGACGTAGATCTCGCCGCGGGTCTTGCCGCCGCCCTCGTCGGTCTCCTTGCCGGTGAAGAGGTTGCCCTCCGGGATGGTGTACGTGCCGTCCGGCTCCGGGTGGATGCGCAGGATCTTGCCGTTGAGGTTGTTGGTGTTGCCGGCGGTGCGGCGCGCGTCCGCGAAGGAGACGCCCTTGTAGTTGGGCTGCGGGTTGTTGCCGGAGTACCCGTCGCTGAACAGGGAGGAGTTGTTGTCCCCGACCGCGATGTACAGGTTGCCCTTGGAGTCCCAGGACATCCCGCCGCCCGCGTGGCAGCAACTGTGCACCTGGGCCGGCCACTTCAGCAGCACCTTCTCGCTGCCCGGGTCGATCTTGTTGGTGGCCCTGTCCAGGGTGAAGCGGGAGACCTGCCGGGTGTCCATCTGCGTCTCGCGGTTCAGTCCGGAGAACGGCGTGTAGTACACGTACACCCAGCCGTTGTCCTCGAACCCGGGGTCGAGCTCGATGCCCACCAGGCCTTCCTCGATCTTGGTGAGCTCGTCGCCGCTGCCCTTGTTGCCGAAGACGTCCAGTTCCGCGGCGAGGGTGACGTTGCCGGTCTTCGGGTCGTAGACGTGGATCTGGCCCTTGCCGCGGCCGACGTTCGGGTCGTTCCAGTCGGTGACCACCGGCTGGTTGCCGTTCGGGCCGCCGCGGCCGATGTAGAGCACCCGCCCGTCCGGCGCGATGGTCATGCCGTGCGGCTCGCCGATCTGGTCGCTCTGCCCGGGCCGGTCGGGCCTGGTGACCCGCTCCGCCTTGTAGTTCGCGGTGATGGTGGCCTTGCAGTCGGCACGCACCAACCGGGTCGTCCACAGCAGTGCGCCGCGCAGATGGGTGCGGAAGTCCGCCTCGTCGTAGGAGGAGGCGGTGCCGCCCATGGCGGTGTAGAAGGAGCGGCCGCCGTCGTAGTCGCGGCACCAGGACACGGGGTGGTCCCAGCCGTTGGCGCCGGTGCCCGGCCGGTACGTCGACTCGCGCACCCGGGCCACGGTGTGCACCGTGCCGGACGGGTTCTGCTGCCAGTTGAACCACTGGTCCGGGCGCTGCCACTGAAGTGGCAGGTCCCTGGTGGCCGGGTTGACCCGGTCGCCCACCTCGACGGTGGCCCGCTGCACGCCGGTCGGCGGCCCGCCGACGGGCCGGGCGCCGATCAGGCCGGTGAACCAGTCGGAGTACGGCTCCGCACGGGCCGCGTCATGGATGCCGACGAAGCCGCCGCCCGCCTCCATGTACGCCTCAAGACCGGCCTCCTGGTCCGGGTCGAGCACGTCTCCGCCGCCGGTGAGGAAGACCACGGCGTTGTAGGAGCCCATCTTCCTGGCGTTGGTGAAGACGGCGGCGTCGTCGGTGGCCTGCACCTTGAAGTGCTGGGCGGCCGGCCCCGTCCCGCCGATCCGCTCGATGGCCTCGATGCCCGCGTCGACGGTGGGCGGCTCGTCGCCCTCGGCGGCCGAGCCGTAGAACAACAGCACCTTGACGTCGGCGCCGCCCGGAGGCGACGGAAGGTCCATGGCGGCCGCCACGTCGGCCGGGTTCGGCCGTGCGGCGGCGGTCGGCCCCGCCAGCACGCCCGCGGCCAGCGCTCCGGCGGCCAGCACGGCGGACAGGCCGCGACCCGCACGGCCCGGTCTGTGGCGTCTTGCTCTGCTCAACCCTGGTGCGGCTGAGGGCTTTTGATGCGGTGTGAACCGCATGTCGTCACCCACCCCTCATCGGTCATAGCAACAGCGCCGATGAAGCTAGACCTCTTTTCATGGTTCGCCAATAGGTATCACCGCAATGGAACAAACTTTGTCCTGAGTGTGGATAAACGAGGGGTGCACAGCTACCGTGTGGCCGTCCCCGGGGTACTCGTGCGCCCCGTGAGTCTCCGTACCAGGAAGGGGAGTTCGGCGATGAACGACGCGACGGGCGAGACACGCGGCACGGCGGCGGGCGCTGAGGGCGGTGCGGCGGCGGACGCCGGCCCCGCCGCGCGGCCGGCGGCACTGGGCAGACGGGCCTTCACCGGCCGCCTCCTCGCCGGGGGCGCGGCGGCGGCCGCCCTCGGCACGGCCGCGGTCGCCGCGACACGCCCCACGGCGGCCGCGGCCGCCGCCCGGCCCGCCGCGACGGCACCCGCGGGCGGCGAGGTCCGGCACCTGAGGATGTACGCGGAGAAGCTTCCGGACGGCCGGATGGGCTACGGCCTGGAGAAGGGGAAGGCGACCGTCCCGGGCCCGCTGATCGAGCTCAACGAGGGCGACACCCTGCACATCGAGTTCGAGAACACCATGGACGTGGCGGCGAGCCTGCACGTGCACGGCGTGGACTACGAGATCACCAGCGACGGCACGGCGATGACGCACAGCCACGTGGAGCCGGGCGGCACCCGCACCTACACCTGGCGCACCCACGCCCCGGGCCGCCGCGCGGACGGCACCTGGCGGGCGGGCAGCGCCGGCTACTGGCACTACCACGACCACGTCGTCGGCACCGAGCACGGCACCGGCGGCCTGCGCGCCGGGCTCTACGGACCGGTGATCGTCCGCAGGAAGGGCGACATCCTGCCGGAGCGGACCTTCACGATCGTCTTCAACGACATGACCATCAACAACCTGCCCGCCGGGCCCGACCTGGAGGCCACCGTCGGCGAACGGGTCGAGTTCGTCTCGATCACGCACGGCGAGTACTACCACACCTTCCACCTGCACGGACACCGCTGGGCCGACAACCGCACCGGCCTGCTCACCGGTCCCGACGACCCCAGCCAGGTGGTGGACAACAAGATCGTGGGCCCCGGCGACTCCTTCGGCTTCCAGGTGATCGCGGGCGAGGGCGTGGGCGCGGGCGCCTGGATGTACCACTGCCACGTGCAGAGCCACTCCGACATGGGCATGGTCGGCCGCTTCCTCGTCAAGAAGGCGGACGGCACCATTCCGGACTACGAGGCGCACCACCACTGAGACGCCGGCGCGCCGCCCGCTGCGCCCCGTCCCACCTCGGATATCACCCGTGCGGACGACACGCCGGTCGCCCGCGGGGAGCGCTCTCTCCTGTGCGCCACCGCGGCTAGGGTGGTCGAGACCAGTCGTCCACCCCAGTCACAGGAGCCCGAAGGTGAGCCAACCGACGACCGATCCGCGTCCCACACTGGAGGCCGTGGCCGCACGTGCCGGGGTGTCACGGGCCACGGTTTCCCGTGTCGTCAACGGCAGCACGGGCGTGCGGAAGTCGCTCGCCGAGCGGGTCAGGCGCGCGGTCGAGGAGCTCGGTTACGTGCCCAACCAGGCCGCGCGCAGCCTGGTGACCCGGCGGCACGACGCCATCGCGGTGGTCGTGGCGGAGCCCGAGACGCGGATCTTCGCCGACCCGTTCTTCGGACTCCAGCTCCGCGGCATCAGCAAGGAGCTCGCCGCGCACGACTCCCAGCTCGTCCTGCTGCTCACCGAGGGCCCGGACGACTACGCGCGCGTGGGGCGCTACCTCGCGGGCGGCCACGTCGACGGCGCGCTCGCCTTCTCGCTGCACCTGGACGACGCGCTGCCCGGCATCGTGCGCGCCACCGGCGTGCCCACCGTGTTCGGCGGCCGGCCCTACTGGTCGGACACCAGGCGCGACGTGCCGTACGTCGACTGCGACAACCGCGGCGGGGCCCGGGACGCCGTCAGGCACCTGGTGGCGCTGGGCCGCACCCGGATCGCGCACATCACCGGGCCGCTCGACCAGACCTCGGCAGTGGACCGCCTGGACGGCTACCGCGAGGTCCTGGCGGGCGCCGACCCGCGTCTGATCGAGGAGTGCGACTTCACCTCGGCGGGCGGCGAACGGGCCATGCGCGACCTGCTCGACCGCTGTCCCGACCTCGACGGGGTCTTCGCCGCCAACGACCTGTCGGCCGCCGGCGCGCTCAGGGTGCTGCGCGAGCGCGGTCTGCGGGTCCCCGAGGACGTCGCGGTGGTCGGCTTCGACGACATGCTGCACGTCGCGGAGCAGACCGATCCGCCGCTGACCACGGTCCGCCAGGACATCGAGGGGATGGGCCGCCTGATGGCCCGCCTGCTGCTGCACGGCCGGGACCGCGGCCAGCCGCCCGGCACCGTCGTCCGGGAGGCGCCGGGCGCCGAGCCCGCCCCCGTCGTCACCCAGACGACCCTGGTGCGCCGCGCCTCGGCCTGAGCCACCGGGGCTCCGGGGAGCCACGCCCCGAGCCTGCGGCGGGTACGGAGGCTCGCGCCGAGAGCGTTCTCCCGCCGGGTGCGCGCGGGCGGCTCCGGCGCTTCCGTGCCCGTCGCACTCGGGCGGCGCGCCGCGGTGGGCGGTGCCAGACTCGGTGCCAGAGCACCCGGGAACCCAAGGAGTGCACATGCTCACCACCCGTTTCGTCGACGGCGCCCCGAACTGGCTGGACCTGGCCACTCCCGACATGGGCGGTGCCCAGGCCTTCTACCGCGACCTGTTCGGCTGGGACTACCGCCTGGCCGGACCCGACGCCGGCGGGTACGGAATGTTCCGGCTGAACGGCAAGGTGGTCGCCGGCGGTATGACCGTCGATCCCGACCAGGGCCCGCCCGCATGGAGCATCTTCTTCCAGAGTTCCGACGCGGACACCACCGCCCAGGCCGCCGAGGACGCCGGCGGCTCCGTGCGCTTCAAGCCGATGGACGTGATGGACCAGGGCCGGATGGCGGTGCTGGCCGACCCCGCGGGCACTCCCTTCGGAGTCTGGCAGCCCGCCGCCAACAAGGGGCTGGACACGGTGAACGAGAAGAGCGCCCTGTGCTGGACCGAGCTGTACACCCCCGACGTCCAGGCCGCCGCCGAGTTCTTCGGCTCGGCACTCGGCTGGACCACCGAGGAGATGCCGTACAGCGGCGGCACGTACACCATCGCCTCCCCGGCCGGCGGCGGCGAGGACGCCGGCTTCGGCGGCCTGGTGCCGCTCTCCGCCGACCCGCGGGCCTCCACCCCCTACTGGCTGCCGTACTTCGCGGTCCCGGACGCCGACGCCGCCCGCGGCAGGGTGCAGGAGCTGGGCGGCAGGGCCCTGGGGACGGCGGTGGACATCGAGGACGTGGGCCGCATCGCACAGCTCGCCGACCCGTACGGGGCCAGGTTCGCGGTGCTCGCGCCCAGCGGGCGGTGACCTTGCGGGTGCGGGTGCGCGAGGGTGCCGGGGATTCGCGGCGCACGGGCGGCGCGCCGGGCGCGGCGCCGTGGCTTATGCTGCCGCGGCCCCTACACTGGCCGTGCCGGAGGGGCTTTCGCGGCGCGTTGATGAGTCGTTGATCGGTTGTTTTGCGCGGCCCGGAACGATGCCGAACCATGCGGATCGACAGCACCATCGGGACCGACATCGCCTGGCAGCAGCAGGCACTCTGCGCACAGGTCGGCACCGATTTCTTCTTCCCCGAGCCGGGCAGCTCCGTTCGGGAGGCCAAGCGCATATGCCAGTTGTGCCAGATGCGCGAGGCGTGCCTGGAGTACGCGCTCACCCATGACGAGCGGTTCGGCGTGTGGGGCGGGCTCTCCGAGAAGGAGCGGCACGACCTGCGGCGCGACGACTCGTCCTGAGGCGGGCGAACCACGGGATCGACAGGACCGTCGGCTAGGTTCCGGACATGGACCATGCCTCCTTCCTCCGCCACCTCGACCGTGAGCTGGGTGCCTTCCGTAGCTGTCTCGGCGCCGACCTCGCGGTGCCCGTGGCGACCTGCGGCGACTGGACCCTGCACGACCTCGCCGAGCACCTCGGCCGCTCCGGCCTGGCGGCCGCGGCCGCCGTGACCGAGGGCCGCGGCGACTTCCGGGCGCCGCCCGCGCCCCGCGACCCGGGCCTGCTGCTGCGGTGGTTCGACGAGGCGGCCGCGACCCTGCTGGACGCGCTCGACACGGACCCGGCCACGCCCGCCTGGACCTTCCACCCGCCGCACACGGTCGGCTTCTGGCAGCGCCGCCGGTGCCTGGAGACGCTGGTCCACCGGTGGGACGCGGAGCAGGCGCTGGGCGGCGCACGGCCGTTCGACGCGGAACTGGCGGGCGAGGGGGTGGCCGAGGTGCTCGACACCCTCGCGCCGCGGCGGATCGCCCGCGGCCGGACCCGCCCGCCCCGGCAGGCGCTCCGCCTCGACGCCACCGACACCGGAGGCTCCTGGGTCTACGGCCCCGGTTCGCCCGTGGCCGCCGTCGCCGGCCCGGCCGGGCAACTGCTGCTGATGCTCTGGGGGCGGCTGCCGGCCGACGGGCCCGGATTCGCCTGGAAGGGCGACCGCGGCGCGGGCCTCGCCGTGCTGGAGGGGCCGCTCGCGGCGTGAGCGCCCGCGCGGGGCGCCGCCTGTGCCGCGCGGCCGGCCCCTGCCGGTCGAAGGCCCCGCGCGGGGCAGTCGCTCAGAAGGAGTCGCGTCGGGCGGGCAGGGAAGAGCGGCAGGACGCCCGCCCGGACACGGGGCGGCCAGGCCGGCTCAGGCGTACAGCTCCCGCAGCCGCACCGACAGGCACGTCACGCCGCCCTCCAGCTTCTCGAACTCGCTGATGTCCACGATCACCGGCTCATGGCCCAGCTCGGCCAGCAGTTCGGCGGTCTTCGGAGCGCTCGCGGCCATCAGCAGCTTGTTGCCGCCGAGCAGCACCACCTGGGAGCCGGTCTCCTCGGGAACGGGCAGGAAGCGGGGGAAGAGCGACGGCTGGTCCACCAGCGGTGCGTACCCGATGACCGTGCCGTCGGGCAGCGCGGTCAGTGCGGACTTCAGGTGCAGCACCTGGGCCACGGGCACCGCGACCACCCGTGCCCCGAGCGGTTCGAAGGCCGCCCTGAGCTGCTGGACGCCCGCCGCGTTGGTGCGCCCGCCGCGGCCCACGTAGAGGGTGTCGCCGATCTTCAGGACGTCACCGCCGTCCAGGGTGCCGGGCTCCCACACCCAGTTCACCGAGGCGCCGAGCCGGGCCACGGCCTGCTCGACCCCGACCGTCTCGGCGCGCCGGGCGCGGGCGCCGGGCCGGGTGATCAGGGCGACGTTGCGGAAGACGACGACGGTGTCCTCGATGAAGACCGAGTCGGGGCACTCCTCGGCCCGCTCGACCTCCACCGTCTCCCAGCCGTGGGAGCGCAGCGTGGCCGCGTACGTCTCCCACTGGTGGAGCGCGAGGCGCACGTCCACGGGGGAGCGCTCCTTGCGGGTGAGGATGCCTTCGGCGAGGCGGGGGCCTGGGCGGCGGATCAAGACCTTCTGGGATGGCACGGCGGCCATGATGCCTGCCGGAATCGGTCGAAAGAAGTCCTTTGGAGTGGCGGTTTCGAAGACGGATCGTTCATGCGCTGGTCAGCGGGGGTGACCGGGGGCGTGAGCGGTGCCAGGGGGGCGCGCCGGATGGGGCGCGTACGCCCCGCCGTTCTCCTCCCGGCGGTGCCGGCGGCCTATCGTGGTGGCCCCCGGCCGCGCGGCCGGGGGCCTGCCGTGTCCGGGCCCCCGGCGGGCCGCGCCGGGGCCCCAGCGAAGGGAACTCCCGTGCCCGTCCCGCCACCTCCGCCGCCCTCGCTGCCCGCCCGGCTCTACCTGCTCGCCTGGGACGCCGGGCGCGGTAGACCGGCGGGCGGAGCGCATCTGCACCACCTGGTGCGCGCGGGCGCGCTCACCGAACTGGCGCAGCGCGGTCTGCTCGCCGACGAGGACGGCATCGTGACGCCCGCGGACGCCGACGCCCGCACCGGCGACCGCGCCCTGGACGGGCTGCTGGAACTCGTCGCGGAGTCCCGGCCGCGCACCTGGAAGTCATGGGTGAGCCTGCGCGCCCGGGTCACCCTCGCCGAGGTGCGCGAACAACTGACCGCCGACGGATGGCTGCGTCCCCGGCGGCGGCGGATACTCGGTCTCTTCCCCAAGGCGGGCTTCGAGCCGGTGCGCACCGACGCGGTCGCGGTACTGCGCGCGGACGTGCGCGACGTCCTGACGGGGCCCGTGCCGACGGCCGAGGTGCCGAAGGACGGTGCCGCACTGGTGGCGCTCGTGGCCGCGGCGGAACTGCGCACGGTGGTGTCAGGCCGGGAGCGCAGGCGCCACAAGGAGCGGATCGAGGCCCTTGCGGAGCGGGCCGGCGCGGCCGGCCCCGCGCTGCGGCAGGTGATCGGGGAGGTCAGGGCGCTGGCGATCGTCGCGGCCACGTCGGGCGGAGGCTGACCGGCTGCCGCGGCGGCGTCAGCAGGCGTCCCGCATCAGTTCCGCGAGGTCGTGGTCGAGGTCCACGTACCGCTCCTCGTCGCCCGTCGCGACCAGGGTCTCCGTACGTCGCAGGAAGCGGCGCAGCTCGTGGCTGCGGACATGGACGAGAGCGGTGCCCTCGGGGGCGTGGAACTCGAGGACCGTGCGCTCGTAGCCGTAGGGGCGCACCCGGACGTCGCCCTCGCCCACGGCGTCCTCCAGGCCGGCGGCCAGCAGTTCACGGGCGAAGGTCCAGCACACCTCGACGCCTTCCAGCGTCGCCGGGGCGGGAAAGGTCATACGGACGGCGAAGGGGTCACTCCGGTCATAGTGGAGGGTGGCGGAAATGGTGGGCATGCGTGGCGCGGCGGCGACCAGGCGGGCCTCTACGGCTTGCTCGATGACGGTGGACATCGCCTGCTCCCTGCTGACGGCTTTACGGCGTGAAATGGTGACGCGCGCTTCCTGGACGGACGGTGGGACTGCGGAGGCCGCCGGAACGGCACGGCCCCCATGGGAAAAGACGGATGAACGGCCGGTTCCGTGCATGCCCTGTCGAGTGACCTCTGTCACCGCCTTCACGCCTCCCGGTGCGCGTCCGGTTCCTGCTTGCCGGACGGACCCGGGCAGCGGGCCGCTGACCTGCGATCAGACCGGGCCCCGGCCGGACTGCTCGCGGTGGGCGGCGAGTTCGCTCGCCGTCCGGAACGCCGTGAAGTCCACGATGCGGTACGAAAAGAACCCGCGATCCGGTACGAGCGGACGCCCGCGGTCGCGAACGGACCCGACCCGGGGGGCCGTTCGCGAGCCGCCCGGTCGGGCGCCACGGCGACGGTCGCCGCTGTCCCGGGTGTCCTCGGCCGCGGCGGTGGAGAAGTCCCCGGCGGCGAGGCGCTCGTCGGGCCGGGCCGCGTGCCGCGGCACCACCGCCCCCGCGGCCTCCGGCGCCGGGGTGAGGGCGGGTGGGTTCCGGCGCGAACACTGCCGGGACCCTGTCGGGGACGGCGCCGCGCGGCCCGTATCCTCGTGCCCACCATGGCCGTGCCGATCTTCGCACCCGTCCCCGCCGACTGGCCCGCCACCGAGGAGCACGCCAGGGCGGTCCAGCGCGAACTGCGCGGGCGCGTCGTGCTCGACGAGCCGGGCCCGCCGCCCGGCACCGGCCGGGTGACAGGCGTCGACGTCGCCTACGACGACGAGCGGGACGTCGTCGTCGCGGCGGCCGTGGTACTGGACGCGGCCACGCTCACCGTCGTCGAGGAGGCCACGGCGGCCGGCCCGGTGGCGTTCCCGTACGTGCCGGGGCTGCTGGCCTTCCGTGAACTGCCCGCCGTGCTCGCCGCCCTGGACTCGCTCGCCGGGGACCCGGGCCTCGTGGTGTGCGACGGGTACGGCCGGGCCCATCCGCGGCGCTTCGGCCTCGCGAGCCACCTCGGCGTGCTCACCGGCCTGCCCGCCCTGGGCGTCGCGAAGAACCCGTTCACCTTCTCCTGCGCCGACCCGCCCGCGGCGCGGGGCTCGACCTCGCCGCTGCTGGACGGCGGTGAGGTGGTCGGGCGCGCGCTGCGCACCCAGGACGGCGTCAGGCCGGTCTTCGTCTCGGTGGGCCACCGCGTGGACCTGGAGACGGCCTGCGCGCACACCCTCCGGCTCGCCCCGCGCTTCCGGCTCCCGGAGTCCACCAGGCACGCGGACGCCCTCTGCCGGCGTGCGCTGCGCGCGGCCACTCTCCACCAACCCCGTGCGCCCGGCCACCCGCCCGTGCCGTGGGGCAAGCCCCCTGAGCCCGGGGACGGACCCGGGAGCACACCCGAGGCCCGGGAGCGGAGCCAGAACTGAGCGCTTGCTTGCCGCAAGCCTTGTGTCGGCCGCGGCCTGTTCCTAACATCATCACTGTTACATCGGTTGTGTCACAGAGCTGGGGGCCCGATGGCGACGGCAGGGTCCGCACAGTCCCCCAAGACGGCGGGGCCGGGACCGCTCTTCGGAGTGCGGGTGGTGGAGCTGGCGGGCATCGGCCCCGGCCCGTTCGCCGCCATGCTCCTCGCCGACCTCGGCGCCGACGTCGTCCGCGTGGACCGGCCCGGCGGTGCGGACCTGGCCCTGGACCCCGCGCACGACCTCACGGGACGCGGCAAGCGCTCCGTCCTGATCGACCTCAAGTCGCCCGCGGGCCCCGAACTCCTCCTCGCGCTCGTGGCCCGCGCGGACCTCCTCGTCGAGGGCTTCCGCCCCGGCGTCGCCGAGCGGCTGGGCGTCGGCCCCGAGCCCTGTCTGGCCCGCAACCCGCGGCTCGTCTACGGCCGGATGACCGGCTGGGGCCAGCAGGGCCCGCTGGCCGGCCGCGCCGGGCACGACCTGGCGTACATCGCGCGCACCGGCACCCTCGGCATGATCGGCGCCGCGGACGGCCCGCCCGCCATCCCCGCGAACCTGCTCGGCGACTTCGCCGGCGGCTCGCTCTACCTCGTCGTGGGCCTCCTCGCGGCCCTGCACCACGCCCGCGCCACCGGCACCGGCCAGGTCGTGGACGCCGCGATCGTGGACGGCGCCGCCCACCTGTCCACGCTCATCCACGGCATGCTGGCGGCCGGCGCCTGGCAGGACCGGCGCGGCGCCAACCTGCTGGACGGCGGCTGCCCCTTCTACGGCTGCTACCGCACCGCGGACGGCGGCCACATGGCGGTCGGCGCCCTGGAGCGGCGGTTCTACGACGAGTTCGTGCGCCTGCTCGGCATCGCAGGCGAGCTGCCCGAGCGCGACGATCCGGCCCGCTGGGAAGAGCTGCGGGCCGCGGTCGCCGCGCGGTTCGCGACCCGCACCCGTGCCGAGTGGACCGAGGTCTTCGCGGACTCCGACGCCTGCGTGGCCCCGGTGCTCTCGCTGCGTGAGGCGCCCGCCGACCCCCACCTCGCCGCCCGCGGCACCTTCACCGAGTACGCCGGCATCACCCAGCCCGCCCCCGCGCCCCGCTTCTCCGGCACCCCGGCGGCGGTGCGCTCCGCACCCGCCCGCCCCGGCGCCGACACGGCCGGGGTGGCCCGTGACTGGGACGTGCCGGGCCTCACCGCAGCGCGCCGGGCGGCACCATGACGGCACACCCGCGCGTCCCGCGCCACCATGGCGCCATGACGACGACGAACGCCGGCCCGCACGGGCCGGCCCAGCCCGGCACAGGCCTAAGGAGGCCACCACGATGACCGCGCCGACCGAAGCGTACGTGTACGAGGCGATCCGCACCCCGCGCGGGCGGGGCAAGGCCAACGGCGCGCTGCACGGCACCAAGCCGATCGACCTCGTCGTCGGCCTGATCCACGAGATGCGCGCCCGCTTCCCCGGCCTCGACCCGGCCGCCATCGACGACATCGTGCTCGGTGTCGTCAGCCCGATCGGCGACCAGGGCTCCGACATCGCCCGGATCGCGGCCATCGCCGCCGGGCTGCCCGACACCGTCGCCGGCGTCCAGGAGAACCGCTTCTGTGCCTCCGGGCTTGAGGCGGTCAACCTGGCGGCGATGAAGGTCCGCTCGGGCTGGGAGGACCTGGTGCTCGCCGGCGGCGTCGAGTCGATGTCGCGGGTGCCGATCGCCTCGGACGGCGGCGCCTGGTTCGCCGACCCCATGACCAACCTGGACACCGGCTTCGTCCCGCAGGGCGTCGGTGCCGATCTCATCGCGACCCTGGAGGGGTTCTCGCGGCGCGACGTCGACGAGTACGCGGCGCTCTCGCAGGAGCGCGCCGCCGCGGCCTGGAAGGACGGGCGGTTCGGGAAGTCGGTCGTGCCGGTGCGCGACCGCAGCGGCCTGGTCGTCCTCGACCACGACGAGCACCTGCGCCCGGGCACCACCGCCGAGACCCTGGCCGGGCTGAGGCCGTCCTTCGCCGACCTGGGCGAGCTGGGCGGCTTCGACGCCGTCGCCCTGCAGAAGTACCACTGGGTGGAGGCCATCGACCACGTCCACCACGCGGGCAACTCCTCCGGCATCGTGGACGGCGCCGCACTGGTCGCCGTGGGCTCCAGGGCGGTGGGGGAGCGGTACGGCCTCACGCCGCGCGCCAGGATCGTCTCCGCGGCCGTCTCCGGGTCCGAGCCCACCATCATGCTCACCGGGCCCGCGCCCGCCACGCGCAAGGCACTCGCGAAGGCCGGCCTGACGATCGACGACATCGACCTCGTCGAGATCAACGAGGCGTTCGCCGCGGTGGTGCTCCGCTTCGTCAAGGAGATGGGGCTGCCGCTCGACAAGGTCAACGTGAACGGCGGCGCGATCGCGCTCGGCCACCCGCTCGGCGCCACCGGCGCCATGATCCTCGGCACCCTCGTCGACGAACTGGAGCGCCGCGACGGGCGCTACGGCCTGGTCACCCTCTGCGTCGGCGGGGGCATGGGCGTCGCCACCGTCGTCGAGCGGCTGTGACCCGCGCAGCGCGCCCGAGCCGCCCCGAGCCGCCCCCCTTCGCCCACCCTCACGGAGAAAGCCAGATGAGCGAGTCCGCAGTGCCCGCAGAGCCGCCGGCACCCGCAGCGTCCGCAGCACCCGCCGTGCCCTCGACGATCCGCTGGGAACAGGACGCAACCGGTGTGGTCACCCTGGTCCTCGACGATCCCGCCCAGTCCGCCAACACCATGAACGGGGCCTTCACCGCCTCGCTGTCCGCCGTCGCCGACCGGCTCGAAGCCGAACGGGAGAGCGTGCGCGGGGTCATCGTCACCTCCGCCAAGAAGACCTTCTTCGCCGGCGGCGACCTGCGCGACCTGATCGCCGTACGCCCTGAGCACGCGCAGGACGCCTTCGACAGGAGCATGCGCATCAAGCGCGACCTGCGCCGCATCGAGACCCTGGGCAAGCCGGTCGTCGCCGCTCTGAACGGCGCGGCCCTCGGCGGCGGCTACGAGATCGCCCTCGCCTGCCACCACCGCGTCGCGCTCGACGCGCCCGGCTCGAAGATCGGCCTGCCGGAGGTCACGCTCGGGCTGCTGCCGGCCGGCGGAGGCGTGGTGCGCACCGTACGGCTGCTCGGCGTCGCCGACGCGCTGCTGAAGGTGCTGCTGCAGGGCACCCGGCACAGCCCGCGGCGGGCCCTCGCCGCCGGACTCGTCCACGAGGTGGCCGACACCCGCGAGGACATGCTCGCCCGGGCCCGTGCCTTCATCGACACCCACCCGCAGTCCCGCCAGCCCTGGGACGAGCCCGGCCACCGCATCCCGGGCGGCACACCCGCGGACCCCGAGTTCGCCGCGAACCTGCCCGCCTTCCCCGCCAACCTGCGCAAGCAGACCGGCGGCGCGCCCTACCCCGCACCCCGCGCCATCCTCGCCGCCGCCGTCGAGGGCTCCCAGGTCGACTTCGAGACGGCACAGGTCATCGAGGGCCGCTACTTCACGGGACTGGTCACGGGCCAGACCGCCAAGAACATGATCCAGGCCTTCTTCTTCGACCTGCAGGCGGTCAACTCGGGGGCCGGCCTCAAGGCCGTGGCGGGTGCCGCGGCCGCCGCCGAGCCGCGCAATGTCCGCAAGGTCGCCGTGCTCGGCGCCGGGATGATGGGCGCGGGCATCGCCTACTCCTGCGCCCGCGCCGGGATCGAGGTCGTCCTCAAGGACGTCTCCGACCAGAGGGCGGCACAGGGCAAGGCCCACTCGGAGAAGCTGTGCGCCAAGGCCGTCGCCCAGGGCCGCACCACCCAGGAGAAGGCCGACGCGCTGCTCGCCCGGATCAGGCCCACCGCCGACCCGCAGGACCTCGCAGGGTGCGACGCCGTGATCGAGGCCGTCTTCGAGGACCCGGCGCTCAAGCACAAGGTCTTCCAGGAGGTGCAGGGCATCGTCGAGCCCGACGCGCTGCTCTGCTCCAACACCTCCACGCTGCCCATCGGGCTGCTGGCCGAAGGTGTGCAGCGGCCCTCGGACTTCGTCGGGCTGCACTTCTTCTCTCCGGTGGACAGGATGCCCCTGGTCGAGATCATCAAGGGCGAGCGGACCGGCGGTGAGGCCCTGGCCCGCGCATTCTCCCTGGTCAGGCAGATCTCCAAGACCCCCATCGTGGTCCACGACGCCCGCGGCTTCTTCACCTCGCGCGTCATCGGGCAGTTCATCAACGAGGGCGTGGCGATGGTCGGGGAGGGCGTCGAGCCCGCGTCCGTCGAGCAGGCCGCGGCGCAGGCCGGCTACCCCGCCAAGGTCCTCGCCCTGATGGACGAGCTCACCCTCGCCCTGCCGCGCAGGATCCGCGACGAGTCCAGGCGGGCCGTCGAGGAGGCCGGCGGCACCTGGCGGCCGCACCCCGCGGAGGCGGTCGTCGACCGCATGGTCGAGGAGTTCGGCCGCACCGGCAGGAGCGGCGGTGCCGGCTTCTACGACTACGCGGACGGCCGGCGCACCGGGCTCTGGCCGGGGCTGCGCGAGCATTTCACCCGGCCGGCCGCACAGGGCGCCGGCATCCCCTTGCGGGACATGCAGGAGCGGATGCTCTTCGCCGAGTCGCTGGACACCGTCCGGCTCCTGGAGGAGGGCGTGCTGGTCTCGGTGGCCGACGCGAACGTCGGCTCCGTCCTCGGCATCGGCTTCCCGGGCTGGACCGGTGGTGTGCTCCAGTACATCAACGGTTACGAGGGCGGCCCCGCAGGCTTCGCGGCCCGCGCCCGCGAGCTGGCGGAACGCTACGGCGAGCGCTTCACCCCGCCGGCGCTGCTGGTCGAGAAGGCGGAGCGGGGAGAGCGCTTCAGCGACCGGGGGTGACCCCGGTGCCGCCCCCTGAGTGCGGCTCGTCCGGGTGCGCGCCCCACGGTGCCGCCCCTCGCGGTGCCACGTGACCACGGTGGCGCCGTTCGGGCGGCCTGCGCCGGTGGGCGGGCCCGCACCGGCGGGTGTGCCGGTGGGGGCGCCGGTGGCGTCGCGTCGCCTTCGTCCCCTCCGGGGGCGGGACACCGTCCGCAACCGCCCGGTGGCCACCGGGCGGCACGGGGCACGGACAGCTCCGGAAGGTCCCGTAGGCCCCGGCGGCCGGTCGCGCCCCGCGGCCTCGTCGCGACCGCTCGCGCGACCGCCCGCGCCCTGCCGGTCGGCCCGGGAGGGCAGTGGCTCAGGAGTCCCCGAGCCACTGGCGGACCTCCTGCTGGAGCGACCGCTGGAAGGCCGTCACCAGCGCCTGCACCACGAGCGGCTGCATGTGCGCCGACAGGGACCGCACGGCCGCCGCCCGCTCGGGGTCCGCGTCGCCGTCCGGGTGCCCGCCCACCTCGGCCCGGAACATCCGGGACAGCTCGGCGGCCGCGGCGCGGCTGTGCCGGAGCAGTACGGCGCGGGCCGCGAGGATCGTCTCGTGCGCGATCGGCACGTCCAGCAGTTGCACACCGAGGCCCAGCAACCCCCGGTCCACCAGGAACGCCTCGCCCCCGCCGGCCGGTGCGACCACCTCCAGGGCGGCCAGCCGTGCCAGGTCGCCCTCGGTGAGGGGGCGGCCCGCGCGGCGCTCCAGCTCCGTGCGCGAGACCTCCTCCGCGGAGTCCGGAGCCCAGGACGCCACCAGGGCGCGGTGGATGGCCAGGTCCTGGGCGCTGAGGTCGGCCGGCAGCCCCTTCAGGTACCGCTCGATGGCGGCCAGCGTCATCCCCTGGTGCTGCAACTCCTCGATCAGCGCGAGCCGTGACAGGTGCTCCTGCCCGTACCTGCCGACCCTGCGCGGGCCTATCACCGGCGGCGGCAGCAGCCCGCGGGTGCTGTAGAAGCGGACGGTGCGCACCGTGATGCCCGCACGGGCGGCCAGTTCGTCGACCGTCAGCGTCGGCTGCTGTGTCCCGGTGGTCATGACGGCCGCCCTTCCCCTCCTGCGCAGTGGTGACCGCTTCCCGGCGGATGCCCGGCGATCCGGTGCAACAGTATTGCTGTCTCACTAGTAATGTGAATGCCCCCTGCAGCCCTCTGACCAGCATGTGAGAAGTCCCGCTCCGGTGATCGACGCCACGGCGCGCGGCGCGGTCGCCCGGGGAAGGCGCGTCGTCGGTCCGGCCCTCCCGGCCCCCCGCCCCTCCCGGCCCTCCCGGCCCTCTCCAGGGGGGCACGCCATGTCGGGCGCGCCGTGACCGGGGGTGCCGCGGACCGTGGCACCACCCCACACCGGACCGTCTCCGGCGCACCAGAAAGTGAAAGCCCCCCTTGAGCGAGAAGCCCGAAGACCCCGGGAGCAACGTGAACCCCGCCCGTGCCGGGGACACGGCCCCAGCGTCCACCCGCGCGGAGGCGGCGGGCGGGGCCGGGGACGCGGGCGACGCCGGTTACAGCAAGAGCCTCAAGGCCCGGCACGTCAACATGATCGCCATCGGCGGCGCGATCGGCACCGGGCTCTTCCTGGGGGCCGGCGGCCGCCTGCACTCGGCGGGGCCCGCGCTGGCCCTCGCCTACCTCGTCTGCGGGGTCTTCGCCTTCTGCGTGGTGCGGGCCCTCGGCGAACTGGTCCTCTACCGTCCCTCGTCCGGCTCCTTCGTGTCGTACGCGCGCGAGTTCCTCGGCGAGAAGGGTGCCTACATCGCCGGGTGGATGTACTTCCTCAACTGGTCGACCACCGGCGTCGCCGACATCACCGCGATCGCGCTCTACACCCACTACTGGGGCGTCTTCACCCCGGTCCCGCAGTGGCTGCTCGCACTGATCGCGCTCGGTGTGGTGCTCACGGTCAACCTCATCTCGGTGCGGATCTTCGGCGAGATGGAGTTCTGGTTCGCGATCATCAAGGTGGCCGCGCTGGTGGGCTTCATGCTCATCGGCATCTTCATACTGGTCACCCGGCACCACGTGGACGGCCGGGCACCGGGCCTCGGTGTGATCACCCAGCACGGCGGGCTGCTGCCGAACGGCCTGATGCCCCTCGTCGTCGTGATGCAGGGCGTGGTGTTCGCCTACGCGTCACTGGAACTGGTCGGCGTCGCCGCGGGCGAGACGGCCGAGCCGCGCAAGGTCGTACCGCGGGCGGTGAACTCGATCATGTGGCGGGTCGGCCTCTTCTACGTCGGCTCGGTGATACTGCTGGCCGTGCTGCTGCCGGGCTCGGTGTACTCGGCCGACGAGAGCCCGTTCGTGACGGTGCTCTCGAAGATCGGCATCCCGGCCGCGGGCGATGTGATGAACCTCGTCGTGCTCACCGCCGCCATGTCGAGCCTGAACTCGGGGCTCTACTCCACCGGCCGCATCCTGCGTTCCATGGCGGCCGCGGGCTCTGCCCCGCGCGCCACGGCCCGGATGAACCGCAGCCAGGTCCCCTACGCCGGCATCATGCTCACCTGCGCGGTGTGCGTGGCGGGTGTCGGGCTGAACTACCTGGTGCCGGCGGACGCCTTCGAGATCGTCCTGAACATCGCCTCGCTCGGCATCATCAGCACCTGGGTGATCATCATGGTCTGCCATCTGTCCTTCGTGCGGCACGCCAAGGAGGGGCTGCTCCGGCGGCCGCACTTCCAGTTGCCCGGCAGCCCGGTCACCGAGATCGTCACCATCGCCTTCCTGGTCTCCGTCCTGGTGCTGATGGGCAAGGACCCGGCCGTGGGCCGCAAGACGCTCTACCTGATCCCGCTCGTCGCCGCGGCGCTCGTGGCCGGCTGGTACGGGGTGCGGCGCAGGGTGGCCAGGGCGGCAGGCGGCGGATCCGGCGGTCCCGGCGGATCCGGCGGATCCGGTGGGCCGAAGGACTCCTGAGCCGCGCCCGCGCCTCGGCGCCCGCGGGACCCGGCGCTGCTTGGGGGCCCGGTCGGGTCGTGCGCATACTGGAGGGGGAGTACGGACGGTCCCTACGGCAGCCCGTCCGGCTAGGTCCGGGGCCGCGAGCCCCGGGACCGGGCGGCCGGGCGCGGGAGCGCACGATGTCCGGACACGACAGGCGGTCGGGCGGCGGCGCGGCGGCGCGGCCGACGAGCGGGCCCGCACAGCCGCTTCCCCCGCCGCCCGGCGGCATCCTCTGGGAGTCCGCGGGCGACATCCGCACGCTGCTCGGGCTGCCCGCCGCCTTCACCCTCCAGGTGGCGCATCCGGCGGTGGGCGCGGGCGTCGACGACCACTCGGCGTTCCGCAGCGACCCGTGGGGCCGCGGCGAGCGGTCGCTGCGCTCCATGCTGCTGTGGGTGTACGGCGGGCCGGCCGCCGCCGAGGAGGGCCGCAGGCTGCGGGTGCTGCACGAGGACATCCGCGGCACCGACGCCCACGGCCGTCCGTACCACGCACTGGAGCCCACCACCTACGCCTGGGTGCACGCGACCGGATTCCCCGTCGCCCGGCGCACCCGCCGCTATCTGAACCGCCGCCCCTTCACCGCGGCCGAGGAGCGCAGGCTGTACGCGGAGTGGCGCCAGGTGGGCCGGGTGCTCGGGATCCGGGAGCAGGACATGCCGCCGAGCGTGGCGGAGTTCTGGCCCTACTACCGGGCAGTGGTGCGGGGGCGACTGGAGCTGACGGCGGTGGCGGCGGAACTCCTCGATCCCGGTGCCGCGGTGCCGCCCCCCGACCGGGGCCCGCGCCCCGTACGGTGTGCGCTGCGCCTGCTGTGGCCGGTGCTGTGGCCGCCGGCGGCCCGCTTCCGGCGCTTCCTCACCCTCGGCCTGATGCCGCCGGACGCCCGCGAGGCGCTTGGCCTGCCGTGGACCGATCGCCAGGAACGCCGCCTGCGCCGCTTCGGACGCCTCACCGCCGCCCTCGTCCCGCTCCTGCCCGACCGCCTCCGCTACCTCCCGCAGGCGCATCGGGCCAGGACGGGCCGGAGCGCTCCGGCGTAGGCGGGTCGGCCGGGCCCGCCCGGAAGGCGCGCGGGGCGCTTCCCGGACGGACCCGCCAGGATCCCGGCGGGCGGCCTGCGCCCAAGGGATCGAAGGGACGGGACCTCAGATGCGGGACCCCGAGTGGGCCCGGGCGATCGCGGGCCAGGACCTCGGCTGCGGAACGCTCCGCGCGGCCTTGAAGCCCAGCGCCTCGGCCGCGGGGGAGGCGGGCCTGCTCGGCTGGTACAGCCACGTGTCGAAGAGGTCGGCGAGCGGCTTGCCGGACACGCGCTCGGCGTACTTCACGAAATCGCCCACCTGGGCGTTGCCGTACGCGTGCTCCTTCTGCCATCCCTTCAGGATGGCGAAGAAGTCGTCGTCGCCCACCGCGTTGCGCAGCGCCTGGAGCGCCATCGCGCCACGGTCGTAGACGGCGTCGTCGAACTGGTGCGCGGCACCGGGGTCGCCCGGGGCGACGGTCCAGAACGGGTCGTCGGCCGGGTGCTGGGCGTAGACGTAGTCCGCGAGCTCCTGCGCCGTCCCCTCGCCCTCCTTCTCCGACCAGAGCCATTCGGCGTACGAGGCGAAGCCCTCGTTCAGCCAGATGTCGGCCCAGTTGTGCACCGACACGTTGTCGCCGTACCACTGGTGCGCCAGCTCGTGCACGATCACGGAGACGTTCGAGCCCTTGGTGAAGAACTTCGGGCTGTAGAACGGCCGCGTCTGCGTCTCCAGGGCGAAGCCGGCGCTCACGTTGGGGACGTAGCCGCCGACCGCGTTGAACGGGTACGGGCCGAAGACGCCCTCCAGGAACTCCACCGCCTCGCTGGTCCGCTCCACGGAGGCCCGCGCCGCGTCCTTCGTGGCCGGGTCCAGGTCCTTGCTGTAGGCGTTGACGACCGGCAGCCCGTTCGCGGTGGTGCCGGTCGTGATGTCGAACCTGCCGATCGCGAGGGTCGCCAGGTAGGTGGCCTGCGGCTTGTCGGAGCGCCAGTTGTAGCGGGTCCAGCCGAGCTGGGAGGTGGTCGAGGTGAGCACGCCGTTGGAGATCGCCTGGGTGCCGTCGGGCACCGCCACCGACACGTCGTAGGTGGCCTTGTCCCGCGGGTGGTCGTTGGACGGGAACCACCACGCGGCCGACTCCGGCTCGTTCGCCGCGACGGCTCCGTCGGGCGTGCGGGCCCAGGACGTGAAACCGAAGAGCTTCACGTCGGACGGCTTGCCCGAGTAGCGCACGACTATGGTGATCGGCGTGCCCTTCGGCAGCCCGGCGGCCGGGGTGATCTCCAGCTCCTCGTCGCCGGAGGTGGCGAAGGAGGCCCTGATGCCGTTGACGCGCACCTCGCTGACCTTCAGGCCGAAGTCCAGGTCGAAGCGGGACAGGTCCTGCGTGGTGGTGGCGAGGATGGTCGCCGTGCCCTCCAGCAGGTCCGTCTTGGGCTGGTACTTCAGCCGGAGGTCGTAGTGCGAGACGTCGTAACCGCCGTTGCCGTAGGCCGGGTAGTAGGGGTCGCCGATGCCCGGCGCTCCGGGCGAGTAGCCGTCGGCCGATGCCGGGATCGCCAGCATCAGGGAGGCGGCGAGAGCGCCCGGGACGATGAGTCTGCGGTACACGAAAGCTCCAAGTCGTAAGTGGGCTCAGTCCGTTGCGTCCGAACCTTATTGAGCCCTGAACGACCGGTCATGTCCATGGCCCCACGTGTCACATGACCGCCATGCAACGGACACGGGCCCCGCGGGCCCCGCCGCCCGCTTTGACCGTCGCCGCCGGTCAGCACGCCCGCCTGCCCCCGCACGGACCCCGGGGCGGCCCGTGCGGGGGCAGGCGGAAAACGGGCGGAAACCCCGGCGCACCGGTCGCTAAGATCGGCTCCCTGATGACTGCCACACTTGTCGCCAAGGACCTCGCCGCGGGGCACGGCGACCGCTTGCTCTTCTCCGGGCTCGACCTCGTCGTCGCGCCCGGCGACGTGATCGGCCTGGTCGGAGCCAACGGCGCCGGCAAGTCGACGCTGCTGCGCCTGCTCGCCGGCCTCGACACCCCCGAACAGGGCGCGCGAAGCCTGTCGCCGCCCACCGCCACCGTCGGACACCTGCCCCAGGAGCCCGAGCGGCGCCCCGGTGAGAGCATCCGCGCCTTCCTCGCCCGGCGCACCGGCGTGGCCGAGGCACAGCGCGCCATGGACGCAGCCACCGAGGCGCTGGTCGCGGGTGCCCCGGGCGCCGACGACGCCTACGCGACCGCTCTGGAGCGCTGGCTCGGCCTGGGCGGTGCCGACCTCGACGAACGAGCCGAGGAGACGGCGGAGTCACTCGGCCTCGGTATCGGCCTCGACAGCCCGATGACGGCCCTCTCGGGCGGCCAGGCCGCCCGCGCCTCGCTCGCCTCGCTGCTGCTCTCCCGTTACGACGTCTTCCTGCTGGACGAGCCCACCAACGACCTCGACCTCGACGGCCTGCAACGCCTGGAGCGGTTCGTGGGCGGCCTGCGCGCCGGCACGGTCGTGGTCAGCCACGACCGCGAGTTCCTCACCCGCACCGTCACCAGGGTGCTGGAACTCGACCTCGCCCAGCAGCAGGTCAACCTCTACGGCGGCGGCTACGCGGCCTATCTGGAGGAGCGCGAGACGGCCCGCAGGCACGCCCGCGAGGACTTCGAGGAGTACGCGGACAAGAAGGCCGCGCTGGAGGGCCGGGCCCGGATGCAGCGTGCCTGGATGGACAAGGGCGTCAGGAACGCCCGCCGCAAGGCCACGGACAACGACAAGATCGCCCGTAGGCACCGCACGGAGACGAGCGAGAAGCAGGCCGCCAAGGCCCGTCAGACCCAGCGCCTCATCGAGCGGCTCGACACAGTCGAGGAGCCCCGCAAGGAGTGGGAGCTGCGCATGGAGATCGCGGCGGCGCCCCGCTCCGGTGACGTGGTCGCCACCCTGCGGGACGCCGAGGTGCGCCGCGGCGACTTCGTCCTCGGCCCCGCGTCGCTCCAGATCGACTGGGCGGACCGGGTCGCGATCACCGGTGCCAACGGTGCCGGCAAGTCCACCCTGCTCGGCGCGCTGCTCGGCCGCCTGCCGCTGACCGCGGGGCACGCGGCACTGGGCGCCGGAGTGGTGGTCGGCGAGGTGGACCAGGCACGCGGGCTGTTCCACGGCCCCGACGCGCTGCTGGACGCCTTCCGTGCCGCGGTGCCCGGCACCGAGCCCGCCGAGGTGCGCACCCTGCTGGCCAAGTTCGGCCTGAGGGCCGACCACGTGCTGCGCCCGGCCGCGACCCTCTCACCGGGCGAACGCACCCGCGCCGCACTTGCGCTGCTCCAGGGCCGCGGCGTCAACCTCCTCGTCCTGGACGAGCCGACCAACCACCTCGACCTGCCGGCCATCGAACAGCTCGAGTCCGCCCTCGCCGGATATCAGGGCACGCTCCTCCTGGTCACCCATGACCGCCGCATGCTCGACGCGGTCCGCACCACCCGCCGCATCGAGGTCGCCGCCGGCGGGCTCACCGAACTCTGAGCCCGCCGCCCCGCATCCGCCCGGGCGCCGGTGCGGGGCCCGGAGCCCGGTGCCGCCGACCGCCCGGCCGGCGGCACCGCGGCACCGGGCCGACGTCACTTGCGGCGGGGGTCCACCAGGCCGGCTCGTCGCAGCGCGTCGGCCATCGCGCTGTTGGCCGGCGCCGGCGCCCCCTGGCGCCCGCGCCCCTGCTGGCCGCCCTGCCGCGCCCCGCCCTGCCGGGTGCCGCCCTGCCGGCCGCCTCCCTGCCGGGGCCCGCGCTGCCGCCCGCCGCCCGCGGGGGAGGACGCGCCGGCGGCCGCCTCGTCGTCGAGCCGGAGCGTCAGCGAGATCCGCTTGCGGGGGATGTCGACGTCGAGGACCTTCACCTTGACGATGTCGCCGGGCTTGGCGACGTCCCGCGGGTCCTTCACGAACGTCCTGGACATCGCGGAGACGTGCACCAGGCCGTCCTGGTGCACCCCGACGTCCACGAACGCGCCGAAGGCCGCGACGTTGGTGACGACCCCCTCCAACACCATGCCGGGCGCCAGGTCGGAGATCTTCTCCACGCCCTCCTTGAACGCGGCCGTCCTGAAGGCCGGACGCGGGTCGCGGCCCGGCTTCTCCAGCTCGCGCAGGATGTCCGTCACCGTCGGCAGGCCGAAGGTGTCGTCCACGAACTCGTCCGGGCGAAGCGAGCGCAGTGAGCCCGTGTTGCCGATCAGCGAGGCGACGTCGCCGCCGGTCTTCTGCACCATCCTGCGCACCACCGGATATGCCTCGGGGTGCACGCTCGACGCGTCCAGCGGGTCGTCGCCGCCGCGGATGCGCAGGAAGCCCGCACACTGCTCGTACGCCTTGGGGCCGAGCCTGGCGACGTCCTTGAGGGCCTTGCGGGAGCGGAAGGGGCCGTGGGAGTCGCGGTGCGCCACGATGTTCTCGGCGAGTCCGCCGCCGATGCCCGAGACCCGGGCGAGCAGCGGCGCCGAGGCGGTGTTCACGTCCACGCCGACGCCGTTCACGCAGTCCTCCACGACCGCGTCGAGGGAGTGCGACAGCTTCACTTCGGAGAGGTCGTGCTGGTACTGGCCCACGCCGATCGACTTGGGGTCGATCTTCACCAGCTCGGCCAGCGGGTCCTGGAGGCGGCGTGCGATGGACACCGCGCCGCGCAGCGACACGTCCATCTCCGGCAGCTCCTGCGAGGCGAAGGCCGAGGCCGAGTACACCGAGGCACCGGCCTCCGAGACCATCACCTTGGTGAGCTTCAGCTCCGGGTGGCGGGAGATCAGGTCACCGGCGAGCTTGTCCGTCTCGCGGGACGCCGTGCCGTTGCCGATCGCCACCAGCTCGACCGCGTGCTCCCTGGCCAGCCTCTCCAGCTTGGCGATGGACTCGTCCCACCGGTTCTGCGGGACGTGCGGGTAGATGACGTCGGTGGCGACCACCTTGCCCGTGGCGTCCACCACGGCGACCTTGACACCGGTGCGGAATCCGGGGTCGAGGCCGAGCGTCGCGCGGGTGCCGGCGGGAGCCGCCAGCAGCAGGTCGCGCAGGTTCGCCGCGAAGACGCCCACCGCCTCGTCCTCCGCGGCGGTGCGCAGCCGCATCCTCAGGTCGAGGCCGAGGCGCACCAGGATGCGGGTGCGCCAGGCCCAGCGCACCGTCTCCTGGAGCCACTTGTCCGCCGGCCGGCCGCGCTCGGCGATACCGAACCTGGAGGCGATGAGCGGCTCGTACGACGAGGTCGCCGCGGGGCCTGCGGTGCCTTCGTCCGACGCCTCCTCCGGCTCCAGGACGAGGTCGAGGACCTCCTCCTTCTCGCCGCGCAGCATCGCCAGGATCCGGTGCGAGGGAAGCTCGGTGAACGGCTCGGCGAAGTCGAAGTAGTCGGAGAACTTGGCGCCCGCCTCCTCCTTGCCCTCCCGCACCCGGGCGACCAGCCGTCCGCGGGTCCACATCCGCTCGCGCAGCTCGCCGATCAGGTCGGCGTCCTCCGAGAAGCGCTCGGCGAGGATCGCACGCGCGCCCTCCAGGGCGGCCGCCGTGTCGGGCACGCCCCTGCCGTCGTCGACGAAGGCCGCTGCGGCGGCCGACGGCTCCACCGAGGGATCGCCGAGCAGGCCGTCGGCGAGCGGCTCCAGACCCGCCTCGCGCGCGATCTGGGCCTTGGTACGCCGCTTGGGCTTGAAGGGCAGGTAGATGTCCTCCAGGCGCGCCTTGGTGTCCGCCGAGCGGATCTGCGCCTCGACCTCCTCGGTGAGCTTGCCCTGCTCGCGCACCGAGTCGAGGATCGCGGTGCGGCGCTCCTCCAGCTCCCGCAGGTAGCGCAGCCGCTCCTCGACGGTGCGCAACTGCGCGTCGTCGAGCATGTCGGTGGCTTCCTTGCGGTAGCGGGCGATGAAGGGCACCGTCGAACCGCCGTCCAGCAGGTCGACGGCCGCCTTCACCTGCCGCTCCCGTACGCCGAGCTCCTCGGCGATCCTGCCTTCGATGGACCCTGCCTGGGGTGCCGCGGGTGTCGTCACGATCCCGTACCGCCTTCTCCACTGAGGTTGCGCGGCAATTGTGGCAGGCGGCACCGACAGCTCGGGCCCAGGGCACACACTCGCGTGCCGCCGGGCCCGGTGCGCGGCCGGACGCGTCAGATCCGGCGGGTCCGGCCGCCGCGGCCGGCGCCGGCCACGCCGCCGAACAGGCGGGCGACCGCTCGGAACGGCAGCGTCACCACCGCCGCCAGGGTCGCGCCGATCTGTCGCAGTACATCGGCTATGGCGCGCAACACGGATGTCCCCTTCCGTCGTTTTTCCTCTTCTTTCTCCACTTCTCCAACTGGCCGCCGGGGCACCGGGCTCCGGCGGACAGGACACGGGTACCTCGTCACCTGCCGAACATGCCTTCAGGGAACGCCCCGGCGCTGAGCGCGGGCATGAGGAAGCCGGTGGCGAGTTCGGTGAGGCGTTCGACCCCTGCGGCGCCCAGGTGTTCGTACGGGCCGCGGTCGAGCCGGTCGGTCTCCGCCTCGATGCCGCGCCGCAGCAGGACGCCCTCGGCCGTCAGTTCGCCTTCGGGGCCGAGCAGTCCACGCCCCCGCAGCCGTTCGCCCGCCGCGTCCCACTCCGCGCTGTTCCAGCCGCGGGTGCGCAGCACCCAGGCGGGCGTCATGCCCTTGCCGGTGGCCGTGTGGCTCAGCAGGGCCTCGACGGGGTCGAGCTCGGCGGCCAGCAGCACGGCCAGGTGCGCGTCGCCGCGGTGCTCCCGCAGCAGCGTGGCCGCGTACCAGAAGGCGAGATGCGGTTCTCCGGGCACCGGCAGGTCCGCGTGGGCCGCGTACAGGGGCCGGCCCTGGGGCGTGCAGCCCTCGGTGGCGCGCAGCGCGAGCGAGGCCGCCTCCGCCATCGCCGCCGAGGCCACCGCCTCGGCGCCGAGCAGCCGCCGCAAGGTGGCGTCCACGGCGCGCAGGCGTGCCGCGAGGACCTGTTCCACGGTCGCGGTCCGCCACAGCGCGGGCAGGTGCCGGGCGACCAGCTCGTGCTTGAAGTTGTAGAACGCGGCGGTCACCGTGCCCGCACCGACCGGGCCGAACGCGGCCGCGCGCACCGCGAAGTAGGCCGCGCCGGGGGCCTCGACGCCCAGGGCGGCCAGCTCCCGAGCGAGGTCGGGGGAGAAGTAGTGCGCCGAGTGCAGCGGATTGACGACGTTGTGGCAGCGGCGGCCGGCACGGTCGGGCGGTGTGGTGGTGGTCATGCGGGCACGTTACCGACCGGTCAGTATGAGGGGGAACCCGCCTGCCCCGTCCGGCTGGCGGCCGCGGTGTGCGGGGCGGTCGTGGTGCCTGGGCCGTTCGCGGTGTGCGGGGTGGTCGTGGTGCCTGGACCGGTCGTGGCGCTGGTGGGTGTGGCGGTGGCGGTAGCGGTTCGCGGGCGGGGACGCCGGGGCTTGCGGACGGTGTGGGTGCCCGTGCCCGTGCCCGTGTCCGCGCCGGTGCGGGTGCGGGCACGGGTGTGGCTCTGCGCGTGTCGTGCGGGCCGTGCGTTCACCCGGCCGGACGCCAGGGGAACCGCGGACTCCTGCGCTCCAGGAAGGCGGCCGCCCCCTCCGCCGTCTCCCCGCCGACCCGCGCCTGCTCGGCCCAGTGGGCGGCCCGGTCCGTCCGTCCCGCGAGGAACTCCTTGGCCGCGACCTGGGTCAGTTGCGAGCGCGACGCGAGGATCCGGGCGAAGGCGTCGACGCGTCCGCCGAACGCGTCCGCCGGAAGCACCTCGTTGACGAGGCCCATGCCCAGCGCACGCTCCGCGCCGACCAACTCACCGGAGAACAGGAGGTACTTGGCGGTGGCGGGGCCGACCAGATCGGCCAGCCTGCGGGTGGCGGACGGGGCGTAGACCACACCGAGGCGGGCCGGGGTGACGCCGAAGAGTGCGTTCTCGTCCGCGAACCTGAGGTCGCACGCCACCGCGAGCTGACAGCCGCCGCCCACGCAGGGACCGCGTACCGCGGCCAGCGTCGGCAGGGGGAAGGCGGCGAGCGCCTCCTCGGCGAGCACGGCGAGCTGCTGCGGCCCCATGGAGTCCGGTCCCGCACCGGCGGCCGCCCGCAGCGAGGAGATGTCCGCGCCCGCGCAGAAGGTGCCGCCGTCGCCGGTGAGCACGAGGACGCGCACCTCCGGGTCGGCGGCGAGCTTGTCCAGCAGCGGCGGCAGAGCCTGCCACATGGCCGGGGTCATCGCGTTCCGCTTGGCGGGATGGTGGATGACGACGGTGGCGACGCCGGACTCGACGCTGTGCAGCAACTGGGGCTCCATGCCCCGGATGCTAGGCCGTGCGCGGCGTACCCGTCCGGCACTCCGGTGTTCCGGGGGCCGCCACGGGCGGCGGCCCGCCCCGCGTGGGCGTTACAGAGCGTGATCAATACCCGTACAACCTGAAAAAGACCGCAACCGGGTGGAAGAAGGGCAGGACCGGTCGCTGTGCCGTCCCTGCCAGGCGGTGACGGTCGAATCCCGTCGATACCCGCCGAGTTCTGTGCAGTCATCCGTGAGTGCGGCCTGCGTTCCCAACACTCGGGGTGTGCTGACAACCGAGCGTAAGGACGGCGACCTGACGATGGACAGCGACGGGTGGAGAGACCTTCCACGCCCCCAGGGCAGCGGGGGAGCACCACCCGGGCCGGCGGGCGGCAGGACCGCCGCCCGTCCGTACGAGGGCGTCTGGCGCTTCACCGCCCCCGCCGTCGACGCCTCGGTGCCGCAGGCCCGGCACGCCGTGCGCGAGCTGCTGGCCCGGCAGGGCGTCCCGGCGGCCGACGAGGTGCTGCACGGGCTGCTGCTGATCGTCTCCGAGCTGGTCACCAACGCCGTACGGCACGCGGCGCTGCTCTCGCCGATAGTGGCCGTAGAGGTCGGGGTGGGCTCCGAATGGGTGCGGGTCTCCGTCGAGGACAACCACCCCTACCGCCCCACCGCTCTGATCGCCGACCACGGGCAGACCGGCGGCCGCGGGCTGCTGCTGGTCCGCGAGATCGCCCGGGAGGCGGGCGGTGTGTGCGACGTGGCGCAGACCGCGAACGGCGGAAAGATCATCTGGGCCGCGCTGCCCCTGCGCCCCCCGACGCCCGGCCGGGGCCAGGGCCGCCGGCGGGCCGCCGAGGGGATGGTTCACCAGCCGGTGGCCGGGCCGGTCAGCTCCCTGATCGCGGGCCGTGCCGCGTCCAGCACGGTCATGAACCAGGCGGAGAACGGGTCCTGAGCATGCCGCCCGGCCAGCTCAGGGGCGGTCACGAAGGCCGTCGCGCCGATCTCCGCGGGATCCGGCCGCAGGCTCTGCTGGACCAGGCCGACGAACAGGTGGTTGAACTCCTGCTCGACGAGGCCGGAGGCCGGATCCGGGTGGTTGTAGCGGACCGTGCCGGCCTCGGCGAGCAGCGAGGGGGACACCCCCAGCTCCTCCTGGGTGCGGCGGGCGGCGGCCGCGAAGGGGGCCTCGCCGGGGTAGGGATGGCCGCAGCAGGAGTTCGACCAGACACCGGGGGAGTGGTACTTGCCGAGCGCACGCTGCTGGAGCAGCAACCGGCCCGCCGCGTCGAAGAGGAACACCGAGAACGCCCGGTGCAGCCGGCCCGGTGGCTGATGGGCGGCGAGTTTCTCCGCCGTGCCGATCGTGGTGCCGTCCTCGTCGACCAGCTCGAGCAGGATCGCGTCGGCGGATCCGTTCGGTGAACGGTGGTCCGCGGTGGCAGGTGTGATAGGCATACCCATCCTTCGCCTCGTTCTCGAACCTCAAGTCTGCCGTACGGTGCCGACACTCCCGGTACCGGCCGGGTCCCCGCATGTCCCGCCGCGCCGGCAGCGCAAGCGCGGACTCCGCGGCGGGCTCCCGGCGTGGCAGGAGCCCTGATCCTGCCCTCCGGCCCCGGCCCGGAACCGTCCGGGGCCGGGCCGTGGACGCGCACGCGCGGTCCGGCCCCGGGCCGTGCGAGCAGGGCGCGGCGCGGCGCCTGCGCGCGCCCCCGGCGGCTGCCCCGCGGGCACCATGGGGCACCCCGGCGTATCCCGGGGCAGGCGTCCCGCGGGCGCGCGCCCCGGTGCACCCGAGCACCCTGGCGTGGCGGGGGCGCGGCTCAGGTGCAGAGGCCCGCCTCGTGCTCCGCGTGGCCCCCCGGTTCCAGTTGAAAGGTGCAGTGCTCGACGTCGAAGTGGTGGCCGAGGCAGTTCTGCAGCTCGTGCAGCATCCGCTCGTGTCCCGGGTCCGTGAGGGCGTCGGAGCTGACCACCACGTGCGCGGACAGCACCGGCATGCCCGAGGTGATCGTCCAGGCATGCAGGTCGTGCACGTCCTCCACGCCCGGCAGCGCCAGGATGTGGGCGCGCACATCGGCCATGTCGACGTCCTCGGGCGCGGCCTCCAGCAGGACGTTCAGCGTCTCGCGCAGCAGCTTCACGGTCCGCGGGACGATCATCACGGCGATCACCAGCGAGGCGATCGGGTCGGCGGCCTGCCAGCCGGTCGTCAGGATCACCGCCGCCGAGATCAGCACCGCCACCGAGCCCAGTGCGTCGGCGGCCACCTCCAGGAAGGCGCCGCGGACGTTGATGCTCTCCTGCCGTCCGCGCATCAGCAGCGTCAGCGAGACCATGTTCGCGACGAGGCCGAAGAGGGCGAAGGCCACCACGAGGCCGCCGGTGGTCTCCGCGGGGGTGAGGAAGCGGGCGACCGCCTCGTACACCACGTAACTGCCGACGCCGAGCAGCAGCAGACAGTTGGCGAGGGCCGCCAGGATCTCCGCACGGGCGTAGCCGAAGGTACGCCTGCCGGTCGGCGGGCGGGCCGCGAAGTGGATCGCGAGCAGCGCCATCGCGAGGCCGAGCGCGTCGGTGGCCATGTGCGCCGCGTCCGCGATCAGGGCCAGCGAGTCGGCCAGCAGACCGCCGGCGATCTCCGCGAGCGTGATGACCAGCGTGATCGACAGTGCGATCCGCAGCCGCCCGCGGTAGGCCTGCGCCGCGGTACCCGTGTGGGCGCCGTGCGCATGCCCGTGATCGTGCCCAGCCCCCATGCGCGCTTCCTCCGCCTCGGTCGACCCGTCGTCCACGACCTGCCCGACGCTCTTCAGTGAACTACGCCCCGGCGATACCGGGCAACTCGGTACTGAACACCGTTGTCACTGTTCTGACCTGCGCAAACGAAGTGCAGGTCAGAGCGCCGGGCGGGTGTCTGCCGCCGGGCGCGGCATCATCGGGCGGCGGCCTGCGGGTGGTGCTGGAGCCAGCCCTGCCAGGCGGACTCGACCATCTCGCGCACGCCGCGCCGGGCGCGCCAGCCCAGCACCTCGGCGGCCCGGTCCGCGGCCGCCACGGCCCGCGGTGCGTCGCCCGGGCGGCGGGCCTCGACCAGGGCCGGACGGGTGTCGCCGGTGACCTCGCCGATCAGGCCGATCAGCTCCCGGACGGACACGCCCTCGCCGCGTCCGATGTTCACCGTGAGATCGCCCCCGCCGTCCGCGCCGTGCGCCCCCCTGCTGAGGTCCGCGCCCGGGGCGTCGCCCGCACCGGTGCCGGCGAGCAGGCGGGCCGCCGCCAGGTGGGCGTCGGCGAGGTCGGCGACGTGGATGTAGTCACGGACGCAGCTTCCGTCCGGCGTCGGGTAGTCGGCACCGAAGATCCGGGGGGCCTCGCCGCGGGTGAGCCGGTCGAAGACCATCGGGATGACGTTGGACACGCCGGTGTCCGCGAGCCGGGGCTCGGCCGCCCCCGCGACGTTGAAGTAGCGCAGACAGGCCGTCCGGATGCCGTGCGCCCGGCCCGCGGCCCGGACCAGCCACTCACCGGCGAGCTTGGTCTCCCCGTACGGGTTCATCGGGGCACAGGGCGTGTCCTCGGTGATCAGGTTCACATCGGGATTGCCGTAGACGGCGGCGGAGGAGGAGAAGACGAACCGCGTGATCCCGGCCGCCGCCACCGCTTCGAGGAGCGCGGCGAGGCCACCGATGTTGTCCCGGTAGTACCGCAGCGGCTGCTCCACGGACTCGCCGACCTGCTTGTGCGCCGCGAGGTGCACCACGCCCGTCACCCCGTGCTCCAAGCACAGCCGCTTCAGCAGTCCCTCGTCCGAGACGGAGCCCCGGACCACCGGGACCTCGGGCGCCAGGCGCTCGCGCACCCCCGTCGAGAAGTCGTCGAGCACGACCACCCGCTCGCCCGTGCCTGTCATGGCCCGCACCACATGGGCCCCGATGTAGCCGGCTCCGCCGGTGATAAGCCACGTCATGGGCGCCAGACTATGCCGGACCCGGCGAATCGCCCGCGCCCCGGTCCGGGCCCGGCCCCAGGCAAGGACCGTCCGGCCCCGCCCTCCGGCCTGCGCGGTCCCGAGCCCCTTCGAGCCTTGCCGAGACCTCCTCCAGTCCCTCGTGGTCCCGTCCGGGGTCCCTTGGCGCGCGCCCGCTCCCCGGCCGCCGCCGCGCCCGCCCTCCGGCCCCCGCCCCGCCCCGGGGCGACGTGCGCCGTGCGCGGCGGCCCGGCCGGGTCGCGCGGGCGCCGACCGCCGGGCTCGCCCGCCTCGGCCGTGTGCGCATCCGTCCCGCGTGCGTCCGTCCCACGCAGGTCCCCGCGTACGTCGTCCCGGGGCCCCGGGTGTGCCGGATGTGCCGGGCGCCCCGGGTGTGCCGGGTCACCCGAGTGGCGGCGCGCGGCCGCGCGTGGTGGCACGGGTGGTGGGAACGGGGCGTCCCGGCCGCCCTCCGCCCGCCGGAGCCCGGGGCTGCGCCGATCGGAGCGTGAACGGCCGGTGAACACCCTCTTCCCGTCATCCGATAGCCTCTGCCGACATGCCGCCCGGCCGTCCCGGCCAGGAGCGCCCCCGTCCCGCACATGCCCCGGTGCCCCGACGCGCCGGCCCCCAAGGAGTGAGTTCGTCTGTCGACCGCCATCCTCACCGGCCAGCCGGTCCCCGGATCATCGCTCGAAGACGATCTGCGGTCACTCGGCTTCGACGTGCGCCACGCCACAGGCACCGCGGACGTCCGGACGCTGCTCACCGACGTCCCGGCAGGACAGCGCACGGCCGTGGTCGACACCCGCTTCGTCGGCCACCGGCACGCCCTGCGGCTCGGCCTGACCGACCCCCGCTTCCCGGCCGGCACGGTGCCCGGCGCCGTCGCGGTCCAGGGCGGCGCCCGCCAGGAGCTCCTGCGCGCCCTGGCCGCCGAGGAGGAGACGCGCCCGGCAGGCCCGGCCTCCGCCGGCACCGTGGCCACCGCCCTCACCGACCGCCTCACCGCGGCCCTGGAGGCCGGAGGCACGCCGGTGCACCGCCCGGAGCTCGGCACCCTCGTCGCCGCCGTCCCCGAGGACCCGCAGGCCCGCAACGAGGCCCGGCAGGCCGTCGCCGCCGTCGACGAGGAAGACGTCCGGCTGCGCAGCGCCGTGAAGTCGCGCGACGGGTTCTTCACCACGTTCTGCATCAGCCCCTACTCGCGCTACCTGGCCCGCTGGTGCGCCCGCCGCGGCCTGACGCCCAATCAGGTGACGACGGCGTCGCTGCTCACCGCGCTGATCGCTGCCGGCTGCGCGGCCACCGGCACCCGGGTCGGCTACATCGCCGCGGGCGTGCTGCTGCTCTGCTCCTTCGTGCTCGACTGCACCGACGGGCAGCTCGCCCGCTACGCGCTGAAGTACTCGACGCTCGGCGCCTGGCTCGACGCCACGTTCGACCGGGCCAAGGAGTACGCCTACTACGCGGGACTCGCCCTCGGCGCGGCGGCCGGCAGCGGCGCGGGGGCAGGCGACGACGTGTGGGCGCTGGCGCTCGGTGCGATGGTGCTGCAGACCTGCCGCCACGTCGTCGACTTCTCGTTCAACGAGGCCAACCACGACGCGACTGCCAACACCAGCCCCACCGCCGCGCTGTCGGACCGGCTCGACAGCGTCGGCTGGACCGTCTGGCTGCGGCGGATGATCGTGCTGCCGATCGGCGAGCGCTGGGCGCTGATAGCGGTGCTCACCGCCGCGACGACACCCCGGATCACGCTGGTGGTGCTGCTCATCGGCTGTGCGTTCGCGGCCTGTTACACCACCGCGGGCCGGGTGCTGCGCTCGCTCACCAGGCGGGCGCGGCGCACCGACCGGGCGGCGGGGGCGCTCGCGGACCTCGCCGACCGCGGGATCCTCGCGGCGGCCTTCTCCGCCGCCGCACAGCGCCTCGCGCCCCGGTTCCCGTCGTTCGCGCCGCCCGCGATCGCCCTGCTCGGCGGTGCGGCCGTCGTCGCGGTCAGCGCCTTCACCCCCTTCGGTGACACCTGGCCGGTCGTCGCCGCCTGCGTGTACTGCGCCGCCGCCGGACTCGCCACCGCGCGGCCCCTCAAGGGCGCCCTGGACTGGCTGGTGCCGCCCTTCTTCCGGGCCGCCGAGTACGGCACCGTCCTGGTGCTCGCCGCCCGCGCGGAGGTGAACGGCGCCTTGCCCGCGGCTTTCGGGCTGGTGGCCGCCGTCGCCTACCATCACTACGACACGGTGTACCGCATCCGCGGGAACGCCGGGGCACCTCCGTACTGGCTGGTGCGCTCGATCGGCGGGCACGAGGGCCGGACACTTCTGGTCACCGTTCTCGCCGCGGTGCTCACCGCCACAGGTTTCACCGCCGCGCTCACGGTCCTGGCCGTGCTCGTGGCCCTCGTGGTGCTGGCCGAAAGCGTCCGCTTCTGGATCTCCTCGGCGGCACCCGCAGTACACGACGAAGGAGAACCCGCATGATCGGCCTCGTGCTGGCGGCCGGCGCCGGACGGCGTCTGCGTCCCTACACCGACAGCCTCCC
This sequence comes from Streptomyces sulfonofaciens, assembly GCF_014656295.1. Taxonomy (GTDB): domain Bacteria; phylum Actinomycetota; class Actinomycetes; order Streptomycetales; family Streptomycetaceae; genus Streptomyces; species Streptomyces sulfonofaciens. The sequence goes on from NZ_BNCD01000012.1 coordinate 276,731, forward strand.
CAAGGCTCTGGTGCCGGTCGGCCGCGCGGGCATAGAGGCCGAGGACGGCCCCACGGTGCTCGACCTGACGCTCGCCAACTTCGCCGAGGTCGGTCTCACCGAGGCCGCGATCATCGTCGGGTACCGCAAGGAGGCCGTCTACGCGCGCAAGGCGATCCTGGAGGCCAGGTACGGCATCGAGCTCACGCTGATCGACAACGACAAGGCGGAGGAGTGGAACAACGCCTACTCCCTCTGGTGCGGCCGGGACGCCGTCCGGCACAGCGTGATCCTCGCCAACGGCGACACGATCCACCCGGTCTCCGTGGAGCGCACCCTGCTCGACGCGCGTGACGGCGAAAAGAAGATCATCCTCGCCCTCGACACGGTGAAGCAACTGGCCGACGAGGAGATGAAGGTCGTCGCCGACCCCGTCAAGGGCGTCCGCAGGATCACCAAGCTGATGGACCCCGCCGAGGCCACCGGGGAGTACATCGGCGTCACCCTCATCGAGGGCGAGGCCGCTCCCGAGCTCGCCGACGCGCTCAGGGTCACCTACGAGCGCGACCCCCAGCTCTACTACGAGGACGGCTACCAGGAGCTGGTGAACCGCGGCTTCAGGATCGACGTGGCGCCCATCGGCGATGTGCCGTGGGTCGAGATCGACGACCACGACGACCTGGCCCGGGGACGGGAGATCGTATGCCGGTACTGACCAGGCTGATCCCCTCACCCGTCGTCGTCGACATCCGGCGCGGCGCGCTCGACGACCTTGCCGCGATCCTGTCCGACCAGCGCATCGCCCCCTCCGGACGGATGGCATTCGCCATCAGCGGCGGGTCCGGGCAGGCCCTGCGCGAGCGGTTCGCACCCACACTGCCCGGCGCGGACTGGTTCGACGACGCAGACGGAACCATCGACGGCGCCGTGCGGCTGGCCGATTCGATCAAGAAGGCCGGCCACTACGACACGGTGGTCGGACTCGGCGGCGGCAAGATCATCGACTGTGCCAAGTACGCGGCGGCGCGTGTGGGCCTGCCGTTGGTCGCCGTGGCCACCAACCTCGCCAACGACGGGCTGTGCTCGCCGGTGGCCACCCTCGACAACGACGCAGGCCGCGGTTCCTACGGTGTGCCCAACCCGATAGGGATCGTCATCGACCTGGACGTCATCCGGGACGCTCCGGTGCGCTACGTGCGGGCCGGTATCGGGGACGTGATCTGCAAGATCTCCGCCGTGGCCGACTGGGAGCTGTCGCACCGGGAGACCGGCGAACAGATCGACGGTCTGGCCGCGGCCATGGCCCGCCAGGCGGCAGAGGCGGTACTGCGCCATCCCGGCGGCGTCGGCGACGACGACTTCCTGACCACGCTCTCCGAGGCCCTGGTCCTGTGCGGCATCTCCATGTCCGTGGCCGGTGACAGCCGGCCCGCGTCCGGTGCCTGCCACGAGATCAGCCATGCGTTCGACCTGGTGTTCCCCAAACGCTGTGCCCTGCACGGCGAGCAGTGCGGTCTCGGCGGTGCGTTCGCCACCTATCTGCGGGGCGACCACGACATGGCCCGGCAGATGGCCGGCGTCCTGCGCCAGCACGGCCTGCCCGTGCTGCCCGAGGAGATCGGCTTCACGGCGGACGAGTTCATCCAGGTGGTGGAGTTCGCCCCGAAGACCCGCCCCGGCCGCTACACCATCCTCGAACACCTCGACCTGTCCACCCATGAGATCAAGGACCGATACGCCGACTATGCCAAGGCCATCAGTAGCTGAACTCCGTCCCGTCGTTCACCCCGCAGGGGTGAAGGACCGGCGCAGCGGTGAGCATTGGGGGGGACGCCTGTACATGCGGGAAATCTCGCTGCGGGTGGACCGGTACCTGGTGAACACCAGGGTCACGCCCAACCAGCTCACCTACCTGATGACCCTCTTCGGCGTCCTCGCCGCGCCGGCGCTGCTGGTGCCCGGCATCACCGGCGCGGTGCTCGGCGTGGTCGCGGTCCAGCTCTACCTGCTGCTCGACTGCGTGGACGGCGAGATTGCCCGCTGGAAGAAGCAGTTCTCGCTCGGCGGGGTGTACCTGGACCGGGTCGGCGCCTACCTGTGCGACGCCGCGGTCCTGGTCGGCCTCGGCCTGCGTGCCGCGGACCTGTGGGGGTCCGGGCGCATCGACTGGCTGTGGGCCTTCCTCGGCACGCTCGCCGCACTCGGTGCCGTCCTGATCAAGGCCGAGACCGACCTCGTCGGCGTCGCCCGGCACCAGGGCGGGCTGCCGCCCGTCAAGGAGGCGGCGAGTGAGCCCCGCTCCTCCGGCATAGCACTGGCCCGCAGGGCCGCCGCAGCACTCAAGTTCCACCGGCTGGTCCTCGGCATCGAGGCCTCGCTGCTGATCCTCGTTCTCGCGATCCTGGACGCGGTCCGCGGGGACCTGTTCTTCACCCGGCTCGGCACCGCCGTGCTCGCCGCCATCGCGCTCGTGCAGAGCCTGCTCCACCTGGTCTCCATCCTGGCGTCCAGCAGGCTGAAGTGAGGACGTCCGTGAGCCCTGACACCGAGAGCACGCCACTGAGGGTGGGTGCGGTCATCATCACCATGGGCACCCGTCCGGCCGAGCTGCGCGCGCTGATCGACTCGATCGCCAAGCAGGACGGCGACCCGGTCGAGGTGGTCGTGGTCGGCAACGGCTCACCGGTGCCCGACGTCACCGGCCTCTCCTGCCCCGTACGGACCGTGGAACTGCCCGAGAACCTGGGCATTCCGGGCGGTCGCAACGTGGGCATCGAGGCATTCCGCACCGGCTCGGACCCGGCCGCACCCGCCGGCAGCCCCCTCCAGGGCGGCGCGGCGGTCGCGGGCGGTACGGCGAGCACGCCGGGCGCGGGCGGCACGGCCGGCTCGGACCGGCCGGGCGCCGCCGGGCGGCCCCCCACCGGCGCCGGTGCCCGGTCCGGCCCCTTCGACGTGGACGTCCTGCTCTTCCTCGACGACGACGGGCTGCTCGCCCACCACGACACCGCCAAGCTGTGCCGCGAGGCATTCGCCGCCGACCCCGAGCTCGGCATCATCAGCTTCCGCATCGCCGATCCCGAGACCGGCGTCACCCAGCGCCGTCACGTTCCGCGACTGCGCGCCTCCGACCCGATGCGCTCCTCGCGCGTGACCACGTTCCTCGGCGGTGCGAACGCCGTGCGCACCCAGGTCATCGCCGACGTGGGCGGTCTGCCCGGGGACTTCTTCTACGCCCACGAGGAGACCGACCTCGCATGGCGGGCCCTGGACGCGGGCTGGATGATCGACTACCGCTCCGACATGGTCCTCTTCCACCCCGCCACCGCGCCGTCCCGGCACGCGGTCTACCACCGGATGGTGGCCCGCAACCGCGTCTGGCTGGCCCGCCGCAACCTCCCCGCCGCCCTGATCCCCGTCTACCTCGGCGTCTGGCTGCTGCTGACGCTGCTCAGGCGGCCCTCGCGCGCCGGGCTCAAGGCGTGGTTCGGCGGCTTCAGGGAGGGCTGGGCCACGGCCTGCGGACCCCGCAGGCCGATGAAGTGGCGTACGGTGTGGCGGCTGACCCGACTGGGCCGGCCCCCCATCATCTGAGAAGCTCGGATCTGAACGCAGCCGGCCGTGTCCACGGCCCCCGGCTTCCGCCCACGCCACGGCCCCGGGCTTCTGCCCACGCCCCGGAGGACCGGGCCGAAGACGACGAAAGTTTCCGCCTGTGAGTGAGACAACGCACGACGCCGGTGTCGCGGTGGGCACCGCCCCGTCTCCCGACGACGGGCTGTCCCCCGGCGAGCTCGCCGCCAAGTACGGACTCTCCGTGAGCGGCGCCCGGCCCGGTCTGTTCGAGTACGTCGGCCAGCTCTGGGGACGGCGCCACTTCATCCTCGCCTTCTCGAGCGCCAAGCTCACGGCCCAGTACAGCCAGGCAAAGCTCGGGCAACTGTGGCAGGTGGCGACCCCGCTGCTGAACGCGCTGGTCTACTATCTGATCTTCGGGCTGATCCTCAAGGCCAGCCGCGGTATGTCGCACGACGTCTACATCCCGTTCCTGGTGACCGGGGTCTTCGTGTTCACCTTCACGCAGAGCTCGGTGATGGCGGGGGTCCGGGCGATCTCCGGCAACCTCGGCCTGGTCCGCGCGCTGCACTTCCCGCGCGCCTCGCTGCCCGTCTCCTTCGCGCTCCAGCAGCTCCAGCAGTTGCTCTTCTCGATGATCGTGCTCTTCGTGGTGACGATCGCCTTCGGCAGCTACCCGGGGATGTCCTGGCTGCTGATCGTCCCGGTGCTGGTGCTGCAGTTCCTGTTCAACACCGGCCTGTCGCTGGTCATGGCCAGGCTGGGCAGCAAGACCCCCGACCTCGCCCAGTTGATGCCGTTCGTGATGCGCACCTGGATGTACGCCTCGGGTGTGATGTTCTCCATCCCCGTGATGCTCAAGGACAGGCCGGGCTGGATCGCCGACGTGCTCCAGTGGAACCCGGCCGCCGTCTACATGGACCTGATGCGCTACGCGCTCATCGACGGTTACGGCTCATCGAACCTGCCACCGCACGTCTGGGCGGTCGCGCTCGGCTGGGCGGTGCTCGTCGCGGGCGGTGGTTTCGTGTACTTCTGGAAGGCCGAGGAGCGGTACGGCCGTGGCTGAGCAGGGTACGGGGCCCCGCGTCCCCACCGTCATCGCGGACGAGCTGCACATCGTCTACCGCGTCAACGGCGGCAGGACCGGCCGCGGCTCCGCCACCGCGGCGCTCAGCCGGATCATGAGGCGCCGCGAGGAACGCGGTGTGCGCACCGTGCACGCCGTCAAGGGTGTCACCTTCACCGCCTACCGGGGCGAGGCCATCGGCCTGATCGGCTCCAACGGTTCGGGCAAGTCGACGCTGCTGCGGGCCATCGCGGGCCTGCTGCCCGCCGAGCGAGGCAGGGTGTACACCGACGGGCAGCCGTCCCTGCTCGGTGTCAACGCCGCCCTGATGAACGACCTCACCGGCGAGCGCAACGTCATCCTGGGCGGTCTGGCGATGGGTATGTCCCGTGAGCAGATCAAGGAGCGCTACCAGCAGATCGTGGACTTCTCGGGGATCAACGAGAAGGGCGACTTCATCACGCTGCCCATGCGCACCTACTCCTCCGGTATGGCCGCCCGGCTGCGCTTCTCCATCGCCGCGGCCAAGGACCACGACGTACTGATGATCGACGAGGCGCTGGCGACCGGCGACCGCAAGTTCCAAAAGCGCTCCGAGGACCGCATCCGCGAGCTCCGCAAGGAGGCGGGCACCGTCTTCCTGGTGAGCCACAACAACAAGTCCATCCGCGACACCTGCGACCGTGTGCTGTGGCTGGAGCGCGGCGAACTGCGCATGGACGGCCCCACCGACGAGGTGCTCAAGGAGTACGAGAAGTTCACGGGGAAGTAGCCCCCGGGCGGCCTCGGCGCGGTGCGCCGGACCGCCGGGTGTGCACCGCGGGCCGCGCTCCACGGTCCGTGGCCCGGATGTGGCACATCCCACTTCCAACGACGTCGGACCCCGTCGTCAGCAGGGCCCGCCGGACCCGTCCGGCGGGCCCCGCGGTGTCTCGCGGGCCAACTCGCCGTCAACTACGTGGCATTGACACCGATCTGTCGGCCCACCACCCGGGACACCCACGGAAAAGGGCTTCCCGTACTCCGCCGTCGATGTTGGAATCTTGACGCCGATCGGTGTGTTCTTGTGATGTGCAGGACACCCCGACGATCTCGGATGCGTTGTACAACGTAAGCTGTAGCGGTGCTGAAAGGCGCCAACTGGGGCAATAATGCCCGACGCCCCGGCGCGGGGGCCGGAGCGCCGAGTGCAGGCCCGGGCGGCGTGTCCGAAAGAGGATGTATTGGGTCGGCAGTGTAGAACGGGAGATGTGACGGCAATGGCTACGGGAAGTCCCCACCTCCGCGGTGCTCGTGCCGTCCCCGCCCCAGGCAGCACGCGGTGACGGGACCCGAGGCCGCGGGTGCTGGGACAGCCGCCGGGTGCACCGCCGCCACCGCGGCCCCGAGCACCGAAGCGGTCGTGCGCGGCACGCTCGACAAGGCGGCGCACGAGAACTTCCCCGTCGCACCGTTCTTCCTGCCCCGTGCCTGGCGGGACGACCTCATGGCCGTCTACGGCTACGCCCGCCTGGTGGACGACATCGGCGACGGCGACCTCGCGCCCGGCGGGGGCGACGCCCGCCATCTGGGCGTCGCCCCCGAGCACGCGGACGACCGGTCGGCACTGCTCGACGCGTACGAGGCCGACCTGCGCCGCATCTTCGACCGTGCGGGGGACGGTCCCCGCCATCCCGTGCTGCGCCGGCTCGCCCCGGTCGTGCACCGGCACTCCATCGGTCCGGAGCCGTTCCTCGGGCTGATCGAGGCCAACCGTCAGGACCAGCTCGTCAAGCGGTACGAGACCTACGACGATCTGCTGGCCTACTGCGAGCTGTCCGCCAACCCCGTCGGCCGGCTGGTGCTGGCCGTCACCGGTACGGCGACACCCGAGCGGATCCGGCTGTCCGACGCCGTCTGCACCGCCCTGCAGATCGTCGAGCACCTGCAGGACGTCGCCGAGGACCTGCGCCGGGACCGCATCTACCTCCCCGCCGAGGACATGAGGCGGTATCAGGTGCAGGAGGAGGACCTCGCCGCACCGACGGCAGGTGAGCCGGTGCGCGCCCTCATCGCCTTCGAGGCGGGCCGTGCCGTGCGACTGCTGACCGAAGGAACCCCCCTGGTGGGTAGCGTCCACGGCAGGCTGAAGCTCCTGCTGGCGGGGTTCGTGGCCGGGGGGCGTGCGGCGGTCCGCGCCGTCGAGGCAGCCTCCTACGACGTACTTCCCGGACCACCGAAGGCGGGCAGGGTTCATCTGCTGCGCGAGGTGGGAGCGACTCTGCGAGGAAAGGGGTGAGTCGGACCGTGGAACCCGAGCAGCACGTGTCCGCGCCGGTACTCGCCGCATACAGCTACTGCGAGGCCGTCACCGGGCAGCAGGCCCGGAATTTCGCGTACGGGATCAGACTGCTCCCGACGCCCAAGCGCCGGGCCATGTCCGCGCTGTACGCGTTCTCCCGGCGGGTGGACGACATCGGCGACGGAGCGCTGGACCCGGAGGAGAAGGAGCAGAGGCTGGCTGCGACCCGTGCCCTGCTGGCCCGTGTCCAGGCCGGCGAGGTGGCCGAGGACGACACCGACCCGGTGGCCGTCGGCCTCAGCCATGCGGCACAGCACTTCCCGATCCCGCTCGGCGGCCTCGATGAACTCATCGACGGCGTCCTCATGGACGTCCGGGGCCAGGCCTACGAGACCTGGGACGACCTCAAGCTGTACTGCCGGTGCGTCGCCGGCGCCATCGGGCGGCTGTCGCTCGGTGTGTTCGGCACCGAGCCCGGGGCGCGCGGCGTCGAGCGTGCCTCGGAGTACGCCGACACCCTGGGGCTCGCCCTGCAACTGACCAACATCCTCCGGGACATCCGCGAGGACGCGGAAGGCGGACGCACCTATCTGCCGAGCGACGACCTCGGGAAGTTCGGCTGTTCCGCCGGCTTCGGCACGGCCGGCGCGCCGCCCGGGGCGGACTTCGCGGGCCTGGTGCACTTCGAGGTGCGCCGGGCGCGGGCGCTGTTCGCCGAGGGGTACCGGCTGCTGCCGATGCTCGACCGCCGCAGCGGTGCGTGCGTCGCCGCGATGGCCGGGATCTACCGCAGGCTGCTGGACCGCATCGAGCGCGACCCGCAGGCGGTGCTGCGCGGTCGGGTCTCCCTGCCGGGCCATGAGAAGGCATACGTGGCAGTGCGCGGCCTGTCGGGCGTCGACGCACGCCATGTCTCCCGTACCGTCTCCCGGCAGAGCGTCAGGAGGCGTGCCTGATGCATGCGCGCAGCACGCACCGCCCACCTCGCTCACGGCGCCGGTCAACCTTGCGCGGGTACACGGCGTCCCTGACTGCGATGGCCCTGTCCCCGGCCCCCGAGCGGGCCCCGGACCTGGCTGACAAGGAGCGTGCATGAGCGAGGACACCATGCAGCCCGACGGGGCCGACACTCGTACCGAAGGCCGCCCCGGGAGGGCGGCCGCCGTAGTGGTCGGCGGAGGGCTCGCCGGGATCACCTCGGCACTGGCGCTTGCCGACGCCGGAATGCAGGTCACCCTGCTGGAGGGACGGCCGCGCCTGGGCGGGCTCGCCTTCTCCTTCCAGCGCGGTGAACTCACCGTCGACAACGGCCAGCATGTCTATCTGCGCTGCTGCACGGCCTATCAGTGGTTCCTCGACCGCGTGGAGGCCACCTCACTCGCGCCGCTGCAAAAACGCCTCGACGTCCCTGTGCTCGACGCCGCGCCTTCGAGGGGACCTCGCCTGGGCCGGCTGCGGCGCACCGCGCTTCCGGTGCCCCTGCATCTGGCGCAGAGCCTGGCGACCTATCCGCATCTCTCGCTCGTCGAGCGCGCACAGGTCGGCCGTGCCGCCCTGGCCCTCGGGAGACTCGACCCCGCTGACCCCGCCCTGGACGGTCAGGACTTCGGTAGCTGGCTGGCCCGGCACGGGCAGTCGCCGCGTGCGGTCGAGGCGCTGTGGGACCTGGTCGGTGTGGCCACCCTGAACGCCGCCGCGGGCGACGCCTCCCTCGCACTGGCCGCCAAGGTCTTCAAGACCGGGCTGCTGTCCGAGCCCGGCGCCGCCGATATCGGCTGGGCGCGGGTGCCCCTCGGTGACATCCACGACACGCTGGCGCGCAAGGCGCTCGACTCCGCGGGCGTCCGTACCGAACTGCGGACACGCGTCACCTCCCTCTCCCGGTCCGCCCGCGCGGCGGACAATCCCCAAGGGGAGAACGGCCATTGGACGGTCGAGGTTCCCGGCGAGCGGATCCAGGCCGACACCGTCGTGCTGGCGACCGCGCAGCACGAGGCGCACGCCCTGCTGCCGGCGGGTGCCCTGGACGCCCCGGAGAAGCTGCTGGGCATCGGCACCACCCCCATCCTCAACCTGCACGTCGTCTACGACCGCCCGGTCCTCGACCACCCCTTCTTCGCCGCGCTCGGCTCGCCCGTCCAGTGGGTCTTCGACCGCACCGAGGCGTCCGGCCTGAAGGAGGGCCAGTACCTGGCGCTGTCGCAGTCGGCGGCCCGGGACGAGATCGACGAGCCGGTCGCCGCGCTGCGCGAGCGTTTCCTGCCGGAGCTGGAGCGGCTGCTGCCACCCGCGCGTGAGGCCCGGGTGCGGGACTTCTTCGTCACCCGGGAGCGCACAGCGACGTTCGCGCCCACCCCCGGCGTCGGCAGGCTGCGGCCCGGCGCCCGCACCAAGGCACCGGGCCTCTACCTGGCCGGTGCGTGGACCGCCACGGGCTGGCCCGCGACGATGGAGGGCGCGGTACGCAGCGGGATCAGCGCTGCCCGGGCCGCCCTCACCGCCCTCGGCCGGCCGCGCGGCCATCTCTACGAGGAGGCGGCATGACACCCGAGCCGAAGAGGGCGGCCCCCCGTACCACCGCCTCCGCCGCGCCCACCGACAGCACCGCAGGCGGCGCCGGCGGAGCCCTCGGTGCGGCCGGCACCGGCACCGCAACAGAAGGAGAGACCGTGCCCACTGTGCCCCCGGGCGAGTCCACCGCCGAGATGGTCGACGTGTCCACGCTGCTGGAGCGCGGCCGGGAGCTGACCACCCCGGTGCTGCGGGCCGCCGTGGACCGCCTCGCGCCCCCGATGGACACCGTCGCCGCCTACCACTTCGGGTGGATCGACGCCGAGGGCAACCCGGCGGACGGCGACGGCGGCAAGGCGGTGCGCCCCGCGCTCGCCGTGCTCTCCGCCCAGGCCGCGGGCGCCGCACCCGAGGTCGGCGTGCCGGCCGCGGTCGCCGTCGAGCTGGTGCACAACTTCTCGCTGCTGCACGACGACCTGATGGACGGCGACGAGCAGCGCCGCCACCGCGACACCGTGTGGAAGGTGCACGGTCCCTCGCAGGCGATCCTGGTCGGCGACGCGCTCTTCGCACTCGGCAACGAGGTCCTCCTGGAACTCGGCACCGTGCAGGCGGGCCGGGCCGCGCGCCGGCTGATCGCCGCCACCCGCGCCCTCATCGACGGCCAGGCGCAGGACATCGCCTTCGAGCACCGCGAGCGGGTCACCGTCGAGGAGTGCCTGGAGATGGAGGGCAACAAGACCGGCGCCCTGCTCGCCTGCGCCGTCTCCATCGGGGCCGTGCTGGGCGGTGCCGACGACCGCACCGCCGACACCCTCGCCGACTTCGGCTACCACCTCGGCCTGGCCTTCCAGGCGGTGGACGACCTGCTGGGCATCTGGGGCGACCCGCAGGCCACCGGCAAGCAGACCTGGAGCGATCTGCGCCAGCGCAAGAAGTCCCTGCCGGTGGTGGCGGCGCTCGCGGCGGGCGGGCCGGCCTCCGAACGGCTCGGTGAACTGCTCGCCGCGGACGCCAAGAGCAGCGACTTCGACAGCTTCTCCGAGGAGGAGTTCGCCATCCGGGCCGCCCTGATCGAGGAGGCCGGCGGCAGGGAGTGGACCACCGGGGAGGCCCGGCGCCAGCACACCGTCGCCGTGCGGGCACTGGAAACCGTGGACATGCCGGACAGGGTGCGTGCGGAACTGGTCGCGCTCGCCGACTTCGTCGTCGTGCGCAAGAGATGACCGATACCGGCCGGATGCACGTGCCGGCTGGAGGAGCACTCCAGCACCCGTAGCGAGTCGCCGGCCGCTGTCCCACCCGGGACGGGCCGACGGCGGACCCAGCAGACCCACTGCACGAAGGGGAAGCCATGACAGCGACGACCGACGGAAGCACCGGAGCGGTACCGCCCCGCGCTGCCTCGGCCACCGAAACCACCACAGCAGCGAAGGAGGAGCCCGCGGCCCTCGAAGCCCCCACCACCCCCGAGGACGCGGCGCGCCGCGCCGTGCAGCGGGCCACCGACTTCCTGCTCGCACGGCAGGACGAGGCGGGCTGGTGGAAGGGCGACCTCGAGACCAATGTGACGATGGACGCCGAGGACCTGCTGCTGCGCCAGTTCCTCGGCATCCTGGACGAGGCCACCTGCAAGGCCGCCGCGCTCTACATCCGCGGAGAGCAGCGCGAGGACGGCACGTGGGCCACCTTCTTCGGCGGTCCCGGCGAGTTGTCCACCACCGTCGAGGCGTACGTGGCACTGCGGCTGGCCGGCGACGCCCCCGACGAGCCGCACATGGCGCGTGCCTCCGCATGGGTGCGCGAGCAGGGCGGGATCGCGGCGAGCCGGGTCTTCACGCGGATCTGGCTCGCCCTGTTCGGCTGGTGGAAGTGGGACGACCTGCCGGAGCTGCCGCCCGAGCTGATCTACTTCCCCAAGTGGTTCCCGCTCAACATCTACGACTTCGGCTGCTGGGCGCGGCAGACCATCGTGCCCCTCACCATCGTCTCCGCGAAGCAGCCGGTGCGTCCGGCGCCGTTCCCGCTCGACGAGTTGCACACCGACCCCCGCAACCCCGGCCCCGCGCAGCCGACCGCCCCGCTGGCCAGTTGGGACGGCGCCTTCCAGCGCCTGGACAAGGCGCTGCACGCCTACCACAAGGTCGCCCCGCGACGGCTGCGGAAGGCCGCCATGCGCAGTGCGGCCCGGTGGATCATCGAGCGCCAGGAGAACGACGGCTGCTGGGGCGGCATCCAGCCGCCCGCCGTGTACTCGATCATCGCGCTCCACCTGCTCGGCTACGACCTGAAGCACCCGGTGCTGCGCGAGGGCCTCGCCTCACTCGACCGGTACGCGGTGTGGCGCGAGGACGGCGCCCGGATGATCGAGGCCTGCCAGTCGCCGGTGTGGGACACCTGCCTGGCGACCATCGCGCTGGCCGACGCGGGCCTTGCGGCCGACCATCCGCAACTGCTGAAGGCAGCCGACTGGATGCTCGGCGAGCAGGTGGTGCGGCCCGGCGACTGGTCGGTCCGCAGGCCGGGGCTGGCGCCCGGCGGCTGGTCCTTCGAGTTCGACAACGACAACTACCCCGACATCGACGACACCGCCGAGGTGGTGCTCGCCCTGCGGCGGGTGGCGCATCCCGACCCGGACCGCGTGGAGCGTGCCGTGCAGCGCGCGGTGCGCTGGAACCTGGGCATGCAGTCCAGGAACGGTGCGTGGGGCGCGTTCGACGTCGACAACACCAGCCCCTTCCCGAACCGGCTTCCCTTCTGCGACTTCGGCGAGGTCATCGACCCGCCGTCCGCCGACGTCACCGCGCACGTGGTGGAGATGCTGGCCGTCGAGGGCAAGGCGCACGACCCGCGCACCCGGCGGGGTGTCGACTGGCTGCTCGCCGAGCAGGAGAAGGACGGTTCCTGGTTCGGCCGCTGGGGCGTCAACTACGTGTACGGCACCGGTTCCGTGGTGCCGGCGCTGGTCCAGGCCGGTCTGCCCGGCTCGCACCCGGCGATCCGGCGCGCGGTGGGCTGGCTGGAGTCGGTGCAGAACGACGACGGCGGCTGGGGCGAGGACCTGCGCTCCTACCGGGACGCCGGCCAGTGGTCGGGCCGGGGCGAGTCGACCGCGTCGCAGACCGCCTGGGCCCTCATGGCACTGCTCGCGGCGGGCGAGAAGGACTCCGGGGCGGTGCGGCGCGCGGTGGCGTGGCTGGCCGAGACCCAGCGCGAGGACGGCTCCTGGGACGAGCCGTACTTCACCGGCACCGGTTTCCCCTGGGACTTCTCCATCAACTACCACCTCTACCGCCAGGTGTTCCCGCTGACCGCCCTGGGCCGGTACGTCCACGGGGAGCCCTTCTCCGGCAAGGGGAGCTGATGGCCCAGAGCCCGGCGTCCGAGGGCCCGTCAGGGCCCGCGCCGCTGTTGATCGCCTGTGCGCTCGGCATCGAAGCGCTCGCGCTGCGCTCCGGTGCCCGCGGCGGTGCCCTCGGGCCCGTGACCGTGCTCCGCACGGGGATGGGCCCGAGGGCCGCCGACCGGGCCGTCGCCCAGGCACTCCGCGCGCCGGAGCTGCACGACGCACCGGTCATCGCTGCGGGGTTCTGCGCCGGACTCGCCCCCGGTATGCACCCCGGTGACGTGGTGGTCGCCGGGGAGACCCGGGAGCCGCGCGGGGTCACCGGCTGCGCGGGCAGCGAGCTGTTGGTCGAGCAGCTCGCCCGGGTGGCGGCCGGGCACACCGTGCACACCGGCCCGCTCACCGGGTCCGACCACGTGGTGCGCGGCCCGGAGCGCGCCGATCTGCTGGCCACCGGGGCGATCGCGGTGGACATGGAGTCCGCGGCGACGCTGTACAGCGCCACCCGCGCGGGGCCCCGTCCGGTTGCCGCCGTCCGGGTGGTCGTGGACGCCCCTGAGCACGAACTTGTCCGTATCAGCACGGTGCGCGGGGGAATATCAGCCTTCCGTGTTCTCCGTGCCGTACTTCCCGTTTTTTTTGAATGGCACCGTAATGTGCTGCTCCCCGGAGGTGAGCCCTATGGCCATGCCGCTCCGTCAGACGATCAAGGTCGCGACGTATCTCTTTGAACAGAAGCTCCGCAAGCGCGAGAAGTTCCCGCTCATCGTGGAGCTTGAACCGCTGTTCGCGTGCAATCTGAAGTGCGAGGGATGCGGCAAGATCCAGCACCCGGCCGGTGTGCTCAAGCAGCGCATGCCGGTGGCGCAGGCGGTGGGTGCGGTTCTTGAGTCGGGTGCGCCGATGGTGTCCATCGCGGGCGGCGAGCCGCTCATGCATCCGCAGATCGACGAAATCGTGCGGCAACTGGTGGCCAAGCGGAAGTACGTCTTCCTCTGCACCAATGCCATGCTGCTGCGCAAGAAGATCGAGAAGTTCACGCCGTCCCCGTATTTCGCGTTCGCCGTGCACATCGACGGACTGCGCGAGCGCCATGACGAGTCCGTGGCGAAGGAGGGCGTGTTCGACGAGGCGGTGGAGGCCATCAAGGAGGCCAAGCGGCGCGGCTTCCGTGTCACCACCAACTCGACCTTCTTCAACACCGACACGCCGCAGACCATCATCGAGGTGATGAACTTCCTCAATGACGAGCTGAAGGTGGACGAGATGATGATCTCGCCCGCGTACGCCTACGAGAAGGCGCCCGACCAGGACCACTTCCTGGGCGTCGAACAGACCCGCGAGCTCTTCAAGAAGGCATTCTCGGGCGGCAACAGGCTGCGCTGGCGGCTCAACCACTCGCCGCTCTTCCTGGACTTCCTGGAGGGCAAGGTCGACTTCCCGTGCACCGCCTGGGCGATCCCGAACTACTCGCTCTTCGGCTGGCAGAAGCCCTGCTACCTGATGAGCGACGGCTATGTGCCGACGTACCGGGAGCTCATCGAGAAGACCGACTGGGACGCCTACGGCCGCGACAAGGACCCGCGCTGCGCGAACTGCATGGCCCACTGCGGCTACGAGCCGACCGCCGTGCTCGCCACCATGGGCTCCCTCAAGCAGTCGCTGCGCGCGGCCCGCGAGACCGTTGCGGGAAGCCGGTGACGCCATGACCTCGATGGTTCCGGTCCCGCTCGGTCTTCCCGAACTGCCGCCCCGCCCCATCGCCACGCGCCGCAGGAGCCGGCGGATCCAGGTGGGGTCGGTCGCCGTGGGTGGGGATGCGCCGGTGTCGGTGCAGTCGATGACGACGACGC
>NZ_BNCD01000013.1 GCF_014656295.1 Streptomyces sulfonofaciens
GAGCGCCTTGCGCACCGAGCCGACCAGCGTCGCGGCCCGGCTCTCGTGGTCCGCCCGGGAACAGGCGAGCATCACATGGTTGGGCTGCCGGACGTGGTACGCCATCTCCGTGTGGAACTCCAGCAGCGTCTGCGAGGTCTCCGACGACAGGAAGTGCGCCCCGGGGAGGGTGTCCAACTGCTCGGCGCTGCCATGGGATGAGTGGGCGTCGGCGTGCTGCGCTGGAGCCACACCGCCGGTGCCACCGCCCCGGACCGGCTTCTCCCGTCCGCGCCGGCCGGCTCCCACCAGACCTGGCCACCGGACCGCTTCCGAGGGCGGCACCACTCCTGCCGGGGCGCCGCCGGCGCGGTGCGGGCACGGGCGGCCGACGGGCCCTGTGCCGCAGCCTGCGACATCGTCTGCCCTGCCTGCCCGCGGAGGGGGGCGCCAGGACGCTCGTCACCGGGGGCGGGGTGCCGCGCGGCACCCCGCCCCCGGCGGGGTTCAGTCGATCGTGATCTCTCCCATGGTGCTCCATCCCTGAGCGCCGGGGATCGTGGTGCTGATGATGTCGGGAGTGCGGCGCAGCAGGGGGCGCATGGTCTCCAGTCCGGCGCGGAAGTGGTCGGAGGTGACGTGCGCCTCCGCGGCGTCGTCCTGGAACGCCTCGACCAGGACGTAGGTGTCGGGGTCCTCCAGGCTGCGGGACCACTCGAACCACAGGTTGCCCGGTTCCTGCCGGGTCGCGGTGGTGAATGCCTCGACGTGCCGGGGCCACTCCTCGGCGTGCTCCGGCTTCACGGCGAACTTGACGACGATAAAGATCATTGCGACACCCTACGCCTCCGTCCTGTGCGGGACGGGCCGTGTGCCGGAGGCGGGAGGCGGGCGTCGCGGCGGGAGCACGGCGGCCCGCGCGGGGTGGAGGGGGCGAGGCCGAGGGCGGGCGAGCGCGAGGGAGGGGGAGGAGCGAGGGCGAGGACACGGAGGGCGTCGCCTCCTGGGCCGGGGGCGTCCGGACCGGTTCACCGGGCCGTACCGAAGCGCCGCTGAAAGGCGGCCGGGCTCATGGCCAGCTCTCTAGCGAAGACCCGCCGCATGCTCTCGTAGCTGGGGAAGCCGGCGAGGTCTGCCGCCTGCGCCGTGGCATGGCCCTGGTCGAGCAGTGCCTTCGCCATGTCGAAGCGGATCATCTCGACATGGCGCGCGGGTGTGGTGGACAGTTCCTCGCGGAAGAGCCGGGTGAGGTGCCGGGGGCTCACGCTCAGGTGCCGGGCGAGCCTGGCGAGTGAGTAGTCGCCCTTGGGATCCGCCTGTACCAGGTCGGTGATGCTGCGCAGCGCGGGGGATCGGGGCGGCGGCCCCTGCAACGGGGCGGAGAACTGCGACTGGCCGCCGGCACGCTGCAGGTAGACCACCAGGGCGCGGGCGACGTCGCGGGCCAGGGCGGGGCCGTGGTCCTCCTCGACGAGGGCCAGCGCCAGGTCGATGCCCGCGGTCACACCCGCCGAGGTGTACGTGGCGCCGTCGCGGACGTAGATCGCGTCGGGGTCGACGCGGCTGCCGCGGGTCCGGGCGGCCAGTTTGTGCGCGGCCTTCCAGTGCGTGGTCGCGCGCTTGCCGTCCAGCAGGCCGGCGGCGGCGAGGACGAACGCGCCGGTGCAGATGGACACGACCCGGTCGGCGCGGGGCGCCAGCGTCCGTGCGGCGTCGAGCACGTCCCGTGCGACGGGCGCGCGTGGGTAGAGGTCCGTGCCGGCCACCACGAGCGTGTGGACCGCGGACTGCGAGCCCGCGGCGTCGTCGACCCCGATACGGATGCCGAGGGAGGAGGTGACGTCCGCGCCCGTCGGCGACAGCAGCACCATGCGGTAGTCGGCGCCGAACCTGTTCGCCTCCGCGAAGACCTCGGTCGGGCCCGCGACGTCCAGGAGGGTGACGCCGTCGAAGACGAGCATGGCGACCTGGTGCGTGGCTGAGCTCATGATCCCTTCCCCTGCTGTCCGGATTCGGGTGGTTCATGGCCGGACCGAGGCGGCGCGAAACGCCCGGCAGTGCAAGTCTGGAAACGCAGGCACCATTATTCGTAACACACCGAAAGCAGGAAGTGCGCAGATCATGAGTGAGATCATCGCGGGGGTGGAGATTCCCGAGACAGCGGCGGTCGCCGATTCCACCCGGCTCGTCCAGGAAACGACCGGCCCCCTCCTCTACCACCACTCCCGGCGGGTTTTCCTCTTCGGTGCGATGCACGCCCGCCGACTCGGTCTTGAGCCCGACCTCGAACTGCTCTACCTGTCTGCCATGTTCCACGACACCGGCCTTCTGAGGCCCTTCTCGGACGTGGAACAGCGTTTCGAGGTGGATGGCGCCGACCATGCGCGCGCCTTCCTGCTCAATCGCGGCTTCCCGGCCTCGGCCGCCGACGTGGTCTGGACGGCGATCGCGCTGCACACCACCCCGGGGATTCCGAGCCGTATGGGGCCGGAGACGGCCGTGACCTATTTCGGCGTACTGACCGACGTGCTCGGCTTCGCCCTGGACGAGCTGGACAGCAGCCGTGTCGACGAGGTCGTCGCCGTCCATCCGCGGGGCGACTTCAAGAACGGGTTCCTCCGGGCCTACGTCGAGGGCCTCAAGCACCGGCCGGAAACCACGAACGGCACCGTGAACGCGGACGTGCTGGAGCACTTCGTCCCCGGATTCCACCGCACGACGACGGTGGAGCGCATCACCCGGGCGCCCTGGCCGAGCTGAGCCGACCGCGGGCCCCGGCCGGGCACGGGGCCCGGCCGCCTGGTCGAACCCGATCGCGACCGCACGACACCGGTTTCTGTTTTCCTCGCACCGAATACGCCTGTATCGATTCCCTCCCGGAATTCCCCGCACGTCGGTACGGAGTAATCGGCGGAATGTGCCACAGTGAACGTCTCCTGCGGCGCGCGAGGACCGCGAACTCATTCACATCGCAGAGCAAGGACATATCTTCTATGCAGGCCGTAGCAGTTCGAGACCGAGAGGCCGGGGTCGAGGGAGTCTTCCTGACGGACATGCCCCGTCCGCACGCCGCCGAGAACGACGTCATCGTGCGCGTGAGCGCCGCAGGCTTCACCCGCGGAGAGCTCGACTGGCCGGGAACGTGGTCGGACCGCGCCGGCCGCGACCGGACGCCCAGCGTACCCGGGCACGAACTGTCCGGCGTGGTCGTCGAGTTGGGCTACGGCACCACCGGCCTCAGCGTCGGCCAGCGGGTCTTCGGGTTCGCCGACTGGTGCCGTGACGGCTCGCTGGCCGAGTACACCGCGGTGGAGGCCCGCAATCTCGCACCGCTTCCGGCGGACATCGACCACACGACGGCCGCCGCGCTGCCCATCTCGGGGTTGACGGCGTGGCAGGCGCTGTTCGACCACGCCCGTCTCGCGGCGGGCCGGACCCTTCTGGTGCACGGTGCCGCGGGCGGTGTCGGGTCGATGGCCGTCCAACTCGGCCGCGAGGCGGGTGCCCGAGTGATCGGAACCGGGCGGGCCGACGACAGGGACGCGGTACTCGGTCTCGGCGCGGAGGCATTCCTGGACCTCGGAGCCGACCGCCTGGAGGACGCCGGTGAGGTCGACGTGGTGCTCGACGTGATCGGCGGCGACATCCTCGACCGCTCGGCCGCGCTGGTGCGCTCCGGCGGCACACTCGTCACCATCGCCGCCCCGCCCACGGTCCGGCCGAAGGACGGGCGTGCGGTGTTCTTCGTCGTGGAACCCGACCGTGCCCAGCTCGCCGGCCTCGCCCAGCGGCTGCGGGACGGACGGCTGCGCCCGATCATCGGTTCCGTGCGGCCCCTCTCGGAGGCGCCGGCCGCCTTCGCCCCGCGTCAGCGCGTACTGGGCCGGACGATCATCCAGGTCGCCCAGGTCTGACGGCCACGTCCGCGGGCGGCAGCCCACGACCAGGCGGCACGCCGGCGGGGGCGGATGCCCTCCGCTTCCGAGGGCGATGCCGGGGGCGTGACGCGGGGCGCTCACGCGCCCGGTCGGGCTGTCGCGTGGCCCCCCGCGACAGCCCGACCGGCCGTCACACGCCGTCGTCCTCGACGAGCACCTCGGCGTGGCGCGCGAACGCGGCCTCGGTCTGCGGGGCGGCGATTGCGTCGATCGGGCCCCGGCAGCCGACGATGACGGTCGGCATCTGCTGCGGCGCAGAGACGGTGTCGGCCTCGACGATCCCGTCGTCCGGGCCGCTGTACACCCCGAACGCGCTGCACGGCCCGCGCCTGCCGGGTGGTGAGGCCCAGGTTGACCGCCGCACCAAAGGCGGCGGTCGTCAGGTGACATCCAAGGTGCTGACATGTCACTTACGGAGGCACTACTGGGTCTGCTGGCCGTGGAACCGGCCAGTGGATACGACCTGACGAAGGAGTTCGAGGGGGATCTGGGGCGGTGGGCCTGGAAGGCCGGGCACACGAGTGTGTACCCGCAGCTCGTCCGGATGGCGGAGCGGGGCCTTGTGGAGGTCACGCAGGAAGGTCCGCGCGGCCGACGGACGTACGCCGTGACGGACAAGGGGCGCGAAGAGCTGCGCTCGTGGTTGCAGGCGCCCTGGGGGCGGGGGGTGGTGCGCAACGAGCAGGTCCTGCGCATGTTCCTCCTGGAGGCGCTGGAGCCGGAGGAAGCGGCCACCGCGCTGCGCGGCGTCGTCGAGTTCGCCGAGCGCAACCTGTCCGTGCTCCGGGAGCACCGGGCCGGACGGGAGGTGGAGCCGCCCGAGGGCCGTGACGCCCTGGGGCAGTTGGCGGCCGAGTTCGGGCTGCGGCAGTACCAGGCGATGCACGACTGGGCCGAGTGGGCACTGGAGCGCCTGGACCGGCGCCACACCATCCGTTCGACCTGACACCACCTGCCTCTGGAGCGTGTCCGCAGGGGAGGGGCGTGTGGGCGGCACGGTACGGGGCGCTCGGCGGGCGGGGGCCGACGGTGCCACTGTGCGCTTCGCCGTTCCGCCGCGCCGCCATGCGGTGAGGATCCGGAACGGGACGGGGTCGGCCGGTGGGGCCGGGGGCGGTAGCGGGCCCGCTCATGTGCGGAGTTCTCACGGCACCGCGGTCACGCTCAATGGCGGGCCGCCACGGCCGGCGGGCCGTCCACAGGTGGACCGGCACACCGGCACACCGGCTCACCGCGACAGGGATGGATAGGCGAGCACCCAGTACCGGTAGGTCGACAGGCGTCTGCCCTCCTCGGTGTCATCGTCCACGTCGTTCGCCGGTGGACAGAAACCGGCTACGGCCAGGGTCTTGTGATCCGGGGAGAACGAGGTGCTGAACTCCGCGAGTGGCGCAGGCCCGGCCGTTGACGGGCAGGTGGCGAAGGACAGGCGGACGGTGGCCAGGGTGCGGCGGGAGGCGGGCTCGAAGAAGACGAGACGTGCGTCCAGCATGACGGCCACGAGGTGGCCGTCGTAGGCCACCGGCCGGAGGGAGGGACTGCGCCGGGTGCTGATGGTCTTCTCCGCGACGGTGCTGCCGAGCGCCGGACGAGGCCGCCCGGGGGCCGCCGTGGCGCCCGGCTGCGGGCTGGTTGTGCGGTAGTCCAGCACGAAGGCGTGGCTCAACGTGGTGGAGAGCAGACGACCGTGGTCGATCAGGGCGTTGACCGCCACGGGAAAGCGGATCTGGCGCTCCATGCGCAGCGTGGACACGTCGTAGACGTGCACGCACGTGTAGTCGCCCTCGCACACACCGGGGTCCGTGGATGCCGTGACGAGGTCGCCGTCGACGAACGCCAGGTCGTTGTCGCCGACTTCGTCCAGCCAACGTGGCGGGTCGTCGTGCGGGGCGGAGGGACCGCCGCGCAGGTCGTAGATGCCGATCGCGTCCGTCTGCGCGGCGACGCGGCTGCCCGTGGAGTCGATGGCGAGCGCGCTGGGTACGGGAAAGCGGTACAGGGGGGACTGCGCCCGGATGCTGCGGACGGCGACCGGGGAGTTCGGGCGGGCGGTGTCGACGACGGCGAGCCGGCTGCCGAGGTCGACGGCCGCGAGCCACCGTCCGCCCGAGTCGAAGGCCAGTTTCACCACCCGCTCGTTCAGACGGGCGATGCGTCGCGGGTCGGCGCCCACCGGGGAGGCGTAGAGGCCGCCGTCCTCGGTTCCGTAGGCGATGACGCCGTTGCCCGCGGCGATCGTGGTGACCCGTGCCCCTCCCACTGACTGCGGCAGCGGACGCGGACGCGGGACGGTCACCTGCGGTGCTCCGGAAGGACCGGGACGGCCACCGGCTGCTCCGTGCCCGAGCCACAGGACGATCAGGGGGACGAGCACTCCGGCTGTCAACGCCGTGGCCAGTACGGCCGTGACCGCGCGGGTGCCGAGCACGCGCCCCGGGGACCGCTCGGAGCCCGCGTCCGGGCTTTTCACGACGCACCGCTCGATCGGCTCGCGGACCTGCCCCGGTCGTGCCAGCCTCCGCCGTCCGGGTCCAGTTCCCACCGGGGCACGGCGGCGGGGGCGGTCACGGTCGTGAAGGGCCGTCCGCCGCCGTCGTCCACGACGACCGTGCGTTTGCGCCCGTCCTCGACGAGGTCGACGGCGAGCTTCCACTCGGCGGCACCGTGGGTGATCCCGGCCGTGACGAGGAAGGTCTCAAGGCCGCCGGCGGCCACGGTGAAGTCGGGCGGTCGGCTCACACCGTTCTTGACGTACACGGCGTAGGGCCGGGACCTGTCGAGGTCGATGGTCACGGAATACACGTTCGCCTCCCCCTGTGAGCGGCAACCGGCCTCGACGACGCGGCCGACGGACCTGCGGGAGACCACCTCGGCCCGCATACCGGTGATCAGGAGCGTGTTCGATCCGCGGTTGCTCACCGTCAACTGCATCCTGGTGCGGTCCTCGTCCACGCCTCCCCGGGCCCGCGCCCAGTCCCAGAAGCCGGCGCACCCGTCCTCGGGTTCGCTGCCGTCGAACCGCCCGGCAGGGACGAGTTGGACGGACTCGTCCTCGGCGTCGATGCGCAGCGGGTCGGTCTCCACGGAGAGGGAGACCTTCGACGACTCGGGCCACAGGTGCAGCGCTCCGGTGAACAGGGCTGTCGCCGCTGCGGCACACAGCGTGGTGACGACGGTGGACGCGGCCAGTCCCGGAACGGTCCGCAGCCATCGGGCGAGGCGTGCGCCGGCCGTTGCCGGCGCGGCCGCCTCCTGACCGGGTGCGGTCCGGGGAGCGCCGCCACCGCCCGGGTCCGAGGCGGGCGCCGGGTCGGTCCCCGCGGCCCCGCCCCCGGCCGCGCCCGGGCGGCCGCTCGTGGCACTGCGCGCGGGCAGCGCGCTCCCGCCCTCCCCGCTTGCGGGTACCGTCTCGGAGCGCTCGTCGTCCTGTCCTCCAGCGGCGGGTGAGCCCACTGCCATCTCCACGACCCCCAAGGGCTGTCCCGTGATCCCCAGCGGGCTCCCGACGTCAGCCGGCTACGGCCACTCGCCGCGTCGTCGGGATCGCCCACGCACGACCCGGTACGAGGGCGACTTTCCGCCTTGCGATCGACCGCATCTGACGCCGCTCGCCGATCCACCGGGGATTGCGGGACAGCCCTTGGCCCCGCCCTCCCGGGCCGGGCTCGGCCATCCCCTTGCGATCCGGGCGCACAGCGCGGTGTACCTGACACGACACCAGACAGCGGGAGCCACTGACAGTCCTTATTCCGACAGGTGCGGCTCGGCCACCGGACGTGGTGCCGACGGGTGCCGCCCCTGCCCTCGTGCTCCCGCCCCGGAGCGTCACTGGAGGGGTACGGTGCCCTGTGCCGCGCCGGGGCCGGGCGCCGCCCCCGCCGGGGCGGCGGTTCGCGGCACCGACCTGCCGCTCGCGCGGAACACGCCGGCGCAGACCGCGAACGCCAGCCCGATCAGGCCGAAGATGATCGCCAGGTCGCCCTTCGCCCGGGCGTCCGCCTGCCGTGCCGCGGTCTCGGCCCCCCAGAAGGCCGCGTCCTCCTGCGCCTGCGACTCGGAATCGGAGAGACAGGCCAAGAACACCTGGTCGGGCGCCGTGTCCGGGCGGGTGCCGCACGCGGGGTCCTGGAAGAGTTCCGGCTGGGCGCTGTTGGGGCGCTGCGGCTCGTCGGAGACGTGGGAGGTCGCGGTCAGCGCCGTCACCGCCACGATCACCGCCGTGACCAGGCTGAGGACGGCGAACACGATGCAGACGACGGATCCGGCGCTGCGCCCTTGGGATGTCATGGCAGGGAGGGTAACGGCACGGGTGAGCCCCCGTCAGCCCGCTCGACCTCACCGGCGGACCACGGCAGCCCCCGTCCGAGACGGCGACGACCTGCGCGTTCACCCCGTACCGCGGTGTGCTCTCCGTTCTGTGGTTCGGGCTCGTGCTTGTGCTTGTACGCGCGGTGCGACCCCTGTGCCGCGATGCGTCCGGTGGAGGTCACGGTCCCGTCGCCGGTGCCCCGGCAGGCAACGTCCGCCCCGTCGCCCGGCACGCACTCCCGCCGCACCGGCCGAAAACCCGGGTGCGCAAAGGGGCCGAGGCGGCGGTCTCGGCGGCCTCCTCGACGTGGCCGGGGGCGTGGTGGACGGCCCGGGGCATCCGGTCGTCCCCGATCAAGGAGCGGATCAGCGACCGCTGCATCCGCGGCCGTCCCGGAGAACTGCTCGGATCGGGCCCCTTTCCGCGTCGCGAGGGAGGCGCTGGGCGGTATCGATCGCACCGCGAATGCCGCAGGAGAACGGATCGCACCGAGCAATAGCGCACTGGGCAATGGCTGGGAAAGGCGCGGGCCGAATGCGTCAATGCCGACTGCATCGCTACCGGGTGCCCCCTGTCGGATGTACCGATACCGCATGCCTCGATACCGCATGCCTCGATACCGCATGCCTCGATACCG
The DNA here is from genome assembly GCF_014656295.1 of Streptomyces sulfonofaciens. Lineage (GTDB taxonomy): Bacteria > Actinomycetota > Actinomycetes > Streptomycetales > Streptomycetaceae > Streptomyces > Streptomyces sulfonofaciens. The sequence continues at coordinate 8,864 of NZ_BNCD01000013.1, forward strand.
CATGCCTCGATACCGCGGGTATCGCTACCGCAGGATTCGATACGGACTCCGCCGATACAGGATGGGCACCACCGGCCGGCGACACCCCCCGGTCAATCCCGCCGAGGGGACCTGGTCGCAGGTGTGCTCGCCGCTCGCGAATGCTACCGCACATTTCTCCGAAAGAGTACGGAAGGCGGTCTCAGTGCGCTTCGGGGCCGTTATCGACATGAGAGGCCCCGAACTACTACGTAAAAAGAGGCCGTCCGACTCAACGGTAGCAAATTCCGGCCAGTCTTGTTCCGATCCATTGACGACAACGCCCTCCGCTGGCCAGCGTTGGGGTGCTCGAACGGGGTGTCAGGCGTCCTGGGTGCCAAGGACGTCCGGGCCCGGCGTTCCGGGCCGGCGGTATGCCGTCATGGGACAGTGCGAAGGAGAACGAGTGACCAGCGAAGAAGCCCGGTGAGGCCCGCCGGCGCGACCGTCACCGTCCTGCCGCGGGTCCGCCGCCTCAAGGGGAAGGCCGACTCCCGCCTCGGCGGGGCGTGGACATCACCGGGACGTGCCGGTACACCGGCTCGGTGAGCCGCGGCCACGCACCTCCCGCGTGTTCGACCCCGGCGGTGTCCCCACCCGCCGAGCCGCCGGCCGCGACGGGGAATCCCGGCCGCGGCGGATCGGCTCGCACCAATATCTGCAGGAAAGCCGAAGTGTCTGCAAGGAAACCGAAGTGATGGGCGGCAATCGGACGACTGCGCCCTCGACCGCACTCCGGTAACGCATCAGTCAGCCTCTTCCACCGCCGGGTCACCGAGGGGCGAAGAGGGCTGACAGGTCTGGCCACTTACTCCCGACGGAGGTTCCGCATGGCAATCGAACTGGTCGTCAACGGCAAGGAAGAACAGGTCACCTCGTCCCCCGACACACCGCTGCTCTACGTGCTGCGCGGAGAGCTCGGCCTGTCGGGACCGAAATTCGGCTGCGGCCTGGAACAGTGCGGCTCCTGCTCGGTACTGACGGACGACGGCGCGAGGCGAACCTGCGTGAAGCCCGTCTCGGAGTTCGAGGGGCAGAACATCACGACGGTGGAGGGCCTGCCCGCGCTCTGGGAGAAGGACAAGGACGTACCGCACGCGGACCTCCACCCCATCCAACAGGCATGGATCGAGGAGCAGGTCCCGCAGTGCGGCTACTGCCAGAACGGGATGATGATCACGACCGCCAACCTGCTCGCCAACAACCCCAACCCCTCGGTGAGCGAGATCATGACGGCGTTCAGCACCTCGGGTCCTTCGGCCCACCTGTGCCGGTGCGGCACCTACGACCAGATCATCAAAGCGGTGCAGCGGGCCGCCGAGCTGATGGCCTGAGGAGTCGAAGATGAGCATCGACAAGGAATCCGGGACGCTCAGCCGGCGCGGCCTCCTCAAGGCAGGCGGCGCCCTGGTCGTGATGTCGGCCGCGGTGCCGATGGCCCTGCGGACCTCGGTGGCGGAAGCGGCGGCGGCGGGCGTGCCCTTTCCCACCCCCGACCTGACCGACCTCGCCACCTGGCTGACGGTGCACGCCGACGGCACCATCACCTGGCGCACCGGGCACGTCGAGCTGGGCCAGGGCAACCGGACCGCCCTCGCGCAGATGGTGGCCGAGGAGCTCGACGCCGCGTTCGAGAGCGTCACCGTGGTGATGGGCAACACCGACGTCACCCCGGACCAGGGCGTCACGGCCGGCAGCACCACGATCGCCCGAGCGGGTACCCAAGCCCGGCTCATCGCCGCCGAGGCCAGGGCGACGCTGCTCGCCCTCGCCGCCAAGCGGCTGCACGTCCCGGTGGACGAGCTCACGGTCGAGAACGGTGTGGTCAGCCACGGGTCCAAGAAGGTCAGTTACGGCCGGCTGGTCCACGGCAGGGCGCTCACCGCGGTGACGCCGATCGTGATCGACGACAAGGGCACGCACGTCGGGGCCACGCCCAAGCCGGTCACCGAGTACACCCTGGTCGGCCGGTCCGTCCCCCGGGTCGACATCGTGGACAAGGTCCGCCAGAAGACCATGTTCGTCCACGACGTCAGGGTCCCGCACATGCTCCACGCCAGGGTCGTCCACCCCAAGGGGATCGGCTCCACCGTGGTCTCCGTGGGCCGGCTCCCCTCCGGCAGCAAGGCGCAGGTGGTCCAGTTGGGCAATCTGGTCGCGGTGGCCGCGGAGCAGGAGTGGGACGCGGTCAAGGGAGCGGCAGAGCTGCCCGTCACCTGGTCGGACTGGAACGGCCTGCCCGGGAGCGAGGACTGGCCGGCCGCCATGCGCGCCCTGCCGGCGAAGACCATGACGCACGCCAGCCAGGGCGACTTCGAGAGCGCCTTCGCCGCCGCCGCCACCACCCTTGAGACCACGTACCAGACCCCGTTCGAGAACCACGGCATGATCGGCCCGAGCTGCGCCGTCGCCGACGTGCGCCGGGACGGCAGCGTGACCGTCTGGTCGGCCACCCAGTACCCGCAGGGGCTCAGGAAGGGCATCGCGCAGATGCTGGACATCGCCCCCGAGCAGGTCGAGGTGGTCTGGCTGGACGGATCCGGCAGCTACGGGCGCCTCAGCGCCAACTACGACGACGCGGCCTCGGAGGCGGTGTTCCTCTCCCAGAAGCTGGGCAGGCCGGTGCGCGTGCAGTGGAGCCGGGAGGACGAGCACATCTGGGAGCCGCACGGCCCCGGCACGCTCCACGACATGGCGGCAGGGCTCGACGAGTCCGGCAACGTCACCGCCTGGAAGCACGACGCGTTCATGGCACCCAACAACGACAGCACCATGCTCGGTCCGCTCCTGGTCGGCGCCCAGGCGCCGGGTGGGCGCCGTCCGGTCGGGAACTGGACCGGTCCCGACCTCTACCAGTTCCCGAACCTGCTGGAACTCGCCCACCAGATGCCCGAGTTCGGCGCCGACACCTCGCCCTACGGGTTCGGGCTCCGCACCACCTTCCTGCGCTCACCCGGCCAGTACCAGATCACCTTCGCGCAGGAGGCATTCGTCGACGAGATCGCAGCCAGGACCGGACAGGACCCGCTCGCGTTCCGCCTGAAGCACCTCACCGACACACGGGCGATCGCCGTCCTGGAGGCGGCGGCGAAGGCGGCCGGCTGGGAGTCGCGGCCCTCGCCCAGGAAGGACGCGGGCACCGGCAGCGGCACCGTCACGGGGCAGGGCATCGCGTTCGTCCTGCGCGACGGCACCTACGCCGCCGGGGTGGTCAAGCTGGAGGTGACCCCCGCAACGGGCAAGGTCCTGCTCACGGAGGTGACCGTGGCACAGGACCAGGGCCAGATCATCAACCCGCGTGCCATCGAGCACCAGATCACCAGTTGTGTGATCCAGACCGCGAGCCGGGTCTTCCACGAGGAGGTGAAGTTCGACACCTCCAACGTCACCACCGCCGACTGGAAGAGCTATCCGATGCTCCGGATGGACGAGACACCGACGATCAAGACGGTCCTCGTCCCCAACCCGGAGATACCGCCGACCGGAGTCGGCGAGCCGGCCGTCAACGTGATGCCGTCCGCCATCTCCAGCGCCATCTTCGACGCCACCGGCGTGCGGCTCCGCACGATGCCCTTCACCGCGGAGGTGGTCAAGGCGGCCATGGGGTAGTCACCCGGTCGAGGCAGGCGGGCGCCCCTCACCGGGCGCCTGTCACCACGGCGTCCTGCACACCGCCGCCGCGCCGGGGCGCAGGCCGCCGGCCGTGAACCGCGGCTGCTGACGGCCGAGGGGTGCCGCGCCGGGCTTGCGCCGGCTGCCGGCGTGCGGCGTCTGCCCGGTCGGGGGCGGTTCGGGCGAGGGCGACGGGTCAGCGGACCGTCAGGACCTCCTGTCCCGAGCCGCCTCCCGGCCGTGGCGCGGCCGCCGTCGGCCATGGCACCGGCGGGCGGCGACCCGGCGTCGTCCGTGTCGTCCGCGCCCGCGCCCGCCCGCGCGCTTCCTGCCTCCCGTACGCCCCCGCTTCCGCGGGGACGCGCGCCGCGCGCCGGCGCATATCGGCTCCTGCGCCGGCGGGCGAAATCGCGAAAGAGTCACCTCATCGCCCCTGTCTTCACTCCAAAGGAGGAATCATGCCCTTCTGACCGGAACGCCACTCGACAACCCGGCCATTCCTGATGACTGTGGTGTCCGGCCTCAGGGCCGACGGGCAGGCGGGAGGCGGATGGTCATGTCCAGAGCTGCCGACGACCGTACGGCGGGGCCCACCGGAGGGCCCGGCGTCCGACCCGCCCCCTTCACCGCCGCGTCCTCAGGGCCGGGGGCACGTGACGAGGCGGCACCGGGCCGACCCTCGCTCTCCCTGCCCAAAGCCGGTGGCGCCATCCGCTCGATGGGGGAGAAGTTCGCCACCAGCCCGGTGACGGGCACCGCCACCTACGCCGTACCCGTCGCCGTGACACCGGCTCGCGGCGCCGAGCCCGCGCTCACCCTCGGCTACGACTCGGGGGCGGGCAACTCGCCCTTCGGCCTCGGCTGGTCGCTCGACGTGCCGTCCATCTCGCGGGGCACCGACAGGGGACTGCCGAGGTACCTCGACTCCGACGTCTTCCAGCTCTCGGGCGCGGAGGACCTCGTCCCGGCCGCCGTGCCCGCGCCCCGCCCCGACGGCGCGTACGACGTCACCGCGTACCGGCCGCGCACCGAGGCCGCCTTCGTCCGGATCGAGCAGTGGCGGCACCGCGACAGCGGCGACGTGCACTGGCGGGTCACCTCGCGGGACAACGTCACCAGCCTGTACGGGCGCGACCCCGAGGCCCGGGTCGCCGATCCCGCCGACCCCGCGCGGCGGGTCTTCCGGTGGCTGCTCCAGGAGAGGGCGGACGACCGCGGCAACATCACCGTGTACGAGTACAAGAGCGAGGACCGTGCCTCGGTCGACACCGCGGCCCCCGAGGAGCGCAACCGCACGCACGTCGCCGGCCGCCACCTGAAGCGGATCCGGTACGGCAACACCGCACCCGGTGTCGCCGCAGGCTTCTGCTTCGAGGTCGTACTCGACTACGGCGAGCACGACGAGCACGCGCCCACCCCGGAAGAGGTGCGGCCGTGGCCGGTGCGCAGGGACCCGTTCTCCACCCGCCGCTGCGGCTTCGACATCCGTACCTACCGGCTCTGCCGCCGTGTACTGGTGTTCCACCGGATCCCCGAGCTCGGGCCCCGGCCGCAGCTCGTGAGCGCCCTGCTGCTCGGGCACGAGGAGGACCCGGCCGCCACCAAGCTGGTCTCCCTGACGCACCGCGGCTACGTCCCCGCCGGGCAGGGGTACCGGCACGACGACCTGCCCGCCCTTTCTTTCGGCTACACCGAGCGGGTCGTGTCCGAGGCGAGCGGGACACTGGCGTCCGACACGGGCACCGTACGGCTCGACGGGGCCCACCAGTGGGTGGACCTCGACGGCGAGGGGATCGCGGGCGTCCTCGCCGAGCAGGGGGGCGCCTGGTACTACCGGCGCAACCTCGGTGACGGCCGCCTCGCCGCCCCGCGCGCGGTCGATCCGCTGCCCGGCGGCGCGGTCGGACGCACGCTGCTCGACCTGGACGGTGACGGGCGGCCCGCGATCGCCGATCTCGGGGGCGCGCACCCCGGCTACCACGAGCGCACGCCGGACCGCGGCTGGAGCGACTTCACGCCCTTTCACCGCCTGCCGTCGCTGGACTGGCAGGACCCCAACACGCGGTTCGCCGATCTGACCGGGGACGGACTCGCCGACGTCCTCGTCACCGCCGACGACGGCCTCACCTGGTACCCGTCCGCCGGCGCCGACGGCTTCGGGGAGAGCGAGTCGGTCACGGCGGAGCGCGACGAGGAGCGCGGCCCGCGGCTGCTGTTCGCCGACGCCGAGCGGAGCGTCCACCTCGCCGACATGACCGGTGACGGGCTGACCGACCTGGTGCGGATCGGCAACGGCGAGATCGCCTACTGGCCGAACCTCGGCCACGGCCGCTTCGGCCCCAAGGTCGCCATGTCGGGCGCCCCCGTGTTCGACCACCCGGACCGCTTCGACCAGGGGCGGATCCGGCTGGCGGACGTCGACGGCAGCGCACCGACCGATGTCCTCTACCTCGGCCCGGACGGGGTGCGCCTGTGGTTCAACCAGGCGGGCAACTCCTTCAGCCCGCCGGAACACCTCGACGGCCTACCGCACACCGGCGCCCTCGCGCGGATCTCCGTCGCCGACGTGCTCGGCCGCGGCACGGCCTGCCTCGTCATCGCCGAACCCCGACCGGACGGCGAGGCGCAGGTCCGGTACGTGGACCTGATGGCCGACGGCAAACCGCACCTGATGGCACGTACGGAGAACGGGGCGGGCGGGGCCACCACCATCCGGTACGCCTCCTCCACCAGTTACTACCTGGCCGACGAGGCGGCGGGCGACCCCTGGCTGACCCGGCTGCCGTTCCCCGTCCAGGTGGTCGGCGAGACCGTGACCCACGACCGCATCGCCGGCACCACCCTGACCGCCGCCTACCGCTACCGGCACGGATACTTCGACGGCGCGGAACGCGAGTTCCGCGGTTTCGGGTACGTGGAGCAGCGCGACGCCCTCACCGGCGCCGGTGGCGGCCTCCACCAGCCGCCCGCGGTGGTGCGACGCTGGCAGCACACCGGTTGGTACCCGAGCCGGGACCGCCTGGGCACGCCGTACGCGGAGGAGTACGGCAGCCCCCTGCTGCCCGCCGCCCCCGCGCCCGCCGGGCTCGGCCCCGCCGAGGAGCGCGAGGCGGCCCGGGCACTGCGCGGGCAGGTGCTGCGCGAGGAGACGTACGCCGAGGACGGCACACCCGAGCAGCAGCGCCCCTACAGCGTCGTCGAGTCGAGCCCGCGGGTGCGGCTCGTCCAGCCCGGGGGCACGGCCGCGCACGCCGTCGTGTTCGTCCACCCGGGCGAGACGCTGATCGTGCACGGCGAGCGCCAGGCCGACGACCCGCGCACCGTGCACCACGTCACCCTCGAAGTCGACACGTGGGGCAACGTCCTGCGGACGGCACAGATCGCCTACCCGCGGAAGTCACCTGCCGACCCGGAGCAGGACCGGCTGCGGCTCACCCTGGCCGAGCACGTCGTCACCAACGACACGGCCGCACCGGAGCGCTGGCGGATCGGCGTGCCCGTCGAGAGCCGCAGGTACGAGATCGGCGGGCTCACCCAGGCGGTCCCCGGTGAACCGCTCGCCGTGGACCGGCTCGTCGCCCACCTCACGGCGGCCGCCCAGCACGACGTCCCGTACCATGAGGAGCCGTCCGGCCCCGAACCGCAGCGCCGCCTGATCGAGCACACCCTCACCACGTACACCGGCGACGACCTGTCCGCGGAACTCCCCCCGGGCGCCGCGGGGTCGCGCGCCCTGCCCTGGCGCACCTACCGACTCGCCTTCGCGCCGGGGCAGGTGGCGGACGTGTACGGCGACCGCGTCACCGGGGCCGACCTGCGCGAGGCGGGCTACGTCGAGCGGCCCGAGGGACCCGGCTGGTGGGCGCCGTCGGGCCGGCAGGTGGTGTCCCCCGAGGAGTTCTACCTGCCCGTGCGGTACGTCGACCCGTTCGGCGCCGAGTGGGAGACCGAGTACGACGACCACCACCTGCTGCCGGTCCGGGTGTACGACCCGCTGCGCAACGAGGCCGAGGCCCGCCCGCACTACCGCGTGGTCAAGCCGTGGCTGCTGACCGATCCCAACGGCAACCGCAAAGGCGTGCGGTTCGACGCGCTCGGCATGATCGTCGCGACCGCCGTGCTGGGCAAGGAGGGCAGCGCCGACGGCGACGTCCTCGACACCGCCACGGCGGAGGCGTCCGGCGCCGACGACCCGACCACCACGGTGACGTACGAGCTGGGGCAGGCGCCCGTGTGGTTCCACACCTCGGCCCGCGAGCGGCACCACGAGCCCGGCTCGCCCCGTCAGGAGACCCGGACGTACCTGGACGGCAGCGGCCGCGTCATGCTGACGAAGGTCCGGGCGGAGCCCGCGGAGGGGCAGAGCGCGGAGCGCTGGATCGGCACCGGGCGCACGGTGTACGACAACAAGGGCAACCCCGTGCGCCAGTACGAGCCGTACTCCGCGCCGGACAGCGGTTTCGACACCGAGGACGAACTGGTGCGGCGCGGCGTCACCGCCGTGCTGCGCTACGACCCGCTCGGCCGGCTGGTCCGCACCGACTTCCCGGACGGCACCTGGTCCGGCGTGGTGTTCACCGCCTGGCAGCTCGAGGAGTGGGACCGCAACGACACCGTGCGGGACAGCCGCTGGTACGCCGAGCGGGCCGGGCTGCCCGACACCGACCCGCAGGGGCGGGCCGCACGGCAGGCGCTGGAACACGCGGGCACGTACACCGGGACCCGCTTCGACACGCTCGGCAACCCGCACCTCACCGTCCAGGACAACGGCGCGGGGCGACGGCTCACCACCGAGGTGCGGCGCGACGTCCAGGGCCGGGAGCGGGCCGTCGTCGACGCCCGCGGGGTCACCGCCCTCACCCAGGACTTCGACATGCTGGGCCACCCCGCGCACACCGTCAGCCCGGACGCGGGCGAGCGGTGGAGCCTGGTCGACGTGGCGGGCAAGCCGGTGCGCGGCTGGGACGGCCGGGGCAGCGCGCTGCGGTGGCGCTACGACGCGCTGCGGCGCCCCGCCTCGTGCCTCGCCACCGCGCCGGGCGAGCGGACCGAGCGGCTGCGCGTGCGCTACTGCTACGGCGAGGCACTGGCCGACGGCCGGGCCCGCAACCTGCTCACCCGCCCCTACCTGGTGTTCGACGGAGCCGGGGTGCTGCGCACGGCGGACGTCGACTTCAAGGGCAACGTGCTGGCCACCGAGCGCAGGCTGCCCGCCGACCCGCAGGGCGAGCCCGACTGGTCCCCGACGGCCGGCGCGGACGACCCCGAGGCGGTTCTGACGCTGGCGGCCCCGCTGCTGGAGACCACCGTCCACCGCGACGAGACCGCGTACGACGCCCTCAACCGGCCGACGCTGGCCACCGGTCCGGACGGCAGCCGCACCCGGCCCGCGTACAACGTGGCCGGCCTCCTGGAGCGGGTCGAGGTGGCCGTGCGGGACTCCGACACATGGACCGGGATCGTGCGCGACATCGACTACAACGAACGCGGCCAGCGCACCCTGGTCGAGTTCGGCTGCGGGGCGCGCACCGTCCTGGGCTACGAGCGTGACACGTTCCGCCTGGCCACCGCGCGCACCACGGCGGAGGGCGGCGCCGCCTGGCAGTGGCTGGAGTACGCCTACGACCCCGTGGGCAACGTGGTGGTCCTCGACGACCCGGCCAAGGACACGGTGTTCTTCCGCAACACGGCGGTCGGCGCCCGCCGCACGTACACCTACGACCCGGTGTACCGGCTGGTGGCGGCCACCGGGCGCGAACACATCGGGCAGACGGCCCAACCCGGCCCTGAGGACGCGCCGTTCGCGCCCCTGCCGCACGCCAACGACAGCTCCGCACTGCGCCCGTACACCGAGACGTACGCCTACGACGACGCCGGCAACATCCGCACCGTCACGCACACGGCGAGCGGCGGCGCCTGGACCCGCCGCCACGAGACCGCGGCGGGCGGCAACCGCCTGCTCGGCAGCAGCCTGCCCGGCGACCCCGAGGGCACCCACAGCGCACGCTACGCGTACGACGCCAACGGCGCCATCACCGCCATGCCGCACCTGCCCGCGCTCGACTGGGACGTGGAGATGCGGCTCGCCCACGTGGACCTCGCCGGCGGCGGCGACACCCACTACCAGTACGACGTGAACGGCCGGCGGGTACGGGCGACGACGCGGCGGGCCGGCACCACCGAGACCCGGACGTATCTGGGCCTGAGCGAGCACTACCGCAAGGCGGTGGCCGGGCGCACCGTCGAGGAGTACGCAACGCTGCACGTCACGGACGGCACGGCGAGGGTGGCACTGGTGGAGACCTGCACGGTGCGCGACGGCCGCCCGGTGCCGCAGCCGCAGCCCGTGGTCCGCTACCAGCTCTCCGACCACCTCGGCAGTTCGGCGCTGGAGGTGGACCAGGACGGGGTGGTGCTGTCCCACGAGGAGTACCACCCCTGGGGGACGACGTCCTTCCACGCGCAGACGGGTGCGGTCGGCCGCAAGAGGTACCGGTTCACGGGAAAGGAACGGGACGCGGAGACGGGCTTCACCTACCACGGTGCCCGCTACTACGCGCCGTGGCTGGGGCGCTGGACGAGCTCCGACCCGGCCGGGCTGTCCGCGGGGCCCAATCCCTACGCCTACGTCAGGAACAGACCGTCGGTGCTGCGCGACGCCGACGGGCGGATCGACGACGAGGCGAGAACGATCCTGAAGTACGTGGAGAAGGTGGCCAGGGACATTCCACAGGACGAGTTCGCCGCACTCGGCAAGGCCGAGCAGGGCACGAACGCGCACCTCACGATGGAATCGGCCATGACGATGGGCTGGGAGTCCGAAGGGGTCAACCTGCAGCGCATCGCCCCCGAGGTCCTCATCGACGAGCAGGGGGTCATCCGGGGCGTCGGCGTGAACCCCGGGACGTTCGGCGCCGAGGCGCGGAACTGGCGGTCGGTGGACATCGCGGTGCTCAAGCGGGGCTTCTTCCACGTGTTCGGCAAGAAGGGATCGAGCAACCTCATCAGCCAGAAGGCAAGGGACGTCATCGAGATCGGGCTCGACTACAAGACGGCGAACGCCCGTATGCAGGGCGTGGCGGAAATGGAGAACCTGACCGGCGCGCCCTACGTCAGGGTCAAGCAGGGTGAGGACCTGGAAGCCGCCGTCAACGCGCGCATGGCCCGGCGGGCCTCGGCCGCCACGCGCAACGCCGCCGCGAAACCGGCTCCCGGCCCGAGTCCCGCACCGCAGGCGCCGAAGGCGCAGACGGCCACGGAGGCGGCCACCGGGGCGGAGGCGGGCGCGGCGACCTCGGCCGGCACGGAGGCCGGCGCGGCCGCGGGCGCCGAGAGCGCCGCCGCACGGGCCGGTGGGGAAGCGGGGTCCGCGGCGCGAGCCGGTTCGCGGGGGTTCGCCACGGTCGGCACCCTGTTCCGCGCCGCCGGCCTGGCCCTCGGTCTCGGAGTGGTCGCGCTGGACCTCTACCGCGGCGACTACAAGGCGGCCGCGTGGGACACCGCGAGCCTGATCCCTCCGATCGGGGCGGTACGGCTCGGACTGGACGCGGGCAAGGCGATCCACGAGATCAAGGAGGAGGAGGCCCGGCTGGGTGTCTCCCCCGAGATCACGAACAACCCGTGGCGCTGGAAGGCGATGCCGTGACCCGCCGCACGGAGCACCCGCGCGCGACCGCACGACCCTCTGCGCCACCGCTTCCGTCCGCCGAGTACGGAGCAGAAGAAGGGGATCACATGCCTGCCAAGGGCAACGGCGCCGGCCGGCCGGCCCAGCCGGGTGACAGCACGTACCGCGGACGGTGCGCATGACCGACCGCGCTCCCGGCCAGGGCCCCCGTCCCGTGCCGCGAAACCCCCGCCCGGTGCCGCCGGACGCCGGGCCCGGGTCCGGGGCCGAAACCGAGCAGGCCGCCGTCGCCGCCGTGCACGGCGTGGTGAGCAGGCACGACGGATCGGCGGCGGCCGGTGTCGCGGTCACCGTGTCCGCCCGGCTGCTGCGGTCCAGGCAGCCGCTCGGCGAGGCGGTCACGGACCCGGCGGGCCGGTACCGCGTCCGCTACCACCCGCCCGCGCACCGGACGGCTCTCGTCGTCGAGGCCGCGGCCGGGAGCGGGGCCACAGCGGCGGGCACCCTTGAGGACCCCGCTCCGCAGGCGCTCTGCGATCTCTCGCTGCCGTTCGACGGGCGGGCCGAGTACGCCCTCGTGCTCGCCGACATCGAACCGCACCTGGACGGGGCGGGCCTCACCGAGCTGAGCGAGTGCGGCGACCGCGGGGACTTCAGCCATCTCGCCCGGGTGACGGGACGCGCGGCTCTGCAATGCGCCCAGCTCGCGGTGGCCGCCCGGCACGCCGAAGCGACGGGACTGTCCGGCGAGGCGTTCTACGGGCTGCTCCGCATGGGCTTCGGCCCCGGCCTGGCGGCCCTCGCCGCGCACCCGGTGACCGATGTCGTCGCCGGGCTGCGGGCGGCGGCCGGCACCGGGATCATCGCCGCCCCCGACGCCCCGGAGGAATTCGCGCGGGCCCTGCGGGACCGGGAAGTCGCGGCCCTGACCGACCGCACCGGGGGCGCCTCGCCCGTCACGGCCCTGTTCGCCCTTGCCGTGCCGGACCCGCAGGCACGCGCACAGGTCCTGCGTAGCTGGCTCGACCGGAAGGCCGCTCCGGCACGCCCGCGAGCGAGGCCGGACGCCGACGAGCGGACCGCGGGGGGCGCGGACCGCCTGCGGCTCACCCTCCGGCTCGGAGCGCTGACCGGGAACAACGTCCCCCTCGTGCGGGAGCTCCTGGCCCGTTTCGACCGCGGCGAACTGGCCCGTCCCCGCGACCTGGCCCGCCTGGACGCGGCCGACTGGACGCGGCTGACCGAGGCCGCCGGGGGAGTGCCGGCGCACCTCGCCACCCTGCCCGGCGGGGCACCGGGCACCGCGGCAGGCTACGCCCGGATGGTGGCCGCCCTGGTGGCCGACGCCCACCCGAGCGCCCACGTCGCCCACGGGCTGGCCGCCGCGGACCCCGACGCACCCGCCGCCCGCTTCCTCGCCGGGCACCCGGACTTCGACCTCGTCGGTACCCCGGTCACCGCCGTCACCGTGCCCGACGGGCCCGCCCGCGCCGAACTCGCCGGCATCCAGCGGCTGATGAAGCTCACGCCCCGCTTCGACGCCGTGCAGGCCGCCCGCACCGCCGGGTTCGACTCGGCGGCCGCCATCGCCGAACTGCCCGCGGCGGGGTTCGTCGCCCGGCTGGAGGGCACCCTGGACGCGGACCGTGCGTCCGCGCTGCACGCCCGCGCCGGATACGTGCACGCGGCGACGGTGAACCTGATCGCCGACCTGCGCACGGGCGGCCAGTTCCGGGTGCCGTGGCTGGCGGAGCCCCCGTCCGGGCGGGCGTTCGCCGAAGAGGTGCCCGACTGGGAGGAGCTGTTCGGACCGGCCGACTACTGTGCCTGCTCGGAATGCCGTTCGGTGCACGGCCAGGCGGCCTACTTCGTCGACCTGATGATGTACCTGCGCCGCCTGTCCTACACCGAGGGCGAGCTGGCCAAGGCGCTGCGGGCCCGGCGCGGCGACCTGTGGGACATCCAGCTCTCCTGCGACAACACCAACCTCCAGTTGCCGTACGTCGACCTGGTCTGCGAGGTGCTGGAGGCCGCCGTCGTCTCCGGTGACACCCAGACCGGCGCCACCGCCCGGCAGACCAGCGGGGACCCGGCCCGGCTGCGCGTCCAGCCGCAGCACCTCGACCCCGCCGCCTACGACCGGTTGCGCACCGCCGTCCACCCCTGGAGCCTGCCCTTCGACCTGTGGGGCGAACAGATCCGGATCTGCCTCGACCACCTGGGCGTGCGCCGCGCGGAGCTGATGGCCGCCCTCTCACCGGCATCCGGGGCGAGCACCGCGGTCGCCGTCGAGGCGCTCGGCCTGTCCCCCGTGGCGGGCGCGATCATCACCGGCGAACCGCTGGCACCGGGCCGCACCCTCCCCGAGTTCTTCGGCAGGCCCGCTGACACCGCATCCGGCGCCCTGATCAACGACCTGGCGACGGTACGCAACCTCCTCGACGCCACCGGGATGCACTACGCCGAGCTGGTCGAGGCCCTGGACACCCGGTTCGTCAACCCCGGTGCCGCGATCACCGTGGTCGGCACGGACCCGAGGAAGCCGTGCGACACGACCGCGATGACCTTGCAGGGCCTGACCGTCTACGCGCTCGACCGCCTGCACCGCTTCACCCGGCTGCGGCGCGCCCTGGACGTCCCCGCGGCGACACTGGACGGGATGCTGTTCACCGGGCCCAGACCGGGCCGGCTGGACGGTGCCTTCCTGCGCGGGCTCGTCGGCGTCCGGCGGCTGGCCGCCCGTCTCGGCCTCACCGAGGAGCAGGTGCTGTGCTGCTACGGCCCCCTGCCCACGTACCGCTACCGGTCGTCCGCGCAGCCGCCGCTGTACGACCGGCTCTTCGACGATCCGTCCGTCGTGACGGTGGAGCCGGGCCGCAGCAGCCCCTTCGAGCTGAACGGTGCCCGCAACGAGCTGAAGGTGATCGGCAGCCTGGTCGATCCGGCCGTCACGGCGGCCCTGCTTGCCGTACTGGAGGTGACGGACGAGGAACTCGCCGAACTCGTGACCGGCCGGCGCTCGGTGGCCCCCAACCGGATCCTCACCCTGGCCAACCTCACGGCCCTGTACCGCACGGTCCTCCTGGCCCGGGCGCTGGACCTGCCCGTGGCCGACCTGCTGCGGCTGATCGAGCTGTACGGCGACGGGGGCCCGTTCCCCGGGGGCTTCGACGACTACGACGGCGGCGAGCCCGACCTGCACTCCGGGCGGCCCATGCGGCACCCGGTCGTGGGGCCGGTCCCGTACGGCGGCCCGGAGCCGGAACTCCTCGCCGGCGCCCCCCTGACCCGGCCCGGGCACCCGGACGCGCCCGCCGCGCAGGCCGCACCCTTCGACGTCCTCGTGCCGGCCACCGAGCGCTTCCTGGACGCCGTGGCGGAGCTGGCGGCCCGGGGCCTCACCGTGCCGGAGGTGGACGCCGTCCTGACGTCGGCCGCCCCGGCGCACGACGGCCCGCTGCCCGACGACACCGCGCTCGCGGCGACCCTCACCGGGCTGCGCTCGGCCCTGCAGGCCGTCTACGAGCAGACCGCGCGGACCGCCGACGACAAGGGGGAGCTGACCCGCAAGGGGCTCGCGCTGCTCGGCTGGGACGCCGTCCTGGTCGCCGAGGTGATGAGCACGCTCCTTGGTACCGCCGTGTACGCGGCCGGGCTCCGCGCCGTGCCGCAGGGTGTCGTCCTGCCGCCCGGGATGAAGTTCGAACCGCCCCCCGAGGGCACCGCGGAGCCGGGCAGGCTGCTGTACACCGGCCCGATGACCAAGTCCGTGCACGACCGGCTCGTCGCGCACGCCGAACCGGAGTTCGCGGCCGCCGTCCGCGCGCTCCACCAGGCGCCCAGGACCTACGTCGCGACGCGGATGAAGGCCCTGCGGCTGCCCATCTACTCGGCGCCCCTGGAGACCCAGCCCGTCGACCTGAAGCTCCCGTCCGTCCTGGTCGGCAAGGTGTTCTACGACGTCAGCGCCCGTGCCCTGCGTTCCAGGGCCTATCTGTCCGCCGAGGAGGTCGAGGAGCTGCGGCGCGCCTCCGGGGACGGCGCCTTCCAGAGCGCGGTCGACCAGTTGGGCAGGGCCCAGGAGGCCCGCCCCGAGGACGACAACGCCTTCCTCGGCCCCGGGGACGCGGCGGCCGTGTTCGACCCCGACGGTGTCACGCCCGCCGCACGGTTCGCCCACGTGCTGACGAAGCTCAACCCGTATCTGCGGCGCACGCTGAGCGAGACGACGGTGAAGCAGCAACTCGGCGCGGCCGCCGGGCTGGATCAGGCGACCGCCGACGTGCTGCTCGGCTCCTGGCTGCGCTCCCCGTCGAAACCGCTGGCCCTCCAGGACTTCCTCGCCCCCCGGTTCGTGGGCAGCGACCCGTCCGTGGTCATCGTCCGGACCGGCTTCCCCGAGCAGTTCACCACGCTGACGCTGCTGCACCGGGTCGCGCTCGTGCTGCGGCGGCTGCGGATCACCGCGGAGCAGATCCCCTGGGTGTTCGGCTCCGCGGCCGGCTCCGGCTGGCTCGACCTCAACCTGCTCCCCCTCAGGCCGTTCCCCGGCGCCGCCCCGCTGTTCGCCCGCTTCGTGAGGCTGCTGGACCTGGCCCGGCTCCGCGACCGCGTCCCCGGTGCGGCCCGCACCCTGCGCGCCGTGTTCGGTGCGGCGCATGATCCCGGGGCGACCCTCGACACGGTCCTCGACGAGACGGCCGCACAGACCGGGTGGGACCGCGCCGACCTCGGAGTACTGTGCGGTGCCGGACTGCTGAACCTCACCGAACCGGCCGCGTTCCGAGCCGAGCGGGCCCTGCTGGATCTGCACTCCGCGGTCGGTGTGCTGCGCAGGACCGGTGTGTCGGCCGGGCGCGCGACGGGCTGGCTGACGGCCGTTCCGACGGCCGAGGCCGCACAGGCCGCCTGGGGTGCCGCGAAGGCGCACCACCCGCTGCGCGACTGGCCCACGGCCGGCGGCCTGCTCCAGGACCGGCTGCGCGAGCGGCGCCGCGCCTGCCTGGTGGCCCACCTCGCCGCGCACCCGTTCCTGGACGAGCGGGACGAGCCCCTGTGGCACGACCCCGACACGATGTTCGACTACTTCCTGCTCGACGTGGAGATGGGCGCCTGCCAGTTGACGACCCGGATCGCCCAGGCCGTCTTCACCGTCCAGCTCTTCGTCCAGCGGGTGAGGCTCAACCTGGAGTCGGCTCCGGCGAACCCGTACGAGGAGAACCTCTGGCGGGACTGGGACTGGATGGGCTCCTACCGGCTGTGGGAGGCCAACCAGAAGATCTTCCTGTACCCGGAGAACTACGTCGAGCCGGACCTGCGCGCGACGAAGTCCCCGTTCTTCGCCGACCTGGAGAACGAGCTCCTGCAGAAGGAGGTGACCTCCGAGAACGCCGCCACCGCGCTGGAGAACTACCTGGCGCGGCTGGACAAGGTGTCCCGGATGCGGCCCTGCGCCGTGTACACGGACACCGAATCGCCGGGCGGCCCCACCGTGTACGTCTGCGCCCACACGGTGTCCACCCCGCGTGAGTACTACGTCCGCTCGTGGCCCGGCAAGAAGGAGTGGACCCCCTGGAGCCGGATCGACCTGGACATCGAGTCGGACGTGCTGCTGCCGGTGGTGTGGAACGGCCGGCTGCACCTCTTCTGGCCCACCTACTCGATCGCCTCCGAGCCCGGCCAGGTGAAGATGCCGCAGGGCGTGGATCCGATGCCGGAGCCGCTCAAGTACTGGAAGGCACAGCTCAACTGGAGCCGCCGCGTGGGCGGCAGGTGGGAGGCCAAGAAGACCACGAAGAACTTCCTCAAGATCGAGGCGCCCTTCTACAACGACGATCCCGAGGTCTACGGCAACCAGTTCCCCTGGCACCGGAACTTCGCCTTCAGGCCGGTCGTCGATCCGGGCAGCGGCGATCTCATGATCTGGTGCGTGTACTGGAACTGGCACGTGCCCAGCGAGGGGAACATCAGGACGCTCTCGGGCTTCTTCAGGCTGAGCCCCGGCGTCGGTGACGTCGTCATCGACCAGATCGTCTTCCGTGAGACCCCCTACGAGCAGGCCGTCCTCCCGGTCGTCTACAACAGGACCCCCACCGACTTCCACAACAACGAGAAGGTGGAGGACCCCACCGACACCACCGTGCACAAGGGCCAGGTGTTCGTCCTCGACCCCGACCGCAGGGTCACGGACGAGGAGAGCTCCATCCAGACCCTCCGGGGGACCCCCGGGGAGCAGCTCTACCGGGTGCTCAACCCGAGCCAGATCCCGCTGACCTGGGCGCAGTTCGCCGTCTTCTTCTCCGACGGGCTGCGCTGCTACCTGATCGAGGGCCGCACCCGGACCTCGCTCCTGCCCCGCGGTGCGCCCGAGCGGACCGCCGGGCCGGGCCCGGAGCTGCTGCTGCCGGACGGCGGCGGCCGGGTCAGCAGCGTGCCCGGTGCATCCGCGGACCCGGCGCTCGCGCCCTCCGGGGCGGTGTCGTTCCGGCGGTTCTACCACCCGCGCTCACGTGAGTTCGTGCGGGAACTGGCGCAGCGCGGACCGGCCGGGCTGTACCGCCGGGTGCTCCAGACCGCCCCCGGGGGCTTCGACTTCGCCGGCACCTACGACCCGAACCCCGACAACGTCCTCGGCCCCTACCCGGACGAGTCCGTCGACTTCTCCCTCACCGACGCGTACGGCGACTACAACTGGGAGTTGTTCTTCCATGTGCCGCTTCTGATCGCCGGACGGCTGTCGGCCAACCAGCGCTTCGAGGAGGCGCAGCGCTGGTTCCACTACATCTTCGATCCCGCCAACCGGGAGACGGACGCCTGGAGCCGGCCCCAGCGGTTCTGGATCACCAAGCCGTTCTTCGAGACCACGGACCCGGCCTACGTCCAGCAGCGCATCGAGGAGATCCTCGCGGCCCTCGCCGACGGGGACCCCCAGACCGTGGACCGGGTGACGTACTGGCTCGACCGCCCGTTCCAGCCGGACGCCGTGGCCCGGCTGCGCACCACGGCCTACCAGAAGTCCGTCGTCATGAAGTACCTGGACAACATCATCGCCTGGGGCGACCAGTTGTTCCGGCAGGACACCCTGGAGTCGATCAACCAGGCCACACAGCTCTACGTCCTCGCGCACGAACTGCTGGGCAGGCGGCCCGAGGAGATCACCGACCGGGGCGTGCCCGCGCCGCAGAGCTACCGGCAACTGCTGGAGACCCCGACGGCCGCGGACCCGGTCGTCGCGGCGGAGAATCTCGTCGCCGGCCCGCGCGGACCCGTCGCGCCCACCATCCGCCCCGGCGTCAACCTGCGCTGGCTGAACTACTTCTGCGTGCCGCGCAACGAGAAACTGGTCCGCTACTGGGACCTCGTCGAGGACCGGCTGTTCAAGATCCGGCACTGCCAGGACATCGAGGGGGTGCAGCGCCGGACCGCGCTGTTCGGCGCCCCCGTCGATCCGGCACTGCTGGTGCGGGCCGCGGCGGCGGGGGTCGACCTGGGCACCGTGCTGGACGACATCAGTGCCCCGCTGCCGTACTACCGCTACGGGGCGATGGCGGCCAAGGCGCGGGAACTCGCCCAGGAGGTCAGGTCGTTCGGGTCCGAGCTGCTCGCCGCGCTGGAGAAGCGCGACGCCGAGGCGCTGGCCCGGCTGCGGTCCGGACATGAGCTGGCGGTGCTGGACGCGGCGCGCCAGGTGCGGCAGCAGCAACTGAAGGAGGCCGACGAGGCGCTCGCGGCGCTGGCCCGGGCCAAGTCCGTCGCCGAGGACAAGGAGCGCTACTACACGGAGCTGGCGCGGGAGCCGCTGAACGCCTTCGAGCAGTCGCAGACCCGGCTGCACGAGTCGGCGCTGCGGTACCAGGACCAGGCCAGGGACATCAACATGAGCGCCGCCATGGTCGGCTACATGCCCGACCTCAAGGTCGGTTCGCCGACCACCATGGGCGGGACCTGGGGCAGCAGCAACATCATGTCGATGCTGCGGGGCGTCGCAGAGTCGATCTCCGCCGACGCCTCCCGCACGAGCAACGAGGGCTCCCAGCAACTCGTCCTCGCCGGCTACGAGCGGCGCGCCAAGGAATGGGCCTTCCAGGCGGGCCAGGCACGAGGAGAGGCCGCGCAGTTCGACAAGCAGATGGCCGCGGCCCGGATCCGCCAGACGATCGCCGCCAAGGAGCTGGACAACCACGACCTGGCGCGGGCGAACGCGCTGGAGGCGGACCGCTTCATGCGCGGCAAGTTCAGCAGCACCGAACTCTACGACTGGATGGCCGGCCAGTTGGCCACGACCTACTTCCAGACGTACCAGCTCGCCTACGACGTGGCCAAACGGGCCGAGCGCTGCTACCGGTACGAGCTGGGCGCCGACGACTCGTCGTTCGTGAACTTCGGCTACTGGGACAGCCTCCGCAAGGGGCTGCTCGCGGGGGAGCGGCTGTCGGCCGACCTGCACCGGATGGACGCCTCGTACCTGGAGAACAACGCACGCGAACTCGAACTCACCAAGAGGATCTCGCTGGCGCAGCTCGACCCCGTCGCGCTGCTGCGGCTGAAGGAGACAGGCGCCTGCTTCGTGTCCCTGCCCGAGGCGCTCTTCGACCTGGACACACCGGGCCACTACTTCCGGCGGATCAAGAGCGTCGCCATCACGGTGCCGTGCGTGGCGGGCCCGTACACGCCGGTCAACCTCACCGCCAGGCTGCTGAGCAGCACCGTGCGCGTGGACCCCGGCGTGCCCGCCGGCGGCGCGTACGCGCGCGGCCGGGCGGACAGCCGGTTCCGCGACCACACCGGGCCGGTCCAGTCCATCGTCACCAGCACGGGGCAGGACGACAGCGGCCTGTTCGAGACCAGCCTGCGGGACGAGCGGTTCCTGCCGTTCGAGGGTGCCGGCGTCGTCGGCGAATGGCAGTTGTCCCTGCCCTCGGCCTTCCGCCCGTTCGACTACGAGTCGATCAGCGACGTGGTCCTGGACGTGAGGTACACCGCCCGCGACGGAGGTGACGCGCTCGCCGGGCACGTGGCCGGCGAACTGAGCAAGGCCCTCCGCGACTGGGTGCACGCGGGCGGCGGCAAGGGCCTGTACCGGGTGTTCAGCGCGCGCAGGGAGTTCTCCGACCAGTGGCACCGGTTCCTGGCACCCACCGGAACCGAGGACCCGTCGCTCACGTTCTCCCTGGCCGCCTCCCGCTTCCCGTACGCCTTGGCCGGCTTCCCACTGAAGATCGCCAAACCCGAGGTCGTCCTGGTGCTCTCCCGGGAGCCGACCCCCGCGGGAGGGACGCGGTACGTGTCCGCGTACGCGGGCGCCGAGCCCGTACCGGTCACGCTCGGTGCCCCCGACGGCCGGCGGGCCACGGTGCCGCTGGTCGCCGACGCGCTCCTGGAGGGCCAGCCGCGCGGCGCCTTCACCGGGCCGGGCGGGCCGGTGCACGGCACCGAGGCGGCGTGGACCGTCTCGCTGTCCCGCGCGCACATCCTGAACCTGCCCGCGGCCCTCGTCCGGGGCGGCGCGCTGAATCCCGACGCCGTCGTGGACCTGCTGCTCGTCTGGGAGTACACGGTCGAGGCGGAGCCGGCGGTCCGAAGCGACGGGGAGGGAGCCCCGGACCCGGGATGAACCGCCGACCGGGAGGACCGCCGGGGCGCGCACCCGCCCCCCGGCGCAGCACCTCCGCCCCATCCGTCCCCGACACCGCAGAGGACAGCGATGCCACGAACCGATCCCCTCACCGCCCCGGCCACCCCGCCCACCGCGACTGACGCCCGAGCCGCTGCGGCTGCCGTCGGAGGCTGGCAGCCCGCCGGCGATCTGCCGGCGCCCGCCTACTTCGCGCCGCCCTCCCCCTCGGCGATCGTGCTCGACGACGCCCACGGCAACAAGGTGCTGATCGCCGGCGGTGAGGACGGCGCCCGCAACGCGCTGGGCGGTGCCGTCCTCTTCGACCCCGTCGAGAGGACCTGGGAAGGCACCGGACCGCTGTCCGTGCCCCGGCGCCTGCACACCACGACCAAGCTCGCGAACGGCGAGGTGCTGGTCACGGGCGGGCTCACCGGGCCGTTCACCCTCCCCGTGGCGCCCGTTTCCTCCGCCGAGATCTATGATCCCGCGCACGGGAGCTGGCGGGCCACCGGAGCCCTGCACGAGGCCCGGTACGCGCACGCGGCGGTCCGGCTCGACGACGGCAGGGTCCTGGTGACGGGCGGGCTCGCTCCCCGGGACAGCCTGACGCATTCGGCGCTGTACTCGGCCGAGATCTACGACCCCGCCAGCGGGGAGTGGACCCCGGCCGCCGCCATGCACGATGCGCGCGGCGGCCACCCGATGCTCCGGATCGGGGCGAACCGGTTCATCGTGGTCGGCGGCATGCTGCCCGTCGGGCGCGGGCTCTACACCGGCCTGAGCTTCTGCGAGGTGTACGACCCGACGACCGGCCCGGGCGGCACATGGACCCCCACCGGGAGCCTCAGGGTGGCCCGCAAGTCGCACCAGGCCACGCTGCTCGCCGACGGCTCGGTGCTCGTCACGGGCGGAGACGGCGCCGGCAGGCAGGACGACTGGAGCTTCAGCGTGTACAGCCAGTGGGTCACCGAGCGCTACACCCCGTCGAACGGGCGGTGGAGCGAGATGGAGCCGATGACGGTGGGCCGCAGCCACCACCGCGCCCTGGCGCTGCGCTCCGGCAAGGTGCTGGTGATCGGCGGCACCGACGACGCCTCCTTCGACGTCGGCTACCAGAACGCCGAGGTCTACGACCCGGCCGCGAACACCTGGACCCCGACCGGCGGCATGGTCACCGGCCGGTGGGCCTGCGCCGCCGCCGAACTCAAGGACGGCCGGGTCCTGGCGGCCGGCGGGCTCGTGCTGTCCGGGGCCGCGGCCCCGGACAGCACGGACGTCGCGACGGGCGCGTCGGAACTCTTCGCGGTCTGAGGACCGGGCGGCAAGGCCCGCACCACGCAGGACCGCACGGCGAGGGACCGTACGGGGGACCACGGAAGCGGAGCAGAGACCATGACACGTTCCAGTGCCCTGATCGCGGGCGGGCTGCCGTCCCCACAGGCCGGGGCTGCCGTCGGTGGCTGGACACCCGCCGGCGACCTGCCGTCGCCGCGGCAGTGGCCGGCCGCCGAGGAATCGGCCGTGCTGCTTGCGGACGGGACCGTACTGGCCGCGGGCGGCGCGGTGATCCGCGGGACCGGCACGGGGGAGTGCCACCTCTTCCTCCCCGCCGACCGGACGTGGCAGCCGACCGGGAGCCTCGCCCAACCCCGGCTCCTGCACTCCCTGACCAAGCTGGAGGACGGACGCGTCCTTGCCGTGGGAGGTATGCCGCAGACCGACCGCCTGCCGTTCCAGCCCCTCGGCACCGCCGAGGTCTACGACCCCGCCAGCAAGTCCTGGGCCCCGACGACCGGGAAGCCGGGAACCGGCCGCAGCACGCACACCGCGACGCTGCTCCCGGACGGCACGGTGCTCGTCGCGGGCGGATGGGGGGAGAGCAGCCCCGGTGTGCTCCGGAGCCTGCGGTCGGCCGAGCTGTTCGATCCGGCCACCGGCCGGTGGGCCCCGGCCGAGCCGATGACCGACGTGCGTTCGGACCACTGTGCCGTGCGGCTCCCCGACGGCCGGGTGCTCGTCGTCGGCGGGATCACCCACACGGACGTCTACCGGTGGGCCGGGCAGTCGTTCTGCGAACTCTACGACCCGGTGACCGGCACCTGGTCGCCCACCGGGAGCCTGAGGATCCCGCGCAGCGGCCACCAGGCCACGCTCCTTGCGGACGGCACCGTGCTCGTGACCGGCGGAGTCGCCCTGGAGGGGCGGAAATCGCGCACCTTCCACCCGCAGAGCCCGTGGCACACCGAGCTGTACAACCCGGCCGCCGGAACGTGGACGCCGGCCGGCAACATGCCGATCGGCCGGGCCCACCACCGGGCGCTGGCGTTGCCGTCCGGACGCGTGCTGGTGCTCGGCGGTGCGCACTCGGCGACCTACGACGCCGGGTACGCCGCAGCCGCCGTCTACGACCCGCGGTCCCGCGCCTGGACCCCGGCGACGGGCATGCGCACCGGCCGGTTCTACTGCTCCGCCACACGCCTGAAGGACGGCAGAGTGCTGGCCGCCGGCGGCACGGTGCGCTCGTCGATGGCGGATCCGTCTTACGCCAAGGACCTGCTGACCGCCTCCAGCGAGATCTTCGCCGAATGAGCGCGTCCCGGCCGCCCGCCCGTCGTCGTGTCCCCCTGTGCCCGCGCGGGACGGCGCGGGCAGCGGAACCGCACCGCCCCGGACCCGGCGCACCAACCCTTCGCCGCGTGCCGCGCGCGGTCGGCCGCGCGCGGCACCGGGCACGTACGCGACCGTCTCACACCGCGGCAGGGACGCCGTCCGCCACCGCGTTCCACGGCCGGCGTGAGGCGATCGCGGCACGCCATGCGCGCAGTGCCCTGGGCGGGGTGTTGACCGCGACCACACCGGTCAGCACCGGGCCCCTGCGGTAGGTGGCGACGAAACGGCGCGCGCCGAGGTCACCGTCGACCACGGCGACCTCGTCGTGCCCGGGCAGCGTGCGGCCTTCAGACCGGGAACCCCACCTCGGTGAGCTCCTCGGAGAGCGCCCACAGCCGGTGCTGTGCCTCCGGGTCGTGCGACGGCCCGCTCGATCGGACGACCGTGGGAAAGCCCTTGCTCTCCAGGAACCCGCCGGGACCGTAGTACTCGCCCCCTCGGGCCTGCGGGTCCGTGGCCGCGCGCAGGGTCGGCCACGCACCCCGCTCGGAGGGCTGCACCAGCAGCGGCCGGACGATCAGTCGGAACGCCACCCGGGCCCAGGGCCTGAAGTTCTCGACGGCCTCACGGGACCCCTCGGTGTCCGCGCCGCCGGGATGCGCGGCAACCGCGACGGTGCTGCCGTTGCGGGCCGTCAGACGGCGCTGGAGCTCATAGGTGAACATGAGGTTCGCCAGCTTGGAACGGGCGTACGCGACGGTCCTGTCGTACTCCCGTGCCCTCCCGTGGACGTCGTCCAGGTCCAGGGGGCCGCCCCGGCGGTGGTCCGCGCTGCTGACGGTGACCACCCGCGAGCCCGGCAGGTCGAGCATCCCCTCCAGCAGCAGCCCCGTCAGGGCGAAGTGCCCGAGGTGGTTGGTGCCGAAGTGCAACTCGAAGCCGTCGGCGGTGGTCTGCCGGTCGGCGCGCATGACCCCGGCGTTGTTGACGAGCAGGTCGACACGGGGGTGGGCGGCCCGCAGCTCCTCGGCCGCCGCCCGCACCGAGTCCAGCGAGGCCAGATCCAGGTGCTGCACCGCCACGTGCGCGTCCGGTGCCTCGCGGAGGATGCCGGCCCGCGCCCGGGCGCCCTTGTCCACGTCCCGCACCGCCAGCACCACGGCCGCCCCGCGGGCAGCCAGGACGCGGGCCGCCTCGAATCCGATGCCGGAGGCCGCGCCGGTGATGACGGCGGTGCGCCCCCGCTGGTCGGGCACGTCGGCGGCGGTCCAGTGCGCACGGGGCATGGTGGCTCCAGGGCTCAGTCGTGGTGAATGCCATTTACCTTGTAGTGAATGATATTAACCACGGTAGGGCGGCGGCGCCAAGTCACCTCCGGACCGGGGGCAAGGGCGCAAGGCCGTTGGTGTTGATCAGCGCGCCGAGTTCCTCGACGGCGTCGTTGCCCAGTTACAGGGCGTCCGGACGGGCCAGGGTGTCCGGGCGATGACGAACCACTCCCGGGCGGCGACGCCCCGCCCGACGCGGTCGGTGAACGCCTCCTCGGTGCCGGGGGTGAAGCCGTACCCGGCCCGGGGCGGAGCGCGCGCGTGCGCGGCGGCGGCATGCTCGGCGAGGCCGCTGCCCACCGGCTGCGCACCCGGCGATGTACGGGCCCTGTATCTGTGAGTCGCCCATGGGCGAAGGGCGGGGCGCTTGGCCGGGGACGGGGCCGCTGATCGGGCCACGGCGCTGCCGGATGCATACGGTTGTCCGATGCGGCACCCGCCCGCGGTGACGTTCCATGTCGACGCAGGCAGGAACCGTCTGTCCTCGCGACGCCGTATCGGCACCGGACTCGCCCGGCGCGGCCACTGCCCGACACGCAGAGCGGAGGATCACGTGAAACCCTTTCCCCCCGCCGCACAGCGGACCGTCGAGCACATCGACGGTGTGCGGCTGCACTGCACCCGGGCCGGCACCGGCTTTGGTCTCCCGCGACGTGCGCGGCTATCTCGAGTTCTTCTTCGAGCGCTGGGCCTTCCGCCGCGACCGCCTGGAGGACGATGCCGTCGACGCGTACGTGCGCGCGTTCAGCCGTCCGGGTGCCCTGCGAGCCAGCCTCGACGACTACCGGGCGCAGGAGACGGACCTCGCCCTGGACGACGCGGACTTCGAAGCCGGACGGCGCCTCGACATGCCCGTCCTGGCCCTGTGGGGATCGGTCGGGCTGCCGGCCCGTATGCCGACGCTCGACATGTGGAAGACCTATGCCGCGCATCCGGAGCACGTCAGGGGGTTCCAGATCCCCGCATGCGGTCATTTCATCCCCGAGGAGGCCCCGGAGGCCCTCGTCGAACACCTCGATGCGTTCCTGCCTCGGAGCCGCTGACCGTCGCTGCTGGTACGGCGGGGCGACCTCCCGCTCCCCGGGCGTGCAGCCGGCCGACCCCGGCACCCGCGACCCCGCACGGCGTGTCACCGCACCCGGCGGACCCCGGTGTTCACCGCCCCGGCGACGACCGGCGCCGGCCGGATGAGCCGTAGCGGCGGGCACGGCCTGCTCCCGCGGGCGCCGTGGGCGCCGCGGGAGCAGGCGTGGACCGCTTGGATCCGCGGTCCAACGAGGCCGGTGCGCCGTCAGTCGAGCTGTATGACGCCGGCCTGGATCGGAGCCTGTTCGCCGTAGGGTGCGCCGGTCACGACGAAGGCGAGCCCTGGCCGGCGCCACGATCCCGGGCCGGCCAGCGGGATGGTGAATCGGCTGTAGCCCGCCGGCATGGCCGAGGACAACCGCGTCCACTTGCCGGGATCACCGAGGGCCCGGTTGACGAAGAAGTCCTGGTCGCTGTTGGCGCTGACGACGATGGTGCCCAGGGGGCCGCCGGAGTCCGACCACGCCACGGTCGGGGCGGCCGACGGGGCGTACCCGTCCTGGTCGAGGAGTTCCTGCGCCGGGGACGGGCCGAACGACTCCGGATCCCGAGCGAGCTTGTAGCGCACGGGGTAGTAGGTGTCTGTGACACCGAACTCGTAGGTCATGATCCACAGACTGCTGTGCACTTGCGCGACGGTGGTCATGCCCGGTCGCTGGCTGTAGTCCGTGCCCACGGCATCGTCGACCACCGCGCCCCAGTGCCGCAGGTCCCCGCTGGTCTGGTGCGCCAGCTTCTGCCCGTACCCCGGGTCTCGCTGGTCGGAGTAGTAGCAGACGAGCCGGTCGCGGTGCAGCAGCAGGAACGGCTCCCACACGGGTGTGTAGCCGTTTTGCGCGACCGGTGCGCCGCCCTCCGCCACCGTGCTCAGGAACTGCCAGGTCAGGCCGCGGTCGGTGCTCGCGTACAGCACAATTCGTGTGCTGGAGGAATCCACTGAGTTGGCGGCACACAACACCGCGCCCTTCGGGAGGCCGGCGAAGGCGCGCGGCAACTCGTACAGGAACGGCTGCAACCACCTCCTCCCGGACTCGCCGTTGCCGGGTACGTTGCTCTGCTGACGCCAGGTACGGCCGTCGTCGTCGCTCCGGAAGATCGCGAACCCGCCAGGCTGCCCGGAGCCGCGCTGCTGGAACGTCGCCAGCAGAGTCTGCGATCCGCCCGGTCTCTGCTCGCTGAGCCGCACGGCTCGCGCGTACGAGGCGCCTGATGGCGGGTCGGCCACCGTGACCGGACCGAAGGCAGCCTCGCCCCGCGACGTGCCGGAACCCATCGGCGCCGCGACCGCCGATCCCGCCCTGCCCAGGGTCAGCGCCGCGACCGCGGCTCCCCCTGTCCCGAGCAGCGCCCGGCGCCTCAGGCGCCCTGCCCGGTCGGCCGCACCATCCGCCTGCCGTCCATCGGTGGACGCGATCCACCGCGAGTCACGAGCATTCTGCATGGTTCTCCTTCGCTCTCCTGATCGGCGGCTCGGAACGTTAGGTGCAACTTTGTGCCGAGTCAACGGTAACTGCGCCTAGAAAGTGGGTTCTTTAGGCAAAACCTGAAAGAAGGTCACGCCCAGGGCGCCATCATCTTGAGTGGTTGTGCGAATCCTTGCCGGAATGGGCGGGTGGCGGTGCGGACGCGGTCTGGTGACCACCGCGGTGTCCGCACCCTTGGATCACGAGCAGGTCCGGTGCCTGCCGCCGCGCCCTCCCCGAGCCCTGCCGGGCTGGTGAAGCCGGGTCCGCTGACACCTGTCGGGTCGCCGGCCCGCACCCCAGCTTCGACTCGCTCCTCAACCCGCGCTCCCGACTGGGCCGGTGGTAGCGGTGACGGCGACCCTGCCGGTGCGCCTGTGCGGTCGTCTCGGTCGCCAGGAGCATCGACGAGCTGACCGAATGGGGGGCGCGGGCCACGGGGGGCTGCTGGCGGCCCTCGGCATACGCGCCGCCGTCATCCGCAGCGGTGGCGGTGTGCAACCGTCGTCGGCGCGAGCAGCCCAGAAGCCCACCGGACCAGCCCGCGGACCTCCACCACATCACGGACGCCGCCTTCGCCGGGGACACCTCCACCGTCCAACGGGGCCGCGCCGCGAGCCATGGCCCCTCGGCAACCAGACCTTCGGCGTGCTCATGGCCCTCGGCGCAGAGAACATCGCCGAAACCACCCGGGCCATCCGCGACGAACCACGACGAGCACGCGCCATCCTGGGCGTCACCTGTGTCCAGGACACTCACGGAACCTGATCGAGCCCCGCCGTTGGGGCGGCAGCCGACTTCGGGCCGTGTCGATCTCAACGGCATCGGCGTTGAACTAACCTTCTCCCCGTGAACCAGCCAGCAGGCGTGCCACCTCCACCGTCGTCGCTCGGCGTGCGCGACCTCAACCGGCTGCGAGTGATCGAGTCGATCTACCTCCATCCGGGCTGCAGCCGGACCGACATCGCCAGACGCACCGGACTGTCGCGCGGCACCGTGTCGAGCGTGGCCGAGGCACTCGTTCGCGCCGAGCTGATCCGCGAGCGCGAGGCTCCCGACGAGGAGCAACGCCGCCGCGGCACCGGACGACGGCCCACGCTGCTCTCACTCGTGCCGAGCGCGGCATTCGCGATCGGCATCGACATCGGCCACCAACACGTCCGCGTGATCATCTGTGATCTCGCCGGTGAACCGGTCGCCGAGCAGTGGTCTTTGGCGCAGGTCGACGAGGCGCCGTCGGCAACGCTGGACCTCGCGCACGACCTGGTCCAGCAGGCGTTGCGGGACGCGGCCGTCGCCCCGCAGCGGGTGCTCGGCGCCGGCATCGGGTTGGCCGCGCCGATCGATCCGGGTACCGGCGAGATCAGGGCGGACGGCGTCCTCCCGGGTTGGCAGGGCATCGTCCCGGCGACCGAGATGCGCAAGCGGCTCGGCGTGTCCATACAACTGGCCAACGACGCCGACGTCGGCGCCCTGGGCGAGAACGTCTTCGGCGCTGGTCAGGGCGTCAACGAGATGACCTACATCCGGCTCTCGGCCGGTGTGGGCGCGGGGCTCATCCTCGCCGGCCAGCCCTACCGCGGCGCTCGCGGCATCGCCGGTGAGATCGGCCACGTCTGCGTCAAGCCCGACGGCATGATCTGCCGGTGCGGCAACCGAGGGTGTCTGGAGACGGTTGCGAGCCCCGTCGCGGTGGCACGGCAGCTCGAACATGTCATCGATCGGCCGACCGGCGACCAGTTGCTCAGCCTGATCGCGGCCGGCGACCGGCGGGTGCTTCGGGCCGTGGCCGACGCCGGTGAGGCTGTCGGGTTCGCCCTGTCAGCGGTCGTGAACCTCCTCAACCCCGAACTGGTGGTCGTCGGGGGTGAGCTGGCCGCGGCGGGCGAGGTGTTACTGGACCCGATCCGCGCCACCATCCACCGGCACAGTCTGGTCGGCGCGGCCACCACGGCAGAGGTCATCACCGGAGTACTCGGCGATCGCGCCGAGGTCCTCGGCGCCGCGGCGCTGATCCTGGCCCGGTCGCCCGCCGCACTCGCCGAACGCATGCGCGCCCTGGTGCTCTGACCGGCAACGTTCGACGGGTTGGCGGACCATTCCTGCTCGCGGGCGGCGGCGGGGTGACGGCGGCGGAAGTCGGCAGCCGTGGAAGTAGCGGACGCCGTGGGCGCGGTGGTGGGTGGCCCGCACCAGCGGCGCGACCACCGGCGCACGGTTCCCCCCGGCCGAGGCCGGCAGCGCCGTCGTGCGCCGGTGGCGCACCGAACCGGTGCTGTCCCGGCCCGCGATCTCCTGCCGCTCCTGCCGCTCCTGCCCGGTCAACCTGCGCCCACGGACGGGCGCTGCCACCGCACGCCCGACGACCGGGCGGACGTCACCGCACATCCGACCGCCGCCATCACCGACCCGGCGAACCCTCCCCGTCGGAGCAGCAGCCAGAGCGCGTGCCGGGCCCTCCCCGGCCGTCGCACGTGGTGTGCGCGCCGCCGTCCGTTCCCCCCGGCCCGGGACGAGGGCCGCGAGCAGCAGGAGCGCGGTCAGGGCGAACGCCCAGGGGCAGCCGGTCGAGTCGGCAACCACGCCGAAGCCGACCCGCGCCGATGCCCATGCCCGCGTCGTAGGCGGCATTCCACAGGGCACTCACCGTCGCGTACCCGGAGGCCGTGACCCGGGAGTACACCGGCGCCACCAGGGTGAACGCGAACCCGAGTCCCTGAACAAGGCACACCGCCACGCCTGCTCGGCGGGCCGGTTCGTCGCCGTAACGGTCACGGACGACCGGTCGGAAGAGCCGCGAACCGTCCGACTGCCCCTGTTCGCCGATCACCTCGCGGCCTGCCGGGAGCCCTGCGGCGATCTTGTCCGGCCGGAGCGGGTCCCGTCGGACGCGGTGGCCGGGGGCGAGGCCGCCGGCGCGCCTCTCGAGGGGCGACCCCGGCGGCACGCACGCGGGCCGGGCACCGGTGGACCGATATATGTCCGTTACCATCTAACCTCGATTGACATGCTCTACTTGCTAAAGACTCTTACTTCGCGTGGTGCTCGCAGCCGGCGCGAGTAAGGGTCGTTTAAGGCATGGCACATACTTCAGGATTGGTGTGGAAGGGATTCCGATGAACAAGGTCATCCTGACCGGCATAGGCGACCCCGGTGCGAACGCCCGGCTCACCCGAACCCCGGTTCCGCCGGTCGGCGCCAAAGAGGTGCGGCTGCGGATGGAGGCGGCGCCGGTCAACCCCGTCGACTACCTGTTCGCCAACGGCTGGTACCCGGTGCAGCCGCAGTTGCCCAGCCCCATCGGGTCGGAGGGCGTTGGCCGGGTGGTCGAGGTCGGACACGGTGCCGACACGTCGCTGGAGGGAAAGCGCGTCGTCGTGCTGGGCACCTACGAGCAGGGGCTGTGGGCGGAGGAGGTGGTCGTGCCCGCCCGCAACGTCGTGGTCGTACCGGAGCACGTCGACGGCCTGCAGCTCGCGATGGCCACGATCAACCCGGCCACGGCCCACCTCATGCTCACCAAGTACGTCCGGCTCAGGCCCGGGGACTGGATCGGGCAGACCCTGGGCAACTCCGCCGTGGCCCGGTGGGTCGTGGCGCTGGCCAGGGAGGCGGGCGTCAGGACGGTCAGCGTCGTGCGCAGTGAGCGGGCGGCGGCCGAAGCGAAGGCGGCCGGCGCCGACCTGGTGTTCGTCGACGGTGACGACGTCGGCGAGCGGGTCGCCGCGGCACTCGGCGACAAGCGGTTGCGCCTGCTGCTCGACGGACTGGGCGGCGGCGACACCACTGGAAGGCTGGCGACCGTGCTGGAGGCCGGCGGAACGGTCGTCAGCTATTCGTCCGTCGACGGTGCGGCACCCGTGCTCCCGCTCGGTGATCTCGTCTTCGCCGAGCTGGCTCTTCGCGGGGTCTGGGTTGTGAACTGGTTCCGCCAGGCTCCCCGCGCCGAGATCGAGAAGGCCGTCGGTGGGTTCGTCGACCTCATCGCCCGCGGGGCCGTCGCCGTACCGGTCGACTCCGTCCACGGGC
Source organism: Streptomyces sulfonofaciens (assembly GCF_014656295.1). GTDB lineage: Bacteria > Actinomycetota > Actinomycetes > Streptomycetales > Streptomycetaceae > Streptomyces > Streptomyces sulfonofaciens. The sequence continues at coordinate 40,253 of NZ_BNCD01000013.1, forward strand.
TGGAGCGGTTCGAGGACGCGTTGTCCCGCGACGCCTCACCCGAGCGTTCCGGCAAGGTCCTGATCCGCCTTTCCGGCGCGGCGTCGTAGTCCCTTCGCCGTCATCGAGCTCCGTGCAGGAGACGCGTGTCTTCATGTCGTGCGGTCGAGGTCGCCTCGGGACGGTTCGCCGAGGTCGAGCGCGGTTCCCCGAGGAGCTGGGGGCGGAGCTCCACATCGACAGCACCGACGAGGACCCGGCCGCGGTGCTTCAGGAACTCGGCCGTGCGGCCGCCGTCATCGCAACCGCCGCCGACTCGGCGTCGATGTCGCCGCTGGTTCCCGGGCCGGCACCGCACGGGCGGCTGATCGTCCTCGGGGGTGGTGGTGAACCGCTCACGGTCGACGGTGCCGACCTGCTGTTCCCGACGCGGACCGTCGTCGGCGGCATGGTCGGCTCGGCGATCGAGAACGAGGACGACCTGGCCTTCGTCCAGCGCCGGGGCATCCGCGCGTACACCGAGGCCATGTCGTTGTCCGAGGCGCCGCGGGCGTTCACGCGCATGATGGCCGGGGCGGCCCGGTTCCGCATCGTGCTGGACATGGCGGCCTGAGCCCCACTCTGTATCGCGTGCCGGGTCCGCTCGGGCGGACCCGGCACGTCAACGCCCCGCCGAAAGCGGGGCGGCTTTCGACTTGCGTGCGCGGTAGGCGGCGACATTGGACCGGTTCCCACAGACCTCGTAGGAGTGCCACCGCTGGGTGCGACTGCGCGTGAGGTCGTAGAAGGCGTGGGTGCAGTCCTTGTTCGCGCACAGCCGGATGCGGCGCCAGGCGCCCGAGACGACCAGCTCCGCCACGGCGAGGGCGATCCCGCCGACGACCGGATTCCCCGCCTCCTGGCGCTGCTCGACCGAGTCCGCGGTGAACACCTGCCGGAACCGGGCCGCTGCGACGTGTTCCGTGAAGGCCGCCCAAGCCGCCGCGGCCTCGTCCGCGTCCGCGGCCGTGACGGCCGCCATCAGATCGGACCGCAGTTCCCTGACCCGCGTCAGCCTTCGCCCCGACGAGTGCTCCTCGGCGGCGGGGGTGAAGAGCCCGGTGATCCTCTTCGCCGCCTGCGGGTCGTCGAGAGCGTCGGCGGACAGCGGCGTCGCATGAGGCCGTGAGTTGAGCAGCTCGACGACCGCCAGCGCGGCGGCCGGAACCTCGGACCGCAGTGCGCTCGGGGTGGGGTCTGCAGCCATGTGCGGCAGTGTAGCCAACATGGCCTAAAGAAGGAAAACACTTACATGTCCGGGGTGCGGCTCTGGCCCGGCCGTCGCCGCCCCGGAGTCTGCGTCGGCGCCTGCGTCGGTGACCGTTCCGACCCCCCGCGGCCCGAGCACCTCGCTGCCCGAGGCCATTCGCCTGCGCCCCCGCTCCTCCTCCCGGCCGGTTGGCGGAGGGATATCCGAGTGTTAGAGTACGGTCATCATCTAAATGATGGCCATCATCTAAAGAAGGGTCCCGCCATGTCCGTGAGCACGGTCGAGATCGGCCAGTTGTCCGCACCGAACCTGGTGGCCGAGGCGGCCAACGGCGTGAGGTACACCTATCGGAGGTTCGGGACTCCGCGGCCCGGCACCAAGCCCCTCCTGTTCCTCATGCACTACCGCGGCAACCTGGACTTCTGGGACCCCGCGCTCGTCGACGCCGTCGCCGTCGAGCGTGAGGTCATCCTGTTCGACAATGCCGGGGTCGGCGGTTCGACGGGAACGACGCCTCGTTCGATCACCGAGATGGCACGCCACGTTCTTGCCTTCACCGAGGCGCTGGAGCTGGACACGATCGATCTCTTCGGGTTCTCCATGGGTGGCTTCGTCGCCCAGGAGGTCGCCCTGCTCCGTCCGCACCTCATCCGCAGGCTCGTCCTCGCCGGCACCGGACCGCAGGGCGGCGAGGGGATGCACGGATACGCGGACCCGGCGATCCACGCAGCCGCCACCCGTCCTGAGCAGGACGGCAACGACGTCATCGAGCTGTTCTTCGAGAAGACCCCGACCAGCGTCGCCAAGGGCTGGGAAGCACTCCAGCGGATCTTCTCCCGCACTGAGAACCATGACGAGCCGATCAGTGTGGCCTGCCGAACCGCCCAACTGGACGCCATCATCGAGTGGGGCATCCCCAACGCCACCCTGCTCAACCGCCTCGCCGGCATCAAGCAGCCCACCCTGGTCGCGGGCGGGGACAACGACCGGATGGTTCCCACCAAGAACACGTACCTGCTGGGGGAGCACATTCCCCATGCGCGGGTCTCGGTCTATGCCAATGCGGGCCACGCTTTCATCAGTCAGTACCCGACGGAGTTCGCTGCCGAGGTCAACGCCTTCCTTGGCTGATCCGGCTGGTCCGGCTGGTCCGGCTCATTCGGTTGATCCGGCCCCGCTGCCACTCGCGCGGACGCATGCACGCGTTCGTGCGAGCGCCGGCATGCCGGTGGGCACGGCGGAGCCGCCGGCACCACCTGCGATTCCGGGAGCGGTCCTACCGGCGGCTCCGGGAGCGGCGGGCGCCGGCATCGGCGAGGGCGGGGCGTCCGCCGTGGCCACCGGCCCGGCGCCTCCGATCACTGCGGGTCCGACGGCGGCCGAGCCCGAGCCCGACCCCGAGGCCACGGCCGCGGGCTCGGGCTCGGCCGCCGTCGGCCGTGCCCGGCTCGTGGAGCGTCTCGTCGTTGGCCGTCCGCACAAGGAGCGCGGGTGCAGGCGCTGGGCGGCGTCGGGGCCGCACGCTGGTGTCCCGAAGCCGCCCTTGACGATGCGGCGAACTGCCGCCGTCCCCACTGCCCACGGTTCGGCGGGAGAGCGCTGCACGGCCGTCTCCGCGGTCGTGGCGATCGGCGACGCACTGGTCGACCGGATCCGCGGACGTGGCGAGCGGGCCGTGATCGAATCCGGTGCCGACCCGTCGTCCGCACGTTCCGGGCGGGCCGTCACTCTCCCTTTTCCGCCGGCAGCCCCGGGTACAGCAGGCTCGGGTCACCCCCGAGAGCCGACTTCACGGTTCGGGTCCGGTCATCGGCGACGACCTCCAGGGCCCGGGCCTCGATACCGTCGAGGGCCAGCCGTGCGACCGCGGCGGGGTCCGTCTTGCTCGACGGGTCGACGTAGTCGGCCATGTCGGTGTCCATGTAGCCCACGTGCAGCGCAGTGACGTCGATACCGGCCGGTGCGAGTTCCTGGCGCACCACATTGGTCATGGCCCATGCGGCGGCCTTGGCGACGCTGTACGAGCCGTAACCGGGATAATGCGCCCAGGAAAGGATGGACAGCACGTTCAGTATGGCGCCGCCGCCCCGGGCCTGAAGTACGGGCGCGAACGCCCTTGTGACGTGCAGGGAACCGTAGAAGTTCGTTTCGATCTCGTGTCGAATGTCTCCGATGTCCGACTGCACGAGGTCGACATGGGTGCTGATGCCCGCGTTGTTGATGAGGAGGTTGGCGTCGGCCGCGATGGCCGCCGCGTGCGCCACCGAGTCCGGGTCCGTGATGTCCATACGGAGTGCCTCGACGCCCGGCAGGTCAACGGAGGCCGGATTGCGGACAGCGGCATAGACCTTGGCGGCCCCCCTCTCGACAAGCTGGGCGGCAAGATGGCGGCCGAGCCCGCGATTTGCTCCTGTTACTACGGCGACTGCGTTCTTGATTTCCATGATTCTTCAACCTTGATGAGAAGGGGCGGAATGCACGTGAGGTCGACGAGGGGTGGGGTGCACATCAGGTCGACGAGGGGAGGAAGGGGGATCCGGTTCTCGCCGGGGTTCGCGATGCGGCGTCCCCGCGGCGAGTGTGCGGAAAGCCGGCGGTCGGGCGGGCGCGTTCCGGGTGCTAACCGTGTGCCGCGTCCAGGAAGCTCCTGACCTGCTCGGCTACCGCCTGTGGATGCTGGTGGTGCGGTGCGTGGCCGGCGAGGGGGTAGACGGCCAGCCGTGCGTCACTGATCTCGCGGTGGAGCAGCCACTGGTTCTTGACCGGGAAGAAAGGGTCGTTGTCGCCGGAGATGATCAGCGTGGGCTGTCGCAGTCGCCCGAGCAGCTTGTGGTGGCCGCTCTCACCTGACATGAAAGCGAAGATCAGATCCACCATCGCCTGCGTGACGTCGGACTCCGCGCGCACGGCCGGCTCACGGGAGACGCGGGAAGCAATACGCTCCATGGATTCCCGGGTCTCCACGTCTCGTCCCTCGGAGAAGAACAGGTATCGGGTGTCTTCGAAGTCGTAGACCTGATGGGCGGCGATCTCGAAGACGATGTCGGTGTGCGGTTCCGTCTCCGGGTTTCCCCCGGGTCCGGTACCGACAAGAACGACCTTCCGCACCAGGTCGGGCTCGCGTATCGCGATTGCCTGCGCGACGAACCCGCCCATGGAGAATCCCAGGACATCGGCCCGGGAGAACCCGAGAGCCCGGATAAAGGCCGCCGCGTTGTCCGACTTCTCGTCCACGGTCCGTGCGGGCCTGCCTCCCGACGACCCGACGGCGGCGTCGCTGAAGAGGACGACGGTCCGCGTCGAGGCCATCGCGTCGACGAACGCCGGATCCCAGTCGTCCAGAGTGCCGCGGAACCGCTGGAGGAAAACGAGAGGGGTGGCGTCTTCGGGTGTCGCGGGACCGAGTTTCCGGTAGGCGTAGCTGATGCCTTCGACCTCCAGGTGCAGTGTGGGTGCCGTCACGGCTGTGTGCTGGCCGTCACCGGTCTCTGTTGAGGGCATGGAGAGGATCCGTCCGTTTCGAGTGCTGGGCGGGTGCGCCGGCACGCGCTGTCCTTGGGGCGGCGGTCGGTGGACGCCGGGTGGGAGTGGCGCGCGGGCGCGCCTTCGCGACCACGGGCCTGACCCGACGCGGGAGTGCGGTCGGCGGTCCCGATTAGAAGGCAACCATACTCTATATGATACCGATACTCTAAACGGGTATGGCTGCGAAGCTTCTGCGGCCCGATGTGCCGACCCGCAACCCGCGCTGACCTCGACCAGCCCAGGGGCGTGGGTGTCGACGGGTGATCGGGAAGAGTGGTGCCCCTGGCTCCTTCCTCCTGCCTTTCGCCTGTACCGGGGCGGCCGCAGGAGAGCGCGGTGGAAGGGTGGTTGCAGGCGGGCGGGACGGAAGAACGGCCGCGGGTGGATGCGACGGAGGAACGGAACGACCTGGCGCCACTCGGTGGGCCGGACTCGGGCGGGCCCGGAGCGGATCGCCGTGTGCCCGGCCTGCGGGAACGTCCGTCGGCGGTACGGCACGGGCCCCGGGGCGCCGCGCGTCAGGCGGGGGCGCATGGTGCGTATGCGCAGGAGGGGCATGTGTCAAGCAGAGGTGGCGGACCCGAGTCGCTGTCGCGGGTGATCCGACCCACACCCTCGGCGATCACGGTGGCGAGGTGCGGGGTGGGCACCATGGTGCCGGGTCGGCATCCCCGGCGCCGGGGGTCGGCGTCCGCGTTAGAGTACTAGAATAATCTTTACACTCGTGTCAGTGGAAACGGCAAACGGAGCACCTATGAGCAGAGCGTCACGGGCCGACGCCGCGCGACACCGCGAGGAAGTGGTGCACGCCACGGCCAGGCTGCTGCGCGAGCGTGGCTCGGGGGCAAGCCTCAGCGACATCATGTCCACCGTCGGACTCACGCCGGGCGGGTTCTACAAACACTTCGCGTCGAAGGACGAACTACTCGGCATCGCCGCCGGGGTCGCGTTCGGCGAGCTGCTGGAGCGCATGCGCCGACTGGCGGAGGAATTCCCCGAGGCCGCGCAGGCGCGCGACGCCCTGCTGAGGGAGTACCTGTCGGTGGAGCACCGCGACTCACCGGGCACCGGATGCGCGAACACGGCGCTGGCCAGTGACGCCGCCCGGGCCGGTGACGCGAGCCCACTGCGCAAGGAGTACGAGAGGGGAGCCGCGGAGACGCTCCGGGCCCTTGCCTCCCTGCGCACCGGTGCCGCGCAGGGGGAGGGGGAGGAGACGGACGAGGCCCTTCGGGGGGCCATCCTCGATCTGACCGCCATGGTCGGAGCGCTCACCTTGGCGCGGGCGACGGGTGGCAGCAAGCTGTCGGACATGATTCTCCAGGTCGTCCACGACGACCTGCGCGCATAGCGGCGCCGGCGCCTGGGCAGCCGCCCGGGGCGCAGTCCTGCCGGTGGTCGGAACAGCTCGACCCCACCCGGTCCGCGCGGCCGGCCTCCGTGCGCTGGACCCGGCCGGACCCTCCCCCCGAACCGCCCGCGGACCCCGGGGACGGTGCGGTTCGTGAGCCGGAGACCGGGGACGGCGCGGTTCGTGAGCCGACTCGAAACCGGCCGACCGTGCGGGCGCTTCCCGGTGCCCGCGCCCGCCGCGGTCACGGGCCCCGGTCGGTCAGGTCGCCGCGTCCAGTTTCGTCCGCTGCTCGACGGTGAGTTCCAGGTCGACGGCTGCCAGGCTCTCGTTGAGCTGCGCCACCGACGAGGCACCGACAAGCGGTATCACCGGTACCTCGGCGCCGATCAGCCACGCGAGCACGACCTGGTTGAGGGTCGCTCCCGTGTCCGCGGCCACCTCGCGCAGCGCCGCGAGCCTGGCCGGGGTACCGGGGTGGTCGTGCTCGGGGTCGAGCGGCTTGTCGGACCGCACGTAGGCGCCGCCGAGCAGTGGTGAGTACGCCACGAGTGCGAGGTCCGGGGTCTCCCGCAGATAGCTGAGGTGATCGCCGGACACGACGCCGAGGTTGCCGTCGACCGAGCGCAGGCTGGGCATGTCGGTGCGCATCCGCAGGTAACTGTGGTGGTACTGGAGGACCTCGTAGCCGGGGAGCCCGGCCGCCGTGGCCAGCCTCCTGGCCCGTTCGACGCGCCATATCCAGTGGTTGCTGGCGCCGACGATGCCCACGGTGCCCTCCGCGACCAGTTCGGCGAACGCCTCCACGGTCTCGTACAGGCGTCCTCGGGTCCTCCAGGTGCGCGTAGTAGAGGTCGATGCTCTCCACGCCGAGTCGTTCTCTGCTCCGCTCCGCCTGCTCCTTGATCACCTCCGCCGACAGGCCCTCCAGGTCGTCGGTGAACGTGGTGGCCGGGTGCAGCGGCCTGGCGCCGACCTTGCTGGCGATCACCACCTCCCGGCCGATGCCGCGGCTGCGACGCCACCGTCCGACCAGCGCCTCGCTCTCACCGCCCTGGGTCCCGTCGACCCAGAACGCGTAGTTGTTCGCGGTGTCGATGAACGTGCCGCCGGCCTCGACGTAACGGTCGAGAATCGCGAACGAGGTGGCCTCGTCGGTCGCGGTGCCGAAGAGCATGGCCCCCAGACTCAGGACGCTGACATCGCGGCGCGTGTGCGAGCTGGTGCCGATGGTGCGGTATTTCATGGGAATCCGTTCTGTCTGCCCGGTGCGGGCCCGGACCAGAGCCTGAGTGCTGGATGCGGTCGAGCGCGGAAACGCCGCTCCGGGCCCGGCCGGGTGCCGACCGTAGGGTCGACGGCCCGCTGTCGGCCAACCATTCGACTGTGCTCGAATACCACCGTGCTCCGGATCGCCTTCACCGCGGCCGACCTGACCAGGGTCAGGCTCGCCCACTCGCCCATGGTCGAGGTGGTGACCAGCAGTTTCGCGCTGAACCAGCCGGACAGGTTCCGGATGTACGGCTCCTGGCGGACCAGGGTGCGACCGCTGGTGGCCCGGGCCGGCCTGGAGACGATGCTGGCGGTGGTCTGCGGCCCGGCCTGCTACGTGCCGGACTTCCTCACCCCGGTCCCGGCCACCGCACGGCCGAGCCTGGAGGAGGAGGTGCGGGTACTGGCCGCCACCCCGCTGGATCAGGTCGCCGCGGAAGTCGCCACCGCGTGGGCCGGCCACCCGGCACCCCCGCAGATCGCTCGGTTCGCCACCGACCCGGCCGGCGGGCTGGCCGAGCTGATCCAGCAGATCCGCCGGTACTTCCGGCTGGCGATCGCCCCCATCTGGCCCCGGGTGCGCGCGGTGGCCGAGGCGGAGATCGCACAGCGCGCCCGGACCGCTGCCGAGCTGGGCCCGCGCGCCCTGCTGGAGGACCTGCATCCGCAACTGGACTGGGACGGTGCGGCGCTGCGGTTGGCGCATGCCAAGAGCCGGGACTGGGAACTGGACGGGCATCCGCTCGCCCTGCTGCCGGCCGGGTTCGCCGGCCCGCTGGTGCACACCATGACCGAAGCACCGACAGGCCGGGCGCTCTGGTACCCGCCGCGCGGATACGGCCGCCTCTTGGGCCCGGGCAGGCAGGGCGAACCCGGGTCCGCCCTGGCCGCCCTGCTCGGCCCCACCCGGGCGGCGGTGCTCACCCTGCTGGCCGCGCCCGGCACCACCGGGGAGGTCGCCGCCGCACTCGAACTGGCCCCCGCGACCGCCTCGCACCACCTGACCATCCTGCGCAACGCCGGCCTGGTCGCCGCCGAGCGGATCGGCCGACGGCTGCGCTACCTGCGGACACCGCTGGGCGAGCAGCTCACCGCCGGCAGCGAAGCGCCTTCCGCCGGACCACCGGTGTTCTGAGGTCGGCCGTGCCTGCCGGCCTGTGCGGTGGGTCGGCGGTGGCGGGTGCGTGGTGCCGTCAGGTTGGTCCCGTCGCCTGGTTGATCAGCGTTCTGGCCAGCTCCCGGGCGTCCCTGAACGGTCGCGCGTCGTTGAGCGAGGTGGACAGCGCGCGGGCGCCCTCGAAGAGCACGGCGAGCTGCCGCCCGAGGGTTTCGGGCTCGTGCGCGCCCGCCTCGGCGCTGGTGCTGATCAGGCGCGCGGTGAGCTCCTTCTTGTGACGCTCGACCAGTGCCGCGGCTTCTGGCATCGTCCCGGCCGTTTCGACGGCGGCGTTGTGGAAGGGGCAGCCGCGCACGACCTCTGCCCGTGGTGAGCCGGCGGGGTCTTCGGCGAACAGTTCCAGCAGACGCTCGCGTGCGCTCAGGTCGCCGCGCTCCAGGGCGGTCTCGACGGCCACGGGCCCTTGCAGGTCCGACTCGACCTGTTGCAGATAGGCGCTGACCAGTGCCTCCTTGCTCGGGAAGTGCTGGTAGAGCGTGCGAGTCGACACGTGCGCCACTTCCGTCAGCTTTGCGATACCGGTGGCGTGTATGCCGTCGCGCGCGAACAACTCGACAGCGGCGCGCAGGATCCGCTCCCGCGCCCCGCGCCCGCCTCTGCGTGCACCGGCCGTCGTCTCGCTCGTCTCCATACCGGAAGTATAGCGATCGGTTTACTTTCCCGGGAGGCGTCCGCTACGTTCAAGTACAACGATCGCTTTACTTCGTGGGGGCTCCATGCCCTACCCGCACGTCGTCGGCCCGCCCGGCGCATCGCATGGCGGCACAGCATCCGCGTCGCGGTGGGGCCCCCTGCCGGCGGGTGGAACAAGGCCGGTGGCGGGTGGTGCGGGGCCGGCCGGGTTCCGTCGGCCGCCTCCCCGATGCCGTGGCCACGGGGCAGGCCCTGTCCGGTGGCCCTGGCATCGCTTTCCGCCTGATCGTCGCCGGCCTGTGGCCGGGGAGTAAGCGCCTGTGCACATATGCGAACAAGAAAGGAACGGCAGGAGATGTCCACTCAGAAATACGTCGCGGTTCCCCATGAGGTGGTCCGGTGGTCGATCGACACCAGGACGTCCTTTGACGATTTCCGGGCTCGTTACGAGGCGGCTGTCCCGGTACTGGACACTGACCGAATGGCGCGGCTCCGCGCCGAGCGGGCGAGCTGGGACACCGTGCTCGCCGTTGCGGCGGAGAACGCACCGCACGGGTTCATGCGGTTCTGGGGCACGGACGTCGGGGCTCTCATGCAGCTCGCCGGTGGCGCGGGATCCTGTGTTGCCTACCTGATGGGAAATCACACGATCGCCGAACGCATGTACCGGCACGACCCGGCCGTGATGCTCTACGCCCCGCTGCGCACGACGATCCACCAGGACCGGCAGGGCGTCACACGGTTCTCCATCGACCAGCCCAGCACCCGGTTCGCCAGCTTCGACATCCCGGACATCGCCTCCGTCGGGCTGGAACTGGACCGCAAGGTCGCCGACCTCCTGAGGGTTCTGGACGTTCCCGTGCCGTCCGCGTTCTCCGCAGGCGCGGCGGACGGCCGGTAAGGGCGGGCGAGGGCTGATCGGGGCCCGGTGGAGGTCGGCGTACATCGGCCCGGAGGCACTGTTCCGACCGTCTGGGGACGGACGGCGGATCGCGAGGGCCACGGTGTTGCGCAGCGGGTGCCGGGTCAGGCAATTCCATACCGTGATCGTCATGTGAAGCGGATTTCAGTCGGCTCCCGGAACGGCCTGCCGGTCACTTGCCGACCGCCGCTTCCTATTCAGGAGAGGTATTCATGATGGACAGGAAAATCCCCGTCGATGCGGTGCCGGTGTCGGGGGACGGTGAGCTGGCCGAACTCGGTGTGGCGGCCGCCGCCGCCGCGATCCGCAACGGCGACATCACGTCCGAGTCGTACTCTGCCGCACTTCTGCGGCGCGCGCGTACGTATTCCGATCTGCATTCCTTCATCACGGTGGACGAATCAGCCGTGCTGGCCGCGGCCGGGGATGCGGACAAGGCGCGCGCTGCCGGTTCCGGCGCTCCTTTCCTCGGCGTCCCGATCGGGGTGAAGGACAGCTATGCAACGCGTGGTCTTCGTACGACCCTCGGCGTGGAAGTCCTGGGGAGTTTCGTGCCGGCAGAAGACTCCGATGTCGTCGGCGCGATCAAGGATGCCGGTGGCATCGTCTTCGGCAAGACCAATCTCGTTGAGATGTCCTTCGGGCTGACCGGGAACAACAGCCGCTATGGACAGGTGAAGAACCCCTATGGCCACGACCACGTGACGGGCGGATCCTCGAGTGGCTCCGCGGCAGCCGTGGCGGCTCGGCTCGTTCCCGCGGCATTGGGCGGCGACTCGGTCGGATCGATCAGGGTGCCCGCGTCGCTGTGCGGAGTGGTGGGCTTCAAGCCGACCACGGGGCGGTGGCCGAAGGGCGGCGTCGCCCCGGTCTCCCACACGCTCGACACGACAGGCGTCCTGGCGCGCAGCGTCGAGGACTGCGCGCTGATCGACCGTATCGTCACGAAGGACGCAGCCGCTCCCCCTTCCGATCGCACCGATCTGCACGGGACGAAGTTCGCCCATGCCCCCAGGCAGTACATGGAGCTGATCGATCCCGAGACCGAAGCGCATTTCAGGAACGCGCTGCGTCGCCTACGGGACGCCGGCGCCGAAGTCGTTGAAATCGACCTCGGTGACGACTTTTCCCGGCTGGCGGATCGGTTGACGTGGAACCTCTTCTTCCGCGAGACGATGGAAGGGGTCTCTGAATTCCTGCGCCGGAACAACTTCCCGGTCTCATTCCACGACATCTACAACGAGCTGAAGCCCGAGCTCAGGGAAACCTGGGGCAAGGTCGTCCTGCCGGGCGGGCAGGGCTATGTCTCCCAGGAGGCCTACGAGGCGACACTGTCCGTCGACCGCCCTGAACTCCAGCGCCGGCTGGCAGAGGTTTTCACGCACAGCGGGTTCGATGCGCTGGTCTTTCCGACGACGCCCCGCGCCGCACCGTTGATCGAACACCAGTCGAGGTTCACGATCGCGGGCGAAGAGGTCGGTGAACGGTCTCTCGCGAAGAACACCGTTCCCACCAGCGGAGCAGGAATTCCGGGCATCAGCATCCCCATCGGCCTGACCGGACACGGCCTGCCCATCGGACTGGAGATCGACGCCGCGCACGGTCAGGACAGGAAGCTGCTCGACCTGGCCCGCCGGGTGGAGTCCGTCTTCGGCACGCTGCCCGCGCCCGCGTAGAGGGTGTCCTGTGCGGTGGGGCGGACGGGGCGCCGGCGGCGCACACGGCCGCTGCGAGGCCGCCGGGAAGGGCGCGGGCGGCCATGGCCCCGGCGTGCCCGCACCCCGCGTCCGGGCACCGTGCTCGTCGGCCCTGCACGGGGCGCGGCGCCACCGGCGGTGCGGCCCGGCGGGAGCCCGACGCCGACCACGGAGGTGGGGCGGGGCGCCGCAGCGGGGCAGTACACCACCGGCGTTCCGCGCTGCCCCGAGCGGATCTCGCAGCCGCACTTCGCTCTTCCCGCCGTGCTCGCCGCCGCCGAGCCCGACCCGCTGAAGGCGGCGCTGGACGCGGTGTGGGCAGCGGTGTGCACGTACGGCGAGCACTACCCGGAGCTGCTGAAGGAGATCCGGGCGGTGTGCGCCGGGCAGGCGGGGAGCAGGCGGACCATCCGGCCTGCCGTCGGTGGCCTCCGGGACCTCCGGCGGCGAGCACCCCGGCCGTGGCCTCGGGCGTGTCCCGGCGGACCCGCACCGCGCCGGTGACGGCTCGGCACAGCAGGGGGGCCGCCGGTCGCTCGTCGGCCGGCCCGCAAGAGGGGTGGTGCGGGCCACCGGCACCGCGGCAGCCGGGGGAGGGGCGAGCGGCGACGCGGATCCCCGGCGCACTCCTCAGCCGCCCAAGCGGTAAGGCGTCCTGGCTGATCGCTTCCATGGAAACGCATCGGTCAGCGCCCTGCCACGCCCTGAGGTGACGCCGATGCGACCGGGGAGCCGGTCGGGCTCGCCGGGCGTCTGCGCTGCGCTTCCCGCCCGCGTGGAACTGGTGCACCGCACGGAAGCAGGCGCTTCGACGGTGGACGTCGCAACAATCGACCTCGGCGACGTCAGGGTGGAGGTCGAGAAGCGCTCGGCGGCAGCGGCCGCACGGCGCGACGAGACCGCGATCCCGATCGCCCAGATGCCCGACCCGGCAGGCGTACGGCCAGGTGTCTGGGCCGCTTGGCCCTGACGGCCCCGCCCCCCGTCACGGACACTGCACATGGAGACGTGCGGCTCGCCGGGTCGCGGGCGCGTGGTGGCGCGCCTGTGGCACAGAAGTCGGTGCGGGCCGCGCGCAGGCCGTTCGCAACCGGCGGTGAGGGCGGTCCCGGGCCTGGCCGGGCGCGGCGACGAGCCCCGAGCGGAAGGAGGCCGTCGTGCCCGCAGCGATGCCCGACACCAGGGATGTGAAGGCGCTGGTGGACGATGCCGTGGCCGCGCCCAGCGTGCACAACGCCCAGCCGTGGCGGTTCCGGTACCTGCGGGACAGCGGGGAGCTGCTGCTGTACGCGGACCCGGCGCGGGCACTGCCCGTCGAGGATCCGTCCGGCCGCGAGCTGCGCCTGGGATGCGGTGCGGCGCTGCTGAACCTGCGCGTCGCCGCCGAGCGCCGCGGCTGGGAGCCGAGCGTAACGCTGCTGCCGGAACCCGGGGAGCCCGAACTGCTCGCATCGGTGGTCCTGGCGGCGGGCGGGCCGGCCGCAGGCGACCTCGCCGGGCTCTATCCGGCGCTGCACAGGCGCCACAGCAGTCGTCACCCGTTCACGGGGGAGCGGATACCCGCGGAGGTCCTGGACGAACTGTCCGGTGCGGCTGTGGCCGAGGGGGTCCGGCTGGTCTTTCCGGACCGCTGGCACGTAGAGACGCTGCTGGACCTCCTGCGGGACGCCGGCACGTTGGAGGCGGCCTCGGACGAGGTGCTGGCGGAGGTCGCCCGCTGGACGTCCGGGGCCGGGCGGGGAGAAGGGGTGCCGGTCTCCGCGTACGGGCCGCGGCCCCGGGACGGTCGGGCGGCGGTGCGCGACTTCGCCGGGCCGCGGTCGCCGAGCGGCTCCACGGCCGCCTTCGAAAAGGCGCCGTGCCTGGCACTGCTCGGCACCCGCGAGGATCGTCCCGTCGACTGGCTCCGCGCGGGTCAGGGGCTTGAGCGCGTCCTGCTGCGCGCCACGCTTGACGGGCTGGCCGTCTCCCTCGATTCGCAGGCGCTGGAGTGGCCGGAGCTGCGGTGGGCGCTGCGTGATCCGCAGAGCGCGATGGGCCACGTCCAGATGCTGCTCCGGTTGGGTTACGGGCCTGAGGCACCGGCCACCCCGCGCAGGCCCGTGGACGAGGTCCTGACGATCGTGTGAGGACTCCGGTGGGAGCCGTCCCCCCGGAAACGGGACCGGACCGTGCGGCTCACCCGAGCGTGGCGCGCGCGTCGCCGCCGGTGCCGTGCGTGCCGTTCCGCTCGGCGCGCAGGACGACCTTGAGCGTGCCGGTCTCCGGGCCGTGGGCGAACATGTCGTAGGCCTCTTCCGCCTGGTCGAGCGCGAGCTGGTGGGTGACGAGGTCCGTCACGTGCAGGCGGCCCGCGGTCAGCAGGTTCATCAGCAGTGGTGTGGAGAAGGTGTCGACCTGGCCGGTGCTGATGGTCAGGTTCTTGCGCCACATCGCTTCCAGGTGTAGGACGGCGGGCCTGCCGTGCATGCCGATGTTGGCGATCTGCCCGCCGGGCCGGACGGCCCGGGTGCACAGGACGAAGCTGTCCGGGTTTCCCGCGGCCTCGACGGCGACGTCGGCGCCCCGTCCCTCCGCCAGTTCGGCCAGCAGCTCTCCGGGGAGCTGGGCGGCGTCCGCTCCCAGGCGCGCCGCCCTCTCAAGACGTGCGGAGGACAGGTCCACGGCGACGGTGCGACGGGGTGAGTAGATCTGCGCGGTGATGACCGTGGCGAGGCCCACGGGGCCGGCTCCGACGACGACCACGTGGTCGCCCGGGCTGACGTGGCCGTTGCGCACGCCCACCTCGTAGGCGGTCGGCAGCACCTCCGAGAGGAGGACGGCGTCCTCGTGGTGCATGCCGTCGTGGATCCGGTGGGTGGAGTGGTCGCTGAAGGGGACGCGGACGTACTCGGCCTGGGTGCCGTGGATCTGGTTGCCGAGGATCCAGCCGCCGCCGCCGCGGCACTGGCCGTACATCCGCTCACGGCAGTAGACGCAGTTGCCGCAGGCCGACACGCAGGAGACGACGACGTGGTCGCCCGGCTGCGTCCTGTGCACCTCGGGGCCGATGTCGGTGACCACGCCGACGGCCTCGTGGCCGAGGACGGTGCCGGGTCTCACCTCGGGTACCTCCCCGTTCAGGATGTGCAGGTCGCTGCCGCAGACGGTGGCGGTGTCGATGCGCACGATCGCGTCGGTGGGGGCCTCGATCGCCGGATCGGGCACGGTGTCCCAGGAGATCCGGCCGGGTTCGTGGTAGACGAGCGCATGCATGTGCGGCTCCCGGCAGCTCTGGAGTGTCGACGGTGTACGGGGCAGGGCGCTGGTCAGCCGGGTTCCATGTAGGGGCGCCGGTACACACGGGCGGTCTGCGTGTCCGGGCGTACGGCGTGGACGGCCTGGTCCACGGCGGAGCGGACCGGACCCGTGGTGTCCAGGACGACGGCTCCCGGCCACGGGTCCATGCGCTCGGCCATGGCGTCCGCTGTCGCCTGGTCGGCGTCGGAGGGCCCGGCCGGGCGGTGGGCCAGTCGCGTCCGCGCCACGCCCCGCGGGGCACGGCAGCACAGCGCGACCAGGTCGGAGGTGGTTCGTTCGGCGGCCCCGGCCGCCGCGGCCCGTTCCGCGGCCGAGGTCCAACTGGCGTCAAGTACGACCGATTCGCCCCTGGCCAGCAGGGTCTCCGCGTGTGCGAGCAGTTCCTCGTAGGTGCGGTGGCGTGCCTCCGCGGTGTAGAGACCGGTGCCGTAGGCGGCGCGGGCGGACCGGTCGGGCGGGATGCCGGCGAGTTCCTTGCGGAGCCGGTCGGTGCTGAGCAGGGTGGCGCCGAGGCGGTCTGCCAGCGCCCCGGAGACGGTGGTCTTGCCGCTCCCCGGCAGCCCGCCCACCAGGACGAGACGGACGGCGGACTCGCGCAGGTGGCGCAGGGCGAGCCCGGCCAGCTTGCCCGCGGCGCCGGCCGCGCCGTGTGCTCCCTGCGCGGCCTGGATGAGGGAGACCTTGGCACGGACGAAGGCGCGGTAGGCCACGTAGTGGTGCCACAGCGAGGGCGGTGCGGGGTCGCCGGAGTACTCGCGGTAGCCGGCCAGGAACGCGCCGGCCGTCTCGCGGGCGCCGAGCTGTTCGAGGTCCATGGCGAGGAAGGCGGCGTCGTCGAGGCCGTCGACGTACCTCAGGCGGTCGTCGAACTCCAGGCAGTCCAGTACGCGCGGCCCGTCGTCCAGGCAGAAGATGTCCTGTGCGAGCAGGTCTCCGTGTCCGTCGACGATGCGGCCGTCCTCGATCCGGGAGTCGAAGAGCGGCTTTCGTCCCGCCAGGTAGCGGTGGACGGCGTGCTGGACCTCCGTGCGGACGGGAGCGTGGAGGCCGGTGCGCTCGTCGAGCCGCTCCAGTTCCGTGAAGCCGGCTTCCCAGCGGCCCAGCAGCGCGTCCCGGGTGCCCTCGGCCGCCACCTCGGCGTCGTGCCGTGCACCGGCGTGGCAGGCGGCGAGCAGGCGGGCGACCTGGCGCACGGCGTCGTCCACGGGTGTGCCGACGGTGACGAGGTGGCTCAGTCGCCGTTCCGGCGGCATCCTGCGCATGACGACGACCGGCTCGGGGCCCTCGTCGCCGGGGCCGTGCAGCTCGGCGAGGCCCAGGTAGGCGTCGGGTGCGAAGCGCCGGTTGAGTTCCAGTTCGCGCTCGCACGCCGTTCGCCGGGCCGCTCGGGTCGTGTAGTCGACGAAGGCCAGGTCGAGGGGCTTCTTCACCTTGTAGGCGCGGTCGGCGGTGAAGAAGACGACGGCCGTGTGCGTCTCGGCCACGTCCGCCCGGAGCCGCCGGCCGTCCGGGGGGTTCCTGCTCACGGTGCCTCGTTTCGCGTCGCCTGCGGTTCACGCCCGTCACGCCCGTCACGCCCGTCACGCCCGTCACGCCCGTCGCGTTCGTCGCGCCCGTCGTGCCCGAACCGCGCATGGCGTGCGCGCCCGGTTCGCCGGGCCGCCGCCGTCAGCCGGACACCCGCTCCGGGATGCGCCCCGCAGCGGCCCGTTCGATGGTGGTGTCGCACGCCGCGGGCCACGGCACCGGCCGGGTGCCCGGCGGTGGCCGGGTCGACACGCGGGCGGGCGTCGGAAGGCGGACGATCATGCCGGTGAGGGGCCCGGACGGGGAGCGGCGCGGTCGGCGGGTGCGCCGTGCCGACTACGAGGCGGAGCTGCGGCGGCTCCAGGTGGAGCTGGTGCGGATGCAGGAGTGGGTGCGGGCGGAGGGCGCACGGCTCGTGGTCGTCTTCGAGGGCCGGGACGCCGCGGGCAAGGGGAGCGTGATCAAGAGGGTCACCGAGCGCCTCAACCCCCGCCTCGCCCGGATCGTGGCCCTGCCCAAGCCGACCGAGCGGGAGCGGGGCCAGTGGTACTTCCAGCGGTACGCGGCGCAGTTGCCCACTGCCGGGGAGATCGTGCTGTTCGATCGGAGCTGGTACAACCGGGCCGGTGTGGAGCACGTGATGGGCTTCTGCACCCCTCAGGAGTACGAGCGGTTCCTGCGGCAGTGCCCGGTGTTCGAGCGGATGCTCGTCGAGGACGGCATCCTGCTGCGCAAGTACTGGTTCTCGGTCAGTGACGCGGTCCAGGAGCAGCGGCTGCGCAGCCGTCTGGAGGATCCCGTGCGGCGCTGGAAGCTGTCCTCGATGGACCTGGAGTCCATCACGCGCTGGGAGGCGTACTCCCGGGCCAAGGACGTCATGTTCGCGCACACCGACATCGCCGACGCCCCGTGGTACGTGGTGGAGAGCGACGACAAGCGGGCGGCGCGCCTCAACATGATCGCGCACCTGCTCTCGACCGTCCCGTACCACGAGGTCGCACCGCCGGACCTCGCGGTGCCGTCCCGGCCGCCCCCCACCGGGTACCGTCGGCCACCGCGTGACACCCAGACGTACGTACCCGACCACGCCGCCGGGCTGAGGCGCGCGACGGGGTAGGGCCCCTGTCACGCCCCGGCCGCGCCGGCCCCCCGCGTTGCGTCCCCGGCGGTGTCGTCGACCTCGGCGGTGATCTCGCAGGAGACCCCGACCACACCGTCGACGGCCCGGCACAGCCGCTCCAGCACCGGGACGGTGCTGGAGCGCTGCACGGTGCCCTTGAGCGTCACCACTCCGTCCACCACGTGCACGGCGATCTCGGCCGGCGAAAGGCGGAAGGTCCGGGAGAGCACATCGGAGGTGATCTCCTCGCGGATGGCCCGGTCCTGGCGCAGGAAGACGCGCAGCAGGTCGGACCGGCTGAGGATGCCGACGAGGTGGTCGGTCCTGTCGACCACGGGCAGTCGTTTGACCTTGCACCGGTCCATGAGCCGGGCCGCCTCCACGACCGACCACTCCGGGTGTGCGACGAGCGCCGGTGAGGTCATGAGCGTCCTGGCCGTCAGCGGCCCGGAGACGGGCTCGCCGCCGGCGTCCGGTGGCGGTGCGTAGAGCTGGAGGACCTCCGGCATGCGTCCCGACGGATCGGGCTGGCGCGCCTCGGAGCGCATGAGGTCGGCTTCGGAGACCACACCGAGGGGGTGCCCGTCGTCGTCGACGACGGGCACCGCCGTGATGTCGTGGTCGGCGAGGAGCTTGACGATGTCCTTGAAGGCGGCGTCCGGACCGACGTCCACGGCGTCGTGGGTCATCAGGTCGCTGACCAGTCGCTGCTGCATGTGTCCGTCTCTCCCCTCGTGGGCGGGGCGGGGAACGGTCGTCCACCACTGATGTGCTTCCCGTGCCCGGCCGGGCCCCGACGGGTACGTTCGTCCCGCTTCGCGGGCCGAACGGCCCGGGCTCCGGCGAACGGTCGCCGAGCCTGCCCGGTGGCCCGAAATCCCCGCCCGCCCCGCCCCCGTCCCGCCGCGCGCCTTGGGACGGTCGCCGGGGCGCACGGCATGCCCGAGCGGGGCCGGTGGGCCCTATCCGACCGGGGTCGGGAGGCGTGACGGTGGACGTGGATCAGCCATGAAGGCGCAACCGCTCCGGAAGGCGGTGGACGTCATGGAGCTTCCCCTGATCGTGGGCGTCGACGGGTCGGAGTCCAGCCTCCGTGCCACGGACTGGGCCGCGGACGAGGCGGCGCGCCACGGGCACTCCCTGCGGCTGGTGTACGCCTCCATGTGGCAGTACTACGACGGCATGAGCCGCGCGTTCAGCACGGACCGGCCACCGGGGCAGGTCTTCGCCGAGAACATCGTGGGTGCCGCGGCGCAACGGGTCGCGTCCCGGGCACCCGACGTCAAGGTGATCACCGATGTGGTGCCCAAGGACACGGTGGTGGCGCTGCTCAGTGAGAGCCGGAACGCCTCGGCGGTGGTGACGGGGGCGCGGGGCCGCGGCGAACTCGCCGGCCTGCTGCTGGGCTCCGTCAGCCTGTCGGTGGCCGCGCGGGCGCAGTCGCCCGTCGTCGTCGTCCGCGGCGACGAGCCGGGCATCGAGGGCGCGCACGGCCGCATCCTGCTGGGTGTCGGGGACGCGGACGCCGATTCTCCGGCCGTCCGGTTCGCCTTCCAGGAGGCGTCGGTGCGTGACTGCACGCTCGACGTCGTCCGCACGTGGCGCACGCCCGCCTTCGAGGGGCACGGCGGGGCGGGCGAGCCCGCACGGACGCACGAGGAGCAGGCGTCCGCCCTGTTGGAGGAGAGCATCGGGGCGGCATCGCGGGACCACCCGGGCGTCCGGCTGCGGCGAGCCGTGATCGAGGGTCCGCCGTCCGAGGTGCTTGTGGCCCGCAGCGCCGCCGCGGACCTGCTGGTGGTGGGCGCGCGGCGGCGGCAGAGCCAGTTCGGCATGCAGATCGGCAGGGTGGCGCACCGCCTCCTGCACCACTCCCTGTGCCCCGTGGCGGTGGTGCCGCAGCCACTCTGACCGCGTACGCCCGGCGGGCGTGTGCGCTGCCGCTGCCGGGTGGGCGGACAGGGCCGGGTGGCGGCGCCCGGGCGCTACGGAGCGGCGGGCCGCGCGTGGCGGGCGACGTCCGCAGCGATCCGGCGGACCAGGGGCGCCACCGCGGCGCGCACCGGGGACGTCATGCCGGGACCGGCGCGGGTGTCGGCCGCCTCCACCGCGTAGACGATCAGGTGGGCCGGCAGACGACCCAGCGCCCGGGCCAGTTCGACGGCGGTGCGCAGGCCCAGCCCGTGTGAGCCGGCGGTGGCGTGTGCCGCGGCCCGTAGGACGCGCTCGGTACCGATGCGGTGGATCCTGCCCGGTCGTGGCGGACGCGCCAGGGCCGCGTCGACGACGACGGCGAGGTCCGCACCCTGCCACAGGGTGAGCAGCCGCACCGGTTCGCCGTCGCAGACGAACAGCCCGGTGCCCGGCGGCAGCGGGCTGTGCTCGCCGTGACGCGCCAGGGCGTCCACCACCACCGGGCCGACGCCGTCATCGCGCCTGAAGGCGTTGCCGACGCCGATGACGACGATGCGCGGTGGCCGGGCGGACGCTTCCACCTCCGGTGCCTTCCCCCTGCGGCGCCCTGACCCCGGCCGGCCCCGCCGGATTGCGCCACCCGGGCCATCCCGTCCAGCCGCCTGGCCCACGGCGCGGGTGGCGCGGCGGGCCGGGCGCCCGGCAGGCACACATACTGGCCGCGGTGGAACGGGACGGGCGGGCGCGCTGGCCGGCGCCTTTGGAGGTGGCTCACGGTGCGGACCGGCGGGCGTGACGCCGTGGTACTCGACAGGGACGGCCTGGACGGACTGATCGTCCTGCTGGCCGCGCGCGGCCGCACCGTGATCGGGCCGACCGTGCGCGACGGCGCCATCGTGCTGGCGGAGATCTCCGCCGGCGGGGACCTGCCGTACGGCTGGGGCGTCGACCTGGAAGCGGGACGCTACCGTCTGCGGCCGCGCACCGACGGCGCCGCGTTCGCGCACAGCGCCGGCCCCCAGTCGTGGAAGACCTTCCTGCACCCGCAGCGCGAGCGCCAGTGGACCGCGCGGACCGGCCCCGACGGCGTGCCCCTGGTGACCGAGGACGACACCCCGCCGCCCAGCTACGCGTTCCTCGGCGTGCGCCCCTGCGATCTGCGGGCCATCCAGGTCCAGGACCGCGTGCTCACCGACGGCCCGCACACCGACCCGCGCTACCGCCGGCGGCGCGAACGGGCCTTCCTGGTCGTCGTGGAGTGCACGGAGCCGGGAGCCACCTGCTTCTGCGTCTCCATGGGCACCGGACCCGCCGCGGACCGGGGTTACGACCTGGCCCTGACCGAGGTGGTCGACGACGGGGGGCACCGCTTCCTGGCCCGCTCCGCAAGCGACGAGGGCTCCGCCGTGCTGGCCGAGCTGCCGACCCGTCCCGCCGACGACGGCCTGCGGGCCGCGGCGCGCGAGGGGGTGGCACAGGCCGCCGGTCGCATGGGCCGCGCCATGCCGGACGTCGACCTGCGGGTGCTGATGCACGAGACCCTGACCGCCGACCGCTGGAACGACGTCACGGCACGCTGCCTGACCTGCGGCAACTGCACCATGGTCTGCCCCACCTGCTTCTGTACCACGGCCGAGGACGTCACGGACCTCACCGGCGAGCACACCGAGCGGTGGCGGCGCTGGGAGTCCTGCTACGACCTGGAGTTCACCCACCTGCAGAACGGACCCGTCCGGGCCTCCGCGC
This sequence comes from Streptomyces sulfonofaciens, assembly GCF_014656295.1. Lineage (GTDB taxonomy): Bacteria > Actinomycetota > Actinomycetes > Streptomycetales > Streptomycetaceae > Streptomyces > Streptomyces sulfonofaciens. Next base: position 61,665 of record NZ_BNCD01000013.1, read on the forward strand.
TGAGCCGCTACCGCCAGTGGGCCACCCACAAGCTCGGCACCTGGTACGACCAGTTCGGCAGCTCAGGATGCGTCGGCTGCGGACGGTGCATCGTGTGGTGCCCCACCGGTATCGACATCACCGAGGAGGCCCACGCCCTGAACCAGGAACGCGCGGAGGCACGGCAGGCGGCATCGTGACGGACGAGTGCCACGGCTTCCTCGGCGCACTGGCGCCCGATCACCGCACGCGGCTGCTCACCTTCTCCCACGAGACCGCCCTCCCGGCCGGAACCCGCATCTTCGAGGAGGACGGAGAAGCACACCGGTTCTGGATCCTGCGCACCGGCCGCGTCGCCCTCGACGTCCACACCCCGGGCCGTGGCACGGACGTCGTGGAAACCCTCGGTTCTGGCGAACTCCTCGGCTGGTCCTGGCTGTTCGAGCCGTACCGCTGGCATCTGGGCGCGCAGGTCCTGCATGCCACGCGAGCCTACGAGTTCGACGCGCACGAGGTGCGTGCCGCCATCGAGGAGGACCCGGCGTTCGGCCTCGCGGTCACCCGCTGCGTGGCGTCGGTGGCGATCGGGCGGCGGCTGAAGGCGTCCCGTATGAGGCTGCTGGACCTGTACGGGCCGCCGGGCGCGCGTGCCGCACCGGGAGGTGGTCCAAGATGAACGCCCCCGCGGTGGCCGCCGGCCCGTCCGCACGTCCGGCGGGGCCGCCCCTGCCGTACCGGGTGGAGGCGCGCACGGTGGACGCGCCGGACGTGGCGACGATCGTGCTGGAGCCGGCGGGCGAGGCGCTGCCGCGCTTCGCGCCGGGCCAGTTCGCGATGGTGTACGCCTTCGGTGCCGGGGACATCCCGCTGTCGGTCAGCTCGATCGAAGGGGATCGCCTGACGCACACGGTCCGTGCGGTGGGTGCGATCTCCCGTGCGTTGCACGGCACGCGGACCGGCCGGACCGTAGGCGTGCGCGGACCGTTCGGCACCGGCTGGGGCCTGGGTGCGTCCGTCGGGCGGGACCTTCTCGTGGTGGCGGGCGGCATCGGTCTCGCGCCGCTGCGGCCGGTGGTGCGGGGCGCCCTGGCCGCACCCGGTCGGTACGGCCGCCTGAACGTGCTCATCGGTGCCCGCACGCCCGGCGACCGCCTCTACGCCCATGAGACGAACAACTGGCGGGAGGCCGGCGCCCGTGTGCTGACCACCGTCGACCGGCCGGACGGCGGATGGACCGGCGACGTGGGCGTCGTCACCACCCTGCTGGATCGTGCCGTCTTCGACCCACCGCACACGACGGCCTTCGTCTGCGGACCCGAGGTGATGATCCGCGCCGCCGCCAGGGAGCTGACCCACCGCGGACTCGGCCCCGACCGGATCGAGGTCTCCCTGGAGCGCACCATGCACTGCGGCACCGGCCACTGCGGCCACTGCCAGCTCGGGCCCGTACTGCTCTGCCGGGACGGCCCCGTCCTCGACTGGGCCCGCGCCGAACGCCTCGTGTCGGTACCGGAGCTGTGACATGACGGCCCGCGCCGCTGAGCGCACCGATCGTCCGCGGCTCGCGGTCTGGAAGTTCGCCTCCTGCGACGGCTGCCAGCTCACCCTGCTCGACTGCGAGGACGACCTGCTCACCCTCGCCGAACAGGTGGAGGTCAGCTACTTCCTGGAGGCGTCCAGTGCCCTGGGAACGGGCCCCTACGACCTGTCGCTCGTCGACGGCTCCGTCACCACGCCCGAGGACGAGGCGCGTGTGCGGCACATCCGCGAGGTGTCCCGGCACGTGGTGGCCATCGGCGCCTGCGCGACCGCCGGCGGCATCCAGGCACTGCGCAACTACGCCGATGCGGCCGAGTTCCGGGCGGCCGTCTACGCCCGGCCCGAGTACATCGAGACCCTGGCCACCTCCACCCCGATCAGCGCGCACGTCCCCGTCGACCTCGAACTGCGCGGCTGCCCCATCGACCGCGGCCAGCTCCTGGAGGTCATCGCCGCACACCTGACCGGCCGGAAACCCGACCTGCCCGGCCACAGTGTGTGCTTCGAGTGCAAGCGGCGGGGCACCACGTGTGTCGTCGTCGCCCGCGGCACCCCCTGCCTCGGCCCCGTCACCCACGCGGGGTGCGGCGCGCTGTGCCCCGCCTACGGCCGCGGCTGCTACGGCTGCTTCGGCCCGTCGAACTCCACGAGGTTCCCCACCTTCCTGCCGCTGCTGCGCCGTGACGGCATGGACACCCTCGACATCGTGCGGGAGCTGCGGACCTTCAACACCGCCGCCCCCGAGTTCGAGGAGGCCGTCGGGCTCCAGGAAGCCGGACGGGAGGATCGGGGATGACCGATCGCAGCTCAAGGGTGGTGCGCGTCGCAGCCCTCGCCCGCGTCGAAGGCGAGGGCGCACTGCACCTGAGCCTGCGGGACGGCCGGGTCGAGCACACCCGGCTGCGGATCTACGAGCCGCCGCGCTTCTTCGAGGCGTTCCTGCGCGGCCGCGCCCACACCGAACCACCCGACATCACCTCACGGGTGTGCGGAATCTGCCCGGTCGCCTACCAGCTCACCGCCTGCCGCGCGGTGGAGGACGCCTGCGGCGTCGCCGTCGACGGGCAACTCGCCGCCCTGCGCCGCCTGCTGTACTGCGGCGAGTGGATCGAGAGCCAGACCCTGCACATCTATCTGCTGCACGCGCCGGACTTCCTCGGCGGCGACAACGTGATCGACGTGGCCCGCACCCGCCGCGCCGACGTCGAGCGCGGCCTGCGCCTCAAACAGGTCGGCAACGCCATCGTGGAACTCCTCGGCGGACGTGCCATCCACCCCGTCAACGTCCGCCTCGGCGGCTTCCACCGCGTGCCGACGGCAGCGGAACTCCGGCCGCTCGCCGAGCGGCTGCACGGGGCGCGCGAGGACGCCCACGAGACCGTGCGCTGGGTGGCCGGCTTCGACTTCCCCGAGGCCGGCTGCGGCAACGAACTGCTCGCCCTGGCCCAACCCGGCAGCTACGCCATCGAGTCGGGCACCCCGACCGTCATGACCGCGCCCGGTGCCGTGGGACTTCCCGACGACTGCGACCGCGCGCTGCCCACACGCACCTTCCCCGTGAGCGAGTTCGACGACCACGTGGTGGAGAGGCAGGAGCCGCACTCCACCGCCCTGCACGCCCTGCTCGACGGCGGTCGCCACCTCACGGGACCGCTCGCACGGTACGCCGTCAGCGGCCGCTGGCTCTCCCCTCCGGCCCGCGCCGCCGCCCGGGAGGCCGGGCTCGGCGACCCCGGCGAGGGCGTCGTCTGCCGCAACCCGTACCGCAGCATCATCGTCCGGGCGGTGGAGGTCCTCCACGCCGTCGAGGAGGCACTGCGCCTCATCGACGGCTACCGGCCACCACCGCGGCCGCACGTCGAGGTGCCGCCCCGGGCGGGCACCGGCCACGGTGCCACGGAGGCACCGCGCGGCCTGCTGTACCACCGCTACGCACTCACCGCCGACGGCACGATCACCGAGGCGGGTCTCGTCCCGCCGACGTCGCAGAACCAGGGGGCGATCGAGGAGGACCTGAGCCGCCAGGTCCAGGACCGCCTCGACCGCGGCACCGTCGGCGACGCCGAACTGGCCGCCTTGTGCGAGAGGGCCATCCGCAACCACGACCCCTGCATCTCCTGCTCGGCCCACTTCCTGGAGCTGGCCGTCGAACGGATGTGAGAAGACCGGGCCCGGCCTCATGCCCCCCCAGGGCGGCCGGGGAACCCCGTGGTCTGCCGGACGCGGCCTGTTGTCACGGTAGGCGACTACGCTCTGGGGCCATGACCGACGCAACCGACCGGGGCCCGCGGCGCGACGCCTCCGTCATCGTGGCCCGAGGCTCAGATGACGACGTCGCCGTTCTGACCGCCGACTTCCCCCGGCACGGTGGCGAATACGTGTTCCTGCGTCCGGCAGCGGTACGCGCGCCATGAGCAGGAGGACAAGCGCGCAGGCGTAACCGGTCGGCAACCCGGTGACACGGCCGGCTTCCCGGTCAGCCAGTCCACTGCCCCGGCCACCGAGGGGGTGTGCCGCACCACCGTGCGAGGACCGCCCCGGCGCCCACTGCGATCAGCAACCGGGCCAGCGCCGGGACCAGTCCGGCAGGCGCCCGGCCGGCCTTCGGGCGCGGGGCGTGACGGGCTCCGCCGTCGGCGTGGTCACGGCGTGTTCCTCTCGGTGGCGGCCCGGCAAGCCTCACGAACCACCCTCTGAGCACCTTCTGAACGACAGGACGAGCGTTCGGATTCAGAGGGAACTCACAGGAAGGGGCCGAGGAAACTCCGCGAGTGGGAGGGATGCTGGACGCATCATGGATACGCACAGCACGGACCACCCCCGGGACCGGTCCGGGTCCGCCCCCGCCTCCTGCCCCGTCCGCCCTGTCAGGGTGCTCGTGGTCGAGGACGAGCCCGACCTGGCGGAGGTGCTGTCCGGCGCCCTGCGCTACGAGGGCTTTCAGGTCCGCACCGCGGGCGACGCCGCGACGGCGCTGGCCCTCGCGCGGGAGTTCCGCCCCGACGCGGTGGTGCTCGACTGGATGCTGCCGGACGCCGACGGCCTTCAGGTGCTGCGCGGGCTGCGTGCCGAGCGTGCGGCGGTCTGTGTGCTCTTCCTCACGGCACGCGACGCCGTCGAGGACCGCATCGCGGGCATCACCGCGGGCGCGGACGACTACGTGACGAAGCCGTTCAGCCTCCAGGAGGTGCTGGCCCGGCTGCGCGGTCTGCTGCGCAGGGCCGGGATGGCGCGGCAGCCCGACGACGGGGAGCCGATCGTCGTGGGCGATCTGGTGATGCACGAGGAGGCCCGCGAGGTCACCCGCGGCGGCCAGGTGGTGGAGCTCTCCAGGACCGAGTTCGAACTCCTCAGGTTCCTGATGCGCAACCCCCGCCGGGTGCTGTCCAAGGCGCAGATCCTGGACTCGGTGTGGTCCTACGACTTCGGCGGCCGGGCCCATGTCGTCGAGCTGTACGTCAGCTATCTGCGGAAGAAGATCGACGCGGGCCGGACTCCGATGATCCACACCGTGCGCGGCGTGGGGTACGTGCTCAGGGCGGAGCCACGATGAGGGTCCTGCCGCCCCGGCCCAGGCTGCCCCGCACCCTGCGGGCGAGGCTCACCACCGGACTCGTGGTACTCCTCGCCGCGGCGAGCCTGGCCGTGGGCCTGACCACGGTCCTCGCCCTGCGGAGCTTCCTTGAGCACCGCCTGGACCAGCAGTTGGTCGCCACCGACGGGCGGTTTCCCGCGAGCCTCGAACAGGGTGAGCCCCCGGACGCCGACAACGCGCCCGACACCCGGGGCCAGGCCGATCACACCTTCGGCGCGAGGTTGGTGCCCGGCGAGCCCACCCGTGCCTCGGTCGTGGACGACGAGACCGACCGTGCCGTGCCGCTGGACGGCGCCGACCGGCACCTGCTGGCGCATCTGCCGCTGACGGGGCGGGGCCGCAGCGTCACGCTCTCCTCGCTCGGTGACTACCGCGTCGTCGCCGCCCGGGGCGACGACGGGGACGTTCTGATCACGGGGCTGCCGCTGCGCCCGGTGGCGGAGACCGTGCACCGTCTGGAGACGGTGGAGGCCGTGGTGTTCGGCTCGGCGCTCACCGTCACCGGTGTGGCCGGCGCCCTGTGGGTGCGGTTGTCGCTGCGACCCCTGCACCGGGTCACTGCGACCGCCGCGAGCGTGGCCGAGCTGCCGCTCGCCAGCGGCGAGGTGGCCATGCCCGCCCCCGTGCCGGACATCGACCCGCGCACCGAGGTGGGCCGGGTCGGCGCCGCCCTCAACCGGATGCTCGGCCATGTCGGCGACGCGTTGAGCCGGCGGCAGGCCGGCGAGGAGCGGCTGCGGCACTTCGCTGCCGACGCCAGTCACGAGCTGCGCACACCGGTTGCCACCGTGCGCGGGCACGCGGAACTGGCGCTGCGCCACCCGGGCCCCGTCCCCGCGGGCGTGCGGCGCGCGCTGGAGCGCATCCAGGCCGAATCGGAGCGGATGAGCACCCTGGTCGACGACCTGTTGCTGCTGGCCCGGCTCGATGCCGGCCGGCCCCTGGAACACCGGAGCGTCGACCTCACCCGGCTGGTGCTGGATGCCGGCGACGACGCCCGGGCTGCGGCGCCCGGTCACCGCTGGATGCTGGACCTGCCCGAGGAGCCGGTCACGGTCACGGGTGACGCCCACCGGCTGCACCAGGTGATCGGCAACCTGCTCGCCAACGCCCGTGTCCACACCCCACCCGGCACCGAGGTCGTCGTCCGGCTGACGGGAGCTGCCGACGGAGGCGCGGAGCTGACCGTTTCGGACAACGGCCCGGGAGTGCCGGCGGAGCTGCGGGACGATGTGTTCGAACGCTTCGCCCGAGCCGACCACAGCCGCTCCCGTGCGTCCGGTGGCGGCAGCGGCCTGGGACTCTCCATCGTGCGGGCGGTGGTCGCCGGGCACGGCGGCAGTGTCGCGCTGGACAGCAGCCCGGGGGCGACGGAGTTCCGGGTGGTGATCCCCGGCCCGGGGCGCCGGCCGGCTCTCTGAACAGCGGGGCCGTCGGACGGTCAGTCGTCGTCCCCGTGGTGCACGGCGGTCCTGGAGAAGCCGTCGTGCCAGGCGGCCTTCGCGCCCGAGTCCCCTATGCGGTAGACCTCCACGACGGAGCCCGCCGCCACCACCAGCGCGAGGACCGCGGCGACCACCCGCACCGGCACCGAGGCCGTCCACGCCGCGGAGCCGGAGGGACGCATCCGGCCGGAACCCCGGCGTCCCGCCGTCCACCAGACGGCGAGTGCGAGCACGAACAGACCGCCGGCCCACGGCAGCAAGCCGTCGCCGAGCTCCGCGTGCCTGCGTATCAGGGGATCGCTGCCGACGTGGTCCTCCAGCCACTCCCCGGCATGCGTGGTGACCGGCACGCTCAGCAGCGTCAGCAGGGCCAGCACCGGCAGGACCACGCCGAGCCTGCGGGCTCCCTCGGGCCACAGGGCGCACACCACGAGCGCGAGCGCGCTCAGCGGCACCAGCACGATCACGAAGTGCACGAACAGGACGTGGGCGGGGAGGCCGTTGAACACGGTCAGGCTCATGGGACGTGTCTCCAGGGGGTGTGCCGTGCGACGCGCACGGGGCCGGGCGGCGGTGATCGTCCGCCGTGGCAGCGCGGCCAGCCTGGCACAGCAACCTCTTAGAACCTTCTGAATCACGGCGGGGGCCGTTCCAGCGCCCACGCGCCCACCGCCCGGCGTACCAAGGCGGGGCGGGCGGCGCCCGTGCCGCATCGCCGGGTCGGTCTTCGGCGGTCGCCGTGGGCCCGGCGGCCGCGGCCCACCGGCTCGGCCACCGAGGGAAGTGCGGGGTGGCTCCCCGGGAGCCGCCCCGTGTGCCGAACAGCGCGGCGGCGCGAGTCCGACGGGCTTCACCGGACGGTCGTTGGCGCCCCCGCCGAGGGCGAAGGCCCGGTCCGGCTCTTCGCGTCCGGCCCCGTCACGGGCCCACGACCTGCGCCGGTGGCTCCGTGACGGGGCCGGAGACGGACGCCTTCCCGGCCGGCGGCGCGTCCGCGGGGTCCGGGGCGGCCGCCCGGGGACGCGTGGTCTGCCCGACCGGCTCGGCGGCTGCCGCGTCCCGCATGTCGAACTGCGTGCGGTACAGCTCCGCGTACCGGCCTCCCGCCGCCAGCAGTTCCTCGTGCGTGCCGCGCTCCACGATCCGTCCGCTCTCGACCACCAGGATCAGGTCCGCCGCCCGCACGGTGGACAGCCGGTGGGCGATGACGACCGCGGTGCGCCCCTGGAGCGCCTCGGTGAGCGCGTCCTGGACGGCCGCCTCGGAGGTGTTGTCGAGGTGGGCGGTGGCCTCGTCGAGGATCACGACGCGTTGGCGGGCCAGCAGCAGCCGGGCGATGGTCAGGCGCTGGCGCTCGCCTCCGGAGAGGCGGTAGCCGCGCTCGCCCACCACGGTGTCGAGGCCGTCGGGCAGCGCGCGTACGAGGTGGTCGAGGCGGGCGCGGCGCAGGGCGTCCCACAGGTCGTCCTCGGTCGCGTCGGCGGGTGCCCCTCCGCTCGGGCGGAGCCGGGGGTCGGGGACGGCGAGGAGCAGGTTGGCGCGGACGGTGTCGTGGAAGAGGTGGCCGTCCTGGGTGACCATGCCGACGGTGGCGCGCAGGCTGTCGGCACCGAGGTCCCGGACGTCGACGCCGCCGATGCGCACGGCGCCCTCGTCGACGTCGTACAGGCGCGGCAGCAGTTGCGCGATGGTCGACTTTCCGGCACCGGAGGAGCCGACGAGGGCGACCGTCTGCCCGGGTTCGATGCGGAAGGAGACGCCGTGCAGCACCTGGGCGTCACCCCGGTCGTCCAGGGACGCCACCTCCTCCAGGGAGGCGAGGGAGACCTTGTCGGCGGACGGGTAGCCGAAGCGGACGTCGGCGAACTCGACGGAGACAGGGCCGTCGGGGACGGGGCGCGCGTCCGGTCTCTGCTCGATGAGGGGCTTGAGATCGAGCACTTCGAAGACCCGCTCGAAGCTGACCAGTGCGCTCATCACCTCCACGCGCGCCCCGGCGAGCGCGGTCAGCGGGGCGTAGAGGCGGGTCAGGAGCAGGGCAAGCGCCACGACGGAGCCCGGCTCCAGTGTGCCGCGCAGCGCGAACCAGCCACCGAGGCCGTAGACGAGGGCGAGGGCCAGCGCGGAGACGAGGGTCAGGAAGGTGATGAACGCCGACTGCATGGTCGCCGTGCGCACGCCGATGTCCCGTACCTGACCGGCGCGGACCGCGAACTGCGCCGACTCCTCCCGGGGGCGTCCGAACAGCTTGACCAGGGTGGCGCCGGGCGCGGAGAACCGCTCGGTCATACGGGTGCTCATGGCGGCGTTGAGGTGGGCCGCCTCCCGCTGCATGCGGGCCATGCGGCTCCCCATGCGGCGGGCCGGGACCACGAACAGCGGGAGCAGCGCCAGCGCGAGCAGGGTGATCTGCCAGGACAGGGTGAGCATCACAGCGAAGGTCAGCACCAGTGTGACCAGGTTGGTCACCAGTCCTGACAGGGTGTTGCTGAAGGCGCGCTGGGCGCCGATGACGTCGTTGTTGAGACGGGAGACGAGCGCTCCCGTTCGGGTGCGGGTGAAGAACGCGACAGGCATCCGCTGCACGTGGTCGAACACGGTCGTCCGCAGATCGAAGATGAGCCCTTCGCCGAGCGTCGCCGACAGCCGCCTCCCCAGGATGCCCAGCGCCGCCTCCACCACCGCGATGAGGGCGATGAGCAGGGCCAGGCGTACGACCGTGCCCGCGTCGCCGCCCGACACGATCGCGTCGACGACGCGTCCGGACAGTACGGGGGTCGCGACGGCGAGCAGTGCGGTGACCACCCCGAGCACGACGTAGAGCGCGATGCGGCGGCGGTGCGGACGGGCGAAGGCGCCGATGCGGCGCAGTGTCGTGCGGTTCAGGGGACGGCGCTTCTGCTGGGCGGTCATGACGCTGTGCAGTTGTGTCCAGGCCGTGGTCTCCATGTTCATGCAGCAGACCGTAGAACGTGAAGTGGCCTTGAGGTCAATGCCCCGTCGGGTGAACCGGCCCGCGGCGAGGGCCCGGTCGCCGTGCAACCGGAGCGTGGACGGGCCCGGCCGGCGGCACCGTGCGCACGGTGCCGCCGGCCGGCGTCTGCACCGAAGGCGTGCTCCGCACGCCCCGGCATGCACCGGCGTGCGTCCTACCGGTGCGTGCGCGAGCAACCCTTCGGCGCACGCCGGTCACTGGGCCGGAGCCGTGCTCAGGGCCCTGACGACGCCCCTGAGGAGGTCGTCAGGGGCGTTCGGGGCCGTTGCGAAGGTGAGTGTGTGCGTGCCCGACGGTGAAACCCGTCAGGCGCGCGGCCATGAGCTGCGGACCGGGCGGCGCCATCGGACACGGACCGGGCGGCGAAGAAAGGTCCTTCCGCCATCCGTCGCCGTGCTGCCGGGCGGCCTGCGTGCCGACGGCGCCGAGGACCGACACGGCGCCGTACAGGTCCCGGGGCCGGGCGTCCCGCAGGGCGAGGAGCCGGTCGGGCCCGTAGTGCGTGACGGTGCAGCGCAGGCCCACGAGGTCGCCTTGCGCCCCGGTGGGCGGCAGGCCCTTGGCGATCAGGTCGCCACCGGTTCGAGAACGAGCACCGGTATCACCCGTTCCGTGCCGCGCTGGTACTCCGCGTAGTCGGGAAATGCCTCGACCGCGCGCTTCCACCACTCCTCCCGTTCCCGTCCCGCGGCCTCGTGGGCGAGGTACTCCCGCCGCTCCGGCCCGTCCTGGAGCTCCACCCGCGGGTCGCCCATGACGTTGTGGTACCAGGCAGGATGCCGGGGTGAGCCGCCCTGGGAGGCGACGAGGGCATAGCGCCCCGCGTTCTCCACGCGCATCACCGGGGTCTTGCGTATCTTCCCGGTCCTCTTTCCCCGCATCGTCAGTACGACCACGGGACGGCCGGCTATCGTGCGTCCCTCGCTACCGTTGCTGCTCTCGTAGAGCGCGACCTGCTCCCGTGCCACGTCCAGGGCACTGGGTTCGTATGCGCCGTTCAGCGGCATGTGGTCTCCCCGTGCCCGTGGTCAGTAGCGGGTGCTGTTGGCCGACAGCAGCGGGGACACCGCCGACGGGCGTCCGTCCACGGTGGCTCCGCCGAACTGGAGCATCGGCGCCAGGGTCCTGTTGTTGTCGGCCGGGAAGTTCAACCTGGGTGCGGACACGTCGTCCAGCACACCGCGCTGGGCCTCGGTGAGGGTCACGTCCAGGGCACGCAGGTTGGCCTCGAACTGGTCCATGCGGCGCGCGCCGATCAGGGTGGAGGTGATCCCCGGACGACCGTGCACCCAGGCCAGGGCGACCGAGGCGGGGCTGGCGCCCACGTCGCCGGCGACGGCGTTGAGCGTGTCGATCACCACGTAGTCGGCCTCGCTCGGGGCGCCGACCAGTTGCGTGCGTGCGGTGTCGACGGGGCCGGTGGCGGCGCTGGAGTACTTGCCCGACAGGAATCCGCTCCTCAGCGGCCCCCAGGGCATCACCCCCATGCCCAGGGCCTGGGCCATCGGGATCAGTTCCCCTTCCGAGGTGCGTTCGAGCAGGGAGTACTCCAACTGCAGCGCGATGATCGGGGACCATCCGCGCAGGCGCGCGATGGTGGCCGCCTCGGCCGTCGCCCACGCCGGCACGTCGGAGAACCCGATGTAGCGGATCTTGCCGTCGCCGACCAGGTCGTCCAGGGCGCGCAGGGTCTCCTCGGCCGGCGTGGACGGGTCGAAGTTGTGCAGCCAGTAGATGTCGACGTAGTCGGTCCGCAGACGTCGCAGCGAGTTCTCTAGCTGTTGCACGATCGCCTTCCGGCTGGGTCCGCCGCCGTTGGGGTCGTTCTCGTACAGGTTGCCGAAGAACTTCGTGCCGAGCACGACCCGATCACGCAGCTCGGACCTGCCGGCGAAGTAGTCGCCGATGATCTTCTCGGAGTGGCCGTTGGTGTAGATGTTGGCCGTGTCGATCGAGTTGCCGCCCCGGTCCAGGTAGGCCGCGAGAATGTCCCTGGACTCCGCTGGGCTGCACCCCCAACCGTGGTCCTCACCGAAGGTCATGGTGCCCAGCGTGAACGGGCTGACTCGCAGACCCGAGCGGCCGAGCGTGACATAGGAATCGAGCGACATGGTGGGCAGCTCCCGGCTGGAGGTGGTGCGGGGCGCCGTGGCGGCGTCCCCCCGTGCTCCTCCATTCGACCCCGGCGCGCGCCGGCCTCCTAGACCGATGCGCGCGGATCGTTGCATGATCCGCTCAACGCTGCCCGGATCATGCTTGCCCGGCACACGATTGCGTGGTCCACTGGCGGGATGGATCAGCTCGACGAACTGCGTCACCGGATCGCGCGGCTGGCGGCCGGCAGTGCGCGCCCGGTGTGGGTCGAGGGCATGTCGGTGTTCTCGACCGAGCGTGTGAGCGAACCCCTGGGCACGGCCACCGAGCCCATGATCGCCCTCACGGTCCAGGGGGCGAAGCGCACGGTCCTCAATGACCGGATCTTCGACTACCACGCGGGCCAGTACCTCGTCGCGACGGTCGACCTCCCCCTGACCTCGCAGATCACCCGGGCCACGCCCACCGAGCCGTTTCTGGCGTTCGGGCTTCCGCTGCAACCCGCGATCATCGCGCAGTTGCTGGCGGAATCCGGCCCCACCGCCGTCCGCCCGCACGACGGACCAGGTATCGCGACCAGCGACGCCGATGACAAGCTGCTCGACGCCGTCCTCAGGCTGCTGCGCCTGCTGGACGAGCCGCGTGACTTCCCGGTACTGGCGCCCGGCGTCCGGCGCGAGATCCACTGGCGACTGCTGAACGGCCCCCAGGCGGCCCTGGTCCGGCAGATCGGTATGGCCGACAGCCGCATCACACTCGTCGCACGCGCGATCGAGTGGATCAAGGCACATTACGACCAGGTGATGCGCGTCGACGACCTCGCCGGCGAAGTCGGCATGAGCGTCTCCTCACTCAACCGGCACTTCCGTGCGGTGACCGCCATGAGCCCGCTCCAGTACCAGAAGCAGCTCCGGCTCCAAAGGGCCCGTCTGCGGCTCATCGCCGCACCGCACGACGTGGCCGGGATCGGACATGCCGTCGGGTACGACAGTCCCTCGCAGTTCAGCCGCGAGTACCGGCGTATGTTCGGAGTCCCGCCGGGCCGGGACGCGGTACGCCTCCAGACCGCGGCGATCGTCCGGGAGTAGCGGTCCGGGCGGCGCCCCGGTCCCTCCCGTCCGGGTCGCCGCCCGATCTCATGGAGTGCCCAGACAGCCGTCGAAGGCGTACAGCGGACTGGTGAAGAGCCGCCCTGACTCGTCGGTCACCCGGAGCGCGCCGACCGCGCCCGGTGGCGACTGGACGTCGTAGCAGCCGTTGGCCTGCAAGGTCACGTCGAGCGTCGCGGCTCCCAGCCCGTCGGAGACACGCTGGTCGACGATGGTGCAGGCCCGGTCGTCGCCGGCGTCGGACCCTCCACTGCCCTGGGTCGCGGCTCCGCGGTTGCAGGTGGCGTGTCTCGAACGGCGCGGAGAGCTGTACCAGTGCCGCGGGGAAGGCGCGGAGGACCAGGCCGGGGCGCCGGAGCTCCGGGGCCGGGTCTGGGGCTGATCCGGGGCTGTGCCTCGGTCTGTGCCTGCGGCTCAGCCCTTTTCGGTGCTCTTTCCCGGCATCCGGTACGCGGCCGCCGCCGTGCACCACCGGCATCGATGGATCCGATGCCGCTGTGCGTACCCTGGGGCGCGTGGGACGTGCCCTGTACGACGATCCGTCGGATGCGGAACTGCTGCGCAGCGCGCGCGACGGTGACGTGGCCGCGGTCGGCGCGCTGCTCGAACGGCACGGGGCCGGTATGCGGGCCGTGGCGCTGAGCCTGCTGGGCAACCTGCCCGACGCGGAGGACGCCGTGCAGGACGCGTCGCTGATCGCCTTCCGGCACGTCGGTGACGTGCGGCAACCGGAATCCGTGAGCGCGTGGCTGCGCATGATCGTGCGCAACGTCTGCCGCTCCCGACTGCGCTCGACGCCCCCCGCGACGCCTGTCCCGGACCTGTCCCTGCTCGCGGCGGAGACCGACCCCGAGAAGGTCGTCGACCGGCACGCCATGCGCGACTGGATCTGGCAGTCGGTCAACGAACTCTCCCCCACGCTGCGCATGGCCGTGATGTTGCGGCACTTCAGCCCGCGGACCCCTTCCTACGACCAGATGGCCGCACTGTGCGGCGTACCTGTCGGCACGGTGCGCAGCAGGCTCGCCGAGGCCAGGAGGAAGCTCGTCGGGGCGATGGCCGTGACTGCGGACTCGGTGCACGCCGACTCCGTCGCCGCGGCTCGGGAAAGCGCCCGGGACGCGGTGGAGACGCTGGCCGCGGCCGAGCAGGGGCGTTTCGCGGAGCTGACGGCGCAGCGCTGGACGCCGGATGCCGCCTACTACGCGGGACGGCAGCGGGTGGGCGACCGGGACTTCCTGGTCCGCGGCATGGCTGGTGATCTTGAAGCGGGGGTGCGCCAGCGCTTCGTGAGCGCTGTCACCAGCCGGGACACGACCATCTGGGAAATGGACATGATCAATCCACCGGACGCGCCGCACCACTGCCCGCCGGCCGTCGCCTGGCTGATGACCATGGAGGACGGCAGGATGAACCAGCTACGGCTCTTCCACGCCGCCGGTGTCCGGGGTGGAGGGACACCACACGCAAAAATGTGAGCTGTGCAACATTTCTGTGATCGAACTTCTTGGGGCGCGCTGCGTCTTGTGGGTGTTCCACAAACCACCCACACGGAGAACCGATGCAGAACGAAACGCCCGACCTCCTGTCCCACGGAGCCCACGAGGTCGCGGTGGACGGCCTGGAGCAGCGGTACCACGTCCACGGTTCGGGGCCGGTGTGCCTGGCCGTGCCCGGCGGTCCCGGCGTGAGCTGGGAGTCCCTGCGGGCACCGGCCCTGGAAGAGTTCCTGACCATGGTGTACGTCGAGCCGCTGGGCACCGGCGGCTCACGGCGTCTGCCCTCGCACCCCGACGGCTACACCCGTGAGCGCCACACACGAAGCCTGACAGGTCTGCTCGACCGGCTGTCGCTGCCCCGCGTGTTCCTCCTGGGGCACTCGCACGGCGGTTTCGTGGCCCAGTACGTCGCGCTGCACCACCCCGACCGGCTCCGCGGCCTTGTGCTGTACGAAAGCGCTCCGGTCACCGGCCCCGAGCACATGGCCGAGGCCGCCACCAGGGTCGAGGAGTTCGTCCACCGCAACCAGGGCCGACCTGAGCTGCCTGCGGCGCTCGCCGCGCTCCAGAGTGTCGGGGCCATCACCGATGACGAGAAGATCACGGAGGCACTGCGCGGTCTGCTGCCGATCTACGTCGCGCACTACTGGGACCGCGAGGACGAGTTCCGCGGGCTTCGCGAGACGATCACCTGCACCTATGTCTCGTCCCTCGACGAGAACGGCGAACCCGAGATCATCGACGACCGGGCGGCCCTCCCGAAGCTCACCGTGCCCACCCTGGTCGTGGTCGGCCGGCACGACGTGATCTGCGGACCGCGATGGGCGGAGGAACTCCACGCCCTGATCCCCCGGTCCCGGCTGGTCGTGCTGGAGGACAGCGGGCACCTGGGCCACGTCGAGGAACCCGGGGCCTTCGCGGGCGCCGTGCGCGCCTTTGCCGAATCGCTGTCCGAGTAGAAGTCTTCCCTGCCCGGGTCCTCCACGCCAAGGGGCGGGGAGGACCCGGGCAGGACGGGGGAGCGCGGCACGGACCGGGACCGCCCGCACGGACGCCGACGGGGCCCCGGCCCAGGAGATCGCCGTGCTCCACCCCGCCCCGAAGGGGCTCCCAAGGCCGATCGGGCCGTCGTGGCGGCAACCCGGACAAGGGAGCTGACGAACCGTAATGCCGCGTGGGGGCCATTGACATGCCACTCGCATACCACCTACGTTCTCGACGCAGGCTGCGCGGGTGCTTAAGGAGTGATCCATGGGTCGTCCACCTGTCCGACGACGAGTACACCCGGCGCCATGACCACGATCCGTTGAAGGGACTGTGCCGGCCCGTCACGCCGGCGGGCGGCCCCCGCGGTGTCCGCCCACGGCGGCGGGACGGCGGCGGAACTTCGGCGTCCTCCCGGACTCGACGGATTCGACGGGGCACGGCCGGCGGCCCCGTCCCGACCTCTTCGCGCAGACGAATTCACTGCGCGCTTCCCCTCATCCGTATCTGTCAGGTCCATGACATCAACTGGCGACTCCTTCCCCCGCAGGAGGCCGATCGTGTTACGCACGGCGTCACCACCCCTGGCTGCGCTGAGCCGCCGCGGGCGATCGGCGCCCGGGCAACGGCAGGAGGGGGCCGGCGCACGGAAAGGCGCGACCTCGTCGGCAGGCACGCACGGCGAGCCCGAAGACAGTTCGACGTGGGCGTAAGGGAGTTGACATGGGCGAAATGAACCGGCGCACCGTACTGAGGGTCGCGCTGGGGGGCGCCGGCCTGGCCGCCCTCCCCGCCGTGGTCATGGGCGCCACACCCGCATCCGCCGCACCGAACCGCGAGCCCGACACCGTCGGGGTCGGTGACACCTCCGTGACCCTGGAGTTCGACGACGGACTGCGCAGCCGGGTGGCCCTGAAGGGCGTCGACGTGACGCGCTTCGACGCCAGCGAGGTCCTGCTGCTGGACGGTGCGACGATCGACGAGTTCGCCTACCGCGGACGGGAGAGCCGCAGCATCGCGGATTCCCGGCACGGCGCAGGCGTCCGGGTGACCGTCTGGGGCGACTCCGCGACCGGTGTGCGCAAGACGGTGGAGCTCACCTCCTTCCGGCGGCTGACCGGGATGCTCGTGATGAAGGTGACCTACACCAACATGTCCGGTGGTGAGCTGAGGGTCACCGGGTGGCGCAACGGAGCGCATGAGCTGCTGGAGAACCCCGCCGGCTTCTACACGTTCTCGGGCACCACGTACACGGACCGTCGCGACTGGGTGCAGCCGGTGACGGACGGGTACTACCAGGAGAACTCGCTGGGGATGGACTCCTCCGACTACGGCGGTGGCACCCCGATGGCGTCCGTGTGGCGGCCGGGCGCGGGCCTTTCCGTCGGGCACGTCGAACCCGTGGCGACGATACTGAGCCTGCCGGTGCGCAGGACATCCGGCGGAGCGAGCCTCGCCGTCCAGGGCGACACCCGGGTCACCCTCGGGCCGGGCCGGAAGCTGACCACGCGGACCACGTTCCTGACGGCCCTGCCCGGCGACCACTTCGTGCCGCTCCAGCGCTATCGGGACTACATGGGCGACATCGGACTGAGCGCCTCCAAGGCCCCGAAGTCCGCCTTCGACCCCATCTGGTGTGCCTGGGGTTACGAGCGCGACTTCACCGTCGACCAGGTCGTCGGAACGCTGCCCAAGGCGCGTTCCGTCGGTCTCAGATGGGCCGGGCTCGACGACGGCTGGCAGACCAACGAGGGCGACTGGGACCTCAACCCGCGAAAGTTCCCGCAGGGCGACGCGGACATGCGCGCCCTCACCCGCAAGATCCGGGACGCCGGTATGCTGCCGCGCCTGTGGTGGGCTCCGCTGGCGGCGGATCCCGACAGCAACCTGTTCAGGGACCACCCCGACATGGTCCTGCTGGACCAGGACGGCAACAAGCAGCAGGTGACCTGGTGGGACTCCTGGACCCTGTGCCCGGCCTACCAGCCGACGGTGGACTACTTCGTCAATCTGGTGAAGAAGTTCATCGGAGACTGGGGCTACGAGGGGCTCAAGACCGACGGCCAGCACCTCAACGCCGTCGCGCCCTGCTACAACCCGGCGCACGGGCACACCCGCCCCGAGGAGTCGACCGAGGGCCTGGCGCAGTTCTGGAAGGCGGTGCACGGGGCCGCGACCGAGGCGCGACGGGGCGCTCTCGTCGAGCTCTGCCCGTGCGGCACCGCCTTCGCCTTCCACAACCTGCCCTACGTCGACCAGTACCCCGGCTCGGACCCGGAGTCGTCCTACCAGGTCCGCAGCAAGGGCAAGACGATGAAGGCACTGATGGGCGTGGGCAGCAGCTACGCCGGCGACCACGTGGAACTGAGCGACAACGGCGACGACTTCGCCTCCAGCTACGGCGTCGGCGCCGTCCTGTCGACCAAGTTCACCAACCCGGGGGGCCCGGACGACTCGATCGTGCTCACCCCCGAGAGGGAAGCGCTCTGGCGCAAGTGGGTGAACCTGTACGAGGAGAACATGCTGTCCACCGGTGAGTACCGGGGTGAGCTGTACGACATCGGTTTCGACAAGCCCGAGACGCACGTCGTGGCCAAGGGGCCGACCCTGCACTACGCCTTCTACGCCCCTCGGTGGGAAGGGACGGTCGAGTTGCGCGGTCTGAGCGGCGGCAGGTACCGCTTGACCGACCCGTTCACCGGCGCATCCCTCGGAACTGCCGACGCCCAGCACAACACCGTGAAGCTGGGCTTCGAGCGGTTCCAGCTCATCGTGGCCGAGCCCATCGGCTGAGCCGGTCCGGCGCGGCGGACGTGAAGAGTGCTCCCGCCGTGCCGACCGCGACACCTCCGGGGGACCGACGCGGTCGGCCCCGGGAACGCCCCGCCGGCCCGGACACCCTGGGCGGGGTTCGGGCCGGCGCGCACGAGCTCAGCTCATGTCATTCGGGACCGGGGCCCCGGTCCAGCACCCTCAGGCCGTCGACGGACCGGAGGACCAGGAGCACACCGAGAACGCCCACGACGACTTCCAGCACGGTCCGGCCGGCCGAGTCGCCGCCGAGGGCCAGGTAGAGAACGCTCTGGCCCACCAGCAGGACACCGGCTACCAGGGACAGCACACCGGACGCCCGGTTGCGCGGTACGAAGCGCCACCACGGTCCCTCCGCGGGGCGTCCCCATTCGTGCCTCGTGCTGCCGCTCATGTTCGCCTCCGTGTGTCCGGGCCTGTCCCTGCGTGTTCTCCTGATGCTCGCTCCTGTGCCATGCATGCATGGCCGGGCACACGGGAGGGACAGGAGGAAGGGGAGGGGCGGACCGGGCCCCGACCGGTCCGATAAAGACTGGCGCGGCATCTGCGGCGGCCGCTACGGCCTCCGCCCGGGCCGGCCTGACCGCGGGAGGGCGCTTCCTGACGTGCGCTCTTGGCCGGGTCCCCGGTACGACGCCTTCCCAGGGATGCTGCCCATGCGGCTGCGGGGGCTCGTCCGGTGCTGCGGCGGCACCGGACCGGTCCAGGGTCAGGACTCGACCGGCAGCAACACGTGCCCCTCGCGCACCTGGCGGACCTGCGTCGCCCACAGCGCCAGCGTCGTCACGGAGGTCAGCAGCGCAGGAACCGCGAACACGATGAAGTAGACCGGGTACGGCAGGTCCAGATCGAGCAGGAACCCACCCACCAGCGGGCCCAGCACGCCGCCCAGCCGCCCCACGCCGAGTGCCCAGCCGAGCCCCGTCGCCCGTACCTCGGTCGCGTACGTGCCCATCACCAGGGAGTGCACCACGTTCTGGCCACCGATGATCAGTGCGCCCGCCAGCGCATTGAGCACATAGAGCGCCCAGACCGAGTCCGTCAGCCCGAACAGGAACAGGCACACCCCGCCGGCCGCGAAGGCGATCGCCAGCGCCACGCGCTTGTCCACGCGGTCCAGGACCCAGCCGATCGCGAAACCGCCCGCGGTCGCCGCAAGCGCCTGCTCGATCGCGTACGAGTAGCTGCCCACCAGCGACATGCCGTGCTTGACCAGCAGGCTGACCATCCAGAAGTCCAGCGCGTACACCACGAACTGGAGGAACAGGTACAGCAGCGTGAGCAGCACCGTCGACTGCAGATACCGCGGCGTCCACAGCGTACGGAACGCCTTGTGCCCCGCCGCCTCGTCCTCGACGGCGAAATAGGCACCCGGAGCCACCGTGGCGGGCGCGGCGCCCAGGGCCGGGAAGACGCGCCGCACGGTGGCGAACGCCTCGTCGTAACGGCCTCTGGAGGCCAGGTACTGGGGCGTCTCCGGAATGATCCACGCCACCAGCGCCGCCGCGATCAGCGCAAAGTACGACACATGGAACATCGGACGCCACCCGTGATCCGGCACGATGACCATGGCCAGCACCGCGGCCGCCGAGAACCCGAGTGTGAAGCAGCCGCCGCCGAGGGCCACGATCCGGCCACGGAACTTCGAGGGCGTGTACTCGCCCAGCATCGTGATCGCACCGGGCAGCACACCGCCCATACCGAGTGCGGCACAGAACCGCAAGACCACAAACTGCTCATAACTCTGGGCGAATCCTGCTGAACCCATAAAAAGGGCAAAAATAACGATTCCGCTGACCAGTATGCGTTTGCGACCCAGCCGGTCGCCCATCGCGCCGAGCCCGACCGCGCCGGCGAACAGTCCGATGAACGTATAGGAGGCGAGCAGCCCTGCCTCCACCGAGGAGATGTGCCACTCGGCAACGAGTTTGGGCAGGGTGTAGGAGAGAGCCTGCAGGTCAAAGCCGTCGAAGACGACGGCCACCCCGGCAATCGCGGCGATCGCGTAGACGCGTCGCGGTACGGAGGTCTGTGAGAGGGCCTGATCGAAGGTTGTTGCTTCCATGCGCAACTCCAGGGCAGAAGCCTGACGCGGGCGGCAGCCGAGAGGGATCGCCGTTGAGTGACCCTCGAACTGCGTAAAGCACTCAAGTACCTGACTTGACAACGCGAAATGGTGGGGTGAGGCTAAGTGGCCAGAACCACGCTGTCAACAGATCGCTTCGGGCGCCGGTACACCGCAGTCGCCCCCGCACCCCCTTCCGCAGGCCGCCACCGGCCCGTCCGACGAGGAGCCCACACGTGGCCGACGCAGGTGCATACCCTTATCGAGACCTCCGCGACTACCTGCACACGCTCGACAGCGAGGGGCTGCTCCACAGCATCGACGAACCCGTCGACAAGGACGCCGAGCTGGTGCCCCTCGTCCGCCTCCAGTTCCGCGGACTGCCGGAGAGCCGCCGTCGCGCCTTCCACTTCACCCGTGTCAAGGACGCACGCGGGCGCACCTATGAGGGCTCCGTCCTCATCGGCGGCTTCGCCGCATCACGTGAGGTCTACGCCACCGCTCTCGGCGCCGCACCCGCAGAGGTCGCCGCCCGCTGGGCCGCCGCCCTCGACCACCCCGTCGAACCCGAACTCCTCGCCACGGGGCCCTGCAAGGAGAACGTCCTCACCGGCCAGGACCTCCTCGACGCCGCCGGTGTCGAAGCGTTCCCCCACCCCGTCTCCACCCCCGGCTTCGACCCGGCGCCCTTCCTCACCGCCCCCTACTGGATCACCAGGGACCCCGAGGACGGCACGTACAACGTCGGGACCTATCGAGGCATGATCAAGGGCCCCGACCGCATCGGCCTCCAGATGGACACGCCCACCCAGCACATCGCCATCCACCTCGCGAAGGCGCGCCGCGCAGGGCGGAAACTCCAGGTGGCGGTCGTGCTCGGTGCCGTGCCCGCGGTCGGCTTCGCCAGCGTCCAGAAGATTCCCTACGGCGTCAGCGAGTACGCCGTTGCCGGCGGTCTCATGGGCCGCCCCCTCGACGTCGTCGCGTGCGAAACGGTCGATCTCGTGGTGCCCGCACACGCCGAGATCGTCATCGAGGGGGAGATCGACCCCGAACACCTGGAATCCGAGGGCCCCTTCGGCGAAGCCTCCGGGTACATGGGACCGCGCACCATGTCACCGGTCCTGGAGGTCACGGCCATCACCCACCGCACGAAGCCCGTCGTCCAGGCATTCATCAGCGAATTCCCGCCCAGCGAGTCCACGCTGATGCGGAAGATCGCCTTCGAGAACGTCTACCTGCGCTTCCTCAAGCAGGGGTGCAACATCGGGGCCGTGCGCCGTGTCGTCACCTACGAGAGCGGCACCTGCAACATGTTCTTCGTCATCCAGCTCAGCAATCCCACGGCAGGCCAGGCACGCCAGGCCCTCTACGCCGCGTCCGGATACGAGGCATCCATGGGCAAGACCATCATCGCCGTCGACGACGACATCGACCCCGAGGACATGGACGCCGTCATCTGGGCCATGAGCTTCCGCATGCAGCCCGCCCGCGATGTCACCGTCCTGCCGGGCAAGCTTCCCCGCCTCGACCCGTCCGCGGCGACGGACGGCTCCGAAGCCTCCTCGTCGGCCCTCCTCATCGACGCCACCCGCAAGATGCCGTATCCGCCGACCTCCCTGCCGGCGCGTCCCTACATGGAGCGCGCTCGCGCCCTCTGGGACGACCTCGGCCTGCCGGAACTGCAGCTCACCGAACCCTGGCACGGCTATGAGCTGGGGGACTGGAGCGAGGAGGACCGCCGTAACGCCGACGCCGCGGCCCGGGGCGGACGACGGGAGTAGGACCGGCGGTCGGGCACCGGCGGCGAACGGGGGCCCGGGCGCGCCCCGCGCCCACCCGCGGTGGGCAGCCGCGCGCCCCGCCGAAACGCCCCTCCCCCTTCCCCTCCTCGAACACCGTGCCTCCCGCCGTGGCACTGCGGGGTCCTCGGCGCCCGACTTCCGGCCAGGCCACCACAAGCCCGTAAGGACACGACATGCGGCTGATCGTCGGCATGACAGGCGCCACCGGCGCACCCATCGGCATCCGCCTCCTCGAAATCCTCGCCGAACTCGGCGTCGAGACCCATCTGATCCTCAGCCATTGGACCCGCGTCACCATCGAGACCGAGACCGACTGGGCCATCGCCGACGTACGCGCGCTCGCCACCCGTGTGCACGGCCCCCGCGACCAGGCGGCCCCGATCTCCAGCGGCTCCTTCCGTACCGACGGCATGGTCGTCGCTCCGTGCAGCATGAAGACGGTCGCGGGCATCCGCACCGGTTACAGCGAGGGCCTCATCGGCCGGGCCGCCGACGTCGTCCTCAAGGAACGCCGCCGCCTCGTCCTCGTCCCCCGCGAGACACCGCTCAGCGAGATCCATCTGGAGAACATGCTCGCCCTGGCCCGCATGGGCGTACAACTCGTGCCGCCCATGCCCGCCTTCTACCACCGGCCCGAGACGGTCGGTGACATCGTCGACCACATCGTCGCCCGTGTCCTCGACCAGTTCGGTCTTGAGTTTCCCGGCTTCCGGCGCTGGGGGGAGGACCCGGCCGGCCCCCCGGCCGAGCCTCCCCGCGCCGACACAGGGACCGGCACCTGGTGATGCGGCCGGGACGGCCTGCCGTGAAGCCCACGGCGCCGGGTGCCGGGGGTACCGCGCGGCCGAAACCCGTGGGAGTGCGGAGCGGATGTCCCGAGCCGGTGCCTCTTTTCGGCCACCTCAAGAGAAGGAGTCGCAGATGACCGCAAGGGCAATGACGCAGCACACGGAGAAGCTCGCCGACAAGTGGGGCGCGCACTTCCCCGCGGCCGAACTGGAAGTCCTCGCCGCCGCCGGCTACGGCGCCCGCATGGGCTTCGGTGAGCGCCCCGCCCTGCTCGTCGTCGATGTCACCTACAGCTTCTGCGGCACCTCGCCCATGCCGGTCCTCGACGCCGTCCGTGCGAACCGCCGCTCCTGCGGGGCCTGGGCCTGGGAAGCGGTCGGCTCCATGCGCCGGCTCATCGATGCGGCCCGCACGGCGCAACTGCCGGTCGTGTACAGCACGATGCTCGACCCGGGCGACGCTGCTTACGAGCCCGGCCTGTGGGGGGCGAAGAACGCGCGCGGCAAGGAGGACAGCCCTGCCCCGGCTGCCGGGCCCCGGCGGGACAACGACGTCGTCGACGACATCCGACCCGCGCCGGGCGATCTGGTGGTGGCGAAGGGCAAGCCGAGCATCTTCCACGGCACGAACCTCCTCGACCACCTCATCGCCCGCGGCGTCGACTCCCTGATCATCTGCGGCGGCACCAGCAGCGGCTGCGTGTACGCGAGTGCCGTCGACGGCTTCTCGCACAACCTCAAGGTCACCGTTGTCCGCGACGCCTGTTTCGACCGCGTCGAGACCCCGCACTGGGCAAGTCTCCTCGACATCGACATGAAATACGGCGATGTGATCGGCATCGACGAGGCGGTCGCCCACCTCGGCGGTCTGACCTGCCGAGTCTCATAGGCAGGCGCCGAATATACCCTTAAGTAATTGACTTACGTATGTTACTTTAATCAGGTTCCCAAGGTCCTCCGTAGGGAGTCCGCTATGCGCCTGGCTGTGCCCGACCTCGTGTCCAACTCGTACTTCCCCGCGATCGCGGCCGCGGAGCTCGGGTACTTCCGCGACGAGGGCCTCGATGTCGACCTTGAACTGAAGTTCCCCGTCACCGACGCGGCCGCCGCGCTGCGTGACGGGGAACTCGACTTTCTGGCGGGTGCGGCCCACGCCCCTTTCCACGTCGATCCCGAGTGGCGAAAGACCCGGCTGCTCGCGGCGCTCGCGCGCAACATGTACTGGTTCCTCGTGGTGCGCGCCGATCTCGATCCGTTCCCCGCCAAGGACCGGCTCGACCTGCTGAAGGGACTGCGCATCGGCGCGGCGCCCGGTCCCGATCTCGGACTGCGGGGGCTGCTCGCCGACGCGGGGGTCGCCCCTGAGGCCGCCGGCATCGAGATCGCGCCCGTGCCCGGCGCCGCGGGCGACGTCTCGTTCGGTGTCACCGCTGCCCGGGCGCTGGCCGAGGGCAGGATCGACGCGTTCTGGGCCAACGGCATGGGCACCAAGGTGGCCGTGCGGGAAGGCGTCGGCAGGGTCGTCGTCGACGCGCGCCGCGACGGTGGCAGGCCCGCCGGGTTCACCTTCCCGGCCCTCATGACCTCTCGCCGCCTGGCAGAAGAGCGGCCCGAGGACGCCGCGGCCGCCACCCGGGCCATCATGCGGGCCCAGGAGGCGCTGCGTGCGGACACCGGGCGCGCCACGGCTGTCGGCCGTGCCCTCTTCCCCGCCATGGAAGCCGAACTCATCGCCGAACTGATCGAGCACGACCTTCCCTACTACCGGCCCGAACTCGACACCGAGGTGCTGGAAGGGCTCGCGGAATTCGCCCGCCGGTCGGGACTGAGCACCGGCGCGGTCGATCTGGCGGCAGTGGTACCGGAGGCAGCCCGCACCGCCTGGCAGCAGGGCTGAACCGGCGCTGCGGAGCCACCCGGAGACTGGAGCACGAATGAGAGTCGCCCTGATCCAGATCGCCAGCCCGGCCGCCGAGTCGTCCACCGATCGGCGCGCGCGTGCCGAGTCGCTGATCCGCAAGGCGGCACACGGCGGGAGTGATCTCGTGGTGCTGCCCGAACTGTGGGCCGCGGGCTACTTCGCCTTCGATGCCTACGAGGCCGAGGCGGAGGACGCGGACGGTGCCACGGTGACCGAACTCGGCGCACTCGCCAGGGAACTGGGCTTGTACCTGCACGCGGGAAGCCATGTGGAGCGGGTGGCCGACGGCGGGCTGCGCAACACCGCGGTGCTCCTCGGCCCGGACGGCGAAGTCCTGCACCGGTACAGCAAGGTGCACGTCTTCGGCTACCGGTCGAAGGAGGCCCGACTGCTGAGCCCCGGCGACCGGATCTCCACGGCCGAGACCCCGTTCGGGCCCATTGCCTCGACCACCTGCTACGACCTGCGCTTCCCCGAGCTCTGGCGCGGCCTGGTCGACATCGGCGCCCGCATCGTGATCGTCCCGGCCGCCTGGCCCGCCGCACGGCTCGCCCACTGGCGGCTGTTCACCTCCGTACGCGCCGTCGAGGAGCAGGTGCTGCTGATCGCCTGCAACGCGGTCGGCGAGCAGGACGGCGTCCGACTGGGCGGCCACAGCCGCGTCGTCGACCCGTGGGGCGAGGTCCTCGCCGAAGCGGACCAGGACGAGGGCATCACGTACTGCGACGTGGCCCCCGAGGTCGTCACCACCGTGCGCAGGGAGTTCCCGGTGCTCCGCGACCGGCTCCCGTCCTACGCGCACCTCGCGCGCGAGAACCCCGATCCCACGAGGAGTTGAGCATGACCGCCACGACGCTCGCCTTTACCGTCACCGGCACCGGTGAGGAACTGCGCATCGACGACTTCGACCTGGTGGTCGCCGGCTACACGGGCCGCGACGAAGCCTCGGTGCGCGCACACATCGAAGAGCTCGCGGCCATCGGGGTCCCCGAGCCGGAGTCGGTGCCCGCCTTCTACCCGATGGGCCCGGAACTCGCCACCCAGAGCGGCGAGATCACCGTGTCGGGCACCTACACTTCCGGCGAGGTCGAGCCCGTCCTCGTCCGGCACGGCGGCCGGCTCTTCCTCGGTGTCGGCTCGGACCACACCGACCGCGACCTGGAACGCGACAGTGTCGCCAGGTCCAAGGAGGTCTGCCCCAAGCCGGTCTCCGCCGCGGTCGTCGAACTCCCCGACGACGGTTCCGGCTTCGACTGGGACACGGTGCGCCTCGAGTGCACGGTGGACGGCGTCGTCTACCAGCGCGGCACCCTTGAGGCCCTCCGCGTCCCCACCGAGGTCCTCGCCCTGCGTGACGCCGCCGTGCCGGCCGAGCGGAGCCTGGTGATGCTCTGCGGGACACTTCCCCTGCTCGACGGCACCTTTGTCGCCGGCACCTCCTGGAGCCTCACCCTGCGGACGCCCGACGGCACCGAGCTCCGCCACGCGTACACGGCCGGGACGCGCGTCGCGGCCTGACCCGCCCCAACCCCACCACCCGATCCGGAAAGGAGCTGTGCCGTGGCCAAGCCCGAGCACGAGTTCTTCCCCGCCAGGACCGTCGAGTTCACCCGCTGCGAAGGGACGGTCGACAGCCTGGTCGAGCGCATCCTGGCCCGCGACCCCGGGACGGGGGTCGCCACCCGCATCCTCCACATGCCGCCGGGCACCGACACCACACCCAACGGCGTGCAGGTCCACGACTTCTGGGAGGAGGTCTACATCATCGAGGGGTCCTTCACCGACACCCGCCTCGGCAGGACCTTCTCCGCCGGCGACTTCGCCTGCCGCCCGCCGGGCATGGAGCACGGCCCCTGGACCACCGAGGAGGGGGTCACGACCTTCGAGGTCCGCTACCCGGCCTGAGGCCGGGCTGCGCCACCGGGGTGGGGAGCCCAGCGGGGTTCCCCACCCCTTTGCCGTGCGCGCGTGCGTGCTCGCCGTGCGCGAGTGCGTCATCCGCGCGGAGGGCGGGGGCGCACGCCCGGGCCAGGGCCCTCCCGGCATGCCGAACGGCCGGTCCCCGAAGGGGGGACCGGCCGTTCGACGGCGAGGCGGGTGGGGTCAGGAAGCCTGCGGCCCCTCGACCCCGTACCCCGCAAGGGCCCTGTCCACCAGGGCGGTGGCGCGGTCGAAGTCGTACATCTCGCTCATGCGGGTGCGGACCAGGAACGGTGCGCCCGCGTAGAACATCTCGTACTGCTGGTGCCGGCTCGCGAACTCGGAGCCGACCAGGTCCCACACCAGCTTGAGCAGCTTGACGCGCTCCTCGCTCGGGAAGCCCGGCGACTGGACGTACCGCTCCAGGTCGGCGCGCGCCTCCGGGTGAGCGTAGTCGGCGGCGGAGGAGGGAAGCTGAATGACGCCACCACCGCACAGATCGCGGACGATGTTCAGCAGCTTGGGGTAGAAATCCGACTGGAGCGTCATCACCGCGTACGCCTCGGCCTTGCCGGGCCAGGCGACGCCGTGCTCGTCGATCTCGCAGTTCTGCTCCTGGGCCGCCACCAGGCCGCCCACCATGGCGGCGTGGGCGGCGATCTCCCCCAGGGTGCCGCGGACCGGCGGGAAGGAGGCCGAGCCGTTCATCTCCGCGACCCGCTTGGCCATCCCCGCCAGCAGATCGAGCTTGACGGAGAAGCGCGTCTGGGCCTGGTTGTTGCCGAGCAGGTGCGCCGGCGTACGGCTCCACTGGTCCCGGGTGATGTCCAGGTCGCGGTAGACGAAGACGTGCTCCCAGGGCACGAACACGTCGTCGAGGACGATCAGCGCGTCGGTCTCGTCGAAGCGGGAGGCGAGCGGGTAGTCGTAGAGGCTGGAGGCGGCCTCGGCGTAGCCGCGCCGCGAGTAGACCTTCAGCCCCTCGGCGCCGATCGGGATGGCGACGTTGACGGCCTGGTCCTCGTCACCGGGCCGCAGCGGGACGATGCAACTGAGGATGAGGTAGTCGGAGATGGCGGCACCGGTGCCGAGCATCTGCGCGCCGGCCAGGACGATGCCGTCCTCGCGCTCCTCCTTCACTCCCGCGTACAGGTGCGGGTCCGCCTGCTGGTGGGCGGGCTTGGAGCGGTCGATCTGGGGCGGGACGATCGCGTACGAGCAGTACAGGTCGTTGTCCCGGACGTACTCGTAGAAGCGCACGATGTTGTCCGCGTACCGCTGGCCACCCTCGGCGAAGACATCGGGGCGGGCGGCCCAGCCGGCGAGGAATCCGGCGACGTGCTCGGGGCCGCGCCCCATCAGGCCCAGGGTCATCTCGGCCTGCTTGCGCAGGGCGACGCGGCGTGAGCGCAGGTCCTCCTCGCTGCGGGGGATGAGGAAGGACTTGTTGACCCGTTCACCGGTGGCGGGCGACGGATACGTCATCACCTCGGCGTTGGCCGGGTCGTCGGCGTGGTCGTAGACACCGGCGATGGACCGGACGGCACCGCGGAAGGCGGGGTGGGACGTGATGTCGTCGACGAACTCGCCGTTGATGAACACGCGGCGCCCGTCGCGCAGTCCATCCATGTACTCCTTGCCCGAGCGGGTCACGCGTACTCCTTCACAACGTGGGACGACGAACTCCGGTCAGCGGTGCGCGGCCCGGATGCGGGGGGCGCGGCGTCCACGAGCTCTCGGTAGGCGCCGCGGAAGTGGATCAGGGGGTCGTGGCCGGGGCAGTCGTCGGCGGGGATCCCGATGCTGCTGACCCGGGCGATCAGCACGGCGTGGGTGCCGGCCTCCACGTCCTGGTCGACCTCGCAGTCGAGGAAGGCGAGGGCCTTCGCGAGGGCAGGCGCATGCCACTCGGGCCGGTCGACCAGCCACTCGTCGGCGAGGGTCTTGTCCGAGCCGGGGCGTGCGCAGTGGTCGGAGATCTCGCGAGCCGCGGTGCCCAGGATGTTCACCCCGAACCGGCCGGTCTCCACGATGCGTGCGTAGCTGCGGTTGGCGCGGTTGACACAGATCAGAACGAGCAGCGGATCGGCGGAGACCGACGAGAAAGCCGTGGCGGTCATCCCCAGGGGCGTGCCGTCAGCCTCCCGGAGCGTGATGACGTTGACGCCGGCCGCGAAGGAGCCGAGAGCGGCTCGGAAGCCGCCGGCGTCCGTGGTGGCTGGTTGAAGACTCATGGAAACCTCCTCGCCATCAGTGAAGAGCAATGCGGTACTTAGGTCAAGTACTTGAGTAGAGGAAATATGGCGTGCGTGTGCCCGGCCGCTGGAAGCGAGGGGTCCTGCACCGGAGGGAAGTGCTTGTTTCAGGTATGTTATTTTTGTGCGTGTTTCCGTGAGGAACACCGATGAGAGCAGGGTGCACCGATGAGCGACGCCATGCGCGCCTACCTGGAATGGGCCGACCCCGGTGAGGGGCAGCGCAAGCGCGAGTTCCAGTCGTACGTACGCAACGTCGCCGAAGCCCGCTACGTCATGCGCCGGGTCCTGCGCATCGTCGAGGACCGCGCCAAGGAACACGACCTGGAACCCCTCAGCCACCAAGCGCTGCTCCAGGTCTACGGAGCCGACGGTGGCATAACCGTCAGCCGCCTGGCCGCACGCCTCGACATCGCGGCCGCCTTCGCCTCACGCCTCGTGCGGCGCCTGGAGGAGTCGGGCTTCGTCACTCGCACGCCGTCCGAGATCGACAAACGCGTGATCATCGTGACCGCGACCAAGGACGGTATCGAGAAGCTTTCGGCCATCGACGACGACGTCCACCGCCACATCGCCTTACTCCAGCATGAACTCAGCGCCGACGAGAAACACATGGCCCTCTTGATCTTCGCCTTCTACGTGGGCCTCGAAGCCAACAGCCCGGCCGCGCGCCTCATCCGCGCCGGAATCGATCGCTGAGACACTTCCGGCCGAGGCTGACGTCCGACGAGAGGGGGCCCCACACAAGGGGCCCGGGCCGCGGGCCTGACACCGGACCGCACGAGAGCGCACGCCATGCGGCCGAGAGTGCGGGCGCGGTGCGGCGGACGGCGGACGCGGGGCCGGGCGGGGCGGTCCGGGCCGTCAGCCGAGCGGGGACTCGGGTCCACTTCGCGGCTGCCGATCACCACGGTGTCCGCGGGTGCGGTGCGCGCTACCTGGCGCGCGGTGTCCGGGGCGGGGTTCGACACGGGAATGGGCCCGCGGTCCTGGCCACCAGGGCCGCGCATAGGTCCTGCCGGCGGGCGGGCCCCGTGACCGGCGATCGCCAGGACGGAGCCGTGCACCGGCGTACGCGGATCGACAGGCGGGGCGGGGCCATCGCGATCCTCCCCGCCCCCAAGCCGATCGTGATCAGCCGAACAGCTTGGAGCCGAGCGGGTGTCGCCGGTCGAAGCCGGGGAGGATCAGGAATGTCGCGCTGGCGGTTGTGGTGGTGAACCGCAGCAGTGCGTCCGAGGTGTCCATGTGGGTGAGGGTGGCGGTGAAGGTCCGCAGATCGTTCTGGAAGCTGATGAAGAGCAGGCCGGGGGCGGGCTGGTCGGTGCTGTAGGAGCGGCGGAGCATGAGCCCGACCCCGACCACGGTGGCGTGCGCTCTGCGGGCGTGGGAGTCCGCGGGGACGAGATAGCGCCCGTCCGGTGTCTTGGCTCCGAGCTCCGGGCCCGAGGCGGCGGTACCGCCGGAGAGGGGCACGCCGCTGGCCCGGTGCCGCCCGAAGACGGCTTCCTGTTCGGCTACGGACAGGGCGGCGAACCGCGGCAGGTCGAGTTCCATGCGCCGCAGTACGGCAAGGGTGCCGCCGGCGACCGCGGGGGGCCCCGCCAGCCACAGGTCGCGTTGCTGTTCGGCGGTCGTGTGCGGGCCCACGATGCCATCGATGAAACCGAGCGGGTTGCGCGGCGCGGTGAGGCCCTCGCCGACTGACACGTTCGCACCGCGGCGTGCGGACTGGCGCCAGCGTTCGCGGACGCGGTCACCGGCCTGGTCCAGAAGCGCGGCGGCGACCACCGGCAGGAGCAGCGCGTCGCTGGCGCAGATCTGTATCAGCAGATCACCGCCGCGTGCTCGCGGGGCGATCCGCTCGCGGGAGAACCGCGGGAGGTCGGCCGCGCCGGGCAGCGAGGCACCGGCCGTGCGCACCAGCCGGGGGCCCACGCCGACGGTCACGGTGAGGTCGCCCGGCGGCAGGCCCAGCAGCCGGGTGTCGGTCCCCGCCGTGAGTGCCCGGATGGCCTGGCCGAGTTCGGCCAGCAACGGGCCCGGAGCCACGGTGGCACCGAGGTCGGCCACCACGGCGAGCAGGTTGGGCTGGGCCGGCTGGGGGAGCGTGATGCCCCTCTGATGGCGGCCCGTCGCCGGCACCGGCCTGGGCGTGGCCGCTGCGGCAGGGGCGTGCCGGCCTGGCTGGGCGGAGTCCGATGTGCACCCGGCGGTCAGACCGGCGGCCGCCATGGCGCCGGTGACATCGAGGAACGTGCGGCGTGACGGGTGGTGATCGGCTCGGCGCATGGGGTGCAGAGTGCCACACCCGAAAGGCGCGTGCCGGTCAACCCGACGATTCTGGCGTGGAATTGGGCGGCATGCCAGACTGGGATCATGCCTCGATTAGCTCTTCGCGTGTTGGCGGCGGTAGTGGGCACGCTGACACTGGTGGCAGGCTGCGGCGGCGGCGATGGCGGCGATGGCGGATCGGGCAAGGGCCGGCGTCCGTCCGGTGCGCATGTGACGATCGGAGTGCCTGCCGATGCCCCGACGATCTCGGCTGCGGTGTCCCTGGCCCGGCCCGGTGACCTGGTGCTGGTCGCGCCGGGCGTCTACCACGAGTCGGTGCGCATCGACACGGCGGGCGTCACCCTCCGTGGCTCGTCCCGGGACAAGGTCGTCATCGACGGGCGGTTGCGGCAGCCGAACGGCGTCGTCGTCTCGGCGCCCGGCGTGGCCGTGGAGAACCTGACGGTGCGGAACAACACGCAGAACGGGGTCCTGGTCACCGGTTCCGCGAAGGCGGCCGCCGGCCTGCCGGGGGGAGACGGCGGCTACGACACCGGCGACGAGCCCGCCACCTTCCTGAAGTCGTTCCTGGTCTCCCACGTGACCGCGACCCGCAACGGTCTGTACGGCATCTACGCGTTCTCCGCCCGCAACGGTGCCATCGAGCACTCGTACGCGTCGGGCGGCGCCGACTCGGGGATCTACGTCGGCCAGTGCAAGCCCTGCAACATCGTGGTGCGCGACAACGTCGCCGAGCTCAACGCGGTCGGTTACGAAGGCACCAACGCCAGCGAGGACATGTACGTGGTCGGAAACCGCCTGGTCGGCAACCGGGTCGGCCTGACCACCAACTCCGACCACCAGGAGAAACTGCTCCCGCAGCGCGGCGCCGTCATCGCGGGCAACCTGATCGCCGCCAACCAGCAGACGGCCACCCCGGAGCAGGCCGACGGCGGGTGGGGCATCGGCGCCGGCATCGACGGCGGCAACGACAACCGGTTCGTCCGCAACCGCATCGCCGGCAACCGCAACGCCGGGCTGGTGATCACCGCGACCGCCGACATCCCTCCGGTCGGCAACCAGATCGTGGACAACACGTTCACCGGCAACGGTGTCGACGTCGGCTGGACCTTCCCGACCGCCACGCGGGGACGGGGCAACTGCCTGCGGGGCAACGATCTGCGCACCACCGTGCCCGCCCGGCTCGCGACGACCGCGGCCTGCCCCCTTGCGGCCGGGTCGTCCTCGCCGGCCGGCACGTGGGCGGCGCCGACGGCACCCGGCGGCATCCCGTTCACCGAGGTCGCCCCGCCTGCCCCGCAGCCGCAGTTCCCCGACGCCGCCACCGCGGGAGCCACCGCCGTCCCGCCCGTCCCGGCCCTGCCGAGGACAAAGGACGTCCGGGTGCCGCCGGCGTCGCTGCTCGCCGCGCACGCACGGGTGCGGACCTCCTGAACAGCGGCTACCTGGCCGGGGTGGTTCCCGGTAGCGGCCTGACCGGAACGTACTCGTGGGTGTCGAAATCGATGACCACCGGCTCCGGCTGCGAACCCACGCTGACGCGGACCCGGTACATGGTGCCGTCGGATCCGATCCAGTAGCGCACCCTGCCCGCCGTACCGGAGTGGTCGGGGGAGGACGGTCCCGTCATGACGTCCACCCGGTGCCCGGCCACCTGCTCCCGCCCCCACCAGGCGGCGCCGTTCTGGGGCAGCAGTTCGGCGTTGTCCGGCCGGTCGCCGCCGAGACCGAGCGCGATGGACAGGGAGGTGTCCAGCGCACTGCCGGACGACAGCAGCGGACGGTCGTACCAGCCCGAGCCGGGCGGTGCCGCGGGTGCGTGCGCCGGGGCGTCCGCCATCGGGCGGACGTGCACCGCGGTGGGCGTCCACTGGATCAGCCCGTCGCTGGACCTGTCGCGCCCGGTGCCGTGCACCACGCCGTAGCCGACCTTGCGCCGGTAGTCGACGGACCCGGTGACGGTCAGTCCGCCGGCAGCGCCCGGCACGGTGATCGTCACCGCCCGGCCCCGCGCCTGGTAGTTGCGGAACCGCGTGATCGCCAGCCGGCTCGCCTCATCCGTCGTCAGCGGGCGCGGACCACCGGTGTCCGAGCCGCCGTCGGCGGCCAGGAACGCGGCCACCGCGGCCACCGCGGCCACCGCGAGGGCCGCGACGACGATGACGGCCGCGGTCCGCCGCGACCGCGGCCATCGGCGCCGGCCGGCCGGACGACCTGGTGGGGCCTGCCGGAGTCTCGCGCTCCGCACGCGGTTCGACGCTGACACTCTCCGATTCATCCTTTCGATCACCACACCGTCCGGCCGCCGCGGGCTCGCGGCGGCACTGGCGGTCCGGTGGCAGACGACGCAAAGGCCGGCCCTCGTGGACCGGCCGAGACGTGCGCTGCCCGTCAGCGCCGATACGGACCGCTGACGGGCAGATCACCGTTGTGCGGATGGTTCAGTGCTGCCGGGCGTGACGATTCCGGGTCACGAACACGATGACCAGGCCCGAGCCCAACAGCAGACCGACGATGCCGATCATCTCCGCCAGCCCGGGCGTACCGGTGCTGGCCAGCGCACCCCCGCCTCCACCGGCCGGGGCCGGGTGGTTGGCAGGCGGCGCGGGCGAGGGCGGCGTGGAGGCCGCGGGCGGCGTCGGGGTCGGAGTCGGAGTCGGGGTCGGCGTCTCCTTCGGGATGTACACCCCGGCGTCGATCGTGTGATCGACGCCGCCCGGCTTGTCCGGCGCTGTGACGGGCGCGTAGCCGTTGCACAGCGGTCCGGTGGTCGGCGGGGTCACATTGGAGTCGTGCGCACGGTCGGCACCGGCCCGCGGGAGCGTGAACCTCAGCTCGCTCGCCGGGGGCTGCTCGGGCACCTGGCTGGTGTCCGCGGTGCACACGTCGAACTGCACCGTGTACTTCGCGCCCGGCGTGAGCTCGTACCGGGCGCCGACGCCACCGAAGTAGTACTCGCCGGCGGCATTGGTCGTCGTTGTGGCGACCTGTTTGCCGTCCGCGTCCAGCAGGTTGATCGTCGCCCCCGGCAGCAGCACGTGCCCCGGGTCCTGGATCCCGTTGTGGTCGCCGTCGAACCACACGACGTTGCCGATCTGGATCGGCGCGTTCGCCGCGGCGTACGCGATGTCGCCGAGCCCGCCGGCCTTGCCGAACCCGCCCTGGTCCGCGCTGACGAACTGGAACCCGTTGGCGGTCGGGTTGTTGCCCGGGCCCTGACCGGTCGTGATGTCGTGGTAGCCGGTTCCCGAGGTCGCGACGTTGACGACCGGGTCGAACTCCGTGCTGACGACCCACTGCTGCTGCGGGATGTAGGCCACCGACCCCAGCGCGGTCTCCTGGTGCGCGTTGGCGTAGAAGTCGCCCGGGAAGTACTCGACCACGTCGGCGGGCTGGCCGCCGTTGTTGGCGGGGGTGGCGTGGTTGGAGCAGCTTCCGGTGCCCTCCCACTGGTACTCCCCGGTGGGAGTGGCGCAGACCATGGTGATGTCACCACCGGACATGCCGTTCTCCGCCGTGTTGTTCCCCGGCCGGGGGTCCAGCCCTCCCCAACTGAGCACGTCCATGAACCGGTCGCGGAAGCCCAGGATCATCGAGCCGTCGCGGGCGAAGGCGAGGGAGGCCAGCTCCGGCTGCGGATCGATGAAGACGCTGCCCGAGGTCCGGTCGTCCCACGTGTCCAGGCGGGTGTTCCACGGGTTCCAGTGGGTGGCCTTGTCGCCGGCGCCGTAGACGGTGCCGCGTTTGTCCGTGAGCGGGTGGCTCAGCACCGTGGTGAACCGCTTGCCGTCGTAGGTGGAGACGAAGGCCTTCAGGTCCGCGCGCTGCTGCGTGCTCTCCGCGCTGCACACACCGCCGACGTACAGCGTGTTGTTGTGCACCTGGAGACCGAACGGCCGCCAGTCGTCGGCGCTCGCGCACCCCGGGTCCGGGATCGCGACCGTCGACTTGGGTGCCTTGGCGGTGGTCCCCGTCGCGTCGAAGCTCACGAGGCTGCGGGTCCGCAGGTTCACCGCGTACAGCGTGGAGCCGTCCTCCGACAGGGCCAGGCCGCCGATGCTCTCCTTGCCCGGCGCGTCGGTGAACCCGGAGTCCTTGATCATGTTGGCGCTGTCGTGCTCCGTCACCGCGGCGTCCGGCACCTGTGCGAACAGCTCCGGCGCACCCGAGCCGTTGACCGGCGTCGTGTAGATCGCGCCTCCGCCCTGCGGCCCGTACGCGGTGTACCGGCGGGCGAACGCGCTCTGGAACAGCCGGGTCCGGTACTGGTCGTACGCCAACCCGAACGTCGTGCCGACCTGGTCCTGCGTGGCCAGCGTGGTCGGGCACGCCACATCGGTGGGGCACGTGCCCCGGGACTTCGTCCCGAACGCCACCAAGGCCCGCTTGTCGGTCCCGTTGGCGCCGTTGTGCACCGGCACGAAGTACCGCGAGTCCGGCAGTGCGTAGTCGGCCGGATCCCACACTCCCGTCACCACGGAGGCGTTCTCTCCGCCCGACACGTCCACGAACGACGTGAAGCTGTCGAAGTGGTTCTCCTCCGTCGAGGCGGGCGCCGCCCGCAGATAGCCGTTGTACGGCGCCGGGATGCTGACGTCGACGCGGTACTGGCCGCCGCTCAGCAGGGTCGACTGCGACACCACGACCTTTCCGGTGGCATCCGTGACGCCGGTGGCCACGTGCCCGGCCGGGTCGGAGACCTCCACCTTCATGCCCCGCTGCGGCACGTCCATCGTCGTGTTGATCACGCCGGTGCCGAAGAAGTCGCGCAGCACCTCAACCGTCAGTGTGCCGTCGGCGGTCGAAGCGGTGGCCGCTCCAGCCGTCACCCCCACGGCGCCGCCTGCCAGCAGGAGAACGGACAACGCGATGCGCGCCGGCGGCTCCGCGAGCCTCCGGGCTAACCGGCGCGAGTCTCTGCCGAGTCGGTTCATGGCATCACACTCCACACTTCTCTTGTCGTGTCTCTTGTCGTGAAAACGAAGCACTCGCTTCTCGCTGCACGTCCACTTCGTGACCCCGGGCGCGGACGCCGGTCGCGAACGTCACGGAAGAAAAAAAGGGTCCACTGCTGTTGCGTGGACCGCTTTGTGTTGATCACTGAGGATGTTGTGGGTGAGTTGTAAGCGCCGCAGGCCAGGAAAAAGCAAACGCACGTTCACCACCTCGGGCAGGACTGCCCTGGGTTGCGTGTGTTTGCAGCTCAATCACGGTGCCTTCGCCCCCACCCCCCGACCTCACCGACCGCCAGCGCGGGCAGCGCGCGATATCTTATCCCCTGGAGTCTTGCCGTCACAGCAGAACCCGTCGCATCCACGGGGATGCGCGCCCCTCGCCGGACGCTCGGAGAATGGCGACCGGAAGAATGTGCGAGAGTGAAGTGATGGCCGAATCTGGTCCCGTCGTGCGAGTGCCGTCCGGATGACGCGTCCGGGACTGCCTCCCACCCCGGGGCGTTGCGCAGCCGGGATCGGTCCGGTTCGCCTGCTGCACGGTTGACGTGGCGTGACACCTGGTATGCGGATGTGGACAGCGCCCGCGCACCGGCCCGCCCGCGTCCCGGCCGACCGGGCGTACCCGTCCCGGGAGATCCGCGCCTTTCCGCGCCGACGTGCAGAGCAGAACGGGCGGATCGGCACTCGCCCGGCGCTGGGGTGCCAGGCACTTTCGACCGACGGGTGCCGTCACCGACGCGCCCTCCGCACACGGGTGCACGGTCGGCGCCAAGACGTCGGGCTCTTGACGGGTGATCACGGCCGGGCGGCGGGGGCCCGGCCGAGGTCGCCGACCGTCCTGGCGCGAGCGGGGCGACCGGCATCATCGACGGCACTGAGATCCGGGCACGGCGGCACGGCGGCGCGGCGGCGCGGCACGGCGGCCCGGTGGCACGGTGGCCGCGAGGGCCGGGACGGGTTCCTCTGCGGCGAAAACGAGCCGAACGCCGTCGACTCCACGGCGGCCTTGGGCGGCGGAGGCGGCGTGCCGCGGTGCGGCCCGGCCCGCCCCGCAGGCCGCGCGGGCATCAGCCGTGCCCGCCGGTCAGGACTGGTCGAGCTCCTGGCCCACGGGCCCGCAGCCGGGATCCTCGCCGACGCCGGCCACCGGGAACCGGGCGCCCACACCGGCGGCCGGGTGGAGACCACCACACCGTCGGCCCATGCGGTGCCGTGCTCGACACGGATACGGGAGGGGAGAGTTCACGACGTCTCCCGCCAAACCGTGTACCAGCTCGTCGGACAAACCTCGTTCTCCCAGTTCAGAAGGGAGTTTCATGAGTACGCTCAAGATCTCCAACCGAATGGCCGGAGGGCTGGACCCCACCGGGATCGACTCGGCCTGGTCGGGGGGCCGTTAACTCCGCGGCACTTCCTGTACAGGACCGATTTGATCAAATCCGGCGCTCCCGGAGAGGTCCTTCCAGGCCGAGTTGGCCACACCGAGTGGGTTGACTGGTGCAACCACCGGCGCCTTCGCAGTGAGATAGGCCACGTTCCGCCGGTCGAGTACGAGGTAAAGCACTGCATGGAATCCATGAAACCCCAGGTCACAACCGCAGTCTCAGATCTCTGCCGAACCCGGGGCGGCCCAGGGAGTCCCTCCACTTATCTATGGGGATTTTCGGCTACCATGTGCCCGGAACTTTCCCGTGGACACCTGTGTCGCACTGTCTTCCTGCGCTTCTGTCACCAGCACTCAAGCCACTGGAGATGACCGATCTGATTCACGTCAACACGTAGGCAATGTTGGGCGCCCAGGGGGGTGCTTGACAGGCTGAGGTTGATGAATTTAGCGTCTCGTTCGGATCAGCCGACCGGCTGTGACGTGGCTCGAACGCGGTTGCGTAGGGCGACATCTCGGTCAGCGGCTGGTCCTTTTGCTGCGCCGCCTGCCGGGTGTGAACCATTTCCCTTTCGCCGGACGGAAACTGTCCTGGGGCGACAGCCGCCGGCCTGGGAGCCGGGCGGCTGACTGCGGCACTGAAGAGGCATGGGCGCGGGTTCCAGTTGTCCGGCTGGGCATTCTCGATGCGAAAGAACCAGGACGGAGTGAAGTGAGACCGACAGGACTCGACGGGGCGCGGGTCGAAAGACTTCGCCAGAAGAAGATTGCCGTGGTGTACGGCGCCGTATCCGAGGAGGATGGTTTATATATTCGCCATGTACCGCGCGAGGAATGGTCCCTCGTCGCAATCCTGGACGCCCTTTCTGGCCTGGGTCTGCACGCGGAGCATGTGGACCCCACGCGCGGCGATTTCACCGAGCGCATCCAACTCTTCGACGTGGCGTTCCTCAACGTGCACGGGCCGTACGGCGAGGATGGCAGGATCCAGGGTCTTCTCGATTACCTCTCGGTCCCGTACACGTCGTCCGGGGTCCTGGCCAGCAGCATCGGCATGGACAAACTCGCAAGCAAGGCGGTGTTCGCCTACCTGGGGATACCTGTGCCACGCGGGGTTCCCATCATACGCCCTGGGGCTGCCCAAATCCCTGCGGACTTCTCGTATCCGGCGATGCTCAAAGCCGTGGACGGCGGCAGCAGCGTTGGTATGGCGCTGATCAACGACCCAGCGGATCTGGCGCATGAGATCCGCGCCCTGCGGGAGCGGGGGTTCAGAAGGCTTTTCCTTGAGGAGTTCATCCGCGGCCGCTCCGTCACCGTCAGCGCCTTCGAATCAGCAGAGGGCCTCACCGTACTTCCTCCTCTTGAGTTCATCACCGAGTCCGACTACTACGACGAGTCCACGAAGCTCGGTGGCTCCGGGGCGCCACGCGTCGAGTACCGCGTACCGGACGACCTGCTCCCGCACGTGTTCAAGGAACTGTCCGACAGGACCGCATCCGTCTACGAGTTCCTGGGCTGCCGTGGCGCCGTTCGAGTCGACTACATGATCGATGAGAACGGCACTGGCTACGCCCTGGAGGTGAACACCATCCCGGGCCTTCAGGAGCACAGCAATCTCCCTGTCTCCTGCGGGTTCGAGGGGATCACCTATCAGGAACTGATAGCCACTCTGCTGCTCGATGCCATCGAATCCGCCGAACCCGCTCCTTGGGCGGTCCGATGACTGCCAAGCTCCACCTGCTCCCGCCGCCCGGTGGTCTGCGCCGGTTCGCCGTCGCCAACCTCATCAACACCGTCGGTAGCGGTTTGTACATCACGAGCGGAACGTTGTTCTTCACGAGAGCCGTCGGTCTGACGGTCGAGGAGACAGCCCTGGGCATGACCGTGGGAACCGGGGTCGGGCTCGCGCTGATGATGGTGTTCGGCCGGCTCTCCGACCGGTTCGGGCCCAAACCGGTCTATGTCTCGCTGCTGGTCGCCCAGGCGCTGATGATGGCGGCCTTCACCCAGGTGCGAAGCTTCTCCTGGTTCCTCGTGGTGGCCGTCGTCAGCGGCATCGCCGATCGCGGGATCGCCGGCACGGCCGGTGCCCTGATCCACGCCATGAGCGACGCAGAGAATCGGATCACCGCCAGAGCTCAGCTCAGGACCTCCACCAATGTGGGTCTGGGCCTCGGGACTCTGATCGCCGGGACCTCGCTGCTGGTGGACACCGCCGCCGCGTACACCTGCGTCGTGGCCGGCAATGCCGTCCTCTTCGGTACCGCCGCGGCGATGCTGCTCGGCGTGGACGCCGGGCACCGCAGGGCGCCGGGCACCGCCGGGGCGGCGACGGCCCGCACCGCGGCTCCCTTGCGCGACCGTCGCTATCTGGCCGTGACCGCCGCGAACGGGTTGCTGGCGCTGCACGCGAGTGTGCTGAGTTTCGCCCTGCCGCTCTGGGTGGCCGGCCACACCGAAGCGCCCAAGTGGTCCATCGCCATGGTCATGATCGTGAATACGGTACTCGTCGTCCTGCTGCAGGTCCGGGTCAGCCGCCGGACGGGTACGGTCCCCCAAGCCGCGCGGATGGCCCGGCTGACCGGAGTCGTCTTCGCCATGGCCTGCCTGACGATGGCGGCCACCCGGTCACTGGGACCGGCTCTCAGCGTCGGCGTCCTCCTGCTGTGGGCCGTGATCTACACCGCCGGCGAACTGGCACAGACGTCCGCCGAGTTCTGCCTCGGCTTCGAGCTGGCGCCCGACCACGCACAGGGCGCCTACCAGAGCGTCTTCGCACTGGGGCCGGGCGTGATGCGCGCCCTCGCCCCGACCCTGCTCGCCACACTGGTCCTCGGAAACGGAAGCACGGGATGGCTCGCGCTCGCGGGTTTCTTCCTGGTGTCCGGGCTGCTGGTGTCCGCGGCGGCCCGGTCGGCCAACCGTGACCGGGGCACGTTCCGGCGGCCCGCCGAGACCTTCACGGTGCCGTCTGCGGAGCGGAGTGCAGCGTCCTCATGAAGTCCCGGAAGTCGAGTACCGAGCTGACCACGCCCATCGCCATGCGCCGCTACGCCCAGCACTTCACCGCGGAGGAGCGGTCCGACAGCGGCTTCACCTGGCCCGCCGGCGGTCCTGAAGCCTGGGGTGAGAAGTGCTGCGGGCTGGCCTGCCTCCGCATGATCCTTGATCACTACGGACTGCCGGTCCCCTCTCAGCGTCAGCTCCTGAGGCAAGGACTGGAACAGGGCGCCTACAGCCCCAGCGGGTGGCGCCACCAGGGCCTGGTCGACATCGCCGCCGGGCACGGGCTCTCCGGAGCGGCAGCGCCCTTCGGCTCCCCCACCCAGTTGCAGAGCTTCGCCAGGGCCGGCGTTCCGTGCATCGTGTCGTGCACCTTCCGCTTCCCCGAGGACGGTCGCAAGGGCGGACACCTCGTGGTGTTCCGCGGCGAGGTCGTGAAGGACGGCGAGCGGTACGCCGCGTTCGCGGATCCCTCCCGGTGGGGAGCCCACCACGCTGAGCTGCCGGCCGAACGGTTCTGGGCGAGCTGGCCTGGCCGTGCCGTGGCCCTGTGGCCGAGCGACTGGCCCGTCGCACGCATCGAGGAAGGCGTCGGGCCCGATGTCGCGAGTCTGCTCGGGGTCCCACCCGGGCCCGACGCCGTGGCGGTGAGGGAGCCTTGATGCACGTCGACGTGGTGAAGAGCATCGACGGTGTCGACAGCGATGCCTGGCAGACGCTGGCAGGCGGCTCGTTCTACGCGAGTCATGCCTGGATGAGGTACCAGGAGCGGGACCCGGGATCGTCGGTACGCTACGTTCTGGTCCGCGATGCCGAGGGGAGGCTCGTCGCAGGGCTTCCGGTGTATCTCGTGGACACCGAAACAAGCGGTATGTACGACCCGGAGAGGCTCTTTCCGGACATACCGCGGCAGGGCCGGTCCATGGGACGCACGGTACTGGCGGGAAACCGGCGCGGTTACGCGAATCGTATGCCGATGGCCCCCGACACCGACCCCGAGCAGCGCCGGCGACTCATCGGGCTGGTCGTCGACACCGTCAACCACATCGCGGCGGAAGAGGCCGACGGCCGCGCGTGGTGGCTCTATCTGGGAGAGTCGGACGCGGAGTCCCTGTTGCCGTTCGGAACGGGATCGGTGCCCAGGCTGCTTGCCGCGGACTGCGCCATCGCGCTGCCCGGCACGGGTTTCGAGGACTACCTCCAGTCCGGTTCGAGCAACATGAGACGGCAGATCCGCAAGGATCGCGACTCGTTCCGTGCCGCTGGGTACACCTGCTCCGAGGAGCCTCTGACCGCCTGCTGGGACGACGTCAGCTCGCTGATCGCCTCGCACCAGGGGCACCACGGCGAACCCTCCGATCCCGAGTACATCCGTGCCCTCCTGCGGGACCAGGCCGAGACGACCGGAGACGTCGGGGTCGTGCACGCGTGCCACAAGGACGGC
The DNA here is from genome assembly GCF_014656295.1 of Streptomyces sulfonofaciens. Classification (GTDB taxonomy): domain Bacteria; phylum Actinomycetota; class Actinomycetes; order Streptomycetales; family Streptomycetaceae; genus Streptomyces; species Streptomyces sulfonofaciens. The sequence continues at coordinate 103,553 of NZ_BNCD01000013.1, forward strand.
CGGATGGTGGGCTGCACGCTCACCTACGCGACGCACAGCGAAGTCACCTCCAGGGCCTATGGATTCGACCACAGCCGTCCCGCGGTCGCGGCGGAGTACTTCGAGCTCCTCTACTACCGCCCCATGGAAGCGGCCTACCGAGCCGGCGCCTCTCGCCTCCACCTGGGAATCGGCACCGTCCAACCGAAGATCCGGCGCGGTGCGGACGTCTGCCTCCTGTGGGGCGTACTCACCGGAACGGCCGGCGGTGACGATGCCCACGCGGCACGCACCTACAACAGCGCCCGCTGGCGGCAGTTCGCCGACGAAATGGGCGCAGCGGCGAAGAGGACCGAATCGCGACTCCTCGCAGCCGCACTATGACTTCCGACGATCACGAACATGGGGAAAGCATGCCTGGGCAGAACGGTTGGGTCGTCTTCGTGGAGTTGCACACACTGCCCGGCGGCGGCCGCGGTCGGTTGTCTGCCGGCAGGGCCCTGGCGGCACCTTGTCGTGCCCAGTTGGAGGCCGCCAGGCGCCTGGGGTTCCGGACGGCGGTGGCCGTGTCCGATCGCGCCACCTACGGCGACCGGTTCGACGACGTCGTCGACACGTGGCTGCTCACGAACACGACGGATGCCGCCGGCCTCGCGCATGTCGTGAAGGTGCTGAACGGCGAGGTCGTCGCCGTGTTCAGCGCCGTGGACAGCTTTGTCAGGGTCGCGGCCGCGGTCGCCGCCAAGCTCGGCCTCGCCGGACCCCAGCCGCTGGGGGCCGGTATCGCACGGGACAAGGCCGTCGCCCGCGCGGCCCTGGCATCCGCCGGCGTCCCCGACATCCGATGGGGCGTCAAGTCCGCGTACGCCGACGACCTGGACTCACCCATCGGCTACCCCTGCATCGTCAAGCCCGTCGACGGCGCGTCCAGTTGGGACGTGGTGCTCGCGGACGACGTCCAGGCGGTACGCGACGTGGCGGCCCGGCACCTGACGCGCGCGTACGGCAGACGTGTGCGCCCGCAGCGCAGGCTCCTGTTCGAGGAGGTGCTCGTCGGCCCGCTGCTGAGCGCGGAGGGCTTCGTCGACTCCGACGAGGTGCGCATCATCGGCTACTCGGACCGTGTGCTGTCCGCCCCTCCGCGATTCGTGGAGCTCGCCGTCCGCTTCGCGGCCGAGCGCCCCTTCGACGGCGCGGACGACTACGTGGCCGAGACCCTGAAGGCCCTGGATTACGACTTCGGCGCCTTCCACCTGGAGTTCATCCTGACGTCGGAAGGGCCCCGGCTGGTCGAACTCAATCCGCGATTCGTCGGCGCCGGTGTGCAACACGCCATCGGCGAGCTGACCGGTGTGACACCTGCCGAACTGCTGATGGCGAAGCTCACGGGCAGCCCGGTGCCCGCGTTCCCCCATGAGGGAGCGGTCACAGAGCTGTATCTGACGGCTCCGTCCTCCGGCCGACTTCAGGGTACGCGGGGCCTCGAAGAAGCCGTGGCCGTGGAGGGCTGCCGTGCCGCCGGGCTCTATGTCGCCCTGGGGGACGAGGTCAGCAGCGAGATCGAGTCCAACAGCCAGTACATCGGCTACGTACACGCCGTGGGAGACACCCGCGCGGAGTCGCACGAGATCGCGCTGGAGGCGGCGTCGCGCATCTCCTACGAGATCCGATGAGGCATCACGGCACGGCGCCTGCGCCCTACCGGTGACGGACCGGTCCGCGTCGAGAGGGCCTGAACGACGGCGGCGGGGTCCACGGCACCGGCCGGGCTCACCAACGTGGCGGCGAGCCCGTCGACGCGGGGGCTGGGGGCGCCCCGTGGGGTGCAGCCCTCGCGGTTTCCGCACGTCACCGGATCAGCAGACCGCACTCGACCTGCGAAAGTAATTCCTTACTCTCCTTGTCGAGAACATCTAAGGCTTCGCTTTGGAAGCGGATCAAGGCGACCACCTTCACGGACTATTTACCGGAACATGACTGTCCAACGCATGGGTCAGGACCGCTGGTCGTCGCTATTGACAGCATTGCGATGCAGGTGTCATGAAGCGGCTGAATGTATATGGCCTTGATGCGGAGTAGTTCGGTCTCCGTGTCGGGTAACTTCATCGGATGGGTGCTGCACCAAGTGGTGGTTCATCGCCGTCGTGGGCTCGGATGGTGGGTTGGGCGGGCTCGCGGAGGGCGTTGCTGAGGAGGCGTACCTGGCTGTTCTCTATTTGTTCGGGTGGACCGTGCGGTTCGGGCAGGGGCATGGTCTGGGTGAATCTGGTGGTGCGGATGGACGGAAGAAGGGTCTCTTGGTAGCTCGCGGATGCCGAGTCCAGCAGGGAGCAAGAGGCCCTGTAGCCGAAGTGTCGCGGGGTCACGGCCGCCGGGTCCCGTGCAGTCCGTCCACTCCTGAGTGTGACTGTCTCGCCCATCGGTTCGGGAACGCGGCCGACCGCCCCGGGCACCGGCCCCGGTACGGCTCGTACCTGAGCGATCAGATGCAGGTGAACGGATCATCGCCCTCGGCACGCTGACCGTCACTGTCCTGACCGTGCACCGTCGGCGGCAAAGGGGCTCACAGGCCGCGGTGGGTGGAGACCGGCCTCGTCTTCACCAGTGACGATGGAACCCCGATGCACCCGGGCCGGGTAACCGGACAGTTCAAGCAACTCGTCCGCGCAGTCTGAGCTGCCACCGATCCGGCTGCATGACCTATGCCACGGCGCCGCCACCCACGCCCTCTCAACTGGGCGCCGTGCCCCGCCGCACATGCCTTCCGCGTTCGGGAGATATGTGCGGCGGGGGCGCTTGTGCCGAGTGAACGGGCGGTCCTCACACCATGAGCGCCGAGACCGGGTCAGCGACCTACTGCATCGTGCGCCGCCAGGGACTCGAGCTCTCGGACCCGCTGATCAAGAGTCGGCTGGTGCCTGGTTCGGGGAGTGCCAGGGAGTGGTGACGGATATCGGACTCCGTCGCAACGTACAGGTTGTGGCCAGGTGGCGCATCCCGACGGTGTCGCGGTGTGCCTACGTGTTACTTGGCGTCCCGCCCCCCGTCACGGACCCATAGGCGTGTGGTCATGAATCCGTGAGGTGGGGGCTGCGCAGGCCGTACGCCCTTTACCTGACCTCGTCCTTCCTATGGAACGGGGTCAGGCCCGAGTCGCGTCAGGTCGAACTGCGCCGTGATGGCTGCGTAGCCGTCGGAGGTGAGGTTGACGTGGTCGCCGGTGTCGTAATCGTCGGGTGCCGCGGCGTTGCTGAGTTGCAGTTGAGGCGGGTCGGTGGTGCTTGTCGGATCTTGTACGGCGACGGTGCTTTCGGCGTCGACATAGCTGACGGTGGGGGCCGTGACGTCGACTTGGTCGCTGATCCAGGTGTTGGTACCCATGCGGACGGCGTCGACTTCGTTGGTGCAGGGAGAATAGCCGTGGCAAGGCGTGAGCGTGGTGAAGACCACCCTGATACCCCATCTCTTGAGTTGTCTCATGAGGACGTCGTATGCCTGCTCCACGGTTGTCTCGTCGGTGCCGGCCACGATGTCCTGTAGCCCTTCGTCGACAATGACTGTGCTGATCCCGGGCAGGTCGAGGACGTCGCGGTCCAGTCGGGTGAGCACGGCTGGACCGCCGGTGACCTGATTGGTGGCGAGGCGGTTGTTCTCGACGCCGACGGCGACGATGCCGTAGTTCGGGATGCTCTGGCTGTTGTTCTGGAGTGCGGTGGCGAGGTCGTCCGAGATGCGGTTGACCGTGGGGACCAGGGTGTCGCTGGCTGTCGGGTTGACGAGGTTGTCGCCGAGTACGGCGACGGTGGGTTGGTTGGTGTTGGCGGTGACGTCGATGCCGGTGAGGATGTCGGTGAACCAGCCCCAGTAGACGCCGGTGCCGGTGAAGGCGGTGGTGCCGGTGTCGGTGGTGTGGTCGCCGGAGCCGACAGGGCTGACGTACTGGGTGGTGGTGGCGCTGGTCCAGCTATGTTGGACGAGATAGGGCACGTCGTTGGCGAGATGCAGGCTGATCATGACGTGTTTGCCGGGTACCGCGGCATAGCTGATCGGGTCGCTGTAGACCTCGCCTCCGGCTGGGATGCTGACGGTTCTGCTGCCCGAGTTGAATGTCATGTCGGTGGGGGTGCCGGTGGGAGCGGCTCCGGAGGACTGAGTGGCGATGGTGGTGTGGTCGATGGTCAGTGGGGTGCGGCCGAGCGCGTTGGACAGGCGGATGCGGACGCTGGATCCGGCGGTGCTCGGGTTGGCGGCGATGCGGAAGGTCTGGTCCCGGTAGTCGGTTCCTTCGAAGTTGAAGGCCGCCTCGTTGGGGGAGCTCCATGCACCGGTCCACCGGGCACCGTCGGGTGCCGTGGTGGTGTCGCGGATGGCCATGCCGAAGATGTGCAGTCCGGGTACGTACTGGCGGGCGGCGTCGGTCAGGTCCGGCAGGGTGACGGAACCGATAGGAGCTCCGCGTTTGAGGGGCACGGCGAAGGCGTAGATGTTGGTGCTGCGGGTCTCCTGGGTGCCCTTGGCGAGGTTGCGGTGGGGCAGGGTGACGGCGGCCAGGGCGTTGGAGCCGTAGACCCAGTCCGGGACCGTCAGATGATAGCCCTGTGCGGTTGTGTCATCGCTGTAGGTGATGGAGCCTTGGGGGCCGCCTGCCAGGCAGTCCTCGTACTCGCCGTTGCCGAGAGTGCACTGAGTGCCGCTGACGGAGGTGCCGTCGGGGATGACCGGACTGGAGGTGTCGTCGTCGGCACGCTGGGAGCTGACGAGGCCGTAGGCGGAGAAGCCGAGGAAGACCAGGGCCTGGCCGCGTGCGTCGTTCATCTGGATGGTCTGGTTGGCGGCCATCACGTTGTCACCCGAGGAGGAGCCGAAGGCGGGCAGAGTGAAGGCGGCGCCGTCGACCGTGATCTTGCTGCCGGGCTGCCAGCCGGCGGCCTTGAGGTCCTGCAGGGAGATGGTGGCGCCGACTCCGTCCGCGTCGGCAGCGTCCTTGTTGTTGTCGTCGGTGACGGCGGTGTTGTTGAAGGCGTCCTTCAGACTGGCATAGGTCTTGCCGGTGTGGCCAACCGCCGTGAACTGGTACTGCTGCTGTACTGAGATGTTGCCGGCGGTGTCCACGGCGTACACGTACAGGGTGTGTGTTCCTGGGGCGGTGGGAGCGAGGGTGATCGTGGCGGTGTTGGCGGAGGCCGTGGCGACTTGCGAGCTGGGTGTGTTGGACGTGGGTGGGCTGGCGTCCAGGTTGTAGAGGAACTTGGTGGCGCTGTCGGTGGTGAGGGTGAACTTGCCCGGGGTGCCTGCGACGGTGGTGCCGGGGGTGTCCTCGGGGTAGAGGCCGTCGGTGTTCTTGACGGTCGGTGCGTCCGGCGCGGTGAGGTCGACGGTGAAGTGGCAGGTGGACGATGTGGGGCTGGTGTCCTTGCCGTCTTTGGAGACGACGTTCCATCCGACCACGTCACCGGTCTTGAGGCCGCTCATGAACGTCGAGGACAGCGACTTCGGGGCGTTGTTGCCGCTGGCGACCGTGGCGCTGGTGGTCGTGGTGGAGGTGCCGCCGTTGACCCAGTACTTGTAGGTGGCTGCCAGGGCGTCCTTGTCGCCGTCGCTGATCGTGGCGTTGAGCGTGGGCGGCGTGGTGGACAGGGTCTTGCCAATGACCGGGTACGGCGTCGAGGTGCCACAGCCGGCCGAGTGAGTGCCGAACTTGGCGGCCAGACTGCTGGGTTTGCTGGGCACGTGGTTGTACTCGATCGACATCGAGGGGTTGTTGGCGAAGCGCTTGAAATAGTTTCCGTCGCCACTGCCGGTGTGGCTGTTGACCAGCGCGAAGGTCCAGCTCGAGCTCTTCGAAGCGGCTTTCTTGGCGATGGTGGAGGTCACCGAGAAGCCGCCGGAGGGCAAGCTGTCGCAGGCGGGGCCGAAGCCCTTGGTGGCCAGATGGCTGGGGAGCGAGGGTCTGTTGTTCCAGGTGGTGGAGGAGCTGATGGACCCGGAGAGGTAGAGGTTGACGTCGGAGGAGAGGCTGCAACTGGCCGAGTAGTTCTCTCTGACGTTGACCGTCGCGGAGACGATGTGTGTGCCCCACACACTGGAGGGGATGCCGAGCTGGTAGTAGGCGCGCTCTTGGCCGATGCATCCGGAGAAGCTGTTGTAGCCGACGCCGGGGTCGCCGTACTGGGTGGAGTCGTAGTTCTTCGCGGACGGGCAGCCCTGCTGAACCTCGACGTAGTGCTGCTTGCTGCCGGTGGCGTAGTGGGGGTTCCAGGTGGGGTCGATGTAGACCGGGTAGTGGGTGGCGGAGCCGGTGAGCAGCTCGTGGTCCGGCGTCAAGGTGAGGGTGGAGCCGCTGACATCGCCGCTGACCCTGGCTGTCTGTGCGCCCGTGCCGGGGCCGGCGGTCTCCGAGTCCGCGGTCGTGGCTTCGGCGCTGAGCGCCTCGGTGGCGGTGCTGCTGGTGGAGGAGTCCCACATCAGCGTCTGCGGCGCGCTGAACATCACCTGACCCGCCGGCGTGGTCGCCTGAAGGTTGTCGTGGCCGTCGTCGGAGACCGTTACACCGGTGGTGTGGGTGGTCAGCTTCAGAACGGACAGTGCGGGATCGGTGGCAGCGTCCGCAGTCTTGACGACGATGATCTCCGAGAAGCCGCCGAGGGTATTGGCGGTCAGCCGCAGGTCGACGTCCTTGAGCACGTCAGGGTAGGTGATGGTGGCGCCTGACACGGTGGGCGTGGGCAGCGCTGAGGGCCAGGAGAACGAGAGTTCAGCCTTGCCGCTGGTCATGGACGCCAGGGGTGTGGTGCCGCCGCCGGAGAAGGCCAGGGGTTCGGCCGAGGCCTTGGGGCTGTAGGTGCCGTCAGTGTTCTGCGCGAGTGTGGTGTCGACGGGCACCCAGGCGCCGTCCCTGTGGATCCGTTGGGGCAGCAGACTGGTGGTCCATGTGACGGTGCCGGACGGGTTGGCCTGGGCCGTGGCAGTCTCAGTCGTCAGCGCGTCGACCTGGACCGCGCTGCCGGTGGTGACTGCTCTGTTCTGGGCTGCGGCGAGGGCCTCCTGTTGCTCCTTCGTAAGACCTGAGTCGTCGGCCGGACGTGTGGTGCCCAGCGGCCCGTCCGGTTGGGATTCAGGCAGGGCAGGTGCCGGTTTGGAGACCGGTGGAGTTCCGTCGCCGACCGCCGCGGCGGATGCCGCTGTGGCCAGGCCGACAGCAGCCGGTGGAAGCAAGAGCGCGAGGGCGATGGCGGCAGTGGGAAGCCGTGGACGTATTCGCCGGTCTCTTCGCGTTCTGAGCATTCTATGGCGTCGGAACTGTTCGGGCATGCGATTTCCCCCCAGAGGAACGAGTCCTGGCTGTAGCGACCAGAGCGGAAGGACGTTACCCGTGCATCCACGGGTGGACAAGTAATTGCTTCCTCTGAGAGCGGCTTGGTGCAGATCGCCAGTAAGGTAATTCTCGTTTCGAGTCTTCAGCAAGTGGGTATTGCGGGCCGCCTGGCAGTCACGGGTTTCGCTTAGCGGATGTAATTCGATGCAGAGCTGCTTTGGGTGGAAGTTTGCCGTCTTTAATATTTATATACGCGAGCTTTACTTGGCCCATATCACCCCGCTCGCGGTGACTGCTAAGTTCCCCGATGCCTTCACTAGGGGATGGGGATTTCAGTGGGTGAATGGGCAAGATCCATGCGAGGGTTCGAAAGGTTTCGACGGGGGAGATCCTCCGCGCGAATATGGCTGATTCTCGCTACTCTTCTAGCGGTTCTTGCGCCTCTTTCCTTCACGGATCCCGCGCTCGCGGACGGCACGGCCGCGCCTGATTTCCTAGTCAAACCCCAGAAGGAACACCTGGTCCTCGTCACTCGGGTCCAGGGCCATCCCGCCGAACGCCTGCACATGAAGTCCTGGAATCCCAAGGACGCCAAGAAAACGTGGCCCAAAACAGGCGATGCAGACGTGGCCCTGCCGGCCGTCGACTCCAAGAAGCCCAACGCGGTGCGGAGCCGATCTGCGCGAGCTGGAAACCTGCCCGTCACCGTCGCCACTGCGACAAAGAGCCGGCACGGTGCCTCAGCCGGAACGAAGCTGCACGTCTCCATGCCGGGGCAGACGGCCGCCGAGAAACTCGGCATACACGGGGTCGTCTTCACGGTGCGGCCGGAAGGTGCCACGCCAGGTGGCGGTGCCCAAGTCGGCCTGGATTACGCCGGGTTCCGTGACGCCTACGGCGGTGACTGGGCCTCCCGCCTGCGCCTGGTCCAACTACCGCCCTGCGCCCTGACCACCCCGCATGCCGCTCGCTGCCACCGGCAGACGCCGCTCGTCTCCACCAACGATGCCAAGGCGCAGCGGGTGAGCGCCACCGTCCAGGTGCCGCACGCGTCGGAAGCGACGTCAGGCTCACCCGCGGCGGATGCGAAGACGACTTCACCCCCGGCGACCTCCGCGATGGTGTTGGCGGCGGTGGCCGACGCGTCGGGCGGCGGCGGCACCTACGCTGCCACGTCGCTGTCCGCCTCAGGCCAGTGGTCGGCGGGTGGGTCCAGCGGTGCCTTCACGTACTCGTATCCCATCTCGGTGCCCGATGTGCCCGGCAGCCTGGTCCCGAACGTGTCGTTGGACTACAACTCGCAGAGTGTGGACGGGCGCACCTCCTCGACGAACGCGCAGTCCTCGTGGATCGGCGACGGCTGGGACTACTCGCCCGGCTTCGTGGAGCGCAGCTACCCCTCCTGTGCGGATGATGCCGCGGGCGGCACACCGAAGACGTCGGACGAGTGCTGGTCGGACGCGGTCGACACGATGACGCTGTCGCTGAACGGCTCGTCGAACACGCTCGTCCATGACGACGCGACCGACACCTGGCACCCGCAGGGCGACAACGGCGAGAAGGTCGAGATCAAGACCGACACGGTCAACGACGACACGTTCCACGAGTACGTTGTCGTCACGACCGCCGACGGCACGAAGTACTACTTCGGGCTGAACCGGCTGCCGGGTTGGTCGTCGGGTGACGCGACCACCGACTCGGTGCTCTCCACGCCGGTGTACGGCAATGATGCGGACGAGCCGTGCCATGCCGCGACGTTCGCCGACTCCTCCTGCCTGCGGGCCTACCGGTGGAACCTCGACTACACCGTCGACCCCCATGGCAACGCGATCAGCTACTGGTACACGCCGGAGACCAACTACTACGGCAAGGACAACTCCACCACCCCGACCTCATATACGAGTGGTGGCTACCTCTCGAAGATCCAGTACGGGCAACTGGCGGAGAAGGTCTACGACACCGCGGCGCCCGCGGCGGGTCAGGTGTTCTTCGACACCGAAGAGCGTTGCCTGCCCGATTCCAGTTTCGACTGCCAGTCGAAGCCGACGGCCTCGAACGCCTCGCACTTTCCGGACATCCCCGTTGACCAGATCTGTGCTTCGTCGGGCGCGTGCAACAACCATGGTCCGTCGTTCTTCACCACCCAGCGTCTGACGGGTATCCGTACGCAGATCCTGGTTGGCGCCGGTTACAAGGATGTGGACGCCTGGTCGCTGGACCACGCCTTTCCGGCAACAGGGGACACCACCACCCCGGCCCTTTGGCTGAGCCAGATCACCCGCACCGGCAAGGACGGCGGCAGCGCGTCCCTACCGCCGGTGACGTTCGACGGGCAGGCGCTGGCGAACCGTGTCGACGGCCTGGACGGGTACCAGCCGATCACTCGCCGTCGGCTGACCAAGATCATCACCGAGTCCGGCGAATCGATCACGGCCAATTACAAGGGTCCCGACTGCCACCGCGCCGGTACCACTGAACTGCCCGCCAGCCAGGACGACAACACCCACCGCTGCTATCCGCAGTACTGGACGCCGCCGGGACAGACGTCGCCGCAACTGGACTGGTTCAACAAGTACATCGTCAACTCGGTCACGGCAGAGGACCCCACCACCAAGGCCCTCCCGATCCAGACCTCATACGACTACGACGATCCTGCCTGGCACTTCAACGACGACCCGCTGACCCAGGCCAAATACCGCACCTGGAACCAGTGGCGCGGCTACGGCCAGGTCGACACTCGCACGGGCACCTCCCCCGACAAGGTCACCCTCACCAGGCAGACCTACTTCCGCGGCATGGACGGCGACAAGACCTCCTCCGGCACGCGCGGTATCGAGCTGAAGGACAGCACAGGCGGGGACACGCAGAAGGACTCCGACTGGCTCGCCGGACAGGTCTACGAATCACAGACCTTCAACGGCGACGGCGGTGCCCTGCTCTCCGACACCGTCACCGACCCGTGGAGTTCGGCGGCCAGCGCCACCCAATCCCGCACGAAGGCCGGCCTGGACGCGCTTCTCGCGCACCGCACCAATACCAAGCGGACGCGCACCACCACCACCAAGGCCGACGGCACCAAGCAGACCACCGAGACCGACTACGCCCTCGACGATGCCACCGGCCTGCCCACCGCGGTCGACGACAAGGGCGACACCTCGACCGCGGACGACGACCAGTGCACCCGCACCTGGTACGCCCAGGACGCCGCCGGCCATCTTCTTCCCACCCCGCGCCGGGTCCAGTCGGTCGCCGTCTCCTGCTCCGCCACGCCCACCTACCCGCAGGACCTCGTCAGCGACGACCTGAGTTTCTTCGACTCCTCCACCGACAACACCGCCACGCCCACCAAGGGCGATGTCACGATGGTGCAGAAGGCCGACTCGGTCAGCGGCGACGGCACCGTCCACTACATCACGGCGTTGCAGAACACCTACGACTCCTACGGTCGCGAACTCACCGAGACCGACGCCGACAACCGGACCACGACCACCGCCTACACCCCGGCGACCGGCGCGGCCCCGACATCCATCAAGGTGATCCAGCCGAAGGTCACCGGCCAGACGGTCGGCTTCGCCACCACGACCACACTCGACCCCGCCCGCGGCCTGGACGTGAAGACCACCGACGCGGCCGGGTACTCCACCAACAGCAGCTACGACCCGCTGGGACGTCTCACCGCCGTGTGGAACCCGGGCTTCTCCACGAGCGCCCCGGCCAATACCACCTACACCTACAACCTCAGTCGCAGCGTGCCGTCGACGGTCACCACCAAGACCCTCAACCACGACATGAGCTACCGCACCTCCATCGCCATCTACGACGCGATGCTGCGCCCGCGGGAGACGCAGACAGTAACCGCGAACGGCAACCGGGTCATCACCGACAGCCACTACGACAGCCACGGCTGGGTGGTCAGCACCTCCGATCCCTACAGCAGCGGCGGCACGCCCTCGGGGACGCTGGTGGACGCGGCGGACAACGAGACTCCCTCGCAGACCGGCACGGTCTACGACGGCGCGGGGAGGGTGACCGCCCAGATCGCCTACCACTTCGCCTCGGAGACCTGGCGCACCACCACGGCCTATCCCGGCTCCGACCGAGTCGATGTCACTCCGTTTGTCGGTGCGCAGCCTGGTGGTGCCACCCCCACCAGCACGTACACCGACGCCCGCGGCCAGATGGTCAAGCTGCTGCGCTACCACGGCAGTACACCCACCGGCGACGCCGACACGGCCACCTACAACTACGACCCGGCCGGTCACCAGATAGGTCAGGACGACGGACAGGGCCACACCTGGACCAGCCACTACGACCTGCTGGGCCGCCGGACTTCCCAGAGTGACCCGGACACCGGCACCTCCTCCTCCACCTATGACAACGCCGGCCAGGTGCTGAGCACCACCGACGCACGCAACAAGACCATCAGCTACGCCTACGACGAGATGGGGCGCAAGACCGCCGAGTACGACACCACAGGCGGTGTCGACCCCTCGCCGAGCAACGAGCAGGCCTCCTGGACCTACGACACGCTGAAGAAGGGCAAGCCCACCTCCTCCACCCGCTATGTGGACGGGACAACCGGCACGGCTTACACCAACAAGGTTCTCGGTTACGACAGCCACGGCTGGGTGCAGGCCACCGAACTCATCATCCCGGGCTCCGAGGGCGCGCTGGGCGGCACCTACGTCCACCAGAACAACTACAACCTCAACGGCACGCTGGAGGAATACACGGATGCCAGTCCCAGCACCGTCAAGCTTCCGCAGGAGACGGTGGCGTATACCTATGACGCCAACGACCGGCCCATCGCTGCGGCCGGCGTCAACACCTGGGCCTACGTCAGCGGCCTCCGCTACAACGACTTCGACCAGCCGCTGCAGTTCACCTACGGCACCTCCGGCAACTTCACCCAGCAGACCCTCACCTACGACGACCAGACCCAGCGGCTGACCAGTTCCACCACCGTGGCCCAGTCGGGTCGCGCGCTCGCCGACCAGACCAGCTACGCGTACCAGCCGTCCGGCAACGTCACGAAGATCACCGACAAGCTGGACACCGGTCAGATCGACACCCAGTGCTTCGGCTATGACTGGGCCCAGCGGCTGAAGGCCGCCTGGACGGCCACCGACGACTGTGCAGCCGCCCCCGCACCCGGCTCCTCCTCGACGGTGGGCGGTCCCTCCCCGTACTGGCAGACGTGGACCTACGACGCCACCGGCGCCCGGGCCACCCAGGTCGACCACGATCCGGCCGGGGACACCTCCCGCGACGCCACCGCCACGTACACGCCCGTCGCGGCGGACAAGGGACCCGCGCACGCAGTCGCCGAGGTGAACAAGGTGGTACCGGCAGACGCGACCGCCGACACCACCAACAGCTACACCTACGACGAGGCCGGCAACGTCCGCACCCGTACCACCCGCGCGGGCACCGACACCCTCACCTACGACGACGAGGGCAACCTGTCCGAGCTGGCCTCCACCGGCACCAGCGGCGACACGACATACCTGTACGACGCCGACGGCAACCTGCTGCTGCGCCGGGGTCCGGACGCCACCACCCTCTACACGGGTGATGAGGAGATCACGCAGAAGAAGGGTGCTACGACTGCGGACGGTGTGCGCTACATCTCCGTTGCCGGCCAGGTCGTGGCCAGTCACTCCTCTGATGGGCACTTCACCTACCTGATTCCCGACCATCAGGGAACGAGCACCCTGGCCGTGGACTCCCAGACCCAGCAGGTCACCCGTCGCCAGTACAAACCGTTCGGTGAGGTGCGGGACCAGTCGGGGACCTGGACCGCAGGCCAGCGTGGATTCGTCGGCGGCACCCAGGACGACAACACGGGCCTGACCAACCTCGGCGCGCGCGAATACGACCCGTCCATCGGCCGCTTCCTCAGCCCGGACCCGATCCTGGACCCGGGGGCGCCGCAGTCGTGGAACGCCTACGACTACGCCGACGACACCCCGGTGACGACGTCCGACCCCTCCGGGGCGTGCGCGGACGTCGACTGCCCGACCCGCAACTGCCCGCTTTGCCTCAACCGCACGCCCACCGACACCAACCCCCATTCGCCGGCGCTGCACGACTATCCGGGCTCGGGCAGTACTCCAGGCAACACCAAGGCATACGGAAGACAGTACAAAGCCAACATCAGCAACAGCGTCTCCAACGCCCACGCGGAGCAGCGGGCTCTGGAGAGACAGAAAGCCACGGCCAACGCGGCAGTGGCCGCGGCGAAGAAACAGGCATCCGGCTTCAGACACCGTCTGGTCAACCTGGTCGCGGACGTCCTCGGCCTGACCGATGCCTACAACTGCTTCACCAAGGGCGACGTCATGGGCTGCATCAGCACGGCCCTGACCGCGGTCCCCTGGGGGAAGGCGTTCAAGGCCATCAAGGTCGGTGTCGAGGCCTTCAAGGTGTGGCGTTCCCTCGATCGCGCCTACACGCTGGTCAAGGACGCGGAGGAGGCCGCGAGGGTGGCCGAGGACGCGGTGGAGGCCGAGCGCGCCGTCGTCAGGGCCGCGGAGTCGGAAGGAGCAGGGGCGGAGGCCGCCGGTTGCGCGGTGCACAGCTTCCTACCCGCCACCCCGGTACGCCTGGCCGACGGCTCATCCAAACCGATCAGCCAGGTAAAGGCCGGTGACACGGTCCTGGCCACCGACCCGCAGACCGGCGTGACCGCTCCGGAGAAGGTCCAGCGGGTCATCGTCACCCACACCGACAAGGACTTCACCACCCTCACCCTGGACACCGCTCCTACCCGCGGCCCTCCTCACCACGACCACGGGAACACTGCTCAGACCCTCACCACCACCTGGCACCACCCTTTCTGGGACAGCACCCACCACCACTGGACCGACGCCCACAACCTCACCCCCGGCACCACACTCCGCCGCCCCGACGGCACCACCCTCACCGTCACCGCGGTCCGCAACTTCCACCAGCACGCCACCACCTACGACCTCACCGTCGGCACGCTTCACACGTACTATGTGCTGGCGGGGGCCACGCCGGTCCTGGTTCATAACTGCAATGGGGCGAATCTTGAGCTGACCTATAAGCCGGATTGGACGCCGGAGCAGATTGCCGCGGCGGATGCCAAGGTCGCGGCTTTGAATGACGCACCGCAGCTCGTTGTCACCAAGGTCAACCGCTCCGGAAGCGCTGCGGATGTTTGGCGTCGAGCTGGAAAAAATGCGGTGCCAGGAACTGATATCGACCACAAGATTGATCTCCAGCTTGGCGGGGCTGACGACGTCAGTAATATGTGGCCACTCGACAGTTCCGTCAACCGAAGCTTGGGCTCCCAGATTTCCGGCCAGCTGAAGAGGCAGAGTCTACAGCCAGGTGATCTGGTGTGTAGCATCACGATCACAGTCAGACGATGTTAGGTGAGGTAGGGCCATGCAGTTGCGAGACCTGAACGTCTCCCGCGCTGTAGCGACCGATGCCGGCATGTTCGGCATCTGGCGCACAAGTGTCTTCGCGCACGTCAGCGAGCTGGACCAGTGGGAGGACGAGATTGCTGAAGACTCCGCCCTCTCACGCCAGATCTCCGATGGTGCCTTCGTTCCCCTCAACATCGGTGGAAGCGGAGCTTTTCAGGCGACAGTGCGAGGCGTGGAGTCTCCCGGGCAGCTGAGCGAGAGAGAGAGGGAGTATTTGCTCGTTTCTTCGGAGCCCTACCTACTCATTTCTGATGGCGAGCTTGAGCTCGGCGGTCTTGAAGGTGTCGGGAACTACTCGGGAGCCGAAACCGTTGGGATCTCTCTCGATAGTGGCCAGTATGCAGTTGTTGTGCATCTGCTGGACTGGCAGGCAGAACCAGGCAGTCGGGGGAGCGATGGAAAGCCCGCTCCTAATGCTCTTCCTGACTTCATTGTGGAGATTTTTGCAGATTCACGAGAGCGTTCTGGATATCGCACCAAGGTAGAAACGTTCGAGCGCCCCTAGGGAATAGTAGGGCGCTACCGGATATCTTCCGGTAGGGCCGCTGTGGCGTCTGACGGCAGTAGTTGACGGCAACGTCAGCGGACGGGAGCTGCACAAAGTGGTGGTTCGTCGCCGTCGTCGGGCTGCTCGATGGTCTCGGCAGGACTTCGGAGGGCGTCGTCGAGGAGGTCGATGGCGTCGCGCTCGAGCGGAGGCGACGTGGGCGTAAACCGTAGCGGTGACACCTATGTGGGCGTGGCTGAGGAGTCCCCCCGGTGATTGAGTTCAGCATTGAGCGAAGAGGTGGAGATCCCTCCTGGTCCGCTGGATGGACCCCTACCGACTCTTCGGGGGGCAGGTCGAGTGGGAGCAGGTCAGCGCCAGCGCCTTCACCTTCGACCTCTTTCGGGCTGCCGTGTCCTTTATTGTGAACGGAATCAATTTTGGGGTGGATGAGCCAAATCAGACCCTAGTTGATTATTGCCTGATGCTGAATCTTGGCTGCCGGGAGCTGCAGGCTCATCGAGGATCTCAAATTCAGTCGTCCACTGGCTCTTTCCGTATGTACTTCATCCGGGACTCGAAGGGTTTGAGAATCGCTTCGGATCGGGTCGAGGAAAGCGCCTTAATTTCCGTTCTGGAATATCATAATTCCGTTTCTGCATTGCTTGATTCGGCCACGGGTGAGATCCTGTCGACTCATCCAGGGCTTGAAGGAAATCCGTTCCTTCGGCGCGTTGCAAGAATCCGTTGTTGGGGAATGCATGGGAGTTGAGGGGGCAGTTGTCGCAGTAATGCATGCTTTTTATGTATTGTTGTACGGCTTGCCATGAGTTCCCGGTCGAAGGTAGTTCCGGCGAGCCTCTTGGCTGGTTTGACGGCAGGGCTGACGGTGACAGCGGTGGACGGAGGCCCGCACCGTAGTGACGGTGCGGGGCTCCTTGCTGCTCGGCTGCTCGGCGGGCGGAGTTCAGTTCATGAGCGTGACGACTGATGAGCCCGGTAAGGCGGTGAGGAAGATTGCACGGTTTGATGTGAACCCCAATAGTCCTCACGTTCAGAAACTGGGGCCGCACCTGAATCTGGAAACTCAGATCAATAGAAAGACGGTTACTAGCTAGTGGCCCGCTCAAGGACCCGCACACCGGTATAGATCCATCCACTATCCGGCCGGGTGACTACTGGCCATAGGTCACTGACGGAGACGTGATGATGAAAGTATTGCGCGACGATTCGACAGGGGAATTGGAGCTGTCTGGAACCCGCTCCGAACTGATGGCCTTGGGTCGAAAGCTGCGTAGCGGTGACGGAAAAACCCTCCTGGCGAAGGTGCCAGATCCATTCCCTTACAGCAGATCGTTGTTGCGCATCGAAATTCGCCAAGCGAGTGGGAAGGTAAGGATTTCTTCTTCCGAGCGTGGTGAGGCTCTGGACGTAGAAGGCAGACTGCTATTCCTTTCTCTCCTTGCTGAGAACATCGAAGGCTTCGCTTTGGAGGCGGATCAGAGCGACCACCTACATGTGGACTATTTTCCGGAACATGACTATCTAACTGGGGGGTCGGGATCGCTGGTTGTTGCCATTGACTGCAATGCAGTGCAGGTGCCATGAAGCGGCTGGGTGTAACTGGCCTTGTTTCCATGTCGGGCAACGTCATCGGATGGGTGCTGCACCAAGTGGTGGTTCGTCACCGTCGTGGGGCCGGACGGTGGGTCGGCCAGGTTCGCGGAGGGCGTTGCTGAGGATGCCTACCTGACTGTTCTCTATTTGTTCGGTGGTCGGTGCGGTTCGGGCAGGGGCAGCGTCTGGGTGAGTGTGGCGGTGCGGATGCATGGAAGAAGGGCCTCTTGGTAGCTTGCGGATGTCGAGTCCAGAGAGGAGCAAGAGGCCCTGTGATCGAAGTGTCGCGTGGTCACGGATGCCGGGTCCAGTCCGTCTACTCCTGGGTGTGACTGTCTCGCTGATCGGTTCGGGAACGCAGCCGACCGCCCAGGGCGCCGGCCCCGGTACGGCTCGGACCTGAGCGATCAGACGCAGGAGAACGGACCATCGCCCTCGACCCGCTGACCGTAACTGTCCTGACCGTGCACCGTCGGCGACAGAGGGAGAAGCGTTTGGTTCAGGGGACGCGGTGGGTGGAGAGCGGCCTCGTCTTCACCAGTGACGACGGGACTCCGCTGCATCCCGGCTGGGTGACCGGACAGTTCAAGCAGCTCGTCTGAGAAGCCGGGTTGCCGCCCATCCGGCTGCACGACCTGCGCCACGGCGCAGCCACCCACGCCCTCTCAGCAGGAGTGGACGTCAAAGTGGTCCAGGAGATGCTCGGCCACTCCTCCTCCACGCTCACCCGCGAGACGTACACGAGCGTGGCCGACGAGGTCGAACACCACGCCGCGGGCGCCGTCGCCCGCGTGATTCTGGCCGCGGGACTCCAACAGAACAGTCACCGCAACAGTCTCGACGCGCCTGCGCCGCCTCTGACCTCGCGCGGTCCGCAGCTAGTGCCCCATCCGATGGGTGCCGGCCCACCGCCCACGCCTCCTGCCACACGTGGGGGTGTGGGCGGTGAGGTGCTTTTGTCGGAGGACCTCGGTCGTTGATGCACGCTGTGCACAGAGTGGGGACATGCGATTCCGAGCAGTTAATGCCCCGCCGACGCATCTCCCGCACACGGACCCATTTCGGACCCATACGCGCCCTAGAAACGTCAGTGGGCGTTCTCGGAAACCGAGAACGCCCAAGTCAGCCCGGTGAAGGCTGGTGCGCCGCCAGGGACTCGAACCCCGGACCCGCTGATTAAGAGTCAGCTGCTCTAACCAACTGAGCTAGCGGCGCCTGCTGACAAAGGAAATACTACCTGGTCCGCGGGGGTGCTCCTGACCATGTGGGGTGGGGTTGGGGAGGCCGTGCCGTTGCGTCGGCCGGTGGGGCCTCCGGGCTCGCCTCGGGAGGGCACGGCAGGTCGGAGGCCGTGGACCGGGGCGGTCGGGGAGCCGGGGGAGCCGTCGCGGGTGGGCGTGGCGGGAGGACCGGCGGCACCTCCCGTCCCCGAAGGCCGTGGGCCGTGGGAGCCCACGGGGAGGCCGGGGGCCGTGGGCCGTGGGAGCCCACGGAAAAGCCGGGGGCCGTGGGCCGTGGGAGCCCACGGGCCTCCTCAGAGCACCGCGCTCAGGAACTCCCGGGTCCTCTCGTGCTCCGGCTCGGTGAACATCTTGTCCGGCGAGCCCGACTCGATGACCCGCCCCGCGTCGAACATCAGGACCCGGTCCGAGATGTCCCGTGCGAAGTTCATCTCGTGGGTGACGCAGAGCATCGTGATGTCGGTGGTGCGGGCGATGTCGCGCAGGACGTCGAGGACGCCCGCCACGAGTTCCGGGTCGAGGGCCGAGGTGACCTCGTCGAGCAGCAGGACCTGCGGACGCATGGCCAGGGCCCGGGCGATGGCCACCCGCTGCTGCTGGCCGCCGGAGAGCTGGGTGGGGTAGGCGTCGCAGCGGTCGCCGAGGCCCACCATGTCGAGCAGTTCGCGGGCCCGTTCCTCCGCCTCGTCCTTGGACAGGCCGAGCACGGTCACCGGAGCCTCGGTGATGTTCCGCAGCACCTTCATGTTGGGGAACAGGTTGAACTGCTGGAAGACCATCCCGATGTTCTTGCGGACCTCGCGTATGTGCTTGTCGCCCGCCGGCACCAGCTTGCCGTTCCGCTGCTCGTGGGTGAGATAGTCACCGTTCACCTTGATGCTGCCGGAATCGGGGCTGGTCAGGGTCATCAGCAGGCGCAGGATCGTCGTCTTGCCGGATCCCGAGGGGCCGATCAGGGTGACGTGCTTGCCGGAGGCGACCGAGAAGTCCAGCTCGTCGAGGACGACATTGCTGCCGAACCGCTTGGTGACCTTGTCGAAGCGGATCAGCTCGCTGCCGTCCACCGGCGGGTTGGCGTCCAGGTTCTTGGGTGAGGTGTCAGCGGACAAGACGACGCTCCAGGGCTCGTACGAGAAGGGATGCCGGATAGGCGATGACGATGAAGGCGACGCCGACGACGGTCAGCGGCTCGACGTAGCGGAAGGTGTCGGCGCCCTGCAGACGGGCCTGGCCGAGCATCTCCAGCACGCCGATCCCGATGAACATCGGTGTGTCCTTCAGCATCGAGATCACGTAGTTGCCGAGTGCCGGCACCACGCGGCGGATCGCCTGCGGCAGGATCACCGCGGTCCAGGTGCGGCGGGTGGGGAGGCTGAGCGCCGTGGCCGCCTCCCACTGCCCGGGCGGCACGGCCTCGATGCCCGCACGGTAGACCTGCATCGTGTACGTCGAGTAGTGCACCCCGATCGCCAGGATGCCGGTGGTCAGGGCGCTGAACTCGATGCCCCACTCCGGCAGGACGTAGTAGAAGAAGAACAGTTGGACCAGCAGCGGCGTGTTGCGGATGAACTCCGTGACGACGCCGACCGGCCAGCGGACGAGGCGGGTCGGTGCGCGGTAGGCGAACGCCCACACCAGACCGACCGCGAAGGAGATCACGGAACCGAGTGCCACCGCCTCCAGCGTGGTGAGCACGCCGTCCCAGAAACGCGGCAGGAAGTCACCGACGGCCGACCAATCCCAGTTCATGCGACACCTCCGGTCTCCGTCAGGTCCTTCAGGCGTTCGTCCGCGTCATCGGAGGAGCGGCGCAGCGAGAGGTTCCTGAGCAGGCCGGGCTCACTAGGCCGGCCGATGTTCGCCTTGGTCTTGCGTTCCAGGGCCCGCATGCCGCGGGACAGGACGAAGGCGAGGACGAAGTAGATGACCAGGCTGATCGAGTAGATCTTGGCGCTCTCCTGGGTGGCCAGGCGCACCAGGTACGCGGCGAACGAGGTGTCCGCGATGCCCAGCAGGGAGACCAGTGCGGTGCCCTTGAGCAGTTCGATCAGCAGGTTGCTGAACGGCGGGATCATCTCGGGAACGGCCTGCGGCAGCATGATCAGCCGCATCCGCTGCCACGGTGTGAAGCTGAGCGCTACCCCCGCCTCGCGCTGCGCCGTCGCCACCGAGTTGAGCGCACCGCGTACGACCTCGGCCCCGTACGCCCCGTAGGACAGGCCGAGGGCGAGCACCGCCGCCCACATCGGGACGAGCTGCCAGCCGAACAGCAGCGGCAGCACGAAGAACATCCAGAACATCAGGACCACGGCGGAGGTGCCGCGGAAGATCTCGGTGTAGAAACCCGCGAGGAACCGGACGATCCGCAGGTGGTGGGTGCGGGCCATGCCGACACCGAAGGCGACGGCCGCCGCCAGCGCCGCGCTGTAGACCGTTAGCTGAACGGTGATCCATATACCGGGCAGGACCCAGTGTTGCCACAGTCCCGTGGTCATTGGGCGCAGAGCTCCTTCGCGGTGAGCTTCGTCATTTCCTTCTCGGTGAAGCCGAAGGGCCGAAGGATGCGCAGCAGCTCGCCGCTCTTCTTCATCTTGGCGATCTCCACGTTGAAGGCGTCCCGCAGCGAGGTGTCCACGGGCCGGAACGCGAAGCCTCCGCCGTCGATGTGTTTCCTGCCGTCGACCGTGGGCGCGAAGGGCGCGGTGACCTCGGCCTTCGTGCTCTTCTTGACCACCATCCGGGTGGTGAGCGCGGTGCCGGAGAAGACGTCGACACGGCCGGACTCGACCGCGTTCAGACCGGCCACCTGGTCCTGGAGGATCACGATGTCGCTCTGCTTGATGCCGGCCTGCTCCGCGTAGTCGATCTCGGCGTACCCGGTGCCGGTGGCGAACTTCGCCTTGGCCTTCACCACGTCCTTGTAGTCGTGCAGGTTGAGCGGGTTGCCCTTGCGGACGATGAAGGCGTCGAGCATCTGGTACTCGGGCTCGGCGAAGATGACCTGCTGGCAGCGTTCCTTGTTGATGTACATCCCCGCGGAGACCACGTCGAACTGCTGGGAGTTCAGGCCCGGGATCAGCGAGCCGAACTCCGTGGCGACCGGTACCACCCGGTCGATCCCCAGTCTCTTGAAGATCACTTTTGCCAGGTCGGGGGCTTCCCCGGTGAAATTGCCGTCCTCGTCGATGTAGCCGAACGGCACCTCACCGGCTATTCCCAGCCGGACCACGCCTTGGGAGCGCAGCCGTTCCAGAGCGTTGCCCTCGTCCACCCGGGCACAGCCCGCCGCACCCCCCACGGCGGCGGCAGTACCCAGCGCCGCCGCGCCCGCAAGGAGCGTCCGGCGCCCTATGCCGCCTGGTTCTCGTCGGTTTTCTCTTTCCGGAGTCGGAGCCATGGGCGCGCGGCTACCCCATCTCATGCAAGGTATGCCGATCGCTTTTAGCCCCGTTGCAGGTGATGCGGTCTTGACCTGGAGGGCACGATGAGTTCATGACTGATCGATTCATCGAGGTGTCCCTGGCCAAGCGTGGCGTGACGTGCACGGCGAAGTTGCTCGACGACCGGGCGCCGCTGACCTGCGCGGCCGTGTGGGAGGCGCTGCCGCTGGGCGGTGACGTCTATCACGCGAAGTACGCCCGCAACGAGATCTACGCCCTCTTCTCCCCGTTCACCGACAAGGAGCCGCCCCTGGAGAACCCGACCGTCACTCCCATTCCGGGCGACCTCTGCTACTTCTCCTTCAACGGCACGCAACTGGGCAGCCAGGCGTACGGGTATTCGAGCACCGACGCGGGTGTCGAGGCGGGTGCCGTCATGGTCGACCTCGCGCTGTTCTACGAGCGCAACAACCTCCTGCTCAACGGGGACCTCGGGTGGATCCCCGGGATCGTCTGGGGGCAGGTCGTCGACGGGCTCGACCGGATGGCGGACGCCTGCCAGGACCTGTGGCGGGCGGGCGCGCTGGGGGAGACCCTGTCGTTCCGGCGGGCGTGAGGTATCTCACATAGCATGTGGCCGGACTGCCGGTGCGGGCCCCCACACGTGGTCCGCACCTGGTCCGGTGGTCCGGTGGTCCGGTGGTCCGGTGGTCCGGTGGTCCGGTGGTCCGGTGGTCCGGTGGTCCGGTGGTCCGGGCTCCGCGGTGCGGGTTCGGTGGCCCTTTGGCCCGGGCCCGGCGGTGCGGGTTCGTCGCTGCGGCTCCGGTGCGCCCGTCCGGCGGCGGTTCAGCCCCGGTGCCCCGGTGCTCCGGGGGCCCGGTGACCCGGCGGGCGGGCGGCCGGACGGGCGCACCGCGGACGATCGCACGTTGCCGTTGCCGTCCCCGTCCCCGTCCCCGTCGCACGGCGCGTGTCGCACGACGCCGGTGCACGGCGGACGAGAGACCCGGCGCGGCGGGGCGCACGAGCGGACCGGTCCGGCGCACGAGCGGACCGGTCCAGCGGGGAGCGCACCGGTCCAGCGCACGAGCGGACGGGCGCGCCGGGCGATCAACGGGCGCGCCGGGCGATCAACGGGCGCGCCGGGCGATCAGGAGTGCGCGACCGGCGCCGTCCCCGAGGTCGCCACCCCCGCCGTGTACAGCGCGTGGGCCGTCCGCAGCACGAGGGCGTCCGCGTGCCGGGCGGCCACGATCTGGAGGCCGATGGGCAGCCCGGCCTCGTCGGTGCCGACGGGCACGGAGGCCGCCGGCTGCTGGGTCAGGTTGAACGGGTAGGTGAACGGCGTCCAGCTCGTCCACCGCCCGTCCCCGGCCCCCGGCCCGGATCCCGCCGCGCCTCCCGCGCCTCCCGCGGCCGGCGCCTCCCGCCCCGCCTCGAACGCGGTCAGCGGCAGCGTCGGCGTGACCAGCAGGTCGTAGGTGTCGTGGAAGCGCCCCATCCGGCGGCCGAGGTCCATCCGGACGTCGACCGCGGCCAGGTAGTCCAGCGCGCTGTACCCGGCGCCCTGCGCACAGACCTCGCGCAGGCCCGGGTCGAGCAGGTCGCGCTCCGCGACGCCCAGCGGCTCGATGACGCGGGCCGCACCGCTGAACCACAGGGTGTGGAAGGCCTCCACCGGGTCGGTGTAGCCCGGGTCGGCCTCCTCCACGACCGCTCCCAGCTCCGCGAGCCGGCGCACGGCGCGCTCCACCGCCGCGGCCACCGCCGGCTGCACCCCGGCGTACCCGGCCGGCGTCGGCGCGTACGCCACCCGGAGTCCGCGCAGGGCGCTGCCGGGCTCGCGCAGGTCGGTGCCGTCCTCCGCCCGGGTCAGGGCCTGGAGGTAGCTGCTCGGGGCCGGCCCGAGGTGCGACCAGTCGCGGGCGTCGGGCGCGCTGATCACGTCCATCATCAGGGCGGCGTCCCGGGCGTCCCGGGTCATCGGGCCGACGTGCGCCAGCGTGCCGAAGGCGCTCGCCGGGTACAGCGGCACGCGCCCGTACGTCGGTTTGAGCGCGAAGATGCCGCAGAAGGAGGCCGGGATGCGCACCGAGCCGCCGCCGTCCGTGCCCAGCGACAGCGGGCCCGCGCCCAGCGCCACCGCCGCCGCGCTGCCGCCGCTCGACCCGCCGGCGGTGCGCGAGGGGTCGTACGGGTTGCGGGTGACCCCCGACAGCGGCGAGTCCGTCACGCCCTTCCAGCCGAACTCCGGAGTGGTCGTCTTGCCGAGGAAGACGGCGCCGTGCTCGCGCAGCCGCGCCACCGACGGCGCGTCCTCGTCCCAGGCGCCCCCGGGGCTGACGGTCATCGAGCCGCGCAGGGTCGGCGCCCCGCGCAGCAGCAGGATGTCCTTGACGGTCACCGGCACCCCGTCCAGCAGGCCCTGCGGCTCCCCGCGGCGCCAGCGCTCGGCGGACGCCCGCGCCTGTTCACGGGCCTGGTCGGGCTCGATGCGGACGAAGGCGTTGACGACCGGCTGGACGTCCTCGCACCGCCGCAGGGCCGCGTCCACCACGTCGACGGGACTGAGCGTGCCGTCCCGGTAGCCCTCCAGGAGCCGGGTGGCGGTCAGGTCTGTGAGCTCGGTCATCCGCTCTCCCTCATACCGGTGTGCCGTTGCTGTCCCCCGTACCCGCCCGGGCCGCGGGTACCGCCCGGGCCGCCGGTACCGCCCGGGTCGCGGGCGCCGCCCGGGCGCCGGGTGCGGGGCGGCCGGGCCCCCGGGTCAGGCACCGCGTACATAGCCGCGCTCCTTGTCGACCACGTTCGGCAGCGGCTCGCCCGCCTCCCACCGCTCGTACATCTCGACGAACTGGGTCGCGAGGTCGTCCCGCCAGCCGATGGTGTCACCGCTCATGTGCGGGGACACCAGCAGGCCCGGGGTGTCCCAGAGGGGACTGCCGGGCGGCAGCGGCTCCTCCTCGAAGACGTCGAGGGCGGCGCCCGCGATCCACCGCTTCTCCAGCGCCTCCACGAGGTCCGCCTCGACGACCAGGGGCCCGCGCCCGATGTTGACGAACCGCGCGGAGGGCCGCATGAGCCCGAAGAACCGGGCGTCGAACATGCCCCGGGTGGCGTCCGTGAGCGGTGCCGCACTGATCACCCAGTCGGCCGCCGCGACCAGCGGACCGAGGTCGTCCGCACCGCGCACACCGGGCCGGGGAGTGCGGCCCACCACCGCCGTGGTGATCCCGAGCGCCTCCAGGGTCCGGGCGATGGCGAGCCCGATGGGGCCCGCGCCGATCACACAAGCATGATTTCTGGCCACTCTCTGCGTTTCGCGGTGCCGCCACTCGTGGTGGCCCTGAAGACGCCAAGTGCCTGGCAGATCCTTCGCCATCGCCAGGACGAGGCCGGCGACGTACTCGGCGATCGGCTGGTCGAAGATGCCCCGCGCATTGGTCACCACGGTGTCCGAGGCGGCCAGCTCGGGGCTGAGGAGATGGTCCACACCGGCGCTCGCCGTGTGTACCCAGCGTGGTCGGGGGCCATCGCCCGGCCATGCCGAGCGGACTGCGTGAGAGGCGAAGTCCCACACCAACAACACGTCTGCGCTGGGCAGTTGGGCGGCGAGGGTGGTCGCGTCGGCAAACTGGATCCGGACGCGCCCGGTGAGCCCGCCGAGTCGCGGCGGCGGCTCGGCACCCAGGACGAGGAGGGTGGGAAGAGCGGCTTCGGACATCGGGATGAAACCCTTCTGCAACGGCGTTCCGCTTCCCTGGTCAGTGTCGGCCGAGGCCGTCTGGAATATGCGGATTGACCACGCTGGCAGCCGAACCTACCTTCGTCAACACGGATCCCTTTCGTGGGTTCCGTGCACACCCCCGTCCCGACGTCCCGGCGTGTGCCGGTCTTCTTCTCCCCGGAGCTCCGACGGGGCTCTCCGACGCCTTTGTGATCTTGCGGCTCCTGTTTGCTCCGCGGGTGTTCCACACTGGTAGTCCGGTGGTCCTCCGGTGATCTCCTTTCTCGGTGTCAATCCGGCTCCGGCCGTCGCACCTCAATGCTCCTTCCTGGCTCGATTTGAATTGGGGCTTGCAATGGACGTCTCGATCATGGGTGGACCCCACCCTCAGCGCGGTGTGGGGATCGTCGCCCCTTTTGACTTCGCGCTCGACCGTGAACTCTGGCGCTGGGTTCCGGACGAGATATCGCTGTATCTGACCCGCACGCCGTTCGTGCCCGTCGAGGTCAGCCTCGACCTGGCGCGGATGGTCAGCGAGCACGAGACCCTGGAGGAGGCGGTCCGGGCGCTCAGCGTCGCCGAGCCCGAGGTCATCGCCTACGCCTGCACCTCCGGCAGCTTCGTGGGCGGCACCGCCGGCGAGCGTGCGATGTGCGAGGCGATGAACCGCGCGGGCGAGGTGGCCTCGCTCACCACCTCGGGTGCGCTGCTCGAGGCCCTTGCGGAGGTCTCGGCGAAACGCATCGCCCTGGTCACCCCGTACACCGACTCGGTGACCGGTGCCCTGGAGGACTATCTGGCCGAGGCCGGAGTGCAGGTCACGGGGCGGGCCGGGCTCGGCCTGACCCGGCACATCTGGAAGGTGCCGTACCGTGATGTGGTGGACATGGCACGGCAGGCGGTCCCCGGCACCGCGGACGCGCTCTTCATCAGTTGCACGAACCTCCCGACGTACGACGTCATCCCGCAGCTCGAGGCCGAGCTCCAGATGCCCGTGCTGTCCGCGAACCAGGTGACCATGTGGGCCGCGCTGCGTCACCTGGGTACCAGTGCGGTCGGGCCCTACCAGGCGCTGCTCAACCCCGGCGCCAGGCCGGGCGCCCTGCAGCTCGACCCGCCGCCGGCCCCCGCCGGCGGCACCCCGGCCCTGCCGGAGGCGCCCCCCACGGCCGAGGCCGAGGGAGGCTGGGCGTGAGGGCAGGCGGCAGACCGTGCCGGGCGCCGTTCCCCGGCGCGGACAGGGGGCGGCCCCACCCGACGTAGTACCCGCAGAAGGAGGCTGGACGTGACCGCACTGGGATTCCTCTATCCCGGCTACTCGGCGGAGGACGACTACCCGCGCATGGAGCAACTGATCGGCAGCGACATCCGGCTCACCGTCGTCCACACGGACATCGGCGAGGATGCGCACCGTGTCGACGCGCTGCTGGAGATGGGCTCCGCGGACCGGTTGTCCGCAGGCGTCGAGGAGCTGCGGCTGTCCGGCGCGGAGGCCGTCGTATGGGCGTGCACGAGCGCCAGCTTCGTGTACGGCTGGAAGGGCGCGCACGACCAGGTGCGGTCCCTGGCCAAGTCGGCGGGGCTGCCCGCGTCCAGCACGTCCTTCGCGTTCCTGCACGCGGCGCAGGAGATGGAGGCCGCCAAGGTGGCGATCGCCGCGACCTACCCGGAGGACGTCGCGGGGCTGTTCTCGCAGTTCCTGAAGGCCGGCGGGGTCGAGGTCCTGACCACCCGCGGCAGCGGCATCATCACCGCCGCCGAGGTGGGCACCTGGGGGCGTGAGGAGGTGCTGGCGCTGGCCCGGGCGGGCGACCACCCCGACGCGGACGCGGTCCTGCTGCCCGACACGGCCCTGCACACGGTCGCCCACCTGCCGGAGCTGGAGGACGTCCTCGGCAAGCCGGTCCTCACGGCCAACCAGGTCACGGCATGGGAGGCGCTGCGGCTCGCCGGACGGCGGGTCAACGCGCCGTCGATGGGCGCTCTCTTCACCAAGGAGCCGCTGGTCCAGGTCACGGTCTGAGGCCGGCCCCGGCGTGCCGTGGACGCCGCCGGTGCTCGACGGCGGCGGGAAGGCCGCCCGCCCCCGCGGACGTGGCGGCCGTCCACCGGTGCGGCCCCGCGGGCGCACCTGCCCGCCTCCGGTGGTCCCGGGGCACGGGCGGGTGCGGAAGGCGCCGCGAGGTGGTCGCGCGGTTCCCGCCGCCCGTCAGGGGCGCGCGCTCGGGCAGGGGCGCGGGAATAAAACGGAGTCGGCCTCCTGTTCGTGCGGGCGCAGCCCACAGACGCACGCACAGGAGGCACACCCGTTGAACGCGAGCGACCCCGCCCAGCCGTCCGAGGAGATCGTCGGCCACAGCAGGGGCACCGCCCCCGTGCCGCTGTCCGTCCTTGACCTGGTCACCGTCGGCGCGGGCCACACCGCGACCGACGCGCTGCGCACCAGTGTCGAACTGGCGCGGCTGGCGGAGGGCCGCGGCTTCCACCGCTACTGGGTGGCCGAGCACCACTCGATGCCCGGGGTCGCGTCCTCCTCGCCCGCCGTGATCCTGGCGTACCTCGCCGCCCACACCGACCGCATCCGGCTCGGCTCCGGCGGTGTGATGCTGCCGAACCACGCACCGCTCGTCATCGCGGAGCAGTTCGGCACCCTCCAGGCCATCGCGCCGAGCCGGATCGACCTGGGGCTGGGCCGCGCACCCGGCACCGACGGCGCCACCGCGGCCGCGCTGCGCCGCGCCGACCGCCTGAACGAGAGCGCGGACGACTTCCCCCAGCAGCTCGCCGAGCTGACCCGCTTCCTGGACGACGACTTCCCCGACGGGCATCCGTACTCCCGTATCCACGCCGTGCCGGGACCCGTCCAGGCCAACGCGGCGGGCGGTGTGCAGTCGCCGGCCCGGCCGCCGATCTGGCTGCTCGGCTCGTCCGGCTTCAGCGCCCGGCTCGCCGGCATGCTCGGGCTGCCGTTCGCCTTCGCCCACCACTTCTCGGCGCGCAACACGGTCCCCGCGCTCGACCTCTACCGCGAGTCCTTCTCGCCCTCCGCGGTGCTGGCCGAGCCGTACGCGCTGATCGGCGTCTCGGCGCTGGCGACCGACGACGAGGAGGAGGCCCGCCGCCAGGTGCTGGCCGCGGCCCTCAACATGGTGCGGCTGCGCACCGGACGGCCCGGCCTGGTGCCCACTCCGGAGGAGGCTGCGGCGTACGCGTTCAGCCCCATCGAGCGCGAGTTCATCGACGACTGGAACGCCAACGTCATCCACGGCACGCCGGACCGGGTCCGCAGCGGCCTCGACGAGTTGCAGAAGCGGACCGGCGCCGACGAGCTGATGATCACGGCCAATGCGCACAGCGGTGACGTCCGGGTGCGTTCGTACGAGCTGATCGCGGACGCCTACGGGCTGACGGCGCCCTGAGCGCGCCCGGGCGACTGCCGTGCCGCCCCCGAAGCCGGGGGCTCACCCCGGGCCGGGCGCGGGGCGCGGGGGTGCGGGCAGTGCGGGGTGCGGCGGTGCGCGGGGGTGCGCACCGCCACCGGCCGGGAGTCCCGCCGTGGTCTGCCGCGCGGTTGCACGCGCCCGGGCGCGTGCCCCTTCGGGCGCGCCCCGGTCTTCGGGCGCGCCCTGGGCTCAAGCCCGCGGGCACACCCCGGCCGTCAGCATGTCCGAGACGCGCTCCGGTGCCACCGGGCGTGAGTAGAGCCAGCCCTGCGCCGTGTCGCAGCCGATGCGGCGCAGCCGGTCCGCCTGGCCCGAGGTCTCCACGCACTCGGCGGTGACGGTGAGGCCGAGTCGGTGGGCGAGCTGGACCAGGGCCTCGACGATCACCTCGTCGGCCGGATTGGGGTGCGCCCCCTCCTCGTAGCGGAAGCCGTGCACGAAGGAGCCGTCCAGCTTCAGCACCGACACCGGCAGCCTGCTCAGGTAGGCGAGGTTGGAGTACCCGGTGCCGAAGTCGTCGATGGCGATCCGCACGCCCATGTCGCTGAGCGCCTGGAGCGGGCGGCCCGCCGATCCCATCACCGCGGACTCGGTGAGCTCCAGTTGGAGCAGCCGGGGCGCGAGTCCGGTCTCGGCGAGGATCTCCGCGACGTCGGCCACCAGGTCGGAGTCCCAGACCTGGCGCACGGCGACGTTGACGCTCACGTACACCGGGGGCACGTCCGGGTGGTCGAGCTGCCAGCGGCGGGCCTGGCGGCACGCGGTGCGCAGGACCCACCGGCCGAGCTGCACGATGGAGCCGTCCTCCTCCGCCAGTCCGATGAACCGATTCGGCGTCAACACCCCGAACTGCGGATGGCGCCAGCGCACCAGCGCCTCCACCCCGTGCAGCCCGCCGTCCCCGAGGCCCACCAGGGGCTGGTACTCCAGGAGGAACTCGCCCCGCTCGACCGCGGCCCTGAGTGTCGAGGACAGCGCCTGGCGGGTCATGCGGTGGGCGTTGCGCTCCGGGTCGAAGAGCGTCCAGCGGCCCTTGCCGTCGGCCTTCGCCCAGTACAGCGTGGTGTCCGCGGCCTGCATCAGACCGGTGGCCGTGGTGTCCGCCACCCGCCGCTCGACCACACCGATCGAGGCGGAGACCGTGAGCCTGTGCCCGCCCAGGTCGAAGGGCTCCTGGAAGGCGTGCAGCAGTGACTCGGCGAGGTCCGCGAGCTGTTCCGTGCCGGTCGAGTCCTCCACCAGCAGGGCGAACTCGTCGCCGCCGAGCCTGGCCACCAGGGGGATGCCGACGCGGCCGCGGCCCGCCTGGTCCGCGCAGCGCGTCAGACGCTCCGCCACGGCGGTGAGCAGCCGGTCGCCGATCCGGTGGCCCAGCGTGTCGTTGACCGCCTTGAAGCCGTCGAGGTCGAGGAAGCACAGCCCGATCCGGCCGGTACCGCCGTCCTCGTGGGCGCTGTGGGGGGAACGTGCGGGGTGCGGGCGGTGCGGGGCGGGGGAGGGGCGGGCGGTGCGGGCGTCCTGCGGGCCGGCCCCGCCCGGGTCGTGGCGGCCCGGTTCCAGGGCGGCGGTCAGCCGCTCGAAGAAGAGGGTGCGGTTGGGCAGCCGGGTCACCGGGTCGTGCATCTGGAGGTGCCGCAGTCTGGCCTGGTGCTCGCGGTGGGCGCTGATGTCCAGGACGGACAGCAGTACCGCGCCCCCGGTCTCCCGCGGCGCCCCGCCCGGCGGCAGCGGGACGACCGTGACCTGGCCCCACAGCGAGTGCCCTTCGGGGTGCTTGAGGCGCCGGGTGCAGCGCAGCCCGCCCTCCCGGCCGCCGAGCACGGCACGGTAGGCGTGCCAGGTCCGGTTGTCCGACGCCAGGTTCAGCAGGTCCGCGGCGACCTGGCCGGTCGGGTCGCCGCGGTCGGTACCGAAGATCCGGGTGAAGGCAGCGTTCGGGTGCACCACGATCCCCCGGCCGTCGACCACGGCCATCGCGAGCGGCGCGGCGTCGAAGGCGGCCGGGTGGAGGGCGGCCGGGTGGAGGGCGGGGTCGGGGGCCGGGCGACCGCCCGCGGGGGTGCCCTCGGCCGCCTGGGGCGCCGGGAGGTCCGACGGCCGCGCGGAGGTGGGCACGGCGTCCGGGCGCGCGGCTCGCGGTTGCGCGCCGCCGGGGTGCGCGGCGGTGCCCGGACCGGTGGCGGTGCCCGGCGCGGGAGCGGTGGGGTGCGCCGGGGCCCCGGGTGTGCCGGGTGTGCCGGGCGGGGAAGCGGGCGACGGGGCCGGAGAGGTGCCCGGGGGGGAGGGGGCCGCCGGGTCGGTGTGCGGCGGGAGGGCGGCCGCCGCTTGCGGGGGTGCCGGGTGGGCGGTGGCCGAAGCGGAGGGCTCCGGGGCATCGGCGGCCGGGTCCGGGAGCGCCGGCGGGGGGGTGGGTGCCGGGGTCGCGGGCGGTGCGGCGGCGTCGGGGGGCGGGGCCGGGCCGTCGGTCTGGCGGCCCCCGGGACTGTGGGGCTCCGTATCGCGCGGCTCCGCGTCCTCGTGGGACTCGGCGCCGCCGCGGGGCCCGCCTGCGCGGGCGCCCGCGGGAGCGCTCGGCCCGGGGCCGCCGTGCAGGTCCCGGGTGCGGCGTTCCATGACGGTCCGGTGGGCGAGGTCGGCCGGAGGGGCCGGTCCTTCTGGCTTTCCGCTCACCGCTTGCTCCCGCAGTGCGTCGTAGTGCAGTCGATGTCGTACAGGTCGCTCCCCCAGGGCCCCACGGGCCTGGGAGAAACTCCCGGTGCCCCAGGTCCCGCCGTATCGCCTCGCGGCGGACGGGGCCGGTGGTCGGGTGGGCCGCTTCGGCCGGGTCCGCGCAGGAAAGTGTGCCGATCATAGAGCGCGTTCCGGGGCGTATCCAGCCATCGCCCGGCCAGGCGCGCCCCGCACGATCCGGAACGGTTCCTCGTCCGTTCATCGCCGGATCGTTCCCGCCCGGTCCTGCCCGGCCACCGCTACGGCTTTGTCGGTCCTCGACCGGCTGTGACGTTCCGTGAGTGCCAAAAGAGTCATCCTCTGCTCACCCGGGCGGGTCAGCCCAACAGGACAAAATCTGACAAACGCCATCACGCTGGGTGCGGTGTCCCCGAAATCCGTGCCCGGAGGTAGCCGTGCCGCGTCCGCTCCACTCCAGGGAGATGGCCGAGCCCTTCTGCGGCCCGGGGGGACCGGCTGACGGCGCCGTGGGCGCGGTCCACGGCCCGGACGGGTGGTGGTCCGGCGGCCCCGCCGAGCCGTTCGCGCTGGGCGGCGGGGGCGGCGGTAACGACGCGGGCCGCGGCGGCGGCAGCGGTGGCGGAGGCGGCGACGACGAGCCGCGGGGCCCCGAGCGGCGGCTGCGCAGCACCGGGGCTGCGATCACCGCACTGACCGCGCTCGCCGCCACCTCGCTGGTGGCCGGGCCCGCGGTGGCCGGCAGGCAGCCGGCGCCCTGTGCGCTGGAGCGCACCCGCGCCCACCACTCGGAGGGCCTCGACACCTGGAACGCCGCCTATCCGCGCCCGCGCAGGACGGTCGACGCGCTGCTCGTCTTCCTGTCCTTCCCCGACGCCCGCCCGCAGACCACGCCCGCCGAACTGCTCGCCGACTACTTCCCCGCCACCAGCCGCTTCTACGAGCGCGCCTCGTACGGCAGCTTCACCCTGCGCCCCCATCCGCACCGCACCTGGATCCGGATGCCCAAGCCGTCCACCGCGTACCGGATACGGCGTGACTGGGACGCCGGGCACCGCACGGAGTACCTGCGGGACGCGGTGGCGGCGGCGGACCGGCACGTCGACTTCGGGGGGTTCGACCTCGTCTACTTCGTGGCCGACCCGGATGCCCCCGGTGTTGACTCCGACGCAACGAAGGTGGTCAATTTCGACCAGCCGTTCAGCGTCGACGGTACGAGCCTGCGACGCATCGTGACCGTCTTCGAGCGGCATCCTCCGGATCGGAATGTACTGGCGCACGAGACGGGACATGTCTTCGATCTGCCGGACCTCTACCACCGCCCCTCGGACGGCAAGGGTGACTGGGACACGTACGTCGGGGACTGGGACGTCATGGGCAGCCAGTTCGGTCTCGCGCCGGACTTCTTCGGGTGGCACAAGTGGAAGCTCGGCTGGCTGGACCCGCGCCAGGTGGTCTGCGTGGAGGGCGGTGGCAGCACCCGGGTCGACCTGGCGCCGCTGTCGGCGCCTCCCCGGCGTCCGGGCCCCGCGCTCGCGGCCGCCGCGGCCGCGGGTTCGGCCCCGGGTGCGGATACGGGTGCGAGTACCGGTACGGGCGGGAGTGCGGTCGCGGGCACGGTCGGGGTGGGCAGGGGTGCCGGTGCGGGCGGTCCGGCCGGACCGCCGGGGCCGGGCGGTGCCGAGGGCGGCCGGGCGGCCGAGGGTGCGCGGGCCGCGCGTCCTGCCCGGCTCGTGGTGGTCCGCACCGGCCGGACCAGTGCCATCGCCTTCGAGGCGCGCAGCGCGCGGGGCAACGACCGGTCGACGTGCACCCAGGGCGTGCTCGTGTACCGGGTGCGCAGCGGGACGGCGTCCGGCGGCGGCCCTGTGGAGGTGGTCGACGCGCATCCGGCCACGGCGGCCTGCTGGGGCGACTCCGTGTACCCGCCGCTCGCGGACGCCCCCGTCCGCACCGGTGAGCACTTCCGAGTGCCGGACGAGCGGGTGCGGATCGACCTGGAGGTCGGGCCCCGGACGAAGTCGGGCGGCTGGCGGGTGCGGGTGACGACGGGGTGAGGTGACAGGGGGCCGACGGGGTGCGGCGACGGAGTGGCGGGCGCGGCAGGTGCTTGCGGGGTCAGGGGGCGCCGGCGCACGGGACGGCGGGCGAGGCGGGGGCCGGGGCACGCGAAAGGCCCCTCGCGCTGGGCGAGGGGCCTTTCACTGTCTGTGCGCCGCCAGGGACTCGAACCCCGGACCCGCTGATTAAGAGTCAGCTGCTCTAACCAACTGAGCTAGCGGCGCCTGCTGACGTCGTAGACATTAGCACCCTGGTCGGCGCGAGGAAAAATCGATAGGCGTACCGCGCCGCCGTCCGCCGCGCGGGCCGCGCGTGCGCAGGCCCAGAGCAGGACCTCGGGCCCCGGGAGCCACGGTCTGCGGGAGCCGGGGGCGACCAGCCAGCGTGCCCCGGGGGCCGCGCCGGGGGCCAGCGGGGGCACGGTGACGGCGTCGCCGGGTCCGTGGCAGAGCAGCGGCGGCGCCGTGCGACCCCGGCCCGCCGCACCCCACTCCTCCCAGCGCAGCAGCGACGGCAGCCGGTGGGCGGTGCCGGGCGCGGCGAACAGCAGCACCCGCCCGCGGTGCGCGGCGACAGGCCCCGACCCCGGCCCCTCGCCGCGGAGCAGGTCGAGCATCCGGTGCCCGAAGGCGGCCGGGGTGCTCACCACGTCGAAGGCGGCGCCGCAGGGCAGTACGAGCGAGGCGGTGGGGTTGTCGGCCCAGCGGGCCAGGGTGCTGTGCGGATACGTTCCTGCGGAGACGAGCCAGGCGGCTCCCTCGCCGGTGACCTCCCAGGTGCCGGACCGGTGGAGGCGGTCGTCGAGGGCATCGGGGGTGTCGTGGAGGCCGGGGTCCCCGGGAGGGTCGAGGACGCCGTGGTGGCCGGGGCCGCCCTGGTCGCCGTGGAGGCCGGGATGAGGCCGGGCAGGTTCGGGCCTTCCGGGGGCGGACGCGTGCCATGGGCTGCTCATGGGAGCCATGTCTACCGTGCGTGAGCAGTCGGCTCCTGTGAGTTCCGAGATTTCAAGACAAGGTGGAGGTTCGGGGAGTATCGTGCCCGCGGGCATATGCCGGAAGATCGTGCTGGGCGCATCCTGGGCCGTGAGGGCCCTGTGGCCCACTGGTGCACGGGCCCTCGGGGGTTCGGCAGGCCAGGGTGCCGGATGCCCTCCTCGCGTCGGGTGCCCCGGCGGTCACGGCTTCCGGTGGGCGGACGACTTGGCGACTTAGGATCACCGTGTCGCGCGGACCCGCCCGGGAAGGGTGTATGGAGCACGTCGAGCCGCAGGCGGAGAGCTGCCGCACACCGTCCCGCGGGGCACGGGACGGGCCGCACGCGCCGTCGCGGTGGCGGGGCACGTACCGCGGCCTGCTGGGGGCCCCGTCCGCCTGCTGGGGGCGCCCCGTCCGGAGACCGTCGCCCACCGCGCCCGGGCAGCCCGCACGGACACCGGGACGGGGCCGGCGCACGCCGACCGGCCGCCGTTCGCCGTCGCGGTGGCACGAACGCGTGCGCGCAGGCGGGGCGCCGGGGCCCGTGCCCTTCCCCGCGGCGGCCGGCGCCCGCACCCGTACCGTTGCCGGCAGCGGGCGTTGGTCCCGGGCCCGGCGCGGGTCTTCAATGGTGGCCATGGACCCTGATCTGGATCTCGGCGACGGCCTGCGCCTGCGGGTGCTGACCGACGAGGACGCGGCCCTGCTGGTCGAGGCGACCAGCGGGGAACCGGCGCGGTCGCTGTGGGGCGCCCGTCCCGCAGGGCCGTACTCCCTGCTGGACGGGCAGATCGCGCTCGCGGCCTGGGACCCCGGTGCGGGGGACCGGTTCTCCGTCGGCGTTCTCGGCGGTTCCCGGCTGCTCGGCGCGGTCGGCCTGATGCCGGACGACTGCGGCGGCATCGAGCTCGCGTACTGGGTACGGCCCGAGGAGCGCGGACGCGGCATCGCGTCCCGCGCCGTCGGGGCCGCCACCCGGTGGGCGCACACGTCCCTCGGCGTGTCCCGGATCTGGCTGGAGATCCGCCCCGGCAACGAGCCGTCCCTGCGCCTCGCCCGGCGCACCGGCTACCGCTTCGAAGGGCGCCTGCCCCTGCACTGCCGCGACCACGTGCACGAGGACGCCGCGCGGGACACCCGGCACGACTGCCTGATCTGGGTGCACCCGGGCGAGGACGCCTGCGGCACCGGTACGACCGGACGCGCGCCGTCACGGCACGGCCGGTAGCGGCGGGCGGTGGCCGTGTGGGGCGGGGGTGGCCGCGTGGTGCGGGCGGTCGTGCCGCGTGGTGCGGGCGGGCCCCGGGCCGGGCATCTGTGCGCGCTGGTACGGTCACGGCGGGTTCTTCCCGCGCGCCCGCGGCTCAGCCGAGGTCGTCGGGCCCCCGCATCAGCTCACGGCCGAACTCGATCATCTTCTTCGCGTAGTCGTCGGTCCAGCCGGCGCGTTCGGCGATCACATCGGGCGTGAGCCGGTCGAAGCGACGCGGGTCGGCGAGCTGGGCGGCGGCCATGGCCTGGTACTCCATGGCCCGGTCGGTGGCCGCGCGGAAGGCGTGGGTCAGCTCGGTGGCGCGGGACAGCAGCTCCCTGGGATCGGCTATGGACTCCAGGTCGAAGAAGTGCTCCGGGTCCGCGGCGGCCGCGGCGGGCTCGAAGAGCAGCGGGGCGGGGCGCAGACGTGGCGCGCTACGGGGCCGCTCGGGCTCCGCCATGGTTCTCCTCCTAGCGTCGGTTCCGCGTCCATTGTCCCGCGCCCCGCAAGTACCTGCCGCCTCACCGCCCCGAGTCGTCGACGCAGCGGGGCACCGGAGGACGTCCCAGGGCCTCGGGGCTGTCCAGTTCCGCGCCCGTCACCCGGAACTGCATGCTCTCGCCGGGCAGCAGCGTGACCAGCATGTCGTCGACCGCCGCGTCGGGATCGAGACGGTCGGAGGAGAGGGCGACGTCCCGCAGGACCGTGTGCGCTCGTACCTGCACCGTGTACACCGGGGCGGCCGACGCGCGGCCCTGCTCCGGGCCGCCCGCGCCGACCGGCGCGGCCAAGTCCTGCGCGCCGGTGTGCACGCCGCCGTTCCGCGTGCTGACGTGCGCGACTTCGTCCAGCGTGCTGACGTGCACGCCACCGTTCGGTGTGCTGACGCGCACCTCGTGGGCAGCCCTCGGCCAGGCCACTTCGGTGTCCTCGGCGAAGAACTCGACGCGGCGCGCCCCGCCGAGGCGGGCTCATCCTGCGTGTCGGCCTGTAGGCCTGTAGGCCTGTCGGCCTGTCGGCCTGTCGGCCTGTCGGCCTGTCAGTCTGGCGCGTGTCGCGTGTCGCGTGTCGCTTGTCGCCTGTCGGCCACACTGTCGGCCTGCCTGTCTTCCTTTCCTCCCTCCCCCTCCCAAGGGGGATTGAGGTTTTCCGCAGTCCCAGGTGTGCGGTGAACCTCATGGTGCCGGGCGCTCGCTGGGCTCACCATCGAAGGGCAGGGGATCGGTGACTGCCGGAGGGCCCGGTACGCCGGTCGGCATGTCGAAGCCGGTGCAGGAGAGCAGCCCGTGACCGGGGCTGGGGCCGGCGCGCAAGCGGGGGAGGAAAGCTGTGGTGGGGCGCGGTATGCGGCGGCGAGGCACGCGGATGGTGGGGAGTGCGGGTGGCGGGTCCCCGAGTGCGGGGTCCTCAGGTGGCGGGGTGGCCGAAGCGGTCGGCCGCGGGGGCAATCGGCGCCGGTACCGCAGGGGTGCAAGGGCCGCCCCGGCGCCGGCGTTCCGGCATCACCGTATTTCCGTGGCGCAGGTGCCCGCCGACGGCAAGGCTGTTCCGCTGACCACAGCCGCACCACGAGAAAGGCACAGGAACATGCTGCGGGACACCTTCAACGAGGACGCGGAAGGCTATGACCGGGCCCGGCCCCGCTATCCGCCCGCCCTGGTCGACGACCTGACCGCACGGGCCGGGCTGGGCGCGCAGAGCAGGGTGCTGGAGATCGGCCCCGGCACCGGGCAACTGACCGTGCCCCTGGCCAGGACGGGATGCCGTATCACCGCCGTGGAGTTGGGCCCCTCCCTGGCCGCGGTGGCCCGGCGCCATCTGGCACCCTTCCCGGCCGCCCGCGTCGAGGTCGCCGACTTCGAACGGTGGCCGCTGCCCCCGAGGCCCTTCGACCTCGCCGTCAGCGCCACGGCCTTCCACTGGCTCGATCCCGTGTCGCGGGCCGACAGGGCGGCGGACGCGCTGCGCCCGGGCGGCCTGCTCGCCCTCGTCACCACCCACCACGTCGCAGGAGGCAGCAATGACTTCTTCGCCCGGGCCCAGGACTGCTACGAGCGCTGGGACCCTGCCACCCCGCCCGGCCTGCGCCTCGAACCCGAGACCGAGGTGGGTACGGACACCGCCGAGCTGACCCGCTCACACCGTTTCGGGCCCGTCACCGTCCACCACCACCCCCAGGAGATCACCTACACCACCGCCCAGTACCTGGCCGTGCTGCACACCTACTCGGGACACCGCGCCCTGCCCGCCCCGGCGCTGCGGGGCCTGTTCGACTGCCTCGGCCGGTTGATCGAGGACCAGCACGGCGGCCGGATCACCAAGCGGTACCTCCATGAGCTGATCGTGGCGGAGCGCCGCTGAGGGGCCTGGTCCGGACGGCGAAAGGCCGTTGAGGCGCGGGGGACGATCGGCATGGGCCCCTGAGCGGAGGGGTCCGGTCGGCTCGGGCGATGCACCGGAGCCGACCGGGCCACGGGGAGCCGGTCGCCCGGCACCTCACGGCGCGGTGGCCACGCGGTGCTCCGCCAGGTGCGACAGCACCGCGTGGTTCGCCTCCCAGCCGTCCGGGAACTTGATGGTGACGCCCAGTTGCACCGGCTCCATGGAGGGATGGTCGTCCAGCAGATCGGCGACCCCCGCACGGCAGACCACGATGCAGGCGTGCCGGTGGCGCGAGGCCAGTACGCACAGACGGCCTGTCTCCAGATGGAAGGCGGTGGCGTCGGGACGGCCGGAGAGCGGGTGCAGGACCACGGTGACGTCGTACTCGCGGCCCTGGAGCCGGTTGGCCGTGTCCACGGTCACGTCCGTGACGCCGAGCGCGGCGAGCGCGGCCCGCACCGCCGCGGCCTGATCGCGGTGGGCGGTGCCCACGGCGATGCGGTCGGCTGTCAGGGGCACGGGCTCCGGTGCGCGCTCGGAGACGGTCGTGCCGCCGCGTTCCAGCAGCCGGCGCACGACCTGGGCGACGGCGTGCACAGCCTCGGGATCGGTGCGCGGGGTGTGCCGGGCAGGCAGTTCGAGCAGTCCCCAGCCGGATGCCCCCGCCTCGTCGATCACCCGGTCCGGGCCCGAGCCGTCCGACGTGACCGCGAACCGCAGCGCCCGCTCGCCATGGCCGGTGCCGCTGCGGAACGGGGTGTACGGGTAGAAGGCCGCCGAGACCAGGGGGGCCGCGGACGCCGGGAGCCGCCAGGACACCGGCAGTCGGTGCTGTGGCAGGTCGGGGTTGTGCGCGAGCAGGGTCGAAACGGCGCTCGCGGCGGGATCGTAGGACAGTCCCGCCCACTGGTCGGAGCCGACGAGGGTGAACGGGTCGAGCTGGCCGGGGTCGCCCACGAACAGCGCACGCTCGAAGAGGCCGGCCACGGCGAGCAGTCCGTCCGACCGCATCTGGTACGCCTCGTCGACGATCGCGTGCCCCCAGGGCTCGACACCCCTGACATGCGCCCACTTCGCGGCCGTCGAGATGACGATGCCGAGGCCGGCGAGTTCCGACGCCTTGGCGGCGGTGCGCACCTGGGGCAGTTCGTCGAGCGCCTTGTCGTAGGCATCGGCGTCACTGCTGTGCAGCCGGCCCACCGGCAGGTCGGGAGCCTTCTCGGCGATCCGCAGCACCAGGTCGTCGACCTGGGCGTTGGTCTGCGCCACCACCATCAGGGGGTGGCCCGCGGCGGCCAGTTCCAGCGCGGCGCGCACCACCAGGGTGGACTTGCCCGCGCCCGGGGGCGAGTCGACCACCACGCCGCGGGCCGTGCCGTGCAGGGTGTCGCGGAGGATCGCCTCCGTGGCGCGGGCCGCAGCGGTCGCCGGGTCGACGGGGGGCCGCGCGGCGCGGCGCGGTGGCAGGCCGGGAACGGCGACCACTCCACCGGCGGATGTCCGGCCGGCCGGAGTCCCACCGGCAGGCGTGCCACGGGTGGGTGCGCCTGCCGGTGGGACTCCGGCGGATGTCCTACCGGCAGGTGTCTCGCCAGCAGGCTCGCCAGCAGGTGTCTCGCCGGTGGGTGTGCCACGGGTGGGCGTGTTCGCGGCGGGTGCGCCGGTGACGCGGGCGGGGGAGTGTTCGGGCAGTGTCACAGGAGGTCCTCCGCGGTGACCGGGTCCGGATCTTCCGCCGTGTCGCCCGGCGGGCCGCCGTGGGTCCACGGCGTCTCCTCCGGGTCGGGCAGCTTGGGGCCGCCGCGCTGGTCGTGCTCGAAGAGGGTGAACAGGACGTGGTCGCCCTTCTCCGGCACCGAACCGGGCTCCGGGTCCCGGCCCCGCCCCATCTTGTCCGTGACGCGCAGGACGACGACCGTTCCCTCGCCCCCGGGCGCCTGGAACGCGCCCGGCGCGCCGGGCGCCGCGGCGTCGCGATCCTCGATCAGTTCCACCACCTCCGCGGTCTGGGGGCGGCCGGCCAGGGAGCGGTAGACCTTGGCGCGCACGGTGAGCCTCGGGCGGTCGTCCGTACGGACGGTGACGAGGGGGCGCGGGCTCGGGCGCCTGCCTTCGGAGTGGGTCATCACGACGTCCGTCACCTCGCCCGCGAAGGCCTCCCCGGCCAACTGCCGCCCGGCCATCACCAGCGGGTCGTCCAGGGCCTCCTGGGCGTCGAGGCGGGCCTGCTCGCGCTCGCGGGCGGACAGCTTGTTCGCCGCGGTCACCGCGTCGTCGCGGCGGGGCTGCGGGGGCTCGCCGGCCAGGACCCGGTCCCGGTGGCCGGTGAACGACCAGCGGTCGCGCGTCCAGCGGTCCGCCACGTGTGCGCCCTCCG
Organism: Streptomyces sulfonofaciens; assembly: GCF_014656295.1. Lineage (GTDB taxonomy): Bacteria > Actinomycetota > Actinomycetes > Streptomycetales > Streptomycetaceae > Streptomyces > Streptomyces sulfonofaciens. The sequence goes on from NZ_BNCD01000013.1 coordinate 143,936, forward strand.
GCAGCCTGCACAGCAGGTCGAGGCCGCGCCACACGGCGTCCCAGGTGGGGCGGGTGCGGCTGTCGACCAGGGCACGGATCTCGTATTCCGCGGCGGTGACCGCGCCCAGGCGCTCGTCGGCCGCCACGCCGTCCTCGGCGGTCGTGAGGGCGGTGCGTGCGCGGTCGTAGCGCTCGATGGCCGGAGCGAGCAGACGGTTGTCGAACGCCGGGTCGGTGGCGGGGCCGGCGGGCGGGCAGAGCAACTGGCCGTGGTGGTCCCGGTCCAGCTCCGCCCGGTGTGCGGCCTGAGCCCCCGAGGTGCCCGGCGGGGCCGTCAGCCAGGCCAGCAGCGCCCCCAGGTGCTGGTCCTCCAGGCTGGACTGCCCGGTTGCCCAGTGCCGGGTGAGCAGGTCCGTCATGGCCAGCAGGAGTGCCGAACCCGGGACCCGGGACCGTTCGCCGAAGTGCGTCAGCCAGCGGCCGAGCAGGGGCACGGCGGGCGGCGCCGGGTAGGGCGAGTCCGGATCCGCCTCCGCGGTGCGGCGGAACCGCATGGAGCGGCCGAGCAGCCGTACGAAGGCGATCCCCGCGCGGTTCGGCACGATCAGTTGCGGAGCGTCCGTGCACAGCTCGGCCTCCGTCCTGACGCGCTTGCCGGTGCCCGGGTCGGTCTCGGTGCGCTCGGCGGCCTCCACGTCGTCCGCGAAGGAGCCGATGTACGGCAGGACGATCTCGGCGAGCTCCGCCAGGAAGGCGAAGCGCAGATCGCGGTCGCGGGGCTGGGGCACCACCAGTAGCCGGGGGGCGGTGCGCTCGGTGCCGACCAGGGCGCCGAGCGGTGCGCCCGTCTCGCCCGCGGTGGTCAGCGGCACGAACACCAGGGGCCGCGCGGACAGGTGGCGGTGCCGCACGGTGGCGGTCGGCTGGGCCCGGCCGCTCGCCATCGCCTCCAGCCGCGCCAGGTCGGTGATCAGCGACATGCGCCGGCCTCCAGTGCCGCCCCGCGCAGCGCGGCGGCGCGGCGCAGCGCGGCGACCGCGGGGTCGGTCGGGTCGCCGCTCTCGCCGCGGGCCGCCGCGAGGACGGCCCCGACCGTGGTGAGGCCGCCCAGCTCACCCCGCACCGCGCGGCCGAGGGTCGTCACGGCACCCTCGGCCCGGGCCCGGGACCGGCAGTGGAAGGCCAGCTCGCAGGCCGACAGGCACTCGGGCGCATAGGCCGCGGGAACGGCCTCGACGGCCGAGTACAGCTCGTTCGGCGGGAGGGAGACGTCGTAGCGGGCCTCCTCGGGCAGGGCCGCCGCGATGTCCTCGATCCGGGCGAGCCTGGAGAGCTGCCGCCGGGTGACCGCGAGCTGCTTGCGTACGTCGACGGCGGCCGCCGTGGGGTGGTTGGAGAAGTCCTTGGGGCAGACCAGGAGCACCCGGTGCCGCACGCGGGGGGCCGGCTCGATCCGCTCGGCCAGGTGCTGGAGCGCCAGGACGTACACCGCCGCCTGCCGGGCTGCCGCGCCCACCTTCTCCGGTTCGGCCGAACCGTCGATCATCGGGAAGGACTTGATCTCGACGACGGTCCAACTGCCGTCCGGGTGCACCACCAGGGCGTCGGGCTCAAGGAACGCGGGGGTGCCGGCGACGTCGAGGGTGAGCATGGGGTGGTCGAGCAGCGTCCACACCGGGGCGGCCGCGGCGCCGGGGGTGCCGGGGCCGCCCGTGGCGTCGGGGACGTCCGGGGCGTCGGGGGCGTCGGGGGCGTCGGGGGCGTCGGGGACGTCGGGGACGTGGGAGTCTTCCGCTTCGGCGGTGGTGCCGTCGGCCGGGATGGTCCCGGCGGCACCCGGCTCCGGCCCGGTGGTGCCGGGCGCCGCCTCCCGGAGCACCAGGGCCGTACGCGCCGCCCGTCCCTCGGGGCCGCCGGCCGTGAGGTCCGGGACGCGGACCTCGGCGGTCGTGGGCGGCTCGGCGGCCGGATCGAGATGACGGTGGACCAGGCGGACCAGCTCCGCCCCGCCGTCGCCCTTGACGCGGGCCTCGAAGGCGTGGCCCCGGACGAACGCGAACTGGGACTGCCCGTAGCCCGAGGGCGCGCCCAGCGCATGTGCCAGGGCGGCCTTGTCCACACCGGCGCCGTCCAGCAGGGCACGCCGTCTGCAGCCCGGGTTGGCGGCGAGTGCCGCGAGACGGCGGGCGTCCAGGGGCTGGGGCGGGGCGGTGGGGCCGCGCAGTTCAGCGAGCCGGTGCCGCAGCGCCGTCCCCCGCGTCGGCGGGGCGGGTGCTCGGCTCGGCACGCTGCTTGCGCTGTCGGGGAATTCGCTCACCCGCCGAAGTCTGGCATCCGTCACCGACAACCGCGGCATCCCGGGCGGCTCCGATCCGTCCGGCCGCCGCGCGGGCCGAGGCGGCGCGCACCGGCGCGCCGCGGGCCGCGAGCCGCTCACGAACGGCGTCCGCCAACCGCAGGAAGGGCCGGCTCAGCAGCAGTCCGAGGGCCATGACCGCGGCCCCGGCGACCGCGTCGAGCAGGTAGTGGTTCGCGGTGCCCACCACGACGACCGTGGTGACCAGCGGATATCCGACCGCGGCGACCTTGGCCAGCGGAGAGCGGCCGTGCCGCCACAGCATCAGGCCGCACCACAGGGCCCAGCCCACGTGCAGACTGGGCATCGCCGCGTACTGGTTGGTCATTCCGCCGAGGCCGCGAGGCGCGCTCGCCTCACCGGCCCACCACCCGTACGAGCTGTACTCCGCCATGGTGTCGACGAACCCGTGCACGGCCGGCAGGAGGCGCGGCGGGCAGGTCGGGAGCAGCGTGAAGCCGATCAGGCCGACGAACGTGGAGAGCAGCAGCCAGGTGCGGGCCAGCCGGTACTGGACGGGACGGGTGCGGAAGAGCCAGACGGCTATGGCGGGGGTGACGACGTAGTGCAGGGACGCGTACCAGAAGTCGGCGGGCAGCCCGATCCAGAGGTGGCGCGTGAAGATACGGTTCAGCGGCTGTTCTATGGTGAGGTGCAGGGCCCGCTCGATGCGCAGGATCGCCAGTCCGTGCTCGGTGGGGACGGCCGCGCCGCTGCGGGCGAGCAGCCTGCCCGCGGAGTACGTCGCGTACACCGCGATGATCAGGGGCAGTTCGGTCCACCAGCGGAGCCGGCTGCTTTCTGTCGCCCCATTGGCCGGTGCGTCCGTCTGCGGCATCCGAATGGTCTCCCTACTTCCCGGCCCGCGGCCCATGGGGTGTGAACGTCGGTTGGCTGCTCGGTGTCCTCAAGGGCCACGGCGTCCCACTTTATGGTGTATGGGATCGCCCGTCGCGGGCCGCCCCCTGATCGTCATAGACGCAAGTACCGACTGGTGGGTTGCCTGTGAAAGGAGTGCGCAAGCGGGTTGAGGCCGCGTGATCGATGTGGTCCCCGTGATCCATGTCATGACAAATCCGGTCAGTGTCTCTCGTGTTGGTCTGTTGTTCTGCTGTTGCCCTGCCCGGCTTCGCTGATGCCGCCGGCCTCGCTGCGGTGCTCACGGGTCGGGGTCGGGGGCGGGGCCTGGTGTCGGGGCAGGGCTGGGGTCGCGGTCGGGTGTCGGCGCAGGGTCGGGGTCGGGGGTTGCCCGAGGGCTGCGGGGGCTTCGGTGCGCGTGGCGGGGGTGTGCTTGGACCGGTCGGGGGGCGTCCGGCGGGATCTCGGTGTGTGGTGGGGGCGCTTCGGGCGCACTACGCGCCCCTGGGGGTGCGCTGTCGCGCGGGGGGTGGCGCGGGTGGTGAGCCGTGCTCGGTGGGGGAGCGTACGCAGGGATTGGGCACGTTGGGTGATCGCCCGCGCACGAAGGGTTGGGAGTACAAGCCGGATATCCCACCCCCGAACCGGTCGCCGACCGCCGTTTCGCGCCGGGGCCCGGGCCGTAGCCGGGGTGGGCGGGCCGCGTTGTGCCGTGCGGTGGGTCCCGGGCGTACGCCCTCCCGGGCCCGGTGAGCACAGCGAGCGCGAACGAGGAGGACCGTGGTGAAGGTGCTCGGGCACGGTTCGGGGGTGCGGCCGTCGACCGCCGATGCGTGCGACGACTTCTGCGACCTGGTCACCGTCCCTGTCCGGCAGGGACTCGAAGCCGTCGACATCCTGCGGCGGGTCGGTGCGCGGGCCGTGGGGCCCGTACTGCACGACGGTGCCTGCGACACCCTCCAATTCCTGGTGCCGCCCGGTACGGCGGACGCCTGGGACCTGCCGGGCAGCGCCTGCACGCACACCGGCGGTGATGTGCCGGGGCCGGCGGACGTGTCGGCGGTCGGCGGCGGATGGCTGCTGCCGCCCGGTGACATCGGGCGGCTGACCGACCCCACGGTGCTGCGGGCCGCTCTGGGTGAGGCGGCACGGCTGATCGCGGCCGCGGACGACTGCCGCTGACGGTGCCGGGCCTCCGCCGCGGCGGACGGGACGCCTGTCGCGGCCGGGCCCGGAGGCGGATCCCAGGCTGCCCCGCCCCGCCGGGTTCAGCCGCAGCGCGAGCAGGGCCCGGCGGTGGAAAGGCCCCGGCGCGGAGGGCCCCGGCGGCGGGCGGGCGCCCCATGCCGAGGTGCGCACGGCGTCGGCGACCGCCCGAGGTGCGGAAGGCAACGCTGGCCCTGGAGCTGCGGGAGAGCCTGGCGAGCCCTGGAGCTGCGAGGAGAGCCTGGCGAGCCCTGGAGCTGCGGAGGGGCTGGTGCCCCCTGGAGTTGCCGGAGGGCCGGTGGCGACCGGAGGGCCCCGTGCGGCCGCTCATAATGGCAGGGTGGCCAGGGGTAAGGGGCGTCGGGGAGACGCGAGCGACGCGGGGGCACGGACGGGGCGCCGGCGAGCCGGCGACGCCACGGTCCGTGCCGAGGTCGACGGCGGTCACGCCGAGTTGGTGCCCGATCCGGACCGGCCGCGCGCCTGGACCCTGCTCGTCGACGGCGCCCCGCAGTCCCATGTGGACCTCGATGACCCGGTCCACCTCGACTTCGCCTACCAGCGCAGGATCGGCCATCTCATCGACCTCGTCGCACCACCGGGCAGGCCGGTTCGGGCCCTGCACCTCGGCGGCGGCGCCCTCACGCTCGCCCGCTACACCGCCGCCACCCGCCCCCGTTCCACCCAGCAGGTCGTCGAGCACGACGCGGCCCTCGTCGCGTTCGTCCGCGACGCCCTGCCCCTGGACCCCGGCGCCCGTGTCCGGGTGCGCTCCGACGACGCCCGCGCCGCGCTCGCCAGGCTCCCGGACGGCTGGGCCGATCTGGTGATCACCGACGTCTTCGCCGGTGCGCGCACGCCCGCCCACCTCACCAGCACCGAGTTCCTCGCGGAGGTGCGCAGGGTGATCGGGCCCGGCGGCAGCTACGCGGCCAACCTCGCGGACGGCCCGCCACTGACCCACCTGCGCCGCCAGGTCGCCACCGCCGCCGCGCTCTTCGCCGAGCCCGCGCTGATCGCCGACCCGGCCGTGCTGCGCGGCAAGCGCTTCGGCAACGCCGTCCTCCTCGCCGCCGACCACCCCCTGCCGCTGGCCGAACTCACCCGCCGCGCCGCAGCCGACCCGCACCCCGGCCGCGTCGAGCACGGCCGCTCGCTCACCGACTTCACCGCCGGAGCGCCCCCGGTCACCGACGCCACGGCCACCGACTCCCCGGCCCCGCCGCCGTCCACGTTCCGCACGAGGTGACGTCGCACGAGGTGACGCCGCACGGCACGGGGTCGGCCCAGGCCCACGCCCCACCGGCGCGGCGGCCCACCGGCGCGGCGGTCCGGCGGCCGTACGCGGCCGTGTGCCCCGGCGCGGAGGCGACGGCTTCCGGCGGCCGAGGCGCCCCCGGGGCGGGTGTGGTTCCCGCACCACGCGTGCGCGCCGTTGCCCCGTGCGGCGCGGGCGCCGGGCCGCGGACGCTTCGGTGCGCGCGGTCGTCCCGGCGCCCGGCCGGGAACGCGAGCACGCCCGGCGGTCACCGGACACAGGCGGCGGCCGAACACGGCCCGGTGCCGGACACGCCTGGCACCGGGCACAACCCGGCGGTGCCGAAACGGCCCACTGCGCAACGGGCTCAGGACCTGACGGGCTCAGGACGCCAACGGACTCAGGACGTGATGGACTCAGGACGCAATGGACTCAGGACGTGACCGGCTCATGCGTGACCGGCTCAGGACGCCAACGGGCTCAGGTCGCAACGGGCTCAGTACGTGACGATCTGCACCTGGGGCTGGTGCCCGTTCCAGGTGCAGAACACGGACACCTCGTCGGAGTCCGTGGCGAACTCCACGCGGATCCAGCTCGGTTCCTTCCACACCTGCATCGACCAGCCGGGATTGGGCGTCGCCGAGACCAGGCGCGCGGAGGTCCTCCCGATGTCCAGCACCACCCGGCCACCCTTGGTGTCGTAGCTCCGCACCACCCCGTCGTCGGTGCCGGTGCCGGTGCCGGGCGAGGACGGCGGGGGCGAGTGGCTCGGCCCCCGCTCCGCCGGCGCGCTGTGCACGGGCGCGGGCGGCCTCGGCGGCCGGGGTCTGCGGGTGGGGGACGGTGTGGGCCGCGGGCGGTGGGTGGACGACGAGACCGGCTTCGCGTGGCGCGGCGAGCCGCCCGCCGCGATCGGCACCGCACGCGGTGGGTCGTAGGCGGTGCCTGCGAGCACCGTGTGGACGCCCCACCACGACAGCGTTGCCGCGCCGCCGGTGGCGAGCGACCAAGCCAGGCCGTGCATCAGTCCCTTGAGCATCCCGGCCATGGTGCCCCACGGACCCGTGCCTTGTCCCCGGCGGGTCCGGGTGCCGGGTGCCCCGCCCACGCGCGGCACGCGCTCACCGCCGTGCGGCACGCCTCCTGCCCGCACTCCCCTTGTGCGGCACAGCGCCGGAGCCACGCCCGGGCCGGCCATCAGGTCCGAGGGAGACCGCGCCCCGAGGCAGCAGGGACAGCAGAAACAGCCGGGACAGCCGGGACCGCAGCGGCCGAGGAAGCCGCAGCGGCCGGGGAGGCCGCAGGGAGGCGGGGGACCAGGGGGCCGAGGGGAGCAGAGGAGGACCGGGGCGCGCCCCCATGGCGTACGGTGCCGGGCATGGCTCGTGTGCTCGTGGTCGAGGACGATCAGTTCGTCCGCTCGGCCCTCATCCGGCACCTCACGGAACTGCCCACGGACTCCCACGCCGTACGCAGCGTCGGCACCGCCCTGGAAGCGCTCCGCGAGGTCGCCCACCACCACTTCGACGTGGTCATCCTTGACCTCGGCCTGCCCGACCTCGACGGCGCGGAGGCGCTGAAGATGCTGCGCGGCATCACCGACGTACCGGTGATCATCGCCACCGCGCGGGACGACGAGGCCGAGATCGTACGGCTCCTCAACGACGGTGCCGACGACTACCTCACCAAGCCGTTCTCGGTGGAGCACCTCTCGGCGCGGATCGCCGCCGTGCTGCGCCGCTCCCGCGCCAGCGTCCGCGAGGTGCTGCCGGGCCGGGTGATCCAGGTGGGCGGGCTCTCCATCGACCCGCTGCGCCGCGAGGCGGAACTGGACGGCGCCCAACTGGACCTGACCCGCCGTGAGTTCGACCTGCTGGCCTTCCTCGCCGGCCGCCCCGGCGTCGTGGTGCCGCGCAGGGAACTCCTCGCCGAGGTGTGGCAGCAGTCGTACGGCGACGACCAGACCATCGACGTCCACCTGTCCTGGTTGCGCAGGAAACTCGGTGAGACCGCGGCCAGGCCCCGCTACCTGCACACGCTGCGGGGCGTGGGCGTGAAACTGGAGCCGCCGCGGGCGGAGCCGCTGCGATGAGGTGGGCGCTGGTGAGGGTCTGCCTGGCCGTCACCGCCATGGTCGTCGTCGCCTTCGCGATCCCACTCGGCCTGGTCGTCAGGGAGATGGCACGCGACCGGGCGGTCTCCGACGCGGAGCGGCGTGCCGCGGCGCTCGGCCCCACCCTGTCCATCACCGGCGACCGGGACAAGCTGGCCTGGGCGCTGGCCGCCGCGCAGGACGGCCCGGGTGGCCGGATGGCCCTGCACATCCCGGCCACCGGCGACCGGCCCGCGCTCGACATCGGGCCCCGGCGGGCCGCCCGGGACGACCTGGCGGCCACCCGCAGGCTCGGCCGGGCCTCCCTCTCCGCGGTGGCCGGCGGTTCCGTGCTGCTCCAGCCCACCGCGCTCAGCTCGGGGAAGATCGCCCTCGTGGAGGTCTTCGTGCCCGAGGCCGAGATGACCAAGGGGGTGCGCAGGGCCTGGCTGGTGCTGGGCGGGGTGGGCATCGCCCTGATCGTCGGTTCCGTCGCCGTCGCCGACCGGCTCGGCATCCGGATGGTCAAGCCGGCCCGGCGGCTGGTGCGCGCGGCGCACGAGCTGGGCGAGGGACGGCTCGGGGCCCGGGTGCGCGAGGAGGGCCCCACCGAACTGCGGCTCGCCGCCGTCGCGTTCAACTCGATGGCCGACCAGGTGGTGCAACTGCTCGCCAACGAGCGCGAGCTGGCCGCCGACCTCTCGCACCGCCTGCGCACCCCGCTGACCGTGCTGCGGCTCAACACCGCCTCCCTCGGCGACGGACCCGCGGCCGAGCAGACCAGGGCGGCCGTCGAGCAGTTGGAGCGCGAAGTGGACACCATCATCCGTACCGCACGCGAGGCCAAGCCGCAGACCGCGGCCCAGGGCCCCGGCGCGGGCTGCGACGCCGCCGAGGTGATCCGCGAGCGGATGGGCTTCTGGTCGGCGCTCGCGGAGGACGAGGGGCGCACGGTGCGGGTGGCCGGCGTGGAGCGGCCGGTGCGCATCCCAGTGGTGCGCTCGGACCTCGCCGCCGCGCTCGATGCCCTCCTCGGCAACGTCTTCCGGCACACACCGGAGGGCACCGCCTTCTCCGTCGACGTGCACAACGGTGAGGACGCGGTACTGGTCCTGGTCTCCGACGCGGGCCCCGGCATACCGGACCCGCGGGCCGCGCTGGCCCGCGGCGGCAGCTCGGGCGGGGCGGGCTCGACCGGACTCGGCCTGGACATCGTGCGCAGGCTGGCGGAGTCCACCGGCGGTGACGCCCGGATCGGTCGCTCGGTGCTGGGCGGCACGGAGGTGCGGATCCGGCTCCAACTGGGCCGGGAGAGCGGCGACGGCCGCCGCGTCACCGCCCGGCTCCGCCGCGCCCACCGGGGCTCCCGCAGGCCCCGCACCGCGGGCGTGCCCTGACCCGTTGGCCCACCGGCCGGGACGGGACGGGCCCCGCGCGCGAGCCCCCTGCACGCGGCGTGCGGCCGCCCACCCGTCGGCCCGCGGCGCGCGGTGCGCATGCCCGTCGGCCCGCGGCGCGCGGTGCGCACGCCGGTCGGCCCGCGGCGCGCGGTGCGCACGCCCGTCGGCCTGCGGCGCACCGGTGCGCCCTCCCGTCGGCCCGCATCCCCGTCAGGGGCACGGGCCGCCCGGCCGGCCGGCCGCGCACCGGGCCGGGACAGGACCGCCGGATGGCCACCGGCCCCGCGAACTCCGCCGCGTTCGGGCCGCCGGGCGGGTGCCGCCGTGGTGCGCGCAGGACGCACCTCGCCGCACCCGCACCCCTCCCCGGCACGGGGTCACCTTTAATCGACCCCGATGCCTTCCTTAAGAGCAGCCTAAGAACACCAACTGCCGCCCGGATAGGGCGCTTTGTCTGGTTCCGGATCGCTACGGTGCTGCCGCGTACCCCCCACGGGCGTCCACCCCCACCGGACACCCGGGGCAACCCCCGGCCCCGGGTGTCCGCCGTCCTTCGGACACGGACGCCCTCCCCCCACGACCGAGTGCCGGTGGTGCCGCGCCGAGCAGGCTCCGCCGCACAGCTAAGGCAGGCACGTGATGAGCAGCATGCACCGTCGTACGGTCAGCGGCACGATCAAGGCGATGCGCGGCTTCGCCACCGCAGGCATGGTGGTGGGCGGCGGCTTCCTGTTCTCCGCGACCGCGCTCGCCACCCCCACCGCCGCGCCGACGTCCGACACGGCCGGCGACGCGGCGGCCGGCGCCTTCGCCCCGTACGTCGACACCTCCCTCTCCCCGGCCTTCGACCTCGTGGCCACCGCCGAGGAGACCGGCGTCGACCAGTTCAACCTCGCCTTCCTCACCTCCGGCGGCGGCTGCGAGGCGAAGTGGGGCGGCAGCGGCGACCTGGACTCCAACGAGGTCGCCTCCCAGATCGACGACCTGCGCGCGGAGGGCGGCGACGTGCGGGTCTCCTTCGGCGGCGTGGCCGGCTCCGAGCTGGCGCTGGCCTGCGCCGGCGCCGACGACCTCGCCGCGGCCTACGGCAAGGCGATCGACGCCTACAAGCTCACCAAGGTCGACTTCGACATCGAGGGTTCCGCGCTGCCGGACACCGAGGCCAACACCCGCCGTGCCCAGGCCATCGCCCTGCTCCAGAAGGACCACCCGGACCTGGACGTCTCGTTCACGCTGCCGGTGATGCCCGAGGGCCTGACCCCGCCCGGCGCCGACCTGCTCGCCAACGCGGGCGAGAACGGCGTCGACGTCTCCGCCGTCAACATCATGGCCATGGACTACGGCCCCGCGTACGGCGACGACATGGCGGCGTACGCGGAGCAGGCCGCCACCGCCGCCCAGGGGCAGATCAAGGACGCGCTCGGGGTCTTGGACAGCGAGGCGTGGCAGAAGGTCGCCATCACCCCCATGATCGGCCTCAACGACGTCAGCACCGAGACGTTCACCGTCGACGACGCCACCGAGCTGGTGGGGTTCGCCCAGGACAAGGGCGCGGGCTGGCTCTCGATGTGGTCGGCCGGCCGTGACCGGCCCTGCGCCGGGGGCTCGTCCGGCACCGCGCAGCCCACCTGCTCCTCCGTCGACCAGGAGCCGCTCGCCTTCATGAAGGCCTTCGCCGCCTACAAGTGACCCGCGGCGAGCCACCCCGACCCCCCACGGAACGCGCGCCCCGGCCGGCTTCCCCCCACACGGCCGGGGCGCGCACCCGTCCGGTGCCGGTCAGCGCACGGTGCTGCCCTCCCAGACGGGTTCCGCGGGCAGCTCGCCGGTCCGTGCCCGCTCCGCGTACCACAGCGCGCTGGCCTTCGGGGTGCGGGTCTGGGTCGGGTAGTCCACGTACACCGCGCCGAAGCGCTTGCTGTAGCCGTGCGCCCACTCGAAGTTGTCCATCAGGGACCACAGGTAGTAGCCGCGGACGTCGGCGCCGTCGGCGATGGCGCGGTGCACCGCCCGGAGGTGGCCGTGCAGGTAGGCGATCCGCTCCGGGTCGTTGACCTGGCCGTCGGTCTCCAGCTTGTCGTCGTAGGCGGCGCCGTTCTCGGTGACGTACAACTGGAGGTCGGGCCGCATCCTGCTGTAGCGGGTGATCAGGTCGTACAGGCCGCTCGGGTCGATGGCCCAGCCCATCTCGGTGCACTCGCCCGGCGGCTGGTGGAAGGTGACGTCGTCCGCACCGGGCCACGGGGAGTGCTCGCTGACGCCGTGGTTGGTGGCGATCGGTCCGGCGGGAGTGCTGGACTTCGCGGACACCAGGACGGGCGTGTAGTAGTTGAGGCCGAGGGCCTCCACCGGCTGGTGGCAGGCGGCCAGGTCACCGTCCTTGACGAAGCTCCAGTCGGTGAGGCCGGCGGTGTCCGTGAACAGGGAGGCGGGATAGGCGCCCTGGAGGACGGGACCGTGGAAGACGCCGTTGGCGAGGTTGTCCACGCGGCGCTGGGCGTCGGCGTCGGCGGGGTCGTCGGTGAGGGCCCTGATCACCTGGGAGTTGAGGCTGAGCGCGATGGCGGCCCGGGCCGGCAGGACACCGCGCAGGGCGCTGGTGGCCAGGCCGTGCGCCAGGTTGAGGTGGTGAGCGGCGCGCAGGGAGGCCGCCGGGTCGGTGCGGCCGGGCGCGTGGACCCCGGAGGAGTAGCCGAGGAAGGCGGCGCACCAGGGTTCGTTGACGGTCATCCAGCGCTCGACGCGGTCACCGAGCGCCTCGCCGAGGAGCGCGGCGTACTCGGCGAAGCGGTACGCCGTCTCCCGCTCGGGCCAGCCCCCGGCGTCCTCCAGCTCCTGCGGGAGGTCCCAGTGGTAGAGGGTCAGGGCGGGCTCGATGCCGTGCTCAAGGAGCTCGTCGACGAGCCGGCGGTAGAAGTCCAGGCCGCGCTGCACTGCGGGGCCCCGGCCGGTGGGCTGCACCCGGGACCAGGAGACCGAGAATCGGTACGCGCGCAGGTTGAGGCCCGCCATCATCGCCACGTCGTCGCGGTAGCGGTGGTAGTGGTCGACGGCGGTGTCCCCGTTCTCGTCGAAGGCCACCTTGCCGGGGGTATGGCTGAAGGTGTCCCAGATCGAGGGAGTGCGGCCGTCCTCCCGCACCGCTCCCTCGATCTGGTAGGCGGAGGTCGCCGCACCCCAGAGGAAGTCGGGCGGGAAGGTCAGTGATTCGGGCATGGAAGCGCTCCCATAGTCAGGTCGGGGAAGGGACGGAAGGACGGACGGGATGGAGGCGGACGAGGGGCGCCCGGCGGGCCCGGGCGCCCTGTGGCGGCCGCGGGCGAACGGCCCCGCGGTCCCGGGGACCGCGGGAGCCGCCGCCGCGCGGGCCGGCGGAACCCGGGCCCGCAGGACGGCGCTGTCCGCGGGGTGCGGCGGGCTCTCAGCCCTTGACGGCACCCTGCATGATGCCGCCGACGATCTGCTTGCCGAACAGGACGAACGCGACCAGCAGCGGCAGCGTGCCCAGCAGGGCACCCGCCATGATGACCGCCTGGTCGGGGATATACCCCGTACCGAGCTGGTTCAGGGCCACCTGAACGGTGGGATTCGCCTGGTTCAGTGCGATGATCGGCCACAGGAAGTCGTTCCAGGCCATCACGAAGGTCAGCAGCCCCAGCACGGCCATCGCGGGTCTGGCCGCGGGGAAGACCACGTGCCAGATGACCCGCAGGCTGCTGGCGCCGTCCGTGCGCGCCGCCTCGATCAGCTCGCCCGGCAGCGCCTGGACGAGGTACTGCCGCATGAAGAACACGCCGAAGGCACTCACGAAGGTCGGCAGGATCACCGCCTGGAGCTGGTTCGACCAGTGCAGATCCGCCATCCACAGGTAGAGCGGCACCACGCCGAGCTGCGGCGGCACCATCATGGTGCCGATGGTGATCAGCAGCAGGGTGCTGCTGAACCGGAACCTCAGCTTGGCGAAGGCGAAGCCTGCGACCGTGGAGAAGAGCACCGTGCCGGCGGTGATGCTGCCCGCGACGATCAACGAGTTGACCATCGCCTTGCCGAGGCCGCCCTGGTCCCAGGCCGTCTGGAGGTTCTTGAGGAGGTTGCCGCCGAACCACAGCGGCGGTGGGGTCTGGGCGAGCCGCTGGTCCGTACGGGACGCGGCGACGGCGGTCCAGATCAGCGGAAGCAGGGACACCACCGTGAACAGGCCGAGCACGGTGTAGGTGACGGGGCCGGCGTGCAACTGGCGGCCGGCCCGCGGGGCCAGGGCGGTGGACTTCACTGGACTCCTCCTCGCGGACGGGCGGCGGGCCGGCGGGCCGGGCGGCCGGGACGGCCCGGGGTCCCGGGAGCGCGCCCGGGGGCGTACCGCATCAGTCTTTCCTCAGGCGTCTGGCGACCAGCATGTTGATCGCGGCGATGACCAGCAGGATCAGGAACATCGCCCAGGCGATGGCGGACGCCTTGCCGAGGTTGCCGATCACCCAGCCCTGGTCGTACATGTACAGGCCCAGCGTCTGGAACTGGTGGTCCGCGCCCCCCTTCGAACCGGAGTTGCCGCCGAACAGCAGCGGCTCGCCGAAGAGCTGCGTGGCGCCGATGGTGGAGACCACGACCGTGAAGAGGATCGTGGGCCGCAGCATCGGGACGGTCACATGGCGGAACTGCTCCCAGCGCGACGCCCCGTCGATCGCCGCGGACTCGTACAGGTCCGCGGGCACGGCCTGCATCGCGGCGAGGTAGATCAGGGCGTTGTAGCCGGTCCAGCGCCAGATCACGATCGACGACACGGCGAACTTGGAGCCCCAGATCGACTCGCGCCAGTTGACGGGGTCGATGCCGGCGAAGTGCAGCAGCCAGTTGATCGCACCGCCGTCCCACGAGTAGAGCAGCGTGAAGACCAGCGTGGCGGCGGCCACCGAGGTGGCGTACGGCGCCAGCATGGTGACGCGCCAGAAGGTGGAGCCGCGCAGCTTGTAGTTGAGCAGGTGCGCGATGCCGATGGCCATCAGCAACTGCGGCACCGTGGAGATCACACCGATGGCGAAGGTGTTCTCCAGCGCGGTCCAGAAGAAGTCGCTCCGGATCAGGTTGGCGTAGTTGTCGAGGCCCACCCAGGTCTGGCTGTCCAGGTTGGCGAGCTGCACGTTGTGCAGCGACGACCAGCCCGTGTAGATCAGCGGGAAGAGCCCGAAGGCGCCGAAGAACAGGAAGAAGGGCGCGATGAAGGCGTAGGGGCTCGCCTTCGTGTCCCAGCGGTAGAGGCGGCTGCGCCACGAGGTGGGCGGCGGGGGAGTGCCGCGCGGGCGGCCGGACGCGGCCGGGGCCGCGCCCCCGTCGGAGGGGGGCGCGGTCTCGGCGTACTCGGTGGTGTGGGACATCGTCACTCGCCCAGTACGTCCTTGATTTCCTTCACGGCCGACGACCAGCCCTGCGCGGGGCTCTTGCCCTGCTGCTCGACCTGGAGCACGCCGATGTCCGTGATGGCGGAGCCGATCTGCTGGTCCTTGACGCCGTAGGTCGCGATCGGGATCGTCTTGGCCGCGTCGCTGAAGATCTGTGCGAGCGGGGCTTGGCCGAAGTACGTGTCGGTGTCCGGCTGCACCTTCAGCTTCGCGTAGGCGCTCGGCGTGGACGGGAAGGTGCCCTGCTTGGCGAAGACCTTGGCCTGCTGCTCGGGCGCGGTCAGCCAGGTCGCGAGCTTGATCGCCTCGTCCTTGTGCCTGCCCTGGGAGGGCACTCCGACGAACGATCCGCCCCAGGCGGCGGAGCTGGGCGCGGCGGCCACGTCCCACTTGCCCCTGCCGGCGGCGCCGGCCTTCTGCTCGATGTAGCCGAGCATCCACGGCGGGCAGGAGACGGTGGCGAACCTGCCGTTGGCGAACGCCTGGTCCCACGGCTTGTCGAACTGCTTAAGCTTCGCCGACATGGTGCTGGTGGCGACCTTCATCGAGGTGTCCCACGCCAGCTTGCGGCCCGCGCTCTTCTCGTAGTCAGGCTGCCCGTCCGTGCCGTAGTAGCGGTCCTTGGAGCCGGAGATCACGGCGTTGTAGACACCCGCGGCGCTGTCCACGAACTTGGTGCCGTCGGGCGCCTTCTTCATGTACTGCTTGCCGAGGTCCACGTATTCGTCCCAGTTCCCCGCCCACCGCCTGGACAGTTCCTCGCGGTCGGTGGGCAGTCCCGCCTTCTCGAAGAGGTCCTTGCGGTAGCAGATCGCCATCGGGCCGATGTCGGCGCCCAGCGCCACGAGCTTGCCGTCCTTGGCGGTGGCCTGCTCGGTCTTCCAGTCGAGCCACCGCGACTTGTCGTAGCCCCCGGCCTTGCTCAGGTCCTCGAACTTGTCGGCCTGGGTCTGCACGACCTCGGTGATGTTGGCGATCTCGATGGCCTGGACGTCGTCCGCGCCGCTGCCGGCCTGGAGACGGGTCAGCAGCTTGGGGTAGTAGACGTCGTTCCGCTCGGTGACGTTCTCCTTGATGTTGATGTTCGGATGCAGCTTCATGTACTCGTCGTAGAGACCGGCCTGCTTGTATCCGAAGACACCGAAGGTCCCCACCGTCAGTGTGATCCTGCCGTCCGAGTCGCCGCCGCCCGACGAGGCGTTCGACGACCCGCCGTCCGAGTCCTCGGCGCAACCGGCAAGCAGCCCCGTCGTGAGCGCGGCGACGACCGCGAAGGCCACCAGCCGCCGGGACCCGCGGATGCTCGTGCGCATTGCGTCCTCCTGTTGCCCCTGACGTGCCGACCCCCCGGCCAACTGCACTGTTGGACACACGATCGAGCGTGGCGGCGGCGCGGGTGGGGAACGTGCGGGAGATGTATGTGCGAGGTACTGTGGGAGCGCTCCCACAAGTGATGTGTTGAAGACTCGCGGGTATGCGGGAGGGTGTCAAGACACCGGCGCGCAGATACGGCGTGAGTTATCGGCCTGTTAGATATGGGAGAACAGTGTCGACAGGGACCGGCGGGGGCCGGAGCGGGGAAGCCGTCCCGGGAGGTCGGCGGGATCCGGGCGGGGAATCCGGGGCTGTTAGATTCCTGGCCGGATGCGGTTGACGGAAGGCGGGCAGATGACGGGCCACGGAACGCGGGGCCGGAGCGGCGGGCGGCCGACCCTGGAGGAGGTCGCCGCGCGGGCGGGCGTGGGCCGGGGCACGGTCTCCCGGGTGATCAACGGCTCCCCACGGGTCAGCGAGGCGACCCGGGCCGCGGTGGAGGCGGCGGTGGCGGAGCTGGGCTACGTGCCGAACACCGCGGCACGCGCGCTCGCCGCCAACCGCACGAACGCCATCGCCCTCGTGGTGCCCGAGCCGGAGACCCGGTTCTTCGCCGAGCCGTACTTCTCCGGGATGCTGCACGGCGTGGGCGCCGAGCTCGCGGACACCGAGATGCAGCTCCTGCTGATCTTCGCGGGCAGCGCACGGGAGCGTCAGCGGCTCGCCCAGTACCTGGCGGCGCACCGCGTGGACGGTGTGCTGCTGGTCTCCGTGCACGCGGACGATCCCCTCCCGGACCTGCTCGACCAACTGGAGATCCCCACGGTGATAAGCGGCCGCAGGTCCGCCGAGGAGACCCTGCCCGCGGTCGAGGCCGACAACTTCGCGGGCGCACGCTCCGCCGTCCGGCACCTGGTCGCCCGCGGCCGCACGACCATCGCCCACATCGCGGGCCGCCTGGAGATCTACGGTGCCCAGTGCCGTGTCGACGGGTACCGCGCGGGTCTGGAGGAGGCGGGCCACGCGGTCGACGAGGACCTGATCGTGCCCGGCGACTTCACCGAGGAGGGCGGCCGCCGGGCCATGACCCGCCTCCTTGAGCACCACCCGGACCTGGACGCCGTCTTCGCCGCGTCCGACGTGATGGCGGCGGGCGCCCGCCAGGCGCTGCGCGCCTTGAACCGCCGGATACCCGAGGACGTCGCCCTGATCGGCTTCGACGACTCGGCCATCGCCCGGCACATGGACCCGCCGCTGACGAGCGTGCGGCAGCCGATCGAGGAGATGGGCCGGGCCATGATCGACGTCCTCCTGGCGGAGATCGCGGAACGCCGCCCGACGGGCGTGCGGGGCGCGGTCCACCGCCAGGTGCTGCTGCCCACGGAGCTGGTGGAGCGGGCCTCTTCCTAGCGGGGCTCTCTCGCTGAGGGGGAGCGGGCTCGTGCCCGAGCGGAAGGCTTTCCGGTGGCACGGCGGTGCCAGGGGTGCGGGGGGACGGGTCGTGCGGACGCAGGCATGACGACCGTCCTCTGAGCCTGCCGGGGCGCCGCGCTGTCCGCGGCTTCGAGGGGTGGGCCGAGGGCGTCGCGGCCGATCTCCGATGCCTGGGGGGCGGTACGGAGCGGGTCGATCTGGGTGGGTGGCGGCCATGGTGGTGCCGGATCACCCAGTGGACACGCTGAGCCTCCGGGTCACTGCTCGGTGGTTGGCCCATGCCTGCGCTGCTGCCACCATGGCCGTGAGCCATGGCTCGGCGGGGCGCCGATCAGCCATCGCACGCCACATGCGCACACTGGCGGCGGCGAACGCGTCGATGGCCTTCGGATCCGCGTCCGCCCATGCCTTGCACTCGGCTGCCCATGACTCGGCAGCTTCGGCGCAGTGCCCTGCCGCTACGAGTTGCACGACGAGTTGGGCGGGGTCGATGAATGCTGCGCCGCGGGTTGGCCAGGCCCAGTCCACGGCCCACGCGTCCCGGTCGCCGACGAGCAGGTTGCTTGGGTTGATGTCTGCGTGGAGCAGTGCGTCTCCCTGGAACAGCTCCGCTTCCGATGCGCTGGAGGCGAACCTGTTCCAGCGGGTCTCGGGCCAGTCCCGTGCGACGTCGGGCAGGTCCAGTTCCCCGATCCGGTTGAGCAGTTCGACGATGGACAGCAGATCGGGTGAGCACGGCTTGAAGTTCGACGGCCTGCCGTCCACGACGTCGAACCCGAGAGCGATCCACTCCTCGTTTTCCGCATGCCACCGCAGAACCGGGGACACGGGCTGCACGAATGTGTTGATCCGCTTCTCCCGAAGGACGGAGTCACGCCGGCCTCCCGGTCGGTTGCGCATCGCCTTGACGAAGAACGCCCCTTTCTCACACTCGATGAGCGCCGTGAGATCCGACATGTTCCCGCGCTCAGTCGGCCGGATACCGGTCATATCTCCGGTGTGCGGGTGGATCAGCGCATGAAACCCAGGTCCGGGGCCGTCCGCCATACAGCTTTCATCTCCTGGGATCGCATTCACCGCTCGGGAACCCTGGACTGCACTCCGCATTGGGGTCGCATCCGGGGTCGCAGTGATCGCCGCTCTCGTCATCGCCGCCACCGTTACGGGCGGAGCTGCGAATCGAGATGTTGGCCTTAGCCATTGCAGCGCCGCCGAGGATACCGGCCAGCGGGGCGTCCTGAACGTTCCCGACGTTCATCCAGCCGGAGAAGACGCACGGGGAGACCTCGCCGGTAGGACTGACGGCAGCCGTGCCCACGCCGCACCGGCCGCAGAGGTTGGCCGGGTCTGGGGCCCTGTCCTGCGCTCCCCGCCCGAAGGGTCGGACGTGGTCCACTGTGATCCTCGTGACGCCCAGAGCCTCAAACTCCCGCCGCGCTTCACTGACGCACTGGGCGTCACTACCGGAGACGACCCCGACGCGCAGCGGGACGCCGAGCCGGACGGCCTTTTCGATGTTGGCCCGGGTCCGGGCGTGGCTCGGTCGACCTGTCATCGCGTTGTGCTCGGCGGCCCGGTGCGAGTAGTAGGACGTGGCGAGGGTGGTCGGTTCCCCACCGATGAACTGGACATCGAGCACTCCGCAAGAGGCGGCCTGATCCAGAACCCCGGCCCAGTCGTCGCGGGTCATCGTGCCGTGGTCCCCATTCGGCCCCGACGCGTTGTAGCAGTGCGTGCATTCGAGTTGGCACCTGCGCGTCAGGTCCAGCCACAGAAGCCGAGTCGTGGACTTCTTCGCTGATGTGTCCGTAATCGGTGTCACCGCTTGTCCCTTCCTGTTGTGGTGTGAAGTTCTGGCCCGTTCCGGCCGCGCGATCCGCCGGCCGGGCTTGTGCACGCCCTCGTCGATCTGACGTTGCGGGGTGCGCGCGAGGCGGATGTATGCCGGCGGGTCGACGCCGGAGGTGCGGGCTGCCCGAATGGTGTCCTTGGCGCTCATGGCCTTTCCGAGTGGTTCGTGGGTTGGGTCCCCCGGCCTGGGCCGCAGCGCTGCGGCCCAGGCCGGGGTGCGGCCACGTGGTTCTGGTGGTCGCGTGTCCCGCGGTGCGGGGTTGGGGCCAGCCGGACGGCGGGGGGTCGGGTGCGCGGGCATCTGGCGGGTCAAGGCGGTCAGGGGCGGTGGTCGGGTTTCGGTTGCGAGCGGTTCGCGGGCCCTGGGGTGGGTCGCCGCGGTCGTTTGGGGCACTGCTTGTGGGTGTGGGTCGTGCTGCCCGGGCCGCTGGCGCCGTGGTGGATGTGAGTGTCGTAGGGCTCGTCCGGGTGGATGAGTTGATCGCAGCGGACGCAGTACACGCGTGTGCCTTTCAGGTCGGGTGGTAGAGGGCCCATGCGGCGTCGGTGAGCACGGCGGTCACGACCACGGCTATCTGGCCGAGGCCGAGACCGGTGTGTGCCACAAGCGCGTCGTGCACGCGCCGCAGGCGGGCGAGTAGGGGCCGAGGTCGCTGTCGGGTGTGCGTCACCGCGTGTCCCGTTCGGCTTCGGCGAGTGGGTTGGTGGGCGCCGGGTGGGCGGTGAGCGGGGCGGTGGTGATCTCCTGGAAGGACCGGTGGTTGGTCCTATCGGCGTGCTTCATGGCCCACATGTCGGTGTCGCTCTGCTGCGCGCCGGGCGGGGATGCCTCGGGGCAGGTCGTGCACTGCACGAGCCGGGTGGGTACGACGAGGTGCCCGTCCTTGTCCCGCTCGGGGCCGATGGTCCATTCCGCGTACCGGAGCACGGCGCTCATGGCGCCGCCTTCAGGGCCGCGGCCGTCACCGGGGGCCGGTGCGGTGCGATGGCCTGCCCGTCCGGCAGGAGTTCGCCGGTGTCGTCGAAGAGCAGGACCCCGTTGCACAGCAGGGTCCAGCCCTGCTCCGGGCGGTGCGCCACGGGATGGGCGGCCTCCCGGTCGGCGGAATCGGCCGGCGGGCAGGGCGGCTGGTGCGGACAACGGCCCGGGCTGCGAGTAGGAAGCACAGAGGTCTCCGTGAGGAAAGGGGTGATAGAAGGTGCCCGTGCCCCGGGGCGGGCGCAGGATGGCGCGCGGTGGCTACCCGAGCTGGCCGAGCTGGCTGGGCTACCCGAGCTGGTGCAGCTTGTGGAGGACCCAGCCTGTGTAGACGAGGGCGGGCGTGACCACGAGGCCGGCTCCGAGGCCGATGCCCCAGCGGCGTATGGCCGCGGCCTGGATCCGGTGGAGCGTGCGGACGGGGTGCCCGGAGGTGTCGCGTGCGAGCCGGGCGGCCCGGGACGGGGGCCGGCGGCGGGGGCCGGCGTGCGGACCGCTCACCGATCCCCCCTGCGCCGAGCACCCGAAGACACGAAGGTGGCGCGCAGGATCACGCGGGCCGTCTCCAGATAGTCGTGGTGCCCGTAGCGGGCGGCGTGCCCGGTCGCCCACTGGCGCACCTCGGCCGGACTACCCTGCACGGCCTCGGACGGAGCCCCACAGATCAGACACAGCATGTCGCGCACCGGCGGCCGGACGAGGCCGCTCCCCCGTTCCAGCAGCCACCCGCCGGACACCGGCTCCCGCGGCCCACTCATGCCAGCCCCACGGCCGGGGTACCGGCGAGTGCCTCGTAGTGGTCGCACAGCCAGGCCAGCTCGCGGGCGAGACTGCGGGCGTGCTGCGTAGCAGACACCAGCCCCGGACCCGGGGACGCGCTCAGGCGGACACGGGCGTTGGCCACGGCGGCCAGCGCGGTGACCCGGGTCGCATGCTCATCAGGCAGTGCGCGTGCGGCTTCCTCCACCACGGGGATCAGCAGCTTCAGATGCCCCCGCAGCCGGATGGCCCTCTCGTCGAGGTCGTCGAACCGCGGCAGCGACGCGCCGTCGGCGAGCAGTGCGGCCGAGGCCACGCGCATCTTCGCGATGTCCGGAGGCCCACTTCGCACCAGCGCCGGCAGGGCGCTACGTTCGTTCACGTCGACTCCTTGCAGTCGGCCAAGCCTCGGGGCCGTGTGGCGCGGTCGCCGGGGCGCGTCATGTCGTGTGCAATGAGAGTCGCCGTTTACCTGCAATTTCGGGATGCCCAGCAGGGGTTACCGAGGCGGTAATAGGCTCGTTGAGGCAGTGATTCAGTACTTGGCCGCGATTACGCTTACCTCGGAAGTCACTCCATGGACACCACCACCTCAGGCCTGCTCCCGCCAGATATCCTCGACAGGGACGATCTGCGGCGAGCCCTGTCAGAGCACGACTTCGCAGCAGTCTTCTCGCTCATCAAGAAGTGGAGTGGTCTGTCCCAGAACCGCATCGCAGCGGCTTGCCAGCTCACTCCGGGCAAGGTCTCAACCATCATGAGCGGTCAACAGCAAGTCACCAGCTTCGACGTGATCCGGCGTATCGCTGACGGCTTACGCATTCCTGGGCGCATGGTGGGACTCGCTGACCGCCCCTGGGAGGCACAGCCAGAGAGCCCGAACCCTCAGCCAGCACAACCGGCCACACGGTCAGCTAGTGAAACTCCTTGGTGCCCCTCTGAGACCGTGGACATGGCCGAAGATTTGACCAGGAGCGATCTCGTGATGGACCGCCGCGCAGTAACGCGCACCCTGGCCGGCGCAGTCGTGTCCGGTGCCGCACTCCTTGACCCACTGGAACGATGGCTCCAGCCAGCATCCCCGGGAACAGTTGCACGTCGCCCAGGGCGCATCGGAATGCGGGAGGTACAAGAGTTGGAAGGTACCGCGCGGGCTTTCCGTTCTTGGGACCACCGCTACGGTGGCGGACTGCGTCGCAAAGCCGTCGTCGGCCAGCTCAACGAGGTGGCGAGTCACCTCGAAGATCACCAGAAACCCGAGGTCCAGCGGGGGCTTTTTCGGGTGATGGCGTATCTCGGCGGCACTGCGGCGACCATCTCGTGGGACTCGGGGCTTCAGCGGCGAGCCCAGGACTACTACCTACTTGCCCTACGTGCAGCCCATGCAGGCGACGATGTCGTCTACGGTGCCAATGCGCTGGCAGGCATGGCACGGCAGATGCTGTACAGCGAGCGCCCTCAGGACGCATTGGAGCTGATCCACCTGGCTCAGAAGGGCGTGCGCCACGCCGCAGGTCCGAGGCTTCGGGCCATGTTGCACACCCGGGAAGCCTGGGCGTACGCGGCCATGGGGCGCAGAGCAGCGTTCCGGCGCGCCACAGACGAGGCTGCGGAGTCATTGGCTGGAACCGCGGGTGTCCCCGAACCGTACTGGATCGCGTACTTCGACGAAGCGGAACTGGCAGGCGTAACCGGCGGCCGCCACCTGGACCTGGCGAGGCAAGAGCCTCAGCATGCTCAAACGGCGGCTGAATACATCCAGGGAGCACTGGGCATGCGCGGCGCTGAGGCCGGCCGCAGCTACGCGCTGGACAGCATTGGCCTCGCCGAGTGCCACTTCCTCATGGGAGACGTGACGGGAGCCGTCGAGTACACCCGACGGGCTGTCGAGGCGGCCGCCCGAACCAGGTCGAACCGGGTACGGACTCAACTCCACCAGCTCTACCCGTACACCGTCGGGCGAGGGGCCCCACAGGCCACAGCAGAGGTCCGCACTATGATCCGGGACTTGTTGTCGAGCTAAGGAAGCACCGTGGCCACCATCGCCGTCACTGGGCACATGGACCTGACCGTGGACAGCATCCCTCTCATCCGCGATGCCCTTCGCGAGGCGCTCAAGCCCTACGCCGAAGATCTCACTGGCGTCTCATGCATCGCTGCGGGCGCTGACTCCTTGTTCGCCGAGACCGTGCTCGAACTCGGCGGACGCCTCGTCGCGATCATCCCTTCCCAGGACTACCGGCAGAGCAAGGTGAAGCCGGAGCACGCCGAAACCTTCGACCGGCTCGTCCGCAGCGCCGTCGAAGTAGTCGTCCTGGAACACGAGACCGCGAACCGCTCGGCATATGAGGATGCCAACCGCACGCTTCTCCGGCGCTCTGACCGGCTCATGGCTGTCTGGGACGGCAATCCGCCGACGGGGAAGGGCGGCGGCACCGCAGACACCGTGGCCGAGGCCCGCGAAGTAGGGCTCCTCGTCGACGTGGTCTGGCCAGACGGCGCGTCGCGCCGAGGCTGATCTCCCTTCCCGAACGGGACGAATTCGCCCCCTCCCGCCACCGAAAGTCGGAGGGGGCGTGCTTCACCGGTACTGCCTGCGTTGCGGGTCAAGCCCGGCGGCCACCGGCGGCGTTGAGCCGCGGTCGTCGTGGGGCGGGGCTGGGGTGCCGGTCCGGCGGCGCACGAGTGTGTCAGGGTCACCGGGCGGCGTCTGGAGGGACTAGCCGTCCGGGTGGGCCGGTCCGGCCGGCCCGACCGGGCCGCGGGCCCTTCGGGGCCGGTGTCGCCCTTCGGCCCCTGCTCGCCCTGTGGCCCGGGCGGGCTGACGGGGCCCTGCTCCTCCTGCGGCCTTTGTGGTCCCGGGACGGTGGACGCGGGGCCCGGCTCGCCGTCCTTGCCGTCGGGGCGGTTCTTCCCGTGGGTGCCGGCCTTCCCCGGCATGTCGGCCGCGCCGCGGGGTCGGGATCGACACCGGTACCTTGGCCCGGTCCGGCAGGGCCCGGGCCGGTCCGCGGGGTCGGGCGCGGCCGGTGCCCCCTGAGCCTGCCGGGGGTCCCCGCGCTGTCCGCAGCCGAGGGGTGGGCGAGGGTCGCCGGGGAGGTGCTCGGGATCGGTATCAGCGGCGCCGGGCCGGGCGGAGACGCCGGGCCGGGGGAAGACGCCGGGGTGTCCGTGCCCGCCCGTGCCGGTCGGGTGATGGGCGCCGCCTTTCGCTGCCGGTCGCCGCGGGTCTGTCTGCGGACGGGCGAGGGGAGGCGTCTTCCGGGGTGCCCACGGAGCCCGGGCATGACAAAGGGCCGACCCGTTTGCGCAGGTCAGCCCTTGATCATTCAGGGTGAGTGACGGGACTCGAACCCGCGACATCCTGGACCACAACCAGGTGCTCTACCAGCTGAGCTACACCCACCACGACCGGTTTTCTCACCCTGTCCTCGTGTGACGAGGGATCCTTCCGGCCGAGAAAAAGTGTACAGGGTCCGGGCGGGTGCTCACGCACGCCTTTTCGGGGGGCGGGCCGCCGTGCCGTACCGGCGGGTGCGGCCTAGGCTGGGCGGTGCACCGGGGCGGCGGTACCCGGCCCGTCCGGGTCCCGTTCACTCCGGGGGCAGTACGTGCCGCGTCGCGATCGCCTTCGCGGACTCCGAGTCGGGGCCGGGCTGCGGTACGAAGACCGCCTCCCGGTAGTAGCGCAGTTCGACGATGGACTCGCGGATGTCGGCGAGCGCGCGGTGGTTGCCGTTCTTCTCGGGGCTGTTGAAGTACGCCCTGGGGTACCACCGCCGGGCCAGTTCCTTGATGGAGGAGACGTCCACGATCCGGTAGTGGAGGTACTGCTCCAGGCCCGGCATGTCGCGGGCCAGGAAGCCGCGGTCGGTGCCGACCGAGTTGCCGCACAGCGGGGCCCTGCCGGGCTCCTTGACGTGTTCGCGTACATAGGCGAGGACCCGTTCCTCGGCCTCCGCGAGTGTCGTGCCGTGGGAGAGCTCGTCCAGCAGGCCCGAGGAGGTGTGCATCCGCCGCACCACGTCGGGCATCGTCTCCAGCGCCGCCTCCGGCGGGCGGATCACGATGTCCACACCGTCGCCGAGCACGTTCAGATGGGAGTCCGTGACCAGTGCGGCCACCTCGATGAGCGCGTCGTTCGTCAGCGAGAGCCCGGTCATCTCGCAGTCGATCCACACCATGCGATCGTTCATGCGCCTACCCTACGGCGCCCCCCGGGTCCCCCGGCCACCCCGGAGCCGTGACGGGGGCCGCCCCCGCCCGCCCGTCGATGGGCGGAGCAGGGCAGGGCCCAGGGCAGGGCCAGGGGCGCCCCGCCGGGCGGTGGCGCGGTGCGGATGGCGTCCTGGCCGGTCGCGCCCTTGCCGGACGCGGGTCCCGGCGGGAGCGCGGGGCACCACGCGTGCGGCCGGCAGGCGGCCGACGGGCGGCCCGGACGCGGCCGGTGCCGGCCGGTCCTGGCTCAGACCCGGCCCGAAGCCGATCGTTCGGCGTCGGTCCGCTGGCCCGGAAGACTGGGCCGGGCAGCACCGTACGTCTCCTGCCCCCGGCTGTTCTCCGCGGCCAGCGGTGCCCCCCCGCCGAGGGGGCCGGCGCCGCGGCGGGCCCCCGAGGGCAGGCCCTCCGGGTGGACACCGGCCTCCGAGGACTTGTCCGCGCCCGGCCTGCGGGCCCGGTACGCGGCCCGGTAGGCCGCGGGCGAGGAGCCGAGCTGGCGCCGGAAGTGACCCCGCAGGGCCACCGGCGAGCGGAAGCCGCAGCGGCCCGCGACCTCGTCGACGGAGTAGTCGGACGTCTCCAGCAGCCGCTGTGCCTGGAGCACCCGCTGGGTGATCAGCCACTGCAGGGGAGCGCTCCCGGTCAGTGACCTGAACCTCCGGTCGAACGTACGGCGGCTCATGTAGGCGCGCGCCGCCAGGGTCTCCACGTCGAACTGCTCGTGGAGGTGCTCCAGCGCCCAGGCGACGACCTCGGCGAGCGGATCGGCGCCGATCTCCTCCGGCAGCGACCTGTCCAGGTAGCGCTCCTGGCCTCCGCTCCTGCGCGGCGGTACGACGAGCCGGCGGGCGAGCGCGCCCGCCGCCTCGTTGCCGTGGTCGGTGCGCACGATGTGCAGGCACAGGTCGATGCCCGCGGCCGTGCCCGCGGAGGTGAGCACGTCGCCGTCGTCCACGAACAGCTCGCGCGGATCGACGTGGACGGACGGATAGCGCTTGGCCAGCGTCGGCGCGTACATCCAGTGCGTGGTGGCCGGGCGGCCGTCCAGCAGGCCCGCCGCGGCCAGTACGAAGGCGCCGGTACACAGCCCGACGATCCTTGCGCCCTCCTCGTGGGCCCTGCGCAGCGCGTCGAGGGCCTCCTCGGGAGGCGGCGCGGTGATCGAACGCCAGGCCGGCACCACCACGGTGCCCGCCCGCGAGATGGCATCGAGATTGTGTGGCGCCGTGAGTTCGAGTCCGCCCGTGGTGCGCAGCGGGCCGTCCTCGCCGGAGCACACCAGCAGCCGGTACCGCGGCACACCGGCGTCCTGGCGGTCGATGCCGAAGACGGACAGCGGTATGGAACTCTCGAAGATGGGCCCGCCGCTGAACAGCACCACGGCGACGATTTCCCTGCGGCGTCGCCCCGACAGCTTCCGAGCCGCGGTCTCGGGTGCGGCTGTGGAGTCGTGGCTCATGTCCCTAAGCCCCCCTCGGTCGTCGCGGCGCCCCTTACCCTGTGGGTCTGTCGCTCCTGCACGTTTCCCCTCGGTCCTGCACGAGTCCCCCGCCGTGTGACAGTCATGATCGAATCTACTGCGTCCGGTGGTACCGGCGTGACCAGTTCAGCACCCGCCACTATGTCGACATGGCAACTTGGCGTAAAGCATTCGATCACGAAGCGTTGCACTCCTGGGCCCCGGCTGGGAAGTGGGCCTCCGCCTCGTGGCCAATCCCTGTAGGGCCCAAGTCCCCCCTGTAGCCCTTTCCGTACTGGTGGCCACAGGGGTTGAGGGGGATATGGCCGAGGGAAAATCACCCCTGAGAAGTTGGCCGAAAACCATCGATCGCGACTCAACAAACCGGACGGTCTTCCGGTCTGCACCCCCTCGGAGGCCCCGTGGCGCTTGTGCCTTCGTGCGGCGGTCCGCCCCCGTTCGCAGAGATGGTTCAAAGGTTCGACCGCGCGGATGGCTGGGACGGCACGCGCCCCCCGAGCGTCCCGGACGGCTCGGACGGCGCGTTGCGAGGTGCCGAGTGCGACCCTCTTGTGCGCCGTAGCGCATCCGTTGAGGACGGTGTGCGCCCGCGGTCGCACGGGAGTGCCGCGATGGACCGCGGGGCTGCGCGGGGCGCATGGGTGCGTCGGCGGCGCTCCGCCGGCCGCCGCGGAGCGGACCGCCTGTCCCCCGAGCCTCGCGGACCCGTCGGCACATGGCCGGGACTTGTCGTGTGTATGCCTCCGTAACGTGCCCCCAACATGACGTACCGGCAGGTCAGCGGCGTATGCTCGGGGATCGTGCACGGAACGTGCCAGAGGGTGAACCGGCTGTACTGGGCAGCAACCATTGCCAGAGGGGCGCTTGCTCATGCATGCTCCGGTGAACACCGCATCGCGCCGCTGCAAAGGACCGTTCAGTGCCCTGGGCGGGGCATGGAAGGACCTCGGCAGGAAAGGAGTGCCGCCGTACTCTCGCGGGTATGGGGTTGGGAAGATGATTCCCGGACACAGCTCCGGTGTTGCAGACATCCTGACTGCCGCTGAATCACGCGCGTAAGCCCCCGACACCTTGACAGCCGCATCCCGTCAGCCGCCCCCTCCACAAGAGGACTCCCTTCGCCGAGACACCGATGGCCGGTCACGAATACTTCGAACCAGCGGACCGCAAGCGGCAGGTCGCCGACCCCACGGCAGACCCCCTGGCGGCTGAAGACCCACGCCATTCCTGCGACCCCGCCTTCAAGCACGGCGTCGTCGTGGGATTCGACGGCTCCACATCGAGCGAGCGCGCCCTTGCCTATGCCATCGGCATGGCGCACCGATCAAGTTCCGGTCTGATCATCGTTCATGTCGCCAACCGGTTGCCGACCACGGTCTGGGCGGGCTGCGAGCCCCCCGTCTTCGTGGACGTTCCGGACCACCGCACCGAGGTGCTCGGCCTCGAACTGGCCTGCGCGGACTACCTCACCGAGGTGTCCTGGGTCCTGGTCGAGCGCGGCGGCGACATCTGCCACGAACTCGAAGAGGTCGGCAAGGAGTACGAGGCGGACGCCATCGTCGTCGGCTCCACGCACGGCCTCGTCGGACGTATCTTCGGCTCCGTCGCGGGCCGTCTGGCCCGCCGGGCGCAGCGGCCCGTCATCGTCATCCCCTGACCCTCCCGGCGGTTGCCCGGCCCCGCGACGGGCGCACGGGCTCCAGCAGGCGCCCCGCACCCCGTGCCGGAGCGGACCCGCCGCGGGCCGCTCCGGCACGGGGTGCGCCGCGGGGCGAGGGCGGGTGCTACTCGACGGTGACGGACTTCGCGAGGTTGCGCGGCTTGTCGATGTCGCGGCCCAGCGCCAGCGCCGTGTGGTACGCGAGGAGTTGCAGCGGGACGCCCATCAGGATCGGGTCCAGCTCGTCCTCGTTCTTCGGCACCACGATGGTGTGGTCGGCCTTCGGCTGCTCCTGGTGGGCCACCGCGAGGATGCGCCCGTCGCGGGCCTTGATCTCCTCGAGCGCCGCCCTGTTCTTCTCCAGCAGGTCGTCGTCGGGGACGATCGCCACGGTGGGCAGTGCGGGCTCGATCAGGGCCAGCGGGCCGTGCTTCAGCTCCGAGGCCGGGTACGCCTCGGCGTGCACGTACGAGACCTCCTTCAGCTTGAGTGATGCCTCCCGCGCCACCGGATAGCCGCGCACCCGGCCGATGAACATCATCGACCTGGCCTCCGCGTACTCAAGGGCCAGCTTCCTGATCCGGTCCTCCTGGGCGAGGACCTCGGAGATCTGCCCGGGCAGCCTGCGCAGCCCCTCGATGATCCGCCTGCCGTCCGACACCGAGAGGTCGCGGGTGCGTCCCAGGTGCAGGGCGAGCAGTGCGAAGGCGACGGTGGTGTTGGTGAAGCACTTGGTGGAGACCACGCACACCTCGGGACCGGCGTGCACGTACACACCGCCGTCGGCCTCGCGGGCGATCGCCGAGCCGACGACGTTCACCACGCCGAGCACCCGCGCTCCCTTGCGCTTGAGCTCCTGCACGGCCGCCAGCACGTCGTAGGTCTCACCGGACTGCGAGACGGCGACGTAGAGCGTGTCGGGGTCGACCACCGGGTTGCGGTAGCGGAACTCGGAGGCGGGCTCGGCGTCCGCGGGGATCCGGGCCAGCTCCTCGATCATCTGGGCGCCGATCAGGCCCGCGTGGTAGGAGGTGCCGCAGCCGAGGATCTTCACCCGCCGCACCGCCCGCGCCTCGCGCGCGTCCAGGTTGAGCCCGCCGAGCCGCACGGTGGCGAAGCGCTCGTCGATCCGCCCGCGCAGTACCCGGTCCACGGCGTCCGGCTGCTCGCAGATCTCCTTGTGCATATACGTGTCGTGGCCACCCATGTCGTACGACTCGGCCTCCCACTCCACCGTGGTGGGCGAGGCGGTGGTACGGGTGCCCTCGATGGTGTAGGTGCGGAAGTCGTCCGACTTGAGCGTCGCCATCTCCCCGTCGTCCAGGGTGACGATCTGCCGGGTGTGGGCGACCAGGGCGGCCACGTCCGAGGCGACGAACATCTCCTTCTCACTGATGCCGAGCACCACCGGGGAGCCGTTGCGGGCCGCGACGATGCGGTCGGGGAAGTCGGCGTGCAGCACCGCGATCCCGTAGGTCCCCTCGATGATCCGCAGCGCGTCGCGCACCCGCTCCTCCAGGGTCTCGGCCTGGCTGCGGGCGATCAGGTGGGTGATGACCTCGGTGTCGGTCTCGGAGAGGAACTCCACGCCGTCGGCGACGAGTTTGGCGCGCAGCTCGGAGGCGTTGTCGATGATGCCGTTGTGGACGACGGCGACCTTGCCCTCGGCGTCCAGATGGGGGTGGGCGTTCACGTCGGACGGGGCGCCGT
Source organism: Streptomyces sulfonofaciens (assembly GCF_014656295.1). Taxonomy (GTDB): domain Bacteria; phylum Actinomycetota; class Actinomycetes; order Streptomycetales; family Streptomycetaceae; genus Streptomyces; species Streptomyces sulfonofaciens. The sequence continues at coordinate 173,891 of NZ_BNCD01000013.1, forward strand.
GGGTGGCCCAGCGGGTGTGCGCGATACCGGTGGTGCCCGCGAACCGCTTGGGGATCCGGGCCTCCAGGTCCCGCACCCGGCCCTTCGCCTTGATCATCTTCAGGCCGGCGGCCCTGGGGCCCGTGACGATGATGCCGGCGGAGTCATAGCCGCGGTACTCCAGGCGCTGGAGCCCTTCGAGCAGCAGCGGCGCCACGTCGCGCCGGCCGATGTATCCCACGATTCCGCACATATGGTTCTCCCCTTGGGTGGACTGACGGGACCTGCCCGACGCGACCGTGTGGTGTGCTCCGAGGCGCCCCGGCGCTCAGCCGTAGACGATGCGCCGTAGCTGACGCAGTGAGAGTTCGGGCGGTGCGACCGCGCGGTAGCGCAGTTCGGCCGCGACCCGCTCGAAGATCTCCGCGTTCACCAGGCCCTGACCCTGGAGCTCGCGGTGCCGGCGGCGGACGTAGTCCTCGGTGGTCTCGTCGAAGTAGGCGAGCACGTCCTGGACCACCCGCAGGGCCTCGCCGCGGCCGAGGGGCGTGCTGCGCGTCAGGTGGTCAACGAGGTCGTCGTGCACCCGTCGATCGTGGGGTAAGCACCGCGGTTTCGCAAGAAATCTGCCCGATTCCGGGCAGGATGCCGACGGCGCGGGTCCTGGGGTCCGCCGCGCCCGGTCTCACTTTGACCGCCGATTGGTCTGCACCTTGACCGGCGAGGGGGCGCGCGGTACGCATGACGACGGTCGGTCGTGCCTTGCGCACGCTGCGCGGCCCCGAGCCCCCGCCGAGTCGAAGGGAACCGCCTGTGAGCCCGATGGTGGAAGCACGTGCGAGACACCGTCTCGGAACCTCCCGTCTGCTCGGCTCGCTGCTGCTCGTCGCGGCGGCGGGCCTGTGCACCGTCGGCGTGCTGCCGGCCTCGGCGCAGCCGGGCCCCGGCACCAGGGCCGCCACCCCGCTCGACTCGATCGTGCCCGCCCCCGCCTCCGTCACCCCGGGCGGCACCGGCTACGAGATCACCGAGGGCACCGGCATCCGGGTGCACACGGACACCGGCAAGCACCACAAGACCAAGGGCCACAAGGGTCGCGGGGGTCACAAGGGCCACGCGGACGGGGACGCGGACGCGGCCCGCGAGGTCGAACGGATCGCCGACTACCTCGCCGGCGTGCTGCGGCCCTCCACGGGTTTCCCGCTGCCCGTCACCGGCGCGGCGGGTGACGACGGCATCCGCCTGGAGCTGGTCCCGGGCGAGACCGGGCTCGGCACCGAGGGCTACCGGCTCGCCAGCGACGCGCACGCGGTCACCATCACCGCGGCGGCGCCCGGCGGGCTCTTCCACGGTGTGCAGACGCTCCGCCAGTTGCTGCCGGCCGCGGTGGAGGAGTCCACCGTGCAGCCCGGACCGTGGCGGATCGCGGGCGGCACCCTGGAGGACAGCCCGCGGTTCGCGTACCGGGGCGCCATGCTCGACGTGTCACGGCACTTCTTCTCCGTGGACCAGGTCAAACGCTTCATCGACGAACTGGCCCTCTACAAGATCAACGAGCTTCATCTGCACCTCTCCGACGACCAGGGCTGGCGCATCGCCGTGGACTCCTGGCCCCGGCTCGCCACCTACGGCGGTTCCACCGAGGTCGGCGGCGGCAAGGGCGGCTACTACACCAAGGCGCAGTACACGGACCTCGTGGCGTACGCGGCCTCCCGGTACGTGGAGGTGGTCCCCGAGATAGACATGCCGGGCCACACCAACGCCGCGCTCGCCTCCTACGCGGAGCTGAACTGCGACGGTGTCGCACCGCCGCTCTACACCGGCACGGAGGTCGGCTTCAGCTCGCTGTGCGCCCCCAAGCAGGTGACGTACGACTTCCTGTCCGACGTGCTGTCGGAGCTGGCCGCCCTGACGCCGGGCCGGTATCTGCACATCGGCGGCGACGAGGCGCACTCCACCAGCCATGACGACTACGTGAGCCTGATGGACAGGGCGCAGCCGATGGTCACCGCGCACGGCAAGACCGTGCTGGCCTGGCACCAGCTCACCGGCGCGCACCCGGTGCCCGGCGCGGTGGCGCAGTACTGGGGCTACGACGCGACCGGCGCCCAGGAGCGGCAGCAGGTCGTCGACGCGGCGAGGAACGGCACCAGGATCGTGCTGTCCCCGGCGGACCGCGCCTACCTGGACATGAAGTACACGCAGGACACCCCGCTCGGGCAGGACTGGGCGGGCCTGGTCGAGGTGCGGCGCTCCTACGACTGGGACCCGGGGACCTACCTCGCCGGTGTGCCCGAGGACGCGGTGCTGGGCGTGGAGGCACCGCTGTGGACGGAGACGATCACCGACTCGGCCGACATCGACTACATGGCCTTCCCCCGGCTGCCCGGCATCGCCGAGCTGGGCTGGTCGCCCGCGTCGACGCACGACTGGGAAGGCTACCGGGCCCGGCTGGCCGCCCAGGGGCCGCGGATGACGGCCCTCGGTATCGACTTCTACCGCTCTCCGCAGGTGGACTGGCCCGAGTGACGGAGTCACCGGGTGACCGGGTCACCCGGTGTCCCGGTGACCGGATGGGCGAGGCTTCGGGTGCCGGGTGCCGGGTGCCGGGTGCCGGGTGCCTGCGAGGTGCCGGGTGGGGCCGGTGGGGCGCCGGACGGGCGGTGCGCACGGGGCCCGGCGGCGCGTCAGATCGCGTTGACCGCGGCCGGTGCCCGTTCGGCCCTGGTCAGGGCGCGCAGCAGCGCCGTCTGGCCGTGCCGCCTGGCCGCCAGCCGGGCCAGCAGTACCAGCACCGGGTCGAAGGCCTCGGCGGGCAGCTCGGGCGCGCGCAGCCCGACGCTGACGGCCAGGTCGTCGCTGTGCACGGCGAGTTCCAGCAGCCGGGTGGCGAGGAAGTCCTCGAAGGTGAGCGCCCAGCCCGTCTGCGGCATGAGGAAGGCATCGCCTCCCGCGCGGCCCGCGAGCCGGCCGCGCTGTGCGGCGAGCGCGGCACCCACGCTCCCGTGCAGGGCGCTCGGGCCCCCTGCCGCGACCGACTCGGCCCAGGCGCGGATGCCCGTGCTGACCTCGCCGTCCAGCGGCGCGCCGACCCACTCGGCGCGGGCGAAGTGCTCCAGCAGCGTGATGGGCGGCTCGGGGGACGGTGGTGCGTCCAGCGCCGGATCGACGCTGAGGATCTGGTGGGCGAGGTGCCCGGCCAGCGCGCCGACGCTCATCCCGGCCAGCGCGCCGGGCTCCCGCCACGCCTCGGCGACCTCGGGCCTGCCCAGCAGCGCCACCGCGTGCTCCGCGGCGGCCAGATAACCGTCGACGACACTCATGCACTCCCCCTCCGGATCGGTTGTCCCCCGGCATTATGGAGGCCGCACGCGGTCCCTCAGGCGATCGGGTTCTTCAGCGTGCCCACCAGTTGCAGCGCCCCCGAGGGGTCCGCGAGGTCCACCATCTGGCGGTTGTCGCGCAGTTGGAGCCGGTTGAGGCAGGACAGGGGGAACTCGGGCGCGAAGATGTCGTACCGGCGAAAGTGCCCGGCGAGTTCGGGGCGGGAGCGCTGGTAGTCGCGTACGCAGTCGGCGACCGTGCCCCAGAAGGCGTCCTCGTCGAGCAGGCCCTCGGTGACCAGGTGCGCGGACAGGAAGCGGAAGAAGCAGTCGAAGACGTCCGTGAACAGCGACAGCAGCCGCAGGTCGGCCGGGACGTCGACCTGGATCCGCGCCACCTGCGGCGGCAGCTCGGCGTCCGGGTCCAGCACGGCGATCTCCTCGGCGATGTCCTTGAAGACGGCCCGCCCCACCGTGCCGGCCTCGTCCAGGACCAGGATGACGTTCTCGCCGTGCGGCATGAACACCAGGCCGTACGCGTAGAAGCAGTGCAGCAGCGGGACGAGGTAGGCGCGCAGATAGCGCCGCAGCCACTCGGTGGGGCCGGTGCCCGAGCGCTCGATCAGCGCGGCGGCCAGCGAGGCGCCGGTGCGGTCGGTGTGCAGCAGCGACGCCATCGTGGCCAGCCGTTCGCCGTCCCGCAGCCCCGGTACCGGCGACTCCCGCCACAGCGCCGCCAGCATCCTGCGGTACGGCGAGTGGCGGTCGGTGGCCGCCTCGTACTCCAGGTTCCGGTAGCCGACCGCGGCCCGCTCGCGCAGCACGGTGAGGCCGGTGGCCCGCAGCACCTCGTCGCCGTCGACCAGTTCCGCGAGCCAGTCGTTGATGGCCGGGGTGGCGGCCATGTAGGCGGCCGACAGACCCCGCATGAAGCCCATGTTGAGCACCGAGAGCGCCGTCTTGACGTAGTGCTTGGCGGGGTCGCTGGTGTTGAAGAAGGTGCGGACGGACTGCTGTGCGAGGTAGGAGTCGTCGCCCTCCCCGAGGCAGACCAGGCGCCGCGTGGCCGTCTCGGCGGCGAAGGTGACGGAGAGCTTGTTCCACCACTGCCAGGGGTGCACGGGGATCAGCAGGTAGTCGTCCGGGTCGAGGCCCTGGCCGCGCAGCGCGGCGGCGAACCGGATCAGGGCCGCCTCGCCCAGCTCGGCGCGGAGCAGCGCCTCGTAGCCGACGCCCGTGCCCGCCCAGAACGCTGCGCGCTCCCGGTGCGCCGCGACCCAGACCAGCCGGACGGGGCTCGCGGTCTCCGGTGCGTAGGAGAGGTACTCGTGCACGCCGAAGCCGAGCCGGCCGTTGTTGGCGACGAAGCACGGATGGCCCTCGGTCATGCCCGTCTCGATGGCCTGGAAGTCCGCGCGGGCCAGCTCCGCGGCCGTGGTGTCGGGCTTCGACAGCTTGTAGCAGGTACTGGAGAGGGTGGAGGAGATCTCCTCCAGGTAGACCGGGAGGATCTCGTCGGTGAGGCCCAGGCTGCCGCGCAGCTCGGTGAGGAAGTCCAGCGCGGACAGCGGCAGCGGGGCGTGGTCCGCGGTGCGCAGCCGGGTGATCGAGGCGGCGTCGACGGCCCAGTGGTCCAGCGCGAACAGCCGTGCCCGGAACCGGTAGGCGGTGCGGCCGTCGTCGCTGCGCACCTCGTAGCGCCCCCCGCCCAGGGCGGTGGGCGCCAGCAGCCGTTCGTGGCTGAACTCGGCGAGCGCCTTGCGGAGCAGCAGACGGCCGGCCTCCTCCCAGTGCTCGGGGGTGAGGTGGGCGACGGCGTCGGACAGGGTCATGAACGGGCTCCTCGGGCTGCGGCGAACTGCTCGCGGGTGCAGAAGCTGAGCAGCGCGGTCTTCTCCGGCTTGGTGATCTCGCCCACGGGGACGAATCCGACGGCGCGGTTGAGGGCCTGGACGGCGGTGTTGCGGACGTCGGGCTCGACGACGACGCGCCGGGCGGCGGGGTCGGCGAACAGGAACTCCATCACGGTGGTGAGCACCGCCAGGGTGAACCCCGGGATCCGGACCTCACCGGGGGCGGTCAGGAAGTGCATGCCCACGTCGCCGTCCTCGGCCTCGTACAGGCCGGCCAGCTCGATGCGCGCCGGGTCGTAGCGCTCCACGAGGAACGCGGGCGCCCCGCGGTGCAGGCCGAGGAAGGCGTCGTGGCGGGGGTGGGCCGCGATCGCCAGGTAGGCGCGCTCCACCTCTTTTGGACGTGCCTCGCCCATCATCCAGAAGGCCGCCTTCGGGTGGGTCACCCAGCCGTGCAGCAGCCCCGAATCGGTGAGCGGGTCGAGGGCGCGCAGGGCGAAGTCGCCGAGCCCCGGGTCGGTGCGGGTGAAGACGGGGCCGGGCGCGGGGCCCGCGTCCCGCGGGGCGCAGTGCTCCCCGCGGTCCGGTCGCGCGCCCGGGAGCGGGTGCTGGCCGGGGAGCGGGTGCTCGCCGGGGCGGGGGTGCTCGCTCGGGCCTGGGTGCTCGGTCATGCGCGGCCGCCTTCCTGCGGGGTCGTCGGCCGTCCGCCCCCGTGCGCCCGCGGGGCGGCGAACTCCTGGAACGCGATGGACCTCTCCACCGGGTACACCTCGCGGCCCAGCAGCTCGCGGATGATGTACGCGTTGCGGTAGGCGCCCATGCCCAGGTCCGGGCTGGTGACGCTGTGGGTGTGCACGGCGGCGTTCTGCAGGAAGATGCCGCGTCCGGCTGTGTCGATGGCGTAGTTGCGGGCCACGTCGAAGCGGCCGTGGCCGTCCCAGCGGATCCGGTCGTGCACCGGCGCGAGGAAGTCCGGCGGGCGGTACCGGTAGCCGGTGGCGAGCACCAGGCCCTCGGTGCGCAGCGTGAAGTCGCGCTCCTGCTCCTGCTGGCGCAGCCCGAGCGTGTAGGTGCCCGACGCGGTGTCCCACGCGGCGGTGCGCAGGGCGGTGTTGGTCAGCAGCCTGGTCGGTACGGGGCCCGCCAGGCTCTTCTGGTAGAGCAGGTCGAAGATCGCGTCGATCAGCGCCGAGTCGATGCCCTTGAACAGGCCCTTCTGCTGCCTCTCCAGGCGGTAGCGGGTGTCCTCGGGCAGCGCGTGGAAGTAGTCGGCGTACTCCGGCGAGGTCATCTCCAGGGTGAGCTTGGTGTACTCCAGCGGGAAGAACCGCGGGGAGCGGGTGATCCAGTCGAGCCGGTAGCCGTGGGCGTCGATGCCGCCGAGCAGGTCGTGGTAGATCTCCGCGGCGGACTGGCCGCTGCCGATCAGGGTGATCGACTCCTTGCGCCGGAGCCGGCCGCGGTGCTCCAGGTACCGGGAGTTGTGGATGGCGTCGCCGCCGAGGCCCTCGCACGCCTCTGGTACGTGCGGCGGTGTGCCGGTGCCGAGGACGAGGTGCGGGGCGCGGTAGGCGGTGCCGGTGGAGGTGCGGACGGTGTAGAGGCCGGCGTCCGCACCGCCGCCGGGCCCGCCCGGCCGGTACGTCACCTCCGTGACCGTGGTGCCGAAGCGGACGCTGGACAGCCGGGCCGCGGCCCACCGGCAGTAGGCGTTGTACTCGGTGCGCAGCGGATAGAAGTTCTCGCGGATGTAGAACGAGTAGAGCCGGCCCGACTGCTTGAGGTAGCTGAGGAAGGAGTACGGGGAGGTGGGGTCGGCGAGGGTGACCAGGTCGGACAGGAAGGGCGTCTGGAGGTGGGCGCCGTCCAGGAACATGCCGGAGTGCCAGTCGAAGTCGGGCTTGGCCTCCAGGAAGACGCCGTTCAGGTCGGCGATCGGCTCGCTCAGGCAGGCCAGGCCGAGGTTGAAGGGGCCGAGGCCGATGCCGACGAAGTCGGCGTCCACGACGGTGTCAGCAGGCGCGGTCAAGGTTCTCTCCCAGGTACTGCTCGGCGTGGCCGGAGATCAGGTCGAGGACGGCCGCGATGTCGCCGGTCGTCGTCTCGGGGTTGAGGAGGGTGAACTTCAGGTAGTGGCGGCCGTCCACCGTGGTGGACGCGACCACCGCGTCGCCGGAGGAGAACAGCGCCCTGCGGGCGTACAGGTTGGCGCCGTCGATGCCCGTCTGGCCGGTGGCGGCGGCGGGGACGTAGCGGAAGACCAGGGTGGAGAGCTGCGGGCGGACCACCACGTCGAACCGCGGGTCGGCCGCCAGCATCCGCCAGCCCTCCGCGGCCAGCGCGCACACCTCGTCGAAGAGTTCGCCGATCCCGTCGGCGCCCATGATGCGCAGCGTCAGCCAGAGCTTGAGCGCGTCGAAGCGGCGGGTCGTCTGGAGGGACTTGTCCACCTGGTTGGGGATGCGTTCCTCGATGGCACGCCTCGGGTTGAGGTAGTCCGCGTGGTAGGTGGCGTGCCGGAGCACGGCCGCGTCGCGCACCAGGACGGCACTGGAGCTCACCGGCTGGAAGAACGACTTGTGGTAGTCGACGGTGACCGAGTCGGCGCGTTCGATGCCGTCCAGCAGGTGCCGGTTGCGGCGGGAGACCAGCAGGCCGCAGCCGTAGGCCGCGTCGACGTGCAGCCAGGCGCCGTACCGTGCGCACAGTTCGGCGATCTCGGCCAGCGGGTCGATGGAGCCGAAGTCGGTGGTGCCGGCGGTGGCGACCACGGCCATCGGCACCAGGCCCTCGTGCGTGCAGCGGGCCAGCTCCTGGGCGAGTGCCAGGGTCTGCATCCGCCTGTCCCGGTCGCAGGGCACGGGGAGCACCGCGTCCGGCCCGAGGCCCAGCAGTTTCGCGGACTTCCTGACGCTGAAGTGGCCGGCCTCGGAGGTGAGGATCCGCAGTTGCTCGGGGCAGCCGGCCTTCGCCTCCTCACGGGCGAGCAGCAGGGCCTGGAGGTTGGACTGGGTGCCGCCGCTGGTGAAGACGCCGTCCGCGGCCGGGCCGAGGCCCAGCCGGCCGGCCGTCCAGTCGATCAGACGGCGCTCGATCAGGGTGCCGCCGGCCGACTGGTCCCAGGTGTCCAGCGAGGAGTTCACGGCCGAGAGCACCGCCTCGCCGAGCACCGCAGGGATGACGACGGGGCAGTTGAGGTGGGCGAGGTAGCGGGGGTGGTGGAAGTAGACGGCGTCGCGGAGGTAGACGTCCTCCAACTCGTCCAGGGCGGCGGTGGTGTCGTGCAGGGGGTGGTCGAGGTCGATCGCCTCGATCAGGGGAGCGAGGCCGTCCGGGGTGACACCGGTGAACGGTCGCTCGGCGGCGGTGAGACCGGCCGCCACCCGCTCGATTCCTTCGGTCACGGAGCGGCGGTACCGGTCCGTTGTCGTGTCATTGAGCAGGTGCGAGCGCATGAAGTGTCCTCCGGAAGGTCGGAAACTTAGGTTAGCCTAACCTAAGTAAATGGGGCCGGCTCGCGGCATGGCGCATCCGCGCCGCGAACGGGGAGGTACGGGCTTGCCGGGGGTGCGGGTGCCGGGGTCTACGCTCGGGCGCGTGCGCGCAGTTGCTCCTCGCTGAGGCCGCGCCGCCAGTAGCCGACGAACGTGACCCGGCCGCGGTCGAACCCGCGCTCCGTGACGAGGTGTCCGCGTACCGCCTTGACCTGCCCCGACTCGCCCGCGACCCAGGCGTACGGGGCGGTGCAGGCCGGCAGGGGAGCGGCGCCGACCGCCTCTGCCGCGGTCGGCGCGCCGCGGCCGCGCACCAGCCAGGTGATCCGCGCGTCGGCCGCGGTGGGCAGCTCCTGGACATCGGCGGCGTCCGCCACCTCGCACCAGGCGCGCACCGGCAGGCCCGCGGGCAGCGACTCCAGGATGGCCGCGAGTGCGGGCAGCGCGGTCTCGTCCGCGTACAGCACCACGAGGTCGGTACCGGCCGGCGGGCGGAAGCGGACACCGGAGTTGTCCTCGACCACCGGGCCGAGCACCAGCGCCCGGTCACCGGGCCGCGCGCGGGCGGCCCAGCGGGCGGCGGGCCCGTGCGGGAGGGCCGGGGAACGGTGGTGGGCGGTGGGCCCGTGGGGCCGGTGGGGCGCGTGGGTAGCGCGGTCGTGGGGTTCGTGGGGTTCGTGGGCAGTGGGCCCCTGGGGTCCCTGGGCGGCCGGCGGGTGGCCGGCCTGGCCGTGCAGGGCGAAGTCGATGTCGATCTCGGTGCCGCCGCCCGGGGCCGGGCGCTGCGCGCGGACGGTGTAGGAGCGCATCACCGCCCGGACGTGCTCGGGCAGTTGGCGCCAGGCCCGCCACCAGCCCTCGCCCGCCGCCACCGGCACGACGGGCGCGGGCTGCCCGGGGTGCGGGAGGAAGAGCGACAGGCTCTGGTCGCGCCCGCCGGAGGCGAAGGCGGACAGATCCGCGCCGCCGAAGGTGATCCGGACCATCGAGGGCCCGAGCCGCCTTGTGCGCAGCACGTGCAGGGCGAAGAAGCGGAACGGGGCGGCGACGGCGGTCGTCATACGGACTCCAGGGCTCCGCGGCGCGGCAGACGGGACGGGGCGGAAGGTGGGAGCGGGGGCGGGGCGCGGTCGGAACGGGACGGGGGTGGGGCGCGTGGTGCCTGCGGGTGCGGGTGCGGGTGCGGGTGCGGGTGCGGGTGCGGGTGCGGGTGCGGTGGCGCATTGGGGCGGTGGGGAATGGGGTGGTGCGGCGGTGGGCGGGTAGCGCACGGGGCCGGGGCGCCGTGGGGCCGCGGGGAGAGGGTCCCGGCGGGCCCCGGTGTTCAGTGGACCTTCTTGGCCTTCTCCAGCGCCGCGGCCAGGTCGTCCAGGATCGGGGCGCACTTGCCGTACGAGTAGATGGGCTCGGTCACCCGGGGGACGACCTGGCCCGCGGCGACCGCGGGCAGCTTCCGCCAGGTGGGCTTGGACGCGTCGAGGACCGCGGGCTGAAGGGCGGAGGTGCGGTCGTCCATCATGACGAGGTCGGCGCCGTACTTGTCGACGTTCTCCCAGCTAAGGTTCTCGAACCAGCCGCCGCTGGCCTTCTTGGCCGACTCCGGCGGCTCCACGAAGTGCACGCCGAGGGACCTGAAGTACTCCAGGTCGGCGGAGAGGTCGGAGCCCGAGACATAGAAGATGTCCTGACTGGCCGAGCCCACCAGCACCCTGATGTCCGGCTTGGCCCCGGCGGCCCTGCGCAGCCTTGCCGAGGCGTCCTCGAAGTGCTTCTTGGCGGCGGTGACCCTCTTGGCCCGGGTGTCGGCGCCGAGCGCGCCGGCGAGTGCGAGCAGTCGCTCCAGCGGTCTGGTCATCGGGCGGTCGTAGACGCTGATGCCCACACTGGGGGCCAGTTGGAGGATCTTGTCCTTGGACTCCTCGGGGACGTACCAGAGGGTGCCCGAGTCGTCGAACATCGTGGAGACGAGCAGATCGGGTGCGAGGGCCGCGTACTTCTCGATGTTGAACTGGCCCCACTCGTTGCCGAGTACCGTCACCTTGTCGATGTCCAGGTCGCCGGCCTGCACGTCGGGCTTGCCGTCCTTGGTCCTGGTGGGCCCGAACACACCCTTGACCTCGACGCCGTAGTCGTGGAGTGCGGCGGCGACACCGGTGAAGGCGACGATGTTCTTCGGGGTGGCGCCGGCCTTCACCGCGGTGCCGCGGTCGTCCCTGAAGGCCCAGGGGCCCGAGTCCGCACCGCTCCTGCCGCCCGCCGCACCGCCCGAGCCGCCGTCGCCGCAGGCGGCGAGCAGGGCACCGAGACCGAGGGCGCCGCCGGCGGCGAGGACGCCACGGCGGGAGGGGCGAGGGCTACGGGCGAGACGCATGGCAGCACTGCTTTCGTGATGAGGCGTACGGGGCCGCTGGGCTCATGGCTTAGTTAGGTTAACCTAACCTAACGAGGTGTCCAGAGGGCCCGTACGTCCGTGCCGCCTGCGTCCGTACGGCATGTGCCGCCCGCGCCGCGAGTGCCTCGGGTGCCGTGCGCAGGGGCGCGTGGCGCGGGGCGCGATGGCATGGCGCGAAGGCGCGGCGTGCGGTGGCGCAGGCCGCGGGGGAGCGGGGGAGGCGATTCCTCACCGGCCGTGGGCATGCTCCCGGTGGGCGGCTGGAATCGTGCATCCCGTACGCGTCGGGGTCCGGCCCGCGTAGAGTCGGACTGGTGATCATCTGGCTGAACGGCGCGTTCGGGGCAGGGAAGACCACCACGGCCGTGGAACTGACGTCTCGGATCCCGGATTCCCGGCTCTTCGACGCCGAGAAGGTCGGGGAGATGCTCTGGCATGTGCTGGGGGTGCCGGAACGGGACTTCCAGGACTTCCCTCCCTGGCGTGCCCTGGTGGTGGAGACGGCACGGCAGGTACTGAACCACACCGGTGGCACGCTGGTGGTGACGCAGACGGTCCTGGTCGAGCGGTACTGGCGGGAGATCCATGGCGGCCTGGTCCGGGCCGCCATCCCCGTCCACCACTTCCTGCTCCACGCCGATACGCGCACGCTGGCGGAACGCATCGAGACCGACGCCGGGCCACAGAGCGCGCGTGCCCGCCGGTGGCGCCTGGACCACCTGGGCGACTACCAGGAGGCGCTGCCCTGGCTCCGCAGGGCGGCCGAGGTCGTCGACACCACCGGCATCACCCCCGACCAGGCTGCGGAGACCATCATGTCGCGGGTACGGCTCGACGGCTGACCACGACGTCGGCGGGAGCGCACCGGCGGGAGCGGCCGGCACGCGACGGGCACTCCGGTGCCGAGGCGCACGCCGCACCGGGTGGCTGACCCGGGCATCCGGCGGCCACCGAGGCCGGGGATCAGCTCGTGAGTCCGAGTTCGCGGGCGATCAGCATGCGCTGGACCTCGCTGGTGCCCTCGCCGATCTCCAGGATCTTGGCGTCCCGCCACATCCGCGCCACCGGATACTCGTTCATGAAGCCGTACCCGCCGTGGACCTGGGTGGCGTCGCGGGCGTTGTCCACCGCGACGGTGGAGGAGTGGAGCTTGGCGAGGGCGGCCTCCTTCTTGAACGGCTCGCCGTTCACCAGCCGGGACGCCGCGTCCCGCCACGCCAGGCGCGCGGTGTGCGCCTTCATCTCCATGTCGGCGATCTTGAACTGGATGGCCTGGTAGGCGCCGATGGGGTGGCCGAAGGCACGGCGTTCGCGGGCGTACTTCACCGACTCGTCGACGCAGCCCTGCGCGAGCCCGGTGGCCAGCGCCGAGATCGCGATCCGGCCCTCGTCCAGGATGCGCAGGAACTGGGCGTAGCCGCGGCCCTCCTCGCCCAGCAGGTTCCCGGCCGGCACGCGGACGTCCGCGAAGGACAGCTCCCTGGTGTCCGAGGCGTTCCAGCCGACCTTGGAGTACGGGGCGGCGACGGTGAAGCCGGGCGTGCCGGAGGGCACGATGAGGGAGGAGATCAGGGGGCTTCCGTCGTCCTTGCGGCCGGTGACCGCGGTGACGGTGACCAGACCGGTGATGTCGGTGCCGGAGTTGGTGATGAAGCACTTGGTGCCGTTGATGACCCACTCGCCGGTGGCCTCGTCGCGGCGGGCGGTGGTACGGGTGGCGCCGGCGTCGGAGCCTCCGTCGGGCTCGGTCAGGCCGAAGGCGCCCAGTATCTCGCCGGAGCAGAGCCGGGGCAGCCAGGTGCGCTTCTGCTCCTCGGTGCCGTACAGGTGGATCGGCATGGCGCCCAGGGAGACGCCGGCCTCCAGGGTGATCGCCACCGAGGAGTCGACCCGGGCCAGTTCCTCCAGGACGAGCCCGAGCGCCAGGTAGTCACCGCCCATGCCGCCGTACTCCTCGGGGAAGGGCAGCCCGAACAGGCCCATGCGGGCCATCTCGCGGACGATCTCGTAGGGGAACTCGTGCCGCTCGTAGAAGTCGCCGATCTTCGGTGCGACGACGTCGTGGGCGAACTCCTCCACGGTGCGGCGGAGTTCTTCGTGTTCCGGGGAGAGCCGGTGGTCAAGGGTCATGACGGGGACTCCTTACGACGCGCGCGTTGACGGGTCCGTCGGTGCCCCGGTGAGGGCCCGCACGGTGCGGGACGGGCTGGGCCGTCCGAGGTGTCGTGCCATCCACGCGCTGGTGGCGGTGAGACGGTCCAGGTCGACACCGGTCTCGATGCCGAGGCCGTGCAGCATCCACACGAGGTCCTCGGTGGCGAGGTTGCCGGTGGCGCTCTTCGCGAACGGGCAGCCGCCGAGGCCGCCCGCCGAGGCGTCGACGGTGGTGACGCCGTGCTGGAGGGCGGCCAGGGTGTTGGCGAGTGCCTGGCCGTAGGTGTCGTGGAAGTGCACGCCGAGCGCGCCGGTGGGGATGCCGGCCTCGTTCAGCGCGGTGAGCAGGGCGCGCACCTGGCCCGGGGTGGCCACGCCGATGGTGTCGCCGAGGCTCAGCTCGTCGCAGCCCATGTCGAAGAGGGCCCGGCAGACGCGCACGACCTGGGCGACGGGTACGGGGCCCTCCCACGGGTCGCCGAAGCACATGGACAGGTAGCCGCGCACATGGGCGGCCCCTTCCCGGGGGGCGCCGACCGGTGCGGAACTGCCGTCCTGCGGCTCCTTGGCGCGTGCGACCACGGTGGCGAACATCTCCAGGGACTCGTCCACCGAGCGGTTGAGGTTGGCCCGGGCGAAGGACTCGGTGGCGCTGGCGAACACGGCCAGGCGACGGGCCCCCAGGGCCCTGGCCCGGTCCAGGCCGCGCAGGTTGGGCACCAGCACGGGCAGGTCCACGGGCAGGTCGTGCACCAGAGGGAAGAGCCGCTCGGCGTCGGCGAGCTGGGGCACCCACTTCGGGTGCACGAAGCTGGTGGCCTCGATGGTGGTCAGGCCCGCGGCGGCCAGGCGGCGGATGAACTCCGCCTTGACCTCGGTGGGCACGGTGGCGCTCTCGTTCTGCAGGCCGTCGCGGGCGCCGACCTCGTGGATCCGCACCCGGGCGGGCAGACCGGGTGCCGCCACGGTCATGGGCAGCCCGGCCGTACCGCGCCGCACGTCCACCCCACCGGCTCCACCGGTCCCACCGGCCCCTGTCCCACCGGTCCCTGTGCCACCGGCTCCACCGGCTCCACCGGCTCCACCGGCTCCACCGGTCCCGTCCGCCCCGGCCGGCTCGCCGGTGGTCCTCGTGGACGGCACGTCGCCGCTCATGACGCCGCCTCCTCACTGCCGGCTCCCGCGGGAGGCACGGCGGCCCCCTCGGGCTCCCCGGGCTCCTGGGGCTCCCCGGGCTCCTGGGGTTCCTCGGGCACGATCACCGCGAGCACCTGGTCCATGGCGACCGTGCTGCCCGGGATGACGTCCAGTTCCGTGACGGTGCCGGCGTGCGGCGCGGAGATGACGTGCTCCATCTTCATCGCCTCCACCACCACCAGGCTCTGGCCCGCCGTCACCCGGTCGCCGACGGCGGCCTTGACGACCGTGACCGTGCCGGGCATGGGGGCGGTGAGCGAGTCGGCGCCGGCGCGGGCGGCGCCGGCCAGCGCTGCGGCCACCGGGTCGTGGTCCTCGACGAGCCAGGCGTCGCCGTCGCGGCCCAGCCAGTCGCCCGCACGGTGGAAGGTGTGCAGGACCCCGGCGACGGTGACGGAGACCCGGTCCCGTGTGACCGTGTGGCCGCTCGCGGGTCCCGGGCGGTGGGTGACGGGCTCGTGGCCCGGCACCTTCAGCGGGAATTCGACCGGTGCCGCCGGGCCGCCGAGCCGCCAACCGCTCGGCACCGCGAAGGGGTCCTGCCAGCCGTGCGCGTCCGCCTCCGGCCGCAGCCCGGCCAGCCGCACCGCGGCCGCCGCCTCGTACACCTCCTCGGGTACGGACCGCGGCACCAGGCCGTCCAGCTCCCGCTCGACCAGGCCGGTGTCCAGGTCGCCCGCCTGCACCGCGGGATGCGCCAGCAGGCGCCGCAGGAATCCGGTGTTGGCCGGCACGCCGAGGGTGACGGTGCCGGCCAGCGCGGCGCGCAGCCGGCGCAGGGCCGTCGCGCGGTCCGGGCCGTGGGCGATGACCTTCGCCAGCATCGGGTCGTACCGGCTGCCGACCTCGGTGCCCTCGCTGAGGCCCGAGTCCGTGCGCACCCCCTCGCCGGCCGGCTCGCGCAGCACGAGGACGGTGCCGCCGGAGGGCAGGAAGCCGCGGGCGCCCTCCTTGACGGAGACCGTCTCGGCACAGATCCGGGCCTCGACGGCGTGCCCGGTGAGGGCGATGTCCCGCTGCTCGTACGGCAGCGGCTCGCCGGCCGCGACCCGCAACTGCCATTCGACCAGGTCGAGCCCGGTGACCAGCTCCGTCACGGGGTGCTCGACCTGCAGGCGGGTGTTCATCTCCATGAAGAAGTACGCGCCGGGTTCCGTGCCGGACACGATGAACTCGACGGTGCCGGCGCCGCGGTACCCGCAGGAGCGGGCGGCCTGCACCGCGGCCTCGCCCATCGCGGCCCTGGTCGCCTCGTCGAGCAGCACGCTGGGCGCCTCCTCGATGAGCTTCTGGTGCCTGCGCTGGAGGGAGCACTCGCGCTCGCCGAGGTGCACGACCCGGCCGTGGCCGTCCGCGAGGACCTGGATCTCGATGTGCCGCGGGCGCTCGATCCAGCGCTCCACGAGAAGGGTGTCGTCGCCGAAGGACGCCAGGGCCTCGCGGCGGGCGGCCGCGATCTCGTCGGCCAGCAGCGCGGCGTCGCGCACCAGGCGCATGCCCTTGCCGCCACCGCCCGCCGACGGCTTCAGCAGTACGGGGAGCCCGGTCTCCCGGGCCGCCGCGGCCAGCTCGGCGTCGTCGAGCCCGCTGCCGGAGGAGCCGGGCACCACGGGCACTCCGGCGGCCCGCACCGTCTCCTTGGCGCGGATCTTGTCACCCATCAGGGCGATGGCGTCGGCGGGCGGACCGATGAAGACCAGGCCCGCGTCGGTGCAGGCACGCGCGAAGGAGGCGTTCTCGGCGAGGAAGCCGTAGCCGGGGTGGACGGCCTGGGCGCCGGTGTCCCGGGCGGCCGCCAGCAGCCGCTTCGCCGACAGGTAGCTCTCGGCGGCCGGTGCGGGCCCGATCCGCACCGCGGTGTCGGCCTCCCGCACGTGCCGGGCGCCGGCGTCCGCGTCGCTGAACACGGCGACCGAGCGGATGCCGAGCGCACGGAGCGTACGGATGATCCGTACCGCGATCTCGCCGCGGTTGGCCACCAGGACCGTGTCGAACGCGGCGAGGCCGGAGCCCGCCGTGCCCGCCGCTGCCGCTGTCGCCGCGCCGTCCGCCCTGTCCGAGCCGGTCGTCATGGTCATCCCCTCCGCCGTCGTCATGTGCGCCCCCGCCCGCCTGCCGTCCGTCCCGGGCCCCCCGCCCGCTCGGGGCCTGCCGTCCGTCCCGGGCCCGGGGTCCGTCCCGGGCCGGCCGTCGGCCTCGTGCCGGGGGCCGGTCGCCGGCACGGTCCGGGCGCCGATCCGTGCCGTGTGCCGTGCCACGGCCGCCGTCCTCCCACGATCCCTCACATCCGGAAGACGCCGAAGCCGCCGTCCTTGGCGGGCAGAGGGGCGTGCGCGCAGGCCGTCAGGGCCAGGCCGAGCACCTGGCGGGTCTCCAGGGGGTCGATCACGCCGTCGTCCCAGAGACGGGCGGTGGCGTAGTAGGCGTTGCCCTGGGTCTCGTACTGCCGGCGGATCGGGTCCTTGAAGGCGGCCTCGTCCTCGGCGGACCACTCCTCGCCGCGGGCCTCCGTCTGGTCGCGCCGGACGGTGGCGAGCACCGAAGCGGCCTGCTCGCCGCCCATCACGGAGATCTTGGCGTTCGGCCACATCCACAGGAAGCGCGGGCCGTAGGCGCGCCCGCACATCGAGTAGTTGCCCGCGCCGTACGAGCCGCCTATGACGACGGTCAGCTTGGGCACCCGGGTGCAGGCCACGGCCGTGACCATCTTCGCGCCGTGCTTGGCGATGCCGCCCGCCTCGTAGTCCTTGCCGACCATGAAGCCCGAGATGTTCTGCAGGAACAGCAGCGGGATGCCGCGCTGGTCGCACAGCTCGATGAAGTGGGCGCCCTTCTGGGCGGACTCGGAGAACAGGATGCCGTTGTTCGCGATGACGCCCACCGGGTGGCCGTGGATCCTGGCGAAGCCCGTCACCAGGGTCTGGCCGTACTCCGCCTTGAACTCGGCGAACCGCGAGGCGTCCACCACGCGCGCGATGACCTCCCGCACGTCGTAGGGCGTACGGGAGTCGGCGGGGACCGCGCCGTACAGGCCGTACGGGTCCGCCTTGGGCTCCTCCGCGGGCTCCACGCGCCAGGGGAAGGCGGGCGCCTCGGGGAGGGTGGAGACGATGGTGCGCACGATCCGCAGGGCGTGGGCGTCGTCCTCGGCGAGGTGGTCCGTGACGCCGGAGACGCGGGAGTGGACCTCGCCGCCGCCCAGCTCCTCGGCGGTCACCACCTCGCCGGTCGCCGCCTTCACCAGCGGCGGGCCGCCCAGGAAGATGGTGCCCTGGCCGCGTACGATCACCGCCTCGTCGCTCATCGCGGGCACGTAGGCGCCGCCTGCCGTGCACGAGCCGAGGACGGCGGCGATCTGGGGGATTCCGGCGCCGGACATCCGCGCCTGGTTGTAGAAGATCCTGCCGAAGTGCTCGCGGTCCGGGAACACCTCGTCCTGCATGGGCAGGAAGGCGCCGCCCGAGTCGACCAGGTAGAGGCAGGGCAGCCGGTTCTCCAGCGCCACCTCCTGGGCGCGCAGGTGCTTCTTGACCGTCATCGGGTAGTAGGTGCCGCCCTTGACGGTGGCGTCGTTGGCGACGATCACGCAGGCCCGGCCCGAGACCCTGCCGATCCCGGCGATCACCCCGGCCGCGGGCGCGGCGCCGCCGTACATGCCCTCCGCGGCCAGCGGCGCCAGCTCAAGGAACGGCGAGCCCCGGTCCAGGAGGGCGTCCACGCGGTCCCGGGGCAGCAGCTTGCCGCGCGCCACATGGCGGGCCCTGGCCCGCTCGCCGCCGCCCTCCCGGGCCGCCGCGAGCCGGGTGCGCAGCTCCTCGACGAGCGCGCGGTGCGCCGCCTCGTTGGCCCGCCAGACCTGCGAGGACGGGTCGGCGGTGCTCGCCAGCACCGGTGCCTGCTGCATCCGTGGGCCCCCTTGCCTGCCGCCTGCCGCGCCGCCGCCGCGCCAGGTCGCGCCCGGTTCGCGGGCCGTGCCCGTGCCGTGCGCGGTCGTTAGTGAGCGTTAACCTGTCTCCCCAAGGTTAACGACCGCTAACCGTCCTGTCTACAATTGCCGGCATGGGCACCAGAACCGATGCACCCTCCCGTCGTGCACAGATCCTCAAGGAGGCCGCGCGGCTCTTCGCGGAGCGGGGCTTCCACGGCGTCGGCGTCGACGAGATAGGCGCCGCGGTCGGCATCAGCGGACCGGGGCTCTACCGGCACTTCCCGGGCAAGGACGCCATGCTCGCCGAGCTGCTGGTCGGCATCAGCGGGCAGTTGCTGACCGGCGGCAGGCGCCGGGTCGCCGCCGCGGACGGCGGGCCGCACGCGGTGCTGGACTCGCTCATCGAGGGCCACATCGACTTCGCCCTCGACGACCGCCCCCTCATCGTCCTGCACGACCGGGAGCTGGACCGGCTGCGGGACTCCGACCGCAAGCTGGTGCGCCAGCTCCAGCGGCAGTACGTCGAGCTGTGGGTGGAGGTGGTCTGCCGGGCCTACCCGAACCTCGCCGAGCCGGAGGCACGCGCGTGCGTGCACGCGGTCTTCGGGCTGCTGAACTCGACCCCGCACCTCGGCCGCCCCGGCACGCTGCCGGGCCGCGGACAGACGGCGGACCTGCTGCACCGCCTGGCGCGCGGGGCGTTCGAGGGCGCTGCGTCGTAAGGCGCACGGGGTAAGCCGTACGTCGCACGCGGTAAGGCGCACGCGGTAAGCCGTACATCGCACGCGGTGAGGCGTACGCGCAGGTGCACGCGCGGCAGGGTACCCGCGCAGCAAGGCGCGTGCGCGTGCCCACACCCGCGCCCCGGCGCGGCGGGCCGGCGGACGGCGGGCTGGGGGCGGACGGCGGGCGGACGGCGGGCCGGCGGGCGGGCGCGGGCCGTGACGGGGATCTCTCTGGACGCTCGCGGCGACCGGCGGGTAACCTTGCAGTCTGAGCAAGCGCTTAGTCCGGTGACAGGGGCCCCTGCCAGGGCCCGGGCAGAGGGAGTTCTCCGTGCGCCGAACCGTCTTCAACGAGGACCACGAAGCCTTCCGGGACACCATCCGGGCCTTCATCGAGGCCGAGGTCGTGCCCGTCTACGACGAGTGGATAGCGGCGGGCCAGGTTCCGCGCGACTTCTACTACAAGCTCGGTGAGCTGGGCGTCTTCGGTATCGAGGTGCCCGAGGAGTACGGCGGCGCGGGCGAGGAGTCGTTCAAGTTCCAGGCGGTCATCTCCGAGGAGTGCGCCCGCGCGGGCGTGTCCTTCGGCGGCTCCGGCGTGCATGTCGCGCTCTGCCTGCCGTACCTGAAGGCGTACGCGACGGACGAGCAGAAGAAGCGCTGGCTGCCGGGTCTGGTGAGCGGCGAGACCATGTTCGCCATCGCCATGACGGAGCCCGGCACCGGTTCCGACCTGGCCGGCATGAAGACCACCGCCAAGCTCTCCGAGGACGGTACGCACTACGTACTCAACGGCGCCAAGACCTTCATCACCGGCGGTGTGCACGCCGACCGGGTCATCGTCTGCGCCCGCACCGCGCCGCCGTCCGAGCAGGACCGCAGGTTCGGCATCTCGCTGCTCGTCGTCGACACCAAGTCCGAGGGGTACGCGGTCGGCCGCAAGCTCGACAAGCTGGGCCTGAAGACCTCTGACACCGCGGAACTGTCCTTCAGCGACGTCAAGGTGCCCGTCGAGGACCTGCTCGGCGAGGAGAACAAGGGCTTCTCCTACCTCGGCCAGAACCTCCCGCAGGAGCGCCTGGGCATCGCCGTCGGCGCCTACGCCCAGGCCAAGGCGGCCGTCCGGTTCGCCCAGCAGTACGTGGAGGAGCGCACCGTCTTCGGCAAGTCCGTCGCCTCGTTCCAGAACACCAAGTTCGAACTGGCCGCCTGCAAGACCGAGGTGGACGCCGCCGAGGCCGTCTGCGACCGCGCCCTGGAGGCGCACGACGCGGGCGAGCTGACCGCGGCCGAGGCCGCGAGCGCCAAGCTCTTCTGCACCGAGGTCGCGCACCGCGTCATCGACCGCTGCCTCCAGTTGCACGGCGGCTACGGTTACATGAACGAGTACCCGATCGCCCGTCTGTACGCCGACAACCGCGTCAACCGCATCTACGGCGGCACCAGCGAGGTCATGAAGATGATCATCGCCAAGGACATGGGGCTGTAGGCGGGAGCCCGCGGCCCCCCGCAGGACCGCAGGAAGCACTCGGGCCCGGCCGGCGACGGCCCGGGCCCGCCAGGGAGGGAAAGGGACGGCGGTGACCGCGGCGCGGCCCGCCGGGGCACGCCATCATGCACCCAGCACTCAGTTCGCTGCTCGATCTGCTCGACCTCGAACGGATCGAGGAGGACATCTTCCGCGGCCGGTCGCGGTCGGCCGTCGTACCGCGGGTCTTCGGCGGCCAGGTCGCCGCACAGGCCCTGGTGGCGGCCGGGCGTACCGTCCCCGAGGGCCGGGACGTGCACTCCCTGCACGCCTACTTCCTGCGCATCGGCGACCCGGGCGTGCCCATCGTCTACACCGTCGACCGGATCCGCGACGGCCGCTCCTTCACCAGCCGCCGGGTGGTCGCCGTCCAGCACGGCCAGCCGATCTTCCACCTCTCCGCGTCCTTCCAGACCTACGAGGACGGCCTCGACCACCAGGCCGGGATGCCGGACGCGCCCGATCCCGAGTCGCTGCCCACCGCCCAGGAGATGCTGCCGCGCTACGCCGACCGGTTCATCGAGCCCGCCGTCGTCCAGCGGATGCTGGAGGCGCGCGCCGGGGTGGACCTGAGGTACGTGGATCCGCCCCCGTACGCCACCGCGGGCCGGCCGCGTGAGCCGCGCTCCCAGGTGTGGTTCCGCACGGACGGCAAGCTCGCCGACGACCCGCTGCTGCACGTGTGCCTCGCCACCTACGTCTCCGACATGACCCTGCTCGACTCCGTCCTGCTGGCGCACGGGCGGGGCGGGTGGACCACCGGGGACGTGGTGGGGGCCTCGCTCGACCACGCGATGTGGTTCCACCGGCCGTTCCGTGCGGACGAGTGGCTGCTGTACGACCAGCAGTCGCCGTCGGCGCACGGCGGGCGGGGGCTCGGGCAGGCGCGGATCTTCACGCGGGAGGGGGACCTGGCGATCTCGGTGATCCAGGAGGGGGTCGTGCGGGTGCCGCGCTGAGCGGCGCTGGCAGGGCCCCGCCGGCGGCATCCCGAGGGCGGGACCCCGGTGGCGGGCGGCCGGTGCCGTCGCCTCCGGGTCAGGCGTCGTCCTCCAGGCCCGCCGCGTCCAGCAGGTACGCGGTCATGGGGTCGTAGTGCCGGGGACTGGTGACATGGTCGTCCAGGGGGACGGTGACCTGGAGGGTGCCCTCGGCCTCGCCGATGAACAGGGCCGGGTCGTTGCAGTCCGCGTAGCCGCACGCGTCCAGGCCGCGCCGGCCCGCGCAGCCCGCCCAGCCGTGGTCGGCGACCACCAGGTCGGGCAGCGGACGGCCGAGCCGCTCCAGGCCGTCCAGGATCGCCGTCATCGGGTCCGGGGAGTGTGTGTGCCAGAGGGTGGCGCCGCGCTCCAGCACCGCGACGTCCGCGAACTGGAAGACCATGCCCTCCGTGGTGTGCAGGCCCTCCGGGATCACCATGATCTCGCAGCCGGCGGCGCGCAGCGCGGCCGCCGTCGCCCGGTGCACGTCAAGCAGCCCGCCCGGGTGGCCGGTCGCGAACAGCACCCGCTGCCCGTCCTCGGCCGCCTTGCGCAGCCGGCCCGCGAGGCGCTCCAGGGCGTCGACCGTCAGTTCCGGGTCGATGGTGTCCTGGCCGAAGCGGTACTCGAAGTCGTCGTTGACCCCGCAGCGCTCGGCCATCAGGGCCAGCACGTCCTGCTCGTCCTGCCAGCGGTCGCCGAGCTCCAGGCCGAGCCAGTAGTGCCGGTCGCCGTTCGCGAGCTTGCGGTAGTGCGCGAGGTTGTTCTCACGGGGGGTGGCGACGTCGCCCGCGATGCGGGTGCGCACAAGGTGCTCGATCAGCTCGGCGCGGCTGGGTGTCCCGGGTATCGGCATAGGTCCCATTGTGCCGTCGGCCGCGGTGAACGGGAGCGCCGTCCCGAACGATGGGATGCTCCGGGGCGCGCGAGGGGCGCCCGGGGACGGTGGTGAGGAGCGCGGGTGCGGGGGCGCCCGGCGCCCGTGCGCGCACCCCCGGCACGCTCCACTTCGATGCGCACCTCGACACCTGGGAGACGTACTCCGGTGCCGCGTACACGCGCGGCACGCCGTTTCGACTGGCCACCGAGGAGGCATCCCCGACACCTCGGCCCTCTCCCACGTCGGCACGCGCGGCCTGCACTAACGGCAAGCGGGACCTGGATGACGACGCGAAGACGGGCTTCGGCATCGTCACCTCCGCGGACGTCATGCGGCGCGGTGTGGACGAGGTGACCGACCAGCTCCGGCAGCGCATCGGCGACCGTCCGCTGTAGACCTCGGCCGACATCGACGTCCTGGGCCCGGCCCACGCCTCCGGCACCCACGCCACGTCGGTGGCGGTGTCGCACACGGCGCACGAGCTGGTCATGATCACGACCCGGCAGATGGCGGGGTCCCGGGCGCGGGACTGACCGGCTCACCGGTTCCGACCTCGGCCCATACGGCCTTCCCGATGCCGTACCGGCGGGGACAGCAGCCCCACCGCTCGGCCAGCAGATGAACAAGCCGGAGGCCCCGACCGCCCGTGTCGTCCAGGTCGGCGGTCCGCGGCAGGGGGCGCCGGTCGTCCGCGTCGGCGACCTCGACACGCAGGCGCCCCTCGTACCGGGCCAGGCGCACGGCGATCTCTCTGCCACGGGGCGTGCCGGCGTGCCGGACGGCGTTCGTCACCAGCTCCGAGAGCAGCAGTTCCGCGGTCTCCGCGGGTTCGCCCGCGATCCCCCAGGCAGCGAGCTGGGACCGCAGGAGTGCGCGGGCCCGGCCGGCGCTGCGTGGCGTCCGGGGGAGCTGCCAGCGGATGTCGACGGCGTCGGCACCGGTCACAAAAGCCTCCAGGTGGCGTGCATCACTAGGACATCTCTAGAGATGTGGATGAGTAAAGCGGGATCGGCGTACCCTCGTCAACCACTTCTCTAGAGATGTCCCTTGAAGGGTTGTGCGGCGGTCGGAGGAAGGAGGCGGCCGGTCGGAACCGGCCGCCTAGGATGGCTCGACGTGTCTAGAGACGACCGTGTCCAGAGCTGACGAGGAGAGGACTGCCCTATGGCCAGCCGGGGCTCCGGGCGGCAGCCCAAGTACCAGCGCATCGCCGACGAGCTGAAGGCCGCCATCGAGGCGGGTGAGTACGGTCCGGGGGACCGGCTGCCGGGCGAGAACGAGCTGATGGCGCGGCACGAGGTGGCCAGGATGACCGCGCGGCAGGCACTGGGGGTACTGCAGGCCGAAGGGCTTGCGGAGGCGCGGAAGGGCGCCGGGGTGTTCGTCCGGGAGTTCCGGCCGGTCCGTCGGCGCGGCGTGCAGCGGCTCTCCGCGGGAACCTGGCGTGAGGGCCGGTCCCTGTGGGAGACGGACACGGCAGGGCGCGAACTGGCGGTCGAAGGGGTGTCGGTGACCGAGGAGGAGCCGCCGGAGGACGTCGCCGGCACGCTGCGGCTGGACGGGGGCGCCCCGGCCTGCG
Organism: Streptomyces sulfonofaciens; assembly: GCF_014656295.1. Classification (GTDB taxonomy): domain Bacteria; phylum Actinomycetota; class Actinomycetes; order Streptomycetales; family Streptomycetaceae; genus Streptomyces; species Streptomyces sulfonofaciens. The sequence goes on from NZ_BNCD01000013.1 coordinate 197,903, forward strand.
TCCGCCGCCGGCGGTTCGTCCTCGACGGGCGGCCGGTCCTCGCCGCCACCTCGTACCTGGACGCGGCCCTCGTCGCGGGCACCGCGATCACCGAGGCGGACACCGGACCCGGCGGCACCTACGCCCGGCTGGACGAGATCGGCCGCGCACCGGTCCGTTTCCGCGAGGAGGTCCGCTCGCGGATGCCCACTGCCGGGGAGACGGAGCAACTCGGACTGGCCGCCGGCACTCCGGTCGTCCTCGTTCGCCGGACCGCCTTCACGGACGACGGCCGGGCGGTCGAAGTGAATGACATGGTCCTCGACGCGTCCGCATACGTGCTGGAGTACGACATCGAGGCATGACGGACCGAGGCATGGCCGACCGAGGCGTGGCGGATCGGTGCATGGCGGATCGACGCTTGATGGGGCCCGCGTCGGGCGGAAGCGGTCGGCGTGAGGCCGACGGCTGCTTCGGAGGACCGGCTGTGGGGAGGGCCGACCGCTTCGGAGGGGCGGCGGCTGCGGGCGCCGGGGCCGGGTGCCCCCGGTGAGGCCGTCTCCGGTCGCCCCGGCCGGCACCGGCCAGAGGGAGCCAGGGGCCCGGTCCCGGTTCGGCGAGGGCCTGGGGCGCAGGATCGAGGGCGCCCCGACCCCGGATGTGGAATTGTTGCGGAAGGATGAAATCCGCATCCTGGCGCGTTGGCGTCTTCCGGAGACGTGCGAGGCGTACCGAGGAGGCAGTAGGTGGCGGGCACAGGCAGCGAGAGCGGCCATGGCGACGGGGACCGGGCGGCGGCACGGAAGGACGGCTGGGCCAGGCGGCTGACGGGATACGCGCTGCGGTACCGCAGGGACGTCGTCCTCGCCCTCGGTTCCTCGCTGGCCGGCATGGCGGTCCTGGCCGTCGTCCCGCTGCTCACCAAGGTGATCATCGATGACGTGATCGGCACCCACACCCGCTCCCTCGCGGTCTGGGTCTCCCTCTTCCTCCTCGCGGCCGTCCTCGTCTACGCCCTCACCTTCGTCCGCCGCTACTACGGCGGCCGGCTCGCGCTCGACGTCCAGCACGACCTGCGCACCGAGATGTACGACACCCTCACCCGGCTGGACGGCCGCCGCCAGGACGAGCTGTCCACCGGCCAGGTGGTGGGGCGTGCCACCAGCGACCTCCAGCTCATCCAGGGCCTGCTGTTCATGCTGCCGATGACGATCGGCAACGTCCTGCTCTTCGCCGTCTCGCTGGTGATCATGGCGTGGCTCTCCCTGCCGCTCACCCTCGTCGCCCTCGGTGTCGCCCCGGCCCTGATGTTCATAGCCAGGCGCAGCCGCACCAAGCTGCACCCGGCCACCTGGTACTCCCAGGCGCAGGCCGCGGCCGTCGCGGGCGTGGTCGAGGGCGCCGTGTCCGGGGTGCGGGTCGTCAAGGGATTCGGCCAGGAGGAGCAGGAGACCGGCAAGCTCCGCCAGGTCGGGCGCAGGCTCTACGCCGGCCGGCTGCGCACCATACGGCTCAACGCGAAGTTCACCCCGGCCCTCCAGGCCGTGCCCGCGCTCGGGCAGGTCGCCATGCTGGCCCTGGGCGGCTGGCTCGCGGTGCGGGGCGAGATCACCCTCGGCACCTTCGTCGCCTTCTCCACCTACCTGGCCCAGCTCGTCGGCCCGGTGCGGATGCTCGCCGTGGTGCTGACCGTCGGCCAACAGGCGCGGGCCGGTGTGGAACGCGTCCTGGAGTTGATCGACACCCGGCCCACCCTCAGCGACGGCACCAAGGAGCTGCCCGCCGACGCCCCGGCCACCGTCGAGTTCGACGACGTCACCTTCGGCTACGGCGACGCGCCCGCGGGCCGCGTCCTCGACGGTCTCACCTTCGGCATCCGCGCGGGCGAGACGGTCGCCGTCGTCGGCGCCTCCGGCTCCGGCAAGTCCACGCTCGCGCTGCTCCTGCCGCGCTTCTACGACGTGACGCACGGCGCCGTCCTCGTCGGCGGCCACGACGTCCGCGAGCTGACCCTCGACTCCCTGCGGGCCGCCATCGGCCTGGTCCCCGAGGACAGCTTCCTCTTCTCGGACACGGTGCGCGCCAACATCGCCTACGGCCGCCCCGACGCCACCGAGGAGCAGGTCGAGGCCGCTGCCCGTGCCGTCCAGGCCGACGGGTTCATCCGGGCGCTGCCCCAGGGCTACGGCACCCGGGTCGGCGAGCAGGGCCTGACCCTCTCGGGCGGCCAGCGCCAGCGCATCGCGCTCGCCCGCGCCCTCCTCACCGACCCGCGGCTGCTCGTCCTGGACGACGCCACCTCCGCCGTCGACGCCCGCGTGGAGCACGAGATACACGAGGCGCTGCGCGGCGCCACGGCCAACCGCACCACCCTCCTCATCGCGCACCGCCGCTCCACCCTCGGCCTCGCCGACCGGATCGCCGTGCTCGACGGCGGCCGGCTCGCCGACCTCGGCACCCACGACGAGCTGACCGCACGCTCCTCCCTCTACCGCAGGCTGCTGACCGACCCCGACGAACTGGGCGGCCCCTCCCACACCTCCGCTTCCCACAGCCCCCACGCCGGCGACACCCGTGACACGTGCGACGCCTGCGACCGCACCGGTCGCGAGGACGCCCGCGACGTACTGGACATCGGCATCGACGCCGAGTTCGACGCCGAGCGCGGTCTCACCCCCAGGCTGTGGACGGGCGACAGGGAGCCGAAGGACACCGCGCTCAGCGGCATGCCGGCCACCCCAGAACTGCTCGCCCAGGTGGACGCGCTGCCACCGGCCACCGACACACCCGACGTCGACGAGGCGCGCGCCGTGCGGCCCGAGGCGTCGTACGGACTGCGCAGGCTGCTGCGCGGCTTCGGCGCCCCCCTACTGATCAGCCTGCTCATGGTCGCCGTCGACGCGGGCATGGGCCTGCTGCTGCCCGTCCTGATCCGGCACGGCATCGACGAGGGCGTCAACCGCCTCGCACTCGGCGCCGTCTGGTCCGCCGCCACGCTGGCACTGGTCGCCGTCATCGCCCAGTGGGCGGCCCAGATCGGCGAGACCCGGATGACGGGACGCACCGGCGAGCGGGTCCTCTACACGCTCCGGCTGAAGATCTTCGCCCAGCTCCAGCGCCTCGGCCTGGACTACTACGAACGCGAGCTGTCCGGCCGCATCATGACCCGGATGACCACGGACGTGGACGCGCTCTCCACCTTCCTGCAGACCGGCCTGGTCACGGCCTTCGTCTCGCTGCTGACCTTCTTCGGGATCATGGTCGCGCTGCTGGCGATCGACGTGCAACTGGCCCTCGTCGTCTTCGCGACGCTGCCGCCGCTGCTCGTCGGCACCTTCGTGTTCCGCAGGAAGAGCCGGAAGGCGTACGAGCTGGCCCGCGAACGCGTCTCCGTGGTCAACGCCGACCTCCAGGAGACCGTGGCGGGGCTCAGGATCGTGCAGGCGTTCCGGCGGGAGCGGGCGGGCTCGGCGCGGTACGCCGAGCGGAGCCTGTCGTACCGCGCGGCCCGGGTGCGGGGCCAGTGGCTGATCTCCATGTACTTCCCGTTCGTCCAACTGCTGTCCTCGCTCGCCGGTGCCCTGGTGCTGGTCGTGGGCGCGTCCAGGGTGGAGAACGCGACCCTGACCACCGGTGCGCTGGTCGCCTACCTGCTCTACATCGACCTCTTCTTCGCGCCCGTCCAGCAGCTCTCCCAGGTCTTCGACGGCTACCAGCAGGCGACCGTCTCCCTCGGCCGCATCCAGGAACTGCTGCGGGTGCCGACGTCCGTGGCGGCGCCGGCCGCACCGCGGGGAGTGGAGGCGCTGCGCGGCGAGATCGCCTTCGAGGACGTGGTGTTCGAGTACACGCCCGAGACGCCGGAGGACGGCACGGCCCCCGGCGGCTCCACAAGCGGGACTTTTACGACCGGGACTTCCACGACCGGGACTTCGCCCACCGGGGGCTCCGCGCCCGAAGGATCCGAGTCCGGTGGCTCCGCGCCCGAAGGCTCCGCGCCCGGTGGCTTGGAGTCCGGTGGCGCCGGGCGGGGCGGTGAGGCGGCGCTGCGCGGCGTCACGCTGCGGATACCGGCCGGCCAGACCGTCGCCTTCGTCGGCGAGACGGGGGCGGGCAAGTCCACCCTCGTCAAGCTGGTGGCGCGGTTCTACGACCCGACGAGCGGGCGCCTGACCGTCGACGGCACCGACATACGCGACCTCGATCTGACGGCGTACCGGCAGCGGCTCGGCGTCGTGCCCCAGGAGGCGTACCTCTTCGCGGGCACGGTGCGCGACGCGATCGCGTACGGCAGGCCCGGGGCGAGCGACGCCGAGGTGGAGGCGGCGGCCCGCGCGGTGGGCGCGCACGACATGATCGCCACGCTCGACGGCGGCTATCTGCACGAGGTCAGCGAGCGCGGCCGCAACCTGTCGGCCGGTCAGCGGCAACTGGTCGCGCTCGCCCGCGCCGAACTGGTCGACCCCGCGATCCTGCTGCTGGACGAGGCCACCGCCTCCCTCGACCTGGCCACCGAGGCGCAGGTCAACCGAGCCACGGACCGCCTCGCGGGCCGCCGCGCGGCAGGCTCCCGCCCGTCGCCCGACCACCGCCCCCCAACGAGCGCCGGTGCGCGCACGACCCTGATCGTCGCCCACCGTCTGACCACCGCGGCCCGGGCGGACCGGGTGGTGGTGATGGACCACGGCCGGGTCGTGGAGGACGGCACGCACGACGAACTCGTCGCCGCGTCAGGGCACTACGCCCGCCTGTGGCACACCTTCCTCGGTGACCACACACCGTCCGAGACCCCGGCGGGCCCGCTGCCCGCGGCCGGTCGCGGCCCCGGTCCCGGCCAGGAACCCGAGTCGGTCCGGGCCTGATCAGGGCACGGTCAGGCCCGGGTCGGGGTCGGGGCCGCGACCCGGGTGGGTCCGGGTCGGGGCCCGCTCGGTGGCCGCCCGGGCCCGAGGTCCTCTGGTGACCCGGCCCCACCTCCGCTAGGTTCGCACGCGCATTCGTACGTCCCACCCGCATCAGCGGCGAACCGGAGGAGTGTGCATGCGCAAGGCTGTCAGGTGGCTGCTGGCCCTCGTGGTGCTCATAGGCACCCTGAGCACGTTAGGCAGCACCGCGGGGCAGGCCGAGGCCGCCGGGCCCGCCGTCGCCCAGGACACCACCGCCGACATCAAGGACCGGCTCCTCGCCGTCCCCGGCATGAGCCTGCTGGAGGAGAAGCCCTACGACGGCTACCGCTTCTTCGTCCTCGCCTACACCCAGCCCATCGACCACAGGCACCCCGAGCGCGGCACCTTCCAGCAGCGCATCAGCATCCTGCACAAGGACGTCGACCGCCCCACCGTCTTCTGGGCCAGCGGCTACGCACTCCCCGAGGACATCGAACGCGCGGAGCCGACCCGCATCGTCGACGGCAACCAGGTCACCCTGGAGTACCGCTACTTCCTCCCGTCCCGGCCCAGCCCGGCCGACTGGTCGAAGCTCGACATCTGGCAGGCGGCCAGCGACCAGCACCGCATCTTCGAGGCGCTGAAGCCGATCTACGGCAGGAACTGGCTCGCCAGCGGCCTCTCCAAGGGCGGTATGACGGCCACCTACTACAAGCGGTTCTACCCCCACGACATGGACGGCATCGTCGCCTACGTCCCGCCGGACGACGTCGTCAACGACGAGGACTCGGCGTACGACGCGTTCTTCGAGCGGGTCGGCACCAAGGAGTGCAGGGACAAGCTGAACGCCGTCCAGCGCAAGGCGCTGGTGCGGCGGGCCCCGATGGAGCGGATCCTCGCCCGCTACATCGCCGACAACGACTACACCACGACCCTCGTCGGATCGCTCGACCGCACCTTCGAGGTCGGCGTCCAGGACCTCGTGTGGAACTTCTGGCAGTTCCACGTCGAGCCGGAGTGCGCCGAGGTGCCCGACGCCGCCACCGCCGGCGACCAGGAGATCTTCGACTACATCGACAAGATATCCGGCTGGTACTACCACGTGGACGCGGGCATCTACGAGATCATGCCGTACTACTACCAGGCGGGCACCCAGCTCGGCTCGCCGCACCTGGAGCTGCCGCACCTGGAGGGGCTGACGCACTACCCCTACCGCACGCCCAGGCTCTACGTGCCCCGGTCCATCCCGATGAGCTTCGACTCCGGGGCGATGCACGACGTCGACACATGGGTGCGCGACCACGCCTCGCGGATGCTGTTCCTCTACGGCCAGAACGACCCCTGGAGTGCGGAGCGCTTCGAACTCGGCAGCGGTGCCCGTGACTCGTACGTCTTCACGGTGCCGGGCGCCAGCCACATGGTGGCCGACGTCGCCGGACTCGCACCCGACCAGAACGCCTTCGCCACCGCCCGCGTCCTCGCCTGGGCCGGTGTGGCCCCGGCGGCGGTCACGGCGGACCCGTCGACGGCACGGCCCCTGGCCGCGTACGACGCACGCCTCGACCGCCAGGCGACCCGGAACGAGGTGTTCTGACCCCGGCGCCGGGTCGTCGGTGTCGGGCGCCGGGTCCGGCACGGTCGGCGCGGTCCGCCACGCCGACCGCTGATCGCCGGACGGGGGCGCGTGGCCCGTGGACTCCACGGGCCACGCGCCCCCGCTCGCTCCCGGTCCGCCGGGGGCCGTCCGGAAGGCGGCCGCCGCGACCGGGTGGCGGGTCAGTACGACAGCCCGTACCCGATCGGGTAGAGCTCCTTGGCCGGGTCGTCCGCGCGGGGCACCGGGACCGGCAGCCGCCCACGGGGGCGGGCGCGGCCGGCGATGACGCGGACGGCGGCGCGCAGTTCCACGTCCGTCCAGGAGTAGGCGGCGAGCACCGCCCTGGCGTCCGGCACGAAAGCCGCGTCGTACGGATTGCGGATCGCGAGGACGATCACCGGGACGCCGGTGGCGGCGAGCGCCTGGACCAGGGTGCGCTGGGAGCCGGTCGCCGTGATGTTGTACGTGCCGACCAGCACCGCGTCCTTGCCGGCGGCCGCGGCCACCGCCTGGTCGATCACCGCCTGGGAGGGGTTGCCGGCGGCGCCGGTGGACAGGGCGTCGGCCTTGAAGCCCAGCTCCTTGAGGGCGTTCGCGAGGACGGTGGTGGGCGGGCCCGTGGTGCCCGACGGGGAGGCCGGGTCGGCGCCGACGACGAGGATGTCGGAGGCCGTGCGCCGGGACAGCGGCAGCACCCGCTCCTCGTTGACCAGCAGGGTCGTGGTGTGCTCGGCGATCCGGTCGGCCGCGGCCAGGTGGGCGCGGGTGCCGACCGTGCGGTCCACGCCGGAGTGGGTGACGTAGGGCTCGGTGAACAGCCCTCGGCGCGCCTTGAGCCGCAGGATGCGCAGGATCGACTCGTCGAGCCGCTCCTCCGCGAGCTCGCCGCCCTTGACGGCGTCCAGCACCGCGTGCCAGGCCAGGTCCAGATCGGGCGGGTTGAGGAGCTGGTCGACGCCGGCCTTCAGCGCGAGCACCGGCACCCGGTCGTCGCCGTACTTCTCGCGCACGCCCGCCATGCCGAGCGAGTCCGTGATCACCACGCCGTCGTAGCCGAGTTCGCCGCGGAGGATGCCGGACAGGATGGGGTGTGAGAGGGTGGCCGGGTCGCCGGAGTCGTCCAGTGCCGGGACCATGATGTGGGCCGTCATCACGGAGTCGATGCCCGCCGCGATCGCCGCGCGGAACGGCGGTGCGTCCAGCTCGTCCCACTGCTCGCGGGTGTGCTGGATGACGGGGAAGCCGTAGTGGCTGTCGGTGGCGGTGTCGCCGTGCCCCGGGAAGTGCTTGGAGGTGCTGGCGATGCCGGCGCCCTGGTAGCCCTTCACCTGCGCGGCGACCAGCCCGGCCACGGCCTCGGGGTCGGCGCCGAAGGACCGCACGCCGATCACCGGGTTGGCGGGGTTCACGTTGACGTCGGCGTCCGGGGCGTAGTCCTGGCGGATGCCGAGCGCGCGCAGCTCGGTGCCGCCGATCCGGGCGGCCAGCCGGGCGTCGGAGCGCGAGCCCGAGGCGCCCAGCGCCATCGCACCGGGCAGCAGGGTCGCCGGGACGCCCACGCGCTCCACGATCCCGTACTCCTGGTCGGTGGCGATGAGCAGCGGCAGGCCGCGGGGCTGGGAGAGGCCGGCCCGCTGGATGCCGTTGGAGAGGTCGGCGATCTGGTGCGGGTTCTGGGTGTTGTGCGCCCAGGCGAAGTAGATGATGCCGCCGACGCGGTACCGGGCGATGAGCTCGGCGGCCGTCCTGACCCCGATCTCCTGGAGGTTGGCGTCGACGTCGGCCTGGTCGGGGTCGGTGGCGGAGGCGCCGTAGACCCGCATGACGAAGACCTGGCCGACCTTCTCCTCCAGGGTCATCGCTGAGATGAGCTTCCTCAGCTCGGCTTCGCCGGGGCGGCTGCCGAGCGGGCTGGGGGAGTCGGTGGCGCGGGCGGTGCCGGTGGCGGTGGCGGCCAGGGCGGCCGCGCCCGCCGTGGCGGCGAGCAGGCTGCGTCTGGAGGGGCCGGCTTTTCGGTACTGCACGTGCACTCCTTCCTTCGGGGACGGTCCCGGAGAGCATCGGACGGTGGTGTGTACGGCAAGCGGTAGTGCACGAGTACTGAAGGAAACTTCCGAGGACGATCGATAGACCGAAAATTATTGCCGGTCAAGAGCCCGCGCCTGTCCAGGTGTTCCGAGGAGCGCCCCGCGTCGCCGCGCGGACACCCCCCGGAGGGGTGCCGACGCGCCCGCAGAGGGGTGCCGGCACACCCGAACAGGGAGGCGCCGACGCGCCCACGTGCGCCCGGTACCGCCGCTCAGTCGATGCGCCGCCCTGTCGGTTTGCTGCCCTGCCGATCCGCCGCCGTGCCGGTTTGCTGCCCTGCCGATCCGCCGCCCTGCCGGTTTGCCGCCCTGCCGGTTTGCCGCGCCGGCCCTCCCGGCGGTGTGCCCACGGCGGTATGCCGTCCGGAGGGTGTGCCGCCGGGACGGATCAGCCCGTGGCCCGCCGCTTGCTGAAGCGGTGCCACCAGTGGCGGCGGCGCGGGTGGACGGCCCGGCCCATCCGCCGGCCGAGGGGGAGGTAGCCGATCAGCGCACCAGCGGTGTTCAGGATGACGTCGTCGATGTCGAAGGCCCGGCCGGTGACCAGCGCGCCCTGCACCAGCTCCACCAGCAGCATCACCAGCGCCGTGATCACTGCGACCCGCAGCAGCCCGCGGGCCCTGGGGAACAGCACCGGCAGCAGCAGCCCGAACGGCACGCCGAGGAGGAGGTTGCCGCCGATCTGCTTCACCGTGTCCCGGAAGCCGGGCTGGTCGATGTAGGCGCGGATGGAGTCACCGGGCCGCAGGTTGTTGTGCGTCAGCGGCACCGAGGCCGGGGAGGGCACCAGGGTCAGCTTCGCCAGCACGACCGCGAAGGCGACCATCGCGGCGAACGCCACCAGCATCACCAGCACCCGTACGACGGTCGGTATCCGGGGCGCGGCCTGCGCGGCCTGCGCGGTCCCCGAAGCCTTCGTCGCCTTCTCCGGACTGCCTGCCTTTTTCTCCCGGTTCCCCCGCTTCTCCCGCTTCTCCCGCTTCTCTGGTTTTCCCGGCTTCGCCTGCCCGCTCGGCTTGTCCCGCTTGGCGGGCCCCGTCCGCCGGGCCTGTTCGGTCGAGGCGGTCTCCTTGGCGGACGTGGCCGACCTGGTGGCCGACGCGGTCCTGGACGCGCCGCCCTTGCCGCCCCTGCCGCTCTCGCCGCCGTTGCCTCCCTTTCGGGGGCCGCGTCCGCCGGCCGGGCTCCGGCCCCGCGCCGTTCCACCGCCGCGTGCGGTCGTCCCGCCGCCTCGCCCGGCCGTCCTCCCCTCCTCCCGGCCGGGCTTGTCCTCGTTCCGGCGGAGCGCCTTGCCGATCTCGAAACCGAACAGCTCCACTTTGCGTGCCACACCAAGTCCCAAGTCCAGGGGCGGTTCCGCTCGCTCGGGGGAGCCGCCGCACCATTGCCTTGCCGCCTGCCACGCGGTTACCCGAAGGCCGCGGCGGCACGCGTCGGCTCCCACCCGGGCGGGTGCCCGACGGAGACTTGGCCGGAACGGACTTGGCCCGGAACGACGCTGTCTGCCGTTACGCCGCCTCGGTGAGCAACCGGGTCAGGTGCTCGCGGCCCGGGCCGAGCAGCGGAGGCAGCGGCGGTGCGCTCTCGTACCAGCGCTTCTCGTACTCCCAGCAGAGCCAGCCGTCCCAACCCGCGCGGCTGAGCACCTCCACGCACTCGCCGAGCGGCAGCACCCCGGCGCCCAGCGGCAGCGGTGTGGTGTCCTCGGCCGAGCCGATGTCCTTCACCTGGACGTAGCCGAGGTGCGGGAAGAGGGCGGCGTAGGACTCCTGGGGCTGCTCACCGCCGAGCCAGGTGTGCATGACGTCCCACAGCGCGCCGACCTGGCCGTGCCCGACCTGTCCGAGGACGCGGATGGCGTCCGCGCCGGTGCGGTGCGAGTCATGGGTCTCCAGCAGGATCCTGACGCCGTACTCGGTGGCGTACTCCGCCGCGGTGCCCAGCCGCCGGGCGGCCGTGGCGTCGGCCTCCTCGGCGGTCTGTTCGTCACCGCCGCCGGGGAAGACGCGGATGTAGGGCGCGCCCAGGTCGTGTGCGAGATCCAGCAGGGCACGGATCTCCGCCAGCACGGGAGCGTCGTCGCCGGGGGCTGCCACCCGGGCGTAGCCGGCGACCCCCAGGATCTCGATGCCGCGCTCCTGGAACAGGGCGACGACCTCGGACCTTTCTGCCGGTCCGATGCCAGGGTGCACGGGTTCTTCCGGGTGGGCGCGCAGTTCGACGCCGTGGAAGCCGTTGTCGGCCGCGAGCCACACCACGTCGGAGACGGGGAGACCGGGCACGCCGAGGGTGGAGAAGGCCAGTTTCATGGGGCGGACCCTATCCGCCCCGGGCCTGTTCAACCCTGCGACATCCGACGCGTTGACCGATCGGCGCCCTCTCCCGGGCCCGGTCTTCCCGGGTGCGGCTCAGCCCTCCCCGCCGGGTATGGATCCGTCCCCGGTGGCGCGCAGGGGCAGGTGCCAGTCCTGGCCGGTCAGGTCGACGCCGAAGGAACGGTGCGGCTGCTCGGCGGTGAGGGTGAAGCCGTGGCGCCGGTAGATGCTGCGGGCGGAGTGCAGGATGTCGTTGGTCCACAGGACCATGTCGCCGTATCCGGCGTCGCGGGCGAACTCGATACAGGTGCGCACCAGGCGGTCGCCTATTCCGAGGCCCCGGGCGTCCGGCTCGACGAGCAGCAGGCGCAGGCGGGCGGTGCCGGGAGGGGAGTCCGGCGCGGCCGGTCGGGTTCGGCGGGTGTCCCTGACGCACATCACGCAGCCCACCGGGCGCCCGTCGAGCTCCGCCATCCACACGCGCTCCAGGGCGGGATCGTGGGACTCGGCGAAGTCCGCGACGATACGGGCCACCAGGGCTTCGTACTCCGTGTTCCAGCCGTACTCGGCGGCGTAGAGAGCGGCGTTGCGCTGGATGATCCAGCCGAGGTCGCCAGGGCCTGGAGCGCGCAGCAGGACGTCCTCACGGCGCGGTGGGCGGCCCTCGGAGAGGATGTCCTGGATGGTGCGCATGGCGGCCGTGAGGCGGGGGCGGTCACGCGCCGGGAGGCTGCCCAGCAAAGCGCCGACGCTCTCCCTGGAGCGCTCGTCCAGCAGCTCGGCGGTGCTGCGGCCGCGGCCGGTCAGGCTGATGCTCTGGCGGCGGGGGTCGCGCGGCGAGGGGGCGCGCTCGACCAGCTCGGCCTTCTCGAACTTGGCCAGCAGCCGGCTCAGGTAACCGGCGTCGAGGGACAGTGCGCCGCGGAGGTCGGCGGCATCGGTGCGCGGGGAGTGGGCCAGCTCGTAGAGGACCCGGGCCTCGGTGAGCGTGTAGGGGACGTAGAGCCGGCGGCCGTAGTCGAGTGCGCCGATGAGGTTGGTGTAGAAGCGGTTGAAGGCGCGGATGTCGTCGATGGGCAGGGCGGGGGCGCCGACCCGGGTGTCGTGCGGTGCGTCGGGCGGCGTGTTGTGCGGGGTGCCGCCAGGCGTGTCGTGCGGTGCGTCGGGCGGGGTGCCGCCCGGGATGCCGACGTCACGGGTGCGGTCGGGGTCGTCCTCCCGCGGACCGGCGCGGGTGCCGCCCCGGGCGGTGTCCCGGCTGCGGGCGGTGCCGCCTCGGGCGGTGTCCCGGCGGCCGTCGGCAGCGTACCGGCCGCTGCCCGCGCCCTGCGCCGAGCCGGTGAGGGGACGCGGGGGCGTGGCGGCTCCGGTGGGATCGGTGGCTTCGGTCTTCCTGGTCGGCATCGCGTCCCCTTCGCACACGGTCGGCTCGCTCCGAGCCACCTTTGACTGAGTCAACGGTAAACCGCTGCCCCTCGCCCCCGGAACCCTCACCTGACCCTGAGAAAACCCTGAGCCGGCCCCCAGACGGCTCCGGGCGGCGGTCCGGGTGCTCCGCGCGGTTCGGGCGTCCGCGCGGTTCGGCAGGCCGCCCGGCGCGGCCGTCCGCGCGGTCCGGCGGCGGCTCGGTGGCCCGGCGCCGTTACTCCCCTCGCCGGACTTTTCGCCGGCCTCGGGCAAGCCTCGGGCACACGCGCCCGATGCCCCGGTATAGCCGGTACAGGAGGTCAGGGCTCGGCCAAGTGTCCGCCACCTGTTGTCGACGTGTTCACCGCCCGCCGCCGTCGCGCCTCATGTGCCGCATGGAAAGTGGCCCACCGGCCCGAGGGACCAGCAGCCCGCGGGGCCACTTTCCAAGAGTGCTCAAGAAGGGACAGTCATGGCCGAGTTGACTCGTCGCAGACTCCTCGGATCGGCGGCAGGGGTCCTGGGCGGGGCGGCGGCGCTGCAGTTTCTGCCTCCGAGCGTGCAGCAGGCCGTCGCGGCGGGGCCGCCGTCCCGCGGCTCGCTCCGGGACGTCGAGCACGTCGTCCTCCTGATGCAGGAGAACCGTTCTTTCGACCACTACTTCGGCACCCTCTCCGGGGTGCGCGGGTTCGACGACCCCGACGCCCTCACCCTGCCCACCGGCCGGTCGGTCTTCTACCAGCCGGACGCGGTCAACCCCCAGGGCTACATGCTGCCGTTCCACCTCGACACCCACAGCACCAGCGCACAGGCGATCCCGTCCACCAGCCACGCCTTCTCGGTGCAGCACCAGGCGTGGAACGGCGGCAGGATGGACAACTGGCTGCCGGCGCACCGCAAGGCGGACGGTGCCAACGGCCCCTACGTCATGGGCTACCACACCCGCGAGGACATCCCGTTCCAGTTCGCCCTCGCGGAGAACTTCACCATCTGCGACAACTACTTCTGCTCGGTCATGGGCCCCACCTGGCCGAACCGCCTCTACTGGATGACGGGCACCATCGACCCGGGCGGCACGCTCGGCGGCCCCGTCATCAGCAACTCCGCCCCGTCCCCGTACCGCTGGACGACGTACGCGGAGCGCCTCCAGGCGGCCGGGATCAGTTGGAAGGTGTACCAGCAGGACGACGACTACGGCTGCAACATGCTGGAGAACTTCCAGGCGTTCAAGGACGCGCAGCCCGGTTCCGACCTGTACGAGCGCGGGGTGCGCCCCGGCCCGGAAGGGGCCTTCGAGGACGACGCGCGCAACGACCGGCTTCCCGCGGTCTCCTGGATCATCCCCACGAGCACGCAGTCCGAGCACCCGGACTACCTGCCCGCGGCCGGCGCCGACTTCGTGGCGCGGAAGATCGAGGCCATCGCGTCCAACCCGCAGGTGTGGGCGAAGACCGCCTTCATCCTGAACTACGACGAGAACGACGGCCTCTTCGACCACGTACTCCAGCCCACCCCGCCGGCCGGGACGCCCGACGAGTTCGTGAACGGCCAGCCGATCGGCGGCGGTTTCCGGGTGCCCTGCATCATCGTCTCGCCGTGGACGGTGGGCGGCTGGGTGGCGGGCGAGGCATTCGACCACACGTCCGTGCTCCGGTTCCTGGAGGAGTTCACGGGGGTGCGCGAGCCGAACATCTCCGCCTGGCGCAGGGACACCTTCGGCGACCTGACGTCCGCGTTCCGCTTCATGGAGGCGGCGCCCGCGCCGCCCCGGCTGCCCGACGACACCGCCGAGCAGTTGGAGGAGGCCCAGCGCGACGTGGAGACCCTGCCCAGGCCCGTGCTGCCCACCACGGACCAGCACATGCCCACCCAGGAGCCCGGCAGCCGCCCGCACACCTGATCCCGCACACCTGATCCCGCCCGCCGACCCGCGAAGGCCCCCCCACACCGGTCCGGCCAGGCCCGCGCCCGGCACCCACGAACCCGGCACCCGGCACCCGGCGGCGCCCCAGGGGGACCGCGCACGCTCCCGCGCCGACGCGTGCCCTCTCCGCCCCGCCGTGCCCTCCCGGCCGCTCCCGGGCCTCAGGGTCCTCCCGGCCCCGTCGGTCCCCGGGACCCCTCCCCGAGACGGCCCGGTACCTTCCCGCGTGTCGGGAGCCGGCCGGGCGGGGACCTGCGCGTGCGCCTCAGCACCTGCCCGCTCCGCTGCGACCGGCCAGGCTCGGCCCGGGCCTGTCCGGGCCTGTCCGGTCCGGTGTGCCCGGCTCGGGAGAGAGGGTTCCTGCGTGTCGGTCTTCCTGGTCGTCCTCTGCGGTGTCGTGAGCGCCGCCTGTGCGTGGCTCGGGTACGTGCTCCACCGCCGGCGGCGCGTCACGGCCTTCCACGACGCCGTACGGGCGGGGGACCTGCCCGCCGTACGGCTCTGGGTCGCGAACGGCCAGGACGTGAACGCCCGCGGCCGCCGAGGGGACACGGCGCTGCACGTGGCCCACTACGCGGGCGACGAGGCGGCCGTCGAGCAGTTGGAGGCCCTCGGTGCCGACGACGAGCTGCGCAACGAGGCCGGCTTCACGCCCCGGCGGATGGCCGACGTCCGCGGCGCCGAGTCCGTGCTGGAGGAGCTCTCGCACCTCCTCGACCCGCACCGCGGCTGGCGCGACGCACAACGCGCCCGGCTGCTCTACGACCGGCTGCGCGTCCACCGCCACCGCGTCACCACGCACGCGCTGGCCAACGTCGCCGCCCGCGCGCCGTCACCGCGTACGGTCCTGCTGACCGCGATCAAGCTCGGCAACCGCAGCCACCTGCCGGCGCTGGACCGACTGCTCCACGTACACGGCACCAAGGCGCTCGCCGAGGACTACCTGAACAGCGGCTCGCCCTTCCTGGAGGCGGCCGCCCAGCGGTGGGCCCGCCGGCACAACTACACGATCGTCCGCGGCGGCGGCAGGGGCGCGGCGGCGAGCTGGGGAAGGTTCTGACACCGCTCCACACGGGCCGGCGCGGCCACCTCCCTGCACCGACACGTGCCGAGTCGCCGATGCGCGGCAACCGACCGGAGCCGGGCGTAGCGGGCCGACGACCGCCGGTGGCCCGTCGTCCGGCCGTGGCCGGGCCTCGGAGGATCTCCTCCGGGGTCCGTTCCCCCACGCCTCGCGACGCGGTCGGCGGCCGCCGCGTCGGCTAGCGTGGGGATCATGAAGGGTCGGCTCTCACCGCCGGGCGGCCGTCTCGCGCATCGGCCCGGCCCGCGGCACCCCTGGTCGGCCGCCGGAGCGGCGGCGGCCGGTCTCGCGGCGCTCACGGCCGTCCTGGTACCGGTGCGCGGCGACCTCTCGGTCGCGGGCGTGGTGCCGATCTACCTCGCCGCGGTGGTCGTCGTGGCCGCCGCGGGCGGCGTGTGGCTCGGGCTCGGCGCCGCCTTCGCCTCCACCCTGCTCGCCAACTTCTTCTTCGTCCCGCCGTACCACACCCTGGACGTGGCCGACCGCGACCTGGTCGTCACCGTGGCCGTCTACGTGGCGATGGCCGTCGCGGTCAGCGTCGCGGTCGATCTGATCGCCCGCTGGCGCGCCGAGGCGGAACGCCTCGCGGGACAGGACGCCCGGGCTCGTGAACTGGCCGAGATCGACAAGGTGCGGGCCGCGCTGCTGGCCGCCGTGGGGCACGATCTGCGCACTCCGCTGGCCGGGATCAAGGCGAGCGTGTCCAGCCTGCGCGAGCCCGACCTCGCCCTGACCGAGGACCAGCGCGCGGAGCTGCTCGCCGCCGTCGACGCCTCCGCCGACAAGATGAGCGACCTGGTGGAGAACCTGCTCGCGCTCAGCCGTCTGCAGGCCGGCGCCCTGAGCGTGCACCCGCGCGCGGTGATCCTCGACGAGGTGGTCGCCACCGCCCTGCCGCACACCAGGGCCCCGTTCGGCAGCGCGCCGCGTCCCACCGTCGACCTCGACATCGACGAGCGTCTGCCCGCGGTCTGGGCGGACCCCGGGCTGCTGGAACGGGTGATCGCCAACCTGGTCGCCAACGCCCTGCACGCCTCGCCGCCCGACCGGCCCGTCGAGCTGGCCGCGGAGGCGGCGGGCAAGGAGCTGCGGCTGCGGATCGTCGACCACGGCCCCGGCATCCCCGCCGAGCACCGGGAGCGGATCTTCGCGCCGTTCCAGCGACTGGACGAGCGTGGCGGCGGGCAGGGGCTGGGGCTCGGACTGGCCATCGCACGCGGCTTCACCGAGGCCATGCACGGCACCCTGGCCCCCACCGACACTCCCGGCGGAGGTCTGACCATGATCCTCACCCTTCCGGTGGCGCCATGACACGCATCCTCGTCGTCGACGACGACCCGCACCTGCTGCGGGCCCTGACCATCACGCTGTCCGCCCGCGGCTACACCACCGCGACCGCGACCGACGTGCGCGGCGCCCTGGACGCCGCGTCGGCCGCGCCGCCGGATCTGGCGGTGGTCGACCTCGGGCTGCCGGGGATGGACGGGATCGCGGTGATCGAGAGCCTGCGCGGGTGGTCGAGCGCGCCGATCATCGTGCTGTCCGCGCGGCACGACGAGACCGCGAAGATCAACGCGCTGGACGTGGGGGCCGACGACTACATCACCAAGCCGTTCGGCATGGGGGAGCTGCTTGCGCGGATCCGGGCGGCGCTGCGCCGGGCGGTGCCCGCCGACGACCAGCCGGTCGTCAGCACCGCGGCGTTCACCGTGGACCTGGCCGCCAAGCGGGTGACCACGTCCGCCGGGGAGACCCGGCTCACGCCCACGGAGTGGCATCTGCTGGAGATCCTGGTCCGGCATCCGGGGCGGTTGATCACCCAGCGGCAGTTGCTCCAGGAGGTGTGGGGGCCGCGGTACGAGACCGAGACGAACTACCTGCGGGTGCACCTGGCCAATCTGCGGCGGAAGTTGGAGCCCGTGCCGTCCCGGCCCCGGTACCTGATCACCGAGCCGGGGATCGGGTACCGGTTCGCCCCGGATCCCCCCGCGGAGGAGTGAGCCGGTCCCCTCGCGGGCGCCCAGGGCCCGCGGTGCCGCAGGGGCGACCGGTCGGCTTCGGGCACGTCGGAGTGCGTTGAGGTGCATGAGGACGTGCCGGGGTGCTTCGGGGTGCGTTGAGGTGCATGAGGACGTGCCGGGGTGCTTTGAGGCGCATCGGGGCGGCCGGTTTCCCGCGAGGGCGCGGCAGGGGATCGACGTAACGCCCCGGTGCGCCTCACGCCCCGCCGCGCCCCGGATCCGGCACCCCCGTCGACCCCCGCACCATCAGCTCCCCCTGGACCGTGGCGATCCCGCCGGGCGGGGCGTCCTCGCGGCCCATGGCGATGCGGCCCGCGCGGGCGCCCGCGGTCTGGAGCGGCAGGCGGACCGTCGTCAGGGCGGGCACGGCGTCCATGCTGAAGGGCAGGTCGTCGAAGCCGGCCACCGAGACGTCGGCCGGGATGCGCAGGCCGCGGTCGCGCAGCGCGGCGCAGGCGCCCAGGGCCACGGTGTCGTTGGCGGCGACGACGGCCGTCAGGTCCGGGTCCCTGCGCAGCAGTTCCAGCGCGGCGTCGTAGCCGGAGCGGCGGTCGTAGGGGCCGTGCAGCGTCAGGTGCGGGTCGTCCGTGATGCCGTGTGCGGACAGGGCGGCGCGGTGGCCCTCCAGGCGGTGCCGGGTGGTGGTGCGTTCCTCGGGCCCCGCGATGTAGCCGATCCTGCGGTGGCCGAGCGCCAGCAGGTGCTGGGTGAGCCGCAGGCCGCCGCCGCGGTTGTCGAAGGTGAGCGCGATCGCCCCGGTGTCCGGTGCGGGGGGCCGCCCGCAGAGCACCACCCGGGTCCCCGACTCGCCGAGCCGCCGCAGCTTCGCACCCATCGCGGCGGCGTGCGCCGGGTCCTCCACGGCCCCGCCGGTGAGGACCACGGCCGCCGCCCGCTGCCGCTGGAGCAGAGTGAGGTAGGTCAGTTCGCGCTCCGGAGAGCCGCCGGTGTTGCACACCACCGCGAGCCGTTCCCCGCCGGCCCGCCCACCGGGTCCGCCGATCTCGGACTGCACGGCGCCGGCCATGATCCCGAAGAACGGGTCCGCGATGTCGTTGACGAGGATGCCGACCAGGTCGGAGGTGGCGGCAGCAAGCGCACTCGCCGGGCCGTTCAGGACGTAGTCCAGCTCGTCCACCGCACGCAGCACCCGCTCGCGCGTGGTGGCGGCCACCGGGTAGTTGCCGTTCAGCACCCGGGAGACGGTGGCGGGCGAGACCTGGGCGCGGGCCGCCACATCCGCAAGGGTCACGGTCATCTCGTCATCCTCCAGGTGTTGCACGAGCAGGTGTTGCACGAGCCGCTGTGCAGAGGCTAGCTTCTCCTCAAATAGAAAGCGCTTGCTACGTGGAGGGCTCGCGGAAGCCCTCAAGGACGAGTCGGTTGCAGGGAAGGAAACTCGTGACACGCAAGACGGTGCGTATCGCCATGAACGGCGTCACCGGACGGATGGGGTACCGCCAGCATCTGGTCCGCTCCCTGCTCGCCATCCGGGAGGAGGGCGGGCTCGACCTCGGCGACGGCACGGTCCTGTGGCCCGAGCCGGTCCTGGTCGGCCGCCGCGAGCACGCGCTGCGCGAGCTGGCGGGCCGGCACGGCCTGGAGCACTGGTCCACGGACCTGGACGCGGTGCTCGCCGACGACTCCGTCGAGATCTACTTCGACGCCCAGGTCACCGCGGCCCGCGAGGACGCCCTCAAGAAGGCGATCGCCGCCGGCAAGCACCTGTACACCGAGAAGCCGACCGCCACCGGACTCGCCGGCGCCCTGGAGCTCGCACGGCTCGCCCGGGCCGCCGGCGTCAGGCACGGCGTCGTCCAGGACAAGCTGTTCCTGCCGGGCCTGCAGAAGCTGAAGCGGCTCGTCGACGGCGGGTTCTTCGGCCGGATCCTCTCCGTGCGCGGGGAGTTCGGCTACTGGGTCTTCGAAGGCGACTGGCAGGAGGCGCAGCGCCCGTCGTGGAACTACCGCGCCGAGGACGGCGGCGGAATCGTCATGGACATGTTCCCGCACTGGGAGTACGTCCTGCACAACCTCTTCGGCCCGGTGCGCTCCGTCCAGGCGCTCGCCACCACGCACCTCCCGCAGCGCTGGGACGAGCAGGGCCGCGAGTACCCGGCCACGGCCGACGACGCCGCTTACGGGATCTTCGAGCTGGACGGCGGCATCGTGGCCCAGATCAACTCCTCCTGGGCGGTGCGCGTCGCCCGGGACGAACTCGTCGAGTTCCAGGTCGACGGCACGCACGGCTCGGCCGTCGCGGGCCTGCGCACCTGCCGCGCCCAGCACCGCAGCGCCACCCCCAAGCCGGTCTGGAACCCCGACCTGCCCGCCACCGAGCGCTTCCGCGACCAGTGGCAGCAGGTGCCGGACAACACCGAGTTCGACAACGGCTTCAAGGCGCAGTGGGAGCTGTTCCTGAAGCACGTCTACGCGGGCGCTCCCTACGAGTGGGACCTGCTCGCCGGTGCACGCGGCGTGCAACTCGCCGAACTGGGCCTGAAATCGTCGGCCGAGGGCCGCAGGATCGCCGTGCCGGAGCTCGGCCGGGACGTCGCGGAGAGTGCACGGTGACCCTCCTGCTGCCCGACGCCACCGGCGCCCTGCGCCCGTACACGCCCCGCACCGAGCCCCTGGCCGCCGCGGCGCAACCGGTCCCGCTCGCCTCCAGGACGGTGCTGGCCGCCGCCCACGTGGTGGCCGACCCCTACGCGGACGTCTCGCCGGACTCGCCGGCCGCCGTCGACTGGGACACCACGCTCGCCTTCCGCCGCCACCTGTGGGCCCACGGCCTCGGGGTCGCGGAGGCCATGGACACCGCGCAGCGCGGCATGGGTCTGGACTGGGCCGGTGCCGCCGAGCTGATCCGCCGCTCGGCCGCCGAGGCGCGCGCGGTCGGCGGCCGCATCGCCTGCGGCGTCGGCACCGACCAGCTCGCGCCCGGCGCGGCCGGGGACCCCGCCGCGGTGCGTGCCGCCTACGAGGAGCAGCTCGCGCTCGTCGAGGGAACCGGCGCCCAGGCGATCCTGATGGCCTCCCGGGCGCTCGCGGCCGCCGCCCGCGGACCCGAGGACTACCTGGAGGTCTACGGCCACCTGCTGCGCCAGGCATCCGACCCGGTGATCCTGCACTGGCTCGGCCCCATGTTCGACCCCGCCCTGGAGGGCTACTGGGGCAGCGCCGACCTCAACGCCGCGACGGACACCTTCCTGGAGGTGATCGCCGCCCACCCGGACAAGGTCGACGGTGTCAAGATCTCGCTGCTGGACGCCGGCCGTGAGATCGCGCTGCGCCGCCGCCTGCCGCAGGGAGTGCGCTGCTACACGGGCGACGACTTCAACTACCCGGAGTTGATCGCGGGTGACGAGCACGGCTTCAGCCACGCGCTGCTCGGCATCTTCGACCCGCTGGGCCCGCTGGCCGCCGAAGCCGTACGCATCCTGGACACCGGTGACAGCAAGGGCTTCCGCGCCCTCCTGGACCCCACCGTGGAGCTGTCCAGGCACCTCTTCCAGGCGCCCACCAGGTTCTACAAGACCGGTGTCGTCCTGCTCGCCTGGCTGGCCGGCCACCAGAGCCACTTCACGATGGTCGGCGGCTACCAGTCCGCACGCTCACTGCCCCACCTGGCCCGCGCCTACGAACTCGCCGACTCCCTGGGCCTCTTCCCGGACCCGGCGCTGGCCGAGTCCCGTATGGCGTCCCTGCTCAGCCTCTACGGAGTCGCCCGGTGACCCCCAGGACCACGGCCGGGGAGCACGCTCCCGACCGGTTCAGCATCAACCAGATGACGGTGAAGCAGCTTCCGCTGCCCGAACTCGTCGACGCCTGCACCGGCCTGGGCGTACGCCATGTGGGCCTGTGGCGCGAGCCCGTCCGGGCGTACGGCGTCGAGGACGCGGCGAAACTGGTGCGGGACGCCGGACTCACCGTCAGCACCCTGTGCCGCGGCGGCTTCCTCACCGCGACCGACCCGCACGCGCGCGTGGCGGCCATCGACGACAACAGGGCGGCGATCGACGAGGCCGCCGCCCTCGGCACGCACGTCCTGGTCCTGGTCTCCGGCGGCCTGCCGCCCGGCAGCCGCGACCTGGCCGCCGCCCGCGAACGCATCGCCGACGCCCTCGCGGAACTCGCGCCCTACGCCGCACAGCGGGGCGTACGGCTCGCCATCGAGCCGCTGCACCCGATGTTCGCCTCCGACCGCTGTGTCGTCTCCACCCTCGCCCAGGCGCTCGACCTCGCCGAACGCTTCCCGGCCGACCAGGTCGGCGTCTGCGTGGACACATACCACGTCTGGTGGGACGAGCGGGCCCCCGAGCAGATCGCCCGTGCGGGCTGCGGCGGCCGTATCGCCACGTTCCAGCTCGCCGACTGGACCACCCCGCTGCCCGAGGGCGTCCTCAACGGCCGCGGGCAGCTCGGCGACGGTGCGGTGGACATGCGCGAGTGGCGCTCGTACGTGGAGGCCGCCGGGTACGACGGGCCCATCGAGGTCGAGCTCTTCAACGACGGGCTCTGGGCACGCGACGGCCGCGAGGTCCTGGCGGAGACCGTACGCCGGTACGCACAGCACGCCGTCCCTCACGGCGCGTAGTTCCCTGAAAAACCTTCGCCTCTCACGCAACCCTACTGGCCCGTAACGTGTCGTAGTTCTCGTCAGGGCTTCGGGGAGGGGATCTGGGGGGATCGCGGGGTTCTGATAGTTGAGGGGGAGAGGGGGTCGGACTGACGGGTTCGGCCCCCTCGGTGCGCGCGGGATCAGCGGGTCAGCAGGTCAGCCGGTCACTTGGCTGCGGCCGCCTGTTCGGCGGTGGCATCCGTGTCGGCGGCGGTGGCGGCGTTTGCGGCTCCCGCCGCGGGGGTGCGCGTGGCGCGCAGCATGGCGGTGAGGACGGGGCCGTCGGCGAACGGCTGTTGCTCGCCGATCGTCCGGTGTCCCCACTCCTCGTACAGCGCCTTCACCTTGCCGTTCCCGTTCTGTGCGTTCACCAGCAGGGTGACCTGGTCCTCGCGGCGGTTCGCCAGGATCCCGTCATGGATCAGCCGGGCCACGCCACGACCGCGCCACGGCACCCGCACCATGATGTCCCGCAGCGCCACGGTCGGGCTCTCGCCGCAGCCCTCGGGCAAGGGTGTGCTCATGTGCTGCCACCACGGGTGCCCCGGATCGAGCGTGCTGACGTAGGCGCAGCCGACCGGCTCCCCGGAGTCGTGGCCGATCACCGCCTCCCAGCCCGGCTGAGCGGCGTACCGCGCAAGCCGCTCCTCGTACCGCTCCACCGAGTGGTGCGGATCGGCGAGGCGCTCGGCCCACACCTCGGCGTACACCGACGTGATGGTCTTCCGGACGGAGTCGAGATCGGTGGCGTGGCGCAGTTCGATGCAGGGATCACTCACTGGGGGCCCTTCGGGAGTCGTGGACGTGCTGGTTCCAGTTCCGCGCGAACGGGCTGGAGGGCGCGATGGCCTGGAGTGTCCTGGCGAAGTCCCCCAACACCTCGGTGACGCGTGGATGGTGGGTGAACTCGGCGGGGATGGACATGGCCGTGGCCACGGCGGGCTCCAGGTCTGCCTGCCTGAGCTGGGCGTAGGCGAGGTCCGCGGAGATCACGGCCCTGTTGCGGTGCATGTCAGGGCGGAGCAGCGCCAGGCTGCGGTGGGCGTGGGCCTCGGCCCCGCGGAAGTCACCGGCGTTGAAGCTGGCGCACAGGGCGAGGTTCTCCAGTTCGGCCCGGTCGTAGAACGCCGTCAGCCACATCGGCCGCTGCACGTCCGCGGCGGCCCGTCCAAGCGCCTCCTCGGCGTTGCCGATGGACTGCTGTGCGCCCCTCCTGTCACCGGTCTCGCCGCTGATGACGGCCTGGCGCGCGAGGCCCAGGGAGGCGAACAGCGGATCGCGCCGCGCGACGGGCAGGCCCCGCGCCACGTCGTTGGCGGCCAACGCGTCCGTGTGCCTGCCGAGCCGGCGGTAGAGCATCCCCGCGTGCGACCAGACCCGGAACTGGATCGAGGAGTCGCCCGACATCGCCGCGAGCGTCGCCGCCCGGTCGAAGTGCCGCTGTGCGGTGTCGAGGCGCAACCCGTCGATCGCCGCCCACATCGCGGACGACATGAACGAGGCGGCACAGCCGTACAAGGCGCTGCGCACCCGCTGACCGGCGGTACCGTGCCGCTGGAGCTCAAGGGCTTCCTCCGCAAGCGTCAGGGCGTGGGCCTCGACCGTGACCCTGCCGCCGTACCGGCGATCACGCGCGAGGAGGCTGCTGAACCTGCCGAGCAGCCGCTCGACGTCACCGCTCCCGACGCGGGGCGGGGCGACCGGAGCGGCGGATACGGCCAGTGCCGGCGGGCCGGCCGACCGGCGGCGGAACGGCCGTGGCGCAGGGCCCCTCAGCCCTGTGCCACGGTGTCGGGCTCCGCCACCTCCGCGGCCGTCGGGAAGGACTCCTGGGCGCCGTGCCTGGTGACGGTGACGGCGCCCACCCGGGCCGCGAAGGCGGCGGCGGTCGGCAGGTCGTCGCCGGTGCTGAGGCGGAAGGCGAGGGCCGCGGCGAAGGCGTCGCCCGCGCCGGTCGTGTCGACGGCCTTGACCGGCACCGAGGGCACCCGCACCGGCTCACGGGCGGAGCCGGGGGCCGAACCCTCCACGACCAGGGCACCGGCCGCGCCCAGGGTGATCACCACGGACCGGGGGCCGAGCCTGAGCAGTGCGCGGGCCCAGTCCTCGGGGCCGCCGTCGGCGGGCGCGCGCGGGCCGAGCAGCACACGGGCCTCGTGTTCGTTGACGATCAACGGGTCGCAGGCGTGGAGCAGTTCGGCGGGCAGCGGGGCGGGCGGCGACGGGTTCAGCGTGAACCTGACCTCGGGGGCGAGGTTCCGCACGACCTCCGCGACGGTCTCCACGGGAATCTCCAACTGCGCCGAGACCACCCGGGCCGCACACAGCAGGCTGCCCGCAGCCGCGACGTCCTCCGGTGCGAGCCGGGCGTTGGCACCCGGCGAGACCACGATGCTGTTGTCCCCGGAGGGATCCACCGTGATCAGTGCGACGCCGGTGGGTGCGCCGCCGACCAGGACGCCCACCGTGTCCACGCCCGCCGCGTGCTGGGAGCTGAGCAGCAGCCGGCCGTACACGTCGTCGCCGACCCGGGCCAGCAGGGCCGTGCGCGCGCCGAGGCGGGCCGCGGCCGCCGCCTGGTTCGCCCCCTTGCCGCCGGGGTGCACGGCCAGGTCGGAGCCGAGCACCGTCTCACCCGCGCCGGGGCGGCGCTCCACACCGATCACCAGATCGGCGTTGGCCGACCCTACGACCAGCAGGTCGTAGTCGTGCATGAGCTGCCCTCTCCTCTGAGCCCGATGATCGCCTGAGCGCGTCACGGACGATCAGAGCGTGCCCAGCCATGGCCGGATTGAATCCGTGGTCGCTTCCTCGCGCCTCGGGCGTGCGGGGAGGCACGCCACCGGGAGTGCGCAACGCCGTGGTCCCCGGGGGCAGCTCCTCCACCCGGAGCGGCGGGGCCCGGCGCCCATCCGGCGCGGCGGGCGGGCTGCGGTCAGAAGACGAAGACGGGGCGCCCCCGTACGCCGCCGGCCTCCATGAACGCGTGCGCCTCGGCGGCCTGTTCAGGGGTGAAGGTGGCCGCGACACGGAGCGTCAGGACGCCCGACTCCGCCTGGTCGCGCAGTTCGGCAAGGGCGCCGGTGTCACCCAGGTGTTTGCTGACGTCCACGGTGCGCCAGCGCACCCCGCGGTCGACCGTCGCGTTGGCGACAGGGCGCAGCGGGGCGACCACCCCACCCTCCCGGACCACGGCGGCCGCGTCCGCCGTGAACTGCGCCGCGTCGATCAGCCCGTCCACGCCGTCCGGACGCAGCCGCAGGACGGCGTCGGTGAACCCGTCCCCCCGTGGCACCACTTGGTCGGCGCCCAGAGCGGCGACAAGCTCACGATCCCGTTCGCCCGCGTCCGCGATCACGGTCAGTCCCGCAGCCTTGGCCAGCTCTACCGCGTACCCCCCGACCGCACCGGCCGCGCCGATCACCGCAACGGTCGCGCCCGGTGCGACCTCCAACAGGTCCAGAGCCTGCCGCGCGGTTATCCCGTTCATCAGCAGGGTCGACGCCGCTGTCGGCTCGACGCCCCGTGGCGCCCGCACCACCGACTCGGCCGGGGCGACCACGTACTCCGCCTGTGCCCCTTGCGTCAACTGCGGAAGCACGAGCGCGAGCGCACCGGTCCCGACGGTCAGCTCGGGGCGCACATCATCGCCGACCTCGTCGATCACGCCTGCGGCATCCCACCCGACGACGTACGCATCGGACTCCGGGAACGCGCCGGGACTGAGTTTCCGCACGTAGCCGGACCGGTAGACGCCGTCGGACGGATTGACGTCCGCCGCGGCCACCTTGATCCGCACTTGGCCCCGACCGGCGTGCGGCTCCGGCAGCTCCAGGACCCGCATCACCTCTGGACCTCCGAACTCCGTGAATCCGACAGCTCGCACTGCTGCACCTCCGTGATCGACCGATCCACCAACCCGAGACAAGTTTGTTCCGGGTTCGTTCACCCTAGCAGCCGCTAAACTCTCGTGACAGCACAGTTCTCCCGGCAGGAGGACCAGGGGAGGAATGCCGCGATGGTGAAGACCGACTCCTCGTGGCGGCGGCCGCCCGGCGCATCAGGCCCAGCGCGGGACCCCGAGCTCGACGCCCGGATCCTGCGGGCCGCGATCGAGCTTCTCGCCGAGGGCGGGTTCCCCGCGCTGAGCATGGACAAGGCGGCAGCACGGGCCGGCGTGGGAAAGGCGACCGTGTACCGCCGCTGGCGATCACGCGTCGAACTCGCTGGGGACGCGTTGGACCGTGCCGCACTGGCCGCCGGGCACACAGCGGTCAGGATCGGCCCGGGCCAGCTCCGTCAGGAACTCATCGAAACCCTGATGCAGGTCGAGCGGTGCACCAACGCGCCGCACAACGACCTCGTCGCCGCACTGCTCGCCACGGCCCGGCACCAGCCGGAGATCTTCGCGCTTGTCCGCGAGCGTTATGTCGACGCGATGCACAGGTTGGTGGGAGAGGTGGTCGCCCACGCAGTCGAGCGCGGCGATCTCCCCCCTCCGCCGCCGTCCGAGGAGTCCGACGGGAAGTGCGCGCTCGAGGTGTCGGCCGCAGTCGCGCTGCTCATCCACTGGCAGACCGTCCGTGGCGGCGAGGTACTCACCGAGGACCACATCGTCTCGGTCGTCGACAGGATCCTGCTCCCGCTCGTGTCCCGTCCGAACCAAGATCGCGTGTGACCGCCGGCGCACAGACGACCGCGGTGCGTCGCTCCGCTCGTACCCGCGGTGCACCGGCCCTCGGAAGCTGTCGGCAACCGGTCCGGAGGCCAGGGCGGCGTTCACGCAGCACGGTCCGGGTCGACGTGATCCCAAGAGCGGGAGGCGGGACCGCAGGGTGATCGCCAGGGGCTGACACGGAGGCGGGGACGACTTCCGGTGATCACGAGGCGTCGAGTCCCTGATCCCCTTGGCGGAAGACCGTGCCTGCCCCGCCCGTCCTCGCTCACCCGGTCCCCCCGGGCCGACTCGCCGAGGCCGCACCGGCCGTGGCCGACGATCTTCCCTCCTCGGCCGGCGGGGACGTGGCAACCGTGGTGCCGACGCCGAAGGCCCTGTGGGCGGGCAGCGGGCGGTGCGCCCCGGGGCCGGGTGCCCGGGCGGGCGCCCCGAGGCCCCGGGGCGCCCGTCCGGGCGGCCCCGGGGCCTCGGGGCGGTGCGTCCCCGGGCATCGCTCATGGCGGGGCCCCGCGCCCCCGTGCGCGCGGGCCCCCGCCGAAAGGAGTTCGGGCGGGGTGCAGGGCCCAATCCGAGGGCGCACGGACCCCATTGCGGACCCAGGATCCGTCGTGGGCCCGGGTCCCGCGACGGGCCCACGACGGCCCGGGGCAGGCCCCGGCCGCCGCTAGGGCAGCCCGCGATGCGGTCGAGCCGACGCGGTCGAGCCGACGGGGTCCCGGCGACGTCCGGCGAGGGGGCGGGCGGGTGCCGCTGCGGCAACGCGTCGGCCGTGCGCGGTTCGACGGCGTGGACGGCGGACCGGCCCCGCGTCGGGGTGACGGCCGCCGACCCTTGGACCTCGGCCACCGGTTGTCACACCCCGGCGGTAGCGTCGGACCATGTCACATCCGGCGAACAGCGAGCCGCGGAAGCTCGCGGTGCTCGAAGGCGTCCTGGAGCGGATCACCTTCGCCAGCGAGGAGACCGGCTACACGGTCGCGCGCGTGGACACCGGCCGCGGCGCCGCCGACCTCCTCACGGTCGTGGGCGCACTGCTCGGCGCCCAGGTGGGGGAGTCGCTGCGGATGGAGGGCCGCTGGGGTTCCCACCCCCAGTACGGCAAGCAGTTCACCGTCGAGAACTACACCACCGTGCTGCCCGCAACCGTGCAGGGCATCCGCCGCTACCTGGGCTCGGGCCTGGTCAAGGGCATCGGCCCGGTCTTCGCCGACCGGATCACCCAGCACTTCGGCCTGGACACCCTGCGGATCATCGAGGAGGAGCCGAAGCGCCTGATCGAGGTCCCGGGGCTCGGTCCGAAGCGCACCCGCAGGATCGCCGAGGCATGGGAGGAGCAGAAGGCGATCAAGGAGGTGATGCTCTTCCTGCAGACCGTCCAGGTCTCCACCTCCATCGCGGTGCGCATCTACAAGAAGTACGGCGACGCGTCGATCTCCGTCGTCAAGTCCGAGCCCTACCGGCTGGCCGCCGACGTCTGGGGCATCGGCTTCCTCACCGCCGACCGGATCGCCCAGTCCGTCGGCATCCCGCACGACAGCCCGGAGCGCGTCAAGGCCGGCCTCCAGTACGCCCTGTCCCAGTCCACCGACCAGGGCCACTGCTTCCTGCCCCAGGAGCAGTTGATCGCGGACGCGGTCAAGCTCCTCCAGGTGGACACCGGCCTGGTCATCGACTGCCTGGCCGAGCTTGCCGGGCAGGAGGAGGGCGTCGTTCGCGAGCAGGTCCCCGGGGCGGACGGCCGGCCGGTCACCGCCGTCTACCTCGTCCCCTTCCACCGTGCCGAGCTCTCCCTCTCCGCCCAGTTGCTGCGGCTGCTGCGCACCCCCGAGGACCGGATGCCCGCGTTCCGGGACGTCGCGTGGGACAAGGCCCTCGGCTGGCTCGCCGGGCGCACGGGAACCGAGCTGGCGCCCGAGCAGAAGGAGGCCGTCAAGCTGGCGCTCACCCGCAAGGTCGCCGTGCTCACCGGCGGCCCCGGCTGCGGCAAGTCGTTCACGGTCCGCTCCATCGTGGAGCTGGCCCGTGCCAAGCACGCCAAGGTGGTCCTCGCCGCGCCCACCGGCCGGGCCGCCAAGCGGCTCGCCGAGCTGACCGGCGCGGAGGCGTCCACCGTGCACCGCCTGCTGGAGCTCAAGCCGGGCGGAGACGCGGCCTACGACCGCGAGCGGCCCCTGGACGCCGACCTCGTCGTGGTCGACGAGGCCTCGATGCTGGATCTCCTGCTGGCCAACAAGCTGGTCAAGGCCGTGCCCGAGGGGGGTCACCTGCTCTTCGTCGGCGATGTCGACCAGCTCCCCAGCGTGGGAGCGGGCGAGGTGCTGAGGGATCTGCTCGGCGACGGCAGCCCGGTGCCCGCGGTCCGGCTCACCCGGATCTTCCGCCAGGCCCAGCAGTCCGGCGTCGTCACCAACGCCCACCGCATCAATGCCGGCCAGCCGCCCGTGACCCGCGATCTCAAGGACTTCTTCCTCTTCGTCCAGGACGACACGGAAGAGGCCGGGAGGCTTACCGTGGATGTCGCGGCACGGAGAATCCCGGACAGGTTCGGTCTCGACCCGCGCCGTGACGTACAGGTGCTGGCACCGATGCACCGGGGGCCGGCCGGCGCCGGGGTGCTCAACGGCCTGCTCCAGCAGGCGATCACTCCCGGCCGCCCGGACCTGCCGGAGAAGCGCTTCGGCGGCCGGGTCTTCCGGGTCGGCGACAAGGTCACCCAGATCAGGAACAACTACGACAAGGGAGAGAACGGCGTCTTCAACGGCACCGTCGGCGTCGTGACCGCGCTCGACCCCGACGAGCAGCGCCTGACGGTCCGCACCGACGAGGACGAGGAGGTGCCCTACGAGTTCGACGAGCTGGACGAGCTGGCGCACGCCTACGCGGTGACCATCCACCGCTCCCAGGGCAGCGAGTACCCGGCGGTGGTCATCCCGGTGACCACCAGCGCATGGATGATGCTCCAGCGGAACCTCCTGTACACGGCGGTGACCCGGGCGAAGCGGCTGGTCGTGCTGGTCGGTTCACGCCGGGCGCTCGGCCAGGCGGTCCGTACGGTCTCGGCGGGCCGCAGGTGTACGGCGCTGGATTTCCGGCTCACTTCGGGCCCGGCGGGCGGCTGAGCGGCCGGCGCCGGGTGGCGCAGCAGAAAATTGATCGATCAAATGAGTCTGAAAGCTCACAGGGCCCTTCCGGAACCAGGGCGAAGGGGGCAGGATGAGCAGGCTGGCGGCACTGAGTGCCGCCAATAGGCCCAATGGCCGACCCCGAGTGCACCCTCCTGCGCCGAATGGGGGATGGTGGAAGCAGTCAGGGGCAGTCAGGGCACCTCGAAGATGAGGCACTACGTCGGTGAGGGAAGACGTGAGCGACAAACGCGATGACGCAGTAGTACTGCGGTACGGCGATGGCGAGTACACCTACTCGGTTGTCGACAGCACCGTCGGCGACAAGGGTTTCGACATCGGGAAGCTGCGGGCCCATACCGGCCTGGTGACCCTGGACAGCGGCTACGGCAACACCGCCGCCTACAAGTCCGCGATCACCTACCTCGACGGTGAGCAGGGCATCCTGCGCTACCGCGGATATCCGATCGAGCAACTGGCCGAGCGCTCCACGTTCCTCGAAGTGGCGTACTTGCTGATCAACGGCGAGCTGCCCACGGTGGACGAGCTCTCCACCTTCCGCAATGAGATCACGAAGCACACGCTGCTGCACGAGGACGTCAAGCGGTTCTACGACGGCTTCCCCCGTGACGCGCACCCGATGGCGATGCTGTCCTCGGTGGTCAGCGCCCTGTCGACGTTCTACCAGGACAGCCACAACCCGTTCGACGAGAAGCAGCGGTACCTGTCGACCATCCGGCTGCTCGCCAAGCTTCCTACGATCGCCGCGTACGCGTACAAGAAGTCGGTGGGCCACCCCGTCGTCTACCCGCGCAACGACCTCGGCTACGTCGAGAACTTCCTGCGGATGACGTTCTCGGTGCCGGCCGCCGAGTACGCGCTTGACCCGGTGGTGGTCTCCGCGCTGGACAAGCTGCTGATCCTGCACGCGGACCACGAGCAGAACTGCTCGACGTCCACGGTCCGGCTGGTCGGCTCCTCGCAGGCGAACATGTTCGCGTCGATCTCCGCGGGCATCTCGGCGCTGTGGGGCCCGCTGCACGGTGGCGCCAACCAGTCGGTGCTGGAGATGCTGGAGGGCATCCAGTCCTCCGGCGGCGACGTCGACTCCTTCATCCGCAAGGTGAAGAACAAGGAAGACGGCGTGAAGCTCATGGGCTTCGGGCACCGCGTCTACAAGAACTTCGACCCCCGGGCGAAGATCATCAAGGCGGCGGCGCACGACGTCCTCTCGGCGCTCGGCAAGTCCGACGAGCTGCTGGACATCGCGCTGAAGCTGGAGGAGCACGCCCTCGCCGACGACTACTTCGTGGAGCGCAAGCTCTACCCGAACGTCGACTTCTACACCGGCCTGATCTACCGCGCGATGGGCTTCCCGACCGAGATGTTCACGGTGCTCTTCGCGCTCGGCCGGCTGCCCGGCTGGATCGCCCAGTGGCACGAGATGATCAAGGAGCCCGGTTCCAGGATCGGCCGTCCGCGCCAGATCTACACGGGTGTGGTGGAGCGGGACTTCGTTCCGGTCGAGGAGCGCTGAGCGCCCCTTCGGGGCGCGGGTAGCCGACTGCTTGCGGTGTGCCCGCCCCCTTGGCGGTCGGCGGTGGCCCCTGCTTTCGGTGATCCTTCACCGGTCCGGGTCCGTCACCCGTCCGTCGTCCGTCACCGGTCGGTGGTCGGTCACCCGTGGGTGGTTGTCCGCCGGTCCGTGATCGGTTGCCTCTTCGCGGTCCGTCACCTGTCCGTGGTCCGTCACCGGTCGGTGGCCGGATGGCGCCGGGGGTTCGCTTCGGGGCTGCGGGCTGCGGGGGCGTCGTGGTTGCTCGCGCAGTTCCTCGCAGCCCTTTCCGGGGCTGCGCCTCCCTTTCAGGGGCTGTGCCCCCTTCAGGCGCTTGCGCTCCTCGTGAGGGGGGTGTGTGGGCGCGGTTCGCGAGGTGTGGGTGAAGCGGAAAGCGCCCCGCCTACGGTCCCCCCACGGGCCGTAGGTCGGGGCGCTTTCCTTTGTCCCGGTGCGGATTCCCCCCACGGGATCCGGCCGGGCGTCGGTGGGCCGCGCCAGCGGTGGCGTGATCTGCCGGGACGCGCACGCTCGGGAGGGCCGCTCAAGCTCCCCGGTGTACGTGCCCCGGCCTCACAACCTCGGAGATGTCCCCCAAGACATCTCCGTCAACACCGGAGACGCCCCCCAAGACGTCTCCAGCATCGTCTTCTTAGACTCGCGAGCCCCTTCTATGGTTACGCTGAAATCCATGTGATCTGCGTCTCCTGCACAACTCCATCGTCGCCGCAAGAGCCCTCGCATGCCGATCCGGCCCTAAGAGTAGAGATATTGCACCGGTTCTGTGAAGAGGTGTGAAGGCTTTGAGGGTCGGTTCTGAGACAACATACGCGTAGCGCTGTAGGCGTTACGTGAAGGTGCGCAGCCGCAGGCTGTTGCTGACCACGAAGACGGACGAGAAGGCCATGGCCGCTCCCGCGATCATAGGGTTCAGGAGGCCGGCCGCGGCCAGCGGCAGGGCGGCGACGTTGTAGCCGAAGGCCCAGAAGAGGTTGCCCCGGATCGTGGCGAGGGTGCGCCGGGAGAGCCGGATGGCGTCCGCGGCCACCCGCAGATCGCCGCGGACCAGGGTCAGGTCGCCCGCCTCGATCGCCGCGTCGGTGCCGGTGCCCATCGCGAGGCCCAGGTCGGCGGTGGCGAGCGCGGCCGCGTCGTTGACCCCGTCACCGACCATCGCGACGGTACGGCCCGCCGCCTTCAGCCGGCGCACGACGGCCACCTTCTCCTCCGGCAGCACCTCGGCGATCACCTCGTCGATGCCGACCGCGCGCGCCACCGACTCGGCGGCGGCCGTGTGGTCCCCGGTCAGCAGCACGGGCGTCAGGCCGAGGGCGCGCAGTTCGCGCACCGCCTCGGCACTGGTCTCCTTGACGGTGTCGGAGACCGTCAGCACGCCCCGCGCGGTGCCGTCCCAGGCGACCACGACCGCGGTGTGCCCCTCCGCCTCGGCGGCGGCCCGGGCCGCGGTGAGCGACGGGGGCAGGGGGATTCCCGCGGCGGTCAGCAGCCGCTCGCGGCCCGCCAGCACCTCGTGGCCCTCGACCGTGCCGCGCACGCCGAGTCCCGGGACGTTCTCGAACCGCTCCGGCGCCGGCAGCGCCCCCGCACGCTCGGCGGCCCCGGCCGCGATCGCACGGGCCACGGGATGCTCGGACGCGTGCTCCAAGGCGCCCGCGAGCCGCAGCAGCTCCTTCTCGTCGACCGGCTCGACCGGCTCGACCGGCTCGACCGGCTCGGTGGGCGCCACCGCCGCCGGGGACGCCACGGCCGCCACGGGTGCCACGCGTTCGTCCGGCACCGGGGGCGGGTTCCCGGCGGTTGCGGGGGTCCGGTCGGTCCCGGGGGCCCCGGAGCCGGCGTCCCCCGTACCTGCCGGGTACACCCCGCGCAGCGTCATGCGCCCGGTGGTGACCGTGCCGGTCTTGTCCAGGACGACCGTGTCGACGCGGCGGGTGGACTCCAGGACCTCGGGCCCCTTGATGAGGATGCCGAGCTGGGCGCCGCGGCCCGTGCCGACCAGCAGGGCGGTGGGGGTGGCGAGGCCCAGGGCGCAGGGGCAGGCGATGATCAGGACCGCCACCGCGGCGGTGAAAGCGGCGGCCGCCCCGCCTCCCGCCATCAGCCAGGCGAGCAGCGTGCCCAGCGCGATCAGCATCACCACCGGCACGAAGACACCGGCGATCCGGTCGGCGAGCCGCTGCACCTCGGCCTTGCCGTTCTGCGCCTCCTCGACGAGCCGCGCCATCCTGGCCAGTTGGGTGTCCGCGCCGACCCGGGTGGCCTCGACGACCAGGCGGCCGCCGGCGTTGACGGTGGCACCGGTGACGGCGTCGCCGGCGGTCACGTCGACGGGGGCCGACTCGCCGGTGAGCATCGAGGCGTCGACGGCCGAGCTGCCCTCGACCACGGTGCCGTCGGTGGCGATCTTCTCGCCGGGGCGCACGACGAAGCGCTCGCCGACGGCCAGCGTGCTCGCCGATATGCGTACCTCGGTCAGCGCCCCGTCCGGCCCGCGGCGCAGTACGCAGACGTCCTTGGCGCCCAGTTCGAGCAGGGCGTGCAGGGCGGCGCCCGCGCGGCGTTTGGCGCGGGCCTCCAGATAGCGGCCCAGCAGCAGGAAGGTGACGACGCCCGCCGCGACCTCCAGGTAGAGGGAGCTCGAACCGTCGGCGCGGGTGGCCAGCAGGTCGAAGCCGTGCCGCATACCCGGCATCCCGGCGTCCCCGAGGAACAGCGCCCACAGCGACCAGCCGAAGGCGGCGAGGGTGCCGACGGACACCAGGGTGTCCATGGTGGCCGCGCCGTGCCGGGCGCCGGTGAACGCGGCGCGGTGGAAGGGGAAGCCGCCCCAGACGACGACGGGCGCGGCGAGCGTGAGTGAGAGCCACTGCCAGTTCTCGAACTGGAGGGCGGGCACCATCGACAGGAGGACGACGGGCAGGGCGAGCACCGCGGAGCCGAGCAGGCGCCCGCGGAGCGCGGCGGCCTCGGGGTCGGCGGGTGCGGGCCGCGGTCCGCTCGGGTCCTGACCCGGCGCGGGCTCCCCGGGGGCCGGGGCGGGCGCGGGCGGCGGGGGCTCCTCGGCGGTGTAGCCCGTCCTGACGACGGTGGCGATGAGGTCGGCGACCGTCGTCCCCTCGGGGTGGGTGATCCTCGCCTTCTCCGTCGCGAGGTTCACCGTGGCGGTGACGCCGGGCATGCGGTTGAGCTTCTTCTCGACGCGGGACGCGCAGGAGGCGCAGGTCATTCCGCCGATGCTGAGTTCGGTCCGTGCGGTGGCCGCGGGCTGGGCGGGCCCGCCGCCCGGCACCTCGGCGCGGGGTGCGCCGGGTGCCCGCGGTGCCTGGGACGCGCTGCTGGTCATGTCGGCTCCAAAACGGGAGTGTGCTCCGGTCGGGACGGCCGTGCCCGCGGGCCGGAAGGTGCGCGGCCCTGCCGGGCGGTTCGGGTCAGGCCCTGCCCACCAGCTCGTAGCCGGCCTCGTCCACGGCGGCGCGCACCTCCGCGTCGTCGAGCGGGGCCGCGGAGACCACGGTCACGCGGCCGGTGGCGGCCTCGGCCCGCACGGAGCTGACCCCGGCCAGCTCGCCGACCTCCTGCGCGACCGCGCCCTCGCAGTGGCCGCAGGTCATGCCGGTCACCTGGTAGACCGCGGTGATCAGGCCCTCGGCGGACGGTGTCTGCTGGGGGGTTTCGCTCTGGGTGGCCATCTCGTTCTCCTTGGGGGGTGCGGTACGCGTACGGGTGGGGGCGGGCGCCGGTGCGGGCATCCGGGTGCCGCGCAGCAGGTGGCGCACGGCGCACCGGCGGCCCCGTCCGACTCTCCTCACACTATACCCCTAGGGGGTAAGTAATCGGGTGGGTGCGACGAGAGACTTCCGCGGCGCCGAGTCCGGGGCCCGACGCCGGGCGCCAAGCCCCGCGGCCGGGTCCGGGAGGACGGCAGCCGGGTCCGGGAGGCCCGCAACCGAGCCGCCGGAGCGCGGTCGGGTCCGGGTACCCAGCCGGTCGCGGCCGGGCCCGGGTGCCTGGCCGGTCGCGGCCGGGTCCGTGTCAGCCCTTCGCCGCCTTCCCCGGGTACCCGCGGTCTGCGTCTGCCCTTCGCCGTCCTCCCCGGGTACCCGCGGTCCGCGTCAGCGCTCCGCCGCATACCCCGGGTACCCGCGGTCCGCGTCAGCGCTTCGCCGTCCCGCCCGGATACCCGCGGTGCTCCCGCCACTCCCGGGCCAGTACGGACATCACCATCTCGTCGAACGCCTCACCGCCCCGCAGCGACGCCTCGCGCCTGACGCCCTCCACGACGAAGCCGGCCTTCTCGTAGGCGCGCCGCGCCCGGTGGTTGAAGGAGTACACGCCCAGCTCGACGCGGTTCAGGCCGAGCCGTTCGAAGGCGTGCGCCAGCATCAGGCGGACCGTCTCGGTGCCGAGGCCCCGGTCGCGGCCGCGCGGGCCGAGCAGGATGCGGAAGAGACAGCTACGGTCGCCCTCGCGCCAGTCGTACAGCACGCTCTCGCCGACGAGTTCGCCGCTCGCCCGGTCCGTCACGGCGAGGTCGAGCCGGTCGTGCGGTTCGCCGCGGGAGCCGTACCAGGCCAGCAGCCGCTCCCTGGTGAGGGCGCCGCGCGGGGCGAAGGTGTACCGCAGCACCTCCGGGTCGTCGATGATCGCCGCCATCGTGTCGGTGTCCTCGGCGGTGAACGGCCGCAGGACGACCTTCCGGCCGGTGAGCACCGGCTTCACGGCGAAGCCGGTGCGGCCCTGCCGGGGGGTGCCCGGGACCGGTGACGACCCGGGCGCGGGCGCGGGCACGGGTGGTGGCTGGGGCGGGAGGTGCGAGGGTGACGTCATCTGCGGATTCTGCGCGGGGCGCCACCGCGGCGGCAACGCGGCGGCACCGGCCCGGACCGCCGGGACCGCGGCCGTCTCGCGCGGGCCGTGCCGGACTCGGCGGGCGGTGCCACCGGGGGCCGCTGTCGGCGGGACGGCGAGCGCGTCGCCGACCGGCCTGTGCGGCCCCTCGGAGCACGTTCCCCAGTGCGCCTGCCCCGGGCCGCCGCCGTGCCGCGGACGCAGGAGGACGCGAGCGCCCGCCCGGCCTGCGTCCGCGCTCGGCGGACGGCCTCGGCTCACGCCCCCGAGTGTTCCCGGTCCACGCCCCGGGTGTTCCCGGTCCACGCCCCGGGTGTCTCGGCCCACGCCGCGGGCCCGGCCCGTTCCCCGGGCGGCTCAGCCCTCGCGCCGGCCGCGGTTGCCCGGTCGCGAGGCCACCCAGGCGCGG
The DNA here is from genome assembly GCF_014656295.1 of Streptomyces sulfonofaciens. Lineage (GTDB taxonomy): Bacteria > Actinomycetota > Actinomycetes > Streptomycetales > Streptomycetaceae > Streptomyces > Streptomyces sulfonofaciens. The sequence goes on from NZ_BNCD01000013.1 coordinate 234,457, forward strand.
ACGGTGTCCGCGTACCAGTACGGTCTGCCGGCCTCCACGTGGTCGGGCGGCGGCAGCAGTCCGTGCTTGCGGTACGAGCGCACCGTGTCGGGCCGGACCTTGATGTGTGCGGCGATGTCGTTGTACGACCAGAGACTGCGGTCGGTCATCCGTGGCATCTCCTCCCCGCCACGCCGCGGCCCGGCGGGTGCCGGGGCACCAGCCGGGCGCAGCGCTGACGATCTCTCAGCATGTGTCCGGTGAACGACACAGGGTGACATCGGTCAGGGCCTGTCGACCGGGTGTGACGCGCACCCCGCCGATCCGGCACACCTGTGACGGGGAGGTGGTGTTTGTGACACGACCGACGAGATCGGCGGCCCGCCGCGCGTCCGGCCCCAGGGCCTTCCGTTCGGATCGGGCCGGATCGGGGAACGGGATCCGGGTGCGTGCAGGCGCAAGGCGCGGAGCGTCGGTCGACCGACGGCGACGCCGCAGACGCGCGTGCCGGGCCCGCGAGCCCGGCATGATCCAACCCCAGGCCCCAGGCCCTAGGCGCCGCAGGAGCGCAGGAACGCGCGCGTGCGGCGGGCGATGGGCAGCGGGGCGTCCGGCGCGCAGGGGTACATGTCCTGCTCGACGATGGCGAACAGGTCGACGCCGAGGCCCTGCGCGGCGGCCAGCACCGGTTCCAGGGCGGGTGCGCCGGACGGCGGTTCGCACATCACGCCGCGGGCGACGGCCGGGCCGAAGGGCAGCTCCTGCGCCCGCACCTCGGCCAGGACCCGCGTGTCGACCTGCTTGAGGTGGAGGTAGCCGATCCGCTCGCCGTAGGTCTCGATGAGCTTGACGCTGTCGCCGCCGCAGTAGGCGTAGTGCCCGGTGTCCAGGCAGAGCGAGACGAGGTCGGCGTCGGTGGCGTCCAGGAAGCGGGTGACGTTCTCCTCGGTGTCGATGTGGGTGTCCGCGTGCGGATGGACGACGACCTTGAGGCCGTAGCGCTCGCGCACCTCGCGGGCCAGTCGCTCCGTCTGGCGGGTGAGGTCGCGCCACTGGCCGGCGGTGAGGGTGCTCTCCTCCAGGACCTCGCCCGTCTTGTCGTCGCGCCAGAAGGCGGGGATGACGACCAGGTGCCGGGCGCCCGTCGTGCGGGCCAGCGCCGCGACGCCCGCGACGTGCTCCCAGGTGGCGTCCCAGACACCGGGGCCGCGGTGCAGGCCGGTGAAGACGGTGCCCGCGGAGACCCGCAGCCCGCGGCGCCCGGTCTCCTCCGCCAGCACCTCGGGATCGGTGGGCAGGTAGCCGTACGGGCCCAGTTCGATCCACTCGTAACCACTCGCGCTGACCTCGTCGAGGAAGCGCTGCCAGGGGACCTGCCGCGGGTCGTCGGGGAACCAGACGCCCCACGAGTCGGGTGCCGAACCGATCCGGATGCGTGACAGCGTCGTCATGGCCGTCACTTTCCGGGCGCCGGGGGAGAGGTGTCAAGGTCTCGTCCGAATGTCTGGACAAAACATTGACAGGCTCCCGAGCCGGCATTACACCTGGTGGCAGCCGAAACGCGGCACCTCCCCTCCGGCCGTCCCCAGGGGCGCCACGTCCCCCAGAAGGACGCGAACGGCCCGGCGGGGCCCGGGAAGCCGCCCTCCCCAGGAAGGGACGTGCAGGTGATCGACCCGGACACGGACCCGCGGAGCGAGCCGTCCACCGGCCCGCACGACGTCATCACGATGGGCCGGATCGGGGTGGACCTGTACCCGCTGCAGGCGGGGGTGCCGCTGGCGGAGGTCGGCACGTTCGGGAAGTTCCTCGGCGGCTCCGCGACCAACGTCGCCGTCGCCGCCGCCCGCCTCGGCCGCCGGACGGCGGTGATCAGCCGCACCGGCCAGGACGCCTTCGGGGACTACGTGCACCAGGCGCTCACCGGCTTCGGCGTCGACGACCGCTGGGTGACCCCGGTACCGGGCCTGCCCACTCCGGTGACGTTCTGCGAGATCTTCCCGCCGGACGACTTCCCGCTGTACTTCTACCGCCTGCCCAAGGCCCCCGACCTGGTGATCCACCCCGACGAGCTGGACCTGGACGCGGTGGCCGCGGCCCGCGTCTTCTGGATGACGGGCACGGGCCTGAGCGAGGAGCCGAGCCGCACCGCGACGCTCGCCGCGCTGGCGCACCGGGCACGCACCGGACCGACCGTCTTCGACCTGGACTGGCGTCCGATGTTCTGGACCGACCGCAGCAGGGCGAGAACCGCGGCCGGGGACCCGGGCGGCGTCCCGCCGGCCGGCCCCGAGCTGGGCCCCGAGGGTGCGCGCCCCTACTACGCCGAGGCCCTGCGGCACGCCACCGTCGCGGTCGGCAACCTGGACGAGGTCGAGGTGGCCACCGGCGAGCGCGAACCGGCGGCCGCGGCCCGGGCTCTGCTGGCCGCGGGCGTCGAGCTGGCCGTGGTCAAACAGGGGCCCAAGGGCGTCCTCGCGCTGTCCGCGTCCGGCGAGCGGGCCGAGGTGCCACCGCTGCCGGTGGACGTGCTCAACGGCCTGGGCGCCGGGGACGCCTTCGGCGGAGCGCTCTGCCACGGGCTGCTGGCGGGCTGGGACCTGGAGCGGACCATGCGCTACGCCAACGCCGCGGGCGCGATCGTCGCGGGCCGCCTGGAGTGCTCCTCCGCCATGCCGACGCCCGCCGAGGTGGACGCCGCGCTCGCGGCGGGGGCGGTGCGATGAGCACGGGGGCCGTGGACGCGGGTGAGCTCGCGCGGCTGCGGGCCAGGCACCCCGAGGCCGTGGCGCAGGCCGCGGCCCGCCGGGCCAGGCGGCCGCTGCTCGACGGCGGGCGGCTGATGATCATAGCCGCCGACCATCCGGCCCGCGGCGCGCTCGGCGCGGGCGGCGACGCACTGGCCATGGCCGACCGCGCCGACCTGCTGGAGCGGCTCTGCGTCGCGCTCGGCAGGCCGGGGGTGGACGGTGTGCTGGCCGCCGCCGACATACTCGACGACCTGCTGCTGCTCGGCGCCCTGGACGGCAAGGTCGTCATCGGCTCGATGAACCGCGGCGGCCTCGCCGGGGCCGTCTTCGAACTCGACGACCGCTTCACCGGCCTGCGCCCCGAGGACATCCAGCGGTACGGCTTCGACGCGGGCAAGCTGCTGCTGCGCATCGACTACGAGGACCCGGGCTCGCTGGCCACCCTGGAGGCCGCCGCCCGGGCCGTGGACGCGATGGCGGAGCGGGGCCTGCCGGTGTTCGTCGAGCCGTTCCTGTGCCGCCGCGACCCGCGGGACGGGACGCTGCGCACCGACCTCGGCGCCACCGCGGTCACCAAGTCGCTCGCCATCGCCTCCGGGCTCGCCGGCACCTCCGCGTACACCTGGCTGAAGGTCCCGGTCACCGAGGACCCGGACGACATGGCCCGGGTCATGGCGACCACCACCCTGCCCGCGGTGCTGCTCGGCGGCGAGGTGGGCGGCACCGCCGAGGAGCAGCTCGGCGCCTACGAGAAGTGGCGCGGCGCCCTGCGGCTGCCGACCGTGCAGGGCCTGGTCGTCGGCCGCTCGCTGCTGTATCCGGCGGACGGCGACGTGGCGGCCGCGGTCGACACGGCGGTGGGGCTGCTGTGAGGACCGGTGGGGGCGGGAGCACGGGCGACGGGGCGGCAGGCACGCGCGACGCGTCGCGGGGTAGAGATACGCACATGAGCGAGACGAACGGCGCAACCGGCACCGGGGTCGGCGCCCCGGCCGCCCAGGACACCGGCCTGTACGTGCCCCACGGCAGCACCGGAACCGGCCCCTGCACGGTCGACATCGGCCCGGAGCGCGCCGGGTGGACCTACTCCCGGCTGAAGGTGCTCGAACTCGGCCCCGGCGAGGTGCACTCCGTGGTGGCCGGCGAGTGCGAGTGGATCGTGCTGCCGCTGAGCGGAGGATGTACGGTCCACACGGAAGGCCGGACCATCGAACTGCTGGGCAGGCAGAGCGTGTTCGCAGGAGTCAGCGACTTCGCCTACGTGCCGCGCGATGCCCATGCACAGATCGCCTCCGGTGCGGGAGGCCGCTTCGCCCTGGCAGGAGCGAAGTGCGAGCGCAGACTCCCCGCCCGCTACGGCCCCGCGCCGGAGGTTCCCGTCGAGCAGCGCGGCAGCGGCATGTGTACCCGCCAGGTGCGCAACTTCGCCGCCGTCGGCGTGTTCGACTGCGACACGCTCATCGCCGTCGAGGTGGTCACCCCGGGCGGCAACTGGTCCTCGTACCCGCCGCACAAGCACGACGAGACGCGCCCGGGCGAGGAGAGCGAGCTGGAGGAGATCTACTACTTCGAGCTCGAAGGGCCGAACGGCTTCGGCTACCAGCGGGTCTTCCCGTCCCGCCCGGGCGGCAGCGACGTGCTCGCCGAGGTGCACGGCGGGGACGCGGTGCTGGTGCCCAACGGCTGGCACGGCCCGTCCATCGCCGCGCCGGGCCACGACATGTACTACCTCAACGTGATGGCGGGCCCGGGTGCCGAGCGCGCCTGGCAGATCTGCTTCCACCCCGACCACCTCGCGAACACCCCGGGCTACCGGTGAGCGCCCCGCCCGGCGTCCGGGTGCACGCGAGGACCGCCGTGCGCACCCCAGGGTCCAGAAAGGGCCGACCATGAGCACCAGCGCCACCCGCCGCCTGACCACCGCCCAGGCCCTCGTCGCCTTCCTCGCCAGGCAGTTCACGGAACGCGACGGCGTAAGGCACCGGCTGATCGGCGCCACCTGGGGCATCTTCGGCCACGGCAACGTCGCCGGCCTCGGGCAGGCGCTCGTGGAGTACGGCGACGAGATGCCGTACCACCAGGGCCGCAACGAGCAGGCCATGGTGCACGCGGCCGTCGGCTACGCGCGCCAGCGCAACCGGCTGGCCACCCATGCCGTCACCACGTCCATCGGCCCCGGCGCCACCAACCTGGTCACCGGTGCCGCGCTCGCCACCATCAACCACCTCCCCGTCCTGCTGCTGCCCGGCGATGTGTTCGCGACCCGGCCCGCCGACCCGGTGCTCCAGCAGCTCGAAGTGCCCCACGCGGGCGACGTGTCCGTCAACGACTGCCTGCGGCCCGTCTCCGTGTACTTCGACCGCATCACCCGCCCCGAGGCGCTCATCCCGGCCGCGCTGGCCGCGATGCGCACGCTCACCGACCCGGTGGCCACCGGCGCGGTCACGCTGGCGCTGCCGCAGGACGTCCAGGCCGAGGCTTTCGACTGGCCGGAGGAGTTCCTCGCCGAGCGGGTGTGGACGGTGCGCCGCCCCGAGCCCGACGCGCACGAGCTGGACGCCGCCGTGCGCGCGGTGCTCGGCGCCAGGCGGCCGCTGATCGTCGCCGGCGGCGGGGTGCGGCACAGCGCCGCCGAGGACGCGCTGCGGCGGCTCGCCGAGGACACGGACATCCCGGTGGCGGCCACCCAGGCGGGCAAGGGCGCGCTGCGCCACGACCACCCGGCGGACGTCGGCGGCATCGGCCACACCGGCACCGCCACCGCCGACGAGCTGGCCCGCGGCGCCGACCTGGTGATCGGCGTGGGCACCCGGTGGACCGACTTCACCACCGCCTCGGGCACTCTCTTCGCCGCCGACGGGGTCCGCTTCCTGAACATCAACATCGCGCCCTTCGACGGGCACAAGATGGCCGGCCTCCCGCTGGTCGCGGACGCCCGTACCGCCCTCGACGCGCTCCACCGGCGCCTTGGCGCGCACCGCGTCGCGCCCTCCTACGTGATCGGCTACCGCAACGCCAAGTCGCGCTGGGAGCGGCGGGTGAGCGCCGCGTACGACGGCGAGGAGTCCGCACGGCCCACCCAGCCGCAGGTGCTCGGTGCGCTGGACGCCGTCGTTGGGGACGAGGACGTCGTCATCAACGCCGCGGGCTCGCTGCCGGGCGAGCTGCACAAGCTCTGGCGCACCCGCTCCCGCGACCAGTACCACGTCGAGTACGGCTACTCGTGCATGGGCTACGAGATCCCGGCCGCGATCGGCGTCGCCCTCGCCGCGCCGGGACGCCCGGTGTGGGCGCTGGTCGGCGACGGCACCTACCTGCTGATGCCCGGCGAGATCGTCACCGCCGTCCAGGAGGGCATCCCGCTGAAGCTCGTCATCCTGCAGAACCACGGCTACGCCTCCATCGGCGGCCTGTCCGAGCAGGTGGGCGGCGAGGGGTTCGCGACGGCGTACCGGTTCCGCGCGGCGGACGGCTCGTACACCGGCGAGCCGCTGCCCGTCGACCTCGCCGCCAACGCCGCGAGCCTCGGCATGCGGGTGCTGCGGGCGGGGACGAACGGCGAGCTGCGCGCGGCGCTCGCCGACGCGCGCGCGTCCGACCTGCCCACGTGCGTGTACGTGGAGACCGACACCAGCGGGGCGGTTCCCGGTGCGCCCCCCGCCCAGGCATGGTGGGATGTGCCGGTGGCGGAGACGGCGACCCGCGCGCCCGCGGTGGCGGCGCGCGAGGAGTACGAGCGGCAGGCCGGCCGGCGCAGGCGCCATCTGTGAAGTACGGACTCGGGAGTTGCACATGACGAAGACCGTCAGCCACTGGATCGGCGGCAAGCCCGTCGAGGGTGCCTCGGGCCGGTTCGGGCCGGTCACGGACCCCGCCACCGGCGCCGTCACCACCCAGGTGCCCTTCGCGGACGGCGGCGAGGTGGACGCGGCCGTCGCCGCGGCCAGGGCCGCGTACGGGAGCTGGAGCACCTCCTCGCTGGCCCAGCGCACCTCGATCCTCTTCAGGTTCCGCGCCCTGCTCGACGCGCACCGCGAGGACATCGCGGCGCTGATCACCGCCGAGCACGGCAAGGTGCACGCGGACGCGCTCGGCGAGGTGGCCCGCGGCCTGGAGATCGTCGACCTGGCGTGCGGCATCCCCACCCAGCTCAAGGGCGAGCTGTCCACCCAGGTGTCCCAGCGGGTGGACGTGGCGGCGATCCGGCAGCCGCTCGGGGTGGTGGCGGGCATCACACCGTTCAACTTCCCGGCGATGGTGCCGATGTGGATGTTCCCGCTGGCGATCGCCTGCGGGAACACGTTCGTCCTCAAGCCCAGCGAGAAGGACCCGTCCGCCTCCGTGCGGCTCGCCGAGCTGCTGACCCGGGCGGGACTGCCGGACGGCGTCCTCAACGTCCTGCACGGCGACAGGACCGCCGTCGAAGCGCTGCTCGAACACCCCGACGTCGCCGCCGTGTCCTTCGTCGGCTCCACCCCGATCGCCCGCCACGTGCACCGCACCGCCTCCGCGCACGGCAAGCGCGTCCAGGCGCTGGGCGGCGCCAAGAACCACATGCTGGTGCTGCCGGACGCGGATCTGGACGCGGCCGCCGACGCCGCGGTCTCCGCCGCCTACGGGTCGGCGGGCGAGCGGTGCATGGCGGTCTCCGCGGTGGTCGCGGTGGGCGCCGTCGGGGACGACCTGGTGCAGCGGATCAGGGAGCGTGCCGAGAAGATCATCATCGGCCCGGGCACCGATCCGGCCTCCGAGATGGGACCGCTGATCACCGCAGAGCACCGCGACCGGGTGGCCGGCTATGTGAAGGGCGCCGCCGAGCAGGGCGCCGAGGTCGTCCTGGACGGCACCGGGCACACCGTCGAGGGCTACGAGCAGGGCCACTGGATCGGGATCTCGCTGCTTGACCGGGTGCCGGTGACCGCCGACGCCTACCGGGACGAGATCTTCGGCCCGGTGCTGAGCGTGCTGCGGGTCGACTCCTACGAGGAGGGCCTTGCGCTGATCAACGCCTCGCCGTACGGCAACGGCACGGCGATCTTCACCCGGGACGGTGGCGCGGCCCGACGCTTCCAGCTTGAGGTGCAGGCGGGCATGGTCGGGGTGAACGTGCCGATCCCGGTACCGGTCGGCTACCACTCGTTCGGCGGCTGGAAGGACTCCCTGTTCGGCGACCACCACATCTACGGCAACGACGGCGTCCACTTCTACACCCGCGGCAAGGCCATCACGACCCGGTGGCCGGACCCGGCGGACGCGCCCGCCGGGGTGGACCTGGGCTTCCCCGGCAACCACTGAGGGAACCGGCCGCCGACCGGGGCCGCCGACCGCGCGTGGCCCCCGGCCCGCCCCGCACGGCACCGGGGCCCCGCGCACCGAGGACCCGTGCACCGGGGCTCCCGCGTACGGGGGCACCGGCACCGCGAAGACCCACCGGCACCCGCACCGCGAAGACCCGCCGAGGCACCCGCACCGCGAAGACCCGCGCGCCGAGCCGCGGCGGTGTCCCGACCCCGGGGGCGCGAAGGCCCGGTGGCGCCCCCGACCGGCCTCCGAGGGACGCCCACCGGTACGACAGGGCGCCGCGGGCGGCGGTCCCGGCGCGGCCACCACGCCCGGTGTGACCTACCTCACCGGCGGGGGGCTGCTCCCGCGGCCGGTGGCACGTGACGCACACCACGGTCCCGCCGGTACCACGCCCGCAGTACGCCGCCACCTCGGCGTACTGCGCCAGGAGGTGGCACGGCTCAGACCGTCGTCGCGCTCGAAAACCCGGGACCGCCCGTACGGTTGGGGGCATGGTTCTGAGACTGCCCGGGCGGCGCGCGTCACGCCTGCCCGGCTCGCGCCGGGTGCGCCGGTGGGCCGCCGCCGTGGCCGCCGTAGCCGTGCTCGCGACCGGAGGCATCTGGTCCGCGGCCGCCGCGGGTGCGCTCGGCGGCCAGAGCGCCGTGCACCGCACGGACCGCATGCTGCCGACGCACGGCGCGACGATCGACACCTCGTACTTCACGGCGGGCGACCCCGGCGCCCGCCGTCCCGCGGTACTGCTCGCGCACGGCTTCGGCGGCAGCAAGGACGACGTCAGGCCCGAGGCCGAGCAACTGGCCCGCGACGGCTACGCGGTGCTCACCTGGTCGGCCCGCGGCTTCGGCCACTCCACCGGGAAGATCGGTCTGAACGACCCGAAGGCCGAGGTCGCCGACGTCTCCCGGCTGATCGACTGGCTCTCGCACCGCCCCGAGGTGCAGCTCGACCATCCAGGCGACCCGCGCGTGGGCGTCACCGGCAGCTCCTACGGCGGTGCCGTCTCGCTGCTCGCCGCCGGGTACGACCACCGGGTGGACGCCATCGCCCCCCAGATCACCTACTGGAACCTGGCGGACGCGCTGTTCCCGGACGGCGTCTTCAAGAAGCTGTGGGCCGGGATCTTCTTCACCACCGGGGCCGCAGGAAGCCCGGCGGACCAGCAGGACCAGCAGGACCGCACGCCCCCGGGGCCGGGCGGCGCGGGCCCCGGCGGGGCGGGCGGCGGTGACTCGCCGGTGTCCTCCGACGCCCCGGGGTCCGCCGACCCGGCCGGTGCCGCGCGCTCCGACGGCGGCGGGGGCCTCACGGCCGCCGGCGCCTCCGTCGGCTCCGCCACGGCGGTCGTCCTCGGCGCGTCCGGCGGCAGCGGACCCGCGGACCGGGGCGCTGCCGGGCCGCCCGATGCCTCGGCCTGCGGGCGCTTCGAGACGCAGCTCTGCGCGATGTACCAGCGGGTCGCCGAGAACGGCAGGCCCGACGCCGCGGCACGCGCCCTGCTGGAGGCGCGCAGCCCGTCGGCGGTGGGCGACCGCATCAAGGTGCCCACGCTCATCGCCCAGGGCCAGGCCGACTCGCTCTTCCCGCTCGGCCAGGCCGACGCCATGGCCGAGCGGATCAAGGCCAACGGCGCGCCCGTCGACGTCGACTGGCTCGCTGGCGGCCACGACGGCGGCGACCTGGAGACCGGCCGGATGACCGACCGGGTGGCGCACTGGTTCGACCGCTACCTGGGGCACGACACCTCCGCCGACACGGGCCCCGTCTTCCGGATCTCCCGCACCGGGGGAGTCGACACCACCGACGGCACCTCGGGGACCCGCGGCGCCACCGGGGACCGCTACCCCGGCCTGAACGGCCACCCGCGGACCGTACCGCTGCGCGGCACCGCCGAGACCTTCGTCAACCCGCCCGGCGGCGGTCCGCCCTCGATCTCCGCGGTGCCGGGCCTGTCGGGCGCCTCGCAACTGTCCGGGCTCGGCCTCGGGCCCTCGCTGGACTTCCCCGGCCAGTACGCGCGCTTCGACTCGGCGCCGCTGGAGCGGGACCTGCGGATCACCGGCTCGCCGACGGTCACCGTGCACGTCAGGTCGTCGGGGCCCGACGCCGTGCTCTTCGGCAAGCTCTACGACGTCTCGCCCGGCCAGGGCGGCCGTGCCTCGCTGCCCGAACAACTGGTGTCGCCCCTGCGGATCGAGGGCGCCCAGCACGGCAAGGAGGTCCGGGTCACGCTGCCCGCCCTCGACCACGAGGTGGTCAAGGGCCACCGGCTGCGGCTGGTGCTCGCCAGCACCGACCTGGCGTACGCCTCGCCGGCCGCCCCGGCGACGTACACCGTCTCGCTCGCCGGCGACGGCCTGCACGTGCCGACCGCGCCCGGGGTGAGCACCTCCGGAGCGCCGGTGCCCTCCTGGGTGTGGTGGCTGCCCGCCGCAGGCGCCGCCGTGGCGCTGGGACTCGTGCTCACCGGCCGCCGCAGGGCCGCGACCCCGGCGCCCGACCCCCGGCTCGCCGATGTGCCGCTCCAGATCACCGGCCTGAGCAAGCGGTACGCGAACGCGGCCGACCGGTACGCCGTGCGCGACCTGGCGTTCCGGGTCGAGCGGGGCCAGGTGCTCGGGCTGCTCGGGCCGAACGGCGCGGGCAAGACCACCACGCTGCGCATGCTGATGGGCCTGATCACGCCCGACGCCGGCGAGATCCGCGTCTTCGGGCACGCCATCAGGCCCGGGGCGCCGGTGCTGTCGAGGGTCGGCGCGTTCGTCGAGGGCGCGGGCTTCCTGCCGCACCTGTCGGGCCGCGCCAACCTGGACCTCTACTGGCAGGCCACCGGCCGCCCGGCCCAGGACGCCCACGCCGAGCAGGCGCTGCACATCGCCGGGCTCGGCGACGCCCTGGACCGGGCGGTGCGCACCTACTCGCAGGGCATGCGGCAGCGCCTGGCCCTCGCCCAGGCCATGCTGGGCCTGCCGGACCTGCTGATCCTGGACGAGCCGACGAACGGGCTCGACCCGCCGCAGATCCGCGAGATGCGCGACGTGATGATCCGCTACGCCCGCGGCGGGCGCACCGTGATCGTCTCCAGCCATCTGCTCGCCGAGGTGGAGCAGTCCTGCACGCACCTGGTCGTGATGGACCGCGGCCGGCTGGTGCAGGCCGGTCCCGTGGCGGACATCGTGGGCTCCGGCGACACGCTGCTGGTCGGGCTCGCCAGAGAGCTCCCCGCGCCCCTGCTCGACCGGGTCGGCGCGCTGCCCGAGGTGGCCTCCGCGGTGCCCGTCCCCGACGGGCTGCTGATCCGCCTCGCCGTGCCGGCCGGTACCGAGGGGCAGGACGGCGGTGACGGCGCGGCGGCGGAACCGGCCGCGGCCCGGCTGCTCGCCGGGCTGGTGGGGCTCGGCGTGCCGGTGACGTCGATGGGGCCGCACCGCCGCCTTGAAGACGCGTTCCTGACGCTGATCGGAGGAGCCGCATGAGCGCGGACACGAGCCGGACGGAGGAGAAGGCCCCGGCCACCGGGGCCGCCCTCGCGGCGGACGCCGAGGCGGTGCGGGCCGCGGGCCTCGCCCCGGACCCCGGTCTGCCCCCGCACGCGGCGGCGGCACCGGCCGACGAGCTGGGCGCGGACACCGAGCCGCCCCGCGCCGACGGCCCACCACGGGACGCCGCGGCCTTTGCACCCGCCCAGGCGGGCGGCACGCCCGCACACGCGGCCCCCGCTGCCCCGGCGGAGTCCGAGGCCGGGTCCACCGCGCCCGGCTACCGCCCCGCCCGCACGCTGCCGCTCCGCGTCGAGCTGGTACGGCAGCTCAAGCGCCGGCGGACCCTGGTGATGGGCGCGGTGCTCGGGCTGCTGCCGTTCGTCCTGGCCGTCGCGCTCGCCGTCGGCGACCCGGGCCGCAGGGGCCAGGTCAGCCTGATGACGACGGCCACCGAGTCCGGCGCCAACTTCGCGGCCACCTGCCTCTTCGTCAGCGCGGGCTTCCTGCTGGTGATCCCGGTGGCGCTGTTCTGCGGGGACACGGTGGCCTCGGAGGCGAACTGGTCGTCGCTGCGGTACCTGCTCGCGGCGCCCGTGCCGCGCGCCCGGCTGCTGTGGTCCAAGCTGGCGGTCGCGCTCGGCCTCAGCCTCGGCGCGATCGTGCTGCTTCCGGTGGTCGCGCTCGCGCTCGGCACGGTCCTCTACGGCTGGGGGCCGTTGCAGATCCCGACCGGCGGGGTGCTCGACGCCGGGACCGCCGTGCGGGGGCTGGCCGTGGGCGTCGCCTACATCTTCGTCTCCCAGTTGGTCACCGCGGGCCTCGCGTTCTGGCTGTCCACGCGGACGGACGCCCCGCTGGGCGCGGTCGGCGGCGCGGTCGGCCTGACGATCGCCGGCAACGTCCTGGACGCGGTGACGGCCCTGGGCCACTGGCGGGCCTTCCTGCCCGCGCACTGGCAGTTCGCCTGGGCAGACCTCATCCAGCCGCAGCCGGAGTGGGGCGGCATGATCCAGGGCGCGGCGGTGTCGGTGACGTACGCGATGGTGTTCGTCGCGCTCGCCTTCCGCGGCTTCCGGCGCAAGGACGTGGTGTCCTGACGCGTCCGGGGCCGCCGCCCCGTCCTGCGGGCCCCGTCTTGCGGTGCGCCGGGGCGCGGTTGTGCCGCCGGACCCGCTCAGTGGCCCGCGCCCGGCGCCCGGGGGCCGCACATGTCGTGTGCGGCGCGTACCGGGTCGGCCGGGAAGCGGAAGGCGGTGCGGCGCCAGGCGCCCGTGAGGTTGTGCCAGAAGCGGGCGGGGGTGAGCCGGGCGCGGGTGGCGGCCGCGAGGTCGGCCAGCGGCCCGCAGTGCAGGGCGCGGCGGGCCGCGGCCACCTGCGCCCGCCGCGCGCCCGGCGGCAGGTCGGCCGCGGTGCCGCGGTCGGCGAGGACCCAGGCGCGCGGCAGGTGCTTGTCGTGGCCGACACGGCCGCCGGGCTCCCGCTCCGAGTGCGCGGCCAGCGGGTAGCCGAGCCCGATCGGGTCGAGCGCCGCGCCGGACAGCGGAACCACCGTGCCGTCGAAGCCCAGCACGGCGTGCACGCCGGTCACCGATGGCGAGGAGCCCGCCAGCCGCTTTCCGCCCAGCACCAGGGCCGGGGAGCCGGCCCGCTCGGCGGCGCGCACGGTGCGGGCGTAGGAGCGCAGCCGGGGCGCCGCCGCGAAGTGGTGGTGGACCGGGTGCGCGGAGGCGTTCTGCCGGACGTACACCCCGCGCTCGTCGGCGACACCGGCCGGGCCGATCCCGCCCGCGTAGCCGACCCGCAGCCAGCACGCGCAGGCCACCGCCCAGATCCCGACAGCGGCCACCGCGCAGACCCAGGCCCGGGTGGCGGGTACGGCGAAGACCGGCAGCAGCATCAGCAGCAGGCCGGGCAGCAGCATCCGGCCGTGCATGAAGTCACCGCCCACCCTGATGACGTACAGCCAGCACAGCGCCCCCGCGAACACGGGCGCGAGGGCCTGCGCCCGCCGTGCGCGGTCCGGGCCCTGCGCCCGCGCGGCCCCCGCGGCGCCGACCGGCACCGTCCGAGCCCCCGCGGCGACGACCGGCACCGTCCGAGCCCCCGCGGTGCCGACCGGTGCCCGGGTCCGCCGTGCGCCGTGCGGCGCGGGCCGTCCGGCGAGGCGGGTACCGCGCGGCCGCCCGCGTACCGGCGCGGCCGTCGCCCGGGCGGATGGCCGGCCTGCCGTCGTGCCGCGGGCCCCGCCGGGCACCGGCCGCCGCAGTGCCCACAGCGCCGCGGCACCCACCACGAGCGCCGGGATCCAGAGCAGGTACGGGCCCGTGAAGTCGGCCAGGTAGCCGAGCCCCCGGCCCCACAGGCTCACCGACGCCTCCTTGGTGACCGCGGGCAGCGGCACCAGATGGCCGTAGTAGCCGGCGCGGAACACCTCGTAGGCGAGGGGCAGGGCGAGCGCGGCGGCGAGCGAGCACAGCGCGGCACGCCGCGGCGGGCGTGTGCACCACCACTGTGCCGCGAGCAGGACCGCGGACACCAGGCCCAGGTCCGGGCGCACCAGGGGCCCGAGGCCCAGCAGGGCGCTGGTCGCGGCCGAGCGCGGGCGCGTCACCAGACGCAGCCATGCGCCCGCTAGCCAGCAGGTGGTCAGGCCCGTCTCCAGGCCGGAGGTCGCGAAGTCCCAGACGGGCGGCAGCGCGAGCAGCACCAGGGAGCCCAGGGGCAGCAGGACGACGGGGGTGCTGCCGGGGCGGCACGCGCGGGTGTGCAGCCGCACCGCGCCCAGGGTCGCGAACCCGAAGCCGAGCACGGTCAGCAGCAGGCCCGAGCAGACCGCGGCCCGCGCCAGGTCGAGGCCCGGCAGCCCGGCGAGGACGAGCAGCCACTGCCACAGCGTGCCGGTGGACGCTTCGGCGCGCTCACCCGCGTTGAACACGGGCCCGTGTCCCGCGAGCACCTGACGGGCCGTGCGCAGATAGATATGGCCGTCGTCGGACATCCAGCGCCGCTGGAAACCGGCCACGCCCACCAGCAGGACCGGCAGCACGAGGACCGCGAGCCGCGGGCGCCCGGCCGCATCGTGCCGCTCGGGGCGCCGCGCACGGCCCGCCGGGGGCCTGCGGGCCCGCGAGGCCCGAGAGGTCCGGGGGCCGCGGGAGCCGCGGGCGTGCGTGGACGTCGTCATGTCCCGTTTCATCGGCCCGCGTCCACACGCCCTTGACGGCGGCACGAAGCGGCCTGCGCCGAACGGGTGCGGTCGGGTGCCCCGGGGCGCCCGCGGGCCCGGCCCCGTTCTCCCGAAGCCGCCGCGAAGTGACAGGTAGCACTCCGTGGTCGAAGTGATGCCTGGTCAGGGTGAGCGGGGCGGGGGCTGGGAACGTCGCCGACCTGGGGGGCGGTGAGGCCGGCGCGGGCCTGCTCGACGGCTTCGGGCTACTCCTCGCGCCTTCCGTGCCCGGCGGAACGCCCGGTGGCTGCTCGCGACCGGAGTGGTTCCGGCCCTTGCGCTCGCCGGTGGGGATGACCAGGTCGGGCTGGATCTGCTCGCAGGCCGGGCTGGATCTGCTCGACGGACTCGCCGAGCGCCCGGCGCCCCAGCACGGTGTGCGGCATGTCGTCGGTGACGCCGGTGGCCGGGCGCCGCCTGGGCCGGGCCGCCGGTGGTCGACGGGCGCGGGCAGGGCGGCCGGACAGTCGATCCCTGGCCTCGCTCGCCACCCGCCCCAGCGGGGCCACCGCACTGGAGCCGGCGGTTGTCGGCTCCTTCGCCGGAGCCGCGATCCTGGGTGCCTGGGACGGCGGACGCCTCGCCGCGAAAGTCTCGGGACCCCGCCCGCAACGCCTGTTCGCGCTGGTACCGCCGGCCGTGGCAGTCCTCGTGCTCGCCGACGCACTGACCTGACCGGAGAAGCTCAGGCAAGGGAGAGGAACAGCTTCTCCAGCCTCGCACGCATCTGGTCGCGGTCCCCGGCCGCCTGCCCGCCCTCGGCCATGCAGTGCTGCAGCCCCGTCGCGATGATCGCGAACCCGGCCCGGTCCAGCGCCCGGGAGACCGCCGCGAGCTGGGTGATCACATCCTCGCAGTCCCGGCCTTCCTCGATCATCCTGATGATCCCCGCGATCTGTCCCTGCGCCCGGCGCAGCCGGTTGAGCACGCTCCTGAGCTCATCGGCCGCCATCTCAAGCTCCATACTCCCTCTTCCTTGGATACCCCCTAGGGTATTGTAATCGGTTCGGGACGCCGCACCCCCGGACGCGGAACGAAAGGGAACCACACGCACATGAGCACCCCCGCCGCCATACACCCCGCCCAGGCCGACGAGCACCTGAGCACCTACACCGTCATCGACGTGCGCACCCCCGGCGAATACGCCGCCGGCCACCTGCCGGGCGCCCACAACATCCCCCTCGACCACCTCGCGCCCGCCCTGCCCGCCCTCAGGACGGCGGCCGCCCGCGGCGAGCTGCTGATGGTCTGCGCCTCAGGCAACCGCTCGGCCGCCGCCTGCGAGCAGCTCGCCGCCGCCGACATCCCCGCCACCAACCTGGCCGGCGGCACCACCGCATGGACCGCCCAGGGCCACCCCGTCCAGCGCGACGAGGAGGCCAAGGCGGTCTGGCCCATGGAACGCCAGGTCCGCCTCGCCGCCGGATCCCTCGTCGTCGCCGGGCTCGCGCTCGGCACCCGCTACCGCCGCGCCCGCTGGCTGTCCGCCGCCATCGGCGCCGGCCTGGTCTTCTCCGCCGTCACCGACACCTGCGGCATGGCCGCCCTGCTGGCCAGGCTCCCCCACAACCGGCCGGGCACCACCGACCTCGACGCCACCCTCGAAGCCCTCGGACTGTAACGCGGCCACCGAGGCGGCCCGCCCACGCAGGGGCGGTGTCCGGTCACGGCGACGAAGGGACCTGCTGGACCGCGTACGTCCTCGCGACCGGGGAGAACTCGGAACGTGGGGCCGGTGGCGAACGCGGACGGGAGGCCGGTGGCGAACCCGGCCTCCTCGGGATGCACATGCCGGCCGAGGGGAGCAGCATGATCGTGCCGGCGTCGCTGTCGAAGCGGACGGGCGGCGGTGGTGGGGGACGAGGCGCCGGCGGCGTGCTCAACACATGCAAGTCGAACGATGGACTGGTCTCGGCCGATGGACGCGGACGCCCACGACCGCGCCGTGGCCCTCGTCTCCCACATGCCGCACCTGGTCTCCAACCTGGTCGCGGCCCGGCTCGGGAGCACGCCCCGGTCGGGCCGGGCGGTCCGAGCAAGCCGGGTCCCCCCGGGCGGTCCGAGCAAGCCCGGGTCGGCCCGGGTCGGCCCGGGTCGGTCCGGGGCGTCCGGCCCGGCTCCGGTCCAAAGCGCGCCGCACGCACCGGGGTTCACCCGGCGGGGCCGCCCCGTGCGGGCGGTGCCCGCCTTATGCTCGGGGTGTGATAGCCCCCAGTGTGTTCCGCCTGCCGTCGTCACGCTCCCCGCTGGCCGCGGAGGCCGCGGCCGGCGCGGTGTACCCGCCGGCGCCCTTGCCGGCGCGCTCACCGGGCGGGCCCGGGCCGTCGGCGGACGGCGGCGGGGCCGCGCCGCCGCTCGTGCTCCGGGTGCTGAACGTCGTCGAGGAGGCGGACGCCGCCGCCGTGCTCGCGCCCGGGGTGCTGGACGCGACGGAGCAGAAGCGGGCGGCGGACTTCCGGCGCGAGGAGCACCGCAGGGGCTATGTCGCCGCCCATGTGGCACTGCGGTTCCTGCTCGGCGCCCGGCTCGGTCTGGCACCGGGCGCGGTGCGGCTGACCAGGGAGACCTGCCCGACCTGCGGCGAACTGCACGGCAGGCCCGCGGTGGTGGGCGGCGGTGTGCACTTCTCGCTCTCGCACAGCGGCGCCCTGGCCCTGATCGCCATGGCGCCGGTCACCGTAGGGGCCGACGTGGAGGAGACCCCCTCCCGTGAGGTCGCCGACCAGACCGCCCGCATGCTGCACCCGGACGAGGCCGCGGAACTCGCCGCGCTGCCCGACGCGGAGCGCGCGATGGCGTTCGGCCGTGCGTGGGTCCGCAAGGAGGCATACCTGAAGGCCCTGGGCACCGGCCTGTCCCGCAGCCTCGCCCTGGACTACGTCGGCACCGGGCCCACCCCGCCACCGGGGCCGCGGGGCTGGGCCCTGACGGACGTGCGGGTGCCGCAGGGATACCTCGCGGCGGTGGCCGTCCGGGTGTGAGCGGTCCCGCGGCGGGGGCTGCGTACCACCGGGCACCCGCACGTAAGCCCGTGCGCCACCTCCCCGTTCCCCTTCACCACCCGCCGCACCCGTGCGCCACCCGCCGCACCCGTACGCCCCGGGATCCGTACGCCCCGTGCCGCACCGCCCCGCCGCCCGCCCGGGCGCCACGAAAGATCCGGGTTAGGAGGGCTTAAGGACCGCGGACGAGACTCGCCGACAAGGCGGCAGTCGTGCCCGTGACGTTTCCTGCGGAGGCCGCTGACCGACGGGCCCGCCGGGCGGCCGACCGAGCGCCGTACCGGGCCGCCCGCCGGGCACACTGCCGGGGCCCGGAAGGGAAACGGAGAGGGGACACATCCGTGCGCTTGTCCGAGATGTTCATCAGCGGTCTGGGCGTCTACCTGCCGTCGACGCTGATGAGCGTCGAGTCGGCGGTCGAACAGGGGCTGTACGACGAGCTGGAGATCGAGCTGCACCAACTGGCCGGTGCGGCGGTGGCCGGGGACACACCGGCGCCCGAGATGGCGCTCAGCGCGGCCCGGGACGCCTTCAAGAGCTGCGGCAGGCACCCGTCGGACGTCGACCTGCTGCTGTACGCGAGCACCTGGCACCAGGGCCCGGAGGGCTGGCTCCCGCACGCCTACCTCCAGCGCCACCTGGTCGGCGGCGACGTGCCCGCGACCGGTATCAAGCAGGGCTGCAACGGCATGTTCAGCGCGATGGAGCTGGCTGCCAGCTACCTCCTCGCGGTGCCCGAGCGCAAGGCCGCGCTGCTGGTGGCCGCGGACAACTACGGCACCCCGATGATGGACCGCTTCAACATCGGAGCCGGCTACATCGGCGGTGACGCGGCGAGCGCGCTCGTGCTCACCAAGGAGCGCGGCTTCGCCCAGCTTCTGTCGGTGACCTCGGCGACCGTGGCCGAGGCGGAGGTCCTGCACCGCGGCGCCACCCCGCTCTTCCCGCCCAGCATCACCGTCGGCAGCGGCGTCAACTTCGGCGCCCGCGGCGGCGAGGCCCGGCGCAGGGCGGTGGCCAAGGCGCCCGGCGGCAAGCCGTCACCGGGCATGGTCGCCATGGCCAGGGTCCAGGAGCGCCAGCCGCAGGTCGTCCAGCAGGCCCTGGACGAGGCCGGTGTCACCATCGACGACATCACCCGGGTCGGCTACATGAGCTGCTCCCGCGAGATCGTCGAGCAGCGCTGCATGGCCCCGCTGGGGCTGCCGATGTCGAAGTCGACGTGGGACTTCGGCCGCACCGTCGGGCACTGCGGCGCGAGCGACCAGACACTCGCCCTCCACCACCTCCTCGGCACCGGTGAGCTGGGCCCCGGCGACCACATGCTGATGCTCGCCAACGGGCCCGGAGTCGTCATCTCCGCCGCCGTCGTCAGGATCCTCAGTACACCGCCACAGGGCGCGTGAGCGCGGCGGCGAGTCCTCGCCCGAGCCTTCCGTGCCCGTCAGGTGACCGGCTCGCCGCCCCGGGTCCGAACGCCGCGCCGCACACGGCCGGTGCCGTCAGGGGCCCGTGCCGCTGCCGGGCGGCCCCCCGTTGTGCTCCGTCATCCACCGCCAGGGTCGTGGCCCCAGAGGTCACCCGGTGATCTCGAAGGGAATCAACAGTGATGGTCGATGGGCCACGACCGGGACAGCAGCGCCCGGACAGCGACGGCGCCGCCGAGCCGGCGGCCGAGCCGATAGCGGTGGTCGGGATGGGGTGCCGCTTCCCCGGTGCCGCCGGTACCCCCGCCGACTTCTGGAAACTCCTCCTCAGCGGCGCCAACACCACCACCGAGGTGCCGGCGGGCCGCTGGGAGTGCTACGAGGACCTCGGCCCCGCCTACGCCTCGGTGCTGCGCGCCACCGTCACCCGGGGCAGCTTCCTGGAGGACATCGACAAGTTCGACTCCGAGTTCTTCGGGATCTCACCGCGCGAGGCCGAGCTGATGGACCCCCAGCAGCGCGTCCTGCTGGAGGTCGCCTGGGAGGCGCTGGAGAACGCCGGCATCCCGCCGCTGGGCCTCGCGGGCAGCGACACCGGTGTCTTCGTCGGCTCCTGCACCGACGACTACCGCCGCCAACTGCTGGAAGACCTGCCGCACATGGACGCCTGGAGCGGCATCGGCGCCGCACGCTGCGCCGTCGCCAACCGCGTCTCGCACCTGCTCGACCTGCGCGGGCCCAGCCTCGCCGTCGACACCGCTTGCTCGGCCTCCCTGGTCGCGCTGCACCTCGCCTGCCAGAGCCTGCGCCTGAAGGAGAGCACGCTCGCCCTCGTCGGCGGCGTCAACCTGCTGGTCTCGCCCGGCGAGACCGTCACCCTCGACCTGGCGGGAGCGCTCGCGCCCGACGGCCGCTCCAAGGCCTTCGACGCCGGTGGCGACGGCTACGGCCGCGGCGAGGGCTGCGGCGTGGTGGTCCTCAAGCGGCTCGCCGACGCCGAGCGCGACGGCGACCGCGTCCTCGCGCTCGTGCGCGGCAGCGCCGTCAACCAGGACGGCCACACCCCCGGCATCATGGCGCCCTGCGGCGAGGCCCAGGAGTACGTCATGGAACGCGCCTGCGCCCAGGCGGGCCTCGCGCCCGCCACCGTCGGCTACGTCGAGGCGCACGGCACGGGCACCCGCCTCGGCGACCCGCAGGAGGCCGCCGCGCTCTCCGCCGTCTACGGAGCGGGACGGCGCCCCGGACAGCCCTGCCTGATCGGCTCCGTGAAGGCCAACATCGGCCACCTGGAAGGCGCCGCGGGCATCGCCAGCGTGATCAAGGCGGTGCTCGCCCTCGAACACGCCGAGATCCCCGCGAATCCGATCGTCACCGAGCTGAACCCGGACATCCCCTGGTCCACGTCCGGACTGCGGGTCGTCACCGAGCACACCCCGTGGCCCGCCGGGGACGGCCCGCGGCGCGCCGGCGTCTCCGGATTCGGGTACGGCGGCACCGTCGCCCACGTCGTCCTGGAACAGGCCCCCGAGAGGCCCGCCGGGACCGCTGCGGCCGACCGCAGTGCGGACGGCGGGCGCCCGCGGCCGCGGCTGTACCCGCTGTCGGCCGGCTCCGACGACGCCCTGCGCACCCAGGCCGGCGTCCTCGCCGACTGGCTCTCGGAACGCGGCGCCGGACTCAGCCTCGCCGACCTCGGCCACACCCTCGCCCTGCGCCGCTCCCACCTGGACCACCGGGCCGCCGTCACCGCCACCGGCTGGGGCGACCTGGCGTCCAAGCTCCGCTTCCTCGCCGACGAGGAGGAGCCGGACGGCGTCGTCACCGCCTCCCCGCTGCCCGGGAAGGGCGCGGGCCTCGTCTGGGTGTTCTCCGGGCACGGCTCCCAGTGGGTCGGCATGGGCCGCGACCTGCTCGTTACGGAACCCGCGTTCGCCGAGGTCGTCGACGCCCTCGAACCGGTCTTCCTTGAGGAGATCGGCTTCTCGCCGCGCCGGGTGCTGACCGACGGCGACTTCGAGGGCGTCGACCGCATCCAGACCATGATCTTCGTGATGCAGGTGGGGCTGGCCGCGGTGTGGCGCTCCTACGGCGTCGCCCCGGCCGCAGTCATCGGCCACTCCGTCGGCGAGATCGCCGCCGCGGTCACCTCCGGCGCCCTCAGCAGGCAGGACGGCGCCCGGCTGATCTGCCGCCGCTCCAAGCTGCTGCGCCGCGTCGCGGGCCGGGGCGCCATGGCGATGGTCGGCCTCGGCTTCGAGGAGGTCGAACGGCGGCTCGCCGGCAGTACCGACCTGACCGCCGCCATCGCCTCCTCACCGGCGTCCACCGTGGTGGCCGGCGACCCCGGCGCCGTCGAGGCGCTGGTGAAGGAGTGGGGCGCCGAGGGGATCGTGGTGCGGCGGGTCGCCTCCGACGTCGCCTTCCACAGCCCGCACATGGACCCGCTGCTCGCCGACCTCACCGCGGCCGCCGGGAACCTGACCGGCCGCCGCCCCGAACTGCCCGTCTACAGCACCGCGCTTGAGGACCCGCGCGGCACCGGCGTCTACGCCGGCGGCACCTACTGGGCGGCCAACCTGCGCCGTCCGGTACGCCTGGCCGGCGCCATCGGCGCCGCCGTCGAGGACGGCCACCGCGCCTTCCTGGAGATCTCACCGCACCCGGTCGTCACCTACTCCATCAGCGAGACGCTGGCCGAGGCGGACGGCATCGAGGAGGCGGAGACGTTCGTGGGCGGCACGCTCCGCCGCAACGCCCCCGAGCAGCAGCAACTGCTGACGGCGGCGGGCGACCTGCACTGCCACGGCCTCACGGTGGACTGGACCCGCCTGCAACCGGCCGGCACGCTCGTCACCGCGCCGAACAACCCCTGGCGGCACCGCTCGCTGTGGCGGGTGCCCGAGTACGGCCCGGGCACCGAGGGCAAGGGGCACGACCCCGCCTCCCAGCACCTGCTGGGCTCCGCGACCTCGGTCGCCGGCAGCCGGGTGCGGCTCTGGCGGACCTGGCTCGATGACACCAACCGCCCCTACCCGGGCAGCCACAGCATCAGCGGCGTCGAGATCGTGCCCGCCGCGGTGTTCCTCACCTCGTTCTTCCGCGCGATCACCGACGACGACTGCGCGCCGCCCGCCCTGACCGGCATCTCCATGCGGCAGCCTCTGATGACGGCCACGCGCCGCGAGGTGCAGGTGGTGCACGAGGGCGGCACGCTGCGGCTCTCCTCGCGCGCCGCCGACGGCGGCGACGCCCCCTGGCTCACCCACGCCGAGGCCGACCTGCCCGCCGGCGCCACCGCGCCGCGGGCGCTCGCCGGCTCGCCGCTCACCGGCGACGAGGACCTGCCCCAGGTCCCCACCGGCCTCGTCCAGGAGCGGCTGAGCGCCGTCGGCGTGCCGTCCACCGGATTCGAGTGGACCGTCGAGGAGCTGCGGCGCGGCGAGGGCGCCCTGCGCGGCCGGGTGCGCATCGAGCCGACCGAACGCCCAGGCTGGGCCCCGGTGCTCGACGCCATGATGACCCTGGCGCCCGTCACCTACCCCGGCGACCCGGTGCTGCGCATGGTCGTCGAGATTGGCGAGGTCACCGTGCAGGGCCCGCCGCCCGAGACCGCCATCATGGACATCAAGGTCCGCGCGGACCGGGACGACGCCGTGGACGTGGCCGTGCTGGACGACAGGGGCCGCGTGGTGGCCCGGATGGACGGCCTCGTCTACGCGGTGATCGGCGCGGAGCAGCCGCTCGCCGCCGACCCGCGGAACCTGGTCCACCGCCTCGAATGGCGGCCCTTCGAGCCGCCCACCGCCGACGCGGCGGCCACCGGGCAGGCACCGGGCGCCCGGCACATCGTCCTCGTCGGCCCCGGCACCGAGCCGGTCGCCGGACTGAAGGAGCGCTGGACCGGCGCCGGGCACACCTGCACGGTCGTGCCCGTACCGGAGATGCTGGCCGCCCCCGACGGCGGTCCCGCACCGACCGACCTGGTGCTCGTCGTGCCGCCGGCCGACCCCGAGGTACCCGCCGACGAGGCCGCGGGCGACCTCGCCTGGCTGCTCGCCAGGACGGTGCAGCACGTGACGTCCGGCGCGGCCGGGGCCGAGCCGCCCCGGCTGTGGTGCCTGACGGCAGGCGCGGGGCACGGTGGGACGGAGTCCGCACTGCCGCTCGCCGCGCTGGCCGGTGCAGGCCGGGTCGTCGCCGCCGAGCACCCGGGCCTGTGGGGCGCCACCGTCGACGTGGACCCCTCGTGCGACCCGGCCCGGGTCGCCTCCGCACTGCTCGGCCTCATGGCCGCCGCACCCGGCGAGGACGTCGTCGCACTGGGCGAGGACAGCGCGTCGGTGGCGCGGCTGGCCCGCACGGGCGGCGACATCGCGGGCGACGTCCCGCACTGCCGCCCGGACGGCACCTACCTCGTCACCGGCGGCCTGAGCGCGCTCGGCCTGCGGGTCGCGGGCCGGCTCGCCGACCGCGGCGCCCGCCGCCTGGTGCTCGCCGACAGCGGCCCCTTCCCGCCGCGCTCCGCGTGGGAGGCACCGGCCGACGACGCGCAGCGCCGCTGGATCGACGCCGTGCGCGCGCTGGAGGGCCGCGGTGTGACGGTGCGTGCGCTGCCCCTGGACGTCACCGACCCCGCCCGGGCCGGGCTGCTGCGCGAGCCCGACCTGCTGGGGCTGCCGCCGATCCGGGGCGTGGTGCACATCGGCGCGGACACCGACGAGCACGCCCTGCGCGCGCTCGACGAGCAGGCGCTGCGCACCGCGATGCGGCCGCGGGTCGCCGGTGCCTGGGTGCTGCACCGGCTCTTCCCCGCGGGCGAGCTGGACTTCCTGGTCCTCTTCTCCTCCTGCGGCCAGCTCCTCGACCGGCCGGGACGCACCGCCGACGCCGCGGCGGGCGCCTTCCTGGACGCGCTGGCGGCGCACCGCGGCGCCACCGGCGGCGACCGCACCCTCAGCCTCGGCCTCGCGCCCCTGCGCACGGACACCGGCCGGGACACCGGCACGGACGGGGCGGACCCCGCGGCCGTGGACGCCCTCTCGGGCGACGAGGCGCTCGCGGCCTGGGAACTGGCCGAGCGGCACGGCCCCGGCGCCTACGCGGTGCTGCGGGTGCGACCCGCCGGCCCGGCGGACGACGGCTCCCCGGTGCTCAGCGAGATCCGTGCGCAGGACGCCGAGGCGGCGTCCCGCACGGCGGGTGGGGACGACGAGGTGGCCGCTCTCGCCGGCCTGACCGCGGACCAACTGCACGAACGCCTCGTCGAGCAGGTCAGGGAACAGATCGCCGCGGAGATGAAACTCCACTCCGGCGACCTCGACCCGGGGCGCTCGCTGGTGGAGCAGGGCCTCGACTCAGTGCTGACGATCATGGTCAGGAGGCGTCTGGAGAAGCGCTTCGGGCAGAGCCTGCCCGCGACCCTCCTGTGGCAGAAGCCCACCGTCTCCGCGGTGGCGGGGCACCTGGCCGGGCTGCTCGCCGGCGCCGACGAGGACGCTTCCCGGACGGCCGGTGCGCCGGCCCTGGTGGTCGGCTGACCACCCACCCCTCGCCGCGGCGGCCCAGGACCCGGGCGCCCGCGGCACCGGCGGCCGCACCCGCGGCCGCCTTGGCCGCACCGGCCGCCCCGGGGGGAGCGGCCGGTGCGGCGCGGGCCGCACGAGGCACGAGAAGGCCCACGAGTTCCGCTCGGCGGACGGATACGGGAGGACGGCACAAGGTGATGCTTCCTGACGAGCACAAGGCGACGGTCCTCGGCGGGGAGGGCTCGCCGGGGGGCGGTTCGCCCGCGGCCGGCACCGACTCCGACCTCGCGGTCATCGGGCTCTCCTGCCGTCTGCCCGGCGCGGCCACCCCGGCGGAGTTCTGGCGGCTGCTGTCCGACGGCACGAGCGCGGTCACCGCACGGCTCGAAGAGCGGCTCGGCGAGCGGTTCGGTGAGCGGTTCGGTGAGCGGTTCGAAGAGCAGCCGGAGGACGGCGGCCCGGCGGTCGGCGGCCCGGCGGTCGGCGGTCCTGACGCCGGCGGTCCGGCGGTCGGCGGTCCCGTGGACGGTGCCGCGGCGGGGCCGCGGCACGCCGGACTGCTCGACCGCATCGACCGGTTCGACGCGGGCTTCTTCGGCATCTCGCCGCGCGAGGCCGTGCAGATGGACCCCCAGCAGCGGCTGATGCTGGAACTCGGCTGGGAGGCCCTGGAGGACGCCGCGATCCTGCCGCGCTCGCTCGGCGGCAGCCGCACCGGCGTCTTCGTCGGGGCCATCGCCGACGACTACGCGGTCCAGCTCGCCCGGCACGGCGCCGGCTACACCCAGCACTCGCTGACCGGCACCAACCGGGGCATCATCGCCAACCGGCTCTCCTACACGCTCGGCCTGCGCGGCCCCAGCCTCACCGTGGACGCCGCCCAGGCCTCCTCGCTGACCGCCGTCCACATGGCCTGCCAGAGCCTGCTCACCGGCGAGTGCGAGCTCGCGCTCGCCGGCGGCGTCCAACTGATCGTGGGCCCCGACAGCACGGCGATGACCGCCGCGTTCGGGGCGCTCTCCCCGGACGGCCGCAGCCACACCTTCGACGCCCGCGCCAACGGCTACGTACGCGGTGAGGGCGGCGCCTTCGCCCTCCTCAAGCCGCTCGCACGCGCGCTCGCCGACGGCGACCAGGTCTACTGCGTGATCCGCGGCAGCGCCCTCAACAACGACGGCACCACCGACGCGCTCACCGTGCCCAGCGCCCGGGCCCAGGAGGACGTCGTCCGCGAGGCCCTGGCCAAGGCCGGAGCGGACCCGCTCGACGTGCAGTACGTGGAGCTGCACGGCACGGGCACCGCGGTCGGCGACCCCGTCGAGGCCGCCGCGCTGGGCGCCGCCTACGGCGCCGGGCGCACCACCGGGTCGGAGCTGGTGGTCGGCTCCGCGAAGACCAACGTCGGGCACCTGGAGGGCTCCTCCGGCATCGTCGGCCTCCTCAAGGCCGCCCTGAGCATCCACCACCGCCGGCTGCCCGCGAGCCTGAACTTCGAGACCCCGAACCCGGCCATCCCGCTGGACGGCCTGCGGCTGCGGGTGCAGCGCACGCTCGGACCCTGGCCCCGCGAGGACCGCCCGCTGACCGCCGGGGTGAGCTCCTTCGGCATGGGCGGCACCAACTGCCACGTCATCCTGGCCCAGGCCCCGGGCCAGGACCGTGCCGACCCGGCTCCCGCGGCGCCCGCCGCCGACCCGGCGTCCGCGGCGGACCCGGTGGGCGCGGCGGGTGCGGCGGGTGCCGAGCCCCGCCCGGTCGTCCCCTGGCTGCTCTCGGGCCGTACTGCCGCCGCCCTGCGCGGGCAGGCAGGACGCCTGGTGGCGCACCTCGAAGAGCGGCCCGGCGCGGCCCCGCTCGACCTCGGCTGGTCGCTGGCCACCACCCGCACCGCCTTCGAGCACCGCGGCGTCGTCGTCGGCCGGGACCGCAGGGCGCTGCTCACCGGCCTGCGGGCGCTCGCGGCGGGCGAGCCCGGCGCCGGCGTGGTGCGCGGCAGCGCCACCGGCACGGGCCGGCTCGCCGTCCTGTTCACCGGGCAGGGCAGCCAGTACGCGGGCATGGGCGCCGCGCTGTACGAGGAGTTCCCGGTGTTCGCGGACGCGTTCGACGCCGTCTGCCGGCATCTCGACCCGCATCTGGACCGCCCGCTGCGGGCCGTCGTCCTCGCCGCCGCGGACCCCGCCGACGCCGACGCCGACGCCGACAGCGGCACCGGCACCGGCACCGGCAGCGACGCCGCGCTGCTGCACCGGACCCGCTACACCCAGGCGGCCGTGTTCGCCGTCGAGACCGCGCTCTTCCGCCTGGTCGAGCACTGGGGCGTGACGCCCGACGTGCTCATCGGGCACTCCGTCGGGGAGCTGACGGCGGCGCACGTCGCCGGGGTGCTGTCGCTGGCGGACGCCTGCACGCTGGTCGCCGCCCGCGGCCGGCTGATGCAGGAACTGCCCGCGGGCGGCGCCATGGTGGCGCTGGAGGCCGCCGAGGACGAGGTGCGTGCCTCACTCGACGCGCTGTCCGGACCGTCGGGAGCGTCCGGGCTGCCGGGATCCGCGGGCACCGCACCGCCCAGGACCGCGCAGGCCGCACCCTCCGAAACCGCGGGCACCGCCCGGGACGGCGCGGCGCGGATCGCGGTCGCCGCGGTCAACGGCCCGCGCTCCGTCGTCGTCTCCGGCGACGAGGACGCCGTACTGGAGGTGGCCGCCCACTGGGAGGCGCGGGGCCGCAAGGTGAAGCGGCTGCGCGTCAGCCACGCCTTCCACTCGCCCCGGATGGCACCGATGCTGGCGGAGTTCACCGAGATCGCCGGACGCCTGAGCTACGCCGCGCCGCGCATCCCGGTGGTCTCCAACGTGGCGGGACGCCCGGCCACCGCCGAGGAACTGGGCTCGCCCGCGTACTGGGCGCGGCACGCCAGGGACGCCGTGCGCTTCCTGGACGGTGTGCGCACCCTGCACGCCGACGGTGTCACCGCCTACCTCGAACTCGGTCCCGGCGGCGTGCTGACCGGCATGGTGGAGGAGTGCCTCGGCGACGCCGCCACCCCCCGGCACCTGCTGCTGCCCACCCTGCACCCCGGGCGCCCCGAACCCGAGGCCCTGCTCACCGCCCTGGCCCGGCTGCACGCCCAGGGCACCGGGGTCGCCTGGGAGAGGGTCCTCGCCCCGCACCACCCGCGCCGCCTGCCGCTGCCCACCTACGCCTTCCAGCGGCGGCGCCACTGGCCCCGGTTCGACGCCGCGGCCGCCGGCACCGGTCCCGCGGCCCCGAGCCGAACCACCGCGTACCCGGCGTCCGCCGCCCCGGCCGCGGACCTCCAGGACCCCGCGGGCACGGGCGACGGGGCGGCCCCGGACGCCGACGACGCCCTGCCCTGGGCGCGCCGCCTCGCGCCGCTCGCCGCCGCCGAGCGTGAGCGTGCCCTGCTCGACCTGGTCCGCACCGAGGTGGCGGTGGTGCTCGGACACCTCACCCCCGACGCGGTGGACGGCGGCAGGGCGTTCAAGGACCTCGGCTTCGACTCGTCCCTCGCCGTCGAACTGCGCAACCGCCTCACCGAGGCGACCGGTCTGCGGCTGCCGACCGGACTCACCTTCAACCACCCGACGCCCGGCGCCCTCGTGCGCCACCTGCTGTCCGAGCTGACGGCCGGTGACGACCCGGCGGGCGGCCACGACCGGGCCGCCGCGCCACCGGCGGCCCCGGACGAGCCGGTTGCGATCGTCGGCATGGCCTGCCGCTACCCGGGCGGCGCACACTCGCCGGAGGCGCTGTGGCGGCTCGTCAGGAACGGCGAGGACGCCATCGGGCCCTTCCCGGACAACCGCGGCTGGCACCTCGACCAGCTCTTCGACCCCTCGCCGGAGACCAACGGCACCACCTACACCACGCAGGGCGGGTTCCTCTACGACGCCGACCGGTTCGACCCCGCCTTCTTCGGCATCAGCCCCCGCGAGGCCCTGGCCATGGACCCGCAGCAGCGGCTGCTGCTTGAGGTCTCCTGGGAGGCGCTGGAACGCTGCGGGATCGACCCGCTGACCCTGCGCGGCGCACCGGCGGGCGTGTTCGTGGGCGCCACCGCCCAGGACTACCTGCCTGCCCTGCACGACGCGCCCGAGGGACTCGGCGGCTATCTGCTGACGGGCGGCACCACAAGCGTCGCCTCCGGCCGGATCGCGTACACGCTGGGCCTCGAAGGCCCCGCCGTCACGGTGGACACGGCCTGCTCGTCGTCGCTGGTGGCGATGCACCTGGCCGTGCAGGCGCTGCGGCAGGGCGACTGCTCGATGGCGCTGGCCGGCGGTGCCACCGTGATGTCGGGCCCCGGCATGTTCGTCGAGTTCAGCCGGCAGCGCGGCCTCGCGGGGGACGGCCGGTGCAAGGCGTTCGCGGCGGGCGCGGACGGCACCGCGTGGGCCGAGGGCGTCGGCGTCGTCGTCCTGGAGCGGCTCTCCGAGGCCCGCCGCCTCGGCCACCCGGTGCTGGCCGTGCTGCGCGGCTCCGCGATCAACCAGGACGGCGCGAGCAACGGCCTGGCCGCCCCGAACGGCCCCTCCCAGGAGCGGCTGATCCGCCAGGCCCTCGGCAACGCCGGGCTGCGGGCCGAGGACGTGGACGCCGTCGAGGCGCACGGCACGGGCACCGCCCTCGGCGACCCCATCGAGGCCGAGGCCCTCATCGCCACCTACGGGCAGCGCGACGCGGGCAGTCCGCTGTGGCTCGGCTCGCTGAAGTCCAACATCGGGCACTCCCAGGCAGCGGCGGGCGTGGCCGGCGTCATCAAGACGGTGATGGCGCTGCGCGCCGCGGAACTGCCGAAGACCCTGCACGTCGACGAGCCGAGCCCGCACGTCGCGTGGTCCGCCGGCGCGGTGTCCCTGCTCACCGAGTCCAGACCCTGGCCGCGGCGCCACGGCCCGCGGCGGGCCGCGGTGTCGTCGTTCGGCATCAGCGGCACCAACGCCCACGTCATCCTGGAGGAGGCGCCCGGGGCCCCGCAGCAGGACCCCGCGGCCCCCGCCGGCCACGGCACGGCGGGCGAGCCCGCGCTCCCGCACGGCGGGCCGGCCACCGCCGACGTGCCGCACCCACCGCGGGAGGCCGGGCCCGACACCGGCCCCGTGATCCCCTGGCTGGTCTCCGCCAGGACCGGCCAGGCCCTGCGGGACCAGGCCGCGCGCCTGTACGAGCACGCCGCGGCGGACGACGCGCCGGGCGCGGGGGACCTCGGCCTGTCGCTGGCCGAGACCCGTTCGCTCTTCGACCACCGCGCCGTGATCGTCGCCGGGGACCGCGCCGGCCGTCTGGAGGGCCTGCGTGCCCTGGCCGACGGCGGCAGCGCGCCGTCGCTGGTGCGCGGCGCCGCGCCCGACGCCGGCGGCACGGGCGGTACGGGCGGGGCCGGCGGAGTCGTCTTCGTGTTTCCCGGCCAGGGCTCGCAGTGGCCGCGGATGGCGGTGGAACTGCTCGACACCAGCCCGGTGTTCCGGGACCGCGTCCAGGACTGCGCCGCCGCGATGGCACCGCACGTCGACTGGTCGCTGATCGACGTGCTGCGCGGCGCGCCGGGCGCCGCGTCGCTGGAGCGGGTGGACGTCGTGCAGCCCGCACTGTTCGCCGTCATGGTCTCCCTCGCCGAGCTGTGGCGCTCCTTCGGCGTGCGGCCCGACGCCGTCGTGGGGCACTCGCAGGGCGAGATCGCGGCCGCCTGCGTCGCCGGGGCGCTCTCCCTGGAGGATGCCGCGGCCGTCGTCACCCTGCGCAGCAAGGCCCTGGTCGCGCTGGCGGGCACCGGTGGGATGGCGTCCCTGGCGCTGCCCTCGGAGCGAGTGGCCGCACTGCTTGAGCGGTGGCCGGGACGGCTGGACATCGCGGTCGTCAACGGCCCCTCGTCCACCGTCGTCTCCGGCGACCCGGGCGCCATCGACGAGGTGGTCGCCGCCTGCGAGTCCGAGGGCGCCCGGGCCCGCAAGGTCCCGGTGGACTACGCCTCGCACTGCGCCCATGTCGAGCCCCTCAGGGACCACCTGCTGGACGTGCTGTCCGGCATCACGCCCCGGGCGTCGCGGACCGCGTTCTTCTCCACGGTCACCGCCGCGCCCGTCGACACCACCGAGCTGACCGCCGAGTACTGGTACCGCAACCTGCGCCGGACCGTGCGGTTCGAGGAGACCACCCGCGCGCTGCTCGCCGCAGGGCACCGCACCTTCATCGAGGCCAGCCCGCACCCGGTGCTCACCGTCGGCGTCCAGGAGACACTCGACGACGCGGCCGCCGCCGCGGCTGCCGGGACCGGCACGGCCGGTGCCGCCGGACCCGGCGGTGCCGTGGTGGGCTCGCTCCGCCGGGACGAGGGCGGCTGGCAGCGGATGTGCACCTCGCTGGCCGAGGCCCATGTGCGCGGCGTGCCGGTCGACTGGCGGCCGGTGCTGACCGGCCGCGGCTTCAGCCGGGTCGACCTGCCCACCTACGCCTTCCAGCACGAGCGCCACTGGCTGACCCGCACCCCGGCCGCCACCGACGCGGGCGGACTCGGACTCGGCGGCGCCGACCACCCGATGCTGGGCGCCTCGGTCACCCTCGCCGACGACGACCGCCTGGTCATGACCGGCCGGATCTCCCCGGCCACCCACCCCTGGCTCGCCGACCACGCCGTCGCGGGCACGGTCCTGCTGCCCGGCACCGCGTTCCTCGAACTCGCGCTGCACGCCGCGGCCCGCACCGGCCTTCCCGTGTGCGACCACGTCGACGAGCTCACCCTGGAGGCGCCCCTCGTCCTGACCGAGCACGGCGGCGTCCTGCTCCAGGTGAGCGTGGCACCGCCGGACGGCTCGGGGCGGCGCAGGGTCACCGTGCACTCCCGTCCGCAGGGCGCCGACGACGAGGCCCCCCACACCCGCCACGCCACCGGCCTGCTCGCCCCGTCCCCGGCCGGCGCCCACGGCACCGACCTGGCCGCCTGGCCCCCGGCGGGGGCCGCCCAGGTCCCCGTCGACCGGCTCTACGACCGGCTCGCCGCCCAGGGCTACGACTACGGGCCCGCGTTCCGGCGCGTGCAGACGGCCTGGCAGGCGGGCGACGACCTCTACGCGCAGGTGCGGCTCGCCGACGAGCAGCGGGCGGACGGCGCGCGGTTCGGCGTCCATCCCGCGCTGCTGGACTCGGCGCTGCACGTGCTCGCGCTCGGCGGGCTGCTGGGCGCCGACGACGAGGGCCGCATCCGGCTGCCGTTCGCCTGGAGCGGTGTCTCCCTGCACGCCACCGGCGCCACCGCGGGCCGTGTGCACTGGGCCCGCACCGGCCCCGACACCGTCGCGCTGACCATCGCCGACACCACCGGCGCCGTGGTCCTCACCGCCGCATCGCTGACGCTGCGCCCCGCGGCCCCCGAGCGGTTCACCGGTGCCCGGCACGCCGCGGGGCAGGGCGGTCTCTTCGAGGTCGAGTGGGTCCCGGCGGCGCCCGCCGCTGATCGGGCGCAAGCCGGCGCCGCATGGGCCGCGCTCGGCGCCGCGGCGGCTCGACGCGGCACGGGCTCGGCGGGCGACGCGCCCGCCGGCCGCCACGCCGACCTGGCCGCGCTCGCCGCGTCCGTCGCGGCCGGCGGCACGGTGCCGGACGTCGTCCTCGCCGCGGTCGGCGGCGAGCGGTCCGGGCCCGCCGCGGACCCGGCCGCCGGGGCCCGCGAGGCCACCGGCCGGGCCCTCGCGCTCCTCAAGGACTGGCTGGCCCGCGACGAGTTCCCCGGCGCCCGGCTCGCCGTCGTCACCACCGGCGCGGTCCCCGCACCCGGCACCGGAGACCTGCCCGACCTGGCCGCCGCGGCCGTGTGGGGCCTTGTACGCACCGCGCAGAGCGAGAACCCGGACCGCTTCCTGCTGCTCGACCTCGACGACGAGGACGCCTCGCGTGAGGCCGTCGGGGCGGCCCTGGCCACCGGGGAGCCCCAACTCGCCGTCCGGGCCGGCACCGTCCACGTCCCCCGCCTCGTACGGGCCCCCAAGGCCGCGGAGGACGCCGGGGAGCACACCGCCGCCGCGGCCGCGAAGCCCTCGTTCGACGGGGAGGGGACGGTGCTGGTCACGGGTGGTACGGGGACGCTGGGCGCGTTGCTGGCGCGGCATCTGGTGGCCGAGCACGGTGTGCGGCATCTGCTGCTGACCAGCAGGCGGGGGCCCGCGGCGGACGGTGCCGCGCGGTTGGCGGCGGAGCTGGGGGCGCAGGGCGCCTCGGTGACCGTCGCCGCCTGCGACGCCGCCGACCGCGAGGCCCTGCGCCGACTCCTCGACGACATCCCCGCCGAGCACCCCCTCACCGCCGTCGTCCACACCGCGGGCGTACTCGACGACGGCGTCATCGGCTCGCTCACCCCCGAACGCCTCGCCGGCGTGCTGCGGCCCAAGGCCGACGCCGCCTGGCACCTGCACGAGCTCACCCGGCACCTGGCACCGGCCTCCTTCGTCCTGTTCTCCTCCGTGGTCGGCACCCTGGGCAGCGCGGGACAGGGCAACTACGCCGCGGCCAACGCCTTCCTGGACGGTCTGGCCCACTACCGCAGGGCCCTCGGGCTGCCCGCGTGTTCGCTCGGCTGGGGCCTGTGGGAGCAGACCAGCGCCATGACCGCGCGGATGGCCGACGGCGACCGGGCCAGGATGCTGGGCGGCGGCGTGCTGCCGCTCGCCTCGGAGCGCGGCCTCGCGCTCTTCGACGCCGCGCTCGCCGCGGACCGTCCGGCCCTGCTGCCGGCCCGGTTCGACACCGCGGCCCTGAGCGGCCGGGCCCTGGCCGGCGACCTGCCCCCGGTGCTGCGCGGGCTGCTGCGCGCCCCGGTGCGCCGGGCCGCCGGGGGCCCCGAGGAGTCCGCCGCGGGCGGCGGGCTCCCAGGACTGCTGGCCGGCCGCCCGGCCGCCGAGCAGGACCGGGTGCTGCTGGAACTGATCGGCACCCATGCGTCCGCGGTGCTCGGGCTCACCGGGCCGGACGCCGTCGAGGCGGACCGCGCCTTCAAGCAGCTCGGCTTCGACTCGCTGACCGCGGTCGAGCTGCGCAACCGCCTGACCCAGGCCACCGGCCTGCGGCTGACCGCCACCCTGGTCTTCGACCACCCGACGCCCGCCGCGCTCGCCCGCCATCTGCGCGCCGAACTCACCGGCGCGCCGGGGCCGGGGGAGGAGCCCACGGCATCCGGGCCCGGCACGGCCGCGGACGAGCCCATCGCGATCGTCGGCATCGGCTGCCGCTACCCCGGCGGCGTGGATTCCGCCGACGACCTGTGGCGGCTGGTCGCCGAGGGCCGCGACGCCGTCGGCGACTTCCCGCGCGGGCGCGGCTGGGACATCGAGGACCTGTACGACGCCGACCCCGAGCGCGCCCACAAGGTGACCACCCGGCACGGCGGGTTCCTGCACGACGCAGGCGACTTCGACGCCGACTTCTTCGGCATGAACCCGCGCGAGGCGCTGGCCACCGACCCGCAGCAGCGGCTGCTGCTCGAGGTCGCCTGGGAGACCTTCGAGGACGCCGGGCTCGCCCCGGCCGCGCTCCGCGGCAGCCGCACCGGCGTCTTCACCGGCATCATGTACGGCGACTACGGCGGCCGGCTGCGCGAGGCTCCCGCGGAACTGGAGGGCTATCTGCGCAACGGCAGCCACGGCAGCGTCGCGTCCGGCCGGATCTCGTTCACGTTCGGTCTTGAGGGGCCTGCGGTGACGGTGGACACGGCGTGTTCGTCGTCGCTGGTGGCACTGCACCTGGCGGCGCAGGCGCTGCGCGGTGGTGAGTGCGATCTGGCGCTGGCCGGTGGTGTGACGGTGATGGCGACCCCGGCGACGTTCGTCGAGTTCAGCCGGCAGCGCGGGCTGGCGCCCGACGGGCGCTGCAAGGCGTTCGCGGCCGCCGCCGACGGCACCGGGTTCTCCGAGGGCGCGGGGCTGCTGCTGGTGGAGCGGCTCTCGGACGCCGAGCGCAACGGGCACCGGGTGCTCGCCGTGGTGCGGGGCTCGGCCGTCAACCAGGACGGCGCGAGCAACGGCCTCACCGCCCCCAACGGCCCCTCCCAGCAGCGGGTCATCCGTGCCGCCCTGGCCGCCGCCCGCCTGACCCCCGCCGACGTCGACGCCGTCGAGGCCCACGGCACCGGCACCAGCCTCGGCGACCCCATCGAGGCACAGGCACTCCTCGCCACCTACGGCAAGGACCGCGACGCGTCCGGACCACCGGTGTGGCTGGGCTCGATCAAGTCGAACATCGGCCACACCCAGGCCGCCGCGGGTGTCGCCGGTGTGATCAAGATGGTCCGGTCGATGGCGCACGGGGTGCTGCCCAGGACGCTGCACGTGGACGAGCCCTCGCCGCACGTCGACTGGGACTCCGGAGCCGTCCGACTGCTCACCGAGCAGACCCCCTGGCCGACCACCGACCGACCACGCCGCGCCGCCGTCTCCTCCTTCGGCATCAGCGGCACCAACGCCCACGTCATCCTCGAAGCGGCGCCCGAGCCCGCCCGGGCCGCCACCGCGCAGGACGCCCCGGCTCCCACGGACACCGGCTCACCGGTCCCGCACGCGCCGTGGGTGCTCTCCGCCAAGGACGAGGAGGCACTGCGCGCCCAGGCCGCACGCCTGCGCGACTTCGCCGCCGCCCACCCCGATCTGGATCCGTCCGCCGTGGCGCACGCGCTGGCCACCACCCGCACCCACTTCGCGCACCGCGCCGCGGTGCTCCCCGAGGGCGGCGACCGGCGCGAACTGCTGGCCGCGCTCGACGCTCTCGCCGCCGGCCGGGAGGCGCCCGCGGTGCTGCGCGGCACCACGGGGGCCGCCGAGAACGCCAGGGTCGCGTTCCTCTTCTCCGGCCAGGGCAGCCAGCGCCCCGGCATCGGCCGCGAGCTGTACGAGGCGTTCCCCGTCTTCGCCCGGGCCCTGGACGAGGTCTGCGGCCATCTGGACCCGCATCTGGACCGGCCGCTCAAGACGCTGATGTTCGCCGCGGAAGGCACCCACGAGGCGGCCCTGCTCGACCAGACCCGCTACACGCAGACCTGCCTCTTCGCCCTCCAGGTGGCCCTGTTCCGGCTGTTCGAGCACTGGGGCGTCAGCCCTGACCGGCTCATCGGCCACTCCGTCGGCGAGCTGACGGCCGCCCATTTCGCGGGCGTGTTCAGCCTTCAGGACGCCTGCACGCTCGTCGCCGCGCGCGGCCGCCTGATGCAGGCCGCACCGGCCGGCGGTGTGATGATCGCCATCCAGGCCGCGGAGGACGAGGTCCGCGCCACCCTCCCCGAGGGCGACGACCGCGTCACCGTCGCCACCGTGAACGGGCCGACGTCCACCGTCATCGCCGGTGACGAGGAGCCGGTGCTGGCGCTGGCGGCGCGCTGGAAGGAGAACGGCCGCAGGACCACGCGGCTGGCCGTCAGCCACGCCTTCCACTCGGCCCACATGGACAGCGTCCTCACCGAGTTCCGCGCGGTCGCCGAGACGCTGACGTACCATCCGGCGCGCATCCCCGTCGTCTCCAACGTCACCGGCACCACCGCCACCGACGAGCAGCTCACCTCGCCGCAGTACTGGACCGACCACATACGCTCCACCGTCCGCTTCCACGACGGCATCCGCCACCTGCACGGGCACCACCGCACGAGCACCTACCTGGAACTCGGCCCGCACCCCGTGCTGTCCGGCCTGGTCGAGGACACCCTCGCCGAGGCCGCCACCGCACCGACCGTCGTCCCGGCGCTCCGCCGCGACCAGCCGGAGGCCGCCGGAGTCACCCGCGCCGTGCTCACCGTGCACGCCCGCGGCACCAGCCCCGCCTGGGACGCCTTCCTCGGCCGGGGCGGCGGCCGCCCCGTCCGGTTGCCGACCTACGCCTTCCAGCGCCGGCCCTACTGGCTCGACGCTCCGCCCCGCACCGGCGGCGCCGCGGCGGCGGGTCTGGACGAGGCGGGTCATCCGCTGCTGGGCGCGGCGGTGGAACTGCCCGACGGCGGCCACCTGTTCACCGGCCGCCTCTCCCTCGCCACCCACCCCTGGCTGGCCGACCACACCATCCTCGACACCGTCCTGCTCCCCGGCACCGCCTTCGTCGAACTC
Organism: Streptomyces sulfonofaciens; assembly: GCF_014656295.1. GTDB lineage: Bacteria > Actinomycetota > Actinomycetes > Streptomycetales > Streptomycetaceae > Streptomyces > Streptomyces sulfonofaciens. The sequence continues at coordinate 271,250 of NZ_BNCD01000013.1, forward strand.
GCCCTGCACGCCGCCGCACACACCGGCGCGGGCGGGCTCGACGACCTCACGCTGAGCGCCCCGCTGGTGCTGCCCGAGCAGGGCGCGGTGCACCTCCATCTGCTCACCGGTGCGCCGGACGCCGCCGGCCGCAGAACGCTCACCGCCCGCTCGCGCCCGGCCGGTGCGAAGGCGCCCTGGACCGAGCACGCCACCGGCACCCTCGCGCCCGCCGGGGCCGGTGGCGACGGTGCCGAGTACGCCGAGCACACCGCCTGGCCCCCGGCAGGTGCCGTGCCGGTGCGCGTCGACGGCTTCCACCGCGACCTGCTCGACCGCGGCCTCGCCTACGGGCCCGCTTTCCAGGGGCTGCGCACGGCATGGCGGCACGGCGACGCGATCCACGCCGAGGTCGCCCTCCCGGACGGCCTGACCGGCGCCTACGGCATCCATCCCGCCGCCCTGGACGCCGCCCTGCACACGGTCCTGCTGCGGGAGGAGGCGCACCAGGACGGGTCCGAGCGGCAGGTCCCGCTGCCGTTCTCCTTCGGCGGCGTACGCCTGCACGGCCCGGCGGCACCCGCCGCCTTGCGGGTGAGCACCGCCCCGGCCGGTCCCGACAGCCTGTCCGTACGGGTCACGGACGGCACGGGACGGCCCGTCGCCACGATCGACTCGCTGGTGGTCAGGCCGATGGCGGCAGATCGGCTGGAGCGCGCCGCCGGCCGCCACGACACGCTGTTCGAGCTGGACTGGATCCCGGTACCGGGCGGCGGGGCACCGGCCGCCGCGCCCGAGGGCCCCTGGGCCGTGCTCGGCGCCGCGGACCGCACGGCCGCCTGGTGCGGCGGCGACGTCGAGGTGCGGTCCTACCCCGACGCCGAGGCGCTGGGCGCGGCCGTGGACGCCGGGGACCCGGTGCCCACGCTCGTCGTCGCGCCGTTCCCGGCCGCGCTCGGCGACCCCTCGTCCGCCGCGTCCCGGGCCGTCACCCGCCGGGCCCTCTCCCTGCTGCAGGACTGGCTCACCGACGACAGGTACGCCGCGGCACGGCTCGCCGTGGTCACCTCGGGCGCCATCGCCGCGGGGGCGGACCGGGCGGTGCGCGACGTGGCGGGCGCGGCACTGTGGGGCCTGGTGCGCTCCGCCCAGACGGAGCACCCGGGCCGGATCGTCCTCGTCGACGTCGAGGACCTCACCGATCCGGCCGCGCTCGCCGGGCTCACCGGCAAGGACCACGGCCACCTGCTGGCCGGCGCCCCGAGGGCGTCCGGCGCCGCGGCACCCGAGACCCAGCTCGCGGTGCGCGAGGGCACCGTCCTGGTGCCACGGCTGACCCGCGTCAGCGCCACCGCGGGGGACGCGGGCCCGTCCGGCGCGGACGCCGTGCGGCTCGACCCCGACGGCACGGTCCTGATCACCGGCGGCACGGGCACCCTGGG
>NZ_BNCD01000014.1 GCF_014656295.1 Streptomyces sulfonofaciens
ATCGGCCCCGCCGGGCCCGGCGGGGCCGATGGCGGCCGGTGGCGTGACAGCAGTAGCCAAGACCCGTGCATCGGCGGAGTCATCGTCCGGTACTCAGGTGCCACCGGATCTCGCCGTCGTGCCATTCGCCGGACGGCGTGAGCCCGGCGGCAGCGGCGACGGCAGCGGAAGCCCGGTGGTCGGGGTGGATGTGGGCGATCACGGTGTGCACCGGCTGCCGGCCGAGCCAGGCGATGAGTCCTCGGGCCGCTTCGGTGGCGATGCCCCTTCGCTGCCACGGAGTCCCCACCACCCAGGCGACCTCGGCGGTGGACCCCTGGCCCGCGGGGCCGACCGTCGCCTGGACCGTACCCGTCAGGCACGATGTGTCACGGAGCCGGACCACCCAGTTCAGCCAGGACACGGCAGGGTCGGGAGAACCCGCGGTCAGGCGCAGGTAGCGCGAGCGCAGGGCCTGCGGGGTGTCCGGCGTACCGCCGATGAAGGTGTGCAGGGCCGGATCGGACAGCACTGCGGCCATCTCCTCGGCGTGCTCGACGTGCAGCGGCAGCAGGTCCAGCCGCTTGGTTCGAATGGCCTGGGCCGCGAGGACGCTCACGCCTCGGCCGCCTCGGGGAGTTCCATGAGCGGACCGCGTGCGAAGCGGGCTGCCGCAGGGACGGCGGGGAGACGGGGTGCGGGCACGGCCCGCCACCGGTGCTGGTCGCGGTAGCCGTCCCCGAGGGCGACCGGTTCCTCGGAGCCGTGGGCGCCCACATCGGCCAACTCGGCCGTACACGCATGTGCTTCGGCCTTCAGCGCGGCGGCCGGCATCCGCCGCGCACCGCCGCGGACGGTCCCGTCCGGCTCATCCAGCAGCGAGCCGCCACTCGGCATGGTGCCGTCCTCGTCGACTACCGCAAGCACGGGCGTGCCCTCCCGACCGACGTCGCGACGTCGGCCTTCCTCGATGACCTCCGGTGACCGGACCCGTTGGGGCCGCACCGATCCCGTCCCCCCGGTTCTGCCCCGCGGTCGGCACCGGGATGGACCCGCTGCCGACCATCGCCTCGGCCGAATGGAAGGCCGGGCAGCCGCGGCTGGACCTCCTACGAGGACCGAGCCCGCGACACGCCGCCCACCACCGGCGCCCACCCCCCGAACCCGACCATGCTCGACCTCGTCCGAGGCTATGACCTGCACCTCCACGTCCGTCCGGCATCCGGGGAGCCTTCGTGCACTGAACTGATCCAGTGAGCCGTTGCCGAGTGTCCACGACGTCGCGTACACCACGCGAGTGCGGGGTGACATGCGCCCGCAGCGGCACCCCCAGGCATGCCAGGGCGGCTCTAGGCGAGTCCTCCGTAGGTGACCTCCCCCGCCGGTCCGAGTTCCCGGGTGACCCGCGCGGCGAGTTCCTGTCCCCGCACGTCGAGTGCGGCCCGACGCGCGTCGTCGTCCGCCTCGTCCCGGTCCGCCAGGTACTGCTCCATACCGGCGTCGAAGTCCTTCGCCCACCGGTACAGATCGCTCACCAGCCCGTCGGAGAGGTGCAGGAGCGCGGCCGGGTCGTCGGGCGCGAAGTCTTCGAACTCCTCGGACCTGAGCGGATACCACTTGAACTCTGCCTTGACCGTTGTGCGGACGGGAGGCGGCGGGCTGCCGTGTTCCTCCAGGCTCCAGTGCAGCCTCCTGCACGTCCAGCAGACGACCTTCGTCGCGTCGTACGCCTCGTCCCAGTAGTGCACGACCTGCCGCGGGCCGAGGCGCACGGCCAGGGACTGGGCCAGGGCCAGTCCCCGGCGGGCGTGCGCGCGCAGCTCCGTGCGACGTGCGAACCCGCCCTCGGGCCGGGCCCGGAGCCATGCGTCGAACGCGCCGACGAGGGCGGCCGGAAGACCGAGCGAGGGGTCGTCCGGCGGCAGTGCCCGGCTGAAGGTGTCCAGGTCGTCGGGCCAACCCGGCGCGGCCGGAAGGAAGAAGCAGGTCGCCTCGCCCAGGGCCCGGACGAGCAGGTGGCGCGGGCCGTCGGTCTGGCGCATGCGGGGTTCGCTCCTGTTCCGCTCCTGTGAGGAGACCGCTGTCCTTGACGGTGACGGCGACATGGTGGGGTCTTCCTCCGAGCACGGTTCCACGGACCGGCCGCACGGTGCCGGTGCCCTGGTGTCCGGTGGCCTTCCGCTCCGCGGTCCGTCCGGTCAGCCCCCGCAGCCTGTGCGACGGCCACCGCCGCGGCCCGCGTCCGTGTCGCCTGCACGGCACACCGCTGCGCGTGGGCCGCATGGCCGTGCGGCGGCGCCGGCGGGTCCGGCCCGCGCCCCTCCCACCACCGCGGCGTTCCGGCTACGGGGCGGGAGCCGCCGCGTCCTCCTCCGGCGCGGTTAGCCCGACGACCCGGCTCGGGTCGGCGGGCGGCGCGGCGCACGAACCGCGCACCACCAGCCGGGTCGGCAGCATCAGCCGCGCCTCGGTGGGCTCGCGCCCGGCAAGGACGTCCAGCAGCGTCTCCACCGCCCGCTGCCCCATGAGCTGCAACGGCTGCTCGATGGTGGTGAGGGCCGGCTCGACCATCGTGGCCTCGGGGATGTTGTCGAAGCCGATCACCGACAGGTCGTCCGGCACCCGCATACCGAGGGTCAGGGCGGCCTCCATGGTGGCGATCGCCGTCACATCGTTCGCCGCGAAGATCGCCGTGGGCCGCCGGGGCAGGGCCAGGAGGGTGCGGGCGGCCTCCAGCGACTCGTTGTCCTCGTAGCCGGCGTTGCGCAGCAGGCGGGGGTCGAAGGGTACGCCCGCGTCTTCCAGGGCGCCGCGGTACCCGGCCTCGCGCTGCCTGCTCGACTCCAGGTCCCGCGGCGGCCGGCCGAGGAACGCGATGCGGCGGTGGCCGAGGCCCAGCAGGTACTCGACGGCGAGCCGGGCACCGCGGTGGTTGTCCGCCGCCACCGTCCAGCCGCCGTCGCCTCCGCTGTGCGGGTCCACCGCGACCACCGGCGAGCCGATCCCCTCCGTCGAGACGGTGGGCGTCACCAGCACCGCCCCGTCGATCAGGGTCCCCGACAGCCGTGACAGGTACCGCCGTTCCCATCCGACCCGGCCGCCCGCCTCCGCGCCGGTCGAGTAGACCACCAGCTCGTACCCCGTGCCCTTGAGCCCGCGCGCCACGCCCTTCAGCAGTTCCGCGCTGTACGGCTCGATGGCCCACACCAGGACGCCGACGACATTGGTGCGGTGGTTGCGCAGGCTGCGCGCCACGAGGCTCGACTCGTAGCCCAGCTCCTCGATGGCCTCGCGCACCCGCTGCATCGTGCTCGCGGCCACTCCATGGCGGTCGTTGAGCACCTTGGAGACGGTCGCGACCGAGACGCCCGCCTGCGCGGCGACCTCTCTGATGGTCACTCGGTTGCTGGTCACGGTCCGAATTCTACTGGTCTGCCGCGCCGGCACCGATAACGTTATCGATAACGATTGACAACGCCGCGCGGCGCTAGCACGATGGCCGGGCACCACGGCGAGGCGCCTCGTCGTGAGGCGCGTGAGGTGTCCAGCGACACACGAGCGGCGCCGGACAGCAGGCCACCACTTCAGGGGTCGTGGTGGCCTGCGGTGCCGGACACGGAGCCGGGCCGCGAGCACGAAGCGGCCGACGGAGGGTGTGGAGGAATCCGATCACGGATGTGCCTGCTCGGCGGAGTTCCAGCGAGCCGTCGTCCAGCGCACTAACATCCGCAGGCGACCCCTGGGCGTGGTCCCGGTAATCGCTAGCAGCACCTGGTGCCGCGCCATCCCCATCCACACCCCTGGACACACCGTCGTGACCAGGGAAGAGAGGCGGACAGCATGACGGCATCGGTCATGTCACGAAGGACCGTGCTCGCGGCAGGACTCGCCGCCCTGTTCGGCGGTGCCATGACGGGCTGCGGCACCTCGGGCCCCAAGTCCGGCGGGACAGCGGGCGGTGGAGCGTCGGTCTGGATCCTCAGCGGTGTCACGGAGCAGGCCTTCCGCAACTCCTTCACCGGCTGGAACGACGCACATCCCGACCAGAGGTTCAGCGTCCAGGCATTCGCCAACGACCCTTACAAGCAGAAGGTCCGCACCGCGGTGGGCGCCGGCCAGGCACCGACGCTCATCTACGGCTGGGGCGGCGGCGTCCTGGACTCCTACGTGAAGGCCGGAGCGGTGGAGGACCTCAGCGACCTGGTCGCCGATCCTCATGTGAAGAACCGGTTCATCCCCTCGATCGCGGCCGGCGGGAAGATCGGCGGCAAGACCTATGCGCTGCCGAACAACGGCATCAAGCCGGTGATGGTCTATTACAACAAGGACCTGTTCCGGCAGATCGGTGCCGAACCCCCGAAGACCTGGGACGAGTTGATGAGCCAGGTCGCCGATTTCAAGAGGGCCAAGATCGCCCCGTTCACCGTCAGCGGCCAGGCCAAGTGGCCGCTGCTGCCGTGGCTCTCCTACCTGATGGACCGGATCGGCGGGCCCCGGGTGCTGAACGACATCCTGGCCGGCAAGCACAAGGCCTGGTCCGACCCCGCCGTGACCGAGGCGAACGAGAAGATCCAGGCACTCGTGGACGCCGGCGGATTCGTCGACGACTTCGCCTCCATCACCACCGACAGCGGCGCGGACGTGGCCCTGCTGTACACCGGCAAGGCCGCGATGACGCTGGCCCTGCCGTCCGCCTACCAGACGATCCAGCAGGCCGACCCGAAGTTCATCGAGAGCGGCAAGCTCGGCTACTTCCCCTTCCCGGCCGTCACGGGCGGCAAGGGAGACGCGGACGACGTCGTCGGCAACCCCTCCAACTACTGGTCGATCTCCGCGTCCGCGTCCGACGCCGACAAGGAGGCCGCCCGCGCGTACCTGAAGAACGCCCTGCTGAACAGCCAGTACGTCGGCGATCTCCTCAAGGAGGGCAATGTGCCCCCGGTGGCCGATCTCGGCCCGAGGATCGCCAAGTCCAGCGACCCCGACTACTTCACCGCGGTCTACCACATGGCCGCGAAGGCCCCGAACTTCGCCCTCTCCCTGGACCAGGCGCTCGGCCCCAAGGCAGGGGACGCGGTGCTCACCAACCTCCAGCAGATCTTCCTCAAGGAGATCACCCCGGAGAAGTTCGCGGCCAACATGAACGCCACCCTCTCCGGCTGAAATCGAGTTGACGTGTCGGTCCTTCACCCCCGAACCCCGGCAACCCGCTCTTCGATCACCCAAGAGCAACGCCACGGCGCCAACGGGCTGCTGGTCCTCCCGGCGCTGCTGATGTTCGTCGTCTTCGCCCTGGTCCCGCTCGCCGGCGCCGTGGTCCTCAGCTTCACGCAGTGGGACGGTCTCGGTGACATCGGCTGGGCCGGCCGGCGCAACTGGTCCGACGTGGTGAAGGACCCGGTCACCGGCAACGCCCTGGTACTGACCTTCAAGATCATTGTGGTGTCGTGGCTGGTGCAGACCCCGATCAGCCTGCTGCTCGGGGTCTTCACCGCCGGCACCCAGCGCTACCGCGCCGCCCTCGCCGCGCTCTACTTCGTCCCGCTGCTGCTCTCCTCCGCGGCCGTCGCCATCGCGTTCAAGGCCATCCTCGACCCGCACTTCGGCATCGGCGGGGCGCCCGGCCTGCACTTCCTCGCACAGAACTGGCTGGGCGATCCCGACCTCGTGCTGTACGTGGTCGTCTTCGTGATCGCCTGGCAGTTCGTGCCCTTCCACACCCTGCTGTACCAGGCCGCCGTACGGCAGATCCCCGCCTCTCTCTACGAGGCGGCGACCATCGACGGCGCCGGCCGGTTGAAGCAGTTCCGCTACGTCACGCTGCCCCAGTTGCGCGGCACCCTCATCACCTCCTCCACGCTGATGGTCACCGGCTCGCTGACCTACTTCGACGTGGTCTTCGTCCTGACCGGAGGCGGCCCGGGCAACAGCACCCGGTTGCTGCCGCTCGACATGTACCTCACCGGATTCGCCGCCAACGACATGGGCAGAGCCAGCGTTCTCGCGGTGATCCTCGTCGTGATCGGACTCGGACTGGCGTTCGCCCTGACCAGGTTCACGGGCTTCAGCCGGATGCGCAGCGAACAGGAAGGGCTCTGATGGCCACCACGACCACCCCCGCCGCAGGGCCCCGCACCCGGCCCGCCGCCCCGCTGGGCCCCGCGCGGCCGCGCACCGTGCGCAGTCGTCCCAACGTGCCCGCAGCGGTGGCCGGCCTCGTCTGGCTGGCCGTCATCATCCTGCCGATCTACTACGTGGTGATCACCAGCCTGCGCGGCCAGGCCGGCTTCTTCTCCGGCAACCCGCTCGCCCCGACCCGCAACCTCACCCTCGACAACTACGCGAAGGTGCTGGACAGCGGCTTTTGGACCTACTTCCTCAACAGCGTGGTCGTCACCGCCGCCTCGGTGGCGGTGACCGTCGCCCTGTCCCTGATGGCCGCCTACGCCGTGGTGCGCGGCCGGGGCCGGCTCGTGCGCTCCGCCTTCTCCGTCTTCCTGCTGGGCCTGGCCATCCCCGTGCACGCCACGATCATCCCGCTCTACTACATGATCACCCGCGTCCACCTCTACGACAGCCTGCTCGCGCTGATCCTGCCCTCGATCGGATTCGCCGTGCCGGTCACCGTCCTGATCCTCGCCAACTTCATCAGGGACATCCCCCGGGAGCTCTTCGAGTCCATGCGCCTGGACGGCGGCAGCGACGGCCGGATCCTGTGGCACCTCGTCGTCCCGCTGGCCCGGCCCGCCCTCGTCACCGTCGGCATCTACGACGCCCTGCACGTCTGGAACGGCTTCCTGTTCCCGCTGATCCTGACCCAGAGTCCCGACAAGCGGGTGCTGCCGATGGCACTGTGGACGTTCCAGGGCGAGTACACCGTCGACGTGCCCGCCGTGCTGGCCGCCGTGGTCCTGTCCACTCTGCCGATGCTCGCCGCCTACCTGGTCGGGCGCCGCTACCTCATCCGCGGTCTCACCGCCGGATTCAGCCGGTGACCACACGGCGCCACCGCCCCTGGGGGCCCGGGCACCGGCCACCGGATCTCTTCGCGGCACCGTGCCGCAGCACGCAAGGAGTACGTCCATGAACGACCCGTCCGTGATGCTCCAGGTCCAGGACGACCACCTCGCCACCGCCACGGGTGAGCCGGTGCGCCTGCGCGGCGTCGGGCTCGGCGGCTGGATGAACATGGAGAACTTCATCACCGGCTACCCGTCCACCGAGGAACTCCAGCGGGCAGCCCTGCGGCGCGTCGTGGGTGACGAGGCGTACGACGCCTTCTTCGACCGATTCCTCGAGGTGTTCTTCACGGACGCCGACGCCCGGCTGCTCTCCGGGATGGGCATGAACTGCGTCCGCGTGCCCTTCAACTACCGGCACTTCGAGGACGACGACCGCCCCATGGAGCTCAAACCCGAGGGCTTCGCGCTGCTGGACCGGGTGGTCGAAAGCTGCGCACGGCACGGCCTGTACACCGTGCTCGACCTGCACGCCGCACCCGGCTACCACAACCAGCGCTGGCACAGCGACAACCCGACGCACCGCTCGTTCTTCTGGACCCACCGCCACTTCCAGGACCGGGTGGTGCACCTGTGGGAGGCGCTGGCCGAGCACTACCGCGACAATCCCTGGGTGGCCGGTTACAACCCGCTCAACGAACCCGCGGACTCCGACGGCGAGACCATCGGCCCGTTCTACGAGCGGCTGCACAAGGCGATCCGGGCCGTCGATCCACACCACGTCATCTTCCTGGACGGCAACCGGCACGCCACCGAGTTCGACCTCTTCCGCGATCCCTGGCCGAACACCGTCTACACCGTCCACGACTACGCCCTCGCAGGCTTCGCCGACAGCGGCGACTACCCGGGCGTCTCCCGAGGCCAGTACGTCGACCGGGCCTTCCTGGAGGACCGCTTCCTGACCAGGTCCGCCTATATGCGCACCACCCGCACCCCCATCTGGGTGGGCGAGTTCGGTCCCGTCTACAGCGGCGACCCCGCGCGTGACGCCGCCCGCTACCGGGTGCTCGCCGACCAGCTCGCCCTCTACGACGAGCACGACGCGGGCTGGAGCCTGTGGACGTACAAGGACATCGGTCTGCAGGGCGTCGCGCACCTGCCGCCCGAGTCCCCCTACCTGCGCAGGATCGCCCCCGTCCTGGAGAAGAAGGCACGGCTCGGCGTGGACGTGTGGGGTGGTGTGGACTCCGGTGTGCGGCACATCCTCGACCCGCTGGAGAAGACCGTCGCCGAGGAGTTCCCCTCCTTCGACCCGTTGCCGTTCGGCCAGCAGCAGTGGATCCACGTCCTGGTGCGGCACATCCTGCTCGCCGAGCCCATGGTCGACGACTTCGCACGCTGCTTCGCCGGGCTCGACGCCGAGCGCATGCGGGCGCTGGCCGACTGCTTCGCGCTGGAGCGGTGCACCGTGCGCACCCCGCTCGTCGACGTGCTGCGGGAGCACCTGTGAGGATCACGGCGGTCGAGACGCTGCTGCGCGGCCCGCTCGCCCTCGTCCGCGTGCACACCGACGAGGGCCTGACCGGCATCGGGCAGACCGCCCCCTACGAAGCGGCCACCAGTGTCGGCGTCCTGCACACCATGGTCGCCCCGCTCTTCCTGGGCAGGGACCCCTTCGACGTGGAGGCCCTCGTCGACGAGTGCCTGCGGGTGCACTACAAGTTCCCGGGAAGCTTCCTGCTGCGTGCGCTCGCCGGCGTGGACACCGCCCTGTGGGACGTGCTCGGCAAGGCGTGCGGCCGGCCCGTCAGCAAGCTGCTGGGCGGGCACGTGAGGACCTCCGTGCCGATGTACGCCTCCAGCATGCGGCGCGACATCACCCCGGAGGCGGAGGCCGAGCGCCTGGGGGAGGCGGTGGCCGAACAGGGCTTTCGGGCCGTGAAGGTCCGGGTGGGCGAGGCCATGGGCCGCGACCGGGACGCCGCGCCCGGCAGGACCGAGCGGATCATCCCGTACCTGCGTGCGGAGCTCGGCGACGCCGTCGACCTGTCCGCGGACGCCAACGGCGGCTACTCGGCAGGCCGGGCCGTCCGGGTCGGCAGGATGCTGGAGGACCACGGGTACTTCCACTTCGAGGAGCCGTGCCCCTTCGAGGACATCGAGCAGACCGCGCGGGTGGCCGCCGCGCTCGACATCCCGGTCTCCGGCGGCGAGCAGGACATCTCGCTGCCGCAGTTCCACCGCATGATCAGCACTGGTGCGGTGGACATCGTGCAGCCGGACGTCGGCTACCTCGGCGGTGTCTCCCGGGCCCGCAAGGTCGCGGTCCTCGCCGAGGCCGCGGGCATCCCCTGCACGCCGCACTGCGCCAACGACTCCCTGCTCCAGGTCTTCACCCTGCACCTCGCCGCCGCCCTGCCCGCCTGCAGCCAGTACCAGGAGTGGAGCATCGAGAACACACCGTGGACCCGGGGCGTCTACGCACCGCTCCTCAAGGTGGTCGACGGTGCGGTCGACGTGCCCACGGCGCCCGGTTGGGGCATCGAGCTCGACCCCGCCTTCGAAGCCGCCGCGGAGCGCCGCACCTCCTCCGGCTGAGACGCTTCTCGCCCGGTGGAGGCCCGGGCCCGCCCCTCGCCGCCCACCTGGTGTTCCGGTCCCGCACGGCCTTTTCGACCTTGGGACGTCGCAAGGGGTGCGCAAGCGGCCCGAAAGCGCTGTAATGACGGATTGTGGTCAGCAGCGACTCGACGGGACGGGGAACGGGAGCGTTGCGTGTCGAAAGCGCGTTGGAGGCACTGCCCGCGGACCTGGACGCCAAGGAGCGTGCCAGATCCGTCGTCGAACAGGTCCTGGTCTTCACCGGCGCCACCTTCGCGGCCGTGTACCAGCCCGCGAAGGGCGGCGAGGAACTGCGCCTGACCGCCGGCGCGGGCGTGCCGCGCTCGCTGTACGGCCTCGACGACGGCTACCCCTCGGCCGGTGACGCACCGGTGGCCGCCGCCCACCGCTCGGCCGGGCCGCTGTGGCTGACCGGAGAGCAGCTCGCGGGCCGCGCGGACGCCGGGCAGGCGGCGTCCAAGGACATGTCGCTGGCCGCGCTGCCGCTGACCGGGGACGGCTTCGGCCGCGGCTGCCTGCTGGCGATCGCGGACGGCCCGGAGGGCTTCGGCGCCGAGGACCGGCGGCGCCTGGAGCTGCTCGCCGGTGCGGTCGTCGCCCCGCCGCCGCGGCGGCTGCCCCCGGGGGCCACGATGGCCACCCCCGCCGCTGACGTGCCCGCCAGTACCTTCACCCTGGCCATGGACAGCGGCCGTATCGAGGTCGCCGACCATGTGCTCGAACTCTTCGGCATCCCCGAGGAGGACTTCGACGGCCGGGTGGAGACGCTGCTCGCGCTGACCGTGCCCGAGGACCTGCCCACGCTGATGTCCGTGGTGGAGCCCGACCACATGGCCATCGGCGACCGCGAGCTCGACTTCCGCATCCGCCGGCCCTCCGGCGAGCCCAGATGGCTCCGGTTGCGCGGTCAGGTGCTGCCCGGCGGCGCGGGCCGCCCGCCCCGGCTGCTCGGCACCGTCGTCGACACCTCCCAGCTTCGGCCCGGCACCAACGACGTGTTCCGCATCCAGCAACTGGCCGCCGTGCTGTCCGCGGCCGGCACGGTCCGCGACGTCAGCAGGGCCATCGTCGCGGCCCTGCGCCACCCGCTCGGCGCGGACCGCGTCGCCCTGGCCGAGGTGGAGTCCGACCGGCTCGTGGTCACCGTACTCGACCCGCCGGAGCCGGAGGCATGGCCCGAGCTGTGGCGCAGCGAATGGCGCACCGAGTGGCCCGACGCACCGGTGCGCACCATGCCCACCGTGGCGGCCGCGATGCAGGACGGACGGCCCGTGGTGTGGCCCGCGGGGGCCGTCCTGGAACCCGCGCTCGCCGACGTGGGCCCCGGCGGCCTCGCCGTGGTGCCACTGCCCGCCACCGGTCGCACCGTCGGGGTCTGCCTCATCGGCTGGGACGAGCCGCACACGGCGGGCCCCGACGAGCGGGCCCTGCTGACCGCTACCGCCGGGCTCGCCGGCCAGGAACTCAAGCGTGTGCACGCGCTCGACGCGGAACACGAACTCGTCGGCATGCTCCAGCGCACCCTGCTCCCGCGCCGGCTGCCCGAGCTTCCCGGTGGACGCGCCGTGGCACGCTACCTGCCCACCACGGTCGGCCTTGAGGTCGGTGGCGACTGGTACGACGTGATCCCCATGCCCGACAGCCACGTGGCCCTGGTCATCGGCGACGTCCAGGGCCACAACGCCGGGGCCGCCACCCTGATGGGCCAGATGCGCACCGCGCTGCGCGCATACGCCGTCGAGGGCCACCCGCCGGATGTGGTGGTCTCGCACGCCAACCGGCTGCTCGTGGGCATGGAGAGCGACCTCTTCGCCACCTGCTGCTACGTCGACGTCGACATGGAGGAGGGCACCGCCTGGTGCGTTCGGGCCGGGCACCTGCCGCCGGTGCTGCGCCACCCGGACGGCTCGACGGAGTTGATCGAGACCGAGGGCGGACCGCCGCTCGGCGTGGTCGGCGAGGCGGAGTTCCCCATGGCACCGCTGCGGTTGACACCCGGTTCGCTGCTGGTGCTCACCACCGACGGACTCGTCGAGGCACCGGACCTCGACCTCGACGACGGCCTGCACCGGCTGCGCGAGAATCTCGGGCAGGCCGACCCCGGGCACCTGGGCCAGGTCGCCGACGCCCTGCTCGGCACCGGCAACCGCAGCGACGACGTGGCCCTGCTGCTGCTGCGCTACGACGGCATGGCGGTGCGGCCGCTGCGTGAGAGCTGGACCATCTGGCGGGTGCCCGAGGCACCCCGGCACGCCCGCCGCTTCACCAAACGCACCCTGCGCGCCTGGGGGGCGGCCCACGACCTCGACACGGTCCTGCTGGTCGTCTCCGAACTGGTCACCAACGCCCTCGTACACACCGAGGGGCAGGTGAGGCTCGAACTCACCCTGGTCGGCGACCGTCTGCGGATCGCGGTCGGCGACTCCTCACCGCGCACTCCGGTCAAGCCGACGAACATCGGCTGGGAGGCGACCGGAGGCCGCGGCATCCTCCTCGTGCAGGCCGTGTCCGACGCCTGGGGGACGCTGCCGGTCAGCGGCGGCAAGCAGGTGTGGAGCGAGATCCTGCTGGGCTGAACCGGCCCGCTCGGTGTGCCCGCCCGGCTTCCCCGGTCGGGCGCTGCCGGTGTGCGGGCCCGACGGGCCCGGCGCGGCGCGCACGGCCGGTGGCGCGGCGACCCTACTGTGGGTCGGGGTGCGGCACCGGAGGCGACGGGAGGTGCGCCGCCGTGGACATGGGCCTGAGCGGCAGACGTGCGCTGGTGACCGGATCGAGCAGGGGCCTGGGCAGGGCGAGCGCGCGCATGCTGGCCGCGGAGGGAGCCACCGTGGTGGTGCACGGCCCGGCACCGTCGGACGCCGGGGCTGTCGCCGCCGAGATCCGCGCGGCCGGCGGCAGCGCCGAGACCGCCGCCGGTGACCTGACCACCGAGGAGGGCGCCGCGGAGGTGGCCCACCAGGCACTGGCAGGCGGGCCTGTCGACATCCTGGTCAACAACGCGGGCACCTACGACACCCTGCCGTGGAGCGAGGCCATCCCGGAACTCTGGGCGGCCACCTACGAGACCAACGTGGTGTCAGGGGTGCGGATGATCCGGCATCTGGTGCCCGGCATGCGCGAGCGGGGCTGGGGCCGTGTCATCCAGTTGGGCGGCGGCCTCGCGGTCCAGCCCATGGCCGTCCAGCCGCACTACAGCGCCACCCTCGCCGCCCGGCACAACCTCGCGGTCTCGCTGGCGCGGGAACTGCGCGGCACGGGTGTCACCTCCAACACCGTGGCCCCGGGTGCGATCCTCACCGAGGCCGTCCGCGAACTGCTGGTCCAGGAGGCTCCGGCGCGCGGCTGGGGCGACACCTGGGAGGAGATCGAACGGCACGCCACCGAGACCTTCGTCCCCAACGACACCGGTCGCTTCGGCCGTCCCGAAGAGATCGCCGCCGCCGTGGTGTTCCTCGCCGGCACGCACGCCGGTTACATCAGCGGTGCCACCCTGCGCGTGGACGGTGGCACCGTCCGCTGTGTCCAGTGAACCGCGCCCCGGGTCACACCGCGGGCACGGTCCGGTGGATCTGGCGGAGGAAGGCCGCGTTGTCCGGTGTCCTGCGCATCCTCTGCAGGAGGGTGTCGAGACCGGTGTGGCCTTCGCTGCGGCGCAGGGCGCGGCGCAGGCCGTGCAGGGCTGTCAGATCGCGGGCCGGCAGGAGCAGTTCCTCACGCCGGGTGCCGGAGGAGGGGATGTCGACCGCCGGGAAGAGGCGTTTGTCGGCCTGTGCCCGGTCCAGCCGCAGTTCCATGTTGCCGGTGCTCTTCAGCTCCTCGAAGAAGTACTCGTCGGCCCGTGAGCCCGTCTCGACCAGGGCGGTGGCGAGGATGGTGAGGGAGCCGGCCTCCTCGGTGAGCCGCGCGGCGCCGAACAGCCGTTTGGGGCCGTGCAGCGCGCCGGCGTCCACCCCGCCGCTGAGGGTGCGCCCGCCGGCGGCCGCCGCGTTGTTGTGCGCGCGGCACAGCCGGGTCAGCGAGTCCAGCAGGATGACGACGTCCCGGCCCTGTTCGACCATGCGCTGGGCGCGGGCCACGGCCAGCTCAGCCAGCGCGATGTGCTCCTTGGCCGACCGGTCGAAGGTGGAGGCGAGCACCTCGCCGTGCACTCGCCGGCGCATGTCCGTGACCTCCTCCGGGCGTTCGTCGAGCAGCACCACCATGAGGTGGCACTCGGGGTGGTTGGCGGCGACGGCGCCGGCCACCTGCTGGAGCAGCACCGTCTTGCCGGTCCTGGGTGGTGCGACGATCAGGCCGCGCTGGCCCTTGCCGATCGGCGCGAGGAGATCGACGACGCGCTCGGCGAGCCCTCCCCCCGGATGCTCCAGGCGGAGCCGGTCCCGGGGGTGCAGCGGTGTGAGGTCGCGGAAGTGCGGACGGGTGTGCAGGTCGGCCGGTGGGCGGCCGTTGACCAGGGCGATGGTGCCCAGTGCGTGCGGTCCGTCGAGGTCGCACACGAGGGTGTCGCCCTTGCGCAGTCCGAGCCGGCGGATCTGCGCGGCGGACACCTGCACGTCGTCGGGGGTGGGAAGGCAGTGGTGGCCGCGGAGTAAGCCGTTGCCGTTCGTGGTGATGTCCAGGACACCGGAGGTCCGTTCCGGGCGTTCGGCGTCGGGGGGAGGGGTGGGACGTTCGAGTGTGGTGGTCATCCGGGTCCTTTCATGGGACAGCACGGGAAAGGCCTGAGCTCGACCCGGCGCCGGTGCGACGGCACACGGACGTCCGGAAGCGGTGAAAGAGCGGAGCAGAGCGGAACGGTACGGAAGACCGACATGCCGAAGGGGAGCCGCGACAGCGATCCGGGGAGAAACACGAGGAAGAAGCACGGGTGCCAAAATTCGGCACACACGACTGCTGATTTGAATGTACCACTACCCACCCTCAGCGTCACCCCCTCCCAGGGGCCGGGGACACACCGAGGCCGCCGGAACCCGGTTCCGGCGGCCTCGGTGTGTCCCTGTGTCTCCGATGGGTGTGGTGCCACTCACCCCACCGTGCCACCACTTTCGAATCCGCTGAGCGTCACGGACGCGCCGGGCTCCAGCCGCACCGGCCGTGCGGTGCCACCCGCCCACACCGTGGTGGTCCGGCCACCGACACTGCGCACGGTGGCCTCCCGTACCGCGCCGTCCCGCCAGACCAGGTCCACGACGAACCCACCGCGGGCACCGACACCGGTGATCCGGCCCGCCGCCGCCCAGGCCCCGGGCAGTGCGGGCAGCAGCTCGATACGCCCGGGGCGCGAGTGCACCAGCATCTCGACCATCGCCGACGGTGTGCCGAAGTTGGCGTCGATCTGGAAGATGGCACGCCCGGCGTCCACCTGGTACATGTCGAACATGTTCGGGGCGGTGCCGTTGCTGTTCTCCACCGACGGCCTGAGGTTCCTGACCACCAGTTCGTACGCCGTCTCACCCTCCTTCAGCCTGGCCCAGCACAGGGCCCGCCAGGCGTTGGCCCAGCCGTAGCTGTCCATACCGCGCGCGGTCAGCAGCGACCTCGCCCCGGCGACCAGTTCCGCGGGCGCCTCGGACGGGTCGAGCCGGTCACCGGGGAACAGGCCCATGAGCGGTGAGAGGTGGCGGTGGGTGGTCTCACCGAGGTTGTCCGGTGACATCCACTCCTCCAGCCAACCGCTGGTGGGACTCACCCGCGGCAGGTACAGCCTGTCCCGGAGTCGGCCCACCACCTCGGCGTACCCGGCGTCCCGGCGCAACACCGCGCAGGCGGTGCGGTAGTTCCCGAACAGTGTCCACACCAGTTCCTGTGCGTAGGTGTTGCCGCGTGCGTCCTGCGGACCGTGCTCCGGGGACCAGTCCGCGTCGTCGACCAGCACATCGAGGGTGCCCGAGGCGCCGTCGGCCGCGGGCACGGTGGCCGGGACGAGCCGTGCCTCCCAGAACTCGCAGGCACCCTTCAGCAGCGGGTGGATGCGTGCGAGGAAGCCGGCGTCCTGCGTGAACTCGTAGTGCTGGAAGAGGGTGTTGCACAGCCAGGCGTTGCCCGCGGGATGCCACCACCAGCCCAGACCGCCGTAGATGTTCAGGGAGAACGCGACGGTCCACCCGGCGACCTTGCCGGAGGAGTTGCGGAACCTGTTGCGCGGGTCGTTGTAGAGCCGCCGGGTCACGTCCGACCAGCCCGGCAACTGGGCGAGGCAGTACTCCGCCAGCGCGTCGAAGCACTGCGAGAGGCCGGCCCTGTCCGCCATCCAGTAGTTCATCTGGACGTTGATGTCGGTGTGGTAGTCACCCATCCAGTCCGGGTCGTTGCCGTCCAGCCACAGGCCCTGGAGGTTGAGCGGGACGCCACCGCGCGACCCGCAGATCATCAGGTAGCGCCCGAACTGGAGATAGGAGGACTCCAACTCGGGATCGGGTGCGGCGCCCTGGGCGGCGCGCGCCTGGAGGCGCTGCCAGGTGTCCAGGCCCCGCTGCTCGGCGGTCGACGTGCCCAGGGACACGGACATCGTGTCGAACAGCCGTCGGTAGTCGGCGACATGGGTGTTCCGCAGCACATCGGGGGAGTGGTGGGCCGCCGTGCGCGCCTTCAGGCGGGCCAGTTCCTGCGGGTGTACGGCGGGGTCGCGGTAGCCGTGCTCGGGGCGGGGCGCGTAGTCGGTTCCTCCGGCGAGCACCACCGTCAGGTCGGCGCAGTCGGCGAAGTCGAGGCCGGCGCCCGTGACCGTCACCCGGCCGGTGCGGCTGACGGCGGTGACGGCGGCGGCGTAGCGCAGGCCGTTGCCGAGGGAGGCACCGAAGGACACCGTGCCGTCGCGGCGGTCGCCTTGCGTCGTCTCCCCGTGCATGCCCGGCAGTGTGATCCGCCCGCTGTAGGTGCCGCCGCCGCGTTGGGAGAAGTGCAGCACGACCACGTCGTCCGGTGCGCTCGCCCAGACCTCCCGCCGGTAGGACGCGCCGTCCTTGGTGTAGCTCGCCGAGACCAGGCCGTTGCTCAGGTCGAGGGTCCTGCGGTAGTCGCCGACGGCATCGCGGCCGTGTCCGGGTATCTCGACGAGCACTCTCGTGAGCAGGGTGAACGAGCCGAACTGCACCCGTTCGTAGGGGAACTGGCCGTCGTCGTCCAGTGTGTCGTTGGGTCCGCCCGTCCACATCGTCCCGTCCGTGACGTACAGGCTCTCGCGGCCCGGGTCGCCGCCGACCAGGGCGCCCAGCCGCCCGTTGCCGACCGGCAGCCCCTCCTCGATGAGCCGGTCGTCCGCTGCGGGGGAGGGGTGGTGGAGGGTCAGCGCATCGTCGGGCGGGACGAGCGCGGAGGCGGCGGGCCGTTCGGGCTCGGTCGCCGCGGCGGTGAACGTGGGCAGTCCCACCGCGGCGGCGAGCGACCCGGCACCTGCGAGGGCGAGGAAGCTCCGCCGGCTCGGCGGCCCGGCCGGTTGGTCCTGCTGGCACGGATTCATATGGCACATCTCCCGGTGTGAGGTGGGACGCTGAGGAACTGGCGGCGGTACGGCGGTAGCGCGGTAACGCCGCACGACAGCAGCGCGGTACGTGGGCGGCCGGCGGTGAGACGCCCTCCGGGAACGTAATACTCCTAATTAATGGATTCAATAGATCCGACGTGTTGGAGACAGTGGCACGGTCGGCCCCGTACCGCGGCGATCGTGCTGACCAGGTGTTCCGCGTGTCGGGTAGGACTGCATTCGCGGGCATCTGACGGGATGACGGGCCTCAGGTGCTGCGCTGGGCGGGTCGGATGTCTTGACAGAGGTCGACGGAGAGGCCACGTTCTCAGGTGCTATACATCGGAGGACACCGTTGTCGCCCGTCGGTGCGGCGGTGTCGGCCCCGTCATCAGGGAGGCGGACGGTGGCTGCTCCTCGTGACCCGCTCGGCAGGCGGGGCTTTCTCATCGGAACGGGCGGTGCGGCGCTCACCGCCGCGGCGGCGGCGGGCGGCACCGCGACCGCGGCACCCGGGGCCGTGGCAGCCGGGGCCACCCCGGCGGATGCGGTGCCGCCGGCCCCGGCGCGTGCCGCGGACACCGCGCTGCGCTGGGCAGTCCGCTGTTCTCCCGTGTCACCTGCACCACCGCCCGCGGTACCGCCTTCCGCGTCGAGGCGGAGGGCAACTCCGACAGCAACGTCCACGTGCAGTCGGCGCGGCTCGACGGGCGTCCGCTGGAGCGGGCCTGGATCACCCACGAGGAGATCGTGTCCGGCGGCACCTTCACCCTGGTGATGTGGTCCGAGCCGAACAAGGCATGGGGAAGCGGTCCGGCCCTGGCCCCACCGGCCGGGACCCGGCCGGTGCGCCCCCGACCGCCCCACCACGGGGTGGCCCACCACGGCGGAAGGTGACTCCACCGGGGGTGGTGGCGCCGTGGTGGGTGGGTGACTCCACCGGGGGTGGTGGCACGGTGGTGGGTGGGTGACACCTCCGGGGGGTGGTGGCACGGTGGTGGGTGGGTGACTCCACCGGGGGTGGGTGACGCCACCGTGGACGGAGACACCACGGGTGCGGATGCGGGGCATGACGGTGGTGCGGGCGCCGGGTCGGTTCGTCCGGCCGCGCACCGGCCTTACCGGGTGCCGGCCCCACCGCTTACCGGTCCACCGCCTCGTCGCGTGGGCGTGCGGGGCCGGTGCGGGCTCAGAACTCCTCGTGGTGGTCGGGGTCGCCGCCGATGCGTCGCTGGGCGCGGTCGCCGATCGCCGCCAGCTCCGCGGGCGACAGCTCGAAGCCGAACACGGCGATGTTGTCCCGCTGCCGACCCGGGTCCGCGGACTTGGGGATGGGCACCGCTCCGAGCTGGGTGTGCCAGCGCAGCACCACCTGCGCGGGGCTGACCCCGTGGTTCCTGGCCGCGGTGGCGATCGCGGGGTCCTCCAGCAGGTTGCTGCCGCGGCCGAGGGGACTCCAGCTCTCCGTGACGATGTTCCGGCCTGCGTGGAAGGCGCGCAGCTCGTTCTGGGGGAGCAGGGGGTGCAGCTCGACCTGGTTGACCGCGGGCAGCACTCCGGTCTCCTCCTCCAGCCTGCGGATCTGCGACGGAGTGAAGTTGGAGACCCCGACGGAGCGGATCAGCCCGTCCGCGCGCAGCTTGATCATGGCCTTCCACGAGTCCACGTACTTGTCCACGCGCGGCAGCGGCCAGTGGATCAGATACAGGTCGACGTACTCCAGTCCGAGCCGTGCCCGCGACTCCTCGAAGGAGCGCAGCGTCTCCTCGTAGCCGTGGTCGCGGCCGGGCAGCTTGGTGGTCACCGTGATCTCGTCACGCGGCACACCGCTGCGGGCGATGCCGCGTCCGGTGCCGGTCTCGTTGCGGTAGTTGGTGGCCGTGTCGACCAGCCGGTAGCCGAGGCGGAGAGCGCTGTCGACGGCCTGCTCCGCCTCTGCGTCGTCCAGGGGCCAGGTACCCAGGCCGAAGCCGGGAATGGTCGAACCGTCGTTGAGCGGGTACGCCGGGACGCTGGGCACGGGTCGCTCCTCTTTGCGGGGGTGACTGGCCCGGTCAGGGTATATCGGGCGGATCGCCGGATCCGGTGTTGCCCCGGGGCGCGGGGCGCGTGCCGGGCGTGGGCGGCAGCCGCCCGGGTTGCCCGCCACCACACCGCCGCGGGCCCGGATCGGCCACCTGGAGGCGCACGCGGGCGCGCTGCGTGCGGTCGGCACGTGTCGGACGGGGCAGCGGGGGAAGATCGTGGCAGACACCCCGCAGCGGACATCACGAAGCACACGCAAAGGACAGGGCATGAACAGTGCGGCACTGCTGAGCGACGCGTACGGGCGCATCAAGGAGGAGGTGCACTCCGCGGTGGAGGGCCTGAGCGCGGCGCAGCTCGGCGAACGCCTCGACCCGGGCGCCAACTCCATCTCCTGGCTGGTGTGGCACCTGACGCGCATTCAGGACGACCACGTGTCCGAGGCCGCCCAACTGGAGCAGGTGTGGACCGCGGGGGACTGGGCGGGCCGCTTCGCGCTGCCCTTCGCCGACGAGGCGACCGGCTACGGGCACACCCCCGCACAGGTGGGCCGGGTGACCGTGGACTCCGGCCAACTGCTCCTCGGCTACTACGACGCGGTGCACGAGCAGTCCCTGGGCTTCATCCGGGGCCTTCGGGACAAGGACCTGGACCGGATCGTCGACGAGAGCTGGACGCCTCCGGTGACGCTCGGCGTCCGCCTCGTGAGCGTGCTCTCCGACGACCTCCAGCACGCCGGGCAGGCCCTGTTCGTACGGGGCGCCCTGGAGCGCCGCTGAGCGGGTCCCTGCGCGCCGGAGGGAGTCCGCCCGCCCCGCCCCGCCCCCCGGAGGCCGTCCCGCCCCTGCGGGCCGCACAGGGCCGGGCCACGGCCCCGGCGCGCCCCGCTCCCGACGTACCCGGCTCAGGGCCGGGCCAGCAGCGCGTACATCAGGGGGATGCGCGGCGCGTCGTCCGGCAGCCGCCACCAGCCGGACTCCGCGCGCACCATCCCGTGCCATCGCGGCCAGGGCAGCTCCGGGCTCTCGCGCAGCCGCTCGACGGCCAGGCCCGCACCGGTCACGGCGGTCACCACCTCGCCGATGCCGTGCATCCACTCGAAGCACTCCGTGGCGCCCTGCACGGCAGGCCCGTCGGTGTAGGTGTGCGCGGCGTCCCTGCGCAGGGCGCCGCGTCCCGCCAGGTAGTCGTGGCGCAGCAGCAGCCGCGGGCCCTCGCCGGGGCCGGGGGTGAGCCCGAGCGCGTTCAGCAGCGGGTGGAACTCCACGACGTACAGCCGTCCACCCGGGCGCAGCAACCGGCTGATCGTTTCTGCCCACCGGTCAAGGTCAGGCAGGTAACACAGGGCGCCCTTGCCGGTGTAGACCACGTCGAACCGTCGGCCGCCCAGCGCCCGTACCGCGTCGTGGACGTCGGCGTGGACGTACTCGACGTCCGCGTGCGCCTTTGCGGCGAGGTCCGTCGCGGCCGCCACCGCGGCGCCCGAGATGTCGAGCCCGACGGTCCTGGCTCCGCGGGCCGCGAAGGCGAGTGTCTCGGTGCCCAGGTGGCACTGCAGGTGGATGACGTCCCGCCCGGCCAGCGGGCCCATGTCCCGCCATTCGAAGGGGGCGAACCAGCGCGCTGGATCGAGGCCGTCGGCGACCGCGTAGAAGCGGCTGGCGAGGTGGACGGGGGTGCGTGCGTCCCAGTTCGCCTCGATGGCACGAACACGTTGCCGGTCCGCCGGGCTGAGCGGTGCCGGAGCCGCTGACTCGGGTCGTCCCTGTCCCTCGGTCATGGGGCCCATCCCACCACCTGGGGGCGCCGCCCGTGCGGAAGTGCGCGGAACCCGGCACCGGACAGGGGCGGCTTCCGGCCAGTGCCGGGACCAGGGCGGGACCGGGTGGGGACCAGGTGGGGATCGGGGCCGGGGCCGGCCCGCCCGGCGGCACTTGGCGGACCTGCGTAAGGGCCTGGCGGACGGTCAGGGCATCCTTGTGGCCCAGAAAGACCGAAACTGTACTTGAAAGGCCCCCCCATGACCGAAACGGCCGCCTTCCCTCAGGACCGAAGCTGCCCCTTCCATCCCCCCACCGCGTACCGGCCGTTGGCGGAGCAGCGCCCGCTCTCCAGGGTCGCGCTCTACGACGGCCGTGAGGTCTGGATGGTTACCGGCCATGCCGTGGCCCGTCGGCTCCTCGCCGATCCGCGGCTCAGCGCGGACCGCACCAATCCGGCCTATCCGATAACCACCGAGCGGTTCGCCAAGGTCAGCGACCGCCGCATGGCGCTGATCGGCGTCGACGATCCGGAGCACGGCGCCCAGCGGAGGATGCTGATGTCGAGCTTCACGCTCAAGCGGATCAACACGCTGCGCCCGCGGATCCAGGAGACCGTCGACCGGCTGCTCGACGCCATGGCGGAGAAGGGCGCTCCCGTCGATCTGGTGACCGCCTTCGCGCTGCCGGTGGCGTCCACCGTGATCTGCGTCCTGCTCGGCGTGCCCTACGAGGACCACGAGTACTTCGAGTGGCAGTCCCGCCGGCTGCTGCGCGGCCCGCGCACGGAGGACCTGGACTCGGCCCGTGACGAACTCCACGCCTATCTGGGCGATCTGATCGACGGGAAGCGGCAGACGTCCGGCGAGGGGCTCCTGGACGTCCTCGTCGCCGAGCAGTACTCCCAGGGGCGGGTGGAGCGCCGGGAGCTGATCAGCCTGGCGACGATACTGCTGCTGGCCGGCCACGAGTCCGCCGCCAACATGATCTCGCTCGGCGTCTTCACGCTGCTCCGGCACCCCGAGCGGCTCGCGGAGCTGAAGGGCGAGCCCTCGCTGACGCCGGCCGCCGTCGAGGAGCTGCTGCGGTTCCTGTCCGTCGACGACGGGACGGCGCGGGTGGCCACCGAGGACATCGAGATCGCGGGCGTGACCATCCGCGCCGACGACGGCGTCATGTTCTCGACGTCCGTCATCAACCGCGACCGGGACATCTTCGAGGAGCCCGACTCCCTGGACTGGCACCGCCCCGGCAGGAACCACCTGGCGTTCGGGCACGGCGCCCACCAGTGCATCGGGCAGAACCTGGCACGTGCGGAGGTGGAGATCGCGCTGCGGACGCTCTTCGCCCGCATGCCCGACCTGCGCCTCGCGGTTCCCGCCGGACGGATCCCCTTCAAGCCCGGCGACACGCTCCAGGGCCTGATCGAACTGCCCGTCACCTGGTAGCGGTCGTGCCTCGGGCGGTGGTGTGCCGCGACGGCGGGACGGAGGCGGAAGGCGGCATCACAATCACGCCATGAGCAACCCGAAAAAGTAGACGCTCGCGTACACAACGAGCCGGGGTACTCGGCCGCAAAGTCATCGGCGTGTCGGGGTTTGGAAGCAACAACCCCAGGTCGGGACTGTCATGTACAAACTAGAAAGCGGAGGTGGAGGCGGGGACCGGCCAGATCATCCCGCTCGGTGATCTGGCCGGTCTGTATGTCGACCAGTTAGGAGCCCAAGGCATCTAATGAAGATCGGCAAGGCAGACTCATCGCTTGCGAGGCCCCCATGACTGAAACAGTTGCCTTCCCCCAGGATCGCACCTGCCCCTACCACCCGCCGACCGCCTACCAGCCGCTGAAGGAGGAACGCCCCCTCTCCCGTGTCACCCTGTACGACGGTCGTGATGTCTGGGTGGTCACCGGCCATGCGGCGGCCCGTCAGTTGCTCGTCGACCCCCGGCTCTCCACGGACCGCACCAACCCGGCGTTCCCGATGACCAACGAGCGCTTCGCCAACATCCGCAACCGCCGCACCGCGCTCCTCGGCGTCGACGACCCCGAGCACAACGTCCAGCGGAGGATGCTGATCCCGAGCTTCACGCTCAAGCGGATCAACGCGCTGCGCCCGCAGATCCAGGAGACCGTCGACCGGCTGCTCGACGCCATGGTCGAGAAGGGCTCCACGGCCGAGCTGGTGAGCGCGTTCGCGCTGCCCGTGCCCTCGATGGTGATCTGCACTCTCCTGGGCGTGCCCTACGAGGACCACGACTTCTTCGAGGAGCAGTCGCGCCGACTGCTGCGGGGCCCGCGCGCCGAGGACTCGGAGGCGGCCCGCGACGAACTCCACACCTATCTGGGCAACCTGATCGACAGCAAGCAGAAGTCGCCCGGCGAGGGCCTCCTCGACGACCTCATCGCCGAGCAGTACTCCGAGGGCAACGTGGACCGCCAGGACCTGATCAACCTGGCCACCATCCTGCTCGTCGCCGGCCACGAGACCACCGCCAACATGATCTCGCTCGGTACCTTCACCCTGCTCCAGCACCCCGAGCAACTGGCGGAGCTGCGGGCCGACTCCTCGCTGATGCCGGCCGCCGTCGAGGAGCTGCTGCGCTTCCTGTCCATCGCCGACGGCCTCGTGCGGGTGGCCAAGGAGGACATCGAGATCGCGGGCGTGACCATCCGCGTCGACGACGGTGTCGTCTTCTCGACGTCCGTGATCAACCGCGACGACGACACCTACGAGGAGGCCGACTCCCTGGACTGGCACCGGTCGGTGCGCCACCACGTCGCCTTCGGCTTCGGCGTCCACCAGTGCCTCGGGCAGAACCTGGCGCGCGCGGAGATGGAGATCGCGCTGCGGACGCTCTTCGAGCGCATGCCCGACCTGCGGCTCGCCGCACCGGCCGAGGAGATCCCCTTCAAGCCGGGCGACACGCTCCAGGGCATGATTGAACTGCCCGTTGCCTGGTAGGGAATGAAGCGCAGCGGCATCGAGGAAAGGCGTGACTCCATGGAGATCGCAATCGACAAGGACACCTGTGTCGGCGCGGGCATGTGCGCCCTGACCGCCCCCAGTGTGTTCACCCAGGACGACGACGGGTTCAGCGAGGTGCTGCCCGGCCGTGAGGACGGCGGTGGCGACCCCCTGGTGCGCGAGGCCGCCCGGGCCTGCCCGGTGGGCGCCATCGCACTCTCGGGCGACTAGGGCCTGCCCGGTGGGCGCCATCGCACTCTCGGGCGACTAGGACAGCAGGGCCGGGGCCCGTCCGCCGTCACGACACACGTCCGCGGCGGACTGGCCGGCTCGCCTGCGGCCGTCCCTACTGCCGCGGCGGGTTGTCGTCCCGGCCCCTGCCGAACTGTTCCTTGGCCTTCTCCTGGGCGGTGTCGGTCTGGCTCCGGTACCTGCCCTGCGTCTTGTCGTCGGCGAAGTCGCCACCCTTGTCGACGGCCTTCTCCGACTGCTCCGGGTGGCCTTTCAGCATGCTCTTGATCCTGTCCATGACGGACATGAGTCAGCCTCCTTGAACGGCCTTGCACATCCCCCGTCAGCATTCAGGTTCCCCGTGTGCCCTGACATTCCCATGCGGGCGGTCATTCTTTTTCCCCTTTCACCGCACGTGTCACGGGGACTACCCGGCAGTGCCCTCGGCCCCGGATCCCCTTGATGCCGCGGATCTCCCGGCTTCCCCTGATGCCGTGGGCCTCCCCGCTTCTCCGGCTCCCCCAGGGTCTCAGGGCTCGTCGCGCTCTCCGGCTTCCCCGATTTCCCCGGCTTCCCCGGCGTTCCCCGGTCCCCGGCTCGTCCCGGCCTCCTCGGCGGCCAGCGCCGGAATGGTGCCGCCCGCGAGGACCGCGCGCCTGCGATGGGCCGGCAGGTGGTGACGCAGGCGGTACTCCTCGTCGCGGGTGGTGTTCACCACCACCAGCGAGGGTTCCGCGCCGGGTGCGAGTGCACCGCGCAGCCCCTCGAAACGCAGTTCGTCGCCCTGCCGCACCCGGTCGTGGTCCGCCGGGTCCTCGAACTCCAGGGCCAGCACACCGAAATTCGCGAGGTTCTGCCAGTGGATGCGGGCATAGGACTTGGCCATCACCACGCGCAGGCCCAGATAGCGCGGGGTGATGGCCGCGTGCTCGCGGGACGAGCCCTGCCCGTAGTTCTCGCCCGCCACGACGACATGGCCGCCCCTGTCCCGGTACTCGGCGGCCCTGCGCGGATACTCGGGGTCGATGCGGGTGAAGGTGAACTCGGCGAGCCGGGGAATGTGCGAGCGAAACGGCAGCGCCTTCGCCCCGGCGGGCGAGATCTCGTCCGTGGAGACGTCGTCGCCCATCTTCAGCAGCACCGGCGCCAGGACGGCGTCCGGCAACGGGTCCAGCTCGGGCAGCGCCGACACCCCGGGCCCGCGGACCAGGCTGACGCGGGCGGCCTCCCAGGCCGGCAGCGGCGGCTCCAGCATGGCCGGATTGCGCGACGTCCGCCGCACGGTGCCGCCGGCCGGACAAGGCGTGCCGGTCCGCGCGGCCCAGTCCCGTGGATCGGTGATCACTCCAGTCAGCGCGGAGGCCGCGGCGGTCTCCGGCGAGCAGAGCCACACCGCGTCCTCCTCGGTCCCCGAGCGGCCGGGGAAGTTCCGCGGGAAGGTGCGCAGCGAATTGCGCCCCACGGCAGGGGCCTGGCCCATGCCGATGCAGCCCAGGCAGCCCGCCTGGTGGATGCGCGCACCCGCGGCGATCAGGTCGAGTACCGCGCCCGAGCGCGTGAGGTCCTGCAGGCTCTCACGCGACGTCGGGTTGACGTCCAGGCTCACCCCGGCGCCTGTCTGCCGGCCCCGCACCATCGCCGCGACCACGGCGAAGTCCCGCAGGCCGGGGTTGGCGGACGAGCCGATCACCGCCTGCGCGATGTCCTCACCCGCCGCCTCGCGCACCGGCACCACGTTCCCCGGCGAGGTCGGACGGGCGATGAGTGGTTCGAGGGCGCAGAGGTCGATCTCCTCCCGAAGGTCGTAGCGGGCGTCGAGCTCCGGGGCCAGCGGGGTGAATGCGTCCTCGCGGCCCTCGCCGCGCAGGAAGTCGCGCACCGCGTCGTCCGCGGGGAAGACGGTGGTCGTCGCGCCCAGCTCCGCGCCCATGTTGGCGATCACATGCCGGTCCATGGCGGTCAGCGAGGAGAGCCCGGGGCCGTGGTACTCCAGCACCCGGTTCACGGCCCCCTTGACGCCGTGGCGGCGCAGCATCTCCAGGACCACGTCCTTGGCGCTCACCCACTCGGGCAGTGCGCCCGTCAGCCGTACACCCCAGATCTCCGGCATGGTGAGGCGCAGCGGCCGGCCCGCCATGGCCAGGGCCACCTCCAGTCCGCCGGTGCCCACCGCGAACATCCCCAGCGATCCCGCCGCGCACGTGTGGGAGTCGGAGCCGGCCAGAGTGGCGCCCGGGCGGCCGAAGTGCTGCATGTGCACCGGGTGTGAGACCCCGTTGCCCGGCTTGGAGTACCAGATGCCGAAGCGCTGGGCGGCCGAGCGCAGGAACGCATGGTCCTCCGCGTTGCGCTCGTCGGCCTGGAGGATGTTGTGGTCGACGTACTGGGCGCTCAGCTCGGTGCGCACCCGGTCGAGACCGAGGGCTTCCAGCTCCTGCATCACGAGTGTGCCGGTCGCGTCCTGGGTGAGGGTCTGGTCGATCCGCAGCCCGATCTCACCGCCCGGCTCCATCGTGCCCTCCACGAGGTGGTCACCGATGAGCCGCTGGGTCACGGTCCCCCTGGCCCCGCCCGCCCCGTGCCGTGCGCTGCTCGCCGCCGCGTGCGTTCCGCCAGCCATGCCGTGCCTCCGCCTGAGCGTGCGTCCCGTCGCCGACCGGGCCCGCGGCCGGCCGGAGCCACCGAGTACCCGGCACGGGCGAAACGACTCGGATCCGGACAGCCGGCGGACGCCGCCCGGCGCCCGGGCACCGGGCGGCGCCCACCCGTGCGGACGGCTTCAGCGGGCGGCCGCCCGTCCCGGCCGTACGTGCGGAAAACAGCCGGACCGCCGGTCGTGACGGCGGGACGTGCGAGGATCGCCGGGCCGCCGGTCGTGAGTGGGTTGCGCGCGGGGCGCTTCCCGCGGCGCAGGGGCGGTCTCGCGGCTGCGCCCCCCCCGGGCGGGAGCAGGGCCATCGGCCCCCGTACCGATCGATTCGAGCCACTGTCGCCGCCGCGATCACCCCGGCCGCGTCCGGCCGCGTCCGGTGGTGCCGGGACGGGGGGCCGGGGTGGCGTCAGGGGGTGCTCCCGCGCCTGCCGGCCCCGCGCACGCGCCGGACCGCCCGCATCGCCCGGGCCCGGGCGTGGATCGTGGTCATGGTGTGGGACTCTATCGGCTGATTGCACAGCGTGTGGCAATGGCCATGGCTGATGATCATCCTTGATGCACGGGGCGGCTGCGAGCCGAGTCGGCCGAGGGAGTACTGTGCCCGCGCACGAGCTTCACCCCAACTACACATCTCGTATGGAGGATTCATGAATGGACCCACCCGTGCCTGGCGGCGTCCGGGCTTCCTGATAAGCAGTGCGGTGGCAGGTGTCGCGGCCGTCGGCCTGTGCACCGTCCCCGCGTCGGCCCACACCCCCAACTGGTCGGTGGACTGCTCTCAGGTAACGGTGGATCTCACCGCCTACAACGGTCACGTGACCAACACGGTCACCATCAGCGTGGACGGCAAGGACCTGCTGTCCGCCAAGACCTTCGGCGCCGACTTCCACGACACGATCAAGCTGCCCGCGCACACCAGCGAGCTGCCGGTGCACCTCGTGGTCAAGGCCGGTGACGGCGACCAGTACTCGAAGGACGACACGAAGACGGCCCCGGTGTGCGCCTCCACGCCGCCCACCACCCCGACGCCGTCCAAGCCGTCCACGCCCACCGCGGCACCCACCTCCGAGTCCCCGGCGCCCAGCACCTCGTCCGCGAGCGCCGCGCCGGTGCCGAGCAGCAAGCCGAGCCCGGCCGATCTCGCGGAGACCGGTTCGTCCAGCTCCACGCCGATCATCGCCGGTGCGGCCGCCGTGGTCGTCGTCGCCGGTGGTGGCATCCTGCTGGCCACCCGCAGGCGTGCTGCCGCCCGTCGCTGACTTCCCGTCAGGACATCGCTGACGACGTCAGGCCGGCGCTGACCGCGTCGGGCCGGCGCTGACCGTCAGGCAGGTCTCGTGCCCTGTGGTCCTCGCGGACCACAGGGCACGGTTCGTCGCCCCGAGCCTCGCGGCACTCGCTCAGGGGCCCGCGAGCCGGGTTTCCTCCAGATCCAGCGAGCGCTGCAGCTTGCGGCGCGTGGTGTCGCTGATGCGGTGGTCGTCGTAGAGGCGCTGCAACTCGTCGGCCTCGGCGGTGATCAGGTCGCGGCGCAGTTGCCGGTACACGCCGTCAGCGGACTCCCGTGCGCTTTCGCCACCCGCTTCGCGGAGCCGGTCGTGGGCCGATGCCAGGCGTGCCGACAGCGAGCCGTGCAACCGGTCGAGCACCTCCTCGGGGACCGCCTCCCCCTCTACGAGCTCCTCCAGGCGCCGCAGGCCGGCCCCCGCGAGCTCGTGGCGTGCCGCCGCCTCCTCGCGTTCGGTGTGGTCGGGTTCGAGCGCGACGCCCGAGCGGCGCACCACCGGCGCCAGGGTGAAACCCTGCACCACGAGGGTGAGCACCACCACCGACGTGGTCAGCACCAGCACCAGCGGGCGCTCGGTGAGGGCGGTGCCGTCCGCCGCGGTCGCGGGCAGGGACAGGGCAGCCGCCAGCGGCACCACACCACGTGTACCCGCCCAGGTCAGCACCACCGGAACCCGCCAGCCCACCCTGCCGGCCCCGCCCCTGCGCTGCATCAGCACGGACAGCGGTGCCAGCCAGAGCAGCCGGACGCCCACCAGCGTCGCGGCTATCGCGCAGGTGTACAGCGGCCACGCCCGGTCGGCCGCCGTCAGGGCCTGCACCTGTGCGGGCAGCGCAAGGCCAATCAGGCTGAAGACCACGCTCTCCAGCAGGAACACCACGGTGCCGGACACGGCGTGCAGGTGGAGGCGGATCCGGGCGTCGGTGAGCTTGTCGCCCTGCCCGCCGAGCACCACGCCGGCCACCACCACGCTGGTCACGCCCGAGGTGCCCGCCGCCTCCGCGAGCACATAGGCCGCGTACGGGGTGACCAGCGTGATCACCGTCTCCAGCACCGGATCCTCGGTGCGCCGCCGGATGAGCGCCACCAGGCCCGCGAGCACCGCACCGACGAGGGTGCCGCCACCGGCGAGCAGGGCGAACTCCCCGCCCGCCCCCTGCCAGTGCACCGTGCCGGAGGCCACCGCGACACCGACCGCCACCTTGAACAGCACCAGCGAGGTGGCGTCGTTGAACAGGCTCTCGGCCTGCACCAGCGCCTTGGCGCGGGGCGGCAGCGCGAGCCGGCGGCCCAGCGCGGTGACGGCCACCGGGTCGGTGCTGGCCAGGATCGCGCCGAGGACCAGCGCCGACTGCCAGGGCAGCGGAGTGACCAGCGACGCCACCGCCCCGACCGCCGCCGCCGACGCCAGGACGAGCCCCACCGCCAGCACCGCCACCGGCCGCCACACCAGGCGCAGCTCACGCCACGAGATCTCCTCGGCACTCGCGTACAGCAGCGGCGGCAGCACCACGAGGCCGATGACGTCCGGGCTGATCCCGATCCGCGGCGTGCCGGGGAGCAGCGCCACCGCAAGGCCGGCGACCACCAGCAGGGACGGCGCCGGCATCCGCCATCGGCGGGCGAACGTCGCCACGACGGTGGCGAGTACGACGAGAACCAGAACCGTACCGACGCTGCGCATGCCGCTCCCCGAGTCGAGCCCTGGGAAGGCCCACGTGGGCTTCCCCTGCGGGAGCCCGAAGGCACCCGGCCGACCAGACTTCCCGGCACACCGCCTCCACCCTACCGGTCGCCCTCGCGCCAAGGGAGCGTCAAGGTCCACGTCACGGCGCCGGGAGGGGGGCCCGGGCGGCTGAACGGTATGGGCGAGCAGGGGCCGCGGTGCGGGCGGCGCCGGGTCGCGGCGGCCGGACCCGGCGACGGTCGACGGACGCCGGTACGTGGACGGCGGGGTCCGCTCCGCGGTGAACGCCGACTGCGCCGCCGGTGCGTCCCGGGTCCTGGTGGTCGCCCCGCTGGGTACCGCCGAGCTCTTCCCGGTCGAGAGAACGCTGGACGAGGCGGTGGCGGAGCTGCGCGCGGCAGGCGCGGAGGTCCTCATGGCCGAACCGGACGAGGCGTCCCTCGCGGCGATCAGCACCAACCCCCTGGACCCCGCCACCCGGGGGCCGGCCGCGGCGGCGGGACGGGCCCAGGGACGGGAGCTGCGGATCGAGTGGCACCAGACCGAGGGCTGAGCCCCGGCCCCGGCGGTACAGCCGGCGCCCGGGGAGGAGTCGGCGCCGGTGGCGGGCTCCTTCCGCCGGCACCCGGTCCTCGAACGCGCCGGGGCGGCGGGGCAGTGGCGGTCCGGTACGCCTGCCCCGCCCGGGCCG
The DNA here is from genome assembly GCF_014656295.1 of Streptomyces sulfonofaciens. Lineage (GTDB taxonomy): Bacteria > Actinomycetota > Actinomycetes > Streptomycetales > Streptomycetaceae > Streptomyces > Streptomyces sulfonofaciens. Next base: position 30,324 of record NZ_BNCD01000014.1, read on the forward strand.
GACTGCCAGCCCGAAGCCGGGCCTGCCGGGGCAGGCCCGGGCTGGCACGGCGAAGCGCCCCGGCCGGCACCCCCGATGCGAGCCGCACCGACCCCCGGCCGCACCGGTCCGCGCCCACCGGACCGGCCGCCTCCGGCGATCACCCCCTGCGCAGCGCCTGCGGAATCAGCTCGCCGTGGGCCTCGAAGAGCTCGTCGCACATCGCCACGGTCTGTCGGGTCGTCAGCACGCTCGCCGTGTTGGGGTCGAGCAGGGCGGCCTGGTAGACGTGCCGGCGGTCGCCGTCCAGCACGGCCCGCACGGTGAGCTCGACGACGTTGAGGAACGTGCGGTTGAGCGCGGCGAGCTGGGTGGGCAGGGCACCGATGCGCCGCGGGTGCGGGCCCGTGGCGTCGACGACGGCAGGCACCTCGACGCAGCACTCGTCGGGCAGATTGGTGATCAGCCCGTCGTTGCGGACGTTGAGGTAGATCTCGCGGGCCCGGCCGGTACGGTGGGCGTGGATGAACTCGGACGCCAGCTCGGACGTGGTGTCGATGTCCAGCGGCCCGCCTTCGTCCAGTTCGCGCCGCGTGGAGGTGAACTCGTCGATGTTGCGCTCGGAGCGCCGCAGGTACTCGCCGATCGGGACGCGGAAGTGCTCGACCTCGTCCGGGTGGTGCAGGAACCACGGCACGTACTCGGCGCTGTGCTCGCTGGACTCGGTGGGGAAGTAGCCGAACCTGCGGAAGATCTCGACCCGCACCCGGCGCTGGAGTTCCGGGTCGGCGTCGATCGCCGCGCGCAGCGCCGGGTAGAGGTCCCGTCCCCGGTGCTCGAAGCGCAGTACGAACGCCTGGTGGTTGAAGCCGGCGGTGAGGAAGTCGATCTCACCCGCGGGCACCCCGACCAGCTCGCCGAGCAGCCGGTGCGTGTCGCGTACCGAGTGGCACATCCCGACGACGCGCTGGAAGGGCGAGCCCGCGCACACCGCCCACGGCAGCATCGCCATCGGGTTGCTGTAGTTCAGCAGGTAGGCGTCAGGCGCGAGCTCTGCGAGCTCCTCGCCGATCCGCACCAGGACGGGAATGGTGCGCAGTCCCCGGAAGATGCCGCCGATGCCGATGGTGTCCGAGATCGTCTGGTGCACGCCGTAGCGCTCGGGGATGTCGAAGTCGGCGCGCGTTGCGCGGTATCCGCCGACCTGGATCTCGTTGATCACGTAGTCGGCGCCCTCGACGGCTGCCCGCCGGTCGATGCTCGACGAGACGCGGGCGCCCGCTCCGGTCTGCTCGTCGATGCGGCGCACCAGCGCCTCCGCCTGGCCGAGCCGTTCGGCGTCGATGTCGTGCAGGGACAGTTCCAGCTCTCCCTGGAGCTCGGCGTACGAGCACAGATCACTCACGACATTCCGGGTGAACTCGACGCTGCCGGCCCCGATGAACGCAACCTTGGTCATGCCCGGCACTATGACCTCTCAGCCAAGCACCGCACAATAACGAGCGAGAAACGCGCAACTTTTCTGCGCAGAAGTGCGCGAAGGATCAGACGAGTGTGACCTCGGGGCCCTGCTCCCGGATCCGCTCGACCTGCGCCGGGTCCGCCCGGTCGTCGGTGATCAGGAGATCGACCGCCGACAGCGCGCACACCTGCGCGAGCGCCAGACGGCCGAGCTTCGCGGCGTCGGCGAGCACGATCCGCCTGCGGGCGCGCCGCAGCAGCTCCCCGTTGGCCCGGGCGCCCGCCGGGTCGTAGTTGGTGCACCCGGCCGACGCGTCGACGCCGTCCACCCCGAGGAACGCCACATCGAGGTTGTACTGGGTGAAGAACGCCTCCGTGTTGTGCCCCACCGTCTCCTGGCTGCTGCTGCGCAGCTCGCCCCCGCCGACGAACACCCTGAGCCGCGGGTTGTCCAGCAGGTGCAGCGCGACGTTCAGGGCGTTGGTCACGACCGTGAGCCCCTCGTGGTCCAGCAGCAGGTGCGCGAACTCGGCCACCGTGGTCCCGCCGGTCATGCCGACCACCCGGGCGCCCTGCACGTGCCGGCGGGCCTCGTGCGCGATCCTGCGCTTCTCGTCGAGGTCCTGGGCCGTCTTGTAGTTCAGCGGCATGTCGGTGAACGCGGAGTGCGTGGTCGCGCCGCCCCGTGTGCGGCTCACGAGGCGCTGCTGCTCCAGCAGTTCGAGGTCGCGCCGGATCGTCGCATGGGACACGTCGAACTGGCGGGCCAGGGCGTCCACGTCCATGGAGCCGTGCCCGACGATCACGGACAGTATCTGGTTGAGGCGTTCTCTGCGTCGCATGGTCGGAACCTAACGCACGGACGATCGGGATGGCTGCGCGTTTCGTATAGCTCCTGCACGAAAGCTGCGCGCTCTTGACGGACATAGAGGACCAAGGTGAAAAACGGTGCAAGTGCCCGGCCGTCCCGCAGGCCGGCCGGCTCCGCGGCGCCTCCGTGCACCGGAGCGTAAGCGGAGGCGAAGCCGGGGGAAAGTTCCGCGTAGCAGGTGGTTGACGCCCCGCCGCGAGGCTGCCACAGTCCTACGCAAGCAAGCATCGTGATCGAAAAACGCGCGAATAAGTTGCTTGGTAGTTGCGCGTAATGCTCGCTCACGGTGGCTGACCCGTGTGCCCTTGTCCGTCATCCACCGGGGCGTACCCGCGTGGGTGCGACCCAGATACGCGGCACGGGGCCCGTCACGCGTCCGCCGTCACGCGTGCGTCCGCAGTCCCGCACCGGACGGCGGCGGTCGGGGGGCCCAGCACCCCCGGCGTGTGGCCGCGCGGCGGGACGTCTTCCGAATGAGAGGTGTCACCCATGCTCTCCGAACGACGAGGCGTCAGAGGTGTGGTGGGGGTGTCCCTCCTGTCGTGTCTGGCACTCGTCGCCACCGCCTGCTCCGGTGGCGGCAGCGCGGCGTCGACGGCGACCAGGGGTGTGACGATCAACGTCGCCCTGGCCATCCCCTCTCCGCCCAAGGCGTCCCTCGCGGCGTTCACCAAGTCCACCGGCATCACCGTGCACTGGACGAACATCGACTGGGACAGCCTGCAGACGAAGATCGCGGCGGCGGCGACGGCCCACACCTACTTCGCGGACGCCACGGACGTCGACTGGTCGCGGGTGGGCCAGTTGAGCAAGCTCAAGTGGTTCCACCCGATGCAGAACTACGTCGACACCAAGTCCCTCGCGGCGGACATGCCGCAGATGACGTCGTTCACGGTGGGCAAGGAGGTGGTGGGTGTCCCCTTCGACGCGTCGTTCCTGACGACCACCGTGAACAAGAAGATGTTCGCCGATGCCGGCATCACCGCCATGCCCAGGACGATGGCGCAGTACACCGCGGACCTCAGGCGGATCAGGTCGAAGGGGGTCGTCGACCACCCCCTGGACATACCGTTCGCGGCGGCCGAGGGCCTGTCCACCTACTGGTACCAGGCCACGGCCGCGTTCGGCGGCACGGTACTCGACACACACGGCAGACCCCGGTTCACGAGTCCGGGCTCCGCCGGGTACAAGGCCGCGCAGTGGATGGTCGACGCGATGAGGCAGGGCCTGGTGCCCCCCGGCAACATCAACACCACCGACAGCCAGGGCACCCAGACGGAGATGGCCAAGGGCACGGTCGCCAGTGTCTTCAGCGACTACTCGGGCAACGTGGGCAGCCTCTACGACGTCCCCTCCTCCTCGACCGTCGTCAAGCAGGTCGGCTACCTCGCCCCGCCCGGCGCCGGCGGCCCCGCACCCAACCTGAGCAACCCCGACGGCATCGGCATCCCCCAGGCCGCCAAGTACCCGGTGGCCGCGGCGAAGTTCATCAAGTGGTTCACCGCCGCGGACAACCAGGCCGCGTTCGCGGGCCTCGACGGGCCGGACAAGACGCTGCGGACCTACAGCCTGCCCTCCCGGCTGAGCGCGGTGCACAAGCTCGCCGCCAAGGGAGACCTGGTCGGCGCCTCGGCCATGAGCACCATGCTGGCGTCCGGCACCCGCCCCGTCTTCCCCGGCGGAGCACCCTCGTGGTACCCGCAGTTCTCCAACGCCGTCTACACCAACCTGCACGCGGCCGCCACCGGGAGCCTGAGCGTCAAGGGGGCGATCAAGGCGATCGCGGGCACCGCGAACCGGCTCGCCAGTGGATCGTGAGGGAGCACGCACCGGCCGTGAGGTACCGCCCATGACACGCCCCCCACTCGACACACTGCCGAGGACACCACAGGACACCGGCGCGGACCGGGACGCGGCACCCGGCGCCAGGCGCCGGCGCAGGTTCGATCCACTGCCCTACCTGCTCGTGTCCCCCCTGGCCCTGTTCATCGTCGCCCTGGCACTGGTGCCCGCCGTCTTCACCATCGTCGAGTCCTTCTTCCGGGTCGACGCCCTGGACCCGCCGACGCGGTTCATCGGGCTGGGCAACTTCCGAAGCCTGCTCCATTCGGCCGCGGTGCGCACCGCGGCCGGCAACACGATGCTGTACGTACTGATCGGCGTGGCGCTGTCCACCGTCCTCGGCATCGTCATGGCGATCACCCTTCAGCACCGGTTCGCCGGCCGCTCGGTGCTCATCGCCGTCCTCATCCTGCCGTGGGCGCTGCCCGGGGTCGTCGAGGGCATCGTGTGGAGCGGGATCTGGGACGCCAACTCCGGACTGCTCAACAGCGTGCTCACCTCCCTGCACCTGATCGACCACTACCAGACCTTCCTCGGCCACGGCCGCCTGGAGACGATCGCACTGATCGAGCTGGTGCAGGTGTGGCAGATCACGCCCCTGTCGGCGCTGCTGGTGCTGGCCTCGCTGCAGAACATCCCGCACGACCTGTACGAGGCGGCGAAGCTGGACGGCTGCTCGTCATGGGCGGCCTTCCGGCGCGTCACGCTGCCGCTCGTCAGGCCCGGCATCGCCGTCGCGATGGTGCAGGCGGTGATCGCGACGCTGAACGTGTTCGACCAGCCCTACGTGCTGAACGGCGCGGCGTCCACCGGCTCGTCCGTGATGGCGCAGACCTACTTCATCAGCTTCCAGAACCTGGACTTCGGCGCCGGGTACGCCCTGTCGCTGCTGGTCACCGCGGCCACCCTGGTCCTGTCGTTCCTCGTGGTCAAGTTCGTGCACAGGACGGTGGAGTTCTGATGTCCCTGCGTGTGTTCCGGCGGGTCCGCGTCCGGTGGCTCGGTATCGCGTTCATCCTCCTGTGGTCGCTGGTGCCGATCTACTGGACGATCAACACCAGTCTGCAGAGCGAGGCACAGGCCGGCAGCAAGCCCGCCCACTACCTTCCGCCCACGCCCACGGTACGGAACTACAGCACCCTGCTGGGCGGTTCCGGTGAGGTCTCGGGGCAGATCCGGCAGTCGACGGCCAACATCTTCGTCGAGTGCGGGGCCGCCACCCTCGTCACCGTCGTGCTGTCCACGCTCGCGGCGTACGCCTTCGCGCGGATGACGTTCCGGGGCCGCACCGCGCTGTTCTACGGCGTCCTGGCCACCATGGCCTTCCCCGCCTACACCACACTGATCCCGCTCTACCGCATCCTCGGGGACTTCGGTCTGGTCAACACCTACACCGGCATCGTCCTCGTCTACGTCTCCGGCTTCCTGCCGCTGGCGACCTGGATCATGTACAACTACCTCCTCACCCTGCCGCCGGCCATCGAGGAGGCCGGCCTCGTCGACGGCGCCAGCCGGTTGCAGGTGCTGCGGCACGTGCTCCTCCCGCTTGCCCTGCCCGGCATCGTCTCCGCCACGGTCATCACGTTCCTGTTCTCCTGGACGCAGTTCCTCTTCCCACTGGTCCTGTCGACCGACCAGTCCACCGAACCGCTGACCGTGGTCATCGCGGCCCTGCAGGGGCAGCACGTCGTGCCCTCCACGCTGCTCAGCGCGGCCGGTGTCATCACCATCGCGGTGCCCGCGGTCATCGCCGTCGCCCTCAACCGGTACATCGTCAGCGGCCTGGTCAGCGGGAGCGTGAAGTGACGCGCGCGCACGCGGTGGGCGCCCCGCGGCGCTGAGCGGGGCCCGCACCGCGCCGCCGCACGGCCCCGTCCGCGGTCCGCAACGCCGACCTCCCCGTGCGCCGCCCGCGCCCGGTCGTGGCAAGCTGGCCACGCCGAGCGGACGGCCGCCCTCCTGATGCCGGGCGCGAGCACCCGGCACGGCGGCCGAGAGAAGGGGAAATGCACGGTGGCTGAGGAAGTGCCTGCCCACGACCACGTCCGCGTACCGTCCGACGTCGGATGGACGGGACTGATGACCGCCCACATGCGGGCGGTCGAATCGGCCCGCGACGACCGGCTGTTCACGGACCCCCTCGCCACGGCCCTCGTCGGCATGCTCCAGGACACCGTCCGCACGGGCCGCGACGCGGTGCTGCCGACCGGCCCCGCCGACCTGACCGGTGAGCTCACCGAGACCTGGTACATGCTCTCCACCTATCTGGGTGTGCGGACCGGCTACTACGACCAGGTGGTGCGTGCCGCCGTGGACGACGGTGTCCGGCAGGTGGTGCTGCTCGCCGCCGGGCTCGACGCCCGGGCCTTCCGCCTCGGCCTGCCCGTGGACACCGCGGTGTTCGAGGTCGACACCGCACCCGTCCTGCGCTTCAAGGACCGTGTCGTGGCGGAGGCCGGCCTCAGCCCCACGGTGCGGCGCACCACGGTCGCCGCCGACCTGCGCGGGCCCTGGCACGAGGCGCTCACGCAGGCGGGTCTCGATCCCAGCCTGCGCACCTTGTGGCTGGTGGAGGGGCTGTTCATGTACCTGTCGCCGCAGGACTGCGACGGCCTGCTGGAGCGGTTGACGGCGCTCAGCGGCCCGGGCAGCCGGATCGCGCTGGAGTACTACGAGGACAATCCCCGGCTCGCTGACGCGGGCGTGGCCGACGCGGTCGAGGGCGCCGTGATAGACCGCGTCCTGAGCTTCTTCCAGCCGGGGCCCCCGCTGCCGCCCGGACCGTGGCTCGCCGGGCACGGCTGGACGGCCGAGGTCACCACCCTGGCGGCCGAGACCACCGCCGCCGGGCGGCGGACACCCCTGATGTTCCGGCGCGGCCGTCCCCACGAGGTGAACCTGTGGCTGGCGAGCGGGAGCCTCGGTGACCAGGGGGCCGGCGGCCGCGGGACGGCGTAGCCGGCCACCGTGCCCCGGTGGGTCAGTCCCGCGGCAGCACCTGGACCGTGTCGCCCACGGCCCGCTCGCCGGTGGCGTCGGACGGGTGGGTGACGAGCCGGCCGCCCACGGCCATGGCGGTGGAGCCGCCACCGTCCAGGTTCAGCGCCTCGACGGCACCGAGCGACCTCATGAACGCCGCACCCTCGGCGAGGGTGAACCCCTCACTGCCGCCGGACAGACGGCCGTCGACGGTGACCAGCAGCAGTCTGCCCCTGCCGTCGATGCCGGCCATGGTGCGGGGCTGGCGGGTGTTGGCCCAAGCGTAGCCGAAGGAGAGGTCCGAGGGGTCCACGGTGCCTTCCGCGGCGGCGTCGATGTGGATCCTGCCGTCCGCCACCAGGGTCGGGGCCGCGCTGACGACGCTGTCGTGCGGCCCGAGGACGACCGGCCTGCCCCGGCTGTCGCTGATGGCCGTGCGCACGGTCGCCTTCGCACCGACCACGGCGTGGCCGGTGAGCCAGGCAGCCGCCGAGCCGATGCCCTGGAGCACGGTGTGGCCGGCGGTGACGTCCCCACCGCGGCTGCCGACCGACACGATGCGGCCCCGTGCGTCGACCACCACCTGGGTGCCGGCGCCCGCCGGGAGGGCGTGGCGGTACTCGGGGGTGAAGGCGACGAGGTCGTCCTGCTCGGTGCAGGTGAGGTCCTGCCGGGGCCGTGCGGTCGGGGAGCCGCCGGGCTGGCCGCAGTCGCGCACCAGGCCCGGGGTGCGGTTGACGCCGTGCACGGCGTAGCGGGAGTCGCCGATGCGCGCGGTGGCCGTGGTGGTCAGGTCGGCGATCCTGTTGTGCCGCCCGCCGTCGCCCAGCACGAGCGCGGCACGCGCACCGGACGCCAGCGACTGGACCCGGCCGTCGTAGGCGGCGAGGCCCGCCTGCAGGCCCTGGGCGCCGTCGGCGTCCGAGGTGATGAAGAAGCCGCCGTTCACCCCGACCAGGGAGCCCAGCTCGGCCGCGACCGACGATGTCGTCTCGCGCTGCGCGACGTTCCCGTCGTGGGTGCCCTCGACGGAGCCGGTGAAGGTGCCCGGGTCGATGACCGCCACGCGCACGTGCTCCACGTCCGCGGGCTGGTCCGCGTCGTAACCCGTCCACTCGACCGCGGTGTGGAAGCCGGCGGCGGTGACGAGCGAGGCGGTGTTCTGCGCAGCCTGCTGGGTGGGGTACGAGCCGATGCGGATCCGCACGCCCATCAGGCCGTGCGGTGTGTCGCTGTACCGCGGCCAGGGGACCGGGGTCTCGACGGGGGTGAAACCGGCGGTGCGCAGCTTGGCGGTGGTCCCCGAGGCCCATGTCGTGCCGCCGACCTCGGCCCAGGCCGGTCGGCCGGTGAAGGCGGCCTCGACGGGGGCCTGCACGGTCACCGTCCAGCTCGGGGCGCCGGCGGTGTCCGTGAGCGTTCCGGTGCGCACCTGGACGCCCGGGGCGACGTGCTGTGTCGTCCAGTGCGCCGCGGCCGTGCCGGCCGTGGCGGCGGCGCCGGCCGGTGCCGCCGCCGGGGAGGCGGCCGTCGCGGTGCCGCCGGCCACGGCGAGCGGTGCCGCCACGGCCAGCGCCATGGCCAGGCGCAGAGCGAGCCGGGTGCGGTGACTGCGGCCTCTGCCCGAGCGGTTCTTCATATGTCTCCTTCGTGCGGAGGGCGGTCGCTCGGCCGCAGCCGTGGAGAACGGCCTGATCCGCCCCGGTTCGTCGCGGTGGAGTCCAGCCTCCCGAAGAGAACGCGGCTCCAGGGGTGCGTGTGTGCGGGACGACGGGCCGGTGAACGGCCGGCGACACGGCGCACGGCGGGCGGGGGCCGGCGGGGCGACCACAGGTGTACGAGTGGCGTAAGCACGGCGTCAAAGGTGCCCGAGGTTCCATATGGAAAGCGTCAAGAAGGCTCGGAGCCGGCCGCGGACCACGGTTTCCCCTTCTCGTCCACGGCGGCTCGGGACCTTGCGCCGGCGGGCGGGACCACGATCACCGGGATACGGCAGCGCGAGACCGTGCCGGACGAGGTGGTGCGCCGCGCCGACCAGGTCGAGCTGGTCGTACCTCGCCGGCGGCGCCCTTCTCGGCGAGTCGGGCCGCGCGGCGGGTACCGCCGAGGCCATGGGCGGCACACTCACCGCGGAGGACACGCCCGGCGGCGGTTCGACGATGGTCCTGACGGTGCGCACCGCGACCGGGGGCCGGGGTCGGCCGGTGGCTGCCGGGTCCACGGCGCGGAGCGGGACCCGGGGGAGGCCCGTTGCCGTCCGGCGCCCGGCGGCGGTGCGGGGTGCCCGGCGGTACGGGGTGCCCGGTGGTACGGGGTGCCCGGCGGTGCGCCCGGGCCGGGGTGCGCCGGCCCGGGCGCCGCCCGCCTGCACCGCGCCGGACTAGGACGCGTCCTGCTCCCCGGGTGCGAGGGCGGGCGCGGGCGCGACCGGAGGCGGGGCGCCGGCGGGCCCGGCCGTCTGCCTGGTGTGCTGGTAGGCCCACAGGTCCCGGAAGAGGCCGTCCTCGGCGACGAGTTCCGGGAAGGTGCCCTGCTGGACGACGCGACCCTTGTCCAGGACCAGGATGCGGTCGGCGACGGCGACGTTCGTCAGGCGGTGCGTGATCAGGACGACGGCACGGGTGGCGGCCAGTTCGCGCAGACCCGCGAAGATCCGGTGCTCCCCGAGCGGGTCGAGGGCCGCGGTGGGCTCGTCGAGGACCAGCAGGCCGGCCGGGCGGTAGAACGCGCGGGTGAGCGCGACCCGCTGCCACTGGCCACCGGAGAGCTCCTGCCCGCCCAGCCAGTCGCGGGCCAGCACCGTGTCCAGACCTGAGCGCAGCTCGGTGACCACCTCGTCGGCGCCCGACGCGGCGCACGCGCTGTGGATGCGCTCGTCGCCGCCGGGGACGGGCTGGCCCAGGGTGATGTTCTCGCGGGCGGTGAGCGGCCAGCGCGCGTAGTCCTGCGGCACCAGGGCCACGTGCGACCACATGGCGTCCGGGTCGAGGTCGCCGGTGGGGACGCCGTCCCAGGTGACCGAGCCGGTGGTCGGCAGGTAGAGCCCGCTGAGCACCTTGGCCAGCGTGGTCTTCCCGCTGCCGTTGTAGCCGACCAGCGCGACGACCTCGCCGCGCCGCAGGGTCAGCGACACACCGCGCAGCGCGTCCTGGGCCGCCTCCTCGTAGCGGAAGACGAGGTCGCGTACGGCGATCTCCCGGGGTTCGGCCGGCACGGTGGTGCCGCGCGACATGCCGTAGCCGCCGGCCTCCCGCAGGAAATCGGACCAGTCGTCCATGTACAGGCCGGTGCGCATGATGCGGGCCCCGCCGGAGACCAGGCCCCGCAGCGCCGTGCCGACCGTGCTCAGGGCGAAGACGGCCGTGCCGGCGTGCTGGACGCTCATCCGGCCGGTGGCCAGCAGCCACACCACCGCGGCCCAGACCGCGGCGGAGGCCAGTCCGCCGCAGACCGCGCCCAGCAGGGACATCCAGGCGCCGGTGTCCGCGGCACGCCGGTCCGCGTCGTTGATGCGCCGGGTGATCCGCCGGTAGCGGTCGACCAGGAAGTCGGACATGGTGCCCGCGCGGATCTGGTCGGCGGCGTACCGGTCGCACACGTGCCAGCGCAGGATGGCGAGCATCCGCAGGTCGCCGCTGGACCGCAGCCGCGCCAGGTACCGCACCCGCGCCGCACTGATCTGCGCCACGGCCTGCGGGAAGCTGGCCAGCGCCAGCAGGGGCAGGAGTGCGGGGTGCAGCGCCGTCAGCACCCCCGCCCCGGCGATCAGGGAGGCGAGCGAGGCGATCAGGTCCTGGCCCTCGGCCACCAGGTCCTGGGCGACCTCGGCACCGCGGTCGGCGGCCTCCTTGCGGTGGTTGAAGCCGGGCGCGTCGTAGGCGGACAACTCGACCCTGGTGACCGCCTGCACGAGGCTGCGTTCCGCCTCCCGCGACATCTGCGGGCCCAACCGCGAGGACAGCCACACCACGATGATGCTCAGCAGGGCCCGCAGCGCGGCCGCACCGCCCAGCATCGCCAGCGAGGGCCACGCCGACAGCAGCCGCTGGTAGACGTCGCCGCCGGCCAGCAGGGCGCCGAGCGTTCCGCTGACCGCGAGGAGCCCGAGCGCCTGCATCGCGCCGGAGGCGGCCTGGCAGACCAGCAGTCCCAGGGCGGCCCAGCGGTCGATCTCCCAGGCAAGCGCGACCGAGCGGCGCACCAGCCGGGGCAGCCGCCGCGCCATGTCCAGCAGCCGGATCTGCCGCGCGGCCCGCTCCCGGCTGCCGGTCTTGTCGATGAACCGCAGCTCCTCTCCTTCGCTCGGCTCTGCCTCGTGGATCCGCTGCCGCCCGCCGCGCGGTGCGCGGCGTCGCATGCTCGCCATCTGCTCCTGTTCTCCTTCCACGGGTTCCTGCGGGCGTCCTGCGGTGACCGGGTGCGGTCTCAACCGCACGCCCGGGCAGGGCCGGCGGCCCATGGCGGGAGCGGGCCGGTGTTCGAACGGGCCGGGCGGGGCGGGGCATGGGGAGCGGAGAACACGGTTCCTCCGGGAGGGTGCGCGGATGGGTACACGTGCTCTAGAGAACGCCCCGGCGGGCCGCCCGTAACGGGCCGCGCGGGGGCAGATCGTGGACGTATGTTCCATCCCCGGACGGGGGTCGAACGGCGGCTGGTGCGAGGGCGGGCGACGGTGGGCGGTCCCGTTCGATCGCCGGCCGCCCCGTGCCGCCGCGCCGGGCACGGGCACCGCGGCGGCGGTGGTCTGGCGGTGCCCGGTCGTCCCGGGGGCGTGCGCGCCCGGGACCGGGTGGCGGTCGCGGGTGCGGTGCCCGCCACCGGCCGGTGGGCCGGCGGCTCAGGGGTGCGGCGCCACGGTCACCCGGCAGGGCGCGTGGTGCAGCATCGCGTGCGTCACCGGGCCGAGCCGATGGCCGACCCGGCTCCCGCGCCGGGCGCGCACCGACGACGAGCAGCGCGGCGGAGCGCGACACCGCCCGCAGGATGTCCACCGCGCGCCCCGCGCGCAGTGCGCGGTGGACGACGACACCGGGGAACTCGCCTTCGACGAGGCCCATGACCTCGTTCATGCGCCGGCGTGCGGCGGCCAGGTGCGACCGCCGTGCCTCGTCGAGCAGGCCGGTGTGCGCCGCCGGTGCCCGCGCCTCGGACATCAGCCAGGCGTGCACGGCCCCCACCGCGGCACCCAGCAGCCGAATTATGGGCATTCAGAGGGCCCGAGGGGGCTCAGTCGCAGAATTCACCGCTCAAGCCGTCGGCCAGGGGCGACTCGGGGCGCGCCCCTTCGAGCAGAGGGGTTGTATCCAGAAGGCAGGGTCTCAGACCCTCTTCGGCCCCTGCCGTAGAAGTGCAGCAGCCGGTACGCCAGGAACTCCGCGACACTGAGGTCTTTCCCACCTCGTACTGCTGGTGCGAGGTGGCGGCTCAGGACGGCTTTGACCAGGTCGGTGATGCGAGTGGTGCCGCATGGCAGCCTGTGCAGGAGTCGCCAGGTCCTCAGAGTCGCCATGGCCTGTTCGCCGAGTGCTCGGGTCTCGGGGTGGGGCCGATGGCGGCTCGCTGCCCGGCCGAGAGGTTCTTCCGGGGTGGGCGCGCAGGCAGTCCCGGGAGATTTGCTGGTTCCGGGTGGGCCAACTCTCCAAGGTCACCACGTGCAGGACATGGCTGCGGGCCCCGCCGTCTGCGCGGATGTCCAGCAGTCGGTCAGTCATCCCGTCGTCGTGCGGGTGGAAGCCGAGGTCGGCGAGCGCCGCCTGGTGGGGCGCGGCGTGCGTGAGGCCGTGGACGGCGGCCATCAGATCGATGACGGGCTTGGCCGCCAATCCCGGCACAGAGGTTGAGCCGATGGTCTCGATCCTCACGAACGGCCCAGGTGCCGCTGCCCGGAGAGCATCGAGGGCAGTAGCGGCCTGCCGGGGCCGGCTCGGGTCATGGTCGGCTACGTGGCCGGCGCTGGGCTCGGACACGGCTGTCATCGTGGTCAGCACACGCTGCGATGTCCACCGGACTTCCGTCCAGCCGGCACGCCCGCTGCGGACCGGGCACCCGGTCCGCAGCGGGGGAGGTGGGCGAGAAACGGGCCGCCGGCGCTCCTGACGGCGTCGGCGGCCGCTCGTTCAGCGGTGGGTGTGCGCCTGCGGCGTCCAGTCCTTGAACTGACCGCTGTCGTAGAGGAGTCCGAGCATGTAGAGCATGCCGTCGTAGTAGCGGGCCTGGCCCGAGGGGATCGGGGTGTTCCACAGGTCGCGGACGAAGTCCTTGCGGTCGGCGGCGTTGGCGCTGATCGCACTGGTGGAGTTCATGGCCACCAGGCCCTGGGCGTGCGCCGGCTCGTAGGTGTTCTGGCCGGCAGTCAGCGGTGTGCCGTCCAGGTGGTAGCGGCTGACGTAGGTGGTCACGCCCTGTCCCTGGAAGAAGCGTTCCAGGGTGTTGGAGTACTTCGTCTGCCACGGCTTGGTGCCGAACCAGGAGGCGTCGACGTTGGCGTTGGCGATGACCCGCCAGGCGTCTTCCTGGAAGTTGTGGTCGTAGGCGTTGTCGTCGACCGTTTCGCCGGGCCGCATGTAGGGGGTGCCGTCGAAGTTGGCGTAGCAGGGCGCGAGGCCCGTCTGCGCGTTCGGTGCCTTCTGCAGCATCTTCTCGCCGGCGGTGTACGCCTGGTCCCACAGCGCCTTGTCCGTCGGATCGGCGGCGGCGAAGACCTTGTAGAACGCCGGCAGCGCGTAGGACGGGTCGCTGTAGCCCACCGCGCCAGGCGGGGAGAAGGTGGGCAGGTGGCTGGCCGCGTCGAATATGTTCACGCCGCCGTTGTCGGAGGCGTGCCACATGGCGTGCAGGATCTGCTTGGCCTGCTGCCCGTAGTCGTAGGTGTCCTGGCCGTCGCCCCAGCGGCCGGAGGCCATGGCCAGCGCCGCCGCGATCCACTGGTCGCCGTCGGGAGCCACGCCGGTGCTGAGTACCTTGCCGGTGGTGTCCGTGTGCCAGGCGAAGTAGTACTTCTCGCCACCGCTCTGGATTTGCATTTTCGTCTTGGCGAAGTTCCACAGCGAGTCGAACTCGTGCTTGTGGCCGAGCTGCACGGCGATCATCATGGCGTAGCCCATGCCCTCGGTGCGCACGTCCTGGTTGCCGATGTCCTCGACGTAGGCCAGGTCCGGGGTGAGCTGGTAGTAGATCGACTGGCCGTCGGCATGGGTGGGTGCGGTCCCCGGGTCACCGTGGAACAACTGTTGCCAGGTGGCTTCGATGCGGGCGTCCACGGCCTTCTTGGAGTAGCCTGCGGCGCTGAAGACGTCCGGGTAATGACCGGTGCGCACACCGCCGACCGGGTTGTGCCCGAGGCCGCGGCCGTGCGCGGGGGCATCGGCCGCGAGAGCGGCCGACGGGGCGGTCGCCATGAGGGCGGCTGCCGACAGCAGGGCGACGGCGGCCTTGCGCGCTTTGTTCACAGCTCTGTTCACACGACACCTCCATGTTTCACGTGCGGGTGTGGCCCGGCTGCCGCGTTGAGGGCAGGCCAGAGGCAGGGCGGCCGGGCGGCCAGCGCCCCTGGTTGAGGGGTGTGCTGAAGGGCCCTTCGGTGCCGAAGGGCCGGGTGGAGCGGCTCGTGGGGGGGAGTTGCCTCGCTCGGGGTTCTCCCGGACACGGCTGTCACCCGGTCAGGGCCGGGTGACAACGTAGTTCAGCGCTCGTAATTACGTCAACGGTTTAACAAATTGCTGTGACGGGCTCACGGCGGGTTCGCCGTGAGCCCGTCCGGCACTCGGTGCCGCAGCCCCCCGACCTCATGTGCCACCGGCTATCGGGGGATTGGGCGGCGGCCAGGGCCGGCAGCCGAATCTCTCACTCCGTGGTCGCTATGTGACTGCGCATCATCTTGCAGGAGACGCGGCCCGGCGGTTCACCCGCCCGCCACCCGGCTCACCCCCAACACGCTACGGACCTGCCGCGCATCTTGCCTCCGAACGTCTGCTCGCTCTCGCAGACGAACTCGATGCCAAGATCTTCACCGTCTCCTCGGGCATGTCCTGGTGGGGGTCGCCCACTACCAGCCCAACCCACGCCTGCGCAAGCAGATGGGACGCCCTATCGGATACGGGCAGAAGAATTGCTCCGTTCCATCTGCGTCGGATCTCTTCCGGATCCACCACGCGAGGGGAAGCCAAGGCATGCGGAAACGTGGGCAATAGGCGGATCGAAATTCGAACTCGCCAGTGTGGGAACTTCGAGAAAGGGTGCGCCAGGCCCCGCTGCGGTCATTTCGTCTGTGGGTCATCGAGCACTGGGCACGAAAGGCCAACTCCACTGGCCCGGCCTCGCGCGCAGGCGCCCGCCGGACCTTGGCAGAGAGCATCGTGTGTGCCGGCGAAACCCCGCCCTGGACCCCGGCGAGGAGCGCGGCGGCCTCCTCGTCGACGTCGAGGGAGTCCGGCAGGCGGCCATGGCGCCGGAGGGTCCGCATCCCGGCGGCCAGGTGCTCCTGCCACTGCCGCATGAGCTCGACGACGATGGCGGGCCCCGGGCGTGGAGCGCCCGATCCGGGTGAACAGCGAGCCCATCGGACATATGTCGCCCCGCGTCACGTAACGCTCGACGAGCACGTCCCGCCACCGTTACCAGGCATCCCAGGAGTCGAGACGGCCGAGATGGGGCTGCTGGTCCTCCAGTACCCGGTCGGCCTCGTACCGGGCGACGGCGAGCAGGAGGTCCTCCTGCCGCCGGGGAAGTAGTGGAAGAGCCGGCTCTGGTGCCGGTCCGCATCCGGATGTCGTCCAGCCTCGCCAAGGCGGCACCCGTCTCCCGCAACACCTCGGCCGCACCCTCGACGACGCGCGCCCGAGTGGCCTCGCCCTTCGGCGGCTCCCGAGGTGCCCGGTAAACATGGACCCGCAAGTCCAAGAAACCGGGGGCGGCACCCCGTGCGCGCCGCTCGTCGTCAGGTCGGCCCGGCTGTCGGGCCGGCGGGGACCTTCGGCCCCGTGACGGGGGCCCGCGGGGCGTTCGACAGTGGCCGTGACACTCGCGGACACTCGTCGAGGAGCGGAAAAATGACGCACACAACCGAGTGGAAGGTGCACCTCCACCTCTTCGAGGACGAGGGCACGACGAAGGCACGAGCCGTGGTGGACACCGGGACCACGTCGGTCGTGGGCAACGGCCTCGCCCGTTGCAACCCGGGCGATCGCGACGTACCCGAGATCGGCGACGAGCTGGCGGCCGGGCGGGCGATGCGCGACATCGCCCAGCAGCTCCTGGGCACGGCGCAGCGCGACATCGAGAGCGTGAACGCACCGTCCCAGCAGGGCAGCGGTGCTCCCTGGCCGATGTAGCACCGTCGGCCGCGACGGCCCCGCGACGGCCCCGGTGCGGCAGCGGTCCGGGAGAACCGGGCACGACGCCGCGGCCGGCCGCGGCCCATGGCGGGCCGGCGGGGGAGGGGCGTGCGCGGCCCCCGGGGACGCCGGCGGTGCGCACCGGCGGCCCGGGGACGCAGGGCGGTGCGCGCCCCGGTCGGGGGACCGCGCAGCGCCCCGGCCGGGAGGAGCGTGCGGGACGCGGGACGCGGGACGCGCCGGACGCGGGGCCCCGAGGGCTCGGGGCAAGGGCGGCAGCGCGGGGCAGGAGCGGCAGCGCAGAGAGGAGGGGCCGTGCCGGACGCCATGACCACCGACCTGTACGAGGTCACCATGGCGCTCTCGTACGTCGAGGAGGGCCTGACGGCACCGGCCACCTTCAGCCTGTTCGTCCGGGACCTGCCGCCCGAGCGAGGCTTCCTGGTCGCGGCCGGTCTCGGGTCCGTGCTCGACCACCTCGCGGGGTTCCGGGTGGGCCGCGCGGACACCGAGGCGTACGCGACGGCCCTGCACCGGCCGCCCGGCGACCTCGAACCACTGCTGGGGCTGGAGTTCACCGGCGAGGTCCGCGCGGTGCCGGAGGGCCGGACCGTGCTGGCAGGAGAGCCGCTGCTGGAGGTGACCGCTCCGCTGCCGGAGGCGCAGTTGGTCGAGACGTGCCTGCTCAACCTGGTCAGCCACCAGACGCTGGTGGCGTCCAAGGCCGCCCGCCCGGTCCTCGCCGCGGACGGCCGCGAGGTCGTGGACTTCTCGCTGCGCCGCACCCAGGGCATCGACGCCGGCATGCAGGCGGCACGGCTGGGCGCGCTGGTGGGCTTCACGGCGACCAGCAACGTGGCGGCGGCCGCCGCCTACGGGCTGACCGCCACGGGCACCATGGCGCACTCCTACATCGAGGCGTTCCCCGACGAGGAGAGCGCGTTCCGGGCCTTCGCCCGCACCCACCCGGGTCCGGTGACCTTCCTCGTCGACACCTACGACACCGGCCGGGGCGTGGCCACGGCCGCCCGGGTGATGCGCGACCTCGGCCTCGGCCCCGGCTGCGCCGTCCGGCTGGACTCCGGTGACCTCGGCGCCCTGGCGCGGCGCACCAGGCGGGCGCTGGACGACGCGGGACTGCCCGAGGTGGGCATCGTGGCGAGCGGCGGCCTCGACGAGTACCGGGTGGCGGACCTCGTGGCATCCGGCGCACCGGTCGACGTCTTCGCGGTCGGCACCCGCGTCGGTGTCTCGGCCGACGCCCCGTACCTGGACTCCGCCTACAAGCTCGTCGCCTACGACGGCCGGCCGGTGATGAAGCTGTCGTCCGCCAAGGCCACGGCACCGGGTGCGAAGCAGGTCTTCCGGACCGCGGACCACACCGACGTCATCGCACTGCGCGACGAGGAGCCGCCGCACGGGAGCCGTCCGGTGCTGGGGACGGTGATGGCCGGGGGCCGCAGGACGGGTGGCACGGAGCCGCTCGCACGGGCACACGAGAGGTTCACCGCCGATCTCGCGTCCCTGCCCGCAGCGGCCCGACGCATCCGGGACCCGCAACCACCCCGCCCAAGGTTCTCCGCACCCCTGCGCCGGCTGACGAAGGACGTGCGCCGCAGGATCGAGCGCGAGAACCTCGCCCCGCTGGGGTGAGCGGCCGCGTCCGCCGGCCCTCCGGGTGTGCGCCGTCCCGGATCAGGTCGCCGGGCCGGCGGCGTCCGGCGCGCCGCCGCTTCCCCCGGCCTCGCCGAAGCGGACGTCCACCACGCCCTCCACGGCCTGCACGGCCCGGGTCACCAGGGGGATCATCGCACTGTCCGGCGCACGCCCGGCCAGGGTGACCACACCGTCCCGTACGGAGAGTTCCATCCGTGCGGCCGCCGGCATCGAGGGGAGCACCGTCTCCCTGATTTCCTCGGCTATCTCCTCGTCCGGTCGCAGGAACACCGTCAGGAGGTCGCCGCGGCTGACCACGCCCTGCAGCAGACCCGCATCGTCCGTCACCGGCAGCCTTTTGATGTGCAGCCGGTCCATGATGCGTGCGGCATCGGCGATGGTGGTGTCGGCGTGCACGGTGACCGCGGGGGTCGACATCAGGTCCTCGGCGTACTGGGCGGCGGCCTTGGCGGCTTCGTCGAGCGTGGGGGAGGTTCGTCGGGGGTCCTCGGTGCGGTACTCCTCCTTGAGCAGCAGGTCGGCCTCCGAGACGACACCGATCACCCGGCCCTCGCCCTCCAGCACGGGCAGCGCGCTGACGTCCCACTGCCGCATCAGCTCGACCATCTCCTTGTACGCTGCCCGGGGCCCCACGGCGACCGCGGTGGAGGTCATCACATCACTCACGATGTGCGGTGCCGCCGTCATCCGTGATCTCCTCCGTCCACGTCGCGCTCGAACCGGCCGTCGCAGCGTGAGGTCCGCCCCTGTCGAAGCTGTTGCTGCCCGGCACCCGGACGCACCCCGGCCCGCGGCCGGCCCACCTGCCCACCCGATACCGCCGCACACCAAGCGTGCCGCCGGGCACCTCCGGCCGTTTAGGGCCCTACGGGGCAAACCCGCCGTCCGGACGACCCCGGCCGCCCCCACCAGGCGCGGGAAGCGTCACGCCGTGTGCCTGCCCGGGCCCGGAGCCCTCGTCAGTCCCCGGGCAGCGGAACGTCCCAGGTGAGCGTGGTGCCGCCGGTGGGGGGCCTGGCCAGTTGCAGGGAGCCGCCGAGCTGGGCGGCGCGTTCCGCCAGGTTCCGCAGGCCGCTGCGGCGGCCTCGCTCCGGGATGCCCACGCCGTCGTCGGAGACGGTCAGCCGCACCCGCCGCCCGTCGGTGCGCAGCACCACCTCCACCCGTGCCGCCTCCGCATGCCGGGCGACATTGCTCAGGGCCTCCGAGACCACCGCCACCACATGGTCGGCGATGCCGGTGGGCACCTGCGTGTCGAGCAGCCCCTCCAGCCGCACGGCGGGTGCGAACCCGAGGGCGCCGGCCGCCTCGCCCACCGCACGCACCACCCGGGCCCGCAGGCCCCGCCCGGTGGCCTCCTCGTGCTCGCGCAGCCCGAAGATCGTCGAACGGATGATCTTTATGGTCTCGTCCAGGTCCGTCACGGCGCGGTCCACCCGTTCCAGCGCCCCCGCGTGCTCGATGAAGCGCCCGGCGCTCTGCAGGGTCATCCCCGTCGCGAACAACCGCTGGATCGCCAGGTCGTGCAGGTCCCTGGCGATCCGGTCGCGGTCCTCCAGCAGCACGATGTGCTCGGCGTCGCTGCGCCGGTCGGCCAGTTCCATGGCGAGGGCCGCCTGGCCCGCGAAGGCCAGCAGCAGCTCGGTCTCCTTCCTGGAGAAGACCGTCTCCCCGGCCCGGCGGGCCAGCAGCACCACACCGCGCACTCCCGCGCCGGTGCCGATGGGCACCGCCACCGCGGGCCCGAGGCCGGCGAACCGCGGGGGGCCCGTCGAGACACGGACGTCCTTGCCGACGTCCGGGCTGATCACCGGCGCCGCCGCGGTGAACGCGGCGCCCATGAAGGTGCCCTCCACCGGCAGTACGAGCCCCCGGTGCTCGGTGGCCTGCTCCCCGATCGCCAGCTCCACCGTGAGTTGCGCACCGTCCTCGGTCGGCACCGCGACCACGGCGAGCGAGGCGACCATGATCTCCCGCGCGCGTTCGGCGATCAGGTGCAGCACCTCGGTGCGCGACGTGCCCGACAGCAGTCCGTAGGTGATCTCCGCGTTGGCCCGCAGCCAGCGCTCGCGCCGCTTGGACTCCTCGTACAGGCGGGCGTTGTCGATGGCGACGCCGGCCGCCACGGCGAGCGTGGCCAGCACGGACTCGTCCTCCTCGTCGAACCGTGCCCCGCCGCGCTTCTCGGTGAGGTACAGATTGCCGAAGACCTGGTCCCTGACCCGGATGGGAACCCCGAGGAAGGTGTTCATCGGCGGGTGGTGCGCGGGGAAGCCGTACGAGGAGGGGTGTTCGGAGATCTTGGCCAGCCTGAGCGGTTGCGGATCCCTGATCAGCTCTCCCAGGATGCCGTGGCCCTCGGGGAAGTGCCCGATGGCGGCGATCTCCTCGTCCCCGATCCCCACGGTCAGGAAGTCGGAGAGCCGCTTGCCGTCCGGCGCGATCACGCCGAGCGCGGCGTACCTGGCGTCGACCAGCACGGCCGCCGCCTCCACGATGCGCCGCAGCACCTGCTGGAGGTCCAGTTCGCTGCCGACGGACAGTACCGCCTCCAGCAGCCTGTGCACCCGGTCCCGGGTACTGCGGGCGGCATCGAGGCGGGCCTGCAGCTCCTCCAGCAGCTCGTCCAGCCTCAACTGCGGCAGTGGCACGGGGACGCCTTCTGAGCTCTCCACCGCTGATTCCTCCCGGCCCGGCCGGCCGACGGACTCCGCCTTCACCTGCCACGCTACCGGCAGCAGGCACGACGGGCCCACCGGCCGGGCCCGAGGCGGGGGCCCGGACCAGGGTCCCGGCCGAGCCCGACGGCGCCGCGCACGCACAGTGTCCGGCGCACCCACTCCACCGGGCACCCGGGCACCGCACTTCCCACGTCGGATCCGTCCGGCTCGCGCCGGGTCCGTCGAGCTCGCGTCGAGTCCGTCCGGCTCACGCCGGGCCCGTTCGGATCACCTTGAGCCCGTTCGGCTCACATCGAGCGCTTGCGCACCGTGATGTGCTTCGCCTCCGACGCCTCCTTGTGCATTCCCACGCTGACCGTGAGCATCCCCTCGGCGTACGAGGCCTCCATGTCGTTCTCGTCGGCCCCGGCGGGCAGCGGCACGCTGCGCATCAGGGTCCCGTACCGTATCTCGCTGCGCTCCTTGTCGACGTCGTGTTCCGTGCGCTCGGCCCTGATGGTCAGCACACCCTCCTCGACGGTGAGGTCCAGGTCCTCGACGTCGATGCCCGGCAGTTCCGCACGCAGGACGTAGCGGCCGCCCTCGGCGTACGTCTCCATCCGCATCGCGTACAGATCGGACATGCCGGGCAGGGCGAGCCGGGACGGGAACCCTTCGAACCACTCGGGCAGGTCCGGGAACGAGAACCGCTGCTTGCGCGCGAGTGCGTTCATGGCCTTGCCTCCTTTCGCAATCCCGCGGTTCCCAGTCGAGCGCGCGGGACGGCCGGGTGCAGGTGCCGAACAGCCCGTTGTGCGGCCCGAACGTCCCCGCCCCGGGCCCGGCGCGCCCACCGGTGGCCCGCCGGGGGACCGCTGCCGGGGCGGCGCCGGATCGGGCGCCACGCGGGACCGACCGGCCCTAGCGGGTGCGCCGCGCCGGTGCGACGTTGGCATCGGGGCCGCCCGACGTGCCGGCGGCCGCCCACGGGCGTGGCCGAACGGGACCGGAGGTGCACATCATGCGGCGCACCATCGCTGCGGGAGTCGACGGGTCGCCCCAGAGCGTCGCGGCCGCCGGCTGGGCCGCCGACGAGGCCGCGAACCGCGGGCTCGAACTGCGGCTGGTCCACGTCCGCGACACCGGCGCCGCCGGGCCGGGACCGGTGGACGCGGCCGACCCGGCGCGGGAGCGCGACCGGCGGGAGCTCGCCGAGCTGGCCGACGGACTCGGCCGCACCCACCCGGCGCTTCCCGTGGAGACGGCAGAGCTGGACGGCGAGCCGGTCGCCGAGCTGTGCCGGGCGGCTGAGGAGGCGGAGCTGACGGTGCTGGGCTCCCGGGGCCTCGGCGGCATCGCCGGCTTCGTCGCGGGCTCGGTCTCCCTGGGCGTGCTGGCGCACATCCGGCGGCCGGTCGTCCTGGTCGGGGAGCAGCGCTCACGCACCGGCGCGCGCGCCGGTGGCGAGACGGTGGTCGGGTGGGACCCGCACGGCCACCACGACGAGGCCCTCGACTTCGCCTTCCGGGCCGCGGAGCGGTACGGCGGCAGTCTGCGGGTCGTGTACACCTGGTCGATCCCCGGCCTCTTCGGGCCCGACCTGGCCGGCTGCACATCGCTGCTGCGGTCCGACTGCATGGGCGAACACGAGCGGACGATGGATGAGGCGCTCGCTTCCTGGGCCGAGAAGTACCCGGCGGTCGCGGTGCGCGGACAGTGCGGCCAGGGACGCGCCGCACAGGCGCTCGTGGAGGCGTCGCAGCACGCCAGGCTCGTGGTCGTCGGCCGCAGGAACCGCCCGCACGGCCCGCGGGGGCGCATCGGCCCGGTCGCCCACGCTGTGGTCCACCACGCGAAGGCTCCGGTGGCCGTGGTCCCGCACGACTGAGGACCGTGACCGGGGGGCACGGCCCGTGGTCCGGACAAAGGACCCGCCCGCCGCTCCCGCGGGCCGCAGGTTCGCCGCCGCGCCCGCGGACCTCGCCGACCGCCCCGCGTCCGCCGCCGAACCGCCCGAGGCCCTGCCCGCCCCGGGCCGTGATCGGGAGGACGGCCCGGTGACCACCCGGGTCCACGACCGAGAGCGCACATGGGCGGCTGAGGTCCACGACCGAGGACGCGGTCCGGCGGCCCCGGGGGCGGTGCTCACACCACCGACAGCACCTCACTCACCGGCCTGGGCGGCGCGGCCGGCTCCTGCGCTCCGTACCCGAGCCGCAGCAGCATCTGCACGTAGCCCATGCCCGCGAGCGGATCGCGCAGTGCCCAGCGCAGTTGCGGCCACCTGAGGGCCGGCGGTTCCAGCGACATGGCCAGGCCGTCCAGCGCGGCTGCCAGCAGCACGCGCTCCATCGCCTGACCCGCACGGAGCCAGTCGAGCGGGCCGTCCTCACGGGTGCCCAGCACCGCGACGAAGGGCGCCTCCTCGAACGCGGCGGTGGCACAGCCCGGAGGCGGTCCGGCACCGAGGAAGTCGCCCACCGGCGCTCCGCCGCCGTGCGGGCCGGCCCCGGGCGCGGCGGACGGGACACCGCCGCCGGACACGGTGTCTGTGTGCGTCCTGGCCCAGCGGGCCACCTGCCGGTGCACGTCCGTGCGCGACGCCTCCGGGGCCTCGGCGTCCTCGGCGAGGTCCAGCAGCGCCTGCGCGTGCCGGGCGTCCGGGAACGCCAGGCGGGCCCCCTCGGCCGCCGCGGCGCCGCGCAGCTCGTCGAGGAGTGCGGCGGGGATCTGCTCACCGGTGAACGGGTGGTCCGCGCCGTGCCGCCGCCGGACGGCCGGGTACAGGGCGGCGAGATCGGCCCGGGCGGTGCCGGGCGGCCGCAGGGTGGTCACGGCGAGCAGGCCGGGGTCGCCTGGATCGGGCAGCAGGTCCGTCCTGGTCCCGCGGCCCCCGTGTGCGGCGGCCACCCGCAGGTTGAACAGTGCCGCACCGCACTCGAGGCGCAGCTCCCGGTGCGCCGGGTCGTCGTGCGGCAGGGCACGGGACGACTCCGTGCGCAGCTCCAGCGTGTCGCCGTCCCGTACGTGCCGCACCAACCACGGCTGCGCGCTCTGCAGGGCGGGCGCCATGACCGCGTCCGCGACCAGCGACGCCACGTCCGGCGCATCGAGCGTGGGGGAAGACACCGCGTCCTCCTTCGTGCCGGCGTGCCCCGGGCGACCCGCCTCCGCGGACGGCCGGGTTGCGTGTCTCAAGGGTGGGCGCCCGCGCGCGGTGCGGGAAGGGGCCGAGGGGCCCGGGCGGGGATCGGAAGGTCCCCGGCGTGCGGGTGCGGCCCGATCCGGCGGCGCCCCGCGCCCCGTCGGCCGCTCAGTCGTGCGGCACCACGGCGACGGGAGCGTCCGAATGGTGCAGCACCATGTGGGTCACCGAACCGATGTGGCCTCCCGCGGACAGCCGCCTGTTCCGCCGTCCGACGACCAGGAGCGCCGCTCCCCGGGAGGCGTCCACCAGGTGCGAGGCCACCTTGCCCACGACCGGCTGCTCGGCCACCTCCACCCCGGGGAAGTCCTCGCTCCAGGGCCGTAGCACCTCCGCGACGCCACCGCCGGACCGCTGCCCGCCGGCCTGCGCGCCCCGGGGCCGGACGAGTCCGTTCTCGTCGCCGTCCGGGGCAGGCGGGGCGCCGCCGTGCACCACCCGAAGCCGTGCCCCGCGCACCGCCGCGGCCTGGAACGCGAACGCGATCGGGGGGCCGGCCGGGCTGCGGGCGTCCAGGCCCAGCACCACGTCCCGGTACCCGGCGGGCAGGGCGTTCGCGACGTCACCGGTGCCGTCCGGTGCCTTTCCGCCCGGGCCGTGCTCGCCGACCAGGACGACCGGCCGGGTGCAGCGCGCCACCGCGGCGAGCGCCACCGACCCCACCAGGAAACCGGCCACCATGCTCAGCCGCCGGGCGCCCAGCACCAGCAGTTCGGCCTCCTGCGCGGCGTCCACCAGCGCGGTGACCGGCTGCCCCGCGACCTGCTCCCTGCGTACCCGCAGACCCGCGTGACGCCGCGCGAGGTCGTCCCGTACGGCGTCGAGCAGCGGTTCGGCCCTGCCGCCGCGGCCGCCGGCCCCGGCAGGCGAGGACGGGACCGTGGCCGGCGGCGCAAAGGCGTAGGGCTGCCACACCCAGGCGTGCACCAGTCGCAGCGGAAGATCGCGCAGCAGCGCCTCGTCGGCGGCCCACTCGGCGGCGACCCGGCTCTCCCGGGAGCCGTCGAGCCCGGCCACCACGCTCCTGGTCATCGGCGGACCTCCTCGCACCGGATCCGCTCTCCACTGTCGGGGCGGGCCGCCTCGCGGCGGCAGGGGCCGCTCGTCCCCGCCGGGGGGTCGCCCGGCCCGTGCGGGCGCCGGCCGGCGGCGGCTCCTCAGCGGGCCCAGCTCCAGTCCGCGACCTCCGGCAGATCACGCCCGTGCTCGCGGATCCACACGTGGTGGCGCAGCCGTGCGTCCTCCATCAGTTGGCGCACCGGGGCCGCACGCACCGCGAGCCCCGGAACCCGGTCGATGACGTCCATGACCAGCCGGTAGCGGTCCAGGTCGTTGCGGACCACCATGTCGAACGGGGTGGTGGTCGTGCCGATCTCCTTGTAGCCGCGCACGTGCAGGTGCCCGTGGCCGGCGCGCCGGTAGGCCAGGCGGTGGATCAGCCACGGGTAGCCGTGGTAGGCGAAGATGACGGGCTTGTCCCGCGTGAACAGCGCGTCGTAGTCGGCGCCGCTCATACCGTGCGGGTGCTCCTCCTGGGGCAGCAGCCGCGCCAGGTCGACGACGTTGACCATCCGGACGGCCAGTTCCGGCAGATGGGTGCGGAGCAGTCGGACCGCTGCCAGCGTCTCCTGCGTCGGCACGTCGCCGGCGGACGCCAGCACCACGTCGGGCTCCCGGGTGCCGTCCTCGTTGCCCGCCCAGTGCCAGATCCCGGCGCCGCGTGCGCAGTGCGCGTTCGCCTCGTCGAGCGTCAGCCAGTCGAAGCAGGGCTGCTTGCCGGCCACCACCACGTTGACGTAGTCCCGGCTGCGCAGCACGTGGTCGGCGGTGGACAGCAGGGTGTTGGTGTCCGGCGGCAGGTAGACCCGTACGACCTCCGGGCTCTTGTTGAGGATGTGGTCGACGAAACCCGGGTCCTGGTGGGAGAAGCCGTTGTGGTCCTGGCGCCACACGTGCGAGGTCAACAGGTAGTTGAGGGAGGCGATGGAGGCCCGCCAGGGCAGCCTGCGGGTCACGCGGAGCCACTTGATGTGCTGGTTGACCATGGAGTCGACGATGTGGGCGAACGCCTCGTAGCTGGCGAAGAGCCCGTGCCTGCCGGTGAGCAGGTAGCCCTCCAGCCAGCCCTGGCAGGTGTGCTCGGAGAGGATCTCCATCACCCGCCCGTGCCGGTCGAGGTCCTCGTCGACCGGAAGCTGCTGCTCCTGCCATGCCTTGCCGCTGGCGCCGTAGACGGCCTGAAGGCGGTTGGAGGCGGTCTCGTCGGCACCGAGGAGCCGGAAGTTCCTGCTGCCGGCGGTGGCCCGCATGACCTCCTCCAGCAGGTCGCCGAGGACCCGGGTGGGCTCGTGCGTCGTACGGCCGGGCCCCTCGACCGGGACGGCGTACCGCTCCAGCGGAGGCATGGGCAGCTCGCGCAGGCGCAGGCCGCCGTTGGCGTACGGGGTCGCGCCGAGCCGTTTCGCGCCCTGCGGGACGCAGGCCAGCACCTCGGGCCGCGGCCGCCCCTGCTCGTCGAAGAGCTGCTGGGGACCGTAGGAGCGCATCCAGGACTCAAGCTGGCGCAGGTGCTCCGGGTTCTGCCGGACGGCGGGCAGCGGCACCTGGTGGGACCGCCAGGTGCCCTCGACGGGCAGCGAGTCCACCTCGGCGGGACCGGTCCAGCCCTTCGGGGTGCGCAGCACGATCACGGGCCAGCGGGGGCGCTCGGCCGCGCCGTCGTGCCGGGCGGCGCGCTGGATCATCGCGATGCGGTCCAGGGCGGTGTCCATGGCCTGCGCCAGGGCGCGGTGCACGGTCGCCGGGTCGTCACCGGCCACGTGGAGGGGTGCGTGCCCGTAGCCCCGCAGCAGGTCGTCCAGTTCGCTCTCGGGCAGCCGGGCGAGCACGGTCGGATTGGCGATCTTGTAGCCGTTCAGATGCAGGATCGGCAGCACGGCACCGTCGTGCACCGGGTCCAGGAACTTGTTGGAGTGCCAGGACGTGGCCAGCGGGCCCGTCTCGGCCTCGCCGTCCCCGATGACGCACGCGACCAGCAGATCCGGGTGGTCCAGGGCGGCGCCGTAGGCGTGCGAGAGGGAGTAGCCCAGCTCGCCGCCCTCGTGGATGGAGCCGGGCGTCTCCGGTGCGACGTGGCTCGGCACCCCGCCGGGGAAGGAGAACTGCCGAAAGAGCCTGCCCATGCCGGGGGCGTCGCGGGAGACGTCCGGGTACGTCTCGGAGTACGAGCCCTCCAGCCAGGAGTTGGCGAGCACGGCCGGCCCGCCGTGCCCCGGCCCCCACACGCACAGGGCGTCCTGGTCGCGCGCCTTGATCACCCTGTTGAGGTGTGTGTGGACCAGGTTCAGCCCCGGGGTGGTGCCCCAGTGGCCCAGCAGGCGCGGTTTGACGTGCTCCGGACGCAACGGCTCCGTCAGCAGCGGGTTGGCCATCAGGTAGATCTGGCCGACCGCCAGGTAGTTGGCGGCCCGCCAGTGGGCGTCGAGGAGGCGCACCTCGTCGTCCGTGAGCCACGCCGTCGTCTTCTCCGGGGCGTCGAGCATGAGGGTTCCTTCCGTGGTGAGAGACGGATGCACGTCTTCTTCCACCGACTACCCCCACGGCACGACCGCGACAGGGCCGGTCGGGCTACCGGGTGGCCGCCCTGCCGGATCCGAAACCGGGCCCCGTCCTGACCGGGCCCGGCCTGGACCGGGTCCGACCGGATCCGGGCCGTCCGAACCGGGACCCCGCCGAAACCGGCCTGTCCGAAACCGGACCCGCCGGAGCCGGGCGCCCCGGCCGGCCCCGGCGCCGCGGTACGCCGCGGCCCCGGGTGTGGCGGGGCACCACAGGCCGAACGGGTCAGGTGTGTGCCCCGCGTCCGCTTGCCGAGCGGCCCGAAGCGCCTACGGTGCGCTCAGACCCGGGGCGGTCCGGGACGCACGGACGGCACCGCCACGACCGGACGCGGCCGCGGCCGCCGTCCGCCGCCGCCGGGTCGCACCCCCCATTACCTTCTCGACGGGAGGGCCGCATGGCGGTCAGTGACCGTACCCGCAGCTTCCGACTCCGGTTCCTGTGGGCAGCGTTGGTGGCGCTGCTCATCCAGATGGTCGGCGCCCCGCAGAGCGCGTCGGCGGCCGGCCTCACCCAGGTGACGGGCTTCGGCTCCAACCCGGGCAACCTCGGTATGTACGCCTACCTCCCGGACGGCCTGCCGTCCGGGGCGCCCCTGGTCGTCGCGCTGCACGGCTGCACACAGAGCGCGACCGACTACTACGGCCACTCCGGCTGGCCCAAGTTCGCCGACGCCGACGACTTCGCCGTGGTCTTCCCGCAGACCACCGCCGTCAACAACATCAGCTCGTGCTTCAACTGGTTCCAGCCGGGCGACTACACCCGGGGCCAGGGCGAGGCGCTCTCCGTCAGGCAGATGGTGGCCTACGCGATCGCGCACTACGGCAGCGACCCGCGCCGGGTGTACGTCACCGGGCTCTCGGCGGGCGGTGCCATGACCGCGGTGCTGCTCGCCGACTACCCGGACGTGTTCGCCGGGGGCGCCATCGACTCCGGGATCCCCGCGGGCTGCGCCACCAGCCTCATCAACGCCACGACCTGCCAGTACACCGCGGTGAACAAGACGCCGGCGGCCTGGGGCAACCTGGTGCGCAACGCCTCCGGCGGCTGGACGGGGCCCTGGCCGCGGGTGGCGATCTGGCACGGCACCGGCGACACCACGGTGGTGCCCGCGAACGCGACCGAGTCGCGCGACCAGTGGACCAACGTGTGGGGCATCAGCAACACGCCGTCCTCCACGTCCGCCCTGCCGGGGAACACCACCAGGGCGGTGTATCCGGACGCCGGCGGACGCCCGGCGGTGGAGACGTACACCGTCTCCGGCATGGCGCACGGCCTCGCCGTCGACCCGGGTTCGGGCGCCGAGCAGTGCGGCACGACCGGGGCCTACTACCTGGACCGGATCTGCTCCAGCTACTACACGGCGCGGTTCTGGGGGCTCGACGGCTCCTTGTGAGGAGTGCGCGGGACACCGTGGGACCGGTCGTCTCCGGACCCCGACGGGCGGCGCCGTGCTGCGGCGCCGCCCGTCGGCCCACGGAGCGGCCGGGAGGCGTTGTGCACGACCGCCCCCCGCCGCAGCGCCAGAAGTCCGTTTCCGCTCCCCGGAAGAAGGGCATCGATGGACTCGGCCCCCGCTCGACGCCCCCGTCCACCGCGGCCCAGCGGAGGGACTCCCATGGCGTTCTCCCTCGGCATCGTCGGCGCAGGGCGGTTCTCCGGGCACTTCGCCCGGCGAGCAGTTGCGGCCCAGGCCGACCCTGCCGCCCGACGACCCCTCGCTCCAGCACATCGACCCGGCGCTGCGGACGGCCTTCACCTCCGGTTCCGCGCCGGTGCACGACAGGACCCGGCTGCCGCGCGCCTTCGACCTGCTGCCCAGCGGTCACGAGGGCAGCCACCACTTCCTCGCGGACGACTTCGTGACCGCCGTCAACACCCGCACCCTGCCGGCCGTCAACGCCTGGGTCGCCGCCCGCTACACCCTGCCCGGCATCGTCGCCCACGAGTCCGCACGGCAGGGCGGCGCCCGGCTGCCGATCGACGACTTCGGTGACGCGCCCGGCACCTGACCGCCGGGCCGGCCGGCGTCCCGTGACCGGCCCCGCAGTGTCGGTCAGCCCCGCTGCCGCAGCGCCCGAAGCTGGGCGTCGAGCGGCCCGAGCCCCACGTCGTGCCGACGCTCGTCGAGCGTCAGCGGATTGCGGATCTCGTAGGGGCGCAGGGTGGCGGGATTGACACGGGTGCCGTAGAACTGCGGCTGGCCCAGCTCCACCGCGCAGTGGTCCGCGATGTAGGCGTGGTGCAAGGCCGGGCAGGCACCGTCCGCCGCGGCCTCCGCGATCAGATCACGGCAGGAGAGCTGGAAGGACAAGTCGGGCGTGTGCAGCAGGATCATCAGCGCCGCCGTCGAGGCGTCCTCGCCGACCGCCTGCGCGGTGGGCCAGCCGTGGCGGTGGACGATGGCCTTCAGCGCGTCGCCGTTCTCGCGCCGGCCGGCGGCCACCAGCCGTCTGACGAGGGCCGCACGGTGCGCGCCGCCCGCCTCGCCCGTCAGCCTGCGGTCCTCTCCCGCCCTGCGGACCAGCTCCGCGGCGAGGTCGGCGACCAGCGCGGGGACCAGCAACGGCCGCGACCCGCCCGCCCGTGCCGCGTCGCTCATGCCCGGCCCCCGGTGCACAGCGTGAACCACACCTTCTTGCCGTTGCTGTGCGGGTCCGGCGGCGCCGTGCCCCAGTCGTCCACCAGGGCGGAGACGATCGACAGCCCGCGCCCCGACTCGGCGGAGGCGTCCGGCGCCCGCGGCCGGGGCGGCATCGGGGAGGGATCGGCGACGGTCACCCGCAGCTCCCGGTCGGTGCACTCCAGGGTGATGGTGATGACGTCCCTGGGATGGCTGCTCGCGTGTCGCACCGCGTTGGCGAACAGTTCGGCCGTCGCCAGGACAGCGTTGTCCAGCAGTTCGGACAGGCGCCACAGGTTGAGGTGCGCGGTGACCATACGCCGAACCCCGGAGGCGTGCGAGGGGTGTGCGGGGACGGCGGTCCGGAAGAGCAGCGGCTTGCTCAGGGGGATCAAGGCCACCTCACCACGCAGTCCCGTGCGGACCAGGTGCGCTGTGCCGACCGGTGGGCGCGGCGTGCAGGTGGGGGAGAGGGCCTGTGGCGAGGCGCTCCCGATGCCGTCATGGGTCGTCCTTCTTCGCGTGCAGCACGGGTGGGGGCGGGAAGCCGCAGTGGCTGTACGTGCAGCAAACAGGATCCGACGGTGCGCGTGCCAGGTGGTGCAGGGGTTGTCCGGTTGGTGGAGCGTAGTGACGGCCCGCTGTGCAGTGCCATCGGGAAGCGATGGTCTACGCCGTATGTTTCGATTATGCGATGAATGTGAGCGAGGGCCGGGCCCCCGAGCACCCGCGAGGGCTCGGCCGGGGTCCCGGCATACGGGGGAAGCGGGTGGTGGTCACCGGCGGCGGTCGGGGGCTCGGCGAGCAGATCGTACGACTGCTGGTGGCCGAGGGGGCCCTGGTCGCCACCTGCGCGCGCACGGCGGGCGATCTGGCGGCGCTGGCCGCGTCGCTGGATCCGAAGGCGCGTGAGCGGCTGTACACGCAGGCCCTCGACGTCACCGAGCCCGAGCAGCTCGAGAACTTCGTGGCCGCTGCGGAGAAACGTTTCAATGGTCTCGACGGCGCGGTCGCCTGCGCCGGTGGCTCCAGGGGCGGCGGCCTGGAGCGGTCCGATCCGGCCGACTGGGCCGCGACATGGGCGGTGAACGTCGGCCACACCGCCCGCCTGATCAGGGCCGCCGTGCCCCATCTGCGGGCCGCCGGCGGCGGTTCCGTGGTGGTGATCGCCTCGATCTCCGGCTGGAAACCCGGTCCCGGTGCCCAGTACGGGGCCGCGAAGTCCGCCCAGATCCACCTGGCCGCCTCCCTGGCCCGTGAACTCGGCCCGGACGGCATCCGGGTCAACACCGTCTCACCCGGATCGATGCTCATCCCCGGACGGCGCTGGGACCGGATGCGCACGGAGCAGCCGGAGGCATTCGCCGCGTTCGTGTCGGCGGAGCTGCCGGGCGGCCGGCCGGTCGCACCGCAGGAGGTGGCGCACGTGGTGGCGTTCCTGCTGTCCGACTGGTCCAGCGGCATCTCGGGCGCACATCTCCCCGTCGACCGCGCGCAGAACGCACCGGCGCCCGACGGCTACTAGCTTGATCTCCAACGCATGGCGTCGAAACGCATGGCGTCGAACGGTGCGGCGAACTCGATCACTCGGCCCGGTGACTGCCGTACGAGGCAGCGGCCCTAGTCCGAACACGGGCTCCGACCAGGGAACACACGTCCAGGACGAAGGCACCGCCCTGCGCTGCGTCACCCTCCACGGCACCGGCTCACGCCGGCCGCAAGGCGCACGGCAGCATGGTCGGCCGCCGCACTGAGCCCTTTCCGACCTGGCGGCGGCAGGGCCCGACAGGGCTGGCGGGCTGCGGGGACCGACGGGCCTGCGGGTGACGGATTCATGGCGTGCTGGGCGAGTGTGTGAGCTGCAGGCGTGGTGTCGGGGGCAGCGGCGTAGATGCTTTCGTCCCCGGTGCGGCGCCGAACGCTTCGATCACGTAGGCGGCGAAGCGGCGGGAGGCCGTGATCCGGGCGGCACGCGGCGTGTCCTGGAGTCCGCGGTGGGCCATGAGCATGAGGATCAGGTCGTCGACGACGAAGTCGGGACGCAACTGGCCGGTCTCCTGGGCACGGCGGGCCAGTTCGCCGACGACGTGCAGAGTCCGCTGCCGGTCGGCGGCGAAGTCCATGGCCTCGGGGAAGGCGGTCATGAAGGCGTCGGCGAATCCCCGGCTGTGGGCGTGGAGTTCGCAGATCCGCTCGATCAGGCTCCGGAATCCGTGCCACGGGTTCGAGTCCGCGAGGGCGTCGCGGACGGCGGCATGGCAGGCTCGCCGCTGCTCGGCGAAGGTCTCCGCGATCAGTGCCTGCTTGGTCGGGAAGTGCCGGTACAGCGTGGCGGGGCCGACGCCTGCGTGCCGGGCGACCTCGCGCATGGGCGCACTCAGACCCTCTTCGCCGAACACCGCGCGGGCGGCGTCCAGGATGCGGGCCCGGTTGTCGCGGGCGTCGGAGCGCACGCGCACGGTCCGAGGCAGATGGTTGGTCATCGTTTCTCACTTTACCCAAACGGACGGGGGCGTCCGTTACGGTCCGGTGGCGGTGCTGCCGTCCCGGCGCTCCACCGGTGATGCCCCGGCTGTGGGGGCCGGTCCGACACGCACGGCCGCAGCAGGTGCGATCCGTTTCTCCACCGACCCGAGGAGCAGAGATGAAAGCCGTCGTGATCAGGACGTTCGGGGACCCCGATGGCCTGGAGGTCGTCGATGTGCCCGTACCCGTTCCCGCCGCGGGGCAGGTGCGGATCGCCACGGAGGCGATCGGGGTAGGCGGCGTGGACGCCGTGATCCGCCGGGGGACGCTTGCCGCCTACGGCTTCCGGGAGGGCCATCTCCTCGGCAGCGAGGTCGCGGGAAGGGTCACCGCGGTGGGAGAGGGCGTGGACGCCTCGTGGATCGGGCGGCGGGTGTGGGCGTTCACCGGTCTGTCCGGTGGGTATGCCGAGCAGGCCGTCGCCTCGGTCGAGGACGTCCTCGTGCTGCCCGACGGCCTGACCTGTGCCGACGCGGTGACCCTCGGGGGCTCCGGCGTGGTCGCCCACTTCGCCCTGGACCGGGGGCGTTTCACGCCCGGCGAGACGGTGCTGGTGCGCGGTGCGGCGGGCAGTATCGGGATCACGGCGGTCCAGCTCGCAGCCAGGGCCGGCGCGGGCGCGGTGGCGGTCACCACCTCGTCGGTGGAGCGTGGCGCCCGCCTGCGGGACCTGGGCGCGACCCATGTCCTTGACCGCTCCGGCGAGGACGGCCCGGACGCGCCGGCGGGCTTCGACGTGGTGATCGATGTCGTGGGGGGTCCCCGGCTTCCCCTTTTCCTCGACAGGCTGAACTCCAACGGGCGGTACGTGGCTGTCGGTGTGGTCGGCGGGCAGCCGCCGGCGGACTTCGGCATGCGGCTGATGGACGGCTTCCGCAAGTCGTTGTCGTTCACCACCTTCAGCTCTGACACCCTGCCCGGCCCCGACCGGCAGGCCGTGCGGTCGTCGCAGTTCGCCGAGGCTGCGCACGGGGACCTGCGCACGGTCGTGCACCAGGTGCTGCCGCTGGATGAGGCGGTGCCGGCCCACCGCGAGATGGACGCGGGCAGGGTGTTCGGCAGGATTGTCCTGGTGCCCTGAACCGGGCGGTGGCGGCGTTCGCGGTCCGGGTGACGAGATGCGACCCGCTCGGGTCATGGCCGACGCGCGGCACCGACGCCCACCGCGAGCAGTCGAAGCGCTCGACGCCTCGACGGGCCCGCCCGACCCGGTTGCAGACCGCCGAGGACGGAACGCCGGTGGGCCGTTGGCCAGGCCGCTCCGCACACCGGCGGCGACTGCCGCCGGGTACTGCACGTGTGCCTACTGGCGGCCGGGGCCGTGGGACTCGACGGGTGGCTGCACTCACGCGAGGACCGGCTGCGCGGCCTGATGGTCGTAACCACCGTCTCGGCCGCGCTGCTCGCCGTGATCGTGCTGCCGGTGCTGCCGCCCTCCGATGTGGCCTGGATGTACGGCATCAGCGCGCATTCGGGGGGAAATCCCCGGGCTGGCCCCAACTGGTCGGCACCCTGCGGCAGGTATGGACCGGGCTGCCGGCCGGACAGCGCGCCAACGCGGTGATCTTCGCGCCGGACTACGGCGCGGCGCCCGCCTCGCCGGACTACGGTGAGGCGGGCGCCATCGACGAACTCGGCACGCGGCACCGGGCTGCCCGCCGCCGTGAGCGCGCGCAACACCGACTGGTGGTGGGGCCTCGGCAACCCGCACGCTACGACCGTGGTGGCCCTCGCCCCCGGCCCCGGCCACGCTCCCGGGTACGCCGCCCATCTGCGCCGATACTTCCGGCACGTCCGCGTGGCCGCCGTCCTCTCCAACCCCGACGGCGTGCACAACGTCGAATGGGGCGGCCATGTCCACGTCTGTACGGGCCCCCACCGCCCCTGGGGCGAGATGTGGCCCCAACCGCGCAACTACGCGTGAGGCCCGCGGCTTCGCGGTGGAAGCCGGACGGCGTGGAGCGTCCTCGACGCTGAACCACCGGCCTCCCGCCGGGCCCGACCCCGCGCACCACCCGGCGCCACGTGCCCGTTCGCCGTGGTGCTCGTCGCACCGTCGGCCCCGGGCCGAGGACCGCAGGACGCTCCTGAGCAGGCTCGACCACGAGAGCCATGCGAGCCTGGACGTGCACCGAGCAGGTACGGCGAGGCGTCCGGACGTCCGTGCACGCGAACGGAGAAGGACATCCGTACCCGGATCGCCGCGTGGACACCGACCCCAGGCCCTGCGTCCGGACGAGGGCCGCGGACGAGGTCCTCGAACGCCTCGTCGGCTGTCCGTATACGGAATGCCTGAACCCGGAGGATCGGGGGCACGCGGTCGCCAGGTGTCGTGCGGCCCCCGCCGGGCCGTGGTTCCGTGCGCGGGTCAGGCGGCCATGCCGAGCACCCCGCGCGACCTGTGCTCGAACTCCTTCACGAGCGGTTCCCTGCGGAGCGGTTCAAGACGCAGGCGGAAGTCGCGCAGCGCCTGGATCGAACGCTCGCTGTGCACCGAGCCGAGGGTGTCCAGGGCCTCGGTGGCCGCGCCGATCGCCTCGTCCAGGCGGTTCTGCTGGAGGTGCGCCGTCGCCAGCACCGAGCGGCTGATGGCCTGGCGGCGGCGCCGGTCGGCGTTGGCGCTCACCGACTCGCCGGCCATCCGCTCGGCCTCGGCGGCAAGGCCGAGGTCCCGATAGCACACGGCGGCCTCGGCCTGCAGGTAGTGGTGGTCGAGGAAGCGCACCCAGGGTGACTCGTGCGCGGGCCCGTTGCTGGCCCCCCACTGGTCCTCGGCGGCCCGCAGCGCCTCACCCGTCTCGCGGCGGTGGCCCTGCGCGGCATGCCCGCGGGCCGCCATCGCGTACAGCCGCATCAGGCCGAGCGGGCTGCCGCCGGACCTGGCGGTGGCGATTCCGGCCCTGGCCAGCGCGACCCCCTCGTCGGGTCGGCCGAGGCTGGTGGCCAGGTGCGACATGCCGGCGAGGATCTGGCCGCCCAGCACACGGTCCCCGCCCTCGGCGCACAGTCGCAGGCCCTGGGTCATGTACCGCTGCGCCAGGCCGTACTCACCGGCGTCGTACGAACTCCAGCCGGCCATGGCGGCCAGCCGGGCCGCGGCCGCGAACAACTGCCGCTGCTGGTGCGGGGGCACGCCCCGCTGCTGGAGCATCGGGATCACCTCGGTGGAGAGGTAGTGCACGATGCTGGTGCGCACACCGCCGCCGCCGTAGTGGTTGTCCATCTGGTCGAACATGCTGATCATCGCGTGGACCTGCTCGACCGGGCCGGCCGACGACAGGGCCGCGAGGCGGTCGGTGCCCGCGGGCCCGCACTGCTCGATGTGTTCCACGAGCCACAGCAGCCAGGCCCGCTGGGGGCTCGTCAGGGCGCCCGCCACGAAGGGCACCGTGCCCAGCAGGGTGCGCCGGGATATGTCGGTGGAGCCGAGTTCTGCCAGTGTGTGCAAGGTCTCTGCCACGTCCTCGCCGTAGACGAGAGCCCGGCTGACCACCGGGCGTTGCTGGTCGCTGAGAAAGCCGAGGTCCGTGGGGGAGAGCGGGTGGCCAAGACGCTCCGAGAGCACGGCCGCGATGAGTTCCGGAGTGTTGCCCCGGGGCTGCTGCCCCTGGAGCCAGCGGGTGACGGACGCCTTGTCGTAGTGCGGCTCCGCGCCCTGGCGGCGGCCGAGTTCGTTGACGCGGAGGGCCAGTGAGGCGTAGGAGCATCCGGCGTCCTTGAGGGCGGCCGCCAACGCCTTGTTGGTCCCACCGGAACCCTTCGCGGGGTTCCTCGCTTGTCCGTTGGTCACGGTGGCCATCCAGGTCTCGCATCACGGTCCCATGCGGCCCGGTCCGTCATGCAAACAGACCGGGCCGCTCCCGGTCGCCTCGCTCCCCCGAACCCCCCGGTTTCAGCCACGGCAGCGAGACGGCCAAGTTCACACAGTGCCAACCCCGCTCAGGCAGCCCGCAGTTGGTGAGCCGCGGCGGAGTGTGCAACAGATCACGTGCTCACTATGCGGCCCGACACAAGCAATTCGCAACCAGCATTCTGATAATTTCATAACGATCCATGCGGGTACGTTTGTGCCAAGGGTGGCGTGGCACACTGCACGCTGTGAGGTCAGGAGCGGGAGGTAGCACGTGAGCGACGGCCGCTCCGGTGGCAGTGCCCCCACCGTTCTGCGGATGGTCCTGGGAAAACGCCTGCGTCAGTTGCGGGAGCAGGCAGGCGTCTCCTTCGACGAGGCCGCCGGGATCATCGATGTGACGCCGCTGACGGTCCGCCGTATGGAGAAGGCGGAGGTCGGCCTGCGCATCCCCTATGTGAGGGAACTGCTGGCCGCCTACGGCGTCGCCCCCGGTGAGATCGACGACTTCCTCGCGCTGGCCCGCAAGGCCAACGAGCCCGGCTGGTGGTACAAGTACCGCGATGTACTGCCCGACTGGTTCAGCGCCTACGTCAGCCTGGAGAGTGAGGCCACCGTCATCCGGGTGTACGAGCCCCACTACGTCCCGGGCCTGCTCCAGACTCATGACTACACCGCCGCGCTGATGCGCGTCGGCTTCCCCAACGAACCCCGTGAGGACATCGAGCGCCGGGTGGCCCTGCGCATGAGGCGGCAGGACCTGCTCGCCAAACCCGAGTCGCCGGCCCTGTGGGCCATCGTGGAGGAGACCGTGCTGCGCCGGCCGGTGGGCGGCGCCGAGGTGATGCGGGCCCAGATCGACCGGCTTGTCGAGGCCTGCGACCTGCCCAAGGTGCGCATCCAGGTGATGCGGCACTCGGCGGGCGCGCACCCCGGCGCCTTCGGGCCCTTCCACTACTTCCGGTTCGGGTTCTCCGAACTCCCGGACGTCGTCTACACGGAGAGCCTGGTCGGCGCCGTCTACGCCGACCAGCCCGCCGAGGTCGTCACCTACCTCGAAGTCCTGGACCGGATGACCGTCCAGGCGGAGCCTGTGTCCCGCACCCGGGAGATCCTGGCCGAACTGCGTAAGGAGTTGTGATCCATGGCATCCCAAGACCCCATCTACAGCGGTATGCCCGCCTCCGCACTCGGTGGTGAGGGCTGGCACAAGCCCTGGAGCGGGACCAACGGCGGCAGTTGTGTCGAGGCAAAGCGACTGCCGGACGGCAGCGTCGCACTCCGCCAGTCGACCGATCCGCACGGACCCGCACTGGTCTACTCCCGGCACGAGATCACCACCTTCCTGGCGGGCGTCAAGTCCGGCGCAGCCGACTTCCTGATCGCCTGACGGGCGCCCGATCCCCTGGCGGGCACGCGGGCCGCCCAGTGGATCGGTACGCCCGTCAGGCGGGACGCCCCGACCAGCCGACCGGCCCGCTGCCCGCCCGCACCCCGCCGGGCCCGCACCGCCCCGCGTCCGCCACTACGTCCGCACAACCGGACAACCGGACTGTGCCCTCCCGCCGCAGCGGGGCCCCGCCCACACTGGGCGTCGGGGCCGGCGCCGTTTCCGGATCCGAGCGAGCCGAGTTCCGAAGGGGAGTGGCATGGATGAACCTCCGCGAGGCCATGACCCGGTACCGGACCCTTGTCGTCGAGGGCCCTGAAGGGCTGAGCAGGACCGGGCTGCTCGGCGAACTCGGCCGCAACGGCTTCGTGATCAGGCACGCCTCCGGCGCCCTGCCGCACGTCGACCCCACCCAGCCGTTCCGTGAACTGCTGGCGGGCCCGGGGCGGATCGCCGTCGACGGCGGCATCATCCACGAGCTGGTCTACGGGCCCCTGCGGCACGGGCGCTCCCGGGTCACCTGGATCCAGGCCCTGGACTTCGCTGAGGCCGTCGCCGAACGGGACGGCGCCCTGCTGCACGTCGTCGAGCCCTGTACCGCGGACCCGTTCCTGCCCGTCGAGCCAGGCCGCCCCGCGGGCGGCACACGGGCCCTCGGCGCCGTCGGTGCCGCCGGCCTCGACGAGGCAGTGGACGAAGAGGCGGCCGACGCCGGGGCCGCCTTCGACCGTGCGTTCCGCACCCTGGAGCAGCACGCCCCCGTCGTGCGGGTGCACCCGATGGACCCGGCGGGACAGGTCCGGGCACCGGGCCCGGCCCGCCGCCGTGCCCAACGCGCCTGGCACGGCACACAGTTGACGGTAGGTTGAGACGAGACCGCAGCACGCAAGGCAGGAGACCTCCCATGGCAGAAGCCCGCCCGGCCGCACACCAGGATGCGATGTCCAAGATCGACACCTCGGTTCCCCACTCGGCCCGTATCTGGAACTACTGGATGGGCGGGAAGGACAACTACGAGGTCGACCGGGCCGCGGGCGACGCCTACCGCGAGACCGCCCCGAACATCGAGACCATGGCACGCGCCTCCCGCGCCTACCTGATCCGCACCGTCACCCATGTGGCCTCCGAGTGCGGCATCCGGCAGTTCCTGGACATCGGCACCGGCCTGCCGACGTACGACAACACCCACCAGGTCGCCCAGCGCGTCGCCCCCGAGTCCCGCATCGTCTACGTCGACAACGATCCGCTCGTCCTGCGGCACGCCCAGGCCCTGCTCACCAGCACCTCTGAGGGCGTCACCGACTACATCGACGCCGATCTGCACGAGCCCGAGGCGATCCTGGAGGCCGCGGGCCGCATCCTGGACTTCGGCAAGCCGGTGGCGCTGATGCTGATGGGCATCCTCGGCCACATCCAGGACTACGAGGAGGCCAAGTCGATCGTCCGCAGGCTGCAGGCCGCGCTGCCCGCCGGCAGCTACTTCGTGCACTACGACAGCACGGACACCGACGCCGCCCTCCAGGAGGCCCAGCAGGGGTACGACGACACCGGCGCCATCCCCTACGTGCTGCGCAGCCCCGATCAGGTCGCGGCCTACTACGAGGGCCTCGAACTGCTGGAGCCGGGTGTCGTCTCCTGCCCGCTGTGGCGCCCCGCGCCCGGCAGCACGCCGGAGCCGACCGACGTCTACGGGGGCGTGGCGCGCAAGCCGTGAGGGCCGGGCGGCCGGTCCCGGCACCCGAGGCCACGGCGCCCGGCAGCGCCTCCTGGCCCGTGTCCCTGCGCACCGGGACACGCCTCGCGCACCGGGTCGAGACCCCCGATCCGGGAAGCTTCGCGATCCGGGAAGCCCCCGCGGTCCCCGACACGCCCCACGGTCCGGGTCACGCCCCGCCGAAGCGGTGTCCACGTTCCCGACCGTGCCGCTCGGGCTCGGCGCGGGGCGCTGCCCCCTCGTTCCCGGGCCGGTCGCCGCGGCCGTCCTCCCGGCGGGCGGACCCGGCCGTGAGACGGTTGACCAGCCGGTAGGTGACGCGCGCGTCGCGGTAGTCCACGCCCGGTCGCACCGGCTCGTCCAGGTGCCGGCGGCTGCTCGTGGACTGCGACCTGCTGTCCGGCGGTCCGGTGAAGCGGACGTCCGTCCGCGGCCGGCGCAGGAAGTGCAGTCGCCTGCTGCGCACCGCCGCGGTGAACTCGATGTCCGGGGGGCCACCCGGGCGGGGCGTTCACGGCGGATGGTCCTCCGGCCGTCCCGACGCCTGCCGCCCGTGCGCCATTCGACGGGACGCGTCCTCCTTGCCGCGCACGGTGCGCCGGCCCCCGTCGCCCGGCGCCTTCCTGACCGTGCGGCCGGCGGGGGCCCGCGACGACTTCCTGCGAGGGGCACCTGACGCCTCCGAGGGGCCCGTGCGCCGTGCGGCTCCGCCGGCGTCCCCGCTCACCTCGCCGGCCTCCTCGCTCACCTCGCCGACGGCCTCGGAGGCCCGGCCCCCGACCTCCTCGGCGGTGTGCCGTGCGCCGGAACCGGCCTCCTCGGCGGCCCTCCCCGCGCCCCCGCCCACCTCACCGGCGGCCTCCCCCGCGCCCCTGCCGACGTCCCCGACGGCCTCACCGGCCCGGCCGCCCACGTCCTCGACCGTGCGGCCTGCGCTCTCGGCGACCCCCTCGACCGTGCGTCCCGCGCTCCCGCCGACGTCCTCCACGGCCCGGCCCGCGCTCCGGCCGAGGTTGCCGACCGCCTCGCCGGCGTGCTCACCGACGGCCCCCACCGCCGACCCCGCGCCCTGGCCCAGCTCGCCGACGGCGTCCCGTGCGCCGGAGCCGAGCTCCCGGGCCGCGGACCCGACGCCCGACGTGATCTGCTCCAGGATCTGCGGATTGCGGTCGATCGTGGTCAGTACCCGGCTGATGACGTCCGCGACGTTGTCGAGCCGCACCTTCAGCAGGGCCTGCGCCTCGACCCCCTTGATGTCCAGGTGGACCGCGCCCAGCGAGACGTCCGCGCCCACGTTGAGCCGCAGCAGGTCGAGCACCTCCGCCTGCAGCGAGACCCGGGCACGCAGCTCCTCCACGTCCAGGGCGATCTCGTCGACTTTCACCACCGGCACGTCGAGGTACACGTCCGGATCCCCGGACCGCTGCCGGGCCGGCAGCTCCTCGTCGGCGTACTCCTGGTAGTCGTCGGCGTACTCGTCGCCGTAGTCCTCACCGGTCTCACCGGCGTCATCGGTGTCGGTTCCGGCATCGCTGCCCCTGTCGGTGGCATCTTCTTCGTACGTCTCGTCGACGTCCTCGGCATCGTCCATGGCGGGCTGCCCATCATGTGACTTCTGGTGCCTTTCGTACTCCTCCCACCGTATCCGTGATCGCCGCCCACCGCCCCGCGGGCGCGTGCCCTCCCGTCCGCGCCCGGCCAAAAGCCTGCGGCCGGTGAGGGGGGCGGCAGGCGCACTGAACGGTGGAATCCACGTACTGAGCGGCAATGTCCACACGCCGGGTGGCACAGTCCCGCTCGGTCCCCGCCCGCCGCCGGCGGCTGCGGAGGGGGCCGCCAGCAGCGTCACGGCGGGCCGGGTGGTCCAGGCCGGGGCACGGCCGTGCACGGGCGCGCGTTCCCCCACTCAGAAGGAGCAGCCATATGACACCGAACAGACAGCACCGGCGACAGCGCGCCTGGGCGGTCCTCATACCGGTGCTCGCCGTGCCCGCGGCCCTGCTCGCGGTTCCGGCCGCGGCGACCACCGGAGCGCATCCACAGGCGGTGGCCGCCGGCTGGCCCACGCCGACCGGCCAGAAGAGCGTGAGCTCCACGGTCGCGGTCAGCGGCAGTCTGGACGGCAAGCTGGTCCGCTACGTCGGCAGCGGCGACCTCGGCGACGGAGGCCAGGACGAGGGCCAGGACCCGCTGTTCGAACTCGCCGACGGCGCCATGCTGCAGAACGTGGTCATCGGCTCGCCCGCCGCGGACGGCATCCACTGCCTGGGCACCTGCACGCTGAAGAACGTGTGGTGGGAGGACGTCGGCGAGGACGCCGCCACGTTCAAGGGGAAGTCGTCGTCGGGGACGATGACCATCGACGGCGGCGGCGCACGCAAGGCGGACGACAAGGTCTTCCAGCACAACGGCCCCGGCACCATGGTGATCCGCGACTTCCAGGTGCAGGACTTCGGCAAGCTGTACCGCTCGTGCGGCAACTGCAGCTCGCAGTACGCCCGGCACGTGCAGGTCCAGAACGTCACGGTCACCGCCCCCGGCAAGGCCATCGTCGGCATCAACACCAACTACGGCGACACGGCCCGGCTCTCCGGCATCACCGTCGTCGGTGACAGCAGCCACAAGATCGTTCCGTGTCTCAAGTACAGGGGCGTCACTGACGGCGAGCCGAGCGAGATCGGCAGCGGTCCGGACGGCACCAACTGCCTGTACAAGGACTCCGACATCAGCTAC
Organism: Streptomyces sulfonofaciens; assembly: GCF_014656295.1. Classification (GTDB taxonomy): domain Bacteria; phylum Actinomycetota; class Actinomycetes; order Streptomycetales; family Streptomycetaceae; genus Streptomyces; species Streptomyces sulfonofaciens. The sequence goes on from NZ_BNCD01000014.1 coordinate 72,784, forward strand.
CGGTAGTTGAACGACGCGCAGGGGGCGGCCCGAGCCCGCGCGGGACCCCTGACGGGCGCGGCGCCCACGGACGGCCGGACCGTCCGCGGGCGCCGCGCCGCGTAGCGCCGCCGGTGGCCGCGCGGACGCCGCCCGGCCACCGGCCGTGCGCTAGGCGCGGGCCACCGTCCGCGGACTGTTGTACCCCTCGACGCGCAGCGCCGGGCGGTGGCCCGGGGCCAGGGCCGCGGCGGGCCACGACAGGGTGACCGTCCGGTCCTCGCCCGGCAGCAGCCACAGGTAGTTGTCGCTGTAGAGGGTGGGCAGGACGCGCTCGCCGCTCTTGTCGTCCAGCAGGGAGAGGCGGACCATCGCCGCGACGGCCGAGCCGCGGTTGCTGACCGTTGCGGTCAGCTCGTGGCGGGGGCCGGTGCGGACGAGGCGGCCGAGGGAGATCCCCGTCTTGACCTGGGCGGCCGAGTTCAGCGCCGTCATGGCCGCCGGGGTGCGGTAGCGCCAGTAGGTGTTCTGCGACAGCAGCCGGCCGCTGCTGTCCTCCATCGTCAGCCGCAGCAGGTGCAGATCGGGCAGGCCGTCCGTCCAGCCGGCGGTGAAGGCCGGCGCGGTGGCGGCGGACGCGACGTCGACCGTCTTGCTGAGCGTGCTGCCGAGCTGCCTGCCCGCCAGGTCGTGGACGCGGGCCCGTACCGTCGCGCCGCGCACCGCACGGCTGGTGTGGTTGACGGCGATGACCCGCCACTCCTGCGGATCGGCCTGGACGTGCAGGGGTTCGCAGGCGGTACGGGCTCCGTAGTACGTGCCGTTGACGTCGAAGTCGTAGTCGTAGGTCTGCCACACCGTGCTGTGCCACGCCGGGTGGGACATCCAGAGCATGAGGCCGCTGGCGTCGTCCCACAGGTGGGCGTTCCATGCCTCGAACATGGACCGGGTGTTCTCGAAGTTGACGAACTGCGCCTTGCGTGCGAAGTCGTCGAGGTTCCGGGCCGCTTCGAGACGTGTCTCGATCGCCGTCCGGTAGGTCTGGGGCGCCTGGTTGCCGTGCTCGCTCCAGTCGTGGTAGTACCACGCGCCGCCGATCGGCCACTCGGGCTCGTCACCGGCCATGCGGCGCATGCTCTCGGCGGTGGAGACGACGGGCATGCCGATCTCGGTGTGGAAGCCGAAGCTGTTGCTGCCGTAGGTCGAGGGATCGTAGTACTTCTCCGGCTCGACCCACCCGTAGGGTCCGCCGCCGTTGATGATGCCGCCGGCGGAGTTGTTCTGGTACAGGATGCCGGGCGCCTGGGACTGCACGGCGTCGCGCATGCCGTCGTCGATCGCGGCCGGCGGATTGCCCTCGTTGGCGCCGCACCACACGACGACGCTCGGGTGGATGCGGTAGCGCAGCACCGTGTCGCGGGCGATGGCGTTGTACGCGTCGTGGTCCGGCGGGTCCATGGCCCACGCGTTCGGGAAGTCGTTCCACACCAGGATGCCGTGCTCGTCGCAGGCGGCGAAGAACTCCTCCCGGTTGCTGGAGGCCACCCAGTTGCGGATCATCGTGAAGTTCATGTCCCGGTGCATGCGCACGGCCGCGTCCATGCGCTCGGCCGGCATCCTGCGCAGCAGTTCGTCCCAGCCCCAGTTGCCGCCGCGGGCGAGAACGCGCACCCCGTTCACGCTGATCTTCAGCGGGTCCGGTGCGTTGCTCACCGACTTCACGTCGGTCCAGGAGTCGCCGTCGTCGGAGACCTGGATGGTGTAGGTCTTCGGGTACGCGGCCTCCCAGACGATCGCCACCCTGTCGAAGGAGTGCGACGAGCCCAGATCCACCCGGATCCACTGGTTGTCGAGGTACTCCGAGGACCAGCGGGTGCCGGCCTTACCGTCGGTGGCGTTGACCGCGGGGTTCGAGGGGTCCTCGGTCGAGGCCGTGACGGGCTTGTGCAGCGCGAGGTCGGTGCCCGGGGTGGAGCTGTCCAGTACGGACAGGGACCAGAGCGAGTTGCCCCAACTGGTGTTGCGCAGCCCGCACGAGATCCGGACATAGCGGGCGGTCTGCGCCGCGAAGTCCTCGACCTGCAGGCTCGCGTCGCCCGTGTTGAACGGAAGCGGTGTCCCGGTGTTGTCGACCGACTTCACGTCCTGCCACGTCGAGCCGTCCGCGGAGACCTGCACGACGTACGTCTGGGCGTACGCCTGCTCCCACACCAGGTCGACCCTGTCGAAGGCCTGGGGCGAGCCGAGGTCCACCGCGATCCACTGGTCGTCCTCGTGCTCCGAGGCCCAGCGGGTGTTCGGATCGCCGTCGGTGGCGTTGCCGGGGCCGTGGTCGTCGTCCTCCTTCGTGGAGGCGGTGGCACTCGTGTGCAGGGCCAGGTCGACTCCCGGCCGGTTGCCGTCGAAGACCGACAGCGTCCACAGCGACGAGCCCCAGTCGGTCGCCCGGGTCAGGCATCTGATGCGCACGTGCTGTGCGTGCTGCGCACCGACGTCGACGGACTGGGTGTACGCGTCCGCGCTGCCGGTGAACGGCAGCGGCACCTTGTACTCGTAGCCGAACTGCCGGATGCCGAAGCGGTGGGTGCGCCGGTCGCTCTCCTTGCCGTCGACCGCGGCGGTCAGGGTGAGGTCGTGCAGATCGGGGCTGCCGAGGCCGTTGGGCCACCAGAGCCGGGGGTTGCGCAGCCGCAGCGCGTGGAAGGCGTCGGGCGCGAAGGTGACGTCCACGCTCCGGCCGGCCGGGACGGTGACCGTCTGCGACACGCGCACGCCCTCGAAGGCGGCCGACACGGTCGCGCTGTGGTCCGCGGTGTCGGCGTTGCGCACCGGTACGACGATGGTCAGCTCGGCGGTCGAGGTGTCCGGCAGGTCCGGAAGCACCGTGTCCACCCGGGGATCGCCCACCAGTACATGGCCGGTGGACCGCAGCCGCACGTGGTTCCAGATGCCGGAGACCCGGTCGCGTACGGCGGGCATCCAGTCCCAGCCGGAAGACGCCAGGTAGGTGGGCGAGTTGAGGTTCATCTGGCCGGCCCCGGCGTCCACCCACGACTCACCGGCAGGCCCCTTGTCGCCCGGCGACCCGGGGACGGGCATCGGTGTGATCTTCACCGCCAGCGCGTTGCCGCCGCCCGTGTCCAGTAGCTGCGTCACCTCGTGGGCCGAGCGCGCGAACGGATACGTCAGACCGCCGACGTGCCGGCCGTTCAGCCAGATGTCCGCCTGGTGGTTGACGCCGTCGAACTCCAGCCAGATGCGGCGTCCGGATCCGGTGGGCAGACCGCGGGGCACCTCGAAGTCGCGCTTGTACCACCAGGAGTGCCGGGACAGGGCCTCGGGAATGTGCAGGTTGTTCAGGCCGGTCACCGGATCGGGCAGGTGCCCCTGCTCGACCAGCGAGGCGAGGACGGTGCCGGGAACGGTCGCGGGCAGCCAGCCACTGGTGTCGACCGAGGTGCGGGACAGGTCCGCGCCCTCGCCGCCGGCCCAGTCGTCCATGGTCAGGGTCCAGCCCGACTCCAGCGGTACCGTGCCGTCGTCGGTGACCCGGAGCACGGGGGCCTCGTCGTGGTGGGTCCCCCAGTCGGTCCAGCCGGTGGCGGAGGGCCGGTGGCCCTGCGCGGTGCCGTAGACCTCGAAGCCGTTCAGACCGAGCGGGTTGGCACTGGACCGCTTGCGCGCGGTCATCCGCACCCACCGTGCGACGACCGGCTTGTCCAGGTGGATGTCCACCACACCTCCGGTCCCGGCGGTGGTGCGGTGGATGCTCGTCCACGAGTCCCGGTCGCGGGAGGTCTCGACCACGAAGTCGACCGCGTAACTCGACAGGATCTCCTGGCCGGTCGTGCCGTCCGACCAGTTTCCGGTGGCCGGTGGCACGAACACCGGGTCGTTCGGGTCGCCCTCGAACGTGAGGCGGACCGAGGTCACCTCGCAGTCCGACTGCAGGTCGACGGCGATCCACTGCGGATCACCGTCGGCGGCACGCCATCCCGTGCCCCGCACGCCCGGCGCGGTGATCCTGTCCACCGCGAACTCGCCCGGCGTGGGCGCGTAGGCCGTCGAGGACACCTCGATGGGACGGTAGGCGGCCAACTCGCCGTGCGGTGCCCCGGCGGAGGGTGCCTTCCCCGGCTCGGCGGCGGAACTCGTCCCCGGCAGCAGGGCGGAGAGGCTGAAGCCGGCGAGCAGCGTTGAGCCGGCGGCGACGACGGATCGTCGGGAGAGGCGGTTCGACTGATGTGCCATGACCGAGTGGTCCAATCCCAAGTAGAAGCCCAGAGGGACACGTGGCGCGGTGCCCGGTAAGGTTGCCATCGTTCTGACAACGTTGCCAAAGGCTGCAAGCTGCGGAAGGTGCTGTCAAGACTTGCGTCAATCTCCAACGGCTTGTCGTGCAATAACGTGATCTATCTCGTGTGTCGCACCCTCGGTGCGACGGCGGGTCGCGGGGAAGGTGCGGCGGCGGTCGGCCGGTGCCGATAGCGGCGGCGGGACGGGCGTCCGGGACCGCTCGGGGCGTGGGCGGTCCCGCTCCGGGTGCGCGGAGGCCGCCTTCGGGTGCGCGGAGGCCGCCTCAGGGGCGTGGAGTCGTGAAGGGGCCCGCCCTTTCGAGGGGGAACCCGTGAGGGGGCTCGCCGCCTTCGGGGTGGAGCGGTGCCGGCCCTCGGGCGGCCCTGGTCGCCGTTCAGGGAAGGCGGTGCCCTGCCCGCGCGTCGGCCGTCCTCGGCGGGCGGCGGGGTGAGGGGTGCGGGGGTCGTGCAGGGTGCGCGGGGATGCGCGTCAGGCCGTGGAAGCGGGACCGGGCGGCAGGTGGACGGTCATGACGAGGTCGCAGGGTCCGCTGCCCGCGCCCCGGTAGGTGTGCGGGACGTCGCCGTCGAAGGTGGCGGTCCGGCCGGCCTCGACGGTGTGTTCGGTGCCGTCGGCGACGAGGGTCATGCGGCCGGAGACGACCGTGAGCGTCTCCACGACCCCTGCCTGGTGGGGGTGGCTGGCGTACTCCTCGCCCGGTTCCAGCCGCCAGCGCCAGACCTCCACGGGAGCCGGGCCCGACGTGGTCAGCACGAGCCTGGCCGCACCGCCCCGCTCGCCGGTCCACAGCGGGGTGACGGTGCCGGCGTCCACGATCCGGACACGGCCCTCTGGCGGTCCCTGCATCAGGGCGGACACCGAGATCCCGAGGGTGTCGGCCAGCCGGACCAGGGTGGCGAGGTTGGGGTTGCCCTGCGCCTTCTCCAGGCTCACCAGGGCGCCCTTGCTGACCTGTGCGCGCCGGCCGAGCTCGTCCAGGGAGAGTCCGGCGCGGTTCCTGGCCTCACGTACGTTGTGCGCGACCGTCCGCAGGGCTGCCGCCGTCTCGGCCATCTGATCACCGTCCCCCTCGTCCTTGGACCGGTCAAATGTACCGTGCGGTCGGTACGGTGAACCGGGTCGGTCATTCTGTTGTACCGTGAAGTCGTTGCGTCGTTTGCGTCGTTGCTTCGTCGGTCGTTGCGTTTCGCGGCGTCGGTCCGTTCGTCTGTTCGCGGCGTCGTTTCGTTCATCCGAAGGGTGTGCCTCTCGTCCTGACGGCCCGGCGGCAGCGCCGCCGCCCGGGCCGCATCGGCGCCCGGACGCCCTGACCGCAACCGCTCGCACGCAGCCGCACGGCCCGCGTTCGCCACGCAGCGCACAGCCCGCAACCGCACACAGGAAACGGAAACCCCGACCATGACCGCCTTCCGTCTCGCCTCCGCCGTCGCAGACGCCTTCCCCGACACGCTCATCGCCCTGGTCACCGCCACCGGCCTGCGCGGCGGGGAACCCTGGCCCGCCACCGCCGCGGCACTCGCGGCCCTGGAACGGCAACTGGCCGACGGCACCTGGCAGCCCGCGGACGAGACGGACCCGCGCATCGCGGCGTGGCACACCGCATACCGCTCCTTCGGCACCAACCCCCGCCGCGTCCGCCCCAGCGTCGACGCGCTCGGCCGCCGCCTCGCCAAGAAGGGCGCGCTGCCCCGCATCAACCCGGCCGTCGACTCCTACAACGCCGTCTCCGTGCGGCACGGCCTGCCAGCCGGCGCCTTCGATCTCGACCACGTCACAGGCGACGTCGCCATCCGCCCCGCAGACGGCACCGAGTCCTTCACCCCGCTCGGCGAACCCGGCACCGTCGAGAACCCCAAGCCCGGCGAGATCGTGTACGCCGACACCACGGGCGTACTGACCCGCCACTGGAACCACCGCGACGCCCATCGCACCCGCGTCACCGAGGACTCCCGGCACGTCGCCTTCCTGCTCGAAACCCTCCAGGGCACCCGCGACGGCCACCTCCTCAAGGCCGCCGCGCACGAACTCCAGGAACTCCTCGCCCCGCACGCCGAACGGACCGCCGTGCACTACCTCGACCCCGCCCAGCCGCAGGCCGGGGCCTGAGACCGCGGGCCGGGGGAGCGGGCGCGCTCTCCGGTGGCGGGTGCGGCGCGGCCGGCGCGGGACGTGTACCGGGGGGTGCGCCGCTTCCTGGCGCCAGGGGTGCACGGGGGTGCGCCGCTTCCCGGCGCCGGTGACAGGATGGCCGCATCATGCCTCATGCACGGGCGGCCGACGGTGCCGCGCTCCACTACGAGATCCACGGCGCGGGCCGGCCCCTGGTCCTGCTGAGCGGACAGGCCAACGACCACCACTGGTGGGACGCGGTGCGCGACGCCTTCGCGGGCGAGTTCGCGACCGTCGTCCTCGACTACCGCGGCACCGGCGCCAGCGACCGGCCGGACACGGACACCTACAGCACACCCGGGTTCGCCCGCGACGTGCTGGCGGTGCTCGACCATGCAGGGATCGACCGCGCCCACGTCTACGGCACGTCCATGGGCGGGCGGGTGGCGCAGTGGATCGCCGCGGACCACCCCGAGCGCGTCGACCGGCTGGTGCTCGGCTGCACCTCGCCCGGTGCCCCGCACGGCGTCGAACGCGGACCGGAGATACGGCGCGCCCTGGCCCAGCCCGACCCGGCGGCCGCGCGGCGCACCCTCCTTGAACTCATGTACACGCCCGGCTGGCTCAGCACCCACCGGGGACCGTTCCACACCCTCGGCGACCCGACGATGCCGGGCCACGCCCGCCGCGGTCATCTGCGCGCCAGCGCACGGCACGACGCATGGCAGGCCCTGCCGCGCATCACGGCACCGACACTCGTCGTGCACGGCACCGAGGACGCGTTCAACCCCACGGCCAACGCCCCCCTGATCGCCGCCCGCATCCCCGGCGCACGCCTGCACCTCGTCCCCGGTGCGCGGCACGCCTACTTCGAGGAGTTCGCCGCCCTCGCCACGCCGCCGGTGCTCGACTTCCTGGCGGCACGCGGGTAGCGGGGGCCAGGCGTGCAGCGGCGCCGGCCGCCTCACGGCGCCGGCCGCGGTCGGTGGCGCGGTCGCCGCCGGCCACCGGTTACGCTCGGGGCCGAACGGCCCGGCCGCGCGGCGGCCAGGGACGACGGCAGAGAGGACCGGTGGATGACCGGGACGGTGGCGGCGGTCAGCAGCAACGCGACGTACTCGTTCACCAAGCCGACCAGGGACGGCATCACCCTCCTCGCGGGACTGGGCGTGGCAGGCGACGTGCACGCCGGGGTGACCGTCAGGCACCGCTCGCGTGTGGCGCAGGACCCGACCCTGCCGAACCTCCGCCAGGTCCATCTGATCCACGAAGAGCTCTTCGCCGAGGTCGCCGGAGCCGGGTTCACGGTCGCTCCCGGAGAACTGGGCGAGAACGTCACCACCCGCGGCATCGACCTGCTGGGCCTGCCGGCCGGGACGCTGCTCGGCCTCGGCCCCGACGCGGTGGTGGAGGTGACCGGGCTGCGCAACCCCTGTGCGCAGATCGACCGCTTCCAGGACGGGCTGCTGAAACAGGTCGTCGGCCGTGACGAGTCGGGGGCCGTGGTGCGCAAGGCCGGGATCATGGGCGTCGTGCGGATGGGCGGCATGGTGCGACCGGGCGATGCGATCACGGTACGGCTGCCCGAACCGCCGCACCGGCCGCTGGAGCGGGTCTGACGGCTGGGGGAAAGCCCACGCGGCGTCGGTGATGCCCGGTCACTCGGGGGCGGGGGCCGCGACCGGACGAGCCACCGCCGGGGCGGGGGCGGCACCCGCGACCGGAGCCGCATGCCCGACTCGGCGGGCGCCCGCCCTCGACGGGCGTACGTGTCTCGGCGTACGTGCGCCTCTCGGCGGGCGTGCGTGTCTCGGCGGGCGTGTGTGTCTCGGCGGCCGTGTGCGTCTCGGAGGGCCGGAGGGTGCCTGCGTCACGGCGGGCGCCTGCGGCCAGGCGCGCGTAGCGCGTCGTGCGCGGCGTGTGCGGGGCCCGGATCGGCGGGTCCGGCGGCCCGGCCCGGCGCAGGGCCGGACCCTCGTCCGCGGTGCCCGTCCCCGCGCGGCCCGATCAGGGCAGGATCGCGTCGACGTAGCCGCCGTCCACCCGCAGCGCTCCGCCCGTCGTCGCCGACGCCTGGTCCGAGCTGAGGTAGACCACCATGTTCGCGATCTCCTCCGGCTCGATCAGCCGCTGGATCAGGGACTGCGGACGGTGCTCGCGCATGAACGCGCGCTGGGCCTCGTCCCAGGACAGGTCGCGGTCGACGAGTTCGTAGACGAAGTCCTCCACGCCGCCGGTGTGGGTGGGCCCGGCGATCACCGAGTTCACCGTCACACCGGTGCCCGCAGCCTCCTTGGCGAAGCCCCGGCTCACCGCGAGCAGGGCCGACTTGGACATGCCGTACTGGATCATCTCCTTGGGGATCACCACGGCGGAGTCGCTGGCGATGTACTGGACGCGCCCCCAGCCCCGCTCCACCATGCCGGGCAGCAGGGCCCTGGTGAGCCGCACGCCCGCCAGCACGTTGACCTCGAAGTAGCGCCGCCACTCCTCGTCGGTGATCTCCAGCGCGGGCCGGGAGCCGAAGATGCCGAGGTTGTTGATGAGGATGTCCACCCGCGGCAGCAGCTCCTTCACCTGCTCGGCCCCCTCCTCGGTGCTCACGTCCGCGGGCACGGCGACGAAGTCCGCACCGGGCACGACCGAGAACAGGTGCGCCACCGCCCCGGCCACCCCCTCCTGGGTCCTGCCGTTGACGCCGACCCGGGCCCCCGCACGGGCGAGACCAGCCGCGATGGCCGCCCCGATGCCCTGTGTCGAGCCGGTGACCAGCGCCGTCCGCCCGGAGAGATTGATCTGCATCAGGACACTTCCTCACGTCTGCGACCGCTTGCCTGCCTGCTCCTACCCGATCTTGGTCAAGTATGAGCAGAAACCCGGACCTCCCGCACTGTCAACTTCGGGTTGACGACATCTCGGATGTCAACCTAGGGTTGCCTTATGGAGAAACCCGCGCCCATCGCGACACCCGTCCGGCTCGACGACCTCATCGACGCCATCAAGAAGGTCCACACCGAGGCCCTCGACCAGTTGTCCGACGCCGTCCTCGCCGCCGAGCACCTGGGCGAGCTGGCGGACCACCTCATCGGCCACTTCGTGGACCAGGCGCGCCGTTCGGGCGCCTCGTGGACCGACATCGGCAAGAGCATGGGGGTCACCCGGCAGGCCGCCCAGAAGCGGTTCGTGCCCAAGGACCCCAAGGACCCTTCCGAACTCGACCCGAGCCAGGGCTTCGGCAGGTTCACGCCGCGTGCCCGCAACGTGGTGGTGACGGCGCAGAACGAGGCCCGCAACGCCAACAACGACAGGATCACGTCCGCCCATCTCGTCCTGGGGCTGCTCAGCGAGCCGGAGGGGCTCGCCGCCAAGGCGATCACCGCGCAGGGGGTGACGCTGGACGCCGTCCGGCAGGCGGCCACGGCGGCACTGCCGCCGGCGGCCGAGCAGATGCCCGCACTCGTCCCCTTCGACGCGGTCGCACGCAAGGCCCTGGAACTGACGTTCCGCGAGGCCCTGCGGCTAGGTCACAACTACATCGGCACGGAGCACATCCTGCTCGCCCTCCTGGAGGGCGAGGACGGCGACGGAATGCTCAGCGGGCTCGGCGTCGGCAAGGACGCGGCCGAACGGTCCGTCACCGCCGCCCTGGCCGCGATCGTCGCCCGGCGCGCCGAGCAGGGGGAGGACACCGGCGAGGGGACGGACGCCTGACGGCACGTCCCCTGGCGGACGCCCGAGCACCCGTCCGCCGGGGGCCCGCGAACGACCGGCGGCCGCCACCCGGGCTCCGGTGCGCGCCCGCCGCACCGGAGCCCCAGGGCGCGCCCGGCAGGACGGTTCCGCCGTGCCGTACGTCCGCACGGCCCGCGGCCCCCGTCCCGCGCCACGCCGCACACCCTCGCCCCCGGCCCAACCGGCCGACCGGCCCAACCCGTCTCGCCTGTCCCACTCGCACCGGTGGCCTGGCACTCCCGCACTCCCGGCACCTCCCGCCGCCCCTGGCGCTCCGGGCGCCGCGCACAGGCCCACCGCCGCTGCCCCGTCCCGCGCCGCCCGGCCACGCCGAAAGGCGTGTGCCCGCGGTCCGCCGCCCGCAGCCGCACCGCTGCCCTGCCGGGGCCGTGCCCCCGCTCCCGTCCCCGCCCCATAGGCCGCGGGCCGCCCCCGGAAGGGCTGCGGGCATCGGCATCCCTGGCGTTCGCCGCCCGCAGCACCGTTGCGGCGGCAGCCGGCACGACAGCCGGCCCACGCGTCGCGGCCGGGCCGCCACGCGTCCCGTCCGGGCGGCCCACGGGACCCGGTGAGCGGCCCACGGCAGGGGGGACGGCCTGGGCCCCGTCCGGGTCAAAAGGCCGGTATCCGCACGCCGCCGAGCCCTGGGAACGCACGGCCGACGGGCCGTCCACCGCACTCGACGGGGCGCCGACCGCACTCGACGGGACCCGGCTGCAACGCCTCGAACTGCCCCCGTACGGTGTCCGGGTGACCGCTCTCCTCCCCTGAAGCGTGCCGTTTCGACCCGACCGACCCGGCCGCCCGTCGCGCGTGCCGGCCGCACTCTCCGAACAGGAGCCGCCCGCCATGAAGATCCGCTCGGCCGACGTCATCGTGACCAGTCCGGGACGCAACTTCGTCACCCTGCGCATCACCACCGACGACGGCCTCACCGGGCTGGGGGACGCCACCCTCAACGGCCGCGAACTCGCCGTCGCCAGCTATCTGCGCGACCACGTCGCGCCGCTGCTGATCGAACGGGACGCGACCCGGATCGAGGACACCTGGCAGTACCTCTACCGCGGGGCGTACTGGCGGCGCGGCCCGGTCACCATGGCGGCCGTCGCCGCCGTCGACACCGCCCTGTGGGACATCAAGGCCAAGGCCGCGGGGATGCCGCTGTACCAGTTGCTCGGCGGCGCCAGCCGCATCGGCGCCCTCGCGTACGGGCACGCCTCGGGGCGCGACCTGCCGGAGCTGATGGACTCGGTGCGCGCCCACCTCGCGCAGGGCTACCGCGCCATCCGCATCCAGACCGGCATCCCCGGCCTCGACTCGGTGTACGGCGTGGCCGCGTCCTCCGCGGCGGCCGGCGACCGCTACGACTACGAGCCCGCCAGACGCTCCGCCGACACCCGGGCCCTGCCCGTCGAGGAGACCTGGGACACCCGCGCCTACCTGCGCCACGTCCCGACCGTCTTCGAGGCGGTGCGTGCGGAGTTCGGCCCCGAGCTGCCACTGCTGCACGACGGCCACCACCGGATGACCCCCATCCAGGCCGCGAGGCTCGGCAAGGCACTGGAGCCCTACGACCTGTTCTGGCTGGAGGACGCCACACCCGGCGAGGACCAGGCGGCCCTGCGGCTCATCCGCCAGCACACCACGACCCCCCTCGCCATCGGCGAGGTCTTCAACTCCGTGTACGACTACACCACGCTGCTCAGCGAGCGGTTGATCGACTACGTGCGCTCCGCGGTCACCCACACCGGCGGGGTGACCGCCCTGCGCAAACTCCTCGACCACGCCGCCGTGTACGGCATCAGGTCCGGCCTGCACGGCCCCACGGACATCTCGCCGGTCGGCATGGCCGCCGCCCTCCACCTGGACCTGGCCGTGCACAACTTCGGCATCCAGGAGTTCATGCAGCACTCCGCCAGGACCCTGGAGGTCTTCCGCACCTCCTACACCTTCACCGACGGCCTCCTGCACCCGTCCGACACCCCGGGCCTCGGCGTCGAGCTCGACGACGAGGCCGCGGCCGCCTTCCCGTACGAGCCGGCGTACCTGCCCGTGAACCGGCTCCAGGACGGAACGGTGCACGACTGGTGACGAACGACTGCTGCAACGGCACGGGCAGGGGGTCATGGTGAGGCAGTTCCCGAAGCAGCCGGAGAGGCCGGCCGTGCGTACGCCGCGCGCGGACCACGGGAGCCGGGTGGCTGCCCTCGGCACCCAGCCGGTCGGACGACTGCTGCTGACCTCCAGCACCCAGACGACCCTGTCCGTCGCGACCTACGGCATCTACGCACTGACGAACGCCTGGTTCGTCTCCCGCGGCGTCGGGCCGCTGGCGCTGGTGGGCGTGAACGTCGTCTCGCCCGTCCTGCTGGTACTCGGCGCCGTCTCCACGACGGTCGGCGTCGGCGGCGCCTCGATGGTCTCCCGAAGCCTTGGCACCGGGGACCTGCGGCGGGCCGCACGGGCGGCCGGCAACGCCTTCCTGGCCTACTGGACCGTCGCCATCGTCTTCAGCGTGCTCGGCGTGCTCCTGCTCGACCCGCTCCTCACGCTGCTGGGTGCGGCGGGCCGGGTGCGGGGCTACGCGCACGACTACGCGCTGATCCTCTTCGCCGGGGCGATCACCGCCACCGGCTTCTCCAGCCTGGTGCGCGCCGAGGGGCGGCTGCGGTTCTCGACCGTGCTCTGGATGGTGCCCGTGGTCTGCCAGATCGTGCTCGACCCACTGCTGATCTTCGGTCTCGGCCTGGGCGTGCGGGGCGCCGCGCTCGGCACGGTCGGCGGGCAGGCGGTCTCCATGGGCCTGAGCCTGTGGTTCTTCTTCGTCCAGCGCGACCGCCCCTACCGCATCACCCTCGCCGATCTGCGGCCCCACGGGCCGACGCTGCGGGAGCTGGTGGCCCTGGGCTCGCCCTCCTTCCTCAGCGGCTTCGGCAACAGCCTGGTCCTGAGCCTCGTCAACAACCGCCTGGCGGGCCTCGGCGGCCCCGCGGCCATGAGCGCGTACGCCACGTGCAGCCGGATCGGCACCTTCGTCCTCATGCCCCAACTCGGTATCTCCCAGGGCATGCAACCACTGATCGGATACAACGTCGGCCGCGGCCTGACCGCTCGCGCCGACCGCATCAGGACCCTCGCGCTGCGCGCCACCACCGTCTACGGCACGGCCGCCTGCCTGGTCCTGCTCATCGCGGCCGGTCCGCTGGCAGCGTCCTTCACCGACGACCCGCAGGTACGGCGGGCGACGGTCGAGGCCATGCGGATCATCGCCCTCAGCTACCCCCTCACCGGTGTCACCTCGCTCCTGTCGGCCTACTTCCAGGCCACGGGACGGGCACGTCCGTCGTACCTGATCTCCGTCGGGTCGATCATGGGGATACGGCTGCCCCTGCTGTTCGTCCTCAGCCTGTTCGGGACGCTGTGGCTGTGGATCGGCTTTCCGGCGGCCGAACTCGTGGCGGCGACGGTCGCGCTGCTGGTGCTGCGCCGCGGGCGCCCCAGCGGCCCGCACCCGCGCGGCGCGCCCTGAGCGGGCACGGACGCCGGAGGTGTCCCGGGGCCCCGCCGCGCTCTGCCTGGCGGGGCCCCACCGGGCGCTCGGTCCGGCCCGGCGGTGGCGCGGCGGCGGCCGGGTGCGGGGGCCGACGGCCACTCACCCGGTGAGGTCCCCCTCGCGCTCGTTGACCGCGGCGAAGTAACGCAGCTTCTCCTCGTCCACCCGCACCCCGAGCCCGGGCCCCGTGGGCACCCGCAGCCGCCCCGCCTCCAGGTGGAGCGGTTCGATGATGTCGTCGGCGTGCAGGTAGTACATGCTGTCGATGGCCCGGGAGAGCACCGGGGTGCTGGACACCACCGCCAGGTGGGCCGCCGTCGCGATGCCCAGCTCACCGCCGCTGTGCAGGTTCATGCCGAGTCCGAAGGTCTCGCAGTGCGCGGCGAGCGCCTTGGTGGCCGCGATGCCACCCCACTTGTAGACGTCGCCGTGCACGACGTCCACCGCGTTCAGCCGGACGGCGGGTGCGAAGTCCTCGAAGCGCACGACGCACATGTTGGTGCACAGCGGGATGCGGACCTTGGCGGCGACCTGGCTCATGCCCTCGATCCCCAGGCACGGGTCCTCCAGGTACTCAAGGTCCAGCTCCTCCAGCGCGATACCGGCGCGCACCGCGTCGGGCACGGACCAGGCGGCGTTCGGGTCGATGCGGAGGTTCACGCCGGGCAGCGCCCCGCGCAGTGCCCGCACGATCGCCACGTCGCCCTCCACATCCCGGGTGCCCTTGAGTTTGACGGCCTGGAAACCCCCTTCGGCGACCACCCGCGCCGCATGCTCCGCCAGCGCACCGGGCAGCCGGCCGGCGTCCGCGCCGGGCGCGTCCGCGCGGGTGATCAGCGCGGTGATGGGCACCTCGTCGCGCACGGGGCCGCCCAGCAGGTCCGTGACGGACTGCCCGGTGGCCTTGCCCATCACGTCCCAGCAGGCCACGTCCAGCGCGGCGATCGCCGCGTAGCCGAGGTAGCCGTAGAAGAACGGCACCATGTGCTGCTTGCGGTGGAAGCGCTCCAGTGCGAACGGACTGGTGCCGATCAGGTCATCGGCGATCGACCGGATGATCGCGGCGACCGGCCGGCCCCACATCGTCTCGCCCCAGCCCTCCACGCCCTCGTCCGTGCGGAGCCGGACCACCGTGCGCGTCTCACCGGTCTTGGTCTCGAAGGAACTGGTGAACGGGTTGGTGAGGGGCAGGTTCACGACCTGCACATCGATGTCCGTGATCTTCATGCCTCTCCTTGGGCGGGGTCGGGGGTGGCGGCCGTGGGCTGTCCGGCCGTTGCTGCGTCGAATGCCCGGATCGCCAGGGCCAGGCCGCGGGCCCGGTCGTCCAGCAGCCGCCGGCCGAGGGCCGCGTCGGCGCCGCGGGCGTCGTCGGTCGACCCGCCGACCCGCTCCCACTCACCGTGCCGCTCGACGGTCAGGCCCGGATACGGCGGCCGGTCGAAGAGCGGCGGCGGCTCCACGGGGACGCGGGGCGGCACGGGCGTGCGGACCAGAGCCGGGTGGGCCGCCAGCATCAGCGACGTCTCGAACCAGCCCGCGTGTCCCGGCGTGCGCTCGGGGCGCTCGCCGGGCTCCTCGCCGGTGGCCAGCGTCCAGTAGGAGCAGGCCGCCACCGTGGCCTGCGCGCGCAGCGCGAAGCGCTTCACCGCCAGGCGCATGATCTCGTCGTTGCCGCCGTGCCCGTTGACCACCATGATCCGCCGGTATCCGCTGGTCACCAGCGAGTCCAGCAGATCGTCGAGGACGGCGGCCAGCGTCGGCGCGGACAGCGAGAGCGCGGCGGCGAAGAGGTGGTGCGGGCTGTGCCCGAAGGGCAGCGTGGGCAGCCGCACCAGGGCGGGCGCGTCGGGCTCGGCGGCGAGCAGGGCCAGCGCCCGCTCGGTGACCGCCTCCACGAGCAGTGTGTCCGTGCCCATCGGCAGGTGGTGGGCGTGCTGCTCCTGGGAGCCGATGGGCAGGAGGGCGATGCCGTGCCCGCCGGCCCCGCGCACCTCGCGCCAGGTGAGTTCGGTGAGCCGGGCGTGGGCGGCCGGAGCGGCGGGAGGGGGACCGCCGGACGGGCGCGGGGCGCTCGCGGCAGCGGTCGGCGCGGCTGCCGGGTCCGGTGTTGACGCGGTGGCGGTGGGGGCGCCGGTGGGATCGGTCATACGAGTACGGTCCGGGTCGGGGCGGTTTCGTCGGGTCACGGTGTTGCCTTCCGTCATCTCACGGCTCTACCTCTGGAAATGCCGGGCGTGGCAGAGTCTGCGCATGGTGCATGAACGTCCTTCGCTGCGGCTGGTGCCCGAGCCCGTGCCGCAGTCGGCCACACCGCCCGCGCCCCGGTTGCTGGGCGCGGTCGAACTGCTGCCCGGGCGGATCCGCGCGGCCGTGCTCACCGTCGCCGGCCGGGTGCTGGAGAGGGCGGAGGCGTCGTACGACGCCTCCGTGCCGGACCCCGCCGAGATCGACGCCGCACTCGCCCGCACCGCCCGGGTGTTCACCGCCCGGCCGCCCGTGGGCGTGGGCATCGCCGCCGCCGGGCTCGTCGACCCGGACGGCGGTGTGATCACCGAGGTCAACGACGTCCCCGCGCTGCACGGCTACCCGGTGGGGGAGCGGCTGCGGGCCCTGACCGGGGCACCGGTGCGGGTGGAGCACCGGGCCCGGTTGCAGGTGTTGGGCGACCGGTGGTTCGGCGCGGGCCGCGGCAGGCGCACCTTCGCGTCCGTGTCCACCGGCGCGGTGCTGGGCGTCGGCATCCTCTACGAGGGCGAGGTCCTGGCCCCGCACGGCGGCCGCAGCGGCGCCCATATGACCGTGTCGGCCAGCGGCGCGCGCTGCACCTGCGGCGCCCGGGGCTGCTGGAAGACCCTGGCGACCACCCGCTGGCTGCACGAGCGGGCCCGCACGGCGGGCCTCGGCCCGGACCGCTCGCTCGGCGCGCTCGCCGGGCGGGACGACGAGCCGGCCCGCCGGGTGGTCGAGGAGTACGCGGACAACCTCGCGCTGGGCCTGGTGAACGTGCAGCAGCTCTTCGCGCCCGGGCTCTTCGTGCTGCACGGCGAGGCGCGCGAGGGCGGCGAGCGGTTCCGGGCGCTGATCGAGCGGCGGCTGCGGTCCGGGGCGGCGGGGGTGGGTGCGGAGGAGCCGCGGGTCCTCGTCAGCGGGGCGGCCGTCGACGACGTGGCCCTGCTGGGCGGTGCGGGGCTGGTGCTGTCGCATCTCTAACCGCCGCTGCCGCCCGTGCCGCCCGCAGCGGGCGGACCGGCGGCGGCAGCGTCCGCGCCGGGGCGGGTGCCGTGGGCCCCGCCGGCGCGGCCGCCCGCGCGCCGCGCCCGGCGCGGATCGGGGATCGGCACGGCGTCGAGCAGTTGCCGCGTGTACGGGTGCCGCGGCTCGTGGAAGACCTGCGCGGCGTCGCCCACCTCCACCAGCCGTCCCCGGCGCATCACGGCGACCCGGTCGGCCACCTGCCGCACCACCGCGAGATTGTGCGACACGAAGACGTACGTCAGGCCGTGCCGCTGCTGCAACTCGGCCAGCAGTGCGAGGATCCTGGCCTGTACGGAGACGTCCAGCGCGCTGGTGGGCTCGTCGAGCACCACGAGACGGGGCTCCAGGGCCAGGGCCCGGGCGATCGACACGCGCTGGCGCTGGCCGCCGGAGAACTCGTGCGGATAGCGGTCGCGCATCGCCGCGTCCAGGCCGACGGCTTCGAGTAGTTCGCCGACTCGCTCCCGGGTGCGGGCCCTGCCCCGCCGGCCGCGTGCCGCCGGGTCATGGGTGATCAGCGGCTCCGCGACGACGTCGGCGATGCGCCAGCGCGGGTTCATGCTGGAGTAGGGGTCCTGCAGCACGACCTGCATCTGCCGCCGCAGGTACCGCAGCTCGGCCGCGGAGAGCGTCGCGAGGTCCCGGCCCTCGAAGCACACCCGGCCCGCGGTGGGCGCAAGGAGCCGCAGCAGCAGCCGGGTCAGCGTCGTCTTGCCGCAGCCCGACTCGCCGACCAGTGCCAGCGTCTCGCCTTCGTGCACGGTCAGGGACACGTCGTCGACGGCGACCGAGCCGTGCCCGCCGCCGAACTCCTTGCGCAGCCCGTCCAGTTCGACGAGCACGGGGGACGACGGCGCGGTGGCCGGTGCGGTGGTGGTCATGCCGGCTCCAGACGGGGGGTGGCGGCGAGCAGACGACGGGTGTAGTCGTCCACGGGGCGGTCGAAGACGTCCAGGACGGAGCCGCTCTCGACGACCCGGCCCTGGTTCATCACCACGACGTGGTCGGCGGTCTCGGCCACCACGCCCAGGTCGTGGGTGATCAGGACGACGGCCATCGCGTGCCGCCGCTGGAGGTCGACGAGCAGATCAAGGATCTGCCGCTGCACGGTGACGTCCAGTGCGGTGGTGGGCTCGTCGGCGATGAGCACCCGCGGGCGGCCCACCAGCGCCATCGCGATCATCACCCGCTGGCGCAGGCCCCCGGACAGCTCGTGCGGATACTGCCGGTAGCGGCGCTCCGGCTCGGGGATGCCCACCTCCTCCAGCGCCGCGAGCGTCTGCTCCCTCGCCCGCGCACGGTGCAGTCCCTGGTGGTGCCTGAGCACCTCGGCGACCTGGGGGCCGACGCGCTGGAGCGGATCGAGGCTGGTCATGGGGTCCTGGAAGACCATGGAGATGTCGCGGCCCCGCAGCCGCCCGAGCTCCTTGTCGGACAGGGCGAGCAGGTCGCGCCCGTCGAAGCGGATCTCGCCGCCCGCGTACACGCACGGCGGCTCGGGATTCAGCCGCAGCACGGACAGCGCGGTGGCGGTCTTGCCGCTGCCGGACTCCCCGACGACGGCGACCGTCTGACCGGCCGACACCCGCAGGTCCACGCC
Organism: Streptomyces sulfonofaciens; assembly: GCF_014656295.1. GTDB lineage: Bacteria > Actinomycetota > Actinomycetes > Streptomycetales > Streptomycetaceae > Streptomyces > Streptomyces sulfonofaciens. Next base: position 91,332 of record NZ_BNCD01000014.1, read on the forward strand.
GCGTACGGCGTGCACGACGGAGGAGCCGAGGCGGAAGTCGACGCTGAGGCCGGCGATCTCCAGGAGCGGTGGGGAGTCCGCGGGGTGCGGCGGGACGGTTGGATTCAGGTCGGTCATCGGCGGTACGCCTTCGGGTCCGCGACGTCCCGCAGGGCGTCGCCCGTGATGTTGACGGCGAGCGAGGTGAGCATGAGGGCCACGCCGGGAAAGACCGCGACCCACCAGGAGGTGCCCAGGTAGAGCTGGCCGTCCGCGAGCATCGAGCCCCAGGTGACGGTCTCCTTGGGCACGCCGAGACCCAGATAGCTCAGCGAGGCCTCGGCGACGATGGCGGCCGCCACGTGCAGGGTGCCGATGGTGGCCAGTGGCGCCATGACGTTCGGCAGCAGGTGCCTGCGCATGATCGCGGCGTCGGTGGCACCGATCGCGCGGGCCTCGGTGACGAAGTCGCGCGAGCGCAGCGACAGCACCTCGGAGCGGACCACCCGCGCGTACGAGACCCAGCCCGTGAAGCCCAGTACGAGGATCACGTACCACAGGCCGGAGCCGAGGAAGCCGACGATGGCGAGGGCCAGCAGGATCGGCGGGAAGGCGAGCTGCACGTCCGCGACCCGCATGAGGACCCGGTCCGGCCAACCGCCGAAGTATCCGGAGGCGAGGCCGACGACGGTGCCGATCACGCCGGCGAGCAGCGCGGCGCCGGCGCCCACCAGCAGGGAGACGCGGGTGCCGTAGACGACGCGGGAGAGCATGTCGCGGCCGAGCTGGTCGGTGCCGAGCGGATGGGCGCCGGTGCCGCCCGCCTCCCAGGCCGGTGGGCGCAGCCTCATCAGCAGGTCCTGCGCGTTCGGGTCGGCCGGAGCGAGCAGCGGCGCGCACAGGGCCGCGACCAGCAGCAGGACGAGGAAGACCAGCGCGGCCAGGGCCAACCGGTTGCGCAGCAGGGTGCGCAGCGCGGCGGACCGCGGGCCCGGGCTCTTCGCCGCCGGTGCGGAGCCGGTGGGGGTGATGGTGGTCGTGACGGTCATGAGGAGGTCCTCACCCTCGGGTCGAGCAGCCGGTAGGAGAGGTCGACCAGCAGGTTGACCACGACGAACGTCGCCGCGAAGAACAGCACGGCCGCCTGCACCAGCGGGAAGTCGCGGTGCGAGATCGCCTCGATGGTCAGTTGTCCCACGCCCGGCCAGGAGAACACCTGCTCGGTGAGGATCGCCCCGCCGAGCAGTCCGCCGATCTCCAGGCCGACGACGGTGACCACCGGCAGCGAGGCGTTGCGCAGCCCGTGGGCGAGCACCACCTTGAACGGGCCGAGGCCCTTGGCACGTGCGGTGCGGATGTGGTCGCCGGCGAGGACGTCGATCAGCGACGAGCGCAGCAGCCGGGCGACCACCGCGACGGAGTAGACGGCGAGCGTGACGGACGGCAGCACCAGGTTGGCGAGGGTGCCGTACCCGGAGGCGGGCAGGGCGTGCAGACCGACCGCGAACACCAGGATCAGCAGGATGCCGACCCAGAACGGCGGGGTGGACTGACCGAGCAGCACACCCGTCATCACGCTCCGGTCGGTGGCCCGGCCGCGCCGCATCGCCGCGATCACCCCGGCCGGCAGCGCCACGACCAGCGTGACCACCAGGGCGCCGGCGGCCAGTTGCAACGTGGCGGGCAGCCGGTCGGCGAGCACGTCCCTGACGGGCTCGTGGTAGAAGAGCGAGGTGCCCAGGTCGAGCCGGGGCAGCCCCCACAGGTAGTCCAGGTACTGCGTGAGCAGCGGCCGGTCGAGGCCCAGTCCGGCCCTCAGCACCGCCTCCTGGTGGGCCGTGGCGTCCGGCGGCAGGAACACCTTGACCGGGTCCCCGGAGAGCCGGACGAGGAAGAAGGACACCGTCGCCGTGCACAGCAGCACGAACACGGCGCCGGCGACACGGGCGAGGACCATCCGCAGGACGCCCGGCCAGCGTCTGCCGGGTCCGGGGACCGGGCCGTCGCCGGAACGGGGCCCGGGGGCCTCCCGTACGCGTTGGACGGGGAGTCCGCTCATCGGGAGACCTCCGCACTCGCCATGTCGAGCACCCCCGCCGACCCGGGCCGCCAGCGCGGCCGGTCGTTGCGGGCGTAGATGTTGTCCACCTGGTAGAGGAAGACGAACGGTGCCTCCTCGCGCATCAGCCGCTGGAGGTCCGAGAAGGCGCGCTCGCGCCGTGCGGGGTCCACGGAGAGCTCTTCGACGTCGACCAGCCGGTCAGCCTCCTTGGAGTGCCAGCGGCTCTGGCGGCGGTCGCTGCGGACGTTCGACTGCACCATGCTCTCGCCGTCCAGCGTCCACACCGTGCTGGCCGCCAGGTACATCGGCCCGAGTGCTCCGTGGTTGTCGCTGGTCAGCCGCTCGGCGTAGGTACCGGGGTCGAGCAGGTCCACCTCGGCGTGCACACCGGCCCCCGCCAGCAGCCCGGCGAGCGCCTCGGCGACGTTCGAGTCGACGTTGGAGGCGGTCAGCCTGGTGCTGAAGCCGTGCGGGTGGCCCGCCTCGGCGAGCAGCTTGCGCGCGGTGGCCGCGGAGCGGGTGAACGGCTTGACGGCGGGGTCGAAACCGAAGGCGCCGCGCGGGATCATCGCCGGCACCTCTCGGGCCTTGCCGCCCAGTACGGCCCTGATCAGCAGGGGCACGTCGACGGCGTGGTTGAGTGCCTGGCGCACCCGCCGGTCCCGCATCGGCCCGTCCTCCAGCGTGTTGAGCGACAGGTACGAGGTGCGGATGCCGGTGTAACTGTCCAGCGTGACACCGGTGTAGCCGTCCAACTGCTGCGCGGCGTCGGGGGTGAGGCCGGTGACGAGGTCGACACCGCCGCTCTGCAGGGCCGCCAGCGCCGACGAGGCGTTGGGCGCCGGACTGAAGACCAGTTCGTCGACGCGCGGCCGGCCGTTCCAGTACCCGGCCCAGGCGCGCATCCGCAGTTCGTGGTCGCGCTGCCAACGCACGAAGGTGAACGGGCCGGTGCCGACGGGATGGGCGGCGAAGGCGTCGTCACCGACGTCCGCGAGGTGGCGCGGCGGCACGACCACACCGCCGAACAGGGACAGTTTGTCCGGCAGGATCGGGTCGTGCAGCGTGGTGTGCACGTCCACCGTCAGGCGGTCGACGACGCTCACGCCCTTGACGTAGCGCAGTTCCACGATCGGCGACTTGGTCGCCGGGTCGAGCAGCCGCTCGATGCTGAACTTCACGGCCGCCGCGTCGCACGGCTCGCCGTTGTGGAACCGCACCCCCGGGCGCAGCCGGAACCGCCACACCAGCGGGCCGCGCTTCGCCCAGGACAGCGCGAGCCGCGGATGCAGCCTGTTGTCCCGGCCCCGTGTGGTGAGGGTGTCGAACATGTTGATGAGGGCGTTCATCGACACCATGTCGCCCTGCTTCTGCGGGTCCATCGTCTCGGGATCGCCCGGCTGCGAGATGCGCAGCACATTGCCTGCCCCGCTGCCCGGCGAGGCGCCGCAGCCGGTCAGCAGGGCCGGGGCGGACAGCGCGGGGAGGAGCAGACCTCCCACGCGCAGCACGCTCCGGCGGGACGCGGTCCGGGCGGCCGGGGCAGCGCCCGTCCCGTCCCGTCCGCCTCTGCCGCCCTGTCCGTCCTGTCCGCCCGGCCCGGATGGCTCCGAGCCGGGCAGCGCCGTCCGGCCGTCCGACCCGCCGCCTCTTCCCGGCGTGTCGCACGAGGCCGGCGGGCCGGCCCCATCCGGCGTATCGCGTGGGCCCACGGTCCACCTCCGGCATCATCGTTCCGTTGAGCATGATGAACGTTCCGGAAAACGGAACGCGGTGGGGTTAAGCTAAGGGACATGGTGAAACCGGTCAACACCTCCACGAGCCAGCAAGAGCCCGGCAAGGGCCCGGTCGACAAGGCGATGGAGGTGCTCGAAGCCCTGGCCAGGGCGGGCGGTCCCCAGCGGCTCGGCGAGATCGCCCGCCGTACCGGCCTCACCAAACCCACCGTCCACCGCCACCTGCGCACCCTCGCCGACTGCGGCTTCGCCCAGCCCGCGGAAGGCGGCGCCTACCGTGCGGGACCGCGCCTGCTCGGTCTGGCCGCCGCCGCCCTGGACTCGGGGCCCGACCTGCGCCTCGCCCGCCCCGTCCTCAACGACCTGCGCCGCCGCACCGGCCAGCTCGCGCACTACGCCGTGCCCGCCGGGACCGAGGCCGTCCACCTCGAACTGTCCGAACCGGCCGGCGAGTACCGGATGAGCATCAGCCCCGGTGGCAGGACCCCTCTGCACACCAGCGCCGTCGGGCTCGCCATGCTCTCCGCCCTGCCCGTCCCGGAGGCCGACGCGGTCCTCGCCGAGCTGCTGCTCGACGGCGCCCTGCCCGCGCCCACCCCGGCCACCCTGACCGACCCCGGGGCGCTCCGCGCCGAACTGGCCCGGACCGTCCGGCGCGGCTACGCCGTCGACGACGAGTACGACGAACCGGACGTGCGCTCCGTCGCCGCGCCGGTGCTCGACGCGCAAGGGCGGGTCGTGGGCGCGATCGGCGTCTCGGGACTGACCTTCGCGCTGGACGACGCGAACGTCGCGGTGTTCGGCCCCATGGTGCGCGCCGCAGCCCGCGCCGTCTCGACGGGCCTCGGCGGCAGCGCGGCGCACCTCGGTCTGGTGGCCGGGGGCATGACGGACGGGGGCCGGGCATGAACACGCTCGGCGACCTGCTCGCGCAGGGCCGGCAGCACCGGGTGTACTCGGGGGCGGCCTGGTCGGTGGGCACCGCGCGAGGACCGCTCGACCGCGGGTGGACGGGCACCAGGAGCTGGGGCGGCCCGGAGCTGGACGACGGCGCTCTGGACGGCGGGGAACTGTGGGACCTCGCCTCCGTCACCAAACCGATCGTCGGCCTCGCCGTGATGGCACTCGTCGACCGGGGCGCCCTCGCCCTCACCGACACCGTCGCCGCCCACCGGCCCGAGTACCGCGGCAGCGGCGTCGCCGACCTGACGGTGCACCACCTGCTGACCCACACTTCCGGACTGCCCGGCCGGATACCCCTCTACCGCTCCCATCCGACCAGGGCGGGCCTGCTGCGCGCCCTCGGCGAGCTGCCGTTGCGCGCCGCACCGGGCACCCGCGTCGAGTACTCCTCGCAGGGCTTCATCCTGCTCGGCCTGATGGCCGAGGCCGCCGCCGGACGCCCGCTCGACGACCTGGTCACCGACCTCGTCTGCACGCCGCTCGGCATGACCCGCACCGTCTTCACCCCCGACGAGGCCGGCCGGGCGCGCGCGGTGGCCACCGAGCGGTGCCCCTGGCGGGGCCGTACCGTCGTGGGCGAGGTGCACGACGAGAACGCCGCGGTACTCGGCGGCGTCTGCGCACACGCCGGGCTCTTCGCCCCGCTCGCCGACATGGAGCGCCTCGCCCGCGCCCTCGCCGGCGGCGCCCGCGAGCTGCTGCGCCCCGAGACCTTCGCGCTGATGACGGCCGCCCACACCGACACGCTGGAGCTGCGCCGCTGCCTGGCCTGGCAGGGCAGGGACCCGGGGGCCTCGCCGGTCGGCTACTCCTTCGGTCCCGACTCCTACGGGCACACCGGCTTCACGGGCACCAGCCTCTGGCTGGACCCGGCCACCGGCCGCTACGCCGTACTGCTCACCAACCGGGTCCACCCGACCCGCGAGGGACAGGGCATCGAGGGGGTGCGGCACGCCTTCCACGACCGTGCGGCGCGTCTGGGGGACGGGCCGACGCACACGCGCTGAGACACCGCCCCGCAGGCCGTCCCCCGCCCGCCCCCGGGACAACCGGCGGCATACCCGGCACGGACGAGGACACGGCCGCACCCCCGACCGCACCACCCACTGCACGGCCGCACCCGATCGGCCCAGGGCCCGAGGCCCCCGGGCCGGTGCGGGGGAGCGGAAACGGCCGGGACGGGGGACCTTGGAAAGTGCGGCACCGGCACGGGGCGCCCGCGCCCCCACCGTGCACATCGCACCCGAAGGCCGGCGGGGTCGCCGACCGGACCGAGGAGGACGGCATGAACGGGATGCCCCACTGGCTCTTCGGCGACCAGCTCGGTCCGCACTTCCTCCGGCCGGGTCCGCACGGCCCGGGCCAGAACGCCCCGCTGGTGATGATCGAGTCCCGTGCGGTGTTCCGGCGCCGCCGCTTCCACCGGGCCAAGGCCCACCTCGTACTGTCCGCGATGCGGCACCGTGCGGCGGAACTCGGCGAACGGGTGCGCTACGTGCAGGCCGACACCTACCGGCAGGGCCTCGAACGGGCCGTCGGCGCCCGTCCGGTGACGGTGTACCACCCCACCTCCCACGGGGCGCTGGCGTTCGTGACGGCCCTGGACAACGTCACGGTCCTGCCCGCGCGCGGCTTCCTCGTCGCGCACGACGACTTCAGGGCGTGGGCGGGCGGCCGCGGCGGCGAGCGCCTGCTCCAGGAGGCCTTCTACCGGTGGGTCCGCCGCGGGCACGAGATACTGATGGACGCCGACGAGCCGGCCGGCGGCCGGTGGAACCACGACCACGACAACCGGGAGCCACCGCCCCGCGGCGCCCGCACCCTCGACGCCCCGCCGCCCTACCGGCCCCGGGAGGACGGCATCGACGCCGAGGTGCGCGACGACCTCGACCGGTGGGAGCGGGCAGGCGAGGTCTCCTTCACGGGGCGGGACGGGCCCCGCGTGTTCCCCGCCACCCGCCGCGAGGCGCTGGCCGCACTGCGCCGCTTCATCAGCCACCGGCTCGCCGGCTTCGGCCCGCACGAGGACGCGATGCTGGCCGAGGACCGGGTGATGAGCCACAGCCTGCTGTCGTCCTCGCTCAACCTCGGCCTGCTGGACCCCGCGGAGTGCGTGGAACGCGCGGAGGCGGCCTGGCGCGCCGGCGAGGCGCCCCTGAACAGCGTCGAGGGATTCGTTCGCCAGGTCGCGGGCTGGCGCGAGTACGTGTGGCAGTTGTACTGGCACTTCGGCCCCGACTACCGCGGCAGCAACGAACTGCGGGGCCGGCGGCCGCTGCCCGACTGGTTCCTGGACCTCGACGCGGACGCCGTCACCGCACGCTGCCTGTCGACCGTCCTGGCACAGGTACGCGACGGCGGCTGGACGCACCACATCCCCCGGCTGATGGTGCTGGGCAACTTCGCCCTCCAGCAGGGCTGGCACCCGGCGGCGGTGACCGACTGGTTCCACCGGTGCTTCGTCGACGGCTACGACTGGGTGATGCTGCCCAACGTCATCGGCATGTCCCAGTACGCCGACGGGGGACGCATGGTCACCAAGCCCTACGTCTCCGGCGGGGCCTACATCAACCGGATGAGCGACTTCTGCGGCGCCTGCGCCTACCGGCCCACCCGGCGCACGGGACAGGACGCCTGCCCGTACACGGCGGGCTACTGGGCCTTCCTGCACCGGCACCGCGGCCGGCTGGCGGGCAACCCCCGCACGGCCAGGGCCGTGGGGGGCCTCGACCGGCTGGACGACCTGAAGGAGCTGCTGCGGCAGGAGGCGGAACGGCGGGGCCCGCCCTGACATCCCCCCGTCGAGGCCCGGCGGGCCGGGCAGGCCCGGGCCGGCCCGTCAGGCACGCCCGGGCCCCGGGCGCGGGCGACTCGGCAGGCCCCGCCCCGGTGGGCGCCGCGGGCCGTCCCGGCGTAGGCCGGATGGCCGTCCCGCGCCGGTGCCGGCGCGCGAGCCGCCGCCACCGGTGCTCGAATGGCGCCTGACACCTGCTCGCGGCGGACGCGCCGGCTTGCCCCGCACGGTGGCCGCGCCATCGGCCGGGACGCAGGAGGCCCGCAGGTGGACACCAGCGGCCACCGCAGGGCGAAGGCGACACGGGAGACCAGATGACGGACACGGACAGGGCCCTGTACACGACCACCGTGGCATCGAGGGGCGGCCCCGACCGCGTGGAGGCGGACGGCGACGCGGACCACCGCCTGCTCATCAGCGCGCCGCCTGCCCTGGAGTCCACCGACCGCGGGGCGTGGAACCCGGAACAGCTCTACGCCGCGGCCGTCGCCTCCTGCCTCCACCAGGCCCTCGGCGTGGTGGCCAGCGAGGTCGGCGCCGATCTGACCGGCAGCGAGGTGCACGCGGCCGTCACCCTGGAGCACTCCGGTGCACTGCGCTACCACTTCACCACCCGGGTCAGCGTCGCCCTCCCGCGTGTCGACGCCGCCCGGCGGCCCACCCTGATCGGCCAGGCCCTGCGGAGCTGCCCGATGGCCGCCGACATCGAGCTGGACGGCACGGACCGCGGGTAGGCCCCGCGACGGTGCCGCTCCCGTGCACGGTGCCGGCCGGCAGCCTGCGACAGGCCCCCGGCGCGGTGGTCCCGGCGCGGCGGCCCGCGGCGCCGACCACGCGCCGGGCCGCTCAGACCACCGTCCGGGCCCGCGGGAAGTGGCAGGCCGCCACCTGGTCCGGCCCCTGGGCGAGCAGCGCCGGGCGCTCACCCTCGCAGCGCACGCGGTCCCCGGCGTCCAGCGCGGCGAAGACCGGGCAGCGGCCGCGGAACCGGCAGCCGGGGTCGCGGTGCGTCGGGCTGGGCGGATCGCCGGCGAGCAGGATCCGCTCCCGACCCCGCTCCCGCGGCGGGTCCGGCAGCGGCACGGCGGACAGCAGCGCCTGGGTGTAGGGGTGGCGGGGGCGCGCGAAGACCTCCGCCACCGCACCCGCCTCCACCGTCCGGCCCATGTACATCACGCTCACCCGGTCCGCGATGTGCCGCACCACGGACAGGTCGTGGGAGACGAACAGGTAGGCGAGTCCCAGCTCCGCCTTGAGTTGCTGGAGGAGGTTGAGCACACCGGCCTGGATCGACACGTCCAGTGCCGACACCGGCTCGTCGAGCACGAGCAGCCGCGGGTCCACCGCCAGCGCCCGCGCGATGCCGATCCGCTGCCGCTGTCCGCCGGAGAACTCGTGCGGAAAGCGGGTCGCATGCCCCGGTTCCAGCCCGACGAGCCGCAGCAGCTCGGGTATCCGGCGGCGCAGCGCGGCACCGTCGGTGCCGAGGGCGCGCAGCGGCTCCGCGATGATGTCGGCGACCGGCATCCGCGGGTCCAGGCTGGCCATCGGGTCCTGGAAGACGATCTGCAACCGGCCGCGCAACGCTTGGGCCTGGCGCCGCGTCAGATCGGCGGTGGACTGCCCCAGCACCTCCACGACCCCGGCCTCCGGTGCCCGCAGGCCGAGGATCTCGTAGAGCGTGGTCGACTTCCCCGACCCCGACTCGCCGACCAGGCCCAGCGTCTCGCCCCGGCCGATCTCCAGATCGACGCCGTCGACGGCGTACACGCTGCCCGTCCTGCGCTTGAAGACACTGCCCTTGTACAACGGGAACGTCCTGCGCAGCCCCCGCACCCTGAGCACGGGGCCCGAGCCGCCGTCCCGCGCCGGTCCCGCGGTGCCACCCGGTACCGGGGGGACGGGGAACACATCGGTGGGCCGCAGTCCGCGTCCGAGGATCTCGTCGGCCCGCAGACAGGCGGCGAGGTGTGACGCGGCCGGTTCCGCGCCGGCCGTGTGCGGGTGGGCAGGGACCTGCTCGGCGGCCGGTGCCGCCGGGGCCCCGGCGGCCCGCCCGGGCCCGACCGCCGCCGGTGGAGCGCCGGCCCCCGGCTCCGGGGCATGCCGGCCGCCGCCCCACCGGCCGGCCGGCAGCAGGCCCGGCTCGGCCGCGCGGCAGGCCGGCTCGGCGAGCGGGCAGCGCGGTGCGAAGGCGCACCCCTGCGGCACCGCCCCCGCCGCGGGCGGGGTACCGGGGATGGGCACCAGCACGGACGGGGCACGGGCTGCGGCCGCGGCCCCGTCGCCCGAGGCCGCGCGGTCCGTGCGTTCAGTGCCGTCCGCGCCCCCGGCGGGGTCCGCACCGGCCGGCCGCTCGGCGGCCGGCGGCGCTCCGTCCAGCCGCGGCACGGCCCCCAGCAGACCAAGGGTGTACGGCATCAGGGGCCGGGCGAACAGCTCGTCGACGGGTGCCGTCTCCACGACCCGGCCCGCGTACATCACGGCGACCCGGTCCGCGCTGCCCGCGATGACCCCGAGGTCATGGCTGACGAGCACCATCGCGGCCCCGGTCTCGCGCTGCGCGGTGCGCAGCACGTCGAGCACCTGCGCCTGGATGGTGACGTCGAGTGCCGTGGTGGGTTCGTCCGCGAGGATGACGTCGGGGTCGTTGGCGACGGCCATGGCGATCATGGCCCGCTGCCGCATCCCCCCGGAGAACTCGTGCGGGAACGCGGCGGCCCTGACGTGCGGCTCGGGTATCCCGACGAGGTCGAGCAGTTCCACGGCGCGCAGCGCCGCCTTCTCCTTGGGGACGTCCTGGTGCGCACGTATCGCCTCGGCGATCTGGTCGCCGATCCGGTAGACCGGGGTGAACGCGGACAGCGGGTCCTGGAAGACCATGGCGATCCGGTTGCCGCGGACGGTGTTCAGCACACCCTCGCCCGCACCGAGCAGTTCGGTGCCCGCCAGCCGGACCGAGCCGGTGGCCGTGGCACCGTCCGGCAGCAGGCCCAGCACGGCGAGGGCCGTCACCGACTTGCCCGAGCCCGACTCGCCGACGATGCCGAGGACTTCGCCGCGCCCCAGCGTGAGGTCGACGCCCCGCACCGCCGGCACCGGGCCGAAGTCCACGGTGAGGTCGCGTATCTCCAGGAGAGCCGTCATGAGCGTGCCTTTCGCGCCGTCGGGTCGAACGCGTCACGCAGCCCGTCCCCGATGAGGTTGACCGCGAGCACGAACACCACCAGCAGCCCGGCCGCGAAGAAGAACATCCAGGGATAGGTCACCGCGGCACCGGTGTTGTCGGCGATGAGGGTGCCCAGGGAGACGTCGGGCGACTGCACGCCGAACCCGAAGTACGACAGGGCGGTCTCGCTCATCACCGCGCCGCCCACCGCGATCGTCGCGTCGATGATGAGGAACGAGGCGATGTTGGGCAGGATGTGGCGCACGATGATCCGCGCCGGGTGCACCCCCATGTACTGGGCCGCCCGTACGAACTCGCGCTCGCGCAGGGACAGCGTCATGGACCGCACCACCCGGGCCGTGATCATCCAGGCGAAGAGGGTGAGCAGCCCGACGAACGCGAGCCAGCCGGTCGCCCGCAGCCGCGGCGCCACGATCGCGATGATCAGGAAGCTGGGGAACACCAGCAGGAGGTCCACGAGGAACATCAGGCTCCGGTCGGTCCAGCCGCCGAAGTATCCCGCGCCGGCCCCCACCGCCGCCGCGAGCACCGTCGCCACCAGGCCCACCAGCAGCCCGATCAGCAGCGACTTCTGCAAACCGCGCACGGTCTGCGCGAACACGTCCTGGCCGATGCGGTTGGTACCGAACCAGTGCTCGGCGGACGGCGCCGAGCGCAGCGCGGTGTAGTCGATGTCGGAGTAGGACCAGTGCGTCAGAAACGGCCCGGCGAAGGCCAGCACGAACAGCAGCACCACCACGACCATTCCGGCCAGGGCGCTCCTGCGTGCAAGGAAGCGGCGCAGCACCGTCCGGCCGCGCCCCGGCAGGGCGGCTGCGCCCAGCGGCGCCTCCACGGCGTCGGCCGCGGCCGCCACCACACTCTCGGTCGTCACGTCCAAGGCTCCTTCAGGTCCGTACCCGCGGATCGAGCGCCGCGTGCAGCAGGTCCGCGAGGAACCCGGACAGCAGCACCACGACGGCGGCGAAGGCGGAGACGGCCACCACCGAATTGATGTCGTCCTTGCCGATCGACTCCACCAGCCACTCGCCCATGCCGTGCCATCCGAACACGATCTCGGTGAAGGTGGCTCCGGTGAACAGCGCGAGGAAACCGTACGAGAAGTACGTCGACATGGGGATCAGCGCGGTGCGCAGACCGTGCCTCACCAGCGCCCGGCCCCGGCTGAGCCCCTTGGCGCGCGCCGTGCGCAGGTAGTCGGCGCCGAGCACGTCCAGCATCGTGTTGCGCTGGTAGCGGCTGTAGGCGGCGATGGTCACCAGGCCGATGGAGAGCGTCGGCAGCAGCAGGTGCACCCCGCGGTCGCGCAACTCCGCCAGCAGACCCCCGTGCAGGTCGGGGTCCTTCTCACCGGTGAACTGGATCAGATCGGTGCCCAGCACCGCGTTGAGCTTGATGGCGCCGATCTTCAGCAGCACCGCGAGCAGGAACGTCGGCGTGGACAGCAGCAGGAACGAGGCCAGCGTGACCGCGCGGTCGGAGAGGCGGTACTGCCGCACCGCCGTCCAGGCACCCGCGAGCACACCGACGACGGTGCCCAGCACCGTGCCCGAGAGCAGCAGCCGCAGGCTCACCCCGAGCCGCCGGCCGAACTCGGCGGTGACCGAGGTGTCGTCGATGGTGCGCCCGAAGTCCCCGTGCACCGCGCCCGCCAGCCAGTGCCACAGCCGCTCGGGCAGCGGTGTGCCGCCGTTGATGCCGAGGGCGGTGAGCTGGGCGTCGATGGCCTCGGGAGAGGGCGGGGGGCGCCGGCCCTCGAAGTACGCGCGCGGATCGAGCGCCGTGGAGGCAAGCACATAGGAAAGACAGACGGCGGCCACCAGCAGAATCGCGTAGTAACCGAGCCTTCTGGCCAGATAGGCCGTCACGGAGGCTTCCTCTCAGCTCGAACGTGAGTCGATCTTCATACCGGAACATTGCAGCTCTGTGAAGAGAGCATGTCAGATGCCGGAAAGCGCTTACAGCGGGGTGGTCGTGGACCTACCATCCCCTCGGCTGTGCCGCACACCCCCGGCGCCGGCCCCCATACGTACCGGAGGAACGCCATGTCCAGACCAACGAGACCACTACGCTTCGCCGTCGCCGCCGTTTCGGCCGCGTTGGTGGTGGCCGGATGTGGCTCCTCCGACGACTCCGACGACGCCCCCAAGAAGGGCGCGGCGCCCGCGGTCGGCGCGCAGGGCCTCAACCCGCAGCCCGCGTCGAACGTGCGCCAGGGAGGCAGGCTCAAGCTCTCCATCCAGAAGTGGGTCCACCAGTACAACTTCTACCAAGTGGACGGCACGGACGGTGACGCGGGCGCGATCCTGGAGCAGGTCGAGCCGGTGCTGCTGCCCCGCGACGCCAAGGGCGTGCCGCACCCGGACCCGAACTTCCTGATCTCCGCGAAGGTCACCTCGACCAGCCCCCAGGTCGTGACGTACAAGCTCAACCCCAAGGCCGAGTGGTCGAACGGCAAGCACCTCGGCTACCGGGACTTCCAGGCCCTGTGGAAGGCGCTCAACGGCAGCGACGACAAGTACCTGGTCGCCGACTCCACCGGCTACGACCGGATCTCGAAGATCACCCGTGGCGCGAACGACCAGGAAGTCGAGGTCACCTTCAGCAGTCCGTACACCGACTGGCAGCGCCTCTTCCGCCCGCTGCTGCCCGCGGACGGCATCGACACGCCGGAGAAGTTCAACAAGGGCTGGATCGAGAAGATCCCGATCACCGGCAGCTCCTGGAAGATCAAGTCGTTCGACAAGACCGCCCAGACGGTCTCCACGGTCCCGGACCCCAACTGGTGGGGCCCCGCCCCCAAGCTGGACTCGATCACCTGGCGCGCCCTCGAACAGCCCGCGGACACCGAGGCGTACCTGAACAAGGAGATCGACGAGGCGCCCGCGATCCTCCCCGAGGACTACAAGCGGCTGGCGAAGGCGCCGGGCACGGACATCAGACGAGGGGCGCGCTGGGACGAGGTGCACATCACCCTGGGCGACCGCGGCCCCCTCAAGGACCTCGGCGTCCGTCGGGCCCTGGACCTCGCGATCGACCGCAAGGGCATCGTCGCGGCGTTCGCGAAGGACCTCGACTTCCCGGTCCAGACCCTCGACAACCACTTCTTCATGCCCAACCAGGCGGGCTACAGGGCCAACGCCGGCAAGTGGGGCACCTTCGACCTCGACGCCGCGAAGAAGCTCCTGGACGAGGCGGGCTGGAAGGACAACGGTCCACAAAAGCCCCGCACCAAGGGCGGGCAGGAGCTGACCCTTCAGTACGTGATCTCCGCGGGCTCCTCGTCGGCGGCGCTCGACCAGGCGCAGATCGTGCAGCAGCAGCTCGGACAGGCCGGGTTCAAGATCGAGATCCAGAAGGTCCCTGACGCCGACTTCTCCGACAAGTACCTGGACCGCGGCGACTTCGACCTGACCAGCTTCCGCAACGTCGACTACATCTTCCACTCCCAGCTCTACTCGACGTTCCGGCGGCCGCAGGGCAACCAGACGTACCTGAACTTCGGCGGCATCGGCTCCCCGGAGATCGACAAGCTGCTGACCGAGGCCGCGGAGGAGACGGACACGGCGAAGTCCAACGCCCTCTACAACCAGGCCGACGTCAAGATCTGGGCCGAGGTGCACTCCATCGAGCTCTACCAGCGGCCGCAGATCCTCGCGGTCCGCAAGGGCCTCGCGAACTTCGGCGCCAGCGGACTCGGCGACTGGGACTACGTGACGATGGGCTGGCAGAAGTAGCCCGGCGCCGTTCGGCCGGCCGGGAGGCGCGCCTCCGGTGCCGGGGGCGGGTGCGCCCGGTGTCCGATGGCGGCCGCGTGGACGCGGGCGGGGCCCGTTCCGGGCCCGGGGGAGCGGTGTCCGCCGCTCGTACCGGGCCGGGGCGGGCCCCGCCGCCGTGTACCCGAGACGTGCGGGGCCGGTGGCGGCCGGGGCGCCGGTGGTTCAGGAGAGCCAGTCGGCGTAGCGGGTGGGGGCGAGGCGGGCGTTCCTGTCGGTGAGGACATCGCCCCGGACGGCGGCGAACATGCCTGCGGAGGGGTCGGTGACGACGGTGCGGCCGTCGGACCTGTGGGACAGGGTGATCCGGCCCAGCTCGTCCAGGGGGAAGACCTCGGGGCCGGCGATGTTGCGGACGCCTCCCAGCGGGGCGCCCGCGGCGACCTCCGCCACGGCGTCGGCGACGTCCTCGGCGGCGATCGGCTGGATCGGCGTGGCGGGCAGCCGGACCGTGTCGGCGTCGGCGGTCCAGGACAGGACCGCGTCGACGAACTCCATGAACTGCGTCGCGCGGACGATGGAGTAGGGGATCGGTCCTGCCGCGAGGATCTCCTCCTGGAGCGCCTTGGCCCGGTAGTAGTCCAGCTCGGGCACCTGGTCCACGCCGACGATCGAGAGGATGACGAAGTGGCGGGCGCCGCCCTTGCGGCCCGCGGCGAGAAGGTTGTCCATCGAGGTCCGGAAGAAGGCGGCGGAAGCCTCGTCGAAGGTGGGGGAGTTCGTCAGGTTGACGATGACGTCGGCTCCCGCCACCGCCCGGTCCAGTCCCCGGCCGCTGATGACGTCGACTCCGGTGGACTGCGAGTGCGGCACCGCCCGGTGCCCGGCGGCGTTCAGCTTCTTGACGACCTGGGACCCGATCAGCCCGGTACCGCCGAGGACCGCGATTTCCATGACATGCCCTTCATCAGGAGGTGTATATCCGCAATATGGCATATGGCACCTCTGTGGGCGGTGTATGCGGGCCGTCCTGACCACGGCCCGGTCCGGGACGTCGGCCTCGCACGCGCTTTTCTGCGGGCCGGCACCCGCGGCCGGAGGCGCGCGACGGGGGCGCGCCTCCGGGTCCGCGGGCAACGGGCGCGCAGCCGTGCGGCGCCGCGGTGGGGGAGAATCAGGAGGCGAGCCCGGCCAGTTCCGTACCGGCCAGCAGGAAGCCGCCCACTCCGAAATCCTTGGTGCTGTCGTAGGTGACGGGCTGGCTGGAATCGGGCCGGTCACCCACCCCCTGCACGTAGCCGAGGAAGCCGTCGGCGTGGACCGCGGTCGCCACCATCCCGTTCCAGGCGCGCGCGGCCACCGGGAGGTAGGTGTCCCGGTCCACCAGTCCCGAGCCGACGGCGTAGGCCGTGCCGTAGGTGAAGAAGGACGTGCCGCTGGTCTCCGGGCCCGGGAAGTGGTCGGGGTCCGCCAGGTTGACGTTCCAGAACCCGTCCTCGCGCTGGATCGGTGCGAGGGCCGCCACCAGCCGCGCCAGTGTGTCGCGGTACTCCGGCACCTGGTCGGCGTCGGCCGGCAGGGCCTTGAGCGTCTTCACGTGCCCGCCGGCGACCCAGCCGTTGCCGCGCGACCACACCACCGGCTTTCCGTTCGGCGACTGGATCCCACCGGGCAGGAAGTTGTCGTCGCGGTACCACAGCCCGGTCGCCGGGTCGTACAGGCCGGGGCCGCCCTGGGCGTTCTTGGTGTGGTCGTACAGCCTGTGGAGCTTGTCCCAGAACGCGGTGTCCTCGCGCAGCCGTCCGAAGCGCGCGAACGGCGGCATGCCCATGTGCAGGGCGTCGTCCCACCACCAGTCGTCGTTCTTGTCCGGCTGGTCCGTGAGCATGTGCCGCAGCGTCTCCTCGGCCGCGGCGATCTTCTGCTCGTCGGGCTCCACCTCGTACAGGTCCAGGTAGACCTGGATCGCGGTGTGGTTGTCGGCGTTGCGGGTGGTGGTGCCGCCCGAGATGCCGTACGAGTGCTGCTCGGCCCAGTCGCGCGCGTAGTCGAGGTAGCGGCCCTCCCCGGTGAGGCGGTGGAGTGCCATCAGGCCGCTGTAGAACGTCGCACGGGCCCAGCCGTTGTCGCCTGAGCCGTTGGAGGAGATCCAGTGGTCGGCGACGCGCCGCAGGACGTGCGTGATCTCGGCGCGGGAGGGCAGCCGGTCGGACGGGGGTTCGGCCGCCGAGGCACTGCCGCGGACACCCGGGAGTCCACCGAACACCGGCACCGCAACGGCCAGCGCGGCCCCGCTGAGAAGTAGCCGTCGTCTATCCATGTGCATCACCTTCCTGGTGGGGGACCACACATCATGAAGGTCTGTACCTTTGCGCGTCCATGGTGCGGTGGCTACTGATCCCGGATGGGATGCGGTCGCGGCGCGTCCTGGGCTGATTCATACAGGTACGTAGAGTTCAAGCATGTGGATGGCCCGGTGGGGGAAGCGTGCGTGCCGTGAGCTTTCGGCACCACTTCCGCTCGCACGGGCGCTCGGCCGCCGTGATCGGCGGGGCAGGGAGGGTGTGCAGCCGCCGTGAGGGGCCGGGCGGCCATTGGCCGTGCGCCGCCAGGCGCGTCGGGCCGCCCCTGATCGCGTGCCGTCAGGAGCCCGGCCGCCCCCGGCCGCTGGACGCGGGCCGGACCGTGTCGGGCGTTGGACGCGGGCCGGACCGTGCCGGGCGGTCCGCGTGACGGTGGGCGCCGACGACGGGGCGGCTGCCGACCGGAGGCGACTGTTAGCCTGCGGCCGTTCGCATCGCAGACGATCGGAGTGCGCCATGGCGACTGGGGTGTGGCCCGGGGACGGGATACGTACTGCCGACCGCGCCTGGCGGTGGGCGGCCTTCCTCGTCGTCATCGCCGACCTCGCGCTGACCGCGTTCGAGATCCGGCACTACAGGGCCGCGTATGACGACTGCGGTCTCGACCGCCACGCCTGCCGTCAGGGAGTCACCCACCATCTGGACGGCTCGCACACCTGGATGGTGATCGCGGCGGTGCCCCTGATCGTGGCCCTCTTCCTGCCCCTGAAGCAGAGGACGACGCCTTGGCGGATCGCTTGCGTGGCCGTCCTGGCGCTGTGCTTCCTGGCCCGGCTGATCCTGATGGCGTCCACCTGATGGCGTCCACGCCGAAGGCGCCCGCCTGAGGGCGACCAACTGGGGATCACCGTCCGAAGACGGCCGGCCGGGCACCCGCCGTTCCGCGCCTGCCGCCGGCCTGGTGCGACGGTCCACCGGTCCGTGCGGGGGCTGCCGCACGGACCGGTGGCGGGCCGACCGTCATCTGACGCGCCGGGCCACGGAGGCCAGCAGTGTCCGAAGTTCGCTGACGGCGGGCCCGCTTGGCAGCGTGTCCAGGCAGGAGTGGGCGCGGGCGAGGTGCCGATCGGCCTCCTCCAGGGTGGCGCTGCGGCCGCCGGCCTCCTCGATGAGCGAGGCCGCGCGGCGGACGGCGCAGTCCTCGGACGGACCGGCGTCCAGCAGTGCGGCGAGCCGGCCGGCGGCGGGACCCCGGGGGCCGGATGGTGCGGCCCCCAGGGCGGCCAGTACGGGGAACGTCTTCTTGCCGCTGCGCAGATCGCTGTGCACGGGCTTGCCGGTGACCGCCGGATCTCCCCAGATGCCGAGCAGATCGTCGACCGCCTGGAAGGCGATGCCGAGGTGGCGGCCCGCGCGCCCGAGGGCGTCGGACACCTCCCGCGGTGCACCCCCGAGCACGGCACCGAGCGCCGCCGCGCATCCCAGTAGCGCGCCGGTCTTGTGCTCGGCCATCGCCCGGTACTCGTCGAGGGCGACGGCACCGGGGCCGGTCCAGGGGCGGGTGGCGAACAGCAGGTCGTCCGCCTGGCCGCGGACCAGGTCGTTCAGTGCCGCCGACAGGCACCGGACGGCGGCGGGGCCGTGCGGTCCCGGCGCGTCCGCGAGAGTCTCCACGGCGAGCGCGAACAGGGCGTCGCCCGCGAGCACGGCGGGCCCGGTGCCGTACGCCTTCCACACGGCCGGGCGGCGCCGCCTGGTGTGGTCGCCGTCCATGATGTCGTCGTGCAGCAGGGTGAACGTGTGGATCAGCTCCACGGCCACCGCCGAGGCGACGCCCGTCCGCTCCCGCGCCCCCGCCGCACGGGCGCACAGCACGGCCAGGGCTTCCCGCAGCCCCTTGCCGCCGCCGTCCACCGAGGGCGCCCCGCCCACCTCGCACCAGCCCAGCGAGTACGAGGCCATCTCGCCCGGCCAGGGATGCAGCCGCCCGATCGCCGCCGTCAGCGCAGGACGCACGGACTCGCGGCACCGCCGCAGGATCTCCGCGGCGCCGGTACCGTCGGGCGCCGCCGCGGGACGCTCCGCCGCGGACAGTGCCGTCATCGCCCTGCCTCCGAGCCCTTGCCGCCGCCCACGCCGACCCCGGCGGCCACCGCCTCGCGCGGGGGCTCCGCCTCGATGCCCAGCTCGCTCTGTGCGCGCGAGACCATCCGCCGGGCGTGGCGGAGCCCGATCCGCTCCAGGTCCCCGGCCAGTTCGGCGAGGTCCGCGGCGGTCTTCGCGCGGTCCCGGCCCAGCCGTGCCAGCGACTTGACGAGGCCCAGCCGGGCCAGCGCCGTGCCGCGCGGCTCGTCCATGGTGCGGAACTCGTCCAGTGCCTGGGTGTAGAGGTCGCGGGCCTGCGCGTAACGACCCGCGCGGTAGAGGACGTTGCCGCGCATCTTGTGGTTGTAGGCGAGAGCGCTCGACAGGTTCATCCGGCGGCAGGTCGCCTCCGCCTCGGACAGCAGCTCCAGGGCCCGCTCCGTGGCACCGTCGCGGGCGGAGAGAATGTCGGCGAGCCCGCGCAGCGCCCAGGCGTGGCCGCGGCGGTCGTCGGCGCGCCGGGCTATCCCGGCCGCCTCCTCGAACATCGCGTACGCGGTGTCGTACGCACCGTTGTTGCGGTGCATCTGGGCGATGCCCTCGAGGGCCCAGACCGTGTGGCGTGCCTCGCCGCGCTTGCGCGCCTCGGCAAGGAGCTGTTCGTGCAGGGCACCCACTGCCGCGTAGTCGCCCTGGATGCGGCCCGTCTCGGCCATGCCCGCGAGGGAGTAGCCGCGCACGACGATGTCGCCGCCGCGCTCGCCGAGCTCCGCCGCGAGGCCCAGCAGCCGCCAGGCCAGCGCCAGCGCGCCGCGCTGCCTGGCCAGTGTGCCGCCGCTCCACAGTGCCCAGGCCATCGCTCCCAGGTCCTCGGCCTCGCGGGCCGCCCGGTAGCTCGCCCGCCAGGCCCGCTCGGCGTCCGCCACGTGCCCGAGGCGCCGGTGCGCCTCCGCGACGGCCAGACCTGAGCGCGCCGCCTCGCCCCGGGACCCCGACCGCTCGGCGGCGCGCAACTGCTCGGTGCCGGCGGCCAGCACGTCGACCAGTGAGGAGTTCACGGACAGGGTGGTCAGGGCGCCCTGGTACTCCGGGGCGAATGCCTTGCCGTACATGTCTGCCTTCCGTCTGCTGTGCGATCCGGTCCCGCAGGCCGAGGAGCCGGCACAGCACGCCACGGCGTGCATCAGCCGCCCCCGCTCGACTATGCACTGTGAGTATACATACGAGTTATAGTTCGTCGGCCGGGTCGTATGGCCTCGTCAGGGGCGTGGATATGGGTCCGAGGGCGCATACGAAGGCGTGTGCGAGGGCGCACGGACAACCGGCCCGCACCGCTTCGGCCGACCGCTCAGTCGGGGTCGCCCGCCGTTCCCGGTTCGCCCGGTTCGCGCGGTTCGCCCGGGGCGCCCGGGCCCGCCGGGGTCGGTGTCTCCCATGCCCTGCGCAGGCTGTCCGCGGGCGTGGTGTACTCGGGCAGTCCCGCGAGGGCCTCGACGTCCGTGGGCCGGTAGGCGGTCGGGCCGTTCCACTCCAGCAGCAGTACGGTGGCGTCGTCGTTGAGGTGACCCTGGTGGTGCTGGAGGTGGTGGCGGATCAGGCGGCGCAGGGTCTCGGGGACGGACAGGCCGGTGGAGTGGTGCCGGGTGAGGAAGCCCGTGAAGCGGTCCAGGCCGAACTCCTCGCCCTGCCGGTTGCGGGCCTCCGTGATGCCGTCGGTGTAGAGCAGCAGCCGGTCCCCGGGCTCCAGCCGGGAGTGGCACAGCTCCGCCGGCAGGCCCAGGTCGGTGCCCATGGGCGGCGCGGGCGGGCAGCGCAGGGGGAGGGCGGTGCGGCCCCTGCGGAGGATCACGGGCGGATGGTGGCCGTGGTTGGTCCAGGTGAGCTCGCCGGTGCAGGTGTTCAGCTCGGCCAGGATGCCGGTGGCGTAACGGCCGCCCCCGAACTGCTCGGTCAGGGCCCTCTCGACCGCCTGGGCGGCCTCCAGGAGCCCGGTGTCCTGGCGCCGGTGGCTGCGGGACGCGGCCACGGCGAGGCTCGCGGTCAGACCGGCGGCCGTGTCGTGGCCCATGGCGTCGAACAGGCTCAGGTGCACGACGTCCCCGGCCACGCCGTAGTCGAAGACGTCGCCGCTGACCTCGTAGGCGGGTTCCATGACGGCGCTGATCAGCACCCGGTCGGTGGCGAAGGTGCGCGGCGGCATCAGGCGCCACGCCATCTCGGCGGCCACGTTCATGCCGCGGCGGCGCACCAACTGCGCGTACGAGTCGCTGCTGCCCTGCTTGCTGACCAGCAGCAGGGCGATCAGCCCCGCCAGGTTGCGCAGTTGCTGCGCGGCCTGGGCGTCGTCGCTGATGTCGGTGTCGGCGGTGACACGCAGGACACCGAGGCGTTCCGTGCCGTCCAGCAGCGGCACCCACCACCGGCGCGCCGCCGGCTCCTCGGCCAGGGGTTCGCCCGAGTCCGCGACGATCCGGCCCAACTGGAAGGCCTGTCCTGCCGCCGTGCCCTCCACCGGGAGCGACCGGGCCCGCTCCTCGCCCCGGCCCGACGTCTTCCGGTCCCCGGCCTTCCGGTCCCCGGCGTGCCGGCGCCCGCCGCCCTGGCCCCCGTCGTCCTGTCGCCCACCGCCTTGGTGCTCGCAGCCTCGGCGTTCGGTGCCGGTGCCGTCGGCGCCCAGCAGCGAGAGCACGGTCTGCTGGAGGTCGACGACGTAGACGAGCACCTCGGGCCACCCGGCGCGCGGAGTGTGCTCGGCGAGCATCTCCGGCAGTTGTTCCAGTGTGATCACCGGGCTGGCGGTGATGAGGTCGCCCAGCATCCGTCCGTGGTCGGCAGCTCTGGGCATCCGGGCTCCCTTCCTCACCGGTGGGGACGGCATGCTGCACCCGTCCCGCGGCCACGGCGGCCCGTGCCGTCCCCGGGCCGTGCGCACCAGGCGGCCCACCCGCCGACCACGTGACGTACCCGCAGCCGACCCGCCCCTCACGCCGACCCGCCCGCCTACGCCCGAACGGGCGCCCGCGCGGGGGCCGTCTGCCCCAGTCCCGCCAGGACCGGATCCGGCCTCCTCCTTGACCCGAGTCGCCCGGGCCGGTATCAACATCCCGCGCCGCAGGGCGGATCCGGGACCGGTCGGGGAGCCGGGCCGACGCGCCCGCGGCCGAGACAGGGGCGCGGACCGGGGCGGGCGCGGCGCGAGGCGCCGAGGGCGGATGGCATGTCCACACGCAGGACACGCGGCAGGGCGCGGCCCCGGGGGACGCGCCACTAAGGGCGGGACCGTGCGACGGCCGCCGAGCCCGCCCGGCGCACCCGCGCCGCGGCCCGCGCCCTGGCCGCCGCCACCGCACTGCTCGCCGCGGCCTGCGTGTCGTCCTCCAGCGCCGGTTCATCGCCGGCATGCTGAGCGGCGCCGTCAAGGAGTGAGCCCGCGACCCCGGTCGCCCCGGGCCCGGCCTCGGGCCCCGGGGGCGGCCGCGGCACCTGGGGCAGGGCGGTCGCGGCTCCCTGCCCGTACGGGCCCCGGTCCGCCGCGAGCGGGGGCGGGCCCGCTCCGGCCCGCCCCGGCACGTTCCTACTTGAACCCGACCGGCGCGTGCGGCACGTACGGGGCCTCCAGGTACGCGGCCTCCTCGTCGTCGAGCACCAGGTCGACGCCCGCCACGAGGTCGTCCAACTGCTCGGGCCTGGACACACCGATGATGGGGGCCGTCACCACCGGATTGCGCAGCACCCACGCCAGTGCCACCTGGGCCGGCGCCACACCGCGCCGTCCCGCGAGCTCGATGACCCGCTCGGTGATCACGCGGTCGTCCTCGCCGTACAGCGTCTTGCCGAACTCGTCCGTCTCGGAACGGGCGGTGGCCGTGTCCCACTGCCGCGTGAGGCGGCCGCGTGCCAGCGGGCTCCAAGGGATGACGCCGATGCCCTGGTCGGCGCAGAGCGGCAGCATCTCGCGCTCCTCCTCGCGATGCAGGAGGTTGTAGTGGTTCTGCATCGACACGAAACGCGTCCAGCCGTGCAGGTCGGCCAGGTACAGGGCCTTGGAGAACTGCCAGGCGTGCATCGACGACGCGCCTATGTAGCGGGCCTTGCCGGCCTTCACCACGTCGTGCAGGGCCTCCAGCGTCTCCTCTATCGGCGTCTCGTAGTCCCACCGGTGGATCTGGTAGAGGTCGACGTGGTCCACCTGGAGCCGCCGCAGGCTGTTGTCCACCTCGGTGAAGATCGCCTTCCGGGACAGGCCCCCGCCGTTCGGCCCCGGCCGCATCCGGTTGTAGACCTTCGTCGCCAGCACCACGTCGTCCCGGTGGATGCCGAGGTCGCGCAGCGCACGGCCGACGATCTCCTCGCTGGAGCCGTCGGAGTAGGTGTTGGCCGTGTCGAGGAAGTTGATCCCGGCGTCCAGCGCCTTGCGGATGATGGTGCGGCTGTCGTCGTCGCCGAGCGTCCAGTCGTGGTTGCCCCGCGTGGGGTCACCGAAGCTCATACAGCCCAGGCTCAACGCCGAGACCTGCAGGCCGGTCGATCCCAGTCGTGTGTAGCGCATGCCGGTGTGCTCCTAGCATCGAGGGAGGCGAGTGGCGTCCTGCCCATCCGGCAGAGCCGGTGCCGTCCAGGCGGGTGACACCGGCATACTGCACGGTACGTACGGCGCATGGTAGCCGTCGAGATCCACAGCACCGACGGGCCCCCTGGGGGTCTCAGCCCCCGTCGTCCTCATCGCCGTCCGCGCCGTCGTCCGCGTCCTGGTCCGCCTCGTCGTCCTTTCCGCGGTTCGCGCGGTCGTCCGGACGGCCGCCGCCGCGGTCCCGGTCCCGGCCGTCCGGACCGTCGGCCCGCCGGCCCCGGCTGTCGTCCCTGCCGGCCCCGTCCTCGCCGTGCTCACGGCCGCCGCCCTCCTCGCCCGTGCCGTCTCCGGCGGCCCGCCCGGCCGCCCCCTCGTCCAGGTCGCCGTCCTCACGCTCGGCCCTGCTCGCCCGCCGGTGGCGGAGGATGCGGCGGGCGAGCAGGGCGGCCACGACGACCGCGGTGGCGGTGAGCAGCCACACCTCGGACTGCTGGATCGCCGGATACAGGGCCGAGATGTGCTGTCCCGCCAGATAGCCGAGGGAGACCCAGGTGGCCACCCACAGGACGGCCCCCAACGCGTTGTAGGCGAGGAAGCGCGGCCAGGGCATCCGTGCGATGCCCGCGATCAGGCCGTTGGCCTCCCGCAGGCCCTCGATGAACCGGGCCACCACGATGACCTTGCCGCCGTGGCGGGTGAAGAAGCCCTCGGCCTTCGCCACGCGGCGCGGCGGCAGGAAGACGTAGCGGCCGTAGCGCGCGACCAGCCTGCGGCCGGCGGTCCGGCCGATCAGATACCCGATGTTGTCGCCCACGACGGCGGCGAGCCAGGCCACGGCCGCCACACCGAAGACGTTCAGCCGTCCCGCCCCGGCGTAGACGGCCGCGACGATCATGACCGTCTCGCCCGGCAGCGGAATGCCGAAGTCCTCCACGCCCACCAGCGCGCCGACCGCCAGGTAGCCCCAGTGGTCCAGAAGCGGTGCGAGATCGGCCAGGACACCAGGGAGGGGCGGCATCCCCGCCATGGCCATCTCCTCGAAGAAAGGGGTCAGTGCGTGCACCGGCCGGTCCGCACGGCCGTCGCCGGCCGGGCCCGGCCGAATCGGCCGGTCCGCGCACCCGCAGCCGGCGCGGCCCGCCCACGGCGGTGCCGCGCGCCAGGGCATCGCGGCCGACCTATTACGGTACCTCGCTCCGCACCGGACACCCGGTCCGGCAGACCCCGGCGCCACCCGCTGCCACTCCGAGGGGTCCAGCTCCGGGCCCCAGGTCCGGGGCCGGGCGGTCGGTCCCGCGCCGGACGCGGTTGTCGCACCAGGCGCGCCACGTGACACTGGGTCCGGGGCGGACGTCCGGTCCGCCGTCACCGCGCCGACCGGTGCCCGAGGGCGGCCGTGCCGTCCGTGGCCTCCCCGGCCGCGCGGCGGGCGTCGCGCAGGGGAGGACGACGAGATGGTGACGATCACCGACGCCAGGTCGGGCAGACGGCGCCCGGTGGGTTCGGCCCGGCACGGACTGATCCGGATCTGCGAGCACCTGGCACTGCCCGACGGTGCCCCCGGGATCGCGGACATGCGCGTCATCGTCGTCGGCGACGTGCTGCTGCGCGCCGTCGAGCGCGGCGGCAGGCAGGCCGCCCTGGTGTGGAGTGTGCCGGAGGGCGCCCCGGCCGCCGCCCCTGCGGGGTTCCACCGTCTGGTGGCCGCCCTGGGCGCCCATCCGCCCTCCGACATCGTCCCGGAGCCGGGTGTCGAGGCGGCTCTCGGCGGCGCGCCGGACGTCCGGGTGGGACCGGCCCCCCGGCCGGACGGCGCGCCGGACGCCTGGCTCAGGACCGGTCCCGTGACGGCCCCGGCCCTTGCACCGCCGGAGGAGGAGGGCAAGGACCTGCTGGCGCTGAGGCTGGCCCTGCTCGCGCTGCCGCACGCCGACCCCGCCTCGCTCCCGCCCGACTCGCTGGCGGCCGCCGACCGGCAACTGCGCCGGTGGCGGGCGCTGACGGCCCGCTGGGCGGACAGTCCGTCCCGCCCCGTCCCCGCCGGCCTCCGGCGGCAGGCGGACGCCTGCGTCGCCGACGGCCTGGACACGCCCGCGGTGCTGGACCTGATGGGCGCCGTCGCGCGCGGCGACGAGCTGCCCGACGGCGCGAAGTTCGAGGCGTTCGCCCTCCTCGACGGCGTCCTCGGGCTGGAACTGGCCCGGGACGTCGGCCGCGGGGTGCCGACCGGGGACCCGGCGGACTGAGGGGCCGCGGGAGGGGGCCGGAGGTCCGGGGAGACGGTGTCCGCGGGCCCCGGCTGACGGGCCGCGCCGTGGGCGGTGGCCGAGGGGCTCGACCTGGCAGGAGCCGGCCCGCCCCCGTCCCCGGGACGGCCGGCGCGGCACCCGGTCACAGGGCGCACTGCCGTGGAAACCGGTGGATCCCGCTTACGTATCGTGTGCCGATGTCGCATGGTGTTGTCCATGCCGCCGAGGGGCTGCCGAGGGAGTGGTGGGGCGTGGGCGAGCCGTCGGACGCGGCCGGAGGGCCGGGGGAACTGCGGCGCCGGCTCGGGGTGCCGGACGCGGTGGTGATCGGCCTCGGGTCGATGATCGGCGCGGGGATCTTCGCGGCGCTCGGCCCAGCGGCACGCGCGGCCGGCTCCGCGCTGCTGCCCGGCCTCGCCCTGGCCGCCGTCGTCGCCTACTGCAACGCCACCTCCTCGGCCCGGCTCGCCGTCCGCCATCCGGCCTCCGGCGGCACCTATGTCTACGGCGGTGAACGGCTCGGCCCGTTCTGGGGCTACCTCGCCGGGTGGGCCTTCGTGACGGGCAAGACCGCCTCCTGCGCGGCGATGGCGCTCACCGCGGGTGCCTACGTGTGGCCGGGCCAGGCGCACGCGGTCGCGGTGGCCGCGGTGGTGGCGCTCACCGCGGTGAACTACACCGGCGTCCAGAAGTCGGCGTTGCTCACCCGTGCCCTGGTGGCCGCGGTGCTGGCCGTGCTCGGCGCGGTCGTGGTCGCCGCGCTGAACTCCGGCGCCGCGGACGCCGCGCGGCTGGACATCGGTCCTGACGGCGACTTCCCCGGCGTGCTCCGAGCGGCGGCGCTGCTCTTCTTCGCGTTCGCCGGCTACGCGCGCATCGCCACCCTGGGCGAGGAGGTGCGCGATCCGGGGCGCACCATCCCCAGGGCCATCCCGCTCGCGCTCGGCATCACCCTCTTCGTCTACGCGGCCGTGGCCGTCGCCGCCCTGGCGGTGCTCGGCCCGGGGGGCCTCGCGGGCTCCGGGGCGCCGCTGTCGGACACCGTCAGGGCCGCGGGCGCCGGCGAGCTGACGCCGGTGGTGCGCGCCGGAGCCGCCGTGGCCGCGCTCGGCTCGCTGCTGGCCCTGATCCTGGGCGTCTCGCGGACCACCCTGGCCATGGCGCGGGACCGGCATCTGCCGCACGCACTGGCCGCGGTCCATCCGCGCTTCGGGGTGCCGCACCGCGCCGAGCTGGTGGTGGGGGCGGCGGTGGCGGTGCTCACCGCTGTCGCCGACGTGCGCGGGGCGATCGGCTTCTCCTCGTTCGGGGTGCTGGCCTACTACGCCATCGCGAACGCGTCCGCGTGGACCCTGCCGGCTGCCGGACGCCGAGGCGCCCGTCTCGTACCGGTGGTCGGACTGGCGGGCTGCCTGGCCCTGGCCTTCGCCCTGCCGCTTTCCTCGGTGCTCCAGGGCGCCGCGGTGCTCGCCGCGGGGGTCGCGGTCTACGCCGCGCGCCGCAGGGCAGCCGCCCGCCGGGCCCCGTAGCGGAGTACGGCGTCGCCGCTCGCGCAGAAGGGTGCGGCGCACCCGCTCACCGCGGCCCTGTGCCGTGCGCCCGCTTCCCGCAGGCCGGCCCCGCGGACGGATCAGCGGACGGAACCGCGCGGCGCCTCACGCCGAGGAGCGGCCGAGGATCTCGCGGGCCAGCTCGGCCAGTGCCCTGCGGTCCGCCGCCAAGGCGCGCCGGCCCTCCTCGGTCGCGCGGTACAGGCGCCGGATCCTGCCGTCCACCGTGCGCTGCTCGGACACCAGCAGCCCGTCGGCCTCCAGCCGGTGCAGTGTCGGATACAGCGTGCCGGGGCTGATGCGATGGCCGTGCCGGGCCAGTTCCCCGGTGATCCACGCACCGTGGATCTCCCCTTCGGCCGCGTGGTGCAGGATGTGCGACCGCACCGCACCCCGCTGGAACTCCCGCACCCCTGTACCTCCGTGCCCGGCAACCAGTGACGGAACCGATATCGGGTGCCGATCCTACGCCGCTCCGGCCGGACGCCTCCGCACACCGCTCGGGCCGCCCCGCCTCCACCGGCCCCGGCGGCCCGCCCGGAGGCAGGGCCGGCGCCTCGGTGGGAGGTGCGGCCGCCGTCCACCAACGGCGTCGTGCCGTGGTCGTCGGCCGCGCCGTCCCCAGTCAGGAACACCACCCGCCGCGGCCACCTCCGCCGGTGTGGAGGCACGGCGCGAGGGAACGGCGGGAACCAACCGCTCCACCGTGCCGCCGTTCGCCGCGACGTGCTCGGTGAGGGTCGGGCCGGGGGCGACCGGCCTGACCCGCACCCCCGCCGGACCGTCTTCGGCCGCCCAGGACCGGGTCACCGAGTGGACGGTGGGCTTCCTGGCGCCGTAGAGGACCGAGCCGGCGATGCCCACCTCCCCGTTGATCGACCCGATGTCCACTTGATCGACCCGATGTGCGCTGCCGCGCCGCCACCCGCTGCGGCCATCGCGTGCGCGCGGTTCCGCCGGCCGGGTGGGGGGACCGTCCGCGGGCGCGGTGCCGTCAGCCGAGCGCGGTGGTCCGCCGGCGCGCCCCGGCATCGTGGGCGTGTTTGGCTGAGGGGATGAGTGTTCACGTCGGCACCTCGGGATGGCAGTACAAGGACTGGCGGGGCGTCCTGTACCCCGCGGGGACGCCCCAGCGGCTCTGGCTGGAGGAGTACGCGGAACGGTTCGCCACGGTCGAGCTGAACAACGCCTTCTACCGGCTGCCTGACCACCGAACGTTCGCCGACTGGCGGGACCGTACGCCCGAGGGCTTCGTCATGGCCGTCAAGGCGAGCCGCTACCTCACCCACATCAAGCGGCTGCGCGAGCCACAGGAGCCGGTGCACAGGCTGATGAGCCGAGCCGAGGGCCTCGGTGACCGGCTCGGTCCCGTGCTCCTGCAACTCCCGCCGAACCTGACCGAGGACGCCGCACTGCTCGACGCGTGCCTGCGCTGCTTCCCGGCCACCGCCAGGGTGGCGGTCGAGACACGGCACCCGTCCTGGGACACCTCCCGTGTCCGCGCAGTCCTGGAGGCCCGCGGTGCCGCACTGTGCTGGGCCGACGCCCGTTCGCGGCCGGTCACCCCGCTGTGGCGGACCGCGGACTGGGGCTATCTGCGCCTGCACGAGGGCCGTGCCCGGACCTGGCCGCGCTACGGCCGCCAGGCGCTGGGCTCCTGGGTCCGGCGGATCGCCGACACCTGGCCGGACGGCGCCGATGTGTACGTGTACTTCAACAACGACCCGGGTGGCGCCGCGGTCCACGACGCGAGGGCCTTCGCCCGTGCCGCCGCGGCACGTGGCAGCACGGTGAGCCGCGTCCCCTGACGCCCCGTCCCCCTGCTTCGGACCCGGAGAGCCGGAGAGCCGGAGAGCCGGAGAGCCCGGGATCCCGAGAGCCCGAGTGTCGGAAAAGTCAGAAAGTCGGAAAGTCGTGGAGAGTCCCCCCGCGGAGAAACCGTGAGGACACCGGCGCCCTGACGATGCTCGCCGTCGTCGCCGCCGCACTCGGGCTGCCGCTGCACCGCATCGAACGCGGTGGCGGCACGCCGCACGTCGGCCCCCGCTCCGGGCGGCGTCGCGCCGGCGCCGCCCGCCGGGGCGGACGCGGGTGCGGCGGGCCGGTGGCGAAGGACTAGAGTGACGGCGTGTCGGTTCCTGGGTTGATTCGTATTGTCTCGCGTGATTCGCCGATGGCGTTGGCGCAGGTGGAGCGGGTGCGTGCGGAGCTCACGGCCCGCCATCCCGGTCTGGTGACGCAGGTCGTCCCGGTCAAGACGACCGGGGACAAGTGGATGGGCGCCCTGTCGCAGGTCGAGGGGAAGGGCGCCTTCACCAAGGAGGTCGACGCCGCCCTGCTGGCCGGGCAGGCGGACCTCGCCGTGCACTGCGTCAAGGACGTCCCGGCCGACCGCCCCCTGCCGGCAGGCACCGTCTTCGCCGCGTTCCTCAAGCGCGACGACATCAGGGACGCGCTCATCGACCCCGAGGGCCGCACCCTCGACCAGCTCCCGGCCGGCACCCGCATCGGCACCTCCTCGGTGCGCCGCCGCGCCCAACTGGCCGTGCTGCGGCCCGATCTGCAGTACGTGCCGATGCGGGGCAACGTCGGCCGCCGTCTGGAGCGCCTCAGGGCCGGCGACGCGGACGCCCTGATCCTGGCCGCCTGCGGCCTGGACCGCCTGGGCCACCGCGCGTTGGCCAGCGATGTGCTCTCGCCGGAGCTGATGATGCCACCGGTCGGCGCCGGTGTCCTCGCGTTGCAGTGCCGCGAGGACGACACCACGCTGATCGACACCGTCAGCGAACTCAACGACTCGGCGACCCACCGCGAGACGACGGCGGAACGCATGCTCCTGCACGTCCTGCAAGGACACTGCAACAGCCCCATCGCCGGCTACGCCCGCACCGGCCCCGACGGCAACCTCTCCCTGCGCGCGTGCGTCTTCAGCCCGGACGGCAAGACGGTCCTGCCCGCCCACGAGTGGGCCGGCCGGCTCGACCCGGCCACCCTGGGCACCTCCGTGGCCGTCGCCCTGCTGCGCCAGGGCGCCCGCGACCTGATCGACTCCATCGATCACTGACCCGCGCAGCCGGAACCCGCCCGGCGCCCCGTGCCGCCCCGTCCGGCTGAAAGCGCCGTGACCGGCCCGTTCGAGGTTTCCCGGAAGGCATCCGCCGGGGGACGGGGCACAGTGTTCTGGTCAGGGCGGGTCCCCGGCCGGTCCCGGCGGCACCGCGTCCGCCCGGGCCCGCCCGCCGAGACATCCCCGTGCGGTTCCCGGGAGGATGCCGACCGGCCCGCCGGCCGTGGTGGACCGGCTCGCGGCGGTCCGCCTTCAGCGCCCGCCGAGGGGGGCCCGCGTCTGCCCGGGTGCGCGGGACGGCCAGGCCGGCCACGGCGCTTGCCGCCCGGCCCGCGGACGGATTCCTTGCCGATTCGGCAAGGTGCTGTGTGCCGACGACTCCGGCCTGCATGATCGTTCCAGCGGGTCGTACCCGTGGCCGTGCGCGGCGCAGGGCCGTGCGGCTGCCTCGCGGCCGGACGGTTGCAGCTTGACCGTGCGCCGCGCCCCCGAACCGGACGCACTGCCCAGGGAGGACGTATGCGTCAGAACCCCGTAGCCGAGCCCGTCCACCGTCTGGTGCCCTCGCCTGCCGGGCGCCTCCACCTGGTGGAGCAGGGCGAGGGGCCGCTGGTCCTGCTCCTGCACGGGTTCCCGGAGTCCTGGTACGCGTGGCGGCACCAACTGCCGGTGCTGGCGGCGGCCGGTTACCGGGCGGCCGCCGTCGACGTGCGCGGCTACGGACGCTCGTCCAGGCCGGACGCGGTCGGCGCCTACCGGATGCTCGAACTGGTGGAGGACAACGCCGCCGTGGTGCACGCCCTCGGCGAGCGCTCCGCGGTGCTCGTCGGGCACGACTGGGGTGCCACCATCGCGGCGACCTCGGCCCTGGTCCGGCCCGAGGTCTTCCGTGCGGTGGCCCTGCTGAGCGTGCCGTACACACCGCCGGGCGGCCCGAGGCCCAGCGAGGTCTTCTCGCTGATGGGCGGCCAGGACGAGTTCTACGTCTCCTACTTCCAGTCGCCCGGCCGGGCCGAGGCGGAGATCGAGCCCGATGTGCGCGGCTGGCTGGCCGGCTTCTACGCCGCCCTGTCCGCGGACACCATGCCAGGCCCCGAGGCGCCGGACCCGCACTTCGTCAGCCCCGGCGGAAGGCTGTGCGACCGGTTCCCGGCGGGCCCGCCGCCCGCCTGGCTCGGCGAGCACGATCTCGACGTCCAGGCCGGCGAGTTCGAACGCACCGGGTTCACCGGCGCCCTGAACCGCTACCGGAACATGGACCGGGACTGGGACGACCTGGCCGGCCTCGCGGGTGCCCCGCTCACCCAGCCGTCCCTGTTCGCGGGCGGTGCCCTCGATGCCTCCACCACCTGGCTCACGGCCGCCATCGAGGCCTACGGCACCACACTGCCCGGCCTCATGGGTGCGCACCTCCTCGACGGCTGCGGCCACTGGATCCAGCAGGAGCGTCCTGAGGAGGTCAACCGTTTGCTGGTCGACTGGCTCGCCGCACTGCCCACCTGACGGCAGATCCCTCGCCTACCCCGGTCCGCGGCCCCGGCCCGGGGGCACGGCGCGGGGGCACGGCGCGTGCCGGATTCCTCTCCGCTCCGGGGGCCCGGGCCGCGTCCGCGTGCGTCCCGCGGGAATGCGCGGACGCCTGTCCGGCGCACCGCCAATGGTCTCAGCCAATGAACGGCGCATGAACCGACCCGTTTTCATTTCGCGAATTTGCTGAAGGTGAGGACGTGGTCGATTCACGGCCAGGATGTCTTGTGCATGCCAATAGCATCAAGTAACCTTCGGGACGCCTGGTACGGGAGATGGGGGCGTTCCTGCAGAGCCGTTCGTGCTCCGGGGAACGACATCGCGGGTGGTCACTGCGTTGACGGTGCAGCCGCTTTGTGTCCGTTGACAGCGAGGGGGGATCGCGATGGGGCCGACGGCGCGTGGTGAGAGCGCTCGGCGACGATAGCTCTGCACGGTTCATGACCTGAGCACCCTCTGCGCGAGCAGGGGCATCGTGCTGGGCGTACACGGGCCTTCTTCTTGTGCCGGCAGCCTCCGCTGCCCGGTCGCCCTTGCCGTGGACCCGGCCGGCACCCCTTCTTGGCAGGGCATGCCGCCCGCCCCCGTACCCGAGTGAAATGCGCTCTCGGCACACCGCGACCAAAAGCGGATCGGGAGAGGTGCCGAAGTGAGCGCCGGAATTGAAAAAAGGAGAGAAGTTGAGACGCGGTAGAGCGAGATATATCCGTGTTTCGGTTGCCGGAGCCGTCGCGTGTGCGTTGGCTCTCGGTGTCGGTACCACCCAAGCCTATTCGAAGCCATTACCTCCCGGCGCCGCCAACGGATGGTCGACCCCGAAGGCGTCCGAGAAATCCGACGGAGCGGGGTCCGAGGCCAGACCGCATTCGGTTCCCGTGAAGAAGCGCGCCGAGATACTGGGCGACGACTACCGTTCCTCGTCCGACCGGGCGTTCACCACGTCGGGCGACGGCACGGGGTTCCATCTGCTGGTGGCCGACGAGAAGGACGGCTACCGGTGGAGGACGGCCGCGTCGCTGTCCGAGCCGGGCTTCGAGACGGACACCTGGATCGGCAACGCCTGCGTGACCGAATCCGGATCGTACGCCGCCGTGGCATACGCACCGCGTACGTTCACCAACAAGCCGGACCTGATGAGTCGCGGCGCGTTCACCGCGATCGTGAACCTCACCAGCGGTGCGGTGCGCAAGCTGCCCTTCCAGGCCACGCTCGGATACTTCTCGCCGGGCTGCGGCACCGGTGACGACGCGGTCTTCTCCCAGTTCTCCGACGAGAGCACGTCGAAGCGGAGCGAGACCCGGCTGGTGACCGCCGACGCCCGCACGGGCAAGGCGACGCACGCGACCGTGCCCGGCGAGGTCACCTCGGCGGTCCCGGTGGGCGACTCTATCGTCGCGGCGCGCGGCAAGCAGCTCGTGCGCATCGACGGGTCGGCCGTGAAGACGGTGGCCCCCACCCACGCCGTACCGTTCCAGCTCCAGCCGGACAGCAACGGCGGTGTCACCTTCATCGACCGCCTGCCCGTCGGGAAGAAGAACGCCAAGACCCCCGACCAGGCCGCCGTCTCCCACGTCGACGCGGGCGCGCTGCGCACCGCCGACGGCAGGGCGAGGGCGGCCCGGCTCGCCCAGGGCGCGCTCACCCGGTTCGACCTGGCCCGCACCCCCGGGGGGTCGGTGTACGTCACCGGCCAGGCCGGCACCACAGGAAAGCTGCCGGGCACGGTCCACAACCCGGGCGGGATCGACAAGGACGCCCGGATCTCCAGCCGCGGTGCCGCCGCGGTGTCGGTGGCGTGGGCGGACGGCAAGGACTCGCGGATCTCACAAGAGGAAGCCGTCTCCGCGCGCGCCGCCCGCATCACCCTGAAGGCCCTGGACACCGGCAAGACGACCGTGCTGGACGCCGAGCCGGGCGACCGCATCGGCAGCGCCGCCGTCCAGCGGTCCGCCACCGCGCTCAGCCCGTCCCTGGCCGGGTCGGCCTCGGGTGCCACCATCATGGCCGCGTCACCGGTCGACGAGGACCGCACGTGCTCGGTGCCGCGCAACGACCCGAAGAAGCAGGCGTTCCAGCCCACCCCGCGCCAGATCGAGTGGGCCGTGGACCAGGCCGTCGTCGGTACGCTCAACAAGGGCGCGACCCGCGCGGCGAACTGGAAGAACACCGGCATGTCCGGCTACGCGCCGCAGACCCTCTTCCCGCTCCAGTCGCTGAGCGGCGGCAGCGGCGCCGACTGGCACATCCCGGCCCAGGTGATGCTCGGCGTCACCGCGCAGGAGTCGAACATGTGGCAGGCGACCCGGTACGCCGTACCTGGCGTCACGGCGAACCCGCTGATCGGCAACTTCTACGGCACCGTGTACTCCTCCGACGGCACCCAGACGGACCCGTGGGCCATCGACTGGTCCAAGTCGGACTGCGGTTACGGCGTCACGCAGGTCACCGACGGCATGCGGCTGCCCGGCAAGGGCCAGCCGACGATGTCGACGACGCAGCAGGAGGCCGTCGCGCTCGACTACGCGGCGAACATCGCGGCCGGTGTGAACATCCTCGTCGAGAAGTGGAACCAGACCCGCGCCGACGGGATCATCATCAACGACGGCAACCCCAAGTACATCGAGAACTGGTTCGCCGCCCTGTGGTCGTACAACACGGGCTACCACCTGAAGGCGGACGCGGGCAGCAACTCCGGCAAGTGGGGTCTGGGGTGGACGAACAACCCGGCGAACCCGCTGTGGAAGGAGAACCGCACCCCGTTCCTGGAGAACGCCGCCGGCGGCGACGACTACAGCCACGCCGCACACCCGCAGGACTGGCCGTACGAGGAGAAGGTCGTCGGCTGGGCGGCACGGCCCATCTCGGCGATGTTCGGGCCCGGTGACTTCCAGCCCGGCTACCGCGCCGCGTGGTGGACCACCAACCTCGACCGCACCAACGCCAAGCCGCCCATCGGCCTGTTCTGCGACAGCAGCAACGACTGCGACCCGTCGAAGATCAGCACCGATGCCACCAACAACACCGGCGGCGGCCCCTGCCTGCTGCCCGGTGACCCGGACGAGTCGAACCCCTTGTACCTGAAGTGCTGGTTCACCAAGGCGGCCACCTGGAAGAACTGCACGTCCGGCGCACAGTGCGGCAACCCGATCCACCGGTTCGACGACACCTATCCCGAGCAGCCGGACGCGAACTCCTACCCGCCGCGGTGCTCGGCGGGCCTGCCTTCCGGCACGAAGATCGTCGACGACATCACCAGCGGCGTCACACCGGCCGGGTCCGCGAGCCGCTCCTGCGGCGCGATCTCGTCCTCGGGGACGTTCGGCTTCGACTTCGGCAGCGCCTCGTCCCGGATCGACCTGCACCAGATCGGCGCTGCCTACGGCAACCACTTCTGGTTCTCGCACACCAACAAGAGCGGATCGACCGACGCGAGCCGTCTGAAGGCCACCGGCACATGGACGCTCGGCACCTCGGACCGCGGCTGGATGCGGGTCTGGGTGCACCTGCCCGACCACGGAGCACACACCCGCCAGGCCATGTACACGGTCGGCGGTACGGACTCCACCAGCCCGCAGCGCGCCAAACCGCAGCGGGTGATGGAGAACAAGTGGGTCTCGCTCGGTGCGTTCGACTTCACCGGAACACCCACCGTCGCGCTGTCGAACGTGACGCAGGACGGCAAGGGCACGGAGGACGTCGCATGGGACGCCGTCGGCTTCCAGCCGCTGGGCGGCAAGCCCGCCAATGCGATCGTGGCCATGGGCGACTCCTACTCCTCGGGTGAGGGCGCCTCGGACAACGGCGGTGAGGACTACTACCCGGAGTCGGACTACTACGACTCCACGCAGCCCGACACCGAGGACAAGTGCCACCGCTCGAAGTACGCGTGGTCGCGCCAGGCCACCCTGCCGGGCAACACATCCTCGATCGGAGCGCAGGCGGACAGCGGCAACGCCAACCTGGACTACCAGTTCATCGCCTGCTCCGGCGCCCGCCACTACAACATCCTCCGCGAGGGCCAGAGCAGCGAACTGCCGCAGATCCAGCAGGGCTACCTCGACCAGAACACCACGCTGGTCACCCTGTCCATCGGCGGCAACGACGCCCGGTTCGCGGACATCATCCAGGAGTGCATCACGGCACTGACCGTGTGCAACGACAACTCCATCGACGCCGTCGACCCGGACACCGGGCAGAAGATCGACGGCCAGACGACCGGGTCGCTGGAGGACTGGGCGCCCACCTGGCTCCACGACCAGATCAGGCCGCGGCTTGCCACCACGCTCAACGAGCTCCACAAGCGTGCGCCGAACGCCAGGATCGTCCTCATGGGCTACCCCAAGCTCCTGGAGAACGACGGCCAGTGCATCATCGGCATCGGCACCGAGGAGGCGCCGTGGCTGAACGGCATGGCGGACACGCTGGCCACCGAGATGAAGGGAGCGGTCAGCGACGCCAACGCCCAGTACAACGCCAACGCCGTCTTCTCCGACCCGCGTGACGAGTTCGCCGGCAAGGCGATCTGCGGCGACCCGGAGGACGTCAACGGCATCGTGCTGTCCGGCCACTCGCAGGCGGACAACCGTGACTGGGACTGGCTGCCGGGCAACGTGGCGCCGTCCATGAAGTCCTTCCACCCGAAGATCCCGGGTGCGCGGCTGTACGCCGACAGCCTGGAGCACACCCTCCAGGGCAACTGATCCGCACGGCGGGCCCGCCGGCGCTCCACCGGGCGAGGTGCCGACCGGTGGCCGGCGGGCCCGCCACCGTGGGCGGGGGGCATGAGTACCCGTACTCATGCCCCCCGCCCACGCACCGTGAAAGGGTGACGGCATGACGAAGAGCAGGACGCTCCGCTCGGTGAAGGGCGTGGCCGTGTCCGCGGCCGCGGCGTTCGTCTGCTACTGGATCTGGTCCTCGGCCCGGGAGTGGGCGCAGGGCGTGGCGGCGGGTTCCGACGCCTTCCTCGCCGGCTCCCTGGAGTCCCTGCTCGCGGGGATCGCCGGTGTGGTGTCGATGCCGGTGCTGCTGTGGGCGGGGATGCGGGCCACCGGCGAGCGGGGCAACCACCTGCTGGTGGTGGCCGGTGCCGTGGTGTGGCCGTTCCTCGGCGGCCATCTGGTCGAGGACGGCGTCAACGGGGCGGGCACCACCGTGTTCCTGGTCCTGTTCGCGGTCCTCTGCGGCGCCCTGTCCCTGGTGGAGGTGCCCCGGCGGTGAGCACCGCCCCGGCGGCGCAGGCGCCCGGTGGGGCGCACCCGCCGGGCACCGCCCGCCACCCGGGCCGGGGCCGGCTCCGTCAGGCGGGCACGGTGATGGTCTTCAGCTCGACGTACTCGCCGAGGCCCACCGCGCCGTACTCGCGGCCCGTACCGCTGTGCTTGAACCCGCCGAAGGGCCCGTCGAAGCTGATCGGTGCGCCGTTCACGGTGAACGTGCCGGTGCGCACCCGCCGGGCGACGGACAGGCCGCGGGCGGCGTCGGCCGTCCACACACCACCGCTGAGGCCGTACTCGGAATCGTTCGCGATCCGCACGGCGTCGTCCTCGTCGTCGTAGGGGATCACGACGAGGACCGGCCCGAAGATCTCCTCCTGGGCGATCCGCATGGAGTTGTCGACATCGGCGAACAGCGTCGGTTTGACGTAGTTGCCCTGCTCCAGCCCCTCGGGAGACTCGGGACCGCCCGTGACGAGGCGGGCGCCTTCCTCGACGCCGAGGCGGATGTACGCGCGTACCCGCTCCTGCTGGTCGGCCCGTACGAGCGGACCGATGAAGGTGTCCTCCTGCGAGGGATCGCCCACCTTCAGACCCTCCAGGAGGTCCTTGAGCGCCGTGACGACCTCCTCGTAACGACTGCGCGGGGCGAGGACGCGGGTCTGGGCGATGCACGCCTCGCCGTTGTTCGCCAGGGACGAGTACTTCAGCGCGGGCACGGCCGTTTCGAGGTCGGCGTCGGGCAGGATGATCACCGCGGACTTCCCGCCCAGTTCCAGGCTGACCCGTTTGAGCTGTCCTCCCGCGACGGATGCGATGGAGCGGCCCGCGCGGGTGGAGCCGGTGAAGGCGATCTTGTCGATGCCGGGGTGCGCGACGAGGTACTCACTCGTCTCCCGGTCGGCGGGAAGGATGCTCAGCACACCTTCGGGCAGGCCCACCTCGTCGAAGAGGTCGGCGAGCAGCATCATGCTCAACGAGTTCTCGGGCGACACCTTCAGCACGACGGTGCACCCGGCGAGGAGGGCGGGGATCACCTTGGCCAGGGCCGCGGAGAACGGTGAGTTCCAGGGGATGACGGCCGCCACGACACCGGCCGGCTCCCGCCGGAGCACGCTCTGGAACGGGACGTCTGCGACGGACGGTTCGAGGACCTCTTCCCAGCCGAACTCGCGCGCCGCCTTGAGGTAGGCGAGCGCCTGCCGCCTGAGGCCCTGCTGTCCGGCCGTGTTGAACCAGCGCGGGTTGCCGCGCTCCTGTGTGATGAGCCGGGCGATGTCGTCGGCGTGTGCCTCGCGCAGCTCGTTGAACCGTGCGATCACGTCCTGCCGCTCCTTCGGGTCCGTGCGGGGCCACGGGCCGTCGTCGAAGGCCGCGCGGGCGGCCGCCACGGCACGGTCCACGTCTGCGGGCAGTGCCTGGGCGGCGCGGCCGATCAGCCGCTGGTCATGGGGGGAGTGGAGGTCGAGCAACGCGTCGCCGCTCGGGGCGGTCCACGTGCCGCCCAGGTAGAGCCGGTCACGAACGATCATGGTCATGGTCTGGTCTTTCCGGTACGGGGCGGACACCGAGCCGGCCGGTGAGCGGACGGCCCGGGTGTCCTGTGGTCAGGGCCCCGAGCGAGGCCCGGGGGCGGGGGAGGGCGGCCGCACCAGTGCGGCCACCTCGGTGTCCGCGAAGTCGGGGAGCCCCTCGCGGTCGGTGGACAGGCTGACGTCGCGCCACGCGGCGTCCTCGGCTGCGCGCGCCTCGGCGATACGCGGGGCGAGCCACACGGCGTCCGAACCCAGGAGCAGCCGGGCCGGCGGGTGCGGTTCCCCGGTCAGCCGCAACACGGCCCGGGCGATCCCGGCGGGGTCACCGCGCTGTACGTCGGGGTTGCGCTGGTAGGTGCGGGCGAAGCGGCCCACGGTCGGCTCGTAGTCCTCGTGCCAGCCGCCGGTCGGGATCGGCTCGTCGGCGAACGGCGTTCGGATGCCGCCGGGCTCCACAACGGTCGCGTGGATGCCGAGCGGCGCGACCTCGCGGCTGAGGATCTCGGAGAAGCCGCCCAGCGCCCATGCGGCGGTCTGGTACGCGCCGAGGCCGGGCTGCGCACGGCGGCCGCCGATCGTGGAGACCTGGACGAGGTGTCCCGAGCGGCGGGGCCGCATCACGGGCAGCGCGGCACGGACCATGTTGACCGCGCCGAAGAGATTGGTCTCGACGGTGCGGCGGAAGTCGTCCTCCGGCATGTCCTCGATGGAGCCGACGTCGCGACGGCCCGCGTTGTTGACCACCACGTCGAGCCCGCCGAAGGCGTCGACGGCGTACCGCACCGCCTCGCGTGCCGCCACCGGGTCGGTGACGTCCGACGGCATGGTGCGCAGCCGGTCGTCGTCGGCCGCGGCGCCGAGGTCCGCCAGCGCGTCCTCGCGCAGGTCCGTCGCCAGGACGCGGCAGCCGGCCCCGAGCGCGGTCCGGACCAGGTGGCGGCCCAGCCCGCCGGCCGCGCCCGTGATGAGCCAGATCTTCGTCATACGGAAATGCTATTGCTCTGTGGTCATGGAGGCAAGTAAGTGTCACGTCGATGTAGCAAATAGAGGAGTGGATCCGACTCACGAGCGACATCTCCGGGTGCAAACGCCCTGGTGAGCCCTGGACGGCGGTGTCTTCCGCCACATGAATGGTGCAGGTGCCAAGTAGACTCGGGCTCCATGAGAGCTGATGCCGCGCGCAACCTCGACGCCGTACTGCACACGGGCGCGCGTCTGCTGGCCGAGGACTCCGGGACGAGCATCGCCCGGATCGCCGCCGAGGCGGGCGTCGACCGGCGTACCGTCTACCGGCGCTTCACCACGAGGGAATCCCTGCTCGCCGCGGTCTACCAGGCCAAGCTGGACGCCTCGGAGGAAGCCCTTGACCAGGCCCGCCTCACCGAGGCGCCGGTCGCCGTGGCGCTGCACCGCTATGTGGAGTCGATCATCCCGGTCAGCCGCAGGTGGCCGCTGGACATCCGGCGCCTGATGCAACAGGACCCCGAGGCCCATGAGCGGGCGGAGGCGCAGCGGGCGCGCCTGGCCGCCTTCGTCCGCCGCGCGGCCGACGAGGGCCTCGTCCGCTCCGACCTGCCGGACGGCTGGGCCATGGCCCTGCTCGGCCGCCTGGTCGACAACGCGGCCCACGACTTCCTCGACCTCGCGCCCGGCCCCGCCGCCGATCTGGTCGTGGCCACCTTCCTCGAAGGGGTCGGCGGGCCGTCGTGAGGGTGTGCCCCGCGGTGGGCGCCTGCCGGGGGAAGGACCGCCCCTTGTGTCCCGCCCCGCGGGCGGGTCGCGCCGCCGGTGCCGGCCGAGCCGCCGTGAGGGCCTGTCCGTACGCGGGAGCACCGGGTGGTGGGATGCGCAGCCCGGCCGCCTCGGCCCGCACCGCCCCGGGGCCGCCGCGCCCGGCGGGGGCATCGCTCGGCCCTGGTCACGGCCGGCAGCGCATCGGGCTCCCTGCGCGGCTGTCCACAGCGGCCGACCGCGACGTGCGGGCGGTGTGCGGAGCGGGGTGTACGCGCTGCTTGTGTGAGGGTTGGTCGCCGCCTCCGATGGGTGTGGAGGCTGTGTGAACGCTCACATGTTCGAGCATAGCCTCCGTTGCCGGGGTCACAAGATCAGTGCGTCGCGGGGACCTCTCGCGGATCGCCCAACTCCCTGCAGTAAAGGGGGAGTTGGAATGACACGATCTTTCAGGAGCAGGACATGGACTTCGGTGTCGGCGTCAGCGTTTTTGTGGCTATTGCAGCTTGCATAGGTATCTTCTGATCGGATGAGTCGCTCTGTGTGATGCGGACTGTGAGGGCCCGGCCGTCCGGCCGGGCCCTCACCGTTGTGCCGGCGAGGCCCGCAGCGGTGTCGAAGGGCGGACCGCCTCGGACCGGCTCCTGACCGGCGCCACTGCCACGAGCTGCCGACGAATGTCCCGGCACCGTGTGCGTTCTGTCCCTGGCGTGTAACACGCGCTTACCTGCGCCGGTGTGCGCCGTCTTCCTGGGTAACCGCACCACCATCCCCCCAGTGAAAGAGAGACGCCATGTTCCCCAGGACCGCTCGCCGTGGACTTCCGGCTGTCGCGCTCGTCGCCGTCGGGCTCGCGCTGACGGCCTGCGGGCCCGACGGCTCCTCCTCGTCCTCGTCCTCATCGCCCGCCTCGTCGTCCGACGGTTCCTCCGGCGGCTCGTCGAGCGGTTCCTCCGGCGGCTCGTCCGCGGCGGCCGGGGGGAGCGACTCGGCGAACGGCAAGGCCGGCGGCTCGGCGGTCTCCGGGGCGTCCGGCGCCCAGAACACCTCCGCGGCGTCGAAGTCGGTCCCGGCCTGCGCGACGAGCAAGCTGAAGACCACGGCGGAGAACTTCTCGGCCGGCGCCGGGCACACCACCTTCCAGATCGTCTTCCAGAACATCGGCACCGCGTCCTGCACCCTGAGCGGCTATCCCGGTGTCTCCTTCGTCAAGGCCCACAACGTCCAGCTCGGCAAGGCGGCCAGCCGGACCTCCACCCCGTCCGGACCCGTCACCCTGATCCCGAACGCCCATGCCTACGCCGACGTGCGCACCGTCGACGGCCCGGGCGGGTACACGGACGAGGAGTGCGACCTGACCACCGTGCCCACCCTGCGTGTCTACCCCCCGAACCAGAAGGAGTCGGCGAACATCCCCTGGAACAAGCAGGAGTGTGTCGGCTCCGGCATCCAGAACCTGATGGTCGGGCCGGTGCACGGCAACAAGTAGCGGGCCGCAGGCAACGGGCCGCACCTACAGCGGCCGCACGCACGGCGGGCCCAGCGGCCGAGCGGGGCCGCTGGGCCGGGACGACGCCCCCGCCCCGGCGCGGCCCCGCCTGTGCGTGCCCCGGGCCGCCCCACCGCGTGCCCGCCGGCATCCGTGCGGGGCCCGGCCGCCCACCCGTTCGAAGGGTGTGCGGCTCTCGCCGAGGACGGAGCCTCTTCGCGGCACATGCCGCGAAGAGGCTCCCTGCGGTCTAGGCGGCGTGACGCGCGGCGCCGCTGCGGGCGAACGACTTCGCACGTGCCCGCCGGCCGGGGTCGAAGGCGTCGGTGGCGCCCGCGCCCTCGTCGCCCGGTCCGGTGTTCCAGCCGGTGATCTTCTGTGCGACGCCCTTCACCTTGGGGTGGCCGGGCTCGTAGGCGATCTCGAAGTGCGACTCCTTCGGCGTCTTGAAGTCGCCGCCCCATGCCACGACCCCGTCCAACTCGGCGAGGATGTCCCGGACGACGACCATCTCCGGCGCGTAGAAGCCGCCCTTGGCCCCCAGCGGGTAGGCCCGGGGTCTTATCTCGATGGCCGTGCCGGACAGGTAGTTCGACTCGAAGCGCTGGTGCACGCGGCGAGAGGTGCGGTGGCCCTGGACGTCGCCGGCGCGGAGCTGGTCGATCTCGTAGTTGAAGCGGCGCGCGATGTGCAGCAGGATCGTCGCGGCGTCCCCCGCGGCGAGGCGCACGCTCTGGTTGCTGCCTTCGACGGTGAAGCCCTTCGCCTCGCCCAGCACCTCCCAGCCGTTGGCGGTGCGGTCCCCGGCCCAGTTCGTGGTCCGGTCGGCCGCTGAGGCGGGGGCCGCGCCGAGGGACCCGATGGCCACGGCTCCGGCGACGGCGGCGGTGGCGGTCACGAAGTGCCGCCTGGTCAGCTCGTTCATGCTGTGCCCTTCCTGTTTCGTCGGTGTGCAACGGCCAGCCGGACGGCTGCGCCCAGGCAGGTGAGGGCCAGCAGGGGCAGGAGCACCAGGGCCGGATTGACCCATGCCGGGACCAGATCGTCGGTGGCGTTGCACTTGTCGTGCAGGGGGAACCATCGCGAGGCCTCCCGCCAGTGGGCGGAGCGGTAGGCGCTGTCATAGGAGAAGCCGGCCGCGGTGCAGGACTCCGCCGCATCCAGGGAGGTGCCGGCCAGGGCACCGATGAACCATGTGGCGACGGTGGCGACGACGCAGAGCAGGGCCGTTGAGACGAACCAGCCGGGGGTTCTCCAGCGGCCGGTGAACAACGGCCTGCCCCACAGCCACAGCACGGGCAGGGCGGGTACGGCGAGGAAGAGGGAGTTCGCGATGGTGTCCATGCTTGAGTTGTTCGCTCGGCCTTACCGGTTGGCTCGTGCGGCTGCCCGCTGCCGGGCGGCCTTGAGGTACGTGTTGAGGTTGTTCCTGTAGGTGGCGGCCAGGCTGTTCTCCAGGCCGAGAAGGGCGAGCATGCGGTCGCTGAAGCCCAGGCAGAACGAGTCGAGCTTGTCACTGCCGCCGGGGAGATTGATCATCAGGGACGGGAGCATGGCTCCGGACGCCGCGATGAGTTTCTTGCGGGCGAGGTCGACGGTGATGTCGTCCGCGGCCGTGAGGATGTT
This sequence comes from Streptomyces sulfonofaciens, assembly GCF_014656295.1. GTDB lineage: Bacteria > Actinomycetota > Actinomycetes > Streptomycetales > Streptomycetaceae > Streptomyces > Streptomyces sulfonofaciens. Next base: position 134,720 of record NZ_BNCD01000014.1, read on the forward strand.
CCAGCAGGACTGCTTGCAGTTCTCCGCGGTCTGCCAGCGGCGGTCGAAGTTGTCGCGGAAGCGGTGCAGACCGCCGCCGCCGTCGTACTGCGACGTGACCCAGTCGACGATGGTCCGGCCGCCGGCGACGGCCTTCGCCATCAGGTATCCGTCGGCGTCCTCGACCATGTCGGTGAAGCCGAAGCTGGAGACGATGGCCGGTTTGGCGAGCTTGGCGTCGCAGAACGCGTGACCGGACGCGTACTGGTCCTCGGAGTTGCGCCAGTCGGCGTAGAAGGTCATGATGTCGCCGCCCCAGCCCGCGATGTCGCCGCCGGTGGCGGACTTCTTGTCACTGGGGTCGGAGCTGACCAGGAAACCGTTGGCGGTGGCCATGAGGTGCGGGAGATCGAGGTCGTAGCCGGAGATGGGGTCCTTGAACGAGCCCATCGGCGACATGCCGCGGCTGTTGCAGTAGTCGACGAAGCCCGAGTCGAAGCTTCCGGCCAGCCACCACCACTGCAGGCCCTGGTACTTGTCGTGGCGGATGTACTCCATGACGAGCTGGCTGGGGTTCTTGCCGCCGCCGTAGGCGACCGCCATGCCGTAGAGCTTCTGCACGTAGGCGATGAGGGCGTCGGCGGGGCCCGCGGTGTCGTTGACGGATCCGGACCCGGGGTCCCCGAACCTGTCGCTGCGCCAGACGTCCCGGTCGAGGTCGAAGGCGTCGGAGCCGTTGGTGACCCGGAACTCCTTGATCTGGTTCATGGCCCAGTTGTCGGGCAGCGGGAAGCCGAGGTTCCCGGAGAAACCGTAGGACATGCCGGAGACGAAGGAGTAGCGCGCCAGCGTCCTGCGGGTGACGTTGATGCAGACGTTGCGGGAGCCGTAGACGCCGTGGAAGTACTTCTTGCCCTGGCTGGCCAGGCCCGCCACCACACCGTTGAAGTACGCGACGATGCCCTGCGGGGAGCCGTCGATCTCCTCCTGGGTGGCGTCGTAGTCGCACGCGAAGTAGATGGTGGTGCCCCGGTTGAAGCCGTAGTCGGAGGCCAGCTTGTGGGCGTTGAGGGCGTGCTGGTAGCCGTTGGAGTAGGTGAAGTCGGCCAGTTCGCGTGCGTTGTCCTGGTAGATCGGGAAGACCTTCAGGCCGGCGCCGAAGATGGTCTGGAGCTCGCCGGGCTTGATCTCCTTGTCGAGGGTGGAGCCCGGCGGGTCGTACAGGTAGCGGCCGACGATGCGGTAGCCGTTGTCGTGCAGCCACTTGGCGCGGGAGGCGGTGATCTCGTAACGGGTGTCGCTGCCGGTGGCCTCGCGGTCGGGATCGCCCATGGAGACCAGGAGCTGGGCCCAGGTCGGGTAGTCGCCCGCGCCGGAGGCGGGTAACTGCGAGAACTGCTGGAAGATCGTGACGTACTCGGTGGTCTTGTCGTCGTAGGTGTCCTTGAAGGTGGTGCGGACCTCCTCGTCGTTGCCGTCCGCGCGGTGGACGATGACCGGCTCGTTGAAGACGCAGGCGGCCGTGAAGAGCTGGACGAAGATGCCCGAGTTGCCCTCCCGGACGGGATGCGCCTTCAGACCGGCCTGGGTGCCGGTGCCGAAGTTGCCGGTGGGTTCGAGACCCAGCTCGTACTGGAGGGCGATCATGAGGGACTTCTGCACGTCGCGCGAGTAGATGCCGTCGCAGGGACCGATGCTGTAGGCGGGCCGCTGCCAGTAGCGGCCGTTCAGCCACTGCTGGATGCTGCGGATCTTGTCGGTGCCGCCGGCCACGACCACGTACGCGTCCATGTTGAGGATGCACTTGGCGATCTGGGCGTTGATGGTGCCCTCGCCCTCCGGGATGCCCATGTTGGAGCGCAGGCTCTTGACGGCCTCGCGGGTGACACCGGTGAACCACCCGTAGCTGTCGGGCTCGACGGCCCAGTAGCCCTTGCAGAACAGGCCGTGTTCGAGGATGGCGACGATGTTGCGGTTGGCGTCCCACTCGAAGCCGATCTCGCCGAGCGCGGCGAACTTGGCCAGGGTGGTCGGACCGAAGGAGGCGACGACCGGATCGATGCCCAGCTCGTGCTGGAGTCCCATCACGAGGGAGTACATGGTGGACCAGCCGGTGCGGCCGTCCTCGGGACAGCGGACGTAGCCGTTCACGTTGCCGTAGGTGGCGTTGACCCATTGCTGGGCTTCCAGAACTTTGGCATCTGCCATGGACGGAGCCTTTCTCCTCACGGGAAAACGGCATCAACCACCGCCCGCCGTACGGGAGTACGGCGGTTCGGCACGGTGACATGACGCCTCGTCACCGATCCTATGCATGTTTCTCTTCTGCCGGTCTTTTCAGGTGAAGGACGGACTTGCTCCGTTTCCGCGGGCGCGCTCGCCCGTCGGGGACCGGGCCCCGGCCGCCGGCGCCACCGTGCCGCGCCCCCTGGCCGGTCCATGTCCCACACGTTCTCGTACGCAACTCAGGTCCATGTACTTGTTGCTCATGACTGATATCGCTACGTTCTTTCTCGGTTGCGGAACATGTTCAGTCATGTGAACACTCCGGCACACGTGAGGAAGGCACTTCTCGAATGAAGAAGCCCTTGAGCCGCCGTACGTTCCACCGATTGGCCACCACGCCGCTGCTCGCCGCGCCGGCCGTGTCACTGTCGGCCCCCTCCGCCCAGGCGTCGGTGGCCCGCGCCCCGGTGCCGCCGACGCGTTCCGCCCACGTGCGCGCGATGCGCCGCGCCGCGATCCACATGGACCGGGTGGTCTCCTACCGGGGTGCCTACGTGTGGAACTACCTGCCGGACCTCTCGGTGACCTGGGGGGAGATGGAGGCCCGGCGGACCATGTGCTGGGTGCAGCCGCCCGGCACCCCCTCCATGGGCCACAGCATGCTCGACGCCTACCACGCCACGGGTGAGGAGGTCTTCCTGCGGGCGGCAGAACGCACCGGTCTCGCGCTCGTGGAGGCGCAACTCCCGGTCGGCGGGTGGAACTACATCCATGACTTCGCGGGGGAGGACTCCCTGCGCGACTGGTACGCCACCATCGGCGCCAACGGGTGGCGCCTCGAGGAGTTCCAGCACTACTACGGCAACGCGACCTTCGACGACGCGGGCACCTCGACCGCCGCGCAACTGATCCTGCGGCTCTACCTGGAGCGCCGCGACCCGCGCTTCGAGCGGTCGCTGCACAAGGCGATCGACTTCGTCCTCGCGGCGCAGTTCGCCGGCGGGGCGGCGGACGGGGGCTGGCCGCAGCGCTTTCCCGCGTACGCTGGTTCCGTGAGCCGGATGCCGTGGCCGCGGGCGCGCCCGCCGTGGCTGCCCAAGGACGCGCAGCACGGCATGGAGGACGGCGACTACACCCACCACGTGACGTTCAACGACGACGTGCTGGGCGAGAACATCAAGTTCCTCATCATGTGCGTCTCCGCACTGGGGCGGCGTGACCTCGTGGCCCCGGTGCGGCGCGCGATGGAGTGCCTGCGCCGTATGCAGCAGCCGGCACCGCAGGCCGGCTGGGGCCTGCAACACCTCTCCCGTGCGCAGGGCGGCAGGCCGGCCGGGGCGCCGGCGGGGGCCAGGTCGTACGAGCCGCGGGCGCTCGCCACGCACACCACGCAGACCAACGTCCAGCAGTTGTTCCACTACTTCCGGCTGACGGGAGACCGCGCCTTCCTCGAGCGGGTCCCCGAGGCACTCGACTGGCTGGAGACCTGCCGGCTGACGGACGAGCAGATCGCCGAGAACCCGCTGCTCGCCGGCCACACCCACCCCACCTTCGTGGAGCTGGGCACCAACCGTGCGAAGTTCACCCACCGCTTCGGCTCCAACATCCGCAACGGCTCCTACTACTACGACCACGACCACCACGACACGCTCAGCCACTACTCGTCGGGTCGCTCCGTGGACGTCGACGGCATGCGCGCCACCCATGCGGAGCTGGCCGCGATGAGCGACGCGGAGGTCGCGGCGCTGCGCGCCCGCTCCCCGCTCACGCCGGGCGTGAGCGCCCCGCTGCCGCGGTACTACTCGGTGCGGGACATCCAACTCTCCGACCTCCTGCGCGACAGTCCCTTCGACCTGCCGCCGGTGAGCGACGCCCAGGCCGCGGACCTGGTGGCGCAGCTCGGCACCCGCGACTACTGGCTCACCCCGCTCGAAGCCGTCACCAACCCCTACCGCGGCCCCGGCTCGACCGAGCCGTACGACGGCAGGGCGTACATGAGCAGGAACGTCGGCGATCTGCGCGACACCTCTCCCTACGATCCGCAGAAGCCGCCGGAGGAGCCTCCGTACGAGCCGCGTGACAGGCCGCTCGGGATCAGCACGTCCGCGTACGCGTCGAACATGGCCAAACTGATCGCCTATGTGGACGGGCACTAGGGTCCGCGTGCGGCGGTGACCCCCGCTCCTGCGCGCTCCCGTGTCCCCGGACCCGGTGCGGACGGGGGAGTGGGGGGATCGACGAGCGGCCACCGGACCGGGCCTGAGCCCCTGGCACCGCCTGGCGCCAGGGGCTCAGGCAGGCGCGTGCCCCGCGGCGGTTGCCACGACCGTGGCGACCGCGCGGCACGTCCGGGCCCTGGACGTATCAGCCGAGGACGAACGGCAATCTCGCGGCCAGTTCGCCGAGTTCGGCCCTCTCCGCGTCGGTCGGCGCCCGGCGCCCGGTGCCGACCAGAAGCGCGTCCTTGTCGGTGAACGACGCGGGGAACGCGGCGTCGGCGATGTCCTCCAGCATCGCGCGGGACCGCGCCAGGCACTCGGCGGGCGGTTGGGCCGCGTCCGGGAGGTGCGCGATCAGATCGAGGTGGTGCAGGGTCCACTCCAGGACGTACACGGTGAGGTAGTCGCCCACGGTGAGGACCTCGTCGCGGGTGCTCACCCGGCCGCCGGGGTCGGCGAGCCCGGCGGCGCGTCCGGCGGCGGAGCCGAGGTCGTCGAAATGGAATGTGAGCAGGCGCGGTTCCTGGTACGCGGCGGCCAGCCGGACGATCAGCGCGTCGAGCGGGTCCTCGCCGGTCGGCGGGTGGTCCTCGACACTCCAGTAGGTCACCGCGTCGACGGTCGGTTCCGTGTCCGCGGGGGTGACGAGGGTGATCAGGACGTCCTGCGCGTCGATGATCAGGTGGCACACGAGGTCGCGCACGAGCCAGCCCGCGCAGCCGGACGGCTGCGCGAAGTCGCGGTCCGGCAGTTCGGCGACCGCCGTGCGCAGCGCTGTCCAGGAGCATGAGAAGAGGTCCACGTCGGCAAGGTAGTGCGCTGCGGGAACGGCGGACAAGCGCATTCGCGGGGGCGGGTCGTGCACCTGGCGGACCGGGCGTCCGGCGGCCCCGGACGGGACCGCAGCACCGGCTCCGCCGCCGGGGCGTGGCTCAGTCGGCCGGCAGGTGGTAGCGCAGTTTCTCCCTCGCCCGGGCCCCCAGCCGGTCGTAGAACCTGATGGCGTCCGTGTTCCTGGCCGGCGTGCGCCACTGGACCTGCCCGAGGCGAAGCTCCCGGGCGGTGTCCACCACGGCCTCCATCAGCAGGGGGCCGACTCCGAGGCCACGATGGCCGTCGCGCAGGAAGAGGCGGTCCATGTGGAGGTACTCCGACCCGTCCCATGTGGACACCTCCGGCGCGCACGAGGCGTACCCGATGATCTCACCGCCGTCCGCCTCGGCGACGAAGCACCGCAGCCGCACCGGCCCGGCACCGAACAGCAGCGCCTCCAGCCGGCGGGCCAGGTCCTCCGGCGGTGGCGCCGCCCTCTCGTAGGCCGCGTGCTCGGCGGCCAGCCGGGCGACCTGTGCCAGGTCCTCGGCGCGTGCGCGGCGCACCCGGGCCACTTCGGCACAGGTCACCGGACCTCGCCCTCCAGCACGTCCCCGCGCCAGGTCGCGAGCCGCTCGTCGAGTGCGCCGCCGCCGTCCAGGACACGGCGGGTGAACGCGTCCCGTTCGTGTCCCAGCACCGCCGCCTCCCACACGCACGGGGCGAGGCCCGTCCGTCCCGGCCTGAGCCGGTCGGCATCGCCTGCCGGACCGGTGAAGATGGCGAGGTCGGACATGTACCCCTCGATCCAGGTGTGGACCAGGACGTAGTCACCGTCCCCGCCGGCGTGCACGAGCAGCACGGCGAGCCCGAGGGAACCCCGCAGGTGGGCCGACGCCAGGTGATCAGCGGCGATCCGCAGCGCGGTCCGCAGGTCCTCGTCCGCCACGGTCCGCCCCGGTGCCTCGATCGCGTACGGCTTCACCACGTGCCCGGCAACCGTGCAACTCCCCAGCGGGCGGACCGTGCGGGCGTGGTAACCCTCGGCGAGCGCCGACAGGGCACCCGAACCGGCGGCGGTCGACGACTGGTTGGGCGGTTCCCCGAGAACGGTCACGGGACCATCATGCACGCCCGCGCTACGCCGAAACGGTGTTGCGGTCCGCCGGCCGCGCTCCCCGGCGCCCATGGTCCCGAGGGCGCTCCGGGCGCCCCCGTCCGCCCGCACCGCCCCCTCCGTTCCCCGTCCGCCGTTCCCCCGTCCGCGCCGTCCGCGCTGTCCGAGTGGCCGTACGGCATGTGGACCCGGGATGCGGGCGGCTTGCCCCGGCCCGGGCGGGAGCCCCCGTGGTAGCTTCCGTATACAAGGTGTATGCGATCTCAGGGGGTAGCAGTGGCGTCCGGTCGGGAGAAGGCCTACGGGTACCTCAAGGACACGGTGCTGACCGACCCCGGGATGCAGGGGGCCTTCCTGTCGGAGCAGGAGATCGCCGACCGGATGGGGGTGTCGCGCACCCCCGTCCGCGAGGCGCTGCTGCTGCTCGCGGCCGAGGGACTGGTGGAACTGGTGCCCAAGAGGGGAGCGCGGGTGTCGCCCCTGACCGGCCGTGAGATCGCCGAGCTGATGGAGCTGCGCGGGATCGTCGAGCGCTACGCCGCCCGGCAACTGGTGGCCACGGGCCGGGCCCCGGTGGACCACATGGCCGAGCTGCTGGCCCGCCAGCGCGGCCTGACCGGCCCGGACCAGGCACGGGAGTTCATCGCGGTGGACCACCAGTTCCACTCGACACTGGTGTCGACGGTGGGCAACACCCTGCTGGACCGGCACTACGAGGGCCTGCGCAGCCGCCAGGTCAGAGCCGGTGTGGTGGCGCTGTACAACCGGCGGGGGCGCCAGGAGTCGGTGCTGGAGGAGCACGAGGCGATCCTGGACGCCCTCGCCGCGGGAGACGCCGGGGCCGCGTGCGCGGCGATCGACGAGCACCTTGACTCGACGCTCAAGGTACTGCTCGCGGGCTAGCTAGGACGGGCCGCCCCCGGCGGGCGGGGGCGGCCCGACCGCCGGAGCGCTGGGATAGGTGAGCACCAGCATCGTCACCCCGTCCTCGGAGGTCCACGGCCCGTGCGGCATGCCGGGCGGGCGGCAGGCGTACATGCCGGCGGTGAAGGCCGTGCCCAGGGACAGGTCGTGCAGCCCGCCCTCCAGGAGGTAGACCTCCTCCCAGAAGCCGTGGCGCGAGACCCCCTGCGCCGAGGTGTCCGTGCCGGGGGCCCAGCGGACGAGCACCGTACGGCTGCCGTTCGCCGGGTCCTCGGCCAGCACCTGCTCCGACACTCCGGGGACGGCACCGGCGGGCGCGGTCCACGGGCCGTCGGGCAGCCGGAACTCCCGCTCGGGCTTGCTCATCGCCACATCTGCGGCCGCCGGTTGGCCAGCACGGACGTCTTCTCGCGGACCGCCGCCACCTCGTCCACGTCCAGCTCCGCAACGAGCAGTCCCGGCCCGGCACCCAACCGGTGCCGCACGCCCCCGTCGGGGCCGACGATCCGGCTGTGCCCGATGCCGGTCGGTGCGGGGCCGGCCGGGGCCTCGGGCTCTGCCTGGTCCACGGCGGCGACCCAGAGGGTGGCGTCGAGGGCCCGTGCGCGGACCAGCAGCTCCCACTGGTCCAGCTTGCCGGGGCCGGCGCCCCAGGAGGCCGGGAGCAGCGTCCCGACGGCGCCGGCGTCGGCGTGCGCGCGGAACAGCTCGGGAAAGCGCACGTCGTAGCAGGTGGCGAGGCCCAGCCGTACGCCCTCGACGTCGATGGTGACGACGCGGGCGCCGGGAGCGACGGTGCGGGACTCCCGGAAGCCGAACGCGTCGTACAGGTGGATCTTGTCGTAGGAGGTCTCGACGCCCGGTCCCGTGGCGAGCAGGGTGTTGGCCACGCGTCCGTCCGGGGCCGGGGTGAACATGCCCGCCACGACGACGGTGCCGTTCGCCCGGGCGACGGCGCGCACCCGCTCGGCCCAGGGCCCGTCGAGGGGTTCGGCGAGTGGTGCGAGCGGGGTGCCGAAGCACGCCATCGCCGCCTCGGGGAAGACGACGACGCGGGCCTGCGCGGCGGCGGCGCGTGCCGTCCACTCCTCGATCAGCCGCAGGTTCTCCTCGGGGTCGGGACCGGTGGTGAGCTGGCACAGGGCGATGCGCACGGCGTTCTTGCTCCTTTACTGGTTCAGATGGCGTCTGCCGCTGGTTCAGAGGGCGTCTGCGGGCCTGTGGGTGGTCGTCGCGGCGAGCCGCGCGTCCTCGTCGACGGCCCTGTCGGGATTGCGGCCCAGATACACCCCGGCGACGGTCACGGCCGCGGTCGCGGCGATGTACACGGCCAGCGGCACCCAACTGTCGTACTCGCTGAGCAGGGCGGTGAACAGCAGCGGGGCGACGGCACCGCCGATGACACCCGCCAGGGTGTACGCGAGCGAGGACCCGGTGTAGCGCAGCCGGGGCGAGAACTGCTCCGCGATGAAGGCCGCCTGCGGCCCGTAGAGGAAGGAGTGGATGGCCAGCCCCACGATCACGCCCGCCGCGAGCGGCACCCATCCGCCGCCCGCCATGGGGAAGAACACGAACGGCCACACTCCGGCGGCGACGGCGGAGCAGCCGTAGAGCAGGCGCCGGTTGACCCGGTCGGAGACGGCGCCGGCCAGTGGGATCAGGAAGATCTGGAGCGAGGACCCGACGAGGACGGCGGCCAGGGCGGGGCCGCGCGACATGCCCAGTTCCTCGGTGGCGTACGTCAGCACGAACACGGTGAACATCGCGTACAGCACGTCGGGGGCGACGCGGCTGAGCACGGCGGCGGTCAGGGCGCGGGGCTGGGTGGTGAAGACCTCGCGGACGGGCGCTTCGGGACGCGAGTGCTCGGCCTCCATCGCGCGGAAGACGGGTGTCTCCTCCAGCTTGGCGCGGATCCACAGACCGAAGCCGACCAGGACCCCGGAGAGCAGGAAGGCCACGCGCCAGCCCCAGGACTCGAACTGGGACTCGGAGAGCAGCGCCCCGAGAGCGGCCAGCACGCCGTTGGCGAGGAGATTGCCGGCGGGCGGGCCCACCTGGGCGGCGGAGGCGTAGAAGCCGCGCCGGTGCGGATCGCCGAACTCGCTGGACAGCAGCACGGCCCCGCCCCACTCGCCGCCCACGCCGACGCCCTGCGCGAACCGCAGCAGCACCAGGGCGATCGGCGCGGCGACACCGGCGGTCGAGTACGCGGGCAGCACGCCGATCAGGAACGTGGCCGCGCCGATGAGGACCAGGGTGGCCATCAGCACCTTCTTGCGGCCGATCACGTCGCCGAGACGGCCGAAGACGATCCCGCCGAGGGGACGCGAGACGTACCCGACGGCGTAGGTGGAGAACGCCAGGAGGGTACCGGTGAGCGGATCGTCCGACGGGAAGAACTGGTCGCCGAAGACCAGGGCCGCCGCGGCGGAGTAGACGGCGAAGTCGTACCACTCCAGGGCGGTGCCGGTCAGGCTCGCGGCGAAGGCCCGGCGGACACCGGAGCGCTGCCCGGGCGCCGTCGGACCGTCCTGCGGAGTGTCGTGCATGGTTCCCATCCTTGCGTCGAGGAGACGTCGAGCTTCTGGCCCTCACCGCATACTTCTTGTATACAGGTCGTATGCGCAACCCCCGCGCGCGAAGTCGACCGCGTGGGAACCGGTTGCCGCGGAACCGAAACAGACCTCTGGAGTGCCCGCATGGCCCAGTTGACCTTCGAACTGCCCGATGGAACGACGCGCGAGGTCGACGTCACCCAGGTCCTGAACGCCGGGTACGCCGGGCGCAACCAGGAGGACGTCGCCGCGCACGTCGCGGAGCTCGCCGAGCTCGGGGTGCCGGCACCGTCCGTGACGCCGGCCCTCTACCCCGTGGCGCCCTACCTCGCCCAGCAGACGGGGCACGTCGCGGCCCAGCACGGGCGCACCTCCGGCGAGGCGGAGTGGGCCCTGATCGTGGCGGACGGCGGGGAACTGCTGCTCACCGCGGCCTGCGACCACACCGACCGGGACCTGGAGGTGCACGGCGTGGCGTGGAGCAAGAACGCCGGGCCGGACGTCCTCGGACGCCGTGCCTGGCGCCTCGCCGACGTCGAGGACCGGCTGGACGACCTGACCCTGCGCGCATGGGTCACGCGCGACGGCGAGGTGAGCGAGATCCAGCACGGCACGCTCGCCGAGTTGCTCGCCCCCGCGTACTGGGTGGAGGCGCTGCGCGCCCGCGACGCACTGACGCCCGGCACCGTCCTCCTCTCCGGGACGATCCCGATGCTGCCGGGTGTCGACCAGTTCGCCGACGCCTGGCGCGTGGCGCTCGGCGACCCGGTGACCGGTGACACCATCACCCTGTCCTACGATGTGCGGCCGATGCCGGCGCCGATCGGCTGAGCCGGCCGGTCCCGGGTGCCGCCGGGCGTGCGCCCGTGTCCGCGCCGGCCGGGTACCGGCACGGGCAGTGCCCGACGGGCGCCCAGGGCCCTGTCGTTCGGATCATGCCGCGAGCGGGGTCCGGCCTGATCCGGACGGAGGGCCTAGAAGACCTTGACGCCGTAGGCGCTCAGCGGTTCGACCACGGGCTGGAAGAACGTGGTGCCGCCCACGGTGCAGTCACCGCTGCCGCCCGAGGTGAGGCCGAGCGCGGACTGGGAGGAGTACAGCGGGCCGCCGCTGTCGCCGGGTTCCGCGCAGACGGTGGTCTGGATGAGGCCCGACACGATGTCGCCGCCGCCGTAGTTCACCGTGGCGTTGAGTGCGGTCACCCTGCCGCAGTGCACCCCCGTGGTGCTGCCCGAGCGGCACACGCTCTCACCGACGGACGGCGTCCGGGCGTCGACGATGTCGATCAGGGTCCCGCCGGGCCCGCGCACACCGCCCTCCGCCCGGCTCGGATCGGTGTATCTGATGAGGGCGTAGTCGTTGCCGGGGAAGCTGCCGGCCACCACGGGCCCGATGGACCAGGCGCCGCCGAACGCGGACACGCAGTGGCCGGCGGTCAGGGCGTACTTGACGCCGCTGCCGTCCTGGACGTTGAAGCCCACCGTGCAGCGCACTCCGCCCGGGCCGCTGATGGCGTCCCCGCCGGCCACCCGCTCGGCGAAGTGGCCCGGAGCGCGGCGGACCTCCAGTCTGCCGCCCCCGGCCCGTGCCGCCGCCTCGATCCGGGCGACCTCCGCCGTGCCGACCGTGCCGTCCGCGGTCACCACGAGGGTGCCCGTCGACGGGTCGGTGTACCAGGCCGTTCCCGGGACGTCGGCCCCCCGGACGGCGGCGTCGGCCGCCGCGGCCCGTGCGTGGCGGGCCGCGGCCCCGCCCGCGTCCCCCGCCGCGGCGTGCGGAGCGGCGGTGACGGCGGCGGCCAGCAGGCCCCAGACGGCGGCGATCGTGCGTACGGCCCTCGCGCGAGTGCTGCTCACTGCGTCCTCCGTTGATCGGATCGAGACGGTGGCGAGGGTGTACTGAATGTCATGATCACATCAGGTCCCTCACTGTATGGTCCACCGCGGGACGCCGGCCGGACAAGGTGCCGCACTCCGCCAGGATGTGGCGCGAACCGGTCGTGGCAGAGCCCCCGTCGCTGGGACGGGGGCTCTGTGGCGCGCCGGTGCGTTCGTGAGGAGGGATTAGCTGGCGTTGAAGACCGGGTAGTAGCCGCCGGAGTGGCCGGCGGCGGTGGGGTGGTAGGACTCCCAGCTCGGCGAGACGACGAGGGAGTGCAGCCAGTCGTCGCCGGAGCACAGCTCATGTCCGTTGAAGGCCCTGCTCACATCGCCGAAGACGAAGCCGTGGGCGATGGCGCGGGCCTTGATGACGTTGTTGAGCGTGTCCGCCGCCTCGTCGATCTTGCGGTGCTTGGTGTCCGAGAGGCCGACGCAGAAGACGCCGAGGGTGTATATCCGCGGGTAACCGAGGACGACCACCTTGGCGTTGGGCGCCTTGGCGTGGATCGCGTTGTAGGTGGCGTCCAGACGGGCGGGCAGGGTGTTCTGGGCGTAGCTCTCTGCTTGGCTGACCCGGTTGACGCAGGTGGAGTCGGAGCCGGTCACGCAGGTGGTCATCACGTCGGCGAAGCCCGCGTCGTTGCCGCCGATGGTGAGGGAGACCAGCCCGGTGGACGCGTTGAGCGGGCCGAGCTGGCTGTTCGTCACGTCCGTGGTGACCGCGCCCGAGCAGGCGGTGTCGGCGAACGAGGAGGGGGCGTGCGCGTTCTTCCACAGATAGGGGTACGAGCTCAGGCTGCGGTGGCAGTCGCCGCTCGAACTGTCGTAGTTGCCCGCACCGTTGCCGGACGAGTACGAGTCCCCCAGTGCCACATAAGCGGGTCCGGCAGCTTGTGCCGGACCCGTCAGTACGAGGCTGATGCCCATCGCCAGAGCAAGGGTGGCGAGGACGGACAGCACCGATCTGAGTCTCACGGAGCCTCCTTGGGCGCAGGAAAGATAGCTACCCATTGGTAGCAAGTGATCGCGCTCAATGGAAGTGTTCATGTCAATTTTCTCTGCCGTCGCAGGAGTGGCCGCGCGACCGGAGGGGAGCCGTGCGGTGCGTCGACCTCGACGCGCGCCGGATGGGCGGGTCGGGTCCCGGTAGGACTTCCCCGTCGCGGTGCGGCCGGTGGGGGCGTGGACCCCGGCGGATGCGGTACGGCAGGCTGTGCCCGTGTGTGGGGCGCTCGCTCTTTTCTAACCGGTCAAGTAGGAGAAGAAGGTACAATCAGCGACATGGTGACGAGGCCGCTGACCGGAGAGCCCCTGGCCCTCGATCTGCTCAACACCCGGTGGGTCGATCGAGGCCGGCGCCTTGACGCGCTCGACGAACCGGGCGGGGTCGGCGCATGGCTGGCCGAGCACGGGTTCACGACCCCGGCCGCCGAGGCGGAAGAGCCGCTCCGCCGTGTCCGCGACGCACTGCTCGCGGTCCTCCAGACACCCGGCGGGGAGTCGGAGCGCGCGCTCAACGACATCCTGAGCCGGGGCAGCGTGCGCTACACGCTGCAGGACGCGACCCCGGGCGAGGAGGTCCAGGCGGCCCCCGGGTGGCTGCCCGCCTGGCGCGCGGCCGTCAGCTATCTGAAGCTGGCCGGCGACCACCCCGAGCGGATCCGCCGCTGCGGGAACCCCGACTGCACGCTCTACTTCTACGACACCTCGCGCAACGGCGCCCGGCGCTGGTGCGCGATGAACCTCTGCGGCAACCGCCTGAAGGCCTCGCGCCACTACGAGCGCGCCCGCACCAGGAGCTGAGGCGGCGCACGTCCGCGCCGCCGCGCCGCCCGGGCCGGGGTGCTAGGGTCCAAGACGATCGGCCGTATTGATGGGGAGGGCGTCCGGCATGGGACGGCACAGTCTGCGTGAGCAACTGATCGAGGCGGCCGTCGCGCAGTTCCACACGCACGGCTTCAACGGCGCGGGGGTCAAGGACATCACCGATGCCGCCGGTGCGCCCAAGGGGTCCTTCTACAACCACTTCCCGTCCAAGGAGGCCCTCGCGGTCGTCGCGCTGGAGCGCTACGGTGCCGGCCGCCGCATCGGTGAGCTCACCGCAGGCCCGGGCGACCCCCTCGGGCGCCTGCGCGAGCACTTCGAGTTCCTCCGTGACGAGCAGATCGAGTTCGGCTACTCCCGCGGCTGCCTGATCGGCACGTTCGCGACGGACATCGGCGACCACAGCGAGGCGATCCGCACCGCCGTGCGGGAGAGCCTGGGGCGCTGGAGCGCGGCCCTCGCCGCCGTGCTCGGGCAGGCGCAGGAGGCGGGTCAGGTGAACCGCGGGCTCGATCCCGAGGTCATGGCCCGGTTCGTGCTGAACGCCTGGGAGGGCACCCTGATCTCGTCGCGCACCGACCGCTCGGCCGCCGCCTTCGAACCGTTCTTCGACATGGTCTTCGGCAGGCTGCTGACCTGAGCGGCCTCGTGCCGCGTCCGTCGCGCACCGCGTCCCGTGCGGCCCGCCGGGAACGCGGCGGCGGTCGAGAGGCGGCGTTCGGCCGGTTCAGCGGCCCCGCCTCCCCTCGGGCCGGGCCCCTGCCGCCGGTTGGCCGCCGGTCGTCGTGCCGCGCAGTGCGGCGTTCTCCTCGCGGAGCCGGTGGATCTCGGCGCGCAGCGGCGCGAGGGCCGGCTCCAGTTCGGCCCGTGACCAGCGCGGCGTGATGTGCTGGGGGCAGTTCCAGTCGTAGCTGTGCATCTCGACGAGCACCACGCGCTCCGTCCGCGCGTCGTACCCGCGCGGCGCCAGCCGCTCGGCGAGCTGCGCCCCCTCCCGGCCGGCGCGGGCGTCCAGTACCCGGGCCGTGCCCAGGACCTTCATGCGCCGCCGGGTCGCGTAGTCCATCAGGAACAGCGAGACGCGGGGCGAGGCGCCGAGGTGCCCGACGGACACGTACTGCCGGTTGCCCCGGAAGTCCGCCCAGCCCAGCACGCTGCCCGGCCCCTGGTCGTCGAGCACGTGCAGGAACCCGGGCGGACCGCCGCGGTGCTGGACGTACGGCCAGCCGCTCTCGCCGACCGTGCCCAGATAGAAGCCGTCGCGTGCGCGGATGAACTCGATCTCCTGCGGGCCGAGCGTGCTCGGTGCCTCGTAGCCGGCGATCAGCCGCTCCATGCCGTCGCGGCTGCCGTAGTGCTCCTGCGCCGCCCGCACCGACGGGGCCATCAGCTCGGACAGATAGCGGTAGGGCATGGCACAACCTCCGGGGGCGTCGGCACCGGCGATGATTTAACCGTCTAGATGCATCTTAACGGTTAGAAAATAGGGTCCCTCGGCACCGCTCGTCAAACGGCTTCGGTCGCCGCCCGCCCACCGAGCCCGCGGACCGGTGGCTGCCGGTGCCGACCGAAGCCGACCGGGCCGCGCTCCGGCGTCAGGCCGCCGTGTCGAGGACCACGCGGAACCGGGCCTGACCCGACATCATGTGTGCGTATGCCTTCGGGGCCTCGGACAGGGCCATGACCTCCGTCAGGGGGCGGACGCCCCGGGCGGCGGCGAACCGCAGGTTGTCCTCGTTGTCGATCGAACTGCCGGTCAGGCTGCCGCTGATGGACCGGGTCCCGAAGATGAGGTCGGAGGTCAGCACCGAGAGGGGGTCCGGTGCCGCGCCCACCACCATCAGCCTCCCGCGCGGCTTGAGTCCGGGGACGAGCGGTGACATGGAGGCCCCGCTCGCCGCCGTGGCGACGACGCCGACCGCGCCGCCGAGTGCCCGCAGCGCCTCGCCGGGGTCCTCGGCCGTGCTGTCGATGTAGTGGTCGGCGCCGAGCTTTCCGGCCAGTTCGGCCTTTTCGCCGCCGCGCGCGATCGCCGCGACCCGGAAGCCGAGCTGTACGGCGTACTGCACGGCCAAGTGGCCCAGGCCGCCGATGCCCTGCACGGCGACCAGGCTGCCCGGCGCACCGTCGATGCCCCGCAGTGCCGTGAAGGTGGTCAGCCCGGCGCAGAGCAGGGGTGCCGCCTCCGTGGCCGGCAGACCCTCCGGGATCCGCACCAGACCGCTTCCGCGGGCGAGGACGTACTCGGCGTACCCGCCGTCCAGGCCGCCGCCCATCCAGGGCTGGTCCTCGCAGTTGACGAAGTCGCCGCGGCGGCAGTACTCGCACTCGCCGCAGTGTCCGCCGAGGAAGCCGACGCCGACCCGGTCGCCCACCCGCCAGGAGCCGACCCCGGGCCCCACGGCGTCGACGACACCCACGATCTCGTGGCCGGGCACGGCCGGGGTCGAGGGATCCGGGCGCATGCCCTCGACGGCCAGCACGTCGCTGTGGCAGACACCGCACGCCAGCACCTTCAGCCGTACGTGCCCGGGGCCCGGCTCGCCGAGCTCCCTTTCGACCCAGGAGAAGTTGCGCGTCCCGGTTACTTCGATGGCGCGGTACGTCGGCATGGTCATCCTCTGCTTCGTGGTGCGGCTCGGTCATCGCCGCCGGCTGCCGGTCCACGGCCCGGACCGGCACGGACCGCCCGCGGGACCAGGTCCGATTCCCCCGGGCGGGGAAGTTGCCCCGCAAATATGACCGGTCGTCTTAGATGGTGTCAAGAAAGCGTGGGCCCGCCGCCCCTCGGCGAAGCGGCGAGGGGCGGCGGGCCGGTGGGCGCGCGGGTGGAAGGTGTGCGGTCGGGCGCGGCCGGTGCCGTGTCGGTCCGGTGTCAGTCCGCGAGGAGTTCGGCGAACCGCTGGGCGCTGATGTTGCCGCCGGAGACGATGACCCCGACCCGGGGCGGGACCGGGCTGATCCGGCCGGTCACGAGCGCGGCCAGGGCGGCCGCGCCGCTGGGCTCGACGACGATCTTCAACCGCTCGAAGACCAGTCGCATCGCCGCACGGATCTCGTCGTCGCCGACCGTCGCGATCTCGTCCACCAGCCGCTGGTTGATCGAGAAGGTGAGCTCGCCGGGGATGTTCGCGGCCAGGCCGTCCGCGATGGTGCGGGGCACCGGGACCGCGACCCGGCTGCCGGCCGCCAGAGACCGCTGCGTGTCGTTGCCCGCCTCGGGCTCGACCCCGATCAGGCGCGCCCCGGGCACCAGGCCCTTCACGGCCGTGGCGGAGCCGGCCATCAGTCCACCGCCCCCGACGGGGGCCACGAGCGCGTCGAGGGCGCCGACCTCGTCGATCAGTTCGAGGGCCGCGGTGCCCTGACCGGCGATCACGTCGGGATGCTCGTAGGGCGGGATGAGCGCGAGGCCCCGTTCGGCGGCCAGTGCCTCGCCGATCGCCACCCGGTCCCCGGTGTAGCGGTCGTACGTGACGATCTCCGCCCCGTACCCCGCGGTGGCGTCCTTCTTGGAGCGCGGGGTGTCCTCCGGCATGAGGATCACGGCGCTCGTGCCCAGCTCCCGGGCGGCCAGCGCGATCGCCTGGGCGTGGTTGCCCGAGGAGTAGGCGGCGATGCCGGCGGCCCTCGCCTGTGGCGACAGGCGTGCCGCCGCGTTGTAGGCGCCACGGAACTTGAACGCCCCGATGCGCTGGAAGTTCTCGCACTTGAGGAAGACCTCCGCACCGACCAGTGCGTCCAGCGTCCGTGAGCGGAGCACGGGGGTGCGGTGCGCCACGCCCTCGATGCGGGCGGCCGCCTCGCGGATGTCTTCCAGGGTGACCTGCGCGGTGTCCGTCATGACTCCGGTTCCGATGTCGGGCTGCGGGATCGAAAATCTAGCACCCGGCACCCGGCGGCCCCTTCTGCGCCCCCGCGGTTCCGCGCCCGCCCGCGCGTCCGGCCCGGATGCTGCGGCTTCTCCACCGCCACGCCCCAGCAGCACCGCCGGGTGCACCTTGACCCGAGGGACGGCCACCTCGCCGCCGAACAGCTCCGGGTCGTACGGGCCACCCGCCGACCCGCGGCCGGGACGTCGGCCGGCCGCCTGCTCCCGTACCGCTCCCGTCAGGTGGCGCCTGGCCCTGCGGCGGCTCTCACGGCTCCCGGCGACCACCGCCGACGGCGGGTCGTCGAAGGACCTCGTGCCTCAGCTCCTACAGCTCCCGCCGTCACCCCGGCCGACGAGGGCCTCGTCCGCGCCATCCGGGTCCTGCAACCTTTCGCCCCCAGCCGCAAGCGCTGGGCGAAAGCCGCATCCGCCGCGTCGATCCTCCCGCGCCCGCGCGGCGTACGGCGTACGGCGTACGCCGTACGGCCAGGGTCATACCACTCGTAACCAGGCGGTCCATGCCATGGGACCCCGCCGTGTGGGAGCGGCCGACCAACTGGTCGGGGCGGGCTGACGTGGTTCCGGGTCCACCGGTCGGGCTGTTGCCTGGTCGGCGCTCGGCGCCGCCGACCTCATGTCCGCGCTCCCCGCCTGGCCGAAGCCGTGCGAGAGCAGGGCCGTTCATGCCGGACCGTCCAGGACCTTCCACACCCGGGTGGCGACGTGCAGGTTCAGCCTGCTGTCGACGTCGCCGAGGTCGCTGCCGCTGATCTCGCGGATGCGCTGGAGCCGGTACCGCAGTGTGCTGCGGTGGATGGCGAGGGCGGCCGCCGTGGCGTCGTAGCCGCCCCCGCACTCGAAGTACTGGAAGAGGGTCTGCACCAGCTCCGAGTGGTGCGCCCCGTCGTAGTCCAGCAGCGGGCCCAGCCACTCCCTGACGAACCGGTCGACCTCGTGGTCGCCGGCGCCCGGTCCGAGGATGCGGTAGAGGCCCAGCTCGTCGAAGGCCGTCGTCCCGTCGGGCGACCGGGAGGACCGCCGGACCTCCAGGGCCCGCAGTGCCTCCTGGAAGGACCGCGGGATCTCGGCAGGCGTGTCGCAGCGGCCGCCCACGCCGACGGCCCCGGCCGTCGAGCCCAGCTCGCGGGCCACCGCCTCGTGGAGGGCCCGCCCGGGCGGGCCACCGCGCAGCACCAGGACGGCCGTGTCCGCCCGCCCGGCCAGCAGTGGCCGCATCCGCAGGCCCGCCGCGGCCCTGCCGACCGCCTGGAGGAACCCCTCGTCCGCGCCCCGGCCCGACCATCGCACGGCCGCCAGGTGGTGCGGGCCGTGCAGGTCGTGGCCGATCGCCGCGGCGCGGGCGTAGGCACTGTCGGCGTCGGTGCCGTCGATCAGGTCGTCCACCAGGTTCCGGCGCAGGCGCAGCTCCACCTCGGCCAGGTCGCGCTGGTGCGCCAGCTCCAGGGCGAGGGCCGCGCACGCCCGGTCGAGCGTGAACTCCTCGCGGGCCCCGGCCCGCGCCCCTGCGTCCGTCAGCGCCACCGCACCGAGCACCTCACCCCGGTGCCTGGCCAGCGCGACGAGCCGCCCACCGTCCCGCACCGGCCGCAGCTCGCGCGCCACCGCCTGAAGGAACTCCTCGTGCTGCGCGGGCTCGGGCTTGGGGTACGGCTCGGGCCGGCCGGGGCCCGCCCAGGCCCGCAGATTGCCGAACCGGTCCTCGACGGCGACGGCGCGGCCGGTGAGCCGGTGCACGGCCTCGGCGATGCCCGCGACCGCCGCACCGTTCGCGGTGGCCGCGCCCAGCGCCTCGTGGACTGCGCGCTCGTGCTCCAGGTCCGCGACCGACGCGGCCAGCCGGGCGTTGGCCGCCGCACGGCGCTCGCCGAGACGGGCCAGCTCCACGGCGTGACCGTGTGCCCGGCGCCTGGCGGCCACGTTCGCCAGGGCCGCGGCGGTCTGCTGCGCGAGGATGCGCAGGACGTAGCGGTCGTCGTCGCCCGGCGGCACCGGCGCGCTGCACACCAGGTAGCCGACCGTGCCGTCGCCGGTGCCCAGTACGAAGGCCCAGCCCCAGTCGCTGCCCGGCACCGAGATCGGCCCCTCCCGGCCGCGCAGCCGCCTGACCTGCCCGTCGAGGCCGGGAGCGGTAGGCCGCGGGGTCCCTGGCGTGCGGACCGGGAGCCGGCCGTCCATCAGGAAAGCGGCCTCCGCCCTGCACGGGCCGAGGGCGGCCACCGAGGCCAGGGCGCGCTCCAGAACAGCGTTCTCGTCCGGCTCGTCGTTCATGATCGTCGAGAGCACGAACAGGCTGTGGAGGTTGGCGAGGTGTCCGCGGTCCCCGGCGTGCGCCTGGGGCCCGCCGGCCGTGCCCGAGGTCGCGGTCATGGTGCGCTCCGTGCCGTCGTCGCTCTTCGCGGCCCTCGCGGGGCAGTCCCCCTGGGGCCATCATCCACACTAGCCCTGTGTATGGGTATAGCACCGTTCTCCTGTTTTCTTCCCTGGTGCCGGCAGGTCGAGAACGCGCCTGGATTTGGTCCCCGCAGGCGCAGGATGGGCGGCGCCCCCCGTCGCGATGCTGAACCTGTCCCTGCGTCCGGCGGGCGGGCGCCGGTGCCGGTGCGGCCGTGTTCGGTGCCGGCCGGTCCTGGCCGGTTCCGTCCGGCCCTGGCCGGTCCGTCCGGTCCTGCCGGGGCCCCGCGGCCGTGGGTCCGGGGAGGCGGGGCGAGTCGTCGCGGAATGCGGTGCGGCAGACGGAGGAGGACACCGATGACCATGCAGGACGACCCGCACCTCTCGATGGTGCGCCCCGTGACCCCAGGCACCCCGCAGGGCTGCGAGGAGTGCCTGGCCGAGGGCTCGGGGTGGGTGCATCTGAGGATGTGCCTCACCTGCGGACACGTGGGATGCTGCGACTCCTCGGTGGGCAGGCACGCCCGGGTGCACGCCGCACGGACCGACCACCCCATCGTCCGGTCCTACGAACCCGGTGAGGACTGGCGGTGGTGCTTCGTCGACGAGGCCATGGTGTGACGGGCGCCGGTGGCGGCACCCGGCCCGTCGGGGGCCCCCTCGCGGAGACGCCCGACCGGCGCGGTGCCTACCCGCGACTGACCCCCGAACAACTCGACGTCCTGGCCGGGTACGGCGAGCGCAGGCAGGTGGGGCAGGGCGCGGTGCTGTTCCGCGAGGGAGCGCCCTGCGAGGAGCTCTACGCCGTCCTCGGCGGGCTCGTCGAGGTGGTGCACGACTTCGACGGCCCGCAGGAGCGCACCGTGGCGGTGCACGGGCCGGGCCGGTTCCTCGGCGAGCTGGGCCTGCTCGAAGGCCGGGCGGCGTTCGACACCGCGGTCGTGCGCGAGCCCGGCGAGGTCCTCGCCGTCCCGGTCGCGCGCCAGCGGTCCCTGGTCGCCCGGGACCCGGTCATCGGCGATCTGGTGCTCCGCGCCCATCTGGCCCGGCGGTCGCTGCTCATCGGACTCGGCGCGGGCTTCAGGATCTTCGGATCGAGCTACTCGCCCGAAACCGGGCGGCTGCGCGAGTTCGCCGTGCGCAACCGGCTGCCGCACCGGTGGATCGACCTGGAGGAGGACCAGGAGTTCGAGGCGCTGCTGCGCAGGTTCTCCATCGGGCCGGACGAGACCCCCCTCGTCATCTGGAAGGGCCGTGACGTGCTGCGCAACCCCAGCCCCGCGGACCTCGCCCGACTCATCGGCCTGCCCGCGCCCGCACCCGGCGCCGCCCGCCGCGACCTGCTGGTGGTCGGCGCGGGGCCGGCCGGCCTCGCGAGCGCCGTGTACGGCGCCTCCGACGGCCTCGACACGCTGATCGTGGACGCCGTCTCCACCGGGGGCCAGGCCGCCGCCTCCTCGCGCATCGAGGACTACCTGGGCTTCCCCTCCGGGATCCCCGGCGGCGAACTCGTGGAGCGGGCCGCGAGCCAGGCCCGCGTGTCGGGTGCACGGATCACCGTGCCGCTGGAGGCCGAGGCCCTCGAACGCCGCGAGCAGCACTACGCCGTCCGCTTCACCGACGGCAGCACGATCGAGGCGCTAAGCGTCGTCCTGGCCCCGGGGGTGCGCTACCGCAGGCTCGACGCACCCGGTATCGAACACTTCGAGGGCAGCAGTGTGTTCTACACCGCCACACTGCACGAGGCGCGCCGCTGCCATCTGGACCCGGTGGCCGTGGTCGGCGGCGGGGACGCGGCCGGGCAGGCCGCGCTGCTGCTCGCCGAGTACGCGCCCGAGGTGTGCCTGATCGTGCGCGGTGGCAGCCTGGGCAAGGGCATGTCGCGGTACCTGGTGGACCGGGTCGAGCGCCATCCGAAGATCCTGGTGCTGCTCCACCACGAGGTGCACGAGGCCCTCGGCGACGACGTCCTGCGGTCGGTGGCCGTCAGGGACGGCACCGCCGACCGGGTCCGCGAGGTGCCGGCCGGGGCGCTGTTCGTCCTCGTCGGGTCCCACCCGCACACCGACTGGCTCGCGGGTGCGCTCCCGCTGGACCAGCGGGGCTTCGTGCTCACGGGCACCGACGCGCAGGCCGGGGCCGACCCGGACACCTGGGCGGCGCTGGGACGCGCGCCGATGCTGCTGGAGACCGCGCTGCCGGGCGTCTTCGCCGCGGGCGACGCCAGGAGCGGATCGGTCAAACGGGTGGCCTCGGCCGCCGGCGAGGGAGCCATGGCCGTCCGGCTCCTGCACGAGCACCGGGCGCGGCTGGGCACCCTCGTCAGCTCTCCCGGCGCGGGCGGGGGCGCGGACCCCGGCTACGGCGACCCGCCGCGGGGCACCGGCCCACGGGAGGCGGCCGTGCGCGGCGCGGGCGCGGGGTGAGGGCGGGCAAACGCGGCACCGTGTCACCGTGCGGCCGGTGGCCCTGCGGCCGGTGGCCCTGCGGGATGGGGGCTTCCGTGCGGTCAGTGCCTCGGTGCGGCCGGTGAAGCAGGGCGCCGAGTGACCGCGTGCGTCCAGTGGCCCTGTCCGGGACCGCCCGTCTCCCCGGGGGCGGGCGTGCCGGACGTGCACGCAGCCCGCGCCGTCGCACCCGCGGCCCGGGCATGCCGAAGGTGACAGCGGCCCGCGCGAGGACAGGGCAAGCTGCCGCTTTTGCTCCCGCCCGGCCGCCGGCATCTGCCACCACCGCGGTGCCGAGGGTGACGAACAGCGCCCTTGCGCGGGTTCCCGGCTCCCCCGGAGGGCGCCGCGGTCGATGAGGCACGCCGGACCGGGCGACACGCCGGACCCGGGCGGTATGCCGGAACCCGGCGGTATGCCGGAACCCGGCAGGAGGCCGGAACCGGCTGGGGCGCCGGGACCGGGCGGGGCCGCCGGAACCGGGAGGCACGCAGGAGCCCGCCGCCGCGGAGGCGAGGCAGCAGGCGTGGCCCACCCGCGCCAAGGGCCGCCGCCCGGGGTGACGTCCCCCTCGGCACCGCCGTGCTGACGGACTGACGTACCGGGCGCTTCCCGCACCGCGCCCGCATTCGTCTACAGTGCTGTAGACGAAAGCGGGTGTCCCCCGATCGGCCCCGGGGCGCGGGGGAGAGGGCTCCCGCCCGCGAGCTGCGTCCCCCGTGCCTCGTCTCCCTGTTCGCAACCGTACGAGAAGAGAACCGATGAGCGTGATCAGCATCGGCCAGGCCGTGACCCTCGGTGCCGTGGAAGGGGTGACCGAGTTCCTGCCGGTCTCGTCCACCGGCCATCTGAAGATCGCCGAGGGTCTGATGCACATACCGGTCGAGAACGACGCCGTGGTCGGCTTCTCCGCCGTGATCCAGGTCGGTGCGATCGCCGCCGTGCTGGTCTACTTCCGCGGCGACATCGTGCGGATCGCCGGTGCCTGGTTGCGCGGCCTGGTCCACGGGGAGGAGCGCCACCACCATGACTACCGGTTCGCCTGGTGGGTGATCTGCGCCACGATCCCCATCGTCGCCGTGGGCCTGGCGGCCAAACCGCTGATCGAGGGGCCCCTCGCGTCGCTGTGGGTGGTCGCGGGATCGCTGGTCGTCGGCAGTGGCGTGATGTGGGCCGCGGACCAGATGGGCCGGCACAGGCGAGGCGAGGACGACGTCACCTTCAAGGACGCGATGCTCGTGGGGTGCTCGCAGATCCTCGCGCTGCTCTTCCCGGGGTTCTCGCGCTCGGGGGCGACCATGTCGACGGCCCTGGTGCGTGACCTGGACCGGGTGGCGGCCACCCGGCTGTCGTTCTTCCTCGGCATACCCGCGCTCACCGGAGCGGGGCTCTACGAGCTCAAGGACGCGCTCGGCACCGGCGTGGGGGCCGCGCCGCTGGCGGCGGGCACCGTCGTGTCGTTCGTGGTCGCCTACGCGTCGATCGCCTGGCTGCTGCGGTTCGTGGCGAAACACTCCTTCAACGCCTTCGTGGTCTACCGCATCGTCGT
Organism: Streptomyces sulfonofaciens; assembly: GCF_014656295.1. Taxonomy (GTDB): domain Bacteria; phylum Actinomycetota; class Actinomycetes; order Streptomycetales; family Streptomycetaceae; genus Streptomyces; species Streptomyces sulfonofaciens. The sequence continues at coordinate 158,542 of NZ_BNCD01000014.1, forward strand.
CGGCGTGCTCCTCCTCGGGCTGCTGGGCACGGGCGTACTCGGCTGACCGGCGTACTCGGCGTACACGGCTGACCGGCGCGGTCGGCGGGCCCCTGTGCTCGGCGTGCGCCGCTCGGTCGGAGGGGTGCTCGGCCGAGGGGCCGAGGGGCCGAGGGGCGTGCGCCGGAGGCCGAGGCGGGCGCTGCGCGGTGTGCAGGCGCCCGTGTGCGACCGGTTCCACGGTGGCGGTGACGGCGGTGGACCGAACGGCCGCCGGCGCGTCGCCGCGAACCACCGGGCCGCTCCGGTCGCGGCCGACCCGCAGTCCTACCGTCCCGTGGCGGTGATGCGCGATCCGGCCGCCATCGTCGTTCGCCACGGCCGCCCCGGGCCGCTTCCGCAAAGGCGCGCCGCGCGCGGCTGCGGCGGACCGGCGGCTTCCCGGCCCCGGTGGTCTCCCGGTCATGGCCGCCGACTAACGGCCTGCCCGCCATTCCCCCTGCGCCACCTCCACGCCCCGGTGCAGCACGAGGGCGCCGGCCGCGGCCGTCCCCGACGAGATGCCGGCACACAGGAGCAGCAGCACGGCGAGCGCCGGCACCAGCCGCCTGCGGCCCGCGGGGCGGCGCAGCAGGGCCGACACCCGCTGGGGCACGGGACCGGTGGTGGCCGACGGCAGGAAGGCCGGCCGGGTGTCGGGAGCCATCCGGGCGGCGAGCGCGGCCCGGCCGATGGCCCGCGCGGTCAGCCGCCGGTCACCGGTGGCCAGGGCCGCGGCCTCGTCCGCCGCGCGCTCGGCGGCCAGCGCGATGGCGCCGCGCAGTGGGCGCAGTCCCGGGTGGCAGCGCGCACAGAGCTCGGCCGCTGCGAGGAAGAGGTGGTGGCGGCCCGACAGGTGAGCACGCTCGTGGGCGAAGAGAGCGGCGTGCTCCTGCGGGGTGAGGCACCGCAGCATGCCGCTGGTGACCACGATCCTGCCCGGCCGCCCCGGCAGCGCGTACGCGTCGGGCCGGACGTCGTCGACGATGCTCAGGTCACCGGCGGCCTGCCGCCCGTCGGCAGCCGAACGCGCCCGGCGGTACAGACGCCACTGCCGCACGAGCGAGCGCCAGGTGGCCCACACCCAGCCCGCCAGGGCCGCCGCCGAGAACAGCGTCGCCGGGTACAGCAGCGCCTCGGGCCCGACCGCGAGCGGATGGACCAGTTCGCCCAGCTCGGCGGCCACAGGCAGTCTGAGCACCCCGGGCAGCAGCAGCCCGCCCAGCGCGACCAGGGTGCTCACCGCGAGGACGACCGCGGCCAGGGTGAGCGACCACAGTGCGGCCACCGGATGGCGCGCCCCGGCGAGGCGCCCCGCGAGGAGCGGGGCGGCGAACGGCACGAGCAGCGGCACGACCAGCAGGACGATCACTGGTCACCGGCCTCGAGCAGCTCCCTCAGCACCCGCTCGTCGTCCGGGCTGAGCTGGGAGACGAAGCGGGCCAGCACCACCTCGCGGTCGCTGTCCTTGTCGAGTTCGTGGTGCATGCGGCGGGCGGTCAGGCCGTGCGCGTCCTGCGCGGGGGAGTAGGCGTAACCGCGTCCCGCGCGCTGCCGGACGACCGCGCCCTTCTCGTGCAGGCGCGCGAGGATCGTGGCGACCGTGGTCCTGGCCAGCGGCATCGGCAGGCCCTGCTGCACCTGGAGGGCGGTACGGGGGCCGTCGGCCGCCCAGAGCGCGGCCAGTACGCTGGCCTCCAGCTCACCCGCCGGTCGTCGCTCCGCACTCGTGTCGGACACGGTGAGCCTCCTCTCGGGCGCCGTATCTTTGTCTACACTGATGTAGACAACGGATCGACGCAAGCCGTCCGGGGCATGTCGTCCTCCTGCCCCGGTCCACCCATTATGAGAGGGCCTGCGACCATGGCCGCACCCCTGTTCACCGCGGGTCCGCTCGCCGTGAACGTCCTGGACGCCCAGTCCCTGCTGTCCGCCTTCGGTGTGCTGGGCATCGCCCTGGTGATGTTCGCCGAGACCGGGTTGCTGATCGGTTTCTTCCTGCCCGGTGACTCCCTGCTGTTCACCGCCGGCCTGCTGTGCACCGCGCACGCGGGGCGCGGCACCGTCCTGTCGCTTCCCCAGGTCCTGGTCGCGTCCGTGGCCGGCGCCCTGGTCGGGGCCCAGTGCGGTTACCTCATCGGGCGGCGTGCCGGCGGCGCGCTCCTCGAACGCAGCCGCTCCCGCCGGCTGCACGAGGGGGCCCGGCGCGCCGAGGAGCTGCTCGCGCAGTACGGGCACGCCAAGGCCATCGTGCTGGCCCGCTTCGTGCCCGTCGTCAGGACCGTGCTCAACCCCCTCGCCGGGGTGCTGCGGGTGCCGGCGAGGACCTTCGCCCTGTGGCAGGTCGTGGGCGGCCTGGTGTGGTCGGTGGGGCTGGTGCTGGCCGGATACGCACTGGGTTCCTCGGTGCCGAACGTGGACCGCTACCTGCTGCCGGTCGTCGCCCTGATCGTCGTGGTCTCGCTGCTGCCGCTGGCGGCCGAGGTACTGCGGTCCCGCAGGCGTGCCCAGGGCAGCGGTCGGGCCCGATGACGTCCGATGGCACCTCGGGGGCCCGCCCGGGCGGCGGACCGCCTCGACCCGCCGCCCCGGCCCCGCCGTCTCGACCCGCCGCCCCGGTACCGCCCGGGCCCGCGGACCCGGAGGCCCGGTCCGCCGATCCCGGCACCCCGTCGGCGCCGGCGGGTCCGCCCGCACCGCTCGTGCCCGGTGCCGGCCTCCCGCTGTGGTTCGGCCTCGCGGCCGCGCTCGCCTTCGCGGCGCTGAGCACGGTGGTCGCGCTCTCCTCCGGGCGGCCCCTGCCGTGGGACGGGTCCACCCATGCGTGGGGTGTGCAGCACCGCGCGCCGGTCGCCGTCGCCGTGGCAAGGGCCGTCACCCGCACGGGCACCGGAGTGCTCCCGTACGCCCTGGTGGTACTGGCCGGGCTGCTCACGGGCCGTGGCGCGCGCGGCCGGTTGCTGGCCGCGGCGGGCTGCCTCGCCTGCCTCGTCGCGGGCCAGGCCGTGCGCGTCACCGTGCTGGTCCTGATCGCGCGCCCCCGCCCGCCCGCGGCCGACTGGGCCACCCATGCGTCGAGCTGGTCCTTCCCGTCCGGTCACGCGAGCACCTCCGCGATCACCGCCGGAGTGCTGGTCTCCGCGCTCCTGCTGCGCTCGCCGCCGGGCAGGGGCCCCCTGGTCGCCGTCGTCGGATGCTGGGGCGCGGCCGTCGCGCTGACCCGTGTCTACCTCGGGGTGCACTGGCTCACCGACATCGTCGGCGGCTGGCTCTTCGCCCTCGCCTGGCTGTGTCTGTGCGGCCGTGCGCTGCGCCCGCCGGTCCCGTCCCGGCGGGCGGGGCCCGGCTGATCGCCCGCTCGGGTCAGGGAGTGTCCGCTGCGGGGCCGGGAGTGTGCGGCCGGTGGCCCGGCTCCTGGTGCGGCAGCGACTGGACGGCCGGCACGGTGGGCGAGGGCAGCGTGGCCACCTCCTGCACCTCGCGCTCGTAGAGGGGTGCCGGGTCGGGCAGCCGGGGGAACGAGGGATTGCGGTGGCCGAGGCGCAGTGCCGAGGTCAGGTCGCCGACCGTCCTGCGGCGCCAGGCACTGATGTGCGGCTCGTGGACGCCGAAGCGCCGCTCCAGGAGCCTGAGCATCGACGTGTGGTCGAAGACGTCGCTGCACACCCAGCCGCCCCGGCTGAACGGCGAGATCACCAGCGCGGGCACCCGGAAGCCGAGGCCGACCGGGCCTGCGATCCCCGCGGCGTCGGCGGGCAGCGCAGCCGTGATCCACTCGCCGGGCGTGCCGGGCGGCGCGGTGGGCGGGAGGACGTGGTCGAAGAACCCGTCGTTCTCGTCGTAGGTGAGGACGAAGACGGACTTCGCCCAGACGTCCGGCCGTGAGGCCAGCGCCTCCAGTGCGTTGTAGATGTACTCCGCGCCCGCGGCCGGCAGGGCGGGGGCGTGTTCGTTGGCCTCCGGCAGCCCGAACACCGCGGGCAGGTACTGCGAGTCCAGCCACACCACCGACGGCAGCCGGTCGTGGACCACGTCGTCGGCGAAGTCCGACGGATGGTGCGGTGTCATCGCGTTGACGTACAGGTCGGAGCCGGGCCTGGCGTCGCGGAACTGCCGGAACCAGCCGAGGTCGGTGTCGAGCGGGTTCGCCGTGTAGTACTTCCAACTGACGCCGGCCGCCTGGAGCCGTTCCGGGTAGGTGGTCCAGTTGAACGGTGCCTCGGCCGAGAAGGCGTTGCTCACGACCGGCCCGCCGTGCCCGCCGTCCGGATCGATCGTTCCGCTGATCGACATCACCCGGTTCGGGTGCGTCGGCCCGAACACCGAGCAGAAGTACCGGTCGCAGACGGTGAAGGCGTCGGCGAGGGCGTAGTGGAAGGGCAGGTCCTCGCGGGTGTAGTAGCCCATCGCCAGCGGCCCGACGACATCGCCGTCGGCGGCCCGGTGCGCGGGCATCCAGTTGTCCATTCGCCCGCCGTTCCACGACCGGTGCTGCGGCCCCCATGCGTGTGTCGTCGTCGGTACGGCGGCGGAGCTGGTCGTCGTGGTGTCCAGGCGGAAGGGCAGGACGTAGCCGTCCGGGTGGACGGTGTCCGGCTGGTGGAACACGGAACGGCCGTTCGGCAGGGTCATCGCGTGCGGGTCGTCGAAGCCGGCGACGCCGGGCAGCGTGCCGAAGTAGTGGTCGAAGGATCTGTTCTCCTGCATCAGGAAGATGATGTGCTCGATCTGGTCGAGCGACCGCAGCGGCTCGGCCTCCGCCGCCAGGGCCTTGCGCACGGAGCCGGGCAGCAGCGCGAGGCTCGCGGCACCGGCCGCCGTGCCCGCAGTGCCGAGGAACCTGCGCCGGGTGACGCCGTCGGACGTCTCGTGTCGCATACCTGTACCTCCCGCAGGGTGTCTGACCGACACGAGAGGATCCCAGGGCGGCACGGCCGACTGCCAGCACGCGTCCGCCCGCGCTGTGGACGGCGGTTGACGCCTTGACACACACGTCCGGTGCGGGTGCGGGTGCCGCTGCGGAGGCGAGCGGGGAAGCCGGTGCCCGGATCGGGAGGAAGGCCCCGTCAGGCAGGCGCGGGAAGCGGCGGCCCGGCCTCGGTCCTGCGCGCCTGGAGCGGGCGGACGCGTCCCGTCGGGCTGCCTGCCGCGACTGCGACTGATTCCCAAAGGGTATTGGATCCGCCATTTCGGTCAGGCCCACTCTGAAGGAGAAGGCGGGTCTTCAACGCCGCAACCGGCCAAGGGCCCGATCGAACTGCCCGGACCTCCGGGCGGGGCCTTGGGCCGTGTCCACCGCAGTCGAAGGAGTCCTCATGCGTGCTGCCGTACTGCCCGGTCCCGACAGGGAACTGGAACTCGTGGAACGCGACGTGCCCAGCCCCGGCCCCGGGGAGATCCTGGTCAAGACGGTCGCCTGCGGAATGTGTGCCTCCGAGGTCACGCTGGTCAAGGGCGAGTACCCGTTCGCGAAGTTCCCGATCATTCCCGGTCACGAGGTGAGCGGGACCGTCGCGGAACTCGGGGAGGGTGTGACCTGGCCGCAGAGGGGCACGCCGGTGGGGGCGCAGTTCCTCTACGACTCGGACATGCGCTGCGACTACTGCGTCCGCGGCGAGCAGATCCTCTGCCCGAACAAGCGCATCACCGGCGTGGTCACCGACGGCGGTTATGCCGAGTACGGGCTGTTCCGCGAAGGCTTCGTCACACCCATGCCCGCGGGTCTCGACCCGATCGCCGGGGCCCCGCTGATGTGCGCGGGCCTGACCGCCTACAACGGCCTGCGCAGGGCCGGGGTCGGGCCGGGCGCCAGGGTGGCGGTGATCGGTGCCGGCGCGATCGGGGGCATGGCGGTCAGGTTCGCCCTCGCCATGGGCGCGCGGGTGGCCGTACTGGGCCGTTCGCACCGCAACGAGGAGCGGGCGAAGGAGCTGGGCGCCGAGCGCTTCGTCGCGACGGGGGACCAGGACCCGGCCGACGCACTCAGGTCCTGGGGCCACGGGGCCGACTTCGTGGTCAACAGCACGCCGTCCACCGCGGCGGCCGCGGCGGCCCTGGGCGGTCTGGCACCGGAGGGCACACTCGTGCTGCTGGGCTACGGACCGGAGCGGCTGGAGCTGTCGACCCAGATGATGATCTTCAGCCGGCTGCACGTCATGGCCTCTCCTTCCGGCTCGCCGCAGGACACCCGCGCCACCCTCGACTTCGCCACCCAGCACAACCTGATGCCGGACGTCGTACCCGTCCGCCTCGACGACGCGCCGCAGACGCTCTCCCGGATGGTCGAGGGCGCATGGTCCGGCGGTCGCGCCGTGATCACCTTCTGAGCCCTCGGGACGGCGGGGCCACACCCGCTGCGGGACCGCACCGGGAGCGGGCGCCCCCGGACCCGGGGCACACCTGCACACCGTGGACGTATCGGCACACGGGACCGGGGCACGTGACGGCCGGGGGCGGCCGGGCTTCCCCGCCCGCCTCCCGCAGGCTCCGGCGGGGGACCCTAGGACTCCTGGGCGGCGTCCTCCCCGTCCGGGGAGGTGTTGTCGCCGAACGGCCAGCGGCGTCCGATGGCCACGTGCAGGATGATCGACACGCCGATCGCGTTGAGCGCCGCGTGTCCCACCCACTCCTGGCTGGTGGGCCTCGTCCAGTCGAGGGTGTCGGCGTAGGCCGTCAGCGACGCGTACAGGGCCGCCGCCAGGATCAGGGTGCACAGGAGCGTGGCGAGGCGCTCGGGCACGGGGTGCGTACGGCGCCGGAATATCCCTTCGAAGAGCATGCCGATGGTCAGGCCCGCGGCGACGAAGCATCCGGCGGCTGCGTTGAGGACGGCCGGGCTGACGCCTCCCGGGCCGTGGATCAGCGCGTAGGTCGGCAGCGCCCCGCCGATCACCACGACGTTCCCCGCGAGGAGCCGCGCCCAGCGGTGCCGGAGGCCCCGGAAGGGCCATCCCCTCCAGACCACGAAGAACCAGACCTGCCAGGCGCCGATCAGGACCAGGACGGCGCCGAGTTCCTCGCCGGGCACCGGACCGCTCTCGCTGGTGAGACCGGAGCCCGGGGGCGCGCGGAAGTCCACGGCCACGAAGTACAGGACGATCGCGGCACCCCAGGAGGCCACCAGGGCGGCGCTCCCCGCGGCGAAGCGGGTAAGGCGTCGCAGCGGCCAGCCTTCGCACACGAGCGTCAGCTCCAGCATGGCCACGAAGGCGCCGCCGGCGAGCGGCAGGGACGCGGGGAACAGCGCGGCGTGACCGGGCCCGGGGTTCGGGTCGAAGATGCCGACGACATCGAGATGGCCGACGATGACCTGCCCGACGATGGCCAAAACGATCGCCACGGCGGCGATGAGAGCGGTGTTGAGCAGCCCTGACCAGCCGGGATGCAGGCGTGAGCCCGGCCAGTCCTCCCACCAGAAGGCCACCATGGCCACGGCGGGCAGGGCGAAGGTGACCAGGGGCGCGAACAGGGCCACCGAGTCCGCGGTGCCGCCGCCGCCGAACGCGAGCAGCGCGGCGACGGGGACGACGAGCAGCAGGCCGGCCAGTCCGAGGCCCGGTTGGCGCGCCAGGCGCTGTCGCTCGGCCCTGCGGAACTCCGGTCCCGACAGATGGGTCGGGGTGCTGATGAGCGGCCTGTCCGGCAGCGGGGCGGCCGGGTCCCGGTCCACCGGCGGCCGCTCCTCGCTCATGCCGGCGTGTCCGGCGGGTCCATCACCAGCTCGGGGGTCATCGGGAGTTTCTCGATGCGGCGTCCGGTGGCGTGGAAGACGGCGTTCATGACCGCCGCGGCCGTGGCGACCTGGCCGACCTCGCCGACGCCCTTGACGCCGAGCGGGTTGACGACGGTGTCGGTGACGTCCACGAACTCGACGGTGACGTCGGGCACGTCGGCGTTGACCGGCACCAGGTACTCGCCCAGGTTCCTGGCGCCCCAGCGCCCGAGGCGGGGGTCCATCTGGTTGCCTTCGAGCAGGGCCTGACTCATTCCCCAGAGCATGCCGCCCATGAGCTGGCTGCGGGCGAGCTTGGGGTTGAGCACGCGCCCGGGAGCGAAGACGCCGACCATCCGGCGCACCCGTACGAGCCCCAGCTCCGGGTCGACGGCCACCTCGACGAAGTGCGCCCCGAAGGTCAGCAGCCCGTGGGGGGTGTCCATGGGCGGGGGCGTCCAGCTACCGAGGGCCTCCGTCATGGTCAGGTGGTTGCGCCGCATCAACTCGGCATAGCTCTCCCCGGCGCCCGCCGTGTCGTCGAGGGACATGCGGCTGCCGTGGACCACCACGGCGGAGGGGTCCGCGCCGTGCAGCGGGGAGCCGGTGTCCGCCACGGCCATGGCGACCAGTTGGCGCCGCAGTTCGACCGCCGCGTTGTGCACCGCGGCACTGACCATGGAGGCCCCCATGGAGCCCACCGACGCGCTGGCGTTGGGCAGGTCGGTGTCGCCGGACTCGAACGTGACGTCGCGGATGTCCATGCCCAGCCCATCGGCGGCGACCTGCGTCATCACCGTGGTGCTGCCGGTGCCGAACTCCTGGGTGCCGCTCTGCATGACGGCGCTGCCGTCGGAGTAGATCCGCACGCGCGCCTGCTGGACGGGCATGAAGAAGGCCACGGGGTAGGCGGCCACGGACATGCCGGAGCCGATGAGCCAGTCACCCTCGCGCCGGGAGCGGGGCTCGGGATCGCGCTGCGCCCAGCCGAAGCGCCGCGCACCGGTGCGCAGGCATTCCTCGAGGCCGTCGCTGGACCAGGCGTTGCCCCGGTCGTCCACGGACGCGTGGTTGCGCAGGCGCAGTTCGACGGGGTCCACGCCGGTGGCGTAGGCGAGTTTGTCCATCGCCACTTCCAGGGTGGACACGCCCAGCGACTCCCCCGGGCAGCGCGTGAACGTGGGCGTCATGGTGTTGCCGCGGATCAGACGGTGGAAGCCGAGGTAGTTCTCGCACGCGTAGAGCTGGGTGGTGACACCGGTGGCGGGTTCGGCCCAGTCGTCGAAGGGCGAGGTGACCGACAGCTTCTCGTGGCGCACCGCGGTGAGGAGTCCGTCCTTCGTCGCGCCGAGCGAGACCCACTGCTCCTGCTCCTCCCGGTGGCCGTTGGAGGTGTAGGTCTGCGGCCGGGTCAGCGAGAGCCGGACCGGCCGCCGGACGTGCCGGGCCGCCATGGCGGCGAGTGTGACGTGGGGCCAGGTCAGCGCCTTGCCGCCGAAGCCGCCGCCGACGAACTCGGTGATGACCCTGACGTGGGAGATCGGGACGCCCAGGAGGCTCGCGACGGTGAGCTGGCTGGCGCGGATGCCCATGGTCGAGTCGTACAGCGTCAGGTGCTCCCCGTACCAGACTGCCGTGGTGGCGGACGGTTCGAGGGCGTTGTGGTGGTTCGCCGCGTAGTGGTGCGCCACGTCCACCCGTACCGGCGCCCGTGCCAGTGCGGTTACGACGTCGCCCCGTTCGTTGCGCGCGGGCAGCAGACGCCCGAACAGCGTCTCCGCCTCGTAGGCCGCGGCCCGCCCCTCGTCGATCGTCGTCGTGGAGTCGGTGCGCTCGTAGGTGACGTCCAGCAGCGACGCGGCGTACTGGGCGCGTTCGTGGCTGTCGGCGATGACGATGGCGACGGGCTGCCCGGCGTAGTGGACGACGTCGTCCTGCATGGGGAAGAAGGTCTCGCCGGGGGCCGCGGTGCCAAGGAGCGAGGGGAGCAGGGGTGGTTGCGTCGCGATCCTGGACAGGTTCTCGTGGGTGAGGACGGAGAGCACCCCGTCCGCCGCACGTGTCCGCTCCTCGCCGATCGCGGTGACCCGCCCGCTGGGGATGTCCGCGCCGACGACGGCGGCGTGCACGAGGCCCGGTAGTACGATCTCGGCGGTGTAGCGGGCCGCTCCTGTGACCTTACACCGGCCGTCGACCCGGTTGACGGGTCTGCCCACGGCAGTGCTCATCACGCGCCTCCGTTCATGGCCCGGGTCAGGGCACGCACCATCGCCCGCTGCGCCATCGGCACTTTGAACGCGTTGTACCTGCGGGGGCTCGCGGGTTCCAGCTCGTGCGCGGCGGCGTTCGCGAACGCCTGCGGGGTCGCCGGACCGCCCGTCAGTGCGACCTCGGCACGGCGGGCCCGCCACGGTTTCGTCCCCACCCCGCCGAGGGCCAGGCGCACATCGGCGACCCGTCCCTCGCGTACCTCGATCGCGGCCGCGACCGAGACCAGGGCGAACTCGTAGGACTGGCGGTCGCGGAACTTCAGATAGAGCGAGCGCCGGGCCGACGGCGCCGGCGGTACCTCGATCCCCACGATGAGCTCCCCGTGTTCCAGGGGGTGCTCCACGTCGGGCGAGGCCCCCGGAAGGAGGTAGAAGTCGTCGATGGGGATGCTCCGCGCGCCGGACGGCCCGACGGTGTGCACGATCGCGTCGAACGCGACCATCGCGACTCCCGCGTCGGAGGGGTGGGTGGCGATGCACTGCTCGCTGGTGCCCAGCACCGCATGGCCGCGGTTGAGGCCGTCCAGGGCCGAGCAGCCCGTCCCCGGCTCGCGTTTGTTGCACGGGGAGACGGCGTCGCGGAAGTAGGCGCAGCGCGTGCGCTGGCAGAGGTTGCCTCCCATCGAGGCCATGTTGCGCAGTTGCTCCGAGGCGCCCAGGAGCAGTGACTGGGAGAGCGCCGGGAAGTTGTACGTGACCTCGGGGCTGCGCGCGACGTCGGACATCCTCGCCAGCGCCCCGATCCGCAGACCGCCGTCGTTCGTGTACGCGATCTCCTTCAGCGGCAGGGAGTTGATGTCCACCAGTACGTCGGGCCGGCTCACACCGAGCCGGATGAGGTCGACCTCCGTGGTGCCGCCGGCGAGGAACGTGCTCGTGGCATCGGCACCGACCGCGGCGACGGCGGTGTCGACGGTGCTCACACGTGTGTAGCCGAGAGGTCGCATATCAGGCCCGCCCACTCGTTTCGAGATCCGCGTCACGGACTTCACGGATTGCCGCCCGGATATTCGGATACGCCGCGCAGCGGCAGATGTTGCCGCTCATGTATTCGGCGATTTCATCGTCCGTTTCCGCGCCGCCGTCCCTGAGCAGAGCCACTGCGGACATGATCTGCCCCGATGTGCAGTAGCCGCACTGGAAGGCATCGTGCTCGATGAACGCACGCTGCACCGGGTGCAGGCCGTCGGCGGGAGCGATCCCCTCGATCGTGGTGATCTCCCGGTCCTCGCACGCCACCGCCAGCGTCAAGCACGCCAGTACCGGACGGCCCTGGACCCATACCGTGCAGGCACCGCAGGTTCCCTGGTCACACCCCTTCTTGGAGCCGGTGAGGCCCAGGTGGTCGCGCAGGGCGTCCAGGAGGCTGACGCGGGGTTCCAGGCCGATCTCGTGGAGATCACCGTTGACCCTCATGGACACCGGGGCACATCCTGGTCCGCTCACGGCTGACTACTTTCCCTGTGTGGTGGTAAGGACCCCTACTGGATTGCCCGAGGTCGGCCGCCCGCCCCGAATGCGGCCGACCAGGAGGGCTTTCGCGGTATGAATTCTCCACCCCGAAAGTACGGTCGCACGTTCCGACACCCGCGACACGGAAGAATACCGATCGGTGGACAGCCGCTCTGTGCGGGCTCGGAACCACTGACCGCAACCGCCGTGGAATTCCGTCCGACGGCCGAAGGGGACACCGCCCGGAGCCGCCCACAAGGTGGAGCGGCGACCCGGGCGGCGCCGGTCCGGCGCACGGCCCCGGTGAGCCGGAGGGGTGATGCCGGTGGGGATCGATCCGATGGCCCGCGGGGACGACCCCGCGGACGGAGGGGCGCGGCCCCGGTCAGCCGCAGGGGGCGGGGCCGGAGCCGGGCCGGCGCCCGGTCCGGGGCATCGGATCGGGCGGGGCAGGGCGGCCGGGTCCGACGGCCACCCGGCGCGGGGCCCGAAGGCCCGGTCCGAGGGCCGCCGTGAGCCCCGGGGATCAGGTGTTCTTGAACTCCTCGATGGCCCCGCGCATCGTCTCCTGCAGCGCTTCGCTCCCGTAGTGCCCGCTGTCCTCGATGATGTGGAGCCGCGCCTTCGGCCACACCTTCGCCAGCTCCCACACCGTCTGCACCGGGCAGCCCATGTCGTGCCGTCCGTGCACGAGCACCGCGGGGATCCCGGCCAGCCTGTGGGCGTTCCGCAGCAACTGGTTCTCCTCCAGCCAGGCGCCGTTGCCGAAGACATGGGCGCAGATCCGTACGAACGCGATCCGCGCGTCGACCTCGCGAGCGCTGTACATGCCCGGCACGCCGTTGGGCTCGCCCGAGACGACCGCGTCCTCCCAGGCGAGCCAGTCGGCGGCGGCCTTCTCGCGGACCGCCCGGTCGGGGTTCTCCATCAGGCGCGCGTACGCCGCCAACAGGTCCCCGTCCCGCTCGTGCTCGGGCACACCGTCGCGGAACCGGTCCCACGCCTCGGGGTGGAACCGCCCGGCGCCCCGGTAGAGCCAGTCGAGCTCGGCGCGGGTGCTCGTCATCACCGACTGGATGACGATCTCGCTGACCCGGTCGGGGTGCTGTTGCGCGTAGGCCAGGATGAGTGTCGTGCCCCAGGAGGCGCCGTTCAGCAGCCACTTCTCGACGCCGAGGTGCTCGCGCAGCCGCTCCATGTCAGCTATCAGATGCTGTGTGGTGTTCAGGCTCATGTCCGCCGCCGGGTCGCAGGCGTGCGGGGTGCTGCGACCGCAGTTGCGCTGGTCGAAGCGGATGACGCGGTAGCGCTCGGGGTCCCAGGCCCGCGTCGGCCGCCGCGGTGCGCCGCTCCCCGGCCCTCCGTGTACGTGCAGGGCGGGCTTGCCCCCGGGGTTGCCGAGCTGTTCGTAGTAGATGCGGTTGCCGTCTCCGGCGTCGAGCCATCCGTGGTCGTAGGGGCTGGTCGGGGGGTAGAGATCCACCATGACGGGCGATCCTACGGCGTGACGGCGGTCGGGCTCCGGGATTTCCCTTCCCCGCCGAAGCGCCGCGGCGGCATGGTGGTTGAGCCGTGGCGGGCGAGCGGATCCACGGCCCGCCGGGGCCGCCCGCCCCCGCTCGGCCGGGGCCGGGCGGCGAGCAGGGCCGTCCGGCCCCGGCCGCGTCCGGTGTCGAAGGCGCGCGGGCGGAGGGGCGCGGGCCCGCACCCCGGGCCCGGTGTCGCGGCGGACGGGGTTCAGCTCGCGGGCCGCACCCGGTAGCTCACCGCGGGGTAGGGGAAGTCGTCCGCGTGCAGGCTGCCCAGGACGTAGTACAGGTCACTGGAGGTACCGGGCGCACCGGTACGGCAGTCGGAGTTGAAGTACACGTTGACGTAGTCGACGGCGTAGTCGAGGCCGGACAGGGCGGGCTCCGCAAGGTTGTGGCAGGTGCCGGGGTCGTCCAGGGACGCGGGGGTCCGGCTGCCCGACTGGCCGGTGCCCGAGTAGAAGAAGACATCGCCGACGTCGGCCGCCGTGGCGGACCCCGCCCCGCCCGCGAGGGCGAGCAGCGCGGCGGCCGTGGCGGCGGTGGCGAGCTTCCTGGTGCGTCTGGTCATGGGGGTCCTCACGCGGTAGACGGACGGGCAGGGTGCCCGCGTCCTTGCGGGCACCGGACAGCGCTGCGTCGCCCTCCGGCGGCAGCACCGAATACTTGCACCTTCAATCACATCGCGGAAGGGCGGAAAACGGCCACCGTCACCCACTCCGGCCGTCGCGTCCAGCAGGCCGCCCCCGCCCCCGGGGCGGCCCGTGCGACGCGCGACGGATCAGATGACCGCGGCTTCGGTTGACTCCGGCGCGAACAGTTCCTCGGGCGTCCACAGCCGCTCGGAGAGGCCCTGCTCGTGGTGGTAGCGCAGGAAGGTGGCCAGCGTCTTGTGGTTGTCCTTCAGGCCGTAGCTCCAGTAGTCGTCGCCGAGGAGGGTGCGCGCCTCCTCAAGCTGTGGGGTGAGCCAGGGCAGCATGAAGCGCAGCGCCGAGGTGTCGTAGAGGTTGGCGTACGCCTCGTCCTTCGCCCTCAGCAGGGCCTTGTAGAGGGACTGGGCGGCCCAGGGGTGCCGGTCGTAGACGTCGCGCCGCACCACGACCACATGCATGATCGGGAAGATCCCCGTCGCGGCGTAGTACTCCTTCTCGCTGGCCACCACGTCCGGGAACACCCGCCGTACCCGGGGGTCCCGGGCGGCGAACGGGCCGGGGATGCGGGGCGTGCAGAGCGCGTCGATCTCACCGTCGGCGAGCATCGCGGACAGCGTCCTGCCCTCCGGTGCACGGCTGATCCTGACGGAGTCCGGCAGGTCCACGGTGGCCTTCTCGATCCGCCCGGTGCTCTCCTGCCCGCCGGTGACGTGACTGACCGAGTCGAAGGGCACCCCGTACTGGTCGCCGAGGATGCCGCGCATCCACACACAGGCGGTGAGCTGGTACTCCGGTGTGCCCACCACCTTGCCGCGCAGGTCCTCGGGCGAGGAGATGCCCGCGGCGGTGTTGCAGTACAGCGAGCCGTGCCGGAACATCCGCGAGGTGAAGACGGGCAGCGCCACGAACGGCGAGGGATCGGCGCGCAGCGACACCACGTAGGAGGACAGCGACATCTCCGCCACCTCGAACTCCTGGTGGCGCATCATCCGGAAGAAGGTCTCCTCCACCGGCAGCCGAAGGTACGTGAGGTCGATGCCGTCGGGCCGCACCGTGCCCTCCTCCAGGGCGCGGGTGCGGTCGTAGTCGCCGCAGGCGAACGTCAGGTGCAGTCGGGCCACGGGTACTACCTGCCTTCCGAGGTCAGTCGTGCGTCCAGGCGCGGGTAGACACGCCGGGCATTGGTCTCGAACACCTTGCGGCGCTGCTCCTCACCGAGCGGCACGCGGTCGACGTAGTGCTTGGTGTCGTCCCAGGCGCGGCCGGTGTCGGGGTTGGTGCCGCGCACGGCGCCCAGCATCTCCGAGGCGAAGAGGATGTTGTCGGTCGGGACGACCTCGTGCAGCAGGTCGATGCCCGGCTGGTGGTAGACGCAGGTGTCGAAGAAGACGTTGTCCATCAGGTGCTCGGCCGGGTCGGGCCGGCCGAGCCGGGTGGCGAGGCCCCGGTACCGGCCCCAGTGGTAGGGCACCGCGCCACCGCCGTGCGGCAGGACGAACCGCAGCCCCGGGAACCTGTCGAACAGGTCGGTCTGGACGAACTGCATGAACGCCGAGGTGTCCGCGTTCAGGTAGTGCGCGCCCAGGGCGTGGAAGTTCGGGTTGCAGGACGCCGAGACGTGCACCATCGCGGGGACGTCCAGCTCCACCATCGCCTCGTACAGCGGGAACCAGTACGGGTCGGTGAGCGGCGGCGACGTCCAGTGGCCGCCGGACGGGTCCGGGTTGAGGTTGCATCCGACGAAGCCCAGCTCCTCGACGCACCTGCGCAGTTCGGCGACCGCGGCGTCGAGGGACCCGCCGGCGGTCTGCGGCAGTTGGCAGACCGGTGCGAAGTGCCGCGGGAACAGCTCGCTCACCCGGTGCACCAGGTCGTTGCAGACCCTTGCCCAGGCGCGGGCGGTGGCCGGGTCGGGCACGTGGTGGGCCATCCCCGACGCCCTCGGGGAGAACAGCATCAGATCGCCGCCGCGCTCACGCAGCAGCCGCAACTGGTTGCCCTCGACGCTCTCCCGGAGCTCGTCGTCGCCGATGGCGGCCTGCTGCGGCACCGGCAGGGAGGCGTCGTCGAGCCGGGCGAGCTGCGCGTCGCGGAACGCCTGGTGCTGCGGTGGCGTGGTGGTGTAGTGGCCGTGGCAGTCAATGATCATTGAAGCGTGGTCCTCGCTGTGGGATGCGGGGCGGTGTGCCGGGCGCGGGCGCGCGGCGCCGGGTGGGTGGGCACGGCCGCCCCGCCGGTTCAGGCGCCGTTCGGGTCCCGGTCGACGTAGGTGAGTCCCTTGCGGGCGAGCCGGTCGCGCATCGCGTTGACGTCCAGGCCGAGTTCACCGCGTGCGTAGCGCTCGCGCGAGGCGGCCTCCTTCGCCTCCCTGGCCCGGGACGCCTCGAGGACGCGGTCCGCCGCCCGCCGGGGCACGGTCACCACTCCGTCGTCGTCCGCGATGACGACGTCACCGGGCTCGATCCGCTGCCCGGCGCACACCAGCGCGGTGTTGACGTCGCCCAGGGTCTCCTTCACGGTCCCGAACGCCGAGACGTGCCGCGCCCAGACGGGGAAGCCCATCGCCTTCAGCTCGGCCACGTCCCGGCATCCCGCGTCGATCACCACACCGCGCACGCCGCGGGCCGCCACCGAGGTGGCGAGCAGCTCGCCGAAGTAGCCGGCTTCGGAGGGGGAGGTGGGGGCGACCACGAGGATGTCGCCCTCCTGGCACTGCTCGACCGCGACGTGGATCATCCAGTTGTCGCCGGGCGGCACGCTCACGGTGACGGCCGTGCCCGCGGTGTGCGCACCGGCGTAGACCGGGCGCAGGGCGGGGTCGAGCAGTCCGGTGCGGCCCTGCGCTTCGTGGACGGTGGCGACGCCGAAGGCGCCGAGTGCGTCGGCCGTGGCACGGTCGGTGCGCGCGATGTTGCGGACGACGATGCTCATGCCGCCTCCGCCCAGGGCAGCAGCGAGACGTGCACGGCGTCTTCGCCGCTCTCGCCGCCGACGGTGCGGATGGCGCGGTCGGTGTCCTTCAGGCCGAAGGTGTGGGTGCCCAGCTTCTCCAGCGGGAAGCGCCCGGAGGCGAGCTGTTGAAGGGCCAGTTCGCAGGACCGGTAGCTGTGCCCGCGCGCGCTCCTGAGGGCGATGGACTTCTCGGTGAGCTTCTTCAGCGGGAAGTCCGGGAAGGCAGCCACCTCGCCCTGCACCACCATGGTGCCCTCCCTGCGCTTGAGCGCGTCCACGCCGAGCAGTACCGGTGCGGTGCCCGCGCCCGCGGTGCAGTCCAGGACCACGTCGACCCCGCGGCCGCCGGTGATCTCCCGGATCCGGCCCAGGGCGTCCTCCGTGCGGACGTCGACGACATGGTCGGCGCCCAACTCCCGGGCCAGTGCCAGACGGGCGGCATCCCGTGTGGTGCCTGTGACGATGATGCAGGCCGCCCCGGCCTGCTTGCAGGCCACCACCTGGGACAGGCCCTGCTGGCCCGGGCCCTGGATCAGCACCGTCGAGGCATAGCCGACACCCGCGGTGACCAGTGCCCACTCGATGCCGTTCGACAGCGGTGTGACGAGACCGGCCAGCTCGGCCGAGACGCCGTCGGGCACCTTGTGGGTCACCGAGTTCCAGGGCAGGTAGAGGTACTGCGCGAAACCGCCCCACAGGTGGTACGGGTTCTCGGCGGACGTGTAGCCGTAGCGGCGTGCGTCCGGGTTGGTGCGCCAGTCGGTCGCCTCGCAGTGGCGGTACTCCCCGCGGTGGCACCATTCGCAGCGGAAGCAGCCCACGTAGTGCTCGACGAAGATGCGGTCGCCCTCCGCGAGGCCCTTGCGCTCCGTGAAGGTGCGGCCCGCCCGGGCGATCACACCGACGTTCTCATGGCCCATGATCACCGGAGCCTCGAACGGCGGCTTGCCGTACATCTTGACGTCGGTGCCGCAGATCCCCGCCACCTCGACCTTGAGCAGGGCTCCGTCGTCGGGTATGTCCGGCATGGGGAACTCGCGCAGCTCCGTCGTGCCCGGCGCCGTCCTGACCGCCGCCAGCACCCGCTCAGCCATGACTTCTCCTCACTTCGGCGCTGTCTGCGAGGCACCATACTCTATGGCCTTATGGACTGACCATGCTACCTTTCCGGTTGTCAGAGGTCCTTCCGCGGCCACCGCCGGGCAACCGCCGCACCCGTCCCGCACGGTCGCGCCCAGGGCCCGCGCCACAGGCGCGAAAGAGCCGACAGAGCCACCAGGGAGACGGGCACACGCCATGGCAGAACCGCACCCGACGTCCGTACCCGAGCTCACTACCGTGACCCGTACCCAGGGCAACAACGAGGCACTGAAGGACGGGACGGTCACCCCGGGCACCTTCCGGTTCGCCTTCGAGGAAGTGCCCGTGCTGGTGCACGCCTTCAGGCGGATGGTGCGTGAGCTGGCGTACGACATCAGCGAGATGGCGCTGACCACCTACCTCGTGGCGAAGGAACACGGCGCCCCGTTCACCGCGGTGCCGGTCTTCCCCGTGCGCGGCTTCCACCACGGCGCGATCCGCTACGACCCGGCCTCGGGGATCAGGGGTCCGAAGGACCTGGAGGGCCGCAAGGTCGGGGTGAGCCGCGGGTACACGGTCACCACCGGCGTCTGGGCGCGTACGGTGCTCCAGGAGGAGTACGGCGTCGACCTCGGCCGGATCACCTGGGTGCTCTCCGGCGACGAGCACGTCACCGCCTACCGCCCGCCCGCCAACGTCGAATCCGTCGCCCCGGGCAGCACCCTGGAGGAACTGGTGGCCGGCGGTGAGCTGGCCGCGGTCATCGGGGCCGGCTACGACACCCCCGACCTCGCCCCCCTGATCCCCGACCCGCAGGAGGCCGGCCTCAGGACGCTGCGGGAGCGAGGCGTCTATCCCATCAACCACCTCGTGGTGGTCAGGGACGAGTTGCTGAAGGAGCACCCTGCTCTGGGCGCGGACGCCTTCGACGCCTTCGCCCGGGCCAAGCGCCACTACGTCGAGCGGCTGCGCGCCGGAGAGATCGCGGAGCCGTCCCCCGTGGACCGGATGTACCTGCGCGTCATGGAGCTGACCGGCGAGGATCCGCTGCCGTACGGCATCGAGCCGAACCTGCCGACACTGCGGACGCTGCTGCGCAACGCCGCGGACCAGCGCATCCTGAGCGGAACCCGCCCCCTGGAGGAGCTGTTCGCACAGGGCACCCACGATCTGACGGCGTGACGGACCGACCCAGGAGGCACCATGCGCATCGCGCTCGCCGGCGACCACAACGGCATCGCCCTCAAGGCCCGACTGGCCGCGTGGCTCACGGAGCACGGCCATCGCGTGGCGGACCTCGGCGCCCCCGAGGGCGCCGGAACGGTGGACTATCCGCCGCTGTGCGAGGCCGTCTGCCGGCAGGTGGTCGACGGAGCGGCGGACCGCGGGATCGTGCTCGGCGGCAGCGGCCTGGGCGAGACGATCGCCTGCAACAAGATCCGCGGCATCCGCGCGGGCCTCTGCCACGACCTGTGGAGCACCCGTATCTCGCGCGGCAACAACGACTCCAACGTCCTCGTCCTCGCCGCGAAGGTGCTCGCACCGGACACCGCGGAGCAGATCGTGGCGACCTGGCTCGAAACCCCGTTCAAGGGCGGTGTGCACGAGCGCCGCCTCGCGCAGATCGCCGAGTTGGAACACCGCGCGGGGCCTCGGTGAGACCCCGCGCCGGCGGTCAGCCAGCAGCCGCGGACACCCCGCCGAGGAAGTCGAGGATCCGCGCCGGTGCCGTGAGCTCCGTCTGCTCCGCCACCGGAACGTCCCAGTACCGCGCCCCCTGCAGGCACTCCTGGAGGTAGCGCGCGGCGGAGGTGGCGTGGGAGTCGTCCTGGCCCGGCACGATCAGGGCGGGCACGTCGAGGCCGAGCAGGTCCTCCGGCTCGGGCCCCGGCACGGTGTCGCGGTCGAAGAGCAGCCGCACCATGCCGGACACCGCCGTGCGGTAGCGCTCGGGATCGCAGTCGGCGTAGCGCGCGGCGAAACCGGCGTCGCGCCGGATCACGTTGACCCAGGGCCCCACCCTCGGATCCGCGGTGAAACCGGCGTCGGTGCTCCTGGCCAGCGCCACCACCCGGTCGAGTCCTTCCGTGTCGGCGTACGCGAGGTGGCGCACGAAGCGGGCGTGCTGCTTCATCCGGTACCTGGCGCCGCCGGCGGGGGAGTAGAGCACCATGCTCAGGACCCGTTCCGGGTGGGCCACCGCCACCGCAGCGACGGTGGAGCAGCCCACGCAGCCGCCCATCAGATGGGCCCGCTCGACACCGAGTGCGTCCAGCAGCCCCACGCCCTGCCTGACGTAGTCGGCCCAGGAGATCCGCTCCAGCCGGCCACCGGATCCACCCGACTCGCGCCGGTCGAAGGTGATGCAGGTGTAATGGCGGGTGAGGTGGTCGAGCAGTCGCAACCGCCGGTAGACGCCGACGGACCGCCACCCTTCGAGGCTGGCGTCGAAGCCGCCCGGTGAGAACATCAGCAGCGGCGGCCCCGAGCCCGCCACCTCGTATCGGGTCACGAGCCCGTCGACGACGGCGGTGGGCATGCGCTGCTCCTCTCCTCGGTTCTCCTCGGGTGGTGTGCGGGCGGTGTGGCGCCGGCCTGCCGGCCGGCGCCACGGCACGCTTGTGTGCGGGCGGGGCCCGCGGCCTCAGCCGGCGTCGTCCGGTGGCACCGGAACGCCGCCGGCGACCTGCCGTCCCGCCCGGACGTCCCCGGCGTAGGCGCTGATCGCGTCGAGCGTGGTCCGCGCGACGTTGGCGTAGGTGTCCGGCGGGCTGTCGATCGCCGAGGCCGCGTACCCGATGGCCGCATGGGCCATCCGCATCCGCCCGTCCAGCCAGGGGCCGCCGCCGAAGCCGCCGACGACCGGCACGGAGACGGCCCGGGCGACGGCGGCACCCACGACGGGGCCCGAGTTGGTGAAGTTCAGCAGCACCGCGCCGGCGTCCTCCAGCCGCTTGGCCTCCGCGATCAGCGCGTCCCGCATCTCCACCGGCACCTGGTCCGCGGCCGAGGGCACGGCGCTGTACTCCACGCCGTACCGCAGCGCGGTCTGCGGGGTGATACCGAACTGTGCGAACACCGGGATGCCGGCGCGGGTGATGGCCTCGACGGCCTCCGGGAAGTCGGGAGCCGCGTCGACCTTGACCATGTCGACGCCGGCCTCCTTGACGAACCGGATGGCCGCGCGCACGGCACTGCCTGTGCCCTCCTGGAGCGGGCCGAACGGGAAGTCGGCGCTGAGCAGCGCCCTGCGCACCCCGCGCCTCACCCCCTGGGTAACCGTGATCATCTGATCCATCGTCACCTCGAAGGGGTTGGAGTGCCCCCACAGGTTCACGCCGACCGTGTCACCGACCGAGACGATGTCCACCCCGGCACGGTCCACGATGCGGGCGATCTGGTAGTCCCAGGCCACCACGCCGACGATCTTCTCGCCGTCGTCCTTCATCCGCTGCAGGCCGCGGACACTGACCTTGTCGGACATTGCGGTTCTCCCTCGTGCTAGACCCTGAGCGCCGTGAGCAGCTCGGTCACGTCGCTCTCGTCCGCGGACAGCAGCAGTACCCGGGCGTAGGGGCGCAGTGCCGCGACCGCGTCGTCGGCCTCGAAGTCCTCGCCGAGCACCACGCCCGCGGTGGTGATGCCCCCCGCGCCGCACAGCCTTCCGACGGCGGCCGCGTAGTGCGCCCCGGTGTCCTCGGTCGCCAGGACGACGACCACGTCCGTGCCGGTCAGCACCTCGCCGAGCAGGGCGGGGGTGGCGTCCAGCCGGTGCAGCACGATCTGCTCGGGCAGCGGGCCGATGTCCGAGGCCGCCTGGCAGGTGTAGAAGGCGGCCTTCGCCCACGGCCGGTCCGCGACGCGCCGCGCGATCGCCGTGGCGCGGTCGTCCAGGGCGATCACACGGGCGTTGCGGGCCGGCCGGATGGGCGCGTCGATGCGGAACCGGGACTCGCCGGGCGCCGTCGCGCGGGCACACTCGCTGGGGTACGCGGACGGGCGCGTGTCGGTCCCCGGCATGTCAGACCGAGGACTGCGGGACGCCGGGCATGACCGTGACCGCGTCACGGCAGGAGTCGAGGAACGACTCGGCCTGCGGCAGCACCACCGCCGCCGAGCGCACCCGGTGGTGGGCGGGGTCCACACCGGGTGGCGTGACACCCTCGTCCCGCAGTGCGAGGGCCGCCTTGCGCAGCTTCTGGCGGGCCTTGATGATCCCGCTGTCTGCGGGCACCAGGCGCTCCTTGGAGCGGTCCACGATCGGCCCCATGCTCTCCTGGAGCGAGGCGTCCTGCATGGCGATGCCGGCCACACCGGAGTACGTCTCGCCGCGCTTCTGCGCCTCGCGGTCGATCAGGTAGTCGTTGTCCATGTTGGCCGCCGGCCGGTAGGTGCCCGGGATGTTCCTGCTGTGCACACCGTGGCCGTCGATCATGGCCTGCCGCTCGGTGTCGGTGAGCGCGCGCACGGGGTGGTAGTCGAAGGAGTACGTCCAGCAGTTCTCGTCGTCGATCGGCACCCAGAAGTGGCCGTGCACCGGGTGGTCGCCGCGCGGCGGCACCATCGTGAAGGCGGGCATCACCCAGGGGGTGATGCGCCAGTAGTAGCTGCCCTCCTCGGCGTTGCGGCGGGCGCCCACGAAGAGCCCGCCCTCGCTGTCGGCGACCTCGAAGAACGGCTTGGTGTCCTTCATGTTGTACTCGTTGCCCTTGGCGCCCTTGAAGAGCGGGTCGGTCTTCAGGCCGCCGGAGTGCAGGAAGGTGACGTGGCTGGAGTCGATGCCGCCCTCGAAAGCCTGCAGCCAGTTGCACTGCTGCCAGCGCTTGGAGGTGTAGGTCTGCTCCGGCGGTACCTGTGCGAACTCGAACTCCGGCAGGCCGGGCTGCTTCGCCGGGTCGCCCATGTACGTCCACAGCAGGTCGCCGACCTTGACGAGCGGGTAGGACGTCAGCTTCACGTTCTGGCAGAAGCTGCTGTTGTCGGCCTCCGAGGGCACCTCGATGCACTGGCCGGTGTAGTCGTACTTCCAGCCGTGGTAGGGGCAGCGCAGCCCCGCGCTCTCGTTGCGGCCGAACCACAGCGAGGCACCGCGGTGTGCGCAGAACTCGTCGACCAGGCCGTACCGCCCCTCGCTGTCCCGGAAGGCGATCATGCGCTCGGACAGCAGCTTCACCCGCACCGGCGGGGCGTCGTTCTCGGGGAGCTCCTCGGCGAGCAGGGCCGGTATCCAGTACTGCCGGAACAAGTCGCCCATCGGCGTACCGGGACCGGTCTGCGTCAGAAGCTCGTTGATGTCTTTTCTCAGCACGGCCGTTTCCCTTTCACATGATGGCCCGTCACCACGGCGGCCGGACGCGCCGGCACGGGTCGGCGCCGGGCGCGACCCGCGGCACGGCGGTCAGGGCTGCTCGGGAGGTATCTCGACGGTCAGGCCCTGAAGTGCCTCGGTGACCCGGATCTGGCAGGCGAGCCGGCTGGTGCCGCGCCGCTCGGAGACCGCCATGTCGAGCAGGTCCTCCTCCATGTCGCCCGGCGGACCGACAAGCGGTGCGAACTCCTCGCCCACCCAGACGTGGCAGGTCGCACAGGAGCAGTTGCCACCGCATTCCGCGACGATTCCGGGAACGCCGTTCTTGACCGCGGCCGACATGACCGACTCGCCGTCCGTCGCGTCCACGGTGTAGGCGCGCCCGGCGCTGCCGATGAAGGTCACTTTGGACAAGATCCTCATGTCCTCTCACGGTTGGGACGGTCCCCGGAGCAGCGAACAGGCCGCTCTCCTGAGCGACGTCCGTTGGTATGTCCATTAGACCAGAACCTCTCGCGGCCGCACAAGCATCCGCTCGTCCCCAGGCCCGCCGCCGGCCCTCAGCGTCATCGCTGACCTGCGGTTACGTATCCCCGGGCAGCCCCGGGACGCCCGGCCGCCACCCGCGTGGGCCAGGATGCGGCCATGAAGACGCTGATCCTCCTCCGCCACGGGGAGAGCGAGTGGAACTCCCGGAACCTCTTCGCCGGCTGGGTCGATGTCGCCCTGACCCGCACGGGCGAGGAGCAGGCACGCCACGCGGGCCGGCTGCTGCGCACCGCCGGCCTCCTCCCGGACGCGGTGCACACCTCCGTGCTGGGTCGCGCGGTGCACACCGCGACCCTCGTCCTGCGGGCCGCACGGCACGAGGGCGTCCCTCTCACCCGGCACTGGCGGTTGAACGAACGCCACTACGGCGCGCTCCAGGGCCAGGACCGTGCGGCGGTGCTGGCGCGTTACGGGGAGGAGCGGTTCCTGCTGTGGCGGCGGTCCTACGACGGAACCCCGCCGCCCGTCGACCCCGATGCGCAACGCGCCCTGGCCGACGACCCCCGGTATGCCGAACTGGCCGGCAGGCTGCCGCGCGCCGAGTCCCTGGCCGACGTCACCGCCCGGCTGCTGCCCTGCTGGGACACCGTCCTCGCGCCCGAGCTGCATGCCGGACGGCGGTTGCTGGTGGTGGCGCACGGCAACTCGCTGCGCGCGCTCGTCGCCCGTCTCGACGGCCTCGACCGTGCCGGGATCGCGGCGCTCAACATCCCCACCGGCATGCCGCTGCGCTACGACCTCGACGACGACCTGGTGCCGGTCCGGCGCGGCGGCCGCTACCTGGAGCCGGAGGCTGCCGCCCGGCGCGCCGCCGCCGTGGCCGAGGAGGGGCGCGGGCGGCGGGAGGGGGCGGCGCCGGGGCGGGCCTGAAGCCGGTCGCGCGGTTGGCCGGGAGGGTCGTGGACCTGCCGCACGCGCCGTTGACAGGGGGAAATCCATGGACTTAGGGTCCTACCAATGTGCCGCCGCGGTCCTCCCGTCCGACCCGCTCGTCACCCCCGGCCCCACCGTCTCGTGCGGGCTTTCGCGGAGGGACCGGCCCGCGGCCGTGCCGGCCTCTCGGGGCCGAAGCCAAGTCCGATCAGGAAGGGCCGCTGCATGGCCAGGGACGCAATCGTCAACGACACTCTGGCGGCGAAGTTCGCCACCGAGAAGGACTCCCCGTACACGCGCTGGGTGGCCGACGAGGGGCTCGACATCATCGCCGCCCACTACGTGCCCGATCTGCGCACCGTCGAGCTGAAACCGTGGGAGCGGCGCGGCGGCCGCGGTGTCTTCATCAACCACGAGGCCACCCGCACCTCGAACGACTGCTACGTCTGCGAGATACCGGCGGGCGGCAAGCTCGCCCCGCAGCGGCAGTTGTTCGAGGAGATGATCCTCGTCCTCGACGGCCACGGCTCCACCCGGGTGTGGAACGACGCCGGCGCCGCGGTGACCTTCGAGTGGGGTCCCGGCGCTCTCTTCGCCATCCCGCTCAACACGCACCACCAGCACTTCAACGGCTCTGGCCGCCAGACGGCGCGCTTCGTCTCCTCGACGAACATGCCGCCCGTCATCAACCTCTACGACGACGTCGACTTCGTCTTCAACACGCCGAAGGACTTCCCGAACCGCTTCGCGGGCGAGCCCGACTACTTCGCGCCCAAGGGCGAGCAGAAGGGCCTGCTGCTCGACACCAACTTCGTCGCCGACGCGGCGGGACTGCCGCTGGTCGAGGCCAAGGAGCGCGGCGCGGGCGGCGGGCACATCCGCTTCGCGATGGCCAAGGGCTCGATGAACAGCCACATCTCGCAGTTCCCCACGGCGACCTACAAGAAGGGCCACCGGCACGGGCCCGGTGCGCACGTCATCATCCTCACCGGTACCGGCTACAGCCTGATGTGGCCGGAGGGCGAGGAGCCGCGGCGCTACGAGTGGGGCCCGGGCAGCCTGATCGTCCCGCCGAACATGTGGTACCACCAGCACTTCAACACCGGCCCCGAGCCCGGCCGCTACCTCGCCTTCAAGCACGAGGGGGTGTCGGTGCGCAACGCGCAGGGCGTGCCGAAGGCATGGATCAGCCAGCGCATCGGCGGTGACCAGATCGACTACGCCGACGAGGCGCCGGTGGTGCGCGAGATGTTCCGCGAGGCGCTGGCCGAGCACGGCATGAAGCCCCAGATGGACGACGCCTACGCCGCCGAGCTCGAATCGCTGCCGCCCAAGCCGTAGCCGCCGCAGCAGCAAGGCCGGCACGGCCGACCGTGCGGCCCGCCACACTCCCCGGCGGGCCGCACGCGGCGTTTCCGGCCCCCGATCCGGCACCCCGGCGCGGCCCCCGGCCGCGGTGCGGCGCCGGAGACCGCCCACGACGAGGAGTACGCCCGTGCCGTCCACCGCCGCCCACCGCCACCACGAGGCGCACTCCCACCATCCGCCGCACACCGGCACCGACCGGCCGCGCACCGTCTACGCCGCCCATGTCCCCGACCACGACCACGTGCACGACGACGAGGCCCTCAGCCCGCTGGAGGAGAACCCGATCTGGCAGCAGGACAACGTCACGCTGCACAGCGTCGGCATGGACATCGGCTCCTCCGGCACCCAGGTCGTCTTCTCACGTCTGCACCTGCGCCGCATCAGCGAGGACCTGACGAGCCGGTACATCGTGGTCAGGCGGCAGACGGTGTACCGCTCCCCGGTCGAGCTGACTCCGTACGCGGACGCCGAGCACATCGACGCCGAAGCACTGGGCTCGATCATCGACAGGGCCTACGGTGCGGCCCGGGTGGACCCCGCCGAGGTGGACACGGGCGTCGTGATCCTCACCGGCGAGGCGCTGCGCCGCCGCAACGCGGAGGCGATCGCCAGGGTCCTCGCCGAGCGCGGCGGCGAACTGGTCAACGCCACCGCGGGCCACCACATGGAGGCCATGCTCGCCGCCTACGGATCCGGCGCGGCGAGGACCTCCTACGAGACCGGGCAGCGCATCCTGGTCGTGGACATCGGGGGCGGCACCACCAAGCTCGCCGTGCTGGAGGACGGCCGCGTGGTGAGCACGGCCGCCGTGCACATCGGCGGCCGCCTCCAGGTCGTCGACGAGGACGGCCGGATCGTCCGGCTCGACCCGGCGGGCCGCGAGCACGCCGCGCGCGCCGGATACGACTGGCGACTCGGGGACACCGCACGCTCCGAGGAGATCGAGCGCGTCGCCGAGACCATGGCGGACCTCCTGGTCACCGCCCTCACCTCCGCAACCCTGCCCGCCGCCGTCGAGGAGCTCCACCTCACCGAGCCGCTCACCGTGCCCGGGCCGATCGACGGGGTGATGTTCTCCGGTGGCGTCGCCGAGTACGTGTACGACCGCGAGCCACGCTCCTTCGGTGACCTCGGTGCGCCCCTCGGACACGCCCTGCGCCGCCGTGTGGACTCCGGCGCGCTGCCCTTTCCGCTGCTGCCCGCCGGTGAGTGCATCCGCGCCACCGCGCTCGGCGCATCCGAGTACAGCGTGCAGCTCAGCGGGAACACCGGCTGCATCACCGACCCGGACGCGCTGCTCCCGCGCCGCAACCTCCAGGTCGTCCGGCCGGTCTACGAACTGGGGGAGGAGGTCGACGCCGCGGCGGTCACGGCCGCCGTCCGGAGCCGGCTCGCCGCCCTGGACGCGGATCCGGCCGGCGCAGACGTCGCCCTCGCCCTGACCTTCACGGGGCTGCCCGGCTACGACCGGCTGATCGCGTTCGCCCGGGGCGTCCGGGACGCACTCGCGGAGCGGCTCGCGCACGGCAGGCCGGTCTACCTGATGCTCGACGGGGACGTGGCCATGACCCTCGGGCGGCTGCTGCGCGACGAACTCGGTGTCACCGGCGACCTGCTGGTCATCGACGGACTGAGCCTGCACGACTTCGACTACATCGACATCGGCCGGGTCCGCTACCCGTCGAACACGGTGCCCGTCACCATCAAGTCGCTGGTCTTCAGCGAGGACCCCCGGCACCGGGCGCCGTCCGCGTCCTGACGGGGGTCGGCCCCGGTGCCCTGACGCGGAAGCGCCCCGGTGCGCCTGGCGCCCACGCATTGCGTGCAGGGGGCTGCGGCTCCGCATGGCCCTGCGCCTTGCGTCCACACCCGTGCCCGCGTCTGCGCCTTCGAGGGGGCGCGGCGAGGAGGGTGCGTGTGTCCTCGCCGACGCGCCGGCGGCCGGCTGCCGCGGTGGCCGCCCGGCGGGATGGGCCGTGCTCCGCCATGGCTGCGCCCCCGCTCCCGGGTGCGGTCGCCGGAGGCGGGGGCGCGGTCGGGGCGGGTCAGGCCGCGGGTGCCGGATCGGCCGGGGCGGTGATGAGGGACTTCAGCGGGGTGTCCGCGTCGGCGGCGAGGTCGGCGGGGATCGTGGCCCGCCGGCCCAGCGCCGTGCGTACCGCCATGTAGTCCGCCGGGCGGTTGACGGCGTCGACCGCGAGCAGCCGCCCCTCGCGGTAGTACAGGACCGAGAACCGCTCGCCCTCCCGGTCGCCGCGCACCACACAGGTGTCGTAGCCCGTGGAGAGCCCGGCGATCTGCAGCCGCAGATCGCCCTGGAACGACCAGAACCAGGGCACCTGCCCGGCTGCCTGCGCGGGCCTGCGGCCCAGCAGTGCCGCGGCGGCGGCCTGCGCCTGTGCCACGGCATTGTGCACGGACTCCAGCCGCACCCTGCCCCGCCCCGTCACGGGATGCGGCTGGACGGTGCAGTCGCCGGCCGCGACCACGGCGGGGTTGCTGGTGCGTGCGCAGGCGTCGACGACGATGCCGTCCTCGCACAGCAGTCCGAGCTGCCGGGCGAGTTCGGTGCGGGGCAGCACTCCCACCCCGACCAGCACCAGGTCGGCCGCCACCCGGGAGCCGTCTGCGAGCCGCACGCCGGTGACCCGGCCGTTCGCGCCGTCGAAGCCCGTGACGCCTGCCGAGAGCCGTACCTCCGTGCCGCGGCGTCCGTGCGCGGCACGGTAGAACTCCGAGACGACCGGGGCCACCGCCCGGGACATCAGCCGGTCCGCGGCCTCAAGCACCGTCACCGGCGCGCCGAGCGACCGGGCCGCCGCGGCGGCCTCGAGGCCGATGAAGCCACCGCCGACCACCACCACCCGGGGCCTGTCCGCCAGCCGGGCGCGCAGTCGCGCCGCGTCCTCGTGGTCGCGCAGGTAGCAGACACCGTCCAGGTCCGCACCGGGCACGTCGAGCCGCCGTGGCCCGGCCCCGACGGTCAGCGCCAGCCGGTCGAAGGGCAGCTCACGGCCGCTGTCGGTGGTCGCCGTACCGGAGCCGGGCGGCCCCGAGTCGGCGAGCCGCACCCCGGTCACCCGCTCACCGCAGATCAGGGTGATCCCGGCCTCGGCGTAGAAGGCGGGTGCGCGGAAGGCCAGCGAGTCCAGCTCGGCCTTACCGGTCAGGACCTCCTTGGACAGCGGCGGCCGCTGGTACGGCGGCCGCCGCTCCTCGCCGACCAGCGTGACGGGACCGGTGTCGCCGAGTTCGCGCAGCGATACGGCCAGTTGGAGGCCCGCCTGGCTGGCCCCGACGATCAGTGTGCCGGCGCTCATCGGACGCACCGGCCCGCGTACCGGACCACCGGGCCGCACGCCGGCCGCGGGGGCCGCCCGGTTGCCGTGGCCCGCTCTGGGCAGTGACGCTGGTCTGTGCGTAGCATCGGCAAATCTCTCTGACTCAGAGGTTTTAAATGTAGGACCATTAAACCATCGACGTGGGGTCGCGGGAAGGGTGCGCCGTCGACGGTGGTGGGCGGCGGAGGAGGGGGATTCGGCCGGGCTGTCCGGTGGTGGCTTCCGGGGTCGCCGGATCCGTTGACGGCCCAGGGGTCCGTTGATATAACGGTTAGGCCATTAGACATGAGGGTGGTCATGCCGGTTCCGCAGAGGCCGACCACCGTGGACAGGACGGCAGTTCGCGCCCATGGCGGCGCTCGCTGGGCCCGCGTCACCCCGCCGGGCCGCGGGCGGTCCCTGCCGCCGGCACTTCCCGGAAGCGAAGCCGTCCCCGACCGTGCCCGGTGCGATCCCCGGGCACCCCGCCGCGGTGCGGGCCACGGCCGCGGGCGGGGACGCGCAGTCCCCGCCCGCGGCACCGCGGGGCATGCACGGCACACCGGAACACCGACGGTCGACTCCGAGCGCCAGGGCCGGGTCGGCGCCGAGACCAAGAGGAGCAGAACTGTATGAGCGGCAAAAAGGGCCGGGTCTTCCTCAGGGGAATCACCTCGGAGACGTACGGGCTGAGGGAGTTCCGCCGCAGCCAGCTCGACGCCCCGCGGGTGCGCGACGACTCCGTGGTGGTCGACGACGCCAAGGTGGCCCACTCTGGCGACTCGGAGAAGTCACGCACCTGGTGGCGCATCGGCCCCGGTGACGACCCGTTCCTCACTCAGAGCCTCCAGGTCCACTTCGTGGAACTGCCCCCGCAGTCGTCCAACCACGGGCACGGCCACCAGAACGAGGCCGCCTTCTACATCCTGGAGGGCAAGGGCTACGAGATCCACGACGACCAGCGCTACGAGTGGGAGAAGGACGACCTGGTCATCGTCCACACCGACTCGGTGCACCGGCACTTCAACCCCTATGACGAGACGGCACGTTGTCTGATCTTCAAGGCGAAGTCGATGTGGATGTACCTCGGGCTGATCCAGCAGGGCCGCAGCGGCCCGGTCGAGAACGAGGAGCGCTTCGGCCCCCGCGAGGACTGGTCGCAGGTGTGGACGCCGGACGTGGAGAAGCGCCGCAAGGTCGTCAAGTCCTCGGACACCACCTGGGAGACCACGCCCCTCGGCCGGGTGCGCAGGCTGTCGGGCCCCGGTGACGACGTGCGCACCTTCAGCGTCGACGCCTTCGTGCTGGACATCCCGGCGGGCAGCCGTTCCGGCAAGCGCTGGCACATGGCGGACGAGGTGCTCTACGTGCGCTCCGGCTCGGGCTACAGCCTGCACTGGGAGGTGGAGGCGGAGATCGCCGAGAAGTACTACGCGCGCATCGCCAACGAGCCCACCCGGCACGAGTTCAAGGCGGGGGACACCCTCTACGTCCCGCACAACACCGTCGCCCAGCACTTCTCCGCCGACGGCGAGCCGCTGGTGATGATCTCCGCCCAGAACCGCCTGTTCAAGCAGCTCGGCTACGACAACGTCACCTACCTGGAGAACGCCCCCGAGTACGACGAGGCGAC
The DNA here is from genome assembly GCF_014656295.1 of Streptomyces sulfonofaciens. Lineage (GTDB taxonomy): Bacteria > Actinomycetota > Actinomycetes > Streptomycetales > Streptomycetaceae > Streptomyces > Streptomyces sulfonofaciens. The sequence goes on from NZ_BNCD01000014.1 coordinate 189,258, forward strand.
CGGCGGGGCACACGCCCGCTCCTGACACCGCGCCCGAAGCGACGAGCCACCCAGCCGTCAGAGCCCCGCAGCCAGCAAGGAGACGAGATGCCGGAACAGAGCAGTTCGGCAGCCGCAGTCTGGTCCGACCCCGAGTTCGCCCGCGCCTGGCTCGGGGCTGATCCGCAGGGCGCGGGAGACCTGCTCGAACTGCCGCGCAGGATCGCGGCCGGGCTCGTCGCCGAGGAGACACCGGCGCCGGGCCTGGTCGTCGACGTCGCAGGCGGGGCGGGAAAGTTCCTGTCCGTGCTGCTCGACGCGTTCCCCGGTGCACGGGGGGTGTGGTTGGACGTCTCCGCCACCATGCTCGACCGCGCCAGGAGCGATCTGGCGCGGTTCGGCGACCGGGTCGACTTCCTGATGGGCGACATGACGGCGCTGCGCGCCGCCGGTGTTCCCGGCGGTGCGGACGTCCTCCTCTCCTCACGCGCCAGCCACCATCTGGGCCGTGCGGAACTCCACGGCTTCTACCGTGAGGCGGCCGGACTGCTCGCCCCCGGCGGCTGGCTGGTCAACCTGGACCACATCGCCCCGGACGACGCGCTGTGGGACCGGCGCTACCGATCGGTGCGCACGCGCTTCACACCGCCCCGCCCCGCGGCCACCGCCCACCACCACGACGGCCCCCTGCCGACCGTCCGCGACCACCTCGACGGTTACCGCGCCGCCGGCGTGAACGAGGTGGACATCGCCTGGAAGGCGTTCTACACCTGCCTGTTCGCGGGCCGCACCGCAGGCGCCTGACCTTCCCCGCGCCGGCGTCGGCGAGTCCTTGCCACCCGCCGCCCGCACCGCACCGGCGCCCATACCGCCGCCACCGGATCCCGCCGCCCTCCGGCGCGCCACCCTTCCTCCTCAGCCTCCCGCGAGGCCGTACGGCGCTCCCCTTCCGCCGTCCCGCCCGCCCGGAGCCACCTCCCCGCAACGAGCCGCGCAAGGATCACCATGACCACCGACACCGAACCGGGCACCGGTAGGCACGACGGCCCGGGCAGCACGCTGCGCGGCCGGCACCTGCACAGGTGGCTGCACGTCAGCCTGCCGCTGCTGATCGCCTTCTCGGTCGCCCAGTTGAGCAAGTCCTCCATCGGGGTGATCGTCGCCGACGGCCCCTTCAGCCACCAGTTCGGCCTGGACCGACACCCCGGTTCGGTGGGCTGGCTGACCAGCCTCTTCCTGTACGCGTACGGCATCGCCCTGTTCGCCTGGGGCTTCGTGCTCAAGCGCCTCGGGCCGCGCACCTCGATGCTCATCGGCACGGCCATATGGGTGGTGGCGCTCGCACTGCCGCCCTTCGTGAACACCCTGAACGAGCTGTACGGGACACGGATCCTGCTCGCGATCGGCGAGGCCTGCTTCTATCCGGTGGCGCACACCCTGACCGCACGCTGGTTCCCGATGCACGAGCGGGCCCGGGCGAACGCCTCGTGGCTGTCGGGCATCTTCGTCGGCTCGGCGCTCGGCAGCTCGCTCACCACCACCATGCTCTCCTCGGCAGGCTGGCGCGTCACCTTCTTCGTACAGGCCGTGGTGGCCGCGCTGTTCGCCTTCTGCGTGGTGCTTGTGCTGCTCCAGGACCGTCCCGACCAGGCGCACGGGGTGAGTGAGCAGGAGGTGCAGCACATCGTGGAGGGCCGGTTCGAGTCGACGACGGTCGTCCCGAAGCGGGGGCCCGAGTCGCCGTTCCGCAACTACCGGTACTGGCTCACGATGCTGATGTACATCGGCACCAACGCCCCCTTCTACGGCCTGGTGACCTGGGTCCCGCTGTACCTGCGGGACGAGCGGCACGTCGACCTCGGTGACATCGGCCTGCTGCTGACCGTCGCCAACGTGCTCTCGATCGTGGTCATGGTGCTGGTCGGCCGGGCCTCGGACCGCAAGGTGAAGCGCGCCGGGTGGGCTGCCTGGGGGTTCGCCATCGAGGGCCTCGGGATCGCGGGCACCGCGCTGTTCCACAACGCGGGCGTCGACAGCTTCTTCATCTTCCTGGGCCTGGCGGGCAACGCCTGGTGCGTCGTCACCAACTGGTCCCTGCTGCACAGCCTGATGCCGACGCGCCAGTCCGAGTACTCCAGCAGTGTCTTCGCCTCGCTCACCAACCTCGTCGGCGCGGCACTGCCCGGCCTCATGGGCACCCTGCTGACCGCCACCGGCTCCTACACCGCGGGGTTCGGCGTGCTGTTCCTGTCCGTGGTGGTGTCACTCTGCTGCTGCCTGGTGCTCCGCCCGCAGGGGTACTGACCCGCGGGCCCGGCCGGCCCGGCAGGCCGCGCGCCTCGCATCCGTACGTGCAGCGACCGCGTCCCGGGATCTCCCGGGGCGCGGTCGCTGCACGTACGGGGGGCGCCCGGTGCGGTGGCCTACCGGGTCGCGGCACCGGCCGGGCGGTCCGCCCGGTCCGCCTTCTCCGGCTCCTCCAGGCACAGCCGGTCGGCCGTGCGGGACAGGTGCTCGCGCATGATCCGCGAACCGGCCTCCGCGTCACCGGCCTGGATGGCCGCCAGGATCGCGCGGTGCTCCTCCAGGCCGCGGTGGCCCATCTCCGGCGCCGTGCTCTTCGCCGTCCGCAGGGACATCAGCAGCGGGCCGTGGAAGGAGTGCACCAGCATCTCGAAGGCGGTGTTGTGGGTGGCCGCGGCGAGGGCGGAGTGGAACTCGGCGGACAGCGAGACGTCGTACTCCCCGCTGGTCAGTGCCGCCTCCTGGCGATCGCAGATGGCCGTCAGGGCGGCGATGTCCGCGTCGTCCGCGTGCGCGCACAGGATCGGGATGATGCCGACCTCCAGCACCATGCGGACCTCGGTGACCTCGCTCGCCGTCACGGCCGACAGGGTGAGCAGGTCGACGATGCTGGCGCCCACCCGGTCGCTGGTCGGCTGGGTGACGAACGCGCCGCCGTGGGCGCCGACGCGGATCTCCACGAGGCCGCCGGCCTCCAGCACCCGCAGGGCCTCGCGCACGGTGACCCGGCTCACCCCGAACCGCTCGCACATCTCGCGCTCCGGTGGAAGACGGTCGCCCGGGGAGAGCTTGCCCTCGTGGATGAGCGTGCGCACCTGGTCCACGATGAGCGCGGAGATCCGGCGGTCGTTCACGGGAGTCAGCAGACGGCCGGACTGGCCGTCCGCGCTCTTTGCGGACGCTCGGCGGGGCGGCATAAGGGGTCCTTTCGTTACACGTTGACGAGTCTAGCTTAGCGGATTAGGGTATGACCAATAGTCCCTGGTGGGGCCGTTTCCCGTGCGCCTGCCGACTCGCCCCCACAGTGACATTCCCGCGCGTGCGACGTGCGCGATCCGGAAAACCCGCGCAGCCGCCGGAGGACCCCCACCGCCGCCCCGGCCGCCACCCCGCGGTGAGCGGGCACCAGCGACCCGACGAGGTGCCAGTTGGACGAAGCACTACCCGAGCGGGCCCGGGCCGCGGTCGCCGAGGGGCCCGGCACCACCAGGCTGCGCGACCTCCCGCTGCCGCGCCCGGGGGCGGACGAGGGCCTGCTGCGGGTGGAGGCGACCGGTGTCTGCCCCACCGACTGGGAACGCTACCTGCGCGGCTGCGGCGGCGTCATCCTGGGGCACGAGACCGTCGGCCGGGTGACGGCGCTGGGGGAGCGGGCGGCAGCGCGGTGGGGCGTGGCCGTCGGCGACCGGATCGCGGTGGAGGAGTTCCTGCCCTGCGGGACCTGCCGTCCCTGCCGGCGCGGCGACTACCGGCTGTGCCGTGCCGCCGGCGACGGCGGCGGCACACCGCACCCGGGTTACGGCCGCACCCCGGTCGCCTCCCGCCCCGGTCTGTACGGCGGCTTCAGCGACTACCTCTATCTGCATCCGCGCTCCGTCGTGCACCCGGTGGGCGACACCGTCGACCCGCGGGCCGCCACGTTGTTCGCACCGCTGTCCAGCGGGATCCGCTGGGTCGTGCGGCAGGCGCGGCTGCGTGCCGGGGACACCGTCGTGGTCCTCGGCACCGGCCGCCAGGGCCTCGGGTGCGTGCTCGCCGCCCATGAGGCGGGTGCGGGAACCGTCATCGCGGTGGGGCCGGCCGCCCGGTGGCAGCATCTGCACCTCGCCAAGCACCTCGGGGCCGCCCATGTCGTCTTCCGCGACGAGGAGGCGGCCGTCGACGGCGTACGGGAGCTGACCGGCGGGCGCGGCGCGGACATCGTGGTGCACCTGACGCCGGAGCCCGGCACCGTCGCGGAAGCCGTCGCGATGGCGGCCGACCGTGCCACGGTCGTGCTGGCCGCCCCCGACGAGGGCCGCATCCCCGCCTGCCTGCCCGAAGACTTCCCCTACGACACCGTGGTGCGCCGGGAACTGCGCATGGTCGGGGCGCACGGCCACGACCACCGGTCCGTGGAGCCCGCGCTGGACATCATCCGCTCCGGGCGCTATCCCCTGCATCTGCTGACGACCCATCACTTCCCGGTGGCCGAAACAGATCTGGCCCTGCGTACCGTGGCCGGCCACAGCGGCGAGCACGCCCTGCACGTCAGCGTGGGAGCCTGACCGCGCGGGGCGGCCGAGGTCCGGCGGTGCGCCGAGGGTGCAAGGGGGGCCGCCGCCGCACCGCACCGGCCGAAGGCCCGGGTGTCGCACACGTGCCCGGGTGCCGTCGGGCCGTCGCCTCAGGTCCGTGCCGCCGGGCCGGTGGCGTGCCACCCACCCGGTCGTACCGGGACGCGAACCACCACACCGTCAGGCCCGGCAGCGGGTCGCACCCCGGCTGAGCTGCGCGGCGCGCACGCCCACCGCGCCCATGGCGCGGCACCCCGCGCACCCCGCGCACACCATGCCGCGGGGTGTTCAAGAAAAGCATGTCGCTTCTATTGCAATGGTCATACCCTCAGCCCAGAATGACAGGGATTTTTCCCGGCGATTACCCATCGATATCAGCCACTGCCCGGTCTTCCCCGTGGGCCTCAACCGGAAGTGACCGCATGCACGAAGAGCGTGACGCGCAAGAGCACTACGAGCGGCAGGAACGGCGAGCGCCGCAAGCCTTCGAGGAACGAGCGCGGACGAACGTCCGGGCCGCGCGCCGCAGACGGCGCATCCCGACCAGGGCCGCCGGAGCGGTGCTGCTCGCCGGTGCGCTGACCGCCTGCTCGGGCGGGGTCGCCGGCACCACCACCCGGGTGGCCCCGGCCCAGCGGGCCGAGGAACTGCTGCCCGAGGCGGAGCAGGAGGGCAAGGTCCTCTGGTACACCACGTTCGCCGACGACGACGTGAACGGCATGATCGCCGCGTTCCGGAAGGAGTATCCGAAGGTCAGGGTGGAGGCACTGCGGCTGAGCGCCGACAAGCTCCCGTCCCGCCTGATCACGGAGCAGCGCGGCGGCAAGTACAACGCCGACGTCATCACCGCCGACTCCGAACCCGTCTACCAGTTGATCAAGGTGGGCACCCTCGCCCCCTACCGCGTACCCGAGACACCCGCCCTGCCCAAGCAGTTGCGGAACCTCCCGGACGGCTACCGCAACGTCGTCTACGTCAACACCAGCGCCATCGCGTACAACCCGCAGTCCGTCTCGGCCCAGCACCTGCCCATCCCGCACGCCATCGAGGACCTCACCAAGCCCCAGTGGAAGGGGCACTTCTCGATCAACCCCAACGCCATCAACTGGTACGAGGGCCTGATCTCGGCCATGGGCCACGACAAGGCACTCGACCTCGTCAGAAAACTCGGCGACAACGCACCACGTCTGGTCGAGAGCCACACCCAGTCCCTGACGGACGTTCAGGCGGGCGACCCCGCGGCAGTGGCCAACGCCTACGGCTACAAGGCGGCCGCCCTGTCCAAGAAGACACCCGGCAGGCTCGCCTTCAGCAACACGGACCCCGTCCCGGCGGCCGCCGTCCTCGCCGAGATGGCCAACAAGCCCCCGCACCCTGCCGCGGCCAGGCTCTTCATCGACTGGATCATGTCGCAGCGCGGGCAGCAGCAGGTCGTCAGCATCAGCAACCACGTCTCGCTGAGCGACACCGAGCACGACGACCCGACGGTGTGGAACCCCGGCAAGTGGACGCCCGCGTGGTCCACGCCGGTCATCACGGCGGACACCTACGACCGCTACCTGGAGGAGTACCAGAAGGCGCTGCACGCCGCCTGACACCCCCACCGCCACGCCGAGGCACCCGCCACCCCCCGCCCTGAACCACCGCCCCGCCCCACCGATCCCAGGACGGCCACGCCATGAGCCTGATCAGCCGCTCCCGTCCGGCGCCACCACCGGCCCGGGCCCCGCTCAGCCCCGCACGCAGCACCAGAACGCGCACCGTCCTGGAGTGGTTCCGCGACCCGCGCCACATCCTGCTCGCCGTGGTGGCCCTCGTGGTCACCTACCTGGCCGTGGTGCCCGCGGCCACCATGGCGGTGGCCAGCCTCCAGTCGTCCTTCCTCAACACGGGCCCCGCCGAGTGGACACTGCGCCACTACACCGAGACGCTGGGCAGCGCGGACTTCTGGACCCTGGTCGGCAACTCCTTCGCCTACGCCGCGGCCACCGCCGTGCTGTGCACCGTCATCGGCTTCGGCCTCGCCTACCTGGTCACCCGCACCAACACGCCCGCCAAGTTCTTCGCCCAGGTCGCGGCGCTGATCCCGCTGATCATCCCGGGCATCCTCAACACCGTCGCCTGGGCCCTGCTGTTCGCCCCGCACACCGGCGCCCTGAACGTCCTGCTCGGCACCCTGCACCTGCCGGCGTTCAACATCTACTCGCTGTCCGGCATGGTCCTCGTGCAGTCCATGCACGTCACTCCCGTCGCCTTCCTGATGGGCACCGCGGCCTTCACCTCCATGGACTCCTCGCTGGAAGAGGCCGCCCTCAGCTCCGGCGCGCCGCCGCGGCGGGTCTTTCGCACCATCACGGCCAGGCTGATCAGGCCCGCCATCATGTCGGCGGCCCTGCTGATGTTCGTGCAGACCATCTCCACCTTCGAGGTGCCGCAGCTCATCGGCGTGCCCGGGCACACGTTCGTCTTCGTCAGCAGGATCTACAAGGCCCTGCAGACCTTCCCGACCGACTACGGGACCGTCGGTGTCACCGGCATCTTCATCCTCGCCGTGGCCACCGTCGGACTGTGGCTCTCCAGGCGCCTCAGCGGCTCGGGCGCCGCCGCACAGACCATCACCGGCAAGGGCTACCGGCCCACCGTGACCGACATCGGACGGTGGCGGTGGCTGGGGCTCGCCGTCTTCGTGCTGTTCTTCGTCTGCGCCGTGGCGCTGCCGCTGCTGATGCTCGTCTGGTCGTCCCTGCTGCCCGGCTACGAGCCGCCGTCCCTGTCGGCACTGCACCACCTCACCCTGGCCAACTACCGCGACATCCTGGCCACCCCGGCCCTCATCAGCTCGGTCCGCAACAGCCTGGTCACCGCCGTGCTCGCCGGTGTCATCGTCACCGTGCTCAGCTCGCTGGTCGCCTACATCACGGTGAAGACCAAGGTCCGCGGCCGGGGCGTGCTGGAGGGCCTGGCCACCGTCCCGCTCGCCGTCCCGAGCGTCGTCATGGGCGTCGGGATCCTGTACTGGTACCTGACCGCGCCGATCCCCTTCCAGATGTACGGCACCCTGACGATCCTGGTGATCGCCTTCGTGACCATCGGCCTGCCCTACGGGCTGCGCTACATCGTGCCCGGCATGGCCCAGATCAAGGACGAGCTGGAGGAGGCCGCGGCGGCCAGTGGCGCGACATGGCTGCGCACCTTCCGGCGCATCTACGTGCCCCTGCTGGTGCCCTCGCTGCTCGCGGCGTTCCTCTACACGGTCATCGTCGCGTTCCGCGAGATCTCGGCCGCCATCTTCCTCTACACCCAGGACACCCAAGTGGTGTCGGTGACGATCTACCAGGAATGGTCCAACGGCAGTTACCCGATCGTCGCCGCACTGGGCGTCGCCATCGTCGTCTTCCTGGCCCTGATCGTCGCGCTGGTCCGCCTGCTCGGCAGCAAGACCGGGCTGAACCGTCAGTGAGCCTGAGTACTCAAAGGAGAGTGTCGTGATCGAGGTACGCGGCCTGGTCAAACGATTCGAGGGACGGGCGGTGTCGCGCAATGCCGTCGACGGCATCGACCTGGACGTCCCCGAGGGGAAACTGGTCACCCTGCTCGGCCCGAGCGGGTGCGGGAAGACGACCACCCTGCGCCTGATCGCCGGCCTGGAGCGGCCGGACGCGGGCCGGATCAGCATCGGCGGGAAACTGGTGTGCGCGCCCGGCGAAGGCGTCTACGTCGGTGTGCACCACCGGCCCATCGGCGTGGTCTTCCAGTCGTACGCCGTCTGGCCCCATATGACCGCCATCGAGAACGTGATGTTCCCGCTCAGGTCCGGCCAGAAGCGGCTGCCGCGCGCCGAGGCGCGCCGGCGGGCCATGGAGGCGCTCGACATGGTCGGTCTGGCCGATCTCGCCGACCGGCCGGCGCCCGCGCTGTCCGGCGGCCAGCAGCAGCGCATCTCCCTGGCCCGCGCCCTGACCAGGGAGCCCGAGGTGCTGCTGCTGGACGAGCCGCTCAGCAACCTCGACGCCGGCCTGCGCGACCGGGTGCGCGACGAGATCCGCGGCGTGCAGCAGCGCCTCGGCATCACCACCGTCTTCGTCACCCATGACCAGGACGAGGCGCTCGCGGTCTCCGACGAGGTGATCGTCATGGACCGCGGCCGGATCGTGGAGCGCGGCGCGGCGCAGGAGATCTACGCCTGGCCGCGCGAGGAGTTCACCGCGCGGTTCATGGGGATCTCCAACAGCCTGCCCGGCACCGTGCTGTCCCGCGACGCCAACACCGTCGAGATCGACCTGGTCCAGGGCAGGCTGAGCTGCCTGCCCACCGGAAAGCTGAGCGAGGGCAGCAGCGTCAACGTCTTCCTGCGTCCCGAAAGCCTGGTCCTGTCCCGCAAGGACCCCTCCGGCCGCGGCTGGAAGGGCACCGTCGAGTTCAGCATCTACCACGGCGACTGCTGGGACTACCACGTCCGCGTCGGCGACACCCTGCTGCGCTCGCGGATGTACCGCGAGAAGATCGGCCTCGCCCACGGCGACCCGGTCTACGTGGTCCCCGAGGAGGCCACCGCCATCGCGATCCCGGTCAACACCGACGGCGACGCCTCCGGCGCCGGTGCGTCCCTGTCCGGGGCCACCGCGAAGGGCGCCGGCGACATCGGGTGACACGCACGCGGATCCTGCCGGGTGCACCGCCCGGCAGGATCCGCGCGCGCCGGGACGCCCTCACACGTGCAGGGCGCCGCTCAGCTCCTCGGCGGTCAGCGGGACCGCGTAGACGTTCGTGCCCGGCTGGTGCTTGCGGCCGCCCCGCCCGAGGTCGCCGGCGTCCACCGGGTCGAACCCGATGTCCCGGATCAGCCCCGACACCACCGCCTTCGCCTCCGAGTCGGTGCCGGAGACGGGAATCGCCAGCCGCCCGGGCTCACCCTTGGGGCGGCCCTGGTCACGCAGGTTCTCCCAGTAGATGGCGTTGAACGCCTTGACGAGGTTCGCGCCGGTGAAGGCCCTGATCTTCTCGCTGGAGGTGGTGGAGTCGTCGTCCAGCTCGGGGTCGTGCCCGTCACGCTCGGGGTGGTAGTTGGCGGTGTCCACGACGACCTTGCCGCGAAGCTGCTCGGCAGGCAGTTCCCTGTAGCGGCCGTAGGGGATCGTCTCGATGACCACCTGGCCGAACTCGGCGGCCTCCCTGGGGGTCACGGCCCTCGCCGATCCACCGATGTCGGCCACCAGGTCGCCGAGCGTCTCCGGTCCCCGGGAGTTCGCGATGGCCACCTCGTGGCCGATGCCGGCGAGCTGCCGGCCGAGGGTGGAGCCGATGCGCCCCGCTCCGATGATGCCGATCCTCATGGTGCCTCCCTGTCGTCGCCCCTGGCACCCGCCGCCCGCACCGTCCCGGCCCCGCCGAGTGCCCTCGCGCGGCGGTGGCGAAACGCGGGGCCCGGGGGCCGAGGGAGCTCGCCGCGGCCCGGGCGGCGCGCGCCGGTCCCGCGTACTCATCCGGGTCCGCCGGCGCAGTCGATACAGGTCCGCGCTGTGGGCCGGGCGTCCAGCCGCTCGGCGCCGATCGGGCCGCCGCAGCGCTCGCAGGTCCCGTACGCACCGGTGCGCAACCGTTCGAAGGCCCGGTCGAGATCGGCGAGATCGGCACGCGCCTGCTTGAGGGCGTCACGCAGTTGGGCGCGTTCGAACGCGACCGTGGCGCCCTCCGGGTCGTGCTCGTCGTCGTTGCCGGTCAGGGCCGACGCCGCGACCACGTTGTCCCACAGCCGGCTCAGCGAGTCGATGAGCCGCACCGTCTCGGCGCGCGCCCGGTCGATCGCCTCCGCCGCGGCACGCGCGCGGGCCGCGGAGAGCCCGGCACCTCCGGGAGAACGTTCCATCGGTGAGTACAGCGGCACCAGCGGACGCGGCTATTCCGCCGTGACCCTTCGCGGGCGGCCGATCGCGGAACGTGTGTGCGTCCCAGCGGGTGACCGCCGAGCCCATTCCCTCAAGTGGCCGGACCAATCACGTCGATTCGGATCGAATTCGACATTCACCCCTTGGGGCGGTCGGGCCGGACGGGGAAGGCGGCCGCCGCGGTGCCCCCGGCTGCCTCGTCCCCGACCCGGCAGCGCTGCTGGCGACTTCGATTGCCGCATCCGCGTGATGGGTTCTCATGCTCGCGTCCAGCGGCCAGCATCCGTCTGAACGGGTATGGGAGCGCTCCCAGCCTCATTGGTCCGATGAGCCGCCCGAATGCGGTGGCGGGGCGAGCGGACCGCAGAGGAGAAGGGCCCGTGCGAAGACGTCCTGCCGGTGTGCTCGGGCCGGCGTGGTCGGCGGTGGCCGCCCGCCTGGTGGGGCTGGGCCCGCCGGCAGCGCCGACCGCCGCCGCGCCCGCAGCGGCGGCGACCGTCCCGGACAGCGCGACCGTGCCGGACAGTGCGACCGTGCCGGACAGTGCGACCGTCCCAGGCTGTGCGACCGCCGCGACCGCCGCGGCCGGCGCGACCGCCGCGGCCGGCGCGGCCGGCGCGGCCGGCGCGACCGCCGCGACCGGCGAGGGCGGTGCGGGTGGCACGGGCGCCGCGGTGTGGAGCCTCCCCGGCACCGGTGCCCACCGCTCGACCGACCTCGGCGGTTCGTGGACGGCCGCCGCCGGTCTCCCGGCCGGGGCCGTGGTGGAGGCGGACCGGGGGGAGACCCCGCCGTCTTCCACGGCTGCGGCGCGGGGATGTCCTGCGCCGGCACCGACCGCGGCACGGGCTTCACCGCCCGCGCCGCCACCGGAATGCCGGTCTCAGGAAACGTGCGCATCGCGGCGGTGTCCGGCGCTCGGGGCGGCGTCCGGCCGGCCGGATGCGCGGACGGCGGTGCCTGCGGCCTGTGCCACCCCACCGACACGGGGCCACGTTCGCCGAGGTCAGGGGAGTCGACGCGGCGTACTTGATCGGCTTGGCAAGGGTGGTTCCCGGTAAGCGCCGCCCGGCGCTGTACTCCAGCGCCCGGATCTGCGGTGTACGCGGCGTCCACCGTTTTCGACGACGCAGGAACGAGCGGCGCAGCAACGACGGCGCAACCGGTGGGGCAGGACCGGCGCCGCGACCACGGGTGATCCGCGGGTGTACGGCCGGGTGCACGTGTCGACGAACGACCGCGGCTCCAGTACGGCGATCCGACGGGCTGAATGACCGTCGGATCGTTGCGGGGTGCGGGTCCTCCTGGGGAGGCGGGCCCGGGCCCCGGGCCCCGTACGCCCGGGCGGTGCGTACGGGGCCGCCTGCCGCGCGGAGCCGCCGGGGCAGGGGGAGGGCGCGACGGCGTGGGCGCCGGCGCCGGCGGACCCCCGCGGGGCGCCGGGCACGGCGCGGGGGCGCGGGACAGAGCGCTGGGGCGGGGGTTCGGTGGTGCAGCGACAGCGCGGGTTTACGCGGGCGGGCGGGCAGTCGTATGCCGTGCGCGCGGGGCACGAAGTGGTGCTTTGCCAGCACTTTGACGGTAATTGAGCGTGCCGTTGGGGCCCCGGCGCACACTGGCAAGTTCAGCGGCCCGAGTGCCGTCCGGCCGAAACAGCCGGCCGCGCGCCGCATGGGGAGGACTCATGTCATCACCACACACATCCCGCCCCCCGCAGCCGGTTGCCCGCCCGGCGCCGGTCGCCCGCATCGCCCCCGCCTGCGGTCCCGCCCGGGCGGCCCGGTGGCCCCGCGCCCAGGGGCACTCCGTCCCTCCACCGCGCACCGAGCCGCCCCGGGGCACGGGCACACCCTCACGCGGGACCGCGGCCCCGGCCCAGGGAGCCGCGCCGGCCTCGTCGCGGCCGTCCGCCTCGGTGCGGGTGCCGGACCCTGCGGGCGCGCCCGCCCCGGCAGCCGGGTCCCCCTCGGCGTCCGGCTCCGGAGCGTTCGACGGGTCCGCATGCCCTGACGGCTGCGGTGCGCCGGAGGGCGAGTCGGGGCCGCCGGTCGTGGGCTGGCTGCTGGTGCCCCCCGGGTTGTGGACCGAGTTCGACGCACCGCAGATCGGGCGGCTGCGCGGACTCGGCCTGAGCGACCTCACCGGCCCACCGGCCCCGGCCGCGTAGGCGCCCCGACGGCACGGAAGCGGGCCGGGGCCGGACTGCCCTCGGCCCGGTGCGCGCCGCAGGGCCGGACGCCGACCGGGCCCCGGCGGAGCCGGTGGCGCCCGGACGGTCCCCGCGCGGTCCTTCGCCGCGGGGTCGCCCGGGGGCCGCTCATCTGGGGCTGAACTCCAGGATGATGCGTCCGTCCTGCGTGCGGTCGAAGTCGACGCGGATGTCGCCGGTCTCCACCGCTCCCGTGCCGCCGACGTAACCCCTGAGCGGCGCGGGCTGGTCATCCGTCGCGGAGAAATCGACCCTGTCGTCGGTGATGCGCTCGATGGTGAAGGTGTCGGTCACGAACCGCGCGGAGAAGCGGACCGTGTCACCTTGCCTGACCTCCACTTCACAGGTGCGGTCCCGGCAGGCGTCGAGATCGCGCCCGTCCCGCGCCCGGCGGTGTGCCGGCGTGGGGGTGTGGGTGGGGGCCGGTGTGCGGCCGGGCGTGGCGCCGGCGGTTGCGGAGTGGGACGGCGGGTGGCGGTCACCGCCCTTCGGCGGGGCGGCGGCACCCGGCCCCGACGCCCCGCCGTCCCCGCATCCAGCAAGGAGCAGCACGACGACCGGTCCGAGCAGCATGGACCTCCGGCGTGCCGGGAACGCCGCACGGTGGTGGATGCCGGTTTCTTCCGTCACGATGTGCCCCGTCCTCGCCTGCGGTCCCACCGCCCTGCTGGAGGTGCCCACTGTGGCGCGGCCGGTCCGGGACCGGTCCCGGCGCCCCCACCGGCCCGGGCCGGGCGCGCGGACCGAAGCGCTCTCGTCCGCCCCGACCACGGACGGCCGACCACGGACCGCCTGATCTCCCGCTCATCCGTGCTGCCGTCCGCCGTGCTGCCGTCCGCCGTGCTGCCGTCCGCCGTGCCGACGGCTCGGCAAGCGGCGCCCGGCGGCAGCGCCGTTGGCACCGGCTCCGCCGCCATCTCCCGAACGCGGCGGCGGCACAACGGCGTTCCTGTGTCGGACGTCACCCTCGCCGCTGCTGGGGCCGACACCGCCACGGTGAGCTGTGGGTTTGCTGAGCGGTGCGCGGGGACACGGGAGCCGCGCGCCGTCACGGTCCGGGCAAGTCCGTCGAGCGGTGTCACGATCGGACACTCTCGTTGCACTACACCCCGTCAGTACCGGCGTTTCTTGTAGAGCAGGACCAAGGGCAAGAGCATGAGTGGAAGGCCGATCATGGACGCGATGGCGATGATCCCCCTGATGGCGGGCCGGGCGGGGGCCTTGCCGCCCGGTGGCCGCGCGGCCGGGCAGTGTGCCGGGCGTCGCCGGGTGACGGTCCGGGGCGGCAGGGCCGGGTGCTGCCACGGCGGTACGCATGAGTGACGTGAGCCAGGCCCAGGTCCCGCTGCGCCGGGAGGAGCCGCTCGCCCCGCAGCCGGCCGTCCTCTCTCCCACCAGCTCCGCTGCCAGGGCGGACTTCGCCCAGTCGTACCGGAGCATCATGCCCCGCCTGGTCGTCTTCGTCATGCGCCACGGGGCCGACGTCCACGAGGCGCACGAGGCGGCACAGGGCGCCTTCGCGCTGGCCTGGGAATGCTGGGAGACCCTCGAACACCCCCACGCCTGGCTGCGCCGGGTGGCCTTCCGCCACCTGCTCAGGCAGCGCGGCCGGCGGGAGCACGCGTCCGAGGAGGTGCCCGACCTACCGGGCGGCATATGCCCCGCGGACAGCGTGGCACTGGGCACCGAGGAGGCGCTGGTCCTGCGGGTGCTCGGCTCCCTGCCCATGCGGCAGCGACAGGCCTTCGCCTGGGCGTTCGACGGGTTCTCCGCGCAGGAGACCGCCGAGCACCTGGGCATGGCCCCCGAAGCGGTGCGCCAGAACCTGGCCCGTGCCCGCAAACACCTCAAGCACGCCTGGTTGTCGATGAAGGAAGGCGAAGAGTGAGCACGGCGACCCCACCCCCGAAGGATGCGGACGGCGAAGCCGCGTTTGACGACTGGCTGGCCGCCACGGGAAGCGGACTGCTTGCACGGGTCGAGTCCGCCACCGACCTCGACGCGGGCTGCGCCGCCATCTTCTCGGCGACCGTGGCCCCCGAAGCGACCACGGAGGGCCACGGGGACATCGAACGCTGGGGGCACCTCGACGCCGCCCTGCGCCAGGCCCTCGACGGCATCGCCCCGTGGCTCGCCCTGAAGACCCCCTACGCCCTGCCCCACCAGCTCGACAAGGCCGCAGGCACCACCCGGACCATGACCGTCGTGGGCCGTGCCCTGCTGCCCGACAGCATGCGCCTGCACTGGGGTCTGGCCTCGGACTTCCTGGACGACTGCCACGCCCGGCTGATCCGTCTGAAGAAGGGCCTCATGCAGCGCAGCCTCAGCCGGGACGAGGCCATGGCCCTGCACCACCGTGTCGTCGCAGGCATGGCGAACTTCCGGGCAGCCGTCCAGCAGTCCGTGGACGCCGCGTCGGACGCGAGGACCCGCCAGGTCGGCGAACGCCTCGTCGCCACCGCCGAGATGCTCACCCTGCTGCTGCGGTGGATCCGCGACAGCATCGAGCACATCTTCGACGACACCGGCTGCCCGACCAGCGTTCCCGTCGGCTGACGGCGCCGCCCGCCGGTCCGCACCACCCGCTCGGCTCAGCTCGGCCGGTCCGGGCCACCGCACCGGCGACGGCGGCCGACCCCGTCCCGTTCGGTGCAGGTGGTCCCGGCGTCCGAGGCCGGCCCCGGAGCGCGTCGGGCGGTGCGGGGCGTGCGGCGCCGTCCCGGCCCACGACGGCGCGCGGCCGCTGTCCGCGGCACGGCCGAAGGCGTTCCGGGTACGGTCATCCGGTCGACGGACCGCTCCAGCCCGCCTGCACATGTCCCAGCCGCACCCTCTGCGGGTGGTCGCCCACGGGCACCGACGCCGTCCTGCGGCCGGTGGCGAAGTCGATCGCGGTGATCCGGTCGGCGCCGCTCTCGGAGATGACGCACTCCTTGCCGTCGCCGCTGACCGTGGCCCAGTAGGGCTTGGCGGCGGTGACCAGCGGGCCCTCCTCGAGGGTGGCGCGGTCGACCACGGTGGCGTAGTCGTCCATGGTGGCCGCGATGCACAGCTTGGTGCCGTCGGGGTTCACGGAGATGCCGTGGTCCCGCGAGTCGTTGACCCAGGTGGTGCGGTCGTCGCTGGTCGCGGGGTTCTTCGGGAGGGTCTTCACCCGGGTGATGGAGTCGGTGGCGACGTCGTACTCCAGGAAGCCGTTGAAGAACGACACCTGGAAGTAGAAGGCGGAGTCGTCGGGCGAGAAGACGGCTGGCCGCATGGCGTCCGAGAAGTCGGTGAGGCCGGCGTCGTCGAGCCGCTGGCGCATGTCGATGACCTTGACCTGCTTGTAGGTGGCGGCATCGACGACGGTGATGTGCCGGTCGCCCTTCGTCCAGTCGAGCCAGGGCTCGTCGAGGGCGGTGTTCACCTCGCCTATCGACATGTTCCAGAGGTACTTGCCGTCCCTGGTGAAGATGTTCTCGTGCGGTTTGTCGCCACTGGCGAACGAGCCGAGTTGCCGGCCGGTCTCGATGTCGAGTACGTGCACGGTGTTCGCGGTGGAGGCCGAGACCGCGACCCGGGTGCCGTCGGGCGACAGGGCCATGTGGTCGGCGCGGTAACCCGCCACGGGAAAGCGCCAGTTGACGTCACCGGTGGCGAGGTCGATCGAGACGACGTCGGCGAAGCTCGGCCGGGAGACGACCACCGCGCTTCCGTCGGGCGTGGAGTACATGTCGTCGGCGAACTGGTCGTGGCCTTCGCCGACGGTGTCGCGGATGGCCTGGTAGTAGATCCACCTGATGGGGTCGGCATTGATCTCGGCCAGCCGCTCCT
Organism: Streptomyces sulfonofaciens; assembly: GCF_014656295.1. GTDB lineage: Bacteria > Actinomycetota > Actinomycetes > Streptomycetales > Streptomycetaceae > Streptomyces > Streptomyces sulfonofaciens. The sequence goes on from NZ_BNCD01000014.1 coordinate 205,727, forward strand.
GCCTGTCGGGGATGACGTCGATCCGTCCGACCTTCGCGAAGTCGCCGGTGGACCTGATGACGTCCGCTGTGCCGTCCCAGTTGTTGCCCACGAACATCACCTCCTGGAGGTCCGCGGCGGTGTCCCGGGCGGTGGCTGCGGTGGCCGCGGTCGCGGGCGCGGTGACGGTCAGGACGAGGGCGGCGGCGATGGAGCACAGGTGCCTGGGGGTGGAGGCAGGCATGACTGCTCTCTCCTCTTCGGATGGCTTGGTGGGGGCATGCCAAGGCGCGGCGAGCAATCTGAACATCGGCACATTCAGATGTGACCTACCGAAAAGTAGGGAAGCCCCGCCCCCTCCACAAGACTGCGGACACGACAAAAGTGGTGCGGACGGGCACGCGGGACGCCGACGGTTCCGCCCTGACCCGGCCGGAGAGCCCGCCCCGTACGGGGCGGGCTCAGGGTGAGCGGTCACCGCGGTGACTGCGTGGCCCAACGCGGCATGCATGCTTTTGGGGCGGGGCCACCGCGCGCTGGGCAGAAGGCGCCTACGCCGCCCGGAGACGGTTCGCCCTCCCTACGGAGTATGCCCGAACGCCGCGGGTCAGGGGAGGCCGCGAGGCACCTTCGGGTACAGCACTTCGCCCGCGGAACCGGTTTCCGGCCGGTCCTCGGACTTCCCGCGACGGCACGGTTCCCGGCGGGGTTGTCCGGGCACGAGCGCCTCGGCGAGGATCGCTGCCATGAGCACCGCAGCACACGTCTTCGAACCGCCCGCCGCCGTCACGCTCGGCACCTGGCCGACCCCGGTGGAGCCGCTCACCGGGCTCGGCACCGCGCTGGGTCTCGGCCCGGACGACCTCCTGCTCAAGCGGGACGACCTGACCGGCCTCGGCGGCGGGGGCAACAAGGTGCGCAAGCTGGAGTGGACCGCGGGCGCGGCCGTCGCCGAGGGCGCGGACACGCTCGTGACCACCGGGGCCCCGCAGAGCAACCACGCCCGGCTGACCGCCGCCGCGGCCGCCCGGCTCGGTATGCGGTCCGTGCTCGTCTTCCCCGGCGCTGCCGGAGGGTCCCGGTCCGGCAACCTGGTGCTGGACGGACTGTTCGGCGCCGAGGTCGTGTGGTCCGGTGCGGCCGGCAGAACCGCCCTCGAAGAAGCGGCCGCGGAGGTGTGCGCGCGCCTGCGGGAACGGGGCGCACGGCCCTCGCTCATCCCCTTCGGCGGCTCCTCCACGCTGGGCGCGCGCGGCTATGTACGCTGCGGGCAGGAGCTGCGCGAGCAGGTTCCCGACCTGCGGACCGTCGTCGTCGCGCTGGGTTCGGGCGGCACCATGGCGGGTCTGGTCGCCTCGCTCGGGCCGGAGCGCGTACTCGGCGTCGACACCGGAGCACTGGACGACCCCGCGCCCGTCGTCGCGGCCCTCACCGACAGCCTCGCCCCCGGACCCGTACCGGCCGGCCGGCTGCGGGTGCGCCGTGACCAGATCGGTGCGGGGTACGGCACCCTGACCGAGCCCGTCAAGGCCGCACTCGCGCTCGTGGCCGAGACCGAAGGCGTCGTCCTGGACCCGATCTACACCGGACGGGCCGCGGCCGGCCTGATCGCCGCCGTGCGCGACGGTGACATCCGGCCCGGTGAGCGGACCGTCCTCCTCCACACGGGCGGACTTCCCGGCCTCTTCGGACACGAGGAGGCCGTCGCGTACGCGGAGGGCCGCACGGCATCCGGCCGCTGACCGGACGCCACACGGCACACGCCCGGCACCCCACCGTGCGGAGCACTGCCGCCCGGCGCCCCACCGTGCGGAGCACTGCCGCCCGGAGGACGGGGCGGGCCCTTCCGCGGGCCCGGCCCCGGCGCCTATCCGGCGGGTACGAGCGTGACCTTCGCGGGATCCACCGTAAGGTGCACGGCGGTGCCCGGTTCGATGGACCGTGTCGGGTTCGAGCGGATGCGCATCTCCCGCTCGCCGACCCGCACCACGTGGTCGACGGCATCGCCCAGGTACGCCCGGGTCAGCACCTCGCCCGACCACCGGTTGACCGCCTCGGCGGGTGGCGCGGTGCCGATCTCCACGGCCTCCGGCCGGATGGACAGCAGCACGCCGCTGCCCGCGCCGGGCGCCGTGCCGCCCATCCCGGCCCTGCACACCACCCGGCCGTCCGGGGTGTCCACGCACACCTCGGCACCGTCCACCGTGCGCACCACCCCGGCCACGAAGTTCGACGTGCCGATGAACTCGGCGACGAACTTCGTGGCCGGCCTGGTGTAGATCTCCCGCGGGCTGCCGATCTGCTCGATCCCGCCCCCGTTCATCACGGCGATCCGGCTCGACATCACCAGCGCCTCGGACTGGTCGTGGGTGACGTAGACGGCGGTGAGGCCGAGTTCGCGCTGCAGGCGCTTCAGCTCGAAGCGCATGCTCTCGCGCAGCTTCGCGTCGAGATTGGACAACGGCTCGTCCAGCAGCAGCAGTTCGGGCTGGATGACCAGCGCCCGGGCCAGCGCCAGACGCTGCTGCTGGCCGCCGGAGAGCTTGGTTGCGGGCCGCGAGGCGTACGCGGCGAGCTCCGTGACCTCCAGCAGCCGCGCCACCCGCTCGTCGATCTCCCGACGCCCCGGCCTTCGCCCGTGCGGCAGGATGTCCAGCGGGAACGACACGTTCCTGGCGACGGTCATGTGCGGCCAGATGGCGTACGACTGGAACACCATGCCCAGCGCACGCCGGTTCGCGGGGACGTTGACCCGTCTCGTCGCGTCGAACAGCACCCGGTCGGACAGGGTGATCCGGCCCCCGTCCGGGTGTTCGAGGCCCGCGACCGAGCGCAGGGTGGTGGTCTTGCCGCAGCCCGAGGGCCCGAGCAGGGTGAAGAGCTCACCGTCGCGCACGTCGAAGCTCGCGCCGCCGACCGCGTGGACGCGCGCGGCGCCCCCGTCGCCGGCGCCCCGCCGCCGTCGGCCGCGTGCCGCGGTTCCGTAGCTCTTCACCAGGTTGTCCACGATCAGCATGTCCGGTTTCCTCCCGGCTAGTTGGCGGTGTCGGACTCGATACCGGTACGGGCGCCGAGGCGCTGGGCGAAGAGGACCAGGACGACCAGGATCAGCACCATGCAGACGCCCAGTGCCGCCAGTGTGGTGAGCTGACCGTTCTCGAACTGCTCCCAGATCAGTACGGAGAGGACCTCCGTGCCGGGGCTGTACAGCAGGATCGTGCTGGACAGCTCCCGGAAGGAGACGACGAGGATGTAGATCCAGCCCGCGATGAGGCCGCTGCTCGCCAGCGGTACGAGGACCCGCCGGAAGGTCTGCCACCACGAGGCGCCGAACACGATCGCCGACTCCTCCAGTTCCTTGGACATCTGCGTCATCGCGGCCGAGGCGTACCGCATCCCGTAGGGCAGGTAGCGCGTGCAGTAGGAGATCAGCAGGATGAACAGGGTGCCGTAGATCGGCAGGGGCACGCGGAGGTAGACGAACGCGAGGGCTAGGCCGAGGACGAGTCCGGGGATCACGATCGGGGTGAAGGCCAGCAGGTCGAGCAGCCGTCTGCCGGGGGCCTGGGTGCGCACCACCACCCAGGACACCACGGCCGTCAGCGCCATGACGACGGTGGCGGCGCCGACGCCGAGGACGAGTGAGTTCTTCAGCGCGGTGGCGGCCAGCGGCAGGTGCAGCACGGTCGCGTAGTTGTGCAGCGACATGCCGCGCAGCGCCTTCGCCGACGGGGTGGAGTACGTCTTCAGCAGCGACGCGTAGACCAGCACCGCGACCGGCAGTACGACGGTGACGAGGAAGTACAGCAGGACCGCGGCGCCCACCCAGGGCCGGGCCCGGCCAAGCGCCACCGGCTGCGGCCGGAACGCCTTGCCCGTCACGGTCTGGAAGGACCGCCCGCGCTGGAGCCATGTGGACAGCAGCACACCGGCGACGGCGATGGCGAGCAGCCCGACCGCGTACGCACCCGCGCTGCCGTAGTCAATGGGGTACGACCGCAGGACGAAGTAGATCCTGCTGGTGAAGACGTAGATGTTGTTCTGCAGGCCGAGCAGGCCCGGCACCTCGAAGCTCTCCAGGGACTGCACGAACATCAGCAGTGCCGCCGAGATCAGTGCGGGCCGCATGAGCGGCACGGTGATCCTGCGCAGGATGGTCCGCCGGGCCGCGCCGGACATCGCCGCGGACTCCTCCAACGAGGGATCCATGCCGCGGAAGGCGGCCACCATCAGCAGGAAGGCCACCGGTGCCAGATGCAGGCCCTGCACCCAGATCATTCCCCAGACCGTGTACACGTCCACCGGGCTCGTGCCGAGCAACGGGTGCAGGACGAGGGTGTTGACGAGCCCGATGGACGGGTCGCCGAGGAAGATCCAGGCCGCCGCGTACAGGATGCCCGGCACGATGAGCGGCACCAGGGACGCCGCGAACAGCAGGCCCTTGAACGGGAGGTCGGTGCGCACCTGGAGGTAGGCCAGCACCGACCCGACGACGAGCGCGAACGCGGCAGCGCCCACGGCGAACTCCAGGGAGTCCAGCATCATCCGGCCGGCCTGGGTGTTTCCTCCGTAGGCGCGTCTGAAGGCGTTGAGCGACAGCCCGTGGTCGCCGACGAAGGTGTCGTGCAGCAGGTACCCGAGCGGTACGACGGCGAGGAAGCCGACGACAGCCACGGCGGCACCCACGACCAGGATCCGCGGGGAGAGCAGCCGGCGCAGCCGGGACGGGCCTTCGAGCGCCGGCACGGGTGCCGCGGGCTTCGCGGGCAGGTCGGTCGTGACGGTCATGTGATCACCTCACCGTGGGGCGGAGGAACGCGGGCGGCGGGAGCGTCAGGACGGGGCGCGGAGTCACTCGTGGTCCCCCAGGACCCCGCGCAGTTGCTCGTCGTACCTCTTGTCCCAGGAGCCGCTGGAGGCGGCGAGGGTCTTCGTGTCGAAGGGGACCAGGTTCAGGCCCTTGAGGCTGGTGTCGCCCGGCACCTTCGTCGACGGGGTGAGGTGCTGGGCGACGAGCACCTTCTGCCCCTCGTCCAGCATCCAGTCGTAGAACAGCCAGGCGGCCGCCGGGTGTCGGGCGCCCCTGAGCATGCCGACGCCGTTGGGCCGGGGGAAGGCGGGAATCGGGTTGGTGCCGTCCGGCAGCCGGTACGCGACGGGTGCGCCCTTGGCCCTGGCCTGCTGGGTGATGTACGTGTAGTTCATCGAGTCGAGCGGTGTCTGCCCCGCGCCGAGCAGCGACATGATGGTGGTGTGGCCCTTGGTCACCTTGGCGTTGTCGACGATCTTCCGCCATGTCGTGTCGACCTGCCGGTGGGTCCTCCCGTGCGTCAGCCAGTAGTGGGTGACGTTCTCGTACCAGTCGCTGTCGGTGGGTTCGAGGGTGAGCCTGCCCTTGTACTCGGGGTCGGCCAGGTCCTCCCAATGGCGCGGCGCGTCGGCCGGCTTGATGAGGTTGGTGTTCCAGGCGGGCAGGAAGACGTTGAACCGGTCGGCCGTCCAGCCCTCGAAGCGGCTCGACGGGGCGACCCTGGCCAGGCCGGGGCCGGTGTAGTCGGCCAGGACGTGCTGCTCGCCGAGTTCGGTCATCTCCAGGAAGTCGCTCTCCACCGCGTCCGCGGCCGGCTTTCTGGCCTGCGACTCCTGGAGGACGCGCTGGAGGATGGTCTCCGAGTTGGCACGGAACATCGAGATCCTGACCCCGAACTGCCGCTGGAACTCCTTCTGGACCACGTTGGAGACGTCGTCCGTCAGGGACGTGTAGACCCGCAGCGTCCCTTCCTGCCTCGCCAGCTCGGCGGCTCTGGCACGCTGCTGTGCACGCGGCAGGGACTGGATGTCGTCGTACACCTTCTGGGCCGCCCCGGAGGCGACGTCGGCCACTCGGATCTGGCCCGAGTCGGCCGCGCCGGCACCGCAGCCGGCCACGAGCAGAAGAGAGAAGACGCAGGCCACGCCGCACATTCGTGTCCGCATTGCCCTTCCTTTCGGCCAGATCAGCCTTCACGCGTCTAGCTGTCTTACCATTTGCCCTTTCAGGCGGGAAGGGGTCGCGCAACGGCGGTGGACCGAAGACGTGTTCGGAACCGGGCCGCCGGCCGGGCCCGGCTGCCGTACGGATTAGGGCGCCGGCCGGCGACGAACGCCGAGATGTGCGTCCGGCCGGTCGAAGCCGCAGGGGGCGCCCCGGAGCCCCCGGCGGAGGTGGGGGCCGGACCACCGGCGGTGGCACCGGTACGTGGAGTCACCCGCTCCGCTGCTTCGCAGTCGCGGTCACCCTCGCGTCACCCCTCCGGGCACGACCGTTTGCAGACGGGCCCTGGTTCACGCCGGCGGAGTGGATCGATGAGCTGGGACGAGCAGACGGCACGGCAGTGCTCGTTCCCTGACTCCGCCGCCATCTGAGTCTGGCTCCAGCCGGTACAGCCGGGCCTGAGACGTACGCGTCACCGAGTCCACCAACCGCCCCTCCGCGAAGAGCGCACCGATGCCGTCCTCCACGGCCCAACCGGCCGGGAGCAGACGGGTCGCCACGGCCGCCTGATAGGACGATCGACGGCCCGGCTCACTGTCATAGTGGGGGCAGACCGAGCCGGACAGCAGGCCCAACCCGTCGCAGAGGTGGGTCAGCGGCCCGAAGGAGTCGGTGTGCGAGCCCTCGGCCCAGCAGTTGGCACCAGCGCTGATCCCGCACAGCAGGGCGCCGCGGTCGAAGGCCTCGCGCAGTAATCGGTCCACGCCGTGCGCACGCCAGACCGCCAGCAGATTCACGGTGTTGCCCCCACCTGCATAGATGACGTCCTGAGAGAGTAGGAGCGTTCGCAGGGCGTCGTCATCGAGCTCCCGCCGAAAAAGCCGCAGGACACTGGGCTCGCAGGAACGTGGCTGGTACGCCGCGAGAAATTGCTCGGTGTAAGCGGGGGAGTCGCCGCTGGCTGTCGGAACGAAGCACACCTTCGGCCGAGGCGCGCGCACCTGATCGAGCAGCCAGTCATCCAGCAGACCGTCGTCGTCGGTGGAGAAGCCGCCTCCAAGGAGAGCCAGACGACGTTCCGGAACGACAGCCACGAGGGTGCCTCCTCAGATCATGATGCAGGCGCGGACGATGCCCCGAACAGTGCCAAGCCATCGGCCGGTCCGCAATGGAACAGACCGTCGTCGGCGCGAGGTCCTGTCGGCCCAGGTCAGGGCGGGAGCAACCGCGGACGGAGGGCGTCGGCGAGGCGGCCGGGGACACTGTCAGTCCGTGTGAGTGGCTCGTCGGCAGCGGTGGGCGGTGGGTGACGAGGCATACTCTCGGTCGTGGCGAGGTATGACCGCATCGGGTGCGACATCCAGTCACACGCGACGACCCGACCACCGGATCGGCGCCAAGATCCACGAGGCGCGTCGTCGAACCGGATGTCGACGCCGTAGCCGCGTTCGCCCGTGAACGTCAGCCAGTTGGCGGCGGGAGCGCGTCCTGCGAAGACGAACTCCTCCTCGGCGAGCCGGAACAATGCCGTCGCCGATCACGCCGCCCTCGGGCGAGACGGGGACGAACTGCTTGGTCGAGTCGACGGGGAACTTCGCGGTGCTGTTGATGCCCGTGCCGGTGAACAGCTTGAGGGCGTCGGGTCCGGACACCCACAGATTGACCATGTGGTGCGACTGGTGGTCCAGCACGTCCTGGAGTTTCTTGGCGCTCATGGGGCCACCTGTTCTGGAGTCGCGGTTCTTCCGACGTTCGACGCTGGGCAGCGATCCGCCGTGGCGGCACCGGGAAATGGCGGGGGTGAAACGGCCAGTACGCCAGTACGGCCGAGTCATTTGACGTAGCGGGCCGCCCGTACGTCATTTGTCGTGCCCGGCCCGGGTCAGGTCGTCGTCGAGCAGTCGCGACAACCGTGGGGTGGCTGGCGCCCCCGGACGTTCTAGCCTCGGAGCAGAACCGCCCGCTGCGCAATGCGCGGCCCCAGCCAGGGAGCACACCACATGAGCAGCCAGAGCAGGCCGGACCTGCCGGGGACCTACGTCTTCGACGGTCCGACGAGCCTTCGTGGACACAACATGAACAAGTTGTTCATGTCGCTGCGCACGGAGAACGCCCGCACGCAGTTCCGCGCCGACGAAGCCGGGTACTGCCGCGCCTTCGGACTCTCCGAGGCACAGACGTCCGCCGTCCTCGGCCGTGACTGGCAGAGCATGCTCGACCTCGGCGGCAGCATTTTCTACATCTACAAGCTCGCCATGATGGACGGGCTGTCCATGCAGTACCTCGGCGGTGTGTTCACCGGAATGTCCGAGGCGGACTTCAAGGCCGCGATGCTGGCCGGAGGGCGTACCGATGTCTGAGGTGATCTGGGGACTGGCCACGTCGCACGTACCGTCGATCGGTGCGGCGATGGACCGTGGCATGACGGCGGACCCGGTGTGGGCACCGCTGTTCGAGGGGTACAGGCCGGCCCGGGAGTGGCTCGCGGAGCACACTCCGGACGTCGCGATCCTGGTCTACAACGACCACGCCAACGGGGTGGACCTCGACGTGGTGCCGACGTTCGCGATCGGCACGGCGGAGAGGTACCGGGTGGCTGATGAGGGCTTCGGCCGACGCCCTGTGCCGGACGTCGTCGGGGACCCGGAGTTCTCCTTCCACCTCCTGCAGAACCTGATGGACGAGGGCTTCGACCTGACGGTCTTCTCCGAACTCGACGTCGACCACGGCTTCACCGTCCCCCTGTCGGTCTGGACGCCGGAGCCCGGCGACGCCTGGCCCTGCCCGGTCATCCCCATCATGGTCAACGTCATACGCTACCCGCAGCCGACGGCGGCGCGCTGCTACGCACTGGGCCAGGCCCTCGGGCGCGCGATCGCCGGTTACGGCGGTGCCCGGACGGTGGGGATCCTCGGCACGGGCGGCATGTCGCACCAGCTCGCGGGCGCCCGGGCCGGCTTCATCAACCCGACCTTCGACCACATGTTCCTCGATGCCATCGAGAAGGAGCCGCAGAAGCTGGCCGCGCTCAGCCGGGAGGACTACATCCGCCAGGCCGGCTCCGAGGGCATCGAACTGATCATGTGGCTGGTGATGCGCGGGGCGATGAACGCCGAGGTCCGCAAGGTGCACTCCGCCTACCACGTGCCTGCGTCCAACACCGCCGCCGGTCTCGCCCTCTTCGACAACCGGACCACTCGGCCGAGCTGATCGGCTGGGCGCCGTCCGTCGCCCCGATCCACGAAGGAAGCCGAACGATGCCGGTTGACCGTCCCGGGCGGCTGCGGGGCCCTACCGAGGAGGATGACGTCACCGGCAAGGGTGGCGTCCCCGTCGAACGGTGCCGCGTCATGGGGGTCGTCAACGTCACCCCGGACTCGTTCCCCGACGGTGGCCGGTACGCCACGACGGCTTCCGCGGTGGAGCACGGCCTCGCGCTGCACGGGGCCGGCGCCGACTACGTGAACGTCGGCGGGGAGTCCACCCGCCCGGGAGCGGCCGGGTCGACGCCGCCGACGAACTGCGGCGCGTCGTCCCCGTCGTGCGGGAACTGGCGGCCGCCGGTGTGCCGGTCAGTGTGGAAACCACCCAGGCCACGGTCGCCGAGGCCGCAGTGGCCGCGGGTGCCGTACTGGTCAACGATGTCAGCGGCGGCTCGGCCGACCCCGCCATGGCACGGGTCGTGGCGGCCGCCCGGGTGCCGTGGGTGCTCAACCACTCACGTGGCACGAGCCGGGACATGTACGCCGCAGCCGGGTACGATGACGTCGTACGCGAGGTCTCGGAGGAGCTGGTGACCCGGGCGGACGGTGCTGTCCGGGCCGGAGCCCGTCCCGACCGGCCGATCCTCGATCCCGGGCCGGGGTTCGCCAAGAGGGGGAGCAGCACTGGATGCTCCACGCCCACCTCGACGGACTCCTCCGCCTGGGGCTTCCCGCTGCCGTGACGAGAGCTCCGCTGTCCGCACCTGGGGCCCGCCGAAGTTCCACCGGTACGAGCTGCAGGGCCCCACAGCGGTGGCCGTCCTCCGGCAGGCCACCGGTCGGCCACTGCCTGAGACCAAGTCCTTCCACATGGCCGATTTCTCCATCGCCGGCCACACCGTCCGGGGTCTGGGAGATCGGCCACCTCTTCACGTCGGTCGGCATCGGCGGCTACCCCGAGGGGCACGGCCTGATCAGTGACGACCTGATCGAGTGGGCCCTGGCAGCCAAGGCGCCGTATGCCACGCAGATCATCACCCAACTGCGGAGATCCGCGCGCTGGCACGCGCCGTGCGCTGGCACAACGAGAATTGGATCGCGGTCGTCGGCAACCGCACCGTCGTCTTCTCGTGAGCGCGTACGGTACTGCCGGCGGAGGCTTCGAACGGCGGGCCGCTCGGCCGGTTCCCTGACGCCCTCGCCGCCCGGGCCCCCGCGGCGGGCGGCGGGGCCACCGCCGCCCCACCCTGCGGACCGCGCCCGCCCGCCCCTTCGGCCGTCAGGCGACCGGGTTGCCGCGGCGGGGCAGCGGTCCGCCCGGCGAGACGTACCTCAACCGGCCGAGCTCGTCGGTGACCGGTGTGAAGCCCGCGGCCGCCAACTGGGCGCCGTACCGCGCGCGTGCGCGTCGGACGGATGCGAGCCCGACGGGCACGAGGAGCATGAACACGGCCCAGAGGATGACCGCGACGAGAGTGGCGGTGCTGTGCGGGCCGAACCGGATGCAGGGGGCCGCCGCCAACACGGTCGCAACGGGAAGCCCCAACGCAAGCCGCTGCTTGGCCGTGTACTGGCTGGCGAAGTCGAAGGAGATGCGGGCCTTGAGCAACTCGACCTCCTCACGTACCAGCGGAGGCAGCGAGACCCCGTCGCCCGCGTTCGGATACAGCGCTCGGTTCCGCTCGGCGCGCGCCTGTGCCTCGGGCCCCGGGTCAGGCACCAGTTCCAGCATGAGCTGCTCGGACTTGAATCCGCCCAGCCCCGCGCCCGCGTACGCGTAACCGAACTGCTCGGCGACGGAGGCGAGCCGGGCGAGGCTCCCGATCGAACCCGCCGACCGGGCGATCGCCACCCGCTCCCCGCTCGACATCTTCCGCAACATCGCGCGCACGTGTCGCTTGCCCACTGGACATCCCCCCGTCACGAACAGTCCAGAAACTATCCCACGTTCACATGCCCGGGGGTGCTGTCGCGACTGCGTCGACGCCGTCCTGGCGACCCGCGCGGGACCGGCGCGGAGTCGGCCCCGACCGGCCCACGCTCTGCGCAGCGTGGCGCGCCGTGCCCTGGCGACCGGAGCGGTCATGGCCCACGCTCATCAGGACGGACCGATCAGTGCAGGAGGCCGCCTCCGTCGCAGACGAGCGACTGGCCGGTGACCAGGCGCCCGTCGTCCGAGGCGGGGAACGCGACAAGCCCGGCGGAGTCCTCGGGCGTCACGAATTCCCGGATGGCCTGCTGGGACATGGTGTGCGTGAACGTGTCGGTGCCGGAGTGCCCGCGCGTGCCGGGCGTGGCGATCTGCGCGGGCATCACCGTGTTCACGCAGATGCCGTGTTCGCCCAACTCGCGTGCCGTGACCTGAGTCATGCCGATGGGCGTGCCCTTACTGGCGATGTAGGCGTCAGGCTCACGGCGGACCGCTGCCTCGACGCTCGCGCGCCCTCGGCGAGGGGGACTGCCCGCCCCTTGCCACGCTCCTCACGGCCACCGTGCGCCCACGCGGCGACGGGACCGACGCTGAAGAGCCACGGGCAGGCAGGTAACTCGCTAATGACCGGGCCGGCGCGGAGGCGCGTCCTGCCGCGGCTACGTCATTCGTCGCGATCCGGGACGAACACCCTGGTCAGTACCCTGCACGGGGCTCGACGTGTCCGACCAGGCGAAGCCGTCCTCCCCGGGGACCGGCGGTGTGGGTCCGGCCCACCGCACGCCCGGGGCCGCCAGGGCCGCCATGAGGCAGGCGAAGGGGCAGTGGTTCAACTGCGCTGCAACCACGCGTCGACGACGACGTCGAGGTGGCGCGCCGCCATGCCCTTCATCTTCGTGACCCCGTGGGCGTAGCGGTCGATCCGGGCTTCGGCCTTGATCCTGGCATCGGCCTCGCCGACCTGCACATGAGTGATGGCAAAGGCGACCGGAACGGGCTCGCCGCGGACGGTCAGAAGACCGCGAACGATCCACTGCTGATTCTCGGCGGTGATGCTGTCGGACACAAAGCCGAGTGTCGGGTAGGCCGCGGCGTCGAGGAACTTCCGGGATTTCACCTGCTTGTCGCGCTGCCGGCTCCCCGTGTCGAAGGTGGCCGCGGCGGCCTGAGCGGTGACGCGGGACTGCTCGGGCGAATCCGCGACGAACAGATCCCCTCCTTCCAGAGAGAGGGTGCCCACGACCTCCCCCATACCGAACATATGGCGGGTGGTGAAGCTGACTGAGGAGCGGTGCAGGTCGAATCGGTAGGCCCCGGCGGGCAGGATCTGCGAGGTCAGGTGCATGTGTCCACGCATGGTGGCAGTCCCTTCGGTGCCGCGTGCGGCGAAGTAGTTCAGCGTTAAACTTCTCTCGACGCTACAAGGTAATTCGAATACGTACAACCGGAGTACGGTGCCTCCATGTGCGAACCCCACTGGCTCGACGAGCGGGAGTCCAAGGCGTGGACGGACTTCCTGACCGCTTTCTCCGTGCTCAGCCGCAGGATCGAGCAGAGCCTCAAGGGGAACTCCGGGCTCACGGCGCAGCAGTACGACGTGCTCGTCAATCTCGGCAACGCCCCGGGTCGCGAACTGCGTATGACCGAGCTCGCCGAGGCCGTTCTGCTGGCGAAGAGCAGCGTGACGTACCAAGTCGGTCAACTGGAGAAGGCCGGGCTGGTCCGCCGGACCTCCTGCGAGGGCGACGACCGCGGGGTCAGGGCGTCGCTCACCGGGGCGGGGTGGCGGAAGCTGAGTGAGGCGGCGCCCGCACACGTCGCCTCCGTGCGGAGGCACTTCATCGACGCGATGTCCGCAAGCGACTTCGAGGCGTTGGCGCGCGGCCTCGGGGCGCTCGCCGACAGCCTCCGCACTCTCCAGGACGCGGAAGGTGCGGGCAACCGCGCTGGAAGGGAAGCCGACACCGGCGACATGGGGCAGGGTGCATAGGGCGGCTCTCCACGGCGCGTGGATGCCGCGCGCCTGCCGGGAAGGCATCCATCCGCGCCGCCCGGCCGCCCGCACCGGAAGCCGCCGTGAGGCTTCACCGAAGGGCACCCCCGAAGGCCGCGAGGCCGTCCGCGCGCGGCGGAACCGCCTTCGCTACCGCGTCCGGCGTCCGTGACAAACCGCCGGTCGGGGGTCGAACGCAGCAATCCACCCAAGATCCCCGGAGTGTGCCACCACCCACCCACATATACACAGAGGACCACCACACCAACCAACCATCCGGAAACGGGTTGCGCACGGCGGCAGGGTGGGCGGCGACTATCGTCTTTGGGCCTTGGCTGGCTTGAAGTTGTCGCCAAGGGCCGCAATCATGCTGCCTGTTGGGCTATTGGTTCACTGTTCGGGCGGCGACGGCGAGGTGTTCATGCGGCGACGGCGAGCGTGCACATGCGCGCTACGGCTCGGGTGCTGCGACGGAGCCCGCCCTCGCACTGTGGGCAGTCGCTTAGGGCCGTGCGGCGCCCCATTCGCCGCGGTGCCCGCGCCGCACGGGTACGGCCCCCGTGGTGGACGGCGTCACCGTCCCTCCCGCCTCTCGTTAGCGGGTGCCCGGGGCGTTCTCCGTGCTGGAGAAGTGCAACGGTGTGGGCGCGGGCAGCGTCCGTCCGGCGCCGTCACGCCCTGACTTCCATTCAGGCCCTGACCCCCACTCAGGCCCTGACCGCCTTGAGGTCCTGACCCCCGACCAGGCCCTGGGCCGCCCCCCTGCCGGTGTCCGACCAGGCCGGTGTCCCGTTTCCGTTGCGTCCGCCGCCATCTGTTTAGCGGTCAACTATCTTGGTGTATTGTGCGCAATCGCGTGAAATGTCAGATCTGGGGGGCTTTCGCGCGCTTTCAGTAGTTTTGCTAGGCAAGTCCGGAGAGCATCATGACCCCAATGCATCTGTTCGACGAGGCATGCAGCACCACCGACCTGTTGGAACTCATGCCGCCACTCGCCTTGCAGGGCGATGTCGTGCGGTACCGCTACGGCGGACAGGACCGGTTGCTGCTTAACGATCCCGAGGACACCTACCGCGTGGTCGCGGACCCGCGAAAGCAGTTCGCCGCTCTGCCCCTGCTGCAGCGGGTCATGGGTGAGGGACTGCTCGTGGCGCACGACCTGGAACGCTGGAAGCCGCGGCGCCTCGTCGTGCAGCGTGAGATGTCTCCGGGCAAGGTCGCCAAACACGCGGGTCTGGTGATGGAGAACACCCGCCGGGTGGTCGACAGTTGGTCCCCGGGGCAGCGGATATCACTGCGCGACGAGGTCAACCGACTCGCTCTCGACAACCTGGGCGACACCGTCTTCGGTGAGGAATTCGCAGGTCACCGCGAGATCGTGCGGGAAACCCTGGAGCTGCTGCTCGAAGCGTTCGACGCGTTGGAATCCGGTCAACGCAACGAACTGCTCGAACAGCGCCTGGAAGAGTCGATCACCAAGCTCGAAGCCGCCCTTGCGGGGATCGTCGACGGCCGCAGGGCGTCCGCTGGCGACCCGGTCTACGTGCTCGACGTGTTGATCAGGGCGGCGAAGTCGGGGGATCCGGTGTTCGCCGACCCGTTCATACGGGACGAGTCCATCACGATGATGATCGCCGGGTACGACACGACCGCCTTCATCATCGGCGCCGCGACGGTCCTCCTCGCCCGGCACCCCGAAGCGCGGCAGCGGCTTCGTGCGGAGGTCGAGGCGGCGCGCACCGCCGAGGTGGCACCGGAGAAGTTCGTGAAGGCCGTTCCGTTCGCCAGGCTGGTGATCGCCGAGACGTTGCGCCTCTACCCCCCGATTCCCTTCATGCACCGGCCCCTGCTGGAGGACCAGGTGATCGCGGGTCAGACCCTGCCCGAGGGCACTCTCGTCACCGCCAGCGCCTGGGTGGCCCACCACAGCCCCAAGCTCTTCAAGGACCCGCTGGTCTTCGACCCTGACCGGTTCTCGCCGGAGCGCCGCACGGAGATCCCGCGGCACGCCTACTTCCCGTTCGGAATGGGCCAGCGCACCTGTGTGGGCAACCACTTCGCGATGCTCTCGATGGCGATCGCCGTCGCCCTCATCGCGGCCGACACCGACCTGCGCTTCGACTCGACGGACCTCGCCATCGAGGCGCCGATCACCCTGAGGTTCGCCGACGAGGCCCTCGCCACGGTCACCGACGTGCGTGGGCGCGACGACCGTCCCGGTCGGGACTCCGCCGAGGCCGGGTGTACGAGGGGGGACGAGGTCCGGTGAACGCGGCTGCACCGGGCACCCCGGACGCCTCGGGCCTGCCCATCGCCGTTGTCGGCCTGTCCTGCCGTTTCCCGTCGGCCGACAGCCCGGCGGAGTTCTGGCGCCTCCTGCACGAGGGCCGGCACGCCATTCGTGAGGCACCGGCAGGGCGTGCGCCGGGACTCGATCGCCTCGGCACACCCCCGCGAGGCGGCTTCCTCGACGATGTCGCCGGCTTCGACGCGGACTTCTTCTCGATCGCACCGCGTGAAGCCGCGGTGATGGACCCACAGCAGCGGTTAGTCCTGGAACTCGCCTGGGAGGCACTGGAAGACGCCCGGATACGGCCCGCGACCCTGCGCGGTTCGCGTACCGGTGTCTGGATAGGCGCCATCAGCGACGACTACGCGACCCTCTCCGGGCGCCTCGGCCCCGGCGCGATCACCCAGCACACCTTCACGGGCCTGCAGCGCGGCGTGATCGCCAATCGGGTGTCCTACCTGACCGGGGCACGCGGCCCGAGCCTGACCGTCGACTGCGGGCAGGCGTCCTCACTCGTCGCCGTGCACCAGGCCTGCGAAAGCCTGCGCCGCGGGGAGTCGACCGCGGCCCTCGCCGGAGGGGTGCAGCTCAACCTCCTACCGGACGTCGCGGAACGGGTCAGGGCCTTCGGAGCACTCTCGCCCGACGCACGCTGCTACACCTTCGACGCCCGCGCCAACGGCTTCGTGCGGGGCGAGGGCGGCGGCATGGTGATGCTGAAGCCCCTGGCCCGGGCACTGGCCGACGGGGACCGCGTGTACGCGGTGATCCTGGGTGGCGCGGTCAACAACGGCAGCGGCGCCCACCTCACCGCGCCGGACGAGCAGGCACAGCGGCAGGTGCTCGAACTCGCCTGGCAGGCGGCAGGCGCCGACCCCGGGGCGGCGGGCCACATCGAGTTGCACGGCACGGGAACCCCCGCGGGGGACCCCGTGGAGGCGGCTGCGCTCGGCGCGGTGCTCGGCGCAGCACGGCCGGCCGGCAACCCGCTCCCCGTGGGATCGGTCAAGACCAACATCGGCCACTTGGAGGGGGCGGCCGGTATCGCCGGTCTGATCAAGACCGTGCTCAGCATCCGGCACGGCCTGCTCCCGGCGAGCCTCAACCACGACCGCCCGCACCCCGAGGTGCCGTTGGAGCGGCTCAACCTCGCGGTGCAGAACCGCCTCTCGCCGTGGCCGCCGGGGCCGTTGCTGGCGGGCGTCAGCTCCTTCGGGGTCGGCGGGACCAACTGCCACCTGGTGCTCTCCGGGCCGCCCGACCGCCCGGCCGCCACGGCGCCGACCGCGCCCGCACGCAGTGGCCGGCCCATCGGACCGTGGCTCGTGCACGCCCGGCACGAGTCCGCCCTCGCCACGCAGGCCGCGCGGCTGGCCGCGCACCTGAGGGAACACCCGGACCTGGACGCGGCCGACGTCGGGTACTCGCTGGCCCTCACCCGGTCGCCCTTCGAACACCGCGCGGCCATCACAGCGCACGACCGTGCGGGACTGGTCGCCGGACTCGACGCCCTCGCCTCGGGGGAGCCGGCCGCCTCGGTGACGACCGGTTTCGCCGCACGGCCGCGCCGGGTGGTGTTCGCGTTCCCCGGCCAGGGCTCACAGTGGCCGCTCATGGCCCGTCAACTCCTGCGCGACGAGGACGCTTTCGCGGCCGCCGTCCACGCCTGCGCCCGCGAACTGGACCCGGTCACCGGATGGGACCTACGCGCGGTGCTCGACCAGGCGCCGGACGCAGCCCCGCTGGACCGCGTCGACGTCCTCCAGCCGGCGCTCTTCGCGGTGATGGTCGCGCTGGCGGAACTGTGGCGGGCCCACGGAGTGCAGCCTGAGGCGGTCATCGGACACTCGCAGGGAGAGGTCGCCGCCGCCTGCGTGGCGGGTGCGCTGTCCCTCCGGGACGCGGCGCGCATCGTGGCCGTCCGCAGCCGGCTCGTGCGCCGGGAGCTGTCCGGCCTCGGCGGGATGGCCTCTGTCAGGGCGGGCCGCGACGTGCTCGCCGGCCGGCTGCGTCCTTTCGCCGGCAAGGTCTCGGTGGCGGCCGCCAACGGGCCGACGGCAACGGTGATCGCCGGTGAGACCGCCGCCCTGGACCAGGTGATCGCGGCCCTGGAGGCCGACGGTGTGCAGGTCCGGCGCATTCCGGTGGACTACGCGTCCCACTCGACGCCCGTGGGCGTGCTGCGGGAGAAACTGATCAACGAACTGACCGGCATCGAGCCGATGCCGGCACGGGTGCCGTTCTACTCGTCGGTGACGGGTGGCCCGGTGGAAGGCACCAGCCTGGACGCCCTCTACTGGTACCGGAACCTGCGCGAGGAGGTGCGGTTCGACGACGCGTCGGCCGCGCTGCTCGCCGACGGCTTCGACGCCTTCGTCGAATGCGCCCCCCATCCCGTCCTCTCCGCCGCGCTGCGGGAGACGGCCGACGCCGCCGACCGGGAGACAGCGGTGATCCCCTCACTGGTACGCGACGAGGGCGGTGCCGAGAGGTTTCGCACCTCGCTGGCCGCTGCCCACGTGAACGGGGTCGAGGTGGACTGGCGCGTGACGTGGGAGCGCAGCGGAGCCGCTGCCGTCCCCCTGCCCACCTACGCCTTCCTGCGGCAACCGTACTGGCTCACGGGCACCGGCACCGGCACCGCAACCACCGGCACCGCAACCACCGGAACGGACACCGCAACCGCCGGTACAGGCACCTCCTTCCCGGCGCAGGCCCGTTCGGCCGGGCCGAGGGCGACCACGACGAACCGGTTCATGGCACGGCTCGCCGCCGCGCCGCAGGCCGAGCGCCGTCGCATCGCCCAGCGGCTGGTCGCCGAGACGGTGGCGGGAGTGTTCGGGCATGCGGACGCCGACGACGTCGCCCCGGACCGTACATTCAGGGACCTCGGGCTCGATTCCCTGCTCGCAGTGCAACTGGGCGATCGGCTCAGGGCCGCGACCGGTCTGCCCGTGACCGCCAGGACCCTCTTCGACCACCCCACCTGTACGCTGCTCGCCCGTCACATCGAGGCCGCCGCGGCAGACGTGCCCGGCGGCCGGGGGGCGGAGCCGGCCGGCATCGCGCCCGAGCCGGAACCAGCGGAAGTACCCGAGCCACCGGCTCTGCCGCCGCTCGTCCCGTGGAGCACGCCACCCGGTCCCCGTCCGGCGGCGGACGAACCGGACGAACCCGTCGCGACCGGTTCCGCCGTGTCCGCACCCGTGCCGGTTCCACGACACGAGGAACCGGTCGCGGTGGTGGGCCTCGCCTGCCGCTTCCCCGGCGCGGAGGGTGTCCGGGCGTTCTGGCGGCTCCTCACGGACGGCGTGGACGCGGTCCGCGCCGTGCCGCAGGACCGCTGGCCGACGGCCGGCGCCATGGGCCCGCTGCCTCCGCCGGTGGAGCGGGCCGGTCTGCTCAGCGGCGACACCGACCGCTTCGACGCGCTCTTCTTCGGCATCTCCCCCCGGGAGGCCGCGGAGATGGACCCCCAGCAACGCCTCTTCCTCGAGGTGGCCTGGGAGGCACTGGAGGACGCCGGCCTGGCCGACGGACGGCTCGAAGGCAGCAGGACCGGGGTGTTCGCGGGCGTCACGTTCCACGACTTCTCCGATCTGAACCCGGTGCCGACCGGTCCGGTGTCGCCGTACACGGCCACGGGCCGGGCCCTGAACATGGTCCCCAACCGGCTGTCCTACGCGCTGGGCCTGCGGGGGCCGAGCGTGGCAGTGGACACCGCGTGCTCCTCCTCCCTGCTCGCCGTCCATCTGGCGTGCCGGAGCATCAGGGACGGCGAGTGCGACACGGCCATCGTCGGTGGCGTGAACCTGCTGCTGTCCGGAGGCACCTCGGTGGCGCTCAAGGAGTTCGGCGGGCTGTCCTCCGACGGGCGCTGCAAGGCATTCGACGCGCGGGCCGACGGATACGGCCGCGGTGAGGGAAGCGGCGTGGTCGTCCTCAAACCCCTCTCCCGGGCCCTCGCCGACGGTGACGACATCTGGTGCACCGTCCGGGGCTCGGCCGCGAACAACGACGGCCACAGCAATGGTCTGACCGCACCCAGTCCGAAGGCCCAGGAGGAGGTGCTGCGGGATGCCTACCGGCGCGCCGGAGTGTCCGCGCGCGATGTGAGCCTCCTCGAAGCGCACGGGACCGGCACGGCGCTCGGCGACGAGATCGAGGCCACCGTCCTCGGCACCGTCCTGGGCGCCGGCCGTGAACAGGACGCGCCGCTGCTGCTCGGGTCGGTCAAGACCAACATCGGGCATCTGGAAGCCGCCGCAGGAGTCGCCGGGTTCATCAAGACGGCGCTCGCCCTCAAGCACCGCACGGTGCCCCGCAGCCTGCACTTCGACACGCCCAACCCCGGCATCGACTTCGCCGGTCTTGGGCTGCGCGTGCCGACCGCCACGGAACCCTGGCCCGCCGGCGGCCCGGCGCTCGCCGGGGTCAGCTCCTTCGGCTGGGGCGGGACCAACGTCCACGTGGTCATGGAGGGCTGGGAAGCCGCGGAGGCCCGTCAGGCCCCGGCCGCCGGCGGCCAGTGCGCCGGCGCGGTCTTCGTCTGCGCCCCGGGAGGGAGCCGCTGGCCCGGGATGGCGCGGCAACTGCTGCGGAGCGAACCCGCGTTCCGTGAGGCGGTGGAGCGCTGCGACCGGGAGTTCGCCCGCTGCACCGGGCGGTCGTTGCTGGACGCCCTCCACGGCGAGGAGGACCCCGGCCCCGTGGCGGAGTTCGCCGTCCAACTGGGGCTCGCAGCCTGGCTGGAGTCCCGTGGCGTGGTCCCGGAAGCCGTAGTCGGCTGCGGTCTGGGGGAGATCACAGCCGCTGTGGTGGCGGGCGTGCTCGAACCCGCCGACGGCATCAGGCTCGCGCTCGGCTACGGCGAGCACCTGGCGCACCTCGAAGCCGCGGGTGACACCCGTGCCGTCATGGAGCTGGACCGGGACGACCTGCGCACGGCGCTTGCCCAAACGGGCGGACGGATCAGGGTGGCGGCCGTGTACGGCGCGCGTACCGCCGTCGTAGCCGGGCCTGCCGAGGAGGTTCGCGCCCTGGCGGCCACCTGGGCGGGGCGCGGTGCGCGGTGCGCGGTCCTCCCGGGTGCCGCCGGCTGCCCCGACGCCTCGGGAGCCACGGGCGAGTCCTTCACCGCCGCGGTGGGACCGGTGTCCCCCGGCCCGGGACGCATCCCGCTGTACTCCTCGCTGAACGGCACCGCACTGGACTGGCCCGGGGTGGGGACGGGGTACTTCGCCAGACTGCTCGGCGAACCCACCCGGCTGGCCGACGCCGTCGACGAGCTGCTTGCGGCGGGCCACGGCCTCTTCCTGGAGATCGGCACGGACCCGCTGCTGACCGAGGCCCTGAGGCAGAGCGCGGACGACTCGGGCACCGGGGCCCTGGTGCTGCCCACGATGTCCAGGAGCGACGCCGGATGCACCGGCACGCTCGGCGCACTCGAACGCCTGACCCGCGCCGACCCGCGGGGACCCGGTGACGCCGCCCTGGTCACCCTGGCAGCCCGTACCCCGGGGGCACTGCGCGAGCTGGCCGGGCGGGTGGCCGCCGCGGTCGGTGAGGAAGGGTTCTCCGGCGGTGTGCACGAGGTGGCCGCGGCCCTCGCCCGCCGGGCCGACCACCCGTACCGGGCCGCCGTCGTGGCACATGACCTGCTCGAACTCGAATCGGCGCTGCGCTCCTTCTGCGACGGTGATCGGGCCGCAGGCGTGATCGCCGCCCCCGAAGCCGTACGCCGGGCTCCTGAGATCCGGTTCGTCTTCCCCGATCACTTGGGCGGTGACGCGGGGGCAGCGGTGGAGGAGCTGCTGCGCAGCGAACCCGTCTTCCGCGCGCAGGTGCGGAAGTGGGACCGCCTCCTCGCGCCGGCGGCCGGCAGGTCCGTCCTGGCGGAACTGAGGGCACGCACTGACGGCTCGCCCACCGGCGGCGCGCTCTCGCCGCCCGCGCTGTTCACCGTCCAGACGGCACTTGCCGCCCTCCTGTGCTCCTGGGGGCTCAAGCCCGACAGCGTCACGGGCCGGGGTGCGGGAGCCGTCAGCGCCGCGTGGGCCTCCGGGGGGCTCCCGCTGCCGGAGGCTGTCGAGAGCGCGTGCGCGGGCGACGGTGCGCGGGCGTTCCAGGGCCACCGGCGGTCCGAGGCGACCGTCGCCTTGGTGCCGCCGCCCAGGGACGCGGCGGATCTCCCGGCGGATCGCGCACCTTCCGGGGAGGCCGCCGCCGACACGGTCGTCGAGGTGAGCCTGCGGCCGGTCCTGGTGGACAACGACGGCGCGGCACTCCTTCCCGGCCACCGCCGCCACGAGCGGTCCCGCGGTGGCCGGGACGCCCTGCTGGAGGCACTGGGGGTCCTCTACACCCGCGGTGCCCCCGTGCTGCGGGCCCTCAGGCCGGCACGGCACACGGTCAAGCTGCCGACCTACCCCTGGCAGGGCGAGCGGTATCCGGCGGTGCGGACGCGTGCCCCGCACCCGTCCGCCGTCGCGGAGCCGCTGCTCGGTGGCCGGGTGGATCCGGCCACCGAGCCCGGCACCCACTACTGGCAGACCCGGTGGAGTGCGAAGGATCCCCGCCTGTCGCGGTGGGCGGTCAGCGGTGCCGGCGGCGTCCCCGAGGAGGTCCTGAGGCAGGCGGCGCTCGGCGCGGCCGCAGAGGTCCTGGGCACAGGGCCGCACACGGTGGTGCGCACGCGTCGGCACGGGGGCCTCGTACTGCCGGAAGGGGGCGCCCGCACGGTGCAGACCGTTCTCACCAGGGGCGAAGGCACCGCCTCTGTGCGGATGTTCGGCCTGGAGGAGTCGGGGCCCGTGCCCCTCGTCGAGTTCGAGCTCCGTGCCAGGGAGGCGGAACCCTCGCCTCCGGCCCCCGCCGTGCCTTCGACGGCATCACCCGGACCCGCGGTGCCCGGGCCCGCGGCACCTCGGCCTTCGGCCTCCGGTGCCCCTGCCGGCACGGGGCGGGACGCGGCTGCCGCTTCGGAGTCGCCGAGTGCACCGGGCGCGGCGGAGGCACACGCGCCGTTGACCGGCGACCACCCGCACGGCCCGGTGGCCGCCGACCACGCGCACGAGCCGGCGGCCGGCCCCCACGAGGACATGCTGGCCTTCGTGCGGGAGACCGTTGCCGAGGCCGTGGGACTGCCCGCCCGGGAGGTGGACGCGGCCCAGCCCGTGCGTGAACTCGGGGTCACCTCGGTGATGGCGCTCGACCTGCGCAACCGGTGGGAGACGCACTGCGGAGTCCGGCTGTCGCCCACGGTCGTGTGGAACTACCCCACGGTGGGCGACATAGCCGCCCTGCTGGTGAAGAAGCGCGGCGCACGCCGGCCCGCACCCCACGCCCCGTCGGACGGACCGACCCCCCGGCGGCACGAGGCGACCACACCGTCCGCGGCCCCCGCGGCGGATCCGCAGGTGCCGCAGGGCTCACCCGAGTCCGCTGATCCGGGCATCCAGCTCGAACGCGAACTGGCCGCTCTGCGGCAGAGTCTGGAGGACCTCAAGGCATGAGTGCCACACATGGACGGGACGGCGACCGGAGCGCCGTCGTGGAGGCGGCACTGCGTGCCGTACGCGAGGCACGGGCAGAGGTCGAATCCCTCCGTCTGGGCCGCCACGAGCCCATCGCCATCGTCGGCATCGGCTGCCGCTTTCCCGGAGGCGCCGACTCACCGGAGCGGTTCTGGCAGCTTCTGCTCGACGGGGTGGACACCGTCACCCCCGTGCCGGCCAGTCGCTGGCCGAACGAGGACTACTACGACGCGGACCCTTCCGCCGCGGGCCGTATGTCCTTCAGGCAGGGGGCGTTCATCGAGGACGTCGACCGGTTCGACCCCTACTTCTTCGGCATAGCGCCCACCGAGGCGGCACGGATGGATCCGCAGCAGCGCCTCTTCCTCGAAGCGGCCTGGGAGGCGCTGGAGGACGCCGGCCAGACCCAGCCGGGCCTGCGGGGCTCGGCCACCGGGGTGTTCGTCGGTGCCAACTCGGCGGACTACCTGCAACTCCAGCTTCAGGAGCCGCACCGGATCAACACGCACACCATCATGGGAGGCACCGGCTCGGCCATCGCCAACCGCCTGTCCTACCTGCTCGACCTCCAAGGCCCGAGCATGGTCGTGGACACCGCGTGCTCGTCCTCGCTCGTCGCCGTGCACCTGGCCTGCCAGAGCCTGCGTCAGCACGAGAGCGACCTCGCCGTGGCGGGCGGCGTGCACCTCGTGCTGTCTCCCATCACCACCATGGCCCACGCCAAGGGACTTCCGCTGGCGCCCGACGGCCGCTGCAAGACCTTCGACGCCTCGGCCGACGGCTACACACGCGGCGAGGGCGTCGGGGCCATCGTCTGCAAGCGCCTGTCGGACGCCCAGGCCGACGGCGATCGGATCTGGGCGGTCATCCGGGGAACGGCGGTGAACCAGGACGGCAGGACCAACGGACTCACCGCGCCCAGCGGATGGTCACAGAAGGCCGTGATCGCCCAGGCGTTGCGCAACGCGCGGATGACCGCGTCGGACGTGACCCTGATCGAGGCGCACGGCACCGGTACGGCGCTCGGCGACCCGATCGAGGTCGAGGCACTCGCCGAGACCTACGGGAGCGCTGACGGCGGTGGCACGCCCTGCTCGCTGGGGTCCGTCAAGACCAACATCGGCCATCTGGAACCGGCCGCCGGCATCGCCGGCCTGATCAAGGCCGCCCTCAGCATCCACCACCGCACCATCGCGCCGACCCTGCACCTGCGCACGCTCAACCCCCTCATGTCGCTCGACGGCACCCGCTTTCTGATCCCGACCCGGACACGCCCCTGGGAGGCCCCCGACGCCCAGCGGAACGCCGCCGTCAGCTCGTTCGGCGCGGGCGGCACCAACGCGCACGCCGTACTGGGGCCCGCCCCCGTGCGACCGCCCGCGCAGGCCGAACCGAAGCCCGGGCCGCACCTGATCCCCCTCTCGGCGGCCACCCGGGAGGCACTGGCTCCGATGGCCGCCGCGTACCGGGACCACCTCCGTTCGCCTCGGGCCACGGCGACCCCACTCGGCGACATCGCCCACACCGCGACGGCGCGCCGCACCCAGCACAGGCACCGGCTCGCCGTCGTGGCGGAGTCGCCGGCCCAGGCGGCCGACCGGCTGGACGGCTGGCTCGCCGGTGAGGCCCCCGCGGGCGTGGTGGCCGGCAAGGTCTCCGGTTCCGTCGGCCGGAAGGTGGTGTTCGTCTTCCCCGGCCAAGGGGCGCAGCGCGCGACGATGGGGCGCGAGCTGATGCGCGACTGCGCGGTGTTCAGGGAAGCCGTCACCGAGTGCGACCGGGCGTTGCACAAGTGGCTGGGGCGCTCCGTCCTCGACGAGCTGGCCCTGCTGGACGGGAACACGCCCCTGGAGCGGATCGACCTGGTACAGCCCGCCCTCTTCGCCCTCGGGGTCGGCCTTGCGGCGCGCGCCAGATCCTTCGGTATCGAACCCGACGCCGTCGTGGGGCACAGCATGGGCGAGGTGGCGGCCGCCCATGTGGCCGGCGCGCTCAGCCTGGACGACGCGGCACGGGTCATCAGCCTGCGCAGCACCCTGCTGCGCAGGGTCAGCGGCCAGGGCGCCATGCTGGTCGTGGGCCTCGCACCGGACGACGCCGAGGCCCTGATAGCGGACGAGCGCGACCGGGTGTCCGTGGCCGTCTGCAACAGTCCGGCCTCCACCGTACTGTCCGGCGAGCCCCGGACCCTGGAGCGCCTGGCCGCGCGCGTGCGGGAACGCAACGTCTTCTGCAAGCCGGTCAGGGTCGACGTCGCATCGCACAGTCCCCAGGTCGAGTCCTTGCGGGCGGACCTGATGGAGGCACTCGACGGGCTCAGCCCCGTGCCGTCGGCGACGCCGATCTACTCCACCGCCAGGGGCCGGATGTCCGACGGCTCGGAGTTCGACGCCGCGTACTGGATGGACAACCTGCGGCAGCCGGTGCGCTTCTGGGACGGGGTGCGGGAACTGATCGGTACGGGGCACGGCGTCTTCGTCGAGATAAGTCCGCACCCCACGCTGCTCTCCGCCGTCGAGCAGGGGTTCGACGCGGCGGGGTGTGAAGGGCTCGCGCTGCCCGCCATGCGCCGCGGTGAGCCCGAGAGCCACGCCGTGTACGAGATCCTCGGCGCGCTGCACACCCGGGGGCTGCCGGTCGACCTCCGATCCCTGCTGGACAGCGCTCCCGCGGTCGAACTCCCGCGATACGCCTGGCAGCGCGAGCGGTTCTGGTACCGGCAGCCCGACGCGGAACCAGTGCCTCGCGCTCCCGCACCCGCCGCTCCCGCCGCACGCCCCGGCCCCCGCACGGCGCCCACCGCCGAAGGGGCCCTCGCGGGACCAGCCACTGCCGAGCGCCCGCCCGCGCAACCGCCAAAGCGGCGGCAGGCGGCCGGCGCGGCGGCCGGAGGGGGCCTGCGCGGCCGGGTGCTGGAGGCGGTGGCCGCCGTCCTCGGCTCGCGACCCGACCGCATCGACCCCGAGGACGGCTTCTTCCAACTGGGCATGGACTCGTCGATGGCCACCCAGGCGCGCGCGCGTCTTGAGGCGGCGCTCGGGATCTCCCTGCCCGCGACCCTGCTCTTCGAGTACCCGACGGTCGACGACCTCAGCGCCCACCTGGAAGGGCTGGCCGGCGGCGCGGCTGCGCGCCCCGCTCCCGAGCCCGCGGTGCAGCCTTCGGCGAGCGCCCGGATCGAACGCCCGCAGGAGCCCTCCGACATCCGGGCGGAGGCAGACGAGGAGCTCGACCTCCTCGACGGGGACACGCTCCTCGGGCTGCTGATACAGGAACTCACCACCCCCCGATCTTCCGAAGGATCCTGATGGACACCGGTTACAGCGAGGAAGTCCGCGACGCGCTCGCCGCGAGCGTGCGGGAGATCCGCCAGCTCCGCGCGGAGCTCGACAAGCGCGCGGGCACGGGCGGCGGCGAACCCGTGGCCATCGTGGGCATGGGGTGCCGGATGCCGGGCGGCGCCCAGGACCCGGAGGCGTTCTGGAACTTCCTCATCGACGGTGGGAACGGCATCACGGACGCCCCCGCCTCGCCCCGCGGAGCCGAACCGTCCCGCGGCGCGGTGCCGGAGGCCGGCGCGGCACCGGCCGCGCCCGGCGGCTTCCTCGCGGACGTGGACCGCTTCGACGCGGCCTTCTTCGGGATATCCCCGCGCGAGGCGGCCCTGCTCGACCCCCAGCAGCGACTGCTGCTCGAGGTGACCTGGGAAGCACTGGAGCACGCGGGGCTGAGCCCGGACGGGCTCAAGGGCTCGGACACCGGGGTGTTCGTCGGCATCACAGGCCAGGACTACGCACAGCAGCAGATCCAGAGCATCGCTGCCGCCGACCTGGAGGCATACACGCTCACCGGCGGCATCTCGGCCTTCACCGCGGGCCGCATCTCCTACACCCTGGGCCTGCACGGCGCGAGCCTCACCCTCGACACGGCCTGCTCCTCCGCGCTGGTCGCGGTGCACCTCGCCTGTCAGAGCCTGCGCTCCGGTGAGTCCGCGGTGGCACTGGCGGGTGCGGCCAACATCATCCTGGAGCCGCAGTGGTCCACCGTGCTGTCCAAGGCGCGCATGCTCTCCGCCGACGGCCAGTGCAAGACCTTCGACGCCTCCGCGGACGGGTACGTCCGCAGCGAGGGGGCCGGGGTCGTGGTGCTCAAACTGCTCTCCGAGGCCGTCGCGGACGGCGACCCCGTACTCGCGGTGATCCGCGGCTCCGCCGTCAACAACGACGGCCGGAGCAGCGGCATCACCGTGCCCAACGCCCACGCGCAGCGCAAGGTGGTGAGCGGGGCGCTGCGTGCGGCGGGAGTGGAGCCGAAGGACGTCTCCTACGTCGAGGCCCATGGAACGGGCACGGCACTGGGGGACCCGATCGAGCTGCGGGCGCTGGACGCGGTGCTGGGCGGACCGGATCGCGCGGAGCCCCTGCTGGTGGGGTCGGTGAAGACCAACGTGGGCCACCTGGAGGCCGCCGCGGGGATGGCCGGCCTGATCAAGACGGTCATGGCCCTGCGGCACGAACAGATCCCGCCGCACCTGCACCTCCGGCAGGTCAACCCGGCGATCGGCATCGACGAGCTGGGCGTGCGCATACCCACGGCCGCGACTCCCTGGCCCCGCTCCGAGGTGCCGCGCATCGCCGGGGTCAGCTCCTTCGGGGCCAGCGGCACCAATGCACACCTGGTGCTGAGCGAGGCGCCCAGCGGTGATGACGCGCCGGCCACCCGGGAGCCCGGCCGCTCGGCACAACTGCTGGTCCTCTCCGCGAAGAGCCCCGCGGCACTCAGCGCCCTCGCGGAGCGCCACCGGGAGGGCCTCGGCCAGCGCCCGGACGCCGAACTCGCGGACGTCTGCTACACCTCCGCGACGGGGCGTGCCCACTTCCCGTACCGTCTCGCGATCACCGGTGCCACCTGCCACGAGGTCGGGGACCGGCTCGCCGCCGCCGTCGCGGACGGTGAGCCCGGACCGGGCCGGGTACGGGGGCACGCACCCGGCGGCAGCCGCCCCGAGGTGGTGTTCCTGTTCACGGGCCAGTCCGCGCAGCACCCCGGGATGGGGCGGGAGCTCTACGCCACCGAGCCCGTCTTCCGGGACGTGATCGACGCGTGCGACGCCGTCCTGCGGCCCGCCCTGGGGCGGTCGCTGCTCAGCGTCCTCATACCGGACCCCGAGGACGAGGACCTGATCCACGAGACCCGCTTCGCCCAGCCCGTACTGTTCGCCTTCGAGTACGCCCTCGCCCAACTGTGGCGGTCCTGGGGTGTGGAACCGGCGGCGGTCCTGGGGCACAGCATCGGTGAGCTGGTCGCGGCCTGCGTGGCCGGTGTGATCGGCCTGGAGGACGCCCTCGGGCTCACCGAGGTGCGCGGGCGCCTGATGCAGGACCTCGACGAGGGCGCCATGGCCTCCGTCTTCGCCCCGCTCGACCAGGTGACGGCGTGTCTGCCGGCCGGTGCGGAACAGGTGTCGGTCGCGGCGGTCAACGGCCCGGAGAGCGTGGCGATCGCCGGGGCGCCCGAGGCCGTCGAGTCCGTCCTCGCCGAGCTCACGCGCCGCGGTGTGCGCTCCGTACGCATGGGTTCCACGCGGGCCTTCCACTCGCCGCTCGTGGATCCCATGCTCGACGCCTTCGAACGCCGGGCCTGCGAGGTGGCGTACGCGGATCCCGAGATCCCGCTGGTGTCCAACCTCACCGGCGCCCTGGTCAAACCCGGTGAGTTCACGGGCCGGTACCTGCGCCGGCACGCCCGCGAGGCCGTGCGTTTCGCCGACGGCATGCAGACCCTGTTCGACCAGGGCTACCAGGTGTTCCTGGAGATCGGGCCCAGCCCCACGCTGCTCGGGATGGCCAAGCGCTTCGCCCCCGACGCACCGGCGGACGCGCCGTCGCTGTTCCTGCCGTCGCTGCGCCCCGGCCACGACGAGGCGCAGACCATACTGAGCAGCCTCGGTGCCCTCTGGGCCCACGGAGTGGGGATCGACTGGGACCGCTTCCACGCGGGCCGGGGACACCGCAGGGCCTCGTTGCCGACCTACCCGTTCCAGCGTGAGCGGCACTGGTTCGAAGCCGGCCCCAGGCCCGATTCCGTGCCCAGGCCCGTGCCCGAGTCCGTGCCCGCGCCCGTACCCGAGTCCGCGCCCGATTCCGTGCCCAGGTCCGTGGCCGAGCCCGGTGCGCCGGCCGGTCGCCGGGACGGGCGTCCGGTGCCGGCGGCACACGGGTCACCGTCCCTCCTCGGTGACCGGTTGTCGTCCCCGCTGGAAGCCGTGCAGTACGCCTCGCGGCTGGACGCGCGGAGCCATCCCTGCCTCGACGACTGCGTCCTGGACGGGCTCCCGGTGGTCAACATCGGCGTCTACCTGGAGGCGGCGATGGCCGCCGCGGCTCAGGGACACGAGTCGGGCACCCTGGTGGTGGAGGAGTGCCTGGTGCGGCAGAGCCTCGTCCTGCCGCACGGCGAGTCGAGGAACGTCCAGCTCGTGCTGGAGCCGTCCCCCACGGGGCGTGCGGCCTTCCGCTACTTCGCCGAGCACGAGGGGCCCGACGGCTCACCCGACTGGGTCCTGCACGCCCAGGGGCGGGTGGGAGTGGAGCAGGCGACGGCGCCCGCACACACCGACGTGGCGACGCTGCGGCGGGCGATGGACGCCGAGGTGCCCGGTGAGGACTTCTACCGTCGGATGTGGCGGCGCAGGCTCTACCTGGGGTCGCAGGCGCGCTGGATCGAGCACCTGCACGCGGGCTCCGGCGAGGTACTGGCACGGATGCGCGAGGCGAAGACCGGCGAAGCCGATCGCTACCTCCTGCACCCGGGTACGACGGACGCCATGTTCCAGACGCTCTTCGCCTGTCTGCCCCCGGACAGCCCCGAAGACGCCGCGTACATGCTGATGGGCATCGACAGGTTCACCTTCCGGGTCGAGGGCGCCGGAGCACCGGCGTGGTGTCATTCCAGGCTGCTGCCCGCCGCCCCGGGCGCCTCGGTGCTGAGCGCCGAGGTGACACTGCTGGACGACGCGGGCCGGACCGTGGTCCATGCCGAGGGCGTCTACCTGAAGCGGGCGGAACGGGAGGACGTCCTGCGGTCCGGCGGCACCCGCCAGAACACCGCGCCTGCCGTTGCGCGCCCCGCGGCGGCCCCCGCCGCCGAGCAGGGTCCGGTGGAAGGCACCCGGCCGCGCGCACCCCTGCCGGCTCCGGCCGTGCCGGACGTCGGATCGGCCCGCGGCGGGGACGACGTGCGCGACACCCTCGTGCGCATCGCCGCGCGCATCCTCGGATCCACCCCCGACGCCGTCGACCCCACGGAGCCCGTGCAGAACCTGGGCCTCGACTCACTGATGGCCTTGCAGCTCAAGGACGACATCGCCACCGAGTTCGGAGTGTCGCTCCCGCTGGTCTCCTTCCTGGACGGACGCAGTGTGCAGGCCCTCGGCGAGGAGGTCGCCGCCCTCGTCGGGGGCGCGGCACCGGACGGCGCCGCCGCTCCCGCGTCGGCCGCCGCCCCCGCCCCCGCCCCCGCACCCCCCGCCGCCCCGGTCGAGGAGGAGAAGCCGGTCCGCCCGCCCGTCCTGGCAGCCGACCCGAGCAGCCGCTACGAGCCCTTTCCGCTCACCGATCTCCAGCAGGCCTATCTGGTGGGCCGCACCGACGCGTTCGAGCTGGGCAGCATATCCACCTACCTCTTCATCGAGGTGGACGTGCGGGATCTCGACCTCGTCCGCCTGGAAGAGGCACTGCGCACCCTGGTGGAGCGGCACGACATGCTGCGCGCCGTCATCACCCCCGACGGACGGCAGCGCGTGCTGGGTTCCGTGCCCGCCTACCGGATTCCCGTGAGCGATCTCAGGGACCTGGCGGAACCCGAGCGCCGGCAGCGCCTCGAGGACGTGCACGAACAGGTGCGGGACCAGGTCATCGACCCCACCCAGTGGCCGCTGTTCGACATCCGGGCCACCCTGGTCGACGAGCGGTGCACCCGGCTGCACATCGGCATCGAGGCACTGATCGCCGATGCCCGCAGCACCTCCCTGCTCCTCGACGAGTGGACCTCGCTGTACCGCGACCACCGGGCAGAGCTGCCCCGGCTGCCGGTCACCTACCGGGACTACATCCTGGCCGTACGGGCCGCGGAGGACACACCGCAGTACCGGGCCGCGGAGGAGTACTGGGACGAGCGCATCGCAACGCTGCCGCCGGCACCGGACCTGCCCCTGGCCAAGGACCCCCTCACGCTGAAGCGCACGGTCTTCGTCCACCGCTCGGCGCGCCTGTCGCCCGCGGAGTGGACCGGCTTCAAGGAGCACGCGGCAGCGGCCGGCGTCACCCCGTCCGCCGCGCTGTGCACCGCGTACGCCCAGACGCTCGCCGCGTGGAGCACCTCCTCCCACTTCTCGCTGAACCTGTTGTTCTTCAACCGGTTGCCGCTGCATCCCGCAGTCGGTGATCTGGTGGGCAATTTCAGTGCCACGACGCTGCTTGAGGTGGACCAGAGGCCCACCGAGGACTTCACCGTCCGGGCCGCACGCACGCAGCGGCAGCTCTGGGCCGACCTCGAACACAGCCAGCTCTCCGGCGTCGAGGTGCTGCGCCGCCTCAACCGGGCGCGGGGGAGCGCGGGCCGGGCGACCGCACCCGTGGTGTTCGCGAGCGCCATCGACATGTCCGGCGGGCAGGGCGCGGGCCGTTTCGGACTCGTGGAGCGGCTGACCGGCCTGGGCACCGAATGCCGGGAGGTCTCCTCCGCCATACGGACCCCGCAGGTGTGGCTCGACCACCAGGTCGTCGAGGAGGCCGACGGCCTCCTCGTGAACTGGGACGTCGTGGAAGAGCTCTTCCCCGAGGGACTGGTCGACGACATGTTCGCCGCGTACCTCGACGCCCTGCGCGAACTGTGCGTCGACCCCGGCGCGTGGCAGCGGCCCGCGCCGGTCTCCGTGCCGACCACGGCCCTGGACGTCCGGCAGGCGGCCAACGCCACGTCCGGCCCCGTCCCGCAGGGGCTGCTGCACGATCCGTTCACGGCACGGGCGGCCGCCGCTCCGGAACGCGTCGCGGTGATCGCCGCCGACCGCCGCCTCACCTACGGCACGGTGGACCGGGAGTCGAACCGGGTCGCCAACTGGCTCGTCGCACGGGGTGCCGCTCCCGGCACGCTTGTCGGAGTCGTCATGAACAAGGGGTGGGAGCAGATCGTCGCCGCACTGGGCGTCCTCAAGTCCGGCGCCGCGTACGTCCCCCTCGACGCGGGCCTGCCGGCGGACAGGCTGCGCCTGCTGCTGACCGAGGCCGGCATCTCGCTGGTGCTCACCCAGTCCCCGGTGGACGAAGGCGCCTCGTGGCCCGAGGACACCGTCAGGCTGGCGGTGGACACGGCCGGTGCCGCGGACGGCGGCGAGGAACCACCGCGGTGCCGTTCGGCGGCACCCGACGACCTGGCGTACGTCATCTTCACCTCGGGCTCCACGGGCACCCCGAAGGGCGTGATGATCGAACACGGTGCCGCGCTCAACACCATCGCCGACGTCAACGACCGGTTCGGCGTGGGCCCCGAGGACCGTGTGCTGGCGCTCTCCGCCCTGAACTTCGACCTCTCGGTGTACGACGTCTTCGGGATGCTGGCCGCCGGCGGCGCGATCGTCCTGCCCGAGCCGGAGCTGCGCCGCGAACCCGCGCGCTGGGCGGAACTCGTCAGCCGGCACGGTGTCACCGTGTGGAACAGCGTCCCGGCGCTGATGGAGCTGTTCACCGAGCACCTCCTGGCGGAGCAGCAGGACGAGGGCATGCCCCTGCGCCTCGTGATGATGAGCGGGGACTGGATTGCGCAGGCGCTGCCCGGCCGCATCCGCGATGTGCTCCCGCACGCCGAGGTCTGGAGCCTCGGGGGCGCCACCGAGGCGTCCATCTGGTCCATCCTGCACCGCGTGGACGGCGTGGAGCCCGGCTGGACGAGCGTCCCCTACGGGAAGCCGATGCGAAACCAGCGGTTCCATGTGCTGGACGACGCGCTGCGGCCGCGTCCCGCGTGGGTGCCCGGCATGCTCTACATCGCCGGGCACGGACTCGCCCGCGGGTATCTCGGCGACGAGGCGAAGACGCGCTCGTCGTTCGTACGCCACCCGGTGACGGGCGAGCGGCTCTACAGGACGGGAGACCTGGGCCGCTACCGCCCCGACGGCACGATCGAACTCCTGGGCCGTGAGGACCACCAGGTCAAGGTGCAGGGGTTCCGCATCGAGCTGGGCGAGGTGGAGACTGCCCTGCTGCACTGTCCGGGCGTGCGTACGGCCGTGGCCGCCGTCACGGACAGCTCCACGGGCTCCAAGCAGCTCGTCGCCTACGTGGTGCCCGAGGAGGAGGCATCCGGCCGCGCGCAGGTCACGTCCGAGGAACTGCGCCGCCGACTCGGACGGGTACTGCCCGACTACATGGTCCCCCAGCGGATAGGGGTCCTCGCCCGTCTGCCGCTCAGCGCGAACGGCAAGGTCGACCGCGCCGCCCTGCCGGCGATCGGGTCGTCCGCCTCCGCGACCGGGGAGAACGGTGCCACAGCCCCTGCCAATGACACCGAGCGCGCGCTCGAAGCCATCTGGGAGGAGTTCTTCGACACCCGGCCGATCGGCACCGCCAGCAGCTTCTTCGAACTGGGCGGCGACTCCATGCTGGCGGTACGGCTCATGGCGCGCATCCGCGGGCAGATGGGCGTCTCCCTGCCGGTGTCGACCCTGTTCGCCCGGCAGACCATCGCCCAGCTCGCCGAGGTCGTGCACGACGCCGCGGCCAGCGCACGCGAGGCCCTCGTCCCCATCCGCACCGAAGGCGAACGGCCGCCGCTGGTCCTGGTGCACCCCGTGGGCGGCGATGTCCTCTGCTACGCGGAACTGGCCGGGCTCCTCGGCGACGACCAGCCCGTCTACGCCCTCCAGACTCCGGACACGGACATCCCGCTGACCACGGTCGCGGACCTGGCCGCGCACTATGCCGAGGTGATCACGGCAGCCGTACCGGAGGGCCCCTACCGCCTGGGCGGCTGGTCGATGGGCGGTGTCGTCGCGCTGGAGATCGCCCGCAGGCTCCTGGGGGAGGGCCACCAGGTGGACCTCGTCGCGGTGATCGACCCCTCCGAGCCTCCTGGCCCGTCCGGGGCCATTCTGCCGGACGAGGCCGCCATGCTGGCCTGGCTCGGCAAGGACCTCGCGGGCATCGCCGGCCGTAAGTGGGCCCCGACCGCCGAGTCCCTGAGGGAGCCCGCTGGTGAGAGCCCCCTCCAGGCGTTCCACCGCCGGGCCGTGGAGGCCGGGGCACTCTCAGCGGACGTCGACGCCGACACCCTGGCCGGCATCGCGGCGCGGTTCTCGCGCAACGCGCGGGCGCTGGCCGAGCACCGACCGCTCCCCGCGGAGGTGCCCGTCCGCTTCTACCGCGCGGCGGACGGCGGAGCGTCGACCGCCACGGCCCGGGAGTGGGCGGCCCTGTTCCCCCACGCCTGCGACATCGTGGACGTCCCCGGCAACCACTACACCGTGATGCGGCAACCCGCACTGTCCCGGCTCGCGGAGGAACTGCGCGCCCTCCTCACCGGTACGGCACCCGCACCGGCCGACCCCGGTTCTTCCGGAGCCCGGCCAAGCCCTCGTTGACCACCTCGCCTGTGCGGTGGCGTCCGCCACCGCACGGGGTTCTCAAGGACTCTCATGCGTTTTCTGTTCACCGCACACACCCTGCCCTCGCACGTACGCGCGATGCTGCCACTGGCCCGGGCCGCCCAGCAGGCCGGGCACGAGGTAGCCATCGCCACGGGGCCGGAACTCACCCAGGAGGTGGCGCTCCACGGCTTTTGCCCCATGACGGCCGGCTACAACTGGCGGCCCGACATGGACCGCGACAACACGGAACTGGGCGGGGAACTGGGGGAACGTCTCGCCGACGACGAAACCCGCTACGAGCTGGGGCTCCGGTACTTCACCGGTACGCCGGCCGGCCGCATGGCCGACGACCTCCTCGACGCCGTCCAGTCCTGGCGCCCGGACCTGATCGTGCGGTCCCAAATGGAGTTCGGCGGCTACCTCGCCGCGGAGAAGGCGGGTATCCCGCACGCCTCCCTGGCCATCTCGGGTGGACCAGCCTCCCTGTTCCAGCCCGAGCGCCTGGCTCCTCTGCTCGCACCGCACCGCAGGGCTCTCGGGCTGCCACCGGACCCGACCGGCGCCACCGTCTACCGCCGCCTCCACGCGGTCCTGATGCCGGCCGACTACGACCAGGCCGCCGCCGGCCTGCCTCGCACCCGTTGCTACCAGCACACAAGCCCCCAGCGCGCCGGTGAGGTGCTCCCGGCCTGGCTCGCCGGCCGGCCGGCCGACCTGCCGCTCGTCCTGGTCGGCTTCGGAACCCTGGCTCCCCTGCTCACCGGCGACGACCGAGAGCGCCTGATCGGCCTCATGCGGTCCGTCCTCGCCGCCCTGGCCGACCTCACCTGCACGGCCGTGGTCGCCACCGGCGACGGCGTACCGCACGATCTGTTCGGACCCCAGCCCGACCACATCCACCTCGAAACGCATGTGCCGCAGCCGCTGCTACTTGAGCGGGCAGCACTCTTCGTCACGCACGCCGGCTTCAACAGCGTCCGCGAATCCCTGGAACACGGGGTGCCGATGGTCGCGGTGCCGCTGTTCGCCGAGCAACCGCACAACGCCGCGCAGTGCGAGCACGCCGGCGTGGCGCGCAGCGTCCGGCTGCCCGAGGCCGCACCGAGCGTCCTCCTGGAAGCCTTCCGCCAGGTGTTGGACGACTCCTCCTACCAACGGCGCGCGGCAGCCCTGCGGGACCGGATGGCGGCACTGCCGCCGCTGAAGGTGCTGGTGGAGGACCTGGTCGACGGCCGGGGCGCGGATGACGAAAGGGCGGCACCCGGGGACGCCTGACGCCGCACCGCGAACGGGCGAACGGGCGAACGGGCGCGGCGGCCCCGCTCGCGCACCGCCCCGCCGCCTGTCGCCCGCCGCACCGGCCTCCTCCGCCTCCCCGGCGACGGACTCGCCGACACGGCCGAAAGCCCCCGACGAGAGAACTGCCGCAGGCACCTGCCGGTCCCCATGGACGGAGACCGGCGCGGGTGCGCGGCAGCATGCACAGAACCAGAGCGAGGCACACTGTGGCGACCGTGCAGGCGTCCCGCCCCGCGGGGGGATGCTCGGGCCCGTCATGCTGATCTAGGGTGGCCTGGTTCCCTTGCGCACAAGCCAAAGCTTGCGTGCGCAAGCAGATTAGGCTGAACAGCATAGGAGCCGGGTGTGATGGCGGGTGGCAGTGAACGGCCGCGAGCGGCGTGTGCCCCCGGCGGCCGGGCGCGGGAATGCGCGGTCGATCTCGAAGGGGCGGTCGCTCGCTTGCGGCACGAGACCACACTGTGGCGGACGTTTCTCGGGACGCACCGGCAGATCGTCGAACGTCTCGCCGGGCAGATGCTCGCGGACCACCGGCTCCCGCTGGAGTGGTTCGATGTTCTCGTCCATCTCGCCGATGTGCCGGACAGGAGTCTGCGGCAGCGCGAGCTGCGCGACCGGTTGCTGCTCAGCGAGAGCGGAGTGAGCAGGATGCTCGCGCGCATGGCGGATGCCGGCCTGGTGGAGCGCCGGACCGCGGGAGGCGACCGGCGCGGGGTCGAGGTCGCGCTCACCGAGGCGGGGGAAGGGGCTCTGGCCTCGGCCGTGGAGTCGCACCTCGCGCTCGTGGGGACGTTGTTCACCGGCAGGCTCACGGTGACCGACCGCGTCGCCCTGGAGCACATCCTGGCGAAGCTGGCCCCGGGCCCGGAGGTCCACTCCCGGTGATCGTACCCGTGGCGGCATCGGTCGACGGGGTGGCGCCCCCTGCCCGAGACGTCTCCCCAAGAACTTGATTGCGCAAGCAACTACTGTTAGCGTCCTCTCACGCCGCGGCGAGTTCGCCTGTGACGCTCCAATCCCCGGCCGCTGAGGAGTCGACGATGACCCGGACCGTGAGTGGGATCGACATCCCGCCGGTGCCCGACGGTGCCCGTGGTCCGAAGGTGCCGCCGCGCGGCTACCTGGTGGAGGAGATCGCCGGGGGCGTCCACTGGGTCACCGACGGCGGCTACCAGTGTGCGTTCGTGGTGGGGGAGGACGAGGTCATCGCCATCGACGCGCCGCCGTCGTTCGGCGGTTTCGTCACTCGTGCGATCCGTGATGTGACCAGCAAGCCCATCACACACGTCGTCTACTCCCATTACCACGGTGACCACATCGGAGCGACGGACCAGTTCTCCGCCGACGCCGTCCGGATCGGGCAGGAGGAGACGTACGGCCTCCTCAAGGAGCTGGACGACCCGATGCGTCGCCCGCCGACCGTCACGTTCAGGGACTCCTACCGTCTCGATGTCGGTGGGCAGGTGCTGGAGTTGCACTACAAGGGCAACAACCACGCCCCGGGCAACATCTTCATCCACATGCCGCAGCACAGGGTCCTCATGCTGGTCGACGTGATCTACCCGGGATGGGTGCCCTTCGCGAACATCGCCATGTCCAAGCACATTCCGGGCTTCATGGCGCACCACGACCACGCGCTCGCCTTCGAGTTCGACACGATGATCACCGGGCACCTCACGCGGCTGGGCACCCGCCGGGACGTGGAAACCCAGCGGGAGTACATGCACGACATCCGCGACGCCGCCCAGCACGCGCTCGAACTCACCCCGGCCAAGCGGGACCTCGCACGCGACAGCGTCGGTCTCGACCACGTCTACACGTACTTCTCAACGATGTACGACGCGGCGGCCGCGGAGGCGGCCCGGCCCGTGATCGAGAAGTGGGCCGGCCGGCTCGGCGGCGTGGAGAACTTCGCGGTGAACCACACCTTCATCATGTACCAAAGCCTGCGCCTGGACGACAACGCCCGACCCAACGTGGTCTTCTTCCCGCCGACCGACTCCAGCGACGACTGCGCCCACGACCACTAGGGTCCTTCGTTCGGATCATGCTGGGCTCGCGGGGTCCGGCACGCTGGTCTGCGGCGTTGCCGTCGGTCCCCGACGCTCCGCGCCGACTCCCTCCTGTGCCTTGCGGCCGCACGCACCAGACCCCGCTCCCTGATCCAGGCTGATCCGAACGAAGGACCCCAGCCCCGACACGGACAGTCCGAAGAACCGGAGTGGCGCGCAACGGCCGGCGCGACCGGAGTGGGACGGAACGGCGGCCGGACCGGCGGGAGCGGAACCCCGGAGGAGGCATTCCGGGGCTCGACCGTCGAAGTCGGTCGAGTGAAGCCTCCGTCGGCGGAACCGTCCTCGCCGACGGGCGACAAGCCTCCGCAACGAAGAACGAGTCACGCTTCACACGTCAGCACGAGCCCACCCGGGTGGTCGGGCGCCCCTTTTGAGACAGGACCTCACCATGCCAAGCCAGGAAGCCTCTGTTTCGGCGACCACGAGCGAACAGATCAGCAGGGCGGTGCTCGGCGCGGTCAGCGGAACGCCGGATCCGCGGACGCGTCAGATCGTCGAGGCGCTGATCCGGCACGCCCATGACTTCGCGCGAGAGGTGGGGCTGCAGCCGGAGGAACTGCTGTACGCAGCCGAGTTCCTCAAACGCTGCGGAGATGTCAGCGATGCGTCGCGGCACGAGTTCATCCTGCTCAGCGACGTCCTCGGGGTCACGATGGTGGTGAACACGCTCGCTGCCGACGCCCCCGACGGCGCGCTGGAACCGAGCGTGCTCGGCCCCTTCTACCGGAGTGGAGCCCCGCTTCTGCCCAACGGCGCCGATCTCTCCCGCGGCGGGGCCGCCGACGGGGAGCCCGCGCATGTGACCGGCCTGGTCCTCGCGGCGGACGGCAGCCCCATCGAGGGCGCCGAACTGGACGTGTGGGGGACCAACGCCGACGGCCTGTACGAGAACGTCGACCCGAGCCAGCCCGACTACAACCTGCGCGGGCGCTTCCACACCGACGCCCGGGGCCGATTCGAGTTCTGGACGGTGAAGCCGGTGAGTTACCCCATCCCCGTCGACGGCCCCGTGGGTGATCTGCTCGCAGCCACGAACCGGAGCAACATGCGTCCGGGACACCTGCACGTGATCGCGTCCGCACCGGGCTACCAGACGATAATCACCGAGCTCTACACCGACGACGACCAGTACATCGAGAGCGACGCGGTGTTCGGGGTGAAAGGCTCGCTCGTGGTCCACTACGACTGGATCGATGACGAGCACAAGGTAGCCGCGTCACCTCGCAAGCGGCCCTACTGGGAACTGCGCAGGGATCTCGTGCTGACCCCGGGCACCCGCACCGCCGTCCGGTTCACGGCGGGCCGCGAGGAGCTTGCACGGTGACCACGATGCCGGAGGAATTCACCCGCACCGCGCTGCCCGGGCGAGTCGTGTTCGCAAGCGGCGCCCTGGCGAGACTCGGTGCGGAACTGGACGTGGCCGCCACGAGGAGGGCCATGCTCGTCGTGGCGGCCAGGGACGCCGACCTGGCGGAGAAGGCCCGGTCGAGCCTTGGCGACCGTGCCGTGCTGACCTGGACAGAGGTCACGCAGCACGTACCCGCAGAACTCGCCCTCCGCGCGACCACAGCCGCGCTGGACGCCGGCGTGGACGTCCTCGTCACCATCGGCGGGGGCAGCACCACCGGTCTCGGCAAGGCGGTCGCGGTGCAATCCAAGCTCCCCCTGGTCGTGGTCCCCACCACCTACGCAGGCAGCGAGATGACACCGATCTACGGGCTGACCAGCGACAACGAGAAGAAGACGGCGCGCGACGCCAACGCCCTGCCGCAACTGGTGATCTACGACCCCCAACTGCTGGCCACTCTGCCACCGGCCGTGGCCGGGCCCAGCGCGCTCAATGCCCTCGCCCACTGCGCGGAGGCGCTGTGGGCGGCGGGCAGGGATCCGGTCAACGACGCGATCGCCCTGGACGGGGCGCGGCGCATCCACGAGTACCTGCCGGCCGCCTGTGCGGGCGAGGACCTGGGCGCCAGGGGGCAGGTGCTGCTCGCCGCGTCGATGGCGGGAACGGCGCTGGCGAGCGCCGGCACCAGCCTGCACCACTCCCTGTGCCACCTGCTGGGCGGCATGTTCGACGCGCAGCACGCACAGACCCACGCCATTCTCCTGCCCTATGCGATCGGCTTCCTCCGGCCCTCCATCGACGAACCGGTCAAACGCCTCGCATCGTGCTTCGGGGTGCCGGCCGACCAGTTGGAGCCGGCGATCTGGAGGCTGGCCCGGTCGGCGGGGACCCCGCGGGGGCTGCGCGAGATCGGCTTGAACGAGCAGCAGATCGAGCAGGCCGCGCTGGCCGCGGTGAGCAGGCAACTGCCGAGCCCCCGGCACGTCACGGTCCGTGAACTCCGCCCCTGGCTCATGGCGGCGTGGACCGGCGAACCGCCGAGCCGGGAGATTGGGGCCAGGAGCGGCGCGGCCGTGTGAAAGGGCGATGACGCCACAACGCCGGCAGAGACGACGTCGTAAGGAGAAGCTGATGGCTGCAACAGACGAAACCCGGCCGGACGAGCGGCACGCCGGAGCGCAGAAGGTGTTCTTCCTGTGCCGGACCCAGCCGGCCCGTGGGGTGACGCAGGAGCAGTTGTACCCCCACCTGCCCGAACACAAGAAGTGGGTGGCGGAACAGGAGGACCAGGGCCGGATCTTCGTCGCCGGCCCGCTGCTCGACGAGGACTACCGAGCGTTCGGCACGGGAGTCCTGGTGATCCGCGCACGTTCGCTGGCAGAGGCCCGGGACATCTTCGATTCCGAGCCCTACCACGCGAGGGGCTTGCGTACCTACCGACTCTGGCCGTGGCAGATCAACGAGGGTTCGTTCCACCTGCGAGCCTCGCTGTCCGGTGGAACCCTCCGCATCGGCTGAGGTCCGCGGGGCCGGCCGTCAGAGCGCGCGGGTCGGTTCCGGCGGACCCGCCGTCCACCGCCTGTCACGTCCACAGGCCAAGCCGCGCCCGCAGATCTGCCTCCGTGACACCGTATGTCTCGCGGAGCCCCATCCCGGACGGTCCGACGTCGAAGACGCCGAAGTCGGTGTAGACGCGGCTGACGCAGCCGACCCCGGTGAGCGGGTATGTGCATGCCGGTACCAGTTTGGGCGCACCCGACTTGGTGAAGAGCGTCATCATCGCGTAGACGTTCCTCGCGCCGATGGCGAGGTCCATCGCACCGCCGACGGCCGGGATGTCCCCGGGCCTGCCGGTGTGCCAGTTGGCGATGTCACCGGTGACGGCGACCTGGTAGGCGCCGAGCACGCACACGTCGAGGTGGCCGCCGCGCATCATGGCGAAGGAGTCCGCGTGGTGGAAGTACGAGGCTCCCGGGAGTTCGGTGACCGGGACCTTGCCGGCATTGGTCAGGTCGGCGTCCATGGCGTCGTCCTCCGCCCTGGGCCCCATGCCGAGCATGCCGTTCTCGGTGTGCAGGACCACGCCGAGATCCTCGGGCAGATGGTCGGCGATCTTGGTGGGGTGGCCGATGCCGAGGTTGACGAACGACCCGGCCGGGATGTCGCGGGCGATCACCGCGGCCAGCTCGTCCATGGTCAGCGGCTCGCGGTCGAGGTGCTGGGTGGTCATCGTGTCCCCTGGACGGTGTAGTGCCGGGTCTCGGCCTGAACGATCCGGTCGACGTGGATGCCGGGGGTGATCACGGAGTCCGGGTCCAGATCGCCGAGCTCGACGACCTCGTTGACCTGCACGATCGTTGTGGTTGCAGCGGTCGCCATGACCGGCCCGAAGTTGCGTGCGGTTTTCCGGTAGACGAGGTTGCCGACCGGGTCGGCCTTGTCCGCCGAGATGAGCGCGTAGTCGCCCCTGATCGGGTATTCGAGGAGGTAGTCGCGCCCGTCGATCCTGCGCACCTCCTTGTTCTCGGCCAGCGGGGTGCCGACCGCGGTCGGGCAGTAGAAGCCACCGATGCCGGCGCCGGCAGCGCGCATCCGCTCCGCGAGGTTGCCCTGCGGAACCACCTCCAGCTCGACCTTGCCGGCGCGGTAGAGGCCGTCGAAGACGTAGGAGTCGGCCTGGCGCGGGAAGGAGCAGATCATCTTGCGCACCCGGCCGGCCTTCAGCAGTGCGGCCAGGCCGACCTCGCCGTTGCCCGCGTTGTTGGCGACCACGGTCAGGTCCCCGGCGCCTTGCCGGATCAGTGCGTCGATCAGGTCGAACGGCATGCCCGCGAGGCCGAACCCTCCGACGAGCACCGTCGAGCCGTCCTCGATGCCTGCGACGGCCTCGTCGGTGGTGCCGAGCACAGTTGCCCTCGCCATCAGGCTGCCGCCGTGTTCTCGATGACGACCGCCAGCCCCTGGCCCACGCCGATGCAGATGGCTGCGACGCCGTACCGCTCCTTGTTCTGCACGAGCACCTTGGCGAGCGTGCCGAGGACCCGACCGCCCGAGGCTCCCAACGGGTGACCGATCGCGATCGCGCCGCCCTTCTGGTTGACGATCTCGGGATCGCGCAGGCCGAGCGCGAGCCACGCGTCAATGCAGACCAGCGACTGCACCGCGAAGGCCTCGTTCAGCTCGACGGCACCGACCTGGCTCCACCTCACGCCGGCGCGCGCGAGTGCGCGATTGGCCGCCTCGACAGGGGCGTATCCGAAGTACTGCGGCTCCAGGGCCATCGCCCCACGGCCGACGATCCTGGCGATCGGGTCGAGCCCGATCGCCTCGGCGGCCTTCGCGCTGCCCAGCAGCACGGCGGAGGAACCGTCGCTCAGCGGGCTGGCGTTGCCCGCGGTGATGGTGCCGTGCGGCCGGAAGACGGGCTTGAGCGAGGCCAGTACCTCGACGCTCGTGGCGGGGCGCACGCCCTCGTCCCGGGCCGACTCGGTACCCGGCACGGGCACCACGAGGTCGTCGTAGAAGCCGTCCCTCCAGGCCGCTTCGGCACGGTGGTGCGAGCGGACCGCGAACGTGTCCTGGCGTTCGCGGGACACCCCGTACTTCTCCTGGAGCTGCTCGTTGGCCTCGCCGAGGCTGACGGTCCACTGCTTCGGCATGTCCGGATTGACCAGACGCCAGCCGAGGGACGTGGAGACGGCGGTGACATCGGCGGCCGGGAAGGCGCGGCCGGGCTTGGGCAGCACCCACGGCGCACGGGTCATCGACTCGACGCCGCCGGTCAGGATCACTTCGGCGTCGCCCACCTCGATCTGCCGGCTGGCGATCATCGCGGCGTCGAGGCTGGAGCCGCACAGGCGGTTGACCGTCGTCCCGGGCACGCTCTCCGGCACCCCCGCGAGGAGCGAGGCCATGCGGCCGACGTTGCGGTTCTCCTCACCCGCACCGTTGGCGTTGCCCCAGACGACGTCGTCGATCCCGGCAGGGTCAAGTGCGGGGGCCTTCGCCAGCACGGC
Source organism: Streptomyces sulfonofaciens (assembly GCF_014656295.1). GTDB lineage: Bacteria > Actinomycetota > Actinomycetes > Streptomycetales > Streptomycetaceae > Streptomyces > Streptomyces sulfonofaciens. The sequence continues at coordinate 249,013 of NZ_BNCD01000014.1, forward strand.
CTTGATGGCGCCCGCTGCGAGGTCGTCCGGGCGAACGCCGCTCAGTGCGCCGTTGAACCTGCCGAACGGCGACCGCGCGGATGCGTATACGAATGCGCTCATGACGTCGAAGCTAACGATGTCCGCTGATATTTTGAAGTATGTATATTGCCTGTCATTGAGACGGTACGGATATGGATCGGCACGCATATGGATCTGCGACACCTGCGGTACTTCGTCGCCGTTGCCGAGGAGCTCCACTTCGGCCGGGCCGCGGAGCGGCTGAACATGGCCCAACCGCCGCTCTCGCAGCAGATCCGCCAGCTTGAGGGCGAACTCGGTGTCGAACTCCTCCGCCGCACGACCCGGCGCGTCGAGCTCACCGAAGCGGGCCGCGCCTACCTCGACCGCGCGCGGTCGATCCTGACGGATGTCGACGAAGCCGCCCATCTGGCCCGGAGGGTCGCGACGGGGTCGGTCGGACGTCTGACGATCGGCTGTGTCGGCTCAGCGACCTACAGCCTGCTGTCGACGCTGTCCCGCCGGCTGTCGGACGAACTGCCAGGAGTCGACTTCTTCTTCCGCGGTGAGATGCTCGTGCCCGACCAGGTCGAGGCCCTGCACGCCGGCACGATCGACATCGCCCTGCTCAGACCACCCGTCGCCGACCACTCCCTGGTGGTCCACACACTGCGCCGCGATCGGCTCGTGGTCGCCGTGCCGGCGGACCACCCACTGGCCGGGCGGCCGCGGCTCCAGGCCGCCGACCTCGCGCAGAGCGACCTCATCGTCCACTCGGCCGACCGCCGGTCGGTGATGTACGACGTCGTCCTGCGGGTGCTCCGCGGCGCCGGCGTCGAGCCCCATGTCCGTCACGAGGTCGGGGAGACCTCCACGCTGGTCACCCTGGTTGCCGGCGGCCTCGGTGTCGCGATCGTGCCCGAGCCGGTGACCGCCCTCGCGCTCGACGGCCTCGTCTACGTTCCGCTGACAGAAGCCGATGCCCACGTCGAACTGGCCGCCGCACACCGGGCCGGGCGCGCCGAGCCACACCTCAGTCGTGCCGTTGCGGTCATCAGGGCGATGTTCGACTGAGCCGCCGTACGGGGAGTCGCGGTTACCGCGCAGGCCGGCGCCGCGCACCGGAGCGGGCGGGTGGGCCCGGCGCCTTCGCCGTAGCCGAACGGCACCAGGGAGCGGGTCCTCCTGCGGTCTTCGGCGCCGGCCGGGGCGGGCAGGCGCGCCACCTCGCGCGAGCCGTCCGGCCGGGCCCGGACCGTCGGCGGACACACGAGCGGGTTCGCACGGGTCGCGGGGCCGCCCGGACGTCGGGCTCCACCGCCGAATGCCCCGGCGAAACGCATGGACGCCCGTCCGTACCCCGAGCGGAAGCCTGGCCGGAACACGGTGTCGGCGAGTGCCGGCCCTGCCGGTCCGGCCGGATCGCGACGGACATGGAAAGGGTGCGCCGACCCCCCAGGGGAGGGCGCCGGCCCTCGAAAAGAGAGCAGCGAGGTCACGGAGAGTGACCTCGCTGTCATGTTCAACGTCCCCGTCGCGGTGTCCGCCGCCAGGTGTACGCACGGCCGTCCAGATTGGCGCCCGGCGCATGACGGGCAGGTCAGGGCCGCACCCCGGAGGAGAGGGGGACAGCCCCGCCCGCGCGGGTGCACGTCACAGGCATCGATGTGCACCTTCCCGGGCGGAGCAGTGGGTCACACCCGGTTGCTGCCGCGGTAGACCGCATCCAGCACGCTGGTGTCGACCACCTTGTGCGCGTCGGGCAGGTCCTTGACGCCCGCCGCGCGCAGGCCCTTGTACATCGGCCCGGCGAGTCGCTCGACGTCCATGCGGAAGAGGCCCTTCTTGCGTGTCAGCGCGCTCTCCATGAAGGGAATCCCGATCTCGTTCGAGCGTATCTGCTGCTTGAGGTCGAGGCCGAGGTCGGCGCCGTACTTCTCGACCACCAGGCGGGCCGCACGCTCGGGATCCTTCGCGTTGTCCTGCCAGCCGCGGATGGTGGCGCGCATGAAGCGCTCCATCACGTCCTTGCGCTGCTGCAGGAACGACCGCTTGCAGTAGACGAGGGTCGCGTAGGCGGGCATTCCGAACGACTCGTAGGTGAGCGTCAGGAAGTCCTTTCCCTGTTTCATCTTGTACTTGGACTCCAGAGTGATGGGCTGGGTCGTCATATAGCCGGTGAAGACCTTGCCCTGTTTCTCCACAAGCGGATCGATATCGAATCCGACCGGAATGAACTCGTAGTCAGGCTTCAATCCGGCAAGTTCGAAAACCGCATTGAGCTGCGGCTTGGCGCCCTGCTGGCCCAGGACCTTCGCGCCGACGAGGTCCTTCGCGCTGCGCACCGGGTTCGAGGCCAGCGAGATCAGCCCGCCCGGGTTCGTCTGGTACCCGGACCCGACCATCACGAAGTCGTTGCCCTTGGCGGTGGCCTGGAGCAGCACCTGCATGTTGGCGTGTACACCGATGTCGGCCTGGCCGGTGGCGAGCACCGCCGTGGTGTCCGGGGTGTTCGGGCCACCTGCCTGGAACTGGATGCTGAGTTTCTCGTCCGCGTAGTAGCCGGCCGAGTCCGCGACGAAGAAGCCCGCGAACTCCACGTCCTTGAGCCAACCGAGCGCCACCCGCACGTGGTCCGTCGACGAAGAGCCCTTCGAGTCACCGGAGTTGTCGCTGCACGCGGCGAGCAGGGGACCGCCGAGTGCGGCGGCCCCCATGGCGCCGGCCGTCCGCAGCAGGTGTCTGCGGGACCATGCGGGCGCGGACTCGTCCTGCCGGACACTGCGGTCTATGGGCATGGGCATGATGAAACGGCCTTTTCGTGTGTGGCGGAAGTAGGGGGAAGGCGGGACAGGGGGCAGGAGCCGGTCAGCGGAACCGGCCGGCATAGCGGCGCTCGACACCGCGGGCGGCCACGAAGCACGCGACGGAGACCACCGTGGCGATCAGGGCGGCGCCCCATGCGCGCTGGGGCGCCACGAAGACGACCGCGTCGGCGAAGAGGGTGCCGAGGCCGCTGCGGCCCAGCAGGTACTCCGCCAACATCGCGGCGAGCACCGCAGAGGGGGCCGTCAGCCGCAGCGCGACGAGGAGTTCGGGGACCGCGTGCGGCAGCAGCAGTCTGCGCAGCACCATCGGACGGGAGGCGCCGAGGACGGCGAACACGTCGGTCATCGCGGTCGGCGCCGCACGCAGCCCCGACAGGACCATCACGAAGGTCGGGAAGAAGGAGACCAACGTGGTGATCGTCGTCACGGCAGGGGTTCCGAACCCCACCACGCGCGCGACCACGGGGATCATCACCACGACGGGCACCGACCGCATCACGAGCAGCAGGGGCGTGAGCAGCCCCGACAGCATCCGCGAGAACCACACGGCCATCGCACACCACAGGCCGAGGACCATGCCGAGTGCCAGGCCGACCACCGAGTTCAGCAGCGTGTGCCCGAGCGGGCCGGCGTAGGCGGACGGGTTGTCGAAGACGTCGGACACCACGGAGTACGGGGCGGGCACCACGATCGCGTTGAGGTGCCGGGCCCTGACCCACAGCTCCCAGGCGAGCAGCAGCGCGAGGACCGTCCAGTACCGGCTGAAGACCGTGCCCAGCGCTCCCAGGAAGCGCCGCAGCACCGCGCCGGACCCGCTCATCGAAACCTCCAGGCCATCAGGGAGCGCACGGTGCCCAGCACCGCGTAGGACACGATGGCCAGCAGCGCGGCGGCCAGGCCCGCCGCCCACAACAGCTCCGTCTGGTAGTTCTGCATGGCGCTGACCAGCAGCAGCCCCAGTCCGCTCGGCGCGCCGAACCACTCGCCGACGATGGCGCCGAGCACGGCAGCGGGGGCCGCCTGGGTGAGGCCGTCGAGCACCATCGGCACCGCGGCGGGCAGCCGCAGCCGCAGCAGTGTGGTGGTCCGGGACGCGCCGAGGGCCGCGAGCACGTCCCGGTGCGCGGTGCTCGCCGCCTCCAGGCCCGAGGTCGTGGAAACGAACATGACGAATCCGACCGCCAGCGCCGCGATCACCGCGGGGCTGCCCTCCCGGCCCACGGTGGCGATCAGCAGGGGGCCCAACGCGATCAGTGGTACGGCGTTGAGCACGGCGGCCAGCCGGTCGAGTCCGGCCTGCAGCACGGGCAGCACTGTGCCGAGCACCGCGACGACGACCGAGACCAGTGCCCCGATCAGGAGGCCGAGCCCGGCTTCGTCGGCGGTGGTGCGCAGCGACCTGCCGAGCAGGGTGCGCGTGGCCGGGGTGTGCAGGATGTCCAGCACCTGGCTGAGCGGTGGCCAGCCGCGGCCGAGGAGCTGGAACCGTCCGATGGCCTCCATCGCGGCCAGCGCCAGCACGGCGCCGACCGCCACCAGCAGGGCCGTCTGGACCCGGCTGTCTCGCACCGTTCTCATCGGCCGCGCCTTCGCAGCCAGCGGCGGCCCGTCTGCGCGGTGGCACCCTCGTCGGCTCCCGCACGGCTCGCGAGGTCGCCGTCGAGCAGGGCGGTGAGTCTGTCGACGACCTCGTGGAACCGGGGTTCGCGGGTGAGCCGGCCGCCGCGGGGCCGAGGCAGGTCGATGTGCTCGACGTGCCGTACCCTGCCCGGCCGTCCGGTCAGCACCACCACGCGGTTGGCGAGCAGGACGGCCTCTTCCACGTCATGGGTGACCAATAAGGTGGTGATCCGCTGCTCCGACCAGATGCGGGCGAGCTCGAAGTTGAGGCGGCGCCGCGTCACCGCGTCCAGCGAGCCGAACGGCTCGTCCAGCAGCAGGACTTCGGGGTTGAGGGCGAGCGCCCGGGCGATGGCGGCCCGCTGGCGCATGCCGCCCGACAGTTGGCGGGGTCGTGCCTCGGCGAACTCCTCGAGTCCGGTCAGCCGCAGGAGTTCGGTGACCCTTGCGCGGTCCACCGGCCGGCCGGCGACCCTGAAGGGCAGGGCGACGTTGTCGGCTATGCTCGCCCACGGGAGCAGCGCGTGCTGCTGGAAGGCGATGCCGAGCCGGTGGTCGTTGACCAACGCGGCCGGCGGGCGGTCATGGACGCGGACGCGACCCGTGGTGGGCTCCTCCAGCCCGGCGAGCAACCGCAGCACGGTGGACTTCCCGCAGCCGGACGGCCCGAGCAGGCTCACGAACTCGCCCTGCTCGACGGTGAGGTCGACACCGTCGAGCGCCACGGTGTTGCGGCGCCGCAGCGGAAAGTGCTTGGTGACTCCGCTCAGCTCCAGGGCCGCCCGTGGTGAGCCGGCGTCCGCCGACTCGGTACGCGGGTCGGCGTCCGGATCCGGAGCGGTCCCTTCCTCTGTGCTGCCGGCGGGTCCGCCTCCCGTGTCGGGGTCGGTCGGCGGTATCGAGGCAGGGGCGGACTTGCCCATCGCATCACTCCCAGATCAGGTGGCAGCCGAGGCACCTCACGGTGCGAGTTCGAGGAGAAAAGAGCTTGTGCAGTCGGTTAAATCCACCATGCCGTGGATGGAGATGCCGAGAAACAGGAGATCTGCCGATTACCCCGTCATGTGCCGACCGGTCTGCTGCCGCTTCCCCCGTCCCTCGTGCGCAGATTACTCGACGACCCTACGTACTCACTGCCCGGCACCCAAGGGGCCGTTCTTGATCGAGAGTAATACGCCGACTCCTTCTTGACCATCGTTGCGCGGCCGCCTCCGAACCTGTCCGTCCCGTGCCAACCTGCTGCGTTGCGCTTCTCCGGGGGAAGTTTCGTCGATAGGCCCAACTCCCGCAACCTGTACGGGAGCTGATTGTGTGTAAGCCTCGTGTCCACCTTATTCAGGCACTGGGGTGTGAACCGGGCGTAGTGGTCAAGTATGGCCTTTCGTGAGGGTGTCCCGAGCCGCCGGCAGACCGGAATGGACTAGCCCGAGGAGATATCCCGTGACGTGCCTGCGCGGTGGGGTGCGAGGGGCGCGTTGTTCGGCCACCGCGGAACCTGCAGACGAGATCCGGCCATCGCGTTCCGCCGGGCGTCCCGTGCACACTTTGACTCGGTCGACCGCGATCCTATAGTTCGATCATGAATGCGCCCCGCTATCCCCGTAAGCCGCGTCCAGGCGAGCGGGTGGCCGTACTGTCCCCCTCGTCCGGTCTGCCCGGAGCCCTCCCCCTGCCGTTCGAGCTGGGTCTGCGCAGACTCCGGGAATTCGGCCTCGAACCGGTGGAGTACGCCACGACACGGCTGATGGGCGCGTCGCCACAGGACAGAGCCGCGGACCTGCACAAGGCGTTCGCCGATCCCACGATCAGCGCGGTGATCGCCAGCATAGGCGGCGACGACCAGATCACCCTCCTGCCGTATCTGGACGCGAACCTCATCGGGGCCAACCCCAAGCCCTTCTTCGGGTACAGCGACAACACCGTTCTGCTGGCGTACTTGTGGCAGCGGGGGATAGTTGGGTATTATGGGGGATCAGTCATGTCCCATTTTGGTCGACCTGGGGCGATGCACCCCCTGACGGCCGAATCGCTCCAAGCCGCGTTATTCGGCGGCGGTGAGTACGAACTGCAGCCGGCCAAGGCGTTCACCGATGTCGACCGCCCGTGGTCGGAAGAGGCCACCTTCGAGGCGGAGCCCGAGCTGCGCCCCGCCGACGACTGGATCTGGCACAACGCCCATCGCGAGGTGACGGGTGTCAGTTGGGGAGGCACGCTCGACGTGCTCTCCTGGCTCCTCATGGCAGACCAGGCGGTGTCCCCGGCCGACGCCTACGCGGACGGTGTGCTCTTCATAGAGACCTCCGAGGAACTGCCCTCCGCCCGCACCGTCTACCGGTCGCTGCGCTCGATGGGGGAGCGGGGGCTGCTCGGCCGCTTCGCCGCGGTCCTGGTCGGCCGGCCGAAGGCCTGGTCGTTCGAGCGGCGCACCACGCCGAAGGAGCGCGTGGCGTTCTCGGCCGACCAGCACGAGGCGGTACTCCGGGCGTTGCAGGAGTACGCCCCGGAGGCGACGGTCGTGCAGAACGTCGACCTCGGGCACACCGACCCGCACCTCGTCATACCGTACGGCGGGCTGATCCGGGTGGACGGACCTGCCCGCCGTATCCACGTCACCTACTGAGCGGGCCTCAGGAGTACTGGCGCGCCTGAAGGGTGTACAGCTCGGCGTAGAGCCCGTTCTCCTTCATCAGCTCGGAGTGGGTCCCGGATTCGGCGATCCGGGACCCGGCGACGACCAGGATCAGGTCGGCGTCGCGCACGGTGGAGAACCGGTGGCTGACGAGCACGGTGACCGCTCCGGTCCGGCGGCCGATGCGGCGCGCGTTCTCGGCGTAGCGTTCGAAGACCTGGTGCTCGGCCCGGGCGTCGAGCGCGGCGGTGGGCTCGTCCAGCACCAGCAGCAGCGGATCCTGCCGCATCATGGACCGGCCGATCGCCAGCTTCTGCCACTGCCCTCCCGACAGCTCCCGGCCGCCCGGCAGGCTGTGGCCGAGCGGGGTGTCGGGACCGTCGTCGAGACGTGCGAACACATCGCTCGCCCTGGCCAGGTCGAGGGCCTTTGACACGGCGCCGTCGTCGTCGACCCGCGGCAGGTCGCCGACCCCGACCGTCTGACGGGCCACCAGCTCGAACCGCGAGAAGTCCTGGAAGCCTGCGGAGATGCGGGAGCGCCAGTGCAGCGGGTCGACGTCCGCGAGGTCGACGCCGTCGACCTCGATGGTGCCCGACGTCGTGTCGTAGAACCTGCACAGCAACTTGACGAGCGTCGTCTTCCCGGCGCCGTTCTCCCCGACGACGGCCACCGTCGAACCGGCCGGAAGCAGCAGGTCGACGTCCGTCAGCGCCGGCCGGTCGGTGCCGGGGTAGGCGAAGTGCGGCAGCCTGACCCGGATGCCGTGCGTCATGCGCTCGGGCAGCCGTGCCGTGGCGGGCGGCCGGTCCGCGCCCAGCACCAGCTTCTTGACCTGCCGGAAACTGGCGAGGGTGCCCGACATGCGCTGCCACTCCTGGAGCAGCGTGATGGCCGAGCCGACCTGCGCATTGATCTGCATGGCCAGCACCACCACCAGCACGATCGAACCGACCGGCTGCTCCCCGGCGACGGCGGCCCTGGTCACGAGCAGCATCGCACCGGCATAGGCGAGCGCGAAGCACAGATGGCCTCCCGTGCGCCAGGCCGAGGCGCGGACCTGTCCGCCGCGCAGGATCCGGGTCGCTTCCTGCCAGTGGCGCCCGTGGCGTGCCGTGAGCTCCTCCCGCAGGCCGAGGACGCGGAGCTCCTTGGCGAAGGCGGCGGTGCGGGCCAGCCTGAGCACGTGCTGTGCGGTACGGGTCGGGGACGCCGCACTGTGCCTGCGCGTCTGCATCAGCGACTCGGCGTGCCGGCCCGCGTGCACCGACGGCAGGGCCGCCAGCGGCAGCAGCAGGAGCCACGGGTTGACACGGCCGAGCAGGACACCGTTGATCACCATGGCGACGACGAGGCTCGTCCCGGTCAGCAGGGAGCTCATGCCTACGCTCGGGATCCGGGTGAACTCCTCCTTGAGGACGGCGAGCCGGTCCGCGACCTCCGGCCTCTCGTGATGGCCGAGGGTCGCGGAGCCGTTCGTCACGTCGATCAGATCGCGATCGAGCCGGAGCAGGTTCAGCTCGCCCAGCTCCAGGTAGAAGATGTGCGCGAAGTGGCCGCCGGTGAGGCCGACGATGGCTGCCACCGCCGCCACGCCGCCGGCCAGGGCGGCGCCCTCCACGTCGCCGGACACCGCCCGGTCGGTCAGCACACCGAGCGCCGCGGCTGCGAGGGGGAGCGCGCACGCCTCGGCCATCATCAGCACGACGGCCGTGACGAGCCGGCGCCGGTCGACCGCCCACGAGACGCGGGCCAGGTCCAGGACGGCGAGCAGGGCTGCCTTCACGACGCACCTCCCACCGGGAAGCGCACGGCGTCGGGACCCGTGTCGAACCGCTCGGCCTGCAACCGGTACAGCGCGGCGTACGTGCCGTCCGCGGCCATCAGCGCCTCGTGGGTACCGCGTTCGGCGACCCGGCCGCCGTCGAGCACCACGATCTGGTCGGCGCGCCTGACGCTGGACAGCCGGTGGCTGATGAGCACCGAGGTGACCCCCTGGGTGAGCGAGACGAACGAGTCGAAGAACCGGCCCTCGGCCCGTGCGTCCAGCGCGGACGTGGGTTCGTCGAGGATGAGCAGCCGGGCCCCGGCGTCGATGGCGTAGAGGGCCCGGGCGATCGCGATGCGCTGCCACTGACCGCCGGACAGGTCGGCGCCGCCCGCGTAGGCACGGGAGAGGATCGTGTCGAGGCCCTTGGGCAGGCGTTCGAGCGCCGGGAGGATGCCGGCCCGCTCTGCCGCGCTGCGGATCGCGGCCGGATCGGGGGCGATGTGCGGGGCGCCGAAGGCGATGTTGTCCGCCGCGGAGAACTCGTACCGCACGAAGTCCTGGAACACCACGCTGACCTGCCTGCGCCAGTCGGCGAGCGGAACGGCGCGCAGGTCGGTCCCGTCGAGGGTGATCCGGCCGCTGTCCGGTTCGTACAGCCGCGTCAGCAACTTCACCAGGGTGGACTTGCCGGCGCCGTTCACACCGACGATCGCGGTGCAGGAACCGGCGGGCAGTTCCAGGTCGAGGCCGTCGAGCTGCGGGCGGGCCGAGCCCGGGTAGCCGAAGCCGACGGACTCCAGCCGGATCGACTCCAGGGGCCTGCCGGCCGCGCTCACCGCCGGCTCGGGGGACGCCGCAGGCGGGTTCGCACGCTCCACCTCGGCGACCCTGTCGTGGAACGCCTCGGTGACCTCCAGCGCACGCATGCCCATGGAGGTCGGCATGTCGGCTTCCGGGTACTGGCCGCCCAGGAGCACCGCCGCGAGCGTGGCCTGGGTGGCCAGTACGCCCGAGGTCAGCGTGACCTGGCCGCCGGCAAGGCCCCGCCCGATCGTCACGAAGACGAATCCGACGGCCACCAGACCGAGGGCGCAGTAGCCGAGGTAGGGCCGGAACAGTGCCCGCCGTCTGGCCTGGTTGATCACCTCGGTGGCGGCCAGGTGCGCCGCGGCGTAGCGGTCGGTGAACCATCCGGTGAGGCCGAAGATGCGCAGTTCCTTGGCGTGGGTGGCGCCGATGACGACATCACGCAGGTGGTCGCGGCGGCGGAGCTGCCCGCTCACCCAGCCGTCGAAGGCGCGTGCGAACAGCCGCAGCCCGCCGCGCTGGCCGGTGCGGAAGGCCATGACCGCGACCAGCAGCACCACCGCAGGCAACCATCCGACGGCCATGCCCACCGCGCCCACGAAGAACAGCAGTCTCGGATAGCGAGCCAGCAGCGCCAGCATGCCGGCGGAGCCGCTGCCCGGGGTGTACAGGCGCCCTTCGTACCACCGGTTCAACTCCTCGAGTGCGTCCAGGGCCTTGGCGTCCTCAAGGGGTGCGATGCCGGTTCCGGAGAGCGACGACGCGATGAGGTCCTGTTGGAGCCGGCCGTCGACGCGGCGGGTCATCTGATCGCCGACGGCCGTCTGCAGTTCGCTGAGGACGCCCTGGACGACGTAGACGAAGACCGCCACCGACATCATGGTCAGCACCCCGGACCACGCGGGCGAGCCGAGGCCGTCGTGTACCGCGACCGGTAGCCGGCCGACCACCGCGCTCATGGTGAGCATGAAGGCGATGGGGGTCAGACTGAGTGACAGATTGATCACCAGCAGGGCCGTCACGATGCGGGCGCCGGCGTAGGGGATGCACCGCAGTACCCGGAGCCGTCCGAGGAACGACTCCGTCCACCACAGGCGCAGCCTGGTGTGTGCGCTTTTCACTTGCTGTGGAACCCGGTCCTTTTCACTTGCCGTGGCACCTGGCTCATACCCGGAGCACCCAGGTGCCGGTCTGTTCCTTGGTGAGCAGTTCGGTAAGGGCCTGCCGTTCGTCGAGGTCCGCATGCCGGATCGTGACCCGGTCGGCCTCGA
>NZ_BNCD01000015.1 GCF_014656295.1 Streptomyces sulfonofaciens
GGCCGGGCGCCCGCGGGCGCCCGGCCGACCGGGTGCCGCCGGACGCTGTCGCCGGGCCGTCGGCGGTCGCGGCCGGCCCGCCCGGCGGCTGCGGGGCCACTCCCCGGCGGCCGCGGGGTCACCCCCTGGTGTTGCGGCACGTCTCCTCGGTGAGGGCCCTGCCGGTGGGCCAGGCGACGCCCTGGAAGGCGAGGTGTCCGTCCGCACCCCCGCTGCCGGGCACCAGCCGCACGATGGCCACCGCCTTGTCGTACGGCGTGCCGTTGCTGCCCAGGCAGATCCATCCGCTCGCACCGCTCACCTTGGCGACGCCGTGCAGATGGTTCCACGCCTCCGCGATGTTCGCGAGCGCCGGGACCGGGCCCTTCCTGGTCACGCGGTTCTCGATGCCGGTGATGGCGGTGAGCGCCGAGTCGTACATGGTGATGGTGCGCCCGTCGGACAGGTCGGTGGGGCCGATGTCTCCCGGTCCCTCCGGGGAGTCGCCCTCCAGCAGGCCGGTCAGGACGCCCAGGGCGTGCGGCGACCCGCCGGTGGCGGGGGGCGTACGGGCGCCGGCGTTGTGCCGGACCGTCCACGCGTCGGGGTGCGTGATGGTGGCGTACTCGACGGTCAGTCCTCTGCCCGGGGCGAGGGCCGACCAGTCCAGCCGCGGGTCCAGGGCGATGGTCGAGGCACCCGAGACGGTGACGAGCCTGAGGTGCCGGTCGGTGCAACCGCGGGCGCCCAGCGCGTTGATGAGACGGGCGAGGGCGGGCGGGCGCCCGGCGAAGTAGATCGTGGTGGCCTCGGAGTCGCAGACGTTGTTGACCATCAGCCGGAAGTCGTTGTTCGTCACCTGCGACGAGTCGTACCGCTCCGGGCCGTTGGCCGCGCCCTTCGTCACCTCGCGGAAGGCCGTGCGCAGGGACCGGGAGTACATGTCGTTGCCGCTGATGTCCTCGATGAGGAAGGTCTTCTCGTCGTCGGCCTCCAGGTGGTGCTGGAGGGCGTGCGCCTGGTCGAGGTTGGACGGCACCACCTTCGCCAGGCCGGGGTAGCGGTTGTCGCGGTCGTTGGCGAGATCGGTGGCCGTGATCGGGCCGCCCACCACGGGGATGTGCTTCTGCCGGGTCAGGTAGCCGATGGTGTCGGCGGTCTGCCGGACGCTGAGGTTGAAGCCGAAGACGACCCGCAGCCGGTCCTTCGGGGAGCGGGCCATGTCGGAGAGCCAGTCGGCCACCTGCCTGCCGTGCCGGCCGTCACGGCCCGGGTTGGCGAGCACGAGGCGGATGGGCACGTCCTCCTTCCCCGCCTCGTCGGCCCGGTACTGGGCGAGGTAGGCGCCCTGCACCTCGCGCAGGAGCTGGGTCCGCTCCGCCCTGCTCTCCCCGTCCGGAGTCATGGGGATCATGAGGGCGATGGTGGCGTACGGGGTGTCGCCCCGGGTGACGCGGTCGTTGAGCGCCTTGATCCGTGCGGAGACCGGGCGGAGCTCCTCCACGAAGGCGTGACCGCCGTCGCTGATGCCCACGCACTGGCCGTCCTCGACGACCAGCCGCCCGTTGCCGCTCTGGCAGTACTCGGGCAACTGCGCCGCCCAGACGACGGCGCCCACCGCGACGGCCGCGAGGGCCAGGCAGCCGCCGGCCAGGGCATTGCGCACGACGGGGACGAGACCGGCCCGCCACCCCAGCCACAGCGCGAGGGCGAGGACCACGAGGAGCGCGGCCGGGGCGCCGAACAGCACGGGCGCGGGCCAGAACCTGGGTGCCGGCACGTCAGTGGTCCCTTCTGGTGACCGGAAGTTCGGGGACCCGCCGCCCTTGGGCGAGCAGTACGGGCCAACGCCTGGCGGCCTGGGCCGTGGCGGCGTCCTGGTGCCCGTAGGTGACGTCGAGGCCGCCGAGGAGCCGGCGCAGCTCGTTGTCCGGGCTGTCCGGGTCGTCCGTGTAGAGCGAGGAGAGCGTCGACAGGTCCCCCAGCACGCGCACCAGCCGCCCGATGGCCAGGTGCCGGTGGTCGGGCTCCGGACCGGGGCAGGCGGGGCAGGAGGGGCGGGCCCCGGATCCCCGCACGGGGTAGCCGCTCGGCGGGCGGGGGGCCGCGCAGACGAACTGCAACGCGGCCAGCCAGGTGCTCCGGTCGCTGCCGCCGAACAGCGTGTGCAGGCCGGCGACGACCGTCTCGTGGTGTCCCAGCGCCAAGGAGTGGTGGAGGTAGGCGGTGTACGCGGTGCCGTCCCCGTCCGGGGCCGGCCTGCCCCGGCGGTCGCGGGCTGCCGTGTGCAGCCGTGTCCAGTACCCGAACGCGTCGTCCGTGCCCGACTCGCCGGGCGCCGGGGTGCACACGGTGCGCAGACGGTGCAGGAGCAGTTCCCGCAGGGTGCGGTCGGCGACCACGGGCAGGAAGCCCTCGTCGCCCGCCCAGGCGCACCGGTACCAGTGGTCCGCCCCGAGGAAGGCGCGTATGCGGGAGTGCGCCGCGTGCTGCTCGGCACGCGGCGGCGGCAGGTCCGGCAGGTCGTCCGGGCGCAGCGCCGCCGCCCACGGCAGCAGGCTGTCCATCAGTGCACGCTCGGGCACGAGGTAGCGCAGCAGGGAGTCGGCGACGGTCGGCTCGCGCGCGGCGCCGGCCGGGGGCAGGCCCAGCAGGGCGGGGCCCAGTTCCTCCGGCTCGCAGCGGAGCAGGACGCTGCGCGTGCCGGTGCGCAGGTCCTCCCGGGCGGCCTCGACCAGCGGCCAGGCGCAGCCCGGCCGCCCGGCGCTGAGCTGCTCGATCACATTGGGCAGGCCCTGCGGGCAGGGGGAGCCGAGCGCGGCGCCGACGCTCTCGGCCCGCAGGGCCGGAGCCCTGAGCCGCACCCGCCACGCGCCGGGCGCGTCGCTGTGCGGACTGTCCCACTTCAGGGTGTCGAGCTGCGCCACCGTGAGCGGATGCGGGATCCCTGCGCCTGCGGGCCGATCGGCCGCGCTGAGTTCGGTGGCGACGATCACCGGCCGTCCGACCTTCCCGCCCCGGGCGTTGTCGGGGCCCGCGGCCCGGGCGTAGGCGGTCAGGAGCAGATCGAGCAGGCGGCTGCCCGCGGGGGTGTGGGTGTCGTCGAGGAGGAGCAGCGGCAGAGGGTGTATGCGCAGGTGCGGGCGTCTGTGGTGGGCGTCGATGTCCGCGAGGAAGGCGGCGGTCAGACGCTCCTCCAGATCGTGCCGGGCACGTGCCGTGACCTGGTAGCGCAGACTGAGCACATAGCCCAGGAGCTTTCTGATCCCGGAGCCCGCGATGTCGCGGAGCTGGCCGTCCCACCACCGCAGTGCGACCGCGTGCAGCCCCCTGCCGCCGCCCTCGCCGCCGAGGCCGTGGGTGACGAAGTGCCGGACGAGGTCCTCCAGCGGGGCCAGCCCGGGGGCTGTCCAGCGCAGCAGCGGGACCGCCGCGACGGCGAGCGCCCGGAAGGACTCCCGCAGCGGGGGTTCCGGGCCGTTGCCCCGCAGGGCCTCCTCCAGGTCGCGCTGCTTGTCCCGGAACAGCCGCAGATCCGCCAGCCCCGGCCCGCCGTCCGCACCGTCCAGGGCGGCGTCCGGCGGTTCGTCCAGTGTCGTGGCGGCGATCAGGCCGTACGTGAAGCGGGGGAACTCGATGCGGCCGAACCTCGGGACGCTCGCGTCCAACTGCTGGACGAGGTAGGCAAGGGCCGCGAGGGGACGGGACGCGAGGGGGTCCGACTGGTCGGGCGGTGGTCCCACGGGTCCGGGACGCGCCCCCGTCATCGGCCATTTGGCGACGTGGATGCGGTTGACGTGGATCTCGTGCAACCGCTCGCACAGCGCCGTCTTCCCGGTGCCGCGCCCTCCGTGGACCGTGACCACCGGGGCCCCTCGGGGGTATGCGGAGGAGGCGCCCCTGCCCCGGGCGTCCAGTCCGACCGCCGCGGGCACGAAGATTTCCAGGAGCTGCCCGTACCCGTGGAGTGCGCGGTGCGTCATCCATGCCCCCGTGAATGATCGACTCTGTGTCCGGCTCTGTGCCTGCAAGGGATGTGCGGTAGGTGAGGTGAGGGCCCATCATCTTCCCACCGGCGTCCCGGTGTCAGGGGAATTCCCGTGCAACACACCGCGGAGCGGCGACCGTCGGGCGGGGGACGTCGGCGGTCGCGGGCCGCGGCCCGCCCCCCGGGCGGACGACGCCACGGCAGGCGGGGGTGGCGGCGGGTCGGCGGGAGCGCCAGGCGCCCCCGCCGCGTTGCGTGCCCGGGCCCTCAGGTCCAGGGGTTCGCGGGCTGGTCGTTGATCGCGACCCAGAACCGCTGGTTGTCCGGCACGTAACCGTAGGCCCAGAAGGACCAGCCGCCGCTCAGCTCCAGATCGGTGCCGTAGCGGCCGTCGTGGAACTCGGCGGCCCGCCAGTCCGAGCCGAACCAGAGCGAGCAGAGCCGGTCGGCCACCTCGCGGCTGGTCAGCGCGAGGCCCGGTATCGGGCCCGTCGCGGCCACGGTGCCGCGCGCCCAGCCCGCGTAGTACGTGGGGGTGATGCGGGTGGGCACCCCGGTCCCCCAGTCTCTGAGGCACAGCAGCGGCAGGGCCGTGTCGGCCGAGGTGTCGCCCGTGTACGCATTGGTCTGGGAGTCGGCACCCACCCGTACGGTGCCGTCCTCGTAGGGCCCCTTCTCCAGTACGGTCCACGTCATACCGGCGTGGTAGATGGCCGGTGCCGCCTGTGCGGGGGCCGAGGTGAGGGACGAGGTCAGGATGAGCGCGGCGAGAGCGGCGAGAGCGGCCGCGCTTCGGCGGAGCAGCTTCATGGGACTCCTCGGGGCGGGCTGATCCGGTCCCGGCCGGGACCGGCGGGGTGGGCAGGACCAGCATCGAGCCGACCCGCACATCTCCACCTCTTCGTCTTCACGCTCTGTCCATAAATTGACGAAGTCGTACCGGATACGCGCTCTTGCGTCCGTGTCGGCGGGCACGGGAGAAATTTCCGTAAGTTGCTTGAACAGTCCGGCGGGCCCTCACGTGTATCTCATCGAACAGCAGGCGCTGACCTGCTGCGCGACCGCTGAGGGAAATGAAGTCATGATCAGAACTCGTGTGGCCCTGCTGGGCGCCGTGGTGGCAATGGGTGTTGCCGTACTGACCGGCTGTGGCCCGAACGACGGCCAGGGGGCCGGGACATCGGCATCCGCCGGGGCCCAGGGGGCGGGGAGCGCTGCGGGGCTCACCTCCCTCTCGTTCACGCCGGGGACGGCCAAGGACAACAACGCCCCCGCGGACACGGGCGACTTCTTCAAGGGACCGAGCAGCGCCCCGGCCGCGATGAAGTGGGTGCAACTGAGCGCGGGCGCGGCCGGCAAGCTCAACCCCGTCGTCGTCAACGGTGCCGGGTTCACGCTCTACCGCTTCGACAAGGACACCGCCGACCCGTCGAAGTCGAACTGCAACGGCGATTGCGCGAAGACCTGGCCGCCGGTGCTCGTCAAGCCCGGTGGGCGCATCTTCCTCGACGGCGTGGCGAAGTCGAAGGTCGGTGTGGTCAAGCGCGCCGACGGCAACCTCCAGGTCACCGTCGGCGGCTCGCCCGTCTACAAGTACAGCCTGGACACGGCGCCGGGGCAGACCAACGGCCAGGGCGTGGGCGGCACGTGGTTCGGCGTCACACCGGACGGGACGAAGGCGGGCCAGTCCCCCGAGGGCACCGACCAGGGCACCGGCCTCGACTACCGCAACGGCACGGCCGGGCAGCACCACGCGCCGCCGAACACCGGTGACAACTACAAGGGCGACCGCGGCAGCGCGGCCGCGATGAAGTGGGTGCAGCTCACGTCGGGCTCGGCCAACGGCCTGAACCCGATCGTGCACGACGGTGCCGGGTTCACCCTCTACCGCTTCGACAAGGACAGCCCCAACCCGTCGAAGTCGAACTGCAACGGCGACTGCGCCAAGACCTGGCCGCCCGTCCTGGTGCGCAACGGCTCCCGGATCTTCGTCGACGGCGTGCCCACCGCGAAGATCGGCATCGTCAAGCGTGACGACGGCAGGCGGCAGGTCACCATCGGCGGCTGGCCCGTCTACCGGTTCAGCGGCGACACCGGCCCCGGGCAGACCAACGGCGAGGGTGTGGGCGGCACGTGGTTCGCCGTCTCGCCGACCGGTGGCAAGGTCCTGCCGCCGACCGCGGACAACGGTTCGGGTGTGCAGAACGGCGGCGGTACCGCCCCCGCGCCGTCGGCCTCCGACACCTCAGCCGCACTGGGCAACGGCAGCGTCATCCTCGACAGCGGCAAGAACTTCAGCGAGCCCGACGGCTCGCAGGCCACGGCCGGGCCGGGCTGCCAGGACCTCGTCCAGCCGTTCAAGGCCCTGTCACTGCAACTGAGCGGTGGCCCGATCAAGATCTGGTCCGGCAAGCAGTGCACGGGCACCTCGGCGCTGGTGAGCAGCAGTGTCGCCGATCTCTCGGGCATCTTCTCGCAGCCCATCGCCTCCGTCCGCTTCGGCGGCTGACGCCCCGGCGGTCCTCCGCCGCCCAACCCGCGTACCCGGTGCCCCCTCACCCCCCGGTGAGGGGGCACCGGGCGTGAGGGGCCCGGCGCCCAGCCCCTCGGTCACGGTGCGTCCCACGCCCCCCGCCACCGGCTCTGCGCCGCCGCGGGCGCTGCCGGGCGCGGTGACGAGGCCAGGAGCCACACGGCCAGCCACACATAGGCGTTGGAGCCGAGGAAGCCCAGGGGGCCCGAGGCGTCGAAGCGCCAGATCCACACGACGCTGCTGCACAGCAGCACATGGGCGACCGCGCTCCTGGCGTACCGGCCGGAGCGGACGAGCAGGGCGAGCGCGGGCAGCAGCCAGACCAGGTGGTGGACCCAGGTCACCGGGCTGACCAGGCAGGCCGCGGCGCCGGTCAGGGCGATCCCGGTGCGGTGGTCGGCGCGCCTCACGCGCCGGGCCCACACGCAGAGGACCACGAGGACGGCCAGGGCCCACAGGGCGGTGCCGCCCGGGTCGCCGAGCCGGGCGAGCACACCGCGCAGGGACTGGTTCGACACGTACCCGGGCGCACCGACGCGGTCGGTGTGCCACAGCTCGCGGGCCCAGTAGCGCGCGGACGGACCCGGCGCGACGAGCCAGCCGAGGGCGGTGGCGGCCACGGCGGTGGCCGCGGCCACCGCCGCCTGCCTGCGGCGTCCGGTCAGCAGCAGATGGAGGACGAAGAGCGCGGGCGTCAGCTTGAACGCGGCGGCCAGCCCGGTGGCCGCCCCCGACCAGCGGCCCAGGCGGCTGTCGCACAGCACCAGGGCGAGCAGGACGAGATTGACCTGGCCGAAGCTGAACGTGTCGCGCACCGGCTCCAGCAGGAGGAACAGGCAGCCCACGACGGCGTATCCCCGCCAGCCGGACATCCGGCCGAGCAGCGCCCGCACGATGACGGCGGAGGCGGCGACGTTCAGCGCCAGTGCGGCGCCGACCGCCACCGGGCGGCTCATCAGGGCCAGCGGCAGCATGCAGACGGCCGCGAAGGGCGGGTAGGTGAAGCCGTACTGGGTGCCCGGCACCACGAAGTCGTAGATCCGCCCGCCGTGCCAGACCCAGGAGTGCACCGTGCCGTAGTACACGTACAGGTCGAACCAGCCGCGAAAGAGCGGAACGGTGGCCGTGAACAGCGCGGTCGCGCAGACCAGCGCGAGGACCGCGGGCATCGGCCGCCGCCGCACGGCCGCCGCGGCCCGGGCACCGGGCGACCTCACGAGAGGGTGTGCACGTGGCGCGCCCGCAGCTCCAGGCTGAGGACGCACAGCGCGGCCAGCGCGGCCGGCACGCCCCCTGCCACCGCGAACCCCACCTCACCGGCGTCCGCGGCGGAGCCACTGGGCAGGACGACGAGGGCGAGGACCGCGCTGACGGCCGCGGTCCAGCGCCGTGCCCGACCCGGCGGCGCGGCGGCGGCGATCAGGAACAGCCCCCACAGCAGGTACCAGGGCCGTACCGCCGGGGCCAGCACGGCGGCTGCGGCGAGGCTGACCCCGAGCGCGTACACCGATCCGAGACGCGCCCGGTGCCGCCAGGCGAGGGCGGCCACCGCGGCCGTCGCGGCCAGGCCCACAAGCTGCCACACGGGGACCACGAGCGGGGCGAGGCCGCTGCCCGCAGCGGCGAGCAGCCGGCCGGTGAGCCGTCCGAGGGCGGCGATCGGCGCCCAGTTGTACGGGGTGACGGGAGTGCCGAGGGCCGAGACCCAGCCGTAGCCGGTTCCGGCGAGCGCGGTCACCACCGCGGTGACCGCGGCCGCGACGGCGGTGGTCGCCGCGGCCGCCCGCACCGACCTCCAGCGCCCGGTCAGGCGGGACGACCACAGCGAGCCGACGGCCACGAGGCCCAGCGCGGCGGGCGCCTTGACCAGGGCGGCGAGCGTGACCAGGGTGGCGGCGGCGAGGGGCCGGGCGACCGCGGACCACCGGGCACCGACGGCGCCCCGCGCTGAGCGGCGGCTGCCGCTCAGGGCGGCCAGCAGCCCGGTCCCGAGCAGTGCGAGCATCACGGCGTCGTTGTGCGCGCCGCCCACCAGGTGCAGGAGGACCAGCGGGTTGAGGCCGCCGAGCCAGAGTGCGGCGGCCGGGTCGGACCCGCACCGCCGGGCCAGCACCGGCAGCAGGACGACCATCAGCGCGACGCCCGCCAGCGCGAGCACCCGCATGCCCAGCAGCCCGCCCGGCTCCAGCACCCTCGCCAGTTCCAGGAACACCGGTCCGTACGGCGCCGGGCTGCCGCGCCACATGGGGGCGACGTTCTCGACGAGCGGGCCGCCGAGCCTGTCCGGGCCGCTGGTGTACACGTCCATGTGCGCGTTCACCATGGCGCCCTGCGCGAGGTAGCTGTAGACGTCCCGGCTGAACAGCGGGGGCGCCGGCACCAGCGGTACGGTCCAGACGACCAGCGTGACCTGCAACTGCCGCGGCGACGGCGGGACGCCGGAACCCGTCCCCGCCTTCCGGCCCACCAGCCGGCCCAGGCACCACCAGGCCCCGACGAGGAGCACGAGGCCGAAGTACGAGGCGCCCAGGCCCAGCGCGGGAGGGCCGGCGGACGCGCGCGGCATGTCGCGCACCGGGAGTGCCCCCGCGCCGCCCATGCTCCCGAGCGCCAGTGCCGACGTTCCCGCGAGCCCGAGCAGACGGCACCACCTGACGTTCACCACAGGCCGGGAGCCTGGTCGCCGTTCGTGACGCGCGAGCCAATGGCGGGCGGCGGCCGCCTTAAGAATTGGACCGGGGCGGCGTAGGGCGGGCGGCGGCCGCGGGCGTCGGACGGTGCGGCCCCGGACCCGGGACGGACGCGCGCGGGTGCGGGCCGAGAGCGTGCTTAGGCCCGGACCCGTGGGGTGGCCGGTGCGGCGTCCCGGACCCGGCCCGGCCGCGCAGGGCGGTCCGGCCCGGGTCCGGGCGCCGGTCACGGCCCGCTCAGCGCAGGTCGCCGACCGGAAGGGTGTAGATGCCGCGGCCGTGCGTGGCCGCGTACAGCTTGCCGTCGGGGCCGATCTCCAACTGGAGCACGGCCACCGCGGGCAGCTCCCCCACCCGCTGCCACCCGGTCGCACCCGGGGCCCGGTACAGGACGCCCAGGTCAGTGGCGACGGCGAGGCCGCCCTTCGGGGTGACGACGGCGGAGTCCGCGGGCACGTCCGGGAAGTCGCCGGAGACGTCCTTCCAGGTGGTGCCCCCGTCCTTGGACTCGAAGACGTGGCCGACGCCCGCGCCCGGGCCCTCGGTCCACTGCCGGGAGAAGCCGCCGACGGCGAGGTACACGTGGTCGGCGTTCTTCGGGTCGAGGGCGAAGCCGCTCAGATAGCGGTTGGGCACGGTGGCGTCGGCGGGCAGGTCGACCTGGTGCCATCCGGTGCCGTCCGCGTTGCCGACCGCGATGCCGCGCGCGAAGCCCTTGCTGTCGCAGGGGCCGCACCACGCCGCGTAGACCTTGCCGCCCGAGGCCGCCACCGCGGTCGCGGTGTGGCCCTCGCCGAGGTCGAACGCATCGGTCCACTCCTCGCTGCTGCGGATGGCGTACCCGTGGCTCTGCACCCACACGTGCCGACCGCCCGCGACCCAGGTCGAACTGTCCTTGAGGTCAGCCGACATCGGGGCGACGAACCGGGCCTCACCGGTCTCGTTGTCCGGCGGTGCGACGGAGTACGAGGTCGCCTTGGCGGGGTCGTCGACCCAGGAGCCGTCGTTGACCGCGCAGTTCTGGGTGACCTGGACCTGGAGGTAGACGTACGCCTGGGCGATGTTGCAGCCGTTGGCGGGATCGGTGATCGTCGTGGTGCCGTCGCCGCCGAAGTTGGAGCCCATCACGGTGTCGTTGCTCCGCAGCTCCGACTGGCCGTTGTCCTGCAGACCGCCGGTGACCGAGACACCGCCGTGGTCGAGGTCCCTGCCGACGCCGACCGAGTAGTACTGGAGGGCGTCGATGGTGCCGTCGTTCAGCGAGGTCCAGTCGGTGGCGTGGCCGTCCGCGTCCTGGGCGCCGTCGACCGGGCGCTTGTAGACGCCGCCGTCGTTGCCCACGTACACGTACGTCCTGCCGTGGTACCGGCCGATCGCCACACCGTGCTGGTCGGAGTGCGTGGTGGGGTTGCAGTCACCGGTCTGCTCGGCGGGGTCGATGCTCCAGCACGGGAAGCCGAAGTTCCAGTACGGGCCGACGGTAGACCATTTGGCGCCGCCGTCCTTGCTCTCGTAGACCTCTTCCAGGCCCGCGTAGACGTGGTCGGCGTCCGCCGGGTCCACGGCGAGGAACTGGTTGTACCAGGCCTGCACGCCCGGCATGAAGCCCGGATCGGTCAGCGCCGAGCCGGCGGCGGAGAGCTGGTGGTAGTCGGCGATCCTCGTCCAGGGGCCGAAGGGCGAGCCGGACCTGGAGACGTAGACGCCTTCCAGCGAGCTGTCCGGGTTGTCCTCCAGCTCCTTCGGCGACTGCTCGATCGCGTAGTAGCGCGATCCGTCGGCGGAGGGGGCGAACGTGGTCTGGCCGATCTCGTCCGGATCCGAGGGCAGCGCGCCGAGACCGGTCGTCACCTTCTGCCAGGAGCCGTCCTTCTCGGCGTAGAAGCCGTTGTAGTCGTCACCGCTGCGCCAGCCGACCGCGAGCAGGACCTTGGTGGGGTCCTTCGGATCGACGGCGATGTCGTTGGTGATGTTCTTGTACGCCGCCTCGGGGTCGTTCGCCTTGGCGTGGCCCGGCAGGTAGTCCGGGTTGGGGGCGAACTCCAGCTTCCAGTGGGCGGACAGGTTGCTGGTGGAGTGGCTCCACACGCCCTCGCTGGTGGCCGCCCACACCTTCCCCGAGCCGAACCGCAGCTCGTGGATGGTGGTGCTCTCCAGTTCGTCGCCGCCTACCCGGGTGCGCTGCGAGAACGTGCCGCGGCGCGGGTCGGACAGCACGTAGACACCGCTGCCGAGGTAGGCGTCCGCGTTGGTGGTCGCCTCGCCGGTGCCGAGCCACAGCCGGCCCGCCCCGTCCAGCGCCAGCGCGCCGGTGGACTGGGTGGGCAGCTTGTCGCTGATGGGCGTCCAGTGCCCGCCGCCGGTGCTGGAGCGCCACACGCCGCCGCCCGCGCTGCCCGCGTACACATAGCCGTCGTCGTCGGCGGCGAGCGCCGCCATACGGCCGGTGACCAGGCCGGAGCCGCCACTGGAGTTGGAGTCGAAGTCCCGGTAGCGCGGGTCGTCGGAGTCGTAGGGAAGATTGGTGATGTTCTTCCATGTGCCGCCGGTGTTCGGCAGGCTGCTCAGGCTCTGCCATGCCGCGCCGAAGGCGCCGGGGGCGACCACGCCCGGGGCCGTGCGCGCCTCGGCGAACTGCTGCGCGCCCTCGGCGATCTCCTCGGACTCGTTGCCGTCGTCGTCATCGTCGCCGCTGAGCGCGGCGCCGAGGCGATCGGTGTGCGAGGTCCGCTCCTGGGCCTGCGCCTTCAACGCGCGGGCACCGAACGGGCTTGTTTTGGCGCCGGGTGTCGCGGCCGCGGGCACGGCGGCCAGCACGCCCGAGACGGTGACGGCACAGACCGCGAGCCACCGTCTCCCACGTCTCGATGGTGACAAGTGTTGCCTCCCCAGAACTGGTTGCGAAGTCAACTGTTCGGGAAGACCAGATCACGGCAGCCGTGGCGGGAGTGACTGGTGCGCAAGATTTGGCCAAAGCTTTGACGGGCCTACGGGGCCTACGGGGCCTACGGGGCCTGCGGGGCCTGCGGGGCCTGCGGGGCCTGATGGGCCTGCGGGGCCTGACGGGGCCGTGAGGAGCCTGGCCGGGGCCTCGACGGGCCCGCCGTGCCGAGCTCGCGCCGTCCGGTGGCGCGTCGCCCCGCCGGACCGTACGTCCGGCGGGACAACGCCGCGGCTCCTAGTAGATGGTGAAGGACGTTCCGGTCACCAGGGCGCCGGAGAAGGTGGCTTCCGTGCGCGGCGCCAGCCGGACCTGACTGCATGCCCCGACCCAGCACGCCGATGCCGTGTACTGCCCCGTGTAATAGCCGGAGCGGTACGGCCAGTTACCGGAGAACGTGCCGGCCGTGCCGTAGAAACCCTGGTGCGCGTACGGCACGGCACCGCTGTAGAAACAGCCGTCGTTCGCATTGCATATGTTGTGGTTGCTGATCATCGGTGTGTTGTGTGCATATCCCTCCACCACGGAGAGGACGGCACCGGTGGCCGGGTCCATCGTGACGGTCTTCGGCTCCGAGGATCTCAACAGGGCCGAGTCCGCCGCGCTGAGCGTGGTGGACTGGCCCGTCGCCGCGCTCGCGGTGCCGGCCATGTTCATACCCAGGGTTGCGATGGCGGCGAGGGCGGTGAATCCGAGTGCCAGACGACGCGTCAGAGAACGCATGCAGGTACCTCCTGTGATGTCTCTTGGTTCTTCCGTGTGGAGTCGCTGCCGCACGCTAACAGCAGGGACGCGACGGCTTGGTGTTTCTCATCGGCCACACGGACGAATGGCCTGAACCGCCTCTGGAATTCCGCTCCGGGTAACGCAATGACTGGGTGACCAGCGTTTGTCCGCCGCTGAAATCGGAATGCGGGATTCTGTGCGACCGAATACAGGGGGCCGCATTTTCCTGGAGCGCTCACGCGTTGGCCGAATATACGGCAGAACCGCGGGGCGGGGCCGTTGCCGCGAGCGGCGGGCCATGCGGTGGGCGCCGTGTTCGCCCGCGCCCTGCGCATAGCCCCCGTGTGTGCGCCCGGCATCGCTCCCTGCCGCCCGGGGACGACGAGGGCCCCTTCCGCATCGCCACCGGAGCCCGAGCCGCAGCCCTCGGGGATGGGCCATGCGCGGGCGGCCCTCGGCGACAGCCGGTCCCGCCCCGCGTGAAACGGACGTGCGGCGGGGCGGGAGGGGTGTCAGCATGTCCCGCGTGACCTCGACCGGGGCGTTCTCCCTCCGAGCCGCAGCGGCTCGGAACAATGCCGACTGGTGCGCTTCGGTCTGCCGCTCCCACGGCATCCCCTCGACCTTCGGCGGGACGGCATGGTGGAGTTCCCTCCGCACGCCGCCGTACTACCCCGACGCCGTCACCCTCCACCAGGACGCGGTGCCGGCCGCCGTTCTCGCCCGGCTCGACACGGCGTCACCCGGGTGCACGGTCAAGGACAGTTTCGCCGCATGCGACCTCACCGCCAGCGGCTTCGTCGAGCTCTTCGACGCCAGATGGGTCCACCGTCCCGCGGAACGCCCGGCACCGGGGGCGTCGGCGCTGCGCGCCCGGCGGGTCTCCACGGCCGCCCGGCTGCACGACTGGCAACTCGCCTGGCACGGTGGTGGCCAGGCCCCGGACGTCTTCCGTCCTGCGCTGCTGCACGATCCGGCCGTGCTGGTGCTCGCCTTCCACGAGGGCGAAGAGTTCCTTGGCGGTGTCGTCCTGAACCGCAGTGCGGGGCTCGTCGGCCTCTCCAACCTCTTCGCCGTCGACGGCATCGACGCCGACGTCGTCCGGTCGTCCGCGATCACCGCGGCCGCCGACCGCTTCCCCGGCCTCCCCCTCGTCGGTTACGAGCACGGGGACGACCTCGCGGGCGCGCTCGACGCCGGATTCGCCGTGCTCGGCGCGCTCCGCATCTGGCTGCACGACTCCTGACCGCCGTCACGCAAGGCCGTGGCCGCACACGGCCGCCGGGCCCGCGGCCGCTCACGCGTGTGACGCAGGACCGCCGCGCCGAGGAGTGGCACGCAGCCGCAGACCGGTGGGAGTGAGGGCGCCGAGTGTGTCGACCCGGTGGCCGGCTGCGGGCCCGGGCGGCTCGTGGAGGTGCAGTCGGCGGGCCGTCTCCGCGGTGATGAGGGTGAGCTCCGCAAGGGCCAGGGCGGTCCCCTCGCAACTGCGCGGTCCGGTGCCGAAGGGCAGGAACACACCCGGGGTGACGAGGGATCCGGCGGGGTCGAGCCAGCGCTCGGGCCGGAACTCGTCAGGCGCGGGGTGCTCACGGGCGTCCCGGTGGGCGGTGTAGGGGCAGACCAGGACGGTGGTGCCGGGCGCGACGGGGTGGCCGGCGAGTTCGGTGCGCCGGGTGGCCGTGCGTTCCAGGAGCCAGTTCGGCGGGTACAGGCGCAGGACTTCACGGACCAGCGCCTGCGTGTGCCGCAGGGCGGCGAGGTGCGCGGAGGTCACCGCGGCCGGGTCGTCGGGGAGCAGGCGGGCCTCCGCGGCGAGGCGGTCCGCGGCCTCGGGGTGGCGGGCCAGGGCGAGCAGGATCCAGCCGACCGCGCGGGTCGGCGTCTCGACGGTGGCCACGGTCAGCGCGGTCAGGCTGTCGATCACCACGGCGGTCGGCAGCAGTCCGTACGGGGCGGAGGGCCGGAGCATCCGCCCGAGCAGATCGTCCCCCGGGCGGCCCGCGGCCCGGCGCCGCTCGATCACCCGCCGCAACCCGGCCGCGAACACCGCCTGCTGCCGGGCCAGCGAGCGCCGCGCGGGCGTGGGAGCCCAGCCGGGCAGGGGCCAGGAGCGGATCATGCCCTCCCGGGCCGCGGCGAGCCCCGCACCCGCGGCCAGCATGGCGTCGGCGTCCCCGGAGAACAGGTAGCGGCAGCCGATCCTGGCCAGCACGCGCTGGGCACGCGGCAGCACCTCCACGTCACGGTCCTGCGGCCAGCCGGCGGCGAACTCCGCGGCGCCGGGGGCGATCACGCCGATCCGGGCCGCCACCGCCTTCGGCCGCAGGGTCCGCATTCGGGCCGCATGGCCGTACGCCCGCTCCTGGGGCCCGGGCGGGCGCCCGCCCGCCCGCCTGACGGGCCGGAAGGTGCCGGGCGCCGTGGTGTACTCGTACGTCGTGCGCCGCAGCACGGTCTCGCACGGGCCCGCCGCGGCCGCCACGTAGACGCCGGCGCGCAGTTGCCACACGTCACCGCAGGCACGTGCGGCGCGCACCGCCGCACCGAGGCGGTCACGGTGCCACGCGGCCGACCCGCCCTCCCGCCCCGGCAGCCGCGGCGGCTGAGGCTGCTCGGCTCGGCCCATTGCTGATTCCCCCTGCCTCGGAGCGTGTTCTGCGGTCACCGCCACCCCCACCGGCCCCGTCGCCGTCGGCGGCGGCCGGTACCGCTGTGCGGGCCTGCCCGATCGGCAGCCGGGCGCCCGGAAGCCGGGCGGTAGGCAGCCGGGCGGTAGGCGGTGAGGCGGCCCGGGTGGCGGGGACGCCCGTCATGCGGAGGCGTCCCTGGGCTGCCACCGGTAATGCCGCATGGTCTTCCGCCCGAGCGGGAAATACTCCTCCCTGTCGAAGAGGAGGCCGAACGGGCGCAGGACCACTTCTTCCATATAGGGCAGCGCCGGGTGGTCGGGTTCCGCTCGTACCACGATGCCGCGCAGACCCGCGGTGCCGCGGAGTTGCGCGAGGACCGCGCTCGCCGCCTCGCGGCCGTAGCCGTTGCGCCAGTGGCGGCGCATCAGCACGCAGCTCAGTTCCGGGGTGTCGTGCTCCTCGGGGGAGAGGCCGCAGAGGCCGAGGACGGAGCCGTCGTCCTTCTTGCACACGGTGTACATCCCGTAGCCGCGTTCCCGGTGCAGTACGGGCATCCTGGCGAGCAGGGCGAGGAGCCGGTCCGGGCTCCACGCCGCCCGGGTGCCGGCGTGTTTCAGCGCGACGGGATCACTGATCAGGTCCTGCAGCCCCACCGCGTCGTTGAGCTCGGGGACACGCAGGACCAGTCGCTCCGACACGATTCGGGACGGCATCATCAAGGGCATCGTCAGCGGCATCTCTCGCACGGCCGGTGGGGCTGGTGGTCAGGGAAAGCGGGCGGGAACGGTCGGCCGATCCCGCCCACACGGTTGCTCCGGGGCTCCGCACGCCGCCTCTTCACGGCCTTTTCAGGGCCTTTTCAGGCGCACGGAAAGCCCACCGACTCGATCGCCGGGGCTAGTAGTAGTAGATGTAGGCGCCGAGACGGCGAGGGGTCGGCAGCATGCTCATCAGCTTCCTGATCATCACTCCTCCTCTCCCGCGGACCCTCTGGACTCCGCTGGGATATGCCCCGCAGCCCCCGGGGCACGCGCGGGAAGGAATGAAGTCACCTGAACCGGTAAGCGCAAGAGCATTTGTATGACCCGATGGGCGTGCACCGGAGCGCCGCGACACCGTTCACATCGCCCGTGCCCACCCTGACGCGGTATCCGCGCGCCCGCGCGCCCCCGCAGGCCCGCGTCGACGCCCGTCACCCGCGCCGACGCCCGCCCCCTGCCCTGCGGTGGCCCGGCGCACGACCGGCGGTGGCCCGGCGCACGATTGGCGGCCGAGGGCTGCTCCGCGCCGGCCGGGGTCTGCGACGCGGGCGGACTCGTCCTCTCCGCGCCGTACGGGTCCGGGGCGCAGAACCTGGCGGGCACCCGCAGCCGTAGGACGACCGGCCCGAGTCGCGCCGCGCGGAGTGCCTGGCCGGGAACGAACCAGGGCCCTCGCGCGGTCGCGAGGGCCCTGGCTCCCGGGTGTCAGGCCCCGGGTCGAAGGGGGCGCAGTGGTGTGCCGGCGGGTCAGCGCTGCCAGACGTAGGTGCCCGTGGTCTTCGCCGGGAGGGTGGCGGTGATCTGCCGGCCCTCGGAGCGGAGGGTGAAGTCCTGGTCGGCGTCCGTCTGGTTGATGACCACGGTCGCCACGGTGCCGTCCGGGTTGAGGAAGGCCACGTTGGTGACCGTGTCCGCGCTGCCGTAGTCGCTGTCCACGCGCTGGGCGCCGCGCTGGACGAACTTCGCGTACTGCGCGAAGAAGTTGTACTCGGGAAGCTCCCAGTAGGTGTTCCGGTCGGCCAGGCTCTGGATGAGGGGTGTCGGGTCGGGCTTGCCGAACTGCTGGCTCTGCCGGTTCTGGTCGAGCATGGTCGCCCAGGCGACGTAGCCGATCGACCAGTTGCGCAGGTACTGCGCGATGCGGTCGGCGCCCTCGGTGCCCCAGACCATCCGCTCGGTCATGATCACGTCGAGGTCGGGATAGTCGCTCTTGAGCCGGCTCATGGCGCTCGGGTCGCCCGAGTAGTCGTGCAGCGCGATGGCCGTGGAGTGGGAGTAGGCGTCGGTGTAGGCGCCCGGGGTGCCGTACAGGCCCGCGGCGTAGTCCTCCGCCTGGCCGAAGTTGTGGTCGTAGCCCCAGATCTCGGTGCTGAGGCCGGCCTCGGCGAACTCCGCGTGCATGGCGTCGAGGAGCCGCCCCTCCTGCTCGGCGGAGATCAGCATGCTGGGGTAGTTGGAGGCGGCGTTCAGGGGCTCGTTCTGGGGCGTCACCGCGTGGATGGTGATGCCCTGCTCGGCGTACGCCTCCACCGTCATGCGGTAGTACTTCGCGAACACCGGGACGTACTCGTCGAGGAGGTGGCCGCCGATCAGGCTGTTGTTGTCCTTCATCCAGACCGGGGCGCTCCAGGTGGTGCCGAAGACGACCAGGTCCGGGTTGATCTCCAGCGCTTCCTTGAGGGTCGCGATGATCTGGTTGTCGATGTCCTTCTGGATGGAGAAGTTCGCGAGGTCCGGGTCCGCCGCGCCGTCGTCGTAGGTGTAGAACGCCGGCTGGCTGAAGTCGGAGGTGCCGAAGCAGATCCGGGTGAGGTTGAAGCCGGCCCCTGCCGCCGGGTCGAAGAGCGCCCGCAGGGCCTTCGTACGGATGCCGGCGTTCATCAGCGACAGGGCGTAGACGGTCGAGTCCTCCATCGAGGTGCCGATGCCCAGCACGCTCTGGTACGTCGTCGCCGGATCGACGTTGATCACCTGGCCGGAGTCGTCGCCCGCCGGGACGAAGGCGATGTCGTCCTGGGGGCTCAGCCGGTGGGCGACCGCGGCGAGGCCCGCGGCCGGGTCGTCGTACCAGGTCCCGCTCTTGGGCTCGAAGCCGGCGGCAGTGGACTCCGAGCTGAAGGTCACCTGTGCCGCGCCGGAGCCCCGGGGACCGCGCGGTACGGCACCGGCCTGGCCCGGCATCAGCAGCGCGGATCCGGCCGCGGCGGCACCGGCGGTGGTCAGCGCGAGGAAGTTCCGGCGGCTGTGTCCACCGCGGCCCTCCGCGGGGGTGCCGGACGCGGGGCCGGCGGGGGTGTGGGACATCTGATGCTCCGTGGGGGGTCTCGGCTCGTCGCGCAAGGTGGGTGCTCCCGGGTCGTCGACCCGGTGTCACGCGGGTGCGACGGCGTCATGGAAACACACTTACCGAGTACTTAGTAAGCCCTTGGTCCGGACTTGATGTCCGGCCCTCGCACGGCGCGGGACACGGGCCCGGGGCGCCGTACACTGCGCCTGGTGACCGACGACACGGCGCGGGGGCGGGCGTCCGGGAGACCCGCACCCCGCCTTCCGCGCAGCCCCGAGGCCCAGCGGCGGCGCCAGGAGATCCTGCACACCGCGGTGGAGACCTTCGCCGCCCGCGGCTACCACAACGCCTCGCTCGCGGAGATCGCCGACCGCGTCGGGCTCACCCAGGCAGGGGTGCTGCACTACTTCCGTTCCAAGGCGCTGCTGCTCACCGGCGTGCTGGAGCTGCGCGACCAGACCGACATCGAGCAGCTCGGGCCGGAACGGCCGCGCGGCCTGGCGTTCCTGCGGCACCTGGTCGACACCGCCCACAGGAACGCCGAGCGGGAGGGGATCGTACGGCTCTACGCCGTGCTGTCCGCGGAGAGCGTGACCGAGGGGCACCCGGCCCAGGCGTACTTCCGGGACCGCTACACGGGCCTGCGCACCTTCGTCGCCGATGCGCTGTGCGAAGCCTGCGGCCTGGGACCGGCCGGACGGCCGGGGAGCGGGCGGGCCCGGGAGGAGCGGCCGGAGAGGGAGCATCCGCAGACCCGGCCCGCGGGGAGCGAGCCCGCGGAAGCCGGGCCCGCGGCCACCGGGCCCGCGGGGAGCGGGGAGTGGGAGGGGTGGGAGGCCGAGCGGCGGGAGGTGGAGCATGTCGCCAACGCCGTCATCGCGGTGATGGACGGCCTCCAGGTGCAGTGGCTGCTCTCGCCCGAGGCGGTGGACATGGCCGCGGCCACCGACCGCGTGGTCTCCGCCCTGCTCGCCTCCCTGGCGCCGGAGCGGTTCGGACCCGGAGCCGGGTCCGGAGCGGCCTGAGCCGGCGCGGTCCGCGCCGGGCCCGGACCCCCTGCCGGGGCGGCCGCCCGGCACGTGTGGCGAGGTGTGCCGGCGGGCGCCGCGCGCCGCCCGCGGTGCTCACAGGGGGCTGCGCAGCGCGGTGCGGCCGGACCGCCAGCGGGGCAGGGCGTGGGCGGCCAGCAGGCGGTCCAGGTGGCCGGTGGCGCGGATGCCGAAGACGAGGTCCGCGGCGAGGTCGGGCTCCTCGGTGAGCAGGCCGTCCACGACCTCGCGGCGCACCACCTGCTCGTGCACGGCGTCGGCCTCCACGTGCTCGGTGTAGAAGTGCTCCGCGGCGGGTCCGGCGCCGGTGCGCCGCATGGCTGCGGCCAGCCGCGCCGAGGCGGGCGACGACGTCACCTCCACCGAGGCGAAGTGCCCGACCAGTGCCCCGCGGTGGGCGCGGTGCAGGCCGAACAGGGACATCAGGTTGACGGTGGCGAGGGCCGCGGCGGGCGCCCGGTCCAGATAGCGGCCGTAGGCGGGGTCCAGGCCGAGGTCGGCCATCAGCGCGGCGAACAGTTCGGCGTGCACCCCCTCCGCCCGGCCCGCGCCGAACTCGTCGTACTCGACCGCCACCATGGCGGCCTTGGCGCGGCCCCGCAGACGCGGGATGACCCAGGCGTGCGGGTCGGCCTCCTTGAGGTGGTACAGCGAGCGGAACGCGGCGTACTCGCGCAGGTGCCCCAGGCTCCCGGCACGGGACAGGAAGCGGCTGATGTCGGTGCCGTCGTCCTCGGCGGGCTCGACCAGCAGCGCGTCCAGAGCGGCCGTGACGTCCGCGCCCCGCGGCACGGCGTCGTGCAGCGCCGCCTCGAAGCACCGCTCCAGCCGGGCTCGCAGGCCCAGCAGCCGGGCGTCCCACTCCCTGTCGGGTCCGACGCCGGCGAAGCCGCGGTAGTGCAGTTCGTACAGGAGGTACAGGGCGAGCTGGAGGTCGTCGCCGTACGGGTCCGCGGCCGCGGTCTCGCGCGCGCCGGGCAGGGCGGTACGGTCCGGGTCGGGCGAGACCAGCGCGGCGCGCACGGCGCCGGACAGCTCGCCGCGGGGACCGGGCAGCGGGGGGCCGCCGGGCGGGCCCGCGGTGCGCGACCTGCCGTGCGGCGGCCGCCCCGGGGCCTGTTCCGTGGCTCGTACCGGTGCCGTCATCGTTCCTCTCCCTGAGTGTCGTGCGGGCGGGCCCCGCCGGTGCCGGCGGGCCCGGGGCCCGCCCCCGCCGCTCCGCGCGGTGGGCCGTCGTCGCGCGGTGTGCCGCTGTGCGGTGTGTCGTCGTCCCGCGCGCCGTCGCGCGGTGTCCCGCCCGGCCGGGACGCTTTTCTTCGGTGCCTGCGGTGGCTGGTGTCACACCAGGGCGGGGTCCGCGTGCGCCGGCAGGTGCAGACGGCCACGGTGAAGCGGTCCGACGTGGCCACCGTGCCGTCGTCGAGCACCACCTCGACCGGGCCGGGCACCAGGAGCGGGCCCTCGGCGCCGAGGGTGATGCGGCAGGGGCGGCGCGCCGCGGGATCAGATGCGTTCGGCACGGATGACCACCAGTTCCTCGTCCTCGTCGCGCACGGTGAGCAGGCCGCGGGCGCGCAGCCAGGGCAGCCGGGCGCGCAGCACCGGCCCGAACGGAATGCGCCTGCGGTCGCAGACCGTGCCCCGCAGGCCCCCGAGCGCCAGCCGGTGGAGGGTGTCCTCGACACCGCAGAGCCCCGACTGCACCAGCAGCAGGGCTCCGTGCGGCCGCAGCACCCCGGCGGCGCCGGCGCAGATCGCGTCCAGGACGGTCCGCCCGTCGGTACCGCCTTCGAAGGTCCGGCCGGCGCCCCGCGGCCGGTCCGCGGGCCACTCGCCGCCGCGCCGCGTCCCGCCGGGCCCGACTCCTCGCCGGGGGTCGCCGTCCCGGTCGGCGCCGGATTGCGCCCCCGCCGCCGTTCCCGCCCCCGGCTCCGGGGGAGCGGACACCACGCGGCGCTCCGCCGCGCCGGGCGGGGGCGTGGGGACGTACGGGGGATTGCAGAGGACCAGGTCGAAGGAGCGTCCCAGGACCGGACCGAACAGGTCCCCGCGGTGCACGGCGATCCGCTGGCCCGCACACAGTGCGTTCAGGCGTGCGGTCAGTACGGCACGCCGTCCGATGTCCACCGCGGTGACCCGCGCGCCCCGCCGTGCCGCGCGGATGGCGAGCGCACCACTGCCGGTGCCGACGTCCAGCACCTCCGCCCCCGCCGCGAACTGCTCCCGGGACAGCGCCTCGGCCAGCAGGAACGTATCTTCCTGCGGCGCATAGACGCCCGGTGGCACCAGCGGTGCGAAGCGGCCGGCCGGGATGCCCGGGGCCGGTCGGAAAGCGGTCGTCATGCAGAACCTCCGCGAGTCGGCGTCGGCCGGGGGCGCCGTGCCGGATGCCCCGGCCGGACGGCCGGAAGCGGGTCGGGCGCCTTCGGCCCTGTGGACCACCTACGCGTACCCCGCCCCGGCCGGTCTACCGGTCCCTCGTCCGCACGGCCTGCGTCCCCGGAACGCCGTCGGGCCGGCCGCCGGTGTGCGTCACGCCCGTCCGCCGTCGTGCGCCGGGCCCGGCCCGACCAGCTAAAACGTCCTCGTGCTGCCGGGCCCACGTATGAGCCGGCCATCCCCGGATACTCGCGTCGCGATGACCCGGGGCGCGGCACAGGGACCGCGCCCGGTGACGGAAAGAGGCCCTTCATGACCAGGTCGCCCCGACTGCCCGGTACACCGGTGTCGCTCTGGATGGAGACGGCGCCGGAGCCCGCCCGTCCGTACCCTCCGCTGCGCGCCGACACGCAGGCCGACGTCGCCGTGCTCGGCGGCGGTCTGGCGGGGGTGTGCACCGCGTGGGAGATGGCACGCACCGGCCGCTCCGTCGTCCTCGTCGAGGCGGACCGGCTGGGGGCGGGGGTGACCGGTCACACCACCGCGAAGCTCTCCGCGCTCCAGGGCCTCACGTACCACCGGCTGCGCACCGCGTTCGGTGCCGAGGCGGCCCGCCGGTACGCCACCTCGCAGAGCCAGGCCGTGGAACGGGTGGGCGAGGTGAGTGCGGAACTCGGCATCGACTGCCGGTGGGAACGCCGTGACGCCTACACGTACACGACCCGCAGCGAGGGCGAGGACGAACTGCGTGCGGAGGCGGAGGCGGCGCGGGACGCCGGGCTCGACGCGGAGTTCGTGGCGGCGACCGTGCTGCCGTTCCCGGTCCGGGGCGCGGTCCGGGTGCCGGACCAGGCCCAGTTCCACCCGCTGGCGTTCCTCGCCGGCCTGGCCCGTGACATCACCGACCGAGGCGGCCGGATCTTCGAGGACACCCGGGTCACCGGACTCCACGAGGGCTCACCGTGCCGGGTCGGCACCGCGCAGGGCGCCGAGATCACCGCGCGCGACGTCGTGGTGGCCACGCACTACCCGATCTTCGACCGCGCGCTGCTCTTCGCGCGGATGGCTCCGCACCGGGAACTCGTCGTCACCGGACGCATCCCGCGGGAGGACGACCCGCAGGGCATGTACCTGACGCCCGAGGACCGCACCCGATCCCTGCGCACCGCGCCCTTGGACGAGGAGCACCGGCTGCTCATCGCCACGGGGGAGAAGTTCCTCCCGGGCACCGGCGGGGTGGTGGAGCGCTACGCACGGCTGGCGGCCTGGATGCTGGAGCACTTCCCCACCGCGCAACCGGTGCACCGCTGGGCGGCGCAGGACAACTCGACCACCGACGGGCTGCCGTTCATCGGCCTTCTGCACCCCGCGGCCCGGCACGTGTACGTCGCCACCGGGTTCGGCGGCTGGGGAATGAGCGGGGGGATGGTCGCAGGGCGGCTGCTGCGGTCGCTGATGGCGGGCGAGAGCCTGCCGTGGGCTGGCCTCTACGACCCGCGCCGGCTGCACCTAGCCCGCGAGGGCCGGGGCCTGGTGGAGCGGCAGGCCGAGACGGCCCGGTACTTCGTGGGCGACCGGCTGCCCGGCCGCGAGGAGCCCTCGACGGACGACATCGCTCCCGGCCGCGGGGCGGTGGTGCGCAGCGGAGCACGGCACCGCGCCGTGTACCGGGACGAGGAGGGCGGCCTGCACGCGCTTTCCGCGCGCTGTACGCACCTGGGCTGCCTGGTGCGGTTCAACGACGCCGAGCGTACCTGGGAGTGCCCGTGCCACGGGTCGCGGTTCGCCACCGACGGACGTGTGCTCCAAGGGCCCGCGGTGCACCCGCTGAAGGCGGCCGAAGCGGCACCGGCGGGCGGCCGGCGGCAACGGCACGACGACGTCAACTGACCGCGTCGAGCTGCCAGAGCTGGTGGTCCGCGCCGGTGCAGGTCCGCTGCCACACGGCGGCGCCGTCGTCGTCGCCGGCCGCGGTCAGCAGCCGGCCGGAGCCGAGGTTGACCACGGCGAGCCGCCCGCCCGGGCCATGGGACTCCAACCGCCACCGCTGGGCGTCGCTGTCCGTGGCCTCCCAGACCTGGACCACGGCGCCGTCCGCACGGCTGGCGCCGGCGACGTCCAGGAACTTCTCCGTGTCGGGCCGGCGCAGGGTGTACGCGTCGTGGGCCGGGTCGAACTCCACCGCCCACTGCTGGCCGGGGCTGCCGTGCGGACCGAGCCGCTGCCACACGGCCACGGGCAGGCCGTTGTCCCAGCCGCCGCCCGGCACGTCGAGGACCTTCCCGGAGGCGGCGTTCTCCAGGACGTAGACGCCGTCCTGCACCAGTTGGTCCACGGGCATGCCCTCTTCCTGTCCGGAATGGAGGTCGACGCGGGGTGGCAGGCCGCAGGGGCGCGCGGCACGCGCCATGACCGGAGGGCGAAGCGGTACCGCCCACGCCGCCGGTCGCGGCCGGCAGATCGAACTGTACGCGACCTCGGGCGATCCGGCCCCGGTCGGGCGTGCCGCGCGACGGGCGCCGCTCCCGCCCGCCGGGCGCACCACCACCGTGCTCGGACCCGTCACCCCCGGTGGCGGGGGTTTGGACGGGGCGATCCCGGTCACCCGAACCGACGAGGTGGCCCAATGCCCCAGAGAAAGCATCACGGCACAACCGAAGAGAACAGCAGCGACGTGACAGACGAGCAGAGGTCCGGGAGCGCGCGTGACAAGCCGCCGGGCCCGATGCAGATCCTGCACCGTGCACGTGCCCAGCTCACCGAGCTGACCGGGATGACCGCGGAGTCGGTGTCCTCGTTCGAGCGGTCCGAGGACGGCTGGACGTTGGAGGTCGAGGTCCTGGAACTGGCCAGGGTACCCGACACGATGAGCCTCATCGGCAGCTACCAGGTCCAGGTGGACCAGGACGGTGAGCTCATGGGCTACCGGCGCGTCCGCCGCTACGAGCGGGGCCGTGCCGATTCGCACCAGCGCGGCTGAAGCGCGGCACCGGGCCGCAGGGAGCGGTTGGTGCACGCCTGAGCGCAGGAAGCATCGAGCGCGACGGTGGCGAACACCGGGTACGACGACCGGACGCACATCAGCGAACACGATGAAGCATCAGCGAACACGTCATACAAAACAGGACGAACACCACACACAACAGCAGAACAAACACACACCACAGCAAGGAGGGGCGGTCGTATGACCACCGTGGTCCCAGCACAGCAATCCCGAGGCGGCGGCAGCAGCGGACTGTACGACGTCCTGGAACTCGTACTCGACCGAGGACTGGTCATCGACGCCTTCGTGCGCGTCTCACTGGTCGGCATCGAAATCCTCAAGATCGACGCACGGGTCGTGGTGGCCAGTGTCGACACCTACCTCCGCTTCGCCGAGGCCTGCAACCGCCTCGACCTGGAATCCGGGCCGCACAGCGATCCCGGCCTGCCCGACCTGGTCGGCGAGATCACCGAGTCAGGTGCGCGCGGCAAGTCCAAGGGTGTGCTCTCCGGTGCGGCAGAAACGATTTCCCACGCCTTCCAGCAGGGCCGGGACGGGGACGACGGCGAGGAGGAGCCCCGCCGCCGCCGCGCCCCGCGCAAGAAGGCCGCGGCGAGCGGCTCCGGGTCCAGGTCCGGGACGGCACGCACGGACGACGAGGAGTGAGCGGGGATGAGTACCTACGTCTATGGCATCGCCGAGTGCTCGCACCCAGACCTGCCTGACGGCACCACCGGAGTGGGTGAACCGGCCCGGGCGGTGCGCACCGTCGTCGAGAACGGCCTCGCGGCGGTCGTCAGCGACGCGCCGGAAGGGCTGCGGCCCAAGCGCCGGGACCTGATGGCCCACCAGCGGGTGCTCTACCGGGCGGAGGCGGACGGCCCCGTGCTGCCCATGCGGTTCGGCAGCATCGCCCCGGACGACGCGTCCGTGCGCGGCGTGCTCGCCGAGCGCGGCCGGCACTTCCGCGAGCGGCTGAAGGCGCTGGCGGGCAAGGTCGAGTACAACGTGAAGGCCACCCACCAGGAGGCCGCGGTGCTGCGCCACGTGATGGCGCACAACCCGCACATCAAGGAGCTGAGCGACGCCAACAACGCGGCCGGCGGCGGCAGCTACCAGCAGCGGATGCGGCTGGGCGAGCTGGTGGTGGCCGCCGTCCAGGCCCAGGAGGCGGAGGACGCCGAGCGGCTGTACCGGATGCTGGAGCCCGCGGCGGCCGGGGTGGCGGCGGGCCCGGAGTCCGCCGCCTGGGTGGCGAACGTCTCCTTCCTGGTCGACCGGGCGTCGGTCGAGGCGTTCACCGCGGCCGTCGAGCGGGTGCGCGCCGACCGGCCGCACCTGGAGCTGCGCGTCAACGGCCCGCTGCCCCCGTACAGCTTCGTCGAGCCCGGCCCCGCCGCGCCCGCGGTGCCGCGCGGCGCCGGGCACGTGTCCGAGACGGTGGAGTGAGGCCATGGGACTGCTCGGTGAGGTGCTCCTGCTTCCGCTGGCCCCGGTGCGCGGCAGCGCCTGGGTGATGCGGCAGGTGCTGGCCGAGGCCGAGCGCCGGTACGACGATCCGGCCGCGATCGTCGCTGAGCTCGGCCGGCTCGAGGAGCGGCTCGCCGCCGGCGAACTGGACGAGGAGGAGTTCGACCGTCTGGAGGACGAACTCCTCGACCGCCTCGAACGCTCCCGCGGGGTCCCGTCGGAACCCTGGGGCGGCGAGGGCGGCACACAGGACGGATGGACGGCCCCACGAGAAGCGGAAGGCGGTTGAGGACACGATGAACCGCAGGACGACGGGCCTCGCTGTCGGGGCCGGATACCTCCTCGGGCGCACGAGGAAGATGAAGCTGGCACTCGTGCTCGGCGCCATGGCCGCGGGTCGGCGGCTGCCGTTGAACCCGGCCGCGCTCAAGGGCGTGGTGACCGAGCAACTGCGCAGCAACCCGCAGCTCAAGCAGGTCGGCGACCAGCTCACCGGTGAGCTGCGCGGGGTGGGGAAGGCCGCTTCCGGTGCCCTGATCGAGCGGCGGCTGGAGAAACTGGCCGACCGGTTGCACGAGCGGACCGCCGGCGTGCGGGAGGGGAAGGCGGCCCCGCCCGAGGAGGAGTCGGACACCGGGGAAGCGGAGGCGGAAGAACCCGAGCAGGCCGAAGAGGCCGAAGAGGGGGAAGGGGCGGCCCCGGACACGGGCGAGGACGCGGAGGTCCCCGAGGAGGCCGAGGGCCGCGAGCCGGCGGAGGGCGAGGAGCCTCCGCGGCCCAGGAAGGCCGCCGCCAAGAAGGCGGCGAAGAAGGCACCGGCCAAGAAGGCACCGGCGAAGAAGGCCCCGCCTCCGGGGAAGCGGGCGGCGGCCAAGCGGAGCCCCGGCCGTGTGCCGCCCGGCAAGAGGGCCGCCGCGGCCCGCGGCGAGGCGCGCCCGGCCGCGCGGCAGCGCTCGGCGAAGGGAGGCGGCGACCGTGGCTGACACCAGGTCCACCGCACAGCAGGCAACCGGGGGTACGCTCCACGGGATCGCCGGCAGCCCGGCGGCCGACCGCCTCAAGGCGGAGGCCCGGGACTACCTGGGCGCCCAGGTGGAGCGCCTGGTCTCGGGCGTCGGGCACAAGCTCGGACAGGGCACCGCCCGGCTGACGGACATCGCCGATGGCAAGAGCCCGGGCCTCGGCAGGCTCGCTGTGGAAGGCGGCAGGAAGCTCGCCGGGCACAACCCGCTGGGCTCCCTGGCCGGGAAGGGGGCGTCTCGCCTCAAGGACACCGTCAAGGGTGTCCTCCCGGGAGGTGAGGACGGGAGGAAAGGCGGCAAGAAGGGCCGCGGCAAGCCCACGGTGCTGATGGAGTCCATGGACGTGGGTGTTCCGCTGCGCACCGCCTACGACCAGTGGACGCGGTACCAGGAGTACAGCGGCTTCGCCAGGGGTGTCGAGGACGTCGACGTCCCGGAGGACACCGGGTCCGACTGGCGGTTCAAGATCTTCCTGTCCCACGGCGGCTACAAGACCATGACCTCCGAGCAGCTCCCGGACGAGCGGATCGCCTGGGAGTCGGAGGGCGAGCTCGGCCCCACGAAGGGCGTGGTCACCTTCCACGAGCTGGCACCGCGGCTGACCAGGCTCCAACTGATCATGGAGTACCACCCCGTCGGCTTCGTCGAGAAGACCGGCAACATCTGGCGCGCTCAGGACCGCAGGGCCCGGTTCGACCTCAAGGACTTCGCCCGGTTCGTCTCCCTGAACGGCGAGGCGAGCGGCGGCCGGCCCGATGAGCTCCGGGACGGCGAGGTGGTGCGCGGCGACGAGGGAGCGCGCGCCGGGGAAGAGGAGCCCGAGGCCGCCGAGGAGCCGGCCGGCGAGTACGAGGACGAGGCGGACTACGGCTACGAGCAGGAGGAACCCGCCGAGGCCGAGGACGAGGCCGAAGGGGAGTACGAGGAGGACGAGGGCGAAGGGGAGTACGAGGAGGACGAGGGCGAAGGGGAGTACGAGGAGGACGAGGCCGAGGACGCCTACGAGGACGGCGGGTACGCCGAGGACGAGTCCGAGGCCGAACCCGAGGCGGAGCCGTCGGCGGACGAGCGCGCAGCGGCCCGCAGCCGCCACCGCGCCCGCACCGGAGCGCGTGCCCGGAGCCGCCGATGACCACGCCGCTGACGTCCACCGCACGGTCGCTGCCCGATCCGTACGCGGCCGGCGGTGGTGGCAACCTCGCCGACATCCTGGAGCGGGTGCTCAACACGGGCATCGTGATCGCGGGCGACATCCGGATCAACCTGCTCGACATCGAACTGCTCACCATCAAGCTGCGGCTGGTGGTCGCCTCCGTCG
Source organism: Streptomyces sulfonofaciens (assembly GCF_014656295.1). GTDB lineage: Bacteria > Actinomycetota > Actinomycetes > Streptomycetales > Streptomycetaceae > Streptomyces > Streptomyces sulfonofaciens. Next base: position 28,760 of record NZ_BNCD01000015.1, read on the forward strand.
ACAAGGCGAAGGAGATGGGCATCGACTGGTGGGAGGACGATCCGGCCCTCTCCAGCCGCGCCCGCGGCCGGGACCTCGCCGAGGAGAACGCGGAGCTGAGGGCCCGTATCGAGGAACTCACCGCGGGCGGGCAGGACGCCGACGGGTCCCCCGCCGCGGAAGACACGGAAGACACGGAAGACACGGAAGGCACGGACGCCGGCGCGGTGGCGAGGGGGCGGGAGCGATGAGCGGTTCCTGGTACGTGTACGCCGTCTGCCGCCCCTTCGACGAGCCGCTGGATTCCGGGCTCACCGGCGTCGCCGGGGCGCCGCCCGAACTGCTGCGGCACCGTGACCTCGTCGCGGTCGTCGGGGAGGTGCCCGAGGGCGACTTCTGCGAGGCGGCCCTGCGCGCCCGTCTGGAGGACCTGGACTGGCTCGCCGCCACCGCCCGCCGCCACGACGAGGTGCTGGCCGCGCTCAGCCGGGTGACCAGTCCGCTGCCCCTGCGGCTGGCCACGGTCTTCCACGCGCGCGACGGTGTGCGCGAGATGCTGCACAGCCGGTACGACGACTTCGAGAACCTGCTGGAGCGGCTGGCCGGACGGGTCGAATGGGGCGTCAAGGTGTACGCGGAGCCGGCGGCGGACGCCGGCCGGGCGGCGGGCGGCGGTCCCGACCGGCCCGCGAGCGGCCGTGACTACCTGCGCCGCAGGCGCGCCGAGCGGGACGGCCGGGAGCGGTCCTGGCAGTACGCGGAGGAGTTCGCAGGACGGCTGCGGCGCGTCCTCGCCGGGCACTCCGCGGCCGAGCGGCTGCACCGGCCGCAGAGTGCCGAGCTGTCCGGCGCCCCGGGCCGCAACGTGCTCAACGCCGCGTACCTCGTCGACCGGGAGCGCGCCGCGGAGTTCGCCGAGGCCGTGCGACGGGCCGATGGCGAGGCCCCCGGGCTGCGCGTGGAGCTGACCGGGCCGTGGGCGGCGTACTCCTTCGGCGCCGCGGACTCCGCCGACGCCGATGCCGCCGATGCCGCCGACTCCGCCGAATCCGGCGAATCCGCCGAATCCGGCGGGCCGGACGGCACAGGCCAGGAGGGCGTGCGGCCGACCGCCGCGGCCGTACCGGCGCCGCGCCCGGCGCGGGCCGGGGCCGGGCGGGACGGGACGGCGCGGACCGGGCTGGAGCCGCGATGACCACGGCTTTGGAGCACCGGGAGGTCGCCCTCGTCGACCTGCTCGACCGGTTGCTGGCCGGCGGTGTCGTCGTCACCGGCAACCTCACCCTGCGGATCGCGGACGTCGACCTGGTGCGCATCGACCTGAACGCACTGATCAGCGCGGTCCGCGCAGAGGTCCCCGCGCCCTGGCCCGAGAAGGAGGCGACACCGTCGTGACGGACACCGCGCCCCGCCCCCGCGAGGAGGACGAGGAGGACGAGGAGGACAGGGCCGGCCGGAACAGGATCTCGCTCGACGCCGACACGGTGGAGCGCGACCTGGTCAAGCTGGTGCTCACCGTCGTGGAACTGCTGCGCCAGCTCATGGAGCGGCAGGCACTGCGCCGTGTCGACGCCGGCGACCTGACCGACGAGCAGGAGGAGCGGATCGGCCTGACGCTGATGCTGCTCGACGAACGGATGACGGAACTGCGCGAGCGTTACGGCCTGCGGCCCGAGGACCTGAACCTGGACCTGGGGCCGCTCGGCCCGCTGCTGCCGCGGCAGTGAGTTCACCCGGCACCCGCCGGGTGAGCGCGTCCGGCAGCCGCCGGGTGAGAAAACCCCGTGAGGGGGAACCCGGCGCCGCACGGCCGGGAGGGACCGCCCGGCGAAACCGAGACCACCGCCCCCGACCCCCGGTGACCCTATGAACCCACGTGATCATTCCCACGCCCCGATCCTGGAAGCGCTCGCCCGCCACCGCAAGTCGGACGGGGCGTCCTTCACCCCGCCCGGCCACAAGCAGGCCAGAGGCGCCGACCCCCGGGTGCGCGAGGCGCTCGGCGACGCGGTCTTCCACAACGACGTGCTGCTGGTCGGCGGCCTGGACGACCGGCGTATGCGGGGCCGGGTGCTGGAGCGTGCCGAGGAGCTGATGGCGGACGCCGTGCACGCCGAGTACACCTTCTTCTCCACCTGCGGCAGCTCGCTGTCCGTCAAGGCCGCGATGCTGTCCGTCGCCAGCTCGGGCCAAGAGCTGCTGATCGGCAGGGACGTCCACAAGTCGGTGGTCGCCGGGCTCATCCTCTCCGGCATCCGGCCCGTGTGGGTGGACCCGCAGTGGGACACCGGACGCCGGCTCGCGCACCCGCCGTCGCCCGCGGCGTTCGAGGACGCCTTCACCCGGCATCCGGACGCCCTCGGCGCCCTGGTCACCAGCCCCACGCCGTACGGGACCTGCGCGGACGTGGCGGGCATCGCCGAAGTCTGCCACCGCCGCGCACGGCCCCTGATCGTGGACGAGGCATGGGGTGCCCACCTGCCGTTCCACCCGGACCTGCCGGCCTGGGCCATGGACGCGGGCGCCGACGTGTGCGTCACCAGCATCCACAAGATGGGCAGCGGCCTGGAACAGGGCTCGGTCTTCCACCTCCAGGGCGACCTGATCAGCCCGGGGACGCTGAAGTCCCGGGCGGATCTGCTGGGCACCACCAGCCCCTCCGTCCTGCTGTACGCCGGGCTCGACGGCTGGCGGCGGCAGATGGTGGAGCAGGGGCACGCCCTGCTCGGCCGCGCGCTCGACCTGGCCGGCACGGTACGGGCGGCGATCGAGGAGATCGAGGGCCTGCACGTGATGGACCGGGCGGAGGTCTGCGGCCCCGGCCTCGCCCACGACCTGGACCCGCTGCCCGTCGTGATCGACGTCGGCGGTCTCGGCGTGAGCGGCTACCAGGCGGCCGACTGGCTGCGCGAGCGGCACCGCGTCGACGTCCACATCTCCGACCACCGCAGGATCAACACCCAGCTCACCCACGCCGACGACGAGCAGACCGCGGGGGTCCTGCTCGCCGCGCTGAAGGACCTGGCGCACTCGGCCGACGGCTTCGACGCGCCGGTCCGCGTGGTGGTGCCCGAGCCGCACGAGCTACGGCTCGAACAGTGCTGCCCGCCCCGGGAGGCGTACTTCGGCCGCACCGAGGACGTGCCGGTGGCCGAGGCGGCCGGCCGGGTCGCCGCGGAGATGATCACCCCGTACCCGCCCGGCATCCCGGTCGCCATGCCCGGCGAACGGCTGAACGAACCCGTCCTGCGCTACCTGCGCTCCGGTGTCCAGGCCGGCATGCACCTTCCGGACGCGCATGACCCCGAGCTGTACACGGTCCGCGTACGGGCCGAGTGACGCCCGGGGCGGACGGCGCCGGGGCCGGGGACGGCGCCGGCCGCGGGGCGGCCCCGAGCGCCTCCGGGAACCGCAGGCGTCGGATCCGCGGCAGGGGGTACTCAGCGGCGTACCCGCCGGCTTCGGCCGGTGTGCGCCGGCGGGTGCCGGTCCTGCCGGCCGGCCGAGCCCGCCGTCCGCCGGGGCGGTGTCACGCCGACCCGAAGCCTTCCGAGGTACGCGCGCAGCTACGGAGGAGCGATGAACGAGAAGAAGCAGAAGAAGGCCGCCGGGGACGGGATCCCCGGCAAGCCGGGCCCCGAGTCGCCGCCGGTGGCCGAGCCCACCACGCCCCGCGACCCGCTGCCCCCGAAGGCGGACCAGAGCGCTCCCGAGCCCTACAGCCCCACCGGAGCGCCCACCGACGGGGACCGGGGCAGGTCCGCACAGCGCGGCGCGTACCTCACCACCGCGCAGGGCAACCGGCCCTACGACAGCGACCACTCGCTCAAGGCCGGCCGCCGCGGCCCCGTGCTGCTCCAGGACCACCACCTGCGGGAGAAAATCACCCACTTCGACCACGAGCGCATACCCGAACGGGTGGTGCACGCCCGCGGCGCCGCGGCGCACGGGGTCTTCCGCGGGTACGGCAGCGCCGAGCAGATCACCAAGGCGGCCTTCCTCGGCGAGGACGTGGAGACGCCCGTCTTCGTACGGTTCTCCACGGTGCTGGGTTCACGCGGCTCGGCGGACGCGGTGCGCGACACCCGGGGCTTCGCCACGAAGTTCTACACCACCGAGGGCGTCTTCGACCTGGTCGGCAACAACATCCCGGTGTTCTTCATCCAGGACGCCATCAAGTTCCCGGACGTCGTGCACGCCGCCAAGCCGCACCCCGACCGCGAGATCCCGCAGGCCCAGAGCGCCCACGACACCTTCTGGGACTTCGTCACCCTGCACACCGAGGCCACCCACCACACGCTGTGGAACATGTCGGACCGCGGCATCCCCCGCTCGTACCGGACGATGGAGGGTTTCGGCGTCCACACCTTCCGGATGGTGAACGCCCGGGGCGAGACCACCCTGGTGAAGTTCCACTGGAAGCCGAAGCTGGGCATCCACTCCCTGGTCTGGGAGGAGGCCCAGATCAGCAACGGCATGGACCCCGACTTCCACCGCCGCGACCTGGCGGACGCCATCGAGGCCGGTGCGTTCCCGGAGTGGGAGCTGGGCGTGCAGACCTTCCCCGACAACGAGGAGCAGTCCTTCGAGGGGATCGACCTGCTCGACCCGACGAACATCGTCCCCGAGGAACTGGCCCCCGTGCAGCCGATCGGGCTGCTCACGCTGAACGCCAACCCGACGAACTTCTTCGCGGAGACCGAGCAGGTCGCCTTCCACCCGGGCCACCTCGTGCCCGGCATCGACATCACCGACGACCCGCTGCTCGCCGGCCGGCTCTTCTCGTACATCGACACCCAGATCACCCGCCTCGGCGGCCCGAACTTCGCCCAACTGCCCATCAACCGTCCGCACGCCCCGGTCAACGACATGCTGCGGGACGGCATGCACCAGACCGCCGTCCACCGGGGCACGGCACCGTACCGGCCGAACTCGCTGGACGGCGGGTGCCCGTTCCTCGCGGGCCGGGACGAGGGCGCGTACATCGAGGTGCCGGTCGACCTGCCGGCGGCGAAGAAGGAGCGCGGGGCGCCGGCCTCCTTCGACGACCACTTCAGCCAGCCGCGGCGGTTCTGGCTCAGCATGACGCCCGTCGAGCGGGAGCACATCATCGGCGCGTACACCTTCGAGCTGAACAAGTGCCACGAGACGGCGATCAAGCAGCGGGCGCTCCAGGTGCTGGCCAACATCGACGCGGAGCTGTGCCAGGGCGTGGCGCGCGGCCTCGGCCTCGCCGCGCCGGATCCCGACCGGCCGCTGGCCGCGGTGGAGCCCAGCCCGGCGCTCTCCCAACTGGGCCGTCAGTGGCCCGTCGAGGGGCGGGTCGTCGGGATCGTCGCAGACGAGGGCTGCGACCTGGACGCGGTGCGGTCGGCACGCGGCTCGATACTGGACGCCGGGATGGTGCCGCTGGTGATCGCACCGGCCGGCGGTGCCCTGCAGAACGGCAGCACGCAGCCGGTCGCGGTGCAGCGCACCTTCGCCACGGCGCGGTCGGTCGAGTTCGACGCCGTGCTGCTGGCCGGGGTCACCGGGCCGGGTGCGGACGCCTACGGGGCGCGGGACGCCAAGGCGGCCGACCCCGCAGCACCGGCTGACGCGGCGAGCGACCCGAGGGTGCTCCTGCTGCTCGGCGAGGCGTACCGGCACGGAAAGGCGATCGGGGCCTGGGGCGGCGCGGGGCGGGTCCTTCAGGAGGCCGGGGTGCCCGAGGACGCCGCGGGCGTGGTGGTCGGCGACGGCGCGGGAGGCATCCTCGACCGGGTCTTCGCCCTGCTGGCCTCGCACCGCGTCTGGGACCGCTTCCCCGCCGGTGCCTGAGCGCCCGCGGACAAGCGGCGCGGCGGGCCGTACCCCGCGGGGCGGTCGGACCCGCCGCGGGGTACGGCCCGCCGCGCCCCGCGGGGGCAGTCGGCCCGGGCGGCCTCGCAGGGGCGGGCGGCCTCGCGGCCGGCGGACTCACGGCGAGCGGACGTAGAGCTCCGCTGCCGTCACCGCCTCACGCGCCGTCCGCCGGCCCATGAGTATGCACAGCGTGTACGCCGTGTCCTCGAACCGCCGCCGCACCACCGGATCGGACGGCACGTCGCCCAGCCGCCGCTCCCAGATGCGGTAGCGGTGCAGCAGACGGACGACCTGGGGTTTGTCGGGCAGAAGCATCAGACGGGCCCTCCAGACGACTGCGATCCGGGCCTGGGCCCGGACCGCGCCCCGATTCCCTGACCGGGCCGCGAAGCCGCGCACCCGTACGCGCCCCGCGGCACCCTCGAGCCCCCTCACGCCATCTTCAGGCCGGGGCCCGCAACTTTCCTGTTGTCTCTTCAACGACCCGTCCGGCGGCGACGGGCTCCCGGCCGCCGCGCCCGCGCACCGGATGAGCCAGATGGGCCGGATGGCCCAGCGCACGTTTGCCCGCCGCCCGGTCCGGCTAGGGAAACGCGGCACCGGCGTGCCGCGGGAGGTGGGATGACGCAGCTCGACCAGGAGGAGGTGCGGCCCGCCCCCAGGGCCGGGGCCGACCGGGACACCCGTGCCGGGACCCGGCTGCTGGGCTACCTCGTCACCACCGACCACAAGGTCATCGGCAACATGTACATGGCGACCGCGTTCGGCTTCTTCCTGCTGGCCGGGGTGCTCGCCATGCTGATGCGGGCGGAGCTCGCCCGGCCCGGCATCCAGGTGGTCAGCGTGGAGCAGTACAACCAGCTTTTCACCATTCACGGCACCGTGATGATGCTGCTGTTCGCCACGCCGATGTTCGCCGGGTTCGCCAACGCCGTGATGCCGTTGCAGATCGGCGCGCCCGACGTCGCCTTCCCGCGGCTGAACGCGCTGACGTACTGGCTCTTCCTGTTCGGCGCGGTGATCGTGGTCTCCGGTTTCGTGGTGCCCGGCGGCGCCGCGGCCTTCGGGTGGTTCGCGTACGCGCCGCTCAACAGCGCCGTGCGCTCACCGGGCCAGGGCGGCGACCTGTGGGCCATGGGGCTGGTGCTGGCGGGGCTGAGCACCACGCTCGGGTCCGTGAACTTCGTCGCCACCATCGTGTGCCTGCGGGCGCCCGGGATGACCATGTTCCGGATGCCGATCTTCACCTGGAACGTCCTGTTCACGGCCATCCTCGCGCTGCTCGCCTTCCCGGTGCTGACGGCGGCGCTGCTCGCGCTGGAGGCGGACCGCAAGTTCGGCGCGCACATCTTCGAGGCGCCGAACGGCGGGGCGATCCTGTGGCAGCACCTCTTCTGGTTCTTCGGGCACCCCGAGGTCTACATCGTCGCGCTGCCCTTCTTCGGCATCGTCACCGAGATCATCCCGGTCTTCAGCCGCAAGCCGATCTTCGGCTACGTGGGCATGGTCGGCGCGACCATCGCCATCACGATGCTCTCCGCCAGCGTCTGGGCGCACCACATGTTCGCCACCGGCGCCGTGCTGCTGCCGTTCTTCTCCCTGCTGTCGTTCCTCATCGCGGTGCCGACCGGAGTGAAGTTCTTCAACTGGGTCGGCACGATGTGGCGGGGCAGCCTCTCCTTCGAGACACCGATGCTGTGGGCGGTGGGCTTCCTCGTGACCTTCCTGCTCGGCGGGCTCAGCGGCGTCCTGATCGCCTCGCCGCCGCTGGACTTCCACGTCACCGACTCGTACTTCATCGTGGCGCACCTGCACTACGTGCTGTTCGGCACGGTGGTCTTCGCCATGTTCGGCGGCTTCTACTTCTGGTGGCCCAAGTGGACCGGGCGGATGCTCGACGAGCGGCTCGGGAAGATCCACTTCTGGACGCTGTTCACCGGCTTCCAGACCACCTTCCTCGTACAGCACTGGCTCGGCGAGGAGGGCATGCCCCGCCGCTATGCGGACTACCTCGCCGCCGACCACTTCACCGTCCTCAACACCGTCTCGTCCGTCGGCGCCTTCCTGCTGGGGCTCTCCACGCTGCCCTTCCTCTACAACGTCGCAAGGACCGCCCGGTCGCCGAAGGTGGCCACGGACGACCCGTGGGGCTACGGGCGGTCGCTGGAATGGGCGACGTCCTGCCCGCCGCCCCGGCACAACTTCCACGCGCTGCCGCCCATCCGCTCCGACTCGCCCGCCTTCGACCTGCGCCATCCGGAGGTCGGCGCACTGCTGAGCGGGCGTGTTCCACAGCGGCCCACGCCCGACACGGAGCGGCGGGCGGGCGGCTGGCGCGGCCAGTACGAGGAGTGGCGCGAATGAAGGCCGAGGCATACCTGTTCACCGTCGTGGCGGGCTTCTTCCTCGTCACCGGTGCCGTCTACGCGGGATGGTCGAGGGAGCCCGCGGGCACGGCCGCGCTCATCGTCTCGTTCCTGATGGCCTCCCTGATCGCCTTCTTCTTCGCCCGCACCTACCAGCGACTGGGCAGCAGGCCGGAGGACTCCAAGACGTCCGAGGTCGCCGAGCGGGCGGGACCGCTGGACTTCTTCCCGCCGCAGAGCCCCTACCCGGTGCTGACCGCGATCGGCGCGGGGCTCGCCGCGCTCGGCGTGGTGCACGGCCTGTGGCTCCTCCTGATCGGCGTCGGGGTGCTGCTGGCCGGTGTGCTCGGGCTGGTCTTCGAGTACGTGCGCCGCTTCGACTGAAGGGGCCGCGCCCTCACCGCCTGCCCTCACCGCCTGCCCTCGACGGCCGGCTCGGCCAGCGCCTCGTCCACGTGCCTGCGCTGCTCTGGCGTGACCGGCAGCTCCACCCTGTCCCGGTAGTACCAGGTGCTCAGGGCGGCCCGCAGCCGGCGGCGGCGCGGGGCCCGCGCGCCGGGCGCGGGCAGCGGCCGGGGCAGCTCGCGCACCAGGAAGCGGTACAGGCGCGGTGCGGGCGCGGGCCGGTGGTCCTCGCTGATGCCGCCGTACACGCTCTGCCGTACGCAGCCGGTCTCCACGCCCTCGGTGAGCACCCGGCGCTCACGGGCCTGGAGCGCCAGGCAGAGCCGTTTCGTCAGGGCGAAGGCGACGACCGGGGCCGCGACGACGGCGATGCGGAAGATCCACGTGAGCGCGTTGACGGAGATCCTGAAGGAGTACGCGATGACGTCGTTGCCGCCGGCCAGCAGCAGCACGGCGTAGAACACGATGCCCGCGACCCCGAACCCGGTGCGCACCGGCCGGTCGCGCGGCCGGTCGCACAGGTGGTGTTCCAGGTGGTCGCCCGTGACCCACTTCTCGAAGAGCGGGTAGAGGAAGAGCACCATGAAGAGCAGGCCGGGCAGCAGCACCGCCGGTACGAACACGTTCCACATCAGGGTGTGCCCGGCGAAGGAGTTCTCCCAGGGCGGCATCAGACGCAGCGCGCCCTCCAGGAAGCCGACGTACCAGTCCGGCTGCGCACCGGTGGCGATCTGGTCGGCGACATAGGGGCCGTAGGCCCACACCGGGTTGATCTGGGCCAGCGCGGCCAGGAGCGCGAGCACCCCGAACACCATCATGAACAGCCCCGAGGACTTGGCCGTGAAGTGCGGGAAGAGCGGGGCGCCCACCACGTTCCGGTTGGTCCTGCCGCGCGAGGCCCACTGGGTGTGCTTCAGGTAGACCACCAGGACCAGGTGCGCCGCGATCAGCAGGACCAGCAGCCCCGGCACGAACAGCACATGGGTGATGTACAGGCGCGGGATGATGATGTGCCCGGGGAACTCGCCGCCCCAGGCGAGGAAGCCGAGGTAGGTGCCCACCACCGGGATCGAGGTGACGATCGTGTACGCGGTGCGCAGGCCGGTGCCGGACAGCAGGTCGTCCGGCAGCGAGTAGCCGCAGAAACCCTCCAGGAGGGCCAGCAGGAACAGCGTCACGCCGATCGTCCAGTTGCCCTCCCTGGGCCGGCGGAAGGCGCCGGTGAAGAAGATCCGCAGCATGTGCACCCCGATCGCGGCGAGGAACACCAGCGCGGCCCAGTGGTGGATCTGACGGATCAGCAGCCCGCCGCGGATGTCGAAGGAGATGTGCAGCGTCGTGGTGTAGGCCTGCGTCATCAGTTGCCCGCGCAGCGGCAGGTAGCTGCCGCGGTACACGGTCTCGCGCATGCTCGGGTCGAAGAACAGCGTCAGGTAGACACCGGTCAGGAGCAGCACCACGAAGCTGTACAGCGCGAGTTCGCCGAGCAGGAAGCTCCAGTGGTCGGGGAACGCCTTGCGCAGCAGCCGGCCGGCCTCGGCCGCCGGCAGTCTGCGGTCCAGCACCTCGAAGCCGGTGACCGCGGTCTCCCCTGCCCGGGCCCGCAGTCCCTCCCTGCGCCGCCGCAGCAGCATGTACCGTCCTCCGTCCCGTCCGCCCTGCCTGCCTCGCGGCCCCACGCGTGCACATGGTTAACCCCTGGGCGGCCCGGTCAACCAGGCCGTTAGGCGAAACAGCGCACAGCGCACAGCGCACAGCGCACAGCGCGCGGCGCGACGGGCGCGGGGCTCCCAGGGTTTCTTGACGACGGTGGTATGGCATGCGGTGACCGGTTCGCCGGGGATGCGTTGTGCGACACTCCCGCCCATGACCTCACAGACGATCACCGCGGAGGCAGCGGGCACCTGGCGCCTCGGCGACCGCACCGTCCACCGCATAGGCTTCGGCGCCATGCGTCTGACCAGCAGCGGCGCCGCTTTCGGCGGCTCGCCCGCCGACCGCGACCGCTCGATCGCGGTGCTGCGCCGGGCGGTGGACCTCGGTGTCGACCACATCGACACCGCCGCGTTCTACTTCTCCTCGCTGCGCTCCGCGAACGAGCTGATCAACAGCGCCCTCGCCCCCTACCCCGACGACCTGGTCATCACCACCAAGGTCGGCCCCGGCCGGGACCCGTCCGGCGGGTGGCTGCCGTGGGCGCGGCCCGAGCAACTGCGCGGCCAGGTGGAGGAGAACCTCCGCCAGCTCGGCCGGGACCACCTGGACGTGGTCAACCTGCGCAGCAACGGGGCCCCTTCCCTGGCGGAGCACTTCGGCGCCCTGGCGGACCTCAGGGACGCCGGGCTCATCAGGCACCTGGGCCTGTCCAACGTGCGGGCGCACCACCTGGAGGAGGCCCGGGCCATCGCACCCGTGGTCTGCGTCCAGAACCGCTACAGCCTCGACTCCCGGCGCCCGGAGGCGGACGACCTCCTGACGCTCTGCGGTGCGCAGGGCGTGGCGTTCGTGCCGTTCTTCGCGATCGCGGGCGAGGGCCGCGAAAGCGGTGCGCACACCACCGAGACGCCGGAGCTGACCGCCGTCGCCCGTGCGCACGGTGCCACCCCGGCCCAGGTCCGGCTGGCGTGGACGCTCCAGCGCGGCCCGCACGTGCTGGCGATCCCGGGCACCGGCAACCCGGACCACCTCGTCGAGAACGTCGCGGCGGGCGCGCTGCGGCTCTCCGACGAGGAGATGAGCCGGCTCGACGCCGCCCACCGACCGTAGCGGCGGGGGAGCCCGGCATGAGACAGCCGGCAGGCCCTAGGCGCGGTTGCCCTTCGGGCGGCCCGGCTGGTCGGGTGTGCCGTGCGGGGGCGGGCTGCCGGGCGCGGAGGAGGTGGCCGGGGAGACCGGCGAGCCCCCGCGGTGGTGCCCGGCACCGGGACGCGGCGCGGACGGGTCGCCCGACGACGGCTCGCTGCCGGACTTGAGCTGGCCGAGCCGTGCCTTCAGCACCTCGACGGCCCCGGTGCGCCGCGCGTGCCGCCTCTCGTGGTCGAGCAGTTCGCGCACCTCGGCGGGGCCCAGTGGCCGGATGCGGCTCTCCAGCGCCGGGAGCGGCAGCTCGTCGTAGTCGGCGAGCGGGAGGGAGTGCGGATCGTGGCCGGTGCCCCGGTCGTGCTGGCTCATCTGTCGCTGCTCCTTTTCGCACGTGCCGCCACTTCCCGGCCACGGGTGCCCCCGCGGCGGCGGCGGAAACGGGCCGCGAAAGCGGGGCCGGGAAGCCGCCCGGGGCCCGCTAGTGGAAGGCGTCCCAGAGCTTCTGGAGGGCCGGGTAGACGGCGGTCAGGTCGTGCGGCAGGGCCGCCTTCACCGCCCGGGAGCGGTCGTCGGCGAGGATCTCCTCGGCGCCGGCCTCGATCCCGTCCAGGGTCTGGGCGACGACGCTCTCGCAACTGGTCCTCGGCGCCCCCGCGGCGGCCGACATCTCCGTGTCGACGAGGCCGGCGAAGACGCCGGTGACCAGCGTGCCCTGGCGGCGCAGCTCGGTGCGGGCCGCGTTGGTGAGGGACCAGGCAGCGGACTTCGACGCGCAGTAGGAGCTGTTGAACGGCATGGCGAACCAGGCGACGACGGAGAGGATGTTCACCAGCGCTCCGCCGCCGTTCTTGCCGAGCACCGGCGCGAAGGCGCGGCACATGGCGAGGGTGCCGAAGTAGTTGGTCTCCATCTGGGCGCGGGCCTGGTCGGTACCCGGCGCGGACAGCAGCGGGGAAAGGCTCATCACGCCGGCGTTGTTGACGAGGACGTCCACGTCGCAGCAGCGGCCCGCGGCCGCGCGGACGTCGGCCCCGTCGGTGATGTCGAGCCGCACCGGGACCACGCCGGGCACCGTGATCGCGGCGGGGTCGCGGGCCCCGCCGTAGACGGTGGCCGCGCCGCGCCGCAGCAACTCCTCGGTGAAGGCGCGCCCCAGGCCGCGGGCGGCGCCGGTCACCAGGACACGGGAGCCTTCGATGGTGACGGGCATGGGTCCTCCGCATCTGCCGTTCGCGACGGTGCCGGCCCTCCTCGGCGAGGGGCGCCGCGTGGTGGGCCCGGGGCCGCCTGCCCGGCGCGGCGGGCCCGCACGGCGCTATCCGGCCAGCGGGTCGAGGACCATCGGCCGCACCTTGCCCTCCAGCAGCGCACCGAGGCCCAGTACCGCGCACACGTCGGGCCGCTCGGCGATCCGCACCGGCATCCCCGTCGCGTTGTGCAGCGTCCGGTCGAGCCCGGGTAGCAGCGCACTGCCGCCGACCAGCATCACGCCCTGGTCGGCGAGGTCCGCCACCAGGTCCGGCGGGCAGTCCCGCAGCACCCTGCCGATGCCGTCCAGCACCGAGGTCAGGGGCATGCGGACCGCCTCGCGCACCGCTGCGGTGTCCACCCGCACCAGCCGCGGCAGGCCCGTGGTCACGTCCGTGCCCTGGATCTCGGCCACCGCGGCCCCCGCCGCCGGGCCGTCGCCGGACAGTGCGAGGTGCAGCGGCCGTACCGACTGGGACGCCAGCACCAGCTCGTGCCGCTGCCGCAGGTGCTGGACGATCGCGTGGTCGATGGCGTCACCGCCGACCGGCACCCGGTCGGCGGTCACCACCGCGCCGAGCGAGAGCACCGCGATCTGGGTGCTGGCCGCACCGCACGCGAGGATCATGGTCGCCTCGGCGCGCTCGACCGGCAGGCCGCAGCCCACGGCCGCCGCGATCAGCGTGTCCACCAGCTCGACCCGGCGGGCGCCGAGGCCCAGCAGCGTCTCCGTCGCCGCCCGCATGGCCAGCGGATCGGCGTCGTGCGGGACACAGACGGCCGCCCTCAGCCGCGGCTTGCGGCGCAGTGCACGCCGCACCTTCTCGCCGAGCAGGGCCCGCAGCATCCGCCGGCCCACCTCGATGTCGACCACGGTGCCGCCGGAGACCGGCCGCACCACCCGGATGTAGCCCGGGGTGCGGCCGGTCATCTGCTCCGCGAGCTCGCCGACCGCGATCAGTGCCCCGGTCCTGGTGTTGACGGCGGCGGCGCTCGGCTGGTCGACGACGAGTCCGGTGCCCTTCACGTAGACACGGGTCCTGGTGGCCCCGAGGTCGACGGCGACATGGCAGCGGCGCAACTGCTCCAGGCCGGCACTGATGGTCATGGCGGGTCCTCCCGAGAGCGCAAGACCGTGGCGGGCCAACGGAGGTGGCCCCGTCTTCGCATGGTGCGGGTAAAGGACAAAAGTCGCACTATGGGATGAGCCGGGTGGGGCGCCCCTGGACGGGTGATCTTCGCGGGAAGCCCCCCGGACGGCCTACGCGGGGCCCGCCGAACGGCCCGCCCGCGACGCCGCGCCGGCGCTCGCCCCCGGGGTGGCGCGGACGCACTCCGCGGGGCCGTTCGCACGGCGTTGTTAGCATCCCGTGTGACCAGCAGAGCCCCGGAAGAAGAAGACAGCGGCGCCGCCCGCGACGCCGGCCCGATACCCGGCCCCCCGCAGGCCGTCGTCCCGTCGGCCACCGCGCCCCCGCCCGTGCCGCCCCCCGCCGGCCCGAGGCGCCGCATCCTCGCCGACCTGACCCCGCTGCGCACCTCCGCCGACTACCGGCGCCTGTGGGTCGGCGACACCGTCTCCCGGCTCGGCCAGGCGATGACCGCGCTCGCGATCTCGCTCCAGGTCTACGACATCACCCACTCCAGCTTCCTGGTGGGCCTCGTCGGTCTCTTCACCCTCGTCCCCCTCGTCGTCTTCGGGCTCTACGGCGGCGCGATCGCGGACACCGTGGACCGCCGCAAGCTCGGTCTCCACTCGTCCTTCGGCCTGTGGGCGCTGTCGTTCATCCTCGCGGGTGGCGCACTCGCCGGCTTCCGGCACGTGTGGTTCCTGTACACGATCGTGGCGTTGCAGGCCGTCTGCGCGGCACTGAACTCGCCGGCCAGGTCGGCGATGGTGCCGCGGCTGCTGCCCGCCGAGCAACTGCCCGCCGCCAACGCCCTCGGTTCCATGACGATGACGGCGGGCACCATGTTCGGGCCCATGCTCGGCGGTGTCGTGGTCGGCCTGTGGGGCTACCAGGCCGCGTACCTCATCGACGCGGTGGTGTTCACCGCCTCGCTCTACGCGATGTGGCGGCTCCCCCCGATGCGCCCGGAGCGGGCGGACGGCAGGCGCAGGCGCGCCTCGGTCCTGGACGGGCTGCGCTTCCTGGCCACCCGGCCCAACATCCGGATGAACTTCTTCTCCGACATGTGCGCGATGGTGCTGGCCAGCCCGAAGGCGCTCTTCCCCGCGGTCGCCGCGCTCTGGTTCGGCGGGGACGCCGGCACCACCGGTCTGCTGGTGGCCGCGCCCGCGGTGGGGGCGCTGGTCGGCTCGGTGTTCTCCGGCTGGCTGGGGCGGATGCACCGGCACGGCCTGGTGATCCTGCTCTCGGTGGCCGGCTGGGGTGTCGCCGTCGCCGCCTTCGGCCTGACCCGGAGCCTGCCGCTCGGCCTGTTCTTCCTGGCGGTGGCCGGCTGCTCCGACACCTTCTCCATGGTGCTGCGCAACACGATGATGCAGGCGGCCAGCCCGGACGAGCTGCGCGGGCGGCTCCAGGGCGTCTACATCGTCGTGGTCGCCGGCGGCCCACGGCTCGGCGACTTCCTGGCCGGCTCGGTGGGCGACCTCGCCTCGCCGACGGTCGCGATCACCGGAGGCGGCCTGCTGTGCGTCCTCGCGGTGACGGGGCTCGGGCTGATCTGGCGGGGCTTCGCACGCTACGACGCGCGGTCACCGCAGGCGTGAGCCGGGCGTGCGGGGCGGCGCCGGGCCGGCGTCCGGGGCGGTCCGCTCATGACGTCCGGCCGGGGGACCGCCCGCGGCGGCCGCCTTCCGGCGCGGGCTCGCGGTCGCCGAGGGCGAGCAGGACCTCGCGCAGCGCGTTGGACGCCGCGGCGGCGGTGTCGTCGGCAACGTTCCCGAACGCCTTCGCCTGTGCGGCGATGGTGGCGGGTACCAGGGCGTGGGTGAGGTCGATGCCGGCCTGGGTGAGGGTCACGACGGAGCCGCGGCCGTCGCTTTCGTCCGGCTCCCGCCGCACGAGGCCCGCCGTGTGCAGCCGGCGCAGGACGTTGCTGGTGCCGCCGGAGGAGAGCACCAGGCGGTGCCGCAGATCGGTCGGGCGCATCCGGTAGGGGGGACCCAGGGACCGCAGGGTCGACAGCACGTCGTACTCGGCCCTCGTGAGGTCGAACGCGGCGAGTTCGGCCAGGAGCGTCTCCTCCAGCAGGGCGTGGAGTCGCGCGGTCCGCTTGATGAGCTCGAACTCGCGCACCGCCACGCTCGGCATCTCGCGGCGCCACGCGTCCGCGAGGCCGTCCACGCGATCGCGGCCGGTCGGACCGCTGCCTCCGCTCACACCTCTCATCTCCTTCCGCCGGACGGAGTGACTGTACCGAAGGCTTTCGTCCAAGGGTCCGCCCGGCGCGGCGCCGGGCGGACCCTGCCTGTGTCGTGTGTCACGGGACGGTCACCTCTGGCTATCTAGCTTTAGGAAAAGCTAGATGGAAAGATTAATGTTGTACAACCCGTCCGGTGAGGAGAAGCCGGGGGTCCCGTGCCGTCCCCGGCGCGAACGCCCCTACGCACCGGCACCGCATGGGCGGCGGCGCGCACACGCACCGCGGCAGGCAACACGAAGACGCGAAGACGCGAAGACGCGAAGACACGAAGACGCCGGGAAGCCAAGAGCCAAGACGCGAAGGCGTGAGGGCGCGAAGGCGCGAAGGTGCCAAGAAACAGGGAGAGTGGAACATGCATCGGCTTGTCGCCAGGGCCGCAGCGCTCTGCTACGTCATCTGGGGCCTCCTGCACATCAACGCGGCGTACGGCCTGCTGCGGCTGGGGCAGTCGCAGGACCCGGGCATGGTCCAGGGGCGCGTCTTCCAGGACGCCTGGAACATCATGGCCGGGGCCGTCGTCGCCATCGTCGTCGGCCTCACGATGAACTGGCGCAACTCCAGGGTGGGTTTCTGGCTCAACTTCACCATGGTGGCACTGCTGGACATCCCGTTCGTCCTCTTCGTCCTCGTGCCCGGCTATGCGCCGTGGTGGCCCGGCCTGGCGGGGCCGGTCGCCTGGGTGGTCGCGGCGACCCTCAGCGCCGTGGCGCTCGTCGGCCGCCACCGGACCGCGGGCCGCCTCTCGTCCGTGACGCCGCGCGACGCCGTGGCGGGGTCGAGGCCCTGATCAGCCGCCCACCTCCGCCTCGCGGGAGGATTCCCCCGCCGGTGCGGTGCCCGGGGCGGCGGCGCGGCCGGCTCGGTGCACCTCGCTGCGGCGTGCCGCCCGGTGCAGGGGTGCGAGGGTGGTGAGCCCCCCGACGAGGGCGAGGACGAAGAAGGCGCCGAACGCGGTCGCCCCGGTCAGCAGGCCCGACATCAGCCCGTGGGCGGTGACGACGGCGCCGAGCGCGGGCGCCCCGATGCCCTGGGCGGCGTAACCGACGAGATAGCCGCCCGACACCATGCTCGCCCGGTGGTGGGGGGCGGCGTACCGGCTGAGGACCATCAGCCCGCCCGCGAAGTCGAATGCGTAGGCGGCACCGGCGACGGCCGAGGCGAGGAAGAAGACCGTCAGCGAGTGCACCGCGCCCGTGACGACGAAGAGCCACACCGCCGCGAGCGATCCCGCCGCCCCGAGGACCACGAGGAGCCAGACGTGGATCCGCCGGGCCAGCAGCGCGAAGAGTGTGACGCACGCCGCGAAGACGGCCAGCAGGGCGCCAGTGACCAGGGCGTTGGTCGATCCGGCGAGCTGCTGGGCGATCTTCGCGCCGAGCGGCAGGACGATCGCCCCGAGCAGGAAGGACGAGGCGAAGGCGATCGCGCCGGCGACGAAGACGGTGCGGCTGCCGCGGGGGATGACGACGGGCCGGACGCGCCACCGCTGCCTCGTCTCGTCCGGGGTGTGGTGCGGCATCCGGGCCACCAGGCAGGCCGTGGCCGCGATCGTGGCGGCCAGGACGTAGAAGTTCAGGTGGAGCGGGAAGGGCGCGTACTCGGTCAGGGCGCCGCCGACCACCATCGCCAGGCCGATGCCGAGGGCCGATACGGCCGTGCTGGCGGCGCCGGCGCGCTTCTCCTGGCCAGGGGCGCTGAACTCGACCATGGCCACGCTGGCGGGGCTGATGGCCAGTCCCACGCCGAGCCCCATGAAGGCCCGGCCGGCCAGGAGCCAGACGACGTCGCCCGCCAGTGCGAAGAGCAGTACCCCGATGAACTCGGCGGCGAGGCCGAGCAGTATGGAGGCCCGTCTGCCGATGTGGTCGGAGAGGTCGCCGAAGGCGACGAGCACGGGGATCAGGGTGATCGGATAGGCGGCGAAGATCCAGGTGATGGTGGTCGTCGAGACCCCCCAGTCGGCCTGGTAGAGCGGGTAGGTCATGGTCGGGCACGCGCTCGTCCACAACGCGAGTGCGACGACCGCGCCGGCGGTCCAGAAGCCGGCGCGGTTTCCGAGGGAGGGCATGGGGGGACTCCGGAAGGTGGCGGAAGGAGGGAGGGACCGCTGTCGACGGCGGGAGCTCGATGGCTGGATTTCACTGGGCAACCTAGCCGGGCTGGATAGCTTCGCGCAACTCAACGCTAGACTTGCGGCATGAACAAGGTGCTCGGCAAGGACTCGACCTGCTCCATCGCGCGGAGCCTCGACGTGTTCGGGGACAGTTGGACCCTGCTGATCATCCGCGAGGCGATCGTGGCGGGATCGACCCGCTTCCAGGAGTTCAGGGAGGCGCTGGGGATCGCGCCGAACATCCTGGCCAAGCGGATGGCGCTGCTCGTCGAGGAGGGGCTGATGGAGCGGCGGACCTACCGGGAACCGGGGGTGCGGGCTCGCGACGAGTACGTCCTGACCGAGGCCGGACGCAGTCTGACCCCGGTCATCGCGGCGCTGGCGGCCTGGGGGCGCGCCTACCGTCCGCGGCCCGACGGCACCTCGCCGCGGTTCACCTCCGAGGACTCGGGGACGGTGGCGCAGTTGGCCTTCGTGACCGCGGAGGGCGACCGGGTGCCGCCGGCGCGGCTCACGGCACGGCGGTTCGCCGATCCCGTACTCGACTGAGCCCAGGGGCGGACGGGCACGGGTGCCCACCGGTCGAGCGGAGCACCGTGAGGCCGCCCGGCCGCCCGGCCGCCCGCGGGCAGGCCGGGCCGCGGGCGGGCCACCGGCGGGGCGGTCGCCCGCGGCCCAACGGCGGGGCGGTCGCCCGCGGGTCGAAGCGGGGGGCGGGAGAGCCCGTCAGCGGCCCAGCGCGCGTTTCATGATCTTCCCCATGTCGTTGCGGGGCAGGGCGTCCAGGTAGCGCACCGCGCGGGGCCGCTTGTGGGGGGCGAGCCGGGTGCTGACGTGGTCGGCGAGCTGGGCCGCGGTGGGCGGGGCCGCGGGGTCCTCGGGCACCACCCAGGCGACCACCCGTTCGCCGAGGTCGTCGTCGGGCTCGCCGGTCACCGCCGCCTCGCGCACCGCGGGGTGTTCGAGGAGCGCGTTCTCGATCTCTCCTGCGCCGATCTTGAAACCGCCGCTCTTGATGAGGTCGGTCGCCTTGCGGCCCACGATCCGTACGGAGCCGTCCGGATCGAGCACCGCCATGTCACCGGTGCGGAACCAGCCGTCCTCGGTGAAGGCGGCGGCGGTGGCGTCGGGCCGGTTCAGATAGCCGGTGAAGAGGTTGGGGCCGCGCACCTGGATCTCGCCGACCTCCTCGGCGTCCCGGCCCGCGCCCGGCCCGCCGGGGGTGCCGTCCGCGACGCCCGGCGTGCGGCCCCCGGCGCCCGGCGTGCCGTCCGTCGCACGGGGCGTGCCGTCCGCCGTCCCGGCGCCCGCGATCACCTCGCCCGCCTCGTCCACGAGCCGCAGCTCGACCCCGGGCAGCGGCACGCCGACGGTGCCGGGCCGCGGTTCCGCGCCCGGCAGGACGCTGGTGTTCATCAGCGTCTCGGTCATGCCGTACCGCTCGATGACGGTGCGGCCCGTGGCCGCCGTGATCCGCCGGTGGTCGTGCACGGGCAGCGCCGCGGAGCCGGACACCAGGAGCCGGGCACCGGCCAGCGCCCGGGCGAGCGCCGGGTCGTCCGGCAGCGCCTGGGCGATGCGGTGGTACATGGTGGGCACCCCGAACAGCATGGTCGCGCCGTCGGCCAGTTCCCGCGCCACGCCCTCGGTGCTGAACCTGCCCAGGTGCCGTAGCGCACCGCCGCGCCGCAGGGGGCCGAGGACGCCGAGGATCAGGCCGTGCACGTGGAACAGCGGCAGCCCGTGCACCAGCACGTCGTCGCCGGTCCACCGCCAGGCCGCGGCGAGCGCGTCCAGGGTCGTCGCGACGGCCCGGTGCGGGATGAGCACGCCCTTCGGCGGCCCGGTGGTGCCGGAGGTGTAGACGACGAACGCCGGTGCGGCGGCGTCGGGTTCGGGCAGCGGGGCCGCGGCGGTGGTGGCCACCGCCGCCGTGTCGACGTCGGTGCGGGGGAGGCCGGCCAGCGCGTCCGGGAGCTGCTCGCCCGGAGCGGCGAGCAGCAGGGCCGGTGCGCTGTCGGACACGATGTGGGCCAGCTCGCCGGCGCCGGAGCGCGGGTTCAGCGGCACCACCGAGACTCCGGCGAGCAGCGCGCCCACCACGGCCACCGCGGTCTCCAGCGTGGGCGTCGCCCAGATGGCGACGCGCTCCTTGCCCCCGAGCCGGACCGCGAGGCCGAGCGCCGCGGTGCGCAGGGCCGCGTAACTCAGGGTCCGGGAGCCGAAGCTGAGGGCCGGGCGGTCGGCACCGGCCGCCACGGCCGGGAGGAGGGGGCTCACGCGGTACTCCTTGTCGTCGTGCGGTGTGCCGCCGGGGCGGCGTGCTGCCGGTGCGGTGCGGTGCGGTGCGGTGCGGTGTGGTGCGGTGCCGTGCGTTGCTTGTGCTGTGCGTTGCCTGTGGGGTGCCGTGTCGTGCGTTGCCTGTGCTGTGCGTTGCCTGTGGGGTGCGGTGCGCCGCCTGTGCGGTGCGCCGATTCGCCGTACGGCGGCCGGTCGCCCGACGCCACGGTACGGGGTGCCGGCCGGTCGGCGGCACGGGTGGTGCGGGGCTCGGCATCGGGGCGTCATCCGGGTGCGCTTGGATGGCCGCATGACCGTTCACGATGTTGCACGGCTGCTGCCCGCGACGGACGTGCTCCGCGACCACTGCCGTGCCCTGGCGATGCTGGAGGCGGTGCTGAACCCCGACCGCGCCGACCGCGCCCACGCCTTCGACGCCCACTGGTCGGCGACGGAGGAGATGGCCTCCATGACCAACGGCTCCGGCGACGAGTACGCCGTCGTCTTCTCACCCGCCGGGGCGTACGTCCGCGGTTTCGCGCACGAGTCGGTGATGAGCCCCTATGCGGGCCTCGCCGGCGACGGGCCGTGGCCGGGCGTCCTCGACGAGGTGCCCGACGCCTTCCGCGCGTACGTCACGGAGCCCGCCTTCACGGACGAGGACGGCACACCGGTCGTCACCGCCTGTCTGTGGCGCGCCCCGGGCGACGACGCCTGGCGGACCGGCACCATCGACTTCCCGGACGACGGCTCGGGCGACCCGGACGGCTCCGGATCCCTCTTCCACCTGCTCACCGACCGCTCTCCAGAGGCGTTCCGGCGCTTCGCCGAGGACTACTACGAGGTTCCGGTCGCCCTGTCCGCGGTCCGCCACGTCTACGCCGGCCACCCCCTCACCGAGGAGGTGGTCGGCGTCCTCAATCCGGGGCTGACGCTGGTCGACCTCACCGAGGACGCGGTCGAGATCGGGTATCCGCTGCCGCGCCGGGACGGCGTGGCCCGGGGATAGTGCCCGCGGCGGGTGGGATGCGGTATGCGGTATGCGGTGTGCGGGGCGTGGGGCCCGGCCCGCCGGGGTCCGTCTCAGGCCGCGGCCGGCTCGACGTCGGCCACCACGCAGCTCACGTTGTCCGGCGCCCCGGCCGCGCGGACCCGGCCGACCAGGTCGCGGGTGGCGTCCTCGGGGGTGGCCGCCGCGGCGACCACATCCCGCAGCTCCCCCTCGGGCAGTGCCGTGGTCACCCCGTCGGAGCACAGCACATACCGGTCGCCGGCCCCCGCCTGCCGCAGCCACACCCGCGGGACGTGTGCCGCGCCCGCCGTCAGCGCCTTGAGGAGCAGGGACCGCTGCGGGTGGGCGGCGGCCTCGGCGGGCGTGAGCCGCCCCTCGTCGACCATCGACTGGACGAGGGTGTCGTCGGTGGTGATCCGGAACAGGCCGCCGTCGCGGAGCAGGTAGGCGCGGCAGTCGCCGATGTGCACCAGCGCCAGTTCCGACCCGGTCCACACCAGCGCGGTCAGCGTGGTGCCCTGCTCATCCGGTGCCGCACCGGCGCCCGCCGCCTCCCGCACCGCCCGGGCGGCGTCCCGCACCGCGTCGTCCAACAGGTTGAGCACCTGGCCCGCCGGCACGGAGCGCGCCGTGTCCTCCAGGGCGCCCAGGGCGGCCACCGCGGCACTGGAGGCGGGCGCGCCGCCGGGCCCGAAGCCGTCCGCGACGGCGAGCACCCGTGAACCGGCGTACACCGCGTCCTGGTTGTCCGGCCTGATGAGACCGGTGTCCGTGAGTGCCGCGTAGCTGAGCCGCAAGGGCGCGGCGGGTACCGGCAGATCGGGATCGCGGGTCATGACGGTGTCCTTTCGTGACAGCTCCTCGACGAGGAAGGACGCCAGTGCGCGGCGGGCGGCGGTGTCAGCCTCGACGTCCGCCCAGAACGCCGCGACCTCGTGGGCCGCCGCGGCGGACCCGGCCGCGCACACCCGCCGGATCCGCTCCAGCGGCATGCCGAGCCGGCGCAGCCACGCCACCAACCGGGCCTGTTCGAGCTGGCCCACCGCGTAGTAGCGGTAGCCGGTGGCCGTATCGACGCGGGCCGGACGCAGCAGGCCCAGCTCGTCGTAGAGCCGCAGCGCCTTCGGGGAGAGCCGCGCCGCCCGTGCGAAGACTCCGATCGTCAGCACGGGCGCGTCCCGCCCGGCGCCCGCGGGCACGTCCGCGGGCCTCCCGCCGGCACCGCCCCGTTCCGTGCTCCCGGCACCTGCCGATCCGCCCCGCGACTGCCCGTCCACCCGCTCCCCCTCCTGCTCCTGGCGTCCCCTCTCACCGGGCCCTCGCCCGGCGCCACCGATGCTGCGGCTTGCCCGAGGGGGAAGGTCAAGCGCGGCCGTGCGGTGGTGGGCCCGGGCCCCGGGCGGGGCCGGGCCCCGGGCGGTGCGGGGCGCGCCGGTTGCTAGCCTTCCGGCGGACCTACTGGACACCCTGGCAGGAGGATGCCGTGATACCCGCACGCAGCAGGATCGCGCTGGTCACCTGCCGGCCGCAGCCGGGGGTGCGGGTCGATCCCGACCTGCCGGGCCTGTGGCGGGCGCTGGGCGAGGCGGGGGCCGAGGCGGACGCCGTCTGCTGGGACGATCCGGCGATCGACTGGGCGTCCTACGACCTTGCGGTGATCCGCTCGACCTGGGACTACACCTGGCGCACCGACGCCTTCACGGCCTGGGCCGACCGGTGCGGGGCGCTCACCAGGCTCGTTAATCCGCCGCAGGTGGTGCGCTGGAACACCGACAAGCGCTACCTCGGCGATCTGGCCGCGGCCGGAGTGCCGGTCGTACGGACCCGGTATCTGTCGCCCGAGGACATCGCCGCGGGCGCGCGGCCCTGGGAGCCGGGGGAGCCGGGGAACTGGAAGGGGCCGGAAGAGCCGGGGGAGCCGGACGGCGGCGAGTACGTGATCAAGCCGACGGCCGGTGCGGGCGGACGGTACGCCGCCCGCTACCGGACCGCGGATCCCGGCGCGGCCGAGGCGGCCGGGCAGCACCTCGCCAGGCTGGCCGCCGACGGGCTGACCGCGATGGTGCAGCCGTACGTGCGGCGGATCGACACCACCGGCGAGCGCGCCCTGCTGTTCTTCGGCGGACGGCTGCTGCACGCCATCCGCAAGGGCGCCGTGCTCGTGCCCCAAACGGCCTACGACGCGAAGAAGAACGCCCATCCCGATCCGCGGCCGTGGGAGCCGACCCGGGCCGAACTGGACGTCGCAGAGCGCGCCCTCGCCGCCGTGCCCGGCGCACCCGAGCTGCTGTACGCGCGCGTGGACCTCGTCGACGGGGCCGACGGACGGCCGCGCGTGATGGAACTGGAGCTGGTCGAGCCCAACCTCTTCCTCTCCGTCCACCCCGGCTCCCTGTCCCAGGTCGTGGAGGGCGTCCTCAAGGCGGCCGCCGTCATCCGTCCGCACTGACCCGTTGCAGCAGCCCCCAGGTGAACTCCGCCACGCACCGCCTCGCCCCGGCGGGCTCCCGCGCCGCTGCGGAGACGTCCTCGGGGCGTGCGGCCCTGTGCGGTGCGACCGTCCGGGGTGCCGCCTCCGGGGGCGCGGCCCCACGCTCCCGCGGTACCGCGTCGAGGGGGGCCGTGAACGCCAGCCGCCAGCGCGTCGGTGCGGTGCCCTCCATCGGGCGGGCCGGGGCGAAGGCGCGGGCCACCTCGTCGACCGTGCAGGACCAGGGGCGCAGGTCCGCGATGGTGCGCAGCCGGGGGGCCGGCGCGCCCGGGGCGCGTACCAGCCAGTCGTTCCACACCGCACCGTCCGGAGCGAGCAGCACCTCGAAGCGGAGCGTGGGCCACAGCGGTACGGGCCACAGCAGGGCCTCGCAGTCCAGGTCTCCGATCCGCCTGGGCTGCCGGGCCTCGGGCGCACCGAGCACGGAGCGGTAGCGGCCCGCCGCGGACCGCCCCCTCGGCGAGCGGACCATGGCCTGCCAGCGCCGGTTGGCCTCGCGCATCTCCTCCCTCGACGCGCCCAGTGCGCGCCGGGCGTCCTCGACGAGGTCCGGCTGGTGGTCGGCCATCCGGCGCAGCAGCACGAGCTGGAAGTGCAGGGGGGTGAAGGGCGCAGGGGGCATGTTGCCCATTCTCCCCTCGGGCCCCGGCCCCCGGCCCCCGGCCTCGGGCCCCGGGCCCCGGGCCCCGACGGCGCGCCCGCCCGGTCCGCCCGTCGGGTTCCGCCCGTCGGGTTCCGACCGTCCCGGGGAACTGCCGCGGCCGTGTCCGGCGGCCGTGCCGGCGAACCGGCGGGTTCGCGGAATACGTCTGCCGGTGTGCGCCGCGCCTACGGATGGCGTCGGCTCCGCGAGAGGGGGAGGCGCTCGCGTTCCGCCCGGTCAGGGAGGGTTCCTGATCCCTGTTGTGCGCAGCCCCGGCACGTCTAAGCTCGGCGGATGGCCTTGGAATGGGAACAGGTAATCGTCCACTCGGCAGATCCGGTGGCCCTGGGGCAATGGTGGGCCACGGCTCTCGGCTGGGTCGTGGTGCACTCCTCCGACGACGAGTTCGAGATCCGCCCGGAGCCGGACCGTCTGCCGGGGTTGGACTTCGTCCGGCTCGACGAGGGCAAGAAGGCCAAGAGCCGGCTGCATCTCGACTTCAGGCCCGACGACCAGGACGCGGAGGTGGCCCGTCTGGTGGCCCACGGCGCACAGCGTGTGGACATCGGCCAGGGTGATCAGTCGTGGGTCGTACTGGCGGACCCCGAGGGCAACGAGTTCTGCGTCCTCGGCCGGCGGCGCCAGTAGGGCTCACGTCGGAGGGGGCCGACGGTCGGGTACGCGTGGGTGCGCCGCGCGGAGGTGGTGCGGCGCGGAGGTGGTGCGGCGCGGAGGTGGTGCGGCGCGGAGGTGGTGCGGCGCGGAGTGCGGGCGGGCCGTGGCACCGGGTCGTGGAAGGAGCAGGACTCCCGTACCGGCCTGGGGGACCGGCTTCCGCGAGGCCGGGGGAGCGGATCCCGCGACGCCCCGGGCCCAAGGGAGGATGCGGGCGTACCGGTTGTGGTCGTCGGCGCCCACAGCTCCGCCGTGCCGACCAGCGCCCCGCCGTCCAGCTCCACCGCGGCGAGAAGCCGCCCCGGTCCAGTGCCCCGGGCCCTGTGCGGGGCAGCGGCCCCGCCGGGCGGGGGCGCGGGAAGCCACGCGAGGAGGCCCGCCGGGGCCGGACAGGTCGTCACCGTCCTGAGGGGGCTGCCCCGATCGCGGCCGGGCCACTGGCCGGTGTGCGGTACCGGGGCGGGGCCGGGCGCCGTCAAGGGGGGGCATTGCCGGGGTGCCGGGGCGCGGCCTACGCTGGCGGCGGTCGTTCGTCATTCCGATCATCCGTTGAAATATCGAACCGCGCAGGGAGGGGGCTGGCGCCATGGGACGCCTCGTACCCGCAGTCACCCGGGCTCTGGACATCCTGGAGCTCTTCCTCGACGGCGACGGCACCCTGTCCGCGCCCGAGATCGTCCGCAAGCTGCAACTGCCCCGCACCACCGTGCACGAGCTGGTGACCACACTGGTCGCCCGCTCCTACCTCGTGCCCCTGCCGGACACACCGGGCCGCTACCGGCTGGGCGTCCGCCCCTACCAGCTCGGCAGCCGCTACGCGGAACAGCTCGACCTGGCGGCGGAGGGCCGGCAGGTGGCCCGGCTGGTCGCGGAGACCTGCGACGAGACGGTGCACGTCGCCATCCTGGAGGACACCGACGTCATCTACATCGCCAAGGTGGACTCCACCCACGCGGTGCGGATGGTATCCGCCGCGGGCCGCAGGCTGCCCGCGCACTGCACCTCGGTCGGCAAGATGCTGCTGGCCTCGCTCCCGGAGGCCGAACTCGCCGCGCGGATCCCGGACGACGCCCGCCTCAGCGCGATGACGCCGAACAGCATCACCGACCCGGCCGCGCTGCGCACCGCACTCGTGGAGATCCGGGCCCGCGGCACCGCGGTCGAAAGCCGTGAGTCGAACCCGGACGTGAGCTGCGTGGCGGCCCCCGTGCGCGACCGCTCGGGACGGGTCGTCGCCGCGCTGTCGATCTCCGTGCCGATGAGCCGCTGGAGCGACGAGCGGCGCGCGGAGCTGGCGAGGCTCGCCGCCAAGGGCGCCGCCGACCTGTCGGAGCGACTCGGGTACCGGGGGGTGTGAGGTGATGGGCAGCGCTTTCGAGGTCGCCGTACCGGCCCGGGCCACCCTCGGCGAGGGCCCCACCTGGGATCCGGCCGCCCGGCGGTTGATCTGGGTCGACATCCTCGGCGCCCGGGTCCACGGCTTCGACCCCGTCTCCGGCCGCCGCACGGTCTGGGCCACCGAGCAGCACGTGGGCGCGGCCAAGCCCCGCGCGGGCGGCGGCCTGGTCGTCAACCTCCGCGACGGTGTCGGCGCCTACGCCCCCGCGGGCCCCGGCGGCGACGGCCCGCCCGGTGCCTTCCGCTGGCTGCACCGCGCACCGGTGCCCGGCGTACGCGGCAATGACGCGGCGGTCGGCCCGGACGGCTCGCTGTGGGCCGGCACCATGGACTACGGCGAGGCGCCGGGGCGCGGCTCCCTGACCCGCATCGCCCCCGACGGCACCGCGACCCGTGTCCTCGACGGGGTCACCGTCAGCAACGGCATCGGCTGGAGCCCCGACGGGCGCCTGATGTACTACATCGACACCCCCACCCGCCGCATCGACGTCTTCGACGTGGCGGACGGCGGCGCACGGGTCACCGGCCGGCGGGAGCTGGCCACCGTCGAGGAGGGCGCCGGGTTCCCGGACGGGCTCACCGTCGACGCGGAAGGCTGTGTGTGGGTGGCGCTCTGGGACGGCGCGGCGGTGCGCCGATACACGCCGGCCGGCCGGCTCGACCGCGTGGTGGAGCTGCCGGTGCGGCGGCCCACGGCGGCCGCTTTCGGCGGCGCCGGCCTCACCGACCTCTACATCACCACCGCCCGCGCCGGGCTCAGCGCCCCGCACCCGCTGTCCGGGTCGCTGCTGGTGGTCCCTGACGCGGGCCGGGGCCTGCCGCAGCCGTCCTTCGCGGGCTGAAACAGGTGTGGAATTGCCATATGACGGGCGCCGGATCGAGGGTCGGGAAGCCCTGCGTGCATACTTCGGTTCTCGGCCGGTGGACCGCTTGTCCCGGCGGATGTCGTGTAGCGGTCAGTGAGGTGACGGCTGAAGGGGTTGGACTATCCGTTGTGTGCTTCGAGCTCGGTCGCCAGCGTCTGTTGGGTGGCCGCCCACGACGCCAGGAGCGCTAGATTGTCAGCGGTCGGTGTGCCCGCAGGTGCGGTGTAGACGTTGAGGTGCAGGCCGGGTTCGGTGGGCAATACCAGGGACTCGACGTCCAGGTCGAGCCGGCCGACGATCGGATGGCGCACACGCTTGCGGCCGGACCGGTGCAGCCGCACGTCCTGAGATGCCCACCGCTGCCGAAACAGCTCACTGCACGTCGACAGTTCGCCGACCAGGGCAATCAGCTCCTCGTCGTGCGGATTGCGGCCGGATTCCATGCGCAGCTTCGCGGCCACGTCACCGGCAATTCGGTCGTAGTCGACAAAGAAATCTCTGGCCGCCTCGGGGCTCAGATAGACGAACCGCGCTGCGTTCGCGGGCCGTCGCGGGTCGGCCAGCACCGGTGAATACAGCGCGCGAGCGAGTTGATTCATGGCGAGCACGTCGTAACGGCCGCTACTGATCCAGGCCGGCGCATCGGAGATCGCGTCGAGCACCTGCTGCAGCGTCGGGCGCACCGTCACGGCAGGCCTCCGCCGGCGTGGGCTGCTGGGGACCGTGGACTGGCGCGCGAGGTGGAACAGGTGGTCGCGCTCGGCTTCGTCGAGTTGCAAGGCAGAGGCCAACGCGTCGAGCACGCCATCGGAGGCACCAGCGAGGCTGCCGCGCTCCATGCGCACGTAGTAGTCGACCGATACGCCCGCCAGTAGCGCTACCTCCTCGCGGCGCAGACCTTTGACCCGACGGTTGCCGCCGTAAGCGGGCAGGCCCGCCTGCTCGGGTGCGATGCGGGCGCGACGCGAACTGAGGAACTCCCGGATCTCGGTGCGTAGATCCACCGTAGCCATCCCCTCACCGTAAGCCCGTCCGCAGCCTAAGGAGTACCCGTTGCGGTCGTCGCGACGCCGCCGTCCACCGGGATGATGGCGCCCGTGAGGTAGGACCCGGCCCGGCTGGCGAGAAACACGGCGATACCCGCCATGTCGTCGTCGCGGCCGAGCCGGCGCAGAGGGGCCGCCGCTGAGATCGTGTCCCCGATGGCATCGAGCGTGGACGCCATCATCTGCGACGGGAACACTCCCGGTGCTACCGCGTTCACCGTGACGTGCTGTGGGCCCAGCTCCCTGGCGAGCACTCTGGTGAGTTGATGGAGTGCTGCCTTGCTGCTGGCGTACGAGTAGTTGGGCGCCTGGGCGACGTGGATGGCGGCGATACTGCCGATGTTGACGATCCGCGCGGGATCATCGGCGGTGCCCGCCCTGCGAAGTGCGGGGAGCAGCGCCTGCACGAGCCAGAACGGCGACTTGAGGTTGAGGTCGATCACTGCGTCCCAGCCCTCGTCCGGGAACGTCGCCAGCGGCTCGCGCCACATCGCTCCCGCGTTGTTGACAAGGATGTCCAGAAAGCCCGAGTCGGCCTTGACGAGATCAGCGAGGCGCTGACACTCGTCGCGCCTGGACAGGTCGGCGGGAATTGCTCTGACGTCGCCGAATTCGGACAACAGTTGCTGTGCCTCCGCGCACGCGTCTGCCTTGCGTGAGCTGATAACGACGCGGGCGCCCGCCTGGAGAAGGCCGCGCGCTATCATCATCCCAATGCCCCTGGTGCCGCCAGTGACAAGGGCGTACTTCCCACTCAGATCGAAGAGTTCTATGTGAGTGGTGAATTGGTCGTCCGCCATTGGTCTCCGTCCCTATTGTCGCGGGAAGAATGCGCCCGCACGGTAGCGCGTTCGGTGCAGCCGGAATTGAACTGATGAGGGTAGAGCTTCAGTGCGTGCCCATGGAGTTTTGCCGTTTTCGGCTCAACCAGGTTGACAAGCGTCTTGGACGGCTGGAAGACCCTGGTGATACAGGTACTGTGAGAGCCCCCCTGCCCGGCGCTGTGGACTTGCGCGTTCGAGGTCCTTCTCGTCGCCAGCTCGGCGGTCTTGGTCTGGAAGAAGCGTCGGAGGTCCGGGTGCTGGTGAGTCAGGTGCCAGTGCTTGACGTTGGCTTCGATGGCCAGTTGAGAGACGTGAAGGCGGCCCGCACCCATCCCCTGGTGCGGGCCGCCGCTCTCGGCGGGTCCCGCCCGGCAGGACCCGCGGGGCCGCCCGTGCCCCGACCGCCGTCACACCAGGCGCACGACGTTCCAGGACAGCGGTTCGAGAACCGTGCGCAGACGACCCTCCGCGAGCGTGGTCCCGGCCACCGGACGGGGTGTCACACGATCGGGCGCATCACGGGTGTTGCGGGCCTCGGGGTCCGCGTCGGCGAGGACGGTGTGCTCGACCACCCGGGTCACCCCGAGGCCGTGCAGGGTCACGTCGAGGGGCAGCGATCCGTGCTGATCGCGGTTGACCGCGAAGACGGTGACGGCGCCGGTGTCCGGGTCCCGCACCGCCGTCGCCTGTAGCAGCGGCACCTCGCCGTACGCCGCGGTGCGGTGTGCCGGCGCCCTCACCCGGACGTCGAGCACCTGGCCGCGACCGTACCGGGAGACCTGTGCGAAGGGGTGGAAGGTGGTCTGCCGCCAGGCCGGACCGCCGGGCTCCGTCATGATCGGCGCTATCACGTTGACCAACTGCGCCAGGCACGCCACCCGCACCCGGTCCGCGTGCCGCAGCAGCGCGATCAGCAGCGATCCGACGACGACGGCGTCGGTGACCGAGTAGTGGTCCTCCAGCAGCCGCGGCGCCTCGGGCCACTCGGCGGAGGGTTCCGCGGTGGCCTCGTGGAACCTGCTCATGTACCAGACGTTCCACTCGTCGAAGGAGAGGTCGATCCGCTTGCCCGACTTCAGCCGGGCGCCCACGTGGTCGCAGGTGGCGACGACGTTCTCGATGAACGACTCCATGTCCACGGCCGAGGCCAGGAACGAGTCGCGGTCGCCGTCCACCTCCTCGTAGTAGGCGTGCAGCGAGACGTAGTCGACCAGTTCGTAGACCTCTTCGAGGACGGTGGCCTCCCAGGCGCCGAACGTGGGCATCGCCTGGTGGGAGCTGCCGCAGGCCACCAGTTGCACGGCCGGGTCGAGACGGCGCATGGCGCGCGCCGTCTCGGCGGCCAGCCGGCCGTACTCCCGGGCGGTCTTGGCGCCGATCTGCCAGGACCCGTCCATCTCGTTGCCCAGGCACCACAGCCGGATCCCGAACGGCTCCTCGTCGCCGTGCGCCCTGCGCAGCCCGGACAGCTCGGTGCCGCCAGGATGGTTGGCGTACTCCTGGAGCCGCAGCGCGTCGGCGACGCCGCGCGTGCCGAGGTTCACGGCGAGCATGGGCTCCGCCTCCGGGCCGAGGCGGCGTACGAAGGCGATGAACTCGCTCAGCCCGAAGCGGTTGGTCTCGGTGGAGTGCCAGGCCGGATCGAGGCGGCGCGGGCGCTCCTCGACGGGGCCGACCGAGTCCTCCCAGCGGTAGCCGGAGACGAAGTTGCCGCCCGGGTAGCGCACGGTGGTCACGCCCAGCTCGCGGACCAGCTCCAGGACGTCGGTGCGCAGCCCCGCCCCGTCGGCCGCCGGATGGCCCGGCTCGAAGACGCCCGAGTACACACAGCGCCCCAGGTGCTCCACGAAGGAGCCGAAGAGCCGCGGGTCGACCTCGCCGACGGTGAAGTCGGCGTCCAGGGTGAAGCGGGCGTTTCCGGCGGCGTGGGAGGCGGCGTCAGGCACGGAAGAGGTACTCCGTGGTCGAGCGGTAGGTCTCGCCGGGACGCAGCACCGTCGAGGGGAACGACGGCTGGTTCGGCGAGTCCGGGAAGTGCTGGGTCTCCAGCGCGAGCCCGTCGCCCTGCCGGTAGAGGCGGCCCGAGGTGCCGAGCAGGGACCCGTCGTTGTCGATGGAGTTGCCCGAGTAGAACTGCACGCCGGGTTCCGTGGTCGCGATCCGCACGGTGCGCCCCGAGCCCGGGTCGCGCAGGACGGCGACCTGCCGGGGCCGGGCGGTGATGCCCTTGTCGAACACCCAGTTGTGGTCGAACCCGCGTGCCCTGCGGAGCTGGTCGTGGTCGGCGCGGATGTCGCGGCCCACCGGCTTGCCCGCTCTGAAGTCGAACGGGGTGCCCCTGACCTGCGCGAGTTCGCCGGTGGGAATGAGCGTGGCGTCGACGGGGGTGTAGCGGGAGGCGTCCAGGGCCAGCTCGTGCCCGTAGACGTCGCCGCTGCCCTCACCGGCGAGGTTGAAGTAGGTGTGGTTGGTGAGGTTGACGACGGTGGGCTTGTCGGTGGTCGCCAGGTAGTCGATGCGCCAGCTCGCGTCCGCGGTGAGGGTGTAGGTGACGCGCACCGTGAGGGTGCCCGGGTAGCCCATCTCGCCGTCCGCGCTGACGTAGTCGAGGACGAGGCCCACGCCGCTGCGGTCGGCGAACGGGGCCACGTCCCACACCCGCTTGTCGAAGCCCTGGGTGCCGCCGTGCAGGCTGTTGTCGCCGTCGTTCTGCGGCAGTTGGTACCCGGTGCCGTCCAGGGTGAAGCGGCCGTGCGCGATGCGGTTGCCGTACCGGCCGATCAGCGCTCCGAAGTAGGTGGTGGACGCCAGGTACTCGTCGAGCGTGCCGAAGCCGAGGGCGACGTTCGCGTACCGGCCCGAGCGGTCGGGCAGCTCCAGGCTCTGGACGGTGCCGCCGTAGCTCAGCACCTTCATGCGGATGCCGCCGTGCTCCAGGGTCCAGCGGTCCACCGCGGTGCCGTCGGGGAGCGAGCCGAAGGGCTCCTTCGTGGGGACGCGGCCCGTTCGGCTCCCCGCCGGGGCGGTCCCCGCGGCGCCGGTGGCGGCGCGGGCGGTGCCGCCTGCCGCGGTCGTCGCGGCGGCGGTGCCCGCCGCCCCGGCCAGGATGGTGCGCCTGCTCGTGGTCATGTGCAGCTCCTGCCTTCCTCGATGTTCTGGTTGCCGTTCCGACCGGAGGCGGTCCGGGCGGGCCCGGCGGCTCCGCCGGGGCCCGCCGCGCGTCCCCCGCGCTCCTGCGAGGCGGGCGCGCCCCGTCAGGGGCGCGGGTGACCACGACGGGACCGGCAGTCGCCGCCGGCCCGGGGGGACTGCTCGGGGCGCGGCCGGACCACCGCGGCCGGTGGACGGCCGCTCGCGCCCCGCGGCGCGGCCACGCCACGGGGCGCGAGCGCCGCGGCCCCGCGGGCACCCGGGGGCGCCGTGGGCCGCGAAGGGCCCCTACCGTCCTGCCCTGCGCTTGTTCCATACGTCGAAGCCGACCGCGGTCAGCAGCACCAGGCCCTTGATGACCTGCTGGTAGTCGGTTCCGACCCCGACCAGCGACATACCGTTGTTGAGCACGCCGAGGACCAGGCCGCCGATCACCGCGCCCAGCACCGAGCCGACGCCGCCGCTCATCGACGCACCGCCGATGAACGCCGCGGCGATCGCCTCCAGCTCGAAGTTCAGACCCGCGTTCGGTGTCGCCGCGTTCAGCCGTGCCGCGTAGACACAGCCCGCGAGGGCCGCGAGCACGCCCATGGTGACGAAGACCAGGAACGTCACCCGCTTGTCCTTCACGCCCGAGAGCATCGCCGCGGCCTTGTTGCCGCCGAGCGCGTACACGTGCCGGCCGACCACCGCGTTGCGCATCACGTAGCCGAGCCCGATCAGCAGCGCGCACATGATCAGCAGCACCACCGGCACGCCGTGGAAGCTCGCCAGCGTCAGCGTGAACGCCACCACCGCGGCCGTGATCGCCCCGCACTTGAGCGCCCACAGCCCGACCGGCACCACTTCGAGCTCGTACCTGAGCTGCCGCCGCCGGTCGCGCCACTGCTGCACCAGCAGCCAGACCACCACGACCAGGCCGATCACCAGGGTCGGGTTGTGGTACTGGGTGTAGGGGCCCATCTCCGGGATGAAGCCCTGCGCGATGTCCTGGAAACCGCCGGGGAACGGGGCGATCGACTGCCCTTCGAGGATGATCTGCGTCAGGCCCCTGAAGAGCAGCATCCCGGCCAGCGTCACGATGAAGGACGGTATGCCCACGTAGGCGATGAAGAACCCCTGCCAGGCCCCGGCCACCGCGCCGATCAGCAGGGAGAGCAGCAGCGCCGGCACCCACGGCATATCGTTCTTGATCATCAGGACGCCGGCCACCGAGCCCACGAACGCCACCAGCGAGCCCACCGACAGGTCGATGTGGCCCGCGATGATGACGATCATCATGCCCATGGCAAGAATAAGGATGTAGCTGTTCTGCTGGACCAGGTTGGAGACGTTGTTGGGCAGCAGCAGGGTGCCGTCCGTCCATATCTCGAACAGCACGACGATGAAGGCCAGTGCGACCAGCATGCCGTACTGGCGCATGTTCGTGCGCAGGCTGTGCAGCAGGGCCGTTCCGGTGGACGGGATGACCGCCTGCGGGACCGGCGGATCGCTGGGCGGTGTGGTCGTGGTGCTCATGAGCTGCCTCGGCTTCCATCCATGGTCATCTGACGCATCAGCACTTCCTGGGTGGCCTCCGCGCGGCTGACCTCACCGGTCAGCCGGCCCGCGGCCATGGTGTAGATCCGATCGCACATCCCCAGCAGCTCGGGCAGCTCCGAGGAGATGAACAGCACCGCCTTGCCCTGCGCCGCCAGCCGGTCCACGACCGTGTAGATCTCGTACTTGGCGCCGACGTCGATGCCGCGCGTCGGCTCGTCGAGGATCAGCACCTCGGGCCCGGCGTGGATCCACTTGCTCAGCACGACCTTCTGCTGGTTGCCGCCGGACAGCCTGCCCACCTCCTCGAAGACGGTGGGCGTCTTGATGTTCATCGACGACCGGTACCGCTCGGCGACCCGCCGCTCCTCGTGCTCGTCGACGATGCCGTGGCGCGCCAGGTGCGGCAGGGACGCCAGCGAGACGTTGCGGTGCACCGTGTCGATGAGGTTCAGGCCGTAGCGCTTGCGGTCCTCGGTGACGTACGCGATGCCGGCCGCGACCGCCGCGGGCACCGTGCGGGTGTCCGCGGGCCGGCCGTCCACCTCCACGGCACCGGCCACGTACTGCCCGTAGGACCGGCCGAAGACCGACATCGCCAGCTCGGTGCGGCCCGCGCCCATCAGCCCGGCGACCCCGACGATCTCCCCCCGCCGCACCGTCAGCGACACGTCGTCGACGACCGTGCGCTGGTGGTCCACCGGGTGCCGGACCGTCCAGCCCGTCACCCGCAGTGCGACGGTGCCGGCGTCCTCGCCCTCGTAGGCGGTGCGGTCCGGGAAGCGGTGGTCCAGGTCGCGGCCGACCATGCCCCGGATGATCCGGTCCTCCGAGACCTCCGGCTCGGCGTCCGGGGCGGTGCGCACCGGCAGCGTCTCGATGGTGCGGCCGTCGCGCAGGATGGTCACCGTGTCCGCGATCCGGCGGACCTCGTTCAGCTTGTGCGAGATGAGGATGCAGGCGATGCCCGTCTCGCGCAGCTCGCCGATGAGGCCGAGCAGCGCCCGGCTGTCCTCGTCGTTGAGCGCGGCCGTCGGCTCGTCCAGGATCAGCAGCCGCACCTCTTTCGAGAGCGCCTTGGCGATCTCCACAAGCTGCTGCTTGCCGACGCCGAGGTCCGCCACCGGCGTGGCCGGCTTCTCGCGCAGCCCCACCCTGGCCAGCAGCCGCGCCGCGCTGCGCTGCGTCCCGTTCCAGTCGATGACGCCGCGGCGGGTCTGCTCGTTGCCGAGGAAGATGTTCTCCGCGATCGACAGGTAGGGCACCAGCGCCAGCTCCTGGTGGATGATCACGATGCCGCGCTGCTCGCTCGCCCGGATGTCCCTGAACGCCACCGGCTCGCCGTCGAAGAGGATCTCCCCCTCGTAGCTGCCGTGCGGGTGCACTCCGCTGAGCACCTTCATCAGCGTCGACTTGCCGGCACCGTTCTCACCGCACACCGCGTGGATCTCGCCGCGCCGCACCGTCAGCCGGACGTCGGAGAGCGCCTTGACGCCCGGGAACGTCTTGGTGATGCCGCGCATCTCCAGCAGCGGCCGGCCGCCGGCGCCGGCCGGGGCCCCGTCCGCCCCGGGCCCGTCGTGTGCCCCGGGTCCGTCGTGCGGCTCGGGTGCGCCGCCCGCCCTTGGCCCGGTCATGAGAGCTGCTTCTTCGTGTAGTAGCCCTGGTCGACAAGGAGCTTTGTGTTCGACTTGTCGATGGAGACCGGGTCGAGCAGGTACGACGGCACGATCCGCTTGCCGTTGTCGTAGTCGGTGGTGTTGTTGACCTCCGGCTTCTTGTGGTTGAGGACCGCGTTGCCCATCTGCACGGCCTGCGCGGCGAGCTTGCGGGTGTCCTTGAAGATGGTCTGCGTCTGCTCGCCGCGGATGATCGACTTCACCGACGCGAGTTCCGCGTCCTGGCCGGTCACCACCGGCAGCGGGTGGTCCTTCGTGCCGTACCCGGCGCTCTTGAGCGCCGAGAGCACACCGATCGAGATCCCGTCGTACGGCGAGAGCACCGCGTCCACGTCCTGCGTGCCGTAGTTCTTGGTCAGCAGGTCGTCCATCCGCTTCTGCGCGGTGCCGCCGTCCCAGCGCAGCGTGAACGCCTGGTTCATCCGGGTCTGCCTGCTGCGCACCACGAGCTGGCCCGAGTCGAAGTACGGCTTCAGCACCTTCATGGCGCCGTTCCAGAAGTACTTGGTGTTGTTGTCGTCGGACGAGCCGGCGAACAGCTCGATGTTGTACGTGTGCCCCGACCCCTTCTCCGGCTTCTTCAGCCCGAGCCTGTCGAGGATGTACTGCCCCTGGAGCCTGCCGACCCGCTCGTTGTCGAACGATGCGTAGTAGTCGACGTAGGGCGTGCCGAGGATCAGCCGGTCGTAGGAGATGACACGGATGCCCTGGTCGTGCGCGCGGGCCAGGACGTCGGTGAGCGCGCGCCCGTCGATGGCGGCGATCACCAGCAGCCGGTCGCCCTTGGTGATCATGTTCTCGATCTGCGAGACCTGGTTCTCCACCTGGTCGTCGCCGTACTGGAGGTCGGTCCTGTACCCGGCCTTCTGGAACTGCTTCGCCATGTTCTCCCCGTCGGCTATCCACCGCTCCGAGGACTTGGTGGGCATGGCGATGCCGATGGTGCTGCCCTTGGCGCTGTCCGGGTGGTAGCGGCTGCCGCCCTTGGCCTCCTGGCCGCAGGCGGTGACCGAGGCGGCGAGCAGCAGCCCGAGCGCGGCCGCGGCGGCGCGGCGGGCCGGGCGCCGCGGCCTTCGGGCGGATGCCGCGGCGGGCGGCCGCGGGGTAGTGGACGTGCGGGTGCGCATGGTCAGTTCCCTTCCGGTGGCTGGGGAAAGCGCCTGAGCCCGCCGGGCAGCCGGGAGCCGAGCGGCGACATCCCGCCGTCGGCGCCGTGCCGTGCCAGCAGATCGAGGACGAGACGGCCGCGCCGCACCCGCTCGCGTGCGGTGGCCAGCGTGACGTCCCGCAGATGGGCCCCGTACGGGTAGATCGCGGGTGCCTTGGAGACGCCGAACTTCAGGTAGACGGGCGCACCGCGCCGGACCAGCTCCGCCGCGTCGTACATCCGCACATAGCCGCCGAGGTCGTCGGGCGCCTCCACGTAGAGGTCGAGCGGGGCGCGGGCGACCCTGCGGATCTCGGTGAAGTGCTGGAGGGTCAGGTCCGAGGGAACGTTGACGGAGTCGGCGCCCAGGCCCTCCCAGACCGCGTACGAGGCCGGGTTCACCGGGCCGACCAGCGCCGACACCTTGAACGTGGTGTCCGCGGGCAGGGCGCCCGACGCACGCATCCTGTGCAGCGTCCACAGCACGCCCTCGTCCGCGACGAGCACGCACTTGACGCCCAGTTCGGTGGCGCGCAGCGCGTCCTCCACGCAGCCCGCGAGTGCGTCGTGGCCGCGGGCCCGCAGGCCGCCGCCGCCGGACGGGCTGCGGGTGGAGGCCCCGGTGTCCCAGGTGCCGCGCGGCCCGGTGAACAGGCACAGCTCGACGTCGTGCTCGGCGCAGGCCGCCACCATCTCGCCGATCTCGGAGTCGGTGAGCATCCACACCCCGCTGCCCTGGCTGATGCGGTGCACCGGCACATCGAGCCGAGCGGCCTCCCGCAGGACCGTGGCCAGGGCCTCCGGGCCCTCCACCGAGGGGATCTCGGTGCGCCACGTGCCGCCGTCGGGGAAGGCGTGCGGGGAGGCGTCGGCGTCGAGGAGCGGGGGCCCGGCCAGGCCGAGCGCGTCGAGCGCCCGCTCGCCGGGCCGTCGGGGTGCCGCGTGGGGCTTGTCGGTCACGGGCTGTCCTTAGCGTTCGTGGTGATGTTCGCGGTGATGTCGTTGCGGTGATCGGGGCGGTGATGGGGGCGGGCGGTGGGAGACCTGGTGGGCAGGGCCCGGTGGCAGGGCGCGGTGCTGAGGGGCCTGGTGGAAGGGACGGGTGGAGGAGCGGCCGTGGCCTGGCGGACGGGGGAGCGTGCCGGGTGGGGTGCGGCGGCCGGTCAGGGCCTGAGCAGGACCTTTCCGGTCTCGGGGGCGGCGGCCTCGACCAGTTCGATGGCTTGGCCGAAGTCCCGCAGCGGCAGTTCGTGGGTGATCAGCGGCGCGGGCGTGAGGAGCCCGGCGCCGAAGGCGCGCACGGCGTGCGCCCAGGCCGCCGGTGGCGCCCCGAACACCGTCAGCACCGTGATCTGCCGCACCACCAGGTCCGTGGGATCGAG
The DNA here is from genome assembly GCF_014656295.1 of Streptomyces sulfonofaciens. Lineage (GTDB taxonomy): Bacteria > Actinomycetota > Actinomycetes > Streptomycetales > Streptomycetaceae > Streptomyces > Streptomyces sulfonofaciens. Next base: position 67,039 of record NZ_BNCD01000015.1, read on the forward strand.
CCCGGCGGCCCCGGGGCCGGGGATGCCCGCGAGCACGAGGCGTCCGCCGCGCCGCAGCAGCGCGGCCGCCTCGCGGGCGGCTGCGGCGGATCCTGCGGTCTCCACGACCACGTCGAAGCCGCCCGGGAGGTCCGTGCCGTCCGTGCCGTCCCGCACATGGAAGCCGCCGGCCCCCAGGCCGAGCGCCAGCGCCCTGCGGTGGTCGTGCACGCCGACGGCCAGCAGCTCGGCGGGGGAGGAGGCCGCGAGGAACTGCACCGCCAGCATGCCCAGCGTGCCGGTGCCCACCACGGCGGCCCGCTCGCCCGGGTGCACGTCCGCCTTCAGCGCGGCGGCCGCGACACAGGCGGCGGGCTCCAGCAGGGCGGCCGCGGACAGGTCGGCACCGTCGGGCAGCGGATGCAGGAGCCGGGCGGGCAGGGTCAGGGTGGCGGCCATGGCGCCCGGCCGGGTGAAGCCGGTCTCCTCGTACCCGGCGGTGCACAGCGTCGTCTCGCCCGTACGGCACCGTGCGCACACCTGGCAGTTGCGGAACCCCTCACCCACGGTCTTGCGCCCCACCAGCTCCCCTGGCACCCCGGGGCCGACCGCCAGGACGGTGCCCGACCACTCGTGCCCGGGCACCAGCGGATAGCGCACGTAGCCGTCGGGCCGCTGCCCCCGCAGGATCTCGCGGTCGCTGCCGCAGATCCCGCACGCGTGCACCCGCACCAGCGCCTCGCCAGGTCCCGGCGGCACCGGCTCGTGCCGGACGAGGCGGTGGGTGCCCGGCGCCTCCACCAGTACCGCCTCGCCCGGCACCCCGCCCTTGCTCACCGCGGACCACCGGCACCGCGCGCGGCCCGCGCGGTGCCTTTGGGGGCCCGCTTCTCCCAGCCCTCGGCCCACAGGTCGAACCGCGCCTGCTGCTGCGGGAACTCGGCCGCCGCGTCGGTGTCCAGCTCGACGCCCAGCCCCGGCGCGGTCGGCAGCTCGAAGCAGCCGGTCTCCGGGTCGACCTGCGGTGCGCCCTTGACCACCTTCTTGATCTCGGCATCCGCGAAGTCGTTGAAGTGTTCGAGGATCTTGAAGTTCGGTGTGCAGCCGGCGACGTGCAGCGAGGCCGCGGTGAGGACCGAGCCGCCGACGTTGTGCGGGGCGAGCAGCATGTAGTGCGTCTCGGCGGTGGCCGCCAGCTTCCGGGTCTCCAGGATGCCGCCGATGTGGCCGACGTCGGGCTGGATGATGTCGGCGGCCTGTGCCTCGAAGAGCTCGCGGAACTCGATGCGGTCGTGGATCCGCTCGCCGGTCGCGATCGGCATCTCCACCTTCTGCGCCACCTTCGCGAGGGCCTTGAGGTTCTCCGGCGGCACCGGCTCCTCCAGCCAGGCCGGGTGGAACGGCGCCATCTCGCGGGCCAGCCGCACCGCGGTGGCGGGCGAGAAGCGGCCGTGCATCTCCAGCATCAGCTCCGCCTCGGGACCGATCGCGTCCCGCACGGCCTCGATCAGCGAGACCGCGTACCGCGTCTCGGCGTGGTCGAGTTCGAAATGGCCGGTTCCGAACGGGTCGATCTTCAGGGCGCGGTAGCCGCGCTCCACCACGGCCCGCGCCGCCTTGTGGTAGGCGTCCGGGGTGCGCTCCGTGGTGTACCAGCCGTTCGCGTACGCCTTCACCCGGTCGGTGACCCGGCCGCCGAGCAACTGCCACACCGGTACGCCGAGCGCCTTGCCCTTGATGTCCCAGCAGGCCATCTCGACGACGGCGATGCCGGACATCACGATCTCACCGGCCCGCCCGTAGTCGCCGTACTTCATCCGGCGCACCAGGTCCTCCACGGCGAACGGGTCGGAGCCGGCGAGGTGGTTCGCCTCCGCCTCCCGCAGATAGCCGACCAGGGCGTCGGTGCGGCCCAGCATCCGGGTCTCACCCACTCCCGTGAGGCCCTCGTCGGTGTGCACCTGGACGTAGGTGAGGTTGCGCCAAGGCGTTCCCACCACATGCGTGCTGATTCCCGTGATGCGCACGGTAGCTCCCCAGTGCTGCTCGCTGACGGCGCGTCGGCCGGCCCGGGCATGTTCGATATTTCGTCATACGTTCGAAATGCTGGCGTGACAGTAGAGACGCGACACCGGGGGTGTCAATGGTTGTGTACCACCCGGGCGGGTCCCCGCAAGGCCCCTGGCGGGGACATATCGCGATGTGAGGGACCTGTCACCGCGGACTGGTGGGACGGCACACCGGCATCCCTTCCCCCTGCACACAACTTTCACAGCCGTGGCTTTCTTCACGCCATGCGCGCGTCCTAGCCTTCGTGCGTCATGGACTACTGCCACCCGTGCCGCAGGCACCTCAACGGCGCCTATGCGTGCCCTGGGTGCGGGACGCCCGCCGAGGACTGCCGCGCTTACGCCGAGACGCGCGCCGACGGCACCGCGGCCCCTGTCGACGGCGCCTGGGAGGGCGAGGAGGAGGCCGAGGACGTCCGCGCGGGCCACCGTGGACGCGCGGGCCGCAGGGCGGTCCACCGGCGCAAGCGGCGCAGGGCACTGGTCGTCGGCGCGGGCCTGGTGCTCGCGCTGGGCGCCCTGAGCCTGGCCGAGATCCATATCGAGACACCGTTCAGGAGCGCCGACAACGCCTCGGCTCCGGACGGTTCCGATGCCGCACCCGCCGACGACGGCACCCCCGGCGGTGCCGGCTCGTCCGGCAGCGCCCCGTCCGCGGGCGCCCCGGAGGCCGGCGTCACCTCTGCCGCCTCGTCGGCGTCCGGCCCGGATGCCGAGAAGGGCGAGGACGCCAAGGGCGGCGCGGACGGCAAGGGCGGCGGTGACGGCGGGAAGGGCGGTGGCGACGGCCGGGGCGAGGACACCCGGCCCCCCGCCCCCGGTGGCACCCCGACCTCCGCCCCCGGCGCCCCCGGCGGCGGCTCGCAGGACCCCCCTCCCCCCACCGCCTCCCAGCCGCCCCCGTCCCAGCCCCGGCCGAGCCCGTCCCGCTCGTGCACCTGGGTCATCGTGTGGGTGTGCGACTAGGACTTGTCCGGGCGGTCATGTTCGCAGCCGGGTGACCAGGGTTGCTGCTGTGGCGGTGCCGAGGAGGACGTGTCCGCGCTCGTCGTAGCGGGTGGCGACTGCCCGGGGCTGTTTCGGCCGGCTGATCGCCGGTTCGACGGTGCTGCGCTACTTGTGGCCGGTCTTCGTTGCCGGTCCAAGCACCGCCACCGGTGATCACCCAGCTCGCCGCCGCGTCGCACTCGCTTACGGTGCTCAACGCACCCCTGGGCGGATGCTGGAGCCGTCCAGCGCGGGCGGTGCCGTGTGTGCACTGGCCGTGTGCGAAGGCCGGCGAGCGCGCGGGTCCGCGTCGTGTTCAGTCGAGCAGGCGCAGCGCCTGGTCGACCGTCGCGCGCAGTTCTTGCGGGTCCTGGCCGGCGCGGTGGCGCACCCGGAGGCCGGTGAGGATGGTGAACAGCAGGTCGGCGGTGGCGTCCGCGTCGAGGTCGGCCGGCAGTTCGCCGGTGGCGATGCCGCGACGCAGCAGCTCGGCGACGGCGGTCTTCGTGCCGTCGAAGGCCGCGCGCACGCGCCCTTCCGTTTCCGGATCGTCGGTGCCCAGCTCGACGGCGGTGTGGACGACGAAGCAGCCCGGCAGCTCGGACGGGGCGACCATCGAGGTGAGCCAGTCGCGCAGTGCCGCGCGGACGGGCCGGCCGTCCCCCAGGGCCGCGGCGGCGCGTGCGGACTCGGATGCCTGGTAGTGGTCCAGCGCGCGCAGGAACAGTGTGTGCTTGTCGCTGAACGCCCGGTAGAGGCTGCTCGGGTTGAGCGTGAGCGCCTCGCTCAGGTCGCGTGTGGATGTGGCGTGGTAGCCGTGCCGGTGGAAAACCTCCGCGGCGCGCGCGACCGCCTGCTGCTCGTCGAACTCCCGGGGCCGTGGCATGCGTCCATCCTACCCAAGTTGTGGAACAGTCGCTCCCGTATTAGTGTGTGGGTCATACGGGAGCGAACGTTCCCGAACTAGGAGGCAGTGATGAGCGACAAGGTGGCCGTTGTCAGCGGTGGGACGAAGGGCATCGGTGCGGCGGTCGTCGAGCGCCTGCGCAAGGACGGTTACGCCGTCGTCACGGGCTCCCGCTCGGCCGTGCCGGAGCAGCGCGACGACCTGACCGTGGTGCGCGCCGACCTGTCGACGGCCGAGGGGGTGCAGGCGCTCGCCGAGGCGGCGCTCGTGCGCGGGCGGGTGGACGCGCTCGTCAACAACGTCGGGCGGTTCGGCGCCCGGAGTTCCTTCCTCGATGTCACCGACGAGCAGTGGGAGCAGGGGTTCGCCGCCAACGTGCTGTCGGCCGTGCGGCTCACCCGTGCGCTGCTGCCGGCCCTGCTGGAGCGCGGCGGGGCGATCGTCAACGTTTCCTCGATCAACGCACGACTGCCGTTCCCCATGGTCGTCGACTACTCCGCGCACAAGGCCGCGCTGACCAACCTCACGACCACGCTGTCGGAGGAGTTCGCGCCGCGAGGCGTCCGGGTCAACGCGGTGTCGCCCGGGCCGGTCCGCACGCCAAGCTGGACAGGTGACGGGGGGATGGCCGACGGCATGGCCGCGGCGTCGGGCGCCACGCGCGAGCAGATACTGGACGAGGGCGTGCCGGCGAGCATGAACATCGCGCTCGGCCGGATGGGCGAGGCCGAGGAGGTCGCCGCGGCCGTCGCGTTCCTGCTGGGGCCGGAGGCGCGGTGGATCACCGGCACGGATCTCGTGATCGACGGAGGCATCATCAAGACGGCGTGACAGTGGCCTGGGCCGACCGGTCCAGTGGTCGCCGTCATGGCCGCACGACCGCTTGCGTCCGCTAACCCGCATCCTCTCCCAGCATGCGGCGCAACAGCCCCCGCAGCAGCAGCCGCTCCTGCCGGGAGAGCCCGGCGAGCGGCTCGCGGGCGAAGTCGAGGGAGTCGCGCAGGCTCCGCGCCGTGCGCGCGCCCTCCCGGGTGGGTGCGGCCAGCTTCACCCGCCGGTCGGCCGGATCGGGGCGGCGCTCGACCAGGCCCCGCGCCTCCAGGCGGTCGATGATTCCGGTCACGTTGGACGGCTCGCACTTCATGGCCCGGGCGATCCGGCGCATCGGCAGCGGTTCCACGCTCAGCAGGCTCAGTATCCGCGCCTGGGCTCCCGTCAGCGCGTGCCGGGCCGCCGCCTGCTCGTACTCCTGGTGATAGCGCGCCACCACACTGCCGATGAGGTCGACGACCTCAACGGTCAGCGGGTCGGTCCGCGCGGCAGGGGTGGTCGTCATGCCCCACAGGGTACCCGTTTACTTGACAACATGAAATATCTACGAGCATGGTGTTTCAGAGGCTGAAGCTTTTGCTCGCCGCTTCCCTCTCCGGAACCGTGGAGAGGGAAGCGGCGGCCTCGGTTCGAGGAAAACCGCGTTGTCACAGGAGGCCTTCCACCATGTCCGGCACCACCGCCCCGTCCCCGCAGCTCCCCACCACCGGCCGCGCCTGGCACCTGGTGCGCCGCCCCCACGGCTGGCCCGTCCCGGAGGACTTCGCGCTGCGTGAAGAACCGGTGGCCGCGCCGGCCGAGGGCCGCATCCTGGTCCGCAACCTGCACTTCTCGGTGGACCCGTACATGCGCGGCCGGATGAACGACGTGAAGTCCTACGTGCCGCCGTTCGAGCTCGACCGTCCGATGGACGGCGGCGCGACCGGCGAGGTCATCGCCTCCGCGGCCGACGGCTTCGCCCCGGGCGACCTCGTGGTGCACGGCCTCGGCTGGCGGGAGTACGCGGAACTCGACGCGCGGGCCGCCACCAAGGCGGACACCTCGCTCGCGCCGCTCTCCGCGTACCTCGGCGTGCTCGGCATGACCGGCCTCACCGCGTACGCGGGCATGGTGGAGGTGGCCTCGCTCAAGCCGGGCGACGCGGTCTTCGTCTCGGGCGCGGCCGGCGCCGTGGGCAGCCAGGCCGGGCAGATAGCACGGCTCAAGGGCGCCTCGCGGGTGATCGGCTCGGCCGGCTCGGACACCAAGGTCAAGCTGCTCCTCGAGGAGTACGGCTTCCACGCGGCGTTCAACTACAAGGACGGACCGGTGGCCGAGCAGCTCAAGGAGGCCGCGCCGGACGGCATCGACGTGTACTTCGACAACGTCGGCGGCGAGCACCTGGAGGCGGCCATCGGCCAAATGAACCCACACGGCCGTGCGACCCTCTGCGGCATGATCGCCCAGTACAACACCACCGAGCCCACCCCGGCGCCGCGCAACCTGGCTCTTGCGATCGGCAAGCGGCTGCGCCTGCAGGGCATGCTCGTCACCGACCACGCGGCGCTGCAACCGCGCTTCGTCGAGGAGGTCTCCGGCTGGCTGCGCTCGGGCGAGCTGCGCCACCACGAGACGTTCGCCGAGGGCATCGAGAAGGCCGTGGACGCCTTCCTCGGCATGCTCAGGGGTGAGAACACGGGGAAGATGGTCGTCAGCCTGGGTGGCTGAGGCCCGCCCGTGCGGCGGGTCGGCCACGGGCGCGGTGGAGCGAAGGGGCCGGGCCGTCGGGCTCGACCCCTTCTCCCTACGGGGCCCGGAGTTCGCCGTGCTTCACGGCGGTGACGAAGGACGACCAGTGGTGCGCCGGTATGGCGAGCACGGGCCCGTACGGGGTCTTGGAGTCGCGGACGGGGACGGTGCCGGATCTGCGGGCGGCGGCGGGGGCCCATTCGAGGCAGTCGCCGCCGTCCCCGTTGCTGTACGTGGACTTGACCCACCCCGTCGCGGAGTGAAGAGGGTAGTTGTTCATGCGGATAACTCCTCCATGACTGTTCGGATGAACGATGCCGTCTCGCCCGGCGGCAGGGCGTAGGTCCTGAGCAGGTCGTACTTGTCCCGGCAATCGCAGACGGTCTCCTCGTCCTCGAGGAGCACCCCGGTGACGATGCTCTCGTCCCAGGCCACTGACGTGCCGTCGTCGAGGGTCATGAGCTTCAGTGTGCCTCCCATCAAGGCATGTTCACCGTTGCGGAACGGTAGGAGCTGGACGACTGTCGTTCGGGTGTCCGCCACGTCCAGTACGGCGGCCAACTGCTCCCGCATCACTGCCGGGCCTCCGACAGGACGCCTCACCACCGCTTCGTTGAGGATGACGGAGAGCCGGGGCGGAGAAACCGACCGCAGACGCTCCTGACGGCTCAGCCGAGCCGCGACGAGTTCCTGGATCCCCTCGTCACTCGCCTGTGGCTTGCTGACGCGGAAGAGCGCCTGTGCGTAGGCAGCGGTCTGGAGGAGCCCTGGCACGAGTTCCCCGCTGTACACCTCGATCAACTGCGCCCGAGCCTCCATCCGCATGCTCCTCCGGTACTGCTCCGGATGGATCTCCTGGCTCTGCCGGACCAGTTCGCTCAACCGGTCGAAGAGGCCGTCCGTGCCGAAGAGCCGGTCCAGGGCGGCGGACAGGCCAGGTGGCGGCAGCATCTCCGCGGTCTCCACGCGGTGCAACTGGCTCTTGCTGTACGGGATCCGCGCGGCCAGCGTGTCGAACGACATCTCCGCACCGGTGCGGTGGCGGCGCATTTCCGCGCCGTAGAAATCCCTGTTCGAGCGGTACGGCGTCAGCTCGCGCAGCGGACGTGCCATGTGAACCCCCATTGTTCCAGGGCGGCGTCGGGATGCCCGCCCTCTTCAGATCGTACGTACGCGGGACGATGCTCGGATTACGGGAAGTCGCCGTCGCCCGAAAGGATTAACGCGGCCCACGGGAAGGTGAACTCGGGCCCGGTCGTCGGCTCCCCGTGTTTTTCGGCGCAGGACAGGACCATTGACGCGAGGATCTCGGGAAGAATGAGCGCGGAAGAAATCCGGCGGGCGGCGGCCGAGCGGATCGAAGAGGCCGAGGACGTACGCGACGAGCTGTGCGCGGCGCTGCACGGGGCGGGCGTCGTGCTGCCGTCGTTGCGGGTGGAGCCCGCGGCGTACGCGGACGAGAGGCCCCGTCCGCTGGTGGAGTTGGGCCGCTGCAACCTGCGGACGGCCCGGCTGATCGCCGAGGCTCTTCGGCGCGGCGGGGCGGGAGCCTGAGCGGGACGCGCCCGGCCGCCGCCCCGGACCCGGCGTCCGGCCAGGTCGCGGTGTCCGAGCCGGTGCCGACCGCCGGATGCGATGTCTGCACGGCGCTGTGCGGCCGGCGTGAGGCCGCGCGGGCGGCGGGGCGCCAGGACGTCGTAGGTGCCTGCAACCGTGAACTGCTCAATCACCGAAAACGGCGGGGCCGGCCCGCGGGCGAGGGCGCGTAAGGATCCCGCAAACCCGTCACAGACCCCTCAGGAAACCGGCCAGGAAGTGCCCCGGAAATCCGTCAGGAAACCGCCCAGGAAACCGCTCAGGAAACCCGTCTGGAAATCCTTCCGCGAGGTCGGCGCGGCGATGATTACGCACCCGTGCGGGACCCGTGTGGACACCTCCGGGCAAAGGAATCGCGGAGAAAGGAGAGCCCCGTGGTGTTCCGCGCACGGCCGCCCGCGCACACACGCCTGTGGCGCGGTGATGCCGATGCGGCACGGCACGTGCGCCCGCGGTGCTGCGCCGTGCCCTGCTGCACCATCTCGGCGAGATCCCCTCGGCTGCCGCGGGTGACCTCGCGCGGGCGACCCGGACGGCGCCGCGGGCATTGCCGGTAAGGTGCCCGCCATGCGTGATCTCGGGGCGGGCTTCGGCCATCTGGTGAAGGGGCAGCGATGGGTTGCCCGGCACGGCAGGCAGTACGGCTTCGCCCTGCTGCCCGGGCTGGTCACCCTGGTGCTCTACCTGGCCCTGCTGACCGCCCTCGCCGTCTGGGGCGACGACCTGGTCGGCTGGGCTACGCCCTTCGCCGACGACTGGCCCTCGCCGTGGGCCGGCCTCTTCCGCGGGCTGTTGACCGCAGTGCTGTTCGCGCTGGTGCTGCTGCTCGCCGTGCTCACCTTCACGGCGGTGACGCTGCTGGTGGGCCAGCCCTTCTACGAGGCGCTGTCCGAACGGGTCGACCGCTCCGTCTCGCCGGACGGCACCGCCCCGAAGTCGCGGCTGCCGCTCTGGCGCGGACTGTGGGTGTCGGCCCGCGACAGCCTGCGCATCCTGGTGCGCGCCACGCTCTGGGGCGTGCTGCTCTTCGCGCTCGGCTTCCTGCCGGGGGTCGGGCAGACCGTGGTGCCCGTGGTGGGCTTCTTCGTCACCGGTTTCTTCCTGGTGGAGGAGCTGACGGCGGTGGCGCTGCAACGCCGGGACGTGGAACTGCGCGACCGGCTCGCCCTGCTGCGTGCCCGCAGGTCCCTGGTGTGGGGCTTCGGCGCGCCGCTCGCCGCCGCCTTCGTGGTGCCGCTGGTCGCCGTCTTCCTGATGCCGGGCGCGGTCGCGGGCGCCACCCTGATGGCCCGTGAACTGCTCGGCGAGGAGACGGTGCCGGGGGGCGGACCTGACGGCGGGGCCGGTGGCACGGGCGAGTACGCCCAGCCCCTCGCCCCGCCGCCCCCCGGCCCGTCGGACGGACCGCCCGCGCCGCCGGTCAGCCGTCCACAGGAAGGCTGAAGCCGAGCGCACGGGCCGCGGTGTGCGGAGTCGGCTGCGCCCAACGGTCCACCAGCGCCTGCTGGGAGGTGAGCGAGCGGAGCTCGGCGCGGTCCAGGTAGAGCATGCCGTCGAGGTGGTCCGTCTCGTGCTGCACGATGCGCGCCGGCCACCCGGCGCACTCCTCGTCCACCCGCCGTCCGTGCTCGTCCTCGGCCCGTAGCCTGATCCGCGCGTACCGGGCCACCACGGCCTGCCAGCCAGGCACGCTCAGGCAGCCCTCGAAGAAGGCGGCGCGGGCCGCCCCCGCCGGTTCGTACGACGGGTTCACGAGCACCCGGAACGGCTGCGGCACCCGCCCCCTGGCGTCCCGCACCTCCTCGGCGACCTCGGCCGGGTCCTCGACGACGGCGATCCGCAGCGGGATCCCGACCTGCGGTGCCGCCAGGCCCACGCCGGGAGCGGCGTGCATGGCCTCCCGCATCGCCGTGAGGAGCCGGGCCAGCAGCGGACCCGGCAACTGGCCCTCGTAGGGCATTGCGGGGCGGCGCAGCACCGGGTCCCCGGCGGCGACGATGGGCAGCGGACCGGGTGTTTCGAGCAGTTCCTCGACGAGCGCGCCGAGCGGCGCGGGCACAGGTGTGGACATCGGGCCAGCATGCCACCGGGAATGGGGGAGCGGCGCGGCGGCAGCGCGCGCCCCCGGCGCCGGCCCCGTCGCCGATCGGACGCGCACCGTGCGCCATGCGCACCGTGCACCGTGCACCGTGCGCACCCTGCCAACCCCTCGGCCGGCCGCCGTCAGTGCAGCAGGGCCGTCGCCTCGTCGACGGTCTCGCGCAGGACCGTGCTCATCCGGCGCAGGTCCGTGCGGTTCGTCCGGCTCACCGGCACCGAGACGTTGAAGGCCATCTGCATCGGGGTGCGGCGGGCGGGGAAGGCCACGGCCGCCGAGGTCACGCCCTCCTCGCTCTCCTCGCTGCTGGTGGCGTAGCCGAGGCGCCGGGCCACCTCGACCTCCGACTCCAGCTCGGAGCGGCGCCGGATGGAGTTCGGGGTCAGCCCTTCCAACTCCTCGTCCGGATAGAGGCGGTGCAGGTCGGCCGGGGTCAACTGGGCCAGCATCGCCTTTCCGGTCGACGTGCAGTGCGCCGGCATCGACTGGCCGAGCCGGGAGGCGACGCGGACCGCGCGCGGGCTCTCGATCGCGTCGATGAACCGGACCGTGGTGCCGTCCAGGATCCCGAGGTGCACCGTCTCCGCCAGTTCCCCGTTCAGCCGCTCCAGGAACGGGTGGAGGGTGGACCGCACGTCGAAGCGCTGGAGCACCGAGAAGGCGACACCGGTCAGTGCCGTGCCCGCCTCGTACGCCTTGCCGCGCTCGCTCTGCCGGATGAAACCGCGGTAGTGCAGCATCGCGAGCAGCCGGTGGGCCGTGGAGGTGGCCACTCCCAGGTAGTGGGCGACGTCCGTGAGGCGCAGCTCGCTGCGCTCGCCCAGCAGCAGAAGGATCTTGAGGGCGTTGTCCACCGACTCGATCGGGTACTGCGGTTCCGGGCCGCCGATGGACGCCACGTCGTCCGCGTTTTTCTTCATAGCAGAAGAATAGGCCACCTCTGCCGGAGGGTCCTCGTCCGGTCCCTTCCTCACGGCCCTGTTCCGTGCCCACCGCTCCGCGCCGTCGACCTTCCAAAGCGCGTTCGGTGGTGGATATGGGGACGTACATACGACGCGATGTATTGACTGGATCCCAACCTCACTGTAGGACAGAGCAACCTTCTTCATTGCAGAAAAGGGAGCTGATCTCATGGGCTGGCCGAGTCTGGCCGCGGCCTTCGGGCTCCGGCCGCCGAGGGCGCCGCGCACCGCCCGGCCGCCGGGCGTCGGGACCGCCGGGCACCCGGGTGCCGGAACCGCCGGGCGCCGGGGCGCCCGGGCAGCTCGGCGGGGCGGCCTCGCCGCCGCCGCGGTCACCGCCCTCGGTGTGCTGTGCACCGGCTGCGGCGGCCAGGCGTCCGCCGCCGGCGGGGATCCGTACACCATCGGACTCGTCACCAGCCAGACCGGCACCGCCAGCCAACTCGGCGTGGGGGAGCTGCGCGGCGCCCGGCTCGCGGTGGACCAGATCAACCGCGCGGGCGGTGTGAACGGCCACCGGCTCACCCTGCGCACCGCGGACGACCAGAGCAACCCGGCGCAGGCGGTACTCGCCGCCCGCAAGATGCTCGCGCAGGTGGGCGCGATCATCGGCCCGTCGGTGGCCGGATCCTGTAACGCGGTCGCACCGCTGGCCACCAGCGGCCACCGCATCGACTACTGCCTCTCGCCCGGCATCCGCCCGGCGCCCGGCTCCACCACCTGGTCGTCGAGCGCCGACACCCGCGCGCTCGCCGAGCGCCTCGTCGGCTACTGGCACCGCCGCGGCATCACCCGGATCGGCCTGCTGACCACCACCGACGCCAGCGGCATCGACGGTGCCCGCGCGGTGCACGAGGCCGTCGCCAACGAGCCGGGCATGCGCCTGACCGGTGCCGCCGGCTACGACCCCAACGCCATCTCCGTCACCCCCCAGCTCCAGGTCGCGGGCGGGGGCCACCCCCAGGCCCTGGTCGTGTGGGCCAGCGGGGCGGCGGCCGGCGTCGCCTTCAAGGGCCTCGCGCAGTCCGGCAGCACCCTGCCGGTGGCCACCACGGACGCCAACCTCACCTTCACCTTCATGCAGCGCATCGCCGAGTACGCGCCCAAGACCCTGCTCATCCCGGCCACCCGGGACTTCTGGGCCGACCAGGCGGGCGGCGGGGACGCGGCGGACCTGGTCCGCTCCTACCAGACCGCGTACCGGCACCGGTTCCGCGAGCAGCCCGACTTCGGGCCCGGCGTGGCCTACGACGCGGTCCACCTCTTCGCGCAGGCGTTGCACAGCGCAAAGGGCGACCCGGAGGAGGCGGTCACGGAACTGAGCAGGACCAGCGCGTACCAGGGCGTGCTCGGCACCTACTCCTTCGCCCCGAGCGACCACCGGGGCCTCGGCGCCGACGACGTGGCCGTGGTGCGCGCGACCGCCAAGGGCTTCACCTACGCGGGAAGGTAGGGGACGGTGACAGGCACTCTTCAGATAGTGGTCTCGGGCCTGGTGGACGGTTGCGTCTACGCCCTGATCGCGCTCGGCATGACACTCGTGTACTCGATCAGCCGGGTGATCAACCTGGCCCAGGGCGGCTTCGTGGTCCTCGCCGCGCTGACGGCGGTCTCCTTGCAACAGCACACCGGGTGGGCTCCGCTGGCCGTCGCCGCGATCGTGGTGGTGATGTTCGCGGCGGGCCTCGCGGTGGTCGACCGGATCGTGGTGCTGCCCGGTGCGCGGCGGGCCACCCCGGACCGGATGCTGCTGGTCACCGTGGGGCTGTTGCAGGCCATCGGCGGCTTTCTGCTGCTCGTCTGGGGCAACCTCCCCTACACCATGCGGCCCTTCCCGCCCGGTGGCACCGCCGTCGCCGCAGGGGTGCGCATCAACTCCCAGTACATCTGGATCGTGGGCGTCCTCGCGCTGTCCGTCGCCACCGTGTGGGTGCTGCTGCACCGCACCCGGCTCGGTCTGGTGATGCGCGCCACCGCCGGCAATCCGCAGGCGGCCGAACTGCTCGGGGTCGACACGGACCGGATCCGGCTGATCGCCTTCAGCCTCTCCGGCGCGATGGCCGCCCTGGCCGGAACGACCGTGATCCCGGTGACCTTCCTCCAGTTCAGCACGGTCACCCCGTATGCGGTGGCCGGTTTCATCGCCGCGGTCGCCGGCGGGCTCGGCAGCAAGGCGGGAGCCGTCGTCGGCGGTCTCGTCCTCGGCCTGCTCCAGGCCGTCTTCAGCCGCTACATCAGCAGCCAACTGGCCGAGGTGGTGGCGATCGGCGCACTGATCGCGCTGCTGCTGCTCCGGCCCAGCGGGATGTTCGGAAAGGTGAGCGAGGTACGCCGATGAGCACCGTCCGTGTCCCCGGCCGAGGGGCCGACCAGAGCGTGCGCGGCGGCGCGGGCGCCGTGCACCGCGCGGCGCACGGCCCCGGCCGCCTGCGCGGACCGGTGGCGGCCCTCGCGGCGATCGCGGTGGCGGCGGTGCTGCCCTTCGTGGTGCCCGGCTGGGTCGGGCTGCTGGTGGTCGTCGGCGTCTTCTTCCTCGTCGTGCTCGGCCTCGACCTCCTCACCGGCCTGTCCGGTCAGGTCTCGCTCGGCCAGACGCTCTTCATGGCCCTCGGCGGCTACGGCGCGGGCCTGCTCACGTTGCGGCTGCACTGGCCCACCGCACTCGCCACCGTCGTGATGGCCCTGGTGTCCGCGCTGGTGGCGGCCGGTCTCGGCACGACGCTGCTGCGGCTGCGCGGCTACTACCTGGCGCTGGCCACCCTGGGCCTCGCGGTGATCACCGAGTCGCTGGCGAGCGGGCTCGGCGACCTCACCGGCGGGCCCTCGGGGCTCGTCGCCGTGCCGAGCCTGCAACTGGGCGGCTGGACCGTGTTCTCGGACCGCGCCAACTACTACGTCCTGCTGGTGGTCTGCGCCGCGGGGGCCTGGTTCGTCGCCGGCATCCAGCGCGGCGGTACCGGCCGGGCCCTGAGCGCCGTGGCCGCGGACACCCCGGCGGCCGCCATGCTCGGCATCGACACCGCCCGCTACAAGACCCGGGCCTTCGTCGCCTCGGCCGTCTTCGCCTCGGTGGCGGGCAGCCTCTACACCTTCTACCTGCGATTCATCTCACCGGACGTGATCGGCGTCACGGTCGCCTTCAGTGTGGTGATCATGCTGGCGCTCGGCGGGTCGAGGACCCTGGTCGGGCCGCTGCTCGGCGCGCTGGTCCTCCAGGGCCTGCCGCAGGCCGGGCAGACCTTCTCGCGCTGGGAACCGCTGGTCGCCGGCATCGTCCTGATCGTGGTCATGACCTATTTCCCGCGCGGACTGTGGGGCACGGCGAAGGCGCTGGCCCGGCGAAGGAGCACACCATGAGCGACACACCCCTGCTGGAGGTCAGATCGCTGAGCCGGAGTTTCGGCGGCGTGCAGGCGGTCAGCGGCGTCAGCTTCTCGGTACGGGCCGGCAGCGCCCGCGCCGTCATCGGGCCGAACGGTGCAGGCAAGACGACCGTGCTCGACATGGTCACCGGCTTCACCAGGCCCGACGAGGGCGAGGTCCTGCTGGACGGCCGGGACATCACGGGCCTGCCGCCGCACCGGCTGCCCGGCCGCGGCCTGATGAGGACGTTCCAGTCGGCCCGGCTCGTGCCCCTGCTCACCGTCCGCGAGAACGTGATGCTCGGCGCGCACCACTTCACCCGCTCCGGCTTCCTCTGCGACGGACTGCGCCTGCCGCGCGCCCGACGCGAGGCGCGCGCCCTGCGCGGCAGGGCCGCCGCGCTGCTGGACTTCCTCGGCCTCACCGCCTTCGCCGACCGGCCCGCCGCCGATCTGCCCGCCGGCGCACAGCGCCTGGTGGAGGTGGCCCGCGGACTCGCCGGCGGCCCCCGCGTGCTGCTCCTCGACGAGCCCGCGGCCGGTCTCGACGACACCGAGACCGCGGAACTCGCCGACGTCCTGCGGGCGGTGCACACCTCCGGCGTGGCGCTCGTCCTCATCGAGCACAACATCGACCTCGTGATGAAGGTGGGCGAGCGGATCCTCGTCCTGGACGCGGGCCGGGTCATCGCGGACGGCACGCCCGCGGACGTGCGCAGCGACCCCGCCGTCATCGAGGCATACCTGGGAGCGACGGCATGATCCTTCAGGCGGAGCGGCTCGAAGTGCGCCACGGCGCGACCCGCGCCCTGCGCGACGTCACCTGCGAGGTCGCCGAGGGGCAGGTGCTGGCGCTGATCGGGGCCAACGGCGCGGGCAAGTCGACGCTGCTGCGGGCGCTGGCGGGACTGGACGCGGTGCGGAGCGGGGTGATCCGGCTGTTCGGCGAGGACATCACCGGGCGGAGCGCCCACGCCGTGGCCCGCCGGGGGCTCAGCCTGGTGCCGGAGGGCCGGCAGTTGTTCGCGGACCTGACGGTGCGGGAGAACCTCCAGATGGGGTGCTACCGCGCGCCCGGCGACCGGGCTGCGGCCCGGCTGCGGTTCGAGCGGGTCTTCGGCCTCTTCCCGGTGCTGCGGGACTTCGCGGAGCGCCGGGCGGGCATGCTCTCGGGCGGCCAGCAGCAGATGGTCGCGGTCGGCAGGGCCCTGATGGGCGAGCCGCGCGTGCTGCTCCTCGACGAGCCCTCGCTCGGCCTCGCGCCCGCGTACGTCGGCCAGATCCTGGACGTCGTCAGGGAACTGGCCGACACCGGGACGGCGGTCGTGCTCGCGGAGCAGAACGCGGCCGCCGCCCTGCGCACCGCCGACCAGGGCATCGTCCTGTCCAACGGCACCGTCACCCACCGCGCACCGGCCGCCGACCTGCTCGCCGACGACGACGTGAGCCGGCACTACCTCGGCGTGGGCGGTGCGGACGACGGCGCGGCGCCGTCCCCCGCGCGCGTGCTGCCCGAAGGGCTGCGGGAGCTGCGCATCTGACGAGACGCGGGCGCGCGGGCAGCCGCCCCCCGCCACCGGACCGGCCGCCCGGCGGCGACCCGCACGGGGCCGGCCCGTGCGGCGGCGACTCGCACGGGCCCGGCCGGGTGCGCGACCGCGGGCGCGCCGTGGCCGCCTGCGCAGGTCCCGCGCTTCTGCGCGGGCATCCTGCGTCCCTTTTGCATGTCTTGGACCGCCTTGGGGGTTAGCTGATCGGCCATGGAAGAGGGCAGTTGACGCCATCCGGGATCGTTGTTCTACTTGACAGAGGACATATCTGCTCAGGAGAAAAAGTCAGCACTGGGCCCAGGTCAGGGAGGAAGGTCGCGATGGACGACCATGCCGACGTCTTCGAGGACGTGCGCCGCGGGATGATCCCCGCCCACATCTACAACGACCAGGAGATCTTCGAGCTGGAGAAGGAGCGCCTCTTCAGCCGCGCCTGGATGTTCGTGGCGCACGAGTCGGAGATCCCCCAGCCCGGCGACTACGTCGTCCGGCGCGTCCTCGACGACTCCTTCATCGTCGCCCGGGACGAGCAGGGCAGCGTGCACGCCCACTTCAACATGTGCCTGCACCGCGGCATGCAGGTGTGCCGCGCGGAGATGGGCAACGCCTCGCACTTCCGCTGCCCCTACCACGGCTGGTCGTACCGCAACGACGGCCGGATCGTCGGCCTGCCCTTCCACCAGGACGCGTACGGCGGCGAGGCCGGCTTCCGGCGCAAGGGCCAGCGGCTGCTGCCCGCGCCCAGGCTGGACAGCTACAACGGCCTCGTCTTCGTCAGCATGGACCCCGAGGCGCCCGCGTTGCGCGACTACCTCGGCGACTTCACCTTCTACCTGGACTACTACACCAGGCAGAGCCCGAGCGGCATCGAACTGCGCGGCCCGCAGCGCTGGCGCGTGAAGGCGAACTGGAAGATCGGCGCCGAGAACTTCGCCGGCGACATGTACCACACGCCCCAGACGCACACCAGCGTCGTCGAGATCGGGCTGTTCCGCGAGCCGAAGGCGGAGAAGCGCAAGGACGGCTGCACCTACTGGGCGGGCCGCGGCGGCGGCACCACGTACAAGCTGCCGCCCGGCTCGCTGGAGGAGCGGCTGCGCTACGTCGGCTACCCCGACGAGATGATCGAGCGGATGAAGCGGTCCTGGTCCGCCGAGCAGTTGAGGGTGGTCGGCCAGGACGGCTTCATGATCTCCGCGGCCTCCGCCTTCCCGAACCTCAGCCTCGTGCACAACTGGCCGCGCGTCGCGGACAGCGAGGCCGTGCTGCCGTTCATCTCCCTGCGCCAGTGGCAGCCGGTCGGCAGGGACGAGACCGAGGTGCTGTCCTGGTTCGCGGTGGACGCCGAGGCGCCGGAGGAGTTCAAGAAGCTCTCGTACAAGGCCTACCTGATGTGCTTCGGCTCGACCGGCATGTTCGAGCAGGACGACGTCGAGAACTGGGTCTCGCTCAC
Organism: Streptomyces sulfonofaciens; assembly: GCF_014656295.1. Lineage (GTDB taxonomy): Bacteria > Actinomycetota > Actinomycetes > Streptomycetales > Streptomycetaceae > Streptomyces > Streptomyces sulfonofaciens. Next base: position 84,561 of record NZ_BNCD01000015.1, read on the forward strand.
CAACACCGCCGCCGGCTCCATGGCCCGCAGGCTGCGGCTGAACAGCCGGATGGGCATCCTCGCCGACGACACGGAGGTGGTGCCCGCCCTCACGCCCGAGCAGTTCGCGGGCCCCGGCACCGCCCGTACCGGCTACGGCGAGTACAACCAGCGGGCCATGCTGAACGAGTGGGCCGACCATCTCGCCGCCCCGGCCCGCTCGGCGACCGCGACACACGTCGGCGGCCCGGTGCCCGAGCCGTCCCGCGACCCGAACACGGTGGTGAACGGAGCATGACCATCCCGAAGACACCGGCACCTGCACCGACACCGGCCTACCGCCCCGGCACCACCCCGGGCGACACCCACTCCTCCCGCGCCGTCCTCGGCGCCGGCGCGCCCCGCACCCGGCGCACCGGGCGCACGCTCCCGTTCGGCGACGAGCGGCACCTGACGGCCCACCGGTGGCTGGTGGACGAGGCCTACCTGCTGGACGCCCAGGAGTACGAGGAGTGGCTCACCCTGCTCACCGACGACATCCACTACGTGATGCCGGTGCGGGTGACCACCGCCCTCGGCGCCGGCTTCGACACCGCGCCCGGCATGGCCCACTTCGACGAGGACAAGTACTCGCTCAGCCGCCGCGTGGCCCGCTTCCTGACCGAGCACGCCTGGACGGAGGACCCGCCGTCCAGGCTGCGCCACCATCTGACCAATGTGCGCACCTTCGCCACCGACGACCCCGACCACATCGTCGTCGAGTCCGGTGTGCTGCTGTACCGCAGCCGCGGGGACGTCCGCGAGGCCGCGCAGGTCTCCGCGGGCCGCGAGGACCTGCTGCGCAGGGACGCGGAAGGCTGGCGGCTCGCGCGCCGCACCATCCTCGTCGACGACTCGGTGATCCGTATGCAGAACCTGGCGGTCTTCCTGTGAACCTGCGCTGGGAGGGAGAGGAGGAGGACGCGCGCGCCGCCCGCGGCGCCGCGGCGCGGCGCGACGCCCTGGCGGCCCGCACCAGCGGCGAACCGCTCACCGTCGGCAACGAGTTCTCCGAGGTCCGGGTCAGCCGGGTGGAGACCCGCAACGGCTCGCGGCTGCTCATCGAGTCCACCCGCTCCGGCCAGTGGGTGGCGCTCTGCCCGCTGGAGCTGGAGGCACTGACCTGGCAGAACACGGCCACCTTCTCGGCGATGGTCGGCCACCCCTTCGGACCGCTCCTGGAGGACGACGCATGAGCGACTGGCTGGACGGGAAGAGGGCGCTCGTGGTGGGCGCGGGATCCGGCATCGGCCGCGCGGTCGTCGACGCCTTCCGGCAGGAGGGCGCGCGCGTGGCCGTCCTCGAACGCGACCCGCTCAAGTGCGACGCCCTCCGCGAGGCCGTCCCGGACACCCCGGTGACCTGCGGAGACGCCACCACCCGAGCCGCCAACGACGAAGCGGTGGCACGGGCCGTCGACGCCTTCGGCGGACTCGACGTCCTCGTCGACTGCGTCGGCGTCTTCGACTTCTACCGCGGCATCGGGGAACTGGACGCGGACCTCCTCGACCAGGCGTTCGACGAGATGTTCGCGGTGAACGTCAAGAGCCACCTGCACACGGTGAAGGCGGCCCTGCCCGCCCTGCGCGCGTCCCGCGGCTCGATCGTCCTCACCGAGTCCACCTCAGGCTACTTCCCCGGCCGGGGCGGGGTGCTGTACGTCTCGTCCAAGTTCGCCGTACGGGGCCTGGTCACCACCCTCGCCCACGAACTCGCCCCCGACATCAGGGTCAACGGCGTGGCACCCGGCGGAACCCTGGGCACCGACCTGCGGGGCCTGGGCAGCCTCGGCATGGACGAGCGCAGCCTCGGGAGCACTCCGGGCCGGGCCGAGGAACTGGCCGGCCGGGTCCCGCTGCGGGTGGCGCTCTCCGGCGCCGACCACGCCTGGAGCTATGTGTTCCTCGCCTCCGACCGCTCCCGCGGCATCACCGGCACGGCCCTGCACTCCGACGGCGGCATCGGCGTCAAGGCCTGACCCGCCACCCCGCACTGCACCACCCCGCACTGCACCACCCCGTACCGCACCCCCCCCGCACCGCGCGCACCGCACCGCCGGTGCCCGCACACGACACGCGTGCACGACGCGAAAGGAGCCGGACCATGCCCGTCCTCAAGGCGGACTTCGGCGCATGCCAGGGATACGCGAACTGCGTCGCCGGGGCACCCGACGCCTACGACATCGACGACGACGGCACCGTCGTCCTGCTCAAGGAGCGCATCGGTGCCGAGGACCTGCCGAGGCTCCAGGAGGCCGCGCGGAGCTGCCCGGTCTCGGCGCTCACCATCGAGGACGCATGAGCACCACCGTCGTCGTCGGATCCTCGGTGGCCGGTGTGCGCACCGCGCAGGCGCTGCGCACCGAGGGCTACGACGGCCGGGTGGTCCTCGTCGGCGCCGAGCCGGGGCCGCCGTACGACAAGCCGCCGTTGTCCAAGCAGTTCCTGTCCGGTGCCCGGCAGGCCCACGAGGTCACCCTGCTGACCGCGCAGGAGGCCCACCTCGCCCGCATCGAACTGCGCCTCGGCAGCGCGGCACGGTGCCTGGACGTGGCCGCCCGGCGGCTGCGCCTGGCCGACGGCGCCGAACTGGCCTACGACACCTGTGTGATAGCCACGGGCGCCGCCGCCCGCCCGTCCCCCTGGCCGGTACGGTCCGGCCTGCACGTGGTCCGCACCCTGGCCGACAGTGCCGCGCTCCGCGCCGACCTGCTGCGCGGCGGTCCCGTGGTGGTGGTCGGCGGCGGCTTCGTCGGGGCCGAGGTCGCGGCCACCGCACGCGGCCTCGGCTGCGCGGTCACCGTCGTCGACCCGCTGCCGGTGCCGATGGGCCGGCTGCTCGGCCCGGAGGTCGGCGCCCACTTCACCGCCCTGCACGAGCGGCACGGCGTCGCCACCCGCTTCGGCACCGGCGTCGAAGCCGTGACCGGGGAATCCGGCCGGCTCCGCGTCGCGCTCACCGACAAAACCGTGCTGCCCGCCGCAACCGTCGTGGTCGGCATCGGCGCGGTACCGAACGACCGCTGGCTGGCCGGTTCGGGACTCCTGCTGGACGACGGTGTGGTCTGCGACGAGTTCTGCCGAGCCGTCGGGACCGGGGACGTGTACGCGGCCGGCGACGTCGCCCGCTGGTACCACCCGGGACACGGCACCCGGGTGCGTGTCGAGCACTGGACCAACGCCGTCGACCAGGCGGCCCTGGTGGCCCGCAACATCACCCGCCCCGAGCACCCGCAGCCCTACGCGCCCGTTCCGTACGTGTGGAGCGACCAGTACGACTGGAAGATCCAGATCGCCGGCACACCAGCGGACGCCACCCGCCACACCGTCGTCGGGCGGTTGTCCGGCGGCACGGCACGCGGCGGGGCGCTGTACGGCGACGACAGCGGGCGGCTGTGCGCGGCGGTCACCGTCAACTGGCCGCGCGCGCTCGTCGAGTGCCGCCGCCTCCTGGCCGGGCAGGCCCCGTTCGACACCGCCCTGGACCGCGTCGACCGGCTCGCGGCGCGGGCCGCGGGAAGACCAGGAGCCACCCGCTGAACCCGCGGGAGCCGGTCCCCCGCGGGAGCCGAACCCCCCGCGGGAGCTGTCCCGCCGAACCCGCGGGAGCCGGTCCCCAGGGAGCCTGTCCCGAGGGAGCCGGCCACCGCCCACGGTGCTCCCGCGGCCGGTACCCGGACCGGACGCCGCGCACCGCACGGCCCACCTGGTCCCCGCTGATCCGCACCAGGACGCCCGGCGGCCGCACCTCGTCCGTGCCGCCGACGAGCAGCGGCAGTAAGGCCCCCCCCGCACCCCGTCCGGCACCGCGATCCCGGCCGCCGCCGACGGGGTCGGCATCAGGCGGGTGGTGCCCGGCGGATGCCGGACCGGGCCGCCGCCGGACTGCCGCTCGTGCCGTGGTGTTCCGGTGCTGCCGGCCGGTGAGGACCACGAGGACGTTCGGGGGCCTGGCCGGGCACCGGCCGCGCCGGGGGCGGGGCGGCAGTGCTCACGCGGCCGCCGGCGCCGCGGTCGAGGCGCCGGACGGGGCGCCGAACGGAGGCTCGGGCACGGCCTTCGGCGCAAGCAGCACCGAGGCCCGGCCGTCCACACCGACCGGCACGTCGCCGTCGACGGTCACCCGGCGCAGCCTGCGTGCGTGGTCGTCGGAGTCGTCCACGCCGTAGTGCTGGGTGGCGCGGTTGTCCCAGATCGCCACGTCGCCCACCTGCCACTGCCAGCGGACGGTGTTCTCCGGGCTCTCGACGTACCGCTGGAAGAGTTCCAGGAGCGCCCTTGAGTCACGGCCGGTGAGACCGACGATCCGCTGTACGAAGTTGCCGAGCAGCAGCACCCGTTCACCGGTCTCCGGGTGCACCCGGACGACCGGGTGCTCGGTGCGGAACTTCGTCGAGGTGAACACCTCGCGGTAGTGCTCCAACTGCTCCGGCAGCGCGTCGGGGCGCAGCGCCGCGTAGTCGTAGTCGTTGGAGTGCTCGGCGCGCAGGCTCTCGGCGAGGGTGCGCAGCGGCGCGGGCAGGGCGCTGTACGCGGTGGCCGTGTTGGCCCAGATCGTGTTGCCCCCGTACGGCGGGACGACCAGTGCCCGCAGGATGGAGAAGGCGGGGTAGGCGGGCACGAAGGTGACGTCGGTGTGCCACTGGTTGGCACGGCCGCCGTAGTCAGAGTCGATGCGCAGGGCGTAACGGCCGTCGCCGGACGGGACCGTGGGGTGCGCGACCGGTGAGCCGAGCAGCCGTCCGAACGCCTCGTGGCTCTCCTCGTCCAGGTGCTGCTGGCCGTGGAAGAAGACGACCTTGTGCGTGAGCAGCGCGGCCCGGACGGCGGCCACGGTCTCGGGGGCGAGGTCGCCGCCGAGCCGCACACCGGAGATCACGGCGCCGAGTCGGCCGCCGACCTTCTGCACGGTGAGGCCGGCGGGGCCGGCGGGCCCGGCGGGGAAGGGGGCGTCGGTGGGAGGGGCGGAGGTCATGGGCGGTGTCCTTCCGGAGTTGGTCTGCCCGGGAGCGGAAGCAATCGGGACCCGGCGGACCGCGGCCCCGCGCGGGGCGGGGCCCGGCCGCAAGGCGTGGGGCGGGGCGGGCGCGGGAGCGGCGGAGGCACGGTGGGCGGCGGCCCCAGGGTGCGCGGGCTGGCGCGAGGAGCCGGCGGGACGCGAGGGACGCGGTGCACACGACGGAGGGCGGGACGCGGGAGGCGAACAGGACGCTGCGGGCGGGCGGGCGGGACGCGGACCGGGGAACGCGAGGGGCGCCGGGAGGGGCGCGCGGCTCAGCGGCGGCGGAGCACGGCCGGGCGCCCGCCGGTACACGCCCCCGCCGGGCGGGGCCCGGCAGCGTGGCGGTGCCGCGGAGTCGGAACGGTCATCGCGGACATGGACCGGAGCGTCGCAGCCGGCCACCGGTGCGTCAAGGACGGGCGGCCTCGGCGCGGACCGTACGCGAGTGGTTGAGCCGGCGCCTGCACTCCGGCCGGCCGGCCATCGTAAGGCAGCCGCCCCGGCGGCCCTGGCCTGCTCTTTCCGCGCACCCGCCGCGGTGCGTCCGGCGGTCGGAAGCGGGCACCGGTGCGGGTGCGCGCCTGACGGCACGATTTCACACCGCGGCAACAGTCGCGCCCGCGGCGTCCGAGTGACGGACGGGCGGCGCGTTCGGCCGGGCCACCGGGCTGTTGCCCGACGTCCTCGACCCGACCTGGTGGTGACCACCGAGCTGTCCGGCGTCCGTGAGTCGGCGTACCCGGAGGAGATCCCCGGCACGGCGGTCCACCGGTCGCACGCGTGCGAAGAACCGGAACGCATCGTCGGTCCGTATACCGGCCCCGAGGCGACCCCTGGGCACCGCGCCCACGGTCGTCCTGAGCCGGTTGTTCAGGGATCCCCCCAAGGGCGCGGAGGCCCTGGGCGCGGCCGTGCCGCGGCCGTGCCGACCCCGCACCGGGGCCGGATGAGACCGCTCGTCGGGGGCGGTGCGTGGTTGACCGGTTCCCCGGGCGCTGTCATATTGCTCGCGTGAATCCGGATGTGCGCCTCATCTCCCGCAGGCATGTCGACCTCTGCCGACAGGCCAGCGCGGTCTGTGCCGTCCGCATCTGACGCCCCGCCGCGGCAGCCGCCGCCCGGGCGGCCGCGCCCGCCCCGGTCCCGCTCCCGGGCGCCGCTGACCTCGTCCGGCTGAGCCCTCACCACGGACACCGCGAAGCCTCCGGCGCCTGAGCGGCACCCGGCGCCCGTGTCGCCCGCCGCACGTTCCTCGGGCGCCGCACGCCCCCCGCGCACAGCGCCCCCCTCCTATCCGACTATCCGATGCGGCAGGTCGGTCCGGACGAGTCCGCCGCCGGCGGCCGGCCGGTCTCCTTCTCCGGCGGCCGGCGGCCGGCGGTCGGCGCATCGGCATCGCCCGCGCCCTGGCCCCGAACCGCCCGTGCTGATCCGCGGCGAGCCGGTGTCCGCCCCCGACGTGTGCGTGCAGGCGCAGATCGCGGGCCTGCCCACCGGCCTCCAGCGCCACCTGGGCCTCGCACTGGTCCTCACCGCCCGCGACCTCGCCGTGGTGCGGCAGGTCGGCCACCGCATCGCGGTGCTGCGGGACGGGCGCGCCGGAGAGACCGGGACCGCCGACGACATCCGCGCACGTCCACGGGCCCCCTGCACCAGGTCCCTGCTCACCGCCGCACCCGACCCGGACCCGCACGCCCCACGGCCCCTCAGCGCCCCACCCGCACGGACGACTCCGAGGGAGGCAGTCGCATGACCCCCAGCAATGCCGCGTCCGGCAATGCCGCGTCCGGCAACTCCGCGTCTGGCAACACCGCGTCCGGCAACACCGCGTCCGACACGCCAGAACCCGCACGATCCGGGTCCCGCCCCGGCGGACCGGGAGCAGGACCCGGCGGACCGGGAGCAGGACCCGGCGGACCCGGAGCCGGGCCCGTCGTCCCCGGGGCCGCCCGGCGCGACCCGTACGACGGCTTCGCGGGCCGCGTCGGACGCACCTTCGCCGCGTCCGCGCCCGCCTGGCCGCCCCGGCACACCGCGCCGGCCGGCGCGCCCAACGTCGTCGTCGTGCTCACCGACGACATGGGCTACAGCGACATCGGCCCGTTCGGCTCCGAGATCCCCACGCCGGTCCTGGACGCACTGGCCGCGGACGGCGTACGGCTGTCCAACTACCACACCATGCCGCTGTGCTCACCGGCCCGCGCAGCCCTGCTCACCGGCCTCAACCCGCACCGCGTCGGCTACGCCTCGGTCGCCAACTCCGACCCGGGCTTCCCCGGATACGGCATGGAGGTGGCCGACGACGTCCCCACCCTCGCCGAGCTGCTGCACGACACCGGCTACGCCACCTACGCGGTCGGCAAGTGGCACCTGGTGCGGGACTCCGCGTCCAACGCCGCCGACGACCTCGCCAACTGGCCGCTGCAGAAGGGCTTCGACCGCTACTACGGCGTCCTGGAGGGCCTCACCAGCCTCTTCCACCCGCACCAACTCGTCCGCGACAACACGCCACTGGACGTCGAATCCTTCCCCGAGGGCTATTACCACACCGACGACCTCACCGACCAGGCCATCTCCATGGTCACGTCGCTGCGCGCCCACGACCGGACAAGCCCTTCTTCCTGTACCTGTCGCACAACGCCGTGCACGGCCCGCTCCAGGCCAGAGCCGAGGACATCGAACGGCACAGCGGCCGCTACGACGACGGCTGGGACGCGCTGCGCGAGCGGCGCTTCGCCGCCCAGCTCGCCGCCGGACTGTTCCCGCCCGGCACCGAACTGCCCGAGCGCAACAGCGAGGCCGGCCACGACGTGCCCGCCTGGGACGCGCTGAAGCCCGAGCAGCAGCGGCTGTACGCCCGCTACATGGAGGTCTACGCGGCGATGGTCGACACCGTCGACCGGAACCTGGGCCGCCTGACCGCCACCCTCTCCGCGCTCGGTGAACTGGACAACACCATCATCCTGTTCACCTCCGACAACGGCGGCACCGGCGAAGGCGGTGCCGAGGGCACCCGCTCCTACTTCAGCCGCTTCGTGCACCAGCCGCGGCTGCCCGGCGACTGGGACCCGGACGTCGACCGCGACCCCGAGCTGATCGGCGGCCCGCGCAGCCTGGTGCACTACCCGCGGGGTTGGGGCATGGCCTCCAACACGCCCTTCCGGCTCTACAAGGGGCACACCTACGCGGGCGGCGTGCGGGTGCCCTTCGTGCTCTCCTGGCCGAAGGGCGTGCGGGACGGCAGGCTGGCGCGGGGCGTGCGGCCGCAGTACCAGTACGTCACCGACATCCTGCCCACCCTGCTCGACCTCGCGGGCCTGCGGCGCCCCGCCGAGCGACACGGCACCCCCGTCCAAGAAACGGACGGGGCGAGCTTCGCCGCCGTGCTCGCCGACCCGTGTGCCGCCTCCACCCACCACGAGCAGTACTGCGAGACGGCCGGCAACCGCAGCTACTACCGCGCGGGCTGCAAACTCGTCACCCTGCACCGCCCCGGCACCCCCTACGACGACTCCGAGTGGGCCCTGTACGACATCCGCACCGACCCCACCGAGATCCACGACCTGGCCGCCGAGCGGCCCGGCACCGTACGGGAGCTGGCCGCGGCGTGGGAGCGGGCCGCCTGGCGCAACGGGGTCTTCCCGCTGCCCGACGGCAGCGCCGCCCTCGCCCTGCGCCACCCCGCCGACGAGCGCTACCTGCGCCCGCTCACCCTGCTGCCCGGCACACCGGAGCTGGAGCGCTACCGCTCCTCCCGGCTGATCTCGTTCCGCTCCTTCGAGATCGCGGTCCGCCTGGAGTCCCACGCCGACGGTGACGCGGGAGTCCTCGTCTCGCACGGGGACCAGGGCGGCGGGTACAGCCTCTACGTCGAGGACGGGCACCTGCATTTCGCCTACAACGCCTACGGCGCGCTGCACGACACCGACGCCGGTCCACTGACCGCGGGCACCCGCGAGGTCCTGCTGTCCGCGACCGCCGAGGAGGGGCTGCGCTGGAGCTTCACCCTCGACGTGGACGGCGCACGCCGCGCCGCGCCGGACAGCGTGCACCAGCTCATCGGCATGGCGCCCCTGCAGGGCATCAGCGTCGGCGTGGACCGCAAGTCGCCGGTGTCCTGGCCGGTGCACGAACGCCACGGCACCTTCCGCTACAGCGGCCGTCTGGCGTCCGTCACCTACCGCCCCGGCGCCCCCGGCCCCTACTCGCCCGACGCGGTCGCCGCGGCACTGCGCAGTGCGGCCGCCGCGTACGAGTGAGGGCGGCCGCGCACGCTTCGCCGCGGGCGCCGCCGGGCCCGGGACGGCGGCTGCGCTTGCTCCCGTCCCGGGCCCGGCCTAGCGTCGGGGCCATGGACAAGATCGCATTCCTCGGGCTCGGGCACATGGGTGCCGCGATGGCCCGTCAGCTCCTGGACACCGACCACCCGCTGACGGTCTGGAACCGCACCGCGGCCAGGACGGAGCCGTTCACCGCACGGGGCGCGACGGCGGCCGCGTCCCCCGCCGACGCGGTCCGCGACGCCGACGTCGTCATCACCATGCTCGCCGACGCGCCGGCCGTGCACGGCGTCGCCGAGGAGCTTCTGCCCGTGCTGCGCCCCGGCGTCCGCTGGGCCGAGATGTCCACCATCGGCCCCCGGGCGGTACGGGACCTTGCCGCACGGGTACCGCAGGGCGTGACGCTGGTGGACGCGCCGGTGATGGGCAGCACCGACAAGGCCGAGGCCGGACAGCTCGGGATCCTGGCGGGCGGCGACGCCGCGTCCGTCGAGACGGTGCTGGCCCACTTCGGCACCGTCACCCCCACCGGACCGCTCGGCTCGGCCGCCGCGCTGAAACTGGTGGTCAACGCCTCGCTGCTGGGCGGCGTGGCACTGGTCGCCGAGGCGCTGGCGCTCGGGGACGCGCTGGGCCTGCCGGAGGAGACGGTGCGCAGGACGCTGGAGTCGGGCGCACTCGGCGGCGCCGTGCCACGGGCCTTCGCCGAGGGCCTGCACTTCGACATGGCCTTGGCGCGCAAGGACACCGAACTCGCCACCGACGCCGTGGCGCTGCCCGTCATGGCCGCGATCCGGGAGCACTACGCCGCGGCCGCGCAAAGGCCCGAAACGGCCCACGAGGACATCGCCCGCATCGTTGCGCACATCCGCCGCCAGGACACCTGAGCCCCGGCGCCGCGGCCGGGACAGGCGGGCCCGCACGCCCACCTGTCCCGGCCGCCCGTCTGTCCCGGCCGCCCGTCTGTCCCGGCCGTTCGGTCTGTCCCGGCCGCCTGTCTGTCCCGGCCGTTCCGTCTGTCCCGGCCGTTCGACCGGGTCCGGCCGTTCGACCGGGTCCGGTCGTCCCATCGGTACCGGCTCCGGCTTGGTCCTCTCGGGCCGACTCGGTCACCTGCGGGCCGATTCGGTCAATTCCGGGCGGGCCCGGTCCCTCTCAGGCCCTGCCGGACGCCGTCCGTCCGGTCTCGGCCGGCGGCCCGGTCAGGAGCGACAGGAAGTCCGTGAACGCGGCGGGCATGTCCACCGCCGCCGGATCGAGCAGCCACTGGTATCCCAGGCCGTCCATCACCGCCACCAGCAGCGGTACCGCACGCTCCGGCGTCAGCCCGCAGGGCAGCACGTCCCCGTACGCGTCGCGCAGCACCCCGGCCATGCTCTGGCGCAACCGCGTGTAGCGCCGGGTGAAGAAGGCGCGCGCCGGGTGCTCCTCGGTGACGCTCTCGCCGAGCAGCGCGGAGAACGCCTGCACGACGCCCGGGCGCATGGTGTTGTACTCGATCAGCGACACGAGCAGATCGAGCCGCCACCGCCCCTCGGGCACCGCGTCCCACTCGTCGCGCTTCTCCAGCATGGCCAGCAGCAGCGCCTCCTTCCTGGGGAAGTAGTGCAGCAGGCCCTGCTGGGTGAGGCCGGCACGCTCGGCGACGGCGCCCAGCGTCGCGCCCCGGTAGCCGCGCTCGGCGATCACCTCGTAGGCGGCCCGCAGGATCTCCGCACGCCGCCCGTCACCCCTGCCCGGCCCCTTCGCCCTGTCCACCATGCTCCGATGCCCGCCTCTCCCGTGCTGTCCCGGTCCCTCCCCTCCTCCACCCACTCGCGGCGGTGGCCGCCCGCCCTGCCGCCCCCCGGCGTCCGACTGCCGACCGTACGGGCACATGGTCACATCAAGGTAACGAAACCTACCGATCTACAGATGCCGCATGCAGGATGGACCGCCACACCGACAGTGCCTGACGCGGATGCCGGCGTACGCACGTCAGGGGGAGCGATCGAGTAGGAGGCACCGCCATGGCCCAGACAGCGGCCGACCAGGCGCGCGAGGCGGTCGTCGAAGCCGCGCTCGGCGGGCTCGATCTGGACGGCAAGACCCGGATGCTCGCGGGACAGGACATGTGGTCGATGCCCGCGCTCCCCGAGATCGGCCTCGGCTCGATGGTGCTGTCCGACGGCCCGATCGGTGTCCGCGGCGTGCGTCTGACCGCGGACGACCCGTCGGTCGCGCTGCCCTCGCCCACCGCACTCGCCGCCTCCTGGGACCAGGACCTGGCCCGCCGCGTCGGCAGGCTGCTCGCCCAGGAGGCCCGCCGCAAGGGCGTGCACCTCCTGCTCGCCCCCACGCTCAACCTTCAGCGCACACCGCTCGGCGGCCGGCACTTCGAGGCGTACAGCGAGGACCCGTACCTCACCGGTGTGATCGGCACCGGCTATGTGCAGGGCGTGCAGTCCGGCGGCGTGGGCGCCGTCGTCAAGCACTTCGTCGCCAACGACGCCGAGACCGACCGCTTCACGGTCAACGGCGTCCTGTCCGACCGCACCCTGCGCGAGGTCTACCTGGCCCCGTTCGAGGCCGTGGTCGCCTCCGCGCGCCCCTGGGGCCTGATGACCGCCTACAACGCGGTCAACGGCACCACGATGAGCGAGCACCGCGAGCTGGTGGAGGGCGTGCTGCGCGGCGAGTGGGGCTTCGACGGCGTCAACGTCTCCGACTGGGCGGCCGCCCGTTCCACCGCCGGCGCCCTCGCGGGCGGGCTCGACGTCACTATGCCCGGTCCCGAGACGGTCTACGGCGCGGCGCTGGCCGCCGCGGTGCGCTCCGGCGAGGTCGAGGAGGCCGCCGTCGACCGGGCGGTGCGCCGCGTGCTGCGGCTGGCCGCCAGGGTCGGGGTGCTGGCCGGCGCCGTGCCGGCCGTGCCGGCCGGGGACCTGCCGCCCGATGTCGACGGCAGGGCGCTGGCCCGCGAGGCCGCGCGCCGCGGTTTCGTCCTGCTGCGCAACGCCTTACTGCCCGGCCCCTGCGTGCCCGGCGCCCTCGCGCCAGGCGAGGGCAGCGAACCGGGTGCCGCCCGGCGGGCGCTGCCGCTGGATCCGGCCCGGCTGCGCAGGGTCGCTCTGATCGGCGCCGCCGCACGCGACCCCAGGGCGCAGGGCGGCGGCTCGGCCACCGTCTTCCCCGACCACGTCGTCTCCCCGCTGGACGGCTTCACCGCGGCCCTGCCCGACGGCGCGGTGAGCTGGTCCCTGGGCGTCGACCTCGCCGAGGAACTGTCCACCGCCGACCAGGGCTTCGAACTGCGCGCCGTCTGCCGCAACGCGCGGGGCACCGTGCTCGGCGGATGCCCGCTGCCCACCGGGAAGCTCCAGTGGATCGGCGACAGCCTGCCCGACGGCGTCACCTCCGAGGCCCTGCACAGCATCGAGATCACCGGCACCTTCACCCCGCGCGAGAGCGGCGACCACCTGCTCGGCACCCGCGGCGTCGGCGCGTTCAGACTCAGAGTCGGGGACCGGGTGGTGTACGAAGGCGTCCAGCGGTCCGACGGTTCCCCGGACGACCACTCGATGTTCGGGGTGCCCCTGGGGGACGCCCGTGTCTCCCTCACCATGGTGTACGAGAGCGCCGAGGAGTCGAGCGCGCCCTCGGACCCGTTCGAGTCGCTCTTCGGGGCCCCGGTGGAACGCGCGAGCGTCCCCCTCACCGCGGGCGAGCCCGTCGAGATCTCACTGCTGAACACGCTCGACAAGGGCTACGTGCCGCCGCTGCCCGGGGTGACCTTCTCACTGCTGCACCGTCCGCCGCGGCGCCCCGCCGACGAGCTGATCGCCGAGGCCACCGAGGCGGCCGCGGCCGCCGATGCCGCCGTGGTGGTGGTGGCCACCACGGAACGTGTCGAGTCGGAGGGCTTCGACCGGGTCGACCTCGCCCTCCCCGGCCGCCAGGACGACCTTGTCCGCGCGGTCGCCGCCGCCAACCCGCACACCGTCGTGGTGGTCAACGCCGGCTCCCCCGTGGAGCTGCCGTGGCGCGAGGAGGTCGCCGCGGTGCTGCTGAGCTGGTTCCCCGGCCAGGAGGGCGGCGCGGCCCTCGCCGATGTACTGCTCGGCGCCGCGGAGCCGGGCGGCCGGCTGCCCACCACCTGGGGCGCGCTCCGGGACGCCCCGGTGACCGAGGTGACCCCGGTCGACGGCGACCTGCGCTACCGGGAGGGCGTCTTCGTCGGCTACCGCGCCTGGCAGCGGGCGGGCCGTGCACCGGTCTACCCCTTCGGGCACGGCCTCGGCTACACGGACTGGACCTACGAGTCGATCGCCGTCACCGACACCACGGCCACCGTCCGGCTGCGCAATACCGGCCAGCGTCCGGGGCGCGAGGTCGTGCAGGTCTACGTGGGACCGGTCGACCGGGGCGAGGGCGAGGCGGAGCGTCCCGCCCGGGTGCTGGCCGGCTTCGCCGGGGTCGAGGCCGCCCCCGGCCGCAGCGTCGAGGTGGCCGTCGAACTGCACCCCCGCGCCTTCGAGACCTGGGACGAGCCGAGCGGCGGCTGGGCCGCGATGAAGGGCGCGTACACCGTCCAGGCGGGCCGTTCCGTCGCCGACCTCAGGGTCACCACCGTCCTGGAACTCTGAGCCGCCACCCGGGGCCGGGCCCGGGAAGGGCGCCCGAGGCCGTTGCCTGCCCCGCACCCCGCACCCCGCCCCCGCCACCCGGGGTCGGCCCTGCAACCGGCCACCGCAACCGCAACCGCAACCGGCCACCGGCGCCCGTCGGGCCGCGCCCGGCGGCCGGGCGGCCCGCGGCTAGCGCGCGGAGAACCCGTAGACCGTGCGCGAGGTGAACACCGCACCGGGCCGCAGCACCGTGCTCGGGAACTCGGGGCGGTTGGGCGCGTCGGGGAAGTGCTGGGTCTCCAGGGCCGTGCCGGCGCAGGGGCCGTAGGGGCCGTGGTCGATGTAGTCGCCGGTGTAGAGCTGGAGCCCCGGTTCGGTCGTCGCCACCGTCAGCACCCGTCCGGACGCGGGATCGTACAGCTCCGCCACGGGCTCGGCGACGCTGGTGACGCCCTTGTCCAGCGCGTAGTTCTGGTCGTGGCCCGGGCCCGTCTTGCGGGGCTCGCGGAAGTCGAAACGGGTGCCGTCGACCGGGGCCAGCTCGCCCGTGGGGATCTTCCCGGCGGCCAGGGCGGTGATCCGGGACGCGGCGATCCGCAGCTCGTGGCCGGTCGCGGTGCCGGAGTCGGCGCCGCTCAGGTTCCAGTAGGCGTGGTTGGTCAGGTTGACGACGGTGGGGGCGTCGGTCACCGCCGAGTAGTCGATGGCCAGGGCGCCCGCCTCGTCGAGTGCGTAGGTCACCGAGACCTCCAGGCGGCCGGGGAAGCCCTCCTCGCCGTGCGGGCTGACCCGGGTCAGACGCACCCCGTGCGGCACCGGGGCGGCGTCCCAGACCCGCTTGTCGAAGCCGCCGTCACCGCCGTGCAGGAGGTTCGGGCCCTCGTTCGCGGGCAGGTGGTAGATCCGCTCGTCGAGGGGGAACCGGGCCTGCCCGATCCGGTTCGCGAACCGTCCCACCAGCGCGCCGAAGTACGGCGAGGTGTGCTCCAGGTAGCCGTCGAGGTCGTCGAAACCGAGCGCCACCTCGGCGCCGTGGCCCTCGCGGTCCGGGGTGCGCACCGACTGCACGATGCCGCCGTAGGTGAGGACGCGCACCCGCACCCCGGCCCGCTCAAGGGTCCAGCGGTGCACGGGCGTGCCGTCGGGCAGCGCGCCGAAAGGTTCAGTACCCATGATCGAGACCCTACGCGGAAACGCCGTGGATCAGGAGACCGCCCCCTTCGCGGTCACACCGCGGTAGGCGATCTCCGCCAGCCGGCTCTGGCCGTCCCGGCTGGGATGGAACCAGTCCCAGTGGCTCAACTGCGCGGTGGTGAAGCGGTAGTCGAAGACCGCCCCGCCGTCGTACCGGCACCGCAGGTCTTTGGCGCAGACCTCCTTCAGCGCTTTGTTGTACGCCACCACCCGCGCCTGCACCTTGGCGCGCCGTTTGGTGGCCCCGGTGTCCACGGCGTCGGCGTCGGCGAGCATCGACGGGCAGATGCCGAGCTTCCAGACCTGCTTGCCCAGCGGGTTGGAGCGGCCCTGGGACCACAGCCGCTTCAGGTTGGGCACGCTGGCCACGTAGACCTGCGTCCTGGGCAGCTTGGCGCGCAGCGTCCGCAGGGCCTTCTCGAAGTCCGCGCGGAAGTCGTCCACCGGCGTCATGGCGGCGGTGGACCTCCGGCAGGCGTCGTTGGCCCCGGCCAGCACCGTCACCAGCTCCGGGCGGCGCGCCGCGGCCCGTCTCATCTGGCCGGGCAGGTCCGCCATGCGGGCGCCCGACACGGCGTAGTTCCAACTGTGCCCGGCGGCTCCCCGCCTGCCGAGCAGCCGCACCGCGAGGCTGCGCACCGCCGGGTCGGAGCCGGTCGCCCAGGACACCCGGGGGCAGTCGGCGAGCGCCGAGCACGCGTCGAAGCCACGCGTTATGGAGTCGCCCACCGCCGCCAGCGACCCGGGGCTGCGGTCCCAGAGCACGGCGGGCCCGGGCGCCGCGTTGCCGGGCGCCGCGGTACCGCGGGTACCGGTGGCGCCGCCGACCGCGTCGCAGCCGGTGAGCGTCGTGGCACCCAGCACCGCCGCCACGGCGACGGCGGCGGCCGGGCGGTGGCTACTTCTGCGCATCCCCGTGACGTCCTCCTGTGTGGTGTGGCCGGCCCGTCCGCCGGACCTGCGGCGCGCCGCGCGCCGCGCCGCGCGGGCGGTACGCGTCGGCCGGACGGCGGTCGTGCCGGCCGGCCGTGGCCCGTTCCTCATCGCGGCGAGTGGGCCGCGGATCCGTCTTCGTCCTGTCATGGTCGCCCACGAGTCCCTTCCGGGCGTCACCCTTCAGGGCCCGGGACCTCTTTCGGGTGTCGCGAAGGACCCACTGTGTTCCCTGTCGTCCGCTCTGTGTGGGCATGGCGTCCCTGTGAGTGAAAGGTCCGTGTCTCCGCGCCGCGGGACGGACGGTACGTCACACTCCCTGCCCCGCCGCACGGTAGCCTCGGCCCCGTTGGTGACCGGGTCACCATGGAGCGACGGCGACAGGCCGCCGGCCGGCCCCGTGGCAATCCGCTGTTACGGTTCCGCTAAATTACATCACGTCACATCTGTCCCTTTTGAGGAAAATTGCTCGGCACGGGCGCGAGGCCGTCGGCGCAGGCGCACTCGTTCCCACACTGGAGGTCCCGGTGACGACTCGTGGAGTTCTGTACGTGCACTCGGCACCGCGCGCGCTGTGCCCGCACGTCGAATGGGCGATCGCGGGCGTGCTCGGTACGCGCGTCAACCTCGACTGGATCAGGCAGCCCGCCGCTCCCGGCACCTGGAGATCGGAGTTCTCCTGGCAGGGCGAGGTGGGCACGGCCTCCAAGCTGGCCTCCGCGCTGCGCGGCTGGCAGCTTCTGCGTTTCGAGGCGACGGCCGAGCCCTGCCCCACGGCCGAGGGCGAGCGCTACTCCGCCACACCCGACCTGGGCATCTTCCACGCCGTCACCGGCATCCACGGCGACATCCTGGTCCCCGAGGACCGGCTGCGCGCCGCGCTGGCCCGCGCCCAGCGCGAGGGGGCGGACCTCCAGGCGGAGATCGCCCGGCTGCTGGGCAAGCCGTGGGACGACGAACTGGAGCCGTTCCGCTACGCGGGCGAGGGTGCTCCGGTGCGATGGCTCCACCAGGTGGTGTGAGAGCCCCCGGATGGTGTGGGACCCCCGGACGGGGTGAGAGCCCCGGGCTGTGCGGGATCCCCCGTATGGAGTGGGAACCACCAGGTGGTGCGGGACGCACCCCCGGGTGCGTGATCCACCGGAGGGTGCGGGAGGGCACCGAGGCGGCCGATGCCGGAGGTGCGCGGCCGGAAGTGGACGCGCACGCGGCGGTGGCGGGAGCCCGCAAGCGGCAGGGCCGGGCGTGCCGGCGCGCCCGCGCCGGACCGGTCGGCGCCCGGGAGCGGCGCCTCAGCTACCGCCGCCGCCGTACAGGCGCGCGACGGGCAGCCGCACCACGAGCCGGCGGTCGGCGACCATGGCCCTGCGGTAGTCCTCCCAGTCCGGGTGCTCGCCGGCCAGGGCCCGGTAGACCTCGATCAGCTCCGCCACCGTGGCGTCCCGCGGATCGGCGGCGGCGGCCGTCAGCTCGGCCATCCCCTCGGCCACCGCGTACGTCCTGAAATCGGGCGTGGTGACGTGCAGGCTCGCACGCGGGTCACGGCGCAGGTTGGCCGTCTTCGCACGGCCCGCGGTGACCGACATCCGGACCAGCCGGGCATCCGGGTCGTAGGTGTAGACGACGTTGGACAGTTGAGGGCGGCCATCGGACTTGATGGTCGTCAGCACGCCCTGCCGCGAGCGGGCGAGCAGTGCTTCCAGGGCTTCGGTGCTCAGGGGGTGCGCCTTCCTCTCGGACCCGGGGCCGGGGTTCGTGGCCCCGGCCGGCGGGAGCGCCCGGACGGCGGACCACCCGGCCGCTACAGCCCCCCAGACTAACCGTCGAGCCGGAACGCGAGCACCACGTTGTGGCCGCCGAAGCCGAACGAGTCGTTGATGGCGGTGATGGGCCCCTGCGGCAGCGGGCGCGGCTTGTCGCGGATGATGTCCGCGACGCCCGCCTCCGGGTCGAGCGTGGTGATGTTGATGGTGGGCGGGGCCAGACGGTTCTTCAGCGCGAGGATCGTCGCCACCGACTCGATGCCACCCGCTCCGCCCAGCAGATGGCCGGTCATCGACTTGGTGCTGGCCACCGCGATGTGGTCGGTCTCGTCGCCGAAGACCTTCCGCAGCGCCTTCAGTTCCGCGATGTCACCGGCCGGCGTCGAGGTGGCGTGGGCGTTGGCATGGACGATCTCGGACGGCCGCACGTCGGTGTTCTGCAGGAGGTTCTGGAGGGCGTGCGCGATGCCGTTGCCCTCGGGCTCGGGCTGCACGATGTCGTGGCCGTCGGCGGAGATGCCCTGTCCGACCGCCTCCGCGTAGATCGCGGCGCCGCGCGCCCTGGCGTGCTCCTGGGACTCCAGCACCACCACGCCCGCGCCCTCGCCGAGCACGAAGCCGTTGCGGTCGACGTCGAAGGGCCGCGAGGCGCCCTGCGGGTCGTCGTTGTTCTTGGACATCGCCATCATGTTGCCGAACGCGGCGATCGGCAGCGGGTGGATGGCGGCCTCGGTGCCGCCCGCCACGACCACGTCGGCGCGGCCGGTGCGGATCATCTCGATGCCGTAGCCGATGGCCTCGGCGCCGGACGCGCAGGCGGACACCGGGGTGTGCACACCGGCCCGGGCGTTCACGTAGAGGCCGACGTTGGCGGACGGGCCGTTGGGCATCAGCATCGGCACGGTGTGCGGGGAGACCCGGCGTACGCCCTTGTCCCTGAGCACGTCGTACTGGTCGAGCAGGGTGGTCACACCGCCGATGCCGGAGGCGATGACCGCGCCGAGCCGGTCCGGGTCGACGGAGCCGTCCTCGCCCGCCTTGGCGGTGAAGCCGGCGTCCTTCCAGGCCTCCTGGGTGGCGATCAGCGCGAACTGCGCCGAGCGGTCGAGCCGGCGGGCCTGGGGCCGAGGAATGATCTTCCCCGGCTCCACGGCGATCTGCGCGGCGATCCGGACCGGCATCTCGGCCGCCCAGTCCTGTTCGAGGGGGCCGACGCCGGACCGGCCGGCGATGAGGCCCTCCCAGGTGGAAGCCACGTCGCCACCCAGCGGTGTGGTTGCGCCGATACCGGTGACGACCACGGTGCGATTGGTCGAGCTCACAGGAATTCTTTCTCCACGGTTACGAGGGATTCAGCGGCGCCACCGCCGGGTGGCGGCAGGCACAAGCCTCAGGTCCGGGTCAGGACTGGTGCTTGAGGATGTAGTCGGTCGCGTCGCCGACGGTCTTGAGGTTCTTCACGTCGTCGTCCGGGATCTTGACGTCGAAGCGCTCCTCGGCGGCGACGACGACCTCGACCATGGACAGCGAGTCGACGTCCAGGTCATCGGTGAAGGACTTGTCCATCTGGACGTCCTCGACCGGGATGCCGGCGATCTCGTTCACGATCTCCGCGAGACCGGCGACGATCTCTTCCTGAGTGGCGGCCATGTTGGCGCTCCTTCGATGTGTATCCATAAAGGGGGTGGCGGCTCTCCGGACGGAGCTGGCTCCGCACGGAGGTCGTGCACCTTCCGCGACTGACGCCACGGAAGATCCACAAGGTGCCTAGGGGAGGGTAACGACCGTGGCGGCGTACGCGAGACCCGCCCCGAAACCGATGACGAGGGCGGTGTCGCCGCTCTTCGCCTCGCCGGTCGCCAGGAGCCGCTCCATGGCGAGCGGGATCGAGGCGGCCGAGGTGTTGCCGGTGGTCTCCACGTCGCGGGCGACCGTGACCGACTCCGGCAGCTTCAGCGTCTTCACCATCGAGTCGATGATCCGCATGTTGGCCTGGTGCGGGATGAAGACGTCCAGTTCGGCGGCGGTGATTCCGGCCGCGTCCAGCGCCTGCTGGGCGACCTTCGCCATCTCGAACACGGCCCAGCGGAAGACCGCCTGGCCTTCCTGCGTGATCGCGGGGAACTTCTCGGGCCGGTGGGCGGCGCCCTCGCGGTAGTCGGTCCACGGCACCGTCTGCTTGATGGTCTCGGACTTGTCGCCCTCCGAGCCCCAGACCGTCGGCCCGATCGCGGGCTCCTTGGAGGGGCCCACGACGGCCGCGCCCGCGCCGTCGCCGAACAGGAAGGCGGTCTTGCGGTCCTGTAGGTCGGTCAGGTCCGAAAGCCTCTCCACGCCGATGACCAGCACGTATTCGGCGGAACCCTCGACGACCATGCCCTTGGCGAGGGTGAGCGCGTAGCCGAAGCCCGCACAGCCCGCGGAGATGTCGAAGGCGGCGGCCCTGTCGGTGCCCAGCTTGTCGGCGATCTCGGTCGCCACCGCGGGCGTCTGCTTGAAGTGCGAGACGGTGGAGACCACCACGGCGCCGATCTGCTGCGGCGTGATGCCGGCGTCGGCGATCGCCTTGCCGGACGCCTCCAGCGACATCGCCGCGACGGTCTCCTCGTCGTTCGCCCAGTGCCGCGTGGTGATGCCGGAGCGGGAGCGGATCCATTCGTCGGACGAGTCGATCGTCTCGAGGATCACCTCGTTGGGCACCACCCGGGTCGGCCGGTACCCGCCCACGCCCAGGATGCGCGCGTACGGGGCGCCCTTGCTCGGCTTGATCTTCGACATGCTCTGGGGGCTCCTTCTCAGGCCTTGGTGGCGGTGGCCGTGGTGGCGGCGACCGGTGAGTCGGTGTGCCTCGCGGCGCCTGCCGCGGCGGACGCCGCGGGTGTGGCCGCCGCGGGCGCCGGTGCGGCGCTCTCGCGCAGCAGCGCACGGGCCGCGTCGAGGTCGTCGGGCGTCTTCAGCGCCAGCGTCCTGACCCCGCGCAGCGCGCGCTTGGCCAGACCGGTCAGCGTGCCGCCCGGGCACACCTCCACCAGCGCGGTCGCGCCCAGCTCCCCGAACGTCTCCATGCACAGGTCCCAGCGGACCGGGTTGGCGACCTGCCCCACCAGGCGCTCGACGATCGCGGAGCCGGTGCCGACCGTCCTGCCGTCCTTGTTGGAGACGTAGGTGAGGACGGGCTCGGCGGGCACCAGGTCCTCGGCGGCGCGTGCCAGACGGTCCACCGCAGGAGCCATGTGCCGGGTGTGGAAGGCGCCGGCGACCTTCAGCGGCACCACGCGGCGCACCCCTTCGGGCTTGTCGGCGGCCAGCTCGGCGAGCTCCGCAGCGGTCCCCGCGGCCACGATCTGCCCCGCGCCGTTCACGTTCGCCGCGGTGAGCCCGAGCTTCTCCAGGGCCGGCAGCACGTCCTTGGGCTCCCCGCCGAGCAGGGCGGACATCCCGGTCTCGGTGACGGCGGCGGCCTCCGCCATGGCCAGGCCGCGCTCGCGCACCAGGCGCAGGGCCGCGGTGGCCTCCAGCGCACCGCAGAACACCGCGGCGGTGATCTCGCCCACGCTGTGGCCCGCGACGGCGCCGGGCGCGACGCGGCCGGACGCCGCGGCGCCGGGCGCCTCCGGGCCCAGGGCGAGGGTGTTGCCGAGCGCGGCCGCGGACAGCAGCCCGGCCGCGACCAGCAGGGGCTGCGCCACGGCGGTGTCCCGGATCGCGTCGGCGTCCGCCCGCGTCCCGTAGTGGACGAGGTCGAGACCGATCGCGTCCGACCATGCGGCGAGGGACTCCGCGGCACCGGGAAGATCGAGCCAGGGAGTCAGGAAACCAGGCGTCTGCGCGCCTTGACCGGGAGCGACGAGTACGAGCACTCTCCCACTCTCTCTTGTGGATGGCGCTGCCCGCCCGTGGGGACAGGGACGAAGAACCAGAGGGGGAATTGTAGATCCCCGACAAAACCTTAGAACTGCGTGTCCCCGTCGGCCAAGCGCCCCAGGATCAGCGCGATCCGCAGTGTGAACGCGGAGCGTACATCGGAGGGCGACCAGCCGGTGACATCAGTCACACGTCGGAGCCGGTAGCGCACGGTGTTCGGATGCACGAAGAGCATACGGGCGGCTCCCTCCAGGCTGCTCGCCTGCTCCAGATAGACACTCAGCGTCTCCAGCAGTGCCGAGCCTGCCTCCTCCAGTGGTCTGTAGATCTCCTCCACCAACTGCTCCCGGGCGGAGGGGTCGCCCGCGATCGCGCGCTCCGGAAGAAGATCATCCGCCAACACCGGCCGTGGTGCGTCCTGCCACGCCGAGCACGCCTTGAGTCCGGCGGCCGCGGCCTGGGCGGAGCGGGTGGCCGCCATCAGGTCGGGCACCACGGGCCCGGCCACCACCGGCCCCGGGGCGAACGGCCCGATCAGCCCCTTGGCCACGCCCAGCGGATTGTCGCTGCCGCCCGCGATGACGACCAGCCGGTCGCCCAGCACCCCGGTCAGAACCTGGAGCTTGGCGTGCCGCCCGGCCCGCCGGATGGCCTCCACGGTCAGTTCGCTGTCACCGTTGGGTGCCGTGCCCAGCACCACGCAGACGTGCTCCGGCGAGTTCCAGCCGAGCGCGGCCGCCCGTGAGACGGCGCCCTCGTCTGCCTCGCCGGACAGCACGGCGTTCACCACCAGCGACTCCAGGCGGGCGTCCCACGCGCCGCGTGCCTCGGCGGCCTGCGCGTACACCTGGGCGGTGGCGAAGGCGATCTCCCGGGCGTAGACGAGCAGCGCCTCGCGCAGTGCCGCCTCGTCGCCCGGAGCGGCGACCTCCTCGATCGCGGACTCCATCACCTCGATCGTGGTGCGCACCATCTCCACGGTCTGCCGCAGGGTGATCGCCCTGGTCAGCTCGCGCGGTGCCGTCCCGAAGACATCCGTGGAGATGGCCTGCGGGGAGTCAGGGCGCCGGAACCACTCGGTGAAGGCGGCGATGCCCGCCTGGGCCACCAGACCGATCCAGGAGCGGTTCTCCGGCGGCATCGCCCGGTACCACGGGAGCGTCTCGTCCATCCGCGCGATGGCCTGCGCCGCGAGGCTGCCGGACGACTTCTCCAGGCGCTTCAACGTCGCGGCGTGCGCGTGCACCGGGTGGGCGGCGGCGTGCCCGCTCGGCCGGCCGTTCCGGGCCTGCGCCTCGGGCGGGGCGGGTTCGCTCTTGCTGGCTTCGGGTTCTGGCACGGGGACAAGACTGCCTTATCGGTACGGTCCTGTCCGGTGCCGGGTCTACCGTGGATGGCGTGATGGATGTGAGGCGCGCCGGCACGCGCCAGCGCGGCGGTGATCCCGCCGCCGGAATCGAATCCCTGCACGCCTTCTCCTTCGGATCCCACTACGACCCGGACAACCTGCGCTTCGGTGCGCTCATCGCCTGCAACGAGGAGCGCCTTGCGCCGGGTGCGGGCTTCGACGAGCACCCGCACAGCCATACGGAGATCGTGACCTGGGTCGTCGAGGGCGAGCTGACGCACCGCGACTCGGCGGGCCACGCCTCCCTCGTCCGGTCCGGGGACGTCCAGCACCTCAGTGCGGGCGCCGGTGTCCGGCACGTGGAGCGGAACGAAGGACCGCTGCCCCTGGTCTTCGTCCAGATGTGGCTGGCCCCGCTCGCGCCGGGCGGTGAGCCCGCGTACGAGGTGGTACGCGGCATCGCCGACTCGACCCCGTACGCCCTGCCCGCCGCGGGCGCCATGCTGCACGTCCGCCGTCTGCACCCCGGGGAGCGCACCGCCGTACCGGACGCGCCGCACGTCTACGTCCATGTGGTCCGCGGCACGATACGCATCGACGGCACCGACCTCGGCCCGGGTGACGAGGCCCGCATCACGGCGGCGCGGGACCTGGCGGCGCAGGCGGTGGGCGACGTCCACGCGGAGCTGCTGCTGTGGGAGATGGCGTAGTACGCGCCACGCCCATGGTCCCGGTACGCCCCCCGGTACGCCCGTGGGCCGCCCTCCCGGCGCGCAGGCGGCGCTGTCCCGGGTGGTCCGGCGGGGCGCGAGGCCGAGTGGTGCGGGCCGATCGGTGCGGGTCGGCCCGCGCGTGGCCGGCGCCGGTCTAGGCCTGCCCGGCCGCCGGGCCGTACTCGCGCAGTACCGCGTCCGTGAACTCCGGCCAGGACTGCACCGCCCAGGGCCCGAAGGCCCGGTCGGTCAGCACGGCGCAGCCCAGCCCCGCCTCCGGGTCCACCCAGAGGAACGTTCCGGACTGCCCGAAATGCCCGAACGTCCCCGGTGAGGACGAACGGCCGGTCCAGTGCGGCTCCTTGTGGCCGCGGATCTCGAAGCCGAGTCCCCAGTCGTTGGGGCTCTGGTGCCCGTAGCCCGGCAGCACCCCCTTCGTCCCGGGGTACTGCACCGACATCGCCGCCGCCACCGTCCGCGCGTCGAGCAGCCGCGGCGCCTGGAGCTCCGCGACGAAGCGCACGAGGTCGGCCACGCAGGACACCCCGTCCTTGGCGGGCGATCCGTCTCCCTCCAACGCGGTCCCGGCCATGCCGAGCGGTTCGAGCACCGCCTGGCGCAGGTACTCGGCGAACGGGATGTCCGTGGCCTCGGCGACATGGGCGCCGAGCGCCTCGAAACCGGCGTTGGAGTAGAGCCGCCGGGTGCCGGGCGGTGCCGTGACACGGTGCTCGTCGAAGGCGAGCCCGCTGGTGTGCGCGAGCAGGTGCCGTACGGTCGAGCCCTCGGGCCCTGCCGGTTCGTCCAGGTCGACGGCGCCCTCCTCGTAGGCGACCAGTACGGCGTAGGCGGCGAGCGGCTTGGTCACCGAGGCCAGCGGGAAGCGGCGTTCGACCGGGCCGTGGGCCCCCGTGACGGTGCCGTCCGCCCGTACGACGGCCGTGGCGGCGGCCGTCACGGGCCAGTTGTCGATCAGTGCCAGGCTCTGCATGCCCCGAGCCTAGCGACCGGCGCCACCGCTCCTCATGCCCGGGTGCACCGGGAAGCAGTGGCGGCGGCGGTAGCGGTGGACGTGCGGGGTGCCGCGCCCGCGGCGCGGATGGCCCGGGCCGGTGCCGGCCGGGATCGGTGGCGTCCCGGATCGGTGGCGTCCCTGGTGGCGTCCCGGATCGGTGGCGTCCCTGGTGGCGGCCCGGGCCGGCCGTCGCTCGGGCGCGTCAGCGGCTCAGCCGCATCGCGGGTGCGTCGTGCCGGGCGAAGCCCAGCGACCTGTACAAGGGCTCGCCCTCGGCAGAGGCGTGCAGGTCGACCCTGGGCACCCCGCGCCCGCGGTACCAGTCGAGCAACGCCGTCATGCAGGCCCGTGAGTAGCCGCGTCGCCGCATGTCGGGGTCGGTTGCGACGTTGAAGACGTGCCCCGTCAGGCCGAGGGGGTTGCCGGGCCCGGCGAGCCGCCGCTCCACCGTGCCCGCCGCACAGGCCGCGAGGGCCGAGGCGCGGCCCGCGCGCCCGCCGTCCGGCCGGTCCACGACGAAGACCGCGAGGTCGCCGTCCGGATCCGACAGCCGCTTGCGCAGGTCCTCCACCGCGAAGGGCTGCCATGCGACGTCGTCACTGGGCGCCAGCGAGTCGAGCATGATCTTCCTCAGCCTGACCAGCTCCTCGGCGTCCTCGGAGGTGGCGCGCCGGACGGCGCTCGGGTAGTCCATGGCCGGCACGGTACCCATCGCCGCCCGGCACCGTCGCGCGGATTTCCGCGCGCAGGACCTCCGGCGGATCCGCGAGCCTGCGGGCGGTGCTTGCTTGGAGTGCACTCGAAGGTCATAGCGTGGTGGCCATGACGGTGACGGAGACCATGCGCGTACCGGCCAGGTCCGCCGGGCGGGACCCGGCCGATCCCTGTGCCACCAGGGCCGAGGTCCACCCGCGCCCCGACGGGCGCGACCAGTACACCATCAGCGAGGTCGTCGCTCTCACCGGTCTGACGGCGCACACGCTGCGCTGGTACGAGCGGATCGGGCTGATGGCCCATGTCGACCGCTCGCACACCGGCCAGCGCCAGTACTCGAACCGCGACCTGGACTGGCTCAAGCTGGTCGGCAAGCTGCGGCTGACCGGTATGCCGGTCGCCGACATGGTCCGCTACGCGGAGCTGGTGCGCCAGGGCGACCACACCTACGCGGAACGCCGGGACCTGCTGGAGGCGACCCGCCGGGACGTGCTGTCCCGGATCGCCGAGCTCCGGGACACCCTGGCGGTACTCGACCACAAGATCAACATTTACGCTGACGCCGGACGGGCGTCGGAGAGGGTGTGAGCGGCGCATGACCGCGATCGCAACGGCACGGCTGGGCAGCGACGGACCCCGGGTGGGCGTCCAGGGGCTCGGCTGTATGGGCATGAGCTGGGCGTACGGCCCCACCGACGCCGACGAGGCACGGGCCACCCTGGAACGCGCCCTGGAACTCGGCGTCACGCTGTACGACACGGCCGACGCCTACGGCGGGGGTGAGAACGAGAGGTTCATCTCGTCCTTCGTCAACGCCCACCGCGACGACGTGGTGGTGGCGACCAAGTTCGCCATCAGCAGCGACCCCTCCGACCCGTTCAAGCGCGTCATCAGGAACGACCCCGCGTACATCCGGGCCTGCGTCGACGCGAGCCTTCAGCGCCTCGGCGTCGACGTGATCGACCTCTACTACATGCACCGCCGCGATGTGAGCGTGCCGCTGGAGGACTCCATCGGCACGATGGCCGAGCTGGTCCGGGCGGGCAAGGTCAAGCAGCTCGGCCTCAGCGAGGTCACCGGGGCCGAGCTGCGTGCCGCACACGCCATCCACCCGATCGCGGCCGTGCAGTCGGAGTGGTCGCTGTTCAGCCGGGACATCGAGGCCGGTGTCGTGCCCGCCGCCGCGGACCTCGGCGTCACCCTCGTGCCGTACTCGCCGCTCGGCCGGGGCTTTCTGACCGGTGCGTTCGTCAGCGCCGACAAGGAGCTCGGCGAGGACGACTTCCGCCGCCAGCAGCCCCGCTTCACCGGCGACAACGCCGCTGCCAACGCCGCGCTGCTCGCACCGGTGCGCACCGTCGCGCAGGC
This sequence comes from Streptomyces sulfonofaciens, assembly GCF_014656295.1. Taxonomy (GTDB): domain Bacteria; phylum Actinomycetota; class Actinomycetes; order Streptomycetales; family Streptomycetaceae; genus Streptomyces; species Streptomyces sulfonofaciens. The sequence continues at coordinate 111,379 of NZ_BNCD01000015.1, forward strand.
GCACGGTGCGACGCTCGGCCAGATCGCCCTGGCATGGGTGCAGCAGCGGGCCGCGGTGCACGGGCTCGACGTCGTGCCGATCCCCGGCACCCGCAAGCGCAGCAGGGTGGAGGAGAACACCGCCGCCACCCGCGTCGTCCTGACCGACGACGAGCTGGCGCTGCTGGAACCGATCGCGGGGCAGGTCGCCGGCGACCGGTACGCCGACATGAACTTCACCTCGGCGGGTCGGGAGTAGTCCCCAAGGGGCAGTGGCTCCGGGGGACCGGAACGCGCCGGACGGACAGGGGGCCGGTGGGGGCGCCGGCCCACGGGACCGTGTTCCCGGGGGGCGGCGGCCGCGCCCCTGCCCGTGTGCCCGCGCTGCGGGCCGCTCCGGGCGTGGGCGGTGACCGGACGGCCGGTTGGAAGGCGTCCGGGCGGCCGGCGGACGGTGCCCGGGCACCCGTGGGCGGTGACCGGACGGCCGGTGAGGGGCCCCTCGGTCGTACGGACCGGTGGCCGTACGGACCGGTGGCCGGTCGGTCGGGGCGGTGGCGCGGGCCTACAGTTCGGCCAGTAGCTGGGCCTTCTTGGTGCTGAACTCCTCGTCCGTGACCAGGCCCGCCTCGTGCAGCTCGCCCAGGTGCCGGATGCTGTCGGCGATGTCCGCGGGGTCGCGCCGGGCCGGGCCGGCGTGCCGCGGAAGGGCGGCGGTGGCGGCGGGGGAGGGCGCCGAGCGCAGCGCACCCAGCACCGCCGCGGCGAACGGCAGCGACTCGTGGACCGGACCGTAGCCCAGCCCGAAGACGACGGAGGCGGGATCCTGGTCCGCCTGGGCGGGCGGTGCGCCGGGCGGATCGCGGCGCAGCAGCCGCAGATGCCCCTCGAAGAGCTCGGGCGAGCGCCACTCGACCCCGGCCAGGTCGGAGACCAGGAAGCTCTGGTCGCCCGCCTTCCACTTGGCGGACGACGCGCCGGTCCAGAACCACCGGAACGACACGGTCTTGCCGTCGAAGGCGGCCTTGCCGTCGTAGGCCTTGAACTGCATCGGGGCCTCGGGCGCGGGGACCAGATAGCGCTCGGGAGCCTCGTCGCCGTCGCCGAAGACGAGCGGCCGCAGCTCGTTCGCGTAGTGGTCGGCGAGCGTCCCGCGTTCGGCCGGCAGCACCAGGCGGTAGGGGTCGCTGCTCTCCTTGAGCTGGCCCGCGGCGGCGTCCATCAGGGGGTCGGCGCCCGGTCTCGGCACGGCGTGCAGCACCACCGTGCCGCGCTTGCCAGGAGCCACCGTGAGCGCCGCGATCGCCTCATGGGGAATGCGGCGCTCGCCGAGTGCCTGGAAGAGCTTCGGCGCGCGTATCCCCCGTTCGAAGCGGATGAGCACGGAGTCCGACTCGAACTCCCAGGCGGCGTGAAATCCGGCCAGTACATCACCCATGCGACTCATCGTATGCGGCGTACGCTTCTGCGTCGCCTCCCGCGACGAGCCTGGATTTCTCTCCTTCTACGCGCGTCAGGCAGGCGCCGTGCCAGGCAAACCGCTTCGGCAGGTCACGACCTCGTGGGCACAGCGCACCGCGCGATATGCGCCAACGCCGATCTCGGCGAAGTTGGCGAGGCTGTCGGTGCCGGGCGCGAAGTAACCCGCGTGCCCGCGGGCGCCGTCCGCCGACAGCACCCGCGCCCCGAAGCCCGAGGAGACGGGGTCGGCCCCGTGCCCGAGCCCGCCCACCTCCAGGTTGGGCACGTCCCGGATCCAGTCGTCGCTGTCCCGCATGGCCCAGATCCTGGCGTCGGTGCCCAGTTGCGAGGCGTGTGACGCACGCATCCCAGGGCTGCCGGATACCGCGATGTCCGTGACCCGCTCCGGCAGGCGGCGGGCCGCGACCCCGCACAGCACGGAGCCGTAGCTGTGGCAGTACAGCGCCACGGAAGAACGCCCGGGCAGCGCTTCGAGCAGGGCGTTGAGCCGGACCGCACCGTCCTCGGCGCGCCCGGCGGTGGCCGCGTCCACCCCGATGCCGCTCGGGGCCGTGTAGTCGGCCCAGGCGATCACGGCGGTACGGGCGCGGGGTGCCGCGCTGCGCTCGGCGTCGTAGAGGGCGTCCGCCATGCCGACCGGCGCGGTGTACCGGTGGTCCGTGCGCTGGAAGGTGAGCACGTCGGTGTCGACGCCCGGCACCACCACCGACACCCGGCGGGCGGCGGCGAGGTTCCCCATCACCTCGGCGATCCGCCCGGAGCCCATCGGGTCGAAGGCCAGCACCTGCCGGTCCGGCAGCAGCAGCGACTCGTAGCGCTGCATGAGCCGTCTCGCGTCCTGCTGTCCGTCCGGTGAGAGACGGTTGTCGTGCATACGGCGCCGCTCGACCTGACGGGCCGCCTGGAGGGCGTGGCGGTTGGCGGTGTAGCGCAGGCCCACCGGCGCGCCGTTCATGTTGCCGACGGCGAGCGGGTAGCGGGCGGCGAGCCGGTGGCGCTGCTGGGCGGTGAGCGAGGCGAAGAAGCGTGCCAGCGCGGCGGGCGGCCCGGTGGGGTCGGGCAGCCGGTGCCCTTCGATCCAGCCCTTGCTCCAGGCCGATCTCGCCGCGTCGACGGGCGAGGCGGCTTCCCGGTGCTGGTGCACCGCGGTCCATCCGGTGGTGGCCAGCATGATGAACACGACGGCCAGCGCGAGGAGTGCGCGCCACGCGTTGAGTTGGGGAGAGGTGTCGAAGGAAGTCACTGCGGGACACCCTAGGAGACCCGGGCTGAAAGCCGTGCAACGGGTGAGGGACTTCACGTTTTCGGCGTGGTAATTAGGCCAAAAGCGGACACAAGTGCTGTCATGTGTTCACATTATGTAGGGACGAAGTCCGGTACGGACCGCCGGGCGGACTGCCGGCCGGTCCCGCGCCGGCCTCAGCGCCCTGTGCTGTCCGGTGCCCGGCGGTGCGGGCCTGGTCCGCCGGCGGGGTGCGTGGTCTGCCGCCGGGCCGGTGGCGTGGTCTGCCGCGGTGCGGGTTCGGGGCTCGTCCGGGTGTGGGCGCGGACGTCAGTGCGGGTGGGAGTCGCGCCGCTGGGGTGCGGCGGCGCCGGAGGCCGCCGTGTGCCGGGCGGACGCCGTCGTGTCGCGGGTCGTGGCCGCCGTGTCGCGGGTCGGAGGCGCGGCCTTGAGTGCGGGGGCCGTCGTCTCCCGGGCCGCGCCGGCTCTGCCCTGCCAGTTGGCGGCCAGCGCCGGGCCCACGTGGTCCAGGTAGGACTCGGTGAGCGTGCGCAGGGACGCGATGCTGCTGTCGCCGCCCGTTCCCCACAGTCGTCCCGTGACGCGCATCACCCCGCAGAACGCGGCGACGGCGATCCTCGGGCGCGGGTCGGACGCCACGTCCAGTCCCTCGCGGTCCGCGACCACGCGCGCCAGTTCCTCCTCCAGATGGGCGGAGCGGCGCAGGTGGACGGCGAGCAGGGCGGGCGTGGACTCGATCAACTGGTAGGTGCGCACGTGCAGCTCCACCGGCACGGCCTGCTCGACGGCGTCGCCGATGGTGTCCCACGATTCGAGCACGGCACGGCGCAGCGCCTCCAGCGGGGGCTCGTCCGCGGGCCGGGCCCGCAGCGCGCGGACGAAGTGCGACTCCGTCATGGCCTGGACGGCGAACGCGGCATCCTCCTTGCCCGCGAAGTACCGGAAGAAGGTGCGCTGCGAGACGTCGACGGCCTCGGCGATCTCGTCGACGGTGGTCTGCTCGTACCCCTGGCTGACGAAGAGTTCGAGCGCCGCGCGCAGCAGCGCCTCGCGGGTGCGCTGCTTCTTGCGTTCGCGCAGTCCTGGATGGGGCGCCGTCACGCCATGTGCCTCTTTCACGTGATATCTCGGGCTCTGTCAGGTTCGCCTGGCTTGCCTCTCCTGCCTGTTCAGCTTAGCTGTGAGCAACCTGACAGTTACCGGCTTGTGAATTGGTTTGTCAACTGTCAGCGCCTGACATTAGCCTCCGAGTATGACTAGTCAGACCACCGTCGACACGACGGACCCTGCCGATGAGGCGTCGGTCACGTTCGTACCGCCTCAGACCAAGGGGCTGCGCGGCCACCCCTGGCTGACGCTCTTCTCCGTCGCGATCGGCGTCATGATGGTGGCCCTGGACGGCACCATCGTGGCCATTGCCAACCCCGCGATCCAGGATGACCTCAACGCCTCGCTCGCTGATGTCCAGTGGATTACCAATGGCTATCTTCTCGCCCTCGCCGTGTCGCTCATCACGGCGGGCAAGCTGGGCGACCGGTTCGGCCACCGGCAGACCTTCCTGATCGGCGTCGCCGGCTTCGCGGTCGCCTCGGGGGCCATCGGCCTTTCGAGCAGCGTCGCCCTGGTGATCGCGTTCCGCGTCCTGCAGGGCCTGTTCGGCGCACTGCTGATGCCTGCGGCCCTCGGCCTGCTGCGCGCCACCTTCCCGGCCGAGAAGCTCAACATGGCGATCGGCATCTGGGGCATGGTCATCGGTGCCTCGACCGCCGGCGGACCGATACTCGGCGGCGTGCTCGTCGAGCACGTCAGTTGGCAGTCCGTCTTCTTCATCAACGTCCCGGTGGGCGTCGTCGCGCTGGTCCTCGGCCTGCTCATCCTCAAGGACCACCGTGCGCAAAACGCCCCGCGCTCCTTCGACATGCCGGGCATCGTCCTGCTGTCGGCCGCGATGTTCTCGCTCATCTGGGCACTCATCAAGGCCGGTGACGCCTGGGGCTGGGGGAGTGGCAGGACCCTGTCGTTCCTGGCCGCCTCCGTGGTGCTCTTCGCCGTCTTCGCCTTCTGGGAGACCCGGGTCGCCGAGCCGCTCATACCCCTCGGCATGTTCCGCTCCGTCCCGCTCTCCGCGGGTACGGTCCTCATGGTGCTGATGGCCTTCGCCTTCATGGGCGGCCTGTTCTTCGTCACCTTCTACCTGCAGAACGTGCACGGCATGAGCCCGGTCGACAGCGGTCTGCACCTGCTGCCGCTGACCGGCATGATGATCGTGTCCTCACCGCTCGCCGGCGCCCTCATCACCAAGCTCGGCCCGCGGGTCCCGCTGGTGGGCGGCATGGTGTGCACCGCCGTGGCCATGTTCGGCATGACCACCCTGTCGACCGGGACGGGCACGCTGCCGATGTCCCTCTGGTTCGCCCTGCTCGGTCTCGGCCTCGCGCCCGTGATGGTGGGCGCCACCGAGGTCATCGTCGGCAACGCGCCCCTGGAGCTCTCCGGGGTCGCGGGCGGGTTGCAGCAGGCGGCCATGCAGGTCGGCGGCAGCCTCGGCACCGCGGTCCTCGGCGCCGTGATGTCGAACAAGGTCAGCGGGGACCTCGCGGCCAACTGGAAGGCCGCCGGCCTCCCCGCCGTTCCGCCCCCCGGGCTGGACAAGGCCGCCACCGTCGGCATCGTGCCCAAGCAGGTGGCCGCCGCCGAGGGCATGACCCCGCAGGTCCTGGCCAGGATCAGCGGCGTCATCCACGACACCTTCATCTCGGGCATGGGGCTCGCCTTCACGGTCGCCGGGATCGTCGCCGTGGTCGCCGCCCTGGTCGCCGTGCTCACCAAGCGCGGCAGCAACGCGGAGGCGGGCATGGGCGCCGGCCACATCTGAGCACGGGCCCCGGAGCGGGGCGCACCGGTCGTGGGCACAAGCCGTGGTTTTCCCCTATCAGGGTGGCATGTGCCCCGACCCCCTTTTGTCGGACGGTGGTTGCGGGTCAGGGTGCCGGCAGACGAACGGTACGACACGGGGGTGTTGCGGATGGACGAGAGGCAGCAGGGCCATCGGCCGGGCCAGGCGCGGAAGACGGGCCGGACGTGGGGCGCGCGAGGCGCGGGCCCGGCGCGCGGGACGGCGCGCGGGACGGCGCCGTGCGGCGCGGCGCGCGGGGCGATCGGGCGGAGCGGGGCAACCGGCGCCGCACGGGCGCGCGACGGTGGGCAAGGGTACGACGGCGGACAGGTGCCCGAGGGCGGACGGGGGCGGGGCGGGCACGGTGCCGGGCGGGCCGTGGTGCGCGTGACGGCGGGCGTGTCGGTGCTGGCGGCCGTGGCACTGGTGGCGACGGCGGCGGTGGTGGCGACAGCGGCGGTGGTGGCGTTCGCCGTGCCGGTCGGGGCCGCCGCCGACCCGGCGAGCGGGCAGTGCGCCGCGGGGCAGCTCTGCCTGTGGGAGGAGCAGCAGTTCAAGGGGGCCCGGCACGTGTACGAACTGTCCGGCGTCCCCATCGAGAGCTGTGTCCCGCTGCCGAAGGGCACGACCGCCCAGGCCCTCGCCAACCGCACCGGACGGCCCGTCACCACCTACCAGTCCAAGGAGTGCGCGGAGACCGGCGAGTTCGAGACCTACCCGGGCGGCGGGACCTGGGTTCCGCAATCCCCGTATCTCGTCCGCGCCTTCAAGGTCTGGGAGCGGTGAGGCGGGGTACACGCATCGACAAGCCCGGGCAGGGCAGGTCGTCGGCACCGACCGCCTGCAGGTGCCGAGGACCGGCCCGCCCGGGAGCGGAAGTGATGACGGGCGGGGCCACCGTGCGCTGAACCCCCGGTCACGTGTCCGGACGAGGTCACGGCCCGGGCCGGATCGTACGGCGCCCCCCCGACACACCCACGGAACCAACCGGCCCACACCGGCCTCCCCGCACCCGGGCAGGGGCGGGGACAGGGGCACGGGCAGGGGCCGGGGGACCGCGCGACCAGCGAGACGCGCCCGCGCCCGGCCACCGTCGCGCCCACCCGCACCCGTGCGGGCCGAGGAGCCCACCGGCGGGCGGGGACGCGCTCACGGTGTCGACCGGGCCACCGGCCCGCCGGGCTGCCCGGGGCCGGGCCGCGGGGCCGGCCGCCGGGCACCGCGCGGTCGAGCCGGCCGCGGCCCGCGGGAGGTACGCCCTACGCGTCACCCCCGGCAACCCCCGGATCCGCCGCGGAGGCGTCCAGCAACTGGTACCGGTCGATCGCCTTCTTCAGCACGGACCGATCCACCTTGCCCTCCGCCGCCAGCTCGGAGAGCACCGCGACCACGATGGACTGCGCGTCGATGTGGAAGAAACGACGGGCCGCGCCGCGGGTGTCGGCGAAGCCGAAACCGTCCGCGCCGAGCGACTGGTAGCGCCCGGGCACCCAGCGGGCGATCTGGTCCGGCACGGACCGCATCCAGTCCGAGACCGCCACGAACGGCCCCTGCGCGCCCTGGAACTTCCGGGTGACATAAGGAACACGCGGCTCCTCGTCGGGGTGCAGCAGGTTGTGCTGCTCCACCTCGACGGCTTCACGGCGCAGCTCGTTCCAGGACGTGGCCGACCAGACGTCCGCCCTGACGTCCCAGTCCGCGGCGAGGATCCGCTGCGCCTCCAGCGCCCAGGGCACCGCCACCCCGGAGGCCAGCACCTGGGCGGGAACGCTGCCCTGGTCGCCCGCACTGAGCCGGTACACGCCCTTGAGGATGCCCTCCACGTCCACGCCCTCGGGCTCGGCGGGGTGCTGGATCGGCTCGTTGTACACGGTCAGGTAGTAGAAGACGTCCTCGCCGTGCGGATGCTCCTGCGACCCGCCGTACATCCGCCGCAGGCCGTCCTGGACGATGTGCGCGATCTCGTAGCCGTAGGCCGGGTCGTAGGCGACGCACGCCGGGTTGGTGGAGGCCAGTAGCTGCGAGTGGCCGTCGGCGTGCTGGAGCCCCTCACCGGTCAGGGTCGTACGGCCGGCGGTCGCGCCCAGGACGAATCCCCGCGCGAGCTGGTCGGACATCTGCCAGAACTGGTCACCGGTGCGCTGGAACCCGAACATCGAGTAGAAGACGTACACCGGGATCAGCGGCTCGCCGTGCGTCGCGTACGCCGAGCCCGCCGCGATCAGCGAGGCCGTGCAGCCGGCCTCCGAGATCCCGTCGTGCAGCATCTGGCCGGTCGGCGACTCCTTGTAGGCGAGCAGCAGCTCACGGTCCACCGACTCGTACTGCTGTCCGAGCGGGTTGTAGATCTTCGCGCTCGGGAAGAAGGAGTCCATGCCGAAGGTGCGGTACTCGTCCGGCGCGATCAGGACGAAGCGCTTGCCGATCTCCTTGTCCCGCATCAGGTCCTTGAGCAGCCTGACGAACGCCATGGTGGTGGCGATGGACTGGTGGCCGGAGCCCTTCTTCACGGTCGCGTACGTCTTGTCGCCCGGCAGCCGAAGGGGCTTGGACCGCACGACCCGGGTCGGTACGTAGCCGCCCAGCGCCCTGCGGCGGTCGTGCATGTACTGGATCTCCTCCGAGTCCCGCCCGGGGTGGTAGTACGGCGGCGGGCCCTCCTGGAGCCGCCGGTCGCTGATCGGCAGGTGCAGCCGGTCACGGAACCGCTTCAGGTCGTCGACCGTCAGCTTCTTCATCTGGTGGGTGGCGTTGCGGCCCTCGAAGTTCGGGCCGAGCGTCCAGCCCTTGACCGTCTGCGCCAGGATCACGGTCGGCTGGCCCTTGTGCGCCTTGGCGGCGGAGAAGGCCGCGTAGATCTTCCGGTGGTCGTGGCCGCCGCGGCCCAGGTGCAGGATCTGGTCGTCGGTCATGTTCTCGACCATGGCACGCAGCCGCTGGTCGTCCCCGAAGAAGTGCCGGCGGATGTAGGAGCCGGTCTCCGTCGCGTAGGTCTGGAACTGGCCGTCCGGGGTGTTGTTCAGCCTGTTGACGAGGATGCCGTCGCGGTCCTGGGCCAGCAGCGGGTCCCAGGAGCGGTCCCACACCAGTTTGATGACGTTCCAGCCGGCGCCCCTGAACTGCGATTCGAGCTCCTGGATGATCTTGCCGTTGCCGCGCACCGGGCCGTCGAGCCGCTGGAGGTTGCAGTTGACGACGAAGGTCAGGTTGTCGAGCCCCTCACGCGCCGCGATCGAGAGCTGACCGAGCGATTCCGGCTCGTCCATCTCGCCGTCGCCCAGGAAGGCCCAGACGTGGGAGCCGGAGGTGTCGGCGATGCCGCGCGCCTGCATGTAGCGGTTCATCCGGGCCTGGAAGATCGCGCCGAGCGGCCCCAGGCCCATGGAGACGGTCGGGAACTCCCAGAAGTCCGGCATCAGCCGCGGGTGCGGATAGCTGGACAGGCCGTTGGGCGCCTTCGACTTCTCCTGGCGGAAACCGTCGAGCTGGTCCTCGGTGAGGCGGTCGAGCAGATAGGCGCGCGCGTAGATGCCCGGCGACGCATGCCCCTGGAAGAAGATCTGGTCGCCGCCCCTCCCCCCTGTGCTCTCCGCGCCGCCGGACCGCGAGGTGTCCCCGTCCTTGCCGCGGAAGAAGTGGTTGAAGCCCACGTCGTAGAGCGAGGCGGAGGAGGCGAAGGTGGCGATGTGGCCGCCCACCCCGATGCCGGGGCGCTGGGCGCGCGAGACCATCACGGCCGCGTTCCAGCGGGTCGCGTTGAGGATCTTGCGTTCGATCTCCTCGTTGCCGGGGAAGAACGGCTCGTCCTTGGTGGCGATCGTGTTCACGTAGTCCGAGCTGCGCATCTCGGGCACGGCCACATGCCGTTCGCGGGCCCGCTCGATCAGCCGGAGCATCAGATAACGGGCGCGCTCACGGCCCCGTTCGTCGACGGCGGCGTCCAGGGAGTCGAGCCACTCCTGGGTCTCCTCGGGGTCGAAGTCCGGGACCTGGCTGGGCAGACCGCCAATGATGATCGGGTTGCGATCGGATCCGGAAACCACGCTGTTCCTTCACTTTCGAGACGCTGTTCGGTTCATGAACGCTGTGCGCACCGTCCGGGTGGCCCGGCCGGGTCGTCTGTGCCGGCACTTCGCTGGTGTTCGCCGCAGTCCATCGTGTACCTAGGGGACGGGCGCGTCATCTCTACCGACGGGTAACCCGCTGCTTTCGTGCCCGCCGCGACCGCGGTGCCGGGCGGTGGGTGCCGCGCCCGGGCGGATCCGGGCGGCCGCGCTGTGCGGTCGCGCTCCGTCAAGGCCGGCCCTGGCCCCTGTCCGAAGCCTGTCGCTCGGCACCCGTCACGCTCCTCGCGCAGGGGTCCCGCCTCGCCCGCCACACCGCAACGATACGCCCGCCTGCCGCAGCCGTTTCGTAAAACCGTTCGACAGCCGAGGCATCCTGGAGGGGTGCAGGGCAGGCATATCGGGTGTATCGATGTAGTGCCTGCACCGACTACGGTGGTGAGGTGCGTGGAGTTGCGACGAGGCGCCCCGGAACGTCACCGTTTCGGCGGTCTCCACGGCCGGGTACTTGCGCGATCGGTCCCGCCCGTGTGGACTACGGCCAACGCTTCGCGCACGCGCGTGGCTGAAATACCCGAATACGCTGCATACACTGTCCGAACATGATCAGGAGGCAATCCGTGAGCGCGACCGCGGACCACGCGGAGGAGCGGACCAACCCTGCCGCCAGGCTGGGTTTCCAGCCCGGGCAGGTGGTCCAGGAGATCGGCTACGACGACGACGTCGACCAGGAGCTCCGCGAGGCCATTGAGGAGAACATCGGCAGCGAGCTCGTCGACGAGGAGTACGACGACGTCGCCGATGCCGTGGTGCTGTGGTTCCGAGAGGACGACGGCGACCTGACGGACGCGCTGGTCGACGCCACCACGCTGATCGACGAGGGCTCCCCGGTCTGGTTGATGACGCCCAAGACCGGCCGCGACGGCTACGTCGAACCCAGCGACATCAACGAGGCCGCGCAGACCGCGGGTCTGTCACAGACGAAGAGCATCGCCGCCGGCAAGGACTGGAGCGGTAGCCGTCTGGTCACGCCGAAGGCGGCGGCCAAGAAGCGCTGAGCGGCGCCCCGGCCCCGGGCGCCGCTCGTTGCGCGGGCGCAGCCGCTTCTTCCACGGGCGTACCTTGAGGCCCCTGCCGGCTCCGGCCCCGGCGGGGGCCTCGCGCATGCCCGGCTCCCGCAGGCCGGTGACACCGGCTGCCCGCGCCTCGGTCACGGAGCGTGGCCAGGCTTTGACCTGTGCTTCGACCCCTCTGGGCGTCCGGCTCCGTTCCCGGGCTGCGGGGTCCCGTTCCCGGGCTGCGGGGGCCTTTTCCGGGCCGGGGGCGCCCCGGTAGCGGCGCGGGGGACCTGCGCGAGCAGCCACGGCCGACCGGTACCCGATCACCGGCCCCGAGCCTCGTGCGGCGAGTGGCCCGCGGCCACTGCCGTACCGGGCCACGAAGCCACCGGGCAGCCGGGCCACCGGGCAGGGCCCTGCCGGACCGCGGGCGGAGGCATGCCGGAACCCGTCCCGGCGGGCGGCGATCACTGCGTAGTCTGGTGGCCCCCAACCACCCCAGGGAAGGAAAGCGTGATCATGGCGATCGAGGTCGGCACCAAGGCCCCGGACTTCGAGCTGAAGAACCAGCACGGCGAGACCGTGCGCCTCTCCGACTTCCGCGGAGAGAAGAACGTGGTGCTGCTGTTCTACCCGTTCGCTTTCACGGGTGTGTGCACCGGCGAGCTGTGCGCCATCCGCGACGAGCTGCCGACGTTCGTCAATGACGACGTCCAGTTGCTCGCCGTCTCCAACGACTCGCCCTTCACCCTGCGCGTCTTCGCCGAGAAGGAGGGCCTCTCCTACCCCCTGCTGTCCGACTTCTGGCCGCACGGCGAGGCCTCGCGCGCGTACGGGGTCTTCGACGAGGAGAAGGGCTGCGCCGTGCGCGGCACCTTCATCATCGACAAGGAGGGTGTGGTGCGCTGGACGGTGGTGAACGCCCTCCCGGACGCCCGCGACCTCAACGAGTACATCCGGGCTCTCGACACACTGTGAATCCAGGGCGTCAAGGTCTGCGGCGGCCGGGAACCCGTCACTAGGATCCACACGTTGATCCGATGCCAGTGCACGACGGGGCTCCCCGCCCCTGAAACCAATGGGAGGACTCGTGGGAGTCAGCCTCAGCAAGGGCGGCAACGTATCGCTGACCAAGGAGGCACCGGGCCTGACCGCCGTCACGGTCGGGCTGGGCTGGGACGTGCGTACCACCACGGGTACGGACTTCGACCTGGACGCCAGCGCCATACTGACGAACACGGAGGGCAAGGTCAGCAGTGACCAGAACTTCGTCTTCTTCAACAACCTCAAGAGCCCGGACGGCTCGGTGGAGCACACCGGCGACAACCTCACGGGTGAGGGCGAGGGTGACGACGAGCAGATCAAGGTGAACCTCGCCGGGGTGCCGGCCGACGTCGACAAGATCGTCTTTCCGGTCTCGATCTACGACGCCGACAACCGCCAGCAGTCCTTCGGCCAGGTGCGCAACGCCTTCATCCGCGTGGTCAACCAGGCCAACCAGCAGGAGATCGCCCGGTACGACCTCTCGGAGGACGCCTCGACCGAGACCGCCATGGTCTTCGGTGAGCTCTACCGCCATGGCGCCGAGTGGAAGTTCCGCGCCATCGGCCAGGGCTATGCCTCGGGTCTGCGCGGCATCGCGCAGGACTTCGGCGTCAACGTCTGACCGCCCCGGCGCCCGGGAGCCGACTGCGTTTGGCGGCCGGAGCGCACGGAAACACCAGACGTCAGCTCGTCCGTCCGGCGTCGCACCACCGCGTGCGGCGCCGGACGTGCTCAGTGCAGTTCCATCACTCGGGGAGGACCACGATCATGGGCGTCACGCTCGCCAAGGGAGGCAACGTCTCCCTCTCCAAGGCCGCACCCAACCTCACACAGGTGATGGTCGGGCTCGGCTGGGACGCACGCTCCACCACCGGAGCCCCCTTCGACCTGGACGCCAGCGCCCTGCTCTGCAGCGGCGGCCGCGTCCTCGGCGACGAGTGGTTCGTCTTCTACAACAACCTCAAGAGCCCCGAGGGCTCCGTGGAGCACACCGGCGACAACCTCACCGGTGAGGGCGACGGCGACGACGAGTCCATCCTGATCGACCTCTCCCTGGTCCCGGCGACCTGCGACAAGATCGTGTTCCCGGTGTCGATCCACGAGGCGGACAACCGCGGCCAGACCTTCGGCCAGGTCAGCAACGCCTTCATCCGCGTGGTCAACCAGTCGGACGGCCAGGAACTCGCCCGCTACGACCTCTCGGAGGACGCCTCGGCGGAGACCGCGATGATCTTCGGCGAGGTGTACAGGTACCAGGGTGAGTGGAAGTTCCGCGCGGTCGGCCAGGGGTATGCGTCCGGCTTGCGGGGTATCGCTCTAGACTTCGGGGTCAATGTTTCGTAAAGCCGGGTACGGCGCGGGGGAGAACGTCCCCCAGACTCCGTCCGGGGGGATCCTCACGATTGGGTAGCAAGTGGTTCTGAAAACCTTCGGCTGGTCCTTTGCGATCACCGTGCTCGGCTTGGCCGTGGCCGTGATCTACGGTGGCTGGCAGGCATTCGGGATCGTGGCGATCCTGTCCGTCCTGGAGATCTCCCTGTCGTTCGACAACGCGGTGGTCAACGCCGGTGTCCTGAAGAAGATGAACGCCTTCTGGCAGAAGATCTTCCTCACCGTGGGCGTGCTGATCGCGGTCTTCGGGATGCGCCTGATCTTCCCCGTCGTGATCGTCGCCATCACGGCGAAGCTCAGTCCGATCGACGCGGTCAACCTCGCCCTGACGGACAAGGACCGCTACCAGCACCTGGTGACCGACGCCCACCCGGCGATCGCCGCCTTCGGCGGGATGTTCCTGCTGATGATCTTCCTCGACTTCATATTCGAGGACCGGGACATCCAGTGGCTGCGCTGGATCGAGCGCCCGCTGGCCAAGCTCGGCAAGGTCGACATGCTCGCGGTCTGCATCTCCCTCGTGGTGCTCCTCATCGCCTCCATGACCGTCGCCGCCCATGCGCACCAGCACGGCGGCATGCATGCCGACAAGGGCCAGACCGTGCTGATCTCCGGCGTGGCGGGCCTGATCACCTACATGATCGTGGGAGGTCTCTCAGGCTTCTTCGAGGACCGGCTGGAGGAAGAGGAGGAACGCGAGGCGGAGGCCGAGGAGAAGGCCAAGCGCACCGGGACCAAGGTGGACGCGGTGAAGCTGGCCGGCAAGGCCGCCTTCTTCATGTTCCTCTACCTGGAGGTCCTGGACGCCTCCTTCTCGTTCGACGGCGTCATCGGCGCCTTCGCCATCACCAACGACATCGTCCTGATGGCGCTGGGCCTCGGCATCGGCGCCCTGTACGTCCGCTCCCTGACCGTCTTCCTGGTCCGCCAGGGCACCCTCGACGACTACGTCTACCTGGAGCACGGCGCGCACTACGCGATCGGCGCGCTGGCGGTGCTCCTGCTCGTGACGATCCAGTACCAGATCAACGAGGTCATCACCGGCCTGGTCGGCGTCATCCTCATCGCCTGGTCGTTCTGGTCGTCCGTGCGCCGTAACCGCGCTCTGGCAGCGGCCGAGGGAAAAGACGCGACCTCGGATGACGCGGCCGAAGTGTCGTCCGGGGTCTGACTCGACCGGTTCCACCGGTGTGACAGCAGGCGGAGTGAGGAACGCTCACTGCGGGGCGGTCATGAGGCATCACCCTCATGCCCGCCCCCGGTCAGGGTTCCCGCATGGATCATTCAGGGCATTGGGGGCGGCATGTCCTTCTGGGACGGTCTCTGGCGCGGACGCGCGACACAGTTCGAGTCGGGCAGCGCGGCGAGCAACTCCATCGAACTCACCAAGCGCCACTCGGCGGTGTCGCTGAGCAAACAGGGCGCGGCCAGCGGCAACCTCCGCGTCAACCTCTCCTGGCGCATGCGGACGTCCGACTTCGGCAGCCCGGAACACGGCGGCCTGCTGCGGCACCCGTCCAAGCTGTTCAAGCCCGATGTGGTGCAGGCGCACACACAGAGCATGGTCAACGTCGACCTCGACCTGGGCTGCCTCTACGAACTCTCCGACGGCACCAAGGGCGTCGTCCAGCCGCTCGGTGACTTCTTCGGCGAGCTGAACGCCCCGCCCTACATCAAGCTCAGCGGCGACGACCGTTTCGGCTCCGGCTCCGGCGAGACCATCTTCATCAACCTCGACCACCGCGAGGAGATCAAGCGGCTCCTGGTGTTCGTCTACATCTACGACCAGACACCGGCCTTCGACCGCACCCACGCCGTGGTCACCCTCTACCCGAGCAACGGCCCGCGCATCGAGATCGGCCTCGACGAACGGGCACCGCAGGCCCGCTCCTGCGCCGTCTTCTCCGTCGACAAGGTCAAGGACGAACTGATCGTGCGCCGCGAGGTGAAGTTCGTCTACGGCTTCCAGGCCGAACTCGACCGCCTGTACGGCTGGGGACTCCAATGGGGGCGCGGCTACAAGTCCAAGACCGGACGCTGACCCCGCCCAAGGCCCGATCGTCCGCACCGGGCGGGAGCACGGCCGTGTGCCCCCGGCACCGTTCCGTCCTGCCGTCCGTCAACGGGACACGAACTGCGGGCCCTGCGGCGGCAGCGTGAACGCCGCCTCATGCCCGCCCACCGGCTGCGGGTAGCCGTACGCGGGCGCCGGACCGGGCGGCACGGCCTGGGTGGGCGCGGCCACCGGCGGAGGACCGGGGTAACCGTAGGCCGGGGCCGCGGGAACCGCGGGCATGGCCGGCACCGCGGGTGCCTGGGTGGGCGCGGCCGGCGGATAGCCGTAGCCGGGAGCGGCAGGCGCCTGGGTGGCGGCAGCGGGTGGATAGCCGTAGGCGGGCGGCGGCACGGAGGAGGTCGCGGCGGTGGCCGGCTGCGGTGGCGGCGCGGGCTCCTGCACAGCCGCATCGGCTGCGGCCTCCGACTCGTCCACGGAGATCCCGTAGTCGGTCGCGAGTCCCACCAGGCCGTTCGCGTATCCCTCGCCCAACGCCCGGAACTTCCACGCGTCTTGCCGCCGATACAGCTCACCGCAGATCAACGCCGTCTCGGAGCCGGTCTCGGGTGTGACGTCGAAGTAGGCCAACGGCTCACCGGCGGGGGAGGTGGCGTCGTAGAGAAGTATGCGAAGGCTCTGCACGCGGTCGAAGGCGACATCGTCCGTGGACGCCACCAGCAGCACCCGGTGCACTTCGGGGGCCACGCCGGTGAGGTCGGTCTGAATGGTGTCGGTCAGCCCCTCGGCATCCCGCTTCTTGCCCAGCCGCCAGACCGCACCCGAGGGGTGGCGGGGCTGGTTGTAGAAGACGAAGTCCTCGTCGGACCTCACTCGTCCATCGGAACCCAACAGCAATGCGGAGGCATCGACATCGGGAACACTCCGCCCCGGCGTCCAGCGCAGTACGGCACGGACCGCCGGGGCCTCCAGCGGAACGTTCGACCCCTTCAGCATCGCCTGTGTCATACGGTCATCCTGCCTGCTCGGTTCCGGTGAGGACAACGCGGGGCCCGAGGTCGCCCGAAGGGTGCCGAGCCCTTGTACATGAGACCCCCGAAGAGCGGGGATACGGCAGGGTTACCTGATTTTCCTGAGCTACGGGAACCCTTGACAGGTGCCCCTACGTACTATTACCGGCCACATTACGTCGACAAGCCTTGGCGATACGGGGAACTCCTATGCGTCACTTCGGGCACATTGCCCCGGAGATGCGTGAGCATCTCTTCCACAGGCAACCGCGGCATTTCACCGCCGAAGCCCCGGCTCCCGTCCTGGCCATGGCGCTTGGCGCGACCCTCTACAGTCCCGCCACACGGCCCCGGCTGGCCGACGACATCATCAAGCAGACCAGGCATGGCGTGATCTCGATGGTGCTCTGCCTGGAGGACTCCATCGACGACGCAGAGGTCGACGCTGCTGAGGAGAACGTGATCCAACAGCTCAGGGCCCTGTGGGTACGCTCGGCGGACACCGGTACCCCGGCTCCCGGAGCACCCGCGGCCCCCGGCACGAGGCGCACTCCAGGAGGCTCCCGCTCGGGCGACGACGCCCCGTCCCCGGGGTCGGCCCGTCTGGCCGGGTCCGCCCGTGGCACCCCGGACGCCGATCTGCCGCTGCTCTTCATCCGTGTTCGCACCCCCGACCAGATATCCGATCTTGTACACCGCCTCGGCCCCGCCGTGCGGCTGCTCTCCGGATTCGTGCTGCCCAAATTCACGGAGGAGACGGGTGCCCCCTTCCTGGAGGCGCTGGCCTCCGCCGAGTCCGCCAGCGAACGGCGGCTCTTCGCCATGCCGGTGCTCGAATCACCTGAACTCCTGCACCTGGAAACCCGCGCCGAGACCCTGATCGGAATCGCCCGCACCGTCGACAAATACCGTGACCGCGTACTCGCCCTGCGGCTCGGCGTCACCGACTTCTGCTCCGCCTACGGCCTGCGGCGGCCCCCGGACATGACCGCCTACGACGTACAGATCGTGGCCGCGGTGATCGGCGACGTCGTCAATATGCTGGGCCGCGCCGACGGCACCGGCTTCACCGTCACCGGACCCGTCTGGGAGTACTTCCGCCTCCAGGAACGCATGTTCAAGCCCCAGCTCCGCCAGAGCCCCTTCCTCGGCCGCGCCGAGAACCTTCGCACCGCCCTCATCGAGCACGACCTGGACGGCCTGCTCCGCGAGGTCGCACTCGACCGCGCCAACGGCCTGGTGGGCAAGACCTGTATCCACCCCTCGCATGTGCTGCCCGTGCACGCTCTGTCCGTCGTCAGCCACGAGGAGTTCAGCGACGCCCAGGACATCCTGCGCTCCGGCCCGGAGGGAGGAGGCGTCCTGCGGTCCACGTACACCAACAAGATGAACGAGGTGAAGCCGCACCGCGCCTGGGCCGAGCGCACCGTCCAGCGCGCCGAGGTCTTCGGTGTGGCCAAGGAGAACGTCGGCTTCGTGGAACTGCTCACCGCCGGTCTCGCCGGCTGAACCCAGGGACGGATGAACACCGTGGTGTGGTCGGGAAGATGGGTCGCGGAGCGGCTCGGGATACGGCTTGTGGGCGCTGAGGATGCCCTGGCGGACCGGGGCGGCGTCCGAGCCCGCGGCGCCGTGGGAGCTGACGGCGGGGTGGGAGCTGACGGTGCCCTTGGACCTGACGGCGGCATCCGGGCCGGCCGTCGCACGGGAGTCGGCAGCCATGGGCGTCCCACCTGCGATGTTGCGGGTGCGGGTGCGGGTGCGGGTGCGGGTGCGGGTGCGGGTGCGGGTGCGGATGGCGTGGAGCGGGCAGTGGGCGAGCTGCCGGGGGTCGGGGCGGACCCCGATCCCTCCACCGCACGGCTGAGGGAACTCCTCGGGCTCGCGGTGCGGCGCAACCCCAAGCGGGCGCATCTGCTGGTCTCGAACGTCCTGGGCAAGCACGTCCCCCAGGACCCCACCGTCGTCTGGCGGCACGGCTACGAGCTCGGACTGCGTGTACGCGATCTTCTCGGCGAGGACGAGGCCCGGCGGGCGGTGGTCCTCGGCTACGCGGAGACGGCCACCGGGCTCGGCCACTCCGTGGCGGACGGCCTGGCCCTGGCCCCGTACCTGCACTCGACGCGCCGCTCCGTGCCCGGCCTCGCAAGCGCGGGCGGATTCGAAGAAGCACACTCGCACGCCACCTCGCACCTGCTGCTCCCCGAGGATCCCGCCCTCCTGGCGGGCGATGGTCCCTTGGTGCTCGTCGACGACGAGTTCTCGACGGGCAATACCGTCCTGAACACCATGCGCGCCCTCCACCAGCGCTTCCCCAGGACCCGGTACATGATCGTCGCCCTTGTGGACATGCGATCCCCGCAGGACCGGGTGCAACTCGCCCACTTCGCCCGGGAGATCGACGCCCGAGTGGATCTGATCGCCGCGGCCCGCGGCACCGTGCTTCTTCCTGACGGCGTACTGGAGGCGGGCCGGGCCCTTGTCGCCCGGCATGAGACGCCTGAGCGGGACGGGGCGGCGCGTGGGGCCGACGAGGCCCCGGGAGGCACGGGGGCCGGCTCGGACGATCGGGAGTTGTCCGGCACCGGCCTGGTGCGCGGCGACGGGACGACGGGGCGTGACGGGACCGTACTGGGGACAGAAGGCGTCGTCCGGGTCGACCTGGAGTGGCCGGGCGATGTTCCGGACGGTGGCCGGCACGGCTTCAGCCCTCGCCACCGCACCGCACTGGAAGCCGCGCTGCCCCGGATGGCGAGGCGCCTGGCCGGTGCGCTGGAGGATGCCTTTGGAGGAGACCCGCGTGGAGCCGGGCCGGCGGGAGATGTCCTCGGAGCGGCCGAAGCCCGGGCGAAGGCGGAGCCGCGGGGGAGCCGGACCGCTTCGCCGCGTCCGCGCGTCCTCGTCCTCGGTTTCGAGGAACTGATGTACGCCCCGCTCAGGCTGGCCGTCGCCCTCCAGGCACACCTCCACGCCGACATCCGCTTCTCCACCACCACCCGCTCTCCGGTCCTGGCGGTCGACGACCCCGGCTACGCCATCCGCAGCCGTCTTGTCTTCCCCGCCCACGACAACCCGGACGACGGCCCGGGCGAGCGGTACGCGTACAACGTCGCCGGAGCGGGCTTCGACGCCGTGGTGGCCGTCGTCGACTCGGCCGCCGACACCCCGGCCCTGCACGCCACCCATGGGCTCCTGGCCCAGCTCGCCACCCACACCCCGCACGTCCTGCTGGTCGTCATCCCCTCCTACGTCCCGACGCTGACCGCAACCGCAACCGCAACCGCAACCGCAACCTCGCCTCCGGCTCCGGCGTTCCGTGCCGGAACACTCTCCGCGCTGCCGGAGCCACTGCGGGGCCCGGACTTCTCCTCGTACGCGCCCGACGAGGTCGGATGGCTTCTCCAGGACCTTTCCGACACGGAACTTGAGGCCCCGACCGAAGAACGCGAGGAGGCCATTCAGCAGGGCGGCGCCCACTACGCGGAGTCGCTGCCCGTCGAGTACCAGCCGAGCGCCGCCTACCAGCAGTTGTTCCATGCGGCGCTTGGAGGCTCGGCCGCCCGGATCGCCGAGGCGGTCGGCACCGTCACCGAGACCGTGCTCGCCGAGCTTCCGGCCCGAGGGGGGCGGGGAAACGGGCGAAGAGGCGGGCCCCCTCGGCGTCCCGTACTGGTGTCGCTCGCCCGCGCGGGCACCCCGGTCGGAATCCTGATGCGGCGCTGGGCCCGGCACCGCCACGGCCTGGATCTGCCGCACTACGCCGTCTCCATCGTGCGCGGTCGAGGCATCGACGCCAATGCCCTGCGCTGGCTTGCCGCCCACCACGATCCGTCGGACGTCGTCTTCGTCGACGGCTGGACCGGCAAGGGCGCCATCACCCGTGAACTCGCCGAGGCACTCGACGCGTTCAGGGAGAGCGACGGGATCGTCTTCGACCCGCAGGTCGCGGTGCTCGCCGACCCCGGCTCCTGCGTGCGAACCTACGGCACCCGGGAGGACTTCCTCATTCCCTCGGCCTGCCTCAACTCGACGGTCTCCGGGCTGGTCTCGCGCACCGTGCTCCGCGCAGACCTCGTGGGGCCGGACGACTTCCACGGCGCCAAGTTCTACCGCGAGCTGTCCTCCGCCGATGTGTCCCACGACTTCCTGGACGCCGTCTCCGCGCGCTTCGACGAGAGCGGCGACGCGGTCGACCGGCGCGTGCAGCAGATTCTGTCCGCCGACCGGGCCCCCACCTGGGAGGGCTGGGCCGCCGTCGAGCGGATCAGCAAGGCATACGGCATTCATGATGTGAACCTCGTCAAACCGGGAGTTGGTGAGACCACCCGAGTACTTCTGCGCCGGGTGCCCTGGAGGGTCCTCGCGCGTCGCGGAACCGGAACCGACCTCGATCACATTCGCTTGCTCGCGGAACAGCGAGGCGTTCCCATCGAGGAAGCGGACGACCTTCCCTACATCTGTGTCGGACTGATCCACCCGCGCTTCACCCGCGGCGCCACCGGAGCCGACGGCCGGGCGGTGGTCGGTCCATGAACGCGACGGCCACGCCCACCGGCAGCACCGTCCTCGTTGCCAGCGATCTCGATCGCACGCTCATCTATTCCGCCCCGGCACTGGCCCTGCGCATGCCCGACGCGGAGGCGCCGCGGCTGCTGTGTGTCGAGGTCTACGAGGGCAAGCCGCTCTCGTACATGACCCAGGCCGCGGCTGTACTGCTTGAGGAGCTCACCCGCGCTTCGGTCTTCGTCCCCACCACGACCCGCAGCCGTGAGCAGTACGCACGGATCCACCTGCCGGGGCCTGCTCCCCGGTTTGCGATCTGTGCCAACGGAGGCCATCTGCTGGTCGACGGTGTCTCGGACAGCGGATGGCACCGGCAGGTCACCGCCCGGCTCGCCATGCACTCGGCGCCACTGGAAGAGATCCGATCCCATCTGGTGCGCACCGCCGACCCGGCCTGGGTGCTCAAGGAACGAGTCGCGGAAGACCTTTTCGCCTACCTCGTCGTCGAGCGGTCGCTGCTCCCCGACGAGTGGGTGAAGGAACTCTCCGACTGGGCGGAGCCCCGCGGATGGCAGGTGTCTCTGCAAGGTCGCAAGATCTATGCCGTGCCGAGTCCTCTGACCAAGAGTGCCGCCGTGCGTGAGGTCGCGCGTAGGGCCGGCGCGGACCTCGTGCTCGCCGCCGGAGACTCCCTGCTCGATGCGGACCTGCTGCTCGCGGCGGATCTGGCCTGGCGGCCCGGCCACGGCGAGCTTGCGGAGACGGGATGGAGCGTCCCCCAGCTCACGGCTCTTCCCGAGAGGGGCGTCGAAGCGGGCGAGCGGATCCTTCGAAGCTTCGTGCACGCACTCGTCCGTCGGACGGCATGAGTCCCGAGCCGCTCGGAGGGAACGGACGGCGAGGTCGGTGTGGATCCGCGCGCCCGCACCCGGGCGGGTGGTACATCGGGTACCGGGCCGGTCTGCGGGGCGCACCGCACTTTCCTGTGCTCGTACGTCAGCTGCGTGGGCGAGGATCACCCTGCCGGGCGCGGTATGCCCGTGAGGCAGGCCCCCGTGTCCTGCCTGCACAGCCGCCGGGCCGTGTCCGCGCAGAACGCGGCGTCGGTGGCGGAGCCGGCCGCGGCCCGCTTTCCGGTCGGCGAGCCTGTGAGGTGCGTGGAACAGGCGTGGTGTGCTTTTCTCGATCATGCCGACAAGGCTAGAAATCCTCGACCGGCGGCGCATTGAGGTCCACCGCACGGTTTCGGTGGTGTGGGCCGCAGTCAAGAACTGCGGTTTTCCGCAATGCGTCGGCCGTCGTCGCCCGGCTAGCGTGATCGATCGTGGACGCAGAGGAACGCAACGGATTCAGACTCGCCATCGGAATCGTGCTCGGCGCTGTCACGGCAGTCGTCGAGTTCGCCTTCACGCTGTTGTCCGGTCTGGTCCTGCTGCTCGTACAGGCCTGGCCGCTGGGGCGGCAGGCGGTGCTGCGGTCGGTGGGATCGGCCGGTCGATGGCTCGCTGAGCGTGAGCGGGCGAGGCTCTCAGCGTGGCTGCGGATAAAGTGCTCCTCCGCATACACGGATGAACGCGCCCTCACGTATCTCGCGTGGCGCTGGCCGCTGGGCCTGCTCGGCGCGGTGGTGCTGCTGTGCGCGCTCATCGGCGGCGGATACTCGTTGTCGTTCATCATCGGCTGGCTGGTGACGGACGTGCGGCACCCTCTTGACCTGGTCGTGGCCAGTGCCGCCGGTCTCCTGCTGCTGTTCATGGCGATGCAGGGGGCGATCGGTGTCGGCACCCTGGAGCGGAGACTTGCCCGGCGGTTCCTGGGCCCCAGCCAGCAGGACGAGCTGCGGCGCCGTATCGAGCAGCTCTTCACCAGCCGCGCCGGAATCGTGGAGGCCGTGCACGAAGAGCGGCGCCGTATCGAAAGGGACCTGCACGACGGGGTGCAGCAACGGCTCGTGGCATTGGGAATGCTGCTCGGCCGCGCCCTGCGCAGTCAGGACCGGAAACACATGGACGAGCTTCTCGGCCAGGCCCATCAGCAGAGCCGGCAGGCGCTCACCGAACTGAGGGAGGTGGCGTGGCGGGTCTATCCGACGGCCCTCGACGAGGCAGGGCTCAGAGCCGCCGTGGAGACCGTGGCCGAGCGGTCGGCCGTGCGGGTGGACCTGGATTTCAAGGTGAGGGAGGAGCCACGGGGCCCGGTCGCCGCGGTTGCCTACTTCGTGGTCTCGGAAGCGGTCACCAACACGGTCAAGCATGCGCAGGCCACCCGGATAAGAGTCATGATCGAAGGGCAGAAGGACGGATCCCTGCTGGTCTGCGTCGAAGATGACGGTTCAGGAGGCGCGGATCCCCGGGGCAGCGGCCTCATCGGGCTCGCTCGTCGTGTGGCCGCGCTGGATGGACACTTCGACGTGAGCAGTCCGGGCGGAGGGCCCACGGTGATCAGAGCGGAGCTGCCATGCGGTTGATCCTGGCGGAGGACTCCACGCTGCTCCGTGAGGGCCTGCTCCGTCTGCTGGCCGAGGAAGGGCATGAGGTCCTTGCCGCGGTCGGTGATGCGGAGGCGCTGCTCGACGCGGTGGCCACCGAGGTGCCGGACGTCGTCGTGGCCGATGTGCGCATGCCGCCGACCCACACCGACGAGGGGCTGCGGGCGGCCTTGGAGATCCGGAAGCGATGGCCGGCCGTGGGTGTTCTGGTGCTGTCACAGTACGTGGAGAAGAGATATGCGACGGAGCTGCTCACGGGTGAGTCGGAGGGGGTCGGTTATCTGCTGAAGGATCGTGTCGTCCAGGTCGACGAGTTCCTTGATGCCCTGGACAGGGTCGGCCAAGGGCAGGCGGCCTTCGACTCGGAGGTGGTGCGGCAACTGCTGGGGCGCAGCCCGCACAAGGACTCACTGGACCGCCTCACCGAGCGGGAGCGGGGCGTCCTGGCCGAGATGGCCCAGGGGCATACCAACGCCGCGGTCGCACAGCGACTGCATATCTCCCTCAGCGCCGTGGAGAAGCACGTCAACGCCATCTTCGACAAACTCGACCTGCCCGGCGGCAGGGGCTACTCCCGCCGGGTACTCGCCGTGCTGCGGTATCTCGGTACCGAATAAGGAGGCCGAATGGCCAGGAACAACAGCACTCGGCTGACCGATGAGCTGTACTCCTACATGCTCGGGCACAATCCACCGCTGGACCCCGTGCAGCGGATGCTCGTCGAGGTCACGCACACCGAGTTGCCTCTCGTGGCGGGCAAGCAGGTGGCACAGGAACAGGGACCGCTTCTCGCGTTTCTGGTGCGCCTGACGGGAGCCCGCCGGATCGTCGAGGTGGGAACGTTCACGGGCCTTTCCGCGCTGTCCATGGCCCAGGCTCTGCCTGCCGGTGGCACCCTGCTGACCTGCGACATCTCAGAGGAGTGGACCGAGCGCGCCCGCACTGCGTGGGCCAAGGCCGGGGTAGCGGACCGGATCGACCTGCGCATCGGTGACGCGCGGCAGACTCTGGAGAGCCTGCCGCAGGAGCAGGCGTTCGATATGGCCTTCATCGACGCTGACAAGATCAACTACATCGCGTACTGGGAAGCGCTGGTGCCTCGTATACGCCAGGGTGGACTTCTCGTGGTGGACAACGTCTTCTTCCACGGAGAGGTCGTCCACCCGGAAGCCGAGGGGCATGCCGCAGCGATCAAGGAGTTCAACGACCATGTGCGGCAGGACCAGCGTGTTGAGGCGGTGATGCTGGCGGTGGCGGACGGGCTGACGCTTGCCCGCAGGAAATAGGCTGTCTCAGCGGCGGACCGCCTGACTCAGCCGCAGCAACCCCCGCCGCAGCAGCCGCCGCCCCCGCCTCCGCCCCGGTTACTGCTCGTGGGGCTGGCGGCGCCGCCGACGGCTACCGTCGACAGCAGCTTCACCGTGTCGTCGTGTCCGGCCGGGCAGGTGGCCGGCGCCGAGGACTCGGCCATCGGGCGGTTCAGCTCGAATGTGTCGCCGCAGCTGCGGCAGCGGTACTCATAGCGAGGCATGACCATAGGTTAACCGGCGAAGGCGCGCCGGGACAGAGCACCTCGCGGGAGCGTGGTCGCCGGGCTGACGGAGATCCCACTCCTGAGGTCCGGCTCCGGGGGCCGCAGCCAGTGGCCGATCGGCTGGAGCCCGCGGAGTCTCCAGGTGAAGGGGCTGACCCGGGTCCCGCCCGCGCTGTGCGAGACACCACCCCGGGACGCCCGCCGTGTCACCGCACGACCGTACCGGGCGTGCTGGCGAGGAGGCGCAGTTCGCTGCGGGTGGGGGCGCCTTCCCAGTCGCCGTGGGAGGCGACGGCGAAGGCACCTGTGGTGACGGCACGATCCAGACGTGCCTCGGCGTCCTCGCCGTCCAGGAGCGCGGAGAGGTACCCCGCCACGAATGCGTCGCCGGCTCCCACCGCGTCCACGGCCCGTACGGGGCGGGCGGGGCGGTGGAGGTCGCCATGGGCGGTGTGTGAGACGGCCCCTTCGGGGCCGAGCTTCACCACGACCTCGTCGATGCCCCGGGCGAGGAGCCGCTTCGCCAGATCCGTGGTACCGGCCGCGGTACCGGTGGTGGCATCGGCGGGCCTGTGCTCGTCTCCCGCTTCCGGCGGCAGGCACAGAGGCAGCTCGTCGTCGGAGGCGATGAGGACATCTACATAAGGAACGCAGGTGCTGAGGAAGGCGGAAGCCGACTCGGCGCTCCAGAGGCGGGAGCGGAAGTTGACGTCCAGGCAGACCAGGCTGCCGTGTGCGCGGGCCAGTTCCAGGGCGCGCCGGGTCGTAGCGAGGGCGGAAGGACTCAGGGAGGGGGTGATACCGGTCAGATGCAGGATCCGGGGGGCACGCGTGGTGAAGGCACGCTCCAGGGCGCCCGGGTCGAGCCGCGAACCGGCGGAGCCCGCGCGGTAGTAGTGGACGCGCGTGACGTCGGGCAGTCGGGGCTCGAAAAGGATCAGCCCGGTCGGCGCCTCGGGGTCGCGTACCACGTCGCAGAGGTCGATGCCTTCGGCGCGGAGCGTGCGCAGCACCAGTTCGCCCGCCTCGTCGTCGCCGACCGCGCCCGCCCACCGGACCGGGTGCCCCAACCGGGCCAGACCGATGGCGACGTTCGACTCGGCCCCGGCAATGGACACCTCCATCGAGCCGCCCAGCTTCAGGGGGCCGCTGCCGCGCAGCGCGACCATGGTCTCGCCGAAGGTGAGGACGTCGTCTCCGGTGGCGGCCGGTACGACAGGGCCCGGCGCCTGCCGTGCGGTCATTTGCAGACCGCCCTGAAGTTCGCGGCCCGCTTGCGCAGCGCGGCCAGATCACCACCGTCCGCGGCATCGCCCACCAGCGGCGACCCCACGCCGACGGCGGCGGCACCCAAGGCCAGGTAGTCCTTGGCGGCGGACACGTCCACGCCGCCGACCGGAACGAACGGCGCATCGGGAAACGGGCCTTGCAGGGCCTTGAGATAGGAAGGACCACCGACGGTGGACGCTGGAAAGATCTTGAGGGCGGTTGCGCCGGCGGCGCGTGCGGCGATCACATCGGTGGGCGTCAGCACACCGGCGACGACCGGCAGTCCCAGGCGCAGTGCCTCCTGCACACCCGCACCGAGCCCCGGGGTCACGACCAGGTTGGCGCCTGCGTCCACCGCCTGCTCCGCGTCCTGTGCGGTGAGGACGGTTCCCGCACCGAGCCAGGCGTCGGTGCCCAGTTCCGCCCGTGCGCGCCGGATGACGTCCAGAGCCCCTGTACCGCTGAGTGAGACCTCCACCAGCGCAATGCCCGACTCGGCCAGGGCCATGACCGTTTGGAAGGACGCCTCGGCATCCGAGCCGCGGACGATGGCGACCAACCGCTGTTGCCGCAGGGCAGTCATGAAATCCATAGTGCTTCATCCTTCTCGGTCGGAGAGCCTGGTGCACGGGAACGTGAGGGACGGGACGGTGAGGGACGGGCCGCAGGGCGG
Source organism: Streptomyces sulfonofaciens (assembly GCF_014656295.1). Taxonomy (GTDB): domain Bacteria; phylum Actinomycetota; class Actinomycetes; order Streptomycetales; family Streptomycetaceae; genus Streptomyces; species Streptomyces sulfonofaciens. The sequence goes on from NZ_BNCD01000015.1 coordinate 138,028, forward strand.
GGGACTCCGCTCGTGGTCACCACTCGGCGAAGGTCCCGTCGTCGAAACGCCATACCGGGTTGCGCCACGCATGCGCGTTGCGGTCCGCAGCGCGGATCGCCGCCTCGTCCACCTGCACGCCCAGGCCGGGCCGGTCGGTGCGGAGCAGGGAACCGGAGACGAAGCGGAACGGCTCGGGGTCGGCGACATAGTCCAGCAACTCGGCGGCCTTGTTGTAGTGGATGCCGATCGACTGCTCCTGGATCAGGAAGTTCGGGGTGGTGAAGGCCACCTGAAGGCTGGCCGCTAGGGCCACTGGACCCAGCGGGCAGTGCGGCGCGATCTGAGCCCCGTACGCCTCCGCGAGCGCCGCGATGCGCCGGAGCTCGGAGATTCCACCGGCGTGCGAGATATCCGGCTGCACCACGGCGACCCCGGCCTGAAGCGGAGCGAGGAACTCCTCTCGAGCGAAGAGACGTTCACCGAGAGCAAGAGGGATATTGGAGGCACTCACCAGGTCGGACAGGGCGTGATGATGGGCGGGGAGAACAGGTTCCTCGACGAAGAGAGGGGCGGAGTCGGTGAGTAGCGGCAACAGGCGGCGCGCATTGGCGGGGGAGACGCGGCCATGGAAGTCAACGGCGAAGTCCCTGCTGTCGCCCAACGCTTCCCGCGCGGTCTCGGCCCGCAGGACGCAGGCACGAATATCGGCTCGTGAGGCAAGCGGGCCCATACGGCCGGTGCCGTTCATCTTCACCGCGGTGAATCCGGCCTCGGTCTGAGCGGCTATCGCCTCACGGATCTCCGCCGGCTCGTCACCACCCACCCAGGCGTAGGCGCGGACGCTCTCCCGGACGGGGCCACCGAGCAACTGGTGCACCGGCTGCCCATAGGTCTTGCCCTTGATGTCCCACAGCGCCTGATCCAGCCCGGCGACGGCGGACGAAAGGACAGGACCTCCTCGGTAGAAGCCACCCTTGGTCATCACCTGCCAGTGGTCCTCGATCCGCAGTGGGTCCTGCCCGATCAGGTACTCGGATAGCACCTGCACCGCCGTCCGCACCACCTCCGCGCGTCCCTCCACGACCGGCTCGCCCCACCCGACGACCCCCTCATCGGTCTCGACCCGGGCGAAGAGCCAGCGGGGCGGTGCCAGGAAGGTCTCGACACGGGTGATCTTCACTGAGGGATCCCTTCCCGAAGGAGCGCACTCGGCCCCGAGGCCCCGACGGCCGGCTGGTGCGTCCCGGCTCTTTCGACAGGCGCCGACAGCGGGCGTGGGAACGTTGACGCTGTTCGGTTCCAGACTCGCATATGTTCTGGTTATTTAACAATTAATAGTGCTCGGAAGGGAGGTGCTGTCATTGGTCGGGACACTGGTGCTCGCCCGCTCCGCGCCCGCCCCCGGCGTGGATCCGCCGGTCACAGCCTCACCCGCTGGTGCCGCGCTCCTCGCGGATCCGGGAGACCACGCGCGTCACCGTCTGCCGTACGGCATCGGTCTCCGTGAGGAAGTGCCAGTAGTCGGGGTGTACGCCCTCCAGCGCTCCGACCGCGCGGTCCAGCCTCGCCACCGCGTCGTCAAGCGGCTGCGCATGCCGGGGATCGGGCGTCTGGCGGCCCGCCATCGCGAGACGCTGGGCATCCCTGATGGCGAACCTCGTACGTTCGATCTCCTGCTGTGGATCCTTCGCGACGGCGTTCAGTCGACGCAGCCGGTCGCCGGCGGCCGAGACCGCGTCGTCCGTGGTGTTCAGCAAGGCCCGCGCCGTGGAGAGCTGGGCGACCGCGTCCGGCCAGCGCTGGGCATCGCGGGCCGTCTGCGCCTCCTTCAGTTTCTGCTCTGCCTGGCGCACACTCTCCGCGGCCTGTGCCGGAACGTTCTGCAGGTCCTGCCAGCAGGACGCGGTGAAACGCCTGCGCAGCTCGCTGAGGATCGGCTCGACCTGGCCCGCCCGGGTCGTCAGCGCCTGAGCGCGCGTCCGCATCGACACCAGCCGGTGGTCGATCTCGGCCGCCTGCTCCGGCAACCGTTCCGCCTGTACTCGTACGGCCTCCGCCTCGCGCGCGACCCGCTCCGCCCGCTCCAGCGTCTCCGGTACACCATGCCGTCCCGCGCCCTCATTGAGCTTGGTCAGCTCCGGGCCGAGGGCGGCGAGCCGGGCGGCAAGGTCGTCGGCCCGCAGGCCGGAGCCGCGGGCGGTGTCGAGCGCGTTGCTCGCCCCGAGCAGCGCCTGTCGGGCCCGCTCCACTCCTGGCGCGACCCGGGCCAACTGGGTCTCCGCCTTGCCGAGCAGCGGTTCCAGCCCCTGGGCGAAGCGGTCGAGGTCCTGCTTGGTTCTGGTCAGCTCGTCCTTGGCCTGCGCCAGCTGGGTTCTGGCGCGGGTCGCGGCCGCGGCATCCAGATCGTCGCGGTCAAGGTCGTGGGCGTCGACCACGGTGATGTACCGGTGGCTGACCTCGTCGATCCGGCGGCCCAACTCGGCGAAGTCCGAGACCACCCGCCGTGCCGCAGGAGAGTCGTCGACCGCGGTGATGGTCTCGACGGAGATCTGCAGATCGCGCTGGGCTGTGTCCAACTCGTAGAACGCGGCCGCGGCGGCGTCCTTGGCGGCCTGGGCCTCGGCCCGCTGGCTCTCGGCCCGTCCGCCGAACCACCGCCTCGTACCACCTCCCGCGAAGGTCGCGGGCAGAGCGGTCGCGGCCAGCAGCGGCAGCGGAAGGGCCACGAGCAGCAGCAGATCCACGGCGGCGGCACGGCAGGAGACGGCTGCGGGGCGCCCGGTCGAAGGACGGCCGGCCGGGGCCGCGCGGGGGGCGGAAGGGGACGGAAGGGAGTGGGTGGACGGACGGCCGACGGCGGAAGAGGGGGCCAGGCGCGTGGGCCTCCCGTCGGGCCGGCCCGTGCGGGGCATGAGTGCGAGGGCCCCCAGACGCTGCAGGGCCGCCGTGAAACCGCGACGACGAGCGCGCAGTCCGTCCGGCGCATACGGCGTGTACGGCTGCGTAGGTGTCGCCGTCACATCCCTCTCCCGTGCTGTCGTTCGCCCTGCCCGGTGTCATTGTCCCACCGGTAGGGACGAACACACAGGGCTGTTAGTTCGCGCTCCGCACCGTGACTTTGCCGTTTTTGGTATGCGCGGAAATCCTGTGCGGACTGTGATCGTCGCGCGGAACGCTGATGTCGACGCCACCGTTGTCGGTCGACGCGCTCACCTGGTAGCCCACGGTGGATCCGTCGGGGCCGGTACGGGGCAGGGTGAGGGTGGTGGAGCCGTTGTCGCTGCGGGTGGTGACCTGGTCGGGCACGCGGGTCAGGCCCAGACGGATGGAACCGTTCCCGGTGGTGGCGCGCACCCGGTGCGCGGTGATGCCGTCGGCGCGCACCCTGCCGTCGGAGCTCTGCAGGTCCAGGGGCCCGGAGCAGTCGTCGACCTGGACCGAGCCGTCGTCGTTGCGGATCTTCAACGCGGTGTGGAAGCCATGGGCGGTCACCCTGCCGTCCTGGTTGAGGATGGACACGGCGGCGTCGCGGGGCACCTCCACCCGGTGTTTGGCAGAGCAGACGGCGACCACTCCGGAGCACCTCACGCGCAAGGTGAGCCGATCGTCCCGCCACGCCCAGGAGACCTTGGGATCTCCGCCGAGCACGATCCGACCCTTGAACCAGCGGGTGACCCGCACCTGCTTGCCCTTCACCGGCACCACGTCCAGCGCCGAGTTGTCGGTGTCGATGGTGAGAGCGGTGCCGTGCAGGGTGAACGCACGGTGGTCGGGATCGTTGTCGTCCCCGGCACCGCACCCGCCTGCAAGAGAGACGACGGCCAGCGCCGAGCAGGCGGCGACGAGGACTCGCAGACCCCGGTGGCGCGGGCGACGAACACGGACGGTCATGGCGATCCCCCTGGGAACGGAACGATGGGCGGGTCGGAACCCGTGGGCTTCGGCTCTCGGCTCGGCACACGGCGGCCGCGGCGGCACGCAGTCCAGCCGTCACCGGCCCCCGTGCCACCGCCCCGGGCCTGCCTTCCCGGCCTCACCCTCAGGCACCCCTGACCGTACGGAGCCCCGGGCCGCCGGGGGATCCGGGCCGCTACCGGATCCGTAGGGGGGATAACCCCCGGCCCAGGTGCTGTATACGGGTTTGCGAGGCAGGGGCGCAGGCAGGGTAGGCTGTCGGATCATCCCGGGCGCGTAGCTCAGCGGTAGAGCGCTGCCCTTACAAGGCAGATGTCGGCGGTTCGAAACCGTCCGCGCCCACCAGGCTTGCGGGATGGAGAAGGCCCAGGTCAGCCGGTTTGTATCCGGTGACTTGGGCCTTGGTCTTGCTGGTGCTGGTGCTGGTGCTGGTGCTGGTGCTGGTGCTGGTGCTGGTGCTGGTGCTGGTGCTGGTGCTGGTGCTGGTGAGGGTGAGGGTGCCGTGCCGTTGGCGTGTCGGGTGAGCCGCCTCGGGGTTCCTGTATCCGCTCGACCGGTGGTTGATGTGGGGATACGTCTGGTTCGGCCGGTCGGCTCCGTGTTCCGGCAGCCCTTCTGGCGTGAGACCCGAGGAACGGGGCCCCGGAGCGGGCACTCGCGGGCGGGGGAGGGTCCTACCCGACTCGCGGGTCGGCGGAACGGGCCGGATTGCTCCTGCCGCAGCAGTTCCGGTTCAAAGCCGCTCCGCCGACCTCGGCATGGGAATGCTAAAAAAGAACGGCTCCAGACCGAACAAGGGCTCGCACCAGGATATCGTCGTCCTGGGGCCCCTTCCACTGGACGACCTCGCGGAGACGGGTGCCGGTCTTCTCCGCCTCCGTCCCGTTGAAGCGGGCAACGGTGTCGGCGAGGGGTGCGTTGGTCACCACCAGGGCAGGAAGTGCCGACTCGACTGCATTCCTCTTCTTCTCCTTGTCCAGATCGGCCGCGCTGAACAAGCGGCTGCGGTGTTTCGCCTCGACGCCGACCATGGTGTTCTGGTCGCCGACGAGGAAGTCGTACGAGCTGTCGCCCAGGGCCTTGCGCACCGTGAAGCCCAGACGGGAAAGCGCGTCGTGGACGTCCTGCTCGTAGCGGGCGTGGCGGGCTGTCGGAGTGGTGGCCAGGTGCAGCGTCTCTATCACCCGCTCCGCCGCGAGAACGTAGGAGGTGGCACCGCCGGGCGCAAGGGGTGATCGCTCGTCGTGCACCACACGGTTCCTGAGCTGCCGCAGATCGAGGGTGAGCTGGGCAAGCGCAGGAGGCAGCAGATCCTCCTCGACGGCCTGGGCCAGCAGGTACGGCACCGTCTGCCGGCGGCGTCCAGAGGTGGCGGCTGCGTTCTTCAGCGTGTGCTCTATCTCCCGCCATGCGGCCAGAACAGCCGCAGTCGGGTCCGTTCGCGCCAGTGGCATCAGTTTTTCGAGAATTAGGGCGCGGTCTTCCTGTCTTCCGGGCGGCGGATTCTCTGCGCCGTCGGATCCCAGAGGTGCGTCGGGAGTCTGTGCACCGCCGGCTCCTCCGATGTCCGCTGCGATTTCCGCTTCGATCGCCGAAGCCTCGCGTTCGATCGCATCTGCCTGGTTCTGAAATGCTAGCGTCCCTATCGGTGTTTCTATCGATTGAATATTCTTGAGGATGCTCGCCAATTGTTTTCTGAAAACTATGCCCAGGGTGCCCACGATGACGGGCCAGATGAGCACGCGAATGTAATCGAGCAGTAGCCGCCAATCCATTCACGCATTATGGCAGCTCCGGGAATCCCGGGTGCCCGTACGGAGCCGCACTGGTTGCTCGGGGCCGGGGTGTGAGTGGGCGGGTCGGCTCCGTCCGTGTGCCTGCGCTGACAGCGGCGCGCCCCATGATTGCGTTGACAGCGGCTTCTGACGGTGCCGGATCAGGTACCTGTCTTCGCGGCGCGCACTCCCGTGGACCCCAATCGATGCCGCATCCGTTCCTTCTGCTGTCAGTGCCGGTCGGTAGCCTGCGACGAGTGGTGGTGGGCCTGCTGGGAGGTTCTGTGGACGCTGCCGTGTTCACCCGTCCTGATCGTCTGTGGTCGGCAGAAGAGGTTCTGGTTCGGCCGAGTCCCGTACCGCCGGTGGCGGGCGTGTACGGATGGCATTTCGCGAGGGCGCCCCACCCGGACCTGCCCTCCGGACGGCTGCTCTACGTCGGCATAGCACCGCGGTTCATGGCGAACCGGGTCAGCAAGCAGAACCTGCGCAAGCGGGTCCGATACCACTTCCGCGGCAATGCGGCCGGGTCGACGCTGCGGCTGACGCTCGGTTGCCTGCTCGGGCTCGAGTTGCGGCGCGTGGGGAGCACCGGGCGTATGACGTTCGGGAAGGCCGGGGAAGCGGTCCTGTGCCAGTGGATGGCGGACAACGCCCGGGTGTGCTGGCTGGAGCACGACGAACCGTGGGTGTTGGAGTCGCACCTCATCTCCCGGCTCGACCTTCCGCTGAACCTCGATCAGAACGGACACAACGGCTTCCACGCTCGCCTCAAGGCGATAAGGGCCGCGGCGCGAGAGCGGGCACGGCAGTTGCCCTTCGGTTCCTGAGTCCGCCGAGAACGGGGTCGTGCAGAAGGGGCCGTGCCGAGAAGGGGGTCGTGTCGAGAAGGGGGTCGTGTCGAGTGGCGCCGGACCAGGGGCCTGCCCGCACGGGCGGAGGCACGCCCGGCTCTGAGGTGACGCCCATGGATCGCGCCCGCTCCCGACACCTGCGCGGGCCCGGCGGACGGGCGAGCCCCGAAGGCTCCGCCGGCGAGGAGCCTTCGGGGCGTCGTGCCCGTTCGGTGCGGACGGGTGGTGCGGGAGGGGGCGGGTCAGATGGTGCCGTCCTGCCACCACCAGGCACGGCCGAGATCGGCCCTGCTGTCGACGTGCTGGTGGTCCTCGGTGTAGGTCTCCAGGCCGGAGAAGCCGCAGGTCTCGGCCTTCTGGTAGACGGTGCGGTTGCTCACGCCGGGGACGTCGAGATCGGCGGCGGTGCCGTAGAGGTGCATGCTGTCGCTGGCACCGCCGACCTCGGCGTTGTGCGCGATGCTGCGGAAGCCGGAGTTGACCGTGATCGGCACGTTGCCCAGCTTCTTGCGCAGCGCCTCCAGCTTGTACATCGCGCGCCGGGCGTTCTCCTTGGTGGCGGTCGCGCTCAGTTTGCCGCCGGAGAAGGTGCCGCTCACCCGGTCGGTGAACTCGCTGAAGTCGAAGTGCGCGGTCGAGCCGTCCGACTGCTCCAGGGCGTTGAGCTGCGTCTGTGTCGCCGGGCCCGCGCTGCCGTCGACGGTGAGACCGTAGGCCGCCTGGAAGCGGCGCACCGCTGCGGCGGTGCCGGGGCCGAAATCCCCGTCGATGCTGACGAGGCTGTGGCTGGGGCTGTCCGCGGCCCAGCCCGCGATTCTTATCTGCAGTTCGGTCACGTCGGCCCCGGTCGCTCCCTGGTTCAGGGTGCGTGACCAGGAGTACGCCTGGGCGACGCCTGTCAGCAGGGTGGGGCCGAACACCGCACCGACACCGGCGGCCAGTGTTCCGCGCAGGGCGGTACGGCGGTTGAAGGAACGGGAAGAGATCATCTTCGTCCTCTCGCGAAACGGGTCCAGGGGCGGGGCCTTGGGTGGGGCCGCGGCCGGGTCCTCGGACGAGTCCAAGCCCATGTGTGGGTCCATGGACTGGTCAGGGGGCATGGGTCATGAGATGTGGAACACGGGTCATGAGACGTAGGGCGCGGGCGTGAGGCATGGGGCATGGGTTGCGGGTCGGTGGAACTCGAACTGCGCTAGTGTCATGTACATGTAGCGTCATACGGAAGGGTCTGCCGCGTCCGACTTCCATGGGGCGGGGGTTCGGGCTGGGGTGCGGGTGGTGGTGTTCAGCCAGGTGACGGCTTCCCTTGTGTCGGGGTTCGTCCGGGTCGGGGTCCGTCTGCTGGTCCGTGCGCTGGTCCGTGCGGCAGGATCCCCGGGTCGGCGGGAACTGCCGGCTGCCACTGCCGATGTGGACCCCGATGGGCCGGTGATCCGGTGGCCTCGGGCGCACGTCCCCGGGCTGGGTTCCGATGCACTCCCTGGACGTCGGCTGTAGGTGCCGGGTGCCGGGTGCCGGGTGCCGGGTGCCGGGTGTCGGGTGTCAGAGGGCCGGGGTGGGCGCCGGGGGCGGCGAGGGTGTGCTCAGTGTTTTCGTCCGCTCGTCCGCTCGTCCGTCCGTTCGCCCGCCCCGGCTTGCTCGCTCCGCTCGCTGAGCCGTTCGTCCGTGCGTCCGGTCAGTCCCCCTCGGCCCTCTCGGCTCCCTCAGTCCTCCTCGGCCCCTTCCCGAGTGTGCTTCAGAGCGGTGCGGGCCTCGACACGGTCGGTAGCGGGGAGCTGGGACCAGTAGCGGTGGCAGGTGACGAACACGGCCAGCTCGCGCTCCCGCTCGCGGAGCTTCTCCACCTCGGCCTGTTCGTCGGCGGTCCAGCCGGGGGACGCGGGGCGCTCTATCTTGCGCCAGCCGCCCTCGTCGCTGAAGCCGTCCAGGGGGTCCACCGACCAGGGGAGCCGCTTCAGCAGGGCCAGAAGCTCGGCCCGTACCTGGTGCAGCTCCTCCTGACCAGCGAGGAGATCGCTCGGGAAGTCATGAGTCGCAGCCACGGCGCAATGCTACGCCTGTTCGATTTTGTGATGCGAGTTCCTGGAGGGACGACGCGTGGAGAGGGTGAGAGCCCCTGCGGCACACGGGCGGAGGGTGTCGTCAGGCGGGCCGTCGGCGTGTCGCCGGCAGGTGGCATGCTGTGTCCTGTGGATCTGGAGGACCTGGTCCGGCTGCGCCGGGTGCGTGACCTGATGGACCGCGACTACGCCGCACCGCTCGACGTTCCGGCGCTGGCGCGGGCCGCGCTCATGTCGTCGGGGCACTTCTCCCGCAGTTTCCGGGCCGCCTTCGGCGAGTCGCCCTACAGCTATCTCATGACCCGCAGGATCGAGCGGGCCAAGGCGCTGCTGCGCCGTGGTGACCTGTCCGTGACGGAGGTCTGCTTCGCGGTGGGGTGCACCTCGCTCGGGTCGTTCAGCTCGCGCTTCACGGAACTGGTCGGGGAGAGTCCGAGCGCGTACCGCGCCCGCGGGCACGAGGCGGGGGCCGCCATTCCCGCGTGCGTCGCGAAGGCGCTGACGCGGCCGGTCAGGAACGGAGAGGCGCGAGTGGGCCCCCGGCAGTAGCGTCGGCCCATGGACATCAAGCTCTCGCAGTGTTTCATCGCCGTGGACGACCATGACGCGGCGCTCGCCTTCTACCGGGACGCGCTCGGCCTGGAGGTACGCAACGACGTCGGGTTCGAGGGGATGCGCTGGGTGACCGTCGGAGCGCCGTCCCAGCCGGACGTGAGCATCGTCCTGGAGCCGCCGGCCGCCAATCCGGACGCCTCGGCGGCCGACAAGCAGGCCATGGCCGAACTGCTGGCCAAGGGCGTACTGCGGGGGGTCATCTTCCACACCGACGACTGCGACGCCACGTTCGAGCGGATCCGCGCAGCGGGCGCCGAAGTGGTGCAGGAGCCGATCGACCAGCCCTACGGCGTCCGCGACTGCGCCTTCCGGGACCCCTCCGGAAACCTCCTCCGCTTCACCCAACCCGCCACGGGACGGTGACCGCGGGGCCCGGGCGGACACACTGACGGGTCCGTTGGGCGGGGTAGTGGCAAAGGGGAAGGACGTGAGAGGGGCAGGGGAAGAGGGGGGCAGGGGGAGAGGGTGGCGAGAAGGGGCAGGGCGTGAAGAGGGGCAGAGGGTAAGGGCCGGCAGGGTGAGAAGCCGGCTGGGTAGGGGCCGGGGCAGGAGCCGGCCGGGGCGGGCGCAGCCGCCGGTGCCTGGCCCGGCGGGCGCGCGGCGGCGCGCACGCGCCGTTCAGCCCGAAGCAGCCGCGGTCGCACCGGCACCGCGGAGGGCCAGGAGCCCCGCCGTGTGGCCGGGGGTGCGGCACTGCGCGTCGGCCGGACGGGTGAGGGACACTGTCCGTATGTGCCGAAGCATCAAGACGCTGCGTCCGCCCGCGCTCCCGGAACAGGCCACGGAGGACGAGATCAGGGCCGCCGCGCTGCAGTACGTGCGCAAGGTCTCCGGGTTCCGCGCCCCGGCCGCGCACAACCGTGAGGTGTTCGACCGTGCCGTCGACACCGTGGCCAGGGCCACCGCCGATCTGCTCGCCGGCCTGGAAGTGCGTGGCAGCAGGACCGTGGACGCCACTGCCCAGCACGGTGGCCGGCCGTAAAAGGTTGCGCGCCGACGGCGCGTGGATGCACGTGCTGGGCTTTCGGGCCTTCGGCTCGTGGACGGCCCGCTTCGACCTTCCGGGCTTCCGACCTTCCAGGCTTCCCGGCCTTCGGCTCGTGGACGGGCCGGCTCCGACCTTCCGGGCTTTCGGCTCGCGGCTTTCCGGCTCCTGGGGTTCCGCCGTTCCGCCCGGGCCCTCCGCCCGGGCCCTCCGCCCGGGCCCTGCGCTCACGCCTTCCGGCTGCGGACTGCGGGCTCCCGGCTTTCGACTCCCGGCTTTCGACCCCCGTTCGGCTCCCGGCTTTCCGCGCAGACCCTTCGCCCAGGCCCGGCTGCGGCCCAGCGGCATCGGCCTTCCGGCCCGTCCTCCGGCTCCAGCCGTCCGGCTCCGCCCCGCAACCCGGTCCTTCGGCCCCCGGCCTTCCTGAGCGGCCGTGGACGGTGGACGGACCTCCGCCACCACCCCCGCGCCGCCCCCCCCGCGGCCCCACGACGCTCGTCCCTCACACCACCGGCTCGCCCATCGCGGCGCCCCCCATCTCCGGCGAAGGCCGGCGCATGACGAACGCCGCCCCGGCGCCGGCCGCGAACAGCGCCAGGACCGAGACGCCCGTGGCCACCCAGGTGGCGCCCAGCCACTGACCGCCGAAGTAGCCGAGGCCGACGCTGTAGCCCGCCCAGGCCACGCCCGCAAGGGCGGACCAGGGCAGGAACTCGCGCACCCTGCGGTGCGCGGCACCGGCGCCGAGCGAGACCACCGAGCGGCCCGCCGGTGCGAACCGGGCTATCACCACGAGGATGCCGCCGCCACGGGAGAGCGCCGAGCCGAGACGCTCCTGTGCCGCGGTCAGCCGTCGGGAGCGGGCGATCGTGCGGGCCATGCGCTCGCCGCCCTGCCAGGCCAGTCCGTACGCGACGAGGTCGCCGAGCACCGAGGCGGTGGCCGCGGACAGGATCAGGAACAGGATGTCGGGCACATTGTGCGGCACTTCTCCGGTGGTGGCCCCGGAACCCGCGGCAGCCGCCGTGGCCGCGGTGATCACCAGGACCCCGCTGGGCAGCACGGGCAGGAACACGTCGAAGAGCACGGAGAGGGCCACCGCCGCATAGATCCACGGACTGCCGGTCAGCGACCCCAGACTCTCCAGCACTCGAACTCCCCCCCGTCCGCATGGCACGCCGCCTCGTCGCGCGAAGCGGCATGGTGCGGCGTGGTGACAGCCATACAGCGTACGCGGCCGCTGTGCGCACCGGTCCCTCCTGGGCCGGCGTTGATCGTCATATCACCAGAACCACACCGGAACGCCACGTTCACCCGTTTGCCGCGTCTGATTCGGCGCCGACCTCCGCAGTCGCGTAGCAATTCCTCATACGACGCGACCGGATGGACGACGACAGGGTCGCGCCCCGAGGCGAGGAGCGGAACGGCAATGATGGCAGGAATGCTTGCCGGCGCCATGGCGACGGCCGTGCTGGCGGCCGTCGGTGGCGGGCCGGCCGGTGGAGAGGGCGGTGGGACGGGTGGAGGAGACTCCTTCGAGCTGCGGACGGTGGCACACTTCTCGCCGCCGTCCGCGACGGTCCCGTCGCACGCCCTGACCTACGACAAGGATCTGGTGCCTCCGGGCGCCCGGATCGAGGTCCAGCAGAACAGCGACAGGAGGGGGACGACGGTCAGCCTGCACGTGTCGGGGGTGCGGCCGGGCTACGCGTTCGGCGCGCACGTGCACACCAAGCCGTGTGCGAAGGACCCGGCCGCGGCCGGCGGTCACTACCAGAACCGTGTCGACCCGGTGCAGCCGTCGACCGATCCGGAGTACGTCAATCCGCAGAATGAGGTGTGGCTTGATTTCACCTCTGACGCACACGGTGCGGGTGAGGCGCGTGCCCATCACACCTGGGGCTTCCGCAGCGGCCAGGCCCGTTCGGTCGTCCTGCACGACGAACCGGGCAGCAAAGGGGCCCGGGTCGCCTGTCTGACCGTGCCCTTCGGGGCGGTGGGCGGAGGCTGACGACCGAGCGGCCGCCGGGCTCCGGCGGCGGGCGCGCGCTCGGGGCGCGGCATGCCGACCCGCAGGGGTCTTCGGGGGTCCGGAACCGCCGCGTACCAGCGAAGGCGCCCATCCCCGTCCGGGGGTGGGCGCCTTCGCCGTGTGGGCGGCCCGGGACCGGCGCCGGCCCCGGTCCCGGGCCACCGGTCAGGCCGTGACCGGCTCCTGCTCGGCCGCGGACATCTGCTCGCCGGTCCCGCCGCGAGCCGTGAACAACCGGTCCACCCCGAAGGCTCCTGAACCGGTGAAGACCAGCAGGAGCATGGCCCAGCAGAACATGGCCGCCGGCTCGCCACCGTTCTGGATCGGCAGCAGCGCGTGCGGCTGGTGGACCTTGAAGTACGCGAAGGCCATCGAGCCCGACGAGATGAGCGCCGCGGGCCGGGTGTACAGGCCGACCAGCACGAGGAGGCCGCCCACCAGTTGGATCACGGCGGCGTACCAGCCGGGCCAGGCGCCGGCGGGCTGGCTCTGCCCGCCGAAGGCGCCGAACAGGGTGCTGGCGCCGTGGCAGGCGAAGAGCAGGGCGACGACGATGCGGAACAGCCCGATCGCGTACGGGCGCGTGCTGTCGAGGCGTCCGGACATGGGTGGGGGACTCCTTCGGTCTGGGGACGGCGGATCAGCGGCGGAACCACGTGAGTGCTGAGAGGTTAGGTGTACCTAACTAGTACTTGCAAGTTCAACATTAGCCATTCTCGGACGGCCCTTCCGGCACCGTCCGCAGCCTGCGCACCCGCCGTCCGCCGCCGCTCCCGAAACATGTGGCGGGCGGCGGCGGGGCGCGTGTACGGGTTCATACGCGCCTGGGCGGGCGTCTGTTCAAAGGGCGACGGGTGATCTGGGAGTGGGCGTGCGAGCGGAGCCCGCGAAGAGTGAAGAGTGGGGAGGGCCGCGAAGGGGCGCGAGCCGGTCGCGATGGGTGGGGAGGGTCGTGATGGGTGGCGGAGAGCCCGCGAGGCGGTGGACGGGGGCGGTGAAGGCGGGGCCGGTGAAGGCGGGGCCGGGTCCATCGGGCAGTGCGGCAGGGCGCGCGGAAGGGGAGGTCGGGCGCGTGGTGCGGCCGGGGCGCCGATGCGGTGTGCGGGGCGGGCGGCCCGGCGAGGGGTGTCGCGCGGCGTGCGTGTGCCGGACCCCGGCGGGCGCGCCGACCACGACCACGGCCACGACCACGACCGTGGCCGTGGCCGTGGCCGTGCGGTGAAACCGCCCGCCCGGCGAAGGGGGCGGTCCGCGGACGCCGACGAGCCGCCGGCCGGCCGTCGGATCCGGTCGCATGCCCGGATCCGGCGGCCGCCGACGGCTCGTGGAGGACGTGACGGCCGTTCAGGCGCCGTCTGCCGTCTGCCTTGTCGTCTGCGGTCGTCTGCGGTCGTCTGCCGTGTCGTCTGACGTGCCGTCCGCCGTGCCGCCTGACGTGCCGTCCGCCGTGCCGTCTGCTGTGCTGTCCTCCTCTGCCGTGTTGTCCTCCGCGGCAGTCGAACGGCTCTGCGTGCGGCGCCGAGGCGGTCGTCAGTGCGGGTCAGTGCGGGTCAGTGCGGCCGTCGGCCCGGGCGGCAGGGCGTGCCGTGGGGTGGGCCCGGGGCGGACCCGGCGGGCCTGTGCGGCGCGTACCGCAGAACAATCGATTCAGCACTCGCCGTTGAGCACCGACTGCAGGGCGGTCTTCTCGGCGGAGTCGACCGTCAGGTCGTAGTAGTGCTTCACCTGGATCCACATACGGGCGTACATGCAGTGGTACGCGGCCCGCGGCGGCAGCCACTCGGCCGGGTCCTGGTCGCTCTTGGACTGGTTGACGTTGTCGGTGACGGCGATCAACTGGGGGCGGGTCAGGTCGTTGGCGAAGGACTGCCGCTGGGCGGTGGTCCAACCGCTGGCGCCCGAGGTCCATGCCTCGGCGAGCGGCACGATGTGGTCGATGTCCACGTCGCTCGCGGCGGTCCAGGTCGCACCGTCGTACTCGGAGTACCAGCTACCGGAGGTCGGGTAGCAGTCGGAACCCTGCTGGATGTTGGTGCCGTCGCGCTTGAGGACCACCTCGCGGGTGTCGCAGGTGCCGGACTGGGTGATCCAGTGCGGGAACTTGTCCCGGCTGTAACCCGTCATGGAGCCCTCCGTGGACACGGTGAGCTCGGAGAGGTACGTGTGGGCGGTCGACACGGCGATCGGGGTGGGGGGAGATGCCTGGGCGGGAGGTCCGCTCAGCAGGGCGCAGGCGGATATGGAGGCGACCAGCGCGCCGAGCATGCTCAGCCGGCGGCGGAGCCCGCCGCGTCGACGCGCGTAGACATCGGACATGTGAAACTCCCTGTGTGGGGGTTGGGACCGGAGGGGCCCGGTCATGGTGGCGCCCTGGGGTTTCCGGAAGGCAGGCGTCAGGTAACAGAGTTGCGTCATGGGCACGTCACATCAAGACATCTGTCGCACTCATGTCCCCAACTGGTGTGCGAGAGGAGGGGGATTGCGGCATATGCCGCCTCCGGGCCTGTGCCCGTTCCCGCCTCCGGACCTGCGGCCCGTTCCCGCCTCGGGGCCTGTGCCCGCGCCCGTGCTCGCGCCCGGGCCTGTGCCTGTGCTCGCGCCCGCCTCCGGGTCCGTGGTCCGCGCGTCGCGTAGCATGGCCGGAGCAGAAGGGGAGTAGCTCTTCGCCGGACCGTCGACATACTGCTCAGCTCGTCTGAGCCGGCGCCCGGAGGCGGACCGGTCCACGGTCGGCCAGCGAGACCTTCGGCAAGCAGTGCACCGTACACGGCCGTGTACGGCAAGTGCGCTGCCGTGCCGGGGTGTCGGACAGGAGCGCGCACTCTCGGCGGGGCAGCCCCGACCGATTGAGGAACCTTGTTCAGCATCAGCGTGACGGCACTGGTCTTCGGTGTCGTCTTCCTCGCCGAACTGCCCGACAAGACCGCGCTGGCGGGTCTCGTCCTCGGTACGCGGTACCGCGCGTCCTACGTCTTCGCCGGTGTGGCCGCCGCCTTCGCCGTGCACGTGGCGCTGGCCGTCGCGGCGGGCAGCGTGCTGACGCTGCTCCCCGACCGTGTGGTGCACGCCGTGACGGGCGCGCTCTTCCTCGGCGGCGCCGCCATGCTCTTCCTCCAGAAGGGCGAGGAGGCGGAAGGCGAGATCCGCAAACCGCGTGACCAGGGTTTCTGGCGGGTGGCCGGTGCGGGGTTCGGGCTCATCCTCGTGGCGGAGTTCGGTGACCTCACCCAGATCATGACCGCGAACCTCGCGGCCCGCTACGGCCAGCCCGTGTCGGTCGCCATCGGGGCCGTCCTGGCGTTGTGGGCGGTCGCCGGGCTCGGCATCGTCGGCGGCAGGGCCCTGATGAAGCGGGTGCCGCTGCGGCTGATCACCAGGGTGGCGGCCCTGGTGATGGCGGCACTCGGGGTGTGGAGCCTCTACGAGGCGGCGGTGGCCTGAACGGCGAGCCCGGAGCGCGCATCCCCGGAGCGCGCGTCCCCGGAGCGCGCGTCCGCGGTGCCAGGGCGAAAGTGCGCCCTCGGTGGCAAAGGTGGAAGCGCGCCCCTGGCGCCGGGGCACAAGCGTGCGCCTCCGGCGTCGTCAGGGCGGACGGCCGCAGGTCGGTGCGCGCGCCGTGCGCCGTGCCCCCGCCCCGCGCGGGTACGAACCGTGTCGAGCGCAGGGGAGCGCCGTGTCCACCATGTGAGCGCGACGGGTAGCGGGGATGGCCGCCGTTTTGTATGTTGTGGAAACAAAGTGACCCGTCCGCTGCCTGACCGGCGGGCGGGACACTTTGGCCTTCGGGGCCCGCCCGTCCCGGACGATCCTCGTGTTACGGAGCCTGCCGATGTCGGCCACCCGTCCCACCCCTCTGACCGCCCGTGCCCTCCTGCTCGACATGGACGGCACCCTGGTGAACTCGAACGCCGTGGTCGAGCGTTGCTGGCGCCGCTGGTCCGAGCGGCACGGCCTGGACGCCGACGAGGTCATGAGGGTCGTGCACGGCCGCCAGGGCCATGCGTCCATGGCGATCCTGCTGCCGCACCGCACGGCGGCGGAGAACCTCGCGGACAACGCCCTGCTGCTCGCGGAGGAGACCGCCGACACCGAGGGCGTCGTGCAAATCCCCGGCGCCGGTGCGTTCCTGGAGTCCCTCGCCCATCTGCCGCACGCGCTGGTGACCTCCGCGGACGAGGCCCTGGCCACCGCCCGTATGGGCGCGGCGGGGCTTGCGATGCCCGCCTTGCGGATCACCGCGGAGAGCGTGGGCGCCAGCAAGCCCGACCCGGAGGGGTTCCTCAAGGGAGCCGCGGAGCTGGGCATCGAGCCGGCCGACTGCATCGCCTTCGAGGACTCCGAAGCCGGCATCGCGGCCGCCCGCGCCGCCGGGATGCGGGTCGTGGGCGTCGGCACGCGCGCCGGCGCGTACGGGCCCACGGCCTTGGTCCGCGACCTCACCGAGGTGCGGGTCGAGGCCGTGGGCGGCGAGATCCTGCTGCACGTGGGCTGAGCCCGCGCACGCCCCGGGACGGGACGCCTAGGGCTCCGAGGTCTCGGACTCCAGGCTCTTGCGGGTGGCCGGGCCGTAGACGCCGTGTTCGTCGCCGTCGATCCCGCGGGTGTCCTGGTAGTGGCCGACCGCCTTCTCGAGGTCCTTGCTGTAGACGCCGTCCGCCCTGCTCAGGTACAGCAGGAGCTGCCGCAGCCGCCGCTGCAGCTCCTCCACCTCCGGACCCTGGTCGCCGGGGCGCAATATCACGGGCCCCGAGTCCACCGGCGGAGACGGGGACGTGGAGCCGCTGGGCGGCGGGGGAGCGCCGGGGGCGCTGGGCGGGGGTACGGGGGCCGTCGCGGCGGCGGAACCAGGCGGCGACGCCGACGGTGACGGACCCCTGCCGGCCGAGGTGGCCTGCGGCTGCCCGGGGGCGGCGGGTGCGCCGCCCCAGGCGGAACCGGTCGTCGCGGGCTCCGTGGCCGTGCTGTCCGGCGCGCTCGACGCGCTCTCGGTGCTCGGCAACGCTGCGTCCCGCGACGGCTTCTGATCCGAGAACGACCCGCTCGTGAGCAGGACCACGCACGCGACGACCGCGGCACCGGCCACGGCCAGGACGGCCATGCGGCGGCGGTTGCGCGGGTGCCCGGGCCCGCCGGGGCCTGCCAGGGCGTCCTGGTCCTCCTCGCCGCCCGGGCGGCCCGGGCCGCCGGGACCGTCCGGGGTCTTCGGTGAACCCGGCACGCGCATGGTGTCCGCACCGCTCCACGGGCCCGGGCCGTCGTTCCACGGGCCCGGACCGTCGTTCCACGCGCCCGGACCGCCGGGAGCGGCCGGCGTGCGTACGGTGTCCGTGCCGCCGGTGCCGCCGGTGCCGCCGGTGCCGCCCGCGGCGCTCGTGGTGCCCGTGTCCGCCCTGTGGCCTGTGGCCGCCGTGCTGACTGTGCCCGCCGTGGCGCCCGTGCCGCCCACCATGGCGCGGGTGCGGCCCCGGTCCCTCCGGCCGGCGTGCCGTGCGGGTGCGCTGCCCGGTCCGGGCACGGCCGCGTCCAGGGTGCGGCCGGATCCGGCGGCCTTCTCCGTATCGTCCGGGAACGCGGTGGTGTGCGGTGCACCGGAGGTGTCCGCGGGGGCGTGGGCGGGCGGTGCGGCAGCGCCCGTGCGCTCGGGGTCGGGTACGCCCGCCGAGCCCGCCGCCCGGTCCCGGCCCCCGGAACCCTCGGCGGTGTCCTCGCGTGGTCCCCAGATGTCCTCGATGCTCCAGCCCAGCGGACCGTTCGGGCCCAGGAGCGCGTAGGTGTCCAGGGCGTCCCCGTCCGGGCCCTCCCGGTCAGGCGTTTCCACCGCCGAACCCGCCTCCGTGGCCGAACCCGCCTCCGCTGCGGCGTCGGGGTCCCGCAGCGAGACATAGGGCCGCAGGCGCGGTGGCTCGAACTCGTCCGTCCTCGTGTGGACGCCGTCCACCTCCGCACGGCGGCGGTCCGCCCCCGCAGGGGCACCGTCCGCAGGGGAAGCGGCACCCCTCCGCAGCCGGTCCGGCGTCTGCCGCACCGAGCCGTCGACGGCCGGAGCCGGGAACTGGTCGGCGCACGGACATGCCGGTGCGCCTGTGGGGGTGTGCTCTGTTCCGCAATGTGGACAGTGCTGTGCGGTCACCGTGGGGGGCCCTCTCCTGAAACCTGCACCGAGAGATTATGCAGACCGTATACGGCCCGGCTGCCGGCGGGCACAGGCGCCCTTAGGACTCAACCGGCCATAACGGGTTACTCCGGCAATGTGAAGGGCCGAAATTTCGCCGCCGAGGTCGCGGGAGGTGCCCATGCCCCGCCATGCGGACGGCTCGTCCTGGAATGCGGACGGGCCGTCACACTCCCGGCCGAGCGGATCCCGCGACGCCGCGGCGGCCGCGCACGGGCCCGCACGCGGCACGGGCGGCACGAGCCACACGGGTGACACAGATGACACGCGTGACACGGGCGACACCGGCGCAACGGGTGACTCCTCAGACGCCGGCACAACGGGAGGCACCCAAGACACCCGCGGTACCGGAGATCCCTCCGGTACAGAAGACACCACCTCCACCAGAGCCGCGAAAGCCGCCAGAGACACCGCAGCCACCGCAGCCACCGGAGCCCCCGGAGGAACCGGCAGCTCCGCCATGCCCACCCGTACCGCGGGCCTCGTCACCGGAGCGGCGAGGACGGCGGGGACGAGCCCGTCGAGGCCCGCCGGCCCGGGGTCCTGGCCTCCATCGGCGCCCTGCTGATGGGCCTGCTGCTCGCGGCCCTCGACCAGACCATCGTGGCGACCGCACTGCCCACCATCGTCAGCGACCTCGGCGGACTCGAACATCTGTCCTGGGTGGTGACCGCCTACCTGCTCGCGTCGACCGCGGCCACCCCGCTCTGGGGCAAGCTCGGCGACCAGTACGGCCGCAAGCGGCTCTTCCAGGCCGCGATCGTCATCTTCCTCATCGGGTCCGTGCTGTGCGGCGTGGCGCGGAACATGCCCGAACTGATCGTCTTCCGCGCGGTCCAGGGGCTGGGCGGCGGAGGTCTGATCGTGCTGTCGATGGCGATCGTCGGCGATCTGGTGGCCCCCCGCGAACGCGGCCGCTACCAGGGGCTCTTCGGCGCGGTCTTCGGCACCACCAGCGTGCTCGGACCGCTGCTCGGCGGTGTGTTCACCCAGCACCTGAGCTGGCGCTGGGTCTTCTACGTCAACGTGCCGGTCGGCATCGTCGCACTCGTCGTCATCGCCACCACGCTGCACACCCCCGCGCGCACCCGGCGGCACACGATCGACTACCCGGGCACGGCGCTGATCGCCTCCGTCGCGACCTGCCTGGTGCTCGTCGCCTCGCTCGGCGGCACCACGTGGCCCTGGGACTCCCCGCAGATCATCGGCCTCGCGGTGCTCGGCGCCGCGCTCGCCGTGCTGTTCGTGGTGGTGGAGCGCAGGGCCGCGGAACCGGTGCTGCCGCCGAAGCTGTTCCGCATCCGCACCTTCACCCTGGCCGCCGTGATCAGCTTCGTGGTGGGGTTCGCGATGTTCGGCGCGATGACCTACCTGCCGACGTTCCTCCAGGTCGTCCAGGGCATCTCGCCGACCCTGTCGGGCGTGCACATGCTGCCGATGGTGTTCGGGCTGATGCTGTCCTCCACGGTCTCCGGTCAGATCGTCAGCCGCACCGGACGCTGGAAGGTCTTCCCGGTCACGGGCACCGCCGTCACCACCGCCGGGCTGCTGCTCCTGCACCGGCTCGACGAGTTCAGCGGCACCGCCGTACTCAGCCTCACCTTCTTCGTGTTCGGCCTGGGCCTGGGCCTGGTCATGCAGGTGATGGTGCTGATCGTGCAGAACTCCGTCGGGTACGAGGATTTGGGCGTGGCCACCTCGGGCGCCACGTTCTTCCGCTCCATCGGCGCGTCCTTCGGCGTGGCGATCTTCGGTACCGTCTTCACGAGCCGGCTCGGTTCCCAGCTCGCCTCCGCGCTCGCCGGGCGTCCGCTGCCGTCGGGGGTGAGCGCGGGGGCGCTGGAGGCGGACCCGCGCGGCATCCGGCTGCTGCCGCCGGCCCTGCGGCCACCGGTGGTGCACGCGTACGCGTCCGCGATCACCGATGTCTTCCTCTACGCCTCGCCCGTCGCGCTGCTCGCCTTCGTCCTCGCGTGCTTCCTGCGCGAGGACCGGCTGCGGGCGTCCGTGCGGGCGCCCGACGGCAGCGAGACGGTGGCCAGCAACCCGGTGGAGCGCTCCTCCCACGACGAGGCGGCGCGGGCACTGTCGCTGCTGGGCACCAGGGAGGGACGCCGGCAGATCTACGCCCGGATCACCGAGCGGGCCGGCTACGACCTGCTGCCCGCCTCGTCGTGGCTGCTGCTGCGCATCCGGCGGTACGGCTCCGCGGACCCCGCCGTGCTGGCCGCCCGCCGTACCGTGCCGCTGTCCGTGCTTACCGCCGCGGCACGACAGGTGGAAGGGCGGGGGCTGGCGGTGCGCAAGGGGCTGGCGCTGGTCCTGACGCGGCATGGACAGGAGGTCACGGAGCGGCTGGAGGAGGCACGCGAGGGGTGCTTCGCGGAGCTGCTGGGGGACTGGTGGCGGGCCGGCCGCTCGGCCGACCTCAACGAGCTGGTGCGGGAGCTGAGCAAGGAGATGTGCGGGTCCGACCGGGAGCGGCCGCGCGATCCGACGCCGCGCGAGGAGCGGCGGGGAGTGGGCTGAGAGCGCACGGGGTCGCGCCCGCCCCGCTCCCGCGCCTCGCCCTCTCGCGCCCCGCCCCGCGCCCGCTCCTAGCCCCGCTCCCGCGCCTCGCCCCGTGCCGGGTCCTGCGGCGTGGGTCCTGTGGGCCCGTGGGGCGTGCGGGGCGCCCGGTGTCCGCGCGGGGGCCGGGCCGACCGCGCACCCGCGCCGGCGGCGCGCACGCCCGCGCAAGCAGGGACGCGGCTCCGGGATCAGAGGGCCGCCGGGGGCCGCAGGTCCTTGGCGAGCCAGTGGTCGGCGTACGGCTCGGTGTTGTGGGGCGGGGTCTCCCGGTAGCCGTACCGGGCGTAGAGGGCCCTGGCCTCGGTGAGGTCATGACGGGTGTCCAGGACCAGACGGCCGGCGCCCAGCTCCCGGGCCGCCTCCTCGGCCGCGGCCAGGAGGGCCGCTCCTCCGCCGCGTCCGCGCAGCTCCTTGCGCACGAAGACCCGCTTGAGCTCGGCCGTGGCCGCGTCGAGCAGGCGTACGCCCGCCGTGCCCGCGGGCGCGCCGCCGTACCGGGCCACCAGGAGGAGGCCGGTGGGCGGCAGCAGGCCGTCGCCGTCGTTCGCCGCGATCTCACGGGCCAGTTCCTCCCGCGGTGTGCCGCGGCCCTCGTGCAGCAGGTACCAGCGGTCGCTGACCTCGGTGTAGTAGGCCCGCCACAGGGCCGCTGCGGCCTCGGCACCCGGCGGCTCGGCGGCGATCACCCAGGGGGCGCAGGCGCTCTGGCCCCTGTGCGTCACGCGCGGTGCCCCCCTCGCCGGTGGACGGGGGGCCGCAGGGTGAGGTGCACGGTGCCGGACGCGCCGCTCACCCGGCCGGCCTCCCAGTCCACGTGCTCGGCGCCGATGTGCTCGAAGAGGCGGGTGCCGGAGCCGAGCAGCACGGGCACGATGTGCAGCCGCAGTTCGTCCAGCAGTCCGGCCCTGATCGCCTGCTGGATCACGTCGGCGCCGCCGGTGAGCGAGACGTCCTGCATGCCCGCCGCGTCCCTGGCGCGAGCGAGAGCGTTCTCCAGGCCGTCCGCGACGAACAGGAAGGTTGTGCCGCCGGCCCGTACGTCGGGCTCCCTCGGGGTGTGGGTGAGCACGAACACCGGCTTGCGGAACGGCGGCCGGGGACCCCAGGCGGCGCTGCCCGACAGGTACATCCCGTAGCCCATGAGGAACGCGCCGGCCCGTTCGAAGGACTCCTCCAGCGCATCGGACTCCGGTCCCACGGCGCCGCCGGGCAGTCCGTGCCGCCGGCGCCAGCTCGCCAGCCCGTACACCCACTGGTGCAGGCGTTCGCCGCCGACGCCCAGCGGATGCTCGGCGCCCGCGTCCGGTCCTGTGATGAAACCGTCGAGCGACATCGAGACATCGGCGAAGAGGTGATCCATTACTGGGCGCTTTCCCTCGGTTCCAGGCGGTGCCGGGTCGGCATCCGCCCCTGCGGCCGCGGACGGGGACCGGAGCCCTCGTCATCCGGCGCGGTCGGCCGCGGCCGGCGGCGTGTGCGGTGCATGGACGCGCGGTGCGCGGGCGTGCGGGGCGTGCGGCACGGTGCGGGGGCGTGGCCGCGGGTCCGGGCGCGCCCGCAGCCTGGCGTGCACCGGCGGACGTCAGCCGGGGTGCAGATCGCGCCACTCTCGGGCGACGGCCTCGACGTCGTACGGCTTCTTGCCCAGCGGCGGGCCGGGCGGCGGCTTCAGCATCGCCTCCCTGATCCGCGCGTTCACGGCGGTGACGATGCGCCGGGCGGCGGCCTCGGACGGGGCGCGGCGCGCGGCTTCGAGGGCGTCCTCGGCCTCCTTGCGCAGGGCGAGGGTCGGCGGCAGGACGGACAGGCCCTCCTGGGCCATCTTCTGCTTCACCCACCACAGCTCGTCGTAGGTGCGGTCGGTGCCGCGGGGCAGGGGCCTGCCCGCACCGGACAGGCCGGAGAACGCGCCGCGTTCCTCCGCCTCACGGATCTGCTTGTCGATCCACGACTCGAAGCTGACGCCTGGGGGCTTGCGCTCCGTCATGCCTCCCATTGTCGCAGAGCAGGCGGGCCGTACGGGGCGTGGGACCGCCGGCCGGGGAGTGCGCTTTCCGCGCCCCCCGCTCGAACGGGCGCCGCCGGGCGCGGCGCGCGGGAAGGGTGCGCGGGAAGGGCGCGCGGGAGGGGCTGTGTCCTGTGTCACGTGTCGCTGCCCAGGAGGGCTTTCCGCGCGCGCCGGGGCGCGGCCGCGACCTATCATGCGGCGGCGCGGTGCCGCGCCCGGCGGGCCCGCGACGCCGGCCGGGCCGCCCGCATCACCCGGCGAACGGTAAGGAGCACAAGTGCTGGAGCTCACGATGGCCTCGGTGGCGGAGGCTGAGGAAGGCGCGACGGCAGGCATGCTGATGGCCGACGCGCCGAGCGAACCCGGCGCCGTGCTGTGCGTGGGCCGCGACCGGAACGTCTGCCGCCTGGCGCCGCCCGACGGATGGCTGTTCGTCTCCCGCGTCCACCTGGAGTTCCGCTGCGGTCCCGACGGGCTCTGGACGGTCACCTGGCTGCACGGCTCGCAGGCCGAGCCGTCGTCGGACGTGCAGGTGGTGGCGGACGGCGCCGCGCAGGCCATGCCGTACGGGGGCTACTGGCGGATACCGGCGGGCGGGTCCGGCGAGGTGGTCATCCACGACCGGCTGGCGGCACGCTCGGTGAACGTGGGCTTCTACCACGAGCCGTGAGGCGCCCGCCCGAGCACCGACCGGCGGCCGCCGCGGCCGGTCAGGAGCCGGCGGCGGGACACGGCGGCGGGGTGCGCGGCGGCCATACGGCGGGGCGGTGCGGCGCGGTGCCGCGGCGGTGCGTTGCGGGGCCCGTGGCCGGTCAGGCCAGCACCCGGGCCAGCGAGAACCCGTCGTGCCCCTTGCTGCCCACGGTCTGCACGGCCGTCGCGGTCAGCTTCGGGTGGTCGGCCGTCATCTGCAGGAAGCGCCGCACGCCCTGGACGGCCTCGTCGTCGCTGTCGGCCTCGACGACACCGCCGCCGCGGACCACGTTGTCGCCGATGATCAGGCTGCCGGGGCGGGTCAGGCGCAGCGCCCACTCCAGGTACCGCGGGTAGTTCCCCTTGTCGGCGTCGATGAAGACCAGGTCGAAGGGGTCCGCACCCTCGTCGGCGAGGGCGGCGAGGGAGTCCAGCGCGGGACCGGTGCGCACGTCGGTGACCTTGTCGAGGCCGGCCCTGGCCAGGTTGGCGCGGGCCACCTCCGCGTGCCGCGGCTCGTACTCCAGGGTGATCAGACGGCCGCCGGGCGGGAGGGCGCGGGCCAGCCAGATGGTGCTGTAGCCGCCCAGCGTGCCGAGCTCCAGGATCCGCCGGGCGCCCTGGGTCAGGGCGAGCAGGTGGAGGAGCTTGCCCTGGTTCGGGGCGACGGCGATGTCCGGCAGGCCGGCCGCGGCGCTCTCCCGCAGTGCGGCTTCGAGGATCTCGTCGCGGGGGGCGAGGAGGGCGGTCAGGTACTCGTCGACGCCGGTCCACAACTGCTGCTCGCCCATGTGCCTCTTCCGTCCGTCCGGTGCGCCCGCGCTCACTTTGGGTAGTCTAACGGGCACGGAGGCGCGGGCTGAGTGCGCGCCGGCCGCCGCGCCGGCCGCCGCGCAGGCGAGCGGCGGCGGCAGCGGGCGGCTCGGCGGCGGGGGCGGAGCCCGGCAGGGGCCGGCCCGCCGACTCCGGCATCAGCCACACCGCGACCGCGCCGACGACGGCCGCGGCCATCAGGTAGTAGGCGGGCAGCACGGCGTTCCCGGTCATCCCGATCAGCGCCGTCACCACCAGCGGCGTCGTCCCGCCGAAGAGGGACACGGAGACGTTGAAGCCGATCGAGAGCGAGCCGTAGCGGACCCGGGTGGGAAAGAGCGCCGGCAGCGCGGTCGGCATCGATGCCGTGAAGCAGACCAGCAGCATGCCCAGGGCCCCCGTGCCGAGCGCGATCGCGAGCAGGCCGCCGTGCCGGATCAGCAGCAGCGCCGGCACCGACAGGGCGAGGAGGCCCGCGCAGCCGGCGGCGATCACCGGTCGACGGCCCACCCGGTCGGTGAGCGCTCCCGCGAACGGCTGGACGGCCATCATCAGCGCCATCACCCCCAGTACGACCAGCAGCCCCTGCGTCGCGCCGTAGTGCAGTTCGCCGGTGAGGCAGCTCGGCATGTACGACAGCAGCAGGTAGTCCGAGACGTTGTACACCAGCACCAGGCCCACGCAGAGCAGCAGCGCGCGCCACTGGCCCGTGACCGTCTCGCGCAGCCGCACCCGCGGCCGCCGTCCGGGCCGCCCGGCCCCGGCCTGGGCCGTGAAGGCGGGTGTCTCCTCCAGGCGCAGCCGCAGGTACAGGCCGACCAGGCCGACCAGGCCGATCGGCCCGGCGACCAGGAACGGCACCCGCCAGCCCCAGGCCGTCAGGTCCCCGGCTGGCAGCAGCACCGTCAGCAGCGTCACCAGGCCCGCACCTGCGAGATAACCGGCCAGTGTGCCGAACTCCAGCCAACTGCCGAAGAAGCCCCGCCTGCGGTCCGGCGCGTACTCGGCGATGAAGGTCGACGCGCCCGCGTACTCCCCGCCCGTCGAGAAGCCCTGGACGAGCCGGGCCGCCAGCAGCAGCACCGGCGCACCCGTGCCGAGCACCGCGTACGGCGGGAGCAGGCCGATCGCGAACGTGCCGGCCGCCGTGGTGATCATGGTGATGGCCAGCACCTTCCGCCTGCCGACCCGGTCGCCGAGCGGCCCGAAGACCAGACCGCCGAGCGGACGCACGAGGAAGGCTGCCGCGAACGCGCCGAAGGTGGACAGCAACTGCGCGGTCGGACTGCCGGACGGGAAGAAGACCTTGCCCAGCGTGACGGCGAGGTAGCCGTACACCCCGAAGTCGAATCACTCCATGGCGTTGCCGAGCGCCACCGCCTTGACCGCGCGCCTGACCAGCGCGGGGTCGGTGACGGTGGCGCCGGGGTGGGAGCCGGGCACCGGGGCGGACACGGCCGGTACCCGGAAGGCGGCACGGGGGGCGGTCGGCACGGTTCTGCTCGCCTGCCTCTCGGTCGACGACAAGGACGGTGGCGCCGGTGCCGCCCGCGCGGGCGGCGCGGCTGCCGGGGCGCGGTGCCGGCGGTGGCGCCGCAGCGAACGGGCCGCCCCTGCGGGCGGCCCCATGACGACCGTACGGGCGCAGCGGGGGTCTCGCGGACAGTGCGGACGGTGCACGCCGGATGGCGCTGTGCGCTCATCCGGCCGCTGTCCAGCCCGGACGGGGCCCCGGCAGGCCGCGGCCGCGGGTGGTGGCTGTGATCCATGTCGCGAAGGACGCGGAACGGCGGGCGGCACCCCCGGAGCGAGTCGTCCGCCGCGGAGCGCGCGACGGCACAGCGCCGTCCACGGGCCAGAATGCGCCCCCCGGTCCGGAAACAGATCCCCACCCCTGGAAAACAGAGGAGGAAACGGACCGGAAACGGGGAGGATACGTAATCGTCCGCGGGGGTACCCGGGCATTCCATGGGCGTCCGTCCGCCGCGGCACACGACCAGTGACGCGAAGGGGGCCGCCGGCCATCGACATCCGGTCAAAGACGGACGCGGACACCAGATATGGCGGAGGTGGACCGCGTCTCACCCACAGGTACGAGTGCCGGGCTCATAGAGTCGGTACCACACCGGTACACCACCGGTGCGAGCCGTGTACGAGGGATGAACGCGACGGGAGGGCCGACGGGGCGTGGCGAATGTGGAACACACCAGACCAGGACGGGTCTTGGGGCCAGGAGCCGGCAGTACCGCACAGGTGCGACTCGGCATGGTCCGGGTGGGCCTGTGGCTGATCGCCGCCGTGCTCGTCGTACGGCAGGTGGTCGCGGTCCAACTCCAGCCGCCCGGTGAGCGCCTGACCGACCTGGAGACCTGGATCGGCCCCGAGGGCGTGCTGCACGTGAACGGCTCGCTCTACGACGCGGACCAGTTCACCGGCACCCCCTTCGCCGGCCTGGTGCTCAAGCCGCTGTCGGCGTCCGCGGAGAACGCGCTCGGCCTGGCCTGGACGTTCGGCACCCTGCTGCTGGTCGTACTGCTGGGCACCGTTGCCGCACGCGCGCTGCCGCACCCCGTCTCACGCCGCACCTCGCTGCTGGCCGCGCCCGTCGCGATCTGCCTGC
Organism: Streptomyces sulfonofaciens; assembly: GCF_014656295.1. Lineage (GTDB taxonomy): Bacteria > Actinomycetota > Actinomycetes > Streptomycetales > Streptomycetaceae > Streptomyces > Streptomyces sulfonofaciens. The sequence continues at coordinate 165,123 of NZ_BNCD01000015.1, forward strand.
TGATGTTGTCGCTGCCGGTCCGCAACGCCCTCTACCTGGGCCAGACCAGCATCATCCCGGTCCTGCTCGTCCTGCTGGGCTGCTTCACGGTGCGCGGGCAGCGCGCCGGCGGACTGCTGATCGGCACGGCCGCCGCGCTCCAGCCCGCGGTACTGCTCTTCACGGTGCTGCTGTGGTGCACGAAACGGCGCAGGGCCGCGGTCTCCACCGGCGCCACCTTCGCCGCCTGCACCGCACTCGCGTGGGCCGCGATGCCCCGTGACTCGTGGACGTACTGGGTGCACCACCTCGCGGGCGTGGGCCTCGGCGCGAGTCCGGACAGCCTCGGCAACCAGTCCTTGCACGGCGCCCTGCTGCGGCTCGGCTGCACCGGCCCGCTGGAGGTGGCGCTGTTCCTGACCCTGGGCGCGCTGGTGGTCTGCCTCGCCCTGCCCCGCGCCGTCCGCTACGCGCGCGACGGGCAGTTGCTGCTCGCGGTGGCGGTGACCGGCTGCGTCGCCGTCGCCGTCTCCCCGACGACCTGGCAGCACCAGTTGCTGTGGGTGCTGCTCGCGCTCACCGGCCGGGTCGGCAGGCGCACCGCGGACCGCTACCTGTGGCCGGTCGCCGTCGTCCTGGTGATGACGCTGCCCGCCCACATGCTGCTGCCGAACAAGTCGTTCCTGTTCCCCCTGCGCGACAACGCGGTGCTGATCGCCGCGCTCGCCGCGGCCTGCGCGGTGCCCTTCCTGTCCCGCACCTCGCCCTACTTCCAGACGCCCGTCCCCACCGAGTACGCGCCCGCGGTGCGCTCCCGCTGGCGGCACGTGCCGCTGCTGCCGTTCTGGCGCCGTGTCGTCACCCGCCCCAACCTGCTCCTGGAGCTGCTGCTCATCCGCGTCTGCTACTCGTGCTACGACTACGTGCGCGAGGCGGCCCGCGGCGGCAGGGCCGCCGCCGAGCGGCACGGCCTGTGGGTGCACTCCGCGGAGCGGGCCCTCGGCATCGACATCGAGCACTGGGCCAACCACACGGTCGTCGGCGTGCCGTGGGCACGCGGCTTCTTCGACTTCTACTACGAGTCGTTCCACTTCGGCGTGCCGCTCACCGTGCTCGGCGTGCTCTACGTGCGCCGCCCCGTCGACTTCCGGTGGGCCCGCACCAGCCTCGGTCTGGCCACACTGCTGGCGCTGCTCGGCTTCTGGCTCTTCCCGCTCGCGCCGCCGCGCCTGATGCCGACGCTCGGGTTCGTGGACACCGTGCACGGCGTCCAGGACTTCTCCAAGCCGGACTACGGCGTGCTGACCGCGGTCACCAACCAGTACGCGGCGATGCCCTCGCTGCACTTCGGCTGGGCGCTGTGGTGCGGCATCATGATCGCGATCATGGCGCCCAGGTGGTGGATGAAGGCCCTCGGCGCGCTGCACCCGCTGTTCACCGTCTGCTCGATCGTCGTCACGGGCAACCACTGGGTCCTGGACGCGGTGGGCGGTGCGCTGGTGGTCGGCACGGGCTTCGGGCTGACGTACCTGCTGTCCGGGCCGAGGAGCACGCACCCCGTCGAGGGGGCAGCCGGCCGGGCCCGGGGAGCCGGGGGAGTCCTGGCAGCCGCGGGCGTCGGGGGAGCCACGGAGGCCGCGGGCACTTCGGACACCGTCCGGGGGCCCGCCACGCGACCAGCCGGGGCCCCGGTCCCGGAGGGCCCCGCCACGGCGGTGCAGGCCGCGCCGGCTCCTGCCCCGGAGGCTGTCGGGGAACCGGCGGCGAACCCGCCCGCCCCGCCCGCCCGGGCCGCCCCGGCTGAGGGTTCCGTCACATCCGCCCGGACACCGTCGGCACCAGAGCCCCGGTCATCGCCGCCGCGATGAGCAGCGGCAGCCACAGGTCGTGATGGAGCACCAGCCAGCCGCCGAGCAGCGCACCGGCCAGCAGCGCGAGTACCGAGCCGAGGCGCCGTACCGGCCGTACGCTCCGGCCGCCGCCGAGCGGCGAGTCGGCGGCGAGGCCGGTGAGCGTCATGGTCAGCACCGTCGTCGTCATGTCGGCCACGCCCAGCCTGCGGACGGTCGTGTTGCGCACGCCCATGGCGAGCGCGGTCACCGCGACGAGGGCGTACTCGGTGCCCTCCGACGAGTCGGGCGCCAGGGCCGAGACGGCGGAGGCGGCACCCAGCAGGGCCGCCTCCGCGGTGAAGGCCACCCGCAGCCAGGTGCGCCGGGCCCGCCCCGCGAACAACTGGCCCGCCCACCCGCCGGCCGCCGAGCCGGCCAGGAACGCGGCGAGCGAGACCAGCGCGTGGGCCGCGGAGAACTCGGCGGCACCGGCCGCCGCGAAACCGAGCACCGCCACGTTGCCGGTCATGTTGGCGGTGAAGACGTGACCGAGCGCCAGATAGCTGACCGCGTCGATGATGCCGCTGACGACGGTCAGGGCCAGCAGCACCGGTAGCAGCCGCGGGCCCCGTGCGCCGGGGCCGTCGTGCGGTGCTGACCCGCTCCCGCCCGGCCGCCGGCCGTGCGGTTCGGGCTCCTCGTCCGGCGCGGACGTGGGCATGCGGCAGCCTCCGGGTCGGGGACGGGCCGCCCGCCATGGTGCCCACGGCGGCGACCGGGCCGTCATCAAACGCGCGCAACGCAGGCTACGCGCACCGCGGACGGCGGGGCACGTGGGGCGGCAGGGCACGTGGACGGCGGCGGTGCGGACGACGGACACGCGGACGACGGACCGGGGGGCGAGGGACGACGGACCGGGACGACGGACCGGGGGACTGGGGGGACGACGACCGCGGACGCGACGGACCGCGGACGCGACGGGGCGTGGGCACACGGTGCCGGTGCCGCAGGGGCCGCGGGGCCGTGACCCCGCGGGCTACGGGGTCACGGGGCGTGGGGCGGCTCCCCGGCCGCCGGGTCCCGGAAGGCGACCGGTGCCTCGAACGCCGCACGGCGGGTGGCCCGGCGCAGCGCCCTGAGGACGGGCCCGCCGAGCGTCAGGGTGAGGACGACCGTGAGCACCGCACGCCCCAGGTCCCAGCCGAGCGAGGTGGCCGCGCAGTAGGCGAGGAAACGGGCCAGGTTGCGACCGAGCCCGGCAGCCGGGTCGAAGGCGACGCCCGACGCGAGCGCGCCCATGAACGGCCAGCCCGACAGGTTCATGATCGTGCCGTAGGCGAGGGCGGCGAGCGAGCCGTAGGCGGAGAGCATCACAAGCTCACCGCGCCCGCGCAGCCGGTCGGGCGCCGGAAGCAGGCCCGCGCCCATCGTGAACCACCCCATCGACAGCATCTGGAACGGCATCCAGGGCCCGACGCCACCGGTCAGCAGCGCGGAGGCGAACATCGTCACGGACCCGAGCACGAAGCCGAAGCCCGGGCCCAGGACCCGGCCGCTGAGCACCATCAGGAAGAACATCGGCTCGATCCCCGCGGTGCCCGCGCCGAGCGGCCGCAGCGCCGCACCCGTCGCGGCCAGCACGCCCAGCATCGCCACCGCCTTCGCACCGAGCCCGCTCTCCGCGATCGCGGCCGCGACCACCGCGACCAGCAGCACGAGCACGGCCGCGAACAGCCACGGCGCGTCCTGCGCATGCGCGTTGACCTGCGCGGTGGGCCCGGCGAGCAGGGGCCACCCGAACCCGGCCACCCCCACCGCGGTCACCAGCACCAGTGCCGCCACCGACCGCGGTCCCAGCCGTACCACCCGGGGCCGCGGCGCGCCGCCCCGCGTCACCCGCCGTCCGTGCGCGGGGCGCGCGTCACCCGCCGTCCGCGCCGTCCGCGCCGTCCGCTCCCCGCGGTCAGGGCGTCCAGGGCGCTCGTGGCCCCCTGGACGGTCCGCCGCGCCGGTCATATGAGCGCGTCCGCGACCTGGGCCACCGTCAGCCACGGCCCCGGGGCGAGGACCTTGGCCACCTGCGGGGCGAAGGACGGGGAGGCCACCACGACGTCGGCGGTGGGCCCGTCGGCCACGACCTCGCCGTCGGCCAGGATCACCACACGGTCGGCGAGTTCGGCGGCGAGTTCCACGTCGTGCGTGGCCAGGACGACCGAGTGCACGGTGCCGGCCTGCCCGGGGCCGCCGGGCGGGGCCCCTCCTCCCGCCTCCGTGCCGTGCCCGGTCAGCCGCCGCAGCACCCGGACCAGGCGGGCCTTCGCCGCGTAGTCCAGGCCGCGGGTGGGCTCGTCGAGGAGCAGCAGCGGCGGGCGCGCGGTGAGCACCACGGCCAGGGCGAGCGCGAGCCGCTGCCCCTCCGACAGGTCCCGCGGGTGGGTGCCGTCCGCGAGGCCGGGCAGCAGTTCCGACACCAGCGCCCGGCAGCTTCCCGGTGCCGCCTGCGCGTCGTGGTCCGCGGCCGCGCACTCCGCCGCCACCGTGTCCGCGTACAGCAGGTCGCGCGGCTCCTGCGGGACCAGGCCGGCGTGCCGGATCAGCTCGCCCGGCCCCGTGCGGTCCGGCCGTAGGCCGCCCACGCGCACCGAGCCCGCCGCCGGCTCGACCAGTCCCACCAGCGCGGACAGCAAAGTCGACTTGCCGGCGCCGTTGCGCCCCATCAGCGCGACGGTCTCGCCGGGCGCGATGGACAGGTGCACGCCCCGCAGTGCCTCCACCCGCCCCCGGCGCACCACGAGCCCGTCGACGTCGGCCACCCGGCGCTGCGCCGGCACCTCCCTCGACGGATCACGACCCGGCCGGCCCCTGCCGAGGCCCGGCAGCCGGAAGCGGCCCGCTCCAGGGCGCGCACCGCGGCCGTCCGCGGTGCGGGCGGTCCCGGTCTCACGCGCCGTCCCGGAACGCGCCGGTAGGGCCCCGCCCGTGGCCGTGCCGGGGCAGGCGGCCGCATCCGGTGCCGTACCGGGCCCCGGTGCCGTGCCGCCGGCCGACGCGGGCCTGCGGCCCGTCCGCGCCGCGCCGCCGGCCGCCCCCGCCGCGGCGGCCAGCCGCTCCCTGAGCCGCGCCGCGCGGCGCCGCGCGTCACGCACAGTCAGGGGCAGCGGGTCCCAGCCCGCGATCCGGCCGAGGCCGACCACCGGCGGGAACACCGGCGAGCGGGCCATGATCTCTGCCGGGGGCCCCAGCACCGGGGCCGCGCCGGGCCCCGGCAGCAGCATGACCTGGTCCGCGTACTGCACCACGCGTTCGAGCCGGTGCTCCGCCATCAGCACGGTGGTGCCGAGGTCGTGCACGAGGCGTTGCAGGACGGCGAGCACCTCCTCGGCGGCGGCCGGGTCGAGCGCGGACGTCGGCTCGTCCAGGACCAGCACCGCCGGATGCGGCGTCAGGACGGAGCCGATCGCCACCCGCTGCCGCTGCCCGCCCGAGAGCGTGCCGATCGGCCGCTCGCGCAGGGCGGCCAGGCCCAGCAGGTCGAGGGTCTCCTCCACCCGCCGGCGCATCACGTCCGGCGCGAGGCCCAGCGACTCCATGCCGTACGCCAGCTCGTCCTCCACGGTGTCCGTGACGAAGTGCGCCAGCGGGTCCTGCCCGACGGTGCCGACCACGTCGGCGAGTTCACGGGGCTTGTGGGTGCGGGTGTCGCGCCCGGCCACGGTGAGGCGGCCGTGCAGCGTGCCGCCCGTGAAGTGCGGCACGAGCCCGCTCACCGCGCCGAGCAGCGTGGACTTGCCGGCCCCGGAAGGGCCGACCAGCAGCACCAGCTCCCCCTCGGGCACGGTGAGGTCGACCCCGCTGACGGCCGGCGCCGGGGCGCCGTCGTAGCGGACGGAGACGTCCTCGAACCGGATCACGGTCTCTCCTTCCGGGGAGCGGGCACATCGGCGGCGGGGCCGTCGGCGGCGGGCGCCGGACCCGCGGGTGGTGCCGGGGCCGGGGGCGGCGCCGGGGCGACGGCCGCGGGGAGCAGACCGAGGAGCACGGCCGCCGCCGGCCACAGCGGCAGGGTGGGCGCGGCCGGCGGCACCACACCGGGAGCGAGCGCGCCCGGATCGAGTGCGGCGGCGCGGATCATCAGGGCCGCGACCACCGCGCCCGACCCGGCCACCAGCCAGGCCCTGGCGCCCCAGGCATCGGGCCGGTAGCGGGTGCGCACCGAGCGGCGCCCGCCCAGCCACAGCCCGCCGAGCGCCGCGAGGACCCCGGCGAGCAGCACCGGCAGGGCATAGCCCGCGCCCTCGGCGGTCAGCAGCCCGTAGGTGCCCGCGCAGACCCCGAGCAGCCCGCCGAGGGTCAGCGCGGCCGTGGTCCTGCGGACGCCGGCCGAGACCGCGGCGGTCCTGCCGTAGCCGCGCGCGTCCATCGCCGCGGCCAGCGCCACGGACCGTTCCAGTGCGCCCTCCAGCACCGGCAGCCCCACCTGGAGCAGCCCGCGCAGCCCGCTGTCGGGCCGCCCGCGCAGCCGCCGCGCGGACCGCAGCCGCTGGACGTCGGCCACCAGGTGCGGCGCGAAGGTCATCGCCACCACCACCGCCACCCCCACCTCGTACAGTGCGCCAGGCAGCGACTTGAGCAGCCGGGCAGGGCTGGCGAGCGCGTTCGCGGCGCCGACGCACACCAGCAGCGTGGCCAGCTTCAGCCCGTCGTACAGCGCGAACAGCAGCCCCTCCGCGGTCACCCGCCCGCCGATCCGCACCCCCTGTGCCCAGCCGGGCGACGGCACCTGCGGCAGCGTCAGCAGGACGTGCGTGCCCGGGATCGGCGAACCGAGGAAGACGGCGAAGAAGAGCCGGATCGCCAGCACCGCGAACGCCACCTTCACGAACGCCCCGTACGAACGGGCCCAGGGGGCAGCGGTCCTGCGTACCGCGACCACATACCCGGCGACGGCCGCCAGCAGGCCGAGCAGCAGCGGGTTGGTGGTGCGCGAGGCTGCGGTGCCGAGGCCGATGGCCCACAGCCACCACGCCCCGGGGTGCAGCGCGTTGCCGCGGTGCGCCGCGGACGGGCGCCAGCCGGACGGGCGGCCGCGTGCGCCCGCCCGGGGCCGCCCGGCGCGCTCGGCGTGCCCGGTGGCGGCCCGCGCGGCCTGCACACGTCCGGTGGAGCGGGTCATGACCGCAACCCTCGCCCGGTCAGTCGCGCCGCCGGCGGGCCTGCCAGACGGCGGCCACGCCCAGCAGCGCCACGGCGCCGACACCGACGACGACACCTGCGGACGGTATGTGGTGGCCCGGCGCGGATGCGGCCGCAGCCGACGAGGACGGATGCGCACGCGGCCCGCCGGCCGGCCTGGTGGCGGGGACCTGCTCGCCGCAGCCCGAGCGCGGATAGCCGGCGATCGCGCACAGCAGCGCGTGGCTGTCGTAGCGCAGCGGCTTGGCGACCGCCGCCAGCGCCTCGGCGCTCGTCGCGTCCGGGCCGAGCCGTGCGCATGCGGTGCGCGGCGCCGGCGGCGTCTCGCCCGCGGGCGCGTCGGCCGCGGTGCCGGGGTCGATCACGAGGGCGACGCGCTTGGTTCCGGGCTTCGCCGGCGTCCCCGAGCAGATCGCGGCGAAGCCGCCCGCGCCGCGCGGCTTCGCCGAGTTCTGCGAGTCCTCGCTCACCGAGAACCGGAACCCCTGCACGTCGCCGTCCGAGGGGCGGGTCACCGACGGCCCCTGCGCGGCGTACGTCCACCCGCCGCCGTCCCGCTCCCAGAACGACCAGTACCGGTACCCGGCGGCCCGCGCCGCCCCCGCGTCCGCGAGGCCCGCGGCGGCCAGCGAGCCGAGCAGGGCGAGCAGGAGCAGCAGGCGGGCACCGGTCGGGTGCGCGGCGGCCCGCGGCGTCATGGCCTGCGCCTCGTGCGCGTGCTGAGCAGCAGGCCGCCGCCGATGCCGGCGACCAGGCAGACCCCGACCACCCACCAGGTTCCCGGGCCGCCCGCGCCGCTCTTGCCCGCCGGCTCGCGGGAGTGTCCCGCGGGGCCCGCGGCGGGCTCCGCGGGCGCCGGGCCGGTCGCGTTCAGGGCGCGCACCAGGTCGGTGCCGCCGAAGTGCCGGGGGTCGGTGCCGGTGGCGTGCGCGGCGAAGATGAGCTGGGCGTAGGCGGCGGGGCCGGTCCGCTGCGCCCATGTGCCCGCGTGCTCCGCCAGCCAGTCGGCCGCCCGGCGTGCCGTACCGGTCCGGCCGGCCGCGGCGAGGGCCACGACGGCGTCCGCCGTGTTGCCGTAGTCGGGACTGTCGGCCGCGCCCGCCAGCGAGGCGACCAGGTGCGGGGTGCGCCTGAGCAGACCGCTCAGGTAGCCGGCGCCGTTGACAGCCGCCTGACGTGCCGTCAGCGCGCTGCCGTCCTTGCAGCCGGTCCCCTGTCGCGCGGCCGCCGGGCCCCCGCTCACCACCTGTCCCCGGCCGAACCCGCCCAGCACGCCCGCCGCGGTGGCGTCCGCATTGGCGGCGAGCTTGCCGGACTGCGCGTCCCGCAGCCCGAAGCCGCCGCCCTTCGCGCAGGGCAGGGCGAGCGCGGGCAGTGCGTCGTAGGCGGACTTGCCGCCCTTGGCGGACCGCACGTCCGCGGGCCGCTCGCCGGCGGCGGCCAGCGCGCCGACCACGATGCCGGTGGAGTTGGCGTCGCTGGGCAGGCCGGGCGTGTAGCCCCAGCCGCCGTCCGCGTTCTGCGCCGACCGCAGCCAGCGCACCGCCCCCTCGACGCTGGCACGGTGCCCGCCGAGCGCGGCCAGCGCCTGGACCGCGGCCGCCGTGGAGTTGCTGTCCACGGCCGTCTTCGCGGTGCAGTCCCGGCCGGTGTCGCTCCGGTACGCGGCGAAGCCGCCGTCCGCGCACTGCTGCCCGGTCAGCCAGCCGACCGCCCCGGCCGCCGGCCGCACCCCGGCGGTGTGCTGCGCGAGCAGCGCGTACGACTGCCGGAACACCCCGTCGTAGGTCGGATCGGAACGGCCGTACAGCCCGGCCGGCGGCGACGGTGGAGCGGACGTGGCGCCGGACGGCGGCGCGTCGTCGGCGACCGCGGCCGGGACGGCGGGCAGCGCGGTCGCGACGGCGGCTGCCAGGACCGCGGCACTGCGGCGAACGTTCATGTCGGCGGGGCCCCTCCCTGCGGGGAGCCGGGCGCCCGGGCGCTGCGGCACCCGTGCTCCGGCTCCGTGAACCTCGACGGTGCCGGCCACCGGGGGACCGATGGCACGAGCCGGTCACGGCCGGGCGAGGCGGTCCGGCCCACCGCCGTGGCGGCGCACGGATCGGCGTCTTCCCCGCCCGGGCGGAGCCGGGCGCTCGGGAAACGGCCGGCGCCGGACACGTACCGGCGCCCCCTCACCCGGCGTGAGGACGACGTCCCACTCTACCGGCAGCCTCCGGGCACCCGGCCGGGCGGCGCGCGTGCACGCCCCGGACGCCACCGCGCCCGGCGGCCCGTGCGGTGGCGGCCGTGCCGGACGACCTGTGCGGCACCCGGCCCGGCGGCCCGTGCGGCGGCCGTACGGCGCCCGGTTCAACCCCGCTGCGGGCCGGCCGGTTCGGAGGGGGCGAGCAGCCGGCAGACGGTCTCCAGGTCGGCGCGGACCTGGGCCGTCGCGGCACGGCCGGAGAGCCAGGCGATCAGGGCCGCGTGCCAGGTGTGCTCGATGACCCGGACCGCGGAGAGCTGGCCGGGCGCCGGGTCGCGCTCCTCGCCCATCGCGTCCAGGATGATCGCGGTGGTCCTGCGGTACACCTGGTCGACCTCGGCGTTCACCGAACGGTCCGCGAAGGTGAGCGCGCGGACCATGGCGTCGGCGAGGTACGGCTCGCGCTGTAGCGCCCGGAAGGCCCGCATCAGCGTCTCGGCGACCCGTTCCGCGGGGCTCCCGCCGCCGGGCGGCCGCCGTCGGAGCGCCGCGTGCAACTGGTCGAGGCGGTCCTGCATGGTCGCCACCAGCAGGTGCACCTTGGACGGGAAGTAGCGGTAGAGGGTGCCGAGCGCCACTCCGGACTCCTCGGCGACCTCACGCATCTGCACCGCGTCGAAGCCGCCGAGCCCGGCCAGCCGCGCACTGGCGCCGAGGATGCGGCGGCGCCGCGCGGCCTGTCGCTCGGTCAGCGGCGCGGGAGCCGCGGCCACCGTGTCTGCCTCCGCTGTCATATGTCCCGCTCCGTGACGGTCCTCGACGGTCATCCGGGCACGCGGCGGCGCTTCCCGGATCTGTGCTCCGTCAACGTATCCACGGCCTGCGCCCCCGCGCTGCCACCCGGCGCACGCGTCGCGCGCCCCGGCCTCGCCGCGCCGGTCGCGCCGGGCCCGCGGCCGTGGCACGGATCACCGCCGCCGCCCCGGGACGACGGGCCTACCTGCCGGTAGATTTGGGCCGGACGATCAAGTCTGAAACTTGTTCTAGATTACCGCCCACGCGTAGTCTCGCCGTGGAGTGCCATGAGAAGGGGGCCAGGAGTGACCGCTGACGCCGATGAGGCGGGGCTTCCGGCGTCCGGGAGAGCGCAGGACGGCCCCCGGCCGGGCCCGGCGGCAGACGGCGGACGCCCGCTGCGTATCGCGCTCCTCACCTACAAGGGCAACCCCTACTGCGGCGGCCAGGGCGTGTACGTGCGCCACCTCTCGCGTGAACTCGCCCGCCTCGGCCACCGCGTGGAGGTCATCGGCGCGCAGCCGTACCCCGTGCTCGACCGCGTGGAGGGGGCGACCGGCGCGGGTGGGCCGACCCTGACCAGGCTGCCCAGCCTCGACCTCTACCGCCAGCCCGATCCGTTCCGCACGCCCGCGCGCGAGGAGTACCGCGACTGGATCGACACGCTGGAAGTCGCGACGATGAAGACCGGAGGCTTCCCCGAGCCGCTGACCTTCTCCCTGCGCGCGGGCCGCCATCTGCGCGCCCGCCGCGGCGACTTCGACGTCGTGCACGACAACCAGACGCTGGGCTACGGCCTGCTGGGCGACCTCGGCGCACCGCTCGTCACCACCATCCACCACCCCATCACCGTCGACCGGCGCCTTGAGCTGGACGCGGCGGACAGCAGGCTGCGCCGGGCCTCGGTGCGCCGCTGGTACGCGTTCACGCGGATGCAGGGCCGGGTCGCGCGGCGGCTGCCGTCCGTGCTGACCGTCTCCGGGTCCTCGCGCCAGGAGATCGTCGAGCACCTGGGCGTACGTCCTGAGCGGATCAGCGTGGTGCACATCGGCGCGGACACCGACCGCTTCTCGCCCGATCCCTCGGTGCCGCAGGTGCCGGGCCGGATCGTGACCACCTCCAGCGCGGACGTCCCGCTGAAGGGCCTGGTCCACCTCGTCGAGGCACTCGCCGAGGTCCGCGCCGAGCACCCCGCGGCCCATCTGGTCGTGGTCGGCAAGCGCGCCGAGGACGGCCCGGTGGCCGGTGCCATCGAGCGGTACGGCCTCAAGGACGCCGTCAGCTTCGTCAAGGGCATCACCGACGAGGAGCTGGCCGACCTCATCCGCGGCTCCCAGGTCGCCTGCGTGCCCTCCCTCTACGAGGGCTTCTCCCTGCCCGCCGCCGAGGCCATGGCGACCGGCACCCCCCTGGTCGCCACCACCGGCGGCGCCATCCCGGAGGTCGCGGGACCGGACGGCGAGACCTGCCTCGCGGTGCCGCCCGGCGACGCGCCGGCGCTCGCCGCCGCGCTCGGCCGGCTGCTGGACGACGCCGGGCTGCGCGCCAGGCTCGGCGCGGCGGGCCGCGCCCGGGTGCTGGCCAGGTTCACCTGGGCGCGCGCCGCACAGGGCACGGTGGAGCGCTACCGGGAGGCGATGGACCGCGCGGCCGCCGGACGGTCGTCGCGCGCGGTCCACCCCGCGCAGCGCTCCGGTCCGGCCCGCCCAGTCCGGCCCCGCGTCCCGCAGCCGCCCGCTTCCGCGGCCGGGCGGGCGGGGCCGGCGCAGCCCGCCGCCGTCCAGCCGGCCCCCGCCCACCCCCACACCGACTCCGGCCGTCCCGCGGCCACCGGGACGCCCTCCGGGAGCAACCACTCATGCTGACCGTCGACTTCACCCGCTTCCCGCTCGCCGCGGGCGACCGCGTGCTCGACCTGGGCTGCGGCGCGGGACGGCACGCCTTCGAGTGCTACCGGCGCGGGGGGCGCGTGGTGGCACTCGACCGCAGCGCGGACGAGGTCCGCGAGGTCGCCTCGTGGTTCGCGGCGATGAAGGAGGCGGGCGAGGCCCCGGCGGGCGCCACCGCCACCGCAATGCAGGGCGACGCGCTCGCGCTGCCCTTCCCCGACGAGTCCTTCGACGTCGTGATCATCTCCGAGGTGATGGAGCACATCCCGGACGACAAGGGTGTGCTCGCGGAGATGGTGCGGGTCCTGCGGCCCGGCGGCAGGATCGCCGTGACCGTGCCCCGGTACGGCCCCGAGAAGGTCTGCTGGACGCTCAGCGACGCCTACCACGAGGTCGAGGGCGGCCACATCCGCATCTACAAGGCCGACGAACTCCTCGGCAGGATCCGCGAGGCCGGTCTGAAGCCCTACGGCACCCACCACGCGCACGCGCTGCACTCGCCGTACTGGTGGCTGAAGTGCGCGTTCGGGGTGGACAACGACAAGGCCCTGCCGGTGCGCGCGTACCACAGGCTGCTGGTCTGGGACATCATGAAGAAGCCGCTGGCGACGCGGTTCGCCGAGCAACTGCTCAACCCGGTCGTCGGCAAGAGCTTCGTGGCCTACGCCACCAAGCCGCACCTGCCCGACACCGGGGTGTGAGCGCGGTGCGCCGGCCCGAGAAGACCGAGCGCCTGGCACTGCCCGGCGTGCTCACCGGGCAGCAGGCCGCCGCCACCGTGCGCGCCCTCCTCGCCGTCCAGCGCCCGGACGGCGCCATACCGTGGTTCCGCGGCCACCACCTCGACCCCTGGGACCACACCGAGGCGGCCATGGCCCTGGACGCGGCGGGCGAGCACGGCGCCGCCGCCCGCGCCTACGACTGGCTCGCCCGGCACCAGAACGAGGACGGCTCCTGGTACGCGGCCTATGCCGACGGCGACGCGACCGAGGTGGCGGACCACGGCCGGGAGAGCAACTTCTGCGCGTACCCCGCCGTCGGCGTCTGGCACCACTACCTGGCCACCGGGGACGAGCGGTTCCTGGACCGGATGTGGCCCGTGGTGCGCGCCGCCGTCTCCTTCGTGCTGGAACTCCAGCAGCCCGGTGGGCAGATCGGCTGGAAGCGGGAGCCGGACGGGAGCGCCTGCACCGACGCGCTGCTCACCGGCTCCGCATCGATCCACCACGCCCTGCGCTGCGCCCTCGCCCTCGCCGGGCAGCGCGGCGAGCCGCAGCCCGACTGGGAGCTCGCGGTGGGCGCGCTGCGGCACGCCGTGCGGTGCCACCCGGAGCACTTCCTGGACAAGGGCCGCTACTCGATGGACTGGTACTACCCCGTACTCGGCGGCGCCCTGAGCGGGGCCGAGGCCCGCTCCCGGATGGCGGAGGGGTGGGACCGCTTCGTCGTCGCCGGCCTCGGCGTGCGCTGCGTGGTGCCCAACCCCTGGGTGACCGGCGGCGAGTCCGCGGAACTCGCCCTGGCGCTGTGGGCGATGGGCGAGCCGGCGCGCGCCGTGGAGATCCTGCGCTCGATCCGGCACCTGCGCGACCCGGCCTCGGGCCTGTACTGGACGGGCTACGTCTACGCGGACCAGGCGGTGTGGCCCGAGGAGCTGACCACCTGGACCGCGGGAGCCGTGCTGCTCGCCGTCGCCGCACTCGGTGGCGACGAGGCGACCTGCGCGGTCTTCGGCGGCGCGGACCTGCCGGCCGGACTCGACCCCCAGTGCTGCGCGCAGGGTGTCCCGGACGGCTGAACCGCCGGGCCGCCCGGGTGCACCGGGACACGCGCCGGCGCAGGCCGCCGTGCGCCGAGAGCAGGGCCCGCGGCGCGCGCCGGTGCGGTCAGTGCCGGTGGCGGTGCAGGCGGTGGGCGACCGCGTGGCCCACGAAGAGGTAGACCACGGCCGCAAGGCCGTAGCCGGCGACCACGCGCGCCCATGCCTCGTCGAACGTGAAGAGGTCGTGCGACCAGCCCGCGAGCCAGTTCGCGGACTCACGGACGAGCTGGACCAGGTCGTTGCCGCGGTTCGCGTCCAGCAGGTACATCAGGATCCACAGACCGAGTATGAGGGCGAAGACGTCCGCAATGATCGCTATGACCGTCCCCGCCTGGTCCGAGCCGTTACGATATCTAGACATGAACATGAGGGTTGCCCGCCCCCGCGGGGCGAAACCCTGACGCCCGGTCACCGCGCGGACCCGCACACGAGCACGGCCCCCGTTCCGGGGAACGGGGGCCGAAGCGCTCTCGACAGGACGCCGGCGACGGGACGCTCCGGCCGCGCGGCGGACGGAGCCCGGTCGATCCGGACTCAGCCGCGCTGGATGCCTGTGGTGTCCTGGAGCACGCCGCGACGGCCGTCCTGCGTCTGCGCCACCAGGCCGGGGCCGCGCTGCTCCACCGCCAGGTACCAGGTGCCGGGCGCCAGCTCGGCGATCGGGGTCGGCGAGCCGTCCTCCGCGTAGAGCGGGCGCTGCACCGGCACCGCGAACCAGAACGGCGAGAAGTCACCGGGGGAGGGGGCGCCCTGCGTCTGCTGCGGGGCCTGGGCCTGGCCCTGGGCCTGCGGCTGGGGCTGCGGCTGCGCACCCTGCGGCTGGGGCTGCGCACCGTAGGGCTGCGGCTGTCCGGGGCCCGGCTGGCCGCCGTACGAGGGCTGGGGGCCGCCCGGGTAGCCGTACCCGGCGCCCGGCTGCATGCCGTACGGGGCGCTGACCGGGCGCGGGGCGCCGGTCAGCGGCGCCTGGAGGGCGGCGACCAGCGGGGTGGCGACCGCGGCGGCGGCGAGGACCAGGGCGGCGATGAGACCGAGGATGAGACCGGCACCGGCGTCCACGTTGTCGAGGTCGACGATCGTCCAGAACATCACCCACGCCACCAGGATGGTGAACCCGACGCCGAGCTGACCCAGTTCCAGGCCCGCGACCTTCCGCGGCTGGGGCAGGGAACGGCTCACGACGATCAGTGCCGCGCCGATGACACCGCCCATGTAGACACCGAGGCCGTTGCCCAGACCGTCCCACGCGTTCGGGACGTCGCCGCTGTAGCCCGAGGGTGCCGAGTAGTAGTCGAGGAACGAGGCGATGAACAGCAACACCGCTGCCGCGATCACCACGCCGTCGCCTCGCTTGAGGGAGCGGAAATTCACTTCAGGTCCTTCGTCAGTCGTCTCATCGGTCGCTGGTGGGCGTCGCTGTCGCTCGTCACTCGCGGTGGCAGGTCTCGGGGGACTGCGGTGGCCGCGGGGTTGCGAAGCGCGGGGGTGGCCCCCCATCGTAGGGGCGACACTATCGTCATCATGGTGAAGGTGTCTGCCCGGTCATGGGCTTGTGACCTCACCCGTGCAGGAAACTCATGATTCCCTCAGAGATGCCCTGCGCCGCCTTCTGCCGCCACGCGCCGCTCGTCACCTCGGCGGCGTCGTGCGTGTCGCGCATGTTGCCGCACTCGATGAACACCTTGGGCACCCGGGACAGGTTCAGCCCGCCCAGGTCGGCGCGGACGTCGAGGCCGGTGCCGCCGCCGATGTAGTTGGAGGGGGCGCTGCCGGTGGCGTGGGCGAAACGGCCGGCGACGCGCTCCCCGAGCTCGCGGGACGGCCCCGTGATCGCCCGGGTGTCCGCCCGGCCCTCGTGCACCGGCGCGGGCAGGATGACGTGGAAGCCGCGGTCCCCGGCCGGGGCGCCGTCGGCGTGGATGGAGATCGCGGCGTCCGCGTGCGCCGTGTTGCCGATCCGGGCCCGCTCGTCGACGCAGGGGCCGAAGGCGCGGTCGCCGTCCTGCGTCAGGACGACCTCGGCGCCCTGCTCCTCCAGCAGCGCCCGCACCCGTCGTGAGACGTCGAGGGTGAACCGGGCCTCCGGGTATCCGGCGTTCGTGGCCGTGCCCGTGGTGTCGCACTCCTTGGTGCCGGTGCCGACGTCCACCTTGCGGTTGATCTCGTCGGGGTGCCGGTAGTTGTCCGGGTTGTGGCCCGGGTCGATCACGACGACCCTGCCGGCCAGGGGTCGCGCGGCCGTGTGCCCGGGAGCGCCGGCGGGGGGCTTGCCGTACGCCCGGCCGGGACCGCGGTCGCCGTAGGGCGTACCGGGCGCGCTCCGCGCGGTGGCGGCGCTCGGCGGGGGGCCGTCCGCGGGCGTGCCGTGCGGCGCCGGTCCGTCCACGGCCCGCCAGACGAGCCAGCCCACCAGGGCCACGGACAGCAGCGCAGCCACCGCCACGGCCGGCGCACGCCGCGGCGGACGGGAGCCGTCGGCCCCGTAAGGATCGCGGCCGGGACTCATGGGGGACACGGTCCGACTCTAGACCGCGGCCCCGGCCGCCTGCTCGGCGGTGCGCAGCACGCGCAGCGAGCGGACCGCCGCGACCTCGGCGAAGGCACCGGAGTCGAGGGCCCGCCGGTAGATGCGGTACGGGGCCCGGCCGCCGTCCGCGGGATCCGGGAACACATCGTGGATGACCAGCAGGCCGCCCGGTGCGAGATGCGGCGTCCAGCCCTCGTAGTCGCCCCTCGCGTGCTCGTCCGTGTGGCCGCCGTCGATGAAGACCAGGCCGAGCGGCGCCCGCCAGAGGCGCGCCACCTGCGGCGAACGGCCCACGACCGCCACCACGTGGTCCTCCAGACCGGCCTTGAACAGCGTCCTCCGGAAGACGGGCAGGGTGTCCATGCGTCCCACCCCGGGATCCGGATCCACCAGCTCCGGATCGTGGTACTCCCAGCCGGGCTGCTGCTCCTCGCTGCCCCGGTGGTGGTCGACCGTGACCGCGGTGACGCCCGCGGCACGGGCCGCGTCGGCCAGCAGCAGGGTGGAGCGGCCGCAGTAGGTGCCGACCTCCAGCAGCGGGAGCCCCAGCGCCGCGGCCCGGCACGCGGCCGCGTACAGGGCGAGCCCCTCGTCGAGGGGCATGAAGCCCTTGGCCGCCTCGAAGGCCGCGAGCACCTGCGGCGCGGGGTGCGGCACGGGTGCCGGCGGAGCGTGCACCGGCCGCTCGGACACCGGCGCGGGCTCGACGGCCATGGGTTCCTCCAGCTCGGGGGCGTACGTCGGCACGGGCGGTTGCGCCCGTTGCGCAGGCCCGCGCCCATGCTGCCGTACGCTCCCGCGGCCGGTGGCGGCGGGGGCGTGGCGCGGCGGACGGCCGGGCCGGGAGCCGGCGGCGGTGTCATGGGCTTCGAGGATGCAGATGAGCTTGTTCAGCTTGCACTGGCCGATGATGTTGGAGACGTCGCTCGCGTTGTTCTGGGTCCAGCGGGCGCCGGTGCTCAGCACGATGCGGGCGCTGTTGGCGCCGAGGGCCCTGATGTCCTTCAGCGACTGGGTGGTCCTGTCGGCGTACCAGGCGTGGGCGGCACTGACGCCCCGCAGGACGAAGGCGCTGCCGTTGCCCTCGACCAGCTTGCCACCGCTGATGTGCAGACCGGTGGCGGCGGGCGCGGCACCGCTCGCCGCGGCTGTCTGGACGGGGCCGAGGGCGGCGAGGGCGAGTCCGGCCAGGGCGGCGAGCGCGGTCGGCAGGCTCCGGATGCGGCGGCGCGGGCCCTGGCCTAGTGTCGGTGTGCCACCTGTGGGACGGTCGTGTTCCACCGGCACGACCTGGAGAGACCCATGGCCACCGCTTCCCTGCCCGCCCCCGTCCGCCGGGCCGTCGACGCCGCCAACAACGGGGACACCGACGCGTTCCTCGCCGCCTTCGCGGAGGACGGCGCGGTGAACGACTGGGGACGTGAGTTCCGCGGGCACGACGCCATCCGGGGCTGGAGCGACGAGGAGTTCATCGGCAAGCAGGTGACCCTGGACATCACCGGCACCCGGGCGGACGGCGACACCGTCACCGTCAGCGCCCAGGTCGGCGGGAGCGGCTTCAACGGCCCCTCCGACTTCGCCTTCATCGTCGAGGGGGACCGGATCGGCCTGATGAGGATCACCGGCTGACCGTTCCGTTCGCGGGACGGCCCGTCAGGCCCGGGTGCACCGGGTCAGGACCGCGGCGGTGGACTCACCGGAAGGCGGTGCGCTCGCAGCCGCCGACCGCCGACCGCGACCGCCGACCGCCGGCCGCGGTCATGTCAGGGGCCTGGCGGCCGGCCGTGGCGTGCGGCTGCGCGTCGCTCACCCGCACGAGCCGCGGGGCCGGCCCCGGGCCGGGCCTGACGGTGGCCCGGGGCGCCCGCGGCCCTTGCTCAGGAGCCGCTGCGGGGACGTTCGAGCGTGGCGGCGGCCTCCTGGCGGGGTGCGGGGACCAGGGCCGAGAGGGGGAGGTCGACCTCCACGGGGCCCGCGTGGCCCGAGTACGTGGCCGCGGAGGCGCGCGGCGCATGACCGCCCGCCGTCGCGGCGAGCACGTAGGGGCCGGGGGCGGGCACGGTGAGGACGTAGCGGCCGGCCGTGTCGGTGAGCGCGGCGCCCGCCTGGCGGCCGCGGCCGTCGATCAGCGTCACCTTCGCGCGGGCCACGGGCGAGCCCGCGGCGTCGAGCACCCGGCCGTGGAAGCCGCAGCTTCCGCGGCGCGGGACGTCCGAGGCCGGCCGTGTGTCCGCGGCGTGCGGCGCGGTGCGGACGGGCACGGCGCCGACCTGCGCCCCGGGAGCCGCGACGGAGGCGGCCGCGGGTACCGGCTGCGGCGCGGCGGTGCCGGTGGCGCCGGGCACCGCGGTGTCGTCCGACGCGGCGCGCAGGTGCGGCTGCGGGGCCACCCGGCGGCGGGACGGCAGGAACACCGCCAGGACCAGACCGCCGGCGACCGCACAGGTGGCGATCAGGAACGACACCCGGAAGCCGTGCATCGTCGGCACCGCGATGCCGTCCGGCGTCACGTTCGCCGTACGGGCCAGCACCATGCCGATGACGGCGCTGGAGACCGAGGTGCCGATGGAGCGCATCAGGGCGTTGAGGCCGTTGGCGGCGCCGGTCTCCGACGGGTCCACCGCACCGATGATCAGGGCGGGCAGCGAGGAGTACGCGAGCCCGATGCCCGCGCCCACCACCACCGAGATCACGACGGTCTGCCATGCCTCGCTCATCAGGCCGAGCCCGGCGCCGTAGCCGATGCCGATCACGAGCATGCCGAGGAGCAGCGACATCTTGGGCCCGTAGGCCCTTGAGAGCTTCGCGTACAGCGGCGCCGTGAGCATCATCGTCAGCCCGAGCGGGGCCACGCAGAGACCGGCGACCACCATGGACTGGCCGAGGCCGTAGCCGGTGGCCTTGGGCAGTTGGAGCAACTGCGGCAGGACCAGCGAGATTGCGTAGAAGGCCACGCCGACCATGATCGAGGTCAGGTTGGTCAGCAGCACCTCGCGCCGTGCCGTGGTGCGCAGGTCCACCAGCGGGGCCTTCATCCGCAGCTCCATCAGGCCCCACAGGAGGAGGACCGCGACGGAGGCGCCGAACAGGGCGAGGGTCGTCGGCGAACCCCATCCCCAGTCGCTGCCCTTGGTGACGGGCAGCAGCAGGAGTATCAGGCCGGCGGAGAGCCCGAGGGCGCCCGCCAGGTCGAACCTGCCGCGGGCGCGCACCGCCGACTCCGGCACCATCAGCAGCGTGAGCAGGATCGCCAGCACGCCGAGCCCGGCGGCGGTGAAGAACAGGGCGTGCCAGTCGAAGTGCTGGGCGACCAGCGCGGCACCCGGCAGCGCCAGGCCACCGCCGACGCCGATCGAGGAGCTCATCAGCGCCATCGCACCGGGGAGCCGCTCGCGCGGCAGTTCGTCCCGCATCAGGCCGATGCCCAGCGGGATCGCGCCCATCGCGAAGCCCTGGAGCGCACGGCCGGCGATCATGATCAGTAGCTGGTCGGTGAAACCGCAGATCAGCGAGCCGATCACCATGACGGCGAGGCTGGCGAGCAGCATGCGCCGCTTGCCGTACAGGTCACCGAGACGGCCCATGATCGGGGTGGCCACGGCGCCGGCGAGCAGGGTGGAGGTCATGACCCAGGTGGCATTGCTCGCCGAGGTGCTGAGCAGGGTCGGCAGGTCCTTGATGACCGGCACGAGCAGCGTCTGCATCACGGCGACCGTGATGCCGGCGAAGGCGAGGACGGGGACGATGCCGCCGCGGCCGTCCCGGTGCTTCCCCGGGTCCTCGGGAAGTCCGGACACGGGAACGGCGGTCAGGGGGGCCGCCGTTCCGGGGTGCTGGTCGGTCGTCGGGGTCATTCTGTGCGGCCTCCAGGGCAGGAGTGGGAGGGCTGACGCCGGATGGCGCGGAGCGGTCGGTCGTGCGGTCGGTCGTCGGGTTGCGGCGGTTCGGCGCCGCGGGCCGCGGTGCCCGCGGGGTCGCGCGCCCGCTGCCGTGGCGTGCGGGGCCGGTGCGGTCCCGCGGGTTCGTGCGTGCGCCCGGCGCGGCCCTGTGCTGTGCGACCGGGACGCGCGGCGGTACGTGGCACATGAACTTACCTGCGCCGTGCCATATTCCGAGGAACATCGTACGAACACCAATCTTGACCTGTTCGTGACACTCCGGTCCGTCGTATGCGGGGGTTTGCATGGCACTCGGAGAGCGGGCCGGTCCGGGCCCGAGCGGGTGCACCGCTGGTCGGCGCGCACCGCGGCCGGCGGTTGCGATGAGGGATGGTGCGGGTGAGTCTGGAGGTGTGTCGTATGACTTTCGAGGCCGGTGGGGGACCGGGGCAGACAGGTCGTCACTCATACGGCGAAATCCCGACGGGGGTCCTGAGGCCCGTGCAAACATGACCCGCATGCTCAGAGTCGCTGAAGCCCCCCCACTCACCCACCGCACTCCAGCCCCGACGTGGCTTGTCGTACTCGCCGCCTGCGCGGGGGAGTTCCTCGTCGTCCTCGATGTGTCCGTGGTCAACGTGGCGCTGCCCTCCATGCGGGCGGACCTGGGGCTCAGCGCGTCAGGGCTCCAGTGGGTCGTGAACGCCTACTCCATCGCCTTCGCGGGCTTCATGCTGCTCGGCGGCCGTACCGGCGACGTCTTCGGGCGCAAGCGCATGTTCCTCGTGGGACTCGCGCTGTTCACGCTGGCCTCCTTCGCGGGCGGTCTCGCCCAGGAGGGCTGGCAGCTCCTCGCCGCCCGCGCGGCCCAGGGCCTGGGCGCCGCGGTGCTCGCGCCGGCCACGCTGACCATCCTCACCTCCGCCGTCCCGGAGGGTCCGGCGCACGCACGCGCGATCGCGACGTGGAGCGCGGTGGGCGCGGGCGGTGGCGCCGCGGGCGGCCTGGTCGGCGGGCTGCTGACCGAGACGCTGTCCTGGCGCTGGGTGCTGCTGATCAACGTGCCGGTCGGCGCGCTGGTACTGGCCGGGGCCGCCCGCTGGGTGACCGAGAGCAGGGCAGGCGGTACCCGCCGCCTCGACCTGCCGGGCGCGGTGCTGGTCACCGCGGGCACCGCCGTACTCGCGTACGGCATCGTGCAGACCGAAGCGGCCGGCTGGACGGCCCCCGCGACCCTGGTACCGCTGATCGCGGGACCGCTGCTGCTCGCCGTGTTCCTGCTGGTGGAGGGGCGCACCCGGGTGCCGCTGATGCCGCTGCAACTGTTCAGGCTGCGGTCGGTGGCCGCCGCCAATGCCGTGATGTTCATCTGCGGCGCCGGCATGGTGTGCATGTGGTTCCTGATGACGCTGTACGCCCAGAACGTCCTGGGCTACACCCCGCTGGACGCCGGGATCGCCCTCGTCCCCAGCTCGGTGAGCGTGATCGTGGGCTCCAAGGCGGCGCCCCGGCTGATGCGGGCACTGGGGGCCAGGGACGTCGCCGTACTGGGCATCCTGGTCGCCGTGGTCGGGTTCGCCTGGCAGTCGACGATGCGGGCGGACGGCTCGTACACCACCTCGATCCTGCTGCCCGGCATCGTGATGATGTTCGGCGCGGGCCTCTCGACGACCCCGCTCGCCGCGCTGGCCACCTCCGGCGCCGACCCGGACGACGCGGGCCTGGTCTCCGGCCTGGTCAACTGCTCCCGCACGCTCGGCGGCGCGATCGGCCTCGCCGTGCTGTCCACGGTGGCGGCGTCCCGTACGGCCGGCGGCTCCGATCCCGAGGCCCTCACCGCGGGCTACGCCCTGGCCTTCCGCTGCGCCGCCGTGATCCTGGTCGCCTCGGCACTCGTCATGCTGCTCTGGATGCCGCGGCGCACCCAGCACCCGGCGGCGGCCGGCGAGGTCGGTACGGAGTAGTCCAGCGGGCCGCCGCCCGGCACCACCCGGCCGGTGCCGCGCCGGGTGGTGCCGAGCCGGCCGGTGCCCGGTCTCCCGGACGGGGACCGGGCGGTGCGGCCGGGCCGAGCCATGCGGCGGCGTCGGGCACCGGCTCGCCGGTGATCCCCTGGTCGTCCGCCGGCCTCCGGTCGCGCCCGGTGGTGTCCGGTCGCGCCGGTGCGTCAGGCGGCCCCGGCGGGCCTGAGCGGATCCCGCGTCACAGCCACCCCTGCTGGCGTGCCTCCCGTACCGCCTCCATCCGGTTGCGGGTACCGGTCTTGCCGATGGCCGACGACAGGTAGTTGCGCACCGTCGACTCCGACAGGTGCACCTTCGCCGCGACATCCGCGACCGTCGCACCGTCCGCCGAGGCGACCAGCACCTCGCGCTCGCGGGGCGTGAGCGGATTGGGGCCCGCACTGAGCGCGGCCGCGGCCAGCGCCGGGTCGACCACCGTCTCGCCGGCGAGCACCCGACGGATCGCCGCGGCCAGCTCCTCCACCGGGCCGTCCTTGACGAGGAAGCCCGCCGCGCCCGCCTCCATGGCCCGCCGCAGGTAACCCGGCCGCCCGAACGTCGTCAGGATCAGCACGCGGCACTGCGGGCACGCCGTGCGCAGCTCCGCCGCCGCGTCCAGACCGCTGCACCCGGGCAGTTCGATGTCCAGCAGCGCCACGTCAGGCCGCTCCCGGGCCGCTGCCGCCACGATCGCGTCACCGGCGGCCACCTGCGCGACGACCTCCATGTCGTCCTCCAGCCCGAGCAGCAGGGCCAGCGCGCCGCGCATCATCCCCTGGTCCTCGGCGAGCAGGACCCTCGTACGTCGCACGCCGGAGTCCCCGGGCGGATGGGCGGTCATGGGCAAGAGGGTACGGCGGGGTGCTCGGGGCGGCGCCGCTCGGGCCACGCCTCGCCCGGCACCCGCACCACGACGCGGCCCACGCGCCGCGAACCCGTCTGCCGCCGCACCCCGCCGTCTGCGGCGGAACCCGCGTGCCGTCTGCGGCGGAGCCCCGTGTCGTCTGCCGTGGAACCCGCGTGCCGTCTGCCGCCGTACCCTCGCGCTTGTCGTGTCCTCCCGCCGTCCCCTGCCGCCCCGCACGCCGACGTCCCGTACGTGGCCGCCCTGCCGCCGCGCCCCTAGTGCCGCCGCGCCGCCGTGCCGCCGCGCCGTCCGGCGTCCCGGCCGGATCGCCGTCCGTTCGGGGCGCCGAGCGAACATTTCTGGCCTATGCTCCTCAATACCGGAGATACCTGCTCGTACCGGTGGAGCGTCGCCGGCGGCGGGCAGGCGTACACGCGGGCGCTGCGGGAGGTCGGTATGCGGGTCGTGGAGGCACTGCACCGGGCGGGGGTGCGCAGCAACCACCTGCACATGGCGTCGCTCGGCTCGGTGCTGCTGTGCATCGGCTTCTGGACCAGGGCCAAGGGCCACGACCAGGACGAGCGCGGCAACGCCGAGCGCCGTGCGCTCTTCGTCGGTCTGTGGCCTCCCATGTTCTGGCTCATCGGCCAGTCCGTGGCGGAGTACGAGTAGCCGCCCGCGCGGCCCGCCGTGACGTACTGCGGTTTCCCGAGCGGCCGCGGCGCGCCGCCGAGGGGGCGGGCGCATGCTGCGTGAGCGCCGTCTGTACCGCGCCCGTGCCGCCGAGGCCCTGCGCGCCCTGGCCCTGCTCGACGTCAACGACGCTCCGCCGACCGGGCCCGCGCCGTCCTGGAACGCCGGCTGGAGCCTGGACGAGCTGCGGTGCACGGTGGCCAGGGAGCCACCGGGCGCCCCCGTCCCCGGCGGCGCCTGGGAGATCGCCTGCCGTCTCGTGCACGACTACCAGTTCGCGGAGCCGCGCATCCTGCGCGCCCTCTACCGGCGCGGCGATGCGCTGCCGGGCCGTGACATGCTGCTGGAGGGGCGCTTCCTGGGACTCCGCTTCGACATGGGCGTCCGGGTCACGTCACTGGTCGACGGGACGCAGGGCTCGGGCGCGGCGGCCCGGCGCGTATGGGGCTGGGGGTACCAGACCCTGGAGGGCCACCTCGAGGAGGGCGAGCTGACCTACCTGGTCGTCAAGCACCTGGGCAGCGGAGAGGTCGAGTTCCGCATCACCGGCCGCTCGCGCCGCGCCCCGATCGCCAACCCCCTGGTCAGACTGGGCTTCGTGATGTTCGGCCGGTCGACCCAGCACCGGTTCCTGCGGGCGGCCGCGCAACGCCTGTGCCGGCTGGTCCACGCCGAGCTGCACGGCGCGCCCGCCGCCCGGGTGGAGACCGTGCCGGGCGACCCAGGCGTCGCCGTCGCCCCGGCCCGGCACCTCCTCACCCCGGCCCCGCACCTCAGCAGCCGGTGGCGGCGCGGCAGAAGCTCTCGGGGATCGCGCGCGTGACGACGGTGACCCCGCCCCGCGTCCGGCCACCGGAGAACTTCGCGACCCGCAGGCAGAAGTGCACCCACATGTTGAACTGGATCTCCTTGGCCATCTTGAGCCTGCTGTACAGCAGGTCGGCCCACCGGTCCCCGCCGCGCGACCATGCCTCCACCTCGAAGACCAGCGCGTCGTCGTCGGCGGCCGTGCGGAACTCGATCTGCCCGGCCTCCAGATGTCCCTGGAGCGTCGCGAAGCGCAGCGACGTGGCGTCCCGGTGCACCACGCGCACCGGACCGTCCCAGGGGCCCGGCATCTGGACGCGGTACTCGTCGCCGACCTCCGCCGTGCCGGGCCTTCCCGCCGTCTTGTGGAACACCGCGGCGGCGGACGGAGCCGCACGGTTCACGTCGGCCGCCACCGCGGACATAAGCTGCTCGGGTGCCATCGCGCTGCCCTCGACGCGGACCGTGAACCGCCGGTGGAACAGGGGGCCCGCGCCGTCGGCCAGGAGCTTGCTGCATTCGTCCACGAGCTCCGGCGGCAGCGGCGCCGGCAGATCGCTCCGGTCACCGCGCGCCTCGGTGCGGTGCAGTGCCGTGACGCGCCAGACGTAGCGCCAGGTGACCAGGGCGATGCCGGCGGGAAAGCGGAGCAGGACGCCCACCCGCCGTCTCATCGGCGGCCGCCGCGGCCGGGCGGTGACCGGTGCACTCACGTTTTCAGCATGGCACCGGCGCCCGGATCCCGCACGGCGGCGCCGTCACTGTCCGGCCGCAGCCGGTTCGGCGGTCCTGCCGCGTCCGCCGGGGGCGAGGGGCCCCTCGCCCCCGGCGGACGCGGGGACCGGCTCCACCGGGAGCTCCGCCGTCACCAGGAAGCCACCGCGCGGTGCGGGACCCGCCACCAGGGTGCCGCCCGCGGACGCCAGCCGCTCGGTGAGCCCTTTCAACCCGGTCCCGCCGGCTGCCGCGCCGCCGGGCGTGGGCTGCCCCGGGCCGGCGGGCCGGCCCCGGCCGTTGTCGCCGACCGCCAGGCGCACCCGTTCCCCGCTGCCGGTGACCGTGATCTCACACCGGTCGGCGGCACTGTGCCGCACCGCGTTGGTGACGGCCTCGCGGACCACCCAGCCGAGCAGTGCCTCCTGCTGCGCGGTGAGCGGCGGGCCCGACTGCTGGATCACCGGCTCGATGCCCGCGGCCGTCAGCGCGGAGCGCGCCCGGTCGAGCTCGGTGGTGAGGCTGCCCTCGCGGTAGCCGGTGACGGCCTCGCGGATCTCGGTGAGCGCCTGGCGGCCCACCGACTCGATGTCGGTGACCTGGCAGAGCGCGGCGTCCAGATCGCGCGGCGCGAGCCGCCGGACGGCCTCCGCCTTGACCACGACCACCGAGAGGGTGTGGCCGAGCAGGTCGTGCAGATCGCGGGAGAACCGCAACCTCTCGCGCTCCACCGCCGTGCGGGCCAGCTCCTCGCGGGTGGCCCGCAGCTCCTTGACCGTCTCGGAGAGCGCCATGATCGCCGCGGTGACCATACCGGAGATGAACGTTCCGTACGCGAAGCCGACCGCGTCCCAGCCGTCCCGCAGCGCCGCCGTCACCGCGGCGAGGGCGGTCAGGGCGAACATCACCCGGCCCATTGCCCGCCCCCGCAGCACCGAGCCCGCGGCCAGCGCGAGCAGTGGGTAGAAAACCAGCCAAGTGCCGCCGTAGCCCGCGGCCAGGCCCACGGCGATCACGGTCATCGCGAGCAGTACCCACCGGGTGGAGCGCGCCTCGCGGCGCTGCTTGTCGAAGGCGCGGAAGACCACGAAGACGTAGAGCGAGTTGAAGACCAGCAGGCCGAAGGCTCCGACCCACGGCTGCGGGGTCTCGCCGCGCACCAGGTTGGACACCGCCCCCATCCCCATCAGCAGCCAGGGCAGCAGGGCGAAACCGTTCGGCGGGCCCACCGCCTCGGGCTTGCGCCCGGCCCGCCGGCACCGCAGCCGTCCGGCCCCGGGCTCCGCCGGGCCGGTGCAGGTGGCGGTGGTCGGGTCGTTCTTCGAGGACATCGGGCCTCCTGTCACGCCGCTCGGGGCCCCGGTGGGGCGGGCGAGCGGGCAGGGCGGAGCACGGGCAGGGGAGCGGGCCCGCCGGTCACACCGTGCGGGCGGACCTGCGGTAGGAGAACACGGCGTAGGAGCCGAAGACCAGCATCCAGAGCCCCAGCACGGCGACGGTGCCGAAGCCCGGCGCGGCCTTCTCGGTCGCCGACACGCCCAGCTCGGCGAACCGGTTGGTCGGCGTGTACGAGGACAGCGAGCGCAGCCAGCCCGGGAAGAGGTCCACAGGGAACCACAGGCCGCCCACGATGGACATGCCCAGGTTGCACGCCACGTTCACCACGCCGGTGGTCTGCGCGGTCAGCCGGTAGCCGTTGCCGATCCCGAGCAGGGTGAAGGGGAACGCGCCGAGCCACAGCAGCACGGCGACCAGCACCCACTGCCACACGGCCAGCCGCACCCCGTTGACCACGCCGCCGGCCAGCAGCACCGCGACGATGGCAGGCAGCACGACCACCGAGCCGGTCAGCGCCCGTCCGATCACCACGCTGCGCGGCCGCATCGGCGTGATGCGCAGTTGCCGCAGCCATCCGATCGACTTGTCCTCGGCGACGCCCGTGCCGGTGTTCAGCGCGGAGCCCAGGGCTCCGTACGCCGCCATGCCGACCATGGACGCGGTCCTCCACCTGCCGCCGACGTCGTCGCCGATGTTGGTGAACAGCAGGTACATCAGCACCGGCATCCCGATGCCGAAGATCACGAAGCCGGTGTCGCGGAGGGTCCTGCGGACCTCCAGCACGAGGTAGTCGAACATCACACCGTCTCCCTTGCCGCGTCGGCGGCCGGTTCCTCGGCGGCCCGATCCACGGCGGGCGGATCCTCGGTGCACCGATCGCCCGCGGCGGCCTGGTGCTCCGCGGCGGCCGGGCGCCGTGCCGCGGCCGAGTGCGGTGCGGCAGGTGCTCGGGCGCCGGCCGGGGTGCCGTCCGAGGCGGCGTCGGACGAGGTCAGCGCGAGGAACGCGGTCTCCAGCGAGGCCGCGGTGACCTCCAGGCCGCGTATCGCGCCGCGCTCGGCCAGTGCGATCACCGTGGCGTCGGAGTCCTCCGAGCGCAGCAGCGCCCGGTCCCCGCGCACCTCCACCGCGAGAACGCCCGGCAACCGCGCCAGGCCCTCGGTGCCGTGCCCGGCCAGGTCGAACGAGACGAGGTTGCCGCCCGCCGCCCGCTTCAGCTCGTCGCCACTGCCGTCCGCCACGATCCGGCCGTGGTCGATGACCACGATCCGGTCGGCGTGCGCATCGGCCTCCTCCAGATAGTGCGTGGAGAAGAGCACGGTGTGGCCGCGCCGCGCATAGGCCCGCATCGACGCCCAGAACGCCCGCCGTGCCTCGACGTCCAGGGCGGCCGTCGGCTCGTCGAGCACGATCAGCGCGGGATCGCCCACCAGCGCCACGGCGAACCTGACCCGCTGCGTCTGCCCGCCCGACAGCCGGTCCGCGCGCCGTCCCGCCAACTCCGTGATGCCCGCGAGCTCCAGGGCCTCGGCGACCGGCATCGGCGCGGGATACTGCCGGGCCACGAAGGTGACCAGCTCCCGCACCGTGACCCGGCGCACCGGACGCCCCTCCTGCAACATCGCCCCGACCAGTCCGGCCTGCACGGCACGTTCGGGCTCCTGGCCGAAGAGGCGCACGGTCCCGGCGTCCGGGTCGTCCAGCCCGAGCAGCAGCGAGATGGCGGTGGACTTGCCGGCGCCGTTGCGGCCCAGCAGCGCCACCGTCTCGCCGCGTGTGATCTCCAAGTCGACACCGTCGACGGCCCGCACGGCGCCGAAGGTCCTGACCGCCCCCGAAAAGGACACCGCCGGCGCCGCGCCCTGTGCGGTCGCGGCGGCGGTGCCTGATGTCGTCGTCATGCCCACGACTGTAGGAACCGCGGAACAACGTTCGACAGACGCGCGTGTACGGAGTCCGGCAGGACAAATGTCCCACCCGGCAGGGCCCGGCCGGGGTTCAGAGGAACTCCGAGGTCTCCAGCTCGAACGCGAAGGGTTCGGGGAAGGGCAGCGGCTTGCCGAAGGGCATGGTGCACTGCTGCCGGTAGTCGTCGCCGTCAGGTTCACCGAACAGGCTCAGGGAGGACGACTGACGATCCACGAGGAGGTACAGCGGGATGTCACCGCGCGCGTAGCAGCGGCGCTTGTCCTCCCGGTCCCTCAGCGGCCTGGCGGAGGCGACCTCGACGACGAGGGCGACGCCGCCGGGGGGCGTCCACGCCTCCGCGCCGCGAAAGAGCCGCAGATCGTACGGGGCGAAGGTGGCGTCCGGGACGACGCGGACATCCGGGCAGGGGCCCGCGCTCGGGAGTCTCAGCCCCTTTGTCCCGGCGAACTGCATACGGGTTCGGGACTGCCTGGTCACCTGGTCCACGATCAACCCGATGCAGTCCTCGTGGTCTCCGTCCGGCGGCGGTGTCACGACGATCTCCCCCTCGATCAGTTCGGCCCGGAAGCCTTCTGGCGTGTCCAGTGCCAGGAAGCCGTCCAACAGGACCTCCGCTTGCGTAAGGGGTTCGTGCGGCACGGCCGTCATGTCGCGCTCCTTCCTTGGTCGCCTGCCAGAGTCGGGCATCGGTGATCAACCGTCCACGGGATGGGGAGCCTTTCCCCCGATCGTGGCTCATGAACGGGGTCGGGGCCCGCGCCGGCCGTGCGGCGGCGCGGACCGGTGCGCCGAGTGCCACCCCGTACCCTGGCCCCGGGCGCCCCGCCCCGTGGAGGACCGACCAAGGAGACCCGATCGTGCTCGTGCTGCTGCCGCCGTCCGAAGGCAAGGCGCCCTCCGGGCGGGGTGCGCCGGTGAAGCTGGAGGAGCTGTCGTCGCCGGGGCTGGGCGAGGCGCGGCAGGACGTGCTGGACGCGTTGGTCGAGCTGTGCGCGGGGGACGGGGAGAAGGCCCGCGAGGTGCTCGGGCTGAGCGAGGGCCAGCGCGGCGAGGTGGCCAAGAACGCGGCGCTTTTGACGGCGGGCACACGTCCGGCGGGCGCGCTGTACACGGGCGTGCTCTACGACGCGCTGGACCTGTCGTCGCTGGACGCGGGCGCGAAGCGGCGGGCGGCGCGCTCGCTGCTGGTGTTCTCGGGGCTGTGGGGTGCTGTCCGGGTGACCGACAGGATCCCGCCGTACCGGTGCCCGATGAACGTCAGACTGCCCGGGATCGGTGCGCTCGGGGCGTACTGGCGGCCGGTGATGGCCGAGGTGCTGCCGAAGACGGCGGCCTCCGGCCTCGTGCTCGACCTGCGGTCGTCGGCGTACGCCGCGGCCTGGCGGCCCCGGGGCGAGGTCGCGGAGCGCACGGCGACCGTGCGGGTGCTGCACTCCGAGGTGGTCGACGGCCGGGAACGGCGCTCCGTGGTCAGCCACTTCAACAAGGCCACGAAGGGCCGGCTGGTGCGGAGCCTGCTCTCCGCGGGAGCCGCGCCGAAGACACCGTCCGCTCTCGTGGAGACGCTGCGGGACCTCGGTTTCACGGTCGAGGTGGCCGCACCCGGCGCGGCCGGGCGGCCGTGGGCCCTGGACGTGGTGGTGACGGAGGTGCACTGACCGGCGGAGCCGCAGCGACCGCCTGCGGTGGTGCACCGGCGCCGTGCCGTCGGACGTGTCGCCGCGGTGGACGCGCCGCGGCGGCGGGCGGGCGGTGCCGTGCCGCACCGGCGGACGCGCACCGTCGTCTCGACGCAGCCGGTTGACGCGGGCGGCATCCGTCGGCGGTGGCCGGTCCCGCCGCCCGTGGCCTGCGGCGGCCCGGGGCCCCTGCACCACTCCGCCCGGTTCCCTTGTGCCGCCAGGCACCTTCCCCTACTCTCACAGGCGTCTTCGAAGCGCTTCGACAGGGCTTCGGCGCCGAGCGGCTCCCCGAGGGCTCCGGATCGGCTCACCCCGCACCCCCGGGCGGCTCCCGGCTCCGGCTGACACCGTCGCCGCACCTCAGCACGGTCGAGCACGGCTCCGCGCGGAGGACCGGCACCAGACCACGGGCCTTCGTGCAGCGCGTCGAATCGCTTCACTACTCGGCGCGCCCGATGTCCCGAGCACCCGGACGAACCCGCACGGCCGGCACCTCCGCGCCCCGTCCAGGAGCGCGGCGTCATCCCCCGCACCATGGAAGGGACAACCATGGCACGTCGCATGCTGAGCCGGTTCCTGCTCGCCCCCGCCGCCGCGGGGGCCGCCCTGGCCGGCCTCCTCATCACACCCGTCCAGGCCACCGCCGCGCCCGCCGCGGCCCACGCGTGGACGTCCTCGGACCAGTGGGGCACCTACACCACGTCCGACGGGTACACGCTGTACAACAACATCTGGGGCTCCGGCGCGGGCACCCAGACCATCTGGGCCGACTCCTCCAGCACCTGGGGCGTGACGGCGGACCACCCGGCGACCGGCGGGGTGAAGTCGTACCCGAACGCGAAGAAGGTCGTCAACAAGCCGCTGTCGTCGCTGCGCACGCTCACCAGCGGCTACAACGTCTCGGTGCCGTCCGGCGGTTCGTACAACACCTCGTACGACATCTGGGACACCGACTACGACTACGAGATAATGCTCTGGGTCAACCACAACGGCGCCGTCGGCCCGCTCGGCAGCCAGCAGGGCACCGTGTCGCTCGGCGGCAGCCAGTGGACGGTCCACAAGGGCGACAACGGCTCCAACCAGGTCTTCTCGTTCCTGCGCATCTCGGACTCCAGTTCCGGCACGGTCAACATCCTGCCGATCCTGGACTGGATCGAGGGCCAGGGCTGGTGGCACGGCGAGACCGTCGGCGACGTGCAGCTCGGCTACGAGATCACCTCGTCACCCGGCGGCCTGGACTTCACCACGAACAGCTTCAGGGTCTCGTCGAGCTGAGCCGGTCCCGCAGGTGGGCACGGCGGTCGCCGCGGAGGGACGGCCGGTGCCCGTACGGTCGTCGGGCTGTTGCCGCTACTCGCTGCCGGCCGTGCCCAGGGCGGCGGCGTCCCTCGCCAGGGAGGCGATCCGCTGCCAGTCCCCAGCGGACACCGCGTCCGCGGGCAGCATCCACGAACCGCCCACGCAACCGACGTTCGGCAGCGCCAGGTAGCCGGGCGCCGAGGCGTGCGTGACGCCTCCGGTCGGGCAGAACCGGGCCGTGGGCAGCGGCCCGGCCAGGGACTTCAGGAAGGGCAGGCCCCCGGCGGCCTCGGCCGGGAAGAACTTCATCTCCCGCACCTCGCGCTCCAGCAGCCCCATCACCTCCGAGGCCGTGGAGACCCCGGGCAGGAACGGCGCACCGGACGCCTCCATGGCGTCCAGCAGCGCCGGGGTCGAGCCGGGGCTGACCAGGAAGCGCGCTCCGGCCGCCACCGCCTCGTCCGCATGCCGCGGGGAGACCACCGTGCCCGCGCCGACCACCGCCTCCGGCACCTCCTCCGCGAGGGTGCGGATGGCCGAAAGCGCCACCGGGGTCCTGAGCGTCACCTCGATCGCGGTCAGACCGCCGTCGACCAGAGCCCGGGCCAGCGGCACCGCGTCGTCGAGGCGTTCCACGACGACGACCGGGATGACGGGGGCGAGGTCGAGCACGGAGGCAGGCAGAGAAGTCATGGGCTCATCCTGCCCCTGCTCCTGCACGGACTGCAAAGACCGTTGCGCATCATGCAATATGACAGGACGAGTGCGCGGCAGGGGGCGAGTGCGCGTCCGGGCCCGCTCCACGGCCGCCGGGACGGCTGCCGGACGGCCCCGGTGACCCGGGCCGGCCCGGTGGCCCGGCACCCGGCCGCGCCGCCCGGCCGCGTGGGCACCGGCGGCCCGGCCGAGGGACACCGGCGGCCCGGCCGGTACGTTTCGGTTGTCCCGCCGCCCTGCCTGTCCTGGAGACGTACATGGTCACTCTTGCCGAGGTCGCTCAGCATGCCGGAGTCTCGGCGAGCACGGTGAGTTATGTGCTCAGCGGCAAACGGTCCATCTCGGCGGCCACCCGGGCCAGGGTGGAGCACAGCATCCGGCAGCTCGGATATCACCCGAACGCGGGAGCGCGCGCCCTGGCCAGCAGCCGTTCGAACATCATCGCGCTGATGGTGCCGCTCCGCACCGACCTCTATGTGCCGGTCATGATGGAGATCGCCATGGCGGTCGCCACCACCGCCCGCGGGCACGGCTACGACGTGCTGTTCCTCACCGGCGAGGAGGGGCCCGAGGCGGTGCGGCGGGTCACCGGCAGTGCGCTGGCCGACGCGATGATCCTGATGGACGTCGAGCTCCACGACGAGCGGCTGCCGCTGCTGAGGGAGAGCCGGCGGCCCGCCGTGCTCATCGGACTGCCCGCCGACACGGACCGGTTGACCTGCGTGGACCTCGACTTCCAGGCCACCGGCGCGCTCTGCGTCACCCATCTGGCCGCGCTGGGACACCGTGAGCTTGCGGTGATCGGCGAGGCGCCCGCGGTGTACGAACGGCACACCGGCTTCGCCGTACGGACCCTGGAGGGGGTACGGGCCAGGGCCGGCGAACTGGGCGTGCGGGTGCTGCACCGGCCCTGCGAGCCGGGGTACGCGGCCATGGCCGCGACGCTCGCCCGGATCTTCGACGAGCGGCCCGGCACCAGCGGGTTCGTCGTCCAGAACGAGTACGCGGTGGAACCGCTGCTGACCCTGCTGCGCCAGCAGGGCCGGGCCGTGCCGGAGGACGTGTCCGTGGTGGCCGTCTGCCCCGAACAGGTCGCGGTGCAGGCGTCGGTACGGCTCACCTCGGTGGCCATCCCCGCACAGGAGATGGGGCGGCGGGCGGTCGAGCTGGTGGTGGCCAAGCTCGCCGGGCAGCCCACGGACGAGGTCGGCCTGCTGACGCCGGAGCTGACGGTACGGGCCAGCTCCGGGCCGCTGGGCGGCGCCCGGGCCGCCGGGGGCACGGCGGCGGGTGGCTGACGCCTGCCGCCGTGCGTCCCGGGCGCTGCCCGCGCCGCGCCCGGTCAGCGCAGGTGGGAGGTGTCGTTGAAGAGGCGCAGGCTGGTGTTGCCGTCGCTGTAGTAGGAGACGGCGGACAGTGAGGCCGCGGAGAGCTCCATGCGGAACAGGGACTCGGCAGGGGCGCCGAGGGCGAGGCGCACCAGGATCTTGACCGGCGTGACATGGCTGACCAGGAGCACGGTGCGGCCCGCGTGGGCGGCGAGCAGCTTGTCCCTGGCCGCGGCCACGCGGTGGGTGACGGCCTCGAAGCTCTCGCCACCGCCGGTCGGGGCCGCGGCGGGCGAGGCGAGCCAGGCGTCGAGGTCGTCCGGGTGGCGTTCGCGGACCTCGGCGAAGGTCAGGCCCTCCCAGGCCGCGAAGTCCGTCTCGCGCAGGCCGTCCTCGACCGTGACCGGCAGGCCGAGCCGGGCGGCGGCGACGGCGGCGGTCTCGCGGCAGCGCGCGAGCGGGGAGCTGACCACGGCCTGGACGGTGCCGCGGGCGGCCAGCGCCTCGGCGGCCCGCTCGGCCTGGGCCCGGCCCGCCGCGGACAGCGAGGGGTCGCTCCCGGTGCTGCCCGAGAAGCGCTTCTGCGGGGTCAGCGGGGTCTCGCCGTGCCGGAGCAGGACGAAGGTGGCGGGTGCGCCGAGGTCCGCGGGGGCCCAGCCGACGGCCGGGGTCGCCCTGCGGCTGCCGGCCTGCCCGCCCCCTTCCGCCACGCTGCGCGCGGCCCGGGCGTCGGCGGCGCGCCCGGCGCCCGCGCCGCCCTCCGCGGGAGGCGCGGTCCGTGCGGCGGAGCCGCTGGTGCGGCCGCGGGGCGCGGCGATGGCGGCACGGGCCCGGGCGGCGCCGGCCGCGGCGTCGCCGGGTGGTGCCGCCGGCTCGTCAGGAGCCGCGGGAGGGGGCGTCCTCGGTGCCCACGCCCTGCCCAGCTTCCCGGCGTCCATGGCCTCGTTCGCCAACCGGTCGGCCCGCTTGTTCTGCTCGCGCGGCATCCACTCGTAGCTGACCCGGCCGGGCGGGAACACCGCAGCGGCCCGTGCCGCGAGCGGCTTCATGTCGGGATGCTTGATCTTCCAGCGGCCGGACATCTGCTCGACGACCAGCTTGGAGTCCATCCTGACGTGCACCCGCGCCGTGGGGTCGATCGCGTGCGCGGCGAGCAGACCGGCCACCAGGCCCCGGTACTCGGCGACGTTGTTGGTGGCCACCCCGATGTACTCGGCGGTCTCGGTCAGGACGTCGCCGGTCAACGCGTCCACCACCACGGACCCGTACCCCGCCGGCCCGGGATTGCCCCGGGAACCGCCGTCCGCCTCGACGATGAGCTCACGCATGATCAGACCTCCGGACCGCTCACAGACCGGACTCGGCCGTACGGACCAGGATGCGGCGGCAGTTCTCGCAGCGCAGCACCGTGTCGGGGGCGGCGCTGCGCACATCGTTCAGCTCGGTGATGTTCAGCTCCAACCGGCAGCCCTCGCAGCGCCGCTGGTACAGCTTGGCCGCCCCGATGCCGCCCTGCTGCCCGCGCAGCTTCTCGTAGAGCCCCAGCAGGTCGGCCGGGACGGAAGCGGCGATCACCTCGCGCTCCTTGCCGACGGACGAGATCTCCCCGTCCAGCTCCTCGTACGCGGTGTCGCGGCGGCCGGCCGCGTCGTCGATCCTGGCCTGCACCGAGGCGAGCCGTTCGGTCAGCTCGGCGACCCGCTGCTGGGCGGACTCGCGGCGCTCCATGACGTCCAGGACGACGTCCTCCAGGTCCCCCTGGCGCCTGGCCAGTGAGACGATCTCGTGCTGGAGGTTCTCCAGGTCCTTGGGCGAGGTGACGGCACCCGAGTCCAGCCGCTGCTGGTCGCGGGCGGCACGCTGGCGCACCTGGTCCACGTCCTGTTCGGCCTTGGTCTGCTCGCGGGCGCAGTCGCTCTCCTCGGTCTGCGCCGCGACCAGCAGGTCGCGCAGTTGCGCGAGGTCCTTCTGCAGCGTCTCGATCTCGGCGAGTTCGGGCAGTGAATTCCGCCGGTGCGCCAGTTGCTGCCGGCGTACGTCGAGTGCCTGGACGTCGAGGAGTCGGATCTGATCGGCGGGCGCGGCGTTCAGTTGGGGGCTCCAGATGCATCGTCGGAAGCGGCGGCGGCCACGGCCGCGCCGGGGACAGGAACGGTTTGCGCGGGCCGGGCGGGTGCTTGGGCGGCGTGCGCGGTCCAGGGGTCGGTGACCGTGGCCGAGACATGGCTGCGCAGGCCCCACCCGTGCCGCTCGGAGACCTGGTCGAGCTGTGCGGCGGCCAACTGGCACCAGGGCCACTCGGTGGCCCAGTGCGCGGCGTCGAGCAGGGCGGGCGGGCCCTGTTCGCGGGCCTCGGACACCGGATGGTGGCGCAGGTCGGCGGTGAGGAATGCGTCCACGCCCGCGGCCCGGACGTCGTCGAAGAGGCTGTCGCCGGAACCGCCGCTCACCGCGACGGTACGCACCAGGGCGTCCGGGTCGCCCGCCACGCGGATGCCCTGGGCGGTGCCCGGCAGCCGGTCCGCGGCGAGGGCGGCCAGCTCGCGCACGCTCAACGCGGGCTCCACCGCGCAGAGGCGGCCGAGGCCCCGGCGGCCGTGCTGGTCGGTGGGGTCGGGCACCAGCGGTCCGGTGACCCGCAGGCTGAGCGCGCCCGCGAGGGCGTCCGAGACGCCCGGGTCGGCACGGTCGGCGTTGGTGTGGGCGACGTACAGGGCGACGCCGTTCTTGATCAGGGTGTGCACCACACGGCCCTTGAACGTGCCCGCGAAGACGGTGGTCGTCCCGCGCAGGTACAGGGGGTGGTGCGTGACGAGGAGGTCGGCGCCGAGCCGCACCGCCTCCTCCGCGATCTCCTGCACGGGATCGACGGCGAACAGCACCCGCGAGACCGTCCGGTCGGGATCGCCGCAGACCGTGCCGACCGCGTCCCATTCCTCTGCGTGCCCTGGGGGCCACAGTGTGTCGAGCGCGGCGATGACTTCAGACAGACGGGGCACGGGTGCAAGGCTACCTGGACCTTCCCCCCGGCCGAACCACTGCCGCAGCCGCCCGTTCCCGGGCCCGCCGGCGGCCGTGCGGCACGTGTGCGCGGCCGCCGACCGCCTCACAGCACAGGGACCGCGCCATCCACCGGGAAACGGCAGTGGTGCCATCCGTCCGAGTGAAGGACCGCGGCCGACCGACCCGACCATGCCGACAAAAACGTAGCTTCTGTCACCGGAGGTGACCGAGCAATGACTGTCTGTGCCATCGAGGTCTCGGCGGGGAGCGACGACAAACCGTTCCGCCGGCCGTCCGCGGAGTGCACGCTCTCCGCGGACGGGACCTATGCGGCGCGGCTCGTACGGGGCGGACCGGTACGGGACGGGTTCCAGCGGGCCGGTGCCGCGCGTGACGCGGCCTGCCGCGGCGGACCGCAGCGGCAGGGTTTCGCGCGGGACGAGCGCACGCCGGGGGGCGGGGGCGTCCCGTACTGGATCCCGGAGCGCTGGACGCTGGACGGCCCCGAGCCCTACCGGGTGGCGCTGCCGGCCCGGCGGCCCGAGCAGCAGGGCAGCGAGGTGCTGCCGATGGGCGACGGGCGGGTGCTCATCCACCGCACCCTCGGCCGGCGGCACGTCTTCGCCCTGCTGCACCCGACCAGCCCCGGCACGCGCGAGATCCCACTGGGCTCGATGGACTGCCCGGCGGCCCCGGACGGGCCGGGCGACCTGGACTGCCCGGCGGTCCGGCTGCTGCCACCGCCGCCCGGCGGCCGGCGCGCGTACGCCCTGGCCGTCGGACCGCGGTCGACCGCGGTCTGGCTGGTGGCGGGCGGCTTCTCGTCGCCCCGCGCGGTCGCCGAACTGCCCGGCCGCTGCACGGGCGGCAGTTGGCTGGAGCGCACCGGCCGGCTGCTGGCCGTCGACCAGGAGCACGAAGGGCGTACCAAGACGGTGACGGTGGACCTCGGCCGCGGCGGCGCGGTGTCACCGCTGCTGGAGATCACCGAGGGCAGCACCGACCGGCTGCTGCTCGCCGACCCCGACAGCGGCCTGCTGCTGATCCGCTCCGACGCCCCCTCGCCGGGCCACGAGCGGCTCGCCTGGGGAGTGCTGGGCGGCACCCTGCCGGTCCGCTTCCCGGAGTGCCTGCGGCTGCCGGACTGCGCGATCACGCCGTTCGCCATCCAGCCGGGGCAGGCGCTGACGCCGGAGCGGTGCGCCGTCGCGCTGCGCATCGACGGGGTGGCGGGCACCTGGCTCGGCATCTGGCGCCCCGCCGAACGCACCCTGCACCACGTGCCCGCCCCGGAGGGCTGGCTGACCGGGTGCGGGGCCTGGACCAGGGAAGGCACCCTGCACCTGCCGTACGCGACCCGTGCCGTCCCCTGCGGCCTGGCCCGTCTGCCCGCGCCCCCGCACGGACCCGGTCCCGCGCGGCCGCCGACCCGCGACCCGCGTGGGACCGCGGCGGGCACGAGGACCGGCGCCCGGGCGGTGGCCGGGGCGTGGGTGCGGGCCATGGCCGCGGCAGCGCCGTCCGCAGGTGCGCCCGGCAGCGGTGCGGCGCGCCCCGGCCCGGCGGGGGCGTCCGCCCGGAGCGCGCCGGGGGCCCCGGCGGCGGCCGCGGCGCCGGGCGGCGGGCGCGGACCGGCCGGTGCGGCGGGGGAGTTCGCGGCCTTTCGTCCCGTCCCGTTGCGGGAGGCCCCCCTCATCGGGCAGGGAGCCGCCGGTTAGACTCGCCCGGCTATACCGTAAGGATCTTCTGACGGGGTGACCTTCCGATGACCGAAGCCAGTACGGACGCCGCTTCCTGGCCGACGACCTGGCCGCACGAGGCCGAACAGCCGACCGGGCCGGGCAAGCACCGCGGCCCCGTGTCCGCGCAATCCGCACCATCCGCACAAGGCGAGGAGGCGGCCCCGCGCGGTCGCCACCGCAAACCATCCGGCTCCGCGGACCCGGCCCACGCGGCCTGACGTCACGTCCGCGGGTGATGCCCGCAAGATCCGAAGGCCCGGCACCGCACGGTGCCGGGCCTTCGGCGTCCCGCGCCCGCACTGCTTCGGGGGCCGTCGCCGAAGGGCTGGGCCCTACTCGTGATCGGTGCAGAGGTGGGCGGTGAGGGTCGCACGGGCCCACTCCTCCCAGCTCTCGGGGGACCAGCCCCGGTCGCGGACGAAGACCAGGTACAGCTCCGGGCTGAGCAGCCCGTACAGCAGGTCGGCGGCGCGGTCGGTGTCGACGTCGGGGCGGGCGTCGGGCTTGGCGGTCAGCGCCCTCGCCGCGGCGTGCTGGACGGTGTAGCGCGGGTCGGGGTCGGTGGGCCACTGCGCGGCGATCTCCGGGTCCGTGGCCGCCGCGGCCGCGATCAGCGGGATGATCGGGGCGACACGGGCGAGGATCTCTCGTACGCCCCGTACGTGGGCGCGCAGTTGACCGGCCGCGGTGGGCTCGGCGCACGCGGCGCGGAACCAGTCGCGGTCCATCGTGGCGATCGGTTCGACGTCGCCCGCGACGGACGTGTCGACGACGTCCTTGAACAGTGCGCGCTTGTTGCGGAACACGAAGTACACGGTCTGGACGGCCACGCCCGCGCGATCCGCGACCTCCTGAAGGCTTGTCGCGCCGTATCCCTGCGCGACGAACAGGTCCCGCGCCGCCGCGACGATCTTCTCGCGGGTGCGCCGCGAGCGCTCGGCCCGTTTGTCGGGGCGTTTGCCGGGGCGCTTGACGCTTCCGTCCGATCCCTTGACCGCATCCATGGGGGGAGTCTATCTCTAGAGTTAGTAGTTAGAGCTGAACTCTAATTTCTTGGAGGGGTGGAGATGGGCGGGACTCGGACGGCTGCGGAGCTCGATCAAGAGGCTGCTGTGCGCCGTGCGTTGGAGGACTTCTACCGGGACGGCAGGCCGCCGTGGGACAGCGGTGTCACCCCGCCCGAGCTCGTGGCCCTGACGGAGGGGCCGGACGCACTGGCGCCGGGCCAGGCCCTCGAACTCGGCTGCGGCACCGGGACCAACGCGGTGCACCTGGCCAGGCACGGCTGGCGGGTGGCAGCCGTCGACCTGGTCGAGCGCGCGGTCCGGCAGGCGAGGGAGAAGGCCGCCGCGGCGGGAGCGGACGTCACGGTGCTGTGCGGGGACGCCACCCGACTCGACGAGGTGGGCGTGCCCGGCCCGTACGACCTGTTCTTCGACCTGAGCTGTTACTGCGGGATCCCCCCGCACCGCCGCGACGCCTACGCGGCCGGCCTCACGAAGCGTGCCGCCCCCGGCGCACGACTGCTGATGTTCGGCTACGGGCCCGAGGCGTTCGACGACCCGATCTCCGGCGTCACCGCCGATGAACTCATTGCCAGGTTCGCGGGGTGGCGGCTCGCCGACGTGACACCCGGCACGAACCCGGTGCCGACGTTCTGGTTCACGCTGCACCGCGCCGCCACTGCGTGAGCCGCGTCCCCCGGTGGCCGCGTGCGTCCGACGGCCGCGTCCGCCCGGTCGCCGCGTCCGCCCGGCGGGCGTGTGCGCGGGACCCGAACCGCGAACGCGGCACCGCCCCGGGGCGCGGGCATGCCCGACCACCCCGCGCGTGTTGCATCCTGACGGGACGAACGGGGCGGAAGGCGAGGTGGGCCGTGGCCGACGGAACGGCGGGGGAGCGCTCGCGGGGCGGGGGACCGCGGGGCGCGGCGCGGGAGCACGCCGTGTGGAGCAGGACCGACCTCGGCGGCGGCCCGCCGCTCGACCTGCTGACCGCACGCTTCGACCAGCACCGCTACGCACCGCACAGCCACTGCGAGTTCACCGTCGGCGTCTGCGTCGGGGGCTCGGAGATCATCGACTACCGCGGTGGGAAGCTGTACGCCGGGCCGGGCTCCATCGTCGTCCTCGGCCCCGGCGAGCCGCACACCGGAGGGCCGGCGCACTCCACCGGGTACGCGTACCGGGCGATGTACCCCGCGCTGCCCCTGCTCAGCGAGGGCACCAGGGGGCTTCCCCACTTCCGCGAACCGCTCCTGGACGACCCCGAACTCGCCGCCGCGCTGCGCACCGTCCACACGGAGCTGACCGCCGGCCCCGTGCCGAGCGCACCGCGGGATCCCGGCCCCGTACCGGACGCGCCCCCGCCCGCCGTCCCTCCGGGACCGGGCCCGGCGCGCTCCGGGGCCGCGCCCGCCGCGGGAACCGGTGCCGTCGGGTCTCCCGACCCCCTGGAGACCGAGTGCCGGCTGCCCTGGCTGCTGACCGCGCTGGCCCGGCGGCACGGCACCGCGCGCCCGGTGGACGACGCGCTGCCCGGCGCGCGCCGCATCGCCCACGCCGTCCGCGACCGGCTCGCCGACGAACTCCTCGCACCGCCCTCGCTCGCGGAGCTCTCCGCCTGCCTCGGTCTCTCCCGGTACCAGGTGCTGCGGGCCTTCCGGGACACCATGGGCATGCCGCCGTACGCCTGGCTGGCCCAGTACCGGGTGGCGCGCGCCCGCGCCCTGCTGGACGCCGGACACCGCCCCGCAGAGGCCGCGGGACTCGTAGGCTTCGCCGACCAGTCCCATCTGACCCGCTGGTTCCGGCGGGTCCTGGGCGTCACACCGGCGGCGTACCGCGCGGTGGTGCGGGCGGCCGCGGTCCGAGGGCGCCGGTGAGCGCTCGCAGCGGCGCCGACGAGGAGCCGCCCCGCGCCCCGGTCGGATCCCCTCGCCCGCGACCACCACGGGCCCTCCCGTCGGCTGCCGCCCGCGCGGGGCGCGTGGCGGGCGCGGAGTGTGTAGAGCGCGCGGAGGGCGCGGAATGCGCCACGGGCTCCCGGGGCGGCGGGGCGGCGGCGCTCCCCGCGGCCCGCCCCGCAATCCCGTTCAAGACATCCGGCGCCGACCGTCCGAAGCTGACGGCATGACTGCACGCGGCTGGTTCCTGTTCGCCCTGCTGGGCGTCCTCTGGGGCGTCCCCTATCTGATGATCAAGGTGGCGGTCGACGGGGTGTCCCCGGCGGGCGTCGTCTTCTCCCGCTGCGCGCTCGGCGCCGTACTGCTGCTGCCTTTCGCCCTCCGGCAGGGCGGGCTGGTCCGGGTGGTGCGCGCCCACTGGCGCCCGATGACGGCGTTCGCCTGCACCGAGATCATCGGCCCCTGGTGGACGCTGACCGATGCGGAACGCCGGCTCTCCAGCTCCACCGCAGGGCTGCTGATCGCCGCCGTGCCGATCCTCGGCGTCGTCCTGGCCCGCGCGTTCGGCGAGCGCGAGCACCTCGACGCCCGCCGCCGCGCCGGCCTGGGCCTGGGCGTGGCGGGCGTCGCTGTACTGACCGCTCCCCACCTCACCGGCGCCGACGCCCGCTCCCTCGTCGAAGTGCTGCTCACCGTGGTCGGCTACGCCATCGCGCCGCTGATCGTCGCCCGCCACCTCCGACCGGTGCCGACGCTCCAGCTCATCGCGCCCTGTCTGACCCTGGCGGCCCTCGTCTACGCTCCCGCCGCACTCGCCGACCACCCGGCGAGCGCTCCCGCCCCGCAGGTGTGGGCCTCGCTCGTG
Source organism: Streptomyces sulfonofaciens (assembly GCF_014656295.1). Taxonomy (GTDB): domain Bacteria; phylum Actinomycetota; class Actinomycetes; order Streptomycetales; family Streptomycetaceae; genus Streptomyces; species Streptomyces sulfonofaciens. The sequence continues at coordinate 207,101 of NZ_BNCD01000015.1, forward strand.
GGCCTCGGCGTCATCTGCACCGCACTGGCCTTCGTCGGCTTCCTTGAACTGATACGCGAGGCGGGGCCGACCCGCGCGGTGGTCATCACCTACGTCAACCCGGCCGTGGCCGTCGCCGCGGGCGTCACCCTCCTCGACGAGCCGCTCACCGCGGGCGTCCTCGCCGCCTTCGCCCTCATCCTGCTGGGCTCCTTCCTGGCCACCGCCGCGCCGCGCAAGACCGGCGCGGCAGCCGGGCCCGGCCGTACCCGCCCGGACGGCCCTGCCCGCCCGGGCGATCCGGCAGCCCCGCCCGGCGCCGCCGAGGCCGGGGCCGCACCGGCCGGGGCGCTCGCGGCGGGCACCGCGGCACCGCAGGCCGGCCAGGTCGTACCGGCGCGGCGGGTACCATGGTCAGCACGGCAGACGAGCCGGGCGGACGGCCGCGTGGAGTCCTCCCCCACCGGGGAGCTCCCCGAGGAACGTCCGGGCTCCACTGGGCAGGGTGGTGGCTAACGACCACCCGGGGTGACCCGCGGGACAGTGCCACAGAAAACAGACCGCCGGGGACCTCGGTCCCCGGTAAGGGTGAAACGGTGGTGTAAGAGACCACCAGCGCCTGGGGTGACCCAGGCGGCTAGGTAAACCCCACCCGGAGCAAGGTCAAGAGGGGCCGCCTGAGAAGGCGGCCCTGCGCGGACGATCGAGGGCGGCCCGCCCGAGTCCGCGGGTAGACCGCTGGAGGCCGGTGGCAACACCGGTCCTAGATGGATGGCCGTCGCCCCGACGACCGCGAGGTTCCGGGGCACAGAACCCGGCGTACAGCCCGACTCGTCTGCCAAGTGGGCCCTGACCAGGGCGAAAGTCCCGGTCAGGGCCCACTTGCGCTGCGCGGCTCCCCCCGGGCTCGGCTTGCGGGGCCGGGCGGGGGAGCAGCCCTGCCGGGGAGCGGACGGGCCCGGCGGGATGGAAGGGCCCGGCGGCAACGGAAGGGCCGGGCGGTACGCGCACGGCAGGAATGGCCACACAGCGCGTTATTTCCTGGTTTGTAGCAGTATGGAGATGTGGGCCCGTTTCGCGCGGCTCAGCCGGGCGGCGGACCTCCGAACCCTGGAGGAAGCGAGACGGCGATGGAACGGCGGCGCACCCCCGACCTCGAACCGGGGGTGCATGGCGACGTTTTCGACGAGGCGCGTACGGCCAGGGCGAACATCGACGAGCACGGCGCCGTGCTGGAGTGGAACGAGGGCGCACGGAGGCTGCTGGGCTACCGGCCCGACGAGATCGTCGGCAAGCCCGTCGCCCGCCTGCTCGACGAGGACGCTCCCGACCGGACGCTGCGCGAGATCCTGGCCCTGCCGAGGTGGCACGGCACGGTCCCGCTGCGGCACCGGGACGGCCACCGGGTGGAGGTCTGGGTGCTGGCCCACCACCGGATGGACGGGGACAAGGGCCTCGACTGGTTCCTGGTCTCCCCGCTCACGGGTGCGGCCACCTCCCCGGAGGACGCGGCGCTCGCGGCGCGGAGCTTCGAGCAGTCGCCTTCCTGCGCGACGGCGGTGTTCGACATGCGCCTGCGCCAGCGCCGGGCCAACGGGAGCATGCGCCGCGCCGCGGACCTCACCGACGACCAGATGCGCGGTCTGCGGCTCTCGGAGATCTGGGACCTCCCGGGGGCCGACAAGATCGAGCGGGCCATGGTCCGGCTGCTGCGGACCGGCGAGCCGCAGTTCGTGGAGAACTACCTGCGGGTGGTCGGCGAGACCCGGGAGCACTCCTGGTCGAACTACCTCTACCCGCTGCGGGACGAGGACGGCGCCCTGTGCGGCGTGGGGCTGACGGCGCACGACACGACCGAGCAGTACTGGGCGCGCAAACGGTTGCAGCTTCTCAACGACGCCAACGAGCGTATCGGCAGCACCCTCGACGTGGCCCGCACGGCCGGGGAGCTGGCGGACGTGGCCGTGCCGGAGTTCGCCGACTTCGCCATCGTGGACCTGCTCCCCGACACCGATTCCGCCACCGACTCCGACGCCGGCGCGACGGACCCGGGGGCGGGGTCGACGGCCCCCGCGGGGTCCGTCGGCGGCGGACCGGTGCGGCTGCGCCGCGTCGCCCAGCAGTCGGTGTTCCCGGGCACCCCCGAGGCGGTCGTCCCCCTCGGCGACGTGGACGCCTTCGCCGCCGACTCCCTGATCGCGGAGTGCCTGGCCACGGAGGAGGCGGTGCTGCGCGCGCACTACGACCCGAAGGACACCGACTGGTCGGTGGGCCACCCGAGCCGGGAGGCGGCGGTGCGCGCCTTCGGCGTCCACTCCATCATGGCGGTGCCGCTGCGCGCGCGGGGCGCCATGCTGGGAGTGGCCATCTTCCTCCGCCACCAGTGGACCGAGTCCTTCAGCGAGGACGACCTCCTGCTCGCCGAGGAGATCACCGACCGGGCCGCGGTCTCCATCGACAACGCCAGCCGCTACACCCGCGAGCGCAGCACCGCGGAGGCGCTCCAGCGGAGCCTGCTGCCGCAGCGGCTGCCCCGCAACGCCGCGGTGGAGGTCGCCTCCTGCTACCTTCCCACCGGCGCGCTGGCCGGAGTGGGCGGCGACTGGTTCGACGTGATCCCGCTGTCCAGCGCCAGAGTCGCCCTGGTCGTCGGCGACGTGGTCGGGCACGGCGTCCAGGCGGCGGCCACCATGGGGCGGCTGCGCACCGCCGTCCGCACGCTCGCCGACATCGACCTGCCCCCCGACGAACTGCTCACCCACCTCGACGACCTGGTCGTGCACCTCTCGGCGGACGACACCGACGGCATGGCCCCCTCGGACCAGGACGCCGAGCTGACCGTGGGGTTCGGCGCCACCTGCCTGTACGCCGTCTACGACCCGGTCTCCCGGGTGTGCGCGCTGGCCCGCGCCGGCCACCCCATGCCCGCGGTGATCACCCCCGAGGGCAGCGTCGACATCCTCGACGTGCCGGCCGGCCCCCCGCTGGGGCTGGGTGGTCTGCCGTTCGAGGCCACCGAGGTCACGCTGCCCGAGGGCAGTGTGCTCGCCCTGTACTCCGACGGCCTGATCGAGTCCCGCCAGGAGGACGTCGACGAGGGGATCGCCCGGCTGCACAGGGCGCTCGCCCGGCCCGCCGCCCGGCTGGAGGACATCTGCGCCACGGTGGTCGACGCGCTGCCGCCGGAACGCCGTACCGACGACATCGCCCTGCTCGTCGCCTGCACCCGCGCGCTCGATGCCGACCACGTCGCCACCTGGGACCTGCCGGCCGATCCGGCCGTCGTCTCCCGGGCCCGCACCCTGGTGTCCGACAGGCTCGACGCATGGCACCTGACCGAGGTGGCCTTCGTGACCGAACTGCTGGTGAGCGAACTCGTCACCAACGCGATCCGGCACGCCGACGCCCCCATCCAACTACGGCTGATCCTCGACCGGCACCTCATCTGCGAGGTCTCCGACGCCAGCAGCACCGCGCCCCACCTGCGCCGCGCACGCACCTACGACGAGGGCGGCCGGGGCCTGCTCCTCGTGGCGCAACTGACCCGCGGCTGGGGGACGCGCCACACCGGTACCGGCAAGACCATCTGGGCCGAGCAGACCCTGGAGGCGCGGCCCGGCTCCTGACGGCGGCCCCGGCGCCCGGCCATGCGCGAGGGCTCATCGGGCTTCCGGCGTGTGCGGCGCGGCGGCCGGCGCGGCGTCCGCCGCCGGGGTGCGAGCCACCGGTCGCGCCCAGCGAAGGACGCCCCGCCTCCTCAGAGCTTCACCAGCACCTTGCCGACATGGGCCGCGCTGTCCGTGTACAGGTCCCGGTAGGCGGTCGGGATGCGGTCGAAGCCGTGGTGGACGGTCTGGTGGTGGACGATCTCGCCGCGCCGGACCATGCCGCCCAGCTCGGTGTGCAGGGCCGTCCAGTTCGGCTCGGTGAACCATTCGAGGGAGAAGACGCCGCGGATGGTGGTGCGGGGGAACATGATGTACGGCAGGAGGCGCGGGCCCGTGGTGTCGCGGCCGACCTGGCTCGCCCACTGCCAGCACACCGCGACCTGGCTGTCGACGTTGAGCCTGGTGAACACGGCGTCGGTGAGGGCGCCGCCGAGGCTGTCGAAGTACCGGTCGACTCCGTTCGGGGTGGCCTTCCGGACGGCGTCCGCCACCCGGTCGGCGTCGTCGCCGTGCTTGTAGGCGAGGACGGTGTCGAAGCCGAGTTCCTCCAGGAGGCGCGCCTTGCGCGGTGAGCTGGTGGTGCCGACGACGCGGGCACCGGCCCGGCGGGCCAACTGTCCCACCAGGGAGCCGACCGAGCCCGAAGCGCCGCTGACCACGACCGTCTGACCGGAGCTGATGGTCATGAACTTCGTCAGCGTGCCCCAGGCCGTCATGCCGGGCCCGCCCATGATGCCCAGGGCGGTGGAGAGCGGCAGCACGTCGTCGTAGTGCCGCGGATCGAGCCTGCGGTAGGCGGGGAAGACCATCGGGAAGGCCCCCGTCTGCCAGGGCCTCGACCGGCCGTCGCTGACGACGTGGCTGCGCCAGCCGCCGAATCCCTGGACCAGGTCGCCCACGGCGAACGCGGCCCGCGGCCCGGCCTGGAGCACCTCCATGATCGAGTCGGCGCCCATGTGGTCTCCGAGGGGGGTGTCCAGGGCGATGCCGTGCAGGTAGGGGTCGACGGAGACGTACCGGGTCCTGAGCAGCATCTCGTCGTCCCCCAGAACGACGTCGACGTCCTCCACCACCTTCCGGTACATCCGGTCGACGTCCGGCACGCCGGGGACGTGCTCGCGCACCACCCATTTCGAGATCTCCACGAGAGCTCCTCACCTGGTCGCGTCGGTGCCGGGAGCGCGCCGATCGGTGGTCCGACGCGGTGGCCGGCGTGGGAGCCCTGCGCGGCGGGCCGCCGCGACGGCTGCGGCCACCGGGGCCTTCTGTCCGGTCTTTCGCGGATCGGACAGGGGCGGATCCGATGCGGCGGCGCATGGCGAAGATGTGGGCGGGACCGGTCTCCGCGTCCCGGAACACGGCGGGTCAGACATCCAGCAGTGTAGCCGACAATTCACCTGTGAATAGCAGAAGTTAGTATTCAGCGGGCATTACGGCGTCCGGTCGACCCCGCTCCAGCAGCGGGGTCGCGTGCACGGTCGTGCACGCGAGCACGGCCGTGCATGCGGGCACGGGCCGTCGCTGCGGGCGGAGGCCCCGGCGGCGCCGTGGTGGCGGGCCTGGAGGTGCCATGTCTCTCGTCAGCGATCCGGACGGCTCCCGCGACGACGGGGAGCCGGGCGGCCCCCGGGGCGACGCCGCTCCGGACGGCCCCCGGGCCGGTGCTCTGCCGCCGCTGCACCGGCTGGAGTTCGCGGCGGCGGCCCGGCCCCGTCCCGTCAGCCGTCCCGACGGCGGGACGGCCTGGCTGGTGACGCGGTACAAGGACGTCCGGCAGGTGCTGACGGACCCGCGCTTCAGCCGCGCGCAGTTGTACACCGAGGACGCCCCGCGGACGAGCGGCACTCCCAACGTGGCCGACACGCCCGAGTCCATGTTCAACCAGGACGGCCCGGACCACCTGCGCCTGCGCCGTACCGTGCAACAGGCGTTCACACCACGGGCCGTCGGGCGCTGGCGGCCCTGGGTGGCCTCGGTGGTGGAGCGGTTGCTCGACGACCTGGTGGACACGGGGGCGCCCGCGGACCTGGTCGCCTCGTTCACGCGTCCGCTGCCGTTCGCGGTGATCAGTACTCTGATGGGCCTGGAGGGGCTGGAACCGGCGCGGCTGCGCCACTGGGCCTCCTACGCGTTCGCCGACGGCTCCGACTCCCGAAAGGACGCGGCCGAGGCCCGGGCCCAGTTCGGGCGGTTCGCGGCCCGACTGCTGGCCGAGCGGCGGCGGGAGCCCGGGGACGACCTGGTGAGCCGCCTGGTGCGGGCCGCCGACCAGGAGGGCGGCATCCCGGAGGAGCAACTCGTCCAGTTGGTGTGCGGCCTGGCCGCGGGAGGCAACGACAGCGCGACTGCCGCGATCGGCAACGCCGTGGTGTACCTGCTGAGCGAGCGGCGAACGAGTTGGCCCCGGCTGGCCTGCACCGAGCGGGCCCGGGTGGCTACCGAGCGGCTGATCCACCGCATCCCGCTGGGCGACGAGGAGAGCGGTACCCGGCGGGCCGTCAGCGATGTGCGGGTCGGGGGCGTGACGATTCCCGCGGGCTCCGTCGTCGCGGTGAGTTTCGGCAGCGCCAACCGCGACCCGGAGGTCTTCCCGCCGGAACACCCCGGTGACCTGTTCGCGCCGCTGGACGCGCCCACCATGGCGTTCGGCGCCGGTCCGCACCACTGCCTGGGGTCCTGGCTGATCCGGATGGAGATGCACCTGTCCCTGGAGCGACTCGCCACCCGCCTGCCCGGCCTGCGGCTCGCCGAACCGGTCGGGGCGATCGAATGGCACAGGACCACCACGCGCAGCCCGCAGCGCCTGCGGGTGCTCTGGTGAGCGGCGGGCCGCTGCCGGCCGCACTGCGGGCGCGCGTCGACCGGACGCGCTGTGTGGGCGCCGGCATGTGCGCCGGAGTGGCGCCCGAGGAGTTCGAGGTGGACGGCCACGGGAAGTCACGGCCCCGCCGTCCCGTCGCTCCCGCGTCCGCGGACCTGGTCGAGGCGGTGTCCCTGTGCCCGATGGAGGCGATCGCCGTCTTCGACGCGGGCAGCGGCCGACCGGTGCGCCTGTGGGGCGACGAGCGGCCGGTCGAGGGGCCGTAGCGCGTCGAGGGCGGCCGAGCGGCCCGGCCGCAGGGCCTTGACCAGGTCGTTGTCGGGACCGGCGGTGGCGGTCCCGGGCCGGGTGCACGCGCCCGCCCCGGACGGGGTCCGCGGCCGGCGGTCGCTTCCGGGCCCCCGAGCCGGCGGCATGGGCCGTGCGGCGGGAGCCGGCAGCGGTGATACGGGTGCCCCTGCCGGCGCGCATTACTTCCTCCCGGCAGCCTTCTGCACCATCGTGCCGGGTGAATTCCCGTGCCGCGCGCATGGGCCGGACTTTCCTCACGTTCGGCGCGGCATGCTTTCCTGGGCACGGGTCGTATGTCAGTCTGCGTATTCCGCGCGTCGCGATTCTGGTAGCGACGGGGCGTGTTCAATGGACCAGGCACGATGGCGTGGTTCAATTTTGAACTACTGAGGGTTCGTCCGAGACGGAAGAGGGCATGGGGGCGAGGAGAGTCCGGAACCCCGCACGCGTAAGAGCGATCATGTTCGAGGCGCGCAGGCAGACCGACGCGGACAACGACCCCGAGCTGCACGACCTGCGCAAAAGCTACGGGTTGGGGCCGCGGGGCATCGGCAGCGGCCGACGCGTCAAGTACTACAGCCAGGATGAAATGGGTCTCAAGATCAGAAGACCCACCGACCCCCCGAATGCCGATGTGGGCAGACTCTACGCACGCATCGAACGGGGCCGCTTCGCACCCGACGAGGACCGGCTGCGGCGGATAGCCGAGGGCCTGCGCATGGGGGACCAGCAGTGGCGGGCGCTGTGGGCCGCGATGTACGGCGGGGCGGGGGAGCCCGCGTCGCTCAGGCCCGACACCGGTCTGCACATACCCGGAATATGGAAGGAGGTTGTGCGGTCCAGCTCGATGGCGGCCTATGTGTCGAACCGCTGCTGGGAAGTCGTGTACTGCAACTCCGTCGCCGAGGACCTGTTCGGGGCAATGCCGGCGAACATGATGCGCTGGATGCTCGGATTACCTCCCGAGGAGCGCAGCAGGGCGCTCACGCTGCAACGGGAAAGGGACTGGGTGGGCCCGGCGCTGGCCCAACTGAGCCGTTCCCTGGACGCCTATCCGCATGACCGGACGCTCCGGCAACTCGCCGCGGAGGTCGAAAACCACCCGGAACTCGGTCCTTTGTACAGGGGTTACCTGGATCCATACGTTCATCCCGACAACACCCACCGTCTTATGGTTCACGCCAGAACGGGAGTCGTGGGTGTGATGCGGGCCGGCGCAGCGCAACCGCTCGGTTCCCAGGGGGCCCGCGCGCTTTTCATATCGTGGACCCCTCTGTCCCGAATGCGGCAACTACCCGCACCCGACCGGCCTCGGTAGATCTGCACCCGTATCCCGCACCGGTGCCACGGCCTCACAATGATTCCATGACAACGACTTCGGGATTACGGACCGCCGCAGACGATGTGTACGTATGGTCCCAATCGACCGAAGGCGGCTGGGGACTGGCGAACTGCACGATGGTGGTCGGCGACGGCGGTGTGTCCGCCCTCGTGGACACGCCCTACACCTCGCTCATGCGGTCCCGGATGATGGCCGCGATGGGCGGCGTACGCCCGGACGCCGTGGTCGACACCATCATCCACACGCATGCGAACGGCGACCACACCTTCACCTCGGCCGAGTTCGGGGCCGCGCACGTCATCGGCACCCGCTCCAGCCAGGAGCACCTGCACCGCGACCCGACGCCCGAGCAGATGCAGGCGCTGGTCCACGGGCCGGGCCGGGACGGCCCCCTCGTCCGGTATCTGCGCCGGCACTTCGGGCACTTCGACTTCAGCGGCCTGGCCCTCGCGCCGACGACCCGCTCGTTCGCGGGGGAGCTCGCCGTCACCGTGGGCGGGACGGAACTGCGGTTGATCGAGGTGGGGCCGGCGCACACCGCCGGCGACGCGATCGTCCACCTGCCGCGGCAACGCGTCGTGTGCACCGGCGACATCGTCTTCCTGAAGGACCACCCCGTGCACTGGGCCGGGCCCATCGCGCGGGTGCTGGACGCCTGTGCGCGGATCCTCGCCCTCGCCCCCGAGGTCATCGTGCCCGGGCACGGCCCGGTCGCCGAACCGGCCGCACTGCGCGAGTACACGGCCTATCTGCGGTATGTGCGCGACCGCATCCACGAGGCGCACGGGCGCGGGCTGTCGGTGCTCGACACCGCGGCGTCGATACTGGCGGAGGGGCGCTACGGCCACCTCGCCCTGCCCGAGCGCCTCGTGGTCCTCGCGGGTGTCGAGCAGAGCCACCTGGACGGGACGGAGCCGCCCGGGATCCTGGGCCTCCTCACCCGGGCGGCCGAGTTCGCGGAGCGGCGCTCCACCCGGGTCCCCGTGTCCCGCACGTCGAGTTGATCCCGTACCTCCCGTAGCGCGGTGCGCCGCCGTGTGCGGCTTCGCGTGCCCGCGGGACCGACTTTTCGCCCACTGCCCGGGACAGAGGATAGGAGTTCGCCATGTCCCTCGCCTACGTGCACCGCCCGGCGTCCGTACGGGGCCGCTACGAGGTCTCGATGGAGGAGACCGTCGAGACCCTCAAACGTGCCATCGGGGTCCCCAACGGGAGGAACGATCCGAGGCTGGCGGACCGTGTCGAGGGCCTGGCCAGGAACACGCTGATCAAGCGGCGGTACTGGGCCAGGCCGCTCAGCGAGGTGTCCGCCACGAGCACGTTCGAGGAGCGGAACGAGCCCGCCGTGGAAGCCATGGTCGACATGGGCGAGAGGGCGCTCCAGGACGCCCTCGCCAACGCCGACTGCCTGCCCTCCGACATATTCGGCCTCGTCGTCAGCCACTCGACGACTCCTCGGACGCCGGGACCCGCGCAGCACTGGATCACGCGTCTCGGCCTCCCGCGGGACACCTGGATCATCCCGATGACGGAGCTGGGGTGCCTGGGCGGTGTGCACTCGCTCGCGCTGGCGGCACAGCTCGTGGCCGGACAGCCCGGGAGGAAGGTGGCCGTGTGCGTCAGCGAGTGCCTGCACACGGTGTACCGCGGGGCGGCGAAGAAACCCGGGCAGATCGTCCATGACCTGATTTACGGGGACCTCGCGGCCGCGTGTGTCGTGGAGGGCCTCGCCCGGGGGGAGACGAGTCGTGGCAGGTCCGGCCCGGGTCTCGTCGTCAAGAAGTGCTGGACGCACACCGTGCCGGGGACGACGGGCAAGTACACGCTCACCACGGGAGGGGACGGGCAGCTCTTCGACAGCGATCCTTCGGCACCCAGGATGGTGCCGGAGGTGATCCGGCTCATGTGGCGCGAACTCCTCGGCGAGGACGATCCGGGGTGGAGTCCCGACCGGGTGTACGCCCATCCCGGCTCGTCGAAGATCCTGCCGGCCATCTCCGCCGGCCTCGGCTGCAACCCGGAGCAGATACAGACGTCCTGGGACAGCTACCTCGACGGCGGGAACCAGGGCGGGGGGACGGTGCTGGACGCCATCCGCCGCGGTCTGGAGGGCGCACCGGCGCACGCCGAGGAAGTCGTGGTCGTAGGGGTCGGCCCCGGGTTCTCGGGAACGGGCATCATGGCCGAGACGGTCGCCCGCACCGCGTAGCGGCACCTGCCGCGGAGCGCCGCGGAGTACCGCCGGGGGCTCTGTCCCCCGGGACCGCCGTGAACGTAAGGTCGTCCTCGCAGCTTGAGCACGACCGGGGCAGGTGGGACATGGGACAGGCCGGGACACGTGAGGAACGGGCGGCGGAGACCCGAGCGGCGTTGCTGGACGCGGCCGCCGTCGAGTTCGCCGGATACGGCTACGCAGGGGCCAGCGTCGACCGGATCGCCCGCAGGGCCGACCGTTCCACGGGGTCGCTGTACCACCACTACCCGGGTGGCAAGAAGGAACTCGCCGAGCTGATCGTGCGCGGTCAGCCGGGCGCGGTACAGGTGCAGGGGCCCGCCGTCGGGCTCCAGCACCTGATCGACATCACCCTCGCCTGGGCCTGCCAGATGGTGGACAACCCGGTCCTGCTGGCCGGTGCCCGGCTGGTCGGGGAGCAGGGCGACTTCATCAAGGGGTCCGACGACTTCAACTCCCACGCCCAGTGGACGGAAGTGGTGATGGCGTCGCTGCTGGCCGCGCGGCGCCGGCGTGAGCTGCGTGCCGGGGTGGACATGCAGGGGACGGCGAGGCTGCTGGTGAACGCCTGCACCGGCGCGCAGTTGCAGGCCAGCATGGAGTCCGGGCCGGCGCGCGTCGACCTGCCCGGGCGGGTCGTGGAGGCGTGGGAGTGTTTACTGCCGGCGCTCGCGGTGCCGAGGGTCGTGAAGAACCTGGACCTCGACGTGGACCGCGTGCGCACCGGTTCGGCGCCCCTGCCGGTGCATCCGGCGGCAGGCGGCGCGGCCGGCTCCGGCGCCCAGGGCGGCGGCTCGGCGGCCATCTGAAAGCCTGACGGCTCCGCTCCCACGTGGGCGCCCGCGGCCCGGTCCGCGCGCGGCGCCGACGGCCGGCCCCGGGGTGGTGCCGCGGCCCGGCCGCGGCGTGCGCGCGGGCGGGGCCGCGTCGACGAGCGCCGCCTGCCGCGGGCGGGTCCGCGTCGACGTGCGCCGTCTGCGGATCGGCTCGACGCGTGCCGCCGGCGGCTCAGCGCGGCATCTGCCCGGCGAGTGCGTGCAGTCGATCGGCGGTGTGCCCGGCCCGCAGGGCCTCGATGCCGAGCGAGTCGGTCAGGTCCCCGTTCTCCAGCCACCTGGCCGTCTCCCAGTCCAGAAGGACGCTGATGTACTCCTGGACCTCGGCGAGTGCGGTGAGCCCCTGCCGGAGGTGCCCGCGGTCGATGAGGTGGCGGGCGCGCTCGAAGGCGTTCCGCGGTGGCAGGTCCCGGCGTCCGGCCAGGTCGGCCTGGGCGCCCTCGTCGAGGCCGGCGCGCATGAGGACCATGCCGAGTTGCAGCCCCACTCCGGCGCGGGCGGAGTCGGTGCCCCCGTCGAGGACCACGTCGACGAGACGCGGGGTGACGGTGTACGCGCCGTCCGCGCCGTCCTCGGCGGCACGCACGTGCGCATCGAGCACCAGCGGCATGTGCTGCGGCAGCCGCGACAATAAGAGCGCGAGGTCGCCCACGCGACCGAGCGTCGGCATGTCGGCCACGACGGCGGCGAGGTCCTCACAGCGCGGAACCCCGTCCTCATGTGGAACCCCGTCCTCCGGACCGCCCCGAGCCTGTGGCTCGCGCGCTGGACCGGGCGTCATCACGCAACCTCCGCCTCAGTGATTGACGGCTCACCAGCCGAAAAGTGCCCCATCCGCACACCGGCCGGTGCGCCTTGTTCGGGCACACGTGACGGAGCGGTCTGCAGATTCCGTGCACTGCGATTCTGGCTCGGGATGCTCCGGCCTGGTAGACCAGGCAGGATTCCATAGTTTAAAATTTAACAACTGAAGATTCGTTCGAAAACCGGGCAGGTGTCCGAGGCCGGCGGTCCGCCGTGCTCCGGGGCGGTCCGTGGTTTCCGCGGTCCGCGACGGCGGTAGACCGTCCGGGGCGCCGGTACCGGTCGGGATCGGGGTGCCCGGCGACCGCCTCCCCGCGCCGGCACCGCCCGACGCGGCCCCCGCGCTCAGGACCGCGCTCGACGGGACCGCCGGGGCGGAGGAAGGAAGCCGGCGATGAGCAAGGAACCGCCCCGTGGGGGGCCGCCGTACGAGGACCCGTGCGCGGGCCTCCCGTGCCGCGGCCCCGGTCGGACGATCACGCACCCGGACGCGATCGGGTTCGCCGCGCACCGCATGCGGACGCTGCCGTCAGCCGGCGGCGTCCGGTGAACGCCCCGAACGCCCCGGCGCCCGGGCAGGACCCGCCGGCACGCCCCGGGCCGCTGCCCCCCATCCGGCAGGTGGCCGCGGCACAGGTGCGCCGGGCACTGGCGGGAGCACGCCGGGTGGTCTTCCTCGACGACGACCCGACCGGCACGCAGACCGTCCGCGACCTGCCCGTGCTGACCCGCTGGAGCGTCGACGACGTCCGCTGGGCGCTGCGCCGTGAAACGCCGGGCTTCTTCGTGCTGACCAACACGCGCAGCCTCACGCCCGGGCAGGCCGCGGCCCGGGACCGCGACGTCGTCGAGGCGTGCCTGGCGGCGGCAGGGCGCGAGGGGGTGGCACTCGCCTTCGCCAGCCGCAGCGACTCCACGCTCCGCGGCCACTTCCCGTTGGAGACCGACGTGATCGGCGAGGTGATCGCGGAGAGGGGCGGGACCGTCGACGCGGTCGTGCTGGCGCCCGCCTACGTCGACGCCGGACGCGTCACGATCGGCGGCGTGCACTGGCTGCGCTCCGCCGGCGGGCTGCTCCCCGTGGCGGACAGCGAGTTCGCCCGGGACGCCACCTTCGGCTACCGCTCGTCCAGGCTCGCCGACTGGGCAGCCGAGAAGAGCGGAGGGCGCATCCCGGCGGGCGAGGTCGTCGAGCTGACCCTCGACGACCTGCGGGGCGGCACGACGGACGGCTTGCGCGAGCGCCTGGCGGGCACGCACGGCGGCCGTGTCGTCGCGCTCGACGCTGCGGAGGACGACGACCTCCGCGCGGCCGTCCTCGCGATCCTGGCCGCCGAGCGGGGCGGGTCCTCGTTCGTCTACCGCATCGGCCCCTCCTTCGTGCGGGCGCGCGTCGGCCAGGCGGCGCAGCCGCCCGTCGGACGCGGAACACTCGCGGGCCTGGTGGGGGCCGGCGCGCACGGGCTCGTCGTCGTCGGCTCCCACGTGGCGCTGACGAGCGGCCAGCTCGCCCGGCTCGCCGAGCGGCGCAGGTTCGTCGGGGTGGAGCTCGACGTGCCGGCCGTCCTCGACGACGAGCGCGCCGAGGAGCACATCCGGGGTGCCGTGCAGCGCGCGGCCGCGGCCCTCGGCGAGGACCTCGTGGTGCTGAGCACCTCCCGGAACCTGGTCGAGGGCGCGGACGAGGGGTCCAGCCTCGACATCGCACGCCGGGTGAGCGCCGCGCTCACCCGGACGGCCCGCCGGGTGGTGGCGGCCCGCCGTCCCGCGTTCGTGGTGGCGAAGGGCGGTATCACCTCCTCGGACGTGGCCACCGGGGCGCTGGGCATCCGGCGGGCCTGGGCCCGCGGCTCCCTGCTGCCCGGGATCGTGTCGCTGTGGGAACCGGTCTCCGGCCCCGCGGCGGGCCTGCCGTACGTGGTCTTCGCCGGGAACGTCGGCGACGAGGACGCGCTGGCGGACGTGATCGAAAGGCTGGAATCGGCCTCCCGGCCCCAGGGGTCGGGAGAAGGGATGGTCCCGTGACGGACGTACGAGTCGTCATCACCGGGGGCGCGGGCTTCCTCGGCTCGCTCCTGGCCCGCCGTCTGCTGGCGGCCCCCGTCGTCCTGGGCGGCGGTGCGGCAGCAAGGGTCGGCGAGCTGGTCCTGGTCGACCTGGCCCCGCCGCCGCCCGACCTCGCCGCCCGCGAGGAGGTGCGGGCGGTCACGGGCGAGCTCGCGGCGGTGCTCGGCGGACTCGGCGGGGCGGACGCCGTGTTCCACCTCGCCGGCGTGGTCAGCGGTGCCGCCGAGGCGGACTTCGACCTCGGCCTGCGCACCAACGTCGACGGGACGCGTGCGCTGCTGGAGTACGCCAGGGGGCACCGCGTGCCGCCGGTCCTGGTCTTCTCCAGCTCGCTGGCCGTTTTCGGCAGCGATCCCGCGATCGGGCCGGTCGGCGGCGTCGACGACGACACCCTGCCCCGGCCGCAGTCCAGCTACGGCATCCAGAAGTTCATCGGCGAGCAACTGGTCGCCGACTACACGCGCAAGGGCTTCGTGCGGGGCCGTTCCGTGCGGCTGATGACCGTGTCCGTGCGGCCGGGCAGGCCCAACGCGGCGGTGTCCGGCTTCCTGTCCGGAATCATCCGCGAACCGCTCGCCGGCGAGCGTGCGCTGTGCCCGGTCCCGCCCGACACCCCCGTCGCGCTGTCCTCGCCCCGGCGGACCCTGGACGGCATCCTGCGCGCCGCCTCGGCCGACGACGCCTCGTGGGGCAGCCGCACCGCGATGAACCTGCCCGCGCTCACCACCACGCCCCGCGAGATGGCGGCCGCCCTCGACCGGGTGGCGGGGGCCGGTACGAGCGGGCTGATCGACTGGAGGGACGACCCCGAGACCGGTGCCATCGTGCGCGGTTGGCCCGCGCGGTTCCACACCCCCCGTGCGCACCGGCTGGGTCTGAGCGCGGAAGAGTCCTTCGACGACATCGTGCGGGCGTACCTCTCCGACGACCCGGCAGCCGGATGAGCGCGGCGAGTTGGCCGACCGAGAGTTGGCCGACCGTGTGTCGGCCGACCGCGAGTGCTCAGGTGCGGGGGCGGTTGAGGAGGTCGTTTGCGTAGGGCAGGGCCAGGGTCCGGCTCTTGAGGCGGGCGGTCGCGCGGTTGCCGAGGATGGCCGTGCCGCGCCCCAGGATCGGGAGGAGGGTGGCGCCGGCATCGGGTCCGAAGGGCACGGAGAAGGCCCGCAGCGGGGCAGGCCGGTAGGGGCGGGGCTGGCTGCCGTGCCTGCCGTTGCGGTCCAGGTAGGCGCGGATGTTGTGGGCCGCCGCCGAGCCCTGCGCCATCGCGGTGGGGGAGAGCTTGGCCTCGGAGACGTCGTTGACGTCGCCGACGGCGAAGACGTCCTGCCTGCCGATGACCCTCAGATGGTCGTCCACCTTCACATGACCGCTGGGGTCGAGCCAGTCGCCGCGGCCCGCCAGCCGCAGCCACAGGGTGTTGGGCGTGGTGCCGGTGGTCCAGAAGACGACCTCGGCGTCGAACGGGGTGCCGTTCTGGTCCCGCAGGCTGCTGGAGCCGCCCCCGGTGGAGGAGATGACGGTGCGCAGGTGGACCCGTACGTCGTGGGCCTCCAGCCAGGACCGGGCCCTGCGGCCCAGCCCGCGGCTTAGGGTTCTGGAGAGCAGGTACGACCCGGAGTGCGCCAGCGTCACCTGGGCGTCCGGTCTGACCCGGCGCAGCTCGGCGGCCAGCTCGACTCCGGAGGGGCCGCCGCCGACGATGAGCACGTTCCTCGCGCGGGCGGCGCGGTACTGGTGGGCGTGGAAGGACTCGGCCGCCTCCTCGACCGTGGTGCCGGTGAACCTCGCGGGCTCCTGGTAGTCGGCTCCGGAGGCGAGGACCAGGACGTCGTAGGCGAGCCGGTGGCCGCTCTGGAGGACCACCAGACGCTCCGCGGTGCGGATGCCGACGGCCTTGTTCAGCACCGTGCGTCCGTGTCTGAGCAGCGAGCTGTACGGGATGAAGGGCGCGGTCGTCCAGGTGTCGTCGACGCTCGCCCGCAGGGAGGCGATCCTGTGGAAGAAGACCTCCTTGCCGTCGACGAGCGTGACCTCCGCGAACTCGTCCAGCTCCCGGGCCACTTTCACTCCCGCGTAGCCGCCGCCTATGACGACGACCCGGCGCTTGGACGTGTCCATATCGCGTTCCTCCATTGATGGCCGGCGCACGCCGATCGGCATGTGCGCCCTGCATGTGCATGTGCATCATCAATGGACGGCGGTGTTTTCTTCATCCGGTCACGACGCCCGGCGTGTCGCTATATATGGCGTCCTGCGTCGAGTTCGGCGCGCCGACCAGCGAAAACGCGCCGTACGCGACTGTCGCTGGCCGGATCTACGTGATGGCCGTTCACGAGATCTCCCGGAGTCCTCCGCCGGAACCCCCCGTTCCCTTCGCCGGGGTGGGCCGTCGGGGCCGGCGGTGGCGGGTGCGGAAGGTGGTGCGTCAGGCTCCGGAGGGGGCGGCGCCGAAGCGTGACAGGCCGCTCGCCAGAGCCGCCCACACCGTGTTCCCGCGGGTGAACGCGGAGCGCTCCACCCCCCACTCCTTGGCGATGTGCTCCACGAGCATCAGCCCGCGTCCGCTTTCGTCGTCGAAGGTGGGGGTGCACGGCAGCAGGTTGCACGGCGTGCCGCCGTAGTCGTGCACCTCCAGGTGGACCAGCCGATCGGTGGTGAGGCCGACGCAGCACAGGATGCGGGCGCTCGGGGTGTGGCATATGGCGTTGGTGACCAGCTCGGACAGGATCAGTACCGCGTCGTCGAGCGTCTTCTCGGGCAGTCGCCAGGAGCGCAGCTTCTCGGTGGTGGTACGGCGGGCCTCACCGACCCCGGCCTGAACGGCCGGGAGGTCGAGCCAGTGGACCCGGTCCGTGCGGTCACCGCCCAGGAGCTGGGGGCAGGACAGGGAGGTGAGAGGGGGCACGGTTGTCGCCTTCCGCCGGGGGACGGGTGGTGCGAGGGGGAGAGGGGGGCGAGCCGTCTGTACCGGAGTGCGGGCCGGTGCGGGGCTCGGACGGAGCATGAGCGGATGCCCGATCTCCGCCGTGGGGGTACGCCAAGTTCCTTTTGTCTGTGCGGCGTTGACGGAGACCTGGCGGTCGGAGAGATCGGTCACGCTGCCACTATGCTTGCTGCCGCAATCAAGCTGCAAGCTCCTTCCTGATAATTTCAACAAGCCGATATCCATCTGGTGTCGTCACCAACTACCTGGCACACTCCGGCTCGTGACAGCCACTCAGGAGGTTTGGCCGTGAGCGATGCCCGTACGGGTCCGGGCGCCAGTGGTCCCACCGTCCTCCGCATGATCCTCAGCAGGCGCCTGGGGGACCTGCGGCAGAGCGCCGGTGTGTCGCTGGAGGACGCGGCCGCGGCCCTGCGCGTGAAGCCGCTGACGATCCGCCGCCTGGAGAAGGCGGAGGTCGGACTCAAGATCCTCTACGTGGAGAAGCTGCTGGAGACCTACGGGGTCGGCCGGCAGGAGGCCGACGAGTTCATCGCCATGGCGGAGAAGGCGAACGAGCCCGGCTGGTGGCACCCCTACCGCGACGTCCTGCCCGCGTGGTTCACCGCCTACGTCAGCCTGGAGACCGGCGCCAAGACGCTGCGCACCTACGAGCCGCACTACGTCACGGGCCTGCTCCAGACCCACGCGTACGCGCGCGCGGTGCTGCGCGCCGGGTTCCCGAACGACACCGAAGAGGACCTCGAACGCCGGGTGGACCTGCGCCTGCGCCGCCAGGGCCTGCTGGAGCGGCCCGACGCGCCCACCCTCTGGGTGGTGATGGAGGAGGCGGTCCTGCACCGGGCCGTGGGCGGCCCCGGCGTGATGGGGGAGCAGATAGACCGGCTCCTGGAGGCCACCGAGCTGGCTCACGTGAGCGTCGACGTGGTGCCGTTCAACGCGGGAGCCCACGTCGGTGCGTTCGCGCCCTTCACCTACTTCCGGTTCGAGGAACCGGAGCTGCCGGACATCGTCTACACGGAGATTTTGTCCGGATCCATGTACCTCGACCAGCGGTCCGACGTGGTCGCCCACCTCGAAGCCCACAACCGGATGTCGCTGCTGACCTCCACCGCGGAGAGCAGGGCCCTGTTGAGCCGGATGCGCAAGGAGTACTCGTGACCGCCGCCGGACGGGCTCGTGGAGGGGCCGCCCGGGGCCCTCGCCGGGGCCGTGGCCGAGGCGGACCGGCTCCGGCCGTCCCGAGGGCGTGAGCGTCCTGCGACGGCGGGCGGACGGCGACGGGTAGGCGCACGGACGACGACTGCGCCCCGCGGACCGTCTCCGCGGGGCGCGGCGCGTGGGGCGCCGGGGCGCGATGCACGGGGTGCGCCGGGCGGCCGCAGCCGGAGCACCCGGCAGGGCTCCGGCTCACCCCGGCCGGGCTTCGGCTTACCCCGGCCGGGCTTCTGGCTCTCCCCGGCCGGGCTCCGGCTCACCCCCGGTCGGGCTTCGGCTCATCCGGCCGAGTAGCGGATCATCCAGTCGTTCTCCGGATTGCGGCCGAAGTCGGGGTCGTGCGGCGCCTGCGCCGGGGTCTCCTCGACCATCTGCGACGGTTCGACCCGGCTGGGGAGCCGCCCGAAACGCGCCGCCCTGATCGCGGCCGCGGCGGCCGCGTCCGCGGGCTGCTCGCCGCCTTTCCGACGGGCCCCGCCCTTCCCGGCCCCCTGCATGGCTTTTTTCTTCCCCATGGCCGCTCCCGCCTCGTCGTCCGCACGCCTGTCCGCAGGCCCGCCCGCGATGCCGTGCGCCGCGATGGTGTCCGCGATGCGTCCGCGGCCGGGGCCAGTGCCGGAAGCGTACGTCCGGGCACCGGGCGGGCGGCAGGCGCTCAGTGCTTACGGTTGCCTGACGTGATCCGATCCGTGCCGGTCGCCGGGCGGGAGGGGCAGGGTCACGTCGAACCGGCAGCCGCCCGCCACATTGCGCACGTCCGCGCTTCCGGAGTGCGCCTCCACGATGCCGCGGACGATGGCGAGACCGAGACCGGCGCTCGTGGACGGCGTCCTGGCCCGGGTACCGCGGAATCCCATGTCGAAGACGCGGGGCAGGTCCTGCGGCGGGATGCCCCCGCAGCCGTCGGCGACGGAGAGGACGACCCTGTCCGCACGGCGCCGCGCGGACAGGGTGACGGTGCCTTCCGCCGGGGTCCGCTGGATGGCGTTGACCAGGAGGTTGGCGAGCACCCGCGACATCTTTCGGCCGTCCACCTCCACCGGTAGGGATTCGATGACGTCGCCGGCCAGCCGCACGCCGTGTTCCTTCGCGAGTGCCTCGGCGCCCATGAGGGCCTCGTCGGCCAGGTCCTCCACGGACATCCTGGCGCGGTCGAGAGCGAGGGCGCCCGCATGGATCCGGGACAGGGTGAAGAGGTCGCCGACCATCGAGTCGAGCCGGTGCACCTCGGTGCCGATCTGGCGGAAGTAGCGCTCGGGCTCCTCGGCCACCCCGTCCTCCAGGGCCTCGGACATGGCCCGCAGCCCGGCGAGCGGGGTGCGCAGGTCGTGCGAAATCCAGGCGACCATGTCGCGGCGGGAAGCCTCCAGGGCGCGTTCCCGCTCCCGGGAGGCGGCGAGCTTGGCGCTGACCGACGACAGCTCGCGGGCCAGTGAGGTGAGCTCAGCGGTGGAGGCGCCACCGGGCGGCGAGAAGCCCCCCTCGTCGCCGAAGGAGTGGGCGGCCCGGGCCAGGTCGCGGCTGCGGGCGACCACCCAGCGGCCCAGCAGCACGGCGGGGGCCGGCGAGACGACGGCGGCGGACACCACGACCGTGGTGACCACCGAGAGGTCGTAGTCCGACAGCAGCATCGCATGCGCGACCACCAGCGTGCCCGCGAGCATCGCGGCGACCGGCACCGCGACCACGACGTTCATCCCGACCGCGACGGAGCGTCTGCGCAGCAGCCACAGCACCAGGGCGCCGAGCGCACCGGCGGCCGCGGCGCCCAGGAAGGCGACGAACGCGATGTGCGGCAGGTCGTGCACGGCGCGGGGCCTCCTTCGACGGGCCGCCGGGGCGGCACCCGGCACACCCGCCCGCGACCGGTGGACGGCTGCGGCGGGGAGCTGCGGACGGTGCGTGCCCCGCCGGGACCGGTGGGACACGGGCGGCCGTCCCGCTCCCCGGGCCGGGCCGCCGTCCGGCCCAGCGTACTGGCCGCCCGTCCCGGGCCCCTGTGCGCGCCGCCCGCATACGCCGCAGCGCACGGGCCCACGGGGCGTCCCACGAGGGCGGTACGGGCCCGGCCACGCCGCCGGCGGCCATGTGCCACGGCGGCCGGGCGGACTCGGTCCGCGCGGCCGCCGCGGCGGGGCTCACCGGCGCTCGTGGTGCCTACAGCGTCCGCTCCAGGCGGTCCGCCACCAGCTTGGTGAAGCGCGCCGGGTCGGAGAGCTCGCCGCCCTCCGCGAGGAGCGCCATCCCGTAGACGAGCTCGGCCGTCTCGACGAGGGAGGCGTCCTCGGGACGCTCGGCCTGGGCCCTGCGCAGACCCTCGACAAGGGCGTGCTGGGGGTTGAGTTCCAGGATGCGCTTGATGTGCGGCACCTCCTGGCCCATCGCGCGGTACATGCTCTGCAGGGCGGGCGTCACATCATGGGTGTCGGAGACGATGCACGCCGGCGAGACGGTGAGGCGCGAGGAGAGGCGGACCTCCTTGACCTCGTCCGCCAACTGCTTCGTCATCCAGGACAGCAGCTCCGCGTACTCCTGCTGCCGCTTCTCGCGCTCCGCCCTGGCACCGTCCTCCTCGTCGCCGGTGTCGAGGTCGGCCTCGCCCTTGGCGATGGACCGAAGCTGCTTGCCGTCGAACTCGGGAACGGCCTCCACCCAGACCTCGTCGACCGGGTCCGTCAGGAGCAGCACCTCCAGGCCCTTCTCACGGAAGGCCTCCATGTGCGGGGAGTTCTCGATGGCGGCGCGGGACTCGCCGGTCATGAAGTAGATGTGCTGCTGGCCCTCCTGCATCCGGGACACGTACTGCTGGAGGGTGGTCTGCTCGTCCTTGTCGCGGGTGGTGGCGAACGAGGAGACGGCGAGGATCGCGTCCTTGTTCTCGAAGTCGCCGAGGAGGCCCTCCTTGAGGACCCGGCCGAACTCCCGCCAGAAGGTCGCGTAGTCCTCCGGGCGGGCGGACATCATGTCCTTGACGGTGGACAGCACCTTCTTCGCGAGCCGGCGGCGCATCAGCTCGATCTGGCGGTCCTGCTGGAGGATTTCGCGGGAGACGTTGAGCGAGAGGTCCTGGGCGTCCACCACGCCCTTCACGAAGCGCAGGTACTCGGGCATCAGCGCCTCGCAGTCGTCCATGATGAAGACGCGCTTCACATAGAGCTGGACGCCGCGCTTGTGGCCGCGGGTGAAGAGGTCCTGCGGCGCCCGGGACGGCAGGAAGAGCAGGGCCTGGTACTCGAAGGTGCCCTCCGCCTGCATGCGGATGGTTTCGAGCGGGTCGTGCCAGTCGTGGCTGATGTGCTTGTACAGCTCGTGGTACTCGTCGTCGCCGACCTCGTCCTTGGAGCGGGCCCACAGGGCCTTCATGGAGTTGATCGTCTCGGGCCCGGGCGGTGTGCTCCCCGCGCCGTCCTCGGGCTGCTCGCCGTCCTTCGGCCCGGCCACCTCCGGGGCCATCCTGATCGGCCAGGTGATGAAGTCCGAGTACCGCTTGACGATCTCCCTGATCTTCCAGGGCGAGGTGTAGTCGAAGAGCTGGTCCTCGGTGTCCACGGGCTTGAGGCGCAGGGTGACCGAGGTGCCCTGCGGCAGGTCCTCGACCCGCTCGATGGTGTAGGTGCCCTCGCCGCCGGACGTCCAGCGCGTACCGCTGTCCTCGCCGGCGCGCCGGGTGAGCAGGGTGACCTCGTCGGCGACCATGAAACTCGCGTAGAAACCGACGCCGAACTGGCCGATCAGGCCCTCCGCGGAGGCCGCGTCCTTGGCCTCGCGCAGCTCCTTCAGGAACGCCGCCGTGCCCGAGTTGGCGATGGTGCCGATGAGCTGGACCACCTCCTCGTAGGACATGCCCACGCCGTTGTCGCGGACCGTGAGGGTGCGTGCTTCCGCGTCGGTCTCGATGTCGATGTGAAGGTCGGACACATCGGCGTCGAGCGCCTCGTCGCGGAGTGCTTCGAGGCGGAGTTTGTCCAGTGCGTCCGAGGCGTTGGAGATCAGCTCGCGCAGGAAGACGTCCTTGTTCGAGTAGATCGAATGGATCATCATCTGCAGGAGCTGGCGCGCCTCTACCTGGAACTCGAACGTCTCGGGCGGCATAACCTCGATTCCTCCTCGTGTCGCCTGCCGGTGGTGCGTCCTCGGCACTGTAGATCAACGACCGGCCGGGCGCGTCCGGTTCCCGCACCGCCGCACGCACGCCCGCCGGATCCGGCCGGACCCGCCGCCGGACGCGGACCCGGGAGCCCGCCCCCCCCCTGCTGCGCCCGCGTGGGGCCGTCCGGGCGCCCGGCCCGCGCCCCGGTCGGCTTCCGGAGCACATTGCGCCACTCGCGCCCCGGACGCACGCCCCTGTGCCGCCCACGCCCGGCCCGTACGGACCCCCGGGTGTGGAGACGCGTGGAGAAAACGTGAACGGACCCTATCCAGCGGGGCCGCCGGGCTGTTAGCTTCCGAGTGGGAGCGCTCCCAAGGCTGCGGCGACTGCCGGGGCCGCGGGGTCACGGCCGGTGGGACCGGGCTCCTGCGGGGTAGGAGCCGAACCCCGCCGCGCCCGCACCGCATCCGCGCCCCGACACCCGACACCCGACACCCGAACCCCGACGCCGGCGCCCCACTCCCGCGCCCCGACACCCGCACCCCTGCACCAGCGCCCCGCACCTCGGTACCCGCACCTCGGTAACCGCCTCGGTACCCGCGCTCGACGCCCGCACCTCGGTACCCGCACCCCGACGCCGTGGATCCTCCTCGGCCGGCCCCGTACGCCCGGCCGACCGGGCGGCACACGGGTGCCGGGTGGCTGCCGAATCGATCCTCCAACCGGCCGGACCGGCCGGGCGAGAAAGGGACACCACCATGCACTGGAAGAGACCTTGGCACGTCCTGGCCCTGGGGACGGCGCTGTTCGCCGGCGCGGCGCTCACCGTGGCGCCGGGACCCGCGGCGGCCGCGGAGCGCGCCGCGGCGGCCCGCGTGGACAACCCGTACGTCGGCGCCACGCCCTATGTGAACTCGGAGTGGTCGGCCAACGCCGCCCGTGAGCCGGGCGGCGGCGCCGTCTCCGACGAGCCGACCTACGTCTGGCTGGACCGCATCGCGGCGATCGAGGGCGTGAACGGGGGGATGGGGCTGCGCGACCACCTGGACGCCGCCAAGGCCCAGGGCGCCGACCTGGTGCAGCTCGTCGTCTACGACCTGCCGGGCCGCGACTGCGCCGCCCTCGCCTCCAACGGCGAGCTGGGCCCCGACGACCTCGCCGCCTACGAGAACGACTACATCGACCCGATCGCGGACGTCCTCTCCGACCCCGCGTACGCGAACCTGCGGATCGCCACGGTCATCGAGCCGGACTCGCTGCCGAACCTGGTGACCAACGCGAGCGGTCAGGCGGGCGCCACCGACGCCTGCGCGAAGATGCTCCAGAACGGCAACTACGTCAACGGCGTCGGCTACGCCCTGGCCACGCTCGGCGACATCCCCAACGTCTACAACTACATCGACGCGGGCCACCACGGCTGGCTCGGCTGGGACACCAACCTCGTGCCGTTCGCCCAGCTCGCGCACAAGGCGGCCACCACCTCCGGTGCCACGGTGGCCGACGTCGCCGGGTTCGCCGTCAACACCGCCAACTACAGCGCCCTGCACGAGCCGAACTTCACCATCTCCGACACGGTGGCGGGCTCCAGCGTGCGGCAGTCGAAGTGGCTGGACTGGAACCAGTACACCGACGAGCAGTCGTTCGCCCAGGGCCTGCGCTCGGCCGCGGTCACGGCCGGGTTCGAGTCCGGCATCGGCATGCTGGTCGACACCTCGCGCAACGGCTGGGGCGGCTCCGCCCGGCCGGCCGGCCCCGGCCCGACCACCAGCGTGGACGCCTACGTCGACGGGGGCCGCGTCGACCGCCGCATCCACGCCGGCAACTGGTGCAACCAGTCCGGTGCGGGTCTGGGCGAGCGTCCTGCGACGGCACCCGCGGCCGGCATCGACGCCTACGTCTGGGTCAAGCCGCCGGGTGAGTCGGACGGTGCGAGCCAGGCCATCGACAACGACGAGGGCAAGGGCTTCGACCGGATGTGCGACCCCACGTACACCGGCAACGGACGCAACGGCAACAGCCCGAGCGGCGCCCTCGCCGACTCCCCGCTGGCCGGGCACTGGTTCTCCGCGCAGTTCCGCCAGCTCCTCGCCAACGCCTACCCGCCGGTGGGCGGCGGTGGCGGCGGGGGTGCGGACACCCAGGCGCCCACCGCCCCCACCGGGCTGCGGGCGACGGGCACCACCGCCTCCAGCGCGTCGCTCTCGTGGAGCGCGTCGTCCGACAACGTGGGAGTGGCCGGCTACCTCGTCTACCGCGGCGGGGTCCAGGTGGGCACGTCCACCACGACCACGTTCACCGACACCGGCCTGTCGGCGTCCACCGCGTACACGTACACCGTCCGGGCGCGGGACGCGGCGGGCAACACCTCCGCGGCCTCCGGCGCGGTCACCGCCACCACCTCGTCCCAGGGCGGCGGGGGCGGCGGCAGCGGCGCCTGCACGGCCGCTTACCACGTCGACAACGACTGGGGGAGCGGCTTCACCGCGACCGTCACCGTCACCAACACCTCCGCGACGGCCCTGCCGTCCTGGCTGGTGAAGTGGGCCTTCGCGGGCAACCAGAAGGTCACCAACGCCTGGAACGCCACGGTCGCCCAGTCGGGCCAGGCCGTGACCGCCCAGAACGCCGCACACAACGGCTCCCTCTCGCCCGGGGCCAGCGCCTCGTTCGGCTTCCAGGGCAGCTACGGCGGCAGCAACGCCGCACCCACCCCCACCTGCACGGCGAGCTGACCGGCGCGCCGGGCGGGGGCGCACAGGGGCCTTCGGGGACCACCCCGCAAGCCCAGCGCCGACCGCAACCCGGCCCCACCACCGCCGGGACCGGCACCGCACCACTGAGGGCACACCCCGCCGCCGGTGCGGACACCGGCGGGGACGCCGACCGTGACGCCGCCCCGGACGCGGGCCCGAACCCGCGTCCGGGGCGGTGCCGCCGCCGCGGAGAGCGGCCGCCCCTTCCCGCCACCGCTCTCCGGGGCGGCCGGGAGGGGCGGCCGCGGCCCGTCGCCTCAGGAGCGCGGCGTCAGTCCGCCACCTCGACCAGGCGCACCGGGCCCAGCAGGCCCGACGCCACCGGCTCCCACTGGGGCGGCGGCGTCGTGCCGCGCCAGCTCATGTAGAAGTCGGTGTGCAGCTCCCCGCGGCGGGCCAGGTCGCGGACGCGGTTGGCGGCGAGGTTGGTCACCTCCACCTGAAGTACGTTCTCCCCGTCCCGCAGCGCCCCGCCCACCGGAAGCCGGAACGGCAGCGCCCACGCGGTGCCCAGATCCTGGCCGTTCAGGCGCACCCGCGCGCTCTCGCGCACATCGCCGAGGTCGAGCGCCCAGGCCCGGCCGGCCCCGGTGGCCCGGGGCGCCGTGAAGGCCAGGGTGTAGCGGGCCGTTCCGGAGAACGCCGCCGCCTCGTCGCCCAGTTCCGGCCATGACACCAGCTCGGTCAGCCGCCGGGTGGGCGGCAGCGCGGGGCCGCCCTCGCGGAAGGTCAGCGTCCAGGTGCCGGAGAGCGGGTGCCCGTCGCCGTCCGGCACCACCGCGCGGTACACCGGCCCGTCCAGCCGCCCGCGGTCGAAGGTGCGCAGGATCAGCGACTGCCCGGGATCCAGCCGCAGCCGCACCTGCACCCCGCCGGCGCCCCGCCGGGTCTCGGCGGGCCCGCGGACGTCCCGCAGCGGATCGAGCGCGCCGACCGACGCCGCGGCGGTGCCCAGCGCGTACCAGCCGTCGACCCGCTCCGCCGTGACGTTGGCGAGGAAGTAGTGCCACCCCCGCGCGTGCCTGCGCCGCAGCACCCGCAGTCCCGAGTCGGCCGCCGGCTCGCGCACCGCGGACGCGGCGGCCAGCGCCCGGTCGAGGTCGGCGTCGTGCGCGGCCACCACCACCCGCCCGGCCCCCACCCGGTGCACCCCGGGCCGCCCGCCGACCGGGTGCGCCCGCATCGCGTCCCGCAGCGCCGCCAGCCGTGCCCTGCGCCCGTCCAGGTCGGCCAGGCCCGGCACGTCCGCGGGCAGGTCGCCCACGAAGACGACCGTCGCACCCGCCGCAGCGAGGTCGTGCAGCCGCTGCGCGGTGTCCAGCGGGACGAGCCGCGCGCCGGGCACCACGACGACCGCGTAACCGCCGTGCTCGTTCACCACCCCCGAGGGGCCGCCGTGGAACCCCGCGAGCTGCCGGTCGGAGACCCAGTCGAACTGCCAGCCGCGCGCTTCGAGGCCCGCGGCGACCTCGCCCGCACCGGTCGGGTGCCCGTACATCCACGGGTCGCCCTGCCACTTGTAGTCCGGCGTCAGTTCGATGTCCTCGGCGGCGTCGCCGAGCCCCGCGTCGGGCAGTGCCCACAGGTCGTGCTGCGGCCAGTAGACGAGGACGTCGTTGCCGTGCGAGCCGCCCTGCAGCACGGACTGGCAGCGGGTGATGTAACCGGTGAGCTCGGGCAGGTCGTGCCAGAGCGTGTTGGCGGGCTTCAGCTCGGTCGCGGCGTAGAACGAGAAGCCGGGCCAGGGCGCGTCGTCGGGCGAGTACGCCGTGCCGTGGAACACGACGTGGTTGACACCGGCCGAGAACAGGACGTCGACCAGCGGTTTCACCTGCGACAGCGACACGTGGTAGTGCTCGTCCCGCCAGGTCGCGGTCTCCGCACCGACGAGCCGGCCGCCCTGGTGGTGCGCGGGTGACGAGGCGAACCGCCACACCAGCGACTTCGGCGGCTCGACGGCACCCGTGCCCTTCCGCAGCCCGGGGATCGGGATGTCCTCGGCGCCCAGGTACTCCGTCTCCGGGATGTCCGCGGCCCCGTAGATGTCCAGGAGGTTCGCCGGGGAGCCGTGCGCCTGGTTGCGCACCAGCCAGCCGCGCTCGGCGCTCCAGTCGGCCCACGGCTCGGCGAAACGTTTCAAAAACAGATCCGAAAAAGTCTCCCTGACGTCCGAGAGGACCCGCGCCCGCACCTCGGGCTCGCCGGCGCCGGTGAAGACCTCCGGCAGATGCGGCACGAGGTCGTAGCCGCGCAGCCGGGCGAACTCGGTCAGGGCGGCGGGCGTCCAGTCGGTGCGCTCCAGCTCGAACGAGTCGTGGAAGAGCGCCCGTACGCCCCGGTCGCCGCCGACCGCGGTGCCGAAGTGGTCCAGGTGGTGGCGGATCGACCCTGCGTCGAAGTAGTCGGCGAGCAGCCCCTTGCCGCCGGGTCCTGCCCGCTCGACCCGCTTGAGCACGAGACCGCTGAACACCCCCGTCAGTTGCCACCGCCCCTCGGGCGCGGTCCAGTCGAGGGTGCGGTCGGGGCCCACCCGTCCGGTGAGGTCGACCGTCCTGCCGCTGGACGCCTCGCGGGCGACCAGGGCCGCCAGGGGCGGCTCGGGCAGCGGCTGCATCGGCGGGCGCAGGTCGGGCCTGGAGAGCCGCTCCTCGTCGACGAGGCCGGGGTGCGGCGGCTGGACGGTGCGCACGGGCACACCCAGCCGCTCACCGCCGGACAGCTCCCACTGCTCGATGAGCGCGCGTCCCGCGCTGATCTCCGGGGTGATCCACGGCCCGCCCATGGTCCAGCCGGAGCCCGTGGTCAGGTCCACGCCGAGCCCCAGGTCGCGGGCGTGCCGGGTGGTGGCGTCGAGCGCGTCGAGCCAGGGGGCGCTCAGGTACCAGAGGATCCGGTCCTCATAGCCCTGTGCCTCGTAGATCGGCTGGATCTCGACCCCGCCGAAGCCGACGTCGGCGAACTGCCTCAGATGCCGCGCGAGTCCCTCCTCGGTCACGGCGCTGCCCAACCACCACCACCTCGTCCACGGCCGCATCTCGTGGGTGAACGGGCCCCAGCCCAGCCCGGCGGTCTCTGCGGCCGTCCCGGCCGTCGCGGCGGCGGCGCCCAGGGCACCGGGCGCAAGCGCCGCGGCGGTCAGAACGGCGGACCCTCTCAGGACATCCCGGCGGCGGATCACGGCCCACTCCTCATCGACAGGGCGGTCGGGCCGGACCGCCACCGGCCGGGTGCCGGCGACACAGCACCACCGACCCGGCGGCAGCGCAACGAACCGGCCAGGACCGCACTCCAGAAGATCGCCGCTCGACCGTCGCACAGCCCGGGCCCCGTCACAAGACCCTGTGCAACGTTTCAATGGGGCCCCGTCCTTCTGCCGGACGGGGCGAGCGGAGCCGGAGGGAGGCAGGAGGCCGAGGGCGAGGGGCCGGGGGGGGGATCGGGCTGCACGCCGGCGTGGTGCGGCGATGTCACCCGGCGGTGGCTGCGGGCCTCGCGGTGACCGGTGGCGGTCGCGGCGCTCACCGTGGACGTCGTGGGTCCGGCGGCGCGATCGAAACGGACCCCCTGGCGCGGTGTCACCCGCGGGCGGTTCGGTTCGCCGCCCGGGTCGAGCCGGTGGCGAGGGCGGGTGGCGCCCGGCGGTCCCGCGCCCGGGAGCCTTCACTCCGGTGGGGGAGTCATCGGTCCGGCCGGTCCCCGCGGCCACCGCATCTGCGGTGGCCGCGGG
>NZ_BNCD01000016.1 GCF_014656295.1 Streptomyces sulfonofaciens
GGCGTCGGCCTCGGCCTCGCCGTGGCCCGCGGCTTCACCGAGGCCATGGACGGCGCACTCGCCGCCGAGGACACCCCCGGCGGCGGCCTCACCATGGTCCTCACCCTCCGCGCCGCCCCCCGCCGAGCCCCGGCACGACCCGACCTGCCGGCCAGGGCCGTGCCGTGAGCCCGCACCGGCCGGATCCGTGGCCCCGGCCCGCGGACTCGGGTACAACAGCACCCTCACGACAGCGGAACGAAGGAACTGGTAGGTGACGATGACCCGGGTGCTCGTGGTCGACGACGAACCGCAGATCGTGCGCGCGCTCGAACTCAACCTCAAGGCGCGTGCGTACGAGGTGGACTCGGCCGGTGACGGTGCCACGGCGCTGCGGATCGCCGCCGACCGGCACCCCGACGTGATCGTTCTGGACCTGGGCCTGCCCGACATGGACGGGGTCGACGTGATCAGGGACCTGCGCGGCTGGACCAGGGTGCCGGTGCTGGTGCTGTCCGCCAGGCACAGCTCCGACGAGAAGGTCCAGGCCCTGGACGCCGGCGCCGACGACTACGTCACCAAGCCCTTCGGCATGGATGAGCTGCTGGCCAGGCTCCGTGCCGCGGTCCGCCGCGCGGAGCCGCCCGGCGGCGAGGGCGACTCGGTGGTGGAGGCGCACGGGTTCACCGTCGACCTGAACGCCAAGAAGGTGCACCGGGAGGGCCGCGACGTGCGGCTCACCCCCACCGAATGGCATCTGCTGGAGGTCCTGGTCAGGAACGCGGGCCGGCTGGTCGGGCAGAAGCAACTGCTCCAGGAGGTGTGGGGGCCCTCCTACCAGACCGAGACCAACTACCTGCGCGTGTACATGGCCCAACTGCGCCGCAAGCTGGAGGAGAACCCCTCCCACCCTCGGCACTTCATCACCGAGCCGGGGATGGGGTACCGCTTCGAGCGGTAGGCACGGGCGCGTGGGCGCGTGGCGCGTGGACGTACGGACGCCCCGACGGACCGTGCCCCGGTGGGCGGTTAGCGGTGCGCGGCGGACGGAGGTCCGTTCCCGGCCTCCCGCCGGGCCTTCCGTACCGGGCGGACCGTCCCCGGCGGCCGCCGCCCCGGGAGCCTTGCGGGCCGTGCGTCCCCGTCCCCCGTGGCACACCGCCCCGGGTACGCTTCCGGTATGAGTGCTGATCCCCCTTCCGGGAAGCGGGCGGGCCGGCTGCGACGGATGCTCGACCGGCTGGCCGACATCTCCGCCTCCCAGGAGGACCTGGAATCGGAGGAGCTGCGCGAGGACGCCGAGACCACGGGGTGCACCCGTATCGGTGACAGCCGGGACCGCCAGATCGTCACCGTAACTGGTACCTTGCGCACGGTCACCCTGCGGCCGCGGGCCGGTGTGCCGGCCCTGGAGGCGGAGCTCTTCGACGGCTCCGCCGCCCTGGACGTCGTGTGGCTCGGCAGGCGCTCCATCGTGGGAATCGAACCGGGGCGCAAGCTGATCGCTTCGGGCCGCGTCTCCATGAGCCGGGGGCGGCGGGTGCTGTTCAATCCGAAGTACGAACTCAGACCGCTCGGACGGGAGTAGCCGGTGACGTCCCTCGACAAGCCGACCGACCACGGATCCCCGGGGGACGACCGCGGGGACCCGCGGCCCACCACCGGGTCAGCCGACTCCGCGGGGGCCACCGGATCCGCCGAGGCCAGGGCCGTCACCGAGGCCGCGCTCTTCGAGGCGTTCGGCGGAGTCCGGGGCATGGTGGAGACCGTCATGCCCGGTCTGCTCTTCGTGGCGATCTACACGGTCGACAAGAACCTGAAGGTCTCGGCCATCGCGGCGCTCGCCGTGTCCGTCCTGCTGGTCGTCGTCCGGCTGGTGCGGCGCACCACCGTCAAGCACGCCTTCAGCGGCGTCTTCGGGGTGGCCTTCGGCGTGGTCTTCGCGATGATGACCGGCAACGCCAAGGACTTCTACCTCCCGGGCATGGTCTACACGCTCGGGCTCGCCGTCGCCTACATCGTCACCGCGCTGGCCGGGGTGCCGCTGATCGGGCTGATCCTCGGCCCGGTCTTCAAGGAGAACCTGTCCTGGCGGACCCGCAACCCGGGCCGCAAGCGGGCCTATGCCAAGGCGAGCTGGGCGTGGGGCCTGATCCTGCTCGCCAAGTGCGCCATCCTCTTCCCGCTCTACTGGTGGGCCGACACGACCCAGCTCGGCTGGGTGCTGGTGGCCCTGAAGATCCCGCCGTTCCTGCTGGCGGTCTGGCTGACCTGGGTGTTCCTGGTCAGGGCCCCGGCGCCGATCGACGTCTTCGCGGAGATGGAGGCGGAGGAGCAGGCGGAGAAGGAGCGCGAGCGGGCCCGGGCCGGCGAGCGCCGGGGGGAGCGTTTCGGCGACGTCGTGGAGCCGCAGGCCGACGAGGCGGCGGCCGCCCTGTCGCGCCCCGGCAGCGAGCAGCCCCAGGACGGCGCCGAGGCCCCGCACGGCGCCACCGCCATGGGCCACGCGCCCACCGCGGACACCGCGGGCAACACCGACGACCGGCCGGGCCGCCACCGCAGGCGCTGACGCCGCCGAGCAGGCCCCGGGCCCGGCGGAATCCCGCTCAGCCGCCGACAGGGGCACGCGGAGCCGCGGCACACTGAGCAGCCGCAGCCGCAGCCGCAGCCGCAGCCCCAGCCGCCACGACCGGTAGGCGGTGGCCAGTCGCGTGGTTTCCCCGCGCCTGAGGGGCTGTGCGTGGTTTCCCCGCCCCTGAGGGCTGTGCCCCCAGCGGCAGCCGCGCGCCCCGTCGGAGCCGGTCCCGGCTCGGGCGCTGCGCCCCGCCCGGGGCACGGGAGCCGCGCGAGCGGGCCCGGCGGCCCCGGGAGGGGTCGGCCGATCGGCCCGGCGTACCCGTCGTGCGGCGGCCCTCCCGGGCCGCCGGACCCGGTCAGGGCCGCCCGACGGCGACGCGGGCGTGGCGGACGCTCAGTCCGCCGTTTCCTCCTTGCGCACCGAAAGCAACTCCTCGAGCTGTCCCTCCCGCGCCTGCGCGGCCACGAACAGCAGCTCGTCACCGGCCTCCAGCGCGTCGTCACGGGACGGGACGAGCACGCGATTGCCGCGGATGATGGTGACCAGCGAGGTGTCCTCGGGCCACTGCACCTCCCCGACCTGCGTGCCCGCGAGCGCCGACTCGGGCGGCAGGGTCAGCTCCACCAGATTGGCGTCGCCGTGGCTGAAACGCAGCAACCGCACCAGGTCGCCGACGCTCACTGCCTCCTCCACCAGCGCCGACATCAGACGCGGCGTCGAGACGGCGACGTCCACGCCCCACGCCTCGTTGAAGAGCCACTCGTTCTTCGGGTTGTTGACACGTGCGACGACCCTCGGCACGCCGTACTCCGTCTTGGCGAGCAGCGAGACGACCAGGTTGACCTTGTCGTCGCCGGTCGCGGCGATCACGACGTTGCAGCGCTGCAGTGCCGCCTCGTCCAGCGAGGTGATCTCACAGGCGTCGGCGAGCAGCCACTCCGCCTGGGGCACCCGTTCGACGGAGATCGCCGTCGGCGCCTTGTCGACCAGCAGCACCTCGTGCCCGTTCTCCAGCAGCTCACCGGCGATGGAACGGCCCACCGCACCCGCGCCCGCAATGGCGACCCTCATCAGTGACCGCCTCCCTCGGGCCCCTCGGCGAACGCCGCCTCCACCTTGGAGACCTCGTCCGTGCGCATCATCACGTGCACCAGATCGCCTTCCTGGAGGACCGTCTGCGACGTCGGCAGCATGGTCTCGCCGAGCCGGGTGAGGAAGGCGACCCGCACGCCGGTCTCCTCCTGGAGCTGACTGATCCGGTGCCCCACCCAGGACGGCGAGGTGTGCACCTCGGCCAGTTGCACGCCGCCGGTCGGGTCGCGCCACAGCGGCTCGGCGCCCGAGGGCAGCAGCCGGCGCAGCATCTGGTCGGCGGTCCAGCGCACCGTGGCGACCGTGGGGATGCCGAGCCGCTGGTAGACCTCCGCGCGCCGCGGATCGTAGATCCGGGCCGCGACGTTCTCGACGCCGAACATCTCACGCGCCACGCGTGCCGCGATGATGTTGGAGTTGTCGCCGGAGGACACGGCGGCGAAGGCGCCCGCCTCCTCGATGCCCGCCTCGCGCAGGGTGTCCTGGTCGAAGCCGACCCCGGTCACCCGGCGGCCGCTGAAACCGGAGCCCAGACGGCGGAAGGAGGTGGGGTCCTGGTCGACCACGGCGACCGTGTGCCCCTGTTGCTCCAGGGTCTGGGCGAGAGCGGAACCCACTCTCCCGCAGCCCATGATCACGATGTGCACCAGCCTCTACCCCGCAGTCCTTCTCATCCGGCTGACCTGCGAAAACAACCTGCTCACCGTTCCTTCTGAAGTCTGCCAGGCCGTCACGAGGCATCCGCGTACGGCGTTGCCGGGAGACGAGCTTATGACGCCGGCACGTTGTTGCCGTCATCGGCGGGGCGGGGCGCGGGACCCGGCCGCGCCGCGCGGGCCGTCAGCGTCGCCGCGGCAGAGCGTGCAGGTGCACCTCGTCCAGCACTCCGTCGGCGACCCGCAGGGTCATATAGGTGCAGTACGGCTGCCGCCGCCGGTCGGTCGGCGACCCGGGGTTCAGCAGTCGGAGGCCGCCCGGCGCGACGGCGTCCCACGGGATGTGGCTGTGCCCGAAGACCAGCACGTCCAGGTCGGGGAAGCGCTCCGCACAGCGCCGCTCACGCCCCTGCGCGCCCCCGGTCTCGTGCACGACGCCGAAGCGCAGCCCGCCCAGCTCCGCGCGGGCCACTTCCGGCAGCCGCGCCCGCAGATCGGGCCCGTCGTTGTTCCCGTGGACGCCGATGACCCTCCGTGAGTGAGCGGTCAGCCGGTCAAGCACCGAGACGTCCACCCAGTCACCCGCGTGCAGTACGGCGTCGGCACGCGCGGCCTCGGTGAGGAGCGCGGCGGGCAGCTCCCGCGCGCGCTGCGGCACGTGCGTGTCGGCGGTCAGCAGCAGCCGCATGTGCGGCCACCTCCTTTCCGTCATCCCACTGTCACCCGTGAGCGGCGCACCGGCATCCGGATCCGCACGGCCCGTGCACCAGCATCCCGGAGACCGTGCGGGTCCGGTATCCCGGACGATGCCGGCGCCGGCGTGCGCGCGTCCTTTTTCCCGGGGGGCGTGCGCCCACAGGTGGTGATCCCATGGAGAGGGGGGAGGGGGTGTCCGGGCGCCCGTTCGAACGCATACGATCCTCTGCGTGTCCAAACTGACCGACGTGCCCAAACGGATCCTCATTGGGCGCGCACTGCGCAGCGACAGGCTGGGAGAGACCCTCCTCCCGAAGCGCATCGCCCTTCCCGTCTTCGCGTCCGACCCGCTGTCCTCAGTGGCGTACGCCCCCGGCGAGGTGCTGCTCGTCCTGTCCATCGCGGGTGTGTCGGCGTACCACTTCAGTCCCTGGATCGCCGTGGCGGTCGTGGTGCTGATGTTCACGGTGGTGGCCTCGTACCGCCAGAACGTGCGCGCCTACCCCAGCGGGGGCGGCGACTACGAGGTGGCCACCACCAACCTCGGCGCCAAGGCGGGCCTGACCGTCGCCAGCGCGCTGCTGGTCGACTATGTACTCACCGTAGCCGTCTCGATCGCCTCCGGCATCGAGAACCTGGGCTCCGCCGTCCCCTTCATCGTCGAGCACAAGGTGCTCTGCGCGGTGGTGGTGATCGTGCTGCTGACGCTGATGAACCTGCGCGGCGTCAGGGAGTCCGGCAAGCTCTTCGCGATCCCCACCTACGTGTTCGTCACCGGTGTCTTCGTGATGATCCTCTGGGGCGCCTTCCGGGGCCTGGTGCGCGGGGACACGATGCGGGCGCCCACGGCCGGCTTCCACATCGAGGCCGAGCACCACGGCCTGGCCGGTCTCGCCCTGGTCTTCCTGCTGCTGCGCGCCTTCTCCTCCGGGTGCGCGGCGCTGACCGGTGTCGAGGCGATCAGCAACGGCGTGCCCGCCTTCCGCAAGCCCAAGAGCAAGAACGCCGCCACCACGCTGGCCATGATGGGCCTGCTCGCCGTCACCATGTTCTGCGGCATCATCGCGCTGGCCATGACCACCGGCGTGCACATGGCCGACGACCCGGCGCACGACCTCCTCGACCACGGCGTGCCGCTCGGGGCCGGCTACGAACAGCACCCCGTCATCTCGCAGGTCGCGGCGGCCGTCTTCGGCGACGGCAGCTTCCTCTTCGTGGTGCTCGCCGCGGCCACCGCGCTGGTGCTCTTCCTCGCCGCCAACACCGCGTACAACGGCTTCCCGCTGCTCGGCTCGATCCTTGCGCAGGACCGCTTCCTGCCGCGCCAGTTGCACACCCGCGGCGACCGGCTCGCGTTCTCCAACGGCATCCTGGTGCTCGCCGGCGCTGCCACCCTTCTGACCGTGATCTACGGCGCGGACTCGACCCGGCTGATCCAGCTCTACATCGTCGGCGTCTTCGTCTCCTTCACCCTCAGCCAGACGGGCATGGTGCGGCACTGGAACCGCCACCTGCGCACCGAGAAGGACCTGGCGGCCCGCCGCCGGATGGTCCGGGCGCGCGCCATCAACACCTTCGGCGCCTTCCTCACCGGTCTCGTCCTGGTCGTCGTCCTGATCACGAAGTTCACCCACGGCGCCTGGGTCGCGGTGCTCGGCATGGTGATCTTCTACGCGACGATGACGGCCATCCGGCGCCACTACGACCACGTGGCCGAGGAGATCGCCGCTCCCGAGGGGCCCTCCGAGGACACCATGCGCCCCTCCCGGGTGCGCTCCATCGTGCTGGTCTCCAAGATCCACCGCCCCACGCTGCGCGCGCTCGCCTACGCCAAGCTGATGCGCACCGACAGCCTGGAGGCGCTGAGCGTCAACGTCGATCCCGAGGAGACCCGGGCGCTCAAGGCCGAGTGGGACAGGCGCGGCATCGACGTCCCGCTGAAGGTGCTGGACTCGCCGTACCGCGAGATCACCCGGCCGATCATCGACTACGTCAAGGGACTGCGGCAGGACTCGCCGCGGGACGCGGTCAGCGTGATCATCCCCGAGTACGTGGTGGGCCACTGGTACGAGCACCTGCTGCACAACCAGAGCGCGCTGCGGCTCAAGGGGCGGCTGCTGTTCACGCCGGGGATCATGGTGACGTCCGTCCCGTACCAGTTGGCGTCCTCCGAGGCCGCCCGGCGGCGGGCCCGCAGGCGCCAGGAGTGGAGCGCGCCCGGTGCCGTTCGGCGCGGGCCCGTGGAGAAGCGGCCCAGGGAGTCGACGAGGGAGACGACGGGCCGGCACTGAGGGACTTCCCGGCTTCCCCTCCGTTCTGTCCCTGGGCGGCTCCCCGTCTGTCCTCAGCTCCCGGGGCGCCCCTGTCCGTGCCCGGGCGCGTACCTGTGTCGCCTCGGGCACGCCCCTGCCCGGCCCAGGGCGCACACCTGTCCGACCTCGGGCATCCCTGTCCGGCCCCCGGTATGCCCCTGCGGTCGGGGCGGGGCCCGCCGGGGCCGTAGACTGGACGGCCGTTGCCCCTTCCCCCCTCAAGTGCTTGGAGCCGTCCCGCCATGCAGGCAGAACCGAAGACGTCGCTGGTGGGGGAGGAGTACGAGGTCGAGATCGGTCCCGTGGCCCACGGCGGGCACTGTGTGGCACGGACGGCCGAGGGCCAGGTGCTCTTCGTCCGGCATGCGCTGCCCGGCGAGCGGGTCGTGGCCCGGGTCACCGAGGGCGGCGCGGACTCGCGCTTCCTGCGGGCCGACGCCGTACAGGTCCTCGACCCGTCCAAGGACCGCATCGAGGCCCCCTGCCCGTACGCGGGCCCCGGCCGCTGCGGCGGCTGCGACTGGCAGCACGCCAAGCCCGGAGCGCAGCGCCGGCTGAAGGCCGACGTGGTCGCCGAGCAGTTGCAGCGGCTCGCCGGCCTCACCCCCGAGCAGGTCGGCTGGGACGGCACCGTCGTACCGGCACCCGGCGACAAGGTCCCCTCCGGCCAGGTGCCGGCCTGGCGCACCCGGGTGCAGTACGCCGTCGACGAGACGGGCCGCCCCGGCCTGCGCAGGCACCGCTCGCACGAGGTCGAGCCGATCGCGCACTGCCTGATCGCCGCCGAGGGCGTCAGCGAGCTGGGCATCGAGCGGCGCACCTGGCCGGGCATGGCCACGGTCGAGGCGATCGCCGCCACCGGCTCGGGCGACCGCCAGGTGGTGCTCGCTCCGCGGCCCGGCGCTCGGCTTCCGCTGGTCGAGCTGGATCGGCCGGTCTCGGTCCTGCGGGTCGACGAGCACGACGGCGCCGTGCACCGCGTCCACGGCCGCCCGTTCGTGCGGGAGCGTGCCGACGACCGCACCTGGCGGGTCGGCGCCGGCGGCTTCTGGCAGGTCCATCCGAGGGCGGCCGACCTGCTGGTGGAGGCGGCCATGCAGGGGTTGCTGCCGCGCAAGGGCGAGACCGCCCTCGATCTGTACTGCGGCGTGGGCCTCTTCGCGGGCGCGCTCGCCGACCGGGTGGGCGAGAAGGGCGCGGTGCTCGGCATCGAGTCGTCGAAGCGGGCGGTCGAGGACGCGCGCCACAATCTGCGGGAGTTCGACCGGGTCCGCATCGAGCACGGCAAGGTCGAGCAGGTGCTGCCGCGCACCGGGATCACCGAGGCGGACCTCGTCCTCCTCGACCCGCCCCGCACGGGCGCCGGCAGGGGCATCGTCACCCACCTCACCACCCTGGGCGCTCGACGCATCGCCTACGTCGCCTGCGACCCGGCGGCCCTGGCCCGCGACCTGTCGTACTTCCAGACGGCGGACCGACCGTACCGGGTGCGGACGCTGCGGGCGTTCGATCTGTTTCCGATGACGCACCATGTGGAGTGCGTGGCGATTCTGGAGCCCGTCGGAAAGGGTCGCTGACCTGCGGTTTCAGTGGGTGCGCATGATGTGCTTCATGTGCGTTGCGGGCGATTTCTTGACGCTGACGCTCTCAGAGGTATCTTGACGCTCGTCCTGATGGGGTGTCAGGTGGTTGGGGTGCTGGTCGGGATCCCTGGTGGTGCGCCCGATCGAGCAAGATCGCTCGGAATGTGCAGGACCATGCAATCCTGCCGTGCCCGGCACAGGGGCCCTTCACAGGGGAAGTGCACATGGCGTTTATGGTGCTTGCACCGCTGGAAGACGGTTCAGCTCGAAGCGGCCGCGGGTATGTCGGCGGCCGGACTCCTGGGGCTCGGCGTTGGTCCAGCGGCGGGAGGCCGCGAACACGTCGATCAGATCGCGGGGTGCTCCGCGGTGGGCGAGGGCACGGACCTTGGTCCCGATCCATTCTCCTCCGCCAGCACGGGCCCCTACGGGCTCTGGGCAACCGGGCGCCAGAGATCCAGAAGATCTCCCTCTGGATCGACCGGGACCGGCCCGCTGGCGATTGTCATCACCTCGCTGACAGATACCAGTGCGGTATCATCCCTGTATGGCGATGACACTCCGGCTTCCCGACGACCTTGACGCGAAGCTCACCGAGCGTGCTCGTCGTGAGCATCGCAGCAAGCAGGAACTCGCTATCGAGGCCATCCGCGACGCCCAGAATCGGGCCGAGCTGAACGTCGATGGCGTCTTGGCCGAGCTGATGGACAGCGATGCGGAGATCCTGGACTACCTGAAGTGACCGAGGTGCGTTACATCCAGATCGACGAGATCCTGGCGATCGCTCGCACGGTCAACGGTACCGAGCATGGCGTGCGTGACATGGGACTCCTGGTCTCAGCGATCGAACGGCCCCGGACCCACGTGTTCGGGGCCGAGCTGTATCCCACGCTGCACGAGAAGGCAGCGGCCCTGCTGCACTCCGTTGCCCGCAATCACGCGTTGATCGACGGCAACAAGCGCACCGCCTGGCTCGCCATGCGCGTCTTCCTGCGGTTCAACGGCGTCAGCGCCAGTATCGCACCGCCGCACGTCTCCCTTGCCGGTCCGTTCGTCGAGGAAGTCGCGCAGGACGACATCGACGTACCGGCCATCTCCAAGCGCCTTTCGGTCTGGTTTCCTGTCTCCTGAGGCTCGACGACGAGAGGATCGGGCGCGCGCGTGGCCGGCCCTCTCGCGCCGCCCGGCTTGGTCATGGACGCAGCCGGATCGGGCGGTACAGGACAGGGCCTCGCGCAGTCCTCAGGCCATGACGCACGTTTGACGCTCCAGGGGTCACCGGCGGTCAAATGCCTCGGAAACGTTATCTGACCTGGGGTTTCTTCCGTCTTCCGCTGCGGTGACACGATTGCGACGACGCACCATGCGGAGTGCGTGGCGATTCTGGTGCCGGTGAAGCAGGGCGTTCGACTGCGGGCCGGGCGCCCGCGAGTGCGCCGGTCCCGTGGTTCGAAGTCCGTTACGCACGTCCTACGACAAGTAGGAGGTGGGCGGGTAGCCTGTCCGCAACGACGGCGAAGGAAGGCGGACGGCGGGGTGGCGGGCCGAGGAGACGAGGGAGCCCAGGGGGCGTCCGGCAGGCGGGCGCGCGGGGAACTGGAGAGCGACGTGCTCGCCACGCTCTGGGCGGCCGGCGGTCCGCTGACCGCGCGGGACGTCCGGGAACGGCTGCCGGGGGACCTGGCCTACACGACCGTCCTGACCATCCTGTCCCGGCTGTACGACAAGGGCATACTCGTACGGCACCGCGACGGCCGCGGCTACGCCTATGAGCCGGCCCGCGACGAAGCGTCGCACACCGCCCAGCGCATGCACTCCCTGCTGGAGGGCGGTTCCGATCGTGAGGCGGTGCTGGCCCGTTTCGTGTCGGAACTGTCCGAGCAGGACGAGAACGTGCTGCACCAGTTGCTGTCCGGGCACGGCGGCACACCTCCCGAGGCCGAGAGCAAGCGCTCCCCCGGGAAGCGGTGAGCCGGTGCTGGTCAGCGTCTATGTCCCGTTCCTCGTCACCGCGGCACTCGCGGTGCTCGCGCCCCCCGTGGCGCGTCGGCTGCCCCCACGCCCGGCAGCCTGGGCGCTGGCCTGTGCCGCGCTGGTAACGGCAGCCGGATGGGCGGGGTCCCTGGCCCTGCTGGCCTTCACCGGCGTTGCGCAGATTCCGCAGATCGCGGCGGAGGGCCGCTGGTCCGTGGCCGTGCTGCGCTCCGAGGACCCCGTCTCTTTCGTTGTCGCGGCCGGCAGCACCCTGGTGCTCACCGCAGGCGTCGTCTCGCTCGGTGTGGCCGCCGTCCGGCAGGGGCGCCAGTTGGTCCGGGCCCGTCGCGAGTGCGCACGGTTGCCCGGGCGGACGGAGCTGGCCGTGATCGACGACGACGCCGCGCTCGCCTTCGCGCTGCCCGGGGCACCGGGACGGATCGTGGTCTCGCGCGGGATGCTGTGCTGTCTCGGCGACGAAGAGCGCACGGCCCTGCTCGCCCACGAGCGGGCGCATCTGCGAGGGCGTCACCACATCTTCCGGTGCGTGTGGCGGCTCACCGCCGCCCTGAACCCGCTGCTGAGGCCGGTGGCCGTTGCGGGCGATTTCGTCCTGGAACGCTGGGCCGACGAGGAGGCGGCCGAACGGGTCGGTGACCGTGCGGTCGTCGCCCACGCCGTCGGGCGTGCCGCCCTGGCGTCCGCCGGCGCGTCCCGTCCCGCCGCCCTGGCGGTGACCGGCGGGGCGGTGCCCCAGCGGGTACGGGCCCTGCTGGGCCCGCCCCCCGCTCGCCGGAGTCTGCCCCTGCTGGTGGGCGGCCTGCTGCTGGTCGCCTGCTGCGCGAGCCTGGCCAATGCCGCGTCCGACAGCGATCGGATGCTGGACAGCGCGCAGGGGGCGCTGTGCTCGGCGCATGCCGGTACCGCCACCGCGGCGCCGGCCGACCATGGGCATGGGACGGACGGCTGCCGCATCGACCGCGATCGCCCGGAAAGCGGAGAGCAGCGCTTCTGACCGGCTCGGAACCGACGCTCACTCCATCGTCGGAGAGGCGCCTTCGTGGTCGCCCGGGCGGGACCGGGAGGAGCAGGGCGAAGGCGGCCGGTGCACGGCGGGCCAGGAGGAGACGGCTGCCGGGCGAGAGGGCCGGTTCGCGGGCGGGCGCGAGCCCGATGCCCGCTCCCGGCCCGGCGCCGGTGTGCCACGGGTCGAACAGCCGCGCGAAGTCGCCCGCCACGGTCCCCGCGTCGCTCACGAACGAAGGCGAGGCTTCGTCGAGTCACGAAGGCGAGGGTTTCGTCGAGTCCCGTACCGACGGCCATGCGGTGCCGCGGCCGTGCACCAGCGCGTTGTCCAGCAGGACGCCGAGCACCTTGGACACCGGCCCGGCCAGGCCCCGGACGTCCGCGGGCAGGTCCCGGGTGCCGCACTCCGGACGTCGGCCCGCGTCGGCGAGCCACTCGGACGCCCACTCGCAACGCCGTCCAGGGCGCTGAAGGCGGGGATGCGGCGCCGGGGCATCTTCTTCAGGCGTCGGTCATCGCGGATCACCCGTCGAAGCGGCCTGCGGGGCGGGCCGAGTGGCGATGGCGGGTTCGGCCGTCAGCAGCGGCCGCAGCGCCCCATGGCTCAGGGAGCCGATCAGCGGGGTGGCCGAGCGGCGCAGCGCCAGGCTGACGAGGATGGCGATGGGGAACGCGAGGACGGCGGAACCGAGGACGTCGTGCGGGTAGTGGGCGCCGACGTAGACCCGGCTGAAGCCCTCCACCACGGCGAACACGGCAGCAATGGCGCTCAGACGGCGGTCCAGCAGGAGCAGCGCGGCCACGGTGGCGGCGGCCACAGTGCTGTGTCCGCTGGGGAAGGCGTAGTCCGAGGGCGCGGGGCAACTGTCGACGAGGTAGGCGTGGGGCATCGACCGGCAGGGCCGCACCTCGGTCACGATCTTCTTGACGACCTCGGCAGCGGCGAAGGCGGTCACGACGGCGATCGGCGCGGCCAACGCGAGGGCCATCGCCTGCGTGCCGCGGCGCCGCGCGGTCCACCAGCCTACGATCATGAGGATCGCGAAAACTCCCAGCCCGAGGTTGGTCCACACCTCCATCGGGGTGTTGAGCCACTTGGTGTCGCGGGCGAAGTCGGTGAACGCAGTGAACCACGCGCCGTCGATGCGGGATCCGTCGAAGGCCGGTTGCCCGGTTGCGGCCGCGGTCATAGCGAGACGTCCTTCCGTCTGAGCACGTCGAGCGCGTACGGGACGAGTACGAGGCGACCGCCGTTCAGACCTGCGCCACCGCGGGGCTCATACGTGCGCGATGGCGTATCGGTGACATCGCGGTGATGCCAAGGTGATCGCCCGGCAAATCTACTACATCTTGTAGATGTGGATGTGGGGGGGGTGCTGCCGAGTGGTGCGTGCAGGATCGGCGTCCGCCCTGATGGGCAGCCGGTCGGGGCGCCGGTGGACGGGCGCGCTGGCGGCAGGGGGTGGCGGCGTTGTGCCGGGCCGGATGGTGTGGGTGGTGGCGCGGCCGCCTGGTGGACTACTTGCTGAACGGTGTGGGGGCGGGGGACCCGGCGCGTTCGGCGCGCGGTGTGTGCCACGCGATGGCCCTGATCGGCGGGGAGCGTGAAATGACCGGCTGGGGCTGCTGCCAGGAGTGCGGCGATTGTGCCGCGGCGCACGGGGGCTGCCGTGCCGGCTCGCGGTGTCGCGGTGCTGTCGTCCCTCGGCTTGAATGCCACCGGTCATTGGCGCCTCGCCCCTCCGGGG
Organism: Streptomyces sulfonofaciens; assembly: GCF_014656295.1. Lineage (GTDB taxonomy): Bacteria > Actinomycetota > Actinomycetes > Streptomycetales > Streptomycetaceae > Streptomyces > Streptomyces sulfonofaciens. The sequence goes on from NZ_BNCD01000016.1 coordinate 13,645, forward strand.
TTCGGTGGGGACTGCGGCCCGTGTGTCGGCCGCAGGCGCCTCACGGTCCGCTCGACCGGGGTGCGGCCGTGCCCGGCGGGTGCGGAGTCGAGCGATGGCGGTAGGCGGCGGTCCGGTCGTGACGACCGCGACGATGGCGGGGCCTGGTACGCGACTTTGTCCAGCCCGCTTGCGCCGAGGGCCTATCCGGCAAGCACCGGCGAGTGTGGCGGGTGAGTCCGGCCCCTCCCTGTGCTGAGATGATCACTTCCTGAATTCTACATCATGTAGTAGCTTCGCCTTGCGGTGCCACCGCGGTCGAATCGTGGCCCGAGTTCGCGCACAGGCGCGGCCTGGGCCTGCCCGCGATGGCGTCTGGGCCGGGGCATGCTCGGCCGCTGCCCCCCTACTCCATCAGGAGGCTGATCGACCGTGCCCCACAGTGACGACCTGGCGCCGGAGTCGGTGGCTTCGCCGTCCGCCGCACCGCCGCAGGGCTCGTACGCTGGGCGGATTGCGATCATCTCCGCCGGTGTCGGCGCGGGCCATGACGGTGCGGCCGCGGGGCTGGCCGCGAGGCTGGCCGAGCACGGGTTCCTGCTGGACCGGCACGACTTCCTCGACCTGCTGCCCATCGGTGCGGGCCGACTGCTGTGCGGTGCCTACCGCTGCCTGCTGACCTGGGTGCCGGAGGGCTACCAGCGCCTGTACGCGGCCACCGACCGGGCTGCACGTCCTGGTGTGATGTGGCGGGTGCTGTTCCGCGCGGCCGAGCAGCGCATGCTGCGGGCGCTCGCGCCGGACACGCGCGCGGTCGTCTCGACCTACCCAGGGGCAGGCCAGGTACTCGGCGCGCTGCGCCGGCGCGGTCTGCTGACGGTGCCGGCCTTCACCTATCTGACCGACTTCTCCGTCCACGCCCTGTGGGTGGCCCCTGGCGTCGACGCTCACCTGGCCGTGCATCCCGTGCCCGCGGCCCAGGCTCACGCGCAGGGGGCGGCCGCTGTCACCGTCGTCGGCCCCGTCACCGATCCGCGCTTCACTCGGGCCACCGCCAGGCAACGCGCCGCCGCCCGCGAGCGGTTCGCCCTGCCCGAGCACGCGCCCCTGGCCCTGCTGGTGGCCGGCTCGTGGGGAGTCGGCCCGGTGCGGCGCGCGGCCGCCGAGATACAGGAGACCGGAGTTGCGGTGCCCGTGGTGGTGTGCGGCCGCAACCAGGCCCTTGCGGAGCAGTTGGGCCGGGACGGCATCGAGCACGCCTTCGGCTGGGTGGACGACATGCCCGGCCTGATGCACGCCTGCGACGTCCTGGTCCAGAACGCGGGCGGCCTGACCTCGTTGGAGGCGTTCGCCGCCGGCCTGCCGGTGGCCAGCTACCGCTGCATCCCCGGTCACGGCCACACCAACGCAGCCGCCCTGGACGAGGCGGGGCTGGCGGCCTGGGTCCGCGACCCGGCAGAACTCGGCCCGGTGCTGGCCGAACTCCTGCACGGGCCGCGTGGCCAGGGCCAGCGCGCGGCAGGGCTCGCCCTGCACCGCTCGGCCCCAGGACCGGTACCCGCCATCGCCGCCGGAACCGGGCTACGGCCCGCGCAAGGCGCGCGGCCCGCACCGGCGCGCTTCCGAGGCAGGCGTCGGATCGCCGTGACGGCGGCCGCAGTGGCGGCCACGGTCTCCCTGGGTGTCGCCGTCCCGCTCGCCCACGGTCACAACGAGACGCCCGCCCGCTTCACCGCTGTCACCCATTACCTGCACGGAGACAGATGATGATCCCGGCCCGCCTCGCCCGTGCCGGCGCGCTCGCCGGGGCCGCAGTTCTGCCCGCGCTCGCTGCACTGCACGCCGCACCCGTGATCTCCACGCTCGGCCCGCTGCGCAACACGGTCATGCCCCGCCTGGCCGGCCAGGGCCGGTCGGACCATGTCGCCCTCACCTTCGATGACGGCCCCGACCACCTGTCCACCCCGCACTTCCTCGCCCTCCTCGACGCGCGAGGGCTGCGTGCCACCTTCTTTCTGCTCGGCTCGATGCTGGTCCGTTCACCCGGGTTGGCGAAGGAGACGGCCGCCGCCGGACACGAGATCGCCGTCCACGGCTGGCACCACCGACCTCTGCTGCTGCGCGGCCCCCGCGCCACCTACGACGACCTCGCCCGCGCCCGCGACGCCGTGGCCGACGCCACCGGCAGGCCACCCGTGCTCTTCCGGCCGCCGTACGGGGTGATGACCACCGCCGCCCACCTGGCCTGCCGCCGCCTCGGCCTGACCCCACTGCTGTGGACGTGCTGGGGCGAGGACTGGCGCAGGCGGGCCACCGCCCGGTCCGTCCGGAACACCGTCCTGCGCGATCTGCACGGCGGCGGCACCATCCTGCTGCACGACTCCGACTGCACCTCCGCCACCGGCTCCTGGCGCACCACCCTCGCCGCGCTACCCCGCATCCTCGACACCTGCCAGGCGCGCGGATGGCAGGTCGGCCCCCTGCATGAGCACGGTGTCCCCGGCCTGCCCGGCCCAGTGAGTTCTCCGCTCGGCGAGACGGCGTCCCACGGCGAAGCCCACGCCGGTTCCGGCCGGAGCGTGTAGCCGGGATCGGGCACGGTGGGATGAGCGGTGCGGGATTCTTGTCGATCCTCTGTGCAGGTAGCCGATGTACAGAGCGACGACATGGGAGGTGTCGCCGCCGTCGTGGGACCAGGCCGGTTCGAGGATGCGGGCCGCGCTGTGCGGGCGGCCGACGTGGCGCACCAGGAGGCGCGAGAGGGCGACCTCGTCGGGGGAGAGGCTCGGGGGCCTGCCGTCGCGGGTGACCTTGCGCGCCGCCCGCCGATCAAGAGGTTCGAGCCCGCGCGGGGAGTCGGGGCAGGGGGCGGACCGGATTCGCGTTGGTCAGCGGGGGCCGCGGCGGGTCCCGTGACGGTGACGCCCACGGCGCCTGGGTCGCGGGCCTGTGCTGCGGGCACGGCGTGCGCGGCCAGGTGGACGTCGCTGCCGGGTGCGCCCCTCAGGTACGGGAGTGGGGCGACGGGTTCGGATGGGTGCTGGGGACATGGGTGCGCGGTCTCCTCCTGGGAGGTGCGGGTGTGGGGGCTGGGTGGCGCAAGACCGGCGGCGACCGTGCCGTCAGGCAGGTCCCCGTCCTCAGCCCGCCCGCAGCAGCCTGGCCGCCCGGCGTGCCACGCCCAGCAGGCGGGCCCGGTGCAGTAGATCGCGGGCGCGGCTGCGGGCGGCGGCGCGCCGCCGGGCGTGGGCGCGTGCACCGCGGGTCTCGCGCAGCGTGGCGAAGAGCAGTTCGTATTGCCGGGCGATGTGCGCGGGGTCGAAGCGTGCGGCGTTCTCCAGGGCGGCGGCGCCCATGGTGCGCCGCCCCGGCTCGTCCTCGACGAGGTGGAGCAGTGCCTTGGTGAACGCGGCCACGTCGCCCACCGGGACGAGCAGGCCGTCCACCCCGTCCCTGACGATCTCGGCGGGGCCGAGCGGGCAGGCGGTGCTGACCACGGGCACCCCGCAGCGCATGGCCTCCACCAACGTCATCCCGAACGATTCCGCCTCCGAGGTGACCGCGACCACGGACGCCCGCGTGAACTCCGGCTCGATCGGTGAACGCACCCCCATCAGCCGAACGGCGTCCGTCAGGCCCAGGTCGTCGATGAGCTGCGCGAGACCGTCGCGCTCGGGCCCGTGGCCGTAGATCCGCAGTCGCCAGTCCGGATGCTTCTCGGCGACTCCGGCGAACGCTTCGATGAGCAGGTCGTACCGCTTTCCCCGGGCCAGCCGGCCCGCCGCGGCCACCACCTTGGCGGTGCCGTCGGCCGTCGGCACCCGCGGCTCGGGGACACTGTTGGGCACCGACAGGACCCGTACGCCCGGGAGCGGCATCCGGCGGCGGTAGATGGCGGCGTCCGCCTCGGTCATGGTGACGAGGGCGTCCAGCGTGCGGTAGTGCGGCGCGAGCTGGGCGCGCAGCCGCTTGCTGTGCGCGTCGTGTCTGAGGTGTTCCTGGGCGATGCGCAGTGCTCCGCGCGGTCCGAAGCGAGCGAGGTAGACGTTGACGCCGGGCCGGGTGCCGATCAGCACGTCGGCATCGCTGCCGGACAGGTAGTCCGCCACCCGGTCGTCGATCAGCGCGTTGTACTGGCGGTGGCGCGACTCGGCGGCCGGGAACACCCCGGAAGGCCGGGTGTACCGCGGATCGCGCAGATCGGCGCTGTCCTTGCGGACGTCCACCAGCGGGACGAGCCGGATCCGCGGGTCGATCGCGAAGCGTGGCTCTGTGCGGTGCCGCCGCATCGAGACGATCGCCACCTCGTGGCGGTCGGCGAGCGCGGTGGCCAGGTTGAGCGTGGTGCGGATCGTCCCGCCGATGCCGTATGTGTCGTGCAGCAGGAATACGATCTTCATGGCCCTCTCCCGGCGGTGCTCCATCCGGGAGGCAGACGCTGCCCACCGGCTGCGCGCCACCTTGCGGCAGCGGGGTAAGCCGGCGGCGTGACCAGGGTGAGAAGAAGGTAAGAGGCCACCGTCACACCACCGGGAGGCCCCTGCACGACGGCCCGCCAGGGCAGACTGGCCGCGTGGAGAACACCGTGCTGCTGGCCGAGGACGACCGGGCGATCCGCACCTCACTCATGCGCGCCCTGGAACTGGAGGGCTACCGCGTGCTTGCGGTGCCCGACGGCATCGAAGCCCTTGCCACGATCCACCGGGAGCGGCCCGACGTGGTCGTGCTCGATGTGATGATGCCCGGGATCGACGGTCTTGCCGCATGCCGAGTGCTGCGCGCGGAGGGCGACCGCACCCCCGTGCTCATGCTCACCGCCCGAGTGGAGACGGCCGACCGGATCGCCGGGCTCGATGCGGGCGCCGACGACTACGTGGCCAAGCCGTTCGAAGTGGAGGAGGTCTTCGCCCGGCTGCGGGCGCTGCTGCGCCGCGCCGCACCGGATGCCGGTTCCGTCGATCACGGCCTCGTCGAGGCCGCCGACGTGCGGCTCGACCCGTCGGCGCGGCGTGCCTGGCGGGGCGGGCGGGAGCTGGATCTGACCCGTACCGAGTTCGACCTGCTGGAGCTGCTGGCGCGCAACGCCGGGATCGTGCTCGACCACACCACCATCTACCAGCGCATCTGGGGCTACGACTTCGGCCCCGGCTCGAAGAACCTCACCGTCTACATCGGCTACCTGCGGCGCAAGGTCGACTCGCCCTCCCTGCCGCAGTTGGTCCACACCGTACGCGGCGTCGGCTACACCTTCAGGGAGCCATGACAGTGACCGTTCCCCGCCTCAGCCTACGGACCAAGGTCGCCCTGTCCTTCGCCCTGCTGGCTGCCGCCGTCACCGTGCTCGTCGGCTACCTCGGCTACGAGGCGGCGGCCCGTCTCGTCCGCGTCGACCAGCAGAACATCTTCTCGAACGTCGTCCAGGACGTCCGCACCCAGGTCAGCCAGCAGTCACTGTCCGCGCGGGACTACGGCTCCGACGCCGACCACGACGGCCCCCGCGACGAGCTGAGCCGGCGGTTCCGCGCCGACGTCCAGGTACTGGGCCCCGGCGGTCGGACCGCCGACCGGGGCCAGCCGCCCCTTCCCGTGTCCACCGCCGATCGGGCCACGGCCCGCCAGGCCGCCGCCGGCCACACCACCCAATCGGAAACCGACATCCAGGACGAGCGGTACCGCATCGCCACCGTGTCGTTCGGCCAGGGCCGGGGCGCGGTGCAGGTCGCACAGCAGCTCAGCGACACCGAGGACCTGCTGAGCTCGCTCCTGCAGCGCACCATCCTCCTCATGACCGTCGTCGTGCTCGGCGCCGGCGCCGTGGGATGGTGGCTGGCCCGCCGCATCACAGGCCACCTGGTGCGGCTGACCGCAGTGGCGGAGGACGTCGCCCGGACCCGCCGGCTCGATGTCGCCGTACCGGTCGGCACCCAGGACGAGGTGGGCCGCCTCGGCCGCGCCTTCGACGACATGCTGGGCCGCCTCGCCCGCGCGGAGGACGACCAGAAACGCCTGATCCAGGACGCCGGACACGAACTGCGCACGCCCCTCACCTCACTGCGCACCAACGTCTCCCTGCTTCGCCGCCTCGACGAGCTGCGGCCGCGCGCACGAGCCGAACTCGTCGACGACATGGTGAGCGAGACCCGCGAACTCACCGACCTGGTCAACGAACTCGTCGAACTTGCCGCCGGACAGCGCGACGCCGAGGAACCGGTGGATGTCATCCTCGGCGACGTGGTGGCCGAGGCCGCGGCACGCACCCGTCGCCGCACCGGCCGCACCATCGTCATACGCGCCGACGACACCGTCGTCCGTTGCAGGCCCGCTGCCCTGCAACGCGCCGTCTCCAACCTTCTGGAGAACGCAGCCAAGTTCGCCCCCGCGGGCCACGACCCGATAGAAGCCGAGGTCAACGGCGGCGAGGTACAGGTCAAGGACCGCGGCCCCGGCATCCCCGCCTCGGACTTGGCCCGCGTCTTCGACCGCTTCTACCGCGCCCCCGAGGTCCGCAGCCTCCCCGGATCCGGCCTCGGCCTCGCCATCGTCCGCGAAGTCGCCCAGAGCCACCGCGGCACGGCTTTCGCACGCAACCGGGACGGGGGCGGGGCGGTAGTAGGTTTCACGGTGGGGAGCGAAGCGCGTTCTGACTGAGACAGGCGGAGCCCCGGATGATTCGCTGGGAGGGACGGGGGAGGCGGGCGGCCTGCTCGGCTCGTGCCGCCGTCAGGTGACGGTTCCCGGCTCCGCGCCCGCGGGTCGGCCCCGTATCGCTCGCGCGTCGTCGTGGGGGCTCCGTGCGGGCCGGGGTGCTGCCCGGTAAGGAGCACCATGGCCCGGTCCGGCAAGCGCCGCGTCGAAGGAGGCCATGAGCCGGCATCCGGGACGGGTCGCATCGGCCCGGCCCCCTTGCCCGCGGACCGCCGCACCTCCAGCACGCCCAGGCCCGCCGGCAGTCGGGCGTGGGCAGGGCAACCGGCAGCCTGTTCCGCCAGGTCGTCACCACCGACCCGGTACCGGCGAGTGCACCGTTTCTCGCGGGTGCCCGTTGTTGCGGAGCACGAGATGGGCATCGAACCGGCGCCGGCGTCCACGTCACGGGCCGGCAGCCCCGCGGCCTGCGGCCGGAAGTGCGCTGACTGCAGACCGGGTGACAACTCGTGCAAGACGGGTGTCAGGGGCCAGGGGGGACCGTGAAGGTGTTTACCAGGGACGTGATCTGGCCACTCTCATTGACTTCGGCGGTCTCGACACCTGCGACAGCGCTGATCGTGCCATCGGCGGCACGGCATGATGCAGCCCAGTCAGCGTGCAAGCTGCCATCCGGGTTCTCGGTGGTCTGCCAGACATGCCTCAATTCGGCGTACGTGCTGACGAAGTGACGGTAAAAAGAAAGCAGCGCCTCGCGGCCCCTGATCGTCTCGCCGAAGAGGTTGACGGTGGCGTCGCTTGCGAAGATCCGGTCGAATTCCTCCTCCAGGGCGGACGGGTCGGTGACCGCTCGTTCGGCGAAGGCGATATAGCGATCGAGAGGTGTGCCGAGTGTTGCGGGCATGCGGTGCTCCTTCGTTGTTTCCTCTTGGCCGGACAGAGGTCCTGTGGCTGCGAACCACGGAATGCAGGGTGCGCTCGTTATCCTCGTGTGTGCGTCGCGACCAGCTCTGATGACGTGGAGAGCCGCCCGGGAGGGCAAGCGATGTGCCGGTCGATGCTCAGGCGTGTCACCGCTGCGGGCGAGGAAGTCGATGGGGTCGGTGAAGGCGGCTCGTCATGGTGTCGATCGCGGAGTCGATCAAAAGCCCCGGGCGCGCTGCGGTGCAGCGCAAGAGCTCCGCTTCCCTGAGGAACGGCTTCCCGCCTGTCCGGGGCGGTCTGGTGGGAGTGTTTGTCCGTCATACCTTGGCGATATCTCTTTCCTTCATCTGGAATTCGGTTGCCCGCGTCTTCAGCCGCAGCGCGAGCGGCCCGATGAAAGGTAGGTTCCTGGTGAGCAGGCCCCGCAGGATCTTGCCGGTATGGCTCTGCGGAACGAACATGTTCAGGCCCAGCGGCAGTGAGTGCTGGTGGTACTCGATGAAGGGGCGCAGGTGCGCTTCCCACGCGCCCAGGGCGGCTTCGACGGAGTCGGGGTGGCGCTCGATCATGGTGCCGAGCAGATCGGCCCCGGCCAGCGCGCTGGATGCTCCCATGCCGGTGTAGAGCGTGGGGCACCAGGCGGCGTCGCCCACCACGACGACCCGGCGCGCGTGCCAGTGCGGGAGGACGGACTGGTGCACGCTGTCGAAGAGGAGGCCATCGGCGTGCTCGAACTCGTCGAGGAGCTGGCCCAGCACCGGCCCGAGGGGCTCGGGTCCGAAGGCCCGGCGGACGGAGTCGGCAGGTGGGAGCTTGAATTCCCGGTCGATGTCGGTGGTCCGATAGCTGAACAGGGCGGACGGGGGGCGGCCGGACAGGGGGAAGGTCCACGCCGACCGGCCCGGTTCCGTAAGGGCGATGGCTTCGTGCGGCTCGAAACCGTGCACGTGCTCCTTCATGAGGAAGGCTGCGATCATGTGGTTCACCGGCCGTAGGAATGCGCTGTGCGGGCCGAACACCAGCGATCGGACCGTGGAGCGCAGGCCGTCGGCGCCCACCAGCAGATCGAACCGCTCGGTGCGCACCGTGCCGGCCCCGGCGTCGCGGAGGGTGACACGGACGCCCCCGTCGTCCTGCTCCACCGCGGTCGGTGTGGTCGAGTAGCGGATCTCGGTGCCCGCAGGCAACGCCTGATGGAGCGCCGATTCCACATCGCCGCGCAGTAGCACACGGGGCTCGTGGGGGAGGTCCGTGAAGCCGAGGCCGGGCTTGCGCCGGGCGTGCCGGTCGATCTCCAGGCTCACCTGGTTCGCATGGGCCCGGCTCCTCAGCGCGTCGAGCACGCCAAGGCGCCCGGCCGGCGCGGCGCCGGCACCGAAGAGGGCGATGAAGTAGCCACCGTCCCGGCGGGCGGGCGCGCGCTCGATCACGACGGTTTCCCATCCGGCCTGCTGGAGGCGGATGGCGCTGGCCATGCCGGCGATGCCGAGCCCCACGATCAGGGCACGCCCTCGGTTCCTTGTCAGGGCTGTCACCGTGGAGTCCTCTCCTTGCTCTCGTGTCCGTGAGATTGGTCCCCCGGGCCGCGTCCACGGTGCGAGCCGGCAACGCCGCGTCCGCGTGTGTGCTGGTACGGCGGACGACGTCCGGAGCGTCAGGTCGGCTCTGCGGGTCCGGAATCCGGAGCCAACCTGACAGGCGTCAGATTACTCGTAATCTGACAGCCGTCAAGAATGAGGCGGAGTCAGTGCGATGCCGGGCCGGGCCACCGTGGGCATACCGTTCACGGACAGGGCGCGTTCGCCTCACGAACGACGGCGGAAGAGGCGGACTAGTCTCGGTGCGGACGACAGAGTGCAAGGGAGGGCCCAGTGATGCCGGAGGTGAAGGCGGGTGCGCGGCGGCCGGGCCGTCCGAGCGCGGACACGCCCCCCCTGCCGAGTGAGCGCGAGATCCTGGCGCGGGGGCTGGAGGCGTTCGCCGACCTCGGTTACGACCGGGCCTCCGCCCGGGAGTTGGCCAGGCGTCTTGGCGTGAGCCACAACTTCATCCACGACAGATACGGATCGAAAGCGGCCTTCTGGCGAGCGGTCGTGGACGACGCCTTGGGGGCGCAACTCTCGCTGCTGCCGTCCGACGACCCCGACGCAGACCCCGCTGATCGCCTGCGTGCGATCGTCGCGGGCTTCTACCGGACCACCGTGGACGCCCCCGGAATCGGCCGCCTGTGCGCGGACGAGTTCTCACGGGACTCGGAACGGCTGGACTACCTCTACGAGCGCTATGTCGCTCCCACCCTGGCCAGGATCAAGCTGATCGTCGACGTCCTCGCCGACGCCGGCCGCATGGCACGTCTCTCCATGGACGTGCTGTTCTTCGCCGTCGTCTCGCCTGCCTCGGCCATGGCCCAGATGCCGCTGGCCCACCGTCTCGGCAGGTCGACGCAGGCCCCGCGCGACGAGCGGGTCGCCATGGCGGAGACGCTGGCGGACCTGGCCGTGAACGCCCTCCTGGCGACGGGCGGGGAAGGCCGGCCCCGCCGGTGACGGCGGGCCCGGGTCTGTCACACGTTCACCCTGCCCCGTGATCGGTGGTAGCGCTGTGTGGCCATGGGAGGAACATCAGGTCGCGGAGCGGTTGCCAGGTGAGGGAACGGGCTCGGCCAACCCGGTTTCGGGCGGGTCGGCAGCGCGCCTTCTCGTCGATCGCGGCGACGGATCAGGGGCCGGTCCCGCATCATGTGTCCGGACTCGGCGAGAGCTGGGCCGATCACCTCTTCTGCTGCGATGCGCTGGGGCGGCGTCAGCGCGTCGACGGCCGAGAGGATCTGTTCCGGCCAGACCGGTTCTTTCATCGGTCAGTCAGCCGCCCGGCCTCCGGCGGGGGGCGTAAGCGCCCGTCCTGCCCGGTAGTGCCACCGACCGGGGCGCCCGGGCGGGCCGGTGCATAGAATTCGATTCCATGCCGAAGCCTGACGAGCTTATCGTTGACATCGCCGCCCTCGTGGAGACCGGGCAGAGCAGCCAGATGTCCTTGACCGTGGTCACCGGTGGTGCCGTCATCACCGGTCGCCTGGCTCCCGAAGCCATGTGGAGGCAGCGGGTGTGGGAGGTGCTCACGGATTCCGAGCACCTGGCCGAGTTCTCCCCTGTCTTCGCCGTCCCTGCGAAGAAGGACGGGCCGCCCACGCATCTGCACTTCCATGTTGCCCGGATCCTGCAGGGCACGGTGGGGATCCCGGAGACGGGCGGGATGTACCGCGTCGCGATCGAGGACGTCACCGCCTGGACCGTGGGTGACTTCAGCTACTCCGACCACTGACCCACTGACCCACTGACCCACTGACCCATTGACCCACTGACTCGCCGCGCCGAGAACGGCACGGCACGCGGTGAGGGCCCGCCCGGCGCTCGTCGGGCGGGCCCTCACCGCTCTGTTCGGCTCGCGCCTGTCCCGTCGGTCAGACGGACAGAGGAGTGCCGAGCATTTCGTAAGCCCGCTGGTACGGGCTGGCCGCGGGCGCAGGCGCGGCCACGGGGCTGGTGCGGCAGGTGAAGCCGAGTTGGGCCATAGCCCTCAGGACTTCGCCGGCGCTGAAATCGCGGGGGTCCTGGCGGGTGATGACCTGGCCGACTTGCTTGGCGGGGTAGTGGCGTCGTCCGATGATGACGCAGTCACTGGTGACCGGCTCGGGTTTGACGCCCTTCATCGATTCCAGCACGCCGCTTTTGGTCAGGTCGAACGGGAAGCGGGCGATGACGCAGCGCATGATGCCTCACAGGGAGAAGAGAAAACGGTGCCGAGGGTGGTGAAGTCGGTTCAGCGGGAGGGGGCGAGCACACCCGGATCGCTGCCGTGTTCTTCGGCCGTGGACAGGGTCCCGACCGGCCGGTGGCGCATCGCGTGCTCGGCTTCGGCCATCGTGTCCAGCGGGGCGGCGAAGGGCCCCGAGCTGCCGGCGATGTCGCGCAGGCGGACCCGGTCCGTGTATCCCGAGCTGTCACGGACGGCGGTAAGCCGGGGCAGGGTGACCAGGCCGGTGCACTGGCCGTCCTCGTCGCAGATGACCAGGTGACCCGTACGGGCGGCGGCCATGAGGGACAGCGCCACCTCGACGGTCATCGTGTCCCAGACCTGTGGTCCGGCCGCGCCCACGGCGTCGACCGCCGTCCTGTGCATGGGCCTTACGTTCGTCGAGCGGGGGTGCATCTGGACCAGTGTCAAGAAATTCCTCCTGCAGAGATGGGTCAGCTTCCTGATCGCACAAGTTCTAGGCTGCTGCGTCGGAGACGGACTTCCGTACGGGCGCGCGCCGGGTCGCCGAAGCGAGGCGGTGCCGGCCGCGTGAGGTGGTGCCACGCTTCTTGGGACGTTCGACCACGGGCGCGGTGATGACGACGGGGATGCCCGAGGGGGCCTGGGCGCCGGTGATGCGGTGCAGAACTTCTTCGCCGGAGCGGACCTGGGTCGTCTGCGGGACGATGCCGGCCGCTGCCATGAGGCGGGTCACACCGCGGCGCTGGTTCGGGGTGACCAGGGTGACGACGCTGCCGGACTCGCCGGCGCGGGCCGTACGACCGCCGCGGTGGAGGTAGTCCTTGTGGTCGGACGGCGGGTCGACGTTGACCACGAGGTCGATGTTGTCGACGTGGATCCCGCGCGCGGCGACGTTGGTAGCCACCAGCACGCTGACGTGCCCGGTCTTGAATTGCGCCAGTGTACGGGTGCGCTGCGGCTGCGACTTCCCGCCGTGCAGGGCAGCGGCCCGTACCCCGCTGCTCAGGAGATGTTCGGTGAGGCGGTCGACGGCGTGTTTGGTGTCGAGGAACATGATCACGCGGCCGTCGCGCGCGGCGATCTCGGTGGTGGCCGCGTGCTTGTCGGTGCCGTGCACGTGGAGCACATGGTGCTCCATCGTCGTGACCGCGCCGGCCGAGGGGTCTAGGGAGTGCACGACGGGGTCGCTGAGGTATCGGCGCACGAGCAGATCGACGTTGCGGTCGAGGGTGGCGGAGAACAGCATGCGCTGCCCCCCGGAGCGGACCTGGTCGAGCAGGGCGGTGACCTGCGGCATGAAGCCCATGTCAGTCATCTGGTCGGCCTCGTCGAGTACGGTGACGGCGACCCGGTCCAACTGGCAGTCGCCGCGGTCGATGAGGTCCTTGAGACGCCCGGGTGTGGCGACGACGACCTCCGCGCCGCCACGCAGCACGCCCGCTTGCTTGCCGATCGACATTCCGCCCACGACCGTGGCCAGCCGCAGCTTCACGGAGCGCGCGTACGGAGCGAGCGCGTCACTGACCTGCTGCGCCAGCTCACGCGTCGGTACGAGGATCAGCCCCAGCGGCTGCCTGGGCTCGGCACACTGCCCAGCCGTACGGGCCAGCAGCGCCAGCCCGAAGGCGAGGGTCTTACCGGAGCCGGTGCGCCCGCGGCCCAGGACGTCACGGCCGGCGAGGGAGTTCGGCAGCGTCGCGGCCTGGATCGGGAACGGAACGGTCACGCCCTGCCGTCCGAGCGCGGCCAGAAGCTCCCGGGGCATGTCGAGATCGGCGAAGCCCTCCACGGCGGGAAGCGCGGGAGTGATCGTCCTGGGGAGGGCGAACTCACCCTGCAATGCTGCGGGTCGGCCGCTGTGACCACCGGAACGGGCCGGCCCGCCGGTACGGCTCGGGGCCGACGAGCCGAATCGGCCGCCGCTCTTTCCTGAGCCGGCACTGCTGCCACGGGTGTGGGTGAAGCGGTTGCTCGTGCGTGTGCGGTTCATGCGGAACCTTCCTCGATGCGGCGCATAGCAAGGAATTTCCGCAGCCGTGATCGGCACGGAGAATTGCGAGAATGAGCCGAATGGAACGCGAGAGGGAATCCACTCGCGTACAGTCTGTGCAGGCTCCGGTACCGAGAGACCGCGATATGGATGCGATGTAAGGAGCTTCTGCCGCCGCGCAGCCAATGCGTGTAAACGCGTCCCTGACGGGGGCCCCGAGGCTGGGTGAGTACAGAACCCGGGGGCGTCTCCCCATGTGGAACCGCTACCGTGAGATGATGCAGATGGGGCCCGCACCCCGAAGGATGCGGGCCCCATCTGCACGTACGGGTCAGTCGCGTCAGGCAGGAACGATGTTCTCGGCCGTCGGGCCCTTCTGGCCCTGCCCGATGTCGAAGTTCACCTTCTGGCCTTCGAGCAGCTCGCGGAAGCCCTGGGCGGCAATGTTCGAGTAGTGGGCGAACACGTCAGCACCGCCGCCCTCCTGCTCGATGAAGCCGAAACCCTTTTCCGCGTTGAACCACTTGACGGTACCAGTAGCCATGTCATTCTCCTTCGGGGCAGTGCACCGGTATCCGCACCGTGCGGACACCGTGTCGCCGCGATGATTACCCCGCCCGGAAAAGACCGGAATTACACAAGTGCTGCCAGCGGCACGGAAGCCGGCTGGAACGCACCTGAAATTTTTGGGAACCACAACTGCAACTGGGATCGACAGTAGCACGTCGCAAGGGTCCGTGCGTGTTGAATAATTCCACTCCAGTCGCTGCGGCAATAAATCTGTGTACAGGTCTCGTTGAACCCTCACCTCGCGGGAACAGATATTGATGCAGCCGGAGCGCAGGGTTCCGGCTGTGCTCAGCGTTGTCCTGCTGAGACCGTACGCAGACCTTTCGACGACGCCCCGCCGCCGACAGACGTGGGGGCCTGCCGTCGATGGGGCGAAGTGCCTTGCCCCGGACGGGAGACCGCGCCCGGTCCCGCACCGTCCGCCCCATGCGATGCGCCATACGTGCACGTCGTGGCTGGTGCAGCAAGGCGTCTCCTCGTACGAGGTCCAGCACCTCCTCGGCCACGCCGGGCCACCACACGACTCAGCGATATGACTGGGTGCATTGGTGCTTCTGACCTGCAGGTCGCCTTGAACGGCTCAAGCTGCACACCGCCTGCGCCGCCGACGTAACCGCCAGGTCGCCGAAGCACTCCGGCGCTGCTTCGCCGGCACCGATCAGCGCGGCTACCCCGCCAGCCCGAACGGCACAGGCACTCGCCTCCCCCCTGGCTGGTCACCAGGGCCTCAACCGGCAGTGGCCACCCGGAGCCCCACCATGAGCGACACCACCGAGCACGAGCTCAGGGGACGCCCCACGAGGCCGGCGGTCCAGCGTGCTGCCTTGCTGCTACGCGGCCCGTCGCGCTCGCGGGCGTCGACCTCGGCCTGCTTGAGCGCGCCTCCCGTGATACTCGCCTCCCGTGATACTCGCCTCCAGTCCTTCGATGTTCTTGTATCGGTCTGCGCATCCCTGGGACGAGGCGGGGTAATCGTGCTTTATATGGAAAAAGGGAAAATAGGTCATGGAGAGGGGTGAAGTGTCATGGTCGACGTCACCACGCGGACCGGGGCGGAGGGCAGGGAGTCGGGGGCCGACAAACAGGCCGCCCGCCGCTCGGGAAAGCGCCCCGATGATCCCGGCGAGCGCGGGCGCACCACCATCGCCGTCGGCGTGGTCGAGAAGGTCGCGGGCATGGCTGCGCTGGAGGTCGTCGGGGTGCACGCGATGGGAAGCGGCATGGCCCGCACCTTCGGTTCTGTCCGTGAGCGCGTACCCGGTGGGGCGGGGTCCGTGGCCCGCGGCGTGAAGGCGGAGGTCGGCGAGGTGCAGACCGCGCTCGACCTCGACATCGTCGTCGACTACGGCGTCACCATGGTCGATCTCGCCCGCGACGTACGTGAGAACGTGGTGTCCGCGGTGGAACGCATGGCCGGTCTCGAAGTCACCGAGGTCAACATTGCCGTGGACGACGTGAAACTGCCGGACGAAGAGGAGGAACCCTGATCCGGATTGCAGTAGCGGTTCCTCGGTGACGGGACGGGCCGCCGGGAGCCCGGGAAACTCCCCGGACCGGTTGGGAGCGAAGCTACCGGGCCAGGCCGGGGGATCGGCGACCGTGGGCCCGGTCGGTCGGGGTCGGTTCAACGCCCGCTCGGCGGCACCTCGCCCACGCGAACTCCCGACGCGGACGACCGAGTCCGAGTCCCGGCCGACCGCTGCCGTGCCCACGGTTGTCCGTGCCGTGTCAACGGTCGTCCGTGGAGATCTTCACCGCTCCTCGTCTTCGTCTTCGTGCTCCTCTTCCTCTTCCTCTTCGTCCTCGTCCTCCACCGCGCCTTCCTCGTCGGTTCCCTCTTCCTCTTCGTCCTCCCGGTCGTCGCGCCCCTCGTCTTCCTCGCCGGCTTCCTCGTTGAGCGCGTCCTCGTGGCTGCGGACGACTTCGCCTTCGCGGATCTCGCCCCGCCATCCCTCCGCCTCTTCGCTCTGCAGGGTCACGTAGCGTTGGAAATGCTTGAGATCCAGCCGTAGACGGCGGCCCTGGGCCCGCCAGATGTTGCCGACCTTCTCGAAGAAGCCCGAGGGGTAGTACTCGACGACCACCACGACCCGGGTCAGGTTCTCCTCCAGGCGGTGAAAGCTGACCGCGCCGTGGGTCGTGCCCTTGGAACCTTCTGAGTTCCAGACGATGCGCTTGTCGGGAACCTGTTCCTCGACCGTCGCTTCCCAACTGCGGGTGGAGGGCCAGACCCGCACTTTCCATGTGGACTTGGTGTCGTCTTCCTCGTCCGGTCGTACGCTGCTCACGCCGTTGGTGAAGCTGCCGAAGTCCTCGAGTCGGGTCCACTGGTTGTAGACGACGTGCAGCGGCCGGCCGACATCAATATGCTCGATGATGTTGATGGCCTTCAGATCGCCGGCTTTGCCGTCGCCCCCGCCCATTCCGACCACCTCCTTGGCCTTGCCCACGACCTTGTCCTTGGCTCCCTTCGCCTTCTCGGTGACGAAGGCCTTCAGGGGATTCGCGCCCTTGGCGGCGCGCACGGCCGTTTTGGCCAGAGCGCCGTCTCCGTCCGGCATCAGTTTTCCGGGGTCCGCCACCTCCTTCAGTTTGTCGGTCATCTTGCCGACCATGTGCTGACCGAGCCCGCTCGTGTAGGCGAGGACCTCGTGGCGCAGCCGGTCCAGAGGGGATTCGTCGCTTCCCTGCCCGCTTCTCTGCTGTTCGGCCATGGCCGGTCACCGCCTCCCGGGGCCGGCGCTTCGCGCCTGTTCGTGGCGTCCTGCTCGGGGCCCGGTTCGCTCGGAGGACTCTTCCTCGCCTGTCCGACCTGCGCCTGGCTCCCCTTTTCCCGTCTTCTTCTCTTCACCGTCCCCCGGTTCACCCGTCCCGGGCCCGCGGCTCTCCTCGCCCCCTTCTTCCGGCTGGTCCTTGTCTTTTGCCGCTCCCAGGTTCTCGGTGCGTTCGTGGAGTGCATTGCTGAGGTTGTCGATGCGGCGGTTCACGATCGAGGTGGCTGCCGTGCGCAATGCCGTCATCAACTCCTCGCGCACTTGTTCGGTGAGATCGGCGAACTGCGGCAGTTCGGTGACCTTCTTGAGTAGTTCCTGCGGTCCGAGGCCGAGTCGGCGTCCCACGAGCACCGAGGCCAGGGCGAGGGCGAGCTTCCCCTTTTTCGTGCGACCGAGAAAGTAGCCACCGGCGACGCCCGCCAGCACCGCCGTCTTACAACTGCATTCCATATCTGCTCCCCTTGGCCTCGATGGCGTTCGCGAAACCAGCCGGCGGACGCGTTCCCTGACTGCTGTCTTTCGGGCGTGGACACAGACCAAAGGGTCTGGAGCGGTCGCTGGCCCGGAGCCGGTGGTAGAGCTCTCGGCGCGATTGGCGGGCCGGCACGTGCACCCTCGCTTGCCTCGTCATGTACGCAGTCTGTGTGCCGTGCATTGCCGACCGCACATGCTGATGACCTGTATGGGCCATGGGGCGCCGCGCCTGTCCCCCAAAGGGGCGCAGTGCGATTTCGGATCGACCGTGTGAAACCCCAGTGGCGCGGGTGTGGGCGGTGCCGGCCGAGCGCCGGGCGGTGTTTGCCGCTGTGGGCCATGCTGCCCTCGTGGTGGGGGGTGCCCCTCTCGGGGAGCCGCCGGGCCATCGCGTCACGCTCGGCCGTGGCCTGCCGGACGCGTCGGCGGCTCGTGCGCCGCTGTGCCCTGCGTTGCCGCATCAGCGAGGTGCCGCCCAGCATCATCGCGAGCCCGAGCCCGAGCCCGAGCCCGAGCCCGAGCCCGAGCCCGAAGAGCAGCGTCAGGCAGATGCCGTCCACGCATGCGCCGCCGAGCGTGGTGATCTTGAAGGGCTGGTCACCGAGCAGGCCCACAGTGCAGTCAGGGCCCCTGTGCAGTCAGGGTCGGCCCCCAGGCGAAGGAGATCAGCACTCTGGCGAAGGCGCCCGTGCGGGCCACCAGCAGGAGCCCCGGCAGAAGCCTGTCCTCACCTCGTCCCATGAGTGCACCGCACCCGGGTAACCCCTGAATGGTCGCCTCTCACGCACTCCCGGCCTGGTACGGCTCATCTGCCGGATGCGCTGTGGGTGGGCAGCCGGTGCCGAACCGTAGTCAGGACGTGCGTGCTACGGGCGGAGCACCTCGGCGACACGGCGGGCGACGTCCGGCGTCGCCGCGACGACGTAGACCTCGGCGACGTCCCCGGTGAGCGACGGCTTCCGATCCATGGACGTACCTCCAGTGGCACGGGCCCGGCACAACGAACGGCGGCACTACCGCACGCTGACCACCTCCGGTGCCGGCACGCTGCCAGACTGCACGCTTTGTCATGGTATGCCTGATCGTGAGTG
The DNA here is from genome assembly GCF_014656295.1 of Streptomyces sulfonofaciens. Lineage (GTDB taxonomy): Bacteria > Actinomycetota > Actinomycetes > Streptomycetales > Streptomycetaceae > Streptomyces > Streptomyces sulfonofaciens. The sequence continues at coordinate 31,869 of NZ_BNCD01000016.1, forward strand.
CCCTGCGTGTCGAACGCAACGCTCTCCCTTGAGCGAGCCCTCCGGGCCCCCACGTACGAGGAGTAGCCTGGCGACAGGGTCAGTTCCCGAAGGACTTCCCGGAGGAGCGGAAAGCATGGCCGACTCCGACGTATCTGCCACTCACCGGCGTCTGCCGAGTGGTGTCCATGCGGCCGCGAAGCCGGGAACCGCACTCCTACGTCTGGAGACGACACGGTCTCGCGAGGGCATCCTCGACGGGGCGTGGTGGCCGCGCTCCCGTGTGGTGGGCACCGAGCTGCCTCCGCTGGTGAGCGCGCTCACCAGGTACACCGGCCCGATCACCCGCGTGGGGCTGGACGCGGCCTTCTGGGAAGAGCTGCCGACCCGCCTGGTCATCGACGACCGCGTCGTGAACCTCGACTCCTTCCCTGTCGGGGACGACACCGTCCTGATCACCCGCGGTGACCAGGACTACTTCTCGTTGCTGGTGATCCCGCCGAACGCGGAACCGGAGGCGGCGCGCGCCGCGATGGCCCAGGCGGTCCGGGCCGACAACGTCACCCAGGCCGAACAGATCCTCATCGACACCGGCACAGCACAGGAACCACCAGCCTGACCCCGCCGGTCATCCGTCCGCGGTATCGCCGGGCGCGGCGACGGGGCTCGCGGTGCCGGGGACCGCCGGCAGGCGGCCGCCCCCGGCGCGGGCCACCGGGGATCTCCACAGGAAGACGGCTCCTTGCCGTGCGGCGAACGGGAGCCGGCTGCTCCGGATACGTCAGGCTCCCCGCGAGACGGAGGTCGAGAGATGCGGACAGCGACCGGCGTCAACGATGGAAGCACTCCGTGCGTCCGCCGCTTGCCGGTTTGAAGCAGGCCCTCAGCCCGGTGAGGCTGCTGCCGTCGACCATGGGCGTGGAGAGGGGCTCCTCCGTTTCCAGCGCGTCGGCGACCTTGACCCGTTCCGGTCTGCGGTCGGGAACCGACACTTCGAGTACGTCTCCGACATGCGTGTCCCACACCAGCGCCCACGCGGTGTGGCAGCGCGCGCTGAAACTGAACGACAGCCGGGCTCCGGTGCGGGTCCGGTGTGACGTACCGAGGCTGTGAGCCTGCCCGGGCGTCGCGCAGCCCATCATCTCCGGGTTGCCGCCCGCACACGTACGGGCCCGGCACGCGGGTGCGGGCGATGCGGAGGCGGCGGTCCGCCCCGCGGTCTCCCCGTCCTGCGTGTCGAATGAGGTCGTCATCCATGTCGCGGCCGCAAGCGCGACCACACACCCGGCCGCGGCTGCGGCGAGCGCCCGCTTCCGCGGCCGGGTACGCCATCCGGCTGAGAGGAGACCCCCGGCCGTGCCGTGACTGCCTGGCGGGTCCTCGTGCGGCGGCGGCGCGGTCGATGTCCTGGTGCGTCCGCTCCATTCCAGCTCGGCCAGTTCCCACAACGCCACCATGCGCCCCGGCGGCTCCCCCGCCATGGTGCACAGTGCCTCGACGGCCTGGCGCGGGGCGAGTTGCGTGCCGTTGAGGTAGCGCCCCCACGAGGACCTGCTGTAAGCGGTGCGCTCGGCCAGCTCGGTCAGGCTCATGCCGGTCCGGGTCCGCAGCTCCTGCAATCCCGCGGCCAGGCGCCGGCACGCGGGCATGGCGGCAGGCGGTGAGGTGTCCGTCATCCGCGCAGTACCCGCCAGGTCTGCACGCCCACGACGCCGTCGGGTGCCAGGCCGGCCTTCTGCTGCAACCGCTTGACGGCCCGCGTGGTTCTCGGCCCGATGGCGCCGTCCACACCTCCCGGATCGAAGCCCAGGTGCCCCAGCAGGCACTGCGCCTCCACGACGTCCCACCCCGGCTTCCCGGAGAGCAGGGCGGTACGGGTGCTGCTGTAGCCCGCGTACAGGCGCCCCTTCTCGCGCCTGACCGTACAGGGGTAGGTCTGCCCCGCCCTGTAGGCGAAGGCTCCGCGCGACGCCGGGGCCGGACCGGGACGCGCTCCGGCCGCATGGTCCTGCCGCTGCCCCCCGTCACCCCAGGGTGCCGCGATCAGCAGTCCGGCGAGCAGGGCGCCGAGGACCACAGCCGTGCAGACCCCGATCAGCACCATCCGCCGGCCGCCCCTCGGCTCCGGCGTGTCCGCCTCCGGTGCCGTGGCGGCATCCTGCGTCCACGCCTCCTGGGCCACTTCGTGGAGCACCAGGAGCCGTGCCGGATCGCCCCCGGCCACGCGCGCCAGTTCCTCCACCGCCTTCCGCGGCGGCAGCGCCCTTCCGTTGAGGTAGCGCTCCCAGGAGGAGCGGCTGTAGCCCGTCTTGGACTGCAGCGACGCCAGGCTCAGCCCGCTCCGGTCCTTCAGCCGGCGCATCTGGACGACCAGATTCCGTACGCGCTCATCGAGCGAACTCGGCAGTTCCTTCCAACGCGGCATGTCCACCCCACACCCGTTGATCTCTCCGAGGCCTGTGTGCGCCTCCTGGCAGTGTCGTACGGCGTTGTACGGCCCCCTCGGACGCCGTTCCCGGCACGCTCGCCGCACGGAGCGCTTTTCAGCCGGTCCTCTTTGTATCGCCTGGGCCCGCCCACGTCCCAGAGTCTCGTCATGTCCGGCGACATCCCAGCAGATCGCAGCGTGGAGCGGACCACGAACACCTCGATCGGCGGGGATTGCTGTGAGGGAGCGCGACCGTCCCGCAATGTCGATGGTGCAAGCCGGGCGGCGCGGTCCACCCCGCGCCGCCCTCACCACCACGGGGAAGGAACCTGACGGATGAACGCTCGACAGCGCAGGACGACCCGGCTGCTGACCGTGACAGCGGCCGTTGTGAGCACGGCGGTGCTGGCGGTGGGACCCGCCCGGGCGGCCGAGGACAGCACCGCCATCACCACGCCCGAGGGCTGCGGTGGTCTGGACTACGACGACTACGGTCCGGGAGCCGCCGGCGGCGGGGACAACGACGACTACTTCGTGATCCACGACTACTGCGGTGACTACCACGGCGTGAAGGCCTGGGCCTGGCAGAACGGCACCTACCTGGGCGGCAGGTACAACGGCAACGGACTCGCCGGCGCTGCCGTCGTCTGGGACCCGTTCAAGGACGACAACGTCGCGCCGCACGACAGGATCGGTATGAAGGTGTGCCTCGTCGACGGCGACGACGGGGCGCCCTTCGCGTGCACCTCGTACACCTTCACCAGCATCGACGGCTGATCCCACCTGCTGGGCCCTCGGCCGTTCGTGCTCCGCGCCCGGCCCCGGCCGGTCCTCCGTCCCGGTGACGGAGGACCGGCCGGGGCCGCATCCTGAGCACCAGTTCGACGAGCGGGCGGGCGCCCCCGCCGAACCCTGCCCGCCGGATCCGCCGCCCGGCCCTGCCCTCCGCCGCCCGGCTGCCGGCGGCCCGGAGCGAAGGGGCGCACCCGGGTGGCCGGGCCGCCGGAGTCCGCCACGGCGCACGCGGGCATCCACGGGCCACCACGGCGGCTGATCGCGCCAAGTACCGGCCCGGCACCGCAACGGAGCCCGATACGGGGAATCAACCGAGGAGGCGTCATCAGGTCACCTCACGAGACGCCCACCGCGCATCCGCCGATGACCGGCCGGGCCTTAGGCCGCGGCCGTCCTGTACTGGAGGTGAAGTCCCATGACCGCGAACAGGGTCCACGTACTGGGCTGCGGGGCGATGAGCTGCGACCTGACGTGGCTGCTGCTCAAGCCCGGCCGTACCATGCGCGCCCGCGGCGAGCGCGACCGGCCGGCCGAGTGGTATCCCTGCACGACCCACTGCGTACTCGTCGAGACCCCCGAGGGGACCCTGCTGTGGGACACGAGCTGCCCCCGCGACTGGGAGACCCGCTGGGCTCCCACCGGGCTGCAGGAGTTCTTCCCCTACGACCAGGTGAGCGACGAGGAGTACCTCGACGCGCGGCTCGGCCAGCTCGGCGTGGAGCCGCAGGACATCGACTACCTGGTCCTGTCCCATCTGCACTTCGACCACGCCGGGAACATCGGCATGTTCGCCGGCACCGGCGCGAGGCTGGTGTGCAACGACAAGGAGAAGGAGTTCGCCTTCGGCTTCGAGGGCGCCTTCAGCGGTGCGCACCTCAAGGCGGACTACGCGGCGTGCGACTTCGACACCGTCAGCGGCGACACGGAGATCCTGCCCGGTGTCACCCTCATCGAGGCTCCCGGGCACACCCCCGGCACCATGGCGATGAAGGTCGACCTGCCGGAGACCGGGACGATGCTCTTCACGTCGGACGCCGTCTACATGGGCGACTCCTACGGCCCGCCCGCGGTCCCCGCCGCCATCGTCGACGACCTCCCCGCCTGGTACGGCTCGGTGGAGAAGATCCGCGGCATCGCCGAGAGGTCGAACGCCACCGTCGTCTTCGGCCACGACGCCGAGCAACTACGCTCGATGCGGCTCGCCCCCGGTGGCTTCTACGCCTGATCGGCCGCCCGGTCGGCCGCCATGTCAGTGCCCGGCACCGTCCGGCCGCGCCGCCGGGGACCGATCCGATCCCGAGGAGGGATGGGTATGCACAGCAGCGTTCCGACCGGATGCGAGTCCGTCTTCACCTACGGCGCCCCCGCGCTGAAGTTCGGGCCGGGAGCATCCGACGAGATCGGCTTCGACCTCGCCCAGCACGGGGTCCGCCGGGTGCTCGTGATCACCGACAGCGGCGTGGCCGCCACGGGCGCGCCGCACCGCATCGCCGAACGGATGACACCGTTCGGCATGGAAGCGCGCGTCTTCGACGGCGTGCACGTGGAGCCCACCGACGCCAGCCTGCGGCAGGCGGTCGACCACGCGCTGGCGTCAGGCCCGTGGGACGCCTTCGTGGCGGTGGGCGGCGGCTCCAGCATCGACACCGCCAAGGCCGTCAACCTGCTCACCACCAACCCCGGCGAGCTGCTGGACTACATCAACGCACCGGTGGGCAGGGCACGGGTCCCCGTGCACCCGCTCAAGCCACTCGTCGCGGTCCCCACCACCACGGGAACCGGCTCGGAGAGCACCGCCGTCTGCGTGCTCGACGTCCTCGACCTGAAGGTCAAGACCGGCATTAGCCACGCACGGCTGCGGCCCACGCTCGCGGTCATCGACCCGGAACTGACCTTCACCCAGCCCTCCGGGGTGACCGCCGCCGCCGGCATGGACATCCTGTGCCACGCACTGGAGAGCTACACGGCGCGCCCCTACGACGCCTACCCGCGCAAGCGCCCTGAGCAGCGCGTGCCGTACTGCGGCGCCAACCCGATCTCCGACGCGTGGTCGGAACGGGCCCTGGGCCTGCTCGCACAGTCCTTCCGCACCGCGGTACGCGACGGCGACGACCCCGAGGCCCGCTTCGACATGGCGCTGGCGGCGACCTTCGCCGGCCTGGGGTTCGGCAACGCCGGCGTGCACATCCCGCACGCCAACGCCTACCCGATCGCCGGGCGGGTGAAGGACTTCCACCCCGCCGGGTACCCCGCTCACGAGCCGATGGTGCCGCACGGCATGGCCGTCTCGCTCACCGCGCCGGAGGCCTTCCGCTTCACCTTCACCGCCCAGCCCGAGCGGCACATCCGGGCCGCGGAGCTGCTCGCCCCGCGGATGGCGCCTGCCGTCGCCCCCGCCGAGCGCCTGCCGACCGCCGTCGAGCAGCTCATGCGCGAGGTCGGCATGCCCAACGGGATCGGCGGTGTCGGCTACGGCAGGGGCGACATCCCCGCACTGGTGGAAGGCGCCATGAAACAGCAGCGGCTGCTGTCCACCGCGCCGCGCGCGGTCAGCGAGGACGACCTCGCCGGCATCTTCGAGCGCTCACTGTCTCTGTGGTGAGGTGAGGACGCCATGGCCATCTACGAACTCGCCTGCGCGAGGGGGCACCGCTTCGAGGTGATCCAGTCGTTCACCGCTCCGCTGCCGAGCTGCCCCGAGTGCGGCGGCGCGACCCGCAAGATCCCCAGCAGCTTCGCGATCGGCGGCACGGCCACCGTGCCACCGCCACCGGAGCGGATGCCGCAGACCTGGAAGGGGACCCACCGCGGCGACCGCGACTACGTCACCGCCCTGCGGTCCATGGCCGAGGCCCGGCAGAAGCTGGAGGACAAGCACCCCGAGCTCGCCGGCGACCGGCGCCCGATCCTCGCCCACGAAGGCAGGTACGAAGCGGCCCCCCTGCGCGCCGGTGACATGCCGCCCGCCCCCGCCCCCACCGGCACGGCCGGCCCCGGCGGGAGCCACGCTCATCAGCACGGGCACGGGCACGGGCACGGGCATGGGCACGGGCACGGGCATGGGTACGGGCACGGGTCCGGCGGGGCGGAAGGCCCAGCACCGGGTAACGGCCCGTCGGAGGGCGAGCGGCCCACGTGACCAGCGGCACCGCCGGGAGCGCCCCCTGCCCCTCGGCCGGGCGCGAACGGGCTCGGGCCGCGCCCTGGCCGACGGGCACGGCACGCCCCCTGCCGGCGCCGCCTCGTCCGCCGCGCCCTCCGCCGGGCTGGTCGACCTCTTTCCGGGCAGGCTGGGGGCCATGGACATCAACTGTGTGATCGTCGACTCCACCGATCCGGATCGGCTGGCGGCCTTCTGGAGCGCACTGCTCGACCGGCCGGTGGTCGGGAGGTCCGGACCGTACGTCTGGCTCGAACGCAGGAACGGGCTGGGCGTGGGCTTCCAACGCGCCGACGGTTCCAAGGCGGGGAAGAACCGGCTGCACCTGGATCTGGAGGCGGGGGACCCGGCAGCCGAGCAGGCCAGGGTGGAGGCACTGGGCGGGCGGCGGCTGGCCGAGTACGACCCCGGAGGCTTCCTCGTCATGGCCGATCCCGAGGGCAACGAGTTCTGCATCATCCCCAAGGGCTCGTTCGAGATCGACGACGAGGGCCGAGCCGACTACCTGACCGGGACCGCGGAGGCCACCTGACCCAGGCCGGCGGCCGGATGAACCCCGCCCTCCGGGCACGGGGACGGAGCTGAGAGTTCCGTTTCGTACGCTTTCGTCCTCTGGTGCCGCTGACGCCTCCGTCTCCGGCGCCGCGCTGTGCCCTGTGTGCCCTGACAAGCGGAAGGCGGCGGCTGTGGCAGACGAACAGGTTCTCAGAGCCCAGAAGTGGGTGAACGCCAACTACGGCGGCGTTGCCGGCTATGTGCGCTGCGCGGAGGACGGACAGACCGGCTGGGGGACCATGAACTCCCTGATCATGGCACTCCACCCTCAACATGGACGCCTACGTCGTCGTGGCCGGAGGCTCCGACGGGATCCGCGCGATCCAGCAGTGGCTCAACGGAGGCTACTGGACCCGCGACGCCTACAACCTCGGCCCCTGCGACGGCATCTACTCCCGCGACGTCCAGAAGTCGCTGATGATCGCTCTCCAGTACGAGCTGGGCATCTCCGCCCCCAACGGCAACTTCGGCCCCGCCACCCAGGAGGGTCTGAAGGCGCACACCCTCACCCAGGGCAACTCCGGGGTCTTCGTCCAGCTCTTCTCCGCCGCGTGCGTCTTCAACTCCCCGACCTACGACACGGAGGGCGACCCCGTCGAGACGACCTGGCGGTCGTCCTACGACTCGGGCCTCACCGAATGGGTCTCGGTCTTCCAGCGGTTCAACCTACTGACCGACAACGGCAGCGGCGACTACCGGACCTGGGCCCAGCTCCTGGTCTCCATGGGCGACCCCGACCGTCCCGCGACCGGATCGGACACACGGTTCGAGATCACCAGCTCCCGCGCCAAGTGGCTGTACGACAACGGTTACCGGTTCGTCGGACGCTACATCTACGACCCGCCCGGCTCCACCCTCGACAAGGAGATAAAGCCGGGTGAGCTGGACACCATCTTCAGCAACGGCCTCGCGGTCTTTCCGATCTACCAGGACAACGCACGCCAGCTCGCGGACTTCACCTACAGCAACGGCTACCAGCACGGTCTGAACGCACACAAGTGCGCCGCCGGCTACGGCTTCAACCGGGGCACCACCATCTACTTCGCCGTCGACTACGACGCGACCGGCGAGGAGATCAGAAGTGCCGTCGTGCCGTACTTCCACGGTGTGCAGGCCGCCCTCGCCGGCCAGGGCAAGGTGTACACGCACGGGGTGTACGGCTCCAGGAACGTCTGCAGCACGGTCAGCAACGAGACGTTCGCACGCTTCTCGTTCGTCTCCGGCATGTCGTGGGGGTTCTCTGGGAACCTCGGCTTCCCCATCCCGCGGAACTGGTCCTTCAACCAGATCAAGGAATTCCAGGTGGCCACCGGCTCCGACACGTTCGACCTGGACCGCGACGTCGTCTCCGGCATCGACCACGGCGTCTCCTCGGTGAAGGGCGCGGGTGGACCTGCCGACGACTTCATCGCCTACGTCCAACGGCTGTACGACCTTGCCGGGGCCTACGGGGCCGGCGGCCAGCGGCGCAGCCAGCTCGTCATGGAGTACATACGCCACTACACGTACGGGAACAAGGGCCCGTTGAACAAGTTCGGCTGGTGGTACCTCATCGGCGGCTACGACACCGGGTTCGTGGACTACTGCAACTCCAACGGCATGAAGATCAGGGAGTCCTTCACCGACCCCTACACCGGCTACCAACTCGGTGCCGAGCACATGATGGCCACGGCCAACGCGCACCTGCTGACCGACCAGCCGGCCGACAAGGGCACCGCCAACGGAGGGGACGTGGGCGGCTGGGCCGGTGACCTGATGACGTTCTGGGCCGACTGGCGCAACTCGGAAGAGCAGTACGCCGACCCCCTGCAGTTCGCCCACGACAAGCTCGCGGTCCCCGGTGTCGCCTCGTCATTCGGCTTCAACGACCTCATCGAGGACGCCGACGGGTATCATCTCGCCCGGGCCGTCCGGGGCGGCAGGAACATCGTCGACGCCGTGAAGGACCACTACAACGGTGGCCTCGGCCTCAGCCGCTTCAACGACTACTTCACCCGGAGGTGGGGCGGTGCCGCAGCATGCAAGTCCTCCGCCCACCAGGCCCTGACCACACTGGACGCAACCCTGTCAGCCGCCCAGGTCTACCTCATCACCGGTGCCGGAGCAGCACTCCCGGCGGACTACGCGAGCCTCCCCGGGGGCCCCGAGAAGCTCGGCAGTTTCGAGCAGGGCTTCGTCGACGCCCTACTGGCTCGCCTGGGGATGGAGAAGCGCAACGCGTCCCTCTACCGGGAGAACCACGAAAAGTACCTCACAGCGGCGCGCACACGCTCCGCCCGGACCTAGCAGGTAGAGCAGCGGTATGAAGCAAGCCGGGGCCATCGCCGTGGCGGTGATCCTTCTCGTGTGGCTGGTGTGGAACCTGTGGAACCTCTTGCGCATCGCGGGCGGTCTGCGAACCGGGTCCTGGCGGCGCCCGATGTGGTGGGCACGCGTGTGCTCCGTCTCGCTCCTCGCCGGCCTCGCGTCCTGGCTCCGGGGCGCGTTCAGCGGGGGCCTGGACATCAGGGAGGCATGCCAGTTCGTCCATCACGAGCACTACGACGCGGCCTACTGGCAGGCCCATGCCCGCGAGTTCCGGAAGCTGTTCCCGCTGCACAGCAAGTGCAACGCGCATGTCGACCTGGTCCCCGCATGGGTCAATCCGGCCGTCGTGAGCTGCGCCGCCGTCTCACTGGCCGCTGCCGCCGTCCTCCTGTGGTTCGCCGTCGCACCCCTCACCCGCGTGCCCCGGGGCAGGAACGGGGCCTGAACCCGGCCGGCCGGTCACGGCGTCCTGCCGCTGCACGCCACCGGCCCGCGCGGTGCGGGCCCGTGCCCAACCGGGCGGGCGGCCCCGGTGACGCCGTGTGATCCGGATGCGATGATGACCGGCGACAAGGCGACGGAGATCCGAGGCGGTCGGTGTGCGTCCGGTGCGGTCCCGTGCCCGTGCCCGGCGAGCGGCCCCGGCGGGCCGCTGCCCGCGGGCGGCGGGGGACCGGGATCGGCACGGCCCGGGAGCCGGGCGGCCCACGCGGTCGCCTCCTCGGCACACCCCGGGGGCGGATCTCCCGGGAGAGAGGAAGGGTGCGGCATGCCCGCGAGGCCGGCCGGAAGGGCGCGCGATCACGCGGCGCAGGGCGCGGGGGACCGCGCTGCACCGTGCCGGGTCGTCGTGTGCCGGGACTGCTGCTGCGGCAGCCCCAAGGTGGCCGGCGTCGACCACGCCGCGCAGACCGCGCGTCTGCGGGCGGCGGTCCCGGTGCGCGTCTCGGCCTGTCTGGACGTGTGCGAGCGGGCCAACGTCATCGTCGTGCAGCCCTCCGCCGCCGGCCGGGCCGCCGGTGCGCGGCCGGTCTGGCTGGGGCTGGTCAACGACCCGGACGCCACCGAGGACATCATCTCCTGGGTGGCCGCGGGCGGTCCCGGCGTCGCGCCGCCGCCGGAGATACTCGACCTGTACGCCTTCCCGCCGCCGCGGGGCCGCACGTCCCCCTGAGGCCACGCAGCCCCGGCGCACCCCGGTGCCCGCCGCAGGGCCGGGGCGAGGGGGCACCCCCCGGACTCCCTCCGGACCCACCCCAGCCGAACAGCTCAGGAGGACGCCCTCCCGCCCGGACCGGAAGACGCCATCCGCCCGGACCGGATGACGCCCTCCCGCCGAACCGACCCGGAGAAGGAGGCATCCCGACATGTCCGGATCCGCGCGGGCGACCACGGCGGCCGTGGCCGCGGCCCTGCACGACGTGGCGGCCCTGGGCGGTTTCTTCGCCCTGCGGGTCGCCGGTCCCGGCCGGGGCTGGCACCCCGTCCGGCAGTCCTACGCCCGCGGCTTCGCCGACATGGCCGGGGCCGTCACCGCCCGGTACGGCACCCGGGAACCGCGTGTCGGCGTCTCCATCGCCCAGTTGGGGCACGCCGCACGCCTCTGGTCGCCCGCGCTGGCCTGCACGCTGCTCCACGGCATCGTTCCCGACCTGACCGAGGTGCAGCGTGCCGACGACGGCCAGGACCTTCGGCTGCCCCGGCCGGCCGGCTGGCGCGCCGACCGGCTCCCGCACCTCGCCGGCGCTCTGAACGAGCAGGTCATGGGCCTGCTGGGCGCATTCGAAAGCGGACTCGGCGTCAAGATCGCTCCACGACTGCTGGACGGGAACGCCGCCTCCGCACTCGTCGGTTCCGCCGCGGTGCTGCTGGCGGCCCGCCCGAACCTGCGCGCCCCCCTCATCCGACTCACGACGGAGCTGCTCGGCACCGGACGGCTCGCGGGCACCGGCCACCTCACCGGCCCCGGCCTGGCCTTCCGCCGCCGGAGCTGCTGCCTATACTACCGCCTCCCGGGCGGTGGGAAGTGCGGGGACTGCTGCCTGACCGGCTGAGGGCCACCGGACGCGGCAGTACGCGCCGGCGGCCGCCGGGGTGCGCCGCGGGAGACCGGTGCAGGCCCGGCCGCCGCCGCCCGGGTGGGCATCACCTCACGGGCCCGTCGCGCCGGGGAACGGACGTGCCTCGGCCGCCGTCACCGCGTCCCCGGCCCGCACCCCGTGCAGGACCTGGGCCAGTACCTCCGCCCCGCGCACCACGCGGGGACCGGGACGGTTGAAGTAGGACGGCCCGTCCAGGACCCAGACGCGTCCGGACCGTACGGCGGGCAGGTCGGACCAGCCGGGCAGGCGGGTCAGCAACCCGGCCTCCCGCACGGTCCGCTCGGGCGGGAAGCCGCACGGCATGACCAGCACCACGTCGGGCCGCGCGGCGTGCACGGCGTCCCAGGTCGTCGACGCGGTGTGCTCACCGGGCGCGGCGAGCAGCGGATCGCCGCCGGCGGCGGTGATCTGCTCGGGCACCCAGTGCCCGGCCGGCCACAGCGGGTCGAGCCATTCGATGGCCGCCACCCGGGGCCGGGCACGGGCGGCCACCGACGCGCGGACCGCTTCCAGACGGGCCCGCAGCGCGTCCCGGCGCTGCTCGGCCCGCTCCCGTACGCCGAGCAGTTCGCCGACGGTGACCAGGCACTCCAGTACGTCGTCGAGGGTGCGCGGTTCGAGGCTGAGGACGCGGGTGTCGGAGTCCAGCAGTCGCACGGTGCTGCTGACCTTCTCGTAGGAGACCGCGCACACGTCGCACAGGTCCTGCGTGAGCACCACGTCGGGGGCGAGGGAAGCCAGGGCCCCGGCGTCGAGGGTGTAGAGGGACGAGCCGGAGTGCGCGGAGCCGCCGACCGCGTCCGAGATCTCCCGGCTGCTGAGGGCGTCCTGGTCGAGGCCGGTGCCGGTCACCACCGGCACCGACGCCACCTCGCGCGGGGGCCAGTCGCACTCGTGCGTGCGTCCGACCAACTGCGCGGACAGGCCGAGTTCGGCGACGATGTCGGTCGCGGCGGGCAGCAGGGACACGATGCGCATACCGTCAACTCTAGGGCCTGCCCGGCGTGCGGGACCCTGTGCGAGCGCGGTCCGTGCCCGCATCCGCCGGGCACCCTCGGCACCCTCGGCACTCTCGGTACTCTCGGTACTCTCGGCGCCCCGCAGCGGCCGCCGACGCCGCGGCCCGCGCGGTGCTGATGGCGGCCCGTCGCCGCGCAACCGCCACCCGTCGCCCGCCGGGACCCGCGCGCCGCCACCCGTCGCGCGCCGGGCCCGCGCGCCGGGCCCCGAGCGCCAGGACCCGCGCGCCGGCGCGCGGGTCCTGCGGGCAGGATGGACACATGAGCTTCCAGGTCTCCAGGATCCGTGACGACTTCCCCGCCCTCCAGGACGGCGTGGCCTACTTCGACGGCCCGGGCGGCACACAGGTGCCCCGGCAGGTCGCCGAGGCGATGGCCGCGGCGATGTGCTCGGGCGTCTCCAACCGCGGCACGGTGACGGCCGCCGAGCGCAGGGCCGAGGGGATCGTCACGGACGCCCGGCAGGCCATGGCGGACCTGCTCGGCTGCGATCCGCGCGGAGTGGTCTTCACCCGGTCGGCCACGCAGGCGGCCTACGACGTCTCCCGGGCGCTGGCCCGCGGGTGGACCGCCGGTGACGAGGTCGTCGTCAGCAGACTCGACCACGACGCCAACATACGGCCGTGGATCCAGGCGGCCGAGTCCTCGGGCGCGGTGGTGCGGTGGGCGGAGTTCGACCGTACGAGCGGCGAGCTGGGCGTCGACGCCGTCCGTGCCGTGCTGTCCGGCCGCACCAGGCTGGTGGCGGTCACCGGAGCGTCCAACCTGCTGGGCACGTGCCCCGACATACCGGCGATCGCCGGAGCCGTCCACGAGGCGGGGGCGCTGCTGTACGTCGACGGGGTGCATCTGACACCGCACGCGCCGGTCGACGTCGCCTCCCTGGGCGCCGACTTCTACTCCTGCTCGCCGTACAAGTTCTTCGGCCCGCACCACGGTGTGGTCGTCGCGGAGCCGGACCGCTGGGAGGAACTGCGCCCGGACAAGCTGCTGCCCTCGGCCGACGACGTGCCCGAACGGTTCGAGCTCGGCACCCTGCCGTACGAGATCCTCGCCGGCACCACCGCGGCGGTGGACTACATCGCCTCCCTGGCGTCGTCGGCGGCGGACCGGCGCAGCCGGGTGCTGGAGTCGATGCGCGCCGTGGAGGACTACGAGAGCGAGCTGTTCGCGGAGCTGCTGGAGGGTCTCTCCGGCATCCGGGGGGTACGGCTGCACGGTGCGCCGGACCGGCGCACGCCCACGGCCCTCTTCTCGGTGGCTGCGGTGCCCGGCAAGGAGGTGTACGAGCGCCTCTCCCGGCTCGGCGTGAACGCGCCGGCGGGCAGCTTCTACGCGCTGGAGGCGTCGCGCGCGCTGGGGCTCGGCGACACGGGCGCGGTACGGGCCGGTCTTGCCCCGTACTCGGACGACGAGGACGTCGAGCGGCTCATCGCCGGGATCGCGGAGATGGCCGGATGAGGCGGGGAGTACTGGTCACGGGCGCGTCCCGGGGCATCGGCCGCGCTGTCGCCGAGGCGTTCGCCGAAGCCGGGGACCGGGTCGCGGTGCACTGCAAAAGATCCGTGCGCGAGGCCGGGGAGGTGGCGGCGTCGCTGCCCGGCGACGGGCACCTGACCGTCCGGGCGGACATGGCCGACGCGGACGCCGTGCGGCGTGCCGTGGACGAGGCCGCCGAGCGCCTGGGGCGCCTGGACGTGCTGGTCAACAACGCCGGTGTGTTCCTGGCGCACCCGCCGCTGACCACCTCCTACGAGCAGTGGCAGGCGACCTGGTCGGAGACGCTCGCCACCAACCTCACCGGGGCGGCCAACGCCACGTTCTGCGCCGTGCCCCACCTCGTGGCGGCGGGCGGCGGAGCGGTGGTCAACGTCTCCAGCCGCGGGGCGTTCCGCGGGGAGCCCGACTGCCCGGCGTACGGCGCGTCCAAGGCCGCGCTGAACGCCTTCGGCCAGTCGATGGCGGTGGCGCTCGCCCCGCGGAACATCAGGGTGGGCACGGTCGCCCCCGGCTTCGTGGAGACGGACATGGCCCGCTCGGTGCTCGACGGGCCGGACGGTGATGCGGTGCGCCGGCAGTCGCCGTTCGGGCGGGTGGCCCGCGCGGCGGAGGTCGCGGCCGCCGTGCTCTGGCTCGCCTCCCGGGAGGCGGCCTTCGCCAGCGGCACCATCATCGACGTCAACGGCGCGTCCTACCTGCGCAGTTGACGACACGGCCCGCGACCGTCCGGGCGCACGAGCCGCCGGCGGCAGGACACGGGTGAAGCGCGCGGCTCCCCCCGGACAGGCACCGGCGGTGCCTGTCCGGGGGGAGCGTGTGCGGGGATTCGGGGTCAGCCGATGGACAGCAGGGTGCCGGCGCCGTTCGGGTAGCCGATGTAGGCCGTGGCGGGGCCCTCGGTGTCGACGCCCGTCCACGACGCGGTGACCGTCAGCGGGACGCCGGGGGCGCGGGGCGGATCGGTCGGCGAGACCGAGAGGGTCCCGGACGGGGTGGAACTGTCGCCCACGATGTTCGACTGGAAGGTGAACGGCGTGGACGTGGTCCCGGCGACGTCGCCGAGGTCGACGACGATGGCCACGTAGTCGCCCGGGGCCAGGGCGGGCAGGCTCACCCTCGCCTGGTGGGCGTTGTCGCTCAGCTCCCCGACCATCTCGAGCGGCTGCCCGCCGCCGGGAACGCGGGCGATCAGCATCGTCAGCCTGGCATCGGGATCGTCGGTCGTGGCGAAGAACTCGCCCGCCTTGGTGCCCTCGGGAGCGGTGAAGGGGAAGTCCTGCTCCGCGGTGCCCGACGCCGAGATGTCGGTCTTGACCCGCGGACCCGAGACGGGGCCGTACCCGTGGATCGTCAGATCGAGGTTGCCGGGCGTCACCTCGAAGGAGGTGCTGGAGGCCGCGCCGCTGCCGGTCACCCGGTCCGGTGCGAGCAGGGTCAGCGGAGTGACCGCGATCGGGCTGCGCACCGCGGTGTGGTCGCTGCTCGTCCAGGTGAGCGAACCGATCACCAGCTTGCCGGAGACCGCGGTGGTCTGCTCGAAGGTGATGCTGACCTTCGCCTTCTGGCCGGCCCGGGCGAAGTGCAGGGTGGCCGGCTCGACCGTTGCGCGGATCCCAGGAAGGTCGACGGAGGCACGGAAGGTCCCCGGGCGTTCGGCGGTCAGCGTCCGGGTCACCGTCTTTTGGCCGAGGAGGCGTCCGATGCCGATGGAGGGGTAGTTCAGGTCGCTCGGGTCGGCCGCCTTCACCCCGGAGCCGGTGTCGATGCCCTGGCCCTCCTCGTAGGCCAGCCAGTCCGTGCGGGAGGAGTCGTAGACCAGGCCGGGATCCAGCATCCGGGCCGGGTCGACCTCGCCGGAACCCTGCGCGAACACATCGGTGTTCACGGCGCCGGTGGCGGTCTTGGTGTTCACCGCCGTCGTCATCATGGCCGACTTGACGGCCATCGGGGACCACTTCGGGTGCAGCCCCAGGTAGAGCGCGGCCAGGCCGGAGATGTGCGGGGTGGCCATCGACGTGCCGGACAGGAAGTCGAAGGCGTGACCGGAGTTGGACGCGGGCGCCACGGCGGCGAGCACGCCCACGCCGGGCGCGGCGATGTCCGGCTTGATGAGGGCGCCGTTGTTCCGCGTCGAGGGGCCCCGCGAGGAGAACGAGGCGATCTGCGGGTACGGCTCGTCGGACGTGCCGCCCGGCACCAGCGTGGCGGTGGCGTCCGGGGTGCCCGCGTAGTCCCGGACGGTGGTCGCGTCGGGCGTGTTCAGGTGCACCGTCGGCACGGCGTGCAGGTCCGCGTCGGTGTCGAGGTCGCTGGTGTTCACGAGCACCAGGCCGGCGCCACCCGCGCGCGCCACCTCCTGCGACTTGCTGACCCGGGTGTTGACGCCGCGGTCGCACACCACGACGCTGCCCGCGGCCTTCGCCGGGTCGAGCGTGCCGGGCTGGCAGAGCGCGGCGTCGGCGGCGCTCGCGTCCGCGTTCCTGACGTTCTCGGCGAGGACCAGCGGCTTCGGGCCCACCTGCTCCGTCACCGTGGTGCTGACGCCGGTGAACTCGCGCCCGTCGCCGAGCCGCACCCTCGCCACATGGGGCTTGATCGTGCTGGCGGCCACCGTGGTGGTCCAGGGAGCGGTGTTGTCCAGGGACTGGGCGTCGGGGCCGGAGTTGCCCGCGGCGGTCGCCACGAAGACACCGGCGGCGGCGGCGTTCTGGAATGCCTGCTGCACCGGTGCGTCCAGGCCGGATTCGAGGATGGAGCCGACCGAGTAGTTGATCACGTCGACACCGTCGGCGACGGCCTGGTCGATGGCCGCGACGATGTCGGAGTCGAACCCGCCCGAGCCCTTGCCGTCCTTGCCCGTCCAGAGCGCCTTGTAGACGGCGATCTTCGCCGCGGGAGCCACACCGCTGATCGTTCCGTAGTCGGTGCCGTTCACGGTGGCGTCCACGTCGGCGTCGCCGGCGGCCGTGGACGCGGTGTGGGTGCCGTGGCCCTCGCCGTCCCGGGCGGAGACGTAGTCCGCACGTGCCTCAGGCGGATTGAACGACAGCCATGTGTCACCGAAGTACCGGGCGCCGACGATCTTCGTGTTGCACAGGTCCGCCGTGAACTGCTCGCCGGTCTGGCACGTCCCGTTGAACGTGGCGCCGTCGGCCTTGCGCATCACGATGGACGAGCCCTTGCGGTACGGGCGGTAAGGGTCCTTCGCCGTCGGCGGCTCGGTGCCCAGCGCGGGGGCCGCGAACGACGCGCTCTCGGGCCAGATGCCGGTGTCGATGTCCCCGATCACGACGCCCCGGCCGGCCTTCGCGGTACCGCCGAGCGCGGACCACAGCCCCTTGCGGCCGGACAGGCCGAGGAAGTCGGTGGACCTCGTGTCGTCGGCGATCCGGTTCAGCCGGTCCGGGGCGACCGACAGCACGCCCTTCTCCCCGGACAGCCGCACCACCTGCGCCGCGCTCAGCTCGGCGGTGAAGCCGTTGGACGCCACGGAGTAGCGCTTGCGCACCTTGGCCCCCACGGACGCGGCGATCTCGCTCTGCCGGTCGGTGAGGTAGTCGCGGTAGCGGCGCGCGGCGGCGCCCGTCGTGTCCACCTTCGCGCCGGGGGCCGGGGCGGTCGCGGGTATGCGGTCGACGCCGCCCCGGTAGGCGGCCACGGGGGCGTCCGCCAGGGTGACGACGTAGCGGCCGGCGGTGAGGTGGCCGGATGCCGGCACCGGGGCCGGCGCCCCCGCGGCCCGGGCCGGTACGCCCGCCGCGAGGGTGATCAGGACGGCTGCCGCCGCCACGGCTCCGCGGCCGAGGGCCATGGCGGCCGTGCCGGCTCCTCTGCCTGTTCGAACGGTGTGTCTTCGTGACGTCGAGGTCACGTGGTCCTCCTCTGGGCATGGCCCGGCCGCGTGCTTCGACCGCTCGGTGGCACCGTGCTCCGCACGTCGACGCGCGGGGCAGGGGGGAGCGGGGGACGGGGGCCGGGGAAGGAAAGGACGGGGAGAGGCGGGGTGGTGGGGGCGCCACGGCCTCCTCGTCGCGGCGTGGAAAGTGAACATCGATTGACCGAAAGCTGTCCAGATACCCTGGTGGCGTATTTGGCCAGTTGGCGGAGATCGCCACGCCGCGGGAGGCTTCACCATGCGCGATGCGGAGGACAAGCCGTGCTGACGGCCCTGGGGATCTCCCCGTCCGACGAACGCATCTACCGGTTGTTCCTGGACGGTGCCGACCTGACCGCCCGGCAGGTGGCGGAGGCCAGCGGGCTGACCGAGGGCCGGGTACGGGGATGCGTGGCCCGTCTGACTGGCCTCGGGCTGCTGCGCAGGACCGGCCCCGGCCGGTACCAGGCGGTGAACCCGGAGACCGCGTTGCTGCCGCTGCTGAGCAGGCGGCGGCTGGAGGCGGAGGCAGCCTTCGGCGCGGCCCGCACGGAGGTCGACGCCATCGCCGACACCTACCGTGCCGGACAACTGCGGACCGACCCCGGCAACCTGGTGGAGGTGCTGTCGGGCCGGGAGGTGGTCACGGCCCGGGTCGAGGAGCTGACCAACTCGGCGAGCAGCCACATATGGGCGCTGGACAGGCCGCCCTACCTCGCTCGGGCGGACGGCGCGCAGCACAGCAACGACGACGAGCGCGCCGCCACCCGCGCCTGGCTGGCGCGGGGGATCGAGGTCCGCTCCATCTACTGCCCGCAGTCCATGGAGCGGCCCGGGCGCTTCGAGACCCTGATGGAACTCGGTGCCGAGGGCGAGCAGTCCCGGATGCTGCCCACCCTGCCGTTCAAACTGCACATCATCGACAAGCGCGTCGCACTGGTGTCCCTCGTCGGAGGCGTCTACGACAGTCTGGCCGTCGTCCATCCCTCGGGTCTGCTCGACGCCCTGATCGAGCTGTACGAGGCGTACTGGGAGCGGGCCGAGCCGATCGGCGCCCCGTCGCCGGAGGTCTCGCGGGCGGCGGGGTTCAGCCATGACGAGGTGGTGCTGCTCGGCATGTTGAAGGCGGGGCTCAAGGACCAGGCCATCGCCCACCAACTGGGCACGAGCACCCGTACGGCCACCCGCCGGATCGCCTCCGTGCTGGCCAGGCTGGGCGCACGGAACCGCTTCCAGGCCGGCTTCGAGGCGGCCGTCCGCGGCCTGGTCTGACGGGTCCGCGGCACGGCGGTGTCCGTCCCGGCGGACGACGCGGCCCGCGCCGGACCCGCCCGCGCCGGACCGTGCCGGCCCCGCGGGCGCGGGACGGGCACGGACCGGCCGGAGTGCGCCGCGCTCACGCCGGCGCACCGGCGTGACGGTGCCCGCAGGCCGTCAGCCGGTGGTCAGCACCTGGGACGCGGCGCTGACCGTGGCGTAGTCGAGCGTCCGGCGGCCGCCGACCACGTAGAAGCCGGATCCGTCCGGGGCCGAGCCGCTGCGCGCCGCCGGGGCGGGCGCGGCCGGCAGCGCGGTCCACGCGCCGGTCGCCGGGTCGAAGGACCAGCCCCGGTCGGTCACCGTCAGGCCGTTGTCGGCGAAGCCGCCCTGGACCAGGAGGCGGCCGTCCACCGCCGCGGAGGCCGAGGCCGACAGGTCCTCGGGCAGGTCGGTGGTCCTCGACCACCTGTTCCTGCCCGGGTCGTAGGCGTAGGCGCTGGACAACTGGGCCGTGCCGGTGTTGCCGCCCGCGCAGTAGATCGTGTCCGCCATCGCGGCACAGGCGATGTAGGCGGCCTTGACCGGGTAGTTCGCCTTACTGGTCCAGGTGTCGGTCGCCGGGTCGTAGGCCGTCACCGCGTCGGTCGTGGTGCAGCCGGTTCCGGTGCAGCCGCCTATGGTGTACAGCGACCCGTCCAGGACCGCCGTCGCGGCCGCGGCGGCCGGTGCCGGTGCGGGCGCCGCGGTGGTCCAGGCGTCGGCGGCCGGGTCGTAGACGTTCGTCGCGGCGGCCGGCGAGCCGTCGGGGCCCCAGCCGCCGGTGACGTAGAGCCTGCCGCCGAGGAAGGCGCCCGAGCCGTTCTCACGAGGGACCGGGATGTTCGCCCGCTGCTTCCAGGCCCCGCCGGGGGTGTAGGCGTACACCTCGGCCGTTCTGGACCTGCCGTTGAAGCCGCTCACCGAGTAGAGGGTGCCGTCGTTGTCGGCAACGACGTTGTCCTCTATGGGGGTCGGATACGCGGGGATGGCGGCCCAGGCACCCGCGGCCGGTTGTGCGGGGGTTCCGGTGGGCGCCACCGCCCGCTGGTCCTGACCCGGTGTCAGATGGGTGCTCCGCGCTCCCGGGGGCAGGAGCGCGTGCTGGGCGGAGCCGGCGGCGAGGGCGGGCGTACCGGGGCCGGCCAGGGCGAGGGCGGCGGCACACGCCGCGACACCGAGGCAGAGGGAGCGTGCGCTGCGGAGCGTGGTGACTTTTCGCAACGGAGGGCCTTTCACGCGGAAGTGGTCCGCGAGTCCGCACGAGGCGGAGACGCGGATGCCGGAAGGAATCTGACGGTGTGTTCCCCTGTATCACCATCAGCCCCCTGCACCATTTCCTGTGCCTGCCGATCCCAACCGCGAGGGGTACGAAGATCGGCCATTCCGCGATCGGCCATTCCGGGGACCGCCATTCCGCGGACGGCCATTCCGCGGACGGCCGATCCGCGAACGTCCGTCGCGACGGACGGCCGTGCGGACTCCGCGGCACGGCACGTCCCCGCCGGGCCGGTGCCAAGGTACGGGCCCGGCGGGGACGCGGTGGATCCGTCAGTTCTGCGGGGACCGGGTCAGGACATCGGCCCCGGGAGGTGGCGGGCCGGTCCGGTGCCGTGCGGGGCGGTTCACGGAGCGGCTCGCAGCGTGAG
This sequence comes from Streptomyces sulfonofaciens, assembly GCF_014656295.1. Lineage (GTDB taxonomy): Bacteria > Actinomycetota > Actinomycetes > Streptomycetales > Streptomycetaceae > Streptomyces > Streptomyces sulfonofaciens. Next base: position 52,533 of record NZ_BNCD01000016.1, read on the forward strand.
GTCCCTCCGCGTCGTCAGGTCCGCGTACACCTCGGTCCGCTCGGTGAGGGTCGCGTAGCCGGGTGCGGTGGCACGGATGTCGTGGGCACCGGCTCCCGCGCAGAAGAGCACGTAGAAGCCGTCCCCGACGGCCGGGTCGTCCGGTGTCGCGGTCGTGACGGTGGTCGCGGCCGCGTCCCGCGGGTCGGACACCGTGGCGCCCACCAGGCCCGTGCGGGTGCCGGCCGCCCTGACCGTGCCGGCGGTCAGCCCGCCGGGAACGGGCAGGAGGGTGCGCGTGGCGACGTGGACGTCGTCGACCGACCAGTGGTAGCCCCAGTTGGCGACGAAGTGGAAGCGCAGCCGCACGTCCCCCTGGCCTGCGTACCGGCCGAGCGGCACGTGCACGGTCAGGTGGTCCCGGGTGTCACTGACCTTGGGGGAGGCCCAGACGTTCTCCCAGGTGGCGCCGTCGTCGGTGCTGGCGTCCACGCTCATCTGCTGGTTGTTGGGGTTGTACCCGTACTCGGTTCTGAAGCTGAGCTCCGCCGACTGCCCGGCCGACAGGTCGTAGGCGGGACTGATCAGTTGGCTGTCCTGGTGCGGGCCGATCGGGCCGTTGTCGCTCTCGGCGACGGCGAAGCCTCCGCTGCCGCCGGTCAGGTTGCCGCGCTGCAGCGGGTCGTCGAACTCCCAGCCGCTGTCGGTGCCCGGGGCGTCGATCACGGTCCAGTCCTGCGGGGCCGCGGTGGTGGAGTCGAACGCCTCGGTGCCGCCGTCGACCTCCAGCCGGTATCCCGCGGCCGTGGCCGCGTCCGGGTCGGCGGTGAGTGCGAAGTCCTCCTTGACCGGCTTGCCGCCGACCGCCACCGTGTTCTCCTGCCGCACGTAGCCGGTCAGCTCGCTCGTGACGTCCAGGGTGTAGTCGGCCCCGGTGGGCAGGGACAACTCGTAGGCACCGGTGACCGGGTCGGTGAAGACGGGGGCCTCGGGGGAGCCGGTCACCGCGATCCTGGCGTAGAGCGGCCAGCCGTGGCCGGAACCGTCCCGCACCTTGCCGTGCACGCGCTCGCGCGGGATGGGGGAGAGCGTGAAGTCGCGGGTCAGCGACTGGCCGTCCGCGATGCCGAGCGTGACGGGCGCCGTGGTGGTGTAGCCGAAGGCCCTCACGGTGAGGTCCTTGACCGTGCCCGCGGGCAGGTCCAGCGTGTACGCGCCCTTGTCGTCGGTGGTCGTGAGGTCGAGGCCGGAGCCGACGGTCGCGTGGCCGACCGGCTCGCCCGTGGCGGCGTCCGTGACCGTGCCGGACAGGGTGCCGTGCGGGCCGCTGCGGAACGCGGCCAGCCCCGCCGGGGTGCCGAGCCCGGTCGGGCCGTCGTAGCCCACCCCGGCGTTGCACAGGTAGGCGGTGGCACAGGTGCCGTTGGAGCCGGTGGTGACGTCGTTGATGCCGGCGCCGCCGGCCGCGTAGGGGTAGGTGTTGGGCCGGGTACCGGGGCGAGGCGTGCCCGCGAGCGCGTAGAGCGAGGTGATCAGCGGGGTGGACGCGCTGGTGCCGCCGTAGCGCTGCCAGCCGGTGCCCCCGGAACCGAAGGTCGAGTAGACGGCGAGGTTGTCGGCCACGGCGGAGACGTCCGCGACGCTCCGTCCCGAGCAGCCCGCGTCGTGCTGGAAGTCCGGCTTGGCCTGGTTCTGCGCGCAGCCGGAGCCCGGTGCGTAGGCGTCCCTGGTCCAGACCGTCTCCGACCAGCCGCGGGCGGTGCCCGGGTCGGCGGTGAGCGCGGTGCCGCCGACGGCGGTCACGTAGGGCAGCGTCGAGGGGAACGAGACCCCGTACCCGTAGTCACCGCTCGCCGCCACCACGGCCACGCCCTGGTGGTCGTAGGAGGCGCCGTAATCGGCCAGGTCGGTGCCGAGGTCGCCCATTCTGCCGTAGGAGTTCGAGACGTACTTGGCGCCGAGGGCGACCGCCTCGTCCACCCCGGCGGCCAGGTTCCGCAGGTCGTCGTTGTCCGTCTCCACCAGCAGGATGTGCGCCGCCGGGGCCGCCGCGGAGACCATGTCCGTGTCGAGCGAGATCTCCCCGGCCCAGGTGTCGCTGGAGCGGGGGTAGGAGACCCCGCCCCGCTGGTCGACCTTCCTGAAGCAGCCGTTGGCGGTGGTGCAGGGCGGCAGGCCGTACTGCTGCCGGTAGACGGCGAGGTCCGCCTCCGCGTCGGGATTGTCGTAGGCGTCGACGATCGCGATGGTCCGGCCCTCGCCCCCGTCGGCGGGCAGGTTGTAGGCGCTCTGGATGTCCTGGGGGCCGAATCCGGCGGGAGCGGCCGACTTCATGAGCCCCGTGAGGGTCGGCTGGCCGGTGGCGCGCAGTGCGTAGCACATCGCACGGTTCTTGCCGGGAGTGCCGCAGACGGGTTCGAGGTGCAGCGGAGCGTCCTGTGCGGACGCCGCCCGCGGTGCCTGCGCGGGCAGTGCCCCCGACGCCGTGCGGACGGCGGCGGGAGCCGGTGCGGGGAGCGGCGCGGCCTGCACGGCCGGTTCGACGCCCAGCACCATCAGGACGGCGGCACCCAGGGCCACCGAGCCGCGTCTGAGGAGGCGAGAAGCACGGGGCGTGCTTCTCGCGGAGGGATGTGTCAACACCTTGACCAATCGATACGGGCCCCGGGAAGGGGCCGCAATCAGGGATTCGTGAATCCACGGGCGATCAATTACCCGACATGAAATGAGACGTGTCAATACTGTGATTGTTTCGAAGCGGTGTCGTGAAATCCCAAAGAGTTCCTGATCAAGACATAACGATCCAAACCGCCGTACTTATGTCTGTTTCCGTGCAGGTGGGCGTGGTGGGGAGGCGTTTGCCGGTGTCCCGTTCTCGCGAATTCGCGCGTACCTTGCGCATATGCGGGACGCTGTCGTACTTGTGTGGTCGAATTTCGCTCCGCTCGAATTCCAAATTCTCTGCCGGACCCATTTCAGGACTCCGTGGGAAAACCTGTGCGTCGTTTTTCGCAGGCGATGTCGTCCGTTCCGCTGCGGCTTTTCACGCGGCGGTCGTACCGGTGGTGGCGGCGGTGTGCCCGACCTGCTGTTCCGCCCCGCGGGCAGCGACGACCCGTTCCGGGACAGCGCTCTCGTTACGCTGGGAGACGGGAGCGGCGGTCGCCGGGGGGCCTGCCGGGAGCGAGAGGAAGCCACGAAGGGCAACGGCATGGCGTGCAAGCTCGGGTCCGCCACCGGCACGGGGCGGGTCGCCTCCGGCTTCGCACACAGCGCACCTGGTGTCCCCGCGCCCGCCCTCGCCCTGATCGACTCCGACGGGACGGTGCTGGAGTGGGGTGACGGCGCACGGCTGCTGCTCGGTCACCGTGCGCAGGACGTCGTCGGCCGCTCCGTGCGGCGGATCCTGGCGCACCCGGCCGACCTGGCGCCGCGGTCCGCGCCGCTGCGGCCGTCGGCGACCGGGGCCGCGCCTGCCGGATCCTCGCCCCTCGCGTCCCCCGGGCGCCGGGACCGTCGGCAGTACGCGAGCACGGTGGTGGCGGTCAGGCACCGCGACGGCAGGGTCCTGCGCCTGAACGTGGACGTCGTCCCGCTGACCCGTGCGGGCGACGAGCGGTGCTGGTTCGTCGCCGCCACGGGGCTGCCGGACGGTGCCGGGCCGGGCGGGGGTCAGGCGGCGCTCCTCGACAGGTCGGCGCTGGCGGTGGCGGTGTGGGACACCCGGCTGCGCCTGGTGTGGGCGAACCGGGCCGCCAAAGAAGCGGTCGGACTGCCCGGCTCGGGCGGGTCCGTACCGCCCACGCGCCGGATCCTGCGGGGTTTCGACCGGACCACCACCGAACCGGTGATGCGGGATGTGCTGGACTCCGGGGAGGCGATCGTCGACCACCTGGTGCGCTGGGTGTCGCCCGAGGACGGCCGGGAGGCCGTCTTCTCGTCCTGCCTGTTCCCCCTCGCCCGGCGGGAGGGCGGCCCGCTGGGCGTCTGCACGGTCTCGCTGGACATCACCCGGACCTGGGAACGCGAGCGACTGGCGCTGCTTGGCCGGGCGGCCCAGCGCATCGGCACCACCCTCGACGTGACGACGACGGCACAGGAACTCGCCGACACGGCCGTCCCCGCCCTCGCCGACTACGCCACGGTGGACCTCGCGGAGGCGGTGCCCCTGGGCCAGGAGCCGCTGGAGCGGATGGCCGCGGGGGAGGCCGGCATCCCCGTCTTCCGCCGCGCCGGCATGACGTCCGTCCACGAAGGCGTGCCCGAGGCCGCTTTCCAGGTCGGCGACGTGGTGTACGTGCCGCCCGGCTCGCCCTTCCTGACCGTCCTGGGCGGGACCCGGTCCTATCTGGAGCCCGTGATGGAGACCGGCCCGGGTACGTGGCTGGACCGCGACGCCACCCGCCGGCGGCTCATCCAGGAGACGGGCATGCACTCGCTGATGATGGTCCCGCTGAGGGCGCGCGGCACCATCCTCGGCATCGCCGTGTTCGCCCGTACCGAGAACGCGGTGCCCTTCTCGCGGGACGACCTGCTGCTGGCCGAGGAACTCGCCGTGCAGGCGTCGCTCAGTCTGGACAACGCCCGCCGCTACACCCGCGAGCGCACCGCCGCGCTCGCCCTGCAGCGCAGCCTGCTGCCCGGCGAGCTGTCGGGCGGCGGCGCGGTGGACCTGGCCACCCGCTACCTGCCCACGGACCGGCACGAGGGCGTCGGCGGGGACTGGGTGGACGCCATCCCCCTGCCCGGCGCCCGGGTCGCGCTGGTCATCGGCGATGTCGTCGGACACGGCATCCATGCCGCCGCCACCATGGGACGCCTGCGTACGGCGGTCCACACGCTCGCCGCCCTGGACCAGCCCCCCGCGGAACTGCTCGCCCACCTCGACGAGGTCACCGCCTCCCTCGCGCAGTCCGGCACGTGGTCCACGGGCTCGCCGCCGATCGTCGGCGCAAGCTGCCTCTACGCCGTGTACGACCCGGTCGGCGGCGTGTGCACCCTGGCGCGCGCGGGCCATCCGCCGCCGCTGCTGGTGGCTCCCGACGGCCGGGTCGCCATGCCCGCCACTCCGGTGGGCCCGCCCATCGGCACGGGCATCGGCGGCTACGAGTGCGTCGACCTGGAACTGCCCGAGGGAACGCTGATCGTCCTGTACACCGACGGTCTGATCGAGGCCCGGCACATCGACATCGACGTCGGACTCGACCGCCTCGCCGGCGCGCTGCGCAACCCGCCGGCCGCCTTGGACGAGCTGTGCACGCGCGTCGTCACCCGCATGAGGGCGCAGGCTCCGCAGGAGGACGACGTCGCCCTCCTCGTGGCCCGGACGCGCGCGGGGCGGCAGGGCGGGAAGCCGTTCGGGTGAGTTCCCGCACCTCCTTGCGGGACGAGGCGGGGCGCCGTACGGCGAGGCTCCGCTACGGCGAGGCCCCGTAGCGCCGGGCCCGGCGGCACCCGGCGCGGGCCCGCGCGGCCCCTCGACCGGCCCGCGGGCCGCTCAACCGGCCGGCGGGCCGCCCGCCCGGGCCCTCACATCGGCCTCCACCTCGTGCCGCGCGCGCCGCTGCTCCTTCGCGAACTCCGCGACCGCGGCCTGCACCTCGCGCTCCAGGTCCCGCCACGCCCGCAACGCGGTCTCGTACGTCTCGGTCTGCTGGTCCGTCCAGCCCTCGCCCGCGGGGGGCCCGTACCTGTCCCGCAGCGCCTGGAACTTCGCCTGCGCCTCGTTCGCCACCTGCTGTTTCTCCACCAGCTCACCGAAGGTATGCGCCACGGTTGTGGATCTTAGGGCGGGTGGGCAGGAGCCCGGGGGCGACTCGCGGAACGGTCCGCGGGCGGTCGTGCCCCTCCTCGCCCGCGGGCCGCAGGGACCTGGGGCAGGGGGCCCAGGGCCCGCTCGCCGTCCAGCCGGTGTCGGCGGCGGCGGGCGCAGCGGAGTCGGCGGGTCCAGCGGTGCCCGCGGGCTCGACGGACAGGTCGTTGTGGCGCGGCGACTGGTCGCAGGGGGCCGGACCCGGCGGATGCCTGGTTCCCGGGGTCCAGCGAGAGGGTCGCAAGTTCGATATGCCGTACGCGGGTCGTGCATTCGAACATGACGGTAGGACCGGTGCCGGGTGCCGTCAACGCCCACCGCGGAAGTCGGCGTCCACCCCCGCGGAAGTCGGCGGTATCCCGATCGGGCAGGACGGCGGCCTACCGCTGCCGGGTCCTCGTGCCTTCGGCCGCCCGGTCCGCCGGGTCCTGGCCGCCGTCCGTGCGCCGGGTGAACCGCATGGTGCCGTCGTCGATACGGCCGTGCCGCAGGGTCAGCACGTCGTGCGCGTAGTTCATGCCGAGCCGCCACGGGGCCCGGGAGCCGGCGCGGGGGAACGCGCCGACGGAGCGGAGCACGTACCCGGCCCGGAAGTCGAGCAGCGGCCGCTCGGTGACGGAGGGGTCGTCGTTGACGGGTACGCACTGGTCGTAACCGTGGGCGTCGAGGTGCCGCAGCAGCCGGACGACGTACTCGCCGACGAGGTCGGCCTTGAGGGTCCAGGAGGCGTTGGTGTACCCGATGGTGAAGGCGAAGTTGGGCACGCCGCCGAGCATCAGGCCCTTGTAGGCCATGGTGCCCGGCAGGTCGACGTCCCGGCCGTCGACGCTCAGCCGCAGCCCGCCGAACGCCAGCAGGCGCAGCCCGGTGGCCGTGACGACCAGGTCCGCGGCAAGCTCGGTGCCCGATGCCAGGCGCAGCCCGGTCGCGGTGAACTCCGAGATCCGGTCGGTGACCACGGACGCGCGCCCCCGCCGGATGGCGGTGAAGAGGTCTCCGTCGGGCGCGAGGCACAGCCGCTGGTCCCAGGGCTCGTAGCGCGGGTTGAAGTGGGTGTCGATGTCGTAGCCGGGCGGTAGCCGGCGGGCCGTGGCCTTGCGGATCATCGACCGCACCAGGTGCGGGCGGCGCCGGCTGAGCCGGTACACCAGCGTGCCCACCGCGATGTTCTTCCACCGGGTGACCGCGTACGCGCGGCGCGGGCCGAGCAGCCGCCGCAGCCGGCGCGCCAGCGGGTCCCGGGCCGGGGAGGCCAGCACATAGGTGGGCGAGCGCTGGAGCATCGTCACGTGCGCGGCCCGGTCGGCCAGCGCGGGAACGAGGGTGACGGCCGTCGCGCCGCTGCCGATGACCACGACCTTCCTGCCCGTGTGGTCCACGTCCTTGGGCCACCGCTGGGGGTGGACGAGCGTTCCGGTGAAGCGCTCGACGCCCGGGAAGGGCGGTTCGTGGCCGGCGTCGTAGTGGTAGTAGCCCGTGCAGACGTACAGGAAGCGCGCGGTCAGCAGGACCGTTCGGCCGCCCCGCACCGCCGCCTTAACCGTCCAGCGCGCGTCCTTCGTGGACCAGGCGGCGCGCTCGGCCCGGTGGCCGAAGCGGATGTGCCGGTCGATGCCCGCCTCCGCGGCGGTGTCGCGGATGTACTGAAGGATCGAGGAGCCGTCCGCGATGGCGTCGGGACGCGTCCACGGCCGGAACCGGTAGCCGAGGGTGTGCATGTCCGAGTCGGACCGCACGCCGGGGTAGCGGAACAGGTCCCAGGTGCCGCCGACGGCCTCCCGCGCCTCCAGGATCGTGTAGGTGCGGTGCGGGAAGGCGGTCTGGATGTGGTGCGCGGCACCGATGCCGGACAGCCCGGCCCCGATGATCAGCACGTCGACGTCCGTGGTGGGCCCGGCGGGTACGGTCGCGTCGGCGCCGCTCATGCGGACTCCTTCGGTCGGGCGCGCAGGGAGGCGATGCGCGCGAGCACGCTGTGGTAATGGGTGGGGGCGAGGCGCGCGAGGAGGTCGAACAGGTACGCGTCCGGCCCGACGAGGATACGGGCCTTCCCGCGTTCGACGCCGTGGAGGATGATCTCGGCAGCCCGGTCGGGCGAGGTCATCGCGGCGGCTTCGAACTCCGCCGCCAACTGCTCCTTCGTCCGCCCCCGGCCCTGCGGGTCGGTGTGCATGCGCCCGTTGCGGGCGATGCCGGTGGCGACGCCGCCCGGGTGCACGGTGACGGCCCGCACGCCGGAGCCGCGCAGCTCCTGGCGCAGTGCGTCGGTGAAGCCGCGGACGGCGAACTTCGAGGCGCAGTACGCGCTCTGGTAGGGCATGCCGAGCAGCCCGAACACGCTGGAGGTGTTCACCACGACGCCCTCGTCCTGCGCCACGAGGATCGGCAGGAACGCCCTGGTGCCGTTGACCACCCCGCCGAAGTTGATGGCGTGCAGCCAGTCGTCGTCCTCGGGCACCGCATCCAGCACGGTCGAGGTCACCGCGACACCGGCGTTGTTGAACACCGCGGCCAGCGGGCCCGGCAGCCAGGCGCGCACATCGGCGGCGAAGCGCAGCACGTCCTGCGCGTCGCGGACGTCGAGGACGCGCGCGAGCACCGGGGCCGGCAGCGACGCCGCGGTCCTGCGCAGCCCGTCCTCGTCCAGGTCCGCCAGCGCGACCGGCGAGCCGAGCCGCGCGAGCCGCACGGCGAGGGCGCGGCCGATGCCGGACGCCGCACCGGTGATCACCACCGGCCGTCCGCCGAGCACGGCGCGCCGCGTCCTGGTGCGGGGCACCCGCCCCCGCCCGGTCATGCGCGTGCCCCGGGGACCCGGGCGGGAGCCCCGGGGGCGGTGGTGCGCCCGGGGGACGGTGCGGCGCTCGCCGTCCGGCGGCGGACGACCGCCCGGCCGCCCCTGGCCGGAGCGCCGGCCACGCCGCGCGAGTGCCACCGCTCGGCGCGCTCGCCGGTGGGTTCCAGGACGAAGTCGCGCAGCAGGGTGCGCAGGACGACGTTCATCTCCATGGTGGCGAAGGCCGCTCCGAGGCAGCGCCGGCCACCGCCGCCGAACGGGATCCACTGGTACAGGTCCGGTTTGGTGCCGAGGAAGCGGTACGGGTCGAACGTCCGCGCCTCGGGGAAGACCGAGTCGTCGTCGTGGACCAGGGCGATGCTGACCAGCACCGCGTACCCCCTGGGCAGCGTCCACCGGCCGAGTCGGACGGAGTCCGCCCTCACCTGGCGGCCCACCATGTCGATGACCGGGCGGGTGCGCTGCACCTCCAGCAGGGCCGCCTCGCGCAGCGCACTGCCGCCGGCGTCCGCCTCCGCCACCAGCTCGCGCAGGACGGCCGGGTGGCGGCGCAGCCGCTCGACGGTCCAGGCCAGCGTGGTCGCCGTGGTCTCGTGCCCGGCGGCGAGCAGGGTGATCAACTGGTCGGCGATGTCGCTGCGGCTCATCGCCGTGCCGTCCTCGTGGCGGCTCTGCAGCAGCAGCGCGAGTATGTCGTCGCGCCGGTCGAGTCCGCCCTCCCGCTCCGCCCTGGCCATGAGCCGTTCGACGACCGCGTCGTAGGAGCGGCGCATGGCCCTGAACCGGTGCCACGGGTTCCACCGGCCCCAGCCGTCCTGCGGCACGGGGACCACGGCGAGCCTGGAGCCCAGCTCGACCATGGCCGGGAGCAGCTCCCGCAGTTCGGCGAACTCCGCGCCCTCGGCGCCGAACACCGCCCGCAGGATGGCGTTCAGGGTGATGCGCATCATCGACGGCAGCGTGGCGAAGGCCCTGCCCTGCGGCCAGCCGGCGAACTCGCGCTCCGCCTCCTCCTCGATGATCCGCTCGTAGGCGGCGAGCCGGCGGCCGTGGAAGGGCGGGACGAGGAGCTTGCGCCGCCTGCGGTGGTCCTCGCCCGAGAGTGCGAACAGCGAGCCGGGGCCGAGCACGCGGCCGAGGTTGCGTTCGAGGTTGTCGAAGTCCTCGGTGCCGGACTGGAACAGTTGCCTGACCTCGGCCGGATCGCTGATGACCACGGCGCGGCCGAAGATCGGCACGTCGACGGTGAACGCGTCGCCGTAGCGGTCGCGCAGCCGCCGCATACCGCGGTGCGGCAGGGCCAGCGCATAGCCGCCCTGCACCCAGCGCGGGGCGGACGGACCCGGAGGGAGCGTCACGGTCGTGGCCATGGGGGGAACACCTTCCCGACAGTGGTACGTGAGCGTACCAGTCGTACGGTACGCCGACGTACCATCACGTCAAGGCCCCGGCGGAGGCGGTGTAGCGTGAGTGGCGTGATGACAGCGGGAGACCGGGACCGTGCGCAGGGGACGGCGACAGCGCTCGCGCCGGACGTCCAGCCGAGTCCCCGTCAGCGTCTGCTCGACGGGCTCGCCGCCTCGATCGAGCAGGACGGCTACCGGAACACCACCGTTGCGGACATCGTCCGCCGCGCACACACCTCGCGGCGCACCTTCTACGAGCACTTCGCCGACAAGGAGGCATGCCTCGTCGCCCTGCTCACCGACGCCAACGCGGAGATGGTGCGGCAGATCTCCGAGGCGGTCGACCCCGCGGCGCCCTGGCGCGCCCAGGTGCGGCAGGCGGTCGAGGCGTGGATCGCGTGCGCCGAGTCGAGGCCCACCACCATGCTGAGCTGGATCCGCGACCTGCCGGCACTCGGCGCCGGGGCGCGCGATCTCCAGCGGCGGCTGATGGAGTCCCTCGTCGTGATGATCCAGACGCTGTGCGGCACCGAGCAGATGCGTGCCGCCGGCATCGGCCCGGTGCCCCGGCAGTTGGCGGTCGTCCTGCTCGGCGGCATGCGCGAACTGATCGCGACCACCGTCGAGGACGGCGGCCGCGCCGGGGACATCACCGAGGTCGCCGTCCAGGCATCCGTCGCCCTGCTCGGGCCGCGCGGCTGAGGACGCCGGGCACGGCGACCGGCACCCCGCGATCCCCATCGGCCGGCCGCCGTGCACACCGCGGCACCGCCGTTCACGCCGTCACGCCGTCCACGGCAGCACGGGCGGCGCCGCGCCCGGTGGGTGGACCTGCGGTGTGGCGACCGAACCGGGGGCGCGGTCTTCCGTCACCGGCGGCGCGGCGGGCGCGCGCCCGCCCGGCGGGCCGGCTGCCGGCCCGCACTCAGCTCCTGCGCCGCCCCCGGCTCCGCACGGGCTCGGCGCCCGGCGCGCGGGTGCGGGCCAGCAGCAGCGAGACGTCGTCCTCGGGCGTGGCGCTGCGCAGCATCGTCCTGATCACATGCGCGCAGCAGGCGTCGAGCGTGTCCGTGTCGTGCCGCAGTGCGGTGGCGAGCCGGGCGAGACCGGTGTCGATGTCGTCCTTGCGGCTCTCGATCAGGCCGTCGGTGAACAGCGCGACGGTGCTGCCCTCCGCCAGCTTCACGTCGACGGACTCGTAGGTGGCGAGGCCCCAGCCCACCGGCCCGCCCGTGGGCACCTCCGGGAAGCTGGTCCGGCCCTGCGGAGTGACGATCGCGGGCGGCGGATGGCCGGCCCGGGCCAGTGTGCAGACCCGGGTCGCCGGGTCGTAGACCGCGTAGACGCAAGTGGCGGCGAGGCTCGGGATGCCGAACCGGTCCCCGTCGACCGCCTCGTCCGACAGGGTCAGGGCCACCTGGTCGAGGTGGGCGAGCAGCAGGTCCGGCGGCAGGTCCAGTGCGGCCAGGGTGTGCACGGCCGTGCGCAGCCGGCCCATCGCGGCGGCCGCGTTGATCCCGTGGCCCACCACGTCCCCCACCACGAGGGCCACGCGGTCCCGGGACAGCGAGATGACGTCGTACCAGTCGCCGCCGACTCCTTCGTGCTTGTCCGTCGGCAGGTAGCGCGAGGCGACCTCCAGGCCGGCCCCGCCGCTGAGCCGGCGCGGCAGCAGGTCGCGCTGGAGTGCGAGGGCGGCGCTGCGCTCGCGCGAGTACCGGCGTGCGTTGTCCAGGCTCAGTGCCGCGCGCGTGGCGAGCTCCTCGGCGAGCAGCAGGTCGTCGCGGGTGAAGGGCACCGGATTCTCCGTACGGGCGAAGACGGCCACCCCGAGGATGGCGCCGCGCGCCTTCAGCGGCACGTACATCACCGAGTGCATCCCGGTCCTGCGGATCATCTCGGCGCGGACCGGGTCCTCGGTGAGCCAGTGGTGGGCCGTGTCGAGCCGCGGCTCGAAGTACGACTCGCCCGTGAGGAGCGGCTTGACCATGGGCGACGAGGCCGGTTGGTAGACCACCTCGCCGGGGGAGAAGACGGCCTCCGGCACGCCCTTGTGGATCGACGCCATCCCGCCCCGCCTGAAGGCCGGCCGGTCGCCGTGGGCGGCGCCTCCCGGGCGTTCCCTGGGCACCTCGCCGATCGGGAACCAGTCCGCCAGGTCCACGGTGGCGAAGTCCGCCAGTGCGGGGATGGCGATGTCGGCGAGTTCCTGTGCGGTCGCCATCGTGTCGAGGGTGGTGCCGACCCGGGTGCCGGCCTTGTTCAGCAGGGCCAGCCGCTGGCGGGCGAGGCTGTCGCTGACGTCGATGCCGACCGTGCACAGGCCCTGCGGGGTGCCGTCGGCGCCGTCCAGCCGGAAGACGGACGCCGACAGGGCGCTCTCCTCGCCGTCGCTGCGGCTGCGGCGCACCTCCAGGTCGATCACCGGCTTGCCGTCCCTGAGCACGCGCTTCATCACGGGAGCGATCGCGGAGAGGTCGAAGCCCAGCGCCGCCGCCTCGTTCAGCGGCCGCCCGACCCGGCGGCTGGGCATCCCGCCGACCTCCGCGGCGGTGGCGTTCACCCAGATGCAGTTGAGGTCCGTGTCCCACACCGCGAGCGCGACGGGGGAGCGCTCCATGAGCGTGCGCAGCAGCGAGCTGCCGTCGGTGGCGGCCGCCTCGGACACCGAGAGACCGACGGCCGACAGCAGCCACTGCGTCCCGCCGCCGGGTCCCGCCATGGGGGTGGCCTCGATGGCCACCGGTACCGAGCGGCCCTCGCCGTGCCGTGCCCGCAGCACGCACGACCAGTGGCCTTCGGCGCCGGCCTTGCGGACGCAGCCGGACTCCACGAGGGCCCGCAGCCAGGCCGCGTCGGCCTCGCCGGGGGAGCCGGCGCCGCCGACGGTCCCTCGGGCCCGGTCCTGGGCATCGGCCAGCACGGCGTCCACGGACCTGCCGACCACGTCCGCCGCCCGGTGCCCCAGGAGCTGCTCCATACCCTGCGACCACCCGGTGATCCGCCCGGTGCCGTCGACCAGTGCGGTGGCCGTGACTCCGAAGACGGGGGCAGGGGCGGACTCGCGCCGCTCGGGCGCGTCACCGCTGGAGGGGTGGGCCATGCAGGGTCACCATGCGTCGAAGGCGAATGTGGCATCTCGTTGATTCTTATGCAATTTGTCCCTTATTGCCAAATATGGAAGCCGACCGCGGTCGAGGGGCGAGGGTCGAGGGGCGAGGGCGAAACGGCAGCGCCGGGCGGCGCGCGGCCGGGACGGTTCCGCATCGGGCCGCTCGCCACGGACGGTGCCGGTGCTCGCACACGGCGTAGCCGGGCTCGTGTGCGCGGGCCGGCGCCGCCCGGCCGTCGACGAGGCGCACCCCGGGAGACGGCCCCGCGAGACGGGGCCCGGGGCCCGGAGGTATGGGGGGCACGGGGACACGGGCCCCGGAGGGGCGCCGTGTCCCCGTGCCCCTAGAGCCGTCCCGCCTCGGTGATGCGGCGCAGGAAGCGGCGGGTGCGGTCCTCGCGCGGGTCGCCGAAGAGCTGCTCGGGGCTGCCCTGTTCGCGGACCACGCCGTCGTCCAGGAAGCACACCTGGTCGGCGACGGTGCGGGCGAACGCCATCTCGTGGGTGGCCAGCACCATGGTCATGCCCTCGTCCTTGAGGCCGCGCACCACCGTCAGCACCTCGCCGACCAGCTCGGGGTCGAGGGCCGCGGTGATCTCGTCGAGCAGCAGCAGCCGGGGGCGCACGGCGAGCGCACGGACGATGGCGACCCGCTGCTGCTGCCCGCCGCTGAGCCGGTCCGGGTACTCGTGCGCCTTGTCGGCGAGGCCCAGCCGGTCGAGCAGCGCACGGGCCCGCTCCTCGGCCTGCGCACGTCCCACGCCCAGCACCCGGCGCGGGGCGAGGGTGATGTTCTGCAGCACGGTCATGTGCGGGAAGAGGTTGTACGACTGGAAGACGACGCCGATCCTGCGCCGCACCGCGTCGGCGTCGGCGCGCGGGTCGGTGATCTCCTCGCCGTCCAGGTGGATGGCGCCGTCGTCGATCTCCTCCAGCAGGTTGGCGCAGCGCAGGAGCGTGGACTTGCCGGAGCCGGAGGCGCCTATGAGGGCCGTGACGGTGTGCTGCGGGACCTCCAGCGTGACGTCGCGCAGGACGACCCGGTGGCGCCCGTACGTCTTGCGCACGTGCTCCACACGCAGCACGGGGCCCGCGTCCGTGCCCGCCCCCGCTGCGGCTTCCTGCACGGCCGAGCCGCTCATACGGTGCCTCCCTGGGTGCGCCTGCGGTCGAGCCGGGCGGTGACCCAGTCGGTGAAGCGGGTCATCGGGATGGTCAGGGCCACGAAGACCAGGCCGGCGACCACGTACGGCGTGTAGTTGAAGTCCCTGCCCGCGATGATCTGCGCCGCGTACACCGCGTCCACGGCCCCGGCGATCGAGACCAGGCCGGTGTCCTTCTGCAGGGACACCAGGTCGTTCAGGAGCGGCGGCACCACCCGCCGCACGGCCTGCGGCAGGACCACGTACCGCAGTGTCTGGGCACCGGACAGGCCCAGCGAGCGGGCCGCCGCGCGCTGCGAGGGGTGCACGGACTCGATGCCCGCGCGGAACACCTCGGCGACGTACGAGGAGTAGGTGAGGACGAGTGCGCTGCCGCCGAGCACCACCGGGTCCGTGGTGACCCCCTGCAGCCGCAGCGCCGGCACCCCGAAGACGATCAGCAGCAGGCAGATGATCAGGGGCAGCCCGCGGAAGAAGTCGGTGTAGGCGGTGGCCAGCGCACGCAGCGGGAAGAAGACCGGGCCGCGCAGGGTGCGGGCGACGGCGAGCAGCAGGCCGAGGACCAGGACGCAACTGCCGCAGACCGCGAGGAGCTCCAGGTTGAGCAGCAGCCCTTGAAGCACGTCGGGCAGCGCGATGCGCGCGTACCTGGCGTTGAAGAACGTCTCGCGGGTGCGCTGCCAGCCGGGTGAGCCGGTGATGAGCAGGTACAGCACCACTGCCGTCACCGCGGTGGACAACCCGGCGGCGGCGGCGGACCTGCGGGTCCTGGCGCGCTTGTACCGCTCCCGCGCCAGGCGCCGGGGAGAGGGCGTGTAGCCGTCCCCGGCCGTCCCCGCGGGCCCCTCCGCCAGGCCGGCTGCCGGGTGCGCGGTCACTTCAGCACCGGCACGGAGGCCGCGTCGGAGAGCCACTTCTTCTCCAGCGCGGCCAGCGTGCCGTCCTTGCGCAGCCCGTCCACGGCCCTGGTGACGCAGGAGGTGAGCGGACTGCTCCTGTCGAGCACGAGCCCGAACTGCTCGGCCTTGCCGGACGTGTCGCCGAACTGACCGGTGATCGTCGCTTCAGGCACCTCGGCGGAGGTGATGTAGAAGGCGGTCGGCAGGTCGAGGACGACGGCGTCCACCTGGCCGTTGCGCAGTGCCTCCTTGACGTAGTCGCTCTTCTGGAAGACGGCGGGTCTGTGCACCGGCTTGATGAGGTCGTCGACGGTGTCGAGGCTGGTGGTGCCGACCTGGGCGCCGATCCTCGCGTCCTTCAGTCCGGCGACGGTGGTGACGTGCGCGAAGCGGGACTTCTTGAGCGTCACCACGGCCTGGCGCACCGTGTAGTAGCCGGAGGAGAAGTCCACGGCCCGTCTGCGGGCGTCGCTGATGGAGACCTGGTTGATGTCGAAGTCGAACGTCTTCCTGCCGGGTGCGTAGGCGTTGTTGAACGGCACGGTCTGCCAGACGACCTGGCTCCTTGCGAACCCGAGGGAGCGGGCGACCGCGTAGGCGACGGCGGACTCGAAGCCCTTGCCGTTGGCCGGCCTGTCGTCCTGGAACCAGGGCTCGTAGGCGGGCTTGTCGGTGCCGACCGTCAGCCTGCCCCCGGTCTTGGTGGCGAGGGAGCTCCTTGCGCAGGACGCGGCGGACGCGGCGGACGTCTCCTTGCCCGCCGCGCCGTCGGACGCGTCGGGCTCCGGGGCGCAGGCGGCGAGGGCGACGAGTAACCCGGCCAGCAGGGCCGGAAGGGAGGTGCGGGCG
Organism: Streptomyces sulfonofaciens; assembly: GCF_014656295.1. Classification (GTDB taxonomy): domain Bacteria; phylum Actinomycetota; class Actinomycetes; order Streptomycetales; family Streptomycetaceae; genus Streptomyces; species Streptomyces sulfonofaciens. The sequence goes on from NZ_BNCD01000016.1 coordinate 68,550, forward strand.
GCGAAGTGCATGGCGGGAGGTTGCCAGCACCCGGGCCCGCCTGTCGAGACGGTTCCGTTGCGGACGTGTGAACTCCGCCTGCTCGCGGCGGCGTGACGTGCTGTCGGCGGTGGCGGGGCGAGGCGGCCGCCGGTGGTGGCGGGAGGTCCGTGCCGACGGTGCGTCGAGCGTGACGGGGCGTCGGCGGCGACGGGGCGTCGGCGGCGACGGGAGCCTCGGTGGGTTCGTGGGTTCGTGGGTTCGCGGGTTCGCGGTCCGTGCGGCGCGACGGCAGCGGGCCCGCCGCCCCGGCCCGGGCCGGGGCGGCGCGGGTGCACGCCACCCGGCCCGCACCCGCCTCACGTCCGCCGTGGCGTCAGGCCGTGGCCGCGCCCGCCGGGGCCGACCCGTCGGCCAGTGCCGCCAGCCGGCGGCGGTCGTGCGGCGAGGGGCGGCGGTCCAGGCGGTCCGCGAGGCGGGACCGTGCGGCCTCGTGGCGGCCGCAGCGGATCTGCGCGTACAGCAGCGTCTCCTCCACCACCTCGCGCTGCGCGGCACTGCCGCCGACCGCGTGCAGCCGGGGCAGCAGCCGTTCCAGGCGCCGCGCGGCCGGTGCCCAGCGCTCCTCGGCGAGGTCCTCGAACGCCGCGCAGAGCGGTGCGATGAGCTCCCGCTGCACCGCGTCGGCACCCAGTGCGTGGTCGTGCAGTCTGCGCAGGCCCGGCACGTCTTTGGCCGCGGCCAGGGCGACGCCGGCGTGCAGTGCGACGAAGGCGTTGGCGGGCCGCTCCAGCGTCTCCGTGGGCACCGTCTCCAGCACCTCCTGGATCGGCAGGGCGCCCTGCCAACTGTCGCTCGTCCGGGCCCGCCAGAGCAGCGAGCCCGAGTCGACCAGTGCCCGGATGCCGCACACCTTCGCGGGCGAGAGCTGCTCGGACCAGCGGCGGCGCACCGCCGCGGGGTCCGCGAGGGCCAGTTCGTGCAGCGCGGCGTGCCAGGAGAAGTGCGCGCGGTGCGAGCCGCCGCGGCCCTGGTGCCCGAGCCACCGGTCGAGCTCGCCGCGGCCCCGCTCGTGCTCGCCGCGCTCGTAGCGCACATGGGCCAGTGCGTGCATGGCGTGACCGGAACCCGGCTCCGCGGCCAGTGCCCGTTCGGCCAGCTCGCCTGCCTCGTCGAACCGGCCCTCCTCCTGGCGCACGAAGGCCATCAGGGAGGTGTGGAACCAGTGCCCGTCGTGGGCCGGCGCGGTGCGCTCCACCAGACGGGTGGCGGCACCGCCGTCCAGGCAGTGCAGACCGGAGAAGGCGATGGTGGGCACGGCCACCGAGAGCGCGAGCGCATCACCGGGATACGTGTCCAGGTGCCGCACCAGGGCCGCGTCGCCCTCCGCCCGGGTGCCCTGGACGCGCCGGGCGACGGCCTCGGTGAGGGAGCGCTCGTACGCGCCGGCGCCCTCCCGCACACAGCGCCGGGCATCGGCCAGCGCACGCGGCACGTCCACGGCCGCCCCGCACTCGTGCCCGATCAGCGCGAGCGCGGTGTGTGCCAGCGCGAAACCCGGATCGAGCGCCACCGCACGCCGGAAAGCCTCCCGCGCCCCCGAACGGACCTTCAGCAGCCGGTGCACACCGGTGCGGTAGGCCGCGGCGGCGCCGGAGTGCGTACTCAGGGGGAAGCCGGAGACGTCGAGCGGGCGGCGCGGGCCCCTGCTCCGTCCCGGCCGCTCGGCCAGGTCCGGGCCTGTCGCGGCGGCACCGGATCCGGCGGCGGGGGCCCAGGACGCCAGCACGGCCCGCGCGACGCCCTCGGCCTGGACGCGGATCTCGGGCACGGCGGTCGTCTCCCACAGCTCGCCGCGCCGCGGGGCGCCGAGCGTCCACAGGGCGCGTTCGGCCCGCCCCGCGGCGTCCCGCAGCCGTCCGGCCTCGGTACCGACGCCCATGGCGAGCGGGCCGGGCACCGCGGCCCCGTCGTCCAGCAGGCTCCGCCACAGCGGGTCGGCGTGGTCCGGCACCCGCAGCCCCGGACCCGTGCAGTCCACGACCCAGCCCACCGACAGGGTGCGGGGCTCGCCCCGGTCGTCGACGGACACCGTCAGCGAACCGTCGGACTGCGGCACGACCGAGGTGATCCCGCCCGCGTACGGCCGCAGGCGGCGGGTGCGGCGCATCCGGCTCACCTGCTCCGCGGTGGCCGGAGGCATCCGGTGGCGGTGCACGTTCCACAGCGAGCTGTCCCGCCGGACGAACTCCGCGCGCTCCTCAGCCGAGAGCGCCGCCCACACCTCGGCGGTCACCGGGCGAAGCCCGTCGAGCGCGGGCCGCCAGTCGCCGTGCGAGCGCTGCACCCGGGCGATGTGCTCGCGCACCGCCGCGCGCAGCCCGGCCAGGGGCAGCCCCTGGAGCGGGGTGGGACAGGACGCGGCGGGCAGCGGTGTGACGGAGTGCGCCTGCGGCAGGCGGCCGTTGCGGGACACGGCGTGCACCGTGCGGAGCGGGCGGTCGAGCAGCAGGGCCATGTCGACGGCGGTCAGGCCGGTGCCCACTAACAGGATGTCGTCCCGCCGCTCCCTGCGCAGCGCCTCGGTGAGCGCGCCGGGCGCCCACGGGTCGGCGACGAAGCGGTCGCTGGCGCGCAGGGCCGGGGGCGCCCAGGCCGCGTCCGCCTGGAAGGGGCCGGTCGCGAGGACGACGCAGTCCGCCGTCACCGCCGGGCCGTCGGAGAGGTCGATACGGGCCCTGTCCCGGCCGTCGGGAGCGGTGCTCCACCGGCAGCCGACGGCCCGCGCCCGCACGCGGCGGACCTTGACGACGCCCTGGGCCGCGACGATGGCACGGCCCAGGGTGTCGGCGAGGTACGCCCCGTAGCGGTAGCGCTGGACGAAGTCGGCGGGCGTCACGGTGGGTTCGCCGTGGCCGCACAGCCAGCGGACGAAGTGGCCCGGGTCGTCCGGGTAACAACTCATGTTCCCGGCGGGCACGTTGAGGCGGTGCCGGCGGTCGGGGGTGGAATAGGCGGTGCCGCGGCCGGCCTCGGGGGCCGGGTCGATCAGAGTGAGGTCGAAGGACACGCGGCGGCGGGCCGCGGTCTCGCAGAGCTGGATGGCGACCATGGCGCCTGCGGCGCCCGCGCCCACGACGGCTACGTTCCGGCTTCGCCCCGATGCTGTCAACGCCCCGACCTCCCACCCGGCCCGGCGATGTGGCGGGGCCGACGTTCGCTGTTGGCGCCGGACTGCGCCCGGCGTGATACTACACCGTTTCGGTGAACTTGGTGCTGTTAAGGACGGAGGTTGTTGCATCCGCTCCTCCCGGGACTGCCGGGGGACCTTGTGTTCCCGGGAGCCGAGGGGCTCTCGCGGGTGTCCGGTAACGGGTGTCCGGGGGTCGCCACCGACCGGTTGGAAACGGGGCGGCGTGGTACCTTTCGCCGGTGCGGATCACAGCCAAGACGGATTACGCGGTCCGTGCGATGGCCGAACTGGCGGCGGCACAGGACGCGCCGCTGACCGCCGACGAACTCTCGGCCCGGCAGAACATCCCGGTGCGTTTCCTCTTCGGCATCCTCCGCGAACTCCGCCTGGCGCACCTGGTGCGCAGCGTCCGCGGCCCCACCGGCGGGTACGTGCTGGCGCAGCCCCCCGCCGAGATCACCCTCGCCGCGGTGATCCGTGCGATGGACGGGCCGCTGGCCAATGTGCGGGACCTGAGCCTGAGCGATCTGGAGTACCCCGGGGCCGCTGCGGTGCTGCCCGATGTGTGGCGGGCCGTGCGGACCAGCCTGCGGCAGGTCCTGGAGACCACCACCTTCGCCGACCTCGCCTCCGGGGCACTGCCGGACGTGGTGCGGGACCGGGCCCGGGAGTACATCGACGACGTGCGGAACTACAGCGAATGAGGCACCCCCGCCGGGGCGCTCGCCGCAGGGCGGGTGGCCGGTCGGCGGGCTGCCGGGTTCCACGACGCGGGGCGCCGGGTGCGGGCCTCCGGGTGCCGCAGGACGCCGGGTGTCCCCGGAGGGCGGCCGCCGGCCGCTGACGGGGCGTGCGCGATGCCCGGACTTCCGCCCCGCCGGTGGCCGTGCAGGCCAGGGCGGGCCCCGGCACGGGGGATGTGTTCGCCCGCGTGACACCCGGACGCCGCCCGGCGTTCCCCGGGAGGGCGCCGGCCGCGCCTGTGATGGCGCGTGTCCGGCATTCCGGACGGTGCGCACGCGGTGGCCCCGCCGAAGGGGTGGGCGGCTGTCGACCGGCTGCCCGGGCACGCGAGGATGGTCCGCGGCGCGGGCGGCGCGCGCTCGTGGTGCGGGCCCGGCACCCGTGGGGCGCGGCCCGCGCCCGACGCAGGGATCCGGGCGTGGTCGTACCAGCCCGACGTGATGAGGGAGGTCGGTATGGCCGAGACGCCCGACGAGCAGCCGCCGGGGCGCCGCTGGTGGCAGGGGCGCGGCAGATGGCTGCCGCCGGCCCTCGCCGTGGTGGTCGCGGGCGTGGCGATCGGCACCGTCACGCTCGTCTCGGGCCCGGACGGCGACAAGGAGTCCGCCGCGGAGGCCGGCACCGGGATCGACGTCTCCCTCGGCACCTGCGGCCGGGGCTGGAGCCGGCCGCACCCCGGCACCCAGGTCTTCGAACTGCACAACACCATGGACCGCCCCGCCGAGGTCCATCTGGTGAACGCCCGCTCCGGCGCGGTGTACGGCGAGGTCGAAGGGCTCGCCCCGGGCACCACGCGCCCGCTGCGCGCCCGGCTCGGCGCAGGCACCTACCGCTTCCGCTGCCTGCCGGACGACGCCGCGGCCGTCACCGGGCCCGAGGTGCGCATCGGCGGCCCCGCGCACGGCAGCGGCCCGGCCGCGGTCCCCGTCGACCAGCACGACCTCATCCCGCCCACCCTCGCCTACCAGAAGTGGGTCGGCGGGCGGATGGACGACCTGGCCGGCGCCACCGACACCCTGCGGGCGAAGGTGCGTTCCGGCGACCTGGCGGCGGCACGCTCTGCATGGCTGACGGCGCACCTCCTGTACGAGCGGATGGGCGCCGCCTACGGCACCTTCGGCGACGCCGACCAGGCCATCAACGGCACCGACGCGGGGCTGCCCGGCGGTGTCGACGACCCGGGCTTCACCGGGTTCCACCGCCTCGAACAGGGTCTGTGGCACGGCGGGACGGCAGCCGCGCTGCGGCCGGTCGCCGACCGACTCGCCAAGGACGTGCACACCCTGCGCACGAACTGGGCCACGGAGCGCATGGACCCCCTCGACCTCGGTCTGCGCGCTCACGAGATCCTGGAGAACACCCTGCAGTTCGAGTTGACCGGGCGCACCGACTACGGCAGCGGCAGCAACCTCGCCACCGCCCGCGCCAACCTGGACGGCACCCGGGCCGTCCTGACCCGCCTCCGCCCCCTGCTGCGCACCCGCTACCCGCACCTGACCGCGCTCGACGCCTCCCTGGGCCGTCTGGAGAAGCTGCTCGACGCCCAGCACGAGGACGGCCGCTGGACCCCGCTCAAGGACCTGAGCCGCCCGGACCGCCAGCACATCGACGCCGCCACCGGCGACGCCCTGGAACGCCTGGCGGACATCGCGGCCATCTGCGACGTACGGAGGACGGCATGACCACGGCCGACGGCACCGAGCGCCCCGGCAACGGAGGGGCGGCGGAGACGGCCGCAACCGGCGGCGCCCCCGGCCCGGCGCCCCGCACCGGCGCGGCCGCGGCGGGGCGCACCCGGCGCGGCTTCCTGCGGGGCGCCGCCGTAGCGGGCACCGCCGGCGCGGCGGGCGCCGTGGGCCTGGTGGCGGGTCAGGCGGCGCACGCCGGAGCGGACACTCCCGCGCCGCGCGCCGAGCGCCCCGTCCCCTTCCACGGTGTGCACCAGAACGGCATCCTCGCGGCGCCCTGCCGCAGCACCGCCTTCGTGTCCTTCGACGTCACCGCGGACGCCCGCGCCGACCTCGCCGACCTGTTCCGGACGCTCACGGAGCGGGCCCGCTTCCTGACCGGTGGCGGAGCCCCGCCACCGGCCGGCATCACCGCACCGCCCACCGACTCCGGCACCCTCGGCCCCGAGGTCCCCGCCGGCGGGCTGCTGGTGACCGTCGGGGTGGGCGCCTCGCTCTTCGACGACCGCTACGGGCTCGGACCCCGGGCACCGCGGCGGCTGACCGCGATGGCGCCGTTCCCCGACGACGACCTCGACCCGGCCTGGTGCGACGGCGACATCAGCGTCCAGTTCTGCGCCGACAGCCAGGACACCGTGCTGCACGCGCTGCGCGACATCGCCCGGCACACCCGCGGCGGGCTCCAGGTCCGCTGGCGCCTCGACGGGTTCTCCTCCCCGCCGCGGCCGAGTGGGACGCCCCGCAACCACATGGGCTTCAAGGACGGCACCGCCAACCCGGACCGCGCCGACCGGCGCACCATGAACCGGCTGGTCTGGGCGGGGCCCCCGTCCGGCGAGCCGGCGTGGGCGGACGGCGGCAGCTACCAGGCGGTCCGGCTGATCCGGATGCTGGTGGAGTTCTGGGACCGGGTCTCGCTCACCGAGCAGGAGCGGATGTTCGGGCGCAGCCGGGACACCGGTGCGCCGCTGGACGGCAACCACGAGCACGACACCCCGCGCTTCGCACAGGACCCGAAGGGCGACGTCATCCCGCTGGACAGCCACATCCGCCTGGCCAACCCCCGGACCGCGGACACCGACCGGAACCGGATACTGCGGCGGTCCTACAACTACGACCGCGGCACGGACAGCAACGGCAACCTGGACATGGGCCTGCTCTTCTGCTCGTACCAGCAGGACCTCCAGCGGCAGTTCAAAACCGTCCAGCAGCGCCTCGCCGGCGAACCGCTGACCGACTACATCTCCCCTTTCGGGGGTGGTTACTTCTACGCTCTGCCGGGAGTCCGGAACGCACACGACTGGTGGGGGCGGGGTCTGCTGACCTGAGCGACCCCCCGGAAGGAGGGTCAAGAACAGGCCAAAAATCTCTGGGCAACTCATGACCCGCCCTTCACCCGGGTTTCACGACAGGGCCGCCGCGCTGTCGTGGACCACGCTGAGACTCCGGGTCGTACGCCACTCCCCGTATACATGTTCAAAAGCAGTGAAGGATGTCGAACGCATGGCCAAGAACGCAAGACGACCCCGACGAGCACACCGCTGGGCGGTGCGGGCGGGAGCACTGACAGGGGCGGCCGCGCTGACCGTCCTCGGTGCCGCAGGACCCTCCCTCGCGTCGGGGCACGACTACGGGGGCACGGCGACTCCTATCAAGCACGTCGTGGTCATCTTCGGTGAGAACATCTCCTTCGACCACTACTTCGCCACCTACCCGAAGGCCGCCAACACGGACGGCACGCCGTTCAAGGCGTCCAAGCACACGCCCAAGGACATCGACACCCTGGCGCACGCGGGTCTGCTGACGAAGAACCCCAACCAGTACCAGCCCAAGCGGCTCAGCCAGGAGCAGGCCGTCACCTGCGACCAGAACCACAGCTACACGCCCGAGCAGTACGCCTACAACGGCGGCAAGGCGGACAAGTTCGTCGAGAACACCGACTCGGGCAAGTGCTCCGGCAACCTCTTCGGCGAGCCGGGCCTGGTGATGGACTACTACGACGGCAACACGGTCACCGCCTGGTGGAACTACGCCCAGCACTACTCGCTGAACGACCGTTCCTTCAGCGACGTGTACGGCCCCTCCAGCCCCGGCGCCATCAGCGTGGTCTCGGGCCAGACCCACGGCATCATCTCCACGGACCCGGCGTCCGGCAGCGAGAACCCCAAGCAGACGGACAAGCCGGACCCGTACACCGTGGTCTCGCCCGACGCCAAGGGCGTCGGCACCATGATCAACGACCCCGACCCGGCGTACGACGACTGCTCGGGCTCCGACCACACCTCGAAGAACGCGCTCGGCGCCATGCAGGGCAAGAACATCGGTGACCTGCTGAGCCAGAAGCACGTCAGTTGGGGCTGGTTCCAGGGCGGCTTCAAGCCCGGCACCGCGTGGGACGGCCAGCAGGGCCACTACGCCAAGTGCGCCTCGGTGACGCACACCAACGTGGGCGGCGCCGCGGTCGAGGACTACAGCCCCCACCACGAGCCCTTCCAGTACTACAAGTCGACGGCGAACCCGCACCACCTGCCGCCCAAGAGCGTCAAGGAGATCGGGCACGACGGACAGGCGAACCACCAGTACGACCTGACCGACTTCGACGCGGCCCTCAAGACCGGCAACCTCCCGTCGGTCAGCTACCTGAAGGCGGCCTCCTACCAGGACGGCCACGCCGGCTACTCGGACCCGGTCGACGAGCAGCACTTCCTGGTCGACACGATCAACAAGGTGCAGAAGTCCTCGCAGTGGAAGGACACCGCCATCGTCCTGGCCTACGACGACTCGGACGGCTGGTACGACCACGTCATGGCGAAGGTGAAGAACGGCTCGAAGGACACCGCGCCCGACTCGCACGGCAACCCCACCGACAGCCCGGCCTGCCAGGCGGGCCCGGCCGCCGCGGGTGGCTACGCCGACCGGTGCGGCCCCGGCCCGCGCCAGCCGCTGATCGTCGTCTCGCCGTACAGCAAGGTCAACGCGGTCGACCACACGCCGACCCAGCAGGCCTCGGTCGTGAAGTTCATCGAGGACAACTGGCACATCGGCCGGATCGGTGACAGCTCGTTCGACAAGGACGCCGGCTCCCTGAACGGCATGTTCGACTTCCGGCACCCGAACAACCAGCAGGTGCTGCTGAACAGCGACGGCTCGGTGAAGTCGGTCGGCCGCATCCCGCACCACGTGGCCACCGCGAGCGAGAAGGCCGTGGACGCCGCGCAGTACACCGGCGGCGAGATCGCGCTGTCCGCGAACGGCAGCGACGGTACGCCGTCCTACGCCGTCGCGGGTGCCGCGGCCGTGGTCGCGCTGGTCGGCGCGGGCGCAGGGGTCGCGGTGCTGCGGCGCCGCAGGGCCCACGCAGGCTCGGCGCACTGACCCACCGCGCCGGTGCACCGGCACGTACCACCGTGCCGGTGCACCGGTAAGCACCACCCCGGTGAGGCGGCGGTAGGCGCCACCGCGGTGGAGCCGCCGCGGTCGAAACCGCGGCGGTGACGGCGCCGCAGATCGCGCACATCCGGGGCCGGCCCGAATCGGGCCGGCCCCGGACCTTTTCCCGCGGGCGCACCTCCCGGCCGGGGGGCGCCCCTGCCGGGAGGTGCGCCCGGCCTACGCCGGTTCCGCCAGCGGCAGGAGGGTGCGCGGGGCCGCGGTGGGCAGGGGGACCTGCACCACCTCGTCGGTCGCGTCGTCGACCACGGTGACCCGTACGGCCGGCCGCGGGGTGTTGTCGACGGTCGCCGCGAGGTCGAGCGCGAACAGCACGTTCACCGGCCGCGCCCCCTGCCCTCCCTCATGCACGCCCGCGTACCGCAGGATGCGCCAGCCGTCCTCGTCCCAGTGGTCGAGCAGTCCCGAGCGGACCACGGCCGAGGCCGCCTGCCAGGCGAGCGAGCGCTCCAGCAGTTCCACGGACGCCGCCACCGGCGCTCCGGCGGCCGGTCCCCCGAGCGGATGGCCGAAGACCCTCAGCCGCGCCCTGCGCAGCGGCAGCAGCCACAGCCGGTCCACACCGCCGAAGAGCACCACCAGGACGGCCGCGGCGAGGAGCACGAGGACCGCGGACGCGACCGGACGCCCGGCCGGGGCGGACCACCAGGTGCCGTCCGCCGCCGGCGCGGCCAGGCCGGCCGCCACCACGAGGGCGGCACGGGTGAAGGACCGCCACCCGATCGGCCCCTCCTCGCCCGCCGTGCAGCCGCACGACGACCGGGGAGCGGTCGCCTTGGCGTACCCCAGGTAGCCGAGGAAGCCGGCGCCGAGCACCGCCGCGGCCCCGCAGGACGCCACCGCCCGCGGGGCCGCGAGCAGGCCGGCCGCCACGGCCAGCTCGGCCGCGCCGACGCAGCGCAGCGCACGCGCGGCACGCCGGCCGTCGCCCAGGAGCCGCACCAGCACGGTGCCGGCGGCCTGCCGCGCCACCTGTCGCCCGAACAGCTTGCCCGCACCGGTTGCGGCCAGCAGGCCGCCGCACAGCAGGGGCGCGAGGGTGGAGAGGAGTGAGATCATCGGCCCTCCCTCAGTGGCCCGCGGTCACTCGGGCGACGTCTATGCCGTCGTCCTCGGGCCGCCAGGCGCCGAGGATCTGCGCCGACTGGCCGATCCGCAGCCGGGACAGGTCCGCGGTCTGCGCACCGCCGAGGTAGGAGGCCGTGGTGTGCGCGGCGTGCAGGTGTCCGACGACCGCGTGCCTGCCGTGCGACAGGTGCAGGCGGTCCTTCGCGATTCCGCGGATCGTGCACAGTATGTTGACGATGTTGACCCACACCGCGTCCGCCGCGATGGTGCCGTCCGGCATGTCCACACCCCGGGCGTACAGGCCGTCGCCGGGCTTGATCGCGTCGGCGGTGGTGGGCCGCAGCTTCCAGACGCTGGTGGCGTTGGTCAGTTGGACGAGGTGCTGCTCGCCGTAGGAGCCCTTGACCTCCAGGACGCTGCCGTTGACACGGCTGATGCGTCCCTCGGCGAAGGTCGACCTGGCGATCGCGGGGTCGAGCGACGGCATCGGCTCGGCGAACGCGGCCTCCGCGTCGAGGCCGCCGAGTGCCGAGGCGCCCACGACGGTGGCGCCCCCGAGGGCCGCGCGGGTGAGGAAGCGCCGCCGGTCGAACCCCCGGCGGTCGCCGGACCGCCCGTGCTGGTGTCCGGTGTTCATCGCGTTCTCCTCCTCTCGTCGTGCGTCACTCGTAGATGTAGACGGGCAGCATGCCGGAATCGAGGTTCCCGATGGCCGAGAAGGCCGCCGGGGTCAGGTCGATCACCCGGTTGGTGCGGCAGGCGCCGTTGCAGCAGGTCGCCTCGCCGCAGAAGCTCTTGGTGCGCGGTCCGCAGTCCGAGATCGTGACGCAGACGGTGGCACCGGAGCACTGGTGTCTGACGTTCATCACCGAGCCGCAGCCGCGCCGCGGGATGTTCTCGCCGCACAGGTCGGGTCTGGTGATGTCGAAGCACGCCTGCGAGGCGTTGGGCCATGCGGCCTGTGCCCTGCTGGACTGGCAGGTTCCGCACGCGCCCGTCCCGGCGCTGCCGCAGGGGCCCCAGGCGCTGCCGCAGCAGAACCAGGTGCTCTCTCCGGCCCAGAGGCTGGTCGATCCGCAAGCCATGTCGCATCCCTTCACCGGCGCGGTCCCCACCTGGACATGTCGCCCGTCGGGGGCGCGCCGTACCGGGGGGCGGACCGCATTGGACTGTTCGTGGACCGGCACGCGGCATTCGGCGTCCACACGGCCCGCACCCTCGGGGCGGTGGTCGCACGAGGCCGTCGGAGGACGCCGATATTTGCATGCCCATGACAATTCTGGGGCCGTCATGAGGGCGGCGCCGGAATCGTGCGGGGGTTGTCTCTCGGCGTGCCTCCTGCGTGTGCCGATGGGGCAGATGTGTCGGCAGTGCAGGTGGAGCACGCCCATGATGCTCGCTTCTACGCGCGTCCGCCAGGGGGCGTGGGCATCTCGTGAAGACAGGGCAGGAAGTCCCTGGCAGGGCGCCCGGGCGGAGTCGCGAAGGCCGCCGCCCCTCCTCTTCCGGGTGCCTGGGGACGGTGCGCCGGGGCGGGGCCGCGGGGCGGCGGTGAACGGTGCGGGGGCTGGGCGCCGGGGACCGGGCGCCGCCCCCGGGGCCCTCGCGGGGCCCCGACTGCGGTTGCGGGTGCCCGGGGGCCGCGTTACCACGGGATCAGATCCCTGCCTTCCGGGAGGCGGTATGGCGACAGAAATCTCGCCCCTCATCAAAGGGTCCGGACTCAAGGCGAGAGGCGGACTCCTGGGAGAATGCCTCGCCGAGTTCCTGGGCACCATGGTGCTTGTCTCGTTCGGTGACGGCGTGGTGGCGATGGCCGTCGCGGCACTGCCCGGTTCCGGGCGGACGTCAGGGCCCACCACCTTCTTCCTGGGAGCGGGCGACTGGCTGCTCGTCACCTGGGGCTGGGCCTTCGCCGTGGCCTTCGCCATCTACGTCGCCGGCGGTGTGAGCGGTGCGCACATCAACCCGGCGGTGACGCTCGCCTTCGCGGTGCGCCGCAAGTTCGCCTGGGCCAAGGTCGTGCCCTACTGGGCGGCCCAGGTCGCGGGCGCGTTCGTGGGTGCGGCCCTCGTCTACGCCGTCTACCACAGCGCCATCAACGCCTTCGACTCCACGATCAAGGCGCCGAAGACGGGCGGGCACACCCTTCAGACGTTCTCGATCTTCGCCACCTTCCCCGCGCCGTACTTCCACGGCGGCATCTGGGGCCCGCTGGTCGACCAGATCGTCGGCACCGCGTTCCTGGTGCTGTTCGTGGTGGCCCTCATCGACCTCCGGAACCAGTCGGTGAAGGCCAATCTCGGGCCGCTGCTGGTGGGTTTCGTGGTGGCCGCCATCGGCATGTCCTACGGTGCGAACGCCGGATACGCCATCAATCCGGCGCGCGACTTCGGGCCCCGTCTGCTCGCTTACACCGAGGGCTGGAGCAGTCTGGCGTTCCCGGGTTCGATGGCGGGCTCCTTCAGCGCCTACTGGTGGATCCCGATCGTCGGCCCGCTGGTCGGCGGCACGGTCGGCGTCCTCGTCTACGACCTCTTCATCAGCGACACCCTCCACGCCCGCGCCCAACTGGGCGAGCCGCAGGAGGTGGGCAGGACGAAGCCGACGACCACGGAGGGGGAGTAGCGCCGGGGCCCGCGGCCCCGCACGCACGCCGCCGGGGCGCCGCGCCCCGGCGGGAAACGCCTCCCGTCCGCCTGTACCGAGCGCCAGCGAAGGCGCCGGCCCCAACTCCCGGCGGCCCCGCCCTGCGGCGGCCCCGGGTCCCCGCCGTCCCGAGCTCCCGGCGGCCCCGTGCCCGGTGGACCCACGCCGGGCGCGGGGCCGCCGTCCGCCGCCGCCCCGACCGCGTTGCCGCGGCGTCCCCGCGGTGCCGCCCGACCCGCCCGAACCGTGTCGCTATTGGGCCGATCGAGTGAGAGCGCGTAACAATGGGGGCATGTGCGGAAGACAGCGAGCGCGGATCGGGACGGGGTGGGGCAGTGAGCGGTCACGACGCCACCGATGAACAGTGGGAAGGGCTCGCCGAGGTCGTACCGCTGCGCAGCGGTGACGCCTGGCCGACGTGGCCCGGCCTCCCCGCGGCCCCTGCGCCGGAGGCCGAGACGGCGGCCCGCCGCCGGTTCGTCGTCATGCGGGTGAACGTCTTCGCGGACGCCCGCGAGGTCGCCGAGACCCTGATGGCGCAGATCCCCGTCCTGCTCGACCTGAGCAGTGCCGAGACCGACGTGGCGAAGCGGGTCCTCGACTTCAGCAGCGGGGTGGTCTTCGGCCTCGGCAGCGCCATGCACCGCGTCGACCGGAATGTCTTCCTGCTGGCCCCGCCGGGAACCGAGGTGCGCGGGAAGGTGAGCGGCGCGGCGGGTTGAGGCGGCTTTGCCCGGGCGGGCACGCGGCCGGCGACACCCGGCGGCGCGTGCGCGATGGTGGCGGGCGGCCGTCAACCGCGGTGCGGCAGCCGGGGCCGTCACGGGCTCCCGGCGTCCCCCGATCGTGGTAAGGCCGGTGAGAGGTAACGGTTCATCCGATCATCGGATCCCTACCGTCCCTGTATGACCGCACCTGTTCGCGACGCGGAGCCCGAGCGCGCCGCCCGTGTCCCCGCCGCCGACCACCCCTCCCGCGCCCTGCGCCCGGCCCTCACCGAACTGCGCCTCTCGTCCTTCGCGGCACATCGGAAGGCGGTCGTCCGGATGGGTCCCGTCACCTACCTGGCGGGGCCGAGCGGCAGCGGTAAGTCCACCGTGCTGCGGGCCGCCGAGGCACTGGCGCGGCTCGGCGGCGGTGCGCGGCTCGTGGAGGCGTTCCCGGACCCGCCGGCCTGCGTACCCGACCGGGAGGGGCCCCGCGCGGGGCGGCGCGGTTTCCGGATCGGCTGCGGCGCCGAAGGACCGGCGGGCCCCGTGCGGCTCGTACTCGCCGTCCAGACGGAGCCGGACCTGCGCATCGTCGGCGAACGCCTCACGGCGGGCGGTCTGACCCTCCTGCAGACCGGGCTGCGCGACCCGGCGCGGCGCGTCGTCGAGGCGGCCTGGCACACGGGCGGGTCGGCACCGCTCACCCGCGGCCCGCTGCCGGACGACCGGCTCGGCACCCCCCTGCTTCCGCTGCGGGTGGCCGGGCGCACCGACGGGCAGCGGCTCGTGCTCGCGGCCGCCGAGCAGATGGTGGTCGCCCTGCGCTCGGTGTTCGCCTGCGATCCCTGCCCGTCCGCGATGCGGCGCCCGGCGCCCCGGGGAGGCGGCCGGCTGCTGAGCGGCTGCGGCAACCTCGCGGAGGTGCTCCGGCGGACCGGGGCGGAGTGCGGCAGGCGCCACGCCCGGCTGGTGGCGGCGGCCCGCGCGGGTTGCGCGGGACCGGTGCGCGACCTGACCACCCGGCAGCTCGACGACGGCACCGTGTGCGCGCTGCTGGACCGCGGCGACGGCATCCTCACCCCGGTGGACCGCCTCGGCGACGGCGAACTGCGCTACCTCGCCCTCGCCCTGGTGCTGCTCACCGGACCCGGTGTCCTCGAGGTCGACACGGCCGCCGAGGTGCCGGCCGCGTACCAGACGCTCACCGTCCTCGCCGACGGCTTCGACCGGTGCCTCGACGACCGGCAACTGCGCGAACTCACCGGCCTCGCCGCGGAGATGTGCGCCGGCGGCCACCTCAGGCTGCTGGCCGCCGTGCGCACCACCACCGCCGCCCAGGGCGCCGCCCCGGCCTCGGTGGTACACCTGAAGCCGTGACAGACACCCCTTCCGCACCCACTCCCCGTCCGCCGGACGTGCCTGCCCTGCAGCGCAGGCTGGCCAAGTTCGCGGCGGCCCGCCGCTGGGAGCCCTTCCACACCCCCAAGAACCTGGTCGCGGCGCTGAGCGTGGAGGCGTCCGAACTGGTCGAGATCTTCCAGTGGCTGACGCCGGAGGAGTCCGCGCGGGTGATGGACGACCCCGGGTCGGCGCACCGCGTCAGGGACGAGGTGGCGGACGTCCTCGCGTATCTGCTGCAACTGTGCGAGGTGTTGGGGATCGACGCCCTGCGCGCACTTGAGGAAAAGATCGACCGCAATGAACGGAGATTTCCGGTGCCGAGTGATTCCGCCCCGTCTCGCGGTGGTTCGTGAACCCACGGGCCGTCAACACGCCTGTGTGTCACCCATGATCCGTCACTCTCCGGAGTTACTAACTTATCAACATGGGATTTTCTGTCCACAGATTTCGGGTTTCCTCTGGCTTTTCGTCCCAAGGGGATTCACTCTTAGTAGTGGACACGAGAGTTGAAGGATCGCGTGACGTGCGCGACAGAGGAAGACCTCCAGAAAGACGGGGACGGCGGATGGACGCAGTGCAGCTCATCGGATTGGGCAGGTGCGCACTGGCACAGAGCCAAGAGGTCCCGGGCATCATGGCCGAGGCATGGCAGGTACAGGCCCTGGCACAGGCGGTCGGCAGCAGGTTGGCGGTCGGCGGCCCGCCGGAGCTGCGGGGCGAGGCGCTGAGCCTGAGCGAAGTGGGCGGCAGGGGATGCGGTGCCCTCGGCACCCCAGCCCTCAAGGTCGAGGACATCCGGGCGAGCCGTCTCTCCGAGATCGGCGACGCCCGCCAGACCCTCCTGGAGCTGGGCGTGATGCTCGGCGAGCTGGGCATCACGCTCGTCGGCACGGCCTGTTCCGCCGAGGAGGACGGGATCTACTGGCAGTGCATGGAGGCTATCGACGCGGCGGACGAGGCCCGCGACCGGGTCGTCGAGATGCTCCGCAAGCTCGCCGCCCGCGAGGAGAGCCTTCCCGAGCCCGACTCCGCGGGAACCCCGTGAGCCGGCCGGCGCCGGCACGATGAGGGAACCGGCCGGCACCGGCACCATGAGGAAAGGCGCCCGCGCGGGAGCCGGCGTACGACAGGCCCCCGAAAGTGCCCCACGGTCACGCGGAACGGACCGCGTCCCGGCCGGGAAGCGCACGGGACACGCCACGGGCCGCCGCAGACGCTCCCGACCTTCGTCCCCCGGCAGTCCGGCAGGACCACTTCCGCGGCCCCCCGGAGGGGTCCCGCTGACCATGACGTGCGCCGGAGCCCGGGCAGGAGCTTGCGCCGGCGCGCGGGGGGAGCCCGAACCGGCCGCGTGCGGGCGCGTGCGTCGGCCGTGGCCGGGGCGTGCAGGATGGGGACATGGATCTTCGCATCTTCACGGAGCCCCAGCAGGGCGCTTCCTACGACACCCTCCTGAGTGTGGCCAAGGCGACCGAGGACCTCGGGTTCGACGCCTTCTTCCGCTCGGACCACTTCCTGCGGATGGGATCGGCCGACGGGCTGCCCGGGCCGACCGACGCCTGGATCACCCTGGCCGGCCTGGCCCGTGAGACCAGCCGCATCAAGCTCGGCACCCTGATGACGGCGGGCACCTTCCGGCTGCCCGGCGTCCTCGCCATCCAGGTGGCCCAGGTCGACCAGATGTCCGGCGGCCGGGTCGAGCTGGGCCTGGGCACCGGTTGGTACCAGGAGGAGCACGCGGCGTACGGGATCCCGTTCCCCAGGGAGAAGTTCGCGCGGCTGGAGGAGCAGCTTGCGATCATCACCGGCCTGTGGAGCACGGAGGTCGGCAAGACGTTCAGCTACGACGGGACGTACTACCAGCTCACCGACTCGCCCGCGCTGCCCAAGCCGGCGCAGGCCAAGGTACCCGTGCTCATCGGAGGCCACGGCACGGCCCGCACCCCGGAGCTGGCCGGCCGGTACGCCGACGAGTTCAACATCCCGTTCGCCTCCGTCGAGGACACCGAGCGGCAGTTCGGCCGGGTCCGGGCCGCCGTGGAGCAGGCCGGACGCGGGCCCGGCGACCTGGTCTACTCGAACGCGCTGGTCGCGTGCGTGGGCAAGGACGACGCCGAAGTCGCCCGCAGGGCCGCGGCCATCGGCCGCGAGGTGGACGAACTCAAGGCCAGCGGCCTGGCCGGTACTCCGGCCGAGGTGGTCGACAGGATCGGGCAGTACGAGGCGGTCGGCTCGCAGCGCGTCTACCTCCAGATCCTGGACCTCTCCGACCTGGACCACCTGGAGCTGATCTCCGCCGAGGTGCAGTCCCGGCTGTCCTGAGCCCGCGTGCCGCCCGCGCTCGGTCCGGGGCCCTCGGGCGGGCGGCCGGGGCGGCCCACCGGACCCCGGCCCGTCCCAGCGGGCGTCCCGCCCCGCGCGCGGCCCCCGGCGCGCGCAGTGGCGTCCTCCGCTGCGTGCACCGGCCCGCGCGCCCGTCCGCGGGAGGGCCGAAGGTCCATAGCCACCGCCGTCCGCAGGAGGGCCGAAAGTCCGTAGCCACCGCCGTCCGGCGCGGCGATACTCGGACAGGTGTTCCTGACGATCAGTACCACCGGCACGCCCGAACGGCCCGCCACCGACCTCGGCTTCCTGCTGCACAAGCACCCCGACCACGCGCAGGCATTCGCCACCTCCTACGGCACCGCGCACGTGGTCTACCCCGAGGCGTCGGCCCGGCGGTGCACCGCGGCGCTGCTGCTGGAGGTCGATCCGGTGGCGCTGGTGCGGCGCGGCAGGGGCAGGGGCCGGGGCGGCGCACCGGACGCGGCCCTCGCGCAGTACGTGAACGACCGGCCGTACGCGGCCTCGTCGCTGTTCGCCGTCGCCCTCGGCGGTGTCTTCTCCAGTGCGATGAAGGGCCGCTGCAAGGCCAGGCCGGACCTGGTCGACCAGCCGCTGCCGCTGCGCATCGAGGTGCCCGTGCTGCCCGCCGCCGGGGGCCCCGCGCTGGTCCGGGCGCTCTTCGAGCCGCTCGGCTGGACGGTGACCGCCGAGCCCGTACCGCTCGACGCGGCCTTCCCGTCCTGGGGCGACTCGCGCTACGTACGCCTCGTCCTGGAAGGGGACCAGCGGCTCGCCCGGGCGCTCTGCCACCTCTACGTGCTTCTTCCGGTGCTCGACGACGCCAAGCACTACTGGGTGGCGTCCGACGAGGTGGACAAGCTGCTGAGGGCCGGTGAGGGCTGGCTGCCCGGCCATCCGGAGCAGGTGCTGATCACCCGCCGCTACCTGGCCCGCCGCTGGTCGCTGACGCGCGAGGCCCGCGAGCGGCTTGAGCTGGTACGGCTCGCCGAGTCGGACGACACCGGGGTCGAGGAGATCGACAACGCCGTGCCGGACGACACCCCGGACGAGATCGCGGCCGCGGCCGCGGACGGCACGGCAGGGGAGTCCGCCGCCGGGCGGACCGCCGCCGAGGGCACGGTGGTCCCGGACACCGCTGACACTCCGCACGCCCCGCTCGCTCCGGGCGGCGCCGGCGTCCCGGGCACGGCGGACACCGCCGTCGCGCTCGCCGTGCAGCGCCGCGCGGCCCTCCTCGACGCACTGCGCACCGCGGGCGCGAGCCGGGTGCTCGACCTGGGCTGCGGACAGGGAAAGCTGGTGCAGGAACTGCTGAAGGACCCGCGGTTCACCGAGGTCGTCGGGGTGGACGTCTCCATGCGCGCGCTGGCCGCCGCCGCCCGGCGGCTGCGGGTCGAGCCCTCCTCCTGGCCGACCGGCCCGGCGGCTGCCGCCGGGGAGCGGCGGACCGGGCGCGTGCGGCTCCTCCAGGGCTCGCTTGCCTACACGGACGGCAGGCTGAAGGGCTATGACGCGGCCGTGCTCTGCGAGGTGATCGAACACCTGGACCCGCCCCGGCTGCCGGCGCTGGAGCACGCCGTCTTCGGTGCGGCGCGCCCCCGGACCGTCCTCGTCACCACGCCCAACGCCGAGTACAACGTCCGCTGGGAGAGCCTTCCGGCCGGGCGGGTGCGCCATGCCGACCACCGCTTCGAGTGGAGCCGCGAGCAGTTCGGGACATGGGCGCGCGCGGTCGCCGCCCGGCACGGGTACGAGGTGCGCACCGCGCCGATCGGACCCGACGACCCCGAGGTGGGACCGCCCACCCAGATGGCCGTCTTCCGCAGGACCGAGCAGACGAAGGGAGCACAGGCAGCATGACCGGTACCGCGGCCGAACCGGCCGCCTCTTCCGCCCGGCGCGTCCTCGGCGTGACCGACCTGTGCCTCGTGGTGCTCGTCGGCGCCTCGGGCTCCGGCAAGTCCACCTTCGCCCGGCGGCACTTCAGGCCGACGGAGGTGATCTCCTCCGACTTCTGCCGCGGCCTCGTCGGCGACGACGAGAACGATCAGGACGCCACCCGGGACGCCTTCGACGTACTGCACTACATCGCGGGCAAACGCCTCGCGGCCGGCCGCCTCACGGTCGTCGACGCGACCAGCGTGCAGAGCGACAGCCGCAGGCAGTTGGTCCGGCTGGCTCGCGCGTACGACGTGCTGCCCGTCGCGATCGTCCTGGACGTGCCCGAGGAGGTGTGCGCCGCACGCAACGCGGCCCGTGCCGACCGGGCCGGCATGCCGCGCCGCGTCATCCAGCGGCACACCCGCGAACTGCACCGATCGCTGCGCCACCTGGAGCGGGAGGGCTTCCGCCGGGTGCACGTCCTGCGCGGCCCGGACGAGGTGGCGGCCGCCGAGATCGTCAGGGAGCGGCGCTTCAACGATCTGAGGCACCTCACGGGCCCCTTCGACATCATCGGCGACGTCCACGGGTGCAGCTCCGAACTGGAGGCGCTGCTCGCCAGGCTCGGCTACGTGGACGGGAGGCACCCGCACGGACGCACGGCCGTCTTCCTCGGCGACCTCGTCGACCGCGGCCCCGACAGCCCCGGTGTGCTGCGCCGTGTGATGTCGATGGTCGCCGCCGGCACCGCCCTGTGCGTGCCGGGCAACCACGAGAACAAGCTCGGCCGCTGGCTGCACGGGCGCAAGGTGCAGCAGACGCACGGCCTGACGGAGACCATCGAGCAGTTGGACCGGGAGGACGAGGGGTTCCGCGCGCAGGTGCGCGGGTTCGTCGACGGCCTCGTCAGCCACTACGTGCTCGACGGCGGGCGGCTGGTCGTCTGCCATGCGGGACTGCCCGAGAAGTACCACGGGCGCACCTCGGGCCGCGTCCGCTCGCACGCCCTGTACGGCGACACCACCGGCGAGACCGACGAGTTCGGCCTGCCCGTGCGCTACCCCTGGGCCGAGGACTACCGCGGGCGCGCGGCCGTCGTCTACGGCCACACCCCGGTGCCGAACGCGTCCTGGCAGAACAACACCATCTGCCTGGACACCGGTGCGGTCTTCGGCGGCCGGCTCACCGCGCTGCGCTGGCCCGAACGCGAACTCGTCGACGTCCCCGCAGAGCGGGTCTGGTACGAGCCGGCCAGGCCGCTGCGCCCCGAGGCGCCCGGCAGTGGCGACGGGCGGCCGCTGGACCTCGCCGACGTGGCCGCCCGCCGCGCGGTGGAGACCCGGCACGCCGGCCGGATCACCGTTCGCGAGGAGAACGCGGCCGCCGCGCTGGAGGTGATGAGCCGCTTCGCGATCGACCCGCGGCTGCTGCCCTACCTGCCCCCGACGATGGCGCCCACCGCCACCTCGCGCCGCGACGGCTTCCTGGAGCACCCCGCGGATGCCTTCGCGCAGTACGCGGCGGACGGCGTGGCGCGGGTGGTGTGCGAGGAGAAGCACATGGGCTCGCGTGCGGTGGTCCTCATCTGCCGGGACGCGGACGTGGCCCGGGAGCGCTTCGGTGCGGGTGCGGGTGCGGGTGCGGGCGCCGAGCTCACCGGTGCCCTCTACACCCGGACCGGGCGGGCCTTCTTCGACGATCCGGCCGTCACCGAGGAGATCCTGCGCCGGGTGCGCACCGCGATCGGCCAGGCCGGGCTCTGGGAGGAGCTGGACACGGACTGGCTGCTGCTGGACACCGAGCTGATGCCCTGGTCCCTGAAGGCCTCCGGGCTGCTGCGCACCCAGTACGCGGCGGTGGGCGCCGCGTCCGGCGCCGTCCTCCCGGCTGCCCTGGCCGCGCTCGAAGCGGCGGCCGACCGCGGCGTCGACACCCTGGAGCTGCTGGCCCGCCAGCGGGACAGGGCCCGGGACGCCGCCGCCTTCACCGATGCGTACCGGCGGTACTGCTGGCCCACCGAGGGCCTGGACGGAGTGCGGCTCGCGCCGTTCCAGATCCTGGCCTCGCAGGGCCGCAACCGCGCCGTGCTGCCGCACGACGCACAGCTCGCGCTGCTCGACCGGATGGTCGAGCACGACACCAGCAGCCTCCTGCAGACCACGCGCCGGCTCTACGTGGACACCGGGGACGAGGCGTCGGCACGGGCGGGGGTCGACTGGTGGCTGGAGATGACGGGGCGGGGCGGCGAGGGGATGGTCGTCAAGCCGGTGGAGGCGATGGCCAGGACCGGGCAGGGGCGCCTGGTGCAGGCCGGGATCAAGTGCCGCGGGCGCGAGTACCTGCGGATCGTCTACGGCCCCGAGTACACGCGGCCCGCCCATCTGGAGCGGCTGCGGTCGCGGTCCCTCGGGCACAAGCGGTCGTTGGCGATCCGCGAGTACGCGCTGGGGCTTGAGGCGCTGGACCGGCTGGCGGAGGGGGAGCCGCTGTGGCGGATCCACGAGGCGGTGTTCGCCGTCCTGGCCCTGGAGTCGGAGCCGGTGGACCCCCGGCTGTGACCGCCTCCGCCGGCCCGGCCCGCGGGGCGCGCGCCCCCGGTCCGGCACTCTTCAGCGAAGCGCCCGCACCGCCCGGGCAGGGCCGGGTCCGACGACGCACGGTGAACGGACGGCGCCGCCCCGCCACCGCCGCCGGAACCGGGGCGGGGAAGCGGCCGCACCCGCCCGGTGCGGGCCGCCGCCGCCCGGGTCCCCGCCTCAGCGGACCGGTGGTAAGCGGGGCGCCGGGGGCAGGATGGGAAGCATGGGATTCCACGTCGACTCCGAGGCCGGGCGGCTGCGCCGCGTCATCCTGCACCGCCCGGACCTGGAGCTGAAACGCCTCACCCCCAGCAACAAGGACACGCTCCTGTTCGACGACGTCCTCTGGGTGCGGCGCGCCCGCCAGGAGCACGACGGCTTCGCCGACGTCCTCAGGGACCGCGGGGTGACGGTCCACCTCTTCGGCGACCTGCTCACCGAGACGCTGGACATCCCGGCGGCCCGGTTGCTCGTCCTGGACCGGGTCTTCGACGAGAAGGAGTACGGGCCGCTGGCCACCGACCACCTGCGCGCCGCCTTCGAGTCCCTCGCGTCCACCGAGCTGGCCGAGGCGCTGGTGGGCGGGATGACCAAGCGGGAGTTCCTGGAGCGGCACCCCGAGCCGTCGTCGGTGCGCTTCCACGTCATGGACCTGGACGACTTCCTGCTCGACCCGCTGCCGAACCACCTCTTCACCCGGGACACCTCCGCCTGGATCTACGACGGCGTGTCGATCAACGCGATGCGCTGGCCCGCCCGGCAGCGCGAGACGGTGCACTTCGAGGCGATCTACCAGCACCACCCGCTCTTCCACGGCGACCGCGCGGGCCCGTTCCACACCTGGTCGCAGGGCCAGGCGGACTATCCGTCCACCATCGAGGGCGGGGACGTCCTGGTGATCGGCCGGGGGGCGGTGCTCATCGGCATGAGCGAGCGCACCACCCCGCAGGCCGTGGAGATGCTGGCGCACAAGCTCTTCGCGGCCGGTTCCGCCCGCACCATCGTCGCCCTGGACATGCCGAAGCGGCGGGCCTTCATGCACCTGGACACCCTGATGACGATGGTCGACGGGGACACCTTCACGCAGTACGCGGGCCTCGGCATGCTCCGCTCGTACACCATCGAGCCGGGTACCGACGGCAGCGAGCTGAAGGTCACCGACCATCCGCCGGAGCACATGCACCGGGCCATCGCCGCCGCGCTCGGGCTCAGCGGGATCCGGGTCCTCACGGCCACCCAGGACGTCCACTCGGCCGAGCGCGAGCAGTGGGACGACGGCTGCAACGTGCTCGCGGTCGAGCCGGGAGTGGTCGTCGCGTACGAGCGGAACGCCACGACCAACACCCATCTGCGCAAACAGGGCATCGAGGTGATCGAGATCCCCGGGAGCGAGCTGGGCCGGGGGCGGGGCGGGCCGCGCTGCATGAGCTGTCCTGTGGAGCGGGACGCCGTGCCGCGGTGAGGTCCGGGAGCCGGACAGTCTGTATATAA
Source organism: Streptomyces sulfonofaciens (assembly GCF_014656295.1). Taxonomy (GTDB): domain Bacteria; phylum Actinomycetota; class Actinomycetes; order Streptomycetales; family Streptomycetaceae; genus Streptomyces; species Streptomyces sulfonofaciens. The sequence goes on from NZ_BNCD01000016.1 coordinate 91,729, forward strand.
ATGTAAGGTGCTGTATATACTTCCAGCCTTCGTGTCCGCGTCTCACCCCAGGAGCACCTCATGGCGACCGTCCCGGTCAAGCTCACCGGACGCCACTTCCTCAAGGAGCTGGACTGCACCGCCGAGGAGTTCCGCGGCCTGGTCGAGCTGGCCGCCGAGCTCAAGGCGGCCAAGCGCGCGGGCACCGAGCCCCGGCTCCTCGCCGGCCGGAACATCGCGCTCATCTTCGAGAAGACCTCCACCAGGACGCGGTGCGCCTTCGAGGTCGCCGCCGCCGACCAGGGTGCCGCCACCACCTACCTCGACCCCGCCGGCTCGCAGATAGGGCACAAGGAGTCGGTGAAGGACACCGCCCGGGTGCTCGGCAGGATGTTCGACGCGATCCAGTACCGCGGGGACAGCCAGGCCAACGTGGAAGAGCTGGCCGCCCATGCCGGTGTGCCCGTCTACAACGGCCTCACGGACGACTGGCACCCCACCCAGATGCTGGCCGACGTGCTCACCGTGACCGAGCACTGCAAGAAGCCGCTCGACGCCGGCCTGGGCTTCGCCTACCTCGGTGACGCCCGCTTCAACATGGGCAACTCCTACCTGGTCACCGGCGCGCTGCTCGGCCTGGACGTCCGCATCGTGGCCCCGAAGGCGTACTGGCCGGCCCCCGCGGTGGTGGACCGCGCACGGCGGCTGGCCGCCGTCAGCGGTGCCGTCGTCACGCTCACCGAGGACGTCGCCGAGGGCGTGCGCGGCGCGGACTTCGTCGCCACCGACGTCTGGGTCTCCATGGGGGAGCCCAAGGAGGTCTGGGACGAGCGCATCGCCGCGCTGCGGTCGTACGCGGTGACCATGGACGTGCTGCGGGCCACCGGCAATCCGGACGTGAAGTTCCTGCACTGCCTGCCCGCCTTCCACGACCTCGGCACCCGGGTCGGCCGGGAGATCCACGAACGGCACGGCCTGGCATCCCTCGAAGTGACCGACGAGGTGTTCGAGTCCGCCCACTCGGTCGTCTTCGACGAGGCGGAGAACCGGCTGCACACCATCAAGGCCCTCATGGTCGCCACCCTCACCTGACCTGCCGCCCGCGGGGCCGGCGCGGACCCCGCGCCGCCCCCCGCGGGGCTTCGGCCGCATCCTGTGCCGAGCGCCCGCTCTCTTGTCATGTCCCCGCTGGGGCCCTACAGTCCGGGCTCGGCCCCCTTTTTGGGAGCGCTCCCATGGCGGAGTGCTCCCGTGTGCGCCGCGGGGCCGCTGTGTGCGCCCCACCGCTCCACGTTCCAGAAGACCCCCACATCCCTCTGGAAGGGGATCCCATGACACTCCGCGTTCATCCGGCACGCTCCGTGCGCGCCGGCCTGGCGGCACTCCTGCTGGCCATGGGCTCGCTGACCGCCGTCGCGACCACGACGGGCACCGCCCACGCCGATACGCAGATATGCGATGCGTACGGGACCACGACCATCCAGGGCAGCTACGTCGTCCAGAACAACCGATGGGGCACCAGCGAGGCCCAGTGCATCAACGTGACCGGCACCGGCTTCCGCGTCACGCAGGCGAACGGCTCCGTGGCGACGGACGGCCCGCCCAAGTCGTACCCCTCGGTCTTCAACGGCTGCCACTACACGAAGTGCTCACCGGGTACCGCCCTGCCCAAGCAGATCAGCGCGATCGGCAGTGCGCCGAGCAGCGTCTCGTACAGCTTCGTCGACAACGCCGTCTTCGATGCGGCCTACGACATCTGGCTGGACCCGCAGCCGAAGAAGGACGGGGTCAACCGGACCGAGATAATGATCTGGCTCAACCACGTCGGGCCCGTGCAGCCGGTGGGCTCGCAGTCCGGGACGGCCACGGTCGGCGGTCGGAGCTGGGCCGTCTGGACGGGCAACAACGGCGGCAACGACGTGGTCTCCTACGTCGCCCCCTCGGCGATGTCCGGATACAGCTTCGACGTCAAGGCCTTCGTCAATGACACCATCAGCCGGGGCAAGGCCCAGAGCTCCTGGTACCTGACCAGCGTCCAGGCCGGGTTCGAGCCCTGGCAGAACGGTGCCGGGCTGGCCGTGAACTCGTTCTCCTCCACCGTGAACTGATCGCACCGTGAACTGATCGCACCGCGCACTGGTCGCACCGCGCGCTGGGTGCGCCGCGCACGCACCACCGCGCCGGCGGGCGCGGCTGCCGCCCGGCGGGGGGAGTTCCCGCCGGGCGGACGGCGCGCCGGGGCGGCCGTCAGGTCAGGGGGACGTCGGTCTGGGCGGGGTGCCGGCGCTGCTGGCGGGGGACGCAGGACAGCGTGAACCAGACGGCCTTGCCCCTGTCGGTGGGCCGGTGGCCGCAGGACGAGCTGAGGGTGCGCAGCAGGACCAGGCCCCGGCCGTGCTCCTGCCAGGGGTCGGGCTCCTCGATGGGGCCGGGGACGCCGAGGGAGCCGGGCGGTGCGGGGTCGCAGTCGTGCACCTCGACCTGGCAGCGGCCGGGCAGCATCGCGACGACCAGCTCTATGGGCCCCTCCGCGGTGGTGTGCTCGACGGCGTTGGCGACCAGCTCCGCGGTGAGCAGCTCGGCCGTGTCGCTGTCGGTGGTGTGCTCCATGTCCTTCAGGGCCGAGCGCACCACCGCACGCGCCATGGGCACCGCGGCCGCGGTGCGCGGCAGCGCTATACGCCAGGGGACCTGTGCGGGAGGTATGAACACGGCGACATCCAGTCCGGAGAGCAGCTGGGCCTGCTTTCAACCTTTTGAATGGTACGGGGCCTATGGGTGAACTCTCCCGGCGGGTCCGGTTCGAGCTCTCTGACCTGGACTTCTTCTCTGGTCTGTGACCGTGGTGCACCTCTGTGTGCCCTTCTTGTGTGCCTTGCGCACCGGTCCTGTGCCCATGTCGTGCCCGTCTCTGCGGCCAGGGTACCGCGCTATCGCGTGCTCGTGACGGGAGTCAGGAACCAGTGATAACTTCATGGCGGTACCCGCTGTCACCGGAACCCGCTGCCACCCCGGTGCGTCGCTGCGTGTGCGGTCCGCGCCGGCCCGTCAGCCGCCCCCTGCCCGAGGAGGCCGCGCCATGAGTCCCTTCGCCGGATCCGCGTCCCGCACGCGGGAGTGGCACCACCTCCGCCTCACCGTGGCCGACGGCGTCGCTACGGTCACGCTCGCCCGCCCGGAGAAGCTGAACGCCCTGACCTTCGGTGCCTACGCCGACCTGCGCGACCTGCTCGCCGAGCTGTCGAGGGAGCGCTCCGTGCGCGCGCTGGTGCTGGCCGGCGGGGGCCGGGGCTTCTGCTCCGGCGGCGACGTGGACGACATCATCGGCGCCACGCTCGCCATGGACACCGCCGAACTCGTCGACTTCAACCGGATGACGGGACAGGTCGTCCGTGCCGTGCGCGAGTGCCCGTTCCCGGTGATCGCCGCGGTGCACGGGGTGGCGGCCGGCGCGGGAGCCGTCCTCGCGCTGGCCGCGGACTTCCGGGTCGCCGATCCCTCCGCGCGGTTCGCCTTCCTGTTCACCAGGGTCGGTCTCTCCGGCGGTGACATGGGCGCCGCGTATCTGCTGCCCCGGGTCGTCGGCCTCGGCCACGCCACCCGGCTGCTGATGCTGGGCGAACCGGTGCGGGCCGCGGAGGCCGAGCGGATCGGACTGATCAGCGAGCTGGCCGAGGACGGCGGTGCCGACGACCGGGCGCAGCGGCTCGCCCGCCGCCTCGCCGACGGGCCCGCGCTCGCCCTTGCGCAGACCAAGGCCCTGCTCACGGCCGAACTCGACATGCCGCTCGGCGCCGCCGTCGAACTGGACGCGTCGACGCAGGCGCTGCTGATGACGGGCGCGGACTACGCGGAGTTCCACGCGGCGTTCACACAGAAGCGCGACCCCCAGTGGCGGGGGCGCTGACGGTGCCCGCCGACCCCGCGCCCACGGCCCCTGCCGCCCGCCCCGCGCCCACGGCGCCCGCCGTTCCCGCCGCCACGGAACCTTCCGGACCCGCCGTGTCCGCCGGGTCCGCCGTGCCCGCCGGCCCCGCCGCGTCCGCCGGTCCGGTGCGGCGGGTCGCCGTGGTCGGCGGGGGGCCCGGCGGGCTGTACGCCGCGGCCCTGCTCAAACGGCTCGATCCGGCACGCGAGGTCACCGTCTGGGAGCGCAACGCACCGGACGATACCTTCGGGTTCGGGGTCGTGCTCTCCGACGAGACCCTCGGCGGGATCGAGAGCGCGGACCCCGTGGTGTACGCGGCGCTGGAGGCCGAGTTCGTCCGCTGGGACGACATCGCGATCGTGCACCGCGGCCACCGGCAGATCTCCGGGGGGCACGGCTTCGCCGCCCTGGAGCGCCGCCGCCTGCTGGAGATCCTGCACGAGCGCTGCCGTTCCCTGGGCGTCGGGCTCCGCTTCCGCACGGAGGCGCCGCCGGTCGACGCGCTGGCGGCGGCGCACGACCTGGTGATCGTCGCCGACGGTGTGCACAGCCTCACGCGCGCCGCGCGGGCCGACGTCTTCCGCCCTCGTGTCACCGCGCACCGCTGCCGCTACATCTGGCTCGCCGCCGACTTCGCCTTCGACGCCTTCCGCTTCGAGATCGCCGAGACCGGGCACGGCACCGTGCAGTTGCACGGCTACCCGTACGCGGCGGACGCCAGCACCGTGATCGTCGAGATGCGCGAGGAGGTCTGGGAGGCGGCCGGCTTCGCCGGCCTGGACGAGCGCCGGTCCGCCGAGCGCTGCGCCGGGATCTTCGCCACCGCCCTCGGGGGCCGCCCGCTGCGCGGCAACCGCTCCTCCTGGCTCACCTTCCGCACCGTCGTCAACGAGACGTGGTCGGCCGGCAACGTCGTCCTGCTGGGCGACGCCGCGCACACGGCGCACTTCTCCATCGGCTCCGGAACCAAGCTCGCCGTCGAGGACGCCCTGGCCCTCGCCGCCTGCATCGAGGAGCACGCACCGCGGCGGCGCGCGCACGGCCCGGCCGGCCCCGGCCCCGGTCGGGAGCACGATGCGGCCGCCGCCGTGCCGTCCGCTCTCACCCGGGCCCTGCGTGCGTACGAGGCCGAGCGGAAGCCCGTCGTCGCCTCCACGCAGCGCGCGGCCCGGGCCAGCCTGGAGTGGTTCGAGGACCTGGACCTCTACACGGGCCAGCCGCCCCGGCAGTTCGCCTTCAACCTGCTCACCCGCAGCCGCCGCGTCACCCACGGCAACCTGCGGCTGCGCGACCCGGACTTCACCCGGGCCGTGGAGCGCGACGCGGGCTGCCCGGCCGGCACCCCGCCGATGTTCACGCCCTTCCGGCTGCGCGGTCTGACCCTGCGCAACCGCGTCGTCTGCTCGCCCATGGACCTGTACTCGGCCGAGGACGGCGTGCCCGGCGACCTCCACCTGGTCCACCTGGGCGCCAGGGCGCTGGGCGGAGCAGGTCTGGTGATGACGGAGATGGTCTGCGTCAGCGCACGGGGCCGGATCACGCCGGGCTGCACGGGCCTGTACACGGACGGGCAGGCGGCGGCCTGGCGGCGGATCGTGGACTTCGTGCACACCCGGGCGCCCGGCACCGCGCTCGGCGTCCAGCTCGGGCACGCGGGCCGCAAGGGCTCCACCAAGCTGATGTGGGAGGGCATGGACCAGCCCCTGGACGACGGCAACTGGCCGCTGGTCGCCGCCTCCGCCATCCCGTACACGCCCCGCAGCCAGACCCCGCAGGAGCTCGCTCCGGCGGGCCTCGCGGCGGTGCGCGAGCGGTTCACCGAGGCCGCGCGGCGGGCCGCGGACTGCGGCTTCGACCTCCTGGAGCTGCACTGCGCGCACGGCTACCTGCTGTCCGGGTTCCTCTCGCCGCTGACCAACCGGCGCACCGACGCCTACGGCGGCTCGCTGACCGGCCGCCTCCGCTTCCCGCTGGAGGTCTTCGACGCGGTGCGCGCGGTGTGGCCCGCGGAACGGCCCATGACGGTCCGCATCTCCGCCACCGACTGGGCACCGGGCGGCACCACGGCAGAGGACGCCGTGCGGATCGCCCGGGCCTTCGCCGCGCACGGCGCCGACGCCATCGACGTCTCCACCGGCCAGGTCGTTGCCGAGGAGCGTCCGGAGCACGGGCGCTCGTACCAGACCCCGTACGCCGACCGGATCCGCAACACCGCGGGTGTCCCGGTGATCGCGGTCGGTGCCATCTCCTCGTGGGACGACGTCAACTCCCTGATCCTGGCCGGCCGCACCGACCTGTGCGCACTGGCCCGCCCCCACCTGTACGACCCGCACTGGACCCTGCACGCCGCCGCGGAGCAGGGCTACACGGGCCCCGGCGCGGCCTGGCCGGTGCCGTACCTGGCGGGCAGCCGCCGCCCGCCCACCGGCCGCACCGACGCGCCGAAGCCCCGCCTCACCCTGGACGGCTGAGACCGCCGCACCGCCCCCTCGCCCGCCGGCACCCGGTGCGCCGACCGCACGTGCACGGGGCGGCGGTTCTCGCGGACGGCCCCTTCGGCGGCCTTCAGCCGAGCTGCTCGGCCAGTCCTACGATGATGCCCTCGGGTCCGCGGACGTAGCAGAGCAGGTAGCTGTCCTCGAACCGCGCCACCTCGCCGACGAGTGCGGCGCCGTGGGTGCGCAGACGGGCCACGGTGTCCTCGATGTCGTCGACGGCGAACATGATGCGGCGGATGCCCGGCGTGTTCGTCGGCGCGTCCCTCGGCTCGGCGCTGGTCGCCTTCGGGGTGTGGAACATCGCCAGCTCGATTCGGCCGTGGCCGTCCGGGGTCCGCAGCATGGCGACGTCCTGCCGGACGTCGTCGAGCCCGATGACACGCTCCACCCAGCGTCCCTCGATCGGCGCCCTGCCCTCCAGCTCCATGCCGAGTTCGACGAAGAACGACACGACGGCGTCAAGGTCGTCGACAACGATGAGGACGTTGTCCATCCGCCGGATGGTCATGCTGGGCCTCCCTGGGGTGTCACGGCCCCGGTGGCCGCATCCGCCACCGAGGCGGGGCCGCCGGGCCGGCTGCGGCATGCTCCGCCCCATCCTCTTCGAAAGCCTCCGGACGAAGCAGTTCCGGTCACCGGCGGGCCGTGCTGCTCGAACGACCGCGCCACTCGACGGCACACACGCAGGATCCGGAGGCACGGGAGAACGACCGCCCCCGCCGTGCGGCCCGGATCCCGGCCCATAGAATCGAACGCATGTCCGATCTGCCGCCCGATCTGCCGCGCCTCCGTGTCCTGGAGACCTGGCTGCTCTACATGCTGGACCGGGTCCGCGGGAGGATCGCCTCTCTCGAACGCCGCGAGGCGGAGCGGCGCCGCGGCGCCCGGGCCCGGCCCCCGGTGCCCGACTGGACCATCGAGATGGGCATCGGACGGGGCCGGCCGCCCGTGTACGCGCACGTGGGCGGTTGCCCCACGGCGGGCGGCAGACTGCGTCCGGTCGGCCGTGCGGAGGTGGTCCGGGCGCTCACCGAGGGCGTGCCTGCGTGTCCGCAGTGCCGGCCGGACAGCGCACTGGGCCTGCTGGAATGAGGGACGCGGGAAGGGCGCCGCGGTGCCGGGCGGGCGCGGAAGGCGAGGGAGAGGGGGCGGCGCCGGAGCGGATGCCCGAGCGCGGGACGGATGCCCGAGCGGTGGCCGGGGCGCGGCACCCGGCCCGCTCAGCCGGCGCCGGTCACGAACCGCTCGCCCGCGGCCCGCAGCCGTGTGTGCAGGCCCTGGAAGACCGCGGCCGAGTCGCCGCCGGGCCAGTCGGCGGGCAGCAGCTCGGCGGGCAGCCCGGGGTCGGTGTAGGGGAGGTGCCGCCAGGAGTCGAGGGCGAGGAGGTAGTCGCGGTAGGCATCCTCGGGCGGGGTGTCGGTGCGGCGCCGCCAGGCGGCCAGTACCGGCTCGTGCGCGGCGAGGAAGCGCTCGTGCTGCGCGGCGAGGGCGGGCAGGTCCCACCAGCGCGCCACGGACCGCGCGGTCGGCGCGAAGCCGAGGTGCGCGCCCCGGAACAGCTCCACGTACGGTTCGAGGCCGAGCCGCCGCAGGGTGTGCCGGGTCTCCTCGTGCAGCCGGGCGGGCGCGATCCACACGCCGGGCGCCGCGGTGCCGAAGCCCAGTCCCGCGAGCCGGGAGCGCAGCACGTGCCGCTTGGCGCGCTCGGCCTCCGGCACGCTGAAGACGGCGAGCAGCCAGCCTTCGTCGGCGCGCGGCGGCTCGTGCGGGTAGATGCGGCGGTCGCCGTCGTCGAGGAGTTGCCGTGCGTCCGGCGAGAGCGCGTACCCGGCGGCGCCGGCCGCGGTGCGGGCGGGCTCCAGCAGCCCGCGGCGCTTGAGCCGGGACACGGCCGACCGCACGGACGGCGCGTCCACCCCCGCGGTGCCCAGCAGCCGGACGAGCTCCGCGACGGGGACGGGCCCCCGGAAGCCGCGGCCGTAGGCGCCGTAGAAGGTGACGATCAGCGAGCGCGGGGCGTGCGCGCTGGTGTGCTGGGGGAGCGGCGGCTCGGACACGTGATCACTCTAGAGGTCCCGGCGGACGCCGGTACGGGCCGTCCGCCCCGTGCCGGGGACCCGTCGGACCCGGGCCGCCCGGATGCTCCCCGTCCGCCGTGCGCAGCCGGAACCGCTGGAGCTTGCCGGTCGCCGTGTGGGGCAGTGCCGTGCAGAAGACGATCTCGCGGGGGCACTTGTACGGCGCGAGTTCGGACCTGACGAACTCGCGCAGCGCCTCGGCGTCCGGGGCCGCGCCCTCGCGCAGCACCACGTGGGCCACGGCGATCTGGCCGCGCTCCGGATCGGGCCGGCCCACCACGGCCGTCTCCCGTACGTCCGGGTGGCGCAGCAGGACGTCCTCGATCTCGGGGCCGGCGATGTTGTAGCCCGCCGACACGATCATGTCGTCGGCGCGCGCCACATAGCGGAAGTAGCCGTCGGCGTCGCGGACGTAGGTGTCCCCGGTGATGTTCCAGCCGTCGCGCACATAGCTGCTCTGGCGCGCGTCGGCCAGGTAGCGGCAGCCGACCGGGCCGCGCACCGCGAGCAGCCCGGGCCGCCCGTCGGGAACCTCCCGGCCCGCGGCGTCCACCACGCGCGCCTGCCAGCCCGGTACCGGGCGGCCGGTGGTGCCGGGCCTGATCTCGCCGTCCGCCGCGGATATGAAGATGTGCAGCAGCTCCGTGGCGCCGATGCCGTTGATGATCCGCAGGCCGGTGCGCCGGTACCAGGCCCGCCAGGTGGCGGCCGGCAGGTTCTCGCCCGCCGCCACGCAGCGGCGCAGTGACGACACGTCATGGCCGTCGAGCAGGTCCAGCATGGTGCGGTAGGCGGTGGGCGCGGTGAACAGCACCGAGACGCCGTGCGCCGCGATCTCGGGCAGCAGCCGGCGCGGGCCGGCGTGTTCGAGCAGCAGCGCGCTCGCGCCGGCGCGCAGCGGGAAGACCACGAGGCCGCCGAGGCCGAACGTGAACCCCAGCGGAGGGCTGCCCGTGAACACGTCGTCCGGCACCGGTTTGAGGACGTGCCGGGCGAAGGTGTCGGCGATCGCCAGCACATCGCGGTGGAAGTGCAGGCAGCCCTTGGGGCGGCCGGTGGTGCCGGAGGTGAAGGCGATCAGGGCGATGTCGTCGGCGGCGGTGTCCACCGCAGGGTGGGCGACCGGCGCGGGCACACGTGCGCAGCGGTGCGTCAGATCGTCCGGCGCCCCCGTTCCGAAGGTCGTGATGCGCAGCCCGGGCACGCCCGCCGCGGCCAGGTCGTCGACCGAGCGCGCGTCGCACAGCGCGTGCCCGACCCGTGCGATCCGGCAGATGGCGGCCAGTTCGTGGGCGCGGTGCTGGGCCAGCACGGTGACCGCGATGCCGCCCGCCTTCATCACCGCCAGCCAGCACGCGGCGAGCCAGGGGGTGGTCGGGCCGCGCAGCAGCACGCGGTTGCCGGGCAGCACACCGAGCTGGCCGGTCAGCACCTGCGCGATCCGGTCGACGCGGTCCCGCAGCCGGCCGTACGACCAGATCTCGCCGGACGGGGTGCGGAACGCGGCGCGGTCGGTCCCGAACCGCCTGATCGTGCCGTCCAGCAGCTCGGCGCCGCAGTTCAGCCTGGCCGGGTAGCGCAGCTCGGGCAGGTCGAAGGTGAGCAGCGGCCACTGGGACGCGGGCGGCAGGCGGTCGCGCGCGAAGGTGTCGGTGTGCGCGGTGGCGGCACCGGCGCCCGCACCGTCGGCACCGCGCCGAGGCGGCCCCGGTGCGCACGCGGAGCCCCGCGCGCCGCCGGGCGTCCCGGCGGTCGGCGGGCGCCGCGGGACGGCCCCGGTGTCCTCGGCCTGGTCGGCGTTCCCGGCGTCCATGGGCGGTTCGCCCCCTTGGGGTGGTGGGCTCGCACAAGTCGTGGTGGGCTCGCGCATCGAGCGTATCGTGATGGTGACGACAGTCAACGGTTCGCGATAAAGCGGATCGGGAGGGGGCCCGATGGCAGTGACGCCCGTGTTCGCGCTGGACCCTGCACGACGCACCTGGTGCGAGGAGCTGCGGGCGCTCGGGGCCGAGCGGCTGCGGCCGCTCGCCGAGTGCGGTACGCCCGGCCGCCTCAACCGTCCGCTGCTGGCGGCCCTCGGCGACCTCGGCCTGCTGCGCAGGCTCTTCACCTCCGGCGCTCTCGACCTGTGCCTCATGCGGGAGTCGCTGGCGTACGCCTGCACGGAAGGGGAGACGGCCCTCGCCCTCCAGGGCCTCGGCGCCCATCCCGTGCTGGCCAGGGGCACGCCCGAGCAGCGCGAGCGCTGGCTGCCCGAGATCACGACCGGCCGTGCGGCCGCCGCCTTCGCCCTGAGCGAGCCCGACGCCGGCTCCGACGCCGCGGCGCTCACCCTCGCCGCCGACCCCGATCCGGCAGGCTACGGCTGGCGGCTCACCGGCAGCAAGTGCTGGATCTCGCAGGCTCCCGAAGCCGACTTCTACACCGTCTTCGCACGTACCACACCGGGTGCGGGCGCCCGTGGCATCACCGCCTTCCTGGTTCCCGCCGGCCGGCCGGGCCTCACCGGCAGTCCGCTCGACATGCTCTCCCCGCATCCCATCGGGGCCCTGGAGTTCGACGGTACGCCCGTGACCCCCCTCGATGTGATCGGCGAGCCGGACCGCGGCTTCCGGGTCGCCATGGAGACCCTCAACCTCTTCCGGCCCAGCGTGGGCGCCTTCGCGGTCGGCATGGCCCAGGCCGCCCTGGACGCCACGCTCAGGCACACCGCGCGGCGCAGGGCCTTCGGCGGCACGCTCAGCGAGCTGCAGGCCGTCGCCCACCAAGTCGCCGAGATGGCCACCCGCACCGAGGCCGCCCGGCTGCTGGTCTACGCGGCGGCCGCCGCCTACGACCGCGGCGACGACGGCGTCGCCCGGACCTCCGCGATGGCCAAGCTGCTGGCCACCGAGACCGCCCAGTACGTCGTCGACACCGCCGTCCAGTTGCACGGCGCCCGCGCGCTGCGCCGCGGCCACCTGCTGGAGCATCTCTACCGCGAGGTGCGCGCCCCGCGGATCTACGAGGGCGCCAGCGAGGTGCAGCGCACCGTCATCGCGAAGGAGCTGTACCGATGAGCCCGCTGGAGCGCGTCAACCCGGCCGAGCTGGCACCGCCCACCGGCTTCTCGCACGCCGTCACCGCGACCGGCTCCCGGCTGGTCTTCCTGGCCGGCCAGACCGCGCTGGACGGGAGCGGGCTGATCACCGGCGAGACGCTGCCCGAGCAGTTCGACACCGCGCTGCACAACCTCCTGGCCGCGCTCGCCGCCGCCGGCGGGACCCCCGCCGACCTGGCCCGCGTCACCGTCTACGCCACCGACGTCGCCGACTACCGCGCCCACGCCCGGGAACTCGGCCGCATCTGGCGCGCCCGCGCGGGCCGCGACTACCCGGCGATGGCGGTGATCGGCGCCGTGCGGCTGTGGGACGAGCGGGCGCTGGTGGAACTGGACGGCATCGCGGTGCTCGCCTGACGGGGGCCGCGGGCGCAACGACGCTCCGGCGGGCGGACCGGCATGGCATCGTGGTCCCGGTGCCCGCACGGCTCGCCGGACGTCCCGCGCGGGCGCGGGCAGGGCCGTCGGACCACAAAGGAGCGTCCGCCATGCCGGAGATCGCACTCACCGCGGGGACCATCAGGTACGGGGACACCGGCGGCGAGGGCCCCGTGGTCGTCCTGCTGCACGGTCTCGTGCACGATGCCACGGTCTGGCGCAAGGTGGTACCGGGCCTGCGCGAGGACCACCGCGTGATCACCCCGACGCTGCCGTACGGCGCGCACCGCGTCCCCATGGACCTGCCGCCCACCCCCGACCTCGTGAACGATCTCGTCGCGGAGTTCCTCGACCGGCTCGACCTGCACGGGGTCACCCTCGTCGAGAGCGACTGCGGCCGTGCCCAGACCGTGGCCGCGCGGCACCCGCAGCGGCTGGCCCGGCTCGTCCTGATGTCCTGCGAGGCCTTCGACAACTACCCGCCGGGACTGCCCGGCAAGATGATCGGTGCCGCAGCCCGGACGCCCGGCGGCCTCGCCCTGATGGCCAGGGTGCTCGGCCTGAAGCCGCTGCGCCGGCTGCCCCTCGGCCTGGGCGCGCTCACCAGGCGCCCCGTCCCCGACGACATCGTCGACGGCTGGCTGCGTCCGCTGCGCACCGACCCCGCCATCCGCGCGGACCTGCGCCACTACGTCAGGCACGTGCGAAGGACGGAACTGCTCGAAGCGGTGGGGGGCCTGCGGCGGTTCGAGGGGCCCGCGCTGGTGGTGTGGGCCGGGGACGACGTGATGATGCCGCGCGAGCACGGCACCAGGCTGGCCGGGCTGCTGCCGCGGGGGCGGCTCGACGTGGTCGACGACTCCCGCACCCTGATCGCCGAGGACCAGCCGGAGCGGCTGGTGGAGCTGCTGCGGGAGTTCATCGCGGCGACGGGGGCGTGAGGCCGGGCCCGCGGTGGCGCCGCGGCGCGCCGGGCTCGGTCGTCAGCCGCGTCCGCTGCGCTGGTAGGCGTTCCAGAACTCGTCGAACGACACCGTGCCGTCGGCGTCCGTGTCCTGGCGGTCCAGGAGCGCCTGCGCCTCCTCCAGGGTGAGGGTCGCGACCCCCAGTTCCGCCATGACCTGGCGGAACTCGGCCGCCGTGAGGAGTCCGTCCCCGTTGACGTCGAAGGCGTCGAACACCGTGCGCGCCGTGTCGATACCGGTCACTGCCATCACTCCCGCGGTAGGTGGCTCAAGGTGAGTGCTTCAAGGTGAGTGGATCAAGGGGGTCAACGGCCGCACAGCTTACTGATCACCGCCGGACGAGGTGGTGCGGGGGCGTGGCGGTTGCGGTCGGCGCGTGCCGGGGCTGCCGGGTGGCCGCGGATGCGCGAGGGCGCGGCGGTCGCCGGCTCGCACGCCAGGCCCCGGGGGGACGGACGGGACGGCGGCGGCCGCCGCACCGGGGAACCGGTGCGGCGGCCGCGTTGCCCGGCGCGGCCTGCGGCCGTGCGGGGTGCTCAGGAGTTGTCGGCGACCACGTGGAGGAGGTTGCCGGCCTGCGCGACGATGGCGAGGCGCCAGGCGTCGAAGGTGCTGTCGCTCACGTCGAACGGCCTCTCGAAGCGCTGCATGTCCGGCGTGTGGATGTGGCCGGCCGGGATCTTCAGGCCCATGCGGTCCCGGAGCAGGGTGTTGCGGTAGCCGCTCTCGTTGGACAGGTAGTTGCCGCCGCCACCGCTGTAGGAGCACGAGCCGGGGTCCGGCGGCGTCGGGGCGGTCGTCGGCGGGTAGTCCGTGGGCGGCGGGTTGTTGCGGGTCACCTGCCGGGTCGAGGAGCAGTCGGGGAACTCGGTGTAGTTGGTGTGCCAGACCACGCCGAACGCCACGGACTGGTCGGGCCACTCGTCGCCGGGCGGGCGGGGTATCGAGGCGCCGGTGTCCGCCCTGATCATCTGTGCGATCGGCAGCGTCGTGGTGGTCCACTGCGGCGGATCGGTCAGGCTGAACTCCTTCGGCCCGCCCCAGCGTTCGACGACCGCGGAGTCGCAGTCGTGGTTGTCGACCGCGAGCTGCGGGGCCCCGTTCAGGGTCGGGCAGGGCTGGCTGTGGTCGTTGCCCGGCGAGACTCCGTGGTAGCGGCCGTTCCACTGTTCGAGGTCGAACACCGAGCCACCGGCCTGGCTCACCGTGACCGACGCGTCGACGCGCCGGGGACCCGGACGCATGAACGGCCCGACGGTGTCCTCCAGGTAACCCGCCTGGAACTCCGTGTAGTTGACCGGCAGGGTGTAGGCCTGGACGTAGGCGGTCCGCCCGTCCCCGGTCTTGTACGTGGTGCCGTCGAGCGCGAGCGCGGTGGCACCGGACGGGTTGCCGTGGCGGATGTTGTTGCCGACCGTCCCCGCCGCGCCACCGGTGGTGCCGCCGTCCAGGGTGTAGGGGTCGAAGCCGCTCATGAGGACGCGCTTGACGCCCTTGCCGGCGGGGAAGTCGATGTCGAACATCCCCCGCGAGGCCCGGTCGAACGCCGTGATGAGCGCGGACCGCTGCGTGTCGGACAGGGAGAAGTCCGGTGTCCAGCGGCGCAGCGTGGCGGTCGACTGCAGGCGGGTCCAGTAGAGCGGGCGGTCGTCGCTGTAGGGGAGGTCGCCGCTGACCCCGCCGCGCCGTTGCGCCCGCTTCACCGCCGCCTGCCAGAGGTCCTGGCCCTCGTGCTTCACCAGTGCCGTCGCGGCCTCAAGGCTCGGCGCACCGCACAGGGCCCGTGTGAACGCCGGGCCGTAGTCCTGGAACCCGCCACCCTTGATCATCTGCTGCGCGAACGACGTCGGCTCGGGTCTCGCGGGGTCGGCGTCGTCGGGCAGGACCCAGCTCAGCCGGCTCTCCTCGACCGACAGGGGTGCGGCGGAGCCGACGCACCGCGGCCCGCCGGCCCCGGCCGAAGCAGGCCCGGCGGCCCACAGGGGAGTTGTCGCCGACAGCACGGCGAGGGCCGCCGCGGCAGCCTTGATCGTGGAACGGAACAGAGAACTCACCGCCTCACTCGAATGTCACGTGGCACGTGTCACGTGATCGCGCCAATCCTTTGTCCGCCCGGCATGCGCGTCAAGGCAACCGCTTCTGCGGGGACTTGGTCCCGTCAGCCCTGGTGGGAGTTTCGCCCGGTTCGTACCGGGACGCTGGGGCCGGGCGGGGTGGGGCGGTGCCTGCGGGGGAGGAGGGAGGAGGAGGCGGCTCGGCGGCGGTCGGGGGCCCTCACCGGCCGGTTGCCCCCGCGCGCAGCCCGTCCATGACCAGGTCGAGGAGCCGGGCGGCGCGCGGTTGCCAGTCCCCGCGGGGGTCCATCTGCCAGAGGCCGGCTATGGCGAGGAGGAAGTCGTCCGCGGTCACGCCCGGGCGGATGGTGCCGGCCTCCTCGCCGGCCCGCAGCAGGAGTTCGGCCGCCGAGCTCACCGCGCCGTGGCCCGGCTTCGCCGGCGTCCCCGGTGCGCTGGTGGCCTGTCGGATCGCGTCCGCCAGACCGGCCTTGGCCATGGCGAACTGGGCGAGGCGGTCCATCCACTCCCTGAGCGCCCGGTCGGGGGCGCGGGTGCTGAGCAGCCGGGCCGCGGTCTCGGCGACCTGCTGCATCTCGTAGCGGTAGATCTCCAGCACGAGCGCCTCGCGGCTGGGGAAGTTGCGGTAGAACGTGCCCTGGCCGACGCCCGCCTTCTTGGCGATGGTGCTGAGCGGGACCTCGGCGCACAGGGTCAGTTCCGCGAGCGCCACTTCGAGGATGCGCTCGCGGTTGCGTTGCGCGTCCGAGCGCAGAGGTGCCTTCTTCTCCTGCACTCGTCACTCCTCACCGGCCGGCGCCAATTGGCCTTGCTAAGCGGACGGTTGTCCAGTACGTTTCCGATAGCGGACGACCGTCCGGTTCGTTCCAGCATAGCGGTGGTTTCCGGTCAGTGCGGGCGACCAGTGGGCCACCGCCATCGGCGCCTTCGCGCATCACGTGTGCGCCGGGCCCGTCGTCACCGCCGCGACATCCGCTTGTCTCCAGATTCGACTGCCTGCCGGATCGTTCCCCGAACGCATTCCGGGTGTGTGAAAGAAGGCTGAGCATGGCCCCATCGACGTCCAGCGGCGTCACCTTGAACATCAACGGCGAGAAGTACACGCTGTCCGTCGACCACCGCACCACGCTGCTCGACGCCCTGCGCGAGCGTCTCGATCTGACCGGCACCAAGAAGGGCTGCGACCAGGGCCAGTGCGGCGCCTGCACCGTCCTGCTCGACGGCCGCCGCGTCGTGTCCTGCCTGCAGTTCGCGGTGGCCGCCGAAGGGCGCGAGATCACCACCATCGAGGGCGTGGCCGACGGCGACCGGCTGCACCCGGTGCAGCAGGCGTTCCTCGACCTCGACGGATACCAGTGCGGCTACTGCACGCCGGGGCAGATCTGTTCGGCCGTCGCGATGCTGCAGGAGCACGCGGCGGGCTGGCCGAGCGCCGTCACCGAGGACGTCCGGCCGGAGGCGGGACCACCTCCCCTGACCACCGACGAGATCCGGGAGCGGATGAGCGGCAACCTGTGCCGCTGCGCCGCCTATGTGTCGATCGTCGATGCGGTCGCCAAGGCGGCCACCCCGCTCGAAGGCGAGGCCGTGGCATGAGGGAGTTCGACTACCAGCGCGTCACGGACGTGTCCGGCGCCCTCGCCCTGCTCGGCGACGACCCCGACGCACGCTTCCTCGGTGGCGGAACCAACCTGGTCGACCTGATGAAGACCGGCGTCGAACGGCCCGCCCGGCTCGTCGACATCCGCCGGCTCCCCCTCGACCGGATCGAGGCGGGCGAGGACGGCGGCCTGCGCATCGGGGCCACCGTCACCAACAGCGACCTCGCCGCCCATCCCGAGGTCCGCCGCCGGTACCCGGCGCTGGCGCAGGCGGTCCTGGCCGGCGCCTCGGGGCAACTGCGCAACATGGCCACGGTCGGCGGGAACCTGCTCCAGCGCACCCGCTGCGGCTACTTCGGCGACGTCTCGCGCCCGTGCAACAAGCGCGTTCCGGGCAGCGGGTGCCCCGCGATCGAGGGCGAGCACCACAACCACGCGATCCTGGGCGCCTCCGGCCACTGCGTGGCCGTCCACCCGTCGGACATGGGTGTGGCGCTGGCGGCCTTCGACGCCGTCGTCTCCTACGAGACCGCAGACGGGCCGGGCGAGCTGCCGCTCAGCGAGTTCTACCTGCCGGTGGGCGACACCCCGCACCTGGAGACCGCCCTGCCGTCCGGGGCGCTGATCACGGGCGTCACGCTGCCCCCCGCTCCGGTCGCCGCCCACTCGCGCTACCGCAAGGTGCGCGAGCGCGCCTCGTACGCCTTCGCGATCGGCTCGGTCGCCGCGGCGGTCGACGTCCGCGACGGGGCCGTACACGACGTGCGCCTGGCCTTCGGGGCGGTCGCGTCCCGCCCGTGGCGGGCCCGCACCGCCGAGCGGACGCTGATCGGCGCGCAGGCCGGCGCCGAGGCGTTCGCCGCCGCTGCCGACGCCGAACTGACCGCCGCCGAGCCGCTGCCCCACAACGCCTACAAGGTGACCCTGATGCGCAACCTCATGGTGGCCGTGCTGACCGAACTGACCGAGGAGGCCGCCCGATGACCACGACCACGGCTGAGACCACGGTGACGCGCGGCTCCGTCGGCACCCCGCACACCCGTGTGGAGGGCCCGGAGAAGGTCACGGGAACGGCACGCTACGCGGGGGACATCCCCTACGCCGACCTCGCGTACGGCTGGCTGGTGCTGTCCACCGTGGCCCGGGGCCGCATCCGCTCGGTGGAGGCGGAGCCCGTCCTGCGGATGCCCGGCGTGCTCGGCGTCCTGCACCACGGCAACGCCCCGCACCTGGAGAGCGACTACGTCGGCCTGCTCGGCGTCCGTCCCGACCCGGCCTCCGTCGTCTTCCAGCACGACCGGGTGCCGCACGCGGGCTGGCCGGTGGCGCTCGTCGTCGCCGAGACGTCCGAGCAGGCCAGGGAGGCCGCCGAGACGCTGGTCGTGCACTACGAGGAGGAGCCGCACGACGTCGCCTTCCACGCCGGGCACCCGGCCGCGTACGCCTACGACGCCCCGCACGCCCCGGCGGAGGCCACGAAGGGGGACGTGGAGGCGGAACTCGGCGCGTCCGCCCTCGTCGTGGACGAGGAGTACAGCACGCCGGAGGAGCACCACAACCCGATGGAGCCGCATGCGGCGACGGCCCGGTGGGACGGCGGCCGCCTGGAGGTCGTCGACTCCAACCAGGGCAGCATGTGGGTGGCCAACGAGCTGGCGAGGCTGTTCTCGCTCGATCCGTCCTCCGTGCGGGTACGCTCCGAACACGTCGGCGGCGGCTTCGGGTGCAAGGGCGTCCGCGCGCACCAGGTGTCCGCGGTGATGGCCGCGACCGTCCTCCAGCGCCCGGTCCGGGTCGTCCTGACCCGCCGTCAGATGTTCTCGCTGGTCGGCTACCGGAGTCCCACGACGCAGCGGGTCAGGCTCGGCGCCGACGCCGACGGGCGGCTGCGCGCACTGGAGCACCTCTCCCTGAACCCCACGTCGACCGTGTTCGAGTTCGTCGAGCCGGGCGCCTCCGTGGCGCGGGTCATGTACGACGCCGACGCCCATCACACGGTCAACCGGCTGGTCCCGCTCGATGTGCCGACGCCCACCTGGATGCGCGCACCCGGTGAGGCGCCGGGGTCCTTCGCGCTGGAGTCGGCGCTCGACGAGCTCGCCGAGAAGTCCGGCATCGACCCGATCGCGTTGCGCGTACGCAACGAGCCCCGCATCGGCCCCCTGTCCGGCCTGCCGTTCAGCAGCCGCAACCTCCTCGCCTGCTTCCAGGAGGGCGCCCGCAGGTTCGGCTGGGCGGACCGGGACCCGCGGCCCGGCCTGCGCCGCGACGGACGCTGGCTCCTGGGCACCGGTACGGCGGGTGCCTTCTTCCCCTCCGGAGCCGCCCCGTCCACGGCCGCGGTGACGGCGCAGGCGGACGGCACCTTCACCGTGCGGATCACCGCGGCGGACATCGGCACCGGCGCACGCACCGCCCTGTGCCTCGTCGCCGCCGACGCCCTCCAGGTGGCGCCGGACCGCGTCCGCGTGCGGATCGGGGACAGCGACTTCGGCCAGGCCTTCATCGCCGGCGGCTCCATGGGCACCCGCTCGTGGTCCTGGGCGGTCACGGCGGCCGCCCGCGACCTGCGCGAGCGACTGGCCCTGGACGGCGACATCCCCCCGGAGGGCATCACGGCCCGCTCGGACACCGCCGAGGCCATCGGCGCCCTCGCGGCCAAGGAACGGCACTCGTTCGGGGCGCAGTTCGCCGAGGTGGCCGTGGACGTCACCACCGGCGAGGTGCGCGTGCGGCGGATGCTCGGGATCTTCGCGGCGGGCCGGATCGTCAACCCCCTGACCGCACGCAGCCAGCTCGTCGGCGGCATGACCTGGGGCATCTCCATGGCACTGCACGAGGAGGCGATCAGGGACGCGGCCTCCGGCGGCCTCGTCGGAGCCGACTTCGCGGGCTACCACATCGCCACCCACGCCGACGTCCCCACCATCGAGGCGGACTGGGTGGACGACACGGACCCGGACGACCCCGTCGGGATCAAGGGTGTCGGCGAGATCGGCATCGTGGGCGCCGCCGCCGCGATCGCCAACGCGGTCTGGCACGCCACCGGCGTCCGGCACCGGAGCCTGCCGATCAGGCCCGACCGCGTCCTGCTCGCGGGCACGGGAGCGAGTGGTGCTTGATCTCGCCGAGGAGCTGAACCGGTGGATGGAGGAGGGCCGGGCCTTCGCCGTCGCCAGCGTCGTGGCCGTCCGGGGCAGCGCACCGCGCAGCCCCGGCGCGGCCCTCGCCGTCGACAGCGCCGGCACGGCCATCGGCTCCGTCTCCGGAGGCTGCGTGGAAGGAGCGGTGTACGACCTGTGCGTGCAGGCGCTCCAGGACGGCACGACGGTTCTCCAGCAGTTCGGGTACAGCGACGAGGACGCCTTCGCGGTCGGACTGACGTGCGGCGGCGTCCTGGACGTCCTCGTCACCCCGGTCGGCACGGACGCGGCGGGCAGGGCGCACCTCGCGGCCGCCCTGTCCGCCGCCGCCCGCGGAGAGGGGGCGGCACTGGCCCGTGTCGCCCGCGGTCCCGACGAACTCCTCGGCAGGGCGCTGCTCGTACACCCCGACGGGTCGTACGGGGGCGGCCTCGGCGGGCATGAGGAACTGGACCGGGCGGCGGCCGCCGCGGCCGGGGCCATGCTGGACACCGGCCGCACCGGCACGGTCGACCTGTCGGAAGACGGCCTGCACTGTCCCGGTGGCCTCACGCTGTTCGTCGAGTCGAGCCTGCCGCCGCCGCGCATGATCGTCTTCGGGGCGATCGACTTCGCCTCGGCGCTGGTGAGGGCGGGCAAGTTCCTCGGGTACCACGTCACCGTGTGCGACGCCCGCCCCGTGTTCGCCACGCGGGCCCGCTTCCCCGAGGCGGACGAGATCGTCATCGACTGGCCGCACCGCTATCTGCGCGGCACGGCGACCGACGGGCGCACCGCCCTGTGCGTGCTCACCCACGACCCCAAGTTCGACATACCCCTGCTGGAGGAGGCCCTTCGGCTGCCGGTCGCGTTCGTCGGCGCGATGGGCTCGCGCCGCACCCACGCGGACCGTGAGCGCCGGCTGCGGGCGGTAGGCGTCAGCGAGCAGCAACTGGCCCGGCTGAGGTCACCGATCGGGCTGGACCTCGGTGCCCGCACCCCCGAGGAGACCGCCCTGTCCATCGCGGCGGAGATCGTCGCCGCCCGCCGGGGAGGCACGGGCTCGCCCCTGACCGGCTCGGGCACGCCCATCCACCGTGACACGCCAGGACGGGGCGCCGCCGCGGCCGCCTGACGCGTGCCACGCGTCGTGAACGCCCGGTGCGTCCGTTCGGGACCAACCGCTCGAACGGACGCACCGGGTGCTGCCGTGCCGGTCCGGGGCCCGCGCCCCGCGGGAACGCCCCTGCCCGTCGGGAACGCGCAGGGGCAGTGCCACGCGCAGGGGCGGTGCCCGACGGAGCACACGCGGGATGGCTCACACGGGCGCGGCACGCCGTATCGAGTCCAGTGCCCCGGCCACGGCCAGCGACTGGTCCAGCGGGACGAGGAAGGCCGACGGGTCGCCGGCGGCGGCGCGGGTGACCTCGGCCGCCATCAACGCGTACGGGTCGACCGGCGGATAGTGCCGCACCTGCGAGCCACGGACGGTTTCCAGCCGGATCTCGGCGGGGCCGCGCCCCGCGGTGAACGGGTGGTCCATACAGAGGGTTCCACCGGTTCCGGTGATCACCAGGGATTCCTGCCCGGTGCCGCTGAGGGAGGCCAGGACGGTCGCGGTGCCGTGCGCGAACCCCAGGTCGACGGAGGTGCGCACGTCGGCCGAGCCACCGGGCCAGGTGTCGCGGCGCACCGCGGTGACGGTGGGCGCCGCCCAGCCGTAGGCGGCCAGGACCGCCGCCACCGCGTAGCAGCCCACGTCCCACAGGGCGCCGCCGCCGAGCGCGGCGACCCGGCGGTAGTTGTCCGGGTCGGGGTCGGCCCCGTCGAAGACGGCCGCCACGTGCCTGACCTCCCCGACGACGCCCTCGGCCAGGAGCCGCGCGAGGTCCCTGGTCTGCGGATGCCACCGGTTCCACGTGGCCTCGACCAGCAGCCGGCCCGAGGCCGCGGCTGCCCGTGCCATGGTCTCCACCTCGGCCGCGGACAGCCCGAGCGGCTTCTCGCACAGCACATGCCTGCCGGCTTCCAGGGCACGTACCGCCCATTGCGCGTGGGCGCTGTTGTGCAGGGCGATGTAGACCACGTCCACGGAGTCGTCCGCGAGCAGGTCCGCGTAGTCGGGGTAGCACGCCGCCGCGCCCAGCGCGCCCGTGCGCCGCCGGTCGCGTCCCGCGGCGGCACGCAGTTCGGCCCCGGCCAGGCCGCGCACGGCCGGGCCCACGTTGGCTGTGGCGATGTGGCCGGCGCCGAGGAACCCCCATCCGACGGTGCCGGCGCGGCGGGCCGCCGGGGCGCCGGCGCTTTTGTCCGCCGGGCTCACGCGTCCGCCTCCGCCGCCGTGTCCTGCCACGCCATGTCCTCCGCGCCCATCAGGTCGAGCACGAGGGAGCTCCAGCCGAAGGAGGAGGCTCCGTGGCCCGCCGCGGTCAGGGGGTCGTAGCACTCCCGCATGCCGGACTGCGCCGTCATCCGCACCGTGCGGTGCGCCAGTTCGCGCGCAGCCTCGTGCCGTCCGCGGGACCGCAGTCCCCCGTACAGGTACCAGTTGAGGTTGACCCAGCTAGATCCGCGGAAGATGGCCCCGGTCTCGAAGTGCGGATCGAACGTCGGCTCGTCCGCCGCGACGCTGGGCACCGGATGGGGGAGCCAGAACTGCGCGGGGTTGAGCAGGTGTTCGTCGATGACGCGCTGGGCGAGCCGGTCGGGGACCTGCTCCAGCAGGATCGGGAAGAGCGAGGAGGCGGTGAGGATCCTCTGCTGCTCGCCGGTGCGCAGGTCGATGTCGAAGAACGCGCCCGTGTCCTCGTCCCAGCAGCGTGCCACCAGCGCGTCCGCCACCTGGCGCGAGCGTGCGGCGTAGACCTGCGCCGCCGGCTCCCCTGCGGAGCCGGCGGCCAGCAGCCGGGACAGGGCGGCCAGGCCGTCGGCGTAGACCGTGTTGAACAGGACGTCGACCCAGCGGAACCCGCCGGAGCCGGTGGGGGCGGAGTCGGGCCGCCGCCCGGACTCGTAGTGCTCCAGCAGATCGCGCATGGCCTGGTGCCAGCGCGCCGAGACCTCGGCGGTCGGCGTCCCCGCGATGCCCAGCGCCTCGTCGTACTTGCTGCTGGAGTCGAGACCGGACTCGTCCGGCTGGTGGATGGCCAGCAGCCCGTCGGGTAGGGCGCGGTGCCGGTGCAGCCAGTCGAAGAAGGCCCTGGCCCCGGGCAGTACGGAAGCCAGCCAGGCGTCGTCCCCGTTGACCGCGTGGACCCGTTCGATCGCCCTGGCCAGCACGGGCGGTGCCAGGGTGATCGAGGTCCAGCCGTTCCACAGGGCTATCCGGAAGTCCGCGGTGGCCCGGGCCCGCAGGTTCTCCTGCCACAGCAGCATGTGGGCGAGGAAGCCGTCGGGCGCGATCCCCTTCAGGAGCGTGTCGATCTCGGCGGCCGCCCGCCGGGGGTCGACGCGGCTGAGTGCGATCGCGTGGTACGAGCTGTCCCAGGCCCACTGGAAGGGGTAGCTGTCCGGCGAGGGGCAGGTGAAGTCGTACACCAGGCCGCGGTCGGTGCCGGTGCGGTGGTTGGCCGCCAGCGTGCCGAGCGCATGGGCCGCGGCTGCCCGGGCCGTGTCCGAGGCCGACCCGGCCGTGTCAGAGGCGGGCGCGGCCGCCGCGCGGGGCGCGGCGGCCTGACGGGAGGCGGGGGTCACAGCAGCGAGCCGCTCGTCTGCGGGACGCCCTCGTCCGCCTGGACGGACACCGGCTCCCCGGGCAGCGCCGCGGTGGTGATCGAGGGCTTCATGCCGCCGAAGGCGCCGTAGTTCTCGAAGGCGTCGCGCACGGCGGCCTCGTCGTCGAAGGACAGGTGCGAGGTCACCACCGAGCCGGCGTCCACGACACCGTGGGTGATGAGGTCCAGCGCGACCCGGGCGACGTGGGCGGAGCGGGTCATAGAGAACGCCCGCACGTCGAAGGGCGTGGCCCTCAGCCGCAGGCCCTTGGCGAGGATCATCCAGGAGCTGATCGACTGCCGCAGGCCGGTGGCGCCGTAGACGACGTAGTCGCCCCCGGGCCGCAGCAGGCCCATGGCGAGTTCGCGGGCGTCGGGGCCGTCGTGTGCGTCCACGTGCGGCAGGGCGTCGAAGACGTAGTCCGCGTACCGGTCCTGGTGCTCGGCGATCATCGCCTCGACCTCCGGGACCTGCCGTCCGAGGTTGAACACGGTCGTCGCCCCCGCCGCCGCGGCGCGGGCCAGCCGGGCGTCGTCCAGGTCGAAGACGGTCACCGAGCGCACGCCGAAGTAGCGCAGCATCACCTGGAGGGCCAGCAGCCCGCTGGGGCCGCAGCCGAGCAGCACGCAGTCGTCACCGGGCTTGGGGGCGTTGACCAGCAGCGAACGCAGCACGGACGTGAGCGGTTCGACGACGGTGGCCAGGTGGCCGGGCAGTTCGGAGGGCACGACGACCGCCGCGGCCTGGTGGGCGTCGTAGAAGTGCCGCTCGGTGTACCAGGAGGTCTCCTGGGAGGCGCCGAGGTCGGCGGCGAACAGCGGCCGGATGGTCCGGTAGTCGGCCAGGCCGCCGAAGTCGGTCTGGCCCCAGTAGCAGACGCGGTCGCCTTCGCGTATGACGCCGCGCAGGTCGGCACCGACCTGGACCGCCCTGCCGACGTACTCGTGTCCGGGGATGATCGGCCACGCGTCGGGGAACAGGTGGCCGCGGAAGTAGGAGATGTCGGTCGAGCAGAGCGATACGGACTCCGTCCGCAGGGTGACCTCGTCGGGACCGCACACCGGGTCGGGAACGGTGTCCAGGCCCAGCCGTCCGGGGCCGGACAGCAGGTAGGCGCGCATGGGGGTAATCCTTTGCAGGTGAAAGTGGAACGCTCGTGTCGCGCCCGGCCCGAAGCCGGCCGGCACGCGGAAACGAGTCAGGGGGAGTCAGGAGGCCTTCGCCGCGCGCCTTCCGGCACGCAGGGCCCAGACGGCCAGGGCGGCCGAGCAGGCGACGGAGACGGCGAAGGGAAGACGGGTGTCGATGTCCACGGTGAGACCGGTCAGCCACACCATCAGGGTGGTCAGGACCGCCGAGCCGACACCGAGCGACGCGTTGAGCGGGCCGTGCTGCTCGGCGGGCGTCCGGCCCAGCATCCAGCCCTGGTAGACGGGAACGAGGGGCGCGGTGCCGAACGCGAAGACCACCACGCCCACATAGGCCACCACAACCGAGCCGGCGCAGATCAGCACGTCGCCGACGATGACGAGCAGCACGCCGAGCAGTACGACGCTGGTCACGGACATCCGCTTGACCAGCAGGTCGCCGACCGCCCTGGCGGGCGTGTAGGCCACCCACAGAAGGGCCAGCAGGAAGGACGCGTCGGAGAGCGTGAGCCCGTAGTGGTACTGGCCGAGCGAGGTGACCCAGGAGACCACGACGGTCTCCGCGGCCATCAGCGCCGCGTACACCGCGATGTCCGGAAGCCAGCCGACCAGCAGCGCCCGGGTCAGCCGGGGCTGCACGGCCTCCTCCGCGGCCTCACCGGCCGCCGTGCCCGTGGACCTCGCGAGCAGTGCGCCGGCGCCGACCAGCACCGCCAGGGCCGCGGCGAAGATCGCGTACACCGCACGGTAGTCCCCGCCGTCCGACACCAGCACGCCGACCATCGAGGGCGCGGTGAAGCTGGCCACGCCGAAGGTCGCGTACAGGGCGGAGATCCGGTGGTAGCGCTTCGGCAACCGGTAGAGATAGGAGACCGTCGCCAACGCGCCCAGCGAGAAGGTCGCGCCGTGCAGGAAGGCCCCGGCCAGCACCCCGGCGTAGTTCTGCGCGGTGATCAGAGCCGCGCAGCCCGCCAGGCCCACCAGCACGGCCAGCGTGGTCATCCGCGCGACACCGAGCCTGCGCAGCAGGACGGGCCCGGCGAACATCGCCGCGATCAGTCCCAGGTCCTTGAGGTTCTGGACGTTGGCGAGCTGGCCCCCGCTGAGCCCGTAGTCCTTGCGGAAGGTGGTCACCAGGGCGGGCACCAGGCCCATGCCGAGGGCCAGGGTGCCGTAGACCAGGAAGAGGTAGGTGGTGGTCAGGGCGTACCCGGCCGATGCCGGGGGCGGGGCGGGCGCGGGTCTCTCCAGGGTCCCTGTCGAGGTGGCCGGCCCGCCGGACGGGGGAGCTCCGTCGGCCCCTGTCCCGTTCACGGTGCCACCGGGACGGCTTCGGTGTCCCGGAGCTCCGCCGCCGTGGCGTGCGCGGCGAAGGTCTCCGGATCCAGCTCGCGGGCCTGGCGCAGTTGGGACCGGCCGAGTTCCGGGCTGCCGTCGGCGGTCACCGTGCGTCCGATGCGGATGAGATAGCGGCACAGCACCGCCCGGCCCGTCCGCTCGTCGGCCGCACCGCGCGCGATGGCCGAGGCGATGGCCTCCTCCAGGCCCTCGCGCTCGTTGGTGCAGCGCATCCGGTTGAACGCGTCCACGCCGCCGGACTGCTTCCGCGAGGCGCTGCCGCCCACCTGGGGGACCCGGTAGCAGGTCGGGATGCCCGGCACGTGGTCGATCGCGGCGCCGCTGCCCAGGTAGCGGAACAGGGTTGCCACGTCCTCGCAGAACGGTTTTGCCGGGAACGGAACGCTCAGCGCGAGGGTGGTGCGCAGGTTCATCGCGGACGGTATCGCGATGTTGTCGCGCTCGACGGCCTGCTCGATCCAGCGCTCGCGGCCGCGCAGCTTCGGCAGCCGCTGCTGCTCGTCGAGCATGCGCAGACCGGGCAGCAGCCGGTCCCGGTCCCACGGCCTGCCGTGCTCGTCGATGAACTCGATGTCGTTGTAGGCGAAGTCGAGCTCGGGTTCGGCCGTGAACAGGGCGCGGACGGCGGCCACCCGGTCCGGGTGCGCCAGGTCGTCGGCGTCCAGATAGGCCAGCAGGGGGTGCCCGTCCTGGTACGCCGCCTCGATCGCCAGGTTCCTGGCCTGTCCGGCGCCGGCGTTGCGCGGGGCGTGCAGCACCGTCACCGAGCCGGATGTCGAGGCGGCGAGGTCGGCCAGGAACTCGGCGGTGCCGGGAGTGGGCGAGGCGTCGTCCACCAGATAGGCGCACCAGTCGGGGTCCGTCTGACGTTCGAGACTGCGCAGGGTCAGGCGCAGGTAGTCGCGGCGCCACGCCAGGCCGTCGTCGAAATAGGGGATCACGAAGGCCACGGTCTGCGTTAAGCCGGCGGAATGGGGGGTTACGAACATGGGAATCCTCGGGGGGTGTTCGGACTAAGGAATCCGCAGGGTTGCGAAAGGGGGAAGGGGGAGGGGGAGGGTAAGGAGGAGGGGGGAAGTCGGGAAGCGGGAAGCCAAGAGGGGACGGAGGATGGGGATGGGGATGGGGATAAGGAAAGAAGAGGGGTCGGACGTTGCCGGGAGCTGAGCCGGGCGCCGGATCCGCTAGGTGAGCGGAGCGGGAGCCGGCTCGGAGGCGGGTGCAATGTCGATCAGCAGCCCGTCAGGTTCCTGCCGCACCCGCAGTGCTTCCAGGGTCGCCACGAGCGCGTCGGCCTCCAGCCGGGACGCGGGGTGGGTCGTTGTCACCGCGATACTACGCATACCGGCGGCCCGGGCCGCCTGGAGCCCCGCGGGAGCGTCCTCGACCACCAGGCAGTCGGCGGGCGCGACCCCCAGCCGGGCGGCGGCGACGAGGAAGGGTTCGGGGTCCGGCTTGCCGCGGGTGATGTCATCGGCCGTGATGAGGACCGGGGCGTCGAGACCTACCCGGCGCAGCCGTGCGTCGGCCGTCCGGCGGCTGGCTGAGGTCACCACCGCCCAACGGTCGCGCGGCAGGGCGCGCAGTACGTCGGCGACCCCGGGCAGCAGTACACACTCGGTGTCCTCGGCCTCCAGGTCGTCGTACCGCTGGACGGCGGCCGCCACCGACTCCGCGGGCAGGACCTGGGCGACGACCTCCAGCACGGGCCTGCCGAACACCTTGACCGGATCGAACGAACCGGCGCGCAGTCCATGTTCCTCGCCCCAGCGGGCCCAGCAACGCAGGATGGCGGCAGTCGAGTCCACCAACGTCCCGTCGTTGTCGAACAGGACAGCTTGCACTTTCACGCTTGCGTGCACTCCTCCGGAGTGACCGGACAGTACGTCAAACGCCAATTGCCCGGCTGTAGTTGATTGTTTGAAGAGCCGTTCAGCATGATTGCACACCATCCGTACCGCGGATGACGCGGTGGCGGGCGACCGTGCGACCGGGCGGTGAGTGCCGCCGCATTGGCGCTGGTGGACGTTGGAACGCGGGCCGGGCGTGTCGGCAGCGCCATGAGGAATTCACGTCCATGACAGACCCGGTGACTTCCTTGAACAGACGGAAGTCGATCTTGATTCCCCTCCCCGGCCGCCAATTGCGGAACACCCCTCGAAACCGCGGGGTTTCGAGGCTCTTGCGGTGGGCTGGGCGCCGCGCCGCAGCCGCTTCGCCGGGGGCCTGGACCCGACGGCCGGGCCGCCCCGTCGAACGCGCCCGTACCGGGGCGGCCGCACGCGGGTTCCCGTCGGCTCGACGGGTGCCGCCGTGGCCGGATCGGCCCAGGTGGTGACGGTGGCGTGACGGTGGCCCCTAAATGCTTTAGAGTTCAATTAAATAGCAGTCGCCGGTCCCCCCGAGGAGTGATCGATGCAGCACGCGGTCGTGGAGCGCATGCCCACCCTCTACCTCTCGCACGGCGCCCCGCCCCTCGCGGACGACCCGGTGTGGACGCGTGAACTCGCCGACTGGTCCACGCAACTCCCGCGACCGGCGTCGATACTTATCGTTTCCGCGCACTGGGAAGAGGCCCCGCTCGCCCTGGGCGCGACGGCGACCGTGCCCCTCGTCCACGACTTCTGGGGATTCCCGGAGCACTACTACGGCGTCAGGTACGAGGCCCCCGGCGCGCCGGAACTCGCCGCCTCGGTACGCGTGCTGCTCGGGGGCGCGGGAACGGCCGTGTGCGACGTGCCCGAAAGGGGTCTCGACCACGGGGCCTACGTGCCGCTCAAGGAGATGTTCCCCGCAGCCGACATCCCGGTCCTGCAGATCTCGATGCCCACCCTGGACCCCGGCGAGCTGATGCGGATCGGGCGCGCCCTCGCACCGCTGCGCGACGAGGGCGTGCTGATCGTGGGCAGCGGCTTCTTCACGCACAACCTCGCGGCGCTGCGGCTGCCGGACGGGGAGGTGCCCTCCTGGTCGGCGGAGTTCGACGACTGGGGGCACCGCGCGCTCGCCGCACAGGACGTCGACGCCCTGCTGGACTTCAGGCACAAGGCGCCCGCGGGCCGTCTCGCGCACCCCAGGACGGAGCACTTCGCGCCCCTGTTCGTGACGCTCGGTGCGTCGGAGGGGGACCTCGGCCGGGGGCGGAGCGTGATCGACGGGTTCTGGAGGGGGCTGGCGAAGCGGTCGGTGCAGTTCGGCTGATCCGGTGGGCGCCCGGCCGATGCCGTCCGCGGCCGCCGCGCGACCGGCCGTTCGGGTGCCGCCGCACTCCGGCCCGGTGTGCGTGCCGGTCGGACGGCCGGGTGCGGCGGCACCCGGCCCTCAGATGTCCCGAAACGTTTCGATCTGTGCCCCGACCGAGTTGAGGCGTTCCGCCAGGTCCTCGTAACCGCGGTTGATGACGTAGACGTTCCGCAGTACGGAGGTCCCCTCCGCGGCCATCATCGCCAGCAGCACCACGACGGCCGGGCGCAGTGCGGGCGGGCACATCATCTCGGCGGCGCGCCAGCGGGTGGGGCCCTCCACGAGGACCCGGTGCGGGTCGAGGAGCTGGAGCCGGCCACCGAGGCGGTTGAGGTCGGTGAGGTAGATCGCCCGGTTGTCGTAGACCCAGTCGTGGATCAGCGTCTTGCCCTGCGCCGAGGCGGCGATGGCCGCGAAGAACGGCACGTTGTCGATGTTCAGGCCCGGGAAGGGCATCGGGTGGATCTTGTCGATCGGGGCCTGGAGCTTGGACGGGCGCACGGTGAGGTCCACCAGGCGGGTGCGGCCGTTGTCGGCCACGTACTCCGCGGACCTGTCGTGGTCCAGGCCCATCTCCTCCAGCACGGCCAGCTCGATCTCCAGGAACTCGATCGGCACCCTGCGGACCGTCAGCTCCGACTCGGTGACCACGGCGGCGGCCACCAGGCTCATCGCCTCCACCGGGTCCTCGGAGGGTGAGTAGTCCACGTCGACGTCGATGGTGGGAACGCCGTGCACGGTCAGCGTGGTGGTGCCGATGCCCTCCACCCGCACGCCCAGGGCCTCCAGGAAGAAGCACAGGTCCTGGACCATGTAGTTGGAGGAGGCGTTGCGGATGACGGTCGCACCGTCGTGCCGGGCGGCGGCCAGCAGGGCGTTCTCGGTGACGGTGTCACCGCGCTCGGTCAGCACGATCGGGCGGCCCGGGGTGACGTCGCGCTGGACGTCGGCGTGGTACAGGCCCTCGGTGGCGGTGATGTCGAGCCCGAAGCGGCGCAGTGCGATCATGTGCGGCTCGATGGTGCGGGTGCCGAGGTCGCAGCCGCCCGCGTAGGGCAGCTTGAAGCTGTCCATCCGGTGCAGCAGCGGGCCGAGGAACATGATGATCGACCGGGTGCGGCGGGCGGCCTCCGCGTCGATCGCGTCCATGTCCAGGTGGGCGGGCGGCACGATCTCCAGATCGACGCCGTCGTTGATCCAGCGGGTGCGCACCCCGATGGAGTTCAGCACCTCCAGCAGGCGGTAGACCTCCTCGATGCGGGCCACCCTGCGCAGGAGGGTCCTGCCCTTGTTCAGCAGGCTGGCGCAGAGCAGCGCCACGCAGGCGTTCTTGCTCGTCTTGACGTCGATGGAGCCGGAGAGGCGGCGTCCGCCGACCACGCGCAGGTGCATGGGACCTGCGTAGCCGAGGGAGACGATCTCGCTGTCCAGGGCTTCTCCGATCCGGGCGATCATCTCAAGGCTGATGTTCTGGTTCCCGCGCTCAATACGATTGACCGCGCTCTGGCTGGTGCCGAGCGCCTCGGCGAGCTGCGTCTGTGTCCAGCCGCGATGGTGACGGGCGTCACGGATGAGCTTGCCGATGCGTACGAGGTAGTCGTCTGACATACATGCAGGGTATCTCAGATATGAGATGTCGCGCGTTGAGGGGGCGCGCTGGCGTGGCGGGCCGGGGCAGGGGCAGGGGCGGGGTTGGGCTCGGGTGAACCCGGGTGCACCGGGGTGCCCTTCGACGGTCCGCCCGCCGGGCGCCGCCCGCAACTCGACGGGTGCCGTCCGGGGGTCCACCCACCGTGCGGATGCCCCCTCCCCGCGTCCTCACTCCCACCCGGACGTACCGGGTGCGAGCGCGGACCCGCCGGGC
The DNA here is from genome assembly GCF_014656295.1 of Streptomyces sulfonofaciens. Taxonomy (GTDB): domain Bacteria; phylum Actinomycetota; class Actinomycetes; order Streptomycetales; family Streptomycetaceae; genus Streptomyces; species Streptomyces sulfonofaciens. The sequence goes on from NZ_BNCD01000016.1 coordinate 122,781, forward strand.
GGCCCCGGGCTCTCGGATGCGGCCGGGCGCCACTCCCGCCATGATGTGGGGACCCCGGTGTTCCCGGACGACGCGATCGCCGCGGCACCGCCGGGCGGGCCCGCACGCCCGGCGGTGCCGCTCGGCCCCCCCTCCGCACATGACCGGCCCGCACCTATGTACTAGAGTTATCTCGACATCGAGATATCTGCCGGGACGCACCGGCCGCCATCTCGGCAAGGCCCACCCGATCACGCCATGAGGGCGCCATCCGGACCCGCACGGCGCGGCGGGCGCCTTGTCGGACCGGCGGGTGAGCCGTGACGGCACCGCGCGGTGGCAGCCGCACCCGGGTGCGGGCGGTGGTATGCGCGGATACGTAAACACGAAGGAGACTGTCGTGTCGGCGAACAGCTTCGACGCCCGCAGCACGCTGCGCGTGGGCGACGAGTCGTACGAGATCTTCAGGCTGGACAAGGTGGAGGGCTCCGCGCGCCTTCCCTACAGCCTGAAGGTGCTGCTGGAGAACCTGCTCCGCAACGAGGACGGCGCGAACATCACCGCCGACCACATACGTGCGCTCGGCACCTGGGACTCCGCTGCCCAGCCCAGCCAGGAGATCCAGTTCACGCCGGCCCGCGTGATCATGCAGGACTTCACCGGCGTGCCCTGCGTGGTCGACCTCGCCACCATGCGCGAGGCCGTCAGGGAGCTCGGCGGCGACCCGGCGAAGATCAACCCGCTGGCCCCGGCCGAACTGGTCATCGACCACTCCGTCATCGCCGACAGGTTCGGCACCCCGGACGCCTTCGCCCAGAACGTGGAGCTGGAGTACGGCCGCAACAAGGAGCGCTACCAGTTCCTGCGCTGGGGCCAGACCGCCTTCGACGAGTTCAAGGTCGTCCCGCCCGGCACCGGCATCGTGCACCAGGTCAACATCGAGCACCTGGCGCGTACGGTCATGGTCAGGAACGGCCAGGCATACCCGGACACCCTGGTCGGCACCGACTCCCACACCACCATGGTCAACGGCCTGGGCGTGCTCGGCTGGGGCGTGGGCGGCATCGAGGCCGAGGCCGCCATGCTCGGCCAGCCCGTCTCGATGCTCATCCCGCGCGTCGTCGGCTTCAAGCTGACCGGTGAGCTGAAGCCCGGCACGACCGCCACCGACCTGGTGCTCACCATCACCGAGATGCTGCGCAAGCACGGTGTGGTCGGCAAGTTCGTCGAGTTCTACGGCGAGGGCGTCGCCGCCACGAGCCTCGCCAACCGCGCCACCATCGGCAACATGTCGCCGGAGTTCGGCTCCACCGCCGCGATCTTCCCCGTGGACGCGGAGACCCTGAACTACCTGCGCCTGACCGGCCGCAGCGACCAGCAGGTCGCCCTCGTCGAGGCCTATGCCAAGGAACAGGGCCTGTGGCTGGACCCGGCCGCCGAGCCCGACTTCTCCGAGAAGCTGGAGCTCGACCTCGCCACGGTCGTGCCGTCCATCGCCGGACCGAAGCGCCCGCAGGACCGTATCGTCCTCGCCCAGGCCGCCCAGCAGTTCGCGCAGGACGTGCGGAACTACGTCGCCGAGGACGAGGAGGCGGGCAAGGAGTCCTTCCCGGCCTCCGACGCCCCGGCCACCGCCAACGGGGTGCCGACCCGCCGCGTCCCGGTGACCGCCCCCGACGGCACCAGCTACCAGCTCGACCACGGCGCCGTCACCGTCGCCGCGATCACCTCCTGCACCAACACCTCCAACCCGTACGTCATGGTCGCCGCGGCGCTGGTCGCCAAGAAGGCCGTCGAGAAGGGCCTCACCCGCAAGCCGTGGGTGAAGACCACCCTCGCGCCCGGTTCCAAGGTCGTCACCGACTACTTCGACAAGGCGGGCCTGACGCCGTACCTGGACAAGGTCGGCTTCAACCTGGTCGGCTACGGCTGCACCACCTGCATCGGCAACTCGGGCCCGCTGCCCGAGGAGGTCTCCAAGGCGGTCAACGAGCACGACCTCGCCGTCACCTCGGTGCTCTCCGGCAACCGCAACTTCGAGGGCCGGATCAACCCCGACGTCAAGATGAACTACCTGGCGTCCCCGCCGCTGGTCGTCGCCTACGCGCTCGCCGGTTCGATGAAGGTGAACATCACCGAGGACCCGCTCGGCACCGACCAGGACGGCAACCCCGTGTACCTCAAGGACATCTGGCCCTCCGAGGCCGAGGTCAACGACGTCGTGGCGAGCGCCATCGGCGAGGACATGTTCACCAAGTCCTACCAGGACGTCTTCGCCGGTGACGCGCAGTGGCAGGCGCTGCCCGTGCCGACCGGCAACACCTTCGAGTGGGACGCCGAGTCGACCTACGTCCGCAAGCCCCCCTACTTCGAGGGCATGAGCATCGAGCCCAGCCCGGTGGAGGACATCGAGGGCGCACGGGTGCTGGCCAAGCTGGGAGACTCGGTCACCACCGACCACATCTCGCCGGCCGGTGCCATCAAGGCCGACACGCCCGCCGGCACGTACCTCACCGCGCACGGCGTCGAGCGCCGGGACTTCAACAGCTACGGTTCGCGCCGCGGCAACCACGAGGTCATGATCCGCGGCACCTTCGCCAACATCCGGCTCCGCAACCAGATCGCGCCGGGCACCGAGGGCGGCTTCACGCGTGACTTCACGCAGGACGGCGGTCCGGTCTCCTTCATCTACGACGCCGCGCAGAACTACCAGGCCGCGGGCGTTCCGCTGGTGGTGCTCGCCGGCAAGGAGTACGGCTCGGGATCGTCCCGTGACTGGGCCGCCAAGGGCACCGCGCTGCTCGGCGTCAAGGCCGTCATCGCCGAGTCCTACGAGCGCATCCACCGCTCGAACCTCATCGGCATGGGAGTCCTGCCGCTGCAGTACCCGCAGGGCCGGAACGCCGAGTCCCTCGGCCTGACCGGCGAGGAGACCTTCTCCTTCAGCGGCGTCACCGCCCTGAACGACGGCACCACCCCCGCCACGGTCAAGGTCACCACCGACACGGGCGTCGAGTTCGACGCGGTCGTCCGCATCGACACCCCCGGAGAGGCGGACTACTACCGCAACGGCGGCATCCTGCAGTACGTACTGCGCCAACTCGTCGGTTCTTTGACCTGACGTGAACGAGGCCGGGCCCCTGCATCTCGCGCGCGGGGGCAGGGCGCTCGCGCGCGGCGGGCGGAAGACGCGCCTGCGACCATGATCCCATGCGATCTGTTCCCGGAGCGGAGCTGCGCATCCTACGACGAAGAACTCCGCACCTGGTACCAGGTGCGGAGTTCTTCTGTCCTTGCGAGCGTGTGGCGAACGAGCGCCTGGTACTGCAACGGTGCCTGCCGTCACTGGGGGCCAGGTCGGTCGTTGGTGCGGTCATGGGTGGGGACCTTGCTGGTGTCAGGTTGTGGGCGCATGAACCGCACGCTCTGCATGAGCGGTTCGGGCATCGGTTCAAGGGATCAGAGCCGCGGGGATCGGCACTGGCCTATACGCGATGGCTGATCGCTCCGCTGCGACGCAAGAACGGCTGGACCCTGGCGGAGGAGGTCGGTCACGCGGGCCCGGAGCGCATCCACCGGATGCTGAACCTGATCGACTGGGATGCCGACGAGATCCTCGGCCGGACGTTGATCGACCGCCGTCTGTATCTGCCTATGTCCGGGACGGACGACCGGGAACAGTGCCGTCGGGCCGCATCGGTGACGAGGTCGCCTTCGAGACGAAGGTGGCGATGGCCAAGGCGATCGTCCGCCGGGCGATCGCCGACAAGGTGCCCTTCCGGTGGGTGACCGCGGACGCCGCCTACGGCTTCTCCAGCTCCTTGCGCAGCCGCTTGAGCTCCGCGCGCTCGGCGCTGGTCAGCTCACCGGAATCGTCCTTGCCCCGGCGCGCCTTCCCCCGGCGATACCACCGCGCAGGGACTCGGAGCTGATGCCGAGTCCCCGTGCGACTGGCCGTGACCGTCCTGCCCGAGGAATCGACGAGCGCGATCGCGTCCCGCTTGAACTCCTCGGTGTACCGCTTCGTGTACTTGCTTCCCACCTGGTGCTATTTCCTCTGGGCCCTCAAGATCACCAGTCTCCGGCTGTCCACGATCAAGGGGAAGCTTCGATCCTGCACTACCGCCGGTACAAGGACGAGGAACTGCCCTCGTGGAAGGAGGAGCACAACGCCTCCCACCGCCGCGCCCGCGCCGAGCACACTTTCGCCCGCATGAGGAACTGGAAGATCCTGCGTGACCACAGCCTGAGAGGCGACGGAAACCACCACGCCATGCCCGGCATCGCCCGCCTTCACAACCTCACTGGATGACAGGCGAACGAGCAGGTCAACCACACATGCTCCCGAGCATGCACGGGACACCGTCAGTGGACCGCAAGCTGGAGACGGGTAACGTCGAAATCAAGCGACTGCAGGTGTGCGCGGGTGAAGCACCACCCAGGACGATCCCGAAACCAACCCTCGTGACTGAACGGAGTCTGCCCGTCACCCATGGTGCTCATTGAGGGATAGTAGGCCGATCAGGAAGGCATACACGGACCGGCGGAGAGCGTCCGTGAAGTCTGTCTTCATGAACGCAAGGGTGGGGTCGGAGTCGTAGACCGCGCGAATTGCGGGCGCCGGGTGAGTCGCGACCTCGGCCGACACGTTGTGCTCCAACACCCCGGCCTGTGCGCTGACCGGCCTGGCCCTCGACGAACCCGCGTCACCTTGAAGAGCTGAAAACGCGTGAGTCCAGAGCGCGCCGACCAGCACGATGATCAGCCTGCTCGCCTGCGCCGCTTGCTCCGGTTCGAGTCTCCTCGACCTCGCTGCGGGAGACTTTCTCGCAGGGGCGGTCGAGCAACTTGTCAAGTAAATGACAAGGTCAGGACAGGTTGGATTCGTGTACAGGTTGACGAGGTGCGCGCGGTCCCGGCGGCCCGCTGAGATCGGTCGTGCCCGAGGTCGCGATCACAGGAATTCCGTGCGCCTCGTGGCCTTTGTCGGTCTGCGGAGCCGTTCCGGGCCGCTGGCCGTGCTCCGTCCCTCCGAGTCGCCATCCGTGGTGCTCGATGGTGGTATATCACTATTTTCCTGTTGATGGGTTTCGGCTCGACATGCCGAGAAACCCGCTCCTCAACCCTCCGTGGGCAGGCGAACCACGGGCCGCGCTCACCTTGCTGCGACCTGTCGTCGGTTCTCGTTGAGATCGCGCACTGTTCGAGGCAGGCCGCGTCGGCCCGGACGGAGTCGGGCTGCTGCCGCTCCGGCGCGCAAGCGCCCGGAGCGGCAGCAGCACAACCAGGACACCGACGGAGCGGGACCGCGTCCACGCACGCATACCTGTACGCGGGCTTCGACGAAGGAGTACCTCATGGCCAAGGCAGTCGGGATCGACCTGGGAACCACCAACTCGGTGATAGCGACCTGGGAGGGCGGAGAGGCGACGGTGCTGCCGAACTCCGAGGGCAGCCGCACCACACCCTCGGTGGTGGCCTTCACCGACACCGGCGAACGACTGGTGGGCCAGCTCGCCCGCCGCCAGGCCATCCTCAACCCCAAGGGCACCGTCTACTCGGCCAAACGCTTCATCGGCCGCCGTTTCGACGAGATCCCCGAGGAGGCGAAGGCGGTCGGCTTCGATGTCGTCGCCGACGACCAGGGCAACGCCCGCTTCGAGGTCCGCGAGAAGCTGTATGCGCCCGAGGAGATCAGCGCGCTCGTACTGCGCAAGCTCGCCGACGACGCCGGCAAGCAGTTGGGCGAGCGGGTGACAGAGGCCGTCATCACCGTGCCCGCCTACTTCAACGACGCTCAGCGCACCGCGACCAGGGACGCAGGGCGCATCGCCGGTCTCGAGGTGCTGCGCATCATCAACGAGCCGACGGCCGCCGCGCTCGCCTACGGCCTGGACAAGAAGGGCCACGAGACGGTGCTCGTGTTCGACCTCGGCGGCGGCACCTTCGATGTGAGCCTGCTCGACGTCGGCGAGGGGGTCGTCGAGGTACGGGCCACCGCGGGCGACGGCCACCTCGGCGGCGACGACTTCGACCGGCGCCTGGTGGACCACCTGGCGGACCGCTTCCAGCAGGAGAACGGCATCGATCTGCGCAATGACCCGCAGGCTCTGCAGCGGCTCTTCGAGGCCGCGGAGAAGGCCAAGACGGAGCTGAGCTCGGTCACCCAGACGCAGGTCAGCCTGCCGTTCATCACGGCCGACGCCTCCGGCCCCAAGCACCTCACCGAGACGGTCATGCGCTCCACGTTCGAGCAGATCACCCAGGACCTGCTGGAGCGGACCAGGGAGCCGGTGCAGCGGGCGATGGAGGACGCCAAGATCGGTGAGAGTGACATCGGTGAGGTCATTCTCGTCGGCGGCGCCACCCGGATGCCGGCCGTGCAGGGCGTGGTGCGGCGGCTCACCGGCGGCAAGGAGCCGAACATGAGCGTCAACCCGGACGAGGTGGTGGCGCTGGGTGCCGCGATCCAGTCCGGTGTGCTCAAGGGCGAGGTCAAGGACGTCCTGCTGCTCGACGTCACACCCTTGTCGCTGGGTGTGGAGACCTCGGGCGGCGTGATGACGAAGATCATTGAGCGGAACACCACGATCCCGGTGCGCCGCACCGAGACCTTCTCCACCGCCGAGGACAACCAGCCGGCCGTCGACATCGTGGTGCTCCAGGGCGAGCGCGAGCTGGCCGCCGACAACCGCGTGCTCGGCCGGTTCCGCCTGGAGAACATCAGGCCGGCTCCGCGTGGCGAACCGCAGATCGAGGTGACGTTCGACGTCGATGCCAACGGCATCGTCAACGTCGCCGCGCGGGACAGGGACACCGGGGCCGAGCAGAGCATCACCATCACCGAGGGCTCGAACCTCGACCGCGGCGAGGTCGACCGGATGATCCAGGAGGCCGAGGAGCACCGCGGCGAGGACAGGGCCCTGCGGGAGGCCGTGGACGCACGCAACGAACTGGATGCCGCCGCCTACCAGGTCGAGCGCCAGATCAACGAACTCGGCGACGCGGCCCCGTCCCACGAGAGGTCCCGGGCCGAGATGCTGGTCGGCGACGCCCGTGACGCCGTCAGGCAGGAGGCCCCGCTGGATCGGGTCAGGTCGTTGACCTCCGAGTTGCAGCAGGTGTACGCCTCGCTCGCGGCCCACCGGTCCGGCGGCGGCGCGGGCGGGCCGGGGCGGGCCGGTGCGGAGCGCGACGAGGGCGGCCCGGGCCGGTCCGACGACGTGATCGACGCCGACTTCGACAAGAGCTGAGGTCCGCATGTCCACGGAGCAGGAACCCAGCACGCAGGGCGAACCGCGCCGGGAGCCACCGCCCTCGCAGCCACAGGGGGAGGAGCCCGCCCGTGGCGCCGGACAGGAGCAACCCGCCGCGCAAGAGGAACCATCCGTGCCGCAACCGGAAGAGCAGCCGCCCGCGCACCCGGAGCAGGAGCCGGCCGCGGCGCATGAGGACCGGAGCGCCGCGGACGTCGCCGAGCTCCGGGACCGCTGGCACCGCGCTCTCGCTGACCTGGACAACCTCCGCAAGAGGCACGCGAAGGAACTCCGGCAGGTGCGGGCGGAGGAGCGTGCCCGCACCGCCGGGGCGTTGCTGCCCGTCATCGACAACCTGGAACTGGCCCTTGAGCACGCCGGATCCGAGCCGTCCGCCGTCCTGAAGGGCGTCGAGGCGGTGCGCGACCAGGCAGCCGAGGTGTTCGCCCGGCTCGGATACCCGCGGTACGAGGAGACGGGTGTGCTCTTCGACCCGGCACGGCATGAGGTCGTCGGCGTCGTCGACGACCCCGACGCTCCGCCGAACACCGTGGTCCAGGTCCTGCGCCCCGGCTACGGCGAGGACGGCGACCTGCTGCGGCCCGCCGCCGTCGTGGTCAGCAAGCGGCAGGAGTGACGCCGATGGCACGGGACTTCTACAGCGTTCTCGGGGTGTCGCGCGACGCGGGCCAGGATGACATCCAGCAGGCCTTTCGCAGGCTGGCGCGCCGGTACCACCCCGACATCAACAAGGACCCGGCGGCGGAGGAACGCTTCAAGGAGCTCAACGAGGCCTACAGCGTGCTCTCCGATCCTGGCACCCGGCGCCGCTACGACCGGTTCGGAGAGGACTTCCGGCAGGTCCCGGAGGACTACGAGGAGCGGGTCGCCGCTGGTGCGGGCGCCCGCGGCGGGGCGCGCGGCCGGCCCGGCGGCGCAGGCGTGCGCACGGGCTTCGGGGGCGGTTTCGAGGGCGTCGACATCGACGACCTGCTCGGCGGGATCTTCGGTCGGGGCGCCGGACGGGGCGGGACCTGGGGTGCCGTGCCCGGCGCTGACCAGGAGGCCGAGCTGCCGCTCGGCGTCGAGGAGGCCTACCGCGGAGGCCGCCGCTCCGTCACCCTCACCGGCCCCGAGGGGGAACGCACCTACGGGGTCGACGTGCCGCGCGGGGTGATCGACGGACAGCGCATCCGGCTGGCCGGCGAGGGCGGCCGGGGCAGCGGCGACGCCCCGTCCGGCGACCTCTACCTGCGGGTGCGCATCAGGCCCGACTCCCGCTACCGCCTGGAGGGCCGGGACATCCACGTCGCCGTCCCGGTGACGCCATGGGAGGCGGCGCTCGGCGCCACGGTGCCCGTCCGCACCCCGGGCGGCACCGTCAAACTCAATCTCCCCGCCGGCTCCTCCAGCGGCCGCAGGCTGCGGCTGCGCGGCGAGGGGATGCCCAACCCGCGCGGCCGTGACGGCGACCTGTACGCCGAGGTCCGCATCATGGTGCCGCCCGAGCCGGGCGAGAGGGAGCGTGAGCTCTTCGAGGAGCTGGCGGCCGTCTCCACCTTCAACCCGAGGGAGACAGGATGACCAACGACCCGCGGCGCGCCGCCGCACCGGCCGGCGGGAGGCGCATGGCGTCCGCGCCGGCGCGCAGGCGCCCCCCGAACGTCCTCGTCCGCAGGTACGCCATCGTGCCCCTGGACCGGCTCAGCCTGGATGCCACCGCCAGGCGCTCCGGCCTCCACCCCGACCTCGTCCGGCGGATGGCGGCGCTCGGCGTCGTGGACGCCTCGCGCGACGCCCACGGCCGGCTGTGGTTCGGCCCCGGCGCCCCCGCCACCCTCGCCCGGGCCCAGCGGCTACGGGCCGGACTGCACCTCAACTACGCGTCCGTCGGCTTGGTGCTCGACCTGCTGGAGCGGATCAGCGAGCTGGAGGCCGAACTGAGGCGCAGCAACGCCGGCTGCAGGAGTGATGAATCGTGGATATGAACCGCCTCACCCAGAAGTCCCAGGAAGCACTCCAGGAGGCGCAGACCATCGCGGGCCGGCTCGGCCAGACCGAGGTCGACGGCGAGCACCTGCTGCTCGCGCTCCTCGAACAGCGGGAGGGCCTCGTGCCCCGCCTGTGCGAGCAGGCGGGTGTCGACACCGAGGGGCTGCGCACCGCGGTGTCCGGTGAGGTCTCCCGCCGGCCCAAAGTGACAGGACCGGGCGCCGCGCCGGGGCAGGTCTACGTCACCCAGCGGCTCGCCGGGGTGCTGGACGCCGCGGAGCAGGAGGCGGGGCGCCTCAAGGACGAGTACGTGTCCGTCGAGCACCTCGTCCTGGCGCTCGCGGACGAGGGCTCGCGCACCGCGGCGGGCCGCCTGCTGAAGGAGTACGGCCTCACCAAGGACGCGTTCCTGAACGCCCTGACCCGCATCCGCGGCCATCAGCGCGTCACCTCGGCGACTCCCGAGGAGGCCTACGAGGCGCTGGAGAAGTATGGTCGCGACCTTGTCGCGGAGGCGCGGAGCGGCAGGACGGACCCGGTGGTGGGCCGGGACGCCGAGATCCGCCGCGTGGTGCAGATCCTCAGTCGGAAGACGAAGAACAACCCCGTGCTGATCGGCGACCCGGGCGTCGGCAAGACGGCCATCGTGGAGGGCCTTGCCCAGCGCATCGTCCGCGGTGACGTGCCGGACGGGCTGCGCGACAAGACCATCTTCGCGCTCGACATGAGCTCCCTGGTGGCGGGCGCCAAGTACCGCGGCGAGTTCGAGGAGCGCATGCAGGCCGTCCTCGGTGAGGTCAAGGGAGCGCAGGGCCGCATCCTGCTGTTCATCGACGAACTGCACACGGTCGTCGGTGCGGGCGGGACCGAGGGCGCGATGGACGCCGGGAACATGCTCAAGCCCATGCTCGCCCGGGGCGAGCTGCATATGATCGGCGCCACCACACTGGACGAGTACCGCAAGCACGTCGAGTCCGACGCCGCCCTCGAACGCCGCTTCCAGCAGGTCATGGTGGACGAGCCCAGCGTCGAGGACACCGTCTCCATCCTGCGCGGCCTACGCGAGCGCCTGGAGGTGTTCCACGGCGTGAAGATCCAGGACACCGCCCTGGTCGCCGCCGCCACCCTCAGCCACCGCTACATCTCCGACCGGTTCCTGCCGGACAAGGCCATCGACCTCGTGGACGAGGCCTGCGCCCGGCTGCGCACGGAGATCGATTCCATGCCCGCCGAACTCGACGAGATCACCCGCCGGGTGACCCGTCTCGAGATCGAGGAAGCGGCCCTGGCAAAGGAGGAGGACCCCGCCAGCCGCCAGCGCCTCGACGACCTCAGGCGAGAGCTGGCCGACCTGCGCGCCGAGGCCGACGCCATGCACGCCCAGTGGGACGCCGAGCGCCAGGCCATCCGGCGCGTGCAGGAGCTGCGCCAGGAACTGGAACAGGTGCGCCAGGACGCCGAGGAGGCCGAGCGCCGTTACGACCTCAACCGCGCGGCGGAACTCCGCTACGGCAGGATCGCGGAACTGCAGCGCCGGCTCGAGGCCGAGGAGGAGGGGCTCGCCGCCAAGCAGGGCGAGAACCGTCTCCTGCACGAGGTGGTCACCGAGGACGAGATCGCCGAGATCGTGGCGGCCTGGACCGGCATCCCCGTGACCCGGCTGCAGGAGGGCGAGCGGGAGAAGCTGTTGCGCCTGGACGAGATCCTCGCCGAGCGGGTGATCGGCCAGGAGGAGGCCGTCGGACTGGTCAGCGACGCCATCATCAGGGCCCGCTCCGGCATCCGCGACCCGCGCAGGCCGATCGGCTCGTTCATCTTCCTCGGCCCCACCGGTGTCGGGAAGACCGAGTTGGCCAAGGCGCTCGCGGAGGCGCTGTTCGACAGCGAGGAGAGCATCGTCCGCCTGGACATGAGCGAGTACCAGGAGCGCCACACCGTGAGCAGGCTGGTCGGCGCACCGCCCGGGTACGTCGGTTACGAGGAGGGCGGCCAGCTCACCGAGGCGGTGCGCCGCAAGCCGTACTCCGTAGTGCTCTTCGATGAGATCGAGAAGGCGCACGCCGACGTCTTCAACACCCTGCTCCAGGTCCTCGACGACGGGCGCATCACCGATGCCCAGGGCCGCACGGTCGACTTCCGCAACACGGTCCTCATCATGACCTCCAACATCGGCTCCGCCCACCTGCTGGACGGTGCGACCGTGGACGGCGAGCTCAAGCCGGACGCCCGTGCTCTGGTGATGGGCGAGCTGCAGAGCCACTTCCGGCCCGAGTTCCTCAACCGCGTCGACGACATCGTGCTGTTCAAACCGCTCGCCATGGAGCAGATCAAACGGATCGTCGAGTTGCAGTTCGACGACCTGCGGCGGCGCCTGGCCGAGCGGCGGATCACTGTCGAGCTCACTGAGGACGCCCGTGAGCACATCGCCCAGCAGGGCTTCGACCCCGTCTACGGTGCCCGGCCGCTGCGCCGGTACATCTCGCACGAGGTCGAGACGCTCGTCGGACGCGCCCTGATCCGCGGTGAGGTGCAGGACGGCGCGACGATCCGGGTGGACACGCGGGACGGCGAACTGACCGTCACCCATGACGGCCCCGAGCAGCGAGCCCCTGTCGGAAAGGCAGCGTGAGACCGGTGGCCGACGAAACGGACAGGGTGACCACCTGCCGGAACTGCGGCCGGAACAACCGCGTCCCGGCGGTGGGCGAGGGGCGTCCGCGCTGCGGCAACTGCGGCGCGGAGCTGCCCTGGATCGCCGACGCCGGCGACCAGGACTTCGCGGAGATCGCCGAGCAGGCCGAGCCGATCGCCCTCGTCGACCTGTGGGCCGCCTGGTGCGGGCCCTGCCGCAAGGTCAGCCCCGCCCTGGAGGAGGTCGCCGGGCAGATGGCCGGGCAGGTCAAGCTCGTCAAGGTCGACATCGACGCCGCACCGCGCCTGGCCCAGCGGTTCGACGTGCATGCGGTGCCGACCCTGCTCCTGCTCGATCACGGAGAGGTGATCGGCCGGCAGGCGGGCGCCGCACCCGCCGCGGCGCTGCGCCAGTGGGTCGAGGAGACCATCGCAAGCCGCCGTGGAGCCAGGGCGACGGCGCACGGATGAAAGGGACGACACCGATGACACTGCAACCCGATCCGCACCTCGCCATGGTGCGCCCGGTGACCCCGAACACCCCGCAGGGCTGCGAGGAGTGCCTGGCCCAGGGAACCGGCTGGGTCCACCTGAGGATGTGCCTCACCTGCGGGCACGTGGGCTGCTGCGACTCATCGCAGGGCCGGCACGCCCGACGGCACGCGGCCGCCAGCGAGCACCCCATTGTCCAGTCCTACGAGCCCGGTGAGGACTGGCGGTGGTGCTTCGTCGACGAGGCGATGGTATGACAGGGGCCGACGGCGTCCGCCTCACCGAGACCCCCGACCGGTGCGGCGCCTTTCCCCGGCTGACGCCGGAGCAGCTCGACGCCCTGGGCGAGCACGGCGAACGCCGCCGGGTCGAGGAGGGCGACGTGCTGTTCCGCGAGGGACAGCGATGCGAGGAGTTCCTGGCCATCCTCAGCGGGTTCGTTGAGGTCGTGCACGACCTCGACGGCATGGAGCAGCGGACCGTGGCCGTGCACGGCCCGGGCCGCTTCCTTGGCGAACTGGGCCTGCTTGAGGGCCAGGCGGCGTTCGACACGGCGATCGTGCGAGAGCCCGGTGAGGTGCTCGCCGTACCGGTGCAGCGCCAGCGGTCCCTGGTCGCCCGGGACCCGGTCCTCGGCGACCTTGTGCTCCGTGCCTACCTCGGGCGGCGCTCCATGCTGATCGGCCTGGGTGCGGGCTTTCGGATCCTGGGCTCGTGCTACTCGCCCGAGACCCGGCGGCTGCGCGAGTTCGCGGCGCGCAACCGGCTGCCGCACCGGTGGATCGACCTGGAGAAGGATCAGGAGGCCGAGGCGCTGCTGCGGAGGTTCTCCGTCCGACCAAAGGAGACTCCCGTCGTCATCTGGAAGGGCCGTAAGGTGCTGCGCAACCCCAGCCTCACTGAACTCGCCCGGCTGATCGGCCTGCCCGCACCCACGCCCGACATCGCCCGCAGCGATCTGCTGGTGGTCGGCGCCGGTCCAACTGGCCTTGCCAGCGCCGTGTACGGGGCCTCCGACGGGCTCGACACGCTGCTCGTGGACGCCGTCGCCACCGGAGGCCAGGCCGCGGCCTCCTCGCGCATAGAGAACTACCTCGGCTTTCCCGCCGGGATATCCGGCGGGGAACTCATAGAGCGGTCCGTGATTCAGGCCCGCAAGTTCGGCGCGCGGATCACCGTGCCACTGGAGGCCACAGGTCTCGAACGCCGCGACGACCACTATGCCGTCCGCTTCACCGACGGCACCCTCACCGAAGCGCGTACCGTCGTCCTCGCCCCCGGCGTGCGCTACCGCAAGCTCGATGCGCCCGGCATCGCACGCTTCGAGGGCACCAGCGTGTTCTACGCGGCCACGCTGCACGAGGCGCACCAGTGCGCCACGGAGCCGGTGGCCATAGTCGGCGGCGGCAACTCCGCGGGTCAGGCCGCGCTGTTCCTCGCCGAGTACACGCCCGAGGTGCGCCTGATCGTGCGCGGCGGCGACCTTGGCCAGCACATGTCGAGGTACCTGGTGGACCAGGTGGAGCGCCACCCGAGGATCCGGGTGCTGCTCCACCACGAGGTGCACGAGGTGCTCGGCGACGACGTCGTGCGCGCGGTGGCCGTCAGGGACAACACCACCGACCAGGTCAGGGAGGTGCCGGCCAGGTTCCTGTTCGTCTTCATAGGGGCCCGGCCGCATACCGACTGGCTCGCGGGCGCACTTGCGATGGACCGGCGCGGCTTCGTCCTGACGGGCTCCGACGCGCAGGCGGCGGCCGACCCGGACATCTGGGCGGCGGCGGGCCGCTCGCCGATGATGCTGGAGACCACGCTGCCCGGCGTGTTCGCGGCGGGCGATGTCCGGAGCGGGTCCGTCAAACGCGTCGCCTCGGCGTCCGGCGAGGGCGCCATGGCGACCCGGCTCGTCCACGAGCACCTGGCCGAAGAGGGCAACCTCGTCCGCACCCCCACCACCGGCGACCGCATGCCCGGCGGCGACTCCGGCGACCACACCCGCAAGCCCGGCGGCCGACAGCCGGCGATGGGCGGCGCGGCACAGCACTGACCCACCCACGTGCCAGGCAGACATGCACCTTCGCTACGAACTCATCGCATTTCATGGGGCATCGCTCCTCATGGTCGCTCAGCGTTCCCGGTCGCGGCAGGGCGGGCCGTAACGGTTACTCGCGAGCAGCGAGGCTTTGAGGAAGAGCAGCGACGCGGCACCTGCCGATCGCGGCGCCCACCACGATCGTCACCTCCAGGCCGTCCAGGATCCAGACCGTGCCGAGCCCCAGCACCACCCGCCAGTGGAACCGGACCATGGCAGCCGATCGAGTCGTGCGGCACGTCGGTGCGGATGTGCGCAGTTCTGCAGTCTCTGACATGGGTACCACCCCAACCAGCGGCGGACGCCCCTCGTCGGGCTCTTTCCGCTGCCTCTGTGGCGGGCGCTGCGGTCCCGCAGACAGCAGTCCTGAGCCCACGCGCGGCAGGCCCAGGGCGGAGAAGCGACCTCCCGCGGGCTGTCGTGCACAGGCCGGACCATCACAGCAGCAGGTGAAACAGGTCGAAGACGTGCTCCCACTGCGGGGTCAGCGGATGCCGGCGCTCCGGGTCCATCGTCCGCAGGGCACGAGCCAGCGCGACACTCACCCCGCCCGCCAGGTCAGGGAGCCGCGCATTGGTCTCCTCGCTCGCCGACGGCTCCAGCGCCGGCCGGGTCGTCAGCTCCTCAAGCAGCGGCCGCAGCTCGATGTCCTGGTCGATCTTGCGGAAGTCACGGATACACTCCTGGAGCCCCTTGGTGACGGGCAGGTCCTGCGGCTCGATCAGATCCCGGCCGTTTGCCTTCGCCCTGGTCGCGCCGATGAGGAAGAAGTCGTAGATCTTGTCGTTGACGAAGTCGTTGTAGGCCTTGACGTCGTTCTTGTCGACGGTCAGGCCTGCTGCCTCACGGAAGAACCGTTCGAACCTGCGCACGCCCATCACGGGCATTGCGATCACCTCCCGGCGAAGCCTCCACGGGTCAGTTCTGAGATCGCCAGCCGCCTCCTGCGGACGGCGGGCGCTGCTTCCTGGTGATCGCTGGGGCGTTCCTCGCCACGATCTTGGCCTCCATAATGGACGAGCCCCTCGGGCCCCGCACGTCGGGCCGGGACCGGGCCGTCCTCGGTATCAGCCGCTATCGCGTCTACTGCTCACGCACTCCGAGCTGCCGGGCAGGGCTCTGCGCCTGCCGAGTATTTCATCCGTGCAGCTCAGGGGCGTGTTCGGTGGTGCGGCAGGAAGAGTGCCCGTGTTGCTTCATCTTGCCTACCTGACCGTGACCAACGCGTTCGCCGCGCTGCGGCTGCTACCGAAGAGCGATCGCGACAAGGACGCGGAGATTCTCGCCCTGCGCCATCAGCTCATGGTCCTTGAGCGGCAGCTCGGTGCCGACCGGGTGACGTTCGCGTCGGAAGGCCGGGCTTTCCTCGCCGCTCTGCTGTTGCGCTGCCGCGCCAGGTTCCACGTCGGCTGCGTTTGCTGGTTCAGCCCGACACCGTGCTGCGGTGGCACCGGGATCTGTTCAAGCGTCGCCATGCCCGTACATGCCGACCGAAGGGACCAGGTCGCCCGCCCACCGTTCGCTCGATCCGCGATCTGATCCTGGGCCTGGTGCGGGAGAACCCATCCTGGGGCTATCGCCGCATACACGGCGAGCTTCCCACCCTCGGAGCACGCCGATGTCGTGGCGGCCGTCCAGGACGAGGTGCGCACCCAGATCGGCGCGCTCGCCGGAGCCCTGCGCGGATCCCTCGACGAGGTCCGCGAGCAGTGGCGATCCGACCTCGGCGAGATCCGTCAGGAGACCGCCGCCGTCGCCGCGGCGCTCCGGGAGCTCCAGGAGCTCCGCACGGACCCCACGCCCGAGGTGCAGGTGACCCCGGGGCACAGCCAGCTCCTGCGTCAGGCCGCGCGCGTGTCGTCTGCGGTGCTTCTGTGCCACCGCGACACCTGGGGGTTCGTCACCGCCCACGCCGGCAGGCACCCCCACTTCCGCGTGCCGCCGCAGGTCGCCGACAACGGTCACGAACGCGTCCGCGCCAGCGTGTCGGGACGTTCTCTGATCGCCCTGCTCATCAGCCTCTTCACCGTCGCGTCCCTGTCCCGGGAAGGCGACGGGGACCACGAGCTCGCCGGCACCGTCTACCAACGCATCAGCGAGAGCCTGTCCGGGCTGGACAGCGACGGGCAGCCGGTGACCATCGTCCTGGACGACCGCACCCCTTCGCCTGCTGAAGCGGAAGGCGCGGTGGAGGAAGGCCCTGCTCCGGACGCCCCTCTCTAGGGCCGTGTCCGGCGGATCATGGGGGCTCGGTCCCGGCTGAACCTCGCCTTGTGGGCCGCGGCTGCGACGATCCGAGACGACGCGGAGTGGAACCCCTCCTGCGGCGGGCGGTGGTATGCCCCGTCACCCCTGCGCCCGCACCATCTTCTCGACCTCCTTGAGGACGAGGCCGGGCCGGTCCTTCGGGACGTCGTGGGAGCTGCCCTTCGCGGTGACGAGAGTCCGGCCGGGTGCCTGCTTCACGAATGCGGCGGCGGCGTCCCGCCAACGCTGCGCGTCCTCGGGCGAGCCGTCGAACGGCGTCTTCTCCGAAACGATGACGGTCGCCGGAACCGTGTCCGGCCAGGAGACCTGGTGGTACGCCTCATGCATGGGGACGTAGCTCTCCGAGGTGGCGATGAGCTGCCTGTTCTGCGGCGTGGAGGGGTCCTTCCGCGCGGCGTCGACCGCGGGCCGGCCGGCGGCGACGATGCGAGCTGTCTCCTCGTCGGTGTAGAGCGGGGGGAGGCTGGCGTCGACGAGTACGGAGCCCGACACCAGACCAGGGTTCTCCTTGGTCAGGTAGGTCGCGATCTCACCGGCCTGCGAGTGGGACACCAGGATCACGTCGTCACTCACGCCGAGCGTGGACAGTCCCGTCTTCAGGTCGCTGACGGCGCTCTCGACGTCCCAGGGGCCGTCGACGGCCTCGCTCTCGCCCAGGCCGGCCCGGTCGTAGGTGATGATCTTGGCTCCGGTCGCCGTGTGCAGCCCGGGGACGATGTCCTTCCAGTACGAGGAGTCCTCGCCGCCGCCCGCGTCCAGCACGATGGTGGGCCCGCGTCCGTCGGTGACGTGGAAGGCGAGGCGGTGGCCGTCGTTGTCGATCATGTGCAGCTTCGATGCGGCCACCCGGCCCGCACCCGGTGTCGCCGAGGCGGAAGCCGGGGCGGGGGAGCCCGGGGGCGTGGAGCCCTCGTCGCCACACGCGGTGGCGACACCGGCGGTGACCGCCAGCAGCGCGATGCCCGACAGGGCACGGTGCGCGCGTCGGCGGGGCATGGGGATACGAGCCATCATGAGTGATTCCTGAGAGCTGGTGCCGCGGGGGATGTGAACGCATCCCAGTTTTCGCCTGAACCCGGCTCTGGCACATCCGGATACCAGGCCGATCAGCGGTGCGGTTGGCAGCAGTGGGCATGGTGGGGGTAGCCCCCGCTCCGTCACCTGCCATGACCGCGGGGGACTGACAGGGGACGGGCCTTGGCCGAGGCGGAGCCGGATCGAGTCGACGGCGACGGTGCCGCGGAAGACGTGGGCCCGCCTGTCGTGGCTGGTGGGTGCGCCACGAGGCGTCGTGGAGTCGAGTGGGGCCCTGGGGCGACGAGGGCGGCGCGGGGTGGACCGCGCCGCCCGGCTTCCACACCGGGACCGGCGGCCGGCCGCTGTCGGTGGCCAGGAACTGCGGGCCAGGGGACCGTTCGTGCGACGTCATGCCCGCCGCCCTGCGAGGACGGCGCTGCCTAGGAAGCAGTCCCGGGACGCGGCGGAACCGGTGGATGAGTCGCCCGGAAGACCGGCTGCGGCCCACCGGTCGATCGGGAGGCAACGCTTACGCACTCGTCCCCGCCGGTGGGCGACCGACGGCACCTCCGAGCGGATGCCGCGGGCGGGCCGCCGGCCGATCCGGAGGCGGCTCTGCTCGGCGGCCCAGCCCCCGCCGCCGCGCGTCAGGCCCTCACCACGTCGCCCGGCAGGGGGACCTCCCGCAGGGGGGACGAGGCGGCGGTGGGGACGCGGACGAGCGCGATGCCCGTGACGACGAGGCCGCGCCGGACCAGCCAGCGCCCGGAGAACGAGGTCAGCTCCTGCCCGCCGACCGTGGGCGGGGGAACCAGCAGCCTGGCGGTGAAGCCACCGGTGCAGGAGCCGAGGGGGGAGTCCTCGCTGACGGTGTCCGGGGTAGGGTCGATCCTGATCTCGGCCTCGTCGAAGTCGAGCTCGCGCCCGGTGAGCGGGAACCACGTCTTGTAGACGCTCTCCTTGGCGCTGAACAGCAGCCGGTCCCAGCAGACACCGGGGTGGCAGTCGTTCAGCTCGCGCAGCCGGATCACCTCCCGGCGCAGCGCGATGGCGTCGAGTACGCCGTCGGGCAGCGGCTTGTCGGGTTCGGCGTCGATGCCGAGCGAGGCGACGTCCTCGCCCCGGGCCACGGCGGCGGCCCGGAACCCGGCGCAGTGCGTCAGGCTGCCGACGATGCCGTGCGGCCAGGCGGGAGCGCCACGGCGGCCCCAGAGCAGTGGCGCGGGCGGCACTCCGAGGCGTCCCAGGGCCCGCCGCGCACAGAGGCGCACGGTGGCGAACTCCAGACGCCGCTGCGGCACGGCACGCGCGACGAGCGCCGCCTCCTCGGGGAAGAGCCCGAGTCCCGGTTCCGCGGGAAAGTCGGAGAAAGCCGCCTCGGCGGCGACCTTTCCCTCGGGCAGTATCTCCTCGATCACCTGGACATCACCTGGACCTCTTCCTTTCCCCCGGTCCGACGGTCTCGTGCATGCGCTACGAGTCCTTTTCGACGGCCTCGCGTACGCCTGTCCGTACGCCATGAGGCCTTGTGCGCGACGGTCGCTCCCGGCCGTGGTCCCCGGTGCCGCCAACCCTTGCGAAGCGAACCGGACGAGAGGCGCCACGGCGGGTTTCACGTGCTCGTTCGGGGCGTGCCTGAACGGTGGCATCGGAACGCCATCATGGATCGCGGGACCGCTACGGGGTACCCCTGATTTTCTGCTCCCCACCCCTATGGGGCCCTTATCGCCTCCACCGGCCGGGCACGTGCCCGAGTGAGCCGCGTCACGCGGGCCGCTCTGTCCAGCAAGGCGCCCGGCGCCTGGTCCAGCGGGATCGAGGACTTCTTCAGAGCGGCTTCAGCCTTCCGCAACCACCGGAACGAGCCCTGCCCGGACAGGGGGGACTTAGGGGTTACCTCCCGAAGGGCGCAACCGTAATCTGACGCTCCGTGGAAGTCGGGCAACCGGCGGTCCAGGGCGATGGGAAAGGAGCCTTCTGGAAGTGAGCGGTCCTGTGCACTGGGAAGAGCTTCGCTCCGCGGATTCGGGCCACCTGGTCCTCGTGGTCGACTGGCCGGCAGGTCCGGGCGACGCGCGGGCCTCCCGGGACCTGGTGTCCCTGCTGGACACCCCGCACGCCGTCTGGCGCACATCGGGCACCGCCGAGCCGCACCACTGGGAGGCCGGCGCGCGGGAGTACGTCAGGCCCTGGGCGCGGGAGGTGCACGACAGCGGGCTGGGCGTACGGGCCGTGGTCGCCTGCGGGGTGGCCGGTGTCCTCGCGGCGGCGCTCGCCGAGCTGGTGGCGGACGGACAGGGGGGCTGCCCCGAGATCCTGCTGATCGACCCGGAGTTCGTGGACCCCGCGACCGTCTACGACGAGTTCCTCGCCCAGCTCGCCCGGCTCGGCCAGGCCCCCGCGGCCGGCGGCCGGGAGCGGCTGGAGCGGCTGCGGGACATGGGGGCGTCGGTGGTGGCGGAGTGCGGCGAGGATCTGACCATCCTCGCCGCCCGACTGCACGCCCTGCTGACCGAGGCCCGTGGCGCACCGCCTCCGTCGTCGTCCACGGGCCTCGGCGCCGGCGGCACGGGCGGGTTCGAGCCGGGCGGGGCCAGGTTGTGCGCGCTGGCCGTCGCCGACCGGGCCGATGTGAGCCGGATGTGGGCCAGGGGCACCGCGCTGTGCTCGTCGAGCTCCGGCAGCGGCCTCAACCGCACGCGGGCGGCGCTGCTGCTGCCGGAGGCGGCCCTGGTAGGCAGGGAGATCGTCTTCGACGTCGACCACGCCGGCCTGCTCAGGGACGCCGCCGTCGCCCGTACGGTCTCCGAGTTGATAGGCGCATGACAGGGGGATGCGCCCACGCCCGGAGGTCGGCAGCCCGGCAGGCGGACGGCGGCGCGGAACGCCGCCGGTTCGCCCCGCCGGGTGCCGGTTCGCGAGGCGCAGCCGTCTCACAGCGCCTCGGACGCCTCCAGCGGATGCAGGTCCAGCCGTGCGGGCAGGTCCTGTCTGCGGGTGATGTTCAGCTTCCGGTACACCCGGGTGAGGTGCTGCTCCACGGTGCTGACCGTGATGTGCAGGATCCCCGAGATCTCGCGGTTGGTGTACTTGAGCGCGGCGAGCGAGGCCACCCGGCGCTCCGAGTCGCTGAGCGCCGCGCCCGTCTCCCGCTCCCTGCGGTCCTGCGGCAACTCGGACACGGTGGCCCCGGGGTTCGCCACGGGCGGGCCGCCGTGCAGGATCCGCTCGTGCAGCACGGCTGCCTTGCACTCGGCCGCCAGGCTCAGCGCCTCCTGCCGGATGGTGCGGGCCAGCGGATCGCCCAGCGCGGTCAGCGCGTCGCCCAGGTCGGCCAGGGCACGCGCCAGCGCGACCCGGTCCCCGGACCTCCTGAGCTCGGAGATGGCCTCGTCCAGCAGGTGCGGGCGCCGCTTGGGGTCGGAGGTCGCGGCCCGCAGCCGCAGTGACGTGCCGCGCACCCAGGGGTGGCGGGAGTCCACCATCGAGAGCTGACGGTGCACCAACTGCTCCGCCCTCGCCACCTGCCCCAGTTGCAACAGCACCTCGGCGACGTCCGTGCGCCAGGGCAGGACCAGCGGGCGGTCGATGCCCCACTTCTTCATCAGCCGCCCGACCTGGAAGAGGTCGATCAGCGCAGCCTGGAACTGCCGTGTCGCCATGTAGTACTGGGCACGGGCGCGGAAGTACGCCAGGCCGTGCACGGTCAGGTGCAGGGTGTCGGGGACCGGCTGCTCCACGATGGCCGCCGCCTCCGCGTACTTGCCCATCTCGGTACGGGCGCGCAGCAGCGTGGAGAGCGCCGAGTAGGAGAAGTCGCTGGTCCGCTGGTCGGCGACGCACTCCAGGGACTCCAGCGCATGCTCCTCCGCGCCCGCCAGGTCGCCGAGCCGCAGCAGGCCCTGGGCGCGCAGCGCCGAGAACAGCGCCTGCCAGCCGGGGGCGTCGAAGCGCAGCGACTCGTTCCGGAACACCCGGCACCAGTGCACGCCGCGCTCCAGGTCCTCCGAGGTGGTCAGCGCCATGATGGCCTGCACGATGGGCGGGACGGTGGCGCCGGTCAGCTTGGTGGCCCGCAGGAAGCGGGTGATGTCGGTGGAGTTCGCACCGACCGCCGAGAAGGGGCTGTCCTTGCCGGGCCGGCGGCCCGGGAAGGCGCCGCTCGGCTGGGGCGACAGCGGGGACGGGACCAGGAAGTCGGGGTCGCCGTTCGTCGGGGCGCCGTCCGGGTCCATCGCCGCCAGGTACACCCGTTCCGAGGTGTCGGCCTCGCCGTCCTCGGGGCGCGAGGAGATCAGGCCCCGCACCTCCGCGGCCTCGGCCATCCGGCCCTGTGCCACCAGCAGGTGCAGCAGCGGCAGCAGCCCGGACACGGAGACCTGGGCGGTGCGCGCGCCTCGCACCGCCTCGGTGAGGTGCTGCTCGGACGTGCCCGGGTCAAGCCGCCAGACAATCGCGGCGAGCCGGGTCTTGATGGCGACCCGCTTCTGCGTGTCGGCACACGAGCGGTGGGCGAGCCCCAGCAGCGCGACGGCCCGGCTGATCTCGTCGTGCTCGACGCACTCCTCGGCGGCGCCGCGCAGCACGTCCGCGGCCCACTCCGGGAACCGGGGCGTGGTGCCCTCCGGGACGGCCGAGACGAGGTGCTGCGCGACCAGCGCGGCCTCGGCGCCCTGTGCGTGCAGGATGTCCGCGGCCCGGCGGTGCAACTGCGCCAGCGTGCCCGGCGGCAGGTGGTCCAGGACGGTGGTCCTGACGACGGAGTGCCGCAGGCCCTCGCCGCTCAGCAGTCCTGACGACTCCAGCGCCGACATGCCCTGGGCCACCGCCGTCCTGGTGGTGCCGATCAGACGGGCCAGCAACTGGGTGGTGGCCAGGTCCTCCAGCACGATGATCGCCGCGGCCAGGGTGAGCACGTTCTGCCCGCAGCTTTGCAGGCAGCTCACCACGGCCCGGGCGAAGGCGCCGCCGGGCTGCGGCCGGACGTCACCGGAGCCGGTCGAGGCGGCGGTGCGGACGCCCGTGTGCTCCGAGATCAGCGCACGCAGCAGCAGGGGATTTCCACCGCTGATCCGGTGCAGATCGGCGGCCATCCCGTCCCGTCCGGTCAGACCCGGAAAACGGGAAAGGGCATTCACGACCTCCGTCGCCGTCAATGGCTGGGGCTGTAGCCTGCTCATGCTCGGACGACGTAGCAGCTCCGTGCTGAATCCCGCGTCGAACGGGCTGTAATGCAGAGTTTGCGTGACAACCAGAAGGATCCTGGTCGAACGGTTATGGTGACGCGCCACATATTGCAGAAACTGCTGTGACGCGGCATCGACATGGTGCAGATCATCGATGCAGCAGACGACGGGCGCACACTCCGAGATCCTGCACAGACGCACATGCAGCTCACGCATTTCCTCGCCCTTGAGGCCGTCGGACCCGCACTCCTGGAGCTGCCCCAGGTCCAGCGCCGGCACTCCGTCGAAGAGCTGCCGCAGTGTGCCCAAAGGGGCGTCGCGGTCAGCGGCGGAACCCGCTGCGAACAGCACGTTCGCGCCGGTGGACGCGGCCTGTTCGGCGAAGGTGGCAAGGAGTTCGCTCTTGCCGCAACCGGCCGCCCCCTCGATCAGGACGATACGGTTGCGGCCCGCCCGGCAGTCCTCCAGAGCAGACTCCAGGGCTGTGATCTCGGCCTTCTGGTCGATGAGTTGCATGCATCCCCCGATGTACCCATATGCATCTATATGCAGTACGCACCTAAGTGCAATGTCGCCGCGGCGCCGCCGGCGTATCCGTCGAGCCCCCTCTGCTTCCCCCGGACGCCCGTGGCTGGGACCTGGGCGCCGTGGCCCCATCCACATGAGCGCAATCCAGCCAGCATTCAACTCGCAGGCGCTGGCGAGTCTAGATCGGCCTCAGATTGATTCGCGCGGCAACAACCTGCATGGCAGGAAGTTCCCACCTGCTTGTTGCGAGGCCATCGAATGGTCAAGACATCATCAATTGGCCCTGAAGTAACTCGGCGCATGATAGGTCAACCTGCGCCTCTGACCGGTGGGTCAGGTCCTCATGCCACATCCGAACGGGTCTGATCGAGCGTCAATGCGCCCCCCAGTGCCACCTTCGCGCCCGCCTGGAAGCGGCTGTCCGCCTCCAGCTCGTCCATGATCTCCTTGACATAGCGTCGGCACTGCCGTACTGACAGCCCCAGCCGCCGGGCCACCACCTCGTCCTTGTGACCCTGGGCCAGCAGCCGGACGATGGCCACCTTCAGATCGCCGCTGATCGTCGTGCAGCCGGAGTGGTTCGCGCCGAACGGAGTGGCATCCTGCCAGAGCTGGTCGAAGGTGGCGCACAGCACCCCGACCGTGGTGGGCTCGCTCACCGTGACCGCGGGCGGCCCGGCCTCCTGGCCCGGCGCCTCGCCACCGCCGGCGGCCCTGGCGCACCCGGGGTCGAGCAGGACAGCGTGCTCCCGGTCGAAGATGACGAGCTGGCCGACCAGCTCGGGACGGGACCGCACGGTGACGCCGAGCGCGGCGAGCTCGGCCGTGCCGGAATGCGAGGCGGGGTCCACCAGGGCGGAGTGGCGGCACAGCGCCCGAATGCGTATTCCGTGCCTCGCGGCATCGCGGATCTTTTCCCGGACGGTGTCCAGGATGTCCTCCGGAACGGGCTCGCTCTGTCCGCTGATGAGTATTTCACTGCGGCACTGGGTGATCTGCTCCTTGAGAATCCATTTGATCTGCCCGTTGGTCTCGATCGGATGGAATCCCTGATGCGCGCGGTGCAGCAGCCTGCGCCCCTCGGAATAGGCGGGTGTCAGCCTGCCCAGCCGCAGCCGTATATCGCTGATGCGCTGCTGGAGGCGGCTGATGTCCCGCTCGGCCGGGCTCGTCAGCTCGGTGACCGCGACCTCGGGATGTACCGGAATCAACAATTCCGGATTATGGGCGGGTGATTGCAGAAGGTTGAGGTCGACGAGTTCCCTGCGGACCTTCCTGACCGTTTCGACGGGCAGCTCCAGCGTTCTGGCGATCTCGTCGACGCTGAAGTGCCCGAGACGAGTGGCTTGCCCGAACACCAGGGCAGTGGTGTGATCGGGATCGGTACGTTCGGACATGGTGCATTCCCCCGTTCTGCGCACGCCTTCATAAAGACCGGCAGCCCTCGCCGAGGCGAAGGGTCTTCCCGGCTCACATTAGGCCGTCCGCTCTTCCCGTGACGAAGGGGAGTCGGTCACCCCCAGGGGTGGGCCGGGGGCACGGCGGCGGCGCACGGCGGCGCATCAGGACACCGGGCGACCCCGCCCGTACGGCTCCCGCGGGCTGCCGCCGCCGCGGTGTCCCGGGCAGCGGCGGCCACAGCCCCAGGGGGCACCCGGTCCGCAGGGCGCCCCGCAGACCCGCCGACACCACCTGACGCACCGTACGACAGGCCCCATGCCGCGCTGTAGGCTCGGTTTCAACGGGTGTCCGCCCGAGTGGCGGGCACCGTTCTCGTACGGGCCCTCCGGCGGCACGGACGGTGGGCGGGCTCATGGGCCGCCGGCGGGCACGGGCGGTGCGCAGTTAGGGGGCGCTAGGGGTTCTGCGGGAGGGTCAGGTCTGCCAGCCTGTGACCGTCCGCCACGGACCCCGCCCCAAGAGCGCACCGCGCATCCCAGGGGATCCCCCGCCCCGGATGGCCGGTGTCCCGGAGCCTCCGCCGTCCACTTCGGCGGAGGCTCCTTCACCTTCCTACGGACGGGCGGCAAATGGACCGGGCACATCTCTTGGCCATCAGCGATCTTCATGTCGTGCATCCCGAGAATCGCAGGATCGTCGAGGAACTGCGTCCCGTCTCCGACCGCGACTGGCTGATCGTCGCGGGGGACGTCGGGGAGATGTCGCAGGACATCGCCTGGGCCCTCGAGACCCTCAGCCGGAACTTCGCCCGAGTCATCTGGGCGCCCGGCAACCACGAGCTGTGGACCCCCCGCGACGACCCGCTGGAGCTGCGCGGTCTCGCGCGCTACGAACACCTGGTGGCGCTCTGCCGAAGCCTCGGCGTCGTCACCCCCGAGGACCCGTACCCCGTCTGGGAGGGGCCGGGCGGCCCGGTGGTCGTCGCGCCGCTGTTCGTCCTCTATGACTACACCTTCAGGACCGACCCCTCGCACACCCGCCGGCAGGCGCTGGAGCAGGCCTACGAGAACGGTGTGGTGTGCACGGACGAGTTCCTGCTGCACCCCGATCCGTATCCGAGCCGTCAGGCCTGGTGCGCGGCGCGGCTGGAGCAGACCGAGGCACGGCTCGCGGCGCAGGGCTCCGACCTGCCCCTGGTCCTCGTCAACCACTTCCCGCTCACCCGCGAGCCCACCGACATCCTGCACTACCCGGACTTCGCCCTCTGGTGCGGCAGCGAACGCACCGCCGACTGGCTGACCCGATTCCCCGTCGAAGCGGTGGTGTACGGCCATCTGCACATCCCGCGTACCACCTGGTACCGGGGCATACGCTGCGAAGAGGTCTCCGTCGGCTACCCGCGCGAATGGCGCCGCCCGGGCCACCCGCGCACCGTACCGCCGCGCCGCATCCTCCCGTACGAGCGGTCGTGACGCGCACCCGTGGTCCTGACACGTACCGGGCGGCGGCGGTGCGCACCGGGCGGACGTGAGGCACCGCGCAAGGCCGTGCGGCGCCATGGGGCAGGGCCGTGCGGCGCCGTGCAGCCGTGGCGCACCACGGCTGCACGGCACCGTGACGCGCCGCGGGGCCGTGGCGTGCGCCGGAAGGACGACGTGAGCCTCCCGAGCGGTGCCTGCGCCGCCGTTGTGCGCCCAGGCCGCCGTTGTGCGCCCGGCCCGGGGCCGGGTGCCGGCCCCGCTGCACGCCCTCCACGGCCCCCCACAGCCCCCTGACGGTCCCCGCCCCTCCACGGCCCGGACCCGCCCGCGCCCCCGACGGGCCGTCAGGACAGGCGCGGCAACGAGCCGTCGGGCAAGCGGACGTGCCTCGTGCGGGGAGCACGCCGCGGACTTACGCGCCGGCGAACAGCCGGGCGCCTGGACAACGTTGTCGGCTCCCTTCCCCGTCCCGCCGGCCCCCGCCGGCCCCCGCCGGCCGGGTGGGGCGAAGGCGCTGGCCGACGGGGGCCGAGGGTGCCGGGCGCACGCCGGGAGAACCCGGGCGGGCCATGTGTCCGCGAGGTCTCAACTAGGGAAAGACTGCCGACCAAACCTGCATTCGATCTTGCCCATATCTCGGGAAGTGGACTATACCTGTCGGCGTCCGCAGGGTGGCCGTGCCAACCGCTCTGCCCGGGGGAGTGGGGAGGCGGCACGCGGTGTTCAGAGCGCCAACTGCCGGAAATTCCGTGCAATCCCGGTATTTTCGAGCATGAAATCTGTTTTCGAGCACGACCCCAGCTTCACATCACCGCGGTGCCGGGGAGGATCCGGTTCACCGCCTGAGTCCTGGAGAAAGCGAGGACTTGAGCATGGGATCCACTTCCGCGCAGCACCCGCACGACGGTCTGGGCCGACGCGACCTGATCAGGAGGTCCGCTGCGCTCGGCGTGATCGCCGTTCCCACCATGGGTTTCCTGTCGGCCTGTGCCAGCAGTGACAGCGGCAACAAGCAGGTCGAGAAGGGCAAGACGAGCGCGGCCAACCCGCTGGGTGTCAAGGAGAACGCGCCGCTCGACGTCGTCATCTTCGACGGCGGTTTCGGTGACAAGTACGCCGTCGACGCCGAGGCGCTCTACCAGAAGCGCTACCCGAAGGCGACGATCAAGCACCACAAGACGCAGAAGATCCAGACCGAGCTCCAGCCCCGCTTCAACGGCGGCACGCCCCCGGACCTGATCGACGACTCCGGCGCCGAGCAGATGGACACCGGAGTGCTGGTCGGCAAGGACCAGCTCTCCGACCTCACCCCGCTGCTCGACGCGCCGTCCATCGACGACCCGAAGACCAAGGTCCGCGACACCCTGCGGCCCGGCGTGGTCGAGATGGGCCAGTTCGACGGCGACCAGGTCTGGATCATGTACTACGCGTACACGGTGTACGGCGTCTGGTACTCCCGCTCCAACCTCGCCAAGCTCGACGCCGAGTACCCGGAGACCTGGGACGACATGCTGGCGCTGTGCGCCAAGGCGAAGAAGAAGGGCGTCGCGGGCTGGACCTACGCGGGCAAGTACCCGTACTACATCCCGTTCTCGCTGTTCCCCTTCATCGGCAAGATCGGCGGCCCGAAGGTCCTCGACGCCATCGACAACCTGGAGCCCAGGGCCTGGTACGACCCCGCGGTGAAGGCCGCCTTCGAGGCGTACTACGAGCTGTACCAGAAGGGCTACATCCTCCAGGGGACACCCGGTCTGACCCACATCGAGTCGCAGACCGCCTGGAACGAGGGCAAGGCGCTCTTCATCCCGAACGGCTCCTGGGTGGAGAACGAGGCGGCGAAGACCACGCCCAAGGACTTCCAGATGGCCGTTGCGGGGCCCTCCAGCCTCGACAAGAGCGACAAGATGCCCTTCGGCACCCTCTGGGCCGCGGGCAGCGAGCCGTTCATCGTGCCGAAGAAGGCGAAGAACCCGCTGGGCGGCATGGAGCAACTGCGCATCATGCTCGGCAAGGAGGCCTCCGCGAACTTCACCAAGCAGGTCTCCTCGCTCAGCTCGCTGCGCGGCGGCACCACCGGCCTCAAGCTGCCGCCGGGCCTGTCCTCCGCGGTGGCCGCGCTGGACAAGGCCGGCAACAACGTCCTCAACCCGCGTCTGCAGGACTGGTACACGGACCTCAACAAGCAGCGCATCGGCGTGGCCGTGCTGGGCGAGATGATGGCCGGGCGGATGACGCCCGCCGAGGCCGTCAAGAAGTGCCAGGCCGCCTCGGACGCGACGGCCAAGGACGACTCGATCAAGAAGTACAAGCACAGGTGAGCACGCGTCACGTGGATGCCCCTCCCAGACCTTTCGGGTACTGGGGGAGGCGTCCTCGAACGGATCGGGGCCGGTAGACCATGCAACACGGAAAGTACCGCTTTGTTGCGGGATTCCTCGTGACTCCCCTCGCGCTGTACGCGATCTTTGTGATCTGGCCGTTCATCCAGGCGATCTATTACTCGTTCACGGACTGGACCGGCCTGAGCCCGGAATTCGCGATGGTGGGCTTCAAGAACTACACGAAGCTGTTCAGCGATCCGTTGTTCTGGAAGTCCTTCCAGCACAGTGTGCTGTTCGTGATCCTGCTGCCCCTCGTGACGCTCTCCCTGGCGCTCTTCTTCTCGTTCATGCTCAATGTCGGGGGCCGGCAGCGCAAGGACGCGGCCATCTCCGGTGTGCGGGGCGCGGAGTTCTACAAGATCGCCTACTTCTTCCCACAGGTGCTGTCGATCGCGATCGTGGCGCTGCTCTTCCAGTTCGCGTACAACCCGCGGCAGGGCGCGCTCAACGGCTTCCTGCAGGCACTGGGGGTGAGCGATCCGCCGGAGTGGCTCGGCGACCCGAAGTGGGCCCTGTGGTGCGTGATGGCCGTTCTGGTCTGGAGCACCGTCGGCTTCTTCGTGGTGCTCTTCTCGGCCGGCATGTCGTCCATCCCGAGGGACTTCTACGAGGCCGCGCTGCTCGACGGCGCGAGCCGCGTCACGACCTTCTTCCGCATCACCCTGCCGCTGCTGTGGGACACCGTGCAGTCCGGCTGGGTCTACATGGGGATCATGGCGCTCGGCGCGGAGGCCTTCGCGACGGTGCAGATCATGACCGTCGGACCCGGCGGTCCCGCCGACTCGACGATCGTCATGCCGCTGTACGTCTACCAGAAGGCCTTCCACGACGGGCAGGCCGCCTACGCAACCACGATCGGCGTCGCCCTGCTCTTCGTCACGCTGCTGTTCGCGGCGATCGTGATGAGGCTCGGCAGGCGTGAGCGGCTGGAGTACTGATGAAGACCACCGACACCCCGCCCCCGGCAGAGGGCACCGAGGCCGCGACACGGGTCGCCAAGCTCCCCGCGGCGCCGCAGGAACGGGGCGGCGGCCGGGGCGGCGTCCTCAACGTCTTCTCGCACGGCATGCTCGTGCTGTGGGCGGTCATGGTCGTCCTGCCGCTGCTGTGGGCGGTGATGACGTCGTTCAAGGACGACAGGTCCATCTTCACCTCGCCCTGGGGCCTGCCCGACCGGCTGCACTTCGAGAACTGGTCGCGCGCCTGGTCGCAGGCGCACATGAGCGACTACTTCCTCAACACCATCCTGGTGGTGGGCTGCTCGCTGGTCGGCACGCTGGTGCTCGGATCGATGGCGGCCTACGTGCTTGCGCGCTTCGAGTTCCCGCTCAACAGGTTCGTCTACTACCTCTTCGTCGGGGGCATGAGCTTCCCGGTGATGCTGGCCCTGGTGCCGTTGTTCTACGTCATGAACAACATGGGGCTGCTGAACACGCTGCCGGGTCTCGTGCTGGTGTACATCGCGTACTCGCTGCCGTTCACCGTCTTCTTCCTGACGTCGTTCTTCAGGACGCTGCCGACCTCCATCGCGGAGGCCGCCTTCGTGGACGGCGCCTCGCACACCAGGACGTTCTTCCAGATCATGCTGCCGATGGCCAAGCCGGGCCTGATCAGCGTCGGGATCTTCAACTTCCTGGGGCAGTGGAACCAGTACATGCTGCCGACGGTGCTCAACACCGACCCGGACCGCAAGGTGCTCTCCCAGGGGCTGGTCGAGCTGGCCGTCAGCCAGGGGTACAAGGGCGACTGGTCCGGTCTGTTCGCCGGCCTGGTGATGGCGATGCTGCCGGTGCTGGCCGCCTACGTCATCTTCCAGCGCCAGGTCGTCGCCGGTCTCACCGCCGGTGCTCTGAAGTAGGGGGACGCCGTCCGGCCATCCTGTGCACCGCCCCGGCAGGGGCCGCCGGTGCACAGGGTGGCCGGCTGCCTGCGTACCGCAGCGGATCCTTCGGAGGTTGGCCGCGGGCCGCGGGCGCCTTCCGCCTCCGGCGGAGCGCCGGGTGTCCCAAAGAGCTGCTTCCGGTCAGCCGGATACCGGTCACGGCGTGCGCCGGCGCCACCGATTTCTGTCAAGGACTTGACTGCGGTAACCCGTTCAGCGGAGCTTGGAGTTCACAACTTGTAAATGGCCCGGGTTCCGCTGCCGTGACCCGGGGCACGGGCGGCAGTGCCGTCGCCCGGCTTAGGGCAGGAGTGGATGGGTCGATGGAGACTCCAGGGTCGCAGTCGTCGCTGCACCGGGCCAATCTGGAGCGGGTCGTACGCGCCGTACGGCTCGCCGGTTCGCTCACGCAGGCGGAGATCGCGAGGACGACGGGCCTTTCCGCGGCCACCGTCTCCAATATCGTCCGCGAACTCAGGGAGGGCGGGACGGTCGAGGTCACGCCCACCTCGGCAGGGGGCCGCAGGGCCCGCAGCGTCTCGTTGAGCGGTGACGCCGGAATCGTCATCGGAGTGGATTTCGGCCACACCCACCTGCGGGTGGCGATCGGCAACCTGGCCCACCAGGTGCTCGCCGAGGAGGCCGAGCCGCTGGACGTGGACGCCTCCGCCGCGCAGGGCCTGGCCCGTGCGGAGAAGCTGGTCAGCCGGCTGGTCGCGGCCACCGGAGTGGACAGGGCCAAGGTCACGGGCGTCGGGCTCGGCGTCCCGGGCCCGATCGACGTGGAGTCCGGCACCCTGGGCTCCACCTCGATACTGCCGGGCTGGAGCGGCGCGAGGCCCGCCCAGGAGCTGCGCGAGCGCCTGGGAGTGCCGGTGCACGTCGACAACGACGCCAACCTCGGCGCGCTCGGCGAACTGGTCTGGGGCAGCGGACGGGGCGTGAAGGACCTCGCCTACATCAAGGTGGCGAGCGGGGTCGGCGCGGGCCTGGTGATCAGCGGGAAGATCTACCGGGGGCCCGGCGGCACCGCGGGAGAGATCGGTCACATCACGCTGGACGAATCGGGGCCGGTCTGCCGCTGCGGCAACCGCGGCTGCCTGGAGACCTTCACGGCGGCGCGGTACGTCCTGCCCCTGCTGCGGTCCAGCCACGGCACGGGGCTGACCATGGAGACGGTCGTCAGGCTGGCCCGCGAGGGGGATCCCGGCTGCCGGCGGGTGGTCGCCGATGTCGGGCGCCACATCGGCAGCGGGGTGGCGAACCTCTGTAATCTTCTCAACCCGAGCCGCGTGGTGCTCGGCGGCGACCTCGCGGAGGCCGGTGAGCTGGTACTCGGGCCCATAAGGGAGTCGGTCGGACGGTACGCGATCCCCAGCGCCGGACGCCAGCTCTCCGTCCGTCCCGGGGAGCTCGGCGGCCGCGCCGAGGTGCTCGGGGCGCTGGCCCTGGCGCTAAGTGAAATGGGTGATTCGACCCTTTTGGATGGAGTTCACCCGACGGCTACGCCTGCCTTCACTTAGTTCACGCATGGCACCGTTGTCATCTCGTTAAGGATTTACTCCTTGACGCCGACGTGCGCGCCGAGTTGACTTCCAGCCACCTCGGCCGCAGCGACGCGGCCGCGTCAGGGAGGTTTCTTAAGTGAACACGCGTATGCGTCGTGCCGCCGTCGTCGTTTCCGCCGGCACCATGGCCGTTGCGCTGGCCGCCTGCGGCAGCGCCAAGGAGTCCGGCGGCGACACCGCCAAGAGCGACAGCGCCAAGAAGGGCGACGCGCTGACCATCGGTCTGCTCCTTCCGGAGAACCAGACCGCGCGGTACGAGAAGTTCGACAAGCCGATGATCGAGAAGAAGGTCAGCGAGCTGACGCACGGCAAGGCCACGGTGAAGTACGCCAACGCCAAGCAGGACGCCAGCACCCAGAACCAGCAGGCCGACACCATGATCACCAACAAGGTGGACGTCCTGATCGTGGACGCGGTGGACTCCAAGGCCATAGCCAGCTCGGTCCAGAAGGCCCACGACGCCGGCATCCCGGTGGTCGCCTACGACCGCCTGGCCGAGGGCCCCATCAGCGCCTACACCTCCTTCGACAACGTGGCGGTCGGCAAGGTGCAGGGCCAGGCCCTGCTGAAGGCGCTGGGCGGCAAGGCCAAGTCCGGCAAGGTCGTCATGGTGAACGGCTCCGCCACCGACCCGAACGCCGCCCAGTTCAAGCAGGGCGCGCACTCGGTGCTGGACGGCAAGGTCGACATCGCCAAGGAGTACGACACCCCGGACTGGAACGCGCAGAAGGCGAACGCCGAGGTCGAGGGTGCTCTCACCGCGCTCGGCAAGAACAAGGTCATCGGCGTCTACTCCGCCAACGACGGCATGGCCGGCGGTGTCATCACCGCCCTGCAGAGCGCGGGCCTGTCCAAGCTGCCGCCGGTCACCGGCCAGGACGCCGAGATCAACGGCGTGCAGCGCATCGTCGCCGGCACCCAGTACATGAGCGTCTACAAGTCCTACCCGCAGGAGGCGTCCATCGCCGCGCAGATGGCGGTGGCGCTGGGCAAGGGGCAGAAGCTGGACTCCATCGCCGAGACGAAGGTCGACAGCCCGACCGAGAAGGACGTGCCGAGCACGATCGTCCCGGTGGTCTCGCTGACCCAGGACAACATCAAGCAGACCGTGATCAAGGACGGCATCTACACCGTCAACGAGATCTGCACCCCCAAGTACAAGGCCGCGTGCGACAAGATCGGTCTGAAGTAGACCGGGACGGTCGTCCACCGGCCGAGCGGACCAGCGGCCCCCGGTCCACCGGGGCGGTTGAAAGACCTGTCCGGCGTCCCGCCACCAACGCCCCGCCGCTTCGGCGGGGCGCCGGACAGAACCAGCCGCCTCGCGCCCCGGGCCCGCACGGCTGCCCGGCGTACGGCCCCCGCCCTGCGGCAGGCCCTTCCTGCCGCTCCGGCACCCCCGATCCAGCGTGCCCACCGGGCCCGCTGGATCGTCCAGGTGTCTTCCCCCTGCTCAACCTCCGCGCCCCACCCCCGGGCGCGGCATCCCCGCCGGTCAGGCGGCGAAGGAGATGGTTCACGTGTCCGCTACGCCCGTGTTGGCGTTGCGCGGGGTCTCCAAGCGGTTCGGTGCCGTCCAGGCGCTCACCGACGTAGAGCTTGAGGTCCACGCCGGTGAGGTGGTCGCCCTGGTGGGCGACAACGGCGCCGGAAAATCCACACTGGTCAAGACCATTGCCGGTGTGCACCCCATCGATGACGGCAGCATCGAGTGGGAAGGCCGGTCCGTCCAGATCGACAAGCCGCACGACGCCCAGCACCTGGGCATCGCGACCGTCTACCAGGACCTCGCGCTGTGCGACAACATCGACGTGGTCGGCAACCTCTTCCTCGGCCGGGAGCTGAAGAGGCGCGGCGTGCTCAACGAGGTGGAGATGGAGCGCCGCTCCCGCGAGCTCCTGAACACCCTGTCCATCCGCATACCCAGCGTCCGGATACCGATCGCCTCGCTCTCCGGCGGTCAGCGCCAGACGGTGGCCATCGCCCGCTCCATGCTGGGCGAGCCCAAGCTGGTCATCCTCGACGAGCCCACCGCGGCCCTCGGCGTCGAGCAGACCGCGCAGGTCCTCGACCTGGTGGAGCGGCTGCGCGAGCGCGGCCTCGCGGTGATGCTCATCAGCCACAACATGGCCGATGTCAAGGCCGTCGCCGACAAGGTCGCCGTACTCAGGCTGGGCCGCAACAACGGCGTCTTCGACGTCAAGTCGACCTCGCAGGAAGAGATCATCTCCGCCATCACGGGCGCCACGGACAACGCCGTGACCCGTCGTGCGGCGCGCCACGGGGAGGCTCAGAAGTGAGCACAGAAAAGACCACGACCACCGTTGCCCCCAGCGCCGAGAACCCGGAGGCCGCCGCAGCCGCGGCGCCCGTGGTCGACCCGCGGCTGCTGGTGCGCGAGCAGGGCTTCGCCGGCTACATCGGCGAGTTCAAGCGCCGGATGCGCGCGGGTGACCTGGGCTCCGTCCCGGTCATCGTCGGCCTGATCGTCATCTGGGCGATCTTCTCCAGCATCAACTCCCGGTTCCTCACCGCGGAGAACCTGAGCAACATCTCCGTCGCCATGGTCGGCACCGGCATGATCGCGGTCGGTATCGTCTTCGTGCTGCTGCTCGGTGAGATCGACCTGTCGGTCGGCTCCGTCAGCGGTGTCGCGGGAGCCTTCTCCGCCGTGCTCGCGGTCAACCACGGCCAGTCGGAGTGGGTGGCGCTGATCGCCGCCATCGTCACCGGCATCGTGATCGGCATCATCCACGGCTTCTTCTTCGCCCGGATCGGTGCGCCCGCATTCGCCGTCACCCTGGCCGGTCTGCTGTTCTGGCAGGGCCTGATGCTCCAGATCCTCGGTGACGACGGCACCATCAACCTCGACAACGACGGCCTCATCGCGCATCTGACCTCGTACTACTTCTCGGACGTGGCCGCCGCCTACGGTCTCGCCCTGGTCGCCGTCGTGGTCTTCTTCCTGTCGTCCTTCCTCGACTCCAGGCGCCGGCACGCCGCGGGTGTGCCGTCCAGGCCGCTCAGCGACATCGTGCTGCGGACCGCGGTGCTCGCCGTCGTCGCCTTCGCCGCGGCGATCATGTTCAACCAGTACAAGGGCCTGCCCCTGGCGCTGGTCATCTTCCTGGCCGTGCTGGTGCTGACGGACTTCACGCTGCGGCGCACCTCCTACGGGCGGAAGGTGTTCGCGCTCGGTGGCAGCGTGGAGGCGTCCCGCAGGGCCGGCATCAACGTCATCAGGGTGCGGATCTCGGTCTACGCCATCGCCGGCGGCTTCGCGGCCCTCGGCGGCCTCTTCCTGGCCTCCAAGATCCAGGCGGCCAACCAGGGTGCGGGCACCGGTGACCTGCTGATGAACGCCATCGCGGCGGCCGTCATCGGCGGCACCAGCCTGTTCGGCGGCCGGGGCCGCACCTGGAACGCACTGCTCGGTGTGATGGTGATCACCTCGATCCAGTACGGCCTGGCCCTGCAGGGCATCGCCACCCCGATCCAGTACATGATCACCGGCGCGGTGCTGCTCGCCACGGTCTGCATCGACTCGATCACCCGCAGGACCCAGCGCACCGCGGGCCGCGCCTGACGGCCTGGTCCCGTACCGCGAGTGCCCCCGGGTGCCCCGCGCCGGCCGCCGGCGCGGGGCACCCGTGCGTACGGGCGGCGGCAGCGGGGCGCGGACGGTGTGCCGGGCACCGCGGCCTGGGGCGCGGCCGGCAGGGCACGGCCCGGGCGCGACGGTCCGGGCCGCGACATTAGACTCGGGCCAGCCCGGAAAGCTCGAACCGCCCTACGCAAGGAGGCACCGGTGCCGCTGCTCGCCCGCATCAGGGGACCACGTGATCTGGACGCGCTCAGCCCGGAGCAGTTGGACCGACTGGCCGCCGAGATCCGTACCTTCCTCGTCGACGCGGTGGCCAAGACCGGCGGCCACCTGGGCCCCAACCTGGGCGTCGTCGAGCTCACCCTCGCGCTGCACCGCGTCTTCGAGTCCCCGAAGGACCGGGTGCTCTTCGACACCGGCCACCAGTCCTACGTGCACAAGCTCCTCACCGGCCGTCAGGACTTCTCCGCGCTGCGCGCCAAGGGCGGCCTGTCCGGCTACCCGTCCCGCGCCGAGTCCGAGCACGACGTCATCGAGAACTCCCACGCCTCCACCGTGCTGGGCTGGGCGGACGGCCTCGCCAAGGCCAACCAGGTGCTGGGCCGCGCCGACCACGTGGTCGCCGTGATCGGCGACGGCGCGCTGACCGGCGGCATGGCCTGGGAGGCGCTGAACAACATCGCCGCCGCCAAGGACAGGCCCCTGGTCATCGTCGTCAACGACAACGAACGCTCCTACGCGCCCACCATCGGCGGCCTGGCCAACCACCTCGCCACCCTGCGCACCACCGACGGCTACGAGCGCTTCCTGGCCCGCGGCAAGGACCTCCTGGAGCGCACGCCCGTCGTCGGCAGGCCCCTGTACGACACGCTGCACGGCGCCAAGAAGGGCCTGAAGGACTTCATCGCGCCGCAGGGCATGTTCGAGGACCTGGGGCTCAAGTACCTCGGTCCGATCGACGGCCACGACATCGAGGCACTGGAGTCCGCGCTGGCCCGCGCCAAGCGCTTCGGCGGCCCGGTCATCGTGCACTGCCTCACCCAGAAGGGCCGCGGCTACCAGCCCGCCGAACAGGACGAGGCCGACCGCTTCCACGGCATCGGACCGATCCACCCGGACACCGGCCTGCCGCTGGCCGCCGCGGGCACCGACTGGACCTCCGTGTTCGGCGAGGAGATGGTCAAGCTCGGCCGGGAGCGCGAGGACATCGTGGCGATCACCGCGGCCATGCTCCAGCCGGTCGGCCTGAAGAGGTTCGCCGAGGAGTTCCCGGACCGGATCTACGACGTCGGCATCGCCGAGCAGCACGCCGCGGTGTCCGCCGCCGGCCTGGCCACCGGCGGCCTGCACCCCGTCTTCGCGGTCTACGCCACCTTCCTCAACCGCGCCTTCGACCAGTTGCTCATGGACGTCGCGCTGCACCGGTGCGGCGTCACGTTCGTACTGGACCGGGCCGGGATCACCGGTACCGACGGTGCCTCGCACAACGGCATGTGGGACCTGTCGATCCTGCAGTGCGTACCGGGCCTGCGCATCGCGGCGCCGCGCGACGCCGACCAGGTCAGGCTCCAACTGAGGGAGGCCGTCGACGTCGACGACGCGCCGACCGTCGTGCGCTACTCGAAGGGCGCCGTGGGACCCGCGGTCGAGGCCGTGGGCACCGTCGGGGGCATGGACGTGCTGCGCGCGGCCGGCACCGACCACCCGGACGTCCTGCTGGTGTCCGTGGGCGCGCTCGCACCCATGTGCCTGGAGATCGCCTCGCTCCTCGACCGGCAGGGCATCTCCACCACGGTCGTCGACCCGCGCTGGGTCAAGCCCGTCGACGAGGCCATGGCCCCGCTCGCCGAGCGGCACCGCGTGGTCGTCACCGTCGAGGACAACTCCCGCGTCGGCGGTGTCGGCACCGCGATCGCGCAGGCGCTGCGGGACGCCGGCGTCGATCTGCCGCTGCGCGACTTCGGCATCCCGCCGCGCTTCCTGCACCATGCCTCCCGCAAGGAGGTGATGGCGGAGATCGGGCTGACCGCGCCCGACATCGCCCGCCAGGTCACCGGCCTGGTCGCCCGGCTCGACGGTGCCACCGCCGAGGTCGTGCAGACCGCCAGGGACTGACGCCGGACCGCCAGGGACTGACGCCCCCTGCCCGGACCCTCGCGGGCCCGCCGCCCTTCGGGTGGCGGGCCCGGCGGCCGCGTATGGGAACCCGGGCGCCGGGGCAACGAGGCTGCATGAGTGCGCCCGGAAGTCCTCGCACGCGGGCGCCCGCCGGCCGGGACGAAGGACCACGTGACGCCCCGCGCCGGGCCCGGCGGCCTGGGAGGTACCGTCCGTGAGCAATGCCCTCTTCCGGACGAAGTCGGTCGAACAGTGCATCAAGGATACCGAGCGGCCGGAGCGCGGCCTCAGGAAGTCCCTCTCCGCACTGGATCTGACGGTCTTCGGGGTCGGAGTGATCATCGGCACCGGCATCTTCGTGCTCACGGGCAAGGTCGCCAAGGAGAACGCCGGGCCCTCGACCGCGCTGGCCTTCGTGGTCGCCGGCCTGGCCTGCGGACTCGCGGCGCTGTGCTACGCGGAGTTCGCCTCGACGGTGCCGGTGGCCGGGTCCGCCTACACCTTCGCGTACGCCTCACTCGGCGAGTTCCCGGCCTGGGTGATCGGCTGGGACCTGGTCCTGGAACTGGCCCTTGCCTGTGCGGTGGTCGCCGTCGGCTGGTCGGGCTATCTGCGCTCGCTGATGGACAGCGCGGGGATCCCCGTGCCGCAGCAGCTCAGCGGGTCGAGCGGCGGCCGCTTCGGCTTCGACCTGCCGGCCGCCGTCCTGGTGCTCGTCATCACCGCCGTCCTGATCGCCGGGACGAAGCTCTCCTCACGGGTCACCGGCGTCATCGTGGCCGTCAAGGTGACCGTGGTGCTGCTGGTCATCGGGGTGGGCGCCTTCCACGTCACCGGTGCGCACTACCACCCGTTCATCCCGCCCGCCCAGGACGTCGGCGGCGGCTCGGGCCTCAACGCGCCGCTCATCCAGTTGATGTCCGGCTACACCCCGTCCAACTTCGGGGTGATGGGCGTCTTCACGGCCGCGGCCGTGGTCTTCTTCGCCTTCATCGGGTTCGACGTCGTGGCGACCACCGCGGAGGAGACCCGGGTCCCGCAGCGCGACATGCCCCGCGGCATCATCGGCTCCCTGATCATCTGCACGGTGCTGTACGTGGCCGTGTCGCTGGTCGTCACCGGTATGCAGAAGTACACCCGGCTGTCCACCGACGCCCCTCTCGCGGACGCCTTCAAGGCGGTCCACCACCCGTTCTGGGCCGGTGTCATCAGCTTCGGGGCCGCCGTCGGGCTGACCTCCGTCTGCCTGATCCTGCTGCTCGGCCAGACCCGCGTGTTCTTCGCGATGAGCCGTGACGGGCTGCTGCCGCCCGCCTTCTCCCGTGTGCACCCGCGCTTCGGCACGCCCTACCGCACGACCGTGCTGCTCGGCTTGATCGTGGCGGTCGTGGCCGGGTTCACCTCGATCGACGAACTTGCCGAACTGGTCAACATCGGCACCCTCTTCGCCTTCGTGGTGGTCGCCCTCGGCGTGCTGCTCCTGCGCAGGCGGCGGCCCGACCTGCCGCGCGCCTTCCGCACCCCGCTGGTGCCACTGGTACCCGTGCTGTCGTTGCTGGCGTCCCTCTGGCTGATGCTCAACCTCAGCGCCGAGACCTGGCTGCGGTTCGCCGTCTGGATGGCGGCCGGCCTGGTGGTGTACGCCGCTTACGGCCGCCTGCACAGCAGACTGCGCCCCGACCGGCACTCCCGTCCCTCCGCCCGGCCCCCCGGCCCCGTGTGACACGGGACGGGAGCAGGCGCCGGCACGGGACTACGAGGCGCCTTCCCCGTACACCGTGCGCGGTCCGGCCGTCCGCGCGCCCAGCTCCCGCACCCGGCGGCGCAGCTCGCGGTCGGCCGTGACCACCAGGACGGGCCGGCCCCCGGCGGCCGCGGCCAGCTCGACGATCCTGTCGTCGCCGCTGCCGGCCGCCTCCTCCACCCGCACCCCGGGCACCGACGGCACACCCCGCGCCGCGCCCTCCACCACCAGCACCACCTCCGGCGCCCCCGGCAGGTCGGGCAGGCCCCGTTCGGCGAGCGGCACCAGGCGGTCCCGCAACCGTCCGGCCGCGGCGCGCCGGTCGCGCCACCAGCCGTCGGGCACCGAGCCCACCACATTGGCGGCGTCGACGACGAGCAGGGGTTTCGGCGCCGTCATCGGGCCACCGCCTTTCTGGGGAACGCGCCGGGCCGGGGCCGCGGGCTCGGCGGGGCGGCGGCCGCCGGTCACGGGCGACGGGCCGCGCCGGAAGGGTGCTCCGGCACGGCCCGTACCCGTGGGGGGTGGTGCGGGAGGGTCCTGCGCGAGTGCTACGCGGGCACGCTGGCGACGCCGGGAGCCAGGAACCGCTTGCCGGTCACCCGCTCGCTGACGCCCTCGCGGTCCAGGTACGGGGTGAGCCCGCCGAGGTGGAAGGGCCAGCCGGCGCCGGTGATCAGGCACAGGTCGATGTCCTCGGCCTCGGCGACCACGCCCTCGTCCAGCATCAGGCGGATCTCCCCGGCCACCGCGTCCAGTACCCGGGTGCGGGTCTGCTCCTCGGTGAGCCGCGTGTCGCCCTGCCTCAGCAGCGCGGCGACCTCCGGGTCGAGTTCCGGCTTCCCGCCCTCGTACACGTAGAAGCCGCGCTTGCCGGCCTCGACCACGGCCTTCAGGTTGGGGGAGACCCTGAAGCGGTCGGGGAAGGCGGCGTGCAGGGTCTCGGAGACGTGCAGCCCGATCGCCGGACCGACCAGTTCAAGCAGCACCAGCGGGGACATCGGCAGGCCCAGCGGCTCGACCGCGCGCTCGGCGACGTCCACGGGGGTGCCGTCGTCGATGACGTTCTGGATCTCGCCCATGAAGCGGGTCAGGATGCGGTTGACGACGAACGCCGGGGCGTCCTTCACCAGGACCGCCGTCTTGCGCAGCTTCCTGGCCACGGCGAAGGCGGTGGCCAGCGCCGCGTCGTCGGTGCGCTCGCCGCGCACGATCTCCAGCAGCGGAAGGACCGCGACCGGGTTGAAGAAGTGGAAGCCCACCACGCGCTCGGGGTGCTTGAGCTCCGCCGCCATCTCGGAGACGGAGAGCGAGGAGGTGTTGGTGGCGAGGACGGCGTGCTCGGGTGCGACCGCCTCGACCTCGGCGAACACCCGCTGCTTGACACCCATCTCCTCGAAGACGGCCTCGATGACGAAGTCCGCGTCCGCGAAGCCCTCGGCCTTGTCCAGCACACCGGTCACCAGGGCCTTGAGGCGGTTGGCCTTGTCCTGGTTCAGCCGGCCCTTGGCGAGCAGCTTGTCGATCTCGGCGTGCACGTAGCCGACGCCCTTGTCGATGCGCTCCTGATCGATGTCGGTGAGCACCACCGGCACCTCAAGACGGCGCAGGAACAGCAGGGCGAGCTGGCTGGCCATCAGACCGGCGCCGACCACACCGACCTTGGTCACCGGCCGCGCCAGGCTCTTGTCCGGTGCGCCCGCGGGGCGCTTGGCGCGCTTCTGCACCAGGTTGAAGGCGTAGATGCCGCTGCGCAGCTCCCCGCTCATCACCAGGTCGGCCAGGGCCCGGTCCTCCGCGTCGTAGCCCTGCTGGAGGTCGCCGTCCTTGACCGAGGCGATGATGTCCAGCGCGCGGTAGGCGGCCGGGGCCGCGCCGTGCACCTTGGAGTCGGCGATCGCCCTACCGCGCTCCACCGCCTGGTCCCAGGTCTCGCCGCGGTCCACGTCGGGACGCGCGACCTCCAGCTCACCGGTCAGCACGGCGGCCGTCCACAGCAGCGACTGCTCCAGGAAGTCCTGGCTGTCGAAGAGGGCGTCCGCGATCCCGAGTGCGAAGACGTCGGGGCCCTTGAGCTGCTTGTTCTGGTTGAGGGAGTTCTCGACGATCACCGAGACCGCGCGGTCGGCGCCGATCAGGTTCGGCAGCAGGGTGCAGCCGCCCCAGCCCGGCACCAGGCCCAGGAAGACCTCCGGGAAGGAGAACGCGGGCAGCGCGCTGGAGACGGTGCGGTAGGTGCAGTGCAGGCCGACCTCGGCGCCGCCGCCCATCGCCGCGCCGTTGTAGTAGGCGAAGGTCGGTACGGCCAGGTGCGCGAGGCGCTTGAAGACCTCGTGGCCGCCCTTGCCGATGGCGAGCGCGTCCCCGCGGTCCTTCAGCAGTTCCAGGCCCTTGAGGTCGGCGCCGACGGCGAAGATGAACGGCTTGCCGGTGAGGCCGACACCGGTGATGGAGCCCTCGGCGGCCTCCTTCTCCACCTCGTCGAGGGCGGCGTCGAGGTTCGCCAGCGACTGCGGCCCGAACGTGGTGGGCTTCGTGTGGTCGAAGCCGTTGTCGAGGGTGATGAGCGCGAAGCGGCCCGCGCCTTTCGGCAGGTCCAGGTGGCGGATGTGCGCCTTGGTGACCACCTCGTCGGGGAACAGCTCGGCGGCGCCCCTCAGCAGCTCGGCGGTGGTGGTGCTCACTTGGTGCCTCCGGCGTCGGTGAAGTGCGGGTTCTCCCAGATGACCGTGGCGCCCATGCCGAAGCCGACGCACATGGTGGTCAGGCCGTAGCGGACCTGCGGCTGCTCCTCGAACTGGCGGGCGAGCTGGGTCATCAGCCGTACGCCGGAGGAGGCCAGCGGGTGGCCGAAGGCGATGGCGCCGCCGTACTGGTTGACGCGGGGGTCGTCGTCGTCGATGCCGTAGTGGTCGAGGAAGGCCAGCACCTGCACGGCGAACGCCTCGTTGACCTCGAAGAGGCCGATGTCGGAGATGTCCAGGCCGGCCTTGGCGAGCGCCTTCTCGGTGGCCGGGATGGGACCGTAGCCCATCACCTCGGGCTCCACACCGGCGAACGCGTAGGTGACCAGCCGCATCCTGACCGGCAGGCCCTGTTCACGTGCGAAGTCCTCGGAGGCGATGAGCGAGGCGGTGGCGCCGTCGTTGAGCCCGGCGGCGTTGCCGGCCGTGACCCGGCCGTGCACACGGAAGGGCGTCTTGAGGCCCGCGAGCTGCTCCAGCGTGGTGCCCGGCCGCATCGGCTCGTCGGCGGTGACCAGGCCCCAGCCCTTCTCGCCGCCCTCCTCGGTGGTGCGGCGCACCGCGATCGGCACCAGGTCCTGCTGGATCAGGCCGTTGGCGTACGCCTTCGCGGCCTTCTCCTGCGAGCGCACCGCGTAGGCGTCGGCGCGCTCCTTGGTGAGGTGCGGGAAGCGGTCGTGCAGGTTCTCGGCGGTCATCCCCATGAAGAGCGCGGACTCGTCGACGAGCTTCTCGCTGACGAACCGGGGGTTGGGGTCGACGGCCTCGCCCATCGGGTGGCGCCCCATGTGCTCCACCCCGCCCGCCACGACGACGTCGTACGCGCCGAACGCGATGGACCCGGCGGTACTGGTGACGGCGGTGAGCGCGCCCGCGCACATCCGGTCGATGGCGTAGCCGGGTACCGACTGCGGAAGACCGGCGAGGATGCCCGCGGTACGCCCGATGGTCAGGCCCTGGTCGCCGATCTGGGTGGTCGCGGCGACGGCCACGTCGTCGATGCGGGCCGTATCGAGGGACGGGTTGCGGCGCAGCAGCTCCCGGATGGCCTTCACCACGAGATCGTCGGCACGAGTTTCGTGGTAGATGCCCTTCG
Organism: Streptomyces sulfonofaciens; assembly: GCF_014656295.1. Taxonomy (GTDB): domain Bacteria; phylum Actinomycetota; class Actinomycetes; order Streptomycetales; family Streptomycetaceae; genus Streptomyces; species Streptomyces sulfonofaciens. The sequence continues at coordinate 166,241 of NZ_BNCD01000016.1, forward strand.
GGCCCGCCTTGCCGAACGGGGTGCGGACGCCGTCGACGAAGACGACGTCCCTGACGGTACGAGGCACGATGGCTCTCCTCCAGACGCGGGTGACACGGCCGCGGTGCGCTGTGCGGCAACCCTATGCTACTTACCAGTAACCATAGGGGGTAGGCCCCTTGCGAGGAGCGGTGAAGGTCACACGACGCGCGCGTGTCCCACCCCAGAGCTCCCGAGGAACGACCGCCGCGCCCGGCCGCCCCGACCCGCTTCCACCAGGGGCGCGGGCAACCGCGCGACCGGCCGGGCGATGCCCGGGGCCCGTCACCGCGCGGGGCTGGCAGCCTCGACCGCACCGGGCCGCCGGCGCGAGCTCCTGCCGGGGGCGGAGCCCCGCTCGAAGGGGGGCGCGGGGAACCGCGCGACGAGCCGGGGCGCCACCCGAGCCAGGCCACCGCGCGGACGCGGCCCTCGCACCCCCGGCCGCAGGCCGACGAAGGGGGCCGGCCGGGGGCCGGCAGGCCGCGGCCCGCCGCACAGGGCCCTCACTGCCCCAGCGCACGCACCAGCACCGGCGTGACCTGCTCGATCTGCCACTCCCGTGCGCCGTACCCGGCAAGGGCCGCAGCCACCGTCTCCCCCGACACCACCGCGGGCGGCTCCCAGCACACCCGGCGCACCGTGTCCGGCGTGATCAGGTTCTCCTGGGGCATGTTCAGTTGCTCGGCGAGCGCCGACACGCCGGCACGCGCGGCCGACAGCCGGGCCGCCGCGGCCGGGTCCTTGTCCGCCCAGGCGCGCGGCGGGGGCGGCCCCGCGGCGGACTGGCCGGGGCCGGGCAGTGCGGAGTCCGGCAGCGCGCGGGCCCGGTCCACGGCCGCCTGCCAGTTCTCCAACTGGCGGCGCCCCACCCGGCCGAAGCCGGGCAACTGCGCGAGGGCGGCCGTGTTCACGGGCAGTGCCAGCGCGGCCTCGACGATCGCCGCGTCACCGAGCACCTTGCCCGGTGAGACGTCGCGCCGCTGCGCGATCCGGTCGCGGGTCTGCCACAGCTCGCGCACCACGGCCAACTGGCGCCGCCGCCGCACCTTGTGCATGCCGGACGTGCGCCGCCACGGGTCCTTGCGGGGCGGAGCGGGCGGCGCCGCGGCGATCGCGGCGAACTCCTGCCGTGCCCAGTCCAGCTTGCCCTGCCTGTCCAGCTCCTTCTCCAGGCAGTCGCGCAGGTCCACCAGCAGTTCGACGTCGAGCGCGGCGTAGCGCAGCCAGGGTTCGGGCAGCGGGCGCGTCGACCAGTCGACCGCGGAGTGGCCCTTCTCCAGGACGTAGCCGAGGACGTTCTCGACCATCGCACCGAGGCCGACCCGCGGGTACCCGGCGAGCCGCCCCGCCAGCTCCGTGTCGAAGACCAGGGTGGGCACCATGCCTATTTCGCGCAGGCAGGGCAGGTCCTGGGTGGCCGCGTGCAGCACCCACTCCGCCTCGCCGATCGCCGCGCCGAGCGCGGACAGGTCGGGACAGGCCACCGGGTCGATCAGCGCGCTGCCGGCGCCGTCGCGGCGCAACTGCACCAGGTACGCGCGCTGGCCGTAGCGGTATCCGGACGCGCGTTCCGCGTCGACCGCGACGGGCCCGGTGCCCCCGGCGAAGGCGGTGACCACCGCGGCGAACGCCTCCGCGTCCGCGACCACCGGGGGGATGCCGTCCCGCGGCTCGAGCAGCGGGACCGGGGCCCCTTCGGTGGCGACGCCTTCGTCCGGAGCCTCTTTCGCGGGCGGCTCCTGCCGCGGGTCCCGGGTGGTGCGCAGTGGGCTGTCTGCTGCGGTGTCTTCGGCGTCGGTCACCTGTCAAGGGTATCCGCGGATACGCAACGCCCGCCGACGTAACGTTCCGTCGACGGGCGCGGCACCACTCGTGCCGGCGGGCGCGGGGCGCCGTGCGCCCTGGGTGCCCTCCGGTGGGCGGCGGTCAGTGGATGATGCCGGTGCGCAGGGCGACCGCGACCATGCCGGCCCGGTCCCCGGTACCGAGCTTGCGGGCGATACGGGCGAGGTGGCTCTTGACGGTCAGGGCGGACAGGCCCATGGACACGCCGATGGCCTTGTTCGACTGGCCCTCCGCAACCAGTCGAAGCACCTCCACCTCCCGGCCCGACAGCTCGCGGTAACCGCCCGGGTGGCTCGGGGCGCCCGGAGGGCGGCGGTGCATACGGGCCGCGGCGGCGCCGATCGGGGCGGCGCCGGGGCGCAGCGGGAGGCCGACGTTGGTGCGGGTGCCGGTGACGACGTAGCCCTTCACACCGCCCGCGAGGGCGTTGCGCACGGCTCCGATGTCGTCGGCGGCGGACAGGGCCAGGCCGTTGGGCCAGCCGGCGGCCCGGGTCTCGGACAGCAGCGTCAGGCCGCTGCCGTCGGGCAGGTGGACATCGGCGACGCAGATGTCCCGGGGGTTGCCGATACGGGGTCGTGCCTCCGCGATGGACGACGCCTCGATGACGTCGCGCACGCCGAGCGCCCAGAGGTGGCGGGTGACGGTGGAGCGGACACGCGGGTCGGCCACGACCACCATGGCGGTCGGCTTGTTGGGGCGGTAGGCGACCAGGCTTGCGGGCTGCTCAAGGAGAACGGACACCAGGCCTCCTGGGGTGCGGGATGGGGCCGGCTCGGGGAAGAAACCGGAGGAACCGTGCTTTCAAGGTCACAGACGTCTTCGGCAGCCCGACCGTCCGCCTTTAGGGAATGATCACGATTTGGTGAGTAATAATTCGTGCGAATCGGACACGCGGTCGATCATCCAGAGATCGAATCGGGTCGATACAAGGCCGAAACTGCGCGCATTCCTCCATCCAGCGGCACCACCATCGATTTCCGGCCATCGTTGAACGAGGGAGAGCGGGAAAAGGGGACGAACGGGGCGGGGAAGTCGCCCGGAAGGGGCGGCCCGGCCCTCGTGAGGGCCGGGCAGACGGACGGGACGGCAGGCGGACGGCGCGGCAGCGCGGGCACCGGGGCCGGGTGCGCCCGCGCGGGCCCGTCCGGGAACGGGACTGCGCGGGGAGCCGGCCCGCATCGCGGGCGCAACGCCCGCCCCGGCGACGGGGCCCTGCCCGGGGGCACGGCGGCGACCGGCGCCCGGGAACGCCGGCGGGCCCGCCGAAGGGCGGCCGGGACCGCTCAGGACCTGCCGGGACCGCTCAGGACGTGCCCGGACCGCTCAGGACGTGCGCGGGCCCCTGCGCTGCGGCAGCGACACCACCGAGGTGTCCCCGGGACCGATCGGCGGCAGGCCGCCGATCTGGCAGAGCAGGTCGCACCAGGCCGCGAGGTGCGCCGCCGTGTCCGGCGCGCCGCCGGGGCCCTCACGCGGCGTCCAGGAGGCGCGGATCTCGATCTGGGAGGTGGCGGGACGCTCCGCCAGCCCGCCGAAGTGGTGCGAGCTGGCCCGGGTGACGGTGCCGCTCGGCTCGCCGTACCCGAGCCCGCGGCTCTGCAGTGCGCCGGTCAGCCAGGTCCAGCACACCTCGGGCAGCAGCGGGTCGACCGCCATCTCCGGCTCCAGCTCCGCACGGACCAGCGTGACGAGGCGGAACGCCCCGTGCCAGCCCTCGTGCCCGTCCGGATCGTGGAGCAGCACCAGGCGCCCGTCCGCCAGGTCGTCGTCGCCGCCGTCGACGACCGCGGCCTCCAGCGCGTACGAGAACGGTGCGAGCCGGCGCGGCGCGCGCACCGGTTCGATCTCCACACCGGGCCGCAGCAGCGCCGACAGCAGCCCGTCGACGGCCGTGCGGAAGGGCGCCGGGACGGGATCCGCCGCCTCCAGTGGTGCCTGTTGTGTTCCGCCCGTGTCGTTGTCCGTCCCGTTCGTTCCGTCGGCGCCGTCCGACAGTCGTCCCTGAGCCGCAGCCATGCGGGGAAGATTAAGGGGAACCGGGCCCCGGTGCAGGGAGAGACACCCTGCGGCGCGCGGGCTGTCCGGATCGCGTCGTCCACCGCGTGCGAGACTTTGCCCTGTGAGTGCCAACGACCTTCCCCACGCTCCCCACCCCGCGCCCGCCGGCGGGCCGTCCGTCCACCGGGGCGTCAAGGACGACGTCAAGCCGGACGTCAAGGGGGGGCCCGGGGAATCCGCCTTCCTGAAGGCATGCCGCCGCGAGCCGGTGCCGCACACCCCGGTCTGGTTCATGCGGCAGGCCGGTCGCTCCCTGCCGGAGTACCGCAAGGTGCGCGAGGGCACCTCCATGCTGGAGTCGTGCACGATTCCGGAGCTGGTCACCGAGATCACCCTCCAGCCGGTGCGGCGGCACGGCGTGGATGCCGCGATCTACTTCAGCGACATCGTCGTACCGCTCAAGGCCATCGGCGTCGGCCTGGACATCAAGCCCGGCGTGGGCCCCGTGGTGGACCGGCCGATCCGCACCCGGGCCGACCTCGCCCAACTGCGGGACCTCACCCCCGAGGACGTCCCGTACGTCACCGAGGCCATCGGGATGCTCACGGCCGAGCTGGGCACCACCCCGCTCATCGGGTTCGCGGGCGCGCCGTTCACGCTGGCCAGCTATCTGGTGGAGGGCGGTCCTTCGCGCAACCACGAACGCACCAAGGCGCTCATGTACGGCGAGCCCGACCTGTGGTCCGAACTCCTCGACAGGCTCGCGCGGATCACCGCAGCCTTCCTCCGGGTGCAGATCGAGGCGGGCGCCTCGGCGGTGCAGCTCTTCGACTCCTGGGTGGGCGCCCTGGCACCGGCGGACTACCGCCGCAGCGTGCTGCCCGCCTCCTCCAAGGTCTTCGCCGCGGTCGCCGGCCACGGGGTGCCGCGCATCCACTTCGGCGTCGGCACCGGCGAACTGCTCGGCCTGCTGGCGGAGGCCGGGGCGGACGTCGTGGGCGTCGACTGGCGGGTGCCGCTGGACGAGGCGGCCCGCCGCGTCGGCCCCGGCAGGGCGCTCCAGGGGAACCTCGACCCCGCGGTGCTCTTCGCGCCGGAGGAGGCCGTGCGGGCGAAGGCGGCCGAGGTGCTGGACGCCGCGCGGGACCTGGAAGGGCACGTCTTCAACCTCGGGCACGGTGTACTGCCGACGACGGACCCCGACGCGCTGACCCGGCTGGTCGAGTTCGTCCACACCCGGACGAGCCGTTAGCCGCCCGCCCGGGCGCGGCGGCCGATCCGCCCGGTGGGCCGCGGGGGGCCGGTGCGTGGGCAGGACCGGCGCGCCGGTGCGGACGCCGACCCGGTGGCGGCCCTGCGCCGACTCGGTGGCGGCCTGACGGCGACCCGGTGGGCGACTGACGGCGACCCGGTGGCGGCCCGCCGGGCTACCCGGCCTGTACGGCCCTGGCCGCCTTCCGCGCCGCCACCAGGACCGGGTCCCACACCGGTGAGAACGGCGGTGCGTAACCCAGGTCCAGGTTCACCATCTGCTCGACGCTCAGGCCGGTGGCGAGGGCGACCGCGGCCACGTCCACCCGCTTGGCGGCCCCCTCGCGGCCGATGATCTGGACACCGAGCAGCCGCCCGGTGCGGCGTTCGGCGAGCATCTTCACCGTCATCCGGCCCGCGTCCGGGTAGTACCCGGCCCGGCTCGTCGACTCGACCGTGGCCGTCACGTACTGCCGGCCGCTCGCCCGGGCGTCCTTCTCCCGCAGCCCCGTCCGGGCGATCTCCAGATCGCAGATCTTGCTGACGGCGGTGCCGACGACGCCGGGGAAGGTGGCGTAGCCGCCGCCCACGTTGGCGCCGATGATCTGGCCGTGCTTGTTGGCGTGCGTGCCCAGCGCGATGTGGCGCTCGCGCCCCGCCACCAGGTCGAGCACCTCCACGCAGTCGCCGCCCGCCCAGATGTCCTCGTACCCGCGCACCCGCATGGAGAGGTCCGTCAGCAGTCCGCCGTGGTCGCCGATCGGCAGCCCGGCGGCGCGGGCCAGCGTGGTCTCGGGACGTACGCCGATGCCGAGCACCACGATGTCCGCCGGGTACTCGGCGTCGTCGGTGGCCACCGCGCGTGCCCGGCCGTCCTCACCGGTGAGGATCTTGGTGACCTCGGCGTCGTTGACCACCCGGATGCCCATGGCCGTCATGGCGTCGTGCACCAGGCGGCCCATGTCCGGGTCCAGGGTCGACATGGGCGCGACGGCGCTGTTGACGACGGTCACCTCGTACCCGCGGTGGAGCATCGCCTCGGCCATCTCCAGGCCGATGTAGCCGGCGCCCACGACCACCGCGCGGCGGCCCGTCGTCTTCCGCAGGGTGTCCAGCAGTGCCTGCCCGTCGTCCAGGGTCTGCACGCCGTGCACGCCGGGCGCGTCGATGCCGGGCAGCGGCGGGCGGATGGGCCGCGCGCCGGTGGCGATGACCAGGCGGTCGTAGCCGGTCCACGTCACCGTGCCCGAGTCGAGGTCGTGGCTGCGGACCCGGTGGCCGGTCAGATCGAGAGCGGTCACCTCGGTGCGCATCCGCACGTCGATCCCGCGGGCGCGGTGCTCCTCGGGCGACCGGGCGACCAGGTCCTCCAGCCCGTCGACCGTCCCGCCCACCCAGTACGGGATGCCGCAGGCGGAGAACGACGTGAACCCGCCCCGTTCGAAGGCGACGATCTCCAGCTCGTCCGGCGTCCGCATCCTGCGTGCCTGCGACGCGGCGGACATGCCCGCCGCGTCACCGCCGATGACCACCAGACGTTCTCGCTGCTTCGGTGCGCTCATGGGGGACACGCTACGGCGCGGGGGCGTTCGTCCCGCCACCTCCCCGGCCCCGCGCGCCCGGCCCACTCGCACCGCGCAGCGCCCCCTGAGCCTGACCCGGTGCCGGTGCTCGTGCCGACGGACGTGTCGTTCGCACCGGGCGGCCGGTGCGCGCCCGCCGGCCCGGCCGACGCGGACGGGCACGGGCGGCGCCCGGCGGGTCCACGGGCGGAAGCGGAACGGGAGATACCCACAGGCAAGGAAGGGGGTGCGGGCCGGGTCTGAGAGAGTGGGGGCATGGGTGGAGCGAAGATCGGTGCGGACATGGGCGGCGGCCATGTCGTGGTGGTCGGAGGCGGGATCACCGGCCTCGCCGCGGCGTACCGCCTGCTCGGCAGGGGCGCGGCGGTGACGCTGCTGGAGGCCGGTCCGAGGCTGGGCGGCAAGCTGCTCGTCGGCGAGGTGGCGGGTGTGCGGGTGGATTTGGGCGCCGAGTCGATGCTGGCGCGGCGGCCCGAGGCCGTCGCACTGGCCCGCGAGACCGGGCTCGGCGACCGGCTCCGGACGCCCGCCACGGCCACCGCCGCGCTGTGGACCCGCGGTGCGCTGCGCCCCATGCCCAAGGGCCATGTGATGGGCGTGCCCGGTGATGCCGAGGCGCTCGCCGGGGTGCTCTCCGAGGAGGGCCTTCGCCGTATCGACCAGGACCGCACCCTGCCGCGCACCGAGGTCGGTGAGGACGTGGCCGTCGGCGAGTACGTCGCCCGCCGGCTCGGCCGGGAGGTCGTCGACCGCCTGGTGGAACCGCTGCTCGGCGGCGTCTACGCGGGCGACGCCTACCGCATCTCGATGCGGGCCGCCGTCCCCCAGCTCTTCGAGGCCGCCCGCGCCCACACCTCGCTCACGGAGGGCGTGCGCGAGATCCAGCGCCGGGCGGCCGGCCAACAGCGGCCGGGGCCCGTGTTCATGGGCATCGAGGGCGGTGTCGGCAGTCTGCCGGCGGCCGTGGCGGACGCGGTCCGGGCGCGCGGCGGCGAGATCCTGACCGGGGCGCCGGTCGTCGGCCTGCGCCGCACACCGCCCGGTGCGGGCGCGGGTTCCGGTGGCGCGGCCGCCGCCGGCGCAGATGCGGGGGGAGCGGCGACCGGCCGTTGGCGGATCACCGTCGGGGACCCAGCGGGCGGGCACTTCGGCCGCACCCTCGACGCCGACGCGGTCGTCCTCGCCGTGCCCGCCCCCGCGGCCGCCCGCCTGCTGGCCGCGGAGTCCCCGGCCGCGGCCGCCGAGCTGGGCGGTGTGGAGTACGCGTCGATGGCCCTGGTGACCCTCGCCTACCGCCGCGCCGAGGCGGCGCTCCCCGAAGGCAGCGGCTTCCTGGTGCCCCCGGTCGACGGGCACACCATCAAGGCGTCCACCTTCTCCGGGCAGAAGTGGTCCTGGGTCGCCGACGAGGACCCCGGCCTGCTGGTGCTGCGCACCTCCGTCGGCCGCCATGGCGAGGAGCGGATCCTGGAGCGCACGGACGCCGAGCTGGTGGCCGTCTCGCGCCGCGACCTGAGCGCCGCGACCGGCCTCGCCGCCGCCCCCGTCGCCTCCGTGGTCACCCGCTGGGACCAGGGCCTGCCGCAGTACCCGGTGGGCCACCAGGCGCGGGTGGCCCGGGTCCGCGACCAGCTCGCGGACCTTTCGGGACTCGTGGTGTGCGGTGCGGCCTACGACGGCGTGGGCATCCCGGCCTGCATCGCCAGCGCCCACGCCGCGGCGGACCGGCTCGCCGGAGACCACCGCGGCGCGGCGGAACTCGCCGCGCACCCGGTGCAGAGCCTGCACGGCGGCGCGGGAGAATAGCTCCATGAGTGCTGCTGCCCCCGATGCCCCCGAGCCCAGGACCCCCGAGCGGATCCCGAACGCCGGCAAGAAGGCCAAGGACCTCAACGAGGTCATCCGCTACACGCTGTGGTCCGTCTTCCGGCTGCGCGAGGCGCTGCCGGACGACCGCTCCGCGCACATCGCCGAGGTCGAGGAGCTGTTCGACCAGCTCGCCGCCAAGGACGTCACCATCCGCGGCACCTACGACGTCTCCGGACTGCGGGCCGACGCCGACCTGATGATCTGGTGGCACGCGGAGAGCTCCGACCAGCTCCAGGAGGCGTACAACCTCTTCCGGCGCACCCGGCTGGGCCGCGCCCTGGAGCCGGTGTGGTCGAACATGGCCCTGCACCGCCCCGCCGAGTTCAACCGCTCGCACATCCCCGCGTTCCTCGCCGACGAGACGCCCCGTGCGTATCTCAGCGTCTATCCCTTCGTGCGCTCCTACGAGTGGTACCTGCTGCCCGACGAGGAGCGCCGCACCCTGCTCGCCGACCACGGCAAGATGGCCCGCGGCTTCCCTGACGTGCGCGCCAACACGGTCGCGTCGTTCTCGCTCGGCGACTACGAGTGGATCCTCGCCTTCGAGGCCGACGAGCTGCACCGCATCGTCGACCTGATGCGCCATCTGCGCGGTTCCGAGGCGCGCCGGCACGTGCGCGAGGAGGTGCCGTTCTTCACGGGCCGCCGCAAGACCGTCGCCGACCTGGTGGCGGGCCTCGTCTGACGCGCCTGCCGCACCACGGGGAGCGAGGGCGCGTTGCCCGCGCCCGTTGTGCCTGCGTCCGCCGTGTCCCCGTCCGCCGTGTCCGGTCCGCGGCCGGCCGTGCACGCGCGGGGCGCACCTCCCGCCAAGGGCCGCCGGTCAGAAGGCCCTGGGTGGCGGATGGGGGGCGCAGGCGGTGTCCAGGGCCGGTGGCCGGCCGCGCAGCAGGTACGTCAGCACGGGGGTGTCGACGCAGGAGTTGCCGGCGCCCGCGATGATGTGCGAGCCCGCGCCCAGTTCGGTGACCAGCACGGACCCCGCGAGCCTGCGGTGCAGCTCCCGAGCCCCCGCGTACGGCGTGACCGCGTCCCGGCGGGCGGCCAGGACCAGTGTGGACGGCAGCGTCCCGGCGCCGGCGTGCACGTCCACGGGCCGGCGGCCGGGCGTGCTCCAGTGCGCGCACGGCAGATGCGTCCAGACGGTGTCCCAGGTCGCGAAGGGCGCCGTGCGGGCGAGACGGGCGGCGTCGCGGTCCCAGGCGCGCCAGGACCGGGGCCAGGGCGCGTCGTTGCACTCGACGGCCGTGTACACCGCCTGGGCGTTCTCCTGCTCCGCGGCCGCCGCCCCGATCGGTGCGGCCTGCCGGACCAGCGGGCCGGGATCGCCCTGCGCGTAGGCGGACAGCGCCGCGGCCCGCACCGGCCAGTAGTCGTCGTAGTGCGCGGCCTTGAGGAACGCCGCCTGCAACTGACCGGGGCCGACCGTGCCGCCGGCCGGCCGCGCGGCCAGCTCGCCGCGCACCCGCTCGTAACGGCGTGCCACCTGCGCTGCGGTCGTACCCAGGTGGTACCTCCCGTCGTGCGCCGCGACCCACGAGAGGAAGTCCGCCCAGCGGGTCTGAAGGGCCTTCGCCCGGGCGAGGGCGGCGCGGTACCACAGGGCGCCGGGTCCCGGGCCGACCGGCGAGTCGAAGACCATACGGCGCACGTGCGAGGGGAACAGGGAGGCGTAGACGGCGCCCAGGTAGGTGCCGTAGGAGGCGCCCACGAACGTCAGCCGGCGTTCGCCGAGGGCGGCGCGGAGCACGTCCAGATCGCGGGCGTTGGCGGCCGTCGTGTAGTGCCGCAGCGCCGTGCCCGCGCGCCGCGCGCAGCCCTCGGCGTACGCCTTGGCCTGTGTGTACCGCCGCCACCTGTACGCCGCGGACGGCCGCGGTGGCGCCTGCGTCGGCGCCGAGGCGAACTCCCGCGGATCCACACAGGACAGCGGCGCGTGACCGCCCACCCCGCGCGGTGCGTAGCCGACGAGGTCGTAGGCGGCCGCGACGGGCCTCCAGAAGGCGGCCATGTCCGGCATCAACGGGAAGTAGACGCCGGTGGCACCGGGGCCGCCCGCGCCGAACACAAGGGCGCCCTGCCGCGGGGTGCGGACCGTGCGGCCGGTGCGGCCACCGGGCGCGGCGGGGCCCGGGGCCCGGCCGCTCGCGGGGCGGCGGGCGACCGCGAGGGTGAGCTGCCGGCCGCGGGGGCGTGCGTAGTCGAGCGGCACGGTGACGGTGCCGCACCGGACAGGAGGATCCAGGTGCTCCTTGGGGCCGCAGTCCGCCCAGCGGATGCCCGTGGCCGCGGCACGACCGGCGGCGACGGCGGTGCCGCGGGCCTCGGCGCGGGCCCGGCCCGCCCCGCTCGCGTCCGGGCCGGGCGCGATGGCACCGCCCGCGGGGGCGGCGAGCCCGGCCGCCATGGCCAGGGCCCCGGTGCCGCCCAGCACAGCGGCCACGACTGCTCGCATCGCGCTCCCGATCCCCGTCGTCCGCAGCCGTCCGGTAGTGGACGGCCTTCCCTCGTCCGGTAGCCGTCTGCCGCCCGCCGACTCGTTGCCCGCCGTCTCGCCGTCTCGCCGTCGGTCGTCCGGCCGTCGGACCGGCGGTGAGCGGGGGAGGCCACGCGGAGCGACGACGGGCGACGGCGAGCAGCGGGAGCGGCGGAGATCCGCAGGGGCCGGCGGGCTCGGCGGCGACTGATGGACAAAGCGACTGATGAACAAATCGACTGAAAAGGATCATTAGGTCGCTGGGGGTGCTTGTAAAGCACCGGGGGGTGGTGTCGGGCGGACGGGACGGCAGCCGCCTGCCGGGGCGGGCCCCGCAGATCGGCCGGGGGCGGCCGGGCCCGCAGCGGGAGGCGGTCGCCGCGAGCGGCCTCAGACCCGCTGCAACGCCAGCCGTGCCGCCCGCACCATCCGGGCCACGGCACGCCCGGACGGCGGGTTCGGGCCGGAGCGCTCCAACCACCACGCCGTCAGCCTGCGCCGGGTCGCGGAGTCGTGCGGTCGCCCGGCGAGCAGCAGGTGTTCGGCGAAGTCGAGTGCGTCGCGCCGGTAGCCGCCGGTCATCGGCCGGGTGTGGGCGTACGACAGGAACGCGCTGCGGTAGGCGGCACCGAGGATCCCGGGCAGTTCGGGCGCCACCTTCGCCACGACGTCCGCGCGCTTGCCGGCCAGTGCCCGGCCCTGCAGAGCGAGCCGGCCGCGGTCGAACCCCTCGGGCACCGGCGTACCGGCCACCAGCGAGGAGAGCAGCGCGGCCTGTTCCAGCCCGAGCCGCTGCCGCGCGGGCTCGGTGGCGGACGTGGCGGACGTGGCGGCGGGCGCGGTGCCGGAGCCGGGGGTGCCGGACGGAGTGCTCCCCGGTGCCGTACCGGCGGCGGCCCGGGCCCGCGGCACGGTCGGCGTCCGAGGCGGCGCGACCCGCCCCGTCGTCGCGGCGGTGGGCGCCCCGGTCCTCGTGCCGGCCCCCGTACCGGCCCCCGGGGCTCCCACCGCCGCGCCCCCCGCGGCCGCTCGTGTCCCGTGAGCGGCCCCACCCCCCACTGTGGTCCGTACCGTCTGACGGTCCTTCGCCGCAGATCCCCGTGACACCGCCTGCGCCCCCTGCGGTGAGGCCGCCTGCGCCCTGTGAGGTGGGACCGGCTCGGCCTTCTGGGCCTTCTCGGCCGTCTCCGGCGGGAGAGATCCCCCACCTCCGCGAAGGGTGTGCTCGGCCGTGTCGCGCCGCGCCGGTCCGGTCGTGCGCCGCCCAACGGGCCCCGCCGTCGCGATGACCGCGCGGATCGCCCGCAGTTCCTCCTCCAGCTCGGCCGGGGCCGGGAAGTCCTCGTCGCGTTCCAGCAGGACGCCCGGCGGGACGGTCCGGGAGGCCAGGTCGGCGAGTACGTCGAGCACCGGCCGGGAGACCGGGTGGGCGTGGGTGTCGTGCCAGACGCCGTCGCGCTCGTGGCCGCCGGCCACGTGCACGTAGGCGATGGCCTCCACCGGCAGCTCGTCCAGCGCCTTCGCCGGGTCCTCGCCGCGGTTGACGTGGTTGGTGTGCAGGTTCGCCACGTCGATCAGCAGCCGCACACCCGTCCGCTCCACCAGCTCGGAGAGGAACTGGCCCTCCGTCAGCTCGTCGGCGGGCCATCCGAACAGGGCGGCGATGTTCTCCACGGCCAGCGGCACCGGCAGCGCGTCCTGGGCGATGCGGACGTTCTCGCAGAGCACCGCGAGCGCGTCGCGGGTGCGCGGCACCGGAAGCAGGTGACCGGCCTCCAGCCGCTGTGACGCGGTCAGTTCGCCGCCCGCTCTGACGAAGGCGATGTGCTCGGTGACCAACGGCGCCCGCAGGGCCTCGGCGCGCGCGGCAAGATCGGCGAGCCGTCGTGGATCCGGCCGCTCGGCGCCGCCCAGCCCGAGGCCGACCCCGTGCGGCACCACCGTGACGCCGCGCTCGCGCAGCCGCAGCAGGGGCTCGGGGAGGTGGTCCGGGCAGACGTTCTCCGCGACGGCCTCGACCCAGTCGATGCCCGGCATCCGCTCCACCGCCTCGGCGATCTCCGGCCGCCAGCCGATCCCGGTTCCCAGCCGCTCCATGCCCCCTCCTCCGTCCCGCCCCCGTACCACCGGCCCGCACGGCCCCCGCCGTGTCAGGGCGCCCCCGCGCCCGGTGCCGCGGCACCCCGGTTTCCCTGTGCCGTGCCGTTCTCATCACCAGGGTGCGGTGCCGCGAACCGTCCGCGGGCGCCTTCAGAGGAACATTTGAGCTTCGCGGGACCGGGCCGGGGTCCGCCGCGGCGGCGGTGGCCGCCCTGCGACGGCGTGGCGGCGTGACGCGTGCCGGCGCGGGGCAGTGCCTTTCGGTCGGCGGGTCGGCGGGTCGGCGGGTCGGCGGGTCGGCGGGCCTGCGGAGCCGGCGGAGCTGACGGGACCGACGGCGCGCCGCCCGCCCGGACCGGGCCGGCACCGGGGGCCCGCCATGCCCGGCGACGGGCCAGGGCCGACGGTGCGTCATGCCCGGCGACGGGTCACGCCCGACGGCTGCCGGACAGCTCCGCCACCCGGTGGTGCCCCTCGACCGCCACGGTGTCCCCGGGAGCGATCTCCGTGAAGCCCGCGTCATGCACCACGGGTCCGCCACCGGCCGTGACCGTGTGCCAGTGCGCGGGGTCCGCGGTGCGGACGGAGAGCGGGAAGCCGGCCGCGCGCCAGGTCCTGCGCTCCGCCTCCGACAGGTCCCACCAGGCGAGTTGCGCGCCGTGCCCGGCCTGCGCCATGGCCTTGCCAGCGGTCATGTCGACATGGGGACTTATCCACAGCACGGGTGCGCGGGGATCGGCGTCGGCCGGGGGTCCCGGGTCGTCCAACTGCGTGCCGGAGACCTGGAGCCGGGACAACTCCTTGGGCCAGCCGTCCAGCGGGACCGGCGGGAAGACCCGCACCTGTGCCGTCCCACCGGTGACCGTGATGCCGTCCAGCGCCTCCGCGCGGCGCCACTCGGCACCGCGCGCCCGGCGTACGACCTTGCGGATCCGGCCGTCCTGCCAGTTCCGCACGGCCTGCGCCCAGGGCCCCTCGCCGAGCGAGCGCGGGTCGCTCAGCATCACCAGCACGGCACGGGCCGCGGTCTCCAGCGCGTCGGTACGGGCCGGGGGAGCGGCCCGCTCGATCCGCACCACCATCGGCAGCACGAACTGCCGCGCCTCGTCGCGCACCGAACCGGCGTACGGCAACGGGCCGTCCTGGTCCGCGCCCTGCGGCGCCGCGCTGTCCGCACCGGAGTTCTCACTGGTCACGCGTCCAGTCTGCCAGGCGTTCCGGCAGCGGCCGCGGGCGCGTCCGGGCGCGGGCCCCCGTACGGTGCGGGAGTACGGGCCCCCTACGGTGCGGGAGTACGGGGCCCGGGCGCCGGCACGTGCGGCGCGACGGCACCGGCGCGGGCACTGCCACGGAGCCTGCCGCCGAGGCCCGCACCCGCGGCCCGCACCGGCTTGGCGCGGGCCGTTCCGGCCGCCAGGATGGGGCGCATGACGCGTTCGCACGCCGCGAAGCCCGGCTCCCGCGGGGGCGCGGGTCCCCGGATCCGCCTCCAGGGAGCAGGCCGGCGATACGGGCTGCGCGGTCCCTGGGTGCTGCGCGGGATCGACCTGGAGGTGCCCGCCGGGGCGCTGCTGCGCATCGACGGGGTGAACGGCAGCGGCAAGTCGACGCTGCTGCGGCTGCTCGCGGGCCTCGACGCCCCCAGCGAGGGCCGCGTCACGGGTCGGCCGCGCACGGCCTACGTTCCCGAGCGCTTCCCGGCCCGCCTGCCCTTCACCGCCGAGGGGTACCTGATCCACCTCGGCCGGGTGCACGGCCTCTCCCGCGAGGCCGCGGCGCGCGGCGCGGCGGGCTGGATGGAGCGCTTCGGCGCCGGGGAGCACCTGCGCACACCGCTGTCCGAGCTCTCCAAGGGCAGCAGCCAGAAGGTCGCCGTCAGCCAGGCGCTGCTCGCCGCCCCCGACCTGCTGCTGCTCGACGAGGCGTGGACCGGCCTGGACGCGGCGGCCCGCGCCGAACTGGACGGTGCCGTCCTGGAACGCAGGGCCGCGGGCTGCTCCGTCGTCTTCGTCGACCACGACCCGCGCCGCCTCGCCGGCCTGTCCGACGCCACGTACACCGTCGCGGGCGGCGCCCTGCGGCGATGTGCGGGCGCACCCGCAGCCCCGTCCGTCGGCATCGTGGCCCTCGCACCGCCGGGCACCGACCCCGCCGCCGGCCCGCCCACCGCACCGTTCCCGGTCGCCCCGGGCCCCTCGGGCGCCGTCCGCCTGACGGTGCCCGCCACCGACTCGGACGCCGTCCTGCGCGACCTGCTGACCACGCGGCCCGCGTGGCACGTGGTCTCGGTGACGCCGCTGCCCACCCCCGCCGACACCGCGCCACGGACCGGCGGCCCCCGCGTACCCGCCCCGCCGGACGCCACGGCGGCACCGGATTCCTGCGCCGCACCCGTGCGCCCCGTCCCACCGCCCGCCGCACCCGTACGCCCCGCACCGCCGCCCGCCGCACCGCCGCCCGCCTCGGCCCCGCACGCAGGCCCGCCGCCCGGCACCCCGTCCCGCGTGAGCGGATCCGCGGACGGAGGGACCGCGTGAGCGCCCTGCTCCACTACCACCTCGCCCTTCTGGTGCGCTCCCAGCGCTGGCTGCCGCCGGTCCTCCTCTACGCGGTCTTCCTCTGCGTCGGCATCAGATCGGGCCAGCCCGTGCTGGACAGCCTGGGCTTCGCGTCCGCCTGCGTGCTGCCCGTCGCCGCCTGGCTGGTGCACATCTGCGTCACCAACGAGCCGTCCGCGGCGCGCAACTGCGTGGCCGCGCCCGCCGGGTCGGCGCGGGCGCACCTCGCCTGTCTGCTGGTCGCGTTCTGCACGGCCGTGCTGCTCGGCACGGTGGCCGCCCTGCTCGTCACCGCCATCAGCGAGCCGGCGAGCAGCGACCACCAGGTGCCGGTGCCCCGACCCGCCGCCGGCTTCGCCGGCCTGCTCGCCATGCTGGCCTGCGCACTGCTGGGCACCGCGGTGGGGGCGCTGACGAGCAGGCCGCTGCTGCGCAGCACCGGCCGGGCCGTGCCGGCGCTGGTGCTCGCCGTGTTCCTGGCGCTGGTGCTGGCCGGCTCGCCGGCCCGCGAGGCCCTCACGGACATGGTGACCGGGTCCCAGGACGGCGCGGTCCGCATCCCGCTGCTGCCCTGCGCCACGGGCGCCGCCGCCGCTCTCGCCGCCACCGCCGTGGCGTGCGCGCTGACGAGCCGCAGGGACTGAGCGGCGCCCCCGGCCCCACGGTCCGGCCCGTACGCGGTCCGCCCCCGCGGCGCGTGCGGCCTCGCCCAGCGGCCGGGCGCCGCGCACGGCAACGTGCGGCGCGCACACCCCGGCCGGGCGGCCGCACACCCCGCCGGGTCGGCGACCGGTGGCACCGGCACCTCACCCGGAACAGGCCGTGCGCTCCGCCTCCTGCCACTCGCACACCGGGCACAGCGTGACCCCCGGGTGAGTCCTCGGGTACTCGGTGACGGCACGGCACAGTACGCACTCGGCGAACGGCGGCCCGGTCACGACGCCCGCACCCTCGGCCGCGGCATCCTCCTCAGCGGCGGCATCCGCCTCGGCAGCCGCACCTGCTCCGGCAGCGGGATCCGTTCCGGCGGTCGAAGCCGCGTCCGCGCCGCCCCCGGCCGCCTGCGCGCCCGTACCGCGCCGCGTCCGCGCGCTTGCTGCCCCGTACCCGTCCACCACTGCGTGCCCCTTCTCCCGGTTCGCCCGCAGGCGGTCACGGGGAATGTCCCGCATCCGTGGCCACGGGCGCAACGGCGCAGGTGCGGGCAGCCGCCGCGCCGCGGCACGCGCCGCGCGGGACCCCGTCGCCACCGCAGGCGGTCGGCCGGAACGGCAGCGACCGGTGCACGGGCCGGCGGCCGACGTGGGGCGACGGGGATCCGAGCGGCGGCACGGCCTCCCCGTACGGCGTCGCGCACCACCGGCTGTCCGGCACCCGGCGCTCAGCCCTCGGCCGGGAGGCGGGCGGCCGGGAGGACGGGCGCGCCGAGGTGCACGGCCTCACGGGTCAGGGCGCTGAGGCGGGACAGGGCGCGCAGGTACTTCTTGCGGTAGCCGCCGGTCCTCACCCGGTCGCCGAAGACCCGGTCCAGGGGCTCGCCGGAGGCCAGGACCGGGATCTCACGGTCGTACAGCCGGTCGGCGAGGACCACGAGACGCAGCGCCGCCGCCTCGTCGGGCACCGGCCGCACACCGGTGAGGCACAGGGCCGTGACCCCGTCGAGCAGTGCGCCGTACCGGCTCGGATGCAGATGGGCGAGGTGGTCGAGCAGACGTGGGAAGTCGTCGAGGCCGGCGCCGGGGAGGCGGTGCGCGGCCGCTGCGACCTGCTCCTCGGAGTACGGCGGCGGGGCCGCGGGCATACCGCGGTGGCGGTGGTCGGCTCCGTCGACGCGCAGCGTGCGGAAGCGTGCCGCAAGGCCCTGTATCTCGCGGCGGAAGTCCTCGGCCGCGAACCGTCCCTCGCCCAGCCTGTCGGGCAGGGTGTTCGAGGTGGCCGCGAGCGCCACACCGGCCGCGCCGAGCCCGTCGAGCAGGGACGAGACCAGGACGGTGTCGCCGGGGTCGTCGAGCTCGAACTCGTCGATGCACACCAGCCTGTGCCCGCTCAGGGCCCGCACCGTCCGCTGGAAACCGAGCGCTCCGGCGAGCTGCGTCAGCTCGGCGAAGGTGCAGAAGGCCTTGTGCTCGGGCGGTGCGGGAGCGGCGTGCCAGAGGGCGGCGAGCAGGTGCGTCTTGCCGACGCCGAAGCCGCCGTCCAGATAGACGCCGTCGCCACCGGTACGCCCTGCCCGCGCCCCGAACCAGCGGCGCCGGCCGGTCTGCCCGGCGCGCCCGCTCCCGAGCCCGGCGGCGAAGGCGGTGAGGGCCCGCACGGCCGCCGCCTGGCCCGGGGCGTCCGGGTCCGGGGCGTAGGTGTCGAAGCGCGCCGAGCCGAAGCGCGGCGGCGGCACCAGCCCGGCGATCAGCCGGTCCGCACCGACCTCCGGTGCGCGGGCGCACAGCGACACAGGCTGCACGGCGGAGCGGGAGCCGGGCCCGGCAGGGGCAGGAGACGATGACACGCTTCCCCAGCCTAAGCGCCGTGCGAGACTGCACGGCATGCGACGACTCTTCCCTGTGACCGAGGAGACACCAGGCAGGACGGGGCGTCGGGAGGCGAGGGAGCCGGGGGAGGGCGCCACCGCCCCCACGGCCGGGGCGGCCCCCGCGGCGGGGGACGGGGCGCGTTCGGGAGTGCGGGCGGCGCAGGAGGCGGAGGCCGCCTGGGGCGCGGGGCCTTCCGGCTCGACGGGAGCGGACGAGCGCGGCCTCGACTGGCTCGCCGAGGCGTACGCGTACCCGGAGCCCCTGGGCGCAGGCGGCACGACACAGCAGGGCCCGGCGCAGGACCGGGGCTCCGCACGGGACCGCGAGGCGGAGGGGAGCCCGGCGCAGGACCGCCCGGCGCAGGACCAGGGGCCCGCACGGGATCAGGGCCTCGCCCAGGGCGGGGGCGCCGCGCGCGGCACCTGGTGGCTGCGCGCCAACATGGTCGCCGGCCTCGACGGCGCGGGCGAGCACGGCGGCCGCTCGCAGCCCCTGTCGGGCCCCGCCGACATGCGCGTCTTCGGTGTGCTGCGGTCCCTGGCGGACGTGGTGATCGTGGGCGCGGAGACCGTACGGCGGGAGGGGTACCGGCCGGCGCGGGCACGCAGGGCCTTCGCCGAGCGCCGGGCCGCGGCGGGCCAGGCGCCCGCGCCCGCGATCGCCGTGGTCAGCGCCGGCCTGGACCTGGACTTCTCCCGGCCGCTGTTCACCGAGCCGCTGGTGCCGACCCTGGTCCTCACCGGGGAGGCGGCGCCCGCCGACCGGGTGGCCGCCGCACGTGCCGGGGGCGCGCAGGTGGTGATCGCCGGCTCGGGCGCCGGTGTGGTGCCGGAGCTGGTCGTGCGTGCGCTGGCGGCGCGCGGGTACCGGCGGATGCTGCTGGAGGGCGGGCCGCGGCTGCTCGGCCAGTTCGTGGCCGCGTCGGTGCTCGACGAACTCTGCCTGACGCTCTCCCCGGTCCTCACCGCCGGCCGGGCTCCGCGGATCGCGGAGGGCCCGGACATCGCGGTGCCCGACCGCCTCGAACTGGTATCCGTCCTTGAGGAGGACGGCTTCCTCTTCACGCGCTACCGGCGACAGGTGGACGCGCACGGGTCGTCATGCGCCGGCGCCCGGGCAATTCCATGAACGCAACGGTCGGAAGATGTCGACGGCCCCGGAAAAGTGATCGTGCCGACATACTCGAATTGGTGAGGACAGCGCGCGCGTTCCCCGCGGTCACCCTGCACCATTGATCGTACGAGCCGTATCAGTCGTGTCAGTCGTACTGCCTGAACCGGTTTCACCAGCCACTTCGGCCCCGCGCCCGGTCCGGTGCACACGAACAAGGGCCGTTCCGTTCTGCCGTCACCGGGCACACGGAAAGCCACCGCCCCGCGTGAGCCCAAGGGGCAGGATGGTTTCCGCAGGGTCCTGACGAGGGCGGGGCCCGAGGAGGAGAGGGGCGTCCGTCGTGTTCACGAGCGTACTGATGATCGAGAAGGCCCTGACATCCGCCGACGTGGATTTCGTCACCACCCTGCACGGGGACGAGGGCGTCTCCTTCCAGGTGATGCTGCAACCCCGCGGCGACCAGGCCGACCGCCTGCTGAGAGCCATCGACGACGTGGCGATGGGCGAGCTCGACGAGGCGGCGCACGAGCGCGCCACCCCGGCGGGCCGGGACGCCGAGGGCCAGGCGGAGCAGGCCCTGGAGGTCTCGCTGGCCGCGCTGCACGCGGCGGGCTGCGAGGCCGAGGGCCGGCTGATCGAGGAACATCCGCTGGACGCCCTGAAGTCGCTGGTCGAGGAGGCCGACGCAGACGAGGTGATCGTGCTGACCGATCCGCACTACGTGGAGGAGTTCTTCCACCGCGACTGGGCGTCGCGGGCCCGCCACAAGGTGGGCGTACCCGTGCTGAAGCTCTTCTCGCACAGCAAGGCGTAGGGCGGGTCCCCGCAGGCACCCCTCCGCGGGGCGGGCCCCTCCGCCCGGGACCCGGAGCGCCCCGCCGCCCCGCCGTCCGCCCCCCGCTCGGACGTCGGTACCGCTCGGACGCGTCCCCCTTGCAGCGCCGTCCGCGCATGCCGCGGGCCCCGGCCGGGCCCCGGAGGGCATAGGCTGGCCCCGCCCGCGGGCGTCACGCGTGCGGGCAGCGACCACGGCGGCCCCCTCGGCCCCGGCCGTCCGGCGGGCGCCCGGCGGCCCCCGGCCTCCCCGCCGTTCCACCGTCCACACGCGCACGCACCTGGGAGAGACACGCATGGCACCCGGCCTTCCTGCCGCGATGACCCGACCGCACTTCATCGGCATCGGCGGCGCCGGAATGTCGGGCATCGCGAAGATCCTCGCCCAGCGCGGCGCGGCCGTCGCGGGCAGTGACGCACGCGCCTCCGCCACCGTGGCCGCCCTGCGCGAGCTGGGCGTGAGCGTGCACATCGGGCACGCCGCGCAGCACCTCGCTGCGGACGCGAGCTGCGTCGTCGTGTCCTCGGCGATCCGGCCGGACAACCCTGAGCTGGTTCGAGCCGCCGAGCTGGGCATCCCGGTCGTGCACCGCTCGGACGCGCTCGCCTCGCTGATGCAGGGCCTGCGGCCGCTGGCCGTCGCGGGCACCCACGGCAAGACGACGACCACCTCGATGCTCGCCGTGTCCCTGACGTCCCTGGGCCTCGACCCGTCCTACGCCATCGGCGGCGACCTGGACGCCCCCGGCTCCAACGCCCACCACGGCAAGGGCGAGATCTTCGTCGCCGAGGCGGACGAGAGCGACCGCAGCTTCCACAAGTACGCTCCCGAGGTCGCCGTCGTCCTGAACGTCGAGCTCGACCACCACGCGAACTACGCGTCCATCGAGGAGATCCACGAGTCCTTCGCGACCTTCGCGGCCCGGATCACCGACGGCGGCACACTGGTCGTCTCCGCGGACCACGAGGGCGCGCGGGAGCTGGTGCGGCGGCTGCCCGAGGGCCTGCGGGTGGTGACCTACGGCGAGGCCGCCGACGCGGACGTGCGCGTGCTGTCCGTGCAGCCGCAGGGCCTGCGCAGCGAGGTGACCGTGCTGTTGGACGGCGCCAAGCTGACGTTCACCGTCTCGGTCCCCGGGCGGCACTACGCGCTCAACGCCGTGGCCGCCCTCGCCGCGGGCGTGGCCCTCGGCGTCCCGGCCGCCGACCTCGCCGCCGCGCTGGGCACCTACACCGGGGTCAAGCGCCGCCTCCAGCTCCAGGGCGAGGAGGCCGGCGTGCAGGTCATCGACTCCTACGCGCACCACCCCACCGAGATGACCGCCGACCTGGAGGCGATCCGCGGCGCGGCGGCGGACGGCCGCATCGTCGTGCTCTTCCAGCCGCACCTCTTCTCCCGCACCCAGCAGCTCGGCACCGAGATGGGCACCGCACTCGCCCTCGCTGACGCCTCCGTGGTGCTCGACATCTATCCGGCCCGCGAGGACCCGATCCCCGGCGTCACCAGCGAGCTGATCATCGACGCGGCCCGGGCGGCCGGCGCGGACGTGACCGCCGCGCACGGCGGGGAAGCGGCCGTCGACCTCGTCGCGGGAATGGCGAAGCCCGGTGATCTCGTTCTCACCATGGGCGCGGGTGACGTCACGGAGCTCGGGCCCGGGATCCTTTCCCGTCTGTCGTCTCTGTCGAAGTGAGGGGCCGAACCACCATGGCGTACGACATCGAGAAGCCGGACCAGCAGTGGCGCGCGGAGCTGACCCCTGCCGAGTACGCGGTACTGCGCCAGGCAGGCACGGAGCCCGCCTTCACGGGCGAGTACACCGACACCAGGACCAAGGGCGTGTACTCCTGCCGCGCCTGCGGAGCGGAGCTGTTCACCTCCGGTGAGAAGTTCGAGTCGCACTGCGGCTGGCCGAGCTTCTACGATGCACGCAACTCCGACGCGGTAGAACTTCTGGAAGATCGTTCGCATGGGATGGTCCGCACGGAGGTCCGCTGCGCCCGTTGCGGCTCCCATCTGGGTCACCTCTTCGAGGGTGAGGGGTATCCGACGCCCACGGACCAGCGGTACTGCATCAACTCGATCTCGCTGCGTCTGGAGCAGGACGAGGAGCAGTAGATCGGCATCGCTGCCGGTGACTCGTCTCTGGCCCCAGATTCGAGTTCCCGGCAGGAGCCACAAAACATGGCTGGTTGTGCGCGGGGTGCTGACCTGCGGATTTGTGTCACGGTCTCCGTTGAGGGGCGGAGTCGTTTGGCGCCGCTAGCTCCGAACGCGAAGGACTACTGAGGTTGAACTTGTGGAGTCGTAAGGGCTGACGGCTCGTCGCCTGTGCGGTATCACCGAGGCATGCGGTATCCACAAGGGGGCGGGCTGACGGCCGAACGTCAGAAGTTCCGCGAGGCGTTACGGCTCAAGGCAGCCGAGCGGTTCGCCCAGGGCGAGGCGAGCTCGGTGATCGCCAAGGACCTGCGGGTCAGCGTCCGCTCGGTGCAGCGGTGGCGGCGGACGTGGGACGAGAGCGGCCCGCGGGCTCTGCGATCGCAGGGACCGGCGTCGCTGCCGAGGCTGAGCGAGAAGCAGTTCGCCCAGCTGGAGGCTGAGTTGGCCAAGGGGCCGGCCGCGCACGGCTGGGAGGACCAGCGCTGGACGCTCGCGCGGATCAAGACGCTGATCGGCCGACGCTTCCACCTGACCTACACCGTCCAGGGCGTGCGGAAGCTGCTGGTGCGCAACGGCTGGTCCTGCCAGGTCCCGGCCCGCCGCGCGGTCGAGCGGGACGACGAGGCGGTGGCCGGGTGGGCCAAGGAGGTGTGGCCCTGCGCGGAAGGCTCGCGGCGGTAAGTGGAGCCTGGCTGGTCTTCGAGGACGAAGCCGGATTCTCCATGACGCCGCCGCAGTCGAAGACCTGGTCGCCACGCGGCCGGACACCGGTGGTGCGGGTTCGGGGCCGGTCCCGCAGACGGGTGTCCATCGCGGCACTGACCTGCTACAAACCCGGCCATCGGTCCAGGCTGATCTACCGGCCCCGCCGGGACGACGGCCGACGCGACGGCCGCAAGAGCTTCTCCTGGCGCGACTACCGCGATCTGCTGCTCACCGCCCACCAGCAGCTCGGCGGCCCGGTCGTTCTCATCTGGGACAACCTCAACGTCCACAAAGCCGCCGGCCTGCGGGAATGGGCCGCGGCCCGGGACTGGCTCACCATCTACTACCTGCCGCCCTACGCACCCGGCCTCAACCCCGTCGAAGGGATCTGGTCCCTCCTGCGACGCGGCTGGCTCTCCAACGTCGCCTTCCACACTCCCGAACACCTCATCCAGCGCATCCGACGTGGCTTACGGCACATCCAGTACAGCAGCCACCTCATAGACGGCTGCCTCGCCGAGACCGGCCTGACCACCAGACCCGCCTGAGCAGCGACACGACATCACGAGTTCAACCTCAGTAGCCGGTGCGGGTGGTGGTCGCCGCGATGCTGTTCACGATGACGTCGTGGCTGGTCAGCGGGCGGCCGCGCCAGTTCATGGAAATGTGGGAGAACAGCCGGTGCTCGATCTTGTTCCACTTCGAGGTGCCCGGCGGCATGTGGCAGACCGTGATCTTTAAGTGCGTCTCGGCGGCCAGGGCGGCGAGTTCGGTCTCCCAGGCGCGGGTGCGGTAACCGTTGGACCCGCCTGCATCCGCGGTGATCAGCAGACGGGTGGCGGCCGGGTATCTTGGTCAGATGGTCTCACCGGGACGATTCCGCTCGGAAGCGGCCTTCGCCTCCTTCGCTGGTGTTTCGCTGATCCCTGCCTCGCCCGGGCTGACCAACCGACACCGTCTCAACCGCAGCGGCGACCGGCAGCTCAACTGGGCCATGCACACGATCACCCTGATCCGGATGCGGATCGATCCCACTACGAAGACGTACGTCGCACGCAAGATCGTCGAAGGGAAGACCTCCCGTGATGCTCAGCGATGCCTCAAGCGGGTGATCTGTCGCCAGATCTTCAAGATCTTTGAGCGCGCCGACCGGAACCGATTCGCCAACGTCGAAGAACTCGCTCAAGCGGCTTGACATGACATAGCAGCCTCGGGGGACACCGAGGTGCAGGGCCGTCGTCGTGCTGGACGTGACGAACAGGCCGAGCCCGACAGCGTCGGCAGTCAGCATCGTCGATCTGAGCCGTGTGGCTTGGGGATGGCACCAGAAGACCGAAACAGAGACGACGGCCGCACCACGAGAAAGGGCCATCTCTCGAAAACAGTGGGCGGATGCACGCCGAGCATAATGTCCCGGATTACCCCGCCGCCCAGTACGGTAGTCACGCCGAACACGTCCAACTGGCTGCGCAGGGCCACCAAGGCCCCCGAAGTCGCGAACACGCCGACCGCGACCAACTGCAAGACTTCGATCATCGCGTCAGCCCGTCATGGCTGCTACCACGCGGGACCTCTCCCTGACGCGCTTGCCTTGGTCATACGAGGAAGGCGGGCTCGGCCACCCTCTCCTGAAGAGCGTGTGTCGCTGTCCCCGGCCGGGCCCGGCGCAACGGGTGGGCCCCGAGGCCTGCCGCGAACGAGTTGGCCCAACCTGTCGCGGTGACGGTGCTGCGCGGCACTCCGTAGTGTGCCCGTCTCGTCCACCGGTCTCGGCCAAGGAACGGGGCGGCGCTGAATCCGTGAGTCAGGCGCCGGACAGCTCGTGAACTCTCCGTGTGCTTCGCGCAGGCGTGAAGGAACGCGGAGTCCAGGCCGACCGATCAAGAAGGTTGACGCACGGCACACGTGAACGAGACCGGCTCGGGTGAGGAACATCGTCACGGCGACATGGGGGAGGCGCGGTGGGCCTTGAGTGCGGGAGGACCGGTCACCATGATCACGTTATCTCGCCCGGGGTGTCGCGTCTCCGTTGACGCGGTTGTCGACGTGGCCCTGATGGACTGACGTTGGCAGGACGGCACGCAGCCTGATTTCAGAGTGAGAATTCAAAAACCGTGGCCTGGGTTCGGTTCTGTCGGCCGAGGATCCATGCTGGGTACAGGTAGCTCCGGATGAGTATATACAGGAAAGAACGATTCGAACTTCCCGCCGAGGGGCTCCTCTCTGGGACTTCGAAAAGGATCCTAGAGTTCGTGGTGGGGAGGGATATATTTCGGTGGAATGTGAGAGGATCGGAGCTTTCGATACCGGCGAAGACCGTAGGACCTTCGACGGTCGAAATGAATCTGATCGCGGCGCGGACCACGTTCTTCGAGATCGCGGCTCCGGGACGTGCAGTCACGATCGTGCGTACGAGGACGGATGGCGCATGCGCGAGTGCACTGTTCGGAGTTGTCCCACTGGCTGGTTCGGTGTGGCTTGCACGGGGTGGTCGAGAACGGCTAGTAATTCCCGGTCAATGGACGCTCTGTTCGTCGACGCATTCTGTCACGTTTCGCTGTGCGGCCGACTCACGAGTATTCTTCGTGTTCCTTCGATGGGGCGCACGGGCGCTTCCCGTGAGGACGGTCAGGGCCCGGATGTACACCGCCCTGGACAGTAGAGGCGTGGGTGAGCTGCTCGCGCAACACTTGGAGGCGACCATGGACATGGCGGCACGCTTGAGTGACGCGTCGCTGGCCGCCGCTGCGGACGTCGCCGGAGATTTGCTCCAGGCGACGCTGTTGGAGTCGCCCGGGAAAGAGTATGCGGGTTTTCGCACGCGGCTCGACACGTACATCGAGTCGCATCTGGGGGATCCAGAGTTGAGTCCGAAAGTGGTGGCGGCTGCGCACGCGATCTCCGTTCGGACGCTCTACCGGATTTTCGGCGAATCCGGCGAGGGTGTAAGCAAATACATCAGCGATCGGCGTCTAGATCGATATCGTTCCGATATCCTGTCCAATCCCGATCTGAATCTGGCAGCCGCAGGAGCCCGATGGGGGCTGCCAGATTCGAAGCATCTGTCGAGAAAGTACAGGTCTCGGTTCGGTGAGTCGCCGAGTGAAACGAGGAGTCGACTGGCATCTGCGAGAGGCGGACACGCACGGGTCCATCATGAAGAAAGCGACACCGGTACACTCGGGGCCAGGGAGCCCTTCGTCCAACGTCTTCCGGCAGCTTCTAGACCTCAGAATGTCCGGGCACCTGACCGATTCTCACACATGCTGCCGGCCAGCTGCTGAAAGAACGGGCTCAGGACCTTGGCTGGATGCAGAAATGGAACCATTTTCGAGAATATATTTGCCTATCTGTGTAAGAGCTGCTAACACAATGAGCGGATCTGGCGCAGGGTGATCAGGCGGCAGGCGAGTTTGAGGAACGCTTCGTGGATGTCGGCTCGTCGTTCCCAGCGGGCTCGAAGGCGTCGGAAGCCATGTAGCCAGGCGAAGCTACGTTCCACCACCCATCGGTAGACGCCCAGGCCGCTGCCGTGAGGTGTGCCTCGGCGGGCGATCACCGGCAGGATCCCGCGGGCACGGACCTGGTCCCGGTAGATGTTGTGGTCGTAGCCGCGGTCGGCGAAGACGGACTGCGGCTTTCGACGAGGTCGGCCACGTCGACCACGGACTGGTGGGATGGCATCGAGGAGCGGCAGCAGTTGGGTGACGTCGTTGCGGTTACCGCCGGTGAGGATGATTGCCAGCGGGGTGCCGTGGCCATCGGTGATCAGGTGGTGCTTGGAGCCGGCCCTGCCCCGGTCGACCGGCGACGGGCCCGTCGCGAGCCCCCTTTTCGGAGCGGCTGCCGATCGGGGGACCAAGCTGGCGGACAGGGCTCTCGTGCCGTTGAGGGAGGTGTTCGGCGTGTCAGCTCAGCAGCACAGGATCCCTGTTGGTTCCCTACCCTGCCGCACTCGACCTCCCGCACACCCTGGTTGAGTGGATCACGGTGCTCATCGTCACCCGTGAGGGTGGCAGGCGCTGCAAACTCCCGCCGCACCGGCGCGCACTCGTCGCGCTGGTGTACCTGCACCGCCACGACACCCTCGCCCGGATCGCGGCCGGCTTCGGGATATCCGTCGGCACCGCCCACGCCTACGTCACCACCGTCACGGGCCTACTCGCCGACCGGGCCCCGGGCCTGCTGAAGACGCTGCGCGAGCACGGTCCCGAGTTCGTCCTTCTGGACGGCACCCTCGCCGAGCGCGACCGCGTCGGCGGCAGCCGCGCTGATTACTCCGCCAAGCACCGCCGCCACGGCGTGAACGTCCAGGTCGTAACCGATCCGATCGGCGAGGTTCTGTGGATCTCGTCCGCGCTGCCGGGCCGCACCCACGATCTGACCGCGGCCCGCACCCTCAAGATCATCCAGATCTGCGAACGCCAGGGTGTCCCCGTCCTCGCCGACCGCGCCTACACCGGTGCCGGCCTGCACGTCACCACTGGCCTGAGACGTCCGCCCGGCGGGGAACTCACCCCCACCCAGCGCACCGTGAACCGCGCCCTCGCCCAGACCCGAGCTCCCGTCGAACGCGGCATGGCGCGACTGAAGTCCTGGCAGATCTTCCGCCGAAGCCGCTGCAGCCCGAGCCGCATGACTGTCATCGCCGCCGCGGTCCTCACCCTGGAGAGGCAACGCTGAAAAGGCGCACTCGTCGGCCCGGAACTAGCGCCGGGCCATCACCCGCCGCGGTTCGTCGGCCGCGATGCGCAGCGTAGGGGCAGTACCACGAACGCCGAGCCGACGCCGATCACCTTGGCAGAAACAGGAGACCGCCGCTGGCGAGCGGTCGACCCCATGAACGGTGCGCGAGGCGGGGTCGCCGGGAACGCCACTGAGAACGGGCAGGCAGAACTCGATGCCGCGAACCACCCGCGCTTGATGTCAGACGACGTACCCAGCGTCCGCGTCCGGCGTCGGAGGGGCGTTCCGCCGCCGCCAGATGGCCAGCACCCTGATGACCACGACGACCACCGACCCCACCGCCGCGACCGGGCCGGCTGGCAATCCCCACCGATCCCCGGCCACCATCACCAGCCCCTCAGCGAGCGCGGCCAGCGCGTAGACATCGTGCCGGAGAGCCAGAGGGATCTCGCGCAACAGCGGTGGCGGCGCGGACGTCGGCGAGCCAGTCATCCGTGGGCTCTGCCGTGTCGACTCGCGCCGCCACGGCGTCGACCACGA
>NZ_BNCD01000017.1 GCF_014656295.1 Streptomyces sulfonofaciens
TCGAGGCCGACCGGGTCACGATCCGGCATGCGGACCTCGACGAACGGCAGGCCCTTACCGAACTGCTCACCAAGGAAGAGAAAGAACGGACCACCACCTGGTCGGTACGACTGTGACAGGTTCCCCGGCAAGTGAGACTTGACGAGAAAGGGTCCGTGGGACTGGAACCGTCTCCGCGCCCCCGCATGTCCGCGCGCCAAGGGCGCGAAGGGCCGGCCGCGGCAGGACGCGTAGCAGCACGGCTTCCACGTGCTGCGACACGCCTACTCCTCGATCATGCCGGAGGCCGGGGAGTCCGTGGTGGGTGACGCCGGCGCGGTGGCTCGGGCACTCGTCGCCAGCCGTCACGCTTGGTTACTATGCTCACTTCATGCCAGAGGCCGGAAGCAAGGGCCCTGCCGCTACTGACGGATTGCTGGGAAGGCAGGGAGACGAGCATGCCGGTCGACACTCCCCGAGTTCTCCCCAGGACTGATCGGGGAGGTTTTCCCGGATTGCAACGCCTTCGAGCTGCCATGGAATGCAAGGTAGAAGAGTCGTGGGACCTTCAAGGATGCTGAGGGAGGTCACGGCAACCCGCTACATCGCCCCGCTGCGCGAGGGCGGCTCGCTGCCCGGTCTGGTCGAGGCCGACGACCGGATCACCTATGTGGTGAAGTTCGCCGGTGCGGGACAGGGTCGCAAGACGCTCGTCGCGGAGGCGATCTGCGGGCGGCTCGCCCGGCTGCTGGGCCTGCGCGTCCCCGGGCTCGTCACCGTACGGATCGATCCCGTGCTCGGACTCGGCGAGCCCGACCCGCAGGTCCAGGACCTCCTCAAGGCGAGCGGGGGGCTGAACCTCGGCGTGGACTACCTCTCCGGCGCGCTCGGGTTCGACTCGCTCGCCTACGCCGTCGACCCCCTGGAAGCCGGACGCATCGTATGGTTCGACGCATGGGTGGGCAATGTGGACCGTTCCTGGCGAAACCCCAACATGCTGGTCTGGCAAGGTGACCTCTGGCTGATCGACCACGGCGCCACCATGATCTGGCACCACAACTGGCCGACCGCGGGGACCGCCGCCACCCGGCCCTACGACGCCTCCGACCATGCGCTCGCGCCCTTCGCGCCCGACATCGCCTCCGCCGCCGCCGACCTGGCTCCCCGGATCACCCCCGACCTGCTCGCCGAGGCCACCGCCGACGTGCCGGACGCCTGGCTGGCCGACGAGGCCGGCTTCGCCGGCCCCGACGAGGTGCGCGAGGCCTATGCGTCCGCGCTTCTTGCACGCGCGGCGACCATCCACGAGCACATCACACCGGGCCGGCCGTCCGGTCGTCCCGCACCGTCGTCGGGCTGGCTGCCGGCCGGCCCCGCAGCCACGGGCGAGGGCGTATGAGCGACCGGCACGTCTTCGAGTACGCGCTGCTGCGGGTGGTGCCGAGGGTGGAGCGCGGTGAGCGGTTCAACGCCGGTGTCGTCGTCTACTGCCGCGCCCGCGGTTACGTCGCCGCGCGCACCCACCTCGACGAGGCCAAGCTCGCCGCGCTCGATCCGGGGGCCGACGCCACCGGAGTACGCGCCGCCCTGCACGCAGTGGAACGCGTCTGCCGGGGCGGCGACCAGGCGGGGGAGGCCGGGCGGGACGACGCCGGGCGCCGCTTCCGCTGGCTGATCGCACCCCGTTCCACCGTCGTCCAGCCGGGCCCGGTGCACACCGGGCTCACGGACGATCCCGAGGCGGAGGCGGACCGGTTGCTCGACCTCCTGGTGAGGTGAGCGAGGAGGCACGGGCAGGCAGGCCGTTGACACCGGGTGCCAGGGCTTCTAGCGTCACGACACGAAGGTACTAAGCGGTCGCTCACCGATGGTCCGCGGCTCACCGACGGACCACCGCACCGGACCGGCTGTCCCAGGACGAGGGGAACGAGGAGAAACATGTCCACCACTGAGCAGCGCGTCGCGATCGTCACCGGCGCCGCGCGCGGCATCGGCGCCGCCACGGCGGTACGACTGGCCGCGGAGGGCCGCGCCGTGGCCGTGATCGACCTCGACGAGGACGCCTGCAAGGACACCGTCGAGAAGATCACCGCCGCCGGCGGCAGGGCGCTCGCGGTGGGCTGCGACGTCAGCGACGAGGCGCAGGTGACGTCCGCGGTCGAGCGGATCGCCGCCGAGCTGGGCGCGCCGACGATCCTGGTGAACAACGCCGGGGTGCTGCGGGACAACCTGCTGTTCAAGATGAGCGCGTCGGACTGGGACACCGTCATGAACGTGCACCTGCGGGGCGCCTTCCTGATGTCGCGCGCGTCCCAGAAGCACATGGTCGACGCCGGCTTCGGCCGCATCGTGAACCTGTCCTCGTCCTCCGCGCTGGGCAACCGCGGCCAGGTCAACTACGCCGCGGCCAAGGCCGGTATGCAGGGCTTCACCAAGACCCTCGCCAAGGAGCTCGGCAAGTTCGGCATCACGGCCAACTCCGTGGCGCCCGGCTTCATCGCCACCGAGATGACCAAGGCCACCGCGGAGCGTGTCGGCATGGGCTTCGAGGACTTCCAGGCCGCGGCCGCCACGCAGATCCCCGTCCAGCGCGTCGGACAGCCCGAGGACATCGCCAACGCCGTCGCCTTCTTCACGGGCGACGCGGCCGGCTTCGTCTCCGGCCAGGTCCTGTACGTGGCCGGCGGCCCGCTCAACTGATCGCGAGGAACACCGCAGATGACGCAGCAGGACAGCGGCAGGGTCGCCCTGGTCACGGGCGCGAGCCGAGGCATCGGCTACGGCGTGGCCGAGGCCCTCGTCGCACGCGGCGACCGGGTGTGCATCACCGGACGGGGTGAGGACGCCCTCAAGGAGGCCGCCGAACGGCTCGGCGCGGACCGTGTCATAGCCGTGCCGGGCAAGGCCCATGACGAGGCGCACCAGGCGGTCGCCGTCGAGCGCACCATGGAAGCCTTCGGGCGGATCGACTTCCTGGTCAACAACGCCGGCACCAACCCGGTGTTCGGGCCGATGGCGGACCTCGACCTCAACGTCGCCCGCAAGGTGTACGAGACCAACGTCATCTCGGCACTCGGCTTCGCCCAGCGCACCTGGAAGGCGTGGCAGAAGGAGAACGGCGGCGCGATCGTCAACATCTCCTCCGTCGCCGGCGTGTCCGCCTCGCCCTTCATCGGGGCCTACGGCATGAGCAAGGCGGCGATGCTCAACCTGACCCTCCAACTGGCCCACGAGTTCGCGCCGAAGGTGCGGGTGAACGCCATCGCGCCGGCAGTGGTCAAGACCCGCTTTGCACAGGCGCTCTACGAGGGACGTGAAGCGGAGGCCGCGGCCGCGTACCCGCTCGGACGGCTCGGGGTGCCCGAGGACATCGGGGGCGCGGCGGCCTTCCTCACCTCCGACCAGTCGGACTGGATCACCGGGCAGACCCTGGTGGTGGACGGCGGCATCTTCCTCAACGCGGGTGTCGGCTGACCAACCGGAAGATGCCGGAACACGCGCTCTTCCCGGGTGCCAACGCCCCGTCGGATCACCGGCTGATGCGGCGGGGCGGGTCGCGGGGCACTGCGATATCGTCGCCCGATCCAAGGCGTTGCCTGATCGAGGAGAGCGCGTGTTCAACCGGATCAGATGTGTACGGCGGATCGCGGCGACAGCCTCGATATCCGTGCTTGCCGGGTGTGGTCTCATGCCGTCGCACAACGCGGGGGACGGGCACCGGATCGTCGTGGGCACCACCAGCGCACCCAGCACACTGGACCCCGCCGCTGCCTGGGACGGCTCCTGGGAGCTGTTCCGCAACATCTACCAGACGCTGCTCGCCTACCCGGTGGGGGCCACGGAGCCCAAGCCCGACGCCGCCGAGAACTGTACGTTCTCGGACGCCGCCAAGCGCACCTACCGGTGCACGCTCCGCGGGGACATGACGTTCTCCAACGGCGACACCCTCGACGCCCACGCCGTCAAGTACTCCGTGGACCGGATACGCAGGATCAACGTGCCGGGCGGTCCCGTGGGCCTGCTGGGCAGCCTCGACCGGGTGGAGACCCGGGGCGACTCCGTCGTGGTCTTCCACCTGAAGAAGGCCGACGCCACCTTCCCGTTCGTCCTCGCCACACCCGCCATGTCGATCGTCGACCCCGCGGACTACCCGGCCGACGCCGTCCGCAAGGACGGGGGCATCACCGCCTCGGGCCCCTACGAACTGAAGAAGTACGTGGCCGGCGACCGGGCCGAGCTGACCAGGAACGACAGCTACAAGGGGTTCGCGGACCTCAAGAACGACAGCGCCACGATCCGCTACTTCCAGGACTCGCACGCGATGGTGGACGCCCTGGAGAAGAAGCAGATCGACGTGACGGTCCGCGGACTGGCCGCGGACGACATCGTCGCGCTCCAGGGCGGCCGGTCGCACGACGGCCTCCAACTGATCGAGGAGGCCGGCGCCGAGACCAGCTACCTCGTCTTCAACCCCGAGGACGGCTGGGCGCGCAAGCTCCCGGTGCGCAGGGCGGTCGCCCAGCTCATCGACAGGGGCGCCATCGCGGACAAGATCTACAAAGGCACCGTCGACCCGCTCTACTCGATGATCCCGAAGGGCGTCGTCGGCCACACCGCCGGGTTCTTCGACGACTACGGCGACCCCAGCGTCTCCAGGGCCCGGGGGCTCCTGACCGATGCGGGCATCACCGAGCCGGTGCCGCTGACCATGTGGTTCGCCTCCGATCGGTACGGCTCCGCGACGGCGCCGATGTTCGCCGAGATCAAGCGGCAACTGGAGGCCTCCGGCCTGTTCCGCATCACCCTGAGGAGCAGGCCCTGGACGACGTTCGAGGCCGGGTACCAGAAGGGCGAGTACCCCGTGTTCGGGCGCGGTTGGTCCCCCGACTTCCCGGACCCGGACGACTTCGTCACCCCCTTCGTCGGGGAGCAGAACGCCCTCGGTACGCCCTACAGGATTCCGAAGATCACCGACGAGCTGCTGCCCCGGTCCCGCGAGGAGAGCGACCGCGGAGAGGTCGTCAAGCAGTTCCAGCAGACCCAGGACATCCTGGTCGCTGACGCACGCCTGATCCCGCTGTGGCAGAGCAAGCTGTTCGTGGCGGCGAACGACGACGTCTCCGGCGCGGAGAGTGCCTTCGACTCGTCGTCGATCATGATGGTGTGGGAACTGGGCCGGAAGACCAGTTGGTAGGACGGCGCCCGACGGCGGATGTCAGTGGTCGCCGGTAGGTTCTGTGTCCTGTCGGCGACCACATGATCGGCGTGGCCGCCACGTGCGCGTACCCCGGAGGAAGTTGACGTGACCGACACCGCCATGCTGCCCGAGTCCTGGCGCGGCGTCCTCGGCGAGGAGCTGCAGAAGCCGTATTTCAAGCAGCTCACCGAGTTCGTGGAGGAGGAACGGGCGAAGGGTCCCGTCTACCCGCCGCGCGAAGAGGTGTTCGCCGCGCTCGACGCCACCCCCTTCGACCAGGTGAAGGTCCTGATCCTCGGCCAGGACCCGTACCACGGCGAGGGCCAGGGCCACGGCCTGTGCTTCTCTGTGCGGCCCGGCGTGAAGACGCCGCCCTCGCTGCGCAACATCTACAAGGAGTTGCAGGACGAGCTTGGCCTCCCCGTCCCGGACAACGGCTACCTGATGCCCTGGGCCCGCCAGGGAGTCCTCCTGCTCAACGCGGTGCTCACGGTCCGGGCCTCAGAGGCCAACTCGCACAAGGGCAAGGGCTGGGAGAAGTTCACGGACGCGGTGATCCGTGCGGTCGCCGAGCGGCCCGACCCGGCGGTCTTCGTGCTCTGGGGCAACTACGCGCAGAAGAAGCTGCCGCTCATCGACGAGAAGCGGCACGCGGTCGTCAAGGGCGCACACCCCTCGCCCCTGTCCGCCCGCAGGTTCTTCGGCTCGCGCCCGTTCACGCAGATCGACAAGGCGGTGGCGGAGCAGGGGCACGCGCCGATCTCGTGGCGGATCCCCGACCTGGGGGAGTCCCGCTGAGGGTTTCCCTCTGACGGCCTTCGCCGAGGGCCTTCGCCGAGGAGCAGCCCCGGGGCGGGCGGCCCGGGCGGGCGTCATAGGGGTGGGTGGCGCCGCAGGTCGGCGCATCGGCCTGCGGTCGGGGGCGGAGTCGGCGCTGGCCGGGCCGCCGGCGGGTGAAGCGCCCCCGCTCCTTCGTGGCGCTCAGCCCCGTCCGCCGCCCGGCCGCCGCGCGTACGGCCCCGGCCGTCACCGTGCTGGCCCAGTCCCGGATGCGGGACCCGGGGGCTGGACGCCATTGTCGGTGGCGGTGGATGGCGTCGGTACCGGTGGTGGCGCGCGGGCACCGGCACGGCCGGCGGGTGCCGGGGCTGTCCGCATGACGTTCCCGGGGCCCGTGCCAGGACGGCGCCTCATGGTGGAAGAGGCGTGGGCCGGGGCCCGACGGGTCCTCGGCGGAGCGGGCCGTGGCGCGAGCGTGGAGGAAGCGGTGGCTGAGCACGAGGAGCAGGCGGAGCACGAGGAGTGTGCGGAGCGCCAAGGGGGCCGGGAGCGCACGGCCGACGACGCCATGACGACCAGGATCGGCCAAGTGATCATGCTGCACCACGGGGGAGACCGCGAGGAGGCGCGTGGCCGCTTCCTCGCCCTGTGGTCGGAACTCGGCGAGGGCGGCCACCCGTTCCACCGCTGCACCCTCGCCCACTACATGGCGGACACCCAGGACGACCCCGCGGACGAGCTGGCCTGGGACCTGCGCGCCCTGTCCGCCGCGGAGGAACTGGCCGGGCTGCCGGCCGCCGCCGTCCACGGCGGGCCGCCCGCCGCCCGCGCCTTCCTGCCGTCCCTGCACCTCAACCTGGCCGCCGACTACGACCGGCTCGGCCGCACCGAAGCGGCGCGCAGCCATGTGCGCAGCGCTCGCGGCGCCGTCGCCGCCCTGGCCGACGACCGCTACGGCAACGGAGTGCGGGCCGCCATCGGCCGCCTGGAGCGCAAGCTCGCCGGCGAAGTGACATAGCGACGCGCCGGTACGGTGGGCCCGGCGCACGGCTTCGGGCGGCCGCCCGGCTTGCGGGGGTCGCAGGCGTCCCTTCCGGCCGTACACGCGCGCGTCCCGCCGTCGCGCCGGGCTCGCGGCCGGCTGCCGCCCACCGCCCCTCCCACACACCGCCGGGCGTCGGCCACCGCCGGCCCGCCGGGCCCCGCGCCGTCAACAGGCCGTCGCCCGGCCGCCGGCGTTGCCGCCGGGGCCGCAGCCGCCGGGCCGTACCGGGACCATCCAGAGCGGTCCGGCGGGGGCGGCCGGGATCTGCGCCGGGACCCATGGGACGGGCAGATGCGGCAGCGGCGTGCGAGGCACCGGGGCGGGTGGGCCGGGCGACTCGTGCGGCAGGGGCCCCGGGGCTGCGCCGGGCGGCCCGCCCGCCCGCTCGTGCGCACCCGGCGCGGTGGCGGCGGGCCCGGCCCGGCGCCGTCCGGGTGCGGGTGGCCGGGAGCGCCGTATACGGTCCAGCACCTCGGGGACCGGCGCCCGCACCGTCCGCGGCACGGGTCCGCCGTCCGGGCCCGACGGGCGGTCGGGCGGGCTCGCGGGCGGGGCGGTCGAACGCGCGGCGTCCGAAGACGGCTGTACGGCCACACAGGCCGTGACGGCCGAGGCCGCGGCGGCGATCAGCAACGCGGCCGATGTCATGGTTCTGTGCACGTGGGCAACTCTGCTGTGCCCGCGCCCTCTCGCCCGCACACGAAACCCGGCATGGCCCGCACGAGTGACGACCCGTACAGGTGACGGACGCCTTGGACCACCGTCGCCGCCGGGCCCTCGGCGGTCGGTGCCGAGCATGCAGGCGAGCACGGTTCCCGGCCCCGTAGCGCACCCGTGGCGCCCGCTGCCCAGCCGGTGGTCGGAACGGCGGGCCGGGATCGAGAACCCTGCTGAGCGTCGAAGCCCACGAGGGCGCTGGTCGGCTTGCGGCCCCCTCACCTGCATGGTGCGGGCGTGGGCGCCGATGCCGCCGGAGACGAGCAGGGTGTCGCCCGTGATGCGGCCGACCGCGTCGGACGCGAGGGAGGCGACGGCTCCGGCGCTGTCCGCGGGGGCTCCGACGCGGCGAGGGGGAGCGCCTTCGGCCCAGGAGGCGATCGCGTCGGTGAAGATGCCCGTCTTGCTGTACGGAGGGGTGCCGACCGGGCCGGGGCTCACCACGTCGACCCGGATGCCCGTGGGGCGAGTGCGCCGGCCAGGGAGCGCACGAGGGGCAACTCCCCAGGCGCCGGTCATCACGGACGGCATGCCGCACACCGTGCTGCCCGGCGTACGCACCCGTGCTGCGCGGCTTCGACGAGGTGGCCGACCGGCGGCCGCCCCCGGGCACGTATGCTTCCTCGACATCGGAGCACACCCCTTGACCCCACGCTCCGTAGCGCATCGCGTATGACGACCGTTGACGAGAGCTGAGGAGACACCGGTGAAGGTCGGCTGCATCGGGCTCGGCGACATCGCCCAGAAGGCGTATCTGCCGGTGCTCACCGCCCTGCCGGGCGTCGAACTCCACCTGCACACGCGCACGCCCGCGACACTGGCCCGCGTCGCCGCCGCCCTGCACATCCCCGACGAGCGCTGCCACACCGACCTGGACGGGCTGCTCGCCCAGGGCCTCGACGCGGCGTTCGTGCACGCGCCCACCAAGGTGCACCCGGAGATCACCGCCCGCCTCCTGGAGGCGGGCGTGCCGACCTGCGTCGACAAGCCGCTCGCCTACGAGCTGGCGGACTCCGAGCGGCTCGTGAGCCTCGCCGAACAGCGCCGGACCAGCCTCGCGGTGGCGTTCAACCGCCGCTACGCACCCGGTTACGCACAGTGCGCCGAGCATCCGCGCGAACTGATCCTGCTGCAGAAGAACCGGGTCGGCCTGCCCGAGGACCCCCGCACCTTCGTCCTGGACGACTTCATCCACGTCGTGGACACGCTGCGCTTCCTGGCCCCCGGGGAGATCGACCACGTGAGCGTGCGCGCCCGTACCGCGCGCGGGCTGCTGGACCACGTCGTGCTGCAACTCGGCGGCGCAGGCTTCACCGCGCTCGGTGTGATGAACCACCGCAGCGGCTCCACCGAGGAGATCCTGGAGGTCTCCGGACAGGACACCAAGCGGCAGGTGCTCAACCTCGCCGACGTCGTGGACCACAAGGGCCAGCCGAGCGTGCGGCGGCGGGGCGACTGGGTGCCGGTGGCGCGGCAGCGGGGCATCGAGCAGGTCGTCCTCGCGTTCCTGGACGCCGTGCGGGCGGGCACCGTGCTCAGCGCCCGTGACGCGCTGGCGACGCATGAGCTGTGCGAGCGGGTGGTAGCCGCGGTGCTTGAGCAGGCCGCCTGAGCGAGCGGAGGCACTCGGCCCCGCCCAGCACGGCCAGCACCAGCAGCGCGCCGTGCACCGGCCAGTCCCCGAAGCGGACGTACCAGGTGGTGCCGGTGGCCACCGGCACCTCGTACACCACCGCTCCCCGCGTGTCCGTGCCGAGCGGCGCACCGATGCGCTCGCCCCCCGGCCCGTACGCCGCGGACACCCCGGTCAGCGTCGCGTGCACCATCGCACGGCCGGTCTCCGCGGCCCGCAGCGCCGCGAGTGACGCGTGCTGCGCAGGTGCCCAACTGTGCTGGAACGAGGACGTGGAGGACTGCACCAGCAGCACACCGGCACCGTCCGCCGCCAGATGGCGGCTCATGTCGGGGAACGCGGACTCGAAGCATATGAGGGGCCCGATCCGCAGAGTGCGACCGCCCTCGGCGGCGCGTCCGACGTCCATGAGCACCTGTTCCCGCCCTCGGACCCGGTCCTCACCTGCCGCCTTGCCGACGGAGGTGGCCCAGCCCAGGACCGAGCGCGCGGGAACGTACTCGCCGAACGGCACCAGGCGCATCTTGTCGTACCGGTCGCCCGTGGGTCCGTGCGGGCCGACCAGGACGGAGCTCTTGTAGATGCCCGGAGTGCCGGCGTGCGCAACCCGGCCGCCGGCGTGCGCAACCGAACCGTGCATCTTCGGGCCGCCGGCGTGCGCCGAGGTGGCCGTGCGGCGCGCGTCCACATTCACCAGGACGTCCGCGCCCACCCGCCGGGAGAGGGCGGCGAGACGCGCGGCGAGGTCCGGACGGTCCGCGAGGTCGAAGCCGACGCTGCTCTCGCCCCAGACCACCAGGTCGGGGTGCCGGTCGGCCAGGCTTCTGGTCAGCCGCTCCTCGCGGGCGAACCGCCGCTCGCCGCTGCCGGGTCCCGCGACGACGCCGGGCTGGACGACGGCGATCCTGGCCACTCCCGCGGGCTCGGGACGGGGGGCCCACGCCCACGCGGTTCCAATGAGGGCGGCGACCGCGAGCAGACCGACCACGACGGGGGCCCGCGCGCCGGGCACGCGGAGCACCAGCACCACAGCGGTGTTGACGGCCACCACCAGCAGGCTGACCAGCCACACTCCGCCCAGTGAGGCGAGTCGCAGCGCCGGAGCGACCTGCCACTGGCTGGACCCCAGCAAGCCCCACGGGCCGCCCAGGCCCTGCCATGACCTGACGAGTTCGACCACCAGCCAGCCGGAGGGCACCACCACCAGCGCCGCAGCGGCACGGCCCGTCGAGGGGCGGCCACCGACCATCCGGCGGGCCAGCACGCCCCAGGGCGCCCACAGCGCTCCGAGCAGGGCGGCTATCACGACCGTGAACACGTGCAGGCT
The DNA here is from genome assembly GCF_014656295.1 of Streptomyces sulfonofaciens. Taxonomy (GTDB): domain Bacteria; phylum Actinomycetota; class Actinomycetes; order Streptomycetales; family Streptomycetaceae; genus Streptomyces; species Streptomyces sulfonofaciens. Next base: position 10,679 of record NZ_BNCD01000017.1, read on the forward strand.
CGGCAGCAGCCAGTGGTGCACCGCCAGCATGAACCCGGTGCCGCCCAGCCACCCGTCGTACGCGGCACGGCGCCGCGTCCCCGCCGAACGCACCAGCAGCAGCCACGGGACCAGCGCCCCGTACGCGAACCACCACAGGGCAGGAGCGGGAAAGGCCAGTGCGGGCAGCGCCCCGGCCCCGACCGCCGCGGCACCGCGCCACCAGGGCGAGCGCAGCAGCCCGGTGTCTTTGCCGGGGCGCCGCGGACCCGCGGCCCCGGCCGCCCGCCCCGGGGTCCGGTGCCCGCCCGCCGGGCCGTACCACCGCCCGGCCCGCCGCGGCACACGCCCCGCCCCGCCTTCACGCACCGGTGCACGGGTGCGTGCCAACACAGCCGCCCGCCCCGGCACACGGGTGCGTCCCGCCGCACGCACACGTGCGACCGCACGCCGTGCGGCCCGCGGCAGCGCCGTGCGGCCCACCGTCCTCCGGGCGCCCCTCGGTACGTCCATGCCGCCCCTCCCGATCGCGGACCCCCGGTTCCGGCCCACCAGTGTGGGGGCTCGTGCGGATCATGCACAGGGGGCCTCCCTGCGCGGGGGGCCGCGGCCGCCGCGGGCGGTGGCCGAGAACGCCGCGCCGCGCCGCGGGCACGGCCGCACCCACCCGTAGGCTGCTGACGATGATGGAGACCTTCGTTTTCGACGTGGGGGAGACCCTCGCCAAGGACGACCGCTACTGGTCGGGATGGGCGGACTGGCTCGGTGTGCCGCGCCACACCGTCTCGGCGCTGGTGGGCGCGGTCGTCTCACAGGGCCGCGACAACACCGACGCGCTGCGGCTGCTCAGCCCGGGCATCGACGTCGACTCCGCCTACCACGCACGCGAGGCCGCGGGCCGTGGTGAGTACCTCGACGAGAGCGATCTGTACCCCGATGTACGGCCCGCGCTCGGCCGGCTGCGCGGGCTCGGCAGACGTGTGATCGTGGCCGGCAACCAGACCGCACGCGCCGGGGAGCTGCTGCGCGACCTGGACCTGCCCGCCGACATCGTGGTCACCTCGGGGGACTGGGGGGTGGCCAAGCCGGACCCCGTGTTCTTCGAGCGCGTCCTCGAACTCGCCAAGGCTCCGCCCGAGCGGACCGTGTACGTGGGCGACCACCCTGCGAACGACGTCTTCCCGGCGAAGGCCGCCGGGATGCGCGTCGCCCACATCCGGCGCGGTCCCTGGGGACATCTGTGGGCGGACGACCCGGAGGTGGCGGCCGCGGCCGACTGGCGCATCGGATCGCTCGGCGAACTCCCCGACGCCGCCGCGCAGTGACTCCGCACGGTCTGAGCGCGGCCCGTCCGTGCCTCCTCGCCGCCCCCACCGCCGCTCGACCGACCCCACCGCCCCTCGACCGACCCCGCCACCGGATGGTGCCTCGACCCCCCCCGTCGGGCCCCGCGGCGCGCGGGCCGGCCGTGCGGTCCGGCCGCCGGCCGCACGGCCCGGTTGCTCCGGCGGGAAGGCGGGTTACTCCCGCGGAAACGGGGGACCCCGAAAAGCGACACACCGGTGCGCCGCTCGCGGCGGGCGCCGGGTATCCGCATGCCGAGGGAGAGCGCCATGCCATCGTTCCTCATGGTCCTGACCGGAGCCGCCCGATGGAGCCTGAAGGACGGCACGCAGCATCCCACCGGCTTCTGGGCGGAGGAGTTCGTGGAGCCGCACCGCACCCTCATCGACTCCGGGATCGCCATCACCCTGGCGACGCCCGGCGGCCGCAGGCCGGTGCCTGACGGGATCAGCCTGACGCCGGAGATGAACGGCGGCGACGCGGCCCGGGCCGCCGAGATGCGTGCGTACCTGGAAGAGGTGAGCGACGTCCTGGACGCACCACACCGCCTGGAGGGCGAGGATCCCGCCGCCTACGACGGAATCGTCATCCCCGGCGGCCACGGCCCGATGCAGGACCTGGCCGTGAACGAGGAGGTCGGCCGGCTGCTCGCGGCCATGCTGCCCGACGCCACGAAGGTGGTCGGCTCGCTGTGCCACGGTCCCGCCGCCTTCATGTCGGCGGGCGACGAGAAGAGCTGGCTGTTCGAGGGCCGGACGATGACCGCGTTCACGGACGAGGAGGAACGGCAGGTGGGGCTGGCCGCCAACGCGCCCTGGCTGCTGGAGTCCCGACTGCGCGGCGCGGGCGCCCACTTCGAGGCCGGACCCCCCTGGTCCTCGCACGTCGTGGTGGACGGCAACCTGGTCACCGGCCAGAATCCGGGCTCCGCCAAGGAGGTCGCCCAGGCATTCCTGGAGACACTGGGCGCACGCGTCTGAGGTGCCGGGGCCGCGCGGGCACTCACGGGCCGCCCCGGAGCGCAACTCCCTCGTGCACCGTACGGCTGTGCGGGGCGGGGCCGTGCATCACACCGATGTGCGTCGCACGACTGCGCGCCGCACGCCCTGCGCGCCCGCGGCGCGGAACCCGGAGGCGGACCGGGTGTACGTCGGGGGCGCCGACGGACCCGGGCGGCTGCCCTGGGACGTACGGCACGACATGCTCAGGTGACTCACCCTCATATGACTCGTCGATCGACATGTGACTCGTCGATCGACCGGTCCGGCGGTGCCGCACCGTCCGCACACGGGTGTCGGGCGCCCCGGCGGAGGTGGCGCCGCCGGGGCCCATCGGTGTGGGGGTGGATGTCGGTCGGGGCCCGGTCGTGGAAGGCGGGCCGGAGTTCGCGGGCCTCGTCCTCGGGGCCGCAACGGTCGGCCGGACGCGGGGGGAGCGCACGGCCCTGGGGGGTCAGGCGGCTTCGACGATCTCCCGTCGCATCGCCTCGGCCCACTCGGTCACCAATGCCTCGTACTCCCGTCGCTGCTCCGTCGAGAGCGTGCCACCGGCACGCAGCCACAGCGCACGGATCTGCTCGTTGACCTCGGCAGAAGATCGCACGAGACGACGTGTCTCACGGATAGGGGACATGCTCCAAAGCTTAGGGGGTGAATATGACTCCCCGCTTCGCTCTGTCAGTAATCCATTGCCACGTGTAGCCACCAAAACGCCTCTGACCAGGCGAATCGCAAGTGAGGGAACCCTTCGTGCATCCGGTGTGATGTTGGCCGCATCGAGGTTTGGCGCCAGACCGGCTCGGTGGCGGCAGGGTTCCTGCTCGATGGGTGTGCGGCAGGAAATCTTCCCTCGGTCGGTGGGCTTCCTTGCGGATTTCTTCGTGCACCTGACGGTGGCGGCCGGAAGGCGCTACGGAACACCGGTTGCGGGCGGTGCGCGGCGGGCGCCGCGAGGTGGCTGGGGTCGTGCCGGCGGCGTTCGCGGGCCATGTTCGGCGCTGCCTGCCCTCCGTCCGGCGGGACCCCGCCGAGGGGGCCGGTGCCGGTTCCGGCGGTGCGTGTCGCTGCCGTGCCCGACGGCGGGTCCTGCCCGCGGCGGCGCCCCCGACCGCCGCCGCACACTGACCGGCGCATGTGTGTTGACCCTTCAATTCCCGCCCCCTAAGTTGCGCGCAGGATTGAAAGCGCTTGCTGTGAATCGATTCAATCTCCGTACCCCAGCCGAGGAGGCGACCGTATGAACGGCGAGGGCACCCGGACGACCGCAGACGGCCCCGACGCGACAGCCGCCCGGGCGGGGGGGTTTGCGGATCCGGCGCAGGGCACCGGACTGCGCATCGTGCACGCGCACGGCGAGTGCGTCACCGTCACCGAGCCGGGCACCGGCGTCGAGCTCTTCCGCTACGTCTACCGGCCGGAGGCGGCGTTCGAGGCGCCGAAGCCGTATCTGCACCCGATCAGGACCCTGTCCGGGGACGTGGTCACCGACTACCGGCCCAACGACCACCGCTGGCACAAGGGCCTGCAGATGACGGCCTCGCACCTGTCGGGCCAGAACCTGTGGGGCGGCAACACCTATGTGCACGGCGAGGGCTACCTGCCGCTGCCGGAGCGCGTCGGCTCCATGGCCCACGTCGCCTTCGACGAACTCGCCGCACACGACGGCGGCCTGGTCCTCCAGGAGCGGCTGACCTGGCATCCGTACACCGGTGAGCTGTGGGCCGAGGAGACCCGCCGGATCGAGGTGCGCGACGTGGATCCGGCGGCCGGTACCTGGGCGCTGGTGTGGAGCGTCCAGGTGGCCAACCGCAGGGACGAGCCGCTGCGGTTCGGCAGCCCCACCACCCACGGCCGTGAGCTGGCCGGCTACACCGGCCTGTTCTGGCGCGGACCGCGCGGCTTCCGGGGCGGCCGGATCCTCGCCCCGGACGCCGAGGGCCCCGGCCTGATGGGTGAGCAGGCACCCTGGCTCGCCTACGGTGCCGAGCACGACGGCACCGACGGACACGCCACCCTCGTCTTCGAGCACGCTCCCGAGAACGGTCACGAGGGCGACGGCCTCAACCACCCCGCGCACTGGTTCGTGCGCAACGAGCCGTTCGCCGCCGTGGCGCCGTCCCCGGCCTTCTTCGACGAACTCGAACTCGCCCCCGGGGACACCCTCAGCCGCCGCTACCGGATCGTGGTGGCGGCCGCGGCCTGGGAGCGCACCGACATCACCGGCTATCTCCGGGACCACCCGTGGTGACCGGCGCGGCCGGCCCCGCCGACCGGGCCGGGCGCGGCGGCCGGGGGCGTGCCGCGCCCCTGCTCGCGGCGGCCGGCACCGTGTGCGCCCCGCCGCCGTCGGGCTGCTCGGCCGATGGGGCGGGCGGTGCCGGCGGGGCCGCGTCACCCCCACCTCCACCCGGTGGGGCGACGACGACCGCGTGAGGTGCACCGATGAGGTGGTGCACCTCTTCGGGGCACTCCCCCCTTCGCCGGGGCCGCCTTCGCCGTGACCGCCGTCACCGTGCGTACGGAGCCGGCGACCGTGCGGGGTACCGGGCAGGTCGGTGACGTGGCGGGGTGAGGGCGGAGCTCCGGGCGCGCACCGACGTGGAGATCTGCCGACTGCGGCGTGACGTCAACCTCCACATGGCGCACACATCATGGACGCAACAACCATACGGGTGGCCGGTGCCACCCGCGTAGACTTCCGCACCGCTAGCCACACCCACCAGGCTCGGGACCAAGGCAGAGGGACGTATGAGCAGACACCGCCGACAGCATGTGATAGGCCGGGCGCGGTCGACCGTCATGAAGACCGCCGCCGCGATGGGCGTGGCCACCGCCATCGCGGCCGGCGCGCACTCCGTGGCGGACAGCCCCGTGCGGGCCCAGGCGTCCTCCGAACCCCGGGACGAGACGCTGGAGACGAGCGAGAACCAACTGGCCACGGCCCAGGACACCGCGCACCCCCGGACGCCCTCGGGGACCCCGTCCGACCTCGCGACCGACTCCGCCCGCGCGCCGCAGGCCATCCAGCAGGCGTCCCGGCACACCGGTGCGGGCACCGCGGGCTCCGGCCACGTACAGCACCACACGGCGAGCTCCGCGGGCGGCGCACCCTCCGTCGCCCCGGCCCCCTCGTCCCCGCCTGCCGCGGACACGCCGGGCACCCCGGCTCCCAGCCGGCCCGCGGACTCCCCACCGCAGGCCGCACAGCAGCCTTCCGGATCCTCCGGGCCCGCGGACGGCAGTGACCAGTCCGGCCAGGGCGGAGTCCTGACCGGTGTCGTGCACGGCGTCGGAGGGGTCCTCGGGGGACTCCTCGGCTGACGCCGCGACACCGTACGAGCCGTCACGCCCCGCCACCGGCGCGCTCCCGCGCGCCGGTGGCGGGGCGGCCGCTCGGTGGACCGGGCCGTCAGTGCCCGCGCAGCCGGTGGCGGGCGCGCCATGCCACCGCCGCGCCGGCCGCGCCGGTGAGCACGATGAACCCCATCGCGACGAGGAAGACCGGCGACATCGGCGCGGAGGCACGGGCACCCGCGATGACGTACGCCGCCGTGTTCGGGACCGAACCCAGGCAGGTGGCCAGGACGAAGGCGGGCCAGCGCATCCGGGACACCGCCGCGGCGTAGTTCGCCGCCCAGAACGGCACCCCGGGGAACAGCCGCACCGCCATCATCGAACGGAAGCCGTGCCTGCTGAGCTGGCCGTCCGCGGCCTTCAGCAGCCGGGCCCGGAGCAGCGGCCGCAGTGCGTCCTGCCCCAGCATCCGGCCGAGCCCGAAGGCGAGCCCGGCGCCGACGACCGTACCGGCCAGGGCCGCGGCAAGACCGAGCTGCGAGCCGAACAGCGCGCCCGCCGCGAGGTTCAGCAGCGGCCGCGGCACGAACGCCACGCTGCACACGCCGTACGCCAGCGCGAACACCGCCGCGGCGGCGGCACCGTCGAGCCGGGGCGGCCAGCCGTGCGCCAGCAGCCGCTGCGGTTCGTAGAGCAGTACGCCCGCCCCGGCCGCGGCGAGCAGCGCCACCAGCAGGGACAGCCGGGCCCACGGCGACAGCAGGATCCGTACGCATCGCCGGGAGAGGCCCGGCGGTGGTGCCGGTGCCGGATGGAGCGCGGGTGGGGCGGCCGAGTCGAGCACTCCGGGAGACTAACCGAAGCACGGCACTGATCGCCGCTGCCACCGGACGCCGTGCGGCGGGCACGGAGGGCGCAAAGGCGGTGCCGGCGGCCGAGGGCCGGCCACCGGACGGCGCGTGGTGCCCGCGGCGGACCGGCGGGCACCCGGGGAGTCGCCCGGCGCGTTGGAGCCTTCCCGAGTGCCCGGCCAGGTCCCGGAACGCACGAGCACCCGGGCCGCACGAGCACACCAAGGACGGGCCGGCGTCCCGGCACCGACCCGTGCCGGGACGCGCGGATGCCCGGCCACCGGCCGCACCGCGCCGCCCCGCAGACACCACCGCACGCACGGGCACGAAAACCATTCGACGCCGCGCCGCGCGTCGGCGATGATCGGCGCATGTTCCGGTACGCCTTCCTCCTCGCCGCATCCGCCGCCGCGGATGCCCGGAGGGCTGCCGGCATCCTGCCGACCGCCGTCGACGGCGCACGAAGCTGACCCTTCCCGGACAGTCCGGCGGACCCCGCAGGGGGAGGGTCGGTCGGGCCAGGGGTCCCCGCTCCCGGTGCACGGGAAGCTCTCTCACTTCACCTCAGCGAGGACAGCCATGCCCAAGACGGCATACGTGCGCACCAAGCCGCACCTGAACATCGGCACCATGGGCCACGTCGACCACGGCAAGACCACTCTGACCGCCGCCATCACCAAGGTGCTGGCCGAGCGCGGCGGCTCGGGGACCCGGTACGTGCCCTTCGGCCGTATCGACCGCGCCCCGGAGGAGGCGGCCCGCGGCATCACCATCAACATCGCGCACGTCGAGTACGAGACCGACACCCGCCACTACGCGCACGTCGACATGCCCGGCCATGCCGACTACGTCAAGAACATGATCACCGGCGCCGCGCAACTGGACGGCGCGATCCTGGTGGTCTCCGCGCTCGACGGCGTCATGCCGCAGACGTCGGAGCACGTCCTGCTCGCCCGCCAGGTGGGCGTCGACCACATCGTCGTCGCACTGAACAAGGCGGACTCCGGTGACGAGGAGCTCACCGACCTGGTCGAGCTGGAGGTCCGCGAACTGCTGAGCGCGCACGGCTACGGCGGTGACAGCACGCCCGTGGTCCGGGTCTCCGGACTCGGGGCGCTCCAGGGCGACCCGCGCTGGACGGCGTCCGTCGAGGCACTGCTCGACGCGGTGGACACCTACGTCCCGATGCCCGAGCGGTACGTCGACGCGCCGTTCCTGCTGCCCGTGGAGAACGTCCTGACCATCACGGGACGCGGCACCGTCGTCACCGGGGCCGTGGAGCGCGGCACCGTCCGCGTCGGCGACCGCGTGGAGGTGCTGGGCGCGGACACCGCCACGGTGGTCACCGGTCTGGAGACCTTCGGCAAGCCCATGTCGCAGGCGCAGGCCGGGGACAACGTGGCGCTGCTGCTGCGCGGTGTGCCGCGCGGTGCGGTGCGGCGCGGCCACGTCGTCGCCGCGCCGGGCAGCGTGACGCCCCGCGGCAGGTTCACCGCGCGGGTGTACCTGCTGCCGGCCGGCCAGGGCGGGCGCAGCACCCCGATCACGACCGGCTACCGACCGCAGTTCCACATCAGGACGGCGGACGTGGTCGGTGACGTGGATCTGGGCGAGCTGGGTGTCGCCCGGCCCGGCGACACCGTCACCATGGCCGTCGAGCTGGGCCGCGACATGCCGCTCGAAGCGGGGCTCGGCTTCGCCATCCGCGAGGGCGGCCGCACGGTCGGCGCGGGCACGGTGACCGGGACCGGCTGACCGCGGCACCCGGGCGGCGGGGCGGCCGTCGGCCGTCACGGGGCGGCGGCCGTCCCGCGCGAGCGGCAGTCCCGCCGCGAAGCCGGCGACCGCCGACGCCTGCCCTCGCCGGACGGCGGGGCGGCGGGCGCCGCCCACCCCGCCGCCGCCGCGGGGGCGGGCGGCACAATGGCGGCGTGGACGAGTCGATTCCGGTGATCCGGGCCGTGGACCACGGCACCGCCAGGCTGCTGCCCGACGTCGACCGGGCCCGTGCCTGGCTGCTCACGGTCGACGGCGCCCCGCAGTCGTACGTCGACCTGGACGACCCGACCCATCTGGAGTTCGAGTACGCCCGCCGGGTGGGGCACGTGCTGGACACGGCGGCGCCGCGCGGCAGGCCGCTCGACGTCGTCCATCTCGGTGGGGGAGCCCTGACGCTGCCGCGCTACGTCGCCGCCACCCGGCCGGGCTCGCGGCAGGACGTGGTGGAGGCGGACCGCGGCCTGCTGCGGCTGGTCACCGAGCGGCTGCCGCTGCCGCCGGACACCGGCGTCCGCCTGCACACCGCGGACGCCAGGGCCTGGCTGGCCGAGGCCGAGCCGGCCGGGGCGGACATCGTCATCGGTGATGTGTTCGGCGGCTCACGGGTCCCCGCGCACCTCACCTCGCTCGCCTACGCCCGCACCGTGGAGCGTGCGCTGCGGCCCGGCGGCGTCTACGTGGCCAACCTCGCCGACAGCGCGCCCTTCACCTTCCTGCGGTCGCAACTGGCGACGTTCCGCGCGGTCTTCGAGGAACTCGCCCTGGTCGCCGAGCCCTCCGTGCTGCGGGGCCGCCGGTTCGGCAACACCCTGCTGATCGCCTCGCACCAGCCACCCGACCTCGCCGCCCTGGCACGGCGCACGGCGGCCGACGCCTTCCCCGCGCGCGTCCAGCACGGAGCTGCGCTGCGGCGTCTGACGGGGGACGCGGCGCCCGTGCACGACGAGGACGCGACCGCCTCACCGCTGCCGCCCGGCGGGACGTTCAGCGTGGGCTGACCGGACGCTGCGGCTGTGTCCGTGGGGCGGCGCCCGGGTCCCCGGCGGTGGCCGCGGCGGAGCCCACCGCGGGGTCCACGGCCCGGGCGGCCGCCGCGGCATGCGCGGTCCGGCGGGTGAGCCGGCGCACGTCGGGGACGAACAGCACGGCGGCCGTCATCACCACCACCAGTGCGGCGCACCCCCACAGCGCCGCCGCCCGGCCGAACGCCTGCTCCGCCGGGCCCGCGAGCGCCGTGGCCAGGGGCACCATGCCGATGGAGCCCAACCAGTCGTAGGCGGAGACCCGGGAGAACTTCTCCTCGGGGATCTCCTGGTGCATGGTGGTGATCCAGGAGACGCCGAACACCTCGATGGTGGCACCGCTCACCAGCATCACCACGTCCAGCACGCCCACCGGCACCGGTATCGCGAGCGCCGCGGACGGCAGCGCGAGCGGGAAGACGCAGAGCGTGCCCGCGAGCAGTGGCCGCCGCGGCCTCCAACGGACCATCAGCAGCGCACCCGCGACCGTCCCCGCCCCGAACGCGCCCAGTGCGAGGCCCCACGGGCCCGGCCCGCCCAGCCGGTCCCGGGCTACCAGCGGACCGTAGACGGACTCGGCGGCGGCGACGACGGCGACCACGACCGAGAACTGGGCCACGATCGACCACAGCCAGGGGCGGCCGACGAACTCCCGCCAACCGTCCCGCAGGTCCGCGAGCATGCCGCCGCCCGGTTCCCGGGGCGCCAGGTGACCGAGGTCGAGCAGTGCGCGCAGGGCAGCGGACACCGCGAAGCAGCAGGCGTCCACGACCAGCACCCAGCCGGGGCCGAGCGCGGCGACCAGCGCACCGCCGAGCGCGGCGCCGCCGATGCCCGCGCCGTTCATCGCCATCCGGTACACCGCGAACGCGCGCCCCGCCCGCTCCGGGGACACCGACGCCATCAGCATGCCCTCGGACGCCGGGTTGAAGAAGGCCTGCCCCGTGCCGCCGAGTGCGGTGAGCAGCATCATCTGCCAGAGCCGGGGGTCGCCGGTGAGCACCAGTACACCGAAGGCGGCCTGCGACAGACAGTTCAGGGCGTTGGCCGCGACCATCACCCGGTGCCGCGGCAGCCGGTCCGCGACCGCCCCGCCGATCAGCAGGAACAGCACCAGCGGCAGGGTCCGGGCGGCCGCCACCAGGCCCACCCCGGAGCTGTCGCCGCCGGTGCCGAGGACCGCGAACGCGGCGGCGATCAGCGCACCCTGGCTGCCCAGGTTCGTCACCACCGTGGCGGCGGTCAGCAGCGTGTAGTTGCGGCCCGGCCGAGAGGCGGGGAGCCCGGCGGAGGGCGCGGCGTGGGGATCGGTCACCGGTGGACTATCGCCGCTCGCGGGAGGGGTCGGCAAACGAATTGCCACCCCGAGCGCCTGCCGCACGACGGCCGGGCCGCCGGGCCACCGCCCGGCGGCCCGGCCGCGGTCAGGAGGCGTACGGGGTGGCCGTCAGCCCGCGGAGTCGTCCTCGGGCTGGCCGTTGAGGCGCACCGTGCTCAGGATCTTCTGGATCGTCGCCTCCGGGACCTCCTCCTTGACGCCCTTGGCGCCGTAGAAGGTCCAGGACACGAAGTCGCCGGCGGCGTTCTTGAAGGCGAACGTGGTCGCCTTGCCGTCCGAGTCGCACTTGTCCTTCTTCGGCACGCCCTTCGAGTAGGTGGTGGCCACACTGCCCTTCACCCCGGACTTGGTGGTGTACGGCTTGGGCTCACCCACCTTCAGCAGCTTCTTGTCGGAGTCCTTCTGGTCCGTGTAGCCGCCGAAGACCCACCAGGCCGGGTCGTTGCGTGCCGGGTCGTCGGTGTTCTTGGCGCCGTTCTGGCCCTTGGTGCCCGCCGCTGCCAGCGCCGTGTCATCGGGCTGTCCGTCGTGGTCGTCATCCGAGGTGCACCACTTCTCCTTCAGGAAGGCGGGTGCGGACATCGTGATGAGCGGACTGCCGTCGCCCTTCTTGTCGTCCTCGAAGCCGGTGATCAGCGTGGGCGAGGACACCTGCCAGTCGGGCGGTACGTCGAAGGCGGTGCCCCACTTCGGGTTCACCACCACCTTCCAGCCCGGGATGGTGGGCTTGGCGCCCTCGGTGCCGCGCGGGTTGTCGTCGCCGCCGGCCGCCGTGTCACCGGGGCTCGGGGAGGCGGGCGAGGACGCGGTGGGGGACTTGGACGCGGCGGGGGCCGCCGTGTCGTCGTCGTGACCGCCGAGGACCAGGAAACCGGTGACACCGGCGGCGATCACGACCGCGCCCGCCGCGACCAGCGCCGTGATCATCGTCTTCCTGCGCTCGTCACGCGGCGGCCGGGGTGCGCCCATCGGTACGGTGGGAGCGGACCACTGCGGCTGGCCGGGCGGCTGTCCCGGCTGCCGGCCGTACGGGTTCTGCTGCTGGTACCCCGGCTGCGTGTACGGGTTGGGTTGCTGGTACCCCGGTTGCTGGTACGGGTTCTGACTCTGGTTCTGCGGGTTCTGCTCGCCCCCGGGCGGCTGGTCTCCTGGCCACATGGGCAGCACCTTAGTGGCGGCGCGGACACGGCTGGGTCACCGGCCCTCGTCAGCTCCGTACCGGAGCGACGGCGCCCGGGGACGCACCCGGCGGGCGGTGGGGGCGGATCGTGGTAAGCGATCGCTCAGAAGCCCTGGCCGTAGGTTGCTACTCGCGGGTAACGTCTGGGCATGAGCACCGACCAGCAGCCGATCGGCGAGATGCTCGCCGCCACCGTGCCGATGACCAGGACCCTGAACCTCCGGTACGTCGAGACCACCCCCCACAGGGCGGTCGTGGTACTGCCCGACCGGAGCGACTTCCACAACCACGTCGGAGGACCGCACGCCGGCGCCATGTTCACGCTCGGCGAGTCCGCGAGCGGGGCCGTCGTCCTGGCCGCGTTCGGCGACCGGATGTCGAGTGCCGTGCCCCTCGCGGTGCGCGCCGAGATCGCCTACAGGAAGCTCGCCATGGGAACGGTCACCGCGACCGCCACCCTCGGCCGCCCGGCCGCGGAGGTGGTCGCCGAACTCGATGCGGGCACCCGGCCCGAATTCCCGATCACCGTCGAGATCCGGCGTGAGGACGGCGCCGTGACCGCGGAGATGACCGTGGTGTGGACCCTGCGGCCGAACGACTGACGGCCCGGGTCGGGACGGACCGGTGACGGCACGGCCCCGGCCGACACGCGCACCGCGCCGTCCCACGGCACACCGCCGTGCCCGAGCGAACCGGTAGGCTTCCGCACAGGCGTGCAGGGGGCGCGCGGACAGTGCACGGGGGAGCCGGCGGACCTGGACCGCGGGTACGGCGGGGAAAGCGGGAGGACCGGCGTTGAACGTCCACGAGTGGCTGGAGCACGTACCGGCGGTCAGCGTCTACGTCCTGGTGGCCCTGGTCATCGGCGTGGAGAGCCTGGGTGTTCCGCTGCCCGGCGAGATCGTCCTGGTCGCGGCCGCGCTGCTGTCCTCCCAGGAGGGCCATATCGATCCGGTCGTCCTGGGTGCGTGCGCCAGCGCGGGCGCCGTCGTGGGCGACTCCATCGGCTACGCGATCGGACGCAGGGGCGGTAGGCCGCTGCTCGCATGGCTCGGCCGCAGGTTCCCCAAGCACTTCGGGCCCGGCCATGTGGCGACCGCCGAGCGGTCCTTCCAGAAGTGGGGCATGTGGGCGGTGTTCTTCGGCCGCTTCATCGCCCTGCTGCGGATCTTCGCGGGCCCCCTCGCGGGTGTGCTCCGCATGCCGTACTGGAAGTTCCTCGTCGCCAACCTCCTCGGCGGTGTGGTCTGGGCCGGCGGCACCACGGCCGTCATCTACTACGTCGGGGTGGTCGCCGAGTCCTGGCTCAAGCGGTTCTCCTGGCTCGGCCTGGTGCTCGCGGTGCTCATCGGGCTCGCGTCCATGCTGGTCATCCGGCACAGGGCGAAGAGGGCCGAGCACACGGAAGCGGCCGGGGCCGAGCAGGAGAGGGAGCCCGCCGGGGTGGACGCGGAGTAGACGGGCCGGGCCCCGGCCGGTGCACGCCGGCCTGCCGTGCCCGCTTGCCGTACCCGCCCCCCGGCCGCAGCGGCCACCGCCCTCGCGTCGCGCCCCTGGGTGCGCCCACCCGCGCGCGGGGCGGGTGTACGACGACTGCGGCTGCCGTACGGCCACTGCGTGCCCCGGGCCGCCGCGTGACCGTGCCGACCGCCGACCCCGGCGGGGCGGACTACTCCGCGGGCGCGCCGCCCCGGCCCGTGCCGTCCCCGTCCCGACCCGCGCCGGGGTTGTCGGTACTGTCGGAGACATCGGCATTGTCAGGTTCGCCGGAACTACCGGAGTCCGTGGCGTCCGTCTCGGGCATGCGGAACTCGTGGGCGCCCCGCAGCTCCCGCCGGCTGTGCCCCTCCGCGTGCGCGGCGGCGTGCGCCTTGGCCAGCTCGACGTAGACGGTGGCGTTGAGCGTGACGCCCTCGCGCTCCTCGTCCGTCAGCGGGCGGCGCACCTTGGCGGGCACGCCCGCCACCAGTGATCCGGGCGGCACGTGCATGTCCTGGGGCACCAGTGCCTGCGCGGCGACCAGGGAGCCGGCGCCGATCACCGCACCGTTCAGCACGGTCGCCCCCATGCCGATGAGGCAGTCGTCCCCGATCGTGCAGCCGTGCACCACCGCGTTGTGGCCGACCGAGACCCGTTCACCGATGGCCACCGGGAAGCCGGGGTCGGAGTGCACGGTCGAGTTGTCCTGGATGTTGCTGCCCGCACCCAGCTCGATGGGGCTGTAGTCGGCGCGCAGCACCGCCCCGTACCAGACGCTCGCACCGCCCCGAACGGTCACCTCGCCGATCACCACCGATGCCGGGGCGATGAAGGCGCCCTCGTCGATGGCCGGCGCCTTGCCGCCCACCGCACTGATCAGTGCTCGCTCGGCCATCGGCGTCTCCTCGCTGCGTTGCGGCTGTCTGCCCCGCACGGTGTGTCGTGCGCGGCGGCCCACTCGTACGGTAGAAGACCGGCAGCGGGCGACCGCAGGCTAAGCGACGCGCCGCAGCCGGCCGCAGCCGGGGTGGGGGAGATCACAGCAGGTGCCCCCGTGCCGACCCGGGGCCGGGGCTGAGTACGGTGGGCGGGTGCCGAAGAACAAGAACGTGTTCTCGTCCCCGGCGGCCCGGGGGCGCCGTCTTGCGCAGCGAGTGGTCCACAGGTGCTGGGCGTGGGCCCAGGACGCGGGTGCGGTGACCGCTCGCCACCCGGGCCGGTTGCGGTTCGGCGCCATCGGCCCCGGCACCCGGCTCGCCTTCCCGCAGGGCACGATCTTCGGCGAGCGCTGGATCCACCTGGGTGATCACTGTGTGATCGGGGAGCAGGTGACCCTCACGGCGGGGCTGGTGCCGGGTGTCGACCTCGGACCGGATCCGGTGCTGCGGATCGGCGACGGCGTGGTCATCGGCCGCGGCAGCCACGTCATCGCCGACACCCGGGTCACCATCGGCTCCGACTGCTACGTCGGTCCGTATGTGTACGTCACCTCGACCAACCACTCCTACGACGACCCGCACCAGCCCATCGGCAGGCAGTGGCCCCGGATGGAGCCGGTGGAGATCGGGACGGGCTGCTGGATCGGCACCGGTGCGGTGATCCTGCCCGGGGCGGTCGTCGGACGGAACGTGGTCGTCGCGGCGGGTGCGGTGGTGCGCGGCACGGTGCCCGACCACTCCGTGGTCGCCGGCGCGCCCGCCAGGGTGGTGCGCCGCTGGTGCCCGGAACTGGGCTGGCAGCCCCCGCTGCGCACTCCGGCACCGGTCGCCATCCCGGAGGGCGTCACACCGGAGCAGTTGCTCGCGCTCGCCGCCCATGAGGAGGCCCAGCGGGCGGCGGTGGCCCTGACGGCTCCCGCCGGGGCGGCCTCGGACGCGGCCGTGAGCCTGGTGGAGGAGGCGGCGGCGGTGGGCGTACGCTCCCCGGGAGCGGGGGAGAGCGCGGTGGCCGCGCGGCGCACGGAACCGCCGGGCGGCGCCGCCGCGCCGGAGGACTGCTGAGATCGGGAGATCCGGGGACGGGAGATCCGGTGGACGAGAGATCCGGGGACGGGATGTCTGCGAGCGGGGGCCGGGGATCGAGGGCGGGGGGACCTGAGGTCGGCGAGGCCGTCGCCGGGGTCCGCGCCGCGGTGGGAGGCCGTCCGCTCAGCCCGTGGCCAGCAGCACCGCGCCGAGCAGCGCGAGGCCCGCTCCCGCCGCCTGTACGGTGCGCAGCCGCTCGCTGAGGAAGCTGCGGGCCGCGAGCGCCGTGATCACCGGGTAGAGCGAGGCCAGCACCGCGGCCACGGTCACCGGGCCGTGCTGGGCCGCCAGGGCGTAGCTGCCGTTGGCCGCGACGTCGGCGAGACCCACGAAGGCGAGCGCGGGCAGTGCGCGGACCACCACCAGCGCGCCGCCGTCCCCGGGCAGCGCCGAGCCGCCCCGCCGTACCGTGGCGAGCAGCGCCGAGCCGCCCACCACCACATTGGTCAGCCGCTGCACCAGCAGGGCCAGGAACAGACCTGTGACGGTCGTGGACGCCTCCGAGATCAGCGCCATCACCGCGCCGAAGCCGACCGCCGCGACGAGGGTGAGCGCGATCGCCTGGCGCTGCACCGGCGCGCCGCGCAACTCCGGGCCGCCCGCGAGCACCACGCCCACCACCGCGACGGCGATCCCGCCGAACTGGAGGACGCCGGGCCGCTCGCCGAGCACCAGCCCCACCGCCACGGGTACGGCGACGCCGAGCGAGCCGAGCGGCGAGACGACCCCCATGGGGCCGAGCGCGAGCGCCCGGTAGAAGGCGAGCATGGCGACCGTGCCCACCACGCCCGCGCCGACCGCGAACCAGAGCTGCGGGCCGGCCTCGTGCCAACCGCCGGTCACGGCCACCACGGTGCCGAGCACCACGATCGTGCAGGTCTGCGAGACGGCGACCACGGTGAGCGCGGGGATGCGCCGGGTGAGCAGCCCGCCGCCGAAGTCGGCCAGCCCCCACAGCAGGCTGGTGGCCAGGGCGAAGAGTGCAGTCATGGTCGACCTCGCAGGAGCAGTACAGTGCGGTGCATCGGGAGTACACCACACCGTAGTGCAGTGTACTGAACTGCGCATATAAAATATTGGACGGAACGTGTCGGACCTCGATCAGCTCACCCAGTCGCTCGCGCGCAACCTCAAGCGCTGGCGCGGCGAGCGCGGCTACACGCTCGACGCGCTCGCCGCACGTGCCGGGGTCAGTCGGGGAATGATCATCCAGATCGAGCAGGCCCGCACCAACCCGAGCGTCGGCACCACGGTGAAGCTCGCGGACGCGCTGGGCATCAGCATCGCCACCCTCCTCGACCACGAGCAGGGTGCCCGGCTCAGGGTCGTCCCCGAGGAGCAGGCGGTACGGATGTGGTCGACCCCCGCGGGCAGCAGCAGCACGCTTCTGGTGGGCACGGAGAGGCGCGGCCCGCTGGAGCTGTGGTCCTGGCTGCTGATGCCCGGCGACGGCAGCCACTCGGACGCGCACCCCTCCGGTACCGCGGAGCTGCTGCACGTCGAGGAGGGCACCCTCACCGTGGTGGTGGACGGCCGGCACCACACCGTCACGGCCGGGACCTCAGCGGCCTTCGAGGCCCATGTGCCGCACGGCTACCGCAACGACGGCACCGAGCCGGTGCGGATGACGATGGCCGTGTCGGTGCCGCCCCCGACGTGACTGCCGGCGTTCCGGCATGCGTGCGCCCACCGGGGACTTCGATGACGCGGCCCCCGCCCCCCACTGCCTCGACCGAGTGGCAGCACCGGTCGCGGATGCCGTGCGCCACCGGAGCACAGCGTTCCCGCCGGGCGACTGGTCCACGTCGGCACCGGGCCGGAGTGGGCCGGTGCTTGCACCGGGCGGACCGGTGTCTGCACCGGCCAGACCGGCGCCCGGGCCGTGCGGGTTCGGCGCCTGGACGGTGCGGGTCCGTGTGTGCGGGCGGCTGCGGCACCTCCTCGTCCCACCCCTCCGGCGCCCCGCGGCCCCGCCCTTCCAGGGCCCGGGGTGACTGCACCCGGTCGCGCGGGGCCCCTCGTGCCACGCGGCGGATGACGCCTGCCCGCCCGGCGGACGAACTCGCCCGCGCCCCGCGCCCCCGCGCCCCGCATCCCGCACCCGCGCTCCGCACCCGCCACTCCGCCCGACGGTGTTTACCGGCCGCCGGACAGCGAAGGATCATCGCAGCCGATCCTGGTGGTGCGCCCGATGCGCCGGTGCGGAAGGCAGGTGAGGACGGTGCGCCCGACGACCGAGGCGGTTCCCGGGCCGGGTCTCGGGGCCCGGCGGCCCCGGCCCGCGATGCCTGTGCCGCGCGCCGCCGTAGGTTCCGCCGCCGCGGCGCGAGAGACGTGCGGATGCGCTGCGGACCTTTCCCCGGGTGGCGCCGGCGCGTGCGACGGCATGTCGCGGCGGGCCGGGGCGACGGGGAGCCGAGGGGCGAGGACCGGCCAGGACCGCCCGGCACCGGCCAGGACCGCCCGGCACCGGCCGGCGCCGCCCGGCACCGGCCAACCCCACCGGGCCGCCGCACTGTGCGGCCCCTCCCGCCCCCGCCCCCCGTACGGCCCCGGGAGCCGTACATCCCGACTGCTCCGCCCCGCGCCCCCACCGGCCGCGGGAAACACCGATATGGAAGAGGGTCCCTTCATGTCCGTCATGTCACATGTCGAGATCGGAGTGCGCGACCTCACCCGCTCCCAGGAGTTCTACGGAGGACTGCTGGGCTTCACGCCCGTGCCCGCCGAGAGCGGCGGCGACACCCTCGTGATGCAGGCGGGTGAGGCCCGCGTGCGGCTGGTCGAGGCGGGCCCGGGTGGCACGCCGAGCGGCTGGGTGGACGACGACCTCCAGCGTGGCTTCAGGCACTTCGGGCTCAAGGTCGACGAGGTCGACGCCAGGGTCGCCCGGCTCGCCGAGGCCGGGGTCGAGATCCGGGTCCAGCCGCTGGACGCCTTCGGCGGCGTCCGGCTCGCGTTCTTCGCGGACCCGGACGGCGCACACCTGGAGTTCGTCTCCGGCCCCCTGCAGTACCAGCCGCTGTGGTCGCCCGAGCTGGCCGCCGAGGAGGAGGCGAGCCTCGTCGGGGGCTGGGACGGCGAACCCCGCTTCGACCACGTCGCCGTCACCGTCGCCGACCTCGACCAGGCACTCGCGTACTACCGGGACACCCTGGGCATCCCGGTGGTCGGCCAGCTCGACCGGCGGGACCAGGACGAACGCGGCTTCGTCATCACCTACTTCCGCGCCGGCCGCACGGTGATCGAGGTCTTCAGCTTCGACGCCGGCACCGCCCCCAACCCCTGGCAGCCGGAGCCCGACCTGCTCGGCATCCGGGCCATCGGCATCGACGTGGCAGACCCCGACACCACCCGTGCGGCACTCACCGCGGCCGGCGGTGAGCCGGTCGCCTGGCGCGGCGACGGCCGCGGTGCCGACCTGGTCGCCGACCGGGACCGGGTGGTGGCCAACCTCGTCAGGGCGGGGAACCGGTGACCCCGGCGGCCCCGGTCGCAGTTCCGCACGCCAGGACTGCGGCGCACAACGGCACCACACCGACTGCGGTCACCACGGCACACACCGGCAGCACCCCAGGCGCGGTCACCACGGCACAGATCGGTACCAGGACACACACGAGCACTACGGCACATATCAACACCAGGGCATACATAAGCACGACAGCACACCGCAGCACCAAGACAGGCACCGGCCTCACCGCGTACACCAGCCCCGCACCGCACGTCTGCACCACCGGACGACCGGAGTCTGGAGCCACATGACCACCTGCGCAACATCCACACCCGTGGCGGCCGAGTCACCGCCCCGGCCGCTCGGCCGTACGGGAGTGGACGTCACACCGCTCTGCTTCGGCGGCGCCCCGCTCAGCGGGATGCCGCAGAACTTCGGCTACGACGTCTCCGAGGAACGCGCCGCGGCCACCCTGCACGCGATCCTCGAAGGCCCCGTCAACTTCCTGGACACCTCGGCGAACTACGGCTCGGGCCGCGGCGAGCAACGCATCGGCGCCGCACTGCGGGCCCGCGGCGGACCACCCGCGGGATTCGTCGTGGCCACCAAGGCCGACGGCGACGACGGCACCGGCGACTTCTCCGGCGCCCAGGTGCGCCGCTGCGCGGAGCGGAGCCTGCGGCGCCTCGGCCTCGACCGTTTCCCGCTGTACCACCTGCACGACCCCGAGCACCTCACCTTCGAGGAGGGCATGGCGCCGGGCGGCCCGGTGGAGGAGATGCTCCGGCTCAAGGAGGAGGGCATCGCCGGCAGCCTCGGCGTGGCCGGCGGCCCCGTCGACCTCATGATCCGGTACGTCGAGACGGGCGCCTTCGACGTGGTGCTCACCCACAACCGCTACACCCTGCTCGACCGCTCCGCGGATCGCCTGCTCGACGTCGCCGCGCGGCACGGCGTCGCCGTCCTGAACGCGGCGCCGTTCGCCGGCGGGGTGCTCGCCAAGGGGCCCCGCCGTCAGCCGAGGTACGTCTACCGCGCCATGCCCGAGCCGGTCCGCGAGCGGCTGGAACGGCTCGCCGCGCTCTGCGGGGAGGCCGGTGTGCCGCTCGCCGCGGTGGCGCTCCAGTTCTCGCTGCGCGAGCCGCGGATCGCGTCCACCGTGGTCGGGGTGTCGACCCCGGAACGGGTGCGCCGGACACTGGACCTCGCCGCCGTGCCCGTACCCGACGACCTGTGGTCCGCGGCCGCGGACTGCGCCCTGCCGCCCGAACTCCAGCAAGACGCCGACCCTGGGAGCGCTCAGCGATGACCGACACCGTCCACACCCCCGCCAGCGGGCCCACCGGCGCCACGGAGCCGCTCGTCCTGCCGCCCGGATTCGTCTGGGGCACCGCCACCGCCTCGTACCAGATCGAGGGCGCGGTGGCCGACGGCGGCCGAGGCCCGTCCATCTGGGACACCTTCGCGCGCACCCCGGGCGCCGTGGTGAACGGCGACACCGGCGACGTCGCCGACGACCACTACCACCGCTACCGCGAGGACGTCGAGCTGCTGTCCGAGCTGGGCGCCACGCACTACCGGTTCTCGCTCGCCTGGCCCCGGCTCCAGCCCGACGGCACCGGCGAGCTCCTGCCCGCCGGCGTCGACTTCTACCAGCGCCTGGTCGACGCCCTGCTGGAGAAGGGCATCGAACCCTGGATCACCCTCTACCACTGGGACCTCCCGCAGGCCCTCCAGGACCTCGGCGGCTGGCCGCACCGGGACACCGCCGACCGGTTCGCGGACTACGCGGCCCGCGCCTTCGGGAAACTCGGCGACCGGGTACGGATCTGGACCACGCTCAACGAACCCTGGTGCTCGGCCTTCCTCGGCTACGGCAGCGGCCAGCACGCACCCGGGCTCACCGACCCGGCGGCGGCCGCGCGCGCCGTCCACCACCTGCTGCTCGGCCACGGGCGGGCGGTGCGCGCGATGCGGGCCGCGGCTCCGGCGGGCGGTGACCACCGATTCGGCATCACGCTCAACCTGTACGACGTCAGCCCGGCGCGCGCCGACGAACCCGCCGACCGGGCCGCCGCGACCCGGATCGACGGCCTGATGAACCGGATCTTCCTCGACCCGGTGCTGCGCGGCAGCTACCCCACCGACGTCCTCGACCACCTGCGTGAGAGGGTCGCCGATCCCGCCGACTGGATCAGGGACGGCGACACCGCCGAGATCGCCCAGCCCGTGGACGCCCTCGGCATCAACTGCTACGCGCGGCACGTGGTGCGCGCCGTCGACGAGCCCGAACCCCAGGGGCCGTCCCCCTGGCTCGGGTGCGAGGACATCGAGTTCGTCACGACCGGGCGGCCGCAGACCATGATGGGCTGGGAGATCGACCCCGAGGGCATCTACGACGTGATCGCCCGGGTGCACCGCGAGTACGGCGGCGGGACGGGCCGTGAACTGCCGCTCTACGTCACGGAGAACGGTGCCGCGTTCGACGACCCCGACACCGCGGGCCCGGACGGCGCCGTCCACGACCCCGAGCGGATCGCCTACCTCGACGGCTACGTACGGGCCGCGCTGCGCGCCCGGGCCGAGGGGGCGGACCTGCGCGGCTACTTCGTCTGGTCGCTGATGGACAACTTCGAGTGGGCCTTGGGCTACACCCGGCGCTTCGGCATCGTGCACGTCGACTACGCGACCCAGCGCCGCACGGTCAAGGACAGCGGCCACTGGTTCGCCGGCGTCGCGCGCCGCAGCCGCGACCAGGGCTGACACCCGGCGCGCCGGCCCGCCAGGCGCCGGACGGGAAGCGGACCGCGGCCGCCCGGCCGGGGTCCGTTTCCCGGAGTCCGCACCCCGGCAGTCCCGCACCCCCAGCCGCACTGGGCGCCGTGCGGTTCCCCGCACGGCGCCCCGGGCGGCCCCCTGCGCGGTACGCGCCCCCGGCGCGCCACTGCCCCCTCAAGAAGCCGGTGCGCGCTGCGCGGCCGGCGGCTCCGCCCGCCACCCGCCCATGTGCCCGGCCGCGGAGCCGGGGCCCGAGAAGGACATGCCGAAGAACTTTTGGGCGGCTGCAAGATTTGTCCCGCCTCCCCGGCACCGAGGGGAGGATGCGTAGACCGGATCGCCGCCGCAATCTCCGGTCCGCTCGTCGTACCGGCGCCGCCCCTCGCACCGGCTTCCGGTGCGGTTGACCCTCCTCCGCCTGACCACTCTCCAGCCCGTCGAACCGGTCGACCCGACGCTCACTCGTCGGCCGCGGCCGACGGCGGGCCCCGGACCCGGCCGCCGGGGAGACCGCAACGCCCAGGCGCCCGGGCCCCGCTCCCGGCCCGGCACCGCGAAGGCCGGGGACCCAGAACCTCCCGTCGCTCCTCCACCGCGCGCCACGGGCGCCCTGACGACCCATGGATCGGAATATGACGGAATCCCTCTCTGCTGCTTCTGCCGACCGGATCGCGATCATCGGAATCGGCTGCCGCTTCCCCGGACACGCCCGGGACCACCGGTCGTTCTGGCGGAATCTGATCGACGGCAGGGACTGTCTCACCCCGACACCCCCCGACCGCTACGACTTCGCCACCCTGGGCAGCCGGGACGCGGCCGGGCCCGGGCGGATGACCGGCGGAAGGGGCGGGTACATCGACGGGTTCGACGAGTTCGATCCGGCCTTCTTCGGGATCAGCCCGCGCGAGGCGGGCCACATGGACCCGCAGCAGCGCAAGCTCCTCGAAGTGGCGTGGGAGGCCCTGGAGGACGGCGGGCAGCGCCCGGCCGAGCTGGCCGGTGCACAGGTCGGGGTGTACATCGGAGCCTTCACGCTGGACTACAAGATCCTCCAGTTCTCCGACCTCGGCTTCGAGTCGCTGGCCGCGCACACGGCGACCGGCACCATGATGGCGATCCTCGCCAACCGGATCTCCCACTGCTTCGACTTCCGCGGGCCCAGCCTCTCCATCGACACCGCCTGCAGCTCGTCGCTGGTCGCCGTCCACCTCGCCTGCCAGAGCCTGCTGCGCGGGGAGAGCGAGCTCGCGCTGGCCGGCGGCACCCTGCTGCACATGGCGCCGCAGTACACCATCGCCGAGACGAAGGGCGGATTCCTGTCGGCCGAGGGCCGCTCACGGGCGTTCGACGCCGCCGCCGACGGCTACGTCCGCGCCGAGGGCGTCGGCGTCGTCGTGCTCAAGCGGCTGGCGGACGCGCTGCGCGACGACGACCCCGTCCACGCGGTGGTGACCGGTACCGCGGTGAACCAGGACGGCCGTACCAACGGCATCACCGTGCCCAATCCGGACGCCCAGGCCGCCCTGGTCGAACGGGTCTGCGCCGAAGCGGGCATCACACCGGGCGACCTCCAGTACGTCGAGGCGCACGGCACGTCGACACCGGTCGGCGACCGCATCGAGGCCGCCACGCTCGCACGGGTGCTGTCCGTCGGCCGCGCGCCCGGCGCCCCCTGCTACGTCGGGTCCGTCAAGACCAACATCGGCCACGCGGAGTCGGCCGCCGGGGTCGCCGGCCTGATCAAGACGGCGCTCGCCCTGAAGCACCGCCGCATCCCGCCGCACCTCAACCTGGAGCGGATCAGCCCGGCCATCGGCAGCGAACTCCCGTACGAGATCCCGACGCGGGCCGTGGACTGGCCCGCACACGAGGGACCGGCCAGGGCCGGCGTCAACTCGTTCGGCTTCGGCGGCACCAACGCGCACGTCCTGATGGAGGAGCCGCCGCCCCGTCCCGCCGCCGGCGAGTCCGCGCGCCCGCCCGCGCACACCATCCTCCCGCTGAGCGCCCGCGACCCGGCCGCCCTGCCGGACCTCGCCGCCGGCATCCGCCAGGAGCTCGCCGGCGGCGGCGCCGACGGCCGGCCCGTGCCGCTCGCCGACCTCGGCCACACCCTGGCCCACCGGCGCCAGCACCACGAGCACCGCATGTCGGTGGTGTACTCCTCGCGGCAGTCGCTCGACGAGGCGCTGGCGGCCTGCCGGCGCGGCGAGCCGCACCCGCGGGTGCTCACGGGCCGCCGGCGCGAGCCCGCACAGCGCCTGCTGGCCTGGGTGTTCACCGGGATGGGGCCGCAGTGGTGGGGCATGGGGCGCCAACTCCTCGCGAGCGAACCGGTGTACCGGGAGGCGGTGCTGCGCTGCGACCGCGAGATCCACCGCCAGGCCGGCTGGTCGGTGGCGGAGGAGCTGGCCGCCGACGAGACCGCGTCGCGGATGGCCGAGACCTGGCTCGCGCAGCCCGCGAACTTCGCCGTCCAGGTCGGCCTGGCCGCGCTCTGGCGCAGCCGCGGCATCCGCCCCGACGCGATCGTCGGTCACAGCACCGGCGAGATCGCCGCGTTCTACGAGGCAGGCGTCTACAGCCTCGCGGACGCCGTACGGGTCGTGCTGCACCGCAGCCGCCTCCAGCAGACCCTCACCGGCACCGGCACCATGCTCGCGGTCGGCCTGCCGGAGGCCGAGGCGGCACGCCGGATCTGGCCGCACCGGGACCAGGTGTCCGTGGCCGCGTCCAACAGCCCCTTCGCGACCACGCTCTCCGGCGACCGGCAGGCACTGCTCGACATCGCGGACCGACTGCGCGAGGAGCAGGTCTTCGCCAGGTTCCTCACGGTGCAGGTGCCCTACCACAGCGTCCGGATGGACGACATCAAGGACGACCTGCTGGGCGCCCTCGACGACCTCGCTCCCCGGCCCGCGCGGCTGCCGCTGTACCTGACGGCGCGCGAGGGCACCGCGCACGGCACCGAACTCGACGCCGCCTACTGGTGGCAGAACGTCCGCGAGCAGGTCCGGTTCCGCTCCGCCGTCGACCGGCTCGCCCGCGACGGGCACCGGATCTTCCTGGAGATCGGCCCGCATCCCGTGCTCGCCCACGCCGTCCACGAATGCCTGAGGGACACGGCGCCGGCCGGCACGGACTCCTCGGACGGCACGGCAGGGGCCCTGGTGCTGCCCTCCATCCGCCGCCAGGAGGACGAGCCGGAGCGGTTCACCCGCTCGCTGGCCGCACTCCACAACGCCGGTCTCGACGTCGCCTGGGACGTGCTCCAGCCCGCCGGCCGCACGGTGTCCCTGCCGCCGTACCCCTTCCGGCGCGAGCGCCACTGGGTCGAGCCGGAGCCCGTGCGGCAGGTCAGGCTGGGCGTGATGGACCATCCGCTGCTCGGCCGCCGCACCGCGCACCCCCACCCGACCTGGCAGGTGCGGCTCGACCTGGAACGCCTGCCGTACCTTGCCGACCACCGCATCCAGGGCAACGTGGTCTTCCCGGCGGCCGGTTACCTGGAGATGGCCGCACAGGCGGTGCGGTCGCTGACCGGCGGCGGAGAGGCGACCCTCGCCGGTATCGAGCTGCACAAGGCGCTGTTCCTCTCCGGGGCCGCGTCCAGCACGGTCCAGCTCACGCTCGACCCGACGAGCGCCCGGTTCACCGTCGCCGCGGCCGGCGCCGCGGCCACCGTGCACGCCACCGGTGCCGTCCACACCGAGCAGCACCGCACGCCAGGTCCCGCTCTCGACCCGGATGCGGTCCGCGTGCGCTGCCGCCGCCATCTGAAGCGCGAGGCGTGCTACGCCGCGCTGGCGGAACTGGGATACCACTACGGGACCGCCTTCCAGGGCATCGAGGAGGTGTGGACGGGCCGCGGCGAGGCACTGGCCCGGATCCGCCCTGAGGCGCTGCCCGCCGAGGACGCGGCCGGCAGCCACGTCCACCCCGTGCTGCTCGACGCCTGCTTCCAGACCCTGCTGAGCGCGCACCTGCCCGACAACGGCGCCGTCGGCGGCATCCGCCTGCCCCGGACGATCCGGGAGGTGCGACTGCGGCCGGCCGGCGAGGCGGTCCTGTGGGCCCATGCGACCGTCGTGGGCCACGACGACGGCGAGCTGACCGGCGACATCGCCCTGTACACCGACCAGGGCGCACCGCTCGGCCGAATCACCGGCTTCACCGCCGTCGACGTCGAGCACGCCGCCGCCTCTGCCGGCCAGGACACCATCGACGGCTGGCTGGCCGAGCCGGTGTGGACCGAGGTGGCGGCGGTGCCCGGCGAGCCGGCGCCCCCGGACGGGCTGCTTGTCCTCGCCGACGCGGGCGGTACCGGCGACGCCCTCGCCCGGCTGGCCCGCACCCGCGGCTCCCTGTGCCACCTCGTGCGGCACGGCACCGCCTACCGGCGCGAGAAGGGCGCCACGACGGTGCGCCCTGGCCACCGGGCCGACCTCCAGCGGCTGTTCGCCGAACTCGACACGCCCTTCGACGCCGTCGTCCACCTGTGGAACCTGGACCTGCCCCCGCTCGACGCGGCCACCTGCGAAGCGCTCGACGGCTGCGCGGACCTCGGCGCCTACTCCCTGGTGGGCCTCGCCCAGTTGCTGCCGTCCGCCTGCCCCGGCGCGCGGCTGCACATCGTGACCCGGGGCGCACAGGCGGCGGACGGGAACGACCAGGTGGCACCGCTGGCGGCACCGGCCTGGGGCGTCGGCCGGGTGCTGTGGCAGCAGGAACTCACCGCGCACCGCGGCAGACTGATCGACCTGGATCCCGCCGGGGACCGCGACGGCGCAGCCGAGGCAGAGGCCCTGCTGCGCGAGGTCTCCGCCGCCGATCCCTGCGCCGCACCCGACGAGGAGGAGATCGCCCTGCGCGGCCACCGGCGGTACACCTGCCGGCTGCGACCGCCCACCGATCTCAGCCGCCCGCTGCCGCTGCGGCTGCGGCCCGACGGCAGCTACCTCGTGACGGGGGCCTTCGGCGCCCTCGGCCGGCTGCTGTGCCGCACCCTCGTCGCCCGCGGCGCCCGCCGGCTCGTCCTGGCCGGCCGCGGCGCCCTGCCCGAGCGCGACCAGTGGGCCGGCACCGACCCGGCGAGCCCGGCCGGAGTCCGGATCGCCTTCGTCAGGGAGCTGGAGGCGCTCGGGGCCGAGGCCCTGCCGGTGGCCCTGGACATCACGGACGAGGCGGCGCTCACCGGCTGGCTCGCCGGCCACCGGCGCCGCGGTCTGCCGCCCGTCCGCGGGGTCTTCCACCTGGCGGGACAGGTCAGGGACGCGACCGTGACGGACATGGACCGCGCCGCCTTCGACACCGCCTACCGCCCGAAGGTGACCGGCGG
This sequence comes from Streptomyces sulfonofaciens, assembly GCF_014656295.1. GTDB lineage: Bacteria > Actinomycetota > Actinomycetes > Streptomycetales > Streptomycetaceae > Streptomyces > Streptomyces sulfonofaciens. The sequence continues at coordinate 37,535 of NZ_BNCD01000017.1, forward strand.
CTACCTGCTGCACCGGCTGCTGCGCGACGAACCGCTCGACCACTTCGTGCTGTTCTCCTCCATCGCCTCGCTGCTCACCACCGCGGGCCAGACCAACTACGCCGCGGGCAACGCGTTCCTCGACGCCCTGGCCCACCACCGCAGGGCCCTCGGCCTGCCCGCGCTCAGCCTGGACTGGGGGCCGTGGGCCACCGGCATGATCGAGGAACTGGGACTGGTCGAGCACTACCGCAGCGCCCGGGGCATGACCTCGCTGACGCCCGCGGCGGGCATGGCCGTCCTGGAGCGCGTCATCGGGCAGGACCGTGCGCAACTGCTGGTCGCCACGATCACCGACTGGCCCGTCTTCCTCGCCTGGTACTCCGCACCGCCACCGCTGGTGGGCGAGCTGGCCGCGGACCTCGGCGGGCGCCCGGCCGACGAGCCGGACGGCTTCCTCGCCCACTTCGCCGAAGCCGACGAGGCCACCCGCAGACAACTGCTGACGGCACGCTTCACCGCCCTGGTGGCCGACGTGATGCGGCTCGGGTCCGCCCGCATCGGCCCGTCCGACGAGCTGAACTCGCTGGGCCTCGACTCGCTGCTCGCGATGGAGCTGCGCGCCCGTATCCACACCGAACTCGGTGTCGCGCTGCCCGTGGTGGCGCTGCTCGGCAACGCCACCGTCGACGCCCTGGTCGACCGGCTCGCCGACGGCCTCGGCGAGCAGCCGACGGCCGGCGCCGCCGTGGACGCCGATCCCGTCGAGGAGCACACCGACGAGCTGTGCCACCCGCTGACGCACAACCAGAAGGCGCTGTGGTTCCTGGAACAGCTCAACCCCGAGGCGTTCGCGTACAACATCGGCGGCGCGGTCGAGGTGCGCACCGCGCTCGACCCCGACCTGCTGTTCGCCGCCTTCCGCACCCTGGTCGAGCGGCACCCGTCCCTGCGCGCCAACTTCGTGCTCCAGGACGGCGGCCCCGTGCAGCGCGTCTCGACCGAGGCGCGCGCCGAGACACGGCTGTTCGACGTCGAGGGCCGGCCGTGGGAGGAGGTGCACGACATGATCGTCCGCGAGTACCGCAGGCCGTACGACCTCGCCCGCGATCCGCTGGTGCGCCTGCACCTGTTCCGGCGCGCCCCCGACGACTGGGTGATCATGAAGGGCGTCCACCACATCGTCTCCGACGCGATCTCCACGTTCACCTTCATCGAGGAGCTGTTCGCGCTCTACGAGGGGGCGCGGCGGGGCCGCCCCGTGCAACTGCCGCCCGTCCGGGCCCGCTACCTGGACTTCCTCAACCGGCAGAACCGCTTCCTCGCCGGACCGGACGCACAGCGGATGCTCACCTACTGGCGGGAGCACCTGCCCGCTGAGCTGCCGGTCCTCGGCCTGCCCACCGACAGGCCGCGCCCGCCGGTGCAGACGCACAACGGCGCCTCGGAGTTCTTCCGGCTCGACGCCGGGCTGACGGCCCGCGTCCACGCGCTGGCCCGCGAGCACAACGTGACCGTGTTCGTGGTGCTGATGAGCGCGTACTACCTGCTGCTGCACCGCTACTCGGGCCAGGACGACATCGTCGTCGGCAGCCCCGTCACCGGCCGCACCCAGGAGGAGTTCGCCGGCACCTACGGCTACTTCGTCAACCCGCTGCCCCTGCACGTCAGCCTGGCCGGGCGGCCCTCGGTCGGCGAACTCCTCGCACGGGTGCGCGAGGCGGTGCTCGGCGGGCTCGACAACCAGGAGTACCCGTTCGTGCTGCTGGTGGAGAAGCTGGGCCTGCGGCACGACCCCAGCCGGTCCGCGGTCTTCCAGGCCATGTTCATCCTGCTCGCCCACAAGGTGTCCACCGAGCAGTACGGCTACCGCCTCGACTACATCGAGCTCCCGGAGGAGGAGGGGCAGTTCGACCTCACGCTCTCCGCCTACGAGGAGGGCGCGGACGGCTGCTTCCACTGCGTGTTCAAGTACAACTCCGACCTGTTCGTACCGGACACCGTCCGGCGGATGGCCAGGCACTACGTCCGACTGCTGGACGCGCTGACCCGCGCGCCCGCCGCCGCGCCCGTCGGGGCGCTCCCGCTGCTCGACGCCCGGGAGCGCCGCCGGATCCTCGGCGAATGGAGTGGCGCCGGCCGGCGGGTGACGCCAGGGCCGCCGGTCCACGAACTCATCGCCCGCTTCGCCGCCGAGTCCCCCGCGGCCGTCGCCGTCTCGGCTCCCTCGGCGTCCGGCGGCACCCGCTCGCTGACCTACGCGGCGCTGGACCACGACTGCCGCCGCGTGGCGCGGGGACTGCGCCGCCTGGGCGTCGGCGGGGGCGCGACGGTGGCGCTCTGCCTGGACAAGTCGCCCGAGCTGATCGCCGTCCTGCTCGGCGTCCTGCGGGCCGGCGCCGCCTACCTGCCGCTGGACCCCGGCCACCCCGCCGACCGGATCGCCTACATGACGTCCCACGCCGGTGCCACCCTGCTCGTCACCGCGGCCGGCCACCCGGTCCCGCCCGGCTGCGGGGCCGCCGCCGTCACCGTCGCGGAGCTGTACGCCGCCGGCGCCCCCGACGCCGGTGAAGCGGTCCAGGACGGCCCCGGGGACCCGGACGCCGTCGTCGGTCCGGACGATGTCGCCTACACCGTCTACACCTCGGGTTCCACCGGGCGGCCCAAGGCGGTCCAGGTCACCCATCTGAACCTCGCCTCGGCCTTCGCGGCCTGGCGCGAGGAGTACCGCCTCGACGGCGACGTCCGGGTGCACCTGCAGATGGCCGGGGTCGCCTTCGACGTCTTCTCCGGGGACCTGGTGCGCGCCCTGTGCTCCGGCGGCACGCTGGTGCTGGTCGACCGGGAGCTGCTGTTCGACACGGCCCGCCTGTACCGCACGATGGCGGCCGAGCGCGTCGACTGCGCCGAGTTCGTGCCCGCCGTGGCCCGGGCGCTGATGGCGCACTGCGAGCAGCACGGCCTCCGGCTGGACTTCCTGCGGCTGCTCGTGGTCGGCTCCGACGCGTGGAAGGTGGCCGAGCACCGGCGGCTGCGCGCCCTGTGCGGCCCCGGCACCCGGCTGGTCAACTCCTACGGCCTGACCGAGGCCACCATCGACAGCACCTACTTCGAAGGCCCGGTGGACGGCCTCGAACCGGGCAGGATGGTGCCGATCGGGCGACCCTTCCCGTCCAGTGCCGCCTACGTCCTGGACGCGTGCGGCGAGCCGGTGCCGCCGGGCGTACGGGGCGAGCTGTGGATCGGCGGTGCGGGAGTCGCCGCCGGCTACCTCAAAGACCCCGAGCAGAGCGCGGAGCGCTTCGTCGTCCGGCTGCTCGACGGGGCGGGCCCCGGTGCGCCGGCCGGGGAAACTCCCGCTCCGGTCCGGCTCTACCGCAGCGGGGACCTGGCCTGCTGGGACGCCGACGGCGTGCTGCACCTGCTGGGTCGCACCGACAGCCAGGTCAAGGTGGCAGGACACCGCATCGAGACCGGCGAGATCGAAGCCCTCCTGACCCGGCACCCGGACATCGCCCAGGCGTGCGTGACCGTCCGCGCGGACGGCGGCGAAGGCGCCCTGTGCGCCTACTGCGTACCGGTCCCCGGTGCCGCGGCCGACCGGCGGGAGCTGCGCAGGCACCTCGCCGAGTCCCTGCCGTCCTTCATGGTTCCGGCCCACTTCACCGAGCTTTCCGAACTGCCCCTGACCCGCAACGGCAAGGTCGACGCGGACGCTCTGCCGCCGCCCGCCCACGATCCCGGCGCCGACGCCCACGAGCCCCCGGTGACGCTGTACGAGCAGCGCATGGCCGCGCACTGGCAGGCCCTGCTGGGCCTGCCGCGGGCCGGACTCGCCGACGACTTCTTCGAGGCCGGCGGCAGCTCGATCAAACTGATCGAGCTGATCCACCGGCTGCGGACCGAGTTCGGCATCGACGTGCCGGTCAGCCTGCTGTTCCGGGCCACCACGCTGCGCGGCATGGCCAGGACGGCGGAGGGCGTCGTCACCGGGCGGATCGCCGGCGCCCATCCGTACCTGACCTTCAACCCGGGTGCGGACGAGGGGCGCACGGTCTTCTGCTTCCCACCGGCCGGCGGCCACGGGCTCGTCCACCGCCAGCTCGCCGCCCACCTGCCCGAGCACCGGCTGATCGCGTTCAACCACATCGCCGGAGACGACAAGGTGGCACGGTTCGCCGACCTGGTGGCCGCCCTGGTCCCGCAGGCCCCGGCCACGCTCTTCGGCTACTCGCTCGGTGGCAACCTCGCTTTCGAGGTGGCCAAGGAGCTCGAAGGCCGCGGGCACCCTGTCGCCGGCGTCGTCATCGTCGACTCGTACCGCATCCGCGAGGCGTACCCGCTCGACGAGGAGCGCATCGACGCCTTCGAACACGAGCTGCGCGCGCACCTGCGGCGGCACACCGGTTCCGAGGCGGTGGCCGAGGAGACGATGCGGCAGGCCCGCGAGTACCTGGACTTCTGCAGCAGGACACCGAACCGCGGCACCGTGCGGGCACCGGTCACCGTGATCTCCGACGAGGACAAGCTGCCGCTGTACGAGGCGGGCCGGCGCGGTAGCTGGCACGGCACCTCGACCAGCCGCACCGTGCTGCTGCGGGGCCACGGACCGCACGCGGAGATGCTCGACGGCGACCATGCGCGGCGCAACGCCGACCTGCTGCGTACCGTGCTGACCGAGGACGTCACCCGTGCCAGCGCCTGACGCCGGGCCCGACTGGAGCACCCGTGACCGCCCGCTCGGGGCACCGCCCAGGGTCATCGTGATCGGCGCCGGCGTCGCCGGCCTGGCCACCGGCTGCTACGCGCAGATGAGCGGCATGCAGACGCGGATCTTCGAGAAGCACGTCCTGCCCGGCGGCTGCTGCACCGCCTGGTCACGCGGGGGCTACCTCTTCGACTACTGCATCGAGTGGCTGATCGGCACGGCGGAGGGCAACGACGCACACCGGATCTGGCGGGAGCTGGGCGCCCTGGACGGCAAGACCATCGCCAACTTCGAACTGTTCAACCGCGTCGTGGACGTCGACGGCAGGTCGGTGACGTTCTACAACGACCCGGAGCGCCTGGAACGCCACCTGCTCGCGCTCTCCCCGGCCGACGCACGCCAGATCCGCGCGTTCTGCCGCGACCTGAGCCGCTTCACCGCCCTCGACCTGCACCCCTTCCTCACGCCTCCGCCGCTGCGGACGCTGCGGGAGCGGGCCGAGCTGCTGCGTGCGGTGCTGCCGAGGTTCCGGCTGCTGTGGCGGACCGCCGCCACCCCCATGCACGCCTTCGCGGACCGCTTCCACGACCCGCTGCTGCGCAGCGCGTTCCGCAACATCTTCTTCCAGGACCCGGAGGGCTTCCCGCTGCTGCCGTACCTGTTCAACATGGCCGCCGCGCACAACCTCAACGCGGGATTCCCGCAGGGCGGTTCCCTCGGCCTCGCCCGGTCGATCGAGAGCCGCTACACCTCGCTGGGCGGAGTGGTCGGCTACCGGTCCAGGGTCGAGCGGATCCTCGTCGAGGACGGCCGCGCGGTCGGCGTCCAGCTCCGCGGCGGGGCACGGCACTACGCCGACCACGTCGTCTCCGCCTGCGACGGCCGCACCACGGTCTACGGCCTGCTGGACGGCCGGTACACGGGCCCCCGGATCGAACGGCTCTACCAGGAGATCCTGGGCAGGCCCGGCGCCCTCTTCCCGGCCGTGGTGTCCGTCTTCGTCGGCGTGGACGGCAGCGTGGGCGGGGCGGACCCGCACAGCACCACCTACCTGCTCACCGCCGAACAGGCCGCCCGGTTGCCCGGCGCGTTGCAGCGCAGCCTCGTGGTGCAGCTCCGCTCCCGTTACGCGGAGGGCTTCGCCCCGGCCGGCAAGTCCCTGCTGCACTGCACCTACTTCAGCGACTTCCACTCCTGGAAGGACCTGCGCGCCCGCAGCCGCCGGGAGTACCGGGCGCGCAAGCAGCGGGCGGCCGACACCGTCCTCGACTTCCTGGAGCGGCGCTACCCGGGGATCGGCGCGCGCACCGAGGTGGTGGACGTCGCCTCACCGGCCACCACCGAGCGCTACACGGGAAACAGCCAGGGCAGCATCCTCGCCTGGAAGGCGTTCTCGGAGGCCGATGACGTGGCGGCCCGGCTGGTGGCCCGGGACCGGATGCGGCTGCCGGGCCTGCGCGGCTTCTCCATGGCCGGGCAGTGGGTGGGCCTCGGCGGCCTGATCAGGGCCGCGTCCACCGGCCGGTTCGCCGTGCGGTACCTGTGCGAGGAACTCGGCATGCCCTTTCGCGCCTGGCCGAGCACCGACCGCGAGCCCTGGCACAGCGGCAGGCTGGGCCGGCTGCCGCAGCTCGACCGGTGGCCCGCACCGCGGCACCGGGGGACCGCGGGCGGACCGGCACCGAAGGGAGGACGCGCGTGACCACCGCACGGCAGACCATGGTCATCGTCGGCGGCGGACTCGGCGGGCTCTCGACGGGCTGCTACGCCCAGATGAACGGCTACCGGTCCACCATCCTGGAGATGCACGAGCTGCCCGGCGGCTGCTGCACCTCCTGGGACCGCGGCGACTTCACCTTCGACTGCTGCGTCAGTTGGCTGCTCGGCTGCGGGCCCGGCAACGAGATGCACCGCATCTGGCTGGAGCTCGGCGCGCTCCAGGGCAAGCAGGTACGCCACTTCGACGTGTTCAACACCGTGCGCGACCGGGAGGGCAGGGAGGTGCGCTTCTACTCCGACCCCGACCGGCTCGAAGCCCACCTGCTCGACATCTCTCCGGCGGACGCCCGGCTCATCCGGCGGTTCTGCGGCGGGCTGCGGGCGTTCCGCCGGTGCCTGCGGCACTACCCCTTCCTCACCCCGGTGGGCCTGATGCCGCCCGCCGAGCGCTGGCGGATGCTCGCCCGCTTCGTGCCGTACTACCCCGCCATCAGCCGGTCGATCGGCACCCTGATGACCGACTACTCGGCCCGCTTCCGCCACCCGCTGCTGCGCGAGGCGTTCAACTACATCCTCTTCGAGAAGCACCCGGCCTTCCCCGTGCTGCCCTTCCTCTTCCAGCTCGCCTCCCACGCGAACCTCTCGGCCGGGGTGCCCGAGGGCGGCTCGCTGGGACTCGCCCGCTCCATCGAGCAGCGCTACCTGCGGCTGGGCGGCGACATCCGCTACAACGCCAAGGTGGTGCGGATCCTCGTCGAGCGGGACCGCGCGGTAGGGGTGCGGCTGAGCGACGGCCGTGAGATCCGCGCGGACGTCGTGGTCTCCGCCTGCGACGGACAGACCACGCTGCTGCGGCTGCTGGGCGGCCGCTACCTCGGCGACGCCTACCGCGAGCTGTACACCAGCACCATCGAGGAACCCGGCATGATCTTCCCGGGCTATGTCACCGTGTTCCTGGGGCTGCGGCGCCCCTTCCCCGCCGCGACCCCCTGCACCACCTACCTGCTGGACGAGGACAGGGCCGCCGAACTCGTCGGCATCCGGCACGCCAGCATCAACGTCCAGTTCCGCAGCGCCTACTACCCGGAGCTGTCGCCCCCGGGCTCCGCGGTCGTCTACGCCAGCTACTTCAGCGACGTCGGCCCGTGGCGCGACCTGAGCACCGGTGAGGAGCAGACCAGCCGGGTGCGGCGCGGACAGGAACTGCACACGCTGCCGGTCGGCCGCGGCCGCGCCTACCAGCGGGCGAAGCGCAGGGTGCGCGACGCGGTCATCGGCATGCTGGACGAGCGCTATCCGGGACTGGCCGCAGCCACCGCGGTACGCGATGTCTCCACCCCGCTGACACAGGTGCGCTACACCGGGAACCACGACGGCACCGTGCTCGGCTGGCAGCCGTTCGTCGCGGGCGGCGAGACCGTCGAGAAACTGGTCAAGCGGTACGGGCCCGCGCTGCCGGGCCTGCAGAACTTCTACCTCTCCGGCGTCTGGGCGACCACCGGCGGGCTCATCAGGGCGGCGGCGGCCGGGCGGCATGTCATGCAGTTCGTCTGCCGCGACGACGGCAGGCCCTTCCGCACCACGCTCGACGAGACGGCGGCCCCGCCGACCCACGTCGTGGTCCCCGTGGGAGAGTGAGGCGCCGCGCCGCTGCAGGACGCCGGCGGGCAACGCCAGGCACCGGACCACGAAGGGACCACGGATGACCAGAGCACCCGAAGTCGGCGCCGCCGCACCCGACTTCGCCCTGCCCGGCCTGCTGCTCTCCTCGGACGCGGTCCGCCGGCGCGAGTACCGGCTGGCCGACGCCAAGGGCCGCCCTCTCGTCCTGGTCTTCTACCCGGGCGACGGCACCATGGTGTGCACGAAGCAACTCTGCTCGTACACCTCCGAGCTCGACCGGTTCAAGGACCTGGGGGCCGACGTCTGGGCCGTCAGCCCGCAGGACCTCGACAGCCACGAGAAGTTCGCCCGCAAGCACGGCCTCGCCTTCCCGCTGCTCTACGACGAAGGGCAGGCGGTGGCGGCGGCCTTCGGCATCAGAGCGCCCGGCGTCGGTCCCCGCAGGTCGGTGTTCGTGCTGGACGGCGACGGTGTGGTCCGCTGGCGGCACATCGCCCTGGTGGGGTTGACCTTCCGCAGCACCGACACCCTCGTGGAACAGCTCGCTCTGCTGCGCGACGGACGGTGACCGGCCGCGCCCGGGCGCGGCGCGATCGGTCCTCCGCTCCCGCGCGACGCCCTACCAGGTGACCGGCAACTCGGCCACGCCGCCCTGCTGCACGTACGGGGCGTGACCGGGCACCTGTGAGGCGGGCACCGCAAGACGCAGCGTCGGAACGCGCTCGAAGAGGGTCGTGAGCGCGATCTCCAGTTCGGCGCGGGCCAGGATCCGGCCGATGCAGTTGTGGATGCCGTGGCCGAACGCGACATGGCGGGCGGCGGCGCGGTCCAGGTCCAGCACGTCGGGATCCGACCAGACGGCCGGGTCCCGGTTCATCAGCATGGTGGAGACGACGACACCGTCGCCCGCCCTGATGGTCCGCCCGGCGACGCCGATGTCCGCGAGAGCCACCCGGGGCAGCCCGTCGGCGACGGAGACGAGCCGGGTCAGCTCGTCCACCGCGGCCGGTGCCAGGGCGGGGTCGGCGCGCAGCCGCCGCAGTTGCCCGGGGTGCTCCAGCAGGACCAGCACGGCGGAGGCCAGGGTCGTCGCGGTGCTCTCCGAGCCGCCCAGCAGGACCACGCAGGTCATCGCGATCTCCTCGCGGCCAAGGCCGGGGTCGGCGGCCCGGTGCGCGATGAGGTCGTCGACGAGTCCTTCGCCGGGCTGCCGTTCCCGGGCGGCGACGAGATCGGTGAGATAGGTCCTGATCTCGACGAAGGCGTCCTCGGGCGAGCCGCCGCCGTCGTCGTCGCGGGGCGGGGAGAGCATGCGCCGGGAGCGGTCCGCGAACCAGTGGCGGTCCTGGGGCGGCACGCCCAGTGCCGCGAAGGTCGCCGCGAAGGTCAGCGGCAGCGCGAAGGCGCCCACCAGCTCCGCTTCCGCACCGCTGGTGAGCATCGCGTCGGCCAGGTCCTGCGCGGACCGCTCGATGCCCGGGCGCAGCGCCGCCACCCGCCGGATGCCGAAGGCCGCGGCCACCCTCCTGCGCTGCCGGGCGTGCTCCGGATCATCGGTGCCCACCAGCGGCAGCACGATGCGCTGCGTGCGCTGCTGCTCCGCCTGGCGCTGAGTCAGATGGGGGAAGCCCGGGTGCAGGGTGTCGGAGGACAGTCTCGGATCGAGCAGCAGGGCGCGGCCCTCCTGGTACCCGGTGACCAGCCAGATCCGCCGTCCGTCGTACAGCGTCACCCGCGTCAGCGGGCCCCGGGCGCGCAGGGCCGCGTAGCCGGGAGGCATCTGGTACGGACAGGTGCGCTCCATCGGGAAGGGCGGGGCGCCCTCGGCGTCGGACGGTGTGCCGGTGGCTGCCACGGTTCTCCTCACTCCGCTCGGCGCGAGGAGTGCTGCGGCCTCGGGCACGGGGCGGAACCCGGCGCCCGCCCCGGTTCCGGGTACGGGCACGCCTGGCGTCCCGGCCGGCGCGGAAGGGACGTCACCCCAGATTCGCCGTGTGGCGGACCGGCCACCAGACGATCCGGAAGAAACCCCCCTTACGTGTCATTCACGTGTTATCACCGTCAGTGACTTCGAAGCCCTCGACGGCCCCGCGCGCTGCGCCGTGCGGTTCCGCATGCCGCGGTGCCCCTCCCGGTGGCGGCGGGGCGCAGGCGGCCCCGGCCGGCGCGGAGCGGGCAGGGCCGTCAGCCGAGCCGGGGGATCTCGATGGCGGGGCACCGGTCCATGACCATCTCCAGGCCCGCGGCGCGGGTGCGCTCGTAGGCGGCCTCGTCGACGACGCCGAGCTGGAACCACACGGCCCTGGCGCCCTTGGCGACGGCTTCGTCCGCCACGGCTCCCGCGAGGTCGCTGTTGACGAAGACGTCGACCACGTCCACGTCGAAGGGAACGGCTCCGAGGGACGGGTAGCCCTGCTCGCCGAGGACCGTCTCGGCCTTCGGGTGGACGGGGACGATCCGCTTGCCGTGGCGCTGCAGGACCTGCGCGACGCCGTAGGCGGCGCGCCGCTCGTTCGTGGAGAGTCCGACCACCGCCCAGGTGTCGCCGAGTTCGTCGAGGATCCTGCGGATCGTCCTGATGTCGCCGTGCACGCTGTGCCTCCCCTGGCTCGGGTGCTCACCCGCACCCGCACAACGAACGACGGCCGCGCACCATTCCCGGCATCCCCGCGCGCGCGGACCCGGCCGCCCCCTCGCCCTCCCGTGCCCGGCGGCCGCATACGCTGGCCGGATGCCGGACGAGTACCGCACCGTGCCCCGCGAGGGCAGCCACGAGACCGAGGTCAACCGCTCACGCTTCGTGTGCACCCTCGCGCCCGCCGGCACCGAGCAGGAGGCGCAGGAGTTCGTGGCCCGGGTCCGCCGCGCCCACGCCGACGCCAACCACAACTGCTTCGCCTACGTCATCGGGGCCGACGCCGCCGTGCAGAAGGCCGGCGACGACGGCGAGCCGGGCGGGACCGCGGGCGTGCCCATGCTGCAGATGCTGCTCCGCCGCGACATGCGCTACGTCGCCGCGGTCGTCACCCGGTACTTCGGCGGCGTAAAGCTCGGCGCGGGCGGCCTCATCCGCGCCTACGGAGGGGCGGTCGGCGAGGCCCTGGACACGGTCGGCACGGTCACCCGCAGACGCTTCCGCCTGGTGACCGTGACCGTCGACCACCAGCGCGCCGGACGTCTGCAGAACGACCTGCGCACCGCCGGCCACGAGGTGCGCGACGTCCGCTACGCCGAGGCGGTCGTCCTCACCGTGGCCCTCCCGGACACCGGCGTCCCCGACTTCCGTGCCTGGCTCGCCGCCGCCACGGCAGGCGCCGCCCGGCTCGAACTCGGCGGCGAGGCCTACGGGGAGGCGTGACGCCGGGCGCGGAACCGGTTCGCCCAGGGCAGCGCGGACCGCGCAACCCGGTCCGCACCCGGGCACCGCACCCAGGCCCGCAGGCCCCGGCGCGGTAACGTCCGCACCCCGGGGCCGCGTCCGGCCGTGTGCTCCGGGAGCCCGGCTCCTGCGCCGCGGGCGGCTGGGCCCGGGCCACGGATCCGGTACGGGAGCGCACCGGGTGCGGGAGCGCGCCAGGCGCTGTCAGTGGCGGCCTATAGGGTCGTTGCCCGTGAGGTTGCTGCATACGTCGGACTGGCATCTGGGACGTGCGTTCCACCGGGTCAGCCTGCTGAACGCCCAGGCCGAGTTCCTCGCGTACCTGGTCGAAGTGGTCCGCGAGCACGCGGTGGACGCCGTGCTCGTGGCCGGTGACGTCTACGACCGTGCGGTACCGCCGCTGGCCGCCGTCGAGCTGTTCGACGACGCCCTGCACCGGCTGGCCGAGTTGCGCGTGCCGACGGTCATGATCTCCGGGAACCACGACTCGGCCCGCAGACTCGGCGTGGGCGCCGGACTGATCGAAAGGGCCGGCATCCACCTGCGCACCGACCCCGCCCGCAGCGCCACGCCCGTCCTGCTGTCCGACCGGCACGGCGAGGTGGCCTTCTACGGCCTGCCGTACCTCGAACCCGCCCTGGTCAAGGACGAGTTCGCGGTGGACAGGCCGAGCCATGAGGCGGTACTCGGCGCCGCCATGGACCGCGTACGCGCCGACCTCGCACAACGCCCTCCCGGCACCCGCTCCGTGGCGCTCGCGCACGCCTTCGTCACCGGCGGCGAGGCGAGCGACAGCGAGCGGGACATCACCGTCGGCGGCGTGGCCGCGGTGCCCGCCGGTGTCTTCGCCGGCGTCGACTACACGGCACTGGGCCATCTGCACGGCAGTCAGACCATCAACGACCGTGTGCGCTACGCGGGCTCCCCGCTCGCCTACTCCTTCTCCGAGGCAGGGCACCGCAAGAGCATGTGGCTCGTCGACCTCGCCGCCGACGGCGCCGTCACCGCCGAGCGCATCGACTGCCCCGTGCCCCGCCCCCTCGCCCGGATACGCGGCACCCTCGCGGAACTGCTCGCCGACCCGCGGCTCACCGCGCACGAGGGCGCCTGGGTCGAGGCCACCCTGACCGACCGGGTACGCCCCGCGGAGCCGATGGCCCGGCTGGGCGAGCGCTTCCCCGGCACCCTGAGCCTGGTCTTCGCCCCCGAGCGCGCCCCGGACGACCCGGAGGTGTCCTACGCCCGGCGCCTCGCGGGCCGCGACGACCAGCAGATCGCGGAGGACTTCGTCGCCCATGTGCGCGGCACGGGGCCCGACGAGGCCGAACGCGTCGTGCTGAGGGACGCGTTCGACACCGCCCGCGCCGACGACGCGCTCCACGAGGTGGTCCGGTGAGGCTGCACGGACTGCACGTCACGGCCTTCGGCCCCTTCGGCGGCCGGCAGGACATCGACTTCGACGCCCTCTCCGCCGCCGGCCTCTTCCTCCTGCACGGGCCCACCGGCGCCGGCAAGACCTCCGTCCTCGACGCGGTCTGCTACGCCCTGTACGGGTCCGTGCCGGGCGCCCGGGGCACCGGCGGGCAGGGCACCGGACTGCGCAGCGATCACGCGGACCCCGGCATCCGTACCGAGGTGCGCCTGGAGTTCAGCGTCGCCGGCCGCCGTCTGGAGATCACCAGACAGCCCCCGTGGGAGCGCCCGAAACGCCGCGGCAGCGGCACCACCACCGACAAGGCGCACAGCGCCCTGCGCGAGTACGACGCGGCGACGGGCTCCTGGCGCGGCCTCAGCCGTTCGCACCAGGAGATCGGCGAGGAGATCGGCCTCCTGCTCGGTATGAGCAAGGAGCAGTTCTGCCAGGTCGTGCTGCTGCCCCAGGGAGACTTCGCACGCTTTCTGCGCGCCGACGCCGAGGCTCGCGGCAGGCTCCTCGGGCGGCTCTTCGACACCCGCAGGTTCGCCGCCGTCGAGCAGTACCTCGCCGAGCGCCGCCGGGCCGGCGAGGCCGCCGTCCGCGACGCCGACGCCGCTCTGCTCGCCGACGCCCACCGCATCCAGCAGGCCGCGGGCGACGCCCTCGAACTCCCGCTGCCGGACGTCGCCCCCGGCGACCCCGGCCTGGCAGTCGCCCTGCTGACCTGGGCAGCCGTCGCCCGCTGCGGCGCCCGCGAACTGCTCGCCGTCAGGACGGTCTCGCTCGCCGCCGCCGAGGCCGCGGCCGCCGGCGCGGCCCGGCACCTGGGCGAAAGCCGCGAACTGCACCGCCTCCAGCGCCGGTTCGCCGAGGCCCGGGAGCGCGCCGACCGGCTGGCCGCCTCCGCGGACGAGCACCACCGCGACCAACTGGCGCTGGAGCGCGCCCGCAAGGCGGAAGCCGTCGCGCCCGCCCTCCGCCTGCGGGACGCGGCAGCCGACGAGCACAGCGCCGCCCGCGCCGCCGGCGAACGGGCCCGTGCCGCACTGCCCGCCGAGCTGTCCGGGGCCGGCGCCCCGGCGCTCGCGGCCGCCGCCCGCAGGGCGGCCGAGGAACTGGGGGCCCTGGAGACCGCCCGGCGCGCAGAACACCGCCTTTCGGAGATCGTCGAGGAGCGCACGGCACTGGACCGCCAGGAGCGCGCCGACGACGACCTCCTCCAGGAGGCGGAGGGCTGGCTCGCCGACTGGGCGCCCACCCGCGCCGCGCTCCAGGACGCCATCGACACCGCCCAGGACGCCGCCGCCCGCACCGAACACCTCGCGGCGCGCGTCGAGTCGGCCGAGGCGCGGCTCGCCGCGGCGCTCCGCCGCGACGACCTGGCCGCCGAGGCGGCGGCCGCTCAGGAGCATGCGCTCGCCGCCCGCGAACGCGCCGGCGCCGCCCACGAGCGCTGGCTCGACCTCAAGGAACAGCGCCTGCGCAGCATCGCCGCCGAGCTCGCCGCCGGCCTCGTGGACGGCCGCCCCTGCGACGTCTGCGGCGCCACCCGGCATCCCAGCCCGGCCCGTAAGTCCGCCGGCCACGTGGACGCCGCAGCCGAGGAGGCCGCCCTGGCCGCCCACCGGCGCGCCGAAGAGGCCCGTGGCGACGCGGAGCGCCGACTGAGCGGCGCCCGGGAGGCCCTCGCCGCCGCCACCGCGGAAGCATCCGCGACCGCCACCCCGCAACTCGCCGAGGAGGCCGACAACCTGCGGCGACAGTACGCCGAGGCGCACCGCACCGCATCCGGCGCGCATGCCGCGCGCGAAGCGCTCGCGACCGCCGAGCAGGAGCACGGCCGCAGGCTCGCCGCCCAGCAGGAGGCGGCCCGCCGCGCCGCGTCCCGTGCCTCCCTGCGCGACGCGCTGGATCGCGAACGGGCGACCCTGGAGGAGGAGCTGACCCGCGCCCGCGGCACCGAGGACAGCGTGGCGGCCCGGGCTCGCCGCCTGGAGCGCCGCGTGGTCCTGCTCACGGACGCCGCGGATGCCGCGCGCGCCGCGGACGACACCGCCCAGCGGGTGAAGGACGCCGACGCACGCCTCGCCGACGCCGCGTTCCGCGCCGGGTTCGACACGCCAGGGGAGGCCGCGGCGGCGCTCCTCGACCCGGCCCGGCAGCGCGCGTTGCAACACCGCCTCGACACCCGGCGGCAGGAAGAGGCGGCCGTGCGCGCGGTACTCGCAGAGCAGGACACCGCCGCCGCCGCGGGCCGCCCGCCGGCCGATCCCGGCGCCGCAGAGCGGACGGCCGCCACCGCCGAGCGGACACTGCGTGAGACGGCCTCCGCCCGCGACGCCGCCGAGCGCCGCTGCACCGAGCTGGACCGCCTCTCCACGCGTGCCACCGCCGCGGCCGGGCGACTCGCGCCGTTGCGCGCCGGCCATGACCGGGTCGCCCGTATCGCCGCCCTCGCCGCAGGCACCTCCGCCGAGAACGACCGCAGGATGCGCCTGGAGTCCTATGTGCTCGCCGCCCGCCTCGAACAGGTCGCCGCGGCCGCCTCGGCGCGGTTGCGGCGCATGTCCCAGGGCCGCTACACCCTGGTGCACTCGGACGACCGTGCCGGGCGCGGCCGCTCGGGCCTCGGACTGCACGTCGTCGATGCCTGGACCGGCCGCGAGCGGGACACGGCGACGCTCTCCGGCGGCGAGACGTTCTTCGCCTCACTCGCACTCGCGCTCGGTCTCGCCGACGTCGTCACCGACGAGGCGGGCGGCGTCCGCCTCGACACGCTCTTCATCGACGAGGGCTTCGGCAGCCTGGACGACCAGACCCTCGACGAGGTGCTGGACGTCCTGGACGCCCTGCGCGAGCGCGACCGCAGCGTCGGCATCGTCAGCCACGTCGCCGACCTGCGCCGCCGGATCCACGCCCAGTTGGAGGTGGTCAAGGGGCGCGACGGGTCCTTCGTGCGACAGCGGGAGGCCGGCATGGTGTGAGGCGGCCGGCGCCTTCGCAATGCCCGGGACCGCGACCGGTGGCGGCGATGGGGTGCCACGCCCGGGGCAGCCGCCTGCCGGTGCCGAAAAGCGGATGCGGGACCGCGCCCGGCTGCGCATGATGACTCACCATGCCCCTCCTCCCCGCACCCACCGCCGCCCAGCTCCGCCGGGATCCCCTGCCACTGCGCGGCCGTACGGCCCTCGTCACCGGTGCCAGCCGCAGGAGCGGCATCGGCTACGCCGTGGCCAGGCGGCTCGCGGCCCTTGGCGCGAGCGTGTACCTGCACCACCACGTGCCGCACGACGCCGCCATGCCCTGGGGAGCGGACCGTATCGAGGAGGTGGTGGCCGGTGTCCGGGAGGCTCGGGCCGACCCGGCTGCCCTGGTCGCCGAAGGCCCCGGCGACCTCGCCGACCCGGCAGTTCCCGCCGAACTGGTCCACCGGGCCGCCGCGGCCCTCGGCGGACGGCTCGACATCCTCGTCGCCAACCATGCGCTCAGCGGTTCTGACGGTTCGCTCGCCACGATCGACGCCGCCGCGCTCGACGCCCACTGGGCCGTCGACGCGCGCTCCGTGATCCTCCTCGTCCAGGCCTACGCCCGGCTGCGGGCCGTCCTGCCGCCGCGCACCCCCGGCGGAAGGGTGGTGATGATGACCTCCGGCCAGGACCACGACGGCGGGATGCCCGGCGAACTCGCCTACAGCCTGCAGAAGGGCGCCCTGGCCTCCGTGACGGGCTCCCTCGCGGCGACCCTCGCACCGGACGCCGTCACCGTGAACACCGTCAACCCCGGCCCGGTGGACACGGACTACTGCACGGGGGACGACTACGAACGGATCGCCGCGATGTCCCCGGCAGGCCGCTGGGGCATGCCCGACGACCCGGCCCGGCTGATCGCCTGGCTGGCCACCGACGAGGCGGAGTGGATCACCGGCCAGGTCATCGACTCGGAGGGCGGCTTCGCACGCTGAGCGGGCCCGGGCGGCCCGGGCTTCGGCCCGGGCCCGGGTCCAGGCCCGGGTCCTGGGCCGGGGGGCGGTCAGGCGTCGGCCGCGGTGCGGTGCCCCGGCACACCGCACCGCACATCACACCGCACACCGCCACCGCGGGCCGGGCTACAGCGCGGACAGCTCGTCCACGAGGTCGTCGAGACCCAGCGACCCCTGCGACAGCGCCGCCATGTGCCATGCCTTGGCGTCGAACGCGTCGCCGTGCCGCCGCCGGGCGTTCTCACGGCCGAGCCGCCAGGCGCGCTCGCCGAGCTTGTAGCCGATGGCCTGGCCAGGCATCGACAGATAGCGGGTCAGCTCGCTCGCCACGAAGTCCGCGGGGCGGCTGCTGTGCATGCCGAAGAACTCCTGGGCCAGCTCCGGCGTCCACCGCTCGCCCGGACGGAACGGCGAGTGCGCCGGGATCTCCAGTTCGAGGTGCATGCCGATGTCGATGATGACCCGTGCGGCGCGCATCATCTGCGCGTCCAGGTAGCCGAGCCGCTCCTCCGGATCGGTCAGGAAGCCCAGCTCGTCCATCAGCCGCTCCGCGTACAGCGCCCAGCCCTCGCAGTTGGCGCTCACCATGCCCACGCCCGCCTGGTAGCGGGAGAGGGAGTCCGCGACATGCGTCCACTGCGCGAGCTGGAGGTGGTGCCCCGGCACACCCTCGTGGTACCAGGTGGACACCAGGTCGTAGACCGGGAAGCGGGTCTGGCCCATGGTCGGCAGCCACGTGCGGCCGGGACGTGAGAAGTCCTCGGACGGCTCGGTGTAGTACGGTGCCGCGGCGCTGCCCGCAGGAGCGATGCGGGACTCCACCCTGCGCACCCGCTCGGCCAGCTCGAAGTGCGTGCCGTCCAGCGCGTCGATGGTCTTGTCCATCAGGTCCTGGAGCCAGTCGCGGACCTCGTCGACGCCCTCGATGTGCCGGCCGTGCTCGTCGAGGTGCGCCAGCGCCTGCCAGGGAGTGGCCGCGCCGGGCAGGATCTTCTCCGCCTCCGTCCTCATCTCGCCGAGGATGCGGTGGAACTCCGACCAGCCGTACGCGTACGCCTCGTCAAGGTCCAGGTCCGTGCCGTTGTAGAGGCGCGACCAGCGGGCGTAGCGCTCGCGGCCCACCGTGTTCGGCGCGCCCGCAACGGCCGGTGCGTACACCTCGCGCATCCAGTCCCGCAGCGCGACGACCGCCGCGCCCGCCGACCTGGCGGCTTCGGTCAGCTCGCCGCGCAGTGCCTTCGGACCGGCGTCCGCGAACTCCTCGAACCAGCTCCGGCCGGTGCCGCTCGGATCCGCCCACTCGGTCAACTGCTCGACGAAGGTCGCGGTGGGCCGGGGCCCTGCGGGCAGCCCGCGCTCCAGGCCCAGCGCGAGCGAGGCGCGGTACCCCTCCAACGCGGCGGGCACGGCCCGCAGCCGGCGCGCGATCGCCGCCCAGTCCTCGTCGGTGTCGGCCGGGGTCACGGTGAACACCTCGCGGACCGAGTGTGCGGGCGAGGCCAGGTTGCTGACGGCACGAAGGTGCTCGTCGGCCTCGTGCACGGCGAGCTCGGCCGTCAGCCGTTCGCGCAGCAGGCGCCCGCAGCGGCGCTCGATGTCATGGTCCGCGCCGGGCGCGCGCTCCGCTGCGTCGAGCCGGGCCAGCGTCCGCCGGGCCAGCTCCGCGCGCGCCTCGTGGCCGGCGGGGGAGTAGTCGGGCAGCTCGGCGCTGCTCTCCTTGACGCCGAGGTAGGTGCCGGCGACCGGATCGAGGGCGATGAGCTCGTCGACATAGGCGTCGGCGACCGCACGGGGCAGCGTGGTCTTCGTCTCTGGCATGGGGACATCCTCGTACGGCGAGGGGGTGGCCGTCAGCAGGATTCGGCCACCGGCGTCCGCCGGCGGAGGCTCAGCGCTCGGCCCGGGGCCCGGGCGGCAGCAGCGGGCCGCACTCCCACTGCTGGAAGATCAGCAGGGTCTCGACCCTCGCCACCTCCTTGCGTGCGGTGAACTCGTCGAGCACCAGGCGCTGGAGCTCCGCCGCGTCGGCCACCGCGACATGGACGAGGTAGTCGTCGGGCCCGGTCAGATGGAAGACGGTGCGCGCCTGCGGCAACGTCCTGATCCGGTCGACGAACGGACCGACCAGTTCCCGGCGGTGCGGACGCACCCGCACCGACAGCAGGGCCTCAAGGCCCCGCCCCAGCTTCGCGGGGTCGAGCCGCAGCCGGTGCCCGAGGATCACTCCGGAGCGGCGCAGCCGCGCCACCCGGTCCAGACAGGTGGAGGCCGCCACGCGTCCTTCGCACAGCCGCACCGCGCCGGTGCGGGGGTCGCGCGGGCCCGTGATCTCCCCCTTCCCCGTACCTGTCCTGGTCCTATCGTATGACGTCTTTCAAGGCACTCCTGGTCGGCCCCGCGGGCGGGCACGATCGACATACCGGGTGGAACAGCCCGGGCCCGCGGCGCGGAACGGTCCGCGCCGTCGCGTCATTCGAGCCAGTCGTGACGTGCGAGTCAGTCGCGTCATCCAAGCCCCTAGGAGCACCACCCGCCATGAACGCACAGCAGGACACCGGCCGCGGCATCCGGATCGAATCGGTGGGCGGCCCCACCGCGATCCTGGAGATCGGCGGCGTGCGTCTGATCACGGATCCCACCTTCGACGAGCCGCAGGAGTACGACCTCGGGCCGGGACGGCTCCTCGCCAAGACGGCCGCCTCCGCCCTCGGACCCGACGACGTCGGTCCGGTCGACGCCGTCCTGCTCTCGCACGACCAGCACGTGGACAACCTGGACGTGTCGGGACGGGCCTACCTCGCGCGGGTGCCGCTCGTGCTGACGACGCTCAGCGCGACGGAGCGGCTGTCCGGCGCCTGCCAGGCCGTCGACCTGTGGAAGCACGTCGACCTGCGGCGCCCCGACGGCGACGTGCTGCGCGTCACACGGGTGCCGGCACTGCACGGCCCCGCGGGCACCGAGCACCTGGTCGGGGAGGTCGCCGGTTTCGTGCTGTCCGGCGAGGGCGTCCCCACCGTGTACGTCAGCGGGGACAACGCCTCGCTCGACGTGGTGCGGGCCGTCGCGGAGCGGTTCGAGCGGATCGATGTCGCGGTGCTGTTCGCCGGCGCCGCGCGGATCGGGCTGATCGACGGCTTCCTCACCCTGACCGGCCGTCAGGCCGCCCAGGCGGCCCGGATCCTGAGCGCCCCGCACGTGGTGCCCGTCCACTTCGACATGTGGGGGCACTTCACCGAGGGCGCCCCCGAGTTGGCCGGCGCCTTCGCCGAGGCGGGGCTCGGCAGTCGCCTGACGCTGCTGGCCCCGGGCGAGAGCACGGTCGTCGCCGACGCTCAGGAGGACTGAGCCGGCGGCCGTGCGGCGACGGCGCGGCCCCTCACGTCGCCGCCCGGATACGCAGGACGGCGGCGTGCTCGGCGATGCCGACGACCGTCAGGTGCATCTTGTTGACGACGGCCTTCTCGCCCACGTGGCAGGTCAGATCGACGTGAGCGGGGGCGTTCGCCGCGGGACCGGTGATGGCGGACGAGCAGCCGCCGTCGCTGGAGAACTGCGACTGGGTCAGCCGGGCGGACAGCGTGACGGTCCGGGCGTCGATCGCGGTCACCCGGACCGGCCCGAGTCCGAAGCGCGCCGGCAGGGGCACCTCGACGGACGCGGTCACCCGGACCTCGCAGGTGCCGTCCGCGCACGAGCCGGCGTTCCTGCCGTCCGCCGCGACCGGCAGCGAGGGAGTGGGAGACGCGGCGGGGGTCGTGGCAGGCCCGGAGTCGGGGCGAGCCGCGGCGGACGTGGACGGGGCGTGCGTCGACGAGGGGGCGCCGCCGGGGGGCGACGCGTCCGGCGTGCACGCCGTGAGCACGAAGGCCACGGTCGTGGACAGGACCACGACGGCGGACCGGACGGAACGGGCGGCTGACAGCGAGCGGATCATCCCCCCACCCAACAGGACCGCCCCGGGACCGGTCCCGGGGCACGGCCGGGCCCGCGACCAGGCCCGCCCCGACCCGCCGGGGTCCACCGGTTCTTCCACCGGAGCCGACCTCGGCCGCGCACCTCCGCGGCTGCTCCGGCGGCCCACGTCGGCTCACCCCGGACGGGGCCCCGCGTCACCGGACCGGCCCCGGTCGTACGCGCGGGTGGGGACGGTCCGCGCCCGGGCGTCAGCCACGGCTGCGAAGCGGTCGAATCCCAGCCGGGCCATCAGGCCGACCTGGTCGGCGGCCATCGCCCGCTTGCCGTACGCGGAGTGGTCAGGGCCTGCGGGCGGCTTGCCGGAGTCGCCGTAGCCGCGCAAGTCGGCGGCGACGACGGTGTGGTCGCGGGCGAGCCTCGGAGCCACGTACCGCCAGGCGGGGTGGGTCTGCGGGAAGCCGTGCAGGAGCAGCACGGGAGGCCCCGAGCCACCGACCCGGCCGTGAATCCGCACGCCGTCGACATCCACGTCGAAGGTGTGGAATCCAGTGCGGAAAGTCAACCCTGCTGAGGACGTGCCCGACTCGCAAGGGCGGTCGGCTTCATTCATGCTGCGCTCCTGCCGGCGGGCCGGTGCGAGGTCATGGGCGCCTGTGCGCTCCGGGGATTGCCGCGGGCCACCCGTCGCCCGGCCCCCCTTCGGCGACTGTGCCGCAATCTCCCCGACCGTTGCCGGTCCGGTTCACGGGTTTCACCGTGTGCCTTCCTCGGGCTGGCGCCCGAGGTGGTATCCCAGGCGCATCTCGTAGTCGCCCGGCTGGTTGCGCCCTGCCGCGAGCGCGGCAGGAAGCCTGCGCTTGGACCCCGGCCAGCCGAATGAGTGCATGTAGAGGTCGTAGGAGGACCGCAGGTCCTCCGCGGACGGCAGCGTGGATCGGTTGACCTGCTGCTTCACCGCGGCGATCGATTCCTTGTCGTAGGAGGCGACGCGGCGGGCGAGCGTGTCGACGAGCGCATCGAGTTCGCCGTCGGGAACCGTGCGGTTGACCCAGCCGTACCGCTCGGCCAGCTCACCCGGGTAGTCGTCGCTGGACAGGGCCACCTCCAGCGCGCGGGCACGGCCGAGCAGCAGGGGCAGATGTTCGAGGCCGCCGCCGCCGGGAAGGTTGCCGTTGGCGGTCTCGGGCTGGCAGAACAGCGCCCGTTCACTGGCGAAACGCATGTCCATCGCCTGGATCAGCTCGCTGCCCACGCCCCTGACCCGGCCCCGGACCTTGGCGATCGAGACGACCGGCAGGCGTGACAGGCGCGTGCTGGCGTCGATCAGCGGCGGGTAGCCGCTCGGGCCCGGTTCCTTGGGAGTCTCAGCCACCCGGGAGGTGTCGTAGTGGTTCAGGAAGTACTCGGGGTTCGCCGACTCGAACACGGCCACGCGCAGCTCCGGAGCAGCCTCCATCGCATCGACCAGTTGGGGGAGCTCCGTGAGCATCTCCGGGGACACCAGGTTGATGGGCGGGCTGTCGAATGTGATCCTCCACAGACGCCGGGTCTCGGCGGTGACGGAGAAATGGGTCCATTTCTTCACGGATTCGTCTCCTTGGGTTGCACATGCGTCCCCGGGGAAGCAGGTCGTACGACAGAGGCGAGGCGTATGGGAGGCCCGCCGGTGCCGGGCCGGGTCCACGCGGTCCGCTCGGTGGTCAGCGGCCGGTCGCAGGTGGTGCACCAGTCAGCGGACCGTGTCGGCCGGCCGCACCCGGTGCAGGTGATCGCCATCGGCCGTGCCCGTTCCGGTGCCGCGGTGTGCTTCGCCCCCCAGTGGGCGAGGGCGTGGAGTACGGGCAGGGCGTCGTGCCCGGCGTCGGTCAGGCGGTACTCGACGCGCGGGCGCACCGTACCGCCGTAAGGGATCCGCTCCGCCAGACCGGCCTCGGTCATGCGCGCGAGGCGGGTCGCGAGCACGTTGTCGGATGCGCCGAGTTCGGTGCGCAGACCCTCGAAGCGGGCGTTGCCGGCGAACAGTTCGCGAAGGATCACCAGCGTCCACGCGTCACCGAGAACATCGAGGCCGCGAGCGATCGGGCACGGCTTGTCCGACCAGTCCGAGCGGAGGGGCATCCTGTTTCCTTTCTTGAAGAAAGTGAATATGGACTGTACGCCCCTGACCTGACGGTCGGCAACCCGCGGCCCTCGCCCGCGTGCCGACGGCCGGCCATGGCCGGGCGGACGCCGATGGTGTTTCCCGGCTGGCCCCGCGGAGGGCCGCGAAGGGGGTCCGCGGGCGGCCGTGAGGGCGACTGGCCGCGTGCGCACCGGCCGCCCGCATTCGCCCACCGGTTGTCCACCGCCTTGGGCGGGACCCGGCAGACCGCCGCGCCATCCTCGGGAGTCCGGCTCGCCACCGACGCGGCCGGCGTCCGCGGCCCGAGGGGACTCCGCGCCGACGGCGACCACTGCCGTGCGTTCCCCACCGGTGCGCTCACACAGTGATCAACGACCCGGAGCACCTACCGTTGCGGATCCGTACGAGTCGCACACCCCCCGACGGTGGTGGGGCCCGGAGAGGGCGGCCGCTCGGAAAGGAGGGTTCCCCATCAGCTTCCGCGGCTCGCCTTTCTCCGAGGGGAAGCGAAGTGTCAGGACCGCGGCGGTTTCGGTGTCCTTCTCGAAGAGGAGGACCGGCACGGGTCGAGGAGGGCCGTACGAGGGGACCGGAAGTGGCGGAAGGTCGCGCGGTTCCGGTTCCGGGTTCGGTTCCGGTTTCGGGAGAGGCGCCACGCCGTCGTCCGCCGACCCGTCGCGGACGACCGGACAGTCCCCGCTCCGCACGCCGGCGGACAGTTCGTGTGGCAGCGGGCGGCGTGACGTAGGGGCCGCCCCATGCCGCCGCGGCGCCGGCGGGACCACGGTCATCGCGGACGGCGGCCAGGGCCGCGTTCGAGTCGGGCCCGAGGGGGACGGCTTCCCGCCTCGCCGTCTCGGGGCGTGCTCAGTCGAGACAGAACTCGTTGCCCTCGATGTCCTGCATCACGATGCACGAATCGTTGTCGTCGGCCAGCAGGCGCACGCGTACCGCGCCGAGCGCGACCAGTCGTGCGCATTCGGCCTCGAGCGCGGCCAGACGCTCCTCGCCCACGAGCCCGGTGCCGACCCGTACGTCAAGGTGCTGCCGGTTCTTGACGACCTTGCCTTCGGGCACGCGCTGGAAGAACAGCCGCGGGCCCGCCCCCGAGGGATCACTGCAGGCGAACCACGAACCCCGGTCCTCGGGCGGCCGCGAGCGATCGAAAGCGTCCCACGTGGCAAAGCCCTTCGGGGGCGATACGACGTACCCCAGCACCTCGCACCAGAAACGAGCGACACGCTCGGGTTCCGCGCAGTCGAAGGTGACCTGGAACTCTCTGATCGATGGCATCGGCGCACCGTAGCAGGGGGCTGCCGCCCATGTCTTGTCAGGAATCCGCCTCTTGACCGGCCGGCCCTCGCGGACCGCTGCGGTGTCGTGCGGTCGCAGGGGCACCCCCGGCCCCCCCGGATGCCGGGATTGTTGGATGCCCGGGATACCGGGAAGCGGTCCCGGCACCCGCACGGCGTGCGGGCGCGCTCACGGCTCGCGTACGCGGTCCGGCAGGTCACGGGCGGGGGGCTCGGTGCCCGGCCCCATCTCCGGACGGGGCCGTGCGGCGAACGACTCCACGTAGGCGATCGCGGCGTCGGTGGCCGCTTTGAGCGGGTGGACGCTGCGGCGCACCTGCGCGAGCAGCAACCCGCCCTGGAGCGACGTCAGCAGCACCGTGGCCAGATCGTGGACGTCGGCGGAGGCGTCCAACTCGCCGCTCCTCTGCATGCGGACGAGACCGGCGCGGATCGGCGCCTCCCAGCGCTCGAACGCGGCGACCAGCTCCGCGCGTGTGTCCGGGCCCGTCTCCACGAGCTCACCGGCCAGCGACCCGATCTCGCACCCGCCCTCGCAACCACGCCGCGCCTGCCCGGCGACGGTCTCCTCGCACCAGGCGCGCAGTGCCGCGAAGCTGTCCAGATGGTCCAGGGCCGGCCGCTGGCGGTCGAGTGTCGCCGTGACCTGGTGGTCGACGACGGCCCGGACGAGGCCCTGCTTGTCGCCGAAGTAGTGGTAGATCTGCGAGGCGCTGACACCGGCCGCCTGCTGGACGTCCGGGATGCTGGTGCCGGCCACGCCCCTGCGGAAGACGAGGCCGGCGGCCGCCCTGACGATGCGCTCGCGAGTGCGCCGCCCGGCCGCCGTGAGCCTCCGCTCGGTGGTGGGCGCGACGGAGTCCTGCCAGGTCATACGGCCAGCGTACCCAAAGTTGGAATTGACTTTCCACCACCGGCGTTGAAGGGTTCGGATCCACCGTTCCAATGAGTTCGCGTTTGAGAGGCGGCCGATCGTGGGAACCCGCGCCGACACCGTTGTGATCTTCGGAATAACAGGCGACCTGGCCTTCAAGAAGCTCCTGCCCGCCCTCTACCACCTGGCCCTGCGGGGTGGGTTGGGCGTGCCCGTGGTCGGCGTCGCCCGGTCCCGATGGGAGGACGGCAGGCTGGTGGCGACCGCGCGCAAGGCCGTCGAGGAGGTACGGCCGGACGTGGACGAGCCCGCTTTCGAGGAGTTGGCGGGGCGGTTGTCCATGGTCAGCGGCGACTATGCCGACGAGGGGCTGTACCGGCGCCTGGCCGAGCGGCTGGAGGGCGCCGAGCACCCCGTCTTCTACCTGGCCGTGCCCCCCGCCGTGTTCGGCGACGCGGTCGACGGACTGCGGGCCGCAGGACTCGCGGACCGGGGGAGGGTCGTCGTGGAGAAGCCCTTCGGCTACGACGCGTCCTCCTCACGTGCGCTCGACGACAAGCTGCGGTCCGCGTTCCCCGCCGAGCGGATCCTCAGGATGGACCACTACCTCGGCAAGGAGCCGGTCGAGGGACTGCTCGCCCTGCGCTTCGCGAACGCCTTCTTCGAGCCGATGTGGAACCGGGAGCACATCGCGAAGGTGGAGATCACGCTGGCCGAGAAGTTCGGCACCCAGGGGCGCGCCGGCTTCTACGACGCGGCCGGTGCCGTCCGCGACGTGCTCCAGAACCACGCGCTGCAGATCGCGGCACTGATCGCCATGGAACCGCCGGCCACTGCCGAGCAGGTCCAGGAGGCCCGCGTCGACGCGCTGCGCCACATGCGCCCGCTCTCCCTGGACACCACCGTGCGCGGCCAGTACCTCGGCTACCAGGACGAGCCCGGGGTGGCCCCCGGGTCCACCACGGAGACCTACGTGGCGACACGCCTCAGCGTGGACACGGCCCGGTGGCGCGGTGTGCCCTTCGTCCTGCGGGCCGGCAAGAACCTGCGCGAGAACGCGACCGACGTGGTGATAGGACTGCGGCGGCCCACGGGCGCCCTGTTCGCCGGAGCCGACTCGGGCTCCGGCTCGCCCGAGGGCAACCAACTGCACCTGCGGCTCGGCCGCGACGACGGCCTGACGTTCTCCCTGCAGGTCAAGTCCCCGGGCCCCGACGCGGTGAGCCGGACGGTGCGGGTGCCGCTCGACCTGGAAACCGTCCTCGGCCCGCGGCAGGAAGCCTACGAACGGCTGCTCGACGACGCCATGCGGGGGCGCTCCGACCGGTTCGTGGATCCCCGTGTGATCGAGGAGCAGTGGCGGATCGTCGGCCCGCTGCTCGACCCCGAGCAGGCTCCCCTGCCGTACGAGCCGGGCGGCTGGGGCCCCGCGGAGGCGGAACGGCTCGGCGTGGACGCGCACCCGGAGCGGAGCGCGCCGTGACCCGCGTCCGTGCTGCGGCAGGTACCCGTGCCGCGGCAGGTGTCCGGGCCGCGGCAGGTGGCAGGACGGTGGCACGTGTCCGCGCGGCGCGTGCCGGTTCCCGGGGGCGGGCCGGTTCCCGGGGGCCTGCCGGAGCGGACCGCGCCGCGCCGACCACCGCCCACGGGTCCCGCCACCCTCGGCGCCGTCACCCGTCGGCCACCGGATCCGCCGGCCGTCGCGGTGCCGCCGCGCGTGCGCACGGTGCCGCCCCGCGGCCGCGCGGCGCCCGTGTACGGCACGCGCCGCCGCGGTAGGCACTGCCCTCACCCCGCCGGGCCGCGCGGTGCGGGGATGCGCAGGACGAAACGGGAACCCTTGCCGGGCGTACTGGTGGCGGAGACCGTACCGCCGTGCGCCTCGGTCAGTTTGCGGACGATGGACAGCCCGAGACCGCTGCCGCCGCCCCGGCGGCTGCGTGACTTCTCGGCGCGCCAGAACCGGTCGAAGACATGGGGGAGTTCGCCGGGCGCGATGCCCGCCCCGGTGTCCGCCACCTCGATCGCCACCGCGTCCCCCTCGCGCCGCGACCGCAGCACGACGCGGCCGCCGGCGGGCGTGTGCCGGATCGCGTTGGAGACGAGGTTGCCGACCGCCTGGCGCAGCCGTACCCGGTCGGCGTCCACGACCAGCGGCGGCGACGGGTCCACCGCGACCGTCAGCCGTACACCCGCCGCCTCCGCGCTCGCCCGGTGCGCCATGGCCGTGGCCGCCAGCAGCTCGGCCACCTCCACCGGCTCCCTCGACAGCCGCAGTTCGCCCGCGTCCGCCTCCGACAGGTCCCGCAGGTCGTCGATGATGTGCTGGAGCAGCCGCGCCTGGCCCAGCAGCAGTGCCACCAGTTCGGAGTCGGGCCGTGCGACGCCGTCCTCCACCGCCTCCAGCCAGCCCCGGATGTTGCTCAACGGGGTCCGCAGCTCGTGGGCGACGTCGCTGGTCATCGCCTTGCGCACCGACTCCAGTCGGGCGCGCCGCGCCGACATCGCGTTGAACGCCGTGGACAGCCGCGCGATCTCGTCCCGCCCGGTGACCGCCACCCGCGCGGAGATGTCACCGCCCTCCATCCGCCGCGCCGCCTGCGTCAGGGCCCGCAGCGGCCGGACCAGCCGGATGCCGGCGAGCGTGGTGACCGCCACGGTCACCAGCAGCACCAGCGCGGCACCACCCGCGATCCGGGTCTTGTTGCCCGCGGACAGGTCGAAGAACGTGGTGGCCGTCCGGCCGGGACTGCTGACGTACAGCCGCGCCACCGGGGCCACGTACGGGGCGAGCTGCTGGCTGCGGCTGGTGCCGAGGCACGAGGCGGCCTGTGCGGACGGGACGGCGCGACCTGCCGACGCCGGTGTCCAGGTACCGTCGAGCGCCAGCCGTACACCGGCCGCGCCACGCCCCGCGAGACAGGCGTTGACCAGCTTGTTCAGGGCCTTGAGGGCCTTCGCCTCGGTGCTGGTGGCGGTGTCGAGCACGCCGGTGGAGCACCGCGTGATGCCCGCGGGCGCGGGTCCCGAGCCGGGATTGCCCAGGGGCTCGCCGTCAGGTCTGATCACTCTGGGCCGTCCGCCGGGTTCTGTCTCGATCCGCGCCTGGACGCCCATCTCGTCACGCAGGCAGGAGACGATACGGCCCGCAGTGACCTCCAGCCGGCTGCGCTCACCGTCGGACAGCCGGTAGGGGCCGACGGCCCGTGGGTCGATCCCGTCGGACGCGGCGGCGGGCAGCAACTGCGGATCGACCGCGAGCGGATCGATGAGGGCCGTCGGCTTGTCCGGCGGCCGGTAGGGGTGCCCGGCCACCGGATCTGAGTCGGCGATCGGCCGCCCCTCCTTGTCCAGCAGCACGATGCGGTGCCCGGTACTGCCGGCCAGCCCGGCGACGGTGGGTGCGACCTGGTCCCAGCGCGGGTGGGTGGCGGCATAGCCGATGAGCGCGTCGTAGATCCGGGCGTCGTCGGCGAGTGCCTGCCCGCGTTCCTGGCCGATCGCCACGGCCGTCGTCCGCACCACCACCCAGGCCGTCGCCGCGATCGAGCAGACGGAGACCAGCACGGAGACGGCAAGCAGCCGCACCAGCAGACTGCGCCGCAGCGGTACACCACGCTCCGGCAGCTCCCCGTCCGACCCGGCCGCGTCCGTTTCGGCCCGGTCCGGCCCGGGGGCACCGGCCGCGGTCCCGTCCGGCCCGGATTCTCCGGTCGCGGTCCCGGCCGGACGGCACGCGGCCGGGGCGTGGCGGTCGCGGGCGGATGCCTCCCGGGCACGGCGGTCGCGGGCGTTCGCGTCCTGGGCGTCGCGGTCGGGGGCGGACGCGTCCGGTCTCTGCACCCTCCTCACGCGGTCCCCCCATCCGTCCCGCGGCCGCAGGCCGTGGACCCGGGTGGGCGGCACGCTCCGGCCGCCGCCCGGTCCTCGCCGTCCTCGCCGCACCCGGCCGTCGTCACCTGCGTGCACATGACGGTGAGTCTAGGAACGCACCCCCGGCCGCGGTGCAGGGCTGTGCGGTGACCATGGGCCGACCACCGGTCCCTGACACGGTTCTGACAATCGCACGGCAGGCTCACCGCCATGTCAGTCCACACTCAGCGCCTGCTCCCGCATCCCCCTCCCGCCGTCCGCCCGCCCCGTGGCCCCGCCACCAGGGCCGCGGCCCTGTGCGCCGCGGTCCTGGCCGCCGCCGTCCTGGCCGGTTGCGGCACGGGCGGCGGCACGGGCGGTGGCCCGAGCGGCGGGAAGGAGGTCGACTCGCTGGCCGGCGGCTCGCCCGGGGCCGGTGGGGCGCGTCACGGCGCGGGCGCGGGCGGCGGCGCGTCGTCCGACGCCGTGCAGGCCAAGCGCCCCCAACTCCGCCTGGACACCTCCGAGGAGGAGAGCGCTCGGCTGACCGACGCGTACCACGCCTGTCTCCAGGCGCACGGCGTTCCCATGAACACCCAGCGTGCGGCCGCCGCGGGCCAGAAACAGGCGTGGCCGCTGGTGCCGCCCGGCCAGGAGGACAGGTACCGGCCCGCCTACGACGCCTGCCTCGTCAAACTGCCGCGTCAGCCACCCGAGACGTCCCCCAGGACCAACCCGCACTACGCGGACGACTACCGCACCTACGTGAAGTGCCTGAAGAAGCACGGCATGAAGATCCATATGGTGCCCGACACCAGCGTCTACTCCGACGGCCTCGGCTGGACGTACGACAGCGACGCGACGTCCTCGCTGCCCGAGTCCGAGCAGCCCGGGGTGGAGCGGAACTGCACGACGGAGGCGTTCGGTGGCAGGCGATAGCGAAACGGACGCGCCGCGGGGCAGGAGGGGCAGGCGCGTGGTCGCGGTGGTCGCTGTGCTGGCCGTCGCGGCGGGCGGCACGTACGGGGCGAAGGCGCTCGTGGCGCACGGCAGGACGCGCGAGCCGAAGGCGGCGGGCCCGCCCCGGGCCGAGACCACCCGCGTCAAGCGGATGGACCTCTCCAACGCCGAGACCCTGCCCGGCACCCTGGGCCACGGCACGCCGACGACGATCAAGGGCACCGGAGGGGGATCCGTGACCCGGCTGCCCGAGCCGGGCTCGACGATCTCCCGTGGCACACCGCTGTACTGGGTGGACGACCGTCCCGTGATGGTCTTCCTCGGCGACACACCGATCTTCAGGAAGCTGGCCGAGCCCGGCGTCACCGGCCGGGACGTCACCGTGCTCGACGAGAACCTGCGTGCCCTCGGCTACGACACGGGCACGCCCGCGAACGCGGGACAACCCCGGACCACGGGCAGCACGGGCAACACGGGCGGTTCCGCCGGTGGTGTGCCGGCCGAGTCGGGCACCAAGCTCACCTCCGCGCTGCTGGCCGCGGTCAAGCGGTGGCAGCGGGACACCGGTCAGCAGCAGACGGGCACGCTCGGCCCCGGTCAGGTCGTCGTGCTGCCCGGCACGGTACGGGTCGACGCGCTCAAGGCCCAGCTCGGCGATCCGGTCGCCGCACCCCTGCTGACGGTGGCCTCGACGAAGAAGTCCATCGGCGTCAAGGTCGACGCGTCGGACGCGGACCCGATCCACAAGGGCGACACGGTCGCCATCACCCTGCCCGACACCAAGGAGGTCCCCGGCAAGGTCGCCTCCGTCGGCACCACCGTGCAGGGCGGCGCGGGGCAGGACGGCCAGGACGCGGGTGTCGGCACCGCGGCGACCCTCCAGGTCACGGTCGTACCGGCCGACAGCGACGACGTGGCCGGACTCGACACGGCGTCCGTGCAGGTCACCTTCACCACCGAGACCAGGAGGCAGGTCCTCGCCGTACCGGTCGGCGCGCTGCTTGCGCTGAGCGAGGGCGGCTATGCGCTCCAGCGGCCCGACGGACGGCTGCTGGGCGTCAGGACCGGCCTCTTCGCGAAGGGCATGGTCGAGGTGTCCGGGGACGGCATCACGGCGGGCGAGCGGGTGGTGACGGCCTCGTGACGGCGTCCGAGGCCATGCCCCCGCGGGGCACCGATCCGCGACCGCGACCCGTACCGAGGGGCACGCGCCGACCGCGGACCCGCACGGAGCCGGAGCAGGCGCAGGCGGCGCAGGCGGAGCAGGGGGCGGAGCGGGGACCGGAGCCGGGGGCGGTGACGGAGGCCGGGGCGGGGCCGGGCGACCGGTCCCGCGGCGGAGCCGGCCGCGCGACCGTGCTGGAGGTGCGCCACGCCCGCAAGGCGTACCCCGGTGGCGTCAGGGCCCTGGACGACGTCTCGCTCGCCATCTACGAGGGCGAACTCCTCGCCATCGTCGGCCCCTCGGGCTCCGGCAAGTCCACCCTGCTCAACATCATGGGCACCCTCGACCTGCCGAGCAGCGGCACGGTCGAGATCGGCGGCCAGGACGCCGCGCGCCTGACCGACCGGCGGCTGTCCGCGCTGCGCGGCCGCCGGCTGGGCTTCGTCTTCCAGCAGTTCCACCTCACCGACGGGCTCACCGCCGCGGAGAACGTCGCCACCGGTCTGCTCTACGCGGGCGTGTCCCGCCGCAGACGCCGCGCCCTGGCGCTCTCGGCACTCGACCGGGTCGGACTGGCCGCACGCACGTCCCACCTGCCGCACCAGCTCTCCGGGGGCGAGCGCCAGCGCGTCGCCATCGCACGCGCGCTGGTCAACGAACCCGCGCTGGTCCTCGCCGACGAACCCACCGGTGCCCTCGACACCGCCAACGGCCAGGCCGTCCTCGATCTGCTGATCGCCCTGAACGGCGACGGCACCACCATCGCCGTCATCACCCACGACCGCGACATCGCGGCACGGCTGCCGAGGCAGGTCGAGATGCGGGACGGACGCATCGTCCTCGACACCGCGAACACCGCGAACACCGCGAACACCGCGAACACCGGGAGGCACCGATGAGCCGCCACGACGGCAGGGCGTCCAGGGCGGCGCCCCGCGGCGCCGCACCCGCCGCCGGGCCCGGACCCGAGCGGGGGCACGAGCGCGGGCGCGGGCCGCGCTCCCGGCGGTCCGCCGCCCGCCTGAGACCGGTCCGCCTCACTCCGTTCGACGTGCTGCGGCTCGGGATGCTCGGGATCCGTACCCGCAGGATGCGGGCCGCGCTCTCCGCGCTCGGCATCTCCATCGGCATCGCGACGCTGGTCCTGGTGACCGCGATACCGGCGTCCAGTCGGCAGGACCTGAACGAGCGGCTGTCCGCGCTCGGCACCAACATGCTGCGCGCCGAGCCGCTGCCGAACCAGCAGCCCCCCGTTCTGCTGCCGCCCGGCGCCGCACGGATGGCGGCGCGCATCGGCCCGGTCATCCGGACCAGCGCGGTCGCCAACACCCATGCGCTGGTGCGCCGTTCGGACCGCACCGACCCCGACGACGGCCTCGGGCTGAGCGTGCTGGCCGGCCAGGACGACCTGCTGCCCGCGGTCGGCGCCCGGATCAGGTCCGGGAGGTTCCTCGACCGGGCCACCGACCGGCTGCCGACGGTCGTGCTCGGCCACCAGGCCGCGGCGCGCCTCGGCATCCCGCGCCTCGTACGGGGGCAGGAGCCACCGCAGGTGACCATCCAGAAGCGGTGGTTCACCGTGATCGGCATCCTCGACCCCGTCCCGCTGGCACCGGACCTGGACCGCTCCGTGCTGGTCGGCTGGGTCGCGGCGGAGCGCAACCTCGGCTTCGACGGGCACCCCACGGTGGTCTACGTCAGGGCCCGCGAGGAGGCGGTCGAGGACGTGGCGGCGGTGCTGCCCGCCACCGTGTACCCGAAGCTGCCCGGCCTCGTGCAGGTCAGCCGGCCGTCGGACGCGCTGGCGGCGAAGCGGGCCACCGAGAGCACGTTCTCCGCGCTCTTCCTCGGTCTGGCCGGGGTGGCACTGCTGGTCGGCGGTATCGGGGTCGCCAACACCATGTACATCTCCGTCCTCGAACGGCGCAGGGAGATAGGGCTCCGGCGGGCGCTCGGCGCGAACCGGGGCCAGATCCGGGGCCAGTTCCTCACGGAGTCCGTGGTCCTCTCCCTGCTGGGCGGGACGGCCGGCACGGTCCTCGGTGTGTCGGCCACCGTGGCGTACGCCGCCTACCAGGGCTGGCCGCCCGTCGTACCACCGCTCGCGGTGCTGGCGGGGACGGCGGGTACGGTCGTCATCGGGGTGGCCGCCGGCGTCTACCCGGCGGTGCGCGCGGCCCGGCTCACCCCTACGGAGGCGCTGGCGACGGTGTGAGCGCGGGGGACCCGCGGCCCGGCGGCCGCGCCGGCGGGCGGCTCTACGTCGCGCGGTGCCCGTGCGTCTTGCCCACGGGTGCCGGGAAGAGCGGCCGGTACAGACCCGAGACGGAGAGGGAGGCCGGGATGAGGACGCACACGCTCGTCGACTCGCCGGTGGGAGATCTGACGGTGGTGGCACAGGACGGCGCGCTGGTGGGCCTGTACTTCGAGGGGCACAGGCGCGGCCCGTCCGCCGATGTCCTCGGGACACGCACCGGCGAGGGCTTCGAGGCCGTCAGGCAGCAACTGGCCGAGTACTTCGCCGGGCACAGGCGGCAGTTCGACCTGCCGCTCGCGCCCCGCGGCAACGACTTCCAGCGCAGGGTCTGGGAGCTCCTGAGGACCATCCCGTACAGCGAGACACGCTCGTACGCGGACCTCGCCCGTGCACTGGGCGATCCGGCGCTGGCCCAGGCGGTGGGCGCCGCCAGCGCCCGCAACCCGCTGTCGGTGGTCATCCCGTGCCACCGGGTCGTCGCGGCCGACGGCAGCCTTCGGGGGTACGCGGGCGGGCTGGAGCGCAAGCGGTTCCTGCTCGGCCTGGAGGAGCCCGCCGCCGCGGCGGCCGACCGGCTGTTCTGAGCCGGGGCCCGGCCCCGGGTACGCCCCCGGCCGGGTGTGAAACCGGCGCCCCCGCGCCTCGCCGTAACCAACGACGGCCCGGCCGCCGCCCGTGCCCGGCTCGGCGGCGCGCTCGGAACCGCACTCGGCCTCCGCACCGCCATGGCCATCACGACAGCAGGGGTCCCGCTCGCCGCACTGATCCTGCTCTTGTCCCCGATCCGGCGATCCCGGGACCTGCCGACGTCCCGCCGGCCGACGAGTAACCGCGAACTCCCGCTGGATTTCGATGGAAAGGCGTCCCTACCCCGTCATTGACCACGACCGCACCTGGCAACCGCTCCTCGGAACCGAGTGCCGCAACCCTCGGGCCGGGTCTCGCGGGGAGAAAATCCGGCGACGTCGTCGATCATCCCCGGGATACTGGGCGCCCATGGATGAGGTCGAAGTCGTCGTCTCCCATTCCGAGCGTGCGACCCTGCGGGTCGGCGACGTGTTCCTGAAGGTGGACGCCGATCAGGAGCGCATCGACGTCGAGGTCGAGGCGATGTCCCTCGCGCCGGTCCCGACACCCAAGGTCCTGTGGCGCAAGCCGCCCGTGCTCGCGATCGCCGCCGTCCCGGGGGCGGCGCTCGGCCGTCTCGGTGAGCCGTCGGCCGCGTCGCCGGCGGCGTGGGCCGCGGCGGGTGCCGCCGTCCGGCAGTTGCACGAGGCGCCGTTGCCGCCCTGGG
The DNA here is from genome assembly GCF_014656295.1 of Streptomyces sulfonofaciens. GTDB lineage: Bacteria > Actinomycetota > Actinomycetes > Streptomycetales > Streptomycetaceae > Streptomyces > Streptomyces sulfonofaciens. Next base: position 72,094 of record NZ_BNCD01000017.1, read on the forward strand.
TGGGCCGGCGCCGCCAGGGTCCCGACGAGTTGGTGGCGGAACTCGACGGCGAGTGCGAGTTGCTCGTGACGAACGGCCTCCTGCCCGCCGACCTGGTCACCCGCAACCTCCAGGTCGCCGAGGCCGCGCTCCGGCCGTGGAAACCGGTGTTCACACACGGCGACCTGCAGGTCGAGCACGTCTTTGTCGACGGCGACGAGGTCACCGGCATCATCGACTGGTCCGAGGCGGGCCGGGGTGATGCCGTGTTCGACCTCGCCACCTTGACGCTCGGACACGAGGAGCACCTCGACGACGTCATCGCCGGTTATGGCACTGACGTCGACCTCGACGTGATCCGTGCATGGTGGTCGTTGCGCAGCCTGCTGGGGGTTCGCTGGCTGGTCGAGCACGGCTTCGACCCCTTCGCGCCGGGCTGCGAGGTCGACGTGCTGAGATCCCGGATGTGAGGTTGCGCGGGCCCGACTGCTGCAAGTGCGTTCTGACGCATCGAGCAGGCCGTGCCCCGCGGCGCATCGCCCGCCCTTGCTCCCAACGCAGTGCGGTGCGCAGTCGTCGCCGGCGGATGACGGCGCGGCCAAGGTGGCGAGCGCGTGGTGGAAGTCGGCGCGGATCTCCCAGCGGATGCACAGGCGGCGGGACCAGTGCAGCAGCGCGATCGCTCCTTCCACGGCCCGGCGGTACACACCCAGGCCGGAGCCGTGCCCGGTGCCGCACCGGGCGCGATGGGGGGTGATCTGGAACTGGCGGACCCTGTCCCGGTAGACCTCGTGGTCACAGCCGCGGTCGGCGTACGGATAGCTGGGGCGGCGCAGTGGCCGGCCGCGCTTGCAGCGGATCGTCGGCACGGCCTGGATCAGCGGGATCAGTTGGGTGACGTCGTCGCGGTCGCCCCGGTGATGATTGCCGCGAGCGGTGTGCCGTGCGCCTACGAGGGGGGACAGCCGTCGATCGGGGCGCTGGGGCGCCTCCGTCGTGACCATCTCCGCAGGTGCGCCAGGCCGCCGCGTCTCGCCATGGCCGGCGGTCGGGCGAATGTGCGGCGGACAGCGCAACATGATGATTCGACAGGCGTATCCCATTGTGCGAATCGGTATTTCATGGCCTCTCCCAGAGGCCAGTACGGTCGCATTCATGGAGTGGAAATCTCAGAATGCAGAAGAAATCGCGGCCGCCTTGCGTTCCGGCGAAGTGACATCGGTGGAGCTGACCGACGAGGCAATCGCTCGTATCGAGCGCGACGACAAGGCGATCAACGCGATCTGCGTGCCGGACTTCGACCGTGCGCGGGCCGCCGCGCGCGGTGCAGACCAGGCGCGCGCCCGCGGCGAGGACCGGCCACTGCTCGGCATTCCGGTGACGGTCAAGGAGTGCTACAACATCGTCGGGCTGCCCACGACCTGGGGCATGCCGATGTACCGGGACTTTGTGCCGACCGAGGACGCGATACAGGTGGCGCGGCTCCGGGCCGCCGGCGCTGTGGTGCTCGGTAAGACGAATGTGCCCTTGAGGCTGCAGGATCTGCAGAGCTTCAACGAGATCTACGGCACCACCAACAACCCCTGGGACCATGCTCGCACGCCGGGCGGATCGTCCGGCGGATCGGCGGCGGCCCTGGCGGCTGGATTCGGCGCCTTGTCCATCGGTTCCGACATCGGCGGTTCATTGCGCACCCCCGCGCATTTCTGCGGTGTCTACGCGCACAAGCCGACGCTCGGACTGGTGGCGAACCGCGGTATGGTCCCGCCGACCACTCCGGCACTGCCGGTCGACCTCGACCTCGCCGTCGTCGGCCCGATGGCGCGCACCGCCCGCGACCTCACGCTCCTGCTCGACGTCATGGCCGGGCCGGACCCGCTGACGCTCGGCGTGGCGCACGACCTGACGCTGCCGCTCGCACGCCACCAGCGGCTGAGCGACTTCCGGGTGCTGGTCCTCGAAGAGCATCCGTTCATTCCGACCGGGTCCGCTGTGCGGGCCGGCGTGAACCGGGTGGCCGACGCACTTGTCGACGGCGGCGCCCACGTCGAACGGCACACTCCGCTGCTGCCCGACCTGGCCGAAGCCGCGACGCTCTACACGCAGTTGCTGTTCTCGGGCTCCGTCGCGCGCCTTCCCGTCGAAGCGTACGAGCAGTTTCGGACCCGCGCCGCCGGACTGAGCGCGGACGACCAGAGTCTCGACGCGGTGCGGCTGCGCGGGATGGCGTTCAGCCACCGCGACTGGATCGAGGCGAACGACCGTCGCGAGCTCCACCGTCACGGCTGGCGGCAGCTCTTCACCGAGTTCGACGCCGTGGTGTGCCCGATCACGCCCACTCCCGCGTTCCCGCACGACCACAACCCCGATCTGCTGGAACGCCGGATCGACGTCGATGGCGTCGAGTACCCGTACTTCGACCAGCTTGTCTGGGCCGGTCTGGCCACCATGCCCGGCCTGCCCGCCACCGCCGTACCAGCGGGCCTGTCCCCCGACGGCCTGCCGGTGGGGGTGCAACTCATCGGTCCGATGTTCGAGGACCGCACCCCGCTGCGGCTGGCCGAACTGCTGGAGCAGAGGATCGGCGGCTTCCAGGCACCGAAGCAGGGCGTACTACCGGATGTCCTCCGAGGATGAGGTGCGGATGACGGACGAGGCCGGGCCTGGTCCTGACGACCGCGGCCTGGGCACGCGGGACCGGCCATGCCGGCCGTCCGGTCGCCTCGACAGCCGGATCGTGTTCGCACCAGAGGCGGAGCCTTCGCGTCCGATGCGAACGCCGAAGGCCCACCAAGGGTGCCCGGCCCCGGCCCACCGGTCCTCGGTAGCGCCCGGGCTCACGTTTTTGGCGGCCGGAGCGTTTACCAGGTGTGAGCAAGCCGCCGTTCGAACAGATCGTGACCGACCACGGGCCCACGGTGTTCCGTGTCGTACGGGCCGTCGTGGGCCCGCACGACGCGGAGGACGCCTGGTCGGAGACGTTCCTCGCCGCGCTGCGCGGATATCCGCGGCTGCCCGCCGACGCGAACGTCGAGGCATGGCTGGTCACCATCGCGCACCGCAAGGCCATCGACGTCACGCGCGCGAGCGCGCGCCGTCCCGCGCCGGTCGGGGAGGTCCCCGACGCGCCCACCCGCCTCGGCCTGCCGCAGGACGCGGACCCCGATCTGTGGCGGGCGCTGGGGGACCTCCCCGACCGCCAGCGGCACGCGGTGGCCTACCACTACCTGGCGGGCCTGCCCTACAAGGAGATCGCCGCCCTGACCGGCGGCACCGCCGACGCGGCGCGCAGGGCGGCGGCGGACGGCATCAGGAACCTGCGCGGCACGTATCCGCGAGAGACCGACAGGATGGGACGGTGACGACGATGACCCACGCCCCCGAAGCCGACGGCGAGCGCCTCCGCGCGGCGCTGCCCGCACCCGACGACGCCGTCATGAGCCGGCTGCACTCCCGGCTGGCGGCGCAGGCCGGTGCCGCGGGCATCCTCGACGTCGCCTACCGCACCCTGGACAGCCCGGTCGGTTCGCTGCTGCTCGCGGCGACCGAGAAGGGCCTCGTCAGGGTCGCCTTCGCCGTCCAGGACCACACCCTGGCACTGCGGCAGCTCGCGGAGCGGGTGAGCCCCCGGGTGCTGCGCGCTCCCGCGCGGCTTGACGAGGCGAGCCGCCAGCTCGACGAGTACTTCGCCGGCCGGCGCAGGCTGTTCGACCTGCCCCTGGACTGGCAGCTCTCGCGGGCCTTCCGCCGCGACGCCCTGGCCCGGCTCCCCGAGATCGCCTACGGGCACACCGCCAGCTACGCCCAGGTGGCGGCCGCTGCGGGCAGTCCGCGGGCCGTACGTGCCGTGGGCACCGCCTGCGCCACGAACCCGCTGCCGCTCGTGGTGCCGTGCCACCGGGTGATCCGCTCCGACGGGTCGATGGGGCGGTACGCGGGCGGGACCGGTGCCAAGCGCTTCCTCCTCGACCTGGAGTCGGCCGCCTGATCCCGGCCCGCCGCGATCAGGCGCCGGACGGCCCTCGGTCCGCCGCGAACGACCCACCGCGCCGGCGCGGTCCGGGGTACGGCAGACGTGCCGGGACCGGAACGGACGACGGCTCCAGGCGCGCCGTGATCACCAGCGTGCCCTCCTCGATCCGGTAGTCGAGGGGCAGGCCCAGGCCGCGCATCGTGGCGACCATCCCGGTGTTGGAGGCACGGGTGACCGCGTAGACGTGCTCGCTGCCCGCCTCGACGGCCATGGCGACCAGCCGTCCCAGCAGCTCGCGCCCGATGCCGCGGCGCTGCCAGTCGTCCTCCACAAGCAGGGCGACCTCCGACTCCTCGCCGTCCCACATCAGATGCCCGAGCGCCACGATCCGGCCCGAGGCCGTCTGTGCGGCGAGCGTGCGGCCGAAACGGGGGCTCAGCAGATGGTCGAGGTAGCTGTCCGCGCCGCCCACCGGGCCGTGGTAGCGCAGGCCCAGCGTGTCCGCGGAGCAGCGCCGGTGCATCGCCCTGGCCGCCGCGAGGTCGTCGGTGCCTGCCCGGCGTACGGTGACCGCCTGACCGCGGGGCAGCGTGAACACATCACGGCCCGCGGGCACCCGGGGGCCGAGTCGTGCGTCGAGTTCGACCAGCGCCCGGGCCCGCGCGAACTCCGTCGGCGTGAACGGCAGATAGGGCCGCTCCACGGTGATCAGCTCCCCCTCGGGCGCCCGCAGGCGCAGCACCGTGTCCTCAAGGGCCCCTTCGACCGGTGGCAGGACGCCCGGCGCACCGGTCGTCCTGCCACCGGTGACCGGACCGCGGCTCTCACGGGTGGAGGCCGGGAACGAGCGGATGGTGCAGCGGCCCAGCAGACCCCGGAGCGCCAGCGGGAGCTCCGCCGGGTCGAGGGCGGTGCGGGTGGCGAGGCCGAGCACGCGCGTCGGCGTGTCCACCAGGTCGTGGGCGTCGGCGCGTTCCAGCCAGGTGTCGCCGCCGCCCACGGCGCAGACGGTGCCGCTGAGCTCCGAAGCGGTCAACTCGGCGGGCACCCGCAGCAGGAACTCGTCGACGGTGCCCTCGGCCAGCGGATGCGTCTGCAGGCTGAGGATGTCGATCTCCCGCTCGGCCATCGCCCCGCACAGCACCGCGAGGGATCCCGGGGCGTCCCGCACGGTCGTCCGCAGCCGCCACAGCGTGGTGGGGGACAGGGCCGCCGCAGGGCCGGCGGCAGGTACCGGCGGTGCGGCGGCCACAGGGGCGGTGACGTGCGGTGCCACGGCGGGAGCGGTGCCGTCCGTGCCGGGGACCGGTCCGGCGGAGGCGGGGAAGGAACCGGTGGGGACGGCACCGCTGGATCCGGTGGGGGCGGAACGGGTGGGGACGGCACCGGTGGGGTCGGGGCCCGTGGAGGCCGGCGGCGGTGGGGCGTGGCTGTGGCGGCGTGCCCACCACGTGTGGAACGCGACCGTGGTGAGCAGGGCCACCGCGTAGGCGCACAGCACGTAGGGGCCGTGCGGCCCGTGTCCGATGAGGTTCGCCATGACGTCGGCGACCGCGACCGCGGTGAAGAGCGCCGCCAGCTCCACCAGATCGCGACGCCAGTGGGGGACGGGACGGCCGTGCCGTGCATGCGTCACATCAGACATGTCTGGACTCATGCTGTCACTGTGTACAAGCCGTGTTGCCGAGTCGCGAACGCTTCGTGACCGCTGGGTAAAGCCGTGCCCGGGGCTCCCCGCACTGCCCGGAACGGGACCCGTCCGTGCAGGTGGAGGCCGTGGCACGGCTATGGACGAGTCGGACGGAAGGGACCTCTCCGTGCGCTTCGGCGGGCGCTCGCCCCCGCTGATGGTCACTCTCCGTGTGTGTCGGCCGGACCTTTGGCCGAAGCTTCCGGCTCGCGGGCGGTGGGTGCGGACGCGTTCGGACCCGGCGGAGCGGGGGGCGTACGGCGCCTCGGGCGGTGCGCTCGGGCCACGCGCCCGGGCGCACCGTCCTGGCCGCCCGCCCGGCCCGTACGTGCGGTCTTCGCCCGGCCCGTGCGCACGCTCCCGTCCGGCCCGTGCGCGGGGCGCGCCCGATCCGCCTGGACAGCGGCAGGCCGGTCCGCTGGGATGGCCGGGTGGCAACCGACACGGCGACCGAGGTCTTCGAGGAGCACCGCCCCGTGCTGATGGGCGTCGCCTACCGCATGCTCGGCCGGGTGGCTGACGCGGAGGACGTCGTCCAGGAGACATGGCTGCGCTGGTCGGCCGCGGAGCACGGGGAGGTGCGCGTCCCGCGCGCGTACCTGGTTCGCACCACCACCCGCCTCGCCATCGACCGGCTGCGCCGGATCAAGTCGCGCCGCGAGGCCTACGTGGGCCCCTGGCTGCCCGAGCCGCTGGTCACCGACCTGGCCAGGACCGTCCCCGACGCGGCGGAGCGCGCCGTACTCGCCGACACCGTCTCGCTGGCCGTCATGGTCGTCCTGGAGTCGCTGTCCCCTCTGGAACGCGCCGTCTTCGTGCTCCGGGAGGCGTTCGGGTTCCCGTTCACGGAGATCGCCACCACGCTAGACCGCAGCGAGCAGGCGGTGCGCCAACTCGCCACCCGGGCCCGAAGGCACGTCGACGAGCGCCGGCCGCGCTACGACGTCGATCCCGTGGAGCGCCGCGACCTGACCGAGCGCTTCCTCGCCGCCGCCGTCGACGGCGACCTGGACGGACTCGTGGCCCTGCTGGCCCCCGATGCGCGGCTGGTCGGGGACAGCGGGGGCAAGGCCAAGGCACCGGTGCGGGTCATCGAGTCCGCCGACAAGGTCGCACGGTTCCTGGACGGCGTGGCGCGGCAGGGCATCGCGGACCCGCGGTTCAGGTTCCTGGAGGTCAACGGCGGCGTCGCAGTGCTGGTCCTCTTCGGGGGCAAGCCGGACAGCGTGCTCCAGATCGACGTCAGCGAGGGGCGCGTCCAGTGCGTCCACATCGTGCGCAACCCTGACAAGCTGCTCCATCTGGCCGACGTCTGAGACGGACGCGGGGCCCGGCCCCGAGCCCCTCGTCCCGCGGCGGGCGAGGGGCTCGGGTGTGTGCGGGGTCAGCCCGAGGCCCTTGTGTGCGCCAGGCGCACCACGCGCATCACGCACACCACGCGCATCACTCGTACGCGCGGTAACAGTGCGGCGGATTGGTCTTGACCAACTCCCCGCGCCGCCGTATGGTCGGGCATAGTGCAGGAACCTTTAATAAAGAACGAAGTCAAAACTCTGCCAGGACACGGCGATTGCGGAGGACAGGGTGGGGACCACGCAGCTCGAATCGGTGCCGGAGCCCAAGTACTGGCACCTGCGGACCGTGCTCAGTGAGGCGCTCGACTCCGAGTTCGCGGTCGGGGAGATCCTGCCGAACGAGCGCGAACTCGCCGCCCGCTTCGGTGTGGCACGCGCCACACTCCGGCAGGCCCTGGAACAGCTCGAACTCGAAGGCCGCCTCCAGCGCCGCCGCGGCGTCGGCACCACCGTCGCGCCGCCGCGCGTGGGCGTGGCCGTAGGCCCGTCCGGACACGCCTGGCCGGGCGCGGGCGACGACGGCTGGCAGGCCGTCGACTGCACCCTGGCCGCACCCCCGGGCGCTGTGGCACGCATGCTGGAGACCGCGCCCCAGGAGCCCGTGCACACGGTCCGCCGCAGCCGGGTCTCGCACGGCCAGCCCGTCGCCGCCGAGCTGCTGTACATCCCCGCGTCCTCCGTGCCCGACCTCTCCGCGATAGACGCGCCGACCGGCACCACGCGTGCGCGTGCCGTGCTGCGGGAGCTGCACCGCCAGACCCTCGAAGGCCAGGACCGCTCCGTCGAGCTGGGCTCGGCGGGCGCCGACGATGCCAAGGAGCTGGACCGCCTCCCGGGCGCCCCGGTCCTCGTCGTCACCACCCGGTTCTTCACCGAGGGACGCACCGCCGCGGTCTCCCTGGCCACCTACCGCGCCGACACCTGCCGCCTCACCTTCGGCGACTCCGGCAGCGTGGAGATACACCACGGCCCGGAGACCCGCGCCTCCTGACACCGCACGGCCACCCGCCGGACCCCCGGACACCGCCCCTGCGCGCCGGTTGCCCAGCCGAGCGCGGCCGGGCCCGTACGCGCCGGCGAGGGGCACCCGCGCCCTTGACCCCCGGGCGCGCTGACGCCAACCTCGGCGAATGACCTTCCCCAACCTTCCCGGCAAGCACGCACTCCCGGCGCTCTTCCAACCGCACGAAGCCCCGCGCCACGCCCTCCGGAAGCAGACCGCGCTGCCGTCCGGCGTGGTGATGGTGTACAGCGCACGGCTGCGGGACGAGGTGCTGGAGCGTCACACATCGCGCCGCATCGAGGGCTTCTTCGGGGATTACCACCTGGTGGACGTGGCGGGCGGGCAGGTCGGCCTGCTCAGCGGGTTCGGCATCGGGGGCCCGGCGGCCGCCTGCGTGCTGGAGGAGGCCATCGCCTCGGGCGCGGTGCGCGCGATCAGCATCGGGGGCGCCGGCGGGCTCCGCGTCGGCCAGGCCCCCGGTGACCTCGTCGTCTGCGACCGTGCGGTACGGGACGAAGGCGTCTCGCACCACTACCTGGCGCCCGCACGCTACGTACGACCGGACGAGGAGCTGACGGCGCGTCTGATCGAGGCGCTCAAGGAACGCGGACGGCAGGTGCAGGTCGGCGGCACCTGGACGACTGACGCCATCTACCGCGAGACGCGCCAGGAGGTGCTCGCCTACCGGGAGGAGGGAGTGCTCACCGTCGAGATGGAGGCCGCGTCCCTGGCCGCCGTGGCTCGGTACCGGGGAGTGTCCTTCGCGACGGGGGTCGCGGTGATGGACTCACTGGCCGAGGAGTCGTGGGCGCCGGAGGGGCTCGTGGCCGCGGCCGCGTTCGCGGCGCTGAACGCCCTGTTCGACGCAGCGGCCGCCGTACTCGTCGCCGGCTGAACCCCCGTGAGGAACCCGCGGCCCCGGGGCCGCGTCGTGCGCCGCTCCTGGTTCGATCGAGTGTCCCGCGTCGACCGAGTGTCCCGCGGCCGGTCCGGCGGGCGCGGTACGGCGGATGTGGTCCCCAGGGGCCGGGGCGTCCCTCGGGGCAGGGCGCTCCGAGCGGGAACCGGGCGCGGCGCGGGGCGTCCCCGTGCCCGGAGGGCGGCTGCGGTGCCCGTTCACCGACGGGCCGTCACCGTGCCCTCCACGGCGAACAGCTCTTCCTCCACATGGTCGAGCGCGAGGCGCAGGGCTCCGGTCGCCACCGCGGCCTCGCCCAGTAAGGACAGGGCGACCCGCGGTGGCCTCAGGCAGTAGCGGGCCAGCTCGCCGCGGAGCGGGTCCAGCACACCGTCGAGGCCCGCGGCCCAGCCGCCCACGACCACCAGCTCGGGGTCGAGGGCCAGCACCAGGGCCGCCACGTCGTGCACCAGCCGCTGGATGAAGCGGTCGACGGCCGCCCTCGCCCGCACGTCGCCCTCGCGCGCGTGCCGGAAGACCTCGGCCACCGCCTGCTCGTCCAGCGGGTGCAGCGGCTCGTCCGTCGTGGACAGCAGCGTCTCCGGGGTGGCCTCGCGGCCCAGCAGGTGCAGCGCGCCGATCTCGCCGGCCGCGCCCCCGTAACCCCGGTGCAGCCGCCCGCCGATCAGCGAACCGGCGCCGGGGCTCAGTCCCGCCATGACGAACACCACGTCGTCCGACCCGGCCGCCGCGCCCTTCCAGTGCTCGGCCACCGCGGCGGTGTTGGCGTCGTTCTCCACGAGCACCGGGCACTTGAAGGAGCGCCGGAGCCGCTCGCCCAGCGGCAGCCCCGTCCACTCGGGCAGCGCGGTACCGAGCCGGACCGTGCCGTCGGCCTCCACGATGCCTGGGCTGCCCACGCCGACGGCCCGCAGCGAGCCCCGCGGAACGCCCGCGCGGCGCAGCAGGTCGGCGACCACCGACCGGAGCCGGTCCAACCGTTCGTCGGCGGGCGCAGTCTCGCAGACCTCCTTGGCACCGGTGCCGAGCACCTTGCCGTCCAGGTCGGAGAGCACGGCAGCCACCCGGTGCGGCCCGATCTCCAGGCCCAGCAGGTGCCCCGCCTCGGCACGGAAGCGGAATCTGCGGGCGGGCCGCCCCTGGCGTCTCGTCCCGCCTTCCTCCGCGGCCGTCTCCACCACCAGGCCGGCCTCGATCAGGCCCTCCACGACACCCTCCACCGTGGGTCTCGACAGGCCCGTCACATGCGTGATCTCGGTCAGTGTCGCGCAGTCCGTGGCGCGCAGCGCATGCAGCACCACCGCGGAATTGATCCTCCGGAGCAGAGAAGGATCCCCGCCGGTCAGCCGCCCCAACGTCCGTCCTCCCAGCCAGTGCCCGTGATGGCCGGATGTTACTCGCCAGGAGGGGTCGGCGGCGAGTACGGGGAGGGTGGAACTCCCGGAGCACGGCGGGCGGATGCGGAGGCGGCGGGCGCCGGTGACCGCCGCCCCGGCCGTGCTGCCCCACCGCGGACCCCGTCCGGTGGTCCCTCCCGCGGCCTGACGGGCCGCCAGGTAGGCCCTGTCAGTGCGTGCGGGTTTACTGGAGGCATGAGCGCAGCCCCGCACCTCGCCACCGTCGATCTGCTGTGCGCCCGCGAATTCCCCGCGGAGCACGGCGGATCCGACCTGGGCCGTGGCGGACCGGGGTACCACCTGGCCGAATGGGCGGCGGGCGGCGGCCCGGCGGGCGAAGCGGAGGACGACGCGGGCTGCACGGCCCGGCAGGCGGCGGAGGAGCAGTGCGAGGCCGAGCGCGACGGACTGACCGCCCGGCTCACCGAACGCTGGGGCGCGCCACAGGTCTTCGGGCTCGGTGGTGTCCTGCTCCGCGCGATGGAGTACGGCGAGCGCATACCCGAGCCCTGGGCGTACCTCAGCGCCCACGCGCCGGACGTATACCTGTGGCGGGCGGACGGCCGCTGGATAGCCCTCGCCGTCTCACGCCTGGACCCGAGCCGCCCGCCCGCACTGCTCGCCGCCGTCACGGAGGTGGATCCGCCGTAGCCGGGGCCCCGTCCGCACCCGGCCCGCGTCACCCGCCTCACCCGCGGCCAGTGGCCTTGCGCGGTGGGTCACCGAGCCGCCGCCCGGGGGTGTCCGGCGCCCCGGGCAGACCTACCATGAAGGGGAGGGGCCGCAGGCAGCCGGGAAGCGCCAGGGCCGTGCGCCTGCCGAGGGTCCCGGGGCGGGGCGCGACCAGGGAAGAAGGCCACGGTGGAGTTCCAGGTCACTGTCGAGATCCCGCAGGGCTCACGCAACCACTACGAGATGGACCACAAGGCGGGCCGCATTCGACTCGACCGGTTGCTGTTCACCTCCACCCGCTATCCCGCCGACTACGGATACGTCGACGGCACGCTCGGCCGGGACGGCGACCCCCTCGACGCGCTGGTCCTCACCGGCGAACCCACCTTCCCCGGATGCGTCATCGACTCCCGGGCGATCGGCATGTTCGTGATGCGCGACGAGAAGGGCCCGGACGAGAAGATCCTCTGCGTTCCCGCACGCGACCCACGCTACGAGGGCCTCCAGGAGATCACGGACGTCGCCGGGTTCGACCGCCTGGAGATCACCCACTTCTTCGAGGTCTACAAGGACCTCGAACCCGGGAAGTCGGTGGAGGGCTCGCACTGGGAAGGACGCGAACAGGCATACAGGGAGATCGAGGAATCCCGGCTCCGCAGGACCGAGGCAGCGGACCACCCCGGCCCGTGACTCGCCCCGCGGCGGCCCGCCGGGCCCGGTGACCCGCGCGCCCGTCGCCCCGCACACCGGTGACCGGCCGCTAGGGCGGTGGGCCCCGGTCCCGGCTTCCCTGGTCTCCCTGGTCTCCCCGGTCTCCGGTTTTCTCGGCTTCCCCGGTTTCCCCGGCCTCCCCGGCTTCCGCGGCCTCCCGTTTCCTCGGCTTCCCGGTCGCCGGTGCACGAGCGACGACAGCCCGAGGGCCAGCACGAGTCATGACAGCCCGTCAGCAGCCCAGTAGCCCCAGCAATCCCAACAGCCCCAGAGGCCGTCAGCGCCTGAGTCGCCGGAGGCTTCCGAGTCGGCTGACCTGCCTGACCCGGCCGAGCCGGCTGAGTCGCGCGAGCAGGCTGAGTCGCCTGGGTCGCCCGCGGGGGCCCAGCCGCCCAAGCGGCTCCGTCCGGCCGCGGCGGCACGCGGCCATCCGGGCACCCGGCCCCCTGCGCACCTCGCAGTCGCGCACCGCCCGCTCACGCCAGGGCACCGACGCCCGCGCAGGCGAGATCGCCGAGGCACTCCTGGCCAGGAGTGCCGAGTTCGCCGAGCTGTGCGCGATCCGCTTGCTCTCGAACAGGCATCCGCCGCCCGTTCGAGAGCAAGCGGATCGCGCACCCCGAGCTCGGCACCGTCGAGGTCCAGTGCCAGGTGCTCTTCGACGCCGACCAGGACCAGGCACTGCTGGTGCACTCGGCCACGCCGGGGACCGAGAGCCATGACAAGCTCCAGTTCCCGTCCGTCCTCGGCGACCGCTCCGCGCAGGAGCGATGTGGAGGAGCCCGCTCCCGCCCCGCCCGGCGCTCGCACCCCGGAGCGTGGCCGGGCCCGGCCGGCGAAGGGGCCGGCCCGCCCCCGGTCGCGCCTCGGGCACCTCAGAGAGGGGCGACGGCCGCACCGACGCGGCCGTCCGCCCGGTCCGGGCGCGCGGCCTCCTGCCGCAGCCGCGCGGCGTCCCGTCCCGGTGGGACGCCGAACTGCCGGCGGTACTCGCGGCTGAACTGGGACGCGCTGTCGTAGCCCACGGCGAAGCCGACCGCGGCCACCTCGTCCGTGCCGCTCATCAGCAGCAGCCGGGCCTCCTGGAGCCGGATCAGCTTCTGGAACTGGATCGGCGTCATGGCGGTCACCGCGCGGAAGTGCCGGTGGAAGGGGGAGACGCTCATCGCGGAGAGCCGGGCCAGGTCCTCGACGCGCAGCGACTGCGCGTAGTGCTCCCTGATCCAGCGGATGGCCCGGCCGATGTGCGCGAGACGGCTGTCGGCCAGGCCGATCTGGCGCACCAGCGCGCCCTGCTCGCCGGTGATCAGCCGCCACAGGATCTCCTTCTCGATGAGGGGGGAGAGGACCGGCAGATCGGCAGGGTGCTCGAACAGCCTGATCATGCGCGCCAGCGCGTCGATGAGCTCCGCGGGCGCATCGCTCACCCCCAGACCGGGGCGCGTCGTCCGTGCGGCACTTCCGCCGCCGGCAGCGGTCCGCGGGGTGCTCCCGGTCTCCAGCAGGAGGGAGGCGATGGCGGCCGGCCTGAGCGCGAGTCCGACACCGAGGAACGGCTTCTGCGGGCTGGCGCGGGTGAAGTGGCCGCTGACCGGCAGCCCGACGGAGACCACCAGGTACTGGCCGGCGCCGTAGTCGTAGATCCGATCGCCGAGCGTGAGGCGCTTCGCGCCCTGCGCGACGACCGCGAGCACGGGGTCCGTGATGCTGGAGGTGGGCTCCGTGGGCCGGTCCACCGAGGAGAGCAGCAGGCCGTCGATGGCACCGGCGGGCTGCCCCGCGTGCCGGGCGATCAGGGCGCGCAGGTCGTCGAGGTGCGGGGTCGGCTCACTCATACGGCGGTACCTCCTTCATGACGATCCTGGCAAGACGAGCAGGATCGTGCAAGAGATCGACGGTATCGCCCTAACGGCTTCGCTGCTCAGGCTGCTGTGATGGAGGTACCAACTTCTTCATGCCACTGCAACGGAGCATTTCCATGACACTCGACTCGTATGTCAGCCTCGGACGGTCCGGCCTCAAGGTGAGCCCCTTCTGCCTCGGCGCGATGAACTTCGGCGAGGACACCGGGACGGGCTGCAGCGTCGAGGAGGCCGAGAAGATCCTGGGGACCTACCTCGACCACGGCGGGAACTTCGTCGACACCGCCAACTTCTACACCAACGGCCATGCGGAGGCGATCCTCGGCGACTACCTCGCCGCCCGCCCCGGCCTGCGCGACCGGCTGGTGCTGGCCACGAAGTTCTTCTGCAACCTCCACCTCGGCGATCCCAACGGCGGCGGCGCGGGCCGCAAGGCCGTCATCGGACAGCTTGAGGAGTCGCTGCGCCGGTTGCGCACCGACTACGTCGACCTTTACTGGCTGCACAACTACGACTGGTCCACGCCCCTCGAAGAGACGCTGCGCACCCTGGACGACCTGGTGACCGCGGGCAAGATCCGCTACGTCGGCTTCTCCGACACCCCGGCCTGGTTCACCGCCAAGGCCCACACGACGGCCCTGCTGCGCGGCTGGACTCCCATCACCGCGCTCCAGATGGAGTACTCGCTGCTGGAGCGCACCATCGAGGGCGAGCTGATTCCGCTGGCGCAGGACGCGGGCATGGGGATGCTGCCGTGGAGCCCGCTCAAGAGCGGCTTCCTCTCCGGTGCGTACGGCCGGGGGCGGGCCGCGGTGGGCACGAGGCGGTCGGCGGTGCTGGGCGAGCCCACCGAGGAGCAGTTCACGGTGATCGACGCGGTCGCCGCCGTCGCCGAGGAGACCGGTACGACGTCCGCCGCCGTGGCCCTCTCCTGGGTGCAGAACCGCCCGGGCGTCACCTCCACCCTCATCGGCCCCCGCACACTGGAGCACCTGGAGGCCAACCTCAAGGCCCTCGACGTGCGGCTCACCCCGGCCCAGAGCGCCGCATTGGACGAGGTGTCCGCCCCGGCCCTCAACTTCCCCTACGACCTCAACCGCCGGGTGGGCCCGATGCTCAGGAACGCCGGGGCCACCGTCGACGGCGTCCGGGGCGAGGTGTACCCGCCGCTGCTGCAGAGCACGGCACGCTACTGACCGATCGGCACGCTGCGGACGACCGGCACGCTGCCGACCGGTCGGCACCGCTGCCGGCCGATGCGCACCGCGGCCGGTCGGCACCGCGGCCGGTCGACCGGTGCACGGCCGACCGGCCGGTGCCTCGCCGGGCGGTCCGGGGCACGCGCCGATCCCGGGTGGGAGGCCGGCGGCCGGTCCGGGTGCGGCGGGTCCGGCCCCGGTCCTCAGGCCCCCGCGGCCTCCCGCAGCCGTCCGAACTCCTCCGCCATCGTCGCCGCCGTCCAATGGGCGTTGAGGCCACTGGGGTTAGGGAGTACCCAGACACGGGTGGTGCCGATGGTGGACTCCTGCGGGCCGATGACGGCGCGCCGGTCGCCGAAGGCGGTGCGGTAGGCGGTTATGCCGGCCACCGCGAGCCAGGCGGGACGCAGCCGGACGACCTTCTCGGCGAGGAGCCGGCCGCCCTCGCGGTACTCCTCGTCGGTGAGCTCGTCGGCGCGGGCCGTGGCCCTCGCCACCACGTTGGTGATGCCGATGCCGTGGCCGAGCAGTTCGTGCTGCTCGGACGGGTGGTACTGGCGCGGTGTGAAGCCTGACAGGTGCAGCACCGGCCAGAAGCGGTTGCCGGGACGGCCGAAGTGGTGGCCCGTCGCCGCCGTCCAGAGCCCGGGGTTGATCCCGCAGAAGAGCACCCGAAGGCCCTCCGCGGCCACATCGGGCACCAGACGGTCGCGCGCGGCCTCCAGCTCTGCGGGGGTGAAACGCGGCACGGTCGGGCCCCCGGTCAGAGGATGGCGCCGGGCGCGTACCCGGCGGCCTGCGGGTGCTTCCCGACCACGGCGTCGATGCGCGCCACCACCGCCGCGACCTGGTCCGCCGCCGCGCCGGTGAAGGACAGCCGGTCTGCCATCAGGGCGTCGAGCTGCGCCCGGTCCAGCGGGATGCGCTCGTCCGCGGCGAGCCTGTCCAGCAGGTCGTTGCGCTCCGCGCCGCGTTCGCGCATCGCCAGCGCGCAGGCCACGGCGTGCTCCTTGATGGCCTCGTGCGCCACCTCGCGGCCCACCCCCGCGCGCACGGCGCCCATCAGCACCTTCGTCGTCGCCAGGAACGGCAGGTAGCGGTCCAGCTCACGGGCGACCACTGCCGGGAAGGCGCCGAACTCGTCCAGCACCGTCAGGAACGTCTCCAGCAGACCGTCCAGCGCGAAGAACGCGTCCGGCAGGGCCACCCGCCGTACGACGGAGCACGAGACGTCGCCCTCGTTCCACTGGTCGCCGGCCAGCTCGCCCGTCATGGAGGCGTAGCCGCGCAGGACCACCATGAGGCCGTTGACCCGCTCGCAGGACCGGGTGTTCATCTTGTGCGGCATGGCCGAGGAGCCCACCTGCCCGGGCTTGAACCCCTCGGTGACCAGTTCCTGGCCCGCCATCAGGCGGATCGTCCTGGCCAGCGACGACGGCGCCGCGGCGAGCTGGACCAGGGACGTGACCACCTCGTAGTCGAGGGAGCGCGGATAGACCTGCCCGACCGAGTCGAACGCCTGTGCGAACCCCAGATGACCTGCGATCCGGCGCTCCAGCTCGGCCAGCTTCGCCGCGTCCCCGCCCAGCAGGTCCAGCATGTCCTGGGCGGTGCCGACCGGGCCCTTGACGCCGCGCAGCGGGTAGCGGGCCAGCAGGTCCTCCAGGCGGCCGTAGGCCACCAGCAGTTCGTCGGCGGCGGTCGCGAAGCGCTTGCCCAAGGTGGTGGCCTGTGCGGCGACGTTGTGCGAACGGCCCGCCATGACCAGCTCGGCGTGCTCGCCCGCCAGCTTCCCGAGCCGGGCCAGCACCGCCACCGCCCGGTCCCTGACCAGTTCGAGCGAACGGCGGATCTGCAGTTGCTCGACGTTCTCCGTGAGGTCGCGTGAGGTCATGCCCTTGTGGACCTGCTCGTGGCCGGCCAGGGCGTTGAACTCCTCGATCCTGGCCTTCACGTCATGCCGGGTGACCCGCTCGCGCTCCGCGATGGAGGCCAGGTCGACCCGGTCCAGCACGAGCTCGTATGCGCTGAGCGCGTCCTGCGGCACCTCGATGCCGAGGTCCTTCTGGGCCCGCAGCACCGCGAGCCACAGCCTGCGCTCCAGCCGCACCTTCTCCTCGGGGGACCAGAGGGCGGCAAGCTCGGCGGAGGCGTAGCGGCCGGCCAGGACGTTGGGGATGACGGGCTTGACGCCGGCGGGGACGGAGGACGCGGAGGGTGCGGAAGAAGTCACGTGGACCGATTCTAGTGGCGGTCCGTGCAGGCCGGTGACGCCGCCGGGTCAGGCTCCGCCCTCGTAGGGCAGCAGCTCGGGGCGCTTGGGCGGCCGCCCGTCGCCCGACGAGCGGCCCGTGAGCCGGCGGCCGATCCAGGGCAGCAGATGCTGCCGGGTGAACCTCAGGTCCGCGGTCCGCCGTGCCGCCCAGCCGGTCCGCACCGCCGGGGGCAGCCCGGCCCGCCAGTCACTCCGGGCCTGGTGGCCGAGGGCCTGCCACACCGCCTCCGCCACCCGCTCGTGGCCCTCGCCCGTCAGGTGCAGCCGGTCCACGTCCCACATCCGCGGGTCGCCCAGCACGGGAGCCCCGAAGAGGTCGACGACGATCGCGCCGTGCCGGGCGGCCAGCTCGTCTATGCAGGCGAACAGTGCCTCCACACGGGGCCGCACCCGTTCGAGGACGGGCCCCTGGCGGCCCGGGCTGCGCATCAGCACCAGCCGTCCGCAGGACGGCGCCAGCTTCTCGACGGCCTCCTCCAGGAGCCCGCGCACCCGCCCCATGTCGCACCGCGGCCGCAGCGCGTCGTTGAGCCCGCCGACCAGGGTGACCACGTCCGCCTGCATGGCGACCGCCGCTCCCACCTGCTCGTCGACGATCTGGCCGATCAGCTTGCCGCGCACGGCGAGGTTGGCGTACCGGAAACCGGGGGTGCGGGCGGCCATCCGCGCGGCGAGGAGATCCGCCCAACCGCGGTACGAACCGTCGGGCAGCAGGTCCGACATGCCTTCGGTGAAGCTGTCGCCGAGCGCGACCAGACTCGTGTATTGGGCATTCTTCTGCATGGCGACGAGATCGTACCGCGGCGAGGACACCTGGGCAGACGTCCGAGGAGCCGGTCCGCGCGGTCCGGGACCGTACGGGGGCGCCGTGGCAGCGGAGGGGGCGGGTACCGCCGCCGCGGGGAAGCGGGCCACCGCCCCCGCAGGGACCGGATCGCCGCCCCGCAGGCTCCGGGGCGCGCGCCGGACCCCGCGGGAGGCCGCGTACCGCCCGCCTCCCGTGACCTCCCGTGACCTTCCGTGACCTTCCGAGGCGGCTCGCGGGGGCCGCCGGTCACACCGGCGCGCCGAACAGCTCCCGGAGCACGTCCTCCATGGTGACCAGGCCCGCCAGCCTGCCGTCCGCGCCGCGCACCGCCGCGATATGGGTGCGGCTGCGCCGCATCGCCGTCAGGGCGTCGTCCAGGGGGGCGGCCTCCCGCACCTGGGTGATGGAGCGCATCTCGTCGGCCCGGAACGGCTCGTTCCGGGGCATGGCGTCCAGCGCGTCCTTCACGTGCAGATAGCCGGCGATCCGGCGGTTGGCGTCCACCACGGGGAAGCGGGAGAAGCCCGTCTCGGCCGCCAGCCGCTCCAGCTCCTCCGGGGTGATTCCCACGCGTGCGTAGACCACCCGCTCCAGCGGCAGCAGCACGTCCCGCACGGTGAGGCGGCCCAGTTCCAGCGCGTCGTGCAGCCGCTCCTGCGCACGGTCGTCGAGCAGTCCCGCGTCCCCGGCGTCCCGCACCAACCGCGCAAGGCCGGCGTCCGAGATCGTCGCGGCCACCTCGCCGCGCACCTCCACCCGCAGCAGCTTGAGCACGGCGTTGGCCAGCGCGTTCACGCCGAAGATCACCGGACGCAGGGCACGGGCGATGGCGACCAGCGGCGGGCCGAGCAGCAGGGCGCTGCGCACCGGCTCGGCCAGCGCGATGTTCTTGGGGATCATCTCGCCCAGCAGCATGTGCAGATAGGTGGCCGCGACCAGCGCGATGACGAAGGAGATCGGGTGCACCAGGCCGTGCGCGAGGCCCACCGCGTCGAAGAGCGGCTCCACCAGGTGCGCGATGGCCGGCTCCGCGACCACGCCCAGGACCAGGGTGCACAGCGTGATGCCGAGCTGGGCCGCCGCCATCAGGGCCGAGACGTGTTCGAGGCCCCACAGCACGCTGCGGGCCCGCCGGTCGCCGGCCCGCGCCCTGGGCTCGATCTGGCTGCGGCGCACCGAGACCAGGGCGAACTCGCCGCCCACGAAGAAGGCGTTGGCGACGAGCGTCGCCAGGCCGATCAGGAGTTCGAGGACGGTCACGGGGCGCTCCCACCGGTGCCGTTCTCCCCGGTGCTGTTCTCCTCGGTGTCGGGCTCCCCGGTGCCGTTCTCCCCGGTATCGGGCTCTCCGGGGCCGTTCCCGTCGCCGTGGCGCGCGCGCCGCCCACGTGTACGGCCGTGGTCGCCTCGTCCGTCGTGGCCGCCGTCGTGGCCGCCGCGTCCGCCGCCGTTGCCGCCGGCCTCGCCGCGGTGGCCGGTGCCGCCCCGGTCGTGGTCACCGCCTCGGCCGCGACCGGGGTGCAGGTCGGCCCGGGTGCTCCCGTAGTCGCCGTCACGCCGCCCGGGCGGTGCGTGCAGCAGGACCCGTGCCGCGCGGTGGCCCGCTGCGTCCACCACCTCCAGGCGCCAGCCCTCGACCTCCACCGAGTCGCCGGGCGACGGGATCCGGCCGAGTGCCGTCGCGATCAGGCCGGCAAGCGTCTCGTACGGCCCCTCCGGGATGTGCAGGCCGATCCGCTCCAGGCGGTCGGTGCGGGCGGCGCCGTCCGCCGCGTACAGCGGGCGCCCCTCCGCGTCCCGCCCGCTGCGGGCCAGGTCGGGAGCCTCGTGCGGATCGTGCTCGTCGCGTACCTGGCCGACCACCTCCTCCACGATGTCCTCCAGGGTGGCAACCCCGGCGGTGCCCCCGTACTCGTCGATGACGACCGCCATCGTGCGGCGGGTGGACAGCCGGTCGAGCAGCCGGTCGACGGTGAGCGTCTCGGGCACCAGCAGCGGCTCGCGGATCAGCTCCGTGACCGCGGTGTTCGGCCTGTGTTCCGCCGGCACGGCCAGGACGTCCTTGATGTGCACCACGCCGATCACGGTGTCGAGGCTGTCGCGGTAGACGGGGAAGCGGGACAGTCCGGTGGCTCGGGTCGCGTTGGCCACGTCCTCGCAGGTCGCCAGGGCCTCCAGTGCCATCACCTGCACCCGGGGAGTCATGACGTTCTCGGCGGTCAGTTCCGCCAGGTTGAGGGTGCGCACGAACAGCTCGGCCGTGTCCGCCTCCAGGGCGCCCTGGCGTGCGGAGTGCTCGGCGAGCGCGATGAGCTCCTGGGGGCTGCGCGCCGAGGCCAGTTCCTCCGCGGGCTCCAGCCCGAGGCGGCGTACCGCGCGGTTGGCCGTGTTGTTCAGGTGCGCGATGAACGGCCGGAATGCGGTGCTGAACCAGCGCTGCGGGGTGGCCACCCGGCGCGCCACGGCCAGCGGTGAGGAGATCGCCCAGTTCTTCGGCACCAGCTCGCCGACGATCATCAGGAAGACGGTCGACAACGCCGTGCCCAGCACCAGCGCGGCCGAGGAAGCGGTGCTGTGGGAGATGCCGAGGTCCCGCAGCGGGCCGGTGATCAGCTTGGCGACGGACCCCTCGGAGAGCATGCCCACCACCAGGTTGGTGACCGTGATCCCGAGCTGCGCGCCGGACAACTGGAAGGTCAGTTGCCGCACCGCCCGCAGTGCGCCACGGCTGCCGCGCACGCCCCGTTCCACGGCCTCTTCGAGCTCGCTGCGCTCGACCGTGGTGAGGGAGAACTCCGCCGCGACGAAGGCGCCGCAGGCCAGCGAGAGCAGCACCGCCACCAGGAGCAGGAGCACTTCGGTCATCGGGTCACCTCCGTCCCCTCCCGGGGCAGGCTCGTGGCGGCCGCGCGACCTGACTGGCGGAGCGGGCAGCGGGGGCTGGGGAGGCGGCGTGGGCGTGGGGGATGGGCAGATTCGCCCATGGGGGGAGGCCGACACCTTTCATGGGGTACGGATGTCCAGCCATGGTAGAGAAACGCACGGGCCCGGGGTGCGCGCGCCGCACCGGCGGAGAGGTACCGGCGCCGTTCGGTGCCGGCCGGGCCGCGAGCGAGGGCAGTACGGACTTCCCGCCCCCGCCGGGGAGGACGTGACACGTGCCGCCGACGGACGAAGAACACGAAGAACACGAAGAACACGAAGAACACGAAGAAGACGGACAGGACGAAGAAGACGGACAGGACGAAGAGGGCGTGACACGTGCCGTCGGGACGAACGGAGAAGGCGCGGCCGCCCGCCGGCGAACCCGGCGGGCGGCCGGGTGGGCGTCGGCCGGTCCAGCCGCGGTGCAGGGTGGGCGGCGGGAGCGGATACCCCGGACGGGTGCAGGCCCTCTTGCACTGCTAGCGCTGGAGCGCTAGCTTTCTTCCCATGGCGAAGACCCAGCTCAATGTGCGGGTGGACGAGGACACCGCCCGGGCGGCCCGCGAGCGCGCGCTGGCCCGCGGTATGAGTGTCAACCGCTACATCGAGGAACTCGTCAGAGCGGACGCCGGCGAGGTCGGGCAGACCTTCGTGGAGGCGGCCGCCGACTTCATGAAGCAGTACGGGTCCGTATTCGCCGAGGAGTTCGGCGCGGAGCGCGAAGGCCGTCGTTGAACCTGCACATCGATCTCGCCTGGCTCCTGATGATCGCCGAACAGAAGACGCCCGGAGATCCCCAGGTCACCGACTGGGGTGCGCTGGTCGCCGCCGTCAGCAGGCATGAAGCGAACATATTCGGCATCCCGGTGTACGACACCCCGCACACCAGGGCGGCCGCCCTGCTCCAGCTCCTGCTGCACGTCCCGGCGCTGGAGCGCTCCAACGCGATGTTCGCGTCCGCCGTGGCCTACGCCTACCTGGTCGCCAGCGGAGCGAAGGTCGTCACCTCTCCGGAGCAGGTGCGTTCCCTGGCGCGACTGGTCAAGGACGGCACGGCGAGCGTGCACGAGATCGCGCGGGAACTGCGCCAGTGGAGCCTGTGACCGTGCAGCGGCCCGCCCCCGGCCGGGGCGCCGTCACGCCGGGGTGCCGGCCGCGTACCGTGCCCTGAACCCCGCCGCGTCCCAACTGCCGCCCAGCCGGGGCGCCAGCCAGTTGCCCGCCCCGGCGCGGAAGGCGTCCGGGGTCAGCGCCGCGGCCCGCTCGGGCAGGGCGCCGAGCAGCGGGGCGCCCGCGACATCCGGCAGGTCGACCAGGTTGCACCGCTCGGCGAGGCCCGGGTCGCTCGGCCAGCTACCGATCACCACGCCGAGCTGCGCCAGGCCGCGGGTCCGCAGCGCCTCCGCCGTGAGCGTCACCGCGTTGAGCGTGCCGAGCCCGGGCGCGGCCACCACGAGGACCTCGGCCGCCAGCTCGCGTGCCGCATCCGCCAGCGTGGCCCCGTCGGCGTCGAACCGCACCAGCAGGCCCCCCGCGCCCTCCACCAGGACCAGGTCGTGGTCCGCGGCCAGCTTCCCGGCCGCCTCGGCCACGTCCCGCGCGGACACGGGTGCCAGGCCGGCGCGCAGCGCCGCCGTCGCGGGCGACAGCGGCTCGGGGAAGCGGGCGAGTTCCACCGCCGTGAGCGCTCCCGCGAGCCGGACCACCTCGTCGGCGTCGCCGGGCTCGCCGGGCGCCACACCGGTCTGCGCCGGCTTGAGCACCGCGACGGACCGCCCCGCCGCCCTGGCGACGGCCGCCAGTGCAGCCGTCGTCACCGTCTTGCCGATCTCCGTACCCGTCCCGGTGACCACCACGACCGTCATCGCTGCGTACTCCTTCCCGCCGACGTGTGCGAAGGCCGCGCCGCCGCCCCGCCGGCCGCCTCCGCCGCCGCGCACATCGCCCGGCAGATCCGTGCCACGTCCTCGTCGTCCGTCACGTACGGCGGCATGGTGTAGACGAGATCGCGGAACGGCCTGAGCCAGACGCCCTCCTCGACCGCCGCCCGGGTCGCCGCGGCCATGCCCGCCTCGTCCAGGGGCCGCTCCAACTGCACCACGCCGATCGCGCCGAGCACCCGTACGTCCCGTACCGCGGGCAGCGCGGCCGCGGGTGCGAGCCCGGCGTGCAGGGCCCGCTCGATGCGCCGCACCCCGGCGGCCCAGTCCTGCGAGAGCAGCAGCTCCACGGAGGCGTCCGCGACCGCCGCGGCCAGCGGATTGCCCATGAAGGTCGGCCCGTGCGCCAGGACGGGCACCTCACCCCGTGCGATGCCCTCGGCGACCCGTGCCGTGCACAGCGTCGCCGCCATCGTCAGATAACCGCCGGTCAGCGCCTTGCCCACGCACATCACATCGGGCCTGACACCGGCCTGCTCCGCGGCGAACAGCGTGCCCGTGCGCCCGAAGCCCGTCGCGATCTCGTCGAGGACGAGCAGCACGCCATTGCGGTCGCACGTCTCGCGGAGCACCCGCAGGTAGCCGGGGGAGTGGAAGCGCATCCCGCCCGCTCCCTGCACCACCGGTTCCACGATCACGGCCGCCAACTCCCCGGCGTGCCGGGCCACCAGGTCGTCCAGGGCCGCCGCGTACGACTCCTCGTACTCCGCGGGCGGTGCCTCCGCGAAGACCTGCTGCGGCAGGACGCCGGACCACAGCTCGTGCATGCCCCCGTCCGGGTCGCACACCGACATCGGGTGCCAGGTGTCGCCGTGGTAGCCGCCGCGCCAGGTCAGCAGCCGCCGCTTCTCCGGACGGCCGAGGGAGCGCCAGTACTGGAGGCACATCTTGACGGCCACCTCGACGGAGACCGAACCGGAGTCCGCGAGGAAGACGTGTTCCAGGCCCGGCGGTGATATGTCGACAAGTCGTTTCGTCAATCGGATGGCGGGCTCATGGGTGAGGCCACCGAACATCACATGGCTCATCCGGTCGAGTTGGCGCCGCGCCGCCTCGTTGAGCACCGGGTGGTTGTAGCCGTGGATCGCCGACCACCAGGACGCCATGCCGTCCACCAGCTCACGGCCGTCCGCCAGTCGCAGCCTGACACCCGAGGCGGACGTGACGAGCAGCGGCTCCTGGCGGCCGGGCATCGGGCCGTACGGATGCCAGACGTGCCGGCGGTCCAGCTCCAGCAGGGTGCGGGCCGCCTCACGCATTGGGCGCGAGATCGGTGCCGGCGCCGCGGCGGCGCAGCGCCACCAGGTCGGCGTGCGACACGGGCCCGGGCTGCTCCGGGGAGCGCTCCGCCGTGGTTCGACCGGCCTCGCCCCCGCACCCGCTCGCGCCCCCGCACCCGCCCGTGTGGCCGTTCGCGCCCCGGCAGTCGTCCGCGGTGGCGCGGTCGTCGGCGTGCGCACGGCCGTCGGCGGGCGTACAGGAGGGGGCCGTACGGCCGTCGGCCGGCGCGCCCCCCGGGGCCGTGCGCCGGTGCCCGGGCAGTGTCGTCGTGCCGGCGCCCTCCACCTCGAACCCGGCGTCCGCGATCATGTCCAGGTCCGCCTTGCCCGCCTGGCCCTCGCTGGTCAGGTAGTCGCCCAGGAAGATCGAGTTGGCCAGGTGCAGGGCGAGCGGCTGGAGGGTGCGCAGGTGGATCTCCCGCCCGCCCGCGATCCGCACCTCGGCGTCCGGGCAGACGAAGCGGACCATCGCCAGGATGCGCAGGCAGTGCTGCGGGGTCAGGTGCCACTCCGCGCCCAGCGGAGTGCCCTCGAACGGGATCAGGAAGTTCACCGGTACCGAGTCGGGATCGAGCGCACGCAGCCCGAAGACCACGTCGACGAGGTCCTCGGAGCTCTCACCCATGCCCGCGATCAGGCCGGAGCAGGCCGAGAGACCGGCGCTCTGCGCCTGCCGCACGGTGTCCACCCGGTCGTCATAGGTGTGCGTGGTGGTGATGGCGCCGTAGGTCGCGGCCGAGGTGTTGAGGTTGTGGTTGTAGGCGTCCGCCCCGGCGGTGCGCAGCCGCTCCGCCTGCCCCGCCGAGAGCAGTCCGAGGCAGGCGCAGACCTCCACGCCCTCGTTCTGCTCCTTGATCGCCGCGATCGTGCCCGACACCCGGTCGACGTCGTGGTCCGTCGGGCCCCGGCCGCTGGCAACCAGGCAGACCCGTTTGGCGCCGCCCGCCACCCCGGCGGCCGCGGCCTGCGCCGCCTCACCCGGTTTCAGCCAGGTGTACTTCAGGATGCCTGCCTGCGAGCCGAGGCGCTGCGAGCAGTACGAGCAGTCCTCCGGGCACAGCCCCGACTTGAGGTTGACCAGGTAGTTGAGCTTCACCCGCCGCCCGAACCAGTGCCTGCGCACCCGTCCGGCGGCCGCCACCACATCCAGCAGCTCGTCGTCGGAGGTCGCCAGCACGGCGAGCGCCTCCTCGCGGGTCGGCAGCTCGCACCGAAGCCCCTTGTCCACCAGCGTGTTCAACAGGTCCATGACGATGATCCTCGCTTATGCCGGTGCTCTGAGCCAAGGAGGATCCATACAACACCACACGCCCAGGCTGTGGGTATTGCCACAGCCTGGGCGTGTGGTGTGACCGCTAGGGTCTGTGCATTGCCTACAAAACCATTTCTGTTCTACTCCGGAGATCCGCATGCCCACAGCGCCCTTCGACTGGATCGAGGCGCAGGCCAGGCAGCGCCGCGCCGCCGGCCTGGTCCGCACCCTGCGCCCCCGGGCGCACGACGCACGGCGGCTCGACCTGGCCGGAAACGACTACCTGGGCCTGGCCCGCCATCCCGAGGTCACGGCCGCGGCGGGCGCGGCGGCGCGGCTGTGGGGCGCGGGATCCACCGGCTCCCGGCTGGTCACCGGCACCACCGAACTGCACACGCGGCTGGAGCACGAACTCGCCGCCTTCTGCGGTGCAACGGCGGCCCTCGTCTTCTCCTCCGGCTACGCGGCCAACCTCGCGGCCGTCACCTCGCTCGCGCCGCACGGCAGCCTGATCGTCTCCGACGCGGACAACCACGCCTCGCTCATCGACGGCTGCCGGCTGGCCCGCGGCACCACCCGGGTGGTGCCCCACGCCGATCCCGCCGCCGTCCGCAAGGCGCTGGCCGGCCACGGCGGGCCGGCCCTCGTCGTGTGCGACTCGGTGTTCTCGGTGGACGGCGACGCGATGCCGCTGGCCGCCCTCGCCGACGCGTGCCGTGCCGCGGGCGCCGGTCTGCTCGTCGACGACGCGCACGGCCTCGGTGTGCTGGGCGACGGCGGCCGGGGCGGGCCCTGGTCTGCGGGCCTCGCCGGCGCCGACGACACCGTCACCGTCGTCACGCTCTCCAAGGCCCTGGGCAGCCAGGGCGGCGCCGTGCTCGGCCCGGCCCGGGTCATCGACCACCTGGTCAACACGGCGCGCACCTTCTTCTTCGACACCGGCCTCGCACCGGCCGCGGCGGGCGCCGCGCTCGCCGCCCTGCGGCTGCTCGAACGTGAACCGGACCGCCCCGAGCGCACCCGCGCGGCCGCCCTGGCCCTCCATGAACGCCTCACCGCGGCCGGTCTGACGGCCCGGCGGCCCGCCGCCGCCGTGGTCTCCGTGCACGCCCCGTCACCCGAGGCGGCCGTCCGCTGGGCCGCCGACTGCCGTGCCGCGGGCGTGGAGGTCGGCTGTTTCCGCCCGCCCTCGGTACCGGACGGCGTCTCCCGCCTCCGCCTCGCCGCCCGCGCCGATCTGACGGAGCACGATCTCGAACGGGCCGTGGAGACGGTGGTACGCACGGCACCTCGTTGAGCGTGAACGCCGGGGCGCACGCGCGGTGTTCGGGCACCGGCCTCCCCCGACGCCCCGGGGCGGACCCACGGGGCGGGGGCGGGGCCGGTCCCCGGGCGCCCGGGAAGGGGCCGGCGGGGCGAAGAACCGGCCGGTCAGGCACGTGCGGACGGTCCGGCAGCACAACGGATGAGCCGTCCCGCGCTTGAGACACGGCCCACCGGGGCAAGAACACGGGCACCGGATCGAGATCCGATCCACGCCCACCAGCTTCGGAAAGGTTCGGGCCCATGGAGGCAGCGGCGATCCGGCTCAGGGATGTGACCAAGGCCTTCGGCAGGTTCACGGCAGTGGCCGGGATCGACCTGGAGATGTCCGACGGGGAGTTCTTCTCGATGCTCGGACCCTCGGGGTCGGGCAAGACCACCGTGCTGCGCCTCATCGCCGGTTTCGAGACGCCCACGGCCGGAGCCGTCGAGCTGGCGGGCCGCGACGTGACCCGCCTCGCGCCCTTCGAGCGGGACGTGCACACCGTCTTCCAGGACTACGCGCTCTTCCCGCACATGACGGTCGAGCAGAACATCGCCTACTCCCTCAAGATCCGCCGGGTGCCGAGGCCGGAGCGACTGCGCAGGGCCGGGGAGGCGCTGGAACAGGTGCGGCTCACGGGGTACGGGAAGCGGCGTCCCGCACAGCTCTCCGGCGGCCAGCGGCAGCGCGTCGCGCTGGCCAGGGCGCTGGTCGGCCGTCCGAAGGTGCTGCTCCTCGACGAACCGCTGGGCGCCCTCGACCTCAAGCTCCGCGAACAGATGCAGACAGAGCTCAAGCAGATCCAGCGGGACGTGGGCATCACCTTCGTGTTCGTCACCCACGACCAGGAGGAGGCGCTGACCCTGAGCGACCGCATCGCCGTCTTCCACCGGGGCAGGGTCGAACAGGTCGGTACACCCGCCCAGATCTACGAACGCCCCGCGAACACCTTCGTCGCCGGTTTCGTCGGCACCTCCAACCTCCTCACCGGCGAGGCGGCCGAGCGGGTCGTCGGCGCCTCGGGCACGTACAGCATCCGGCCGGAGAAGATCCGGGTCCTGGACGGGGCCGCGGCCGGGGACGACCCGGAGCACACCACGGCAGCCGGCACGGTCGCCGACGTCCTCTACCTCGGCGATGTGACCCGGTTCGTCGTCGACCTTGACGCCGGCGGCAGACTCACGGCCCTGCAGCAGAACCTGGAGACCTCCTCCGAGGACGTCGCCGCCTACCGCGGCGCCCGCGTCGGCCTCCGGTGGCGGCGCCGTCACACGGTACGCATCCCCGACCCCGGCTGAGCCCCTTTTCCCCGCTTCCTTCCGCTTCCTCCTGCTCCCCCCACCTCCGAACCGCCTCCCTCACCCGTGCGCTCCCCCCGCCAGTTCCCTCACGTCTGGAGAACGTCGTGCGCGTGAACCCCACCCTCAGGGCCGCAGCGGCATGCATGGCGCTGCTCGCGGCCGCGGCCTGCGGATCGTCCGACTCCACCGGCTCCTCGGGATCGCCGGGCGCGGGCGGGTTCCACCCGCCCCACCTCGCGGCCCGGTCCACGCTCGGCAAGCCCGAGGGGCAGGTCAACCTGATCGCCTGGGCCGGATACGTCGAGGACGGCTCCGACGACCCCGGGGCCGACTGGGTCACCGACTTCGAGAAGCGCACCGGCTGCGACGTCCACGCAAGGACCGCGGCCACCTCCGACGAGATGGTGTCCCTGATGAAGACCGGCGACTACGACGCGGTCTCCGCCTCCGGCGACGCCTCGCTCAGGCTGATCGCCTCAGGTGACGCGGCCCCGGTCAACACCAGGCTGGTGCCCCACTACAAGGACGTCTTCCCGGGGCTGAAGAACCGGGCCTGGAACTCGGTCGAGGGCGTGGCCTACGGCATCCCGCACGGGCGCGGCGCCAACCTCCTCATGTACAACACCCGAAAGGTCAGGCCCGCCCCGGACTCCTGGTCCGCGGTCTTCGACGACGCCTCCCGGTACAAGGGCAGGGTCACCGCGTACGACTCGCCGATCTACATCGCGGACGCGGCCCTGTACCTGAGCGCCACCGAGCCCGGCCTCCACATCAAGGACCCCTACGCGCTCGACCAGAAGCAGTTCGACGCCGCCGTGGGCCTGCTCAAGAAGCAGAACGCCGACATCGGCGAGTACTGGAGCGACTACCTCAAGGAGATCTCCGCGTTCAAGACCGGCGACTCCGTCGTCGGCACCGCCTGGCAGGTCATCGCCAACCTGGCCAAGTCCGAGGGCGCCGACGTCCGCGCGGTGCTGCCCAAGGAGGGGGCCACCGGCTGGTCCGACACCTGGATGCTCTCGGCCCGGGCCAAGCACCCCACCTGCGCCTACAAGTGGTTCGACTGGATCATCTCGCCCAAGGTCAACGCCGAGGTCGCCGAGTACTTCGGCGAGGCCCCGTCCAACGCCAGGGCCTGCGACGAGAGCGCCGACAAGAACCTCTGCGCGGTCTTCCACGCCGCCGACGAGCCGTACTGGAGGAAGGTCCACTACTGGACCACGCCCATCGAGCAGTGCCTCGACGGCCGTACCGGCGTCCGGTGCGTGCCGTACGCGAAGTGGGTGCAGGCCTGGAACGAGATCAAGGGCTGAGGCGGGCCGTGACGTCCACCGGGCAGGCCGCTGGATCCGTCCGGCGGCTCGCGGGAGCGCTGCACCGCCGTCCCCGGCTGCGGCTGTCGCTGCTGCTCGGCGCACCCCTGCTGTGGCTGGTGGTGGCCTATCTCGGATCGCTGGCGGTGCTGTTCCTGTCGGCGTTGTGGACCACCGACTCCTTCACGTCCGAGGTGGTGAAGGTGTGGTCCGCCGAGAACTTCTCGGCCCTGGTCTCCGAACCCCTCTACCGGCAGGTCGCGCTGCGCAGCATCGGCGTGGCGCTGGCAGTGACGGCGCTGTGCGCCGTCATCGCGTTCCCGGTCGCCTTCTACACGGCGCGCGTGGCGCACCCGCGAAGGCGCCCGCTGCTGGTGGTGGCCATCCTCACCCCGCTGTGGGCCAGCTACCTGGTGAAGGTGTACGCGTGGCGGCTCATCCTGTCCGCCCAAGGGCCGCTCGACTGGGTGCTGGCACCGTTCGGCGTCAGCGGGCCCGGCTACGGCAGGGCCGCCACCGTCATCGTCCTGACCTACCTCTGGCTGCCGTACATGATCCTGCCGGTGCACGCCGGGCTCGAACGGCTGCCGGAGAGCCTGCTGGACGCCTCTGCGGACCTCGGCGCACGCTCCTGGCGCACCTTCCGATCGGTGGTGCTGCCCATGGTGCTGCCCTCGGTGGCGGCCGGGTCGGTCTTCACGTTCTCGCTCAGCCTGGGCGACTACATCACCGTGCAGATCGTCGGCGGCAAGACGCAGTTGATCGGCAACCTCGTCTACTCGAACGTCACTCTGAACCTGCCCCTGGCCGCCGCGCTCGGCACCGTCCCCGTCGTCGTCATCGTGCTCTACCTGCTCGCGGTGCGCCGCAGCGGTGCGTCGAGCAGCCTGTGAGGAGCGCCGACCCATGCGACTCTCCCGACCCGCACGCATAGCGCTGCGCACCGCCGCGGCCGTCGGCTTCGCCGTCATCTACCTGCCGCTGCTGGTGGTCGTGCTGAACTCCTTCAACCGGGACCGCGGTTCGGGCTGGCCGCCGCCCGGCCTCACCCTGCGCTGGTGGACGGCGGCGTGGCGCAACACGGGGGCAAGGGAGGCGCTGTGGACCTCCGTGGCGGCGGGCACGGCGGCCACCGCCGTCGCCCTGGCGCTCGGCACGCTGATCGCGTTCGCCGTGCAGCGCCACGCCTTCTTCGGGCGCGAGGCGCTCTCCTTCGCCGTGGTGCTGCCCCTCGCGCTGCCGGGCATCGTCACCGGGATCGCACTCAACTCCGCCTTCAGAACGGTGCTCGAACCGCTGGGTGTCGGCCTCGGGCTGTTCACCGTGGTCATCGGGCACGCCACGTTCTGCGTGGTCGTGGTGTTCAACAACGTCGTGGCGCGGCTGCGCAGGACGCCCGGCTCCCTGGAGGAGGCCGCGATGGACCTGGGCGCCCACACCTTCCGCGTGTTCGCCGACATCACCTTCCCGCTGGTGCGTTCCGCGCTGGTGGCGGGGGGCCTGCTGGCGTTCGCGCTGTCGTTCGACGAGATCGTGGTGACGACGTTCACCGCGGGGCCGGGCGTGCGGACCCTGCCGCTGTGGATCTTCGACAACATGGCGCGGCCCCGGCAGGCGCCGGTGGTCAACGTGGTGGCGGCGGTGCTGGTGCTGCTGTCCGTGCTGCCGATCTACCTCGCCGAACGGCTCTCCTCGGACACCGCCTCGGGCAGCAGGATCTGAGTGCCCGGGGCGGGCCGTGCGGCAGGAGCCGGACGACGACGCGGTCCCGGCTCAGCCCACCTTCTCCAGGAACGCCCGCCAGGCCGCCGGCGGGAACAGCACGGCGGGCCCTTCGGGACGCTTCGAGTCGCGCACCGCCACCAGGCCGGCGCCCGGTCCGGCCGCCAGGGCGGCGGCCTCCACGCAGTTGTTCGCTCCCGTGCTGCGGCTGCTGCGCCGCCACGCCGCGCCCCGCAGTGCGGTGCTGGACGGTATGTGCCGAAACCGTGCGGCCATGAGAGTGCTCCCTACGTTCCCTCGCCGACATGGGCGATGAATTCCATTGAGTCCTCGGGGGAAAGGGCGTAGCCCTGAAGCGAGGTGAAGGCATCGGTATACGCCCGTAGGTCTTCTTTCCGTTCCAGATAGAGGCTACTCGTCAAATGGTCGAGAACGATGACATCGAGATCGGTAATGTTCGGAAATGACAGAACGACAAAGGGTCCGGTGATTCCGATGTGCTCGCCGGCGGCGAACGGCAGGACCTGGAGCCGCACGTGCGGGCGTTGGGCCGCATCCAGCAGGGCACGGAGCTGACGCCCCATCACCCCCGCTCCGCCGACCGAGCGGCGCAGCACGGCCTCGTCGAGCACGGCACTGAACTCGACCGGAGGATCGGCGCGCAGCACGTCCTGGCGTGCCAGGCGCACCTCCACCAGCGCGTCGATCCGGTCGTGCGGCGCGGGGCCGAGGGCGGCACGGGTGACGGCCCGCGCGTAGTCCGGCGTCTGGAGCAGCCCAGGCACCACCGATGTCTCCAGCGTCCGCACCCGGCTGGCCTGCGCCTCCAGGCTGATGAAGTCCCGGTAGGCGGGCGGCAGCAGGCCCCGGTAGGCGTGCCACCAGTCGTGCCGTCCGCCGTCGTGCTCCGAGCCCGCCAGCGCGGCGAGCAACTGGCGCTGCGCCGGGTCGCCGACACCGTAGGCGTCCAGCAGCAACTGCACGTCGGCGGGCCGCACTCCGCTGCGGCCCGTCTCGACGCGGCTCACCTTCGACTGGTGCCAGCCGACGAGTGCAGCCGCCCCGCCGCTGGTGAGTCCGGCGCGCAGACGCAGCGCGCGCAGTTCGGCGCCGAGTCTTCGGCGGCGCACCGCGGGACCGTTGCGCATGGTCGTCTCCTTTCCGGTGCTCCGGTGCTCCGGTGCTCCGGTGCTGTACCGGTGCTCCGTTCTACCGGTTCCCGGCGCTCCGGCCGACCCGGCGGGTCGGCCGAACGGCAGGGGACGCGACGGCCTTTCTCCCGAATGCGGTCGACGGAAGCAGAGTTCACCGCATCGAGGGACAGATATATGCACTTACCGGTGGATCGCCCCCCGCGGCCGGTGGCCGAGTGGCAGTCTGGCGCCCAGCACCAGTCCGGGGCCGCCCTCGAACCATCCGCACGTGCCGGAGCCCGGCCCCGGCGGGAAAGGGACGACGTCGTCATGGCAGACCATCAGGAAGCATCCGTCACCCTGCCGAGCGATCCCGCCTCGGTCTCCGCCGCTCGCACGTACGTCAGCAACCTCCTCACCCAGTGGGGCCTGCCGGGGGAGGCCCAGGCGGCGGACACCGCGCGGCTCATCGTCTCCGAACTCGCCACCAACGCCGTGCAGCACACCCTCGGGCAGTCGCCCACCTTCACCGTCCACGTATCGCTGGAGCGCGACGAGGAGATCCGCATCGGCGTCACCGACAGCCACCCGCGCCACCCCGAGCGCCTGCCCGGCCCCCTGCGGCAGGACAACGGCCGGGGCATGGTCATCATCCGCTGGCTGATCGCGGAGCACGGCGGCCGGCTCTTCGTCGACCCCACCCCCGAAGGCGGCAAGACGGTGTGGATCGTCCTGCCGTGGACGGTTCCGATGCGGGAGGGCCCGCTCAGTCCGTAGGTCCTCGGCTCCCGTCGCCCGTGGCCGGGGTCTGCACCGTGTCGGGTCCGGGCACGCGGCGCCGCGCCATCAGCGGCATGACGCCCCACAGCCCGGCGTGCAGCAGGAACACCGCCACGCCCGCGCCGATGCCGGCCGGCCTGCCCAGCGCCACGTCCACCACCAGCAGGACGGACCCGGTCAGCGCGAGTGCCAGCGCGGCCATGCCGGCGATCGCGAAGCGCGAGGACGTGTCGACGATCTGCGGCTTGGCGTGCCGCCGGAACAACCCGCGATGCAGTGCCGCCGGTGCCATGAAGAGCACCGTGGCCAGCACCGCGAGCAGCAGCGTCGCCACGTACATCCCGCGCTGCACGCTGTCCAGCGACGGGAAGCGCGGTGTGAAGGCCAGGGTGAGCAGGAACGCGAAGAGGA
Organism: Streptomyces sulfonofaciens; assembly: GCF_014656295.1. Classification (GTDB taxonomy): domain Bacteria; phylum Actinomycetota; class Actinomycetes; order Streptomycetales; family Streptomycetaceae; genus Streptomyces; species Streptomyces sulfonofaciens. The sequence goes on from NZ_BNCD01000017.1 coordinate 105,299, forward strand.
TCTGCACCCCGGTCTGGGTGACCCGCAACTCCTGGAGCAGTTCGGCGAAGTTGCGGTCGGCCCGCTCCATCGGTGTCTCGTTGCGGATGGGCTCGGCAGGCGGCTCGTTCATATGAGCATGAGTAACCCACCCGGCGCGCCTCACGCCACTACCGGGCCCAAGGTCATGAGGAAGGCTTGTCGCCGTGTTGCGAGGGCACCGTGACCCGGGCGGCGCGCCGCTCGCCGTCCAGGACGCGCAGCGCTCGCGTGAGGGTCTCGGCGTGCAGCTCGCTCTCCCCGCGCTGGTGCATCAGCACCAGTGCGTCCCGGAGGGCGACCGCCTTCGACACCAGGGCCTGCGCGGCGCGCAGACCGCCGTAGGTGTCGCCGGCCCGGGCCGGATTGATCCGGCCCAGCAGGTCCACGACCTCCAGGTACCTGTCGACCAGCTCGCCCTCGGCCCGGGTGAGGGCGGGCAGCGGCGGAAGCTCGGGTGGCAGCATCGGGTTCCTCAGCTCGCGTCGAAGTACGAGTCCGACCCGCGGCGGGTGGGCACGACCCGGTCCACCAGGCCGTACTCGACCGCCTGCTGGGCGTCGAGAATCTTGTCGCGCTCGATGTCGGTGTTGATCTGCGCGACGCTCCTGCCGGTGTGCCGCGAGAGCATCTCCTCCAGCAGATCGCGGGTGCGCAGGATCTCGCTCGCCTGGATGGCCAGGTCGGACGCCTGGCCCTCGATGGGCTCGGCGAACTCCGGCTGGTGGATGAGGATGCGTGCGTCCGGCAGCGCGGACCGCTTTCCGTGTGTCCCGGAGGCCAGCAGCACCGCGGCCGCCGAGCCCGCCTGGCCGAGGCAGATCGTCTCCACCTCGCAGGTGACGAACTGCATGGTGTCGTAGATCGCGGTCATCGCGCTGAACGAACCACCGGGCGAGTTGATGTACAGCGAGATGTCACGGTCCGGCGCAAGGTATTCGAGGTGCATGAACTGGGCCATCACATCGTTCGCCGAGGTGTCGTCGATCGGGGTGCCGAGGAAGACGATCCGCTCGTCGAGCAGCTTCGAGTACGGATCCAGCGTGCGCTGCCCCGTGCTGGTGCGCTCGGTGAACTCGGGCAGGACATAACGGCTGGTAGGACCGGTCGGACGGGTCATGGCAGCGCCTCCTCGAAACGGTCTCCGGGTCTCTGCACGCCCCTGTAAGAAATGTACAGGATGTACGTGCCGTTATGATGGGGAGCATGGCCTACGAGATTCCGGTGACGCAAGCGCGGGCAGAGCTCGCCGATCTGATCAACCGCGTCGTGTACGGGGGCGAACGGGTGGTCGTCACCCGTCACGGCAAGCCTCTTGTCGCCCTGGTCTCGGCGGCTGACCTGCGACGACTCGAAGAGGAACGGGACATGGCCGACGAGCAGGTGATCAGCTCCGTGTCGGCGATCGGTACGGCGCCCTCCGCTGCCGGCGAACCGCAGCGCTTCGGCATCGCCGCGGAGCACCGCGGCCCCGACGCCCGCTGAGGCCGCGCCCGGCGTCGTCGCGCACCGACGCCCCGGCCTCGTCGCACCCCGGCCTCGTCGTGCGCTGATGCCCCGGCCTCGTCGTGCGCTCGTGCACCGGCGCGGCTGTCCCGTGTCGCCCGTGTCCGTACGGGTTCTGTGTCGCGGGTGCCCCGCGGGGCGGTCGTGCGCCCGGCCGTGCCCGCCCGGCTCCGCTCCGCTGCTGGGCCGGTCGGAGCCCTGGGAAAGCCATGGGCCGGTTCCGCACCGCCGCTCGCGCGAACCGTGCGCTGCGTCGTGTCCGCCTGGTCACCCGACGCTGTGTACGAACAAAGAAGCGGTATGGCGATAACTTTGCACAAAGTTAGACGATCTAGGGGATGACGAGGGTCCTGGGGTCGTTTTTTCGGTCGCGCATTGGCCGCTGTTCGTCCCCTTCGCCGACGCCGCCGGGACCCGCGCCCCGCAGGGCCATCTCGACGCCCTGCTCGCGGTGCTGCAGAGCCACGGGTACGGCGCCTGGGTGTGGGACAGACACGTCAGCGACCACCTGGCCGTGGTCGACGTCTTCGTGCCCGTCATGGAGCGCTTCATGGTCGTCACCGACGGCCGGGTCGTCCTCCCAGGGCCGCGCGGCCTCGCCGCACGGGAGGGGGCGGCGAGGGCAGGGGCTGAGGACGCCCGGGGCGGGACCCCCGTCCTGGGCCCCGCCTCCGCGGTCGGGCCGGGCGTGAGAGCCCGGGTCACCCGCGCTCCCCGGCGAGCCAGGCGTCCTCCGCCGTGTAGTCGAAGAGACCGGTCCTTTCGTACGTGCGGGCCAGCGCGGGGAAGGCGGTGCGCCAGTCGCGGTCGCGCAGTTGTGCGGTGAGCCAGCGCACCGTCTCCGGCAGGGAGTCGCGGTAGGTCGTCACGGGGCGGTAGCCGAGTGTGCGCTCGGCCGCGGCCATGTCGTAGACGACGGGGTGCGCGGCGGACCACGGGGTGCTGCCGAGGCCCGGCGGCGCCCCGGCGGGCATCGGCAGGGTCTCGGTCTCCACGCCCATCACGGCGTCGATGGCCTCACCGATCTCGCGGACGGTGGGCGCGTCGGGATCGCCCGCGTTCAGCACCCGGGAGCCCGGGCGTGCCGCCGCGAGCCGGATCAGTTCGGCGAGCGTGTGCACGCTCACCGGATGGAAGCGGCTCTCCCCGTGCGCGAGCACGCGCACCCGCCTGCCGTCCAGGTTCCGTTTGACGAAGTACAGCTCGCGCGGTGTCCGGCAGTACGGGCCGTGGATCGCGCCCGCCCGCAGCAGGGTCGTGGGCAGGCAGTCGCCCGCCGCGAGCAGTTCCCGCTCCAGAGCCACCTTGCGGGTGCCGTAGCTCGACCCGCCGGCGGCGACCGTCGGCTGGGTCTCCGGGATCGGCACCGGAAAGCGGGGGAAGCCGTCCGGCTCCTCCTGGGTGTCGAAACTGCGGCCGCGGTCGTCGGCGTACACCGCCCCGCTGGAGATGACCACCGCGGAACCCACCCGGTCGGCGAGGGAGAGCAGTTGGCGCGCCTCGGCGGGCCCGTAGGCGGCCATGTCGACCAGGACGTCGCAACCCCCGTCGAGCACGGCCGCCAACGCCGCGTCGTCGGTCCGGTCGAGGCCCACCACGCGTACCTCGCGCGGCCAGCGGTCGTCCCGGCCGCCGCCGCGCGAGGCCGCCGTCACCGTCCAGCCGTCCTCCGCGAGCGCCCGCACCGCGGCACGCCCCGTCTGACCCGTCGCCCCGATGACCACCGCGTGTCCCATGGCCGGACGGTATGCGCGGGCCCGGCCGGACGGCCAGCACCTTTCGCCAGCCGCAGATTCACCCCGCGGATTCCGTCCCGGGGGATGACGGGACCGGCGCGGGCCGGTACGGACCGGGCGGCGGTCAACTCAGGGGCAGCCGAGGGAACTTCCTCCCCCGCTCGGCGCCGTCCGCCTCACCCTGCTCGGCTGCCTGCTCCGCCTTGACCGCGGCAGCGTACTTGTCCACGTACTCCTGGCCGGACAGTTCCAGGATGGCGTACATGATCTCGTCCGTGACCGCACGCAGGATGGTCTTCTCGTCCTCCATGCCGTAGAAGCGGGAGAAGTCCAGCGGGGCCCCGAACCTGATCTTCACGGGGCGCAGGCTCGGCAGCACCTGGCCGGGCGGCTGGGCCTCGAACGTGCCGATCATCGCGCACGGCACGACCGGGACCCGTGCCTTGAGGGCCATGGCGGCGACACCGACCTTGCCCTTGTAGAGCCGTCCGTCGTGCGAGCGGGTGCCCTCGGGATAGATGCCCAGCAACTCGCCCTTGCCCAGTACGCCCAGGCCCTCGCGGATGGCGGCCTGGCCGGCCTCCTTGCCGGACCGGTCGACCGGGATCTGGCCCACGCTGTGGAAGAAGGCGGCGGTGAGCCGGCCCTTGATGCCGCCGCCGGTGAAGTACTCGGCCTTGGCGAGGAAGGTGATGCGGCGCTTCAGGATCGACGGCATCAGGAAATGGTCGGAGAACGACAGATGGTTTCCGGCGATGATCGCGGCGCCGGACGCCGGCACATGGTCGAGACCCTCGATCGAGGGCCGGAACAACAAGCGCAGCAGTGGGCCCAGGAATACGTATTTGAGCACGTGGTAGAACACGGGTGGCTCCCTAACGAATCGGCTCAGGGCTGCGTACTGCGGTTCGTTCTGCCAGGTCACAGCGTGTTTAGGAGTGATCAGTGTAGGTCCAGGCATCGTCGTCTGTAACCACTTCTGATCGGAGTCGTACGGACTCGTGACAGAGGTGCCTGCACCGCCCCGCTCCCGGCGGCTCTCGGGTCCCACCCGTGCTGGTCAGGGGCTCGCGAAGGCTCGCCGCCACGGGGGCATGGGGGCCCGAGCCCGGGCACGGGACGCAAGGGGGGTTCGAAGTCGCGCCTTTCCACCCCGTCCCTGACGGCCCGTGGCGGGGCCGGAGGTGGCACGGGGGGCGGTGTGGCCCAGGGGGTGGCACATCGCGGAAGGAGGTTGCTGCCGGGGGCGGCGGGGCGGGGCGGCCGACGGTGTGCGGCAGTTTCCCGTGCGGTGTGCCGTGCAATCCGTATGCCTTGGTGGGTGATTGCGTTGGCGATTATCCGGGAACTGCTCAGAATTTGTACTATTAGTTATCGGTGGTCGTAGGGCAAGGCTTCCCCATGTGGTGACACCAGGCTGCTGGCCGAAATCACATGGGGTGCGCGGCGCAGCGACCCGATGACTGAGCGGCAGGGTCGCGAGCGACTTCCGCGGCATACCGTGCAAGGTCCTGGAATCCCGCTCCGAAGTCAAGCGCAGAACCGGCCTCCGCCCTGTTGGGATGCCTTAAGGACGGTCTTGACGGTCTGTTTTCCCGTCCCGTAGCGTTTTGCAAAGACAGCCGTCCTCACGGCCGGCGCGACGAAGGCGAGGGTGTGCCCCCGAGTAATTCCGGGGTGAATTCTCTGTGCAGGGGGATGAGACATTGAACAGGACACGTGCGGACACGGCTGTCCCCCGGGCCGCGGCCCGTGGAGCACCGCCACCGCGCCCAGGTGGGCCGCGGCAGTCCCGCATCGACGCCGACCAGTTGCTGATGACCAAGGTCGGACTGCGGTTTCCGACCGAGCTGAGTTTCGCGGAATGGGAGCGCGCCGGCCATCATCTCTCCCGCATCGTGGATTCCTCGTCGTGGTGCCTCGGCGATTGGCTCATGTACGGCAAGGAGCATTACGCCGACCGATATCAGCGGGCCATCCGCGCGGCCGGACTCCAGTACCAGACCTTGCGGAACTACGCATGGGTCTCCCGCCAGTTCCCGCTGAACCGCAGGCGCGCCCGCCTGAGCTTCCAGCACCACGCGGAAGTGGCGTCGCTTTCCACGGAGAAGCAGGACATGCTCCTCGACCAGGCGGAGCGGTTGAGGTGGACCACCAAGCAACTCCGCAGCCACATCCAGGACGCGCGGTCCCAGGCGAACGGTGGTGCGCGGGAGGAGTTCGCGCTGATTCCGCGGATCCAGGTGCCGAGCAGCCGCCTCGTGTCCTGGCGCAGGGCGGCGCACCAGACCGGCATCGAATTCGACCGATGGGTGCTGACGGCACTCGACCGCGCCGCCGAACAGGCGCTCGGAGAGCCGGCGGACGACTGAGCGCCGGGGCCCCGTCCTGGCGGGGTCCCGGCACCGGCGGTCCGTCCTGCCCGGGTGTGCCCGTGCTCCGGGGCCAGGGGCATGGGCGCGCCCGGGTCCCGCCGTTCACCCGCCACCGCCCGGCCTCTGACCCGCGTGCACTCCGGCGCTACGGCTCACCACCGGCGCCCCCGCACCGTGACCGACGCGCCCGCAGCAGCCATGGGCCGCCTGCGCGCCCGCGTGCACAACCGATGGGCCCTCGCACATGGGCCCGCTGCCGTCCGGCCGCATCCCGCGCAGCGCCTCGGCCCCGAGCCCGCGGGGGGCGCCGGCACGGAGATCGCCATCGCCTGCGGAACGCGCGGCACCCATGGAACGCGCGGCACCCGCGGCATGTGCGGCACCCGCGGCGCCTGTGGCACCGATGCCGCCTTCGAACACCCGTGTGTACGAGGAGCGCGGTTCGCTGCACGCACCGGCTCCGCCGACTCCGCCGGGCACACGGACACGGCCTCGTCGCCTGCGCGGCGGCAGCCGGCGAGAGGGCCGCTGTCGTGCCGAACACGGCTCCGTCACCGCGCCGTCCTGGCCGGACGCCACCCCCCGGCCTACCGGAGTCCTTCCGTCCGCCCGGCGGATCGGATGCCTCGTCGCGCCACTTGGCCCCGGGGTCGTCGGCCCCTGCGGGGGCCGCCCGGCACCTTCCCCGGGGAACGCGGTCGGCACGGCCCGCGCACACCCCGCGCGGTAGGCCCCTGCGGATACGGGGGAGACGCCTGCCTGCCGGTCCCGCGGCGGACGACGGCGGAGCAGGGGCGGCCGTCAGGGCACCGCCGCCCGCCGGCCGGAGGTCCGGGGAGCGGTCACCGGCGTGCCCGCCCCCCGCGTCACCTCCTCCCCCTGGGGGCCGGGACCCCCGGCGACGGGCGGGAAGGGCGCCGTCGCCCCTGCCGGGACCGTCATCTGACGTGGCGTCAGGAGTTGGGGCAGGCACGGACCGGCCGCTCGGTCTCCGAGAACGGCTCCAGCAGGTAGCCGCGCCCCCAGGCCGTGCGGATCGCGAGGTTGACCGGGACGAGCCGTCTCCTGAGCCGCATGATGTGCAGGTCCAGGGAGTTGCGGGTCGGACTGTTCAGGGCGGACCTGGCCAGGCGCTGCCTCAGCTCGTGACGGGGGACCACTGCCTCGAAGCGCTCCACGAACAACTCCATCAGCTCCGTCTGTGTGGTGGATATGGTCACCCACTGGGCGTCGAAGTAGAGCGTGCCCGAGGAGTCCAGGACCGGGGTCCTGCGGCTGCGCGCGCGGTGTCGCAGGGCGGCGACCCGGGCCTCCAGGTCGGCCCGGGATATCGGCGCCCGTACCCAGTCCTCCCGCGGATCGCTGCACAACGGCGGCTCCGCCCCGCCCTCCACGACGAGCAGGCAGGGAATTCCTTCTCGTTTGCAGTGGTTGCGTAAGTTCGCTTGGGCGGGCCATCGTACGAACTTCACATCACTATTGGAGCTCTTGTACACGGCGACCCCCAGAGTGAATGGTCCCGGGCGCAGACGGCGCCGACAGGATCAAAGAACACTAGCAAGAGGACCAAAGGCCGGACAAGAAGAATGAATTCACGGTTCGTCCGCCGGCATGCTTTACCGTGGATTAGCTGTTTCCCCGCAGGCCACGCCCTTTCGGATAGTCCTGTCGACAGGACGGTTCGCCGGGTAAAGGAACGGCCCGGCGCCTCGCCCCGCCATCCTTCGGTACCGGGCGCACGGCGTTGTGCCGGCCCGCACCGCCGTGCGGCGCGGCGCGCCGGTCCGCACCGCTCACCCGGAGTGCCGCGCCGTGTACCGGGCGCGCACCTCGGGACCGGCCGCAGGGCCCGCGGTGAGGACATGCGCGCCGGTGTCCACGCGCCGGCCCGTGACCCGGTCGACCAGCACGGGTTCCACCTCCCTGCCGGTCGCGGCGTCCACCAGGACCACGCTGCGCCGCTCGGGCGGCAGGCGGTCGTTGACCCATGCCGTCAGGGCAAGGAGCACGGGCCTGAGCGCGCGGCCGAGGTCCGTGAGCACATAGGCGTCGTGGCGGGGTCCGCTCTCGCTCGGAAGGTGGTCCATGAGGCCCGTCCTCACCAGGGTGGACAGCCTGTTGGCCAGCACATTCGGTGCTATTTTCAGATTGTCGCGGAACTCTTCGAAATGGGTGTTCCCATCAAGTGCGTCATGCAGTAACTCCAGCGTCCACCAGTCGCCGATGAGCCGCATGGCATACGCCAGCGGACCGTCCTCGTTGCGCGCCCCCACCGCTTTTTCCTCCGAATTCCGCGCCGGTCGCACCACCGGTGCACCTGACGCGTCGATGCCGACGAGTAGAAGGTTGAGCCGCAAATCTTTTACGTACACCATGGCGAGGACTCACCCGAAAGTGGCCGCTGATGTCGCCGTCCTGTCAGCATCGGCCCGGTTCAGGATCGATGCCGGAGCTGGGGGCGGGGCCGGGGGAGCCGGGGCTCGGGCCGGGCCGCACAGCGCTGCGGTGCCCGCCCGTCGGGCGGACACCATGACACCCCCGCCCCGGACATCCCCGTGACCCCAGCCGTCGCCGACCACGCCGCACGGCCCGGCCACCCGGGCGGTCCCACCCCCGGGCCCCGCCGGCCGGTGCCGCGGACCCGGTCGAGCGGCTGCTCTGCACCGGGGGCTCGGGCCCGGCTGCTCAAGCCCGGTCCCGGCGCTCCGCCCGGTGGTGCATCGCACGCCGGCCGCCCAGGAGGGCGAACGTCCACGTCGCGGCGAAGGCCCAGATCACTCCGGGGTTGGATGTGCTGATGCCGACCACCAGCAGGATCAGCGAGGCCAGCGCCGCCATGGCCATGAAGAACCCGCGGGCCGCTCCCGACGCCGCCCACGCGCTGTGCACCCGGAAGCTGATGCGCACGGCACGCAACCGTCGGTTCAGACGGTGGTCACGGTCGAGGGCCGCCTCCATCTCGTCAAGGATCCGCTGCTCGCGCTCGGGGAGCCGGCCTGTCGCCATGATCTCTACCTCCCACCGCTCGTCTCGGCTTCGCCACGAGTGCCCCGGCACTCGCGGAACTAACGGCGCACCGGACCGGCGCGCGGGCCCGCCCGCACCCCGGCGTCCCCCGACCGGACACACACCGAGCGGTGCACGCCGAGCGGTGCACGCCGAGCGGTGCACGCCGAGCGGTGCACGCCGAGCGGTGCACGCCGAGCGGTGCACGCCGCGGCCGCCGGCGCACGTGTGAACCGGACCCAAGGGTTCTTCCCGTACCACCCACCCCGGTCTGACATGCTTCCCGGCAGGCCGATACGGTCCGGGTGGTCACGGGGTCCGGTCGAGCAGATCGTTGGGGCGGCACAGGTGCGAATGACGTTTGACTGGCGCCGGCGGCGCCCGGTGGTGTTGCGTTCGAGGCGTGAGCGGATCGTCCGCGGCACCCTGCTCACCGGTGTGGTGGTGCTGGCACTCCTCGCGGTCCTGTCCATGGTCGGCACCAGCGCACCGAAGGACACGGCCGGCCGCACCGCCGCCACCGGCCCGCGGCACCCGCGCCTGCTGGTGCCGGCCGGTTACGACACCAGCAGGGGCTGGGACGTGTCCGGTGTCTCCGACGAGTACGTGGTGGCCGAGAACACCGGGAGCGTCGCCGTGCTGGAGGAGGCCGGCCAGGGCCGCTTCCAGGTGCGCGCGCTCGACGTCACCAGCGGGCGCACGCGCTGGACCGGGGATCCGGTGCGGCCGCTGTCCAGGTCCTGGGCCCGGCCCCGGCTGCTCACCGTCTCAGAGGGCAGCCGGGAGTACTTCGTCACCTGGTCCTACGGCGACATCGGCCAGTCGGTCCTGGGCGGCCCCAGGACCGTCGTCTCCCTCGACATCTACGACGCGGCCTACGGCACCCGGCAGCACGTCTACGTGCCCTGGCCGGAGGCCCCCGACGTGACGGCGGGCGGCCCCGGGATCCTCATCGGGCGCGGCAGCGACCACGCCGCCGTCGTCGACCCCGCCGACGGCAAGGTGTCGACCACCGCCGCGAAGGACCTCAAGTACCCGCGCGGCTGCGGCTCGTGCCACCGCGACACCGACATCCGCGGCCTCACCTCCCACGGGCTGATCGTGCGGGGCGCCAAGGAGTTCTGGGTGCGCGGCGGCTGGTACGGCCGCAGGACCGCTCCCAAGGGCACCGACCCGGCCTCCGGCGTGCCCGCCTCCGTCAGCACCGACCGGGTGCTCGTGAAATGGCGCAGGAAGCCCGGCGGCAAGAAGGCCGGCGACTTCGAGACGTGGGCCGTGCACGATGCCGCCACCGGCAAGGTCCTCGCCTCTGCCGACTGCCACCGCCCGGCCGTCGACCCCGGTAGGTACCCGGAGATGGTGTTCTCCTTCTCGGGCCGTTACGTGGTGGCCGGGGCGCTCGTCTTCGACCTCGCCGACCACAAGGGCTACTGCTTCGACAAGGAGTCGGACGGCACCACGCAGGGCGCCGTACCGGGGGAGCCGAGCCCGGACGTCCAGCCGGACGACCCCGCCGCCGACAAGGCCCCCCGCCCGCTGACCCTGATCGCCGTCACCGACCAGGGCACGGCCTACGGCACCACCGGCATGCACACCGCGGCCGACGCCCGCTCGGGGCTCGGCAAACCGCTGCGGGTCTCCCTGAGCACCGCCGTCCCTGAACTCCTCGTCCCCACCGTGCACCTGCCCGCCGCGGACCTCGGCGGGTACGGCCTGTTCCCCTACACCGACAGCAAGGGCGTCCAGCACCTGATCGGCTATCCGCGCAGGGGAACGGCCGACTGACCGGCCGGACAGGGGAGTTGGCCGGCACGCACCGCGACGCATTCGCTACGGTTGATCACCTGACGCGAGTGAGGGCGCGGACGGCGTCCGAGGGCCTCACAGGGGGAGGTGCGCGATGGTCGATCCGGTATCGATGGCGGCGCTCACGGCCATGGTCGGCGCGGTCGGCTCCGGCATGGCCAACGAAGCGGGCAAGCGCGCCTACGAACTGCTCGGCGGCCTCGCCGCCCGGATCGCGGGCCGCGAGGTACGCGCCCCCTGCGCGCCGGCCGACTGGGACGCACTCGCCCGGCTGCTGCACGAGGGGGCCGAGCGCGACCCGCGCCACGCCCGCAGCCTCGCCGGCATGCAGGCCCTGGTGGGCAGGGCACTGGAAAGGCCCCAGGCCCTCTCCTGCGCACCGCCCTTCCCCTCCGGCGTGCGCTCCTTCACGGACCGCCAGGAGGCCCTGCGGCAACTGAGCCGCGAGGCATTCCGCCCGGCCGACGGACGTCCGCGCAGGGTGCTCGTCCACGGCCCGGAGGGCATCGGCACCAGCGCCCTGGCCGTCCAGTGGTGCCGCGCGCAGAGCGAGCAGTACCCGCACGGGCGCCTCCATGTGGACCTGCGCGGCGACGGTCCCGGTGAGGGGCGCGACGCCGCGACCGCGCTGCGGCTCCTGCTGGGCGGCCTCGGCCTGCCGCCCGAGGACATCCCGCCCGCCCTCGAAGAACGCGCCGGCCTCTTCCGGCGGCTCACCGAGGACCGGCGCCTGTGCCTCGTCCTCGACCACGCCCAGTCCGCCGCCCAGGTCGCACCGCTCCTCAGCGGCGCCGCCGGCGTCTTCACGATCGTCACCGCGCACCGCCTGCTGCCCGGCGTCGACGCCGTGCCCGTCCCGGTCGGACCGCTCACCTCCCGCGACGCGACCCGGTTGCTGACGCAGGTGGCGGGGAAGGAGGCGGTGGCGGCGGCGCGGGCCGTGCTGCCGTCGGTCCTTCGCCGGTGCGCGGGCCGGCCGTACGCCCTCCTCGCCGCGGTGCCGGACCTGGCCGCACCCCCTCCGCCCGGCGAGACGGTCGGCCACCGTGCCCGGCGGGGCGGCGCCGCGCCGGAGGCGGACCCGGTCCACGCCGTCGCCGTACGCGCGTACGAACGGCTCGGCGAGGACGACGCCCGCTGCTACCGGCTGTGGGCCCTGCGGCCCTGGCCCGCACTGACACCGGCCGCCGCAGCGGCCATCGCCGAGGTCCCGGAAACCGCCGCCGCCGACCTGCTCGACCGGCTGGCGGAGCGGCGCCTGCTGGAGCGTGCGGGCTCCGGCTACCGCTACCGGGACGGCATCCGCCGCCACGCCGAGGCGCAGGCGGCCCGCCAGGACGGCCTGGCCGCCTGCGCCCGTACGGTGCACCGCGCGGTGGCGTACTACCTGGATTTCGCCGTGCACGCGGACCTGGCCGCACTGCCCGAGCGCTGGCACCTCGGCCCCCGCTACCGGCAGGCGACCGCCGACCGCTACCCGAGCCGGGGCGCCGCGCTCGCCGCCCTCAAGGCCGAACTCGCCAACCTCGTCCAGGCGGTGCGCGCGGCCGAGGAGTTCCAGGACTGGGCCTCGGTGAGCCAGCTCACCGAGGCCCTGTGGGCGGTGCAGTTGAAGGCGGGCCGGCACGACGAACTGCTGCCGGCACTGCGGATCGCGGCCCGGGCCGCCCACGAGCGCTTCCCCGGCACGCGCATGGCCGGCCGGATGCACACCCAACTGGCCTTCGCCCTCCTGGAGTTGCGGCAGTTCGAGGAGGCGGAGGCGCAGTTGCGCCGCGCCGCGGACGCGGTGCGGGGGGCCGGCCACACCCAGGGGGTGGCCACCGCCGTCGAGTCACTCGGCCTGCTCAGGCTCGCGCAGTGGCGCTGGCAGGACGCGCTGGACTGCTTCACCGAGGCTGCCGCCGTGCTCGACGGCATCGCGCCCGGTGGTGAGGGCTTCGACGACCTGCCCCGGGCGCGCGCCCTGCTGCACCGCCACCGGGGCCGGGCGCTGCGGGGGCTGGACCGGCTGCCGGAGGCCCTGGAGGAGTCGGCCACGGCGCTGGCCCACTTCCGGGCGAGCGGCGAGCGGTACAACGCGGCCCGCACCCTGACGGACCTCGCCGAGACCCGTCTGAGGGCCGCGGACCCGGACGGCGCACTGCCTCTGATCGATGAGGCGCTGGCGGCACTGGAGAGCGAGCAGGCCGACCACCACGTCAGCCACCTGCGGGCCCTGCGCGCCCAGTGCGCCGACGACGGCGGTGTCACCCGAGCGGGGTGACGGCCACCCGGTGCGTGCCGTGCCCGGTGTGCACGGCCATCCCCTCGCCGGACAGCTCCTCCAGGGACCTGCCGTCCGCGAGCCAGGCGTGCAGGGCGGAGGCGTAGACGGCGGGGTCGGCGCCGCGCGGGCCTGCGGTGAGGCGGACCAGCCTGCCCCGGCGGGTGCGCAGCGTGCAACTGTCCGGGGAGGTGACGTATGCGGCGAGGGCGCAGTAGCGGAAGCGTTCCAGGGCCTGGGCCGACCACTCCTCGGGCGGGCCGAGGCGGGGGTCGTCGGCCGCCGCGTACTGGAGGATGACATCGGCCTGGTCGGCCAGGGAGGCGTCCAGGGTGTCCTCGTGCACGGCCGTGTGCGCCCCGCCCTCCCCGGCGGGTTCGTAGGGCCCGGTGGCAAAGCGCGTCACCGCGATGCCGCCGGTGGCCGGCAGTCCGGTGAGGACGCGCAGGGGAGCGGTGCGGACGACGGGCTGGTACGGCGGCAGCGGCAGCGGGTCGAGCAGGGCGGGGGCGCCGGGCTCGGCACGGCCCATGAGGCGGTAGAAGGTGCGGCGCAGCAGCGCCGCCGAGCGGCCGGGCGCGGAGCTGGTGAGCCGTGCGGGGCCGGGCAGCGGACGGTGGTTCGCCAGCAGCGCTTCGAGCTGCGGCCGCAGTGGAGCGTACGGGTCGAGGCGCGGTGCCTGCCGTACGAACGCCGCCACGGGGGAGTCGGCGCCGAGGACCGTGAGCGGGCCCGCGCCGAGCAGGACGGGGGTGCCGAGCGCCGCGGCGTAGTAGCTGACGGATCCGAAGTCGCCGAGCACCGCGTCCGCGGCGATGAGTGCTTGGCGCCAGCCGCTCAGCGGGTCGATCAGGGTGAGGCCGGCCCGCTGGGCGCGGTCGAGCCAGGTGCGGATCTGGCCCGGGCCGTGGCCGTGCCAGATGTTGGGGTGCAGAACGGCGGCGAGGCGGTATTCGTCGGCGGGGAGTTCGGCGGTGAGCCGGGGGAGCAGCAGGGGCAGGATGTCGTCCGGGCCGCCGTCACCGAAGAGGGACTCCGGGTTCCAGGTGGAGTTGAGCAGCAGGAGCCGCTGGCCGCGGGTGACGCCCAGTGCCCTGCGGAAGCGCTCGCGGCGGGGCCTGGCGGCCAGGATGCGGTCGTAGCAAGGGTCTCCGGCGAGTACGGCGGTCGGGGCGGCCTCGGGGCAGGAGGCACGGAGCCTGGCCAGTTGCTCGGGGTGCGAGAGCACCAGCGCGTCCGCGATCGGCCTGCCCTCCGCGAGCACCCACTCGGGCGCCAGCCCGAACACGTCCGGCTGTCCGGGTGTCCGGGCGTCCGGGCGTCCGACTGTCCGGCGGGGCAGCCTCTTGTTGTAGCCAACCCCATGCGACAGTACGAGTAGTTTGCCGGGAATATCATGCAGTGCTCCACCAAAACTGGCGGAGATCGTCAGATCCGCCCCGAGGTGCAGCGCCTGGTCCCAGGGCAGCACCGGCACGCCCACCTCCGCCAGCAGCTCCGCCACCCCGCTCTGGAAGGGCGAGGACCCGGTGCACGTGGCCAGCAACTGCACCCCGAGGTCGTCCCGGAAGAGCGGCAGGACGTCGAGGAGCCTGGTGGCCGAGGTGACGTTGTGCACGACGAGCAGGACCGTGCGGCAGCGGCCGCGGGTGGTCCAGCGCCCGGCGTCCTCACCGACCGGCACCCGTATCCACCTGGACACCGCCTCCGCCACCGCGCCCCCTGGTCACTCGTCCGCCCGTGTCGGTCCGGCAACGATAACCAAGGCTGCGGGTGCCGCTGCGGAGTGCCCCGGACGCGGCAGCAGGAGCGTGCCGGGGGCGCTCAGGTGCGTACGGCGGTCAGGTGCGCGAGGCGGCCATGCCCAGGGTGACCAGGCCGAGGACGACCCAGCCGAACCACAACCAGCCGTTGCTTCCCATGGCCGCCGTGTAGGCGGTCACCACGACCAGGCCGCCGACCGTGACGACCCCCATCGCCTTCGTGGAACCGGGCATCGCGACACCCTCCTCACACCGGACGGGCCGGGCCCCGGCCCGGACCGCGCTCCAACGCGACCTGCGGACCCATCATCCTCCTGGCGCACGGTCCGCCACCAGCAGCCCGTCGGACACCGCACGGGGCGCCCGGCCGCGGCCCGCCCGGGAACCCGGAAGGCCCTCAGTGCCCGCGTGCGTTGAGGGCGGCGAGGTAGGCGTTGTACGCCTCTAGCTCCTTGTCGCCGTCCCGGTCGGCGGCCCGGTCCGTGCGGCGCGCCTGGCGCTGCTCCGAGCGGTACCACTGGAACAGCAGGGCCAGCAGCACCAGCACGGACGGCACCTCGCTGAACGCCCACGCGATACCGCCCGCCGCGGTCTGGTCGGAGAGCGCGTCGATGCCCAGCGAGGCGGACGGATGCCGGTAGACGCCGATCATCGGCGTCGACGCCATCATCAGCGCGATCCCGAAGAAGGCGTGGAAGGGCATCCCCGCGAACAGCTCCAGCATCCGCAGCACGTAGCCGGGCCGGTGCGGCCCGGGGTCGACGCCCATGATCGGCCAGAAGAAGACCAGGCCGACCAGCAGGAAGTGCACCATCATCACGATGTGCCCGCTCGCGGAACCCATCAGGGCGTCGAAGACCGGGGTGAAGTACAGCCCGTACAGACTCGCGATGAACAGCGGGATGGTGAAGGCGGGATGCGTCACGACCCGCATGAACCGGCTGTGCAGCAGCTTCAGCAGCAGCTCGCGGGGGCCGGTGCGGCCCCGGCCGGCGACGGGCAGGGCGCGCAGCATCAGTGTGATGGGCGCGCCGAGCAGCAGCAGGATCGGCGAGAGCATGCTGATGACCATGTGCTGCACCATGTGCACACTGAACATGACCATGCCGTAGTCGTTCAGCCCGGTGCACATCACCAGCAGCACGGTCAGCACGCCGACGGTGAAGGCCGCGGTGCGCCCCACCGGCCAGCGGTCCCCGCGGCGCACCAGCCGCAGCACGCCCCACCCGTACAGGGCGAGTGCCACCAGGCAGGCCACGAGGAAGAACGGGTCAGTGGACCAGGCGAGCCCGCGCCCCAGCGTGAACGGCGGAAGATCCATCGTCATGCCGTGCCCGCTGTGATCCATCGGCCGGCTCCTGTTTCTGGGAGGCACCTCCCGGGGACCATCGGGCACCGGGGAGTTTGTGTGCAGGTGTCCGCACCAGGGTAGAACCGCCCCCGACCGGGCCGGTGACCGGGGTGCGGCGCGCGCGGCCGGGCCCGGGCCGTCCCGCCGAACGGCCTAGCCGCTCACAGCACGCACTCGGCCTCGGCGTAGCGCTGGTCGGGCACGGTCTTCAGGTCCTCCACGGCATCCGCGAGCGGCACCATCCGGATGTCGGTGCCCTGCAGCGCGGTCAGGTGCCCGAACTCACCGCGGTGCACGGCCTCCACCGCGTGCCAGCCGAACCGGGTGGCGAGCACGCGGTCGTAGGCGGTGGGTGTGCCGCCGCGCTGCACATGGCCGAGGATCACCGGCCGCGCCTCCTTGCCGAGCCGCTCCTCCAGCTCCACCGAGAGCTGCCGTGCGATGCCCGCGAAGCGCTCGTGGCCGTACACGTCCCTGCCGCCCTCGTCGAACACCATGGAGCCCGCGCGCGGCTTCGCACCCTCGGCGGCCACCACGATCGCGAACTTCTTGCCCGCTTCGAAGCGGTCCCCAATCCGTACCGTCAACTCGTCGATGTCGAAGGGCCGCTCGGGCACCACGATGGCGTGCGCGCCCGCCGCCATGCCCGAGTGCAGGGCGATCCAGCCGGTGTGGCGGCCCATGACCTCGACGATCAGCACCCGCTGGTGCGACTCCGCGGTGGTCTTCAGCCGGTCGAGGGCCTCCGTCGCGACCCCCACGGCGGTGTCGAAGCCGAAGGTGACGTCGGTGCCCGCGATGTCGTTGTCGATGGTCTTGGGCACGCCGACGATCGGCAGGCCCGCGTCGGAGAGCATCCGGGCGGCCTTGAGGGTGCCCTCACCCCCGATCGGGATGATCGCGTCGAGACCGAGGTCGGCGACGTGCCCCTTGGCGCGCTGTACGCCGCCCCGAAGGTGTGCGGGCTGCACCCGGGAGGAGCCGAGAATGGTTCCGCCGCGGGCGAGGATGCCGCCGACCGCGTCCAGGTCCAGCTTGCGGTAGTCGCACTCGAGCAGCCCCTTCCAGCCGTCCTGGAAGCCGATGACCTCGTCGCTGTGGTCCACGACGGCGCGGTGCACGATCGAGCGGATCACGGCGTTCAGGCCGGGGCAGTCGCCGCCGGAGGTGAGGACACCAATACGCATAGCCCGGAATACCTTTGCAACGTGGGCCGGTGGCCGGACCACGTCGTCCGGCTGGATCACGGCCAGCCTACCGGCGCGGGGCGGCCCCGCCGAACCAGGCGTCCGCCTGCTGGACGGGGCCGCGCTCAGGTGTTCGGGAGGGGGCTCAGGCGGGCTGTTGGGCGGCTGCGATGCGCTCCGCGCGGAGGGCCTCGTACCACCTGTCGTCGGCCGGCGGGAGGGCGTTGACGTCGAGTGCCAGCTTCAGCAGCAGGTCCGCGATCCCGGGGTTCCTCGCGAGCACCGGACCGTGCATATACGTACCGAACACCGTGTCGTTATACGCGCCCTCGGTGCCGTCGCCCGTGCCGTTGCCGCGACCGAGGTGGACCCTGGCGAAGGGCCTGGCGGTCGGACCGAGGTGGGTGATGCCCTGGTGGTTCTCGAAGCCGGTGAGCTGCGGGAGGCGAAGCTGGGGGTCGATGTCGGCCAGCACGTCTCCGACGCACCGCTCGCCGTCGCCGCGCGTGGAGACCACGTCGAGCAGGCCGAGGCCCGGCTCGCGCTCTCCGAGGTCGTTGATGAACTCGTGGCCGAGGATCTGGTAGCCGGCGCACACCGAGAAGACGATGGCGCCGTTGCCGACCGCCCGGGACAGGCCGCCGTCGCGGCGCAGCCGCTCGGCCGCGAGCCGCTGCGGACGGTCCTCGCCGCCGCCGATCAGGTAGATGTCACCGGAGGTGGGCACCGCCTGGTCGCTGCGCACGTCGATACGGCTCACCGACAGCCGCCGCTGCCGGGCCCGGCGCTCCACGACCAGCGCATTGCCCTGGTCACCGTAGGTGCTCAGCAGGTCCGGGTAGACCCACACCACACGCAAGCTGCTCTCGCTCATGCTGATAAGGCGTCCTTCTGGGGAAGTTCTCGGGGCCCGCCGGGTGGGCGCGGGCCGGCGGGTCAGTTGCCGACGCGGCGGCGCAGGTCCTGGAACGCGGTGTAGTTCGCGATGACCTCGATCCGTCCCGGCGGCGCCGCCTGCACCGCCTCGTCCAGGTTCGCGCAGACCTGGAAGCTCTGGTCGGCGACCTCCAGACGCACGGCCAGGTCGAGCTTGCGGTCGCCGATCACGAAGATCGGGTGGCCGGTGAGCCGGGTGTAGTCGACGTCCCACAGCCACGAGGTGTCGGTGCCGTCCGCGCCGCGGGCGTTCACCGACAGGATGACCGGGGTCGGCGGCCGGTCGATCAGCGAGAAGGTCTCCAGCCAGCCGGCCGGGTTCTTCGCCAGCAGCAGCCGCAGGTCCCGCCCGAGGAACTGCACGACGTCGTACCGTCCGGCGACCGCCTGGACCTGGTACATACGCTCCAGGGCGACCTGCGGCGGCACCCCGAAGGCGGCGGCGACCGCAGCGGAGGTGGCGGCGTTGGCCTTGTTGGCGCGGCCGGGCAATTGGAGGTGGATCGGCCAGGCCGAGCCCTGCGGGTCGATCACGTGGTCGCCGGCGAGCACCCAGCTCGGGGCGGGGCGGCGGAAACCGCACTCGCCGCAGAACCAGTCGTCGCCGGGGCGCTGCATCACACCGCCGCACGACGGGCAGGACCAGGCGTCGTCCTTCCACATCTGGCCCGCGGCCACCCAGACGACGTTGGGCGAGGAGGACGCGGCCCAGACGACCAGCGGGTCGTCGGCGTTCGCGATCACGATCGCCTTGGCGCCGGCCAGGCCCTCGCGCCAGTGCTCGGCGAGCATCCGGGTCTCCGCGGCCCGGTCGAGCTGGTCGCGGGAGAGGTTCAGCAGCGCGATGGCCTTGGGCTCCACATCGCGGGCCACCCCGGCCAGGTACTTCTCGTCGACCTCTATCACGCCGAACCGGGCGTCGGAGCCGCCGGCGAGGGCGGAGGTGATGCCGGCAGGCATGTTGGCGCCGAGGGCGTTCGACACGACGGGGCCCGCCGCGCGCAGTGCCTCCGCGATCAGTCGGGTGGTGGTCGTCTTGCCGTTGGTGGCGGAGACCAGGACCACGTCCAGGTGCTGGGCGAGCCGGCCCAGCAGTTCGGGGTCGAGCTTGAGCGCTACCCGGCCGCCGATCACGGAACCGCTGCCACGGCCCGCTGCACGGGATACCGCCGCGGCGGCCCTGCCCGCCGTCACGGCCAGCTTGGCCCGCGGCGTCAGCGGGTCCGAGTTGCCTGCCATTGTTGAGGATCCTCCTTGGATACGGCGCCGTGCCGGCCCCGGGCGAGTGGGTATGGCCATCGCGTGGCCCTCAGCCTATCGAGATCCGGTCACAGGCCAGAACAACGGCACCATTACGGATCGGATTGACCGGGCACGGGAGGCCGCGCGCGAGTCGGACCGTACTCTTACGGCCATGCGACACGGCTCGATCCCGGGCGCCGGAGGGCGCGTACGACCGCTGTCCCTGTTCGGGGACCCGGTGCTGCACACGCCGTGTGCGCAGGTCACCGACTTCGGCCCGGCGCTGGCCCGGCTGGTCGAGGACATGTACGCGACAATGTACGCGGCCCAGGGCGTGGGACTGGCCGCCAACCAGGTGGGACAGGGCCTGCGGGTCTTCGTGTACGACTGTCCGGACGACGAGGAGCGGCGCCATCTGGGGCACGTGGTGAACCCGCGGTTGGTGGCGGCGGACGGAGAGGTGCTGCGCGGTCCCGAGGGGTGCCTGTCGCTGCCCGGCTTCGAAGCGGGTACACCGCGGTTCGACCATGCGGTGGTGGAGGGCGTCACCGTCGTCGGCGAGCCGGTGCGGATACACGGCACCGGCTTCTTCGCGCGCTGCCTGCAGCACGAGGTGGACCACCTCGGGGGGAGCGTGTACACGGAGCGGGTCACCGGATGGCGCCGGCGGCGTGCGCTGCGCGCGGCGGAGCGCTTCTCGCAGGGGCGAGCGCCCCGGGACCCGGCCGCCTCGTCCGCCCTTCGGGCCCCTGCCGGTACCTTTCCGGTGCCCTGAGGGTCCAGAGGCGCCGCCGGGCGGCCCTGACGGCCCGGTGTGCGACCCGCGGCCCGGTCCCCGAACGCCGGACGGGGCCGTCCGGCCGCCGCTGCGCCGTCCTTCCGGCCGATCGGCGGAGTGGACCCGGCGGGTACCGGCGGGCGGCCCCGCCCGTCAGAAGCGGGGGCCGCCCGCCACGTCGCCCGCGGCGGCCAGCCGGCCCCACAGCAGGTCGGCCAGGCTGTGCACCAGGTCCGCGCGGGAGCACGGGCGCTCGGCGAGCCACCAGTCGCCCGCCGCGTGCATCATGCCGACGATGCCGTGGCCCCACACCCGCGCCAGCCGGTCGCCCGCAGGGCCGAGGTCGACGCGCTCCTCTATGACCTTCGCCAGTTCCTCACCGAGGCGGCGCAGCAGGGGGGCGGAGTGCCGGCCCACGTCGAAGCCGCCCTCGCTCTGGGACCCGGCCTCCGCGGGGTGCATCAGGAACCGGTACACCTGCGGGCGGGCCTCGATGGCCGCCAGATAGGTGTCGAGGGTGGCCTCGACCCGCTTGCGGCGCTCCGCGGGCGCGTCCAGCGCGGCGCGCAGCGCCTCCAGGAGGGCGTCGGTGTGGCGCTTGGCGAGGGCGGCGTACAGTCCCCCCTTGTCGCCGAAGTGGCGGTAGAGGATCGGTTTGGTGATGCCCGCCTCGGCGGCGATCGCGTTCATCGAGGCGCCGGGCCCGTCACGCAGCACCACCCGGTCGGCTGCCTCGAGCAGCTCGCGGCGCCGCTGCTCCGGGGAGCGCTGCGGCTCTGTCCGCTGTGTGGTGTCCATGGTTTCTCCCCGCCCGTGCTGAGTCGGTGACGCCTGCGCAAACTAACACCTGTCCGGCGGTCGACCTCGAACGCGCTGCCGGGCGGGGGAGGGGCGCCGGGAGTTGACATTGGCTACCGGCCGGTAACAGACTCCCGTTACCGCAGGTAATGCATGGCGGAGAGGCCCAGGAGGGGACATGGCGGAGTTCACCATGGAACTCAACGACGAGCAGAAGGAGGTCCAGGACTGGGTCCACGGCTTCGCCGCCCAGGTCATACGTCCCGCGGCCGCCGAGTGGGACGAACGCGAGGAGACGCCCTGGCCGGTGATCCAGGAGGCCGCCAAGGTGGGCATCTACTCCCTGGACTTCTACGCGCAGCAGTACTTCGATCCCACCGGACTCGGGCTCCCGATGGCCATGGAGGAGCTGTTCTGGGGGGACGCGGGCATCGCGCTGTCCATCGTGGGCACCGGCCTCGCGGCCGTCGGCGTGCTCGCCAACGGCACCGAGGAGCAGATCGGCACCTGGATCCCGCAGATGTACGGCGACGCCTCTGACGTGAAGGTCGCCGCGTTCTGCTCGTCGGAGCCGGACGCCGGGTCCGACGTGGCCTCGATGCGCACCCGCGCCGTGTACGACGGGGCCAAGGACGAGTGGGTGCTGAACGGCACCAAGACCTGGGCGACCAACGGGGGCATCGCCAACGTCCACGTGGTGGTCGCCGTCGTCGACCCCGAGCTGGGGTCCAAGGGGCACGCCTCCTTCATCGTCCCGCCCGGCACGCCCGGCCTGTCCCAGGGGCAGAAGTTCAAGAAGCACGGCATCCGCGCCTCGCACACCGCCGAGGTCGTCCTCGACGACGTGCGGATACCCGGATCCTGCCTGCTGGGCGGCAAGGACAGGCTGGACGAGCGCCTGGCTCGGGCCCGGGAGCGTGCCAAGGGCGGCGAGAGGCTCAAGAACGCCGCCATGGCCACCTTCGAGGCGTCCCGCCCCGCGGTCGGAGCGATGGCGGTCGGCACCGCGCGTGCCGCCTACGAGGTTGCGCTGGACTACGCGAAGACCCGTGAGCAGTTCGGCCGCCCCATCATCGACAACCAGGGCGTCGCCTTCCAGCTCGCCGACATGCGCACCCGTATCGACGCGGCGCGGCTGCTCGTGTGGCGCGCCTCGTGGATGGCGGCGAACGGCAGGCCGTTCACGTCGGCCGAGGGATCGATGTCGAAGCTGTTCGCGAGCGAGGCGGCCAAGCAGGTCACCGCCCAGGCGGTGCAGATCCTCGGCGGCAACGGCTTCACCCGGGAGTACCCGGTCGAGCGGATGCACCGCGACGCGGCGATCTACACGATCTTCGAAGGCACCAGCGAGATCCAGCGCCTGGTCATCGCGCGGACCCTGTCGGGCATGCCGATCCGCTGAGGCGGGAGCAGCAGGACACGCGCGGAGCGTCGCCGCAACGCGGCCCCCTCCCCGGAGACGGGAGGGGCCGTGGGCGCCTGCCGGAAGCCGTTGGCGTGCCTGGGGGAAACACCCGCGCCTGGCAGAAGGCCGCCTCCACGATCCGGGCGCAGGGTGGAGGCCGCACGCGAACGCGCCGCCCGTTGTCCCTGCGCGCCGAGAGTGCTCGAACACGCCGCGTGTGACCACGGAGCCCCCGCACCGGTGGGCGGTGCGGCGGCCCCCGCGCCTTCGCCCTGCAAGCGCCGACGCAGGTGCCGGGGTCCTCCGGAACCTGCCGGGGTCCTCCGGAACCTGCCGGGGTCCTCCGGAACCTGCCGGGTCCTCCGGGCCTTCCGGCGCAGCCGGCCGGGTGCGTGGGGTGCGTGGGGTGCGTGGGGTGCGTGAGGTGCGCCGGGGCGCCGGGTCACGCCGGGGCCGGCGGGCTGTTCTCCTTCGGGGTACGCCGCGACTGCCACCCTTCGAGCGGCGGGCCGTGCCGCAGTGGTGTCAACTGCTCGATGTCGTAGCGGCGCCGCAGTTCCTCGATGGCGGCGTGGTCGGGCGGGCCGCCGCCCGAGAGGATCTCCAGCAGCTCGTCGAAGTACCGCTCGTGGTCGGGCGGCGGCGAGGCCTGGAAGAACATCTTCGCGGGGCTTCCGGTCGGGTTGGCGAAGGCGTGCGGGCAGCCGGGCGGTACCAGGATGACGGTCCCCGGCGCGGCCCGCACCACCCGGTTGCCCGACGTCGACTCCCAGCGCTGCCAGCGGTCGGGGGTGCGCACCCGCGGCTCGAAGGCGAGCACGTCGAGCTCGCCCTCGAGCACGTAGAACAGCTCCTCGCTCTTGGTGTGCACATGAGCCCCCACGTCGAAGCCGGGCGGCACCATCACCTCGAAGCTCGACGCGCTGCGCGAGTGCGAGCCCGTCACCTTGAACGTCACCTGCTGGGCGGGCGTTCGCACCGTGCGGCCGTGTCCCGGCGGCACCAGCAGGCCCTCGGGCGGGGTGAGCGCGGTCATGGTTCTCCCTGGGGGCTGGTCGCCGGCCGGGGCCTCCTCGCACCCCGCGGGCGCGGCAGGAGGCCCCGTCACCGGGGTGGGCGGGCGCCGGTCACCATGTGACGGGCAGGGCTTCCGGTCCCCGGATCAGCGCACCGCGGCGCCAGGGGACCTCCTCGGGCGGCACCGCGAGCCGCAGCCCCGGCAGCCGGTCGAGCACGGTGTCCACCATCAACTGGGTCTCCATCCGGGCGAGGATCCCGCCCGGGCAGTAGTGCGGCCCGTGCCCGAAGGACACGTGCGGGTTCGGACTGCGCTCGAGGTCGATACGCTCCGGGTCGGGGAAGACGTCCGGGTCGCGGTTGGCGGCCAGGTACGAGACGTAGACCGGCTCGCCGGCACGGATCTGCGCCCCCCTGATCACCACGTCCTCCATGGCGATCCGGGACAGGCCGACCGCGGAGCGGTGCGGGATGTACCGCAGCAGCTCGTCCACGGCCCCCGGGCGCAGCTCCGGCTCGGCGCGCAGCCGCTCCGCCAGCTCCGGGCGGGTCAGCAGCAGGTAGAACATCTGCCCGCTGTTGTTGGTGACCGCCTCACCGCCGATCTGGATCAGTACCGCGAGTCCCACGGCCTCTTCCACGGTCATCTCGCCCCGGCCGACCGCGGCGCCCAGCAGGGAGGTGACGTCCTCGGCCGTGCTGTCGTGGCGCTCGCGGACCAAGTCCGTGAAGTACGCCGCCATCTCGTCCTTGGCCTGCTCGCTGAGGTGCGCGCCGTGCGAAGAGGACAGGATCAGTTGGGTCCAGGTGTGCATCCGCTCCTGGTCCTGGGCCGGGACGCCCATCAGCTCGCAGATGACGGCGATGGGGAAGGGGCTCAGCACGCGCTCCGTGAGGTCGGCCGGCGGCCCCTGCGCGATCATCGCGTCCACCAGAGCGTCGAGTGCGGCCGCCGACCGCTGCCGCACCGCCTCCACGCCCCGTGCCGTGAACGCCGGGGCCACCGCCCTGCGCAGCCGGGTGTGGTCCGGCGGATCGGCGAAGCCCACCGCGCCCGGTACCGGGATGAAGTGCGGCGCGAGCCGGGTGACCTGCTGTTCCATGACCGCCGCACGGCTGAACCTGGTGTCGTTGGTCACCATGCGCACGTCGTCGTGGCGGGTGACGAGCCAGGCCCAGCCCTCGCCGTTGGGCAGCCGGATCCGGGTCACCGGGCCCTCCCGCATCAGCTCGGCGAGCACCGGGTCGAAGTCCACTGCGGTCAGGTCGAGCGCGGGCCAGAACCTCACGGGCGGCAGATCCCGGGGATCGGCACCGGCCGCAGCCCGTGCCGTGCGGTCGCCCGGGTCGTCCGCCGGGGCGCTCGCGGGGTCCTCCGCGGGGTCGTCGAGGACCGCCGGCCCGGTCGTCGTGTCGTCGGTCATACGGTGACCTCCACCGCGGCGGGGACACGGTCGGCGGACGTCCAGCGGCCGAGTGCCATCTCGGCCGTGATGCCCGGGCCGAATCCGGCGAGCAGACCTCGGGCGCCGTGCTCGGCGCCGCCCTCCTCGAACAGCCTGCGCAGCGCGTCCAGGACGACGGCGCTGGCGATGTTCCCGTACTCCGTGAGCGTCTCCCTGCTGAAGCGGAACGCCTTGGGCGGTACCCGAAGGTACTTGGTGAGGTCGTCCAGGATTCTCGGGCCACCGGCATGGATGATGTAGAAGTCCAGGTCGGAGGCGTCCCAGCCGTGGAGTCCCGCGAGCTGTTTGAGTGCGGGAGCGAGCGGTTCCATGGTGCCTGGCACCCGTTTGTCCAGCAGGAAGTGGAACCCTGTCTCACGGACGTCGTAGGCGATCCAGTCCTCCGTCTTCGGGATCAGGTAGGAGCCGTTGCGCTCCAGTTGGACACCGGTACCGCCGCTGCCGCGCACCACGGCCGCCGCGATCCCGTCGCCGAACAGCCCGTTGGAGAGCAGCGAGCCCACGCCGAGATCGGTCGGCTGGTAGCACAGCGAGCAGAACTCGCAGGCGACGATCAGCGCGTTCTTCTCCGGGTAGGCGGTGCAGAAGTCGTGGGCGCGGTTGATCGCGGCACCACCGGCGGCGCAGCCGAGCTGGGCGATCGGTATCTGCCGGGTGTTGCTGGGGAAGTCGAGCACATTGATCAGCCAGGCGGTCAGCGACGGCATCATGAAGCCGGTGCACGACACGTAGATGATCACGTCGATGTCGGCCGGGGTGAGGTCCGCGTCGTCCAGGGCGCTCAGCACGACGCCGGGCACCCGCGCCTTGGCCTCCGCCTCGTAGAGCTTGTTGCGCTGTTCGAAGCCCGGGTGCTTCAGGGTCTCCGAAATGGGTTGCACGATGTGCCGGGTCAGTACGCCGGTGTTCCCGATGAGCCGCAGGGCCAGGGGGAGTTGGGGATGGTTGGCGTGGTGGGCCCGCGCGAGTTCGAGCGTCTCCTCCATGGTGATGACGTGTTCCGGCACGGAGACCGTTGGTTTGCACAAGGTGGCCATAAGCGTGAGCCTTCTCTCGCCCCCCGAGTGTGAAGGTGGTGTCCCCACGATCTCCTGAGCCGGCGTGGATATCGCGCCGGACTACTCCAGATTGGGAACACCGCGGGCCGCGGGCCGCAGGAACGGGCCGCGGCGCTCTAGCGGAGGTCGGCCGGCGTCGGACGGTCCCGGCCTGCCTCCGCGTCCTGTCCGTACCGCCGCTCCCAGACGCGGCGGATGTCCTCGACGAGCGCGGCGCGGGAGCGCGCGCTCGGCACGGGGTGGAGCAGGATCAGTTCGTAGTGTCTGCGGTCGATGCCGCCCGGGCGGTGCCGCCACCGCCCGTGGTCGTGCCGCACCGTCAGGTCCCGCGCGCAGCCCGAGGCCGCCCATCGGTCGGCGAAGGGCGCGAACCGCCGGTCGATGCCCGGCGGACCGCCGTGTGGGCGCCCGCTGCCGAGCAGCAGTCCGACCCCGCCGTACGTCTGCACCGGTGCGAACGGCACCGCGGCCCTGGCGGGGGAGCGCTGCGCCAGGGCGGGCGGCGGATCGTCGAGGACGGCGTAGGTGGCGGGCACCGCGACGGTCAGTACGGCGAACGCCGCACCTGCGATGGCCAGGCGCGTACGCGGGTGACGGAACCGCATCTTCGGGGATCCTCACTGCTCGTCGGCTGGGTGTCGCCCACTGTGGCAAGGAGCGAAGGCCGCGGATACCCCACGTTCGGAAGCTGACGGTCAAACCACTGGTTTGGTGTATATATTCACAAGACAGTCATCTAGGACAACCGGCTCCACCGGTCATGATGGATACGGGCTCGATCGTGACCGTTCCGTCGTGGTCGATCCCGGTCACGGGCGTGGCGGCGCCTGGGTGTGGCCTGGCGGCGCGGGTGTGGCGGTCGCGGGTACGGGCGTGGCGACGCCGGGCGTGGGCCTGGCGTCCGGCACCGCCGCGTGCCGCCGGCTCGCCCTCGGGCGCCGCTGCCGCTCCTCAGGCGCGGCTGCCGCTGCTGTGCGCGATGCACGCCACGTCGATGCGGTCGGCCAGCTTCGCCAGCTCGATGGTGAGCGTGGCCACCGTGTCCTCGTCGAGGTCGTCCCGCCCGGAGTGCACCAGGTGCAGCCAGTGGCCCCCGACGGCACGGAGCAGCTTGCTGACGTCGGCGGCCGCCACGTGCAACTGGCCGTGGTGGTCGATGATCAGGGGCGGTGTCACTTCACGACCCACTGGACCCTCCCGGGAGGACGACGACCCTGTGGATCGTAACCGCTCCGGGCGCGTGCGACGCGCAGCAGCGCGCGTGCCGGGCGGCGTGCCGGAAACCGGGTGCGCCGCGGGCGCCCGGTTCCCGGCCCGCGGCCCGCTCAGGCCCGCTGCCAGACGGTCGTGGTGTTGCAGAACTCGCGGATGCCGTGCCCCGACAGCTCACGCCCGTAGCCGGAGCGCTTGACACCGCCGAACGGGAGGGCCGGGTGGGAGGCGGTCATGCCGTTGACGTACACGCCACCGGCCTGGAGGTCGCGCACGAAGCGCGCCACGTCGCCGTCGTCACGCGTCCAGACGTTGGAGCTCAGTCCGAACGGCGTGTCGTTGGCCAGCCGTACGGCGGCGTCGAGGTCCGGCACCCGGTAGAGCGAGGCCACGGGCCCGAACGCCTCCTCGTGGTGGATGCGCATCGCGTCGGTGACGTCCGCGAGCACCGTGGGGGCGTAGTACCAGCCGCGCTCGCCGAGTCCTTCGGGCCGCTGCCCGCCGCACAGGACCGCGGCCCCCCGCCCCACGGCGTCGTCGACCAGCTCCTCCAGGTCCGCACGGCCCCGTTCGCTGGACAACGGCCCGACGTCCGTGTCCTCGTCCATCGGGTCGCCCACCCGCAGCGCCCGCATCCGGTCGGTGAACAGCCGGGTGAACTCGTCGTAGACGTCCGTGTGCACGATGAACCGCTTCGCAGCGATGCAGGACTGCCCGTTGTTCTGCACGCGCGCCGTCACCGCCGTCTGCGCGGCCTGCTCCAGGTCGGCCGACGGCATCACCACGAAGGGGTCGCTGCCGCCCAGCTCCAGCACCGTCTTCTTGACCTCGTCCCCGGCGATCGACGCCACCGAGCGGCCCGCGGGCTCGCTGCCGGTGAGCGTCGCCGCGGCCACCCGGGGGTCGCGCAGCACGTCCTCGACCGCCCCCGACCCGATGAGCAGGGTCTGGAAGCAGCCTTCGGGGAAGCTGGCCCTGCGGAACAGGTCCTCCAGGTAGAGCGCCGTCTGCGGCACGTTCGAGGCGTGCTTGAGCAGGCCCACGTTGCCCGCCATCAGGGCCGGCGCGGCGAACCTGACCACCTGCCAGAGCGGGAAGTTCCACGGCATCACGGCCAGCACCACGCCCAGCGGGCGGTACACCACCCGGACCCGGTCGGCCCCCGAGTCCGCCACGTCCGCGGCCGAGGGGTGCTCGTCCGCGAGCAGGGACTCGGCACGCCCCGCGTACCAGCGCATCGCCTTGACGCACTTCGCGACCTCCGCACGGGCCTGGGCGAGAGGCTTGCCCATTTCGGTGGTCATGACGCGCGCGACGTCCTGCTGGTCCTCCTCCAGCAGGTCGGCGGCGCGGCCGAGCAGCACCGCACGGTCGCCGAAGGTGGTGTTGCGGTAGGCGGCGAAGGCCGCGTCCGCGGTCGCGATCCGCTGTTCGACCTCCGCGGCGCTCAGGGCGTCGTAGGTCTTCAGCGTCTCGCCGCTGGCCGGGTTCACCGTCGCGATGGGCATGGATACGACCTCCTGGAGCCGGTACTTCGACCTTGACCCGGCGCACGGGAGTCCGCAAACGCGCCGCGTCCGGGGACGCCCCGCGTACCCGCCCGCACGCGACCCATGCGCGGCGGCACGGCAGGGGCCGGGGCGGCGCGCGGTGCGGGCGCGGGCGCGGCGTGCGGCGCGGGCCCGTGTGCGGCGCGGGCCCGTGTGCGGCGCGGGGACGGCCGGGCCGGCGGTGGCGCGGGCGCGGCGGGTCGCCGGCCTGGCTCGGGCCTCAGCGCGCGGCGACGTGTTCGGCCAGCCGGTCCAGGAACGCGGTCTGGGCCTTGACGATCCTCTCGCGGGCCCCCGCCAGCGGGAACCACGCGACCCGGTCGAGTTCGGGGAAGGCGGCGGTGCGGCCCGAGCCGCGCGGCCACTCCATGGTGAACGTTCCCGGGGTCACCGCCCGCGGATCGAGGTCCCCGCGCACGGCCCACGCGGTCACCACCTTCCCGCCGGACTGCCGGACCTCGCCCAGCGGCACGGGTTCGCCGTCCGGCGCGGGCAGCCCCAGCTCCTCGGCGAACTCGCGGCGGGCCGCCTCCCAGGGCTCCTCGGGCGGCTCGTACTCGCCCTTGGGCAGGGTCCACGCGCCGGCGTCGCGACGCGCCCAGAACGGGCCGCCCATATGGCCGAGCAGGACCTCCGCACGGTCCGCCGCCCCTCGGCCGGTGTCCTCGGGCGCCGGCCTGAACAGCAGGAGCCCGGCGCTGCGCTTCTCCGTCATGCCTCCAGTGTGGGGGCTCGCGGTGCCCCGGGCCCCGGCCGCGGTCGCGCGGGGCGTCCGGGCGTCGCCAGCCTGGCGTCAGGGGTGCGCGGCGAGGACCGTCTCCACCGTGTCCGCCTGCTCCGGGGTCTTGTCCTCCCGGTAGCGCACCACCCGCGCGAAGCGGAGCGTGACACCCGCCGGATACCGGGTGGACCGCTGGAGTCCGTCGTAGGCGATCTCCACCACCAGTTCCGGACGGACCGTCACCACATGGCCGTCGTCGTCCAGCGCGAGCGCCCGCAGCCGCTCGGTCTGCCAGGCGAGCATCCTGTCCGTCAGGCCCTTGAAGGTCTTGCCGAGCATGGCGAACGAGCCGTCCGCAGCCCGCGCGCCCAGGTGCAGGTTGGACAGCGTGCCGGTACGCCTGCCGTGACCCCACTCGGCGGCCAGCACGACCAGGTCCAGGGTGTGCACGGGCTTGACCTTCAGCCAGGAGGCGCCGCGCCGGCCCGCGCGGTACGCGGCGTCCATGGCCTTGACCACCACGCCTTCGTGGCCGCGCGCCAGGGTCTCGGCGAGGAACGCCTCCGCGGCACGGCGCGACGGGCCGTCGGCCGGGTCGGGCACCACGGTGCGCCGGACCCGCATCGGCTCCGGGACGAGCCGCGCCAGCTCCTCGTGGCGCCGGTCGAACGGCAGCGCCAGCAGGTCGCGGCCGTCGACGGACAGCGCGTCGAAGAAGACCGGTGACACCGGGAGCGCCGCGGCCGCCGTCGCCACGTCCAGGCGGGAGCCGACCCGCCCCGCGATGTCCTGGAAGGCGCGCGGGCGGCCGTCGTCGTCCAGCGCGAGCACCTCGCCGTCCAGGATGAAGCTCTCGGCCCCGCACTCCAGCGCCGCGGCGGTGACCTCGGGCAGGCGTTCGGTGATGTCGTCCAGGGTGCGGGTGTAGACGCGCACCGTGCCGCCCTGCCGGTGCACCTGGACGCGGATGCCGTCCAGTTTCTCCTCCACCGCGCACGGTCCGAGCCGGTCCAGCGCGTCGCCGACCGATGCCGCGCTCCTGGCCAGCATCGGCTGCACCGGGCGGCCCACGGTGAGCCGGAAGTCCTCCAGCGCCCGCGGGCCACCGGCCAGCAGTGCCTCGGCCACCGCCGGCAGGGAGCCCGCCAGCATCACCGCCCGCCGTACCTCCGCCGCCGGTGCGCCGGTGGCCTGCGCGAGGCCCTCGACGGCCAGCGCGTCCAGGGCACCCTGGCGCACCTCGCCGGTGAGCAGTCCGATCAGGAAGCGCTGCTCGTCCGCCGTGGCCGCGCCCAGCAGCGCCGCCACCAGGCGGCGGCGCTCTGCGCCGGCGCCGGCGCCGGCGACCGTACCGAGCCGGGTCAGGGCGGCGTCCACCTCGCGCACGGTCAGGGCCGGGTCCGGTGCGGGCGGCACCGGGTGCCGCAGCACGCTCCAGCCGATGCCGAGCCGGCCCTGCGGCAGCCGGCCGGCGAGGTAGGGGATGACCACCGGCACGTCCGCGGGCTCGGCGTCCCGGAACAGCTCGGCCAGCAGGGCGGTCTTGCGGGACCGTGCCGAGGTGGCGGCGACGTCCCGGGAGACCTGGGCCAGCCGGGCGAACAGCATGCAGCCATCGTGCACCCCCGCTCGCCGTGGCGCCCAGCCGTGCCGGTGTGCCCGGCGGGTTGAGGAAACTTTTGCCGATGGCTTGATAGCGGTGGGTCCGGCGGGGTGGGCGCCACCGCGGCCCTGGGGGAGCGGGGGCTCGGAAGACCCCGGTGCCCGGGGTGCGGAACCGTGGACGGCTGGAATGCAGCGGTAACGGGGCCGGGGTTGTCAAGGCCACGTTGACCTTCGTAGCCCCCGTGACCCACGCTCGTAACATAGGTGCTGGATACAACTGATTCCGCGGTCCGGCAGCCTCGGGGGCATCGCCCCTGGTCATTGAGGTGCCCGAGGTCCGGGCGTGGAATCATGATCGGGAGGAAACGGGATGTGTGGCATCACCGGCTGGGTCTCCTTCGACCGTGACTTGGCGGCTTCCGCCGAGACATTGGATGCAATGACGGAGACGATGTCCTGCCGGGGCCCCGACGACCGGGGTACGTGGATCGGCGGGCCCGCCGGGCTCGGACATCGCAGGCTTGCGATCATCGACCTGCCGGGCGGCCGCCAGCCGATGAGCGAGGAGACGCCCGAGGGCACCGTCGCCCTCGTCTACTCCGGGGAGGCGTACAACTTCACGGAGCTGCGCCGCGAGCTGACCGGCCGCGGCCACCGGTTCAAGACCGACTCGGACACCGAGGTCGTGCTGCACGGCTACCTCGAGTGGGGCGAGGCCGTGGCCGAGCGGCTCAACGGCATGTACGCCTTCGCGATCTGGGACGCCCGGCGCGACAAGCTGGTGATGATCCGCGACCGCATGGGCATCAAGCCCTTCTACTACTACGAGACGCCGGACGGCGTGCTGTTCGGCTCCGAGCCCAAGGCCATCCTGGCCAACCCGCTGGCCCGTTCCCGGGTCACCCTGGACGGCCTGCGGGAGCTGTTCACCTTCGTCAAGACGCCCGGCCACGCGGTCTGGGACGGCATGCACGAGGTGGAGCCCGGCACGGTCGTCACCGTGGACCGCACCGGCCTGCGCCGGCACGTCTACTGGCAGCTCGAGACCCGGCCGCACACGGATGACCGCGACGCCTCCATCGCGCGGGTGCGCGAGCTGCTCGACGACATCGTGCGCCGTCAGCTCGTCTCGGACGTGCCGCGCTGCACCCTGCTCTCCGGCGGCCTCGACTCGTCCGCGATGACCGCACTGGCCGCCCGGATGCTCGGCGAGCAGGGCGAGCGGGTGCGCAGCTTCGCGGTGGACTTCGTCGGCCAGGCGGAGAACTTCGTCGCCGACGAGCTGCGCCTGACGCCTGACACGCCGTTCGTGCACGACGTGGCGCGCGAGTCGGGCACCGACCACCGGGACATCGTGCTGGACTCCAACGCGCTGGCCGACCCCGAGGTGCGGGCCCGGGTGATCCGCGCCCGTGACATCCCGGCCGGCCTGGGCGACATGGACGCCTCGCTCTACCTGCTCTTCAAGGCCATCCGCGAGCACTCCACGGTGGCCCTGTCGGGTGAGTCCGCGGACGAGGTGTTCGGCGGCTACCTGCAGTTCTTCGACGAGGAGGCCCGCAAGGCGGACACCTTCCCCTGGCTGGTCCGCTTCCAGCAGCACTTCGGCGACGACGCCGGTGTGCTGCGCAAGGACCTGACCGCGTCGCTCGACCTGGGCGCGTACATCGCCGACAGCTACCAGCAGGCGATAGCCGGTGTGCAGCGGCTCGAAGGCGAGAGCGACTTCGAGTTCCGGATGCGCAAGATCTGCCACCAGCACCTGACCCGTTTCGTGCGGGTGCTGCTGGACCGCAAGGACCGCGCCAGCATGGCCGTCGGGCTGGAGGTCCGGGTGCCGTTCTGCGACCACCGCCTCGTCGAGTACGTCTACAACACCCCCTGGTCCCTGAAGTCGTTCGACGGACGGGAGAAGAGCCTGCTGCGCGAGGCCACCGCCGACCTGCTGCCGCGCTCGGTGTACGACCGGGTCAAGAGCCCCTACCCGTCCACCCAGGACCCGAAGTACGCGATCGCCCTCCAGGAGCATGCCAAGGAGCTGCTGTCCCGCCCCTCCCACCAGGTCTTCGACGTCATCGACGCCGGCCTGGTGGAGCGTGCCGCGTTCCGCGACGCCCCGCAGATCAGCCAGGCGTCCCGGCGCGGCCTGGAGCGCACGCTCGACCTCGCGCTCTGGCTGGACATGTACAAGCCGGAACTCGTCCTGAGCTGATCGCACCGCACCCGGCCGGGACCGGCGCCCGGCCGGGAACGCCCCCGGCCGGGCGCGGGCCCCGGCCGGGTGCGCGCGGCGCGGTCACGCGCCCCGGACGGCCGCGCGGGCCCGCGGACGGCGGACGGAGAGTCGGGCCATGTCCGTCTCCGAGCCGCGTCCCGCACCCGCCGGCCCGGCCGGGGCCGCGTCGTTGTCGGCGCGTCCTCGGCCGGGCCGGCGGGTGCGGGACGCGGCACTCCGCGGGGTGGGCGATCGCGCTGCTGCTCTCGTCGCTGATCGGCCTTCGGCGCCCGGGGGGTGCCGGCGCGGAGGGCCCGCAGGGAGCCGCAGGTCCCCGTGAGTGATCGCGCGCGTGGTCGGTCCGGGTGCGGCGCGAGCGCGTCCGACTCGTGGCGGCGCCCGTGTGTCGGGGATCATATTAGACAGGTTAACTTTGCAGTTAGGCTGCCTATCTTTTATGCTGAGTGTATGCAGCACACATCCGACCGCACTCCCGCACGGCTCCCGGAACCGCGCCGTGGGCGCCCGGCGGGGCCGTCGGCACGGCCGGGTGAGCCGGTGATGCGTGGCCGCACCACGGACCTGCGGACCCGGTCCGCGCAGGCTGCGGGCGCCGCGGGCCCGGCGCAGGCGCGGAGCGCGGGGCCCGGCACGCGGGACGGCGGCTTCAGCGCCCGGCTCACCGCGCCCCTGCTCCTCGGCTCCCTGCTCAACCCGCTGAACACCACCATGATCTCCACCGCTCTGGTGGCGATCGGCCATGCCTTCGGCATCGGCGCCGCCCAGACCGCCTGGCTGATCTCCGTGCTCTACCTGGCGAGCGCCGTCGCCCAGCCCGTGCTCGGCAGGCTCGCGGACGTGCTCGGGCCGCGCCGGGTGTTCCTCGCCGGTCTCGTCGTGGTCGTGGCCTCGGGCCTGGTCGGAGCCCTGGCGCCGACGTTCGGCTGGCTGGTGGTCTCCCGGCTGCTGCTCGGCATCGGCACGTCCGCGGCCTATCCCGCGGCCATGTCGGTGCTGCGCGACGAGTCCCGCAGGATAGGCCGCGCCACACCGCGTCCGGTACTCGCGCGGCTGTCCTTCGCCGCGCTCGGCAGCGCCGCGGTGGGCCCCACCCTCGGCGGTCTGCTGGTGACCGCGGTCGGCTGGCGCGGCATCTTCGCGGTGAACGTGCCGGTGGCCCTGATCGCGTTCGTCAGCGCCCTCTTCTGGATCCCCGCCGACCCACCGCGGACGGCGTCCGCCCGGACCGGGGCGGCAGCCGCCGGCGCCGCCGCGCCCGCGGGCAGCGCGGCCTCCCGGGCCGGCGGCAGGCCCGGCGCGGCCATGGACCCGCTCGGCATCGGACTGTTCTCCACCGCGCTGACCGTGCTGGTGTTCTTCCTGCTCGACCTCGCGCACCCGATGTGGTGGCTGCTCGCCCCGTTCGCCGTACTGAGCAGCGCGCTGGTCGCCTGGCAACTGCGCTGCGCGCATCCGTTCATCGACCTGCGCATGCTCGCCCGCAACACCGCCCTCGCCCGTACCTATCTGCGGCACGGCGTCGGCTACCTGCTCATCTACTGCGTGATGTACGGCTACACCCAGTGGTTGGAGGAAGGCAGGGGCTTCTCGTCGGGGCACACGGGCCTGCTGATGCTGCCGATGTCGGTGTGCGCGCTGGTCTGCTCGCTGCTCGGCGCCCGCACCAAGGGCATCAGGGCCCCGCTCACCGTCGGCAGCATCCTGCTCACCATCGGCGCGGGCATCCTGTCGCTCGTCGGCGGCGCCACCCCGCTGGTCGTCCTGCTGCTCGTCGGTGCGTGCTTCGGCATTCCGCAGGGGCTGATCGGGACCAGCAACCAGGCTGCCGTGCAGTCCCAGGCCCCCGCCCAGGACATCGGCGCGGCGGCCGGACTCCAGCGCACCGCCCAGTACATCGGTGCCATCACCGCGTCCAGCCTGATCGCACTCGCCTACGGGCAGCGGGCGAACGACGCGGGCCTGCACCTGATGGGGATGGCCGCCGGGGTGCTCGGAGTGCTCCTGATCGTCCTCACGGTCACCGACCGGGCCCTGCGGCGCCGTTCCTGATCCGCCTGCCCGCTCCGATCCGTCTGCTGCGCCCGCCGCCCCCGCCGTGTCCACTGCGCCCGGCCGGTCTGCTGCCCCCGCTGGGGCCCGCGGGCCGCGGGCGGGCGGCGCCGGGCGGATCCGCCGGTCGCCGCCCGCCCGGTGGCCTCAGCCCCTGCGGAGCAGCGGCGGCAGCCAGCGCAGTTGCGCCGCCTCGTGGAACGGACCGCCGCCCTCGTGGTCGTTGAAGTCGTACACCTCGATCGACTTCTCGGAGTGCCCGTAGGCGTTGAACGCCGCGAAGACGGTGGACGGCGGGCAGGTCTCGTCCTCCAGCGCCGTGGAGAACAGCGCCGGGACCCGGCCGCGGGAGGCGAAGTGCACCCCGTCGAAGTAGGCGAGCGTCCGCGCCACCTGCTCCGTGCGCCCCCGGTGCGCCTTGAGGTACCTGCCCACCTCGCGGTACGGGTCGCGGTTGGTGAGCCTGATGGCCCGCGGGAAGTCGCACAGGAAGGGGACGTCGGGCGCCGCGGCCACCAGGTCGGGCACCAGGCCCGCCACCGCCAGGGTGATGCCGCCGCCCTGGCTGATGCCGGTCACCGCGGTGCGCGCGGCGTCCGTCAGCGGATGGGACCTGGCGGCCTCCACGGCCCTTACGGCATCGGTGAAGACCCGCCGGTAGTAGTACTCGTGCGGGTCCTCGATGCCCCGGGTCATGTATCCGGGGTGGGCCGGCGCGCTGCCCGCCGGGTCCGGTGTGTCGCCCGGGCTGTGGCCGCTGCCCTGGCCACGGGTGTCCATGACGAAATGGGCGAAGCCCGCGGAGGCCCACAGCAGGTTGCTGTGCGCGAGGCCCCGCCCGCCGCCGTACCCCACGAACGTCACCACCAGGGGCAGCGGCTCGGCCGTCCCCGCGGGAAGCGTCAGCCAGCCCCTGACCGGATGGCCGCCGAACCCGGCGAACGTCACGTCGTGCACCTCGACCGTGCGCAGGCCCGTGTCCACCGGCTCGAAGCGGGCGTCCAGCGGGAGGGTGCGGGCCTCGGCGAGGGTCTTGGCCCAGAACGCGTCGAAGTCCTCGGGCTCGACGGACGCGCTGCGGTAGTCGCGGAGTTGGGGCAGGGACAGATCGAACAGAGCCATGCGGAACCGCCTTGAGATGGACAATCGGCCATGCGCACGGTACGACGTCGGGCCTGGGGATGGCAGTGCCCCCGGCCCCGGATCGCGGCCCCGGCCCCGCGCCGCGGCCCCCGGCCCCGGCCGCCGCTCCGGGCCCGGCAGGAGCCCCGGCTCCGGATGCGGCAGACCACCCGGCCCCGGGCCCGGCGGCAGACGTCGGGACGACGGCGGCCGCGCCCCGGCGACCGGCCCGGGCGCGCCCGCTGGGGCGGGTCCGCCCGTGGTACCCGGTGGGACCGGCCGGGCCGCCCGGGTAGCATCCGCATGCGGCCGCAGGACGCCCGCCGGCGGCGCGGCCACCCCGACCCACCGGAGGAACACCGTGTCGACCCCCTCGGTACCGGGCGTGCTCGCCCAGGCCGGCCGGCTGCTCGACGACCCGGCAGCCGAACGCGGCGGTGCCCTGTGGAGGCTGACCGCGCAGGGCAGGCAACTGGACGCCAACCTGATCCGCCTCGCCCCCGGCGAGGGCGTGCCGGAGCACGTGGAGG
Organism: Streptomyces sulfonofaciens; assembly: GCF_014656295.1. Classification (GTDB taxonomy): domain Bacteria; phylum Actinomycetota; class Actinomycetes; order Streptomycetales; family Streptomycetaceae; genus Streptomyces; species Streptomyces sulfonofaciens. Next base: position 142,038 of record NZ_BNCD01000017.1, read on the forward strand.
CCGACCTCGACGTGCTGGTGTGCGTCGTGGCCGGCGACGGCAGCCTCGGCACGGAGACCGGCGCCCAGGAACTGCGGCCCGGCTTCGTGGCCTGGCTGCCGCACGGCGCACGCAGGGCCGTCCTTGCGGGGCCCGGGGGCCTCGTCTACCTCACCGCGCACCGCCGCCGCCCGGGCCTGGCCATCGGCGGCACGAGCGAGGCGGCGCGCGCCGCGCCGGCCGCGGAGCGCAGGCGCCCGCCGTCCCCGGTGGCGGAGGGCGGCGAGCCGGCCTGCCTGCTGCACCGCGTGTGCACCGAATGCGGCCGGCTCGCCCTGGAGGGCGACGCCCGCTACTGCTCCCGGTGCGGCGAGCGGCTGCCCACCGGGTGACCGCCCCCGCCCGCACGGCACACACCGGCCGGTGCCTGCCGTGCGGGCGCCGCCCACCTGTGCCCGTCCCCTCCAGCCGGTGGCCGCCGCTCACGTGCTCCGGGCTGCCCAGGGCCGTGCGTGCCGGCCGCGTGCTGCCCGCGTGCGCCGGCCTCTTCCGGCCTCCTCCGGCCTCCGGCCGCCCATGCCCGCGGTGGCCCTCGCTCCGGTCGGTCGCAGCGCGTGGAGGGCGCCAAAGGAGTGACGGCATCCGGTGCCGCACGGGCGCGCCGCGCGCTCCGTGCCGCGCGGCCTGTCACCGTGGTCCTGCACACCATGCAGGGCGCAGGCAAAGGAGCGGCCCATTGCGGCGGGAGGCCACACAGCCGGCCGGCCGGGAGCGGCAGGACGACGCGCCCGACGACGCCCTGCTGGTGGCGCGCGCACGCGAAGGCGACCAGGACGCCTTCGAGGACCTGGTGCACCGGCACGGCCCCGCACTGCTGGGCCTGGCCACCCGCATGCTGGGCGACCGTGCGGAGGCCGAGGACGCGGTCCAGGACGCCTTCGTCAACGCCTGGCGGCGGCTCCCGGAGTTCCGCGGCCAGGCGGCGTTCCGTACCTGGATGTACCGCATCGTCACCAACCGCTGCCTGAACCAACTGCGTGCGAGGCGGCCCGCCACCGGCCTGGAGGCCGTACCGGAGCCCGCCGCGCCCGAGTACCAGGCCTCGCCCGAGCGGCTCGCCGAGTCGAACGCGGCCATGCGCGCCCTGGCCGAGGCCGTCTCGGACCTGTCTCCGGAGCAGCGCGCCTGCTGGGTGCTGCGGGAGCTGCACGACCTGTCGTACGACGAGATCGCACAGGCGGTGGGAGTGGGGCGCCAGGCGGTCCGGGGGCGGATCTTCCGGGCCAGGCGGCACCTCACGACGGCCATGGAGGCATGGCGGTGAACGGGAGACAGGTGCCGCCGGACGGCACCGGGGACGACGAGGCGCTGCCCTGCGGCACCCCCCTGCGGGCGGTCTGGGAGGCGTACGACGCGGGGACGGCCGCACAGGATCCGCACCTGGGCACCTGTCCGCACTGCACGGCCGCCCTCCACGAGCTGACGGTGCTGGACGGCTTCGTCGAACGGGCGCGGAGCGCGGACCGGTCGCCGGCCGTCGATCCCGACCCGTTCACGACCCGGGTGATGGAGCTGGTCAGGCTGGAAGTGCGCTCAGGCCCCGCGCTGCCGCTCGGCGGGGCGGAGGAGGACCTCTGGATCGTGGAGGCCGCGGTGGCGAAGGCGTTCCGTGCGGCGGTCGACGCGCTGCCGGGTGTGCGCGCGGGTAGCTGCCGGGTGCGCCCGGCCGACTCCGGGGCCGAGGCGGGGGGCGGCTCCGTGCGGGTGGACCTGGAGGTGGTGACCTCACTGGAGCGGAACCTTCAGGAGGTGGCCGAGGCGGTGCGGCACCGGGTGGTGGACAGCGCCCACCGCGCACTGGGCCTGGAGGTCGACGCCGTCGACGTGACCGTCGCCGACGTCCTGGACGACAGCGGCCAGGCCCACGGCACCACCTTCAGCTATGCCGCCGCCCCCGGCACAGGCACCGCCCCTGGCCATGGGTCGGGCGGCAGATTCGGCGGACCCGGGACCGGTGGCGGACCGGTCCCCGAGGGCGGCACGGGCCGATGACCCCGCACGACACCCGCCAGGAGATCGAGCGGACCGTGGCCGCCGCGGCCGGCCGGGTGCCCGGTGTCGCCTCCCTCAGCCCGCGGCTCCCGCGGCTGCTGCGGGACGGGACCGCACGGTTCGTGCGCGCCGCGGGACGCGGCGAACAGGTACCCGGGGTGCACGCCCGGCTCGACACCGACCGGCACACCTGGCACGTGGAGGTGAAGGTCACCACGCTCAGCGGACACCGGGCCCTCGACGTCACCCGGGCCGTGCGGGCCGCGGCCGACGGGGCGGCCCATGCCGCGCTGCACGGGGCGCGCGACGCGGTGGCCGTCACGGTCACGGTCACCGCCGTGGTCTGACCGGGACGCAGGGGGACCGCCCGCGGATCCGCGCAGGGCACGACGGCCCGCGGAATCCGTCCGAGGCCGGCCGCTGCGGGACCATCGGAGGAAAGCCGGACCGCGCAGGCGGTCATGAACACCCGGCCGGCCGCGAATTCAGGGCCCGCACCGCCGCGGGCGGGCCCGTCCGGGGGCGATCCGGTGCCAGGTGTTCCGCGAGCACCGGAAGGGCACTCCTGTATACGGGACCCCGGTTGCGACTGCGCCTCAAGACCGGCTCCGACAGGCCCACTTGGTATCCACCGCCGCCCTCGGGGCCGTGCGCGACACCACGATCGCCACGGAAATTTGACATAGCCTTGACAAATCTTGAGCCGCATTGCGAGCATGCAAAAGAATTGAGCTGCCGTGTAAAAGCTTTTGCGTTCTGTGCAATAAGTCGCTTGTCACTTCTGCGGGATGGAGGTCTCCGCAACCGCGTCCCAGGACGTCTCGGGCGTCCCACCGCTGCGGCAGCACAGTGCACACAGGAGCAAGCGCGGCCGGCGCGCGCCTTGCCTGACACCCCACGCACGTCAGGAAGGAAGGCTCATGTCACGACACCCCCGCAAAGGGTGGAGACTCATCACGGCCCTGGCCCTGATCGTCACCGGAGGGGCCGCTGTCGCCCTCCCGGCCAGCGGCGCGCCTCGGGACATCCCCGCCGACGACTACCAGCAGGTCAAGCTGGCCGCCGGCCCGGACGAACTGGGCGAGGCGATGTCGCTGGCGGTACTGCCCGACCGGTCCGTCCTGCACACCTCCAGGGACGGCACCCTGCGGCTCACCGACGCGAACGGCAACACCAAGGTCTCGGCCAGGCTGAACGTCTACACCCATGACGAGGAGGGGTTGCAGGGCGTCGCGGCGGATCCCCGCTTCGCGGACAACCACTTCGTCTACCTGTACTACTCGCCCCGGCTCAGCACCCCCGACGGTGACGCCCCGGTCAACGGCTCCACCGCGGACTTCGACCGGTTCAAGGGCCACCTGAACCTGTCGCGCTTCGTACTGAAGTCCGACGGGACGCTGGACACGGCCAGCGAGAAGGTGCTCCTGGAGGTCGGCAACGACCGCGGGCAGTGCTGCCACGTCGGTGGTGACCTCGACTTCGACAGCAAGGGCAACCTGCTGCTGACCACCGGGGACGACACCAACCCGTTCGAGTCGCAGGGCTACTCGCCGCTGGACGAACGCGCCGAACGCAACCCGCAGTTCGACGCCCAGCGCTCCGCGGGCAACACCAACGACCTGCGCGGCAAACTGCTGCGGATCCACCCGGAGGCGGACGGCCGCTACACGATCCCGGCCGGCAACCTCTTCCCCGCGGGCACCGCGAACGCCCGCCCCGAGATCTACGCCATGGGCTTCCGCAACCCGTTCCGCATGCAGGTGGACAGGGCCACGGACATCGTCTACATCGGCGACTACGGGCCCGACGCGGGCAGCACGACGGCCGACCGCGGCCCAGGGGGGCAGGTGGAGTTCGACCGCGTCACCAAGGCGGGCAACTTCGGCTGGCCCTACTGCACCGGCACCAACACCACCGACGAGACGTACAACGAGTACACGTTCCCCAGCGGGCCCTCCGGCGCCAAGTACGACTGCGCCGGCGGCCCCACCAACAACTCGCCGCGCAACACCGGCCTGACGAAGCTGCCGCCGGCCCAGGCCGCCTGGATCCGCTACGGCGGCGACGCGGGGTCCCCGCCGGAGTTCGGCGGCGGCTCCGAGTCCCCGATGGGCGGCCCCGTCTACCGCTACGACGCCTCCCTCGAGTCCAAGGTGAAGTTCCCTCAGTCGCTGAACGGCAAGTTCTTCGCCGAGGAGTACGGCCGCAAGTGGATCAAGCCGATCACCGTCAACGCCGACGGCTCCCCGGGCACGATCGAGAGCTTCCCGTGGAGCGGCACGCAGGTGATGGACTCCGCGTTCGGCCCGGACGGCGCGCTGTACGTGCTCGACTACGGCACCGGCGCCGGTGACCAGGCCCTCTACCGCATCGAGTACGTCGCGGGCAGCAACCGCAACCCGGTCGCCAGGGCGGCCGCGGACGTCACCTCCGGGAAGACCCCGCTGACCGTGCACTTCTCCTCCGCGGGCAGCTCGGACCCGGAGGGCGCGGCGCTCCACTACTCCTGGGACTTCGGTGACGGAGCGACCTCGACCGAGGCCGACCCGACCCACCAGTACACCAGCGAGGGCACCTTCTCGCCGACCCTCACCGTCACCGACCCGGAGGGCCTGACCGGCACCGCGAGCCTCGTCGTGACCGCCGGCAACACCGCACCCACCGTGAACCTCGCGAACCCGGTGGACGGCCAGTTGTTCGGTTTCGGCGACACCGTCTCCTTCTCGGTGCAGGCGAGCGACCCCGAGGACGGCTCGGTGGACTGCGGCAGGGTGAAGGTCACCTATCTGCTCGGCCATGACGACCACTCGCACCAGATCACCAGCAGGACCGGCTGCACCGGCTCGATCGCGCTGCCCACCGACGGCGAGCACGACAGCGCGGCGAACCTGTACGGCGTCTTCGACGCGGAGTACACCGACGCCGGCGGACTGACCACGCACAGCGTCAGGAAGCTCCAGCCCCGGCACCGCCAGGCCGAGCACTTCGACGACCAGTCCGGCATCGAGATCGCCGGGCACGGCACGGCGGAGGGCGGCAAGACGGCCGGCTTCACCGACGACGGCGACTGGATCTCCTTCTCGCCGTACGCGCTCGGCAACGCGAGGACGTTCACCGCGCGCATCGCGTCCGCGGGCCCCGGCGGCACCCTGGAGGTACGGGCCGGATCGGCGGCCGGCACCCTGCTCGGCACCGTCACCGTGCCCTCCACGGGCGGCTGGGAGAACTACCGGGACGTCGCCGGGAACCTGACCGGCGGCCCGGCCGGGTCGACCGGCCTGTATCTGGTCTTCAGGGGCCCCTCGGGACAGGGCAACCTCTTCGACCTCGACTCCTTCACGATCGGCTCCTGACATGAGGCGACCAGACATGGGACGAGCGGACACTCGCACGAAGGACCACGGGCGCGGCCGGGGCGGGCACGTGATGCGCAGGCTCGCGGCAGGGATCGCCACCACCACGGCGCTGGCGCTCGCCGCGCTCTTCGCGGCACCCGGAGCGGGGGCCACCGCCGACGCCGGCTACGACGTCCTGGTCTTCTCCAAGACCGCGGGCTTCCGGCACGACTCCATCCCGGCGGGCATCCAGGCCATTACCGAACTCGGTGCCGCGAACGGCTTCACGGTGACGGCGACCGAGGACGCCGGCGCCTTCACCTCCGGCAACCTCGCGAAGTACGAGGCGGTCGTCTTCCTCAGCACCACGGGCGACGTCCTCGACGACACCCAGCAGAACGCCTTCCAGGCGTACGTGGACGGGGGCGGCGGCTACCTCGGCGTGCACGCCGCCGCCGACACCGAGTACGACTGGCCGTACTACGGCACCCTGGTCGGCGCCTGGTTCCAGAGCCACCCGGCGCCGCAGCAGGCCGTCGTGGTCACCGAGGACCACGACAACCCGGCGACGGCCGGCCTGGACGACCGGTGGGCCAGGACCGACGAGTGGTACAACTTCCGCACCAACCCCCGGCCCGACGTGCACGTCCTGCAGAGCCTGGACGAGTCCAGCTACAGCGGCGGCACCATGAACGGCGACCACCCCATCACGTGGTGCCACCCGCAGGGCCAGGGCCGGGCGTTCTACACGGGCATCGGCCACACCCGCGAGTCGTTCGCGGAAAGCCCCTTCCGGTCGCTGCTGCTCGGCGGGCTGCGGTACGCGGCGGGCGCGGTCGGGGCGGACTGCGGCCCACCCACCGCCCAGCAGCCCGGCGCGCTCTCGCAGGACGTCCACCTCTTCTACTACCCCTGGTACGGCACACCGGAGGTGAACGGCGACTGGCGCCACTGGCAGCAGGGCGGGCACACGCCGCCCGAGGACATCGGCGCCGACCTCTACCCGAAGCTCGGTCCCTACGACTCGGGCGACGCCGACGGGGCCGTGGCCCAGCACATGAAGTGGGTACGGCAGTCGGGCGCCGGCGTCATCGTCTACAGTTGGTGGGGCCGGGGCAGCTACGAGGACAATCTGGCCCGGGTCGTCCTGGACGCCGCACGGGCCGAGGGCGTCAAGGTGGCCTGGCACATCGAGCCCTACCAGGGTCGCACCGGCGCATCCGTCGCCGACGACATCAGGTACATCGACGCCGCCTACGGGGACAGCCCGGCGTTCTACCGGTCCGCCGACCACGGCAACCGCCCGGCGTTCTACGTCTTCGAAAGCCTCCGGATCGGCGACTGGTCGGCCCTGGACGCGGTGACCGGCGACAACATCGTGCTCGCGCAGACCACCGACACCAGCAAGATCAGCCACTTCAACGGCCTGTACACCTACGACGGCATCGCCGGGGCCACCGCACCCGGCTGGAAGAACGCCGGTGACTACGCACGGCAGCACGGCCTGGTCTGGTCGCCGTCCGTGGCACCCGGCTACGTCGACGACCGCGCGGTGCCCGGCAACACCACCCCGACCGTGGGCCGCGGGAACGGCGCGACCTACGACCTGGAGTGGTCCAACGCCCTCGACCCCGCCATCGGCGGCTCACCCACCTGGGTGTCCGTCACCTCGTTCAACGAGTGGCACGAGGGCAGCCCCATCGAGCCGGCGGCCGGCGACCCACCCGCGGGGCACGGCTACCAGACCTACGACGGCGCCTACGGCAAGACCGGCGACGCGGCCGAGACCGCCTATCTCGACCGCACCGCCGAGTGGGTGGCGCAGTTCGAGGAGGTGCGCGAGAACTGAGCTGTACGGAACGGCTGCCGGAGCCCGCCCGGGCCCCGGCAGCCGTCCCGGGCGTGCCCGGCCGTCCCGACGGGCGCGGGTGCGGCAGGGCCCGGTTCCGCCGGCGCCGGTGCAGTGCGCCGTCGGCCGGCGGGGGCTGCGGCGGCACCCTTCGCACGGAACAGCCGCCGGGACCTTCCACTCGACCTGGTCGAGCTGCCCCTTGTGGCGCGTGAGCGATGCTCCGCACCGCATCCGGTGATCACCGGATCGCCCGACCACCTGCGGCCGTGCACGCCCTGGGCAGCCGGTTCACAGCCGCAGGCAGACCGAGGAGTGCCCGGCTCGTTGCGAGGAGCAGGGGGCGGGAGGGGTGCGGCTGTGCGATCACCTCGGGCGGGGCGGCCGGGGGCGACGGTTCGCCGGGAGGTGCCGAGGAAGCCTCACCAGCCCACCGCGGAACCGTCCTTGCGGTGGTCGGAGGCCGCGCGGTAGACGCCGTTCACCGGGCCGTCGGGTCCGGTCGGCGCGGGGTGGTCGGCCTCGTGCTCGGGGGTGAAGTGGATGGCCTGGTAGCCGCCCATGGAGGAGGTGTCGGGGTCGGTGAGGTGGTGACCGAGCGCCTTCAGGCCCTCGCCCACCAGGTCGTACAACTCGGGCTCCAGGCCGAGGGTGTTCTCGTACTGGTTGTGGGCGAAGCGTGCCGCGTCGGCGGCGGCCTGCGGGTTCATACCGAGGTCGATCATGTTGACCAGCTCGGTGGCCTGGGCCTGCGGCTGCTCGGCGCCGCCCATGTTGCCGAAGGAGAGGACGGGGCGGCCGTCCTTCATCACGAACGCCGGTATCAGGGTGTGGTACGGGCGCTTGTGCGGGGCCACGACGTTCGGCGACTTGGGGTCGAGGTTGAAGAGGGCGCCGCGGTTCTGGAGCGGGAAGCCGTAGCCCGGCACGCTCAGGCCGGAGCCGAAGGTGTCGAAGATGCTGTAGATGAACGACGTCATGTTGCCCCACCGGTCGGCGGTGGTGAGGTAGACGGTGCCGGAGACGACCGAGCCGGGGTAGCGGGGGGTGCCGGCCCTGTGCGGGTCGATCCGGGCGCACAGCTCCTTGGCGTACTCCTTGCTCAGCAGCTTCTCCAGGGGCACGGTGACGAAGCGTGGGTCGCCCTGGTAGCGGTTGAGGTCGTCGTACGCGAGCTTCTTCGCCTCCACCAGCAGGTGCCAGAACTGCGGTGATCGCGGGCCGAGTCCGGCCAGGTCGTAGCCGAGCACGGGGCCGAACTGCTCGATGATGTTGAGCATGATCAGGGTGGCGAAGCCCTGGGTGTTGGGTGGCAGCTCGTAGACGTCGTAGCCGTGGTAGTTCACGGTGATGGGATCGACCCACTCGGCCCGGAAGTCCGCGAGGTCGGCGGGGTCCATGGCGCCGCCGACCTCGCGGATCTTGCGCACGACGGCGTCGGCTATGGCGCCGGTGTACATGGCGTCCCGGCCCTCGCGTGCGATCAGGCGGTACGCGGCGGCGAGGTGGGGGTTGCGGAAAACGCCGTACAGCGCCGGGGCCCTGCCGCCGGCGAGGAAGAACTCGGCCGAGTCGGCGTCCTTCGCCAGCAGGTCGACGGCACCGCTCCACTGGTGGTGGATGCGCTCGGTGAGGCCGAAACCCTGCTCGGCCAGGTCGATGGAGGGCTTCAGCAGGGTGCCCAGGTCGCGGCTGCCGAAGCGGTCGACCAGCCGGTGCCAGCCCTCGACGGCGCCGGGTACGGTGATGGTGTGGACGCCGCTCCCCGGCAGGCCGGTCTCCTGGGTGTAGCCCAGGTCGCGGAAGTGACCGGGGGTCCATGCCGAGGGGGCCCAGCCGCTGGAGTTGAGCCCGTGGAGCCTCCGGTCGGCGGCGTGGTAGTGGATGGCGAAGGAGTCGCCGCCGATGCCCGCGCTGTTGGGCTCGACGAGGCCGAGCATGGCGGCCGTCGCCACCGCGGCGTCGGCGGAGTTGCCGCCCTCCTGGAGGATGCGCAGCCCGGCCTGGGCGGCGACGGACTGGCTGGTGGCCACCACCCCGTTCCTGGCCAGTACTTCGGCGCGGGTCTGTCCGCCCCAGCCGCCGTCCCTGCTGCCGCGTACGGCCTTGATGGCGACTCCCGGCTCGGCTGCCGAGGCGGTGGGCCGGCCGAAGGGGGTGGCGCTGGCCCTCGTCGTCACGGGCCTGCGGGCGGCGGCACTCGTCGCGGCGCCGGTCGTGGTGGCGCGGGCGGGGGAGGAGTTCGCGAACTGCGCGGTGCCCACGGCGCCGAGGGCGGCGGCTGCGACGGCTCCGTTCAGCACGGTCCTGCGGGCAGGACTCGCGGCGGGGGCGGGGGCGGGGGCGGTGGGGGTGCTGTCTCGGGGGGCGTCGTCCTGGGAGGGGGCGGGTGCGTCGCTCACGGCACGGACCTTCCTATCTTCGGACTTTCGACAGACAGGGACTTACCGGGGTGCCCGCCCCGGATGCGGCTCCGCGACGGGTGCGGAAGCAGCCACGGTCTATCACGTGGGTATTACACCTACAAGGCCGCGTTGTCCGAAATAGTTCTTCCGTGCCCCTTGACGCGTCATGTTCCGGCACGTCAGACGGGCGAGCCACGGAGGTCGCCTCGACAGCGACTTCCGGACGGTGCTGCCCCACGCCCCGGGCTCTGTCCCGGCGGTCGGCGCCGTGCCGGTACGAGGCCGGGGGCGAGGCCGGCGGCGAGGCGGAGCGCGGTCCGGCGGGACGATGAGCGGGTGCCCCGCCACCGGCGACCCGGGCGCCCGGGTCCGGGAAGCACGGGAGGGCGAGCGGGGCCGCCCGCGCGGCTCATCGGGGCGAGGGCTGCTGCTTGGTCGCGCAGTGGATCCCCCCGCCGCCCTCGGCGAGCGTGTTGATCTCCAACTGGACGACGGCGCGCCCCGGGTGGAGGTCCCTGATGAGGGCGGCCGCGCGTTGGTCCCCGGCCGGGTCGCCGAAGCGGGGGAGGAGCACAGCACCGTTGACGACGTAGTAGTTCGCGTACGAGGCGATGAAGTACCGTCCTCGTCTGCCGATGCGGGTGGGGTCCGGCTCGGGCAGCTCGACGACGCGGAGTTCGCGTCCACGCGCGTCGGTCGCCGCCTTCAGGACCTGGCGTGCCTGGTGGTAGGCCCGAGTCCACAGGTCGGGCCTGGCACTGCTCGGCGGGCGGCTGATGACGACGGTTCCGGGTTCGACGAACCGGGCCACGGCGTCGATGTGGTAGTCGGTGATGTCTCTGCCCCGCAGCCCCGCGATCCAGATGACCTTGGAGACGCCGAGGCACCTCTTCAGAGCGCCCTCGATCCGGTCACGGGATCTGCCCGGATTGCGGTTGATGTTGACCAGGGAGCTCTCGGCCACGATCAGCGTGCGCTCTCCGTCGACCTCCAGCGCGCCGCCCTCCGTGGTGACGGGAGCGTCGATACGGCGCAGGCCCCTTTGCGAGAGGAGCCGGCGTGCGACGCGGGCGTCACGCTCGTGGGGCTGCTTGCCACCCCACCCGTTGAAGTGGAAGTCGACACCCGCGACCCGGCCGGAGCCGGTGACGAACGTCGGGCCGGAATCGCGCATCCACAAGTCGTCCACCGGGACAGAAGCGATCTCCACCGCGCCGCCGCACGCCCGCCGTGCCTCCGCCGCCTCCGACGGTGCGGCGAGCAGCGTCACCGGTTCGTGCTCGGCGACGGCGCGGGCGATGCCCGCCACGTCCTCCCGGACCGCGGGCAGGGCCTCCCGCCAACCCGAGTCGGAGGACGGCCAGGCCATGAACGTCCGCTCGTGCCTCTGCCACTCCGCCGGCATGTGCCACCGCACCGCGGGCTCGGCCGACGTCCGCCGCCCGTCCTCGTGCGCACCGGACGGCACCTCGCCCGCTCCCCGAACGCCCGCCGCACCGAACGCTGTCACAGCGCAGGACCCGAGAACCGCTCGCCGCGAGAAACCCATGTCACGCCTCAGCAGAAAGAGTAGGAAGGGTGATGCTCACCGTAATCCGCGGGACTGCGTCTCGCGGGCGGCGCCACAGCCGCAGCGGTGGTGAACGTGTGCGCGAGATGTCGTGGGTGTCCTCGGACGGGAGCGGTCGGGGCACGGGAACGCGTATGCGAGGAGGGTGCCGTCCCCGGCGTCGGTACCCGTGCGCGGGCGGCGGTGGTGGTCCGAGGTTGCCCGGCGTCAGGCCGAGGAGCGGCTCCTGGGACGCAGCGCCAGATAGCCCCAGCCCGCCATCAGGAGCGCCGCGGCACCCCCCGCCGCCAGTGTGCCGGTGCTGAACAGGGGCCTGGCCCGGGCCGCTGCGGAGCCCCTGGCGGCGGCGCGCACCACGCGGCGCTCCCCGGTGCGCTGCGGCAGCGTGCCGAGCGAACCGACCGGCCGCACCTCACCGGCCGCCGAGAAGCCCCAGTTCAGCAGGGAGCGCGCCTCGCTGTACACGGCGTGCCCCTCGCCGGCCTCCGGGTGCATCACCGTCACCAGGATGGTGCGCGAACCGCGGTGCGCCGCGGCGATGAGGGTGTTCCCCGCATGTGTGGTGTAGCCGTTCTTGACGCCGATGAGGCCCGCGTAGTGGCCCACGCCGTCCGCACCCGTCAGCAGCCGGTTGGTGTTCTGGATGGCGAACGGGCCGCGCCTGCCGGGGAACCGTGCGAAGCCCGTCGAGCAGTAGCGTGCGAACTGCTCGTCCGCGAGGCCCGCCCTGCCGAACACCGCGAGGTCGAAGGCGGAGGAGACCTGGCCACGCTCGTCGTAGCCGTCGGGCGTCACCACACGGGTGTCCCGCGCACCCAGCTCCAGCGCCTTCGCCTGCATCTGCCGCACCGTCGACCGCTGCCCGCCGATCATGGACGACAGGACGTGCACGGCGTCGTTGCCGGACCGCAGGAAGACGCCGCGCCACAGGTCCGCCACCCGGTAGGTGCGCCCGGGCTCCACCCCGACGAGGCTGCTGCCCTCACCGACGCCGGCCAGTTCTCTCTCGGTGACCTTGTGCCGGGTGGCCGGGTCGAGCCGGGGCAGCGCGGTCAGCGCGAACAGCGACTTGAGGGTGCTCGCCGGGGGCAGCTTCCGGTGGGCGTCGTGGGCGGCCAGCACCTCGCCCGTGCGGGCGTCCGCGACCAGCCACGACATGGACGACACGTTCTGCGGCAGGGCCGGCGCTCCCGGCAACCGCCGCACCTGTGTGCCCGGCCGGTCGAGCAGCGACTGCGGCGGCGCGGGCCGGGGCTTCGGCGGCTCGGGCTCCATCGGGTGGGCGGCGCCGGTGTGGGCCGCGGCCGCCGGGCCGGGCAGCAGCAGCAGCGCACCGGCGGCGAGCACCGCGGCGCGGGCTGTCCGGCGGCAAGGGAGTGATCTGATGGCCATTCGGCCACGGTAGGAAACGCGGGCACGCCCCGCAGACCGGTTTGGCCCGGTTGGCCGTACGACCGGCCGGGCTGCCCGGCCGAACGGGGTACGGCCCGCGGGAGGCCCGCGACCACGGCCGCCGCCCGGTGCCCTGCGCACCCGCGGCGCCGGCCCCGCCGTCCGCTGGACCGGCCGCCCGGGCCGTGCTCCGCACGGGTGCTCCAAGGGCCGTTCGCCTGCCGTTCACCCGACCATCCGCGGGATTTGTCCGCTGCCGGGGAACCCGGCGCGGGGCCCGCTCGGTTGTGCAGGTGTGAGAGCTGACACCCGCCACGGCCGGCCCCGGCGGCCGACCCTGTTCCCGTACCGCCCCGGCCCCCGCGCCGCGCACCGCGCCGCCGTCCTGGCCCTGGTCGCCGCCGTCGCCGGCTGCGCCGCCCCGGCTGACCCGGGCGCACCACCGGGCGGTGGCGCGACGGGGGGCGCGCAGGGCCCCGCGGCACGGGCAGCGGCGCCCCAGCACCTCCCCGAGCGGCCCCGGCGGCACACCTCCCGCGCCCTGCCGCGCCGCCTGCCGGGCCTCGGCCCCCGGACCCTGGCCCGCCTGCCCGCACACACGCGGCAGGCCCTGCTGGTCACCGGTACCGGCCGGAACACCTCCTCGGCGCGGGCCGTCCTCTACACCCGCAGCGCACAGGGCTGGCGCCCCGGTGCCACCTGGCCCGCGCGGAACGCCCGCGACGGCTGGACCGACGACCACCACGCGGACGACCTGCGAACCCCCATCGGCGTGTTCACCCTCACCGACGCCGGCGGGCGCCGCCCCGCCCCGGGCACCCGTCTGCCCTACGACCGCTCGAACGCCTTCACCGCCACCGGCCGCGGTTTCAACGGCGAGTCCCTCGCCGGCTCCTTCGACTACGTCATCGCCATCGACTACAACCGCAGACCCGGCACCTCCCCCCTGGACTGGAGAAGGCCGCTCGGCGCGGCCAGGGGCGGCGGCATCTGGCTGCACGTCGACCACGACGGGCCCACCCACGGCTGCATCGCCCTGAGCGAGCAGCACATGAAGGAGCTGCTGCACCTGCTCGATCCGGCCCGCCATCCCGTCATCGTGATGGGCGACGCCGCCTCCCTGGAGCGCTGAGCGGGCGGGCGGCCGCCGCCCTGCGCCCCCGGCGGGGGCCCGCGGCACCCCCGGCCCGGGGTGCTGCGATCGGGTCACGGGCCGGAGCGCCCGCCGCTGCCCGGTGCCCGCGGTGCCTAGCCTGGCTCCGTGCTCCAGGGACAGAGGCGGCACTATCCCGCCACACTGGCGTTCCTGCCGGTCACCGTGATGGCGGTGGTCATCGTCGTGGACGTCTCCCTGGGCCCGGAAGGGGGCCTGCTGCCCCTGGTGTCCCTGGGCCCCGCCTTCGCGGGCCTGGTCGGGAGCTGGCGGCGCACGGCCGTGATCGGCGTCGTCTCGTTGGGGTTCTGCATCGGCCTCGGCATCTACGACAACCTCTTCCAGGAGCGCCGCGGCTTCACCGCCATGGCGTCCGTCGCCGGCGTCACCGTCGCCGGTGTGCTGGCGGCCGTGGCCCGCAGCCGCCGTGAGGCGGAGCTCGCCGGAGTGCGCTCGGTCTCCGAGGTCGCCCAGCGGGTGCTGATGCGGCCCGTGCCGCACCGGGTGGGGCCGCTGGACGTCGCCGTGTCGTACACCTCCGCGGTCGCGGAGGCCCGGATCGGCGGTGACCTCTACGAAGTGGCCGACACGGCGCACGGCATCCGGGTCATCATCGGCGACGTCCAGGGCAAGGGCCTGGCCGCGGTCGAGACGGCCGCGCTGGTGCTCGGTGCGTTCCGCGAGGCGGCGCACGACGAGCCGGACCTGCGGGTGCTGGGCGCCCGGGTGGAGCGCAGCGCGGCACGCGAGCTGACGGACGAGAAGTTCGTGACCGCCCTCCTCGGCGAGGTGCGCGACAACGGCGTGGTGTTCCTGAACTACGGCCACCCGGCGCCGATGGTGGTGCGCGAGGACGGCCGCGTCGACTTCCCCGAGCCGCCCGCCTACGCGACACCGCTCGGCCTGAGCGTGCCCGGCGGGGACGCGCCCGGGCCGTTCCGGGTGGACTTCGCGCCCGGCGACCAGGTGCTCCTGTACACCGACGGTGTGACCGAGGCACGGGACAGGTCGGGCGCCTTCTACCCGCTCGCGGAACACGCCGCGTTCCTGCTCGGCCCCGACGCCCAGCGCTCCCTCGACGCGCTCCGCGAGAACCTGGCCCACTACGCGGGAGGGCCGCCGCACGACGACGCGGCCATGCTCCTGCTGCGCCACCGGCCGAGCGGGGCCGCCGCGCCGCGGGGCGCCACCGCCGTCAGATGACGCGCAGCCACACCGCCTCGGAGGGTGTGCCCCTGCGGTCGGTGGCGAACACCATGTACCAGCCCGACGGCACCAGCGAGCGGTCCTCGGGGATCGCCACGGACAGCCGTCCCGCGGAGCGGTGGGCGGTGAGCGCGACGGAGCGCTGGTCGAAGTCGGTGACATGGGTGGCGGACCCGGGCCGCATCAGCCGCATCGTGGCGATGTCCGAGGCGTTCGGACTGCGGAACGCGACCCGGCCTCCGCGCCGCACCGTCGCGCTCCCGTCGACGGCCAGCCGCGGGCGGTGGCCGTGGTACAGGTACGGCGGCGAGAACACCTCGACCCGCTGCTCGAACCGGCCGAGACGGGTGTTGGCCTTGTCGGAGAAGAGCGGGTCCGAGCCGAAGACGGCCACCCGGCCGTCCGGCAGCAGCAGCGCCTCCGAGTGGTAGTCGCGGCCCACAGAGGGCGCCGCCGCGGTCGTGAACGTGTTGCGGGCCGGATCGTAGAACTGCGCCCGCAGGATGTTGCTGGCCCCCCGCCCCCGGTAGTCGCGGCTGCCGCCCGTGGTGAAGACGGTGTCGTCCGGCATGATCACACTGTTCAGGTAGCGGGTCTTCTCGGGCAGCGGGGCGCCGGTCCTGAACCTGGGCGTGCGCGAGGTGAGGTCGATGATCGCGGTGCGCGCGGTGGCCTTCGCCGACTCGCCCACCCCGCCGCCGCCGAGCACCATCACCCGTTTGTCCTGGGCGGGCGGCAGCAGCACGGAGGAGGACGTCTCCAGGATGTCCGGGTGGCTGAGGCCGTGCACGGGGGTGAAGGTGTTGTCGTCCAGGTTCCACAGCCCGGGCTGCCGGCCCAGGTCGGCCGGACCGTAGCCGGCGTTGGAACCGGTGTAGAAGACCGTGTCGCGGCTGGTCAGGAAGAACGAGGGATAGGTGGGGAAGTAGCGGGTCGGCGCCGCCGACCACGTCTTGGTCCGCGGGTCGTAGACCTCGTTCTTGCCGGGCACCACCTGGCCGATGTCGTCGAGGCCCGAGACGGCGAGCACGCGGCCGTCGGTGAGGGTGGTCAGGGTGGGGTACCAGCGGGCTTCCCTCATCGGCGCGACCCGGGTGTACTTCTCGGTGACGGGATCGAACTCGTAGGCGTCCTTGATGCCCTGGAAGTCCTTCTTGTCGAGACCGAGCTTGTTCGCGATGCCGTAGACGTTGCGGCCGTCCTTGCCCTTGAGCCCCCCGACCGAGTACTGCTCGGTGGTGTTGGTGATCCCCTTCGGGCCGTCCTGCGCGGCCTCCACGTAGACGCGCGCCTCGCTCGCGGTCACCCTGACGGTCCCGGTCCGGCCGCTGACCGCCTTCGCGGCCGGCGGGACGCGGACGGCGACCTGCGTGCGGTACTCCCTGCCGGACGGCGACCGGAAGACGGTGCCCTTCGGGAGCACCCTGGCCCTGTCCGGGTCCTCGTTCTTCACGAGCATGGCACCCCCCGCCCGCTTCACATCGCCCTTCAGCGTCTCGTAGCGCCCGGTGCCGCCCGCCACCAGGATCTTCCCGTCCGGCAACTGGGCGTGCCCGGCGCAGAACATGTCATCGGGCGTGTCGATCTTCCTGAAGGTGTTCTTCACCGGGTCCCACAGCGTGCTGCGGAAGGTGCCGCCGTGGAAGTGCTTGACGTCGTTGCCGGAGCCCGCCACCAGCAGCACCTTCCCGGTGTGCAGCAGCACCGCGTGGATCGAGTTCAACTGGTACCGCTTCGGCATCGCGGCCAGTGCCCAGTGGCCCCGTTCCGCCTTGTAGGAGGGCCGGTTGATCGCGTACACGTGGTACTGGTCGCGGGCGAAGCCGACCACCGCCGGCGCGTTGAGGCCCACGAGCACCAGCACGACACCGGTGCCCAGCCAGGTCTTGCGAGACTTGAGACGGGACGGGCGCGGGGTCATCGGCTGCCTCCGGGAGCAAACGGACGCTGACTGACGACGACTACCGCACCCGCCGGAACACTCGGCGCAGACACACGGGGCAGCCCGGCGGCAATGGCCCGAACCGGCCAACGCGGTCCCCGGTGCAGCGGCCGCCACCGCAAAAGGCCGGCCGGCCGTATCCGTGTCCCACGGCGGATACGACCGGCCGGCGGGTAGTGAACTCACCCGATGACCAGTCGGGCGGTCACTCTGTCACCCCTGCAGGCGTGCGCCTGCCCGCGCTTTCGCCGCGTACACCTGCCGTCCTGCACCGAAGTGTGCGCGGGCGCGCGGACAGTTGGGTTCAGGCCGCGTTCACGCCGTGGATGCAACGCCGCGCCCCGGTGCAGGCCCGGAACTTGACCGTCTCTTTACAACCGTGGAGACCGCGCGGCGCTCTCAAGGAGGTGACGGGCACAACAGCGCCAGGCACGACCTGACGGGGGGGCACCATGCAGGAGCCCCCCCTCCACGACGGGACCCCTTCGAGATCCGGATCGGCGGGATGCGGATGGACGCCGTGCACGAGGCAGCGCCACCACCGGCGGGCGGGCGGCGTGCGAGCCGTTCCCGGGAGGCCGCCGCGGCCGAGCTGTTCGCGACGGCCTACCCCAGGCTGGCCGGCTGGTGCCGTGGCCTCGTGCGCTCCGACGAGACGGCGCACGAGATCGCCGCCGAGGCGTTCACCCGGCTCTGGTCGCGCTGGTCGGCGGTCGACGCGCCCGTGCCGTACCTGTACTCCATCGCCTCCAACCTGATCAAACACCACTGGCGGCACACGGACCGGGAGCGCCAGGCGCTGTACCGGATGGCCAGGGACGCGGCCGAGCCCGCGCCCGCAGCGGACCGGGGGATGGTGATCAAACACCTGGTCCAGGCCCTGCCGGAGCGGCAGCGGGCGCCCGTGCTCCTGCACTACTACGCGGGGCTGACGATCGACGAGATCGCCAAGGCACTGCACCGCCGCCCGGGAACGATCAAGAGCGACCTCCACGACGCACGTCAGCGCCTGCGGGCAGAACTGCGAGGACTGCATGAAACCACGACATGACCAGGACCGCCCGGACCGGCGGGAGCCGTCGGAGCTCTCCGAGGCCTTCCACCGGCAGGTGACGCCGCTGCCGCCGCCGCCCGGCAGCTTCGACGAGATCCGGGGGCGGGCCCGGGCCCGGCGCAGGGGCCGGGTGCTGTGGGCCGGGATCGCCGCGGCCGGTTGCGTGGCCGCCGGTGCCGTGGCCCTGAACATGACGGACGACTCCGCGCCGTCGACCGTGGCGGTGAGCCCCGACGGCACCGCGGCCTCCCGGCCGGCGGCCGGCCACACGGGCCGCACGGAGGCCGGCCATCCGGAGGAGGGCAGCCCGAAGGCGGCCACCGGCGCACCGCAGGAGCCCCCGCCCGCGACCCGCGAGCAGACCGGGTCCGCCCCTCCCGGCACGCACGAGCAGGCCGCACAGGCCCCCGCCATCTGCCGGACCGCCGACCTCTCGATCACCCTCGGCGCGGGGGAGGGCGCGGCCGGGTCGCAGTACCGGCCGCTGCGGGTCACCAACGACGCGGACACGCCCTGCTCCCTGTTCGGCTTCCCCGGGGTGTCGATGGTCGACGCCCAGGGCCACCAGCTCGGCAAGCCCGCCGACCGGGACGGAGCCCAAGCGCGCGGCAGGGTGGTGATGAAGCCCGGTCAGCGCGAACAGGTCACGCTCCGCGTGATCGACGCCGGGGTGTACTCGGGCGGCACGTGCCATGTCGCCGGCGCCGCCGGGATACGGGTGTACCCGCCCGGGCAGAAGGCGTCCGTGGTGGTCCCGGTCAAGGGGCTCAGGGGCTGCACGAGCAGCGACGCGACCACCCTGACGGTCACCTCCTACGGGGTGCACTAGGTGTATTGCCCCGTGAGGTCGGGGACGCGGCCGGCGGGGTCTGGCACGCGCATCTGCGGCGCCGTCGTCGCTCCCCGACGCTCCCCGCGCTCCCGCGGGGGCCGACGCCATGCGGGAGCGGCGCGCCGGCGCCCCTGCCGAGGAGGGGCCGGGGCGGTGCAGGGCGGTCGCCCCTGGGCGGTCCCCGCCCGTGCGGGACCGGTGCGGGAACCCGCGGCTGCTGCCCGGCGGCGGCCCGCGGGCAGGAGCGGAAGGCGGCTACCCGGTCAGGGCGGTGTCGATGAGGTCGTCGGTCACCTCGTCGACGTTGTTGAGACCGGGCGTGGCGGGCACGCTGGCCCACATGCTCACGGTGCCGTGCACACCGGCCCACAGCAGGAACGCCTTGCGTGCCGCCGGTACGGGGCCGCTCGCCGCGCCGGAGCGCAGGCAGTCCTCCACGGCCTCGGTCCACACCTGCAGCACCGCCCCGACGGGATGCTCCGCGGCCACCGCCCTCGGCGATTCGGTCCATTCGGTCCCGAACATCAACCGGTAGCGACGGGGGTTGTCCAGCGCGAACCGGCAGTACTCGCGCGCCATGGCCCGTAGCGCCGCGACGGGTTCGCCGGCGGGTGCCCCGGCGAGTACCCGGCGCATCTGGTCCACGAGATCGTCGAAGGCCGACCGCACGGTGGCGTGGACCAACTCGTTCTTGTCCTTGTAGTGCAGGTAGATGCTCGGCGCGGAGATGTTCGCCTCACTCGCCACCGCACGCAGGGACAACGCCTCCTCCCGGTCCGAATCGGCGAGGACGCGTGTTGCCGCACTCAGGATGTCCTGGCGCAGCCGGGCACCCTCGCCCCATCGGTTCGGCGTACGCGGCTGAGACCCCTCCGACATCCCTCCCCCTTCGACCGGCCCACCCCCGCCGGTGGCCTTGTGTCATGGCCACCATACCGCGTGCGACCAGGGCGTTCTTGCGCCCGATGCGAACGGGCCGTCGCATGACAGTGCCCCCGTTCGGGCATGTAAGTCCTGTGCCGACTGGGGCAGTTGTCAGGAATCGCTCACGCCTGGTGAGGAATCTGATGTACCGTGAACCAGTCGCCTAACAAACGTTAGGTGACTAGCGTGGAGGTGGTTCCCCCATGACCGACACCCACTCGACGGCTCCCTCCCTTCCCTTCCACAGGGGCGATGCCCCGCTGGACCCGCCCGCCGCCTTAGCCGAATGGCGTGCCGAGGGCCCGATTCGCCGCGTCACCGTTGCCAATGGAAATACGGCGTGGCTGGTGACCCGTTACGACGAGATGCGGGAAGTGCTCGGCGACCCGCGCATGAGCTCCGACGTCACCAAGCCGGGCTTCCCCTCCCCCCGTGCGGAGGAGCCGAAGGTGAGCCTCGGCAACTTCACACAGATGGACCCGCCGCGATACGGCGTGGTGCGCAGGACGCTGACCAGGACGTTCATGGTCAAGAACATCGAGCGACTGCGCCCGCGCATGGTCGAGATGACCAACGACCTGCTCGACGCCATGGAGAAGATGCCGCGGCCGGTCGACCTCCACGCCCACTTCGCCCGCCCGCTCCCCTCGCACATCATCTGCGAGGTGCTCGGCATACCCCACGCCGACCGCGCCCTCTTCCAGGCCAACGCGGCGACCATCGGGGACATGAGCAAGACCGAGGGAGTGGCGTTCTCCGCGCGCACGGGCATCGCCGAGTACCTCGTCCAGTTCGTGGAGGAGAAGGACCGCAATCCGGGTGACGACATGCTCAGCGACCTGGTCGTCAACCGGATGCGCACGGGGGAGTTGAGCAAGGAAGAGATCGCCGGCATGGCGGCGCTGCTGGTGATCAACGGGCACGAGAGCAGCGCCAGCATGATCGGCCTGAGCGTGATCACCCTGCTCCGCCACCCCGAGCAACTGCACCGGTTCGTCACGGAACCCGAGGTCGTGCCCGGGGCGATCGAGGAACTGCTGCGCTACCTGTCGATCGTGCACGTCGGCCTGCGCAGGGTGGCCACCGCCGATGTGGAGATCGGGGGCGTCACCGTCCGCAAGGGCGAGGGCCTGATCATCCCGATCCACTCCGCCAACCGGGACCCGGACGCCTTCGACGCGCCGGACCAGTTCGACATCACCCGTGAGTCCCGGCACCACATGGCCTTCGGCCACGGCCTGCACCAGTGCATCGCCCAGTACATGGCGAGGGTCGAGTTGCAGATCGCCCTGCCCGCCCTCTTCCACCGCTTCCCCGACCTGCGCCTCGCCGCCCCCCTGGAGGAGATCTCCTTCCGGGAGGACAACGTCGTGTACTCGGTGCACGGGCTGCCGGTCACATGGTGACTGCGGTGGCCGCCTTCCAACATCATATGAAGCAGTGTGCATTACCTCTCAGCAGGCGGAAGGGAACACGGTGAAGATCGAGATCGACGAGGAGAAGTGCTGCGGCGCGGGGCAGTGCGTCATGGCGGCTCCGGAGGTGTTCGACCAGCGGGAGGAGGACGGCCTCGTGCTGGTGCTCGACGCCGCACCGCCGCAGTCCCAGTACGAGGCGGTACGGCAGGCCGCCAAGCTCTGCCCGACCGCGGTGATACGCGTGGCGGAGGATGACTGACGTGTCCGACGACCGCGTCGTCATCGTCGGAGCCTCGGTCTCCGGCCTGACCGTGGCGGAGACCGCGCGGGAGGAGGGTCACACCGGTGAGATCGTCCTGGTCGGCGATGAGACCCGCATCCCGTACGACCGTCCGCCGCTGTCGAAGCAGTTGCTGAGCGGCGAGTGGGAGGCCGAGCGGCTGACGCTGCGCGACCAGGCGGCACTCGACGGCCTGGGGCTGGACCTGCGGCTGGGCACGCGTGCCCGGTCGGCGGACGCCGAGGCCAGGACGGTCACCCTGGACGACGGCTCCGTACTGGACTACGGCACGCTCGTCATCGCCACCGGCGTGGTGCCGAACCGGCTTCCCGACGGTCACGGTCTGCGCGGTGTGCACGTCCTCCACGACATCGAGGACGCGCTGCGACTGCGGGAGGCACTGCGCTCCGCACAGCGCCTCGTCGTCGTGGGCGCCGGCTTCCTCGGTGCCGAAGTGGCCGCCGTCGCCAGGAAACTCGGCCTGACCGTGACCCTGGTCGACCCGTTGCCCCAGCCACTGGTCGGGGCACTGGGGGAGACGGTGGGTGCCATGCTCGCCGACGTCCACCGCGAACACGGAGTGGACGTCAGGTGCGGTGTCGCGGTCCGCGCTCTCGTCGGTGACGGCGGTGCGGTGTGCGGCGTCGCGCTGGACGACGGCACCCAGGTCCCGGCCGACACGGTACTGGTCGCGGTCGGTTCCAGGCCCGCGGTGCAGTGGCTGGAGGGGTCTGGCGTACCGCTCGGCCGCCGTGGGGCCGACGGCTGCGACGGCGTCCTGTGCGACGGACGGGGCATGGCCCTGCCGGGCGTCTACGCGGTCGGCGATGTCGCCGCCTGGTGGGACGCACGGGCCGGGCGCAGGCACCGGGTCGAGCACCGGCTCACCGCGGCGGAGCAGGCGCGGATCGTCGGCCGCGGGCTGGTACGGCCCACGGCCCAGGTCGAACCCCCGGTGCCGTTCTTCTGGTCGGACCAGTACGACCTCAAGCTCCAGGTCTTCGGGCTGCCGGCCCCGTCCCACGACTTCCACCTCCTCAGCGGCTCCCTCGCGGAACGGCGCTTCGTCGCCGCCTACGCGGCGGACGGTGTGGTGCAGGCCGTCGTGGGGTGCAACATGGCCCGGCAACTCCGCTCCTGGCGGCCGGCGGTGGCCTCGGCCACCCCGGTGGGGGAGGTGCTCCGTACGGCCGTGTCGGCCTGAACGCCGGTCGCGCGCCGGTCCAGCCCGTGCCCGGGGACACCACGCCCCGGGCACGGGCTGCCGTGCACTCACCCCCGGCCCGGGGGTGCCGGGCCCAGGGCACCTGCCGTACGCGCGGCGGTGTGCACGGCGCCTTCTGCGACACCGTGTGAGGGAGGAAGCTGCCGTTGAGAGCCGACGAATCGGTGCCGCTGGGGCGTACCGCCCTGCGGGCCACGCGCCTCGGCCTGGGGCTCGCCTCCCTCGGGGGACTGTTCGCCCCCGTCTGCGACGAGGACGCCGAACGCACCGTCGACCGCGCCTGGGACGTCGGGATCAGACTCTTCGACACGGCACCCGTCTACGGCTACGGGCGGTCGGAACGCCGTGCCGGGGCCGCGCTGCGCAGCCGTCCCCGCGCGCAGTACACGCTGTGCACGAAGGTCGGCCGCCGCATCGTGCCGGGAGGTGGCGACACCCAGCCCATCTGGGCCGACCCGCCGCCCGGTGTCGGGCCGCGGCGGGACTACTCGTACGCCGGTGTCATGCGCTCGGTCGAGGAGAGCCTGGAGCGCCTCGGGCTCGACCGGATCGACGTCCTCCATGTGCACGACCCGGACGAGGACTTCCCGGCGGCCGTGTCGGACGCCTACCGGGCGCTGGCCGAACTGCGGGCCAGGGGCGCGATCGGGGCGGTGTCGATCGGCGTCAACCACGCCCCGGTGGCCGCTCGCTACCTCAGGGAGGTGGACGGCCCGGGCCCCGACTGCGTCATGCTCGCGGGGCGGTACAACCTCCTCGACCAGTCCGGCCTCGACGAAGTGCTGCCGCTGTGCGCCGCACGCGGCGTCGCCGTCATGGCCGCGGGGGTCTACCAGTCCGGCCTGCTCGCCGACCCCCGCCCCGGTGCGCCGCACGGCTACGCCACGGTGCCGGACGCACTGGCCGGGCGGGTCGCCGCATGGCACGCCCTCTGCCGGACGTTCGCCGTGCCCGTGACGGCGGCCGCCGTCCAGTTCCCCTTCGGCCACCCCGCGGTGACGAGCGTCGTGGTCGGCGCCCGGACACCCAAGGAGGTGGAGGCGACCGCCCGGGTGCTCGCGACCCCCGTCCCCGGGGAGTTCTGGGCGGCCGCGCGGACGGCCGGTCTACTGCCCGCAGAGGTGCCGGCTCCCGTGGAGCGGGACATATGACCCCTCCACCCACCGCGTCACCGCCGCAGCGAAGAGCCGCCGGGCCCACCCGCACCGCCCTCCGCTCCGCCGGCCCGACCGCCGCCCCTTCCCCGGGGCCCGGCCCGTCGCGTCCCCGGGAGACCTCCTGCGGGTTGCCGTCGCAGCAGGTCGGCGATCGGGACGTCCCACGAACTGCTCAATGCGCCGCGGGCTCTGGTGGGTGACCGGAACCGGCCCGCACTCTCGGTGGTGCACAGGGCGGCGAGGCCACCCCCTCGCCGCCGTCGACGACCAACGGGGAGATCCATCATGGGAACGCGCAGGAACCTGGCCGCGCTTGCGGCCACCACAGCACTGTTCGGCGGCGCGGTGGCCATGGCTCCCGCCGCGAGCGCGGCTTCCGGCGGGACAGCGCCCGCCTGCGTCTCGCGGACGGTGTACAGCCAGCCCGACTTCCAGCAGGTGTCCCTCTACAACACCTGCGGCAAGACGATGCACGTCAACGTCGTCGTGAAGTCCGGGCCCGACATGGGTTGCAAGGCACTCACGAACAAGCACGGGCTCATCCACACGATCAACTGGGGCCGCTACCAGAAGACCGTCGTCTGCTGAGGCGAGCCGCCTGCTTCGCGGCAGCGGGTTCGACGAGGGCCTCGCCGTCCTCGGGCCCGCCGGCACCGCGGAGCGGCCCGCCCTGGTGGCGCGGGCCCGGCGGAGGGCCTGCCCGGTAGCCGCGGGCCCGGTGGAGTACATCCACCGGGCCCGCGGCGCGGCGTGCGGCGCGACCACCCCGCGGGGCCCCGAGCGGTGCGACGCGGCACGCGTCGCCCCCCCATCGGCCGCCACCGGCGGACGCGGCAACCACCGCCAGGCGCGGCAGCCGGGGTGCTGCCCGAGCGTGCCGGGGCGCACTAGGCGGAGCGCCGTGGCCTGCGGGCGGTGCTCTTCTTGGCCGTGCTCTTCTTGGCCGTGGTCTTCTTGGGCGTCGTCTTCCTGGCACCCGTCGTCGTGGTCTTCTCCGTGTCCGCCGCGGTGGTCTTCTTCCTTCGCCCCGGCATCTCGTGCACCGTGGCCTGCTCGCCCTCGCCGCGGGCGGTGCGCGCCTTCGTGACCGAGCTGCGCAGGGCGTCCATGAGGTCGACCACCTGTGCGGGCTGCTCCTCACGGGGCGCCCGCGGGGGTTCGACGCCTTCCTGCTTGGCCTCGATCAGCGCGGCCATGGCCTCGGTGTACTGGTCCGTGTAGCCGCTGATGTCGTCGCGGCCCAAGGTCTCCATCAGCTCGA
This sequence comes from Streptomyces sulfonofaciens, assembly GCF_014656295.1. Taxonomy (GTDB): domain Bacteria; phylum Actinomycetota; class Actinomycetes; order Streptomycetales; family Streptomycetaceae; genus Streptomyces; species Streptomyces sulfonofaciens. The sequence goes on from NZ_BNCD01000017.1 coordinate 167,072, forward strand.
CGGCGGCGTCGACCTCCTCGTCGTCGACCGCGACGGGCGCGGGCGCCAGGGCAGTGGGCTCGCGCACCTCGTCGTCCCACTTCAGACTGTGCAGGGCGATCGCGTCGTCGATGACGCGAAGCATCCCGAGCCGCTCCCTGCCGTGCCACGCGTACTGGGCGATCGCCACCCGGCTCGACCGCTCCAGTGCGCGCCTGAGCAGCACGTACGGCTTCTCCGCCGCCGGCGCGCCGGCCTGCAGGTAGTAGCCGTCGGCCATCCGGATCGGGTCGATCCGCTCCGCCGGCAGGAAGGCCACGATCTCGATGGTCCGCGCCGTGGGCAGGGGGAGGTTGTCCAGTTCCTCGTCGGTGACCGGCACGACGGTGTCCCGGGCGATCTCGTACCCCCGGCCGATCTCCTCGGGCTCCAGGACCTTCCCGTCGAGCTCGCACACCTTCTGGTAGCGGATGCGACCCTGGTCGACGTCGTGGTACTGGTGCAACTGGATGTTGTGGGTCTCGGTCGCGGCGATCACCCGGATCGGAATGGTCACCAGACCGAAGGAGATACTTCCAGTCCAAATAGGACGGGGCATGGCAAACCTCCCATAACGCCCCGAGGGGGTCAGCATACCGCACAGTACGTAACGTGCGGTCGTGCCCGGCGACGGCCGGCTGCGGCGGGCCGACGGTCGCGGCGGGCTGACAGACGCGAGGGGCGGACGACTGCGAGGGGCGTACGACTGCGAGGGTGTACGACTTCGACGGCTCTCACATGGCCGGTGCGGCCCTGCCGGCATCTGCGGGAGGTTCCCGGGCCGTGTGGGGGGCGCCTTCCCCGCGCTCCGGCGCCCTTGGCGGCGGCCCGGCGCCCGGACCGCCGCCCGCCGTCAGCGGAGGGAGGCCGAGACCGCTCGTGTTGCGGGCGCGGCAGCCTCCGGTGACGCTTGGAGCAACCCACCGCGTACGCCGCCCACTCCCCGTGCCCGGGACTCGTCCGGGCGGCGGGGGCGGTGAGCCGGGCCTTGCCGCGAAGGAGTACGGATCCATGACCGCGCCGGTCAACTGCTACTACGTCCTCGAAATGCGGGCCAGCGGGCAGCGCGTCCCGCACCTGCACAGCATTCTGACCGCCCACCTGCGCTACTGGGGCCTCGGACAGCACATCGACCCGGTCTGCCGGGGAGTGCGCGAGCTCTTTCTGAACGTGGCCCAGCACGCGGGCGAGAACAAGACCTGCATCGTCGAACTCCGGTGGAACGGCCGTTTCCTGACGGCCGCGGTTTCCGACCGGGCGCGCTCCCTGCCGCGCCCGCTGGGACCGGCGCGCGGGGGCCTTGCCACCGTGGCCGCCGTGAGCGACACCTGGGGGGCCTGCCGCACCGCCGACGGGAAGATCGTCTGGTTCACCCGGCGGGCCACCAGTCCGCACGCGGCCCCGTTGCGCGGGCTGCGACCGCAACCAGCGCGGCCCACGGCGAAGCCCACCCCGCACGGCGTGTGCGCATAGCCGACGCACCCCCCCGCCGCGCCCTGCCCCCCTGCCCCGCCCTGCCCTCCTGCACGTCCTGACACCCCGCCCCGCACGGTTCCGCCCCGCCCCCTCCCCCTCTGCCCGGCCCTGTCTCCTCCGGCCCGGTCCCCTCCCGCGGCAGGCTCCGGCCCCGCTCGGACCGGCTCGGAGGGGACCCGCCCGCGCTCCCTGCCGTCGAGCAGGGCCCCGAAGCACCGCGAAAACCCGCGCGCCCGCCCCTTACCCACGCGCCCCGGCCACCTCCCCGCGAGCTGCCTGGCCACCTGCGCGGGCGCCGTACTAAGTTGGTTGATGTCAAGCAAGCAATCGCGGCGTCGTCGACGGGCGGGAGTGGGTTCGCGTGGGACCACGTGCTGAGGTGACGGAACCGGGACCGGATCCAGGCCCGGGCCCGAGCCCGGTTCCGGCGGAGGCCGGGTCCGGCTACAAGTGGGTCGCGCTGTCCAACACGACCCTCGGCGTGCTGATCGCCACGATCAACCAGTCGATCATGCTGATCGCGCTCCCCGACATCTTCCGCGGCATAGGCGTCGACCCGCTGGAGCCCGGCAACACCAGCCTGCTGCTCTGGTTGATCATGAGCTACCTCGTGGTCACCGCCGTACTCGTGGTCAGCTTCGGCAGGCTCGGCGACATCTACGGCAGGACCCGGATGTACAACCTGGGCTTCGCCGTCTTCACCGTGTTCTCCGTGCTGCTCTCGGTGACCTGGCTGAAGGGCACGGACGGCGCTCTCTGGCTGATCGCCATGCGTGTCCTGCAGGGCGTGGGCGGGGCCATGCTGATGGCCAACTCCAGTGCGATCCTGACCGACGCCTTCCCGGCCCGCCAGCGTGGCCTCGCCCTCGGCCTCAACCAGGTCGCCGGCATCGCCGGGTCCTTCGTGGGCCTGGTCATCGGCGGCCTGCTCGGGCCGGTCGACTGGCGACTGGTGTTCCTGGTGTCCGTGCCCTTCGGCGTGTTCGGCACGGTCTGGGCGTACCTGCGCCTGCGGGACACCGGTGTCCGCACCCCCGCCACGCTCGACTGGTGGGGCAACATCACCTTCGCGCTGGGCCTGATCGCGCTGCTCACCGGCATCACCTACGGGATCCAGCCCTACGCCGGGCACAGCATGGGCTGGACGAACCCGTGGGTCATCGCCACCATGGCCGCCGGCGTACTCGTCCTGGCGGTCTTCTGCGTGATCGAGACGAAGGCCGCCTCCCCCATGTTCCACCTGAGCCTGTTCCGGATACGGGCCTTCACGGCGGGCAACTGCGCGGGACTGCTCGCCTCGCTGGGTCGCGGTGGGCTGATGTTCATCCTGATCATCTGGCTGCAGGGCATCTGGCTCCCGCGGCACGGCTACGGCTTCGCCCAGACACCGCTGTGGGCGGGCATCTACATGCTGCCGCTGACGCTCGGCTTCCTGGTGGCCGGCCCGGTGTCCGGCTGGGCGTCCGACCGGTTCGGCGCCCGGACGTTCGCCACCGGCGGCATGGTGCTCGCGGCCGCCACCTTCGTGGCGCTGGAGGCCCTGCCCGTCGATTTCGCCTATGTCTGGTTCGCGCTGATCCTGCTGCTCAACGGCATCGGCATGGGCCTGTTCGCGGCACCGAACCGGGCCGCCATCATGAACAGCCTGCCGCCGGACCAGCGCGGGGTGGGCGCCGGCATCAGCACCACCTTCCAGAACTCCGCCATGGTGCTGTCCATCGGCATCTTCTTCTCGCTGATGATCACCGGCCTGGCCGGCTCGCTGCCGCATGCGCTGACCACCGGTCTGACCGCGCAGGGCGTGCCCGCAGCCGACGCCGGCAAGATCGCCGCACTGCCGCCGGTCGGAGTGCTCTTCGCCTCCCTGCTCGGCTACAACCCGATCAGGACCCTGCTGGGCCCCCACGTGCTGAACCAGCTACCCGCCGGGCACGCCTCGTACCTGACCGGCCGGGAGTTCTTCCCGCGGCTGATCTCCGGGCCCTTCGCGGACGGCCTCTCCGTCGCCTTCGCCTTCGCCTGCTGCCTGATCGCGGCCTGCGCCTCGCTGCTGCGCGGCGGGAAGTACTATCACGGCGACCGAAGGAGCCGGACGTCCGAGCCGGACGGGGACGCCGGCACGGCTCCGGGCACGGCGTCGCCCGGTGCGTCCGCCGGTACTGCCCGGCCTGATGCCGACGCGCCGAGGTCCCCGGCGCCGCGCTCCACCACCAGCCGCCCAGGGAGCCCCTGATGCCCGCCCGTACTCCGACGGGCCGCCCGAACGACCGGCCGGCGGCCGCCGCCTCGTCCGCCGGCGCCCCCTCGTCCGACCCCGCCGCCCCCTCGTCCGACCCCGCCGCCGCGGCCGAGCTGGCCGCGCGGCTGCGTGCCGCGATCCAGCACCTGATGCCCCTGCTGCGGGCCCAGAGCGTGCACAACGACCTGACCCCGAGCCGGCTGACGGCGCTCGCCGCGCTCGCTGACGCCGGTCCGCTGCGCATCAGCGAACTCGCCGCCCGTATGGGCATCGCACTGTCCACCACCTCCCGCATGATCGATCTCCTGGAGGGCCTCGGCTGGACGGAACGCCGCCCCGACCCCGCCGACCAGCGGGCCAGCCTGATCAGCCTGGGGCGGCAGGGACGCGCCGTGCTGGCCGCGGTGCGCAAGGAGCACACGGGCAAGCTGGCCAACGAGGTCGGGCGCCTGTCGCCCGACCTCGTCCGGCGGCTGCACGACGCACTTCCCGCCCTGGAGGCCCTGGCGGGCACGGCACCCGGTGCCGACGAGAAGACCGCAGGCCGATGAGTACCCACCACCGGTAGAGGAACCGAGGAACCACATGTACGACGCAGTGCTCGCCGAGACCATCTCCATCACGGGCCACGGAGGTGACCGGATCGAGGCGTACTCAGCGCGTCCGCTCACACCCGGCCCGATCGGCTCGGTCGTGGTCATCCACCACATGCCCGGCTATGACGCACCCACCAAGGAGATCACCCGCCGGTTCGCCGCCGAGGGCTACGCCGCCGTCTGCCCCAACCTGTACAGCCGTGAGGCGCCGGGCGCCGACCCCGACGACGCGGCGGCCGCGGCGCGCGCCGCGGGCGGAGTGCCGGACGAGCGGCTGGTGGGCGATGTGGCGGGTGCGGCGGCGTACCTGCGCGGCCTGCCCTCGTCCAACCAGAAGGTGGGCACCATCGGGTACTGCTCCGGCGGACGCCAGTCCTTCCTCGCCGCGTGCAGCCTCGATCTGGAGGCCGCGGTCGACTGCTACGGGGCGTTCGTCACCGGCCGCCCGCCGGAGGGCTTCCCGCTCCAGATCGAGCCGCTCGCCCATCTCACCCCCGACCTCTCCTGCCCGCTACTCGGCCTGTTCGGCGCCGAGGACCAGCACCCCTCGCCCGCGGACACCGCGGCGCTGGAGGAGGAGCTGAAGAAGCACGGCAAGGAGTACGAGTTCCACACCTACGAGGGCGCGGGCCACGCCTTCTTCGCCGTGGACCGGCCCAGCTACCGCCCGCAGATCGCGGTCGAGGCCTGGGGCCGCGTCCTGGACTTCTTCGGCCGCAACCTGGCCGGCTGACCCCGGCCCGGCGTCCGGCTCGGACGCCGACACGTCCCCGTACCCACCCTTCGGACCGCGGAAGGCGGCAGCCGGCCATGTGCACCTACCTCACCGAGAAGTTCCCGCTAGAGGGCAGCGGCAAGGGAGCGCAGGGATACTTCTCCCTCAGCGAGGCCATGGTCTACATCGACCATCCCCAGCACGCCCCCTACGAACACACCGTCAACATCGACTTCCTCAACCCGGCCAAGGGCCCCTCGGCCCGGGTCGCCGTCGAACTCACCGAGGAGGCCGCGCTGGCGCTGATCGACGCCGTGCGCACCGCCCTCGCCTCCGCCCCGCCCGGCCTCGCCGCGGCGGGTGGCACGGCCGGGGCCCCCGACCCGTCCGCGGTGCCGGCGCGGGACTGACGAGGAGAGGACCGCGGCGCGGCCCGCGGCCCCTCCGCCCCGGCGGAGCGGGCCGCGGGCCGCGCCGCGCGCTGCGCACGCACGGGTGGCGGGGCGGCCTTCGCCCCCGGCCTGCGTCCCCCCGCCTTCGGCGGCCCGGCCCCTGCCACCCCGGCCCCCTGCCACCCCTTCCTGTCGCGCGACGGGTGTGTGCACCCCGGGCTCCGCACGGCGCACGGGAGCCCGCCCGGGCCTCGGCCGGCCGTGGCCAAGGCCCACCGGAGGGTCGAACGCCCACCGCAGGGGCGAAGGCCCCCTCCGGGGCCGGGTCCTACTCCGCCGCCCCGTCCGGCCGGGCGCCGATGACGACCGTCGCGCCCAGTTCCTCGGAGACGGCCACCTGCGTGTGCAGACCGCTGCCGGTGAAGACCGCGACGGCCACCGGGGCCTGCCGCGTACTCGTCTCCACCAGGACGCGGCCCCCGGGCGCCAGCCAGTACGGGGCCTGCGCGGCCACCCGGCGCAGCACGTCGAGGCCGTCCGCGCCGCCGTCGAGGGCCACCAGCGGCTCGTGCACACGTGCTTCCTGGGGGAGCAGGGCTATGTCGTCGCTCGGTACGTACGGCACGTTGGCCGTGAGCACGTCGATGCGCCCGCGAAGGTCCGCCGGCAGTGGCTCGAACAGGTCGCCCTGGTATACGGCGCCCCCCGGGAGATTGCGGCGGGCGCAGCGCACCGCGGCCGGGTCGACGTCCGCGGCGTACACCTCGGCCCCCGCGATTGCCGCACCGAGCGCGGCGGCCAGCGCACCCGAGCCGCAGCACAGATCGACGACCACGGCACGGGCCGGGGCGATGGCGAGGGCCCTGCCGACCAGGAACTCGGTACGGCGCCGGGGCACGAAGACACCGGGCGCCACGGCGACCCGCAGGCCGCAGAACTCGGCCCAGCCGACCACCTGCTCCAGTGGCAGCCCGGCGAGGCGCCGCTCCACCATCGAGGCGAGCGCGGACGGCGTCGCGGCCTCGGCGATCAGCAGGCTCGCCTCGTCCTCCGCGAAGACGCATCCGGAGGCGCGCAGTCTGCCGGTGATCGCGGCATGGTCGAGACGGTCCTCCACGGGCCCGGGAGCGGCGGGGGAGGAGGAGTGGACAGCGGAAGGAGAACGGTTTTCGGACATCTGGACGGGAGGGCCTTTCGGAGAGCCGATGGGCGCTCCCCGGTCCCCTATGCCGAAGGAACCGTACGGTCGCGAAGAGGGAGCACCCGACCTGGAACAGCGGTAATGGGTCCCACCTCCTCGGTTCGTCCACTGTATGGGCCAATCACCCTACCCCAGCCCGCCCCGCCCCGGTCACAGCCCCCGGCCCGCGGCCGGTCGCGGCCCACCGAGCCGGCGCGCCAGGGGGCACGCACCGGGCGATCATGACTCACGCCTGGTCGAACAGTGCGCTGACCGACTCGCCGTTGTGGATGCGCCGCACCGCCTCGGCCAGCGCGGGGGCGATGGACAGGATCCGCAGCTTCGACGTGCGGTCGCCGTCCGGCACCGGCACCGTGTTGGTGCAGACGATCTCCAGGACGTCGGGCTGCTCGGAGAGCCGCTGGAGCGCGCCGGCCGCGAACAGGCCGTGCGTGCACGCGATCCGGATGGAGCGCGGCCGCAGCTCCCGCAGCCGGTCCAGCAGTTCCAGGACCGTGCTGCCCTTGGCGATCTCGTCGTCCAGGACGATCACGTCCCGGTCGGTGATCTCGCCGATGACGGAACTGATGCTGACCCGGTCGTCGGCGAAGCGCTGCTTGGCGCCCGCCGCCACCTGCGCTCCCAGCATCCGGGCGAAGGCCGCCGCCTCCTTGGCGTTGCCGAGGTCCGGGGAGACCACGGTCGTCCGGGACAGGTCGTGGTCGCGGAAGTGCTCGGCCAGCTCACGCAGTGCGTGCAGGTGGTCCACGGGTACCGAGAAGAAGCCGTGCACCTGGGGAGAGTGCAGCGTCATCGCCAGCACCCGACTCGCGCCCGCGGCCACCAGCAGGTCGGCGACCAGCCGTCCGCCGATCGAGATCCGCGGCGCGTCCTTCTTGTCGGAGCGCGCATAGGAGTAGTGCGGCATGACGACGGTGATCCGCGCGGCCGAGGCCCCGCGCGCCGCGTCGCACATCAGCAGCAGCTCCACCAGGTGCTCCTGCACCGGGGCGGTCAGCGGCTGGATCAGGAAGACGTCGCGCTCGCGGCAGTTGGCCTGCAACTGCACTTCGAGGCAGTCGTTGGCGAACCGGCTGGACCGCACCGGGCTGAGCGGCACCCCCAGGTGTGCGCAGACCTCCTCGGCCAGTTCGGGATGGGCGCTTCCGCTGAACACGGCGATGTCACGCACGAACCGCTCCTCGTATAGGTCCATGATCGGCCAGTGGGTCCATGATCGGCCAGACGGACGACATGCTACTGAGCGGTGCCGACCGGATGGATCAGGACGCCCGTTCGTAGGCCAACTGCGCGGCGCTCCGCACGGAACCCCGGTGCAGGGGACCGTGGCCCGGCAGCAGTGTGTCGGCGTCCAGCTTCTCGATGATCCGCAATGACTCGCGCGCCTCCGCGCGGTCCTTGTCGAACATCACGGGAAGTAGCTGCGGCCCGCGCTGCCCGGTCGCGGCATGGCCGCTGACCAGCGCGTCACCGCTGACCACCAGGCCCGCGTCGGGCAGGTGGTAGACGCAGTGGCCCTGTGTGTGCCCCGGTGTGAGGACCGGCACGGGCCGTCCGGGCAGGTCCAGGGGTCCGGGCCCGGGGAAGGGCTGCGGGGAGCTGACCCGGACGTCGGCGAGCCCGCCCGAGCGCATCGCGTGCACCACCCAGGGCAGCACACGCGGCCGCCACGCGTTGGCCAGGACCTGTCCGACGGAGACCTGGTGCAGGAACTCCCGCCGCGCGTGCGGCACTTCCGCCTCGTGCAGGTACACCGGTACGCCGTGGGCTCGGTTCAGGTGCTCGACGGACCCCAGGTGGTCGGAGTGCGCATGGGTGACGAGGACGGCACTCACCGCCTCCGGACGGTGGCCGAGGGCCGCCAGGGAGTCGAGCAGCAGCCCGCGGTCCCCCGGGTAGCCGGTGTCGATCAGGGTGACGGCGTCGCCCTCCGCGACGACCACCCAGTTGGTGTTGCTGCCGTGCACCAGATGCACACCGTCGGCGGCTTGGATGATGGTGTCTTCCCGCATGACCCTTCCCGACCTGTCGGACCGGCCCGGACAGGGCCGCAAGGAGGCTAGACGATTCCGGTGGCGGCCCCACCACCGGCCCCACCACCGGCCCCACCACCGGCCCACCGCGGCCCCGCCACCGGCCCACCACCGGCCGCCATCGGCCCCGCCGGGCCCGGCGGGGCCGATGGC
>NZ_BNCD01000018.1 GCF_014656295.1 Streptomyces sulfonofaciens
CCAACTACTACACCGAACTCACAAAACCCCAGGTCACCACCACAGTCTGAGTTCTCCACCGAACCCGGGGCGGTTCACTGGCTCGTACTCCTCCCAGCGGGGCAGGGATGCGGCTTTGGTGCGCCCTTTGGGCGGCACGAACGGTGAAGGGACGAACTCCTACCTCAGCCGATCGAACGTCAGCGGCTGACCGTCCAACACTGCCGTGCGTAGCAGGTTCGAAAGTAGCTCGGCATCGTGCTCGGCGACGCTGGTGCGGTCGACCGCCTCCTGGGCGCGGGCAGCCTCGTACGCAAGCTTCTCCTCGCGGGCCTTTCGCTTGGCCTTGGCCTCGGCGGCCTTCCGCGTCTTCTCTCGTTCTCTGGCCTGCCGCGCGAGTTCTCGTGCGTAAGGGTCGTTCCCGCCCGCCGCTGTTCGCCCCCAGCTCAGTGCGTGATCACTGGATCGGAACCTTCCGCAGTATCCCGCACCGGGTTCGGCGGCGTCAGCAGGGACTTGGGAAAGCGTCCACTGCCGTGCCCTCGCCGCCGACCGCGACTGAGCACACTCCGTTCAGTTCACCCAGAGACCGCCTACTGGTGGGTCGATAGAGGTGACCTTGCGGGCGTACCCACCGGCTCCCGGGAGCCAGCTTCCGACTCGGCTCCCAAACGGCTCCCAAGATGACCTCAGGAACCACTCAGGGGCCCGACCCGCCAAGCGGATCAGGCCCCTGACCTGGTACTACTCTGTCGGGGTGGCGGGATTTGAACCCACGACCTCTTCGTCCCGAACGAAGCGCGCTGCCAAGCTGCGCTACACCCCGAGTGTCGCCGCTCTCGCGGCGACATCGTTTACTTTAGCCCACCGCGGGCCCCAGACGAAATCCGGTTTCGGCGGGGCGGGAGGTGCGGGGTGCGTGGGTTCCAGGTGGTCGGGTGGGGAGGGCGGGCGGGGTCAGCCGCGGCGCTCCACCAGTGTGAGCAGCGTTGCCTCCGGGGGGCAGGCGAAGCGGACCGGGGTGTAGCGGTTGGTGCCGCAGCCCGCGGAGACGTGGAGGTAGGCGCGGTGGTCGGCCGACTCGTGGGTGGAGAGGCCGCGGGCGCGGTCGGTGTCCAGGTCGCAGTTGGTGACCAGGGCGCCGCGGAAGGGGATGCGGAGCTGGCCACCGTGGGTGTGGCCGGCGAGGATCAAGGGGTAGCCCTCGGCGGTGAAGGCGTCGAGTACGCGCAGGTAGGGGGCGTGGACTATCGCCATCGAGAAGTCGGTGCCGGCTTCCGGGCCACCGGCCACCTGTGCGTGCCGGTCGCGCTTGATGTGGGGGTCGTCCAGGCCGGTGAGGCCGATCTCCATGCCGTCGATCTTGAGTGAGCCCCTGGTGTTGGTCAGGTTCAGCCAGCCCGCCGCGTCGAAGCCGTCCCGCAGGTCCTCCCACGGGTTGTGGACGGCGCCCACGGCGGGTGGGTTGCCGTTCAGTCCGTGCTTGCGCTGAGCTTTCTCGACGAGGTACCGGGCCGGGTTGCGCAGCTTGGGGCCGTAGTAGTCGTTCGAGCCGAAGACGTACGCCCCCGGGTACTCCATGAGGGGGCCGAGCGCGTCGAGGGCCTCGGGGACGCCCTCCGGGTCGGAGAGGTTGTCCCCGGTGTTGATCACGAAGTCCGGGCGGAGGCCGGCCAGGGACTGCAGCCACCGCCGTTTCTTGCGCTGGCCGCACACCATGTGGATGTCGGAGACCTGGAGCACGCGCAGGGGGCCCATGCCGGGGGGCAGTACCGGGACGGTGATCCTCCGCAACCGGAACGAACGGGCCTCGAAGCCCGCCGCGTAGAGCAGACCGGCGGCGCCGACCGCCGTGATTCCCAGGGGTACTCCGTATAGCGCGCGCATACGTCCATCGTGTCAGACCCGGCGGGTACTCTCGCCACTCGTACAGGCGGGTGGGTGCGCAGAGGGTGATCGTGCGGGGGCGACGGGGGTGCGTTCGTCCCGTGTGGCTACTCACGAGTAATGAGCTGCCTGGAAATCATTCGGCGGCCTGTTCCCCTTACCTGCGACAATCTGGCCATGACCACGCTCAAGTCGAAGCTGCAGGAAGACCTCACCGCGGCGATCAAGGAGCGCGACGAGCTGCGCTCCTCGACGCTCCGGCTGACCCTCTCGGCGATCACCAACGAAGAGGTTGCCGGGAAGAGCGCGCGTGAGCTCTCCGACCAGGAAGTGCAGAAGGTGATCACCCGCGAGGCGAAGAAGCGGCGGGAGGCCGCCGAGGCCTTCGCGAAGGGCGGCCGCCCCGAGCAGGCCGAGCGGGAGAAGGCGGAGGGCGAGGTGCTCGCCGCGTATCTGCCCAAGCAGCTCTCGGACGAGGAACTGGAGCAGATCGTCGCCGCGGCGGTCGCGGAGGCGGTGGGCGCCGGAGCTGAGGGGCCGCGCGCCATGGGCCAGGTCATGAAGATCGTGAACCCGAAGGTGGCGGGCCAGGCGGAGGGCGGCCGGGTCGCCGCCGTCGTCAAGCGGCTTCTCGCGGAGTGACGGTTCCGGGGGTGCCCCCCGGTTCCCCGGGAGCCCGGTTCAGGGTGTGAGGGGCGTACACGTCCCTCACACCCCGGAGCTTCAGGCTCCGGAACCAACCTCATGCCCCGGGCTGAAGTTCCGGGCTGAAGTTCCCGGCTCACGTCCCGGGGTCGAGCCCCGGAACCGCGCGCCACGGAACCGTGTCCCAGAACCTCACGCCCACGGGCCGAAGCTCAGGGGCAAAGTCGACCAGCCATAGCCGAGCAGCCGGAGCCCACGGACCGAAGCCGATGAGCCGTAGCCGACGGGCGGAAGCCGACGGGCCGAAGCCCGACGGACCGGCCGAAGCCGACAGACCGGAGAGCCGACTGACCGAGTCGAAGGAAACGGACCGGGCGGAAGCCAACGGACCGGGCCGAAGCCGATGGGCCGACCCAAGCCGATGGGCCGACCGAAGCGGAGCGGCTGACCGAAGCTGACAGGCCGGCCCAAGCCAACAGGCCGACCCAAGCCGTGACCCAAGCCAACGGGCCGACCCAAGCCGTGGCCCAAGCTGACAGGCCGGCCCAAGCAAACGGGCCGGCCCAAACCAACAGGCCGGCCCAAGCCAACAGGCCGGCCCAAGCCAACAGGCCGGCCCAAGCCAACAGGCCGGCCCAAGCCGTGGCCCCTCAGCCTTGCGGCCAGCCTCCGTTCCCGCCGTTCGCCTGTCCGTTTCCGCCCGTGCCTCCGTCGGTCGGGCCGCCGTCCGTCATACCGCCGTTCGTCAGGCCTCCGTCGGTCAGCCCGCCGTTGCCCGCGCCTCCGTCGGTCAGCCCGCCGTCCGTCGTTCCGCCCGTGGGGCCGCCGTTGGCCGCCCCGCCGTTGCCCATGCCGCCGATGAAGTCGGGCGGGAGGGGCGGGGTGCCGCCGCGGCCGGGCTTGTCGCCGCCCTTGTGGCTGCCGTGGGGCTTGTCGCCGCCGTCGGGGATGTTGACCAGGTTGAAGTTCAGGGCCGGCTTGCCCACCAGGGCGCCGCTGACCGCGTCCTTCCAGATCGGGCCCGGTGTGTCCTCACCGAAGACCTTGGCGTGCGGGACGCCGCCGATCGTGATGTTGAACATCTTCCGCTTGTGCGCGGGGTCGCCGACCCAGACCGCGCCGGAGATGTTCGGCGTGTAGCCGACGAACCAGGCGGCGTACCGGCTGTCCGTGGTGCCCGTCTTGCCCGCGCTCGGGCGGTCGCTCAGGCCCGCCTCCTTGCCCGTGCCGTCCTCCACCACGCCGTTGAGGAGCGTGTTGATGGTGTCCGCGGTCTTCTCGGACATCGCGCGCGTGCAGGTCGACTTCGGCACCGGGATCGACTTCTTGTCCGGGCCGGTGATCGACTCGATGGCGATCGGGGTGCAGTACGTGCCACGGGAGGCGAACGTGGCGTAGGCGCTCGCCATGGTCAGCGGTGACATCTCCTGGGCGCCCAACGCGATCGACGGCGTCTGGAGCATCTCCTGGCCATCGGCACGGGACACGCCCATCTTGCCCGCCATCTTGAGCACCGGGCAGATCCCGACGTCCTTGATGAGCTTCACGTAGTAGGTGTTGACCGACTTGGCGGTCGCCTCCTTCATGGCCATCGTGCCGTGCTCGGAGGTGTTCTCGTTGGTGAGGGTGGTGCCGTCGGTGTTCACCCACTGCTTGCCGTCGCACTTCGGGACGGGGCTCGGGTAGGGCATCTCGTACGGCGAGTCGTACGTCCTCGTCGCCGGTATGCCCCCTTCGATGGCGGCCGCGGCGACGATCGGCTTGAACGTCGAACCCGGCTGGTACCCGGCACCGCCGCCCATGTCGTGGTTGACCGACAGGTTGATCTGGGTGTCGTTGCCCTTGAAGCCGTACGGTCGCGACTGGCCCATGCCGAGGATCTTGCCGGTGCCCGGCTGGACGAGGGTGACGGCGGTGGCCACCTCGTCGGAGCTGTAGACGTGCTTCTTGACCGAGTCCTGGACGCTCTCCTGGGCCTTCGGGTCCAGCGTGGTGCGGATCGTCAGGCCGCCGCGGTTCCAGAGCTTCGAGCGCTCCTCCTGGGTCTTGCCGAAGACCGGGTCGGTGAGGAACACGTCGCGCACGTAGTCGCAGAAGAAGCCGGCGCCCTTGACGGCGGTGATGCAGCCGTTCTCCGGCTTGCTGACCTTCAGGCCCAGCGGCTTCTTCTTGGCCGCGTCCGCGTCCGCCTGGGAGACGTCGCCGACGTCGGCCATGCGCTGCAGCACCACGTTGCGCCGCTGGATGGCCTCGTCCGGGTCGTTCACCGGGTCGTAGCGGCTCGGCGACTGGACGATGCCGGCCAGCAGTGCCGACTCGCCCAGGTCGAGGTCCTTGGCGTGCTTGGAGAAGTACCGCTGGGAGGCGGCCTCGATGCCGTAGGCCTGCTGCCCGAAGAACGTGATGTTCAGGTAGTTCCCCAGGATCCGCTTCTTGCCCAGCTTCTCCTCGACCTGGATCGCGTACTTCAGCTCCTTGACCTTGCGGCCCAGGGTCTGCTGGGTGGCCTGCGCGACCTTGGTGGGGTCGTCGCCCGCCTCCTCCACGAAGACGTTCTTCACGTACTGCTGGGTGAGGGTGGACGCACCCTGCGCGACGCCGCCGCTCTGCGCGTTCTGGTTGAGCGCGCGCAGCACGCCCTTGAGGTCGATCGCCCCGTGCTGGTAGAAGCGCGAGTCCTCGATGGCGACGATCGCCTTCTGCATGAACGGCGAGATGTCCTTCAAGGGGACGACGGTGCGGTCGCGCGAGTAGACCGCCGCGATCTGACCGCCGTTCGCGTCCAGGATGGTGGTGCGCTGGCTCAGCGGCGGGCGCTTCAGATTGGCCGGTATGTCGTCGAACCCCTCGACCGAGCCCTTGGCCGCGAGGCCGAGTGCGCCTGCCGCGGGCAGGGCGATGCCCGCCATCACGGCCCCCGCCAGCACGCTGACGCCGAGGAACTTCGCGGCCTGTTGAACCGGCGACAGCCCGCCGCCCCCGCCCGAGCGCTTGTTTGCCATGGGGACAGCCTAATCCGTGGGCGGGGGCAGTCCGGGCGGTGAGGACCTCTCCCGGCGTCGGGTGGCCGGATCGTGATGCCTTGGCCCTTGGCCCTTGCCGCGGCGGGGGCCCGGGAGGCGCCGGCCCCTCCGGGCGCGCCCCCGCAGCGGGGACGTTCGCACCCGGGCTGGGACGGTCGCCCGCGAGCGACCCCGCCCGCGGGTGAACGGGGAGTTCGCTTGCGAACGGAAGGTTCGCGTGCGGGCTGGGACGTTCACGGGCGACCGCGGGCGTTCGCGTTCGACCGCGGGCGTTCGCGGCGGGCGGGGACGTTCGCACCCGGGCGGGGACGTTCGCATTCGCCGGACAGACCGGTATCCCTTGGCCTAAGCTGCTCTCAACTGTCACAGCAGTGGTGTGGCGCATCACACTCTCCGCCGTCCCTGGATCCGGCCGGGACCCGGCCCGGTACTCCCGTCCCCCGACCATTGCGGACCACCGCGACCGCCCTGCGGACCGTCGAGCCGTTCGAGGCCGCGTGTCCGTGCTTGTAGCTGATTGCGCCTTATGTACTGGTCTCCGCTTCGGAGAGTCGAGCGGGACTGCCCTGGTTTGCCAGGATGATCATTTATGTCCTCAGCTCACTCCGTTGGGTGATCTGCCGCGTACGCATAGTCCGTTCGGACCATTCAAGATTGGGCCCGAGGGGGGTGTTGCGCTCTGCCCACCTTCCGTAACGTCCTCAACTGGCTGCGGTGAATATGCCGCTGCCGCCGTGGGGGAGCCTCGATTCGGGAGAGGACGGCGCCGGTATGGGCTGGGTGACCGACTGGAGTGCGCAGGCTGCCTGTCGCACGACCGATCCGGACGAACTTTTCGTGCAGGGAGCAGCGCAGAACAGGGCAAAAGCAGTGTGCACCGGCTGTCCGGTGCGGACGGAGTGCCTGGCCGACGCGCTGGACAACCGCGTCGAGTTCGGCGTGTGGGGGGGGATGACGGAGCGGGAGCGCCGTGCACTGCTGCGCCGGCGGCCGACCGTCACCTCTTGGCGCAGACTGCTGGAGACCGCGCGTACGGAGTACGAGCGTGGCGCCGGCCTGTTGCCGCTGGAAGCGGAGGACGAGACCTTCGAAGACGTGTACGAGAGGTACGCGGCGGTCGGCTGAGGAGCGCCCGGCGCCCGTCCCCCTCTTGGCGTTGCACAGTCGGCTGAAGGGATTCGTCGCGCTGGGGCTCGGCCCTGCGCGCGTATGCGCTCGGGCATCTAGCGTGCTGCGCTCGGGCACCCACACGTGTCGCCCGGGCACCGGTTGAGCTGTGGGCTGCCCTTTCGGGCCGCTCTCGTTCCCGCTCGTGGCTCGCTTCCGCCCGAGCGCCGTCCGCCCGAGCGCCGTCCGCCCGTGGGTCTCTGTGTTGAGGGCGCCGCCGTCCGGGGTGGGTCCCGCGGTGGTCGTGTACGGGCCGGTGTGTTCCCGTCGGGCGTTCGTGCGCCCATGCGAACCGTCTCGCCGGGGTCCGAGAACTCCCGCTCGCGTGCCCTGTGCCGTCCCGTACTGCTCAGCCTGCTCAGCGTGCCGCCCCTACTGCTACTGCCATTGCTCAGCGACCGTTCTCCGTCGAGCCCGAGCCGCCCTCTCCGGCCGGACGAGGACCCGAGTCCGCCTTCGCGGATCAGCCTCCCGGGGTCTTTGGCGGCCGGGCTGCCAGGCGGTCACCGATGTCCCGCAGCCCAGCGAGGTCGTGCACATCGCCGGGCAGGGCCGCCACTTCGGTCATCGACACCTCCGGATGCAGGGCCGCGAAACGCTCACGGGTGCGCTGCTCGCGCGCCAGCAACCGCATGCGCTCGGCATGCAGCTTCAACAACCCCGACGTCAGATGATCCACGGCCTGCTGGTCGCGGGTGCCGTTCGGACGGGAGGATCCGGAGGGGGAGCGGGAACCGGAGGATGAGTCGGATCCGGAGGATGAGTCGGATCCGGAGGGGGAGCCGGATCCGGAAGTGACGCCGGAGGTACGATCCTCAGCTTTCCCTTCCGGCCGGTCCGCTATGCCCTCCGGGCGGTCCATTTCCATATCGGTCTCGTCGACCACCTGGCCATCGGCCTCGTCGAGTACCTCCGCGGCGGTCTCGGCGGTCTCGGCGGTCTCGTCGAGTGCGCTCGCACCGGCCTCGTCGAGGTCCTCCGCGGCGGTCTCGTCCAGTGCCTCCGCGGCGGCCGTGGCGCGCTCCGCGGACAGGTGGGCGGCGCCGCTCCCGTGCACGCGGTTCAGTACCAGGCCGGCCAGCGGCATCCGTTCCGCGGCGAGCCGCTCCACGAAGTACGCGGCCTCCCGCAGCGCGTCCCGCTCCGGTGCGGCCACCACCAGGAACGCCGTGCCGGGCGCCTGCAGAAGGCGGTACGTGGCGTCCGCACGGGTGCGGAAACCGCCGAACATGGTGTCCATCGCCGCCACGAACGTCTGCACGTCCCGCAGTAGCTGGCCGCCGAGCAGTTTGCCCAGGGCGCCGGTCATCATCGACATGCCGACGTTCAGGAACTTCATGCCCGCACGGCCGCCGACCTTGGCCGGGGCCATCAGCACCCGGATCAGCTTGCCGTCCAGGAACGAGCCGAGCCGCTTGGGCGCGTCGAGGAAGTCGAGCGCGGAGCGGGACGGAGGGGTGTCCACGACGATCAGGTCCCACTCGTCGCGCGCCCGTAGCTGGCCCAGCTTCTCCATCGCCATGTACTCCTGCGTACCGGCGAAACCGGCGGACAGGGACTGGTAGAACGGGTTCTCAAGGATCGCGCGGGCCCGGTCCCCGTCCGCATGCGCCTCGACGATCTCGTCGAAGGTGCGCTTCATGTCGAGCATCATCGCGTGCAGTTCGCCGCCGGCGGTGTCGTCGATGCCCTTGACCCGGCGCGGGGTGTTGTCGAGCGAGTCGATGCCCATCGACTGGGCCAGTCTGCGCGCCGGGTCGATGGTGAGCACCACCACCCTGCGGCCACGCTCCGCGGCCCGCAGCCCCAGCGCGGCAGCCGTGGTGGTCTTGCCGACGCCACCGGAGCCGCAGCACACCACGATGCGGGTCTGCGGATCGTCAAGCAGCGGATCGACATCCAGGCCGCGGATGGGAACGGGGCTCTCCTCGGACGGCGTCCCCTGCGTGCGCGGCGTCATGAGATCCCCTGCCTCCGCAGTCGAGTGGCGAGCTGGAAGAGTCCTGCCATGTCCATGCCCTCGGCGAGCAGGGGCAGTTCGTGCAGCGGCAGGCCCAGCTCGGCGAGAACGGTGCGCTGGTCCCGCTCCAGCGCATGACGGGCCGCGTACTCGTCGGCCTGGCCGAGCAACGGGGTGACCAGGCGGTCCGCGCCGCCGCCGCGGCGTGCCCCGCCCAGGCCCGCCGCCGACAGCGATCTGGCGACGGCCGCGCGCGGGACACCCTCCCGCACCAGGGCGAGCGAGGTCTCGTCGAGCAGGGTGGGCCGGACCATGTTCACGATGATCCGGCCGGTGGGGAGGCGGGCGGCGCGCAGCTCCGCGATGCCGTCCGCGGTCTCCTGGACGGGCATCTCCTCCAGGAGCGTCACCAGGTGCACCGCCGTCTCCGGTGACTTCAGGACCCTCATCACGGCCTGCGCCTGATTGTGTATCGGCCCGATCCTGGCGAGACCCGCCACCTCGTCGTTGACGTTCAGGAAGCGGGTCAGGCGGCCGGTGGGCGGGGCGTCCATGATCACGTAGTCGTACGCGAAGCGGCCGCGCTTGTCCTTGCGGCGGACGGCCTCGCAGGCCTTGCCGGTGAGCAGCACATCACGCAGGCCGGGAGCGATCGTGGTGGCGAAGTCGATCGCACCGAGTTTCTTCAGCGCGCGGCCCGCGCCACCCAGCTTGTAGAACATCTGGAGGTAGTCCAGCAGGGCCAGCTCGGGGTCGATGGCCAGCGCGAACACCTCGCCGCCGCCCGGGGCGACGGCGATCCTCCGCTCCTCGTACGGGAGCGCTTCCGTCTCGAAGAGCTGTGCGATGCCCTGCCGGCCCTCCACCTCGACCAGAAGGGTGCGCCGACCCTCGGTCGCGAGGGCGAGCGCGAGGGCTGCGGCGACCGTGGTCTTGCCGGTACCGCCCTTGCCACTGACGACCTGGAGCCTGCTCACGTATTCGAGCCTAACCAGTGCCGCGCCGGCGTACGCAGGTGGCCGCCCTTCCTGTGGACAACCCGGCCGGCACCGCGGCGTGCGGCACCGGGCGCCAGGCGCACGCCAGGTGCCGTACGCCGGGCAGGGACTACCGCCCGCCGGCGGGCGGGCGCCTGCTGCGGAGTGCGGGTTCATCCCAACACTCCTCCATGTCGAGTCCCGCTTCGGTTCCCGCCCGCACCGGATCCCCTCCGTTGCGCCGACGAGGGGAACGGAGGCGGCGGCGGAGGCGCTTTGCGGATGAGGAGCACGGACGAGGAGCGCGGAGGAGATTGCGGACGAGGAGCGCGGAGGAGATTGCGGACGAGGAGCGCGGAGAAGAGTGCGGAGGAGATCGCGGAGGACGGCGTGGACGGAGGGGCTGCGGATCGGGGCGTGGACGCAGGGGTGCGGACGAGGTGTTGCGCACGGGCGCCGGTGGCCGGCGCCGGTTGTCCACAGGCGAATACGGGCCGTGGCATGCAACGGCTACAGTCGGCCCATGACCAAGTGGGAATACGCAACCGTGCCGCTGCTCGTCCACGCCACCAAGCAGATCCTGGACACCTGGGGCGAGGATGGCTGGGAGCTCGTCCAGGTGGTGCCCGGGCCCAATGCGGAGCAGCTCGTGGCCTATCTGAAGCGGGAGAAGCAGGCGTGAGCGGCGCCGTGGAGGCGCGGCTCGCCGAGCTGGGCCTTGCCCTGCCCCAGGTCGTGCCCCCGCTCGCCGCCTACCAGCCCGCCGTCAGGTCCGGCGCCTATGTGTACACGGCCGGCCAGCTCCCCATGGTGGACGGCAAGCTGCCGGCCACCGGGAAGGTCGGCGCCGAGGTCACGGGGGAGCAGGCCAAGGAACTCGCCGCCACCTGCGCGTTGAACGCCCTGGCGGCGGTCAAGACCGTCGCCGGTGACCTGGACCGCATCGCCCGCGTGGTGAAGGTCGTCGGCTTCGTCGCCTCCGCCCCCGACTTCACGGCCCAGCCCGCCGTGGTCAACGGCGCCAGCGAGCTGCTCGGCGCGGTCCTGGGCGACAAGGGCGTCCATGCGCGCAGCGCGGTGGGCGTGGCGGTGCTGCCGCTGGACGCACCGGTGGAGGTGGAGATCCAGGTCGAGCTGACGGAGGACTGAGGCATCCGGCTGCGGGCTGCGGGCTGCGGGTGGCGGGCGGCGGGTGGCCACACGGTCCGTCTGCGACGGACACGTGCGAAGCCGCCCGACCGCCCGACCGCCCGGAGCCGCCAGGTCCGCAGGCGGGGTCGAACATTCGGGCGTGACCGGGTTAGCCTCCGAGCATGGCTTCTGGGCAGTGGTACCCACCGGAGTGGCCCGGGCGCATCAGGGCCCTGGCGAGTGGCAGCCTGACCGTCAGCACACCGCGGCGGGCCGCCACGGTCATGCTGCTGAGGGACGCCCCCGTGGCAGAGGTCCCCGCAGCGGACGCCTCCGTTGCGGACGCCCCTGCGGTGGGTGCCCCCGCGGCTGGTTCCGGGACGGAGGCCGCCGCCCGGCTCACCGTCCACATGCTCCGCCGCCGTACGACCATGCCGTTCGCCGGCGGTGCCTACGCCTACCCGGGAGGCGGCGTCGACCCGCGCGACGACGACGTCCTGGTCGGCTGGGCCGGACCGTCGCGGGAGCAGTGGGCGGTACGGCTCGGGGTCGACGAGGCCGCCGCACAGGCCATCGTGTGCGCCGCCGTCCGCGAGACGTTCGAGGAGGCGGGCGTGCTGCTCGCCGGACCCGCTCCGGACGCCGTGGTCGGTGACATCACCGGAGCCGACTGGGAGGCGGACCGCGCGGCGCTGGTCGCCCACGAGCTGTCGTTCGCGCAGTTCCTGGAGCGCCGCGGCCTGCTGCTCCGCTCCGACCTGCTGGGCGCCTGGGCCCGCTGGATCACCCCCGAGTTCGAGCCGCGGCGCTATGACACCTGGTTCTTCGTGGCGGCGCTCCCCACGGGCCAGCGCACGGCCGGCACGTCCGACGAGGCCGACCGCACGGTGTGGATCGCCCCCTCCGAGGCCGCCGCGCGCTACGACCGGGGCGAGCTGCTGATGCTCCCGCCGACCATCGCGGCCCTGCGCGAGCTGGCCGGCCACTCCACCGTGGACGAGGTCCTCGGGGCCGCGTCCGGCCGCGACCTCACACCGGTGCTCGCCCGCGCCCGCCTGGAGGACGACGAGGTGGTGCTCAGTTGGCCGGGCCACGAGGAGTTCACCAGGCGCCTGCCCGCGCACGCGCCGGGGGAGGGTTCGGCATGAGCGACGCCGCCGCCCTGCCCGGCCGGCCGCGCGGCGGCGCGGCGCGCTCCGGTGCCGCCACGGCCCGGACGGTCAACGTGCTGGCGCCGAACCCCTCCGCGATGACGCTGGACGGCACCAACACCTGGATCGTCTCCGAGCCGGACTCCGAGCTCGCCGTGGTGATCGACCCGGGTCCGCTGGACGAGGGCCATCTGCGACGGGTGGTGGACTCCGCGGGGGAGGCCGGCAAACGGGTCGCACTGACCCTGCTCACACACGGGCACGCGGACCACTCCGCCGGCGCGGCGAGGTTTGCCGAGCTGACGGGCACCAAGGTGCGCGCTCTGGACCCCGGCCTGCGGCTCGGCGACGAGGGCCTGCAGACGGGTGACGTCATCGGGGTGGGCGGGCTGGAGATGTACGTGATCCCCGCCCCGGGGCACACGGCCGACTCGCTCTGCTTCCATCTGCCCGCCGACCGGGCCGTACTGACCGGGGACACCGTCCTCGGGCGCGGCACCACCCTCGTCGCCCACCCGGACGGGCGGCTCGGCGACTACCTGGACTCGCTGCGCAGGCTGCGCTCCATGACCGTCGACGACGGCGTGAGCGTGGTGCTCCCGGGCCACGGTCCGGTCCTGGACGACGCGCAGGGCGCCGTCGAGTACTACCTCGCGCACCGCGCCAGCCGTCTCGCCCAGGTGGAGACCGCCGTCGAGAACGGCCACCGCACGCCCTCGGAGGTGGTGGCCCACGTCTACGCGGACGTGGACCGCTCCCTGTGGCCGGCCGCGGAGCTCTCGGTGCGGGCCCAGTTGCAGTACCTGACAGAGCACGGGCTCATCCCGTAGGCCGTAAGGCCGTAGGCGGGCTCGTAGGGCTCGTAGGGCTCGTCCCGGGGTGAAGCGGGCGGGTCGCTTCCATGGAGAGGTGCGCGCGGTTTCCCCCCGGGAAGTGTGCGCCTGGTCCCGTCAGGGACACCGGCCGTCGGCCACAGGTGCGACTCCGTGCGCTTCAAGTGCTCCAGGCGCTCGGTGCGCTGGGTGCTCAGAACGGCGCCCAGGGCGGCGCGGTGCTGCCGTCCACCGGGCCGCTCCCGTCTGCGGGCCGCTTCCGGCCGCCGGGCCACGGCGGGGTGCCGGGCCACTCCGGCGTGCGTCAGCGCGACCGCTTGGCCAGCCGCTCCACGTCCAGCAGGATCACCGCACGGGCCTCAAGGCGCAGCCAGCCGCGGCCGGCGAAGTCGGCCAGGGCCTTGTTGACCGTCTCGCGCGAGGCGCCGACCAACTGGGCCAGCTCCTCCTGGGTGAGGTCGTGCACCACGTGGATGCCTTCCTCGGACTGCACGCCGAAGCGCCGCGACAGGTCGAGCAGCGCACGGGCGACACGGCCCGGCACATCCGAGAAGACCAGGTCGGACATCTGGTCGTTGGTCTTGCGCAGGCGCCGCGCCACGGCACGCAGCAGGGCGGAGGCCACCTCCGGGCGGGCGTTCAGCCAGGGCAGGAGGTCGCCGTGGCCGAGACCGAGGAACTTCACCTCGGTGAGGGCGGTGGCGGTCGCGGTGCGCGGGCCCGGGTCGAAGAGCGACAGCTCGCCGATCAGCTCACCGGGGCCGAGCACGGCCAGCATGTTCTCCCGGCCGTCGGGGGAGGTGCGGTGCAGTTTGACCTTGCCCTCGGTGACCACGTAGAGACGGTCGCCGGGGTCGCCCTCGTGGAAGAGCGCGTCGCCGCGTGCGAGGGTCGTCTCGCTCATGGAAGCGCGCAGCTCCGCGGCCTGCTCGTCATCGAGCGCGGCGAAGAGCGGGGCGCGCCGCAGAACGTCGTCCACGAGTTCTCTCCTTGTAGACCTGCGTCAGTGGTGCGTCGGGATCGGCATACAGGGGTTCCTGCTCCCCATTGTGCTGGACAGTCCAAACAGTGTGATCAGTCACAAGTCTGCCGTACCGGCGCGGCATGCTGTGCGGGAGGGGGCCAATTGGGGGCTGATCCCCGAGGGCCGGGGCGGATGTCGGTGGGTGGCTTTAGGCTGGCCGGGTGTCCAAATAGCCGGTGGGAGCACAGGCCGAAGAGGCCGAGCTGGCAGGTGTGCGCACGATTCCGCTGTGGGCGAACACACCCGCCGCACTCACCGGACCGTGCAAGCAAGGCGAATCCGGCACCGCGGGCGGAAGCGGATACGGAGGCGGAGGCAGGAACAGCGGTGAAATCGGTGAAGACATCACAACCGGTGGACGACGGACCGTCGGCGCAGCCCGCCGGGGAGCCCGCGGGAGAGGGCTCGGACGCGTCCGGGCCGACCGCCGGGGCCGCGAAGCGCACCAAGGCCCGCGCCGCCGGTACCGCGCGCCCGCCGACACCCGCCGGGGCGGTGCGGGCCGAGTCGCACACCGCACTGGTGCGGCGTGCGCGGCGGATCAACAGGGCCCTGGCCGAGGTGTACCCGTACGCGCACCCGGAGCTCGACTTCGAGAACTCCTACCAGCTCCTGCTCGCCACGGTGCTCTCCGCCCAGACCACCGACCTGAGGGTCAACCAGACGACCCCGCGCCTCTTCGCCGCCTACCCCACCCCCGAGGACCTGGCCGCGGCCAACCCCGAGGAGGTCGAGGAGCTGATCAGGCCGACCGGCTTCTTCCGGGCCAAGACGAAGTCGATCATAGGAATCGCCACCGCGCTGCGGGACGAGTTCGGCGGCGAGGTCCCGGGCACCCTGGAGGAGCTCGTCAAGCTCCCCGGCGTGGGCCGCAAGACCGCGTTCGTGGTGCTCGGCAACGCGTTCGGTGTCCCCGGGATCACCGTCGACACGCACTTCGGTCGGCTGGTGCGCCGCTGGAAGTGGACCGACGAGACCGATCCCGACAAGGTCGAGGCGGCCGTCGGCGCGCTCTTCCCCAAGCGTGAGTGGACGATGCTCTCGCACCACGTGATCTTCCACGGCCGCCGTATCTGCCACTCCCGCAAGCCCGCCTGCGGCGCCTGCCCGATCGCCCCGCTCTGCCCCGCGTACGGAGAGGGCGAGATGGACCCGGAGAAGGCGAAGAAGCTGCTCAAGTACGAGAAGGGCGGGATGCCGGGCCAGCGCCTGAAGCCTCCCGCGGGCTATCTGGAGGCCGGCGGCATTCCCGCGTCCCCGCTGGGCTCCGCATGACGAGCGGCCACGAGACGGCCCGCGCCGGCGGACGCGAGACGGCCCGGAGCCGGGGTCAGGAGTCGCCCCGGAGCCGGAGCCACGAAGCACTCCGGAACCAGGGCCACGAAGCACTCCGGAACCAGAGCCACGAAGCACTCCAGAACCAGAGCCACGAAGCGCCCCGGAGCCAGGGCCGTGAATCGGCCCGAAGCCGGGATCAGGAAGCGGCCCGGGCCCGCCCCGCTGCCGGTCGGGCCGGGTCCGACACCGGGCAGAGCGGGACCGACTCCGGTCGGGCCGGGTCCGGCGCCGGGCAGGTCCGGCCCGATGCCGGGCAGGCGGACGCGCACAGAGGTGCGCAGGGGAGCGGGCGCCGTGCGCCGGCGCACGCGCCTGTCCCCACCCTCGTCCCGGACACCGTGGACGTCCGTACCGAGGGCCTGCCCGCCTGGCTGGACCCGGTCCTACAGGCCGTGAAGACCGTCGAGCCGGCGCAACTGAGCCGATTCCTGCCGCCGGAGGACGGGGCGGGGCGGCAGTCGGCCGTTCTGATCCTGCTCGGCGAGGGGGAGCGCGGGCCCGAGCTGCTGCTGACGGAGCGGGCGGGCTCGCTGCGCTCGCACGCCGGACAGCTCTCGTTCCCCGGCGGCTCCCTCGACCCGGCGGACGGCGACCCGGCCGGGGCCGGACCGATACGCGCGGCCCTGCGCGAGGCCCAGGAGGAGACCGGTCTCGATCCGCGCGGTGTGCAGGTCTTCGGTGTGCTGCCGAAGCTCTACATCCCGGTGAGCGGCTTCGTCGTCACCCCGGTGCTCGGCTGGTGGCGCGACCCGAGCCCCGTGGGTGTGGTGGACCCGGGCGAGACCGCCCGGGTCTTCACGGTTCCCGTGGCGGATCTCACGGATCCGGAGCATCGCGCCATGGCGGTTCACCCGCGTGGCCACAAAAGTCCGGTGTTCCTCGTGGAATCGGCCGTGGTCTGGGGTTTTACTGCCGGAGTGATCGACAGGATCCTGCACTACGCCGGCTGGGAACGGCCCTGGAACCGGGAGAGGCTGGTCCCGCTCGAACATCACGCATGACAAGGTAGGCCGACAGGCGCACAGCAGGAGCCAGAGCCGTGGAGCCGATGGGCGCGCAGCAGAGCGAGCCGTGCAGCGGTGCGGCGGCAGGCAGGGAGCAGCAGGCAGTGAGCGGTGAGGAGCACAGGGCCGGCGGTGGTCACGGGCACCGTGCGGCCGGCGGCGAGGCAAGGCGGGGCTTGCAACGGTGAACGTACTCGACTACCTGCTGCTGGCCGCCGCCGTCTGGTTCGCGTGGGTCGGCTACCGGCAGGGCTTCGTCGTGGGCATCCTGTCGGTGATGGGGTTCCTGGGCGGCGGCCTGATCGCCGTCTACTCCCTCCCCGTCCTGTGGGACAGCATCACCCATGACGCGAGCGTGAGCACCTCCGCGGCCGTCGTCGCGGTCGTCCTGGTGATCGTCTGCGCCTCCGTGGGCCAGGCATTCACCACGCACCTCGGCAACAAGCTGCGGCGCCACATCACCTGGTCGCCCGCCCGCGCCGTCGACGCGACGGGCGGCGCCCTGGTGAACACCGTGGCGATGCTGCTGGTGGCCTGGCTGATCGGCTCGGCGCTCGCGGGCACCACGCTGCCGACGCTGGGCAAGGAGGTACGGGACTCCAAGGTGCTCCTCGGGGTGTCCCGGGCGCTGCCCGCGCAGGCCGACACCTGGTTCGCCGACTTCTCCTCGGTCCTCGCGCAGAACGGTCTGCCGCAGGTCTTCAGCCCGTTCGCCAACGAGCCCATCCACGAGGTGCAGCCTCCCGACCCGGCGCTCGAAGGCAGTCCCGTCGCCGCGCAGGCCAAGCAGTCCATCGTCAAGGTCGTCGGCACCGCGCCCGGCTGCGGGAAGGTGCTCGAAGGCAGCGGCTTCGTCTTCGCGCCGCGCCGGGTGATGACCAACGCCCATGTCGTGGGCGGTGTGGACGAGCCCACCGTGCAGATAGGGGGTGAGGGCCGCCTGCTGGACGCCAAGGTCGTCCTCTACGACTGGCGGCGGGACATCGCCGTCCTCGACGTGCCCGGCCTGGACGCGCCCGCGCTCACGTTCTCCGGAACCGACGCGACCACCGGCAGCAGCGCGATCGTCGCCGGCTTCCCCGAGAACGGCGGGTACGACGTGCGTTCCGCGCGGGTCCGCGGCCGGATCGCGGCGAACGGTCCGGACATCTACCATCGCGGCACCGTGCGACGCGATGTGTACTCGCTGTACGCGACCGTGCGCCAGGGGAACTCCGGCGGCCCGCTGCTCACCCCGGACGGCAAGGTCTACGGCGTGGTCTTCGCCAAATCGCTCGACGACCCCGACACCGGGTACGCGCTGACCGCCGACGAGATCCGGCCGGACATCACCACAGGGCGCACCGCGAACCAGGAGGTCGACAGCCAGGGGTGCGCGCTCTGACCACAGGCGTGCGCGCTCGGTGCGGGTGTCTGCTCCAGCCTCCGGCACCCGTGCTGGGGCCGGGGGCGTGTGTTCCCGTCCCGGGCGCGCGCTCTGAGCGCGGGGTGTGTGCTTCAGCCTCGGGCATGCGTCTGGGCGCGGGTGTGCGCTGTGCGTATGCGCCGGGGTGCACTCCGGGTGAGCGCGCCCTGCGCCAGAGGGGTGCGCCGCGGAGGGCGTGGGTGCGCCGCGTACGGTTCGCCCGCGCGGTGCGGTGCTCAGCCCCGGGTGTGGCGTAGCCGTGCCGACACCCAGCGCGCCCTGCGCCGCAGGATGCGGGGGATGCCGATGGCCTCCGAAGAGGGCCCGTGACCCTCGTCCGGGGGGCCGCCGCGCAGAGCGTTCAGCGTGGCGGCCGAGCGGCGATTGCTTGCTACGTCACTGTAGTCGTGCCTCCAGCCCATACCGGGACGTCTGCCCGGACCTCATGGTCGGTAACCTCCCCCGTACCCCCCGATCGGCCTATGCGCCCGGCACATGGCAGCACCGTCCTACGGACCGCCGCCGAGGGCGTACCGTACGTGTCCGCGGGCCGGGGCCCGGGGGCGGCGCCGGTCCGGTCAGGGGCCCCTACCGGTCCGGTTCCGGATCGCGCAGCCACCCCACCAGCTCCGTCGAGAAGCCCATCGGGTCCTCCTCGTGCGGGAAGTGCCCGAGCCCGTCGAAGAGCCGCCAGCGGTAGGGCGCCTCGACGTACTCGCCGGATCCCGCCGCGCTCCTGGTCCGCATCACCGGATCGAGGGACCCGTGCAGATGCAGCGTCGGCACCCGCACCGGACGCTTCATCCGCCGGTTGAACTGGATGCCGTCGGGCCGCGCCAACGACCGCACCATCCACCGGTACGGCTCGATCGAGCAGTGCGCCGTCGACGGGATGCAGATCGCGCGCCGGTAGACGTCCACGGCGTCGTCGTCGGGCAGCCGGGGCCCTGACCACTCCCGGATCAGCCGCCCCACCAGCGCTCCACCGTCCGCCACCAACTGCCGCTCGGGCACCCAGGGCCGCTGGAAGCCCCAGATGTGGGAACCCGCCGACGTCTGCTTGAGGTCGGAGAGCATCGCCGAACGCCACCGCCGTGGATGCGGCATGGACGAGACGGCGAGCCGCCGCACCAGCTTGGGCCGCATCACCGCCGCCGTCCACGCCAGGTAGCCGCCGAGGTCATGACCGACCAGTGCCGCGTCGGGCTCGCCCAGGGACCGTACGACGCCGGTGATGTCCAGGGCGAGGTTCGCCGGGTCGTAGCCGCGGGGCGTGCGGTCGCTGCCGCCCACACCGCGCAGGTCCATCGCCACCGCACGGAAACCGCCCTCTGCCAGCGCCACCAGTTGGTGCCGCCAGGTCCACCAGAACTGCGGGAACCCGTGCAGCAGCAGGACGAGCGGGCCCTCGCCGAGCTCCGCGATGTGGAAGCGCGCACCGTTGGCGGCCACGTCGCGGTGGGTCCAAGGGCCGTCGATGCGTACCGCGGTGGCGGGCGGGGCCGAGGGTGTGGCGGGGTCGGTCATGAGGATGAGCGTGCCACAGTCGGCCTCTCTTCGATGGCCGGGTGCTCGGCGTCCCGCGCGGGGGTCACGGAGCGCGGGTGCGGTTTGACGTTGCCCAGGACCGCGGCGGTCTCCTTCGCCGAGGCGATCGCCTTCTGGGGGCCGTGGCCGCGCCGGGCCTTCTTCATGAACACCGTGCCGATCAGCGCGAACAGCCCGGCCACCAGCACGTTGGCGGCGAACGACAGCAGGAAGCAGACCGACAGGTGCCAGCCGCTCCAGGCCTGGATGCCGTAGGCGAGGGCGAAGTTCAGCATCGGCAGGGAGAAGACCAGCAGCACCCCGGCCGCGGTGTACGCGCCGCCGCTGACCGCGCCGCGCTTGACGTCCTGTCGCAACTGGGCCTTGGCCAGCGCGATCTCGTCGTGCATCAGGGCGGACAGTTCGCCGGTCGCCGTCGCCACCAGCGCGCCGAGGCTGCGCTCGGCGCCGACGGGCTCGTCGGATGCGGATGCGCTCATCGGGTTCTCCCTCTGCGTCGTCGTACTGTGTTCGTCCGGGTCGGGGGCGGCGCGGACGGGTCCGCCCGCCACCCGTTCGTGGGCCGCCGGCCCGCTGCCGTCGGCCCCACGGCCTGCCGCCATCGGCCCACGGTCTGCTGCCGCTGGTTTGCGGCCACCACCGTGATCCGCCGGCCTCGTGCCGTGGTCCACGGGCCGCCCGCCGCCTGCCGGCCGCCTGTCGGAGGCCGCGGCGGGCGGCCGGACAAGTCCGGAAAGCCGCGGAACCGTTGGCCGTCCCGCGGAACACCGGTCGCACGGCCCGCGTCACCCATGGCCTCAGATCATGCCGGACGGCCGTCCGAGTCGCGTGACCCGCCCGCCCTTCGGCACGTCTCGGTGACCTTCCGGCACGGCACGTGGCCCTCCGGATCTCCGCCCGGGGGCGCTCGCAGCGCCCTGCGCGCCGTGGGCTCACGAGATGTCAGGGAACGTTGGCACGCCGCGCCGGGAAGCCCGTCATGTGAGGGTAGGCCGTCGGGTCGGGGCAGACCGTCGTCTCCGGGAAGGCCGTCGTCTCGGGAAAGGCCGTCATGTCAGGGCGGTCCGTCGCGGTCCGTCGGGCGCTCCTCGTCCGCCCGGAGCCTGCGGTACTCGGTGTTGCGGCTCCTCAGCAGGACGGCGGCGCCGAGTGCGGCGATGACGGAACCCACGAGGACGGCGGCCTTGATCTCGTCGGTCAGTGCGGGGGCGCCGGTGAAGGCCAGTTCGCCGATGAGCAGCGAGACGGTGAAGCCGATGCCCGCGACCACCGCCACCGCGAACAGATCGGGCCAGACCAGGTCGTCGCTGAGCTGCGCCCGGGTGAAACGGGCCGTCAGCCAGGTACCGCCGAACACCCCGAGCGTCTTGCCGGCCACCAGGCCGAGCACCACCCCCAGTGTCTCGGGCCTGGCGAACACATCGGCCAGTACGCTGCCGGAGACCGCCACCCCGGCGTTGAACAGGGCGAAGACGGGCACGGCGAATCCCGCGGAGAGCGGCCGCACCAGATGCTCGATCCGCTCACCCGGTGAGCGGGACTCGCCGTGCCTGCGGTGGCAGCGCTGGACCAGGCCCAGGGCGACACCGGCGACGGTCGCGTGCACCCCGCTGCGGTACGTCAGCGCCCAGACCACCAGTCCCAGCGGGACGTAGACGTACCAGCCGCGCACCCGGGTGTGCCGCAGCAGCAGCCAGAAGAGGACGAGGCAGGCCGCGGCGCCGCCGAGCGCGGGGAAGCGCACGTCATCCGTGAAGAAGAAGGCGATGATGAGGATCGCGAAGAGGTCGTCGACCACCGCGAGTGTCAGCAGGAACGCGCGCAGGGCGGACGGCAGCGCGCTGCCGATGACCGCGAGCACGGCCAGCGCGAAGGCGATGTCGGTGGCGGTGGGGACCGCCCAGCCGTCCAGCGAGCCGCCGCCGGCGGCGTTCACGAGAACGTAGACCAGCGCGGGCGCCAGCATGCCGCAGAGCGCGGCGACGACGGGCAGGGCGGCGGCCCGGGGGTCGCGCAGATCGCCGGCGACCAGTTCGCGTTTGAGTTCGATGCCCGCGACGAAGAAGAAGAGGGCCAGCAGGCCGTCCGCGGACCAGTGCGCGAGCGTGAGGTCCAGGCCCACTGCGGACGGGCCGACACGGGCGGTGCGCACCGTCTCGTAGCCGGCCTCGGCCGGAAGGTTCGCCCAGATCAGGGCGGTGAGAGCGGCGACGAGGAGAAGGATGCCGCCGACCGTCTCGGCACGCAGGGCATCGGCGACGAAGGTGCGTTCGGGGAGGGAGAGGCGGCCCAGTGCCTTGCGGCGGGGGGTCGGCACGGCGGTCCTCCCGGAGGGGTCGGCTGGCGGCGCCCCAGCCGGTGGTTTGCCCCACTTTACGCGGTAAACCCTATATGCGAGGACCGGTGAGGGCGGGCCGGTCAGGGTGAGTCGGCGTGGTGCAGGCCCGGACAGAGCGGGTCGGTCTGGTGCGGCCGGACAGGGCGGGTCGGTGTGGTGCGGGGTCGGTCAGGGGCGTCCTCGTCCGCCCCGTCTCCGGAGGGCGCCCTCCGATCCGCTCCGCGATCAGGTCGGCGGGAACCCGGACAGCACGCCGGAGGGCGCCCTCCTAGAGGACGCCCTCCGTGGCCGGACAGTGCGCTCTCAGTCCTCGCTGGGTGCCGACGGCAGCTTCGACTGGATGAGTTCCATCACCGAGGAGTCGGTGAGGGTCGTGACGTCTCCCAGCTCCCGGTTCTCCGCGACGTCGCGGAGCAGCCGGCGCATGATCTTTCCGGAGCGCGTCTTGGGGAGTTCCGCCACCGGCAGGATCCGCTTCGGCTTGGCGATCGGCCCGAGCGTCCTGCCGACGTGGTCGCGGAGCGCCGCGACCAGCCCCGCGTCCTCGCTCGCCGTGCCGCGCAGGATCACGAAGGCGACGATGGCCTGGCCGGTCGTCTCGTCGGCCGCACCGACGACCGCCGCCTCGGCGACCGAGGGGTGCGAGACCAGCGCGGACTCCACCTCCGTGGTGGAGATGTTGTGGCCGGACACCAGCATGACGTCGTCGACGCGGCCGAGCAGCCACACATCGCCGTCGTCGTCCTTCTTGGCGCCGTCGCCCGCGAAGTAGCGGTCGGGGAAGCGCGACCAGTAGGTGTCGAGGAACCGCTGGTCATCGCCCCAGATGGTGCGGAGCATGGACGGCCAGGGCTCGGTGAGGACGAGGTAGCCGCCGCCACCGTCGGGCACCTCGTTCGCCTCGTCGTCGACGACCGTGGCCGAGATGCCGGGCAGCGGCCGCTGTGCGGAGCCGGGCTTGGTCTCGGTGACGCCGGGCAGCGGCGAGATCATCATCGCGCCGGTCTCGGTCTGCCACCAGGTGTCCACGATCGGGCAGCGGTCGCCGCCGATGTGCTTGCGGTACCAGACCCATGCCTCGGGGTTGATCGGCTCGCCGACCGAGCCCAGCACCCGCAGGCTGCTGAGGTCGAACTTGGCGGGGATGTCGTCGCCCCACTTCATGAACGTGCGGATCGCCGTGGGCGCCGTGTACAGGATCGTGACGCCGTACTTCTGCACGATCTCCCAGAAGCGGCCCTGGTGCGGGGTGTCGGGCGTGCCCTCGTAGATCACCTGGGTGGCGCCGTTGGAGAGCGGGCCGTAGACGATGTACGAGTGGCCGGTGACCCAGCCGATGTCGGCCGTGCACCAGTAGACGTCGGTCTCCGGCTTGAGGTCGAAGACGGCGTGGCTGGTGTAGGAGGTCTGGGTGAGGTAGCCGCCGGAGGTGTGCAGGATGCCCTTGGGCTTTCCGGTGGTGCCGGAGGTGTAGAGGATGAACAGCGGCTGCTCGGCCTCGAACGCCTCGGGCGTGTGCTCGGCGGACTGCCGCCCGGTGATCTCGTGCCACCAGATGTCCCGGCCCTCGGTCCAGGCCACGTCCTGCCCGGTGCGGCGCACGACCAGCACCTTCTCGACGCTCTGGGTGCGGGCCACGGCGTCGTCGACGGCCGGCTTGAGCGCGGACGGCTTGCCCCGCCGGTAGCCGCCGTCGGCGGTGATCACCAGCTTGGCGTCGGCGTCGTCGATCCGGGCCGCGATGGCGTCCGCGGAGAAACCGCCGAAGACGACCGAGTGGGCGGCGCCGATCCGCGCGCACGCCAGCATCGCCACCACGGCCTCGGGGATCATCGGCAGGTAGACGGCGACCCGGTCGCCCTGGGTGACGCCGAGCTCGGTCAGGGCGTTGGCGGCCTTGGAGACCTCGTCCTTGAGCTCGGCGTAGGTGATGGCCCGGCCGTCGCCCGGCTCGCCCTCGAAGTGGATCGCGACCCGGTCGCCGTGGCCCGCTTCGACATGGCGGTCGACGCAGTTGTACGCGACGTTGAGCCTGCCGTCCGCGAACCACTTGGCGAACGGCGGGTTCGACCAGTCCAGGGTCTCGGTGGGCTCGGTGGCCCAGGTCAGGCGGCGGGCCTGCTCGGCCCAGAAGCCGAGCCTGTCAGCCTTGGCCCGTTCGTACGCCTCAGCGGTGACGTTGGCATGCGCGGCCAGGTCAGCGGGGGGCGCAAAACGACGCTCCTCCTTCAAGAGGTTGGCCAGGCTTTCGTTGCTCACGACATCTCCCTTTCCCAGGGTGTCCGTTGTGTCCCAAGCCACAGCTCATCAGACGCGTACCCCTGGTGACAAGAGCTGACCGGTAACTGGTTTAGACCTGTTGCCGGGTGCTGGAACCCTTGGTTCTGCGGTCAGCGTAGGCCCCCTGGGGGCCGGTTTCCCGGAGGGGTCGGGAGCGGGGCTCACGGCGGGCTTCCGGTGGCGGCATCGGGCGGTCGGGCCTTGGACGACGGGGCGCGGTGGTGGGCCTTTTGGTGTGGTGTCTTTCGGGTGGTGCCTTTCGGTGGTGCGGTCTTTGGGTGGCAGGGTGCGGGGCCGGACTCCCAGGGGTGGGGGCTTTGGAGCCGGGGTGCGGGGTCGGGCTCCCCGGGTGGGGCTTTTGCGTGGTGGGGCTTTGCGTGGTGGGGGCCTGGGGTCGGGGCCGGGCTCCTGGGGATGGTGCCTTTCGGCGGCGGGTCCGGGGCTGGGTTCCCTGTGGTGGTGCCTGCCGGCGGCGGGCCGATGCCGGGCGCGGGGCTGGGTTCCCAGTGGCGGTCGGCAGTCGCTCGCCCGGGGATGTGCCGTGGTGCCGCTCAGGGTGCCGGGTGGGCCTGCGAACCCGGGTGCCGGGTGGGCCTGCGAACCCGGCACCCTGGGGTGTCGGGCCCGGCGGGCCCCGGCATCCTCGTGCGTGTCAGGCCGGGAGTGCGGCGCCCGCTCCCGTTTCTGCGTTCGCTCCCGCTTCTGCCTCCGCTCCTGTCCCTTCGCTTGCTTGTGCGCCCGCTTCTGCTCCCGCTCCCGTGCCCGCTCCTGCTGAGCCGGTCCTCGCTCCCGGGCCGCTCCCCGGCTCCCGCAGCACGAAATCGGGGTCGACCTGGCCGGCCAGGTCGGTGCCCGTCCGTTCGTTCCCCCAGTTCTGCGCGTTCTTCAGGTGGAAGTGCACCATCTGGCGTGTGTAGCGCTCCCAGTCCCGCGCCGCATGGGTGGCGTCGGCGGCGGTCCTGAGCGTCTCCAGGGCCCGGTGGTTGCCGGCTTCCAGGCGTTCGAAGCGGGGTGGGTGGCCCTTCTCCATGGCCCGTACCCAGTCGGACTGCCCGACGGTCACCAGCAGGTCGTCCCCGGCGGCGGCGCGCAGGAAGTCGATGTCGTCCTGTCCCTGGACCTTGTTGCCGACGACCTTCAGGGTGATGTCGAAGTCATGTGCGTACTCCTTGTACTGGCGGTAGACGGATACGCCCTTCCTGGTCGGCTCGGCCACCAGGAAGGTCATGTCGAAGCGGGTGAACATGCCGGACGCGAACGAGTCTGAGCCCGCGGTCATGTCGACGACCACGTACTCGTCGGGACCGTCGACGAGGTGGTTGAGGCAGAGTTCCACGGCGCCCGTCTTGGAGTGGTAGCAGGAGACGCCGAGGTCGGCCTCCGTGAAGGGCCCCGTGACCATCAAACGCACGGCGCCGCCGTCGAGTTCCACCGGCCGGGCGCACGCGTCGTAGACGGGGTTGTCCTCGCGGATCCGCAGCAGTCGCGAACCGCTGCCGGGCGGGGTCGTCTTGATCATGGTGTCGGCCGAGCTGATCCGCGGGTTGGAGCCACGCAGGTAGTCCTTGATCAGAGGCAGTCTGGCCCCCATGGCGGGCAGTGCGGCGGCGGCGTCCTCGCTGAGGCCCAGCGCCGGCCCGAGGTGCTGGTTGATGTCGGCGTCCACCGCGACGACGGTGGCACCGGCGGCGGCGAGGTGGCGGATGAACAGGGAGGACAGGGTCGTCTTGCCACTGCCGCCCTTTCCCACGAAAGCGATCTTCATGTTCACCTAGGGTAGTCACCTGACTGCCTGTAGTGGTCATCCAAACACAGGAAGCCACTCCATCGTGGGGTCGCTCACCGGAGTGCGTAGGGTCGTACTCATGAGTACGACAGGTGCGTCCGCTGATCCGCTGGTCACCCTGGGGGCGCTGCCGGGCGTCGGCGCCGCGGTGGACTCCGTCCGTGCCGCCGTGGACCGCGTCTACGGCCACCGGGTGATGCGGCGCCGCAGCCCGGAGATCGCCTCGGAGGCGGCTCTGCGAGGCGCTCGCGGGTCGGCTGCGCTCTCCGGCGCCGACTGGGCGCTCGAAGAGGTGCGCAGGCGGACCGACTTCCGTGGCGCGGATACCGACGACCCCGCGCGCACGGTGGGCGCGGCCCTGAGGCTCACCGCCGAGGCCGGCCAACTGCTGTCCGTCTGGCGGCAGTCGCCGCTGCGGGTGCTGGCCCGCCTCCACCTGCTGGCCGCCGCGGACCAGGACGAGCGGGTGGGCCGCCCCCGCCGGGCCGGGGAGGATGTCGACGACGAGTTCGGCGAGCTGCCGCTGCCGGACGCGCAGGAGATGTCAGGACGTCTGGACGGGCTGTCCCGGCTGCTCGTGGCCGGCAGCTCGGCGCCCGCCCTGGTGACCGCCGCCGTGGTGCACGGCGAACTGCTCGCGCTGCGTCCCTTCGCGTCGCACAACGGCCTGGTGGCCCGAGCGGCCGCACGCGTCGTCCTGGTCGGCAGCGGGCTCGACCCCAAGTCGGTCTGCCCCGTCGAGGTGGGCCACGCCGAGCAGGGCCGCACGGCGTATCTGGCAGCCCTTGAGGACTACGTCTCCGGCACCTCCCGGGGAGTGGCGTCCTGGATCGCCCACTGCGGGCGCGCGGTGGAACTGGGCGCCAGGGAGTCGACGGCGGTCTGCGAGGCCCTGCAACGAGGCGCCGCCTGACCGCCATCGCGTCGAGAGGCCGAGCGCGGGCTGAGCGGGGGCACGGGCTGGCAAGCGGACGTCGGCCGCGGCGCGGGGGCCCGCCCCGGCACAGGGGTGCGGCGGTACGAGGACTCGTACCGCCGCTGGCATGTGCACCCGGTTACCATGCGTCCTTTGTGTAGCGCCCACCAGGTCGGAACCGAGTCCGTTGCCCGGTGCGGCTGGCCCGTATTCGACGGGTCGGCGTCGCGTGGGTGCCAGGCGTCCATGCGCGGTCCGTGGGGCCGTGTGCGTGTCGGGGTCATCCTCTCGGATGTCCCTGGTCTCGCGGGCCGTCACTTCCTTTGTACTCCTGCGCGGGACGCCGGGAAACCCTCTCCCCAGGGTTTTACTTTCATGCTCAAGCATCCCGGGGCGGACGGGCCTCGCGAGCGGCTCGTCCGCGGGAGCAACGGGTACGCGCGCGAAGTGGGGGTGCGTGTGCCAAGGGTGCGTGTGTCGAAGGTGCGCGGACAAGGGGGGCGTGGGCGAAGAGCAGGCGGGCGAAGGGTGTGCGCGGTGCGGCTGTGCACCGTGCGAGGGGAAGGTGCGCGCGCGGGAGTACACGCGGAGGGTGCGTGCGTCGACCGCTACGCGCGTCAGACGCCCCTGTGCGCCACGGTCAGGCTGTTGCGGCGCGGCGCCGGCTTGCGTACCAGACCAGACCTGCGGTGGCCGCCGCCGCGCCGACCGCCGCCACCGCCATCAGTGCCGGCCGCGGTGGCACGGACAGGGAGGGCAGCCGCTGCTTCAGCCGGACCGGGCGGTGGAAGTCGAGGATCGGCCACCGCCGGGCCAACGCCTCCCTGCGCAGCGCACGGTCGGGATTGACGGCGCAGGGGTGGCCGACGGACTCCAGCATGGGCAGGTCCGTCGCCGAGTCGCTGTAGGCGTAGCAGTGGGCCAGGTCGTACCCCTCCGACTCGGCCAGGTCCCTGATGGCCTCGGCCTTGGTGGGTCCGTAGGCGTAGTAGTCGATCTCCCCGGTGAAGCAGCCGTCGCCGCCCACCACCATCCGGGTGGCGACGACGCGGTCCGCGCCCAGCAGCTCACCGATGGGCTCCACCACCTCGGCGCCGGAGGTGGAGACGATCACCACATCGCGCCCCGCGCAGTGGTGGTCCTCGATGAGCGAGGCCGCCTCGTCATAGATGATGGGATCGATGAGATCGTGCAGAGTCTCCGCCACGATCTCCTTCACCTGCTGGACGTTCCACCCGCGGCACAGCGCCGACAGGTACGAGCGCATGCGCTCCATCTGGTCGTGGTCGGCGCCGCCCGCAAGGAAGACGAACTGCGCATAGGCGGTCCGCAGTACGTCCCTGCGGCCGATGAGTCCGCCTTGGTAGAACGACTTGCTGAAGGTGAGCGTGCTCGACTTCGCAATGACCGTCTTGTCCAGGTCAAAGAAGGCCGCTGTGCGAGGCAAGGAGTGGTTTTCCACGAGCATGAGCATATGCGCCCGCCATTCGGCGTAAGCTGTGGCGCGTGGGTTTGCCTGAGAAGGCTCTCGGGTACACCATGGAAGTCACGGATCGTTCGCGACCGTGCTAACCCGGCCCGACTCCTCCCCCCCCGAGTCGGCCGTGGGGACGACCCCCGCTCTCCCCCCCGGCGGGGGTCGTCGCATGTCCGGACGGGTTTCTTCCTCTTCCCCCGTCTCTCCGGAGCCGCGCGACGGCCTCTCGTGCCCGCGCCGCGTCCTCATGAAGATCGTCACTCTCCGTAAGTTTCGTGCTGCGCTGCGGAGGCTGCGACCCTGTGCCCGCGATGTCACTGGTTTGGGTGATGAGGATATTCACAACCGCCCGCTTGTCCACAGTTATGGACCAAGATCCACACGATTTCCAGGTTCGCGGCACCGTGATTCAGCGCGTCCTGCGCACGGAGTTCATGAGCGCTTCGGTTTGGGACCGGTTCCAATGGCCGGTTCTTATCGACGCTTCGTAAGCCGTCCACTGGCCGGTTTCTTCGGGCGAAGGGCATTCGCGGGCCCACGGGGGCGTCGCGAGATGCGCGGCGAAGGGGGCTGGAAATCGTGGTTGGAGCGCTCTCCAACGATCCGCCGGACATCAACAACCTGGTGGGGGTCGACAACCCGCCGGACACCAACAATTCGGACATCGGCAATACGGACACCGGCAATCCGATGGGCACGAACGCCCCGGCGGGGGCCGGCGCTCCGGCGGGTGTGAACGACCCCGCGGGGGCCGGTGCCCCGGCGGGGGCGCACGACCTGGCGGGGATGGACGGCCCGGGGGATGCGGACGCGGCAGGGGCGGGCGACTTGGCGGTGGGCACGGAAGCGGGCCGCCGGACACCACTGATCATCACCGAGGACTTCGACCTCCTGGACGATCTGCTGCGGCTGTGTGCGGCGGCAGGCGCACGACCGGAGGTGCACCACGGCGTCCCCGCGCGAGGGGTCGCCGGAAACGCCTGGGCGAAGGCACCGCTCGTCCTGGTCGGCGACGACGCGGTCCCGCGGGTGCGCGGCGCCGTCCGCCGGCGCGGGGTGGTCCTGGTCGGACGGGACCAGGACGACCCCGGTGTGTGGCGGCGCGGTGTCGAGATCGGCGCCGACCACGTGCTGGTCCTGCCGGACGGCGAGCAGTGGCTGGTGGACCGCATCGCGGACGTGGCAGAGGGCGTGGGGCGGCCCGCGTTCACCGCAGGCGTGATCGGCGGCCGCGGCGGAGCCGGTGCGTCCACC
The DNA here is from genome assembly GCF_014656295.1 of Streptomyces sulfonofaciens. GTDB lineage: Bacteria > Actinomycetota > Actinomycetes > Streptomycetales > Streptomycetaceae > Streptomyces > Streptomyces sulfonofaciens. Next base: position 29,124 of record NZ_BNCD01000018.1, read on the forward strand.
CTGGCCTGCGCGCTGGCCGTCACCGCGGCCCGCGCCGGACACCGCACCATGCTCGTGGACGCCGATCCGCTGGGCGGCGGTCTCGATGTGCTGCTGGGCGGCGAGTCGGCCCAGGGCCTGCGCTGGCCCGACCTGGCCGCGTCCCGGGGCCGGGTGGGTGGTGGCGCCCTGGAGGAGTCGCTGCCCGAGTTGCACTCGCTCAGGCTCCTCAGCTGGGACCGCGGGGACACGGTCGCTGTGGCGCCGGAGGCCATGCGGGCGGTGCTCGCGGCCGCCCGCCGCCGCGGTGGCGTGGTCGTCGTCGACCTGCCCCGGCGTGTGGACGAGGGCACGGCGGAGGCCCTCGCCCAGCTCGACCTGGGCCTGCTGGTGGTGCCCGCGGAGCTGCGCGCGGTAGCCGCCGCGGGAAAGGTGGCCTCGGCCGCCCGCATGGTGCTGCGCGACCTGCGGATCGTGGTGCGGCCACCGGCCTCGGGCCGCCCTTCGGGCGCCCTCACCGCGGACGGGGTCGGCCGCTTCCTGGGCCTGCCTCTCGCCGGCGAGCTCCCCGATGAGCCCGGCCTGTCGTCCGCGCAGGAGGCCGGAGCACCTCCGGGCCGCGACCCCAAGGGCCCCCTCGCCCGTTTCTGCACGGCCCTGTGGGACCGGCTGCCGGCCGTGGGCGGTGCCCGGTGAACGAGACGCAGCGGTGTGCGAGGCGGTTGGTGGTGCGCCCGGAAGGCGTGCCACTGCCGGCGGACGGGGCGGGCTCGGCAGGCTCGCCGGTGGCGGCCGCGGGAGGCCCGCAGGAAGCTGCGCGTGCGGCGGCGGGCGTTTGCGCAGGAGGCCCGGCCGTGGGCGGCGCCGCGCAGAGGGCCGCCCCGGTTGCTTCGAGGTGCGGGACGGCGGCGGGTGCCGCGCGCGAGGGGGCGGCGGGTGCGCACGGGAGCGTGGTCGCCCCGCTGTGGGATGCGGTGCACCGCCGGGCGGGGACAGCGGATCCGCCCGGGGGCTCCGGGCGCGGCCAAGCCGTGGTGGCCGGCCAGGTGCCGGCCACCGGCGGAGGGGGCGGTGCGGTGATGGGCGGTACCGCATGGCCCGCCCGGATTGCGACGCGCCCGGTGCCCGTCCCCTCGGTGCCCCTCGTGCCTCCGGTGCCCCCGGCGCCGCGTACGCCGTCGGCCCCACTGGCTCCGCCCGCCCCGCCAGTCGGGCCGGCGACAGGAACGCGGACGGAAACGCCGACACAAACGCCGAAAGGAACGCCGACGGAGGTGCCACCGGGGTGGCCCCTTCCACCGGCGCCATCAGCCTCTTCGGCTGGGCCGTCTCGATCCGCGTCGACGACCCCGCTCGCGTCCTCGCCGCCACCGGCGTTCTCTGTCCCCCTCGCCTCGCCGATTCCGCCGGTGTCTCCCGTTCCACCGGCACCGGTCGTGCCGCGGGCATCACCGGCGAGGCATCCGGCGGGCGCGGCAGGGCTCCGGTGGCCGGCGCCGCCGGTGGCAGGCGGGCGGGGCGGGCACGGGTTGCTCGACGGGGTCCGCCAGTGGCTCGCCGAGCGCGGCCACGACCCCACCCCGGCACGGGTCGCCGAGGCCCTTCGCGCCCAGGGGAGGATCCTGGGTGACGCCGACGTGCTGGCCGCCACCGCGCACCTGCGCTCCGAACTCGTCGGCACCGGCCCGCTGGAGCCGCTGCTCGCCGACCCGACCGTGACGGACGTCCTGGTCTCCGGGCCCGACCGGGTCTGGCTCGACCGTGGCGCGGGCCTCGAACTGACCGGCATCACCTTCCGCGATCCCGCCGCCGTACGCCGCCTCGCACAGCGCCTCGCGGCCGTGGCGGGCCGCCGGCTGGACGACGTCCACCCATGGGTGGACGCCCGCCTCCCGGACGGCACCCGCCTGCACGCGGTCCTGCCTCCGGTGGCCGTCGGTTGCACCTGCCTGTCCCTACGGGTCGTCAGGCCCCGCGCCTTCACCCTCGCCGAACTCGTCGCGGCGGGCACCGTTCCGCCCGGCGGCGACCGCGTCCTGCGCGCCCTGCTCGACGCCCGCCTGTCCTTCCTGATCAGCGGCGGCACCGGCTCGGGCAAGACCACCCTGCTCAGCGCCCTCCTCGGTCTCGTCGAACCGGACGAGCGGATCGTGCTCGCCGAGGACTCGGCCGAGCTGCGGCCCGACCACCCCCATGTGGTGCGCCTGGAGACCAGACCCGCCAACCAGGAGGGCGCAGGGCGCGTCACGCTCCAGGACCTGGTGCGCCAGGCGCTGCGTATGCGGCCCGACCGGCTGGCGGTCGGCGAGGTCCGCGGACCGGAGGTCGTCCACCTCCTGGCCGCACTCAACACGGGCCACGAGGGCTGCGGCACGGTGCACGCCAACGCCGCGGCCGATGTGCCGGCCCGGCTGGAAGCCCTCGGCACGGCGGCCGGCCTGGACCGCGCCGCTCTCCACAGCCAACTCGCAGCCGCCCTCTCGGTGGTGCTCCACCTGGTGAGGGACCGCGGCGGCCGGCGCCGGATCGCCGAGGTGCATGTGCTGCGGCGGGATCCGTCGGGACTGGTGGTGACGGTGCCCGCGCTGCGCTGGGGCACTACGGCCTTCGCCTACGAGACGGGTTGGCAGCACCTGGAGCGACTGCTCGGGGGAGGCCGGGCATGACGGCACTGACGATCACCGTGGCGGCAGCCGTGGCCGACGCGCCGACCGTGCCGGTTCCGACGAGGTCCCCGGCGGGCCGGTTGCTCGGTCTGCTCTGCCTCGGCGCGGCCATGGTCTGCGCCGGCGCCGCGGGATGGCTGGCCGGCGCGGGGGACGGCGGGGCGCGCCGCGCCCGCTCACTGTTCCGGCGCGGTGGCCAGGCGCCCGCCGGTGCCCTGACGGCGGCAGTTCGGCGCCTGAGGGTGCTCAGGCACGGTGCCCCGGGAAGCCAAAGGCCCGGGCGGCACCACCCCGAGGACGGTGGCGGAGGCGGTGACCAGGGCGGCCCGGCAACGCGTGCGGTGGCCCTGGCGCGCGTGGCGGCGCGGCCCGAGACGTGGTGCGTGGTGGTGGGGGCATGCGGGGCGGGCCTCGGTCACTCGGTCCTGCCGCTGCTGCTGGGCGTCGGGGCGCTGCCCGTGGCCCGGCGGGCACGGCGGGCGCGCGAGGCCCGGAGGGACCGGGACCGGCGGGCCACGGCGGTGATCGCTCTCTGCGGTGCACTGGCGGGCGAGGTACGGGCCGGGCGGCACCCCGGTGAGGCCCTCCTCACCAGTACCCGGGACACGGACGGCCTGCCTGCCGCTCGGACCGCCGTGCTGGCCGCCGCACGGTTCGGCGGCGACGTACCCAGGGCACTCGCAGGCGCTGCCAGGGAGCCGGGTGCCGAGGGTCTGATCGGACTTGCCGCCTGCTGGCGGGTAGCCGTGGACAGCGGCGCCGGTCTCGCGGCCGGACTCGACCGTCTGGAGGCCGCCCTGCGCGCCGAGGAGAGCCGGCGCGCCGAGCTGCGTGCCCAGTTGGCCGGACCCCGCTCCACGGCGGTCCTGCTGGCCGTGCTCCCCGTACTGGGCCTGCTACTGGGCAGCGCCCTCGGTGCCGATCCCCTGCGGGTCCTGCTGCACACCGGTGCCGGCCTCGGCTGCCTGGCCGTCGGCGGCCTGCTGGAGGGCAGCGGCCTGTGGTGGGCACTGCGGATCGTACGGAACGGGGCGGGCGGATGACCGGCGTGCAGAACGTCGTACAGGACGTCGTACAGAACACGGAGGGCGGATGAACGCGGAAGTTGTCCACAGGCTGGGGGCGGCGTCGTGGGTCGCGGCCGGTGTGCTGCTGACGGTGGTCTTTCTCGGCATGGTGGAGCGGCGACACCGGATACGGCGCAGGCTGCACGCGACCCTCGGCCGGATCGACGGGACACGAGGCTGGACGGACGGGACACGGCGCCGGACCGACCGGTGGCGCCGCCGGGCCGACGGTACGCGCGGCGCTCCGGCCCGGCCCGGGGGGCAGGAGTTCCGCGGCACACGAGGAGGCGTGCCGTGGGGCTCATCCCGAGTGGCGGGGCCGGGCTGGTCGCGCCGGGCCGCCGGTTCGCCGGGCGCGTTGAGGAATACCGGACCGGAGCGTGCGCTCCGGGACACGGGGACGCAGAGTGCCGCGGGATGGGGCGCGTGGGGGCGGGCACGGGCGCGGCGGTGGCTGCCGGTGTTCGGCGCGATCAGCACGGCGTACGTCCTGGTGGGAGGGCCTGTCGGGATGGCACTGGGAGGGCTGGGCGGTGGTGCCGTCTGGTGGTGGCAGCGCAGGCCGGTGCCGGAGGAGGAGTTCGACACCGCCCGCGCCGTACGCGAACTCCCCCTCGCCGCCGACCTCCTGGCGGCCTGTGTCACCGCGGGAGCCGACACCGTCACGGCCGCACGGGTGGTGGGGGAGTCGCTGGGCGGCCCCGTCGGCGAGCGGTTGGCGTGGGGTGCCGCGGAGATACGGCTCGGCGGAGAGCCTGCGGAGGCGTGGCGGCGGCTGGCCGCGCTTCCCGGTGCCGGCCGTCTGGCCAAGCTTCTGGAGCGCGCCGGCGACTCCGGTGCCCCGGCCGCCGCCCCGGTTGCCCGGTTGGCCGCCGAGGCCAGGGCCGAGTGGGGCAGGACCGCCACGGCCAGGGCACATCGCGCCGGCGTTCTGATCACGGCTCCGGTCGGGCTGTGCTTTCTGCCGGCTTTCATCGCGGTCGGCGTTCTGCCGGTCGTCATCGGACTGGCGAGCGGGTTGGTGAGCCGGTGACCGAAGAGGGCAGCGAGGGAAGCGCGACCCGACTCGCCGTTCCGGTGGCCTGGGCGGTGCCCGGGTGGGACCAGCCGCCGGGTCGGGCCGGTGGCCGAGCTGAGCGGATCACTGACCGATGCCGCTGAACACGACCGGTGCGGACACGACGCACGAACCGACCAGGTGCACGACACACACGCGACACACATGACGAACGACACGGGGGACGAGATGGACGCATGCAGCACGCGAGCCGCGCAACCGAGGAAGCGGGCCGCGATGGCCGCCGTGAACAGGACGGCTGACCCGTGCGAAGAAGACCGGGGAGAAGCAGTTCGGCGCGGGGCAGGGCAGCGCGGAGCGGCGCCGTGTGGGCAGGCCCCGCCGGACGGGCCGTCACGCCCCGCATCGGCTCAGAAGGACCGGAGGAACTGGAAGAACTGGACGGACAGGAAGGACCGGAAGAGCCGGAAGATCTGGAAGGGCCGGAACGGCTGGGAGGGCTGGGAGGGCCGGGAGGACCAAAGGCGACGTCCCACCATCGGTGTCGGTGTCGGTGTCGGTGTCGGTGCGGGTGCGGGTGCGGGCTGCCGCCGTACCGCCCGACTGTTCCGCAGGGTCGTCGCCGATCGTCCGGCAGCGCGGGACGCCGGGATGGTCACGGCCGAGTACGCGATGGGCATGATCGCGGCAGTCGGGCTGGCCGTGGTGCTGTACAAGGTGCTGAACAGCCCCGCGGTGCGAGGGATGCTCCAGGGCATGGTGGGACAGGCGTTCGATGTCCAGTTCTGAGGGTGCCGAGGAGCGCCCGGACCGGGCCCGGGGCGCGCAGCGTGCTCGCTGCGGCCCCGGCCCGCGGTCCGGCGGTCGTCCCCGCGCCCTGCGCGGCCCCGACGGCGGCTTCGTGACCGCGGAGGCGGCGGTGGTGCTGCCTGCGCTGGTCCTTTTCGCGATGGGTCTGGTCTGGGCGCTGCTGGCCGCGGCCGCTCAGATCCAGTGTGTGGACGCGGCCAGAGCCGGGGCCCGCGTGGCCGCCCGCCAGGACCCGGACACCGCGGCGGTTGCCGCCGCCGAACAGGCGGCACCCGAAGGCGCCCGGGTCACACTGCGCCGCGAGGGTGACCTGGTGCGCGTACGGGTGGAGGCCGACGCCCCGGGGCTCGGCACGCTCGCGCTCCACCTCCGCCAGGAGGCCGTGGCACTGGCCGAGGAGACGGCGACGGCGACAACCACCGGGAGCACGACAACCACCGGGGCCATCGGGACCACCGCGACCACCGGGGCCATCGGGACCACCGCGACCACCGCGGGGAGGGGCCCGGCATGACACGCCGAAGCCTGGGCCGGGCCGACCCCGCAGCCGAAGGGCCGTACCGGCGAGGTGACCCCGCCGCCATGAGCGACCGTGGCTCTGCCACCGTGCTGAGTGTCGTGACGATCACGGTGCTGGTCGGGGTGTTCGGAGCACTGCTCGGTATGTCGCAGGCGGTCCTGGCCAGGCACCGGGCGGGCGGCGCGGCCGATCTCGCGGCGCTCGCCGCCGCCGACCACTGGAGCGAGGGGCCCGTGGCGGCCTGTGCCGAGGCCGTTCGGGTGGCCGAGGCCCAGAGGGCCCGGCTCGTGCGGTGCGCCCTGCTCGGTGACGTCTCGGACGTCACCGCCACGGCGGTCGTCGGCCTCTTCAGCCCCGAGGAACGCTCCCGCGCCGGCCCGGCGGCCCAGGTCCCACCGGAGCCCTTCCTGCCACCACCGCTCCCATCGGAGCCGAGCACCCCACCCGACCCAGCGAGTATCCCGTCGCACCCGGGCACGTCTTCGCAGCCGGACACGTCTCCGCACCCGGACACGTCTCCGCAGCCGCACACGTCTCCGCGCCCAGGCGCGTCACCGCACCCGAGCGGAGTCTCAGGCGTCGCGCGGCGCGGTGGCCTCGCTCGGGCGGTCGTCCCGAGCGCCGTCGGCGGGCGCGGGCAGGGCACCGTCATGACGGTCCGGGCCCCCGTCCGGGCGTGGGTCGCCGCTCCCGGTCTGCTCGGCGCCCCGGAGCAGCACGGTCAGCAGCCGAACCGCACCCCGCTTGTGCAGGGGATCGTTGCCGTTGCCGCACTTGGGGGACTGGATGCAGGAGGGGCAGCCCGCTTCGCACTCGCAGGAGGCGATGGCCTCGCGGGTGGCGGTGAGCCACTCGCGGGCCGTGTGGAAGGCGCGCTCGGCGAAGCCCGCGCCGCCGGGATGGCCGTCGTAGACGAAGACGGTGGGCAGCAGGGTGTCGGGGTGCAGTGGGACGGAGACACCGCCGATGTCCCAGCGGTCGCAGGTGGCGAACAGCGGCAGTATGCCGATCGACGCGTGCTCGGCGGCGTGCAGCGCACCGCCCAGTTGCTCGGGGTTGATGCGGGCGGCGTCCAGTTGGTCGTCGGTGACCGTCCACCAGACGGCACGCGTGCGCAGCGTGCGGGGCGGCAGGTCGAGCTTGGTCTCGCCCAGCACCTCGCCGGTGATGAGCCGGCGGCGCAGGAAGGAGACGACCTGGTTGGTGACCTCCACGGAGCCGTAGCACAGCCGGCCGTCGCCCCAGGGCACCTCGGTCTCGGTGTCGAGGATGGAGATCGCCGTGGTGTCCCGGGCCATGGTCGTGTACGGCGGGTCGGCTCGTTCGACCAGCGCGGCCCCTGCATCGAGGTCCAGCTCCCTGACGACGTACGTACGGCCCTGGTGGAGGTGGACCGCGCCGTCGTGCACCGCGGTGTGGGCGGCCGAGGCGTCCACGGTGCCGAGCAGCCGTCCCGTGCCGGCCTCCACGACCTGCACCGGGTCGCCGCTCTCGCCGCGGATGCCGGTGAGGTCGGCGGCCCGCTCCCGGCGCGTCCAGTGCCAGGCTCTGGTACGGCGGCGCAGCAGCTTCGCGGCCTCCAGTTGCGGCAGCAGCTCGGCCGCGGCGGGTCCGAAGAGCGGCAGGTCCTCGTCCGTGAGCGGAAGCTCCTCGGCGGCTGCGCACAGGTGCGGGGCGAGCACGTACGGGTTGTCGGGGTCGAGCACCGTGGATTCCACCGGCTGGCGGAACACCGCCTCCGGGTGGTGTACGAGATAGGTGTCCAGCGGGTCGTCCCTCGCGACCAGGACGGCCAGCGCGCCCTGCCCCGAGCGGCCCGCCCGGCCCGCCTGCTGCCACAGCGAGGCCCGGGTGCCGGGATAGCCCGCGATCAGGACCGAGTCCAGGCCGGAGACGTCGACGCCGAGTTCCAGGGCGGTGGTGGCGGCGAGGCCGAGGAGTTCGCCGGTGTGCAGTGCGCGTTCGAGGGCCCGTCGCTCCTCGGGGAGGTAGCCGCCGCGGTAGGCGGCCACCTGCGGGACCAGCGAGCGGTCCACCTCGGCGAGCCGCTCCTGGGTGATCACCGAGATCAGCTCGGCAGCACGCCGCGACCGGACGAAGGCGACCGTGCGCACGCCCTGGACGACCAGGTCGGTCAGCAGGTCAGCGGTCTCGGCGGTGGCGGAGCGGCGGACCGGCGCACCCTTCTCGCCGTGCAGTTCCGTGAGCGGTGGCTCCCAGAGGGCGAAGAGCAGCTCGCCGCGCGGGGAGGCGTCGTCGCTGATCTCGCGTACCGGCACCCCGGTCAGCCGGCCGGCGGCCACGGCAGGCTCCGCGGCGGTGGCGGAGGCGAGCAGGAAGACCGGCGACGAGCCGTAGCGGGCACAGAGCCTGCGCAGCCGGCGCAGCACCTGGGCGACGTGCGAACCGAACACCCCGCGATAGGTGTGGCACTCGTCGATGACGACGTAGCGCAGCGCGCGCAGAAAGGACGACCAGCGCGGATGGGACGGAAGTATGCCCCGGTGCAGCATGTCGGGGTTGGTCAGCACATACGTGGCGTACTGGCGCACCCACTCGCGCTCCTCGAAGGCGGTGTCCCCGTCGTAGACGGCCGGTCGCACCGCGTTGCCCAGCGGCTCGGCGAACTCCTTCACCACCCGGCACTGGTCTGCTCCGAGTGCCTTGGTGGGAGCGAGGTAGAGGGCGGTCGCGCCCCGCCCGTTCGGTGCTTCGGATCCGTCCAGCAGGGTACTGAGCACCGGTACGAGATAGGCGAGGGACTTCCCGGAGGCGGTGCCCGTGGAGACGACGACCGACTCGCCGTCGAGCGCGTGTTCGGCCGCGAGCGCCTGATGGGCCCAGGGGTGCTCGATTCCTGCGCCTTCCACAGCGCGGATGATCTCCGGTCGGATACGGTCGGGCCAGACGGCATGGCGTCCCGCACGCGGGGGCAAGTGCTCCGTATGGGTGATGCGCGAAGCCCGGTCCCGCCCCGGGGCCAGACGGTCCAGGACCGTCTGCGGGGAGGGCCGAGCTGCGGTGTCCGCCGGGGATCTTTCGGGACGGTGATTCTTGGCCATCGGCATCGAGTGTGTCACCGGCACGGCGGACAATGGCCCCAAGGCGTCGTGCACGTCTGTCGTAAGTGATTGAATGCCATCGCGGCTGGCGATCCGTCCCGGGGTTCAAGCCGAGGTGTCCCTAGGGATGACCGCTCGATAGCAAGGTGCTGGAGGATCCGTGGACCTGTCCCTGTCGACCCGTACTGTCGGCGACCGTACGGTCGTCGAGGTCGGTGGCGAAATTGATGTGTACACCGCGCCCAAGCTGCGAGAGCAGTTGGTCGAGCTCGTGAACGACGGCAACTTCCACCTGGTCGTCGACATGGAGGGCGTGGACTTCCTCGACTCCACCGGGCTTGGCGTACTGGTGGGTGGCCTGAAGCGCGTGCGCGCGCACGAGGGCTCGCTGCGCCTGGTCTGCAACCAGGAGCGCATTCTCAAGATCTTCCGTATCACCGGCCTGACGAAGGTGTTCCCCATCCACACCTCGGTCGAGGAAGCGGTCGCGGCCACCGACTGAGCCGGTCCCCGGGCTCCGGGCCCGGGGTGTTCACCCAGCGGGGGGTCTGGGCCCCGGCCCGGCCCCCGCAAGCACGCGTATGCCAAAGGGGGATGCATGGCCACCGTCGAACTCCGCTTCAGCGCGCTGCCCGAGCACGTCAGGACCGCTCGTCTGGTGGCGGCGGCAGTGGCGCGCAGGTCGGGGGTCGAAGAGGCCGTGCTCGACGAGGTGCGGCTCGCCGTGGGCGAGGCCTGCACCCGTGCCGTCGGTCTGCACCAGACCAGCGGCGTCTCGGCGCCGGTGCGGGTGCTGCTGATCGAGGAGGAGAAGCAGTTCTCCATCGAGGTCGGTGACGAGGCACCGCGCTCGGCGGCCGGCGCCCTCGCGGGCGGCGGTGACGAGATGGACGCGGAGAGCGAGGACGAGATGGGCCTCGCCGTCATCAGCGGCCTCGTCGACGACGTCGAGGTCAGCGCCGACGAACACGGCGGCCACATCCGGATGAGCTGGCCGACCCCGCCGACGGCCCTGCTGCCCTGAGCTGAATCCTCGGACCGTCCTGAGGCGGGTTCTCGGACCGCCCTGAGCCGGATGCCCGGCCCGGTCGCGCTCGGCAGGTCGGGCCGAGAAGACCGGTTCGGGATCGGCGCCACCGCCCTCCGCGTGTGCCGCATCCTCCCTGTGCCTCTGTATGCGCCCTGCGCGCCCTAGAGGGGCCCGCGGAAGCTGCCCGTGCGCCCCGGATGCCCCGGATGCCCCGGGTGTCCGTGCGGGCCGCAGAAGCCCGTGCGGCCCGCACGGGCACCCAGGGCGCACGTGCGGCCCCGCAGCCGCCCGCGGCCCGGCGCCTGAAGGCCGCCCGCGTATGCCGGGTCCCCGTGCACCCCGCATACGCACACCGGTGCACCCGCGCACTCCCGTACCCGCGCACCCGGGTAGGCGCGCACTTCCGAAGTCGGCCAACTTGCAGCGCCCACCCCTCATCGCGCGCCGACGTCCCAGCGACCCCACCGGTCGGGCAGCACGCACCCGTTCCTCCTGCCTCAGCGGAGTCCCGTCCGCATCCGGGCCCGTGTCTGCTGCGTCCTCCGCCCAGCCGCGGGGCCCGCGGGCCGTCGAGGGGCACGCGGCACCCGTTGTACCGACGCCACCGCGCACCGGCGAGGGCGCCGGCCCCGTGCCGGCCCGCGCGGGCCGGGTGCCGGCAGAAACGGTCGGGAAAACCGCGCGGCGCCGCTGCGAACAGGGCGGGTTCCATTTACTCCGAACGCCCTCCGCATCCCGCCCCGCACATTATCGATCAATTCACTGATCATTTCTCGGATCATCGTGGTAAAGAATCTGCTGATCGTTTATCCGGGTATTGTGGCGATGGATCAAGTGATTGTCGATCATTAAGTTCGGGTCAATGCCTCAAAGGCGTTACACCTTTCGTGTGCGGGCCGTTCGCGGCGATCATTTGCGGGGTCTCAGGTGTGCGCCAATTTCGATTGCAGCCCACTGTTTGGATCTGGATCTGCTCCCTACAATCCGTCCACATCTTGAGCTCAGCCCAAGCGTCAAGGAGGACGAATGGCGGGGCTTTCTACCCCTCAACAGTTTGACCACCCCTCGACCCTCGCAGCCGCAGTACTGACCGACGACAACCGCCTCATCGTGGTGGTCATCGGGATTGTCGCCCTCGCCGCACTCGTCGTCGCAGGCATCCTGGTCCGCCAGGTCCTGGCCGCGGGCGAGGGCACCGACAGCATGAAGAAGATCGCGGCTGCGGTGCAGGAAGGCGCTAACGCCTATCTGGCCCGGCAACTGCGCACCCTCGGCGTATTCGCCGTCGTGGTGTTCTTCCTGCTCTTCCTGCTGCCCGCGGACGACTGGAATCAACGAGCCGGGCGATCGGTGTTCTTCCTGATCGGTGCGGCGTTCTCGGCCGCCACCGGCTATATCGGCATGTGGCTCGCGGTGCGGAGCAATGTCCGTGTGGCCGCTGCTGCAAGAAAGGCCACTCCCGGCGAAGGAGAGCCGGAAAAAGATCTCACCACCGTCTCGCACGAGGCAATGAAGATCGCTTTTCGTACTGGTGGCGTAGTCGGCATGTTCACGGTGGGGCTCGGTCTTCTGGGCGCTTCCTGTGTGGTGCTGGTGTACGCGGCCGACGCGCCGAAAGTCCTGGAGGGTTTCGGTCTCGGCGCGGCGCTGATCGCGATGTTCATGCGCGTCGGGGGCGGCATCTTCACCAAGGCCGCCGACGTCGGCGCCGACCTGGTCGGCAAGGTCGAGCAGGGCATTCCGGAGGACGACCCGCGCAATGCCGCGACCATCGCCGACAATGTGGGCGACAACGTCGGCGACTGCGCGGGTATGGCCGCCGACCTCTTCGAGTCGTACGCCGTCACGCTGGTCGCCGCGCTGATCCTCGGCAAGGCGGCGTTCGGCGACTCCGGGCTCGCCTTTCCGCTGATCGTGCCCGCCATCGGTGTGATCACGGCGATGATCGGCATCTTCGCGGTGGCACCCCGCCGCGCCGATCGCAGCGGTATGTCGGCGATCAACCGCGGCTTCTTCATCTCCGCGGTGATCTCGCTGGTGCTGGTGTCCGTGGCCGTGTTCACGTACCTGCCGTCCTCGTACGCCGACCTGGACGGCGTCACCGACGCGGCGATCCATGCCAAGAACGGCGATCCGCGGGTCCTCGCGGTCGTCGCCGTCGCCATCGGCATCGTGCTCGCCGCGGTCATCCAGCAACTGACCGGCTACTTCACCGAGACCAGTCGCCGCCCCGTCCGGGACGTCGGCAAGACCTCGCTGACCGGGCCGGCCACCGTGGTGCTCTCCGGCATCTCGCTCGGTCTGGAGTCCGCCGTGTACACGGCGCTGCTGATCGGGCTCGGTGTGTACGGGGCGTTCCTGCTCGGCGGTACGTCGATCATGCTGGCCCTGTTCGCGGTGGCGCTCGCCGGCACCGGACTGCTCACCACGGTCGGCGTCATCGTCGCCATGGACACCTTCGGCCCCGTCTCCGACAACGCCCAGGGCATCGCCGAGATGTCCGGCGATGTCGAGGGCGCGGGCGCGCAGGTGCTCACCGACCTGGACGCGGTGGGCAACACCACCAAGGCCATCACCAAGGGCATCGCCATCGCCACCGCCGTCCTCGCGGCGGCGGCGCTCTTCGGGTCGTTCCGTGACGCGATCACCTCGGCGGCGCGCGACGTCAACGAGCGGGTCGGCGACGGCGGCCCGCTGAGCCTGGTGATGGACATCTCGCAGCCCAACAACCTGGTCGGCCTGATCGCGGGCGCCGCCGTGGTGTTCCTGTTCTCCGGACTCGCCATCAACGCGGTGTCCCGGTCCGCCGGAGCCGTGGTCTTCGAGGTGCGGCGGCAGTTCCGGGAGAAGCCCGGGATCATGGACTACACGGAGAAACCCGAGTACGGGCGTGTGGTCGACATCTGCACCAAGGACGCGCTGCGCGAGCTGGCCACTCCCGGGCTGCTCGCGGTCCTGGCGCCGATCGCGATCGGCTTCACGCTCGGCGTCGGGGCGCTCGGCGCCTACCTCGCGGGCGCGATCGGCACGGGCACGCTCATGGCGGTGTTCCTCGCCAACTCCGGTGGTGCCTGGGACAACGCCAAGAAGCTCGTCGAGGACGGCCACCACGGCGGCAAGGGCAGCGAGGCCCATGCCGCGACCGTGATCGGCGACACCGTCGGCGACCCCTTCAAGGACACCGCGGGTCCCGCGATCAACCCCCTGCTGAAGGTGATGAACCTGGTGGCGCTGCTCATCGCCCCCGCGATCATCAAGTTCAGCTTCGGCGCAAGTGCCAACGTCGCCGTACGGGTGATCATCGCGGTGCTCGCCCTCGCCGTGATCGTCGGAGCGGTCTTCGTGTCCAAGCGGCGCGGGATCACCGTCGGCGACGAGGACGACGAGGACGACGAGGACGGCACGTCGGGCGGTGCCGGCGGGAGCGGCAAGAAGACCGGGAAAAACGGGAAAGGCGAACAGGTGAACGAGTCGGCCGATGCGGCGGTGGTGTCGTAACGGGGGGCGGACCAAAGTCCGTTCACGACGGGCGGGCAGCACACAGCATGGGTGCTGCCCGCCCGTTCGCGTGTGGCGGCCGAGGCCGCTCCAGCGGCCGGGGTCGCTCCAGCGGCCGGGCCGCCTCCTCGGACGCCCCTGCAACCGCGTCACCCCCGCAACCGGGTCACCCCCGCGGCCGCAGCCACTTCCGCGCCGAAGCCGCCCCGAAGCCGAAGTCGGTCCGGGGGCCGTCCGCAGCCGACAGCGCGACGCGGGTGTCGAGGCCCTGGCCGCGGGCCCCGGCGCGCGGCCTCAGCGCACGCGACCGGCGTGACCGCCGCCCCGCCGCTCCTGGCGCCCGTGAGTCATATCTCTCTCGGAGCAAAAACCACCAAGACCGCAATAGTTGGGCATTCGACCCATGGTCGTCACCCGTGCGGCGTGTATGTTCCGGGGCCGGAAGCCATGGAAGGGGCCATCCGGTGAAGAAGAAGCTCGCAGCCACGCTGTCCGGTGGTGCGGTACTGGTACTGGCGCTCTCGGGGTGCAGCAACGGCAACAAGGACCTCGACGCCTGGGCCAAGTCGGTCTGTGACTCCGTGCAGCCGCAGGCCAGGAAGATCGGGTCGGCGAACGCCGCCATCCAGCAGCAGACCTCGGACACCAGCAAGCCCGAGGACGTGCAGAAGACCGACGCGCAGGCCTTCCAGGACATGTCCGACGCCTACGAGGCGATCGGTTCAGCCGTGGGCAAGGCGGGCGCGCCGCCCGTCGACGGTGGCGACAAGAAGCAGAAGGACGCCGTCAAGGAGCTCAAGGACACCGCCGCCTCCTACGCCGACCTCAAGAAGCAGGTGGACGGCCTGGACACCAAGGACCAGGCGAAGTTCGCGGACGGCCTCAACGACATCGCCACCAGCCTCGACAAGCTCGGCAAGAACGGCAACGACGCCCTGGCCAAGCTCGAAGAGGGCGACGTCGGCAAGTCGATGGGCAGGCAGAAGACCTGCCAGAAGGTTTCGGCGACCCCGACGGCCGGCACGTAGGCACGCCGGGGGCGGCGACTGCCCGGCGGGCTGCCGGGAAGACCGGCAAGCGGCTCGCGGCACCCGTGCGCCCTGCGGTACCCGCACACCCCGCGGTAACCAGGCAGCCGTGGCGCCCGCGCAGCCCGTGGCGCCCGCGCAGCCCGCGGCGGCCACGCACCCTGTGGCGCCTGCGCACCCCGCGGCGTACGGCACAGTCCGGAGGCGTGCCGCCCCGTCCCGGTGGGCCCCGCCGCGGAGGGCCCCGCCCTGTAGGGCCCCGCCGCGGAGGGGCCCCCGGAGGGTCCCCCGTCCCACAGGGCCGCCGCCCCCGCCCCGTAGGGCCGCCCGTCCCCGAAGGGCCGTGCCCTGTCCGGCCCGCGTGCCGCAGCCACGTCCCCGGGCGGATGGCCCGAGCGGACACAATGGGCCTGTGAGTACCACCCGCCCGCCGGGCCTGCCCCTGCCGCCCAGTTCTCCGTCGCCCGCCGCCCAGCAGTCGTCCGGACGCGCGACGGCTCCCGACCGCGCCACCGCACGGCTGCGGGACGCCCTCCTGGCCGTCGCCTTCACCGCCGACGGCCTCCTCGACCTGCTCGGCGCCGCCGCCTACGCGGCCCTGGCACGCGGCGAGACGGTGCCCGCGCTGCGGGCCACGCGTGGGGACACGCCGCTGGAGTCGGTCGTCCGCCTCTTCCTGCTCCAGCAGCCCGTGCCGCACGCGCGCGTGGCGGACGTGCTGCCCGTACAGGACTGCCTGGAGGCCGGATGGCTCGCCCCGGCCGGCGGCGACGAGGTGGCGGCCACGGTGGACGTACGGCCCTACGGCGGCCCCGCGGGCGAGGACTGGTTCGTCGTCTCGGACCTCGGCTGCGCGGTCGGCGGCGCCTCGGGTATCGGCGGGCACGGCCGGCAACCGGACGCCGACGTGGTGCTCGGCGTCGGCGGCGCCTCCACGACGCTCGCGCAGCTCACCGTCCGGACACCGGTCGCCGCCGCGCTCGACCTGGGCACCGGGTCCGGGATCCAGGCGCTGCACGCCACCCGGCATGCCGGCCGTGTCACCGCCACCGACACCAACCCCCGCGCCCTGCGCTGCGCCGCGCTCACCCTCGCGCTCTCCGGCGCACCGGCGGCCGACCTGCGCGAGGGCTCCCTCTACGCACCGGTGGGCGACGCCGGGTACGACCTGATCGTGTCCAACCCGCCGTTCGTGATCTCGCCCGGTGCGCGCCTCACCTACCGGGACGGCGGCATGGGCGGTGACGACCTCTGCCGTGCGCTGGTGCAGGGGGCGGGACAGCGGCTGAACGAGGGCGGCTACGCCCAGTTCCTCGCCAACTGGGAGCACGTCGAGGGCGAGGACTGGACCGACCGGCTCCGCTCCTGGCTGCCGCGCGGCTGCGACGCCTGGATCGTCCAGCGCGAGGTGCAGGACGTCACCCAGTACGCCGAGCTGTGGCTCAGGGACGCCGGCGACCACCGTGCGGACCCGGCCGCGTACACGGCGCGGTACGACGCCTGGCTGGACGAGTTCGAGCGGCGCAAGGCCAAGGCCGTCGGCTTCGGCTGGATCACCCTGCACAGGACCGACGCGGCGGCGCCTTCCGTCACGGTGGAGGAGTGGCCGCACCCCGTCGAGCAGCCCCTCGGCGAGACCGTGCGGGACCACTTCCGCCGCCAGGCCTACCTCGCGTCCCATGACGACGCCGCGCTGCTGGAAGCACACTTCCGGCTCGCCGACGAGATCGTCCAGGAGCAGATCGGCCTGCCCGGCGCCGAGGACCCCGAGCACGTCGTGCTGCGCCAGCACCGCGGGATGCGCAGGGCCACCAAGGTCGACACGGTCGGCGCCGGATTCGCCGGGGTCTGCGACGGCTCGCTGGGCGCGGGACGGATCCTGGACGCGATCGCCCAGCTCGTCGGCGAGGACCCGGTACTGCTGCGGGACCGCATCCCCGCCCAGATCCGCCTGCTGATCGAACAGGGCTTCCTGGAGCCCGCCCCGCAGCCCGGCGGCGACCGGGACCCGCTTCCCTAGGGCGGCGGGCCGCCGCGAGCGGAGGGCGACCCGGGACCCGCCCTCCCCCGGGACCCGCCCCGCCCTCCCCGGGAGCCGCCGGCCGCCGCGAACGGCGCCCGTCGACCTCCCTGGGAGGCCGTTCCATGCCCGGGGAGGCCATTTTGTACGGGGCCCTCCCGAGTCGCCCGCCGGATCGGCAGGGAGCGTCCGCAGCCGGGGGCGCCCGCAGCCGGGCGCGACGGCACCGGGCGCCGCCCCGGTCGCACCGCCCCGGTCGCACCGCCCGAGCCGCCCCGAGCCGCCCCACGGCGCCGACCCCGCCGCTCGCGCCACCCTCCGTTCACTCCCGGTTCTTCCCCCGGTCGTACGCGCGTGTCAGCCTCCGACCCTCGGTACCGGGCGAGCCCACAGGTACCCCGAGGAGGGCCCGGGAGGGCCGTGCGGAGGCCCCGGGCGGACGGCGGGCCCGGTAGGGCGGTCCCGGGCGGCCGGGAGCTCCGGCGGCGGGCCGGCGCGCCGGACGGGCCCCCGGCAGAGGTGGGCGGGGAGGCGGCACGGAGATGGAGAGCGTTCCCGCGGTCTTCGCGGGCGTGGTGTTCACGCTGTTCGGAGCGGCGCTGCTGGTGTGGACGGCGATGCGGCTGCGGCACGGCGAACCCGTCGCGGAAGGTGTGAATCCCATCGCATCGGCCACCGTCGCGACGCTCGCGGGCGTGGCCGCGGTGTCCCTCGGCTTCTGGTGCCTGAGCCGCATCTGAACTCGGCATAGGCCACCGCCCGCGGGTAACTGAGAGGTGACGCTCCGCATAACGGCGAATCGGCAGGTCGTCGCTCCGGGCGGCAGGAACAGCGGAAGTCGGGTTACCGTTCGAGTGGCCGTTGCGGGCTTTTCCCGTTTGACACGGGGGCGGGAGGTACCGTCACACTCCGCAGCGTCAGCAGATGTCCACCGAGCGTCGACCGGAGAGAAGAGCGAAGTTGTCCCCGACCAGCGAGACCGCACAGGGCGGCCGCCGACTCGTCATCGTCGAGTCGCCTGCCAAGGCGAAGACGATCAAGGGCTATCTCGGGCCCGGATACATCGTCGAGGCGAGTGTCGGGCACATCCGTGACCTCCCCAACGGTGCCGCGGAGGTCCCCGAGAAGTACACCGGCGAGGTACGCAGGCTCGGCGTGGACGTCGAACACGACTTCCAGCCCGTCTACGTCGTCAACGCCGACAAGAAGTCGCAGGTGAAGAAGCTCAAGGACCTGCTGCGGGAATCCGACGAGCTCTACCTCGCCACCGACGAGGACCGGGAGGGCGAGGCGATCGCCTGGCACCTCCAGGAGGTGCTCAAGCCGAAGATCCCGGTGCACCGGATGGTCTTCCACGAGATCACCAAGGACGCCATCCGCGACGCCGTCGCCAACCCGCGCGAGCTCAACAAGAAGCTCGTCGACGCCCAGGAGACCCGCCGCATCCTCGACCGCCTCTACGGCTACGAGGTCTCCCCGGTGCTCTGGAAGAAGGTCATGCCGAGGCTGTCGGCGGGCCGCGTGCAGTCCGTCGCCACCCGGCTGGTCGTCGAGCGCGAGCGCGAGCGCATCGCGTTCCGCTCCGCCGAGTACTGGGACCTCACGGGCACCTTCGCGACCGGTCGCACGGGGGACGCCTCCGACCCGGCCGCGCTGGTGGCCCGTCTGACCACGGTCGACGGCAGGCGCGTCGCCCAGGGCCGCGACTTCGACTCCGTCGGGCAGCTCAAGACGGCGAACACCCTCCACCTCGACGAGGGGAACGCCCGCGCGCTGGCCGCCGCCCTGGAGCACTCGGCGTTCTCGGTGCGCTCCGTCGAGTCCAAGCCCTACCGCCGTTCCCCGTACGCGCCGTTCCGCACCACCACCCTCCAGCAGGAGGCCAGCCGCAAGCTCGGCTTCGGTGCCAAGGCGACCATGCAGATCGCCCAGAAGCTGTACGAGAACGGCTTCATCACCTACATGCGTACGGACTCCACCACGCTCTCCGACACGGCCGTCGCCGCCGCACGCGCGCAGGTCACGCAGTTGTACGGCGCCGACTACCTGCCGGAGCGGCCCCGCACCTACGCCGGCAAGGTCAAGAACGCCCAGGAGGCGCACGAGGCGATCCGCCCCTCGGGCGACCGCTTCCGCACCCCGGCCGAGACCGGCCTCACCGGCGACCAGTTCCGGCTCTACGAGCTCATCTGGAAGCGCACCGTCGCCTCCCAGATGAAGGACGCGGTCGGCAACAGCGTCACCGTGAAGATCGGCGGCCGTGCGAGCGACGGCCGGGACGCCGAGTTCAGCGCCTCCGGCAAGACGATCACCTTCCACGGCTTCCTGAAGGCGTACGTGGAAGGCGCCGACGACCCGAACGCCGAGCTGGACGACCGCGAGCGGCGCCTGCCGCAGGTCACCGAGGGCGACGCCCTTGCCGCCGAGGAGATCACCGCCGACGGCCACGCGACCAAGCCGCCCGCCCGCTACACCGAGGCGTCCCTGGTCAAGGAGCTGGAAGAGCGCGAGATCGGCCGTCCGTCGACCTATGCGTCGATCATCGGCACCATCCTCGACCGCGGCTACGTCTTCAAGAAGGGCACCGCGCTGGTGCCCTCCTTCCTCTCCTTCGCCGTGGTCAACCTCCTGGAGAAGCACTTCGGGCGGCTCGTCGACTACGACTTCACCGCCCGTATGGAGGACGACCTCGACCGCATCGCGCGCGGTGAGGCGCAGTCCGTGCCGTGGCTGCGGCGGTTCTACTTCGGTGAGGGCGGCCCGGAAGGCGCCCAGAGCGCCGCCGCCGCGGGGAACGGCGACGGCGACCACCTCGGCGGCCTCAAGGAACTCGTCACCGACCTGGGCGCGATCGACGCGCGCGAGGTGTCCTCGTTCCCCGTCGGCAACGACATCGTGCTCCGTGTCGGGCGCTACGGCCCCTATGTGGAGCGCGGTGTGCGCGACGAGGAGGGCCACCAGCGCGCCGACGTGCCCGGGGACCTCGCCCCCGACGAGCTGTCCGTCGAGTACGCGGAGGAACTGCTCGCCAAGCCCAGCGGCGACTTCGAACTGGGCACCGACCCGCACACGGGCCGTCAGATCGTCGCCAAGGACGGGCGCTACGGGCCGTACGTCACCGAGGTACTGCCCGAGGGGACCCCGAAGACCGGCAAGAACGCGGTCAAGCCGCGGACCGCCTCGCTGTTCAAGTCGATGTCCCTGGACACCGTCACGCTGGAGGACGCCCTCAAGCTGATGTCGCTGCCGCGGGTGGTGGGCACCGACCCGGAAGGCGTGGAGATCACCGCGCAGAACGGGCGGTACGGGCCGTACCTGAAGAAGGGCACCGACTCGCGGTCGCTCCAGAGCGAGAACCAGATCTTCGACATCACCCTGGACGAGGCCCTGGCGATCTACGCCCAGCCGAAGCAGCGGGGGCGCGCGGCCGCCAAGCCGCCCCTCAAGGAGCTGGGCGAGGACCCGGTGAGCGGGAAGCCCGTCGTGGTCAAGGACGGCCGGTTCGGGCCGTACGTCACCGACGGTGAGACGAACGCGACACTCCGGGCCGCCGACAGCGTGGAGGAGATCACGGCCGAGCGCGGGTTCGAGCTGCTGGCCGAGAAGCGCGCCAAGGGGCCGGTGAAGAAGGCGGCCAAGAAGGCGCCCGCGAAGAAGGCACCGGCCAAGAAGACCGCCGCCAAGAAGACCGCCGCCAAGAAGACCGCTTCGGCAAAGCGGGCGGCTCCGTCGAAAGGCGAGTAGCCGCTCCGTCGAAGGGCGAGCAGCCGCTCTGCCGAAGGGCGAGTAGCCGCTCCGTCGAAGGGCGAGTAGCCGCTGGTCGCGGGCGCGCCCACCCGCTGGACGGGCGGGCCGGCGTGCACGGGTCCGGTTGCGGGGCCGGCTGATCGGCCCACCCCCCGGCCGCGGCCGCCGGCGGCGCCGCACGGCGTGCGTCCCCGCTGGAGCCCTCGCGAGGGGGAAGACCCTTGGGACCGTGCAAAGCGCGGGCGAGCGTCGTGGTGTCGGTGGGGGCCGATAGGCTGGACGGATGACGCGAGCCGAGCATGCAACGGCCCCAGACGACGCCCTGGTCGCGGACTCCCGGGAGCGCGCCGTCCGTGCCCTCCTGCGCGTACCCGCGCTGAAACGCCTGTGGAGCGCCCACCTCGTCGGCGGAGTGGCGGATGCCCTCGCCCTCCTCGCCCTGGTGGTCCTCGTCCTCCAGGCCGCCATCGCCGAGGGCTCGTTCGGCGGTGGGTACCGCGGCGTCGCCTTTGCGATCGCAGCCGTCTTCGCCGCCCGGATCGTGGCGACGCTCCTCTTCGGCGCCGTCCTGCTCGGACCGCTCACGGCCCTCACGGCCCCCGACGGTCCCCTCGACCGCCGCTGGACCCTGCTCTGCGCCGACGGGCTGCGCGCCGTGCTGCTGATCATCGCGCCCCTGTGGATCGACTGGACCCCCGGCGACGCGCCCGCGCTACTGCTCGTCACCGCGTTCGTGACCGGCGTCGCCGAGCGGTTCTGGACGGTCAGCAGGGAGAGCGCCGCGCCCGCCCTGCTGCCCCCGCCGCCACCGGAGGGCGCCGCCGTGCGGCCGCTGCCGGACCACATGGACGCCCTGCGCCGCCTCTCGCTGCGCACCAGCTTCGTGGCGCTGCCGCTGGCCGCCGCCGTACTGGTCGCAGCAACCCTCGTCAGCAACCTCCTCGCCACCGGCATCGACTGGTTCGGCGAGCACCAGGCCGCCCTCGCGTCGTACGTGGCCGCCGGCCTCTTCGCCGCGTCGCTGTCCATCCTCACGTTCCTCGAACTGCCCAGCACCCGGACGCCGCGCCCGAGGTCCCCGCTCGAAGGACTGCGCCGCCCCAGGACACCGGACGGCGTCGACAGGGGCCGCACCGGCGCCGTACCGCTCCTGGTGTTCGCCTGCGCCGCCGTCGCGGGCGCGATCGCCGCGGCCGTCGCGGTCGCCGTGCTGCACGCCAAGGACCTCGGCGGCGGCCCCGTGACCTTCGGCCTGCTGGTGCTCGCCCTGACCGGCGGCACCACCCTCGGCATCCGCACCGCGCCCGCCGTGCTGCCGTCCCTGTCCCGCCGCAGGCTCTTGGCGTTCGCGACCGCACTCACCGGTGTCGCGCTGCTCGCCGCCGGCCTCGTGCCCGACGTCGCCACCGTCCTCGGCATCGCCACCGTCGCCGGCCTCACCGCGGGCATCGCGGCGAACACCGGCCACACCCTGCTCGGCCAGGAGACCGAGGAGGCCCGGCGCACCCGCACCACCGCCCATCTGCACGCCGTGGCACGCGTCTTCGTGGGCGTCGGCGCCCTGCTGGCGCCCGTGCTCGCCGGCGCGATCGGCCGGCACCGGGTGGAGAGCGGCAAGTTCGTCTTCGCGCACGGCGGGGCCGCGTTCGTCCTGATGCTCGTCGGCGCCCTGCTGCTGCCGGTGGCCGCGCTGCTGCTCGCCAAGGTCGACGACCGCTCCGGCGTCTCGCTGCGGCACGACCTGCGCGACGCGGTACGCGGCGCCGACCCCGTCGAGGCCCCGGCGGCGACCGGCTTCTTCATCGCCCTGGAGGGCGGGGACGGCGCAGGGAAGTCCACCCAGGCGAAGTCGCTCGCCGAGTGGATCCGCGCCAAGGGGCACGAGGTCGTGCTCACCCACGAGCCGGGCGCCACCCCCATGGGCAAGCGGTTGCGCTCCATCCTGCTCGACGTCCAGTCGGCGGGCATCTCGCACCGCGCCGAGGCCCTGCTGTACGCGGCCGACCGCGCCGAACACGTCGACACCGTCGTGCGGCCCGCGCTGGAGCGCGGCGCCGTCGTCATCTCCGACCGCTACATCGACTCCTCCGTGGCCTACCAGGGCGCCGGCCGCGACCTGTCGCCCACGGAGATCGCCCGGATCTCCCGCTGGGCGACGGACGGCCTGGTGCCGCACCTGACGGTGCTGCTCGACGTCTCCCCGGACACCGCGCGGGAGCGGTTCACGGAAGCACCCGACCGCCTGGAGTCGGAGCCCGCCGAGTTCCACGCGCGCGTACGAAGCGGCTTCCTCACCCTCGCCGCCGCCGATCCCGCCCGCTACCTCGTCGTCGACGCGGGCCAGGAGCCGGAGGCGGTCAGCATGGTGATCCGCCACCGCCTGGACGCCGTGCTGCCGCTGTCCGAGGCCGAGGTGAAGGCACAGGAGGAGGCCCGCAAGGCCGCCGAGGAGGAGGCCAGGCGGCGCGCGGAGGAAGAGGCCAGGCGCAAGGCCGAGGAGGAGCGCCTGGAGCGTGAGCGCCAGGAGGAGCTCGCCAGGCTCCGCGCCGAGGAGGAGGCGCGCAAGCAGCGCGAGCTGGAGGAGGCGCAGCAGCGCGAGGCCGAGCGTCAGGCCGCGGAGGCCAGGAAGCGCGCGGAGGAGGCCCAGCGTCGCGCCGAGGAGGAGCGCGCCCGCGTCCTCGCCGAGGAGAAGGCACGCGCCGAGGAGGAGCAGCGCCGCCGCCAGCGCGCCGAGGACGAGGCCCGGGTCCGTGCGGCCCAGGAGGCCCGGCGCGCCGAGGAGCAGCGGAAGGCCGAGGAGGCTCTGCGGCGCGCGGAGCAGGAGCGGCGTTCCGGTGGCGCGGGCGGTGCGGGCGGTGCCCCGGGCGGCTCGTGGCCGGATCACCGGCCGGACGCCGGCCCGGCGGACCCGGGACCGAACCGGGACGGCGGGCACGGCCCGGCGGCCCCGGGCGGCCCCACGGCCACCGCGGGCACCGGTGGTGCGGCGGGTGCGTCGGCCTCCGGTGCGCCCGGCTCCACGGTGTACCGCTCGCCGGACGTGGTGGAGACCGTGCCCACCCCCGTCGTCTCGCCGCGGGAGGCCGCCGAGCGGCGCAGCCCGAGCCGGGAGTCCGAGGACACCGCGGTGCTGCCGCGCCCCGGCGCGAACGTTCCGGGTGCCGTGGACGAGACGGCCAAGCTGCCGCCCGTACGCGACGCCGACGTGCCGCACCCGTCCGAGGGCCCGGGCGACCGGGTACCGCCGGGGTACTTCCGCGACGAGCAGCAGGAGGCAGCCCCGGGCGCGGGGCTCACCGGCGCGAACGACAAGACCCGCGAGCTGCCCCAGATAGACCCCGAGACGGGCGCGCCGCGCTCCCGGCCCCGTCCCGACTGGGCCGAGGAGACTCCCCTCGACGACCTCCCGACCCTCGCCGACGAACTCCTCGGCCCCCATGAGGACGAGGACGACGGCCGGGGCCGCCGGGGCCGCGGGGGCCGCGGACGCTGACGATCGCGGTGTGGCGATCGCGGGGGCGGCGAACGGGGTGCCGGGTTCGGGTTCGGGTTGCCGAGGCCGGGTTGGCGGGGCGGGTCGGCGGGTGCGAGTGCGGGTGCCGGGTTCGGGCTGCTGGGCACGGTTGCCGGGTTCGGGTGCGCGCGAGCTACTGCGGGATCGGTGCGGGCGGCGTGCGCGCCGGTGTGCGGGTCGGTGCGGGGGCCGGTGCGCGGGCCGTGCCCGGGCGACTTCGTGGCCCGCGAGGTGCCGGGTTGCCGGGTTCGGCGGATTCGGCGGGTCTGCCGGGTCCGCCGGGCGTCGGGTCCGCCGGGCGTCGGGTCGGCCGGGTCCGCGGGCCGGCCGTTCCCCGGTGGCTCCGGGATGTCGTGCGTCGGCGCCGGGGGTGCTGCAGTCCCGTGATCCAGCGGTCGCCAGGGGGCGAAGGCAACGGCGACGGCCCGGGCCCGCGTCGGCCGGCCCCCGGATGTCAGACCCCTCCCGCACAATGAAGAACGACCGATGAACCGCGACGAGCCCGTGCACCGCGACGAGCGCCGACGGGCCGAAGCCGAGAGGGGGGAGACCTCATGTCCGTGTGGGACGACCTGGTGGGCCAGGAGCAGGTGAGCGCCCAGCTCACCGACGCCGCGCGGGATGCCGACGCCCTCGTCACCGCCGTGGAACAGCAGGCCCCGCCCCCCGAGGCATCCAAGATGACGCACGCCTGGCTCTTCACCGGCCCCCCCGGCTCGGGCCGTGCCGACGCCGCGCGGGCCTTCGCCGCCGCCCTCCAGTGCACCAGCCCGGACCGCGCGCTCGGCGGCGTCCCCGGCTGCGGCTTCTGCGACGGCTGCCACACGACCCTGGTCGGCACGCACGCGGACGTGGAGATCGTCCGGACGGACCTGCTCTCCATCGGAGTCAAGGAGACCCGCGACCTGGTCCGCCGGGCCCAGCTCTCCCCCGCGGGCGGCCGCTGGCAGGTCATCGTCCTGGAGGACGCCGACCGCCTCACGGAAGGCGCGGGGAACGTCCTGCTGAAAGCGGTGGAGGAGCCCGCCCCCCGGACGGTCTGGCTGCTCTGCACCCCCTCCGTGGAGGACGTCCTCCCCACCATCCGCTCCCGCTGCCGCCTGCTGACGCTGCGCACCCCCTCCGTGGCCGCGGTGGCGGACGTGCTCGTCCGGCGTGACGGGATCGAGCCCGCCGTCGCCGAGTCCGCAGCCCGAGCCACCCAGGGCCACATCGACCGGGCCCGCCGGCTGGCGACCGACGAGCGCGCCCGCGCCCGCCGCGCCACCGTGCTGAGGCTCCCCCTCAGGGTCGACGACGTCGGCGGCTGCCTGAAGGCGGCCCAGGAACTGATCGACGCCGCCGCGGAGGACGCCAAGCAGGTCGCCGAGGAGGTCGACGCCAAGGAGACCGAGGAGCTGAAGACCGCGCTCGGCGCGGCCCAGGGCGGCCGGATGCCACGCGGCACGGCCGGCGTGATGAAGGACCTGGAGGACCGGCAGAAGCGCCGCAGGACCCGCACCCAGCGGGACAGCCTGGACCTCGCCCTGACCGACCTCACCGCCTTCTACCGCGACGTGCTCGCCCTCCAGCTCGGCTCCCGACTGGCCCTCGCCACCACCGACATGCAGGACGCCTTGGAGCGCATCGCCGACGCCAGCTCGCCCGAAGCCACGCTCCGCCGGATAGAGGCGATCGGAGCCTGCCGCGAGGCGCTGGACCGCAATGTCGCCCCGCTGCTCGCGGTGGAGGCGATGACGCTCGCGCTCCGCGCGGGCTGACAGGGCACGAACTCCGCGCGGCTCACGTGGACACGGGCTCCGGGACACGGGCTCCTGGGCTCGGGCACGGCGGCGCGGTGCCGTAGGCGGCACCGCACCCCGACGCCCCGGGGAAGCCGTAGCCGTCCGCGCGCCCCGGAAAGCCGCGGGCCAGCGGCCCCGGCACCGATCCCACCACCGACCCCGCTAACGCCCTCGACACCGATCCCGCCAGCAGCCCCGGCACCGGCCCGCCCTGTTACCTTTTTCGCGGTCCTGCAAGAGGGCCGCCGGCCTCCGGCCCCGGCATGACTTTTGCCCCTGGAAGCCGTGCCCTCCGGACGACGGGCGGCCGGGAAACCCAAGGCATGGGCACACGCGGCCCCGCCGCACAACCAGTGGGCGCCGCCGCCGTCCCCACGGCACCACGGGCTGCCACCGCACCACGGGTTGCCACCGCACCACCGGCAGCCGCCGTCCCCACGGCACCACGGACCGCCGCCGTCCCCACGGCACCACGGACCGCCGCCGTCCCCGCCGCACCACCGGTAGTCGCCGACGCCACCGCACCACCGACACGAGCGCCCCCACCGCCCACCACCCCGACCGGCCCCCACCACTCCACCGTCCACACCTATGCGCCACGCCCACGATGGTGGCGACCCGGGTGCCACACAACGCGACCAGTCCATTGCGCAGCGTTAAAGTCGCCGAATGAACACCAGCCGCCGTCCCGGCCGCTCCACCAGCCCCAGCGCACGCGCGCACCCGACCGACCCCACCGCTCCCGGACCCGGCACCGGCCGTGCGTCCGCCGGCCGCGCTGCCCGGCTCGGTTTCCTCCGTACGGCGGGCGCCCTGTTGGCCGCCGGCGGCCTGCTCGTCTCCGGTTGCTCCTCCGGGCGCTCCACCGCCCAGGAGGCGGCGGTGGAAGCGGTGGTGGCACTGCCGGAGGCCACCCCGAGGGCCCTGGCTCCGTACTACGGCCAGCGGCTGGGCTGGCGCGCGTGCAGCACTCCCGGCTTCCAGTGCGCCACCATGAAGGCCCCGCTGGACTACGCCGAGCCGGGCGCGGGCGACATCAAGCTGGCCGTCGCACGGAAGAAGGCCACGGGCCCGGGCAAGCGGCTCGGCTCGCTCCTGGTCAACCCGGGCGGGCCCGGCGGCTCGGCGATCGGCTACCTCCAGTCGTACGCCGCGCTCGGCTACCCCGCCGACGTCCGCGCCCGCTACGACATGGTCGCCGTCGACCCCCGGGGCGTGGCCGACAGCGAGCCCGTGACCTGCCTGGACGGCAAGCAGATGGACACGTACACGCAGACCGACACCACACCGGACGACAGCCGTGAGCGGGCCAAGCTGGTGTCGGCGTACAAGACGTTCGCGGCGGGCTGCCGACGGCACTCCGCCGCGGTCCTGCCGCACGTCTCCACCGTCGAGGCGGCCCGTGACATGGACATCCTGCGCGCCGTGCTGGGTGACAAGAGGCTGACGTACGTCGGCGCGTCGTACGGCACCTTCCTCGGCGCGACCTATGCGGGCCTCTACCCGCGGCGCGTGGGCCGCATGGTGCTGGACGGTGCGATGGATCCGACCCTGTCGGCGCGCCGGATGAACCTGGAGCAGACGGCCGGGTTCGAGACCGCCTTCGAGTCGTTCGCCAAGGACTGCGCCCGCCGCTCCGACTGCCCGCTCGGCGACGCGCCGGGTTCCGGCACCGGTGACGACACCAGCACCAGCATCGGTACGGACCGGACGGACCGGACGAGCGGTACCGCCGCGCCGGGCACCGCCGGCGACGACCGGGCGCACGAGGGAGCGGCACCCGGCAGGAGGACGACACCCGCCGACGTGGGCGCTCACCTGAAGTCGTTCTTCCGGCGGCTGGACCGTGCACCGCTGGCCGCCGCGGGCCCGGGCGGAGCAGGGGGAGCGCGCGGATCACAAGGTGCGGGGGACTCCGGAAGTTCCACGGGTTCCACGGGTGCCGGTTCCGGCGGTCACCGCGGCTCCGCGCCCGGGGGCGGCCGGATGCTCGGCGAGGCGCTGGCCACCACCGGAGTGATCGCCGCCATGTACGACGAGGCGGCCTGGCCGCAACTGCGCGCCGCCCTCACCTCCGCCATCGAGGACGGCGACGGCTCAGGACTGCTGGCCCTCTCGGACAGCTACTACGAACGGGAGGACGACGGCCGCTACGCCAACCTGATGTTCGCCAACGCCGCCGTGAACTGCCTCGACCTGCCGCCCGCCTTCACCACCGCGGACCAGGTCGCCAAGGCCCTGCCCGACTTCGAGAAGGCGTCCCCCGTCTTCGGCGAGAGCCTCGCCTGGGCATCCCTCACCTGCGCCTACTGGCCGGAGCACGCCACCGGCCGGCCGCACCGCATCGAGGCGGACGGCGCCCCGCCCATCGTCGTCGTCGGCACCGTCCGCGACCCGGCCACCCCCTACCGCTGGGCCCGCGCCCTGGCCGCCCAGCTCTCCTCCGCCCGCCTCCTCACCTACAACGGCGACGGCCACACCGCATACGGCCGCGGCAGCACCTGCATCGACGGCGCGATCAACCGCTACCTCGTCTCCGGCACCGCCCCGAAGGACGGCAAGCGCTGCTCGTAGCCGCACGAACCGCGCGCTCGGGGCGCGTACGGAGCACCCCTGGAAACTGTGTAGACTTGGCGGCGCAACTGATCGCACCATGAGTGCGACACGCACGCCGCCTTAGCTCAGATGGCCAGAGCAACGCACTCGTAATGCGTAGGTCTCGGGTTCGAATCCCGAAGGCGGCTCCATCAAACCCCAGGTCAGATAGTCGCTGACCTGGGGTTTTCTGTTCGTTGGGGCATGGCGGGGCACACGGCCGGGGTGCCGTGGGATTGCTTGCGTGGGCGGTGCGTGAGTGGAGGGGAGGCGGCCCTATGTCCGGGCGCCTCTTCCGTCGGCCCTTCCTCTTGCCCTCGGCCTGGGCCTTCTTGGCGCGCTTGGCCTTCTTCCTCGTTCTCCTAGCCTTGTGCGCAACCCTCTTCGGCCTCCGCTTCGCGTTGGAGCCGCCCCAGCTTGCCCTGGCCTCGGCGGCGCTCTTGCCCACGCGGGGGCAGAACGCCCTGGTAGGTGTCACGCGTGATCCGGTGCGGGGAACCCGGCAGCGACCGTCATCAGTCGGGGAGGGCGGCTCGCACCGGTCTTCCTGCGGCCGGACCTGCCCGGCCCGGTCCGGCTCCCGGCGCTCGCCGTGGCTCGTCTGCCTGTGTGCCTGTGTGCCTGTGTGCCCGTGTGCCCGTGTGCGCGGGTGCGAAGGCGGGGGGCGTGCTCCATGCAGGTCAGGGCGTATGTGGCATGTGCCGCGATGAGTTCCGGGTGGGTCGCGAGTCTGTTCTGGTGACTGTTGCACGGCGTCGTACGACGCTGCTCGGCACGAGACACCACGGAGGACACCATGACGACCACGCCCGGCAACGCGAGCGGCGGTATCCCCGGCAGGCCGCCGGTCGTCGACCTGGCCACCTGGCAGGCGGTGCGCGAGGAGCTGCTGGTCCGTGAGAAGGCGCACACCCGCGAGGGGGACGCGATCGCCGCGGCCCGGCGGCGGCTGCCGATGGTGGAGTTCGACGGGACGGTGCGGGTCGTCGGGCCCGACGGGCCGGTCCCGTTCCTGGACCTGTTCGAGGGCCGCGACGAGCTCGTGGTCTACAAGCACATGTGGTACGACGGCGCGCCGCACCAGGGGCAGTGCGAGGGCTGCACCACCACGGCCTGGCACCTGAAGGACGCCGTCTACCTCAACGCCCGCGGTGTCTCGTTCGCCGTCCTGACCACGGGCGCGTGGGACGAGGTGGCCTCCTACACCGAGTTCATGGGCTACACCCAGCCCTGGTACTCGGTGCGTGACGTGGACGCGCCGATCGGCGGCGACATGGGGCACATCACCTGCTTCCTGCGCGACGGCGACCGCGCGTTCCTCACCTACTCCACGACGGGCCGTGGCAACGAGCGGGTCAACGGGTCCCTCGGCCTGCTCGACATGACTCCCTTCGGTCGCGGCGAGGCGTGGGAGGACAACCCCGAGGGCCGGCCGGAGGGGCGCGGCCCGTGCTGGTCCTGGCGCTCGGACGCGGACGGGAACGCCACCTGGGGTCCGACCAGCCGCCCCGTGCCGCAGTGGACCCGCCCCGGCGCGACTCCCGTGGAGACACTGGGCCGGCGCGGTCACCACCACTGACGTGCCTTCGCCGGCCGCGTCGGCGGGAACCGGCGAGCCAAGGGCCGACGAGCCAAGGGCCGACGAGCCAAGGGCCGATGAGGCAAGGGCTGGTGGGAAGGGCTGGTGGGGAAGGGGTGGGGGGAGGCAGGGGGCGGTAGGGGAGAGGTTGGGGGGAGGCAGGGGTCGGTGGGGCGGGGCTGGTAGGCGCAGGGCTGGTAGGGATGGGGCCGGTGGGGCAAAGGGTGACGAGACGGTGGTCGTGTTCGACCGTGGACGTCCGCAGCGGGAACACCGGCTCCACCATGTGCTGACGGTCGCCGAGGCCAAGCGGTTCGGCCGTTCTCCGCACCGAGTCACCCCGTTCTCCGCGTAGGGCTACCCCTTGTCCGCCCGGGGCGGCCCCTTGTTCGCGCGGGGCGGCCCCGTTTCCGCGCAGGACGGTCCCGGCCGCGTTCGCGGGGCGGACGCTACCGCTGATCGGCCGTGCCGTGGCCGCGCTGGGCGCCGTCATGGCCGAGCCGGGCGGCTGACTCGCACCGGTCTCGGGCCGGGCGGTGAGCCGGGTCCTGTGCGGCCCGACGAGCCCAGGGGCACACACGCTGTTCGTGCCGCGATTCGCCGAGGTCCCCTACCGGTCCTCGCGTGCTGTCCCTAACGTCGCAGAGGTCGTCGCGGCGCGCATCGTGCCGCCCGTCCCCGACGAGCCCGGGAAGGAGACCCGCGCGGGTGCCCAGCGCAAGGAGCAGTACGTGTCCCTCAGCACCTCCTACGTCACCGGTCGGAAGGCCGCAGCCCTCGGCGGCACCAACCGCATGGGACGCGCCGTCGCCCGGCTCCGGTGAACCCGCCCACCGGATCCCCGCCCACCGGACCCCCGCCCACCGGTGAACCCGCCCACCGGATCCCCGCCCACCGGTGACCCCGCGACCTGGTCAGGACCGCGTTACCCCGCACCCGAGGAAGGTGACCGCATGCACCGGATCGATGCCCTGCTGCGCGAGTACGACCGCGCCCGCGCCTACACGGACGAGCTGTGGAAGGACCTCACCCCGGACGAGGTGACCTGGCGTCCGCACGAGAACTCCAGCGCCATCGGATGGCACCTGGGCCACCAGGCCCATGTCGCCCACTTCATGGTCCGCAACCTCACCGCGGCCGAGCCCAGCCCGGACCCCGCCCTCGACGCGCTGATGGACTCGGCCAACCCCGAGCGGTTCCGCGGCGCCCTGCCCACGGTCGAACGGCTCACCGCGTTCCGTGACACCGTCGCCGAGCGCGTACACGCCCGTATGCGCGCCATCGGGTCCGGGCAGGTCACGGCACGGGAGCAACTCACCATCGTCGCCGTCCACCTGCTCACCGCGCTCGTCAACCACGAGTACCAGCACGACCAGTGGATCGGCGAGGTACGCGCCGGCGACCTCGGCCACGCGCTCCCGCCGGATCCGGCAGGCGACCACGTACGCCGCCTCGACGGCTACCTCGTCGTCGACAACCTGTAGCCGGGCCGGTCGACGACTTGCAGCCGGGCCGGTCGAGAGCGGCCCGGACGAGCGCCTGTACCCGGGCCCGGGACGCCGTCCCCCACCCCCGCCGCACCCCCGCCGTCCTGTCCCGCGCCGCACCCCGCCGTCCCGTCCGCCCCCCGCCGTACCCCCGTCCTGCGCCGCGCCGTCCCGCCCCGCGCCCCCGTCCTGCGCCGCGCCGTGCCGCCCCGCACCCCGCCGTCCTGCCCCGTGCCGCACCTCCGGCACCCGACAGAGAGCCGCCCATGACCACGACCGATGCCGCCACCCCGGGCGGCATATCCGGCGGCACGGCCGCCCGCCCCGAGGCCCAGCGCCGCGTTCTGACCGTGCTGGTCGTCAGCCAGGTCCTCAGCGGGGCCGGTCTTGCGGCCGGCATCACCGTCGGAGCCCTGATCGCGCAGGACATGCTCGGCTCCACCGACCTCGCGGGACTGCCCAGTGCGCTGTTCACCGCCGGTTCGGCCCTCGCCGCCATCGCGGTGGGCCACATCTCCCAGGTCCGGGGCCGCCGCCCGGGCCTGACCGCGGGATATCTGACCGGTGCCGTCGGCAGCGCGGGCGTCATCGCCGCCGTCGTCGCGGGCAAGCCCGTGCTGCTCTTCGCCGCGCTGTTCGTCTACGGCGCAGGCACCGCTACCAACCTCCAGGCCCGGTACGCCGGAGCCGACCTCGCCGCCCCGGCCCACCGCGCACGCGCGGTCTCCACCGTCCTGGTCGCCAGCACCCTCGGTGGCGTCGTCGGCCCCAACCTCGCGGCTCCCACCGGCAGTCTCGCCACCGCCCTCGGCATCCCCGCCCTGGCCGGACCCTTCCTCCTCGCCGGTGCCGCCCACGCCCTGGCCGCCCTGGTCCTGGCCGTCTGGCTGCGCCCGGACCCCCTGCTGCTCGCCCGCAGCCTCGACCTCCGGCAGCAGACGCAGGCCGCCGCGCCGACCCCGTGCGACTCCGCGCCGGCCTCGGGCGACCCCGCGCCGGCCTCGGGCGACACCACAGCGGTCCCGGCACGGCTGACCGCACCGGGCCCAGCCCGCCGGCCGGGGTTGGTGCTGGGCGCGCTGACGATGATCCTCACCCAGCTCGTCATGACCGCCGTCATGACGATGACCCCCGTGCACATGCACGACCACGGCCACGGCACCGCCGCGTCCGGTCTGGTCATCGCCGTCCACGTCGGTGCCATGTACCTGCCCTCGCCCCTGACCGGCCGGCTCGTCGACCGTTGCGGTCGCCGCAGCGTCGCCGCCGCCTCCGGCCTCACCCTCCTGGTGGCGGGGGGCACGGCCGCCGTGGCGCCGGCGGACTCCGTCGCCCTGCTCGCCCTCGCGCTCGCCCTGCTGGGGCTGGGCTGGAACCTCGGTTTCGTCTCCGGCACCGCGATGGTCACCGACGCCCTGCCGCTGGCCACCCGCGCCAGGAGCCAGGGCATGGTGGACGTCTCCGTCGCCGTCGCCGGCGCCACCGGCGGGCTCTCCTCCGGTCTCGTCGTCTCAGCCGCCGGCTACCCCGTCCTCGCCCTCACCGGCGGCATCCTCGCGCTCGCCGTGCTGCCGGCCATCGCCGCGACGGCGAGCAGGGACCTCAACTGAGGCTCTTGAGCGCCTGGGGGTCGTACGGCTCCAGCTCCTCGAAGCGGCCGGCGAGGACCTTCGCCGCCCACTCGGGGTCCTGGAGGAGGGCGCGGCCCACGGCGACCAGGTCGAACTCCTCGCGCTCCAAGCGGTCGAGGAGGCCGTCGAGGCCCTGGACGGCAGCGGTCTCGGCGCCGACCCGCCGGGTCGCGCCCTCCTGCTGGGCCGCCTTGACGAAGTCGCGGTCGAGGCCGACCGAGCCCACGGTGATGACCGGTTTGCCCGTCAGCTTCTTCGTCCAGCCGGCCAGGTTCAGGTCGGAGCCGTCGAACTCCGCGTCCCAGTAGCGGCGGGTGGAGGCGTGGAAGGCGTCGACGCCCGCGGACACCAGCGGGCTCAGTACGGCCTCCAGCGCTTCGGGGGTCTCGGCGAGCCGCGCCTCGTACGCGTCCTGCTTCCACTGCGAGTAGCGGAAGATGACGGGGAAGCCCGGTGAGACCCTCTGCCGCACCGCGGCCACGATCTGGGCCGCGAACGTCGCACGGGCCACCGGGTCGCCGCCGTAGGCGTCGGTGCGGCGGTTGGTGCGCTCCCACAGGAACTGGTCGAGCAGGTAGCCGTGGGCGCCGTGCAGTTCCACGCCGTCGAAGCCGATGTGCTCGGCGGCGGCCGCGGCGTCGGCGAAGGCGGCTATGACGTCGTCCAGGTCCTGCTGTGTCATCGCCTTGCCGGCGTTCTCCGTGCCGTCGAGGCTGATGCCGGAGGGGCTCACGGACGGGGCGTCGGGGTAGGGCGGCTGGCCGGGCTTGCGCGTGATGCCGATGTGCCACAGTTGCGGGACGATCCTGCCGCCCGCCGCGTGCACGCCCTCGGCGACCTTGGCCCACCCCGCCAGTTGCTCCTCGCCGTGGAACCGCGGGACGCGGTCGCTCTGGCCCGCCGACTCGTGGCCCACGTAGGTGCCCTCGGTGACGATCAGGCCGACGCCCGCGGCGGCACGGCGGGCGTAGTACGAGACCACGTCCTCCCCGGGGATGCCGCCGGGTGAGAACTGGCGCGTCATCGGCGCCATCGCGATCCGGTTCGGGACGGTCAGGCCGCCCAGGGCGACGGGGCGGGAGAGGATCTGGGCGGCGCGGGATGCGGCGTCGGAGGCGGCGACGGTCACGGGTGGGGCTCCTTGGGGGCAGGGGCATTGCCGGTGTGCGGTACACAGGACTCAACTGCGCTGCCCTGCCGGGCATTCCGACCGGCGGTGCCCCTTCTGCGGGTTGCGTGTGCCCCGTGGCGGTCAGGGCGGCCGAGGCGTTCGGGGGAGTCAGGGCAATCAGGGCAATCAGGGAAACTGGGGAAGCCGGGGCGGTCAGGGAAGCCGGGGCGGTCAGGACGGGCGGCGTGGTCAGGGGGCGGACACCGGGGCCACCGTCCAGGCCGGCCCGGGGACACCCGGGGTGCGGAAGCCGAAGACCTGACCGTAGAAGGAGAGCTCCGCCTCCAGACAGGCGCGCATGGTGGTGCTCCGGCGGAAGCCGTGGCCCTCGGACTCGAACTCCAGGTGGGCGTGCGGGACCCGGCGCTCCGCCATCCGTGCGAGGTACGGGGCGCTCTGCTCGGGCGGGCAGATCACGTCCTGGGCGCCGGTCAGGAGCAGGAAGGGCGCGGTGACCCGGGCCGGATGGGAGGCCGGAGACCGCTCGCGGTACCGCTCGGGCACCGACGCCGGGGGGCCGACCAGCCAGTCGAGGTAGTGCGACTCGAAGTCGTGCGTGAGGCCGCGGGCGAACGAGCAGAGGTCGAGGACGGGGTAGTAGAGGGTCGCGCAGGCGTAGATGTCGGTGGCGGCGAGGGAGGCGGCGGCGGTGAAGCCGCCTGCGCTGTGCCCGCGGACCGCGAGCCGCCCGGTCTCGGCCAGCCCCTCCGCGACCAGTGCGCGGGCGACGGCCGCACAGTCCTCGACGTCCACCACGCCCCACTGCCCGCGCAGCCGTTCCCGGTAGGCGCGCCCGTAGCCGGGCGTGCCCGCGTAGTTGACGTCCACGACGCCGATGCCGCGGGACGTGAAGTAGGCGATCTCCGTGTTCAGCGCGAGTGTGGCGCGGAGCTGGGGGCCGCCGTGTGCCCAGAGGACGTACGGCGGCCGGACGTCACCGGGCCCGGTGACGTCCGCGTTGCGCGGTGCGTACACATGGGCGTGCACCTGGCGGCCGTCGGGTCCGGTGAACACGCGCGGGACGGGCTCAGGGAGGAAGCCGTCGGGGACCCGGGTACCGGACGGCCGGCTCACGGCCCGCACGGCGCCGGTGCGTGTGTCCGTTCCGGCGCTGGTGCGTGTGTCCGTTCCGGGGTCGGTGTGCGTGCCTGTTCCGGCGCCGGTGTGCGTGTCCGTTCCGGCGGCGGCTTCCGCAGGGCTTCCGCTGTCGGTTCCGGTGTCGGTTCCGGCGGGGGTTCCGGCGGCGGTCTCGGTGGTGGCGGTTCCGGTGCCGGTTTCGCCGGCCGTCCCGGTCCCGGTCCCGGCGCCGGTCCGGGTTCCGGGGGCGAGGTCCACCTCGACGACCTCGTACGGTGCGCGGCTGCCGGCCGCCACTCCGACGACGCGTGTTCCGCGGGCGTCGAGGTGCGGCAGCCACTCGGTCCACGGCCCGGGCACGTCCGTCGGCGCGCCGCCGCCGGGATCGAGGACGGCCAGCCGCTGCGCGCCCACCCCGTGCAGCAGCGCGACGCGCCCGTCCGACAGCGGGACGAACCAGCGCAGGCCGAGGCGCTGGCACCCGGCGACGTCCTCCTCGGCGGTGTGCACCGCCTCGGCGGCGCCGGTGCGGGGGTCGACGCGGTACAGGTTCCACCAGCCGGTGCGTTCGCAGGCGGCCAGCACGCCGCCGTCCGCCGTCCACTCGGCCTGGGCGACCGGCTGCCCGGGACCGCCGAGCAGGGTGCGGGCGCCGGAGAACGTGCCGTCCGGCAGGACGTCCGCGATGCGTAGTTCGGCCGCGTCCCACGGCATGTGCGGGTGGTCCCAGGCGAGCCAGAGCGCCTGCCCGCCGTCCGGGGAGATACGGGCGCCGGTGAGGAAACGGCTCTCGTCGCCGCCGAGTTCGCGCACGGCCGCCCGGTCCTGTGCCGCGGAGCCGTCCAGCGGGACGGCGGCCGGCAGTCGCCGCAGGTCCGCGGGGCCCTCTCCGGTGAACTCCTCAAGCACACAGCGGACCTCGCCGCGTTCCGCGTCGATCTCCGGTTCCGCCCAGCGCAGCCCGCCACCGACCGGCGAGAGCGGGGTCAGGGGGCGCGGCAGTGCGCCGGGCACCCCCGCCTCGAAGGCGTACAGGCGCTGGTCGTGGAGGTGGACGAAGACGGCGAGCGGGCCCCGTTCGCCCGCCACCGCCGCCCAGGGCCGGCCGCCGTACTCGATCACCCTGCTCCGGACGTCCCACGGGGCCGGCAGCAGCGTGTCCACCGAGCCGTCCCGCCGCCGGCGCACCAGTGCGGCGCGGCCGTCCTCCTCGGGGCGCGGCTCGATCCACCAGACCTCGCCGTCGACGAGTCCGACGTACGACGCGGAGGCCACCTGGCCCGCGGCCATACCGGCGGTGGCGATGCTTGCCGTGATCGGTGAGGCCCATGAGCCGTACGGTGCGGTGGTGGTCATGGGTTCCTCGTTCCCTCGGGGCCTGGTCCCCGGCTGCCCGTGCCTCGACGGGCCGGCCGTGCCGTCCACCGGGCCTTCGGGCGGTGGACGGGGCCGGGCGGCCCGCGGTGCCCCCGGGGCCGGCCGGCTGCGCTGCGCGGGGGCGGCCGGGACGCACCGGTCGCGCCGACCACAGTAGCCGGGCCCTTTCGGCGGCGTTCGGGCACCTCAGCGCGGGAGGCCGCCGGTCGCCCGCTCCCGCCGCCGAGCCATCGCGCCGGAGCGCCGCTCGATGTGCCGCAACGCCCAGACCGCGAGCACGTCCGCGGCGAACTGCGCGTCGGCGGGGTCGGTGAGCAGGTGGTCGGCGCCGTCGAGGGCCACGAAGCTCTTCGGGTGGCGGGCCGCGTCGAAGATGCGGCGGGCGTTGTCGATGCCGACGATGTCGTCGGTGGGGGAGTGCATGACCAGGAGCGGGACGCCGAGTCCCGCGATGCGCTCCGCCTGGGGCTGGGCGGCGATGTCGTCGAGGAAGCGGCGGCGGATGCGGAACGTGCGGCCGGCGAGGCGGACCTCGGCCTCGCCCCGTTCCTCGATGGCGTCCGTGCTGTCGCCCAGCAGGTGGGTGACGTGCGCGGGGTCGGCCGGCGCGCCCAGGGTGGCCACCGCCCGCACCTCGGGAATGCCGGGTGCGGCCGCGAGGACCGCGGCGCCGCCCAGCGAGTGGCCGACGAGGACGCCGGGGGCCTCGAACTCGCGCCGCAGGTGGTCGGCCGCGCTCACCACGTCGGCGATGTTGGAGCTGAAGTCGGTGTTGCCGAAGTCACCGCCCGACTGCCCCAGGCCCGTGAAGTCGAAGCGGAGCACCCCGATGCCGTGCCGGGTGAGCGCCCTGGCGATCCGTGCGGCCGCGACGGTGTCCTTGCCGCAGGTGAAGCAGTGTGCGAAGAGGGCGAAGGCGCGCGGGTCGGTGTCCGGCAGCTCCAGGCGGCCGGCCAGGGGGGACCCCTGCGAACCGGGGAACTCGATCCTCTTGTACGCGGTGGCCCGACTGGTCGGCATCTGCCTCTCTCCTGTTCTCTCCTGGTGGGCTGCTGTGGTGCACGGGTCGGGCCCACCGCTGCCGGACGGCTGCGGTGGGCCCGGGGGCGGGCCCGCGCGGGCGGTGCGGGGAGCACGCCACCTCGCGCCGGCCCCTGGCGGCAGCCCTCCGGGCGCTGCCGGCCCGGTGCGGCGGCATCAGCGCTCGTGCGGCGTGACCTGCGGGAAGTCGACTTCGGTGTCGACCAGCTCGTTGAAGTAGTTGGTCATGATGTTGAGGGCGACGTTCGCG
The DNA here is from genome assembly GCF_014656295.1 of Streptomyces sulfonofaciens. Taxonomy (GTDB): domain Bacteria; phylum Actinomycetota; class Actinomycetes; order Streptomycetales; family Streptomycetaceae; genus Streptomyces; species Streptomyces sulfonofaciens. The sequence continues at coordinate 67,075 of NZ_BNCD01000018.1, forward strand.
ACGACCTCGGCGATCTCCGCGTCGGTGACACCGGCCTCGCGTGCCGCCGCGACGGCCGCCTCGCCGCCCTGGCCGCGTCCTTCGAGGACGCTGCGGGTCAGGGTCAGGACGGCCTGCACATGCGGGTCCTCGGACTTGCCCTCGCGTGCCGCGGCCAGCTCCGCCTCGCTCAGCTTCGCGAACTTGCCCCCGGTGAAGGTGTGGGCCGACAGGCAGTACGTGCAGTCGTTGAACTCGGCGCTGAGGATCGAGATGCGCTCCCTGACCGGGAAGGGCAGCGCGCCGGTGCTGAGCGCTCCGTTCATGCCCAGGTAGCCCTTCACCGCCGCGGGGCTGTTGACCAGCACCTTGAAGAGGTTGGGGACGGAGCCCAGCGCCTTCTGCGTCTCCTTGAGCTGGTCGGCGGCCTTGCCGGTGGCGGTCGCCGGATCGATCTGCGGAAGTCGCGACATCGGAGTGACCCTTCTCTTTCCTTCGTGCGCCGGCCGCGGGTGCGGCCGGTCGTCCCTGCGTGTGCTCGTGCGCCGTCGCTCGGCCCCGTCCTGTGGGGCTCATGCGGGGCTTTCTAATGCTTGTGTGTCGTTCAGGCATTAGGAGAGTGACACACGTCCATCCCTCTGTCAAATGGTTGCTCTCACTGAAAGCATTAGGTTCCGGTAGGGTGGGGGTATGGGACAGGTAGAGGTGACCGGAGAGCTGCCGCTGCTGGGTGAACCGCTTCCGGTCGAGTTGATGAACACCGTCCATCTGGACCGGGGCGGTGACGGGTACGACGTGGTGGGCGACGCCGCACGGGCGGGTGCCTGGCTCGACGCCGTCGGCCACCGCCTGTCGCCCGCCACCGGCGGCCACCCGTCTCCTGGCGGGGGGTGGGGCGACGAGCGGACCGGGCGCCGGCTGCGCGAGCTGCGCGACGCGCTGCGGAGCCTGGCCGCGGAGGTGACGCAGGCGCCCCCCGAGCTGTTCCTCGTCGGGCCGAGCTCGGCGCACGACGAGGCGGTCGAGATCGTGAACCGGCTCAGCGGCCTCGGACGCCTCAGGCCGGAGCTGGCGTGGCCGGCCGGCGCGGAGCCCGCGCGTCGGTTCGGTTCGGCCGCGGCCCTCGGCGACCGGGCCGTGTCCCTGATCGCGCAGGAGGCGGTCGAGCTGTTCGCCGGGCCGCAGCGCGCCCGGCTCCGGGCCTGCCTGGCGCCGAACTGCGACCGCTACTTCGTGAAGGCGCACGCGCGCAGGGAGTGGTGCACCAGCGCCTGCGGCAACCGGGCCCGGGTGGCCCGCCACTACCGGCGCCACCACGCGGAGACCCGGCGGAGCGGGGGTGCGGCGGGCGGCCCGCACGGCTGAGCGTCTGCGGTCGGGGGGTGGGCCGGGTGTCCGGGGTTGGGTGTCTGCGGAGGGAAGTCCGGGGCCGGGTGTCCGGGGTGGGGTGTCCGGGGCTGGGTCGGCCGGCCGGGCTCGCGGTTGCGCTCCTGCGGTCGGCTCCGTGTGGCCGGGTGGGCTTCCCGGTCGCGCTTCTGCGGCCGGGGGCCGCGGGTGGACCCGCCAGGGCCGCGGGTGGACCCGCCCGGTTGCGCCCTCCTCGGTGAGCCTTCCCGGCTGTGTCCTCCCGGGTGCGTCCTCCCGGGTGCGTCCTTCCGGTTGGTCTTCCCGGTTGGCTCCCGGTCGAGTCGTGTGGTGGACGTTTTGTTCGATCTGGACTTATAGTCCAGCCATGGCCACGCAGGACGCGCCCCGACAGCCGCACCCGCACCCGAATCGGCACCCGCACACGCATCCGCACGCGCGCGTGGCGATGTGGGCACCCGTGTGCCAGGCGATCGCCGCCCTTCTCGCGCCGTACGCCGAGGTCGTCCTCCACGATCCCGACACCGACCGGATCCTGGAGATATGGAACCCGCTCACCCCGCGGGGGCCCGGTGACCCCTCCCTGCTCGGCGAGCTCGACGCGCTCGACCCCTCGGCCCGGGACGTCTTCGGGCCGTACGAGAAGCTGCTCGCCGACGGCCGGCGGCTCTCCTCGGTCAGCGCGGTGCTGCGCGACCAGCAGGGGCGGGCCTCGGCGGTGCTGTGCGTCAACTTCGACCGCGGTCCGCTGGTGCGCGCGGCCGAGGTGCTCGCCGCCTTCGCCGCGCCGCACGCGAACCGGCCGGAGGCGCTGTTCGAGCAGGACTGGCGGGAGACCGCCACGCACATCGTCGGCGCCTACGTAAGGGAGTCCGGCCGGGCCGTCGAAAGGCTGACCAGGCAGGACCGGCTCGCCGTGCTGGGCCGTATGGAGCAGGCCGGAGTGCTCGCCGTGCGCCGGGCGGTGCCTGTGGTGGCCCAAGTGCTGGGCGTCTCCCGTTCCACCCTGTACGGCCTGCTGGCCGAACTCAGAGCGTCACGGCCGGCCGGGCCCGCCGCCGGCGAGGAGGACTGAACCGCATGGTCAGGCTGCCCGACTTCCGCCTGGAGACCTTCTTCTCCCGCTGGGAGTTCACCGCCCGCCACCACATGACGGCCTCGGACGCCGAGACCATGGCCCTCGGCGAACTGCTCGCGCTGGCCGACGAGGAGGACCGGGCCGCGTTCGAGAACCTCCGCCTCGGCTACACCGAGACGTTCGGGGACCCCGCCCTGCGCGCGGCCGTCGCGGGGACCTACGAGCGGGCCGAGGCCGCCGACGTGCTCTGCTTCGCCGGCGCGGAGGAGGGCCTGTACCTGGCCATGAACGTCCTGCTGGACGCCGGGGACCACGCCGTCGTCGTGACCCCCAACTACCAGGCCGCGGAGACCGTGCCGATGGCCCTGTGCGAGGTGACCGGGGTCGCCCTCGACCCGGCCCGCGACTGGGCCCTGGACCTGGACCGGGTGGCCGCGGCCATCCGGCCGAACACCAGGGTCGTGTCGGTGAACTTCCCGAACAACCCCACGGGCAAGGTCATCGGCGCCGCCGACTTCACCGCACTGGCCGCGATGTGCGACGAGCGCGGCATCCGGCTGTTCAGCGACGAGGTCTACCGCGGCCTGGAACGCGACCCGGTCCGCACCCTGCCGCAGGCCGCCGACGTCTCCGAGCGCGCCCTGTCGTTGAACGTGACCTCCAAGGCGCTGGGGCTGCCGGGCCTGCGCATCGGCTGGATCACGTGCCGCGACCGCGAACTCCTCGCCCGCCTTGAGCGGGCCAAGCACTACACGACGATCTGCAACTCCGGGCCGAGCGAGGTCCTCGCGCGCATCGCGCTCAAGTCCAGCTCGTCGATCCTGGCGCGCAACCGGGCCCTGATCGCCCGCAACCTGCCGATCTTCGACGCGTTCTTCGCCGAGTTCGCCGACACCTTCGAGTGGCGCGCGCCGGACGGCGGCTGCATCGCCTACCCGCGCTACCTCGGCACCGACGGCGTCGAGGAGATGTGCGCGCGGCTGGTGCGGGAGGCGGGTGTGCTGTTGCTGCCGGCCGGTGTCTACCGCTCCGAGCTGACCCCGACGCCCACGGACCGCTTCCGCATCGGCATCGGGCGGGCCGATCCGGAGGAGGGGCTCGCGGCCTTCGCCGGTTGGCTGAGGCGGCGGCGGTGAGCCGGCGCGCCCGGGCGCGCCGTGTACGCGGCCGGGCGCGCGGTCGAGCCCGTGTCGCCCGCGCAGGGCCTGCCGTTCGCAGCATGCTGGGCTCGTGGACCCTGGCACGCGCGTCTGCGGCGTCGCCGTCGGTCCCCGACGCTCCGCGTCGACTCCCTCCTCCGCCTGGCAGCCGCACGCACCGGACCGCGCTCCCCGATCCAGCCCGATCCAAACGAAGAAGACTAGGCTCCCGCGGCCAGGTGCGCGAAGCGCTCCGCCACCGTGTGCCAGGTCTTGGCCGAGGCTTCCTCCACGGCCAGGGCCCGGCGGTGCAGGGTGGCGCGGTCGGCGCCGTGGGCGACCAGGCGGGCGGTGTTCCAGTGCGGGATGCGGTCGGCGCCGGCCTCCGGGTGGAACTGCACGCCCCAGGCCGCCGTACCGAGCCGGAACGCCTGGTGCGGGCAGGCGGCGGAGGAGGCGAGCCATGCCGCGTCCGCGGGAAGGCGGGTGATCCGGTCGATGTGGTTCTCGATCGCCGTCACCTCCGGCGGCAGCCCGCAGAACAGCGGGTCCTCGGACGACTCCTGGCGCAGGGTCAGACGGACGCTGCCGAACTCGGGAGCGCCGTACGACGGCCGCACCTCGCCGCCCGCGTGCTGCGCCAGCAACTGGCCGCCGAGGCAGATGCCGAAGTAGGGGACGGCGCGATCCAGGGCCTCGTCCACCAGGCGCCGTACCGCCGGGAGCCACGGGGCGCGCTCCTCGTCGTCCGGCATGAAGGGGCCGCCCAGCACGATCAGGGCGTCGTGTGCCAGCCGGGACGGCATTGGCGCGCCCGTGTGCGGCTCCACCACCCGCGGGGCCAGTCCGGCCCCGGCCAGCCAGGGGGCCCAGCGGCCCGGACCGCCGGTCTTCGTGTTCTGCACCACCAGTGCTGTCGCCACGCGGCCAGCCTATGCCGGGACGGGGCGGGACGGTACGGGACGCGGCTGGACAGGAGGGGACGGGCGGGGACGGGCGGGGCGGTGCGGGGCCGGACAGCAGAGGGGTCCGCATCCGGGACCGGGGCCGGACAGCAGACCGGGCCCACATCCGGGGCCGGAACCGGACCCGGGCCGGAACCGGGGCCGGGGCCGAACCGGGGCCGGGGCGGGGTCCCGGGCCCCCGCCGAGCGGGCCGGGGCCCCCGCCGAGCGGCCCGGGTCGGCGCCGCGCCCGTTCACTCGTTGCGGTACGCCTCGATCACCCGGCGGATGACCGCCGCGGTCGTGTTCAGCTCCTGGGGCGTGAACGAGTCAAGGGCGTCGCTGAGCCAGCGCCGTCCCGTTGCCTGCGCGCGGTCCACAAGGTCTCGGCCATCCTCGGTGACGGTGATCTGCCGCACCCGCTGGTCCCGTGCGTCGGTGAGGAAGGCGACCAGGCCCCGCTTCTGAAGGCGCCGCACCTCCCGGCTGACGTGCGAGGGACGCACCATCAGGGCCTCGGCCAACTCGCCTATCCGCAGGGGCGAGGACGCCGCCGTGACGGTGCGCAGCAGGGCGAGGGAGGCCCGGTCGACGGGCACCTCCGCCTCCGTGCGCAGGCGGGTGTGGGCGCGCGGGCCCGCCATGGCGTAGGCGAGGTCGGCGAGGGAGCGGTACAGCTCGGCGGTCGGGGGAGCGCCGGGCGCAGGGGATGCGTCAGCGGTGGGCGCCCCGGGCACCCCGGACACCCCGGGCGCGGCCGGCACCCCGGGCGTGGCGGGTGCCGGTACGGTCCCGGGCGCGGTCGTGCTCCCGGGCGCGGGTACCGGCCTTCGCGCGGGCGCCGTCCCGGGTTCGGCTCCCGGTGCGGAGCCTGAATCGGCTGCGGGTTCTTCGTGGTCCACCTGCTGATGGTGGCGTATGCCGCAGGCGGCGCCCAACCGCGGTGAGGAGGCGCACGGCCGGTACGGGGCCCTCTTCGAGGTGGCCAGAAAGTTGCCCTTTACACCTACGACCTCTTCTCGCCCGGTGACCAGGGTGTTACGTTCCGCGGTAGGAGCTTGCTTGCTTTTGTTAAGTAACGCAGTTCCGATTCGGGAAGCACCTCCCTGATCCGGGAAGGAAGGCCATGACCGAGACCCCCACCGCACCCCCCGCATGGACCAACCGGCGCGCCCCCGGCTGCCCCTTCGACCCCCCACCGCAGAAGACCCGGCTGCTCGGCACGGAGCCGGTGTCCGAGGTGACCCTGTGGAACGGCGGCACGGCCTGGCTGGTCACCCGGCACGCCGACCAGGTGATGCTGCTCAGGGACGGGCGCATCAGCGCGGACAACGACCACCCGTCCTTCCCGAGCCCCAGCGCGGGATCGGCGGCGTCACGGGCGCACAACCGCACGTTCATCAACATGGACGAGCCGGAGCACAACGCGGAGCGCCGCAAGTTCACCGGCGAGTTCACGCTGCACCGCATGCAGGCCCTGCGTCCCCGCCTAGAAGCGATCATCACCGAGCTGCTGGACGCGATGGAGGAGGCCGGGCCGCCCGCCGACCTGGTCGGCGCCTTCGCCCTGCCGCTGCCGTCCCTGGTGATCTGCGAACTGCTGGGCGTGCCCTACGAGGACCACGCCTTCTTCCAGCGGGCCAGCGCCGTCCTCATCGACACCACCAGCTCGCCGGAGGCCGCGCTCGCCGCCTCGGCGGAACTGGTCGACTACCTCGCCGACCTCGTCGGGGCCAAGGTCACCCGCCCCGGCGACGACCTGCTGAGCAGGCTCGCCGCCCAGTACGTGGTGACCGGCAGGAAGACGCGCGAGGAGTGCGCCAAGGAGGCCAGGCTGCTCCTGGTGGCCGGGCACGAGACCACGGCCAACATGATCGCGCTCGGCACCTGTGCGCTGCTCCAGCACCCGGACCAGCTCGCGGCCGTCCGCGACGGCGACCCGGCCCGCGCCGCGAACGCCGTGGAGGAGCTGCTGCGGTACCTGACCATCACACACATGGGCCGGCGCCGGGTGGCCGTCGCCGACATCGAGGTGGGCGGGCGGCTCATCAAGGCCGGTGACGCCGTGATCTGCGCCAACGACGTGGCCAACCGCGACCCGGACGTCTTCGAGGACCCCGACCGCCTCGACGTGGACCGCGAGGCCGCACGCCGCCACCTCGCCTTCGGCTCGGGACCGCACCAGTGCCTGGGCCAGAACCTCGCCAGGATCGAACTCCAACTCGCCTACCCGGCCCTGCTGCGGCGCTTCCCGACGCTGCGCCTCGACCAGCCCGTGGAGGAGGTCTCGTACCGCACCGAGATGCTCGTCTACGGTGTCCACCGGCTGCCGGTGGCCTGGTGACGGGCCGGCAGGGCGGGGCCTGACGCGCGGGCGCCCCGGCCCCGTGAGACCCGGCAGGACCGCCCCGCGAACCGGCCGCGCGGCACGGCCCACACACAGCGGGCCCATGCACAGCATGCCCACGCACAGCAGGCCCACGGACAGGCGTACCGGCGGGCCGCGACCCGCGGTGCGCGACCCGTGGGTGTGCGAGACCGCGGTGCGCGACCCGTGGTGCGGTGCGCGACCCGCGGTGCGCGCCCCCCGGTGGCGGTGCCGCCGGACCGGGTGGGGCGGTCGCGACGGGCGCCGCGGGCCGGTGGCCCGTTCAGGCGCTCGCCTCGGGCGGCGGCTCCTTCACCCGCCATCCGCGGTCGAGGAGTCCGCTCACCTCGGGGTGCTCCGTCGCGCGGTGGGTGAGGCGGCCCTGCGGGCGGTACTGCTCCCTCCTGCGTCTGAGCGCGTTCTCCACCGGCCAGACGGCGAACGCCGCCGGGACGAGCAGGGCGCCGGGCAGCGCCACGGCCGGGAGGTTCGCCAGTGCGCCGACGAGGCACAGGAGAAGCGCGGTGAACCCGGTGGTGACCGCCCAGCAGCCGCACGACGTCATGGACCAGCCGTGCAACTGGGCGTCGTAGAGAGAGGCGCAGTCGGGGCAGCCCGGTATCTCGACCGCCCGCTCGTGGTGCGGGGGCGGGACCGCGTCGCGCACCAAGGTGATCCGGCAGGTCTCGCCGTCGGCCAGCGGGCGGTGGCAGAACCAGCACGTCGTCGTCACGTCGACAGTGTCGGCCGCGGGCACGCCGTTGCCCAGGGCGCCGGACCGTCCGCCGTACGGCTGCCACCGCACCCGCCGGTCGCGCACCCCCCGTCCCCGGCGGCCCCGGCGGACCGCTTCACCGGCACGGGGCACGGGTCGGCTGGCACGGGCCACGTGGCCAGGGTGGCGCGGACGGGGCGGGCGGCCCGGGTGGCGCGGACGGGGTGGGCCGCACGGCCTCCCGCGGCCCGCCGGCCGGGTGGATCGGCGACCCCCTAGCGCAGGGTGACGGTGAGGGAGCGGCCGTAGGCGTGCCGGGTGGTGGCCTCGATCCTGGTGCCGCCCGTGACCCGGCGGACGCTGACGCCGTCGTCCGCCGTCACCGTCCGCAGCGGTCTGCCGTGCACGGTGGCGGCGACCGTGTCCCGGTGCGTGGTCGGATCGGACAGCGCGAGCGAGACGGTGCCGTCGCGGTTCCCGCGCAGCAGCGCCGACGCCGGTCCCTCCACCGTGAGCCGCCGGCCCGCCCGGTGGGCGCCGGGGGAGAAGGCGTTGACGGCGAGCAGGCCCAGGCCCGTGTGCTCGACCGCCTGGACGTCCGGCGTGTTGGCGAGCACCGTGAGCGGGCCGTGCGCGTACGACGCCAGTTGCGCCTCGGACGCGTGCGGCACCAGCGCGTAGGCCAGCGCGGTGGCCGGGGCGCCCGCGGGCAGGTCCACGCCGAGCGTGAAGACCTGCTTGGTCACCCGCGTGTCCGGGTTGGTGGAGTTGACGTCCCGCAGGCTGCGGGTGACCGTCTCCAGCGCCACGGTGGCCGCCGCGCGGTCCGCGCCGGTGCCGCGGTGCCCCGGGGTGCGGCCCGCGGGCCCGGGCAGGAAGACGTAGCCGACGGCGGTCCGCCGGTCCTCGTTGGCGTACCGGAGCCAGACCGGCGCGGCGGCGCGGGCGTCCGGTGCGCCGCTGCCCGGTGCGCCGGTGCTCCGTTCCCCGCCGCCCGGCCAGGGGCTGCCGTCGGCGAGCCGGCCGGTGACGGTGAGCGTCTCGGCGGCGCCGGCGACCCGGCTGTCGACCGTGGTGGTCACCGCCCGGCCCGCCGGGTCGCCCACCCCCGCGGCCAGCACCACGATCTCGTCGTCGAACAGGAACCAGGACTTTATGGCGGTGGCGTTGCGGTAGGCGACGAAGTCCGCCGGCAGCAGACCGGCCTGCTCGGCGGCGTAGGCGACGTCGTCGGACTGGACGAGGCCGGCCGTGCCGTAGGCGCCGAGCGTGGCGCCGCCCGAGAAGGAGTTGGTGCCGCGCGGGAAGTAGACGTAGGTGTTCTGTGACTCGGAGGACGAGGTGAAGCCGGCCGCCGGATTGTCGTACCACTGGGTGCCGTACAGCTCCGGGACGGTCCTGCGGGTCTCGACGGGCGCGGTGACACCGGCCAGCCGGTACGGCGGGACGGTGGCGTAGTAAGCGGCGCCGAAGCCCTCGCTCTGGTCCTGCCCCGAGAGGTAGAGGTAGTGCGCGCCGTCGCCGAGGAACCACGGCGTGAGGTTCTCGCCGCTCATGTACTCGTACTTGCTGATCCGCTCGGAGCTGCGGGCCAGTGCGAAGGCGTAGCCGGGGCGGTGGTGCACGGTGCGTTCCATGGCGTGGAAGGCCGCCGTGTACGACGGGTCCCTGAGGTCGCGGGCCGGGACCGAGGTGTCGCCGAGGATGTCGGCGTACCGGGCCACGCTGACGGGGGAGGTGAACCCGGTCGGATCGAGCGGCGCCCTGGTGGTCAGGTGCAGGTGCTTGACGTAGCCCTTCAGCGCGGTGGCGTCCGATCCGGTGCTGTAGGCGCAGAGGTCGGTCACGGCCTCCACGACGGTGGCCGCGTCGCCGTAGCCGCTCTTGGCCCGTGAGGCGCCGCGGCCCTTGACGACCTCCATCATCCAGCCCTCGAAGAGCAGCGGCGCGAACCCGTCCCTGACCCAGCCGCGCGCCACGGCCGCGGGGTCCGCGCCGCCGAGGTACCCGGTGCCGTCCAGCAGCTTCACCGTCTGCACGACCCGGCTGAGCAGTCCCGTGCCGTAGGTGCCCGTGTACGCGACGGAGGCGTGCTGGACGAACGAGCCGTCCGCGTAGAAACCGTCGGTGACGCCGTGCCGCAGCATGTACGGGTCGATGGTCGCGAGCACGGTCGACTGGTCCGAGACCGCCTTGGAGATCCGTGCACCGTCACCGAGCACCGCGCCCTGGAGGATCCTGTTGGTGGTGATGTCGGCGAGGTTGGCCCCGGTGTGGAAGCGTGAGTCGAGGTCGACGTCACCGTTCCTGCCGTTGCGCAGGTAGGCGTCCATCGCGGCGACATAGGTGGCCGCCAGGCCCGGCCGGTAGTCGGCGAGCCGGTCCTTCAGCAGCGCCAGGGTCCTGCTGACGTGCTGGGAGATCCCGATCTCCCAGTTGAACCAGTTGCCGTAGTAGCCCTTCGACTGGTCCCCGTAGTACTCGTCGTAGAGCCGGACGAGCCCGTCGATCACCTGGCGCTGGACGGTCGCGTCGCCGTACAACGCGGGGCCTGCGGCTCCCGCCGCTCCCGTGTCTCCCGCCGTTCCCGTGTCTCCCGCCGTCCTCGCGTCCCCTGGCGTCCCCGTGTCTCCCGCGGGGCCCGGTGGTGTGCGGGTGGCCAGTGCGATGTCGTACAGGTACTGGAACGATTTGGTCAGATTGGGGTCGCTGGTGCCGAGCGGCACTCCCGCGAACAACTCGCCGTCCCCGCCGGCCGCCAGCAGCGCGAGCCGGTCCCGTGCGGTCTTCCGGATCGCGGCCACCTTGGCGCCGACATCGGCCCGGGCGTTGGACTCCTCGGTTCCGGCGAGCATCGCCACGGTGTTCTCCAGCACGGTGGCGGTGTCGCCCGCCCCGGGACCCGTACCGGACCCGGTGGGCCCACCGTCCGGCCGCGCCCCGGTCCCGTCCTGGGCCTGGGCCTGGGCCGCCCCTGACACGGCCGAAAGTCCCACCGCGGTTCCCATGGACAACACAACACGCCGTGACAGCTCCATGGCCGCTCCACATGTCAGCGTTCCGACCGAAAGGCTCGCCGAATCCAAGCAACGGGCACTCCCGGTGTCAATCGCCCGCACGGCACGCAACCGGCGCCCGGCGACTCGGGACCGCGGGTGCCCCCGGCCGCCGCCCCCGAACCGATCTGCGTTCATCTTCTTGACGTGCTCGCACCAAAACCGCCATCATCGGCTCATTGAGAGCGCTCTCTGGAGTCGCCCTGCCTCCGGCTCCGGCGGTGTGCGCGGACGTTCCGGCGCCAGGAACCGAACGGATCGGCACCTCGGGGGCGGTCGGCCCGGTATGCCGTCAGCGTGCACGCCCGCACGCCCCGCGTATGCACGGCGCAACCCCATAGCCATCTTCCCCACCCCCCACACAGGGCTTCGCCGGGGACACGCGCGTGTCCCCGGCGAACCCGCAGCCTGCGGCCCGGTGCAATGGACGCGCACCACGCGCGCCCGGCCCGGCGTACGGAGGGGACGGTGCGGCGAGCCGGCCCAGGGCGTCACCCCGACGCAGGGGGAGCCCGCCCGCCCGGCACCGATCGGCCCGGCGACCGGGACGCGCGAGCTCCATGTCCCGACCGCCGCACCCCCGCAGAAAGAGGTGCCCGCATGCCCCACAGGCAGCCGGACACACACGGGAAGACCGCCCGGCGCCCCGAAGGCCCGCACCGACCCGACGGATCCGGCCCACCCGAACAACCCGACCGGCCTGTTCGGCCCCGTCGGCCGAGCCGGTTGGACCGACCGAGCCGGTTGGACCGACTGAGCCGACTGACCCGACTGACCCGACTGAGCCGACTGAACAAGTTGAACCGCCCGAACGAGTCCGACCGGCTGTACGGGTTGGGCCGGTTGGGCCGGCCCAACCGCCTGGACCCGCCGAACCGGGCGCCCCGCTCCCGGCGGTCCCGGCTCCTCGCCGCCGCCGGCCTCGTCCTGGCGGCGGCCCTCACCGCCTCCCCCCAACTGGCCGCCGTGCCGCTCGCGTCCGCGGCGGGGACCCGCGCGGCGGCCGACTGCCCGTGGGTCGGCTCGGGCGCCCCCGTCGGGGACCGCGTCGAGCGACTGCTGGCCGAGATGTCCACGGCCCAGAAGATCGTGCTGCTGCACGGCAACGGGAAGGCAGCGCCGTACGTCGGGAACACGGACGCCATCCCGGACCTGTGCATCCCGGCGATGGGTTATCAGGACGGCCCGAGCGGTGTCGGCGACGGCCTCGGCGGGGTGACGCAACTGCCCTCGGGCGTGGCCTCCGCGGCGACCTGGGACACCGCGCTGCAGACCGCCTACGGGAGGACCGCGGGCCGTGAGTTCGCGGGCAAGGGGGTGTCCGTCGCGCTCGGCCCGACCACCAACATCGTGCGCGACCCGCGGTGGGGCCGCGCCTTCGAGTCGTACGGCGAGGACCCCTACCTCAGCGCCCGGATGGGCGTGGCCAACATCGGGGGCCTGCAGAGCGAGGGTGTGATGGCGCAGGTCAAGCATGTCGCCGTCTACAACCAGGAGACCCACCGCGACACCCCGGCCGACAACGCCGTCGTCGACGAGCGCACCCTGCACGAGATCTACCTGCCCGCCTTCCAGGCGTCCGTCTCCGAAGGGGCCGCTGCCTCGGCGATGTGCGCATACAGCACCGTGAACGGCGTCCACGCCTGCCAGAACAAGGACCTGCTGAAAGAGGCGCTGTACGAGGAGGCCGGCTTCGGGGGCTTCGTCACCAGCGACTGGAAGGGCACCCACTCCACCGTCGAGGCGGCCAACGGCGGCCTGACGGTCGAAATGCCGAACGGCCACTTCTACGCGGACCGTCTCGCCCGCGCCGTGGCGGACGGCGAAGTCGCCATGGACACCCTGGACACCATGGTCCGGCGGGTGCTGACCCCGATGTTCTCCTTCGGCCTCTTCGACCGGCGGCCGAGCGGTTCCCCGGGCGCCGTCGTCACCAGTGCCGCGCACCGGGCGACCGCGCGCCGGGTCGCCGAGGAGGGGAGCGTGCTGCTGAAGAACGACGGTGGCATCCTGCCGCTGTCCGACTCCGGCACCGGGTCCATCGCGGTGCTCGGCGCGGACGGCGGCGCGGGCGTGCGGACCGCCGGCGGCGGCGCCGCCACCGTCACCAGCTCCGGCACCGTCTCACCGTTCGACGGCATCGCGGACCGTGCCGGCGCCGGCATCGACGTCCGGTACGACGACGCCGGCGACCAGGCGGCCGCCGTCGACCTCGCCAGGAGGTCCGACGTCGCGGTGGTCTTCGCCGGCTACTCCGAGGAGGAGAAGAACGACCTCGCCGGGATCGACCTGCCCGGGCGGCAGAACGCCCTGATCGAGCAGGTCGCCGCCGCCAACCCGAACACCGTCGTGGTCCTGCACACCGGATCCGCCGTCACCATGCCCTGGCTGGACGACGTCCGGGGCGTGGTGGAGCAGTGGTACGCGGGCCAGGAGGTCGGCAACGCCATCGCCGCCGTGCTGTTCGGCGACGTCAACCCGTCCGGCAAGCTCCCGGTCACCTTCCCCAGGAGCCTCGCCGACGTACCCGCGCACACCTCCGCGCAGTGGCCCGGCAACGGCAGGGACGCCGTCAGGTACTCCGAAGGCATGCAGGTCGGCTACCGCTGGTACGACGCCAGGGGCATCGAGCCGCTCTTCCCGTTCGGCCACGGTCTGTCCTACACCACCTTCGGCTTCTCCGACCTGCGGGTGGGCGCGGTCGACGGCGGCGGCAACGCCACGGTCACGGCGACCGTCACCAACACCGGCGACGTGGCGGGCGCCGAGGTCGTCCAGCTCTACGCGGGCGCCCCGGCCGCGGCGGGTGAACCCGTGCGGCAGCTCAAGGGCTTCGAACGCGTCGAGCTCGCCCCGGGCGCCGGGAAGCGGGTGGCGTTCAGGCTGAGCGCCCGAGACCTGGCGCACTGGGACGAGAAGGCGCACGGCTGGGCCACCACGGCGGGCGCCTACACGGTCGAGGTCGGCGACTCCTCGCGCGCCCTGCCGCTCAAGGGCACGCTGACCGTCCCGTGCACGTTCAGGCCGACGTCCCCGACCGCCTCGCCGGGCACCGGGGGCCGGACGGTGACGATCACCAACCCGCACGGCATGAGCAGCCTGCTCCACAGGGCCGTCACGCTGCCGGTCAGGGCCGCTTCCACCGCGGGCCCGGCCGGCTCCGCGGTCACGTTCAGGGCCACCGGACTGCCGCCCGGCCTCGCCATCGGGCGCGACGGGGTGATCTCCGGCGCCGCCGCGGCGCGCGGCACCCGCACGGTAACGGTGACCGCGACGGACCGCACCGGGGCCGCGGACACGGCGACGTTCGTGTGGACGGTGTCGTAGCGGAACGGGCCGGGTGCACGCGGATGCGACGACCACGCGACGACCTCCGGTGGCCCGGTGGCCCGGTGGCACGGTGGCCCGGGCGGCTGTGGTGCTCCGTCCGTGGGTCCTCGTCCGTGGGCCTCTCGTCCGTGGGGGCGTCCTTCCGCGGGCGTCCGTCCGCGGTGGCGCGGTACACGCGGCGCCACCGCGGACGTGCGGCGGATGGCGGCGCACCGGCGGCGCACCGGTGGCGGGTCCGGCAGAAGCGGCCGGGACCGCCGCCGGTGCGGGGTCCGCGAACGCGAATACGGTGCCGTGCCGCCGAGTACCGCGCGGTGCTCCCGAACGAGGCGCGGTGGCTCCGAAAAGGCGCCCGATCGCCGAACGGCACGGGTATTCGGAGGGATTTCCCAAGGAATCGCGGAACCCCCGAATTCGGCGCGGAGCCATGAACTCCGTCTGGTTCTGGAATTACCTATCGCGCGCAACGCGGTACACGCCCGTGTGCCTTCTCGGTGCGCTCCTTTCGGTCACGCGGGGAATTCCGTGGCGGGCGAGAAGGCGTATGCGGTGAGCTGCCCGGGCGGATTCCGCCGTGTTCTTCTGCGTGGCGCCGCGGTGGAGTTCGCGGGTCCCCCGCCACCCGGCAAGCGGGTGCCGAGCATGCGACAAACACGTGACAAGCGGGCGTTCCCGGCGGGTGGTCGACAGTGCCGGGTGGCCGGTCTTCGACGGGTCCCGCGGCGCGGATCGTTGTACGGGCCATCCAGCGCCTCCGGAGGGCGTACTCCGCCGCCGAGGCACTCGCAGGCGCGCGCCGTCCGATCCGCGCAGCCGGGCCGGTGTGTCCGCCTGCCGGGCCGGTGCACCGGCCCGGCAGGCGGACACACCGCGTTCCGGCGGCATTGTGCCAGGCAGAGCCCTGTGTCCGCGCGGCGAGTACAAGCGCCATGTGCATATTCCGGTTCCGCCTCGACGGTGATGCGGGCGACCGGTTTCTTTCGCAGGGAGACGTTCTTACCGATGAGTACGCCCTGTGGGGGGCGCAAAGAGCGGTTCAGGGGGGCGCGTAAAGATGTCTTGCGCGCCTGAATAGGGGTGGTCCCTTCGGCATTCCGTGCCGTTCGACACGTCTGCCGACAGGTACCGCGAAACACGGTGCAACCACCCCCGGGGCCGGGGCACGTGACGTCCCGCAGCCGCCGGACTCCCGGTGCCGGTACTGCCTTGCGTGCTGGTTTCCCGCGCCCGGCCTGCTACTTCGCGTCCGCGTAGCACTCCACCACCGCGGTGCTGAAGGTGAAGCGGACCGGGGTCTCGCCGAAGGTGAAGCGGCCCGCCTCGTCCGCCGCCTCCTGGATCGCCACCGACACCCGCTCCGCCTCCGGCGCGGGACAGTGCACGATGACCTCGTCGTGCTGGAAGAAGACGATCTGGGCGGCGAGCCCGGTGCAGCGGCTGCGGAGCGCGGCGAGCATCAGCAGCGCCCAGTCCGCGGCGCTGCCCTGCACGACGAAGTTCCGGGTGAAGCGGCCGCGGGCCCGGGCCGCGGAGCCGGCGCCAGCCCCCCTGCCGCCCCGGACGCCACCCTCGCCGGACTCCTCCTCGCCGTCCGCCCCCGCGGTCCCGGCACCGGACGCGGCTGCCCCGCCGGCCGGCCACCAGCCCCCGGCGGGACCGGTACCGGCGCCCGCGTCCTCGTCCTGCGGGAGCCCGGCCTCGTCGAGCCCCGTCGGCCCGCCGTCACCGGTGCCCGCGCCGGCGGCCGTCACGGGCGGGCAGGTGCGGCCCAGCCAGGTGCGTACCAGGCGGCCCTCCTCTCCCGCGCGCGCCGCCTCGTCGACATAGGCCACGGCCTTGGGGAAGCGGCGGCGCAGGGCCGCCAGGTTCTTCAGGCCGTCACCGGACGTCTGGCCGTATATGGCGCCGAGCACCGCGAGCTTGGCCCTGCCGCGGTCACCGGCGAAGGCACGGTCCGACACCGCCTGGTACAGGTCCGCGGGGCGGCTCGCCACCTCCATCAGGCCCGGGTCGCGGGAGAGCGCGGCGAGTACCCGCGGCTCCAACTGGTCCGCGTCGGCCACCACCAGCCGCCAGCCGGGGTCGGCGACCACCGCGCGCCGCATCACCTTCGGGATCTGCAGGGCGCCGCCGCCGTTGGTCACCCAACGGCCCGAGACGGTGCCGCCGGGCAGGAACTCCGGTCTGAACCGGCCCTCGCGCACCCAGTCCTTGAGCCAGGACCAGCCGTGCGCCACCCAGATGCGGTACAGCTTCTTGTACTCCAGCAGCGGCGGGACGGCCGGGTGGTCCAGCGACTCCAGTTCCCAGCGGCGCGTCGAGCGCACCCTGAGGCCGGCGCGCGCGAACGCCCTCACCACCTCCGCGGGCAGATCGGGCCGCACCCGGTGCCCGAACGCCTCCGACACCTGCTCGGCGAGCTCGGCGAGCCGCCGCGGCTCGCCGCCTCCCGCGTACCGCTCGCCCAGGAGCTCGTTCAGCACCGCGCGGTGCACGTCCGCGCGCCACGGCAGACCCGCCGCGTGCATCTCCGCCGCGACCAGCGTGCCCGCCGACTCGGCCGCCGTCAGCAGGTGCATGCGGTCCGGGTGCGCGGCACGCGCGTGACGGCGCTGCTGCTCCGCGTAGACCTCAAGGAGCGCTTCCAGCGGGACGGGGACGGGGCCCGGCTCGAAGAGCGACGACTGCGCGCCGGGTACCGCGGCGCGCTGCGGCGGGTCCTGCGGCACCGGTCCGCCGTGCAGCCGCGCGTGGGCGGCCGCCGCGGAGCGCGGCTCCCCGTAGCGCCCCTCGTGGCCGAGCAGGAGCGTTTCGGCGGCCTCGATGTCGTAGCACCGCGGGACGCGTACGCCCGCGGCGAGCAGCCGGGGGTAGATGTCGGCCGTCGCCCGCCAGACCCAGCGTGCGACCTCGCCGCGGGAGCGGACCGCCGCGGCGAGGTCCGGCTCCCTGCGCACCGGGCCCACGGGCAGGGCGCCGGGGCCGAGTGCGACTAGCTCGGCCCCACCGCCCTCGACCGGCGCCACCGCCCACCGTTCGGTCATGTGCGCGAGTCTGACAGGCCCCACTGACAATCCGCCGCACGGCGCTCGGGCGGTGGCCGCAAGGCGGCCGGCAGGCGGCCGACCCGGGCCTGGCACCGCCGACCCGGGCCTGGCGCCGAACCCGGCCGTGCGCCCGTCGGCTCCGTGCGCCTCCCGGCGCCCCAGAGCCCCGCCCCGCGGGGCCTGGCCGCCCCGCGGGGCCTGGCCGCCCCGCGGGGCCTGGCCCTCCCGTGCGACCAGGCCACCCATGCGACCAGCCGCTCCGCCCCCGCCCCGCCCCCGCGCAACCGGGCACCCTCGCGTCGCCCACCGACCGCGCCGGCCGCCCTGGGCCCCGGCGCCCCCACCGCATCACCGCACCTTCACCATCGCTCCCCGGCCGGCGCACCCGCCCCCTGGTAGCTTGCTGCGGACCGCAGGGCGTCCAGCGGTCGCAGGAACCCACGTCTTCACGCAGGAACCACGTCTGCACGCCAGTGCCCTAGGGGGACACCAGTGACTTCGGCCTCTCTCCTCGCACGGGTCCGGATCGGTGCCGTCGTCGGCGGGCTCGCCGCCGCGCTCGTGCTGACCGGGTGCGGCAGCGGCGACGGCAAGGGCGGCGACGCGGCCGGGGGCGGCGGTGCGGCCTCCACTCCGGCCTCCACGCCCACCGGCACGCCGTCCGCCGCGCCCTCGGGGGGTACGGGCGACTCGGGCGGCTCCGGCGCCAGGGGCGGCACCCTGGAGGGCAGTTGGCTCGCCACGACCGACGGCAAGACGGTGGCACTGGTGATCACCGGCGGGAAGGCCGGCCTCTTCGACTCCGGCGGCAACACCTGCTCGGGCACCGCGGGGGACCGGACGGGCATGCGGATGATCGCCCTGAAGTGCACGGACGGCAACGACGACCGCGGCCACGGCATGGTCGGCTCCGTCACCGACACCACCCTCAAGGTCAAGTGGGAGGGCTTCGGCGAGGAGACCTACACGAGGTCCGAGGACGGCAGGCTCCCCAAGGGCCTGCCGACGAACGGGCTCGCGTCCTGAAGGGCCCGGCCAGGCCCGGCCGCGCTGCCTGACCGGCCGGCACGGTACCCGCCCGCCATGCGCACGCGTGCGGTCCGTCCGAGTGCGTCGCGCACCCGGACGCAGAGTTCCGCCCGTCACGCGCGCGCGTGCGGTCCGGACACGCGGGCGACGACGGCCGGCAGCTCGCCCCGCCCGCCACGCGTGCGTGCGGTCCGCCCGTCACGGCACCACCCGGCAGGTCGCGCCGCGTTGCCCGCCCCCTGCGTACGTGCGGCCCGCATCCGCCTGAGACCCGGCGTCCAGTGGTGCGGGACCGCCAACCGCGCGCGTGCGGTCCGCACCCGTTCCACCGCGCCGCACAGTGCCGGTGCCCGTCCCGCGCCCGACGGCGGCCCCGGAGAACGGCCGCCACCCACGGTCGGGGCAACACGGTCGAGCGCGCCCGGGCCCCCGCGGTGGAGCGCGCCCGAGCCCGCACGGACGATGTGCCCGAGCCCGCACAGGTCGAGCGCGCCCGAGCCCCCAGGGCCCGGCGCGCACGGTCAGGAGGGTCTGGGATCCGGGGCCGCCGTGCGCTCGTCCTTCTCCGCCGCCTCGTCCCGCAGCGCGCGCGACAACTCCTCCAGCGCGTCGAGCAGCAGCCGGGCGCTGCTCAGGACGACACCGTCCAGCGGGCGCCCGTCCGGCGGGCCGCTCGCCTCCGCCTCCAGAACGGCGCGCACGTCCTCCCAGTGCGGTACGCGCCCTTCGCGCACCTCCTTGGCGGCGCGCTCCGTCGCGTCGCGGAAGGCGGTCGCGAAGCGGGCCGCGGCAGGCCACGGGGCGGTGCCGCCGTCCGGGAGGTGGGCCTCCATCAGCATGGCGACCCGGCCAAGCTGCCCCACGGCCCGTGCGGCCCCGTCGACCGCGGCGCGCGAGGGACCGCGCTGCCGGACCGGCTCCGTGCGGGCCCGGGCCGAGGCCTCCCGCCAGGCGATACGGGCGTCCCGAGCGGTCAGCAGCGCGGCGCGCACCTGTGCACGGTCGCTGCCTGCCGGGTCCGCGAAGTGGCTGACGACGGCGGCCGCGTACCGGCCGTTCGTGCTCAGCCAGTCCGCCAGTCTGCCCGGCAGCCGGGGCGTTTCCCAGTCCGGGTAGAGGGCGTAGGCGAGCATCGCGAGCACTCCGCCGAGCAGGGTGAGCAGCACCCGCTGCGGCACGGTCTGCGTCCACTGCTCGCCGCCCATGCCGAGCAGGAAGACGGCGTACGCGGTGATGCATGCCTGCGCCGCAAGCTGGCCGGTGCGCAGCAGCAGGTACATCAGCCCCGCCGAGAGCACCGCGAGCGCGCCCGCGAGCGAGGTGTCAGGCACCGCGAGGCGTACGACGCCGGTGGCGAGCGTGACGCCCACCAGGGTGCCGCCGAACCGCGCCACGGCCCGGGAGTAGGTCTGCGAGAAGTCCGGCCGCATCACCATGACGGCCGCCATCGGCGCCCAGTAACCATGTCCGAGCGGCAGCGCCGCACCGAGCACGTAGCCCGCGGCCGCCACCACCGCCACCCGCAGCGCGTGCCGCATCACCTGGGACCCGAGCCGGGCCTCGCGGCGCATCGCCTGCACCGCCCCCGAAAGGAGCCCGAACAGCCCCGGCCGCCGCAGCGGCCGCTGCCCGGAACCCGTCGCCCGGTCCGCATCCGCGCCAGGACGCCGCCGAGCCTCCGCGGCAGACCGGGGCCCCGCTTCCGCGGCGGGACGAGGTCCCGTCTCCGCGGCGGGAGGCGGTTCCGTCTCCGCGGCGCGGGCCGTCTCGCGCACCGGTAGCCCGCTGCCGCCCTTCGCACCGCCGGCCGCCTCGACGACGTCGTGGAGCAGCGTGCTCAGACGGGTGGCCGCACGGCGGGCCGGGCCCGTGAGGATGGTGCCGGTGTCGGGGGTGGCGAACGCGGCCACCGCGTTCGCGGGCAGTTCGGCCCGCCGGCCGTGCCGGATCGCCGCGGCCACGGCGTCCAGGATCGCGGCGGCGGCGCCGAGCAGCTCGTGCACCCGCTCGCGCTGCCGGCCCGACTCCGCGGCGCCCACCGCCGGGTCGGCCAGCGCCGCGAGCACCGGGCGGATCCGCTCCGCGAGGCCACGGGCGCCGTGCAGTTCGGCCGGGCGGGTGCGCGCCTGACGGGACGTGAGGGCCGCGGCGTCCCTCGCCTGCATCAGCGGCTGCGGGTCGAACGGCGCCACCGGGTCGTCGCGCAACCGGCGCGCGTAGTGCGCCTCGGCCGCCAGCGCGTCGGCGAGGACGTCACGGTGCGCGCCCCATCTGCGGACGGGGAGGAGCACCACGAGCGCCGCCTGCACCAGACCACCGAAGATCATCATGGCGCCGTGCGCGGCGGCCTGCGCCACGGAGGTCGGCAGGGTGACCGTGACCAGCATGATCGCCACGTTGGTGGAGGCGATGAAGCCCACCGTGGGCCCCGCGGCCCAGCTCAGCCCGGCGAGGAACGTCCACACCGCCAGCAGGGCGAGGAACAGCAGGTGGTGGGCGCCGGTGAGGTAGCCGAGGAACGTGGAGACGCCGAGGCTGGTCCCGGAGGCGATGGCCAGTTCGGGGCGGGGGCGCCAACTGCGCTGGAACGTCGCGATGGCGGCCTGGAACGCGCCGAACGCCGAACCGGCCGCGACCGCCGGGCCGAACGCCCACTGGCTGAAGGCGATCACCAGCGCCAGGCCCACGGCACCCCGGGCGGCGACCAGGGGTTCCAGCCGCTTGCGCTCGACCGTCAGCCCGGAGCGCCCGGTCTCCTTCAGCGCCCGGAGCCAACTCACGCCAGTCAGGATAAGCGGACCGCCCGGCGGTGCTCCGACCGGAACCCTCCGGCTCCGCCAGGCCCCGCCCCCGTCCTCGCCCCCACGTCCCGTCCTCGCCTTGCCCCCGTCCTCGCCCTCCGCCCACCGTCCTCGCCCTCCGGCCCACCCGCAGGGCTTCCCTCGTCCGCCGGGTTTCCGGGGCGCGGGGCTTCCCGTCCGCTTCCGGGACCCGGGCCTCCCGCCCGCGCCTCCCTTCCCTGTTTCCCGGGCTTTTCTCCCGCTCCTCACTTCGTGGCACTTCTCTGCGCTTCTCGGCACTTCTCAGTGCTTCTCTGTACTTCTCTTCACTTCTTTCCCGTTCGATCCGAATTCTCCATGATTCGTCGGCCGACGGCGGAAGGAGAAGGAAGGGGTGGTTCCATAGGCGGGATTGAGCCAGATGCCGTCCGCATGAAGCCGACGGAACACGAACGGCGCCTTATTCGTCATTCCTACGGGGCATCTGTTTCCGCCAAGGGGAGGCGTACGAAGCGGCTCGGGGCCGCTGTTTCGGCAAAGGCAGGACTGCGCTCCTGGTGAGCGGGAACGGACACCGGAGAACCGTTAGTTCGGGAACGGTCGACTGTAATCAACGGAACACCCCCCGTGCACGTGCATCTGCGCATGCATCTGCGGGGCGCATATGCCCATGCATTGGCTTGGGGTCGCAGCTATGATCCGAAGCAGTTGACCGCTGCATCAATCGCCATATTGGCCACTGCACCACCTGGGAGCGACCTGTGCACCACGTGTACAACGGCATGGCGGCCACGGAGCTTTGCGGGGTGGCCTGGCACAAGAGCAGGCACAGCAACTCCCAGGGCGCCTGCGTGGAGTTCGCCAAGCTGCCGGGCGGAGAAGTGGCCGTACGCAATTCCCGGGACCCCGACGGCCCCGCGCTCGTCTATACGCGTGCCGAGATAGAAGCCATGCTGCTGGGCGTCAAGGACGGGGAGTTCGACCACCTCATAGCCGGGCCCTGAGCCGTCCCGAGACCGCCCCGCTCACAGATGGAACAGCGCCCAGACGACCTTCCCGCGCAGCGTGCCCGCGAGCGGATGCCATCCCCAGCCGTCGCTGAACGATTCGACGAGAAACAATCCGCGCCCCGACTCCGCGGCCAGGTCCGCGCCGTCCGGCTCGGCGGCGAGGGGGCCGTCCCCGCTCGGGTCGCGCACGGCGCACACCAGTCGGGAGCTCCAGTGCATCAGATGCAGCCGCACGGGCGGCTCGTGATCGCGCGGGGTGTCCGAAGGCAGTGCGTGCCGCAGGGCGTTGGTGACAAGCTCGGAGACGACGAGGCAGACGTCCTCGGAGCGGTCGCCCAGCTTCCAGTGGGCGAGTGTCCTCGCGGTGAACTGCCTGGCCTCGCGGACCGCTTCGTAGCGTGCCGGAAGCGCGCAGGACGCGGCGCTGGAAGCGGACGCGGGGTCGACAGGAGGGAGCCCCTGCCTTAACGGATCGACGAGCATGGTCGATCTCTTCGTCCCCATGCGAGGCACTCCCGTGATGAGCGGCCGTAGCGCTACTGCGGTGCTGTGGTGGTGCGCGGTGGTGCTGTGGTGCTGTGGTGCGCCGACCATGGTTCCCAATGCCCCCAGCAGATGCAAGGGCAGATGCACGTGCACGCGCCGGTTATGTGATCACCCGCGCCAGTTGCACACCATTTCTTCTCGCACCATGTTGTACTGCCCTTTCGGGGATTCTCTGTTTCCGTAACCGCATGAGTACGGGCTGGAGCGTTTTAGTGGCAGACTTCGTTCCTTGAAGACGTTGTGGGAGGGCTGACGAAGTGAGCGCAGGAGAGTCTTGGGGCTATCCCCAGGCGTCCGGCACCGGCGGCGGCTCGGTGGTTCGGCGCATCCTGCTGGGCTCGCACCTGAGGCGGCTGCGGGAGGCGGGCGGTATCACCCGCGAGGCCGCCGGTTACTCGATCCGGGCCTCCGAATCGAAGATCAGCCGCATGGAGTTGGGCCGGGTGAGCTTCAAGGTGAGGGATGTAGAGGACCTGCTGACGCTCTACGGCGTCGCCGACGAGACCGAGCGCGAGGCGCTGTTGTCGCTCGTCAAGGAGGCCAACGTCGCGGGGTGGTGGCACAGCTACTCGGACGTGCTGCCGGGCTGGTTCCAGACCTACGTGGGGCTGGAGGGCGCCGCGTCCCTCATCAGGCTGTACGAGGTGCAGTTCGTGCACGGCCTGTTCCAGACCGAGGCATACGTGCACGCGGTCGTCTCGCGCGGCAACGCCGAGGTGCAGCCCGCGGAGATCGAGCGCAGGGTCGCGCTGCGCCTGGAGCGGCAGAAGGTGCTGGTCTCCGAGAACGCCCCCGACTTCCACGTCGTCCTGGACGAGGCGGCCCTGCGGCGTCCGTACGGCAGCCCCGAGGTGATGCGCGGCCAGCTCCAGCACCTGATAGACGTCTCCGAGCGGCCCAACGTCAGACTCCAGGTGATGCCCTTCAGCGCGGGCGGGCACGCAGGGGAGTCCGGCTCCTTCACGATGCTGAGCTTCTCGGAGTCCGACCTCTCCGACGTCGTCTACCTGGAGCAGCTCACCAGCGCGCTCTACCTCGACAAGGGCGAGGACGTCGAGCAGTACGAGCACGTCATGCGGGAGTTGCAGCGGGCGGCCCCGAGCCCCGCGGAGACCCGCGACCTGCTCAGGGACCTCCAGCGGCTGCTCTGAGGGGCTCCGGCACCGGCCACGCGGATCACGGCCCCCGCGGCTCCCGACCGCGGCCACCCGAGGGAGCCGTCACGGAGCGCCGCGCTCATGCGCCGCGCCCACACGCCGCGCCCACACGCCGCGCTCATGCGCCGCGCCCGAGTGTCGTTCGAAGGTCAGTGTCGTTCCAAGGTGCCCTCCGCACGCCGCCCCGCGGCTCCGCGCACACGCCATCTGCACTAAAATTTTGTATACAAAGTGCCGGGACCTCCGATCATTCACAGCCAACTTCCGTGCGTCGCCGATACGATGACCGGACATCGGGAGCCTGCACCTCCTGCGGAGAGGTTCTGCAGTAAGGGGATCACATGTCCTTCTTCACCGACCTGGCCCGGCAGTACATCGACGGCGAGTGGCGGGACGGCAGCGGCTCCTGGGACAACATCGACGTCAACCCCTACAACGGCGAGAAACTCGCCTCGATCACCATCGCCACCCGCGGCGAGGTCGACCTCGCCTACCGCGCCGCGGAGCGCGCCCAGAAGGAGTGGGCCGCCACCAACCCGTACACGCGCAGACTGGTCTTCGAGCGTGCGCTGCGCTGTATCGAGGAGCACGAGCAGGAGATCACCGAGGCCATCGTGGCCGAGCTGGGCAGCACGCGGCAAAAGGCCGCCTACGAGGTGCACCTCGCCATGGAGTTCCTGCGGGAGGCGGTCCACCTGCCGCTGCGCACCGAGGGCCGGCTCATCACCTCGCCGGTGGACGGCAAGGAGAACCGCGTCTACCGCGTCCCGGTCGGTGTGGTCGGGGTCATCACGCCCTTCGACTTCCCCTTCCTGCTGGCCGTCAAGTCGGTGGCACCCGCGCTCTCGCTCGGCAACGCGGTGGTGCTCAAGCCGCACGAGGAGGCGCCGGTCTGCGGCGGGGCACTGCTGGCGAGGGTGTTCGAGAACGCCGGGCTGCCGGGCGGCCTGCTGAACGTCGTGATCACCGATGTCGCCGAGATCGGCGACGCGATGATCGACCACCCGGTGCCCAAGGTGATCTCCTTCAGCGGCTCCGACACCATCGGCCGACACGTCGCCACCGTCTGCGCCGCCCACTTCAAACACGCCATCCTCGAACTCGGCGGCAACAGCGCCCTCACCGTCCTGGACGACGCCGACGTCGACTACGCCGTCGACGCCGCCGTCTACAGCCGCTACGTCCACCAGGGCCAGGTCTGCATGGCGGCGAACCGCATCCTGGTGGACCGCAAGGTGGAGAAGGAGTTCACGCAGAAGTTCGTCGCCAAGGTCAGGGCGCTCAAGGCGGGCGACCCGAGCGACCCGGAGACCGTGATCGGCCCGGTCATCAACTCCGCCCAGGCGGACGCCGTCGCCGCCGCCGTCGAACAGGCCGTCGCCGAGGGTGCCACCGCCCTGGTGAACGGCAGGATCAGCGGCAACCTCGTCGAGCCGATCGTGCTCACCGGCCTGCCGTCCGACTCCGCGGTCATGGGGCGGGAGATCTTCGGCCCGGTGGCGCTGCTCATCCCCTTCGACGGCGAGGAGGAGGCGGTGCGCCTGGTGAACGACAACCCCTACGGGCTCAGCGGTGCCGTGCACACCTCCGATGTCGAGCGCGGCGTGAACTTCGCCCGCCGGATCGCCACGGGCGTGATCCACGTCAACGACGGCACCGTCCAGGACGAGCCCGCCGTCGCCTTCGGCGGTGAGAAGCACTCGGGTCTGGGGCGGCTGAACGGCGAGCAGATGGTGGAGGCGTTCACCACCCAGAAGTGGATCTCCGTACAGCACGGCCGGAGCGCGTTCCCGTTCTGAAGCCACCGCCCGCCACCGCCCGCGGCGCCGACCGCCGGCGATCGCGGACCGGAACTGACCGCAAGGGGCCGTACCTTCCTGAGCGTCAGAGGAAGACGGCACCACCCCGGAAGGCGGTCCCCCATGGTCACCCACGTTCCCCCGGAGCCCCGCGGAGACGAGCGCACGGCGCTGCTGGCGTTCGCGGCGGCGCAGCGCGGCGGGATCCGGCGTGCCGTGCTCGGGCTGAGCGACGAGCAGGCCGCGCAGCGTCCGAGCGCCAGCGAGCTGTCGCTGTCCGGCCTGGTCAAACATGCCGCGGAAACGGAGCTGAACTGGCTGCGGATGGCGCAGCAGCGGCCGAACGAGAGGGCGCGCACCCCGGAGACCTGGGCCGAGGGCTTCCGCCTCGCCGAAGGCGAGACATTGGCCGGGATGCTCGACTTCTGGGCGGACGTCGCCGCCAGGACCGAGGAGTTCGTACGCTCCGTCCCCAGTCTCGACGACACCTTCCCGCTGCCCGAGGCGCCCTGGTTCCCGAAGGAGGGCAAGGTCTCGATGCGCTGGCTCGTCCTCCACCTGATCGAGGAGACGGCCCGCCACGCCGGCCACGCGGACATCGTGCGGGAGTCCCTGGACGGCAGGACCGCCTTCGAACTCCTCGCCATGGAGCGCGGCGCGGCCGGGGACTGACACCGAGGGCCCCGCGCCGACCGGGTGCCGCGGGCGCGCGGGCCCGCGGGACCCGCGGGCGCGCCGGAGGGGTCGACGCGGCGCTCCGGACCACCTCACGCTCGCCCCGGCTACCCGTGGCCCGCCGGCCCGGACCGCCGGAGCCTCGCCCCGCCCGCCCGGAACCGCTGCCGACGCGGGTAGCAAGCACGGGATGCGAACACGGGACGCGAACAGGGGTCGCGAACAGGGGTCGCGAACACGGGACGCGGATCACAGGGCGCGGAACACGGGTCGCGAACGAAGGTCGCGAACGCAGGTCGCGAACGAAGGTCGCGAAGGACCGCCGAAGAGCCCGCCGTGGAGCGCCGGCGCCCTACCGCCGAACCCGTACGGGAGCCCCCGGTCCCCGCGGGGGCCGGGCGTCGGCACGCGCGTCAGTGGTGGAACGAGGTGGCGGCCGCCCGGTCGTGGGTGAGCGGACGAGGCTGGGCGCGCAGATACGGGAGCAGCCGTTCCAGGTCGTCCACGAGCAGGTCCGCCAGTTCGCTGGAGAACCCGTTGCGGCAGACCACGCGGAGCACCGCCAGGTCCTCGCGGTGCGGCGGGAAGGTGTACGCGGGCACCAGCCAGCCGCGTTCCCGCAGCCGGCGCGAGACGTCGAAGACGTCGTACGCCGTCACCTCCGGCCGGGTCGTGAAGGCGAAGACCGGCAGTTCGTCGCCCCGGGTGAGCATGCGGAAGTCGCCCAGCTCCTCGATGCGGTCGACCAGCCCGCCCGCCACGTCCCTGGCGCACTGCTGGACCAGCCGGAAGCCCTCCCGGCCCAGCCGCAGGAACGTGTAGTACTGCGCCACGACCTGCGCACCGGGCCGCGAGAAGTTCAGTGCGAACGTGGGCATCTCGCCGCCCAGGTAGTTGACCCGGAAGACCAGTTCCTCCGGCAGTTGCGCCGTCGAGCGCCACAGCGCCCAGCCCACCCCCGGGTACACCAGCCCGTACTTGTGCCCCGAGGTGTTGATCGACGCCACCCGGGGCAGCCGGAAGTCCCAGACCAGGTCCTGGTCGATGAACGGCGCGACCATGGCGCCCGAGGCGCCGTCCACGTGCACGGGGACGTCGACACCGGTGCGCTCCTGGAGGTCGTCCAGGGCCGCGCACAGCTCCGCCACCGGTTCGTAGGAGCCGTCGAAGGTCGACCCCAGGACCGCGACCACGCCGATGGTGTGCTCGTCGCAGAGCTCGGCGGCGGCCACCGGGTCGAGGTGGAAGCGGTCGCCCTCCATGGGCACCTGGCGGGCCTCCACCTCCCAGAAGGTGCAGAACTTCTCCCAGCAGACCTGGACGTTGACGCCCATCACCAGGTTCGGTCTGCCGCCTGCCGCCCCGGGGCGCCGCGCCCACCTGCGCTTGAGCGCCATGCCGGCGAGCATGCACGCCTCGCTGGAGCCGGTCGTCGAGCAGCCCACGACCGCCGAAGGGTCGGGTGCGTGCCACAGGTCGGCCAGCATGGCGACGCAGCGCCGCTCCAGCTCGGCGGTGCGCGGGTACTCGTCCTTGTCGATCATGTTCTTGTCCTGGCACTCCCGCATCAGCTCGGCCGCCTGCGGCTCCATCCAGGTGGTGACGAAGGTGGCCAGGTTCAGCCGGGAGTTGCCGTCGAGTATCAGCTCGTCGTGCACGAGGCGGTACGCGGTGATGGGCGGCAGCGGGCCGTCGGGGAGCCGGTGCTTGGGCGGCGCCTCCGTCATGCCGCCGACGGGGTTGGCCTCCCCGTGGAAGGGGTTGACCAGGGCGGGCCGGCCATCCTCGCCGTGCTGGGGTCCGCGGTGGAGCGGCATCGGGGCCTCCTCGCCGGGCCGGGGCCCGTCCGTCCTCGGGGACCGGGACCGGGGACGTGTCCGTCCTCAGGAACCGAGAATACGAACGAACCCGCCTGCCCGCCCGCCGGGCCGTCGCCGCAGGGGCACCCGCGCCGGACCCGCGGCGGGCCACTGGCCCGGGGACGGCGGCCGGCCCGGTGGGCCGAGGGCGGCGAACGCGGCACGCCGGGACCGGCCCCGCCCGGCCGGGGCGCGGAGCCGCGCCCGGCCGGTGGCCCGAGGGGTCCTGTACGGTCCGGCGGACACCGGGCCGGAGCAGGCGCGCGGAGCCCGAGCCGGCGCATGCGGCGCCCGAACGGACGCGTGGCGCCCGGTGCGCCCCAACCGGCGTACGCACAGTCGCGGCCCCATGAGGGTGGTGGAACCCGGCGGGGGCACCGGGCGTTGATAACTTTGTCGGACACGCAGCGGCGCCCGCCCCGCCCCCACCACCCTCACAGGAGCCCGGAACCGTGATGACGCTTGCGCTCGGACCGAGCTGGATGGACCCCGACCACCTGATCAACCAGTTCGGGATCTACGGTCTGCTGCTCGTCGTCTTCGCCGAGTCCGGCCTGCTCATCGGCTTCTTCCTGCCCGGTGACTCCCTGCTGTTCACCACCGGCCTGCTGATCACCACGGGCCAGTTGCACTTCCCGCTCTGGGCGGTCTGCGCCCTGGTCTCGCTGGCCGCGGTCCTCGGCGACCAGGCGGGTTACCTCTTCGGCAAGAAGGTCGGCCCGGCGCTCTTCAACCGCCCCGACTCCCGCCTCTTCAAGCAGGAGAACGTGGCCAAGGCGCACGAGTTCTTCGCCAAGCACGGCCCGAAGTCCCTGGTGCTGGCACGCTTCGTGCCCGTCGTGCGCACCTTCACCCCGATCATCGCCGGCGTCAGCGGGATGAGGTACCGCCCGTTCCTGCTCTTCAACGTCATCGGCGGGGTGCTCTGGGGCTCCGGTGTCACCCTGCTGGGCGCCTGGCTCGGCAGGCACGCCTTCGTCCGGGACAACATCGAGGCGATGCTCGTCCTCGTCGTGCTGGTCTCCGTCGTCCCGATAGGCATCGAGTTCCTGCGGGCCCGCTCAAAGGCCAAGCGGGAGGCGGGCGAGGGAGCCGAAGCCGAGGGGGACCGGGGCCCCGGCCCGGCAGGTCCGGGTCCCGCGGGGCCCGGTGCCGCGGGACCGGGGCCCGTGGGCGCCGGCCGCGCCCCGTCCGGCGCCACCGCATCCGCGTACGTCCAGGCACGGCCCGGGCAGCCCCCGCGCCCGTCGGCGGGCAGCCGCGGCCGGCACGCCAAGCGCTAGTACGCCGGCACGGGCGGTGGACCCGCGGCCGCCGTCCGAGGACCGGGAAGCCGGACCACCGCCGCCGAGCGCCCGCACCGGCCGTGGGCCGCGGAGCGTCCGCACCGGCCGTCGGGCCGCGCAGGGCCGGCACCGACCGCCGCCCAGGGGGTCGACGGCGGGCGGGGCGGGCCGGGGAGCGAGGTCTCAGAACCCGCGGGTCCGCTTGGCCGCCCGCCGGTTCGCCGCGGACGGCACCCTGATGAGCAGCCTGGAGACCTCGGAGCCCAGGTTGACCCCGATCGCGATGGCCATGGCGAGGGCCACCGCCTTGGTGAGCGAGACCAGCCCCGCGATCGGATCGTTCTCGGCGAAGCCCAGCAGCCCGAAGTACGTCGCGGAACCCGGTAGCAGCGGCCCGATAGCGGCCGTGATGTAGGGCAGCGCGGACGCGAACCGGTAGCGCGAGAAGAGCTGCCCGAACAGGCCCACCAGACCGGCCGCCACCGCCGTCGACACCACCGGCGAGATGTGGCCCGTGTAGTGCAGCGCACCGTAGATCAGCCCGGCCACGCCGCCGTTCAGCGTCACTATCAGCACCGTCGACCGCTCCTGCTGGAGCAGGACGGCGAAGGCCGCCGCCACCAGCATGGAGGCGACGATCTGCACACCGGGCCGGTCCACCACCCCCAGCGCCTCGTCGGGATTGAGCTTGGCGCCGAGCCGGACGCCGAAGTAGAGCACCAGCAGCACCCCGACCACGATGCCCACGAAGAAGTACATGACCTCCAGCAGACGTGCCGAGGCGGTGATGTAGTAGCCGGTCAGGCCGTCCTGCACGCCCGCGACCAGCGCGCGGCCCGGCAGCAGCGCGAAGAGGCCACCGGTGATCACCGCGGAGGTGTCCACGTCCGCGTGCAGCAGCGTGAGCGTGACGCCCAGCGCCGCGGGCGGCATCGCGGCCATCGTGAACTGGTAGAACTCCGGCAGCCCGCGCCCCGCGCAGAGCCAGGCGAGCCGGTCGCCCAGCATGGCCCCGACCGCTGCGGCCACGAACACCACCAGGTCGCCGCCGACCAGTATCGAGGCGGCGCCCGCGAGCAGGCCGTTGGCCACGGTCAGTGCCCAGCCCGGGAACGGATGGCGGTTGCGCCGGATCTCCGCGAGGCGCCGGTACGCCTCCTCCAGGGAGATCTGGGTGTCCGCGTCGCTGAGGTCGTCGACAAGCTGGAAGACCGCCGAGAGCCGGTTGTAGTCGGTGCCCCTGCGCCGTACCGTCCGCGAGGCGGTCACGGGGTCCTCCACCAGCGACGGCTGGTGGGAGATGGACAGCAGTGTGAAGGTGACGTTCGGCTCGCAGCGGTCCAGGCCGTAGCTCCGGCAGACGGCGAACATCGCCGCCTCCACGTCCTCCGCGCCCTCCCCGCCCGCCAGCAGCAGCTCCCCGATACGCAGCGTCAGGTCCAGGACGCGTGGCACCGCGGGCCCCACCTCGTCCTCGACGGGTCTGTAGGGGTGCTCGGGCGCGGGGCGCTCGGCGACCGGCATCCGCAGCATGGTGCGCATCCGGTCCTGCCAGGGCACCTCCTTGGTCATCCGGAACACGGGGATCCCGGACGGCGGGGTGAAGGCGGGAGGCGCGTTGCGCGCGCTGTAGGTCCGCGGGGCGCTGAACCCCGAGTGCTCCCGGTCCTGGGGTCCCCCCGGCGGCGCGAGGCCCTGGGGGATCGCGAACTCCGAGGTGGTGTGCGGTTCGTCCTCGGGGGAGTGCGCGGGGGATGGCACGCCTCCCGGCGGGGCGAACGCGCTCCTCGCCTCGTCCGACGGCGGTTTGCGGTCCTCTGCATGGCCCGGGGGCCCGGCAGTACCCGCGGAGCCCGAATCGGTCACCGGACTTGCCCTTTCTGTGCGCCTGAACGGGCGCCGCTCTCGCGTGGGTGGTTGCGCGCCGTTTGGGTTACACGCTCGATGGTTGCGGTAATGGGTGGATTTGGGTATATGAAGCCCAATAGTCGTACAGGATGTCGTATACAGGGTTGGGAGGCACAAAGCGGTCCCCGGGTTCGTACGGCCGTGCGTCGAACGGGCACACGAAGAAGCCGCGCGTCCTCGGGGCGAGGATCGCGCGGCCTGGTCCAGCGGGGAACCGGAGGTCAGTGACCGCCCTCCTCCTTGTAACGCTTGTACGACCGCTCGATCTCGCTCTCGGCCTCGGTGCGGCCCACCCAGTTGGCCCCCTCGACCGACTTTCCGGGCTCCAGGTCCTTGTAGACCTCGAAGAAGTGCTGGATCTCCAGGCGGTCGAACTCGGACACGTGGTGGATGTCGCGCAGGTGCTCGACCCGCGGGTCGGACGCCGGCACGCACAGCAGCTTGTCGTCGCCGCCGGCCTCGTCCGTCATCCGGAACATGCCGATGGTGCGGCACTTGATGAGGCACCCCGGGAAGGTCGGCTCCTCCAGCAGGACCAGCGCGTCGAGCGGGTCGCCGTCCTCGCCGAGCGTGTTCTCGACGAAGCCGTAGTCCGCCGGGTAGCTGGTGGACGTGAAGAGGCGACGGTCCAAGCGGATACGACCGGTCTCGTGGTCCACCTCGTATTTGTTCCGCGAACCCTTCGGGATCTCGATCGTGACGTCGAACTCCACCGGTGGCTCCTCCATGATCAGCACATACTTCTGATGGTTAAGTGTCCCTCACGCAGGTGTGTGATCGCGAAAGGGGCTGGTTGTCGTGCCGGAGCTGCCAGAGCCGGAACGCGGGCCGGGGTTGCGGACCCGGCTGCTCGCCCGGCGACCGTCCCTGCCCGCCGCGGCGCGGCTCGCGGATCTCGTGAATCCCATGGCCCTGAAAACCTGGCAGGTCACAGCGGGTGCGGCCGTGCTCGGCATGGCGGTCGCGGCCGGGACCGTGTTCGCCGCGGGGCCCTGGGACTCCTCCGGCCAGCGTACGGCGGAGCGCGACAGGGCCGTCGGGCGGGGTCCCTGGGGTGGCGCAGATCACGGTCGGAACGGGCCCGGCGGCGAGCCGGGAGCCGCCCCGAGCGCCCCGCCGGTGCTCACCGCGCTCGGTGCGCCGGGGCGCGGCCCAGGGCGCGCGGCAGCCGCCGGCGGACCGTCCGAGCGGTCGCTCGGGGCCCTGCTCGACCCGCTGCTCGCGGACGCCTCGCTCGGCAGCACCCGCGCGGCCGCGGTCGTCGACGTGGCCACCGGCAGGCGGGTCTACGACAGGAACGCGGGGCAGGCGCTGACGCCCGCGTCCACCACCAAACTCGCCACCGCCGTCGCCGCGCTCTCCGCCGCGGGCGCCGACCACCGCATCACCACCCGCACCGTCCTGGCGGGGGGCGGCCGCCGGGCACCGGCGCGGGTCGTGCTGGTCGGCGGCGGCGACCCGACCCTCACCGCCCGGCCGGACCCCAAGGGCGCCGCCGCCCTCCAGCGGCTCGCAGCGGCCACCGCCCGCGCGCTGACGGCCCGCCATGTCCGCCGGGTCGCGGTGGGCTACGACGACTCGCTGTACACCGGCCCGCGGATGCATCCGATCGGGCCGAACGAGAACCTGGCGCCGGTCACCGCGCTGATGGTCGACGAAGGACGGCTCGACCACTCCGCCGCCGGGCCCGCGCCGCGCTCCGCGGAACCGCAGCTCGACGCGGCCACCGCCTTCGCGGGTTTCCTGGCGCAGCAGGGCATCGGGGTGCAGGGCGGGCCGGCCGCGGCGAAGGCACCCGGCGGGGCGCGGCGGCTGGCGGCCGTGCAGTCGCCGCCGCTGTCGGCGCTCGTCGAGCGGATGCTGACGAACAGCGACAACGACATCGCCGAGGCGCTGGCCCGGCAGACGGCGCTGGCCATGCACCGGCCTGCCAGCTTCGCGGGCGGCGAGCAGGCGGTCGGGGCGCGGCTGGCCGGGCTGGGGCTCGCGGTGGCGGGGGCCCGGTTCAGGGACGGCAGCGGGCTCGACCGGGCCGACCTCTTGACTCCGGGCCTGCTCACCGAGCTGCTCGCCAGGGCCGGCGCCCCGGACCGGCCCGAGCTGCGGCCGGTGCTGACGGGGCTGCCGGTGGCCGGGTTCACCGGCACGCTGGAGCACCGTTACGCCGACGGGGTGGACCGGGGCGGCACGGGTCTGGTGCGCGCCAAGACCGGCACGCTGACCGGGGTCAACTCGCTCGCGGGCACGGTCGTCGACGCGGACGGCCGCCTGCTGGCGTTCGCCTTCATGACGACGGGCGCCGACTCCCCGGCGGCCACCCAGGCCACCCTCGACCACCTGGCCGCGGCCCTGGCGGGCTGCGGCTGTCGCTGATCGCCTCGCGCGATCGCCCCGGCCCCCGTGCGGCCGGGGTCCCCGGTGCCGTCACGACCGTGCAGGTGGGAGGAACGCCACGTCGTTCCGGAACCCGAGCACGTACCGTTGACGCATGACGAGCATCGGTGGTGCGGAGATGGTCGACTGGAACCTCGCGGTGGCAACCGCGACAAGGCTGGTTCGCCCGGGCCCGGAAGTGACCCGGGACGAGGCCAGGGCGGTCGTCACGGAGCTGCGCCGGCATGCCAGGGCCTCCGAGGAGCACGTCCGCGGCTTCACCCGGCTGGCCGCCGACGCGGCCGACGACACCCCGGTCCTCGTCGTGGACCGCCCGGGCTGGGTCCGTGCGAACGTGGCCGGCTTCCGGGAGATCCTCGCCCCGCTGCTGGAGAAGATGCAGCAGCGCCGCGGCACGGGACCCGGCGGTGTCGTGCTGGGTGCGGTCGGCGGCAAGGTCACCGGCGTGGAGCTCGGCATGCTCCTGTCGTTCCTCTCCTCGCGCGTCCTCGGCCAGTACGAGACGTTCGCCCCCGCCTCCCGCGACCTGCCCGCGGGCGCGAACGGCGGCGGCCGGCTGCTGCTCGTGGCCCCCAACATCGTCCACGTGGAACGCGAGCTGGACGTCGCACCGCACGACTTCCGCCTCTGGGTCTGCCTGCACGAGGAGACGCACCGCACGCAGTTCACCGCGGTGCCCTGGCTCCGGGACCACCTGGAGGGCGAGATCCAGTCGTTCCTCGCCGAGACCGACGTCGATCCGATGACCTTCCTGGAACGCATCAGGGAGGCGGCGCAGTCCCTCGCGGGCGGCCGGCCCGAGGGCGAGAAGGGCGAGGGCGGCCGCTCCCTGGTGGAGATCGTCCAGACCCCGGCCCAGCGCGCGATCCTCTCCCGGCTGACGGCCGTGATGTCCCTCCTTGAGGGGCACGCCGACTACGTCATGGACGGCGTGGGCCCCGACGTCGTGCCCTCCGTCGCCGAGATCCGCGAGAAGTTCCAGCAGCGCAGGGCCCGCGGTGCGTCCCGCCTGGACCAGGCGCTGCGCAGGCTGCTCGGCCTGGACGCCAAGCTCCGCCAGTACCGCGACGGCGAGCGGTTCGTGCGGGCCGTCGTCGGCGAGGTCGGTATGGACGGGTTCAACCGCGTGTGGACCTCCCCGAACACCCTTCCGACCAAGGACGAGATCGCCAAACCGGCGGACTGGATCGCGCGGGTGCACCGCAAGGCCGAGTAGTGAGCGGCCCGCACCGGATCCGGCCGGGGGCAGAAGAACGCCCGGACAATCACCCGTCCGAGGGACCGTGGGTCATAGGCAGGCGTGCAATGCTCGGTGAACGGCTCGGTTCTGTCACCATCAACACACTCTGAGTGACGGCCCGGTCGGTGGGCCGGCGGCTGCGGCGATGACCCCAAGGCCACCGCCACCGCCACCGTCGCCCAGCCACCGAGTGTCAGACACCGAGGCCCACCCTCGAACTTCACGAAGGGAACCGGACATGGGTCCCCATCCTGCGGTCGCGGCGATACGTTTGGCGGTCCGCCGCGTACTCCACGACGTCCTCTCCGACCACGCCGCCGCCCAGCGGGCCGGCGCAGCCCCCAACGCGGGCACCTCGCCGCACACCGGCGCGGACACCCGCGCGGACACCGGACTCCGCGCATCAGCCGCCCCTCACCGCCCCGCCCCCCGTACCGACGCCGCCCCCGTCCCCGCCACCCCGACCACCGGCTCCGCCCAGGGCACCGACCCGGCGCCCGCTCCCTTCCCCGCGCCCCCCGCCGCCCGAGGCGCCCTCCCCGTGCGCGCCTACACCGCCGACACCCTGATCGCCGACGCCCTGACCGACCCCACCGCCGACGCCCCCGCTTCCCCCGCCCCCCTCGTGCTGGTCGCCTGCTCGGGCGGCGCCGACTCCATGGCGCTGGCCTCCGCGCTCGCCTTCGAGGCGCCCAAGCTCGGCATCCGGGCCGGCGGCATCACCGTCGACCACGGCCTCCAGGCCGGCTCAGACGTCCGCGCAGCCGAGGTCGCCGCCCGCCTCACCGCCCTGGGCCTCGACCCCGTCGAGTCCGTCGCCGTCACGGTCGGACGCGGTGCGGGCCCCGAAGCCGCCGCCCGCGACGCCCGCTACGCCGCCCTCGACGAGGCCGCCGAGCGGCACGGCGCCTTCGCGGTCCTGCTCGGCCACACCCGCGACGACCAGGCGGAGACCGTCCTGCTCGGCCTGGCCCGCGGCTCCGGCACCCGCTCGCTGTCCGGCATGGCCGCGGTCTCGGGGGCCGCCGGCCGCTACCGCAGGCCGTTCCTGCACCTCGACCGGCAGACCGCCCGCCGGGCCTGCCTCGCCCAGTCCCTGCCCGTCTGGGACGACCCGCACAACACGGACCCCACCTTCACCCGCTCCCGGCTGCGCCACGAGGGCCTGCCCGCCCTGGAGAAGGCCCTCGGCAAGGGCGTCGTGGAGGCGCTCGCCCGCACCGCCCAGCTCTCCCGCGACGACGCGGACGCCCTCGACGCCTGGGCCGACCAGGCCGAGTCGGCCGTGCGCGACGCCACGGGCCTGCTGGAGTGCGCCAAGCTCTGCGCCCTGCCGCCCGCGGTGCGCCGCAGGGTGCTGCGCAGGGCCGCGATCGGAGCCGGCGCCCCGGCCGGCTCGCTCTTCGCCCGGCACATCGAGGAAGTCGACCGCCTGATCACCGGGTGGCGGGGCCAGGGAGCCATCAATCTCCCGGGCCGCGTCGTCGCCCAGCGGCAGGATGGCAGACTGGTTATCCGGCAAGGCTGACGCCGCCTCCCCGCGCCCCCGTCCCCACGGGAGAGGGGCTCCCGGAAGACGGCGGCAGCGGCTCGGACGACGAAAGTGATGCGGGTGGACGCGAAAGACATGGGCACCGACCTCAAGGCGGTGCTCATCACCAAAGAAGAGATCGACGCGAAGCTGGCCGAGCTGGCCGCGAAGATCGACGCGGCGTACACGGGCAAGGACCTGCTGATCGTCGGCGTCCTCAAGGGCGCCGTGATGGCCATGGCGGACCTGGCGCGTGCGCTGTCCACCCCTGTCACCATGGACTGGATGGCCGTGTCCTCGTACGGCGCGGGCACCCAGTCCTCCGGTGTGGTGCGGATCCTCAAGGACCTCGACACCGACATCAAGGGCCGGCACGTCCTCATCGTCGAGGACATCATCGACTCGGGGCTGACGCTGTCCTGGCTCCTGTCCAACCTCGGCTCGCGCGAGCCCGCCTCGCTCAAGGTGTGCACACTGCTGCGCAAACCGGAGGCGGCCAAGGTCGCGATCGACGTGGAGTGGGTCGGCTTCGACATCCCCAACGAGTTCGTCGTGGGCTACGGCCTGGACTACGCCGAGAAGTACCGGAACCTCCCCTTCGTCGGCACCCTGGCCCCGCACGTCTACGGCGGCTGATTCCCCACCCCGCGGCCCGGTGCGCACCCGGGCCGCGGACCCGGCGACGGAGCCGGGAAGCTCGGCCGGGAACCCTCGCGGGGCTTGAGCCGTTGGAGCATGCGAGGACGGGACTGCCCGTCATCCCCAGCGGCTACGGGCCACAATGCTGGGGTACCGTCCGAAGAACAGTTTTTATCAAACTCACTATGGCAGGAGGGACGGGGCGGCACCGCTCCGTATGGATGGACGTGAAGCGATACTTCCGTGGGCCGGTCATGTGGATCGTGCTGGCCGTCCTTGCCGTGGTCGTGTTGATGCAGGTCGTCGGTTCGTCCGGTGGCTACAAGACGGTGGACACCGGTCAGGTCGTACAGGCGATCGACAGGAACCAGGTACAAGAGGCCAAGATCACCACTGGCGATGAGCAGACCGTCAAGGTCCAGCTCAAGGACGGCCAGAAGGTGGAGGGCAGCAGCAAGATCCAGGCGAGCTACATCGGCGACCAGGGCGTGGACCTCGCCAAGTCGCTCCAGGCCAAGTTCGAGGGCAAGCAGATCCCCGACGGCTACACCGTCTCGCCCTCGAAGCAGAACCCGTTCGTCGGGATCCTGCTCTCCCTGCTCCCGTTCGTGCTCATCGTCGTGGTCTTCCTGTTCCTGATGAACCAGATGCAGGGCGGCGGCTCCCGGGTCATGAACTTCGGGAAGTCCAAGGCCAAGCTGATCACCAAGGACACCCCGAAGACGACGTTCAACGACGTCGCGGGATCGGACGAGGCCGTCGAAGAGCTCCAGGAGATCAAGGAGTTCCTGCAGGAGCCGGCCAAGTTCCAGGCGGTCGGCGCCAAGATC
Organism: Streptomyces sulfonofaciens; assembly: GCF_014656295.1. Taxonomy (GTDB): domain Bacteria; phylum Actinomycetota; class Actinomycetes; order Streptomycetales; family Streptomycetaceae; genus Streptomyces; species Streptomyces sulfonofaciens. Next base: position 104,779 of record NZ_BNCD01000018.1, read on the forward strand.
CCCAAGGGCGTGCTCCTCTACGGCCCGCCCGGAACCGGCAAGACGCTCCTCGCGCGCGCCGTCGCGGGCGAGGCGGGCGTGCCGTTCTACTCGATCTCCGGTTCCGACTTCGTCGAGATGTTCGTCGGTGTCGGTGCCTCCCGGGTGCGCGACCTCTTCGAGCAGGCCAAGGCGAACGCCCCGGCCATCGTCTTCGTCGACGAGATCGACGCCGTCGGCCGGCACCGCGGCGCGGGCCTCGGCGGCGGCCACGACGAGCGCGAGCAGACGCTGAACCAGCTCCTCGTCGAGATGGACGGCTTCGACGTGAAGGGCGGCGTGATCCTGATCGCCGCCACCAACCGCCCGGACATCCTCGACCCCGCGCTGCTGCGCCCGGGCCGGTTCGACCGCCAGATCGCCGTCGACCGCCCGGACATGCAGGGCCGTCTGGAGATCCTCAAGGTCCACCAGAAGGGCAAGCCGGTCGCTCCCGACGTCGACCTGTCGGCCGTGGCCCGCCGCACCCCCGGCTTCACCGGAGCCGACCTGAGCAACGTCCTCAACGAGGCCGCCCTGCTCACCGCCCGCAGCAACCGCAAGCTGATCGACAACCAGATGCTGGACGAGGCGATCGACCGCGTCGTGGCGGGCCCGCAGAAGCGGACCAGGATCATGTCCGACAAGGAGAAGAAGATCACCGCGTACCACGAGGGCGGCCACGCCCTGGTCGCGGCGGCCTCTCCCAACTCCGACCCGGTACACAAGATCACGATCCTGTCCCGCGGCCGGGCGCTCGGGTACACCATGGTCCTCCCCGACGAGGACAAGTACTCGACCACGCGCAACGAGATGCTCGACCAGCTCGCCTACATGCTGGGCGGCCGGGCCGCGGAGGAACTCGTCTTCCACGACCCGACCACCGGCGCGGCCAACGACATCGAGAAGGCCACCTCCACGGCCCGCTCCATGGTCACCCAGTACGGCATGACCGAGCGGCTGGGCGCGATCAAGTTCGGCGGTGACCAGAGCGAGCCGTTCCTCGGCCGTGAGATGGCTCACCAGCGGGACTACTCGGAAGAGGTCGCCGCCCTGGTCGACGAGGAGGTCAAGAAGCTCATCGAGAACGCGCACAACGAGGCCTGGGAGATCCTGGTCGAGAACCGCGACGTCCTGGACAACCTGGTCCTCGCGCTGCTCGAGAAGGAGACCCTCGGCAAGGAGCAGATCGCAGAGATCTTCGCCCCCATCGTGAAGCGCCCCGCCCGCCCTGCGTGGACCGGTTCCTCGCGGCGCACGCCCTCGACCCGTCCGCCGGTGCTCTCGCCCAAGGAGCTCTCGCTGACGAACGGGGCCAACGGCACCGCGCCGGCGATCGCGACCGGAGCGCCCACGGAGACCGGTCCGGCGACTCCCACCGAGCAGGTCCCGGAGGACCGCCCGGAGAACTGAACGCCGGGCCCAGGGCCCCTCGGTCCGAGGCCGGAATGAACGCCGCGTCCCCCAGGTTCTAGCCTGGGGGACGCGGCGTTGCCGCGTGCCCCGCCGCAGGCTGCTTGGGGCGGGCGGCGAGGTGGCCCCGCGAGGCGCACAGCAGACGGCCCTGCGTGGATCGCAACAGCGCGCAGGGCACCGGGCACTGCGCAGACGTACGCACAGGAGCGATGACACATGACCGACCCCGTGACGCTGGCCGGCGAGGGGCCGATAGGCGAATTCGACGAGCAGCGTGCCCAACGTGCGGTACGCGAGTTGCTGATCGCCGTCGGCGAGGACCCCGACCGTGAGGGCCTCAGGGAGACCCCGGCGCGGGTGGCGCGGGCGTACAAGGAGATCTTCGCGGGCCTGCGGCAGCAGCCAGAGGACGTGCTCACCACCACCTTCGACCTCGGCCATGACGAGATGGTGCTGGTCAAGGACATCGAGGTGACCAGCACCTGCGAGCACCACCTGGTGCCGTTCGTCGGCTCCGCGCACGTCGGGTACATCCCCTCCGCCGACGGCAAGATCACGGGACTGTCGAAGCTGGCCCGGCTGGTCGATGTCTATGCCCGGCGGCCCCAGGTGCAGGAGCGGATGACCACCCAGATCGCGGACTCGGTGATGAAGATCCTGGAGCCGCGCGGGGTGATCGTGGTCGTCGAGTGCGAGCACATGTGCATGACCATGCGGGGAGTGCGCAAGCCCGGGGCCAAGACGATCACATCCGCGGTGCGGGGCCAGCTACGCGATCCCGCGACCCGCAACGAGGCGATGAGCCTGATCATGGCGCACTGAGCGGAGCCCCTGCGCGCTTGCCGGGAGCACGCGCCTGTTCGCCGGAGCGGACGTCTGCTTGCCGAAGCGGATGCCTGCGCGCCTGCTCCGGCCGTGTCCCGGGCGCCCGGCCGGCCGGTGGCCCGGACGCGAGCGCATCCGCCCCTTCGGGCAGGTGTCGCGTCCGGCCGGCCGTCTCCGGCATCCGCCGCCGTGCCGGGCCCATTTCCCACCGTGCCCGGTCTCGCCGTGGCCGGCCGTGCGGTTCGGTGTCCCACCGCGGTGGGGGCGGGGGAGTCGGTCCGCTACTCGGCGCGGGTCGCCCCCGAACCGGAGTTCTCGTCGTCGTCCTCCGGGAGCTTGCAGACGCGCTCGAGGAAGAACGCCGCCGCTATCACCGCGACACCGGTGACCACCGACAGGCCCGCATAGACGGCCTGGTCACGGCGCGCGGGGATGTCGAGCGACTCCAGCAGGAAGACGCCCGTGCCCCCGTACAGGCCCGCCACCAGGGCCGCCACGAGCGCGCTCGACTGGCCGAAGACCACGGCACGGGCCGCCATCAGCGGATCGACGCCCTTGGCTCCCGGCCGGCGCTCACGCTGGGCGCGCAACCTGGCCCGCAGCGAGAGTGCGGTGGCGAGCAGGACGACGGCGATGACCGCCAGCACGATGGGTGCGGCCAGCGGGACCCGGGGCAGCGTGCCCACCGAGTCCCACAGCCGGGCGCCGGCCCAGGACAGCACCCCGGCGACGACGAAAACCCCGGCCAGCATCCTGATGCGCAGCTGCTTCACTTCGCCCCTTCACCGACGGCGGCCGTACACCCGCTCCGGCCGGAGCGCGCGGTGGGTGCGGGCACGCTGGTTCGTCCGCGGGGCCGCCGGAGCGGCCGGTGGGTCACCGGACGTGACCGGTCCCGTCCCCGCGGACCTTTCCGGTAGACCTTAACGACTACTCGGGCAGCCGGAGTTCCAGGTCGACACGGACTGCGACGCCTTCCTGCCGCACCGCCTCCAGCAACCCCGCCACCGGCCCCCGGCCCGGCAACTGCGCCTCCGGGTCGACGTCGTGCCAGGGGACCAGGACGAAGGCGCGCTCGTGGGCGCGCGGATGGGGGAGGGTGAGCACCGGGTCGTCGGAGACCACATCGGCGTAGGCGACGATGTCCACATCGAGGGTGCGCGGCCCCCACTGCTCCTCGCGGACCCGGTGGAAGGCCTCCTCCACGGCCTGCGCACGCTCCAGCAGGGAGGACGGCGGCAGGGTCGTCCTCACCACCACGACCGCGTTGAAGTACGTCGGCTGGCTGCCCGGCGTGACACCCCAGGGCTCGGTCTCGTACACCGGCGAGACGGCCTTGACGCGCAGGCCCGGGGTGTCCTCCAGGGCGTCGACGGCGCCCTGGAGGTTCTCCAGGCGGTTGCCGAGGTTGCTCCCCAGGGAGATCACCGCGCGTTTGGGGTTGCTGAGCGTGACGTCTGCCGCGTCCACCTGCTGCACCACGGAGGCCGGTACCGGCTGTACGGTCGGGTCGCCCTGCCCCTCGGCGAAGAATGCGGTCATGCTCGGCTCCGGATGATGGTGACGGTCACGTCGTCGAAGGGGACCGTGATCGGTGCGTCCGGCTTGTGCACGCGGACCTCCGCCTCCAGCACCCCCTCGTGGGTCAGGCACGCCTGGGCGATGCGCTCCGCCAGCGTCTCGATGAGGGCCACCGGCTCCCCGGCGACGATGCCCACGACCTCTTCCGCCACGGTGCCGTAGTCCACGGTCTTCGTGAGGTCGTCGTCGGCCGCGGCCGCGCGGGTGTCCAGGCCCAGGACGAGGTCCACCACGAAGGGCTGGCCCTCCTCGCGCTCCCGCGCGTAGACCCCGTGGTGCCCTCGGGCTCTGAGTCCGTGCAGCGCGACACGATCCACGCGAATCACTCCTGCAGTCGTCGGTCATGGCCGGGCCGTGTGCGGTGCGGTCGGTCACCGGCCCGGGAGGGAATCTACCCGTGGGCACCGACAGTGCCCCGGGCCGGGACCGTGACCGGGCGTAACCCCCGTCCTGGCACACCGGCCCGGGAACACCGTGCAGGTGCCCCCGGCCGACGCTCCGGACGACGTCGTCGCGCGGCGTCCGGGGCGGCGCGGCTGAGCTTGTTCAGGCCGGACGACCAGGCCGGACCGTTCGGCGTATCAGAGCCCTTACCCACTCAGACGGCGGTGTCGTCACCTTCGTCGTCCTCGGATTCGGCCAGAACGGGGGAGCCGTGGTGGGACCAGAGCTTCCAGCCGTCCGGTGTGCGCAGGAACACATTCGTGGCGACCACGAGCTGGCCCACGAGCGGTCCCGGCTCGTCGCTGTCATCGGGGGCGGGGCCGCCGCTGAGGATGTTCTCCGTGCAGGTCACCAGGGCGGTACCGCCGGTGACGGCGACCTGGACGTCGGTGAGGAAGAACTGGATGTAGTCCGTGTTCGCCATGATCAGGGCGTAGGACCTCAGCACCTCGCCGCGGCCGGTCAGTACCGGCCAGCCCGGGTGCACGCAGGAGACCTGCGGTTCGCCGTCGCCCAGCCAGAGGGTGGCGAGTTCCTCGAAGTCACCGCGCTCCAGCGCCTCGTAGAAGGCGGTGTTGACGCCCTCCACCCGTTCGGCATCGGTACGGGCTGCGCCGGTCACAGGGCTCCTTCCGTGGTGCCGGCACCGGTCGCGGTGCGGGCACCCGCTACGGCGCGGGCGACGCGGACGGCGTCCGCGGTGGGGCGCACCTCGTGGACCCGGACCGCCCAGGCGCCCTGGTGCGCCGCGATGGCGGAGACCGCGGCGGTGGCCGCGTCCCGCTCGCGGGCGGGCGGTGGAGCGCCGTCGGGGGAGGCGAGCACCCGGCCGAGGAACCGCTTGCGCGACGCCGCCACCAGCACCGGGCGGTCCAGGTCCGCCAGCCGGTCGAGGTGGGCCAGCAGGGTCAGGTCGTGTTCCGCGTCCTTGGAGAAGCCGAGGCCGGGGTCGATGACGATCCGGTCGGCGCGGACACCGCCGTCGACGACGGCGTCGATGCGCGCGCGCAGCTCGGTGACGACCTCGGAGACCACGTCGGCGTAGACGCCGCGGACGTTCGGGCCCTCCAGGAAGCCGCGCCAGTGCATCACCACGAACGGTGCGGCCGCCTCGGCCACCACGGGGATCATGGCGGGGTCGGCGAGGCCGCCGCTGACGTCGTTGACGAGCAGGGCTCCCTCGGCCAGGGCCCGCTCGGCGACGGAGGCGCGCATGGTGTCCACGGACACGGCGACCCCCTCCGAGGCCAGGCCCCGCACCACCGGCACCACCCGGCGCAGCTCCTCCGCCTCGTCCACCCGGGCGGCGCCCGGTCGGGTGGACTCGCCGCCCACGTCGACCAGGTCCGCGCCCTGGGCGACCAGGTCGAGGCCGTGCTTGACCGCGGTCGTGGCGTCGAAGAAGCGGCCGCCGTCGGAGAAGGAGTCGGGTGTCACATTCACGACCCCCATGACCGCGCAGCGGTCCCATTCGGGCAGCCCCGCGACTCGGCCGTGGCCACGCAACGTACTCATGCCTCCAGCCTAGGCCCGCCGTCCGACACCCGGCCGCGTGCGGCTCGCTCCGATTGCGCCTCGGCCGGGGACGTGCGGGGCGTCCTGGGCCGGGGACGTGCGGTGCGGGAGCCCGGGGGCCGCGCGGCGGGAGGCCGGGAGGCCCGGCCCCCGTACACGGCCGCCCCGCCGGGGTTGTCCGGCGGCGGGGCCCGCCGGGGTTGCCCGGCCGGGTGGCTCCGCCGGGTGGCCCCAGGGGGTGGGGCCCCCTGCTCGGGAACGGGCGCGTGGAGACCGCCGGGTGCAGACGGGCGCGTGGAGACCGGCGCGTGCAGACCGCCGGGTGGAGGCCGCCCCACCGGCGGGCGGTGAGGGAGGAGGACCGTCGGCGTCGTCATCGTGCTCAGTCGGCCGCGTCCCGTTGCGCTTCCCTGCCCCCTCACGGCTCGTCCCGTCGTGGGGGGCGTGCCGCGGTGCGCTGTCGCGCCCCGGCGCCGACTGCCCCAAGTCTGCGATGTTCGGGGGCTTTTGTGTGGATGTTGGAGTGGCCGGAGTCTCTTTTTGTGTATCTGGCGCTCTTCTTCGGCATCTGGTACTGGGTTTTTGCCGGGCGGCCCACCACGGGCACCCCTTGCGCGGTAAGTTTCTGGCCATGCCACGTGGACGTCACCGCCATTCCCCCCCTCTGCACAAGTTGCTGCCGCCTTCGGCGATCGCGGGCGTCTCCGTCGTCTGCGCCGCGGGCACCTGGTTCTCGGCGGAGCCCGTGGTGCTGCGCGGCCTTGCGGTGGGTGCCGCGGCGGCCGCCGTCGTGGGCTCGGTCGTGATGCGGAGCTGGGACCGGCTGGCGGGCAGACAGGTGGCCGACCTGGTGCGGGCACGGGAGAGCGACGGCTGGACCCACGAGGAGCGGGTGGCCGAGCTGGAGGCGGACCTCGACGAGTCGCGCGAGCTCAGGCAGAAGCTGGAGAGGAAGCTCCGCTCGAAGCGGGCGGAGCTGGCGGGACTGCGCAATGAGCACGCCGCGCTGCTGCGGCGGTACGCCACCGCGGAGACGGAGCGTGCCAGTGCGCTCGAAGGGCGCCGTCTGCTCGCGATCGAGGCGGTTCCCGGGGCGGCGGACGACGCGGCGGGCGGCAGGCCGGGTCCCGAATCCGAGGTACGTCCCGAGCCCGCACCGGAGCCGGTGCCCGAGTTGACGCCGGAGGAGCGGCTGCCCGCCGTGCGGCGCAGCGCGGAGGCCGCGAGGGCGCGCGGCACGACCCCGCCCGCCTCGCTCTTCCTGCGTGCGAACGCCGCGCTCGAACTACTGGCTCGCAGGGCCGCACCGCCCACCCCCCAGGGACCGCAACCCACACCGCCACGGGGCAGGACCGCACCGGCCGGACCCCATGGCCCCGGTGCTCCCGGGCCGCGGCGGCCCGGTGCACCCGGGGCGCAGGGCGCGCACCGGGTTCCGGAGCAGGCGCAGCGGCAGCCGCGGACGCCCGCGCCGGGACCGGCCCAGCGGGCGGAGCGCCCTGCGGGTCCGCAGGACGGGCAGGGCCTGGCCCGGGTGCGGACGGCGGCGCGGCCGACGCCCGCCGGGGCGGCGCGGATCGCCTCGGTACGGACCCTGGGCGCCCCGGGGACCGCGCAGGCGGACGTCGCGTCGGCAGGGGACGGGCCCGAGCGGGCCGGTGCGGCGCAGGCCGCGTCGGCTCGGGAGGGGGCGTCCCGGGAGGAGGCGGCGCGGGCCGCGGGTCAGGTGGCCCCGGCGGACGCCCCCGGTGCCGGTGAGGGCCATGAGCGCGCCGGGGAGACCCAGCAGGCGGGGCCCTGCGCTGTCCCGGCCGCGGCGGCGGCGGTGGTGGTGGCGCCGGCGGCGCCGATGCGCCCTGCCCTGGCGGGCGGTTTCGACTTCTTCGGCAACAAGGCCGCGGCCGTGGCGGAGCCGTCCGCCCTGGACGCCGTGCACAACACGGATCTCGCGGACGTGGTCGGCGACGAGGCGCTGGCCCTGCACAAGGCCGAGGAGGAGGCGACGTTCAGGCCCGCAGGCGCGGCCGAGCGTGGTGTCGGCCAGATCATCGACCTCACCGCGCACGACGAGACGGAGCGACTGGACGTCACGGACCTGCGCGGCGCCGTCTCCTAGGAGCGGCGCCGCGAGGGGCGCCTACGCCATCCACCGATCCGGTCGCGCCGTGCGCCGCCCCGTGCGGGAGCGGTCCGCCTGGGCGTACAGGAGGGCCTCGGCCTCCTCGGTGGCACGCAGCCGGGCCGGAACGGTCCGCCCGGCGCCGGTGTCCACCCGCACGTCCGCGAGGCCCGCGAACCGCTCCCAGGGGCCCTGTACCAGCCGCACGCTCTGCACCTTCGCGTGCGGCACCAGAGACACGGTGCGCCTCAGCAGTCCGCGCCGGGCGGCGAAGACGCTGTCGGTGACGGCGAACCCGTGGCCCCGCCACCACACCGGCACGCACCAGCGTGCCCGCCGGGGTGCCGGGGCGAAGTCCTGCGGCACCGTCACGCCGGGCAGCACCCGGGCGACCACGTCCTGTGCCACGGTGAGCGGCGCAACCGGCATCAAAACCGAGTTCGCCGACCCGGCCACGTCCAGCTCGACCCTGACCCAGCCGCGGCGCCGCCACAGCAGCGGCTCGACCAGCCGCACGGTCTGCACCCGCCCGGGCGGCACCGTCTCGTGGGTACGGTCGAGCAGTCCGTGGTCGATGCGGAGGCCGTCCGGCGACTCGCCCACCGTCCAGTCGTACTCGGCGACGAACCGGCCCACCGTCCGCGCGCCCGCTCCGCCGAGCAGCGGCACGGCCACCGCGATCACCGTCCAGGGGCTGTGGGTGAGCGACCAGAGCACCGGCGGGATCACCAGCGCCGTCAGTACCGGGCCCCAGGCGGTGCCGGTCAGCGCCACCGACAGCGCCAGCATCCGCGGCGGGATGCGCAGCACCTGGCGGGCCGGGGCCTCTCCGACCTCGCGGACCGCCTCCGGCGCGAAACCGGCGGCACGCGCGAGGAGTTCGGCGCGCAGGCCGCGCGCCTCCCGTTCGCCCAGGTAGGCGAGCTCGTCCTTCTTCTCCGTGCCGACGACGTCGAGCTTCAGCTTGACGACGCCGATGAAGCGGGCCAGCAGCGGCTGGGTGACGTCCACCGCCTGCAGCCGGTCGAGCCGGATGTGCGCGGTGCGCCGGAACAGCAGCCCGGTGCGGATGCGCAGCTCGGTGTCGGTGACCGCGAAATGCGTGTACCACCAGCTCAGGAAGCCGTAGAGGGCCGCGGCGGGGATCAGTAGCGCCAGGCCCGTGACCAGTGTGGTGGTGGTCAACTGGGAGACCCGGTGCTGCGCCTGGTCGGGGTCGTGCACCGCCCAGCCGATGATCAGCGCGATGGGGGCCCAGGCGCGGCGCAGCGGGGTGACGGGGTGCAGCCGCTGCTCCGCGGCCTCGCTCCCGCCCTCTGCGGGCCTGCTCCCGCCCTCGTCCACCGCGCCCTCGCCACCGTCCTTCGTGGGCGGGCGCCCGCCCTCCGCGGGGGCGTCGCCCCGTTCCGTAGGACCGGCGCTCTCGGCGGACGCGGTGTCCTCGGCGGACGCGGCGGACGCGGCACCCCCGGCCGCCACGGTCGTCGCGCCGCCACCGCCGGGCTCGCCGCTGCCGCTGAGCGCACCGCCCCCGTCGGCCATCGGCGTCACCCGTTCCTCACCGGGCCCTCCGGCCTCACCGAGAACCCCGACATCGGCGGACACCGCGCCCTCACCCGACACCACAGCCTCGCCGGGCACCCGGGATGAGCCCGGCACCGGGCTTGACGCGCCCGGCACCGGGCTTGACGCGCCCGGCACCGGGCTCTCGACGCCCCCGGCGCAGGCACCGGCCTCGGGCGCGCCCCCGGTCATGCCCCCGAGCACGCCCCCGGTTCCGTCCCCGCCGCCGGGCGCCGCGTCGGCGGCGCCGTCGTCGGCCTCCGAGCCTTCGCGGGACCCGGTGCCGCCATCGGGCCCCGCCCCCTTCACAGTCCCGCCGATCGGGCCTCGCCGAGCTCGGTCAGGCGGTCGCGAAGACGCTCGGCCTCCTCGGGCAGCAGTCCGGGAATGCGCGCGTCCGTGGCCGCGGCCGCGGTGTGCAGTTGCACGCTCGCCAGGCCGAAGTACCGCTCCACCGGTCCCGAGGTGACCTCCACGAGCTGCATCCTGCCGTACGGCACCACCGTCTCCTCGCGCCAGAGCACGCCCCGGCTGATGAGGAGGTCGTCGGACCGTTCGGCGTACCGCCACGAGCGCCAGTTGCGGCCCAGCATCCGCCACCCGGCCGGCAGCACCGCGGCCGGCAGGGCCGCACAGGGCGCCCAGACCGCCCCCGCGAGCAGCCACGGCACCACCCCCGCGGCCACCGCCACCGGCACCAGCCACACCACGAGCATCAGACGCCGCATGCGCAGCAGTCCGGGCGGCAGCCCCACCCACACGGGACCGGAAGCGGCCGCACCCGTTCCGGACCCGGCACCGGGGCCACCGGCGCCCGTACCCGTCCCAGTCCCCGTCTCCATGCCGCAAGCCTACGTAGGGGACACTGGCCGGGGCCCCCTGGAGGAGCGACGGAGGAGAGAGCGGCGGCATGAGTCCCACCACGGAGACCACGGTCGGCGTCGGCGGCGCCGCGGAGAGCACCGACATGGTGCTCAACATCGGCCCGCAGCACCCGTCGACCCATGGTGTGCTGCGGCTGCGCCTGGTGCTGGACGGTGAGCGCATCGTCGAGGCCGAGCCCGTCATCGGCTATATGCACCGCGGCGCCGAGAAGCTGTTCGAGGCCCGCGACTACCGCCAGATCATCGTGCTCGCCAACCGCCACGACTGGCTGTCGGCGTTCTCGAACGAGTTGGGCGTCGTCCTCGCCGTCGAGCGGATGCTCGGCATGGAGGTGCCCGAGCGCGCCGTCTGGCTGCGCACCCTGCTCGCCGAGCTCAACCGCACCCTGAACCACCTGATGTTCCTGGGCTCCTATCCCCTCGAACTCGGCGGCATCACCCCGGTCTTCCACGCCTTCCGCGAGCGCGAGGAGCTGCAGAACGTGATGGAGGAGGTCTCCGGGGGCCGGATGCACTACATGTTCAACCGGGTGGGCGGCCTCAAGGAGGACCTGCCCGCCGGATGGACCGCACGCGCGCGCGTGGCGGTGGCCTCCGTACGCTCCCGGATGGACGTGTACGACCGCCTGGTGCTCGGCAACGAGATCTTCCGCGGCCGGACCAGGGGCGTGGGCGTCCTCGCGCCCGAGGCGGTGCACGCCTACGGGGTGAGCGGCCCCATCGCCCGAGCCTCCGGTGTCGACTTCGACCTCCGGCGCGACGAGCCGTACCTCGCCTACCCCGAGCTGCAGGACACCCTCCGTGTGGTCACCCGGCAGGAGGGCGACTGCCTGGCCCGCTTCGAGTGCCTCCTGGAGCAGGTGCACAACTCCCTGGAGCTGGCCGACGCCTGCCTGGACCGGCTCGCCGACCTGCCGCCCGGCCCCGTCAACCAGCGGCTGCCCAAGGTGCTCAAGGCACCGGAGGGCCACACCTACGCCTGGACCGAGAACCCGCTCGGCATCAACGGCTACTACCTGGTCTCCAAGGGCGAGAAGACCCCGTACCGGCTGAAGCTCCGCTCGGCCTCGTACAACAACATCCAGGCCCTGACCGAACTGCTGCCCGGCACCCTGGTCGCCGACATGGTGGCGATCCTCGGGTCACTGTTCTTCGTCGTCGGCGACATCGACAAGTAGCCCCTCGCCGGCATCCACGCCATCAGCGCCGGTAGTGCCGTCAGTGCTGTCAGCGGCGGCGGTACCGTCAGTGCTGTCGCCGTCGATATTCGTCAGTGCCGCCCATGCCGTGGACGACGTCGCCGGCATCGGCGAGCGGGCCGGCAGGTGGACCGCCGGGCGGGGAGCCGGCCGGGAGGGCGTCCTCCGGGAGCCCCGGCGGATGCGGCATCCGCACCGGCTGCATCAGCCAGCCGAAGCCGCCGAGACCGTCCCGTGCGGTCAGCTCGGCGGCCTCGCCCGCGGCGGCCAGGGCGCGTACGTAGGCCGCGGGATCGCGGGTGGCGAGCGACAGCGGGGGCCGCCCGCCGCTCAGTCCCAGGGTGTGCAGTGCCGCACGCTGGGTGACGAGCCGGGGCCCGGGCGGCGTGCCGTCCCGACCGGGCCGGTGGCCGCCGGGGTGGTCGCTGCGGTGGTCGGCGGCGCCCTCGGCCGCGCGGCCCGCGCCGGCCGCCGCGCAGGCGTCGAGGGCGACGTGTGCGGTGATGTCGCACGAGCCGTCGGGCACCGGGGCCACCTCCCGGCCCGCCCGGAAGCCGCTGAGCGTCCCGTAGGGAGGCCGGGAGTCCCTGCGGTGCCCGTAGTCCGCGGCGACCGCGTAACCGGCCTCCAGCGTCCCCACGGCAGCCGCCCATGCCTCGTCCCTGGTCCGTCCGATCTCCGCTCGCAGTCCGGGCCGCGCCGCGAGCGGCCACCACCGTCGCAGCCACCGGGCGTCGGGCCCCTCGCCGACCGGCCCGCCGAGGACCTCGGTGCCGTCGCCGCGGACCAGGACACGGTGCGGCACACCGTCGGGGCCGGTCTCGACGATGTCCAGGGGCACGTTGTCCAGCCACTCGTTGGCGAAGAGCAGGCCCCTCACGCCCTGCGGAGGAGTGCGGCACCAGGTGACGCGGTACGCGCCCGCGTCCTCGGCGAAAGACGGGTGCGCCGCGCCGCGGACGGCCCCCACTCCCGCGGCGTGCGGGGCGTCCCGGTTCCCCGCGCCGGCTCCCGGGTGCGCGCCCGCACGCTCCACCGCGTACCCCCGCGCGCGTGCGGCCACTTCGGCGGGCAGCGCGGCAAGGACACCGCTCACCAGTTCGCCCCGGCCCGCGCCCATGTCCACGAAGGCCAGCTCGGCCGGGTGGCCCAGGGCCTCGTCGACCCGGCACAGCAGCCGCGCCACCGCCTCGGCGAACAGCCGTGAGGCGTGCACGGACGTACGGAAGTGGCCGGCCGGGCCCTCGGGCCTGCGGTAGAAACCGCCGGGCCCGTAGAGCGCCGCCTCCGCCGCCTCCCGCCAACCGGACGCCGCGCCGTCGCGCCGTCCGGGCAGGCTCCCGTCGCGCCGCCCGGGCAGGGCCGCGTCCCGTCGCCCGGACACCGCGCCGCCGGGGCCACGCGCCGGGTCCTGAGCGCCCCCGGGCGCGCCGTCGGGGGCCGGGTGCGCCCCGGCGCCGGGTCCGGGGTCCGCCTCGTCCGTCACGGGCACCAGGCTAGGCACGGTCCGGGACCTCCTCCACCTTGCGGAGTACGAGGAAGCGATACGGATCGGCCCTCCGGTTGACTCCTGCACGCAGCACGCGTCTCTACGCTGGGTTACGTGCAACGTCTCTACGACTTTCTCCGCAGACACCCGACATGGGTCGACGGCTTCTGGGCCGTCGTCCTTCTGGGTCTCGAAGTCGTGAGCCTGGTGAGCTTCCTCTCCCGGCAGGCGGAGCACAAGCCGCACGTCGCGGCGTTCCCGATCGCGCTCGCCCTGTGCGTCGCGATCGCCCTGCGCCGCCGGGTGCCGGAACAGATGCTGGTGCTCACCGTCGTGGCCGGCCTCGCCCAGGTGGCCTTCGACGTGGATCTCATGCCGGCCGACTTCGCCATGCTGGTGATCATCTACACGGTGGCTGCGGACGGCCGGCGCTGGGCGTCGCGGTTCGGGCTCGTCGGCGGGCTGTGCGCGGCCCCGGTCGCCCAACTGGTGTGGCCCGCGACCAACAGCGCCGGCACCGTGGGCAGGCTCCTCGTCACACTCTTCCAGACCGTGCCGTTCGCGCTCGCCTGGGTGCTCGGCGACTCCATCCGCACCCGCCGCGCCTACCTGGCCCAGTTGGAGGAGCGCGCGGCCCGCCTGGAGCGAGAGCGCGAGGCGCAGTCCAAGGTCGCGGTCGCCGCGGAACGCGCCCGTATCGCGCGCGAACTCCATGACGTGGTGGCCCACAACGTCTCCGTGATGGTCGTCCAGGCGGACGGCGCCGCCTACGTCATGGACAGCGCCCCGGACCAGGCGAGGAAGGCCCTGGAGACCATCTCGGGCACCGGGCGGCAGGCGCTCGCGGAGATGCGCCGGCTGCTGGGCGTGCTGCGCACCGGCGAGCCGCAGGAGAGCGAGGAGTACGTGCCGCAGCCCGACGTGGGCCAGCTCGACGAACTCATCGAGCAGGTGCGCACCGCGGGACTGCCGGTTGACTTCAAGGTGGAGGGCACGCCGCGCCCGCTGCCCAGCGGTGTGGAGCTGACTGCCTACCGGATCGTGCAGGAGGCGCTCACCAACACCCGCAAGCACGGCGGGAACGACGTCGGGGCGAGCGTGCGGCTGGTCTACTTCGACGACGGCCTGGGGCTGCTCGTGGAGGACGACGGCAAGGGGGCGCCGCACGAGCTGTACGAGGACGGCGGCGCGGACGGCAGGGGGCACGGCCTGATCGGCATGCGCGAGCGCGTCGGCATGGTGGGCGGCACCCTGGACGCCGGTCCGCGCCCGGGCGGAGGCTTCCGTATCAGTGCCCTGCTGCCGCTCAAACCCGCACACTGATGCACCCGCACCCCGAGCGCCCCCCGCTGTCCTCACGCGCCGCCCCGACCGGACCCCGCCCCGGCGCCCGCCCCCGCTGTCGCCCGTACGCCCACGAAGGGATGTCCCCCTGATGCCGTCCACCCCGCCCGCCCCGCCCCTGCCTCCCGAGCCGCCGGGGCCCGGCAGGCCGATCCGGGTGATGCTCGTCGACGACCAGGTGCTGCTGCGCACCGGCTTCCGCATGGTGCTGGCCGCACAGCCGGACATGGAGGTGGTGGCGGAGGCCGGCGACGGTGCGGAGGCCCTCGACGTGCTGCGCGCGACCGCGGTCGACGTGGTGCTGATGGACGTCCGCATGCCGCGGCTCGACGGCGTGGAGGCCACCCGCCGGATCTGCGCCGCCGACGACCCTCCGAAGGTGCTCATCCTGACCACCTTCGACCTGGACGAGTACGCCTTCTCCGGCCTGAAGGCGGGCGCCTCGGGCTTCATGCTGAAGGACGTGCCGCCCGCGGACCTGCTGGCCGCGATACGGTCCGTGCACAGCGGTGACGCGGTGGTGGCGCCGTCCACCACCCGGCGGCTGCTGGACAGGTTCGCGCCGATGCTGCCGAACGCCGCGGGCGAGGAACCGCGGCACAAGGAGCTGCACCGGCTGACGGAGCGCGAGCGCGAGGTCATGGTGCTGGTGGCGCAGGGCCTGTCGAACGGCGAGATCGCCGCCCGCCTCGTGCTCTCCGAGGCCACCGTCAAGACGCACGTCGGGCGGATCCTCACCAAGCTGGGGCTGCGCGACCGGGTGCAGGTGGTCGTCCTCGCCTACGAGACCGGGCTGGTGCGGGCGGGCGGCGGCACCGGTTTCTGACCGTGCCGGCGTCCTGCGGGCGCCGTGCGCCTCAGCGCAGCACGCCCTCGATGAACTCGCTGCCCAGCCGGGCCACCACGCCCAGGTCGAGCCGGTACTGCACGTAGCGGCCGCGGCGGCGGGTGGTGATCAGACCGGCCCGCTTGAGCACGGCGAGGTGCCGGGAGATCTCCGGGGCGGTCATGCCGTGCGCGTCCGCGAGTTCGCCCGTGGTGTGCGCGGCGCGCGCGAGGTGCCGGCACAGCCGCATCCGCACCGGGTGCGCGAGGGCCCTCATCCGGAGCGTCAGTTGCTCCACGGAGGGCGCGGCCGGGCCGGAGGCGGCCGGGCCGGGCGCCGCCACCGGGTAGTGCAGCACAAGCTGCCAGCCGGGGCGGTGCAGGACCATCAGGTGCGGCCAGCCCATGCTGGTGGGCACCAGGACCAGCATGCCGTCGCCGACGCCGAAGCGGCCCACGGCGAGCTTGTCCACGGTGATCGCACCGGCCGTCTCGTCGAGCACGAGCGCCGGGGAGACCGCGGGGAGCATCCCGGCGAGGCCCTTGCGGCGCAGCAGCTCCGTCTTGTGCCGTGCGTCGGCGGCGAGCTGGGGGCGCACCCGCGCCCAGGTGTCCGCGAAGAACGCCTCGTCGCAGTCCTCCAGGAGCCGGCGCAGCCAGCCGCGGACGCCGGGCGGGTCGGCGAACAGCCGTTGGGTGAAGCGCAGTTGCCGCGGGCCGCGGGCGGCGGCCAGGTCCAGCGCGTGCTGCCGGGCGCGCGGGTCACGGAGGACGGGCGCGTGCTGCCTGCCGGGGGCCGGATCGCCGGAGAACTCCAGCGCGGCGTCGACGAACTGCTCGTCGCTGAGCCTGTCCAGGAGGTCGAGCTCCTCGGCGAGGGTGCCGCCGGGGAGCGCCGACCTGCCGGGCAGCCCCGCGGAGGGCAGGAACACGTCCGAGTGCGAGGTGGTCCACAGGAAGTCCGCCTCGCAGAGCCGGTCGGCGAGCGAGGGGTCGAGCCGCGCGGAGACGGCGGTGGCCCACGACTGGAGCCCCGGGTGGTGGTCCGGCACGGCACGCGCGTGCAGCGCCATGCCGAGCTCCGCGAGGGGCGAGGGCACGACGGCGATCCGCTCCGGGGGCAGCCCCCTGATGTCGATGCGCACGCTCATGGGGTCCATGGTGCCCGGCGGGTCCGACAGCGCTGCCGCCGATTGACGGCCGGCGTCAATCGGCGCGACCCGCGCCGTCGGGCCCCGCCGGCCGCGGTGCCGGGGCGTCCGACGGCGCGGGGCACGGGCCGCCGGGCCGTCGACCGGGCCCGCCGGGCGGGACGGCACGGGGCCAGGCGGGTGGCAGGGGTGCCGGGCCGTGGACGGACCGGCCCCGCGGACTGCACGGGGCGCCGGGCCGTCAGCCGGGCAGGCGCGCCACGAAGCGGGCCACCGCTTCCTTGACGTCGTCCGCGGTCCACTCCAGTCCGGGAGCGTTCACCGTGACCTCCGTGAAGGCGGTGCCTGGCGCGCCGGAGGCGGTCCAGTGCCAGAAGAGGCAGGTGCCGTCCTCCTCGGCCTGCCGCAGGGCTGCCTCCTCGAGCGGCTCCGCCTCGTACGGCAGCCACACCTGGAACTGGTGGGTGTGCGGCACCTGCGGGTGCACCCGCGCCCAGGGCAGGCCGGTCGCGGCGAAACCCTCCCGGATCGCGTCGGCCACCACGCGCGCGTGCGCCACGTACGACGGCAGCCGCGGCAGCTCCCGGTCCAGGCCGATGAGCGCCGAGAGCACGGTCGGGAACTGGTGGAAGATCTGCCCGCCGTACCGGTGCCGCCAGATCCGCGCCTCTTCGGTGAGCGTCCCGGGGCCGGCGAGCACCGCCCCGCCCAACCCGCCGAGCGACTTGTAGAACGACACGTAGACGCTGTCCGCGAGGCCCGCGACCTCGTCCAGGGGATGTCCCAGGTGCGGCACGCTCTCCCACAGGCGGGCACCGTCGAAGTGCACCACCGCCTCCCGCTCCCGCGCGGCGGCCACCACCTCCGTCAGCTCCTGCCAGGACGGCAGCACGAAACCGGCCTCCCGAAGGGGCAGTTCCAGCATCAGCGTCCCGAAGGGCTCGCCCAGGTCCCGCACCTCCTGCGCGTTCGGCAGCCCGGGCCGCATCGTCGGGTGGACGGTGCGCAGGCCGCTCACGGCTCCCAGCGCGTCCCGCTCGTGCACCTCGGGGTGGGACAGCGGGTGCAGGGCCACCGTCGCGTTCCCCGTGCGGCCCGCCCAGCAGCGCAGCGCGACCTGCTGCGCCATGGTGCCGGTGGGGAAGAAGACCGCGCCCTCCTTGCCGAGCAGGCCGGCCACGCGCTCCTCGAGGGTCTCGACGATGCGGTCGCCGTACAGGTCGGCGGGCTGGTCGAGGTCGTACGCGTCGGGCCCGTGCTCCAGCAGGTGCCTCAACCGGTCTCCCACGGGCGCGTGCAGGGCGTTGCCGCCCACCCGGCGCCGCACCGCCCGCAGTGCGGTGATCCGGCGGGCACGTATGCCGTCCGCCGCCTCCTGCGCTCCCTGCCTGCCCTCGCTGCTCTCGCTCATGCCCCGAGCATGTCCTACGGGACGCGGCCGGTGTACGGGCTTTCCGCCCCTCGGGACCGCCGGAGGCTCCCGTGCGCGTCGCGGCGCCGGGGCGGGCCCCCGCCGTGCGGAGGCCGAGCAGCCCGTTCTGCACAGCCTGTGGACAACGGAACAGCCTCGAAGCTGGATAGCGTTAACATGACGAGAAATCGTCCGGTACCCCCGAGCGGACTGGAACGGAAGGCCGTCGTCGCGTGAACACACCACCACCGGATCCCAGCGCCCGCCCGGCGCGACTGACCGTCGGCGTCGTGGGAGCGGGGCGCGTCGGACCCGCGCTGGCCGCCTCGCTCCAGCTCGCCGGGCACCGTCCGGTCGCCGTCTCCGCGGTGTCCGACGCCTCGCGGCGCCGGGCCGCGGAGCTGCTGCCCGACGTGCCGGTCGTAGCACCCGCCCAGGTCCTGGAGCGCGCCGACCTGGTCCTGCTGACGGTGCCCGACGACACCCTGCCCGGCCTGGTCGAAGGGCTCGTGGAGACCGGTGCCGTGCGGCCCGGCCAACTGCTCGTGCACACCTCGGGGCGGTACGGCACCGATGTGCTGGCCCCCGCGCTGCGCTCCGGCGCGCTGCCCCTCGCGCTGCATCCGGTCATGACCTTCACCGGCACCACCGTCGACGTCCAGCGGCTCGCGGGGTGCTCCTTCGGCGTCACCGCGCCCGAAGAGCTGCGGCTGGCCGCGGAGGCGCTGGTCATCGAGATGGGCGGCGAGCCGGAGTGGATCGAGGAGTCCGTCCGCCCGCTCTACCACGCCGCACTGGCCATCGGCGCCAACCACCTGGTCACCCTGGTCGCCGAGGCCATGGAGGTGCTGCGCTCCGCGGGCGTGGCCGCACCGGACCGGATGCTGGGCCCCCTGCTCGGCGCCGCGCTGGACAACGCCCTGCGCTCCGGTGACGCCGCCCTCACCGGCCCCGTGGCCCGCGGCGACGCGGGCACCGTCGCGGCGCACGTGGCGGAGCTGCGCAAGCACGCCCCGGGCACCGTCGCCGGATACCTCGCCATGGCGCGCGCCACCGCCGACCGCGCCCTGTCCCACGGCCTGCTCAAGCCCGAGCTCGCCGAGGACCTGCTGGACGTCCTCGCGCACGGCGCCGCCGGCCGGGGCACCGAGGGGGAAGAGCGATGACCGTCCTGCTGCACACCGCCGCGGACCTGAGGGCACGCGCGCGTGCCGGCCGCCGCGCCGTCGTGATGACCATGGGAGCCCTGCACGAGGGCCACGCCACGCTGCTCCGTGCGGCCCGCGACCTCGCCGACGCCGCACCGGGCGGCCCTGGCGAGGTGGTCCTCACCGTGTTCGTCAACCCCTTGCAGTTCGGGGCGGGCGAGGACCTGGACCGCTACCCGCGCACCCTGGAGGCCGACCTGCGGATCGCGCAGGGTGCCGGCGCCGACGTGGTGTTCGCCCCGAGCGCCGACGAGGTCTACCCCGGCGGCCGCCCCGAGGTCACCCTCGCCGCCGGGCCCATGGGAGAGCGCCTGGAGGGCGCCTCGCGGCCCGGCCACTTCGACGGCATGCTCACCGTCGTCGCCAAGCTGCTCCACCTCACCGACCCGGACACCGCCCTCTTCGGCCAGAAGGACGCCCAGCAACTGGCCCTCGTCCGGCGCATGGTGCGCGACCTGAACTTCCCGGTGGAGATCGTCTCCGTACCCACCGTCCGCGAGGCCGACGGCCTGGCCCTCTCCAGCCGCAACCGCTACCTGTCGCCGCCCGAGCGCCGTACCGCGCTGGCGCTCTCCCGCGCGCTCTTCGCCGGCCGCGACCGGCACGCGGCCCAGGAGGCGCTGCGGGCCCGTGCCGCGCTCGCGCCCACCACGCACGCGCGTGCCGACGCCCTCACCGCACTCGGCGAGTCCCGCGCCGCAGCCGACGCGCACGCCGTCGCGGGCGCGATACCCGGCGGCCCCGCCGCGGTGCGCGCCGCAGCCCGGCTGGTCCTGGACGAGGCCGCCACCCGCACGCCCCCGCTGGAGCTCGACTACGTGGCCCTCGTCGACCCGGCCGACTTCACCGAGGTCCCGGACGACCACACCGGCGCCGCCGTACTCGCGGTCGCCGCGAAGGTGGGACGCACCCGGCTGATCGACAACATCACGCTCACCTTCGGACCCTTCGGAGCCGCCACGTGACCGGCACCCGGCACCCCGTACGGAGCACCACCCCAAGCCCCGCGAAGCGCACGAGGACCGCCGCGGGCCCGGCTCCGGCGGCCGCCGCGGATCCGATACCGGCGGCCGCGGAAGACCCGGTCGCGGGCGCGGGCCCCGGAGGCCCCGCGGGGGCTGCCGCCCGGGCCGCCGCCGGCCCCCGGTTGCACGCCCCCGCCCCCGGTTGGTCCGAGAGCGCGGACGTGGTGGTGGTCGGCTCCGGAGTGGCCGGGCTCACCGCCGCCCTGCGCTGCGCCGCCGCCGGGCTGCGCACCGTCGTCGTCACCAAGGCGAGCCTGGACGAGGGCTCCACCCGCTGGGCCCAGGGCGGCATAGCGGCGGCACTCGGCGACGGGGACACCCCCGAGCAGCACCTGGAGGACACCCTGGTCGCCGGGGCCGGGCTCTGCGACCGGGACGCGGTGCGCACCCTCGTCACCGAAGGACCCGACGCGGTGCGGCGCCTGATCGCCACCGGCGCCCGCTTCGACACCTCGGCGGCCACCGGCGCCATCGCCCTCACCCGCGAGGGTGGCCACCACCGGAGCCGTATCGCCCATGCGGGTGGCGACGCGACCGGTGCCGAGGTCTCCCGTGCCCTGGTCGCGGCGGTGCGCGAACGCGGCATACCGACCGTGCGGAACGCCCTCGTCCTCGACCTCCTGACGGACGGCGCGGGCCGCACCGCGGGCGTCACCCTGCACGTCATGGGCGAGGGGCAGCACGACGGCGTGGGCGCCGTGCACGCGCCCGCGGTGGTGCTGGCCACCGGCGGCATGGGCCAGGTGTTCTCGGCGACCACCAACCCGTCCGTGTCCACCGGCGACGGCGTCGCGCTCGCGCTGCGGGCCGGGGCCGAGGTCAGCGACCTCGAGTTCGTCCAGTTCCATCCGACGGTGCTCTTCCTGGGCGCGGACGCCGAGGGCCAGCAGCCGTTGGTCTCCGAGGCGGTGCGCGGTGAGGGCGCCCACCTCGTCGACGCCGGCGGGGTGCGCTTCATGACCGGGCAGCACGAGCTGGGCGAGCTGGCGCCGCGTGACATCGTCGCCAAGGCGATCACGCGGCGGATGCAGGAGCAGGGCGCCGAGCACATGTACCTGGACGCGCGCCACTTCGGCGCCGCCATGTGGGAGCGCCGCTTCCCCACCATCCTCGCCGCCTGCCGGGCGCACGGCATCGACCCGGTCACCGAGCCCGTCCCCGTCGCCCCCGCCGCGCACTACGCCTCCGGCGGCGTACGCACCGACCGCCGCGGCCGCACCACCGTGCCGGGTCTCTACGCGTGCGGCGAGGTCGCGTGCACAGGCGTGCACGGCGCCAACCGCCTCGCCTCCAACTCCCTCCTCGAAGGTCTCGTCTACGCCGAGCGCATCGCCGACGACATCGCCGCCCTGCACGCCGAAGGGGCACTCCGCGCGCGCGTGCCCGCCCCCACGGCCCCGCCCGAGCCGGCGGAGCATCCGCTGCTGGCCCCGGAGGCCCGGTTCGCCGTCCAGCGGATCATGACCGAGGGCGCCGGCGTGCTGCGCTCCGCTGCTTCCCTGGAGCGCGCCGCCGCCCGGCTCGGGCAACTGGACGAGGACGCCCGAAACGCCTTCAGGGAGCACGGCAAGACCGCGGAACCGGGCGTCGACAGTTGGGAGGCGACCAACCTCCTGTGCGTCGCCCGGGTCCTCGTCGCCGCCGCCCGGGAGCGCTCGGAGACCCGCGGCTGCCACTGGCGCCTGGACCACCCGGAGCGGGACGACACCGGCTGGCGGCGGCATATCGTCGTCACACTGAACCCCGACCGCGGCCTTGCGCTGCGCACCACCCGGGATGCGGACCTGCCGCCGGTACGGCCGGGCGCGCCGGTCCCGCCGCCCGGGGGGCCGGTACCCGGTGGCGCGGCGGCCCCGTCCGCGGACCGCCGCCATCCGTCCGCCGCGCCCGGCCGTGACACGGGCCGTGATGTCCTTCTCCCGTCCGATACCGTCCAGCAGCGCCCCCAGGAGCAGTGAGCCACCGTGAGCACCCCTGACCTCCCCCTCGTCCCCGCGGCGGACCCCTCACCGGGGGGCTGCGGCTGCTCCGGCGCGGGGGAGCACGACGAGGAGCACGACCCCATGGCGTGCGGGCTCGACCCCACGCTCGCGCAGCTCCTGACCGACGAGGGGCTCGATCCCGTGCTCGTCGAGGACGTCGCGCACCTGGCCATCGCGGAGGACCTCGACGAGGGCGTGGACGTCACCACCGTCGCCACCATCCCCGAGGACGCCGTCGCCACCGCCGACTTCACCGCGCGCGAGAACGGCGTCGTGGCCGGCCTGCGCATCGCGGAGGCGGTGCTCTCCGTGGTCTGCACCGAGGAGTTCGAGGTCGAGCGGCACGTCGAGGACGGCGACCGGATCATCGCCGGGCAGCGGCTGCTGAGCGTCACCACGCGGACCCGGGACCTGCTCACCGCCGAGCGCAGCGCGCTCAACCTCCTGTGCCGGCTCTCCGGCATCGCGACCGCCACGCGCGCGTGGGCGGACGCACTGGAGGGCACGAAGGCGAAGGTCCGCGACACCCGCAAGACGACGCCGGGGCTGCGCGCCCTGGAGAAGTTCGCGGTGCGCTGCGGCGGCGGCGTCAACCACCGCATGTCCCTCTCCGACGCGGCCCTCGTCAAGGACAACCACGTCGTGGCCGCGGGCGGCGTCGCCCAGGCGTTCGCCGCCGTGCGCGGGATGTACCCCGACCTCCCCATCGAGGTGGAGGTCGACACCCTCCACCAACTGCGCGAGGTGCTGGACGCGGGCGCCGACCTGATCCTGCTGGACAACTTCACGGTCGTCGAGACCGAGGAGGCCGTGGCGCTCGTCCAGGGACGCGCGTTCCTGGAGTCCTCGGGGCGGCTCACCCTCGACGACGCCCGTGCGTACGCCGAGACGGGCGTCGACTATCTTTCGGTGGGCGCGCTCACGCACTCCGCGCGGATCCTCGACATCGGGCTGGATCTGCGCGCGGCCGAGGGGAGCGCGGCTGCGGGTGAGGCGGAGGGGACGGGCGCGTCCCGGGACGGGGCGGAGTAGGCGTCATGCTGCTGACGATCGACGTGGGGAACACCCATACGGTGCTGGGCCTCTTCGACGGCGAGGACATCGTCGAGCACTGGCGCATCTCCACCGATCCGCGGCGCACCGCAGACGAGCTGGCCGTGCTGCTCCAGGGGCTCATGGGCATGCACCCGCTGCTCGGCGACGACCTGGGCGACGGCATCGACGGGATCTCCATCTGCTCGACCGTGCCCTCCGTGCTGCACGAGCTGCGTGAGGTCACGCGCCGGTACTACGGCGACGTGCCCGCCGTGCTCGTCGAACCCGGGATCAAGACCGGTGTGCCGATCCTGATGGACAACCCCAAGGAGGTCGGCGCCGACCGCATCATCAACGCGGTGGCGGCGGTCGACCTCTACGGAGGGCCGGCGATCGTGGTCGACTTCGGCACGGCGACGACGTTCGACGCGGTGTCCGCGCGCGGTGAGTACGCGGGCGGGGTCATCGCGCCCGGGATCGAGATCTCGGTGGACGCCCTGGGGATGCGGGGGGCGCAGCTACGGAAGATCGAGCTGGCGCGGCCGCGGAGTGTGATCGGGAAGAACACGGTCGAGGCGATGCAGTCGGGAATCGTCTACGGGTTCGCCGGACAGGTCGACGGGGTCGTGCGGCGGATGGCCCGGGAGCTGGCGGACGATCCGGACGATGTGACGGTGATCGCCACCGGGGGCCTGGCGCCGATGGTGCTGGGGGAGGCGTCGGTGATCGACGAGCACGAGCCGTGGTTGACGCTGGTGGGGCTGCGGTTGGTGTACGAGAGGAACGCCTCCCGGCTGTAGCCGCCCTCCGTCGGCGCGGTCGGCGCGGTCGGCGCGGTCGGGCCGGTTGTCCGGGGCGGTCCAGGTCGGTCCAGGGCGGTCCGGTCGGTCGGGCCGGCCAGTCGGTCTGTCCCGGTCTGTCCCGGGTGGTCCGGTCGGTCCGCGACAGGGGCTCGGACGAGTGGGGGATCCGCCCGCTGTCCGTGCCCCGCACCGCCCGCGGTCCCTGGAGGCCGCGTACACGCCGTAACACGCCCGATAAGACAAATTTGTCGGATTAGCCCCTATCGTCACATCATGCCCACGCCCTACGGATCCCGCGGCGGCATGGCGTTCGCCCCGGCGGAGCTGCGCGTGCTCCGCCGCGCCCTCGCCCTCGCCCTCCATCCCAGTTCCGCCACCGTGCAGGACGTCCAGGACTGCCACCGTCTCGCCGAGTCCGTCGACGATGCGGCGCGCGAGGGCGCCCGGTTCCGTGCGTTCCTGTTCGACGATCTGGCCCGCTACCGTGCCGCACTGCCGGGCACCGCGACCGGGTATCTGGCCCTGCTGGGCGATGCGCTGGAGGCCGCGTACCGGCCGGGACCCGACGACTTCGCGGCCCTGCGGGCGCTGCGCGGCAGTTCCGCCGCCGCGGCGCTGCTCGACCGGTGCCGGGCCGTCCTGGAGGAGAGCATGAGCGTCCAGCTCGCCGATCGCGCCCCCTTCCCCACCGCCCGCGCCGAGCACGTGCCCGGTACCCCGGCGGCCCGCAGTGCCGTCGTCCCCGCCTCGCGGCGGCGGTTGCAGGCGCTGCCCGGCGGACTCTGCGCCGCGGACCCGCCGGAGCCGTCCGAGCCGCAGGAGCCGGCCGAACGCCCGGACACCGAGGCCAGGCCCGACGAGGAGCCGGAGCCCGCGGCCGAGCCGGAGCACGAGGGCGAGCCCAAGCCCCGCAAGCCCGGCGAGCCGGGGCGGCCGGTACCCACCCCCGCCGAGGTCTTCCCGCCCAAGCGCAAGCCCGCGCCGCCCCCGAACCCGCCGGAGCAGCGGGCGGCCGGGTAGCTACTCTGGGGACATGGAATACGTTTCTGCGCTTGTGCCCCCCGTGGTGATGGCCGCGCTCTTCATCGGCGTGATCGTGACGATGGTGAAGAGCCAGGGCGGTGCCAACAAGGGCAAGGAGGACGCGGCCGTCGACGCCGCGCTCGCCGCCCGCCGCGACGCCACCGCCGCGACGGGCCCCGCGGCGGCCGGTGCCGCCGGCACCGCGAGCGCTGCCGGTACCGCGGGCGCGGGCAGCGGCGACGCCCGGGGCTGAGCCGCCCGGCCCCCGGTACCCGCCGGCACCCCCGTACCGCTACCACCCCGGCACCGGGACCCTCCGCCGCCTGCCCCCCGTTCGCCGAGCGAAGGCGCGAAGCCCCGCCTGGCACGGCTGCGCCCCGCCTGGCACGGCTGCGCCCCGCCGCGGTGCCCTCCCGTGACGGCCCCGCGGCCCGCGGCCATCGGTGACCCGCCGAAGGGACGACGCCCGGAGGCGGCGCCAAGAGGGCGTGCAAAGGTCCGCCCGGGGTCGACCCGGAGCCCGTCCGGGGGGAGACCCCGGAAGCCGGCCTCCGCACCCGGCCCCGCAGCCGTCCTGTGACGCCGGCCTCCGCACCCGGCCCCGCAGCCGTCCTGTGACGCCGGCCTCCAAAAGGGGCTGAAAGTCGGCCAGGACCTGGCCCCGAAGGCGCGGCAAAAACATCCTCTTTCGGTCCTTTTCGCGCCTATTCACCCCGTAAGCCACGTTCGTTACGCTCTCGGGTGCTTACAGGACTATTGTTCAGGTGTGCCTCGGCCTCTGGGAGAACTCGAAGACGCGGTCATGACGCGGGTCTGGAAGTGGAACCGCCCCGTGACCGTTCGAGAAGTCCTGGAAGATCTGCAACGGGAGCGGACCATCGCGTACACCACCGTGATGACCGTCCTGGACAATCTTCATCAGAAGGGGTGGGTGCGCCGAGAGGCGGAAGGCCGCGCCTATCGATATGAGGCGGTCTCCACGCGGGCCGCCTACGCGGCCGCCCTGATGAACGAGGCGTGGTCGCGCAGCGACAACCCCGCGGCCGCTCTCGTCGCCTTCTTCGGCATGATGTCGCCGCAGCAGCGTGAAGCGCTCCGCGACGCGATGCGCATCGTCCAAGGGCCTCTGAGCCCGGTCGCCGGCGAGAACGCCGAAGAGGACGAGAAGCCGGAAGAGCCGGAGAACGCCGAAGGGATCGGCGAAGTGGCCGACGAAGGGGTCCGCGAAGTGGCCGGTGAAGAGGCCGGTGGAGGGGGCGAGAACCCCCGGAACCCCCGGAACGCCGAGATGCCCGAGAACCGCGAGAACGGGGAGAACCCCGAGAACGCCGCGCCCGCCGAGAACGGCGAACGGCACAAGGCCCCGCCTTCCAGGAACGGAACGCCGCAGAACCCCGGGTCCCTGCGCACAGAGGCCGGGCGATAGCGTCCGGGCATGCCAGCAGAGCCCGAAGTCACCGCAAAAGCCCTTACTGTCCGGCGTGCCAGGACCAGCGATGTCCCGCAACTGCGCCGCCTCCTGGACCGCTACGTCCGCAAGGGCATCCTGCTCGACAAAGCGACCGTGACGCTTTACGAGGACATCCAGGAGTTCTGGGTGGCCGAGCGTGACGACAACGCGCAGGTCGTGGGCTGTGGAGCGCTGCATGTGATGTGGGAAGACCTCGCGGAAGTGCGCACACTCGCCGTACACCCCGTGGTCAGGGGCACCGGGATCGGGCACCATCTCTTGGAGAAGCTCCTGCAGACCGCCCGCTGGCTCGGTGTTCGACGCGTATTCTGCCTCACCTTCGAAGTCGACTTCTTCGCCGCCCACGGCTTCGTGGAGATCGGTGAGACGCCCGTCGACACGGATGTCTACAGCGAGCTGCTGCGTTCCTATGACGAGGGCGTTGCGGAGTTCCTCGGTCTCGAACGGGTGAAACCGAACACCTTGGGCAACAGCCGGATGCTTCTGCATCTGTGATCGCCGACGGTATTCCCGTCGTCACTCGACCCGGTGCCCTATGTCCGAAACGCGCATGTTTCCAGGGCTCTTGGGGTCCTTGGTCGCTGTCAGGGGTTTGTGTTTTTCCGGGAAAAGCGGTTTGCTTTCCGACGTAGTGCAGTAGTGCATATAACAAGGGGACGGCGAAACAGCGGCCGGAGCCGCGGGACACCGGCCCGCACGTTATCGATGAAAGGAATTACGGTGGCACAGAAGGTTCAGGTCCTTCTTGTCGACGACCTCGACGGGGGCGAGGCGGACGAGACCGTCACGTTCGCACTGGACGGCAAGACCTACGAGATCGACCTCACCACCTCCAACGCGGACAAGCTCCGTGATCTGCTGGAGCCCTACCTGAAGGGCGGCCGCCGTACCGGAGGCCGTGCCTCGGGTGGCCGTGGAAAGGCCCGCGCCGCGGCGGCGTCCGGCAGCAGCCAGGACACCGCGCAGATCCGTGCCTGGGCCAAGGAGAACGGCTACGAGGTCAACGACCGGGGCCGCGTCCCGGCGAACATCCGCCAGGCATACGAGGACGCCCACCGCTGAGCGCGGGCGTCTGACGGGCGGAGCCGGTGGCGCTGCGGGGGGCCGCCTTGCTCACGCGCCGCACCGGACCGCGTGCCCCGGCCGTCCCGTCCGTCACGGGGGTGGGCACCGCATGCGCGGACGGTCCGGGGCGGGCCCAGGAGGAGTCGGCTCGACCTCGTATCCGGGCTCGGGGGCCGCACCCGTACGGCGGCCCCCTGCGAGCCGTCGCACCCACCGGGAAATCGGCGCACGGCCCCACCGGGACCGGCGGAGCCCGGTTCCGGCCCGGCCGCGGCCAGGGCCGCCGCGCGGCGCGGCAACACGCCCCGAGTGCGCGGGCGGAGAGAATTGCGGGAAGCTTCGCGAACGCCGCGGAGTCACGCCTCGTCCCCGTTCGAACGCGTTGCGTACAGGTGAACGGGGCATGCCGGAGCGCAATGCCACGCAAGGTTGTTCGCCCGTAGCGGAGGGAACCGGTGTGCGCGGCATGGACTGTCCGTGCCTGCGGGTAAGACATCCCTAGTGGGGAGGGGCGACACGCAGGACGGGCACGGCTCACGTTCGCCATCGGCGTACTGGAGACAAGGGTATCTGCCTGGCCTGCGGGAACATCGTCTCGCACCATCGGGTTGGAGCAATTGTCGGCAGTCAGGCAGCGGGTTTCCCCGTCTGGGCGGGGGTCATCCGGACAGATGTCGGCAGTTGGAATGAGCGGTCCCCGCTTGCGGGACTAAGCTGCGGAAGGACAGGGAGGGGAGCGTCCCCTTACTGCCTGACCGCTCTGAGGAGCGATTAACGATGTTCGAGAGGTTCACCGACCGCGCGCGGCGGGTTGTCGTCCTGGCTCAGGAAGAAGCCCGGATGCTCAACCACAACTACATCGGCACCGAACACATCCTCCTGGGCCTGATCCACGAGGGTGAGGGTGTCGCCGCTAAGGCCCTGGAGAGCCTCGGGATTTCGCTTGAGGCTGTCCGTCAGCAGGTGGAGGAGATCATCGGCCAGGGCCAGCAGGCCCCGTCCGGGCACATCCCCTTCACCCCCCGTGCCAAGAAGGTCCTGGAGCTGTCGCTCCGGGAGGCCCTTCAACTGGGCCACAACTACATCGGCACGGAGCACATCCTGCTCGGCCTGATCCGTGAGGGCGAGGGCGTCGCCGCCCAGGTCCTGGTCAAGCTGGGCGCCGACCTCAACCGGGTGCGGCAGCAGGTCATCCAGTTGCTCTCCGGTTACCAGGGAGGCAAGGAGGCCGCCACCGCCGGCGGCCCCGCCGAGGGCACCCCCTCCACGTCCCTGGTCCTCGACCAGTTCGGCCGGAATCTCACCCAGGCCGCCCGCGAATCCAAGCTCGACCCGGTCATCGGGCGCGAGAAGGAGATCGAGCGGGTCATGCAGGTGCTCTCCCGCCGTACCAAGAACAACCCGGTGCTCATCGGCGAGCCCGGTGTCGGCAAGACCGCCGTCGTCGAGGGCCTGGCCCAGGCCATCGTCAAGGGCGAGGTGCCCGAGACCCTCAAGGACAAGCACCTCTACACCCTCGACCTCGGTGCCCTGGTCGCCGGCTCCCGCTACCGCGGTGACTTCGAGGAGCGCCTGAAGAAGGTGCTCAAGGAGATCCGCACCCGCGGCGACATCATCCTGTTCATCGACGAGCTGCACACCCTGGTCGGCGCGGGCGCCGCGGAGGGCGCGATCGACGCGGCGAGCATCCTCAAGCCGATGCTGGCCCGCGGCGAGCTGCAGACCATCGGTGCCACCACGCTCGACGAGTACCGCAAGCACCTGGAGAAGGACGCCGCTCTTGAGCGCCGCTTCCAGCCCATCCAGGTCGCGGAGCCGTCGCTGCCGCACACCATCGAGATCCTGAAGGGCCTGCGCGACCGCTACGAGGCGCACCACCGCGTCTCCATCACGGACGAGGCCCTGGTCCAGGCCGCCACCCTGGCCGACCGGTACATCTCGGACCGCTTCCTGCCGGACAAGGCGATCGACCTGATCGACGAGGCCGGCTCCCGGATGCGGATCCGCCGGATGACCGCGCCGCCGGACCTGCGCGAGTTCGACGAGAAGATCGCGGGCGTCCGGCGCGACAAGGAGTCCGCGATCGACTCGCAGGACTTCGAGAAGGCCGCCTCGCTGCGCGACAAGGAGAAGCAGCTCCTCGCCGCCAAGGCCAAGCGGGAGAAGGAGTGGAAGGCCGGCGACATGGACGTCGTCGCCGAGGTCGACGGCGAGCTGATCGCCGAGGTCCTGGCGACCGCGACCGGCATCCCGGTGTTCAAGCTCACCGAGGAGGAGTCCAGCCGGCTGCTGCGCATGGAGGACGAGCTCCACAAGCGCGTCATCGGCCAGCAGGACGCCATCAAGGCGCTCTCCCAGGCCATCCGGCGTACGCGTGCGGGTCTGAAGGACCCCAAGCGCCCCGGCGGCTCGTTCATCTTCGCGGGCCCGTCCGGCGTGGGCAAGACCGAGCTGTCCAAGACGCTCGCCGAGTTCCTCTTCGGCGACGAGGACGCGCTGATCGCCCTCGACATGTCGGAGTTCAGCGAGAAGCACACGGTCTCCCGCCTCTTCGGCTCCCCGCCCGGATACGTGGGCTACGAGGAGGGCGGCCAGCTCACCGAGAAGGTGCGCCGCAAGCCGTTCTCCGTGGTCCTCTTCGACGAGGTCGAGAAGGCCCACGCCGACATCTTCAACTCCCTGTTGCAGATCCTGGAGGACGGTCGCCTGACCGACTCCCAGGGCCGGGTCGTGGACTTCAAGAACACGGTCATCATCATGACCACCAACCTCGGTACCCGGGACATCTCCAAGGGCTTCAACCTGGGCTTCGCCGCCCAGGGTGACGTCAAGACCGGGTACGAGCGGATGAAGGCCAAGGTCAACGACGAGCTGAAGCAGCACTTCCGCCCGGAGTTCCTGAACCGTGTCGACGACACGGTGGTCTTCCACCAGCTCACCGAGGAAGACATCATCCAGATCGTCGACCTCATGATCAGCAAGGTGGACGAGCGGCTGAAGGACCGCGACATGGGCATCGAGCTCAGCGCGGCCGCGAAGTCGCTGCTCGCCAAGAAGGGCTACGACCCCGTCCTGGGCGCCCGGCCGCTGCGCCGGACGATCCAGCGGGAGATCGAGGACATGCTCTCCGAGAAGATCCTCTTCGGCGAGCTGCGTCCCGGTCACATCGTGGTCGTCGACACGGAGGGCGAGGGCGACGCCAAGACCTTCACCTTCCGCGGCGAGGAGAAGACCGCCCTGCCGGACATGCCTCCCGTGGAGCAGGCGGCCGGCGGTGCCGGGCCGAACCTGAGCAAGGAGGCGTAGCCGCCCGCCTGGCGCGGCGCGCGCACGATCGCCTCGTGGAGGCGTGGGGCCGCCCCCGGACCGGATCGCCGGACCGGGGGCAGCCCCCTTTTTTTGCCGCGCCCGGCATGCCCGCTCGCTGCTCGCGAAACCCGACATCGGCTGCCGGTCCCGCACCACCGGACCGGTTCGCGGCCCCCAATGAGGGCCCCGGCTCCCACCTTGCCCGGGCCCGAGCCGAGGAGGACATCGGCCGCCGACCGGGCGGTCAGCGCCTTCCCGGACCGGGGACGGACGACGGCGGGCACCGCTTCCCTCCTGCTGCCGATGACGGGGGTGCTTCGCGCAGCGCCGCGCCAACGTCGCCGCGGGCGGGGTTCGGCGGTGCCGCGGATGACAGGGCGTCATCTGCGGGACGTCTTCCGCCCCTGCCGGTTGTCGTCGCTCTACCGGCCGCCCAGCAGGGGGAGTCGACGGCTTGGCGCACGATCCGACAGCGATGTTCCCGGGACCCCTTCCCCGCAGTGCGCACACCGGCCCACCCGCCGTCCCGTACCTCCGCCGTATGCCCGAGTCCGGCCGGACACCTCCGGTGAAGGCTCTCCGAGATTCATCACGCTCAGCTACACGTCGGTTGGTTCGCCGCTCGTTGACGGCGCCTCCCTCCGGCCGCTGCGGGGCACCCTGCGGCAGCGACGGGCGGTGCGCGGGCCGGCCGGTGCG
The DNA here is from genome assembly GCF_014656295.1 of Streptomyces sulfonofaciens. Taxonomy (GTDB): domain Bacteria; phylum Actinomycetota; class Actinomycetes; order Streptomycetales; family Streptomycetaceae; genus Streptomyces; species Streptomyces sulfonofaciens. Next base: position 136,183 of record NZ_BNCD01000018.1, read on the forward strand.
GCGCAGGGCCGGTGTGGCGCTGTGCCGGTACGGCGCGGGGTCCGGGCGGCGGCCGGGACGCGGACGGGCGGCGGGTGGACGGGTGGCGTGCGGACGTGGCGCAACGGGCGAGGGTGCGCGGGCCGGGTGCCGCGAGCGCGGGCTAACGGGGGTCTTCGTATGCGTGGTGTGAGCGGCCCGTGCCGCGACCGGCGAGCCCTTCCGGTGGTACCCCGCGACGCCGGGGCACCGCCCGTACGCGCCGGGTCGCCCCCTGGGGCGGGAACCGCAGAGGACGACCGGAATTCCCGGAAGTAGTCTGCGTCACATGAACCGGGCCGATGCCACGGCCTTCCGGTGATATGCCGCACAGCCTTCTACGCCCCTACTAGGCCCAATAGTGCGATCGTCCCGGTGCGATGGGAAAGAGGTCACGGAGGCCGGGCCCGAGATGGCCGCGGGGGCTGTGCGACGGGCGTCGAACGGCCTGGAACTGCATCGATGAGTGTCCGCATTAGTCCATATTTGACCGTAATGCTTGTGTATTCACGGGATGTCGGGTCGGGTATTCCCGGCACTCCCGCTACGGCCCCGCTTCGTAGCGGGGCTTTTTGACGCGGGGGCCGGGGTGCGCGTTACCAAGGGGTGGCCAGCCCGGCATGTACGTCGATGGGCGTGATATCCGCCGGGTCCGTTTATATCCGGAGGTATTCAGAATGCTGAAGCGTGCCCTGTCTCGTCGTCCCGCCGCATCCCGGCTCCGTACCCGCGTGGCCGTCGTCGCCGCTGGTGTGGGGGCCTCGGCTGCGCTGGGGGCCGGGATCTCGGCCGCTGCGGACGGCGGCCCCGCCGCGGACGCCGCACCGGCCAAGCCCGCTGCCTCCGTCCAGGTCGACCCCGCAGCCCATGGCGCGTCGGCGGGGCACCACGGGCCCGGTGCGCACGGGAAGGGCCACGAGCATGCTGCCCACGAGCACCGGGCGAAGCACGGCCACCACCACGCGAAGCACGGCCACCACCACACGAAGGCGGCGCACCACAAGCTGACCTGGGCGCGGCCGGTCCACCACTACAAGCTGAACGCTTCCTTCAACCAGGCCGGCGGCCTGTGGTCGCACAAGCACTCCGGCCAGGACTTCGCCGTGCCGATCGGTACGCCCGTGGGCGCCGCGCACAGCGGAGTCGTCGTCAAGGCCGGACCCAACGGCGGCGGCGACGGTCCCGCCTACGGCAACGCGATCGTGATCAACCACGGTCACGGTACGTACTCGCAGTACGCGCACCTGTCGCACATCGACGTGCACATCGGCGAGAAGGTGAAGGAGGGCCAGCGCATCGGCCTCTCCGGCAACACCGGTAACACCACCGGGCCGCACCTGCACTTCGAGATCCGCTCCACGCCGAACTACGGCTCGGCGGTGAACCCCGTCACCTTCCTGCACCACCACGGTCTGCGGGTCTGACGGCCCAAGGCGCGGCGGCACGCGACCGCGGCACCCGCGCGCCGCGCCCGGGTCACGGTTCGGCTACCGGTCGCTGGCCGGTAGCCGGTAGCCGGTAGCCGGTAGCTGGCGAGCGGCGAGCGGCGAGCGGCGAGCGGCCGTCGGCCCGCGGCCCGCGGCCCGCGGTCGCACCGCGCGGTGACTAGCGGTTGCCGCGGTGGGCCTGCGTGACCAGATCCATGGCGACCTCGAGGACGGCCCTGCGCTTGTCCGCGGGGTCGCCTTCCGCGTCCTTGAGCGCGAAGGTGCCGGCCTGCATCGTGAAGATGGCGCTGATGCAGCGGACCTGGTCGGTCAGGTCGGCGTCCGGCTCCTTCATCAGGTCGTACAGCGCGAGCATCCGGTGCTTGAACATCTCACCGGGGATGAGTTCCTTGATCGTCGCCTGGTTCTCCTGCATGAAGCGGAGCATGGGCCAGGCGGTGGCGAGTGCCTCGCTGTAGCGGCGCAGCAGTTCGAGCTTGGTCTCCAGGGTGTGCGGCTGCTGCTTGCCCCAGTCGATCAGCTCGGTCATGGGCTTGCCGACATCCTCGAAGATGCTGAGGAGGATGTCCTCCTTGGTCTTGAAGTGGTAGTACAGCGCGGCCTTGGTGACATCGAGGCGTTCGGCGATCTCACGCAGTGAGGTCTTCTCGTAGCCCTGCTCGGCGAAGAGTTCGAGGGCCACGTCCTGGATGCGCTGGCGCGTGTTGCCGCGCCGGTGCTGCTTGGTGCCGTCCATCGTGGTGACTCCTCATGGCTCTATGGCTCTGGAACTTACTTGACGCCCGGCTAGTTTCAGATTACCTTGCTTGCGTGCAGTCAGCTAGCCGGGCGGCAAGTAAGTATGTGGATTCCGCCCGGCTCCCTCACGTCGTCTCCTTATGTCCCAGAGGAGTTGGTCACCATGCCCCAGGTTCAGCAAGTGGATGATGCCGTGCCCAAGGGCGGCGAACAGCAGCGCAGTGTGCGCGTCATCCTGCTGGCCCTGATGATCGCGATGCTGCTCGCGATGCTCGACAACATGATCGTGGGCACCGCGATGCCGACGATCGTAGGGGAACTGGGCGGTCTGGATCACCTGTCCTGGGTGGTCGCCTCCTACACGCTCGCCACCGCCGCCTCCACGCCCATCTGGGGCAAGGTCGGCGACATGTACGGCCGCAAGGGCAGCTTCCTCGCCTCCATTGTGGTCTTCCTCATCGGTTCGGCGCTGAGCGGCATGTCGCAGGACATGGGACAGCTCATCGGCTTCCGGGCCATCCAGGGCCTGGGCGCGGGCGGTCTGATGGTCGGCGTCATGGCGATCATCGGTGACCTGGTTCCGCCCCGGGAGCGGGGCAAGTACATGGGCATGATGTCCGCCGTGATGGCCGTCGCCATGATCGGCGGCCCGCTGGTCGGCGGTGCCATCACCGACCACCTCGGATGGCGCTGGTCCTTCTACATCAACCTGCCGCTCGGCGTCGTCGCACTGCTCGCCGTCAGCGCCGTGCTGCACCTGCCGAGGAAGCGGGTGGAGGGCCGGATCGACTTCCTGGGCGCGGGTCTGCTGGCCCTAGGCATCACCGCGATCGTGCTGGTCACCACCTGGGGCGGCAGCGAGTACGCATGGGGCTCCGCGATCATCATGGAGCTCATCGGCATCGGCGTCGCCGCGCTGATCGGTTTCGTCTTCGTCCAGACGAAGGCCGCCGAGCCCGTCATGCCGCTGCACATCTTCCGCAGCCGCAACTTCACCCTGACCTCGGTCATCGGCTTCATCACCGGCTTCGTGATGTTCGGCGCGACGCTCTTCCTGCCGCTGTACCAGCAGTCCGTGCAGGGCGCCTCCGCCACCAACTCCGGCCTGCTGCTGCTCCCGCTGCTGCTGTCGATGCTGGTCGTCTCGCTGGTCGCGGGCCGTGTCACCACCAGCACGGGGCGCTACAAGGTCTTCCCGATCGTCGGAACCGTGCTGATGATCGTCGGCCTCTTCCTGATGGCCCAGATGGACACCGGCACCTCGCGGCTCACCTCCGGGCTGTACATGGTGGTGCTCGGCGCCGGCATGGGCTGCCTGATGCAGATCACCATGCTGGTCGCGCAGAACAGCGTGGAGATGAAGGACATGGGCGTCGCCTCCTCCTCCACCACGCTCTTCCGCACCCTCGGCTCCTCCTTCGGCGTCGCGGTCATGGGCGCGCTCTTCAACTCGCGGGTCAAGGACGTGATGACCGAGCGGGCCGGCTCGCTCGGCGGCAGGATCACGGAGAAGTCCGCCCAGCTCGACGCCGCCAGCCTCGCCAAGCTGCCCGCGGCAGCCCGCGACGCCTACCAGCACGCGGTGTCGGAGGGGACGCACGTGGCGTTCGTCCTCGGCGCCGTGGTGGCCGTCGTGGCGCTCGTCGGGGCGGTCTTCGTCAAGGAGACGCCGCTGCGGGGCGCCGGCCCCGAGGGCGCACCGGGCACCGACAAGCCGGCCGAGCGCGCGGAAGGGGACGCCGCGCAGGACGGTCGGACGGTTGCAGAGGCCGTCTGAACAGGTCCATCCTCGGTCTGAGGGCCCCCGGAGCGCGGTGACGCGCGACGGGGGCCCTCGTCTGCCGCCCTCCGCCGGGCTGCGGCCGCTCGGCCCTTCGGCCACGTTCCTTCCGTGCCCCTTGCGGCCGCTCGGCCCGTCGGCCACGTTCCTCCCGTGCCCCTTCCGACCGCGCCTCCCACCAGTCCGGGCGCGCGGCCGCGGGCACCCGTGCGCTGGTCCTGCGGCACTGTCAGTGGGGCGTGGCAGCATCGGGGGCGTGGACAGACTGCGGCAGCTCCGCCTCGCCAAGGACGCGATGGACCGTGACTGGGCCGACCCCGCCCTCGACCTGGAAGCGGTCGCCGCGTTCGCCGGCTACTCCCGCTACCACTTCGTACGCACCTTCAAGGAGGCGTACGGGCAGACCCCGGGCCAGTACCTCTCCTACCGCAGGACCGAGCGGGCCGAGGAACTGCTGCGCACCGCGAACCTGTCCGTCACGGAGATCTGCCACCTGGTCGGCTTCACCAGCGTCGGCACCTTCTCGTCCCGCTTCAAGGCACAGACCGGCCTCACCCCGAGCGAGTACCGCGCCAAGCACGTCGGCAGTGCCGGCGCCCTGGTACCCGGCTGCTACGTGATGCTCTTGGCCCGCGGCTTCCCGGCCCGCCGCCGGGAGCCGGGGTCCGACCCGGGCGGGCCGGCGGAGGGCCGCCCGGCCGGGCCCGGCGGGACAGCGCAATTCTGAAGAAGCGGCCCGGCGCGCCCGCTGGCTACGGTGACGGGGCAAGCCACACCCTCTGACCTGCTGGAGCACAAGATGATCAAGGGACTCGCCATTGCCACCGTCTGGGTCCTGGACCAGGAAAGGGCCAAGGAGTTCTACACCGAGAAGCTGGGCCTGGAGGTCCGCCAGGACATGACCATGGGCGAGGGCGGTATGCGCTGGCTCACGGTGGGCGCGAAGGACCAGCCCGATGTACAGCTCACCCTGATGGTGCCGGGCGCGGGCGCCATGGACCCCGAGTCCGCCGAGGCGCTGAAGAAGCTGGTCAGCAAGGGCCTGCTGGGCGCCGGAGTGATCGCCACCGACGACGTCCGCGGAGACTACGAGCGGCTGAGGGCACGCGGCGTGGAGTTCATCCAGGAACCCCAGGAGCGCCCCTACGGCACCGAGGCCCTCTTCCGTGACGACTCGGGGAACTGGTTCTCGTTCACCCAGCCCCGCGAAGGCGGGCTGGACCCGGAGAAGACCTGGGGCTGACGACCCCGGACGCTCACGAGTCGCGCAGTCGCGAAAGGCGCGAAGGCGCGGAGTCGCGAAGGCGCGGGGCGGGGAGCACGGGGCGCCGGGGCCGGTGGGGGCGGTGGGGGCGTGGGCCGCCGGGGCCGGGGCTGGACCCGGGGCCCAGCGCCGGCCGGCAGCCCCGCCTTCACACCTGCGGCTGCTGCGGGATCTGGAGCATCGGGTAGCTGCCCGTACTGGTCGGCGCGTGCTCAGGAAGCCAGAGCACGGCGACCGCCCCCTCGGCGGGGGCGTCGTCGGGGGCGCCCGCCGGGCGGAGGTTGCGGAAGGTCAGCCGGGCGCCCAGCACCCGCGCCTGGCCCGCCGCGATGGTCAGCCCCAGTCCGTGGCCGTGCCCTGCGCGGTCGGCACTGCCGGTGCGGAACCGGCTCGGCCCCCGGGCGACCAGCTCCGCCGGAAAACCGGGCCCGTGGTCCCGCACCCGGATCACCCGCCCCTCCACCGTCACCTCGATGGGCGGCCTGCCGTGCCGGGCGGCGTTCGCCAGCAGATTGCCCACGATGCGCTCCAGGCGACGCGGGTCGGTGGTGACCTCCGACTCGTGCAGCACCTCCACCCGCACGTCCCCGTTCAGCAGCGCCACCCGCCGGGCGACGAACTCGCCCAGCATGATGTCCTGCAACTCGGCACGCTCGGCCGCGCTGTCCAGCCGGGCCACTTCCAGGACGTCCTCGACCAGGGTGCGCAGCGCCTGCGCCCGGTCCTTGACCAGTTCGCTCGGCCGCCCGGGCGGCAGCAGCTCCGCCGCCGTCAGCAGGCCGGTCACCGGGGTGCGCAGCTCGTGCGCGATGTCCGCCGTCACCCGGCGCTCGGCCTCCAGGCGCTGCCGCAGGGTGTCCGCCATCGCGTCCACGGCCCGCGCGAGGTCGTCCGTCTCGTCGCGCACCATGCCGCCGATCGCCTCGCGCACCCGGACGTCCGTCTGGCCCTGTGCGACCTCGCCGGCCGCCGCTGCCGCCTTCCGCAGCCGCCGCGAGAGCTGGCCGCCGATCAGCACGCCCAGCGCGCAGCCGCCCAGCACCACCGCGATCGAGCCGATGAGCAGGGCCTGGTCGAGGTCCTTCATCACCCGCGCGCTGCCCTCCGTGAACTTGGTGTGCAGCGACAGCACACGGCCGTCCTTCAGCGGCACGGCGGCCCACACGTCGGGCCCGCCGGGGCCGCCGTCCGAGACGTACGTCGCCCGCCGGCCCTGCTCCGCCCGCTGGCGCAGCACATGCGGCAGCTTGGGGTCGTCCACCGTGGTGCCGAACTGCATCCGGCTCGTCGTCTCGTAGATCCGCTGGGCGAACTGGATGCGCTCGTCCTGCACGTCACGGGAACTGTCCAGCATCGAGACCATCGCGGCGTTGTGCACCACCAGGCTCAGCGCCAGCGCGATCAGCGCGCCGACCAGGGCGATCGCCGCGCTCAGCTTCCACCGCACACCGGTGCGCACCCTGAGCCCGCCGAGCAGGCGGGTGCGCAGCCCGGCACGGGACGGCCCGGCGGAGCCCGTACGCGCGGCCGCGCGCGGCTCGGAGCCGGTCGAGGTCGTCAGATCCCGCATGCCCAGCTCATGCCTTCAACTTGTAGCCGAAACCGCGGACCGTCTCTATCCGGTCCTGGCCGATCTTGGTGCGCAGCCGCTGCACATGGACGTCGACGACACGGGTGTCCCCGCCCCAGCCGTAGTCCCAGACGCGCTGCAGCAGCCGGTCGCGGGAGAGCACCGTGCCGGGCGCGGTGGAGAACTCCAGCAGCAGCCGCATCTCGGTCGGCGTCAGCGCCACCTGCTCACCGGCCCGCCGCACCTCCATGCCCTCGGTGTCCACCGACAGGTCGCCGAACCGCAGTACGCCGCGGCGCCCGTCCGCGGTGCCGTCCGGTCCCTGCCCCGGTGGGCCCGCGGCCGCCCCCGCCCGCGCGCCCGCCCCGGCACCGCTCGCGTGCCCGAACCGCCGCAGCACCGCGCGGATCCGGGCGACCAGCACCGCGCCGTCGAACGGCTTGGTCACGTAGTCGTCGGCGCCGGCCTCCAGGCCCAGCACGACGTCGATCGAGTCGGCGCGTGCCGAGAGCATGATCACCGGGACGGTGGACTCGTCACGGATCCTGCGGCACAGGCTCACACCGTCGAGGCCCGGCAGCATCACGTCGAGCAGGGCGATGTCCGGGCGGTCGGCACGGAAGGCATCCAGACCCGACAGGCCGTCCGGCATGGCGGTCACCACGAAGCCGTCGCGCTCCAGGGCCAACTGGGTGGCCTCACGGATGACGTCGTCGTCCTCGACGAACAGGACATGGGTGGGCTCTGCCGTCCGCTGCGTCATCCGCTTCCGCCGCTCCCTCATGACCGGGCGCCGCCGCTTGGCGCCGCCGGCCGCTGCTGTGGTCCGTGCCGTCCGCCGGTGCCGTCCGGGATCCCGGACGCCGCGCGGACGGTTCAGTTGTCGGCGGTGGGGGTCTTCTCGCCGCCCACCGCGTTGCTGTAGTCGTTGTGCGTGCGGTCCTGCTCCGTGAAACGGTTCGCCGACGCCGACCAGCGATAGGTGATCACGTCCTCGCTCGACGGGTAGGTGACCGAGTCGCCGCGCTCGTAGACCTTCTGCGTGACCACCAGGTCACCGCGGTCGATCTGCGCGTAGACGGGCTGCTCCTCGTCCTGGAAGACGTTCTCGTACCGGCCCTTCTCCTCGCGGTACACATAAGACCCTACGCCGACCGAATCACAGGTCAGTACGTTGACCAGGACGTCGGTGGCCGCCGTGCCGGTGAGCTTGCCGTAGGAGGCGTCGACCGGGTAGCCGTTGGTCATGCAGGGCTTCAGCCCCTTCTTGACCTCCTCGCTCACCTTCGGGTCGCCCATCACGAGCTTCACCGGGTTGACCCGCTGCCGGCTCGGCAGGGGCACGGTGCTGGGGGTGGGGGAGGGCGCGGCGGCGTGGCCCACCGGGTCGGTGTGCGCGGGGCCCTCGTCACGTGCGCCCGTGCCGCCGGTGGAACAGCCTGCGACGAGTGCCAGCCCGGTCGCCGCGGCCAGCGCGGCGGCGGCCCTGATCGCGCCCGCGGTGGCTCCGCGGCCCGCGCGCGCGGTTCTCGCGGGGGCCGCCCGCCGTGCCGTCGGGCTTGTCATCGCAGGCTCGCGGACGCCGTCCGCCCCGAGGTGCCGTCTGCCTAGGCCGCGCAACGCTCCCGCTCCCCGTCCTGAGCGCGCGCGTCGCGGGCGCGGCTCTCCAGCTCCTGGCGGAGCCGGGCCAGCGCGCGGTGCAGCGTGCTCTTGACCGTTCCCGCGGTCATACCGAGGGCGGCGGCCGTCTCCTCCGTGGACATCTGCTCCCAGTGTCGCAGCACCACGACACTGCGCTGCTTGGGTGCCAGCACCTGCATGGCGTCCATCAGCAGCGCGCGGTTCGCGTACTGCTCGGTGGAGTCGTCGATGGTCGCCTCGGGAAGCTGCTCGGTCGGGACCTCCTCCAGCTTCCGCGCCCGCCACCACTCCGTACGGGTGTTGATCATGACGCGGCGCAGATAGGCGTCGGCGAGCCGCTTGTCCGCTATGCCCTCCCAGCGGCCGTAGGTGCGGGCCAGCGCGGTCTGCAGCAGGTCCTGCGCGTCGACCGGGTCGGGGACCAGGCGACGGGCGCTGCGCAGCAGGGCGTCGTGCCGGGTGCGTACGTAATCCTCGAACTCAAGCACCTCGCCGTGCACCATTCCAACCGCCTCCGCTCAAACCTTCGCCTGCCGTTCGCGGCGGGCCCGCCCGGTGCCGTCGTGTTGTTCCCCCGGCCCCGCCGTGCGCCGCTCGCGGCCTGTCCCCGCGCCGTCCGCCACGCCCCCTCGCGTGGTCGCGCCGCTCACTCCTGCTCGTGATCCGCCGTGCGCTCCGCGGTCCCGCCGCCGTTGTGCGGTACGGGGCGCGGTGGTGGTCCACGGCGTCGGGGATGACGCTACGGCGGTGTTGTCACGGGCTCGTGCGGGGCAGCCTGCGGCGGACGCACGGCTGTCCGTCGGTTGTGTAACAGGTGGTTGTGTGACGGAGACAGCACGCAGGTGCGGAGGGGACGGACGAGGCGGCCCGGGCCGGCGCGTTCGGCGCGCCGGTACCGGACCGGTCGTGGACGTCCCGATTCCGAGGCCGGGGCGCGGGTGGGCGGTGGCAGGCTCTAGGTGAGCGGCAGGCGGTAGGCGCCGTGCGCGAGGGGTTCGACCAGGCCGTCGGCCACCAGGCCGTCGAGGGCGCGGGCCCGCTGGACGGGCTCGTGCCACACCCGGTCGAGCGCGGCCTGCGGCACCGGCCCGGTGGCCTCCCGCAGGACGGCGAGCAGCTTTCCGCGGACCTGGCGATCGGTGCCCGCATAGGTCTGGCCGCGGCGTGCCGGGCCGTCGTGCTCGGGCTTGCCGGCCAGGCGCCAGGCGCACTGCGAGGCGACGGGGCAGCGGGCGCAGTTCTCGTTCTTGGCGGTGCAGACCAGCGCGCCGAGTTCCATGGAGGCCGCCGCCCAGCGCGCCGCGGTCCCGGGGTCCTCGGGCAGCAGCGCACGGGCCAGCTTCCGCTCGGCCGCGGTGGTGGCGTTCGGCGGGTACTGCACTCCGGTCACCGCGCGGGCCAGCACCCGGCGGACGTTGGTGTCCAGCACCGCGTGCCGCTGTCCGTAGGCGAAGCTGGCCACGGCCGCGGCGGTGTACTCGCCGATGCCGGGCAGGGCGAGGAGCTGGGCGTGCTGGGTGGGCACGTCGCCGCCGTGCCGTTCCGTTATGGCGACGGCGGCACCGTGCAGGCGCAGGGCGCGCCGCGGGTAGCCGAGCCGGCCCCAGGCGCGGACCGCCTCGCCGGGCGCCTCGGCCGCGAGGTCCGCGGGGCGCGGCCAGCGGGCCATCCACTGCTCGTAGACCGGTAGGACACGGCTGACGGGGGTCTGCTGGAGCATGAACTCGCTGACCATGACACCCCACGGGCCGGCTTCCTGACGGCGCCAGGGGAGGTCGCGGGCGTGCTGGGCGAACCAGCCGAGGACGGGGGTGTGCAGGTCCTGGTGGGCCCGCGGGGCCACGGGGGCGGGCTCGGAGGGGGTGGGCGCGGGCGCGGGCATGGAGGGGGCGGTGTTCTGTGTGGGCGCAGTCATGACACAGCGATCCTCGCACGGGTGTGGGGACGCGAGTGGTTTACGTGGCCGGGATGTGGGCCTCTTGGGTGCGGCGGCGACCGCCCCGCACGCGGTGTGGCGGCGGGGCGTGCCTGCGGTGTGGGGGACGTGGCGTGCCTGCGGTCGGGGGCGCGGGGGCCTGCGCCGGGCCGGGTCCGCCGTCTGACGGAGCCGTGGCGTAACGGCGAGCCCCGACGGAGCGGCGGCGTAGCGGCACGCCGGGCACGGCCCCGGGCGGCCGCCTGCCGGCCGTGGTTGCCGGATGGTGGCCTACGCCTCGCTGTGCGGGGCGTGGGGCGGAGCCGTGCACCGTGGCGCAGGGCGGAGCACCGGCCGCGTTCGCGTTACTGCTACCGCTACCGCTGCGGGTGCGGGTGCGGGTGCGGGTGCGGGTGCGGGGCGTGCGGGTGGTGATCGGGAGTTAGGGGCTTTCGGTTCTGGCGGTCGCCGGACCGCGGGGCCGTGGCGCGCGAGGCGGACGTCGGGGGCGCGTGGATCGTGCCGAGGGCCACGCTGCCCGCCCGCGCCGCCCGCGCCCGGCCGACCGCTTCCGGCGGCATCCGGGCAACCGGCCACCGCGGGCGGAGCGGCGGCCGCGGTGCCGGACGACGCGGACCGGCCGCACGGGCCACCGGTGGCACGTCCGCCCCGGTCACCGTCCGCCCGGGTCACCGTCCGCCCCGGTCACCGTCACGACAAGGCCACGCCCGGCCCGGTCACCGTCCGGCACGGACACTTCCCGTCCGCCACCGGCGACTTGAATACTCCGCCCGCCGCATACGCCACGGCGGCGGCCACCGGCACCGGCGGCAGCGCGACGGCCAACTCCCGTCCCGGCCCCCCGCGCCGGCCGCCGGTTCCCGCCTCCCGCCGCAAGTGCGCGTCGCCCGCCACCGGTCCACGTCTTCCGCCACGGTCCCGACTTCCGCCACCGGTCGACGGTTCCCCGCCGACCCGCCGACCCGCCGACCCGCCGACCCGCCGACCCGCCGACCCGCCGACCCGCCGACCCCCGTCGCCCGCGAACACCCCGCAGAACAGCCACGGTCCGGCCGTCGTCCAGATCTCGCCGAACCCCCGCAGCAGGCCGGGAGCGCCGTGCGCGAAGTCTGTGACGCCGATGTGGAGATCGGCGTCGAAGCCATCCGGAGCCGGGAACAGGACGAACCGGACACGCTCCGGCACATCCGGCCCGCGTCGGGTCCGGCCCCCGCCGAAGGACAGGGCCGGAACGGGCAGTTCGGGCGCCTTCGGGGCGCCGGCCGTGATGATGATCGGCAAAACTTGGCCGGGTACGGCGGGTGCGGCAGGACTGCGCGCGGATCTCTCGTACAGTTTGGGCCGTGGGATCTCTGCGCAATCCGGTCGGGCCGCTTCCCTCCACCATCTACTGGCGACGGAGGGCCATCATGCTGGGCACGCTCGCGGTCGCGGCGCTGCTCGTCTTCTGGTTCATGACGTCCGGCGGCGGGGGCGGCAAGAAGGACACCGGCCGTGCCGAGGGCAAGAACCCCGTTCCGTCCATCACCCCGGGGCCGTCCGGGTCCGGCCCCGCGATCAGCCAACGCCCCGGCGGACGTGACGAGTCGGACGGCGGCGGATCGTCGGGCGGTGCCGGTGACACGGCCGGTGCGGATGGCTCGGGGTCCGGTGCGGGCGGCGCCGGGAGCGTCGGCGGAGCCGCGGGCGGCGGGGGCTCCGCGGCGGGCGGCGGCTCCCAGGTGGGCGGCGACTCCGCGGACGAGATCCCGGCCGGCACGAGCCTGCCGACCTGCTCGCACAGCACGGTGCGGCTCACCCTGCGCAGTGTCGCCAACACCTATGCGCCGGACCGCGATCCCCGCTTCCAACTCGTCGCGAAGAACTCCTCCGCGAGCGCCTGCAAGATCGACCTCGGCCCCAGGAACGCCGTTCTGACGGTCACTCAGGCGGACTCGGACAAGCGGGTCTGGGCTTCCGACGACTGCCCCGAGGACGGCAGCAGCCTGTTCCTGCGCGTGCCCGCGGGTTCCAGCATCACCCACACGGTCACCTGGAACCGCGCGTCCAGCGCACCGCACTGCGCCAGGCACTCCTCGGCCCCGGCGGCGGCCGGCAGCTATCTCGTCGAGGCCCGGACACCCGGATTTCCCAAGACCCAGGCGTCATTCGTGCTCGACGAGGACTGACCGGGGCCGCGGGCGAGGAAGCGCGGCCACGGTCCTCGGGTGAGGGGCCCGGTCACGGCGCGACGAGCTGGGGCGGCGTGGCCGTCGCTGTACGCGGCGACCAGTCCGAAGGCGGGCAGCGGGCAGTTCATCGGTCCGGCGGGTCGTGATCAGACCTCCGGCACGCCAAGCACCGTCCGGCTGCCGGCGGGAGCCGACGATCCCGCCGAGGCCCGGGCCCTGTGGACCCGGTCGGAACAGCTCACGGGTTTCGGCTTCCCGTTGTGAGCCCACCGCGGCAGCGGGGGCGAGGGCGGTGGCCGTCCCCGTCGGGGTGCGGCAGCGCCGTGCCGGACGCGGCGCCTTCCCGGCCGTTCAGGCGGGAGCCCGGTGTCCCGGTGCGCACGTACGCCCGCCGGGCCGGGGGCTACCGCGCCTACCGGGGCTACCGGGGGCTATACGTAGCGCTCCAGGATCGAGGACTCCGCCAGCCGGGACAGCCCCTCCCGCACGCTCCGGGCCCGAGCCTCCCCGACCCCGTCCACGGTCTGCAGATCGTCCACGCTGGCCGCCAGCAGCTTCTGCAACCCCCCGAAGTGCTCCACCAGCCGATCGATGATCGCCCCGGGCAGCCGGGGCACCTTCGCCAGCAGCCGGAAGCCACGCGGCGACACGGCGGAGTCCAGCGTCTCCGGGGCCCCGGTGTACCCCAGCGCCCGGGCCACGGTGGGCAACTCAAGCAGCTCCGCGTGCGACAGCGCATCCAACTCGGACAGTGCCTCGTCCACCGTCCGGGACCGCTTGGCCGTGGGTGCCGGCACATAGTCCCGGACCACCAGCTCCCGCTCCGGCTCCACCCCGGCGATCAGCTCGTCCAGTTGCAGCGCGAGCAGCCGCCCGTCCGTGCCCAGCTCGACCACGTACTCGGCGATCTCGGTCGCGATCCGCCGCACCATCTCCAGGCGCTGCGCCACCGCCGTGACGTCCCGTACGGTCACGAGGTCCTCGATCTCCAGCGCGGACAGCGTCCCGGCCACCTCGTCGAGCCGCAGCTTGTACCGCTCCAGGGTGGCCAGCGCCTGGTTCGCGCGGGACAGGATCGCCGCCGAGTCCTCCAGCACCCGCCGCTGCCCGTCCACGTACAGCGCGATCAGCCGCATCGACTGGGACACGGAGACGACGGGGAAGCCCACCTGCTTGCTGACCCGGTCGGCGGTGCGGTGCCGCGTGCCGGTCTCCTCGGTGGGGATGGTCGGATCGGGCACCAACTGCACTCCGGCGCGCAGGATCTTCGTGAGGTCCTTGTCCAGCACGATCCCGCCGTCGAGCTTGCACAGCTCGCGCAGCCGCGTCGCGGTGAACTCCACGTCCAGTACGAAGCCGCCCGTGCACATGGCCTCGACGGTCTTGTCGGAGCCGAGGACGATCAGCCCTCCGGTGTTGCCGCGCAGGACTCTCTCCAGGCCGTCACGCAGCGCGGTGCCCGGTGCGACCGCACTCAGCGAGGCGCGCATCAGCCCGTCGGCGCCGGAGCTCCCGCCGGTCTTGCCGGGAGCTGACGCCCGGTCGTTGGCTGCCACTGCACTCCTCCGGTCGCGGGTCCGGCCCGCCCCTGCTTTCGTACCCCGCATTCGTACGGATGGGCGAGACCGGGGCAAAGTCTACCGGCGCTCCACCGCCTCCTGCGGGGCCTCCCGCCGACGGCTCCGCGGCAGTACGCGCAGCGCATCGGACATATCGGCCACTTCGGTGACCCGCATACCGGTCGGTATCTTTCCGGGGTCCGCCGGGACGAGGGCGTGGGTGAAGCCCAGCCGGTGCGCCTCCGCCAGCCTCCGCTGGACGCCGGTGACCCTCCTCACCTCGCCCGCCAGCCCCACCTCGCCGATGGCCACCAGGTTCTTCGGCAGGGGGGTGTCGCTGGCCGCGCTGGCCAGCGCGAGCGCCACGGCGAGGTCGGCGGCGGGCTCGGTGAGCCGTACGCCGCCGACCGTGGCCGAGTAGATGTCGCGCTTGCCGAGCGCGGTGATCCGCCCGCGCTGCTCCAGTACCGCAAGCATCATCGACACCCGCGAGGTCTCCAGGCCGGAGGTGGTGCGCCGCGGGGAGGGGATCTGGGAGTCGACGGTCAGCGCCTGCACCTCGGCGACCAGCGGGCGGCGGCCCTCCAGGGTGACCGTCAGACAGGTGCCCGGCACCGGCTCGTCACGGCGGGTGAGGAAGAGGCCGGACGGGTCGGCGAGGCCGATGATGCCCTCGTCGTGCAGCTCGAAGCAGCCGACCTCGTCCGTGGTGCCGTAGCGGTTCTTGACGCCGCGGACCAGGCGCAGGCGCGCGTGCCGGTCGCCCTCGAAGTGCAGGACGACGTCGACCAGGTGCTCCAGCAGCCGGGGGCCCGCGATGGCGCCGTCCTTGGTGACGTGGCCCACCAGGAGCGTGGCCATGCCGCGCTCCTTGGACGCGCGGATCAGCGCGCCGGCCACCTCGCGGACCTGCGCCATGCCGCCCGGCGCGCCCTCGATCTCCGGCGAGGCCACGGTCTGCACCGAGTCCACCACCAGCAGGGACGGCTTGACCTCGTCCAGGTGCCCGAGCACGGCCGAGAGGTCGGTCTCGGCGGCCAGGTACAGGTGGTCGTCGATCGCCTTGATGCGGTCCGCGCGCAGCCGCACCTGGCTCGCGGACTCCTCGCCGGTGACGTACAGCGTGCGGTGTTCCTCGTCGGCCGCCTTGGCCGCGACGTCCAGCAGGAGCGTCGACTTGCCCACGCCGGGCTCGCCGGCCAGCAGCACCACCGCACCGGGTACCAGGCCGCCGCCCAGTACCCGGTCCAGCTCGGGGACGCCGGTGCTGCGGGCCGTGGCCTGGCGGCCGTCGACCTGGCCGATGGGGACCGCGGAGGTGGTGACGCGGCCGGGGGCCGTGGTGCGCACGGCGGGGGCTCCGTACTCCTCGACCGTGCCCCACGCCTGGCATTCGGGGCAGCGGCCGAGCCATTTGGCCGTCTGCCAGCCGCATTCGGTGCAGCGGTAGGACGGCCGGTCCTTGCCGGATTTCGTACGGGCAGCCATGACACGGAACGTTAGCGCCCGCCACTGACACCGCGACGCCCACCGGGTCGTGCCGTGTACCGGGTCGTGCCGTCCGCACGCCGGTGGTCGCCGGCCCCGATCGGGGGACGGGCGTCAACCGATCGAGCTTGGCGTCACCCCCGGCCGGTGTCCCCTATTGGGGGATGTCATCACCCGTAAGGGCTAAAAGTGCCCTCAGCGGAGGAAGGATTCGCCACGCCCCGCCTACGGTCGCACGGGTGATGAGCAGCCGGTCGGAGACGTTCGCACACCCCACCCGCGCACACCAGGCGCACCGAAGCCCGCGGGCGCCGGCGGTGCCACCGGTGCCGGAGGCCGGGCCGCGGTGCCCGCCCGCGCCTCACGGTCCCCACCTCGACGGCCTCTTCACGTACTGCCTGTCCGTCCTCCGCGACCACGACGCCGCGACGACCGCCCTGGGCCACGCCCTCGCCGCCGCCGAGCACCGCCGCTCCCGCGTCCCCGCGGACCCGAAGGAGCACCGCGCCTGGCTGTACGCGCTCGCCCGCTGGGCGTGCCTCCGGCACCTCGCGCACCCGCGCCGTCCGCACCGCAGGGCGCCCGCCCGCGGGCCGCGGCGGCGCGGAGACGGCACCTCGGGCGCGGCGGGCCGCGCGGACGGTGAGCCGCGCACGGACGGTGAGCCGCGCACGGGTGCCCGGGGCGAGCGGGCCGGCCTGCCTGACCCGGTCCGGCGCAGGCGCCGCGCGGAACTGGCCGTGCTGGCGTGGCCCGAGGCCGCGGGCACCAGCCCCGAGCAGCGGGAGGCGCTGGAGCTCACCGCCCGGCACCGGCTCGGCGCGGACGAGGTGGCCGCCGTGCTGCGCGTCGAACCGGCCACCGCGCGGGAAGTGATCGCCTCGGCCGCCTGCGAGGTGGAGCGCACCCGCGCCGCCCTCGCCGTCATGGCCGGGGGAGCCTGCCCGGTGGCGGGAGGGCTCACCGGCGGCGATCCGCTGGGCGCCGTGCTGTGCCGCCGGCTCGTCCGGCACGTCGACGCCTGCCCGCGCTGCCGCGGCACCGCAGAGCGGCTGGTCGAGGGCGTCTGGCCCGGCACCAGCGTCCTGCCCGTGAAGCTGCCGCTGGTCGCGGCGCCGAGGGCGGCGCTGCACGCCGCGATGGTGGCCGCCACGCGCGCGCGTGGCAGGGGACCGCGGTTCGACCGGCGCGGCTACCCGGTGGAGCCCAAGGACCACGTCGGGCGCTGCCACCGGTTGCGCGCCCGGGCCGTGACCACCACCGTCGTGGCCGCGGTGCTGGCCGCGCCGCTGCTCTCCCTGTGGGCCGCCTACCGCGGTGACGCCGTTCCCGCCGGCGACCGGGACGGCGCCTCGACCGTCCCCGTCGGAGCGGTCGACAAGCGCTTCATCCAGCACGACGGGCCCGTGCCCGCCCCCGGGAGGACCCGGGAGGCCACGGGGCCCGGTGTCCCGGGCTCCGGCCCCGCCCGGGGCGGTGGTGCGCCCGGCGGTCGGGCGGGGGTGCTCGGCCCGGGTGGTCCGCCGCCCGCCACCGGCCTCGGTACGACCGCGCGGCAGGGCGGTGGCACCGGCTCCCGGGCGCTCACCGCGGCCCGCGGCACGCCCGTGCACGGGTCGCCGGGGGCCGGAGGCGCCCACCGGCCGCCCCCGAGCCGGTCCCCGGGCGCGCCAGGCCCCGGCGAGAGCACCGGCGTGCGGGTCCACGCCGAGGGGAGCCGCGCACCGCGAGGCCACCGGAGCGCACGTCTCGCCTTCCCGCCGGCCGGTGCCGTCCTCCTGGTCGACGGTCACGGAGCGCGCCACCCGTCGGACGGCGGGCACGCGGGCGTGCTCCGCGCACCGGTGGGCCCGGCGCCCACCGGGGCCACCGCGGGCCGCACGGCCACGGGCCCGGCCCCCGCGTCCCCCGGCAGCGACGGCACCCCGTGCGGCCCACCGATCCCGCCCACGGTGATCCCGCCCACCGAGATTCCGCCCACCGAGATTCCGCACCTCGCGATCCCGCCGTCGGCACCTCCGCCGACACCCGTGTACCAGGGGGCCACCGCCGTCTGAACGGCCCCGCCCCCGGGGGCGACGCCGAAACGTTCGCTCCGGAGAGGGCGTCCGAACCGTTCGCCTCAGGGAGGACGTCCGAACCGTTCGCCCAGGGACCCGTGTCGGAGCCGTTCGCCCCGGGGCCCGTGCCCCGGCACTCGTCCCAGGGGCGTCGCCATCGGCGGCGGTGGGCCGGCCCGCGTTCCCGGCGTTCCCGACGCCCGCGGCACCCCCGGTGTTCGCGGCGTCCTAGACCGTCTCCGCCGGACCCGCGGCGTCCACCTGGTCCACGGCGCCCACCGCGTCCACCGCCGGAGCCACCGGAGCCGCCGGAGCCGCCGGAGCCACCGGAGCCGCCGGATCCGCGGGGTGCGCCGCGAGCAGCGGCAGGCCCCTGGCCAGCCGCTGCTCGCAGAGCTCGACCAGCCGCCCGTACCCCTGCTCGCCCATCAGCTCGGTCAGCTCGGCGCGGTACGACACGTACACCGGGTCCCCCGCACCGTGCGCGGACCGCGCGGACGTGCACCACCAGTGCAGGTCGTGGCCGCCGGGGCCCCAGCCGCGGCGGTCGTACTCACCGATCGAGACCCGCAGCACACGGGTGTCGTCCGGCCGGTCCACCCAGTCGTAGGTGCGCCGCACCGGCAGTTGCCAGCAGACGTCCGGCTTGGTCTCCAGCGGCTCCCGGCCCTCGCGCAGCGCGAGGATGTGCAGGGCGCAGCCCGCGCCGCCGTCGAAGCCGGCGCGGTTCTGGAAGATGCAGGTGCCCTGCCAGCGCCTGGTCTGCCGTTCGCGGCCGCCCTCGCCGTCGTCGGCCTCCTGCACCCACCCCGTGGCACGGCCGACGTCGTGGTGCTGCCAGATGTCCGGTGTGAGTCGGGCCACATGGGACGCGACGCGCTGTTCGTCCTCCTCGTCCGAGAAGTGCGCGCCGAGCGTGCAGCAGCCGTCCGCGGCGCGCCCCGCCTCGATACCCTGGCAGCCGGCGCCGAAGATGCAGTTCCACCGGGAGGTCAGCCAGGTCAGGTCGCACCGGAAGACCTGCTCGTCGTCCGCCGGGTCCGGGAACTCCACCCAGGCGCGGGCGAAGTCGAGGCCCTGTTCGTCCGGCTCGCCGGGCCGCTGCGGCGGCGCCTCGCGGGGCAGCTTCTGCTGCCCGGGCCCCTGCGGCCCACGGTCGCGCTCACGCTGTTCCCGCTGCTTCGGCTCCTTCCGCCGCCGCTTGGCGGCGTGGGCGGGGTCGGCAGACTTGTGGTCCTTTGCCTTTTTCGTCTTTGGCACGCTTCCAGAGTATGCGTCCGCACCGCTCCCGACGGGGCTGCCACCCAGGCCCGCACGGCCCTGGCGGCGGTCGGCGGCACCGTG
Source organism: Streptomyces sulfonofaciens (assembly GCF_014656295.1). GTDB lineage: Bacteria > Actinomycetota > Actinomycetes > Streptomycetales > Streptomycetaceae > Streptomyces > Streptomyces sulfonofaciens. The sequence goes on from NZ_BNCD01000018.1 coordinate 155,200, forward strand.
CACAGTAGCGTTCCGCGCATGAGACTCGGTGTCCTGGATGTGGGTTCGAACACAGTGCATCTGCTGGTGGTGGACGCACACCCCGGGGCCCGGCCCCTGCCCGCCTACTCGCACAAGTCCGACCTGCGCCTCGTCCAGCTCCTCGACGAACGGGACGCGATAGGGCCCGAGGGCGTCGAGCGGCTGGTCGGCACGGTCCGCGACGCGCTCCGGATCGCGGAGGACAAGGGCGTCGAGAACCTGCTGCCGTTCGCCACCTCCGCGGTGCGCGACGCCAGGAACGCCGACGAGGTGCTGGCCCGCGTGCGGCGGGAGACCGGCGTGGCCCTCCAGGTGCTGGCCGGCGACGAGGAGGCGCGGCTCACCTTCCTCGCGGCCCGCCGCTGGTTCGGCTGGTCCGCGGGCCGGCTGCTCGTCCTGGACATCGGCGGCGGCTCGCTGGAGATCGCGTTCGGCATCGACGAGGAGCCGGACGCCGCCGCGTCGCTGCCGCTCGGCGCGGGCCGGCTGACCGCGGGCCGGCTGCCCGGCGACCCGCCGGACCCCGCGGACGTCCGGGCGCTGCGCAAGCACGCACGTGCGAGGATCGCGCAGGTCGTGGGGGAGTTCAGCCGGTTCGGAAGGCCCGACCACGTGGTCGCCACCTCAAAGACGTTCCGGCAGCTCGCCAGGATCGCGGGGGCCGCGCGCTCGGCCGAGGGGCTGTACGTGCAGCGGGAGCTGAAGCGGAAGTCCCTGGAGGACTGGGTGCCGCGGCTCGCCGCGATGACCGCGCGGCAGCGCTCCGAGCTGCCCGGCGTCTCCGAGGGCCGGGCCGGGCAACTGCTCGCGGGGGCGGTGGTCGCCGAGGGGGCGATGGACCTGTTCGGGGTGCAGACGCTGGAGATATGCCCGTGGGCGCTGCGCGAGGGGGTCATCCTGCGCCGCCTCGACAGCCTCGCGCCGGCCCGGCCGCGGTCCTGAGGGCGGCGGACGGGCCCCCGGACCCCCGGACGTGAAGAGCCCCACACTCCACCACCCCCAACGCCCCCGTAACCTGGTCCCCGTGGCAGAAACCGTCGTACGCGTCCCGGACGCGAAGGTCGCCCTGTCGACGGCCTCCGTCTACCCGGAGTCGACGGCAACGGCCTTCGACATGGCCGCACGCCTCGGCTACGACGGTGTGGAGGTCATGGTCTGGACCGACCCCGTCAGCCAGGACATCGAGGCCCTGCGCCGCCTCGCCGACTACCACCGCATCCCGGTCCTCGCCATCCACGCCCCCTGCCTGCTCGTCACCCAGCGGGTGTGGTCCACCGACCCGTGGACCAAGCTGCAGCGCGCCAGGTCCGCCGCCGAGCGGCTGGGCGCGGGCACCGTCGTCGTCCATCCGCCGTTCCGCTGGCAGCGGCAGTACGCGCGCGACTTCGTCGACGGCATATGGCGGATGGCGAACGAGACGGACGTCCGGTTCGCCGTCGAGAACATGTACCCCTGGCGCTACCGCGACCGCGAGATGCTCGCCTACGCGCCCGACTGGGACGTCACCAAGCACGACTACCGCCACTTCACCGTCGACCTCTCGCACACCGCGACCGCCCGCACCGACGCCCTGAAGATGATCGACCGCATGGGCGACCGGCTCGGCCACGTCCACCTCGCCGACGGCCAGGGCTCCGGCAAGGACGAGCACCTGGTGCCGGGCCGCGGCACCCAGCCCTGCGCCGAGCTGCTGGAGCGCCTGGCGGGCAGCGGCTTCGACGGGCACATCGTGGTGGAGGTCAACACCCGCCGTGCCATGTCGGGCGCCGAGCGCGAGGCCGACCTCGCCGAGGCCCTGGCCTTCACTCGGCTGCACCTCGCCTCCCCGCGCGGCGCGCAGGACGCCGCCCGTTCATGACGGATCCCGCGCCCCGCCGCCGCGGGCGCCCGCCCCGCGCCGGGGCGGCACAGGGCCCCGGCACCCGTGACCGCATCCTGGAGGCGGCCCGCGAGGAGTTCTCCGAGCGCGGCTACGCGAAGGTGTCCGTGCGCGGCATCGCCAAGTCCGCGGGGGTCGACCCGGCGCTCGTCCACCACTACTTCGGCACCAAGGAGCAGGTCTTCGAAGCCGCGATCACCGACGCCTTCGCGCCCGCGCTGACCGGCGCCGACGCCCTGGCCGCGGGGCCGCCGGAGGCCGTCGGCGAACGGCTGACCAGGTTCATCCTCGGCATCTGGGAGAACCCGGCGACCCGTGCGCCGCTGCTGGCGATCGTCCGCTCCGCGGTGAGCTACGAGACCGCCGCGGCCGTCTTCCGCCGGCTCGTCGCCGCCCAGTTGCTGGGCAGGATCGTCCGGCAGCTCGACCTGCCGGACGCGGAGTTGCGGGCCGAACTCGCGGCGGCCCAGTTGGTCGGCATCGCCATGCTCCGTTACGTGATCAAGGTCGAGCCGCTGGCGTCCGTGACCGCGGAGGAGATCATCGCGCGCGTCGCCCCCGTGGTGCAGGGGCACCTGACCGGCTTCGGCGACGGCGCCCCCGGCACGAAGCCCTGAGCCCCCCGCGCGGGCACGCCCCGCACCCGGCCTTCCCGCACCACCCGGCACATCCCACCCGGACATCCCGCCCGGGGCCCCGCCGGCGGCCCGCGGACGAGATCTGCATCCCGTATCCCGGACTCCCTGTCCGAATCCTGGAGCGGCGGCGTAGGCTCGGCGGGGAGTCACCCCTGAGAAGGAGCGAGCGACGATGCCCGAGCTGAGGTCCCGCACAGTCACACACGGCCGCAACATGGCGGGCGCCCGCGCCCTGATGCGCGCCTCCGGTGTAGCGAGCGAGGACATCGGCAAGCCGATCGTCGCGGTCGCCAACTCCTTCACGGAGTTCGTGCCCGGCCACACCCACCTCCAGCCGGTCGGCCGGATCGTGAGCGAGGCCGTGAAGGCGGCCGGCGCGGTGCCGCGCGAGTTCAACACCATCGCCGTCGACGACGGCATCGCCATGGGCCACGGCGGCATGCTCTACTCCCTGCCGTCCCGCGACCTGATCGCCGACTCGGTCGAGTACATGGTCGAGGCGCACCGCGCGGACGCCCTGATCTGCATCTCCAACTGCGACAAGATCACCCCGGGCATGCTGATGGCCGCCCTGCGGCTCGACATCCCCACGATCTTCGTCTCCGGCGGCCCCATGGAGGCCGGCCGCGCCACCCTCGTCGACGGCACGGTCCGCAAGCTCGACCTGATCAACGCCATGTCCGACGCCGTGAACGAGTCCGTCTCCGACGCCGACATGCTGCGCATCGAGGAGAACGCCTGCCCGACCTGCGGCTCGTGTTCCGGCATGTTCACCGCCAACTCGATGAACTGCCTCACCGAGGCCATCGGCCTCGCCCTGCCCGGCAACGGCTCGGTGCTCGCCACCCACACCGCCCGCCGCGCCCTCTACGAGCGGGCCGCCACCACCCTCGTCGAGCTGACCCGGCGGTACTACGAGCAGGACGACACGTCCGTGCTGCCGCGCAGCATCGCCACGCACGCCGCCTTCGAGAACGCCATGGCGCTCGACATCGCCATGGGCGGCTCCACCAACACGATCCTGCACCTGCTCGCCGCCGCCCAGGAGGCCGGCGTCGGCTACGACCTGTCCGACATCGACGCCGTCTCGCGCCGGGTGCCCTGCCTGGCCAAGGTCGCCCCCAACACCGCGCCCACCACCACGTACTACATGGAGGACGTGCACCGCGCGGGCGGCATCCCGGCGATCCTCGGCGAGCTGTACCGCGGCGGCCTGCTCAACGAGGACGTGCACACGGTCCACTCGCCCTCGGTCAAGGCATGGCTGGAGACCTGGGACGTGCGCGGGGGCTCGCCGTCCGACGAGGCCGTGGAGCTGTGGCACGCGGCACCGGGCTGCAAGCGCTCCGCTGAGGCGTTCTCGCAGTCGGAGCGCTGGGAGAGCCTGGACGTGGACGCCGCCTCCGGCTGCATCCGCGACGTCGCCCACGCCTACTCCAAGGACGGCGGCCTGGCCGTGCTGAGGGGCAACCTGGCCGTCGACGGCTGCGTGGTGAAGACCGCGGGCGTCGACGAGTCGATCTGGACGTTCGAGGGTCCCGCGGTGGTCTGCGAGTCGCAGGAGGAGGCCGTCGAGAAGATCCTGCGCAAGGAGATCACGGAGGGCGACGTCGTCGTCATCCGCTACGAGGGCCCCAGGGGCGGGCCCGGTATGCAGGAGATGCTGTACCCGACCTCGTACCTGAAGGGCCGTGGCCTGGGCAAGGTGTGCGCCCTGGTGACCGACGGCCGCTTCTCCGGCGGCACCTCGGGTCTGTCCATCGGCCACGTCTCGCCCGAGGCGGCGTCCGGCGGCACCATCGCGCTCGTCGAGGACGGCGACCCGATCCGCATCGACATCCCCGGGCGCACGATCGACGTCCTGGTGGACGACGCCACCCTGGAGGCCCGCCGCGCCGCGATCGGCGGGGACTACGTCGCGGCGAACCGCGACCGGCACGTGCCGACCGCCCTGCGGGCCTACGCCGCGATGGCGACCAGCGCCGACAAGGGCGCAGTCCGCGACGTGTCCAAGCTCGGCTGACACCCCGGCCGGGGATCCCCTGACCCTCCCTCACCTTTCGACGCCCCCCTCGGTGCAACTGTCGCGCCGCGGGGGGCGTCTTTATCTGTGGCGAACAAGCCAGAAAACAGGTCCAATGTGGAGGCACGGCACGGCGCTCACCCGAGCGCCGGAGCGCCGTGCCGGGGGAGGACGCATGACCGACAGCATCACGACGCGCGACACGAGAGACGACGGCACGCAGGACACGACGGCCACCGAGGCCGCGGTGCTCGCCCTGGCCGCGGTCAGCTATCCGGTGGTCGCCCAAGTGAACGTCCGCTCGGGCCCGGGCACGTCGTACGCGAAGGTGGGCACCCTCGCGGCCGGCAGCATGGTCACCATCGGCTGCCAGACCCCGGGCCAGACCGTCGTCGGCCCGCTCGGCACCTCGAACGTCTGGGACCGCATCGGCAGCGGCCGCTATGTGTCCGACACCTATGTCCGCACCGGAAGCGACGGATACGTGGCACCCCGCTGCTGAGACATCTGCCGGAGCACCCGCCGGGGGAGCGGGACGGCGGGCACCGGCGGCGCCGGCGCCCGCCGGGCGGGGGCGGGGAGGGCGCGGCGCGGTGTCACCGTCCGCGCCCCTTTCTCTGAGGGCTCCTGAAGGCTCAGGGCGCCTTCGGCGGCCTGGACGTGGCGAAGGCGAAGACCGTGTTGTGGCTTGCCGTCGCGATCAGTGCGCCGCCGGACAGGGTGACGCGCGGTGCCGCGTTGGTCTCGCCGAAGGCGCTGTCGGTGCGCGGCAGCGTGCTCCACAACTGCCGGCCGGTGCGTTCGTCCAGGGCCAGGACCCGGCCGCTCGCGGAGCTGAAGTACAGCACTCCGTGCGAGAGCACGGGGCCGGAGGCCGCCTCCAGGCTGGTCCGGGCCGACCAGCGCGCCCGGCCGGTCGCGGGGTCGACGGCCCTGATCTGCCCGTCGGCGTTGGTGAGGTAGAGCGTGCCGCCCGCCAGTTCCGCCGTCGTCCCGGTGCCGTGGCGAAGCGGTGACGAGGTGACCTCGCCGGTGGCCGGGTCGAGGCACAGCACATCGGTGTAGCCGTCGAAGGCGGGACCCACCAGATGCCGCCTCAGCAGCACGAGCGCGCCGTCGGCCCCGCCCACCGGCCACACGTCCCCGCGTACCGCGACCGGCCTGCCCAGCGCGCCGGTGGCCGGATCGACGGTGCGGACGTCGGGATGGGTGATGTCGATCGCGGCGACCTCGGCACGCGGCGCGCACATCGCGTACAGGCGCGTTCCCGCGGCGATCGGGCTGCACTCGTCCCCGGCGGGAAAGTCCGTGGCCCAGCTCCGCGCGCCGGAGCCCGCCTCCCGTGCCTCGATCCGGGTGCGGGCCGGGTCGACCGTGAACACCCGGGAACCGAGCAGCACCGCGTCCTGCGTGCGGCCCGTGAAGATCGTCGACCGCGACGCGAGGGGCGCCGACCACAGTTCCCCGCCGTCCCGGGCGGAGAGCGCGACGACCTTCTCCGTGCTGTCCGCCGCGATCCGGTAACCGACCACCGTGCCGCCCGTGGCGCCGACCATGTACAGGCTCTGGGTGGGCACCCCCGGGCTGGTGCGCCGCCACACCTGGCTGCCGTCCGCGGCCCTGAGCCGGGCCGCCAGCACCCCGCCACCACCGCAGTAGACCGAGTCGCCGCCGGCCACGCAGCGCAGCTCGTCGGTGATCTTCAGCCCGCCCTGCACGGTGGTGTGCCAGGGCCGGAAGCCCGCGGGCGGCGGCGCCTGCACCGCGGCGACGGAGCCGCGGTCCGCGCCGTCCGCCAGGCCGCTGCCCGTGCTGTCCCGCTCGGCGCCGCCCGAACCGAGCAGCGCCACCCCGGTGCTGATCGCCGCCACCGCGGCCGCGACGGCGACCACCGTCCGCCAGCGGCTGCGCAGACCGCGCGACGAGAGCGGGCGGAGGAGGGGCCCGGTGGCGCGGGTGCCGCCGGGGGAACGCGCGGGACCTCCGGCGCGGACCGGCGCGGCGGCCGGCGTGCCCGGGACGTCGGCTACGTCCGCTACGTCCGCGACGTCCGGGGTGCCCGGGCGCGCGGAGGGGTCCGGGCGCGCGGAGGGGTCCGCGGCCCCCGCACGGGCGGCCCCCTCCGGGTGGCGGGGAGCCTTCGCATGGGCGGCCGGGTGGACGGCGGCCGGGGGCGGCGGGGCGGCGCCTGCCGGACGGGCACCGCCCGCGCCTGCGTGGACGCCACCCGCACCGCTTCCGTGGACCGCGCCCCCACCGTCTCCGTGGACCGCGCCCGTCCCGTCTCCGTGGAGCGCACCCGCACCGCGCCCCGGATGGGTGTCCGCGTCCTCCGCGCCGTCCGCACCGGCCTGGTGCACGGAGTAGCCGAAAAGCGTCGGGCCGCCGTCGCCCGGGGCGCCCTGCTCGCCGCTGCGCGCCCTGCGCAGCCGCTCGCGCGTCTGCGGGGACAGCAGCCGGGTGTCGGGGTCCGCGTCACGGGCGGCGGCGGCCGCGGCGGCGTCCGCCGAGACGGTCAGCTCCTCGGGCAGGGCGCGCAACTGGTCGAGCAGTTCGTCCGCGCTGGGCCGCCCCTCGCGCTCCTTGGCCAGGCAGGGTTCGATGACCGCCCGCAGCGGGGCGGGCACCTGGGCGAGCACCGGCGCCTCGTGCACCACCTGGTACGCCGTCATATAGGGGCTGTCGGCGTCGAAGGGCCCCTGGCCCGTGGCCGCGTAGACCAGCAGGGTCGCCAGCGAGAAGACGTCGGACTCCGGCCCGACCTCGCGCGGCGCCTGCAACTGCTCGGGCGACATGAAGGGCGGCGTCCCGATGACACGGCCGGTCATGGTGAGCGTCTGGTGGTCGGTGGCGCGGGAGATGCCGAAGTCGATCACGCGCGGGCCCTCGGGGGAGAGCACGACGTTCGACGGCTTGAGGTCGCGGTGCACCACTCCCGCGCGGTGGATGTCGCGCAGCGCCTCCACCAGGCCGATGGCGAGCGTGCGCAGCTCCGCGCCGCCGAGCGCGCCGTCCTCCGTGATCCGCTGGGCGAGGGTGGGCCCCGAGATGTAGGTGGTGGCCATCCACGGGTGGGGCCCGTCGGGATCGGCGTCGACGACGGCCGCCGTGAACGCGCCGCTGACCCGCCGGGCCGCGGCCACCTCCTGCCGGAACCTGGTCCGGAACTCGTCGTCGTCGAGGAACTGCTGGTGGATGAGCTTGATCGCGACGGGCCGCCCGGACGGCGTGCGCGCCAGGAAGACCGTGCCCATGCCACCGGAACCGAGACGTTCCCGCAGCGCGTAGCCGCCGATCGTCTCGGGATCTCCCGCACGGAGCTGCACTCTGGTCGACCTCCCCCGGGCGTTCCGTACCGTCGTGCCCTGACAAAACTAGCCTGTCCCCGCCCGGACGCCACGCCGCCCGCGCCGTACGGAACGCTCCGCGTGCCGCGCCGCCCGGCCGTGCGGGGCCCCGGGCCCCCGGCGCCGTGCGGCGGCGGGGCGGATAATCGACGTGTGAGCAACGCATCCGGTACTCCCAGAACCTCGGCCGCCGGCGCCGCCGGTACCGCGGGCACCGGGCGGGCCCCGGCACCGCGGGCAGCTTCCGACCCGGCCGCCCCGAAACCCGCCGGCGCCCCCGAACCGGAACCCCTCCGGTTCTTCGGCACGAGCTGGGTGGACCACGACGGCGGCTACGCGGCCCGCCGCCTCGGCCTCGCCGCGGGCGCCCTCGTCGCGGCCGCCGCCGGTGCCCTGGTGCTCCGCCTCGCCTACCAGGGGCTGACCGCCGGTGAGCCGGATTCGCTGGTGAACCTGCTGGTCGTGGTGGCGTTCGCGATGTGCAGCGCGGTCTCCTTCAGGCGCACCTGGACGGGGTTCGCCAGCGCGCCCGACGCCACGGCACAGACGTCCATGCGCGGCTTCACGGCCATCGGCTTCCTCGGCGTCCTGCTGGCCTACGCCGCCCGCTGCCTCGTCGAGGCCCCCGGTGAGCGGCTGCTCCGCACCCGGTACGAGACGGCCCGGGAGGAGCACGAACGCCGTACGGCACGCCGCACCGGCAACCCGGCCGCCCGCAGGAAGAAGCGGAAGGGGTAGCGCGGCATGGCCGCCAACGGGCCCCCGCCGTCCCGCGCCCGCTCCTTCGACGCGGTCGCGGACGGGTACGCCGCGCACCGGCCGTCCTACCCGCCCGCCCTCCTGGACGCCGTGGAGGAGTGCGCCGGCCGCCCGTTGTCGGGGGCGCGGGTGGTGGACGTGGGAGCGGGCACCGGGATCTCCACCGCGCTGCTGGCCGCCCGCGGTGCCCGCGTCCTCGCGGTCGAACCGGGTGCGGGCATGGCGGCGCGGCTCCGCCGGACCCTGCCCCGGGTGCCGCTGGTGCGCGGTGACGGCAATGCCCTGCCCCTGGCGGGCGCCTCGGCCGACCTCGTCACCTACGCCCAGTCCTGGCACTGGACCGATCCGGCGCGCTCCGTCCCCGAGGCCCTGCGCGTCCTGCGCCCCGGCGGCACCCTCGCGCTCTGGTGGAACGTCCTCGACCACGACGTCGCGTGGCTGGCCGAGCAGCACGCGAGGATCCAGGAGCGGTTCGGCGCGGGAGCGGGCGCCCACGGCACCGCCACCCGTGTGCGCGGCTCACGCGGCGGACCGGACTTCACCCACCGCCAGGTGCGCTGGAGCCGCCGGCTGCCCCTCGACGACCACCTCGCCAACCTCGCGAGCCATTCGATCTTCCTGGTCCAGGCGGACGGGGCGGCGGCCGACTTCCTCACCCGCGAGCGTGCGCTGCTCCGTGCGGCGTTCCCCGACGAAACCGTCGAGGAGACCTACGTCGTCGACCTCCTCACCGCCCACCGTCCCTGAGCTGACCTGACCTGACCTGACCTGAGCTGACCTGACCTGATCGGACCTGGGCTGGGCTGGCCTGAGCTGGGCTGGCCTGAGCTGACCGGACCTGAGCCGGGCTGACATGGGCCGAGCTGAACTGGTCCGGCCCGGTTCCGTGCCGCTGCCCCGCGGGACGCGCGGACGCCTTGACGCAGGGCCGGCCCACCGCCAGTATTCATCACATGATGAATTACTCGCCGGGCGACGCCCCGTCCCCCGGCGCCCCCTCCCCGCTCCCGGCCGTGCGAGCCGCGAACCTCGCGGTCGTGCGCGGCACCCGCACCGTCCTGCGCGGCCTCGACTTCACCGTGCCCCGCGGTCGGATCACCGGACTCCTGGGGCCCTCCGGATGCGGCAAGTCGACCCTGATGCGGGCGGTCGTCGGCACCCAGGACAGGGTCACCGGCACCCTCGACGTCCTCGGCCACCCCGCGGGCAGCGCGGCGCTGCGGCCCCGGATCGGCTACGTCACCCAGGCGCCGTCCGTCTACACCGATCTGACCGTACGTCAGAACCTGGAGTACTTCGCCGCGGTGCTCGCCCCGGGCCGCGCCAACGCCGACCGGCGCAGGACGGACGTCACCCGCGCCCTCGCCGACGTCGACCTCACCGCACACACCGACGCTCTCGCCGGCAACCTCTCCGGCGGCCAGCTCAGCCGCGTCTCGCTCGCCGTCGCACTCCTCGGCGCCCCCGAACTCCTCGTCCTCGACGAACCCACCGTCGGCCTCGACCCCGTGCTCCGGCGCGACCTGTGGGACCTCTTCCACTCCCTGGCCGCCGAGCGCGCCACCACCCTCCTGGTCTCCTCGCACGTCATGGACGAGGCCGAACGCTGCCACCGGCTCCTCCTGATGCGCGACGGCGCGATCCTCGCCGAGGGCACCCCGGACGCCCTGCGCAGCAGCACCGGCGCCGACAGCGTCGAAGCGGCCTTCCTGCACCTGGTCGACCGGGCCGCGGGCCGCACCGCCCCGGCCGAACCCGTCCGCCCCGGAAAGGACCTCCTCCGATGACCGCAGTCCCGGCCACCGCCCCCGCACCACCCCGCCCGGGCCCCGCGCTCCTCGTCCCGCGGACCCTCGCCACCGCCGCCCGGGTCCTGCGCCAACTCCGCCACGACCCGCGGTCCATCGCCCTGATGATCCTGGTGCCCTGCGTGATGCTCCTCCTGCTGCGCTACGTCTTCGACGGCAACGCGGCCGCCTTCGACTCCATCGGCGCCTCACTGCTGGGCATCTTCCCGCTGATCACCATGTTCCTGGTCACCTCCATCGCCACCCTGCGCGAGCGCACCTCGGGCACCCTCGAACGCCTCCTCGCCATGCCCCTCGGCAAGGCCGACCTGATCGGCGGCTACGCCCTCGCCTTCGGCGGCCTCGCCGTGCTCCAGTCGGCGCTCGCCACCGCCCTCGCCCGGTGGGGCCTCGGCCTCGACGTCACCGGCTCGCCCTGGCTCCTGCTCCTGGTCGCCCTGCTCGACGCCCTCCTCGGCACCGCGCTCGGCCTCTTCGTCTCGGCCTTCGCCTCCTCCGAGTTCCAGGCGGTCCAGTTCATGCCCGCGGTGATCTTTCCCCAGCTCCTCCTCTGCGGCCTCTTCGCCCCGCGCTCCACCATGCATCCGGTCCTCGAAGCGATCTCCGACGTGCTGCCCATGTCCTACGCCGTCGACGGCATGAACCAGGTGCTCCGGCACGACGACGTCACCGGCACCTTCATCCGCGACTGCGCGATCGTCGCCGGCTGCGCCGTCCTCGTACTGGGCCTCGGCGCCGCCACACTGCGCCGGCGCACCCCCTGACCCGGGTACGCGCCCTGCGCCCTGCGCCACGCCGTCCCGACCACCGGACATCACGGCCGCGATGCGCCGCCCGGTGCGAGGATGGAGGCGTAAGACGCAGCGAAGGACATGGCTCATGACCCACAAAGTCGCAGTTCTCGGCACCGGAAAGATCGGCGAGGCCCTGCTCAGCGGAGTGATCCGGGCCGGCTGGGCCCCGGCCGACCTGCTGGTCACCGCCCGCCGGGCCGAGCGCGCGGAGGAACTCCGCGCCCGCTACGGCGTCGCACCCGTCAGCAACCCGGAGGCCGCCAAGACCGCCGACACCCTGATCCTCACGGTCAAGCCGCAGGACATGGGCGCCCTGCTGGACGAACTCGCCCCGCACACCCCCGCCGGCCGCCTGATCGTCAGCGGCGCCGCGGGCATCCCCACCTCCTTCGTCGAACAGCACCTCGCCGAGGGCACCCCCGTGGTCCGGGTCATGACGAACACGCCCGCCCTCGTCGACGAGGCCATGTCCGTCATCTCCGCCGGCAGCCACGCCACCGACGAGCACCTCAGCCGCGCCGAAGCCGTCTTCGGCGCCGTCGGCAAGACCCTGCGGGTCCCCGAGGCCCAGCAGGACGCCGCCACCGCCCTCTCCGGCTCCGGCCCGGCCTACTTCTACTACCTCGTCGAGGCCATGACCGACGCCGGCATCCTCCTCGGCCTGCCCCGGGACAAGGCCCACGAGCTCATCGTGCAGGCCGCGATCGGCGCCGCCGTGATGCTCCGCGACAGCGGTGAACACCCGGTCAGGCTCCGCGAGAACGTGACCTCACCGGCCGGCACCACCATCAACGCCATCCGCGAGCTGGAGAACCACGGCGTGCGCGCGGCCCTCCTCGCGGCCCTGGAAGCCGCCCGCGACCGCAGCCGCGCCCTCGCCTCCGGCACCGGCTGATCCGCACCCCGCCGAGCCCGCGGCCCTCGCCCAGCCCCTTCAGCCGGGCGGCAGCAGCCCGATCGCCCGGTGGGCCGCGTCCACCCGGGGTCTGGCAGCCGCCCGAGCCCGCTCCGCGCCGGACCGCAGCACCCTCTCCACGTACGCCGGGTCCGCCACCAGCTCCCGATGCCTCTGCTGCACGGGCCTGAGCACCTCCACCACGGCCTCGGCGGTGTCCTTCTTCAACGCCCCGTAGGACCGGTACGAGCTGCTCAGTGCCTCCGGGGCGTCACCCGAGCAGGCCGAGAGGATCTCCAGCAGGTTCGAGACCCCCGGCCTCGCGGCACGGTCGTACACGACGTCCTGCCCGCTGTCGGTCACCGCCCGCAGGACCTTGCGCCGCACCACGTCCGGCTCGTCGAGCAGGTAGACGATGCCCGCGCCGGACTCGTACGACTTCCCCATCTTCGACGTCGGATCCTGTAGGTCCATGACCCGCGCCGCCACACCGGGGTACGTCGCGCGCGGCACGACGAACGTCCGGCCGTAATGCTGGTTGAACCGCACCGCCAGATCCCGGCTCAGCTCGACGTGCTGGACCTGGTCGTCCCCGACGGGCACCTCGTCCGTGCCGTACGCGAGGATGTCCGCCGCCATCAGCGCCGGGTACGTCAGCAACGAGAGCCGTACGCTCCTGCCCCTGGTCCCCTCACGCGCCGACTTCTCCTTGTACTGGATCATCCGGCGCATCTCGCCGTCAGTGGCGACGCACTCCAGCAGGTACGAGAGCCGGGCGTGTTCGTCCACATGGCTCTGCACGAAGACGGTGCACTGCTCGGGGTCGAGTCCCGAGGCCAGCAGCAGCGTCGCCGCCTGGCGCGTCAGGCGCCGCACCCGGGCCGGGTCGTGCGCCACGGTCAGGGCGTGCAGGTCGACGATGCAGAACAGGGCGTCCGCCCGGTGCTGGTCGACCGAGGTCCAGCGCCTGATCGCGCCCAGGTAGTTTCCCAGCGTCAGGTGCCCGGTCGGCTTGACCCCGCTGAAGATCCGTGTCATCTCTCCGCTCTCCGTCTTCCGTCGAGGACCGCCGCGGCCCGCCGGCCGGGCTTCAAAACCTCCGGAGCGGAGATACGAGAACGGCCGCCGAGGCGGCGGCCGTGGATGCATACGTCAGTCCGGCCGCCGTCAGGCGGCCCACCACTGGGTGTGCGTATGCGTCGTCATGGCACCACCGTACGACAGCCGGGTGCGTCCGGGGAGCCGAAGCGCGAAGTTGACACGCCCGGGGCCGCTCCGTAGTGTTTTCCGGGTTGTCCGACGTGAGCGCCGGTCCAGGCCGGTCCCCGGACACCATTCCGCAAGAGCCCATCACGAGTTCGACGACATCCTCGTCGGTCTTTCTGCTGTGTCCTTGCGAATGAGGAATCGGCGTTCGAGAGAACGCGCCGCCCGATTGGCTCGGGAGGCAGGGGTTCCGCTAAAGTCTCATCTCGTTCGAACCGCTCCAAGCGGCGAGGACAGCCCGGTGACAGGGTGTCAGACCACCGAGAGGGAGTCTGATAGAGTCACAAACACACCGAAGGGAAACGCCCGGAGGAAAGCCGCGGAGGGTAGCGGTGAGTACGAAGGAAGTGTCCGTTCCTTGAGAACTCAACAGCGTGCCAAAAGTCAACGCCAGATATGTTGATAC
>NZ_BNCD01000019.1 GCF_014656295.1 Streptomyces sulfonofaciens
GCGCGGTGGCACGACACGTGTCGTGCCACCGCGCCCGTACGCACGTCAGATGCACCCGCGCCCCATTCGCGCCGCGATTGCGTCCCGCGCGGCCCGTGCGCGCCGCGCGCCCCGCGATCCCCGACCCGCGTCAGGAAGGACCCGCGGTTCCCGGTCCGGCGGCGGACGCGGCCTCCCGTTCCCTGGCGCCCGCACGGGTGCGTCCCGGGGCGACGAGGCGGCGCGGATGGCGGCGCAGGTACTCGCCCTCCAGTTGCGCCATGCGCTCGTTGTGCGCGTGCAGGGCGTCGTTCGAGCCGTGCAGCAGCGTGTCGTGGCGGGTGCGGTGGATCGCCTCCAGCTCCTTCATGAGCTGCTGGTCGTCCAGGCGCCCGGGGTCGACTCCTGTCATGTGGCACCCCAGTCGTTCGGTCGTCACTCGGTCCGTACCCGGCATGTGGCGGTCGGCACAGCGCCGTCGCCGTGTCGGCGTGCGGGGTTCGGGTACCCGCTCGACCGCACACGACCCCATACGTACGAACACGGCGCCCGGAGGCTGCCATGGATCTCGCCTTTCTCCAGCCACTGTACGAACGTCCCGGGCCATGGGCCTCGGTCTACGCGGACACCTCACGGCACACCGAGTCCACGCCCGAGGAGCGCTCGCTGATCGCCCAGGACGTCTACCGGCAGTTGGCGGAGCAGGGCGCGGACCGGAACACCGGCCGTGCGGTCCTCAACGCGATGGAGGAGCTGCGGCACTCGACCGAGCCGCTCGGCCGCGCCCTGTTCGCCGCGGACGGCGAGGTGGTCCTCGACCCGCCGCTCGCCGCGGCGCCGCAGGGCACCCGCGCGACCTGGGCCGCGCTGCCGCACACCGCACCGCTGCTCGAACTGGCCGGTGAGGACCCGCTGTGCCTGGTGGCGTACGTGGACCGGCGCGGTGCCAGGTTCGAGCTGCGCGGCGCGCGCGGCAGCGAGCAGGCAGGCGAGGTGGCGGGCCGGCAGTGGCCCATCCACCGCACCCGTACCGCGGACTGGTCGGAACGGCACTTCCAGCTACGGGTGGAGGACACCTGGGAGCACAACGCCGGGGAGATCGCCCAGGCGCTCGCGGCGCAGCAGGAGGAGGTCCGCGCGGACCTGGTCGTCCTCGTCGGCGACGACCGGGAACGGCGCTCCGTGCACGACAAGCTGCCCCTGCCGGTGCGGGAGATCTCGGTGGAGGCCGCGCACGGCGCCGGGAGCCGGCTGCTGCACGAGGAGGTGGAGCGGCTGCGCACGGCGCACGTCCGGGCCCGCGCCGCCCGTGACCTGGAGCGCTTCCGCGCCGCCCGCGCCCCGGACGAGGAGGGGCGCCCTTCGGCGGTGGAGGGCGTGCCGGCACTGGTGGAGGCGGCCAGGGAGCACCGCATCGCCGAGTTGCTGGTACGCCCGGACGGGCCCGACGCGCACCGCCGGGTCTGGGTGGGCGGCGACCCCGACCAGGTGGCGGTGCGGCGCACGGAGAGCAAGCCCCTGGGGGAGCCGGAGCCACGGCCCGCACGCGCCGACGACGCGCTGCTCAGGTCCGCCGCCGTCACCGGCGCCACCGCCCTGTCCGTGGCCTCGGCCGATCCCGAGGACCTCCCGGTGGGCGGGCTCGGGGCGGTACTGCGCTGGAGGGAGCCGGCGGAGTGAGGACACCGCGCGCGAAGGCCCGGCGGGGCCTTCGCGCGCGGCCCGCCACCCGGCGGAAGGGGCCGGCCGCCCGGCCCCGCGCCGACCTCCGGGACGGGCCCCGGGCGGTTGGGTGCCGCGCGGCGCACGCAGCTCCGGGCCGTCCGGACTCCGCGCCGGGCCGCGTCCGCTACGGAAGACGGACGCGTGCCACCCGCCGCTCGTCCCAGACCGCCTCCGGTGCCTCCCGGACGCGGCCGTCACCGCCGAAGACCAGGAAGCGGTCGAAGGAGCGGGCGAACCAGCGGTCGTGGGTGACCGCGAGCACCGTCCCCTCGAAGGCGTCCAGGCCCTCCTGGAGGGCTTCGGCGGACTCCAGGTCCAGGTTGTCCGTCGGCTCGTCGAGCAGCAGCGCGGTTGCTCCCGCCAGTTCCAGCAGGAGGATCTGGAAGCGGGCCTGCTGGCCTCCCGAGAGGCGGTCGAAGGACTGTTCGGCCTGACCGGTGAGCTCGTAGCGGCGCAGCCGTGACATGGCGGCGCCGCGGTCCTTCGCGTGCTCCCGCCAGAGGATGTCGAGCAGGGTGCGGCCGGCGAGTTCCGGGTGGGCGTGGGTCTGGGCGAAGTGGCCGGGCACCACCCGGGCGCCCAGCTTCCAGGTGCCGGTGTGCGCCACCTCCCCGCCCGCGAGCAGCCGCAGGAAGTGCGACTTGCCCGAGCCGTTGGAGCCGAGCACGGCGACCCGCTCGCCGTAGTGGACCTCAAGGTCGAACGGCTTCATCAGACCGGTGAGTTCAAGGCCCTCGCAGGTGACCGCCCTGACGCCGGTGCGCCCGCCCCTGAGCCGCATCCTGATGTCCTGCTCGCGCGGCGGCTCCGGCGGCGGTCCCGCCTCCTCGAACCTGGCGAGCCGCGTCTGCGCGGCGCGGTAGCGCGAGGCCATGTCGTGGCTGTTCTCGGCGGCCTGGCGGAGCGTCAGCACCAGCTTGCGCAACTGGGCGTGCTTCTCGTCCCAGCGGCGGCGCAGCTCCTCGAAGCGGGCGAAGCGCTCGCGGCGCGCCTCGTGGTAGGTGGCGAAGCCGCCGCCGTGCACCCAGGCGTCGGCGCCCGCGGGGCCCGGCTCGACGCTGACGATCTTCTGCGCGGCCCGGGCCAGCAGCTCCCTGTCGTGCGAGACGAACAGCACGGTCTTGCGGGTCTGGATGAGCTGCTCCTCCAGCCAGCGCTTGCCCGGCACGTCGAGGTAGTTGTCCGGCTCGTCGAGGAGCAGGACCTCGTCGGGGCCGCGCAGCAGCGCCTCCAGGACGAGCCGCTTCTGCTCCCCGCCGCTGAGGGTGCGCACCTCGCGCCACCTCGCCTTGTCGAAGGGCACCCCGAGCGCGGCCGTGGTGCAGATGTCCCACAGGGTCTCCGCCTCGTAGCCCTGTGCCTCGGACCAGTCGGCGAGGGCCTGGGCGTAGGCCATCTGGGCGGCCTCGTCGTCGACGGTCATGATGGCGTGCTCGGCCTCGTCGAGGGCGGCGGCCGCGGTGCGGATCCGGGGCGGGGCGACGGACACCAGCAGGTCGCGCACGGTCCGCTCGTCCCGTACGGAGCCCACGAACTGCGGCATCACCCCCAGTCCGCCGGTGACCGCGACGGTGCCGCCGTGCGGCTTCAGCTCGCCGGACAGCAGGCGCAGCAGAGTGGTCTTGCCCGCTCCGTTCGGCCCGACGAGGGCCATCGCGGAGCCCTCGCCCACCCGGAAGGAGACATCGCCGAGCAGCGTTCTCCCGTCCGGCAGGTGGTACTCCAGGTGCCCGGCCTCCAGATGTCCCATGAAGGGGCATTCTCGCCCCCGCGGCCGGTCCGGGCCAAGTCGTTTCCGCGCGGAGCGGCCACCTGGCCGCCGCGCGCGGGCGGTGGATGGTCCGGCGTGCGATCGGGTACCGGATGAGGATGTGCGCTGACGTAGATGTTCCCACCGCCCACGCGCCGCGGGGTGCCGCACCCACCCTGCTCCGCACGCTCGCCGCGGTGGACGTACGCCTCTTCGAGGCGGTGGCCGACCGGCACTGGCCGGGCGGTGACCGGGTGCTGCCGCGGCTGAGCCGGGCGGCCAACCACGGAGTGCTCTGGTTCGCGGTGGCGGGCGGCCTCGCCGCCTGCGGGACGCCCGGGGCGCGGCGTGCCGCCGCCCACGGGGTGGCCTCGCTGGCACTGGCCTCCGCCACCATCAACACCTTCGCGAAGCGGTCGGTGCGCCGCCCGCGCCCGCTGCTGGACGCGGTGCCGCTGGTGCGGCGGCTGAAGCGGCAGCCCGTGACCACCTCGTTCCCGTCCGGACACGCGGCGTCCGCGGCGGCCTTCGCGACCGGCGTGGTGCTGGAGTCGCCCCGCTGGGGCGTGGCCGTGGTCCCGCTGGCCGGTGCGGTGGCGCTGTCCCGGATCTACACGGGCGTGCACTATCCGAGCGACGTCCTGGTGGGCGCCGCGCTGGGCGCGGGGGCTGCCTTCGCGGTCCGGGGCGGGATGGCGGTGCGCAGGAGCGCGCGGCGGCCGGCGGCCGGGCGCGAGGAGGACGGCTGAGGCCGTCCCGGCGCCGCACGGCGCCCCCGGCCCCCGCACCACACGGGCGGCCTCGTCAGCCCCCACCGCCCACGCCACCACGACCGCCCTCCCCCACCGCGGCCACCCGGTGCCTGCGCGGCCGCCCGGTGCCCGCGCCGCGTGCCCCGCCACCCCGTGACCACATAGCGAGACACAGGTCTCACTATTCGAGTGGATCGCCTACCGTGCCGTGCACGGGGACATCAGTGCCCCGGCGGCCGCGGCCGCCGTGCCGGGCTCGGGCGCCCCCTCCCTCCGGTGTACCGGTACGTCCGGCGCACCCACGCACCCACGCACCCGGCGGCCCGGGAGCCGAGCCGCTGCGGGAAAGGAGAACCGCCATGACACAGGAGACCGCCGTGTACACCCACGGCCACCACGAGTCGGTGCTGCGCTCCCACACCTGGCGCACCGCGGCCAACTCCGCCGCCTACCTCCTCGGCTCCCTCAAGCCCCACATGCGGATCCTGGACATCGGCTGCGGCCCCGGCACCATCACCGCCGACCTGGCGGAACTGGTGCCCGACGGCCGGGTCACGGCGGTGGACCGCGCGCCCGGCGTCCTGGAGCTGGCGCGTGCCACCACGACGGCACGCGGCCTGACCAACGTGGACTTCGCGGTGGGCGACGTGCACGCCCTCGACTTCCCGGACGACACCTTCTGCGTGGTCCACGCCCACCAGGTGCTCCAGCACGTCGGCGACCCCGTGCAGGCGCTGCGGGAGATGCGCCGGGTCTGCAGGCCCACGGGGTACGTCGCCGTGCGGGACGCGGACTACGCCTCGATGACCTGGTACCCGGCGACCGACGGCATGGACGCGTGGCTGGACCTCTACCGCCGGGTGGCCCGCGCCAACGGCGGCGAGCCGGACGCCGGACGCCGGCTGCGGTCCTGGGCGCTCGAGGCCGGTTTCACGGACGTCACCGCCGGCGCCGACACCTGGTGCTACAGCACCGCGGAGGAACGCGCGTGGTGGAGCGGCTCGTGGGCGGACCGCACCCTGGCACCCGAGTACGCCGAGCGCGCGGTGCGGGACGGCCACGCCACGCGCGAGGAGCTGGAGCAGGTGTCCGCGGCCTGGCGGGAGTGGGGTGCGCGGGAGGACGGCTGGTTCGCGGTGCTGCACGGCGAGGTCCTCTGCCGGAAGTGAGGGCGCACCCGCCGCAGGCGCGCCGAGGAGGGGCGCACCGCCGGCGGGTGCCGCACATGACGGGCGCGCCCCCGGCCGGGCGCGGGCAACCGCGCGTGCGACCCCGGCGCGCCCGCGGCGCTGGCGGGCCGGCCCCTCCCGGTGCGGTGCCCGGCCACCGGCCCGCCTGCCCCGCACGCGTCCACCGCGCAGCAGGCCCGCGCACCCGGCGAGGGGCGCTGCGGGCGCTGCGATCCCGTTCGCCGTCGCGGACCGCCGGACCTACCGGCGTCCGGTGGAGTCGTGTCCCGGTTCCGTGAAGGAGTAGGCGGCCCAAGGGCCGGTGAGTTCCACGCGCAGGCCCGCCACGGCGCCCCGCACCGCCTCCACCTCCGCCACGAAGCCGCCCGCCGCCGCCCTCGGCAGCAGGTAGGCGGCGTCCAGGACCAGGACCCCGGCGGGGCCGACCAGCTCGGGCGGCGCCGAGTGCACCGACCACGGCCTGGCCGGCGGGTCGAGACGCGACTCGCTCGCCATCCCGGCCAGCCGCTCGTGCAGCCGCCTGCCCAGCTCTCCGGCCTCCTCGCGCCTCCCGTCCCGCTCGGCACGCTCCACATAGGCCCGCACGCCCCACTCGACCTGCCCGTCGAGCCTGCGCAGCGCATCCCGGAAGTAGTCGCCCCTGGCCTCCAGCAGGCCCCGTACGGCGCTGTCGTCGCGTACCACCGTCACAGGGCGCAGCGGCAGCGGGCTGGTGACGGTGGTGAGGGCGGCGACGACCCGCTGGTGCGCGCGGACCGTCCCGGCGAGCCAGTCCGGGTCGGCGAGGTGCGCGGCGAGCGGGAGGGGGCCGAAGTCCGGGGCGGGGACGGTGCCCACCACCGCCACCAGGTCGCCGTGCCGCAGCGTCCTCGGCGGTGTGCCCGCCACGCCCGTCAGCTCCGCCTGGAGCGCCGCGTCGAACGGACGGCAGACGGCGTAGACGTAGCGCAGCGCACGCAGATCGGTCGTCGCCGGCACCCGGTTCACCCCGCTCTCCTCGATGCGGCGCATCAGCCCCGCCGGTCGCGCAGCCTGCGCCGCGCCGGGCCGAGGGCACGCCCCCTGGACGGCAGCCCGGCCCAGGGCCTGCCGCGGACCTGCTGCACGGCATCCTCGATGGTCCAGTGCCGTGCGTGGAGCGCCGGATCCTCCAACTGGTCCCAGGAGATCGGCACCGCCACCGGCGCGCCGGGCCTGGCGCGCACCGTGCACGGCGCGACGGAGGTCTGGGCGTAGGCGTTGCGCTGGACGTCCAGGTAGAGGCGGTCGCCGCGGTCCTTCTTGCGCATGGCGGTGGTCAGCTTCGCGGGGTGGGCGCGGGCCAGCGCCTCGGCGGCCTCCTTGCTGAAGCCGTGCGCCTCCTCGAAGCCGGCCCGGCCGTCCAGCGGCACGATCACGTGCAGACCGCGCGAGCCGGTGGTCATCACCGCGGACGGCAGCCGCAGGTCGTCGAAGAGTCCGCGCAGCAGCCGGGCGGCCTCGCGCACCGGCTCGAACTCGTCCTGCGGGGACCGCCCGGCGGTGGCCGGGGGCGGATCGAGGTCGAACACCAGCCGGTCCGGCCGGTCGACGTCGCGGTCACGGGACTGCCAGCGGTGCAGGGTGACGCACGCCTGGTCGGCGAGGAACAGCAGGGCCGCGGTGGAGTCGCAGACGGTGTGGGTGACCTTGCCGCCCTCCTTGGGCACCGTCACCCGCCTGATCCAGTCGGGGTAGTGGTCCGGGGTGTCCTTCTGCATGAAGCGCTGCCCCGCCACACCGTCGGGGCAGCGCTCCAGCATCAGCGGGCGGCCCCGCAGGTGGGGCAGCATGAACGGGGCGACGCAGCGGTAGTAGTCGACGAGGTCCGCCTTGGTCCACCCGTCGTCGGGGAAGAGTACCTTGCCGGGCCGGTGCACCGTGATCGTGCGCCGGCCCGCCCGTACCGTCCGCTCCTCGCCGCTGTTCACCCGGCCCTCTCCTCCTCTTGTCGCCCTGTCCGGTGCGGTGCCCCTCGTTGCCGGGGCACCGCCCTCGCCGTCGTGCCGCGCCTCGCGCGGCGCGGGATCAGGCCACCACCGCGTGCTCGACCAGCAGCCGGGCGCTCGCCGCGATCGCCTCCGCGTCGATTCCCGCGGCGGCCAACTGCTCGTTCGGGCTCGCGGAGCCGGGCAGTGCGGTGACCGCGAGCCGTGCCAGGCGGGGCACCGGGCGTCCGTCGGTGAAGGCGTCCAGGACCGCGTCCCCGATGCCGCCCTCCTCGTGGTGGTCCTCCACCGTGAGCAGGCAGCCGGTGCGCTCCGCGGCGGTGCGCAGCGTGCTGCGGTCGACGGGCTTGACGGAGTACAGGTCGATCACCCTGGCCGCGATGCCCTCGCCCGCCAGCATCTCAGCCGCGCACAGCGCCTCGGGCACGGTCGCTCCGGCGGCGACGATGGTCAGCCGGTCCTCGTCGCTGGAGCGCAGCACCTTGCTGCCGCCCACCGGGAAGGTCTCCTCGGGCCCGTAGATGACCGACGTCGGGCCGCGCGAGGTGCGCAGGTAGCCGATGCCCGGCCGGTCGGCGAGTTCGGCGACGAGGTGGGCGGTCTGGTTGGCGTCGCACGGGTAGAGCACGGTGCTGCCCTGCACCGCGCGGAACATGGCCAGGTCCTCCAGGCCCATCTGGGAGGGTCCGTCCTGTCCGATGGCGACGCCCGCGTGCGAGCCGACCAGGTTGACGTCGGAGCCGCTGACCGCGGCCATCCTGATGAAGTCGTGGGCACGGGTGAGGAACGCGGCGAACGTCGCGGCGTAGGGCTTCCACCCGCGCGCGGCCATGCCCACGGCCGCGGCCACCAGTTGCTGTTCGGCGATGTAGAACTCGAAGTAGCGCTCGGGGTGTGCCTTGGCGAAGAACTCCGTGCGGGTGGAGTCGCCGACCTCGCCATCCAGGGCCACCACGTCGCCGCGGGCGGTGCCGAGCGCGGTCAGCGCCTCGCCGTAGGCGTCGCGGGTGGCGACCTTGGCGCCCCTCTCGTACGCGGGCAGCTCCAGGTGGCCGTCGCGCACCACGTGCAGCGCCCGCACGGCCGGCGGCGGCTGGACCGACACGCGCAGGTCGCGGATGCCGCCGAGTTCGTCGATGGCCTCGGCCGCGTCGGCCAGCGGTTTGCCGTGCCAGCCCTCGCGGTTCTCGACGGCGGCGACGCCCTTGCCCTTGAGCGTGCGGGCCAGGATGGCGGTCGGCTGGCCGGCCGTCGAGGCGGCCTCGGCGAACGCGAGGTCGATGGCGTCCACGTCGTGGCCGTCGATCTCGATCGTGTGCCAGCCGAAGGCCGCGAACCGGCGCGCGTGGGCGTCCAGGTCGTGGCCGTGCCGGGTGGGCCCGCGCTGGCCGAGCCGGTTGACGTCGACGATCAGGGTGAGGTGGTCCAGGTGCTCGTACCCGGCGGCCTCGGCCGCCTCCCAGATGGAGCCCTCGGCGAGCTCGCTGTCCCCGCACAGCGCCCACACCCGGTAGTCGACGTGGTCGAGGCGCTTGCCCGCGAGTGCCTCGCCGACCGCCACGGGCAGCCCCTGCCCGAGCGATCCGGTGGCCACCTCCACCCAGGGCAGCCGCGGCGTCGGGTGGCCCTCAAGGCGGCTGCCTGCCTTGCGGAAGGTCAGCAGCTCCGGGTCGCTGATCGCGCCGGCCGCCTTGTACGCCGCGTACAGCAGCGGCGAGGCATGGCCCTTGGAGAGGATGAAGCGGTCGTTGCCGGGATGCTCGGGCCGGTCGAAGTCGTAGTGCAGATGGCGCGCGAGGAGGACGGCCATCAGGTCCGCGGCGGACATCGAGGACGTGGGGTGTCCGGAGCCCGCCGCGTCAGCGGCGCGCACGCTGTCCACCCTGAGCTGCTGCCCCAGGTCGGACAGCTCCTGGACGGTCATGTCATGGGTCAGGCCGAGGGTCGTCATATCAGTGGTCCTCCGTGGTGTCGCCGGGAACGCGGAGCACCCGGGCCAGCTCGGGCGAGGCCGACTCCAGCGGTACGGAGCCGGACCGCACCAGGCCGAGCTGGACGCCCTGGCGCGGCAGCATCGCGTCGAGCAGCCAGTCGGCGGCCACCCGGACGCGGTTGCCCGGCATCGAGGCGAGGTGGTAGCCGCGGGTGAGGGCCCCGGCGATGGGCCCGGACAGCGGGATGCCGAAGGGGTTGGCGGCGGCCTGCGCCCCGCCGAGGTCGACGGTGAAGCCCATGTCGCGGTGCCGATACGGGATCCGGGTGCCGCGGCCGAGCGAGGCGGCCACGTTGCGTCCCGCGGTCCTGCCCTGCCGCCAGGCGTGCTGGGCCGTCATCGGGGCGGTGCCGCCGGGGTTGTTGGGGTCGGGCACGGCGGCCGCGTCGCCGCACGCGAACACCTCCGGGTGGCCCGGCACGTTCAGGTACTCGTCGACCACCAGGCGTCCGCGGTCCAGCGGTTGGCCGAGCCCGTCCACCAGCGGGTCGGGCCGTACGCCCACGCACCAGATCAGCGTCCTGGTGTCCACGTGCTCGCCGCTGTCCAGCAGCACGCCCTGGGCGGTGGCCTCCTTCACGGAGGTGCCGGTGCGCACGTCCACGCCGCGCTTGCGCAGCACCCGGTCGGCGGTGCGCGACAGGCGCTCGTCCAGCTCGGGCAGCACCCGGGGCGCGATGTCCAGCAGCAGCCAGCGCGGGTGGATGCCCTCGCGCAGCGGGTTCTTGCGCACGAGCGCGTCGGTGAACATCTTGCCGTGCGCGGCGACCTCGGTACCGGTGTAGCCGGCGCCCACCACGACGAAGGTGCAGCGTGACCGGCAGGTGGGCGGGTGCTCGGCGGCGGAGGCCAGCTCGATCTGGCGGGTCACGTGGTCGCGCAGGTACAGCGCCTCCGGGATGCCCCTGAAGCCGTGCGCGTGCTGGGCCACACCGGGTACCGGCAGCAGCTTGTTCACGCTGCCCACCGTCAGCACCAGGCGGTCGTACGTGAGCTCCCCGCGACCGCCCTCCGGGTCGGCGTAGCGCACGGTGCGCCGTTCCAGGTCGACCCCGTCGGCCTCCCCCAGCACGTGCCGTACGTTCGGCAGGGTGCCGCCGAGCGAGACGGTGGTCCTGCGCGGTTCCAGCACGCCCGCGGCCACCTGCGGCAGCAGCGGCAGGTACAGGAAGTAGTCGGTGGGGTTCAGCAGGGTGATGTCCGCCCGGCCCTTGGAGAGCCTGCTCAGGGTCCGGGCGGCACGGTAGCCGGCGAAGCCGGCACCGACGATCACTATGCGGGATCGGCTCACGATTCGCCTCCGGCGGCGGGTAGCGGCAACGGTCTCACCGGGCGGGCCCACGCCACGGGCGCCCACCCGGCAGGTATTCCGCGTAACCCTGACCACGGCGCCCAAACGTCGCAGCGCCGGCCGTCCGGTCCGGGGAACGATCACTGCCGCCCCGTCCGGGCCCGTCGCGGGCGGGGCGTGCGCGGCAGCGGCGGGCGCGGGCAGATGCCGCCCGCGGTGCGGGCGGGCGCCGGCGGGCGAGCTGATCCGACGGCCTTGCGCACCCCTGGAAAGCGTCGGGCTCGCCCTGCTCCGCGGTCGGTGGCCGGGGGCGGCACGGTCCGGCCCGCCGGGACCGGTACCGGCGGGCTCGCGCTACACCTTGGGTGGCCACCGGGGTGGCGGGAGCGGATGCGGTCGCGGCGGGCTCCGGCCGCACTCCTTCCCGGGCCTCGACGAACGTCAACCGGAAGGACGCCTAACATGCGTGTGCGCAAGGCTCTACTCGCAACCGTCGCCGTAGCAGGGCTCTCGGCAGCCATGCTCACCGCGCTGACTCCGACCGCCGCTCAGGCCGCCGAGGGCTGCACCTTCGACAACCCCAGGACGGTCGCGTCGACCTCGATCAGGTCCCGCGGGATCGAGCTGCGGTACAACGGCACGTGCGCGTGGGGCCGGATCTTCGGCTCCCCGGGCGACCTGGTGTGGGTGGACCGCAGCTTCGACAACGGCCGGACCTGGGAGCAGCTCAGTGTCACGGCCATCAACACCGGCGGCAGCAACCACACCGACGCGTTCAACAACAAGGGCAATCTGATGCGGGCCTGCGGCAAGGCCGGCAACTATCCCGAGGTTGCCTGCACCACCTGGTGGTGAACCGGGC
The DNA here is from genome assembly GCF_014656295.1 of Streptomyces sulfonofaciens. Taxonomy (GTDB): domain Bacteria; phylum Actinomycetota; class Actinomycetes; order Streptomycetales; family Streptomycetaceae; genus Streptomyces; species Streptomyces sulfonofaciens. Next base: position 11,510 of record NZ_BNCD01000019.1, read on the forward strand.
GGAGCTCCTTGCCGCCGGGCCGTGGCCCGGTCCTGACGTCAGCGCCCCCTTTTCCGCAGGAGCCGGGGCGCTGTGCGGCCTTTACCCCTCGACCCGGGCGGTCTTGACGCACCCGGTCGGAGCGATGCGGTGCCCGGCACCCGTACGCCCCCGCACCACGGCGCGGGGGCCTTGTCATGCGGCGTCGCTGCGGCCGGCCTCCCCCGGGTCGCCGAGGGGCGGGGTGGGCCTGTCGTCGGCCGGCGGCCGCCGTTGCGGGATGAGCTCGTCGTACTGCCGGTCGTTCCGGCAGCCGTCGCACAGCCACACGTCGGGGCCGGCTTCGTGGAGGTCGTCGAGGGCTTCGGTCCGCCCGCAGTCAGCGTCACATGCACGTTCGCCGTGTGCCATGCATCCGACGGTCCGCGCCGGGCGTGGGGCGCGTGGAGGTGGCCTGGCGGTCGCACGGTGGCGTTTGCCCAGCTCATCAACGCGCAGGGCGCGCGTGGCGCGGCTCGCCCCTGATGCATCGGGCCCCCGGCACCGGCACTCGCGGTTGCTGTGGGGTCAGGTGCGGGGCGTGTGCGGGGCATGTGCGGGGCATGTGCTCACCGGGGCCCGGGGAGTGCGGAAGAACGTGACGGTCGCAGTGGAGCGTGCGATCATGGCATCGCTTCAGGAGCGGTGGGAGGGTCTCCACGGCGGTCGTGCGGCCTGAATCTGTGACCAACTCCCGCTCGTTTCCCACCTGGAGCTGCCGGGGCGAGAAAGCCGCTGGTCAGAGGAAGGGATCGGGCTCAGTTTTGGAAATCCTGGGAACCACGCTGCGCATCTGCGTCGAGGACCTGGAGGCCTCCGTGCCGTTCTACGAGCGGCTGGCGGGCAGCAGGGCGGTGCGCTTCGAGCGCGGCGGCGTGTCGGTCGCCGCGGTCGGCTGCTTCCTGCTGATGAGCGGGCCCGCGCAGGAGCTGGAGGTGCTGCGGAAGGTGGCGGCGACGATCGCGGTCGAGGACGTCGAGGAGACCCGTGACGTGCTCAGCGCCTCCGGGGCGCACATCGTCGCGGGACCGCTGCCGTCACCGGCCGGGCGCAACCTGATCGCGATGCACCCTGACGGGTCGATCTTCGAGTACGCGGACCGGCGCACGGCCACGTGACGTAGGCGCGCGGCAGCTCGGCCGCAGGCCGGGCGGCCACCCGGTTGCGGACGGCGGCCCGGTCGGCGGCTCCCACAACCCCGGGGGTCCGCGGTCGGCGGGCTTCGGGCCGTGCGGGGCGCGGCACGGCCGGTTCCCCGATGACCGTGGAACAGCGTCCGTCGGCACGGGCCGCGGTCGGTCGGGGCGGCGGGTCAAAGGGGTGCGAAGGCGGCGGCGACCAGGTCGGCGAGGAGCGCCCCCGCGGCACCGTCCGGGTCGAGGTCGGGGTCGAGGCCGGCGATGGTGAGGCCGGCGCAGCGCGGCGAGTGCACCAGCGGGGCGAGCAGCGCGGCCACCTCGTCCGGTACCAGGCCGTCGGCTTCCGGGTCCCGCACGGCGGGCATCACGGACGGGTCGAGCACATCGGCGTCGACGTGCACCCAGAAGCCGCGCAGGACATCCGCTTCGAGGCTGGTGGCCGCGGCGCGCACGACGTCGTCGACGCCCCGCTCGCGGATGTCCCCGACGGTGGCCGTGCAGCTCCCGGGTCCGTTCGTTCCGCCCGGTCCGTTCGATCCACCCGGTCCGTCCGGCCTGGTGTGCTCGGGCCGGTCGCAGTGCGCGTCCCGCAGGCCCAGAAGGCGGACGTCGTCGTCGCGCAGGTAGGGCCGCAGTCCCTCCAGGGCGGTGAGCTCGCGCCGGCCGCGGCCGGTGGACAGGGCCAGGTACGCGTCGGCCGCGGCGCCGGTACGCTCGCGGTCCCCAGGGGGCCGGAAGCCGGCGGTGGCGCCCAGCGCGGCCAGGCCGTAGCGGCCCGTGCGGCGCAGCGCGAGCGCGGCGCCGAGCTGGATGGAGCAGTCGCCGCCGAGTACCACGGGGAGGTCGCCCGCGCGCACGTGGTGCTCGATGCGGTCGGCGAGCCTGCGGGTGTAGACGGCCAGGGCCGGGGCATTGGGGACGCCGTCGTCCTCCCGCCGATCGCCGAGGTCGTGGCGGGGCGGCACCTCGACCCCGCCCTCCAGGGCGCGAAGCCGTCGCACGATGCCCTGCTCGCGCAGCGCGCCGGCCAGTTTGTGGCAACCGGGCACCGTGCCGGGCGCGGGTGGACGCCGTCCCAGGTCGGAGGGCGCGTCGAGGACCACGAGGTGCCGCATGCGCACCATGGTCGCCGACGGCCGCGCCTGCCTCAACGTGTGCGGCGGGGGCACCCGGGCCGGCGCGGGGCGGGCCCGGCCCGGTGGTGCCCGACGGCGCGGCGCGGTCCGGCACGGACGGACCGGCACGGACGGACCGGCACGGACGGACCGGCACGGACGGACCGGCAGGGCAGCGGCGGCGGCATCCGCCCCGCCGGGGTCAGCGCGGTGCGGTCATCTCGGTCGTCAGCGCCCACCGCTCGTGGTCCCGCCAGGCGCCGTCGACGTAGAGGAACTGCGGTGAGTAGCCCTCCAGGCGGAACCCGGCGCCGCGGGCCAGCCCGATGGAGGCGACGTTGGCAGGCTGGACGTTGATCTCCAGGCGGTGCAGCCCCAGGGTCCCGAAAGCATGTGCGACAACCAGCCGCAGGCCCTCCCGCATCAGCCCCCGGCCCGCGGCGTGCGCGAAGGCTCCGTAGCCCAGCGCGCCGCTCCAGAAGGCGCCCTCGACGACGTTGTTGATGTTGATGAAGCCCGCCAGGGCCCCGGTGTCGCGGGTGCAGACGAGGAGGCCGTGCCGCGAGGGGTCGTCGATGAGCCGGGTCGCGTACGGGGTGAAGGTGTCCGGCGCGTCGGGCGGGAAGAGCCACGGCCGGTGCAGCGGCCGGCTCTCCCGCGCCCGCGCCGTGAACTCGGGGCCGTCCGCGAGCGTGATCTGCCGTATGCCCACGCGGGGGCCTTCGGCGAGGTAGGGGGTGTGCGGCATCCGGCCACAGTACGCCGGAGGGCGTGCGCCGGTCGCGGGATGTCGCACCTGCCGGGGGCCCCTCGCGCGCGAGGGGCCCCCGGGGTGGAGCCCTCGCGCGCTGGGCCGCTCAGACGAGGGGCGGCTCCGCAAGCCGCAGCACCGGCGCCTGCCCGGCGTCGTCCGCGACGAGTTCTGCGGACACCCCGAGCGGCATGGTGAGCGCGTCCTCGCAGTGCCCGAAGCCGAGGTCGGCGACCACCGGGACGCCGAGCCCGCCGAGCCGGTCGGCGAGGAGTGCGGCCAGCTCGTCCTTCGGCCCGCACTCCTCCCACGAGCCGAGGACGACCGCGGCGACGCCGTCGAGCCATCCGGCGCGCAGCAACTGGGTGAGGTAGCGGTCCAGGCGGTAGACCTCCTCGCCGACGTCCTCCAGCAGCAGCACCCCGCCGCGCGCCGAGGGCCGTGCGTCGGGGGTGCCCAGGCCGGCGGCCAGCAGCGAGAGGCAGCCGCCGAGGGTGACCCCGGTGGCCCTGCCCGGCACCAGCACCCGGCCGCGCCGGACGGTGAGGGCCGTCCGGGGCGCGAACAAGGTGACCCGCAGGTGGTCCTGCGCACGGGTGCTCTTGACGAAGTCGGCGCCGGCGACCATCGGCCCGTGCAGGGTGGCCAGACCCATCCGGGTGGCGAAGGCCTCGTGCAGCGCGGTGATGTCGCTGAAGCCGAGGAACACCTTCGGCCCCGCGGCGCGCAGCGCGTCCCAGTCGAGCAGGTCCACCATGCGCTGCGCACCGTAGCCGCCGCGGGCGCACAGCACCGCCTCGACGGACGGGTCGCACCAGGCCCGCTGGAGGTCGGCCGCACGCTCGGCGTCGGTGCCGGCGAGGTAGCCGAACGCGGAGTGCCCGGCCAGGACGTGGGAGCCGACGACCGGGTCCAGGTGCCAGCCGCGCAGCACGTCGAGGCCCGCTTCGAGGCGGTCCGCGGGAACCGGTCCGCTGGGCGCGACCACGGCCACCCGGGCGCCGGGGCGCAGCCGGGCGGGCCGGGTCAGCGGGCGCAGGGCCGCATCGGCCGCGGGGGGTGCCGCGATGCCGGGCCGTGCGGGAGGTGCGGCGGTCATGTGGTGAGCTCCAGGGTGGGGAGGCCGGGCGGGCGCAGTCCGAAGACGTGGGCGTACAGCGACAGCTCCGCCTCCAGGGCCCTGATCATGGTGTCCGCACGCCGGAAGCCGTGGCCTTCCCCTTCGAAGGTGAGGTAGGCGTGCGGCACCCCCCTGCCCTTCAGTTTGGCGAGGAACCGCTCGCACTGCGCGGGCGGGCAGATCACGTCGTCGAGCCCCTGGAGCAGCAGGAACGGCGCGGTGATCCGGTCGGCGTGCTCGGACGGCGAGCGCTCCCTGTACCGTCCGGGCACCTCGGCGAGCGGTCCGACCAGCGACTCCAGGTACTGCGACTCGAAGTCGTGGGTCTCGCCCGAGCCCCAGGCGGTGAGGTCGAGGATCGGGTAGATGATGGTGCCGCAGGCGTAGACGTCGGTGGTGGCGAGCGAGGCGGCGGTGGTCCAGCCGCCGGCGCTGCCGCCCCGGATGGCGATGCGGGCCGGGTCCGCGGTGCCTTCCTCGGCCAGTGCCCGGGCCACCGCCGCGCAGTCCTCGACGTCCACCACGCCCCACTGCTCGCGCAGGCGGTTGCGGTAGGCCCGGCCGTGTCCGGCGGAGCCGCCGTGGTTGACCTCGACGACGCCTATGCCGCGTGAGGTGAAGTAGGCGATCTCCAGATCGAGGACGAGCGGGGCGCGGCTGGTGGGGCCGCCGTGCACCCACACCGCGTACGGCGGCAGCTCCCCGTCGGGTGCGGTGCGGTCGGGGTGGTGCGGCGGGTAGACATGGGCGTGGATGTCCCGGCCGTCGGGCCCGGTGAAGGTGCGGATCCGCGGCTCAGGGTAGTACGCGGGGTCCACCGGATCGTGGTGCGCCGAGCCGATCACACGGGTCTCACCGGTGGCGGCGTCCAGTTCGACCACCTCGTAGCCGCTGCGCGGCCCCGCGGCGACGCCGACCACCCGGGTGCCGTGTGCGGCGAGGGTCGGCGCCCACTCGGTCCAGGGGCCCGCGGCGTCGGTGACCTCGCCGGTCGCCGGGTCGAGGATGCCGAGGACGGGCGCGCCGCGGCCGTGCAAGACGGCGATCCGCCCGTCGGCGAGCGGGGCGAACCAGCGCAGCACGATCCGCCAGAGCGGGCCCGCGAACTCCTCGTCGCGCGGGCACAGCGCGGTTGCCTCGGCATCGGGACGCTCGCCGGCCGGGGCCCGGTAGAGGTTCCACCAGCCGGTGCGGTCGCTGGCGAACAGCAGGTGTCCCGCGTGGTCCCACTCGACCTGCGCGATGGACTCCTCGGGCCCGCCGGCGAACTCGACGGGAGGGGCGAAGGTGCCATCCTCGCGTACCTCGGCGAGCATGATCCGGGTGCCGTCCCACGGCATGAGCGGGTGGTCCCAGACGAGCCATGCGGCGTGGCGGCCGTCGGGCGAGAGGCGGGCGCCGGTGACGAAGCGGTGCCGGTCGTCGGTCAGTTCCCGTACGGCGCCGCGGTCCTTTGCGGCGGAGCCGTCCAGAGGCACGGCGGCGAGCACGCGCCGCAGGTCGGTGGGGTCCTCCCCGGTGAACTCCTCCAGGACGCACCAGACCTCGCCCCGGTCGGGGTGCACGGTGAGGTCGGCCCAGCGCAGGCCGCCGCCCACGGGTGACAGCGGGGTCAGCGGGCGAGGCCGGGCGTCCTGCGCATCGGGCTCGTAGACGTACAGGCGCTGGTCGGCGAAGTCGCAGAACACCACGAGCGGGCCCGCGCCGGGGCGTTCCGCACCCGCCCAGGGCCCTCCGCCGTACTCGATGACCCGGCTGCGCGCGTTCCAGGGCGGGGGCAGCACGGGGCTCCCCGGGGTGTCGGGGCGGCGGCGCACCAGGGCGCGCCGGCCGGCCTCGGCGGGCCGCGGCTCGGTCCACCACGCCTCGCCCCCGATGAAGCCCACGTACTCGGGCCGCCCGTCGTGCGCGGCGGCGAGCCGTGCGTCGATCGGCGAAGGCCAGGACCCGTACGGCAGTGTCCGCATCATCTCCCCATCTCCCGGTGTCTTCCCATTTCTCGGTGCCTCCCCGTCCCTCGGTGTCCCCCGGTGTCCCCCGGCGCCCCCCGGTGTCTCGGGGGCCCTGGGGGCCCCGGGGGCCCCGGGGCTCGCGGAGTCTTGCGTGGCTCTCGGATGCTCGTGTCCGTCGCCCGTCGCCCGTCGCCCGCCGCCCGCCGCCCGCCGCGTGCCGTGCCCGGCCGTACGTGCGGCGCACGCTCCGGCCGCCGCCGGTGCGGGGCGGCCCCGCTCGGTGCGGGGCGGCCCCGCTCGGTGCGGGGCGGCCCCGCTCGGCGCGGGGCGGCCCCGCTCGGCGCGGGGCGGCCCCGCTCGGCGCGGGGCGGCCCCGCTCGGCGCGGGGTGCGGGCCTCACGCCGTGCGCAGGAAGCGGTCGAGTACGCGGACGCCGAAGTGCAGTGCCTCGACCGGTACCCGTTCGTCGACGCCGTGGAAGAGCGTGTCGTAGTGGAAGTCGGCGGGCAGCTTCAGCGGGGAGTAGCCGTAGCCGGTGATGCCGAGCCGGGAGAACTGCTTGGCGTCGGTGCCGCCCGCCATGCTGAAGGGCACCACGTGGGCCTCGGGGGCGAACTCCTCGACGGCGGCGCGCATCCCGGCGAAGGCGGGCGAGTCGACCGGCGACTGGAGGGCGATCTCGCGGTGCAGGAACTCCCACTCGACGCCGGGCCCCGTGAGCCGGTCGAGGGTGGTCCGGAACTCCTCCTCGGCGCCGGGCAGACAGCGGCCGTCGACGTGGGCGACGGCCTCGCCCGGGATGACGTTGACCTTGTAGCCGGCGTCCAGCATGGTGGGGTTGGTGCTGTTGCGCACGGTGGGCGCGACCAGCGCACCGGCCCTGCCCAGCCGGGTGATCAGCGCGTCCACCTCGGAGTCGGGGCCGTCCAGGTCGGCCTCGATGCCGTAGAGCGCGGCGAGTTCGGTGAGGGCGGCGCGGACGGTCGGCGTGAGCCGGACGGGCCAGCGGTACTCGCCGATGCGGGTGATCGCGGCCGCGAGCCGGGTGACGGCGTTGTCGTCGTTGACCCGGGAGCCGTGTCCCGCGCGGCCGCGGGCGGTCAGCTTCAGCCAGGCGGTGCCGCGTTCGCCGGCCGCGATGGGGTAGATCTGGCGGCCCTGGCCGTCGTGCACCGTGTAGGCGCCGGACTCGCTGATGCCTTCCGTGCAGCCCTCGAAGAGCACGGCGTGCCGATCGGCGAGGAAGCCCGAGCCGTCCTCGGCGCTGGCCTCCTCGTCGGCGGTGAAGGCGATCACGATGTCCCGGCGGGGCCGCAGGCCCGCGCGTGCCCAGTAGCGCACCAGGGCGAGGACCATCGCATCCATGTTCTTCATGTCGACGGCGCCGCGTCCCCAGACCACGCCGTCGCGGACCTCGCCGGAGAACGGGTGCACGCTCCAGTCCTCGGCCCGTGCGGGCACCACGTCGAGGTGGCCGTGCACCAGCAGGGCGGGGGCGTTCGGGTCGGTGCCGGGGATGCGGGCGACGACGTTGGTGCGGCCCGGGGTGCGCTCCAGCAGGGTGGGGGTGAGACCTGCGTCGGCGAGCAGTTCGGCGGCGTACTCGGCGGCGGGCCGCTCCTTGCAGGAGCCGCCGCCGTAGTTGGAGGTGTCGATGCGGATCAGCTCGGAGGTGAAGCGCACCACCTCGTCGAGGGCGCGCGCGTCGACCTCGGCGGCCGCGGCGCCGGGTGCGCCGGTGCCCAGGGCCCCCGCGGCCGGCGCGCCGGAGGCGGCCCCCGGCACCCTGCCGTTCACCGAAGGCGGCTGCGTCGCCACGGGCTTCTCGGGTCCGTCTGCCGTCCCGGACTGCTCAGCCATACTGCTCCTCCACGGCGGCCGAGGCGATCGTGGTGACCGCCTTGAAGGTACGGATTCCCTCGTACATGGTGTCGCTGGTGTATTCGACGGTGCGTTCACCGGTCCTGGCGACGCCCGGGACCACGGTCGCCGCCATCGACAGGTGCTCGGCGTCGAACTCGACCCGCACGGTGTACGGCCCGGCGCCCGCGGCGGGCTCGTGGCGCACCGCGAGCGCCGCGGCACGCTCGGCCGCGGCCCTGATGTCGGCGGCGGTGCGGGCCGGGGTGCGGCACACGGCGGCGTACCGCGAGACGTGGTCCTTGACGGCGACCTTCAGCGCCTCGGGGGCGTAGCCGAGGGCGTCCTCGCAGGTGAGGTCGTCGCCGGTGACCAGCACCACGGGGATGCCGTACTCGGCGACCAGGGCGGCGTTCAGCAGGCCCTCGCTGGCCCGCCGGCCGTTCAGCCAGACACCGGTGATGGAGTTGGCGAGGTAGGTGTGCGCGAGGACCCCCTCCATGCCGGCGCCCGTGTGGTAGCCGACGAACGCGATGCCGTCGACGTCGCCGTGCTGGACGCCCTCCACCATGGACAGCGTCTTGTGGCGGCCGGTGATCATCTGGGCGCGCTCGTCCAGGTTCTCCAGGAGGAGGTTGCGCATCGTCCAGTGGGCCTCGTTGATGAGCACCTCGTCGGCCCCGCCGTCCAGGAAGCCGAGGACGGCGGCGTTGACGTCCGAGGTGAACAGCGCACGGCAGCGCTCCCACTGCGGTGTGCCGGGCAGTACGTCGGCGGGCCAGGTCACGCCCGTCGCGCCCTCCATGTCGGCGCTGATGACGATCTTCACTCGCTCTCCGTTCTCCCCAGGTCAGACCCGCCATCAGCCAACAGCCTCGGCCCGCTGTGGCGCAAGTGGTCACGCCATACCTCCGGTGACCGGGGGGCGAACGGAGCCTGAAGGGACGCCTGGGGCTGCGCCCGCGGGCCCCGCGCCACCACGGCAGATCGGGCGGTCGGCTACTGCGGGAGTACGACGGACCGGGAGTACGACGGACCGGGAACGTGGCGCCGGGGGCACGGCGGACCGGGGGCCTGACGCCGGAGGGCGTGGCGGACCGGGAGCGTGACGCCGGTGTGCTGGTGAACGCCCTCGGGCGAAGGCCGCGACCGACCGGCCGCCATGTCGTCATCGGCCTGCGCGGGCCGATCGCCCCGCCGAGCCCGTGCCACGGGCTGACCCTGCCGGTGGTCCTCCTCGACCAGTTGTACGCCTTCGACGACCAGTTGTACGCCTTCGACGTCGACTCGCTCGTGGGGGCCGCCGCCGAGGCCCGGCTCCGTCGACGAGGCCCCGTTCCGGGCGGCCCAGGAACTCTTCGAGCGGGTGCATCCAGATCGCCGACCACGCCGGTTCCTCCGACGAGCACCGTGCGTTGCACCGTCTCGCGATTGCGCCACCCGCAGGTCCACGCCACGACCGCGGAGGCGTTCACCGCCGGTCGGGCGCTGACGCCGATCGAAGCGCGCCCCTCACGTCTCACCGGCGCGCGCGGGATCCTCGGCGTCCTCTTCTCGTACACCGACCGCCAAGGACGTGAGCGGGAAGCTCTTCGTCCGTGCCGATGCGACCGAGGAGTTCCCGTTCCTGGTCGCGAAGCTCTCGCCGCACCACGCCCGCCGAACCGCCCGGGCGGGGCGCCGGCGCCGGTCGGTGAGGCGGCGTGGCCGTGTGTGCGGGCCGGTGCGGAGGTCGTCGGCCCGACCTGCGCACCGGCCCGCGTACTCACCCTTCGAGGCGCTGCGCCAGCTTCTCCAGCACGGCCCCGTAGATGCGGTTCAGCCCCTTCGGTGCGAAGGTCCTCTCGAAGAAGCCGCCGATGCCGCCCGCGCCGTTCCAGACCGTGGTGACGACCACCCGCGCCCGGCCCTCCCCGGCGGGGGTGACACGCCAGGTGGTGACCATCGAGGAGTTGCGGTCCTTCTCGACGAGCTCTCCGTCGGTGGGCTCGGTCACCTCCATCAGGCAGTCCCGCACCCGCTTGCTGGTCGCCTGGAGCCGCCAGTGCACGAGGGTGCCCTCGCCGTCGCCGCCCTCGCGCACCTCGTACTCGCTGAAGTGCTCGGTAAGCACCGGCCCCCGGGTGCCGCTGTAGTCGGCCAGCGCGTCGAAGACGTCGTCCGGCTGAGCCGCGATGATCCGTTCGGTGACGGCCTCGACCTGCGCCATGAACACTTCCTCCCTCGTTCCCACACGGTCGGGCCAAGCCAATCACCCCGCGGTGCGCCTGCCCAAATCAGGGCCCGCGGCACGCCTCCGGAAGCCTCACGCGCACGATCAAGGGAACATTTGTTCTATTGTGTGTCGCGTGCTGCTGCCGAGTGCCGTCGAGGAGGCGTCATGCGCTGGGAGAACCTCACAGAGAAGCCCGCCGGGGGCGGGGACTCCGCGCCGCCGCGCGATGCCGCGCTGTTCGGCACGGACGCGGTGACGACGCGCACCTTCGACACCCCCGAGTTCCGCGGCATCGTCTTCCACGAGGTCCGCGCGCGGACGATCGTCAACCGCGTGCCGGGCGCCTCCCGGATGCCGTTCGAGTGGACGATCAACCCGTACCGGGGTTGCAGCCACGCCTGTGTCTACTGCTTCGCTCGCAGCACCCACAGCTATCTCGACCTGGACACCGGGCACGGCTTCGACTCGCAGATCGTGGTGAAGGTCAACGCCCCCGAGGTGCTGCGGCGCCAGCTCGCGTCGCCGCGCTGGCACGGCGAGCACATAGCGATGGGCACCAACGTCGACTGCTACCAGCGGGCCGAGGGCCGCTACGGGCTCATGCCGGGCATCATCGGCGCGCTGCGCGACCACGCCAACCCGTTCTCCATCCTGACCAAGGGCACCCTGATCCTGCGTGACCTGGACCTGCTCGTCGAGGCCGCCGAGGTCACCGACGTGGGCCTGTCCGTGTCGGTGGGCTTCGTCGACCAGGAACTGTGGCGGACCGTGGAGCCGGGCACGCCCGCGCCGCACCGGCGGCTCGACGTGGTGCGGCAACTGTCGGAGCACGGCCTGGGCTGCGGGGTCCTGATGGCCCCGGTGCTGCCGTTCCTGAGCGATCACCCCGACCAGTTGCGCGCCACCGTGCGCGCGATCGCGGCGTCCGGTGCCACCTCGGTGACCCCGCTGGTGCTGCACCTGCGGCCGGGGGCCCGCGAGTGGTACACGGCCTGGCTGGGACGGCACCACCCCCATCTGGTCCGGCGCTACGAGCGGCTGTACGCGGCCGGGGCGTACGCGCCCAAGTGGTACCAGCGCCGGGTGACTCGGGAGGTGCACGAGCTGGCCCGCGAGTTCGGCATCGGGCCGTCCGGGCCGGGCGGGCCGCGCCGTATCCGGATGCGCGAGCCGGAGCCGGAGCACGCGAGGGCCCTGCCCGAGCAGGAGCGGCCCCCGGGCCACACCCAGCTCACCATTCTCTGAAGGGTCGGGCGGCCCCGAGGGCGCGCGGGACACCGGCCGCACGCGTGCGGGACGACCGGTCCGCCCCGCAGCCCGCCCCGCCCGACCGCCCCGGCGCCGGCGCCCGGCGCCGGGCGCCCCTTGGCCGGACCCGGCGCACGCCCCACAGCGGCCGCCGCCGTCAGGGCCGCAGGCCGGGCCGGCCCACCACTCCCCGGGCCGTCCGGGCCTCGACCATGTCGGGCCCCGGGCGCCATCAGCCGTTTCTCCGGGGCAGCCGTACGTGTTCGGATCGAGGCAGCACCCCTGGCGGCCCTGCCGGCCCGAAGGAATCCTCTCCGGGTGGCCCACGAACTCCTGGACGGCGTCGCGGCCCAGCGGGTCCTTGGCACCCCTCTCCACCCGTGCCCCCGGGATCTCCGGCGGCGCCCGTGCTCATCCCGACCCGCACCTCGCCGGGATGAGCACGGAGCGGAACAGCACGGCGGTCTCGCGCCAGTCGGGCCGGGCCCGCCGCACCGTCACGCCGGCAGGCGAGCCAGGGCCGCCTCCGCCGCGGCGGCGAGGCGCGGGTGGGCGGCCGCGTCGGTGAGCACGGCGCGGGCCCGCCCGTCGCCGAGCGCGCCGAGGCCCTCGACGCAGGCCAGCGCCACCTTGCCGTACGGGTCGTGCGGGACCAGGCGGCGGCGGAGCGTGGTGATGAGCGCGGGCACGGCCTCGGGCGCGCGCAGCTCGGTGAGCAGCCGCACCGGATGCAGGGCGTAGGCCACCCGGAGTTCGTTGGTGGCCAGGGCCGCCGCGGCGCGGGCGGTGCGCGGGTCTCCGAGCCGGGCCAGGGCACGGGCCGCGCAGGCGCAGCGGGCGGGGTCGCGGTGGTTGAGCAGCAGCACCAGGGTCTCGAACGCGCGCCGGTCCCGGGCGCTGCCCAGCCGGAAGGCGGCCAGCTCGCGCGCCCACAGCGGCTGCCCGGCGGCGGTCAGCACCCCGGCCAGGGTGTCGTGGTCCGCCGTCGCCACCAGCCGCTCGAAGTCGGGGGCCCCGGCCGACTCCTTGCGTAAGCGCTCCGTGAGCACTCGCAACTCTTCGTCCATGGCCTGGGAGCGTAGCCGGGACGCAGATCGCGGGGACAGACCACGAAGAGTCCCGAAAGGACCCTGGCGCGCTCGTTACTCGCCAGTTAAGCTCATACGAGCGGGGACACCCTCCCCGCGGGCGCTTCAGGTGGTTCGGTGACGCGGCCGCCCCGAGCGCCGGTCGGTTCGGTACGTCCGGAGCCGGCCGCCGCCGCACGGCGGTGGCGGTGCACGGACCCCGGCGGTACGGCTGGTCGTACCGCCGGTGCACGGCAGGTCCCGGGACAGGGCCCGCCGCTCTTCTCCCGCCGGTGCGCCGGGTGTGCGCGGTGCCGCGTGTGCGGACGGGCACCGCGCCGCCCGCGCAGGCGGCACCGTCGTGGCCGGCGTAGGCCCGCCACTCGGTCCCGCCCCTGGCCGCGTACCCGTGCGTGCGCGCGCACCGGCCGTCGCCGACTCCCCCTGGAGCCCCCGATGGTCCCTCCCCTGTCCCACCCCTCCCCGGCCGGCACACCCCGGTCGGCACGTACCGCCCCCTCGCCCCACAACCCGCCCGACGGCGGGTTGCGCCGCGTCGCCGTCGTCGGACTCGGCACGATGGGCACCGGAATCACCGAGCTGCTGGTGTGCGCGGGACGCGAGGTGATCGGCGTCGACATCAGTGGGGCGGCCGCGGCACGGGCCGCCGCCGCGCTGGACGCCGCCACGGAACGCGCCGTGCGCCGCGGCCGGTTGACCGCGCAGGACCGGCGCGCGGCGCTGACCCGCTTCCGCACCTCCACCGACCTCGCCGCCGCGGCCGACGCCGACCTCGTGATCGAGGTGACCCCGGAGTCCTATCCGACCAAGCAGCGGGTCATCCGGGCGCTCGACGAGGTCGTGCGGCCCGGCGCGATCATCGCCACCGGCACCGACGCCCTGTCGGTGACCCGGCTCGCCGCCGACTCGGGGCGCCCGGAACGCGTCCTTGGCCTGCACTTCTTCCATCCGGCGCCCGCGATGCGGCTCGTCGAGGTGGTCTCCTCGGTGCTCACCGCGCCGGCCGCGGTCACCGCCGTCACCTCTCTGGCCCTCGACCTGGGCAAGGAGCCGGTGGCCGTCGGGGACCGGCCCGGGTTCGTCGCCGACGGGCTGCTGTTCGGCTATCTCAACCAGGCCGCCGCCATGTACGAGGCGAAGTACGCCTCGCGCGAGGACATCGACACGGCCATGCGGCTCGGTTGCGGGCTGCCGATGGGGCCGCTCGCGCTGCTCGACCTCGTCGGCGTCGACACCGCGTACACCGTCCTCGATGCCCTGTACGCGGCCTCCCGGGACCGGCTGCACGCGCCCGCGCCGCTTCTGCGGCAGCTCGCACAGGCGGGTCTGACCGGACGCAAGGCGGGCCGCGGCTTCTACACCTACCGGGCGGCCGGCAGCGCCGAGACCGTGCCCGACGCGCTCACCCCGCGCGCCGGGCAGCCGACCGCCGCGGGGCGCCCGGTGCGTTCGGTGGGGGTGGCGGGCACCGGGACCATGGCGTGCGGCATCGCCGAGGTGTTCGCCGGGAGCGGCGTTCCCGTGGTGCTCGCGGGACGGGACCGGGCCAGGGCGGAGGCGGCCCGGGCCGCCGTCGGAAGATCGCTCTCCCGCTCCGCCGAGCGGGGCAGGATCTCCGCGGCGGCCGCGGCCGGGGCGCTCGGCCTCATCACCCCGGTGGGCGGCTGCGCGGCCTTCGCCGACGTCGACCTCGCGGTGGAGGCGGTCGTCGAGGACCTGGCGGTCAAGCGGGAGCTGTTCACCGTGCTGGACGAGGTCTGCCGACCCGGCGCCCTGCTCGCCACCACCACGTCCGCACTGCCCGTCATCGCCTGCGCCCGTGCGACCGGCCGCCCGCAGGACGTCGTCGGCCTGCACTTCTTCAATCCGGCGCCGGCCATGAAGCTGGTGGAGGTGGTGCGTACGGTGCTCACCTGCGACGAGGCGCACGCCACCGCGCACGCGGTCTGCGCCCGGCTCGGCAGGTATCCGGTGGACTGCGGCGACCGCGCCGGATTCATCGTCAACGCCCTGCTGTTCCCGTACCTCAACAACGCGGTGAAGATGGTCCAGGACCACTACGCCTCGCCGGACGACATCGACGCGGCCATGCGCCTGGGCGCCGGCTACCCGATGGGGCCCTTCGAACTGCTGGACGTCGTCGGGCTCGATGTGTCGCTGGCCATCGAGCGGGTCCTGCACGGCGCGTTCCGCGAGCCGGGCCTCGCGCCCGCGCCCCTCCTCGAACACCTGGTGGCCGCGGGCTGCCTCGGCCGCAAGACGGGCCGTGGATTCCGCGAACACGTCCGGCGCTGAACCACCGAACCACCGAACCACCGGGTGCAGCACCGTGACCGCGGCCCGCCGCCCGGCCCCTGCCGCCCGGTGCGGGGGCCAGTGCCGCCGGCGGGGCAGCACCGCCCGGTCCGGTCCCGCCCGGCCCGGCCCCGCCCGGCCCCCGCCACCGGTCGGGGGCGGGGCCGGTGACTGCGCGGCCGGACAGGCGCATGCAGTACGTTCGGGGCATGTCCCAGCCCGCCAAGTCCTCCCGGCCGCAACCCCCGTCCGACCTCCCCGAACGCACCGCGGGCTCCCGCGCCGCCGCCCAACGGCTGAAAATGCGCCGCGAGCTCGCGGCCGCGGCCATGGAGCTGTTCGCCACCAAGGGTTACGAGGCGACGACGGTCGACGAGATCGCGGCAGCGGCCGGTGTCGCCCGCCGCACCTTCTTCCGGCACTTCCGCTCCAAGGACGAGGCGATCTTCCCGGACCACGACGACACACTGGTGCGCGCCGAGGCGGTGCTGAACGCCGCGCCCGCCCACGAGCACCCGCTCGACACGGTCTGCCGCGGGATCAAGGAAGTGATGAAGATGTACGCGGCGCGCCCGGAGATCTCCGTCGCCCGCTACCGCCTCACCCGCGAGGTCCCCACCCTGCGGGAGGCCGAGATCGCCTCCGTGGCACGCTACGAACGGCTCTTCACCCGCTATCTGCTGGGTCACTTCGACGAGCACGCCCACCACGACGCCACCAACGACGACCCGCTCCTCGCCGAGGTGGCCGCGTCCGCGGTGGTCACCGCCCACAACCACGTCCTGCGCCGCTGGCTGCGGGCCGACGGCAAGGGCGATGTCGAGGCCCAGCTCGACCACGCGTTCGCGATCGTCCGCAGGACCTTCGGCACCGGCATCGGCGCGGGCCGCACCCAGGGCACCGTGCCGCCCGCCACCGCGACCGCCTCCGGCGACGTCCTGGTGACGGTGGCCCGCACGGACGCACCGCTCGACGAGATCATGCGCACCATCGAGGGGGCGCTGCGGCAGCGGCCCTAGGAGCCTGCTCGGGGTGAGGCCCGCCTGAGACGATGGCGCGGGCCATCACACGAAACGGGGGTCGGGCAGGCTCGTGCTCACACCGTCGGTCGTGGTCGTGGTCGTGGTCGTGCTCGTGCTCGTGCTCGTCATCGGCGGCTGCGTCTGCGTCTGCCGGGCGGCCCGGGGCGTTGCCCCGCGCTGGGCCCGTGGAGCGGGCTCCACCGGAACGCCGGAGGGCATCGGCTGCTCAGGAGGGCGGAGCGAGGGCGGCGAGCTGAGCCGCGCGCACGTCGGCCGTCTGGCCCTGGACCTGGAGGAACAGGCCCTCGCGGGCGAGCCGCTGGGCCCGGTTGTCCAGTCCCATGGCCCGGCCGCCGCCGGCCACCACCGCCGCCGTCGTGGCGGCGGACAGGACGGCGTACGCGTCCGTCTTCACCGCCAGGCGCTCCTCGACGCGCTCGTGCGTTGCGGGATCGTCGGTGAGGGCGTACGCGGCGCTGCGCACCCGCTCCAGCCGGGCGCCCAGCGCCCGGGCGGTCCGTGCCGCCTGCGGGTCCCCGGACTCCGCCAGTACGCCGAGCGCCGCGCGGGCGACGCCGAAGACGGCGGGAGAGGTGTTCGCGGTCCTCGCCCGGTCCGCGGCGGCCCACTCCTCGTACGGGACCCGCAGGGCCACGGCGTCCTCGGGCAGCCACAGGCCGTCCAGGTCAAGGGCGACCGTGCGGGAGGCGGCGAGCGCGGCGAGCCGGAGCGGCGCGGAGGGCCGCAGGCCGGGCTGCGCGCGGGCCTCGGCGAAGCCGAACAGCACCTCGCCGGCCTCGGTCAGGGCGCCCAGCATGAAGACGTCGTTCAGGCCCCACCCGGTGTACCAGGGCACCCGGCCGTCGAACCGCCACCCGCCCCGCTCCTGCGTGGCCCGCACCACGACGCGCGGGAAGGCCCGCAGGTAGGAGTAGGCGACTCCGGCCAGCAGCGTGCCGCCCGCCAGCGGGCGCAGCAGCCGCTCCCGCACCGGGCGGTCGGCGGCGGCGAGGGTCGTCACCGGGGTGTGGTGCTGGGTCTGCACGAACCACGTCGAGCAGCAGGCCCCGGCGAGGATCTCGGCCGTCTCGCGCGCCACCGCGGCGGGTGCCGCCGCACCGCCGTACGCCTCGGGCGCGTGCAGACCGAGCAGCCCGGAGCGCCGGACGGCGTCGAGGTGGCTCGCGGGCACGCCCTCCTGGTCGATCCGTTCGGCGTCCGGCACCAGCACATCGGCCGCGAGCCTGCGGGCCCGTTCGACCAGCGGGTGCGGACCGGCCCCGCTCATGCGGGGCCCTCCGCCGCACGGGCCGGACGGCGGCCCCCCTGCGCCTTGGGTGCGCGGCGGGACGGTGCGTGGGCGACACGGGTGGACATCCGTCCATCATGCCCGCCGGCCGTCCTCGGGACACGGGCGGCCACGGGTGCCACGGGCGGCCCCTGGCTCCAGGGCCGCACCCGAGAACACGGGCGAGCGCGGGCCGGTGCGGGCGAGCGCGGGCCGGTGCGCGGCAGGTACGGGGGGGGCTCCCCCGAACCGTGGGGCACGTCCACGCTCCCCCCGAACCGTGGGGCAGGGTCCGTGCTCCCCCCGAACCGCGACCGTGGGGCACGTCCGCGCTCCCACGCCGTGCGGGGATGAGCGGGTCCCCGGCCGGTCAGGTCCGGGGCGATCCCGGTGAGCCAGGTGGGCCCGGTGGTGTCGGACCGCACGCACCGGGCCGCTCGGGAGGAGGCCGCCGCCGGCCACGCCGCCGCGGTCGGCCGACCGGCCGGTCACACCGGCCCCGGCGGCCGAGGGACCTTGCCCTACGGCCCGAAGGACCTTGCCCTACGGGCCGGGGGCCCGGGCCCGGCCGGCCCGCGGCCGGGGGCCCGCAGGCGCTGACGGGGCGAGTGCGGGCGGTTCCGCCGCTCGGACCAGCCGGCCGCTCGGACCGGCCGGCCGTCACCGGTGGCCGGGGCACGCTCCTAGGCAGCCTCGCCCTCCTCGGTCCGGGCCGGCCGCGGCGTCTGGTGCAGGCAGCGGCGGCGGTGCTCTCGGGGGCTGGTCCCGTAGGTGTTCCGGTAGGAGCGGGTGAAGTCGGCGTGGCTCTTGAACCCCCAGCGGGCGGCGATGGCGTGGATGGGGGTGCGGGCGAGCGCCGGGTCGCCTAGGTCGTGGTGGGCGCGCTCCAGCCGCCGACGGCGGATCATGGCCGCCACCGTGGTGCCCTCGGCCCTGAAGAGGCGGTGCAGGTAGCTCACGGAGATGTGGTGCGCGGCGGCGATCGCGGGCGGAGCGAGCTCCGGGTCGTGCAGACGGCTCTCGACGAAGGTCCGGATGCGCAGGGTCAGGGTCCGGCCGCGAGTCTCCGGCGCGAGGCGGTCCTCCGCGTCGAGGTGGTGGGCGAGGGTCGCGCAGAACAGGTCGATGACGACCCGCTCCAGCCGCGGCCCGTCCGAGGGCAGATAGGGGCCGCCGGAGGCAAGCTGGGTGAGCAGCCCGGCGAGCAGCGCGCCGACGCCCTCGTGGGCGGGCAGCCGGCCGGTCAGCAGCCGCTCGACCCTGGCGGGCGGCAGCGGCACCCGGTTCCTGGGGACTTCGAGCCCGACACCGGTCATCTCGGTGGTGACGCAGTCGAAGGGGCGCGAGCTGTCGACGATGTACATCTCCTGCGCGTGATGCCGGCCCTGGCGGCCGTCCTGCGTGATGCCCACCGTGCCCTGCAACGGCAGCGTGAGGTGGTAGAGCTCCGGATCGGACTCCCGGATCAGCCGGGGTGTCCTGACGAACCGCACCGGCTGGATGGCGGCCGGCCACACCCGGACCCCGCCCATCTCCAGCACCCGCAGCTCGGCGCGGAAGGCGCCGGGCCGCTCGCTGTGCAAGTCCTGCGGAAACATGGTCTTCACCATGCACTCGCGAAAGCCCTCGAAGCGGTGCTCCGCGGGTAAGTCGGCTGTTCTGAAGACGGATTCCCTCAGCACGGTACTCGACACTCTCCCCCCGGGTGCCTGCGGCTCGCTCGTCGCGGCTCGTCGGCCCGCACCGGCGCCGGCCGATGGGGAAAGTGCAGCAGAGTGCGATAAACGGCCGATGAATGCCCGTCAGAGACGACCGCCGTCCGGGCCGGGCGGCCGATCACCGGACGGCGCGGCGGGCGCGCGCCGAGACCGGGGCCCGCCGCGCCTCGCCGAGCACTGCGCGTGAGCCGGTGGGCGTCATGGCCGTACGGGACGCGGCAGATACGGGTGAAGGCAGTAGACACGGCAGACGCAGAAGACACCGCAGGCACCGCAGACACGGTAGGGGCATGGGAGGCGCAACACGATCGATCATCGCTCATCTGTCGGCCTCCCTATGCCAGATGAGACCAATTGACGGCACGCAGTGCCTTGCCTTCTGGCACGCAGTGCCATACATTGAAAGTGTCCGGGCGGCCGGCGACCGGGGGTTCCCGGGGCCGGTTGTCCCAGCGGGCCCCGGCCCGCGCGCCCGGACGCCTGCGTCACAGGCATCCCAAGAGCACCACCCGGGCCGCCCGCACACGGCCACCGCCGCCTTCACCGAACCGACGGCAACCGCACACCGCACCGGGGCACACCACGACACCCCGCCACGAGGGCACCACCCGCGCCCCAGCACCCGACGTCCCCAGCGTCCCCGCGACGCTTCCCGGCTTCCGGCCGCGCGCCGGCGCCGGGAGAACCCCTCGCCGGAGGCACCACCGTGAAGGAAATCCTGGACGCGATCCACGCGCAGTCGGCACAGCCGCCGACACCCACCGCCACCGTCACGGCCGCGGACTTCGCGGCCCTGCCCCTGCCCGACAGCTACCGCGCGGTGACCGTGCACAAGGACGAGACCGACATGTTCGACGGCCTCGCCACCCGCGAGAAGGACCCCCGCAAGTCGCTGCACCTCGACGAGGTTCCCGTGCCCGAGCTGGGGCCCGGCGAGGCCCTGGTGGCCGTCATGGCCTCATCCGTGAACTACAACTCCGTGTGGACCTCGCTCTTCGAGCCGCTGCCGACCTTCGCCTTCCTCGAACGCTACGGCCGCCTCGGTGATCTGGCGGCACGCCACGACCTGCCGTACCACGTCATCGGCTCCGACCTCGCGGGCGTGGTGCTGCGCACCGGCGCCGGTGTGACCGCCTGGCGTCCGGGCGACGAGGTGGTGGCGCACTGCCTGTCCGTGGAGCTGGAGTCCTCCGACGGCCACAACGACACCATGCTCGACCCCGAGCAGCGCATCTGGGGCTTCGAGACCAACTTCGGCGGCCTCGCCGAGCTGGCCCTCGTCAAGTCCAACCAACTGATGCCCAAGCCGCGCCATCTGACCTGGGAGGAGGCCGCCTCCCCCGGGCTGGTCAACTCCACCGCCTACCGCCAGCTCGTGTCGCGCAACGGCGCGGGGATGAAGCAGGGCGACAACGTCCTCGTCTGGGGCGCCGGCGGCGGGCTCGGCTCGTACGCCACACAGTTCGCGCTGGCCGGCGGCGCCACCCCGATCTGCGTGGTGAGCAGCCCGCGGAAGGCGGAGATCTGCCGGGCCATGGGCGCGGAGGCCGTCATCGACCGCAGCGCGGAGGGCTATGCCTTCTGGGCGGACGAGGACCACCAGGACCCGCGCGAGTGGAAGCGGTTCGGGAAGAGGATCAGGGATCTGACGGGCGGCGAGGACGTCGACATCGTCTTCGAGCACCCGGGCCGTGAGACCTTCGGCGCCTCGGTGTACGTGACCCGCAAGGGCGGGGCCATCGTCACCTGCGCCTCCACGTCCGGCTACCGGCACGAGTACGACAACCGCTACCTGTGGATGTCGCTCAAGCGGATCATCGGTTCGCACTTCGCCAACTACCGGGAGGCGTGGGAGGCCAACCGGCTCGTCGCCAAGGGCCGGATCCATCCGACGCTGTCGCGCGTGTACCCGCTGGCGGAGACCGGCCAGGCGGCGTACGACGTGCACTGCAACCTCCACCACGGCAAGGTCGGCGTACTCGCGCTCGCGCCCCGGGAGGGGCTCGGCGTGCGCGACCCCGAGCTGCGGGCCCGCCACCTCGACGCCATCAACCGCTTCCGCACCCCGTGAGGAGAGCCATGACCGAGTACCCGGCCGGGCGTGCCAAGGACCGGCCCTGGCTCATGCGGACCTACGCGGGACACTCCACCGCGCAGGCGTCCAACGCCCTGTACCGGCAGGGCCTCGCGCACGGCCAGACCGGCCTGTCGGTGGCCTTCGACCTGCCCACGCAGACCGGTTACGACCCCGACCACGTGCTCGCGCGCGGCGAGGTCGGCCGGGTGGGGGTGCCCGTCGCGCACCTGGGCGACATGCGCAGCCTCTTCGAGGGCATCCCGCTGGAGCGCACCAACACCTCGATGACCATCAACGCCACCGCCATGTGGCTGCTGGCCCTCTACCAGGTCCTCGCCGAGGAGCAGGGACTCGACGAGGGCGGCATCGCCCGGCTGGCCGGCACCACGCAGAACGACATCGTCAAGGAGTACCTGTCCCGCGGGACGTACGTCTTCCCACCGGGCCCGTCCCTGCGGCTGACCACGGACCTGATCGCGTACACCGTCCACCGCATGCCGAAGTGGAACCCGGTCAACATCTGCAGCTACCACCTCCAGGAGGCCGGGGCGACGCCCGTCCAGGAGATCGCCTTCGCGCTCTCCACCGCGGTCACCGTGCTGGACGCGGTCTTCGCCCGCGGTCAGGTTCCCGAGGAGCGCCGCGGGGAGGTGGTCGGCCGGGTCTCGTTCTTCGTCAGCGCCGGGGTCCGCTTCGTCGAGGAGATGTGCAAGATGCGCGCCTTCGGCCGCCTCTGGGACCGCATCACCCGCGAGCGGTACGGCATCGAGGACGCCCGGCAGCGCCGGTTCCGCTACGGCGTGCAGGTGAACAGCCTCGGTCTGACCGAGTCGCAGCCGGAGAACAACGTCCAGCGGATCGTGCTGGAGATGCTGGCGGTGACCCTCTCCAAGGACGCCCGCGCACGTGCCGTGCAACTGCCCGCCTGGAACGAGGCGCTGGGGCTTCCGCGGCCCTGGGACCAGCAGTGGTCGCTGCGCATCCAGCAGGTCCTCGCCCATGAGAGCGACCTCCTGGAGTACGACGACATCTTCGCCGGCTCCGACGTCATCGAGACCGAGGTGGCCGGGCTGGTGGAGCGGTCGCTCACCGAGATGGAACGCATCGAGGAGATGGGCGGCGTGCTCGCGGCCGTCGAGTCGGGCTACCTGAAGGAACGGCTGGTGGCCTCGCACGCGGCGCGCCGGGCCCGTGTCGAGTCCGGCGAGGAGGAGATCGTCGGCGTCAACTGCCACCGGGCGACCGAGCCCAGCCCGCTGACGGCCGACCTCGGCACGGCCGTGCTGAGCGTGGACCCCGGCGCGGAGGCACAGGCGGTGGCGGCGCTCGACCGCTGGCGGGCCACCCGCTGCCGACCGCCGTTCAACCGTCCCCGGCCCTGCAAGGCGCTGGAGCGGCTGAAGGAGGCCGCGGCCGGCACCGAGAACCTGATGGAGGCCACGCTGGAGTGCGCTCGCGCCGGCGTGACGACGGGCGAGTGGGCGGGCGCGCTGCGCGAGGTGTTCGGCGAGTACCGGGCCCCCACCGGCGTCTCCTCCGTGCCGGTCGCGGTGCCCGCGCGGGACGGCACAGGGCTGGCCGACGTCCGTGCCGCGGTGCAGGGCACGGCCGCGGAACTGGGCTGCGGCAGGCTCCGGCTGCTGGTCGGCAAGCCCGGGCTCGACGGGCACTCCAACGGCGCCGAGCAGATCGCGGTGCGCGCCAGGGACGCCGGCTTCGAGGTGGTCTACCAGGGCATCCGGCTGACGCCCGGGGAGATCGTGGCGGCCGCGCTCGCCGAGGACGTGCACTGCGTGGGCCTGTCGATCCTGTCCGGGGCGCACACCGCGCTGGTGCCCGACGTGCTGCGGCGGCTGCGGACGGCAGGTGCGGCGGACGTCCCGGTGGTCGTGGGCGGCATCATCCCCGCCGATGACGCCGAGGCGCTGCGGCGCGCGGGCGTGGCCGCCGTCTTCACCCCGAAGGACTTCGGTATCACGGAGATCATCGGCCGTATCGTCGACGAGATCCGGCAAGCCAACAAGCTCGACCCCGTGGAGGTCCCCGCATGACCGGCCCCGTCAACCGCCTGCGCCCGCGCCGCTCGTGCCTCGCGGTGCCCGGCTCCAACCCGCGCTTCCTGGAGAAGGCCCAGTCGCTCCCCGCGGACCAGGTCTTCCTCGATCTGGAGGACGCCTGCGCGCCGCTCGCCAAGCCGGAGGCCCGGCACACCGTCGTCAGGTTCCTCAACGAGGGCGACTGGACGGGCAAGACGCGTGTGGTGCGGGTCAACGACTGGACGACCGAGTGGACCTACCGCGACGTCGTCACGGTCGTGGAGGGCGCGGGCGCACGTCTCGACTGCATCATGCTGCCCAAGGTCCAGGACGCCCAGCAGGTGGTGGCGCTCGACCTGCTGCTGACGCAGATCGAGAAGACGATGGGCTTCGAGGTCGGCAGGATCGGCATCGAGGCGCAGATCGAGGACGCCAGGGGCCTCGTCAACGTCGACGCGATCGCGGCCGCTTCCCCGCGGCTGGAGACGATCGTCTTCGGGCCCGCCGACCTCATGGCGTCGATCAACATGAAGTCGCTGGTCGTCGGCGAGCAGCCGCCCGGTTATCCGGCCGACGCGTACCACTACATCCTGATGCGGATCCTGATGGCCGCCCGCGCACACGACCTGCAGGCCATCGACGGCCCCTACCTCCAGATCAGGGACGTGGACGCCTTCCGAACGGTCGCGCAGCGGGCCGCGGCCCTCGGCTTCGACGGCAAGTGGGTGCTGCACCCGGGCCAGGTGGCGGCCGCCAACGAGGTCTTCTCACCCTCCCAGGAGGACTACGACCACGCCGAGCTGATCCTGGACGCCTACGCGTACCACACGTCGGAGGCGGGCGGCGCGAAGGGCTCGGCGATGCTCGGCGACGAGATGATCGACGAGGCCAGCCGCAAGATGGCGCTGGTGATCGCCGGCAAGGGGCGCGCCGCCGGCATGCGCCGCACCAGCTCGTTCGAGGCCCCGGAGGCGTGACGCGCATGCGGTTCGGACGCACCTTCGAGGAGTTCGAGGTCGGCGCCGTGTACCGGCACTGGCCCGGCAAGACGGTCACCGAGTACGACGACCACCTCTTCTGCCTGCTGACGATGAACCACCACCCGCTGCACCTGGACGCGCACTACGCCGGGCGGGCCACGGACTTCGGGCGGAACGTCGTGGTGGGCAACTACGTCTACTCGCTGCTGCTCGGCATGTCGGTGCCCGACGTGTCGGGCAAGGCGATCGCCAATCTGGAGGTGGAGTCGCTGCGGCACGTGGCGCCGACCTTCCACGGCGACACCCTCTACGGCGAGACGGCGGTGCTGGACAAGACCCCGTCCAGGTCCCGGCCCGACCGGGGCGTCGTGCAGGTGGAGACCCGGGGCCACAAGCAGGACGGCACGCTGGTGTGCACCTTCCGCCGCAAGGTGCTGGTACCGACGCGGGCGTACGTCGAGGAGCACGGCGGCGAACAGCCCGGCCGTCCGCAGCCCCGCCACCCGCAGGGCCCCGACCCCGCGCACCCCGCGGCCCCGGACACCCCGCGCCCGCAGTGAGCCCGCACAGCCCAGTGACCCCCTCGGAGCCCGGACGGCCCGGGAGCCCGGAGAGCCAGGAGAAGTGACGCCATGAGCCGACTCGCCCAGACCCACGGTCTCACCGACGTCCAGCGGGAGATCCTCGCGACGGTCCGTGACTTCGTCGACAAGGAGATCCTCCCGGTCGCCACCGAGCTGGAGCACCGGGACGAGTACCCGCAGGCGATCGTGGACGGGCTCAGGGAACTCGGGCTCTTCGGCCTGATGATCCCGGAGGAGTACGGGGGTCTCGGCGAGTCGCTGCTGACGTACGCGCTGTGCGTGGAGGAGATCGCCAGGGGCTGGATGTCGGTGTCCGGCATCATCAACACGCACTTCATCGTGGCGTACCTCCTCCAGCGGCACGGCACCCAGGAGCAGCGGGAGCGCTTCCTGCCCCGGATGGCGGCGGGCGAGGTGCGGGGCGCGTTCTCGATGTCGGAGCCGGGGCTCGGCTCCGATGTGGCGGCCATCACCTCCAAGGCGGTGCGGGACGGCGACGCGTACGTGCTGACCGGCCAGAAGATGTGGCTGACGAACGGCGGAACCTCCACGCTGGTGGCCGTGCTGTGCCGGACGGGCGAGGGGCGCGCCGAGGGTGACGCTCCCCACAGGTCCCTGACGTCCTTCCTGGTGGAGAAGGAGCCCGGCTTCGGCGAGGTACGTCCCGGTCTCACCATCCCCGGGAAGATCGAGAAGATGGGCTACAAAGGTGTGGACACCACCGAATTCATCATGGATGGACTGCGCGTTCCCGCGGACCGCGTGCTCGGCGGGGCCACCGGCCGAGGGTTTTACCAAATGATGGACGGAGTGGAGGTCGGCCGCGTCAACGTTGCAGCGCGTGGTTGCGGCGTCGCCCGGCGCGCCTTCGAGCTGGGCATCGCCTACGCCCAGCAGCGGCACACCTTCGGCCGGCCGATCGCCCAGCACCAGGCGGTTCAGTTCAAGCTGGCGGAGATGGCTACCAAGGTTGAGGCGGCTCATGCCATGATGGTGAACGCAGCGCGCAAAAAGGACTCCGGGGAGCGAAACGACCTTGAAGCAGGGATGGCGAAGTACCTCGCCTCCGAGTACTGCAAAGAGGTGGTGGAAGACGCCTTCCGGATCCACGGCGGCTACGGCTTCTCGAAGGAGTACGAGATCGAGCGCCTCTACCGGGAGGCCCCGATGCTGCTGATCGGCGAAGGTACCGCCGAAATCCAGAAAATGATCATCGGGCGGCGGCTCCTCGAGGAGTATCGGTACCAGGGATAGTTTCCGGGTCCCGAGCGGATTTCCCGAGGAGAACGTCACCCGCGGTCATCACGTACCGGCCACCGACTCGGCTTCCTCGCTTGCCGAGTTGCGGCCCGTAACCGATACGATCGCCGGAAAGCCGCCGTCCCCCTTTCCTGCGCGGCATCATCCGCTACGAAGGTCATCCATGCCCCACAGCCAAACCTCTGCACCACGCGACAGCCTCCTCAAAGGACGACTCGCGCGCGGAGCATCGCCGTGGCTTCTGCCGACCGTCGCCACCGCAGCCCTGAGCGTGGCCCGCTCCCTGCGTGCCCCCCGGTCGCGGACCGCGACCGTCCTCGCCGTGCCCACCACCGCCCTCGCGGTGGGCATGCTGTGGTTCTTCCGCGACCCCGAGCGCACCGTCGCCGCCGGTCGGGTGATCTCGCCCGCCGACGGTGTGGTGCAGAGCATCATGCCGTGGAAGGACGGGCGCACCCGTGTCGCGATCTTCATGAGCCCGCTGAACGTGCACGTCAACCGTGCACCGCTGGCCGGCAGCATCACCTCCGTGGAGCACGTTCCGGGTGGTTTCGTCCCGGCGTTCAACAAGGAGAGCGAGAACAACGAGCGCGTCGTCTGGCACTTCGACACCGAGCTCGGTGACATCGAGATGGTGCAGATCGCCGGTGCCGTGGCGCGCCGTATCGTGCCGTACCTCACCCAGGGCAGCAAGGTCGAGCAGGGCGAGCGGATCGGACTCATCCGGTTCGGCTCCAGGGTCGACCTCTACCTCCCCCGCGGTGTGGAGGTCGCGGTCGAGGTCGGTCAGAAGACGGTGGCTGGGGTGACGCGCCTTGACCGTGATTGATCCGGAGACACAGGCCGGCTGGGTGCCGGAGTCCGAGCAGGACGACGACGGCGAGGAGATGCCGCTGTCCCTGCGCCTGTCGATAGCGGACACCCTCACCCTCGGCAACGCGACCTGCGGCTTCATGGCGGTGTACTTCACCACCACGGGCATCCTCATCCCGCACCTGACGGGCAGTGCCGAGTCGGGCATGGCCCGCCATTCGGCGGCCACCGCCGTGATCCTGATGCTGTGCGCCGCCGTCTTCGACCTCTGCGACGGCCTGGTGGCGCGCAAGCTGCGCAGCTCGCCGATGGGGGCCGAGCTTGACAACCTCTCCGACCTGATCAGCTTCGGCCTCGCACCCGCCTACTTCGTCCTCGTCTACGGCATGGTCGCGGACGACGCCCACCAGCGGGTGGCGGCGGTGGGTGCGATCGTGGTGCTGCTCGCCGTGGTGCTGCGGCTCGCCAGATTCTCGTGCGTGACGCTCAAGGACGGCATGTTCCAGGGCATGCCGAGCCCGTTCGGGGCGCTGACGGTCGTCTCGATCGTGCTGCTCGAGCTGCCGTTCGTCGCCACCCTGATGGCGATCATCGGCACCGCGTGGCTGATGGTGAGCCGCGTCGAGTACCCGAAGCCGCGGGGCCGCCTCGCGGCGGCGATGTTGTCCTGGATCGTGCTGAGCATCGGGCTGCTGGCCGCATGGGCCTTCGACGCACCCGGCGGGCAGCTCCTGCTGCAGACCGGCTGCTCGCTCCAGTTGGTGCTGGGCGCGGTGATCCCGCTGTTCGCCACGGCCCGCCGGGTGAACAACTTCCGCGACAACCGCCGCGAGGCCCGGGCGGCGCAGCTCCCGTAGGGGCCGGCATCCGCCGCTGTCCGTGGGCCCGGGTCCTCCTCGAAGGGCCCGGGCCCACGTGCGTTCGCAGGCGAGCGGGGCGCGACACGGCCGCCCAGCCACGGCAGGTACCCCGTCCGCCACGGCGGGCGGGCGGCTTCCTACCCCGGCAGGTCGTGCGCGATCCGTTCGCCGAGGGACTCCAGCAGGGGCCCGGCCTCGGCGATGCAGCGCCCGACGTCGGGCTCGATGTCCGTCAGCGCGTAGGCGCGCCGTATGCCCGCGTCGGCCAGTGCGCCGGGGCGCAGCGCAAGGCGGCCGCAGACCGCGATGACGTCCTTGCCCGCGGCCCCGGCCGCCGCCGCGACACCGGCAGGGGCCTTGCCGTGCAGCGTCTGCTCGTCCAGCGAGCCCTCCCCCGTGATGACGAGCGTCGACCTGCGCAGCGCCGGCGCGAAGCCGAGCACGTCGAGCATCACCTCGATACCCGGCCTGAAGCGTGCTCCGAGGCCCACCAGCGCCCCGTATCCGATGCCGCCGGCCGCTCCGGCGCCGGGAGCGGCCGCCAGCTCCAGGGCCCGGGGCCCGGCGGCTGCGCCCAGGACCTCGGCGAAGTGCGCGAGTGACGCGTCCAGCACCGCCACGTCCGCCCAGGTCGCGCCCTTCTGCGGCCCGTACACGGCCGCGGCGCCCTTAGGGCCGGTCAGCGGGTTGTCGACGTCGCTGGCGAGCACGACGTCGACCTCGGCCAGGCGTGCGTCGAGACCGCTCAGGTCGGCGGTGGCCAGGGTGCCCAGCGGGCCGCCGCCGGGCGCGACCGGACTGCCGCCGGCGGTCAGCAGCCGTGCGCCGAGTGCCACGAGCATTCCGGCGCCGCCGTCGGTCGTCGCGCTGCCGCCCACACCGAAGACGACCGTGCGGGCCCCGGCGTCCAGCGCGGCGCGCAGCAGCTCGCCTGCGCCGTAGGTGGTGGCGGTGAGCGGCGCGAACGCTCCGCGGGGCAGGAGCTGGAGTCCGGCGGCCTCGGCCATCTCCACGACGGCGGTGTCACCGCGCAGCGCGAAGGCCGCTCGCACCTGGTCGCCGAGCGGCCCGGTCACCGGCACCTGATGGCGCTCGAAGCCCGCGGCGACCGCCGCGTCCACCGTGCCGTCGCCGCCGTCGGCGACCGGCAGCGCCTCGACCGCGAGGTCCGGCACCACCCGGCGCAGGCCCGCGGTGAGCCGCTGCGCCACCTGTACGGCGGTGAGCGAGCCCTTGAACTTGTCCGCGGCTATCAGTACCCGCCGCGGTCCCGTGCGGGGCACCGTCTCGGCGTCGGGCGACGGAGCGCCGGCCGGCACCGGCCCGGCACCGGCCGCGGCGGGTCCGGCGCCGGTGGTGTCCCGGCCGGTACCCGCGGGGGTCGTCGCACTCGGCGAGGTCTTCGTCACTGGAGCGTCAGCCACCTTGCATTCCCCTTGCTCATCCGGCCTTGCGTGGCCCTGCGCACGTCAAGGCAGTCGCGCCGCTGCGACCTTAACCGGAGCGGCGGGACGCTGCCCACGGCGGCCACGGTGCGGACGGCGGGCGAATACGGGCGGGGCCCGCGCGGGCCGCAACTACGCTGTCGGTGTGACTGCTGCGGACACCGACACCCAAGCCGATCCTGACCCCCGTCCCCGACCGACCACCGCCACCGCCGCCGGCCCCGACCCCGCCGGGTCCGCCGGATCCGCCGGGGCGGCGGCCGCCACGGCCCCGACCGCATCGGCCCTCGGGTCGCCTGCCGCCGCGAACCCCCCGGGCACAGGGGCGGCCGCCGCTGACCCCGCCTACGCCGCGTACATCGCGGGCCTTCCGCGCGTCCTCGCCGGAGCCGCCACCCTGTTCCGCGACACCGGGGGCCGGGTGCTGCTCGTCGAGCCGAACTACCGCGAGGGCTGGGGCCTGCCGGGCGGCACCGTCGAGTCGGACGAGGGCGAGACGCCCCGGCAGGGCGCGCGGCGCGAGACGGCCGAGGAGATCGGCCTCGACATCGAGCCCGGCCGGCTCCTCGCGGTGGACTGGGCGCGCGGCAGCGGCCGGCCGCCCGTCGTCGCGTACCTCTACGACGGCGGCGTGCTGACCGCCGGGGAGCTGGCCTCGATCCGGCTCCAGGAGGAGGAGCTGCTGTCCTGGCGCATGGTCGCGCCCGACGACCTGGGCGGCCATCTGCCGCCCACGACCACGCGCCGCGTGCTCGCCGCGCTGGAGGCCCTGGACGCCGGTTCGGGCCCCGCGGAACTGGAGGACGGCCACCGCGTGGGATGACGCGCGCCCGCCGTGGGTACGAGCGGGGACCGCCGGCGGCAAGCCCTCCCGGCGCCATCTCCCCCTGACGCGGCCCCGGCCGCCCACCGCGCCCCGCAGCGCCGCCGCCCTCGTCCGCGACGAGCACCGCGCCCCGACCCGGTCGGGGGGCCGGGTACGGGCGGGCCGGTACGGGTGGACCGGTACGGGTGGACCGGTACGGGTGGCGGAGGGCGTCGCGGTTTCGCCGGGGGTCGCCCGGCGTGCCGGGCCGTCAGCCGGTACGCGCGGGCGAACCGGTGTGCCGGCGCAACGGCCGCCCGCCCCGTGGGCCGACCGTCACCGCGCAAACGCCTCGCCCCTCATGGGCCCCGGCACCTACGCTCGGTCGCATGACCACGCCCCTCCTCGCGATCCTCAGCGGCGCAGGCATCTCCACCGACTCCGGGATCCCCGACTACCGCGGCCCGAACGGGCTGTGGCGGCAGGACCCGGAGGCCGAGAAGCTCGTGACGTACCAGTACTACATGGCGGATCCCGACATCCGGCGGCGGTCCTGGCAGATGCGGCGCAGGAACCGGACGCTGCAGGCGAAACCGAACGCCGCGCACCGGGCGGTGGCCGAGTTGGAGCGTTCCGGTGCGCCGGTCCGGGTGATCACGCAGAACGTGGACGGGTTGCACCAGTCGGCCGGGATGCCTCCCCGCAAGGTCCTGGAACTGCACGGCAGCGCACGGAGCGTGGTGTGCACGCGGTGCCACGCACGGGGACCCATGGCCGACGCCCTCGCCCGGGTCGAGGCCGGGGAGGACGATCCGCCGTGCCGGGAGTGCGGCGGGATCCTGAAGTCGGCCACGGTGATGTTCGGCGAGCAGCTCGACCCCGTCCTCCTCGGCGAGGCCGTCGCGGTCACCAGGGCCAGCCAGGTGTTCATCGCCGTCGGCAGCAGCCTCCAGGTGCAGCCCGCCGCGGGGCTCGCCGGACTCGCCGCCGACCACGGCGCACGGCTGATCATCGTCAACGCCGAGCCGACGCCGTACGACGACCGAGCCGACGAAGTCGTCCGGCAGCCCATCGGCACCGCCCTGCCGGAGCTGCTGCGCCGGCTCGGCGCCGAGGGCGGCCACTGACCGCCGTACGCGGCACCCCGCACGGGGCCGGCCCCGAGCCAGGGCCTCCCCGCCCGGAGAGCCCGGGCCCGGGCGGGCGCCGGGCACCCGGCACCGGACACCGGGACGCCGTCACCGGCGGGCTCGGTCCCGACGGCCCGCGGGGCCACGGGGCCGCGGCACCTCGCCGGTCGCGCACGGCTCAGAAGAGCGCCGTCCCGCGTTCGAAGTCCAGCAGCCGCCGTTTGCGGTCGAGGCCGCCGCCGTACCCGGTCAGATCGCCCCTCGCGCCGATCACCCGGTGGCAGGGCACGATGATGCCGACCGGGTTCCTGCCGTTGGCGAGACCGACGGCACGGGACGCCTTCGGGCTGCCGAGGGCGTCGGCGAGTTCGCCGTAGGAGCGGGTCTCGCCGTACGGGATGCGCTGGAGCTGCTGCCAGACGCTCCGCTGGAACGGGGTCCCGCCGAGGCTCAGAGGCAGGTCGAACTCCTTGAGGTCGCCCGTGAAGTAGGCCGTCAACTGCTCGACCGCGGCACGGAAAGGGGCCTCCCCGGGGTCCGCCCGCGGGCCGAACGCCTCCTCGGCGGGGCGGTGCCGCTGGCCGCTCATGTAGAGGCCGGACAGGGCGCCGTCGGTGGCCACCAGGGTCAGCGGGCCGTAGGGGCTGTCCGTACGGGTGTGCACGGTCCGGGCGTTCACGGTGTCACCTGTTTCGCGGGGTCGGGCGGCGGTGTGCGGGGGGCGGGGTCGTTCGGCGGGGTGGCGCGCCGGGGGCTGGTGGCGCCCGCGGGGGGCGGCAGGACGTTGATGGGGTGGTCGTCGGTGGCCCACAGGTACTGCACGGCGTAGGAGCGCCAGGGCCGCCAGGCCGCGGCGCGTGCGGTGAGTGCCGCCGGGGTGCCCGGCAGGCCCGTCAGGGTGGCGGCGCGACGGGTGCCGAGGTCGGTCGGCAGGAACGCGTCCGGGTCGCCCAGCGCGCGCATCGCGATCAGCTCCACCGTCCAGGGCCCGAAGCCGGGCAGGGCGGCGAGCCGGACGCGGGCCTCGGCCCAGTCGCTGTCGGCGCCGAGCCGCAGGGTGCCGTCGGCCAGCCGGCCGACGAGCGTGGTGAGGGTGGTGCGGCGGCTGCGCGGCATCGCGAGCCGCTCGGGATCGAGGGCCGCCAGCGCGCCGGGGGCGGGGAAGAGATGGGTGAGGCCGCCGTGCGGGTCGTCGACCGGCTCGCCGTGCGCGGTGACCAGGCGGGCGGCGTGGGTGCGCGCGGCGGCCGTGGACACCTGCTGGCCGAGCACCGCGCGGACGGCGAACTCCGCCTCGTCGACGGTGCGCGGCACCCGGCGCCCCGGTGCC
The DNA here is from genome assembly GCF_014656295.1 of Streptomyces sulfonofaciens. Lineage (GTDB taxonomy): Bacteria > Actinomycetota > Actinomycetes > Streptomycetales > Streptomycetaceae > Streptomyces > Streptomyces sulfonofaciens. Next base: position 43,659 of record NZ_BNCD01000019.1, read on the forward strand.
TTGTCGACGAGCGGAGCGAGCAGTTCGTCGGTGCGCAGCCGGTCGTCCACGGCGACGGGATCGGCGTCCAGGTCGAGCAGGCGGCGGCAGCGGGTGATGGCGACCGGCAGGTCGCGCAGATCGGTGAGGGTCAGCCGGCAGTCGATGTGGGCGGGGGCCGGGGCGAGGGCGACGATGCCGTGGCCGTAGGGCAGCCTCAGCGTGCGCCGGTAGGCGCCGTCGCGCCACTCCTCGACGCCCGGCACGGCCGTCGCGGCCAGGTGCCCGAAGAGGTTGTCGGGGGTGAGCGGCGCTCGGAAGGGCAGCCGGAGCACGAGCACGCCCGCGGTGGCGGCCGCGCCGGACGTCTTCGGCACCCGGGCCCGTAGTGCGCTGGGGCTGAGCGCGTAGACCTCGCGGACGGTGTCGTTGAAGGCGCGGATCGAGGCGAAGCCGGCGGCGAAGGCGATCTCGGCCATGGGCAATGCGGTGGTCTCGACGAGCAGCCGTGCGGTCTGGGCGCGCTGCGCGCGGGCCAGCGCGAGCGGTCCCGCGCCGAGTTCGGCCCGAAGCTGCCGCTCGACCTGCCGGGCGCTGTAGCCGAGCCGGGCCGCCAAACCCGGCACGCCCTCGCGGTCCACCACACCGTCGGCGATCAGCCGCATGGCGCGGGCGACGGCATCGGCGCGTTCGTTCCACTCGGGCGAGCCGGGTGCGGCATCGGGACGGCAGCGCTTGCAGGCCCGGAAACCGGCGGCCTGGCAGGCCGCGGCGCTCGGGTGGAAGCGCATGTTCTCCGGCTTGGGCGGTACGGCGGGGCAGCTCGGCCGGCAGTAGATTCCGGTGGTCAGCACCGCGGTGAAGAACCAGCCGTCGAACCGGGCGTCCTTCGACTGGACGGCGCGTACACACCGCTCGGTGTCGGTGTACATGACCCCAGCATGGCCCACCGCGGTCGCCGGGACTGGCGGAAATCCGACATGAGCCTCGCGCTGCCAGGACTCGCGTCGATGCTTGTCACCGACTCGGATACGGCACGACCCTGCCCCGCCGGCGTCCGGGGAGGTGCCCGGGCAGGCGGCCGTCCCGGCCGCGTCAGGCCAGTGCGCCGCCGTGCAGGACGAGCAGCGTCACGGCGGTCGCGGCCATCGCGAGGGTGGCGAGGAAGGGCACCCTGCTGCGGGTGCCGGACCTGCCGGGCAGCGCGGTGGCCACGGCCAGCGCGGCGGTGACCACGAGCGCGGCCCAGCCCGCCGCGCCCGGCGGCCCCGGAGGGGCGAGCGCCAGGACCGCGGAGGCCGCGACCAGCGGTAGGGGCCCGAGCAGCCGCGCCCACCGCCCGCCAAGGCGCTGCGGCAGGCCGCGCACCCCCGCCGCCACGTCGTCGTCGATGTCCGGGAGCACGTTGGTGATGTGCGCGCCCAGGCCCAGCAGCGCGCCCGCGGCGAGCGACCAGGCCGGCGGCCACGGGCGACCGGGGAGCGAGAGGGTGACGAAGGCCGGCAGCAGGCCGAAGGCCAGGGCGTACGGCAACCAGGACGCACGTGTCCGCTTGACACCGAGGTTGTAGCTCCACGCCGCGGCGACCCCGGTCAGGTGGGCGGCGCCGGCCGCGGGCCCGTTCGCCAGCGAGAGCGGGATGCACAGCGCGAGGGCGCAGCCCGCCGCGAGCGCCACCGTCCGCGGCGTCGCACCACCGGTCACCAGCGGCTTGTCGCGGCGCTTCGCGGCGGTGTCCCGCGCCAGATCGGCCCGGTCGTTGCACCACCCCACCGACAACTGCCCGGTGAGCACCGCCGAGGCCAGGAGCAGGCAGCCGGCGGGGCCGTGGCCTGAGGCGGCCGCCAGGAGGGTGATCAGGGCGGTCACGGCCAGCGTGGGTTCGGGGTGGCAGGCCCGCAGCAGTGCGCGCGCCGGGGAAACCACGCGGCGCGCCCGCGCCCACGCCCCGGCCCCGGCGGTACCGTCCGCCGTGCGCGCCGGTGCACGCTGCCCCTCGGCACCCTCGGCACCCTCGGCAGTGGTACGGCTTTTGGTGCGCGGCACGCCTCGATGCTAGGCCCGCGCCGCTCTTCTGACGGGTCGCCACGACCGAAGGCAACACCTATGAACAACTTGTCCCTATTTCGCTTCTTTTTCTGTGATTCATTTATATGGTCGGGTGATGACGCGAATCGCCGCCGTCCAGGGAGTGCTCCCGCGGCACCGGTACGAGCAGGGCGAAGTCCGGGACGCGCTGCTGGCCATGGGGCTCGTGCGCGAGGAGCGGCGGCAGGTGTTCGACCGGCTGCACACGGGCTCCACCGTGCGCACCCGCCGCCTGGCCCTGCCGCTGGAGCGCTACGGCACGCTCGGTGGCTTCGGCGAGGCCAACGACAGCTTCATCGAGGTGGCGATGGACCTCGGCGAGGAGGCGGTGCGCACGGCGCTCGACGAGGCCGGGCTGCATGCGCGCGACGTGGACCTGGTCATCTCCACCTCGGTCACCGGCATCGCCGCACCCTCCATCGAGGCGCGGCTGGCCGGCTGCCTCGGGCTGCGCCCGGACGTGAAGCGGGTGCCCGTCTTCGGGCTCGGCTGCGTGGGCGGCGCGGCCGGCCTCGCCCGGCTGCACGACTACCTGGACGGCAGGCCCGACCAGGTGGCGGTGCTGCTGTCCGTCGAGCTGTGCTCGCTCACGCTCCAGCGCTCCGACGACTCGGCGGCCAACATGGTGGCGGGCTCGCTGTTCGGGGACGGCGCAGCGGCGGTCGTCGCCGTGGGCCGGGACCATCCCGGCGGCCGCGGGGGCGGGCCCGTGGTGGTGGCGACCCGCAGCCGTCTCTACCCGGACACCGAGCGCCTGCTCGGCTGGGACATCGGGGACGAGGGCTTCCGTATCGTCCTGGGCAGCGACCTGCCCGGGCTGGTGGAGCGCCACCTCGGCCCCGAGGTCCGCTCGTTCCTGGCCGACCACGACCTGAAGACGCAGGACGTGACGGCCTGGGTCTGCCACCCCGGCGGCCCGAAGGTCCTGGAGGCGGTGCGCGACACCCTGGACCTGCCCGCCCGTGCGCTGGAGCTGTCGTGGCGCTCGCTCGCCGAGGTCGGCAATCTGTCCTCGGCCTCCGTCCTGCACATCCTGCGGGACACCCTGGCGCTGCGCCGCCCGCTCGCCGGCACGCCCGGCCTCGTGGTCGCGATGGGGCCCGGGTTCTGCTCCGAACTCGTGCTGCTGCGCTGGTAGGCCGTCGATGACCCCGTACACCCTGCTCATCCTGCTGGTGGCCGCGGAACGGCTCGCCGAACTGTGCGTCGCACGCCGCAACGCCGCCTGGAGCCGCCGGCTGGGCGCCGTCGAGCACGGGCGCGGGCACTACCCGGTGATGGTCGCGCTGCACACCGGCCTGCTGGCCGGCTGCCTGGCCGAGGTGGCCGTGGCGGACCGGTCCGTTGCGCCCGCGCTCGGCTGGCCGATGCTGGCGCTCGCGCTGGCCGCGCAGACCCTGCGCTGGTGGTGCATCACCGCCCTCGGACCGCGCTGGAACACCCGGGTCATCGTCATCCCCGGGCGGCCGCTGGTGACCGGCGGCCCCTACCGGCTGATGCGGCACCCCAACTACCTCGCCGTCGTGGTGGAGGGCGCCGCGCTGCCGCTGGTGCACGGCGCCTGGCTCACCGCCGCCTGCTTCACGCTGGCCAACCTGCCGCTCCTCGCCGTCCGGCTGCGCTGCGAGAACGCCGCCCTGGCCGCGGCGGCCCCGGCCTCGTGATCGACCTGCTGGTGGCCGGCGGCGGTCCCGCCGGACTCGCCACGGCGATCCACGCGGCGCGGGCGGGCCTGGACGTGGTGGTGGTCGAACCCCGCCCGGGGCCCGTCGACAAGGCGTGCGGCGAAGGGCTCATGCCCTCGGCCGTGCGCGCGCTGGCGGAACTCGGCGTCAGCGTCCCGGGCCACGCCCTGCGCGGCATCCGCTACGTCGACCCCCACCACCGGGCGGAGGCCCCCTTCCGCCGCGGCCAGGGCCGGGGCGTGCGCAGGACCGACCTGCACGCCGCGCTGGCCGCCAGGGCCGCGGAACTCGGTGTCGAGGTGGTGGCGGCGCGGGTGAGCGGTTTCAGCCAGGATCGGGACGGCGTCACGGCGGCCGGCGTCACCGCCCGCTACCTCGCGGCCGCCGACGGGCTGCACTCCCCCATCCGCCGCAGCCTCGGCCTCGGGGCCCGGCCCGACGGCCGGGCGGCACGTTACGGGCTGCGCCGGCACTTCGCGGTGGCGCCGTGGACGGACTGCGTGGAGGTGCACTGGTCCCAGCACGCGGAGGCGTACGTCACCCCGGTCGGTCCCCGGCTCGTCGGCGTCGCCGTCCTCACCGGCGAGCGGGCCCCCTTCGAGCGGCAGCTCGCGGGGTTCCCCGAGCTGGCCGCCCGGCTGCCGCCCTCCGCCGTCACGGACGCCCGCGGTGCGGGACCGCTGCACCAGCGGGTGCGCACCCGGGTGGCCGGGCGGACCATGCTGGTCGGCGACGCGGCCGGTTACGTCGACGCGCTGACCGGTGAGGGGATCTCGCTGGCCCTCGCGGCGGCCGGGCACCTCGTACGGTGCGTACGCGCCGGCCGGCCCGAGGACTACGAGCGCGCCTGGCGCCGGCTGTCCCGCCGGTACCGGACGCTGACGGGTGCCCTGCTGTGGCTGCGGCGCCAACCGGCGCTGGCCGCCAGGATCGTGCCCACCGCCGCACGCTACCCGGCCGTCTTCGCCGCTGCCGTCAACCGGCTCGCCTGACCTCCCGCTTCGCCCGGCCAACCCGGCCTCCCGACCTGCCGTCCCGCCGCCCCTGCCCGGCCCGTGCGCCACCGCACCGGAGCACCACCGGGGCGAACTTTCCCCTCTTGTCCCTATATTGGGGAGCAGCCAAGTCATCTCGAGTGAGGGAGGTGCCGTGGGGCCGTCCGCCGCGCGGCGACCGGTTCCCGCCCGGCCGCCCCGCCGGAGCACCGTATGCGCATGAAGGGGGCGCGGCGCGGCACCGGCCCGTGGAGACTCCCGGCGCTGGTGCGGGAGCTGGCGCGGTTCTGCGCGGTCGGCGGCCTGGGGCTCGTGGTGAACTTCGCGGTGTTCAACCTGTGCCACGCCCTCACCTCGTTGTCCGCGGTGCGGTGCAGCGTGGCGGGGACCTGCGTGGCGATCGTCTCCAACTACCTGGGGCTGCGCCACTTCGCCTACCGCGACCGGGACAAGCGGGCCCCGGCCAGGCAGTTCGCCCTCTTCGTCACGTTCAGCGCGGCCAGTCTCGCCATCGAGAACGGAGGGCTGTTCGCCGCGGTGCACTGGCTCGGCTGGGACACCGCCCTGCGGGACAACCTCGTCAAGGCACTCGGCATCGCGCTCGCCACCGCCTTCCGGTTCTGGTCGTACCGGACATGGGTCTTCCGGCCGGCCCCCGTGGAGGACCACCCATGACCGCGTACCGCACCGGCCGGGCGGGGCCGCTGCCGGCAGGCGTGGGCGCGGTCAGGTGCGGACGGATCTCCGTACCCCCGCCGACGGCCGTACCACCCCCGCGGCCGCGCCACCCGCACACGGCCGTGGCGGCGGGCGCCGGCGGACCAGGTCCGCGGCGCGGGCCGCAGGACCGCCGGCGGCGCGGCCCGGCACGGCCGCAGGACCGCTGCCGTCCCTCACGCCCCAGGTGTGCCGCCCTGCTCGGCGAGCGCCGTCTCGAAGGCCCGGTGGGCGCCCTCGTCGAAGACCACGAACCGCACCTCCTCGATGTCCGGGCCGACGGCGCCGCGGACCGCCCGGACGGCGATGCGTGCGCCGTCGTCCATGGGCCAGCCGTAGACGCCGGTGGAGATCGCGGGGAAGGCGACCGTGCGCGCGCCCAGCTCGGCGGCGACGCGCAGGGACTGCCGGTAGCACGACGCCAGTTGCGCCGAGCGGTCCTCGCTGCGGGACCAGACGGGGCCCACGGTGTGGATCACATGGCCGGCGGGCAGCCGGCCCGCCGTGGTGGCGACGGCCTCGCCGGTGGGCAGGCCCCCGCCGTACCGGCCCGCGCGCAGCGCACGGCACTCGGCCAGGATCTCGGGTCCGCCGCGCCGGTGGACGGCGCCGTCGACACCGCCGCCGCCGAGCAGCGAGGAGTTCGCGGCGTTCACCACGGCGTCGACGTCCTGCTCGGTGATGTCGCCCCGGACGACTGTGAGCGCGGTCATGGCGCCATCGTAGGGCGCGGGCCGGGTGGCCGGCCCCGCTTTCCGCGGCGTCCGGCTCAGGACGTGCGCCGCAGCCTGCGCCACACCGCCTTGGCGGCGTTGTGCCCCGACATGCCGTGCACGCCCGGCCCCGGCGGGGTGGCCGAGGAGCAGAGGAAGACGGCCGGGTGCGGGGTGCCGTACGGAAAGAGGCTGATCTTGGGCCGCAGCAGCAGTTGGAGCCCGTCCGCGGCGCCGCAGGCGATGTCGCCGCCGATGTAGTTGGCGTTGCGCTCGGCGAGTTGGGGGGGTCCGGCGGCGGCGCGGGCGAGTACGAGGTCACGGAAGCCGGGGGCGAAGCGCTCCAACTGCCGTTCGATCGCGTCGGTCAGGTCGCCCTGCCAGCCGTTGGGCACGTGTCCGTACACCCAGAAGGTGTGCTTGCCCTCGGGGGCCCGGGAGGGGTCGGCGAGGGTGGGCTGCACGGTGATCAGGAACGGCGCCTCGGGCGCCCTGCTGGTCCGTGACGCCGCGTACAGGGCGGTGCCGACCTCGCGGCTGTCGGCGGCGACCTGGACGGTGCCGGCGCGGCGCGGGGCCTCGGCGGTCCAGGGCACCGGGCCGTCCAGGGCGTAGTCGATCTTGAAGACGCCGGCGCCGTACCGGTAGCCGTCGTAGCTGCGGCCGAGGCCCGCGATCCTGGCGAGTGCGGTGGGAGAGGTGTCGAAGACGTAGGCGCGTGCGGGCGGCAGGTCGTCGAGCCGCTTGACCTCGTAGTCGGTGTGGACGGTGCCGCCGAGGTCCTTCAGGTAGGCGGCGAGCGCATCGGAGATCGACTGGGAGCCGCCGCGGGCCACCGGCCAGCCGGCGGCGTGCGCGGCGAGCGCGAAGACGAGGCCGACGGCGCTGGTGGCGAAGCCGTTCAGCGGGGCGATGACGTGGGCGACGAGGCCGGCGAAGAGCGCCTTGGCACGCTCGTCCCTGAAGCGGCGCATCAGCCAGGTGGACGGCGGGAGCCCGGCGAGGCCGAAGCGGGCGAGGGTGGCGGGGTCGCGCGGCAGGGCCGTCGACGGCAGGGACATGAAGTCCTTGAAGAGGGCGTCGGTCCGGTCGGTGAAGGGGGCGACGAGCCTGCGGTAGGTGCCCTCGTCGCGAGGGCCGAAGGAGGCGGCGGTCTCGGCGACGGAGCGGGACAGGACGGCCGCTGTGCCGTCCGGGAAGGGATGGGCCATGGGGAGTTCGGCGTGCCGCCACTGAAGTCCGTACCGGTCGAGCGGCATGGTCCGGAAGACCGGTGAGGTGACGCCGAGCGGGTGGGCCGCGGAACACGGGTCGTGCCGGAAGCCCGGCAGGGTGAGCTCCTCGGTGCGGGCTCCTCCGCCGACGGTGCCGCGGGCCTCGAAGACGGCCGCGCTCAGGCCGCGGCGGGCCAGTTCGACGGCGGCGGTCAGGCCGTTCGGTCCGGCACCCACCACGACGACATCGAGCATTGACGGCACCTTCGGACCCCTTCACCAGCCGACGGCAGTCGGCACAGGATATGCCGGTGGGCGGGGAGGTCCACGGGACGGGTGGGGTCTCCGCGCGGCGGCCGCGCGCATCGTCGGTCCACGCCGTTCCCCGCGCCCCCTTCGGCGGCTGGGTTCCGCCCCGAACAGGGGCGCGGGGAACGGCGCGCGCATCACCCGTCTCCGCCGGCGGACGGGCCGCCCACCCGCCGGCCGCCCGCACACGGCGGGAACGGCCCGGCCACGGCGGGGACGGTCACGCCCACGACGGCGGCGACCCGGCCGGCTCGCCGGGGCCGCCCGCGGTTCCCGCGCTCCCGGCGGGGCGCTGCCCCGGCTTCAAGGGGGCCGGGGCGCTCAGCGCCCCACGGCGTAGCCCTGCATCCCGCGTGGGTTCGCCGCGGCGGAGAGCACACCCGTCTCCGGGTCGCGGGCGACCGCGCACAGGCGCCCCTCCGACCAGGCGTCGCCGACGGTGACGTCATGGCCGCGGCGGCGCAGCCCGTCGATCACCGCGGGGTCCGTGCGGGACTCGACGGTGACGCTGCCCGGGCTCATGCCGCGCGGGTAGAAGGAGCTGGGGAAGCTGTCGTTGTGCCAGTTGGGCGCGTCGATGGCGCCCTGCAGGTCGAGCCCGCCGCGTACCGCGGAGCGCAGTGCGACGGCGAGGAAGAAGTGCAACTGCCACTGGTCCTGCTGGTCGCCGCCCGGCGTGCCGAAGGCCAGCACGGGTATGCCGTCACGCAGGGCGAGGGAGGGGGTCAGCGTGGTCCTGGGCCGCCGTCCCGGGGTCAGGGAGCTGGGCAGGCCCTCCTCCAGCCACGTCATCTGCAACCGCGTGCCGAGCGGGAAGCCCAGTTCCGGCACGACCGGGTTGGACTGCAGCCAGCCGCCGCTGGGGGTGGCGGCGACCATGTTGCCGAAGCGATCCACCACGTCCAGGTGGCAGGTGTCGCCGCGGGTGGCGCCGTCCGGTGCCACCGGCGGCTCACCGGACGTCGCCACCGTCGGTTCCCCGGCCCCCGCGGCGAGGCCGGGCGCGTCGAAGCCCGGCTCGCCGCCGGCCACGGCGCGGGCGTGTGCGCAGAGCGCGGGGACGCGCCCGCCGGGGCTGCCGGGACGCAGTTCGCGGGATGCGGTCTCGCCGATCAGGGCGCGCCGCCCTGCGGCGTACTCCTTCGACAGCAGCTCCTGGACGGGCACCTGAGCGGCGTCGCCGTACCATGCCTCTCGGTCGGCCATGGCGAGCTTGCATCCCTCGACGAGCAGGTGCACGTACTCGGCGGAGCCGTAGGCGGGCAGTTCGGGAGGCAGCAGGGCGAGTTGCTGGAGCAGGGCGGGGCCCTGACTCCAGCCGCCCGCCTTGCAGAGCGTCCAGCCGCGCCAGTCGTAGGTCACCGGGTCCTCGTAGGTGGCCGACCAGGAGGCGAGGTCGTCGGCGGTGAGGGTGCCGGTGTGCCGGGCGCCGCTGGTGTCCAGGGTGGGCCGCTGCGCCTGGCGCACCAGGGCCTCGGCGATGAACCCGGTCCGCCAGATCCGGCGTGCCGCCTCGATCTGCTCGGCGCGGTCGGCCCCGGCGGCCTCCACCTCGTTCAGCAGCCGGCGCCAGGTCGCCGCGAGTGCGGGGTTGCGCAGCAGTTCACCGGGCCGCGGCGCCCGGCCGCCGGGCAGGTAGACCTCCGCCGACGACGTCCACTCCGTCTCGAAGAGCTCGCGTACCGTCTCGACGGTCTCGCCGACGCGTTCGACGGGCGGGTGCCCGTCCTCCGCGTAGCCGATGGCGTACCCGAGGACGTCCGCGAGCGGTTTGGTGCCGTGGTCGCGCAGCAGGACCATCCAGGCGTCGAAGGCGCCCGGCACCGCGGCGGCGAGCGGGCCCGTGCCCGGCACCAGGTCGAGGCCGAGGGAGCGGTAGTGGGCGACGGTGGCGCCGGCGGGCGCGACGCCCTGCCCGCACAGCACCTTCACCTGTCCCCCGGCGGGCGCGAGGATGATCGGTACCTCGCCCGCGGGGCCGTTGAGGTGCGGCTCCACGACGTGCAGCACGAAGCCCGCGGCCACCGCGGCGTCGAAGGCGTTGCCGCCGTCCTCCAGGACGGCCATGGCCGTCTGGGACGCGAGCCAGTGGGTGGAGGACACCATGCCGAAAGTGCCCTGGAGGGTGGGCCGAGTAGTGAACATAAGGGCGTTTCACCTCGTTGCGTGCGCCGATCCGTCGGTCCGGTCGGTGGTCAGGATCTCAGTTCGACAGGAACGGGCACGAGCCGGACCCCAGGTCCACCTCCCAGTCGGTGCCGATGACGCGGACGATCAGCGCCCTTGCGGCCCCGCCGGGAGGGGAGGTGACGGGCGGTACCGGCTTTCGCCCGCCGGCCGGCGGTGCCAGGGCCCCGCGCCTGTCCCAGTACGGGTCAGGCGCGTGCACGACGGTGCACATCAGTTGCTGTTGGCCCCGGGTGCCGAGGGGGTCGGTACGGGCGGGCAGCCGGACGACGACGGTGTCGCCGCCGTCCTTGACGAGGGGCGGCCTCGGCAGCAGCGGCAGTGCGGTGGTCAGCCGCGACGACTCGGCCCCGGTGGGCCCGGCGAACAGCAGGCGCACGGCGGTGGCCAGGTCCGGCGTGCCGGGCGCCCGGCGTGGCACGGCCACCAGCCGCCCGCCGGCCAGGAAGTAGACCTCGACGCCGGCGGGCATGCCGGTCGCGGGCTCGCCGGCCTCGACGACGCTGGACGGCGGGACACCGCAGGCGGTCATCATGAGGGCGGCCGCGGCACCGGTCAGCAGGGCCGCGATGCGTGTGCCCCTCATGAGCGGCCGCCCGCCGGGCCGTCCGCCGCGGCCACCGGGGAGTGCCGGCGCAGCGGCAGCTCGACGGTGAACACGGCGCCTGCCCCGACCCGGTTCTCCACGCGCAGCCGGCCGCCGTGCAGGCGCACGTTCTCGGCCGTGATGGCGAGGCCCAGACCGCTGCTCTCGCTGCGGGTCCGTGTGGTGTCCGCCTTGTAGAACCGCTCGAAGATGTGCGGCAGCGCAGCCGCCGCGATGCCGGGACCGCTGTCCGCCACCTCGATCACCACCCAAGCCCCCTCCGGTCGTCCCTCCGGGCCGCCGAGCCGTACCGTCACCGGTGGCGCACCGTGCCGCAGCGCGTTGCCGACCAGGTTGGCCACCACGACGTCGAGGCGGCGCGGGTCCACCTGGGCGCGCAGTGTGCCCGGGGCCGGCAACCGGGTCTCCACCCGGTGCTGCCATCCCCGGGAGGCGAGCGTGCGCCGGACGGACTCGGCCAGGTCGATCTCGTCCAGATGGAGCCGCACGGCGCCGGCGTCGAAGCGGGATATCTCCATGAGGTCGTCCACCAGCCGGATGAGCCGTCCCGTCTCCTCGCTGACGAGCCCCACCGCGTCCGCCGTCTCCCGGTCCAGGCTGGGCAGTTCCTCGTCGAGCACGTCGGTGACCGCCGACATGGCGGCCAGCGGGGTGCGCAGTTCGTGGGAGACGTCCGCGACGAAGCGGCGCGCCTGTGCCTCCAGGCGGCGCAGTTCCGTCACGGAACGCTCCAGCTCCGCGGCGGTGTCGTTGAAGGACCGGGACAGGTCCGCCAGCTCGTCGGAGCCGCGCACGGCGAGCCGGACGTCGAGGTGCCCCTCGGCCATCTGGCGGGTGGCGCGGCGCAGCGCGCGCACCGGGCGCAGCACCCCTCGCGCGGCGAGCAGCGCCAGCAGCACGGCCGGGCCCAGGGCCCACAGGGCCGCGTGCTCGATGGCGGTGATGATCGCCTTGACGTACGCCTGCTCGGTGCTCTGCGCCACCTCCAGGTACAGCACGACACCGGAGAGCGCCGGGGGGAGGCCGGGGCTCGTGCGGTAGGCCACGGGCAGGCCGACGACGAGCATCGGGTAGCCGTGGTCGCTCACGCGCTGGAAGACGGCGTTGGGCCGGGTCCCCACGGACCGGCGGAGTTCGGGGGTGAGCAGGTCGAACGCGCCCTGGGAGAGGGAGGAGGCGCGCAGGCCGCCGTAGGTGGCGAGCACGTGCCAGCCCTGCGACTGGTGGGTCCGCGCCACCTGGGAGACGAGGCCGTCGAGTTCCTCCTGGGACGGGTCGGCGGGGATGCCGGGGGCCAGCGCGTCGACGTTGTCGCGGAACTGCTTGATGACGGCGTCCTGGCTCTGTTGCAGCACCCCCGTGCGGGCCTCGCGGAAGGCCAGCGCGCCGGTGCTCAGCGCGCTGGCCACGGCGACCAGCGCGAACGCGACGACGAGCCTGGAGCGCAGCCCGACCAGTGCGAGCCGGGCCCTGGCCAGGGCGGCCCTCATGCGGAACGGAAGCGGTAGCCGAAGCCGCGCACGGTCTCGATGTAGCGCGGGTCGCCGCTGAGCTCCCCGAGCTTGCCGCGCAGTCTCTTGACACAGGCGTCCACGAGGCGCACGTCACCGTGGTAGCCGTGCTCCCAGACCGCCTCCAGGAGCTGCTGGCGGCTGAGCACCTGGCCGGGGGACGCCGACAGCGTCAGCAGCAGGCGCAGCTCGGACGGCGCGAGGGCGATCGGCTCGCCGCGCAGCGTCACCACCAGGCCCGACCGGTCGATGGTCAGCTCGCCGTGGGCCTCCGCGCGGGGGCGCCCGGTGGTGGGGCCGGGGCCCATCCTGCGCAGCACGGCGCGTATCCGGGCTTCGAGCACCCGGGCCCTGACGGGTTTGACCACGTAGTCGTCCGCGCCGGCCTCAAGGCCGACGACCACGTCGATGTCGTCGCCCCGGGCCGTCACGATGATGATCGGCACCTGGTCGTGCTCCCTGATGCGCCGGCAGACGTCGAGCCCGCCGATGCCGGGCAGCATGAGGTCGAGCACGACGACGTCGGGGCGGCAGGACGCCAGCAGGCCCAGCCCCTCCTCACCGCTGGCGGCGGCGGAGACGTGGTGGCCCTGGTGCCGCAGTGCGAGCTCGACGCCCTTGCGGACGGCGGGGTCGTCTTCGACGAGCAGGACGCGGGGCATCCGGTCAGTATGCGCGAGTGCCGCAGGCGGGTCGGTGTGCGGGTGCATGTCAGTGGCCGGTCGCCTTCGTGTAGTCGCTCCAGACGGCCTTCGGGAAGCTGCGGCCGGCCTTGGTGCCCGGCTGTCCCGCGAGGCCCTTCAGTGACTGGAGCTGCTGGGTCCTCGGGTCGATGCGGAAGACGGCCACGGCGGTCACGGCCGCCCGGTCGTAGCCGACGAACCAGCCCGCCCTGCCGTCCGTGCTCGTCCCCGACCGGCCCGCGGAGCCCCGCTCGCCGGCCCGTGCGGCACCGGTGGGTGCACCCCCCGCGGACGCACCGCCGCCAAAGCCACCGCCGTGCAGCACGGCGTCGACCTCGTGGGCGACCGCCGGGGTGAACGGGTGGGTGGCGGCGGGCCTGTCCACGGGCGCCGGGGAGCCGTCCCGGGTGACACGGAGCACCGAGTACGGCTCGGTGTGCGTGCCCGACGCCAGGAACGTCCCGTAGGCGCTTGCCATCCGGATCGGGCTGGGTGTGGCGGTCCCCAGGGAGAAGGCGGGCACCTGCTCGCCGAAGCTGCCGGGCAGCAGGCCCGCGTCGACGGAGGCCTCACGGACCCGGTTCAGGCCGACGTCCATGCCCAACTGCACGACGGGGCCGTTGACCGAGTCGGCGACGGCCTGGGCGATGGGGATCCTGCCGAAGGAGCGGTGGCCGTCGTTGGCGGTCCTGACGATCTTCCCGTCCCGGCTCCAGTAGGGCCCCTCGGGGGTCCGCACCGGCGCCTTGTCGTTCCCGTCGTAGAGCGTCGCGGGGGTGAGCGGCGTGCGGGGCGCGTTGCGTTCGAGGAGGAGTCCGTCGCGCAGCCCGGCGGCGTAGACGAAGGGCGCGTAGACGGTACCGGCCGGCACGATCGAGATGTTGGCGTCGTTGAACCCCTGGGTGACGTAGTCGGGTCCGCCGTACAGCGCCAGGATCCGCCCGTCGGTGGCGACCGAGGCGGCTCCGGTGCGTACGTGGCGGTCGGCGCCCCGGGTGGCCGGGCGCAGCGCGCCGGTCTGCTTGCGCACCGCCGCCGCGAGCGCGGCCACCTTCGGCTTCTGGAAGGTCGTGTAGATCTGGTATCCGCCGAGGTCGAACTGCGCGTCGGAGATCCCGCTGTGCGCCGAGACGTAGGCGCGGGCGGTGTCCACCAGGTAGCCGGTCTGCCCGCTCAGGCCCCTGGGCCTCGGCGGCGCAAGGGGCTCGGGGAAGGCGGCGCAGCGGGCGCGCTGCGCGGAGGAGAGCCGGCCGACGGCGACCATCCGGTCAAGCACCCAGTTCCAGCGGTCCACGGCCCGTTCGCGGTTGGCCGCGCCGAGCGAGGGGTCGTAGAGTCCTGCGCCCTTGAGCAGCGTGGCGAGGAAGGCACCCTCGCATGCGTCGAGCTGGGAGACGTCCTTGCCGTAGTACGCCTTGGCGGCCCGCTGCACTCCGTAGGCGCCGCGGCCGAACCAGCTCGTGTTGAGATAGCCGGCGAGGATCTGCTGCTTGCTCATCCGGCCGTCGAGCTTGATGGAGATGAACATCTCGGTGATCTTCCGGGTGACGGTCTGCCGCTGGTTGAGGTAGACGTTCTTGGCGTACTGCTGGGTGATGGTGGATCCGCCCTGGGTGTCCCCTCCGGTCGCCATGGCCAACACGGCCCGCCCGAGGCCCATCGGGGAGACCCCGTGGTCGCTGTAGAAGGACGCGTTCTCCGCGGACAGCACCGCCCACTGCACGCCCTGGGGGATCCTCTCCAGCGGCATCTCCTGCCGGTCGACGGGGCCGACGCTGGCCATCTCGGTACCGTCGGCCCAGTAGTAGACGTTGTCCTGCTGGGTGGCGAACGCGTTCAGATCGGGCGGGATGTCGGTGCGCGCGTAGGCGATGCCGGTGACGGCGGCCAGCGCGAGCGTCAGCCAGGCGAACGCCAGGAGGCTCTGGCGCGGTGACGGCACCCACCGGCCGGGCCCGCTGCGGCCGGGCCGCGGGTAGCGGGGGCGCAGGGCCCCGAGCGGGCCGTGCCATGCTCGGCGCGGGCCGCCTGGTCCGGGGGCTCGCGAGGGGGCTCGCCGCCTTCCCGCGGGCCGCGGTGCCCGCGGCCGCACCCATCTGCCCCGCATCAGCCGTCGTATCTCCATCCGCTCCCCTGCTGGATCACCGGACGGGGCGCCCGCCGCCCCGTTCCGGCGGGAGCCTAGGGAGCGCTTTGGAAGCCCGTGCGATGAGATCTCGACGGGTCCGTAACAATGACCGGTGCGGTCTTGACGGGGCATCGGCCGCCCCTGGCCTCGGGCTCCGCGACCGCCCCCGGGCCCGGGCACGCACGGGACGCGGGGATCCGTGACGATCCCGTGACCGTTTGGGCCAGGGGTCATCACCCGCGGGCCGGAGAGTGGGCCCGGCCCGAGGCGGTTGCACACCGCACCGGCAGCCCGCGCCAGCAGGTGGCGCCGGGCCCGCCCCCACCGATCAAGAGACTCTGCATGTCCACTTTAAGGAAGCGAAAGTCCCGTGCGGCCGCGGCCGCCGAGGAGCCCCGCACCGCCGCGGACGCCGGGCAGGCGCCCGCGACCGCGGAGACCGGCGGCACCGGTGGCCCGGGCGCGCGGCGCGGGCTCCGCGCCGCGCGCCCACGCCGCCGGGGACGCACCTGCGCCGTCTGCGGACTGCTGTCCACCGGACTGGTCGGGGCCCTGCTCACCGCGGGCCACCCGGGCGGGCCCGGGGCCGGCGACGGCGCGAAGGCGGCCGTGAAGGCGCCGGCGCCGGTGCGGCACGCCCCCACGGCCCGCACGACCCCGCCGTGGGACGGCGAAGCGAAGGTGATCGGGGACGGCTCGACCTCGTACACCGGGCCCCAGCCGCACCAACTGAAACCCGAGAAGCTGAAGCCCGGTCAGAAGCCGCCGCAGTTCGTTGTCTTCTCCTGGGACGGCGCCCTGGAGAACGACGACCACTTCTTCTCCCGCTTCCGCAAGGTCGCCAAGGCGAACGACGCCCACATGACGTTCTTCCTCAGCGGTATCTACCTGCTGCCGAAGGCGCGCCGCACCCTCTACCACCCGCCGAAGCACGCCCCGGGCTCGGCCGCCATCGACTTCCCGACCGACGAGCACATCCGGTGGACCCTGGAGCAGCTTCGGCTGGCGTGGCAGGACGGCGACGAGATCGGCACCCACTTCAACGGCCACTTCTGCGCGCCCGACCCGGGCGGCGGCGGCACCTGGACCACCGGGCAGTGGAAGAAGGAGATGTCCCAGGCCTACTCCTTCGTCCAGAACTGGAAGACGGACACCGGTTTCAAGGACCTTGCGCCGCTGCCCTTCGACTACGCTCAGGAACTGGTCGGCGGACGTGCGCCGTGCCTGGAGGGCCAGAAGAACCTGCTGCCCGCCGAGAAGGCGCTCGGCTGGCGCTACGACGCCAGCTCGCCCGGCGACTTCCAGCAGTGGCCGGCGAAGAAGGGCGGGGTGTGGGACTTCCCCCTGCAACTGCTGCCCTATCCGGGCAAGGACCTCCAGGTGCTGTCCATGGACTTCAACTTCCTCTACAACCAGTCCGGTGACGAGACCGAGGGCGACCCGGCCCGGTACCCGCAGTGGGAGAAGGAGACCCGCCAGGGGTACCTCAACGGCTTCGAGCGCGCCTACAACGGCAGCCGCGCCCCGCTGTTCGTGGGCAACCACTTCGAGACCTGGAACGGCGGACTCTACATGCAGGCGGTGGAGGACGTCGTGAAGGCGGTGTGCACCAAGAAGGACGTGCGCTGCGTGTCGTTCAAGGAGCTGTGCGACTGGCTGGACGTCCAGGACCCGGCCGTCCTGGCCAAGCTGCGCAACCTGGACCCGGGCGAGGCGCCCGACTGGGCCGCGTTCCTCGGGAAGTAGCGGCTCGGCGCATCCGGCCGGCGGGGCCGGCGGCAGCGGTCCCCGCGCCCCTGGGAGGGGCGCGGGGACCGACCGCCTGCCGGGGGCGGGGTCAGCCCGCGTACTGGGCGAAGACCTTCGTGTAGTCCCAGGCCGACTGTCCGACGCCGGAGCAACTGTCCGCTCCGCCGCCGGTGCAGGGCCGGTCCCGGTTGACGGACCAGAAGGTCAGCCGTGCGAGGTGGTGCTGCTGTGCGTAGCCGAGGATGGTGCGGAAGTCGGCCACGGTGACGGTCTCGCCGTCGTCGGTGACACCGTTCATCGAGGAGATGCCGCTGTGCCGCCATGCCTCGTCGTCGCTGTAGCCGTAGGCGGACTTCAGCGCGTTCTTGAGGCCGTCGGCGGCCCGGGTGGTGAGGGTGCCCATGTTCTGGCCGGCGCCGCCGAAGTCGAACGGCATGATGGTCCAACTGTCGACGGTGAGGCCGGACTGCGCACCGCGGTTGATGAGGCTGGTGTCGGGCCCGCTCTGACCGGTGCCGAAGGTGATGTACACCTTGATGCCCGGGTTGTTGGCCTTGATCGTCTTCAGCGCGTCCACGGTGCGCTGCTGCACGGTGGGGTTGCTGTAGGCGTCGGCCTCGATGTCGATGTCGATGGCCTTGAGCCCGTAGGCGTTGATCACCTTCTGGTAGGCGGCGGCGAGTTCGCCCGCGCTGGAGCAGGAGCTCTCCAGTTTGTTGCCGCTCCAGCCGCCGAAGGACGGGATGACGTCGCCGCCCGCGCCGCGCACCGTGTTGATGGTCCCCTGGTCCACCCCGCCGGTCAGCGGACGGCTGCCGTCCCACTGCGGGTTGCAGTAGCCGTTGCTGAGGACGAAGGCCAGGGTGAACCACTTGACGCCGGTGGCGTTCATGACGGTGGTGGGGTTCGGCGGGCTGCCCCAGCCGTTGTAGAGGTACGGGGCCACGGCCATGGCGCCGGGGGCCGGGGTGCTGCCGCCGTCGCCCGGGGCGGGCGCGTTCCACTTCTGGTTGGCGGCGCCGGTACAGGTCCAGATCTGCAGCCGGGTGCCGTTGGCGGAGGTGTTGTCGGTGGCGTCAAGACACTTGTCGGCGGCGGAGTTGACGATGTCGTGGGCGGAGTTCACCGACCACTTCTGGTTGGCGCCGCCCGTGCAGTCCCACAACTGGACCTTGGCGCCGTCGGCCGTGCTCCGGTCGACGACGTCGAGGCACTTGCCGAGCGCGCGGATCGTGCCGTCGCCGTTCACGGACCACTGCTGGGCGGCGGAGCCGTTGCAGTCGTAGAGCTGCACCGGCGTGCCGTTCGCGGAGCTGGCCGCGGCCACGTCCACGCACTTGCCGCCGAGGCCGGTGATGGTGCCGGTGTCGGCGGAGGCGGTGGGCGCCTGGACCATGCCGAGGGCGAGGACGGGGGCGACGAGCAGCGGAAGCAGGCGCAGGGGCCTTGCGAGGAGCCGCCTGGCGGACCCCGTGAGCGGTTTCCTCATCCCATCGTCCACTTCTGGTTGGCGGCGCCGGTGCAGGTCCAGATCTGCAGCCGGGTGCCGTTGGCCGAGTTGTTGTCCGTGACGTCCAGGCACTTGTTGGCCTGGAGGTTGACGATGTCGTGGGTGGCCGTGTTCACCGTCCACCGCTGGTTCCCGCCTCCGGTGCAGTCCCACAACTGGAGTTTGGCGCCGTCGGCCGTGCTGTTGTCGACCACGTCGAGGCACTTGCCGAGGGCCCGCAGGCTGTCACCGTTCACGGACCACTGCTGGGCGGCGGAGCCGTTGCAGTCGTAGAGCTGCACCGGCGTGCCGTTCGCGGAGCTGGCCGCGGCCACGTCCATGCACTTGCCGTTGGTGTTGCGGATGGCCTGGCCGCCGGTGCCGCCACCGCCGTCGCTGGTGGAGACGTGCACGTAGTCGACGACGAGCTGCTGCGGGAAGGAGGTGCCGCCGTCGGGGTCACCGGGCCAGTAGCCGCCGACCGCCAGGTTCAGGATGAGGAAGAACGACTTGTTGAACACCCACTGGTTGCCGCCGACGTCGGCCGGGGTGCGGGTCTCGTAGACGTTGCCGTCCACGGACCACTTGATCGAGTTGGGCGCCCAGTCGATGGCGAAGGTGTGGAAGTTGTCGGCGAACGCCTGGCCACCGGGCAGGGTGTAACCCGCGCCGATGCCGCCGGAGCCGGAGTAACCGGGGCCGTGGATGGTGCCGTGCACGGTGCCCGGCTCCTTGCCGATGTTCTCCATGATGTCGATCTCGCCCTGGTCGGGCCAGCCGCCCCCGCCGTTGCCGAGCATCCAGAAGGCGGGCCACATGCCCTGGCCCCGCGGAATCTTCATCCGGGTCTCGATGTGCCCGTACTGGGCGCTGAACTTCCCGGCGGTGTTCATCCGTGCGGAGGTGTACTCGCACCGGCCGTACCAGCAGTTGTAGTTGCCGGGGTTCTCACGGCGTGCGGTGATCACCAGGTGCCCCTGGCCGTCCAGCGCGGCGTTGGCGTTGCCGGCGGTGTAGTACTGCCGTTCGTGGTTGTTGACGTTGTCGCCGGTCTCCAACTGCCAGCGGGTGCCGTTGACGGCGGAACCCGCGGCCCCGTCGAAGTCCTCGGTGAACGCGGCCTGCAGGGCGGGCGACGCCTCGGCCGTCGCGGCGGTGGGGGCCGCGGGGGCCGCGCCTGCCGCTGCGGCGGCCGGAACCAGCGCGCCCGAGGCGCACAGGACGGCGGCGGCCCAGACGACGAGCCGGCGTCTCCAGGGATCACGCATGGAGCATCACTTCACTTTCCATGTGGGGTCATGCCCATGACAGGACATGGCAAAAAGTGAGAGCCGTGGGGAGAACACGTGACGCACTTACTTCAAGGGTTGATTTAAAGAGGCCCCGGGCGACTTGGTCAAGAGATATGTCTGGACCAAGTCGCCCCGGGAGCCGGCCCCGCACCCGGCTCGGACGTCCGCCTCCGTCTCCGCTCCCGAACCCCATGCACACCTGTGCGTGAACGTCAAGACGCGCCAAGGGGTTGAAAAGAAGCCAATCGCCCCCTACATTCCTCGCACCTTGCCCAGGTACATCGATTAACCACCCGTTAACCGCATGGTTGGAGGCACCCCGCTGTGCGCTCACCGCTGACTCGGCGCGGCCTGCTCGCCGCCGGTTCCGGCCTGGCCGCCGCAACCGCCCTGCCGGCCCTGTCCGGCTGCTCCGCCCTGGCCGCGGCGGACTCCGATCCCGACACGCTCGTCGTGCACACCCAACTCGGCACCACCGCGCCCGGCTCCCCCACCTACCTCGCGGCCCTGGACCGGTTCCGCAAGGAGAACCCGGGGATCAGGGTGAGGAGCATCGTCAACGGCGACGACCTCGCGCAGGTCTACGAGACCGCGCGCCTGGCCCGCAAGGAAGCGGACGTCGTCATGGTCAACCTCTACGACAAGACCCTGGCGTGGACGGACGTCGGCGCCACCGTCGACGTCAAGGACCAGTTGGACGCCTGGGGACTGCGCGAGCGGGTGCTGCCCGCGGCGCTCGACGCGTGGACCGACGCCAGGGGCAGGCTCCGGGGCTTCCCGTACTTCGCCACGAACTGGCCCGTCGCGTACAACAGGTCCCTGCTGGAGCGGGCGGGCGTCGACGCGGTGCCGACGACCGGGGACGCACTGATCGCCGCCGCCCGCAGGCTGCGGGCCAAGGGGATCGCTCCGGTGACGGTGGGCGGCAACGACTGGACCGGGCAGAAGCTGCTCGCCCAGGTCATCCAGACCTTTCTGACCGAGGACGAGGCCCGGCACGTCTACACCACGGGGGACTTCGGCGGCAGGGGCGTACGGGAGGGCATCGACTACTTCGTGGCACTGCGCGACGCCGGTGTGTTCGCCGACAAGGTGCAGGGCCTGACCTCGGACTCGATGACCACCCAGTTCAACACCCGGGCCGCCGCCGTCGAGTCGGCGATGTCGTCGGCGCTCGCGAGCGTGCCTCAGGGCGTGGCACGCCACACCGAGGTGGGCGGGTGGCCGCTGGCGGAGGGCGCCGCCCACGACAGGCCCACCATCATGCGCGCCTACACCCTGATCGGCCTCTGGATCAGCCCGAACGGGGTCAAGAAGCTCGACCACGTCGAGAAGTTCGTGCGCTTCATGTACCGCCCGGACACCGTCTCTCGGTTCATCAGGGAGAGCGGCCGTGACATGGCCCTGCGCTCCACCACCGTGAGCAGCGGCTTCCCGCTCGTCGCCGCCGCCCAGCGGCTGGGCTCGGACGTGAGCCAGGTGCTGCTGCCCGATCTGTACGTACCACCCACGGCCAGCCAGCCGCTGATCACCGCGACGAGCACGTCCTTCACCCGCGGCACCAGCGCCGCGCGGGTGCGCGCCGCGCTGGAGGCGGCCTACCGCTCCGCGTGATCCCCACGCCCGCCTGCCCGCATCCCCCAGCCCCACGGAAGCCACCACATGACGACGCTGACGCCGATCCCGGGCGGGAGGGCGGTCCACCCCGCCGCGCCCTCCCCGGCCACCGCCCCACCACCGCGCCGGCAGGGCGGCACGATCCTCGCCGTCCCGGCACTGCTCTGGTACCTGGTCTTCATGGTCGGCCCGATGGCCGCCATCTTCGTGATCGCGGCCCTGCACTGGCCGGGCATGCTCCAGCCGGTGTCCTTCGCCGGCCTCGGCAACCTGCGCACCGTCCTCGACGACCCCGTCTTCTGGGACGCGGTGCGCAACACCGCCGTCCAGTTGGCCGTGGCCCTGCCCGTCATGATCGTGTGCGCATTCATGCTCGGGTACTACGTCGCGCAGCGGCCGCCCGGCCACCGCGTGATCCGCTATCTGCTGTTCATCCCCGGACTGATCTCCACTCCAGCGAAGGCGATGGTGTGCTACGCCGCGCTCTCACCGGACGGACTCCTCAACGGCGCGCTGAAAGGCGTGGGCCTCGGCTCGCTCACCGACGCCTGGCTGGCGTCGCCGTCGACGGCCCTCGCCTGCCTGATCGGGCTCGACCTGTGGAGCGGGATCGGGTTCACCGCCGTGCTGTTCGCCGCCCGGCTCGACGGTGTCCCCGAGGAACTCGGCGAGGCCGCGCACCTGGACGGCGCCGGGCACTGGCGGACGATGTGGCGCATCCACTTCCCCGTGGTGCGCGACTACGTCGGCGTGGTCACGATGCTGCAGTTCCTGTGGACGCTGTTCGGCTCCGCACAGCACGTGCTGCTGCTCACGCAGGGCGGCCCGGGCACCTCGTCCACCACGCTGTCCTTCCTCGTGTACCAGAAGGCGTTCATCGCGGCCGATCTCGGCTACAGCCAGACCGTCGGCGTCATCCTCTTCCTCACCGGACTCGCCGGGCTGCTCGCCATCCGGCGCCTGTTCCGCCAGACCTACTGAACGAAGGCGGCTCCCCATGAAGCTCGGCAAACGCTGGCTGCCCGCACACGTGCTGGTGTGGACCTATGCGGCGCTGCTGCTGGTACCGCTCTACTACCTGCTGGCGTCCGCGTTCAAGTCCAACGACGAGATCTTCGGCCGTCCCTTCGCACCGCCGGTCTCCTTCGGCCTCGGCAACTTCCGCACCGCCTTCACCCGCGCGGATCTGGGTCTCGCCGTCGTCAACTCGCTGCTGGTGACGGTCCTGGCGCTGGCGCTGACGCTGCTGCTCGCGCTGCCCGCCGCGTTCGCGCTCGGCCGGTCGACGGGGCGGGCGGCCGCGGCGCTGGAGAGGGTCTTCTCGCTCGGCTTCCTCATCCCCACCTTCGCGGCGCTCTTCCCGACGTTCCTGCTCGCCGCTGCGACCGGCCTCTTCCACACCCGCACCTTCATGGTGCTCTTCCTGCCCGCCACCGCGCTGCCGCTGTCCGTGGTGATCCTGGTGCAGTTCATGCGGACCGTGCCCCGCGAGTTGGAGGAGGCCGCACGCCTGGACGGCGCCTCCACCTACGCCGTGCTGCGGCACGTGCACACGCCGATGTGCCTGCCCGGCATCGCGACGGTGCTGCTGCTGAACTTCCTGTCCTTCTGGAACGAGTACCTCTACTCGCTGGTCATCATCGGCCCCGACCCCGCCCAGCGCACCGTTCAGGTGGCCCTGCCCACGCTCAAGGCCATCACCGGCACCGACTACGGTGTGCTCACCGCCGGCACCGTGCTGACCCTCGTACCGGTGTGGATCGTCTACACGCTGCTCCAGAAGCGGATGCAGCAGTCGCTCGTCAGCGGGGCGGTGAAGATGTGAGCGCACCGACCGCGAGGCCGGGCCGCCGGCCCACCATCAAGGAGGTGGCGGCCTCGGCCGGGGTGTCGACGGCGGCCGTGTCGCAAGCGTTCAACCACAAGGGCAGGCTGTCCGAGGAGACCAGACGGCGGATCCTGGACACCGCGGTGCGGCTGGGCTGGTCGCCGAACGCGCCGGCCGCCGCCCTGCGCAGCTCCCGCACCCGCACCCTCGCCCTCGTCGTGCGCCGCCCCACCGACGTACTGGGCGCGGACCCCCACTTCAGCGAGTTGATCACCGGCATGGAGGCCGAACTCGCGCCGCGCGGCTACGGCCTGCTGCTGCACCTGGTCGCCGGTGTGCACGAGGAGAACGCGGTGTACGAGCGGTTCGCGGCCGAGGGGCGCGTCGACGGAGCCGTCCTGACCGACGCGCGCACCGACGACACCCGCCCCGCCCTGCTCGCCCGCCTGGGCCTGCCCGCCGTGATGCTCGGTGCTCCCGACCGCACGGGGCCGGTGCCGAGCGTCGGCCTCGGGCACCAGGACGCCGGTGTCACGGAGGCCGTCCGGCACCTGATCGGCCTCGGCCACCGGCGCATCGCCTATGTGGCGGGGCCCGCGGAGCTCCAGCACACCCGGCTGCGGCGCGCCGGCTTCGAGTCGGCGCTGCGTGCGGCCGGGCTGCGGCCGTTCGCCGTACTGCACACCGACTTCAGCCAGGGTGCGGCCGTCGCCGCCACCGAAGCGCTGGTCGACGCCGCGGACCGCCCCACGGCGATCGTCTACGCCAACGACTCCATGGCCGTCTGCGGCATGGGGACCGCCCAGCGGCGCGGTCTCGGCGTCCCGGCCGACCTGTCGGTGGTCGGCTACGACAACCTGCCGCTGGGCCGCTGGCTGCACCCCCGGCTGACCACCGTCGACCAGCGGGTGCAGCAGGTCGGTGCGGCCGCCGCCCGGCTGCTGCTCGCCCGCTGCGGCGAGGACGTGGCGGAGGAGGTGCTGGAGGGCCGGCCGCGGCTGGTGGCCCGCGAGTCCAGTGGACCGGCTCCCCGCTGACGCACCCCCGCCGGCCACCGCCGGCCCGCACCGCCCCCAGCCCCCAGCCCCCCGCACACCCGCACACCCGCACACCCGCACACCCGCACACCGAAGAATGAGACCCAGAAGGACCATGCGACGCCACAGCGCCCACCTCACCCACGATCCCGCCGTCCTGCCCTGGCTGGGCGCCAACTTCTGGTCCCGCACCGGCGGGCCCCTGATGTGGCGCGCCTACGATCCGCGGACGGTGCGCGAGGAGTTGTCCGTCCTGCGCGCGCACGGCCTGACGATGACCCGCTCGTTCTTCTACTGGCCGGACTTCCATCCCCACCCGCACCGCGTCGACGAGGCACTGTGCGCCCACTTCGGCGACTTCCTCGACGCCCACACCGAGGCGGGCATGGCGACGGTGCCCACCTTCCTCGTCGGGCACATGTCGGGAGAGAACTGGGATCCTGCCTGGCGCGGCGGCCGCGACCTCTACGAGGACGTGTGGATGGTGGGGCGCCAGGCCTGGTTCGTGTCCCAGATGACCCGCCGCTTCAAGGACCACCCGGCGGTCACGGGCTGGCTGATCTCCAACGAGATGCCCGGCTACGGGCGTGTCTACCAGGTCGATCCGCCCTCCAGTGACGTCGTCACGGCCTGGGCGCAGATCATGTGCGACGCCGTGCGGGCCGCGGGGGGCACCCAGCCGGTGTCCCTCGGCGACGGGGCGTGGGGCATCGAGGTCACGGGCCGCGACAACGGCTTCTCGCTGCGCGAGACCGCGGAGTACGTCGACTTCGTCGGCCCGCACGTCTACCGCTCCGACACCGACCCCGTCCGCCAGCACCACCGTGCCGCCTTCGAGTGCGAACTGGCCGCGGTCACCGGAGCGCCCGTCGTCCTGGAGGAGTTCGGCCTGTCCACGGACACGGTGTCGGCCGAGAACGCCGCGGTGTACTACCGGCAGACCCTGCACAACTCCCTGCTGGGCGGTGCGACGGGCTGGATCGCCTGGAACAACACCGACTACGACGACCTGTGGGACCGCTCGCCCTACGACCACCACCCTTTCGAGATGCACTTCGGCATCACCGACGCCACCGGCGCGGCGAAGCCGCCGCTGCGTGAGCTGGAGGCGTTCGCCCGGGTGCTGAAGGCCGTCGACTTCGCGCGCTGCCACCGCGCGGACGCCAACGCGGCCCTGGTCGTGCCCGCCTTCCTGGAACGCGGCTACCCCTACAGCAGGCCCGCCGACCGGCCGCTCATCTTCACCTCGCTGCACCAGAGCTATGTGGCGGCCCGCGGCGCCGACCTGCCCGTGGGCCTCACCCGGGAGGCCGACGGCCTGCCCGGCCGTGCCGCGCTGTACCTGCTGCCCGCCACGCGCCAGCTCACCGCGGGCACCCGGCGCGAGCTCCACCGCCGGGCCGAGGCTGGCGCCACCGTCTACCTCTCGTTCTGCTCGGGCGAGCACCCGGTCACCCGCGGCCCGTGGTTCGACGACCTGGACGGGCTCTTCGGCGTCGAGCTCCAGTTGTCCTACGGCGTGGCCGAGCCGATCGAGGACGACGTGCTGGAGATGACGTTCACGGCGGACTTCGGCTCACTGGCCGAAGGCGACGTGCTGCGCTTCCCCGTCGCGGGCAACGAGGACAGCAGGGCGTACCTGCCGGTCGTGCCGCGTACCGCCCGGGTGGTCGCCGTCGACGCGCACGGCCGGCCCGCCCTGCTGGTCAACGACACGGGAGCGGGCGCCACCGTGCTCGCCACCTATCCGCTGGAGCACATGGCCGCCCGCACCCCCCGCGCCAACCCCGAGCAGACGCACCGGCTGTACGCGGCGCTCGCCGACCTCGCGGGCGTCCACCGCCCCGTGACGGTCGCCAGCCCGCTGGTCGGCGCGGACGTCCTGGTGCACGAGGACGGCCGGCGCTTCGTGTGGCTGGTCAGCCAGTGTGCCGAGGACCTCACGGTCCGGCCGCGCGCCGACGGGGTCCTGTACGACCTGGAGTCGGGCGCCCGTACCGACGAGGTGGCGCTCGCCCCGTACGGGGTGCGCGTGGTGGAGCTGCGCTGAGGGGCCCGCCGTCCCGGGCCGGCTCAGTGCGGTGCCGCGTCCGGGGCCAGGGCGAGGACCGCCGCGTACTGGGCGCCGTCCGTGCGGGTGTCGACCACCGACCAGCCGGTTCCGGCGGTCATCCCGCTCAGCTCCGCCGGCGAGACGAACAGGTAGTCGAACCATGCGGTGGCCGTCAGCAGGTGCCGCAGCCGCAGCCGCATCTGACCGCTGAGCCGGCCGTGCCGCCTGTTCTTCGCCAGGTACGCACCGTGGACGGCACCGTCCAGGAGGTAGGGGTCCACGCCGGTGCCGAGGATGCGGGCGCCGGGGCGGGCCAGCCGCCGCAGCGCGGCGAGCAGCCGGGGCCCCTGCTCACGGCTCTCCAGCAGGCCGAGGTTCTTGCCCAGCAGGAGGAAGGAGTCGAACCGCCGCATGTCGTCGAGATCGCCTGCCGTCCCCCGCACGGTGGATCCGAGGCCCCTCTCCGCACACACCTTGAGCGCGCCCGGGGAGACGTCCAGGCCCACCACGTCCACCCCGTCCGCCTGGAGCGGCAGGGAGAACCGGCCGGCTCCGACTCCCACGTCGAGGACGCGTCCGCGGGCCTGCTCGCAGGCCCAGCGGTCGAGCGGCGGCCATCCGCCGGGCCCCTCGAAGAAGCCCACCGCGTCGTAGGCGCTGATGTAGCCGTCGTCGCGTTCGCAGATCTCGTAGTACCGGCCGGCGGGCAGGCCGGCGGCGTGGCAGTCGCGGAGCAGTTCGCCCCAGGCGTCACCGATCATGTACTCCGAGCTCACAGTGGGGGTCCTTTCGTCCGCGGAGGGTGTGCTGCGGCGTCTTCGGCGCCCGTGCCGGAGCCGGCCGCCGCAGCACGGGGGGACCGGCCGCCCAGGCGGTGGGCACGGCCGGGCCCGGGGGCGCTGCGGCCGCCGGGCCCGCGTCCCCGGGGCCCGGCGGTGCCGCCGGGCTCAGGCGGACAGCGCGCCGTCCGCCTCCACCGCGCGCCGCAGGCTGAGCGGCCGCATGTCGACCCACACCTCCTCGATGTGGTCGAGGCACCGCTCCTTGGGGCCGGTCACACCCACGGCGCGCCAGCCTTCGGGGACGTCCCGATCGGCGGGCCAGACGGAGTACTGCTCCTCGTCGTTGACGACGACGGTCCACTGAGTGCTGTTCTGCATGGCTGATCTCCGTTCGGTGAAGAGGGCTGGGCGGGGCTGGTGGCGGAGTCGCGTGGTCCGCCGGGCCGTGCGGTCAGGTCTGTGCGGCCACCGGTGCCAGGATCCGGCGGAAGACCGCCAGCGCCCGTTCCACGTCGCCGTCCGACACCCCGGCGTGGGTGACGGCACGGATGCGGCCGTGTCCGAGTTCGGCGAGGTGCACGCCCTCGGCCGAGCACAGGGAGAGGAACTTGTCCTGGGTGAGCGTGGGGTGGGCGACGCGGAAGAACACCATGTTGGTCTCCACCGGCTCCACGGTGACACCGGGCAGCAGGGCGAGGCCCGCGGCGAGGGCCCGGGCGCTTACGTGGTCGTCCGCGAGCCGGTCGACCATCTCCTCCAGCGCGACCAGGCCGGCCGCCGCGAGCACACCGACCTGCCGCATGCCGCCGCCCAGCATCTTGCGGACGCGGCGGACGCCGTCGATGAAGCCGGCGTCCCCCACCACCATCGAGCCCACGGGAGCGGACAGGCCCTTGGAGAGGCAGAACTGCACCGAGTCCGCGTGGCGGGCGATCTCGCTCGCCGGCACACCGCTGGACAGGGCCGCGTTGAAGATGCGCGCGCCGTCGAGGTGGACGGGCACCCCGCGGCGGCGGGCCAGCTCGGCGACCTGCGCCAGATGGTCGAGCGGGAGCACCCGCCCGCCGCAGCGGTTCTGCGGATTCTCCAGGCACAGCAGCGAGGGCAGCGCGAACTGCGGGTCCTCGGGGTCCTCGGGGAAGGCCGCCTCGATGTCGGCGAGCGCCATCGTCCCGTCGGGGGCGTTGCGGACGGGCTCGAAGACCACGCCGCCGCACACCGACGCGCCGCCCGCCTCGTAGACGTAGATGTCGGACTCGGCGCCCACCACGACCTTGGTGCCGCGCGGGCAGTGGGTGAGGATCGACGCGAGGTTGGCCATCGTGCCGCTCGGCATGAAGCAGCCGTCGCCCTTGCCCAGCGTGCGCGCGGCCAGCAACTCCAGTTCGCGGACGGTGGGATCCTCGCCGTAGGTGTCGTCGCCCAGCCGTGCCGCGGTCATGGCCCGCAGCATGGCCGGCGTCGGCATGGTGAACGTGTCGCTGCGCAGCTCGACGCGGCGAAGGCCGGCGTCGCTCGCCGGTGTCTCAGGCACCACGGACGGTCCCCTCTCCTGTGACGGACCCGGCCGCCGTGGCGGTGGCCGGGGCGCAGACGGCGTCGACGGTCTCCATCAGCCGTTCGGTACTGCGCTCCCATGCGGCCTCCTGCCGCAGGTGGGCGGCGCGGTGCTCCAGCCACCGGGCGGCGAGCGGGCCGAAGGCACGCTCGAACGCGGCCGGGCCGGGGCCGCCGCCGAACCGGGCCGCGCGCCGCACCGCCTCGGGGCCGAGGTCGGGCAGCGGGGCTTTCGGGGTGTGCCCGTTGCGGGCGAGCCCCTCGCCGAGGGAGTCCACCTCCCCGGCGAGCACCGCGGTCGCGGCCTGGCCGACCTGGTAGTGCGCACGCCTGAACGGCACGCCCTGGCCCACCAGCCACTCGGCCGTCGCGGTCGCGTTGGTCAGGCCCTCGGTGGCCCGCCGGGCCATGACCTCGGGCACGGGCCGCACCCCCTGGTAGGCGAGCCGCATGATCTTCACCGCGTCGGCCGTGGTGTACAGCGCCGCCATGACGTGGGACATGGCCTCGGTGCCGACCGCGATCGAGTTGGTGAAGGGTGTGCCGCGCATCGCGCTCACCGCCGCGGTCAGCGCGCCCAGGGCGGCGGCGGACTTGCCCTGCACATGCTCCAGTACGAACGCGTTCCGCTTCTGGGGCATCATCGAGCTGGAGCCGACGAGACCGTCGGGGACGGTGAGCATGCCGAACTCGGCGCTGGACCACATCAGCAGGTCCAGTGCGGCCCGGTCCAGGGTGACGCCGAGGATCGCGCAGGTGGACAGCATGCGCAGTGCGGTGTCCCGGGAGGCGATGGCGTCGACGGAGTTGGCCACCGGCTCCGTGAACCCCAGGAGGTGCGCGGTGCGTTCGGGGTCGATGGGCACGGTCGTGCCGCCCACCGAGCCACCGCCGAGCGGGCTGCGCGCCAGCCCGCGGGCCGCGTGCGCCAGCGACTGGAGGTCGCGCTCGACCGCGTGCGACAGGCCGAGCAGGTAGTGCCCGAAGGTGATGGGCATGGCGGCCTGGAAGTGGGTGTGGACGGGCATCAGGACGTCGCGGTACCTGCGCGCCCGGTTGGTCAGCACGGTGCCGAGGGCGGTGAGTTCGCGGGCGAGCCGCTTGTAGGGCTCGCGCAGGGCCAGTTGCAGGCAGGTCGCGTTGAGGTCGTTGCGCGAGCGGCCGGTCTGCAGGACTCCGCCGACACCCTCGCCGAGGAGTTCGATGAGGTAGCCCTCGTAGGCGAGGTACAGGCCCCTGGGCGTCGGCAGGTGCTCCAGGGGGGCGAAGTCCTGCTTGCGCAGGTCCTGGACGGCCGACAGCAGCGCCGAGGCGACCGGCCGCTCGGTGATGCCGCGCTCCGCCAGCATCACGACATGGGCCAGGTCGACCAGGCAGATCCGGTCGAGTTCCGCCTTCCAGGCCGGCCGGGGCGTGGCCGGGCGCTCCAGCAGCATGGCGCGGATCTGCGGCGAGGCAGCGGTGCGCAGCCTTCCGGAGTCCGTCATAGGACCGCCTCCTTGATCGGGGTGAGCGACGGCCGGACCGCCCGCAGGCCCCGGTCCGCCGAGCGGCCGGCCTCGGCCGCGGTTGCCGCGCGTGCCATGACGTGTCCGATGCGGTCCCGGAAGTCGTCACCGACGGTGAGTTCCGTGCCGGGGGCCCGGTAGGACTCGGCGTCGACGACCCCGGGCACCCGGCGCGCCTCGTCGAGTCCCGGCAGCCCGTCGAGGCGGCCGCTGCGCGTCGCCACGACGAAACGGATGGCCGCCGCCTCCGAGCGGGTCGGTGCGGGGGTGCGCCCGAGGCCGGTGAAGGCCCTGACGGTCTCCTCGATGAGGTCGATGCCGGTGGCCTCCTGCACCAGCCGGGGTATCCACCCGCCGGCCAGCCGGGGGTTCACCTCGACCAGGACGGGTTCCCCGGCGGCGGACAGGCGCAGTTCGACGTGGGCGGGGCCGAGGAGCAGTTCCAGGCACCGCACCGCGGCGCGCGCGGCCGCCTCGATCCGGGCGCGTACCGCGGGATCGAGCGGAGCGGGGAAGTCGTGGCCCGTCTCGACGAACGCGGGCAGCGCCCCCAGGTGCTTGCCGGTGACGCCGACGACGGCGCCGCCGAGCATCTCCACGGAGTACTCGGGCCCGTCGACGAACTCCTCGACGAGCACCCGCCGCGCCACCGGCCGGCCGCGCTCGTTGCGCTCCCTGGCGAGCAGGACGTCGACCAGTCCGGTCACCTCGCCGGCGTCGCGGCACAGCCGCACAC
Organism: Streptomyces sulfonofaciens; assembly: GCF_014656295.1. Lineage (GTDB taxonomy): Bacteria > Actinomycetota > Actinomycetes > Streptomycetales > Streptomycetaceae > Streptomyces > Streptomyces sulfonofaciens. The sequence continues at coordinate 74,123 of NZ_BNCD01000019.1, forward strand.
CCTGGCTGCCGCTTCCCATGACGGGCTTCACCACGACGGGGTAGCCGATGTCCTGGGCCGCCCGGAGGGCCTCGTCGCGGGTGGCGGCCACCGCGAAGTGCGGTACGCGCACGCCGCCGTCGGCGAGCCGGCCGCGCTGGGCGCCCTTGTCCTGGACGGCTTCGACGGCGGCGGGCGGAAGGCCGGGCAGGCCCAGCCGTGCCGCGGCCGCGCTGGCGGTGCCCACGTAGTAGTCGGAGCTGGTGGTGACACCGGCGAGCCCTTCCTCGCCCGCCGCACCGCGGCACGCGGCGACGACGGCCCCGACGTCGTCCGTGTCGGTGCGCACGACCTCGGCCCCGCCGACCGAGGCGTAGCGTGCCGGCTGCGAGGCCAGCAGGACCGGGCGCAGTCCGAGCCCGCGGGCGCGCTCGGGGAACAGCCGCCCGGTGCCCGTGGTGTTGCTCTCGACCAGGACGAGGGTGCGCGTCATGCCGCACCTCCCGCGGCCTGCCGGGTGACGTCCTCGTGCCGCTGCCTGTTCCAGGCGTAGTGGCTCCAGGCGCCGTCGACCTGCGCCGGGTGGTCCAGCGTGCGCGGCGCGCCGGGCAGCGCCGGGGGGAGGAGGTCGTTGCGGCGCAGCCAGGTGTCGCTGTAGACGGTGCTCGTGTAGCGGTGGCCCTCGTCCGGGAAGAGCGCGACCACCTTGAGGTCCGGGTGCTCGCGTGCGTACCAGCGGGCCACATGGTGGGCCGCACCGCTGGTGGGACCCATGTAGAGGCAGTGCCCGGAGTGCAGCTCGCGGGTGGTGGCGAAGGCGGTCGGGGCGTCGAGCCAGTGCACCTCGTCGAAGAGGGTGTGGTCGAGCACCTTCGGCAGGAGCCCGTTGCCGAGGCCCCGCAGCCGCCGGGCCCCGGCGGGGGCGCCGAACAGCACGCTGCCGAGGGTGTCCACGCCGATCAGCCGCATCGCCGGGTTCAGGGACCGCAGGAACGAGCCGATCCCGGACGAGGAACCGCCCGAGCCGACCGGGCAGACCAGCGCGTCGACCGGTCCCAGGCTCTCCAGCAGCAGTTCGGCGACCGCCCCGTACGACACCGGGTTCAACGGGTTGTCGTACTGCCCCGGGGTGAAGTAGGTGCCCAGGCGTGACTGGATGCGCGCGAGCCGGTCGAGGCGGGCCTGCTGGACACCCGACGTGCGCAGTTCGGCCCCGGAGACGATGCTCACCCGGGCGCCGAGCGCCTCGAGCCGCCGCCGCAGCGGCGCGTCGATGGCGGGGTCGCCGACGAGCACCAGGGGGTAGCCGCGCAGGCGGCACACCATGGCGAGGCCGAGCCCGAAGGTGCCGGAGGTGGTCTCCACCACGGTGGTGCCCGGCAGCAGTTCGCCGCCGGCCTCGGCGCTCTTGAGGATGAAGTCCGCGGGCAGCAGCTTCATCAGGTGGAAGGCGGCCCCGTAGAGGTTCCCCTCCAGTTGGACGACCTTGGGGAGCACATGGCTGTCGACCACGCTCCGGTAGGGCTTACGGCTGGCGTACGTCACTGGCATGGTTGTCGCTCCCGGCGTTGTAGCGCCACTGGTCGGAGAAGTGCAGTTCACGAAGGCGGCGCCCGGCGAGGGCCGCCTGCCGTTCCAGTTCGGGCCTGCGCGCGTCGAAGAGCAGGCCGGCGATGGTGCCGCTGTGGGCGACCTGGACCCCGAGGGCGCCGCACTCCGCGGCCACGTCCAGCACCCTTTCGAACCGGGGAACGGGCAGGAACCGCTGATTGATGCGGGCACTGGCGGTGGCGATGCGCCCGAGTTCGGCGAGGTGGCCGTGTTCCACCGCGCGCCGCAGCAGACCCCGCAGGGCCCTGAAGCACTCGATCTCCCACGAGGTGTACCGGGCCGGCGGCCAGGACAGCGTGTCGAGTCCCTGGTCGTCGAAGGCGAAACCGACCACTTCCAGTGACGGCGCCGGCCGGTGGAAGTCCTCGATCACCACGCCCTCGCGCTGGGCGAACAGCAGCATGCGGTCGAAGATCAGCGGGTCCGTGGCCACCTCCGCGGCGGCTGCGATCCGCGCGATCCGCTCGGGGGGCAGATGCCGGCCGGTCGCGGAGAGGACGGCGAGGATGGCAGCGGTGACATCGCTGCTCGACGAGCCGAGCCCGCGGCCCACCGCGACGTCTCCGTGCAGTTCGAGCCGGCCGCCGTAGCCTTCCATCCCGAGCGCGCCGAGCACGCCCCGCACGGCGCTCAGGGACTTGGTCTTCCACTTCGGCCGCACGCTCAGCTCCGGCTCCCAGCGGCTGAGCCGGATCGTGGCACTGCTGCCGAACAGCGAGCACGGCAGTGTGACCAGGCCCCTGCGGATCTCGCCGTGGTCCTCGAACGCCCCCTGGAGCAGTTCTCCGTGGTGGCTCGGCGCGGTGCCGATGCCGACCAGGGCCTCGGGCCCGGCGCCCTCGTGGCCCTCCTCGTGCGGCTCCGACTCCGCCAGCGCCGTCGGGCGCGGGTTGTCCGGCAGCACACCTCGCCGGGATACGCCCATCTCCACCTAGGCCTCCTCGGCCGTGTCGGTCTTCGGGTTCAGGGTCTGCAAGGCCGTCTCGATCCTCTCGGCCACCGCAGCGGAGTGCGGGGGGTAGACGACGTCGTGGTGGTTGCCCGGCAGTTCGATCTCGTGCACGCGGCCGCGGGTGCGGGCCCGCCAGGCGTGCGGATCGACCGGCGGCGCCTGGAGCGTCGGGTGCTGCTGCGACACGGTGAACAGGTGGACGTCCGCGGTGACCCGAGTGCCCGGCCGGTAGCCGGCCGCGGCCTTCTGGTGGGCCCGTGCGACGGCCAGCATGCGGCGCACCGCCGCGGACTGCGTGCGCTCGGGCAGCGTCTCCCTCTCGTGGGAGCGGCGCACCAGTGCCGCGATGATGTGGTCGTCGTCGAGCCGGCGCACCTGCTCCTCGCTGAGTCCGGCCTCCGCGCCGAACCTGACCAGCACATCCTGCTCCGAGGGGCCGGGGCCGGTGCCGAGCGCCTCGGCGTCGATCACACCGAGGAAGTCCACCTCGTCCCCGGCCCGCTCCAGTTGTGCCGCCATCTCGAAGGCGACGTTGCCGCCGAAGGACCAGCCCGCCAGCCGGTAGGGGCCCTCGGGGGCCACCGTCCTGATCTCGTCCAGATAGCGGGCCGCGATCTCCTCGATGCGCTCCAGCGGAGTGCTGTCGGTGTTGTAGCCGACGGCTTCGAGCCCGTACACGGGCCGGGTGCCGCCGAGCCGCCGGGCGAGGTCGACGTAGCAGCACACGTCGCCGCCGTGCGGGTGCACCAGGAACAGCGGCGGTGCCGGTGCCCGGCCGGCTTCGGGCGCGGGGCCCTCCGCCATCGGGACGAGCAGGTGGGCAACGGCGCCCGAGGCGCCCGGCAGCGCCGCGCACAGGCCCTCCACGGTGGGGGCGCGGAAGAGCGCGTTGAGGGGGACGTCGACCCCGAACTCCCGGCGCACCGCCTCCATCAGCTCGAACGCCCTGAGGGAGTGGCCGCCCAGCTCGAAGAAGTCGTCCCGTACGCCGATGGGGGCGCGTTGCAGGATCCGCTGCCACAGTCCCGTCATCCGCAATTCCAGCACATCGCGCGGGGCCATGGCCGCGCCCCCGGTCCCGGTGCCCGGCTCCGGCAGGCGCCGCACGTCCACCTTGCCGTTCGGGGTCAGCGGCAGGGCTTCGAGGCTCACGAATGCCGAGGGCACCATGTGGGAGGGCAGCCGGTCCCGCGCGAACGCGCGCAGCGACGCCGTCTCCTCGCCCTCGCGCCACACCACGTGGCCCACCAGTCGCCGGTCCATCCCGGTACCGGCGACCGTGACCGCGCAGCGGGCCACGGCGGGGTGCCGCTGGAGCACCGACTCGGTCTCGCCGGGCTCGATGCGGTGGCCGCGTATCTTGACCTGGGCGTCGGCGCGGCCCGCGAACTCCAGGGTGCCGTCGGCGCGCCACCGTGCGAGATCGCCGGTGCGGTACATCCGCCCGCCGGCGCCGAACGGATCGGGCAGGAAGCGCTCGGCGGTCGCCGCGGGACGCCCGCCGTAGCCGCGCACCACCCCGTCGCCCGCGAGGTACAGCTCGCCGATGGTGCCGATCGGGGCGAGCCCCATGGCGTCGTCGAGCACATAGGCGCGGGTGTTGGACAGCGGGGTGCCGATGGGGACGGGGCCGGGCGCCTGTGAGGGCTCCACCCGGTGGGCCGTGGACCACACGGTGGTCTCGGTCGGCCCGTAGGCGTTCCACAGTTCGTCCACCCGGTCGGCGAGATCCGCGGCGAGCTGCCGGGACATCGCCTCACCGCCGCACACCGCCCGCAGGGTACCGCCCTGCCAGCCGCTCATCAGGAGCAGGTGCCAGGTGGCGGGGGTGGCCTGCACCAGGGTGGCCGAGACGGCGTCCAGGGCCTCGGCGAGCCGGGCACCGTCCGACGCGGTGGCACGGTCGGCGACGACGGTGCGGGCACCGCGGGTCAGCGGGACCAGCAGTTCCAGCACCGCGATGTCGAAGGAGACGGTGGTCACGGCAAGCACCGTGTCCTCCTCGTCCAGCCGCAGCCTGCGCGCCATGTCGGCGGCGAAGTTGGCGAGGCCGCGGTGCGGTACCTGGACCGGTTTCGGTCTGCCCGTGGATCCGGAGGTGTAGATGACGTACGCCAGGTCGTCCGGGTGGGTGGTGCGCGCCGGGGCCGTACCGGCGGGGTCTCCCCCGGTGTCGCGGTCCACGTCGATCACCGCCGCGCCCGGCCGGTCCTCGAACCGGGCGGCGAGTCCCTGTCCGGTCAGGACGATCCGGGCGCCGCTGTCCGCGAGCATGTAGTCGATGCGGTCCTGCGGGTAGGCGGGGTCGACGGGCAGGTAGGCGGCGCCGGCCTTGAGGACCGCGAGTACCGCGAGGACCGCCTCGGGCGACCGTTCGAGGACCACCGCCACCGGCGGTGTGCCGGGGCCCGCGCCGGCGGCCGCCAGCCGGGCGGCGAGCCGGCCGGAGCGCTCGGCCAGCTCCGCGTAGACCATGTCGGCCCGGCCCGGGGCGCCGAGGGCGACGGCGTGGGGGGTCCGCGCGGCCTGCGCGTCGACCAGGTCGTGCAGGCAGGCCGCCGGGTACGCGGCGGCGGTGTCGTTCCAGCCGGTGCGCAGCCGGTGCTCCTCGTCGGGCGTCAGTACACCGATCCGCGACAGGGGGCGGTGCGCGTCGGCGACGACCTGTTCCAGCAGGCGCCGGTAGTGCGCCACCAGCCTCTCCACCGTCTCCCGGTCCAGCAGCGCGGTGGCGTAGGTGAAGACCCCCTCGATGCGGTCGGGGTGGGTCACGAGTGTCACGTCGAGGTCGAACCTCACCGAGCCCGTCGGCAGTTCCACGGGGCGGGCTGTGGCGCCCGGCACTTCCAGTGCCCCGGACTGTGCTCCGACGAGGGTGAACATGATCTGGAAGAGCGGGTTGCGGCTGAGGTCGCGCTCGGGACGCAGGGCCTCGACCAGCATGTCGAAGGGGAGTTCCTGGTTCTGGTAGGCGTCCAGGGCGGTGGTGCGGACGCGGTCCAGGAGCTGGGCGAAGGTGGGGTCGCCCGACAGGTCGGTGCGCATGAGGAGGGTGTTGACGAAGTATCCGATGAGGGGCTCGGTCTCGGCACGGGTGCGGCCGTCGATCGGTGTGCCGATCAGGATGTCGTCCGCGGCGGTGTGCTTGCGGAGGGTCGCATCGAACGCGGCCAGCAGCACCATGTAGAGGGTCGCGTTGTGGTGCTGTGCGAGCGCGTTCAGCCGGGCCGCCAGCTCGGTCGGCAGGGTGAGGCGCACCTGGGCGCCGTTCCCGTCGCGGACGGGTGGCCGCGGCCGGTCCGGGTGCAGCTCGGTGCCGGTGGAGCCCTGGAGGCGGTCGCGCCAGTGGGCGAGTTGTTCCGCCAGCTCGTCGCTGTGCTGCCGCTCGCGGCTCCAGGCCGCGTAGTCGGCGTACTGGATCGGCAGTTCGGGCAGGTCGGGCCGCCGTCCGCCGAGGAGGGCCGTGTAGGCCGCCGACAGCTCGCTCCACAGCAGCGTCATGGACGAGCCGTCGACCGCGATGTGGTGCACCACCAGCACCAGCAGGTGATGGTCCTCGGGCAGCTCGACGATGCGGGCCCTGAGCCAGGGGCCCTCGGCGAGGTCGAAGGGCAGGCACGCGTCGTCCGTGGCCAGCGCGTCGGCACGGGTTCGCGCCTCGTCGGCCGGCAGGTGCCGCAGGTCGGTCACCACGAGGAAGTCGGGCACGGCCTCGACGCGCTGGCGGGGCACGTCGTCGTCCCCGATGACGATGCGCGAGCGCAGGACGTGGTGCCGGTCCACGACGAGCCGCAGCGCGGCTGCCAGGGCCCCGCTGTCCAGGGTGCCGCTGAACATGATGGCCGACGGCACGTTGTACTCGGCCGTGCCCGGGTTCAGTTCCTCCAGGAACCACAGCCGGCGCTGGCTGGGTGACAGCTCCTCGTCGGTTCCGGTCCGGGCGGCCGGGCCCACGGGTGCGGTGGGCGCCAGGCCGTCTACGGCTTTGGCCATGGTGTGGATAGTGGGGTGGTCGAAGAGGAGGGTGAGGGGGACGTTGAGGCCCAGCGCGGCGCGCAGCCGCGAGATGGTGCGCGTGGCCAGCAGGGAGTGCCCACCCAGGGAAAAGAAATTGGTGTGCACATCAGGCCCGGGATGCTGCAGCACATCCGCCCAGATATCGGCGATCAGATGCTCGGTGTCCGTGACCGGCGCGGTGTGCGCACGAGCGGACCGCACCACACGCGGCACCGGCAGACGCTTCGTGTCCAACTTCCCGTTCGCGTTCGTCGGAACCGCCGCAATCGGCGTGAAACTCCCAGGAACCAGATAAGGAGGCAACTTCCCCAGAAGATCCGCCTCCAGATCCTTCACCAACGCATCAAAATCCGGCGCCCCGTCACCCAACACCAGATAAGCAGCCAACCGCTGATCACCAGGAGTCGGCTCCCACTTCGTCACAATCGCCTCGAGAACCACCGGATGAGACCGCAGAACATGCTCGATCTCACCCGGCTCCACACGAATACCACGCACCTTTATCTGATGATCACTACGCCCCAGGAACGTGATCTCCCCATCCCCATGACGCACACCCTGATCACCCGTCCGATACAACCGACCACCGGACCGACCCGGATGAGGCACAAAAACATCCGCCGTCTTCCGCGGATCACCCCAATACCCACGAGCCAACCCGACACCGGCAAGATACAAATCCCCCGGAACACCCACCGGAACCGGATTCAAATGATCATCCAACACCAACAACTCATTGTTGGCAATCGGAACACCCAACGGAACAGCACCCCGCTCGACATCCTCCACCACACACGTATGCGCCGTGGAATCAATCGACACCTCAGTCGCACCCCACTGGTTGTACAAACGCGCAGGCGTACCCCCCAAACACTCGAAGAACCGCCCCACCACATACGGCTGCAACGCCTCACCACTCGACACCACATGCCGCAGACACCCAAGACCCCCAGCCCCAACACCAGCACCAGCACCAGCAACCTCGTCCAGGAACAGGTTGAGCATGCTCGGCACGAACTGCAGGACCGAGACCCGGTGCCGGACGGCGCTCTCCAGGATGGCGCGCGGATCGCGGTGGAGCCCCGCACCCAGCATGACCACGGTGGCACCGGTGATCAGCGGCCAGAACAACTCCACAGCGGAGTCGTCGAAACTGAGGATCGTCTTGTGCAGAACCGTCTCACCCGGACCGATGCCATAACACTCCTGCATCCACCACATACGGTTCACCCACCCGCGGTGCGTACTCGCCACACCCTTGGGCCGACCCGTCGAACCCGACGTGAAATACACCGACACCAGATGATCCGGCAGGAGCGGGACGACCGGAGCCTCGGGCATCGACTCCGTCAGCACATCACACACCACCGCCCGCACACCGCAACCGACGAAATGCACCGCACGCCCCGCATCCGTACACACAAACCGGATACGGCCATCGGTCAACACCGTCACCGCACGCGCAGGAGGAACATCCGGATCCAACGGCACATAAGCACCACCGGCCTTCAGAACACCCAACAACGAGACGAGCATCTCCACCGAACGATCCATCCACAGACCCACCGGCACATCAGGCCCCACACCCAACCCCACCAGACGATGCGCCAACGCATTCGCCCGACCCACCACCTCCGCATACGACACCCGCTCACCATCAGCACCCACCACCGCCACCGCATCCGGCGACCGCACCGCCTGCGCATCCACCAACTCGTGCAACAACCCATCCGGAAACACACCCCCCGTCCGATTGAACGCCTCGAACGACTCCACCTCCCCGGGGCTGAGGACGTCGATCGCCGAGAGCCTGCGCTCGGGGTGGGCCGCCGCGTTGTGCAGGAACCGCTGGAACCGGTCCACGAAGCGTTCGATCGACGCCCGCTCGAAGAGGTCGGTGGCGTAGATGGCGACACCTTCGAGGGTGTCCGCGCGACGGGTCAGCGAGAGGTTGAGGTCGAAGCGCGACTTCGTCGCCACCATGGCCACCGGCTCGGCCTCCAGGCCGGGGAGCCGCAGCGTCGTCGTCTCCTCGTCACCGAGGGTGAACATGATCTGGAAGAGCGGGTTGCGGCTGGGGTCGCGCTCTGGACGCAGCTCCTGCAGCAGTGCGTCGAAGGGGAGTTCCTGGTTGTGGTAGGCGTCCAGGGCGGTGGTGCGGACGCGTTCCAGGAGTTCGGTGAAGGTGGGGTCGCCCGATAGATCGGTGCGCATGAGGAGGGTGTTGACGAAGTACCCGATGAGGGGCTCGGTCTCGGCACGGGTGCGGCCGGCGATGGGTGTGCCGATCAGGATGTCGTCCGCGGCGGTGTGCTTGCGGAGCGTCGCGTCGAACGCGGCCAGCAGCACCATGAAGAACGTCGCCTTGTGCTGCCCGCCCAGCTCCGTCAGCCGCCGGGTCAGCTCGGCGGGGAGGGCGAACCGGACGTGTGCGCCCTCGCCGCTGCGGACGGGGGGCCGGGGCCGGTCGGTGAACAGTTCCGTGCCGGTGGCGCCCTGGAGGTGCTCGCGCCAGTAGGCCAGTTGCCTCGTCATCTCCTCCCCGTGCTGCCGCTCGCGGCTCCAGGCCGCGTAGTCGGCGTACTGGATCGGCAGTTCGGGCAGGTCGGGCCGCCGTCCTTCGACCAGGGCCGCGTAGGCGGCCGACAGCTCGCTCCACAGCAGCGGCATGGACGAGCCGTCGACCGCGATGTGGTGGACGACCACCACGAGCAGGTGGTCCGCGGGCGTCAGCCGCAGCACCGTGACCCGCAGCGGGCTCTCCGCCGCCAGGTCGAAGGGCTGCCGCACCAGCTCCTCCGCCCGGGCGAGGGCTCGGGACAACCGCTCCCCGCCCCCGGCCCCGTCGACGTCCACCAGGCTGACGGGGGCAGGACCCGCCGGGCGCACCAGCGGGACCGGGGCCCCGTCGCGCTCGGTGAAGACGGTGCGCAGCACCTCGTGCCGCTCGACGATGCAGGAGAACGCCTCTTCCAACGCCTGAACGTCGAGCCGGCCACGCAGCCGGACCACTTCGTAGGAGTTGTATCCGTCGAGCATCCGCTCCAGGAGCCACATGCGTTCCTGCGAGAACGACGCGGGGGGTTCGCCGCCGTGCCGGCGCGGCCGGATGGCGTCCGCGCCGGTGCCGGACAACCGGGCCCGGGCCGCCCTGATCCGTTCCTGTGCGAGCGCCCTGCGGTCCCCCGCCGACGGGCGCGCCCGACCGGACGCGCCTTCCTGGCCGACCGCGGTCATGAGGTGCTCCCTTCCGCGGCACGGAACGACTCGTCCGGCTCGGCCCCGGTCCCCTCGTCGAGTTCCTGGAGGAGCAGTTCCTCGACGGCTTTGGCCATGGTGTGGATAGTGGGGTGGTCGAAGAGGAGGGTGAGGGGGACGTTGAGGCCCAGCGCGGCGCGCAGCCGCGAGATGGTGCGCGTGGCCAGCAGGGAGTGCCCGCCCAGGGAAAAGAAATTGGTGTGCACATCGGGCCCGGGATGCTGCAGCACATCCGCCCAGATATCGGCGATCAGATGCTCGGTGTCCGTGACCGGCGCGGTGTGCGCACGAGCGGACCGCACCACACGCGGCACCGGCAGACGCTTCGTGTCCAACTTCCCGTTCGCGTTCGTCGGAACCGCCGCAATCGGCGTGAAACTCCCAGGAACCAGATAAGGAGGCAACTTCCCCAGAAGATCCGCCTCCAGATCCTTCACCAACGCATCAAAATCCGGCGCCCCGTCACCCAACACCAGATAAGCAGCCAACCGCTGATCACCAGGAGTCGGCTCCCACTTCGTCACAATCGCCTCGAGAACCACCGGATGAGACCGCAGAACATGCTCGATCTCACCCGGCTCCACACGAATACCACGCACCTTTATCTGATGATCACTACGCCCCAGGAACGTGATCTCCCCATCCCCATGACGCACACCCTGATCACCCGTCCGATACAACCGACCACCGGACCGACCCGGATGAGGCACAAAAACATCCGCCGTCTTCCGCGGATCACCCCAATACCCACGAGCCAACCCGACACCGGCAAGATACAAATCCCCCGGAACACCCACCGGAACCGGATTCAAATGATCATCCAACACCAACAACTCATTGTTGGCAATCGGAACACCCAACGGAACAGCACCCCGCTCGACATCCTCCACCACACACGTATGCGCCGTGGAATCAATCGACACCTCAGTCGCACCCCACTGGTTGTACAAACGCGCAGGCGTACCCCCCAAACACTCGAAGAACCGCCCCACCACATACGGCTGCAACGCCTCACCACTCGACACCACATGCCGCAGACACCCAAGACCCCCAGCCCCAACACCAGCACCAGCACCAGCAACCTCGTCCAGGAACAGGTTGAGCATGCTCGGCACGAACTGCAGGACCGAGACCCGGTGCCGGACGGCGCTCTCCAGGATGGCGCGCGGATCGCGGTGGAGCCCCGCACCCAGCATGACCACGGTGGCACCGGTGATCAGCGGCCAGAACAACTCCACAGCGGAGTCGTCGAAACTGAGGATCGTCTTGTGCAGAACCGTCTCACCCGGACCGATGCCATAACACTCCTGCATCCACCACATACGGTTCACCCACCCGCGGTGCGTACTCGCCACACCCTTGGGCCGACCCGTCGAACCCGACGTGAAATACACCGACACCAGATGATCCGGCAGGAGCGGGACGACCGGAGCCTCGGGCATCGACTCCGTCAGCACATCACACACCACCGCCCGCACACCGCAACCGACGAAATGCACCGCACGCCCCGCATCCGTACACACAAACCGGATACGGCCATCGGTCAACACCGTCACCGCACGCGCAGGAGGAACATCCGGATCCAACGGCACATAAGCACCACCGGCCTTCAGAACACCCAACAACGAGACGAGCATCTCCACCGAACGATCCATCCACAGACCCACCGGCACATCAGGCCCCACACCCAACCCCACCAGACGATGCGCCAACGCATTCGCCCGACCCACCACCTCCGCATACGACACCCGCTCACCATCAGCACCCACCACCGCCACCGCATCCGGCGACCGCACCGCCTGCGCATCCACCAACTCGTGCAACAACCCATCCGGAAACACACCCCCCGTCCGATTGAACGCCTCGAACGACTCCACCTCCCCGGGGGACACCAGGTCGATGCGGTCCACCGGGCGGTCGGGCTCACGAAGGGCCGTCTCCAGCAGCCTGATGTAGTGGTCGACCATGCGGCGCATCGTGTCCTCGTCGAAGAGCGCCGTGGAGTACTCCCAGATGAGGGTGATGCGGTCGCCCTCAGGGTGTTCCGCGAGACCGGTGCGCTGCTGGCTGCGGGGGATGACGACGATGTTGAGGTCCATCTTCGCCGTACCGTTGTGCCGCTCCAGCACGGTGCCCCCGACCCCGCCGAGGTCGAGGTCGGGCACGGAGGCGTTGTGGAAACTGAACATCACCTGGAAGAGCGGGTTGCGCGAGGGGTCGCGGGGCGGCCTGATGGCGTCCACCAACCGGTCGAGCGGCACGTCCTGCCAGTCGGAGCTGTCGACGATGACGCCGTGCACGCGCTTGCGCAGCGCGTCGAAGCCGGGTGCGCCGGACATGTCGATGTGCAGGGGGAGGGTGTTCACCACCATGCCCAGCATCCGCTCGGTCTCGGCGAGGCGGCGGTTGGCGACACCGGTGCCGATCACCATGTCGTCCACCTGCGCGTAGCGGCCCATCAGCGCGGCGAAGCCGGACAGCATGGAACTGAACAGCGTGACCCCGGCCCCGCGGCTGGTCTCCTCCAGTGCGCGGGACAGCTTCGCCGGTAGTTCCACGCGCAGCGCGGCGCCGGAGAAGGACTGGTTGCGCGGACGCGGCCGGTCCGTCGGGAGGTCGAGGGTGAAGGGGGCTCCGTCCAGGTGCGCCTTCCAGTGGTCGATGTGCCGTTCGAGCACCTCGCCGCGCAGCCAGTCGCGCTGCCACACCGCGAAGTCGGCGTACTGGACCGCGGGCTCCGGCAGCGGCGAGGGGGCGCCCGCCGCGAACGCGGTGTAGAGGGCGCGCATCTCGTCCAGGAGGCGGCCGAACGACCAGCCGTCGTGCACGAAGTGGTGCTCCACCTGGACCAGGGTGTGCAGGTCCGCGGCGTGCCGCACCAGCGCCCAGCGCACCAGGGGCGGCGAGGTCAGGTCGAAGGGCTGCTGGACGGCGTTCCGGAGCACCTCCTGGGTGCGCCGCTCCTGCTCGTCGGCGGGCAGCCCATCCAGGTCCGTCACCGGGAGGTGTACGGGCATGGGCGGCAGCGGCTGCTGGACGGGCGTGCCGTCCACGGCGGCGAACGCCGTGCGCATGACCTCGTGGCGCCGCACGATCTCGGTCAGCGTGCGGTGCAGCGCGTCCACGTCCAGCGGGCCGCGGAACTCCAGGGTGGCCTGGGCGTTGTAGGCCAGGTTGCCCGGCGAGAGCTGCTCCAGGAACCAGATCCGCTCCTGCGGGAAGGACAGGGGCAGCGGTCCCTTGCGGTCGGCCTTGCGCAGCGGCGGCAGGGCCGGGGCGGCGGTGCCCGGTCCGGCGAGCGCCTCGGCCATCGCCGCGACGGTCGGGCCCTTGTAGATGCCCGAGATCGGGAACTCGGTGGAGAACTCCCTACGGATCTGCGCCGCGAGGCGTCCCGCGTACAAGGAGTGGCCGCCGAGCGTGAAGAAGTCGTCGTGGATGCCCACGTCGTCCATGCCGAGCAGCTCCGCCACCATCTCGGCCAGCCGCCGCTGCACCGGCGTGCGGGCCGCGGCGTCGTCGTCCGCGCCGGTCAGCCCCAGCGACGCGCGGTCCGGGGCCGGCAGCGCCGCGCGGTCGAGCTTGCCGTTCGGGGTGAGGGGCAGCCGGTCGATGGTGACGATCGTCGGGACCATGTAGTGCGGCAGCCGGTCACGGGCGAAGTCCCGCAGTTCGAGGGGGCTCGCGCCGGGCGCCACCACGTAGGCCAGCAGGCCGTCCTGCTCCCCCACCGTGCCCACGACCACCGCCGTGTCCTGCACGTCGCGGTGGCGGCCCAGCACGGCCGCGACCTCGTCCGGCTCGATGCGGAAGCCGTGCAGCTTCACCTGCTGGTCGATGCGCCCGAGGAAGTCCAGCGCGCCGCCGGTGGTGCGCCGCACCAGGTCGCCGGTACGGTACACGCGCTCGCCTGGCCGGTCCGGGTCGGGGGCGAACCGGTCCGCCGTCAGGCCGGGACGGCCGATGTAGCCCCGTGCCACGCCCGCGCCGCCGATGGCCAGTTCGCCGGTGCCGCCGTCCGGCACGGGCCGCAGGTCGTCCCCCAGCACATGCAGGGTCGCGCCCTCGATGGCACGCCCGATGTCCGGTTTGCCGCCACCCGGCTCGGCCTCGGCGTACGAGGCCCACACGGTGGTCTCGGTGGGACCGTAGGCGTTCAGGAGGCGGCGGCCCGGGGCCCACCGCTCCACCAGGTGCGGCGGAAGGGCCTCGCCGGCGCAGGTGATGACTTCGAGGTCGGGCAGCTCGGTGTGCGGCACCATGCCGAGCACGCTGGGCGGAAGGGTGAGGTGGGTGATCCGGGCGTCCCTCAGGAACTCCCCGAGGCCGGGTCCGTAGAGGACGTCCCTGCGGGGCGGCAGGACCAGCGTGGCCCCCGAGCGCAGGGCCATCGTCAGCTCGAACACGGATGCGTCGAAGCTCGGCGACGCGAACTGCAGCACCCGTTTGCCGGGCGTGATCCCGTAGGCGGCGACCTGGGCCCGGGCGAGGTTGGCCAGGGACCCGTGGGTGAGCGTCACACCCTTCGGCCGGCCGGTGGAGCCGGACGTGTAGATCACGTAGGCAGCGGAGTCCGGGGCGGGCGCCTCGGCCGGGGCGGCGGACGGCTCCCCCGTGCCGCCGGCCGGGTCCAGCACCGGTACGCCGCAGGTGCGCAGCCAGGGGGCGGCCGTGCCGTGGGCCAGCAGAAGCTGCGCGCCCGAGTCGCTGATCATGTAGGCCAGCCGGTCCTGCGGGTACGACGGGTCCAGTGGCAGCCAGGCGGCACCGGCCCGGATGACGGAGACCACCGAGACGACCAGGTCGAACGAGGGTTCGAGGAAGACGCCGACGATGGAGCCGGGGCGCACACCCTGCGCGTGCAGGCGGGTGGCCAGCCGTGCCGACGCCTCCTCCAGACCGGCATAGGTCAGCCGCTGGTCGGCCAGTTCGACTGCCACGCTTGAAGGTGTCGCGGCGACCTGACGGAGGAACATCTCCAGGAACATCCCGGATTCTTCGTGGACCACGGAAGTCTCCCTGAGGGTTCGGACAGCTCGGCGGACGGCTGCGGGCATGGGCGGAGGACGTCGGGCGCGCGGCGGCGCCGCCGGGTGCACGGCTCCGCCCGCGCCGGCCACGGCGTGGTCGGCCGGAGCCGCGTATGGGGCTTGGGGGAACGGTGCGGCCGGTGATCGGCCCCCGGTCGTCGGGGGCGTCCCGACGGGTGTACACCGGGGTCTCGGCGCGGTTTGGAGGCACCGGGCGGCCCTGGGGCCTGCGGGCCGGGGCGGGGCAGCGCCGGGAGGTATCGGGCTGTGGCGGTGAGTGGGGAGTGGGGGGAGGCGGGCAGGTTCGCTGCCCGGTTGTCCTCAAGCTAGCCGCGGCCCAGGACCGCCACAGGCACTTCGCAGGCACTTCGACCGGCAACTTCCGCCTGCCGTGCGGCACCTGAGGCACATGGGCGCGCTTCGGCAGCCACCGGCCCGGCAGGGTCCGACCGGGGCCGGCCGGGCACTCACCGGCTCGGGCACGGACCGGGTCGGCAGCCACCGGCCCGGCAGGGCACGCGCCTGCCCCGGCGCGCACCGCCGCGGCTTCGGCTTCGGCGCACACCGCCCGTGGCTTCGGACCTCAGACCTTCGTCCGGGCCGGGGCGCCCGCCTGCTCCGGCAGTCCGTGGCGCCTCAGCAGGGGCGAGGGCAGCAACCACACCCAGGCGGTGAGGGCGCCGGCCGCCGCCACCCACAGGGTGGGACGCAGCCCCGCCACCGTGGCGAGCGTGCCTCCCAGGAGGGACGCGAGGGGCCGGGTGCCGAGGTTGACTGCCTGGTAGGCGCCGAACACACCGGAGCGCAGGTCGTCCGGGACGTGCACGGCGAAGATCGTGGCCAGCGAGATGTCGATCCAGATCACACCGAGCCCGGAGGTGAACTGGGCGCAGACCAGCAGGCCCAGGACGAGCCGCTGCGGGCCGCCGGCCGCCGGCACCAGCAGCATCGGGGCGGCGAAGACGACACAGCCCAGGGCGAACCCGCGCCCCACCCCTATCCGTGCGAGCAGCCGGGTGGCACAGGTGGCACCGAGCAGGGCCCCCAGGGCCCCGGCGCCGAGAACGGCCCCGATCAGGCCCGGGTCGAGGTGCAGCGCCTTCGTGGCGTACAGCACGAAGAGCGTCGATCCGATGAAGGTGAAGAAGTTCACGGTCGCCGTGGCGGCGAGTGCGGGCCTGATCACCGCGGAGCGCAGGATGAAACCGCCCGCTGCGGCGAACGGCCGGCCCGTGCGGGGCGCCGGCGGAGGTTCGACGGGGGCGACCCGGGCCAGTGAGAAGGCGGAGGCGAGGAAGGTGGCGGCGTCCGCCAACAGGCTCAGCGGCGCCGAGAGCCACTGCACCAGCAGGCCGCCGACGCTCGGTCCGACGACCTTCGCCATGGCGCGGCCGCCGCTGGCCAGGGCGTTGCCCGCGACATACCGGTCCGCGGGGACCAGGGCCTTGAAGACATGGGGGTTGGACACCTCGAAGAAGACGGACAGCGTCCCCACCGTGAAGGAGACCGCGTACAGGTGCCAGAGCGTGAGGAGTCCGAGGGCGGCGGCGACCGGGACGGTCACCAGCACCGCCGCGCGGGCGAGGTCGGCGGCCAGCATGACGTGCCGGCGCCGGCGCCGGCGATCGGCCCACTGGCCGGCGGGCAGGCCGAGCAGCAGGGTGGGCAGCCAGGCCGCCGCGCCCAGGAACCCCATGGCCGCGGCGTCGGCGTGCAGCACGGTGACGCCGATCAGCGGAATGGCCAGGGCGGATATCTGGTCGCCGAGGCCGGAGACGGTCTGTCCCGTCCAGTAGCGCCGGAAACCGGGCTGTCTGAGCAGGTCCGGAATCCGCGGGCCCCGTGTGCGCCCTGGGGTGGTCGGGGCGTCGGTGGAACGAGCGTCCATACCTGTGGGTCCTTTGCAGTCGTGTGGTGTGCGCCGTCGGGTACGGGACGCGGCGCTGCCGGGGTCCACCGCCGCCGACCGGTTCTTCCACGGCCCGGGGCCGGGCCCGTTGCCCGGCTCTCCGGGCAGGGGCCGCGGGCATCGGGACGGCGGACTTGCGGCCCGCACCCGGTCCGGGCAGGTGCCGGGGCCTGACGGGGGCGGCCGGCCGACAGGGGGCCCGCGGCCGCGGGCGCGGCAGTGGCAGCCGGTGTGTCCGGGGCGCGCAGTGCCCGGTGTGCTCTCCGGGCGGGCGCGGCACACCGATGTTCGCACACGCGTGCAGTGCCGCCACCCGGCACGAGGGACCGGACGGCCGGATCGCGGGGCCCGGCAGGGGCGGCCACGGTCCACCGGCGACCGCCGAATCACGAGGGTGCAGCCATTACGCCGCTTTCCTCCCCGTGTCGCTTTCGTGCCAGGCACGTTGCTGAGGTATCCGCCCGGTCGCTGACACCCCGTCCGCGCGGCCAAGCTGGACTCGACCCGAGGACATGGCTCTCTCCACGACGGAAGGGGAACTGTCATGCAGAGCTCGTCGATGTTCGCGCGCCTCACCCTGGCGGCGTTCCTGGTCCTTTCGGCCATCGGGGCGTTCGGTGACCTCCAGGGCCTGCACGGGGCTGATACCGGCGCCCCGACGGAGTCCGGAGTGCCCGACAACTCCGTGGACGACACCTCGTGGGGCGGCTGAGCCCCCGGCCCTGCACCCGTCCGTGCGCGCCCGGTACCGACCCAGACACAAGGGCATCGATGACTGACCGAAGTGGCTCCAGGCCCGCACTCACCCCCCGGGAGGGGCAGGTCCTCAGCCTCCTCGTCGACGGTGGGACGTACTGGAGCATCGCCCGTCACCTGGGCATCAGCCCGCACACCGTTGACACCTATCTGCGCCGCCTGCGCGGCAAGACGGGGGCGGCCAACCGGACGCAACTCATCGTCTGGGCCCTCAGCGCCACCGGGCCCCCCGGGGCCCGGCACGCCTCAGGGGAGATCGACACCGGGCCCGCGGGACGGCCGGCCCCCGAGGCCCCCGAGGCGGCACCGGTGAGCGGACCCGCTTTACCGGCAACGCCCCGCAGCACCATCCCGGCGCAGGAACGCTGACGTAGGGACGCCATGGACGATGAGCAGACCCTCAGATCCTTCAGCCAGCTTCTGAGAACGCACCGGCAACGGGCGGGGCTGACCCAGCAGCACCTTGCGGACCTCGCGACGGTGAGCGTCCGCGCCGTGCGCAACCTGGAGCGGGGCACCGTACGCGCGCCCCGCCTGGAGACCGTCAGACTGCTCGCGGCCGGACTGGGGCTGCGGGCCGCGGAGCGCGCGGTACTGATCGAGGCGGCGTCGAACGGGCCCCGGCACCGCGCCGCCGCCCCCGCGCGGTACCGGCTCGATCCCTCGCCCCTGTGGGCCACGACGGGCGCCGTGGTGGGCCGGGAGGCGGAGATCGCCACCCTGGTCGAACTCCTCGGACTGCCGGGCCAGCGGCTCGTGACGGTGGTGGGGGTCGGCGGGGTCGGCAAGACGCGCGTGGCCGCGGAGGCCGTGAGCCGCTGCGCCCGCGCCCAGGACCTGCCCGCCCGCTGGCTGACCCAGGCGGAACCGGACCGCGACGTACCGGAAGCGGGTGCGGTGCCGCCCGGCCGTGCGGCACCGGCGGGCGCCACGCCGCCCCGTCCGGGGGCCGACGCGTTCGGCCCGCCGCACGGACGCCTCGTACCGGACGGGCCGGCCGGCGCCTTCGCTCCGCGGGGCCCGCTCGCCTCCGTGCACCCGCATGTGCCGCGGGAGGCGCTCGCCTTCGGCGAGGACGGGTTCCGCGCGGCACGCACCCTCGGTGAGATCGCCTCCGACATCGACGACCGTCCCGCCCTGCTGGCGCTGGACGATCTGGAGGCGTGCGGTGTCGGTGTCGGCCAGGCCATGGAGCTGATGCTGCGCTGTCCGCGGCTGCGCCTGCTGGTCACCGCCTCGGCCCCCATCGGCGTCCCGCACGAGCAGGTGCTGCCGCTGGCCCCGCTGCCGGTGCCGTGCGCCTCGGACGAGGCGGACCCGGTGCGCCTGGCGCGTAACCCCGCGGTGCGGCTGCTGGCCAGCCACATCAGGCGCTTCGACCCCGCCTTCCGGCTGGGCGGGGGCAACGCGGGCGTCGTCGCGCAACTCTGCCGGGCCCTCGACGGACTGCCGAGGAGCCTGGAGTACGCGGGCTCCTGGTCCCTCGTCCGCTCTCTCGAACAGCTCCTCGACGAGGCGCGGCTTGACCCGTTCCACACACCCCCTCCCCCGACCTCGCTCCTGCGTCCCCGGCACCCTTGCCAGGGGCTGCGGCGGACCATCGCACGACTGGAACCGCGCGTGCGCTCCCTCCTCGCCGCCATGGCGCGCCGGGCCGGCGCCTGGTCCATCGGTGAGGCGGCCGCGCGGGCCGGGCTCGACGAACGGGAGGCGACGTCGATGCTGCACACGCTGGTCACCCTGGGCCTGTTGAGGACGGTCACGGAGAGCGGAGGCGAACGGCGCTTCGTCGCGCTGCGCCAGGTGCAGCACCTGTACGCGGCACTGCCCGCGGCCGTCTGCTGACGGGGCGGTGCGCCCCGTGGGCCGCACCGCCCGGCGCGGCGCCGGGGCCGCGCCGTCCGCTCCGGCTCCGGGACGCCCTCGGGTCGGGCACCCGGGCGAGGGTCCGGCCGGTCACCGTGCCAGGCGGCAGGTGCGGTCTGGTGCGCCGCGGGATCCGTCGGCCGGCGGCCGGTCGCGGGTGTCAGGGGGGAGCGGTCCCGAGCACGCTCGCCGCGCCGACCGGCCGGTGGACAACGTTGCCACCGAGTCGGGGCCGGATGGCGCCTCAGTGCGGGAGCTGTCCCGGGCCGGTGTCCGCGCCGACTAAGCCGCGTGCGGCGGCGTTGACGCCCGCCTGGAAACGGCTCGTGGCGTCGAGCTGCTCCATGATGTCGGCGATGTGACGCCGTGCCGTGCGCAGCGACATGCCGAGCCGTCGGGCGATGGCCTCGTCCTTGATGCCCGCGGCGAGCAACCGGATGATCGTCTCCTGGATCTCCCGCGAGACCTTCTCAAGGCCCTGGCCGACGGGGTCGGCGAAGGGCGTGGCCCGGTCCCAGGTCTGCTCGAAGATCTGGCACAGATAGGCCACGGTCGACGCCTCGCGGATCACCACGGCCCCCCAGCGGTCGTCGTGCAGGGGTATGAAGGCAAGTTCGCGGTCGAACACGATCAGCCGGCCGAACAGTTCGTGCGAGGTCCTGTACTGGCCGCCGAGGGCGGAGTTCGCCGCCACATAGGCCTGGCTGGGGCCGTTGAAGCGAGCGGTGTGGTGGTACAGGGTCCGCAGCACGATGCCCCGTCCGAGCATGGCCTGGTCCCGCTGGAGCGCCTCCTGCATGGCCTCCGGTACGCGGGAGCCGCCGCCGGGCTGGCAGCTCAGCACCTCCTCACGGCACCGCTCCGACGCCCGGTTCAGGGCGTTGCGCACGTCCTGGACGTTCTCCAGTATTTCCAGCGCCTCGCGCGGCGAGCGGCGCCGGTGGTAGAGCGGGGAGAAGGGGTGGAGCGCTTCGCGCAGCGCGTCGATTCTCCTCTGCTGCTCACGGATGTGCGCCTCCAGCGGGGCGGCCAGTTCCGCGGTGGCGGTCTCGGGCGCCACCGCGTAGACGTCCGCGGGATCGTCGGGGTTGGCGTGCAGCAGATGGGCGCGGAAGAGGCGGTCGATGCTGCGCCTGATCCGGTCGGGGGTAATCCCCGTATCCTCCGCGATGGCCGACTGGTCGATGGTCCGGTGCTCGAGCACCCAACTGTAGACGACAGTGTCAGAATCCCACGGTTCATGCACCGATCCGGACCCCTTCACGCAGTTTTTTCTTGTGGTTGGGACATGTCCGAACCACCAACCCCAGCAATTCCGGCAGTGCGGTTTCCTGAGGCTTTCCTGTACCGCGCCGTAGAATATGTGCTTCCGGCTCGCACGGCAATGGCGGGCCGTTTCCCCGGCCCCGTCACAGGGCGCGCCGGTACCGGCGCGCCCCGGCCCCGCGCGGACTCGGGCGCCCACGGGGCTGTCCGGGGGGCGGCGGACCGTCTCGCCGGACGGCGCCGGCACCGCCTGTGGGCTGGTACGAGACGCGGCGGACGGCAGCCACGCCACCGGCTCGCGGTGCGGCCGCCCGGCGTGCCAGGGCCCCGGGCACCATTCGGTCACCGACGGGCACGGCACCGGGGAACCGGGTTCACCCAGGAAAATGCGGGTGACCGCGCCGATAAATGCGGGTGCTTCGCGCTCGGGCGTGCCAGGATTGTCGCGCCGCGACCGCATGGATTTCACATGGGTGTGCGCCTGCAGCCCGATGTGCTTGCGATTCCTTCCAGCGTCCCGGTATTCCGGGGACGAGGATTACGGGGCCGCGGGGGAAGCGGCGGGTGCCAGGACCGCCCGGTGTCCGCGGTCCGCTCCGCTGCGCGCGCTCGTCAGTCGGTGGGCGACGGATCGTCGGCCGGGCCCAGACAGGTATGGATCAACCGGCCGCCCGGTGCGAGGTCGACGAGCCACGTCCAGTGCACCGGGACGTACAGGATCTCGCTGACCCTGAGGCGGTAGGTGCGAAATGCCGTGGACCCGGCCCCGGCGGAGTCGGCGGGGCCGGCCAGGAGCCACCACTTTCCGGTCCCCGCGGTCTGGTGGAACAGGCAGTGCCGCCGTGCGGAGCCCGTTTGCAGGCCGGCTCCCACCGGTTCGAGCCGGCAGGTGCGCACCGGTAGCCCCGTGGCCCTGCTCAGCCCCTCGGCGAGCAGGGCGAGCTCCTCGGGCCCGGCCTGCGGGCGCAACGCCGGGTGGTCGTGCTCGGGCCACAGGATTCCGGGGGCCCGCCCCAGATGGGCGAAGACGAAAAGGGCCAGCTCCTGAATGTATAACGCCCCGGATTCGTCCCTTTCGAAGTGCTCGTGTCCCATGTCCATGTTTCGCCTTCTGTCCTCGCCGGCCGTCGTCCTTGTGAGGCGAAGCCGGCCGTTCAGACCAGGGCTGGTGGGGTCCTCGTCCCCTGAGTATCCGGTGCACCGCAGCCGTCCCGCCAGCCACGGGAAACCGGTCCCGGACATGCGCGACGGGGGCCGTGCGGCGTGGTTCTCCCGTCACAGGGGGAGCCGGGGCGGCCTGGTGTCCGCGCCGAGTAAGCCGCGTGCGGCGGCGTTGGCACCGGCCTGGAAACGGCTCGTCGCCTCCAACTGCTCCATGATGTCCGCGATATGGCGCCGCGCGGTGCGCAGCGACATCCCGAGCCGCCTCGCGATGGCCTCGTCCTTGATGCCCGCGGCCAGCAACTGGACGATGGTCTCGTGGATCTCACGCGACACCTCCTCAAGGCCCTGGCCGACGGGGTCGGCGAAGGGCGTGGCCCGGTCCCAGGTCTGCTCGAAGATCTGGCACAGATAGGCGACCGTCGACGCCTCGCGGATCACGACCGCTCCCCAACTGTCGTCCTGCACCGGTATGAAGGCCAGTTCCCTGTCGAACACGATGAGGCGGCCGAACAGTTCGTGTGAGGTCCGGTACTGTCCGCCGAGGTCGGAGTTGGCGGCGACGTAGGCCTGGCTCGGTCCGTTGAACCGGGCCGTGTGGTGGTACAGGGTCCGCAGGACGATACCGCGTTCCAGCATCGCCTGGTCCCTCAGGAGCGCCTCCTGCATGGCTTCGGGCACCCGCGAGCCGCCGCCGGGCTGGCAGCTCAGCACCTCCTCACGGCACCGCTCCGACGCCCGGTTCAGGGCGTTGCGCACGTCCTGGACGTTCTCCAGTATTTCCAGCGCCTCGCGCGGCGAGCGGCGCCGGTGGTAGTAGGGCGAGAAGCGGCTGAGCGTCTCCCGCATGACGGCTATGCGCCGCTCGTTCTCGCGTATGTGGGTTTCCAGGGGGGCGGCCAGCTCCGCGGTCGCCGTTTCGGGGGCCACCGCGTAGACGTCCGAGGGATCCTCGGGATTGGCATGGAGCAGATGTGCGCGAAAAAGGCGTTCGATACTGCTTCTGACTCTTTCCGGAGTGATCCCGATGGTCTCGGCAATCGCCTGCTGGTCGACGGCGCGATGCTCCAGCACCCAACTGTAGACGGCTATGTCGGAATCCAGCGGGTCATACACGGATCAGAACCCCTTCGTGCAGCTCTTTCTCGTTCGGACCGAATCCGGTCCCGGGCCAGGGGACTCCGTCGGGGCGACGCCCGGTCATATGGCGCGGGGCCCGGCGGCGCCCGCAAACGCCGGTGCCGCGTACCGCAGTGCCTGGCTTCGCACTGTGTGGAACCCGGCCCCTGGGCCGCCCTTTCCGGACCACATCGACAACAGCGTCTCCTCTACCCAGAAGCAGGGAGGTGATGTCCCTACCGGCAACCGGCGAATTCGCACACAAGAATGCGGACGCGGCAGTCCTGCTGCACGGCGGCCCCGGGCCGTGCCGGCCTCCGGGCCGTGCCGCCCGGCGGGCCCCGGGCGGCCGGGCCCGTACGGCCCCACGGCGCGGCCGGCCCCCGACGGCCTGAGGCCCGGCCGGGTCCCCGGCGGCCTCACGGCTCGGGCGGGCCCGGCCTCACGGCAGGTGGGGCCGGAGCCTGGGCGGGCGGAGCAGTCCGCTCGGGTCCGGCGGGCCCTGCCGCTGGCTGCCGTGCGCGTAGTGCGAGTTGGCGGCGGTCGACGCCACCCGGATGCGCAGGAGATTGGGTCCTTCCCGCAGCACCCCGGGGCCGAAGGCGGCACGGAACGGTCCCCAGCCCCAGCGGCCGACGCGGTGCCCGTTGATCTCCGCCTCCGCGCTCGCCGCGACCTCGGGAAGCAGGAGCTCCCACCGGGGCCACGCCGCTTCGGCCGCCGTCAGCGCGACCTGGGTCCGGTATTCGCCGACACCCGAGAAGGTCTCCTCGCCCTGCCGCTCCCAGCCCCGGTACACGTCGACGGGCCGCACCCGGTCGTCGACGGCGAGGGTCCACCCCGCGTCGAGCACCCTGGTGGCCGGAACGGCACGGGGGCCGGGGTCCAGGTGCACGCAGACCAGCTCTCCCGGGTCGAGGGTGAGGCGCAGGTCCCCGGAGACCTCGAACGGCTCGCCGGTCGTACCGTCGGCGGTGTTCCAGCGGGTGACCAGCGCGGGCAGCCCCGTCGGCCGCACGGAGACGGTGCGCCGCCCCGGGTCGTCGTTGAACAGCGCCACCCTGGTGCCCGTGGCGTCCAGGCCGCGGCGGGACCACACCATGCCGTCGGTCTCCACCCGGGTGTGGCCGGCCAGGGCGGCGCAGAGGCGGGCGTCGACGTCCTCGTCGGAAGGGACGCCCTCCCAGTACGCCCCGTGCTCGCCCCCGAGCAGGGCGCGCGTCCGCGCGGTCAGGCGTGCGTCGAGCCCCGAGCGCTGGGTGGCCGACGGCAGGGGTCCTGAGGCGAGGACGCTCCCGCCCCGGGCGGCGAACTCCTCGACGGCGTCGAGCGTCGCGGCGTCGGCCACGACGGACACCCCGGGCAGGATCAGCGTGGTGAACCCCTGCGGCAGTGGTCCCGCGCGCAGCTCGCGCTCGTCCAGAAGGCGGAAGTCGTAGCCGCCCCGTGCCAGGTGCTCCGCCCAGAACGCCAGGTGCTTGCCGTACGGGTGGCCCGGTCCGCATGCCCAGCTCGTCCGCAGGGGGTAGAGCACGGCGATCTCGTCCAACGGCCTGGCGCCGTCGAGGAACTCGGAGAGCCTGCCGGACTCGTCGGCGAACGCCCGGTGGTGGCCGAACCAGGGTTCGAAGTTGACACCGGGCGGGAAGTCGAAGCGCGGGTTGGCGAGGACCTCGTCCCGGTCGTCGCCGTCCGTCAGCCAGAACGCGTGCGTCAGCAACTGCCGCATACCGAGCAGATGGTGCCGGACGGTCTGCTCCCGGAGCTGGCCCAGGGTGAGTTCCCAGCGTCCCGCCGCGAAGTGCGAGCCCTGCCCGGTACGGGCGAAGTACTGCTCCACCAGGCAGCCGGAGCGCCCGTGGGAGCGGGCCATGGAGTCACCGAACTTGGCGCTGATCTGCGGGTGCTCGTTGCGCGCGTCGACCGCCGTCAGGTCGCGCAGCCGGTCGAGGCCGAAGTAGTCGGTGCCGAAGTTCGTCCGCGGGTCGTCGGTGATGATCGTGCTGGTCGGGTCCCACGACGAGACGTAGCCGAGGACCTCGTGGCCCGAGAGCGCCACGCCGTGCGCCCTGCACCACGCCGACAGCGTGCCGAGGAAGGCGTCGATGCCGACCGAGGCGTACCGCTCGAAGAAGTCACAGCGCCAGGCCGCGGTGCGCGGTCCCACATCGCGGGCCAGCGCCAGCAGGACCCGGCGGTCGGCGGGCACGATCGCCGGTGCGTACATCAGCGACGAGCCCACGTGCCCCGTCCGGCCCCGCCAGTCGAAGAAGCAACCGTGCGGCTGGTCGAAGAACACATAGCGGACCGTGCTGCCCAGATGGTCGCCGAGCGCCGCCGCGTACGGCTCGTAACCCACCTCAAGGAACCGCTCCGCGGCCTCCGGCAGCAGGTAGTTGATCATCCGGCTGGAGGCGCACCGGGCGGCGACGAACACGGTCAGGGCCGAGCGTCCGCGCAGCGCCTCGGCGGCGACGCGCACCCGGCACCCGGACCCGCCCGCCTGGACCAGGACGGCGTCCGCGGTGACGTCCACGACCGACTCCGCGTCGTCGACGGTGCCCTCGGGGTGGGCCAGCGCGGCGACGACCTCCCACTCGTCCCAGCGCAGGGCACCGCCCTCGAACACCCAGTTCCTGCCGGGTTCGAGGAGGTGGTCGACGTCCGTCGCCCGTATCCCGTCGACGGCGCACTCGGCGAACGCGCCGCCGAGGCGGGCGGTGGTGAAGAACATGTGCCGCTCGCGCAGTTCGTCCCGGCCCGCCACGGTCCGGCCGCCCGCGTGCCCGGAGAGCCAGTTGTACTCGTCGTAGAGCCCCATCATCAGGCCCCGCGCGGCGGCCTCGTCGGCCGCGGCGCGGCAGGCGGCGAGGTACTCCCCGCCCAGGTAGTCGGCCCGCGGGAAGGAGAGCCTGGTCTGGATCTGGAACGAGCCGAAACCGGCCGCGGCGAGGGAGTCGAGCTGCTCGCGGATCTCCTCGCGGGTCGGGATGCGCTGCCAGAACCAGTAGGTTGCCGGGGCGTGCCACACATCGGGCCTGGTGAAGCTCATGACGGTACGCCCTCCAGGTCGCGGCCTGGCTCCGTGCTGCGCGCCGGGCCCTTCGGGTCGATCCCCAGCACGAACGTCAGAAGGGCGTAGAGGGCGGCGCCGACGGCCATCGCGACGAGGACGCCGACGTTGGTGGTGCCGATGACGCCCTTCTTCTGGTCCTCGGTGAGCAGGAAGCCGACCACCTTGGCGATGTTCGGGTCGGAGGAGGTGACCAGGCCGAGGCCGATCACCGTGGCGGCCACCAGGGAAACCAGGGCGGTCCAGCGTCCTGCGCTGCCGCCCTGTCCGGCCGGCATGGCCAGTTCCGTCGGCCAGCCCAGGCGGCGCTGCCGGACGAAGTCCAGCAGTTGGATGCCGCCCATGGTGCCCATCACCACGGCGATCAGCGCGAGGAACGCCTGGAAGGTGGCGAGGAAGGAGTCGGAGACGAACAGGAGGTAGAAGGCGCCCGCCGAGATGACCACCATGTTGACGACCGTCGTGCCCGCCCGGGAGACGGGCACTCCCAGGGCCAGCAGCGCAAGGCCCGACGAGTACAGTCCGGTGATCGCGGCGGCGATCAGCGAGATCACCACGACGATGCTGAACGGCACGAAGAACCAGAACGGCAGCAGGTCGGTGAGTGCGCCGACCGGGTCGTCGGCCGCCGCGGAACCGAGCTCGGGGTTCCCGGCCGCGAGCAGGATGCCGAGGACCAGCAGCACGGCCACCGGGAGTGTGATGCCGCCCGCGGTCCAGCCGACGACACCGCGCGCGCCGGTGCGGCGCGGCAGGTAGCGGGCGAAGTCGCCGCCGTAGTTGAGGAAGCCCAGACCGACCAGGGTCATGGCGAGGACGGCCCCGCCGACGAACTCGCCGAACGAGCCGTTCGGGGTGTGCCCGATCCGGCTCCAGTGGATGTGCGGCACGATCATGCCGATGAAGACCACCGTCATCACGGCGGTGAGCCAGGCGACCCACTTCTCCACCCGCAGGATGAGCCGGTGGCCGAAGACCGCCACGGTGACCGTGAGCACGAGGACGATCACGAACCACATCATGACCGCGGGCACGCTCTCGTGCCCCCGGCCGTCGGCGAAGGCGCCTGGCCACAGCCGCGCGAAGAGCCTGGCGCCGGTCGTGGAGGCCAGCGTGATGATGGTGACCTTCCAGCCGACGTTGGACAGGTAGGCGAAGAAGGTCGGGAACTTGTTGCCGTGGAAGCCGAAGGCGAGCCGTGTCTGGGTGAGCGTGGGCAGCCCGGTGCGCGGCCCGCCGACGGCGAGGATGCCGACGAGGACCGCCGACAGCACGTACCCGAGCAGGCCAGCGGCGACGGCCTGCCAGGCGCTGAGGCCGACGCCGTAGACGTAGACGCCGTAGCTGACCCCGAGGATGGAGATGTTCCAGGAGAACCACACCGCGAAGAGGCCCCGCGGGGTGCCGTGGCGTTCGCCGTCCGGAACCGGGTTCACACCGTTTCGTTCGACCGCTGCCGCGGCCGGTTTCTGGTCCTGCTTCATGAGCGGCCTCCCAAGGCTGCGGCATGTCGGTGGCGGGGACTCGGCGGTGCGCCGTACGGCCCCCGGCCCTGCGGGCGGGGACGGGACGCGGCGGCGGTGCTCTGCGGCACGGCGGCTCACCGGGTCCCCGGGGCGGCGGCGCATCCGCAGGACCTGCGGATGGCCAGCGTGAAGTCGAGCAGCACATGCTCGGCGACCGACGACGCGAGCAGTGCGAGGGCGCACTGCGCGGCGGCCTTGACGGGTTGTTCGACGACGGACATGGCGGGGTCGGAGTATTCGCTGCGGCGCGTCCCGTCGAAGCCGAAGACGGCGAGGTCGCCGGGGACGGCGAGGCCGAGACGGTGGGCCACGGCGAGCAGTCCCTCCGCCTGGGAGTCGCTGCTGACGAAGACGGCGTCCGGTGCCCGTGCGGTGAGCAGGGCGCGTCCGGCCCTGACCCCGCCCTCCACGGAGAACGCGTCGACGTGGACGAGCGCCGGGTCCGGGGCCCTGCCGGACTCCTTGAGCGCGGACCTCCAGCCCGCCAGCCGGTCCACGGCGTTGCGGTGGTCGCCGGGGCCCGCGACGCAGGCGATGCGGCGGTGTCCGTGCTCGATCAGGTGCCGGGTGGCGGCGTGCGCCGCGGCGGTGTTGTCGATGCCGACGAAGGAGTGGCCCGGCCCGTCCAGCGGCCGGTCGAGCACCACCGCGGGGACCCCCGCGTCGGTCATGTTCCGCAGCGAGGAACCGCGCCGCGCCCCGATGAAGACGATGCCCGCGACCTGCTGGTCGAGGAAGCGGCGCAGATAGGCCCGCTCGCGCTCGTCGTCGCCGCCCGAGTCGCCGATCAGCAGCACCTTGCCCTGCTCGAAGGCGCAGTCCTGGACGGCCTGGGCGAACTCGGCGAAGAACGGGTTGGAGATGTCGGGTACGAGCATGGCCACCGTCTGCGACTCCTGGGTGCGCAGGGCCCGTGCCACGGCGTTGGGACGGTAGTCGAGCTCCTCGATGGCCGCGAGCACCCGCTCCCTGGTGGCAGCGGCCACCGGCCGCGGCCCGTCGTTGACGACGTAGCTGACCACCGCGGTCGAGGTCCCGGCCAGGCGGGCCACGTCCGCACGTGTGGGCGGCTTGCCGTTGCGCATCAGGCGCTCCCGTTCCGCGACAGCGCCGCCACGGCGGCCTGGGCCGCCCCGGCGACCTGCACCGTGCGCGAGGCGGCGGCCACCCCGCGCGCGACGGCGTGCGCCAGGTCGGAACCGGCGGCCAGCTCCGCGGCGAGCACCCCGACGAAGGCGTCCCCCGCGCCGGTCGCGTCGACCACCTCGACCGCCTCCAGGACCGGGAGGTGGGCCGGCGCCGTGCGTGCCCCCGCGACGACGGCGCCCTGCGCGCCCAGTGTGATCACCGCGCTCCGTGCGATGCCCGCGAGCCGCCGCACCGCGCCAAGGGCGGCGGGAACGCCCGACGGGGCGGCGGTGCCGAGCAACTGCCCCGCCTCGGTGGCGTTGACCACGAGCACGTCGACCCGCTCCAGCACCGGACGGGGCACGGCGACGTACGGGGCGAGATTGAGCACGGTCAGACGGGGCCCGAGACGGACGACCTCGGTGACCGCCTCGACGGGGATCTCGCCCTGGACGACGACCACGTCCGCCGCACCGACCGCGGCGGCCTCCTCCCGCACCCGGTCGGCGCCGGTCGCCGCGTTGGCCCCCGGGACCACCACGATCTGGTTCTCGCCCCGGCTGTCCACCGTGATCAGCGCCGTGCCGGTGGCGAGGCCGGGCGCCCTGCGCAGCGGGCCGGTGCCGACCCCGGCCGCCGTGAGGGCCCGTACCAGTTCGCCACCGTGGTCGTCGTCGCCGACGGTGGCGAGGAGCCGGGTCCGAGCGCCCGCACCCGCGGCGGCGACGGCCTGGTTGGCGCCCTTGCCGCCGAGGCCGGTGAGCAGCCGGTCGCCGAGGACCGTCTCACCGGGGGCGGGAAACCGCTCGGTACGCACCGTCACATCGCGGTTGACCGAGCCGACGACCAGGACGCCGCCGTTCCGTACCATCGTCCGATCCGTTCTACTCGTGTTGTCTATTCGTGTTGTCTATTCGTGTTGTCTATTCGTGTAGACCGGATCGGGGACCTCTGTGCACTGATCACGGCGAGGGTGCGCAGGCCAGCACCGGCGCCGCGGAGCGGTACGCCGGCCCGCCCTGTCCCGTTCGGCGGGCGTCGACCTGCTGGGCGACTCTCCCCCGCGGAAAGGCGATGCGTCAAGACCTTGCGGAACTTCTCATTCCGGCAGGTCCCCGCCCGGCGGTGGCCGGCCGGCCCGCGCAGGACCGCGGGGCCGACCGCGCACGGACGGCTGTCAGGCGCCGCCGCCCCCGAGGTCCCCCGGCAGGGCCCGGCCGCGCCGCTCCCGTACTGCCGCCGGCCACATCAGCGCCGTGTACAGCACGAACGCCGAGGCGAGGCCGACGGCCCAGCCGTAGTCGGCCAGCGGCTCAAGGGCCGGAACGAGGCCGTCCGCGGGGAAGGGGCCCTTGCCCGGGGCGGAGTGCGAGCCGCCCACGGCGAGGAGGCCGCCCACCAGGAACGCCAGCACCGCCCGCCAGTTCCAGCCACCGGTGTACCAGTACCGCCCCTGCCGCTGGTACAGCTCCACCAGCTCCAGCGACGCACGGCGCACGAACCAGTAGTCCGCGATCAGGATCCCGGCCACCGTGCCGAGCAACCCGCCCACCACACCCAGCCACACGTAGATGTAGAACTCGGGGGTCTCGATCAGCTTCCACGGGAAGATCAGCACGCCCACCACACCCGTGATCAGCGCACCGGTCCGGAAGTCGACCAACTTCGGCGCCAGATTGGCCAGGTCGTACGCGGGAGAGACGACGTTGGCGGCCAGATTGGTGGAAATCGTCGCGACCAGCACGGTGACCAGGGCGAACAGCAGTCCCAGCACGCTGTCGGCCTTGCCCGCCACGGCCACCGGCTCCCAGATCGGCTCCCCGTACACCGCCTGGGTGCCCGAGGTCACCAGCACCGACAGCAGTGCGAAGGCCGTCATCGTCGTCGGCAGCCCCATCGTCTGGCCCCACACCTGCGCCCGCTGGCCCCTGCCGAAGCGGGTGAAGTCGGGAATGTTCAGCGACAGCGTGGACCAGAAGCCGATCATGCCCATCAGGGCGGGGAAGAAGACCGGCCAGAAGCGGGCGCCCCAGCCGAGCCGGGAGGGCGCATCGAGCAGCGGTCCGAAGCCGCCCGCCTTGTCGGCCATCCACACGAGCAGCACCACGGCGCCCACCAGTACGAAGGGCCCTGCCCAGTTCTCGAAGCGGCGCAGGGTCTCCATACCGCGCAGGATGACGGCGAGTTGCAGCGCCCAGAACACCACGAAGCACAGCCACAGGGTCCACGGATAGCCGCCGATCTCCGCGGCCCCGGCCCAGGCCCCGCCGTATGCCTTGCCCAGCAGGACGTAGATGCCCTGGCCGCCGATCCAGGTCTGGATGCCGAACCAGCCGCAGGCGACGGCCGCACGGACCAGTGCCGGCAGGTTGGCGCCGCGCACCCCGAAGGACGCCCGGGCGAGCACCGGGAACGGTATGCCGTACTTGGGCCCCGCATGCCCGGTCAGCAGCATGGGCAGCAGGACGATCACGTTGGCGAGCGCGATCGTGAGGACCGCCTGCTTCCAGTCCATGCCGAGCGTGACCAGACCGGAGGCGAGCGTCCACGAGGGGATGTTGTGCGCCATGCCGATCCACAGCGCGGTGAAGTTGTACGTGCCCCAGTGGCGTTCGGCGAGCGGGATGGGGCGCAGGTCCTCGTTGGCGAAGGGGCTCCCGGCGGGATAGGCGCCGTGCAGCAGCTCCACGCGGCCGTCGCCGGTGAGGAACTGCGCGCCCGATATGGAGGGGGAGGGACCGAGGGGGCCCGGATTTCCTGACGGGGGGCCAGGGGGGACGGTGCGGGTCATGGCGTGCCCATTCGCTGGTAGGGATGTCCCGGCGAGGCCGGTGCGGGTGCCTCCCGGGCCGTTGCAGCACCGAAGGGCGCGGAGGGGAGATACCCGGGGGGTGGCCGCGGGTACGCGGGTGCGATGGGTGGGAGATGCGCGGCGGTTGCGGGGAAAGCGCGAACGGCCGCCGGATGTCCGCGAGGCGGGCCGGCGTCCGGGGCCGGTCGGCTCGACGGGTCAGCCGAGCACCGGGATGATCTCGGAGCCGTAGGTGTCGATGACCTTCTCGCGGGCGTCGTGCATGGCGTACACCGCGAACTGGTCGACGCCGAGGTCGCGCAGCGTCCGCAGCTTCTCCAGGTGCGCCTCGGCGGGTCCGAGCAGGCAGAAGCGGTCCACGATCTCGTCGGGCACGAAGGCCGCGTCCGGGTTGCCGCTGCGGCCGTGGTGCGCGTAGTCGTAGCCCTCGCGGGCCCGGATGTACGAGGTGAGCGCGTCCGGCACGAGTGCGGAGTGCTGCCCGTACCGGGCCACCAGGTCGGCCACGTGGTTGCCGACCATGCCGCCGAACCACCGGCACTGCTCACGGGCGTGCGCGAGGTCGTCCCCCACGTAGGCGGGAGCCGCCACGCAGACCTTGACCGCGGCCGGATCGCGGCCGGCCGCCTCGGCGGCGGCGCGCACCGACTTCACCATCCACTCGGTCAGGTACGGGTCGGCGAGCTGGAGGATGAAGCCGTCGGCCCGCTGCCCGGCCACGGCCAGCGCCTTGGGACCGTAGGCCGCCATCCAGACCGGCAGCCTGCTGTCCCTGGCCCAGGCCAGCCGCATGCGCTGTCCGTCGACCTCGGCCGCACGGCCCTCGGCGAGATCGCGGATCGCGCCGATGGCGTCACTCAGCCTGGCCAGGGTGTTCGGGGGCCGGCCCGCGACCCGCAGGGCGGAGTCGCCGCGTCCGATGCCGCAGACGGTGCGGTTGCCGTACATCTCGTTGAGGGTGGCGAAGGTGGACGCGGTCACCTCCCACGACCGGGTGCTCGGATTGGTGACCATCGGGCCGACGATCAGCCGCTCGGTGTGGTCCAGGATGCGGCTGTGGATGACGAACGGCTCCTGCCAGAGCACGGCGGAGTCGAAGGTCCAGCCGTAGCGGAAACCCGCCCGTTCGGCGCGGCGCATGAGGGTGACGACGGCGGAGCCTGGCGGGTCGGTCTGGAGGACGAGTCCGAAGTCCATGGGAACAGCTCCTGGTCCGGAGGGCTTTGAGGACTGGAAGGGCCGACTGGAGGACGGGGCGGGGACGGCGGCCCGGCCGGAGCGCTCGGTACGGGCTCGGTGCGGGTACTGGCGGATGCCGCGCGGGACTTACTCGGCGGGGGCAGCGGGGCAGTGGGCAGCGGAGGGACAATCGTGGACTTGTTCTCCTGGCTTGGCAAGAGGACTCGCTGCGCGCCCCGTGCTCGTCGGCGGAGGAAGGAGGCGCTCACCGCAGTGGAGAGGGCTCGCCGCCGGATCGGGCGTTCCGGTGTTCGGTGTTCCTGTGTTCCCGGGTCCCCGGGTTCGAGGTTCCCGGGTCCTCGTGCTCCCGGGTTCCGGGGTTCCGGGGTTCCGGGGTTCCGGGGTTCCCGGGTTCCGGGGTTCCCGGGTTCCCGGGTTCCGGGGTTCCCGGGTTCCCGGGTTCCGGGTTCCGGGGTTCCGGGGTTCCGGGGTTCCCGGGTTCCGGGGTTCCGGGGTTCCGGGGTTCCCGGGTTCCGGGGTTCCGGGTTCCGGCCCGCTCGTCAGGACCCGCGGCCCTGCGGCCTGTACTGAGGCACGGCGTGCGGCTCGCAGGCCGCCCGGCGCGCCTGCCCCGGCCGGCCGAGGAGCGCGGAGGCGTCCTCGGCAGGCCGGGCCTTCGTCACACGGGGAAGACCAGGCACGTGGTGCTGGCGTGGGCCACGAGCCGGTCCTGCTGATCCAGGATGCGCGCCTCGGAGGTCGCCGTACGCCGACCCAGCGTGAGGACCTTGCCCTCGCACACCAGGCGCCCCGACGCGAGGGTCACCGCCCTGGTGAAGTTGATCTTCACTTCGAGGGAGGTGTAGCCGGTGCCCGCCGGCAGACGGCTGTGCACCGCACAGCCGAGGGCCGTGTCGGCGAGCGTGGCCATGACGCCCCCGTGGACACTGCCGATGGGGTTGTAGTGCCACTCCGCGGGCGTCAGCGCGAACACCACCCGCCCGTCGCCCACCTCGACCACGTCTATCCCGAGGGTGTCCAGGATGGGCGGCCGCGGCAGCGTTCCGTCACCGATCGCCTCCAGGAACTCCCGACCGCTCCTCCCCGGTACCGCGGCCGCCGTCGTGGCGGGGTCCTGCCACCGGTACGTCCGCTCCCGCGCGGCGTCCGAGCCTGACGCATCGGATATGGCCATGATCTTCCTTTCACGCCGTCCTCCTCGGGCGGCCGTCGCGGTCCCCGTGCCCGCCCCCGGGCCGACAGCGGCCTACCGGGGTTCGAGTGTCACGACCACGTCGGACAGCGGGACGTCGTGGCACGCGGTGCAGCGCACAGCGGGCTCGGCGGGGGCGCCGCACCGGGCGTGGACCAGGTTCAGCGACAGCGGGCGCTCGTCCTGCATGCCCTTGCCGAAGCGGAGCGCCATCACGTTGTTCGCCATGTGCGCACTCCAGTCCTGACTGGACACATCCCCCACCGGCTGACTAAAGGTAGCACCAGTCAGCCCAAGCCCCCGTGCCGCGGTGCGGCCGACGGACGGCGTCGTGACCTGCGAGGCCGCCCCATGCCCCGGGCGCCTCACCCTCTCGTCGGTCATGGCCGGTCGCCCCCGCAGGCGCGGGGGATGTGATCATGGCTCAATGAACAACAACGTTTTCTTCGACATCACCATCGACGACGCGCCTGCCGGACGGATCGTCTTCACGCTGTTCGACGACGTGGTCCCCAAGACCGCGCGCAACTTCCGTGAGCTGGCCACGGGCGAGCACGGCTACGGGTACGAGGGGTCCGGCTTCCATCGGGTCATCCCCGATTTCATGCTCCAGGGCGGCGACTTCACCGCGGGGAACGGCACCGGGGGCAAGAGCATCTACGGCGAGAAGTTCGCCGACGAGAACTTCCAGATCAAGCACACCAAGCCGGGCCAGCTCTCCATGGCCAACGCGGGACCGAACACGAACGGCTCGCAGTTCTTCATCACCACGATCGTCACCAACTGGCTGGACAACAAGCACGTCGTCTTCGGCGAGGTGGTCGAGGGCATGGACGTCGTGAAGCGGATCGAGTCCCTGGGCTCGGGCAGCGGCGCCACGAAGGCCAAGATCACGATCGCCAAGTCCGGCGTCGTCGAGGGCTGACCGGGTTTCCGGCCCCCGGATCCGCACACATCCGCATAAATCCGCATACAGCAGGGGCGCCGGCCAGAGACGGCCGGCGCCTCCTCGCCGGAGCCTCACCCGCCCCCGGACAGCGGCCAGGGGGCCACCGGGAGCAGGGCGGGCCTCCGGTGCGGGGTGCCGGAGCCGGCCGGCCTGCTCCCGGTGGCCATGTGACCCGTGTCAGCGAGAGGGCCCGCGAAGATCACCGGGACTACCGCCCGACGCGCCGCGACGGTCCCTCCCCCTCAGCCACCCACGGTGCAGGCGGCGGCCCGCCCGCCGACGACGTTCCGAGGGGTCAGGCGGCGTTCGGCGAAGCACCACCGCCTGTCCCGGCGCACGAGGCGGTCCGTGGAGCGGCCCGCGGCGATGGCCCGCGCCGGCGGCACGGGGCGTGCGCGCCGCGGCTGGCGGGACGGCGGCCGGCGAGGCCGCGGCCGGCGAGGCGGCTACTTGAGATCGGCGAGGAGCCCGTCGAGTGCCCTGGTCAGGGCGTCGGAGTTGGACCTGTCGAACCACGTGGTGCGTATGCGCTCGTTGTTCCCCTTCGGCGTCTCGTGCTCTTTGGCAAGCTGCTCCAGAGAGCTCGCACCGTCGTCCAGCGCGCGCCCGACGCCCTGGAAGAGGCCCCGGACGTAGCGGTCCGCGTCCTCGGCGGGAACGCCCTGCCGGGATGCCCAGGCGGTGAGCGTCGCCAGGAACCGGTAGTGCGTGGACACCGTGGCCGTCAGTGCGGAGAACACGTTGAAGGCCGCTTCGTCCGCGACCGGGAGCACCCCGCCGAGGCGGTCGAAGAGGGCGTCCGCGACCGGGTGCGAGGGGTGGGTGACGGTGACGGACCCGCGCTCGCGCACCGCGGGCACCGGGATGGCACGCACCAGCGGGCCGACGGCTCCGAGCGTCCGGCGCAACTCGCCGATACCGACGCCCGCCATCAGGCTGATCACGACGGTGTCCCCGCCGATCCGGAGCGCGGCGAGGGCCTCGGAGCGGTCCTGGGGCCGGACGGCGATGACCACCACATCGGAGCGGTTCGCCACGTCCTGGTTGTCGACGCACACCCGTACGTTTCGATGGCGCCGGGAGAGTTCGGCGGCGGCACCGGCCCCGCGCGGCGAGAGGAACACCTCGGGCGGCTCCTCGACACCGTCGCACAGGCCCTCCACGATGGCCCGGCCGATCTCGCCCACCCCGATGATCCCGATGCGTTCCACGGTGTCTCCCTGTCGTCCTGCCGGCAGCGGCCTGCACTCCGGTACCCGGGCCACCGCCGAGTGTAGGCGGGCACGGTGTGCGCGCAGCGTCCGCCGGCAGCCCACCGGGCTGGACGCAGGACGGTCTTCGGGCCCCGCCTGTCCTGGGGACCGGACCTGCGCGCCGGGCACGCGCAGGCGCTCCCGTTCCACCGGCGGCGGCCGATGTGCCCGTCGACCAGGCCCGGGTGGAGCAGGGTCCCCACACTCCCGCGCACCGGGCAGGCGGCAACGACCCGACCGGGCACGCGCAGTTCACAGGTGGCCCCTGCGGGAGAGGAGGAAGCGTTTGAAGGCGGCCAGCGGCGGTGCGTCCGTCTGGCCGCGGAGCCAGGCGACCCCGATCTCGCGAACGGCCCGCTGACCGACGACGTCCAACTCGGTGACCCCGGCCCGCGGCACCGGCGGCGACGGGAGCAGGGCGACGCCGAGCCCGGCCGCGACCAGTCCGCGCAGGGTCTCCACCTCCTCGCCCTCGAAGGCGACCCGCGGAGTGAACCCCGCCTCCGCGCAGAGGGCGTCGGTGATCCGGCGCAGCCCGAATCCGGGCTCCAGGGTGACGAACGGCTCTCCCGCCACCTCCGCCAACCGAGCCCGGCGCCGCCCGGCCAGCCGGTGCCCGTTCGGCACCACCAGCCGCAGACGCTGCTCGGCGAGGCGCCGGGCGACCAGGCCGGGCTCGTCCGGCAGCGGAGAGGTCACGCACAGGTCGAGCGTGCCGGCACGCAGCCGCTCCAGCATCGCCTCTCCATATGTCTGCACCAGTTGGAACCGCACCTGCGGGTGGTCCACGCGGAACGCCCGCAGCAGCTCCGGCACGGTCTCAGGCCCCAGCGTGTGCAGGAAGCCGAACGAGATCCGACCGGCCTCCACCCGTACGGACTCCGCGGCGCGCTCCACCTCCGCAAGGGCCCGCTCGGCAGCACCGCGGAACGTGACCCCCGCCCGGGTCAGCCGCAGCCTGCGGCCCTGCCGGGCGAACAGGGTCACACCGAGGTCGCCCTCCAGCCGGGCCAGCGCCCGGCTGAGGGTGGGCTGCGGCATGCCCAACTGCTGGGCCGCACGCGTCACATGCTCATGCCGGGCGACCGCGACGAACTGCGCCAGGCGCGGCGCGAGGAGCGCCGCCCAGGCGTCGGGATCAAGCTCGGCGGCCACCCGCGGAGTGTCGTACGTCTCATCGGGGTCCATGACGACTCTCCTCGCCTCACCTGATACGGCTGTACATCAACAACGCCTCTTCCATGCATTGGACGCATGGAAGCGCGCAATCCTACGTTCGCTGCATGAGCTCTGCCGACACCGGGGCGGCCGACACCGGGGCGGCGGGGGTGCGCCCCCGCCGGCCCACCGCCCGAGCCGACACCACCGCAGACACCCGTCTTCGCAAGGGCACTTCGGCGTACCGCCGGGCGAACCTGGCCCTGTTCGCCGCCGGCCTTGCCACCTTCGCACTGCTCTACTCCACCCAGGCGCTGCTGCCCGCGCTGTCCTCAGGTCTGCACCTCACGCCCGCGCAGGCCAGCCTGACGGTGACCGCGTCGACCGGCGCGCTGGCCGTCGCACTGCTGCCGGTCAGCGCGCTCAGCGAGAAGTACGGGCGTACCACGGTGATGACGGCCTCGGTCCTCGGGGCCTCGCTGCTCGCGCTCGCCGTGCCGTTCGCCCCGAACCCGGCCGTGCTGGTCGCGCTGCGCGCGGTGCAGGGCGTGGCGCTGGCCGGCCTGCCGGCCACGGCGATGGCCTACCTCGCGGAGGAGGTCCAGCCCTGCGCCGTCCCCTCGGCGATCGGCCTGTACGTCGCGGGCAACTCCATCGGCGGGATGAGCGGCCGCGTCGCCGGGAGTGCGCTGTCGCAGGCGTACGGGTGGCGGGCCGCGCTGCTCGGGATCGGTCTGACCGCGCTGGCCTGCGCGGTGGCCTTCCGCCTGCTGGCCCCGCCGGCCCGGCACTTCACACCGGCTCCGGTGCATCTGGCGGCACTGTGGCGCACGGTCTCCCGCCACGTTCGCGATGTGCGGCTGCGGCGACTGTACGCGGTGGGGCCGCTGTTCTCCGCCGTGTTCGGCTCGGTCTACACCCTGCTGGGCTATCGGCTGACGGCCGCGCCGTACCACCTGTCGCAGGCGGCGGTCGGCGCGATCTTCCTCGTCTACCTGGTGGGGACGGGGACGTCCGCGGCGTCCGGTGCGCTGCAGGCCCGGCTGGGGCGGCGCGGTGCGTTCGCGGTCGGCCTCACGCTCTGCGCGGCGGGCCTCCTGCTGACGCTGGCCGGGCCGCTCGCCCTGGTCCTGCTCGGCCTCGTGCTCATCACCGCGGGCTTCTTCATCGGTCACTCGGTCGCCTCCGGCGCGGTCAGCCGCACGGCCGCCTCCGGGCGGGCCCAGGCCTCGGCGCTCTATCTGACGGCCTATTACGTCGGCAACAGCGCCGGCGGCGCCGTGGGTGCCTCCGCCTACCGCCTCGCCGGCTGGGCCGGGGCCGCTGCCGTCGCCCTGCTCGCCGTCCTCCTGGCCTCCCGCCCGGCCCTCCGCCCAGCCCCTGCGGGGCACGGTTCCCCATGACCGCCTCTTCCTGAATCCCGGTTCCCCGGTTCCCCCGGTTCCGTTCCGTCCGGGTCCTGCGCCGGGTGGTGCACAGGGGCACCGGGGCGGGCCGGGGGTGCGGTCGCGCTGCCTTGAGGACCCTTCGCGCACGGTCGGCGTCCGGGGCTCAGTCGCGCAGGTGAGTCAGGGGCCTGCCGCCCGACGGGCAGGGGCGCTCCGCGTGAGGAAGCTGCCGGGCGGCGTCCAGGGCCCCGCGACGAAATGCTGTCAGCGTGCCGGACCCTGCGACTGCGGGGGCACGATGCGGCGCGCCGCCGGTGCCTTCTCAACCGCGGTCGTGCGGCCGCACGGCCACCTGCCGGATCCCGGCAAGGACCATGTCGAGCCCGCGCTCGAACTCCTGGTCCGCGAGCGCGGCACCGAGGTGGGCCAGACCGGCGAGCGTGGGAAGACTTCCCTCGGCCAGGGTGCTCATGCGCCGGGCTGCCGACTCGCGAGTGGTCTCGCGGGTGAGCGGACCGGCGAGTTCGGCCTGGGCGATGCCCATGACGAAGCTCATGACGGTGCGGAAGGCGACCAGCAGGTCATCCTCGCCCAGCCCGCCGCCGGCCAGCGCCGAGGCCAGCGCCTCCGCCGGGGCGAGACTGGCGGGCGACGACGTACGACGGGTGAGGACGAGCGGGACGGCGGCCGGGTGCGCACGGACGGCCCGCCACAGGGCGGTGGCCACCGCTCGGGTGTCGGCGGCCCAGTCGCCGGTGGGTTCCGGGACATGGACACATGCGGAAACCGCGTCGACCACGAGTTCTTCCAGTGCCTCGCGCCCGTCGACGTAGTTGTACAGCGTCATGGGGCCGGTACGCAGGGCTGCGGCCAGCGAACGCATGGTGAGCGCGGGCAGGCCGTCGCGGTCGACGATGTCCAGCGCGTGCCACTGGATCTCCGCAAGAGTGAACCGGGCTCTCATCGGCAGGTGCTCCCCCTACTTGACACGTACGTTGTACGTAACCCAAGGTACTACACGTACAACGTACGTACAGGGACGGAGTCCACCTCCAGATGCTTGAGACACACCGCACTTCTTTCATCTCCCGGGGACACCGCTGCGCGGCCTGGATCACCTGCCCCACGGGCCAGGGCCCCTGGCCTGCCGTCGTGCTCGTCCACGGCTTCGGAGCCACCCATGACATGCGGCTCGACAGGTACGAGCAGGCGTTCGCTGCCGCGGGCATCGCCGTCGTCGCCTTCGACTTCCGGCACATCGGCGCCTCCGAGGGCACGCCCCGCCAGCTCGTCTCGATCCCCCGCCAGCTCGCCGACGTGGACGCCGCGCTGGCCTTCACCGCCGGCGACCCCCGCATCGATCCGACCAGGATCGCCTTGTGGGGAACCTCGATGGGGGCCACCCACGTCCTGCTCGCGGCGGCCGAACACCCCGAGATCGCCGCCGCCGTCGTCCAGTGCCCTGTCCTGAACACCATGAACGCCGCAACCAGTTCCGGGTTCCGCGCGATCACCAGGCTGGCCCGGCCCATCGCCAGTGACCTGGTCCGCGCTGCGCTGGGCCTGCCGCGCCGCTACGTCGCGATCGTCGACGAACCGGGCGGCACAGCGATCGTGACCGTCCCGGGGGCCAAGGAAGGCTGGTACGGAATGGTCCCGCCGGGTGGCAGCTTCGACAACCGCGTCACCGCATCGATCGGCTTCGAGCTGATCAAGCTCAACGCCTCGCGGCGTGCGAAAGCCGTTCGAGCGCCGCTGCTCGTGTGCGTGTCCGACCACGAGACCCTCATGGACCCGCGCATCGCCGTCAGGACGGCTGATCTCGCTCCCCGCGGCACAGCGATCCGCTATCCCGCCGACCACTTCGAGGTCTACCACCCGCCGCTCGTGGACGGCATCCTCCGCGACCAGGTCGCCTTTCTCACCCGGCACCTCGCCGCCGAGCCCGCGAGCGAGGTCGGCGATGCCTGACCACAACACGCTCAGCAGGCTCCAGGACGACAACTTCTCCGCCTTCGCCCGCGCCCTCACCGAAGAGGAGTGGGACCGTCCCAGCCTGTGCGCGGGCTGGACGAACAAGGACGTGCTCGCCCACCTCGCACTCGGCCTGCACCTTCC
This sequence comes from Streptomyces sulfonofaciens, assembly GCF_014656295.1. Lineage (GTDB taxonomy): Bacteria > Actinomycetota > Actinomycetes > Streptomycetales > Streptomycetaceae > Streptomyces > Streptomyces sulfonofaciens. Next base: position 114,844 of record NZ_BNCD01000019.1, read on the forward strand.
GCTGAGCCGTCTGCTGGCCGCCATGGCCCGCCACCGCGGATCGTTCGACGCCACCAACGAGGACATCAGCCGCCGCTACGCCCGACACCGGACCGCGAGTGAGCTCATCGACGAATTCGACCGGCGACGGGCCCGGCCCCGCGGCATCGGACGCCTGCTCCCCGCCCCGCTGATGCTGGGCGACCACGTCGTCCACCACCTCGACATAGCCCTCGCCCTGGGCAGACCGGCCGCTCTCGCGCGCGAGGTGGCAGAAGCGGTCCTCACCGTCGAGACGACCGTCCCCAATCCGTTCGTGCCGGCCACCGCGCGAGCCCGTGGCCTCACCCTGCGCGCGGCCGACACCGGCTGGAGCCGACGAGGCGACCCCGCTCTGGAGGTTGTCGGCGCGGCAGAGCACCTCATCTCCGTCCTGGCCGGCCGCGCCCACGCCCTCCGTCACCTGGACGGGGCCGGGACCACCGCGTTGGCCCGGCGCATGTGAAGCACGAGCACGGAACCAACGGAACCAACGGAACCAAGGAGACGGCAGGCCCTGGGCAAGCAGGCCCCCACCCCGGCCGCTGTGTGACGCAACGGATCCTCCTGCCGTACGGCGGCCGGTTGCCCGGCGGCGCACCAGGTCGACGGCACCGTCGCCGGCATCCCCCGGCGCGCACGGGCGTCCCGGAACCGCCGTGTTACTCGTGCGTACTGCACGTCAGGCAGGTGACATCGGCGACTGTTGGAGCCCCCGGACGGAGTGACAGCGTAAGTGCTGCCGCCGACCGAGGGAGCTGGGGTGAACAAGGGCTACGCCGTCTACTGCGATGCCGACGCGCACTTCTACGACGCGCCGCACCGGCGCTCCCGGCGCGGACCGAACCGGACGGCCCCGTACGCGGCGGCAACGGCCCCGGTGCCACCGGGATGGCAGCGGCACACCGTCGGCGACTGGCTCGCCCTGCGGCCGGCCGGCCACCGACTGCCCGCACAGGGCTGGAAGATCCATGTGTCGGCCTGCCTCGACAACGCCGAGTCCGTCCTCGACCGGCTGGTGGCCTACTGCCTCGCGCGCCGCATCGCCTTCAAGTTCGTACCGAGCCCGTACCTGCTGCACAACCGCAACGCCAAGTACGCGGACCGGGGCGCGAGCGGAAAGTTCGCCACCGTCTACCCGGCCGACGACGAGCAGTGCCGCGCCGTCGCCGGGGACCTGGACGTGCTCCTGGCCGGGGAGCCGGGCCCGTACATCCTCAGTGACCTGCGCTGGGGGCGCGGACCCGTCCACCTGCGCTACGGCAGCTTCACGCAGCGGCACTGCTACGACGCGGACGGCGAACTGGTGCCCGCGCTCGAGGACGCGGCGGGACGACTCGTACCCGACGTCAGGGGCCCCGTCTTCCGGGTGCCCGACTGGGTGGAACCGCCGGCGTTCCTGAAGCCGCACCTCGACGCCCGCGAGGCCGTCACCCTGGCGGGGCTGCCGTACACCGTCGAGCGGGCCCTGCACTTCTCCAACGGCGGCGGTGTCTACGTGGCCCGCGACGAGCGGACCGGCCGGACCGTGGTGCTGAAGGAGGCGCGGCCGCACGCCGGGCTCGCCGCGGACGGTGCCGACGCGGTGACCCGCCTGCACCGGGAGCGGCGGGCACTGGAGCGGCTGTCGGGCCTGGGCTGCGCGCCCGAGGTGCGGGACTGGTTCGTCCGCGGGGACCACCACTTCCTGGTGCTCGACCACATCGCCGGCGAGCCCCTCAACACCTTCTTCGCCCGGCGCCACCCGCTGGTCGACGCCGACCCGAGCGAGCAGCGGCTGGCGGAGTACACCCGGTGGGCACTGCGCATCCACCGCCTGGTGGAGGAGGCCGTGCGGGCCGTGCACGGGCGCGGCATGGTCTTCACCGATCTGCACCTGTTCAACGTCATGGTCTCCGACGACGAGTCGAAGGTGACCCTGCTGGACTTCGAGGCGGCCGGTGACGTCGCCGAGTCGGGCCGGCAGACGGTGGCCAACCCGGGCTTCGTCGCACCGCCCGACCGGCGCGGCTTCGACATCGACCGGTACGCCCTGGCGTGCCTGCGTCTCGCCCTCTTCCTGCCGCTGACGAGCCTGTTGGCGATCGACCGCGGCAAGGCCGCGCACCTGGCGGACGTGGTGGCGGAGCACTTCCCCGTCGACCGTGCCTTCCTGGACGAGGCAGTCGCCGAGATACTCCGCGACCCGGCTGCCGCCGGTACCCCGGGAGCACACCCCGCGCCGCGCTCCTACCTGCCGGTGCGGCCCGGTGACTGGCCGCGCAGCCGTGCCTCCATGGCCGCGGCCCTGCACGCCTCTGCCACCCCGCACCGCTCGGACCGCTGCTTCCCGGGAGACATCGCCCAGTTCGCCCGAGCAGGCGGCGGAGCGTCCTTCGGGTACGGCACCGCCGGAGTGCTGTACGCGCTGGCCGAGAGCGGTGCCGGGCGCCACCCCGCGGGCGAGGAGTGGCTGCTGCGTGCCGCGCGCGAGCCCGCCGAGGGCACCGCACTCGGCTTCTACGACGGGCTCGCCGGCATGGCCTGGACACTCCACCGTCTGGGACACACCGAGGACGCCGTGCGCCTGGTGGACAGGATCCTCGAAGAGCCGTGGGAAGCCCTCCCGCCCCACCTGCACGGCGGGCTCGCCGGACTCGGCCTGGCGCTCGACTCACTCGGCGCGTCCTGCGGCGAGGGCGGTTTCGACGAGGCCGCGCAGCGCTGCACCGACCTGGTCGCCGGGGCACTGCGGGACACCCGCTCGCCGCTGCCGCGGGCCGGTCTCCTGTACGGGGCCGCCGGACCTGCGCTGCTCTTCGTCCGCCGCCACGAGCGCACCGGTGACGACGCCCTGCTCGACCTGGCCGCTGACGCGCTCGGACGCGACCTGGACCGGTGCAGGGCCGTCGGGGGCGGCGCCCTCCAGGTCGACGAGGGCTGGCGGACCATGCCGTACCTCGGGGCGGGCAGCGTGGGCATCGGCATGGTGCTCGACGACTACCTCGCCCACCGCGACGACGAGCGCTTCGCCCGAGCCGGACAGGGCATCGTCACCGCCGCCCGGTCCTCCTTCTACGTGCAGCCGGGTCTGATGCGGGGCGCGGCCGGGATGGTGCTGTACCTGAGCCGCACCCCCTACCGGGGCCCGGCGCTGCACGAGGGCGACGTGGACCGCCTGATCGACCTGCTGACCTGGCACGCCATGACCTACCGGGGCCACCTGGCCTTCCCCGGCGAGCAGATGATGCGGCTGTCCATGGACCTGTCGACGGGCACCGCCGGATGCCTCCTGGCACTCGCCGCGGCCCGGCACGAGAGCCCGGCGCACTTGCCCTTCCTTCCGCCGCTTGCGCGGCCCCATGAGCCGGCTCCCGCTCGGGAGCCGAAACAGAGCACCTCCGTCCGCAGAGAAGAGAGGAAACATCATGAACCTGCTTGACCTGCAGTCGCTGGAGACCCCGAAGGACGAGGCCGCGGGCGACGTCGCCACCGGCAGCCAGGCGAGCCTGCTCCTGTGCGGGGACAGCAGCCTGAGCGTGGTCACCTGCGGCTGAGCCGCACAGCGCCGAGAGCGACGACCGCGGTGTCCCACCGTGGTCGAGCCGGGGTCCCGGACGGTCCGCCGTCCGGGGCCCCCGCCGCACGCCGCCCCCTCGCCGGCTCCGCGCCGGCCGCGCGGCGCCGCTGTCCTGCCCGGCCGCTCCCAGGAGGTCCCGTCCCCCATGGTGCCCATCCGCGGACCGGCGGCACGTGCCACACGCTCCCCCGGGTTCCGGCTTCTCGTGCGCCTCGTCCGGCAGAGCGGACCCGGCACGATCGCGGTCCTCGGCTGCACACTGGCGTCGGCCGCCGCATCGCTCGCCACGCCCGCCGTGGTCGGGCGGGTCCTCGATGCGCTCCTGCACCACGGCGCCGTCGGCCGCCCGCTCGGCCTGTGCGCGGCGCTCATGACCGCCGAGGTCGTACTGGACGCCGTCGCCGCCCGGCTCACCGGCGGTGTCGCCGCACACGCCACCGCCTGGGTGCGCCACCGGGCGATGGCACGACTGCTGGGCGCGCCCCCGGGCGATGCCGCACGCTTCACGCCCGGCAGCGTCGCCACCCGTCTCACGGCCAACGCCGCGGAGGCCGGTTCCGGCCCGCCGGCCGCGGCCGCGCTGGCGGCCGCGCTCCCCCTGCCGGTGGGCGCCGTCATCGCCCTGGCCGTGATCGACCCGTGGACGGCCGCCGCGTTCGCCGCCGGGCTGCCGCTGCTGGTACTGGTGCTGCGCGCCTTCGCCCGCACCTCCTCCCACAGCGTCGCGCGGTACCAGCACATCCAGTCGCAGGTGGCGTCGCGGCTCGGCGAGGCGCTGTCGGGGGCCCGCACCATCGCCGCCGCCGGTCTTTTCGCACCCGAGCGGGACCGCGTCCTCGCCCCGCTGCCGGCCCTGGCCGAACAGGGTGCCCTGATGTGGCGGGCACACGGCAAGGCGGTGGCACACAGCAGTGTGCTGATGCCCCTGCTCACCACATGGGTACTGGCCGTCGGCGGGCTGCGCCTGGCGGCCGGCGTGATCAGTGTGGGGGACCTGCTGGCCGCCTCCCGGTACGCGGCGCTGGCCGCGGGACTCGGCGCCGTCGCCGGTCCGCTCGGCACCCTCGTACGCGCACGTGCGGCGGCCGGACGGCTCACCGGCCTCATCGCCCTGCCCGAACTCGGCTACGGCAGGCGCGCGCTGCCGCCGGACGGCGCCGGTACTGTCGACCTGCGCGGGGTGTGCGTCGTACGGGACGGCCGGACGGTGCTGCGCGACGTCGACCTGCACGTGCCCGGTGGCGCGACGGTGGCGGTCGTGGGCCGATCGGGGGCGGGCAAGTCGGCTCTGGCGGCCGTGATGGGCCGGCTGGCCGACCCGACCGAAGGCCATGTCCTGCTGGACGGCGTGGATCTGCGGGAGGTGGACCGGGCGTCGCTGCGGCAGGCGGTCGCCTTCGCCTTCGCCCGTCCCTTCCTCTTCGGCGACACCCTCACCGCCGCCCTCTCGCCCTGCACGTCCGCCGGCGGTGCGGCGCTAGCGCGGGTGCGGGAGGCGGCCCGGGCGGCGAGTGCCGAACCGTTCGTGCGCCTGCTGCCCCGCGGGTACGACACGCCGCCCGGGGCGGCCTCGCTGTCCGGCGGCGAGTTGCAGCGCCTCGGTCTGGCGCGGGCGTTCGCGCAGGCACAGCGGCTGCTCATCCTGGACGACGCCACCTCCAGCCTGGACACGGTCACCGAGCAGCGGGTGCAGCACGCCCTGACCCACACCGTCCGGGCGCGCACCCGCGTGGTGGTGGCCCACCGGCTCGCCACCGCGGCGGGGGCCGACCTGGTGGTCTGGCTGGAGAACGGGACGGTCCGCGGGGTGGGTCCGCACCACAGCCTGGAGCGCCACCCCGGCTACCGCGCCGTGTTCACCCCGCCGGACTCCGGCGTGCGCCCGGAGCGCGACCACGCGCCGGGCCCCGGGCGCACGCCGGAGTCCGGCGCCGCCCCGACGTCCGGGCCGGGCCGGTGAGGGGCACCGGGGCACCGCCCGGGAGCACGGGAGGGCGGCCGGCGGGCGGCGTGCCCGGACGGGGGCTGCGCTTCCTCGCCGACCGGCGACGGGCGGTCCTGGTGCTGGCCGCCTGGTCCCTGCTGGAGTCCGCGCAGACCTTCCTGACCGGCTACTGCCTGGCCCGTGCCCTCGACGCCGGGTTCCTCGCCGGCCGCACCACGATCGGTCTGGCCTGGCTCGCCGTCGCCGCGGCGGCTGCGTTCACCGCGGCGCCCGTGGTGCGGGGCGTCTTCACCCAGCTTGCGGAGCTCGTCGAGCCGTTGCGTGACGCCCTGGTGCACCGCGCGGTGTCCGCCGCGCTGCACCGGGCCCTGGCCGACCCCGCCGGGGTGGACCTCAAAGCGGTGTCCCGGCTCACCCAGCAGACGGAGCTGGTGCGCGACGGGTTCGCGGGGTTGGTGCTCACGGCACGGTCGTTCGTGTTCCACTCGGTGGGCACGGTGGCGGGGTTGCTCACGCTGGCGCCCGTTCTGCTGGTCCCGGTGCTGCCCCCGCTGCTGTTGGGACTGTCGCTGCTGCTCGCCGCGCTGCGTCCCATGGCCCGGGCGCAGCGGGTCTTCCTGGACGCCGACGAGGCCCTGGCCGACCGGGCCAGCGGAGTTGCGGCGGGCCTGCGCGACGTCACGGCCTGCGGGGCCGGTGACGAGGTGGGCGCGCGCACCGGGGCCGCCATCGACGCCGCCCGGCGGGCGAGCCTGCACCTGGCCCGCTGGGCGGCGGTGCGGACGCTGACGCTGGGCGCCGCCGGACAGCTTCCGGTGGTCGCGCTGTTGTCACTCGCCCCCTGGCTGCTGCGGCAGGGGGTCACGGCCGGTGAGCTGGCGGGCGCCTTCACCTTCCTCGTGCAGTCGCTGCTGCCTGCGCTGCACACGCTGATGGCGGCGCTGGGCACCGCCGGTTCACGGCTGCTGGTGGTGCTGGAGCGCTTCGCACGCGAGCCCGTCGAGCCGCGGCCGCAGCCACCCGCGGCGGGCCCGCCGGCCGCGCCCGCCGGGCGGGTACCGCGCGCACGGCACGGCCGCACGCCGCCGGCGGTGCTGGCCGACGGCGTGAGCATGCGCTACGGCCCCACGGCACTGCCGGTGCTCGACGGTCTGGACCTGGCCGTGGCGCAGGGGGAGCACCTGGCGGTGGTGGGGCCCAGCGGCATCGGCAAGTCGACCCTCACCAGCGTGCTGGCCGGGCTGCTGGCCCCCGACCAGGGTGCGGTCTGGCTGGGCGGCACACCGGTCGCGGGGCGCACGGCACGGGAGCTGGCCCGGCTGCGGGTGCTGATCCCGCAGGAGGCGTACGTGTTCACCGGTACCGTTCTGGACAATCTGCGCCTCCTCGACCCGGCGGCCCCTCCCGACCGGCTGCTGCGGGCGGCTGCCCTGCTGGGCGCCGCACCGCTGCTGGCCGCTCTGGGCGGGCCGGACGCCGTCCTCGACCCGGCTGCGCTTTCCCAGGGGCAGCGGCAGTTGCTGGCCCTGTGCCGGGCCTATGTCTCGCCCGCCCCGCTGGTGATCCTCGACGAGGCGACGTGCCACCTTGACCCGGCCGCGGAGGCATCGGCCGAAAGCGCGTTCGCGGCGCGTCCGGGGACGCTGATCGTGGTCGCCCATCGGCTGTCGTCCGCCCGCCGGGCGGACCGGGTGCTGGTCCTGGACGGCCCCCGCACCGCGCTCGGCACCCACGACGACCTGCTGCGCCGCTCGGCCGCCTACCGGGAGATGACGGGGTACTGGTCAGCCGTCCGGCCGGGCGGCGGCAAGGGCGGGGCCTGAGCCGGCCGAGAGGCCGCAGCGGGAACCCCCCACAGGCGGCGCCCGGCGGCAGAGGTGGATCCCGCCGCGGCGACGGATGGGCGCGGCTCGACCGTGCGAGCGGAACGGGGGGCCGCCGGCCGCTGCGGCGTCGGCGGCCGATGAGGCGCGTGCCCGCCTCGGGCCGGTGGCGCCCCGCAACACGGCGCGGTGCCGCGGGACGCGCCTCGCCGCCGCCGGCACCTGGGGGCCGCCTGCGAGGTCCCGCACATCGGCACCGCGCCGGGCAGGTCCCCCCTCGCCCGAGACCGTCCTCAGATCCAGCCCGCCCGGCGGGAGATGCGGATGGCGTCCAGCCGGTTGCGGCCACCGACCTTGCGGATGGCGGAGGCCAGGTAGTTGCGTACCGTGCCGCAGGCCAGGTGCAGTGCGTCGGCGATGTCGCCGACCGGGGCGCCCTCGGCCGCCAGGGACAGCACGTTCAGTTCGCGGGGCGTCAGCAGCGTCTGCCCCGCCTGGAGAAAGTCGAAGGCGAGCGATTCGTCGACGAATCGCTCGCCCGATGCCACGGTGCGGATCCCCTCCACTAATCGCCCCGGCGCGCCGTACTTGTCGACGTAGCCCAGGGCACCGACGTCTATGGCCCGGCGTAGCCGGCCCGGTCTGCGGGGGCCGGTGAGCACCAGCAGAACAGGGCTGTCCTGGCCGGGGCGGGCAGCCTCGGCCTTCGTACACGGTGCCTCTCCAGGCGGGGCCGGGAGGGCTGACAGGTCCTCCAGGCAGTCGTCGTCGGCCACGCAGACGAGGGGCAGCGCCACTTCCCCCTGCGGCGACGCGCCGGGAGGGCACGCCGGGGCACGCCGGCCCGAACCGGTGAGAAGGGGCTCGGCGAGCATCTGCTCCATCCGCAGCAGGGCCACCAGGGCGTCCCGCATGATGTCCACCCGGTGCATGACCATCACCTGTATCACCACAGACTCCTCACAAGACCGACATGTTCAACTCCACCCAACTGCCCCGGCATCCCCCGAATTAACGTTTCGACAGCCGTTTCGGAAGGCGCCCCTTGGCGCGCGCACAACGCTGATGCTCCCTGGGCGACCGGCGTGCGCCCCCAACGAAAGCCGTAAATCAGTGTGTTTCGCGCGTTCCACGTCGCTCTGCGCCGGGAATGCGCCAAGTGGTGAGGTCGGCGGTACGCCCGCGCGACGCCTCTTCTCGGATCGGAACCGCCGGCCTGATCGGAATGCCTCATCGTTTCTGCGTAGCCGCTGCCCGTCATAAGGAGGAGCGGCTATGTCGCGCCGCCATCGGAGGCCGACGCACGTCTTCGACGGGTCCCGCACACCCCGGGGAAGGGGCAGGTGCGCTTATCGGTCAGGAGCCGGAGTGGACCACCGGCCAGAGCCGCACCGTCGGCAGCGGCCTCGCCGACCCGCAGCCCATCGCGGCGCCCTCCCTCTCGAACTCGACGACTGCCTCGCACGTCCGTGCCGTGCAGGCCGATCCGGCTGTCCTGCCCGGGGCCCGTCCCCCCGCCCTCGACACACTCCGGGCCCCGCGGGGTCCTTGGGCCCGGCCGCCGGCGTCAACGCCCCTCAGGCGGTCCCGAAGGGCGGCGCCGCGCACTCCGCGACGGCGACCGCACGTGGCGGCTCGGCGATGGCGAGGGCCCGACGAGCCGACAGCCCAGCCGTCCGTCCGCCGGCCCTCCGTCTCCTCGTTCCGAGCCGGTGGGATGAGATCGGATGAGATCGGATGAGAGGTGAGGACGGAAAGGGCTCACTGCCCGATCCCCCGATCCGTGCGGAGTTGACTCTGGTTGATCAGCGTCACGATGTCGTTGGGGGACTGAACCGCGGAGAACTGCGCCTCGTGCTCCTCATTCAGGATGCCGAACAGGCTCTCCACCAGTTCCTTGGTGGCGGCCAGCGCGCGGACCTCGTGCGGCCCCTGCCCACACGGGCCGACTCGCCCGGGCGGTCGTGTTCGGGGCGTCGCACGACGCGGCCGGTCCCGCGGTCCAGCGGGGGCCGGTCCCGGTCAGGGATGCGTTGCGGTGGCGTACGAGGGCCTTCTCGGTCGGTGTGGACGGCATCGTCCGCACCGACCTGAAAAGGCCCCCGCCCGTTCACGATCGCCTGTTCGGATCGGCCGTTCAGGACCTCGCGCGAGGCCCGTGCCACCTGCCCACGGCCTCCCTGGAGGGAACGGCTAGACGTGGAAGGCGTGTCGGGAGCAGCAGGGTTCCCGGCGGAGCTGCCGGCTGACGTCGAGCCAGTCGGTGGGGTGCGCCGTGGGGTGCGGTGCGGGCGTGGTGAACGCTTCGACCAGGTCGTCCCGCCGGTAGAGGGTGCCCTCCCGCATGGCCCAGGTGGTGCGGACCAGGTCGTCGAAGTCGTCGAAGGGATTGCCGTCGACGGCTGTCAGGTCGGCGAGCTTGCCGGGTTCCACGGTGCCCAGGTCGTCCGCCACGCCGAACATCCGAGCGGGGACCACGGTGGCGGTGCGCAGTGCCTGTGCCGCCGAGAGGCCGTTGGAGTGCAGGGCACGCAGGCCGAGGTGGACGTGCAGGCCGATGGGTGTCAGGGGCGCGTCGGTGCCGAGGGCGAGCATGCCGCCCTCGTCGATGATGCGCTGGTAGACGGCCATTTCCTGAGCGATGGCCTGGTATGCCGCCGGGGTCGGCGGGGTGTCCGCGTAGGTGGTGACGAGTGCGGTGTCCCACGGTGGCATGAGGGTGGTGACCCTGGGATCCTCGGCCAGTGAGGGATCGGCTCCGATGAGCGAGAGAGCCGTGAAGGGAGTGATGACGATCTTGAAGTCGCCGCCGCGGTAGGTTTCCAGGACGTCCTGGTACGAGTGGCCCGTCGGCGAGTACGCCCGTCCGTACTCGGATCTCTGGGTGGCTTCCAGGTGGGTGGTGAGGTCCTGTCCGACACTGCTTCCCGGTGACAGGAGGTGGCTGCCGGACAGTACGCCGAGTTTCTCGTGTGCCGTGCGGGCTGCTTCGCGCATGGTCCGGGCGGGGGCGCGGACATAGGTTTTGACGAAGTCGTAGTCGAGGGCCTCGGCCCGCTTGAGGGAGCGTCGGACACCTTCATGGGTCCGGTGGGCCCGGCCCATGCTGTAGGCGACCCGGCTGCCGTCGATCAACTCGCCCGTGGCGAACAGGCGCGGCCCTGCCATGCGTCCCGCCTGGACGGATTCGCGGATCCGCACCGCCTCATGGGCGAAACCGCCGAGTGAGGCGTTGGTCGTGATGCCGTAGGCGAGCATGAGGCTGCTCTGCCGCCCGCCGTAGGTGTACTGCCACGGATGGGTGTGCGCATCCCACAGCCCCGGAATGACCGTGGAGGTGGAGGCGTCGATGAGCTTCTCGCCGGAGGGGACTCTCGAACGGTGGGGCTCCACGGATGTGATGCGGTTGGCGCGGATGACGATGTCGACGTCCTCGCGGACCGTGTCGCCGGTGCCGTCCCACAGCCGTCCCGCGTGCACCCGGGTGACGTCGGACGGAGAGGGCAGTCGACGGCGGTAGTCCAGCGGCACGGGTACGACGCGCGGCTGGGTTCCGTCGCGGTTGATGAGCTTGAGCGTGCCGCTCGCCCCGTACAGCAGGGTGCGTGAGTCACCCGACCAGGACGGGTGGTCGGCCGCCTCGTCCGTGAGGCGCTGGGGCTCGCCTGCCGGTGTGCCGTCGGCGTGCACCGGCAGGACCCACAGTGCGGACTCCATGATGAAGGCCATGGCCGAGCCGTCGGGGGCCCATACCGGACCTGCGTTGCCCCGGTCTGCGAGGGAAGCGTGCGGGCTGGGCTGGTGGGCCGTCCACTTTCCGGTGCTGGTGTCGACGACGCGGATGAGGTTGTATCCCTCGCGAAAACGCTGATTGAGCCGGTTGCGGTCGCAGAACGCGATGTACCGGCCGTCCGGCGACCAGGTCGGGCGGCTGGGAAGTCCGTTGGCGCCCAGGGGCGTGGCCAGGGTCTTCTCGGTTCCGGTCGTGAGGTCCTTCACCAGCAGGTTGCCCGTGGAGTCCTGACAGGCGAGCCGGGTGCCGTCGGGGGAAAGGGCCGCGTTCAGACGGCCGCCGGTCGCCACGACCTCGTCGCGATCACCGTCGAGCCAGTGTCGGTGCACGCTGATGAGTCCGTTGCCGTCCGTGCCGCCCTCGTACGAGTACAGGAGACTGCGCCCGTCCGGTGCCCAGGACGGCATCTGCACATATCCCGAGGCGTTCGACTGGACGAGTCTGCGCGGACGGCGGCCGATCGGCAGGACCCACAACGCGTTGAGAGCGGCGAATGCGACAGATCCGCCGTCCGGCGAGAGCACCGGCAGGTGGATGCCCCGGACCGGTTTCGCCGCCGTCGAATCGAAATCGTGGTCCTTCCTCGGGTGGACCGCGCGCGGCACGTCCATCGCCGCTGTGAAGGGAATCCGCTCCGGAGCCGACTTCGCGGCGCTCCGGCCGGGAGGCCGCACGCGCAACTGCCCGTCAGCCACGTAGAAGAGTGCACCGTCCGTGCCCCAGGAAGGCGGCAGGGGCGAGACGTCCTCCCCCTCGGTCACGGGCTCGCCGTCCACCATCAGGGTGGAGAAGGCCGCGTTGGCCGGCGGGACGGCGTCGCCGACGTGGACGTACGCCACACGGCCGTCCGCGCTGACCGCAGGACCGACCAGGACGCCCGCGTCCACGGTACGGACCACCGCCACGCTGCCCCCTGCGGCCGGTACGGAGGCAAGGGTGCGCCCACCGGCCGTACCGGCGCGCACGAAGACCAGCCTGCTGCCGTCCGGGTACCAGGCAGGGTCGTAGTCCTCGACGCCGGTCCCGTCGGTGAGTTGCCTCAGTTCACCGGTCCGTACGTCCACCGTCCAGATGGTGTACGAACTGCCGGCCACCGGATCCCCGCCCCGCTCCGACGCGAACGCGATGCGCGTACCGTCGGGCGACCAGGCCACTCCCCGGTCGTCCCAGGGACCGGAGGTCACCTGCCGCAGCCGGGAGCCGTCCGGTTCCATCGTCCACACATGGAAACCGCCGCCCTGGTAGCCGCACACGGCGACCTGCGAACCGTCGGGCGACCACGACAGCCGGGTGGGCTCCAGATCCGGTCCGGTCAGCGCTCTCGCTCGCCCGCCCTTGCGGGCGAGCGACCACAGCACACCTTGAACCTCCATGATCAGCTCACGCCCGTCGGGCGAAACGATCACAGAGGCGTTCGTTCCGGCGCTGAACTCCAGCGTCCTCGTGGCCGCCGAGGACACCGGGTCGCCGACAGGCGGAGCCCCCGCGGCCTGTCCAGGGTGCAGCGGGAGAGCCGCGACGCCGAGTCCGGCCCTGAGGACACCCCGGCGCGATAATCCATGCTCGTGATCCATGAAGTCCCACAGCCCGGGGAGGCGCGCTTGTATTCCCACACCCGCGGGATCCCCGTACGGGTGGTCCGCGGGTGCGCCGCGATCCGGTCCAGCAGCCGGGGGGGGCTCCCGTCAGTTCAGGTACTGGCTGGTGCACCGGGGCAGGAACACGCCGTGCCCGGCACGCCCCCTGAACTCGCCGCGCTCGACGACGACCTCCCCTCTCGAAAGGACCGTCTCCACACGGCCCGTGACCCGCCTGCCCTCGTAGGCCGAGTAGTCGACGTTCATGTGATGGGTCTCCGCTGACATGACCTGCTCGGCCGCCGGGTCGTAGATCACCACGTCCGCGTCCGCACCCGGCGCTATCGTGCCCTTGCGGCCGTACAGGCCGAACATCCGCGCCGGGGCCGCGCACGCGATCTCGATCCAGCGCCGCCGTGAGATGTGCCCCTCGACCACACCCTGGTGGAGCAGGTCCATACGGTTCTCCACGCCCGGCAGCCCGTTCGGGATCTTCGAGAAGTCACCCCGCCCCAGCTCCTTCTGCCCCGAGAAGCAGAACGGGCAGTGGTCGGTGGACACCACCTGCAGGTCGTTGGTCCGCAGCCCCCGCCAGAGGTACTTCTGGTGCTCCTTCGGCCGCAGCGGGGTCGAGCAGACGTACTTCGCGCCCTCGAAGTCCGGCTCGGCCAGGTTGTCCGTCGACAGGAACAGGTACTGCGGACACGTCTCACCGAACACGGGCAGGCCCTCGTCCCGCGCCCGCGCGACCTCGGCCACCGCCTCCTGCGCCGAGACGTGCACCACGTACACCGGCGCCCCGGCCACCTGCGCCAGCTTGATCACCCGGTGCGTCGCCTCCGCCTCCAGCAGCGCCTTCCGCACCTCACCGTGGTACCGCGGATCGGTCTCCCCCCGCGCCAGCGCCTGTTCCACCAGCACATCGATGGCCAGACCGTTCTCCGCGTGCATCATGATCATGCCCCCGTTGGCGGCACCCTTCTGCATCGCGCGCAGGATCTGCCCGTCGTCGCTGAAGAAGACCCCGGGGTAGGCAGTGAACAGTTTGAAGGACGAGACACCCTCTTGGACCAGGAGATCCATCTCCTTGAGCGTCGACTCGTTCACATCCGACACGATCATGTGGAAGCCGTAGTCGATCGCGCAGTTGCCCTCCGCCTTCGCGTACCAGGCGTCCAGACCCTCGCGCAGCGACCTGCCCACGCTCTGCACCGCGAAGTCGACGACGGTCGTGGTGCCGCCCCAGGCCGCCGCCCGGGTCCCCGTCTCGAAGGTGTCCGAGGCGCAGGTGCCGCCGAAGGGCATCTCCATGTGGGTGTGGACGTCGACGCCGCCCGGGATGACGTACTTGCCCCTCGCGTCGATCAGCCGGTCCGCGTGCCAGCCCTCGGCGACGTCCGAACCGCTCGCGGCGAGGGCGACGATCCGCTCACCGTCCGTCAGGACGTCCGCGTGGGTCTCCTCGGCGGCGGTGATCACAAGCCCGCCGCGGATCAGGGTACGGGTGCTCATGCGTTCCCTCTCGCTGTGTCTCGATGGGCGGGGCCGCGCCCGCTGCGGGCCCGCGGCGGGCGGACCGCGGCACGCGGACCGCACCGGCGGACCACGGCACACGGGTGCGGCCGCCGGGCCACGGCACACGGACCCGGCGGACGGACCCGCGGCGTCACGCCCGGCGAAGGGCCCGCACCAGAATGTCCGCGCCCTCCTTCGCCTCCGCCTCCGTCAGCGTCAGCGGCGGCGCGATGCGCAGCACGCTCGTGTCGTGCGCGCCGCCCTTGCCGATCAGCAGGCCCTCCTCCCGCGCCGCTTCCAGGACCGCCGCGGCGGCGTCAGGATCTGCCGTGTCCGTACCCGGCCGTACCAGCTCGATGCCGGCCATCAGCCCGCGCCCGCGCACCTCGCGGACCCCGGGCAGCCCGGCGCAGCCCGCCCGCAGCCGTTCGAGGAGGAGGTCGCCGACCCGCTTGGCGTTGCCCTGAAGGTCGTGGTCGAGCAGATAGGCGAGGTTGGCGAGGCCGGCGGCCATGGTGATCGGGGAGCCGCCGAAGGTGGAGATGGAGTTGGTGTCGAGGCAGTTCATGATCTCGGCACGGGCCACCACACCGCCGATGGACATGCCGTTGCCGATGCCCTTGGCGAAGGTGAGCAGGTCCGGGGGGCCCGAGGCCGCGTGCGCCTGCCAGCCCCAGAAGTGGTCGCCGGTGCGGCCCCAGCCGGTCTGCACCTCATCGGTGATCCACAGGATGCCGTGCCGGTCGAGTACCTCGCGGAAAGCGGCGTAGAGGCCGTCGGGCGGGGCGGTGAAGCCGCCGACGCCCTGGACGGGCTCGGCGATCAGTGCGGCCACTCCGCCGCGCGTCTGCCCGAGGAGGTCCTCCAGGTCGGCGACGCACGCCGCGGTGAAGTCCGCGTCGGACAGGTGCGCGTAGGGACCGCGGGTGCGCACGGCGCCGTGCACGTACAGGGTCGCGAGCGGGGAGAGGCTGGTCGGTGACCAGCCTCGGTTGCCGGTGATGCCGACCGCGCCGAAGGAGCGGCCGTGGTAGCTGTTGCGCATCGCCAGGATCTGGTTGGACCCGCGGTGGGCGGTGGCGAGCAGCAGCGCGGTGTCGTTCGCCTCGGTGCCGGAGGTGGTGAAGAACACCCGGGCGTCCGGGATGCCCGACAACTCCGCGACGCGCTCCGCCAGCTCGACCATCGGCCGGTTGAGGTAGAGCGTGGAGGAGTGGATGAGCCGCCCCGCCTGCTCGCTGACGGCCTTGGTGACCTCCGGCAGGGCGTGCGCGGTCATGGTGGTGAGGATGCCGCCGAAGAAGTCCAGGTACCGCTTGCCCTGGGCGTCCCACACGTACCGGCCCTCGCCGTGGGTGAGCTCCAGGGGGTCGGCGTAGTAGAGGGCGACCCAGTCGGGGATGACGGCCCTGTGCCTGTCCAGGAGGGGTCGCACGGCATCCTGGCCGGGGGCGGTGTCGGGTGCCGGCCCGTCGTGCCGCTCGCTCATGGCCGTACCAGCCCTTCGTAGGCGTCGGGGCGGCGATCGCGGTAGAACGCCCATTGGTTGCGCACCTCGTCGATCAGGCCGAAGTCGAGGTCGCGGACGAGGAGTTCCTCGTTCTTGTCGTCGGCGACGTCGCCGACGAACTGACCGCGCGGGTCGACGAAGTAGCTCGTCCCGTAGAAGTCGTTGTCGCCGTACTCCTCCTGGCCGACGCGGTTGATCGCGGCGACGAAGTACTCGTTGGCGACGGCCGCGGCGGGCTGCTCCAACTGCCACAGGTGGGCGGACAGGCCGCGGGAGGTGGCGGAGGGGTTGTAGACGAGCTGCGCGCCGGCGAGGCCGAGGGCGCGCCAGCCCTCGGGGAAGTGGCGGTCATAGCAGATGTAGACGCCGACCTTGCCGACGGCGGTGTCGAAGACCGGCCATCCGGTGTTGCCCGGCCTGAAGTAGTACTTCTCCCAGAAGCCCTTGACCTGCGGGATGTGGTGCTTGCGGTATGTGCCGAGCACGGTGCCGTCGGCGTCGATCACGGCCGCGGTGTTGTAGTAGAGGCCCGACTGCTCGACCTCGAAGACGGGCACGACGATCACCATGCCGGTCTCTCGGGCCAGTTGCCGCATCCGGCGCACGGTCGGTCCGTCCGGCACGGGTTCCGCCCAGCGGTAGTGCTCCGGCTCCTGCACCTGGCAGAAGTACGGTGCGTTGAAGACCTCCTGGAAGCCGATGATCCTCGCGCCCTGGCGGGCCGCCTCGCGGGCGTGTTCCTCGTGTTTGGCGATCATGGATTCGGTGTCGCCTGTCCAGGTCGCCTGGACCAGTGCGGCACGTACGACAGTGGCCATGAGCTGCTCCTTCGACAAGACGTCAGAGCACGGGGGGCGAGCGTGGGGGGGCGAGCGCGGAGCGCTCTGTGTCGGGATGGGTACGGATGGCGGCCTCTACGCCCGTAGACACGTGACCGTAGAGGCACGAACGTAAGCCTCAGATCCGGGCGGGGCAAGACCATCGCCGTGAACCCGCTGAGTCGATCATCTTTCGCACCCGTGCGGGCGAGAGCGCGATGACATGCCGCGCCACGGGGTGGTGCACGGGGCGGCGGGCGCGGCTCTGGTGCGCCGTGAGGCGCTCAGCGGCTGAGGCCGGCGACGCGCAGCGCATGGCGCAGATCGCGGTGGCAGGCTCCTGAGACGGCCTCGGCCGCCTCGGTGAGCAGCGGAACGAGGCGCTCGGGGCCACTCCGGGCGCAGTGGGCCGCGTCCTCTGGGCTGCGCGACCGGACGCAGGCGTCGAGCAGGGCACGGGCCTCGCGGGTCCGGCCCCCGTCGAGCAGGGCGAGCACGGTGGCGCCGACGTCGGAGGCGGGCCGCGCCGCCGCCTGCCGCAACAGCCGCCCGCCGTCGTCGGCACGGCCGTGGGCGGTGAGCGTGTCGGCCAGGGCGACCAGGCGGCCGGTGGGCAGCGCGGCGGCCTCCCAGAGCAGGGTGGACCAGTCGGCGGCCAGTCCGGCGCGGGTGAGTTCGCCGGCGAGCGGCGGAAAGCGCTCCACGGGCCAGGTGGCCGCCTCGACCAGCACCACGTGGGCCTCGCCGCCGCGGCCCTCGGCCCGCAGCCGTTGCAGGGCCGCCACGGTCTCGGCGACCTCCCTGTGCGCCTCGTCCTCGTCCTCGGGCGCGGGTCGCCGGGCGGGGGCGCGGCCCGCCGCCGGGGGGCTGCCCGCGAACCGGGCACCGCGCGGCGGACCGCCCGCCGGTGGCGCCGCGAGCGGCACCCGGGCCGGCCGGCCGGTGTCGTCCACGCCCCCGGGACTGCCGGCGAACCGGGCGCCGCGCGGGCGTTTGCGCGGTGCGGGGGCGGACTCGTGAGGGGCTGCGGGAGCGGCCTCGTGGACGGCTGCGGAGGCGGCTCCATGAAGGGGCGCGGGCGCGCCCTCGTGCACGGCGGCGGGCGCGCCCTCGTGGACCGCCGCGGCGCCCGGGTGGGCGGTGTGGTCGGGGTCGTGGTGCTGGGCCGGGTCCGTCCGCCGGCCCCACTCCGGGTGCGGGTCCGGGTCCGTCCGCCCGTCCCACTCCGGGTGCGGGGCCGGGTGGCCCTGCGCTTCCCGCCAGGTGCGCCGGTCCAGCTCGGCCATCCTGGCGCGCAGTTCGGCGCAGCGGGCGGTGGCGCGGGCGTGGTCGTCGTGGGCCCAGGCCAGTTCCTGGCGCAGGGCCCCCGCCTGCCCGGGCGGTGCCCCGCGCAGCCTACGGTCCAGCTCGGCGCCGCGCTCGGCCGCATACCGCTGCTCCCTGAGCATCACGGCGAGCCGGTCGCCGAGGCGGTCGCGGGCGCCGGGCAGTGCGTCGTGGGCGGCGAGCGAGGCGTCGTGCAGCACCCGCGTACGCGCCGTCTCCTGCGCCGCGTACGCCGCGCCCTCACGCGCGGCGAGGTCCTGGAGCAGGGCCTCCACCACGTCCCAGGGCGGCACCTCGCGTCCGTCCAGACAGGCCCGCATGCCCTCCGGGTCACGCTGCCAGAACACTCCGCACCAGCCCGCGCCCTGATCCAGGCGCGACAGCAGAGCGGCCAGGTGTCCGGCGAAATCCCGAACCGGGCGCGGCAGTCGATCCACGGTCGCCACACTTGCCCCCGTCGACTCGTCCCTAAGGGGTAGCAAACACCCCTTGTGTTACGAACACGCTACGCGCGTTTTTCGGTCGCGGCCGGATTTGCGCGCACATTGCTAACCGGGCACGGGTACCGGGGCACAGCGCACCACGAGGTCGTCCATCGACAGGCCGAGCACGGCGGCCAGCGCCGCGACGGTGAAGAAGGCGGGCGTGGGGGCCCGGCCCGTCTCGATCTTGCGCAGGGTCTCCGCGGAGAGCCCGGCACGCGCGGCGACCTCCACCATGCTGCGCTCGCCGCGCGCCTCGCGCAGCAGCCTCCCCAGCCGCTCGCCGCGCTCGCGCTCCTCGGGGGTCAACGGGTTTCTCACCATGGCAGCAGTCTATCCGGACGGCCCCATTTCAATACCGGTATAGTAATTGGCATGATGGAACTCAAGACAGCCGCGTCCATTGACGCGATGCGCGAAGCCGGCCGGGTCGTCGCCCGCGCCCTGACGGCCGTGCGGGAGGCGGCGGCGGTGGGCACGAGCCTGCTGGAGCTGGACGCGATCGCGCACGACGTACTGCGCGCCGCCCGCGCCGGCTCGCCCTTCCTGGGCTACCGCCCGCACTTCGCGCCCACGCCCTACCCCGCGGTGCTGTGCACATCCGTCAACGACGCGATCGTGCACGGCGTCCCGGACGGCTACCGGCTGCGCGACGGCGATCTGCTCTCGCTGGACTTCGGCGCGGAACTGGGCGGCTGGGTCGGCGACTCGGCGGTCAGCACGATCGTGGGGCGCCCCCGCCCCGAGGACGTCCGCCTGGTCAAAACGGCGGAGCGCGCCCTTGAGGCGGGCATCGCCGCCGCGGTGGTCGGCAACCGGATCGGCGACATCGCCCATGCCGTCGGCACGGTGTGCCGCGAGGCCGGGTACGGCATCCCCGACGGCTTCGGCGGCCATGGCGTCGGCCGCCGGATGCACGAGGACCCGGCCGTGCCGAACGAGGGCAGGCCGGGCCGCGGCGTACCGCTGCGCGCCGGCATGGTGCTGGCGATCGAGCCCATGGTGATCGCCGGCGGCCGGGACGGCTACCACACCGCGCCGGACGGCTGGACGCTGCGCACCGACGACGGCTCCCGCGCGGCCCACGCGGAACACACCGTGGCCATCACGGAGCGGGGGCCGCGGATCCTCACGGCACTGTGACGCGCGGCACCCTGACGACTGCCGGTGCCGCGCCCGACGGCGCGAGGCCCTGCCAGGCGCACGCGGCACCCTGACACGCGGTGTGCGCGACGCGCGGCGCCGCGCACACCGCGCGGGGTACGGGAAAGGCTGCGGTGTGCCCGGTCGTGCGGCCGGGCAGACCGTCCCCCCGTCAGCCGGCCGGATGCACCACCTGGGCCGAACCGCCGCCCCTGCGGGTCGGCTCCGCGGCGGCGAGCCAGCGGCCGTCGCCCAGGCGCTGCACCCCGGTCGCGGCGCCGATCTCCGGATTCTGGGTGAACTGGTGCCCGAGCGCTTCGAGTTCGGTGCGCTCCCGGCTGTTCCACAGCCCGGGCTCCAGCTCGGTGGTGGCGGCGTTGCGCTGGCTGGCCCGGGGCGCGGCGATCGCGTCGACCAGGGGCAGGCCCCGGTCCACGAAGCCGATGAGGGTCTGCAGCACGGTGGTGACGATGGTGGCGCCGCCCGGCGAGCCGAGGGCCACCACCGGCCGGTGGTGCCGGTCGAGCACGATGGTCGGGGAGATCGACGACCGCGGGCGCTTGGCGGGACCCGGCAGGTTGGGGTCGGGCACGCCCTGCGCGGCAGGCACGAAGTCGAAGTCGGTCAGCTCGTTGTTGAGCAGGAACCCGCGGCCCGGCACCGTGATGGCGCTGCCGCCGGTCTGCTCTATCGTCAGGGTGTAGGCGACGACGTTGCCCCACTTGTCGGCCACCGTCAGATGGGTGGTGTTCTGCCCCTCGTACGTCGTCGGCGCCGCCTTGCCGCCGGTGGCGCAGTCGGCCGGGTGCCGCGGGTCGCCGGGCGCCAGCGGGCTCTTCAGAACCGCGTCGTCCTTGATGAGGCAGGCCCGCGAGTCGGCGAACCGCTGCGAGAGCAGCTCCTTCGTGGGCACGTCCTCGAACGCCGGGTCGCCCACCCAGCGTCCGCGGTCCGCGAAGGCGATCCGGCTGGCCTCGATGTAGTGGTGCAGGTACTGCGTCTCGGACAGCTTGGAGAGGTCGGTGTCCTCCAGGATGTTGAGCGCCTCGCCGACGGTGGTGCCGCCCGAGGACGAGGGCCCGATCGAGTAGACGTCCAGACCGCGGTAGGAGGTCTCGGTGGGGGCCTGCACCTTGGCGCGGTAGCCGGTGAGATCGCCGAGCGACAGGTCGCCGGCGCGCACCACCCGGTCGCCGGCCGGGTCGACCGGCGGCTTGTTCACCGTCCGTACGATGTCCCTGCCCAGGTCGCCGTGGTAGAGGAGGCCGGTGCCCTTGCGGCCCAGCTCCTCGTAGGTGCGGGCGAGGTCGGGGTTCTTGAGGGTGGAGCCGACCACCGGGAGTTCGCCGCCGGGCAGGAAGAGCCGGGCGGTGGCCGGGAAGTCCCTGAAACGGTCCTCGTTGCCCTCGGTCTGGGTGCGGAAGGTCGCGTCGACGGTGAAGCCGTCCCTGGCCAGCCGCTCCCCCGGCTTCAGCACGGTGCCCAGGTCCCTGGTGCCCCAGTGGTCGAGCGCAGTCTGCCAGGTCGCCGCGGTTCCGGGGGTGCCGACGCTCAGGCCGCTGGTGACCGCGTCGGCGAACGGCAGCGGCTTGCCGTCCTCAAGAAAGAGCCCCTCGTCGGCGGTACGCGGTGCGGTCTCGCGGCCGTCGATGGTGTGCACGCGGTGGGTGCGGGCGTCGTAGTAGACGAAGTAACCGCCTCCGCCGATGCCCGCCGAGTACGGCTCGGTGACCCCGAGCGCGGCGGCGGTGGCGACAGCGGCGTCCACGGCGTTGCCGCCCTTGCGCAGCACCTCGATGCCGGCCGCGGAGGCGTCCGCGTCGACGCTGGAGACCGCGCCGCCGTATCCGACGGCGACCGGTTGCTTGGCCGGCGCGGCAGGGGGCGCGGTGGTCGGCGGTAGCGCGGAGGACGGTGGGGGCGCGGCGGCGCCGACGGCAAAAGCGGCAGCCAAAGCGGTCAGGACCGAAAGATTCCGTGCGACCGGACGACGCATACACACCTCCACTGGGCAACAGTGCGCGCAGCGTAACCCTCCGGCCGACCTCCTGCCAGCAGCTCTCGAACACCGGTACCTATGCCCGCCGGCACGCGCGCCCATGAACGACGACCTGCGCGACATCGTCCTCGGTGTGGTGGCCGCCGGTATCAGCACCGCGCTCGGCCGGCTCGCCCGCACCTGCCCCTGGAGACGGAAACTCCGTTGCGGGCAGGCGTTCTTCGGACTGCCGGCGAACGCCGAGTCGCTGCTGCTGGTGAACCGCCAGGCCGGCGGACCCCCAGTCGACGGTGACGCGGCACGACGTCTTCGCGCTGCTCGAACCGTCCGCGCTGATCAAGGACTGCGGGACGCACCCGGAGGAGGCCGCGCACGACGCGGTGCGGCAGGGGTTCGGCGAGCGCACCGAGTTCTGCGTCGGCGGACCGGCGTCCAGGCACTGACTCGCCTCGGCAGCCTCCCTTTGCCGGGCTTCCACCGCCAACGAGCCGAGGCACGGTGGGCGGTGAGACGTCGCAGACCTCGATGTGGCCCGCGTTCACATCCGCCGTGCCGATCTCGGTCCTCGGTTCGCCGGTGGGACAGCAGCGGCGCCCTTCGCCTCGCCGGGGAGGAGCGGCATCGCAGCCGGCCTCCGGCACAACGCCCGCGACGCCGGCCGACCGCTCACCCCACGCGGACTCACATGATCATGAAACGGACGTCACGCGACTGGGGCGAGACCCTGGCCCGGGGGTGGGATTCCCCCGGGCGACCGGACCACCGAGGAGCTTCCAGCGGTTCCGGGCCAGGGCGTTGTCCAACGAGTCGCCGACGGCGCCCATCGACACCTGAATGCCGGCGCCCGAAAGGCGGCCTGGACGGCGGTTCGGGGCGGGGCTCGGGGCGGGAGCTCGGGGCGGGACTGAGGACTGCGCCGCTGTGATTCAGCCGCGGAGGAAGTCCAGCGTCTGCTGCGCGAAGACCTCGTGGTACTGGAAGATGCCGCCGTGGCCGGAGTCGGGGTAGACAGCCAGCTTGGCGTTGGGCAGCAGCCGCGCGAGCTGGAGGGTGCCCGCGGTCGGCCACATGGTGTCGTTGTCGCCGTTGACCACCAGGGCGGGGTGCTCCACGGTCGCCAGAGCAGCGGGTGAGGTGTCCTGTTCCCACTTGGTCAGCGCGGTCAACTGGGCGCCGACGGTCTCGTTGGAGATCGGGGTGTCGCGGTCGTCCTGGGTGCGCGTCTCCAGGCGGGCGAGGAAGGCGTTCGCGGCGTCCTGGCCGGAGGAGGAAGGTTCGAAGAACAGGAAGTGCTTGGGGTGCTTGCCCTGCTCGGTCGCCTTCTGGACGGCGTCCTGGAGCAGCGCGCCGGTGGCGGCGGGACCCTGGGCCCCGGCGGGGGTGGTGGCGGCAAGGACGATCCGGCGGACGCGGTCCGGGTTTCGCTGGACGACGACCTGGGCGACGATACCGCCGAGGGAGTAGCCGAGCAGGTCGACCACGTCGAGCCCGAGGGCGTCGAGGAAGGCGACGGCGTCGTCGGCCATGGCCTCGAAGGTGTCCGGGGTGGTGCCGCCGGAGGCACCGACCCCGCGCAAGTCGACCAGGATGACCCGCCGCTCGGCCGCGAGGGCGTCGATCAGGGCCGGGTCCCAGTCGTCCAGGACCGCGGTGACATGGTGCAGGAGCACCAGCGGGACACCCGCGGCCGGGCCGAGCTCGCGGTAGGCGAACGGGGTCCCCTTGACGTTGACGGTCTGGGTGGCAGCGGTCGTCGCAGACATGGTCGTGTCCTTCTCTCTCGTACAGATGCCCTGGCGGCTTCTGATCCATAGAATAACACTCGTTACATAACGAGCGCTACTCTATAAAGGAGAAGGAGAATGAGTCCGCGACACGGCAGCAGAGAGGAAGGGGCCGGGTATGCGATACACCAAGGACCACAAGGCGAAGGCCAAGGCGGCGATCCTGCGGCAGGCGTCCGGCACGATGAAGGAGAAGGGCTTTCACGGCGTCGGGGTCGACGCACTGGCCACCGCGGCCCATGTCACCTCAGGTGCGCTCTACTCGAACTTCGCCGGCAAGGAGGGCCTCCTCGAAGAGGTCGTCGCAGCCGAAGTCGGCCTCCAGTTCGCCGGTGTCGCCGACGCCGGCCCCGACCCGGCCGAGCGGCGCAGGCGGCTTGTCGAGATACTCCGCAGCTACCTCAGCGACCAGCACCGCGCCGATCCCGGCGGCGGTTGCGTGATCCCCTCGCTGAGCGCCGACGTGGCACGAGCAGGCGACTCGGTCCGCGAGACATACCGGCGCCGCATGCTGGAACTGGTCAACACCCTGGCCCCCGCCATGACCGGCACACCGCAGGAACAGGACAGGCATGCCTGGGCGATGATCGCCTCCATCGTCGGCGCGGTCACCATCGCCCGCGCGCTCCCCCGGGGCGACGACGCGCACGCCGTCCTCGACTCCACCCTCGAAACCGTCCTGCGGACCCTCGACGACGAGCAGAATCCGCTCTCCGAGACCCCGCCCACAGCACAGCCCTGACGTAACGCGACCTTCGCCCGATCCGGCGCCCGACCACACGGCACCCCGAAGAGGTCTGTCACACGAGCGGTTCGACTGGGGTGGTCGAGGTTTCTGGTGGGCCGCCGACAGACGGCAGTCGAAGGTGGTGCCGAAGGCGTTGACGGCGGTCTCCCAGCGCATGGTCCGGCAGGCCCGGCCCTTGCCGGTGGGGTCGAGCGGCACGATGGCCGCGTCAGGCGCTTCAGGGCGGCCTGCTCGTCCGGGACGTGTCCACGTGCCCTGACCGCTTCGCGGACGCGGGCGTTGACGGACTCGATTGCGTGGGTCGTACAGAGGGCCGTTGGCGACAGCGCCGTCGCGGATCACACCGCAGGAGCCTTGAGAGGAGGGCTCGATCCCGGCCTTGGGCGCTCCCGGGGCGGACTGACCAGCAAGATCCATCTCGCCTGCGATGGTCTCGGGTGCCCGCTTGCTCTCACCGTCACGGATGGCGACACCAACGACTGCACCCAGTTCACCGCTGTGCCGGAGGCGATCAGGTGCCCCGCATCGGGCCGGGTCGGCCTCGGATGCGGCCCGCCCTCGTCCCTTGCGACAAGGGCTACAGCTCGAAGGCGATCCGCACCCGGCTGCGGCAGGGCGGCAGCGCCCACGCCACCCTTTGGGGCCCGCCCGATGGGCACAGAAGGCAGCGCTCAACCGATGGTCAGCGCGAAGGGCCGCGGCAGCCCCTCGGCGACGAGCCGCCCTTACGCAGACCCTTCGGCCGGGCGCCCGCCGGGCTCAGCCACGTTGCTGCCGGCGTGGATCAGAATGGAGTCGGACGTGACCGGTTCGAGGTCGCGCGTCGTGACGCTGACGACGACTTCCTCGTCACCGTCACGGGTGAAGCGCAGTGGAGGGTTGCCGCCCTGGAGGTGCTTGTCGCCCCACTGGATCAGGGACATGAGCACCGGCAGCAGTTCCTCGCCCGCCGGAGTCAGCCGGTAGGCATCCCGAGGGCGCTCCCCCGGCTCCCGGTAGGGCACTCGCTCGACGACGCCTGAGGACTCAAGCACTCTGAGCGCCCGGGACACGGCCGGCGCGGAGGCGCCGGTGCGATCCACGAAGGCGTCGAAGCGCGACGTGCCGTAGAAGCACTCGCGCACGACCAGGAAGACCGTCTTGGTGCTGAGCAGGTCGAGTGTCTTCGCGGCTGAGCAGCGCTCGCCGATACGCCAGGTCGCCCTGTCCTGCAGCCGTTCCTCGAAGCGCATGGCCACCTCACCCGTCGACTGACTAACGCTTGCTTTAGCCAGTATAGCGTGATCTCATCTGACTCATAAGATCGTTAGTCAGGAGGACGCCATGGCACCGATAGCAGGCAGGACCGTTCTGGTCACAGGCGGCAGACGAGGACTCGGCGCCGCGCTTGTCGACGCGGCACTCGCGCGAGGAGCCGCGAGGGTCCATGCGACCGCGCGTCAGGAGTACGCGGACGAACGGCCCTCCGTGAGCACCCATGTGCTGGAGGTGGGCTCGGAGGAGTCCGTTGCCGCGCTCGCCGCCGTCGCCACGGACGTCGACGTGGTCATCAACAACGCAGGGGTGCTGCTGCCCGCCCCCCT
The DNA here is from genome assembly GCF_014656295.1 of Streptomyces sulfonofaciens. Classification (GTDB taxonomy): domain Bacteria; phylum Actinomycetota; class Actinomycetes; order Streptomycetales; family Streptomycetaceae; genus Streptomyces; species Streptomyces sulfonofaciens. Next base: position 140,467 of record NZ_BNCD01000019.1, read on the forward strand.
GCTGACCGGAAGTCTCGTAGACGTCGACAGGACCTTCGACGTCAACGTGCTCGGTCCGCTGCGGATGGCCCGCGCGTTCGCCCCCATCCTCGCAGCCCGGGGCGGAGGCGCCCTGGTCAACGTTCACTCGGTGCTGTCCTGGCTGGGCGGAAGCGGCGCCTACGGCGCATCGAAAGCGGCGGCCTGGTCGATGACGAACTCACTGCGAATCGAGCTGGCCGCCCAGGGCACCCAGGTCGTAGGCGTGCACGCGGGGTTCATCGACACCGACATGGTCGCCGCCATCGACACACCGAAAGTCACCCCGGCAGAGGTGGCCTCGCGCGTCCTCGACGGACTGGAATCCGGAGCCGGCGAAGTCCTCGCGGACGACGTGACGCGCAACGTGAAGGAACTGCTCGCCGGTCCGGTGGAAAAGCTCACCCTCGAACTCGTTCGCTGATCCGGAAGGCGGCCAGCCATGCCACTGTGGACCATCTACCACTCACCCGACGTCTTCACCGCCGATGAACGCCAGGAGCTCGCCAGAACCGTCACCGACTACTACGCCGACCACGGCCTTCCCCGCTTCTACGTGGTAACCGTCTTCCGCGACATCTCCGCGGACAACTTCTACGTGGGGGGCGAGATGTCCGAGCGCACCGTGCGGGTGGTGATCGACCACATCGCCCGCCGGGCACCGAACTCCACCGGGCGCCGGCGGGTGGCCACGCGGATCTCCGAACTCCTCACACCGCTGATGGCTCGTCACCCGGACGTCTACTGGGAGTTCCACATCGACGAGACAAGCGAGGAACTCTGGATGATCAACGGCCTCGTCCCCCCACCCGCAGGTTCCCCCCACGAGAAAGCCTGGGCCACAGCGAACACGCCTACGCCCTATGACAACGACTGACACAATCTACTGCCGAAGGTCGTGAAGTACCTGGCGTACGGACCCGATGCGGTCGAGCTGGTCGCGGACGTCACCCGGTCGGCGCAGGCGGAACCGCCCGCGCCGAGCACCTCCCCACCGCGCCGCCCGAGAGGGCACCGGCCGCCGTTCGGGCCCGGGCGCCGAGGGGGCGGCGCCCCCGTCCGGGTGCCCGGTGCGAAGGGTGCCGCCGCTCTCCGGCGAGCTGGTGTGCCCGTGCCGTACACCGTCCGCGAGCAGACGCCGGGCATGCCGTCCGGAGTGGACCTGGAGCTGTTCTCCACGGCCTACGACGTACCGGCCGGACACCGCCTCGCCCTGGTCGTCGACACGGCTGACCCGCTCTGCGTCGAGCACGACCCGTCCGGTGCGCAGCTGACCTTCTCCTCGCCCCGGCCGACCCGTCGTAGGGGTCGGTCCGGCCGCGCGAAGAGTGATCTCCGGCTGCCCCGCCGGCCATGCCCGGCCCCACCCGCCTTTCCGCTGTATCGGCCCTCGCAAACTATCCGTCACGTCAGGGCACTTGTCGGCGGACACGCGCTGACGATCAATAACCGTATTTGTTCTCTTTTGTCTGCTTTGCCGGTATAACCGGCGCCCGACCTCTTGCTGCCGGGCCTTCAGGCCTCCGACGCCTCCGCGTACATCCGGTACAGCTCGGGACTGCCGTTCACCGCCCAGTCGAGCCCCGCCTCCACCACGTGGATCTCCCGACCTGAGCCGAGCCGGACCACGGGCTGCCCGGCCGGCCACACGTGCCAGGCGGCGCCGGGGACGTTGCGGACGATGACGGTGCCCAGGTAGAGCCCGGCGTCGTTGCCGAGCCAGGGCAGCAGTTCGGGGTCGTCGCGCCAGCGGGGCAGCAACTGGTCGAGCGCGGCCAGGGAGGTGGCGGAGTCGTCGAGTTCCAGCCCCGCGCCGGCCGCCTGCGAGCGCAGCAGCTCGCACTCGGAGAACAGGCCCGCCACGCCCTCCGGATCCTCCTCGAAAGCGGCCGCGAGCCCTTCGCCGGCTTCCGTGGGCCGACCTCTGCGCCACTTGTCCAAGAAAGGGATCTTCATACCACCCAGCGTGGCATCCCCACCGGTGCGGGCACCACAGGCGCGCGCGGACCGGTGGGGTGGGAGGTGGGGAGGGTCCGTGGAGAGGGGGAACGGGATGTGGGGGCGGCGGAACGGGGCCGGGGTGATGGGGGCGGGGGAGCCGGGGCCGGGGTGACGCGGGCCGGGGACGGGGGCCGGTGCGACGGGGGCGGGTGGGCGGCGCGGTGCGGTGCACAGGCGGGACTCGGGTGGCCGCCGTGCGGCCGCGGCGGGGGCGCTCGGTGCCGTCCTTGAGGTTCCCGACGCGGCCGGTGGACCGTACGCTCGACGGCGGGCCGTATCGGGCACCGGCGCCACGGACATCCGCCGGTCCCGCACGGCGCACCTGTCATCTCGGTGTGAGCGGGAGGAGTCGGTGGTGCGCCGACACAGCTCGGGTCCGTACGCCGGCTTCGCCCTGCCGAGCGTGCTCACCGTGCTCGCCGTGCTGCTGCCGCTGGTGGCCGCCGGTACCGCCACGGCCCGGGACGGTACCGGGCCCGGGCCGCTGCCGCTGGTGCGGCTCTTCGACAACCGCGCCGTCAGCGACGCCCGGCATCCCCAGGCGGCCGACTTCGACGGCGCCGGGCGCTCGCTGCCCGCCGAGGACCTGGCGGCCGCGGGCTGGACACCGGGCCGGATCCTCACCCTCGACCGGGCCCGGCTCGCCTGGCCGCGCCGCGCACCCGGCGAACCGGACAACGCGGTGGCCGACGGCCAGCGGGTCCGGCTGGCGGGCCGCGGCGACGCGCTCGCCTTCCTGGTGGCGGGCACGGACGCGGCGGGGACCGCCGACGGGACTCCCCGGCTTGCGGGCGGCACCGGCGAGGTCCGCTACCGCGACGGCTCGCGCGGCACCTTCCGGCTCACCGCGCCCGACTGGCTCTCCGGGCCGCTCGCCACGAAGGCGGTGGCGCTCCCCCGCGTCCACACCCCAGCAGGTCCGCTGGCCGCCCGGGCGAGGCTGTACGCGGTGCTGGTGCCGATCGACCGCCACCGGGCCGTCAGCTCGCTCGTGCTGCCCCGCGACCGCGGCCCCGACCTGCATGTCTTCGCCGTCTCCGTGCGGCGGGCGGCCACCGGCTGGACGGGCACCTGGTCGGCCACCACCGCGGGACTGCCGGCCGTCGGGCCCTGGACGGACCGTACGCTGCGGCTGGTGGTGCACGCCTCGGCGGGCGGGCCCGCGGTGCGGGTCCGCTTCGACAACACCTTCGCCGCCGCACCGGTGCGCATCGCCGGCGCCACGGTCGCCGTGCAGGCCGCCGGGGCCACGCCGCGCGCCGCGCCCGTACCGCTGGCCTTCGGCGGCGCGGCGGGTACCGTCCTGCCCGCGGGGGCGCAGGCGTTCAGCGATCCGCTGCGCTTCGCGGTGCCCGCGGGCGGCAACCTGCTGGTGAGCTTCCACCTGCCCGGGACGGTGGCGGCCGTGCCGCTGCACAGCCTGGCCGTCCGGCGGTCGTACGTCAGCGAGTTGGGCGACCACAGCGCGGACGCGGGTCCTGCCGCCTACACCTCGACGCTGTCGACCTGGCCCCTGCTGGCGGGGGTGGAGGTGAGCGGCGGGCCCGGTTCACTGGTGGTGCTCGGCGACTCGATCACCGACGGCGAGAAGTCGCTCCCGGACGCCGACCGCCGCTGGCCCGACCTGCTCGCCGCCCGGCTGCGGGCCCAGCGGACGGTGCCGCGGTTCGGTGTGCTCAACGCGGGCATCTCGGCGAACCGCGTGGTCACCGACCGCTATCCCGGCGACGGGGTGTCGACCGACACGGGCGGGGTGAGCGCGCTGCACCGGCTGGACCGCGATGTGCTTGCGGGGCCCTCGGTCCGTACCGTCATCGTCTTCCAGGGGGTGAACGACGTTCGCTGGGGCGGTACCGCGGAGCAGGTGGTCGCCGGGCTGCGGGAGATCGCGGCCCGCGCCCACGCGTACGGGCTGCGGGTGCTCGCCGCCACCATCGTGCCCTGCGAGGGGGAGGCGCTGTGCACGGCCGCCGCGGACGCCGGGCGCACCGCGGTCAACTCCGCCCTCCGCGCGGGCCTCGGCGGTTTCGACGCCGTCCTCGACTTCGACCGGGTGCTGCGGGATCCCGCGCACCCCGCACGGCTGCTGCCCGCCTACGACAGCGGTGACCATCTGCACCCGGGCGACGCGGGCTACGCGGCCCTCGCCGACGCCGTGGACCTGCGGCTGCTGGCACCGTGACACACCCCGGCACCGGGCGCGGGGCCGGCTACACGTCCAGGTCGACGACGACCGGGGCGTGGTCGGACGCGCCCTTGCCCTTGCGCTCCTCGCGGTCCACGTAGGCGTCGGAGACGGCCTTGGCGAACGGGGTGTTGCCGTAGACCAGGTCGATGCGCATGCCGCGGTTCTTGGGGAAGCAGAGCTGGCGGTAGTCCCAGTACGTGTACGGGTGGTCGTACTTGAGCGGGCGCGGGACGACGTCGGAGAGACCGGCCTCGCGGAGGCTGGTGAGCGCGGCGCGCTCGGCCGGGGTGACGTGGGTGGAGTCCTCGAAGGACGCGGGGTCCCAGACGTCGTCGTCGGTGGGGGCCACGTTGAAGTCGCCCATCACCGCGAAGGGGCGGCTGCCGGTGGCGTCGCCCGCGATCGCGGCCCGCAGCGCCTCGAACCACTGGAGCTTGTAGACGTAGTGCGGGTGCTCGACCTCACGGCCGTTGGGCACGTAGACCGACCAGACGCGGACCGGGCCGCAGGTCGCGGAGATCGCCCGGGGCTCCACCACGCCGTCGTAGCCCGGGTCGCCGGGCAGACCGCGGACCACGTCGGCGATGCCGACGCGGGAGACGACCGCCACGCCGTTCCACCTGCCGGTGGCGTGGACCGCGCTCTCGTAGCCCAGCTCGGCCAGCTCGGCCGAGGGGAACTGCTCGGCGGTGGTCTTGGCCTCCTGGAGGCACAGCACGTCGGTGCCGCTGCTCTCCAGCCAGGCCAGGAGCCTCGGGAGACGGGCGGTGATCGAATTCACGTTCCAGGTGGCGATGCGCATGGTGCCCAACCTACCGGGCAGGTCCGACAGCCTGCCCCGGTCCGGCCCGGCCCGGTCCGGCGGTCAGACGTCGGCGCTTGCCCCGGGGGCGAGCCGCCGGTGCTCGGCAGGGGCCAGCGAGCCGATCAGGCGGTCGTAGGTCGGCCGGGCGATCTCGCTGAGCAGGACGTCGTGCACGTCGTAGGCGACGCGTGGACCGATCTCGCGGACGTAGTCGATCACTTCGGAGATCTTCGACCACGGGGCGTGCACGGGCAGCAGCAGGGTGTCGACCGGAGTGCCGGGCACGGTGAGGGCGTCGCCGGGGTGGAAGACCGATCCGTCGACCAGGTAGCCGACATTGGTGATGCGCGGCACGTCCGGGTGGATCACCGCGTGCAGTTCGCCGTGCACCTGGACGTCGAATCCGGCGGCGGTGAACGTGTCCCCGTGGCCGATGGTGTGCACCCGGCCGGGGAAGGCTGCGGAGACCTGCTCGGCGACCGAGCGCAGGGTCCAGAGCTCGGCGGCCGGGTTGGCGTCTAGTCCGGCCCGCAGGCGTCCCTCGTCGAAGTGGTCCGGGTGCTCGTGGGTCACCAGCACGGCGTCGGCGCCGACGGCCGCGTCCTCCTCGCTGTAGGCGCCCGGATCGACGACGAGGGTCCTGCCGTCCTTCTCCAGTCGGACGCAGGCATGGGACTTCTTCGTGAGCTTCATGGCCCCCATCCTGCTACGCGGGCGGCCGCCAGAACGCGCGAGGGGTCCTGCGGCGGCATGTGTCACGGCGGGTGGCGTCCCGGGCCGGGAGGACTCCGCGACCAGCAGGGCCCGGGCACCGGAAGGACGTCCGGGATCGACAGGACATCCGGGGCCGGCGACACGGCCGGGAGGGCGGAGCGTTTGGGGCGGCACTACGGCCGGGACGGCAGAGCATCCGGGACCGCACTACGGCCAGGACGGCAGAACGGCACTACGGCCGGGAGAGCAGAACGTCCGGGACGTCACTCCTGCGGAGTGGTCTCCTCGCGGATGACCTCCTGCGCCACCTTGAAGGCGCTGTTCGCGGCGGGCACCCCGCAGTACACGGCGGTCTGCAGCAGGACCTCCTTGATCTCCTGCGGAGTGAGGCCGTTGCGCAGCGCGGCGCGGGTGTGGGCGGCGAGCTCGTCGAGGTGGCCGCCCGCCACCAGCGCGGTCAGCGTGACACAACTGCGGGTGCGTCGGTCGAGACCGGGCCTGCTCCATATCTCGCCCCACGCGTAACGGGTCAGGAGGTCCTGGAAGTCGCCGGAGAAGTCGTCCGCGGCGGCCAGCGTCCGGTCCACGTGCGCGTCGCCCAGCACCTCGCGGCGCACCTTGAGGCCCGCGCGGCGGGTGTCGGGGTCGGCCGCGGCTGCGGGCTGCGGGCTGCTGGGCGCGATCTCGGCGACGGGGATGGCGGGCGGCGGGGCGAGCACGGGCTTCGCGAGGGCCGCGGGGATCGCGAACTGCCCGGTCGCTGTGGCCTCCGGCGGCAGCCGCCAGGCCGTGGAGAAGTGCCGCAGGAGCAGGTCGGTGACGGCCGTCGGCGCCTCGACCGGCGCCAGGTGGCAGGCGCCCGGCACCACGGCGAGCCGGGCGTCGGGAATGCCCGCGACCAGGGTACGGGCCTGCGCGGGTCCGGTGACCTGGTCCTCGGAGCCGACCAGGACCAGGGTGGGCACTTCGATCGAACCCAGCTCGGCGCGGACGTCGAAGGTGGCCAGCGCCTCACAGGCCGCGATGTAGCAGCCGGGGTCGGTGGTGCGCACCATCTGCACGGCCCACTCGGTGATGGCGGGCTGGCCGGCGGCGAACCCGGGGGTGAACCAGCGCTCGGGCGCGGTCCTGGCGATCGGGTCGAGGCCGTTGGTGCGTACGATCACGCCGCGCTGGCGGAACTCGTCGGCCGTGCCGAACCGCGGCGAGGCCGCGATCAGCGCCAGTGAGGCGATCCGCTCGGGGTGCCGCAGCGCCAGCTCGGCGCCGACGGCGCCGCCGAGTGCGCAACCCGCGTAGCCGAAGCGCTGCACACCGAGCGCGTCGAGCGTGGCGAGCAACCGGGCCGCCAGCTCGGCGACGGAGTCGGCGGCGTGCGCGGGCGCCCCGCCGTGGCCCGGCAGGTCGAACCTGAACACCCGCCAGTGGGCCGTCAGCGCGGGGATCTGCCGGTCCCACATGTGCCAGGTGGTCCCGAGGGACGGTCCCAAGATCAGGACTGGTAGGTGTTCGGGCCCGTCAAAGCGGTATTGCAGCCATTCGTTCTTGCCTTGAGTCACGGCTTCATACCCTCATCTGTCACGATCTGTCACACGCCCTCCGCGGGTCCTGCCCATACCTCCGCCGCTGGAAGCAGGTCCGCCACGTCCGGCTTCACGTACCACTTCTTCGTCGTCTTCACGTTCGTGCGCCCGGCCCACTCGGCAAGCAGGTAATCCGGCACACCGCTATTGGCGAGGTATGCAGGACAAGACGCCCGACCATCGTACAGACGGACCCTCCGAAGGCCGTTTTCGGCCATGATCTTGTAGGCCCGCACCCGGAGCTGCCGGCCGTTCAGCACGGCCCCCAGTTCGTCCACGAGCACGTACCCGCCGTCCCCATACCCTTCACCCGCTGCCAGGCGTTCCACCGCCTGCATGACTCGGTACGTCTTCAGCGCTTCCCGTACGAGGCTCGGAAGCGGCAACACTCGCTCCCCCGCCAGGCTTTTCGTATCCTTCTCCACCGTGGGGTTCCCCATCAGGGTGGGCGTGTTGGCGATGCTGAGCGTGGCCGCGTCCAGGTCGATGTCCGATCACCGCAGGCCGCGGACTTCCGCAGGACGGAGCGCCAGGACAGCCTGGATCCCCTCCGCACTCCCTATACCACAACAACGATCCCAAAAGCCGGAAGCAACGACTTAATTCACGGCAAGCCCTAAGTCACCAGCAAACGCAAGTGCTCAATGTGATCTTCTCTAAGGGCTGTCCCGTAACTGCTGGTCACAGGTGGGATGATCTTGTCGTGTCTGGTGTGATCACGGCGTCGGAGCCA
>NZ_BNCD01000020.1 GCF_014656295.1 Streptomyces sulfonofaciens
AAGCGGGTAACGGGAGGGTCGTGCCATGACCCGATCCTTTCATGAAATCGAGTCTCCATACGAGCCGGGGCGGTTCAACGAGACGCAAGACCGTGCTCCGGCTCACGGACACGCCGAGGACGGCAGCCAGCCGGGCACCATCCCGACCAGCCAGTGCGAGACCGACTGCGGCCAGGGTCGAACGCAAACCGCTCGGTCCCGCTGGCCATACCTGCGGGTCAGGCCAGAAACCGCTCCACAAAGGTCCGGCGCGGGCACGTGCTGTTCCAGCACCGCAACCGCCGCACTCGCAGCTGAAGAACGACGCGTCGTTCGGCGCTCGGTACCCGGAATTCAGCCCAGCCGCTTCGATCACGGCTCGTTTTCGGGCAACTTCGAGTGCCGCCTGAGACCTCAGCCGTCACTCATCGTGGTCACTGTACGGAAGCTGAGCCAGAACCACGACTCGTGAACAAGGCCAGGGGGTGGTCCCGTGGCGTCCACCAGGCCAGTGGTCATAGCGTCGTGGTCCCTGCGCAGGCGGGGGTGGTCCCTGCACGTCCGGCCCGGCTACGAGGGTGTCCGGTGGTCCCCGCACACGGGAGGGTGATCCCAGGTCCGCCGACCGTACAGACACGCTGACCGGTTATTCCCGCCCATGCTGGTGTGACGCCACCGTAGGGAGCCGAGGTGCACGGACCGGCCGTGTCTGGGGCGCAAGAAGAATAGAGCAACCGAAGGCATGGGTCCCGATTTCAACCCACCCAGGAGCAAGTTGTCTGAAGTCGATGTAAGCCCGCCCACCGACGCCTAATCTGCTCCACAGGTCTCAACGCCAACGAAAAGCTGAGGCCGGACTTGTAGTCCGGCCGGTCGTTGCGCAGACGAACCGGGAGTCCGGCGCCCACCGTTCTCCCTGGCCCAGGCGCTGACGCATCCGTGCGCAGGGGCGTTCGTCAGTCCCTGCCCGCTGGACGACCTATCTCTTCACCGGATGCCACAGCCCTGGAAGCATCGAGATGGCCGCTAACTCAAACGCACCTGCCCCAGTCCGACCCATTCCAGTCTCAGCAGGATTGTCGGCTCCGGCGCGATCCGTGTGGGCCAAGCACGATCGCCGGACCGACGACTGGCTCCCTCTCTGGCGGCACATGGCTGACAGTGGCGCAGTGGCAGGAAAACTGTGGCGGGAATGGCTGCCCGCATCCGTGCAGCAGTTGATCACGGAGTCACTTCCCGGCGAGCCCGATCACGCGCAACGACTCGTGCGATTCCTGGCCGCCACGCATGACATAGGCAAAAATACGCCCGCCTTCGCCTGCCAGGTCGAACAGTTGGCCGCCCGAATGCGCGACCGCGGCCTGGACATGCTCACCGCCAAAGAGTACGGGCAGGACCGCCGTCTGGCTCCGCACGGTCTCGCGGGTCAGTTGATCCTTCAGGAGTGGATGCGGGAGCGGTTCGAGCTCGGGCCACGGGTGGCCGGCCAGTTCGCAGTCGTCGCCGGTGGGCACCACGGAGTGCCGCCCGAGAGCGCGCAGATACATGACCTGCATCTGCGGCCCCACCTGGTGCGCCATCCCGGGCCGAGCGAACAGACCTGGCGTCGGACACAGTACGAGCTGCTGGACTGGTGTGCCGAACTGACCGGCGCAGAGACTCTGTTGCCGGCCTTCCGTGACGTTCGGCTCTCCCAGCCGGTGCAAGTGGCGCTGACCGCCGTGGTGATCCTCTCGGACTGGATCGCCAGTTCACCGGAGTTGTTCCCCTACACACCGGAGTCATGGCACCCCTTGGGTCCGGAGGGCGAGTCACGGAGATTGCAGGCGGCCTGGGCAGGGCTGGATCTGCCCGAGCCCTGGCAGCCGGACGTGCCTTCGGAGTCGGCGCAGGAGCTGTTCGCGGCTCGTTTTCCACAGCTTGGGGGTGCCGCACCGCGCCCGGTTCAGGAGGAAGCGCTCAGGATGGCACAGGCCATGGAGCCCAGGGGACTTCTGATCATCGAGGCACCGATGGGAGAGGGCAAGACGGAGGCTGCGCTCGCCGCGGCCGAGGTGCTCGCGGCGCGGTCCGGGGCCGGTGGGCTGCTTCTCGCGCTTCCCACCAGGGCCACGGGAGACGCGATGTTCGGGCGCCTGCTGTCCTGGCTGAATGCCCTGCCCAAGGACGGGGCGCACGCGTGGTCCGTGGTGCTGGCGCATGCCAAGGCAGCCCTTCAGCACGAGTGGGCGGGGTTGCTGCGTAAGGGAAGCAGGCCCATCGCGGCCGTCGACCCGGACGGGGACGAGGCCGCCGAGGCCCGGGCGACGGACGGAAAGCTGGAGCCGGGCAGGTGGCAATCCTCCGGGTTGCACGCACACCAGTGGCTGCGGGGGAAGAAGAAGCAGTTGCTGGCGTCGTTCGCCGTCGGAACCGTGGACCAGGTGCTGTTCGCGGCCCTGAAGAGCCGGCACCTGGCACTGCGGCACCTTGCAGTCGCGGGAAAGGTGGTGGTGATCGACGAGGTACACGCCTACGACGCGTACATGAACCGCTACCTGGACCGAACCTTGGAATGGCTGGCCGCCTACCGGGTGCCGGTCGTCTTGTTGTCCGCCACACTGCCGGCCGAGCGCAGGGGGGCCCTCACCGCGGCCTACGCGGGTGAGAAAGGCGCGGCTGGGGTGGAGGTGGCCGCCGATGCGTATCCGCTGATCACTGCCGTGTCACCAGGCGGCACGGCACAGAGCACGCGTCCGGCGGCTGCGTCGGGACGGAGCACGGCCGTCGTCCTGGAGCGGCTGGGGGACGACCTGTCGACGCTGGCCGATCGATTGGAGGCCGAACTGGTCGCCGGGGGCTGCGCTCTCGTCGTAAGGAACACGGTGTCCCGGGTGCTGGAGGCCGCGGACGTCCTGCGCGAGCGGTTCGGTGACGCGGACGTGACCGTCGCGCACTCACGCTTCCTGGCGGCCGACCGGGCGGCCAACGACGCGCGGCTGGTCAGCCGGTTCGGGCGACATGGCGACCGGCCGAAGAGGCACGTGGTGGTCGCCAGCCAGGTGGTGGAGCAGTCGCTGGACCTGAGCTTCGACCTGCTGGTGACCGACCTGGCACCGGTCGACCTCGTACTGCAGCGGATGGGGCGCCTGCACCGCCACCCCACCCCCCGTCCGGCCCGGCTGGCCACGCCCCGGTGCCTGATCACCGGGGTCTGCGACTGGAGCGCCTCACCGCCCACGCCGGTGAAGGGGTCGAGCTCTGTGTACCCGGGTGACTGGACACTGCTCAGGGCACTCGCGGCTCTCGGGCCCCACCTCGACGGAGCGCCGTTGCGGCTGCCGGGGGACATCAGCCCGCTGGTGCAGGGGGCGTATGGCGACGGGCCGCTCGGGCCCGCAGAGTGGGCCGAGGCCATGGCGGCCGCCGAAGAGCGACATCGAGCCCTGCTCGACGCCAAGCGGCACCGGGCCGACGGCTTTCTGCTGGGGCGTGTACGGCGCCCGGGGCGACCGGTGTACGGGTGGCTGGAGGCGCACGCGGGAGATACGGACGACAGCCGGGCCGGACGGGCGCAGGTGCGGGATGCTACGGAGACGCTGGAGGTACTGGTCGTACAACGGGCCGCGGACGGACGGTTGACCACCATGCCGTGGCTGGAGGGGGGGAGGGGAGGCGTCGAGCTGCCGACGGACTTCCCGCCGTGCCGGCAGGCGGCGGAGGCCGCGGCGGCGAGTGCGCTCACTCTGCCCGGCCGGTTCAGCCATCCGGGAATCATCGACCGCACCATCGCCGAGCTGGAAAAATTCCTGGTCCCTGCCTGGCAGGTCAAGGAATGTCCCTGGCTGGCAGGGGAGCTGATTCTCGTTCTGGATCCCGATTGTCAGACCCAACTGTCAGGCTACGAGTTGAGCTACAGCCGAACCGACGGACTGCGGTTCGCCAACGTTGGTGTGCCTGCGTTCGAAGGCCGCGCACCAGGCAGGGGGGACAGCGATGGAGCCAAGGCGAAGGGGGTACCCACGACGGTGCTCGTGGGTCAAGCCCGTCGAGCGGAGGTCCGCATGGGTCCGGATGCCGATGGAGCGCCCGCGGTGACCGCCGACCGGTTAGAGTCTGCCGCTCTCAACCTCGCGCGGGACCCATGGCTGCCGGTGCAGCGGCTCGACGACGGGAGCGAGGCGGAGCTCTCCCTGCAGGACCTCTTCCTGCGAGCCGGTGAGCTGCGCGGGATCGTCGGCGATGTTCCCACACAGGAGATCGCTTTACTGCGGCTTGCATTAGCAGTGCTGTACGACGCGTTCGAAGGCCCGGCGGACCTGGACGATTGGGTGGATCTATGGGAGTCGCCCGCCCCCTTCACCAAAGCCGTGGCATACCTCGATCAGCATGCGGAGCGCTTCGAACTCCTCAACGAGGACCGCCCCTTCTTCCAGGTGGCCGGCCTGCGTACGGAGAAGGACGAGCCGGCGCCGTTGAGCCGGATCGTGGCCGATGTCCCCACCGGGTCTGCGTTGTTCTCGATGCGGCGGCCCGGAGTCGAGCGGCTGTCGTATGCGGAGGCCGCCCGGTGGCTGGTGCACGCGCACGCGTTCGACACGTCGGGCATCAAGTCCGCGCTACACGGGGACGACAGGGGCAAGGCGGGCAAGGTATACCCACTCGGCGTCGGTTCGCTGGGCCTGCTGGGAGGCGTCTTTGCCGAAGGGGAGACGCTGCGGGAGACCCTGCTGCTCAACCTCGTCCCGTTCGAGAGCGCCTATCAGGGCACCGGTTACGCCCAGCAGGTCGATGACGACATGCCGGTCTGGCGGCGGGAACAGCCGTACGGGGCCGGACCTCGCGGCGCCGAGGACGGCGGTCCCGAGCCGGTCGGGCTCCGCGACCTCTACACCTGGCAGACGCGCCGGATCCGGCTGGTGGCGCAAGACGGCGCGGTCACGGGCGTCGTCCTCGGTTATGGCGATCCCCTCGTCCAGGAGTCGCCCTGGCTGCTGGAACCGATGACCGCATGGCGGCGCAGCTCGGTGCAGGAGAAGAAGAAGCAGCGTCCTGTCTTCTACACACCGCGGCGGCATGATCCTCGACGGTCCGCCTGGCGTGGCATCGAGGCCCTGCTTCCCAGCCGTGGCACCGCGGAGGAGACGGGACGCCGCGGCGAGGCACCCGCGCAGATTCGCTCGCGCATCGCCCGGTGGCTCACGGAGGCGAGCACCGAGTACGAGATCGAACCAGGCAAGCTCCTGCGGCTGCGCACCGTCGGGATCGAGTACGGCACCCAGCAGTCCGTAATCGACGAGATCGTCGACGATTCCGTGGTGTTGCCCCTCGTGACGTTGCACGCCTCCAACGGGGTCTACGGGGGCGCGGCGATCGACGCCGTCCACGATGCAGACAACGCGGTCAAAGCGCTCGCACAGCTTGCGGCCCACCTGGTCCTGGCCGCCGGCGGCGAGCGTCCGGACGGGGCGGCCGATGCCGCACGCGATCGCGGTTACGGCGCTCTGGACGGCCCATATCGGGGCTGGCTCCGCGGGTTGGCACGGCACCCGGATCTGCAGGCGGCCCGCCAGGAGTGGCGGGAGACGGTGCGTCGGCAGGTGGGCCGACTGGCCCGGCAGGAGATCAGGTCCTCCGGCCCTGCCGCCGCCGATGGGCGGCTCATCGATCTTCCAAGACGTGGCCAGACGCTCATGGACGCGGGACGGGCGGAGCTGTGGTTCGTCGGCCGGTTGGAGAAGGTCTTGGGCCCGCCGCAAGGCAGAGACCGGGCCCGTCGGGCTACGGAGTCGTCCAGCCGTCTCCCCTGACCGACCGCCCCATATCCGGCCGTCCTCGTCCCCCTTGCTGTCGGGCGTGCATCTTCCTGCACGTCACTCGTCGTCGCAGCCGTCTCCTCCATCGTCAGGAGTAGAACTCATGGTCCTCCCCGCACCGACATCTCCCCCGGACACCACCGCTCTCGGCCACCGGACACGTACTGGCCCGGACCGTCCACTGCCCGGCCGGGCCGTCTCACAGGTCGTGCGGCGCCTCCAGAGCGGATATCAACAGGACGCGCCCTGGGCCGTCGGCGCCGTCGCCCGGCTTCGCCGCGAGGCAGGGCGGGAAGCACACGTCAACCCCACCGCCTGGGGGCTGGACCATCTGGAGACCCTGGCGGAGCTGCGTGAGCAGCATAAGGAAGCCGAGCGGCAAAGCCACGGTGGCGGGACCGCCGACTCCGCCAACCTCACGTCCAGGGACTGGATGCGCCGCGAAGTGCGGGAGCGCCGGGAAGAGACCGCCGTACATCTCGCGGTAACCCTGTGGGCCCTGCACCAGCAGTCGCTGCGGGACGAGGCCATGCATCGGTCCGGCTGGACGCTCGGCCGCGCGGTGCGGCGCCTGGCGCAAGGCGGAACGGGCACCCGAGACGCCCCGGAGCCGTCCGAAGACGCCGGGCCGGATGGCTCGGGCCGGCGGGAAGTCGGGCCGGTCGAGGAGGCCAGCGAGCCCATCCGGCGACGATTCGTACGGGTGGGCAGCGCGTCGGACACCGAGGTGCTGGCGACCCGGTTGCGCGAGTTGGTCCTGCTGCTCCGATCCTCCCGCATCCCGCTTGACTACGCGCGGCTGGCGGACCAGATGCTGCGCTGGCAGGACGAGAACCGGCGGGACGGCGTACGCCGCGAGTGGGGGCGGGACTTCCATCGCCGCTACTGGACTACGGACAGTGAGGGAGTGCACGAGAGCGAGGACACGCCAGCCGAAGATCCCGAGGCCGCGGCGGAGGTCCTGCTCCTCGAAGAACAGGACGCCTACGCATGACGATCTCACCCACCCGCCGCAGATAGCCGGGCCCGGGCCCGTGGCTCCCTGTCCTCCCCACACCGATCCGCCAGACACGTGAAACGGAACGCCATGACCCGCACGATCATCGATATCCACATCCTCCAGAACGTTCCTCCCAGCAATATGAACCGGGACGACACCGGCACTCCCAAATCCGCCTTCTACGGAGGCGTCCGCCGCGCTCGGGTCTCCAGTCAGGCGTGGAAGCGCGCCACCAGGAAGCAGTTCGAGAAGCTGCTGCCGCCGGAGGAACTGGGCGTGCGGACGAAGAAGGTGGTGGAGGCACTCGCGGAGCGCATCGCTGCCCGCGACGCCGCACTGGCCGGGAGTGCGGCGAAGCTGGCGGAGGAGACGCTGAAGGCCGCCACCGGTTCGTCACTCGAGGTACCGAAGCGCAGGACGAAGGACGAGACCGGCGGGACCGCGCTGGCCGAATCGAAGTACCTGATGTTCCTCAGCAGGCGGCAACTGGATGCGCTGGCCGATCTGGCGGTGGCCGCGAGCGGCGGTGGAGACGTCCAGACGTTGAAGAAGTCCCTGAAGGAGAAGAAGCAGAAGGCTCTGGCCCTCAATGCGGTCGACACCCGGCACTCGATCGATATCGCCCTGTTCGGACGGATGGTCGCTGACTCCGCCGACCTGAACGTGGACGCAGCGACACAGGTGGCACACGCACTCAGCGTCCACCGCTCGGACATCGAGTCGGACTACTACACGGCCGTCGACGATCTCAGCGAGGAGTCGGAGACCGGCGCGGGAATGATCGGCACGATCGACTTCAACTCCGCCACGCTGTACCGGTACGCCGCCGTCGATGTCGACGAGTTGCAGCGTAATCTCGGCGTCGGGCTCAAGGATGACGAACCACCGAGCACACCGACCGCCAAGGCCGTGGCGGCCTTCCTGGAGGCGTTCATCACCTCCCTGCCGACCGGGAAGATCAATACCTTCGCCCATCACACCCTTCCCTCCGGGGTCGTCGTCACGCTCCGCGAGCGCTGGCCTCTGAGCTTCGTGGGCGCCTTCGAGGAACCGGTGCCGAAGACCGCGCAGGGCGGCTTCCTGCGGGAGAGCTGCCGACGGCTCGCACCTTACGTACAGAACCTGGAGAAGCAGTACGGGCTCGACTCGGACCCCACCTGGGTGTTCCGGGTCGGCGAGGAGACGCGCGAACTGGCCGCGCTGGGGACGGAAGTCACGCTAGCGGGACTCTTGGAAGAAGTGGCGAACGCGGTCGCGGAACGGCTGGAGCCCGGCGTATGACGGTTCTGCTGCTCCGCCTCACGGGACCGCTGCAAGCATGGGGATCGGCCTCGCGGTTCGTCCAGCGGACCACTGAGAACGCCCCGACGAAATCCGGCGTCCTCGGTCTGCTGGCGGCGGCGGAAGGACGTCCGCGTGACGCCGACCTGTCCGACCTGACTGCCCTGCGCTTCGGGGTCCGCATCGACCAACCCGGCCGTCGGATCAAGGACTTCCACAAGGCCGAGCACACCGACACCGGGCGCGTCATGCCGCTGTCCGACCGCTACTACCTCACCGATGCGGTCTTCGTCGCAGGAGTGGAGGGCGAAGAGGGCGTGATCAGGCAGCTTAACAAGGCCGTCGGCGCTCCCCGTTTCCTCCCCTATCTGGGACGACGTTCGTGCCCGCCCTCCCGGCCACTGCTGTTCGAGCAGTCCCTCACCGAGCAGCCCCTGGAGGAAGCCCTGCGCAGCGCTCCCTGGCAGGCGTCGCCCTGGTACAGGGAGCAATTGAAGCGCGCGGCGGAGCACGAAGGAACTCCGCCGGCCCCGGAGGAGCTGGACCTGTTGCTCGACTGCCCGGCGGGTGCGCCCCCGGACTTCTCACTGCGCGACACGCCGCTCACGTTCGACTGGCGTCACCGGCGGTACGCGGTGCGTGGCGTGCGGACGGGGCACATGGACGCACCTGCGCCGGAGCACGATCCCACCACGCACTTGCGTCCGGTGCCTGCGCCAAGAACCCCCGGATCGTGCGGTGGAGGCAACGCCAGCAGCCCCACCGCCCAAGCCGGGTACACCACGGACGACTGCTAGGAACCGACGATGTACCTGACCCGCCTCCGCATCAATTCCGCCCGGGCCGAGGCTCGACGGTTACTCAACTCCCCGCACCGCCTCCACGGGGCGGTGGACATGGCGTTCCCAAACCCTGCGGCCAGGGATGGCACAGGTCCCCGCGTGCTGTGGCGGCTCGACGCCGCCCCAGGCAACCGAGTCGATCTCTTCATCTCCAGTCCCGACCGCCCCGACCTGACCCACCTTGTGGAGCAGGTCGGCTGGCCAAGCCTCGGGCAGGAAGGCTGGACGACTTTCGCATACGGGGAGTTCCTCAATGCCCTGGCCGAGGGCGACGTCTGGTCCTTCCGCCTCACCGCCAACCCGGTGCACCACATCCGCCGTGACCAGGATCCTGTCGGCGCACCCACCAAACGGGCCGCGCACGTCACCGTGCGCCACCAGATTGGTTGGCTTCTCAAGCAGCAGGAGCGTGCCGGGTTCAGGGTGCTGCCGAAGGGAGATTCCTCTGCCGCGAGCGGGGAGGGTGGTGCCGGGGCCGACGGATCGGCAACGCACGCTGGGATTATGGGGGACACCGACCCAGACGGGCGACCAACAGCGGCCGGGGCGGTCCCGGCCAGTGTCGGGACGACCGAGGAGTGGGGCTACCAACTCGTCGTTCACGACCGCACGCCGGTCCGATTCGGCAAACCGTCCGGCGGCACGCGCGACTCGGCCTCCCCGTCCCGCCCCCACGTCCACTTCACGCGAGCCACCTTCGACGGGCGGCTCCGTATCACGGATCTCGCCGCATTCCGTCACACCTTGACCCATGGGCTGGGCAAGGCGAAGGCGTACGGCTGCGGCCTCATGACCCTCACGCCCGGACGGTGACTACCCATTCATGAGTACCGTCAGTAAGCGAAGTCTCTCCTCGCCGCGCGAACTCACCCGCGTCGGCGACCGCGTCTCGTTCCTCTACCTGGAACGCTGCACCGTCCACCGCGACGACAACGCCATCACAGCCACAGACACCGACGGGGTCACCCACATCCCCTCCGCCACCATCGGCACACTGCTGCTCGGGCCCGGGACCCGCGTCACCCATCAGGCCATGGCGCTACTCGGAGAGAGTGGCGCGGCCGTGGTCTGGGTCGGGGAGCATGGCGTGCGCTTCTACTCCGGTGGACGTGCCCTCACCCGGTCATCCGGTCTGCTGGAGGCCCAGGCAACGGCGTGGGCTAACCGTCGTACGCGAGTCGAAGTGGCGCGCGCCATGTACCGCATGCGGTTCCCGGACGAGGACCCGTCGGGCCGCAGCCGCGACGAACTCCTCCGCATGGAGGGCCGCCGGCTCAAGGAGTGCTACCGCCGGGAGTCCGCTCGCACCGGTGTCCCATGGGTTCGCCGGGACTATCACCACGACGATTTCTCCGCCGGTGACGCCCCGAACCAGGGAGTCACCGCTGCCGCCCAGTGCATGTACGGCGTCGCCCACGCAGTGGTCGCCGCTCTGGGCTGCTCGCCCGGGCTCGGCTTCGTCCACTCCGGACACGAGCGGTCCTTCGTACTGGACATAGCTGACCTCTACAAGACCGAGATCGCCATCCCTGCGGCCTTCGACGCGGCAGCGGCCGGCGACGACGACGTCCCGACCCGCACCCGCCGCGCACTCCGCGACCGCATCAACGAGACACGACTCCTCCATCGGTGCGCCAAGGACATCAAGAGTCTCTTCCGCTACGAGGACTGCTCAACGACGGCCCTCGAAGGCGACGCGGACCACGTCGGACTCCAGACGGACAGCGGCCGGCTCCTGGAGAGTGGACGCAACTACGGGGATGAGCCGGTCTGGTGACCGTCATCGTCCTCACCAACTGCCCTGCCGGGCTACGCGGATTCCTCACACGCTGGCTCCTGGAAGTCTCTCCCGGTGTCTTCCTCGGGTCACCGTCGGCCCGCGTGCGCGACATCCTCTGGGACGAAGTCCGCGCCTACTCCGGCCAGGGCCGCGCCCTTCTCGCTCACAGCACCAACAACGAGCAGGGCTTCACCTTCCGTACCCATGACCACGCCTGGCACCCCACTGACCACGAAGGCCTCACCCTCCTCCACCGCCCAGCACCACCGAGTGCTGGAAAGACTCCGGGCCACCCCGCACCGGCGGCCCAAGCGCCTCGACAGGGGTGGAGCAGGGCGGCGAAGCGACGGAGGTTCGGAAGATGATTCTGGGTAGGTTGATTTCGCCTTATTTCTCACGTAAGTCACACCTTGGCAAAGCAGGTAAAATCCGCTCTGGTCAGCCGTGAATCTCCTGGTCAACTCCTGTGGTCCCCGCGCACGCGGGGGTGGTCCCCACAGCGCGCACGACCAGGTGCGTGGGCTCCTGTGGTCCCCGCGCACGCGGGGGTGGTCCCCAACCGTGGCAGGAGGGTGGCCATGGTTATCCGTGGTCCCCGCGCACGCGGGGGTGGTCCCTGGATCGGGATGTGCAGCAGGAAGGAGAACGAGTGGTCCCCGCGCACGCGGGGGTGGTCCCGGCGACACCGGACCGGCGGGCGCCGACGGATCGTGGTCCCCGCGCACGCGGGGGTGGTCCCCTGGCCGTCGTCGAACTGGGGGCAGAGACTAGGTGGTCCCCGCGCACGCGGGGGTGGTCCCCACACAGGAGAGCTCTATGCCTCAGGGCATCCGTGGTCCCCGCGCACGCGGGGGTGGTCCCCGTTACGCCTACGGCTGCCGATGCAAGCCCTGGTGGTCCCCGCGCACGCGGGGGTGGTCCCGATGGCCACGTCCTCGTCATCCCCCGCACGCAGTGGTCCCCGCGCACGCGGGGGTGGTCCCTGTGACTCCGGCTTCGCGTTGGAGCTGTGGATGTGGTCCCCGCGCACGCGGGGGTGGTCCCGACGCCACCAGCTACACCCGCGACACCCGCAAGTGGTCCCCGCGCACGCGGGGGTGGTCCCGCAGCGTGACAGAGCGCCGCAAGACAGGCAGGGTGGTCCCCGCGCACGCGGGGGTGGTCCCCGTCGGCATCGGCCCTGGTGGAGTCCGCACTGGTGGTCCCCGCGCACGCGGGGGTGGTCCCGGGTGCGGCCTGCTCGGCCGGGCTGAGGCGGAGTGGTCCCCGCGCACGCGGGGGTGGTCCCGTGCCGGCCGTGGTGAACGAGCGGTCCACGTGGTGGTCCCCGCGCACGCGGGGGTGGTCCCGAGGCCAACGGGATCATGTCCCAGAATGTCCTGTGGTCCCCGCGCACGCGGGGGTGGTCCCTCGGATTGGATGGCCTCAGCAAGCGCCGGAGTGTGGTCCCCGCGCACGCGGGGGTGGTCCCGTTGCGTTCAAGCCCAAGCCCGTCCCCGCCACGTGGTCCCCGCGCACGCGGGGGTGGTCCCGGCTACCCGCGGCTGAGCGGCCTACGACCTGAGTGGTCCCCGCGCACGCGGGGGTGGTCCCTGGGTGACGTCCCGTCCGCCCTTGCCGTACTCGTGGTCCCCGCGCACGCGGGGGTGGTCCCGTGGCGCACGGGTCGGCGGACGGCGGTCTGACGTGGTCCCCGCGCACGCGGGGGTGGTCCCTCGACCCGCGGCTTGTCGGTCGGGAAGGCCGGGTGGTCCCCGCGCACGCGGGGGTGGTCCCGTTCCCCTGCGCGCGGGGGCGCGCGAGAGGGCGTGGTCCCCGCGCACGCGGGGGTGGTCCCCACCAGGAGCTGAAGCCGACCCAGGAGGTGGGGTGGTCCCCGCGCACACGGGGGTGGTCCCTCCGCCTCCTCCCGCTCGTCCCGGGCCGCCTTGTGGTCCCCGCGCACGCGGGGGTGGTCCCATTCGATTTCGTGCGCGTGAGTAGGACAGTGAGTGGTCCCCGCGCACGCGGGGGTGGTCCCATGGTCGTCAGCACGTGCGTGCCGCTTCCGCCGTGGTCCCCGCGCACGCGGGGGTGGTCCCCTCCACCAGCACCGGCAACTGCACGGGACGGAGTGGTCCCCGCGCACGCGGGGGTGGTCCCCAATCGAGTGCCTCGACCCGACTGGTCGTGGCGTGGTCCCCGCGCACGCGGGGGTGGTCCCCAATCGAGTGCCTCGACCCGACTGGTCGTGGCGTGGTCCCCGCGCACGCGGGGGTGGTCCCCTCTCCCAGCTCCAGTGCCCCACCTGCGGCCAGTGGTCCCCGCGCACGCGGGGGTGGTCCCCGTGACCAGCGCACGATGTGCGTCATATCCGCGTGGTCCCCGCGCACGCGGGGGTGGTCCCGCCTCGTCAGCGATCCCGGTGATCCCCGTGAGGTGGTCCCCGCGCACGCGGGGGTGGTCCCGGGTTCCGACCACGCTCGACCTCGATCGCACCGTGGTCCCCGCGCACGCGGGGGTGGTCCCTTGAGCAAGTCGCGAATCTCTTCGCGGCCCTCGTGGTCCCCCGCGCACGCGGGGGTGGTCCCTGTCCGTGCCCTTCACCGCGGCCCCCCTTCCAGTGGTCCCCGCGCACGCGGGGGTGGTCCCCACAGGCCGCGCGCTTCAAGCTCGCGGATCTCGTGGTCCCCGCGCACGCGGGGCGGCCCCCGGCGTCGTCGTCTACCTGCCCCGAGCATCGGTGATCCCCCCACACGCCGGGGTGCTCCTCGACCGATCGAGCCCCGCTCCACAGCTCGAGCGAGCCGTGGAGCGGGGCCTGCCCGGTCCGCCGGCGGCTACTCGGTGTGCTCCTCGGCAGCCGGAGTCGCTGACGAAGCCGGAGCCGAGATAGGAGCCGACGCCGGAGCCGAAACCGGAGCCGGCGTGGAAACCGGAGCCGAGACTTTCGTCGAACCCGGCGCTGTCGCAAGCGGCAGGACGTACTCCTCGGCCAGCTTCGCGAGGTGCAGCGGAAGCGGCCGGGCCAGCGGGTGGTACTCGTCGTGGAAGCGCAGTTGGTGGGCTGCTGCCGCCACCACGGCCGGCCGGTCCGGGAGTGTGCCGGCGCGTCCTGAGGCTGCCAGGGATGCCTCGGAGAGGCAGCCGAGCACGGTGAGTTCGAGCGCTTGCGGGTTCCAGGCAGTGGCTGCGGGGCCGTGCGGCCAGTTCGCGTCAGGAACCAGTTTGCGGAGGTCGCGCCGCACGGTGCCCGCGGCTGGCGGCTTGCCGACGGTGCTGACGAACACCCTTGCGTCCCGGCCCCCATCCCGTGCCGCCCACAGACCCGCGGAGAACCCCGGCGTCTCCTCTTCCGTCTCCCCGGGCGCGTACCACTGAGGCGTCTCGCCCCGGCTGTTGGCGTCCCGAAGCAGCACCACGCGCAGATCCGCACCGTGAAGCGCAAGCCTGACGGGCGGCTCTCCGTCGAAGGTGATCATGTCCGTGATCAACTGCCCGTTGTTCAGACCCGGCCACGCCTCGCGTAAGTTCGCGCTGCTCGCCAGGAGCAGCGTCGGCCGGTCACGTACCTGGTAGAGCAGCGACCTGATCCGGCGCTCGACCTCGTAGCGTCGCTCGTCGGCGGTCGGAGCGGGTCGGCCCGAGCGGGTCGGTGCCGCGGCACCGTCCACGGCGAGTGTCAGCAGCAGCCTGGCGTAGGGCACCCACTCCTTACGGGTGTCGTCCCAGCCGCGTACGGGGTGTACCGGATCTCGTGGACGGATCCGAAGGGCGACCAGGTGCTGTCCGGCCTGCCGGGTCGGCCCGTTGGCCTGGCGCCGTACGTGCCAGAGTGCGAGGTACTGGAGGTCGGCGGGCAGTTCCTCGTCCAGCCGTTGGTCCGGCGGGATCACGGCGCCGAGCTGGCGCATCCCGTCGGCCAGGGCGGACCGTGCACGTAGGGCCACGGCCCCGTCGGCGTCCTCCGGTACGACGATGAACTGGCTGACGCGGTGGGCCGAAGCGCAACCGTGCCGCAGTGCGGACTTGGGATCGGAGCCCTGCGCCGAGAACCTGTCAGGGCCCAGGGTCTCCACGACCGCCAGCCCGACCGTGCCCGGCCGGGCACCGAGCCGGACGGCCATCCGCGCGGCACGCTCCCGCACCGCCTCGGCAAGCGCCTGGGCTCGTGGCCGGCCGGGCTCCCGGGCGATCTCCAGGGAGGCTCCCAGGGTCTGGAGCGGCTGGGTGCGGAGCATTACGTGCAGGTCCCCTACCCGCCACTCGTGATAGCCGTCGGCCCGGCCGGGTCCGGCCGGGAGCCCCAGCCACTCGCAGAGCGCCGCGACCAGCTCGTCCCTGGTCTCCTCCGTCTGCCAGAGAACGTCCACCATCAGTGGCTGCCCGTCGAGCGCCGCGTGTACGGCGTCCTGCCGGGCCTGTACCCGTTGCCGGGAGCGCGTCTCCTGTTCCTCCGGGTCCTTCGCCTTCGAGGTCGGGCGCAGGGCAGGCTTGGACTTGCGGTGCGCCCGTTCGAGGTCGGGCACCCGTCGCAGGACGGGGCGAAGGCACTTCTCGACCCAGCGGTCGAGGAGCGATCGTTCGAGCGGCATGAGTCCGGCACCGACACCGTGCGGGCCCATCGCCGTGCTGTGCAGGATGCCCGCCGCGACCCCGTCCCGGCCCTCCAGCCAGTCGACCGGCTCGGTGGTCAGCTCGGCAGGCTTGGGGTAGGCACGTAGGACGTCCAGTTCAGGAAGGAGGTCCACCAGGCTGTGTCTGTTCCAGGCGAGCATTCCCAGGCGGCGGTCGTAGGCCAGGGAGTTGGCCGTGAGCCGCATGCGCGGTCCGTCGAGGCCCGGCCACGGATGCGGCGCGTCGAGCAGGACGGTGGCACCGCGCCCCTCCGGCAGGTGCACCGGAGCCCCTGTGGCCCAGCGGCGAACCCCGTACGAGACGTGCACCCTGAAGCGCGGGGCGAACGGCACCGTCTGGACCGTGACGGTCACCAGTCCCGAGTAGTACCAGACGCGCTTCCCCCTGGTGTACGTCCGCGGTGGCCAGCTGACGAGTTCCACCCCCTGGTCGCGGGTGGCCAGCCGGAAGGACAGGTCGACGCCGTTGAGGTGCAGCGGGCGGGCCGCGAGCCTGGCGCCGATCTGCTCGGGCAGCAGGTGGTAGAGCCTGCGGTCAGGCTGGGCCGTGCCTCCCGGGGAGAGTTCCGCTGCGGTGAGGTCCACGGACTCCTGCCTCCACCGCGGGGAGTGGTCGTCGATCAGTGCCAGCGCCCGGTCCAAGGCGGCCCGGTGGTCGGCCGTGTGGTCGGGGTCCCGCTCGGCGCCGGGCGGCAGGGTCATCACCCAGGAGGCCAGGAGAGGGGCCACCAGCTCGGCAGGCATGTCCTCCAACGCGTAGAACCATGGCACCTCGGTGCCGGCTCCCGCCCCCCTGCCGGTGGCCACCAGGCCCGGGGCCGTGGCCCTCAGCAGGTCGTTGAGCTTGCTGATGGGCAGACCGACCGGTTGTTCCCTGCGGCGCCACCTCAGCCGGTAGAGACCCATGAACTCCTCTCGCCACTCCTCGGGGAAGCTGATGACCCGATACCGCTCGGTCCAGGGCCCGGCGCTCGGGTCAGGTTCGTAGGCGGTGGTGCTGATCAGTCGGTACACGAGGGGCTCTTCTCTTCGACGGGCAGGGGCAGACAGCGGTCGAGGGCCGCCCACATCGGCCGGTACAGCGCCTGCACGATGCGGCGGTCGGTCGCGGGCACGGAGCTGCCGGACGTGAAATACGGTGCGAGCACGGCGTGGATGCTGTGTAGGAGGCTGGTCTTCTCGGTGTCGGGGTCGCCGGTTGAGGACTCGGCGGCCAGATGGGGAGAGAAGGCGGCGTCGACGAAGGCGACCCGGGTGGGCACCGCGCCGCGCACGGACCGGCCGATCACCTGCCAGATCAGCACGAGCAGGTCCCAGGTGACCTGCACCCGGTCGTCGCCCAGCCGGCTCCACGCCATGCTCCTGGCGAGTACCCGGTACCACTGGGATCTGGCCAGGTCCCTGACCTTGCGGGCCCCGAGTCCCAAGGTGGCCTCGGCCCGGACCCAGTCGGCGAACTCCCCTCCGTCGATGGCCCGCACGATCCAGTCGTTGATGGCGTGCACGGCCAGGCCGAGGTCGTCGGGACGCGGGTTGGGCCTGGCGAGGAAGTAGATCGATCCGATCGCCGCGTGCCGGCGGTCGAGGTCGAGGATGTTGTGTCCGCGCTCCACGGCCAGCAGGGGCGCGACCAGGATGTCGGCGCGGGTGGCGGCGAGTGTCTCGACGTCGCCCCGGCGCAGCACCGGTGCGTGGTGCTCCTCGTCCTCCGCCCATGTCCCGGCGTCCGGATCGTCGTCGGACACCAGCCTGAGGACGCGGCCCTTCCACCGGTTGTTGAGGGTGTGCAAGGTGTCCGCCACCACCTTGGCCTCCTCGTAGCTACCGACGAGCAGCAGGATGTGGCGGCGGCTCTCCGGGAGCATCCTCAGCTCCTCCTGCAGTCGGCTGATTCCGGTGTCGTCCCTGGCGAGGGCGATGGTCATCCGGCGCAGCACGTCCGCCCTCCGGTCGAGCGGCTCACCGGAGAGCCGCTGAGCCTGGTTGGGCTCCGGGCACACGCAGCGGGCGCGGCACCCGCAGCCGTCGCGGAGGAACTCGAAGCGGAACTCGCTCTGTTCGGCTATCCGCATCAGTTCGTCGGAGGCCGGCTCGATGAGCACTCCGATCGGCACCGGGACGTGGTAACGGCTGGATTTCCCGGCCCAACTGCTGCCCGACATCAACAGGACGTTGGTGCCAGGCCGGCCATCCACCGTCGGCAGGTCGGGCATCACACGAAGCAGTTCCCGGCCCACGCCGCTGCACCGGAAGAAACGCAGTTCCCCGGTGCGCACACCGCCACGGTCGGGCCCGTCCATCAGGAACTGGAAGCCGATCACATTGCCCATCGGCGCTTCCGGCACCATCGGCCCGTAGTCGAGCGGCCTACGGTACATCTCGTTGAAGCCCAGGTTGAGGGCTGCCGCAACGCGCGGCCACATGGCGTTGATCAGGGCCAGTTTGGGTTCGAGCGCGCTGAGCAGGAGAGTGAATTCGAAACGGGACATCAGCAGGCGGCACCATGTGTCCGGGTCCTCCGGCAGCCCCGTTTTCCTCCGTCGTCCGGACCGCCGACGGCCCGCTTCCGCCTGGCCCGGCGGCCGTGTCTGCTTGCGGATCGCCTGGCCGCGGAGCTCCTGGTAGCGTTCGCGCCCCTCGGCGGTCGGCGCCAGCAGCGGATCGAGGTCGAACAGGCGGCGGAGCGCCTCATCGAGCCGCGTGCGGGTGCGCGCCGGGTAGGTGGTGTGCAGCAGTTCGCCCATCAGAACGGTGAGTTCAGTCCCTTCCCCGGTGGGAGGGCGGCGGTCGCCGAACGGGTTCTCCCGGAAGGCGTCCAGGGTCTCGGTCAGTTCCCGCCGTGGCGCCCGGTGGGGGTGCTCGGTGCCGGGTGCCGGCACCGCGGCCGGTGTGTCGTCGTCCTCCGGCAGCGGATAACGCTCTTCCAGTAGGCGAAGCTGGAGCGTCCACGCGCTGAAGTAACCGGTTCTGACCCAGTCGCGCAGGTGGCGGTCCCGGACGAGCATGGCGACCAGTCGATCCGCCGCGGCCTGCGTGGTGTTCACGGCCGCCGACCAGTTCTCCACGTCGCGGTCGGACAACTGGATGCGCCCCGCGCCGGCCAATTCGCGGATGCGGTGCTGGTTGACGTCGTCGAGGAAGGACCGGGTACCGGGGCCACCGCCGATCAGTGGGATGGCCGGGGCGAACATCCGGTCGAGCTGCATCTGGACCCGGTCCGCCTCGTCGACGATCACCAGATCACTGCGTCGGCAGGCGAGTTCGAGGTAGCGGATGCGTTCGGGGTTCTGCGGGTGCGGCACCCCGGAATCGACCAGGCTGGCGGGCGTGGCCACCCAGACCGCTGCGCCGACGAGTTCACGGGCGCCGTGGTGGCGGGGGCAGCCGGACCAGAAGGGGCAGGCCACCGGGTACTGCATCCACATGTCGTCCGTGTCGTCACCGCGCCTGCCGCGCGGTTGCAGCCTCGTACAGGGTGCCTCGCCGAAAGCCAGCAGGTCGTCGGCGAGTGCGCCCCCTTCGTGTCGGAGCGCGTTCAGGGCGCAGGACGTGCTGAGGTACGCGAACCCGGGGTCGTCATGGGCGAGGAGGTTGCGTCCGCCACGGCCGATCAGCCGCCGGTGGAGCCGCTCGGCGTGTTGTTGCCGGCCCGAGGCACCGAGTACGGGCGCGGCCGATCCGGGCACGAACGTGTTGTAGAGCTGGACCAGCTTGAGCTGTTCGGCGACGTCCCCGACGACGACGGTCGTCCGCAGGCCCCGTCTGGCCAGGTGGACCACCAGCACGTCCCGCAGGGTGCTCTTGCCGGCTCCGACGATGCCCAGCAGATGCTGGATCCGCGCCACCTTGAAGTGCCTGGCACGCCTGAATCTGGGGCCCCGGCACGTGGAGAGGCGGATCGCCGCCAGTCGTCCGGTCCAGTTGGCGTGCTGCACCAAGTCCATGAACGCCGCCGTCCTGAGCAGTTTGTCCCACCGGAAGGACAGTTGCCTCCCGCCGTTGACCGCAGGCGCCGCGAGGTCATGACCGGACGGCGGCGGCAGGGCGCACGGGGGGAGCTGGACGGTGGCGAGGTGCCGGCCGACGGGGAAGGCGTGCCGGCCGGCCGTGGCGAACGCCATGGGCCGGCCGGCGAACGCGGGTGCCACGTCCAGCAGCCGTTCGTAGGCGTCCCAGCGATCCGGTGCCACCGACAGTGACGGGCGCCGGACGGCGGGGCGGGCCGGGTCGGCGATCTCGTAACCGCGGACCTGGCGATCCAGCCGCTGATACTCCGTGAGCGCCTCGTGCCAGGCCAGACGGCGGCCCCAGGTCCACAGCGTGTGCCGGGCCGTGCGGAGGGTCCGCTGCCCGGTCGCGTCAACGGCTCCCCACTTCTGTGCGAACGGGTAGCCGCTGAACAGCGTCCAGGCGTCCGCGGCGGGCTCGCCGGGGGTGGCCTTCTCCTGGAGAAGGAGGCCGATCTCAATCTCGCACAGGGAGACGAGTCTGGCTGCCTTCAACTCCGGAGCGGCGACCGACAGGAGGTCGACCACCTCGCCAAGGGACCGGGCGGTGCTACGCATGGGTCACCCTCCGCCCGGTCGATTCCGCCGCGGTGAACTCGCTCGCGGACAGCAGGCGCACCCGTGCCCCGGGGGGCAGCGCGTGCTCGAATTCCTGCCGGTAACCCGGTCGCGTCGCCCGCACGTCCGGCACCACGACGGCCAAGGGCGCGTCGAGTCTGGCGGCAACCTCCGCCGCCCGCAGGGCGGCCGGTGCCGGCTGCTCCCGGTCGTGGACCTGGAAGGCGCGGGGCATCCCGTCCCGGTCGGTGACGCGGTGCACGCCCAGGCCCAGCGGATACAGCGAGACCCGGCCCGTGAGCCGGGAGCGGACGGCCTGCTCGGTGCGGCCGGGTAGAGCCAGGAAGAGCCTGAGCGCGAACGGCAGCGCCATGACCTGCCGGGGTCGGTGCGAGGATTCGAGTGCACGGGCCTCGGGTGAGCAATCGCCCTCGCACCAGGATCCGTCCGCTGTCTGCGATCTGGCGAGTAGCAGGCAGCCCTTGCAGCGGTACACCAGCTCGTCGACCTGGAAGCGGTCCGGTACGGGGGCGTAGAGCTCCTTGACCAACCTCCAGGTCTGGGCCGTGGCCGGCCGCAGCAGCTCAAGCGGATCGAACTGGAGGATGACCGGTCGGCACATGAGGAAGTCCCGGCACGTCGCGAACCGCTCCGTGCTTCCGCATGCGTCGGCGAGGGTGCCCAGCAGGGCCTCGGCTTCCTGTTCCAGCACGCCGTACGGGCCGAGGGAGGCCAGTTCGGCGCAGGTCCGGGTCGGCTCGTCCGTTACGGGATGGATCAGGCCGGCGTCGCCGGTGAGGTAACCGCTCGGCATCGTCAGCGGCCATCCCACAAGCCCCGGCTCCCTGCACCAGGCCAGCAGTTCGGGGACTCCGGCGGGTACCGGTCGGCCCCGGGTCAGGCCAGCCAGCACCACACGGTCCAGGGCCAGTTGGAGACTCGGTGGGTACGGCAGGCGAAACGCGGACGACCGTGCCAGCGAGCTCAGTTCGATCACACCTCGGGCCAGTGTGGCCAGGAGATCGATGTTCGACCGCTCGTCCTCTGTCACTGCTTCCCCTCCGGTCCTTCCTCCTGGATCTGCCGCGCCGAGCACCACCCGGCCACCTCGCAGGTGGCGCACTGGGGGCCCGGCACCGGTTCGAAGAGCGTCTCCGCATGCCAGCCGGAAACCTGCTCCCGCAGTACCGCCTCGGCGGTCTGCCTGGTCGCGGGGGCGAAGGGGTCGAGGGTGTGCAGGTCGACGCCGCCGGGACGCAGCAGCTCGAGCTCGACCCGTCCTCCGGCCCGCGGGCCGGGCAGTGCACCGCTGCCGATGATCCTGAGCGCCAGAGCCAACTGGGGGTAGGAGGCCAGCACGTCGTGGCGGGGACGGTCGCTTCCCGAAGTCTTGGTCTCGCGCCAGACCCATGAGCCCCCGTGCTGGTACAGCACGTCGGGTTCCGCCAGGACCAGCAGGTCGGCGGCGGTGTCGTCGAACACCAACCTGGGTTCGGTACGGATCTGTGACTGCGGTCCCGCCGCACCGATCGGACACACCTCGGCATGGTGGCGCAACAACCCGGCTCCGAGCCGGCGTTCCCCCTCCGGGAGCTGGTAGCCCTCGGGTACCCAGTCCGCCGGGATGTTCGGGGTGCAGGGTGTACGCGGCAGCCGGCTGTGCCGCGCGGCGAGGAACGCGTGGATCGCCCGCCCGCGCTCGACAGCGGCACCTCGCTCCACGGCGGCGGCGACCGGTAGACGCAGTCCGCGCAGGTAGCCGCGTGCCGGACAGGTCCGGTGCGCCCGGCCGGTGGTGGAGGACCAGCTTCGTCGCGGGCGGCTGCGGTCGGCTGTCCCGAGCAGCCCGGCGGCTCTCGGCAGCGCTGGGCAGACGGGTGCGATCGCGCACGAGGTGCAGGCGGTCCCCGGACGGTACTCTCGGCTGTCGAGCAGCGCGCGGACAGCGGGCGCCCCGTCCTTTCGGTACACGGCCAACGCCTCGTCCCGGGTGCCCAGGAAGATAGTGTCCTTGCCGCCGTCGTGGAGGGCGAACTGGATCACTCTGATCCGTTCGAGCCGGGGATCGGGGTCCCCCTCGGCGGCAACGAGGGCGGCCACGGCGCGTTCGGCCGCGCTTCGCGCGCGGAGGCGGTTGACGGGGAGGCGTAACTCGCGCAGTCGGCCGTCGTCAGACTCGAAGCAGCGTCCCCAGGCGGTGATCCGGTACTCCACGGTGCCCCTGGCACCGTCGGTCTGCTGCGGGTGGCGGTAGACCCAGGGCCGGCGCGCAGGACGCAGGCCCGGGTCCTCGGGGAACGCGCCTCGGTACGTCCGCAGCGCGTGCTCGGTCCACTGCCGCACTCCGTCGTGCACCGGACGCCGCCGGCCACTGCCCGATACGACCGGTTCCTGCAGGTGCGGGGGTCTTTCGAGTACGTCGGCCGCGGCCATGAACGGTCCGTTGAGGAAGGGCTCCAGCGTCTCCGGCTTCCGGGATGCCCGTGCACGCGGCCGCAGCCCACGTGCCTTGAGCGCATCGGACGCCGGGCACCGGTACCGCTCGGGGCCGAACATGCCGAGGCGTATGTCGACGACGCCGGATTCCCCAACCAGACCGTCGGGCGGCCAACTATCTGCCATGATGTCCTCACTTTTCTTTCTCACGGGACCCGTAGTCGAGCCGGGCGGGTTCTTCTTGTTTATTCGGAGCGCAGACAATGCTTCCTGGAACTCTCCTCGATGATCGTTACCGGGTATTACGAGGTCTCGGCCATGGCGCCGAGGGCGAGATCTTCGTGGCCCGGGACGAGCACCTGGGGCAGGACGTGGCAGTCAAATCACAGTTCAGCCGCACTTTCGAGGCCACGACCGCCTATCGTTCAGCCGCCATTTTCCTTGAGTACGAACTCGAACGACTCCGTTTCATGGAACACGTGCCCGGTATTCCGCGGGTCTTGGGCGACGGCCATTACGGGCGGAGCAGGCGCCGGTACATCGTGATGGAACTGGTCGACGGCGTCACGGTCACATCGTGGATCAAGGATCACCAACCTGTCCCGGCGGCCGCGGCCGTGTCCTTGGTCGCACAACTCTGTGAAATTCTCGGCGGCGTGCACGAGAAGTACGTGCACCGGGATGTCTCCCCGAACAACACCATGGTGCAGCTTGACGGCCGGGTCCGTCTTCTGGATTTGGGCATCTCCGTCGAGACCGGCAGCACCAACAGCGATCCTCGTGGCACTCCCGGTTACGCCGCCCCCGAGTTGTACGACCGGGCGGCGGTGCTCACCCCCCGGGCCGACGTCTTCTCCCTGGGTGCACTGCTGTTCTCGATGACCGTCTCGCAGGTGCCTTACGACGGTCTGGAAGAGGCACCCGACGCCACGACCCCGGCCTTTCCTGACGGGTTCCGCGCGCAGTTGCCCTCCGCGCTCAGGAGTCTCGCGCTCGCCATGGTCTCCGTCGATCCGGACGAGCGGCCGGACGGCGTGGCCGAGGTCCTGCGCCTTCTGCGGCCGATGCTGCCGTCCCCCGACTCGCCCAGGTCCCCGAAAACCACGGCCCCCGATCCGACCGCCCCTTACCGTCTGCGGCTGCCGGTACCGTGATCCGGCGGCGGCAGACCTCGGGTGCGCCGTCAGGGCAGGCATCTCAACCGCCCGACGGCCGCGTCGACGTCGCGCTCGCCCAGTCCCTCCAGCAGGACGTGAGCCCGTTCCATCGCCTCCCCGGCCTCCTGGTCACGACCGGCGTCGCGGAGCGCCTCGGCGAGGTGCACCAGTGTCCTGGCCTCCCTGCTCCCATAGGCCAACGACCTGTACAGGCGGCGGGCCCGCTCGAAGTCCGAGGCGGCAGCATCGTGCTCTCCGCGCGCCACTCGGATCCGGCCGAGGCTGAACAGCGCGTGCGCGCGGCCGTTGAGATCGTCGGTGCCCTCCAGAAGGACCAGAGACCGCAGGCAGTGTTCCAGGCCCTCGTCGTACCGGCCCAGGTCGTAGTGCCCGCTTCCTATCCCGTTCAGCGCCGCCCCCTGGCCGAGGGGGTCGCCGAGTCGCTCGAAGGCGGACAGTGCGGCGGTGAACTGCATCAGGGCCTCATCCGATGCACCGCTTTCGCGCAACAGGACACCGAGGATGTGCCGGGCCAGGGCAGCACCCTGGATGTCCGCGTTCTTCTCGCTCACCCGCACCGCGCTGCGCAGTTCCCTCATGGCCTGCGTCAGGTTCCCAAGGCCCCGGTGGGTGCCGGCGAGCATCCGGTGGACCATGGCCACGTCCGCCGGTGCGGCCTCCCGCTCCGCGGCCGCGAGGGCGCAGGTCAGGTGATCGAGGGCGTCAAGATGACGGCCGGAGCGCCACTGGAAGGTCACCAGAGTCATCGGCAGCAGCCACGTGTAGCGGTCGAGGCCGTGTTCCCCAGCACATCTGACGGCCGCCGTCAGGGTGGAGTACTCGGTCTCGAACCAGGACATCGCATCCGCGGCACTGGCAGGAGAGGCGACCTCGACCCCCTCCGGTTCGCCGATCGGCAACCGGCGGCCAGGATCCAGCCCGCGGTCGTTGGCCCAGGCATTGTGCAGCAGGAAGGACAGTGCACGTTCCATCACGCTGGCCCGCTCGCTCTCGTCCTGTCGGGCCGCTGTTTCACCTGCGTAGACACGGACCAGGTCGTGCAAGGAGTAGCGTTCGAAGACGGGCTCGGTCACCAGGCTCATCCGCATCAGGTCGTCGATCGCGTCGATGACCCCCATGGCGTCATCCGGTTCGAGTGCCCGCAGCGCGGCCCAGCTGACGGTCGGTCCGGGATGCACCGCCAGTTGCCACAGGAGCCGTGCCGCCGGAGCCCGCAACAGTCTGTGCGACGCCTCCAGCGACAGCCGGACGCTCAGGTTCTCCGAGCCCAGGTCGAGCGAACGGAGCCTGGTGCTGTCCTGACGCAGATCGCGCACCATACCCGCGAGAGCCCCGGGACGCTGCATGATTCGCGCGGCCATGATGCCCAAGGCCAGGGGCACGCCGGCACAGTGCTCGACCAGATCGCCCACGAACGGGAGGACCGCACCCATCCGGGCCTCTCCCAGGCGCCCGCGCAGCAGTGAGACGGCATCTTGCCGGTCCAGCGGAGCGAGGTCCACGATCTCGGCGCTCTCCCTGATCGCCAATCCGTACAGTTGGCGGCGGCTCGTGACGAGCGCCGCGCTCGCCCCGGCCGGAGGAAGGAGCGGACGGACATGGTCCTCGTCACGGGCGTTGTCCAGGATCAGCAGAACCGCGCGGTCCGCGAGTGCCGTGCGGTAGGCGGCAACCAACCCGTCCACGGTCGAAGCCACGGGGCGAACCCGAAGATCGTTCAGGAACGTGGCGAGGACGGGGCCGTGGTCCTCCGGCTTCCCGGGCGAGAACCCACCGAGGTCGGCGTAGAGGATGCCGTCCGGAAAGTTCCGCTCGACTCCGGCGGCCGCGCGCACGGCGAGGAACGTCTTTCCGACACCGGGCATCCCGGTGATCACGGCGATCCGGCTCCGTCCTGCCGTCCGGCCCAGGACGATCTCCGCGAGTTGGTCGAGCTGGGGCTGGCGGCCGACCAGGTCGACCGACTGCTGGGGGAGCTGCCGGGGTCTCGGACGCGCCGACGCCGGCGCCGGTGACGCGTCGGCCGTCGCGGGGCCGGCCATGTCCTCCTCACCGACCAGCAGCAGGTGAACGGTCGGCCGCCCGAACCGGCGCTGCCAGCGAGCCAGGAGCGCCTCGATCTGGTCCTGCCTGCCGAGCGTTCTCAGGGCACGGACCTTGAGGCCGAGCAGGGTCTCGCTCTCGGGCCAGCGGGCCAGGGCCGGATCGACCCGATCGAGAGCGGCACGTGCCTGACCGCACTCCAACTCGGCGAGGGTGCAGGCCGCCGTTGCGTCGTGCAGCTCGGCGACAAGCTCGGCCCGCTTCTGCTCGAATCCTTCTCCTGGCAACTCGTCCAAGGGCGTGCCCCGCCATTCGTCGAGCGCGGACCGCAGTGCCCTGAGGCGCACCGACCGGCTATCCGTCGCGTTCGCGGCCCGCTGTGATTCCCGGAAGCGGACGTAGTCGACGCTGTGCGGAGCAGCCCGGATCCGGCAGAACCCCCGTTCGTTCCTTTCGGCGATCCCGGGTACGGACTGTCGCAGTTGATGGAAACACTGTCGAATTCGATTGGCGTTCGGCTCCTCATTCGGCCACAGGTAGCGCGTAATGCCGGCATGCGAGACACGATGGCCGGGCGCCAGCAGCAGGACAGCCAGAAGCTCACACGCTTTCACGGACTTCATCCGGATCGGCACGCCTTCCTGCAGCGCGACCACCGGCCCCAGCAAGCGGAATTCCATGTGCATTACCCCCGATTTCCATGACGGTCTTCCCGCGGTCCCTGCACCGACCGGCAGAGGAAAGCATGTCACAGGACCTCGCCGGCCCATTAACGGTCGGCTAACGCTTTCCATTTGGCGGTTCCCCGGGAGATCTGCCACTCTGCGATCACCCCGCCGCAACCGCTCCGGCCCTTAGCCGGAACGCCCGGGGACGGCCTGGTAACGACGACGGAGCAAACCCCCGTCACGACCCACTGGCGCGGCCTCGAACGTCGGGAAATAGAACATACGAACAAGGAGGAAAATATGAAGTCCCCACAGCGCGGACTCGTGCAGCACGGCAGGCGCCGGCCTGCACCCAGGCGTCAGGTCAGGGCAACGGTGCCTCCCCGCCGCAAGAGGAGGCCACGACCGGCGTCCCCGCCGGCTCCCCAGCCGGCCTCGGCCGCACGGCGTGGCCGGGTGTGGAAGCCGGTCCGTCCCACGGCCCAGCGGATCTACGAGGCCGAGTTGTTCGCCGAACTCGAGTAGGGCCTGGGCGGCACGGCGGTAACCGCCGGGACGGACCGCGGCAGCGGACCGATGACGCTCATTAGGAAGCGGGCCGGGGCTCCCCCCGGCCCGCCTTCGGCGTTCGGGGCCGAACACGAACGGGACGGGTGGCGCGCGCTGCGCCCGGCAGTGCCTCCCCGTGAGCGCACTTCATCGACGAACCCTGTCAGCCGCCCGCCCCCACCGACGGAAAAAGATCGAGGAACGGCTCCGTCGTGGCGCCGAGGCCTCGGCCGAAGGGGGCGTCCAGGTCCCAGATGAGGAACAGGAGGAAGACGATCAGGGCGCTGAACATGCCCGCCAGGAGGAGTTCGCGGCCCGAGCGGCGGATCTGGAGGGTGAAGATCAGGCCCACGGTGACCAGGGCGCCGGTGATCAGGCCGAACCACACGATGCCGGGCATGGTCGGGCCGGCGTTCTGGCCGCGGGTGTTGCGGGCCGTGTCGGCCGTGGCGACGAGGTCGGCCATCGACTGGTACGTCTGGCTCTCGGCCTCGCTCCGCGGCTCGCGGTCCATCACGTCGTGCCGCACCCGGTCGAGCAGTTCCGTCGCGTGCGGGGAGAGTTCCTCGTGCTCCTCCATGTGCTTCCACTCGGTGCCGACGACGTAGGAGACGTACGCCCGGACGTCGGCCCTGACGTGGTCGCGCACCGCCGGCGGGTAGACCTGCGCGCGTTCGCTCACCTCGTGCAGGGCCTGCGCCTCGCTGAACGCGTTGTCCTGCGCGGCGTTCCTGGCCTCCCACACGCCCGCGATGGCGAGGCCGAGGACGATCGCGTAGATCACGCCGATCATCATCGTCATGTACTCGATGACGTCGGGGGTCTGCGAGGGGTCGTCGTCCGCGCTGACGCGGCGCTGGCGCAGCACGACGGCCGAGATGACCAGGGCGCAGGCCAACGCCATGGCGATGACGAGTACCAACCACTCCGACATGCACAACTCCCCTGGCAGGTTCTTGTCGACGGCTTCGGGTCCGGCCGCGCTCAGGACGCCCTGGCGCCGCGGGACGAACGGGAACGCGGGCGCAGCACGACGGCGGCGAGCACGGCGGGGACGGTGACCACCAGCACGGTGAGGGTCAACGGCGCCGCGGGGTGCCGTGCGGGCGCGGGTGCGCCGTCGCCGGGCGGGATCCGGTAGGTCCTGGTCGGCCGGGCGGACGGGCGGTGGTCCGCGGCCGGTGCCGATGAGGCGGGTGGGTTCGGCGGGCCGGGCGCGGCGGCCGGGCTCGACGGCGCGGAGGACCGCGGTGCCTGCGGGTGGGGCGTGGTGGGACGGGGTTCCGGCGCGGCCGCGCTCTCCGAGGGCGACGGCCCCGCCGGTGGGGGCGGTGGGGGAGGCGGAGGCGGTGGGGGTGAGGTGGGCGTGGCCGTCAGGGTCGGTGTCGGGGTGGATGGGGGCGGGGGCGGAGGCGGGGGCGGGTGCGGTCCCGGGCAGTGCGCGCCCCCGGACGGCCCGTGCAGCGAGGCTCCCAGATCCACGCCCACGGTGCCGGTGATCCCCCCGATACCGAGGTGGACGCAGATGCCCACATGGATGCCACCGTGCCCGCCTCCGTGGATGCCGACGTGGACGCGGCCGTGGGTACCGCCGTGCCCGTGTGCGCGGTCACTACTGGCCGCCGCCTGCTGCGCCGCTCCCCCAAGCGCCAGGAACAGGGCGAGGGTTGCCAGGACGACCGCCACATCTCGGGTGGCGCACAAGGCCGTTGGGCGCCTGTCGCGACGGACCCGGTGCCTGCCGAGCCACGGGGGAGAGTTGCTTCCGCTCACGTCGCGGATCGTCCCACAACATTTGTTATGGGATGACTTGTTTGAGTATTTTCGGTGCCGACGCCCCCACCAGCAGGCATAATGTGCCGCCCCTCACGAACTGCCCTTTCCCGCACTGCATGAATCCTCTGGTGCCACGTTGTCGGGGCCGGCGCACGGGACGGCCGGCGCACCTGGACGGCGGGTGAACGGGGCGGCGAACGGGGGCGGCGAGGGGGACGAACGGGGTGGCGAAGGGGACGCACGGGGGGGCGAAGGGGACGCACGGGGGGGCGAAGGGGACGCACGGGGGTGGCGAGGGAGACGAACAGGGCGGCGGGTGAACAGCTCGGACTCGGCCCGTCTGCGCGGGCGAGCGTCTTCCGTCCGCTCCCGTCCTCTCCCGTCCTCTCCCGTCCCCTCCCGTCCCCTCCCGTCCGCTTGCCGCCGCTCCCGTCCCTCCCGCCTGTTTGCCGCCGCTCCCGTCCCCTCCCGTCCGCTTGCCGCCGCTCCCGTCCCTCCCGCCTGTTTGCCGCCGCTCCCGTCCCCTCCCCTCCGCCTGCCGCCGCTCCCGTCTACTCCCCCCTACTCCCCTCCGCTTCCCTCCGCTCCCCTCCACCCAGGTTCGTGCCCTCGAACGTGCCGTACGCTCGCCTGCGCACGCGGAGTTTCCCGTCTGCTCGATCTTGGTAGTAGACGCGTGTGCGTGTGCTCGTGTCGGGTGTGCTTGAGGCCGTCGGGTTCTCATGGGGCTGAGGAGGGGTTGCATGGCACCGAGGGAGGCCGTCGGCCGGCTGGGCGAGGAGTTCTTCGCCTCCGAGAGCTCGTCCTTCACCGAGTTCCTGACCGCGCACCGCCCTGAGCTGTTGCGCACGCACCGACTCCTCCCCGACGGCGCCCGGACCGCACCCGGCCTTCCGCACGGCACCACCGTGCTCGCCCTGACCTACCGCGACGGCGTGCTGATCGCCGGCGACCGGCGGGCCACCATGGGAAACGTCATCGCGCAGAAGGACCTGGAGAAGGTGCACCCCGCCGACGACCACACGGCGGTCGCCTTCGCCGGCACCGTCGGTCTCGCGGTGGACATGATCAAGCTCTACCAGGTCGAGCTGACGCACTTCGAGAAGATCGAGGGCGCTCCCATGACCCTCAACGCGAAGGCGACCCGGCTGGCCAACATGGTCCGGCAGAACCTCGGCCAGGCCATGCAGGGCCTCGCCATGATCCCGCTGCTCGTGGGCTACGACCCCGCCGCGCCCGACGGACGGCACGGCCGCATATTCGGTTACGACGTCACCGGCGGCCCCTACGAGAAGACGGGTTTCCACGCCGAGGGCTCCGGCTCCCCCTATGCCCGCGGCGCGCTGAAGAAGCTGTACCGCCCCGGCATGTCCCGTCGCGAGGCGGCCCTGGCCGCGCTCCATGCGCTCTACGACGCGGCGGACGACGACTCCGCCACCGGCGGCCCCGACGTCTCCCGCCGGATCTACCCCATCGTCTCCGTCATCACGGAGGACGGCTACGAGCGCATCCCCGAGTCCGAGACGGAGCAGCTCGCCCGGCAACTCGTCGAGGAGCGCCGGGCCCGGCCGGAGGGACCGACCGCCGAGCTGTGAGGGCCTGGGTGGCGGCGTCGACGGCGAGACCTCATGCCTTGCGGCCCTCGCCCTCGGGTCATCGGGACCTCATGCCTGCGGCCCGGCCCCCTGGGTCATCGCGCGGATCTCACGGGCGAAGCCGGCGACGGTGAAGTCGGCGGGGACGTTGTCGATGAGGACCATGTCGCTGATGGAGTTGTCGGTGCGCAGGGAACGGATCCGCGCGTACTCGGGCGAGTTGTACCAGTTCTCCGCGTCGGCGTGGCTGGGGAACTCGATGAGGACCGCAGAGCCCGGCCAGGCGCCCTCCAGGACGTCGACCGCGCCCTGGGCGAGCCAGCGGCCGCCGTGCGCCCGCACGGTGTCCTCGACCTGTTCCAGGTAGGACAGCCCTTCCTCGTTGGGCACGCCGCCCGGGATACGCAGGTGGTTGATCAGGTAGGTGCTCACGGGCGTTCCTTCGCTTTCTGGGCGCTCTGGGTCTCGCGGTTTTCGTGGCTTTCGCAGATTTCGTGGCTCTCGCGGCTCTCGTAGCTTTCGCGGCTCTCGCAGTCCTCGTAGCTCTCGTGGCCCTCGCAGTCCTCGTAGCTCTCGCAGTCCTCGTGGCTCTCGCAGTCCTCAGTCCTCGTGGCTCGCTCAGCTCTCGGCTCTTCCCGTGCTCCCGAAACGGTCCGGGCCCCCGCTCCGCCCCTCCTCATCCGCTGCGGAGCCGGGCCGCGATGGCCGGCGAGTGGAACGCCGTCGACCTGCCGGTGGCCCAGCCCTCCAGGTCCGGGCGGCGCAGGCGGGCGCCGCCGGCCGTCCAGATGCCCAGCACGAGCAGCACACCCAGCACGGTCAGCACCAGGGTGATCGCCACGGAGAGCTGGAAGCCGTCCGCGAAGGTCGACCCCTCCGTCAGCGCCAGGTGCACCAGCACGGGGCCGATCAGGAACGCCGCCTCCGATCGCAGCAGCTCGACCAGTGCGAAGGTCGGGCCGAGCTGGGTGGAGGACACCGAGAAACCGGCCAGGAACAGGCCCGGGGTGACACCGGCACCTGCGCCGTAGCCCAGGAAGACCATGGCGATCGGGATGAGGACGTCCGCGTTCGACCGGGACACGCCCAGCAGCATGGCCGCGCCCACCACGATGCCGAGGATGCCGGAGAGCGCGAGGACCGGGGTCCACTGCGTCGTCAGCCGGCCCTTGAAAAGCACCGAGGCCACGATCACTCCGATGATCATGGGGGTGAGCAGCAGCCCGGTCTTCACGGGGGTGAAGAGGGACATCCGCAGCAGATAGGTCTCGCTCAGCTCCAGCAGCGTGGTGAAGGAAGCACCGACCACCATGGCGGTGATGGTGCCGCTGACCGGCAGGGTGTTGGCGATCGGGCGCACCGGCATCAGCGCGCCCCTCGTGTGGTACTGGGCCACGACCAGGATGACGCCGATGGCCAGTCCCGCGAACACCGGCACGAGGAACTCGGTGTCCGTCCAGTTGCCGCGGGTCAGCCAGGCGACGCCGAAGAACGGCAGGAAGGAAGCGCCGAAGGCGAGCGGGATCGCCAGCCAGTCGAAGCGCGCGCCCGGCGCGAGCGGTACGTTGCCCTCGAACGTCAGCGCGCCGATGCTCAGTCCGACCGCCGCGAGCACCCCGACGGAGGTGTACAGCCACCGCCAGCCGTCGTAGCTGCCGACGAGACCGCCCACCAGCGGCCCGGCGGTGACCATACCGAAGAACCCCACGCTGACGACGGCGGCGGTGACCGGCAGGCGGTCGATGCCGTGCCGCAGGATCAGCGGCGGCAGCGAGGCCACCAGCAGCATGCCGGTGAAGCCGCCCTGGAGGATCACCCCGGCCGTGAACTGCTCGACGCCCTGGGCGCTCAGCACCAGCACCGTGCCCAGGATGAACCCGGCCTCCGCCATGAGGTACACGGCCCGCCGCGAAATCCGCTGGATGAGGTCGGCCGTGGCCACCGCCCCGAACGCATAGCCGGCGTTCGACATGCCCATGGCCAACTGGAGCTCGAACCGGGTGGCGCCGAGGGCCTCCATCAGTACCGGCATGGCCAGTGAGGTGACGGTGGTGAGGATCAGGTACGGGCTCAGGGCGAGGAGCACCATGGTGACCGCGGCATAGTAGTTCGAGGCCAGCGGGACACGGGTGAGGACGCTCGGCACGGGGAGGCGGAACTGCATGGTTGCCCTTGCGGTCGGGGACAGGCGGCGCCCGGTCACGCACTCGGCGCCGACCGGGTGGCTTCCTCGTCATGACGCGGCCGTGGCCTGACGGGCCATCAGTTCAGCGTAGCCGCGGCAACCGATCCGATACCGTTTGACACGCCTCGTTCCACTATGTCGCTTTCGGCAACGACCCGACACGCCCCCACTCCCGCCTCGGCACTGGTGGCGGCGGTGGCGGTTCGGGGGCGTGCCGATGGCGGTTCGGGCGCGAGGGCCGGTGGCGGTGCCGGTGCCGACACACCCGCCGCACATCAACCCGCACCGCACATCGGCCCGTACCGCGCGCCCATGCGCGGTACGGGCCCGGTCGGGGGAAGGGGAGCCGCGGCCCCTGCCCTCAGCCCATCGCCCCCGAGACCTCGGAAGCCCACTGCCACGGCGCGGCCGTGCCGCCCGGCAAGGAGTTGAAGTACTCCCAGCCGGCCACACCGCCGAAGTCGTACTTGGCGGAGAGGGTGGACAGGGTCGACTTGAGGGTGTTGATGTCGACGTAGCCGCTGCCGCAGTTGGCCGGATTGGTGAGGGTGCCTGCGACGACCTTGTTCGACGGGATGGTGCCGCGGGAGACGATCGCGTCGTAGCCGCCGGTCGACGACAGGGAGCCCCAGCCGCAGTAGAACTGGGTGTTGAACCAGTTGATGGAGTCGCCGCGGTCGCGGTAGAGCTGGTCGTAGTCGAAGCCGGAGAGGTTGCCGCCGCCGCTGAGGGCAGTGGCGACGGGGGCGAGCGTGACGATGAAGTCGCTGCCGAAGTCGGCGTGGAGCTGGTCGATCAGGTGCTCGATGGCGCCCAGGGACATGTTCTCCTCGACGTCCAGGTCGAGACCGTCGAGGTGGTAGGTCGTCACCACGTTCTTCAGACGCGGGTAGTACGTGCCGAAGTCCGACTCCAGGCGCTGGAAGCTGCCCTGGGCCGCGCCGCCGACGAAGCCGAGCGCGTGCACGCCCGTGGCCTGCATCGCGGCGATGTCCTGCCACATCCGCGTGAACGAGCTGTCGTCCGGGGTGTGGTCGTTGAGGGTGACATCGTTGTCGTTGATATGGAAGGCACCGACCAGGAGGTCGGTGACGCCGGTGCCGTGATCGGTGAGCGCCTTGGGCGAGACGTACGTGCCGTTGCTGTACTGCGTCTGGTAGTAGACGACCACGCGCTTGCCCGCCGCGGCCGCGGCGGCCGTCGCGGGCGAGCCCCCGGCCAGCGCGGCAGCGGTGGCCAGCAGCGCGGCCACGCAGACGGCCAGCGCTCTTCTCAGGACGGCCCCGGGGGCCGTGCGGCGGGCTGTGCCGGTCTCGTTCATGGCTGTTCTCCTCGTCGGTGGGGGGTGCGTCCGCCGTGACGCCTCGGGAGGGAACCCCGGGGCCCGGTTGGTGCCGTGGTGCCGTGGTGCGCGGACCGTGCGGGCCGGCTCGGCTCGTCGAGCTTCGGTTGCCGGGACTATGGCCGAGGGGGACGGTGGTGTCAATGGGGCCCGGGCGGGGGGCCGTGCGCCTGTCCCCAGACGGCTGCGGACCTGACGACCGGGGCCGCGTCACTCCAGTCCCGACACCTTGAACACGCTCGCGGCCGTCTCGCGGTCGATCCGTTCCGACAGACGGAGCAGCGCGGCGTCCCCGCCGGTCAGACAGCCGCGGGCCCGGGAGGCCCGGGCGTCCTGGCGGAGCCGGTGCCACAGGTGGGGGTTGGCCGCCAGCACCCGGGCGTCGAGCTCCACCCGGCAGCCGAGCGCGTCCCGCAGGACGACCCGCTGGGAGACGCCGCCCAGGCAGTGCACCGACACCAGCCGGTCGGTGCGGACCCGCCGTACGCCCAGCAACCCGCGCGAGGCCAGCCAGCCGGGACCCGCGGTGATCCGGGGCGGGAAGAGCACCAGGAACACCAGCACCGCCAGTCCCGTCCACAGCACCGCCCGCCACTCGGTGAGGTCGCCGTAGCCCCAGTCGACCAGCAGCAGGAGCCCGAGCAGGAGGGCCGGGCAGACGATCGCGCCCCCCAGACCACCCGCCCAGAGGCGGTCGTCCACCGCCTCGACGGGTTGCGGCACGCACACGGCGCCGTCGCGCCGCGCCTCGCGGCACGCGTCACACCCCGCCTCGCGGCACGCATCACACCCCGCCCCGCGACGCACGTCGTCCTCTGCGTCGCGGCTCGCGTCGGGGCATGTGTCGTCAGGACGTCCCATGAATCCGACCGTAGACAGCGGACGGCGCGGGTCGACGGACCTTGACGCGCGCCCTATGCGTGTCATGTGGGTTCTTGACGGAGACGGAGACGGGGATGCGGACGGGTCGGAGACGCGGACGGGAACGAGGGCGGGAACGAGGGCGGGAACGAGGGCGGCCACAGACGGGGACGACCACAGAGGAGGGGACGGGGCGCAGACGGGACGGAGACGCGGACACGGACACGGACAGAAGCAGGAACGGGAACGAGGAGCTTCGAACGGGAGCAGGAACGGGAACGGGGGCGGGAACTCGAACGGGAGCAGGAACGGAACGGGAGCTCGAACGGTAAGCGGGCCAGGGCCGACGGTCGGCTCGGGGCCCGTGCGGGACGTGCCGCGCGCCCGCGCGCCGGGGTCGTCGCACGCCCTGGCCCGCGCCCGTACGGGCCCCGCCCGCAGAGAGGTTCGTCTCACCGGAGGCGACACGCCGGGAGAACGGATCATCGGTTGCATACGCTGACCGAGCCGTCCGAGTGATGGCTGAAAATGTATGCACTGCCC
Organism: Streptomyces sulfonofaciens; assembly: GCF_014656295.1. Lineage (GTDB taxonomy): Bacteria > Actinomycetota > Actinomycetes > Streptomycetales > Streptomycetaceae > Streptomyces > Streptomyces sulfonofaciens. Next base: position 35,035 of record NZ_BNCD01000020.1, read on the forward strand.
CATCCCGTCAGGAGCGCATCGATGGTCCGCACCGACGCCGCACCCACGAGTCGGCTGCGCGCATGGATGCTGGAGGGCGCGTCCGACATGGCCGGGCCCCCGCAGGGACCGCACGCCCCGCCCGAGCCTCTGCACAAGGGCCAGCCCTGGTGGCGGGTGATGTGCCTGACCGGTGTCGACTACTTCTCCACCCTCGGCTACCAGCCGGGCATCGCGGCGCTCGCGGCCGGCCTGCTCTCGCCGATCGCCACGGTCGTGCTGGTGATCGTGACGCTGGCCGGCGCGCTGCCGGTGTACCGGCGGGTGGCCGAGGAGAGCCCGCACGGCCAGGGGTCGATCGCGATGCTTGAGCGGCTGCTGTCGTTCTGGCAGGGCAAGCTGTTCGTGCTGACGCTGCTGGGCTTCGCCGCGACCGACTTCCTCATCACCATCACGCTGTCCGCCGCGGACGCCGGCACCCACCTGGTGGAGAACCCCCATCTGGCCGGTGTGCTGCACGGCAAGCAAATGCTGATCACACTGCTGCTGATCGCACTGCTCGGCGCGGTGTTCCTCAAGGGCTTCCTGGAGGCGGTCGGCATCGCGGTCGTCCTGGTGGGCGCCTACCTGCTGCTGAACGTGGTGGTCGTGGTGGCCGGGCTGTGGCACGTGGCCACCGCCCAGGGCGTGGTGGCCGACTGGTCGGCGGCGCTCACCGCCGAGCACGGCAGCCCCCTCGCCATGATCGGGGTGGCGCTCGTGGTCTTCCCCAAGCTCGCGCTCGGGCTGTCCGGCTTCGAGACGGGTGTGGCGGTGATGCCGCACGTCGAGGGCCGGCCGGGCGACACCGAGGAGAACCCCGCGGGGCGCGTCCAGGGTGCGAAGAAGCTGCTGACCACGGCCGCCGTGATCATGAGCTGCTTCCTGATCTGCACCAGCTTCCTCACCAGCGTGCTCATCCCGGAGGACGCGTTCCAGCCGGGCGGCCAGGCCAACGGCCGCGCGCTCGCGTTCCTCGCGCACCGCTACCTCGGGAACGGCTTCGGCACCGTCTACGACATCTCCACCATCGCCATCCTCTGGTTCGCGGGCGCCTCGGCGATGGCCGGCCTGCTCAACCTGATGCCGCGTTACCTGCCGCGGTACGGGATGGCGCCGCACTGGGCGCGGGCCGTGCGGCCCATGGTGCTGGTCTTCATCCTCATCGCCTTCCTGGTCACCTGGATCTTCGACGCCAGCGTCGACGCCCAGGGCGGCGCCTACGCCACCGGCGTCCTGGTGCTGATCAGCTCCGCGGCCATCGCGGTGACCATCGCCGCCAGCAGGGCCGGCCAGCGCCGGTGGACGATCGGGTTCGCCGTCATCTCGGCCGTCTTCCTCTACACCACGGTGGTGAACGTCATCGAGCGCCCCGACGGGGTGAAGATCGGCGCCTGCTTCATCACCGGGATCATCCTGGTCTCGCTCCTCTCCCGCCTGGCCCGCTCCTTCGAACTGCGGGTCACCCACGTCGAGCTCGACGACCTGGCCGCCCGCTTCGTCCGCGACGTGTCGCACCGCCGGATGCGCTTCATCGCCAACGAGCCGGACCGCCGCGACAAGGCCGAGTACCGCGACAAGCTCGAACAGATCCGCGAGGACAACGACATCCCGCCGCAGGAGGACTTCATCTTCGTGGAGGTCTCGATCGCCGACCCGTCGGAGTTCGAGGCCGACCTGAGCGTGCACGGCGAGGTCCTGCACGAGCGTTACCGCGTGCTGACCCTGCAGAGCGCGTCCGTGCCCAACGCACTCGCGGCGCTGCTGCTGCACGCGCGCGACGCTACCGGCGTGCTGCCGCACATCTACTTCGAGTGGACCGAGGGCAGCCCCTTCGCCAACTTCCTCCGCTTCTTCCTCTTCGGCCAGGGCGAGGTCGCGCCGGTCACCCGGGAGGTGCTGCGCGAGGCGGAACCGGACCGGTCGCGACGGCCGCGGGTGCACGTGGGGTAGGCGGGCCGGGGGGCCGCGAAGCCCGGGTCCACGGGCTTCGCGGGGCCCACGGGTCCAGGGGTCCACGGGTCCAGGGGTCCACGAGCCCAGGGGTCCAGGGGCCCGAAAGGTGCCGTACCGGGACGAACCGTACGCTGGGTGGTGCCGGGCGACGGGACGGTGAGGGCGTATGGCCGAAACGTACGAGCGGGTGCGGTGGGTGCGGCCGAACTCGCGGTACCAGTGGGAGAAGGACCGGGCGCGGTGGCCCGAGGAGCGTCGGGCGCGCAGCGGGGCGACGGAGCACGACACCGGCCTGGCCTCGGCCGACCTCGTCTTCCACGCCCGCTACCGGCAGGTGCCGGCGGACCCGGACCTCGCCGCGGCGTTCGGGGTCGCGGCGGGCACGGTACTGGTGGAGCGCACCTACCGCACCCGGCCCGGTGCCAGGGGCGCACCGCTCGGCCTGGTCACGTCCCGGCTGGTGCGCGAGATGGTCGCGGCCAACCCCGATCTGCTCACCTCGGCCGGCGAGCCCTGGCCGGGCGGCACCCCCCACCAGCTCGCCACGGTGGGCATCGAGCTGGACCGCGTGGAGGACCGCGTCACCGCCCGCCCACCGACCGCCGAGGAGGCGCACGAGCTCGCCCTCCCGCCCGGCGCCTCGGTACTGCTGCTGCGCAAGACGTCCTTCGACACGGCGGGCCGGGTGGTGGAGGTCGCGGACGTCACGCTGCCCGGCGACCGCACGGAACTGGTCTTCACGACACCGCTGCTCAGGTGGTGACGGCGCCGCCCGGCCCGCGCCGCTCAGAGCCCCGCAACGGACTGCCGTACACGTCCGGCCCGCCCCGGGCACCGCCCGGACCACCCCGGACACCGACCGAGGCCCGCCCCGGACACCTTCGCCCCGCCCAGGACACCGACCGAGGCCCGCCCCGGACACCATCCGGACCACCCCGGACACCTTCGCCCCACCCCGGACACCGACCGGACCACCCCGGACGTCGACCGGGTCCCCGCCGGACACCGACCGGGTCCCCCCGGATGCCTGCGCCGAGCACCCCGCGGCCTGCTCGCGACCCGCGGAGCACCCCGCGGCCTGCTCGCGACCCGCGACCCGAACCGGCATGCGCCCTTCCGCCCACCCGGGTCTAAGGTCGGATCCTGAAGGTCCAGGGGGAGGGGGCAACCGGGATGGCACAGGACGAGGCCGTGATCGGCTGTACCGGAGTACTGGTCATCGGCACGCGCGGCTCCGCCGGTCCCGGCGAGGTGCTGGTGCGGGTGCGCGGCGGCTCCGAGACCTTCCTCGCCTGGTCCGATGAGCCCCTGTCACGAGGGGCCACCGTGCTCGTGATCGACTCCCGCGGCACCCGCCAGGTGGACGTCGTCGCGTGGACGGATCCATTGGACGCCACCGCTTCGTACGCCGGTGGCGTGGGCTGAGGAGATGAAGGATGTTCGGTTACCGCGTTCCCGCCCCTGACCAGGCGATGCTGATCTCCGGAGGCAAGCGTGGGCTGGGTGGCGCACCGTTCCGTGTGGTGACCGGCCACGGGAAGTTCGTCCTGCCCGTCTTCCGCAAGACGCGGTTCCTGACCCTGGCCATGTGCGAGGCCGAGGTCGAGGAGAAGTGCGTCACCCGGCAGGGCATCACGCTGACGGTGCGCGCCGTGATCGCCTTCAAGGTCGGCAACGACCACGAGAGCATCGTCAACGCCGGCCAGCGGTTCCTCTCCGACCAGGAACAGATGGCGATCCTGACCGGCCGGATCTTCGCCGGCCACCTGCGGGCCATCATCGGCTCCATGACGGTCGAGGAGATCGTCACGGAACGCCAGAAACTGGCCACGGAGGTCCTGGAGACGTCGAAGACGGAGATGGCGAAGATCGGCCTGATCGTCGACTCGCTCCAGATCCAGTCCATCGACGACGGCGACACCGGCTACATCGAGGCGATGTCGGCCCCGCACAAGGCGGCCATCCGCCGTCAGGCCCAGATCGCACAGGCCCAGGCCGGCCAGGCCGCGGCCGAGGCCGAGCAGGAGGCCACGCGGCGCCAGGCCGAGTACGCCCGCCAGACCGCCATCGTCCAGGCGGAGTACAACGCCGAGGTGGACCGCGCGCAGGCCGAGGCCGCCCAGGCCGGGCCGCTCGCCCAGGCGCACGCCCAGCGGGAGGTGCTGGCCGCGCAGACCGAGTTGGCCGAGCGCAGGGCCGAACTGCGCAGGAAGGAACTGGTCGCCGAGGTGGTCAGGCCCGCGGAGGCGGAGGCCGAGCGGATCAGGCTGCTGGCGACGGCCGAGGCGGAGCGGATGAGGATCCAGGCGGAGGCCGCGGCCTCCCACGACCGCGTGGCCCTGGACCGGATGCTGATCGACCAGCTTCCGCAGATCGTCAAGGAGGCTTCCGGCGGGCTGGCCGGGGCCAACGTCAACGTCCTCAACGGCACGGACGGCCTCGGCCAGATCGCGGCCGGGCTGGTCGGCCAGGGGCTGACGATCCTGGATTCGGTCAAGCAGAACCTGACCGGGGGCGCCACCGGCACCGCCGGGGGCGCCGGTACCGCCGGCGGTGCCCGGCGCGGGACGGACAGCGGCCCGATCGGCATCGAGTAGCCCCGGCACCGGGCCGTGCCGGGGCACCGGACCACCGCAAGGACCGGCGCCGTGCCGACCGCGTCCCACGGTCGGCACGGCACTGCCCGTCGCACACGGCACTGCCCGTCGGCCACGGCACTGCCCGTCGGCCCACGGCACTGCCCTCACGCACGGCCGTGCGGCGGAAGTCGGACGGGGCCCGGGCCGCGGTCCCGACGTCAGTAACCGCCCCCGCCGCTGCCGGTGTTGGTCCCGGTGGGGCTCGGACTGGTGGTGGACATCCTGGTGATCCGCTTGGCCGCCGGGTCGAGCGCCCACCACTTCGCACCGAACTGGTTGAGGCCCTGCCCCATGGTGTCCCCGGCCTTCTTGTCGCCGGCGAAGTAGTAGACGGGGTGGCCGTTGACGGTCACCTGGGTCTTGCCGTCCGAACGGCGGCTGGTGCCGAGCTTCACCGAGGGCGCGACCCCGTTGCCGGCCTTCGGCTGGCCCTGCGTGAGCACCGGCGGCCAGGCGGCCGCGCACGCGCCGGTGCAGGTCGACTTGGACGTGGTGTCGGCCGCGAAGACGTAGGCCGTGCGGCCCTTGGCTCCCACCATGATCCTCCCGAGGCCGCTGTTGCGTACCGAGAGTGTGGCGACGCCCTGTTTGGCGGCAGCAGCGGCGGCCGCGGCCGAGGCGCTCGCGGCGGCCTCCCCGCGGGCCCCGGCCTTCGCCGGGCTCTGCTCGGCCCGGGACACTGTCGAGGACGACTGGTCGTTGCTTGCGGAACATCCGGTGGTGACGGCGGCGGCAAGGGTGACGGCGGCGAGCAGCGCGGCACCGGCCGCCCGGTCGGCCGCCCAGGTCGTGCGGTTCATACGGACCCCTCGTGGTTGGCAAGGCGTCGTCGGTGACGCTGTTTCCACTACGGAACAGCCGGGCCGCCCCGGCAATCTGGGTGGCCCATTGGGGCTACCCGGTGCGTGGCGTCCACGGGACGGTGAACGGAGCCGTGGCGGGGTGGCGACGGGGCGGTGAAGGGGGCGTGGCGGGGCGGCGACGGGGCGGTGAAGGGGGCGTGGCGGGGCGGCGACGGGGCGGTGAAGGGGCGCGGTCACGGGAGGCGTGAGACGGTCATCATGCGGCGGTCGTGAGGGGCCTGAGGCGGTCATGGACGGCGGACGCGGGCGGTCGCCATGGGCGGCGGTCATGGACGGCGGTGCTGGCGCGGAGCACGGCGGTCCGCGTGTACCGGCGCCGCGCCGGTACACGCGCCAGGGCGAGGAATTCCTCTCGCGCGAAAGGCGTTCAGCATCAGTGCGCCGGGCACGGCCCGCCGGGCACGGCGCGCGGAACCACCGTCCGCAGTCGGCGCCCCGCGGGCGCCGCCCACTCCCTCACAGGAGGTTGCCGAACCGTGCCGGCCCAGCTCTCGGACACACTGAAGAAGTACATCGACGACGAGAAGGTCTTCGCGACCGTAGCCACGGTCCAGCCCGACGGCCAACCGCACCTCACGGTCGTCTGGCTGACGCGCGAGGGCGACGACCTGCTCTTCTCCACCACCGCGGAGCGCCAGCAGGGCAGGAACGCCGCCCGTGACCCCCGGGTCACCGTGCTGATCAGCCCGCCCGACGACCCGTACAGGTACGCGGAGGTCCGCGGCACGGCGACCGTCACCCCCGACCCCGAGAAGCGGCTGCCCGACGAGCTCTCACGCAAGTTCACGGGCCAGGACTACGCGGCCTTCAACCCGTCCTCGGTGGACGAGACCGACCGCGTGATCGTCCGCGTCACTCCCGAGAGGGTGACGGGCCGGCTGTGACGGCGGGCCGGCGGTCCGGAGCGGGCGGTGCGGCGCCGGGCCGGTACGGGCCGACGGTACGCGCCGCCGGCCCCGAACCGGTCCGCACCGAACTGACCCCGCACCGGCCCGGCACCGACCCGGCACCGTTCGCGCCGGAGGCGGGCTGACGGCCCGCGGACCGCACCGCGGCCGTCTCACGGCCCGCCGCCGCCGACCGCACCCGTGGCGGGCTCACGGCACCCACTTGCGGCGGTTGGCCTCCCGCACCCGGGCCCGCAGCACCTCACCCGGCTCCGCGGCGCCCACCTCCGCGGGAGGACAGTCCCAGCTCCGGCCGCCACCGGGCGGCCGCAACCGCACGTGCCCGCCCTCGAACCCCATCACCTCCCCCACCCTGCCGTCCCGCCCGTCGCGCACATAGGAGCCGACCGCCGGACGACGCTCCCCGGCTCTGGCCGCGGTCATCGCCGGGCCTCGCCCAGCGCGGCGACCAGGCGCAGGGCCGTGTCCATGTTGCAGCGGCCCAACTCGACCAGCGGGTAGGGCTCTTCGCTCGCCGCGGTCAGCGGGTCGATACGCAGGGACGGCAGCACCACCCCGAGTGCCGCCAGCGCGCCGCGCAGCCGGGTCACCACGTCCTCCACGGCCTGGACCCCCTCCACCGACTTGGCCACCATGATCTCCCAACCTCCACGCTGAGTGTTTGTGTTCTCCACACAGAGTGGCGGACGAAGGGCCGCCGTGACCACTGTCGGTGAACAACACCACCCTCAGTGGGAAGAGTTCGCGAGGCGCGCGTGCCGGGTCCGCAAGACCTTTCCCCGCCGCCCCCGCCGCCCCGCCGCGCGCCCCGCCGGTCACCGCCTTCCGGTACCGGTAGCGCGCCCCCGCGTTCCACCGCGGAGGACGTGCAGCAGGAGCCCCGGGCAGGAGGGTTGCCGTGGATGAGGATCATCCTTCTTTCTCCACGGCCACACCACGCACACCACTCGGCAAACCTGGCAACAAGGGTCCCAGAAAGCCCAGCAGTCAATCCGCGTCAGCCCGCGTCACCCGGGTGCTGTTTCCCCTCACTGCACTTCACCCGAAGTCAAGGGAGTCGGTGAACGCCCCCGCAAGGAGAGCGGCGGGCGGAGGCGTCGACACTCCGGCAGGCCGGTCCTGCCGGTCCTGCCGGTCCTGCCGCTGATCACAATTGATTCCGCAGCAGATTCCACCAGTCGATTCCACAGTCGATTCCGCAGTCGACCGCAGCCGATTCCCCAGCCGATTCCCCAAGAGGTTGGCGTCATGGCACTCGCCGGCCGGTATCCCCGCCTTCACCTGTCACGCCTGCCGGTAGGGAAAAGCCCGAGGGCGGCACCCCCGGAAAGGGGGTGCCGCCCTCGGAACGTGGACGGAACGTCCGAACCGCGGTGGCGGCTCAGAAGTCCATGTCACCGCCCGGCATACCGCCCGGAGCGCCCGCACCGGCGGCGGCCTTCTCCGGCTTGTCGGCGACGACGGCCTCGGTGGTGAGGAAGAGGCCGGCGATCGACGCGGCGTTCTGCAGCGCCGAGCGGGTCACCTTCGCCGGGTCGATGATGCCCTCGGCGACCAGGTCGACGTACTCACCGGTGGCGGCGTTGAGGCCGTGGCCGGGGGTGAGGTTGCGGACCTTCTCCACCACGACGCCGCCCTCAAGGCCGGCGTTCACGGCGATCTGCTTGAGCGGGGCCTCCAGGGCCAGCTTCACGGCCTGGGCACCGGTGGCCTCGTCGCCGTCCAGCTCGAGCTTCTCGAAGACCGACGCGGCCTGCAGCAGGGCGACGCCACCACCGGCGACGATGCCCTCCTCGACGGCGGCCTTGGCGTTGCGGACGGCGTCCTCGATGCGGTGCTTGCGCTCCTTGAGCTCGACCTCCGTGGCGGCACCGGCCTTGATGACGGCCACGCCGCCGGCCAGCTTCGCCAGACGCTCCTGGAGCTTCTCGCGGTCGTAGTCCGAGTCGGAGTTCTCGATCTCGGCGCGGATCTGGTTGACCCGGCCCTGGACCTGGTCCTGCGAGCCGTTGCCGCCGACGATGGTCGTCTCGTCCTTGGTGATGACGACCTTGTGGGCGGTGCCGAGCAGGTCGAGGGTGGCGTTCTCCAGCTTGAGGCCGACCTCCTCGGAGATGACCTCGCCACCGGTGAGGATGGCGATGTCGCCGAGCATGGCCTTGCGGCGGTCACCGAAGCCGGGGGCCTTGACCGCGACGGACTTGAAGGTGCCGCGGATCTTGTTGACGACCAGGGTCGACAGGGCCTCGCCCTCGACGTCCTCGGCGATGATCAGCAGCGGCTTGCCGGACTGCATGACCTTCTCCAGCAGCGGGAGCAGGTCCTTCACGTTGCTGATCTTGGAGTTGACGATGAGGATGTACGGGTCGTCGAGGGACGCCTCCATACGCTCCATGTCGGTGGCGAAGTACGCCGAGATGTAGCCCTTGTCGAAGCGCATGCCCTCGGTGAGCTCCAGCTCGAGCCCGAAGGTCTGCGACTCCTCGACGGTGATGACGCCTTCCTTGCCGACCTTGTCCATGGCCTCGGCGATCAGCTCGCCGATCTGGACGTCAGCGGCGGAGATGGAGGCGGTGGAGGCGATCTGCTCCTTGGTCTCCACGTCCTTCGCCTGCTCCAGCAGGGCGGCGGAGACGGCCTCGACGGCCTTCTCGATGCCGCGCTTCAGCGCCATCGGGTTGGCACCGGCGGCAACGTTCCGCAGGCCCTCCCGGACGAGCGCCTGGGCGAGGACGGTCGCCGTCGTCGTACCGTCACCGGCGACGTCGTCCGTCTTCTTGGCGACCTCCTTGACGAGCTCGGCGCCGATCTTCTCGTACGAGTCCTCGAGCTCGATCTCCTTGGCGATGGACACACCATCGTTGGTGATCGTGGGCGCGCCCCACTTCTTCTCCAGCACGACGTTGCGACCCTTGGGGCCGAGGGTCACCTTGACGGCGTCGGCGAGCTGGTTCATGCCGCGCTCAAGGCCGCGCCGTGCCTCCTCGTTGAACGCGATGATCTTGGCCATGTGAAGTGGTCCTCCCGGACAACAGAGGTCTCCCCCTGCCCTGTGAGAGCCTGGGGGCGGATTGCTCCGGACCGCGCTGGCGCCCGCGACGGACGGCCTGCCTGCCCCTGTGGTTCCTTGCCCCACGGCGCCTGCGGACCTCACCGACCCGGTCCATCTTTTGTCACTCTCACCTTCAGAGTGCTAACGCCAATGATTAGCACTCTCCCCACCCGAGTGCAAGGTTCGCCCGTCATGACCGCCCGGTCGAGGGGCCCGCCCGCGGCCGGTGCACGGGCGGCCGGAGGCGGCGCCGCGGACGCGTGCGGGCGGGGCGGACGCAGGTGGGCGGCGGGAGAGGGGCGGGAAGCGGACGGACGAGGGGGGAACGCGGACCGGATGCGGACCGGATGCGGACGGGCGCCGCGCATCGCCGGGAGGGTGCGCCGAACGGGGGGCGACGCGCGGCGTGCGGCGACGCGCGGCGTGCGGCGACGCGCGGCACGGACGCGGGCGCACCCCGCAGCCCGCACCACGGGCACAGCCCGCCCCCGGCACACCCCCGGGCCCCGACACAGCCCGCAACTCCGCGACCCGGGCACAGCCCGCACCCCGGGCCCCGGGCACAGCCCGCGCTCCGGGGGCGCGGCGCGTGACGAAGTGGCCGCACCCCCGGGCGCGGCGAAGGGCCCGCACCCCGGGTGGGGGTGCGGGCCCTTCAGAAAGACGTCGCTGTATTCAGTCGGCGCTTCAGCCGGCCACACGGACCATGTCCGCCTGCGGCCCCTTCTGACCCTGCGAGATCTCGAACTCGACCCGCTGGCCTTCTTCCAGGGTGCGGTAGCCGTCCATCTGGATCGCACTGTAGTGGACGAAAACATCCGCACCACCGTCGACCGCGATGAAGCCGTACCCCTTCTCCGCGTTGAACCACTTGACGGTGCCCTGAGCCATGCCTAACTCCCCTATTACTGGCCCTTGCACAGGACCGCACTTCGCGGACCCGGGTCAGACCTCACGCCCCAACGGTTGGGGGTGTGCGCCGGAACGCGTCGACCGCGGCTGAATGTATCTGTCCAACTGCCGTCTGCAACAGGTCAATCGGACGAGAAATCCGGGCAGCACACTTCGGAAATAATAGGAGAATTCCCAAATATTCAGGGCAATTCGGGCCGGGCAAAAGCCGTGAAGGGCTAAAAAGAGCCAGGCACTTTGGCTATTTCTCGACGGCAAACGGCTGCACTTCATCCATGCCCGAGAAAGAGAGAGCGGGGCTGTTCCCCAACTCTACCGCCTTCAATCCAACTGAATTGACCCCTCCGCTTCTTTCGAAGCGGGGCGTGCGGAGTGGGAGGGGGGGCGCGAGGGGCGCCCGGAGGGAGCCGGGGCGAAGAGCGGGGTGGGAGCGGGGTGGGAGTGAGGCGAGGGGGTGAAGCGTGGGGTGGGGCGAGAAGGGCTCAGGGAGGCTTGCAATGGTTTGTGAAGGATGCCCGGAAGAGTCCCACGAGGATCTCGGGGAGCCGCCGGGCCGGCACAGGGGACTCGGGTCGCACGGCCCGGGTCTCGGGTCGTACGGCCCGGGGCCCGGGGCCCTGCGGTACGAAACGCGACAGGGCCGCCACAACACGCGAGAGCCCGAGAGCACGGGACGGGAAGCGACGGAACCGAGAGCGCGGGCCGGGGCGACGGGGCGCGGGACGAGGATGGCGGCCCGCCGCACGACGGCCGGTGGAGCTCCGGGCCCGCGGGACCGGAGAGGCTCTGCTGCCGGAGGGCGGTCGGCGGGGCCCGGGCTGTGGGCCCGGCGAGGCCCTGCGGGGGCGTGCAGGACGGGACGCGGATCGCGGGGCGCGGGATCGCGGACGGCTCGGGTGAAGGGAATTCCCGGGACGGCGCGGATGGCGCGAATGGACCGGGTCCACGGACGGCGGGAACGGCGCGAGGAACGGGTCCGCGGACGGCGCGAATGACGCGAATGGCACAGGTCCACGAACGGCGCGAACGGCGCGAACGGCGCGAATGACACAGGCCCACGGACGACGCGAACGGCGCGAGGGACCAGTCCGCGGACGGCTCGGGTGGCGCGCACGGCGGGGGGTGGGCGAGCCGTGCGGCCCGTGTGGGCGCTGGCGAACCATGCGGCCCGCGGGACCCTGGTCACCCGGCACACGGCGGCGGGACCCTGGTCACCCGGCGCACGGCGGCGGGACTGCGGGCCGTGTCGTGGCCGGTAGGGGCTGCGGCGCGGGCGTCTCGATCATCCCGGCTGCTTCGGTCGGCGTGCCGGCGGGGGGCGCGGCGCGGCCGCGCCCCCGTGGCCAAAATCAGCAGCCGCCCGCGACCGCCGGGATGATCGAGACGCCCGCGCCGTCGGGGGTCGCCGTCTCCAGCCCGTCGGCGAAGCGGACGTCGTCGTCGTTCACGTAGACGTTCACGAAGCGGCGCAGCTTGCCCTGGTCGTCGAGGACGCGCGCGGAGATGCCGGCGTGCCGGGTCTCCAGATCGGCGATGACCTCGCCGAGGGTGGTGCCCTCGGCCGGGACCTCGGACTGGCCACCGGTGTAGTTGCGGAGAATGGTCGGGATACGGACGTTGACGCTCATGTTCAGGCCTTCCTGGTCCTGGTCGGGCGGTGGGCTCGGGCGGGACGCGCCCGGTTGCGGCGGGTCGGCGCGGAAGCGGCGGCCACGGCGTGGGCGGCTCAGCCTGCCAGGCCCGCCGCGCGGAACGCGTCCAGGCTCGGACGGATGGTGGCCGTGGGGCCGGTGGTCGGGGCGACGGCGTCCAGCGTCTTCAGGCCGTCGCCCGTGTTCAGCACCACGGTGGTCAGCTCGGGGTCGAGCACGCCGGCCTCGACGAGCTTCTTCGTCACGCCGACGGTCACACCCCCCGCGGTCTCGGTGAAGATACCTTCCGTGCGCGCGAGGAGCTTGATCGCGTCGACGATCTGCGCGTCGGTCACGTCCTCCACCGCCCCGCCGGTGCGGTGCGCGATGTCGAGCACGTAGGGCCCGTCGGCGGGGTTGCCGATGGCGAGCGACTTGGCGATGGTGTCGGGCCGCTGGGGCCGCACGACCTCGTGGCCGGCCTTGAAGGCCGTCGACACCGGCGAGCAGCCCTCGGCCTGCGCACCGAAGATCTTGTACGGCTTCTCCTCGACGAGGCCGAGCTTGATCAGCTCCTGGAGTCCCTTGTCGACCTTGGTCAACTGGGATCCGGAGGCGATCGGGATGACGAGCTGGTCGGGCAGCCGCCAGCCGAGTTGCTCGCAGATCTCGTAGGCCAGCGTCTTGGAGCCCTCGCCGTAGTACGGGCGGAGGTTGACGTTCACGAAGCCCCAGCCCTCGCCGATGGGGTCGCCGATCAACTCGGAGCAGAAGCGGTTGACGTCGTCGTAGGTGCCCTCGATGCCGACCAGGTCACCGCCGTAGACCGCGGCCATGACGACCTTGCCCTGCTCCAGGTCGTGCGGGATGAACACGCAGGAGCGGAAGCCCGCACGGGCGGCGGCGGCGCCCACGGCGCCCGCCAGGTTGCCGGTCGACGAGCAGGACAGGGTGGTGAAGCCGAAGGCCCGGGCGGCCTCCACGGCCTGGGCGACCACGCGATCCTTGAAGGAGTGCGTCGGGTTGCCGGAGTCGTCCTTCACGTACAGGCCGCCGGTGATGCCCAGCTCGGCCGCGAGCCGGTCGGCCTTGACGAGCTTGGTCCAGCCGGGGTTGAGGTTCGGCTTGTCGGCGACGTCGGCGGGGACGGGCAGCAGCGGGGCGTAGCGCCAGAGGTTGGTGGGGCCGGACTCGATCTTCCTGCGGAGCGCCTCGGGGTCCCCGAGGGGCAGGTCGTAGGCGACTTCCAGCGGGCCGAAACAGCTCGTACAGGCGAAGATCGGACCGAGTGGGAAGCGCTCGCCGCACTCGCGGCAGGACAGCGCCGCCGCGGGGCCGAGGTCGACGGTGCCGGAGGCGGTGGTTACGGAGCCGGTCGTGCCGGTGGGGGTGCCGGTGGTGCGACCGGTGTCGGCAGACTGCACAGCCATGGTGGCGAGGCCCTTTCTCCTCATCTTCCCCACGACGCGTCTCGCCGTGAGACGGAATTGGCACCTTCCCGAGTCGGGGCCTCGCCGCCGCCTGGGCGGTAACGAACTGCCGCGTGCGCGGCGTGGCCGACTGGAGGGTTGCCGGGGCTTCAACGGGCCGTATCCCTCTGCCCCTCTGGATGAGCGGTATGGCACGGAACCGGTGGCGGATCCGGTGCGTTTGTGGTCGGGACGGACCCGGGATGCGAGGGCCGTCCGCGTTGTTCAAGACTGTAACCGACGGCCGGGATGGTTGAGATAGTCGTCCGTACCGCGAGATGGATCACAGTGTGGGACCGGGTGCGGGACGCGCACAGTGGGAACAGGAACGCGGGCGGACGGCGGGTGGCCGAGCGGCCCGCATTCGGACCGAGGGGACGCGAACCGTGCTGGAAGAGGTCGAGCGCTGGCTGGCCAGGCGCTCGTGGTCGGTGGCCGACCGGCCGCGGCAGCAGCTCGCCGCCGCCAAGCGCGCCACCGGCGCCACGGTCAGCGTCGTGCTGCCCGCGCTCGACGAGGAGGAGACGGTCGGCGAGATCGTCGCGGTGATCCGGCGGGAGCTGATGGGCGGCGCCGGGGAGCCCGCCGAGGGCGGTGCGCAGCGGCCGGCGCCTTCCGGGCGGCCGGCGCCTTCGGTGCGGACCGGGCCCGAGGGCGGGCCGGCGGCCGGGGCGCCGTCCGCACCGGCGCCCTCCAGGGCGACGGCGACCGGTTCGATGGCGTCCGGGTCCGTGCCGGGTGCGGGGGCGGAGGAGGAGGCGGACGAGCGCGTGCGGCTCGTCGACGAGCTGGTGGTGATCGACTCCGGTTCCACGGACCGCACGGCCGAGGTGGCGGCCGCGGCGGGTGCACGGGTGGTGCACAGGGACGCGATCCTGCCGCGGATCCCCGCGCTGCCCGGCAAGGGCGAGGTGCTGTGGCGCTCGCTGCTGGTGACCAGCGGTGACATCGTCTGCTTCGTCGACGCGGACCTCAGGCAGTTCTCGGCGGACTTCGTGGCGGGCATCGTCGGACCGCTGCTGACCGAGCCCGACGTGCACCTGGTGAAGGCCATGTACGACCGACCGCTCGGCGGGCAGCCCGGCCAGGGCGGACGGGTCACGGAGCTGATGGCCCGGCCGCTGCTCAACCTCCACTGGCCGCGGCTCGCCGGATTCGTCCAGCCGCTGGGCGGCGAGTACGCGGCCCGCAGGTCACTGCTGGAACAGCTCCCGTTCCCGGTCGGCTACGGGGTGGAACTCGGCCTGCTGGTGGACGCGCTGCACACGGTGGGCCTGGACGCACTGGCCCAGGTCGACGTGGGCGTGCGCAGGCACCGGCACCAGGACGGGCGGGCGCTCGGCAGGATGGCGGCGGCGATCTACCGCACCGCGCAGCTCCGGCTGGCCCGGGGCCGTCTCGGACCGCCCGCGCTGGTACGGCCGGTGCTCACGCAGTTCGAGCGCACCGAGGAGGGCTTCGAGCCGCGGTCCTACGAGGTCGACACCGAGGAGCGGCCCCCGATGACGAAGATCGCGGAGTACGCGCGGCGGCGGGTGGCCTAGGTGTTCTGCCCGGGGAGGTCGTGGACACGGGCCCCGGTGCGCGGGGCCGCGCCGCGCGCACCCGAGTGGCCGGAGCCGTGCGCCCCCCGTCCGGCGTACGTTTGAGCGTTTCCCCGGGCGGCTAGGGTTCGCCACATGGCCTCCGCTTCGCAGATCCTCGTCGCCTCCAACCGCGGCCCCGTCTCGTACTCGGTGTCCGAGGACGGTGCGCTGCGGGCCAGGCGCGGTGGTGGCGGGCTGGTGTCGGGGCTGTCCGCGATCGGGCCCGACGCGGGCGCGGTGTGGGTGTGCGCCGCGCTCGGCGACGGCGACCGGGCGGCCGTGCGGCGCACCGGCGGGCGGCTGCCCGCCGAGGACACCGGCGAGCAGCGGGTGCGGATGCTCGGCATCCCGCCCGAGGTGTACGCGGCCGCGTACAACGGCATCGCGAACTCGGTGCTGTGGTTCGTCCACCACATGCTGTACCAGACGCCGCTCGAACCGGTCTTCGACGCGGACTTCCGCGCCCAGTGGGCCGCGTACGAGGAGTACAACCGGGCGTTCGCCGAGGCGCTCGCCGAGGAGGCCGCGGAGGGTGCCGCGGTGCTCGTGCAGGACTACCACCTGACGCTGGTGCCCGGACTGCTGCGCGCGCTCAGGCCCGATCTGCGCATCGGCCACTTCTCGCACACCCCGTGGGCACCGCCCGAGTACTTCCGGATGCTGCCCGACGACATCGCGGAGCAGGTGCTGCGCGGCATGCTGGGCGCGGACCGGCTGGGCTTCCTGACGCACCGGTGGGCCGACGCGTTCGCGGCCTGCTGCGAGGCCGTGCTGCCTGGGGGCACCGGCGGCACCCGGATCGGGGTGCACGGCCTCGGCGCGGACGCGGACTTCCTGCGGGAGCGCTCGCGCCGCCCGGACGTCGACGAGCGGCTCGCCGTGCTGCGCGAGCAGATCGGCACCGACCCGGACGGCCGCCCGCGCCGCACCATCGTGCGCGTGGACCGCACCGAGCTGTCCAAGAACATCGTCCGGGGCCTGCTCGCCTACCGGCGGCTGCTCACCGACCACCCGGAGCGGCACGAGCGCGTCGTGCACGTCGCCTTCGCCTACCCGTCCCGGCAGGACCTCGCCGTCTACCGCGAGTACACCGCCGAGGTGACCCGGCTCGCCACCGAGATCAACAACACCTTCGCGACCCCCGGCTGGACCCCGGTCGTCCTCCACGTGGAGGACGACTTCGCGCGCTCGCTGGCGGCCTACCGGCTGGCGGACGTGGCCCTGGTCAACCCGGTGCGCGACGGTATGAACCTGGTCGCCAAGGAGGTGCCCGTGGTCTCGGAGGAGGGCTGTGTGCTGGTGCTCTCCCGGGAGGCCGGGGCGCACGAGGAGCTGGCGGACGACGCGATCACGGTCAACCCGTACGACGTCACGGGCACGGCCGCCGCGCTGCACACCGCCCTGAGCGTGCCGGCGGCCGAGCGTGCGGAGCGCTCCGAGCGCCTGGCGGCCGCGGCGA
This sequence comes from Streptomyces sulfonofaciens, assembly GCF_014656295.1. Lineage (GTDB taxonomy): Bacteria > Actinomycetota > Actinomycetes > Streptomycetales > Streptomycetaceae > Streptomyces > Streptomyces sulfonofaciens. The sequence continues at coordinate 51,528 of NZ_BNCD01000020.1, forward strand.
CCGCGCTGCCGCCCAGCCGGTGGTTCCTGGACCAGTTGGCGGCCCTGCGGTCCGACGAGGGCTGACCTACCGGCCCGCGGCCAGCGCCGCGAGCAGGTCGACGACGCCCGAGGGGCCGTCGACCACCAGGTCGGCACGGGCGGCCAGCTCCGTCACCTCCGCGCTGCCGCTGCACACCAGCAGCCCCGGCAGGCCGTCCAGGCGGAGCTTGTCGACGGCGCCGAAGGCGGGCAGGTCGCCGAGGTCGTCGCCGGCGTAGAGGACCGCCCGCGCCCCCACTTCGCGGACGTACGCGGTGAGGGCCACGCCCTTGTCCATGCCCGGCGGGCGCAGCTCAAGCACGAGCCGGCCCGGCTCGACGACCAGGCCGTGCCCGGCGGCGAGGTCGGCGAGCGGCCCGCCCAGGGCGTCCAGGGCGGCGGCCGGCTCCTCGGCGCGGCGGGTGTGCACGGCGACCGCGAAGCCCTTGTCCTCGATGGTGGCGCCGCGTGCGGCCGGGGTGCGCCGGAGCAGACCGGGCAGCGCGGCCCGTACGGCGGCCACGCCGGGGTGCGGGTCGGGCGCGGTGACGGTGCCGGTCGCGGCGTCCCAGCGCTCGGCGCCGTAGTGCCCCAGCACCACGAGGTGGTCGAGGCCCGGCACCCCGGCGAACCCACCGTGGCGCACCGCGGCCTCGGCGGGCCGCCCGGTGACGACCGCCACGGACCGCACCTTCGGCGCGAGGGCGGCGAGCGCGGGGACCGCGCCGGGGTGGGCGCGGGCCTGCTCCGGGTCGGCCACGATGGGTGCGAGCGTGCCGTCGAAGTCCAGGGCGATCACGGCCTCGCCGGGCCGCGCGAGCAACGCGGCGAGACCGTCGCGGCCGAGCGGGGTGGCGGGCGTGGGCAGGGCGCCTGGGCGGCTGACGTGGCTGGCCATACGGCGACTGTATCCACGGCGGCGGCACGGCACCCGGAAAAGCGCCGGAAGCGGCCGCGGGGCCGGTTGAACACTGGGCGAACAATGCGTGCGAGCGCGGCCCGGGCATCGCCGGGGCCCCGTCCGACTCGTACATTTGTCGCCCTTGGCACGGCCGGCACGGCCTCACGGGGCCCGGCGCCGGGGGGCCGTCCACGGGGCGGCGGCTCGGCATCGCCTCGGATCATGTGCGTGGGGGACGACATGGTGTGGCTCGGGAACCTGCTGGCTCCGGAGAACCTGCTGGCGCTGCTCGGCGTCGTGACCACCGTCGGGGTGCTCTCGTACGAGCGGTTGTTCCCGGGCCGCAAGCGGATCGGCTTCCGCGTCCAGATGGACACGGTGATCGACGACGGCCGCCAGGACGAGGGCCCGCTGCACCAGCGGCTGCGGATGCTGGAGAACCACCCGGACCTGAGCGGCGCCTCCCTGGTCCTGCTGAGGATAGAGAACGACGGCTTCCGCGGCATCGACGCCGCGGACTACATCACCGCCCCGGACGAGAACCACGGCCTGACCGCCACCTTCCCCGGCCGCACGGTCAGGGACGTGGCGGTGACCGAGCCGAGCCATCTGTCGCTGCTGCGCTACCTGCCTCGCGGCAGCACCGAGGAGAGCCCCGGCCTGGTCTGGTCGGGCGCCGAGGTCTCCATCCCCCGCGTGCCGCTGAACAGGGGCGACCACTTCAAGCTGCTGGTGCTGCTGACCGGCCCGGGCGAGGGGAGGGACCCCGGGATCGACGGCCGGCTCAGGGAGGGCAGGATCCGCAACAACGAGAAGTTCCGGCGGCCCAGCAACCGGATGCTCGGGCTGATCCTGAGCCTGTTCCTGGTGATGGTGGCCCAGCCGTTCTTCTTCAACAGGTTCCAGGACAGACCGCTGCCGGCCGGCTGCGCCGGCGGGCGCCTCACGGTCGTCGGCTCGACCGCCTTCCAGCCGGTGATGGCGCGCCTGGCCGCCGCCTATCGCGAGAACTGCCGGGACGCCCCGCACATCACCGTCAACGCGCAGGGCAGCGGCGCCGGCATCAGCACGCTCCTGGACCGCGGCGGGGCGGCGGGCGGCGGCTTCGCCCCGTACCTCGCGCTGTCCGACGGCCCGGCGCAGAGCAGGGACCCGCATCTGACGGGACGGCTGGTCGCCGTCTCCGTGTTCGCGCTGGTGGTGAACGAGGACGTGCCGCTCACCGGCATCCGGCTCGCCGACCTCCGGAAGCTCTACACGGGCGGGATCACCGACTGGCGCCGGCTGCGCACGGCCACCGGCGCGCCCGGGCCCGGCCTCCGGGTCACCCTGGTGGGCCGGGACGGCGCGTCGGGCACCCGCAACGTCTTCGAGGACCGCCTGCTGGGCGGTGCCACCGAACCGCCGCGCACCTCGGGCGCCGACGACTGCGCCACCCGCATCCGCCGCTACCAGGGCATCACCCGCTGCGAGCAGAGCAGCACGGACCGGCTGCTGAGGGCCGTGGCCGACACTCCGGGCGCGATCGGCTACGCGGACCTGGACAGCGCCGAGCGGTACGCCGCCGCGGGCAGGCTGCGGCTGCTCGCCCTGGACGGGGAGCAGCCGTCGATCAAGGCGGTCGCGGAGCGCGGGTACCCGTTCCGGGAGCCCGAGTACGCCTACACCTACGGCACTGCGCCGGCCAACTCCCTCACGTCCAAGTTCCTCGACTCCATGACCGGTGACACCGGGCAGACCATCATGGAGCGGGGCGGCCACCTGCCCTGCTCGGTCCCGGAGAACCTGGAGGCGTGCCACGCGGCGCGCTCGGACGGGCGGTGACGCTCAGCGTTCCGTGCGGCGCCGCGCGCGGACCCGGCGCAGCCGGTTGACCGTGACCGGGTCGTGGGCGAGGGCGCGGGGGTCGTCGAGGAGGGCGTTGAGGAGCTGGTAGTAGCGGACGGGCGCGAGGCCGAGCCGCTCGCGGATGGCGCGTTCCTTCGCGCCCGGGCCGGGCCAACTGCGGTGTTCGAGCGCGAGCACGGCGCGGTGCCGCTCGCTCAGCGGCCCGTCCGCGCCGCCCTCGGCGCCGCCGCCGGTGCCGCTCTGGGTGCCGCTCTGCGTGCCGCTTCCGGTGCCGGCGTCCTGGGCTGCCTCGGGGCCTCCCTCGGTGCGGCTGCCCGCGTCGGCCCCGGTGCCGGCGTCCGTGCCGGCGTCCGTGCCGCCGTCCGCCGCCGTGCGGCCCTCTGTGCCGGTGCCGGTGCCCGCGTCGGCGTCGCCGGGTGCCCTCCGGCGCGGCTCGTCCTCGTGCGGTGCCGTGCTGCCGGGTGCGCCGCTGTCGTCCATGGGCCGACCGTACCGCTCAGTCGGCGTTGTCGGTGGCCTGGGCGCTGCGCTCGAGTGCGCCGAGGACGGAGGCGGGGTCGGCGCCGGGAGCGACCGCGCTGCCGATCGTCTTCTTGATGTCCGCGCTGACCGCCGCCCAGGACGTCTTGGCCACCGGATACAGCTCGGCGCTCGGCAGCTCGTCCAGGAACGGGCCGAGACGGCCTGCGGAGTGCGCGCCCGACATCGCCTGGGACGCGGAGGTGGTGACGGGCAGCAGGTCGTACTCGCGGCAGAAGGAGAGCATGTTGGTGTCGTTGTAGACGTAGTCCAGGAAGGTGCGGATCTCCGCCTTGTGCCCGCCCTGCTTGAAGGCCATCATCCAGTCGGCGACGCCCATCGCGGCCTTGGCCCTGCCGTCGGGCCCGGGCAGCGGCACCATCCCGAACTTCACGCCCTGGTCGTCGGCGGTCTTCATCAGGGTGGGGTGGCCGTTGAGCATGCCGACGTCGCCGTCCGCGAACTCGGCGAACGCCTCGGCGCGGTCGAGCCGCGCGGGCGGGGTGGGCCCGGTGAGGCCCGGGCCGACGAGGTTGTCCTTCAGCCAGGTGAAGGTGCGGACGTTCTGCTTGGAGTCGAGGGTGTAGGAACCGATGTCGTTCACGTAGCCGTCGCCGCCGCTCAGCAGCCACATCATCGTCTCCGCCTGGGCCTCCTCGGGTCCCAGCGGCAGTGCGAACGGCACCTTCACGCCGTGTGCCTTCAGCAGGGCCGCGTCGTCGCGCAGCTCCTCCCAGGTCGTCGGCGGGCCCCCGATGCCCGCCTTGGCGAAGAGCGTCCTGTTGTAGAAGAGCAGCCGGGTGGAGGCGACGAAGGGCAGGCCGTACTGGATGCGGCTGACCTCGCCGGCCGTGCGCAGCGCGGGCAGGAAGTTCGCCTCGGTGGGGATGGAGAGCACGTCGTCGGCGCTGTAGAGGCGGTCCTGCGCGGCGTAGTCGGCGTAGGCCCCGATCTGCGCGATGTCCGGGGCGTCACCGCGGGCCACCATGTCCTTGACCCTGCGGTCGACGTCGTTCCACGAGTAGACGGCGACCTTGATCCTGATGCCCGGGTGGGACGCCTCGAACCTGTCCGCCAGCGTGGTCCAGTACTTCTGGGAGGCGTTCGCGGGCGAGTCGCCGTAGTCGGCCGCCACCAGCCGCAGGGTGACGCCGTCGGAGTCGCCGGGGTGGCCGCAGGCCGCGAGTCCCGCCGTCAGACCCAGCGCGGCCGCCACCGCGGTCAGCCCCCTACCGTGCCGCCGCACGACTGCTCCCATTGCCCTGGTCCTCCCTCGCATCCTGCGTACGCGCCCTGCGCCGTGCGGGCGTCCCACGGCGCAGGGCCGTGCGGCGCCCGGCAGGGCGCCGCACGCGGCCCGCGGCCCCGCGGTGGGGCGTGTCCCGCCGCCCGCGCCCGTGCCGTGCGCCGCCTCCGCCGCCGCTCGCCGGCGCCAAGGCGCCCACGGCACATGGGCATGCGTGAGCGCGCCCCATGACCGAGCGCGCCCTCCGTGTCCTTCCCCCTTCGGCCCATGAGGTCTACACCACCTGAGGTTTCGTTTCAGCAACGCAGTCACTCCCGAACCCCGCGCAACACGGGTTGAGCGGTACGGGCGACTGGACTAGACCTCTCGCGGGTACTTCCGGGAGACTGTCCCCGTGAGACATGTCATCGCCCTGGACGTGGGCGGCACCGGAATGAAGGGCGCCCTGGTCGCGGCGGACGGGACGCTGCTCCACGAGCGGCGCCGTGCGACCGGCCGCGAGCGGGGCGCCGACGCCGTCGTCGACTCCATCCTCGACTTCGCCGCCGAGCTGCGCGGCCGGGGCGAGGAGCTCCTCGGCGAGAGCGCGGCAGCGGTCGGCGCCGCGGTGCCCGGCATCGTCGACGCGGCGCGCGGCGTCGCCGTCTACGCCGCCAACCTGGGCTGGGACCACGTACCGCTGCGCGACCTGCTGAGCCGGAGGCTGGGCGGGGTGCCGGCGGCGCTCGGGCACGACGTGCGCACCGGCGGGCTCGCCGAGGGCCGGATCGGAGCGGGCCGGGGCACCGACCGCTTCCTCTTCGTGGCCCTCGGCACCGGCATCGCGGGTGCCATCGGCATCGGCGGCGCCATCGAGCCGGGCGCCCACGGTTCGGCGTGCGAGATCGGGCACGTGGTGGTGCGCCCCGGCGGCCCGCTGTGCAACTGCGGCCAGCGCGGCTGCCTGGAGCGGCTGGCGTCGGCGGCGGCGGTGAGCCGGGCGTGGGCGGCCGCCTCCGGCGACCCGGACGCGGACGCCGCGGACTGCGCCCGGGCCGTCGCCTCGGGCGACCCGCGTGCGGCCCGGGTCTGGCAGGAGGCCGTGGACGCGCTCGCGGACGGTCTGCTCACCGCGCTCACCCTGCTCGACCCGCGCACGCTGATCGTCGGCGGCGGCCTCGCCGAGGCCGGTGAGACGCTGTTCGGACCGCTGCGGGCCGCCGTCGAGCGGCGCGTCACCTTCCAGGGGCTGCCCGACATTGTGCCGGCGGCCCTCGGCGACACCGCGGGCTGCCTCGGCGCGGGGCTGCTCGCGTGGGACCTGCTGGCACAGGGCGCGGCGGGCCCGGGCGTGAAGGCCCCGGCCGCCGAACCCACCACCCAGGACGGGCCCACCACCCAGGACGGGCCCACCACCCCGGACGGGCCCACCACCCCGGGCGAGCCCACCACCCCGGGCGGCGGCACGGCCGGTGCCGAACCCGCCCCCACGCCTCCCGCGCCCCGCGGCACCGCCGCCGCCACCCATGACACCCCGGAGGTAACCGCCTGATGCCCGCGAAGGACAGACGCACTCTCACCGGTGCCCGGGCGGTCCTGCCCGGCTCGATCCTCGAAGACGGCCGTATCACCATCGAGGGCAGCAGGATCGTCGCCGTCTCCGGGAGCGCTCCCGGCGCTCCCGGGGACGGCGCGGCGGCCGCGGCCCCGGACCGCGCCCCGAGAACCGCCGCAAAGGCCGATCCCGCCGATCCCGCGGACGGCGAGAGCCTCGACCTCACCGGCCACTGGCTGGTCCCCGGTTTCGTCGACATCCACAACCACGGCGGCGGGGGCGCCTCCTTCACCAACGGCTCCGTGGACGAGGTCCTCACCGGCGTCCGCACCCACCGCCTGCACGGCACCACCACCGTGGTGGCCTCCACGGTCACCGGCGAGACCGCCGCCCTGGCGCAGCGCGCCGGGCTGCTCTCCGAGCTCGCGGAGCAGGGCGACATCGCCGGCGTCCACTTCGAGGGCCCCTTCATCTCGCCGTGCCGCAAGGGCGCACACGCCGAGGCCCTGCTGCGCGACCCGGATCCCGCCGAGGTGCGCAAGCTGCTCGACGCGGCGCGCGGCCAGGCCCGGATGGTCACCCTCGCACCCGAACTCCCCGGCGGCCTGGACTCCGTACGGCTGCTCGCGGAGCACGGCGTGATCGCGGCGGTGGGGCACACCGACGCCACGTACGAGCAGACCGTGGCCGCCGTCGAGGCGGGCGCGAGCGTGGCCACGCACCTCTTCAACGCGATGCCGCCGCTCGGCCACCGCGCGCCGGGACCGATCGCGGCGCTGCTGGAGGACGAGCGGGTCACCGTCGAGCTGATCAACGACGGCACCCATCTGCACCCGGCCGCCCTGCGCCTGGCCTTCGACCACGCGGGCGCCGCCCGGGTCGCCTTCATCACGGACGCGATGGACGCGGCGGGCTTCGGCGACGGCGTCTACCGTCTCGGCCCGCTGGAGGTGGAGGTCAAGGAGGGTGTGGCGCGGCTCGCGGTGGGCGGTGCGATCGCGGGTTCCACCCTCACCCTGGACCGCGCCTTCCAGCGGGCGGTCACCGTCGACGGCCTGCCCGTGCAGGACGCCGTCCGCGCACTGTCCGAGACCCCGGCGCGGCTCCTCGGCCGCTACGACACCGTGGGCTCCCTCGCCCCCGGCAAGGACGCCGATCTGGTGGTCCTCGACGCGGACTTCGCCCTCGCCGGTGTGATGCGCAAGGGCGAGTGGGTGGTGCGCCCGGCCGTGTGATCCGGTCGTTCTCCCCTGTGTGAACCGGCCGTTCCGGCCCGTGTGAACCGGCCGTTCCGGCCCGTGTGAACCGGCCGTTCCCCGGCTGTCCGGCGGTCGTCCGACGGCTGTCGGACGGCTGTCGGACGGCTGTCGGACGGCTGTCGGACGGCTGTCGGACGGCTGTCGGACGGCTGTCCAGCGGGGCGGTGCGCGCCCGCGCACCGCCCCGCCTGCCGCCCGCCCGCACTCCCGCGCAGGCGCCGGGTGTGCGCCGGCCGGGTACGCGGTCTGGGCCTGCCGCGGAGTCTTTGGCATGATCAGGACCGGACAGCGGTACGACCACCAGCCGCACGGCAGGCGAACTCTTCGGGGAGGGCCCGGGTGATCCTCACGGTCACGCTGAACGCCGCTCTCGACATCACGTACGAGGTCGCGGCGCTGCATCCGGGTGCCACCCACCGGATCAGGGAAGTGACGGAACGCCCCGGCGGCAAGGGGCTCAACGTCGCCCGCGTGCTCGCGGCGCTCGGCCACGAGGTGACCGTCACCGGCTTCGCCGGCGGCCCCACGGGGCGTGCGCTGCGCGAACAGCTCGCCGAGCAGTGCGGCACGGCCGGAGCGGCCGACTGCACGCCGGGCGCGCAGGACGCGCAGGACGCGCAGGCGGCTGACGACTCCGGGGGCTCCGGGGGCTCCGGGGGCTCCGGACCGTCCCGCGCCCCACGCCTGCGGGACGCGCTGGTGGGGGTCGCCGGTACCACGCGCCGCACGGTCGCCGTGGTGGACGCCGCCACCGGCGAGACGACCCAGCTCAACGAGGCCGGCCCGGTCATCGCGCCCGATGAGTGGACCGCCTTCACCACCGCCTACGAGGAGCTGCTCGGCACCTGCTCGGCGGTGGCCCTGTGCGGCAGCCTGCCGCCCGGCGTGCCGGTCGGTGCGTACGCCCGGCTGGTACGCGCCGCGCGGGCCGCGTCCGTGCCCGTGCTGCTGGACACCAGCGGTGAACCGCTGCGCCGTGCGGTCGCCGCCCGTCCCGACATCGTCAAGCCGAACGCCGACGAGCTGGCCGAGCTCACCGGTTCCCACGAGCCCGCCCAGGCCACCCGCGACGCCCGTCGCCGAGGTGCCCATGCGGTGGTCGCCTCGCTCGGGCCGCGGGGCATGTTCGCCGTGACGCCGGAGGGCCGCTGGCGGGTGGCGCCGCCGCGGCGGCTGCGCGGCAGCCCGGTGCGCGGCAACGCGACCGGGGCCGGCGACTCCGCCGTCGCCGGGCTGCTGTCCGGCCTGGTGGACAACCTCCCCTGGCCGAAGCGGCTGGTCAGGGCGGCCGCGCTGTCGGCGGCGACGGTCCTGTCCACCGCGGCCGGGGAGTTCGACCGCGGGGCGTACCGGGAAATGCTGGGGCGCGTGGAGGTCACCGAGGCGACGTGAGGCTCTGACGGCCTCCTCGCGCGCTCCCACCGGGCCCCACCACACCCGCACGGCGCACGACCACGGCGGAGGCGGCCCCAGCGCAACGCGGCGCACTGCGCACGACAGGACCCAACCCGCAGTGACGAGCACGGCATCGGCGGACCCGGCCACGGCAAGCACGGCATCAGCGGACCCGGCCACGGCAGGCACGGCAGGCACGGCATCAGCGGACGCGGCCGTGACGAGCACGGCAAGCACGGCATCGGCGGACGCGCCGCGTCGGGCACCGGCCCGTCCGGGGCGTCCCGTCGCCGCCGGTCCGTCCGGGGCCGCTCGGGCCCCGTCCGCCGGGGCCGCCGGGGCCGCCGGGAGCGGACCGTCGGCCCGGCCGTCCCACCGTCGCGGCGGGCCGGGCGGGCGGACGGGTGCTACTTCTTCCAGCCCTTCTCCAGCCAGACCTGGTCCAGGTTGGCGTCGCACTGGTTGCCCTGCTCGCAGGAGATCTTGAGCGTGTTGGTGCCCTTGTTGAGCTCGACGTAGGCGTACGACCGGGTCCAGCCCTTCTCCCAGTCGCCCTGGGCCGCATTGGCCCAGTTCTTCAGGCTGAGCGGGCTGGTCTGCGCCGTGCCGTTCACCGTGAGGGTCGCGGTCGCGTCCTTGCCGGGCACTCCGTAGCCGATGAACAGCGTGTACTTGCCGGAGTCGGGGATGCCGTTGACGGTCCAGGTCGCCGAGGCGCCCGGCTGGTTGAGGCCGGCGACGTAGACGCCGCCGTCCGCCTTGGCGCCCTTGATGTCGGAGGCGGTCACCGTACCGCCGTCGAGCCTCAGTGCCTTGGCGTCGGCCTTGGGCAGCTTGCCGGTGTCGCCCGACTGGTGCGCGGGGGTGGTCTCGCTGGGCTGGGCGGAGTCGGCCGCGCTGGGTCCCGAACCGGCCTTGGGGCTTTCCTTGTCGTCGTCCTGCCCGGAGAGCACGGCCACCGAGATGCCTATGACGACCGCGGCGACCACCGCGAGCGCGCCGATCAGCAGCCCCTTGGTGTTGGGGCCCCGGCCCCGCCGGCCGTGGCCCCCGTCGTCGTAGCCCGACGGGCCGTGCTGTCCGGGTGGGCCGCCCGGCAGGGTCTCGGGAGCCTGGTAGTGGGTGTTGGGCTGGTGGTAGCCCTGCTGCGGGACCTGCCCGAAGGCGGCGGTCTGCCCCTGGCCCGGCCCGCCGGGCCGGCCCTGACCGGGCTGCTGGCCCTGCGGGGGCGGATACCCGTATCCGCCGCCGCGCCCGCCCTGGGACTGCTGCCCGTACTGGCGCTCGCCCACGGTGCGGACCTGGTTGTACGAGGACCGGGGACCGGGGTAGCCGTAGCCGCCGCCTCCGCTGGGCGGGGTGGCCCCGGACGCCTGTCCGTCGGCGTACAGATAACCGAACGGGTCGTCGTCCTCGGGCGTGCTCGCGCCGTTGTTGCCGGCCGTCATTCCCTTGGTCACTCCTTGGCACATGGGGTCTGTGCGGTCTCCGCGCGGCGGGCTGCCGCGCGCGTGCACATGCGGTCTGTGCGGTCGCTCAGGTCTGCGGACCCGCCGAGCCTACCCGCTCCGACCGCCCCGCATGGGGGCCGCGGACCGCATCCGTACCCCTCTGACAGCTCTGACCTGCGGTTAACCGGCGCGTCTGTGCTGTTTGGCACGCGACCGCTTCTCGATGTACATCCGCTGGTCAGCCGATTTCAACACTTCGTCCGCCGACATGCCGCAGTGTGCCCACCCGATGCCGAAGCTGGCGCCGACGCGGACGGCCCTGCCGTCGACCCTTATCGGCGGGATGATCGCGTTGCGCAGGCGCACGGCGAGGTCCTGGGCGTCGGCGCGGCCGAGGCCGTCGGCGAGGACGACGAACTCGTCGCCGCCGAGCCGGGCGACCGTGTCGCCGTCGCGCACGCCGTTGGTGAGGCGGCGGGCGACCTCGATGAGGACGGCGTCGCCGGTGTGGTGCCCGAAGCGGTCGTTGATCGACTTGAAGCCGTCCAGGTCGCAGAAGAGCACGGCGAGGCCCTTGGTGCCGTCGTCCGCCTCGCCCTCGGGGGCGACGGTGTGCACGTGGTCGTGGCCGCCCGCGAAGCCGCCGGTGCCTGCGCCGGTGCCGGCGTCGGCGGTGGCCGCCGCGGGTCCGTCGGGGCCGTATCCGAGACCGAGGCCGCCCAGCGGGCCGCCGTAGGCCGCGTCGAGGGAATCGATGTCGGTGGGCGGCAGGGCCTGGGGGCGGCCGCAGAGGCGGGCGCCGAGCCGGGCGCGCAGCTCGGCGGAGTTCGGCAGGCCGGTGAGGGAGTCGTGGGAGGCGCGGTGGGCGAGCTGGAGCTCGCGGCGCTTGCGCTCCTCGATGTCCTCGACGTGGGTGAGGAGGAAGCGGGGACCGTCGGCCGCGTCGGCGACGACGGAGTTGCGCAGCGAGACCCACATGTAGGTGCCGTCGCGGCGGGCCAGGCGCAGTTCGGCGCGGCCGCCCTCGGCGGAGGTGCGCAGCAGGGTCCCGATGTCCTCGGGGTGCACCAGGTCGGAGAAGGAGTAGCGCCGCATCATCGACGCCGGGCGGCCCAGCAGACGGCACAGGGCGTCGTTGGCGCGCAGGATCCGGCCGTGCTGGTCGCCGCCCATCTCGGCGATGGCCATGCCGGACGGGGCGTACTCGAAGGCCTGTCGGAAGGATTCCTCGCTGGCGCGCAGGGCCTGCTGCTCGCGCTCCAGGCGGACCAGGGCGCGCTGCATGTTCGCGCGCAGGCGGGCGTTGCTGATCGCGATGGCGGCCTGGAACGCGTACATCTGGAGGGCCTCGCGGCCCCAGGGACCGGGGCGGCGGCCGTTTCGCGGGCGGTCCACGGAGATCACGCCGAGGAGTTCTCCGCCGGAGGCGCCGGGCGCGTACAGGGGCGCGAAGAGGCGGTCGGCGGGGTGCCACTCGTCCTCGAAGCGGGGTTCCGGGCCTTCCGTGAACCACTGGGGGACGTCGTCCTCGTCGAGGATCCAGCCCTCGGTGTGCGGGATGAACCGCAGGTCCCCCCATGCCTCGCCCATGGCGAGCCGGCGCTCCCAGGACAGCCGGGATCCGACGCGGCCCGTGATCAGGGCCTCGGCGGCGCTGTCACCGGCGAGGGCGGCGACGACGAGGTCGCCGTCGGGCCGCACCAGGTTGACGCAGGCCAGCTCGTAGCCGAGACCGTCCACGACGCCGTCCGCGACGGTCTGGAGGGTGTCGGCGAGGCTGCGGGCGGTGTTCATGTCCGCCATGACCTGGTGCAACTGCCGCAGGGTCGCCAGGCGGACGTACGGCTCGGACTCCGTGTCCATGCTCGCCCTCCCCGAGACTCTCGTCAGCAACTCCGGATATGTCAGCTATGTCAGCAATGTCAGCGTGTCGTCATCGGCGTACGTTCGACCGTGTGTCCGGTGTGTCCGGCGTGCGTATCGCACCGTCTCCGTCACTGAATCACAGCGAGCTGCCCACTCGGTACACAGGGTCAACAAAATATGGCTCGTGTGACTCAAGTCACAGTAGGTTCTGAACCTTTGACGACGTTGTCTGCGGTTGCGGCGTGCGTTTCCTGAACGCAAATCGGGGCCGCCCGGAGAAGTCCGGCGGCCCCCATTATGGGTGCGCCGGGCCGGGGAGCGGGCTCGGGTGGCGCCTTGCGCGATCGGGACGCGGCAGGGGACGGCGGGCACGCCATGGCGGAGCGGGCCCCGCCGGGAGGCAGCCACGCGCGCGCAGGGCCGATCGGGACGGGGCGCGGGGGCGTGGGGAGAGGGTCGGGAGAGGGCGCCGGGTGGGGCCGGGGAGGGCCGCCGGGTGGGTCCGGCGGGGGTTGCGGAGAAGCCGGCGGGTGGGTCCGGCGGGGGTGCGCGGCAGGACGCCGGGGCGGGCCGGGGGCAGGGCGCCGGGGGCTACTTCAGGTGGCGGTAGCGGCCGCGGAAGTAGGCGAGGGGGGTGCCCTCGGGACGGGGGAGGGCCGTGGCGAGGACGAGCCCGATCACCAGGGTGTGGTCCCCGGCGGTGACCCGCTGCCGGGTCCGGCATTCGAGGGTGGCCAGCGCCCCGTCCACCAGCGGAGCACCGGAGAACTCCCCGCGCGTGTGCGCCACGTCCTGGAACAGCAGCCGGTCGCTGAGCCGCCCCCGCATCGCGAAGCGCCCCGCGATCTGCCGCTGGCCCTCCGCCAGCAGGGAGACGGCCCACAGCGGCTGCTCCGCCAGCAGATCGTCCATGCGGGAGCCGTTGCGCACGCTGACGAGGACGAGGGGCGGTTCGAGCGAGACGGACATGAAGGAGGTCGCCGTCATCCCGGCGTCCTCGCCGCCCGGGCCGTCCGGGTCCAGTGCGGGCTCCTGCGCGGTGACCAGCGCCACGCCACCGGCCAGCCGGGACATGACGGCACGGAACTCGTCGTCGCTCACCCCCTCAGCATGCCCGTCCGGGCGTGGGGAGTGCGGTTCCGGGTGCTGTGGGACGGCGAAGGCGTTGGACACGCCGTAACGCTAACCATCCGCACCGCACCGGCGCATCAGCCCCGCCCCGTCCCCAAGGCCTAGGTCCAGCGCCCGACACCCGCACCGGGTCCGGGTGCCGCGCGCTCGTTCCCGCGGGCGAGACTGCCCCGCGAACCGGACAACCCCGCGGACCAGACAACCCGCGAACCAGACAACCCCGCGAACCGGAAGGTCCTTCGGGCGCGCGCGGCGGCAGGGCGCGGATCACTCCCAGCGGTTCGAGCGGCCGCGCTTGGTGTCCCCCCGCCGCTTCTTCTCCACCAGCCGCCGCTCGTTGATCCCCCGGGGCACCCGGGTGGCGCGCCGCGCCCGCGGCGGTGGTGCCGTGGCCTCCGCCAGCAGCGCGGCCAACCGCACGGCGGCCGCCTCGCGGTTGCGCCACTGGGAGCGGTGCTCGGAGGCCCGTACGGCCACCACCCCGTCGACGAGCCGCCCGGCGAGGCGCGCGAGCGCGCGGTCGCGCCACACCGGCGGCAACGACTCCGTGCGCGCGAGGTCGAACCGCAGCTCCACCTGTGAGTCCGAGGTGTTGACATGCTGCCCGCCGGGCCCCGACGACCTGGAGAAACGCCACATGAGCTCGGCCTCTGGCAGCGAGACGGAGCCACGGATGACATAGGGACCGGCCATACCGCCATCGTCCCTCGTCACCACCCGCCCCGTCACCCGCTTTTCCCCACCCCGCTCCGCCGTCCGCCCCTCCCGCCCCGTCCCGTCGGCCGCCGTTCCCGCCCCGTCCTCCCGCGGACCCCGAGGCCGGGTGCGGCACCCCGCGCACCGTCGCGCTCCCCGTCACTCTCCCCAGGCCCGCTTCCCAGGCCCGCTTCCCAGGCGCGACGATCCGCGTCCGCGGCCCACCCGCCACCACCCCGCGCCATCACTTCTCGAAGGCATGTTCGTGAGGAAAAAGCCTTGGCAAAGAAAGTAAAGAAGTAGGGAACCCCATGGCGGTCGGTCGGCGTTCCTAGGGGTGACGGTAGCTTCGTCGGCGGCGTGGGCCCCGCGCAGCGACACGCAGCGGCACACCGTGCCGCACACCGCCGCGCACCCGTGCACGAGGGCCACCCGCGCCGACCGAACTCATCTCGATGGAAGGGACTTCCCGAAATGGCTGTAAGCCTGTCCAAGGGCGGCAACGTCTCGCTCACCAAGGAGGCACCGGGCCTGACCGCCGTCACGGTGGGCCTCGGCTGGGACGTCCGCACCACCACCGGCACCGACTTCGACCTGGACGCCTCCGCCATCGCGGTGAACGGCCAGGGCAAGGTCCACTCCGACAGTCACTTCGTCTTCTTCAACAACAAGCAGACGCCCGACCAGACCATCGTCCACACCGGCGACAACCGCACCGGCGAAGGCGCGGGCGACGACGAGGCGATCAACGTCAACCTCTCCGGCCTGCCCGCCGACATCGACAGGGTCGTCTTCCCGGTCTCCATCTACGACGCCGAGAACCGCAGCCAGAACTTCGGCCAGGTCCGCAACGCCTACATCCGCATCGTGAACCAGGCCGGCGGCGCCGAGATCGCCCGCTACGACCTGAGCGAGGACGCCGCCACCGAGACCGCCATGGTCTTCGGCGAGCTCTACAGGAACGGCGCGGAGTGGAAGTTCCGCGCGGTGGGCCAGGGATACGCCTCGGGCCTGGTCGGCATCGCCCAGGACTTCGGCGTCAACGTCTGACGACCGCCGGCACAGGGATGTTCGGCCGACGACCACGGGCACTGGGGTTCCGTCCGACGGCCGTCGGGCCAGGAGCCTCCGCCCGACGGTCGCCGTGGCAGGAGTCCTCGCCTGACGGCCGCCGACGCAGGAGCCTCCGACAGACGGCCGCCGTGGCAGGATTCCTCGCCTGACGGCCCGACAGCCGTCTGCGTGCCGCGGCCGCGTCCGCGACCGCGGGAGGCAAGCGCGGCTCCGGGACGCGGCACCGGGCGCCCGCGAGTACCAGGAGCGGCGGTGCCACCGTGCCCTCGGCACACCGGTACCGCCGCCCCGGCATACGGTCCGGTGGGTCCGCGCGGGCCGACGGGGAGGCGGGGAGACGGCACCACCGGCGTCAGCCGCCCGCCGTCCGGGGTCCGCCACTCCCGCGTTCCGCCGTCCGCGGTCCACCACCCCCGCGGTCCGCCACCCGTGGCCTGCGGCCCGCGGCCGTAGCCGGCCCCAGCCGTCCACCCACCCGCCCGTCCGCCCGTCCGCCCGTCAAACGGCCCACCCGAGCCGGGCGCACGTCCAGCAGGGGCGCCTTCCGCAAAGCCCGTCTTTCGCAAAGCTCCTGCCCCGGAGTCGGCCCCAAGGGCGCCGCGGCCCGGGAGCACCGCGGGCGCGCGTCCACCGCGCCCGCCCGCTCGATGCTCCGTCGCGCCCGCCCGCTCGACGCTCCATGCCCGCGGCGCAGCGGCCTCCACCAGCGCGCGTGCGCAACCCCGTGCGCCCCATGACACCATCCCCCCGTGCTCGACATCGGCTACGCCCTCTCCACTCGTTTTCCCGACCCCCCGGGGACCGACTACCGCGCCGCGGACGTACGCGCGCTGCGGTACGACCTGTTCTGCGGTGATGTGTACCTGGCGGACACCAAGGCGGACCGCGAACTGTCCACAGCCTGGGGATGGGTGCCCGTGCTGGACTTCGCCTGGGCGCTGTGCGACATCGCCGAGCAGCTCGACCGCGATCCGCGCGGCAGCCGGGCCCCGGGCCCCTACCCGGCCGAGCTGGACTTCACTGAGTCCACGGACCGGCTGCGCTTCGCGCGGCGCTTCGGCTGGGTGAGCATCGAGGCCGACTGGGCGCCCGAGGAGGCACCCCCGCTCACCTTCGCGCACGCCGAACTGCGCCGGGAATCCCGCGACTTCCTGCACGATCTGCTCGCCGACCTCATCGACATGCACGAGGACCTGGGCGAGAACCCGGCTGTCTGGCAACTCCAGGCCCGTTTCCCACGGGTGTGAGGGCCGGGCGCCGCGGGGCGCCGCGACCGACGACCCGACGACCCGACGAGCCGACGACCCGGCCACCTGCGCCTCACAAGTCCCCGGCGCCACCGGGGGCGTCGGGGCCCCCGGCGGTGCCGGTGCCCCGGGCACGTTCCCGCCGCTCCGGCAGCGCGCTCATGGACAGATCGATCCTGACCTCCTCGCTGTCCAGGACCGACTGCAACCGGTGCAGCACCGCGTCGTCGATGCTGCGCCGGTCCCGCAGCCGGACCAGGGCCCGGCGCTCGACGGCGACCAGGGCGCGGCGCAGTTCCAGCTCGGCCCGTACGTCGCGGCCGGCGACGGTGCCCGTGTCCTGGTCCCGGGCGGCGTACTGGCGCAGCTCGCGGCGGACGGCGTCGGCACTGTGCGGCGGGGTGCCGAGGAGGTCGGCGTGGTGCGGCAGCGCCTCCAGTGCGGCGGTGGCGATCTGCCGGTGGGCGCGGCGTTCCTCCGCGCGTTCGCCGGGGTCGTCGCGCAGGCCCGCCCAGCGGACCACCGCGGGCATCGTGGCGCCCTGGAGGACCAGGGTGACGAGGATGACGGCGACGGCGGTGAAGACCACCAGGCCGTGTCCTGCGAGCGGTCCGCCGTCGTCCTTGGTGGTGGGCACCGCCAGCGCGGCCGCCAGCGAGACGGCGCCGCGCACCCCGCTCCAGGCGAGGGGGAACCTGCGCCGCGCGCCGTAGCGCAGCGTGCGCTGGACCGGGCGGCGGTCCAGGGCGCGGATGAGGTAGGGCACCGAGTACAACCAGATCAGCCTGGTGGCGATCACCACCGCGCTGACCACGGCGGCGGTGGTGATCCGGTGGCCGAGCGTGCCGGCGCCGGACGCGGTCACCAGGGCGGGCGTCTGGATGCCGACCAGCACGAACAGCGCACTGTTGAGGATGAACGTGCTCACCTCCCAGAAGCCGGTGGTCTGCACGCGGATGCCCGCGCTGCCCAGCCGTGGTCCCGCCTGGCTGATCACCAGCCCGCAGGTGACCACCGCGAGGACGCCCGAGGCGCCGGCGGCCTGCGCGGGCAGGTAGGTGGCGAACGGGGTGAGCACGCCGAGCGTGCTCACCACGGCGCGGTCCCGCATCCGGACGCGCAGGGCCACCGCCGCGGCGGCGCAGACGGCACCGATCGCGATGCCGCCGCCGTAGGCGAGCAGCAGGCGCAGCGTGACGCCGTGCCAGGTGAAGACCCGCCCCTCGGCGGCGACACCGACGAGCACGGCGTAGAGGGCGAGCGCGGTGCCGTCGTTGATCAGGCTCTCCGTGTGCAGGACGGTCCGGATCCGGCGGGGCAGGCCACGGGCGACGGCGGCCACGGCGGTGGCGTCCGTGGGGGCGACCACGGCGCCCAGCACGAAGGCGAGTGACCAGGACAGGCCGAGTGCATGGCCCACGGCGGCGACGGCGGTGGCGGTGGCCAGCACCAGGCCGGTGGCCAGCAGGACGATGCCGCGGACGTTCCTGCGCACCTCGCGGAGCGAGGTGCCGAGGGACTCCCAGTAGAGGAGGGGCGGGAGGAAGAGCAGCAGGACGACGTCGGGCGGAAGGCGGAACCCGTGGAAGTCCGGAGTGAGTCCGACAAGGCAGCCGCCCGCGACCAGGGTGACGGGTTCGTTCCAGTTCAGGCGGCGGGCGAGCCAGGTCAGGGCGAGGACGGCCGCGAGGATCACGACGGTGACTTCCAGGCCCCGCACAACCGCTGCCCTCCACGGATCCGTACGCCCGCTCCCTGCCGTCTGCCGGCCCGCGGTGCCGGTCGGCTTCTGGACGGACACCGGGCAGCCGCCGGGACGTCCGGCGAATGTCCGGCGAACGTCCGGCGAATGTCCGGCGCGTCCGGATCGCACGCCCGGGCCCCGGCCCCGTGGACCCGCCGGGGGCCGCCGCGGTGGCCGCCCGTCCCCGTGGCCGCCCGGTCCCGCGGGCCGCCGGTTCGGTGGTGGCCGGCGGCCGGGGCAGTCGGTCCGCAGGGTAGCCCGACAGGGCGGGACCCGGTCCCGTCCCATACTGGACAGCCGCCCCGGCGAGCAGCGCGACGGCACGCCGGACGAACCGTCGACGGGCGGACGGACACGGACGACGGAAGGCCGGACGAGGACTACGGACGACCGAACGAGGACGACGGACGGCCGAACGAGGACGGCCGACGACCGAACGAGGACGACGGACGGCCGAACGAAAACGACGGAAGGGACCCGTTCGGGCGAGTGCGGTTAGCCCTCCACCACCCGCACCCCCATCTGGGCCGCGAACACCGGTGCGAGGTCCAGGAGCTGGCCGGGGCTGATCACCGCGCCGGACATGCGGTCCACACCGCGGGCGACGTCGAGGACCGCGGTGCCGCGCAGGTCGACGTCCGCCAGCGTGGCACCGCTGAAGTCGACGCCCTTGAGCGTGCAGTCCGGGAACTCCACGCGCTCCAGGCGTGCTCCGCCGAAGTCCGGCTCGACCAGCACACAGCCCTCGAAGACCACGTCCTTCAGCCGGGCGGCACGGAAATTGGGGTAGTCGATCTTCCCACCGCGTATCACCACCCGCTCCAGCACCGCGCCGTGCACCTGTGTCCCGCCCAGACGGGCGTCGACCACCTCCACGTCGCGCAGGGTGGCCTCGGCCAGTCGGGTGCCGACGCCCCTCGGCGCGGTGAGCAGGCAGTCCAGCAGGCGGGAGCGGGTGAGCCGCAGCTCGTCCAGTGCGCAGTCCGCCAGCGTGCAGTCCATGAAGCGCGCGCCGCCCGCGTCCTGGCCGGACAGGTCGAGACCCTCGAAGCGGGCGCCGTCGTAGTCCCCGTCCGGCTCCAGGGCGCCGCCCCGCCAGGGGGCGAGCGGCGGCAGCCGCACGTCCGGCCGCCGCGCCCGCCGCACCTTCGCCGTCTTCGCCATACCGCCGACTCCCTCGCTCCCGCGGCTTCCCCGCCGCCTCCGCCACGCCACCGGGCCCGACGCCCGGCCCGAAGCGCGGGTCCCGACCGCACCCCGACCGCACGCGGGCAAGCAACCGTGTCCGACCGCAGGCCCGCGGCCCGTCCCATGCTGCCCGGCGCCTCTGACAATCCGCCCGGCCCACCGTCCTCCCTGCCGCACGGCGCCCCGCACGAGCCCGTCCGACCTCCCCGGGCCCCGGCTTCAGCTCCGGCTGCGGCCCGGCTCAGGCTCAGGCCCGGCTCCAGCTCAGGCTCAGGACCCGGCTGCGGCTCCAGCTCCGGACCCGGTCCCGCAGGCCCGCCCACCCGGGTCCGGAAGGGCGCCCGGATGCGGCCCCCCGGCATCCGTGTTCTGCTGGCCGTGTGACCTCGACCCGATCAGGTGAGCGGGATGAGTCCGACGAGGGCCACGACCCGCACCGCTGGTGGGCACTGGTCGTCATCGCCCTGGCGCAGCTCATGGTCGTGCTGGACGCGACGATCGTGACGATCGCCCTGCCCTCCGCCCAGCGCGAGCTGCACATCTCCAACGGCAACCGGCAGTGGGTCATCACGGCCTACACGCTGGCGTTCGGCGGGCTGCTGCTGCTCGGCGGCCGGGTCGCGGACTTCGTGGGGCGCAAGCGGACCTTCATCATCGGCCTCATCGGCTTCGCGATCGCCTCGGGTGCCGGCGGCGCCGCGCAGTCCTCCTGGATGCTCTTCGGCGCCCGCGCCCTCCAGGGGCTGTTCGCGGCCCTCCTCGCGCCGTCCGCGCTGTCGCTGCTCTCCACGACCTTCTCGGACCCGGCGGAGCGCGCCAAGGCCTTCGGCGTCTACAGCGCGCTCGCCGGCAGCGGCGCCGCGATCGGGCTGATGGGCGGCGGGCTGCTGACGGACTTCCTGAGCTGGCGCTGGTGTCTGTACGTCAACATCCCCATCGCCGTCATCGCGGTGATCGGCGCGATGCTGCTGCTGCACGACCGGCCGGGGCACGAGGAGGCCCGGCTCGACGTGCCCGGCGCGCTGCTGGGCTGCGGCGGCCTGGTCGCCGTCGTCTACGGCTTCAGCGAGGCCGAGTCGCGCGGGTGGAGCAGTTCCTTCGTACTGGCGCTGCTGGCGGCCGGTGTGGCACTGCTGGTCTGCTTCGTGTGGTGGCAGACGAAGGCCCGGCACCCGCTGCTGCCGCCGCACATCATCCGGGAGCGGAACCGCGCGGGCAGCTTCCTGGCGATGGGCATGGCCACCATCGGCCTCTTCGGGCTCTTCCTGTTCCTGACCTACTACATGCAGAACATCCTCGGCTACTCACCGCTGCGCACCGGTCTCGCGTTCCTGCCCATCACCGGCGCGATCATCCTGGGCTCCACCCAGATCTCGGCCCGGCTGCTGCCGCACACCGCACCCAGGAACCTGATGGTGCCCGGCATGGTCCTCGCCGCCGGGGGCCTGCTGATCCTCACCCAACTGACCGTGCAGGCCGACTACGTCACCCACCTCCTGCCCGCGATGCTGCTGCTCGGCCTGGGCATCGGGCTGACGTTCATGCCGGTGATGGCGACGGCCACCGCCGGGGTCGCGCCGCGGGACTCCGGCGTGACGTCCGCGACGGTGAACACGGCGCAGCAGGTCGGCGGGTCCATCGGCACGTCGCTGCTGAACACCATCGCGACCAGTACGGCGGCGAGCTACGTGGCGAGCCGTCTGCGCGACCCCGCGCAGCGCGTCGCGGTCGAACGGGCGGGTGTCGTGCACGGCTACGCGACCGCGATCTGGTGGGCCGTGGTGATCATGCTGATCGGTGCGCTGGTCGCCGGACTGCTGGTCACCGGGGACGGACCCCAGCAGCCGGCCGCCCCCGAGCGGCGGGCGCCGGAGTCCGTGCGGTGACCGTGCTCGGGAGGGGGGCCGAAGCCCGGGCGTGGGGGCCGGGCGGCCCGGGCGCGTGGGATCCGAGGCCCGGGCGTGGGACCCGCACCCGGTCGGAGAACCGGGGCTGGGGGCCGGGTGGGGGCCGGGGTCAGACGGCGCCGGCGCCGGTGCCGGTGCCGGTGCCGGTGCCGAGCTTCCTCAGGGGTTCCTCCGTCAGGCGGTAGACCGTCCACTCGTCCTGGGGGCGGGCGCCGAGCGCGCGGTAGAAGCGGATGGAGGGTTCGTTCCAGTCGAGGACCGACCACTCCAGGCGCTCGTAGCCGCGCTCGACGCAGATCCGTGCCAGCTCGGTGAGGAGCGCCTTGCCGTGGCCGGCGCCGCGCCGCTCGGGACGTACGTAAAGGTCCTCCAGGTAGATGCCCTGCACACCGCGCCACGTGGAGAAGTTCAGGAACCACAGCGCGAAGCCCACCGGCTCGCCCGTCGCGTCGTCCTGCGCGATGTGCGCGTACGCGGCGGGGCGCGAGCCGAAGAGCGCCTCGGTGAGCTGCTCCTCGGTGGCCCTGGCCTCGTCGAGGGCCTTCTCGTACTCCGCGAGCTCACGGATCATGGTGCGCAGGACGGGCACGTCGTCAGGTGTGGCGGTACGAATCATGCTCGCAGGCTAACCCGACCGCGGCAGCCCACCGGACGCCCTCGGGCCGCCGGCCTCAGCGGCCCAGCAGGCGGCGTGCGACCTCAAGCTGGCGGGCGCCCGGCGGCCTGCCCTGTCCCACGTCCCACAAGCAGAACTGGAGCACCCGCACAAGCGTCCAGTTGCGTGCCCGCGCGCGGTCCAGGCCGAGCACGTCCGTCATCGCGTCGAACCGCCAGACCACCTCGGACGCCTCGAAGCGGTTGTGCAGGGCGGGGAACAGCTCGAAGCACGGGTCTCCGGCCAGCGGCTTGGGGTCGATGGCGAGCCAGGGCTCCCGGCCGCCGGCCAGCACGTTCCCGAAGTGCAGGTCCCAGTGGAGCAACCGGTCGCCGAAGCCACCCGATCCACGCCGCTCGCCGGATCCGCCGGTTTCGCCGGATGCACCGGATGCGCCCGCCGCGGCGTGCCCACCGGCTCCCGCGAACGGCCCACCGGAACCCGCGGACGGTCCCCCGGCTCCCGCGGACGGCTGCCCGCCGGGCCGGGCGACCGCCGCCCGCTCCGCCTGCGCCTCCGCCTGCGCCGCGCCCACCTCCGCTGCCTGCGCCTCCGCCTCCCCGGTGGCATCCGCCGCCGCGATCAGCCCTTCGAGGGCCGCCGCGCAGTCCTCCAGCACCCGCCGCGCCCGCGGATCCGCGATCCGCCGCACCACGGGCGCCCGCGCGGCGGTGTCCCGCGCGATCGTGCCGAGGTCCCGCAGGCCCCCGGGTGCGCGGACCGCCGTCAACCGGGCCAGCAGCCCCGCGATGACCAGCACGGCATCGCGCGAGTCGGCGACCGAGGTGAGGTGCCGGGCCGAGTCGAGCCGCTCCAGCAGCATCGTCCCGGTCTCCGCGTCGTGCTCCAGCAGCCGGACGGCGCCCAGGCCGCCCCAGGCCCGCAGCGCGACCGGCTCGCCCTCGGTCTCCTCGTCCAGGTGCTGGAGCTTGAGCGCGGCCGGCGTGCCGTCCGCGCGCCGGACCGGCAGCACCAGCGCGCACGTCCCGGACATCGCGGGCCCGTCGCGGGTCAGCCGCCAGCGCCGCAGGAAGACGGCGGCCCGCTCCGGCAGCACCGCGACGAAGGCGCGGCCCAGGGCCCCGTTGTACGTCGTCTGCGCGGTGACCAGGCCCTCCGGGATCTCCATCATCCCGTCGATCCTAGACGGACCCGACCGCCCCTTTGTCAGGTTTCCTTGACAACCCACCCTGCTGTCAGGCTAGCCTGACACCCATGACAGCCGAGGAGACCCCGGCCGCCCTGGCCGGACAGGTGACGGACAAGGACCCGGCGGTGGGACTGCGCGCCGTGGTGGCTCTGCGGCGGCTGCTGGAGGAACTGGAGCGGCTCCACGTCGACAACGCCCGCGACCAGGGCTGGTCGTGGCAGAGCATCGCGACCGCGCTGCGCGTCAGCCGCCAGTCGGTGCACGAGAAGCATGCGAGCAGACGCAGGAACACAGGCAAGGAGGACTGAGGTGTTCGAGCTCTTCACCGACGGCGCCAGACGCGCCGTGACGGCGGCCCAGGACGAGGCGGTGTCGCTGGGGCACGACTTCATCGGCACCGAGCACGTACTGCTCGGGCTGACCGCCGTACCCGGCGGCACGGCCGCCGAGGTCCTGGGCGACTACGGCGTCAGCACCGCACGCGCCCGCGACGAGACGGTCCGCCTGCTCGCCGCGGCGGGGGTGGCCGCCCCCGGCGGCCAGGCCGACAAGGACGCCCTGGCCACGCTCGGCATCGACGTCGAGGAGGTCAGGCGCAGGGCGGACGACGCCTTCGGCCCCGGCCGGTTCCGCTTCCCGCGGCCCGCCTTCACGCCGCGCGCCAAGCGGGCCATGGAGATGACGCTGCGCGAGTCGCGCGCCCTCGGGCACGAGCACATAGGCACCGAGCACCTGCTGCTCGGCCTGCTCGCCGAGGATGCCTCGCACCCGGAGGCGAACGGCGACGGGGGGCCCGACGAGGGGCGGGGCCACGGCGGCGCCGTCCGCGTCCTCACGGCCCTCGGGGCCGCCCCGGCGGCCCTGCGCACCGCGGCCCTGACCCGCCTCGGGCCGCCGGTGGAGTAGTCGTGAAGGCGGCGGCGCCGTCGCCGGGCGCGGGGCGCGGGGCGCCGGGTCCGCAACCGTCGGCCGGCCCTCGGCCGGCCCTCTCGGCTAGCCCTCGCGCGAGGGGGCGAGGCCGGCGGCGGGCGGTGCCGTGAGGCCGGGCCGCTCATGGCGGTGGGCGGCCAGCCAGCCGAGCAGCGCGATCCCGCAGAGGGCGGCCGAGACCGTGCAGGCGCCCGCCCAGCCGTAGCGGTCGTAGGCGGCGACCCCGACCGACGTGCCGAGTGCCCCGCCGACGAAGTAGGTGGTCATGTAGACGGTGGCTATGCGGGAGCGGGCCGCGTCGACCAGGTCGTAGATGACCGCCTGGTTGGTCACGTGCACGATCTGGCAACAGGCGTCCATGACCAGCGCGCCGACCACCAGCCAGGCCAGGCTGTGCGCTCCTGCGGCGAGCACGCCGAAGGAGCCGAGCAGCAGCGCGATGCCCGCCCCGGTGACCGGCCAGCGCAGCCGCCGCCAGCGGTCCAGCAGGCGCCCGCCCGCCAGCACGCAGCCGGCGCCGAGCGCGCCCACGAGCGCGAAGAGCCCGATCTCGGCCTGGCCGTACCCGAAGGGCGGGCCCGCCAGTTGGAACGTCACGGTCGACCAGAAGCAACTGAACGTGGCGAACTGCGCGGCACCGATCAGCGACCGCCAGCGCAGCACCGGCTCGCTCCGCACCAGGCGCAGTACGGCCCGCATCTGGCCGAGGTAACCGATCTCCACCTCCCGGCCGCCGGCCGGCAGTACCCGGCTCACCACCACCGCGAGGACGGCCATCAGCCCGGCCGCGACGGCGTAGACGCAGCGCCAGCCCGCGGCCCCCGCGACGAGTCCCGCGAAGGTGCGGGACAGCAGTATGCCGAGCAGCACCGCGCCCATCAGGGTCCCGATGGTGCGGCCCCGCTGCTCCGCGCGCGCGAGCGTCGCGGCGTACGGGATGACCATCTGCACGACCACGGAGGAGACACCGATCAGCACCGCCAGCGCGCTCAGCACCCGCAACCCGGGCGCCACCGCGCTGGCCGCCAGCGCCACTGCGTTGACGGCGAGCAGTGCGCTGATGAGCGGGCGGCGGGCGATGATGTCGCCGAGCGGCACCACGAAGACCAGGCCGACGGCGAAGCCGACCTGCGTGGCGGTGACGAGGATCCCGGCCGCGGACCGGCTGGTGCCCAGCTCGTGGGCGATCGTGTTGAGCAGGGGCTGCGCGTAGTAGACGTTGGCCACCGTGATGCCGCACGTCAGCGCGAGCAGCCGCACGAGAGCGGCGGACAAGGCCTGCATATCCCCACCAGAGATCCGAGACGGACGGCGGCACGCGGTCACAAGGCCCCCGCCCGCGGGTCGAGGCGGTGGGTGGTGACGACGCGTCCGCGGGGGTCTGCCTGCGGGCCGCGCCGGCCGGTCGTGGACTGGTGTTCGGCAGGCCGGCCCCGGCCATCATAACCGTGCTGATCGATCATCCAGGCGGCCGACCGCCCGCCGGGTCAGCGGGACGGCGGGTCGCACGATCGGTCAGCGGGACGGCAGGTCGCACGATCGGTCAGCGGGAGGGCAGGTCGCACGATCGGTCCCGCAGGGTCCCTCCGCGGGACAGCAGATCCCGTACGGCCCTCGCGGTGTCGGCGGGGGCCTCCTCGGGGATGAAGTGGCCGCAGGTGACGGTGGTGTGCCGCAGGTCCGGCGCCCAGGCGCGCCAGAGTGCCGCGGCGTCGTGGCCGAGGGCGGCACCCCAGTCCTGCTGGAGGACGGTGACCGGCATCCGCAGCCGGTTCCCGGCCGCGCGGTCGGCCCGGTCGTGGTCGGCGTCCACACCCGCGGAGGCACGGTAGTCGGCGACGATCGAGGGCACGGCGGCACGGCTGGCGGCCAGATAGGCGTCGCGCACGTCCGGGGGGAGGGCGGCCGGGTCGGCCGTCCACGCGTCGAGGAAGTGGCCGAAGAACGCGTCCGGCGCGGCGGAGATCAGCCGCTCGGGCAGGCCCGGCGGTTGCGCCATCAGATAGAGGTGGAAGCCCACGGCGGCCTGGGTGCCGTGCATCGCCTCCCACATGTCCAGGGTGGGCAGGACGTCGAGACAGGCCAGGTGGCTGATCCTGTCAGGGTGATCGAGCCCGGCGCGGAACGCGACCAGCGCGCCCCGGTCGTGGCCCACCAGCGCGAAGCGCTCGTGACCGAAGGCGCCGGCCAGGGCCACGATGTCGGCGGCCATGGTCCGCTTGGCGTACGCACCGCCGGTTCGACCCTCGTGCCCGGTTCGGCCCTCGTGCCCGGCGCGGTCGTCGTAACGGGCGGGGTCGTCGTAACGGGCGGGGGCCTGGTAACCGGCGGGGGCGTCGTGTCCCTTGCGGCCGTCGCGCCCGTCGCGGTCGCCGTGCCCGGCGGGGACGTCGGGGCCGGACTCGGCGGGCTTGTCGCTGGCGCCGTAGCCGCGCAGGTCCGGGCAGATGACGGTGTGGTCGGCCGCGAGGTCGGCGGCCACGTGCCGCCACATCAGGTGCGTCTGCGGGAAGCCGTGCAGCAGCACGACCGGGCTGCCCGAGCCGCCGACGGCGGTGTGCAGGCGGACCCCGTCGGCGACGGGGACGCGGTGGTGGGCGAAGCCGGGGATGACGGGCGGCATGGGCGGGGCCTTCCTCTGGCGGCGTGGTGCTCGGTGTGCGGGGTGCGCGGCGGCCGGGGTGCTCGATGTGCGGGGGTGCGGGGTGGTCGGGGTGCGGGGGTGCGGGGTGGTCGGGGTGCGGGGTGGTCGGGGTGCCGGGTGCTCGGGGGTGCGCGGTGCTCGGGGGTGCTCGGTGCTCGGGGGTGCTCGGTGTGTGCGCTGCCGGTTGTGTGGGTGGTGCGGGTCGTGGGCCGCGTCGCTCGTCGCGGAGGGTGCGCGGGGCCGGGCGGGGGCGCGGATCCCGGGGCGGCGGAGCCCAGCCTCCCCCGGGCCGATGAGCATCCGATGAGCACGCGGCCCCGTCCCGGCCGGTGAGCACACCGGGACGGGGCCGCGTGAGCACACCGGGCGGGCTCCCGAGCCGGCGGACTCCCGAGCGGACAGGCGCGCGGCGGGCGAGCAGACGGCAGACGAGCACACCGCGGGCGAGCACACGGCAGAGAGAGCGCGGCGGGCGGACGAGCGGCAGACGAGCGCGCGGCAGACGAGCGCGCGGCAGACGGGCGAGCGGTAGACGAGCGCGCGGCGGGCGGACGAGCGGTAGACGAGCGCGCGGCGGGTGGACGAGCGGCGAACGGACGAGCGGGCGTGCCACGGCACCGGGGAAACGGGTGCGCGCACGTGCCCCGGTGGCCGTTCGGCGGGCGCGTTACCGTGGCACGTGACCTGGGGCGGAGCCTCGGAGAGGGTGGTCGTGGGTGACGGTGGTGTTCGGTGTGCTTGGCCCGGTGGCGGCCTGGGACGGCGCCGGAGAACCGGTCGGTCTGAAGGGGCCGCGGCACCGTGCGGTCCTGGCGCGGCTGGTGGTCGCGCGGCGCCGGGTCGTACCGGTCGCGCGGCTGGCCGACGAGTTGTGGACCGATCCCCCCGCGGACCCGGTGGGCGCGGTGCGCACCTTCGTGGCCGCCCTGCGCCGCGCCCTGGAGCCGGACCGCCCGCCCCGCGCCCCGGCCCGGCTACTGGTCACCGAGGGGCCCGGCTACGCGCTGCGCGCCGCACCGGACGCGGTGGACGCCTGGCGCTTCGAACACACGGTGACCGCCGCGGCGGCGCTGCCGCCCGATGAGGCGCTCGCGCGGCTCGCCCGGGCGCTGGAGGGGTGGCGCGGCCCCGCGTACGCGGAGTTCGCCGACCAGCCGTGGGCCCGCGCCGAACGCGCCCGTCTCACCGAACTGCGGCTGCACGCCGTGGAACGGCGGGCCGAGGCCCGGCTGGCGCTGGGCCGCCCCGCCGAGGCCGCCGCCGATCTGGACGCCCACGTGACCGAGCACCCGTGGCGCGAGGACGCCTGGCGGCTGCTGGCCCTCGCGCTGTACCGCGCAGGCCGCCAGCACGAGGCCCTTACGGTGCTGCGCAGGGCCCGCGCCCTGCTCGCCGACCGGCTCGGCCTCGACCCCGGTCCTGCGCTGCGCGGCCTGGAGGCGGACATCCTCGCGCAGGCGGCCCATCTCTGCCCGGAGGTCCCGGGCGGTGCCACCGACCGGGTGTGGGCGCAGACCACCGCCGCGTACGACCGTGCGGTGCCCGCCGGTGCCCGGGCCAGGCTGGAGTCGACGGTGGGCCTGCTGCGGGGCCTCGCGGTGACCGGCGGCAGCGGGCTGCGGGCGGCGGCGCGGCAGCGGGTCGCGGCCATCGCAGCGGCCGAGGAACTGGGCGATCCGGAGCTGACCGCGCGCGTGATCGGCGCGTACGACGTGCCGGCGATCTGGACGCGCGTCGACGACCCCGGGCAGGCGGCCCAGGTGGTCGCGGCGGCCGCCCGGGCGCTGGCCGCACTCCCGTCCGCCGCCGCCCACGACCCGGCCCGGGCCCGCCTCCTCGCCACCGTCGCCCTGGAGTCGCGGGGCCCGCGCACGGGGGATCCGCACGTCCGGGGTCCGCACGCCTCGGGCCCCCTCCCCCGGGACCCGCGACGCTCAGCGCCGACCGGGACGGGCGGGACGACCGGGGCGGGCGGGACGACCGGGACGGGCGGGACGACCGGGACGGGCGGGACGACCGGGACGGGCGGGACGACCGGGACAGGCGAGACCACCGGGACAGGCGGGACAGGCGGCCCCGGCGAGACGGGCGGGTCAGCGCCGTCCGGGGGCAGGTCAGCGCCGTCCGGGGGCAGGTCGGAGCGTTCCGGACATCCCGGCGGCGCGGTCCCCTCGCCGGGAGCCGCCGCCCGGCGGGCCGAGGAGATCGCGCGGCGGCTCGACGATCCCGCGCTGCTGGCGTTCGCCCTGAACGCCGTCTTCATGCAGAGCTTCGGCCGTGCGGGGCTCGCGCCGCGCAGGGACGGGCTCGGCGCCGAACTCGTGGCGCTGTCCGCCCGGCACGGGCTCATCGCCTACGAGGTCCTCGGCCACCTGATACGCCTCCAGGCCCGCGGCGCCCTCGGGGACTTCGCCGGGGCCGACCGGCACGCCACCGCCGCGGACCGGCTCGCCGAGCGCCACGAGCTGCCGCTGGTGGGGGTGTTCACTACGTGGTACCGGGCGTTGCGGCTCGCCGAGTCGGGCGCTGACCCCGCCGCGGCGGAGGCGGCCTACCGGGAGGCGGCCACCCGGCTGGACGGCGCCGGGATGCCCGGCCTCGCACACGGCCTGCTGCCGCTCGCCCTGCTCTGCCTGCGCGTCCGGGACGGCCGCGGGGCTCCCACCGACGAGCACACCGACTGGGGCCCTTACGCCCCCTGGGCGCGGCCCCTGGTCCTGCTGGCGCAGGGCCACCGCGGTGCCGCCGCCGCGGCCCTGCGCGACGCCCCCGACCCGCCCGCCGACCTGCTCCTGGAGGCACTGTGGTGCCTCATCGCCCGGGCGGCCGTCGCGGTCGGCGACCGGGAGCGGATGGCCCGCGCGCACGCCGTCCTCGCGCCGGCCGCCGCCGAACTGTCCGGCGCGGGCAGCGGCCTGCTCACCCTGGGGCCGGTCGCCCGTCACCTCTCCGCTCTCACCACGGCCCTGGGCACCGGACACTGACGCACGTCCCCGTGTCACACCGCCGCTGCCCCGTGTCACCGCTGCCCCGTGTCGCCCCGGCCCCGCTGCCCGGACCCGGTGCTGCCTCTCCCCTCTCCCCTTTCCCCCTCGCCGAGGGAACGGGTCACTCCGCGTCTTCCACGCCGCCGCAGGTGGAACAGATCCACAGGTCGGACTGCATCCACATGGTGTGCTTGCAGCCCGGACAGCCGCGCGTGCGAATGCCGTGCCGGCCCATGGCCGGCGGATCCGCCGTCGTCGTCGCGTAGGTGATGATGCTGCTCGTGTCCTGATCGGGATCGGCCATCCGCAGGAGCCACGCGATGCGCGAGCGAGCCTCATCGGCAAAAGCGGTCATCTTACCCATACCGTAGCCGCGGGATCGGTGAAGCAGGCTTCCTTCCCTGCGAATGACTCCTTCGGGGTACGGACGGTTGCCTTCCCCCGCGGAATGGGGCTGCGATACCGACCGGGCCCCCGGCGGACGAGCGGACGGCGGGCGAGCAGAGCGGGCCGGTTCCGGCCGTCACGGCCGAGCACGGCACCCGGCCGAGGACCCGGCACCCGACCGAGGACCCGGCACCCGACACCCGGCACCCGGCTGAGGACCGGCCGTGGGAGGCGGCACAGGGGGTGGCGCGCCGGACGGCTCCGCTGCACCGGACCCGGCGGGCCGGCACCCACCGGGCCCCGGCCTGGAAGTGGCTGTGGCATGTGGCTGTGGCATGTGGCTGTGGCATGTGGCTGTGGCATGTGGCTGTGGCATGTGGCTGTGGCATGTGGCTGTGGCTGTGGCTGTGGCATGTGGCTGTGGCTGTGGCTGTGGCTCAGTGTGCCGACGAATCGGCGCTCCGGCGGCACACCAGCGCGTCGGGATCCGAGAGCAGCGGCTGGAGGGAGTACCCGCCAGGGCAGGACGGCCCCGCAGGCCCTGCCGGTCCGGGCGACCCTGACGGCCCCACAGGCCCGGACGGCCCCGCGGGCCCGGGCGGCCCCTCGGGGCCGGTGCCGCCCATCGGTCCCGGCTCACCCCGTGGACCCGTCGCACCGGTGGGCCCCTGCTCGCCAAGCGGCCCGGATGAGCCGGGCGGCCCGGGTGGCCCGGGTGGTCCGGTGGAACCGTCTGCGCCGTCGGCGCCCGTGTCGCCGTCGCGGCCGTTCCTCCCGTCCTTCCCGGGGCGCCCCGGCGCCCCGGCCGGACCCCGCTCGCCACGCGGCCCGGACGGCCCCGCTGGCATCGCGGCCGGTCGCCCGCGGCTGCCGGGCGGGCCCGCGACCGGCCTGCCGCCGAGCTGCTGCACCTGGCGGGCGAGCGCGTCGCGAGCGGCGTTGGCGTCGTGCAGATCCGCGGCGAGTTGCTGAAGGGCGATGACCAGCCACGCCAGCACCGCGAGCCCGGCGATCACACCGAGTCCGAACCACAGGTCCGCCCGACGCCGCGCGGGCTCGTCGTGGCGCATCATGACCCCGCCCCCCTCGCGGTGAGGTACGCCGAAGGGGACGCGAGCGGCCACCGGCACGATCGGGGGAGACGGCGGTCCACCGCCGGTCGGCCGCGCACTGCCAGGCCCGCTCCCGGTCCGCCCGCTCCCGTGCGACCGCACGCGCCACGACCGCTTGCAAGTCCTCGTCGAGCGCACAAATCGCAGCTCAAACACGTCGAGCGACACTTTACCGTCGACTCCGACCCCCTGGCGGCGGATGCCCTCGGGGCCGACGCACGCCGCACCCCGAGCGACGCGCAGGCGCACAGGCACACAGGCACACAGGCACACAGCCGCACAAACACGCAGCCGCACAAACACACAGGCACAGACGGACGTCGGCACCCGACTGCCCCGACCCTCCCCGCTCCCTGTCACTCCCGGGAGCGATCGGGAGTCACCGGGAGAACGCCACGACTGCCGACCCGCCGCCGATCCGCGAACGTGACGCCCGCCACGAGGCAACGGCCACGAACGGCCATGAACGGCCACGAACGGCCATGAACGGCCACGAACGGCCATGAACGGCCACGAACGGCCACGAGGAGGGGCCGGGTTGGACATGCCTTCTCCCCGCGGAGGAGGGGTCGGGTCGGACAGGCCCTCTCCCCGCACCGGCGTGCAACACGCCGCACCCCGTGCGGAGCGCCCGACCAGCACGAATGCTGGGTCAAGATTGCCCAGAGAGGCCTGCCCGCCCTGTCCGCGGCCATGTCCGACGCGCCCGCCCTCAAGTAGGTGGTGATCCGTGGGGCACGCAGACACCCTGCTTGCCATGGGCGGCGCCTTCCTGGCCGCCGCCGTCCTCGCCCGCCTCGGCAGCAGGATCGAGCTTCCCACCATCCCGCTGTTCATGATCGCGGGCGTGCTCCTCGGCCCCCACACACCCGGGCTGGTCCTGGTCGACGACCCGCACGAGTTCGAGATGCTCTCCGCCCTCGGCCTGGTCCTGCTGCTGTTCTACCTGGGTCTGGAGTTCCACCTCGACGATCTCAGGAGCGGCGGCAGACGCCTGCTGGCCGCCGGCGGGATCTACCTGCTGCTGAACGTCGGCGCGGGCCTGGGATTCGGCGCCGTCCTGGGCTGGGGACCACGTGAGGCCCTGGTACTCGCCGGTGTTCTCGGCATCTCCTCGTCCGCGATCGTCACGAAGATCCTCATCGACCTGGGCCGCCTGGCACGCCCGGAGACGCGCCTGATCCTGGGCGTCATCGTGGTCGAGGACATCTTCCTCGCGCTCTACCTCGCGGCGCTGCAACCGATCATCAGCGGCGCCCAGGGCCCTTCGGAGACGGTGGTCCAGGCGGCCAAGGCGTTCGGCTTCCTGCTCGTCCTTGCGGCCGCCGCCCGCTACGGCACACGGCTGGTCGGGCGCCTGATCGCGGTCCGCGAGGACGAACTGCTGGTCATCAGCTTCCTCGGCACCGTCGTCCTCGTCGCCGGCGTGTCCGAGGTCCTCGGGGTCGCCGATGCCATCGGCGCCTTCATGACCGGCCTGATCCTCGCAGGCACCTCCTCCGCACCGCGCATCCGCAAGCTCGTGCACCCCCTGCGGGACGCCTTCGCGGCGATCTTCTTCTTCGCCACCGGCCTCTCCATCGATCCCGGGGACATCGCGTCCGTCGCCGCCCCGGTGGCCGCCGCGGCGGCGTTGACCATCGTGGTGAACGTGCTTGCGGGGCTGCTCGTCGCCCGCCTGTACCGCTACGGTTCCGGGCCGGCCGCGGACATCGCCACCACACTGCTGGCACGCGGGGAGTTCGCGCTGATCCTGGCCTCGATCGCGACCAGCGCGGGCCTCGACGACCGCCTCGCCCCGTTCATCGCCGGATACGTCCTCGTGCTCGCCGTCCTCGGCCCCATCGTCGCCGGACGCGCCCACCTGCTCGCCCGTCTCCTCAGGGCAGCCGCCACCCACCTGCCCGACCGCCCCGCGAGTACGTGAACGAAAGCCGGCGCCCCGGCTCGTCCGTCCGTCGGCCCGGCGCGGCGGCACCGAGCGGCGGAACCAGAAGGGCCCCGCAATCCTCACGGGGCCCTTCGACCGAACCGTTTGCCTGGTCGGAGTCAGAGCCTCCCGTCGGAGTCGAACCGACGGCCTACGCATGACGAGTTGGCCGATCACCTGTCGTACACGTCCACCCTCGTCTGTCACCAGGCCGTTTTGCAGGTCAGGACGGGAACTGAATGGACACGGACGCCGGCGGATCCCACCGGACCGAAGGGAGATTGGGACCACGCCCGGCGCCGGGTCCCCGGAGCGATCCTGCCCGGTCCCGGATCGGTGCCGGGCAGGGTGCTGGTCGCGTCTGCCGTGGCGGTCCGCAGCAGTTGCTGGACCACGAGCAGGGCATGGGTCTCCTGGTCGATGCCTTCGGGGTACGGGCCCACGGGACCAAGGCCCCCGAGGATGGCCGACTTCAGTTCCAGGTAGGCGGTTCCGATTCCCCACCGCTTCCCGGTCAACGCCGCCCGAATCGAACTCGGCCTCTTGGCGATCGACGCCGGTCGGGGCCGTACCGCCGCCGTCCTGTCGCCGGCCCTGCCCGCCAGATGGCGGGTCATCACCGCCGCGTGGCACTGTCGAGGCCCTCTCGCCCGCGCCGAAGATGGAGTCCAGCGGTCACGGAGCGCTGACCAGGAGTCCCAGGGAGCTGACCATGACGACCACCATTCCGGCCCGCCCTCCGTTCGACCCGGAGCTCGCCGCCGCACTCGCCGTCATCAACGAGAGCCTCCCGCCGACGTTGACCGCGGAGATGATTCCCTCACTGCGGCAGGGCATGGCCGAGCAGCGGGCGACCGACGAGGAGCTGTCCCTCGGCGGGGCGTTCGTCGTCGGGGAACGGCTGGTGCCCGGACCGGCGGGCGCGCCGGAGATCTCGCTGGTGATCGCCCGCCCGGCCGCCGCGGAAACCGCCGTGGGCGTCATCTACCACATCCACGGCGGCGGCATGTTCCTCGGCCACAACCGCGGCCATGAGCTGGTCGAACAGCTCGGCTGGGCCCGGGAGCTCGAACTCGCCGTGGCTTCGGTGGACTACCGGCTCGCCCCCGAACATCCGCATCCCGCACCGGTCGAGGACTGCTACGCCGGTCTGACCTGGGTCGTCGAGAACGCCACCGAACTGGGGATCGACCCGGACCGTGTGATCATCACCGGTAGCAGCGCCGGCGGCGGACTCGCGGCGTCGACGGCGTTGCTGGCCAGGGATCGCGGCGGTCCGGCGCTCGCCGGGCAGATGCTGCTGAGCCCGATGCTCGACGACCGCAACGACACGCCGTCCGCCCACCAGATGGCCGGGGTCGGCATCTGCGACCAGGCGTCCAACGAACTCGGCTGGACGTCGTTGCTCGGGGACGCGCGAGGCGGAGCGGACGTCTCGCCGTACGCGGCCGCCGCGCGGGCCACCGACCTTTCGGGACTGCCACCGGCCTTCCTCGACGTCGGCTCCGCGGAGACGTTCCGGGACGAGGCCGTCACCTACGCGGCACGGCTGTGGCAGGCCGGGGGCCAAGCGGAGCTGCATGTGTGGCCCGGGGGGTTCCACGGGTTCGACCTGCTCGCCTCCTACGCCGTGCTTTCCCAGGCCGCCAAGGCGCAGCGCCTGCCGTGGCTGCGCCGGGTGCTCGGTTCCTGACACGATGAGTTGATGAAGGATCTCGTCGGCCGGCTCTCGGCGCTCGACCCCGACGCCGGGGCCGCGGTCAAGGTGATCGCGTACTTCGACCAGCTCGTTGACGGGCGGGCCGGGCTCGAAGCGATCGTCCGCGGCGCGGCCGTCCTGTCCGGGTGCGTGGTCCGCCTGGTCGATGACGAACGCCATGTGCGGGTGCGCGTAGGCCCGGAAGGCCATGCCCCGGACGACGGGTTCGACCCGCCGGAGCCGGAGTGGCTCAATGCCCCGCTCGTCCCCGGCGGACCGCCGGTCCTCTGGCTGGAGCGGCCGGGGCCGGCCGGTCCGGTCGACGCGATGGTGTTGGAACGGGCCGTCTCCGCGGCGCGCGGCGTGCTCGACCGCACTCGGGGCCGCGCCTCGGGTGACCCCGCGCTCATGGAGGTCGTGCTCGACGCGTCCGCCGAGGAAGCGACTCGGACGCGTGCCGCGCGTCGGCTCGGCCTGCCCGGCACCGCACGGGTACTGGCGCTCGACGGTGGTGCCGCGCGGATCGAGGCCACCGGCGCGGTACCCGGGCGCGGGCGGGTCGGGGTCGGCCCGATGGTGCCCGTGCTGGACCTGCCTGCCTCGTGGGAAGCGGCCCGGACGGCGTTGCGGTTCGCGGCCGACGGGACCGAGCAGGACCCCGGCGCGCGGGTGGTCCACGCGGACGAACTCGGCGGCCTCGCCGTCCTCGCGGCGGCCGTCGCGCCGGGGACGAAGCCGGTGGCCGACGTCCTCGCGCTGGAGCGGGCCCGGTCCGCGGCGCCGTGGGTGCTCGGCACCCTCGTCACGTTCGTGTCCAGCCCGAGCCTGCGCACGGCGGCGACGGCGCTCGTCGTACACCATTCGACGCTGCAGGACCGCATCGCGCACGCCGAGCAGTTGCTCGGCTGGCCGGTGCGCGATCCGCCGGGGCGGCTGCGGCTACAGCTCGCGCTCGCCCTTCGGCGCCTTCACCTGCATACCTAGTGCTGTGACCGGGTCTGGCGTGGGCCGGGTGCACGGTGCTGACCGCCGTGCCGATCCCGCCCGCCGTCCATCCCCCCAGGACGCCATGCGCCGCATGGGCGCCTGTTCTGCCGTCCCAGGTCGCAGCGCCCATGGGGACCGGAAATGAGACCCGGGACACACGAGCGGCCCGCGCCCGGCTCCGCCGCCGGATCCAGTGAGCACGAAAGCCCAGGTCAGACTGGTCTGACCTGGGCTTCGCCAGAGCCTCCTGTCGGAGTCGAACCGACGACCTACGCATTACAAGTGCGTTGCTCTGGCCAACTGAGCTAAGGAGGCAGCCCGTGCAGTGTACCCAGCCCGCCGGGTGCCCCCGTCGAAAATTTCGTCGAAGTTCACAGGGGATGGAGTACTGACAGAACGCATGACCGGGAGGTAACGTCCGGTTCACGTTCGTACAGGTGGACTACACCTCTGCGCACGCCTCACTGCGACACCCGCAGTCACAAGTGGTCGCCGCGGCGGAGCACTCCTCCTGCACGGTCACTTCCTTTACTCGGATCGTCCGGCACGTTCCTGCCGGTGAAGGGATTCACGAGCCATGGCAACTGTTTCGTTCGACAAGGCGACCCGGATCTACCCGGGCTCCGAGAAGCCCGCCGTCGACTCTCTCAATATCGAGATCGAGGACGGCGAGTTCCTCGTCCTGGTCGGCCCCTCCGGCTGCGGCAAGTCCACCTCGCTGCGCATGCTCGCCGGCCTGGAGGACGTCAACGCCGGAGCGATCCGCATCGGTGACCGCGACGTCACGCACCTGCCGCCGAAGGACCGGGACATCGCCATGGTGTTCCAGAACTACGCGCTGTACCCGCACATGACCGTCGCCGACAACATGGGCTTCGCCCTCAAGATCGCCGGTGTGCCGAAGGCCGAGATCCGCAAGAAGGTCGAGGACGCCGCGAAGATCCTGGACCTCACGGAGTACCTGGGCCGCAAGCCGAAGGCGCTCTCCGGTGGTCAGCGCCAGCGTGTCGCGATGGGCCGCGCCATCGTCCGGGAGCCGCAGGTGTTCCTCATGGACGAGCCGCTGTCCAACCTGGACGCCAAGCTCCGCGTGTCGACCCGTACGCAGATCGCCTCGCTGCAGCGCCGCCTCGGCATCACCACCGTCTACGTCACCCACGACCAGGTCGAGGCCATGACGATGGGCGACCGCGTGGCCGTGCTCAAGGACGGGCTGCTCCAGCAGGTCGACTCGCCGCGCAACATGTACGACCGCCCGGCCAACCTCTTCGTCGCCGGCTTCATCGGCTCGCCCGCGATGAACCTGGTGGAGGTGCCGATCACCGACGGCGGCGTGAAGTTCGGCAACTCGGTCGTGCCGGTCAACCGCGATGCCCTCAAGGCCGCCAGCGACAAGGGCGACACCACCGTCACGGTCGGTGTCCGCCCCGAGCACTTCGACGTCGTCGAGCACGGTGCCGCCGACTCCCTCTCCAAGGACTCCGACGCCGCACCCGCGGGCCTCGCCGTCAGCGTGAACGTCGTCGAGGAACTCGGCGCCGACGGCTACGTCTACGGCACCGCCCAGGTCGGCGGCGAGACCAAGGATCTGGTCGTCCGCGTCGGTGGCCGGCAGGTTCCCGAGAAGGGCACCAAGCTGCACGTCGTGCCGCGCGCGGGCGAGACGCACGTCTTCGCCACCTCCTCCGGTGAGCGCCTGACCGACTGAGCGACCGACCCGCTCGGCACCGCCGCAGCCGGCCGCACGGCACGGCTCGGCCGCATCGTGGGAAGGGCCCCGCACCCGAAGGTGCGGGGCCCTTCGCGCATCCGAAAACCCCTGGTCGATGAGGTACTTCACCCCGTCCGTCAACAGCCGACAAGTTTTTTGGGGCGTTTCGTCCCCCTACAGAGTGACGAAATGTCGCCAAATCACTACTGAGCGCTACGCTCGGCGCGTGACGCACTTCGCCAAACCCCTGCCGCGGCGCGGCCCCGCCCGCCGGATCGGCCGCTCCCTCGCCCTCGTCCTGCCCGTCGTCCTGGTGCTGTCGGGGACCCTCGCGGTCACCCGCGTCAACTGGTCGGGCGCGCACCGGGACTCGGTCCTGACCGCGTCCTCGGCGTCCGTCTCCTCGCGTGCCGCGGCGCGCCCCGTGCAGGACGTGCTGCGCGACCGGCTGCTCCTCGACCTGCGCGAACAGGACCCCGGTACGGCCCTCACCCACCTCCAGCAGGCGGTGGACGAGCATCCCTCGCTGGCCAGGCACTGCGTGTCCATCGCACGCGCCCTCGGCCGCGCCGCAGTCCAGGCGTACGGTCCCACCCGTGCGCAGGCGTTCGCGCGCCCGGTGTGCGACACGTCCTTCGCGGCCGGGGTGGCCGCACAGCAGTAGCCCGCGCGGCGCGCCGGGCGTCCTTCCCCGCCACTGCGCGCCGCTGCGTACGCTTCCGTTCCATGACCGATCCAGATGCCGTCCCACCGCCCACCCAGGCCGTCGTCC
Organism: Streptomyces sulfonofaciens; assembly: GCF_014656295.1. Lineage (GTDB taxonomy): Bacteria > Actinomycetota > Actinomycetes > Streptomycetales > Streptomycetaceae > Streptomyces > Streptomyces sulfonofaciens. The sequence continues at coordinate 89,518 of NZ_BNCD01000020.1, forward strand.
TGGCGGGCGGTCAGGGCTCGCGGCTGCGCCCCTACACCGATGACCGGCCCAAGCCGATGGTCGAGATCCCCGGCACCGGGACCCCGATCATCGGCCATCAGTTGTCCTGGCTCGCCGAGGAGGGCGTCACCGATGCGGTGGTCTCCTGCGGCCATCTCGCCGAGGTGCTCCAGGAGTGGCTGGCCAAGGCCGAACTGCCGCTGCGGGTCAGCACCGTGGTGGAGCACGAGCCGCTGGGCCGCGGTGGTGGGCTGAAGTACGCGGCAGCGCACCTGCCGCACCCGGACCGGCCGTGGTATGCAACGAACGGCGACATCTGGACGCGGTTCTCGCTGCGCGAGATGGCGGCGTTCCACACGGAGCGCGCCGCGACGGCCACGCTGGCGCTGGCCCGGCCGCGGATCCCGTGGGGGGCCGTCGAGACCGATGCGTTCGGGCACATCACGGACTTCATCGAGGCACCGCCCTCGCCGTATCTGATCAATGCCGGTGTGTACGTCTTCGGGCCCGAATTCACGGCTGCGCTGCCGGATCGCGGGGACCACGAGCGCACCACGTTCCCGGGACTGGCCCGGACCCGGCGGCTGGCCGGCTATCCGATTCCGCAGGGTGCGTACTGGCGTGCCATCGACACGGCGAAGGATCTGTCCCAGGCCGCGAAGGACCTCGCGGCGCTGGGGCGTTGAGGCACGGCCTCCGGGTCCGGGGCGTTGAGGCGCGGTTTTCGGGGGCGTTGGCGCGCGAGCTCCGGGGCGCTGAGGCGGGGACTCCGGGAGTGTTGAGGAGTGGGCTCCGGGGTGCTGAGGCGCGGGCTCCGGGGCGTTGAGGCGCGGGCTCCGGGGCTGTTGAGGCGCGGGCTCGTGGGGTGTTGGCGCGGACTGGGGCGGTGAGCCTTGGCGAACGCGCCGGGGCGGTGAGCCTTGGCGAACGCGCCGGGGCGGTGAGCCTTGGCGAACGCGCCGGGGCGGTGAGCGGGAGGGTGCAGTGCGGCGCCCTCCCGCCCTCGTACGCCCGGGTCCGCCGTCCGTGTTCCGGTCTCCCGCGCCCGGGTCAGCCGTCCGTGCTCCGCTCCCCCGCGCCCGGGGCCCCGGGTCCGGGGTCCGGCGGGGCCCGCCCCCAGGGGACGGTGTCCGGGGCCCGCCGCCCGGGTTCCGGCCCAGAGGCGGGGGCACCCCCGGTGGAGACGGGATCAGGGGTGCCCCGAGCGGGGTCGGCCGGGGGTGGGGCCAGGGGTCAGCCGAGGAGGCCGCCCACCAGGTTCCCGGACTCGCCGCCCTCGCCGGAGCCGGACGTACCTGACCCCGTGCCCGACGACGACGCCGACCCGCCCGCCGACGAGGGTCCGGCCGTGGTGGCCGGGGGCTGGGGCGGAGCGGGCCGCCGGGTCGGATAGCTCCCCGCCCCCTGCGTCTGACTCGGCGCCCCCGCATCCGTGCCCGCGCTCGCCGTCGCGCTCGCCGATCCGGCCGCACCGGTCTGGGACGGGCTTGCGGAAGTGCCCTGCGTGGGCGAGCCGGACGCCTCGGGGCTCCTGCTGGTCTCCCGGGCCCCGGGCTCCTCGGGCAGCGGTGAGCCGGGCAGCTCGTTGCGCGGGGCCTCGCCCGGGCCCGGGACGGTGATCCGGTCCGCGTCCCGTACCGCACCGCCGAGGAGCGCGCCGACCAGGAAGGTGAGCCCGGTGACCAGGCCCGCGACGAGCGTGCCGCGGCGCAGCACCCGGGCGCGCAGTTGCCACAGCTCCGCGCGCGGTCCGAGCGTGCGCCATGCCTCCGAGGACAGCCGGCCGTCGACCGAGTACACCGGCGCACCGGCGATCACCAGCGGCGACCAGGCGGCCAGGTAGATGATGTCCGGGGCCCCGTAACCGGGCGCGCTCCGCCAGCTCACGGTGACGATCAGCGCCGCGGACAGCAGCGCGCCGATCGCCGCCACCACCCGCTGCCAGAGCCCGAGCACCGTCAGCACGCCCACGACGACCTGGAGGAACGCCACGCTCAGGCCGGCACCGACGGGATGCTGGAGCGCGAAGTCGCGCAGCGGCTCGGCGAGCGCCCACGGGTGCAGCGCGTGCAGCGCCTTCACCAGCCCGCCGCGCTCGCCGCCGTCGAAGTACACGGGGTCGCAGAGCTTGCTCATCCCCGCGTAGAAGGAGATGAAGCCGAGGAAGACCCGCAGCGGCAGGAGGACGAGGCCGAGGTTCATCCGGCGGCCCGGGTAGTAGGCGTGCCGCACCGGCTCGGTGCCACGGCGGCGCGCCCGGCCCGTGCCGCCGCGCCGGTCGTCGGCACCGTCGGGGACGAGGACGTCCTCCGGGCCGTACACGTCGTCGGCGTAGTAGCCGTCGTCGGCATGGTCGCCGCCGTGGTCGCCGTCGTCGGCGTGGTCGCCGTGAGCGGTGCGGTCGCCGTGAGCGGTGCGGTCCGTGCGGTCGGCGTACGGGCCCTCGCCGCGGCCGCGGCCGGCGGGGGTGCCGGGGCCGTGCGGTTCGTCGTACGCGCCGGCCGCCACCCGCATCTGCGGCAGCAGCCGGGTACCGGAACCGGTGCGCACCGGGGTGCCTGCCGTGTCGGTGGGGCCGGCGGGGTCAGTGGTGTCGGCGGGGAGGTCGACACGGGGCATGACCTGGGTGGCGCCGGGGTCGTGCCCCGGCTGTCCGCCGTCCGCGGGCGCGCCGGCGGGCAGCAGGCCCGTGCTGCGGACCGTCTGGAGGAGCCCGGAGGCGACCGGGTCTCCGGCGGCCGGGCCGCCGCGGGTCAGCGGGCCGCCGCGGCGGCCCACCACCGCGCCGCTCAACGCGGGCGGGTGCGCGGCGCCGGCGCCCAGCGCCGGAGGGTGCGCGGCGGCACCCAGCGCGGGCTGGTGCAGCGCGGGCTGGTGCAACGCGGTCGCGGACAGGTAGCGGGCGACCCGCGGTGACCTGGCGGGCTGCGCGGTCGGGAAGTGCACGCGGAAGCTCGCGTGATTGACGACGACCTGCGCGGGGTCGCTCGGCACCTTCACCATGCTCAGCACGGGGGCGTCGTCGTATCCGGACGAGCTGTCCCCCGTGGGTGTGCGGGGCGTTCTGGTCTCCACGCTCATCTAACCGAGTGACGTGTCCCGAGGACACTGCCCTCACCCACGGGATCGGCGTGGCGGACGCACCGCGGGGCGTCGGCCCAGGCAGCGGCGCCATGCCGGCGCCCGGCCCGGCGCGCGCCGGACGGCACGCGCCGACCGAGTGCGGAAACACGCGCCCGGACGGTACGGCGACACGCGCCCGCACACGTGCGGTGACATGACCGCACACATGCGGCGACACGCCGACCGAGTGCCGTGACACGCGCCGGGTGCCGTCAGGCGCGCCGCCGTGCCGCCTCGTAGAGGACGATCCCGGTCGCCACACCTGCGTTCAGCGACTCCGCGCCACCCGGCATCGCGATCCGCGCCCGGACGTCGCAGGTCTCGCCGACGAGCCGGGACAGGCCCTTGCCCTCGCTGCCGACGACGATGACGACGGGGCCGTCGAGCACGTCGAGTTCGCCGAGCTCGGCCTCTCCGTCCGCGGCGAGGCCGACCACGACCAGGCCCGCCTTCTTGTACTCGGTGAGGGCCCTGGTGAGATTGGTGGCGCGGGCCACCGGCGTACGCGCGGCGGTGCCCGCGGACGTCTTCCACGCGCCGGCGGTCATCCCCGCTGCGCGCCGCTCGGGCACCACGACGCCGTGGCCGCCGAAGGCGCTCACGGAGCGGACCGCGGCGCCCAGGTTCCGCGGGTCGGTGACGCCGTCGAGGGCGACGATCAGCGGATCCTCACCCGCGTCGGCCGCGGCGGCGGTGAGGTCCTCGGGGTGCGCGTACTCGTACGGCGGGATCTGCAGGACGAGGCCCTGGTGGTTGAGACCGCCGGTCATCCGGTCGAGCTCGGGGCGCGGGGCCTCCATGAGGTGCAGCCCGGTCCGTTCGGCGGCGAGCCTGAGCGCCTCGCGGACCCGCTCGTCGTTGTCGACGAACTGCTGGACGTGGAGCATGGTCGCGGGCACGCCCTCGCGCAGCGCCTCGACGACCGGGTTGCGGCCGACCACGTACTCGGCGGGGGACTTGCCGCCGCCGCGGGCGCGCTGGGGGCGCCCGGCGGCGCGCTTGGCCTTCGCCTGGGCGATGCGGTTCTTGGCGTGTCCGGGGCGCATCTCGGCGGGCGGCGTCGGGCCCTTGCCCTCCAGGCCGCGGCGCCGCTTGCCGCCGCTGCCGACCTGCGCGCCCTTCTTGCCGGACATGCGGCGGTTGTGTGCGGCCATGAGTGTGGAGACCTGCCTGTCTGTGGGTGCGTGCGAACGGGTGGCGTCGGGGACAGTGTCCCGCGCCGGGTGCGGGGCGGCGCGGCTGGGGCCCACCGGTGGCCCGGGACCGGCCGGTGCGGCCGGTCCCGGGGCACCGGCCACCGGACGTCGCCGGACGGGCCACCGGGTCAGCGTGGGCCGAGGGTCCAGCGCGGGCCCTGCGGGCTGTCCTCGATGACCAGGCCGGACTGGTTGAGCTGGTCGCGGATCGCGTCCGCGACGGCCCAGTCCTTGCGGGCCCGGGCGGACTCGCGCTGCTGGAGGACGAGCCTCACGAGGGTGTCGACGACGCCGTGCAGGTCCTCGCTGCGGTCGTTCTCGTCGGACCAGTGGGCGTCGAGCGGATCCAGACCGAGGACGCCGAGCATGGCCCTCACCTCCGCGAGCCGGGCGACCGCCTCCTCCTTGTCGTCGGCGGCCAGTGCGCTGTTGCCCTGCCTGACGGTGGTGTGCACCACGGCCAGGGCCTGTGGGACGCCCAGATCCTCGTCCATGGCCTCGGCGAAGGACGGCGGCACCTCGTCGGCCGGGGGGACCGTCTTCCCGGCCTTCTCGGTGACCCGCTGCACGAACCCCTCGATCCGCGCGAACGCGGACTCCGCCTCGCGCAGCGCCTCGTCGCTGTACTCGATGGTCGAGCGGTAGTGCGGGGTGCCGAGGTAGTAGCGCAGGACGATGGGGCGCCAGCGCTTGACCATCTCGGCCACGAGCACGGAGTTGCCCAGCGACTTCGACATCTTCTCGCCGCTCATGGTGACCCACGAGTTGTGCACCCAGTACCGCGCGAACTCGTCACCGTAGGCCCTGGCCTGGGCGATCTCGTTCTCGTGGTGGGGGAAGATCAGGTCGATGCCGCCGCCGTGGATGTCGAAGGCGCTGCCCAGGTACTTGTGCGCCATGGCCGAGCACTCCAGGTGCCAGCCGGGCCGGCCGCGGCCCCACGGCGTCTCCCAACTGGGCTCGCCCGGCTTGGCCGCCTTCCACATGGCGAAGTCGCGCGGGTCGCGCTTGCCGGTCTCGCCCTCGCCCTCCGGCTGGAGGAGGTTGTCCAGTTCCTGGTTGGACAACTGGAGGTAGGCCGGGAAGGACTTGACGTCGAAGTAGACGTTCCCCTCGGCCTCGTAGGCGTGGCCGGTGTCGATGAGGCCGCGCATCATCTCCACCATCTCGGTGACGTGGCCGGTGGCGCGCGGCTCGTAGGTGGGCGGCAGGCAGCCCAGGGCGGCGTAACCGTCGTTGAAGGCCCGCTCGTTCTCGTAGCCGATGGCCCACCAGGGGCGCTGCTGCTCGGCCGACTTTCGGATGATCTTATCGTCGACGTCCGTCACGTTCCGGACGAACGTCACGTCGTAGCCGCGGTAGTCGAACCAGCGGCGCAGGATGTCGAAGTTGAGGCCGGAGCGGATGTGCCCGATGTGCGGTGCGGCCTGCACGGTCGCGCCACAGAGGTAGATCGAGACGCAGCCCGGTACAAGCGGGGTGAAGTCACGGATCTGCCGGGCGCTGGTGTCGTACAGGCGAATAGTCACCACTCCAGGGTAGTGGCCCGAAGGCAGTGCCCCGAGTCCTTGTGTCAGAGCGGTTCCCGGGCCGTGGTAATGCAGTGGTGATGCAGCGGCGTCGCGCCGCGGGGCACATGGCCGCGACATGCGCCGCGGGAGGCGGCAAAACGCGCCACGGGAGGCGGCGAGAGCCCTGCCGGGGCGGCCGGTCCCGGTTCCGGCCGTTCCGTGCGCCCCGGTGCCCGGCTCCGCGCTCCCCCGGCCCCGACGGGTCCCGCCCCGGCCCCTCACCTGGCCCCCGACCAGGGCCGGGGGCGCCGGCGCGCGTACGGGCTGCTGCCCGCGGGTCGTTGACGACGCCGGATGCGCCGGGACCGGTGCCGGGACCGGTGCCGGGACCGGGACCGGGAAGCGGAACGGCCGGAACCGTGGGCCGGGGCGGGCGGAGGGGCGGACCGGGTGCCGCGGGTCAGGCGGTGGGCGGCGGACCGGTCCGTACCACCACGGCCGTGGCGATCGCGGCCAGCCCCTCCGCACGGCCGGTCAGCCCGAGGCCGTCCGAGGTGGTGCCGGAGACGGCGACGGGCGCGCCGGCCGCGGCGCCGAGCGCCTCCTCGGCCTCGGCGCGCCGCTTGCCGATCTTGGGTCTGACCCCGATGACCTGGACCGCGATGTTGCCGATCTCGAAACCCGCGGCGCGCACGATGCGGGCCGCCTCGGCGAGCAGGGTCACCCCGGAGGCGCCGGACCACTCCGGGCGGTCGGTGCCGAAGTGCACGCCGAGGTCGCCGACGCCGGCCGCGGAGAACAGCGCGTCGCAGGCCGCGTGCGCGGCCACGTCGCCGTCGGAGTGGCCCGCGAGGCCGAAGCCGCCGCTGGCCTCCTCGTCCCAGAGCAGCCCCGCGCACCACAGCGCGCGCCCCGCTTCGAAGGCGTGCACGTCGGTGCCGACGCCGACCCTCGGAAGCGGTACGACCGGGGCCGCGCCGGGGCCGCCGGCCGGGGGGTTCGCCCCGCCGTCCGTGTCCGCACGGCCGGAACCGACGCCACCGGAGCCGGACCCTCCGACTCCGACGCCGCTGGAACCGGTCCCTCCGGCTCCGGTGCCTCCGGAACCCGAACCGGCCGCCGCACCTGCGCCGGACACTGTCTCAGAACCCATCCTTGGCCCTCCTGCGGGCGAGTACGGCCTCGGCCAGCACCAGGTCGAGTGGCCGGGTCACCTTGAACGCCTCCTCGTGACCGGGCACCAGGACCACCGGCGCGCCGAGGCGCTCCACCATCCCGGCGTCGTCGGTCGCGCCCTCGCCGCTGACGGCGACGGTCTCGTGGGCGCGTACGAGGACGGCGCGGGCGAAGCCCTGCGGCGTCTGCACGGCGCGCAACCTGGCCCGGTCGGGCGTGGCGACGACGGGTTCGGGCTCGCCGGGTGCGCACGGCCCGATCTCCTTGACCGTGTCGGCGAGCGGCAGCGCGGGCACCACGGCGGGCGCGCCGTCGCGCACCGCATCGATGACCGCGTCGACGGTCTCGACGGGCACCAGCGGGCGGGCCGCGTCGTGCACGAGCACGATCCCGATGTCCGGGGGCACCACGTCCAGGCCCAGCTTGACGGACTCCTGGCGGGTCTCGCCTCCGGGGACCACGAGCACGTCCGCGCGCTCCGGGAGGGCATGCGCGTCGAGCAGGCTCTTGACCTCGGCGGCGCCGTCCGGCGGAGCGACGACCACGACCAGGTGGACGGCGCGGGAGGCGGCCAGCGCGCGGGCCGCGTGCACCAGCATCGGGATGCCGCTGAGCATCCGCAGTGCCTTGGGCGCGCCGGGGCCGAGCCGTACGCCGCGGCCCGCGGCGGGGATCACGGCGGCGGTGCGCGGCGGGCGCGGGGCGGCCGTGCCGGGGGCGGCGGCGGGCGCCTCGGCGGCGGCCGGGGGTGCCGGTGCGGACGGGGCTCCTGCGGGCGGTGGGGTCGGCGAGTCGGCGGCGCGGGGCGGCTCGGACGAGCCGGCGGTCCGCACCGGAAGGGAATCGTCAGTCATCGGTTCCGTTCAGGTTTGTACGCTCGGGCGGGATGGGTATGGCCTCAGCGTGCCGGGCGCGACGCCTTGACCGGACCCTTCCGTGACACCGGTCGGGGTAGCTGCCCGGGCCCGGCACGCCAGTCGGCGCACCGTGGAAGCGAAGAACACCCCGCACCTCCGAGCAGCACCGGCAAGAAGTGACACGTCTCATAGGCCCGGCCGGGCGACCGCCGGTCGGACCGTACTGCACCAGGCACATGCACCACACCACCGGTCGGACCGCATGCCGTGTCCGAGGCGGTGGCACGGGCCTGCCGCCCGCAGGGTGGGCCGATCCGCCGAAGGTATTGCCTCGGACAGCCGAGCGGCGGGGTCATCGTCGACCCCGGAGCGCCGCCCGGTCCCTCGGCGCTGCCTACGCGGTGTCCATGTGCCGCCTTCCGGTGGGCGCAGGTGGCCGGGGCAGTGATGTCGGTCACTGCCGGGCAGGATCGCCCCGTAGCGGGGCGGCCCGGGCCTGCGCACGGATCGTGCCGGTGCATGAGCCGGGTGGGACGGCAGGTGCGGGGTGGACGCGGATGCGGACGCCTTGCAGAGGGACGCCGGGCCTGTCCGGCCGGCTCGGCATGCCCGCACACGGCGTGCCCTGCCGTGCCTGCCCGAACGCGGGCGGTCGCGGTGTGCCGTGCGGCCACCGGGCCGGGCTGCTGTGGTGTCGTGCCGTCTGCGGCGCCTGTGACGCGTCATGACGCCTGTGACGGCCGTGACGCCTGTGCCGAGCGTGACGACAGGCTCACGTGTGGCACCGGGCCGGCGTGCACGCCCGGAACCGACCGGTCCGCACCCGCGGTTCCGGCCGGGCCGAACCCCGGCGCGGAGCAGGTGTCCAGCACCTGCGCGGTGCGGGCGCCCCCCGCCGGTACGGCAGCGCGCTCGGTTCGTGTGCGATCCCGCGCAGCCGACGAGCCGATGGCGGCCCGGTGCGGTACGCGCCGTATCCGGCCGCCCGCCGCCGGTACCGACCCGGCGCCGCACGGGCGGCGAGATGCCCGCACATGCCGCAGTACCCGGCGACCGCTGGCGCGTCGGGCACTACGGCACTGCATACGTCAGTACGTCAAGACGACCGCATACGTCAGGACGCGAGAACCTCGTCGAGCAGGGCCTCTGCCTTGTCCTCGTTCGTGTTCTCCGCGAGGGCGAGCTCGCTGACCAGGATCTGCCGGGCCTTGGCGAGCATCCGCTTCTCACCTGCGGAGAGTCCACGCTCGCGCTCACGGCGCCACAGGTCGCGGACCACTTCCGCAACCTTGATGACATCGCCCGATGCGAGCTTTTCGAGATTTGCCTTGTAGCGACGGGACCAGTTGGTGGGCTCCTCCGCGTACGGCGCGCGCAGCACCTCGAAGACCCGGTCCAGCCCGTCCTGACCGACCACATCACGCACGCCGACGAACTCCGCATTGTCCGCTGGCACACGCACCGTCAGGTCGCCCTGGGCGACCTTCAGCACCAAGTAGGTCTTGTCCACGCCTTTGATCTGGCGAGTTTCGATGGCCTCGATCAGCGCGGCCCCGTGATGGGGATAGACCACGGTGTCGCCAACCTTGAACGTCATGTGACAGGTACCCCTTCCGTGGCTATCCAGGGTAACACGAGAACGGCGTCTTCTGAATGGCGTTTTCGCAGGTCAGGGCATATCTCAGGGCTTGACAACAGCCTCGGTGACGTGCTGGGCGGCGCTTGCGGAAGCGGGAATTCGCAGGTCGGAGCGGTTGTACGGGGAGCCGGAAAGCGGGGCGCCCGTCACGCCGAAGGGTTGATCCAAGCGGCCGAACGTCCCGTTTTGTCGGATTCTGCGGCGGCGACTTCCGCTACTCCGTTCGGCGATCGCAGTCACATCCGAACCGATTGGAGAATTGATCACGGCTCCGGGGTTGATCAATTCTCCGGACTCCGTGCATTCCTTACCAGAAATCCACGAGGCGCCGCGCACGGCTGTTATGTGAAAGGCGAACACGAGCCTCATGACGAACACACCGCGAACACGCAGGCAGTGGCCGGCGGCGCCATCCGCGGCGCCCGGCGCGGGGACGGGCGCGGGGACGGGCGCGGGGACGGGCGCGGCCAATGCGAGGGAGTTCCGGGCGGGCACGACGCCGTTCAGGGCGGAAACGACGCAGTTCAGGGACCGGCACCGGCCCTTTCAGGGGGGACGGTGCACCTTCGGGGCGGGCGCGGCGGCTTCGGGGCGGGCGGCACGGCGGACCCGGCGGCGGAGTCGCGGCGGCGCGAGGGGGGCCGTCCTCGGCGTGTCGGGCCCCGGGCGGGCCTGCCGCGGGCCGGGGCCGCGGTGTAGAGGCGGGTCGGGTGCTGCGCCGGATGGGCGGCTCGGTAACCTGGGCCCGCTGAGAAAGCGTTGGGGTACCGCGTGGGGCGCCCCGACCTCCGTACCGCCCACGTTCAAGGAGTTGCCGCCGCCGTGAGCAGCAGCCTTCGACGCGGCGCTCTCGCCGCCACCGCCCTCGGGTTCTCGATCGTCACACTCGCCGGGTGCGGCGTCGGCACCAACGCCCAGACGCTGGAGGTCGAGCCGGACAACGCCGCGACCACTCTCGGCGCCATCAAGGTGCAGAACGCCCTGGTCATCACCCAGCCCAAGCTCGACGCGAAAGGCCCGGCGGTGATTTCGGCCGCACTCTTCAACAGCGGCCGCACCGACCAGACGCTGGAGTCCGTGACCCTTGCGGGCACCGGCACGGCCGCGCAGCTCAAGCCCGCGAAGGGCCAGGGCCCCCTGACGGTCCCCGCCGGCGGTTCGCTGGTGCTCGGCGGCAAGGGCAACGCCGTCGCGGTGCTGCCCAGCGGCCGTGAGGCGGTGCAGGACGGCGATGTGCAGCGGGTCACCTTCACCTTCAGCAGGACCGGTCAGGTGAAGCTGGACACGTTCGTCGTGCCGGCGCAGAGCTACTTCAGCACGTGGGGCCCGAGCACGCTGCCGCCCGCGCCCAGCGGGAGCCCGGCGGGAGGCCCGTCGCACTCGTCTTCCGGGTCGCCCTCGGACACGCCGTCCGGCACGGTCTCCGGTGCACCGGGCGACGGTGCCGGCACCCAGCACACCCCGGGCGCCCCGGGGTCCACCGACAAGGCGCCCGCCGGTAGCTGACGGCAGTGCCGCCGTCCGGGGCCGAGGGCTCCGCGGCGCCGGGGCCGTTCCGTACGCGGCGAAGGGCGGCATCCCCGCACGGGTGCCGCCCTTTGTTGTGTGGTTGTTGCTGTGGTGAGGGTGGTGAGGGTGCTGCGCGTCGCGAACGGGGCGGTGGGCACCCCGCGTCGGTCCGTCCGCCGACGGCAGCGGCGCCACGCCCCGCGGCCGAGGGCTCACGGCCCGCGGGCGACGGCCTTCCGGTGAGGGCCTTCCGGTGGGGGCCTACGGCTCGAACTTGTAGCCGAGGCCGCGCACCGTCACCAGGTACCTGGGCGCCCCGGGGTCCGGCTCGATCTTGGCGCGCAGCCGTTTGACGTGCACGTCCAGGGTCTTGGTGTCACCGACGTAGTCGGCGCCCCAGACCCGGTCGATGAGCTGCATCCGGGTGAGCACCCGGCCTGCGTTGCGCAGGAGCATCTCCAGGAGGTCGAACTCCTTGAGCGGCAGGTCGACCTTGGCTCCCGAGACGGTGACCACGTGGCGGTCGACGTCCATGCGGACGGGGCCCGCCTCCAGGGCCGCCGGGGTGACCTCCTCGGGCTCGCCCCTGCGGCGCAGCACGGCGCGGATCCGGGCGACCAGCTCACGGGACGAGAACGGCTTGGTGACGTAGTCGTCGGCCCCTATCTCCAGGCCCACGACCTTGTCGATCTCGCTGTCCTTGGCGGTGACCATGATCACCGGGACGTTGGAGCGGCTGCGTAGCTGACGGCAGACCTCGGTGCCGGGCAGCCCGGGCAGCATCAGGTCGAGCAGGACGAGGTCCGCGCCGTTGCGCTCGAACTCGTCGAGGCCGTCGGGTCCCGTGGTGGAGATGGCGACTTCGAAGCCCTCTTTGCGGAGCATGTAGGACAGGGCGTCGCTGAAGGACTCCTCGTCCTCGACGACGAGCACTCGGGTCACGGAAGGACCTCCCGGGCGGTGAATGATTCGTACGGGGATGAGACGGACGTCTCGGTGGGCTGCCCGCTGCCGATGCGGCCGGCGTCGTCGCCGGCGTCGTCGGGTACGGGCTCCTCCCGTGGCGCACGAGCGCGGGCGGCACCCGCCTCCGGCAGCCGCAGGGTGAATGTGGAGCCCTGTCCCTCGGTGCTCCACACGGTGACCTCCCCGCCGTGCGAGGCGGCCACGTGCTTGACGATGGCCAGGCCGAGCCCGGTGCCTCCGGTGGCACGGGAGCGGGCCGGGTCGACACGGTAGAAGCGCTCGAAGATGCGCTCCTTGTCCTTCTCGGAGATGCCGATGCCCTGGTCGGTGACGGCTATCTCGATGAAGGCGCCGCCCGGTGCGGGCACCCGGCGTGCGGCGATGCCGACGCGGGTGCGGGACGGACTGTAGTTGACTGCGTTCTCCACGAGGTTGCCGAGGGCCGCGGCGAGCTGGCCGCGGTTGCCCCACACCCGCAGGTCCTCGGCGTCCTGGCGGGGCTCCCCGGCGTCCGCGGCCGCGCCGGCGGGGCCGGGCCCCGCGGGTGCGCCGACGGAGGCGGCCATGGTGATGTGCTTGGTGCCGGCCTGGTGGCGGCAGCGGTCGATGGCCTCGGCGGCCAGCTCGTCGACCCGGACCGGTTCCGCGTCCTCCAGCGGGTCGTCGTTCTGCACCCGGGAGAGGTCGATGAGCTCCTGGACAAGGCTGGTCAGGCGGGTGGCCTCGATCTGCATCCGGCCCGCGAAGCGCACCACGGCCTCGGGGTCGTCGGCCGCGTCGAGTACCGCTTCGGAGAGCAGGGAGAGGGCGCCGACCGGTGTCTTCAGCTCATGGCTCACGTTGGCCACGAAGTCACGGCGCACGGCCTCTATGCGGCGGGCCTCGGTCAGGTCCTCCACGAGGAGCAGCACCAGGCGGGAGCCGAGCGGTGCGACCCGGGCGGAGACGGCGAGCGCCTCGCCGCGTCCCGTGCCGCGCCGGGGCAGGTCCAGCTCGATCTGGCGTATCTCGCCGTCCCTGCGGGTGTCCCTGGCCATCTTCAGCATCGGCTCCACGCCGAGCTTGCCGCCGCGCACCAGGCCGAGGGCGTACGCCGCCGAGCTGGCCTTGACGACGGCGTCGGCCTCGTCGAGGACGACGGCGGAGGAGCGCAGCACGGACAGGACCGTGTCGACGCCCGGGGGCAGCACGGGGTCGGTGTGCAGGGAGGTGCGGGTGGGTCTCTTCTGGTCGCGTTCGCTCCAGCGGAACGCCAGCGTCGCGGTCACGCCGGTGCACACACCGGCGATCGCGGTCGCTGCGGCGACCGCCGCGTTCACGTCCATGGCTCCAGGTTATGCGCGCCGCTCCCCCGGGCCACAGCCGTCCAGGTGTCGCCTACGACACTCGTCGCCCAGAGTTCACCTCAGGGTCGGGGGTGGTTCATTTGCGATGCCGGAAACGGTCGCGTAGGGCCCTGAACGTGGGAGCGTGGAGTTCACCCGGACCGGTGAGGTGCCGGGGAGCAGCAGGCTGACACGGCCGGCAGAGCCGTGCCAGGAAGGCCGGCGCGCCGGGGCTCGTCCACCAGGGGCCCGCGGCGGCCGGCGGGATCCGGAAAGAGTCAGAGAGGGACGAGCCACATGCGGGACGCGTACCACGAGGAACTGGACTCGATCGGCGAGGCCCTGGTCGATATGGCGCGCCTTGTCGGGTCGGCGATCGGGCGCGCCACCACGGCCATTCTCGACGCCGATCTGAAGCTCGCGGAGAGTGTGATCGCCGCCGACCAGAAGGTCGACGACCTCCAGCACGACCTGGAGGCGCGGGCGATCGCCCTGCTGGCGCGGCAGCAGCCGGTGGCGACGGATCTGCGGATCGTGGTCACCTCGCTGCGGATGAGCGCCGACCTGGAGCGCTCGGGTGACCTGGCGCAGCACGTCGCCAAGCTGGCCCGGCTGCGCTTCCCGGACAGTGCGGTGCCCTACGACCTGCACGCCACCATCCTGGAGATGGGTCAGCTCGCGCAGCGGCTGATGGCGAAGGCCGCGGAGGTCATCGTCACCAAGGACATCGACCTGGCGCTCCAACTGGAGCAGGACGACGACGCGATGGACCTGCTGCACCGGACGCTGTTCCAGCACCTGATGGACGACCGGTGGAAGCACGGCATCGAGACGGCCGTCGACGTGACGCTGCTCGGCCGGTACTACGAGCGCTTCGCGGACCACGCCGTGTCGGTGGCCAAGCGTGTGGTGTACCTGGTGACGGGTGAGCACGCGGACGAGCTCCAGCAGGACGTACAGCCCGCGATAAAGGGCGAGGGCCAGGCGGTCGCGGGCGGCGACGGGGTCTGAGGGGCCCGTCTGACGTGTGGGGCGCCCCCGTCTGACCCGTGGGGCGCCCCCCTCTGAAGCGTGGGGCGCCGCCGTGTGATGTCCGCGGGCCACGTCCGCGGGCCCGAGCCCCCATGCGCCCTTGATGCGCCCGATGCGCCGGGACTGCAATGGGCGCACGGAGACCGTGCCCGCGAGGAGGATCCGATGGCCGAATCCCCGACGACCGACGTTTCACAGGAAGAGCACGCGCCCGAGGCGGTGCGGCACCTGCCGCTGCTCGGCGCCTGCGGCTGCGGCTCGGGCTGCGGCTGCGGCTGCCAGTCCGGTTCGCCCTGTCAGTGCGGTGGCAACTGCGGCTGAGCCAGGCTCCGCCGTCACCGCGTCCAGCGCCGCGGCCCGCCGCCGCACCGTGGCCACCGCGGCACCTACTGCGAAGGGGCCGGCCCGCTCGGGCCGGCCCCTTCCGCGTTCACCCCGCGCCCCTCACTCGGAGCGGCCCCTCACGGGGAGCAGGCCCCTCACGGGGAGCAGGCCCCTCACGGGGAGCGGGTCCCTCACGGGGAGTGGCCCTGTCCGCCGGGTGGGGCGGCGCGGGGCCGCGGGGCGATCGGCCCGGTGGTGCACCGCGGGAGCATCGTGGCCGGGCGCGCCGTTCCCCGCGCCGCCTTCCGGGCGCCGTGGCGCGGTCCCACCCCTACGTCTCCGTGCCGCGGGTCCTGCCGGGGATTCTGGGACCGAGGTCGTCGCTCCGCGGGTCGCACGTCTCGCCACGCCCGCCTGCCCGGACGGCGAAGTTCTCCTGGGAGCCGCGTGCCGCACGGGCGAACTCGTCACGGACCGCCTGGAACCGCTCCAGCAACGGATCACGGACCCATCCGCCCATCATGAGGTCCCAGCATGCCACCGAGTTGGCCACGTCGAGCACCTGATCCACCTGCTCCGCGGTCAGGGCACGGCTTTCCCGCAACGTGAACCCCAGGAAATCAAGCTGCGCCCACCGCTCTTCGTCCTCCAGGCTCCCCCACTGGGACAAGAGCTCCCAGGCGACGAACGCCGAACCGTGCTGCGGGTCTTCGCACACCTCTGCGTCGCGCGGGCACCAGTGGGTTTCCAAGGCGCTGACCGCCGCTCGCAGCACAGCTCTCCGCAGGGCCAGCTTCTCCAGCCCCAAGCTCTGCTCCAGCACGTCCCGTGCTCGGGCCGTGAGGGACGGCGGCCCCAGCACGGCGACGCCTGCCTGGGCCTCGACCACTCCCGTCACCTTCTGGTCCAGCAGGGCCTTGCGGGACTCGTGGGGAACGGCCGGTAGCTCTCGCACCGTTCGCACGAGCAGGTCCGCTGCACACAGGAGCCGCGTGTACGCCGCACGACGCTCGCTCTCCAGCGCGTGCTCGCGCCCCGCACGCCCCTGGAGCCGAGCGGCCTGCACCGCCGCTTCGGACTGGCCGAGTCCGACGGCCACCGCCGCATCAGCGGCTCTGTCCATGCTTCGCCTGGTCCAGTGCGCTGCGACCAGGGTGGCCGGGACGGTGATGAACGCCGTCACCACGGTCGTCACGGCGACTACTCCCTCCAATGACACCGGACGCATGGTGCCGCATCGCACCGCGCACTGTCGCCAGTTGTGCCGAACCTGCCTCGACTCCGGCAGAACCGTGTATACGGGCTCCCGAGCCTCGACGGGGGTCGGGCGCTCCAGGGGCGGTTCTCCCCTGGGCCTGCGGCGGTCCGGACCCGGCCGTACCGCCGACCGGGGCCGCGGCGGTGCCGCCCGCCCGGTCCGGCTGCCGACCGCGGACGCGAGCGCATCGTCAGAGGGCGGCCACACGGCCCGAACACCGCAACGTGCCCCGCCCGGCGACGTAGCCGCAGGCGGGGGGCTCGTTCGTGGGCGCCTGCTTCTTCTTGCCCTGGGTCTGGCGGGCCCGTCCTCCATCCCTGGTCAGGGACAGGGACACCCTGCCCGACCTGCGGTCGGGCGGTCGTTGCCAGTCGTTGCCGGTCGTCGTCCGTCGCCACTGGGACTCACGGCCAGAGGACGCTGTGCCCGCGGCGCTACGACGCGGATACCGCCGTGACCAGCGCCCGGAGCTCGGCCAGCGCCGCGCGCACCGGTGCCGCGATGTCCTCGTGGTCGGCTTCGTCGAGCCAGCGGCGGTAGGCGGTGCGGAAGACCGCAAGACCAGCCTGCGCGGCCAGGATGCACGTGTCCGCTTCGACCCCGCGCCGCCCGAGGCCGTCCGCGAACGCTGCCGCGAAGCCGTTGTACTTGACCAGCTCGCGCTCGGTCAGCTCGGGGCTGTCAGCGATGACGAGCTGGCGGTGCCGCTGGGCCTCGCGGGTGCCTATGGCCTCCCAGTCCAGGGTGGTCAGGGCCACGCCCAAGGGTGGCAAGCTCGTCAGCTCCCTGCTGTAGCGCCGCCCGAGCCGCGGCGCGCGGGCTTCACCGACCTCGGCTCCTCAAGGTGACGTGGGTTCGTCGAGGGTCAGGCCGGTGCCGGCTGTGAAGCCGTCGAGGGTGTCGGGCTGGTGTCGAAGGCGCTTGAGCCGGCTGCGGACGAGGGCTTCGAGCCGGTCGAGCGCGACCACGGCGAGATCGGCGAGTCTGTGCTTGACGTGTGCCCATACCCACTCGACGGGGTTGAGATCGGGCGAGTAGGCGGGCAGCAGGAACACCGCCGGCCACTCGCGCTCGGCGAGTACCCCGGGCACTCCGATCCTGGCCTGGCCTTGAAGGTGCACGCGCACCTCATGCCGAGTAGCCGCGACCGTGCCCGCAGGGCTCTCGGGCCGGCGCTCCGGCCGCAGGAGTCCGGGCGCTGAGGGCCCACACTGGGCCCAGGCTGTGGAAGTGCCCCCGATCTGCACCATAAGCGCGGGTCGGGGGCACGATCTCGATCCTTACTTCTTCTTGCCCTGGTTCTTGACCGCCTCGATCGCCGCTGCCGCGGCCGTCGGGTCGAGGTAGGTGCCGCCCTTGGTGACCGGGTGGAGGTCCGCGTCGAGTTCGTAGGAGAGCGGGATGCCGGTCGGGATGTTCAGGCCCGCGATGTCGGCGTCCGAGATGCCGTCGAGGTGCTTGACGAGGGCGCGCAGGCTGTTGCCGTGGGCGGCGACCAGGACTGTCCGGCCGACCAGCAGGTCGGGCACGATGCTGTCGTACCAGTAGGGCAGCATGCGCACGACGACGTCCTTGAGGCACTCGGTGCGCGGCCGCAGCTCCGGCGGGATGGCGGCGTACCGCGGGTCGTCGAACTGGGAGTACTCCGCGTCCTCGGCCAGGGCCGGCGGCGGGGTGTCGTACGAGCGGCGCCAGAGCATGAACTGCTCCTCGCCGAACTCCGCGAGCGTCTGCGCCTTGTCCTTGCCCTGGAGCGCGCCGTAGTGGCGTTCGTTCAGCCGCCAGGAACGGTGGACGGGGATCCAGTGCCGGTCGGTGGCCTCCAGGGCGAGCTGCGCGGTGCGGATCGCACGCTTCTGTACCGAGGTGTGGACGACGTCGGGGAGCAGGCCCGCCTCACCGAGGAGCTCTCCCCCGCGGACCGCCTCCTTCTCGCCCTTCTCGTTCAGGTTGACGTCCACCCAGCCGGTGAACAGGTTCTTCGCGTTCCACTCACTCTCGCCGTGGCGGAGCAGGATCAGCTTGTACGGTGCGTCGGCCATGGGGCCGAGCCTAATCGAACCCCAGGGCGGCGGTGGGCGGCGGCCAGGGGCCGGGCTGGCCCCTGGCCAGGGCCGGGCGGGCCGGTGGCCGGACCCTCGCGGGCGCCCGCCGATTGACGGTGGGCGTCAAACGAGTGGCGGCCGCCACGACCGGGCTCGTAATCTGCGCATGCCACTTGGGACACTTACCGTCAGGGTGTGACGACGGTCCGGCGCGGTGTGCGACCACCGCCCGGCCACCACGGGGGGAACCATGCCGCTGAAGAGGATCGGACAGGCCGCGAGGGAGTCCGTTTCGGGGCTGCCGGGGGCCTTCTGGTGGCTGTGGACCAGCACCCTGATCAACCGCCTGGGCGGCTTCGTCGTCACCTTCATGGCGATCTACCTCACGACGGAACGGGGCTTCTCGGCCTCCTACGCGGGCCTGGTCGCCTCGCTCTACGGCCTGGGCGGGGTGGTGGCGGCGGTCGGTGCCGGGGTGATGACGGACCGGCTGGGGCGGCGGCCCACGATGCTGCTCGCGCAGACGTCGACCGCGCTGACCGTGGCGGTACTCGGCTTCGTGACGCACCCGGCGGCGATCGCGGTGGTGGCGCTGCTGGTCGGGATGGCGAGCAGCGCCTCACGGCCCGCCGTGCAGGCGATGATCGCGGACATCGTCCGCCCCGAGGACCGCGTCCGGGCCTTCTCCCTCAACTACTGGGCGCTCAACCTCGGCTTCGCCGTCTCCTCGATGGCCGCGGGCTTCGTGGCGGAGGTCAGTTACCGCGCCGGGTTCCTGGTCGAGGCGGGCATGACGCTGCTCTGCGCGGTGGTCGTCTTCGTCAGGCTGCCCGAGTCCCGCCCGGCCCCGGCGGCCCCGGCGGCCGGGGCTACCGGGGCTACCGGAGCCACCGGGGCCGGTGCGAACGGCGCCGCGGCGGAGCCGGGACTGCTGACCGT
Organism: Streptomyces sulfonofaciens; assembly: GCF_014656295.1. Lineage (GTDB taxonomy): Bacteria > Actinomycetota > Actinomycetes > Streptomycetales > Streptomycetaceae > Streptomyces > Streptomyces sulfonofaciens. The sequence continues at coordinate 108,418 of NZ_BNCD01000020.1, forward strand.
GCTGCGGGACGGCCGCTTCATGGGCGTCGTCACGCTCTCCTTCGTGATCGCGCTGGTCTTCCAGCAGGGCTACGTCGGCCTGCCGGTCGCCATGTCCCGCGCCGGCTTCACCCCGGCGGACTACGGCGTGGCCGTCGCCGTGAACGGCCTGCTGATCGTGGCCGTCCAGATCCCGGTCACCCGGCTCATCGAGCACCGCGACCCGCAGCGTCTGCTGATCGCCTCCGCCCTGCTCGCGGGCTACGGCTTCGGGCTCACCGCGTTCGCGCACTCGGTCGGCGTCTTCGTGCTGACCGTCTGCGTCTGGACCCTCGCCGAGATCATCAACGCCCCGACCCAGACCGGCCTGGTCGTGCGCCTCTCACCGGCCCGCGCCCGCGGCCGCTACCAGGGCATGTACACCCTGTCCTGGTCGGTGGCCGCCCTGGCGGCGCCGTTGATGTCCGGCTTCGCCCTGGACCACTTCGGCACGACCGCGCTCTGGGCCGGCTGCGCCGTGGTCGGCACGGCGGCCGCGCTCGGCTACGCGTTCCTGATGCGCGGCCTGCCCCGTGCCGCCCGCCCCGAGCCGGAACCGGCGGCGGACGCCCGCCCGGCCGAGGCCCCCGCCTGACCGGCCACCAGCACCGCACCGCCGCCGCACAGCCACCACCGCACCGCCGCCACCGCCGCCACCGCCAGGCACCCGCACCCGTGCCCGTGCCCGTGCCGGGTCAGCGCTGCTCGGCCGGCCGTTCCCCGATTCGGGCCACGCCCGCGTAGATGCCGTTGACCTCGAAGGGCGGGGCCGGCGTGTCCCTGTACCACTCGCAGGCGGTGACGAGGCCGGGCGGGACGAGGTCGAGGCCCTCGAAGAAGCGCTCCACCTCGGCACGTGTGCGGGCGCGCAGTGCGATGCCGCCCTCTCCGTAGGCGGTGCCGATGCGGTCCGCCAGCTCGGGATACGGGTCGTAGGTGCCGTGCGAGAAGATCAGGAGGCTGCCCGGCGCCAGCGCGTCGACGAGGGTGCGGACGAGCCCGTGGGCGTCCTCCTCGTCCGTGACGAAGTGCAGCAGGGCGAGGAGGGACAGCGCGACGGGGCGCCCCAGGTCGAGGACCTCCGCGGCGCCCGCCAGGATCGCGTGCGGGTCGCGGACGTCCGCCTGGACGTAGTGCGTGGCGCCCTCCGCGGTGCCCACCAGCAGGGCTTCCGCGTGCCGCAGCACGATCGGGTCGTTGTCGGCGTAGGCGATCCTGGCGGACGGGACGATCTCCTGCACGACCTGGTGGAGGTTGGGCTCGGTGGGGATGCCCGTGCCGACGTCCAGGAACTGGTCGATGCCCTGCCGCGCCGCCCACGCCACGGCCCGGTGCATGAAGGCGCGGTTCAACTGCGCGCTGCGGTGGGCGATCGCGGGCAGTTTCTCGCCCACCAGCCGGTCCACCTTGTAGTGGTCCTTGCCGCCCAGCATGTAGTCGTAGACACGGGCCGGATGCGGCTTGCTGGTGTCGACCTGGGGCTTGGGCTTTCCTGCCGTCATGAGGGCGCTCCGGGCTGTCTCGCGGTGCCGCCCGTCCGCCTCCGGCCGGCGGGCGGCGCCGAAGGGGCGGTCGGTGCGGCCACTGCTGGGTTCCGTTGTGTCCGGCTGCCCAGCCTGCCACACCGACCACCGCCCGAACGCGCCGAATTCCGGACCCGGGCGGGCGGGCCGGACCCCCGTCCCGGCCCGGATCCCCGGCCCCGCGTCCCGGCCCGCCCGTCAGTCGCGCACGCGGCGCTGGGCGTCGTACAGGTTCGCCGGTTCCACCTCGTCGGGGCGGCCGTAGAGTTCGAGGCGGCTGTGCAGGTCGCCGGTGAGGTCGGGCACGTCGATCTGGCCGAACTCGCGGACGGTGCTGATGGCGACGGTCGCGCTGTACGGGGCGAGTCCGTCGATCCTGACGAGTCCCGCGCGCTCGTTGGTGACGCGGATGTTCCAGTGGGTGAACCGGGCGCCGAAGAGCGGTCCCGCGCTGGCGTCGCCGCCGTGCTGGCCGTTGTTGTTCACCGTGATGTCGGTGCGCACGTTGGCGAACGGCAGGCCGCGGTGGCTGTCGAAGGTGCCCATCTGCATCTCGCCGCCCGACCAGACGTTGTAGCTGGACAGGCCCTCCACGTTGATGCCGTGCAGTTGCGTGTTCGCGGGCGCGGGCACGGTGCGCTCCTCGATCGTGAAGTCCTCGATCAGGTTGTCGTGGGAGCCCTCGCGGCAGAAGTAGGGGTGGTGCTCGCCGCGGCCGCCGACCCGGGTGCGGCGGAGCGTGCAGGCGGAGGCGGCCACGAGGCCGAAGCCGTTGTCCACGTTGCGGACGACCACGTCGTCGGCCCAGCAGTCGTAGGCGCACTGGAAGACGACTCCGTTGTAGCCCTTGTCGAGCAGGTGCTGGGACTGCGGCGTCTCGACGCACTCCAGGGTGAGGCCCTCCACGCCCGAGCCGGTCAGCTCCGGCACGTGGGTGGTCAGGCGCGGGTCCCACTCGGGGCGGACGTCGAGCGGCAGCGGGCGTTCCAGCCTGACGCGGCGGCCCTGCACGGCGGCCACGCGGACGGGCCACTCGTAGGGGACGTAGCTGGTCAGCTTGGTCTTGTCGTCCCAGTAGTACGCCTCGGGGCCGGGGCCGCCGCCCGCCATGTGCTCCAGGAGGGTGTGGTCGGCGTCGTCGGCGAGCCGCAGCAGCACCAGGTCGCCCTCGTGCAGCCGGGAGGCGTCGGCGACGGTCACCGTCCCCTCGCCCCGGCGGGCCGGCTCGACGGTGGTCAGGGTCTGCCACTCGTCGCGCTTGTTGCCGGTCCAGCCCTCGAAGGGCCAGGCCCTGGCCTGGATGGCGGCCTTGAGCGAGTCCCAGCGCCCGGTGGGGCAGAGCCAGACGAGGCCGCCGGCCCAGGACCAGCTCGACTTGTCCCCGCCGTAGCGCGAGCCGTAGGCGCCGATCAGGTCGGTGAGGCTCTTCGTGGCGTACAGCTTGGTGCGTCCGCTGCCGGCGCCCCGCAGCACGACGCCGGACTCGCCGATCCTGATCAGGTCGTCGATGCGGTAGGTGCCCGGCGGCACCAGGACCGTGCCGCCGCCCGCGGCGCCGGCCGCGGCGACGGCCGCGTTGATGGCGGGTGCGGCGTCGGCGGAGCCGTCCGGCCGTGCGCCGTGGTCAAGGACGTTCGCGACGACGCGGCGGCGCGGGAAGGTGCGCTCGCCGCCGCGGTAGCCGGCGCGTCCGACGTACGGGATCTGGGGGTGGGTGAACGGGGCGGCAAGGAACTCGTCCCACAGGACGGGGGTCGCCTTCCCGCCCGCTCCGGGGCGGCCCCTGAGCGGTGCGCCCCCGGCGCTCCGCGCGCCGGACGCGCGGGACGCGGTGGAGGCGGCGGACGCGGTGCCCGTGCCCACCGCCGTGAACGCCGCGGCGACGGCTGCCGCGCTGCCCAGGAGGCCGCGCCTGCTGATCCGGGCGCCGCCGTCCGGGGCGGGCGCACCGGGCGCACCGCCGTGCTGCCCGGCGCCGCCGTGGCCCCCGCCGTCGCCGCGGTGACCGCCCGTGCCGTGGCCGTTGCCGTTGCCCGTGCCGCCCATGAGCCCGCCTCCCGTGTCCGCCGCCTGTCCCCGCGGCATCCGTACGCGACACCTGCCGTGCAAGCATGTGAACGCAGTTCAGACTTACGCAAGCCGTGAGCATGCCACGGGGCCCGGCGCGCGAAAAGGGGTGTGCACTGCTCAATTGGTACGGCGGATGACAGGCCGGAGGTGAGGAGCATGGGCCTGCGACACACCGACGGGTGCGGGCCGGTGAGATGGCGTCAGGAAGTGGGACGCTGGGTCAGATGTGTGAACGCGTCGAGATTGCGGGTGGACTCACCGCGGGACACCCGCCAGGCGTACTCCTTGCGGATCGCCTCGGCGAAGCCCAGTTCCAGCAGGGTGTTGAAGCTGCCGTCCGCCGCCTCCAGCACGGATCCGAGCAGCCGGTCGAGTTCGTCCTCGGTGACCGCCTCCAGCGGCAGCTTGCCGACCAGGTAGACGTCGCCGAGCCGGTCGACCGCGTAACCGACGCCGTACAGCTTGAGGTTGCGCTCCAGCAGCCAGCGGTGCACACCCGCCTCGTTCTCGTCGGGGCGGCGGAGCACGAAGGCGTTCAGGGACAGTGCGTGGCGGCCGACGAGCAGGGAGAGCGTGGTGGAGAGCTTGCGGGTGCCGGGCAGTTGGACGACGTAGCTGCCCGGCTCGGGGTTCTCCCACGCCAGCTCGGCGCCCCGCAGGGTGCTTTCGATGCACTCCATGGCCCTGGTCCGCACGTCGCCCATGGGGCGAGGGTACGGGAGACGGCGGCCCGGCCTCCGATGGGCCCGCGGCCGTCCGCGCGGGGTCGCCCGGTCGGCGGGAGGCACCGGGTGGCCCGGTCGGCGGGCGGCACCGGGCCCGGGGCCCGCGGGTGGTGCCGGCCCGGCTGGGGCCCGCCGGGTCCGGCGGCCGGGATGTGCCGGGCCCGGGCGGCGGGCGGCGCGCGTCGGAACGGGCGGGGTCAGCCGGTGTGGCTGCGGATCCGGCGGCGGCGGTCGTGCAGGGCCGCCGAGTAGACCGACGCCGTCGCGGTGGCCGCGGCGCCCCACCCGAAGGACTGGGCGTGCCGGGCGGCAGCCGCGCCGAGCCGGTCCGTCAGCGACGGGTCGTCGGCGAAGTCGCGCAGCACGCGCGCGTAGGCGGCCGGTTCATGGCCCCCCACGAGGAATCCCGTGGTCCCGTCGCGGACCGCCACCGGCAGGCCGCCGACCGCGGCGGCGAGCACCGGTGTGCCGGCCGCCTGCGCCTCGATCGCCACCAGGCCAAACGATTCGCTGTACGACGGCATGACGAGCAGTGAGGCGGCCCGGAACCAGTCGGCGAGCTGGTCCTGCCGCACCGGCGGCCGGAAGCTGATCACGTCCGCGATGCCGAGCAGGGCCGCGAGCTTCTGCAGCCGCTCCGGCCTGGCGAGCCCGGTGCCGCTCGGGCCGCCGACCACCGGGACGACGATCCGCGAGCGCAGGTCAGGGCGCTCCTCCAGCAGCGCCCCCACCGCGCGCAGCAGCACGTCGGGCCCCTTGAGGGGCTGTATGCGGCCGGCGAAGAGCGGGATCAGGGCGTCCTGCGGCAGGCCGAGCCTGGCCCGGGCGGCGGCGCGGCCGTCGGCGGGCCGGAAGACGTCCAGGTTGACCCCGGGGTGCACGACGGCGACCTTGGCCGGATCCGCTCCGTAGTGGTGCACCAGTTCGCCGGCCTCTTCGGCGGTGTTGGCCACGAGCCGGTCCGCGGCACGGACCACCTGGGTCTCGCCGATCACGCGGGCGGCCGGCTCGGGGGTGTCGCCCTCGGCCAGTGAGGCGTTCTTGACCTTCGCCATGGTGTGCATGGCGTGCACCTGCGGGACGCCCCAACGCTGGGCGGCGAGCCAGCCGACCTGCCCCGACAGCCAGTAGTGGGAGTGCACCAGGTCGTAGTGGCCGGGCCGGTGGTCGGCCCAGGCCTGCATCACACCGTGGGTGAAGGCGCAGAGCTGGGCGGGCAGCTCCTCCTTGGACAGGCCGTCGTACGGGCCCGCGTCCACGTGCCGGACGAGGACGCCGGGCGCGAGTTCGACGGTGGGCGGGAGGCCGCCGCTGGTGGCGCGGGTGAAGATCTCCACGTCGATGCCGATCGTGGCGAGGCGCCTGGCCAGTTCCACGATGTAGACGTTCATGCCTCCCGCGTCGCCTGTGCCCGGCTGGTGGAGGGGCGAGGTGTGGACGCTGAGCATGGCGACGCGGCGGGGGCGGCGGGGGCCGCCCGGCAACCGGAGCCGGGCGGGGGCCCCCGAGGGGCGGCGGCCGAGCCTCGTCACGTGATGGGTCACCTGGTGTCCTCCTTGCGTGCCGCGGCCGCTCGATCGCCCCCCGTGCCCCGGGATCACCGGGCGGGGGCGCCGGTCGCCGGGCGGCCTGTGGGGCTGCTCGGGCATGGCTGAGGGGAGGGCTGGTGTCTCCTCCACTGGGGGCAACAGTGGAAGTCGGGGTTCCATTTCCGTTTTACCCAATGATTGCCCGGCGACTACGGAGAGTCGGCGTGTCCGGTTGCGTTCGGCCGCGTTCCCCGTCACCTCGGCACCCGGACGGAAAGGTGCGGCACAGGGCAGCGGCACGGGGAAGCCGGTCCCAGGCCCCCGGGCAGCGGCACGGGGAAGCAGTCAGGCGCGGGAGGAAGCAGCAGGCACGGGAGGGAAGAAGGAGTCAGGCACGGGAGGAAGCAGTCAGGCGCGGGAGGAAGCAGTCAGGCGCGGGGGGACAGGGCTTCCCAGCGCACCGTCACCTCTCCCTGCCGCCACCGCCCCGCCCCGTCCACCACCGGCCAGCCACCCGCGAGCGCCCGCACCGCGGAAACCCAGCGCTGCCGCGCCCCGTACGCCGCGAAGGGCGCCGCGGAGGCCCACGCGTGATCGAAGTCACGCAGGAACGCGTGCACGGGCTCGCCGGGAACGTTCCGGTGGATCAGCGCCTTCGGCAGCCGTTCCGCGAGGTCGGAGGGGCGGCCGAGAGAGCCGAGGCGTGCGGCGAACGTCACCGTGCGCGGTCCCTCGGGCCCGAGCGCCACCCACACGTGCCGCCGCCCGATCTCGTCGCAGGTTCCCTCGACCAGCAGCCCGCCGCGCGATCCACGCGCCGGATCAGCCGGCGCGAGCCGCCCGCACAACCGCTCCCACGCTCCGGCCACGTCGGCCTCGTCGTACTGCCGCAGCACGTTGGCGGCTCTGATCAGCGCGAGCCCGGGCGCGTCGGGCTGCCGTCCGGTGGCATCGGGCCCTCGTCCGGGCGCATCGGGCCGTCGTCCGGGCGCGGTGAGCGGGATCTCGAAGCCGCCGCGCAGGAAGCGGAGCCCTTCGCGGGCGTACGGCTGGGCGGCCTCGACCCTGGCCGGGTCGATCTCGACCCCCACCACGCGTGTGTGCGGCGCCACGGCGCGCAGCCGGGCGAGCAGTTCGACGGCGGTCCAGGGTGCGGCGCCGAAACCGAGGTCGACGGCGACGGGGGCGGGCGAACGGCGCAGTTCGGGGCCGTGGGTGGCGGCTATCCAGCGGTCAATCCTGCGCAACCTGTTGGGGTGCGTGGTTCCCCGGGTCACCACGCCGACGGGATGCGGGGAGGACGTGCGTGAGGCCACATCCCGAGCGTAAGCGCTCCCGGCGGCCGTTCCTCCGCCCCGGGCCCGGGGCGGACAGCCGGCGGGCCGTTCGCCGCCCCCGCCCGGGCGGACAGAAGGCGCACCACGTCAGAAACCAGCCCCCGCCGCACCACCTCACCCCCCTAAAACACCCTCACCACCCCAACTCGGCGCACACCACCCTCAAGTGACCCATCCCATGTGACTGCCGGCACGTTCGGATCCGGAGGCAACCCCGAAGAGGTGACATTCGTCATGCCCTGCACAACTGCGACCTGTCCAAATGCGTTACAGGATGCGGCATATGACGGAGGCCGATTTCCTTCCGCCATTCCCCTGCGGTGGCGGCACCCGCTATGGTCCCCGTCGGTGGGGCGTCGCTCGTCGCCCCGCCATGCCCTCGGGGGGAGGGAAGGAACCAAACCGATGCCCGTACCCGTACCGCGGCAGAGGAATGTGCCGGCCGCGGAGAGTGGTCAGGCTCACACCCCGCCCGTATCCGTGCCGGACGACCCCGCCGCACACACCCGGACCGACACACCCGTCGACGCTCCCGGCGCGCCGGGCGCTCCAGGCGCACCGGACGCCACCCCCGACGCACCCGGCACCACGCACGACCACGCCACCGAGGGCACCCGGAACACCCGAACCGCCCCGTCCGCACCCACGGAGGAGAACGGCAGCACGGCCGAGAACCCCCTGACCGCCGCCCACGAGGCCGACCCCGGACGCTATGACGTGCCGGCGGTGGGCACCGGCGCCCCGCTCACCCTGCTCGTCATCGAGGACGACCCGGCCCGCTCCCTGAGCGTGCCCGAACTCCTCGACGCCGCGGGCAACCCCATCCGCGTCCGCACCGCCCGCAACCTCACCGAGGCCGAGCGGCTGCTCACCGACGACGTGCACTGCATCCTGCTCGACCTCGCCCTGCCCGCCACCGGCCTGCCCCGCCAGGCCCGCACCGAGGCGGCACCGGCCACGGCCACCCCGCCGGGCGGCACCCCGACGGTGCACGGCGGCGGTACGGCGCGTCCGGCCCCGGCCACCGCGCAGGCCGCGCCGCCCCGCCCCCGCACCGCACCGGACGCGCAGGGCACCGGGGCCGCCGAGGGGCCCGACGAACTTGCCACGCTGAAGAACGTCCTGCGGCTCGCGCCGCGGCACGCCGTCCTCGCGCTCACGGCGTCGGGGGACGTGGAGGGCGGCGCGGAGGCGGTCCGGGTCGGGGCGCAGGACTACCTGCTCCGCGACGAGCTGGACGCCCGCCTCCTCAGCCGCGCCATCCGCTACGCGGTGGAGCGCAAGCGCGCCGACGCGGCCCAGCGCCAACTGACCGAGTCCCGGCTGCGTGCCCAGGAGAACGCCCGTCTGGAGCGCGGTCTGCTGCCCACGCCCCTGCTGGAGGGCTCTCCGCTGCGGTTCGCCGCCCATTACCGGCCGGGCCGCTCCCGCGCCCTGCTCGGCGGTGACTTCTACGACACGGTGCGCACGCCGGACGGCACGGTGCACGCCATGATCGGCGACGTCTGCGGGCACGGTCCCGACGAGGCGGCGCTCGGCGTCGAGCTCCGCATCGCGTGGCGCGCCCTGACCCTCGCGGGCCTGTGCGGCAACGACCTGCTGCACACCCTCCAGCAGGTCCTGGAGCACGAACGGGCCGACGAGGAGATCTTCGCCACGCTCTGCACGGTGGACATCGCGCCGGACGGCCACAGCGCCGGGTTCTGCCTGGCCGGCCACCCCTCGCCGCTGCTCGCTCCGCAGGACGGCCCCGCCGAGCTGCTGCCGTACGAGAGCAACGGCCCCGCGCTCGGCATCCTGCCGCACGCCCGCTGGGACCGGCGCCAGGTGGAGCTGGGGCCGGCATGGAGTCTGATGCTGTACACGGACGGCCTGATAGAGGGCCGGATCGGCGACGGCACCCAGCGGCTGGGCCAGGACGGCATGCTGGAGATGGTGCGCCGCCAGCTCGCGGCGGGTCTGAGCGGTGACGAGCTGCTGGCGGCCGCGGTGAACGAGGCGCGCGACCTCAACGGCGGCGACCTCACGGACGACGTCGCGGTCCTGCTGCTGGCCTGGGGGCCCTGATCCCCGCTCCCGCAGCGCTGCCGGGCGCCGCAACCGCACCGCGCGCCGCAGCCCGGTCTGTCGGCGGCACCATGGGGCGGGCCGCGGACCTCAGTGACCGTTGCCGTGGGCCTCAGCGGCCGTTGAACGGGCCGTAGGGGCCGTCGCTGCTGGAACCGCCGCGGCGCGGGCCGCCGCTGATGCCGCGGATCGCAGGGCGGACGTCCACCATGTACACGATCGTGGCGACCAGGCCGATGATGGGCAGGAACGACAGGATCGGGAAGATCAGGCTGACCACGAACGCCAGCCCGAGGATGATCAGCCAGAAGGGCTTGGTCTGCTTGTCGACCGCGCGGTACGCGTCCTCCCGCCGGAACACGGCGTCGAAGAAGGCGAAGCCGCTGAAGACGATGAGGGCTACGTTCAGCAGCCACATGACTCCTGCGAACCCCTGCATCAGCACTACGTCCACCACCCGTGTCGGCTCGTCGTCACGCGGCCACCGTACCCGGAGAACGCGCCGGGCACGCCGCTCGTTCCCCACCGGCCGGCGTGCGCCGGGCTCAGGCGCACGCCGGTCGCAGTGGACCCGTCCCGCACGGTCACTTCGCCGGCGGGGTGGTCTTCTTCGTACCGTTGCGGCGGGCCGCCGTCTTCTTCGCCGCGGTCCTGCCGGCACTCGCGGAGGACGAGGAAGCCGAGGAGGACGAGGAGGACGAGGAAGCCGAGGCGGGCGCCTTGGCTGCCGTGGCGGTACGGCCCTGCCCGGCGGCCTCGTCCTTCACCGCGACGGGCCCCGGCTTGTCCGCGGCGGGACCCGGCTTGCCCGAGGCGGGAGCGGATGCACCGGCGCCGGTACCCGACCCGACGGCGCGGTCCTGCTCCGCGGGGCCCTCGCCGCGCCAGGTCTTCACGGCCTGCTCACCGTGCTCGGCGACCTTCTCGTAGGTCTCGCGCGCCTTGACGGCGTACTCGACGGCCACGCCGACACCGCGCAGCGCCAGGCCCTGGGCCGACTCGCCGAGCTTCCTGATGTCGGTGTCGAGCTGGCCGACCAGCCCGGTCACCGCGGTCTGGATGGTCTCCTGCACGTCCTTGGCGCGGGCGGCGGCCCGGTCCTGGAACTCACGGGTGTCGGTGCGGCGCACGGCCTCGAAGCGCGCGGGGGCCTCGGCACGGAGCTGCTCGACCATGCCCGGGACCTTCCTGGCCTGCTGGAGGGCCAGGTCCGCGGTGCCGGCGGCGAAGTAGAGCGGGGTCGGGTCGCTGAAGGTCTTGCGGAGGTCGTCACTGATGGCCATGAGGGTGGTCCTCCCTGATCGGGTTCGGGGGCGGTCGTCGCCGACCACTCCGTCGTGCCTGCTGGTTCTCGGTGTTCTCGGTGTTCTCGGTGTTCTCGGTGTTCTCGGTGTTCTCGGTGTTCTCGATGTTCTCGATGTTCTCGATGTTCTCGGTGGTCCCACTCTTACCGTTCGTCACGTTTCAGTGGGACATCGTCCGCGCCGTGTCCTTCGGCTGCCCCGCCACCGGCCCCGTCATCCGTACCGCCCTGCGGACCGGCGCCCCCGCCGGCACCGGGGCCGCCCTCCGCGGCGTTCCCCCGGGGGTTCTCCGCGGCGTTCCCCGCGGCGTTCTCCCTGCGGAAGGACTCGTAGATCTGGAGCAGTACCTGCTTCTGGCGCTCCGTGAGCGACGGGTCCGAGAGGATGACGGCACGCGTCTCCAACTCGTCGCGCTGCCGCTCGTCGAGTATTCCGGCGCGGACGTACAGCGTCTCCGCGGAGATCCGCAGCGCCTTGGCGACCTGCTGGAGCACGTCCGCACTCGGCTTGCGCAGCCCGCGCTCGATCTGGCTGAGGTACGGGTTCGACACCCCGGCGGCCTCGGCGAGCTGACGCAGCGACAACTGTGCGTGCCTGCGCTGCTCGCGCAGGTACTCGCCCAGGTTGCCCATGTTGAGCGATGCCATGTACTGATACTGAACCGCACCGCTAACTTTTGCAAGCACCTGCTTGCAAAAGTGCGCCACGCCACTACCGCTTCGCCCTCGTCCTGTCCCAGTGCTTCCACCGGGCCGCCGACCACCCCCAGGTTGCCGGGCCCACGAAACAGATCACCTCCTGGGCACAACGGCCCCATACCGAACGCAAGGCCACGCACCTCACCGGCGCCCGCAGGTCGACGACGACCACGCAACCGCGGTGGCGGGCGGCCGCGAGCACCGCCCGCACGGCCTCCGGCGCCACCCGGATCGAGTACGAGCAGTGCCACTCCGAGTGGGGGCAAGTGGGCCGGGACGATCGTCCAGTGCCTTGAGGACGGCCCGCGCCGGTTCTCCGGACTACGGGGCCCCTGCGGGACATCACGAGCAAGGTGCTCACACAGTCCCTCCGGGCGCTGGAACGTGACGGCTTCGTCGTCCGAACAGTCCACGCCGGACCCGTCCGCCACGTCGAGTACGACCTCACCTCCCTCAGCCGGAGTCTCCTTGGCCTCGTCGACGCGGCACTCACCTGGGCAGAGGCGCACCCGGACGAACTCATCGACGCTCACGAAGCGCACCACCCGTCGACCGGACCGGCCGGCCCACCCCCTTGCCCGAGGCCGGACAACCTCGTCTTGACCGGGGCCGCCGCCGAGCCGTCCACGACACGGCCCACGGCACTCGGTCACGTGAGCATGAGGTCCCGGGGCGCGACCCTCGTCACGGCAACGAGCGTGTCAGCCACACGACTTCACCGCTGTCCTCCATGGACACGTGATCCCGCTCGAACCCGAGCTTCTCAAGGACCCGGAACGACGGTGCGTTCCATGCGCCGACGGTCGCCCAGAGCCTTTTCCGCCCGGTCGCCACCGCGGCACCGAGCACCGCGCCGGCCGCCTCGGTGGCGTAGCCACGCCCGTGCGCGCGCCGGAACAACTCGTACGCGATCTCAGGCTCCTCGACGGTTGAGCGGCCGATGATCAGTCCGCAGTAGCCGATGAAGTCGCCTTCGTCACGGCGCTGGACGGGCAGCAGGGCGATCCCCGTCGCCGCCGTCGCGGCGAGCTGCTTCGCGATGAGTGCTCGGATGTACTCGATCGTGGGCGTCCCTTTGCCGCGTTCGGCGTGCAGGGCGCGAAGGTCGTCGGCGTCCGACTCGGCCCACGGTCGCAATATCAGCCGCTCGGTCTCAAGGTGGAACGGCATCGTCTCGTAGATGGACATGGCCACACTCTGCTCCACAGGGTGGCCGCGAACCTGCCGCGCCTCGGTCAGGGAGCCGTCGGCAGCTCACCTTCGACGGGTTGGGACATCCTCCGGCCGCCCAAGGGGCGCCTCCTCGACCTCCTCACCCCCTCCACCCGGACACCCGGGCCTCAATCCCCGTGACACGGACGGCCGATGGCACCCGGGACGTGCATCCGGCGGGCAACGGCATGCGACCGGCGGCGCCCCGTCGGTGCACCTCGGGCCCCGTGCCGCCGGTCGCCGACCGCCGACCGCCGACCGCCAGCCGCCAGCCGCCAGCCGCCGCGGGGAGACGGCGGGGCGGGGGCGACGGGGCGGGGGCGACGGGGCGGGGGCGACGGGAGCTGGTGGTGCGATCGCTGAAGGCGACATTGAGATAATCAAGGTTTCATCGTTGGCAGCTTAAATAAATCAAGGTACAAATGAACATCGGAGGCGTCGCCGAGGGTGAGGGAGCCGAGGGTGGACTGGCAGGAGCTGACGGACCTGACGCAGGGGAAGCCGTTCGTGGTCGAACGGGTTCGGCTGGCCGGCAGCGGTGTCGCGGTCGAGGGGCAGTTCGAGCCGCCGCAGTTGGTGCAGCTCGGCGTCGACGACCAGGTGTTCGTCGCCGCGTTCGTACGGGCGCACGGTTCCATCAAGGAGATGGAGCGGATCTTCGGGATCAGCTACCCGACGGTCAAGTCCCGGTTGAACCGGATCGCCGAGCGCCTCGACTTCGTCGACACCGACCCGGCACCCACCGGCGCCGATGTCGTCGACCGCCTTCGGCGCGGCGAGATCAGCGCCCAGGAGGCGCTGGCCGAGTTGGAGAGGGCCCGGTGATCCCGTACCTGGTGACGGTGCGCCATCGCCGTTCCGACGGCCGCTGGTTGCGGCTGTACATCCCCGTCCTGCCGATCCTGCTGGTGCTCTCCCCGCTGCTGCTGCTCGGCGGACTGGCCGCGTGCCTCGCCACCCGGGTCAGCCCGGTGGGCGCGCTGCGCGGCACCGGGCGGCTGCTGTGGGCGCTGCCCGGCACCCGGATCGAGTTCGAGCAGGGCCGGACCGCCCTGCTGGTGAGCGTCAGATGAGTCAGAGGAGCGAGGAGCAGCAATGAACGAGCAGCGCCGCCAGATCCTGGAGATGCTGGCCGAGGGCAAGATCACCGCGGACGAGGCCGAGCGGCTGATCGACGCCCTCGAACGGCAGCGGCCCGAGTCGCCGCAGGGAACCGCGTCCCGCCCGAGGCCGCGCCCCAAGTACCTGCGCGTGGTGGTGAACTCGGCGGACGACTCAGGCGACGGGCCGAGCAGGGTCGACATCCGGGTCCCGCTCCAACTGCTGCGCGCCGGGGTCCGGCTCACCAGCCTCATCCCTCCGCAGGCGCTCACCAAGGCCAACGCGGAGCTGACCAGGTCCGGGGTGCCGATCGACCTCACCGAGCTCAAGCAGCAGCACCTGGAGGAACTGATCGAGCAGCTCGACGAGGTCGACATCGACGTCGACGACCCCGACTCCAGCGTGCGGGTGTTCTGCGAGTGACACCGCCCGGCCCCCGCACGCCCACGCGGGCCACGGGGTCCAAGCCCCCGGACCACGGGGCCGCCGCACACCCACCCGGACCACGGGCCCCGCACGCCCACGCGGACCACGGGGCCCGGCCGCCCTCCCGCCGGTTGACGGCCACGGGCGTACCGGCGAGCTTGCGGGGCAGCGTGCCTGGCCCGGGTGGTTGAGGTGGTGGTGCCGCCGGTCGTACCGGCTCGCCGTGTCGGTCGGGTGTCGGGGCTGTCGGTTGCGTGTCGGTGGCTCGTAGGAGGGGTGCGGCAGTTTTCCGGGGACGGCCCGCCGCAGTTCAGCAGGCGGCCGCGAACCGAAGGAGCCACCCATGCGCACCCCTGTCACGATCATCGGCGCCGGACTCGGCGGACTCGTGCTGGCCCGTGTCCTGCACGTCAACGGAATCCCGGCCACCGTCCACGAGGCGGAGTCCTCCCCGGCGGCGCGTGCGCAGGGCGGGATGCTCGACATCCACGACCACAACGGGCAGCTCGCCCTTGAGGCGGCCGGCCTGATGGACGAGTTCCGCGCCATCGTCCTGGAGGGCCGCCAGGCGCTCCGGGTCCTCGACCGGGACGGGACCGTCGTACTCGACAAGGCCGACGACGGCACGGGCGGACGTCCCGAGGTGCAGCGCGCCGAGCTGCGGCGGATCCTGCTCGACTCGCTCCCGGCCGGCACCGTCCGGTGGGGGCACAAGGCCAGCGCCGTCCGTGCGCTCGGCGACGGGCGCCACGAGGTGGTGTTCGCCGACGGCAGCACCGTCGCCACCGGTCTGCTGGTCGGCGCGGACGGCGCGTGGTCGCGGGTGCGGCCGCTGCTCTCCACCGCCGTGCCCGAGTACACCGGTACGTCGTTCGTCGAGACCTACCTGTTCGACGCCGACACCCGGCACCCTGTCGCCGCGAAAACGGTCGGCGGCGGGATGCTGATCGCGCCCGCGCCGGGCAGGGAGATCTTCGCGCACCGGGAGCGCGGCGACACCCTGCACATCTACGTGGCGCTCTCCAGGCCGCAGGACTGGTTCGCCGCCGTCGACTTCACCGATGCCGCCGCGGCCACCGCACGGATCGCGCAGGAGTTCGACGGCTGGGCACCGGAACTCACCGCGCTGATCACCGACGGCGACACGGCACCGGTCCTGCGCCCCTTCTACGCCCTCCCGGTCGGCCACCGGTGGGACCGGATGCCCGGGGTGACCCTGGTGGGCGACGCCGCCCATCTCTCGGCCCCGAACGGCGAAGGCGCCAATCTGGCCCTGCTCGACGGCGCCGAACTCGGCAGGGCCCTCGCCGCGCACCCCGACGACACCGAGGCCGCGCTCACCGAGTACGAGCAGGCCATGTTCCCCCGCAGCGCCGAGGCCGCCACGTTCGACGGCACCGAGCTGCACGGCACCGACTCCGACGAGAACGCGGCCCACGCCCTGGTCGACATGATCAACGGACACGAGCGGGGCCGGTGAGCCGCTGCCGCCCCGAGGCCCCGGGCCGGCAGGCCCCGAGGGGCGCTAGGGACGTGAGGGACCCGAGGAGTGCGAGGGACGTGAGGGATCCGAGGGGTGTGAGGGACCCGAGGGACCCCGGCGTGACGGTGGACCTCCTCGGCCATTGAGCGGGGCGGGCCGGAACCGGTCAGGATTCGAGAAGCGCGGACGCCCGGGCCGGACCTAGCGTGATCGTCATCAGGCCCACCTCTCAGCGGGCCCGTTCCACCAGCCCCGACCAGTCCCGACGACTTCAGGAGTGACCATGACCGGCTCCGCCACCCAGGGCATCAGGACCGTGCTGCATCCCGTCTCCGACCTGGCGACGGCCAAGGAGGTGTACGCCGCGCTGCTGGGCGTGCCGCCCACGACGGACGAGTCCTACTACGTCGGCTTCGAGGCCGAGGGCCAGCACATCGGGCTCGTGCCGGGCGGTGGGGCGCAGGGCATGGCCTCGCCGGTGGCCTACTGGCACGTGCCGGACATCGAGGCGAAGCTCGCCGAGGTGACCGCCGCGGGTGCCACCGTGCGGGAGGCCGCGCACGATGTCGGCGGCGGCCGCCTGGTGGCCACCGTCGCCGACCCCGACGGCAACGTCCTCGGGCTGCTCCAGGACCGATGAGGGCCACCGCCCCCGCACCCACCGCCCACGCCCGCCTCCGCGCCCACGCCCACGCCTGCCCCCGCGCCCGGCCCAGCGCGCCCCGGACGCGGGAGCGGAGTGCCCGGCACACATGCCCGGTGACCGGTACGGCGCGCGCACCGCGGGCGGGGTGGGCGGGGCGGGCGGGCCCGTGAGCCATCCGCCCGGAAGCAGGCAGACCACCCGAACGAAACCGAACCACCGGAGCGAAGGCAGACCACGCCGCACGGGCACGAGCAGACCCGGAGCGAAGGCAGACCACGCCGCGCAGGCACGAGCAGACCCGGAACGCAGGCAGATCCGACGCCGCGCAACGCCAGCAGACCCGGAACGCGGGCAGACCACGCCGCGGAACGAAAGCAGCTCACCGGAGCGGAACCAGACCGCCAAGGCGAAGGCGGGGCCGGACGTACGCTCGAAGCCGGTCGGAGCGAGCCGGGCGACTCGGAGCGAGCCGGGGGACACCGACGGCGACCGCGGAGGCGGTCCCGCAGCAGAGGGAGACACGATGGCCATCGTCACGCGGACGGACCCGCAGCCGCCCGTGCCGCACGTCGCCGACAGCCACGGGCTGATCCGCGTGCACGGCGCGCGCGAGAACAACCTCAAGGACGTCAGCATCGCGATACCGAAGCGCCGGCTGACGGTGTTCACCGGTGTCTCCGGCTCGGGCAAGACCTCCCTGGTGTTCCACACGATCGCCGCGGAGTCGCAGCGGCTGATCAACGAGACGTACACCACGTTCGTACAGGGCTTCATGCCGACGCAGGCGCGGCCCGAGGTCGACGTGCTCGACGGGCTGACGACCGCGATCATCGTCGACCAGCAGCGGATGGGGGCCGACCCCCGCTCCACGGTCGGCACCGCCACCGACGCGCACGCCATGCTGCGCGTCCTCTTCAGCCGGCTCGGGCAGCCGCACATCGGCCCGCCCGGCGCGTACGCCTTCAACCTCGCCACGGTCCGGGCCAGCGGCGCGATCACGGTCGAGCGCGGTGCCGGCAGGACGGTGAAGGCGACCTACTCCCGCAGCGGCGGCATGTGCCCGCGCTGCGAGGGCCGGGGCGCGGTCTCCGACATCGACCTCACCCAGCTCTACGACGACTCCAAGTCGCTGAACGAGGGCGCGCTGCTGATCCCCGGCTACAGCATGGACGGCTGGTACGGCCGCATCTTCACCGGCTGCGGCTTCTTCGACCCGGACAAGCCGATCCGCGCCTACACGAAGAGGGAACTGGCCGACCTCCTGCACAGGGAGCCGACGAAGATCAAGGTCGACGGCGTCAACCTGACGTACGAGGGCCTGATCCCGAGGATCCGCAAGTCGTTCCTGGCCAAGGACGTGGAGGCGCTGCAACCGCACGTGCGCGCGTTCGTGGAGCGGGCGACGACGTCCACCACCTGCCCCGAGTGCGACGGCACCCGGCTCAACGAGGCGGCCAGGTCGTCGCGGATCGGCGGCGTCAGCATCGCCGACGCCTGCGCACTCCAGGTCAGCGACCTGTCCGCATGGGTCCGCGGAATCGACGAGCCCTCGGTGGCGCCGCTGCTCGGCGCGCTGCGGGACACCCTCGACTCGTTCGTGGAGATCGGCCTCGGCTACCTCTCGCTCGACCGCCCCGCGGGCACGCTGTCGGGCGGCGAGGCGCAGCGCGTCAAGATGGTCCGCCACCTCGGCTCCTCGCTCACCGACGTCACCTACGTCTTCGACGAGCCCACCACCGGCCTGCACCCCCACGACATCGGCCGGATGAACGACCTGCTGCTGCGGCTGCGGGACAAGGGGAACACGGTGCTCGTCGTGGAGCACAAGCCGCAGACGATCGCGATCGCCGACCACGTCGTGGACCTGGGCCCCGGCGCCGGGGCCGCGGGCGGCACCGTCTGCTTCGAGGGCACCGTCGAGGGGCTGCGGGCCTCCGGCACCGTCACCGGCCGCCACCTCGACGACCGGGCCGCCCTCAAGGACGCGGTGCGCGAACCCACCGGGAAGCTCCCGGTCCGCGGTGCGCGTACGCACAACCTCCAGAACGTCGACGTCGACATCCCCCTCGGGGTGCTGACCGTCGTCACCGGTGTCGCCGGCTCCGGCAAGAGCTCGCTCGTGCACGGCTCGATCCCCGCGGGTGCGGGTGTGGTGTCGGTCGACCAGGGTCCGATCCGCGGCTCGCGGCGGAGCAACCCGGCGACGTACACGGGCCTGCTCGACCCGATCCGCAAGGCGTTCGCCAAGGCCAACGGCGTGAAGCCGGCGCTGTTCAGCGCCAACTCCGAGGGCGCCTGCCCCGCCTGCAACGGCGCCGGCGTCGTCCACACCGACCTGGCGATGATGGCCGGCACCACCCTCACCTGCGAGGAGTGCGAAGGGAAGCGGTTCGACGCAGCGGTCCTCGACCACCGCCTCGGCGGCCGCGACATCAGCGAGGTGCTCGCGATGTCGGTGGACGAGGCCGTGGAGTTCTTCGGCACGGGTGAGGCGCGCACCCCGGCGGCGCAGAAGGCGGCGCGCCGGCTCGCCGACGTCGGGCTCGGCTACCTCGCCCTCGGCCAGCCGCTCACCACGCTGTCCGGCGGCGAGCGGCAGCGGCTGAAGCTGGCCGCCCACCTGGGCGAGAAGGGCGGCGACCGGCCCGACGGGCCGGGCGGGCCCGTCTACGTGCTCGACGAGCCGACCGCCGGCCTCCATCTCGCCGACGTCGAACAACTCCTCGGCCTGCTCGACCGGCTCGTCGACTCCGGCAGGTCCGTCATCGTGGTCGAGCACCACCCGGCGGTCATGGCGCACGCCGACTGGATCATCGACCTCGGCCCCGGCGCCGGACACGACGGCGGCCGGATCGTCTTCGAGGGCACGCCCGCCGACCTCGTCGCCGCCCGCTCCACCCTCACCGGCGAGCACCTCGCGGCCTACGTCGGCGCCTGAGACCGCCGCCCGGTCACCGGTCACCGCGCCGGTGTCCGGTCACCGGTCGCCGGTCACCGTGCCGCTGTCCGGTGACCGGCGCCCGCGGCCCACTGGTCCGAGCCGCCCGTGAGGGCAGCGCGCTCGATGCTGGCGGCGAACCGCGGGGTCTCGCGGCTGTTGTGGTCGCTGGAGGCGGACTGGCGGTCGCGTGCCGCCCGCTCGAACGGGATGCCGTGGTCCCGGAGGAAGGCGAGGAACGCGTCCGTGGGATGTGCGGTCACCGCGTTGGTGTACTCGCAGCGGTCCTCGCCCAGGGCCGTGACGCTCAGGTCCCAGACGACCTGCACGCTGGTGCGGCCCTGCGGCGCGAAGACGTCCGAGTCGGACACCAGGCGGCAGTGGTGCGGCTCGGTGATCTCGCCGACGTAGTGCTGGACCATCAGTGCCGTGCCGATCATCTCCACGTTGATCGACATGGGCAGGCCCTCGTCACTGGTGTTGGCACCGGCGGCGATGTGGTCCGGCGGCGCGCACCGCCGGTACTCCGCGTCGGGCAGGTGGAACAGCCACTTCGCGAGGTCGACCTTCTCCAGCGGCGCGTTGAGCTGGGCGTGGAACACCGAGTCCGACAGGACGAGGTCGGCCTGGACGGTGGTCATCTCGCTTCCGCCTCCTCCGCTGCTCGGGACGGTGTTCGACGGTTCGCGGCGGCTCGGAGCGACTCGCTACGGCCCGACGACCTCCGACGACCTCCGACGGCTGGCGACGGCTCCGAGCGACCCCTGTATTCGAGTGTACGTTCGGGCACATCCCGTCCGTCCGGCCCCGAATTCCCGAACCACTGGCGGAGACGGAGACGGAGACGGAACCGGCCCCCTGGTGGCCCCAGGCGACCCGGTGGCTCAGGTGGCTCAGGTGGCTCAGGCGTAGCAGTCCGCGGCCAGTTCGGCGAACTCGGCGATGAGGTCGGAGCCGCGGCCCGCGGCCCAGGCCAGGTGGACGTGGCCCGGGCCGATGTCCTCGATGGGGATGTGCACGATGTCGGGCCGCGTGTAGAAGGCCGCGGTGGACAGGGGCAGCACGATGAGGCCCTCGTCGGCGGCCACGTACTCCAGTTTCTCCTCGACGGAGTCGAGGACGGGCCGGGGCCGGCGCGGCGGGTCGTCCGGGTGCGCGGGCAGGTCGCGCCACTCGGGCACGGCGTCGGGGTCCTGGAGCAGGCGCTCCCTGCCGAGGTCGGCGATGGCGACGGACGCCTTGCCCGCCAGCCGGTGCCCGGCCGGCACCACGGCCACCCGCGGCTCGCTGAAGAGCGGCCGGAGCTGGAGTCCGCGCTGGTCGACGGGCGTGCGCACGAAGCAGACGTCGACCCGGCCGTCGAGCACGATCCGCGCCTGGTCGCGGTAGGAGGTGCGGACGACGTCCACGGCCAGGTCCGGATGGCGCCCGGACAGTGCCCGTACCGCGTCCGTGACGGTGATGCCCGGCATGAAGCCCACCGCGAACCGCGGCCGGTCGAGGCCGGCGCGCTGCACCCGGCGCAGCAGCGCCCCCGCCGCGGCGAGCAGGGGCGGCGCGTCGTCCAGGAGCTGGCGGCCCGCGGGGGTCAGCTCGGTGGAGCGCCGGTCGCGCCGGAAGAGCCTGGCGTGCAGTTCGGTCTCCAGCGCGCTGATCTGCCGGGACAGCACCGGCTGGGCGATGTGCAGACGGGCCGCGGCGCGACCGAAGTGGAGTTCCTCGGCCACGGCGACGAAGTACCGCAACTTCCTCAGGTCGATGTCCATCGCCGGCTCCCTGTCCTGCCCGTCGGGCCCTGGCCGCGGCACCGCACCGGTGCTCCGCCGGCCGATGCTCCCAGGGTATGACGGCGGACGGAACAGGCCCCCGGCGGGCCCCCGGCGGGCCTCCGGCGGTGGCGGCGGGGCTGTGGCGCCGAGCGGTGGCGGCGGGCGGTCGGCCCTAGAGTCGTTCCAGGGACGGACGGCGGGGGGCGTCCGCACCGCCGTACGGGCGAAAGGTCTGGACATGACTCTCATGCCCCTCACCGATCAGCGCGTGGTCGTGCTCGGCGGCACGTCCGGCATCGGCCTGGCGACCGGGCTCCAGGCGGCCGGGCTGGGCGCGCGGATCGTCGTGGTCTCCCGCAGCGCGGCCCGGGTGCGCGCGGCGCTGGAGGCGCTGCCGGAGGGCTGCACCGGCGGGACGGCCGACCTGGACGACGACGCCCAGGTCAGCGCCCTCTTCGAGCGCATCGGCCCGTTCGACCATCTGGTGTACACCGCGGGCGAGCCGCTGAGGATGATGCCGATCGACCAGATGGACGTGGCGGCGGCCCGGGACTTCTTCGGCCTGCGGTACTTCGGTGCGCTGCGGGCCCTCGGCGCGGCGCGGCCGTATCTGCGCGCCACCGGCTCGGTGGTGCTGACCAGCGGCACGGCGGCCGAGCGTGCCGGGCCCGGCTGGGTGGTCGGCGCGAGCGTGTGCGGCGCGGTCGAGTCGATGGTGCGGACGGCGGCCGTGGAGCTGGCGCCGATCCGGGTGAACGCGGTGCGCCCCGGGGTGGTGCGCTCACCCGTCTGGGCGCGGCTGCCGGAGGCCGAGCGCGAGGGCATGTACCGGCAGATCGCGGAGGCGAACCCGCTGGGCCGGGTCGGCGAGGTGGAGGACGTCGCGGAGGCGTACGTGTACCTGCTGCGGCAGGGCTACACGACGGGCACGGTCCTGACGGTGGACGGCGGATCGCTGCTGGCGTGAACGGGACCACCGCGGCCCCGCACCGGCCACCGCGGCCCCGCACCGGCCACCGCGGACCCCGCACCGACCACCCGGGCCCACCACCGCGGGCCCACCATCCGGGCCCCGCACCCGCCACCGCAGGCTCCCGCACCGGCCGCGCAGGCCCGCACCCGCCACCGCAGCACCGACCACCGCGGACCCCGCACCGCCCGCCCGCGGTCCCCGCACCGGCGTTGTCGGCGGCCCGGGATAGTCTCCCGCCCCATGACCGAGACGACGCCCCGTCCGCACCTCGACCAGCACACCTACCTGCACGCCACCCGGGCGGCCTACGACACCGTGGCCGTCGACTACGCGCGCCTGGTGCGGCCCAGGTTCGCGGCGCTGCCGCTGGACCGCGCCATGCTGGGCGCGTTCGCCGAGCTGGCGCGGGCCGCGGACGCGGGCCCGGTCGGCGACCTGGGCTGCGGCCCCGGCCACGTCACCGATCACCTGCGCTCCCTCGGGGTGGACGCCTTCGGGGTGGACCTGTCGCCCGGGATGGTGGCGGTGGCCCGCTCGTCGTTCCCCGAGCTGCGGTTCGACGTGGGCTCGATGACCGCGCTCGACCTGCCGGACGGCTCGCTCGGCGGGGTCGTCGCCTGGTACTCGACCGTGCACACCCCGCCGGAGGTGCTGCCGACGGTCCTCGCCGAGTTCCGGCGGGTGCTCGCGCCGGGCGCGCCGTTCCTGTGCGCCTTCAAGGCCGGCGACCGGCTGCGCCACCTGGACCACGCCTACGGCCACGACCTCTCCCTGGACGTCTACTGGACGCCGCCGGAGCGGATGGAGGACCTGGTCACCGGGGCGGGCCTGACGATCGAGGCGAGGCTGCTGCGCGAGCCGGACGCGCAGGAGCGGCCGGCGCAGGGGCCCCAGGGTTACCTGCTGGCACGGCGGTGAGGGCGGCCCGCCGCCCGGCCTGAGCACGGCCCGCCACCCGCTCCGGGCACGGCCCGTCAGCGCTCCGAGAGAGTCCCGCCGCCCGCTCCGGGCATGGCCCGTCAGCGCTCCGAGCGCGGTCCGTCACCCGCTCCGGGCGCGGCCCGTCACTCCGTCTGGAGGCCCTCGGGGCGCATCAGCCGGAAGAGCGGCGGCAGGGTGCACAGGGTGATGACGAGGACGGACAGGGCCCCGGTGGCCGCGAAGGGGACGAACGCGGACCACTGCTGCACGGGTTTCGCGACCACGCGCAGGACGAGCACGCCGAGGCCGAGGCCCCCGGCCGTGGCCAGTGCGGTGCCGAGGACGACGGGCAGCCCGGTCTGCCACAGCACCGACAGGGCCAGGGTCCGCCGCCGGGTGCCGAAGGCCACGAGCACCGACAGCATGCGCCTGCGCGCGCGGAGCTGTTCGACCGCCGAGACGAGCATGCTGGCGGCGATGACGGCGAGCGTGGCCACGCTCGCGATGAGGATGCCGGTCTTGACGCTGGTGTACTGCTTGTCCCGGTCCTCCTTGAGCAGGGTGACGATCCGGGCGGCGGGATCGGTCCGCGCCACGGTGTTGCGGGCGTACTCGGCGGCGTCGGCCACCCGGCTGTCCGTGGTGATGGAGACCGACGTGTCGGCCGCCGGCAGCCCCTTGGGGTCCAGGGCGCCCGGCGTGGCCAGGACGCCGTGGTGGTACTCGCCCATCGGATCGGGGTGGGACGTCACCCGCGGGACGGAGGCCGGCAGCCGCCAGAGCCGGGGGTGTGCCCCGGAGTCGGGGCCGGCCCCCAGTGCCAGTTGCCCGCCGGGCACGGCCGTGGCGGTGACCTGGCGGTTCACGGCACTGTGGCCCGGCGCCCTGGCGACGAAGGTGTCGCCGTCGTGGCAGGAGGGCAGGGCGGCGAGTTCGCGCAGGGTGGCGCAGTCCGCGACCGTCAGGCTGGTCAGGGCGGGCATGCCGGCGGCGGCATCCGACCTGCTGACGTACGTCTCCGTCAGGCCGAGGACGCCGGTGACGCCCTTGGTGTGCTCCAGACCGGTGCTGAGCCGCCGGACGAGCCGCTGGTCGGCGTAGGGCAGGTAGACCGTCATGTCGGCGTGCCTGGCGTGCGATCCCGGCGATCCGGACAGGTGGCGGAACTGCTCCTGCATGCCGCCCAGGGCCATCTGGAGGGCGATGGCACCGGCCACGGCGACGGTGACGCCGGTGAGCGGCCGGGTCACGAAGCCGCTGTCGAGCTGGAGCCGGCGGACGGCGAGCTGCCAGGAGACCGGGCCCGCGCCCAGCCGGGCGACGACGACCTCGACCAGCCAGGGCAGCAGCCCGGTGAGGCCGATCAGGATGCAGGCGGCCCCGAAGGCGACGGGCAGGGGGCTCATGGAGGAGTCCTTGGGGCTGACGGTGTGCACCGCGAGCAGCAGGACTGTTCCGACGATCGGCATGACCAGCCGCCAGGCCAGCCGCCTGCTGCGGGTCCCGGCCAGCCGTGCGACGCTCAGCGGCTCCGCCGTGACCGAGCGCAGCGCGATCTGGGTGGCGAGGACGGCGGCCGCGGGCACGGCCAGCAGGGTCGCCACGGCGAGTCCCGGCACGGGGGCCACGTCGGAGGGGAAGGCGCTCACGCCCCACAGCCGGAACGCGCCCGCGTACACGCGCAGCGCCGCGAAGAGGACGGCGCCGACCGCGAGCCCGCAGACGGCCGCGACCAGCGACTCGCCGGACGCGATGCGCCGCACCCCGCGGGCGTCCACGCCCAGCAGCCGCAGTGCCGCAAGGCGCCGGTCCTGGCGGTCGCCGCCGAAGCGGACGGCGGTCGCGATGAAGATGATCACGGGCACCAGCAGGACCACGCACACCAGGGTGATCAGGACGAGGAACATCGGGTTGAGCGGTTCCTCGGCCGCGGTGTGCCCGTAGCCGTCCGACCGCAGGGCGCCGCGGTCCGGGGAGAGGGACGAACTCCCCGCGTAGTAGAGCAGTTCGCCGGGCTGCGCCAGCCCGGCCTGGGTCACGGTGCCGACGTCCCGGTAGCCGATGCGGTCCCTCAGGAGGGCGCCCGCGGCGGAGTGCAGGAGGTCGCGCAGCGCCGGGGAGACGATCATCTCGCCGGGCCCCGGGATGCTCCGCACGCCGGGAGGGGGCGGCGCCTGCGCCCCGTCCGGCTGGATCAGCTCGCCGCTGACGGTGTCGCCGCGGAAGACGGTGGAGGTGTCCAGGTGCAGGAAGCTGTGGTGGCTTCGGCTCGCGGGCACCTCGGACGAGGCGTTGGACGCCTGGCGCGCCTCTTCGCGGGCGGTCCGGGCGTCGAGGAGGGAGGGGACCGACGCGGCGCACAGCATCAGGAGGACGCCGAGTCCCACCCCGAAGGCCGTGAGCAGGGTGCGGGTCCATCCCTCACGTCCGCCCGTGCGGGCGAGACGGACGCCGAAGACGAGGTCGCGCAGCCAGGTGCGGGGGCCCGGCACGGGCCGGGTACGGCTTCGGCTTGTCATGACGGGACCCCGGTTCTCGTCGCGTGGGCGGCACTGGACGGTGGCGGGTGACCCGCCCCCGTTTACTATACACACAGTGCATAGTGGGTGATTGTGCGGCGATTTGCCCCCTTACGCAGACGACCGGCCCGGGGCGGGCGCCCCGGGCCGGTCGGTGGTGCCGGTGTCAGATCGCGGCGGACGCCGCGGCGCTGACGAACGCCGCGAAGGCGGCGGGTGTGACGGTGAGGGTGCCTCTGGCCGGGCTCTTCGAGTCACGTATGGCTACGTGCGCGGTGAGGTCGGCGTATTCGAGGCAGTCACCGCCGCTCGGTCCGCTGTGCGACGACTTGAGCCAGTGGGCGCCGTCGAGCGGAGCGCACTCGACGCAGTCGCCACCCGTGCTTCCGCTGTACGACGACTTGCGCCAGTGGGCTCCGTCGAGCGGTGCACACTCGACGCAATCACCGCCGTTCGTCCCGCTGTACGACGACCTGCGCCAAGGCGCGCTCGTCAGGTCACGGCTTGTCCCCATAGCGTTCCTCCATCACGCGGGAGATCAGTGCCGCCGAGTCCTCTTCCGAGAGGGCCGCGGCCTGAAGTCGAGCGTAACCGACCGAACGCTCCTTGATTACTTTCGGATTGGCCGTCATACAGCCGGAGTCGTAGTTCTCCATGTACAGGAGATCGGGTTCTTCGTCGAAGCGAAGAAGGTTGAATGAGCCCATCAACGCCGCGTGCTGCCCAGCCGAGAACGGAAGCACCTGAATGTGTACCCACGGGTTCTTCTCGTAACTCAACAGGCGAGCCAGTTGGTTACGCATGGCGGCTTGCCCACCGACTTCCCTGAGGAGAACCGCCTCGTCGAGTACGACCCAGACCGCGGGCGGGTGCTCTCGCATGAGAATGCGCTGTCGTTCGAGTCGCGCAGCGGCCAACTCATCGGCAGTGTCCGGGTTATGTACGGCCAGTACCGCCCTTGCGTAGTCCGCTGTCTGAAGTAGCCCGTACGCCACCTGCGTCTGGTAGGTGGAGATATAGGTCGCCTTCACCTCCATGTTGGCGTACGGCTGGAACCACGACGGCAACTGGCTCCGTAACACCAGGCCCAGCAGCCGGCACATCGCACCGTCCGTCTTCAGGGCGGCGTCGACCTGTTGGGAGAACGGCCGGGTCGGGACCTTGCTCGCCGTTTCGATCTGGCCGATGAGCGACGCCGTGCAGAAGATCAAATCGCCCAGTTGCTTCTGGTTGAGGCCCGCCGCCTCTCTGAGGCGGCGCAACTCCGCCCCGTAGTAGTCGAGCGGAGAAGCACTGGGATCGAGTGTCCGGATATTGACCATGGGAAGGTCACCCCCAACGTCACGCCCGCAGGCGTCGAATTCGGCTGGTGGCCGAGCGTAGTTGAGGAAGTGCACTCTTGTGTGGTGAATGAGCCGCCTAATCCATCGAATTGAGGAATTACCTTGATATAAGGGGAAAGCTTCACGACCCGTGGCACCCTTGGCCACCGCAAGGCTCTCCCGTCCCCGGGGAGCCCGGCGTGACGCAGCACACGGGAACCCGCGGCGGCCCGCGGAGAGGTAACGGATGTGAGGGACACGGAAGCAGGAGACTCAGAAGACCCGGGCGGCCCGGGAGGTCCGGGAGACCCGGGAGATCCAGGCGCCCCGGACGACCCGGACGACCCGGGAGACGACGCCGCCCTGCGGCGCAGGCTGCGGGCCGGGGACCGCGCGGCGTTCGCGGACCTGTACGAGCGGTACGCGCGGGCCGTCTACAACCACGGGCTGCGGCTGACCGGCGACTGGTCGACCGCCGAGGAGGTCATGTCCGAGACCTTCCTCGCGGCCTGGAGCACCCGCGAGCGCCTGGAGCCGGACGGCGGCTCCGTCAGACCGTGGCTGCTGGGCATCGCGACGCACAAGGCGCACAACGCCAACCGGAGCCTGCGCCGCAGGATCGCGTTCCTGGCCCACCGTCAGGGGCCTGACCCGGTCGCCGACTTCGCGGACGAGACGGCCGGGCGGATCGACGACGCACGGCGGCTGGCGGCGGTGCACGCGGCGCTCGGCCGGCTGCGGCGCCAGGAACGGGAGGTGCTCGTGCTGTGCGTGTGGTCGGGGCTGGACTACCAGCAGACCGCGCAGGCGCTCGGCGTGCCGGTCGGTACGGTGCGCTCGCGGCTGTCCCGGGCCCGCGCCCGGCTCGGCAGGCTGGCCGGTCAGCGGACGGAACCGCGGGAAGGCCGCGGAGAGGTAGGAAGTGAGGCCGCGTTCGCGGCCCTGCCCCTTCGGGAGGCAACCCCATGAACGACGTCGAGCGTCCGGCCCGGACCGCGGCCCGGCAGGACGGGCCCGAGCGGGCCGCGGCCGGGGAAGTGGCCCGGCTGCTGCCGGCACCGGCGGAGTGGGAGCTTCCGCCGGGGCGCCACCTCCACCACAAGGAACGCCTGATGCGACGCATCGATCACGACCTGAACCCGGACCCGGACCCGGGAACCGTACCGGCGGGCCTGCCCCGGGGCCGCCGACTGCTGCGGCCCGCCGTGCTGCTGCCCGCCGCCTCGCTGGTGGTCGCGGGCGTGCTGGCCACGACGCTCGCCGTGGACGGCGGGCGGGGCGACGGCGGTCCCGCCGTGTCCGGCCCGGCGACCGGAACCGGAACCGGGGCGGGCACCGGCGCCACGCACGAGGCCGCCGTCACGCTCGACCGGATCGCCGCGGCGTCCATGCGGACGGACGCCTCGCCGGTCAGGGACGGCCAGTTCGTGTACGTGCGCAGCCTGGTGCGGTCGAACGAGGGCACGTTCGAGGGGCCGGTGAAGCTCGGGCCGCCGCACAAGCGCGAGGCGTGGATGTCGCAGGACCCGGCCGCGGTCACCGACCTCGGCTGGATCCGCGAGACGGGCAAGGGCGTGCCGATGTCCGGCGAGGACCTGCCCATCGAGACGGCGGGCGCGGACGGCACGGACGAGACCGGCGCGATCGGGCCCGGCATCCGGCGGCCCACGTACAAGTGGCTGGCCACGCTGCCCACCGACCCCGGGGTGCTGCTCACACTGCTCTACAAGGAGACCGGTACGGCCGACGCCCGGGAGTCGAAGAACCAGGCGGTCTTCCACGAGGTCGGTGACCTGCTCGGCGAGACGATCATGCCGCCGCGGACGGCCGCCGCGCTGTACAGGGCGGCGGCGAGGATCCCGGGCGTGCGGGAGGTCCCGGACGCGGTGGACGCGGCGGGGCGGCACGGCATCGGGATCACCCGCGAGGACCCGGACGCCCTGACCCGCGACGAATGGATCTTCGACGCGCACAGCCTCGCGTACCTGGGCTCGCGCTCCTACATCACCGCGGACAAGAAGCCCGGCAGGCCGACGGTGCTCTACGGCAGCAACGCGGTCCTTCAGCGGGCGGTCGTGGACCAGCACGGGATGCTGCCGGGCGACGACTGAGGGCGCGCGGCCCGCGCCCGCCCCTCGCCGGGGGCGGGGCGGGCCGCCCGTGCAGGCGGAGGAGCAGGCAGAGGGGCAGGCGGGCGGTCCGGGCTCCCGCGGTGGTGACATCATCACGTGCGCACCGGGCGGCGTCCTCGCGAACGCACCGGAGCGACCGCCTTGCGCGCGGGCGCGGTCCTGGCCGCGTGCGCGCCCGTGCCCGTCCACCGAAGGGAACCACGTTGTCCGTGCCGCTGCCCGGCGGGCTGCTCGACCTGCTCCGCCGCCCCAGCCCCTGCTTCCTGGCCACCGTCATGCCCGACGGCTCGCCCCAGCTCACCCAGACCTGGGTGACCACCGACGGCGAGCACGTCCTGATCAACACCGTCGAGGGGCACGTGAAGGCCAGGAACGTGGCCCTCGACCCGCGCGTCGCGGTGAACGTCGCCGACCCGGACGACACCTCGCGCTACTACGCGGTGCGCGGCCGTGTGATCGCCGCGACCACCGACGGCGCGGCCGAGAGCATCGACGAGATCTCCCAGAAGTACCTGGGCCGCCCCTACCCGAACTTCAGCGGCCGTCCGGAGACCCGTCTCCTGCTGACCATCGCCGTCGACTCGGTCGCCCACACGCCCGACCGGTGACGACCGTCCCGCTAGTACCCGCGCCGCTCCTGCTCGACGAGGGCGCGGGCGGTGCGGGCGGCGCGCTCCTCGGCGTCCGCGAGGGTGTCGCGGCCGGGCGGGAGCATGCCCTGCTGGAGGAAGAGCGCGAGGCCGTGCGCGGCGGCGGCGATCCGCACCAGCAGGTCCAGGGCCGCGGCCTCACCGGGAGCGATCCGGCCCGCGACGGGCACCAGGGTGTCGAACAGCTCGGTGCCGGCCTCGTGCAGCTCGGGATGGCGGTCCTTGTCCAGGCCCGCCAGGAAGGTGATGTCGAAGAGCGCGCGCTCCTCGGCGGCGAACCGCACGTAGGCCGCGGCGAACGCGGCCAGTTGACCCGCGGGGTCCTCGGTGGCCGCGACCGCGGCGCCGAAGCGCCGCTGCTGCTCGCGGTAGCCCTTGATCGCGAGCGAGGCGAGCAGCGCCTCCCGGTCGGCGAAGTGCTTGTACGGCGCCGACACGCTCACGCCCGCCCGGCGGCATGCCTCGGCGAGCGTGAACCCGTGCGGCCCGCGCTCGGCGACGAGGGAGAGGGCGGCCCGTTCCAGGGCGTTGCGCAGGTCTCCGTGGTGCTGGCCGGTGGAACGGCGGGTGGCGGTCACACCGTTCAGGTTAACATCGCTCACCGTAAGGTAAATGGCATTAACCACAGGAGGGGACGCGGCTCGGGCGCGCTCAGGCCGAGCCCTTCCGCCGGACGCTCCTGCGTGCCCTGCGCCATGCGGATGTGGCGAGGGGGTAGGAGTGCTCCATGACTGAGTCCACCCCGGTTCCGGTACCGAAGGTGCGCGTGCGCACCACAGTGATCGACTGTCCTTCGCCGCATGCTCTGGCCCACTTCTATCAGCGGCTGCTGGGTGGGCGCATCGCCGAGCAGAGTGAGCGGTGGGTGGAACTGCATATGGACGGAGTCCCGCACCTGTCGTTCCAACTGGCCAAGGGGTACGAGCCTCCGCGGTGGCCGGACGCCTCTCGGTCACAGCAACTGCACCTGGACTTCGACGTGGACGACATCGAGCAGGCCCAGGCGCATGCGCTGGCGCTTGGCGCGGTGCCGCTGGATCTGGATGACGACGGGGGTGCCCGCCGGTTCCGGGTGTACGCGGATCCGGCCGGGCACCCCTTCTGCCTCATCAGCCCCGCGTGATCCCGCGGCCCACGGAACGGGTCGGCCCGGGCGAGTGCACCGGGCTTCGCGCCCGGTGGGGCACAGCGCCGCGGCGAAGTCGTTGACCGCGAAGAGGGCCGAGGGGCGGCGGGCGGCCGTCAGCAGGCG
This sequence comes from Streptomyces sulfonofaciens, assembly GCF_014656295.1. Taxonomy (GTDB): domain Bacteria; phylum Actinomycetota; class Actinomycetes; order Streptomycetales; family Streptomycetaceae; genus Streptomyces; species Streptomyces sulfonofaciens. The sequence continues at coordinate 139,033 of NZ_BNCD01000020.1, forward strand.
TGCCGCGGCCCGGTGGCCGCTGAGGGTGTCGAAGGCCAAGTGCACGACGCGCTCCGCGGGGACGGCCGGGCCCGCCTCGCGGTAGCGGTCGGCGAAACCGCTCGTGCGGTCGGCGCCGGTGCTCGCGTGCGGCTCGCCCGCGATCACGGCGACCTCCTCGTGCCCCGGCGCGAGCAGGTGGTCAGCGACCAGCGGCCGGCAACGTCGTCTCGACGACGGTGTGCACGGCGGCGTTCGTGCCGTTGCCCGGGCTGCTCCCCGGATTTCCCGGGTTCCCGGGTTCCCGCCGGCATGAGGCGCCCGCGCGGGAGGCAGGAACGCCGTGGACCTGCGGGGCACGGCACGAGGGTGCGGACGGGAGCGGTATGGACCACGAGGTGGAGACGACGGCGCGGGACGACCGGCGGCGGGAGGCCGGGAGGCGGGAGGCCGGGAGGCGGGAGGCCGGGCGACGGGGGGTGGACCCGGGGTTCTTCGCCGCGCCGGGGCACACCGTGGCCGGGCTCGCGGCACTGCTGCGCGCGGGCGGCCTGACGGCGGCGGACCTCACCGAACGGTCCCTGGAGGCGATCGCCCGGCTCGACGGCCGGCTCGGCGCGTTCGTCACCGTGGACGCCGAGGGCGCTCGGCGCGCGGCACGGCAGGCGGACGCCGAGTTGGCCGCCGGGCGGGACCGGGGCCCGCTGCACGGCGTCCCGGTCGCCGTGAAGGACGTCATCGACGTCGCGGGGCTGCCCGTCACGATGGGCTCCGCGCACTTCGCCGGGCACGTGGCCGACACGGACGCGGAGTGCGTACGGCGGCTGCGGGCGGCGGGCGCGGTCGTCGTCGGCAAGACCACCACGCACGAGTTCGCCTACGGCCCGACCGGGGACCGCACCGCGAACGGGCCCTCGCGCAACCCCGTGGACCCAACGAGGATGTCCGGTGGGTCCAGCGGCGGCAGCGCGGTCGCCGTCGCGGCGGGCATGGTGCCGCTCGCGCTCGGCACCGACACCGGCGGCTCGGTGCGGATCCCTGCGGCGCTGTGCGGGGTGAGCGGCTTCAAGCCCGCCTACGGCACGGTGCCCACCGACGGGGTGTTCCCGCTGGCCGCCTCGCTCGACCACGTCGGCGTACTGGCCAGGACACCGGAGGACTGCCGGCTCGGGTACGAGGCACTGGCGGGCGCCCGGGGGCCGGGGCCCGGCACGCGGAGCGCGGGGGCCGGGGCGCGGGGCGCGGGGGCCGGTACGGGCACCGGTGGCGACACCGCGGACGGCACGGCGGGTGCCGTGCGGGACGAACCGCGGGGCATACGGGTCGGGTGGCTCGCGCCCGGGGACTTCGGCGCCGTGGATCCGGGGGTCGCGCGCCTGGCCCGGGCCGCGCTCGGCACGGCGGCGGCCCTGGCCGGGGTTTCGCCCGAGCTCTCGTTCGGGGCGTCCTTCGGGGCTTCGTCCGAGCCTTCGTCCGATGCTTCCTTCGGGGTTTCGCCCGGGGTTTCGCCCGATGCCTCGTCCGCCTCACGGGTCTCGTCGGACGCCTCCCTCTGCGAGGTGTCCGTCGAGGAGGCCGCGTTCCCCGAGGCGCCGGACGCGCTCGCCGCGTTCTCCGCGCTCCAGGACAGCGAGGCGTACGCCGTGCACGCCGACCGGGTGCGCGAGCGGCCCGAGCTGTTCGGGGCCGAGGTGCTCGACCGGCTACGCACGGCGGCACGCACGCCCGGCTGGCGCTACGTCAGGGCGCTGGCTGACCGGGAGCGCCTCGCGGGTGCCGCGGCCCTGCTGTTCGACCGGTTCGACCTGCTGGCCCTGCCCACCACCGCGTTGACCGCCCCCGAACTCGGCGCCCGCACGGCCGTGGTGGCCGGCGCGGACGTCGCCCTGCGCCCGGCGCTGCTCGCCCTGACCAGCACCTGGAACCTCCTCGGCCTGCCCGCGCTGACCGTGCCGGCCGGCACCGCGGGCGGTCTGCCCGTGGGCCTCCAGCTCGTTGGCCGCCCCGGGCACGAGCACCTGCTCTTCGCCGTCGCCGGTGCGGTGGTCCGCGCCGCGCCCGGCCGGCCGTGAGCACGGCGCACGGCACCACGAGCATCCGCCCCGCCGCGGGCGCGGCAAGGCCCGTCAGAACACATCGGGGCACCAGGGTGCGCGCCCGGTGCGGAAGAGGGCGTCCGCGGTGGCGGCCGCGTGCGGGTCGTGGACGGTGATCCGGCCCAGTGCGGCGAGCCGGGCGGCGGACTCCTCGCCGAGCCAGAGCGCGGCCAGCTCCGCCGCGCCCAGCGTGAGCGCGGGCGACCGCGTGGTGGCGACACACCTCGCGCCGTCCGGCGCGGCGTCCAGCAGGTAGCGTCCCGCGGCCGGGCCGCGGCGGCCGCCGTACTCGTCGGCGATCTCCAGGACGAGGCTGCCCGGTACGGCGTACGTACGGCTCTCCAGGGCGCGGACGACGTCCAGGACGCGCACCCACAGCCAGTCCGCGCGGGTGACCGGGCGGGCCGCGCGGGGGTTGGGCAGCAGCAGCGGGAGCAGGTCGTCGGTGGCGCGGTGGCCGGTGCGGACGGTGGTGACGAAGTCGACCGAGCAGAGGTAGTGCCACAGGGCGCGCTCGGCGGCCGGGGTCACGGCGATCAGATCGTCGACGGTGGCGGTGTTCATGGGGAGCTTGGCGTCGCCCCAGGTGTCGTCGGCACGGTAGGTGAGCAGGCCCTCGACGGTGCCGTCCGCCGCCCGGTACAGCACGTGGAACGGCTCGGTCCAGGACGGGTCGAGCGCGGGGCCCACCTGCCCGGTGGCGAGCTGCCACCAGCGGTCGTCGCGGTCGACGGCGCCGTGCCCGCGGGCCCGGAACCGCTCGTGCAGCTCCGGGCCCGCCTTGCGGACCGCGGCGCCGTCGACGAGGTCGATCCGGCCGCCGTCGTCCGGGCCCGACCAGCGCGGGTCGAGGCCGGTGCGGGGCACGTCGATCTCCCAGTCCGCCACGGCCGCGGCGGGTCCGAAGCCGAACCGGCCGTAGATCGGGTACTCCGAGGCGATCAGGGTGGCGACGACGTCGCCGCGCTCGCGGGCCTCGGCCAGGTCCGCGGTCATCATGGCGCTCAGCAGGCCGCGGCGGCGGTGGGTGGGCGAGACGGTGACGTTCGAGATCGCGTCGGCCGGTACGGCGGCGCCGCCCACCGCCGTGAGCTGCTGCGGGAAGGAACGGAACGTCGCCACACAGCGGTCGGCGTCGAAGGCGCCGCGGGTGCGGGAGTAGTCGAACGTGGCGGCACGGTGCGCCACGGCGGCCGGAGTGGGGGTGGGCGGGCGCAGGAAACCGGTGTACAGGGCCCGTATCCAGTCGGCCAGCTCGGGTTCTGTGAGGGTGCGGATCTCTGGTGCGGCAGGCATGGGGCCCACGGTAGGCATGGACCGCGGACGGTGTCGTCCCGGTTTCCGCGGGGCGCACCGGTCCCGTCCCGCCCGGCGGACGGGCGCTTTCCGCCCGGCGGAGGGGCCCCCTTTCCGCCCGGCGGACGGGCCCCTTTCCGCCCGGCCCTCGCGCCGCTTTCCACCCGGCGGACGGGCCCGGTCCTCGCCCGCGCCCGGGCCGTTCCGCCCTGCTCCGGCGCCCGGGACCCGTTCCACCCGGTCCCGGGACCCGTTCCACCCGGTCCCGGCGTCCTGGGCCCGCGCGCCCGGTGCACTGGGCCCGTCCACGCCGCGCGGTGGGCCCCCGGGCCCTGGCCCGGCCGAACAGGCGTCGTCACCCTGGGTGCATGGACTTAGCCCGCTACCTACGGCGCCGGCGGGCCCGGCTGGGCCTGCTCATCGTGTTCACACTGCTGTCGGCCGGCCTCGGCTGGGCGCTCCACCACTACGACGGCAGCGACCTTGAGCGGTTCGTCGGCAACATGAGCCTGTTCGTCTCCGTGGCCGCGCTCGCGGTGGCCGTCGTCACCCTGCTGCCGCCGCTCGCCCCGCCCCGCGAGGCGGCGGAACTGGCCGACTACCTGGCGGACACGGTGAGCAGGCAGTGGCAGGAGGAGGTCAGCTCCCGGCAACTGCGCGAGCCGCGCGTGATCCCCATCGCCTGGTCGGCCACCAGGCGACCGGTGTCCGAGCCACCAGAGGCCGTGGTCGGCCCCGTCGACGCGCGCATCCTGCGCCTGTCGCTGGACGGCCGCCTGGACGGCGACTTCGACACCTCCGCCCGGCGGTTGGCCGAGGGCTTCCACCGGATCCCGAGCCGCCGCCTGGTCGTCCTCGGCGAGCCGGGCTCCGGGAAGACGGTGCTGGCCGCCATGCTCACCCTCGGCCTGCTGGAGGCACGCGAGCCGCGCTCCCCCGTCCCGGTGCTGCTGTCGATCTCCACGTGGGACCCCGTCATGGAACCGCTCGACGAGTGGATCGTCCAGTCCCTGGCCACCGCCTACTACGGCGGCCGGCCCGACCTGCCGCGCCGGCTGATGGCGGGCCGGTTGCTGCTGCCGGTCCTGGACGGCCTGGACGAGATGCCCGAGTCCGCCCGCCGCAGCGCGGTGCACAAGGTCAACGACGCCTGCGGGGAGGGCCGCGGCGTGGTGCTCACCTGCCGCTCCGCCGAGTACCAGGACGTCATCGCCGGCGGTTCGCCCGCGCTGCGCCGCGCCCCGGTGGTGGAGGTGTCCCCGGTGCCGGTCCCGGACGTCCTCGCCTATCTGCGCGAGGTGAACTGGCCGTGCGGCGTCGACTGGGAACCCGTCTGGGCCCACATCGAGGCGCACCCCGAAGGACCGCTCGCGAGCGCGCTGTCGACCCCGCTCGCCCTCTCCCTGGCCCGTACCGTCTACCGGGCCTACCCGCGCGACCCCGGCGAACTCCTCGTCCCCGACAGCAGGCACGGGGTGGAGGACCACCTCGTCGACCAGGTCGTGCGCGCGGCGTACGCGCCCCCGCCGTGCACCCGGCGGGCCGACGAGGCCGAGTGGTTGCACCGGGCGGAACGCGCCGAGCGCTACCTGGCCTACCTGGCCGCCTATCTGCACCGGCACCAAGAACGCGACGTCGCCTGGTGGCTGATGAGCCGCCGCCTGCTGTCGCGGTGGGCCGGCATCGCCCTCGGCATCGCCGCCGGGCTCGTCCTCATGCTCGCGGTGGCCGCGACCGCGCACGTCGTGGACCCCGGCGCGGGGACGCTGGAGGCCAACCTCGCCATCGGTCCCGCGACCGCGGTTCTCGCGATGCTCTCCTGGTACGGGGCCCAGGACCGGCCGCCGGGCCGGCTCTCGCCGTCCCTGCGCGGCTCGCTGGAACGGCTGCGCGGCGGCGCCCTCGTCGGCCTCAAGCTGGGCGCCCTCCTGCTGCTGCCCATCATGCTCACCACCGCCGCCGTGATCACCGTGGGCGGTGGCTGGTCCGCCTCCAGCGTGACGGGCTACGGCCGGGCGCTCGCCCTGGAGGCGGGCGCGGTGGCCACGGTCAGCATCGCGCTCGCCGTGCACGGCTGGCTGAACGCCCCGCCCGAGCAGTCCGCGGGAGCGGGCCCGCGCGGACTGCTGCGCCTCGACCGCAGATCCGCGGTCACCGGCGCCCTGACCGGCGGAGTGGTGTTCAGCCTGCTGCTGGTCCCCCTCCTGCTGCTGAGCACCTTCCTCGCCTACGTGGCCTTCCTCGCCCTCGTCCGCGACGGCCACGTCACCCTGCCGTCCGGTTTCTCGCAGACGTTCTCCATCCACTCCGCCGCCGACGACGACTCGGCCGACGACGGTCCGCTCGGGATCCTCGCGCTGACCCTGCTGCCCGGGGCCGTCTTCGCCCTGCTCGTGCTGCTGACCCGGGCCTGGACCCGGTTCACCGTGGTGCGTCTGGTGCTGGCGGCGCAGGGGGTGCTGCCGTGGCGGCTGATGGCGTTCCTGGCCGACGCCCGCGACAGGCAACTGCTGCGCCAGTCGGCCGGCACCTACCAGTTCCGCCACATCCGGCTCCAGGAGAGGCTGGCCGCGCGGCCGCCCGCACCGCGGCCCGCCTCGCCCCGCAGGGCCGCGCTCCGCCGCCGCGCCCCCGCGGTCACCGGCGCCCTGGTGCTCGTGGTGTCCGCCCTCGCGGCGCACGGCGCGCTGCCGCACGACACCTCGCGGACCCTCCTCGCGACCGGCGGCATCGAGGCCATGGCGTTCGCGCCCGAGCGGTACCACCTCCTCGTCACCCTCGACGAGCACGGCAGGCTGCGGTGGTGGGACACCCGCGACGGCCACGAGTACCGCGACCGCTCCCGCATGCTGTCGATCGCATGGCCCGAGGACGATGCCGTGTACGACTCCCTGCACTACGCCCTGGACGACGTGCCGGTACCCGTGCTGATGACGAGCGGGCAGCACGGCCTGGAGGTGCTGCGCGTGCCGCCCGCCTCGGCGAACCCCTCCGTGACCGGGTTCCGCTGGCGCGACGGGCGCCGGAGCACGTACCCCCTCTACGGCAGCGCACCGCGGGACGCGTCCACCGGGTCCGTCCCGCTCGTCCTGGGTCCGCGGGGGGCCTACGTGGTGGTCGCCGAGTCGCCGCAGGGCCACTTCTCGGACGTCGCGATCCGCACGAGGCGCACCGGTACCCGGCACGGCGCTCCCGTGCCCTGGTCCGAGAGGCTCCCGGCCCTGAGCGCCGACGGGAACCGGCTGGCCGACCGGGACAGGAAGGGCCTGGTCGTGTACGACACGCTCCGGGGGCGCCCGGCCTGCACGGCCGACGGCGACTTCGGGGCCCCGGCCACGGACGCCGGGGGGACCCGGGTGGCCGCGGCCGTCGAGGACGACACAGGCGACGCCGCGGCCGTCGAGGACGACAGCGGCGACACCGGCGACGCCGCGGACAAGGGCACCGTCCGGGTCTGGGACCGCACCTCGCCGGACGGGGCCCCGGGCGGGCACGGAACGTGCCGGTCCGTCCTGTCGCTCAGGGCCGCGATGGACGGTTCCGGCCCGGTCGACGCCCTCGCGCTGAGCGAGGACGGCAGGATGCTGGCGGCCTCGGCCGGCGGCACCACCAGGATCTGGGACCTGCCCTGACCCGGGGCCTGCCCTGACCCGGGACCCGTCCTGACGGGGACGCCGCGGCGGCGAGGGCGAATTCGTGCCGGCCGAGACGCCTGAAGA
>NZ_BNCD01000021.1:0-31001 GCF_014656295.1 Streptomyces sulfonofaciens
GCATCGGAGCGGGCAGGGCGCCCTGCCCGCTCCGATGCCGTCGCGCCGCGCTGAGGCGGATCCGTTGCACGCCCCGGCCGCGGCTGCCCCGGCGGCGGTGCCCCCGCCGAGGCCCGGCCCGGGCGGCCGCCGCGGCACCGCCGCCCCGTCCACATCCACGTCACCGCTGCTGACCGGAGGGCCCGCCGCATGTCCCTGACCCATGACGAGATCACGCGCGCCGACGCGAGCGTCGCCCACAACTACCATCCGCTGCCCGTGGTGATCACCCGGGGCGAGGGGGCGTGGGTCACCGATGTGGAGGGCCGGCGCCTGCTGGACATGCTCTCCGGCTACAGCGCCCTCAACTTCGGCCACGGTGACAAGGACCTGCTCGGCGTGGCCCATGCCCAGCTCGACCGGCTCACGCTCACGAGCCGGGCCTTCCACCACGACGGTCTTGCCACGTTCTGCGCCGAACTCGCCGAGCTGGCGGGCATGGAGATGGTGCTCCCCATGAACACCGGGGCGGAGGCGGTGGAGACCGCCGTCAAGACGGCCCGCAAGTGGGGCTACCGGGTCAAGGGCGTCCCCGACGGCCGCGCGAAGATCGTCGTGATGGGCGGCAACTTCCACGGCCGCACCCTGACCATCGTCAGCTTCTCGGACGACCCCGACGCCACCGCCGACTACGGCCCGTTCACCCCCGGGTTCGTCCGGGTCCCGTTCGGCGACATCGCGGCGGCGCGGGCGGCGGTGGACGAGGACACCGTGGCCGTGCTGGTCGAGCCCGTCCAGGGAGAGGGCGGCGTCATCCTGCCGCCGCCCGGATACCTGCGGCAGATCAGGCAGTTGTGCACGGAGCGCAATGTGCTCATGATCGCCGACGAGATCCAGTCCGGACTCGGTCGCACCGGCCGCACCTTCGCCTGCGACCACGAGGACGTGGTGCCCGACGTCTACGTCCTCGGCAAGGCGCTGGGCGGTGGCATCGTGCCGGTCTCCGCCGTGGTCTCCCGCGCGGACGTCCTCGGCGTTTTCCGGCCCGGCGAGCACGGCAGCACCTTCGGCGGCAACCCGCTGGCGTGCGCGGTGGGCACCGCCGTGGTGCGCCGGCTGCGCGACGGGAGCGTGCAGCAGCGGGCCACGGAACTCGGCGCGGTCTTCGCCGGCCTGCTGTCCGAACTGCCCGGGGGCGCCGTGGCCGCGGTCCGTTCGCTCGGCCTGTGGGCGGGGATCGACCTGCGCGAACGCACCGGCCGCGATGTCTGCGAGGGGCTGCTGCGCCGCGGTGTGCTGTCCAAGGACGCCCACGGGCGGACACTCAGGCTCGCCCCTCCCCTCGTCGTGGCGGAGGCCGACCTCCGCTGGGGGATGGCACGCCTTGCGGAGGAGCTGGCACAGGGACCGGAAGCAGCCTGAACGCACACCCCAGGGGCAGCGGACCGCGGGCGGGCCCCCTGCCGCCGCGGCGGCCCGCATCCGCCGGGCGTGGCGGCCGGGCGCGGCGGCCGGGCGGCACCCGTCCGGCGGCACCCGTCCGGCGGCGAGCGCTCCGGTGGCGGCCGCCCGCACCAGGCCGGCCGTGAGACCGCGTCGGCCGAGCCGGAACTCCGAGATCCACACACCACACGGACGGTCAGGACATGGAACCGCTCACACCGGACGATCCACGGCTCGGTCTCGCCGGCCACGCCGAGTTGGTGGCCGAGGACGGCGCATGGCTGCCGTGCCGGCTGCCGCCCGGTGCGCCGCTCAGCCCTCCGGGGCTCACGGCCGCCGCGCTGATGGCCTCGGGCGTGCGCGCCGACTTCGTCACGGACGCCACCGGCCTTGCCTGGCAGGTACGGGTGGAGGTGCCCGCCGGGACGCGCCGGGCCCCCGCCCCCTTCGACATCGTCGTGGACGGCGTGCTGAGCGCACGCGTCACCGTCGAGGGCTCGGGCACGCTCGCGGTGACCGGGCTGGCGCCGGGCGCCAAGAGGATCACCGTGTGGCTTCCGCAGTACGGCTCCACCCGGCTGCACCGGCTGCGGCTGGAGGGCGCGACGACGCTCGAAGCGGCGCCGGGCGGCCCCCGCTGGACCACCTACGGCAGTTCCATCACCCACTGCACCGGCGCCGAGGGCCCCTCGGCCACCTGGCCGGCCCTCGTCGCCGCCCGCCACGGCTGGCAGCTTCGCAATCTGGGCTTCGCCCGTGAATGCCATCTGGATCCGCAGGTCGCCCGGTTCATCCGGGACACCCCCGCCGACCTGATCAGCATCTGCGCGGGGGTCAACATCCACGGCAAGGCGTCCTTCACCCGCCGCACCCTCGGCCCCGCCCTGGCCGGTTTCGTGGCCACCGTGCGCGACGGCCACCCCGATGTGCCCCTCGTCCTGCTCGGCCCGATCACGGCACCCGACCGGGAACACCAGGTCAACTCAGCCGGTCTGACCCTGGCCGACGTCAGGGACGTCGTCGCCGGGACCGCGGCAGCCCTGCGGGAGGCCGGCGACATGCACCTGCACCTCGTCGACGGCCGCGACGCGCTCGGCCCGAGCGACTCGCACCTGCTCACCGACGGGCTCCACCCCTCCGCGGCCGGCTACCGCCTGATGGCCGACCGGCTCGCGCCCCTGCTGCACGGCTTCGCCGCGGACCCGGCTGCGCCGACCGGCCGCTGAGCCGGACCCGGCGGACGGGAGGCCGGCCCCGCCCGCGGGACGCGGCGGTGTACGGGCCATGCGGCGGACGGACCCCGCGGGCTCTCCGCTGGGCACCGGGCCGCCCCTAAGCGCTCTGGAGGACGGACAGGTAACCCGCCCGCCCGAGGACGAGGTGCTTGGCGAGATAGCACGGCGCGCCCTTCAGCGCCGCCGTCTGGGTCGCGATCAGGACCGGCTCGCCGGCCGGGACGCCGAGCAGGGCCGCACGTGACTCGCCGGGCACACCCGCCGTGAGGCGGACGGTGCCGGGACCCATCCGTGCACCGTACCTCCGCAGCAGGAGTGCGAGCAGGCTGCCGCTGCCTGCCTCCCGCATGGCGGCGGCGATCGTCTCGCTGTCCTGCGCGCCGATCGCCCCAGCGGTCGGGAAGTGCTCCTGGCTGAGTGCGACCGGCTCCCCGTCGCGGGACAGGACCGTCTCGAAGAACCACGTCGAGTCGCCCGGCCCCACGCCGAGCCCTTCGGTGACGAACGTGGAGGAGGCGCGCTGGAGCGTCACCTCACTGCGGTCGAGCACGACCGGCGACGCCGGCGTGCCGAGGAGTTCCTCCAGCGGTCTGAGGTGTTCGAGCCCCCTCGCCGGGAGGGTCTCGGCCACGAAGCGGCCCACGCCCCGGCGGGCGGCGAGGAAGCCGTCCTCCTCCAGGAGCATCAGGGCCTCGCGGACGACGGTACGGCTGACGCCCATGAGCTGCCCGAGTTCCGTCTCCGTCGGGATCATGGACGCCGGCGGCAGCACACCGGAGCGGATGGCGTCCAGGATGCGGCTGTGCACCCGTACCCGCAGCGGTACGCCGGGGTCCTGGGGAAGCGCCTCGGAGAGGAAGGAGCGGCGGTCGGCCACGTGGCATCGTCCCTGTGCAGCGGTGAGGGGCCGGGAAGGGCCGGGAAGGGGCGGACAGGACGTGGGGCGTCGCGCCACCGGCCCTGCCCGCCGCCGACTCTACAGGTGCCCGGTCGCGGCGGGTCGGCTCCTGGCCTGGTCGAACCCCGCGCTGAGCACCCTGACGAGGCTCTCGCGCTCGGCGACGTCCGCGAACGCGCCGCGCGCGGCCGTGAGCTGGAACCTCTCCAGGTCGTCGAGCGTGTAGCCGAAGGCGAGGTGCAGGCGTTGGAGTTCGTCGGTGAGCGTGGTGTCGCTCATGAGGCGGTTGTCGGTGTTGACGGTGACGCAGAAGCCCGCCCTGTACAGCAGGTCGAAGGGGTGGGAGCGCATGTCCTGCCCCCAGGCCGCGAAGACCCCGGTGTGCAGGTTGGACGTGGGGCTCGTCTCCAGCACGATCGAGCGGTCCCGCACCCAGCGGCCCAGGGCTCCGATGCGGCCCTGCCCGTCGATGTCCTCGGCGATGCGGACGCCGTGGCCGAGGCGCAGGGCGCGCCCGTCGAGGAGAGCCGACTCTATGCTGCGCAGACCGTCGGCCTCGCCCGCGTGGATGGTCGTCGGCAGGTACCGGCGGGCCACCAGCTCCACCGCGTCCCGGTAGAGGCTGGTGGGGTGGTCCACTTCGGGACCGGCGAGGTCGAAGCCGACCACGCCGTCGCCGTGGTGACGCAGGGCCAGTTCCGCGACCTCCAGGGCCCGGCCGCCGTCCCGCATCGCGGTGATGATCTGGTGGACCTGGATCCGGTGGCCGCGGCCGCGGGCCTCTTCGACGCCCTCCGCCAGGCCCCTGCGCACCGCGTCCACGGCCTGGTCGAGCGTGAGGCCGCCCTGGGTCGACTTCTCGGGAGCCCAGCGCACTTCGCCGTGGACGACACCGTCCGCCACCAGGTCCTCGACGTACTCGCGGGCGATCCGCGCCAGGTTCGCCGCCGACTGCATGACGGCCGATGTGAGGGCGAACGACCGCAGGTATGTCATGAGGGATCCGGAGTGGGACCGGCGCACGAGGTGGGCACGCAGGTCGTCGGGGTCGTGGGAGGGCAGCGGGGCACCCAGGGCGGTGCTGAGTTCGATGAGGGTGGCGGGGCGCAGACAGCCGTCGAGGTGTTCGTGCAGGGACACCTTCGGCAGGGCCCTGAGCTGTTGGTCACCCAGGTGTTGGCCACCCGTGGCAGAGGCACTGTGCGACGGCATCCGGACTCCTCGGGAGATGGCGGACTCGACAGGCGAGTTGTTATACAAGCCCATCATACAAGTGCCCCGCCGCCTCCCGCGGTACCGCGCCGGGCCGCGCGGGCTGGGGTCACGGCGCAGGACTGCGCGACGCCCTAAGGACCCGCAGGACCACGCCGGGCGCCATGGGGCCGGAGGGCGGCTCCACCAGGTGCGCGACGCACAGGAAACGGGTGCCCAGCACGGGGTCGACGGTGAATGCGGCGCGGTAGCGGTCGAGGTGGCGGCCCGCGGGCCCGCCGAGGGCCGGGCGGCGGCCTGCGGCCCCGGGAACCGGTGGTCGCCTCCGGCCGCGAGCTCCCGCGAACTGTCGACCGCCTCGGCGTCCGCGGCGAAGAAGCGCTGCGGCAGATCCCGTTCACCCTCCTCGGCGAGGAGGTCCCCGGAGCGGTGCGGCCTCCACGGCGGCGGTCATGCCCTGCCCGTACACCGGACTGAAGCCGCACGGCGCATCGCCGGGGGGCCAGGACGCCGGGCGGCAGCGTGTCGCGGTCGAGGACGGTGACACGCTCGAAGAAGTCGCTCGACGCGCGCGCCGCCGGCAGGCCCGCGCCGCTCCCCCGACGAGGGCCCTGGCTCCGCCCACCTGGCCTCCCCGGCGCCGAACCCCCGACGCCCCGCCCGGGCGGCACCCCCATGCCCGGCCCGGGCGCTGGGACGGCCGCGCCTCCCCGGGAGGACCTTTGCCCCGGGAGCAGCCGGGGCGCCGGGCGGATGGAGCCGATTCAGCCGCGGTCCGGCTCCGGCGCGTACTCCGCGAGCCGTTTCATGAGGACGGCGGCTTCGAGGAGGACGCGGTGCTCGCGCTCGTCCGTCACGGCCTCCACCGCGCGGGTCAGCCACGCCTCGCGGGAGGTGAGGACCCGCTCCACCACCGCACGGCCGCGGTCGGTGGCGGCCACCAGCAGCTTGCGCCCGTCGGTGGGATCGGGGCCGCGACTGACCAGGCCCTCCTTCCCCAGCGCGGCGACGACCTCCCACATCGACTGCGGGCGCAGGTGCTCCGACGCGGCGAGCGCGGCGCCCGACATGGGGCCGTGGTCGATCAGCCGCTGCAGCGCGGACAACTGGGTGATCGTCATCCCGGTCTCGAAGGTCCCGCCCTCCTGCCGCAGCCGGGAGCGGAGCCGGGCCAGTGCCGTGCTCAGCGCGACTGCGGTCCGAGTGGGGTCCAGGTCGGGTGCGGTCATGAGGAGATCTTAGCATTTCGTCAGGCAGCCTGATAATGTAGTCGTCAGGTGGCCTGATGAATTGCGGGAGCCCCGGCGCCCGGGACCGGACCCCCGGCCGCCATCCGGAGAAGAGGAACCGCCCCCATGAAGAAGCACGAGAAGAAGCAGACACCCGACGCCCGTGCCGCCGCCGGGGCCGGAGCGTGAGGGGCGGCGGGCGGCTGGCCGGGCACGTCGCCATCGTCACCGGCGGGAGCCGCGGCATCGGCAGCGCCACCACGCGCCTGCTGGTCGACGAGGGCGCCCGGGTGCTGATCGCGGATGTCCGCGACCAGCAGGGTGAGCGGCTGGCACGCGACCTCGGGGCGCGCCGGGCGGCCTTCTTCCACCTGGACGTGCGCTCCAGCAGCCGGTGGGACGCCGCGGTACGCGCCTGCCAGGACCTGTTCGGGCCGCCCGGCATCCTCGTCCACAACGCCGGTGCCATGGTCGCCGCCTCCATCGAGGAGGCGACGGAGGAGCAGTACCGCCTGGCGTTCGACGTCAACATGCTCGGACCGTTCCTCGGGACCCGTGCCGTGGTTCCCGCGATGCGCCGGGCCGGCGGCGGTGCGATCGTCGTCGTGTCGTCGGCGGGCGGCCTGGAGGGCACACCGGGCATGTCCCTGTACGCGGCGAGCAAGGCGGCCAACGCCAACTTCACTCGTAGCGCGGCTCTGGAGCTGGCGTCCGACGGCATCCGCGTCAACGCCGTCGCGCCGGGACTCGTCGACACCGACATGAGCCGGGCCGTCGTGCCGCCGCCCGCGGGGGAGGCGGCCGCCCCTGCGGGCGTGCCCCGGGTGGGACGGGCCGAGGACGTCGCACACGCCGTGCTCTACCTCGTCGACGAGGGCGCGCGCTTCGTGTCCGGAACCGTACTCACCGTCGACGGCGGCTACCTCGCGGGCCACTCGGCACCCGCCGCACCCGTGCACGCCGCCGGCCCCTCGCGGCCCCCGGCTCCGCACGGCCCCTCCGCGCACACATCACCAGGGAAAGGCGCCACGATGAAGATCCATCTCGGCAACCTCACGCTCACCAGCAGCGCGTTCCAGCACGGTCGGCGCATCCCGGACCGCTACGCGGCCGGCGACGACCCGGTGGCTCCCCCGCTGGCGTGGACCGGCGCCCCGCAGGGCACCGCGTCCTTCGCGCTCGTCGTGCACGATCCCGACGCACCGCTGACCCACGGGTTCACGCACCGCGTGCTCTACAACATCCCGGCCGACGCCACCGAGCTGACCGACGCCACACCGGCGACCGCGGGGGTGAACACGGCGGGTGGCGACGGCTACGTGCCGCCGGCCCCACCGCCCGGTCACGGGGACCACTTCTACTACTTCGAGCTCTACGCCCTCGACGCCGACCTGGCGCTGCCCGCCGGGCTCGGTCGTGCCGAACTCCTTGCCCGCATCGACGACCACATCGTCGAGCAGGCCCGCGTCGTCGGCACCTACAGCAACTGACGGAGCCGGGCCGGGTCGTCGGCCGCGCCCCGGGGCGGTCGACGACCCGGCACCCCTCCACCGATCCGACCCGGAAGAAGACCCACATGAGCGACTTCACCGGCCCCGCCGTACCCGAGCAGGCCGCCCGGACCGTCGCGGAGCGCATCGCGGAACGCGTCACCGCCGTACGCTTCGACGACCTGCCCGCGGAGGTGGTCGAGCGCACCAAGCTGGTGATCCTCGACCAGCTCGGAGTGCAACTGCTCGGTGCGCGCCTGCCGAACGTCCGGCCGGTGCTCCGCCTCGCCGAGCGGCAGGGCGGGACGCCGGAGGCGACCCTGACGCACAGCGGGGCGCGTACCACCGCTTCCCGGGCGGCCTGGGCCAACGGCGCCCTCGGGCACAGTTGCGAGTACGACGACGCGCACGCGCTGGGCTGGCACACCGCTTCCGCCGTCGTCCCCGCCGCGCTCGCCCTCGCGGAACGCGACGGCGCGTCGGGCCGCCGGCTCATCACGGCCGTCGCCGCCGGCATCCAGGTCATGGCACTGCTCGGCGCGGCCACCACCGGCATGATCACCACGGGCTGGCACGGTTCCAAGGTGCTCGGCGTCTTCGGCGCCGCGGCGGCGGCCGGCGTGCTCCTCGGACTTGACACCGCGGAACTGGTCAACGCCTTCGGGATCGCCGCCAGCGACGCGGGCGGCACCATGGAGTACGACCGCAGCGGCGGCGAGGTGAAGCGTCTGCACTCGGGCTCCGCGGCACGCTCGGGCCTGGAGGCAGCGGAGCTGGCCCGGTACGGGCTCACCGGCCCCTCGACGGTCTTCGAGGGCTCCAGGGGAGTCTTCCGGCTGTTCGGCGGCAGCGACGCCGGCATCCCGGAGGCGGCCTGGCAGCGCTGGCACGTGCTCGACACCATCTTCCGCTTCTATCCCGCCGTCGGCACCGTCCACGCACCTCTGGACGCCGTCCGCCACCTGCGCGAGGAGCACGGCGTCAGGGCCGCCGACATCAGGAGGATCCGGGTCGGGCTCGTCGACTTCGCCGTGGGCCACGGCGCCTCGATCACCCGGCCCACCGACGCGATCTCCGCGCAGTTCAGCCTCGCCTTCGGGATCGGCCTGCAGTTCGCCACCGGCGGCAACGCCCCCGCCGACTACCTCGACCCGGCCCGCTGGACCGACCCCGGCATCCTCTCCGTCGGCGACCTGGTGGAGCCGTACGCGATGGCGATCCCCGAAGGCGACCCCGCCTTCAGCGCCGCCGTCGACATCGACCTGCACGACGGCACGTCGCTCGGCCGCTACCAGGCAGGCTTCCGCGGGCACCCCCGCGTGCCCGCGACGGCCACCGAGATCGAGGACAAGTTCCGCGCCAACGCCCGCGGTACCGTCCCCGCGGCACGCGCCCACGCACTCGCCCGCGCCGTCGAGGCCCTGGACACCGTCGACGAGGTGCGCACCGTCACCCGTCTGCTGGCACCCGACGGGCAGTAAGCGCCACCCTGGGACGGTGCGAGTCGGCATGGGCCGCCCTCCGCGCCGCTCCCTCGTGCACGCACGGGTGTCCACCGGGGGACGCGGCGGCCGCACGGCCCGGGCAGCGGCGGCGCACCTGCCCCCACCCCCTCAGGTGACGTACCCGGAGGCCAGGTTGCGGGCCGCGCGGGTGGCCCGGGCTGCGACGGAGTCGCAGACGCTCGGGGGCGCGCCGAACACGCCGTCCAGCAGGAGGGCCGCATAGCCCCGGGCCAGGCAGCGCAGTGCCTCCAGCAGGGCGACGGCCGTCTGAGGCTCGGCGAGCGCGAGGGCACTGGGGAGTTGGAGGTCGATCAGGGCGCGGGTGCTCTCCTTCAGCTCGGGGTGGCAGGTGCGCAGGTCGGCGTCCATCAGCAGGGCGAAACAACTGCGGTGGCGGGCCGCCGACCGGACGTAGGAGCTGACGAAGGCGGCGAGCCGGTCCTCGGGCCGGTCGGCGGCGGCGACCGCCTCCTCACAGGTGGCATGGAGCTCGCGGGCGATGGTGAGGGCGGCGGCCGCAAGCAGTGCGCTGCGGTCCGGGAAGTGCCGGTAGGGCGCGGCGGGGCTGACCTGCGTACGGCGTGCGGCCTCGGCCACCGAGAAGCCGTGCACGCCGCACTCGGCGACGATCTCCAGCGTGGCCCTGATCAGGGCCGCGGGCAGATCGCCGTGATGGTAGGGGCCGCCGGCGGCCCCGGTGGCCGGCATCCGCCCGCCCTCAGCGCACGAGGGCGGAGGCGTTCTCGCCAGGTGCGCGCCGCAGCGCCTGGCGTGCGCTCTCTATCCGCAGCGGCAGATCGCGGACGCGGACGCCGGTGGCGTGGTGGAAGGCATTGGTGACGGCCGCCGCCGTGCCCACGATGCCCAGTTCGCCGATGCCCTTGCCGCCGACCGGGTTGAGCCGGTCGTCCCGCTCCTCCAGCCAGTGCGCCTCGATCGCGGGCACGTCCGCGTTGGCGGCGTAGTGGTACCCGGCGAGATCGTGGTTGACCACGTCGCCGAAGAGCGGGTCGGGTTCGCCGATCTCCAGCAGCGCCATCGACAGGCCCATCGTCATGGCGCCGACGAGCTGCGAGCGTGCCGTTCTGGGGTTGAGGATGCGGCCGGCCGTGAAGACGCCGAGCATCCGGTCGACCCGGATCTCACCGGTGTCGGTGTCCACGCGCAGTTGCACGAACTGCGCACCGTACGCGTGCCGGGAGAGGGCCTCCTGCTTCTCCAGGTCCTCGGCGGTGTCGGCTCGCGCCTCAAGGCCGCCCTCGGGGACGGCACCCGCGTACGCGCCGAGCTTGTCGACGAGCGCACGGCAGGCCTTGTCCACGGCCCAGCTCCACGACGCGGTGCCCATGGAACCGCCGGCGAGGGCCGCCATACCGAGCGAGGCACGGCCGATCTCCAGGCGCAGCCGCTCCAGCGGAACGCCCAGCGCGTCGGCGGCCACCTGCGCCATCGCGGTGCGCGCGCCGGTGCCGATGTCGGTCGCGCCGACACGGACCACGAACGTGCCGTCCGCCTCCGCGCGGGCCACGGCCGTGGAGGCCCGGATGTAGACCGGATGAGTGGCGGAGGCCATACCGGTGCCCACCAGCCAGCGGCCGTCGCGGCGGCTGCGCGGTGCCCGGTCGCGGTGCTGCCAGCCGAAGCGGGCGGCGCCCTCGCGCAGGCAGGCCGCCAGGTTGCGGCTGCTGAACTCGAGACCGGTGCCGGGGTCGACGGTGGGCTCGTTGCGCAGGCGCAGTTCGACGGGGTCGATGCCCAGCTCGTACGCCAGCTCGTCCATGGCCGACTCCAGCGCGAACGTGCCGGGGGTGCGGCCCGGTGCGCGGAAGAAGCCGGGGGTGGGCACGTCGAGACGGGAGAGCCGGGAGACGGTGCGGATGTTCGGCGCGGCGTACAGCAGCTTCGCGTCCGCCGTGCTGTTCTCCGTGTACTCCTTCAGGCGCGACGACTGGCTGAGCGAGTCGTGCACGACGACCGTGAGCCTGCCCTCCCGGTCGGCGCCCAGGCGGACCCGCTGGATGGTCGGCGTCCGGTAGGTGACGAGCGAGAACATCTGCTGACGGGTCATCGCGATCTTCACCGGGCGCTGGACCACCCGGGCCGCCTGGACGGCCAGCACGGCGGAGGGCCGCGGCAGGACCTTGGACCCGAAGCCGCCGCCCACGTACTCGGCGACGACCTCCACGGCCGAGGCGTCGATGCCGAACAGCGCTGCGATCAACTGACCGTACGCGAAGGGGCCCTGGTTGGAGTCGTACAGCGTCAGCCGCTCCTCGTCCCAGACCGCGAGGGTCGCGTGCGGCTCCATCGGCATCGCGTGCTCGGCCGGCGTGGTGTAGCGGGCGTCCACGAGGACGTCGGCGGCGGCCAGTGCCGTGTCCGGGTCGCCGACCTCGAAGGTGGCGGGGAGCATGCCGTTGACCGTCTCCGGCGTGTAGACGGTGTCGTCGTCGCGCAGGAGCACGTCGTGCGGTTCCTGCTCGTAGGAGATCGGCAGCGCCTCGGCGGCCCGGCGGGCCGCCTCCAGGGAGGTGGCGACGACACCCGCGACGATCTGGCCGCGGTAGGACACCTCGGGGGACTGCAGGACCATCAGGTCGGCGTCGACGCCGGGCTTGAGCCTGGGTGCGTTGGTGTGGTCGAGCACCGCGAGCACACCCGGGCGGGAGAGCACCGCCGCCGCGTCCACCGCGGTGACGCGGCCACGGGCGATCGTCGAGACGGCCGGGAAGACGTAGACGACCCCCTCCACGGGGTACTCGTACGCGTACTGGGCCGCACCGGTGACCTTGGCGTGCCCGTCGAGGCGGGTGACCGGGGCGCCGAGGGACTGGGTGAGGGTGCTCGTGCTCATCAGCGGTCCTTCCTTGTGGCCTGGTCGGCCAGGTCGCGCACGACGGCGCGGATGAGGTCGGTGGCCAGGTCCACCTTGAACGCGTTGCCGGGCAGCGGGCGCGCCGCGGCGAACTCGGCCCCGGCCGCGGCCCGCAGTGCCGAGTCGGTGGGCTCGGCGCCGCGCAGTGCCGCCTCCGCGGCACGGGCGCGCCAGGGCCGGGTCCCGACACCGCCGAGTGCTATGCGCACTTCGGCGAGCGAGCCGTCCGGCTCGACGTCCACCACCGCGGCGACGCTGACCAGGGCGAAGGCGTACGACCAGCGGTCGCGCACCTTGCGGTAGCGCATCACGGCCCCGGCGGGCGGCGGCGGCAGCTCGACGGCGGTGATCAGCTCGCCGCGCTCCAGCACGGTCTCCCGGTGGGGGGTGTCCCCGGGCGGCACGTACAACTGGTCGACGGGCACCGTCCTGGTGGTTCCGCCGGGCGAGCGCAGGTGCGCGACGGCGTCCAGTGCGACCATCGCGACGGCCATGTCGGAGGGGTGGCCGGCCACGCAGTGGTCGGAGGTGCCGAGGACGGCCAGTTCGCGGTGGGCGCCTTCGAGGGCGGGGCAGCCGGAGCCCGGCTCACGCTTGTTGCAGGGCTTGGTGACGTCCTGGAAGTAGCCGCAGCGGGTACGCTGGAGGAGGTTGCCGCCGATGGTGGCCTGGGAGCGGAGCTGCCCGGAGGCACCCGCGAGCAGGGCCTGCGCGAGGGCGGGGAAGCGCTCGCGGATGCCCTCGTCGCCCGCGAGGACGCTGTTGCGCGCGGTGGCACCGATCAGGACGGAGCCGTCGGCGCGGTGCTCCACACCGTCCAACGGGAGGCGGGAGACGTCCACGACCAGGTCGGGCTCCGCGACGCCCAGCTTCATCAGGTCGACGAGGTTGGTGCCGCCGCCGAGGTAGACGGCGTCGGGGCGCTCGGCGACCAGGGCCTGCGCCTGGGCGGTGTCGGCCGCGCGTACGTAGGAGAACTCCTTCATCGGGACTCTCCGTCCGGGGTCACGGCGGTGCCCGCGGTGGCGCCGGCCGCTTCGAGGACGGCCCCGACGATGCCCCCGTACGCGCCGCAGCGGCACAGGTTGCCGCTCATCCGCTCCCGCACCTCCGCGGCGTCCAGCTCGGCGGCGCCGCCGACACCCGCCGCGGTGTCCTGCGTCACCACGCTCGGCCAGCCCCGCTCGGCCTCGCCCAGGGCGCCGACGGCCGAACAGATCTGCCCGGGGGTGCAGTAACCGCACTGCAGGCCGTCGTACGCGAGGAACGCCTCCTGCACCGGGTGGAGCCGGGCCCCCGCGTCCGCGGCGGCGGGCAGGTCGGCGACGCCCTCGATGGAGACGATGTCCCGCTCACCTGCGGCAACGGTCAGCATCAGACAACTGTTGGCACGCTCCCCGTCGACCAGCACCGTGCAGGCCCCGCACTGACCGTGGTCGCACCCCTTCTTCGTACCGGTCAGGCCGAGGTGCTCGCGCAGCGTGTCCAGCAGGGTCGAGCGGTTGTCCACGGTCAACTCGTGACGCCTGCCGTTGACGCGCAGGACCACGTCGCTGCTCGAAGAGGAATGTGAGAGGGTCATACATTCGAACCTATCAAGCTCTTACCCGCGTGGGAGAGCCGGTTCGGACTCTGGGACCCGGGAGTTGCGGGCGGAAGGGAGCATCTGTCGCCCATGAGCGGTGTGGTGATGGAGGAGATGGAGCGCTGGTGGCGCGCCGGCGCGCCGTTCGCGTGCGCGACCGTGGTGGAGACCTGGCACTCGTCGCCCCAACCGCCGGGTGCCCGGATGCTGGTCGGCCCTGACGGCACGGTCGTGGGCAGCGTCTCGGGCGGTTGCGTCGAGGGCGCGGTCTACGACCTGGGCCAGGAGGTGATCGCGAGCGGGACGCCGGTCCTGCAGCGGTACGGCGTCAGCGACGAGGATGCCTTCGCGGTCGGCCTGACCTGCGGCGGCGTGCTGGACGTGTACTTGGAGCGGATCGACCCCGCGGCCTTCCCCGGCCTCGACGCGGTGGCCGCCTCCGTGCGCGACGGCGAGCCGGTGGCCGTCGTCACGTGCGTGGCCGCTGCGGCACCCGCAGGCACCCGCGGCGAAGCGGACACGGGCCAGGACCCGGCGGGCCGGCTGGGCCGCAGACTCGTCGTACGCGCGGACCGGACGGAGGGCTCGCTCGGCACCGACCTGCTCGACCGCGCCGCCGTCGAGGCCGCCCGGGGGATGCTCGCCGAGGGCCGGTCGGGCACGCTGCGCTGCGGCTACGACGGTCGCACCCGCGGCGACGACCTCACCCTCTTCGTCTCGGCGCACGCCGCACCGCCCCGCATGATCGTCTTCGGTGCGATCGACTTCGCCGCCGCGGCCGTGCGGATGGGCCGCTTCCTCGGCTACCGCGTCACCGTCTGCGACGCCCGCCCGGTGTTCGCCACCGCGCGCCGCTTCCCGGACGCCGCCGAGGTCGTCACCGACTGGCCGCACCGCTATCTGCGCGCCGAGGCCGAGGCGGGCCGGGTGGACGAGCGGACCGTGGTGTGCGTCCTCACCCACGACCCGAAGTTCGACGTGCCGCTGCTGGAGGTCGCACTGCGCCTGCCGCTCGCCTACGTCGGCGCCATGGGCTCCCGCCGCACCCACGAGGACCGTCTCGCCCGGCTCCGTGAGGCGGGCCTGGGCGAGCCCGAGCTGTCCCGGCTGTCCTCGCCGATCGGCCTCGACCTGGGGGCCCGTACGCCGGAGGAGACGGCGGTCTCCATCGCGGCGGAGATCGTCGCCACCCGCTGGGGCGGCAGCGGTGAGCGCCTGACGTCCCGCACGGGCCGTATCCACGACGGCCCATGACCGGTTCCGCACGAGGTGGGGCGGCCGTCGCCGGCCCCGGCGCGCCGGGGCCGGGTGGCATGCGGACCCCGCGGCGCCGGGTTACGTTGTGCGGGCCGCAGCATTCCCGAAGCCGTCAGCGCCCGGTGATCACGCCATGCCCCAGTCCACGCGCAGCGCGAGAAGGTCGTACTCCTCGCTCCTGATCTGCATCGTGCTGCTCGTCGGGGGCGCGATGGCCGACCTCTTCGGGCCCCGGCCGTACACGGGTCTGCCGCTGCTCGCCGCCGCTCCGCTGGTCGCGGGGGCCCTGCTGTCGTTCCGCCTGGCCCTCGCCGTCGCCGTCCTCGCCTGTGTGCTCTCGGTCGTGCTCGACCACCAGTTGGAACACTCCGTGGTGGCGCTGGTCGTCGACGTCACCGACATCGCCGTCGTCGGTCTCACGGCGCTGCTGGTCAATGTGACCCTCCAGCGGCAGAGGCGCAGGCTGGTGCGGGCCATCGACGTCTCCGAGGCGGCGCAGCGCGCGATCCTGCCGGACCTGCCGAGCACGGCGGGTCCGCTGCGGGTGGCGGGCAGGTACGAGGCGGCGCTGGCGGAGGCCAGGATCGGCGGCGACCTCTACGCGGTGCAGCCCACCCCGTTCGGGGTGCGGGCCCTGATCGGCGACGTGCGCGGCAAGGGGCTCCAGGCGGTCGGCACGGTGTCGGTGGCCATCGGAGCCTTCCGGCAGGAGGCGGAGCACGCCCCGGCGGTCGGCGAGCTCGCCCGCCGGATGGACCACGCGCTCCGCCTGGAGAGCGAGCGCCGGTCGGCGCCGACGGACGCCGAGGAGTTCACCACCGCGGTGCTCGCCGAGTTCTCGTCCGACGGCGGCACCGTCCGCCTGGTCAACCACGGGCACCCCTCGCCCTACCTGGTGCACGAGGCCACCGTGACCCTCCTCGATCCCGGCTCCCGCCGGCTGCCGCTGGGCATGGGCCTGGCCGAGGCGCGCGCCGGCGGCGCACCGCAGCCGGACTCCGTCACGCTGCCCTGCGGTGCCTTCCTGCTGCTCATCACCGACGGGGTGATCGAGGCGCGCAACGCCGACGGGGAGTTCTACGACCCGACCACCGGCGTCCTCGCCCTGCGTGCGTTCGAGAACCCGGGCGAGCTGGTCGACGCCCTCGTCCACGACATCTTCCAATGGACGGGTGCCGAGCCCCAGGACGACATCGCGGTCGTGGCGCTCACACGCGCACCGGCGCCCTCCTGGCCCTCGGCCCACGCCTACCACCGTGAGCCGGTACCGCGGCGCTCCGCCGACGGGGAGTGAGCCGGCCGCCGGCGGCGAGGGCGGCCCACCGCGGTGGCGTCCCGGCCTGCCCACCACGGCCGGGCGGACCCCTATCCTTCGGCTGTCCCCGACCAGGAAGGCCCGACCGATGCCGGTCCGCACCGAACGCGCAGGGCATGTGACGACGGTCGTGCTGTCGCGGCCCGAGCAACGCAACGCCGTCGACGGCCCCACCGCCGCGGAACTGGTGGCGGCCTTCCGCGCCTTCGAGGCCGATGACAGGGCCCGGGTGGCGGTGCTGTGGGGGGAAGGGGGCACGTTCTGCGCGGGCGCCGACCTCAAGGCGCTGGGCACCGCGCGCGCCAACCGGGTGGCGCAGGGCGGCGACGGGCCGATGGGCCCGACCCGGCTGCGGCTGTCCAAGCCGGTGATCGCGGCGGTCGCCGGGCATGCCGTGGCCGGCGGGCTCGAACTGGCGCTCTGGTGCGATCTGCGGATCGTGGAGGAGGACGCCGTCTTCGGGGTGTTCTGCCGCCGGTGGGGCGTACCCCTGATCGACGGCGGCACGGTGCGGCTGCCGCGGCTGATCGGCACCGGCCGGGCGATGGACATGATCCTCACCGGCCGTCCGGTGCCCGCGGCGGAGGCCCTGGCGATGGGGCTGGCCACCCGGGTGGTGGCGACCGGCCGGGCCCGCGCCGAGGCGGAGGAGCTGGCCGCGCGGCTGGCCCTCTTCCCGCAGGCGTGCCTGCGCGCCGACCGGGCCTCCGTCCTGGACCAGGCCGGGCTCGGCGAGGAGGCGGCCATGGCCGGCGAGCTGCGAGGCGGCATGGCCGTCCTCGACGAGGCCCTTCCGGGCGCGGCCCGCTTCGCGGCGGGGGCGGGACGGCACGGGGCGTTCGAGCAACCGGGCACGGGCGAGCGGGAGATAGGCGCTCCGGGCACGAGCGAGCGGAACACGGACGGCTGAGACGCAGATGCTGCCGACGCCTTTGCGCAACTGCCGGGGCGCCTTGGGCTGCGCCTACGACGGGCCCGCGGCCGGCGGGGGCGCCGTCGGGCGGTGCGGTGCCGGGGAGGGCCCGTCGAGCGTGGCGGCGCCGGGGCGGGGACGGGCCCGTGGTCCCGCAGGGCCGGCTGCCCGCTCCGGGCCGACGGGTCCGGCCGCGCCGGGCCGACGGGTCCGGCCGCGCCGGGCCGACGGGTCCGGTGAGACGGCTGGTCGCACGGGTCGGCCCAGCGGGGCGGGCGGAGCGGGGAGGCGGGGCGGGCGAGTGCGGGCAGCGGGGCGGGGCTGGTCCGGTCAGCCGACTCCGACCCACACCGGCCCGCCGTCCGGATCCACGCGCGGGATCCAGACGCCCGCCAGCGGCACGGGCCGGCCCGGCACCGCGGTGCGGTGGTGGCGCTCCCTGTGCAGGGTGCGGCCGTCCTGGGTGACGCGCAGGGTGGGCCGGGTGAGGAAGCGGTGGGTGCGCAACAGGAAGGTGCCCGCGACCGGAGCGCCGGGGGTGAGCCGGTTCGGCACGCTCCAGCGCAGCGGCAGCTCCGTGCGCACCGTGACGGCGTCCGCGTCCGGCCAGCCGGCAGGCCCGGTCAGGTGGCGCAGCACCGAACGCGCGGCGAGCGCTCCCTCGTGCGCCGCGACCCGGGCGCTCTCGGCGGCGTGCAGCACGCTGCCGACCGCGAAGACACCCGGCTGGGCGGTGCGGAACGCCGCGTCGACGGCCGGTCCGCGGGTGCCGGCGTCGAGTGTGATGCCGCCCCTCCTGGCCAGTTCGTTCTCCGGGGTGAAGTCGCCGGTGAAGACGACGGTGTCGCAGGCCAGCACGGTGCTGCGGCCGTCGCCCCGGCGCAGCCTGATGCCGGTCAGCCGGGGACGGCCGAGCAACTCGGTGACCTGGGCCCCGGTCAGCAGGGGCACGCCGCCCAGCAGCCGGGCCCGCTGGGCGCGCGCCAGCGGCGCCTGGGACCTGGGCAGGCCGGTGACCATGGCGAGGGGGCGCGCGCCGGCCCGGCGCAGGGCGTCCAGCGCCGCGTAGGCCACCGGCTCCGCGCCCACGATGACGGCCCGCCGTCCGACCGGCCGGCCGTACAGGTACACCGCCTGCTGGAGCTCTCCCGTGGTGAGTACGCCCGCGGGCCTTGTGCCGGGGACGAGGCGCGCGCTGCGGGAGCGTTCGCGGGCGCCGGTGGCGAGCACGACGGCCCGTGCCGTGATGCGCTCGGGCCCCTCGGGCCCCGTGGTGTCCAGGGTGTGTGGACCGGCCCAGCCGAGGACGGTGGCACCGGTGCGCAGCTCGGCTCCGGCGCCGACCGCTGCCTCTGCGGCCCGGGCCGCGTACTCGGGGCCGGTCCAGCGCCGGCCCGGCGGCCCGAACCCGCGGTGCTCGCAGTGCCGCGGCACGCCTCCGGGCTGCTGCTCGCGGTCCAGCACCAGCACCCGGCCCGCGCCCCGCGCGGCGAGCCGGGCCGCCGCGGCGAGCCCGGCGGGGCCCGCACCCACGACCAGTACGTCGACGACCCGGGACACCGTCCCGTTCACCGGCCCGTTCATACGCGCTCCCCCGCATCCGAGCGTTCGAAGAGGTCGGTGACCGCCGCGCCGCAGTAGGCGCCCTGGCAGCGGCCGGCCCCGGCCCGGGTCCTGCGGCGCAGGCCGGCCACGGAGTGCGGCGGCAGGGGCGCCGCGAGCGCGTCGCGGATCTCTGCGCGGGAGACCAGCTCGCAGTGGCAGACGACGGTGCCGTACTCGGGGTCGGCGGCCACCAGGGCGGCCTGCCGGCAGGGGCGCACGGCACGGCGGCCGAGCGGCGGCATGCGCAGCGGCGGCAGGTCGCGCGGCTCGCCGAGGACCAGGCCGGTGTCCGCGAGCAGACCGGTGACGTGGGCGGCGATGCCCATGGAGGCGGTCAGACCGGTGGAGCGGATGCCGCCCACGGTCACGCTGCGCTGTGCCGGGTGGGCGCGGATGCGGTAGTCCTCGTGGCCGGTGGCGGCGCGCAGTCCCGCGTAGACGGCGGTGACCTCCTCGTCGAGCAGCGCGGGCAGGATGCCCCTGCCCTTGGCGCGCAGCGCGGCGAGCCCGTCCGCGGTGGACTCGGTGGCGCGCTTGTCGTCCAGGTCCTCGGCGGTGGGGCCGAGCAGTACGTTGCCGTACACCGTGGGCGCGACCAGCACGCCCTTGCCGAGGGCGGTGGGGACGGGCAGCAGGATGTGCCGGACGAGGTCGCCGGCGAGGGTGTCGAAGACGATGAGCTGGCCGCGGCGCGGGGTGACCGTGAAGTCGTGGTGCCCGAGCATGCCGTCGACGGTGTCGGCGGCCAGGCCCGCGGCGTTCACGAGGTACCGGGCGCGCAGCACGCCGCGGGCGCAGCGCAGCTCGTGGTGGCCCGCGCGCTCCCGGATACCGGTGACCCGGCAGCCGAGGTGCAGGTCGGTGCCCGCCAGGACGGCCTGGGTGGCGTAGGCGAGGGTGGTGCTCCACGGGCAGACGATGCTCTCGCCGGGCACCTCCAGCGCGCCGAGGGCACCGGGGGCGAGGTGGGGCTCGCGGGTGTACAGCTCGCCGGGGGTGAGGAGGCGGGTGTCGTGGCGACCGTTGCGGCCGGCCTTGGCGGCCAGTTCGGGAAGCGCGGCGCGCTGCTCCTCGTTCCAGGCCACCAGCAGCGCGCCGACGCGTTCGACCGGGATGCCGGTCTCGGCCGCGTAGCGCGCGAGGCGGTGGGACCCGTCGGCCATCAGCCGGGACTCCAGCGAGCCGGGTACGGCGTCGAACCCGGTGTGCAGAATGGCGGTGTTGGCCTTGGAGGTGCCCTCGCCGACGTCGTGGGCCGCCTCCACCAGCGCGATCCGCAGCGCACGGTGGCGGGCCAGCTCGCGCGCGACGGCCGTTCCGACCACGCCCGCGCCGATGACCGCGACGTCGTACGGGGCGTTCGGCAGCGGCCCGGTGGTGGTGACGGTCATGACGCGGCCGGGGCCCGGTCGAGCAGGGCGTCGACGGCGGCGCGGAACTCCGCACGGCGCTCGGCCGCTTCCGCGGCACTGATCCGGGGCTCGTAGACGGTGGCCGGCCGCCAGGGGGGAACGGCCTCGTCGAGCGTGAGCGCGGGATCGAGGCCGAGGCGGGCGGCCGCGGCGACGCCGAGGGCCGTGGCGTCGGGCACCGCGGACACCTCCACGGGGCGTTGCAGCAGGTCGGCCTGGGTCTGCATGAGCAGGGCCGAGCGGGTCAGACCGCCGTCCACGCGCAGCGCACCGAGCGGTGAGCCGAGATCGCGGGCCGCCGCGTCGGCAGCCTCGGCGACCTGGGCGGCGATGCCCTCGCACAGGGCCCGCACCAGGTGGCCGGGGGCGGTGTCCAGGCCGAGGCCGGTGAGCGTGCCGCGCACCTCACCGCGCCACCAGGGAGCGGCGAGTCCGGCGAGGGCGGGCACGAACCCGACCCCGCCGGTGTCCTGCACCGAGGAGCCCACGCGGTCGAGGTCCGCGGCGCCCGAGAGCACTCCGAGTCCGGCCAGCCAGGCGACGGCGGACGCGGCGGCGTAGACCTGGCCGTCCAGGCAGTAGCTGGTGCGGCCGGCCAGCCGCCAGGCGACACAGCTCACCAGGCCCTGCTCGCTCCTGTGCGGCCGCCCGCCGGTCGCGGCGAGCAGGAACGCGCCGGTGCCGTAGGTGCACTTGGCGGTGCCCGGGTCGGTGACGCGCAGCGCGAGCAGGGCCGCCTGCTGGTCGACGAGCAGCCCGGTGAGCGGCAGCGGGGCGCCGAAGGCGGTGGTGGTGCCGGCCAGGCAGCCGGCGTCGACGATCCGCGGCAGGCGTTCACCGGTGAGTCCGAAGGCGTCCAGGGCGTCCTTCGACCAGTCGACCCGGTCGAGGTCGAGCAGTTGGGTGCGCCCGGCGGTGGCCGCGTCGGTGACGAAGGCTCCGGTGAGGCGGTGGACCAGCCAGGAGTCGGTGGTGGTGACGACTCCGTCGACGGTGAGGTTGCGACGGATCCAGGCCATCTTGGGTGCCGCGAAGTAGGCGTCGAGCGGCAGGCCGGTGAGCTGCCGCAGCTCCTCGGCGCGCGGGGCCAGCTCGGCGCAGACGGTGTCGGCCCGTTTGTCGTGCCAGACGATCGCGTCCGTCAGCGGCCGTCCCGTGGCCGGGTCCCAGGCGAGCACCGTCTCGCCCTGGTTGGCGAGGCCGACCGCGGCCACGGGTTCGCCGGCGGCGGCGAGCGCCTGCCGGCCGGCGTCGAGCACCGAGCGGTAGAGCTCGGCGGGGTCCGCCTCGGCGCGCGCGCCGGGTAGCTGACGGGTGGCCACCGGGGCGCTGCCGGAGCCGAGGACACCGCGCTCCGGGCAGACCACAAGGGCCTTCGTCCCCGAGGTCCCCTGGTCGATGGCGAGTACCGGGCCCGTCATGGCCCACCCCCGTCATGTCGTCGACTGATCACGTGACCGCCAGCCTTGTGCAGGGCGCAGGGCACCGTCAAGCGCACCCGCGGGCCCCCGGTGCTCACTCTCCATCGTCGATGCGCCACTATGCGTGGAGAAAGATCCTCGATTTCTTCCACCAAACGGAAGTACCGCCTCTACACTGGCCGCCGACTGTCGCACACCCCACGGATTTAGCGGAGCACCGCTTGCGAGTTCACCTGGTCCTCTCCTGCCGCGTCGGGGTCGGAGGCTGATGTCCCCGATGGGATTCCGCCCTGCGTACCATCCGGCGGGCCATGACTCCGACCTCCGTGCCGCCCTTCAGGACCTGCGCGTCGGGCGCTGGATGTCCATGCGGAACCTGCTGGCGGCCACCGCCGACCGGGCCCTGTGGACCCAGCGCACCCAGGTGCTCGCGGCGGCCGCCGCGGGCACGGACCTCGTCCAGGCCTGGCGCGCGGAGGAACCGCGCAGCGTGGCGGCGGCGGTGATGCACGGCCGGGTCGCGGTGGAGCGTGCGCTGCGGGCGCACCGCGAGGGCCACCGGCACACCCAGGACCTGTGGCACCAGGCCTGGGAGGCGTGCCGGACAGCCGCGCGCGCCGCCGAGGACGACCCCGTCCCCTGGGTGTGCCTGCTGGCGCTTGCCCGGCTCGACGA
The DNA here is from genome assembly GCF_014656295.1 of Streptomyces sulfonofaciens. GTDB lineage: Bacteria > Actinomycetota > Actinomycetes > Streptomycetales > Streptomycetaceae > Streptomyces > Streptomyces sulfonofaciens. The sequence continues at coordinate 22,050 of NZ_BNCD01000021.1, forward strand.
GCGGCAGCAGTGGGACGAGCACCGGGTGGCGCCGCCCGAGCCGATGCTGCCGCCCGGGCCGTGGGGCCTGCTCGCCCAGGCCGACAAGCGGGACCCCTACAACCGCGAGGCCTACCACCGGATGCTGCAGTTCCTGTACGGCAGGCACGGCAGTGGGCGCCTGACGGAGGCCGTCAACTTCGTGCACTGGGCGGCATCCTTCGCTCCGACCGGTTCCGCGCTGCACGTGCTGCCGCTCTACCTGCACGTCGAGCGGTACCGCAGGGACGGCGGCCGCGACACCGCGCTGGACCTGCACTGGGTGGCGGAGGACGCCACCCGGGAGGCACGGCGCGCGCTGTACGAGTGGTTCGACCACACCTGCTACACGGAGAGCTCGCTGCTGGACCTCAGCCATCTGGCGCACGGCCTGTGGGGCGCGCTCCAGTTCCGTGAGGCCGGCCGGGTCTTCAGGGCCCTCGGCCCGTACTACACGCCCGTGCCGTGGGTGTACCGCGTCGGGGACCCGCGCGACACCGCCGCCGCCGCGGACCTCTTCGCCCAGGCGAGGGCCCGCGCCCTGGCCGCTTTGGAGGGCACCCGCGGAAGCTGAGGGGCCGTCGGGGCCGTCCTCGCCGAGCCCCCGTCTCCGCCCTCCACCCCTTCCACTCCTTCGACTCCTTCCACTCCTTCCACCACCGTCGCGCCGTTCGCACCGTTGCGCTCTTCCGTCCTTGAGGTACGTCGTTTTCCGTTCCCGTTCCTGTACGTCGTTCTACGGAGGTAACCGCGTGTCCCGCCCCACCTGGTCGAGTACGAACACCGACGGCCGCCCACCGCGCGACGAGGAACAGCGGCTCCGCGAGCTCGGCTACCGGCCGGTGCTGGCCCGCCGCATGGGCGGGTTCGGCAACTTCGCCATCAGTTTCTCCGTCATCTCCATCCTGTCGGGCTGCATGACGCTGTACGGCTTCGGCCTCGGCACCGGCGGCCCTGCCGTCATGTTGTGGGGCTGGGCCGGTGTCGGGCTCTTCGTGCTCCTCGTGGGCATGGCACTGGCCGAGGTGACGAGCGCCTATCCGACGTCGGGCGCCCTGTACTACATGGCGGACCGGCTCGGCGGCCGCCGCTGGGGCTGGTACACGGGCTGGCTGAACCTGCTGGGGCTGCTCGGGGCGATCGCCGGGATCGACTACGGAGCGGCCCTGTTCACCGGCGCCCTGCTCAACCTCCAGTTCGGCTTCGATCCCACGCCCGGCTCCACGATGCTGGTCTTCTGCGCGATCCTGCTGCTGCACGCGGTGCTCAACCTCTTCGGTGTGCGTCTGGTGAGCCTGCTGAACTCCATCAGCGTGTGGTGGCACCTGGCGGGCGTGGCGCTGATCGTGGCCGTGCTGGCGATCGTGCCGGACCACCACCAGTCGGCCTCGTTCGTGTTCACCGGGTTCGTCAACGACACCGGCTGGTCGAACCCGGTCTACGCGGCGGCGATCGGCCTGCTCCTCGCGCAGTACACCTTCTGCGGGTACGACGCCTCCGCGCACCTGTCGGAGGAGACCGCCAACGCCTCGGTGTCCGCCGCGCGAGGCATAGTGCGCTCGATCTGGGTCTCCTGGATAGCGGGCTTCGTGCTGCTAGCCGGGCTGACCTTCGCGATCCAGGACTACACGGGCACGCAGAACAGTCCCACGGGCGTCCCCCCGGCCCAGATCCTGCTGGACGCGCTGGGCACGGACGGTGCCACGGCGCTGCTGCTCGTGGTGATCGTGGCCCAGTTGTTCTGCGGCAACGCCGAGGTGGCCGCGGCCAGCCGGATGGTGTTCGCGTTCAGCCGCGACAACGCCCTGCCGGGCTCGACGCTCTGGCGCAGGGTCAGCAGCCGCACCCAGACCCCGGTGCCCGCGGTCTGGCTGTCCGTGGTGGTGGCGTGCGTGCTCGCACTTCCCTCGCTGTACTCGCCGACCGCGTACGGTGCGGTGACCGCCATCAACGTCATCGGGATCACGCCCGCCTACGCGCTGCCGATCCTGCTGCGGCTGCGCGCGGGCGACCGCTTCCAGCGCGGCCCCTGGCACCTGGGCCGGTGGAGCCGGCCGGTCGGCTGGCTGGCGGTGGTCTGGGTGGCCCTGGTGACGGTGCTGTTCTGCCTGCCGCAGTCGTCGCCCATCACCGTCGACTCGATGAACTACGCGGTGATCGCCCTGGCGGTGGTGCTGGTCCTGGCCAGCGTCTGGTGGTACGTCGCCCGGCGCGCCTACGGCACCCCTGACGCCTCTTCGTACGGCTCCGACCGCGAGCAGGCGGAGATCGCGGAAGGGATCGTCTGAGTCCGTCGACAGCGCAGGGCCGGGGCCGCCGCCGCGGCGACTGCGGCCCTCGCGGTTGTGCGGCCCGGCCGAACGGCGGCCGCGGGCGGGTGCCGGTACCGCGGCCCGTGCGGGGCGTGGGGCTCCTGGGAGTTCAGCAATGGCTCATTCCGCTCCCGCGCCCGGTGGTGGCGCGGGCCTAGGTTCGTGCCGCCCTCACCGGACACCAGAAGGAGCCACCATGACCGGCAGACCCGTCGCCACGGCGCTCGCCGCCGCGGCCGCCCTGGCCCTCACCCTCACCGCTGAAGGGACGGCCTCGGCCGCCGCCGCCCCGCCGGCGGCGGCCCCTGCCGGCTCCCTGGACCTCTCGCTCGTCGCCTCGGACATCTCGCAGCGGCCCGTCGGCGACGCCACTTTGGAGTGCGCCCCGGACGGCGGCACACACCCCGATCCCGAGGCCGCCTGTGCCGCGCTCACCGCCGTGCAGGGAGACTTCACCCGCCTGCCCGATGTTCCCGGCCGTGCCTGTCCCGCCGTCGTCGACCCGGTCACGGCCGTCGCGACCGGCACCTGGCAGGGCGTGCGGGTCTCCTACCGGGAGACCTTCGTCAACCGGTGCGCCGCAGAGGTGGGCACCTCGGACGTCTTCAGGTTCTGACCGCCCGCGGACGCCCTGGGCTCCCGGGCCCCCGGGGCCCTCGGCAGCCCGGGGAGACTGGCGGCGCAGCGGGGACAGGGCTAAGTTAGGTAAACCTAACCTCACTCTCCCGAGGAGCCCGGATGCGCCTCACCGACGCCCCCGCCCGGCCGACGGCCGCCGAACGGGTCCGGTCCGTACTGGCCGCCGCCCAGACCATGACCGTGGTCACCGAGCGGGGCCGTACCGAGGTCTTCCGCGCCGGGAGCGGCCGCCTGACCGACCGGCTGCCGCTGCGCCGCCTGCTGCCGCCGGCACCCGGCGCGCGATGTGCCCTGCCCGGCGGGGAAGGCGCCGCGGCCACCCTGGAGTTCACCGACATAGCCCCGATCTCCGTCCGCGACCGCATCCGGGCCCGGGTGGTACTGCCGGGGTGGCTCTGCGCGGACGGTGTGGCACCGGGTCTGTGGTGCCTCGCGATCGAGCGGGCGGTGCTGTGCACCGCGGACGGCGAGGCGACCGTCGGGCTCCAGGAGTTGCTGACCGCACCCACCGACCCGTTGGCCGTCCCGGAAGCCGGCATGCTCACCCACCTGGCCGGCCACCACGGCGACCTGGTGCCGGTACTGATGCGCCTGGTGGAACCCCGTCTGCGGCAGGCAGTGGTGCGTGCGGTGCCGCTCGCGCTGGACCGCTACGGGATCACTCTCCGGCTGGAGTACGCACGGCACCACAGGGATGTCCGGCTGGCGTTCGGGGCACCGGTCGACGAGGCGGTGCAGATCCGCCGGCGGATCCAGTCCCTGCTCGTCGCCGCACACCGCGCCCCGTACCGCGGCCCGGGAACGGCCCACCTCGGCCACGGCGTACAGGAAGGCCGCGGCGCACAGGAGAGCTGACCGCACCGCGCTCCACCCGACCCACCGGATCGGCCACCGCGCTCCACCCGACCCGCCGCATCGGCCCCCGCACCCCGCCCGACCCGCCGGATCGGCCACCTCTGCCGGCGTGCGGCGCACACACCCCCCACCGCACCGGTCTCCTCCCGCGCATCGAGGGCGAGTTGCGGCAGTTCTGAAACCCCGCCTTCACCGAATCCTCGGACTTCATACGGGTGTTGGGACCCTGTAGGTGTGGTGTCACCGCCGGAAGTGAGGCTAAGGTGACACACTGCCGTCCGGCCTCCAAGGGTTGAACGGTTGCGCTTACAAAAGTTCGGTCCTCCCCCACAATCCGAACAGGATGGGACCACTCACATGCCATATGCGCCGAAGCAGCTCGCCCCGCCTCCCTCCCCCACCGCGGGAGGGCCGCCCAGTTGGGACGCCCTGCGCCCGGGCCGGCACCGGTCGCCGGTGCCATGCGGCCCGGTGTCGGACCGCTTCCCCCATCGGGTGCTATCGGCCGTTTCTTGAACGTTCGGCCCCGTTCCGTACCGGGACCGGCCGTCGGCGGCCCACCCCCACGCCGCGCGACGAGCGCCCCGCACACCCGCGTCGGTGTGACGCAGTACGCCGGGCAGCCGTTCCACGGCCGTATGCCGCGGACCGCAGGGACCCGCCCGGTCCTGCCCGCGGCAGCGACGGCCGCACCCGCCTTCCGGCGCCGCCCCGGCCGCCGTAGACGTCCCGGCCGGCACACCGGTGCGGCGGGCGGTCCGGCGCGAAGAACACCGTAGTCACGCGGTAGCCCGTCCGTGCGCCACGACAGGGGCGCACGGCGGCCACCGGGCGTGAGACGCACCGGCCCCCTTCCGCCGCGCCCCGGCGGACGCGTCCGCGCGCCTGCCGTCCCCGTCCGCACCGCGGGTCCGTGCGCCCGCGCAGGACCTACCGAACCGACCCCACCCCGGGACCACCGGACCGACCCCGCCCGACCCCGCCCACCCGGCTCCCCGGGCAGGGCGGCCGTCGGCGACCCCCGAGCGGGACGGCAGCCGGCCGCCACGCCACCGCACCACCCCGTATGCCATGGGACCTCCCGCGCTGACCACGCGCCCATGGACCCCCCACCGGTAAAGGAGACCCCAGGTGCTCGTCTCGCAGCACACCGCCTCAACACCGTCCTCCGCCCCACCACCCGGCGGCCGTCCCGGCCCCGCCGGTCCTGCGCCGGCTCGCGTGCTCGCCGTCGGCACGCCCGGGCCCCGGCTCGACCGGCTGCTCCGGGCGCTCAAGTCCACCGGCCACCCGGTGGCGCACGCGCTGCCGCCGGACGCGGGCTCCCGGCTGCGGCATGCGCCGCCGGACGCCATCGTCGTCCTCCAGGAGGACCCGCCCGCACACGGGTGGGACGGCACCGATCTGATACGCCGGATACGTGCCGTGCCCACCGGCAGCGCCCTTCCGCTGCTGGTCGTGACGGAACTGGACACCGGCTCGGCCACGGTCGCCGAACTGCTCGGCCAGGGAGCGGACGACTGCCTGCGCGACGACTCGGAGCCGATCGAGCTGTCGGCCCGGATCGAGGCGCGGCTGCGCCGGGTGCCCGTTCCCGTGGAGAGCCTGCTCCTCGATCCGCGCACCGGCCTGTACTCGTACCACCACTTCCTGGGCGAGCTCGGCCGTGAGTTGCAGCGGGCCCGGGCGGGACGGCGCGGTGGAGCCCTGACCGTGGTGGCCGTCGCCGAGATGGCGGGCCTGGAGAGCAGGCTCGGGCCCCGGGTGCACCGCGAGGTCGCGGAACGGCTCGCCGGAGTGGCCGAGAAGCTGGGCAACGTCTGCGACCGGCTGGGCTGGGACGAGGACGGGCATCTGCTGATGCTGATGCCGGACGTCGACGAGGAGACCACCCGCCGCAGGCTGGAGCAGTTCGCGCACGCGGTGGCCGGCACCCGCTTCGTGGTCGCCGACGAGAACGTGCGGCTGACACCGGCGATCGGCTGGCTGCCCATCGACCGCGCCGCCGAGCGCGAGAAGCTCGTCCGCAAGGCGTCCGAGGCGGCGAACGAGGCGCTGAACCACCGGGACCTGCGCCCGGTCCGCCATGCGCCGTGGATGGACGGTGTGACGCACCGCAGGCCGCGCCGCTCCATCGTCCGGCCGGTGCTGTCGAACATGACTCCGGCCCTGGTGCTGCTGCTCGGGCTCGGGGTGCCCTTCCTGCTCTACCAGCAGCTCTACCTGGCCGGCTTCGACCTGGGCTCGGCTATGTACTGGGTGGTGGTGGCCGGTCTGATGACGTCTGCCGCACTGGTCGCGCTGGAGTGCCTGTTCTCGCTCGACGCACCGGAAAGGCCGGGCAGCCCGGGCCAGCCGTACCCGCCGGCCAGCGCGGTGATCGCGGCCTACCTGCCGAACGAGGCCGCCACCATCGTGGACACGGTGGAGTCCTTCCTGCGCCTGGAGTACCCCGGCGAGTTGGAGATCGTCCTCGCGTACAACACACCGCGACCGCTGCCGGTGGAGGAGACCCTGCGCGACATCGCCCGGCGCGACCCGCGCCTGGTGCTGCTGAAGGTGCGCGGTTCCACCTCCAAGGCGCAGAACATCAACGCCGCGGTCAGCCGGCTGCACGGCGAGTTCGTGGGCATCTTCGACGCCGACCACCATCCGGAGCCGGCCGCCTTCCAGCACGCCTGGCACTGGCTCTCCAACGGCTACGACGTGGTCCAGGGCCACTGCGTGATCCGCAACGGCGACAGCTCGCTGGTCGCGAGCCTGGTGGCGGTGGAGTTCGAGTCCATCTACGCGGTGAGCCACCCCGGACGCACCCGGATGTACGACTTCGGGGTGTTCGGCGGCTCCAACGGCTTCTGGCGGGCCGACCTGCTCGCCCGGATCCGGATGCACGGCTCGATGCTCACCGAGGACATCGACTCCAGCCTGCGTGCCCTGGAGGACGGCGTCAGGATCGCGATGGACCGGACGCTGATCTCGCGTGAGCTGGCGCCCACCACCCTGAGGGCGCTGTGGAACCAGCGCGCCCGCTGGGCGCAGGGCTGGCTGCAGGTGTCCCTGAAGCACCAGTGGCGGGTGCTGCGGTCCGGTCCCTTCACCCGCAGGCAGCGGTTCGGCCTGACGGTGCTGCTGGGCTGGCGGGAGATCCAGCCGTGGCTCGGCCTGCAGATCGTGCCCATCCTCGCCTACTCGGCGTGGCGCGAGGGCGGTGTGGACCGGCTCGACTGGCTGGTACCGAGTTGCCTGCTCGCGGTGCTGTTCACGATGGCGTCAGGACCGTTGCAGGCGGCGTTCGCCTGGCGGCTGGCGGTACCGGAGATCCGCCGCCGCAAGGGCTGGTTCTGGCGCTACATCGTGTTCTCCACCTTCTTCTACAGCCATCTGAAGAACATGGTGGCCCGGCAGGCCCACCTCAAGGAGGCGCTGGGCGACCGCCAGTGGCGGGTCACCCCGCGGACCGCGGCCGGGGCGGTGCGGTCATGAGCACGCTCAGCACACGCGCGGCCGGCCGTGCCGGGAAGGCCGCCCCGCACCCACCGGAAGGCGCACCGCCGCGCAGCCGCGCCCAGGAGATCGAGGGGTTCCGCGGGATCGCCGCGCTGAGCACGGTCGTCTTCCACGTCTGGCAGATGTACATGCAGTACGGGCCCGACGGCCCCAACCCCCCGGTGGACAACACGGCCCTCGGGTCGCTGATCTCGCTGGAGGTGGTCGATCTCTTCCTGGTGATGTCCGCGTACCTGCTGACGCTGTCGTACGCGCGGGCGGCCATCGACGGCGGCGCCACCCGCCCCGCCCGGTCCTTCATGTACCGGCGGATCATCCGCATCCTGCCGCTGTACTACCTGATGGTGCTGGTGGTGTGGGTGAGCCGGAACCCCGTACTGCCCGGCAACTGGCTGGACCTGGTGGAGCACCTCACCTTCACGCACCTCTTCGACCGGCAGCGCATCTTCTACACCATCGGTCCCACCTGGTCGCTCTCCCTGGAGATCATCTTCTACTTCGTGCTGGTGGCGCTGGGGCCGGTGGCGATCCGCTTGTGCCGGCGCTTCGCGCGGCGCTCGACCAGGGTGGCGATCTGCGTCGGCGGCTGCGTGCTGCTGTACGTGCTGCCCCTGGTGTGGATCTCGGTGGCGCGGTACGCGTTCCACGTGGGGCACCTCGACTACCCGGTGTACTTCGGACCGCAGGCCCGCTTCGGCGGGTTCGCCGTCGGCATGCTGCTGGCGGTGGCAGCGGTGGCCCTCAAGGACCGCGGCATGGTGCCCACCGCGCTCGCGGTGCCGCTGCGCCTGGCGTGTGCGGCGGCCCTGTACGTGCTGTCGTGGGTGTCGGTGCCGGAGAACTTCGCGTTCACCTTCTTCCACCCGCTGTCGTCGGTGGTGTGGATGGTGCTGCTCTACTGCACGCTGCGCAGCAGGAAGAAGGGAGTCTGGCACCGTGCGCTGCAGGCTCGCTGGCTCACCTTCGTCGGACTGATCAGCTACAGCCTCTACATCCTGCACGAGCCGGTCATGCTGGAACTCGACCGGTACGGACTGCTGCCCGGCGGGCCGTACGGCTACGCGCTGGGCACGGTGCTGGTGCTCGGCCTCGCCGTCCCCGCCTCGGTGGTGACCTACTGGCTGATCGAGTACCCGGCAGGGCTGCTCGGTCGGCTGCAGGACAGGTCCGGGTCGAAGCGCGAGTTCTACCCGGAGCTCGCGAGCTGACCGGGCCGATCGCCGCGAGGTAGGACCGGGCACCACCGTGCGAGGGCCCCGCCGCTCCAGGCGGGGCCCTCCGCGTCGCGCGTCCTGCCCCGCACGACCGGCCGCGGTCCCACCACACGCACGGCGTACCGCACACGCACGCCCGCGTGCCGAGGCGCACACCGACGCCTCCCTGCTCACACCGACGTGTCCTGCTCACACCGACACTCCCTGAACGCACCGACGTGTCCTGCTGCGCACACCGTGCGGGACCACACCCCGCGGACCAGCGCACACCGCCCGGTCCTGCTCACACCACCCGCGCCCTGCGCGTACCGCCCGGGCCAGCGCCTACACACTGCGAGGCGTCTCGCACATCGCCGCAGTGCGTGTCCCTCGCACGGCACGTTCCCGCGTACCGCCGAGCCGCGCAG
>NZ_BNCD01000021.1:31098-139624 GCF_014656295.1 Streptomyces sulfonofaciens
CAGTCGCGCAGTCGCGCAGTCGCGCAGTCGCGCAGTCGCGCAGTCGCGCAGTCGCGCAGTCGCGCAGTCGCGCAGTCGCGCAGTCGCATGATCACGTACCGCATCCTGCGCGAAGTGCGCAACAGTCCCCAAGATCACCCTGCTCACACTGCGCGTTTCAAGCACATTGCGCGAAACACGCACAGAGGTCTACCGTCGTCACGGCGGAACGCACGACCCCTCCTGCTGCCGGGGGCCGTGTGCAGGCCGGTCCGGTGCAGGGAAGGCGGAATGCGCACATGTCCATACCGATCAAGAAGAGCCTGGAGCGGGTGCCGGGCGGGATGATGCTGGTCCCGCTGCTGGTCGGCGCGGTGATCAACACCGTCCACCAGGGCACCGGCGAGTTCTTCGGCTCGTTCACGGGTGCGCTGTTCTCCGGCTCCCTGACCATCCTCGCGGTGTTCTACGTGTGCATGGGCGCCACCATCGAGCTGCGCACCACCCCGTACGTCCTGCGCAAGGGTGGGGCGCTGCTGCTGGTGAAGGTGCTGATGGCGGTGGTCGTCGGCGTGGTGCTCGGGCACTTCCTGGGCGAGGGCCCGGTCAGCGGCGGGGCGTTCGCCGGACTGTCCACGCTCGCCGTGGTGGCCGCGCTCAACGACACCAACGGCGGCCTGTACATGGCGCTGATGGGGCAGTTCGGCAAGGCCAAGGACGCCGCGGCCTACTCGCTGATGAGCCTGGAGTCCGGGCCGTTCCTCACCATGGTCACACTGGGCGTGGCCGGTCTGTCGTCGTTCCCGTGGCAGACCATGCTCGGCGCCATCCTGCCGCTGATCGTGGGCATGGTCCTGGGCAACCTCGATCCGCAGATGCGCACCTTCCTCGGTGCCGCCGTGCCCGTCTGCATCCCCTTCTTCGGCTTTGCGCTCGGCGCCGGAATCAACCTCTCCGCGGTATGGACGGCCGGCCTGCTCGGCCTGGGCCTCGGACTGTTCGTGCTGGTCTTCAGCGGTGCCACCCTGTTCGCCACCGACCGGCTGATCGGCGGCAACGGCCTGGCGGGCCTCGCCGCCGCCAGTACCGCGGGGAACGCGGCCGCGGTGCCCGCGCTGGTCGCCGCGGCCAACCCCGCCTACAAGCAGGCCGCGGACAAGGCGACCGTCCTGGTGGCCGCGTCGGTGGTGGTGACCTCCCTGCTGGTGCCGGTGGTCACCGCCGCCTACCACCGCAGGCTGCAACGGCTCGCGCCGCCGGACATGGCCGGGCAGGACCCCGTCCCGGCCGACGGAACCGACGGGCAGGGCCCACGCCCGTCCGCACTGTCCGCGCTGCCGTCCGGCGGGCGCCCGGCGGACGGCGACGAGGGCCCCGCCCCGGCGGCCCCTCCCGGCACCGCGCCGCGCCCCGCAGCCGAAGGCCCCACCGAGGGGACCGCGCGCCCGTGAACCCGGAAGAACCGCTCCTGCTGATCGTCGCGGACGACCTGTCCGGCGCCGCCGACAGCGCCGTGGCCTTCGCGGACCGCGCGCAGACGGCGGTGGTCCTGGAGCCCGGGGAGTTCCCGCACGGCGCCGGCGTGGTCGCGGTCGACACCGACAGCCGGTATCTGCCGCCCGCCGAGGCCGCCGCCCGGGTCACCCGTGCCCTCGCGGGACACGGCCCGGGCACCCGGGTCTACAAGAAGGTCGACTCCACGCTGCGCGGCTCCATCGGCCCCGAGGTGCGGGCCTGCCTGGCCGCGCTGCACGAGCGGCACGGCGTCCGCCGCCTCGCCGTGGTCGCCCCGGCGTTCCCCGCCACCGGGCGCACCGTCGTCGGCGGCCGGGTCCTGGTCGACGGCGAGCCGGTGGACCTGCGCCATCCGGACCGCGCTCCGCTCACCGACCAGCTCACCGCCGCGGGCCTGGTCGTGGACGTGCTGCCCCTTGACGCCCTGCGCCGCGGGGACGCCCACGCGCTGCTGGCCGAGGCGTACGGCCGAGCCGACGCCGTCGTGGTGGACGCGGTCGACGACGGCGATCTGGCCGCCACCCTGCGGGCCACCGGAGAGCTCCCCGTGCTGCTGGTGGGCTCCGGCGGTCTGGCGCACCACCTGCCGCTGCCGGCCCCCGTCGGGGCGGCGCCCGCCGTGGCGGCACCCGCCGTGGCTCCCGGGCCCATCGGCCCGGCGCAGGGGCCGCGCCCCCTGCTCATCTGTGTGGGCAGCCGCACCGAGCAGGCCCGCGCGCAGCGCCGGGCGCTCGTCGAGCGGCTGCCGGCGACCGCCGTCACCGTCGGCGCAGCAGCCGGCGGCCCCGAGGACGCCGGGCGAGCGCTGCGCGCCGCACTGCTGGCAGGCCGGCACGCGGTGCTCTTCCCCGATCCCGACCAGGAGGTGCGGCCGTCCGCCGCGGACCGGTTCGCACGGGCGCTGGCGCGGGCCGCTGCGGACGGGCTGCCGCTGGCCGGTGCCCTGGTCGCCACCGGAGGAGAGACGGCGCGTGCCGTGCTGCTGGCGGCGGGCGTGCGGAGCCTGACCGTGCTGGGCGAGCCGGCACCCGGTGTGGTGCGCATGCGGACGCCCGCCGGGCTGGCTGTGGTCACCAAGGCCGGGGCCTTCGGTGACGAGGACACCCTGCTGCGTGCGGCCCGCGCCCTCACCGGGCCGGCGGCCCCGGCCCCCTCTGCCGCCGACCGGCCCTCCGCCGGTGCCGGGGGCGCCCTGTCATGACCGGAACCGATTGCGCGGCGCTGCCGCGGCTACGGAAGGATGTCACCATGTCCGAACCTGTTATCGCCATCACCATGGGCGACGCCGCCGGCGTCGGCCCCGAGGTGATCGTCAAGGCGCTGGCCGGCGCCGCCGCGTCACTGCCCTTCCGGCCGCTGGTGGTGGGCGACGCCGCCCGGCTGGCCAAGGCCGTCGAGGTGAGCGGGGTGGAGCTGGGCATCGATCCGGTGGACTCCGTGGCCGAGGCCGCCTGGCGGCCGGGCCGGGTGGACTGCCTGGACATCGGCGGCATCCCGGCCGACCTGCCCTTCGGCCGGCTCTCCGCGGTGGCCGGCGAGGGTGCGTACCGCTATGTGGCGGCGGCCACCCGGCTGGCGTCCGAGCGGCAGGTCGACGCGATCTGCACCGCGCCGCTGAACAAGGAGGCGCTGCACGCCGCCGGCCACCGCTACCCCGGGCACACCGAACTGCTCGCCGAGCTGACCGGCACCCCCGAGGTCTCCATGCTGCTCTCGGCGCCCAAGCTGCGGGTCATCCACGTCACCACGCACATCGGCCTGGTCGACGCGGTGGCGAAGATCGAGCCCGGTCTCGTGGAACGCACCATCCGCCGCGGGCACGCGACGCTCACCGCCTCCGGGGTGGCCGCGCCGCGCGTCGCGGTGTGCGGCATCAACCCGCACGCCGGGGAGAACGGCCTGTTCGGACACGGTGAGGAGGAGACGAAGGTGGTCCCGGCGATAGCCGCGGTGCGTGCCGACGGGATCGACGCACAGGGCCCGCTGCCCGCCGACACGGTCTTCTTCCGCGCCGTACGCGGCGACTTCGACCTGGTCGTCGCCATGTACCACGACCAGGGCCACGGTCCGGTGAAGGTGCTGGGCCTGGACGCCGGGGTGAACATCACGGTGGGCCTGCCGGTGATCCGTACCAGTGTCGACCACGGCACCGCCTTCGACATCGCGGGTACCGGCCGGGCCGACGAGGCGAGCATGGTGGAGGCGCTGCGGCAGGCGGTGGAGCTGGCCCCGCGCCGTGGCTCGGCGGCCGTGGGAGGCGGACCGGCGTGAACGGAACGGACCGGCGCGCCACGATCCGCGACCTGCTCCAGAGCCGCCCACTGAGCGTGGCGGAGCTGGCGCAGCGGTACGGCGTCTCGGAGTCCACCATCCGGCGCGATCTCTCCCGGCTCTCCGAGTCGGGGGAGATCGTCCGCACCTACGGCGGTGCGGTGTCGTCGGCCGGCGAGGAACAGCCGCTCCAGGAACGTGAGTTGCTGGCCCGCCGGGAGAAGGAGGCCATCGCGCGGGCCGCCGAGGCGCACGCCGCCGGCGGCGGCCTGGTGCTGCTGGACGCCGGCACCACGGTCGGTGCGCTCGCCGCCCGGCTGGCGGCGCGCGGCGGGGTGACGGTGGCCACCTCGGGCCTGACGTCCATCAACGAACTGGCCGGGGTACCGGGCGTGGAACTGATCGTGCTCGGTGGGACGGTGCGCAGGCTCAGCCTGGGCATGGTGGGCCCGCTCGCCGAGGCGGCGGTGGCCCGCCTCACCGCACGGGCCGTCTTCCTCGGTGCGGACGGTGTGGTTGCCGGGCGGGGCATCTGCGAGGCCCGTCCCGAGCAGGCCGCGCTGAAGGAACTCATGATCAGCCGCTCACGGTCGGTGTTCGTACTCGCCGACGCGGGCAAGCTGGGCCGTGAGGAGTCCTACTGGTGGGCGGGCTTCGAGGCGCCCTGGACCCTGATCACCGACGACGGCGCGACCGACCGTCAGCTTGCGCCCTTCCACGCGGATCCGCTGTGCACCGTGGAGGTCGCCGAAGTCGGCGGCTGAGCCACGGGCGGTGTGGTGCCGGGGGCCGTGCGCCCCCGGACCGGTTGTCCCGGGCGCGCTCAGACGCCCGGGATGGACGCCGTCCTGGCCAGGGCGTGCGCCCGGGCCACGTCGAGCAGTGCGAGCAGCACCTTCTTGCTGGACTCGCGGTCGCGGGCGTCGCAGAGCATCACGGGGGTGTCGGGGCCGAGGTCCAGTGCCTTGCGGACCTGCTCGGTCGTCCACTCCCGTTTGCCGTGGAAGCAGTTGATGCCCACGGCGAAGGGGGTTCCGCGCTTCTCGAAGTAGTCGACCGACGCGAAGCACTGCTCCAGGCGGCGGGTGTCGGCGAGCACCACGGCGCCCAGCGCGCCGAGCGCCAGGTCGTCCCACATGAACCAGAAGCGGTGCTGCCCCGGTGTGCCGAACAGGTACAGGACCAGTTCCGGGGCGATGGTGATCCGGCCGAAGTCCATGGCGACGGTGGTCGCCGACTTGTTCTCGATACCGGCGAGGCTGTCGAGACCCACGCTCGCCACGGTCATGCGCTCTTCGGTCTCCAGTGGCGGGACCTCGCTGACGGAGCCGACCATGGTGGTCTTGCCCACGCCGAAACCGCCCGCGATGAGGATCTTCAACGCCGTCGGCATGACTGGGTTAGAGGCGGCGAATGCCATCCATGACCCTTTCGATCAGTTCCACGCTCGGGGCGTCGCTCTCCTTGGGCGGAGCCTGAACGAGAATCAGCTCCGAATTCAGTAAATCGCCGCAGAGGACCTTCACCACGCTCACCGGAAGGTCCAGTTCAGCGGCGATCTCGGCAATGGCCACCGCACGGTCCCGGCAGATGTCCAGGATTGCGGCTGCCTCCGGTTCGACCGACTCACCACCGAATCCGTCCGGAGACCGGGTGACCACCAGGGTGATCAGTGCGAACGAGTGCTCGCTGTGGCGGGTGCGTCCCCCGGTGATGGCGTACGGCCGGACGTGGTGTCCGACTCCTTCGGCGTCGGACCACTGTCGGTCAGGCACCCTTACCGTACCGCACGAAAGAGGTCTCCACGCGGGGCGCGGCACTCAGGTACTGCCCCACCTGCTTCACCAGTGTGTTCATCTCGAACGCCATCATGCCGACGTCGACGGTGTCGGACGCGAAGGCCGCGAGCCTCGCCCCCTGACCGGCACTGGTCACGAAGAGGTAGGCGGTGTCCATCTCCACCACCGTCTGCCGCACCTGCCCACCGTGGAAGCGGTTGGCGGCACCGCGGGAGAGGCTCTGCAGGCCCGAGGCGATCGCGGAAAGCTGCTCCGCGTCCTCCCTGCCCAGCTCCTTCGACTTGGCGAGAGTCAGACCGTCTTCGGACAGGACGATCGCGTGGCGGATCTCCGGGATCCTGTCGACGAGGCTGTCCAGGAGCCAATCAAGCCTTGGCAGGGTTTCCACCTGTTCAGTCATTACCGATTCATCCCTCACAGTTCGTCGGTGCCGTGTTGACGCGACTCTGCCGGACCGTCCAGCTCGGTGGCCGAAGAGCCCTCGCCGTCCCGGGCCCGCCTCGTTGCACGCTGAATGGCCATCATGTTGGCAGCGGACCTACCAGGTGTGAAACTGCCCATGTCTTCCTCAACGTCCTCTCGTCCCGAGCGCGGGGGCGCCGCCTCCTCCCGCAGTTGCTGGGCGAGACTCGCGCCCCGGGTCCTGGTGGGAAGGACCTGGGGGTCTTCCAGTGGCTGTGGCGACAAACCCTGCCCCATGGGTGGTTCGGACTGCGGAGCCACGTGTTCGGCATAGCGATCCGAAGGCTCCTGGTACCGATCGGCACGGGCGTGGAGATCCGTGTGCGCGTGCGAGCCGGCGCGCACAGGCAGGTCGTGCCGGGGTTGGGGGTACACCGGTACGTCGTGCTGCGCGCGGACGTCCGGGCGTTCCTGGAACTCCGGGTAGTCCTGGAAGTCCGGGTGCCCCTGGAGGGGCGACCACGCCGAAGACGGGGCGGCGCCCATGGCCTCCTCCGACACCGAAGGCAGCAGACCGGCACCGCCGTAGTCGGGGAACCCGTGGGTCTCGAACTGCGGCGCCGGCGCCCCGGCCGTGACCAGTCCCGGCGAACCGGCGGGCACCGCGACACCGGGGGTGTCCAGCAGGCCGCCGCCACCGGTGGCGAAGGGCTCGGGACCCCGGGGAGAGGGCACCTGCACCGCGGCGGGCGCGGGAGCCGGTTTCGGGGCGGTGGCCGAGGCCGCCGCGCCGGCGTGGCCCGTGGCCACCTTGAGCTTCTCCGGCAGCGACGACTCGTGCTCCTCCAGGAGCACGGAGGGCACCAGGACCACCGCGAGCGTGCCGCCGTAGTCGGACTCGCGCAGCGACACCTTGAGCCCGTGCCGCTCCGCCAGCTTCGCCACCACGAACAGTCCCAGCCGCGGGTCCTTGCCGAGGGCGTCCATGTCCGGCTGCGGCGGCTCGGCCAGCAGGTTGTTCAGGTACTGGTACTGCTCGGGCGGCATGCCGAGGCCGCGGTCCTCCACGTGCAGCGCGAGGCCCCTGGCCACCTTCCGTGCGCTGATCTGCACCTGGGTGTCCGGCGGCGAGAAGGTGGTGCCGTTCTCGATGAGCTCGGCCAGCAGATGGGTGATGTCCGTGACCGCGCGCGCCGCCACCGACACCTGGCGCCCCGGTGGGAACGCCTGCACCGTCACCCGGCGGTACTGCTCGGTCTCGGACACGGCACCGCGCACCACGTCGGTGATGGACAGCGGACGGATGCCGCGGCGGCCCGGGGCGGAACCACCGAGGATCACCAGGTTCTCCGAGTGCCTGCGCACACGGGTGGCCAGGTGGTCCACCTTGAAGATGTCCTGGAGGAGGTCGGAGTCCTCGTGCTTGCGCTCCAGGTCGTCCAGCAGGGAGATCAGACGGTGCACCAGGATCTGGGTGCGGCGCGTGAGGTTGGCGAAGACCTTCTCGGTGCCCTCGCGGCCCCGCGCCTGCCGCACCAGGGCGGCCTCGAACTCCCGGCCGAGGCGGTTGACGGCCACCCCGAGCCGCTCCAGGGAGTCGGCGTCCGCACCGGCCGGCGCCACCTCTCCCTCCGGGAGGACGTGCTCCCCGCGGTCCAGCTCCTCCAGGATCTGCGGCAGCCTGCGCTGGCCCAGGTCCTCGATCTGCTCCTGCAGTTCGGCGAGCCGACCGGAGTCCGCCTTCGTGGCGCGGCGCACCAGGACACCGGTGACGACCAGCGCGGCGAGCGCGGCCACCGTGCCGAGGATCGCCTGGAGCAGCAGCACGTCGGCACGGTCTGAGCCGTCGTCGGCGAGGGCGCTGAAGGACTTGGCGTCGAGGTCGGTCAGGGCGCCGGCGATGGTGTCGTCGGCGGTCCGCCAGCCCTCCGCCTGCTTCGGCACCGTGGTGGATGCGCTCCCTGCGACGGCGTCCTCGACACCCGTCAGCGACTTCCACTGCGGGTCGGCGAGCAGGCGCTCGTAGGCGGCGGCCTCGTCACCGGGCAGGTCGTCCGCTTCCAGGAGCGCGGTGCGGATGTGCCGCTGGATGGCGGAGTACTGGGTGAACTGGGTGCGCGCCGTGGCGGACAGCTCTCCGGAGGCCAACGCGCTGGACAGCAGCGCGTCCTCACGGGAGATCATCTCCGCGACCTGCACCAGGGACGTGGTGGCCCTGGCGGCCTTCGCGAGCCTGCCGTCACCGATCCGCGTGGCGGCGTCGATCACTGAGGCACTGTCGGCGATGGTCTCCGTGTAGTACTGGAAGACCTTGGCCTCGCTGAGTGTGCGCCGGTCGATCGCGCTGCGGTTCTTCTGCAGCTTGTTCAGCGCGGTGTTCAGGCTCTTGGTGCGGTCCTGCAGTGCCTTGCCGTCCGGAGCGGAGTCCGTCGACCGGCGGAAGCTCTCGATGGCGGCGTCGGTGTTGGTGCGGGCCTTCTCCAGGGCGGCCCGGGAGGACTCTGCCTGGTTGGCCTGCCACGTGGCGGTCAGACGGCGCTCGATCTGCAACTGGGAGAGCACGTCGTGGGCCGGTCCACCCACCGTCGAGGCCAGGGACGTGTCGTCACGCACCTGGAACTGGTCGGCGAGCAGGCCGGTCGCCGTGCATCCCCAGAGCCCGACGAGGAGCACCGCCGGAATCGCCACCGGCAGAACAGACGCGGATCGAGGGGAGTTGCGTTGAGCTGCACTGCTAGCTGTGTGCCGGTCGCGTATAGCTGGCATCTGGTTCCTTGAACTGCAGCGAAACTGGTAGCGGTAGCAAATGGTGCGACATGCCTTGTTTTCCCGCGCGCGCCACTTCTGACGTGCCGTCATCTACCGATCACGACCCGGTGCACCGTACCAGGATCATGGCGAGCCAATCATACGAGTCCGGTGCCTGAGTGGAACCGCCTCCGGGGGGGGGTGCCCACGGAACGGAGCAGCGCGGCGACCAGGACGCGGGGCCGCAGCGGACTCTACCCGCTTCCCGGCGTCCAGCGTTCTGTCCTGCCGAAAGTGATGCCTGGCCAGGGCGGCCGCGAACACCCGACGGTGGGCAAGGTCACATGCCAGTGGCCCATGCCGCTCGTTCAGAGCAATGCCAGGAGTTTCGGGACGTAAAGGGCGGTAATGGGCTCGATCCCGGCAACGATGTCGAAGTAGATCGCCTTGAGGTCCGGGTCCGTCTGCACCGCACGCAGCAGCTCCAGGCGCTGCTCGTGCTGCGTGAGCTGGGCCGCCGCGAGCGTGGCCTGGTATCCCTGGGCCAGTGCGGCGTCGCGGTCCTGTGCGTACGCCGCAAGGGCCGCGTCGAGCTCCCCCGGGTGGCCGCCGAGTCGGCCGCCCACGTGCCGCACCAGGCTCTCCGCCTGGTAGAAGGCGTCGCTGATGCCCCGTGCCGTGATCGAGTCCTTGTGGTGCCCCGCGTCGCCGACCAGCACCCAACCGGGGCCCGTCGCCTGCCGGAAGAAGTTCTGCTGGTCACCGGTGCCGCGCAGGCGCTCCACGACCCGCTTGCCCTGGAGTCGCTCGTGGAGCGCCGGTGCGGTGGTGCGGATCTGCTCCAGGTAGGCGTGCTGGGTGTCGGTGCGCACCTCGTCGAAGCGCGACTGCGGGAAGTAGGTGAGCACCAGGGTCGCGGAGTCGTTGGTGGGTACCGCGGCCACCCAGCTCGACGGTGCCTCGTACAGCTCCAGATCGGCCGGCACATCCTGCCAGTAGGCGTAGTAGGCACAGGTCATGCGGGGCTTCTGCGAGGTGTAGGGTGCGCCGCAGAGCTCCGCGACCTTGGAGCGCATACCGTCCGCGCCGATCACCAGGTGTGCGCGCTCGGTGAAGGTGCGGCCCGCGTATCTGCCCTCGATTCCGACGACCCGTCCGGTCTCGTCGTACAGCAGGCCGCTCACGGTGCACTTGTCGCGGAACTCCACCCCGCCCCGTACGGCGCCCTCCACCAAGATGGCGTCGAGGACCTTGCGGCGCGGCGCATACCCCGCGCGCTGCCCCTCCACTCCGCGCGCGCACCCTTCGAGCCGGACGTCGGCCACCTCGTAGAGCGCGTTGTCGAGGGGCGGGCACCCCGACTCGCGCACCCGGTCGAGCAACCCCCACCTGGCCAGCGCCGCGACGCCCGGTTGGTGGATGAGGTGGGTGGAGAGGGTGTCGGAGGGGAAGTCCGCCCGGTCCACCATGAGCACCCGGTACCCCGCACGGGCGAGCAGCATGGCGGTGGGTGCTCCGGCGCAGCGCGCTCCCACCACGATGGCGTCAAACATGGGTGAGCCTCACAGACGAGTCGAACGGGACGGTGGGTGGGTGACACGGGCGCAGGTGGACGATCCGTGCACGCCCGCTCCCGAGGAGCGGTGGGGCCTGCGGCCGACCTGCGCAGCGGCTGCCAGGCGGTGCGCGCTCAGGGGCGGTCGCTGCCCAGGGCTTCGAGCAGCGCGCGCCGGTCGATCTTGCCATTGGAGTTCAGCGGAAGCTGGTCGAACGGAACGATCCGGCGGGGCAGCATGTACAGGGGCAGGCGGTTGCCGAGGGCGGAGAAGAGCCGCTCGGTGTCGCAGTCGCTACCGCTGACCGCCGCCTCCAGCTCGGGCTCGCCGTCCCGCCCGGGCACGGCGACGACCACCGCGTCCCGCACCCCCCTCTGCTCCCTCAGCATGGCCTCCACCTCGCCGAGTTCGATCCGGTGGCCGCGGATCTTGACCTGCTGGTCCACCCGTCCCAGGTGCACCAGTTGTCCGTCCTCCAGCCCGACCCGGTCGCCGGTGCGGTACCAGTGCTCCTCGGTGAGGGGGGTGCCTGCGGTGGTGGGGTGTGCCAGGCCGTCCGCGCCGATCAGCAGGAACCGTCCGGCGTCGTTCGCCGGGTCGAGGTAACCCCCGAACCGCTGCGCGCCGCGCACGCACAGCTCGCCGACGGTACCGGGCCTGCCGCTCTCGTCGAGCAGGAGGTACTCCGTCGCCGGGTGGGGGGTGCCGATGGGGACGATGCCGTTGGCGGGCCTCGGCCAGTCCCCGGTGGCGGCCGGCAGCCGGTAGGCGGTGCAGGAGATGGTGAGTTCGGTGGGGCCGTAGAGGACCTCCAGGGTCGCGCTCGGCGCGGCGGCCGCCCAGGCCCGGGCAGCGTTGAGCGGCAGCGGCTCGCCCCCGAAGACGCTCCAGCGCAGGGTCGGCATGCTGCCGGGCGTGAGGGTGCCGAGGCGGGAGGCGAAGGACACCAGGGACGGCACCGAGAACCAGTGGGTGAGCTGCTGGGCGTTGATGAACTTCACCGGTGCCAGCAGTTGGTGGCGCATCGGCACCACCAGGGTGGCACCGCAGGCCCAGGCGACGAACAGATCGTGCACCGAGCCGTCGAAGGTCAGGTCGAAGCTCCCCGACATCCGGCTGCCCGGCCCCGCCTCGTAGCGCGTGCTGAGGTGGGCGAGGTAGGCGCAGATGTTGCGGTGCAGCACCGGCACGCCCTTGGGCACGCCGGTGGAGCCCGAGGTGAAGATGATGTAGGCGATGTCGTCGGGTGCGGTCCGGGGGTGGGGCGCGGGGGCGAGGTCCCGCGCGTCCGGGTCGAGCGGCCGGGCCGCGAGCAGCGGCACACCGAGTTCGGCGCCGTCCTCCGCCGTCTCGGTGAGCACCAGGTCGAGCTCGGCGGCCTTGGCTATCGACGCGTTGCGCGCCGCGGGGAACTCCGGGTTGAGCGGTACGACGGCCGCGCCCGCGCGAAGGATCGCCAGGTACCCGGCGTACGCGGTCACGGAGCGGTTGGCCAGCAGTCCGACCCTGCGGGGCGCACTCCCGCCGCCCGCGGCGACGAGCCGGGCCGCGAGGTGCTCCGCCAGCTCCCGCAACTGACCGTAGGTCAGTTTCTCCTCGCCCACCTCCACGGCGGTCCATGCGTCTCCGAGCCGGTCGGCACTGCGGGAGAACCAGGCGTAGGCGGTCTGCGGGCAGCTCATGCCTTCTGTGCCTCCAGTTCCAGGAGCCACTGCCGCAGCGCGGCCACGTCGTGCAGCCGGGCCAGTTCCTCGGGCTCCACCTGGCGGTCGAACTTCTCGGACAGCTCGACGATGATCCGCAGCATCGCCAGTGAGTCGATGCCGATCTCGGCGAGCATCGACGAGTCGGTGTACGAGGTGCGCGCGTGCTCGCGCAGCACCGCGTCGGCGAGGTCACCGCCCGCCTGTGACGCGCGTTGCTCACCCGGCCAGTAACGTTTGAGCTGCCAGGGATAGGTGGGGAGCGGGACGTACCGGAAGCCGGGGCCGTACACCTCGTGCCAGTCGATCGTCTCACCGGCGCAGTAGCGCTCGGCGACGGCCAGCGCGCTGCGGCTCTTGCGACGCGGTGTGCCGGTGCCGTGCAGGGCGGCGAGCATCTCCTCGTGCGAGGTGCCGACCACCGCGGTGCGGTAGGGGTGGTGCTGGCGGCGGGTGGATGCGCTGAAGCAGATGTCGCGCAGTTGGTAGGCGGCTCCGCGCCCGTAGGGGCCGAGGTACTCGGCGTAGGCGCGGACCAGGTCCGCGAGCGCCTCGGGGCTGCGCGCGGAGAGCGGCAGCAGGTAGACCTCCCGGCCGCGCAGTCCCCGTGGTGTCGGGATGCGGCCGGCGGCGACGGTGTCGCCCTGCCGGACCACCAGGTGGGCGTTGAGCGCCGAGACGCCCTGGCCGCTGACACCGGCGAGTGCTGGTCTGCCCGTGTACGGCAGGGGCTGGAGCCGGTCGGGCACGCGCAGGGCCAGCCTGTCCCAGGCGATCCGGGGGTTGGGGGTCGCCAGGTGCAGACTGGCGGGGACCTGGCCGTGTTCCAGGCAGAGCACCGTCTTGATCAGGCCGGCGAGTCCGCCCGCGGCCTCCGAGTGCCCGATGTTGGTCTTCACGGAGCCGACCAGGCACGGCCGCTCGGCCGGACGGCCGCGACCCATCACCTCGCCGATCGCGGTGAACTCCAGCGGGTCGAGCGTCGGTGAGCCGACGCCGTGCGCCTCGACGAAGTCCACGTCGGCCGGGTTCACCCCGGCGTCCTGGTAGGCCCAGCGGAGCACGTCGACCTGTCCGGCCAGCGAGGGGGTCAGCAGGGCACCGCCGGTGCGGCCGTCGTTGCTGACCGCGCTGCCCTGCAGCACCGCGCGGATGCGGTCGCCGTCGGCGAGCGCCGCGGCCAGCGGCTTGAGGACGACGACGCCCACACCGTCGCTGGGGGCGTAGCCGTCGGCGTCGGCGTCGCCGAACTTGCTCCGGCCGTCCCTGGCCAGCGTCCCGGCCTGCGTCATCATCACGGCCTCGTCCGGGCGCAGCTTGATGTTCACACCGGCGGCCAGCGCCAGCGGCACCTCACCCGCGCGCAGGCTCTGCATGGCGGTGTGCACGGCGACCAGCGCGGACGAGCAGGCCGTGTCCAGCACCATGCTGGGGCCGCGGAGGTCGAAGAAGTAGGAGAGGCGGGCGGACAGCAGGGAGCGGTAGTTGTGGAACTGGGAGGCCGTGGCGGCCTGGAGGCCCTTGCGGTACTGCATCTCCAGGAAGTCGGCGTGCGCGTTGCCGACGAAGACTCCGGTCCTGCTGCCGGCGAGCGAGTCGGGGCGCTGGCCCGCGTCCTCCAGCGCCTCCCAGGCCGCCATCAGCAGCAGACGGTGCTGCGGGTCGAGTTCGGTGGCATCGGTGGGCGACATCTCGAAGAACTCGGCGTCGAAGGCCGCCATGTCCTGCACATAGCCGGCCCTGCGGCTGCGGACGGTGCCGGGTTTGGGGACCGTGGAGTACAGCGCGTCGACGTCGTAGCGTTCGGACGGGGTGTCGCCCGTGGCGTCCGCGCCGTTGCAGAGCAACTCCCACAGGTGGTCGGTCCCGGGCGCGCCCGGGAAACGGCAGGCCATGCCGATCACCGCCACCGACCGTGCTTCGACGTCCGCTGTCGACCTGTTCACCAGAACACTCCTTCGATGCATCCCCGGGTACCGCTGCGATGTTGCCTGCACGCCTGCGCCATGCGTACCCAAAGGGGGCGGCCGTGACGATCCTGAGCCGCCGAAGCGGTGCGGAATCTCGGATTCTGACAGGCGGGAACTCGACACGTGATGGTTGCGTCCTGATTCGTACTGTCAGCGGCGCCCAGAGGCGGAGCTTGCCGGGCAGAGGGCCGGGCGGTGCACCGACTGGGATGCCTCGCCGCGGTCGCAGTGGTCTCGATCACAGCCGTGTCGGCGGAGGGCCGTTCGCGGGGAAACAGGCGCGGTGGGGGTCTGCCTCTGCGGACGCTTCTGTCCGCTCCCTGAGACGACGGCACGGGAAGGACCCGGCTGCGCTGGAAACCGGCCAACTTCACGTCTCGTTCCGGCGCCGAATCTGTGGCTGCGGGATAATTCCAAGCCCCGCCGTAAGGCGTGGCACCCGGCCGACCGCATGTCCCTCCCTTCCTTACTCGACTCAGTCGTGATTCATACCGGCTTGACGGGAGAGCGACCACGCCGCGCGGCCCGCCCAACCGGCGCTGAGGCTACCGCTGTGCACACTGCTCCCAACAACCCAACCACGCCACGATTGTCGTATGTAAGAACCGGTGCGGTCGTTGCCCCGTCGAGGATTGGCAGGAACTGGTCGTTGCCTGATTGAGACGGGTTGCGCATGGACAGGATTCAAGGTTGCACCCTGCCTGGCACTCTCTGCAGTCAATGCATCCACCAGCGGTTACGCGGAGGTACGAGTTACCCGCCCGAGTGGTGCCCGTGTGGCGGGGAACGGTCAAAGATGCCAGTGGGGGCGGTACGCGGAGGGGAGGGATCTGGTTTCATCTCCAGTCATGGATTCCCTGACGCCTGATCACCCCGAGCACTCGGCCGAGGAACGCACCCACCGGCTGCAGGTCCTCGGACTCAACAGCGTTGAGTCCGAGGCGACGTTCGACCGGGTCGCACGCATCGCGGCGACCCTCACCCAGGCACCCCTCGCCATGGTCAACTTCATCAACAACGAGCGCCAGATGTTCCGCGGTATGTACGTCCCGCCGTCGTCGGAGGTCCCCGACGGCAGCACCGACGGCATAGTCTTCGACCTCAGCGACCTCGCGCGTGAGGCCCCCAGCGACTACGGCTTCTGCCCGCACGTCGTCGCCCAGGGCGCCCAGCTCGCCCTCGACGACGTCTTCGACTACCCCAGGTTCAAGGGGAACGCGCTGGTCAACGACCTGGGTGTACGTTCCTACCTGGGCACACCGCTGCGCGACCACAACGGCATGATCCTCGGCACGGTGTGCGTGGCCGACATGAAGCCGCGCCAGTGGGGCCGGGAGCCCAGAGAGGGCATGCAGCAGCTCAGCGAGACCCTGCTGTCGGAATTCAAGCTGCGCGACAGCCTGCTGACCCAGCAGCAGCAGCTCTTCGCCATCTTCGACCGTGCGCCCTTCCCGATCATGCTCACCGAGGGCCCCGACCACCTTCTGCGCTACGCCAATGCTACCCAGGGTGACGCCTTCGGTCTGGTGCCCCGCCTCAGCCGTGGCCGTCAGGCTCTCAGCGGTCTGGACTCCGTGGGTGTCTTCAAGACAATGGATCAGGCCTTCCACACCGGTCAGACGATCACGCTTCCGCAGGCCCAGCTCATTCCGTACAACTCCTCCACCCCCAAGACGTTCTCCTTCACCTGCACCCCTGTGAAGCTCTCCCCCGGGGCGACCGTCATCAGCGGGGTGCTCACGGTCGCCATGGACATCACCGGCCAGCCGTCCCGCGGCAACGAGTCCCGGCAGATCGCCGCGCAGTTCCAGGACAGGTTCGAGCAGATGGGCTCCGGCGTGGGCAGCCGGATGGGCAGTGGGCAGCTCGCGGGTGGCGACTTCTCGCTGTGAGGCCGCCACGGCCGCACCACGGTTCGGGTCCCGGCCCCGCGACGCGGTCGGGAACGCCGCACGGCGCGTCGGCCGCGGTCCCACGCGCGGCCGGCCGGCGCCCGCCGCCGCGCACCTTATGGTGCGGATGTGGCGGTACGGATCCGGCGGTGCGGGCCGGTCGACCGGCGGGCGCAGCCGTGATGCCGCCGTTCACCATGTCCACCAGCTCGACGTCCAGGGCGGCGCACACCTCCCTGGCGTCGTCGGAAGCCGGGTGCCGGTGGAGGTCGGGGACCACACCGCAGACCACACCGTGCGCCGCACGTCCGACGAGACCCTTGGCAGCGCGTACGTCGAGCGCTCCGATCGACGTCGGTCCCCCGCCCTACGCCATGACACTAGCCACCGGTGCCGCAGGGCCCCGGCTCACGGGGCGGGTCTGCACGGCGCCGTGCGACCGGCCGTTCAGGGCAGGCGTGGTGGTGCCGGTCCCGCGGCGCGGGCCCCGTGCTGCCGCGCGGCACCAGGGTCGGTGGCCGCACGGAGTGCGAGGTGTGCCCGGCGCCTCCCATGACGTCGAAGAGGGTGCGCGCCGCAAGGGCCCCGAAAGCGAAGACGTCGTGTCGCATCGCCGAGAGCGTCGGCCGGGTGAGCCGGCAGAGCGGGGAGTCGTCCCAGGCGAGCAGTGAGAGGTCCTGCGGCACCCGGAGCCCTGACTCCGCCGCGACACCGAGCGCAGCCGCGGCCGTGATGTCGCTGTCGAAGAGGACGGCCGTGGGGCTGTCCCGCGACAGCATCAGGTCCCGGCAGGTGCGCGTGCCCTCGTCCGGGGAGGAGCCGGTGTGCACGGACCGCGCCGTCAGGCCGAGCCGACGGGCCGCGTCCTCGAAGGCCCTGGCCCGCAGCACGGTGCGGCCGAGCTCCGGGGAGCCGCCCACGTGGGCCACGACTCGGTGTCCCAGCGCCGCGAGATGGCGGACCGCCTCGACGGCGGCCGCCTCGTCATCGGTGTGCACCGAGGTGAACGGGCCGGCGAGTGAGGGGTGGCCGACCACCACGGTGGGCAGGTCGATGGCCGCCAGCGCCGGGATACGTGCGTCCTGGGTGCGCACGTCGAGCAGGATGCTGCCGTTGACCCGGCCCTCCTGCCACCACTTACGGTGCACCTCCACCTCCTCGTCGGCGTCGACGAGCCGCAGCAGCAGCGAGCACGAACGCTCGATGAGAACGTTGTCGACACCGGAGAGGAACTCCAGGCAGAACGGCTCCGGTCCCGGTGTGCGGGCGGGCTTGGCGATGGCCAGGCCGACGGTGTGCACTCGGCGTCCGGACAGCGACTGCGCCGCCTGGTTCGGACGCCAGCCCAGCTCACGCGCGGCGGTGAGGATGCGCTCGCGCGTCGCGGACGACACACCCGGGCGATCGTGCAGCGCCATGGACACGGCCGACGGGGACACCCCGGCGCGGGCCGCCACGTCCTTGATGGTGGCCCTGGCCTGATACTGCCTCACGCGATAGGCCCGCCCTCGTCCCGGACGCCACACCCCGGCGTACGGGCCGGCGGACGCATGCTCTCCAACCGTCCGAGTATAGGCATGGTGCCGCCTGCCGTTGATCCACTCGGGCGGGAGGGGCCCCGGAGGAGCGGTCCGCCGGGGACGGCGTGCGCCATGTGCGGGCGGTGGTGGGGCTCGGCCGCCGGGAGGCACCGTGTTCTCCGCCGTCGGGGCCGCCGCTGCGTGCGGCTTCTCCCTGTTCGACGGCCGAGCGCCATCGGGGGTCCGACGTTGCCCGCTGTACCTACTGGTATGTATCGTCGGGGCCATGGACACGAGGGAGCGGCTCGTCCAGAGCACCCGCGAGCTGCTGTGGGAGCGCGGCTACGTGGGTACCAGCCCGAAGGCGATCCAGGAGCGATCCGGCGCCGGCCAGGGCAGCATGTACCACCACTTCCGCGGCAAGCCCGACCTGGCGCTGGCCGCCATCGGCCGCAGCGCCGAGGAGCTGCGGGACCGCGCGGAGGCCGAGTTCACCGGGCCGGGCACCGCCGTCGAGCGGGTCAGCGGCTATCTGCGGCGCGAGCGTGACGCGCTCAGGGGCTGCCCGGTCGGCCGCCTCACCCAGGACCCCGACGTGATGGCCGACGCCGAGCTCCGCCGGCCGGTCGAGGAGACCTTCGCATGGCTCACCGACCGGCTGGCCGGACTGCTGGCAGAGGCCCGCGCGAGCGGTGAACTCGATGCCGCGCTGGATCCCGCGAGCACGGCCGCCGCACTGGTCGCCGTGTTGCAGGGCGGCTATGTGCTGGCCCGCGCCGCCGGCTCCGCCGAGGCGTACACCCGGGCTGTCGACGGCGCCCTTCGCCTGCTCGCCGGTCACGTGCGCTGACCGGCGGACCCGCTCCGGCGGATCCTGCCGCGGCCGACCCGTACCGGCCCGTTCCGACCCGTACCACCGGCCGACCGCCGAGCGGGCCACCGGCGTCTCCGGAACGCCTCCTGCCGACCGGCCCGGCCCAAGCTCACTCCCGCGGGGCGAGCCACCGTCACGCATGCCGGACGGGCCGTCGAAGCGGCCGCCTCCGCGGTGAGGCCGGCACGGGCCGTCGGCGGAGCGGCCGGCGGCTCGCTGCGACTGGCCTGCTCACAGAGCCTCGGGTCCGCGCTCGCCCCGGTCGTCCGCCCGTGGCACCACCGCCACCCGGACCCTGCGCGAATCCACGGCGGTCGACGAGCTCCACGGCTTGGTCGACTCAGACGAGGTCGACGTCGTACTGATGCCCGCTCCCGTGCCCGACCGCTTCACGGCCACCGTCGTGGCTGACGAGGAGATCGCGCTGGTGGCACCCACCGACCATCCTCCGGTGCGGGAGCCCCTCGTGCGCATACAGGATCTCGACGGGGTGCGCCTCGTCCACTTCACCCCCGAGAACGGCCTGGGCGCACGCCTTGTCCGGTCTTTCAGCAAGGCCGGGATCCGCCCGGAGGGAGCTCGGGCGCAAGCATCCGGTGTGCTTAACCGCTGTCAACAGGACTGGGTCGAACGTCTCGCCCGCGCCGCGGAGGCAGAAGCGGGGAGCCTGCGGGCTGACCCGCTTGGATGCACGGGGTGTGGGCGAGGCCCCTGCCGGTCGCGTCGCCTTCCACGGGCTCCGGTCCACCTCGTGTGGTCGCGTGACTCCCGGTCGGGCCGGCTCTACCGGCGGACCGCCGAGACCAGGCCCCCGGGCCCCTCCTCGCGCCGCGGCGGGGTGCCGATCGGGCGGCCGTAGGCGGCAGCACGCTCGCGCAGGGTGTGGATGTCGGCCTCCCAGCCGTGCCCGGCCAGCCAGCCCACCGGGTCGTCGGGCATCTCCGAGACCCACATGGACGCCGCCGATCCAGCCGCGGCGTCCGTGCCGAAGCGCTCGATCACGCCGCGCGAGCCCAACGTCAGCCCCATCCGGCTGCCCGCCGCCGACCGCGCGCTGATCCGGGCCAGCAGCAGTTCGACCGCGTCCTCGGGCAGATAGATCAGCAGTCCTTCGGCGATCCAGGCGGTCGGCACGGCCGGGTCGTGCCCTGCGGCGGCCAGCGCGCCCGGCCAGTCCCCACGCAGATCCACCGCGACGGTGGTCCGCTCGCAGCGTGCGGCGGCCCGCTCCCGGCGCAGCACCGAAGCCTTGAAGTCCAGTGGCGCGGCGGTGTCGACCTCGAACAGCCGGGTGCCTTCGGGCCAGTCCATCCGGAAGGCCCGGCTGTCCATGCCGGCGCCGAGCAGCACGACCTGCCGGATTCCGGACGCGGAGGCCTGCCGCAACAGGTCGTCGAGGAACTTCGTCCTGATGACGATGGAGAGCGACACGGCCAGCCGGCGGCGTCGCGCGGCCTCGTCATCGGGCCGCGGCGAGGAGGGCCACAGACCGCCGGCGGTGGCGAAGGCCCGTGCCAGTGGGTCGCGGAACAGCGCGTCCTCCCGCTCGGTCTCCAGCGCCCGCACCCTGGCCACCCCCACCGCCGTGGCCCACACTCCCGACGGCTGCACCCGCTCCTGCTCACCAGTCACCGCGCCAGCCTAAGTGATCGGTCCAGTGGCCTGGTGAGGGGAGTCAGGTCCGTTCGCGGCCGGTCGGCCATGCGCGCACCGACCGTCCGCGACCGCTCGGACCACCACGAGGCGAAGATCGGCCATCACCCTGTGCACGCGACCCCACGAAGTGGACCGGAGCCCTTCCACGGGGGTCGTTCGCCCGTGATGCCGGGAGTCACCGCGTGCGGGAGTCCGTGATCGATGTCAGCGGGTCCCGATGCCACTGCTCCGCCGGTCGGGCCCGAGGGCCAGTCGAACCTCCCGGCCCCGCCAGCGTCGGCGCAGCCAGCGGTCGTGGCTGGCGACCACGATCGCGCCTGGTCCGGTGCCGAGCGCCTCCTCCAGTTCGTCACACAGGCGGGGGGAGAGGTGGTTCGTGGGCTCGTCGAGCAGCAGCAGGCGGGGCGGGCCGGCCACCAACAAGGCCAGCGCCAGGCGTCGGCGCTGCCCCACGGACAACTGGCCGAGGTCTGTCCAGGTCCGTTTCCCGCATCAGGCCGAGCGAAGCCAGCGGCACCCTCTGCGCCCGCACCGGTCCGAGCGACAGCTCGTAGGTGTCGCGAACCGTGCGCCCGGGCCGTTCGAACACCGTGTCCTGGGTGAGCAGCCCCACCGTCAGGCGGCGCCGCCTGTACACCTCGCCCTCGGCCGGGAGCACCCCGGCGAGCACGGCGAGCAGCGTCGACTTGCCGGTCCCGTTGCCGCCTGTGACCAGCAGCCGGTCGGACGCGGTCACCTCCAGGCCGTCCAGTGCCAGCCGGCCCGGCACCCGGACGTCCCGCAGGGCCACCAGCGGCTGCGGGCTCCCCTCGGCCTGCCTCGCCAGGTCCCCGGCGGCGAATCGCAGAGGGCGCGGCGGCTCGGTGACCTGGGTGCGCTCCAGTTCCGCAAGCCGCCGGGTGGCGTTGCGCACCCGGCGGGCGACCGCGTTCTGCACCCGGCCGACCCGGTGGCCGTAGCCCATCTTCTCGTTGTCGGCACGGTTCCGGTCCGGCGCGACCCGGTGCGCGATCACGCCCGCCGACTCGCGAAGTTCCTCCAGTTCCTCCTGCTCCTCGGCGTAGTGCCGCTCCCAGCGCCGCCGCTCGGCGTGCTTCTCGGCCAGGTAGGCGCTGTAGTTGCCGCCGTAGCGGACCGGTCCCTCCACCGCCGGGTCGAGGTCGATCAGGTCGGTGCTGACGGCGTCGAGGAACGCCCGGTCGTGGCCGGCGGCCACCACTGTGCCCGGCAGGGACCGGACCTGTCCCTCCAGGAAGCCGGCCCCGTCGTCATCGAGGTGGTTGGTCGGCTCGTCCAGGAGCAGCGCGGAGGGCCGCCGGACCAGCAGCGCGGCCAGGGCCAGCCGGCCGCGCTGTCCCCCGGAGAGCGAGCCGAGCTTCCGGCCGTACGCGAGGGCGCCGAGGCCGAGGCCCTCCAGGACCCGTGTGGCGCGGCGGTCGGCGTCCCAGGATTCCCGGTGCCGGGCCCGTTCGAGACGTGTGCCGTAGGCGTGCAGGAGTTCCTGGTGGCCGGGGTCGTCCTCGGGGACGCGGGCGAGTTCCTCGCCGAACCGGTCCAGTTCGGCGAGGTCCTCGCGGGCCTCGCGCAGTGCCTCGTCCAGTACGGCGGCGAGGGTGGAGTCCGTGTCGAACGGCATCTCCTGGTCGAGGAAGTCTAGGTCGCGGGGGCGGGTGACGCTTCCCGCGTCGGGTTCGTCCACGCCGGCCGGCAGCCGCAGCAGGGTGGACTTGCCGACGCCGTTCTCCCCGATCAGGCCGATGCGATGGCCGGGGGAGGCGGTGAGGCAGACGCCGTCGAGAACGCGACGTCCGCCGAGGACGCGGACGAGGTCGTGGGCGAGCAGAGCGGGCTGGGGCACGGGGTACCGTCCTCGCGTGATCGGTGGTCGGCCCGCCGGGCGCACGGCCTCGGACGCGGGCCACGTCACACGTCCGAGGCTCACACCGCCGGTGCCCCCGTCTCCTTCAGTACTCCGTCCGCCAGCCGCAGCCAGCGGCTGATTCCGATCTCGGCGAGAAACCCCTCGTCGTGGCTGACCACCATGAAGGCGCCCTGGTAGGAGTTGAGCGCGCTCTCCAACTGGCCCGCACTGACGAGGTCGAGGTTGTTGGTGGGCTCGTCGAGCAGCAGCAGGTGCGGGGCGGGTTCCGCGCACAGCACGCAGGCCAGGGTGGCGCGAAGCCGTTCGCCGCCGGAGAGCACGCCCACCGGCAGGTGTGCCCGGGCGCCCCGGAAGAGGAAGCGGGCGAGCAGGTTCATCCGCTCCGCCTCGGGACGCTCGGGGGCGAACGCGGCGAAGTTGTCCGCCACGGTTCGGTCGAGGTCCAGCAGGTCCAGGCGCTGTGACAGGTAGGCGATCCGTCCGTCGCTGCGCCTGATCTCCCCGCTGTCCGGGGTGAGACCCCCTGTGACCAGCCGCATCAGAGTGGTCTTGCCTACGCCGTTGGGCCCGGTCAGTGCGATGCGCTCGGGGCCCCGGACGCTCAGATCGACGCCGCCCGCCGCGAACACGTCCCTGTCCCCGAGGCGGATCTGTATGCCGTGGCCGAGGAACAGGTTACGGCCGGCGGGCACCTGGGTGTCGGGCAGCTCCAGCGTGAGTCGCTGCTCCCCGCGCACGGCCAGTCCGGCCTCGTCGAGACGTGCCTTGGCATCGCTGACCCGGGAGGCGTGCACGGTGCTGGACCTGCCCGCGGCCTCCTGCGCGCCCCGCTTCATGGTTCCGGCGAAGATCTTGGGAAGACCGGCGTTCTTCAGGTTCCTGGCAGCGTTGCCCGCCCGGCGCTCGGCGCGTTCGCGAGCCTGCTGCAGCTCCCGCTTCTCACGCTTCAGCTCCTGCTCGGCGTTGCGGACGTTCTTCTCCGCGACCTCCTGCTCGGCGCGGACGGCCTTCTCATACTCGGTGAAGTCGCCTCCGTACAGGCGCAGTTCGTCGCTGCCGAGTTCGGCGATGCGTTCCACGCGGTCCAGCAGCGCGCGGTCGTGGCTGACCAGGAGCAGGCAGCCGTTGAAGTCCGACAGGACGTCGTAGAGCCTGTGCCTGGCCTGGAGGTCAAGGTTGTTGGTCGGCTCGTCGAGCAGGAGGACGTCGGGCCGCTTGAGCAACTGGGCGATGAGACCGAGGGAGACCACCTGGCCGCCGCTGAGCGTGCTCAGGCTGCGGTCCAGGGTGAGGTCGGCCAGGCCAAGACGGTCGAGCTGTGCGCGGGTGCGCTCCTCGATGTCCCAGTCGTCACCGATGGTGGCGAAGTGCCTCTCGTCGACGTCCCCGGACTCGACTGCGTCCAGGGCGCGGATCACCGCGGCGACCCCGAGCACCTCGGCGACGGTGAGGCCGCCGGTCAGCGGCAGGGTCTGCGGGAGGTAGCCGAGCGTGCCGTGCACCGCCACCGAGCCGGTGGCGGGCTTCAGCTCACCGGCGATCAGCTTGAGCAGGGTGCTCTTGCCGGAGCCGTTGGGTGCGACCAGCCCCGTACACCCGGGGGGCACGGCGAAGGACAGGTCGTGGAAGACGGGGGTGTCGTCGGGCCAGGCGAAGGAGACGTTCGAGCAGACGACGGCAGCGTCGGACATGAGGTGACCTCGGAGGTACTGAGGGCAGAGGGTAGATCTCTGCCCTGGGCAGACGTGGAAGAAGGGGGTACGACGAAACGGACCACCTCGGCAGCGCTCCTGAGCGCCGGCCGGTGGCCGTCAGATCCGGATCTCACCCGGAGATGTCGTCGTCACCCACCACGTCTTTGACTCCTCGGTACACGTCCTACGGCAACCCCAGCATAACAACCCGTTCTCGTCCCCTCGCCTCCCTGACCCCTTGCCGGGGGGTGACGTCGCGGGGGCGATGCCCGGGCCGGGGGCAGGGCGCGGGCAGTCGCCGGACAGCGGCGTGGCGCGGCGATTTCGTCGCCCCCGGCCGGCGGCGACGCACTCGCCGGCCGGGGGCTCGATCCACCCGGCAATTACATGCAAACGCCCATAATTGCAATCGCTTCTAGTCGCGCCGCGGTGGTAACGTGCCCGTATGAAGGCGATCACACTCGACCAGTACGGCGGCCCGGAGAACCTGACGCCGGCGGATCTGCCGGATCCCAAGGTGGCGCCCGGAGAGGTACTCGTCCGGGTGAAGGCCGCCGGGGTCAATCCCGTCGACTGGAAGCTCGCCGAAGGCCGCCTCGACGGCCTGATGGAGACCCACTTCCCCTTGATCCCCGGCTGGGACGTCAGCGGTGTGGTGGTCCGGGTGGGACTTGACGCCGGGGAGTTCTTCGTCGGCGACGAGGTGTTCGGCTACATCCGCAAGGACGAGGTGCAGCACGGCGCGTACGCGGAACTGGTCTCCGCCCATGTGCGCATGCTCGCTCGCAAACCCGCGGCGTTGGACTGGGCCCAGGCGGCGGGAGTCCCGCTGGCCGGGCTGACCGCGTACCAGGCCCTCAAGCGGGTCGGGGTCCGCTCGGGTGACACCGTCCTCATCCACGCCGCGGCAGGCGGGGTCGGCTCCCTCGGCACGCAGATCGCCGTGGCCCTCGGTGCCCGCGTCATCGGCACGGCGAGCGCCCGCAACCACGACTTCCTGCGCGAACTCGGCGCCGAACCCGTCGAGTACGGGGACGGTCTCGCCGAGAGGGTCGCCCGACTCGCCCCCGACGGGGTGGACGCCGCGCTCGACTTCGGCGGCGACGACGCGGTCACCGTCTCGCAGCGCCTCCTCAAGGACCCCGCCCGTGTGGCGTCCATCGTCGCTCCCGACGTCACCGACCGAGGCGGACACTACGTCTGGGTGCGCCCGGACAGTTCGGATCTCGCCGCGCTCGCCGACCTGGCGGACGAGGGCAGGCTCACCGTCCCCATCGACCGGACGCTGCCCCTGGCCCGGGCGGCGCAGGCATGGGAACGCAGCAAGACCTCCCGGGTCCGCGGGAAGCTCGTCCTGACGGTCGACGAGTAGCGGCACACCCGCCCGCCCGGCACACCCGCCCGCCCGGCTCCGCCGCCGGTCCCGCCGCCCCGACCGCGGTGCGCACGGCGGCGCACAGCGCCTGGGCGAAGGCATCCCCGCCCCGGAAGTGACCGGCGTGAAGGGCCCGGCCCGTGCCGCCCCGGCCGACCGTGCCGCCCCGGCCGGGGTCCGGAGCGGCACGGGCGCCTGCGCGGTGGGCGGTCAGTTCAGGGTGTCGGGGTCGGGCCCGGTGCGCAGGCCCCGGTCGAGAGCGGTGATCGCCTCGATGTCCTCGCCGGTCAGGGTGAAGTCGAACACCTCGATGTTCTGCCGGATGCGGGCGGGGGTGACGGACTTGGGGATGACGATGTTCCCCAGTTGCAGATGCCAGCGCAGGACCACCTGGGCGGGCGTCCTGCCGTGCCGCTGCGCTATCGCGGCGAGGGCCGGGTCCTCCAGCAGGGAACCCTGGGCCAGCGGGCTCCATGCCTCGGTGGCGATGCCGTGCTCGGCGTGGAAGGCCCGCAGCCGGCCCTGCTGGAGATAAGGGTGCAGCTCGACCTGGTTGAGGACCGGGACCGCATCGCTGTGGTCGAGCAGCCGTTCCAGGTGGGCGGGCTGGAAGTTGGACACGCCGATGGCCCGGGTCCTGCCGTCGGCCAGCAGCTTCTCCAGCGCCCGCCAGGTGTCCAGGTAGAGGTCGCGGGCGGGGGTCGGCCAGTGGATGAGGTAGAGGTCCACGTGGTCGGTGCCGAGCTTGGCCAGGCTGGCGTCGAACGCGCGCAGGGCGGAGTCGTAGCCCTGGTCCGCGTTCCACAGCTTGGTGGTGAGGAACAGTTCCTCACGGGGCAGGCCCGACTCGGCCAGGGCTCGGCCGACGCCGGCCTCGTTGCCGTAGATGGCCGCGGTGTCGATGCTGCGGTAGCCGGCCTCCAGGGCGGAGAGGACCGCAGCGGTGGTGCGGTCGTCCTCCACCTGGAAGACACCGAAGCCCAACTGCGGGATCTCGATGCCGTTGTGGAGGCTTACGCGGGGTACGGAGGTCATGATGCCCTTTCTCGGTTCGGTCGTTCCTGCGTGTGAGTGTGCGGCGGTGCGGACGGGCGGGCCTGCGGCGGGAGCCTCGGCGCCCTGGGGACCCGCGCTGCCGTCCCGGCGGTGCGCGGCCCGGGCCGTGCTCCTCGGCGGCGAGGGGCGCTGGTCGCCCGCGTGGTGTCCGTGTCAGTACCGCTCGGCGGTGGCACGGTCGGGCGCAGAGGTGGCGTCGGCCGGGGCCGCCGCGGCCGCACCGGCGCGGCGGAGGTCCCGGCGCTCCAGGGCCGCGGAGAGGACGGCCAGCCCCAGGGCGGATCCGGCGAGTACGGCCCCGACCCAGTTGGGGGCGGTGTAGCCGAGCCCGGCCGAGATCACCAGACCGCCGAGCCACGCCGAGAGCGCGTTGCCCAAATTGAAGGCGCCGATGTTGACGGCCGAGGCCAGGGTGGGGGCACCCGCCGACTGGTCGAGCACCCGCTTCTGCAACGGGGGCACCGTGGCGAAGCCGAGCGCGCCGACGAGGGCGATGCACACCGCGGCGGCGATCTTGTCGTGGGCGGCGAACGTGAACACGGCGAGGACCACGGCGAGGGCGCCCAGCGACACGTACAACATCGGCATCAGGGCGCGGTCGGCGAACCTTCCGCCGATCAGGTTGCCACCGACCATGCCGAGTCCGAAGAGGACCAGCAGCCAGGTCACGGAGGAGTCCGCGTAACCGGCGACCTCGGTCATCATCGGCGCGATGTAGGTGATCGCGGCGAAGACACCGCCGAAGCCGAGCACGGTCATCCCCATGGCCAGCAGCACCTGCGTGTTGCGGAAGACGGCCAGCTCGTTCCCGAGGCGCACACCCTGGGGCCTGGGGATCTCGGGCACGAGCCGGGCGATCCCCGCAAGGCCCACCACACCGAGCGCCGCCACGAGGAAGAACGTGGTCCGCCACCCGAGCGACTGGCCGATCGAGGTACCGAGCGGCACACCGACGACATTGGCAACGGTCAGGCCGGTGAACATCATCGAGATGGCACCGGCCTTCTTCTGCGGGGCCACCAGGTCGGCCGCGACGACCGATCCGATGCCGAAGAAGGCGCCGTGCGCGAAGGAGGCGACGATCCGCCCCGCCGCCATCACACCGAACGCGGGCGCGAGGGCCGAGAGCAGGTTGCCCGCCACGAACAGCCCCATCAGCAGCATCAGCATCCGCTTGCGGGAGATCCTGGTGCCGAGTGCGGTCATCAGGGGTGCGCCCACCATGACGCCCAGTGCGTAGCCGGTCACCAGGAAGCCGGCGGTGGGGATCGACACCCCGAAGTCGCCGGCGACCTGGGGCAGCAGCCCCATGATCACGAATTCCGTGGTCCCGATCCCGAAGGCCCCGATGGCGAGGGCCAGCAGTGCGAGGGGCATGAGAGTTCACTCCAAGTGATTGCTGACGCCCTTTACGAGCGTCCACAATACTTGCATGAGCATTAATTGCAAGCGCGCTCTACCGCTGGCCCTTGTATATTGCCAGTGCCGTGTATCACGCTTCCGCGGGCCCAAACCGGCCCACTCCCCGCCCGCCCCGCACCCGCCCCAGGAGGCATCCATGACCGCATCGGACACCCCCGCCACCGACCTCGCACAGGGCTGGTGCATGCTCTCCCTGCTGCACAGCAGGATCGAGGGGCACATCGAGGGAGCCCTGCACACCCACCACGGCCTCAGCGCCCGCGAGTACGCGCTGCTGGACGTCCTCAGCCGGCAGCACGACGGTGACAACGGCCATCTGCAGATGAAGCAGGTCGCCGACGCGGTCGCCCTGAGTCAGAGCGCCACCACCCGCCTGGTCACCAGACTCGAGGACCGCGGGCTGCTCTCCCGCTACCTGTGCCCCACCGATCGGCGGGGCATCTACACCAACGTCACCGACGCCGGCAACACCCTGCTCCGCCAGGCCCGGCCGACCTACGAGGCCACCCTGCGCGAGGCCCTCGACGTGGCCGGCCGCGACCCGAGGCTCGCCCCGCTGGTCGCCGCCGTCGCCTCGCTGGAGACCTCACCCCTCACGGCCTGACCGAAGGCGCGGCGGTGCGGAAGGGCGGCCCCGGCCGTGGCCCGGCGACACGCTCGGCACGGAGCGCGATATCGGGGCGCAGGGCCCGGCCCGCGGACCGGAAGCCGGATGCCCGGAAGCCGGGTGCGGGGAGGTGCCGGGATGCGACGGGGTACGAAAAGAGGGCCTTCGCCGGGCAACCGCCCGCGAAGACCCTCCGTACCGTCGGGACGACAGGATTTGAACCTGCGACCCCTTGACCCCCAGTCAAGTGCGCTACCAAGCTGCGCCACGTCCCGGTACTGTGCGTCACACCATACAGGACGACGGGGGCCCGGCGATCATCCGGGGTGCCCCGCCTCCCCGGGGCGCCCGCTGCTCACCGCGTAGTACTGGAGGTCCTGGACCTCCGTCGCGGTGCGCACCGGGTAGCGCGTGGCGACCTCCGCGGTGACGCGGCCGCCGCGGCTGACGGTGGCCGAGCTGTGGCCGGGGCCCAGCGGCAGCAGAGCGGAACGGACACCCGCGGGTGCCCTCCCACGGCGGTGGACGGGGCCGACGGCGGTGTCCACGGTGGCGGGTGCGGTGAGGAAAGTCAGGACCTCGACGGTGTCACGGGGGGTCGCCGTGCCGGGCCGCGGCTCCATCAACCGGGGCTGGCGGGCGGCCTCGCGGTCGCCCGTGAACCGCACGCGCGAGGTGAGGTAGACCGTGTCCCGGACGATCCGCGGCCACTGCCCCGTCTTGAAGCGGGCCAGGTAGTACGAGCAAAGGTCCAGGTAGGCGTGGCCGTTGTGCACCGAGGGCGCGATGTGGCTGGACTCGGAGTAGTCGTTCCAGGTGGTGAGCTGGACCCAGTCGGCGCCGCTGTCGATCGCGTCGCCCCAGGTGGTGCGCAGCAGGGCGGTGTTGCCCGCCTCGTCGTAGACGCCCTGGTCAGGGCGGGCGTCCTGGACGGCCACGGACTGCATCCAGCGCTTGCCGAGGTCGTGTGCGCGGCTGATGTTCTCCGCGGTGCCGGACTGGCCCGTGTGGCTGCGGTTGCCCCATGCGGAGAAGCCGTAGCTGATCGGCGCGAACCGCTCGGCGTGGCCGCGGAAGTCCAGGAACAGCGGCACCAGGGCGGTGCGCACACCGTGCCGCAGGGCGAGCCGGTTCACGACCCGTGTCCACCAGTCGGGGGTGTGCGCCTCGGCCTTGAACGGGGAGACGACGAGGCGCCCGTCGGACAGGTGGAACGCGGCCGGCGAGCCGGACAGCCGGGCGAGCGCGTCGGCCAGGGCCTCTGGGCTCTCCTCGGCCAGGGCCTTCATGTCCGGCATGAGCATGATCTGGAAGCCGGGGTCCACGGCACGGGCCGCCCGCAGCAGGGTGCGGGCCCGCTCCCAGTTCGGCCCCGACAGCGCGAGGATGTCGACACTGAAGCCGTCGATGCCGGCGTCCCGCGCGGTGCGCACCTCGCGTTCCAGGTTGGCGAGCCGCCAGTCCCCGCCGGACGGCTCGACCGGCAGCGGCCTGTCCCGCAGCAGGCCGCCGTACGCGGCGTGCTTGCCGTGCTCGCCGTCGACGGTGAGGTAGTTGCGGGCGTAGTAGTCCCGGTTGGCGGGCTCGTTGTCCAGGGAGAGCGGATACGGCGGGAAGTAGTGGGCGAAGACGAGGTGCCCTCCGGCGCGCAGCCGCCGGGTGTCCGGCAGGTCGAACGGCAGGGCCGCGGTGCGGCCCGGGCCGGCGGCGGTGGCGGCGGGCGGCGCGTGGTCGGACGAGGTGTCCCAGGCGAGTCCGGTGCCCGCGACGGCACCGATCAGCAGGGCCCCGAGCAGGGTGGCGAGCACTAGGCGGCGGTAGCCGCCCGGCCGGCCGCGGCGGTGCCCGGCCTGGCGGTCCTGCAGCGCCGCGCGGTCGGGCGCGTGGGTCATGGTCATTCCCTCCGGGAGGCGGCCGGGCAGGGGGAGGCGGGCCGGGTGGCGGGGCCGCGGGGCACGGGCGGAGTGCGGGGATCTGCGGGAGGCCGTACGGGCCTGGGGCCAAAGACCCCGGTATGAGCCAGTAGAGCCCATCGGACGACACCGGGGCAATGCCACATCCGGCCGCCCCTGCGCGGCCCCGCGGCCGCCGGGACGCACCGCCGGCGCGACCCTATCCGCAGGGACCTGCCGACCGGGGCCGAAGCGGCGGACCCGGGCGGGATCCGGACGCGCGGCGCGGGGCCCGGCCGGGCGCACGGCCGTACCGGACGGTTTCGGGGCGGGCCGCCCGGACCTTCCGGAGCGGGCGGTGCGGCGCCGGTGCGGGGCGTCCCGTGGACCGCGTCCCACCGGGCGCCCCCGACCCTGACCAGGCCGCCTGCCCCGCCCGCACTCCTACGGCCCGCCACGTCCGCATCCACGCGGCACGGTCGGCGTCTCCGGCCGCTACCTCGCCCGGGCTCCGGAGTCTCGTTCCACAGCCACGCTCACCAAATGGCCGGAACCATACGCAACTCTCCGATGATTTTCACGTTATCCGCACTCAACACACCATTGATTGCCATACTGTTCGCCGCTATGACGCCGGGCCGTCTACTGGGGAATCGGCGAACGGGACGGACAACGCAATTTCGGGGCAGGACGTCCAGGGGGGTACATGCGGCATGTTCAGGAACCTGAGATACGTACGTCACCGACGTGGACCCGCACCCGGGCGCCGGCCTCCGCGCTGGGCGCAAAACCCCGCTGGTACCTCCCCGTCACGCTGCTCGTCGACGTTTTCGGCGCCGGGCTGTCCGTGACGCTGCTCCTGCGTCCGCCCGCCGCGCCGCCCGGGCCCTGGCTGCCGTCGGTCCTGCTCGCCGCCGTCGCCTGGCCGCTGGTGCGCCTCCTCAGGTCCCGGTACGCGGGCCGGGCGCTCGGCGAGTCCCGCGGAGCGCTGCCCGTGCTGCACGACTGGCTGGTCCTGCTCGGCGTGCTGGCCGTCGCCCGGGTCGCCGCCGACCTCCGCCAGCCGCCGCTGCTCTGCCTGGCCGCCCTCGTCCCGCCGCTGCTGGCCACCCTGCTCTGCCACAAGCTGATCTACCGCCACCTGACGGCGAGCCGCCGGGAGGCGCAGGCGGTGATCCGGGTCCTGGTCGTCGGCGAGCCGACCGCGGCCGACGAGGTCGCGGGGCACCTCGTGGGCCGCACGGACCACCCGTACGTCGTGGTCGGCGTGGTGGCCGTCGGCGGTGGCCCGCTGGCCAGCGGTGTCCCCGCGGCCGCCCGCATCGGCCGCGGGACGCCCGCCGCACCGGACGGGGACACCTCGGCGGTGCTGGCCGCGGCCCGGGCCCGCGGTGCCGACATCGCGCTGGTCGCGCCGGGTGCGCCGCTCTCCGGCGAGCGGCTGCGCCGGCTGTCGTGGGGGCTGGGCGACGCGGGGCTCGAACTCGCCCTCGCCCCCGGTCTCGTGGAGGTGTCCGTCAAGCGTCTTGAGACCAGCTCGGCGGCGGGCATGGCGCTGCTGCGCGTCGCTCCCCCGGTCCGGCACGGCGTACAGCCCACGCTCAAGCACGCCCTGGACCGGGTCGCCGCGGGGCTCGGTCTGCTGGTGCTCTCGCCGCTGCTGCTGGCCGTCGCGCTGGCGGTCCGGCTGGGTTCACCGGGGCCGGTGCTCTACCGGCAGGAGCGGATCGGAAAGGGCGGTGTGCCGTTCGTGATGTGGAAGTTCCGCACCATGGACGTCGGTGCGGACGAGCGCAAGGCCGAACTGGCCGGGCAGAACGAGCAGGACGGACCCCTGTTCAAGATGCGCGCCGACCCCAGGGTGACGCGGGTGGGTCACCTGCTGCGGCGCACCTCGCTCGACGAGCTGCCCCAGCTTGCGAACGTGTTGCGCGGCGAGATGTCGCTGGTCGGGCCCCGTCCGCCGCTGGCCGAGGAGGTCGTCCACTACACGGCGGTGGAGCGGCGCAGGCTCGCCGTGCGGCCCGGGATGACGGGCCTGTGGCAGATAAGCGGGCGCTCCGACCTGTCCTGGGACGAGGCCGTCCAGCTTGACCTGCAGTACGTCGACAACTGGTCCTTCACCAGCGACCTCGACGTGATGGCACGCACCCTGCGCGCCGTCGTCGACGGCCGCGGGGCGTACTGAGGGGCGGCGGGACGTCGGTGGCGACACGACCGGCGCCGTGGGCGCACGGCACGGCCCGCGGCAGGGCGCGCGGTACGGCCCGCGCACGGCGGCCTGGTGCGGGCAGCGGGCAGCCGGGATCCCCGACGGCCCGGGCCGGAGCTCGGGCGGCCGCGGCCCCGGCACGCTCCGCCCGGGCCGCGTCGGGCTCCGTCCCCCACCGGCCGGGCCCTCTCCGCGCCGCGTCGGGCGGAGTCCGGGACCGGGCAGGTGGGACCCGGGTCCGGGCGGCCCGGCGCCGGTCAGCTCCCGGAGGTCGCGCGCCAGTGCGCGTAGGTGGCTGCGATGCCGTCCCGCAGCGGGACGGCGGGGCGCCAGCCGAGCGCCGTCAGCCGGGTGACGTCGAGGAGTTTGCGCGGAGTGCCGTCCGGCTTGCCGGTGTCCCAGGAGATCCGGCCGGCGAAGCCGGTCACCTCGGCGACCGTCGCCGCGAGTTCGCTGATCGTCAGGTCCGTGCCGCAGCCGATGTTCACCGGGTCGTCCCCGTCGTAGCGCCGCAGC
Organism: Streptomyces sulfonofaciens; assembly: GCF_014656295.1. Taxonomy (GTDB): domain Bacteria; phylum Actinomycetota; class Actinomycetes; order Streptomycetales; family Streptomycetaceae; genus Streptomyces; species Streptomyces sulfonofaciens. The sequence goes on from NZ_BNCD01000021.1 coordinate 63,640, forward strand.
AGCACGGCACAGGCCGAGGCCAGGTCGTCGACGTGCAGGAACTCACGGCGCGGGGTGCCCGAGCCCCACAGCACCACCTCGTCGCGGCCCTCCTCGCGTGCCTCGTGGAAGCGGCGGATCAGAGCGGGCAGCACGTGCGACGTCGCCAGGTCGAAGTTGTCGCCGGGGCCGTAGAGGTTCGTCGGCATCGCGGAGATGTAGGACGCACCGTACTGCTGCCGGTACGCCTGGACCTGCACGACACCGGCGATCTTCGCCAGGGCGTAGGCGCGGTTGGTGGGTTCCAGGGGGCCGCCGAGGAGCGCGTCCTCGGTGATCGGCTGGGGGGCCAGCTTGGGGTAGATGCACGACGAGCCGAGGAACAGCAGCCGCGGCACACCGGCCGCATGGGCACCGGCCACCACGCTGAGCTGGATCTGGAGGTTCTCCTCGATGAACTGCACCGGGTAGGTGCTGTTCGCGAGGATCCCGCCGACCTTGGCGGCGGCCAGCACCACGGCGTCGGGGCGCAGCTCGCCCAGCACCTCGGCGGTGCGCGCCGCGTCCCGCAGGTCGAGCTCGGTCCGGGTGCGGGTGAGGACCCGGTGGCCGTCCGCGGTCAGTCGCCTGGCCACCGCGGAGCCGACGAGACCACGGTGTCCGGCGACGAATATTCGGGCCCGGTCGGGCAGCAGCGATTCGGTCATGCCCCGGATCATGCCAGGACCAGGAACCGCAAGGGGTGGCAAACCCCGAAATACAGACCCACGTCACGACATGCCGGAGAAGGCGTCGGCGGGCGGCGGGGCAGTCACCACACCAGGCCGCGGTCCCCCCTCGGGCACACCCGGTCGGAAGGGGAGCACACCTCATGAGCACATGTGCGCTGATCACCGGAGTCACCGGGCAGGACGGTTCCTATCTGGCGGAGCTGCTGCTCTCCAAGGGGTACACGGTGCACGGCCTCGTACGGCGCTCGTCCAGCTTCAACACCGAGCGCATCGACCACATCTACCAGGGGCCGCAGGAGGCGAACCGGTCCTTCGTGCTGCACCACGCCGACCTCGCCGACGGCGTGGCGCTCGTGAACCTGCTGCGCGACATACGGCCGGACGAGGTGTACAACCTGGGCGCGCAGTCCCACGTCCGGGTCTCCTTCGACGCCCCGCTGTACACGGGTGACGTCACGGGCCTGGGCGCCCTGCGGCTGCTGGAGGCGATCCGGGCGAGCGGGGTGCGGACCCGGATCTACCAGGCGTCGTCCTCGGAGATGTTCGGCTCCGCTCCCCCGCCGCAGAACGAGCTCACCCCCTTCCACCCGCGCAGCCCGTACGGCGCCGCGAAGGTGTACGCGTACTGGGCGACGGTGAACTACCGTGAGGCGTACGGGATGTTCGCGGTCAACGGGATCCTGTTCAACCACGAGTCGCCGCGCCGCGGGGAGACCTTCGTGACCCGCAAGGTGACCCGGGCCGTGGCCCGGATCAAGGCCGGACTCCAGGATCGGCTCTACCTCGGCAACCTGGACGCGGTACGTGACTGGGGCTACGCGCCCGAGTACGTGGAGGCGATGTGGCGGATGCTCCAGCACGACGAGCCGTCCGACTACGTGGTGGCGACCGGAGTACCGGCCACGGTGCGGCAGTTCGTGGACACCGCGTTCGCGCACGCCGGGCTGGACGCGGGCGAGCACGTCCGCTACGACCCCAAGTACGAACGGCCCAGCGAGGTCGACGCCCTGATAGGGGACGCCTCCAAGGCCCGCGATGTGCTCGGCTGGAAGCCGACGGTGCTGGTCGACGAACTGGCGCGGATCATGGTGGACGCGGATGTCCGCCTGGTGGAGGAGCAGCTCGCCGGGGCGGCCGTCCGTATCGATCGCTGACCGGCCCGACCGCCCGACAGCCGGGTATGACAGCGCGTCATGCGGCGGTTCCGCTTCGTCAGGGATTTCTTCAAGTGTGGCCCGGGGCACTCCACAGGCCCGTATGGTTCGCCAGCACAGGTGTTTTTTAGGTTACTTCTGGCCACATGACCGGGCCTATCACCCTGGGGGGTACATGTTCAGATCAAGGGGGCTTTCCGCGGCCCTCGTCCTCTCCTTCGCCGCCACCTGTCTGGGGGTGGTCACCGTCCCCGAGGCCGCCGCGCTCACCCCGCCCGTGGCGTTCACGGCCGACGACCTGCCCACCTGGCAGACCAACGGGATCGTGTGGGCGCTCGCGCACGCCGGCGACACGGTCTTCGCGGGCGGCACCTTCTCCCAGGTGCGGCCCCCGCAGGGCGCGGACGGGACGCCTCGCGACGCCGTGAACTTCGTCGCGATGAACGCCGCCACCGGCGCTCCCACCTCGTGCGACCTCTCCTTCACGGTGGGCAGCGGCACCGCCACCGTCCGGGCGCTGGCGGTGTCTTCGGACCAGAAGACGCTGTACGCGGGCGGCTACTTCGGCTCGGTGAACGGCACCCCGGTCAGCAGCCTCGCCGCCATCGACATCGCCACCTGCACCCCGAGGGCCGACTTCCACGCCGCCTTCCCCGCCACCGTACGAGCGCTGGCGGTGACCGACGACACGGTCTACGCGGGCGGCGACTTCACCACCGTCGACGGGCAGCCGCGGCAGCGGTTCGCGGCGGTCGACGCGGCCAGCGGCGACGTACGGCCGTTCCGGGCGGACGCCGACGAGCCGGGCCGGGCCGTGAAGGTGACCGCGGACGGCAAGGACGTCGTACTCGGCGGCGACTTCTTCACCGTCAACCGCGCGGACTCGCACGCCCTCGCCGTGGTCGACGCCACCACGGGCGCCAACGTGAAGACGTATCCCCTGGGTTTCATCACGACCACCTCGGTGGTCAAGACCATCGACACCGACGGCACCGGCTTCTACACCGGGAACGAGGGCACCGGCGGAGGTGTCTTCGACGGACGCATCGCGGTCGACGCCGGCACCTTCGAACAGCGCTGGCGTGACACCTGCCTGGGCGCCACACAGTCCGTGCTGTCCTACGAGGGCGTGCTCTACAGCGCCTCGCACGCGCACGACTGCTCCACCATGGGCGAGTTCCCCGACGGGCGGCGGCACCACCTGATGGCCGAGCCGACCGACGACCCGAGCCTGCTCGGCTGGTTCCCGGACACCAACGACGGCCTCGGCGAGGGCATCGGCCCGCGCGCGCTGACCATCGCAGGCACCGGTGACACCCACTACATGTGGGTGGGCGGCGAGTTCACCACCGTCAACGGGGCCTCCGCACAGGGACTGACCAGGTTCGCCTCGGACCACGACACGGGAGCACCGGGCGTCCCGCAGGCCGCCGCCGCCAGCGTCACGCCCGACCGGGTGCAGGTCCGCTGGCGCTCCAGCACCGACCTGGACGACAGCAAGCTCACCTACAAGGTGTACCGCAACGGCGCCTCGGCACCCGTCGGCACCGTCGAGGGAAGCTCCGCCGAGTGGACGCGCCCGCAGTTGTCCTTCAGCGACACCGATGTGACCCCCGGCCAGACCTACACCTACCGGGTCACCGCCACCGACGGCGCAGGCAACACCAGCGCCCCGTCCCCCGCCGCCACCGTGACGGTGCCGACGTCCGCGGAGAAGTACCCGCAGGCGGTACTGGACGACGGTGCCACGCTCTACTGGCGCTACGACGAGTCCACCACCCCCTTCGCCGGCGACTCCTCGCCGGCCGACGACGCCGGTGCCTACGTGGGCGGCCCGGCGCTGCGCCAGACACCCGCCGCGGTGAACGGCCCCAGCACCGCGCTCGGCCTCGACGGCAGCGACCAGCAGGTCTACAGCGACCGCGCGACCACCGTGCCCGGCGCCTTCTCCGTGGAGACCTGGTTCAAGACCACCACCGGGCGGGGCGGCAAGCTCATCGGGTTCGGCAGCGGCACCACCGGCACCAGCACGTACTACGACAAGCACGTCTACATGGACAACGCCGGGAAGCTGGTCTTCGGCGTCCACGCCGACTCGTCCCGCACCCTCACCACCGCGGCCAGGTACAACGACGGCAAGTGGCACCACGTCGTCGGTACCCAGAGTTCGTCGGGCATGGCGCTGTACGTGGACGGCAAGCTCGCAGGCAGCAACAAGATCACCGGTAACCAGAGCTACACGGGCCACTGGCACGTCGGCGGGGACACCCTGCGCAACTGGCCCGACGCACCGTCGAGTTCCTTCTTCAACGGCCAGATCGACGAGACGGCCGTCTACCCGAAGGCGCTCACCGCGGGCCAGGTGTGGGCCCACTACGAGCTGGCCTCGGCCCCGGCGGACACGGTGCGCACGGTCACCGCGACCGAGGACGGCTACGTCAACGCCGGCGCGCCGGGCACCAACTACGGCTCGTCCGGCTCGCTGGCGGTGCGGGGCAGTTCGGCGTACGTGTCGTACCTCCGCTTCGCCCTGCCGTCCGCGCCGTCCGGCACGGTCCTCAAGAGCGCCCGGCTCGCGGTGAAGACCAGCACCCAGTCGGGTGCCGAGTCGGCCGACACCGTGTCGGTCCTGCCGGTCACCGGGGCGTGGACCGAGTCCGGCGTCACGTACACCGGCCGTCCCGCGCTCGGCGACCGGCCGATCGGGACGCTCGACGGCACCGCGGAGGGCTCGGCCGTGTACTCGGCGGCACTGGACACCGCCGCGCTGTCGGCGGGGCTGGGCGGCTCCTACGACATGGCGCTGACGGGCAGCGGCTCGGACGCGCTCTGGCTGTGGTCGCGCGAGGCGTCGGCCGCCGAGGGCACCCCGCAACTGGTGCTCACCTTCGGCGCGCCGTAAGCGGCACGGACGCACGGCGGGGGTGGACGGCGCCTCCGCCGTGCGTCCGCGCACCCGTCCGCCCCGTCTGCCTCATCTACCCGTCTGACGGTCCCCCCGGTCCGCCCGGTCCGCCCACCGTGCCACTCCGTCCGCCCCCGTGCCGCGCGGCCCGGCCGCCGCGCCGGACGCCCGGTGCACCGTGCCGACTTCCTCCCCGAGTCACAGGAGCTTCCTCCCATGCATCCACTCCACCGGCGCGCGGCCCTGCTCTGCACCGGGCTCAGCGCCGCCCTGGCCCTGCTGGCCGGGTGCGGCGCGCAGGACGACGGCGGGCGGCCGGGCGCGGGGACCGCGGCCGGCCGTCCCGGCCCCGCGCCCTCGGCGTCCCGGGTCCCGATGCTGCCCGACTCCCGGATCACCCCGGCCACCGGCTCGTTCAGCAAGAAGCAGAAGGAGTACCTCAGCGGGCGGGTGCCCGCGAACATGGATCCCGCCGCGGTCCTCCAGCTCGGGCAGGAGGCGTGCGAGCGGGTGGCACGCACCGCACGGCACGACCGGGACGCCGCCGTGGGCGCCGTGATCGCCGGGGACATCCCCGGCGCGAAGGACGCCGTCGCATCGCTGTGCCCGGACCAGATGCCCGTACTGCGGGCGGCGAGGGCCGGTTTTCCGGACGGTGTGAAGAAGGCGCCGGCCGCCGGAACGTACCGCGCGCCGACACCGAGCGCGTCCTGCGCCTGGCGGGCCGTGGGTGCGGCGGGCAGGGTCCTGGCGTCGGGGCCCGAGCCCGCTTCCGGCTCCGGCTCCGGCTCCGGCTCCGGCTCCGGCTCCGGCTCCGGCTCCGGCTCCGGCTCCGGCTCCGGCAAGAAGATCACTGCGAAGGTACCGCCCGGAACCCGGGAGTTCGTGTCCGAGGGCTGCTACGCGTGGGTGCCCGCCTGACGCCCGTTCATGAGGACGCCGGGGCGCCTCCGCGTCCGCCCCGGCGGCAGCCGCCGCCAGCAGCCACCGGCGGTGGCCTCCGCCGCCGGTCGTGTGACCGCGAGTGTCAGGTGTCCGGGTGGTCGCCGGCGGTGTGGACGCCGTCCGCCGCGGCGGACGGCAGCGGCTGCGCGCCGGACCGCGGGCCGACGACGGACGGGGCGGGCGCCGCGCCGGACGGCGGATCGGCGTCCGGCCCCTGATCGATGCCGGGACGCGGTGCGGCACCGCTGTGCATACGGGTCGTCATCGCGGCCGCCGCCAGCGCCGCGGCGACCGCCACGGCGGCGAGGAAGGTCCAACCCCGCCGGAAGGCGTCGAGTCCCGGCGCCGGGCCGTAGACCACCACCAGCAGGGCGACACCGAGCACCGCCCCGATCTGGCGCGCGGTGTTGATCAGGGACGAGCCCGCGCCCCACTGGTGGGACGGCAGCACCGTGCCGACCACACCGGAGAGGCTGGGCAGGATCAGCCCGACGCCCAGGCCGGTGAGGAACTGGCCGGGCAGCAGTTCGGTGGCGTAGTGCGGCGCCTCGCCCATCCGCCAGACCCAGGACGCCGCCCCGGCCGCGAACGACAGCGCACCGGCGGCCGCGACGGGCCCGGGCCCGAACCGCCCGGCGAGCCTGCCCGTGGCCGTCAGCGAGACCACGACCACCACCGCGGGCCCCGGTGCCAGGGCGAGTCCGGCGGCGATCACCGAGTAGTGCCAGCTACCGGTCAGGAAGAGGACGTTGCCGAAGAGCATGCTGCCGAACCCGACCGTGAAGAGCAGCATCGCCGTACAGGCCAGCCACAGCGGTGGCCGGGACAGCGCGGCGAGATCGAGGACCGGGACGGGATGCCGGCGGGAGCGCAGCGCCACCCACGTCAGGGCGAGGGCCGACAGCGCCCCCGCGGCCAGGATCCGTGGACTTCCCCAACCGTCGTCGGAGCCGGAGACCAGCGCCCAGGTGAGGGCGCCGATGCCGAGCACGAGCCCGCCGGCACCCGGCAGATCCGGTACCCCCGAGGACGTGTCCTTGCTCTCCCGCAGGATCTTCGGCCCGAAGGCCAGCGCGAGCAGTCCCACCGGCAGGTTGACCAGGAAGATCCAGCGCCAGGAGAGCGGGACGAGCAGCCCGCCCAGCGGCGGCCCTGCGGCGGCGGCCACGCCTCCCACCGCCGACCAGACGCTGACCGCCACCGCGCGGCGGGCGGCGGGGAAGGCCGAGAGCAGCAGCGCGAGCGAGGTCGGCATGACCAGGGCGGCGCCCAGGGCCTGCACCGCGCGGAAGGCGACCAGCAGCGGGATCGTGGGGGCCGCGGCGCAGGCCGCCGAGCCCGCGGTGAACAGCGCCGTGCCCACCAGGAACGCCCGCCGCCGGCCGTAGCGGTCGGCCAGGCGGCCGGCGGGCGCGAGGAAGGCGGCGAAGACGACCGTGTAGCCGTTGAGCACCCAGGAGGCGTTCGCCAGGTCTTCGCCGGGGAACGCCTGGCGGATCGCGGGCAGCGCGATGTTGACGATGAACAGGTCCAGGCTGGCCAGGAACACCGCGGACGACACCACGAGCAGCACCGCGCCCGGGGCGGCCCCGGCCCGGGCGGCACCGGAGGCGGGCGGGGCGGGGATGCGCGGGGTCTGCTGCGGAGGTGGTGCCATCGCGAGGACTCCTCGGTACGGGCTCTCACCGGGTGGGTTCGGTGAAGCGACTCGGTCAGCATAGCCAGTCGCTTCACCGAACGCACCCGGTACACTGGCGCCGATGCTGCGCCGCGACTACGACACCCAGGTCTGCTCGATCGCCCGCGCCCTGGAGGTGGTGGGCGAGCGGTGGTCCCTGCTGCTGGTGCGCGACGTGGTCTTCGGTGTGCACCGGTTCGAGGACTTCGTCGAGCGGCTCGGCATCACCAGGAGCGTGCTGACCGCACGCCTGGAGCGGCTGGTGGGCGAGGGCGTCCTTGAGCGCAGGCCCTACCAGGAGCACCCCGTGCGCCACGAGTACCTGCTCACCGAGAAGGGCAGGCAGTTGTGGCCGGTGCTGATCCACCTGGCCAGGTGGGGCGACACCCACTACCCGTCCCCCGAGGGCCCGCCGCGCGCGTTCCTGCACACCGGCTGCGGCGGCGCGCCCGACGGCCACCTGCTCTGCACACGCTGCGGCGCACCGCTCGACGCCGCGAACACCACCTCGCACCCGCGCTGACGCGGCCGCCGCGTCGTACGCCGGCGAGGCTACGCGGCGGTCGCGCGCACCCGCTCGTACTCCCCCAGCAGCGTGTCGAGCACCGCGTCCATCGAGAACGCCTCGGCGCTCAGCGCCCGGGCCGCCGCCGAGGCGGCCCGGCGGGTGTCCGGGTCCAGCAGGTCGAGCACCGCGCCCGCGATGCCGTCCGCGTCCGCCACCACCCGGCCCGCAGCCGCCTTCGCCACGTCACTGGCCAGACCGTTGGAGCGGGTGACGACGACCGGAGTGCCGACGGCCATCGCCTCAAGCACCGACATGGGAAACGGCTCGTCCACGGACGGCAGCACGTAGACGTGCGCACGGCGCAGTTCGGTGAGCATCTGCGCGCCGGTCAGCGGCCCGGGGAAGAGCACCTTGTGGGCCAGGCCCAACTCGTCGGCCAGGGCCCGCACCGCCGTCAGCTCGCCCTCGTCGGGACCGGCGACCACGAACTCCGCGGCCGGGTTGCCGCGCAGCACCTCGGGCGCCGCCGCCACGAAGTCCCGCGGCCGCTTGCGCTCCTGGAGCCGGGCCGCGTACAGGATGCGGGGCGGCCCGGCGGGCGCGGCGCCCGCGTCCTGGGCGGGCACCCCGTTCACCAGCCGCACCGCGCGGGCCCGCGCGAAGGGGCCGGCCACCTCTTCCAGGGCGCCGCGCTCGTGGTCCGTCAGGTACAGCAGCCGGTCCGCCGACCGCAGCACCCTGCGCACCGCGAGGGCGTCGAGCAGCCGGGCCGACGCGCGCCCGCTCGGGTCCACCATGCCGTGGGTCTGCAGCACCAGCGGTCTGCGGGCGCGCAGCGCGGCCAGTGCGACGGGCAGCGTGACCAGGTCGCGGGCGAGGTGGACGTGGACCACGTCGGCGCCGCGCACCAGCCGGCCGGCACCGGCGAGCAGCGCGGGCGACGTCAGGCCGCTGAAGCCGAGCGGCAGGACCCTGCGGGCCGGGTACAGCCGCGCGGGCACCCCTTCCACCTCCGTGGGCGGCGGCCCGGGGAAGCCGTCGGCGAGCGCGACGAGGCGGGGCTCGTGGCCCCGGGCCGCCAGCCCCTTGGCGAGGTTCAGCGCCACACGCACGGGACCGCCGAAGGCGCCGGTGGGGCTGTGCAGGGTGACCGCGTGCAGGACCTTCATGCCGGGTCCTCGACGGGCCGCCGGCCGGCGGCGGTGTGCAGGGTCAGCTCGGGCAGGTCCCGGTCGAGGACGGTGCCCGCGGCGACCACGGCGTGCCGGCCGACGCTGACCCCGGCCAGCACGGTGGCGCGCGCGGCTATCCAGGCACCGTCGGCGACGGTGACCGGGGCGTTGCGGTACCGGAAGTCGGCGGCGCGGTGGTCGTGGCTGCCGGTGCACAGCAGCGCCTCCTGGGAGAGGCAGACGTGCGAGCCGAGGGTGACCGGTTCCAGATTGAGGATCCAGGCGCCCTCGCCGATCCAGGTGTGGTCGCCGACCGTCAGCTTCCACGGCCACAGGACGCGCACCCGGTGCCTGATGAGCACCCCGGTGCCGATCCGCGCGCCGAACGCGCGCAGCAGCGCCACCCGCAGCCGGGCGGGGCAGAACCACGCCATGAAGAGCGTGTTCAGCACGGCGAACCAGAGGGCCTGGACGAGTCTGCCGCGCCCCTTGTCGTAGCCGGCCAGGGTGAAGGCCGTCAGATCGCGCACCGCTGTACCCCCCAACGGCGCCCCCTCGAACGCCTGTCGAAGCAGCCTAACGGTAACCGCGGGGTGACACGGCGGCGTCGGTAGACTGCCCGCGGGGACGCCCCCTCGGGTGGGGCGAGTTGGGGGGCGGTCGTGCCGCAGGTGCCGCGGGACGGGAGTGCGACGGAGGGCTCCGCGGACGCGCGGTCCGCTGCCGGGGCCCGCCGCGGTCCCCGCGCGCCGGCGCCCGGGCCCGGGGCACCGCCCACCGGGGCCACGGCTCCCGCCGCGTCCGGGGGCGAGGACGCACCCGGCGCGCCACGGCCCGCTCCCGGCGCGCGGGGCCCCGCCGCGGTGTCGCCCCGTACGCTGCTCTCCCGAGCGCTGTCCGTGCCGCTGGTCCTGGGGCTGTCCGTGCTGCTGCCGCTGGCCGTCGCCGCCCAGCCGGGGGCGGGCAGCAGGGACGCGGCGTACTGGCTCCAGCTCACCCTGACGGTGTACGCGGGTGCCCGGCTGTCCGCGATGATCCTCACCGGCCGCCGCAAGCTGCTGCAGGGGTCGTTCTGGCTCTTCGTCTACATGGCGATGGGTGTGGCGCCGCTGGCGCAGACGGTGCTCGGACAGGTGCCGACGCCGGTGGTCGGGCCGCGCTCCGACCTCACCGAAGCCATCGCCCTGGTCCTGATCGGCTGTGTCGCCTTCGACGTCGGGGTACTGCTGGCCAGGCACCGGCCCGGTGGCACGGGCCGGGGCGAGTCGCGGCCGGCCCTGGTGCACCGGCACCGGTTGAGCCTGCTCGTGCTGCTCGCGTTCGCGGGCAGTGCGGCGCTGGTGGTGAAGCTGGGCGGGCCCGCGGTGTTCTTCAGCAGCCGTCAGGAGATCGTCGCCGACCTCCAGGAGGCCGGTATCTCCCAGGCCGACTCGCAGGCGGGCCAGGCATTCCTGCGCGGCTTCGGCACCGTGCCCGCGCTGATCGCACTGCTGGTCTACACCCGCCGTCTCGTCACCTCGCGGCGCTCCCGGCGCTCGCCCGCCGTGCTCGCGGTGTGGGTGGCGCTGCTGGCGGTGAACACGGTCGTCAACAACCCGGTCTCCAACCCCCGCTACTGGTTCCTCACGGTCCTGTTCTCCCTGCTGTTCACCGTCTTCCCGGTCAGCGCGGCGATGTACCGCTCGGCGCTGAGCCTCGGGGTGGTGATGGCCCTGGTGGTGTTCCCGTTCGCGGACCGGTTCCGCTACGACGAGCTGAACTACCACCCCCTCCAGACGACCTCGGTGCTTGAGCCGCTGGCCATCAAGGACTACGACCAGGTGGGGATGTTCGCCAACACGGTCACGTTCGTCAGGTCGGGCGAGGGGCACACCTACGGCAGGCAGCTCGCGGGTTCCCTGCTGTTCGCGGTGCCGCGCTCGGTGTGGCCGGACAAACCGCTGGACACCGGTGTGCTGGTGGGGCAGTGGATGGGTGCGGTGAACACCAACCTGTCCTCGCCCGTGTGGGCCGAGCTGTGGATCGACGCGGGGCCGGTGGGCATGGTGGCGGGCTTCCTCGCCATGGGGTACGCGGCGGCGCGGGTGGACCGGCGCTACGCCCACCGGGCGCGCCGGCGGGCCCCGCCGGGCAGCCTGATCGCCCTGGTGGTGCCGCTGGTCGCGGGCTACTCGTTCATCCTGCTGCGCGGGCCGCTGCTGCAGGCGTCGGGCCGGGTGGCCATCGCGCTGTGCTGCATCCTGCTGATCACGACACGCCGTCAGGATCGGGGTGCCGCGCTGCGCTGACGCCGGTGCGCGCCGCACGCTCCGCGGGCCGGGGTCTCAGCACCCGCAGCCAGGCGGCCGTGGCCTTGAGCGCCGAGCCGGCGGCCAGCCCCCAGGCCGCGCCCGACGCGCCGCCGACCCGGTAGCCGGTGAGCATCAGGACGACCGTGAGCAGGGAGAACACCACCTGGACTGACAGGGTGGCGCGGGGGGTGAGCACCCGCAGGGTGACCAGGGCGCAGGTGCCCAGGCCCATCACGGCGTACTGGCCGCCCGTGGCCGGCAGCAGGGCGGCCGCGGACGGCCAGGTGGCACCGAGGATGTGCCGCCCCGCTGAGGCCGGCAACGCGTACAGCACGGCGGCCCAGCCGAGGCCGAGCGCGGCGAGCACCGCTCCGAGCGCCGCGGCCGCCCTGGTGGTGGCGCGCCGTCCGCCGAGCCGCCCGAGGACCGGCGGGCCGAAGGCGTTGACGGAGGTGAACAGGACGTTCAGCGGGCCGAAGAGGGTGGTGGCGCCACGCAGCGCCCCCACCGCGAGCGGGTCGGCGAGCAGCCCGAGGGCGAGCACCGCCAACTGGCTGGAGGCGTTGCCCACGCAGAACTCGACGGCGAACCGCATCCCCAGGTGGCCGCGGCGCAGGTAGCCGCGCAGCCGGACGGCGGCGCCCGTGGCGAAGGGCCGCAGCAGCCCGAGACCGAGCAGCAGCGCGGGCACCGCCGACAGGCCCCAGACGGCCACCAGCCGGGCGGGCGTGGCGTGCTGCGGTTGCAGGACGAGCGCCGGGACGACGCACAGCAGGCGCAGTGTGTCGGCGGCGAGGGCGCGACCGGGCCTGCGCAGCGCGGAGAACGCGTACCGCAGCCCGTCCTGAACGAGTACCAGCGGCAGGACGAGGCCGAGCGCGGCGAACGCGCCGCCCTGCCGCCCCCCGGCGAGCAGCCCGCCCAGCAGGAGCGGGCCGCCCGCGGCGCAGGCGGCACAGGCCGTGAAGGCGACCGCGGAGCGGCACGCGGCGCCGAGCGCGTGCTCGTCGCCGCGCTCAAGCACCAGGGCCTGGCCCACGTACGCCACGTTGAGGCCGAGCAGCACGGTGAAGGTCAGGTAGACCATCGAGAACGCGGCGAAGCCCGTGGTGGTGGAGACCCTGGCGGCGATGACCAGGACCAGGATGTTGGTCAAGCTGGAGGCGGCCTGGTCGAGGACGGAGGCCGCCACGGCCCCGGTGAGCCGGCTCCGCACGACCGGTCGCCCGTCCGCCGGCGGGCCTTCGGGGCCCTGCGGCCCCGGGCGGTCGCTCACCTGTCGCCCGCGCGCACGCCGCGCGGGGCGACGATGTCCCCGTCGTCGTCGAGGAGTGCGCGCCGGGTGCTGTGCACCTTGCGGGGTCCCGGCGGGGGTTCGGGGGCCGCCTGCCGTCCCGCTCGGTGGCCGCCGCCCGCCGCGCCGCGCCGTTTGCCGCGCCGGGCCCGGCCGCCCTCGGTGTGGATGACGGCCCCCAGCACGGTGCCGCCCGCGCCGCCGATCAGCTCCCGCACCCGGGCCAGGTCCGAGCGGTGCACGGCGCGCGGGTCGCACACGATCAGGACGCCGTCCACCCGGTCGACGAGCGCGAGCGCATCGGCGTAGGCGAGGACGGGCGGGGCGAGGACGACGACGGTGGAGCCGGGGTCGTCCGCCTCGGCGATCAGCCGGGTCATCCGGGACGAGGTGAGGGCCCGGGGCACGTTGCGCACCCGCTCGCCCGGCACCAGGTCGAACATGCCCGACTCGCCCGCGTCGACGGCGAGGTGGCCGCCCCCGGGCCAGTCGGCGCCGTCCTGGCCATGGGCCCGGGAGGTGGGTTCCGGCAAGGTCCACTGGGGGCGCGGGGTGGTGGTCGTGCGGAGCCGTTCGACGAGCGAGGGGGTGCGCAGGTCGGCCTCGACGAGCAGCACGTCCTTGCCGGTCTCGGCGAACGACGCGGTGAGGTTGCAGGCGACCGCCGCGACCGCCGCGGCCGGTTCCGCGCCACCGCGGGGCGCCACGACCAGCAGCCGGCGGCGGTCGGCGAACCGGTCGTCGTAGGCGAGCCGGAAAGCGATCGAGCGGTACTCCTCGGCCGCCCGCGAGTCGCTCTGGCCGCCGACGAGCAGGACGCCGGTGCCGCCGCGGGGCAGGATGCCGAGCACGGGCGCGCGCACCGCCCTGGCGACCTCGCCCGCGGAGCGCGGGGTCGGGTCGAACACCAGGCGCACCCAGGCGGACAGCAGTCCGAGGGCGATGCCGACGGCGCCGCCGAGGCCCAGCGCCATGAGCAGGCCGGGGCCGTCGGGGGCGCTGGGCGGCACGGCTTCGCGGATCACCGTGCCGGGTGTCATGTCGAGCGCCTTGAGGCTGCTGATCTGGCCGTTCAGCTCGGTGATGCGGTTGAGGAGGTTGGCCTTCACGGCGTAAGCGGAGTCAGTGGCCGAGCCGCCGTCGGGGAGCTGGGCGATCTGCTTGGTGATGTCCTCGTGCTGTTTGACGAGCGGGGCGAGCTGGTCGCTGTACTTCTTGATCATGCTGCCCCTGACCTGTTCCCACTGGCTCTTGCGCAGTTCCAGGTAGGCCACGGTGAGGGCGTTGGCGCGGCGGGCCGCCTGTGCCGGGTCGGCGGCGGTGTACGTGAAGTGCAGCACGAGGGTCTGCGGCGGGTTGGTGACCTGGAGTCCGTGCTGGAGGTCGCCGCTGCGGTCGGTCATGCCGAGGTCGTGGGCCGCCACCTGGGCGACGCTGCTGCTGAGCGCGGTCTGCCGCTCGGAGCCCATGTTGAGGGTCTTGTCCACCGAGACGGCGGGGTTGAAGGGGTCGTTGGTGGGCGCCCGCAGCACGATGTCGCTGCTCGCCGCGTAGGAGTCGGCCCCGGTCACCCCGAGCCAGGCACCGCCGAGCAGGCCGACGCCGATGCCGCCTCCGATGAGCCAGCGGTAGCGCAGCAACTGCCGGAACTGCTCGCGCAACTGGTCGGGTTCGTCCTCGCCCCTGGCCGGAACATGTGTGTCGGTCACGTGCCTGGTCCCCCCAAGGCCTCGTCGATGAGTGCGTCGATCCGCGCCAGGCCCGCCTCCCGGGAGAGGTGGGCGGCCACGTGGCGGGGCCCCTCGGCGCCCAGCGCGTCCGCCAGGGCCGGATCGGCGGTGAGTCTACGCACCGCGGACAGCAGTTCGGCGGGGTCCTCCGGGGCGACCAGCACTCCGGCGCCGGAGCGCCGCACCTCCTGCGCGGTGCCGCCGGCCGCGGCCACGGCCGCCACCACCGGCCGTCCGGCGGCGAAGTACGAGGTCAGTTTGGAGGGCACGCTCATGTCGAGCACCGAGGCACGCTGGGTGACGGCGAGCACGTCGGCCGCGGCCAGCACCTCGGGGAAGTCGTCGGCGGCGGCGGGCGGCAGGAAGTCCACGTTGGGCACATGGGCCGCGAGCCGCGTGAGGGCCTCACGCTGGCTGCCGTCGCCCATCAGCACGAAGCGGATCCCCGGCTCCCGGCGGGCCGCCTCGACAAGTACGTCGAGGCCCTGTTTGAGGCCCATGTTCCCGGAGTGCAGCACCACGGCCTGCCCCGCCGGCCAGCCGAGCCGGGCCCTGGTCTCCTCGCGGGGCGCACGGGGCCCGGGCACATGGGACCAGTTGGGCACCAGGCGGATACGGCCGCGGTCCACGCCCAGGGCCGTGACCCGGTCGACGAAGGTCTCGTGGATCACGCCGACGAGCGCCGCGCGGCGCAGCGCGTATCCCTCGGCCCGCTCGGCGAGTGACGCCGCCCGCGAGCCGCCCCGGATGCCGCTCTGCGCCGCGGCCGCCCCCATCAGGTCCTGGACGACGGGTATGTACGGCACGCGGTGGCGGGCCGCGAGCCGGGCGCCGAGCAGTCCGCCGGCCAGGCTCGGCATCTGGGCGAGCACGGCGTCCGGGCGGCCGGTGCGGGGCGGCGCGAGCAGGCCGTGCGTCAGCACGGAGGCCTCGAACAGCGCGCGCCGCCCGGCGGTCTGACGGGGCGGCACCGTATGGCGCCTGCGGTGCACCAGCACGCCGGCGCGCCGCTCGGTGCGCCGCCAGACGCCGGCGTAGGAGGCGTCGAGGCGCCAGGACGGGTAGTGCGGCATCCCGGTCAGCACATGGGTCTCATGGCCGCGCCCGGCCCAGTGCTCGGCGATCTGCGTGGCGTACGGCCCTATTCCGGCGTGCTCCGGTGCGTAGTTCGTCGACACCAGTAACAGCCTGCGGTGCGGCGTCCGGGCGCTCCCGTCCCGCTCGTCCTCACTCACCCGGTGGTCCCCTCCCGGATCCGCTGGCAGCGTCCGGCCGGCGGTCGGCGGAAGCTGCGATCACCCTCATCGTTCACCATACGGGCACGAATTGTGCACGCTATCGTCGAAGACCGCGCACGGCCCGGCCGGCCGGGGCGCGCACGGGCACGAACGAACCCTGGGGGGTACGGGTGACAGCGGGCGGACCGGGCAGAAGGTGGCGCGTGGGGTACGCACCAGGAGCGTACGACCTCTTCCACATCGGGCACCTCAACATCCTCCGCCACGCACGCGCGCAGTGCGACTACCTGGTGGCCGGTGTGGTCTCGGACGAGATGGCGGAGCAGGCCAAGGGCCGGCGGCCGATGATTCCGCTGGTGGAGCGTCTTGAGATCGTGCGCAGCGTCAAGTACGTGGACGCCGCCTTCGTGGAAACGGTTCCCGACAAGCTGGAGACCTGGCAGCAGGTCCGCTTCGACGTGCTGTTCAAGGGGGACGACTGGCGCGGCACGCCCAAGGGCGACCGGCTGGAGAGCGACTTCGCGTCGGTGGGCGTGAGCGTCGTCTACTTCCCGTACACCGTGCACACCTCCAGCACGCAGTTGCGCCGTGCGCTGGACGTGCTGGGCGGCCGGGGCGGCGGCGAGGTGCCGTTCAGCGGGGAGCTGCGGTCAGTTCCCGGAACCACTTCGTGAGGAACGCCGGCAGGAAGAGCCAGGCCGCGGCGCCGAGGGCCGTGTAGGCCCAGCGGAACCACGACCCGTCGCCCAGCAGCAGGAAGACCAGGCAGAACACGCCGTGGTCCACGGGCAGCAGGGCCACCGCGCGCAGGGTGGACGGCGCCGCGGCCGGTCCCCCCGCGGCCGCCTCCGGCTTGAGCTTCTCGGTGAGCAGTCCGCCGAAGAAGGTGACGACGGCCGCGAACTGGAAGCCCAGCGGGACCAGCAGCCAGGCGTCGCCGGTCAGGCCGAAGTGGTCCGGGTGACGGTCGAAGGCGATCAGCACGGCGGTGTGCAGCGCGGTGATCTTGGCGCAGTCCACGACGTGGTCCAGCCATTCGCCCGCCGGGCTGCCGGTGCCGCGCAACCGGGCCAGTTGGCCGTCCGCGGAGTCGAAGGCGAAGCCGACCGCGAGCCCCAGCCACACCACCAGGCCAAGGCCCCGGGACGGCCCTTCGGTGGCGACGCAGGCCACCGCCGCGAAGCTGAACACGGCGCTGATCGCGGTGACCTGGTTCGGCGTGAGGCCGAGCCCGTACGCGCCGGCCGCCAGCCAGCGTCCGGCCGGCCGGTTCACATGGCGCGAGTACAGCGAGACGCCCTTGGCGGACTTCTGCGCGGCCCTCAACCGGGCGTGCGCGCCCGTCACACTCCCCATCCGTGTCCCCCCATGGTCCCTCGGCCCCCGCCAACATCACCACACGGACCTCCCCGCAGCAAGGACACCTGCGGGCCGCGGATTCGTCCGCCGCCTTCCGTCCCGGTCCACCGCAACGCTCCCGCCCGTTTCGGGTCCCGGCGGTCGCGCTGGACAATGGGGCGCATGGACGACGACGAAGGCGAGAGCGGCACGGGGCGCCCGGCGGGTCCGGACCGGGACCGGGACCGGGACGGCCGGGCCAGGAACGCCCGCCCCCGGGACGGGCTCGGCCGACCCCTGCGCTACGGCGCGCAGGGCACCGCCCGGCAGCCTGAGGGCATCTCCCGGAGCCCCACCGCCACCATCGACGAGGCCCAGCTCCTCCTGGACGAGGGCAAGCCCTTCCACGCCCACGAGGTCTTCGAGGACGCCTGGAAGTCCGGCCCGGCCGCGGAGCGCGCCCTGTGGCGTGCCCTGGCCCAGCTCGCCGTCGGCCTGACGCACGCGGCCCGCGGCAACGCGAAGGGCGGCGCCCGGCTGCTGCGGCGCGGCGCCGAGGCCGCCGGCGACTGGTGCAGCACCGCCGCACGGCTCCAGCCGTACGGCCTCGACGTGCCGGGTCTGACCGTATGGGCCCGGGAGCTGGCGGATGCGGTCGACGAGGACGGCTCTCCCGTCGACGCGGCGGCCTGGGCTCCCCGGCTGCGCGGCGGGGGTCCCGGCTGAGCCCTGGTCACATCACGGCGGCGCCGCCGACCGCCGTCAGCGCAGCAGCAGTTCCAGGCCGCCGAGCACGGTGGCGGCGATCACCAGTTGTTCGAAGAGGCGCTGGTTGATCCGGGCCACGCAGACCTTTCCGATCAGTGCGCCGGGCAGGACGAAGAGGGCGAGTTCCGCGTCCAGCAGCAGGGAGTGCCCGTCGATCAGGCCGAGTCCGGCGCTGAAGGGCACCTTCGAGGTGTTCACTATCAGGAAGAACCAGGCGGACGTGCCCAGGAAGCTCAGTTTCCGGAAACCGGCGGAGAGCAGGTACAGCGACATCACGGGGCCGCCCGCGTTGGCGACCATCGTGGTGAAGCCGCCGAGCACCCCGTAGGAGTGGGCCTTCAGCCGCTCGCCGTGGCCGGCGGACCCGGGCGGCTCCTCGTCCCGGACGGCTCGTCTGCGCCAGACGGTGATCGCTGCCATCAGCAGCAGGATCGCTCCGATCGAGGTGCGCACCGCCTCGTCGTCCGCCCACACCAGGAAGAGCGTGCCGACCACGACCCCGGCGGCGACGGCCGGGAACAGCCGCCACAGGGTGGGCCAGTGGGCGTGCCGCCGGTAGGTGAGGACCGCCAGCACGTCGCCGGTGATCAGGATGGGCAGCAGGACGCCGGTCGACTCACGGGCCGGGAGCACGGCGGCGAACACCGCGAGGCTCACCGTGTTGGCGCCGCTCACGGCGGTCTTCGCGAACCCGACGAGCGCGGCCGCCGCGGCGAGCGCCATGAAGTCCCACAAGGTGATGTCCATACCGGGGACAGATGCTATGCCCACGCATCACCGCGGGTAAGGCCGCCCTCTTCGCATCCGCGACGGTACCCGCCGCGCCCGGCATGGCTCGTGGGTGCCGGCACCGATGCCGGTGCCGGTGCTGTCGGCGGGTCGGCGGGTCCGCGGGCCGTGTGCCGGCTTGCACGCCCCGGGGGCGCACCGCTCCCCCGCCCGCCTGCGGGCCCCGCCCTGGCCGACCACGCGCGTCGCGCCCCGGCCGGTCATGCCCCGGCCGGTCGCGCCCCGCCCATTCGCGCCCCGGCCGATCGCGCCCCGCCTCCACACGCTCGGGCGGGCGCACCGAACAGCTTCACGCCGGGGCAGGGGCGCCGAGCCGATTCATACCGGGGCGGGCCCGAACCGCCTCGCCCCGGGGCGGGCGCGCCCGGGCTGGGCGCCCACCGCTCAGGCCCGCTCGACGAGTACCGCGCTGCCCTGGCCCACGCCGACGCACATCGTGGCCAGGCCCCGTGCGGCACCCGTGCGCCGCATACGGTGCAGCAGGGTGGTCAGGATGCGGGCGCCCGAGCAGCCCAGCGGGTGTCCGAGCGCGATGGCGCCGCCGTCCGGGTTGACCAGCTCGGGGTCGAGTCCGAGGGTGTCCACGCAGGCCAGCACCTGTGCCGCGAACGCCTCGTTGAGCTCGGCCTCCTGGATGTCGCCGATGGACCAGCCGGCCCGCGCCAGCACCTTCCTGGTGGCCGGCACGGGCCCGACGCCCATGATGTCCGGGTGCACTCCGGCGGAGGCGCCGCCGACGTACCGGCCCAGGGACTCCAGGCCGTATTCGTCCAGCGCTTCCTCGCTGACCAGCAGGAGGCCGGCCGCGCCGTCGTTCATCGGCGAGGAGTTGCCCGCGGTGACCGTGCCGCCCTGCCGGAACACCGGCTTCAGCGCGGCCAGCTTCTCGTACGAGGTGTCGACCCTGATGCCCTCGTCGGCGTCGACGACCACGTCGTCCTGGCGGGTGACGGGGAGCAGTTCGGCGTCGAAGCGGCCGTCCTTGCGGGCATCCGCGGCCCGCAGGTGGCTGCGCAGCGCGAAGCCGTCCTGGCGCTCCCGGGAGATCGAGTACCGCTCGGCGACCTCCTCCGCGGTCTCGCCCATCGCGAGCAGCCCGTGCAGGTCCTTCATCCTGGGGTTGATCAGCCGCCAGCCGAGCCGGGTGTCGGCGGTCTCCATGCGTTGCGGGAACGCCTTGTCGGGGCGCGGCAGGACGAACGGGGCCCGGCTCATGGACTCCGAGCCGCCGGCCAGCACGACGTCGGCCTCGCCGGCGGCGATGGTGCGGGCCGCGGTGGTCACCGCCTCCAGGCCGGATGCGCACAGCCGGTTCACGGTGGCACCGGGCACCGAGTCGGGAAGCCCGGCGAGGAGCGCCGCCATGCGCGCGACATTGCGGTTGTCCTCGCCCGCCTGGTTCGCGGCGCCCCAGTACACGTCGTCGATGCGGGCCGGGTCGAGACCGGGCGTCTCGGCGAGCAGCCCCCGGATCACGGTCGCGGCGAGGTCGTCGGGACGCACCGAGGAGAGGGCCCCGCGCAGCTTGCCGACGGGGGTGCGGCGGGCGGCGGCGAAGTGGACTGGACGCACGATGGCACTCCTGGTGTGAGGAACCGGTGGACGGTACCGGCACCGCGTGGTGGGCGGTCGGCGGACACCCTTTAATTAGCACCGCTAGTTTCGGACTATAGCCCGCCTCCCCGCGCCTGTGAAGCGTCCGCCGCCAGGGCCGGGCCGCAGGGCCCTGCCCTGCGCGAGCGGGGGCATGGGGGCGCGTACCAGCGGGCCCCGCACCGCGGGCGCGGGGCGCGCGCACGTTTCCGCCAGGGGGCGGCCGGGCACTCGGTAGCGCGGACATCCGGCCCAGCGCCGGTGCCGGTGCCGGTGGCGGTGCCGGGAGAGGGGGAGGCCGGGAGACCGGGAGCCGCCGAGCGGAGGAGGTGCACCACATGCCTGCCCAGAAGAAGGTGATCCGGGAACTGCTCGCCGCCGAGGGCCGGACCTTCGCGGCGGACGCGGGCATCCGTCTCGCCAACACCCCGCAGCCGCTGTACCGCACCCTCGTGCTCGCCACTCTGCTCAGCGCCAGGATCCGCAGCTCGGTGGCGGTCGCGACGGCACGCGCGCTGCACGACGCCGGACTGCGCAGCGCACGCCGGATGGCGGACGCCACCTGGCAGCAGCGGGTGGACGCGCTCGGCGAGGGGGGTTACCGGCGTTACGACGAGCGCACGGCGACCCAACTGGGCGAGGGCGCCCGGCTGGTGCTGGACGCCTGGGGCGGCGATCTGCGCAGGCTGCGCGCCGACGCGCACGGCGACGTGGCCGAACTGCGCCAGTTGCTCCAGCGCGTGCCGGGACTCGGCCCGACCGGCGCGGACATCTTCCTGCGCGAGGTGCAGGGCGTCTGGCCGGAGGCCGCGCCCTACCTGGACGCCAAGGCGATCCAGGGCGCCCGCCGCCTGGGCCTGCCGGACGAGCCCGAAGCACTGTCCCGGCTGGACGAGAACCACGAGCCCGCCGCCTTCGCCTCCGCCCTCGTACGGGCCGCCCTGGACAAGAAGGTGGCCGACGAGGCGCTGCGGCAGGCGGCCTAGCCGTTCCGCCACGGGTCCACCGTCCGCAATCCGCCGTCCGCCGTCCGCCGTCCGCCGTCCGGGGACACCTGCCCGCAGGACGGCGCCGGGGCGGGGGCAGGCCCGTGCGCGTCACCACGCCCGTGGCCCGCGGTGCGCCCGCTCGGCCGGCCGGGGAGGCGTCACTCCATCGCCGTCCGCCCGGGCGGCCAGGCCGTACCCCGCCTCCGACCCCGGTCGTTGGGGAAGCAGCACGGGTCCGCCCACTGACAGGGAGCCATCCATGACTGCGGAACTCCCGGGCCCCTCGGGACCGGCCGGCGGCGCCACCGCCGGTGCCGCCGTGAGCGGCCCCCCGGAGTGCGGGTCCGGCACCGCCCCGGGCAGCCCGGTGGGATGCGCGCGGTCCGCCGCAGTCGCGGTGTCCCCCACCGTGCCCCGCGCCGCGCTCCCCACCGGCCCGGTCCCTCGGTGCGCGCGCCGGTCGGACCGCGGTGGGCTGACGGCACCGTGACCGTACGGGGACTCCTCCGCCGCCTCGTCCCTCCGGCCGAGGGCCCGGCCGCCACTCCCTGGCCCCGCGTGCAGCCGAAGGCCATGACCCTGAGAAGGCTGCTGACGGAGCGGTACGGGCCGCTCGGGGTGGCACTGGCCATGATCGCGGTGATCCTGCTCGCCGGATTCCTGCTGCCCACCTCCCAGCACCTGGCATCGCTCATGGTGACCGTCCCGGCGACCACCGCCGCACTCGCAGGGTCCCGGGTGACCGCCGTCATCGCCGGCCTCTCATGCGGCGGCGCCCTCATCCTCGACGCCTACGACGGCCTGCTGGACACCTCCATCTTCGCGGTGCACCTGCTGGCGATCCTGCTCGTCTCGGGGTTCGTCATCGGCTTCCGCAGCCTGCGCGAGCGCAACATCAGGGAGCTGACGGAGGTGCGCACGGTCTCCGAGACGATGCAGCGCATCCTGCTGCGCCCGCTGCCGCCGCGGATGGGTTCCCTGCTCATCCGCTCGGCGTACCACGCCTCCCATCCGCACGCCCTGATCGGAGGTGACCTCTTTGCGGCGGTGCGGACGGCCGACGGGGCTCGGGTGATGATCGGCGATGTGAAGGGCAAGGGGCTGCCTGCGGTGGAGGACGCGGCGGCGCTGCTGGGCGCGTTCCGCGGGACCTCGCACAGGACGCTTCCCCTGCGGCAGCTCGTGGCGGACCTCGAAGCGAATGCGCGGAGCTATTTCTCGGAGGCCGCGATGGTCGACCCGGACGCCGTTGAGCGTTTCATCACCGTGCTGGTGCTGGAGGTTCCGGAGGGCGCGGGGGAGGTCAGGATGGTCAACTGCGGGCATCCGCCGCCCTATCTCATCAGCCCCCAGGGAGCCGGTGTGGTGCTGCCGCAGCGCCCCGCTCCCCCGCTCGGCCTGGGCAGCGTCCACGCGGAGGACTACCTCGTCGACACCTTTCCCTTCACCCCCGGATCCACACTGCTGCTGTACACGGACGGCACCTACGAGGCCCGCGACGCGGAGGGCCGGTTCTACGACCTGGACACCCGCGTCGCATCGTGGCCGGGCTCGACCCCGGACGAACTGCTGAGCCACGTGCTGTCGGGCCTGACGGCACACGTCGGCGGCGAGATGGGGCTGGACGACGATGTGGCCATGGTCGCCCTGCAGCCAGGCCCGGCGGGCTCGCCCCGTACGCAGGGGACGGGGGCCGCACGGTGACGCAGGCCCGCCGCAGACCGGGCACGGCTGCGGATGCGGCGTCCGTCCGGCAGACGCGCCGTGGCGCCGGAGCCCGTGCGTCCGCGCCTTGTACGGCGACGCGCGCCCCTGCGTACCGGTACGCACCCGTGGGCGCGGGTCATGCCACCGCGCCGTCGAACGCCCCGGCGCGGAACCGGCTCCCGGTCGTGCACGACTCGCGGTCGGCGCTCTCGTCGTGGGCCACGCCGGGTGTCGCGCCGGGAGGGGGCGCTGGTGCGGAAGCCGTGCGGGGCACCGCCCCCACGACGAGTCGCCGGTCCGTCTTGGAGCGATGCAGGTGGCGGAAGTCGCGGCCCACTCGGGTTCCGCCCCGGACGATGCCCCTCTGCCTTCTGGTCGATCAGCTCGACGAGCCCGTCACAGCGCGGGACCGAGACCCCGAAACTTTCGACAACGTTGACAATTCCACTACTTGCACTGAGTCCAGCGGGAGCACGGTCGAGTCCGCGCATCAGCAGCAGGGCCTATGCAATGACCAGGCACGATAGATGACGGAAGATGCATAACAGCAGCCCGCAATTTTTCGAAATCCTGTCGAAATCGTTGACAGGCCAGATGCTGTCGACCCACTCTTTCGGCATCGACGGACCCCGGTACCCGTCGACCTGGACGAGCAGCGCGAGGGGCCGTGTGGTCGTCGGCCGCACGGCGAGCCACCCCCGCTTCCGCGTTGCGCGATGCCATATGCGGGTCGGCGGCGTCCTGGCCATCTGACAGGCCGGCTGGGCGACACCAGGCGACCGGCCCCTGTCCCAACCTTCACGAGAGGAAGCGCACGCATGAACGAGACCGGACCCACCAACGGTGCCGCAGCTCACAGGATCGGCCGCCGAGGCTTCCTCGGCGGCGCCGGTGCTCTGACGCTCGGGGCCGCGTCCGGGCTGCTGCTGCCCGGTACGGCCCACGCCTCGGCCGACTACACCATCACCGGCAGCCAGACCGGCTACGACGGCATGTACTACTCCTTCTGGACCGACGGCGGCGGGTCGGTCTCCATGAACCTCAACGGCAACGGCAGCTACAGCACCCAGTGGAGCAACTGCGGCAACTTCGTCGCGGGCAAGGGATGGAGCAACGGCGGACGCCGAACGGTCCGCTACAACGGGTACTTCAACCCGTCGGGCAACGGATACGGAGCCCTCTACGGCTGGACCTCGAACCCGCTGGTGGAGTACTACGTCGTCGACAACTGGGGCAGCTTCCGGCCCACGGGCAGCTTCAAGGGCACCGTCTACAGCGATGGCGCTACGTACGACATCTACCAGACCACGCGCTACAACGCCCCGTCCGTCGAGGGCACCAGAACCTTCAACCAGTACTGGAGCGTCCGGCAGCAGAAGCAGTTGAACAGCTCCGGCACCATCACCACCGGCAACCACTTCGACGCCTGGGCCAGCCACGGCATGCCCCTGGGCAACTTCGCCTACTACATGATCCTCGCCACCGAGGGCTACCAGAGCAGCGGCAGCTCCAACATCACCGTGAGCGGATAACTCCCGGCCGATCGGAAGGGCGTCCCGACCCGGATCACCGGTCCAGTTGCTCCGGACGGCAGGTGACCGCCGAGCCCACGGCAACGGCAACGGCCAGTGCCTGGGCGCCGGGCATGTCCACCGCGCGGCGCAGCCGCAAGGACATCCACCGCGGCCAGAGCCCCTCCACGGACCGCGTGCCGATCGACTTCGACTGCGCCCAGCACCCCAGCGCACAGCGTCCCGGGCACTACGACGACCCGGACCTGCCGGGTGGCGGCCACCACGGCCACCCGGGTGGTGCCGTTGTCGCGTTGGGGGAGGCCGCCCGCAGCCTCTGACGCAGGCCCGCCCGCCGCTGCGGTCCTGGCAGGGACCGAAGTGAGGGGTGGGCGGCGAACGGGCCGGTTGGCCAGGCCGCAGGAGCGCGGGACCGGCACCCGGGCGAGTAGTGCGGTGAGGCCGAGCAGCAGTACGCGTCGCCGACACGGATGGTGCGGATGTTCGCGAAGTCCTGCCGGACGACCGCGTGGGAGAACGACGCGGCGGCGGCCGGGAAGCTGTCGGCCGCCGCCGCGCCGGGTCCGGTGGCGAGGGGCACGGCGGTTGCCGTCACGCGGCCGCAGGCGACCGGGCCAGGACATGTGAGGGCTCTGCTTGGACGGCGGACCGGAGTGTGGTGAGTGCCCTGCATGCCCTGTCCCGGTGAAGCCGGTCCGGACCGCCCGGAGAGGCTCAGCCGAGCACGGCCTCCCACTTGGTGCCGTTCACGGTGGCATCGGCCGCCAGACGAGCCCGGGCGGTGGTGTCGCCGTACAGGCCCCAGCGCATCCAGTCCACGAAGGTGGCGCGGGTCTGCGGATAGGTCACGCCGTTGTCCCACACGTAGGAGTCGTGGTTCTGCCCGAGGTGGGTCAGGAACGCCTTCGGCGCGGCAGACTCCGCGTAGGCCTGACGGGCCGAGGAGTACGCGCAGATGGGGTCCCGGTCACCGTGGATGAACAGCACGTTGGCTCTCACTGCGCCTGTCGGGTTGCCCATGTCCACGCACGCGAACGGGACCGCGGCCCTGATCCGGGTGTCCGGCCAGGCGGTGAGCAGGCCGTGGGTGGTCATGCCGCCCAGCGAGTGACCGGCCGCACCAACGCCCACCGTGGTGTCCAGGTGCCCCGCGAACGGGTCGCCGGACGTGGTGTTCAGGGCGAGCGTGTTGGTGATGACCTGGGAGACGTCCTTGGACTGGTTGCCGTTGTAGACGTCCTGGATGTTGCCCTCCGTACCGGTGGAGGTGGTGGGGAAGACGGGAGCGGCGACCACGAAGCCGGCCGCGGCCAGCGGCAGGATCTCGGCGAGGTAGACCTCGGGGTTGCCGCCGAGGCCGTGGCTGAACTCGGCGACCGGAAAGACACCGTCGAAGATCGGGGCGTCCCGGACCGGAGTACCGCCCGGGGCGCCCGTGGCCGACGGGTACCAGACACGGGTGGTCAGCCTGCGGCCACCGCGGTTCCAGGCGAACTCCCGCACACCGAGGGCGAACGTCTGGGTCGGCGCCCCCTGCGAATGGGTCGGCGCCCCCTGCGAAGGGTTTCCGGCGGCGGCTGCGGGGGCTGGACCAGCACCGAGCAACGCGGCGGCACCGACCGCACCGGCCGCGGTCGAACTCAGGAACGTGCGCCTGCGCAAGGACATGGATGGCTCCTTGTGTGAAGGGGGTGGGGTGAGCCTCTTGAGGCACCGGGGTCCGGCCACTTCCGTGGCCCGACACGGCGTGCGAAGTCGCCCCCGGTCCTGATTGCTTGTGCCGGGCCGGACCGCCCTCCCGTGCGGCCCGGCCCGCTTCCTGACGATGGTTCGCGGGTGGGGTGTACGAGGAGGCAGGCCCAGTCGGCGGGGCAGTTGGGGATAGTCACCGCCGGAGTCGGGCTCTCGTCCCTGGCGCGCCGCCGGAGCCACTGGTCCGGAAGTCCATCGCAGCGGACCGGCTCCCCGGGGTACCGGGTCACCGGGGTCACTGCCGACCGAGTACGTGGGGTCGCCGGTCCGGTGGACGAGGTACCGTCCAGGATCCGGCGGGCAGTCGGCCACGGCGGCCATGCGCAGCCGGTGCCTGACGGGCTCCAGGACCCTCTCGGTCTGCGCGCGGCGCAGGCCGGGTGCGGACGAGGCCGCGAACGACGACGCCCCGCCAGGGGAATCGAGACCCCGCGCCGCGTCGGGTCACTGCGGCGCGAGGCCGGATCGGTGGGCGCCGCGGTGCGGATCCCCAGACCGGTCCTGCCCCGGCAGGGACACGACGCCCGAAGGCGGAGGGCCACCGGCCTCGGCGCCGGCGCGGTGCTCCGGCGCCGAGACGACCGACGGGCCAGGTCAGTAGCCGTAGATCATCTTGTAGGCGACCTCCGGCAGGAACTGCCCCGCCGTGGAGCCCGATCCGACGCCGCAGTCACCGTCGGACTCACCCGGCGTCTTGATCCACAGGAGCATCTCGGCGCCGTCGCCCCCCTCCTTGGTAGGAGTGCCGATCTTGCGGCCCGCAGGGTTGCACCACGCACCGTTGGAGCCGTTGCCGTTGCGGCTGGTGTCCACGACGAACGGCTTGCTGTAGCCGTGGCGCTGCCTCAGTGCCTGGTTGATGCTGCCGGCGTAGGACGCGTTCTGGGAGGTGGTGAAGTAGTTCGAGACGTTGAGGGCGAAGCCCCTCGCACGGCTGAGGCCGGCGGCGTCGAGGTGCTCGGCCATGGTCGAGGCATCGGCCCAGCCGGGGTTGCCCGCGTCGAGGTAGACCCAGGCGTTCGGCGCCTTGGACTGGAACTGCGAGAGGGCGTTGATGATCATGTTCTGGCGCTCGTTGATCTTGTCCTGACTCATGCAGCCGTAGTCGCCGAGGGAATCGGGCTCGAGTACGACGACGGCAGGACGGCTGCCGATGCCGCCGGCGAAGGCCCCGATCCAGCGGGCGTACTCGGACGGCGACGCGGCTCCGCCCGAGGACTGCCCACCGCAGGCGTCCCGGCCGTAGATGTTGTAGGCGACGAGGATCGGCAGCTTGTTGGCGGACTCGGCCGCGCCGGCGAAGGAGCCGGTGGCGGAGCCGATATCACCGCTCCAGGAACCGAACCAGCGGGCAGCGGGGACGTTGGCGATGGAGTTGCGGATCGCGGAGGCGCGCCCGTCACCGGGATTGGCGGCGGCCCAGGCCGCCGGACTGGAGTTCGGGTCGACATAGAAACCGCTGGTCGCGGTGAGCGGATCGGGTGCCGCCTGCGCGGACGGTGACGAGGCCAGGAACAGCGGCAGGGCAAGGCAGGCTGCGACTGCCCCGCGTATGAGTTTGCGCATGAACGTACCTCATTCATGGGGATGGAAGCGCCACGCGGCTTTCGTCCATAGCCCGCGACGCGGGGATGCGACGGCGCCGACTGCGGCACTCGGATACGAGCTGCACGACAACGGCCGCCGAAGGAGCTGTGGGAGCGCTCCCAGTCACTGGCGAGAGCCTGGGGCGCACTCTCGGTATGGTGTGTGTGCCGCTGGACGCTGTCAAGAGGCACCACGCAGACGCTCCCCCCTTGATAACGAAGAAGAAGCTGAGGTCAGGAAGCCGGAATCGCTCCCGACCGTTCCTCGCGACGCATCTTCGCGACCAGCGAGGAGAAGGGTCCGCAGGCCACTACGCACGTGCCGCGTCGACAGCCCACACCGGCGAGGTGGCCGAGCGTGCCGACGTCCCCCGTTCGGGGCCTCCCGAGTACGGAACGCCCCCCGCCTCACCCGCGGCGAGCGCGAGGCCGGCCGACGGGCCATCAGGGGACTCGGCCACGTGCCGAACGCGACGGCACGAGCACCGGCACCCCGTCGGCAAGTCGCGGCCACCCCCGTCGTACCGGGAGGGACACCGCCGATCTTCGCAGACCTGTTCTTCACGACGGTGATCGTCGATGCGTCCACCGGCGGGGAGGAGCCGACCCGAACTCACGCCGCGCCTCTCAGCCGCCGCCCGCCGCCGACGGCACGTGGAGAAGCTGCCGCGCGCGCGGAATGTCGGCGCATCATGCTCAGGACGGCACGGGAGACGATCCCTTGCTCCGCATCGCCCGGGAGACGGAACGGAGCTGCCGTGGTCCTCCGCGGGCGCTCAACGGATGCCGAGCCACCGTGGTTCGTGGACGTCGACAACGTCGGCGGCACGCCCCACGCTTCGGTGGCACGCCCCACGCTACGGAGCACCTGCTCGCCCTCGGACGGAGGCGGGTTGCGATGATCCGCGGGACGCAGGAGGCCCAGGCCGGCCCTGCGCGGCCGCACGCTCGCCCGACGGGATCGGCTCGCTGATGTGCATGACGACCCTTGCTGTTCAGCGGCATTGACCGGTGCACACCCTGCGCACCCCTTTCACTGGACATCCCATGTGCCAAGAGAGTTGACGGCGCCCCCCACGAAGACGACCGACAGGGTTTTCCGTAGACCCCTTTCGACCTGCCGGTTCAAATCCTCGCCCTACGCACTCTGGACAACATCCAGGTAAGGACGTGTAAATTCATCCATGTCATGGGATGGCTCGTGCGGCAGGCGCCCCGTGGCCATGCGGTAGCGCTCGACGGGGATGCCCGCGCGGCCGTCAGCCGAGGGAGCGCGCACCCGCGGCCGAGCCGATCGCGGCAACCGAAGCAGTCGACCCACCGCCGCCCGCATCCGCGGACACCGAACGAAGCCCCGGAGCCCTGCCGCGACACCCGAACGGCGACGGCCGATCGCACCGGCACGGAAGGGGGCCGTCCGCACGACGGGTGCCGCGGCCTGGTCGTCGCACCGTGGTTGCACGGCAAGGTGGGCGACACGGCGTCCTTCAACCGGATGTGGGACACCGTCATCAACAGGTACGGCGGCCAGGGCAACTTCTACTTCGACATCATGAACGAGCCGTACGCGTACGGCGCCACCGATCTGACCGACTTCGAGGCAGCATGGCTGGCACGCTACCCCGGCCTTCCGCGCGACCACGTGATCGTGCCCGGCCTGTGGAGCGACGGGAACCTGTGCGAGGTCGGCGCCGACTCGCGGCTGTCCGGCACGCTGCTGTCGATCCACGTCTACGGCATGTTCGGTGACTCGCACTCCACCGAGGCGGCCTGGGCCAAGGACTTCACCGACAACCTGTGCGGCCATGCCGATCGCGCCGTGCCGACCGAGTCCGGAGTGCCGATGAACACCGGCGTCGACTACAACGGCCCTCGTGACGGCATGGACGACCTCTCCTACCTCTACGCGATCACCGATACCGTACGCGGCCTCGGCATGGGCTCGATCCTCTGGACCGGCGTCAAGGAGACCAACCAGACGCAGGGCCCGGGCCCCTGCGAGAACGCTTCCTGCGCCATCACCTCCCTCAAGGGCGCAACACCGACCTCTCCCTGGCCGTCACCAACCGGTCGGGGCTCGACCGCCTCCAGTGGGGCTGGGGCACCGGCACCAATCCCGGCGGGGGGCCCGGCGACGGCACCAGCGGCGTGCTGCGCGGTGTCGCCTCCCACCGCTGCCTGGACGTGACGGGGGCCAGCACCGCCAACAACAGTCCCACCGAGATCTGGGACTGCAACGCCGGAGGCAACCAGTCCTGGACCCTGAACTCGTCGAAGCAACTGGTGGTGTACGGCGCGAAGTGCCTGGACGCCTCCGGAGGTGGGACCACCGCGGGCACCGCGGTGGTCATCTACGACTGCAACGGCGGAGCCGACCAGCAGTGGAACCTCAACAGCGACGGCACCGTCACCAACGTGAAGTCCGGCCTGTGCCTGGACGTCACAGGAGCCGCCACCGCCAACGGAACTCCCGTCGAGCTGTGGAACTGCACCGGCGGCGGCAATCAGAAGTGGGCACGGCAATAGCGTGATGCCGATGCCGCGGCTCGGAAGGCGTAACCGTTCGGCTCCCCGGGGCCTGCCGCCACGGGTCCCCAAGCAGCCCGCCACCGCCTGTGCGGTCTCGTCGGGCGAGAGGGTGCGACCCGCTAGCACTCCGGGCGGCCGCTGTTACCGCAAGGGCGCTTACCGTGGCGGTTGGCCGGCCCTTGGTGGATGGCGTCCGCTCCGTGACGCCGGAGGCGGTGGAGCGAAGGCGTGCCGTCCGGCCCCGGGGGCGGGCTGCGGGCGTCAGGCGCGCAGCCCCCGCACCACGATGTCCAGGCACTGCGCCTGCGCGCCTCCCGTGTCCGGGTCCTTGGGAAGGGCGGCGACCAGGGCGAGTACCTGCTCGGCGGTGATGCCGGGGCGCACGAGGACCGACATGTGGTCGAGGAGTGCGGCGAAGGCGACGCGCATGGGGTGGCAGGCGGTGGCGACCGGGGAGGTGCCGGTGAGACCGGGGCCGACGTGGTGGCCGGCGCCCCTGAAGCGGGCGAGGGCCTCGTCGTACCGGCGCAGCCAGGAGACCAGGCCCTCCCAGACGGGCTCCTCGTCCAGCAGGCGGCGGGCCTCGGCGGCGAGACAGGCGGCCTGCTCCTCCATGAGGGCGCCGAGCAGGTGTTCGCGGCTCGGGAAGTGCCGGTAGAGCGTGCCGCGGCCGACACCGGCCTCGCGGGCGACTTCCTCCATGGGCACGTCCACGCCGGACCGGGCGAAGACGCGCTCACCCGCCGCGAGCAGCGCCGAGCGGTTGTGCACCGCGTCGGCGCGGCGGGAGGTGGCGTTGGGTGCTGCGTTCATGCCTCCGAACCTAATTGACAACCGGACACGGTGTCCATATCGTCCGGGACAGTAAACGGACATTGTGTCCGCTTACCGTTCCTACAGTTCGGCGCTGTGTTATCACCGTGAGGAGTCATGCCGTGGCATCAGCCGGCAGGAAACTGGTCGCCGTCGTCACCGGCGCCAGCCGGGGCGCGGGCAAGGGCATCGCCGAAGCGCTCGGCGAGACCGGAGCGACGGTCTACGTGACCGGACGCTCGCGGCGCGACGAGGACTCGCCGTACGGCGGGTCCGTGCGGGCGACCGCCGAGGGGATCACCCGCGCGGGCGGCACCGGCGTTCCTGTCGTCGTCGACCACGCGGACGACGCGGCCGTCGGGGAGCTGTTCGCGCGGATCCGCTCGGAGCACGGGCGCCTGGACATCCTGGTGAACAACGCGGCACTCGTCGCCGCCCCGGCTCCCGGCGGCTTCTGGGAGCGCCCGCTGTCCGCCGCCGACCTGCTCACCGTCGGCCTGCGTTCGCATTACGCCGCCGCCTGGCACGCCGCGCCGCTGCTCATCGCCAACGAGCGGGGCCTGATCGTCAACACCGGCCACTACGGAGCCGTCTCGTACCACCAGGGCCCTGCGTACGGCGCGCAGAAGGCGGGCGCCGACAAGATGGCCGCCGACATGGCGAGGGAACTGCGCCCGTACGGCGTCGCCGCGCTGTCGGTCTGGATGGGCAGTCTCGACACCGAACGCGTCCGTGCCCATCTGGAGACGCTGGCACCGCAGCAGCGCGCCGCGCTCCCGCCGAGCGAGTCGCCGCAGTTCACCGGGCGCGTGATCGCGGCGCTCTACGCCTGCGAGGCGCTGATGGAGTTCTCAGGACGCGCGGTCATCGGTGCGGAACTCGGCGCCTATCTCGACGTCACCGATATCGACGGCAGCCGGCCGCGCTCCCGGCGGCACGACCTGGGCGGCCCGCCGGAACTCCACCACAGCCTGCGGCCGCAGGCGTCATGACCCCACGCCCGGCGGGCTTCTCCGACCACTTCGCGCCGGCGCAGCTCCTCACGGAGACCGCGCGGCGCATCGGCACCGGACACGCGGTCACCGTCCGGGCACTGTTCACCGAGGACGGTGCCATGCGTCTCGGCGGGACGGAACCGCGCGGCCGGGGCGCGATCCGCCTCCGGGGCTCCGCACGCCCCGCCCTGCGGACCCGGCACGTACACCTCCGCGAAGCCGCTGGTGCATCCGGTGCGACGGCTGTGTCCCGGGGCGTGTCCGACGTGCCGTAGGCACGTGGCCGTGGCCGCAGACGGAGGCCAGCGGGTTCGCGGGGCCCGAGGGGTGCCTTGGCAGGAACCCGCCCGCGGACGGGTCGTGAAGTGAGCGGGCACGCGGGTTCCCCGGCGCGCGACTGGATGCCTTCGCGGGCGACACGGATGCCGATCCGCCCGCCGCATGGCCATCGTCGAAGGTCAGTATGGTCGTATGCCTGGTCGGCGTGGAGTTTGCGGGCCTTTCGGCGCCGGCCGTTCCCGGGTCGTGTCTCGTTTGATCCGGTCGAGCAAGGCATCGTGCGGCCCTCCCCACGGGCCGGCTCTGGACCGGATCGGGGACCGGCGATGCGCGGTGGACTTCGATGTCCCAAAGCACCTCGTCAGCCGGCGGACGGGGTGAGGCTCGTGCGGTCGAACGGGCCACCGTGCGCGGCGGCGTACGCGACGGCGTCGTTGACGGCATCGAGGCCGAACGACCTGACCCGTTCGGGGGCGAGGTCCAGCGTGCCCGCGGCGAGGAGCCGGATGATGCCCACGTTGGCGGTGCGCGGGTACATCCACTGCCCGCGCACGGTGATCGAGTTGCGCATGATCCATGGGTACGGGAGTGCGAGGTCGTCGCCACCGAGCATGCCGACACCGCCCATGAGGACGACGCGGCCGTACTCGCGCACGGTCATGGCCGCCGCGCGCGACACCGAGCTGGGTGCGCTCGGCGGGAGCAGGTCGATCACCATGTCGATCGGGCCGTCGGCCGCCGCGGACATCGCCGCGCGGTCGGTGGCCTCGTCCCCGGTCAGCGGGACCGGGCGCAGCCGCGGACCGAACCGGTCGGCGAGCAGGTCGAGCGCCGAACGGTTGCGGCCCGGGGCGACCACGCGGCCCGCTCCCATCGCGAACGCGACCGCGACCGCGCTGCTGCCGAGGTTGCCGGTGGCCCCGCTGACGAGCAGCGTCTCGCCGGCCGCGAGCCCACCTGCCAGCAGCCCGCCGTAGGAGATGGCGTGCACGGTGAGTGCGGCCCAGCGGGCCGGATCGTCCCCTGCCGCGGTGGGCAGCGGGAAGACGTTCTCCGTCGGGACCCGCATCAGCTCGGCGAACGAGCCGTCGTGCAGGTACCGGGCGAGCCGCGCGCCGCCCTCGCCGCGCGAGCTCCAGCCCTGGAGCGTGATGTCGGGCGTCAGGGCGTCGTCCCGCGAGCGCACCGTCGGGTCGCACCACACCAGGTCGCCGAGGCGCAGCCGGGTCGCGTCCGGGCCGACGTGGATGATCCGCCCCACGCCGCCGACACCGGGCACGACAGGAGGAACGAGCGGGTAGTTCCGCTTGCCGCTGAGGACTTCGGCCGCGTAGGGCGCCACGCCGGCGGCGAGGACCTCGACCACCGCCTCACCGCTCCCCGCCTCGGGGTCGGGCACCTCCCGCACCGTGAGGGGGGCGCCGAACTGCGTCAGAACTGCTGCTCGCACGTGATGACCTCCGTGTTCGTCCTTGCTCGTGCGATCGACACTAGGAGCCGGGCGAGCATGCGGGAAGCGATGATCTGACATCTGTGGTATGCGTATACCGCATGGACATCTCCAGCGCGGGGCTGCGGGTCCTGCGGCAGATCGCCGAGTCCGGCAGCTTCACCGCGGCAGCCGCCCGACTCGGCTACACGCAGTCGGCCGTCTCACGCCAGGCCGCCGCCCTCGAACGCAGCGCCGACGCCACCCTGTTCGAACGCCGCCCGGACGGGGTACGGCTCACGCGCTCCGGATTGATACTGCTGCGGCACGCCCACACGGTCCTCGCCTCGCTCGCAGCGGCCGAGCGCGAGCTCACCGACACCGTCCCGCGGACCGAACTGGTGCGGCTCGGGGTAGTCGCGAGCGCGGGCGCGGTGATCCTTCCCGCCGCACTCGCACACCTCGCGGCGGCCGACCCGCAGATCACGGTCACCACCAGCGAGGGCAACACGCCCACCCTGATGCGGGCGTTGCGCGCGGGCGCGCTCGACCTCGCCGTGCTGACGTCCCGCCCACCCCACCGGCCCTTCGACGGCGACTCGCCGCGCCTGCACGTCCAGACCGTCGCGGACACCGAACTGGTGGTGGCGGTGCCCGCGACCGCGGAGTTCGCCGGACGCACCACGGTGCACGTCGACGAGCTGGTCGACGCCGCGTGGATCGCCACCCCGTCATCGGACTCCGAGCCGCTGCTCGGCGTCTGGCCCGGGCTGCCCGGACGGCCTCGCGTCATCCACTCCGCACGCGACTGGCTGACGAAGCTCCAACTGGTCGCCGGCGGCTTCGGCGTGACGACGGTGCCGTCCCGGCTCTCACCGGTGCTGCCGCGCGGGGTGAGCCTGCTGCGCGTCGACGGCGCACCCCCCGAGATCCGCCGGGTGCTCGTGGCACGCCTCCCCGGCCACCCCGCCCCGGCGATCACGGCCGTCACCCGAGCGATTGCTTCGACCATGCCCGACAGCACCTTCCGGTCGTCCGGACGGCCGCGCCCCGGGTGATCGGTGCGGCGCGGCACGACCGGATGCAACCGGCTCCACTCGCGTTCCCAGCTCGTCCGACACGATTCGCGGCGGGTTGCCCACCCCTCCTCACGTCCGGGCCGACGTGCCATCGGGCACGCATGTGCAAGGCCGAAGACGCCGTTGTGTGGGGGGCTCAGTGGCCGAGGTTGACCTGTGCCCTGTGGTGGTCGCCCTTCTCGATCAGGTCGACGAGCCCGAGGGCGTAGTCCGCGGCGGAGATCGCGCCGCCGTCCTCGGGCTGCACCGCGACGTCGTCGCCGAGCCGATAGCGGCCGAGTCGTTCGCCGGGCATATGTGCGCCGAACCTGAGCGCCGGGCTCACGAAGACCCAGTCGAGTGTCGCGGGCGTGGCCGGGAGGTCCTCGATGATGAGCGCCGCCCCGGCGCGGATCTCGTCGTGGAACTCCGCGGGGATGTCGCCGAGGTCGGTGACGAAGCGAGCCGCCCCGGGCGCGGGGCGCAGCGACGAGTAGCCGCCGACGATGAACAGGGTTGCGCCTGCGGCATCGGCCAGACGCGCCAGGGTGCCGTAGACCTGGCGGAAGGTGCCGGCCAGTGGTCCGCGTGGGGCCAGCGCGCCCACTACGGCGTCCGCGCCCTCAACGGATGCCGAGAGCGTTGCTTCGTCGGTGGCGTCGCCTTGGACATAGGTCACGTTCGGGATTGGCCCTTCGGGGAGCGAGCGGCTCAGTGCGGTGACCTGGTGACCGCGGCCAGCGGCCTCCGCGACGATGGCCGAGCCGGCGTAGCCGGTACCGCCGATGACGGTAATACGGGACACGGGATGCCTTTCACGGGACGGGTGGCGTCGAACGACGCGCCGCGATTACCGTATGAGCGCAGCCTCCCTTTCGGAAGAAGGCACTTTGTGGTAACCACCCGGGACGAGTCGGTGCTCCGCGGCAGCCCCTACCGCGCGGACTGCCCGACCCGCCGCATCCTCGATCGCATTGGCGACCGTTGGACGGTGCTCATAGTGGTTGCCCTCTCGGACGGCAGCGCCCGCTTCTCGGAGTTGCGCCGACGCATCGAGGGCGTCTCGCAGAAGATGCTCACCCAGACCCTCCGCGGGCTCGAACGGGACGGGCTCGTAAGCCGCACCGTCCATCCCGAAGTGCCGGTCCGCGTCGAGTACGCGCTCACCGAGGCGGGCCGCACCCTGCGCGAGCCGCTGCGCGCGCTGGAGGAGTGGTCGGTCGCACACCTCGGCGAAGTGTCAGCGTCGCAGGAAGCCTACGACCGTACGCATTGACCCGCTCCCGGCCCGCCATGGCCCGCAGGTGGCAGGAGTCGGCTGCGGCACGGGTGAAGTCCGGCAGTCCCGCGCCGCGCAGCTCGAAAAGCACCAGCTCGTCCAGCCGTTGCCGGACCCCGGCCCCCGTCCCTGGCGGTGGTGGACGTTGAACGACAAGCCCAGACATGGTGGCGCCGCTGACCAAGCAGTGGCGCGGTCGCCCTCCGGGGCGACCGGAGGAGGGGCACTCTTCGCTCCTGAGGTGGCCGCCTGGCTGGAGCGGGTCGTCGGCCGGGCCCGGGCCGCAGCGCTCGCGGCACGACCCGCACCGGTCGTGCACCCGCTCGACACGCCGGCCGTTGACACGGTGCTGGTGGTGCGTCCTGACACCGTGCCCTGCTGACGGCTCGCGGAGCCGGCGAGTCCGCAGGGCGCCTTCCGCCGCAGGGCGCTGTCCTGGCGGACCGACCCGGTGGGCCAAGGCCGGCCGCTCAGAGGACTGCGGCCGCCGGTCGGCGAGCCCACCGGTTTCGGAATGGTGCTCGCCCCGTCGAACAACGGCGTCGTCCATGACGCCGGCGATTCCTCCGAGAAGTCGATCGGACCCGGCCGGCGCGAGCAGGCGACGCACCTCCGCACCCGGCCGGTCCGCCGGCGCCGTCGAGCGAGGCGCGCCCACAGGTCCGCGCCCACCGTCCGGTGACGGAGTTCATGCACGGCATCCGCACTCCAACAGGTCCCCAGCACCACCGTACGGCTCGTGACGGAGCTGGATGTGCTGGACCGGACCGGCACGCCTCACAGCGATGCGGACGCACGACTCGGCCGCCGAACGAGGTCAGGCGGCTCCAGAGGTGGTCTGGATCTCCACGTCGTCGACCGAGAGGACGCGCCCGTCGTGGGCGCGCATCTCCAGTGGGGCCACGGGCTCGCCGTCCCGGATGTCGACCAGTTGGACCCGCTCCTCCTCGTCGTCGAAGAGATACCCCTCCCCCCACTGGCGCAGCGCCGTCAGGACGATCCGGAGGGCCTTGCCCTTCTCCGTCAGGCGGTACTCGCGGTACGGGCTCCCGTCGGAGGCCGGACCGGTCGCCATGACCCCGGTCTCCACCAGCTTGGCCAGCCGGGCACTGAGGATGTTGCGCGCACATCCCAGGCTGCGCTGGAAGTCGCCGAACCGGCTCACCCCGTTCATGGCGTCCCGGACTATGAGCAGCGACCACCAGTCGCCGATCTCGCCGAGCGACCGGGCGACCGGGCAGGTCGCCCCACTGAGATCCGTCTTCCGCATGGGCGCATCCCTCCCTCACCCGTATGAGGGTTTCGACTTTAAACCATGCAGGGCGGTCGCCACAGGGCCGCCGTCACGCCCTCCCCTTGCCGCAGGTCCGCCCGGCACCTCCAGCCGGGTAGTTGCGTTTTTAAACCACACATGGTCATGATGGGGCCCTCGGCGCCCCGCCAGGGCCCACCGACGGAGGAATCCGACATGCCCGACGATCTTCCCCCGCAGACGGAGTCCGTCCTCCTGCGTGCCGACGGCGGCGTCCTGTACGCGACGCTCGACGCCCCGCCCCTCAACCTGGTCGGACCGGAACTCGTCCGCGACCTGGTCAGCCTCATCGGCTACCTGAGCGGCCCCACCCCGTTCCAGGCGGTGGTGTTCGACAGCGCCGACCCCGACTTCTTCATCCCGCACGTGGACATGACCAAGATCCCCGAGTACACCGCCGAAGCCGCCAAAGCCGGCGGCCCGGGCGACGCCTCGCTCGGCATGCTCTACCAGCGTCTGAGCCGACTGCCGGTCGTGACCATCGGCAAGCTGCGCGGCCGTGCCCGCGGCGCGGGCAGCGAGTTCCTGCTCGCCTGCGACATCCGCTTCGCCTCACGGGAGAACGCGATCCTCGGCCAGCCCGAGGTCGGCCTCGGGGCCCCGCCCGGCGCCGGCGCCGTAGAACGCCTGTCCCGCCTCCTGGGCGCCGGCCGCGCCCTGGAGGTCCTCCTGGGGGCCGACGACTTCACCGCCGACACCGCCGAGCGTTACGGCTGGATCAATCGCGCCGTGCCCGACGACGAACTCGACGCGTTCGTCGAACGCTTCGCCCGCCGCGTCGCCGGCTTCCCCGCGGACGCCATCGCCGTCACCAAGACGGCCGTCACCCGCATCACCGGGCCCTCCGACGAGGAGATCCGCGCCGCAGCCGTCGTCTTCCAGCACCTGATTCGCGAAGGCTCGGTCGCCCCCCGCACAGCTTGGCTACTGCAGCAGGGCCTGCAGACCCGCGGTACGACCGAGCTGGAGCTGGGCGAAGCGATCGCCGCCATCGGCCCCCACCAGCCCTGACGCACACCGTTCTCCGCCCCTGCCGGCCCCCGCGGCCGCATCATCGCGAGACCCCCCACCCACCTCGGACCGCCGTGCTCCCGCAACCGCTCGCCGGGCACGGCGCCACGGGAGTCATCTCCCCTGGCCAGGTCGCGGCATGACAGCGCCCTGGCCGCAAGCCTGGAAAAGGACCTCACCATGACCCAGCGCATCGATGTGCGCATCCCCCTGCCGGACGGTACGAAGCTGGCCGCCTGGTTGTTCCTGCCCGACGAAACCGAGCGGCCGCTGCCCGCCATCACCATGGCCCACGGTTTCGGCGGCACCCGCTACCACGCCCTCGAACCCATCGCCCGCCGCATCAGCGAAGCCGGCTACGCCGTCCTCCTGCACGACCATCGCAACTTCGGCGACAGCGAGGGTGCTCCCCGCCAGGACATCGATCCCCACCAGCAGATCTCCGACTGGCGTTGGGTGATCACCCACCTCGGCACCCACGAGGAAGTCGACGAGCAGCGCATCGGCATCTGGGGCTCCAGCTACGCGGGCGGACACACACTCGTCCTGGCCGCCACCGACCGCCGCATCAAGGCCGTCTACGCGCAGGTCCCCACCGTCAGCGGCTACGAGACCGGCCTGCGCCGCGTCCCACCGCACGAGGTACGCGCCCTGGAAGAGCGGTTCAACCAGGACGAGCGCGACCAACTGACCGGCAAGCCACCCGTCTACGTGCCGTTCGTCGACGCCGACCCCGCCAACCAGGCCTCCTACCGCCAGCGGGAAGCGGTCGACTTCTATCTGAACTGGGCCCCCGAGGACAAGTGGGCCAACGAGGTCACGCTCCAGTCCAACCGCCGCGCCCGCGCCTACGAGCCCGGCCTGTGGCTGCCGCGCATCGCCCCCACCCCGCTGCTGATGCTCGTGGCCACCGACGACGACGTCGCTCCCACCGACATCGCACTCGCCGGCTTCGAACGCGCTCGTGAGCCCAAGAAGCTTGTCTTCCTGGAGGGCAACCACTTCTCGCCCTACGTCCAGCAGTTCGAATTCACCACCTCGGTCGCCATCGACTGGTTCGACACCCACCTCAAGACCACGCACAAGCAGTAGCAGCAAGGGCAGGCGCCACACAGGAGTCGATCGACCGCCCCTCGGGCGTCGGGGCGGCCATCTCCACCACGGCGAGCGTGTTCGAGTTCCCCGAGGCGGTGCTCGCCCGCCACCCTCGCCGCACCGGCCCCGGCTCGCCCTGGGGGACGGCCCGTGGTGTGCGCACCGGCCCCGTCGTCGCCCGCCGCCCGCTCGGTCAGCCCTGGCGCCGAAGGTTCCTCAGCCGCACCGCATATGACGGATGTCCGTGCCGCTGTGGAGAAGCGCACGGCCGACACCGCTCCCGGGGAGCGCGACGACCGCCTCCACTCCTGACGCGGCGCTCACCCACCCCGCATGGAAACGCCCGAACCGAACCACTCACCACCAACACCTGTTTACGCCCTGAGGAGGGTACCCGTGGAGCTCGCGCTGGAGGCAGGCACCAGTGAACTGGACGACGGCGTCCTCACCGTCACGTTCAACGCGCCGCCGCTCAACCTGGTCGGCCCCGAGGTGGTGCACGACATCGTGGCCCTGCTCGACGCGGCCCAGTCACCTGACATCCGGGTCATCGTCTTCGACAGCGCCGACCCGGACTTCTTCCTGGCCCATCTCGACGTGGCGAAGGTCCGCCAGTACACCGCCGAGTTGGAGAGGGCGACGGGCCCGTACCACTCCGGGCTGGGCGCCCTCTACAACCTGCTGAGCACCGCGCCCGCGGTCACCATCGCCAAGGTCCGCGGCCGGACGCGCGGCGCGGGCAGCGAGTTCGTCCTCGCCTGTGACATGAGCTTCGCCGCCCGTGAGAACGCCGTCTTCGGTCAGCCGGAAGCCGGCCTCGGACTCATACCGGGCGCAGGCGGCCTCCAGCACCTGGCCCGGCTGCTCGGCCGGCACCGCGCGATGGAGGTCGTCCTCGGCTCCGTCGACGTGGACGCCGACCTGGCCGAACGCTACGGGTGGGTGAACCGGGCCCTCCCGGACGCCGAACTCGACACCGTCGTGGACGAGCTGGCGCACCGGATCGCTCGATTCCCGGCGGACGCCGTGATCGCCAACAAACAGGCGATCAACGAGGTGACCCTCGCCGACACCAATACCATCATGAACGAGAAGCGCATCTTCCACGGCCTGATCCGCGGCGCCACCGTCCAGGAGCGCATCGCCCGGCTGACGGAGCGTGGGTTCCAGTCCCGCAGCCAGTGCGAACTGGACCTCGCCCACGAACTCGGCAACCTCTGACCACCCGCCGGATGCGTACCGGCGGCGGACCTTGCGGCAGCCGCCGCCGGACCCCGCCGGGCGGGGCGGCCGGCGGCCCGATGCGGCCCTCCGCGGCCGGCCGGCCACGGGTGGCGGCAACGGCTGCGGCGTCGCCGCGGCGGGGAGCGCCACCTCTCGCGGGGTCGGCCCGTCTCACGGCGCACCAGCGGAGCGGAAGGGGTGGGCGGGCACGTCGGCGAGGCGCCAACGGGACACGTCGCCGACGCTGTCGTCACAGAGGTGGCCCATGGAACCGCAGGCCGACCCCGCGTTCCTGGCGGCATGAACCCCCCTGTTCGGCGACCCGCGACGTTACGTACCGCCACCCGTCGCAGACACCGCGACCCGCCGCACGATCATGGAAGCGATCCGCGCGGAGCTCGACCTGGCACACTCCGAACCGGACGGTGGTCGAGGTGTACCGGGCCTACAGATGCGGCCTCCTCCAGCCGTATCGGCGACCCGCGACATGCGGAACCGGTTCCTGCCCGGCCCAGCGCCTCGACGCCCTGCTCATCCACACCACCCGGGGCCCCTGCTCGCCCCGGCGGCGCAAGGGAAAGGCGCGCTTCTGCTTACCCCGCGGACACGGCGCGTTGGGCGCCCTTCTGGCGTCGACCTCAGTAGCATCTGTCCATATAAGTACCTGTATATACAGTTCGCGTCAAGGTCGGCGACCACAGCGAGACGGTAGCGGCCGACCTTGTACCGCGGGCCGAGACTCGGGA
Source organism: Streptomyces sulfonofaciens (assembly GCF_014656295.1). GTDB lineage: Bacteria > Actinomycetota > Actinomycetes > Streptomycetales > Streptomycetaceae > Streptomyces > Streptomyces sulfonofaciens. The sequence continues at coordinate 105,089 of NZ_BNCD01000021.1, forward strand.
AGGCGCAACGTGAGTCCCAACGGCTGTGACCGCTCACCGCGGCGCCGGATGCGCCGGAAGTTGCTCCAGGCTGTGGCCGCGGGTCCGGTACTGGCGACCACCGGTTGCACATGGCAGGACTTCCCGCGCCTCGGGATGCCCACCCCGGCCACGGAAGAGGCGCCGCGGATCCTCTCCCTGTGGCAGGGATCGTGGGCGGCCGCGCTCGCCGTGGGCGTTCTGGTGTGGGGCCTGATCCTGTGGGCGGTCATCTTCTACCGGCGCGGCAGGACCAAGGTGGAGGTCCCCAACCAGACCCGGTACAACCTGCCCCTCGAGGCGCTGTACACGATGGCTCCGCTGCTCGTCGTCGCGGTGCTCTTCTACTTCACGGCCCGGGACGAGTCGAAGCTGCTCGCACTCTCGGAGAAGCCGGCTCACACCATCAACGTGGTCGGCTTCCAGTGGAGCTGGAACTTCAACTACATCGAGAACGTGGACGGCAGGGCCGATACGGGCGACGCGAGAGCCGACCCGAACCTGCGCATCGTTCCGGACAGGTTCAGCCGTGCCTTTCCCGCGGGCGCCGAAGGCGTCTACGACATCGGCACCCCGGCCACCCGCAACCCGCAGACCGGCAACCCCGGCCCGACCCTGTGGCTTGCCGAGGGCCAGAAGGTCCGCTTCATCCTCACCTCACGTGACGTCATCCACTCCTTCTGGGTCCTGCCGTTCCTGATGAAGCAGGATGTCTTCCCCGGCCAGAACATCAACGTCTTCGAGGTGACGCCCAACCGGGAGGGGACCTTCCGGGGCAAGTGCGCCGAGCTCTGCGGCCTCGACCACGCCCGGATGCTCTTCAATGTCAAGGTCGTCTCCCCGGCACGCTACCGCCAGCACCTGAGGGAGCTGGCCGCCCGGGGGCAGCGCGGCTACAACCCCGCCGGCATCGAGACCAGCGACGCGGCCAGGAACGACGAACCACGCAAACTGTGAACACCGTCCGTGAGCACCGCCCCTTGCGGCAGACGCGGACGGCCTGCCGGACGGCGGTGGGCCGGTCCGTCTGCGACGGTAACTGCTGCTTGCATCCCGGTTGGTCACCAAGACGGCGATCTCCTTCAGCGGGCTCCGCCGGGGGCCGCAGGACCAGGTGCGCACGCATGGCCGGGTCCTTCACGCACACGGCGGCGATCAGGCAGCGCATCATCTCGGCGAAGGACTGAACGGCGCGCTCCCGCACCCCCGCGGCGATCCTGAAACGTCGACACCAGGATCGACGCCGTCACATACTGATCCCCGTTCGACTCTGGCAACGGGGTCTGCTGCCTCCATGCCTTCCAGGACAGCGACTTCTGCCGTCACGAGAGGGAATCGCAGTGCACGCACCTATGCCGCCGGCCGTTTGGGCGACCGGCGAGACCGTCGACGGCCGCTACCGGGTGATCGGTGAGCTCGGCCGCGGCGGGATGGGCGTCGTGCACCGGGTACGTCATCTCGCCTGGGGCATCGACATGGCGGTGAAGAGTGCGCAGCCGGCGCTGTTCCGGAGCCCCGGCGATCAGGAGCTGTTCGTCAGGGAGGCGGAGGCGTGGGTGTCCCTCGGGCTCCATCCGAACGTCTGCGCCTGCCATTACGTGCGGGTGCTCGACGGTGTCCCCCGCGTGTTCGCCGAGTACGTCGACGGCGGGAGCCTGGCCGAGTGGATCGGCGACGGGCGGCTCCACGCCGGGGATGCGCGGCAGGCCCTTGCCCGTGTGCTCGACACGGCAGTCCAAGTGGCCCGTGGGCTTGAGCACGCTCACCGCGCAGACCTGGTGCACCAGGACGTGAAGCCGGCCAACATCCTGCTCGACGGCACGGGCGCCGCGAAGATCACCGACTTCGGTCTTGCCCGGTCCAGAGCCACCACGGCCCCGGCTGGTCGCCAGGTGACGCCGGGTGTCAGCGTGCTGGTTCCGTCCGGCGGCATGACGGTCGGCTACGCGTCCCCGGAGCAGCTCGCGGGCGAGCGGGTGGGGCGGCGCAGCGATGTCTACAGTTTCGCGGTCTCGATCCTGGAGATGTTCACCGGCGGTGTGTACTGGGCCGCTGGTTCGGTCGCGGGTCTGGCGCTGGAGGAGTACCTGGCCGACCCCTCGAATCCGGTTGCGGCGCCACCGGAAGTCGCCCACCTGCTCCGGCGCTGCCTGCGGCAGAACCCGGCCCACCGGCCGGCCTCGATGGCGGACATCGCGGATGTACTGACCGGGATCTACGAGCAGGCCATCGGCTCGGCGTATCCTCGTCCCACGCCGCAGGCCGCCGACCTGCGCGCCGACGAGCTCAGCAACCGTGGCCTGTCGCTCCTCGACCTGAACCGGGCCGCCGACGCCGAGCAGGCCTTCGGCCAGGCGCTCGCGGTCGACCCGCACCACGTCGGGGCCGTGTACAACGGTGGCCTGTTCCGGTGGCGTACGGGGGCGATCACCGATGGGGAACTCGTCGCCCGGTTGGAGGCGGTCCCGCGCGGGTCCGGCGCGTCGTCCTGGCAGGTGCCGCTGTTTCTGGCCCGGGTCCACCTCGAACGCGGCGACCTCGCGGCGGCAAGCGACCTGCTCGACGCCCTCGCGCGCGAACGGCCCGACGACACCGACGTACGGGCGGCGCTGCGGGTGGCGGCCTCCGGAACCGTGGTCGATGCCCGCCACACCGGTACCCGTGTGTTTCGCGAGCCGTTCGCGTTGCCGTTCGCGCCGGTGGAACTGCTCGCCCGGCACGAGGTGACGGGCTACCTGCCGATCCGGTTCACTCCCGACGGACGCCTCGCACTGAGCGGTCACTGGGACGGCGTACTCCGGCTGTGGGACACGGCGACCCGCGCACAGCGGTTGGCGGTCGAGGGCCACGGCACACAGGTGCTCGGCGTCGATCTCGCCCCTGACGGCTCGTACGCACTGTCCACGAGCCGCGGCGGCACGGTGCGGTTCTGGGATCTCAGGGCGGGCAGGTGCACCCGCGTCATCCGCTCCGCCGCACGCGCCACGGGGTGCCCGGTCAGGTTGAGTGCCGACGGGCGCATCGGTGTGTGGCAGGGCGTGGACGGGCGCGTCCAGATCTGGGAACCACGGACCGGGACCTGCCGGTGGTCGCTCGGGGCAGCACTCGAGGACGGCGCCCTGGACGGCTCGCAGTACGAGGTGAGCGCCGACGGGCACCATGTGCTCACCGCCGAGGAGGACGGGGCGCGGCTGTGGAACGTGGCCGATGGCCGGTGCCGGGTGCTGGCCGCCGGCTCGGCGACGCATGCCCTGTGCTTCAGTCCCGACGGGCGGATGGTCGCGGTGGCCGGCGAGGACCGGGTGATCCGGTTGTGGGAGGTGGGGGACGGCCGGCAGGTCCGTCAGTCGCGTACGTTGACGGGACTGACCGCCGCGGCCGGTCACCTGGCCTTCGGCGCCAGCGGGCGGCTGCTGCTGTCCGGAACGACCGGCGACCACACCGTTCAGGTCTGGGAGCTGAGCAGCGGCCGGTGTCTGCGGACCTTCACCGCCCACGCGTACGGAATGCACCACGTCGGATTCCCGGACGACGACGACCGGTTCGGCTGTTCCGTCGGCGGGCATCCCGAACTCGCCATGCACCGTTGGCGGTTGCCTGACACCGAGTACGCTGCCGAGCCGCACGTGATCAGGCCGCGCGAGCACGCGGAGGTCAGCCGGCTCGGCGGACTGGCCGACGAGCTGCTCGCCGACGCACGCCAGGCGTTGTCGGACGGCCGACGCCGGTCAGCGTTCGGGCTGTTGAGCCGCGCACGAGAGATACCGGGATACGAGCGCGCGCCCCAGGTCCTGGCCGCCTGGCACGAACTGGGCCGCTCGGCGCGCCACGTACGGCTGCGCTCCGCCTGGTCGCGGCCACTGGACGCCGGCCACCTCTCCTTCGGCGCCATCACGGCGATCGGTGTCGCCGGGGGTGTCCGGCTCGCCGTCAGCGGGCAGAGCGACGGCACCGTACGGATCTGGGACCTGGACAGCGGCGCGTGCACGCACGTCCTCGACGATCACCCGGGCAGGGTGGGCGGGGTGGCGTTGAGCGACGACGGCCGGCACGTCCTGTGCGAGGGCACCAGGCCACTCGCGATCATTCGGCGGCGACTGGCGGACGGCGAGTGCCGTCGGCTGACCCCGGACTGGGACATGAGGCGGACCATCAGGTTCACCGGCGACGGAAGGTACGCATGGTTCGGCAGCGGCGACGGTGTCCTGCGCCGATGGGACCTGGACGACGACTGCTGCGTCGCGACGATCGGCTCGAACGGGCCGGTCAACGCGATCTCCACGTCCGCGGACGGACGGCTCGCGGCGGTCGGCGACTGCAACGGCGTGGTCCGGCTGCGGGATCTCGGCACCGGAGCCTGCCTGCGGACCTGGACCGGCCCCCGGGAACCGATCCTGTCCGCGTGCCTGAGCGCCGACGGCCGCCTGGCCATGTCCACACACCAGGTCATGTCCTCGGGTGCCAAGGACGAACCGATCCGGCTGTGGGACGCCGGTGCCGAGCGGCCCGTACGCGAGTTCGCGGGGCACGAGGGCTGGGTCTCCGCCGTGCGGTTCACACCCGACGCCCGGTTCGCCTTCTCGGCCGGCCACGACGGATCCGTACGGATGTGGGACGTCGCCACCGGCCGATGCCTGCACGTGCTCGAAGGCCACCGACAACGCATCCGGCACCTCGAACTCACCCCCGACCTGCGCAACTTGGTCTCGGCGGGAGACGACGGCATCCGGCTCTGGGACCTCGACTGGGAGCTGGCGGCCGACTGAGCGGAGCGGGATGCGTGAGGCCGCGCGCCCCGGCGCACTGGGCCACCATCGGCGGCGAAGCCCCGACGGGTGGTTCCTTCGACGTAACAGGCCCAGTGCCCTTGGCTGGGGCACTGGTGAAACCGGCGGCCGAACAGCGCGAACCTCCCGGGACTGCACCGGGGCCACGGCGCTGGGCCTGGTCGGCGCGGTCACCGACTTCCCCGAGGTCAAGCGGATCGTCACCGCGGGCTGACCGCCCCGGCCGCAACGGCGGCATCCGCCGATCCGGCCGACGGCGTGCCGCGTGCGCGGAACCGGGCGCGCGGCGAGATCCGGGCGCGATGCGCGCCCCGGTCCGGGCGGACGGGGCGGCAGAGGTTACCGTGCGGTCATGCTCTCCCCGTACTGGCCCCTGGAGGGGCTGCGCGTCGTCGGCGGTCCCGTGGAACTGCGCTACCCGGTCCCCTCCGACCTCGCGCGGTTCGCGGCGGCGGGTGCCCGGGAACCGTACCTGCCGTCCGTGCCGATGTTCGCGGTCCGGTCCGACACACCGGAGGAGCGGGGACGCCGCACGCTCCAGTACTTCTGGCAGGAGTTCGCCTCCTGGCGTCCCGGGCACTGGGCCCTGTCGCTCACCGTGCTCCACGAAGGAGAGCCGGTCGGCTCCCTCAACGTGCGTGCCCGGGACTTCGCGCAGGTGCGGGAGGTGGCGACGGGCTCCTGGATCTTCGGGGACCGGCGCGGCGCGGGGCTCGGCTCTCGGGCCAGGGCGGCGCTTCTGCATCTGGTCTTCGAGGGGCTCGGGGCCCGGTACGCGCTGTCCACGACGGCGGTGGGCAACGCGGCGTCGCTGCGTGTGTCCGAGAAGCTCGGCTACGAGCGGGACGGCACGGAGCGTGTCCTCGCGGAGGACGAGGTGGTGCCGATGGTCAGGCTGCGGCTGTCCGCGGAGCGCCACAGGGAACGCGCCACCCCCGACGGCCTCCGGGTCGAGGGCCTGGACGCCTGCCGGCCGCTGTTCGGACTGGCCTGAGCCGGGCTCCGGGGCGCCCCTGACCGGACGCCCGAAGCCCTGGAGCAGCCGCACTTCGAGGAACGTTTCCTGCTGTGCTGCGTCGGTCTCGGAGGCAGGCGCCGCCGAGGTCGGCTGGAGCCCCAACGGCGGGAACCGTAGTGGTCGCCGGTGCCGGATCACCGTTTCCACCTGCTGCCCGCCACCCGCATCCCTCGCCCCACGAGCCACCCTCGCCGACTTGCGAGTCGCCAGACGAGATCGACTCGGCGGAACTCCACGAGTACCAGCGAGCGGCCTGAGCTGTGCGGATGTCATATCGGCACCCGCACAGCCGCAGCGGCGGTCGATGCCCGGTCAGCAGACGGTGTGCAGCCGCTCCTCGAAGGTGCGGACCGCGTCGAGCGTGGCGGCACCCAGGCCCGGGGAGGTGCCCATCCGGCCCGACGGGACCACCACGGCCAGCGCGGCGACGGGCGCACCGGTGACGTCGCGCACCGCGGCGGCCACGGCGCAGATCCCCAGCTCCCCCTCCTCGCGGTTGTAGGCGAGCCCGCCGGCGCGGATCTCCGCCAGCTCCGCCTCCAGGGCCGCCCACGAGGTGACCGACGCCTCGGTCTGCCCCTCCAGCTCCCCGTCCGGGTAGCGGCGGTGCAGTTCGACCAGGGGCAGTGCGGCGAGCAGGGCCTTGCCGGCGGCCGTGCAGTGGGCGCGCATGACCTTGCCGGTGCGCAGACCGACCCGTACCGACCGGGTGCCCTCGATGCAGTCGGCGAAGCGCACGTCCCGCCCTTCGAGGATGGACAGGCTGACCGTCTCCCGGGTGCGGTCACGCAGTTCCTCGAGGGCCGGCTGGGCCAGTTGCCGGATGTCGATGCGCCCGGTCGCCGCGAGGCCCGACTCGATGAGGACCGGCCCGGGGCGGTAGGCGCCGTTGGCCTTGTCCTGCACCGCGAACCCGTGGGCGCGCAGCGAGGAGAGCAGTCGGTGCGCGGTGGATCTGGCGACCCCCAGCAGGTCCGCCGCCTCGGCGACCCGCAGCACCCGGCGGTCGCTGAGCAGAGCGAGCAGCCGGAGGGCGTTGTCGACCGAACTGAGGGAACTCGAACCATGCAAGGTATTCGACATAGGGGAATTCTACTCCCGAGTTTCTCGCGAGTCTTCCCAGTACTGGAATTTCTTCCTACAGTCGCCTGCATGATCGACCCCAGCACTCCTCCCGTCATCGTCGTCGGAGCGGGTCCGGTCGGCATGACCGCCGCCGCCGTTCTCGCGCAGGCGGGCATCCCGACCGCCGTCGTGGAGTCCGCTCCGGAACCCCAGCCCGACTGGCGCGCCTCGACCTTCCACGCCGCCACCCTCGAACTGCTGAAAGACATCGGCATCACCGAGCAGATGCACGCCGAGGGCCTGGTCGTGCCCCGGTACCAGTTCCGCGACCGCCGGGAGGGCCTGGTCGCCGAGTTCGACCTCGGGCTGCTCCGCGACGAGACCCCCTTCCCGTACCGCCTGCAGCTCAACCAGCAGCGGCTGGTCCGCTTCCTGCACGACCGGCTGCTCGCGGACCCCCTGGTCCGGCTGCGTTTCGGCACCCGGCTCATCGACCTCAGCACCGACGCCGACGGCGTCGAGGCCACCGTGGAGACGCCCGAGGGCACCGAGCGGCTCCGGGGCGCGTACGTCATCGGCGCGGACGGCGCACGGAGCACGGTGCGCAGGCAACTCGGCATTCCCTTCGAGGGGTTCACCTACCCCGAGCGCTTCCTCATCGTCAGCACCCCGGTCGACATGAGCGCGCAGGTGCCCGGCATCGCCGAGGTCAACTACATCTCCGACCCCGAGCAGTGGCTGTTCATCCTGCGCACTCCCGAGGCCTGGCGGGTGCTCTGGCCGGTGCCGTCCGGCGTCGGCGACGAGGAGGCCACGGCGCCCGAGGGGATGCAGCGCCAGCTTCAGAGCGTCGCGCCGCTCGCCGGCGGCTACCCGATCATCGACCACCAGATCTACCACGTGCACCAGCGGGTGGCCGCGACGTTCCGCAGCGGACGGGCCCTGCTGATCGGCGACGCCGCCCACGTCAACAGCCCCGTCGGCGGTGTGGGGCTCAACAGCGGAATCCACGACGCCATGGACCTCACCCGGCGCCTGGTGCGGATCCTCACCGAGGGAGCCGACGCGGACGCGGAACTCGACGGCTTCGCCCGGTGCCGCCGCCGTATCGCGCTGGAGTACGTCCAGGCCGACACCCAGCGCAACACGGACCGGCTGCGCGAGACGGACGAGGAGACCCGGCTCACCAACCAGCGCGAGCTGCGGGCCCTGGCCGCCGACCCGGACCGCGCCCGCGCCTGGCTGCGCCGGGTGTCCCTCCTGGAGAGCGTGCAGCGGTTCGGCATCGGCACCCCGCACACCGAGCTCGAAGGGACACCGGCATGACCGTCCGCCACGACGAGACGAGCGCACTCGCCTCCTTCTACCAGGACCTGGACGCGGTGGACCTGGCCCCGCTGTGGACCATCACCGAGCAACTGCTCACCCCGCACCCGCAGCCCGCCGCCGTCCCCTGGCTCTGGTCGGCCCGCACCTATCGCCCGCTCGCCACCCGCGCCATCGATCTTGTCCCCGTCGAACGCGGCGGGGAGCGCCGGGTGCTGAGCCTGCGCAACCCCGGCCTCGGCGGCCGGCCCTACGCCGCCGGAACGCTCTGGGGGGCCATCCAGTGCCTCGGCCCGCGCGAGAGCGCTCCGGCCCACCGGCACACGCCCGGTGCCATCCGGTTCGTACTGTCCGGCACGGGCGTGTTCACCACCGTCGACGGCGACCCCTGCGACATGCACCCCGGGGACCTCGTCCTGACGCCCGGCTGGAACTGGCACGACCACACCAACACCGGCGACGGCGACATGCTCTGGTTCGACGGCCTGGACCTGCCGATGATCGAGGCGCTCGACGGCGTGTTCTTCGAGCCCCACCCGGAGTTCACCCAGCCCGCTGCCGGGGAGCACAACCGCTCCGAGCAGCGTTACGCGGGGGATGCGCACCGCCACACCGACGGAGCGGTCTCCACCGCGCTCGACCCCGCCCACTCCCCGCTCCTTGTGTACCGCTGGGCCGACACCGACGCCCGCCTGCGCCGCGCCTCCGCCGCGGCCCCCGACGCACCCTCCATCGCGGTCGAGTACACCAATCCCGAGTCGGGAGCGAGCGTCCTGCCGACGCTGGCCTGCGGGGTGGAGCGCATCCTGGCCGGCCGGGGCACGCTGCCGGTGCGCCGCACGGGCAACCGCATCCACGTGGTCCGGGACGGGACCGGACACAGCGTCATCGACGGCGTCCGCTTCGACTGGGTGCCGGGAGACGCCTTCGTCGTGCCCTCCTGGTCCGCCGTCGAGCACCACGCCGACGACCGGTCCGACCTGTTCACCCTCGCCGACACCCCGGTGCTGCGCGCCCTCGGCATCCACCGCGAGCAGCAGCTCGACACGCCGCAGTTGGTCACCGGCGTCTTCGCCCCGCGCTCCACCTCCCGAAAGGACCACCAGTGAAGCTCGCGCTCTTCGGGGAGAACCGCCTCGGCGTGGTGACCGACGACGGTGCCGGCGGTCTCGTCGATGTGACCGCGGTACTGCCCGCGCACGACCCCGACCCCGTCACCGCGGGCTGGTGGCGCGCCCTGTGCCGGGACTTCCACGCGCTACGCGCCCAACTGGAGGCCGCCGCGAAGGCCGGCCCCGCACTGCCGCTGGACGGGGTGCGGCTCCGGGCACCCGTGCTCAACCCGTCCAAGATCATCGCCTGTGCGTGCAACTACCGCGACCACGTGACCGAGATGCACGACGTGCAGCAGCGCACCCTCGGCCACGTCGAGTCCTGGATGATGGACTTCGACGTCTTCCTCAAGGCGCCGTCGTCGATCAGCGGCCCTGCGGACGACATCGTGTTGCCGGCGGAGGTGGTCGCCGCCGGCCAGGAGATCCACCACGAGTCCGAACTCGTGATCGTGATCGGCTCCGGCGGCCGGGACATCCCCGAGGACACCGCGCTCGACCACGTCCTCGGCTACACCGTGGGCCTGGACATCACCGTCCGCAGCGCCGCCGACCGCTCGCGCCGCAAGAGCTACGACACCTTCTCCCCCATCGGCCCCTGGGTCACCACCGCGGACGAGGCGGGCGACCCCGCGGACTTCCAGATCGACCTGGTACGCAACGGCGACGACCACCGCCAGCACGTGAACACCCGCGACTTCATCACCCCCGTCGCCGCCATCGTCTCCTACGCCTCTCGGATGATGACCCTGCTCCCGGGCGACGTGGTCTTCACCGGCGCTCCCCCCGGGGTCGGCCCGATCCAGGCCGGCGACAGCCTGGAGACGCGGATCAGCCGGCTGGGCGCCATGACCCTGCGGGTCGCCCGATGACCGGCACCGCAGTCGCAGGCGCCGAGGTCCTCATCGGCAACCGCGTCACCCCGCTCACCGCCTCGGCCCGCACCACCGTCCGCAACCCGGCCCGCACCGCCGAGGTCGTCGGCGAGGCCGCGCTCGGCACATCCGCCGACGTCGACGCCGCCGTAGGCGCGGCACACGACGCCTTCGGCCCGTGGTCCACGACGTCCCCGCACGAGCGGGCCGCTGTCCTGCTCGACGCCGTCGCCGAACTCCGCCCGCTCGCCGCGGAGCTGGACCAACTGCTCACCCGCGAACAGGGCAAGCTCCGCTGGGAGTCACGGCTGGACGTGGGCGGAGCCGCCCACATCCTGGAGTACTACACCTCACTCGCCGCCGAGCTCGCCGAGGAGCGCCTGCTGCGCTCCGACTCCCGCGGGGCGGTCTGGCTCGCCCGTCGCCCGATGGGCGTCACAGGCGTCATCGTGCCCTGGAACTCTCCGGTCTACTTGGGCTTCCTCGGCATCGCCCCGGCCCTGATGGCCGGTAACACCGTCGTGGTCAAGCCCTCCGAGCTCGCTCCGCTGGCCCTGCACCGGGTGCTGCGCACGCTCGCCGCGAAACTGCCCGACGGCGTGCTCAACTCGGTACCCGGTACCGGCTCCGCGGGAGCGGCGCTGGTCGAGCACCCCCTGGTCCGCAAGGTCTTCTTCACCGGCTCCATCGAGACCGGGCGGCGGGTGCTGGCCGGTGCCGCAGGCACCCTCAAGCGGGTCAGCCCGGAACTCGGCGGCAATGATCCGGCGCTGGTCCTGGACAGCGCGCGGATCACCGACCAACTGGTCTCCGAACTCGTCCAGGGCGTCTACGGGATGAGCGGGCAGGTCTGCTTCAACGTCAAGCGGATCTATGTGCACCGCAGCCACTACCGGGACTTCACCGACCGCTTCCGGGCAGCCGTGGACGAGATCACCGTCGGCGACGGCCTCGACGAGCGCTCCACCATGGGGCCGCTCAACAACCGGGCCCAGCTCGACAAGGTCGCCGCCCTGGTCGCGGACGCCCGGGCCACCGGCGCCACCGTCCACGAACTGGGACGCAAACTGGACCCGGCGACCTGGCAGCACGGGCACTTCCTGCTGCCCCATGTGGTCACCGACATCGATCCACGTGCCGACCTGGTGACCCGGGAGCAGTTCGGTCCAGCGGTCCCCGTGCTGCCCTTCGACACCGAGGACGAGGCGGTGGCCATGGCCAACGACACCGAGTACGGACTGGCCGCCTCCGTCTGGAGCGAGGACCGAGCACACGCCCGGCAGCTCGCCGGCCGCATCCGCTCCGGCAGCGTCTTCCTGAACGTCCACCGCGTCGGGGCCTCCAGCGTCGACATGCCGTTCGGCGGGTTCAACAGCAGCGGCCTGGGTCGCGGACACGGGCTCCCCGCCCTGGAGGCCTGCACCGAACCGCAGACCGTCGCCGACTGGACCGACACCAGCGGACTACCCGGCCCCGCACCCGCGCGGGCCCGCACCCCCGTGGAGCCGAGATGACCGACCATCCCGACCGCACGGCGGCCGACGCCGTGCTGGAGACCCTGCTGGCCTGGGACATCCGGCGGGTCTTCATCTGCCCCGGAAGCACCGAGGCGGCCTTCCTGGACGCCACCCTGCGCCATCCGGGGTTCGAGGTGGTGCTGACCACCCACGAATCCGTGGCCGTCGCCATGGCCGACGGGTACACGCGGGCGACCGGCGAGCCTGCGGTCGCGTACCTGCACACCCACCTCGGGCTCGCCAACGGCCTCGCCCATCTGGACGCCGCGCGGCTGGCGCACTCCCCGGTCGTCGTCCTCACCGGCCTCAAGCCCTCCACGATCCAGGCCCACGGCGGGTTCACCACCCTCCCGTCGACCGGCGACCTGGCCCGGCCGTTCGTCAAGTGCGCCTGGCAGTCGCCGACCGCGGACACCATCCTCGAGGACCTCACCCAGGCCCTGCGGCTGGCCACCGCCGAGCCCTCAGGACCGGTCTGGCTCGGTCTGAACCAGGACCTGATGGATGCCCCCTGCACCACACCGGTGCCGCCGCCCGCCAGGCACCGCGTCACGGCCCGCGCCGCCCCCGATCCGGACCGCCTGAAGGCCGTGGCCGAGCTGCTGTCGCAGGCCCGCACGCCGGTGATCGTGGCCGGTGCGGAGACGGGCCGGCACCGCGCCACCGCGGACGTGCTGGCGCTGGCCGAGCGGATCGGCGCCGCGGTCTGCCACGAGGACCGCACCGGCTTCGAGCGGTCCGTCGTCCCCACGGACCACCCCCGGTTCGCGGGCTCCTACGCGCCCGGCAACCCCGCCGTGGCAGGGAGCGACCTGCTGCTCTTCCTCGGCTGTCGGTGCTTCGTGGAGTTCGAGACCGGGCGCCCAGCCGCCGTGCCGCCCGGTGCCGCCCTCGTGCAGACGCACACCGACCCGGCCGAACTCGCCCGGGTGCAGGGCGTCGACGAGGCGCTCGTCGGGGACGAGTCGCTGATCGCGCGGGGACTGCTCGCCCTGCTCCCCGAACGCCCCGCAGCAGCGGCGCGGCCCGCGCCGGCCGCCGGCACCGCACCGTCACAGCCGGCCCCGCCGCCCCGCGGTGGGGGTGCCACCCACGCCCTTGAGGCATTGGAGGAGGGCCGTCCGGCCACCGTGGCCGAGGTCGCCGCCGCCCTCGCCGAGGTGGTGGACTCCCGCACCACGGTGGTCGAGGACGCGACCACCTCCGAGGTCGCCCTGCTGGGCGCCCTGCCGCAGACCTCCCCCCACTCCTTCCTCACCTCGTCCTCCGGATCGCTGGGGTGGGGCCTCGGCGCCGCGCTCGGCTACCAGCTCGGCGCTCCGGACCGCCGCGTCGTCGCGGTCCTCGGCGACGGGGTGTTCCAGTTCGGCCCGCAGGCCCTGTGGGTCGCCGCCCGGTACCGCATCCCGGTCACCTTCGTCGTCATCAACAACGGCTCCTACGCCGCCGTGGCAGCCGCCCTGCGCCGCTACGGCGGGCTCGCGGAACGCACCGGCGACTACCCCGGCAAGGACATCTCCGGCGTGGACATCGCCGCCGTCGCCCACGGCTTCGGCCTGGACGCACGGCGACTGCACGACCCCGCCGAGATTCCGGCCGCCGTCAGGCAACTGGCCGGCCGGCCCGCCCTGATCGAGATCCTCACCGACCCGGACGACCTGGGCCCCGCCCGCTAGCACCTCCGCCCCGCCCCGCCCTCTCCCCGTGCAGCCGAAGGAGCCTGACCATGGACGACGAAGTGATCGATGTCCGGGCCGAACTGGACGAGGCCCCACTACGCCCGTTCCACTGGATGCTGGTGGGCCTCGTCCTGCTGGCCATCTGGTTCGACGGCTACGACGTGCTGGCCCCCTCCTACGTCATCCACTACGTCGCCCCTGCCTGGCACCTGGACTCCGCCCAGTCCGGGCTCCTGGTCTCCGCGGGACTGGTCGGCGTGATGCTCGGGGCGCTGGTGCAGGGCATCATCGCGGACCGGTTCGGCCGCCGACCCACCATGATCGGCGGACTGCTGGTCTCCGGCGCCTTCAGCCTGCTCACCGCGGTGTTCGTGGACTCCTACAGCGGCTTCCTCGCGATCCGGGTGGTCACCGGCCTTGGCCTCGGCGTGGTCATGCCGCTGGGCACCGCGTACATCAACGAGTACCTGCCCAGCAAGAGCCGGTTCCGGCTGGCGTCCCTCGCCGCCGCCGGGTTCTCGCTCGGCGCCGTGGGCGCCTCGGTCATCGGGGTGCTGTTCACCGTGCACCACGGCTGGCAGGTGCTGTTCTACGTGGGCTCCGGGGCGGGCGTGGTCGGCCTGGCGTTCCTCGCCGTGTTCCCGGAGTCCGCCGAGTACCTCGCGGCGCGCGGCCGCACCGCCGAGGCGGCCCGGCTGCTGAGCCGGGTGCGGCCGGAGCGCGCGGCCGCCTACCGCGAGGGCGTCTTCGCGGTGGTCCGTCCGGAAGCCGGGCGCGCTGCGCGGTCGCGCGAGGACTGGTTGCTGCCGCTCCGCCCGCCGTACCTGCGCACCACCGTCGGGCTGTGGCTGTCGGCGTTCCTGCTGCTCTTCGTCAACTACGGACTGTCCACCTGGACGCCCAACCTGCTGGTGGAGCGGGGCGACAGCTTCTCGCTGGGCTTCGGCACCGGCGCCGCACTGCACAGCCTGCCGTTCCTCGGCGGCATCCTCTGCGGCTACGTCGCCGACCGCCGGCTCGGACGGCGGGGCAGCCTCGCGGTGTGGTGCACGGTGGGCGCCCTGGCGACGGTGAGCGTCATCCTCACGCACAACCCGTTCGTCATCGTCGCGGTGACCACCGCATCCGGGTTCTTCCTGATCGGCAGCCAGTTCATGCTGAACAACACGTGCGCCATGTCCTACCCCGTCCGGGCGCGCGGCACCGGAACCGGGTACATGCTCGGCTTCGGACGACTCGGCGGCATCCTCGGCCCCTGGATCGGCGGAGCCGTGCACGGCGCCTGGGGGACCGACGCGACCTTCATCGTGATCGCCGTCGCGGGCGCCCTCACCGTGGCGACCAGCTCGGTCATGGCGCCCCCGAAGGACGCCGCCGCGTCCAGCCGCGCAGCGCAGACCGTTCCCGCATGACCCCGCGCTACGGGCCCGGTCCGCCGCTGAGGAGCGGCGGGCCGGGCCCATGTGGCACCTCACCCCGAATCCACCGGTCCGGTCCCGGCTTGATCGTTCTGGTGGGTCAGGGATGAGGCCCAGTCCGAGGGCGTGAGGTATCCGCTGGTCGGCCCAGCTCTTCCACGTCAGTGACCGGTCGGGTCCTCGCCGGGCGAGGTGGTCAGGGTCGGTCAGCGGGCCGGTGGTGCGTGGGCGGCGTCGAAGAACGCGGTGAAGGAGTGCTGGCCGTGCCACCGCTTCGGGCAGGTGGGGGACATCCGTCACACCACCCGCCGCGTCCGGATCCTGGGCACCACCCCGCACCCCACTCCCCTGGGGAGCGACCCCGACCAGCACGGACAGCGCAAGCCCATGACCAGAACCCCACCCGAACGACGGGGACCAGCGGCGACCACGAGACCACAAACCGGGCGCAAACGTGAATACGTAAGCAAGAAACTGAATATGCCCGCATCAGCCCCGGAGCGGGGGCAACCGGTCAAGGGGACACCGGGAGCACACCCCTACTCCCCCGCTCCCGCCCGGGAGCGAGCGAAAAACAGCGAGGGCCGTTCAAAGAACGGCCCCTCACCTGCGACTTTCGATTGTTCGAAAAGTCGGGACGACAGGATTTGAACCTGCGACCCCTTGACCCCCAGTCAAGTGCGCTACCAAGCTGCGCCACGTCCCGTTGCTCGTCTGACCTGGGCTTCCCCGTGCCGAACGCGCACGGAAACCATACCGCACTCACGACCGTGGTCGCGCATCCCTTTCCAGGGGTGGAAGCGCTCCGCAGTCGCCGCTTGACTTGAAGTGCTGTTGAGGTTGCACGCTCCCCGTATGACGACGACAGCGGAAGAGCACGGCCCGAAAGCGTACGGGTACGAGGATCTGTCCGCCCTGATGGGGCTGATGACGGGTGACGAGAAGCACGGCCCTGCGGCCACCTCCACCCTCGATGCCCTGTGGGTTCTCTACGACCGGGTGCTGCGGGTCTCCCCCGCCGCGGTCGACGACCCGGGCCGCGACCGGTTCCTGCTCTCCAAGGGCCACGGCCCGATGGCCTACTACGCGGTGCTCGCCGCCAAGGGCTTCGTGCCCGTGGCCTGGCTGCCCGGCTTCGGCTCGTACGACTCGCCGCTCGGCCACCATCCGGACCGGGTGCTGGTGCCCGGTGTGGAGATCGCCAGCGGTTCCCTGGGACACGGGTTGCCGATCGCCGTCGGTACGGCGCTGGGGCTGCGGGTACAGGGCCGTACCGACCCGGCGGTGTGGGTGCTGGTGGGCGACGCGGAACTGGACGAGGGCAGCAACCACGAGGCGATCGCCTTCGCGGCCCCCGCGGGCCTGGAACGCCTGCACACGGTCCTGATCGACAACGCCTCCGCCAGCCACGGCACAAGCGGCGGCAGCGCAGCCCGTTTCGAGGCCGCCGGGTGGTCGACGCGGCTCGTGGACGGACGGGACCACGCGGCGCTGTACGCGGCCTTCACCGCGCCGCACCCCGGGCGCCCGCTTGCGGTCATCGCCCGGGTCGAGCCGAAGGACGGCTGATCCGGTGATACCGGCGGCGGGCCGGTGCGCGCCGCCGCTCCCCCGGCCCCGGCTGCTCCGGCTCTTCGCCCCGGGTCCGCGGCTCCGGTCGTCCGAGTCCGCTCCGCTCGTTTCCCGCTCCTCCTCCGCCACCCGACCGTTTCGGAAGGACACCTCCCGCCATGGACACCATGCGTGACCGGTTCGCTCCCACCATGTCCCGGATCCTGGACGAGGATCCACGGGTCGTCGTCGTTCTCGCCGAGATCGGCAGGGACGGTTTCACGGAGGCCGCCCGCGCCCACCCCGATCGTGTGATCAATGTCGGCATCCGTGAGCAGTTGCTGGTCGGCGCCGGTGCGGGCCTGGCGCTCGCGGGGCTGCGGCCGGTCGTCCACACCTTCGCCAGCTTCCTGGTGGAGCGGCCCTTCGAACAGGTGAAGCTCGACTTCGGCCACCAGGGCCTCGGTGGGGTGCTGGTCAGCGCGGCGGCGTCGTTCGACTGGCCCGCGGGCGGCTTCACCCACATGTCACCGGGCGATGTGGCGCTGATGGACACGCTGGACGGCTGGACCGTGCATGTGCCCGGTCATCCCGACGAGGCGGAGACCCTGCTCGGGCATGCGGTGGCGGCGGGCGACGAGAAGGTCTACGTCCGGCTGTCGGTGCAGCAGAACACATCGGGACGGGACGTGGACGGGGCCCGCTTCCTGCCTGTCCGTACCGGTGGGCGGGGGGTGGTGATCGCGGTCGGACCGATGCTGGACCAGGTTCTGGCCGCCACGGACGGGCTCGACACGACCGTCCTGTACGCCACGACCATACGGCCCTTCGACGCGCAGGCGGTGCGCCGTGCGACGGAGTCGGCGGGCACCGACGTGGTGGTCGTGGAGCCCTGTCTGGCGGGTACCTCCACGGCCGCGGTCAACGACGCGCTGGCCGACCTGCCACACCGGGTGCTCGGCCTTGGTGTGGGACGGCGTGAGCTGCGCCGCTACGGCGGGATCGAGGAGCACCTGGCCGCGCACGGCCTCACCGCCGGACCGCTGCGGGAGCGGATCACCGGCTTCCTGGGCCCGGCGGCTCGGGTGTGACGGGCCCGGTGGTGCCCGCACCGGCCGGCTCCGTACCGCGGACCGCCAGTGCGCCGGGTGCCGCGGGCCGCGCGGGGACCGCGGTCGTGCCCCGGGCGCCGGGGGCGCGGCGCGGCGCGGTGGTGCCCGCGTCGTCCGCGTCACCCGCGCCACGGGGCCGTGCGGCACCGGGCCCGGGTGCGTAGTGCGACAAGGACTGGTCCACGCGGACCAGGTTGCGTATCGCCGGTACCGAGAGCAGTGCGACGGCGACGAGCAGGGTCACCAGGCCGCCGGCGAGCAGTACGTGACCGGTGCCGAAGACCCCGGCCGCGGGGCCGGCGAGGGCCTGGCCGACCGGCATCATCGCCAGGGAGCCCGCGACGTCGTAGGCGTGGATGCGGTTGAGGACGGCGGGCGACACCTGCGTCTGGACGCTGGTCGCCCACATCACGCCCCAGAACGACATGCCGATGCCCGCGACGGCGGCGCCGGCCGCCATGGCGGCGACTCCGAGCTGGGCGCCGACGGCGGCCGGGAAGAGCGCGTAGAGGAACAGGGCGAGCGATCCGGCGCGCAGCATCCGGCGCGGGCGGGCCCGGAGCGCGGCCAGACCGCCTACCACGGTGCCCGCGCCGAGGGCGGAGTTGATCAGGCCGTAGGCCCGCGGCCCGTGCTCCTGGACGACCTGGGTGGCGACCAGGGGGACCGTGGGCCCCGAGGCGCCGATCATCAGCACGCACCAGATGGCGATGACTCCCCAGAGCCAGGTGCGCGATCCGAACTCCCGCCAGCCCTCGACGAGATCCGCCCGGAACCCGGTGGTGCGCTCCGGGGTGCCGGGCGCGGTCGAAGGCAGCCGGAGCAGCATCAGGCACAGTGCGCTGAGGGCGTAGGTGGCGGCGTGGGCGGCGAAGACGCCGCCGGGTGAGGCGAACGCGACCAGCAGGCCCGCGAGCGCCGGGCCCGCGAGTTGGGAGGTGGACTCGGCGATGCGTATGGCGCCGTTGGCCGCCTGAACGTCGGCGGCGAGGCGGGGCACGGTGCTGGCCACGCCGGGCTGGAAGACGGCGGAGGCCGCGCCGTTGACCGCGCCGATGGCGCAGACCTGCCAGAGGACGACATGGCCGGTGAAGAAGAAGACGGCCGCGAGCGACTGGCTGACCAGACGGACCAGATCCGCGCCGATCATCAGACCGCGGGCGCCGAGCCGGTCGGCGAGGACGCCGCCGAAGATCACGAGCCCGGCGAAGCAGGCCACCGAGGAGGCCATCGCGAGGCCGACCGCGCTTGCGCCGTAGCCGTGTTCGAGCAGGCCCGCCGCGAGGGCCACCGGCAGCATGGTCTCCCCGAGCTTGGCCAGGGCGCGTGCGGCGAAGAACAGCCCGAAATCCCGCGACCAGAGCCGCCTCGGGTGGTCGGCGTGCTCCTCACGCCGCGAGCCGGAGGCACCGCTTGTGCGGGAGCTCCTGCCTGCCGGCAGGCCGCCACCCGGCCGACTGCCTTCCGGCCGCCCCCCGGGCTGCGACCCGCCGCCGGTCCTGGCCCGGGCCGGCCGGGTGCTGCCGGAGCCCGGATCGTCCGGGCGCGGTGTCCCCCGGTGTGCCGCTCCCTGTCCCGTCATGACCTGCGGTGCCCTCCCCCCGTGAGCCCCGGCCGCCCTGCGCGTGCCGCGCTCTGCACCTGCTCTGCGGATCATGCCATGCGGCACTGACAACGCATCCGGACCACCGGCCTCAGGCGCTGCCCGGCACGCCCAACTCCGGGTGGGCGTCAAGCAGACGGGGCGGGGCCGCCTGGCGCCAGGAGTCGGCGAGGATGTCGCGCAGCTCTGCCCGGTTCTCCAGCGCCGCGAGGCGCACCCGCACCCAGGCGAAGCCGGCCTCGTGACCGGCGACCCAGAACTTCTCCGGTTCGGCGAGGACGAGTTCGCCCCGTTCCTCCTTGGGGCAGCGCACCGCTATGGACGTCTCGTCCTCGGGCAGGGTGGCGAACATCTTTCCCGCGACCCGGAAGGTGGGCATGCTCCACGCCGTCTTCTCCGCCGTGTCCGGCAGGGAGAGGGCGATATGGCGTACGTCGTCGGCGTCTGGCATGCGACGAACCGTAGCCAACGCCACTGACATTGACATTGCCAGGCAGGTTCCGGTGGTTGTGCCCCTGCCGTGGACCGGCGTCATGCCGGGCTGCGGGGGCCGGTCGGCGCGCGGGCACCGTGCCGGGGCCGCGCCGCCCATGCGGGGGCCGCGCCGCCTGTGCGGGGGCCGCATGCACGTGCCGGCGGGCCAGGACCCGGCGGAGGCGGCTGAGGCGGCATGGGCGGCGCGGCGTCGGCGGGCGGGCCAGAACCCGGCGAGGCAACGGGCCGGAAGCCCGGCGCCAGGACGCACCGCGGCCCCGGGCTGCGGGTCCGGGCCCGTGCCGCCGCCACGCCCAGGGCCGCACCACTCACGACCGCACCACTCACGACCACCCGCTCACGACGGCACCACTCACGGCCGCACCGCCGCGGGCCGGGCGGCGGCCGGCCGCGGTGGGGCCGCCAGGTGCGGCCGGACGGCGGTGGCCACGGTCGTCATCTCGTATCCCAGTGCGGTGGGGTCGGCCGCCTGCCCGGCGAGGACGGCCAGGCAGGCGCCGGGGTCGGCGGTTGAGACGAAGAGCAGCGTGGAGTCGAGCTCCACGACCACCTGGCGGACCGTGTCGCCGCCGCAGAGCCGCGTGCCCGCGCCGCGGCCGAGCCAGTAGAGCCCGCAGGCCACCGCGGCCAGGTGGTCGGCGCGGTCGGTGTCGATCCCGTGCGCGGCCTTCACCAGCCCGTCCGAGGACAGCAGCACCGCACTGCGGGTGTGCGGCACACGCTGGACCAGGTCGGCCATCAGCCGGTCGAGGGCACGGGTACGGCCGGTCGGCGCGTCGCTCGGCATGGGGGAACTCCTCGGGTGCGAAGGACCGCGTGAGCGGGTGGGCGGGGAAGGGGCGGCAGGGGGCTCGCTGACCGCGGTGCGGGAAAGGGGGTGGACGGGCCGTCAGGCCCCGTCCGACCGCGCGCCGGAGGGCCGGCCGGCCTCCCTGCGCGCCGTGCCGAGGCCGATGCCCCGCCGGAAGGCGGCCATCAGCTCCGGGTTGGGCCCGGTACCGCCCACGGTGGCCGACCGATCGGACGGCCCGCTCCGCAACTGCGGTGCCAGGTGCTCCTGGGCTCGGCGCCGGGGCAACCGCGGGTGGCCGGGGCGGCTCTCGCCCGTGGTCCCCCCTCCGGCCGGGCCGGAGGCGGGGACCGCCGGCCCCCGTGCGGGCGCCGGCGGCGGTGCGGTCGGCGCCGGCGGCACGGGACCCTGCTGCCACCCGACGGGCCCCTGCGCGCCCTCCTCCGGCCCCGGCACAGGCCCGGCCGACCTCGGAACAGGCCCCGGCCGGTGCCCGGGCGCGGCTCCGTACACGCATGCGGGCGCAGGGGCGGGCGCGGGCACGGACGCGGGCAGGGACCCGCGTGTAGACCCGGACGCGGGCACGGCCCCGGACTCCGGCGTGGAAGGCGATACGGGTGCGGGTGCGGACCCGGACACCGGCGTGGACGGCGATACGGGTACGGGTGCGGACAGAGACGCGGACGCAGCCTCGGACGTCGACACAGCCGCGCAGGTGGCCGCGAACGCAGCCGCAGCCCCGGACGCCGACACAGCCGCGCGCGCGGCCGCAGCCCCGGACGCCGACGCAACCCCGGACGTAGCCGCAACCCCGAACGTCGACACGGCCCCGGACGCCGACGGAACCCCGGACGTAGCCGCAACCCCGGACGTCGACACGGCCTCGGACGTGGCGCGGGGACGCGCCGCCGTTCCCGAGCCCCCGCGCGCCGGTCCCTGTGACGGCGCTGCGCCGTGCAGCGGTGCGGATGCCTCGGCGCCGTGTTCGCGCGCGGTGTCGTCCGCCGCCGGAACGCCGGTACGCGTGTGCGCGGCCCGGTCGGCATCCGCCTGCCCTGCTCCGCCCTGCCCGGCCCCGCCACGCCGGGGGCCGGGCCCGGACGTGCCCGTGCCGCCACCGGTGACGGCCGGCGCGGCCGGCGCGGCCGTCAGCGGGTCCTGGACGGCCCTGGGCCCGGCCGCCCGGGGTGACTCCGTGCCCAGGAGGGCGCACGGCAGGACCAGGACGGCCTGGATACCGCCGTAGATGTTGCTCTGCAGGCGGACCGAGATGCCGTGCCTGCGGGCCAGCCTGGAGACCACGTAGAGGCCGGTGCGTCCGCTGCGCAGCAGCCGGGTCGCGTCGGCACGTACGGGGTCGGAGAGCAGCAGGTTCATCCTGACCTGCTCGGGAGCGGGCATGCCGAGGCCGCGGTCCTCCACCTCGATGGCGAGGCCGGCGGTGACGGCGGCGACGCGCAGCAGGACGGGGGTGCCGGGCGCGGAGAACACCGTGGCGTTCTCGACGAGTTCGGCGAGCAGGTGGGCCACGTCGGCGACGGCGTGACCGCGCACCGAGCCGTCCGTCGGCGGTACCAGCATGACCCGCGGGTACTGTTCGACCTCCGCCACGGCCGAGCGCAGCACCTCGACGACGGGCACCGGCCTGCTCCACCGGCGGCGGGGAGCGGCGCCGCCGAGCACGGCGAGGTTCTCGGCGTGCCGCCGCATCCGCGTGGCCAGGTGGTCCACCTGGAAGAGGCCGCCGAGCAGGTCGGGGTCCTCGATGTCGTGCTCCAGGGTGTCGAGGACCGAGATCTCCCGGTGCAGGAGGGACTGCATGCGCCGGGCCAGGTGGACGGAGACGTCGACGGTGTGCGCGAGCTGCGCCGCGTCGGCGGCCACCGGCGCCCTGCCGCCGACCGCGCCGGGCAGGGCCCTCGTACCGCGGTCGGCCGGTGCTCCGTCCGCGCCGTTGGTGCCGGGGCCGCCCCCCGCGGTGCGGGCAGTCCGGGCGGCCCGCAGCACGGCGGCGAGGGCGGCGCCGTGTGCGCGATCCAGTTCCCCGGCCAGCCGGTCGAGCTCGTCGATCGAGCGGCCCGGCAGGGCCGTCCCGGACGGCGCGGGAGCGGACGGGGAAGCGCCGTGCCGCAGCGACTCGACCAGCTCGTGCAGCTCGGCCTGGCCGCGCGCGGTGACCCGGCGCAGCGCGACGATACGGCCGGTGAGGGCCGCCGCCACCCGGTGCGCGGCCACCGCTGCGACGGCCGGCGCGGCCAGGGTCACGGCGGCCGCCCCGATGAGCACGCCCCGGAGTGCGCCGCCGCTCCCTGTGGCACGGGCGGCGGCCAGGGCGACGAGAAGGCCGCCGAGCGCGACGGCAGTGGCCGGCAGCACGGCGAGGCAGAGCAGGCGGGCGCGTATGGCCAGGGGCGGCCTTCCGGCGCGCCAACCGGGCCTGCCGTGCCTGCCGCCGCCCTCACGGCGGTCGGCGGGTCGGGCCGGGGCGGGAACGTGCGGCATCGCGGTCCTTCTGTGAGTGGTCCACGCCAGGTCGGCGGTGGCGGAGCATCGGTGCTCGCACGGCGCAGTGCGGGCGTACTGCGCCGTCTGTGCCGGCAGGCAGGCACGCTGTGCGACCCTGCGCAATCCGGCGACCACTCACGGTAGTTGGATGTGCCGCTCCCATGGCGCACTGTTCACGAAGTCCGGTGCATAACGCCCCCCTGTGGTATGAGTCCTCGTACATCAGGCCGATGCCCGTATCGAAGGCATCATCGAAAACGGCGGCATCCTGCGCATCAGAGGCAACACAGGTCGACAAGGGCCTCGAAATGCGTGCCTCCCCACCCCGGGAGGCGCACGCCTGCGCCCCGAAGGCGCACACCCGCCCGGTCCGCGGCCCAGGTCGTACGGGCCGGGACCCGCAGCCCGGGTCGTGCAGGCCGGGACCCGCAGCCCCGCCGCGGGCCAGTCCTCACTACCGCACCCCGTGCCGAGCCCCGCTCCCCACACCGGGCAGCATGCCTCGCAACCGCACCGCGGACCATGCCGCGCAACCGCACCGCGGACCGGCTCCTGGCGCCGCCCCCGCAGACCCGGGTTCCCGGCCGCGCCGCGGACCCGGGCCGGGGTCCGCTTCCGGTCCGGTCCGCGGGAGCGGACCGGGATCCGCCTCCGCTCAGCCGACGGCCGGGGCCGCCTCCGGCTCGCCGGTGCCCTCGGTCGGGCTGCCCGCCCGGTCCGGGGCGCCCTCGGTGGTGGGCCAGCCGCCTTCCGGCGCCTTGGCGACCTTCCGCCACCAGGGCTCGGACGGCAGCCCCGCGGCAGTGGGCTCGAAGGGCTCACCCGGCCGCGGCAGCGCCGCACGTGCGCCGGCCGCACGCGCCGCCGCGAGCGTGCCCTCGCCCGGCTCGGCCCACGGGTGCGGCGCCAGATTGAAGGTGCCCCAGTGGATCGGCAGCATGACACCGGCCGGGTGGCCGCCCTGGAGGTCGAGGTGCGCCTGCATCCCCTCCTGCGGCGTCATGTGGATGTCGGGCCAGAACTCGCTGTAGGCGCCGATCTGGATCATGGTGGCGTCGAAGGGGCCCTGTTCGGCGCCGATGTCCCTGAAGCCGGGGAAGTAGCCCGTGTCGCCGCTGTGGTAGATCCGGTGCTCGTCGCCCACGACGGTCCACGACGCCCAGAGGGCGTGCTGCTGGTTGCGCAGGCCGCGGCCGCAGAAGTGCCGGGCCGGGGTGGCGGTGAGCGTCAGGCCCGCGACCTTGGTGGACTCCTGCCAGTCCAGTTCCCGCAGCCGGTCCTCGGGCACCCCCCAGCGCTCCAGGTGCGCACCCACCCCGAGCGGCACCGCGAAGACCGTGCCGGTGCCGGCCAGCGCCTTTATTGTGGGCAGGTCCAGGTGGTCGTAGTGGTCGTGCGAGATCACCACGGCGTCCACCGGGCCCAGCGCGGCCAGCGGCAGCGGCACCGGGTGCAGCCGTTTGGGGCCGATGAACGAGAACGGTGAGCAGCGATCGCCCCAGACCGGGTCGAAGAGCACCCGGCCTCCGTCGATCTCGGCGAGAACGCTGGAGTGGCCCATCCACGTCAGCCGCAGGCCCGACACCGGCGGGGCGGCGAGGGCGGCGGCCGTGCCGTCGTGCACGGGCACCGGGCCGCGGGGCGCGCGGCGGGACCGCTTCTCCTTGTCGACATAGGTACGCGCCAGCTCCAGGACCGAAGCGGAGGGGCGGGTCCGCGCTCCGACGGGATTGCGGAACGAGCCGTCCGCGAAGTTGGGCGAGCTGCGGATGCGCTCGAGCCGGGAACCGGCCGGATCCGCGCCGAAGGCGGCGGGCCTCAGCGCGCGTAGCCCGGAGCTCAGGGAACGGGAACCGGTCACAGCGCCTCCTGATCGATCGGAACGGCCCTCGGGGGGAACTCGTCCATTGCGGACCTCCTGTGCGCCGCCGCTCGTCGCCTGCGGCGTCCGCACGGCAGCGGTACTTCCATTATGTGTTGCTCGGGTGACAGCGCCTCGGTGCGGAGGTTCCTGTGCCGGGTGAGCGGACACCCGGGGGCGGTGGATGTCCGGCCCGCGTCCCGGCGGACGCCGCACCGTCCCGGCGGATGTCACATCCACGGCGGCCAGGTCCGTCGTAACGGTGACAACGCACCGTATGCCCAGGAGGTGGACCTTCATGGCCCGCATATCGCTCACTCCGCGCCGCACCGTCTTCTTCCGCATCATGGAGTGGTACTCGCGGCGCGCCTACGGAAAGGTCCTCGACCCCGGCAAGGCCATGGCGCACAACCCGCGGGTGCTCTGGAGCCAGCTCCGTTTCGAGCAGTCCCTCGGGAAGTGGAACAGGCTCGATCCGGACCTCAAGACGCTCGCGGAGATGGCGTCGGCGGCGGCGATCGGCTGCTCCTGGTGCATGGACTTCGGGTACTGGGTCGGCCACGGCAGGGGAATTGCTCCCGAGAAGCTTCGCTCGGTGCCGGTGTGGCGGGACAGCGAGGCGTACTCGCCGCTGGAGCGCGACGTCATGGCCTACGCGGAGGCCGTGAGCGCCACGCCGCCGCAGGTGACGGACGAGCTGGCGGACCGGCTGCGCGGGCGGCTCGGCGAGCCGGCGTTCGTCGAGCTCACGGCGATGGTCGCGGTGGAGAACCTGCGCTCGCGGACGAACGCGGCGCTCGGGCTGACCAGCCAGGGCTTCAAGGACACCTGCGACCTGCGGGACCGCGCCGCGGGCGCAGGCGCAGCCGCGGGCGGCGGCCCGTCCGCGGGCTCCGGGCGGGGCACCGCCGGATGACCGCGGTCCCGACCCCGCGCTCCCCGGGCCAGGTCCCGCCCCGCGGTTCCCGCCCGTCCCGACCCGGGGCGGCGGGGGCGCGGGCTCGGCTACCTGGGGTCACCGCCAAGCAACTAGGGTGACCGGGTGGCGAGAGAGCGGTTGAGTGTGGCGGAGCGGCGCCAGGAGCTGCTGTGCGCCACCGTGGAGCAGATCGAGGCGCGCGGGGTGGACTCCGTGCGCATCGGTGACATCGCCGCGGCCCTCGGTGTCAGCAACGCACTCGTGCTGTACCACTTCTCGACCAAGGAGAAGCTGGTCGCCGCGGCGTTCGCGCACGCGGCGGAGCGGGACCTGGAACGGCTCGGCAGGCTGATGCGGCGGCGCACCACCGCGGTGCGGCGGCTGCGGGCAGCGGTGCGCTGGTACGCGCCGATCCGGCCCGCCGATGGCTGGCGGCTGTGGATCGAGGCGTGGGCGGCGGCGCTGCGCGAGCCCGCCCTGCGGGCCGTGGCCCGGGACCTGGACCGGCAGTGGAAGGCCGCCCTGACGGAGGTGATCGCCCAGGGCGTGGCGGCGGGCGAGTTCCGCTGCCCGGACCCCACGATCGCCGCGCAGCGGCTGACGGCCCTGCTGGACGGTCTCGCCGTGCAGGTGACGGCCTACGGCGGCGCGCTGTCGCAGGCGCGGGTGCGCCAGTGGGCGGACGAGGCCCTCGCCAGGGAGCTGGACCTGGACCGCACGGCGCTCACGGCCGCGGCCGCCAGGCGCTGAGCCGCCGGACCGGGGCCGGGCCCGTGCCGCCGGCCCCGTGCGCCCGGCCCCGGTCCGGCGCAGGCCGCCACCCGAGCGCCCGCGGCGCACGCCGCCGTCCCGCTGCGCGCCCGCCCCGCTCGCCCGTCGCGTGTCCGCATACCCTCCGCCGCCCGCCGCCGCCCCTCTGTCCCGGGCCGTCGTCCGGGACCGCGCAGCCGTCGTCCGCGCCCGCGCCGTCCCCGTCCGGTACCGCCCCGCAGGTCGCCTACGGAAGCGGCAGCAGGTCCGGCCGCTTCGCCCTCGCGTGGTCTCCCGACGACTCGCCGCGCAGGCGGCGCCCTATCCACGGCACCAGGTACTCGCGCGCCCAGTGGAGGTCGTCGCGGCGCAGTTCGATGACGCCGCGCGGCGGCTGCGGGGGCCAGGGCCGGTCCGGGTCGCCCGGCACCTCCAGGCCGAGGATCTGGCCCGCCCGCAGCGCCACCCGGACATGGCCCTCGGTCGACAGGTGCAGCCGGTCGTCGACCCAGGCCCGCCGGTCCTGGACGGACTTGAACGACCACAGGTCGAGGACGGGGCATCCGTACCGGTCGGCTATGGCGCGGACATGGCCGTTGTAGGTGGCGATCTTGCCGCGCAGCCGGCGCAGGACGGGCACGCCCCGGGTGTCGAACCCGGTGGTCACCATGACCGTGCCGACCGCGGAGGCCAGCTCGGCGACGGCCTTCTCGAAGCGCTCGGCGACGTCGTCCGGGTCGGTGCCGGGGCGGATGATGTCGTTGCCGCCCGCGCAGAAGGTCACGAGGTCGGGGGCGAGTTCCCTGGCCCGCGGAACCTGGTCCGCGACGATCTGGTCCAGGAGCTTGCCGCGCACGGCGAGATTGGCGTACCGAAGGCCGTGTCCCGGCACACGCTCGTCGAGCATGACCGCCAGCCGGTCGGCCCAGCCGATGAAGCGGCCGCCGGGTCCCGGGTCCCCCACGCCCTCGGTGAAGCTGTCGCCGAGGGCCGCGTAGGAGCGGATCACCCCGGTACCGGAAGGTCTGAAAGATGTCGACGTCTCTGCCACGTCGCATCATCCTCCGCCTCGTCCCCCGACCTACGCGACCGTAGCCAGGGGTTGACGGCAGGTGAGATGCGCCACCGTGCCGTACGCCCCGGCCGCGGCCCGCGAGCACCGGACGCGACACGGCCGACGGCAGACGGCCGGTCGGGGCAAACAGGCAACGGGCAACGGGCAACGGGCAACGAAGAGCAGAGCAGGGGCCCACCGTCCCCTGGTGGGCCCCTGCTCGGGGAGTCCGCAGTCATGGAGTCCGCGGACCCGGGGACCACGCGGGGCCCCGGGGTTCTTCCGGTCCCGGACGTCCCGGGACCGCCGGTCAGACGTTGACGCCGTGCGAGCGCAAGTACGCCACCGGGTCTATGTCGGAGCCGTAGTCGGGCGTCGTGCGGATCTCGAAGTGCAGGTGCGGTCCCGTCACGTTGCCCGTCGCGCCGGAGATGCCGATCTCCTGCCCCTCCTTCACCGTCTGCCCCGCCGTGACCTTCAGCGCCGACATGTGCGCGTACTGGGAGTACTTGCCGTCGCTGTGCTTGATCACGACCTGGTTGCCGTAGGCGCCGCCCCAGCCCGCGGTGACGACGGTGCCGTCGGCCACGGCGTGCACGGAGGTACCGGTCGGCACGATGAAGTCCTGACCGGTGTGGTAGCCGCTGGACCACATGCTGCCCGCCTGGTGCCACGGCGTGCCCAGCGTCGCGCCCTCGACCGGCAGCGTGTAGCCGGAGCCGGTGCTCGGGGCGGCTGCGTCGGTGGCCTTGCCGGCGGAGGACTGGGCGGCGGGAGCCTTGGCACCGGACGCCCTGCCGTCCGCCGCGGCGGCGGACGCGCCGCCGAGCACCAGCTTCTGGCCGGGGTGGATCAGCGCCGGGTCGTCGCCGATGACCTTGTGGTTGATGCGGTACAGGTGCTTCCAGCCGCCGCGCACGTGCTTCTCGTGAGCGATCTTGGACAGGGTGTCGTGCGGCTTGACCGTGTACGTGCCGTGCGCGTGCTTCTTGGCGTCCGCCTGCTGCGTGTGGGCGGCCACCGGGGCGGCCGCGTGGGCGCCGGTGGCGGCCATCAGGGGCAGTGCGAGCGCGGCGCTGCCGGTTCCTGCGACGGCGAGCTTGCGGGTCAGACGCTGGGACTTGGGACGACGGTGCTTACCCTTCGCGGGCATGGGACATTCCTCTCCGGCGCCTACGAGGTGAGCTGTCGGGTTCGGACTGGAGATGCCCGGCCGCGCTGTGCGGCTTCACCCCTAGCCGTTCCGGAACTCCCGGACCGGCGAACTGCGTGCGGTTCCCCCGCTCCTGCCAGGCATGGGTGGGTGTGCGGTTCCCGGGCGGTGGCAGGACTCGGCGTCCGCCCGGAGTGAGCGTGACGCTAAGCGAACCGGATCGGCGACCACAAGCGGCCATCTGCCGCGATGGGCCGGTGTGGACCGGTTTCCTAGATCCATCGCACGGTTCGCGGTGACGCTCCGTGGCGCGATGATCTCCACCGGGCTCCCAACAGGCGTCAACCGGTGGGGAGTCGGCCCACCGCTGCCGGCCACCCACCGTCACGATTATGATCCTGCTCACGACCGTCAGGGCCAGACAGCCCCATTCTCGGGCCAGTTCGACAAATACCTCTGATATCCACAGACACCCCATCAACGGACATACAGGCGAATCCGCTCGGGCATCACCAGGTGGCCCACTGCGCGTTCGGCGGGGAAGATCGGCTCTCTCGATCGTGGCGGACCCGTGCCGTATCGTCGGCAGCGCGCCCTGCCGGCGAGCAGCGCCGGCGGTACGACCGGGAGGAGCACCCGTGACGCAGCAGGTCCCGTCGACCGAGCCCGAGCTGTCCGGTGTGCGCAATTTCCGCGACGTGGGAGGGCTGCCGACCGTCGACGGCCGGCGCGTGGCGTACGGGCGGTTGTTCCGCAGCGGCCACCTGGCGCATGCCACCGAGGACGACGCGCGCTTCCTGGCCTCGCTGGGCCTGTCCACGATCTTCGACTTCCGCAATGCCGCCGACCGCGAGCTGGAGGGCCTCGACGTACCGCTGGACGGGGTGCGCAACGTGAGCATCCCGCTGACGGACCCCGCGCACGGCGCCGAGTTCTGGACGATGGTCCGCGAGGGCAGCCTGGACGAGCTGCGCGGCCTGCTGGCCGGCGGCAGGGCCGCGGGCCGGATGCTCGCCTCGTACCGCATGATCGTCAGGACCCGCACCCAGGACCACGGCCGGGTGCTGCGCGCCCTGGCGGACGGCAGCGTGCCCGCGCTGATGCACTGTGCGGCGGGCAAGGACCGCGCCGGTCTGTCGATCGCGGTGACCCTGCTGGCACTGGGGGTGGAGCGGGACGCGATCGAGGCGGACTACCTGAAGTCGAACGCCGCGCACCGCCGTTACAAGGTGCACCGCAGCAGTTCCTCGCCGGACGCGATGTCCCCCGAGGTCATGGAGCTGCTCAGCCCGCTCTTCGACGCCCGCGCCGAGTACCTGGCGGCCGCCTTCGACGAGATGGAGAAGAACTGGGGCAGCGTGGAGCGCTACCTCGCGGACGGTCTGGGCGTCACCCCCGAACTGCGCGAGAGCCTCCGGGCGAAGCTGCTCGACTGATCCTGCCCACGCGAGCCCGCCCGTCCCCGGCCCGGGCCCGGGCGGAGCCCCCCGTTCCCGCCTCCGCGCAGCCGCCCGGCCGGGCCCGGGCGGGGTAACCGCCCGCCCGAGTCCACCCGAGTCCACCGCGCGGCCCTACGGAGACCCTCAAAGGATTTGCCTTGGAGGCAAAGAACTTGCCTCCAAGGCACCCCGTCTGGCTCCATCAGGGGTATGAGTCCCGCCGACGAGACGATGCCCTCCGTCGCGGTGCGGCTGCGAGAGCTGCGCCGCCGCGCGGGCCTGACCCTGGAGGCCGCGGCCCGGACGGCCGGTCTCTCCCCGGCCCACCTGTCACGGCTGGAGACCGGACGGCGCCAGCCCTCGCTGCCCCTGCTGCTCACCCTCGCGCGCTCCTACGGCACCACCGTCTCGGAGCTGCTCGGCGAGACGGCACCGGGGCCCGGCGCCGTCGTCCGCGGTGCCGAGGCCGGTCCGCGCCGCACCGGGGGCTGGACCTACTGGCAGGCCGGCGCGCCCGGTCGCGGGATGCAGGCGCTGCGCCTGCGCATCCCGCACGGCTCCCAGGGCGACATCGTCCGGGTGCACCCGGGTGAGGAGTGGCTGTACGCGCTCCAGGGCCGGTTGCGGCTGCGCCTCGGCGACACCGAGCACGTACTGGCGCCCGGGGACAGCGCCCACTTCGACTCGCTCACACCACACCGACTGGCCGCCGCGGACCCGGGCGGGGCGGAACTGCTCTTCGTCCACACACTGCTGCAGAGCCCGGCCGAGGCGCTGTGCCTCGGTGACACGGCCGGCGGCCGACATCCAGGAGGCGGACATGCCTGACCGCGAACGGGACGCCACGGGCTCCCTCGTCGACCCGACCCACCCGATCGAGGACCGCATCCCCCGGGGGATCTGGGTGCGCGTGCTGATCTACGTGTGCGCCGGGCACATCCTGGCGGCCTTCCTCTTCCTCCTCTTCACCATCGGCGGCAAGGGCTGACGGCCACCCGGGCGGGCGGCCGCCACCGCTACCGGTTGGCCATGGCCTGCTTGACGAGCGTCCTGCCGAAGTCCCACATGAGCCCGCCGCCGCTGTGCGCGTCGTCCATCACGGCGGTGAAGGCGGTCACGAAGCGGTCCACCTCCTCCTCCCCCACGATCAGCGGGGGGATCAGCTTGATGACCTCCAGGTGGTCACCGGAGACCTGGGTGAGGATCCGGTGCCTCTGCAGCAGCGGCACCACGACCATCTGGGCGAAGAGGCCCTTGCGGGCCGCCTGGAGCATCGTCCAGCGGCTGCGCAGCTTCAGGGAGGTGGGCCTGCCGAACTCGATACCGACCATCAGGCCCCGGCCCCGCACGTCGCTGAGCAGCTCGTAGCGGTCGACGAGCGCGCCGAGGCGGGACTTCAGCAGGTCACCGGTGGCCCTGGCGTTCGCGACGACCTGCTCGTCCTCCATCACCGTGAGCACCGCGAGCCCGGCCGCCATGGCCTGGGCGTTGGCCCCGAAGCTCGCCGAGTGGACCAGCACGCGGTCCATCGACGAGTAGACCTTCCTGAAGATCCACTCCTTGCCGAGCGTGGCGCTGACCGGCACGTAGCCGCCGGAGAGCGCCTTGGCCACGCACACCAGGTCCGGTTCCACGCCGTCCTCGTGCTGATAGGCGTAGAAGTCCCCGGTACGGCCGAGACCGGTCTGCACCTCGTCGGCGATGAGCAGTGCCTTGTGCCGGTGCAGCAGCTCCTGGGCGGCCCTGAGGTAGCCCGGCGGTGTCTCGTGCACGCCCTTGCCCTGGATCGGCTCCACGATCAGGGCGGCGACGTCTCCCTTCCTGAGCTCCTTCGCCAGTGCGTCGAGATCACCCAGCGGTATCGGCGTGTCGGGCAGCAGGGGTGCGAACCCGTCGCGGAAGCCGCTCTCGCCGTTGACCGACAGGGAGCCCGTGGTGAGCCCGTGGAAGGCGTGCGTGCAGTACAGCACCCTGGGCCTGCCGGTGGCGTAGCGGGCGAACTTCAGCGCGGTCTCGACGGCCTCCGTACCGCTGTTGCCGAAGAACACCCGCTCCAGGTGGGGGCTGTGGGTGAGCAGCTTCTCGGCCAGCAGCCCGGGCAGCGGCTGGCAGTCGAAGCGGGTCAGGTCGGCGAGCGAGGCGTCGAGCACGTCGTGCAGGGCCTTGCGGACGACGGGGTGGTGGCGGCCCAGGCCCATCACGCCGAACCCGGCGAGCATGTCCAGGTAGTCGTTGCCGTCGGTGTCCCAGAAGTACGCGCCCTCGGCCCGCTCGTAGACCTTGTCGAAGCCGATGGTGTGGAGCATCCGCGGCAGTTGGTGGTTGAGGTAGCGGGCATGCAGGTCGTAGCGTTCGGCGCCGCGCTCGGCGAGGAGCCTGCCGAGGTCGAACGACTCGCCGCCGCCGGTCCGCCCGGGTGCGCGGTCGTCGGTCTCGTGGGCCGGTGGTGGGGTGGTCATGCCTGTTTCTCCTTGGCTGCCGGCCGGCCTGCTGCCTGCCTTTCCGGGGCGGCGGGTGTCCCGCCGATCCGGCCGGCGATCTCGACGGGCGTGAGCCCGATGTCGGCAAGCACCTCGCCGCGCTTGGCGTGCGCGAGGAACTGCTCGGGGATGCCGAACCGCCGCACGGGGACGTCGACCTCGGCGTCGCCGAGCGCCAGCGCCACCGCGGCGCCGACGCCCGCGGCCCGGCTGTTGTCCTCGACGACGGCCACGATGCGGTGCTCGGCGGCCAGCGGGACGAGGGCCGGGTCGACGGGTTTGACCCACCGCGGGTCGACGACCGTGCAGCCCAGGCCCCGGGCCTGAAGCAGCTCGGCCACCTGGAGGCACACCGGAGCCATCACGCCCACGGCGACCAGCAGCACCTCGGGCCGCTCCGCGCGGTGCAGCACGTCGAGGCCGCCGATCCGGTCGACGGCGGCGATCGAGGGACCCACCGACTCCTTCGGGAACCTCAGCACGGTCGGGGCGTCGTCCACGTCGACTGCCTCGCGCAGCAGGGCGCGCAACTGGTCGGCGTCGCGCGGGGCGGCGATCCGCAGGCCGGGCACCACCTGGAGGACCGACATGTCCCACATGCCGTTGTGCGAGGGCCCGTCGACTCCGGTGACACCTGCCCGGTCCAGGACGAAGGTGACACCGCACCTGTGCAGCGCGACGTCCATCAGTAGCTGGTCGAAGGCACGGTTGAGGAAGGTGGCGTAGACGGCCACCACCGGGTGCAGACCGCCGGTGGCCAGGCCCGCCGCGGAGACGGCGGCGTGCTGCTCCGCGATCCCGACGTCCCACACCCGGTCCGGGAACCGCTCGGCGAACTCGGTGAGCCCCACCGGGTCGAGCATCGCCGCGGTGACCGCCACGATGTCCTCGCGCTCGGCACCGAGCCGGGCGATCTCGTCGCCGAACACCGACGTCCAGGAGGGACCGCCGGCGGGTTTCAGCGGCTCGCAGGTGAGCGGGTCCATGACGCCGACGGTGTGGAAGCGGTCGGCCTCGTCGGCGAGCGCGGGTTCGTAGCCGCGGCCCTTCTCGGTGAGGCAGTGCACCAGGACCGGGCCGTGGAAGCGCTTGGCGCGCCTGAGCGCCGACTCGACGGCGGCGGTGTCGTGGCCGTCGATCGGACCGAGGTACTTGAGGCCCAGGTCCTCGAACATGCCCTGCGGGGCGAATGCGTCCTTGAAGCCCTTCTTGGCACCGTGCAGCGAGTCGTAGAGCGGCTGACCCACCACCGGGGTGCGTTGCAGCACGTCCTTGCCCCAGGCCAGCACCTTCTCGTAGCCGTCGGTGATGCGCAGGGTGGCGAGGTGGTGGGCGAGGCCGCCGATGGTGGGTGCGTAGGAGCGTTCGTTGTCGTTGACGACGATGATCAGGGGGCGGTCCTTGGCCGCGGCGATGTTGTTCAGCGCCTCCCAGGCCATGCCTCCGGTCAGCGCGCCGTCGCCGATCACGGCGACGACATGGCCGCTCCCGCCGCGCACCTCGCGCGCCTTGGCGAGACCGTCCGCCCAGCCCAGGGCGGTGGAGGCGTGGCTGTTCTCGATGACGTCGTGCTCGGACTCCTCGCGCGAGGGGTAGCCGGACAGACCGCCCTTGCCGCGCAGCTTGGAGAAGTCCTGCCGGCCGGTGAGGAGTTTGTGGACGTAGCTCTGGTGGCCCGTGTCCCACAGGATGCGGTCGACGGGTGAGTCGAAGACCCTGTGCAGGGCGATGGTCAGCTCGACCACGCCCAGGTTGGGTCCGAGGTGCCCTCCGGTCCTGGCGACCGCCTGCACCAGGAACTCGCGGATCTCCCCGGACAGTACGCCGAGTTCCTCCTCGGACAGCGCCTTCAGATCGCGCGGCCCCCGGATGCCCTCCAGAATCGTCATGCTCGGGCCCCCTCTCTGTGCCTGCTCGGATTTCCGTTCCTGTGGTCAGCTCACGGTGACGGCGGGCTCCCCCGAGGCGATGCCGTCCTTCTCCATCTGCTCGGCGATCTTCATCGCCTC
>NZ_BNCD01000022.1 GCF_014656295.1 Streptomyces sulfonofaciens
GTTCGACAGGGGGCAACAGTCATGCCGGGCCCGGAGGCCAGCAGCCCTCTTGCAGGACCGCGGAAAAGATAACGGGGCGGAGAGGGCCGTTGCGGGGGATCACAAGGGCCTCGGAGGCGGCACGGGCCGTCGAGGCGGCGCGGGGACGCGGCCTCCCACCGTCCGGCAGGCCCTGCCCGTTACCGGACGGAGGGGTTCATGCGCCGGGGACCGTGACGGGCGCGGCCTTCCTGAGCGTCACGTGAACTCCTTTGCGGCAGGGCGGGCCGACCGGCAGGAGCCGGGTGCGGCTCCGTCGTCGCGTTCCCCGCCGGATGAGTACGGTGGGCCGGCGGGTCGCACGGCTGGTGGGCAGCCGGAGAGACCGCAGGCATCCTCCGCTGTTTCAGGTCTAGACCATGGCAGGTGGATTCAGGCCCGTCAACGCTCATATTTGGTCAAGGCGTTCATGGCTGGAACTACGGCCGGGGCGGGGTCAGTGCCGGACCGGCCCGCGGCGTACGGGTTTCAGCCGGTCGTAGCGGCCCAGGAACTCGAAGCGGTCGTGCCTGGCCTGGAAGAGGAAGGCGGTGTGGGTGGGGTCGAAGCTGTGGTCCTGGCCGGTGAGGAACCGCACCGGTTTGGCCACCCCGTCCAACGTGGTGCGGAAGAGCTGGTCCACGATCCGGCCGCGGGTGGCCCGGCTGCCGCCGCCGAGGGCCTCAAGGGCCCGGGCGACGAGGTTGACGGCGTCGTACGCCTCGGCGGCCCACGGCCCGGGAGCGGTGCCGTGGCGAGCGCGGTAGGCGGCGGTGAACGCCCGTGCGCCCTCGGTGGTCATCGAGGCCGGCTCGGTGTACGGCGAGGCGAACACCCAGTCCTCGGCGGCCGCACCCGCGGCGGTGAGGAAGGCGGGCCGCATCACGGGCCCGATGGTGAGGCGGGCGCCGGTGAAGCGCGCGGCGGCGAGGGCGCGGGCGCAGGCGGCGGCCCGCTCGGGCGAGGTGCCGGCGTAGACGACGGCTTGGGGCCGGCCGGCCAGCGCCTGTGCGACGGCCGGCCGGATGTCGTCGTGCGCGGCTACGGGGTGGAGGGTGGCCGTGCCGCCGACCGGTGGCTGGTCGCGGAAGCCGGCGGCCAGTTCCGTGGCCACCGTGCCTCCTGCCTCGTCCTCGATGACGGCGGTACGGCGGCTGGGGCGGGTGCCGGTGAGGTAGTAGGCCAGCGGCATGCCGAGCAGCTCGTCACCGATCCGGGTGACGCAGGTGGTGCTCGGATCGTCGGGCTGCGGCGAGCCGGGGGGTAGTTCGCCGACGGTGGAGGACACGAGCACCATCGGCATGCGGGCGGCCGCGTACAGGGGTCCCGCCGCACGCACGGCGGTCCCGCTGGCGGGACCGAGGACCGCGCACACGGCCTGATCGGCGATCAGACGGCGGGCCGCAGCTTCGGTGCCTGCGGGCCGACCGCGGTCGTCGAGCGCGGTCAGGGCGAGCCGGAAGCGGATGCCGGAGCGGGAGTTGTGCGCGTTCACGGCCAGCTCGGCGCCGCGCTGCTCCTCGGTGTCCGTGCCGTGCAGCGCGATGGTGCGGGTCGGCGGGCCGTCGCCGGGGCCGCGTCGAAGGGCCAGGGCCGCCCCGATGACGCCGGTGGCGAGTACGGCGGTCGCGGTACCGCCGACGGCGAGGAACCGGCGCCGTGTGGAGTCTGGTGCCTCCGGGCCCTTCTCCGGCTCGCCTGACCCCTCGGCCGTCTCCCGCGGGCCGCCCTCCTCGTGTGCCGGCGGGTCGGCCCGCGGCGGGGGGTCGAGCGCACGGGCGGCGTGCGCGGCGATCAGCCGCAGCACGCCCGGGGGCAGCCAGTCGTCGGCCCCGTCGGCCCCGTCGGCCTGCGGTGGCGCAGGTGACGGCAGATGGGCGAGCGGGAGCCGCGGGTCGGGGAGCGGCGGCCGTGAACCGGGCGGCTCACCCGTGCGCGACGGGCGTGGGCCCGGACGGGTCAGGGCGCCGGTGCGGTGCAGCGCGTCCCGGAGTTCCGCCGTGCCGGGCCGTTGCGCGGGGTCCTTGGCGAGGCAGCGGACGATCGTCGCGCGTGCCGGGTCCGGGAGCCGGGCGAGGCCGTCGAGGTCCGGTTCCTCGTGGACGGTGCGGTAGAGCACGACGGCCGGGTTGCCGGTGCCGAAGGGAGCCCGTCCGGTGGCCGCGTGGACGAGCACGCAGCCGAGCGCGAACACATCGCTCGCGGGGCCCGCGCTGTCGCCGTGCACCTGTTCGGGCGGCAGGTAGCCGGGGGTGCCGAGTACCGCGTCCGGTGTGGTGAGTGTCGTGGTGGCAGGACCCCAGGCGATGCCGAAGTCGATGAGCCGGGGGCCGCTGCGGTCCAGGAGGATGTTGGTGGGTTTGATGTCGCGGTGCAGCAGGCCGGTGGTGTGCAGGTCCGTGAGGGCCTCGGCGATGCGCCGGCCGAGGACGAGGACGCTCCGCGCGGGCAGCGGGCCCAGCGTGGCCACCGTCTCGGCCAGGGTGGGGCCGGCCACGAAGGCGGTGGCCAGCCAGGGCGCGCGGGACTCGGTGTCGGCGTCCGTGACCCGTACGACCCAGGGGCTGCGGAGGTGCGCCGCGAGACGGGCCTCGCGTTGGAACCGGGCCCGGAAGTGGGGGTCGCCGGCGTGTTCGGACCGGATCACCTTGAGCGCGACGAGTTCGCCCGCCGCGGTGCGGGCGAGGTAGACGATGCCCATGCCGCCGGCGCCGAGCCGCGCCAACAGCCGGTGCCCGCCGAGTTCTCGTGGGTCGTGTGCGTGCAGCGGCCGCACCGATCGACCTCCCCTCAGCCGATCGGCGCCGTGCCCGCGTAGCGGAACCGTCCGCCGCTGACCCGCACCCGGAAGAGGTGGTCGGCCTTGAACGTACGGTCCTTGTCGAACGCGTAGGTGGTGGCCAGCCCCTTGAAGCGGGAGGTGAGCAGTGCCGCGGCCAACTGCGACCGGGTGGGCCGCCGGTGTTCCCGCGCGCGCAGTGCGGCGAGCCGGTCGATGATCAGGCGGGTGGCGTCGTACGCCTCGGCCGCCCAGATGCCGGGTGCGCTGCCGAAACGTCTGCGGTGGGCGGCGGCGAACGCCTTCACCGCGGGCGCGTCGGGGCTGATGTAGGGGGTGATGGCCTGCCATCCTTCGGCGGCCGAGCCGGCGGCCGCGGTGAAGACGTGCGTGGCGGCCGGGTGGTCGAGGAACCGTGGGCCGTCGAAGCCCCGGCGGGCCAGAGCACGGGCGAGGAGGGCGGCGCGTTCGGGGGTGCCGGTGTAGTAGAGGCCGTCGATGCGCCGGTCGAGCATGTCCGTCAGGACCACCGACGGGTCAGGGGCGAGGGCGGGAACGTAGCGTGCGTAGACGTCCAGTCCCATCCCGGCGGCGGACTGCTGGGCCATTTCGGAGGTCTCCCAGCCGGTCAGCCGCCCTGCCCGGTCGATGAGCAGACCGGGCCGCCGTGCGCCCCGGGCGGCCAGGGCGGTGTCGGTGAGGTAGCCGCCGATCATGGTGAGTGGTGCGGCGTGGAAGTAGGCGTGCGGGTTGAACACGAGGGCGGCGTTGGCCGCGGAGACGGAGAGTTCCGAGACGCTCACCAGGGCGAGTCCCACCCGTTCGTAGGTGCCCACGGCGGCCTCCGCGGACGTCCATCCCGTGGGGCCGAGGACGGCCAGTACGCCGTTGTCACCGGTCAGCCGCTGCGCCGCCGACCTGGCCCCGGCGGCGGTCCCGTGGTCGTCCACGACGTTGAGGTCGAGGGTGAACGGACGGCTGCCGCGGGCGTTGAACTCCTCGACGGCCAGCCGTGCCCCGCGCTCCTGAGCCAGGCCCGCATCCCGTCCGGGCCCGCTCAGGTCCGCCTGGACGCCGAGCGCCCAGCGGCGGCCGCCGCCGGCCGACCCGCCGCCGTCGCCGTGCAGCGCGGCCCAGCCTGCCGCCGTGCCGCCCGTCAGGAGCGTGGCACCGGCGGCGGCCGCGGCGAGGAACCGCCGCCGGGTCGAGGGCCGGGTGGCGGACGGTGCGGGTTCGGGCGGCGGCGCGGACGCGGTGGGTGGGACGGCCGGCAGGTCCAGCATGTCGGCCGTCTGGTCGGCGATCATCTGTACCACCGGGTCGGGCAGCCAGTCGGCGGCGTCGGCCCGTGCCGTGTCCGCCGAGGCGCCGGCCGGCGTGCGGACCGCCGCGTTCTCCGCCAGCTCGGCTGCCGGGGGCCGCTCGGCGGGGCCCTTGGCGAGACACCGCTCCAGCAGGGTCCGCAGCGCAGGGTCGCTGACGCCGTGCAGGTCGGGCTCGTCGTGCACGGTGCGGTACAGGACGGCGTCCGCCGTGCCGGTGCCGAAGGGCGGTCGGCCGGTGGCGGCGAAGGCCAGGACGCAGCCGAGCGAGAACACGTCACTGGCCGGTCCGGCCTGCTGGGCCCGTGCCTGCTCGGGGGAGAGGAACCCCGGGGTGCCCACGACCACGTTGGCGGAGGTGAGGGCCGTCTGCTGGGCGGACGTGGAGCGGGCGATGCCGAAGTCGATCAGCCGTGGGCCGTCGAGGGCCAGCAGGACGTTGCCGGGTTTGACGTCGCGGTGCACGAGTCCCGCCGCGTGCACGGCGGTCAGGGCACGGGCCAGCATCCCGCCCAGGGCCCGTACCGCGTCAGGGGGCAGTGGACCGCAGGACGCCACCGCCTGGGCCAGCGAGGGTCCGGGCACGAACGCGGTCGCGAGCCACGGCGCCGACGCCGCGGGGTCGGCGCCGGTCACCCGTACCACCCAGGGGCTATCGACGCGCCGGGCCGCGGCCACCTCGCGGTTGAACCGGGTCCGGAAGTCCGGGTCGTCGGCGTACTCGGGCTGGATCACCTTCACCGCTGCGAGTTCCCCGGTGCGGGCGCGCGCGAGGTAGACCACGCCCATGCCGCCCGCACCCAGCCGTGCCAGCAGCCGGTGTTGGCCGAGCCATGCCGGGTCGTGGGGGAGTAGCCGCTCCATCACGCGCCTCCTGCGCCTGCGCCGGGCGCGCTGGTGCCGGTGCGGCGGGCCGCCGGCCCGCCGATCTCGGCCTTCGCCCGTCCCAGCATCCTGACCATGGATGCCGACGCCGACCGCGCGAACGGATCGGAGTCTTCGTCCCGGCCTCCGCAGGAGGACGTGCTCAGCACGACGGGGCCGAAGGCGGCCTGGGTCCAGAAGTAGGCGTACGGGCCACCTCGCTCATCGCGGCATTGGCCGCGCTCCTTCAGCTCGTCGTCGCTGTAGTCGTTGGAGCCCTCACCGAAGGCGAAGGCCGAGGACCGGAGCCCGGTCAGCCGTTCACCCGGGCGCAGGGTCTGCTGAGGGCACGCCATGGCCTCGTCGAGCACGCCGGCCTGCTCCCAGGCGGCCTGCAGGGCCGTGCGGTGCACGGTCACCGTGGCCGTCAGGCGCGCCGTGCGGCCGTGGCCGTCGGGCATCTCGAAGTGCCGGGTGAGGGTGGCCAGGACGTCACCGGGCAAGCGCTCGCGCCGCCAGGTGCAGCCGTCGTCCAGCACGGCCCAGGTCGCCGGGTCGCTCTCGTAGGGCGTGCCGCGCTCCGCGTCGGGACCGATCAGCTCCGGATCGGCGATCACCTTCCGCACCAGTGCCCGCGCTTGTGCGGTGGTCCGGGGGAATCCGGCGGGATCGGCCTGTGCGCCGGGTGCCCGCAGGGACTCGTCGCCTGCCGGCGATCCGTTCGAGCCGTGTGCGGGCGCCGGGGGTTCGCCGGTGCGCGTGCCGTGATCCGTCGCCGTGCATGCCGTGAGCAGCAGGCCGCATGCCACCAGCGCACTCCGTTCGCGCCACGCTCTGTTGAGCCCCACTGTCCTCCTCCGCCCCGCACGGCCACCGCACTCCGGCTCTCCACGGAACCTGACGTCGTGCCAGGCCGGGCGGTTCCGCCGGTGTCGGGTGACATGCGCTCAGGGTGCCATCCCGTCATGGACCGCGCGGGGCCGGGCGGCGTGTTCGCGGTCGGTGGCCGGTATGCCTCCGTGGAGGGTGGCCCTGTCCTGACTCTTGAGAGTTAAGAATTACTAGCCAGTACAGTCGAGGGCAACCGGTTCGACCTGTCGGAACACGGCTTCGGCGGCCCACCCGCCCCTGGCGCCCACGCCGGTCGGTGCCGTCGCGCAAGGCTCCCGGGTGGCGCACGGGAGCACCGCGGTGCGCCGGTCGCCGGCCGGTGGGCAGCGCGCCTTCGGTCGGCGGGCAGTGCGGCCGGCCGGCGGATGCGCGACGGGCCGTCGGCGCCGGGCAGCGTGCACACCCTCCTCGGCGGCGCCCGGGCGACGACGAGGTCACCGGAAAATGGGTTGGACGGGAAACACGCGGCTGTTAACGTGCGGGAGACCGTGCTGCCGCAGGAGGAGGTGAGACCCATGAACGCTGTATTCGAGTGGGTGCTCCCCCTCTTGGTCACGGTCGGGCGACTGACGTAGGTGTCGCCGGGAGCGCCTCGACAACAAGGCCTCCCGAAAGGCAACAACCTGTGTTTTCCCTGCATTTCACCGCGGAGACGTCATCGGACGGCGTCGTCGAACGCGACTTCACCGTGGGTGAGGTCACCGGCGTGCTCTGGTCGCCCGCATCCGGCCCCGATCGCGCGCCCCTGGTGCTCATGGGCCACGGCGGCGGCACCCACAAGAGGTGGCCGGCGATGACGGGCCGCGCACACCGTCTCGTGAAAGGCTGCGGTTTCCACGTCGCCGTCATCGATGCGCCCGGTCACGGCGGCCGGCCGCGCACAGCGGTCGACGAGCGGGAGATCGCCGCGATGCAGCGGGCGATGGCGGCGGGCGAGCCGGTCGGCCCGATCGTC
The DNA here is from genome assembly GCF_014656295.1 of Streptomyces sulfonofaciens. Classification (GTDB taxonomy): domain Bacteria; phylum Actinomycetota; class Actinomycetes; order Streptomycetales; family Streptomycetaceae; genus Streptomyces; species Streptomyces sulfonofaciens. The sequence goes on from NZ_BNCD01000022.1 coordinate 6,830, forward strand.
GTCCCCTACAACGCCCACCTGGCGGAGCGTGCCGTGCCGGAGTGGCGGGCGACCCTGGACGCCCTCCAGGAACTGCCGGAGATCGGCACCGAAGGGCCGGTCGGGTACTTCGGTCTGAACATGGGCACCGCGATCGGGGTGCCCTTGACGGCGATCGAACCAAGGATCGTCGCCGCGGTCTTCGGCATCTTCTGGCACGACGAGTCCCTGGCCGAGACGGCGGGGCGGATCACCGTTCCGGTCGAGTTCGTGCTGCAGTGGGACGACGAGCACATCCCGCGCCAGTCCGGCCTCGCACTGTTCGACGCATTCGCCTCTAAGGAGAAGACGCTGCACGCCAACGCGGGCAGACACAAGGAACTGCCCAGGTTCGAGGCCGACAGCGCGGTCCGGTTCTTCGCCCGGCACCTCGGCGGTGCCGTCACCTCACCGGCGTGACCTGACCCGCTCTGACCAGCCCGGATCTGCTCTGCCGTCTCCGGGTTGAGCTGCTCGGAGCTGCACTGATGCGCTCAGATCCGCCATGGTCTGCCGCTGTTTGCCCTGTTTGATGGTATCGGCATCCGGCCACCGGCCGGATGCCGATACCGCAGTCCAGGGGCTGATGCCGGGGCGGCCCCCTCCGGGGCGGGCCTTCGGACCCTCTGGAGGCCGGGGCGGCGGAGATGTGGAAGGGCGGGTGCTCCGTGGGAAGGGTGGAACGGGAGCCGGGCGTTACAGGGGCCGGCAGGACGGGGCTCTGAGAGCCGACCGATGGATGGAGTCGAAGATGAACGAGAGTACGGGGCTGCTCAACGAACAGTCCGCGGTACGCACGCTGACCGTCGGAGGCACCCGCCTGACGTACGTACTGGACGGCGCCATGGAGATGGAGCCGGCCGGCTTCTTCCCCGCCGTACCGGCTTCCTTCTGGGCGGACCATCCGCAGGCCCTCACGCCCCGCGGGCGGGTCGCCGCCTCGGTGGGTGGTGTGCTCGTACAGCGTGGTGGCCGCACCCTGCTCATCGACGCCGGGCTGGGCTCCGTCACCATCCCCGCCGATCTCGGGGCCTCCCGCGCCGGCGCCCTGCTAGACACCCTCGCCGCCCTGGGGGTGGCGCCCGAGGGCATCGAGGCCGTGGCCTTCACCCATCTGCACAGCGACCACACCGGCTGGGGCTTCACCCTCGACTCCGACGGTGTGCGGCACCGGACCTTTCCGCGGGCCGCCTATCTCGTCGCCGGTCGGGAGTGGGAGCCGTACTGGCGCGACGAGATAGCGACCGGCGCGCCGTCGCGCTCGGAGGTCCTCGAACCCATGGCGGGCGTGCTCACCCGGATCGACGACGGGCAGGAGGTCTTCCCCGGTGTGAGCGCGCTGGTGACTCCGGGGCACAGCCCCGGCCACACCACGTATGTCGTGACCGACCCGGACAGCGAGCAGCGGGTGCTTGTGCTCGGCGACGCCTTCCACACCCCCGGCCAGATGACGCACCCCGAATGGCCCTCCGGCCCCGACATCGACATCCAGGGGGTCCACAAGGCCCGGGAGCGGCTGCTCGGGGAGCTCGAACGCCCCGGCACACTCGGTTTCGCCTTCCACTTCGGCGACCAGGTCTTCGGCCGTGTCGTCCGTGACGGCGCAGGCCGCCGGACCTGGGAGACGGTCCCCACCGAGGTGGTGCTGCCCACTCCGCTCAGGCTCCCCTGACCCCGAACGACCGCTCAGGACCTATGGCGCGGCGCTCCCGGGCGCGGCGCCACGGGCCGGCCCGGGGCCCTCGCTGCCTCGGGCCCGGCCCGGCGCGGTCCGCGGTCCCGGCGACGCATCGCCGGGGGACCGGTCGGACCCCGGCAGCGGGCCGGGCCCCGGAGCCCGCCGTTGACCGGCGACGGCGTCGCGCACCTTTCCCAGCAGCCGCTGCGTCGTGGCCACGTCCGCCGGGTCGAAGGAGCCCGCGGCCGCGACCATGGCGTCGATAGTGGCCCGAAGAAGGACCAGCCCATGGCGACGGCCTTGTCCTGCACGGTCAGCAGCACCCGGCGGCGGTCACGCGTGTCATGCTCACGGCACACCAGGCCCATTCCTTCGAGCCGGTCGATCAGCGCGGTGGTGGACGCCGAGTTCAACCCCAACTGCCTGCCGAGGGGGCCCGGCGTGGCCGTAAGCCCGGCCCGGCCCGTGTCCGGGCCGCAAGAAGGTCGACCCGGCCGAGATCGACACCGGCCTGCTGGCCGGGTCGTGGCGGCGCCTGGTGCTCGCGGCGCCGCACCTGGAGCCGGGCACGGTGGACTGGAGGGCGTACACGTTCTGCGTGCTGGAGCAGACGCACCGGATGCTGCGAAGCAAGCAGGTGTTCGCGAAGAACTCCTCGAAGTGGGGCGACCCGCGGGCGAAGCTGCTGGCCGGTGAGGCGTGGGAGCAGGCCAGGCCGACCGTGCCGGCCTCGCTCGGACTGCCCGGCGAGGCTGGTGAGCACCTGGCGGCGCGGGCGGTGCTGCTGGACGGCACGTACCGGGAGGTCGCCTCCCGGTTGCCGGACAACGCGCAGATCGTCTTCTGACGATGGCCGGCTGCACTTCGCCGCGCTGGAGCCGGAGCCCGAACCGGCCTCCCTGTTGGAGCTGCGGGCAGCGGTGAACGCGATGCTGCCCCGCGTGGACCTGCCCGAGGTGCTGCTGGAGGTGTTCTCCTGGACCGGCGCTGACCAGGCGTTCACCTCGGTCACCGGCGCCGGGCCCCGCCTCAAGGACCTGCACGTCACGATCGCCGCGCTGCTGGTCGCCCACGGCTGCAACGTCGGCTACACCCCGGTCATCGGCGGGATCGACGCGCTGAAGCACGGGCGGCTGTCCCACGTCGACCAGACCTACCTGCGGCTCGCGACCTACCGGGCCGCGAACGCCACCTTGATCGAGCACCAGGCGTCCATCGGCCTCGCGACCGCGTGGGGCGGCGGCCTGGTGGCCTCGGTCGACGGCATGCGGTTCGTTGTGCCCGTGCCGTCGGTGTACGCGCGGCCGAACCCGAAGTACTTCGGCCGCCGGGGCGGCGCCACCTGGCTCAACATGATCAATGACCAGGCCTCCGGGCTCGGTGGGAAGGTGGTGGCCGGCACGCCGCGTGACTCCCTGTACGTGCTGGACGTCCTCTACGACCGCGACGGCGGCCGCCGTCCGGAGATGATCGTCACGGACACCGCCTCGTATTTAGTTACATGGACACCTCGTCCCTCGTTGAGGGTCGGGGGCGGTCGGCCTGGCCGTCGAGTGCGACAGCGGCGGAGGGTTCCATGCGGGTACGCGAGAGCCAGGAGAGCGGGTCACTGCGCGTCGAGTTGCTCGACGACGGGGGTCAGCCGGTCGAGGCAGTCTGCGGCTTCCTGCGGTTCCTCGCGGCTCGGGACTGCTCGCCGAACACGCTGGTCTCCTATGCCTACGACCTGCGGCACCTGCGGCTCTTCTTCGCTGGTAGCGGTCTGACCTGGGAGCGCTTCGGACCGCCGGACTCGATCGCGCTGCTGGATTACCTGCGGTCGGTGCCGTCCCGGCGTCCGCGGCGGCGGATGACCCTGTCGGTGGTGACCGTGGACGCGGAGGGCCCGGCGACCAAGCTGGCGGCGAGCACGGTGAATCGAATCCTGGCGGCGGTGTCCTCGTTCTACGAGTACGCGATCCTGTCCGGCCTGGTGGAGCGGGCCAACCCCTTGGAGAAGCGACTGGACCCGGCGCTCGGCCGGGTCTCGGAGCGGCACCGGCCGTTTATGGGCCGGGCCAGCCGCCAGCGACCGGTCCGCCGGGCGGTGCGCGTCAAGACCGTGCAGCGGGTGCCACGCCCGCTGTCCGATGACCAGGTCCAGGCCCTACTGGCCCAGCTCCGCGGCCTGCGCGACAAGGCGATCGTGCTGCTGATGCTGCACGGCGGCCTGCGGCCCGGCGAGGTCCTGGGCCTGCACCTGGACGACTTGGCTTACGGCCGAAGGCGGGTGGTGGTCCGCCACCGCGACGACCATCCCAAGGGAGCCCGGTCGAAGTCGCGCTACGAACGAGTCGTCGACCTGCACGAGGCCGAGACCCTGGCGACGGTCAGCGCCTACGTGATGGGAGAGCGTCCCGCCGACGCCGACAGCCGGCTTGTATTCCTGATCGGCGGGCACGGCACCAGGCGGCTGGAGGCGTTGAGCTACGACGGCCTGGTGCGAATGTTCTCCCGGGCCTGCACCCGGGCCGGGATCCGCGAGCCGTGGATGACCCCGCACGCCCTACGGCATTCTCACGCGACCAGCATGTGGGAGGGCGGCATGCGGGAACTGACACTGCAGAAGCGACTCGGTCACGCCTCTCCCGAATCGACACGTATCTACACCCGGGTCTCCGACCCGGCCGTCGTCGCCGACTATCACAAGGCCCTCGACCAACTGGGCCGCGGGGGAGCCAACACGTGAGGGCCGGAGCAGTTTCCACCGCCGCCCAGCTCGCGGTGCCCTCGCAGCGCGTCTGGCAGCCGGCGAGGCACTGCCCCGAGGCCGAGTACCTCGCGTTCGTGAACAGGCAGGATATCCACCCGGGCTACCGCGGCGCCAAGCTTCGGCACTACCGCGCGTTCATCCAACGCTGGCCGAAAATGACCGATTGGTTCGCCGCCCCGCTGGTGGAACGGGTCGGCCGGCTACCCGGAGAACCGCACACGTCACCGTCCTTCCCGGTTTCCTTCCGGGCCCGCCCCTACCTGCTGTTCCTCGCTCTGCGTGGGCACATCACGTTCGACTACCCGTGGATGCTGGCTGCCGGGCAGCTGCGGGTCATCGACCCGGCCGGCGAGATGGGCATCGACCTGGGCACTGGCGCCCTGATCGAGGAGGCCATTGCGCTTGGATACGCCGCAGGCTCGGCCAGGCAGGCGATGAACTGGACGGTCAGCCGGATCGCCCTGCACGCCAACCTGTCGCGAGCCTCGGAAATCACCGAGGAGCACATCGCCGAGGCACTCGAAGGCGTCAGGCTGTTCGGCGAACGCGAGGACCTGCACCACTTCTACCCGTCGGCGCAGAGCTACCGCGACAACGCCTCCAAGCAATGGGTGACCCATCTGCACCAACTGCAGGTCGTGCTGTTCCACCGCGGTCAGGTGGCCGCCCAGCCACGCAAGTTGATGCCTTCGTGGAAGCTGCCGATGGACATGCCGCCGCGCATGCTGGCGGTCGCCCAGAAGTGGCTGGCGGCCCGCAAGCTGACTGATGCCCCGTCGACCGTGGACAGGCTGGAGCTCGCGGTGCGGGTGTTCGGCGTCTGGCTCGGCGAGAACCATCCCGAGATCACCACCTTCGCTGACGTCACCCGGGAGCACTGCCTCGACTGGATCAGCCACATCGCCCAGGCCCCGACGGAGAGGACCGGTAAGCCGCTGGGCGTGATGTCGCGCATCCAACGAATCTCCGGGCTCTCCCAGTTCTTCCGGGACACCGCCGTCTGGCAGTACGCCGACGTGCCCGGGCACACCCTCATCGGCGCGGGCGACGCCCCCAAGTACCCCCAGAAGGTGCCCCGCTTCATTCCCGAGCACGAACTCGACAAGCTGATGCCGGCCATCGAGGCGCTCGCCTGCCCGTTCCAGCGCGCCGCGCTGCTGGTGGCCCGCTGGTCCGGGGCCCGCCGCACCGAGATCTAGCGTCTGCCGATCGACTGCCTCGACCGCTACCCCGACGGCACCCCTCGGCTTCGGCTATCCGGCCGCAAGACCTACCGTGAGCGGGTCGTCCCGCTGCACGAGGACGCCGCAGCGGCCCTGCAGACCGTCATCGACCTGCGGCAGGATGCGCCCGAGCGGCCCTTCACCGACGAGCGCACCGGGGAGGAGATCCGCTACCTGTTCATGAGCCACGGCAAGCTGCTGTCGACCTACTACCTGTTCGAGACGCCAATCCAGGACGCCTGCAAGGCTGTCGGACTGGTCCGCCCGGGCGGCCGCGGCGGCACCGGACGCGGTACCGTCTCGGCCCACCGATTCCGTCACACGGTCGGTACTCAGCTCGCCGAACGCGGTGCGAAGCTGCACACCATCATGAAGGTGCTCGGGCACACCTCCGTGAGCATGGCCCTCGTCTACGCGCAGGTCAGCGACCAGGAAGTGCTGCGCGACTACCGCGCCGTCCTCGGGCCCGGAGCGACGATCGCGGGGCCGGCTGCCGAGGAACTCAGAACCGGCGCTCTGCCGGACACCTCGATCGACTGGCTGAGGACGAACTTCTTCAAGACCGAGCTCGAACTCGGCCGATGCCTGCGCCTGCCCGCCGAGGGCCCGTGCGAGTGCGACCTCTACCTGACCTGCGCCAAGTTCGTCACGACATCTGACTATGCGCCACGGCTACGGACGCGCCGCCGAGTCGAGCAGACCCTTGCCCTGGACGCCGCCGAGCGCGGCTGGGACCGCGAGGTCGAACGGCATCGCTGCACCAGCCAGCGCATCGAGAAGCTGCTGGCCGACCTCAACGAACCGCTTGACGGCCCCAACGAATCACCGGAAGTCGACCGACTTGAACTCTCGTCGCAGGCCCCGGGCCGCCCCGGCGATCCCAGTCCGCGACGCGGAGCCCCGTGACGGTGGATCAAGAAAGAGCGGATACTCCTCCGCGTGGCCGTGACAGAGCCGTGCGAAACGGTGGCTCGGCGGCCCGACGACATGGGAAGGATCCGAGTGATGGTGGGAAGCGAAGCGGTGGGAAGCGATCTGCTCGCCGACGACCAGATCAAACTGCTCCGGCGGGCGCTGGCCGAATGGGGCGGCCCGGCACACTGCAGCGATCAACTCGCCGTGGGCATGGGCTTTGCAGACAAGCGCGACATGCTCGACCAGTGCCGCAGGCTGCGACTCGCGCTCACCGACGACCTCCCGCTCGCCCAAGTCGACTGGGCCCGTGCCCTACTCGCCGCCGAGATCGTGTTCGTCAGCGACCTCATGGGGTCCGGGGGCGAGTGGTCCACCACCACGGGCCTCAGCGACGAGTCGACGATCCGGACCCTTCGGTCGATCCAGCGGAAACTGGGCAGGACCATCAGGCCGTATTACGGCAAGACTCCGGGCGAATGATGCTGTGGTCTCCAGCCAGCTCGACCGACTTCTCTCGCGCAGGTCAGCACTGCCACAGGAAGGCGGCCTGAAGGCAGGGTCCACAAGCGAAGGTGAAAGCTGCCCCGCCGCCGCCGAAGTTCATGGCCGTGGCATGGTCCGGTCCCTCTTCGAGCTGCGCGACCAGGTCCATCGGGCGAGCGCAGCTCGGGCACCCCGGCGTCTCGTCATCCTGCAGCCAGTCGGCCTGCCCACCAAGCTGTCCCAGGACACTGCGAAGGTCGTTTCCGCTGCGGCTGCCCCACTCCTCGCGAGCACTGCCGTAGTCGGAGCCAGGAACGGACACCAAGTTCACGGCGTTGACGGCGCCGAGACGGAGGAGGCCCTCGTCCTCGCCGGGCCCGGTCATCGGTTGCAGCCCTTCGGCGGGGAACAGGAGGGCCCGGTTGCCGCCGGCCGTCGCGCTCCACTCGTCGCACATACCAGGGTCGTTCTGGCACATGAATATCGCTATGACGTGCCCGGTTTGCGTGTCGTTTTGATCCATCGGCCGGTCCAGATCGTTCAGGACGACCTGAGCCAGGAACTGCATTGGCCCCTCGCATGTCACGCAAGCGGGCCATGGCGTCCCCGCCGGAGCCAGTGGCGCTCCGCCAGTGCGGGTGGTCAGTTCCTCGGGATCACCCGGCCCCGCGTACGTCATCAGTGTCGTTGTCATGGGACCGGACCCTACGGCAGCCCACCGACACCCACGCCGATCAGGCGATCGGGCGGCACGCCGAGGGGTGATCAACTTGAACTGTCCACATAAACAGCGACATCGTCTTCGGCCTGCTTACGCTCGCCGGATTCGCGTACGCGCCGCAGCTCGCCGACCTGCCCCATCAGAAGATGTGGCGCATCGACCGCACAGCCGACTACGGCGCCTTCCAGGGCGCGGCCCGTGGCCGGGTCGACCTCGCGCGGATCGAGCGGCACTGGGAGGACATCCTGCGGATCATCGGCTCCATTCACACCGGCGCCGTCCGCGCCTACGACGTGATCCGGATGCTGTCTCGCGACGGGCGACCGACCCCGCTCGGGGACGCGATCGCGCACTACGGGCGGATCGCGAAGACCTTGCACATCCTGCGTCTGGCTGACGAGCCCGGCTACCGCCGCCAGATCAAGGTGCAGGCCAACCTCCAGGAAGGCCGGCATGCGCTCGCCCGGAAGATCTTCCACGGCCGGGCGGGGCATCTGTACCAGCGCTACCAGGATGGGATGGAGGACCTGTTGACCGAACTACCGGGGGTGTGAGCCGACGAGCCCTCGGAGATCGACGCACGGTGACGGGACCTGGCACCAGGCCGGTCAGCTTGCCCCGAAGCCGTGCCATGCCACCTTCCTGATGTGCTGTCATCACGAGCTGTTGGAGGCCACAGCAGCTCGTGGAGGCTCAGGTGCAAGAGGGCATGCAGTTACGGGACGTCACGGCGCTCATGGTGCCGAGGGTCGGCCGGGTGGAGGAGACCGGCGATCCGTCGCTGCCGTACCGGCTGCTCGACCGGGACGGGATCGAGGTGGCGGCGGTCAGCCAGTTCCTGCTCGACATGCTCGCCGACGACGACAGCCCGGCCTCGCTCCGGTCGTACGCGTACGAGCTGCTGGCCTGGTTCCGGTTCCTGTGGGCTGTCGACGTGCCGTGGGACCGGATCGGCCGAGCGGAGGCCCGAGACTTCGCACTGTGGCTGAAGATGGTCAAAAAGCCGCCGCGGCCCCGGCGGCCGGACGCCCCGGCGCCCGGGTCGGTCAACCCGGTGACTGGCAAGCGGTACGCGGGCGAGAACTACGCGGCACGCACCCGGAAGCACGCGCGGGCGGTCGTCCGCAGCTTCTACGAGTACCACCGCGACATGCACGGACGGCCGCTGCTCAACCCGTTCCCCGAAGACCAAGCGCGCCGAGGACGAGCACCTCAACGCCCACCACAACCCGACGCACGCCTTCAAACGCCCTGCCCGCCGGGCCCCCTACCAGCCGAAGGAACCCCGGCGAACCCCGCGCGGCATCCCCGACCAGGCATTCAACGAACTGTTCGCAGCCCTGCCCTCGCACCGCGACCGCGCGCTGGTCGCCTTCTACATCTCGGCTGGCCCGCGCGCCTCGGAACTCCTCGGCGTCAGCCGCGATCGGGTCAGCCCCGGTGACCAGACGATCGGCGTCATCCGCAAGGGCTCCCGGGCCCTGCAATGGATCCCCGCCTCCAGCGACGCGTTCGTATGGCTGCGGCTCTACCAACAGCAGATCCGCCCGCAGGCCATCGACGGGCCGGAGGAACCACTGTGGTGGACTCTTCGGCGCCCGATCAGGCCGCTAAGCTACGACGCGGCCCGCATGGTGTTCACCCGGGCCAACGAGACCCTGGGAGCGAACTGGACCCTGCATGACCTGCGGCACAGCGCGGCCAAACGCATGGTGCGCGACCCCAAGCTCTCGCTCACCGACGTCCAATGGGTCCTTGGCCATCTCCACATCAGCACCACCGAGCAGTACCTCGAACCCGCCGAGGACGAGGTCGTCACGCACATGCTGGCCCACCACGCCCGGCAGGCTGCGGAGCCCGTCAAGCCGGTGATGCCCGCCCCGGGCTACCGTTCCGAGGTTCTCCAGACGCTGCTCGGCCCTGCCGCCCTCGGTGGAGGCCCGGCATGACCACCGCGACCGTGACTGCCCGGCCCTCCGCCCCCGTCCGTCACGCCCTTTGCCTCCCGGCCAGGAGGAACGCGAAGCGCCGGAGACTTGGTGGCAGACGGAAGAGCCGCGCGAGCAGGTGCTGGAGCGCACACTCGCGCTGCCGTTCACCGCGGACAGCGACGCCAATCAGCGCTCACGGCAGCGCGGCCTCGTCAAGCTGCTGGACTGGCTGGAAGACCAGCCCGGCCGCACCTGGCAGGAGCGCTGGGTGGCCAGCGGAGCTGAGGAGGCCGGCCGAGAGTGGACGCGGTTGCCGGTGCAGTGGCTCGCCGAGCACCAGCGGGCACGCAAGTACGACCGCGCCGATCTGCGCTGCGGCGTGATCCCGCTGCTGGGCGGACAAGTCGTACGCCCCGCCTACCGATGGCTGCTGCGGCAGCGCCCCTCGCAACTGCTGGCGCACATCCGCAGCGTCACCGATCCCGACGGTTTCGTGGCGCTCAAGGACCAGTACGCGGCCACCGGCCACGCGGGAGCCAACGACTGCAACAACGCTCTCAACCGCGTCACCTGGATCGTGGCCTCCAAGGGCGGGAGCGTTCACGACGTCACCATCGGCGACTGCGTCGAGTTACAGCACGCCATCGGCGAGCACCAGAGCAACGGCTACCACGGCAAGCACCTCTTCTACGCGCTCCTCGCGGGCCTCGGTGTCTTCGGCCCCGAGGCCCCGGCACGGCTGAAGACGGTGATGCTGCCGGGGCAGCTGACACCGGCGGCCCTGGTCGACCGGCAGGGCATCACCTGCACCGCGATACGCGACCTCCTGGTCGACTACCTCACCGAACGCGCGGTGGACGTCGACTACACCACGCTGGAGGACATGGCCCGCACCCTGGCCGGACTGTTCTGGCGCGACCTGGAGAAACACCAGCCGGGCATCGACTCGCTGCGGCTGGACGCCGACGCTGTCACCGCCTGGCGGGAGCGCGTCCGCATGGTCCGTGACCGGCACGGCACTCCCATCCGGCCGCGGGTCAACGCACACACCGTGTTCAGCTGGGTCCGCACGTTCTACCAGGACCTCGCCCGCTGGGCCGCCGACGAGCCGACACGCTGGGGCCCGTGGGTCGCACCCTGCCCGGTCCGCGACAGCGACACCGATCACAGTAAGAACCGCGCCCGCGGCAAAGCGGCCATGGACCAGCGCACCCGCACTCTGCTGCCCGCGCTCCCGGCCCTGGTCAAAGCAGTCGAGCGCCAGCTCAAGGACGTCCAGACCTGTCTCGCCACCGGGCGGGAGACCCCGGCCGGAGCCCCGTTCACCACTCCGGCGGGCGAGACTCTCCTGCGCCGGGCAGGGATGTCCTCCCGCGTCTACGCCGACGACCCAGCCACCGGCCAGCGCCGGGACCTGACCGTGGAAGAGGAACGCGCCTTCTGGGCCTGGGCCATCGTCGAGGTCCTTCGCCACATCGGCATGCGCATCAAGGAAGCACTCGAACTCACCCACCACAGCTTCGTCGCCTACCAGATGCCCACCACCGGCGAGATCGTGCCGATGCTCCAGGTCGCCCCGTCCAAGCTCGACCAGGAGCGGCTGCTGCTGGTCTCACCAGAGCTCGGCGAGGTGCTCACTGCGATCATTCATCGCGTCCGGCGCGGGCAGCAGGCCATGCCCCTGGTCTCCGCCTACGACAGTTTGGAACGACTCTGGAGTGCACCGATGCCGTTCCTCTTCCAGCGCCGCTGCGGCCCGGAGGACCGGGCCATTCCGCGCAACTACATCTACACCTGCCTCAACGACGCCCTCGCCGCGAGCGGGCTGACCGGGCCCGGCAACGAGCAGCTGCGATACACGCCCCGCGACTTCCGAAGAATCTTCGTGACCGACGCCCTCGACTCCGGCCTGCCCCCGCACGTCGCCGCCCGCATCTGCGGCCACCGGACGGTCGACACGACCCTCGGCTATGCCGCGATCTACCCCGAGGACGTCATCAACCACCACCGGTCCTTCATCGCCCGCCGCCGGGCGCTGCGACCTGAAGAGGAGTACCGCGAGCCCACCGCCCAGGAGTGGCAGGACTTCCTCGCCCACTTCGAGCTGCGGAAGGTCGCCCTCGGCGTCTGCGCCCGCGACTTCGGCACCCCCTGTGTCCATGAACACGCCTGCATTCGCTGCCCTGTTCTGCGGCCCGATCCCGAGCAGATGCCCCGCTTGGAGGAGATCCACGCGAACCTGATCGACCGGCTCCAGGAGGCCAAGGAACAGGGATGGCTCGGCGAGGTCGCCGCGATCGAGGCCAGCCTGGCCGCCGCCGAGCAGAAGCTCGCCGCCATGCGCGACCTCGCGGCCCGGCATACCACCATCCACCTGGGCATGCCCGATCTCCGTGGCGCCGTCGCGCGCATCGACTCCGAGCAGCGAAACGAAGATGCGAAGGGGTAGTCGTGAGCACTACAACGAGGGGATGACCGTCTTCCTCTGTTCCAAGTGCGGCACCGCGATCACGCCGGAGCTCACCGAGCTTGCCGCCGTCCCTGACGTCTCAGACGACGAGCGCGACCGGGACAAGGAGACACGCCGGGCGCCTTCCACCGTTCCGCAGGGCCACTACGCGATCGATCCCGAGCCCTGGGGACCTCCCTACGTCGTGCAGGACGATCAGGATGACCCGAAGCCAGCTCAGTCGCGCGGACCTGCGGTCTGCCGCGAAGAAGGCTTCGTCACCTCGGCCGGCAGCCGACACACAGTGCTGGTGCACCCTGATGACGCCACCGGCCTTCAGCCGCTACCCAACTGGGAGAACAGCAGTGGGTGCTGCGGACCGACAGGCGATGAGGGGCTCAACCGGTCCTGCCCCTGCGGCGCTCCGGTCGCGACCCTCGCGGCCGACTGTTTCGGACCCTTCGAACTGCACCTCGACCCAGTCCGCACCTACGCGTTCTCCCAGTAGGACCGCAAAGCGCGCGCGGACGACGTCCACGACACTCCCGACGGAACCCGTCCCCCCAACTTCTTCACGACTACTTTCCGTGGTGAACGACGGCTCCCAGGCGGACCTGCCGCCGAGCTGGGCTAGTTCGGATAAGACCAGATCGGCGCCCTCGGCCTCGTCCTCAACGCTCTGGTCCTCTTCAACACCCGTTACATGGATGCCGCCGTCACCCAGCTCCGCGCTGACGGCTTCGCGGTCCGGGACGAGGATGTCGCGCCTCTCCCCGTTCGTGCGGCACCACGTGAACATTTATCTGGACATGTTGCAGAACTGATATTGGCGATCTGCCGTCGAACGGCTGTGGCAGCATGCGGCCATGCCCTTCCCGCACCCCGACGGCGACTACGCGATCACCGCGATGTATTCCGTCCCGGACGACGCCTGGTACCTGGAACTGCACCTTGCCGCCGATCAACGAGGTCTTGTGACCGCCATCGTCCCCGACGAGGACCCGGTGCGAGAACCGACATTGTGCTTCGACCCCCAGGGCGGACACCTGGACATCCCGTACGAGGTCATGCGCTGGTTCATGGGTCAGGTCCAGGAGGAGATCCGTGCGTCCCGCGCCTGGATGCGGCTGCGGCCCGAACTCGTCGAGGTCATCCACCGGCTGCGCCAGGAGTATCTGGGAGCCATCGATGATGACGACTTTCCCCGTGTCCTTGCAGAGGTGCACTCTGTGGTTCCAGCAGCCGACCTCCCCGTCGTTCTCGCGTCTGCGTTCGGGCGGAAGCCTGACGGCACCACCGTGGATTCCTGACTGCGTTGTAACGGGACGTCAAGCAAACTGACCAAAAGAGGATCACGCATCCCTGGGTGCGTCTGGGGAAGTGGACTCACCAAGCTCGGCGAGGAGCTCGCAGATCCGTCCGGAGATCGTGGTATGTCGTTCCACCTCGCGTGGCCAGCCGCGTTCCACTGCATCGTTGATGAGCTGCTGCTCGGTGGCCAGACGGTGCCGCAGCTGCGGCGCGTATTCGCTCGTGGTGAAGAACTTCGAGCAGCGCAGATAGAGACCGCACGCGCAGGGTCCTTCAGCCGGGGTGCGAAGGCAGTGGCCGAGTTCGAGTTCTGTCTTGGAGAAGTTGCTCTTCAGCCAGCGGACGGTTTCCTCACCGAGCTGGTTGGCCAGCAGCGCCTCCGCGGCCGGGCCTGCGATGCGTCCGCCGGCAGCGATGACCTTCTCGTACTGCTCTTTGAGTACAGGGTCGGTGATGTGGGAGTACGTGGCCGCGCGAGCGATGTGTTCGCGCTCGGCTGCGTGCTCGTCCACGCGGCCACCGGACGGGCTCCCTTCGGCACCGGCAACGGGGCCCGCGCTGTCGCCGTGCACCTGTTCGGGCGGCAGGTAGCCGGGGGTGCCGAGTACCGCGTCCGGTCCACCCGAGAGTAGGCACCGGCAAAGGCGTGCCGGGCCGCGGTCGCCCGAGGTGCTTCGGCGGTACGAGGGCTTCAGGCCCCTTCCTCCGGTGCGCGGGTGGTGCTGCCGGCCGGGGTGAGGCAGCGGCGCACGAGTGCGAGGGTGCGCTGTGTGACCGTGTCGAGGGGGGTGCCGTTCTCGACGGCGGTCAAGGCGGTGTGCAGCATTCCGGCGATCAGGTCGGCCGTGAGCGCGGGCTCAGGAGTGCCGAGCTCCCGGACGGCGGCGCGGAACGGTTCGACCTGCTCCAGGTGGAGTTGCATCAGCCGCTGCCGGCAGGCCGGAGGAAGGCCGGCGTTCACGAGGGCGACCGCGGGCCGGTGTGCGCCTTCGGCGCCCAGGCGGAGGCTTTCCCCGAAAAACGCCTCGACGCGTTCCAGCGGGCCTTTCGCGGTGGCCATGGCACGGGTGAGTGCCTCGTTGGAGCGCCTGAAGGCTTCCTCCGTGATGGTGGCCAGGAGGGCTGTCGAAGAGTTGAAGTACTGGTAGACGCTGGAGCGGGCCAGGCCCGCGCGGGCGCCGACCGCCGCCGGTGTGACGGCGGCGGCGCCCTCGTTGACCAGGATGTCGATCGCCGCCCCGATCAGCGCCTCGCGTTGCTGGGCGCGGTGCTCGGCGACGGTGGAGGCGTTGATCTTCGGCATGCGGGGCGGGCTCCTGGAAGGGTGGACAGGGCCGGGAATGCGGCGCCGGTTGGCGGCCCCCGTCAGGACAGGCGGCCGTCGACCATCTCGTACACCCGGTCGGCAGCGTCCATTATCGCCGTGTCGTGGGTGACCATGACCGTGGCAGTGCCGCGCTCATGGGTCTGCTCGGCGATCAGTCGCACCGCCTCGGCGGACCGTACTCGGTCCAGTGCCGAGGTGGGTTCGTCCACCAGCAGGACGGCGGGGGAAGTCATCAGGGCGCGGGCCAGGCCCGCGCGCTGGCGCTCGCCGCCCGACACCTGATGCGGACGGGAGCCGGCGCGGTGGGTCAGTCCGACGGCTTCGATGAGTTCGTCTGCGCGGGCCCGGGCAGTGGTGTCGAGGCGTCCGTCGATGTGCAGGGGCAGCAGGAGCTGTTCCCTCACAGTGAGGGAGGCCAGCAGGTTCGACTGCTGGAAGACGAAGCCGATGTGGCGAAGACGGGCGGCGGTGCGTTCCTTGTCCGAGAGGGCGGTCAGCTCGGTGCCGGCGAAGTGCACGGTGCCCGAGGTGGGCCGCTGGAGGCCGCCGGCGACGGCAAGGAGGCTGGACTTGCCGGATCCGGAGGGGCCGACGACGGCGACGAACTCGCCGGGGGCCACGGTCAGGGCGACGTGGTCGAGGGCGGTGACGGCGGTATCGCCGTCGCCGAGGGTGAGGGTGACGTCGTCCAGGCGCAGCCCGCCGGAGCGGTCGGTGTTCGCGGCGGCCTGGTGGTCGGTGGCGGGTGTGGTCATCGGGTGGCTCCCAGAGCGGTCAGGGGGTCGACGGCGGTGATGTGGCGGACGGCGACGACGGCGCCCACGGTCCCGAGGACGATGAGGAGGCCGGAGGAGGTGGCGACGGCCGGTGCGGAGAGGGAGAAGGGGGCCTTGCCGATCATCGCGCTGCCCAGGGCCAGGCCGACGGCGGTGCCGAGGGCCGTGGCTCCGACGAGCACGGCGACGACCTGGGCGAGCGCGTCGCGCAGGATGTACCCGATGGGGGCGCCCAGTGCCTTCAGCAGGGCGATCTCGGGCTTGCGCTGGACGGTCCAGACGGTGAAGAACGCGCCGACGACCAGGGCGGAGATGACGTACAGGAATCCCTTGATCAGGGCCATGGTGCTCGACTCGGCCTCGTAGCCGGGGGACGCGTCGAACGTGGCCTCCTTGGTCTCGGCGAGGGTCCCGGTTGCCTTTTCGACCACGGCGACGTCGGCGCCCGGCTTCAGGGTCAGGGCCACTGCGGTGGCCTGGCGGCTCGCGGCCTCGGGCAGGTCGCCGGGCAGGCCGTAATGCAGATGCCGCCACGTGTCGAGGTCCGCGTAGACGACGCCGATGTGACCGTAGGAGACGGTCTCGTCGACCAAGCCCACGACCTTCAGCCGCACCCCGCTCCGGTCCGCGGTCAGAACATCGCCGATCTCCACCCCGAGATCGGCGATCTCCCGAGTGATCACGATGCCCGCACCGCCCTTCTTCAGGCCCTCACCCTTGCTGGGGCGGGGCGCCAGGGAGGAGTCCGGCGTCATACCGAAGACGGCGAGGTTGACCTGCTCGCCTTTCTTGGCGCCCTGGGTCACCTGGGCATTGGCCAGGGTGTTCCCGAACGGCTCCGCGCGCTCCACGCCCGGGGCCCTGGACCATGTCTGCCAGTCCTGCTCTTCCACGGTCGAGCGGGAGAACTGCTCGCTGGTCGCCTTCTCGTCGAAAGCCATGTGAGTCACGGGCAGCGCGCGCAGGCCGGATATGCCGCGTCCGCCAGACCGGAGGCAAGCCCGGACAGGAGGACACCGAGTACGGCGATGAGCGCGACCACCGCGCCCATCAGGGCGAAGCGACCGCGGGCGAAGCGCAGATCGCGTAGGGCAAGGAACACGGAGCTCTCCGAGCGATGAAGGGAATGAGGACACGACAGACTGGCCACGTCGCCTCTTTGCCTACACTTGACGACGTGAATGTCGGCATCTTATCGGATGTTGCCGACGCGCCCGTCGGCATGTTGTGTCGCGTACGTCGACCGGGTCCTCCCAGCCAGACCGCCCCTGTGCGGGTGTGGCCAGGCTTCGCCCGGGGTTTGCACCGGGTACGCCGACCGGCCGGATTGCTCACAAGGCCCGGTCGCCTAGCTGTTGATCACGACGCCGGAGCGGGCTGAGGAATCCGCCGTCACGGCCCGGGAACCGGCGGACCGCCGTCGCGGAGAGTTCCTTCTCGCTGGACCGCGGCGTCAAGGGAACAGCACCGACGCCTCGTGCAGTCGGCGCCCGACCAGGCCGCAGGCACGCTGCGGGTGAGGGCCTGCTCCGCGGTCAGCGACGGCTGCCGCCGGGAGCGAGCAGGCTGGTGAGCTCGGCGATCGCCTCTGGGGACGGCTTGAAACAGCGCCGGACGTTCTCCGGCTTCTTGTGCCTCGACTTCGCCATCAGCATCAGCAACGACGCGCCCTGCTCGCCGAGGTGGGTCAGGCAGGAGTGGCGGTACTCGTACAGATCCCGGCCCGTTGCAGGTCCACGTACGGCGGTGTGCTCGTCCAGCAGGGCGCGGGCCTGCCCGTACGACAGCCGGGCGAACCCGGTGTCCGGGCAGACGTCGCGCGGGCAGACGACCTTGCCGGGCCCCGGGCGGCGGTGGGTGACGAACACCGGCCCGCGGGTGCGTCCCTGCAGCAGGCGGGGCAGGAGCCGGGCAGTGCCGGCGTCCCAGTACACCGTCTCCAGCACGTAGTCCTCGCGGACCTGGCCCCCGGCGGCGGGCCTTGGTCCGGGCGCCCTTCGCCCTGACCGGGCAGCGGCGCCCGGCGAAGTCCAGGTCCTCGATGTTCACGCCAAGGATCTCCTCCGCCCTGGCCGACGTCTCGTGGAGCATCCGCCACAGGGTCTTCTCTCGAAGGTGAACCTCGCGCCGGGCGATCAGCCGGTCGACGGCCACCTTCGAGCGGGCCGGGGTCTCAGAGTCTGGTACTGCCAGCCGCTTTGCCCAGGCCGGGACAGTCGGGCCCTCGTAACCGCGCTCGGAGCACCAACTCGTCCAGGAGAGCACGGCGCCGCGGCGGGCGCTCCAGGTGTTCACCGCCGAGCGGCCCCACAGCAGTTCCAGCGCCTCGCCGATCTCGGCGTCCGTCGCGGTGCTGCGGGGCGCCTCCCACCACTCCCTGCCGACCGAGCAGCCGGCCGAGCTCAACCGCCTGCTCACTCACTTCCTGGCGTGAGACCCTGCGGCCGGGCCCGGGCGCGCCTCGGTGCGTCGACCGTACGGGGCCGCACCGGCGGGCAGGGGAGCGGACCACGCACGCCGCACGGGGCCCACTCCCGGCGGGGCCCCGCTCCGGAAGAGGCATGCGGGAGCGGGGCGCGGCTCTGGGGGGTCAGCCCCTGGGGCGGGTCACGAGGCGGCCGCGTACCTTGCCGTGGCGGAGCCGGTCGAGACCTTCGTTGAGGTCGGCGAAGGGGATCTCCTCCACGACCGGTTCGATCCTGCCTTCCGCGATGAAGTCCAGCACCTGCTGGTACTCGTCCTTGCCGGCTCCGTACGAGCCGCGCAGCTCGACACTCTTGCGGATGAAGGTGCCGTTGGAGAAGGCGGTGCTCTTCGTACCGAGACCGACCAGGACCACACGTCCGAGGCGGCGTACGGCGTCGATCGCGTCGGACGTCGTGGAGCCCACACCGGCGAAGTCGATGATGGCGTCGGGTCGCAGGTCCGCCAGCGCGGTGAAATCGGTGAAGCAGTCGCGGGCGCCTGCCTTGCGGGCCGCCTCGAAGGTGTCGGGGTTGATGTCCACGCCGTAGACCGTGGCTCCCGCGATCACTCCGGTACGGACGCCGTTGAGGCCGAGGCCGCCCAGTCCCACCACGGCTATCACATCGCCGGGCTTGGCCCGGGCCTCAGTGCGGACCGCGTGGTAGGCGGTGACGACCGAGTCCGTGGCGACGGCCGCGTGGACCGTGGAGACGCTGTCGGGGATGGGCACGAGGGTGGAGGCGTGTGCCACCAGGCGCTCGGCGTAACCGCCGTCGATGCCGATACCCGGGGCGTAGTACGCCTGGACCTGCGGATGCGCGATGATCGCGACGGCCACGCGGTCACCCGTCGCGAAGCCCTCCACCCCCTCGCCGAGGGCGGAGACGGTGCCCGCCACCTCGTGGCCGAGGGTGAAGGGCGGCCGGGGAGCGGGCTCGATCACGCCGTCGATCATGTGGACGTCGGAGTGGCACAGCCCGGCGACGTCGACGTCCACCACGACCCAGCCGGGGTCCGGCACCGGGTCCGGCAGGTCGACGCACTGCAGCGGGGCGCCCTTGGCCACGTATCGGAAGGCCTTCATCGATCACTCCAAGCTTCAATCGAGGTGGAACCGCGGCAGCCTACCGCCGCGTCAGTAGCCGCTGGTGAACAAGCGGTTGGCTGCCGCCCCGGCCCGGCCCGGCGCTGCCTGCCACCGCTGCCCTGCGCCCCACCACCTCCGACAGGACTCCGAGCGCGCCGCCCGCCTCGCGGCGCTGCCGCACCCCCGCCGGCAGCCGTCCACGTCCGGGTTCGATCGTTTGCGGAGGCGGACAGGTGGAACCCGTCCGGGGCAGCGGAAGAGCCCGTCGACCGGGGACGCGGGCACGCGCGAGGGAAAGGGGCAGGGATGTCTGTTGCAGTGGTGACCGGCGCGGATTCCGGAATCGGGCGGGCGACCGCCGTGCGGCTGGCTCAGGCGGGCATGGACGTGGGCATCACCTGGCACACCGACGAGAAGGGCGCGCTGGAGACCGCCGAGGAAGTACGGGCGGCGGGTCGCCGGGCTGATGTCGCCCGGCTCGATCTCACCGAGCTGCCGGACGCGGCAGGCGTCGTCGACACCCTCGCCGACGCCTTGGGCGGCCTTGACGTACTGGTCAACAACGCCGGCACGGGTACCTCGACGCCGTTCCTGGAGTTGGACCATGCCACGGTGCGGCAGGTTCTCGACGTGGACCTGGTCGGCCCCCTCCTGTGCTCCCAACGCGCCGCGCAGCGGATGGTCGAACAGGGCAGGGGAGGCCGGATCGTCAACGTCACCTCCGTCCACGAGCACCAGCCGCGCGTGGGCGCCGCGCCGTACTGCGCGGCCAAGGGCGGCCTCGGGCTGCTGACCCAGGTGATGGCTCTGGAACTCGCCGAGTACGGCATCACGGCGAACGCGGTGGCGCCGGGAGAGATCGCCACGCCCATGACCGGCCAGGAGGACGAGGACGTCGCACGCAAGGACCGCCCCGGCATACCGCTGGGCCGGCCCGGGGACGCCCGTGAGGTGGCTTCGGTCATCGCCTTCCTCGCGGGTCCCGAGGCGTCCTACACCACCGGGGCCTCCTGGGTCGTCGACGGCGGTATGGTCCGCATGGGCCCCCAGGCCGGTTCCCATCTGACCGGCAACGACTGGCGCCGGCCCTGAACTTGACGTCCAACTGCCCGGCCGGACCCGCCGGGACGCCGGCGTCCTCCGGCAGCGCGACCTACCGGCCGCGCAGGCGGCAGCGGTGCGCGAGGGGCAGCCGGTCACCTCGCTCCGTGGGCCCCGCGCGGCCGCTCGCGCTCGTCGAGCGCCTGACCGACCAGGCCGCCGCGCCGGATACGCCCCGCAACCGCACGCGCCCGCCCTAAGTCGTGATCAGGTGGCCGGGAAAAGGGATGGACGGGGTGTTGCTCGGGCTTGTAGCTTGCAGTCGACCGCGACACCGCCCGAGGAGGTGAGACCCGTGAACGCTGTATCGACGTGGGTGCTCCCCCTTGCCGTCACGGTCGGGCGATTGACGTAAGGTGTCGCCGGGAGCGCCTTGCCCGCAAGGCACTCCCGAAAGGCAACACCTATGGAATCTCCGCAGTGCACCGCCGAGTCGTCGTCGAACGACACGGTCGAGCCCGACTTCACCGTGGGCGACGTCCCCGGACTGCGTTCGTCGGCCTCCGGTGCCGAGCGCGCGCCCCTCGTGTTCGACGTGATCATTGCCGGGTGCGGGCCGACCGGCGCGATGCTGGCCGCCGAACTACGGCTGCACGGTGTGCGGGTCCTCGTCGTGGAGAGGGAAACCGAGCCCGTTTCGTTCGTCCGCATTGTCGGTCTGCATATTCGCAGTATCGAGCTGATGGACATGCGCGGACTGCTGGAGCGTGTGCGCGAACACGCAAGACGGCGTCCGGCCGGCGGATTCTTCGCCGCCATCGACAAACCCGCTCCCAAGACACTGGATTCCGCGCACGCCTATCTGCTGGGCATCCCGCAGCCGGTCATCGTCCGCCTGCTCGAAGAGCATGCGACCCGACTGGGTGCGCAGGTCCGGCGCGGGTGTGCGGTGGCCGGCTTCGAGCAGGACGACGAGGGTGTGACCGTCGAGCTGGCCGACGGCGAACAACTGCGTGCGCGCTATCTCGTCGGCTGCGACGGCGGGCGCAGTACGGTGCGCAGACTGCTCGGCATCGGCTTCCCCGGCGAGCCCTCGCGGACCGACACGCTGATGGGCGAGATGGAAGTGGGTGTGCCGCAGGAGGAGATCGCCGCCAAGGTGACGGAAATCGGCAGGACCAACGAGCGACTCCGGCTCAGGCCCTTCGGTGGAGGCGTGTACAGCGTGGTGGTCCCCGCCGCGGGCGTCGGCGACCGCGCGGAACCACCCACCCTCGAGGATTTCAGACAACGGCTGCGCACCATCGCCGGAACCGATTTCGGGGTGCACTCACCGCGCTGGATGTCCCGCTTCGGGGATGCCACCCGGTTGGTGGAGCGGTACCGGGTCGGGCGGGTGCTGCTGGCCGGCGATGCGGCACACATCCATCCGCCCACCGGTGGACAGGGCCTCAACCTCGGCGTGCAGGACGCATTCAACCTCGGCTGGAAACTGGCCGCACAGATCCGCGGCTGGGCGCCCGCCGCACTGCTGGACACCTACCAGGCCGAACGCCGCCCGGTCGCCGAGGACGTGCTGGACAACACCCGCGCCCAGATGGAACTGCACTCCACCGAACCGGGCCCGCGGGCCGTGCGCAGGCTGCTCACCGAGCTGATGGACTTCGACGAGGTGAACCGCCGTCTGATCGAGAAGATCACCGCGATCGGCATCCGCTACGACTTCGGCGAGGGCCCCGACCTGCTCGGCCGCCGCCTGCCCGACATCGACGTGAAGGACGGCCACCTCTACGGTCTGCTGCATCGCGGCCGCGGCCTGCTGCTGGACCGCACCGAACGCCTGACCGCCGGTGGCTGGTCGGACCGGGTCGATCACCTCGCGGACGCCACCGCGGCACTGGATGTTCCCTGCGTCCTGCTACGCCCCGACGGCCACGTCGCCTGGATCGGCGACGATCAGAAGGACCTGGACGACCACCTCTCCCGCTGGTTCGGCAAGCCCGCCGACTGAGCACGCCCGAGCGGCCGGAAAGCCCGTGAGGAGCATGGCGACGGCCCGCGGCCACAGACCATCGGAAGATCGTAAGGCGGCATCAGCCGCAGGGCCCTGGCTCCGGTCCTGCGGCCGGGGTGGTTGCCGAGACTCCTTCGCCAGGGTGTACTGGAGGGCGGCGTGACGTTGAGCGATGCGGCCTTGGCCAACCTGATGTGCGCCTTGGGTGTGACGGGCGCCTCCGGCACGTGCGCCGTTCGAGGGCCCGCTCCCGTCCCACGCCACTTCCATCCCCAGGGGGCCCATGCCCCCGATGCCTCGGGCCAAGGCCCGTCCGGGTGCCGGTGGGCCGGTACCCGCATGGACGAAAGGGCTGCCGATCACGCGACGGTACGTTCTCACCGGTACGCCGGGAGCGGGCAAGACATCGATCCTGCGCTGCCTGGCCGAGCTCGGCTACGCGGTCGTCGAGGAGGCGGCGACCGCAGTTGTCGCACAGGCCCAGGCGCGGGGGGAGGACGAGCCGTGGACACGGACGTCCTTCATCGACCAGGTCGTCGATCTGCAGAGGAAGCGGCAGTTGGGGACCTCTTCCACTGAGCCTGTCCAGGTGTTTGACCGGTCTCCGGTCTGCACCTACGCGCTCGCCGGATATCTGGGGCTGGGTGTGTCTCGCGCACTTGCTACGGAGATCGAGCGGATCACCTCCGAGGGGATCTATGAACGGCAGGTGTTCTTCATCCGCAATCTGGGATTCTGTGAACCCACCAGTGCCCGTCGGATCAGTTTCCAGCAGTCGCTGGTTTTCGAAGGCGTGCACGAGCAGAGCTACCGTGAGTTCGGGTACGAACTCATCGACGTCCCTGCGGACCGCCTGAACAGCCGTGTGGCCGCGATCAGTTCGACGATCTCGCGGTTGGCCCTGTGAGTTCCTCCGGGGCTCCTCAGGCTGGATCGGGAGGACCGGCGGGGCCGCCCTGCGCAGCCGGTCGTGTGACCGAGCGCATGGTCGCGGGCCGGCGGCGTCGGGCTGGGCGTCGGCTGCTGACCCAGTACTCTGACTCCGCATGACCGACACCGAGATCGAGATCACCGCAGACCTGGTGCGCAACCTGCTGCAGGAACAACACCCAGACCTCGCAGGGCTGGCGATCCGCGAGGTGGCGGGCGGCTGGGGCAACCAGATGTGGCGCCTCGGGGACGCGCTGGCCGTGCGCATGCAGCGCATGGACCCCACCCCGGAGCTCCAGCTCAAGGAGCGGCGATGGCTACCCGTGCTGGCCCCGCGCCTGCCGCTCCCGGTGCCGATCCCGGTGCGGTTCGGCGAACCGTCAGGGCGATTCCCCAAGCACTGGACCGTGATGACGTGGGTCCCCGGCGAGCCGCTGGACCACGGCTCGATCACCCGCGGCGCCCACGCGGCCGACACGCTGGCGGGCTTCCTCCGGGCGCTCCATGTTGAGGCTCCCGCCGAGGCGCCGACCGCCACGGACCGCGGTGCCCACCCCAGGAACTGCACGGACGGCTTCGAGACCTTCTTCAAGGCCGTTGCCCCCGACGACATCGCTGTCGACGTCCGGGCCGTCTGGGACGACGCCGTCGCGGTCCATGCGTGGGAGGGCCCGCCGATGTGGGTGCACGGCGACCTCCATCCCGCGAACGTCGTGGTCTCGGACGGAACGCTCTCGGGTGTCGTCGACTTCGGCGGCATGTTCGCCGGCGACCCGGCGTGGGACCTCGCCGCCGCATGGGTGCTGCTGCCTGCGGGCACGGCCTCGCGGTTCTTCGACGTGTACGCGAACGCGGACGAGGCGGCGATCCGGCGCGCCCGCGGGCTGGCCGCCCTGAAGAGCCTCTTCCTGATGCTCATGGGGCAGAACGGAGACAGGGGCCTTCCCGGCGGCAAGCCGAACTGGGGACCGGTGGGCAGGGCGGCACTCGATCGTGTTCTGCAGGGCATCTGATGCATGCTTCCGCGCTTGCGTTTCATCGTCCGAGGTCGAAATCGCGCCTCAGACCAGGCGGCTTGCCCGGGTGTTCACCGGACGGGGCCTCGGCGTGGCCGAGTGACGCCCAGCAGCTAAGCGATGGAGGCGGCCGTCGCGTCCGGCTGGGCGAGCGGGGCGCGCGCGTGCGGACCTGCTCGGGCGCCATCGCGGGCGGCCCAGGCGCTGGGCGCGGGCGGCGGCCAGGCCCTCGCGGGTGCCCTCGACGGATAGAGCAAGGGGTATCGCCTTGCCACCGCAGTTACGGGACAGACCTCAAGGCTCTGTCTGTGCTTGGTATCCGAAGTGGCGCGCCACGGTAGGCATGGGGTCCTTACCCGAATCGTTGCGCAATGGTTGGTGTCATCCAGCGGTGCCATTCCTGTGGTGTTCCGCTCCGCATGATGCGGGTCTTGATCATGGGATGTTTCTCTTCATCGTCGGGGTGCTTCTCCTCGTGCGCCCGCATGTTCGCGAAGCTGCTGCGCTCGACCGCCTCTGTGAGAACGTTCTCGGCAACTGAAATCCCAAGGTCTTGCAGATTTTTCTGCAGGGTCGGTACGGGACGGGATTTCAGGTCCTCGAACGTCGTGACCGTCATGTGCGGGTAGGCGCCCGCCGCTTCGTGCCACGCGCCGTAGAAGTCGGTCCAGTCGTGGAGGCGGCTCGCGCCGGTGGGTCCTGGCAGTGTGATGTACGTCACATCGATTGAGGGATGTAAACCGGCCGCAGCAACCCCGGCTCAAGGGGAGGCTCGGCCTTCGGCGGAATCATGTGCTTCGGCCAACTGCCGGGGCATATTCTGGAGTGCTCGATGACTTGCACCTGGCAGTGATCAAGCGGGGGGTTCATGAGCAGCGAACGCAACGACGTCCCAGATGCGCCCGAAGCCCCGGACGACACCGCGGCCGCGGTCGTTGAAGTGGCGTCGGACGTGGTGCTCGTCGTAGCAAGCATGGCAGCTACGCCGTTCCTGCAGGCGATCTCCACGTACTTCGGCAACGCCCTTGCGAAGGGGATGAGCACGGGGACCCGCGACATCCTGCGCCGGTTCATTGGGCGCCAGGCCCGGGCGAGCCTGGACGAGCCCGCCGACGACATCCACGCCATCCACCTCCGCACCGAGGACGGCTGGCAGATCGAGATGCGTGTGGACATCGCGCCCGAGGCCCTGGCCCAACTGCCCGCGCTGTGCGACGCCGATGCACCAGTCGGTGAAGCCGACCGACGCCCCGGCGCGGCAGGGACGATCCACTGGGATAACGCGGGACACTGGACGGCGATGACGGTGTCCAGAAGCGGGTATCTCGTCAGATTCACATGGGACGCCGAGGCCGAGCGGTGGCGCGAACGCCCCGGCCGGCCCATTCTCGTGACCTAAGGGTGTCCCGTGATCCCCAGCGGGCTCCCGAGGCCGGCTACGGCCACTCGCCGCGTTGTCGGGATCGCCCACGTACGACCCGGTACGAGGGCGGCCCTCCGCCGTGCGATTGTCCGCATCTGACGCCGCTCGCCGATCCACCGGGATTACGGGACAGCCCCAGACACACATACCAGTGACCCACCGGCCCGACGGAACTCTGATCTGCTACGCCTTCGCAGGTCAGAGCTTGGGACTGCGCGCAGAGTCACCGGCTGCCTCCCGCGCCACGCGCTCCAGCCGGCGGCGGTGGTTCTTCCACCAGGTCTGGTCTCCCGGTGGCATGTTGTCCTTGGCCGCCAGGTACCCGACGGATCCGTCGATGAGCTCTCGCACGATGTCGGCGTGGCCGGCGTGCCGCTGGGTGTCGGAGATGACGCGCACCAGGATGTGGTGCAGTGTCACCTCCCGTCGTTCCTCCGGCCACCACGGGACGCGGCCGATGGCGTCGAGCGCCAGCGTCGCGATCGTACCGTCGGAGTGGTGCCACGCCTGGTGGTACAGCTCGACGATGTCCTCGCGTGACTCGTCCGCGGTGGCCCACATGTCCGAGTTGGGCTCCGTGTCCTCCGTGTACCACCAGGGCGGCGGCTCCTCGTCGAAGAACGGCCGCCCGAACGTGTCGCCGAAGTACCCGAGCTCCACACCGGTGATGTGTTTGACCAGCCCCAGCAGGTTGGTGCCCGTGGCGGTCAGGGGGCGGCGGACGTCGTACTCCGAGAGCCCGTCGAGCTTCCACACCAGGGCGTCACGCCCGTCTTGCAGGTAACGGAGAAGGTCGGCCTTCGGGCTTGTTTCGATCATGCCGGGCAGTTTTCCACCCGCCACTGACAATCGGGCTCCACGGCACGAACGCAAGGCGCCGCCGGCCTTCGAAGCGGAAGCGACCGGATGGTGAACGACGGGCCGGGGGACCGGGCGACCGGCATGGGGGCCGTCGGGCCGCAGGCCCACCGAGGCGGCGTGCCCGGCGAGGGGGGAAGCGGCGGCCTCGGGGCATGTCGGCGTGCACCCGGCGTGCATGCGGCACGCACGGCGTTCCTCACCCCAAGATGGCACGTACGGCGTTCCTCACCCCGGGGCCGGTTCCATGGTCGTCGTGATCCGAGCGAGCGCGGGTGTCCGGGGCACCGAACCGAAGCCGAAGCGCACGGCGGGGGCGACGGGAGCCACCCCGCCGAGGTCGACGCCTTCGAAGAGCGCGGAGACCGAGACGATCGGCCGCAGGTCCCGGGCGCCGTACCACTGGCGGCGGAGGGGACCGCCGGGCCGTGCGCCCTGGTGGGTCCCCGCGCCGACCCTGCCCCGGGCCCCCGCGCCGACCCTGCCCCGGGTCCGCACGCCGGTCAGCAGCAGGCGGGCGGGCGGGTTCATCAGTGTGGCCCATGCCGGACGGCCGGCCACCGCGCCGGGCACGGCATGCAGCACCAATCCCAGGGGCCCTGGCCGACCCGTGGTGAAGCTGAGGTCCAGCGGCCCCGCGGTGACGGCCCAGGTGTTCCTCTCGACGCGAGTGTCGACGGGTGTGAGGCGCACCGCCTCGAAGGCGTAGGCGGAGCTGACGAAGTCGGCCGTCTCCCTGGTGGGGGCAAGCAGCAGCCGTTCCCCGTCCGCGCGTTCGAGCATGACATCGCTGAACGCCCCGAAGGGCGACCGCTCCCAGTGCCCCAGCACGATGCGTGTTCCGCAGGAGGTGCCGATCCCCGCGATCCATCCGTCGAAGCGCAGACGCAGAGGGCGGGAGCCCCTGCCGCCGCCGTACCGGTCGGGGTCAGGCGCGGCGCGGCCATGACGGGCAGGGCCTGGGTGTCCCGAGGCGTACATGCCTGACTCCTTGCGAGAAGTGGACCACGGGCTCGTCGACGGGCCGGGGGAGACCGGCCGCGGTGGTCAGCGTCTCCTCCAGGACGTCGACAGCGGCACGTGCCAGCGGCCAGGGCTCGTGCTCGGTCGGCGTCTTCCAGAGCGTGCCGAGGCTGCGAGTGAACGCCCGCCAGCGCGAGGTCAGCCACACGTCACGGTCCGTCGGCACCATCGGTTCACCGGGGCGCACGACCAGACGGTAGGAGGGCGTACCGCCCCGCCGTGCACCGGCGTACGAGACGGTGTCCCCGTGTGCGGAGACACCCAGCCTCCCCGGGCTGTACGGCGCACCGATGACACGAGCCGCCGTGAGCAGAGGGCAGGCCACTTCGATGGAGAGGAACCAGAGCCCGTCCTGTCCGTTGCGGTGGCGGACGTAGGTCCGCAGGTTGGTCTCCGCGAACGTCGGCAAGGCGGGCAGCGCCGCGGGGGTACCGGCCGGACGCATGTCCGCCATCAGGAACGGCGTGAACCCCACCCAGGCCGCCCCTTCGTACACGTCCACGGCCAGCGCCTCGGGCAGCAGGGCCTGCACCAGGTCCGGTGGGAAGGGCCAGTGCACGAATGTCTGGGTCAGCCAGCCGACCCGACACACCGGGAAACGGATCCGCTGCTCCGCTCGATGTCCCACCACGCGGGGCGGGTGCCCGACCCGGGTGAGCGGAAACATGCAGGCCAGGACCCGCGCGACCGGATGAGCCGGGAGTGGACCAGGTGAGCGGGGTGTGACGGGACGAGCGGGGGCGGGCCGGGCGGGGGCCTTCAGTTCGCGGACGGAGTGCCGCTGTAGGGGGCGACGGCGGAAAGGCGGGGATGGAGCCGTCGAGCGAGTTCGTGCCGGATGTCTGCCGCCAGGTGGCCGTTCTCACCCCAGATCACGATCAGCTCGGCCACGTGCCGGAGCTTGATGTTGGTGTGCATGGACGTCTTCCGGAGCACGTCCCACGCCTCGGCGGGGGAGACGTGTCCGACGGCTACGAGCACGCCGAGAGCCTGGTCGATCGTTGCATGGGAGTCGATCGCCTGGTGGAGCTGGGTGACCTCGTCCTCCAACTGCCGGATCCGGGCTGCCGGGGCAGGGATGACTTCGTGCAGGGGCTGGTCGGTGTGCTGCTTCAAGGGGGGCTCCCGCTGGAGGGTGGGGTGTCCGCGTCGGTGGTGCGCCTGCCCCCTGATGTGCGACATATCCCTACTGGTTCGACTCCGGTTCGACTCCGGTCCGACGCCGCGAGCTCGCTGCCGCGGCGCCGGTCCGCAAGTGGCCGCTTCCATGATTCCCGGGCCTGGTTCCACGGGCGCCGCCGTCGTCCGCTCCACCCCTGCGGCGCCGCCCATGGGGCCGGTCGGGCGGCGTGGCCCGGCCGTCCGGTAGACGCCTGCCCCCGGTGCGGGGCGGGCTGGTGACTCCCCGGTTGCCCAGGGTGATCGACTGATCCAGATGCGGGCCGTGGGACCGTCCATGACCCTGCTCGTAGGAAGCATCGCCGAGTCGCCTGGAGAATCCATGATCGTCAAGATGCTGCACGAGAAGGGCATGAAGTCGGAGCACGCCTACTGCGCCGCCTTCATCTCCATCGGCCTGTCCGTCGCTGCCTGGTACGGCTCGCTCCAGAAGGAGCCCGGTGCGGGCATGGACCGGGCGGACCGGTGGGGGATCTTCGTGGGTGAGTGGGCGCCCACCTTCTTCGGCCTCGGTCTGGCACTCGCCCACTACGAGAAGGAGAAGTCCGACTAGACCGCCCGGCCGGGCGGCGACCTGGCGGGGGAGCAACCGCCGGCCGCTTTCTCGCGGAAGGACCGGCGGCGCGGCGGTGCTGCTCAGCACCGCCTGAGGCCGAGAACGCCGAACTCGTGGTCCGCCCAGATCGAGCGGGAGGTCTCCTCGGGGTAGGGCACGGTCGACGCCTCGCGGTCGTAGACGCGGGTGAGCCGGCGGCGTCCGTCGAACCGGGGCCAGCCGGGCTCTCCCGTGGCGGCGAACCGCACCCAGGCGTCACGCATGTCGCGGGAGACGCGTTCCGCCTCCTCGCCGGGGTCAGGACCGAGGAGGAGCGTGGACAGCATGGGGCCGCGCAGGTTGCCCAGTACGAGCAGCGTGTCGAGGCTGTGCGCGGCACCCAGCGGCGTGGGGGACCAGTCGAGTGTGTACATGCGTGTCCGTCCGCCGCCTGCCGCGTGCGCCTCGGCGAGTTTCAGGGTGGGCATGCGGAAGAACCAGTCGGAGCTGACGAGTTCGTGGAGTCGGCCGAAAGTGGCGGTGGGGTGGGCGGTGCGATAGGCCGCTCCCCCCGTCGGGCCGGGACCGAACGCCTCCAGGGCCGCGGCCGCCTGCTCGGCGGTCACTCCCCGTGGCCCACCCCCGTTCAACGTGGTGAACAGGCGGAACTCGTCCCGGGTGTGTCCGGCGAGCAGGTCGACGTCGCGGCTGGCCCCCGCACGGAGAGCGTCCCAAGGCGATGCGGGAAGGACGTCACCGTCGACGACCGGTGAGTACGGCGTCGGGGTACGGCTCAGTACTCCCCAGCGGTCGGCGAATTCCGCCATCTTCCGCGTGACCGCGTCACCGGCTGCCTGGAGCCGCGCGGGCGGCACGGTGGCCAGGTCGGACACGGTGGGGCGCAGTCCGAACTCACCCGCGACCGTGGCACCGACGTCGGCTGCCAACGCGCGGGAGAGGAACGTACCGGGGACGCTCTGGGCCACGGCGCGGCGGAAGAGGCCCCTGGCCGAGGGCATGGCGAGCAGTGCGGCGATCGAACCGGCCCCGGCCGACTGGCCGAAGACGGTGATGTTGCCCGGGTCCCCGCCGAAGGCGGCGATGTTCTGACGCACCCAGCGCAGGGCGGCGACCTGGTCCAGCAGGCCGCGGTTGTCGGGTGCTCCCTCGATGTGCGCGAAGCCCTCCATCCCGACGCGGTAGTTCAGGCTGACGTAGACGACGCCCTCCCGGGCGATGGCCGACCCGTCGTACATCGGGTCGGCCGACGTCCCCATGAGGTAGGCGCCACCGTGTATCCAGACCATCACGGGCAGGTTCGCGGTGCCGGGATCGGGCGACCACACGTTGAGGGTGAGCCAGTCGCCTGACCCGTCCGGCACGGGCGCGGGAGAAGCGGGATCGGCGAACACGGTGGACTGCGGAACGGAAGGGCCGAACCGGTCCGCGTCGCGGACGCCGTCCCACGGCTCCGCGGCCTTGGGGGCTGAGAAGCGGCGGGGCCCCAGCGGAGGTTGGGCGAAGGGGATACCGCGGAAGAGGGCAAGGCGGCCTTCGTACCGGCCTCGTACCACGCCGTTGGCGGTACGCACTTCGGGGCTCTGACGCATGTTCCTTCTCCCGAGGACGGTGGGCGGGGCGTTGGGGTCCTGCTGTGCGCCTGGACGGGGCAGTCGCCTCCGGCACGATCACCTGCCGCGCGGTGCCGGCGGGCGAGGTCTCCCGTGCCCGGGGCGCAGCCGGAGGCGGCCGGACCGCAGCCCGCAGCGGGACCGGTGCATGCCCCGACGAGGCAGCACAGCCCGAATGCGGCGGCGAGAGAGGTCGTCCGGGCTTGCGGCGGCGGGCGGCTGGAGTCCGCACGCCGCCACGGGATCCCGCCGTCCGGCCGGCGGGTCCTGCTTCCGCCCGACATTAACGCAATGCCCTTGCGTTGTCTAACGCAAGGGCATTGCGTTGAGGTGGAGGGCAGCAGCTCCGGCTCCCTGCTCGGAGCCCGGTTCGGCACCAGGGCGACCCGCTCGCCCCGGGTGCCTGCGACGACGGCAGCCCAGGCTCGTGCATGGTCCCGGTCGGCCCGGACGTCTGGCTCCGTGCGTCGCCGCGGCCCACCGGCGGCTTCCACGGTGGCTCGCGTTTTCCGGTCGGCGGCCTCCACGGCGGCGCGCGTTTCCCGGTCGGTTCTCCCGCCGGGGGCGAGGCGTGCGCGCCGTGGCCCCGGATGTGCGGTGCGCGGCACCCGCGGGGGACCGGCACGGGTGCATGGCACCTGTGCCGGTCCCGCACACCCGGGGCAGCCGGCGGCGGCCGCTCTCCCGCCCCGCGAGGTCACACGCGCACCACCCACACCGTGCCGCTGCCGTCGAGGATGGCGATCGAGTTGCCGCTCGCGGCGGGCTCGCTCATGGCCGTGCTGTCGAACTGCCCTGTCCAGAGGGTTCGGCCGTGCTCCACTCCGACGATCCGCGTGCTGGTCCAGCGCTGGAGCACGCGTGCCTGCCCCGTTTCGGAGAGCAGGGCGTATTCGCCGGTGGTCTGCACTCTCGGGGCATCGGCGCGCCACCGTTGCCTGCCGTCGTCGGCGGCCAGGCACACCGGTCCCGATCCCGTGGGCAGGACGAACCCGCCCGCCACGCTCGTCGTCCCCTGTTCCTGCAGGTCGACCTGCTGGTATGTACTCCCGTAGGTCCAGGTCTGCTCGCCGGTGAGTCCGTTCAGCGCGGTCGGTCTTTGCCGGGACCCCGCGGCCAGCGGAAGGAAGACCGTGGTGCCCGACACCAGCTCGTCGAGCGGCTGGAAGGCCCCGGAGACGAAGGTGTCCGGTTTGGTCTTCTTGAACGGGCTCCGCCACATCACCTCGCCTGTGTCCGCCTTGCGGCAGACGAGGTCGACGGGGGCCGTCCTTCCGGCCTCGTAGCACAGCAGGCCCTCGCCCAGGGGCTGTGCCAGGTCGCCCTGCGGCTGGAAGCCGGAGCGCGTCCACAGCTTCTTGCCCGTCTTGCCGAGTACCGCGGTTCCGCCGCTGCACAGGATGAGGTCGCCGGCCGGCATCAACGAGGCGTCGTAGGGGGAGGACACGTCGATCACCCACCGCTGTTCGCCGGTGCGCGGATCGACTCCGATCACCAGACCGTCCTCTCCGCTGATCAGCAGGCCGCTGGGCCGGTGCACATGCAGCCCCATGGCACTGAGGGAGAGTGACCGCTGCCACCGGCGCTCGCCGGTGGCGGCGTCGAAGGCGTGCACCTGTCCACCTTTGTGATCGGAGTCGTCGGTCAGGGCGAGTACCGTGCCGCGGACGACCGTGAAGCGTGTCTCCCGGGCCCAGCGCACGTGGAGGGCCACCTTCCACAGGGGCTTGCCGGTGGCAAGGTCGAAGGTGTGGAGTGCGGCGGTCTCCTTGTAGTAGTGGCCGGCGGCCACATGACACCGGCCGTCGGCGAGGACGACGTCAGGACCGTCGGAGTTGATCACGTCGACGTCTGCGATCTTCTGCGACCAGGCGACCGGGTCCCGCTCGGGGTCACCGGTCAGGTACATCGCCGCCGCCCCTCCGGCGACCGCGACCGCGGCGACGCCCGCGCCGCGCACGAGCAGGTCGCGCCGGCTCATGCCCGCTCCACCGGACGGCCCGGCGGGGGCCTGAACCGTGGAGGCCGCAGCGAGATCGCCGGACACCGGGGCGGCCAAGGACGTGGAAGCCGCCCCGTGCTCCCCCCGGTCGGCGACGGTGGGGGTGTAGCGACGGGCCGCGGGTACGGCCTGCGGCACACCACCGAGGCGCCGCAGCTCGTCGGCGAGCACGGCGGCCGACTCGTGTCGCTCGCGGGGGTCCTTGGCCAGCAGCCGACCGACCAGGCGGTCCCACGGTGCGGAGACACCCGGCACGAGGCTGCTCGGCGCGGGAGGCGGATCGTGCAGGTGCGCCGTGACATACCCGAGGGTGTCCGGGGCGTCGAACGGCAGCCGTCCGGTCAGCAGTTCGAACAGCACACACCCGAGGGAGTACAGGTCGCTGCGCTGCTCGGGACGCCCGCGTGCCTGCTCCGGTGCCATGTACGCGGCCGTGCCCACCATGAACCCGGTGTGGGTCAGCCGGTCACCGCTGGCCGAGGGGTCGGCGGCGCGGGCGATGCCGAAGTCGAGCACCTTCAGGGTGCCCGAGGCCGCGACGAACAGGTTCGCGGGCTTGATGTCGCGGTGGAGGACGCCGGCGGCATGGGCCTCGCCCAGCGCCTCGCACACCTGCGCCCCCCACCGCGCCACCTCCTCTTCGCCGACAGGTCCGCGCCGGACGACGGAGTCCAGGCCCTCGCCCCGGAGCAGTTCCATCACGAGGAACGGCGTCGTGCCCTCGCCGGTGGCTGCCTCACCGAGGTCGTGGACGGTGACGATATGAGGATGCTGAAGCGCGGCGGTGATCCGCGCCTCCCGCAGGAACCGGGCACGCGCCTCGTCGGCCCGACTGCCGCCACCCGCAAGGATCGAGATCACCTTGACCGCGACCGGCCGCCGCAGACTGGTGTCCTGCGCCTCCCACACCTCGCCCATCCCGCCGCGCCCCAGCGGGCGGACCAGGCGGTAGCGGTCAGCGAGTATCAGATCCCGGTCGTCCACGGTCCCAAGCCCCCCGGCGGTAAGCGGTTCTCACTCGGCAGCGTAGACCGTGCCCCCAGACGGCACGGGACCCGGGCGACAGCGGACACCGCCCGTCTTCCCGCGCAGGAGCGCACCGGCCACCGGTCCCGTGCCCCCTGCGGTGTCCCGGCCGGCCCCGGAGCCGGTCGACCCGGCACGTCGGGCGCCGTCCGCCGCTTCGGCCCCCGGCCGGACACCACCTCCGCCACCTCCAGTCGGGCCAACCCCGTGTCCGCCCCGCTGAGTTCCCCGCGTGCACGCCCGGCGACCTCCGCCGGCAGCACCCGCTGCTCGATCGTCCACGTCAGCGCCTCCGCCACGGACTTCCCCTCCCGGACCGGACCTTCCCACCGCAACCCACGACGACAGGAACACCGATGCCGCGATGTGACCGAACGGGTTGGGGGCGGGCCTTCAGCTCCTGCCTGCCACCGGCCATGTCCCGGTCGGCGAGGAGTACCCCCTGCACACCATGCCACCCCCCGGCGACCTGGGCAGAGCAGGACGGGAGCCGTTCATTGGAGGAGGAGGCGCAGCGCCTCGTGGGAAGGAGAGCCCGGCTCCGCGGTGTAGGCGATCAGTTGCTGGTCGGGGTGGGTGTCGACGGAGAACTGCTGGACGTCGAGGGTGAGGGGCCCGGCGACCGGGTGGCGGTAGGTCTTGGCGAGCTGCCGCGGCCCGCGCACGCGGTGGTCGGCCCACCACGCACGGAAGTCCGCGTCGTGGACGCTGAGTTCACCCACCAGCGCGCTCAGGGACGGATCGCGGGGGGCGCGTCCTGCCTCCATGCGCAGGACGGCGACGCACTCGCGGGCGGCACGCGACCAGTCCGCATACAGGGCCCGGAAGGCGTCGTCCAGGAAGGTCAGCCGGATCAGGTTGCGCTCGGCCGGGGACAGGGCGCCGAAGTCGGTCAGCAGGGCGGCAGCCCCCCGGTTCCAGGCGAGCACGTCCATGCGGCGGTTCAGCACCATCGCCGGGACGTCGGGCATCGTGTCCAGCAACTGCCGCAGCCGCGGGCCGGCCTCCGGTCGGCCCGGCTGCCGTGCCGCGGTGGCGGGAGCGACGTCGGCGACGGTGAGCAGGTAGTCCCGTTCGTCCGGGGCGAGCTGGAGCGCGTCGGCGAGCGCGTACAGGACCGGACGGGAGACACGGCGGGTGCGCCCCTGTTCCAGCCGGACGACGTAGTCGACGCTCACATGCGCGAGCTGGGCCAGCTCCTCACGGCGCAGGCCCGGCACACGGCGCAGCCGCCCGTCGTCCGCCAGCCCCGCCTGGTGCGGGTCAAGAGCGGCACGGCGGGAGCGCAGGAACTCGCCCAGCGCGCTGCCGCCGGGAGCGTCACGGTGTCCCATGCATTCAGTGTGCGCGCGCTCACGGCCGTGTGCCTGGTACTGGGCTGCATAGGCAGGGCCCTCCCTGGCACCGCCTGCCCGGCGGCGCGACCGTTGAGGACGTGGCCAGCACACCGGACCGGCCACCGGGCTCACCGCGACCCGCACCTGCCACACCACTGGAGCACATCGCCATGAGGGTGGATGTCACCTTCCCCAGCGCCGGCCTGAAGATCGCCGGTCATCTCCACGTCCCCGACGGCGGGGCCGCGGGCCCGCGGCCCGCGATCGTCGTCGGCCACCCCGGCAGCGGCGTGAAGGAGCAGGCCGCCGGCCTGTACGCACGGCGCCTGGCCGAGCGGGGTTTCGTCACCTTGGCGTTCGACGCCGCCTACCAGGGGCAGAGCGAGGGCGCACCGCGCGGCCTGGAGGACCCGGCCCACCGGGTCGAGGACCACAAGGCCGCCGTCTCCTTCCTCACCACCCGTGAGGAGGTCGACCCGGAGCGCGTCGGTGTGTTGGGGATCTGCGCCTCCGGCGGGTACGCCCTCGCCGCCGCTGCGACGGATCACCGCATCAGGGCCGTCGGCACCGTCAGCGCCGTCGACATCGGCCGCCAGTTCCGCCTCGGCGCCGACGGCACCCAGGAACCCGCAGTCCTGCGGAGCATGCTGGAGGCGGCCGCGGCGGCACGCACCGCCGAGGCCCGCGGCGAGGGTGTGCGGACCTTCGGGCTGTTCCCCGACACCGAGGAGGAAGCGCGCCGAGGCGGCCCCCACGTCTTCGAGGGCTGGGAGTACTACTGCACCCCCCGGGCCCGACACCCGCGCTCGGCCAGGGCACTGACCTGGACCAGCGTCGATCGCATGGCCGCCTTCGACGCCTTCCACCGCCTCGACCTGCTCGCCCCGCGCCCGCTGCAGATGATCGTCGGACGCGAGGCGGTGACCGCATGGATGAGCATCGAGGCGTTCCAGCGGGCCGCGGGTCCCAAGGACCTGCTCCGGATCGACGGTGCCACGCACTGCGACCTCTACGACAAGGACGAGTACGTCACGCCCGCGGTCGCCAGGCTGAGCGACTTCTTCGATGGCCGCCTCGCCGAGCACGGGTAGTCGGCCGGCCCTGGACCCCCGACGGCGCAGCCACGCCAAGTCGACCCGGGCAGACGCCCACCGGAGCGCGGCGAAGCCCCTTGGGCACCGGCCGTGCAGCACCGGTGCGCGGCGGAGCGAGAACGTGGTGAGGCCGCCGGGGTCAACCGCCGGGAGCCTCCTGCACGGTGCCTGCCCCCGGGGCCGCGACGGTGTGGCACAGCAGCAGGCAGACGTCGTCGTCCCGTTCGGAGTCGTAGAGCATGGTCTTGAGCAGTGACTCGGCGGAGGCGTCCAGGTCCTGCTCCAAGTCCGCGGTGCCGAGTGCGCCGAGTGCCTGGGCGAGGCGTGCGATGCCGGGGTCGATGCCGAGGGTGCGCCGCTCGACGAGACCGTCGGTGTACAGGGCGAGCGTCGAGCCCGGCGGCAGGGTGACGGTGTGGTCCTCGTACCTGAAGGGCACGGGCACGCCGAGCATGACGCCCGGTTTCGCGTCCGTGACCTGCACGGTGCCGTCCGGGGCGCGGACGATGACGGGCGGATGGCCGGCGCTCGCCCAGACGACGTCCGGGTCGCCGGGGCGCAGGCGCACGATGACGGCGGTCGCGTACAGCTCGGGCTGCTGGTGCAGGAGCATGGCGTGCAGCCGGGTCAGGATCCGGCCCGGGCTGTCGCCCTCGACGGCGTAGGCGCGCAGCGCGGTGCGGAGTTGTCCCATCATCACCGCCGCACGCAGTCCGTGCCCGGTGACGTCCCCTATGACCGCAAGGAGGCTCCCGTCGGGCTGCGGGAACGCGTCGTACCAGTCGCCGCCGATGTTGAGGCCACGGGTGGCGGGCAGGTAGCGGGCGGCCAGGCACACGTCCTTCGCGTTCGGCAGCTCCGTGAGCTGGGCGTGCTGGAGGGCCTCGGCGGTGTCCCTGTGCTGCTGGAAGCGGCGGGCGTTGTCGAGGGCGATGCCGGTGCGCCGGACCAGTTCGATCAGCATGACGCACGTGTCGGGATCGAAGCGGGGGCCGGGCGCGGTCAGTGTCAGGACGCCCACTATCCGGCGTGCGGTGATCGGGATGCACAGCAGCGGCCGGTCCGGGGACAGCACGGAGGGCGGCCGGTCGACGACGCCGGGCAGGCCGCCGGGGTGAGCGGCGGCGTGCTGAGGCCGGCCGGTGCGGGCGGCGGCCACCGCGGGGGCGGGGCGGCCGCTGCGGGCGACCGTGGTGCGCTTGCCGGCCGCGGGTATCTCCTCCTCGTCGAAGAGCCAGATGTCCACGTCGCTGGCGTACTCGGGGACCAGCAGGCCGGGCAGTTTGCGCAGGATGTCCTCGTGGTCGAGCGAGGCGGTGATGGTCGCGCTCGACTCGGCGAGGAAGTTCAGCAGATTGCGGGCGTTCTCCGCCTCGGCCCGTGCGGCCCGCTCCGCTTCGAGCAGTTCGCGCTGGGCCAGTGCGGTGGCGTCCAGCTCGGCGTGCAGCGCGAGGACACCCTGGTTCGTCTGGTGCAGTTCCTCGCGGTACAGGCCGACCAGCCTCTCCCGGTCGTCCAGCCGCTCCAGCACGGCGCCGATGTCCTCGCCCGCGGTCAAAACGTCCTCGGCCAGTTCGGCGGCGTCCGGGCCGGTCAGTTCGACGCTGCCCGGCGGCACCGGCTGGGCGCAGGTGAGCGTGTGCTGCCAGGGCGGCTGCCGGGGCCGGCCGACCGGGCGCAGGCAGACCGTGATCTGCCCGTC
Source organism: Streptomyces sulfonofaciens (assembly GCF_014656295.1). Taxonomy (GTDB): domain Bacteria; phylum Actinomycetota; class Actinomycetes; order Streptomycetales; family Streptomycetaceae; genus Streptomyces; species Streptomyces sulfonofaciens. Next base: position 44,778 of record NZ_BNCD01000022.1, read on the forward strand.
CTCGCCCCCGGCGGGTCTCCGGGTGGTGACGAGCAGTTCCCAGGCGCCACCCTGGCCGAGGCACTGGCGCAGTTGCACGGTGAGGTCGGTCAGGAATCGCGCGCGGTCCAGGACCGGTACGTCGGCAGCGGTCGTGAGGCGGGCGGCGATGGTGCGTGCGCGGGCCGCGTCGGCGGGCGAGCCGATCTTCCAGGTGGCGAAGGCAGCGGTCATGGCAGCGGGTCCGGGCGTCGGGTGGCCAGTACGGCCACGCTGGTGTCGTCGCGCAGCGGCCGGGCGGCGCTGCTGGCGTCCCGCAGGATGGCCGCGGCCACGACGGCGGGGGAGCGGGCGAGGAGATACGGGTCCTCGGGCGGAGTCCAGAGGCTGGGCAGTCCGTCGCTGTGCAGCACGAGCAGGCCGTCCTGCGGCCACGCCACCTGCCGCACCGGCACCGTGGCCGGGAAGTGGGCACCGACGATGCCCGGATGGGAGACGAGCGCCTGCCAGGCGCCGCCCGTGCGCAGCCGCGCGGAGACGTTGCCGATTCCGGCGAAGCGGAGCTGCCCGGAGACCAGGTCGAGCTGCGCCACGGCGACGGCCGCGCCCCGGGTGGGCCGCAGCGCCTTGTGCAGGCGCCGCATCAGGTCGGCCGGGGGCAGGTGCGCGGTGCGGCGCAGCTCCTCCACCGCGGCGGTGGATGCCTGGGCCGCCTTGGGGCCGTGGCCGAGCCCGTCGGCGAGCATCAGGGTCACCTGGGTGTCCGCGCGGACACAGGTCCAGGCGTCTCCGGAGTGCTCCGCCCGCGCGAGCGGCACGTTGATGCCCCCGGCGTACGGATCGGGGCCGCTCCCGGCGCCCGGCTCCGGCGCCGACCGGTGCGCAAGCGCTCCGGAAGCGGTGGGCTCGGGGTCGACGCGGGCCGTCGCCACGGTTCCCCGGCCGCGGACGCTGTGCAGGTCGAAGGCGTCGGACACACGGCGGCAGGTGCCGAGGCCGGCCCCGAGGGAGGCCGCCGCGGTGCTGTAGCCGTCGCGCAGCGCCTGTGCGACATCGGCGATGCCCGGCCCGTGGTCCAGGGAGACCAACTGGACGGAGGGGCCGCGGGCGCCGCCCGGAGCCGGCGCACCGTCGACGAGGTTGATCACGACGCGGCCGCCTCCGCCGTGCTTGAGGAGGTTGGTCGCCAGCTCGGTGGCCACCAGCGCGGCGACCGCGGTGCGGTCGGGCCCGAGGCGGACCCGTGTGCCGGCCGCCTCTGCCGCCACCCGGACGTCCCGGACCCGCGTCGAGTCGTGCACCGGGATGTCCCACACCAGGCTCATGGCGCCTCCAGGCGCGCGGACGGCACGGTGTAGACCCAGGCGGTGACGGTGATGGTGGTGCCCGCCCCGGGCTCGGTGACGAGGTCGAAGTCCGGCACGAGGCGCTTCGCCCCGCTCAGTCCCAGACCGAGGCCGCCGCCTGTCGTGTAGCCGTCGGTCATCGCCAGCTCGATGTCGCTGATGCCCGGACCGTTGTCGGTGAAGCACAGTCGCAGCCCGAGGCTGCTGCCCCGGTCCAGGCGAGTGATCTCAAGCTCGCCGCCGCCCCCGTGCACGAGCGTGTTCCGGGCCAGCTCGCTGGCGGCGGTGACCAGCTTGGTCTGCTGGACCAGGCTGAACCCGAGTTCGGCGGCGGCCTGCCGCACTTCCTGCCGCACCCACGCCAGATCCGCGTCGGATCCGATCGGCAGGCTGGTCCCGCCGGTGCGGAGGGAGTCCGCCATCACGAACGCCCCTCACTGCCCGGTGGTGCGGCGGGCGCCGTCCGGGCGAGCAGTTCCATGGCGCGGTCCACGTCCAGGGCCGTGGTCAGCCCGGGCAGCGAGAGGCCGAGCTCGACCAGCGTGATGGCCACCGCGGGCCGCATGCCGCACAGCACGGTCCGGGCGGCGAGCAGCTCGGTGATGGAGGCGATCTCGGCGAGGACACGCCCCAGGAACGAGTCGATGATCTCCACGCCGGAGATGTCGATCACCACTCCGGTCACCTTGTTGTTCGCGATCCGCTCCGTGATGTCCTGCTGGAGCTGCTCGGCCATCCCGTCGTGGAGTTCGCCCTGCAACGTGACCAGCAACACGTCCTTCAACGCCAGCACGGACACCGGGGACGCCTGGCCGGAGAAGGGAGCGCTCATCGGGTGCCCGCACCCGTCGCCGGGCCGGAGGAGAACTCGACGCCCTGCTGGCCGAGCGCATAGGCGAGGGCGTCGGCCAGGGTGGCGCGGGTGATGACCGAGCTGAGGTCGATGCCGAGCTGGACGATGGTCTGGGCGATCGCGGGGCGGATGCCGGAGACGATGCACTCGGCGCCCATCAGCCGGGCCGCGGCCACCGTCTTCATCAGGTGCTGGGCGACGAGCGAGTCGACCGTGGGCACCCCGGTGATGTCGAGTATGGCGTAGCGGGCGCGCTGCGCGACGATCGCGTCCAGCAGGCTCTCCATCACCACCTGGCTGCGTGCGCTGTCCAGCGTGCCGATCAGCGGTACGGCGACGATGTTCTCCCACAGGGAGATCACCGGCGTGGCCACCTCCATGAGCTGCTGCCGCTGCCGCTCGATCAGTTCCTCACCGGCCATGAGCGTCGTCTCCATGATCACCAGGCGCAGGGTGCCCATCAGGACGGTCAGTGCGAGCAGGGAGTCCTGTGCCGCGGCGTCCGACTGGTCGGTGACCTCCTCGCGCAGCACCGAGGTGACCGGCTCCCGCAGATCGGCGACCTCGTCGGCGATCTGGGCCGAGCTGCTTCCGGTCCACGCCCTGCTGGCTGCCATCCTGCCGAGCTGATCACGCACGGTGCCGAAAGCGGGCGCCGTGATGTCGTCCAGCCTGCCCGACGTCGCCACCGTCGCCAGAGCATCGATCACTGTCTTGCACGCCTCCACCGACTCGTCCCGCGAGAGTGTGAAAACGGTGCGGAACAGCGTGGCGTCCGCCCAGCGCTGCGCGATCTGCTCCCGGCGCCGGGTGAGGAAAGCGCCCACCCACTCTGCCGCCTCCTGGGCCGCGTCTTGCTCCGACACCGGTATCGTCCTCCTCGTCATGGGCCGCAGCGGTCGTCGGTGTACACCCCTTCAGCCCATTATTGCCGTGCGACAAACATTAGCGCCGGGGCTGTCGGGCGAACAACCGGTGATCGATCACATGCCGTCCACCCGGGCCGGCGGCCGCCGTGCGATCACCGTCCGCGCCAGTCCACGCACATCACCAGGGCGTCGTCGTCAGGGTCGGGTCTGCCGCGGTGGCCGGTCAGCTCCCGCAGGACGGCGCGCGGGACCTCGGCGGCGGGCAGCAGGCGACTGGACGTGATCGCCCGGGCCAGGGCGGCGTCGCCGTAGGGCTCTCCGCCCGGGGACGCCACCGCGTAGACGCCGTCGCTGGCGAAGAGGAGCCGGTCACCGGGCTCGACCCGGAACTCCTGGGCCACGTAGTCGGTCTCCTCGAACATGCCCAGCGGAAGCTGCGCCTCGAAGTCGACGCGCTGCACCGTGCCACCCCGCAGGCGCAGCAGTTGAGGCGAGCCGGCGTCCACCACCTGGACCCGGCCCGTGGTGAGGTCGAAGTCGAGCATGAGCACGGACAGATAGGAGCGGCCGCGGTAGTGGGCGTAGACCGCCTGGTCGGCGAGCGCGGCCTGGTCGGCGAGCGGGAGGCCGGCCCGGCGCGCGTTGCGCAGCGCGTTGACGGCGAGGTTCGTCAGCAGGGCGGCCTCTATGCCCTCTCCCATGCCGTTGGTGACGTAGAGCATCAGGCGGTCGGCCGTCGCGGACCAGTCGAAGTTGTCGCCGAAGATCGCGTAGGCGGGTTCCAACTGGGCCCCCAGCTCGTACTCCGGGCTCGTGCAGGACCGCCCCGGCAGCAGGTGCCACTGCATCTCGGCGGCCAGCGTGAGACGGTCCTTGCGCCGGGCCCGCAGGTAGACGTCGGTGTCCCGCTCGGCCACGACCACCTCGTGCCCGAGGACTTCGGCGATGTCCGCCAACTCCGCGAGGCGGGCGCGTGCGTGGTCCGCGTCCGCCAGGGTCACCGACAGCACGCCGAGCCGGTCGCCGCGCGCGCTGACCGGGAGGTGGACGCGCACCCTCCCCTCCCTGCCGGATTCCACGAAGGGCTCCTGGGAGCCGAAGGCGCGGCCTGCGGGGCTGTTGTACATCGACAGGGGAGCCGAGTCCTGCCCCTGGCCGGGCACCGGCTGGAGCACCGTCAGGCCGTAGTCGGCCAGGTAGAGCTCGACGGACTCCGCCGCGTACTGCTCGACCAGGACGCGTCGGACGGCGTCGGGCAGCTCGTGGGCTGCCGCTCTGCGCAGCGCGCGCTCGGCGGCCACAAAACTGTTCACGTGGTAACTGCACCCATCCTTCGCCGGACACGCGCCGGCCCTGCCGGGGCGACGGAGTCGCCCGGGTCGACCGTGCCGGTCATCCAAGCCATGTCTAGCCCACTCGCACGCCTAGTACGCTGATGGACATACCAGTGCCTGCGAGAGTGTGACAGTGACTACCTTCCGCCCCCGCCCGGAGCCGGACGAGATCGCGCGCGTGACCTCCAGGGCCGCGGAGTTCCTTGAGGTCCTGTGGGGCCGGGCATCGTCCTCTCCGACGTCAGCGTCCCAGCTCCGTGTGCTGCTCATCCTCGAACACCACGAGGGCATCAACCTCCGCACCCTCGCGGACTCCCTCGCCTCCACGCCGCCGTCCACGAGCCGGTTGTGCGATCGGTTGCAGGCCGCGGGGTTCGTGGAGCGCACCGACAGCCCCGCCGACAGGCGTGAGGTGCGCCTGCACCTCAGCAGGCGCGGCCGTGCGTTCCTCGCCGATCTGCGCGCGCGCAGGGAGGCGGCGCTACAGGCGGTGCTGGACCAGATGCCCGTCGCAGGGCGGATGTCGTTGCTGCAGGGGCTGGAAGCCTTCTGTGAGGCGGCGTCCGTACAGATGCAGGACGACGAGGTGCGCGACCCGGGCAGCCGGACCGCCTGACCGCCACCTCGGGCACGGGACCCACCAGCACCTCGCGGTGTCGGTGACCAGCGCACGGAGCACCCCCCGCCGACCGGAACATCCAAGATCCTTCCCCGCACGCGTCCGACACGGTTACTTTGTTGCCTCGCGACTATAATTGTCAAACGGCAACTTTCTCGGGTCGCCGGCTCGTACCGTTCGGGGGCTTGGCGGAGGCTGCTCGGGGCCCGGGCACCGCGAGGCGGTCCGCGGCCTGGTGGGCGCGGCACGGCGGACGTGCGCGGGCCGAGCACGGCACGGCAGGTGCGGTGTGTGCGACACGGCGGCGCGGTGTGTGCGCTGTGTGCGCGGCGGTGGGCGCGATGTGTACGAGACGGTGGGTACGGTGTGTACGCACCGCAGCCGGGGAGGCAAGGGGCTTCAGGTCCAGGAGGGCGGTCGCCCCCGGGGCGCCGATCGGCCCGGAGGTGCGCGGCGCCCCCGTGTGCGCGGCGCTCCCGGTCGGGGGCGCTTCCTTACGGTCCGCACGTAGCTCCTCCGGAGGGCTTCGCGAACGCGCGTCGTCCATGGTCCGGAACTCGGCGCAGACACCGTGCGTCAACCCCGGTGGGCGGCGTGTGCCCGGAAGCCCGCGTGGTTCGGCTATGACTGGGAGAGGCGTCCGGTCAGCAGCCTCTTGGCCTTCTGCGCCCGGTCCCGGTCCTGCGACTGGATCTCCTGAAGGAAACCGGAGAGCTCGTCGTCGCCGGCTTCACGGGCGTCGGTGATGTAGGTCTCAAGCGTCGACGATTCACGGAGTGTGTGGTACAGGACGCTGACCAGGTTGTATGTCCTGTCCTTGGCGCCCATACGGGTCTCGGTCGCCATGGTGGCTCCTTGGTCTCGATGGCTGGCCTTTCGGCCCGCGTACCCATCGACCCGGCCCCCAAAGGTCCGGGCGGGCCCGTGTGCCCACGGTGAGCAGGCCCCTCGTCGGCGCCTCGTGCGGGCCGTCGTCATCGAAGCGTCGCGCGAGCCGCGGGCCCGTGTGGCCCCGGCCCATACCGCGGGGGAGCCCGGGGGGCGGGCGTGGGCCGCGCCCGGGGGGAGACGGGCACCTCCGTCACGCACCGCGGCGCGGCCTGCGGCGCGGTGCGCAGGAGACCGGGACCCGGGTGCCGCGACGCGGACGGGCCCGCGCGAAAGCCCGGGTGCCGGCCCTTCGCGGGCGCCGGGGGTCACCCCTTCGCCGTGCCGCCGAGGGCGTCGCGGGCCCGGTCGACCATCGAGGCGAAGGGGCCGGCCATCCACTGTGCGGCGGGGGATCCGGCCGTGGTGGGGTGCGGATGCGTGGGCGCCGCCCTCTCGGCCTTCTCCAGCCGCCCGCCCATCCTGCGCAACTGGTCCTCGTCACGTCCGCCGCGGACCGCGGGGAACTCCTCGGCCTCCTCGTGCTCGGCGTGGTCGCCCACGGAGCGTTCGAACTCCGCGAGCTCCCGCTCGAATTCGGGGCTCTCCAGATCCATCCGCTCCAGCCGGGCGAGGACGCGGTTGGCCTCGTCCTCCTCGTGATTGCGGGCGTCGGCCTCTGCCTCGCCCGCGGTGTCCTTGGCCACCGGCCGGATGATCATCTCCTCGGCGGTCTCGTGCACCGCGAGAAGCGCCCGCAGTTCGTCGAACCGCGCCTTCCGCTCCTGCCCGTGCGCGGCCCTGACCTGACCGAACAGGTCCCGGATCCTGGCGTGCTGCTGCAGCAGGATCGCCACCACGTCGCCGCTGGGCAACTGCTCCGCCTGCGCCCGCTCCTCCTGTGCCTTGTCCATGCCGTGCCCCTTTCCTCCAAGTGATGACGTGCGTGCGAGTGGCCACGGCGGTCCGATGGAAACCAGGTGCGGAGGGAATGATCAGGTGTGCGGCGGGCCGCCCGCCCTCGAAGGCCGGCCGGAGGACGAAGTGGCGGCGCCACGTGGGGCGGAGGCGATTTCCGCGCGGCCTGCTTCCGTGCACAGGCCGCACGGGCCCCACGCCGCACCCCCCGCCGCCCCGGTACGCCGCCGGACGCCGGGCCTGCGCGCCCGCACGGGGTGCGGCACTGGACCGTAGGAGTGGGGTCGACCGCGCATTCGGGCGAGTACCCCGGGGCCACGGGGGAGCAGGCGCGGCGCCCGGCTATCCATGGCCTAGGGCTGTGTGTACTGCCGCGCGAAATGGAGTCGTGATGGGATTCAATCCGCTGGAGCACGGGGGCATTCCCCTGGAGCGTCAGATCCGATCATGGCGTGAGCTGAACGTGGCGCCGATCGATGCGGATCACTGCGATCCGTACACGCGGTGCCGGATCATCACGATGAACGGTATCGAGGTCGAGGCGATCCTCTTCAACCACCACCTCGCCAGGCACTGTTCCGACCTGGATCTCAAGCGCCAGCTCGCGCAGGTGCGCTACACCGAGGCGCAGCAGCAGAAGGCGGTGAACTGGCTGCTTCCGGGTGTCTCGTCGGTGCTGGAGACGACGATCGCCTACGAGCAGGTGGCCGTGGACCTGACGGCGTGGGTGGCGCGGATGGAGCCGGACCCGTATCTGGCGCAGGCCTACCGCTTCGGGGTCCTGGAGGACTTCGACCACCTGTACCGGTACGCCAACCTGTTCGAGATGATCGAGCACCGCAAGGCGGAGTCGATCGTGGACGGCCTCACCGAGGTCATGCCGGGCCGGCCCACGACCCGGCACCACCGTCATCCCGTGGACAACGTCCGCGAGTCCTACGACCGGCGCGCCGCGAACCCGCTGTCGAAGCTGCACGCGCTGACCATCATGGCGGCCGAGCAGCAGACGATGAACTTCTACATGAACACCGGGCCCACCTACGTCGAGCCGATCGCGCGGCAGTTGTACCAGGAGATCGGTCTGATCGAGGAGGAGCACGTCACCCACTACGAGTCCCTGGTCGATCCGGGGGAGAGCTGGTGGGAGATGCTCGTCAACCACGAGTACAACGAGTGCTACCTCTACCACTCCTTCATGGAGCAGGAGAGCGACCCGAAGGTGAAGGCGATCTGGGAGCTGCACCTGAACATGGAGCTGGAGCACCTGCGCCTGGCCTGCGACCTGCTGCGAGCCAAGGACGGGCGGGAGCCGCAGGAGATCCTGGCCCCCGAGCTGCCCAACGTGCTCACCTTCGAGCCGAACAAGACCTATCTGCGTGATCTGATCGCCGACGAACTGGACCTGACCACCCTCGGCACGGGCTACGTGCGGGAGGCGCACGAGCGGTTCCAGCAGATGCAGGAGGCATTCCTCGGCGGGGAGAGCGCACCGAGCGACCAGGTCATCGACATGCACCGGGACATGCTCGGCCGCGAGTACCGGATGGAGACGGAAGGCCCCCACCCCGTCGCCGCCATGCGTGAACGCTGACCCCGAGGCCGACCGCCGCCCGGTGCGTACGGCGGCCGGCCGGTGTCCGTGAAACCCAACGAGCAAGTGAGGGCCGCATGACCGGAACAGCCACTCCCGACGTCGACGCGGGGACGGGGATGCCCTCTCCGGACCAGGATGTCGTCGCCCTGCTGATGGCCCAGCACGGCGAGATCCGCAACCTCTTCGACGAGGTCGAGCAGAGCGAGGGCGACCAGCGCCGCGATGCCTTCCGCGGCCTGGTGCGGATGCTGGCCGTGCACGAGACCGCCGAGGAGGAGGTCGTCCACCCCTATGCGCGCCGGTCCGTCGAGGGAGGCGCGCAGATCGTCGACGAACGGCTGGAGGAGGAGCGCAAGGCGAAGGAACTCCTCGCCCGCCTCGACGGCATGGACCCGGCCGACGAGCGGTTCATGCCCCTGCTGCAGGAACTGCGCACGGCCGTGACCGAACACGCCCGTGCCGAGGAGCGCTACGAGTTCGCCCAGCTCCGCCGCATCCACGACCAGGGGGCCCTGGCGACCATGGCGCAGGCGGTCAAGGCGGCCGAGGCCACCGCGCCGACCCATCCCCACCCCGGGGTGGAGAGCGGGGCCGAGAACGTCGCCCTGGGACCCATCGCGGCCATCGCGGACCGGGCCCGCGACGCCATCCGAAAAGCCACCGGCAAGGGTCGGTGACACCCGGCGGGGACGAGTCATGGCGGAGCACAGGGAGGAACGCCGCGGCAGTCACCGCGCCGGAGCGGACGAGCGGACGCCGGCCCGGAAGCCGACGGACATGCCCGGGAGTTCATGGCAGGCGGCCCTCAAGCGCACCCCGAAGGAGTTCAAGGGTGACAACCTGACCGACTGGGCGGCAGCCCTCACCTACTACGGAGTGCTGTCGATCTTCCCGGCCCTGCTGGCCCTGGTGTCGATCCTCGGGCTGGCGGGCACCGGCACCATCAGACCGCTGATGGACAACCTCGGTGCTCTCGCCCCGGGGGCCGTGCGCGACGTCCTCAACAGCAGCCTCAAGCAACTGGAGGCCGGACAGGGCCGGGCGGGCATCGGCCTGGCCATCGGTATCGCGGTCGCCCTGTGGTCGGCCTCCGGGTACATCGCGGCCTTCATGCGCGCATCCAACGCCGTCTACGACATCGGCGAGGGCAGGCCGGTGTGGAAGACGCTGCCCGTCCGGCTCGCGATCACCGTCGTCGTGGTGGTGCTGCTGGCCGCCATCGCGGTGGGCGTGGTGTTCACCGGAACCCTGGCCAGACGCACCGGGGCGGTCCTGGGCCTGGGCAACACCGCCGTGACGGTGTGGAACTTCGCCAAGTGGCCCGTGATGGTCGTGCTGTTCATGGTGATCGTCGCGGTGCTGTACTGGGCGTCCCCGAACGTGAAGCGCCCCTTCCGCTGGGTCAGCCCCGGCAGCACCGTCGCCGTGCTCATCTGGATCCTCGCGTCCGCCGCCTTCGCCGTGTACGTGGCCAACTTCGGCAGCTACAACAAGACCTACGGCAGCCTGGCCGTGATCATCATCTTCCTGATCTGGTTGTGGATCTCCAACATCGCCGTTCTGCTCGGGCTGGAGTTCAACGCCGAACTCGAACGCGCCCGTGCCATCGACAGCGGCCACCCGCCCGGCGAGGAGCCCTACGCCGAACCCCGCGACACCCGCAAACTCTGAAGGCGCGATCCGAGGACCCGGCACCGCGCCCCGCCCCGGGCCCGGCCGACGACCGGGAGACCCCCGCGGTCGCGCGGGCGGGGGACCGGGACCGGTGACGCACGGTTGCGGGTGGTCCGGTGAGCCGTAGGTGACAGATGGCCGATTCCGGGCACCCGGGAGGGACGACATCCACGATGTGCGATCGGAGGTAGGTCATGCCGGCCGGCTCGAACAGGAAGCGTGAGCGGCAGTACGAGCACGTCAAGGAGGGTGCGGAGCGCCGGGGCGCGTCCACGGGGCGGGCCAAGGAGATCGCGGCGCGCACCGTGAACAAGGAGCGGGCACGCACGGGCGAGGCTCGTTCGGCGAGCAAGGTCTCGACCCGGGACCCGAAGTCCGCGTCCCAGCGCGGCGGCGAACGTTCGCACCAGGGCCCCCAGGGTCCGACCAGGGACCAGCTCTACGAGGAAGCCAAGAAGAAGAACGTCGAGGGGCGCTCCTCGATGAACAAGCAGCAACTGCGCAAAGCCCTCGGCAGGTGAGCAGTCGCAGGTGAGCAGGAGCAGGTGAGCAGTCCCTGCCCCGTGCCCGGGATCGCGCCGGGCCGCCTGCCGCGGCCGCGCCGGTCCCGTGCCGTTGCCCGTGCTGCGCCGTCCCGCACCACACGCCGGTCCCGGGGCCGGTGCGTGTCCGGACGAGGCCCGTGATGGGCGACGTGCGCGGGCGCGGGGCGCAGGCACCAGAGGTCCGGGGCCGGCCGCGTCGACCGTGCCCCTGTCGACCGGGGCCCCGGGGGGAACGCGGGGCCGGGGGAGACGGCGGCCCGCTCAGTCAGCGGAGCCGTCTGCGCTTCTGCGACGGCCCACGGCCCGGGCCGGCCGTGGGCCTCGCCTCGCCTCGCCGCGCAGGGCCCCCGCGCGCGCCGTGCGGTCGGCCACGCCGCGGGAAGGACCCCGGGCACGGGGGAAGAACCGGGCGCGGGACAACCCGGGCATGCGACAAGAGCACCGTGGAGAAGGCCGGGAGGCCGGGAAGGCCGGGAAACCGGGAAGGCCGGGGAAGTCGAGAAAGGAGTCCGGTGTCGTCGTTGGGCACGTGCCTGGCCTCGGGGGCCAGGCGGCTCGGTCGGGAACTGGCGGCCCTGCGGCGAACGGCGAGCGCCGCCGTGCGCCGGCCCGGTCCCGAGCGTGACACCGTGGTGCAGTCCTGCAAGGCGGCCGGAGCCGCCATCGCGGCGTGGGCGCTGACCGGCTGGTGGCTGAAGGCGCCCTTGGCGCTGCTCGCGCCCTGGACGGCGCTGACCCTGGTCGAGACCACCGTCTACCGCTCCTTCCGATCCGGACTGCAGCAGCTCGCGGTCATCATGGCCGGTGCCGTGTGGGCCTCGTTCGCGATGGCGGCGACCGGCGGCAGCACTCTGGGAGCGATGCTGATCGCCCTTCCCGCCATGGTCCTGTTCGGCACCTACCGCAGGTTCGGCGCGCAGGGCCTCTACGGGGCCACCACCTCGCTGTTCGTGATCGCCTACGGCAGCTACTCCCCCTCCGCCGTCGGCCACCGGCTGTTGGAGACCCTCACCGGAGCGGTCATCGGCATCGGCGTGAACGCCTGCGTGCTGCCCCCGGTGCACCTGCGGAACGTGCGGGAGCAACTCGCGCGCCTGCCACGTGACAGCGCCGCCCTGCTCCGCACGATGGCCGAAGCCCTGCGCACACGGTGGACCGCCTCGGACGCCGAGTCCTGGCACGACCAGGCCCGACGGCTCGCACGGATTCCGGCGGCCGTCTCCGAGGCCCGGCGGTGGACCATGGAGAGTTCCCGGCTCAACCCCGGCACACGTCTGCGCCGCACCGGGCCTGAGCCCCCCGGACCGGACCACGACCTGCGCTGGCGCAGTGTCACGGGCCACCTCGTCACCATCACACGCGCCCTCGACGGCCTCTCCGACGAAGACGCCCGCCTGAACGCGCCCGGTAGCGCCTTCCTCACCCGTTATGCCGAACTGGCCGACCAGATGGCCGACTTCTGCGACGAGGAAGCACACGCCCTGGAATCGGGCAGTGCCCCGTGCTCGCCGCGCGGCGAGGAGCCGCGCCGCACCGCAGAAGAGGCATGGCGCCTCTACGACCGACTGGCCACCGACTTCACCGAGCAGTCGGGAGTACCCGTGGCGGTCAGCGGCGAACTCCTAGTGGAGAGCAGCCAGCTCCTGCGTGCGCTGACCTCGTACGACACCGCGGTGCGAGAGTCCGAGGCCGCCTGATGGCCGGGGCGCGCACCCCTGCCGACCTGCGCGGCCGTGCCCCGGTTCCGTCGGGCACACCGCCCGCGGGCCGTTGCAGAGCGTCAGGACCGGGTGGGGTGCCATTCGAACATGGGGATGGTGGCGTCGTCGGTGAGACGGTCCTGCTGGTGGGCGAGGACGGCGCAGAACCCACTGACATGTCAACGGTCAGGACCGCCGGGTGGACACGTGGGCGACTCGCATGCGACCGATGCGCCTGCCTCGTTCTGCTGCCTCCAACTTCCCGCCCCGCCGGACGCTGACTTGGTCAGCTACCGCAGATTCTCTCCGTGCGCGGGCTGCGGCACGCTGCGGAGCCGCTCCTGCAGCGCCTCCAGCAGACCGGGCAGATCGGGGGCGACGGCGAGGTCGTCCAGAGTGGCTGCAGGGAGGAAACCGGAGTCGGCGATGCCGCGCAGGGCGCCGAGCAGAGGTGTCCAGAAGCCTCCGGCGTCGAGGAAGCCGATGGGCTTGGCGTGGAATCCGAGCTGGCGCCAGGACCACACCTCGAAGATCTCTTCCAGGGTGCCGAGGCCGCCAGGCAGGGCGACGAAGGCATCGGCACGCTCGGCCATGAGCGCCTTGCGCTCGTGCATCGAGTCGCACATGAGCAGCTCCGTCACCCCTTCGTGCGCCCACTCCCGGTCGACCATGCTGCGGGGCATGACACCGATGACCTCGCCACCCGCCTTCAGCGCGCTGTCCGCCACCACGCCCATCAGGCCCCGGCGGCCACCGCCGTAGACGAGACCGATTCCCTGCCGGGCCAGCTCTGTGCCGACGCCGGCGGCCAGCGCGGCGTGCGCCGGGTCGTTTCCGCTGGACGAGGCGAGAAAGACGGCGAGGCGGCGCATGAAACCTCCGGAAAAGGTCGGGGCAGGCCCTTCGGTCTACCACAGGTACTCAGGCGCTGACCAAGGCATTTCCTGTGAGGGCGAGTCCGTGGGACGGCTCGCGGCCCCACGGTCGGCCGACGGCTGCTGCCGTCCACCGGACGAGAGAGGAGCCCTTGGTGCGGAAAGGGCATCCAATCTCACCGGAATCCTTGCCCGTGAACTCCGAGACCGCGGCCACCAGGTCGAGGTCGCACACCTCCACGTCCACCTGCCCCGCATCCTGAAGGCAGCAACGTCGTGATCGATCCCTCGCCCGCGGCAGGACCGCGCGTGGCACGGGTCGACGGGTCGTTCCGCCACTGCGTCGGCCAGATCGCGCCCCCCACGGTTCGACGCCCCCGTGGTCGGACGTCCGCGGCGAACCGCGCACGGCCGCATCCGGAACCCGCCCGCCGGCGTCAGCCGGCCGTCGCCGGATGCGAGCGCCGCTCGGACGGGGCGGGCGCAGCGAGCGCCGCACACCGTCGCGGCCGACAAACCCCCGGGTTGGTACCGGGACACCCCGCAACACCCCGCAACACCCCGCACGCTCCGCTGTGCTCCGACGTGCCCGCGCCCTCCACGGCAGCACCCAACGCCGCAGCGTTCCGCACCCGGCTTCGGGGCCCGGGGCTTTGAATCGGGCCGCACCGGGCAACCGCACCTGACGAGCGGGCCTTCACGGCCCCACCACCTGTCGACGACCGCGGGGTTCGGCCCGCCCACGGCCTTCGGGTCCGCCGCCGCGGACCCGCCGCCGACCGATCGCCCCGGTGTCGAGGCCCCGTTGACGGGTACTCAGGGCACCCGCGGAGGACACCCGAGCCGGAAGGGGACATGTGAGCGAGAAGAACATCTTCGTCATCGGCCTGGACGAGGCCAACACACCCGTGCTGCGGCGCGTTCCAGGCGCGCGGAAGTACCGGTTCCACCCCCTGCTCTCCCTTGAGGACCTGCAGGTCGGGGAGGTCTCGGTGCCGGACCTGATAACCAAGGCGGAGGGCGTACTCGATGCCTTCGAAGGCAGCATCGACGCGATCGTCGGCTACTGGGACTTCCCGGTGAGCACGCTCGTGCCGATTCTGAGCGAGCGCTACGGCACACGGAGCACGGGCCTGGAGTCGGTGGTCAAGTGCGAGCACAAGTACTGGAGCCGGCTGGAGCAGCGCAAGGTCGTCGACGAGCACCCGCGCTTCGGGCGGGTCGACCTGGAGGCCCGGGATCCGCAGCCGCCGGACGGCGTCCGCTTCCCGATGTGGCTCAAGCCGGCCCTGGCGTACTCCTCCGAGCTGGCCTTCGGCGTCAAGGACGAGAAGGAGTTCCGCGCGGCGGTCGCCGAGATCCGCGAAGGCATAAGCCGCGTCGGCAGGCCCTTCGAGTACGTCCTCGAACGGCTGGACCTCCCGCCGGAGATGGAGGGCGTGGGCGGCCGGGTGTGCCTCGCGGAGGAGTCGCTGAGCGGTATCCAGGTAGCCGTGGAGGGGTACGTCCACCACGGCGAGGTCACCGTCTACGGTGTGCTGGACTCCATCGACTACCCCGACAGCCCGTGCTTCCTGCGCCACCAGTACCCGTCCATGCTGCCGGAGCCCGTGGTCCGGCGGCTGTGCGACGTCTCCGGCCGGGTCATGCGGCAGATCGGCATGGACGGCGCGACGTTCAGCATCGAGTACTTCTACGACCCGCGGACCGACGAGATCAACCTGCTGGAGATCAACCCCCGGCACTCCCAGTCGCATGCCGAACTCTTCGAGTACGTCGACGGCATCGCGAACCACCACTGCATGATCAGCCTCGCCCTCGGCGAGGACCCGGCCCTGCCGTACCGCGCCGGTCCCTACAAGATGGCCGCCAAGTGGTACCACAGGTGGTTCGCCGACGGCGTGGTGCGCGAGGCCCCCGCGAAGGAGGACATCGAGCGCATCGAGCGGGAGATACCGGGCGTCCGGATCGACGTCGTGCCCGAGAAGGGCCAGCGGCTGTCGCAACTGGAGCAGCAGGACAGCTACAGCTTCGAACTGGCCCACATCTTCACCGGCGGGGACAGCGAGGAGGAGCTGAGGGAGAAGTACGACCGGTGTGTCGCCGCCGTGCACCGCATCTTGGACACGACCACCCCCGGCGCCCGGGCCGAGGCGGATGCCTGAACCGCGACGACCCGCTGTCCGGTTCGGTGTGGCCCCCGCGGCCGGGGGCACCCGGGCAGCCCGCCGCCAAGAACCCCAGGGAAGGAGCATGTCGGCGCCATGCGTTGGGTGAGCAATCTGCCGTGCGCGACGAAGGAAGAGGAACACGTCACGATCGCCATGTCCGACGGCATCCGCCTGTCGGCGCGCATCTGGCGGCCCGTCTCCTCGGACGAGGAGCCGGTGCCCGCGGTACTGGAGTACATCCCGTACCGCAAACGCGATCTGAGCGCCGTACGCGACTCCATCCACCACCCGTACATCGCCGGCCACGGCTACGCGTGCGTCCGCGTCGATCTGCGCGGCACGGGGGAGTCGGAGGGGGTGCTGACGGACGAGTACCTGGAACTGGAGCAGCGCGACGCCGAGGAGGTCCTCGCGTGGCTCGCCGAGCAGCCCTGGTGCAACGGCACCACCGGCATGATGGGCATCTCCTGGGGGGCCTTCGCCGCGCTCCAGGTCGCAGCCCGGCAGCCGCCGAGCCTGCGCGCCATCGTCATCGCGTCCTTCACCGACGACCGGTACGCCGACGACATGCACTACATGGGCGGTGCGCTGCTCTCGGACAACCTCGCCGAGGCGGGCACCATGTTCGCCTACGCCACCTGCCCACCGGACCCCGCCGTGGTCGGTGGCCGCTGGCGCGAGATGTGGCACGAACGGCTGGAGAACGCCCGCCCCTGGGTGCTCGAGTGGCTGCGCCACCAGCGCCGCGACGACTACTGGCGGCACGCCTCGGTATGCGAGGACTACCAGGCCGTACGGTGCCCGGTGCTGGCCTCAAGCGGCTGGGCTGACGGCTACTCCAACGCCGTGACACGGCTGCTCGGCCATCTCGACGTGCCGCGCAAGGGCCTGATCGGACCCTGGTCGCACAAGTATCCGCACCTGGGGGAGCCCGGCCCCGCCATCGGCTATCTGCAGGAGGTCGTGCGGTGGTGGGACCACTGGCTCAAGGGGGTCGACAACGGAGTCATGGACGGCCCCGTGCTCCGGACCTGGATGCAGGACAGCGTGCCGCCCTCCACCTCCTACGAGCAGCGGCCGGGCCGCTGGGTCGACGAGCCCGACTGGCCCTCCCCCCAGGTGGAGCCGACCGCGCACCCGCTCACCCGCCACCGCATCGGCGCACCGGGCGAGGCGCCGGCCGGCCGAGAGCTGCCGGGCGAGGCGCTGACCGTGCAGTCCCCGCTGTCCGTCGGGCAGTTCGCCGGCAAATGGGCCTCCTACAACGCGCCCCCGGACCTGCCCTACGACCAGCGGGAGGAGGACGGCGGCTCGCTCGTCTTCGACACCGACCCGCTCACCGAGCGGGTGGAGATCCTCGGCTCCCCCTCCGTCGAACTGGAGCTGTCGGTCAGCGAACCGGTCGCCATGGTCGCCGCCCGGTTGTCCGACGTGGCGCCCGACGGGCGTGCCACCCGCATCACCTACGGGCTGCTGAACCTCACCCACCGAGAGACCATCGGCACCCCCGAACCGCTGGAGCCCGGCCGGCGCTACCGCGCCCGCGTCCAGCTCAACGGCGTGGCCCAGGCGTTCCCGCCCGGCCACCGCATCCGGCTGTCGCTGTCCACCTCGTACTGGCCGCTCGCCTGGCCCCCGCCCAAACCGGCGCTGCTGAGCGTGTACGAGGGCCCGAGCACCCTCACCCTGCCGATACGCCGGGAGCTGACGAGCGACGAACAGCCTCCGCGCCCCTTCGAGGAACCGGAGGGCGCACCCCCGGTCGCCACCACCCAGCTCACGCCCCGCGAGGAGCGCTGGGACGTCAAACGCGACCTGGTCGGCTACGGGGCGGAGCTGACCATCGTCAAGGACGCGGGTACCCAGCGCTTCGAGGACATCGGGCTGGACGTCGGCCGCCGCGCCTTCGAGCGCTACACCGCCGTGGCGGACGACTTCACCTCGGTCGGCGGCGAGTCGACCTGGACGATGCGCTTCCACCGCGACGACTGGGACGTACGTGTGGTGACGAGCACGGTGCTGCGCTCCAGTGAGACGGAGTTCTTCGTCGACGCCACGCTGGACGGCTACGAGGGCGATCGGCGGGTTTTCTCCCGCGTCTGGAACGAAACCCTGCCCAGGGACTGCCTGTGACCGTCGTACAGCGGCGCCGGCCCGCCCGTGCGCGGTGGCCGTGGGTGGCCTGCCGCACGACATGGCCACCTACAAGGCCGAGTTCCTCGCCCACCACTACGAGGGCCGGCTGCGTCCCGCGGCACACTACGCGCTGGGCTGGCTGCCGCTGTGGGCCAGGCTGTCGCGTCTCGCCCCGGCACTCGTCAACGCGGTGCTGCACGCCCCGGGACTGTCAGGAGCGGGCAAGCGGCTGGCCGGTGTGGACCCGGCACGGGACGCCCCGCTGTTCGCGGGGCGGTCGTTCCCCCAGTGGTGGCGGGCCCGCGGCGGGGACCGTCCCGACCCGGCCGACCCGCGGACCGTGGTGCTGTGGCCGGACACCTTCAGCAGCTACTTCCACCCGTCGATCGCCGCGTCGGCCGTCCGCGTGCTGGAGGACGCCGGCTTCCGGGTCGCCGTGCCCACCGAGCCCGTGTGCTGCGGCCTGACATGGATCTCCACCGGTCAACTGGGTGTCGCGAAACGGGTGCTGCGCAGGACGCTCGGTGTCCTGAGCCCCTATCTGGAGGCCGGTACGCCGATCGTCGGGCTCGAACCCTCCTGCACGGCGGTGTTCCGGGCCGACGCGCCCGAACTGCTGGCCGACGACCAGGACGTGCGGCGGCTGGCCGGGCAGGTGCGCACGTTCGCCGAGCAACTCGTCCACCACACGCCCCACGACTGGCGACCGCCGGCTCTCGACCGGGCGGCCACCGTGCAGACACACTGCCACCAGCACGCGGTCCTGAGGGACGACGCCGACCGGGAGCTGATGCGCCGCGCCGGCCTGGACGCCGACGTGCTGGACGAGGGCTGCTGCGGCCTGGCGGGCAACTTCGGCTTCGAGCGCGGCCACCACGAGGTCGCCATGGCGGTCGGTGAACAGGGTGTGCTGCCCGCCGTACGCGCCGCCGACCCCGGCAGCCTCCTGCTCGCGGACGGCTTCAGTTGCCGCACTCAGATCGAGCAGGGCGGCACCGGCCGCCGCGCCCTGCACCTGGCCGAGGCGCTGGCCCTGGGCCTGGACGGCGACCTGCCCGGTGAGCGGCCCGAACGCCGCGCCCACCGCCCCTCCCCTGCCTCGCGCACCGCCCGGTGCGCGGCCACCGCGGGCGCCGCCGGCCTCGTCGCGGCCGCCGCGGCGGCCGCCGGGCGCGGCGCGGTGCGCCTGCGGCACCGTCGCTGACGCCCCGCCGCACGGGGCACCGGCGATCTTCCGGGGAAGGCCGGAGCAGGCACGGGCGTGCCGGGGGTTTCCCGCGCGGCGGGAAACCCCCGGCAGGCTCCTGGGACGGGAGAGGGAGAATGACGAGTGATCCGATCGTGGAGCAGGTGGACAGTGCCGTCTACACGGTGCCCACCGACACACCTGAGGCCGACGGCACGTTGAGCCGGGACAGCACCACGCTGATCCTCGCCACGGTCCGCTGCGGCGCGGTGACGGGGCTGGGCTTCACCTACGCCCCCGCGGCCACGGCACGGGTGGTCGACGACCTGCTCGCCGGCGTGGTGACCGGCACCGGGGCCTTCGACGTACCGGCCGCGAACGAGGCGATGCAGCGTGCCGTGCGCAATGCCGGGCTGCCGGGCGTGTCCGCGCAGGCGGTCTCAGCCGTGGACATCGCCCTGTGGGACCTCAAGGCCCGCCTGCTCGGCCTCCCCCTGGTCAGGGTGCTCGGCGCGGCCTGCCGGGAGGTGCCCGTCTACGGCAGCGGCGGCTTCACCAGCTACGACGCCGACCGGCGCTGCTGCTGTTCGCGGCAGCCGAACGGCAGCAGCGCCTGGACGGCACGGCCTGGCGGGCCGCCTCCCTCGCCGTACGCGCGATCGAGGAGCACTGGCGCAAGCCCGACGCGGGGGTCTGGGAACTGGACGACCGGCTGTGGACCCACAGCCGGCTGGCCTGCGTCGCCGGCCTGCGCGCCCTGGCGGCCGCCGCGCCGCGCCACCCGCTGGCGAGGACCTGTACCAGCTTGGCCGACACCGTGCTCAGCGCCACGACGGCCACCGGCCTGCACCCCGCCGGCCACTGGCAGCGGGCCCCCGGTGACACGGGAGTGGACGCCGCGCTGCTGCTACCCGCGGTTCGCGGCGCCCTGGCGGTAGGGGACCCCCGAAACCGCGCCACCCTGGGCGCACGCCGGCGCGAGCTGGCCCGGGACCACTTCGTCTACCGCTTCCGCCATGACGCAAGGCCGCTGGAGCAGGCCGAGGGCGCCTTCCTGATGTGCGGCTTCGTCATGGCGCTCGCCGAGCACCGGCAGGGGCGCCCGATCGAGGCGCACCGGTGGTTCGAGCGCAACCGCGGCGCCTGCGGAACGTCGCACCTGTACGCGGAGGAGTTCGACATCGCCCAGCGCCAGATGCGCGGCAACCTGCCCCAGGCCTTCGTCCACGCCCTTCTGCTGGAGACCGCCGCCGGCCTCGCGCGGGAACCCGGGACCCGCGGCACCCACCGCTGAGACAGGAGCCGAAACATGCCCATGACCGTCGTCATCACCGGCGCCAGCGCCGGGATAGGCCGCGCCACGGCCCGCCTGTACGCCCGGCGGGGCGCCAACGTCGTGCTCATCGCCCGGGGCCGTGCCGCGCTGCGGACCGCCGCGCGCGAGGTCGAGTCCCTCGGTGGCCACCCGCTGGTCCTGGGGGCCGACACCGCCGACGCGGAACAGGTCGAGGCCGCCGCAGAGGCGGCCGAGAAGCACTTCGGGCCCCTCGACGTCTGGATCAACTCCGCCTTCGCCAGTGTCTTCGCCCCGTTCGACGAGATCACGGCCGAGGAGTACCGGCGGGTGACCGAGGTGACCTACCTCGGGTTCGTCAACGGCACCCGTGCCGCGCTGCGTCGCATGCTGCCCCGCGACCACGGGACCGTCGTGCAGGCGGGGTCCGCACTGGGCGAGCGGGCCATCCCTCTCCAGTCGGCGTACTGCGGTGCGAAGCACGCGATCAACGGGTTCACCTCCTCGCTCCGCACGGAGCTGCTGCACCGCGGAAGCAACGTGCACGTCACCGTTGCGCAGATGCCGGCGGTGAACACCCCGCAGTTCTCCTGGGTGCGCTCCCGCCTGCCGCACCACCCGAGCCCGGTGCCGCCGATCCACCAGCCCGAGGTCGCCGCCCGCGGCGTGGTGCACGCCGGCGACCACCCGCGCGGCAAGCAGTTCTACGTGGGTGCCTCGACCCTGGCGACCGTCTGGGGCAACCGGCTGGCCCCCGCCCTGCTCGACCGCTACCTCGCCCGCACCGGATTCGACTCCCAGCAGAGTGCCGACCGGCCGTCTGCCGGTCCGGACAACCTGTTCCACCCCGTCGACGAGCCGGCGGGCACCGACCACGGCGCGCACGGCGTCTTCGACGACTGCGCACACGCCCGCTCCTGGGAGGCGGCCCTGGCCCGGCACCCCGCCGCGGTGTGCGCCGCCGCCGCGGGCCTCGCCGTCGCCGCGGCGGCGGCCTTCCGCGGTGCGGGGGAGGGGGCCTTCTCCCGTGTCAGGCCGGGGAGCCGCCGGTCCTGGAGGCGGTAGGGCAGGCGGACCCCGGACGGGTGTCGAGCCGGGCCGGGCGGCGCCGGCGTCGGACGCGGGCTCGGCACCCGTGGTGGAGCTGGCGGCCGGTGCGGCGCTGGTGTGTTGGTCCTTGTTGCATGCCTTGCCCTCCTGATTTGTTGGCCTCCGTCCTCCATGGCGTTGATTGGCCGGATGTCACGCTCTTGCTCTAGGGAAGGGACAGCATGAGATCCATCCACCCGGGGGCCACCCGTACATCCCGCCGCTCCACGGCGCTCGCCTCTGCTCTCGCAGGGTGCGGTGTCGCGGTCCTCTGCCTCACGCCCCCGCTGCGGCCTCGGACGAGGTCGGGGCCCCCTCACCGGGCCTCAGTCATCGGATCCGTGTCGAGTCGAGGGTCGGTCGACCAATCCAGGCGCGCCGACGTCGAGGCCACGGACTTCGTGCGGACCCCACCGGGAAGTCGGACTCGGCGGCCCGGGTGGCGGCCTCCGTGGCGTACGCGAAGGGCCTCCACCGCCCCACCACCCTCCACCCGACCGGGCCGGGCGAACCGCTGCTCATCGGGGACACCGCGCCCCTCCCCACGGACGCGTCGCCGCTCAGCAGCACCGCCCCGCCGTTCACCTTCGACGGCACCGATGACGTCACCCCGGCCGACAACACCTATGCCAACGGCTTCAACAAGCGCGTCGACGTGATCGGCGAGGCGGGCGCGGACCTCGGCGCGAAGGCACGGCGGTCGGAGGGCAGAGCAGAGCAGGCGCGCGTCGACCGAAGGCCCACGCCCCACGCCCCGCGGCCACCGCACGCCCGTCAGGAGTCCGCGCGACTTCAGACGATCACGCGGTGACCGCACCCGCTCCCGGCCGGGCCCGCCGCAGGACCGCGCAGCGGGGCCGGCCCACGAGAGGCTTCGCGGCTCTCCTCTGCTCAACCGCAGAGCGGACCGCGGCCGCGCGGCTCCGGGCCGGGGATCAGCCGCCGTAGCGCAGGCAGGTCAGGTCCTTGTAGTAGCCGTCGTCGAGGCAGATCCGTACGAACGCCGCCCCGCCGGCGACGTCCGCCGGAACGGTGAAGCTGAAACTCCTGGAATTACCGCAGGCGGTGTCGGCGGTGTCGGAGCCGTTCCGCCCCAGCTCATGGCTGTTGATGTCGAGCGTGTACGCGTAGGTGGCCCGGCACGTCTCCATGCTGGTCGCGTCCACCGACTTGTGCACCCCCTCCACGAGGACCGACCGGTTGTAGAAGGTCACCGTGCCGTCGGTCCACGTGTTCCCGTTCGGCACGTGGAAGGCGTAGGCGGCAGAGGTCTGGGCCTCGGCGGCGGGGGCGCCTGACAACACGCCCGCGGTCAGCACGGCGGTACCGAGGGCAGCGGCGAGGTGAGCGCGCATGCGGTCTCCATCTTGTGAGTCTTCTGCGCCTTCCGGCGGAGGGCCGAGTCAATCTTCGGGCGGCATACCCGCGAAGTCCATGACTTGACGGATCGATCGGACCGCACCAAGGGCATGGGTCGAAGGGCGACGAGCGCCGCTGCGCCGGGCGTGCGCAGCACTGCCCCGGGGTGTCCCTCGCGACCACGGCCGTGGTCGCACGCCCCCCGATGGACCGGGCCCGGGACGCTCCTGCCCAGGGCGGCCCGCGTCGCCGGACGTCTTGGAAGTGCCGCCAGCGGGGCGCCGGGGCGGCCGTCCGTGGGCGGAGGTGATCACGTGGGCACGCCCCGCGGGTCAGTCCGGCAGCCCCGTGCCGGTGCGCAGCCGCCAGCGGCGCTCCGCGTAGGCCAGGTCGTCGCGCCACAGACGGCTCGACGCGGCGCGCAGCAACGGTTTGAGCAGGGGAGCGGCGCGCCGGGCGACCGCGAAGCCGGGGCGCCCCGAGGTGGCCAGCACGGCCTCGGTGACCATCGTGCGGGGCCGGCCCGAGGCATCCGTGCCCAGTGGTGTCGCATGGGACTCGACGAGGGAACCGCGGCCCTCGCCCTCGGTGATCCGCATGACGACCGTGCGCGGCTCCGGCGTGCTGAAGACCGCACGTACCGGCGCCACCAGCCGCCCCGCCACCCTGAACGACACGTCCACCGTGAAGCCGTCCTCCCAGGAAGCGCTGGGGGTGCCCGGCACGGAGACCACGGTCAGGTCGAGGAACGCGTACGGATGCAGCCAGGAACCGTGCCACGGATCCAGCCGGTTGGCGACGACGTCCTCAGGCTCGCAGGTGCCGGTCCCCGTGAACACCGCGGCCACCGAGGCAGCTTCGGGAGGCCGGGCGGGTACGACGGGTGTCGGCAGCGGCCGCTCGCCGCCGGCCGCGTCCAGGCGCACCCACAGCAGCACCCCGTCGTCATGGGCCGGAAAGGGGATCCAGCCGGCCGCGGCGGTGCCGTCCAGGCGCAGGCCGTGCCAGTGGCAGACGAGTGATCCGCAGTGCACCGCACCGTCCTTGAGGGGCGCGCCCAGGTGCGGGCAGGCGCCGGGACCCGCGACCGGCCGGCCGCGGCCGTCGCGCCACACGACCACCTCCTGGCCGGCGACGGTGCGCCCCAGCGGGCGCCCGGGCGGCAGGTCGCGCGCGGCACCCACCACGTACCAGTTGCCCGACGGCCGTTTCGCGGCGTGCGCCAGCGCGTCGGCGATCAGACCCGGACGGGCGTCACGCCACACCGGGCGCTGCCGCACCCAGGCGACGGGCCGGCGGCGCAGTTGCAGCGGCGGCGGGCAGGAGCGGCGTACCGCCCTCACCGCTCCTGCCCCTCGGCTCCCGCGGGGACGGACGCACCGGCCCGCCGACCGGGTGCGACGCGGGCCGGGACGGCGGCGCTCGGGTGCCGACCGCGGTAGCGGGCCGCGGCCACCCTGGCCAGCCCGTCGAGCGCGACCGCGGCGCGCCGCCGGCGCGGCACGACCGCGCGCCGCCGCAGCACCGCGTACCCGCTCTGCGCGACCGCGTCCAGAATGCCCGAGTACAGGACGAAGGCAGTGCGGATACAGGGGCGGGAGACCGGGTCGAGCAGGGCGAGGCCGGGAGCGGCTTCGCGGTACACACCGCGGGTGAGGTCCTCCGCGGCACGCAGTGCCGCGGTGATGCGCAGGTCGGCCCGGCCCGTGTCCCTGCTCCACTCCAGCAGCGGGCGGTCGACGCCGTGGGCGGCCAGCAGGTCGGCGGGGAGGTAGACGCGGCCCCGGTCGAGGTCCTCGCCCACGTCCCGGAGGAAGTTGGTGAGCTGGAAGGCGACGCCCAGGGCCGCGGCGTGCGGCGCGGCCTCCTCGCGGGGCACGACGGTGCCGAGCACGGGCAGCATCTGGAGCCCGATGACGGCGGCCGAGCCGTGCATGTAGCGGCGCAGTTCCGCATAGGTGGCGTACTCCGTCACCGTGAGGTCGCTGCGCATCGAGGCCAGGAAGTCCGTGAAGTGCTCGGCATCGATGGCGTGCCGCGCCGCCGTGTGCACCAGCGCCCGCAGCACCGGGGTGTCGGTGCGCCCGGTCGACAGGCCCTCCTCGAGCCGGTGCGACAGGCGGGCCAGCCGCGTCGCGCGGTCGAAGGGCCCCGAGAGGTCGTCCACGATGTCGTCGGCCCAGCGGGCGAAGCCGTACAGGGCGTGGACGTCGGGTCGGCGGTCCGCGGGCAGCAGGCGGGTGGCGAGGAAGTAGGTCCTGCCGTGCCGGGCGTTGATCGACCGGCACCGCGCGTACGCACGGCGCAGCGCCGGATCGGTGATGCCGGCGGCGTCCAGTTCACGCTCGGTCATGGGCGGTTCCTTGCGTAGGAGGGCGCGTGCGCCGTCCCGGAGCGGCCGGGGGCCCCGTGACGCGGGCCGCGGCCAGCTTCCCGGACAGCACAACGGTGGGGATCCCGACGCCCGGCGTGGTCCCGCAGCCCGCGAGGACCGCGTTCGCGGTGCCGCGCACCAGGTTGGCGGGCCGGAACGGGCCGGTCTGGGCCAGGGTGTGTGCGACGGAGAAGGGGGTGCCGGCGGCAAGCCCCTGGCGGTGCCAGTCGGCGGGCGTCACCAGGCACAGCTCCTCGACCGCCGAGGCACCGGGCAGGCCGCGCCGTTCGAGTGTCCCGAGCAGGCTGTCGCGGTAGGCGGGGGCGAGCTGCGTCCATGCCTGGGCACCGGGGCCGATGCGGGTGTTGGGGCAGGGCGCCAGGACGTGGAGCAACTGGCGGCCGTCCGGCGCCAGGCCGGGGTCGGTGGCCGTCGGCCGGGTGACGAGCAGGGACGGGTCGCTCATCAGGTCACCGGTGCGGGTCAGCTCGTCGAAGGTGCGGTGCCAGGCGCGGCCGAAGGACAGGGTGTGGTGGGCCAGCGCGGGCCAGTCGCGGTCGGTGCCGGCGTGCAGGACCACCGCGGACGGTGCGTACCGCAGCGGCAGCGGACGGCGGGGCCGCCGGCCCAGCAGCCTGTGGGCCTCGGGCAGGTCGGGGGTGAGGACCACGGCGTCGCACCGGATGCGCTCGCGGTCGGTGACGACGGCCGTGATCCGCTCGCCCCGGCGCTCCAGCCGCCGGACGGCGTGCCCGTAGCGGAACTCGGCGCCGGTGGTGGCGGCGGCGTCGGCCATGGCCCGCGGCAGGGCGTGCATGCCGCCGCGTGGGAACCAGACCCCGGCGACCGTGTCCATGTAGGCGATCACCGCGTAGGCGGCCAGCGCCCGTGCCGGCGGCACCCCCGCGTACAGCGCCTGGAAGGTGAAGACGCGGCGCAGCCGTTCGTCGTGGAGGAAGCGTCCGATGCGTGCGTCGAGACGGCCGAGACCACCGAGCGCGGCCAGGCGCGCCAGGTCGGCGTTGAGGAGGTGGAGGGGCGAGTCGAAGTTGCTGTCGATGAAGCGGTCCATCTGCACCTGGTGCAGCCGCCTCAGCCACCGGCGCAGCCGCCGGTAGCCGGCCGCTTCGCGCGGCCCCGCGAAGCGTTCGACCTCCGCCTCCATCGCAGCGCCGTCGGTGCGCACGTCCAGCCGGCTGCCGTCGGCGAACACGGCCCGGTAGGCGGGGTCGAGCGGTACCAGCTCGACCCGGTCGGCCAGCTTCTCGCCCACCGCGGCCAACGCCTCGTCCACCAGGTGGGGCATGGTCAGCACGGTCGGTCCGGTGTCGATGCGGTAGCCGGCCCGTTCCAGCAGGCCGGCGC
This sequence comes from Streptomyces sulfonofaciens, assembly GCF_014656295.1. GTDB lineage: Bacteria > Actinomycetota > Actinomycetes > Streptomycetales > Streptomycetaceae > Streptomyces > Streptomyces sulfonofaciens. Next base: position 70,925 of record NZ_BNCD01000022.1, read on the forward strand.
GCCCACCGGGCCGTACCGCCCGCTCCACGACGGTCACCCGCCGGCCCGCACCCAGCAGGTGCAGCGCCGCCGACAGCCCTGCCAGGCCGGCGCCGACCACGACGACGTGGTCCGTGGGTCCTGGGAGCCGCCTCATGAGTGCGTCCCCCCGGTGCGCTGCCCGGCCCGGCCGGCCGCTGCCCCGCCGCCACCCGGGGCCGCCGCCTGCGCCGGTGGCCCCTCGGAGCCGGCGGAGGGTACGCCGGCGGCCTCCCGCATCAGCGCACGCAGCCGGAGTTCCGTACCGGGCGCCGGCTCGGCCCTGGCGACGTGCCGCAACCCCTGTGCCACCAGGCGGGCGATCCTCCTCTCGACGGCCGCCCTGGTGCCCGTCGTCGTGAGCACGTCCCGTACCCGGGCGAGGCCGTCCGCCGTCAGCCCGCCCCCGGCGCCGATGCAGTCGTCGAGCACCGCCAGCGCCCGGTGGTCGTCCTGGGACCGGGCGCGTAGCCGGGCGACGGCGAGGGGGTAGCTGGCCTTGCCCGCGCGCACGTCCTCCCCGGCGGCCTTGCCGGTGTCCTCCTCCGCACCGAAGATCCCCGCGAGGTCGTCCCGAAGCTGGAAGGCGAGCCCGGCGCAGCGGCCCGCGGAGCGCAGAGCGCGGGTGCGGGCGTGGCCCGCGTCGGCCAGTGCGGCGCCCAGCGCGAGCGGACGTTCCGCGGAGTAGAGGGCCGTCTTGAGGTAGGCGGCCCGCATCGCGCGCGACGACGACCTGCTGGCGACGGCCTGGGCGTGCACGTCCAGGTACTGACCCGCCACCATCTCGGTGCGCATCGCCCGCCAGAGCCGGCCCACGGCCCGGGCGGCCCCGCCGGGCAGCGGGGTCAGGGCGAAGCTGTCGTCGGCCCAGACCAGGGCGAGGTCGCCGGCCAGGATGGCGGCCGAGACGCCGAAGGGGACGCCGGTGGGCGCCGGGGGAGCGGCGACGTACGCGGAGTCGAACGAGGCGTGCACGGCGGGCCGGCCCCGCCTTCGCCGGGATCCGTCCATGACGTCGTCGTGCACCAGGGCGCACGTCTGGATGAGTTCCAGGCAGGCCCCGATGCGCAGGCAGGCCGCCACCCGGAGCGGGTCGGCGCCACCGCCGCACGCCCTGAACCCCCACCAGAGGAACTGCGAGCGCCGGCGCCTGCCGCCGTGCAGCGTGAAGTCGGCGATCCGCCCGGCGACGTCCTGCCGGAAGAGGGCGTCGACACGGGCGGCCTCGGCGAGCCGGTCGGACAGCAGGGCGTCGAGTACCTGGCCGACGGCCGCGGTGACGTCGGCGTCGATCCGTGCCGGGTCGGGGACCGGGGCCGGGCCCAATCCGTGCTCGGCGGCGGGCCCCGGCCCCGGCCGCGGGTCGCGGCCGACGGCGTCCGGTCGGTCCTCCCGGAGGGCCGTCGGCGCCGGCCGCCCCCGTGGCGCGCACTGCGCGGACGGACGCCCGGCGCCAGGACCCTCCGCCTCCGCACCGGCACGGACCATTCCGCCTCCTCGTCGTCCTGGCGGCACACGTCCGGCCCGCTTCGCCGCAGCTCCGCCCACGACCGCGGGCCGTGCCGCTCGGGCGGTCGCCCCCAGGGGACCACGCCGACGCGCCGGGCAGCCGCAAGGTGCGGCACGTGGTCACCCGTTCGACAGAGGCAGACCCGCCGCTCGGCCCTGCGCGGCGCCCGGCCGCCCGGTGTACACGGCCGGGCCGGCACGCCCACCGCCTCGTCCTGCCCAGCCGCGGCGGTGGCCGGAACCGCAGGCGCCGGGACGACTGGGGCGCCTCTCCCTTTCGCCCTCGGGCGCGCGATCCGGGCGGGGCACCGCGGCGAGCGGCGGCTCACGCCGCACCGGCGCGCACCCGCAACCGTGGGCATGACGGGTGCCGGCACCGGCGCGTCGGGCCCGATGGGCACGCCCGCTCCCTCCGCCGGTGGCAGGCTGTCCCCCCGGCAGGGCCCCGCCCACCCGCACGGCCGGCCCGGCCCGCTCTCCTACCGGTTGCGGTGGCCATTGGGAGGCCCATGGTGCTCGACGCTTCCGTCGCCGTGGTCGGCGCGGGTGCCGCCGGCCTGTCGCTGGCACGGTGGCTCGCACGGGGCGCACCCGGCCGGGGGCCGGCGGTGGTACTCCTCGACGCACCGCCCGGGCCGCTCAGACCGCCGCCGCGCACCTGGTGCTTCTGGGAGGCGGACGGCGGGGAGTTCGACGCCGCGCTGACCGCCTCCTGGACGCGGCTGCGGGTCACCGCGCCCGACGGCCGGCCGATCGTGCGGACCTGCCTCCCGCTGCGGTACAAGATGCTCCGCTCGGCCGACTTCGAGCGGACGGTGCTGGCCGACGCGGCCGTCGTCGCGGGTGTGCGGCGCCTCACCGCGGACGTCGCGCGCGTGGACGACAGGGCGGGCGGCGCCCTCGTGCACGGCACGGCGGCCGACGGCAGCCCACTCCTCGTCGGCGCGCGCTGGGTGTTCGACTCCCGTCCGCCCGCCGCTCGGCCACCGCGGCGCACGGAACTCCTCCAGCACTTCCGCGGCTGGTTCGTGCGCAGCGACGCCGACCGGTTCGACCCGCGCGTCGTCGACCTGATGGACTTTCGCCTCCCCCAGCCCCGGCGCGGGCTCGCGTTCGGTTACGTCCTGCCCATCAGCAGGCGTGAGGCGCTCGTCGAGTACACACAGTTCTCCTCCGACGTCCTCACCACCGAGGCGTACGACAGGGCGCTGAACCACTACATTCGGGACGTCCTGGGACTGGGGGGCCTGCGGATCACCGGCACGGAGACCGGGGTGATCCCGATGACCGACGCCCCGCTGCACCGGCAGACGGGCAGATCGGTCTTCAGGATCGGCACGGCGGGCGGCGCCACGCGGGCGTCGACGGGCTACACGTTCTCCGCCGCCGGACGGCAGGCGAGGGCCGTCGCCGCCGCCTGCCGCGCGGGCCGACGGCCCGTGCCACCCGCCTGCTACCCCGCGCGCGCCCGCGCCATGGACGCCGTCCTGCTGCATGCCCTGGCCACCGGGCGGGTGGACGGAGCCGCCTTGCTCAGCAGGCTCTTCGAGCACATCCCGACGGAGCGCCTGCTGAGGTTCATGGACGGGCGCACCCGCCTCCACGAGGACATCTCCGTGGGAGTGCGCACCCCCGTCGCCGCCATGCTGCGCACCACCGCGGCACTGCTGGCCGCTCCGCGCCGTCCTCCCGGCGACCGGACCCCGCGGACCACCGGGGCCCCGGCATGAGGCGCACGGGCGCGCAGAAGCCGGGCAGCCGGGGCCGGGACCGCAAGGCGGTCGTGCTCGTGCCGCGGCCGGGGCGGGCCCGGGTCACCGGCGAACCGCCGTCCGCCGCCGTGATCGGCGGGGGCATCGCCGGACTTGCCGCGGCCACCGGCCTCGCCGAACGGGGGGTGCGCGTCACCCTGTACGAACGGGAGGACGTCCTGGGCGGCAGGGCGGGGGCGACGCAGGTGCGGCTGCACGACGGCTCGACGGCCACCGTGACCCGCGGATTCCACGCGTTCTTCCGCCAGTACTACAACCTGAGGGGGCTGCTGCGGCGCACGGATCCGGGGCTGAGCTCCCTGGTCCCGCTGCCCGACTACCCCCTGCTGCACAGCAGCGGACTGCGCGACAGCTTCCGCGGGGTTCCGCGCACGCCCCCGTTCAGCGCCCTGGGCTTCGCCGTCCGCAGTCCCACGTTCGCCCTCCGCGACCTGGTGGACCTGCGCCCGGCGGCGGCCCTGCCGCTGCTGGACGTGCGGGTGCCCGAGGTGTACGCACGGCTGGACGCGACCAGCGCACGGGACTTCCTGGCCGCGGTCCGCTTCCCCGAGGCCGCCCACCACCTGGCGTTCGACGTCTTCTCCCGCAGCTTCTTCGCCGAACCCCACCGGCTCTCGGCGGCGGAGATGGCCCTGATGTTCCACATCTACTTCCTCGGGTCCAGCGAGGGGCTCCTCTTCGACGTGCCCGACGAGCCCTTCACCCGCGCCCTGTGGGAACCGCTCGGGGACTACCTGCGCGGCCACGGCGCCGACCTGCGCCCCGCCGAGCCGGTCACCAGTGTGGCGCCCGTGCGCGAAGGCGGCTTCCGTGTGGACACGGCGCACGGTGGGCGGCGGCACGACGCGGTGGTCCTCGCCCTGGACACCGCCGGTCTGCGACGGCTCGTGGCCGCCTCGCCGCGCCTGGCGACCGCCCACTGGCGCGAGGGCATCGCCCGCCTGCGCACCGCTCCCGCGTTCCTCGTCACCCGTCTGTGGCTGGACCGCGGTGTGGCACCCGACCGCCCCGGGTTCCTCGCCACCAGCGGCTTCGGGCCGTTGGACAACGTCAGCGTCCTGGAGCGCTGGGAGGGCGAGGCGGCTCGCTGGTCGGCCCGTACCCAAGGCTCCGTGGTCGAACTGCACGCGTACGCGGTGGGGGACGGGGCCGCCCGGGCCGCGACGGAGGAGGACGTCGTGCGGGAACTGCACCGCGTGTACCCGGAGACGACCGCGGCGCGCGTGCTCGACGCCGTGCACCAGTGGCACGACGACTGCCCGCTGTTCGCCCCCGGCGGGTACTGGGCGCGGCCGACGGTACGCACCCCCGACCCGGCCCTGGTCGTCGCCGGGGACCTGGTGAGGCCCGCCCTGCCCGTGGCCCTCATGGAGCGCGCCGCGACCACCGGCTTCCTCGCCTCCAACGCGCTGCTCGAACGCTGGGGCGTACGCGGGCAGCCGCTGTGGACCGTGCCGGTCCAGGGCCGTTCGCCCTGGCTGCGGCTGGTGGCGGGGGCGGCCGCAGGGTCCGGCGACCGGCGTGCACGCGGGGCGCAGCCGGGGGCGTGGGCGTAGGCGCGTGTGGTGGCGTCGCCGTGCCACCGCGGGCATCCGCTCACCGTCTCGACCTGCGCCCCCACCGCCGCCGTACGGCCAGCGCCGCCCAGGAAGCGGTGAAGAACACCGGCAGGGTGATCGCCACCAGCGCCGCGGCCCCCTCGAACGCACTCGCCGTGAACCCGGCACCCTCGCCCGCCACACCGTCGTAGTAGCCGATCACCACGGCCATCAGGAGCACGTATCCGCCGACCGCGGTCCCCACCACCTGGCGGATCAGACCGGGCCACCCCCGCCTCACGGAGGCGGGGGCGAACCGCCGGGACGGCCGCCAGGATGCGGACGGGTTCCTGCGCGACAGGCACAGGCCGATGGCGAGGTACCCCATCGTCAGCAGATAGCCGACCAGCATGAGGGAGATGTTCAGCGGTACCGGCAGCACGCAACGACCCCCGGCTCGCCGCCGCGGGCCCTCACACGGGCTCTCTGAGCATGAAGTGCCACCCGCGCACGAAGGTGTGCCAGCCGAACCACAGCCACAGGGCGAAGAGTGTCCACCGCCCCGCCGCATAGCGCATGACGCCGTCCAGGGCATCGCTCAGGGTGGGGAAGCCGTCGCCGATGCGGATCAGGCTGATGCCTTCCCAGGCGAAGACGGCACCGAGCAGGACCGCCCAGACGAGGTACCCGATCACCGGGTGCTCTGCCACCACGACCTCCCACAGGTGTGTGCGTGTGCACTGCCCACTGCTTCCTCCGCGGGCGGTTACGCCGATCATCCGTCACACGGCACCGGGGACACGGAAGCGACGCAGCATCGGCCACCGGTGGCGCGCACGCCGCCCCGTTCGGCGGGGAGCGGCTCGGTGTCCCGGGCCCCCGGCGGGAGCCCGGGGCGCCGAGCAGGCCCAGCCGCGGGGCGGCGGCCCCTGCCCCGGCCGGTCAGGGGCCGGAGCAGGGGCCGGGCGGCACTGCACCTGACGGCCGGTCAGGGCAGGTGCGTGGCGACGGCGGTGAGGATCTCGCCGGGCTCGGTGCGTGTGGTGTAGTTGGGGTGGACGTCGAGCCACCGCAGCACGCCCGCCGCGTCCACGACCGCGACGGTCGGCATGACGACGTCATGGGTGCCGTCCGCGTTCACCTCCCGCAGATCGAGCCCGAGGGCGGCCTGGGCGTGCCGGGCCCCGTCGCTGGGCCGGGTGACGATGCCCAGTGCCGTGCCGATCCGGTTGCCGGGATCGGACAGGACCGGGTAGCTGAGGGCGTTGCTCTCCTGCATGGTGAGCGAACCGTCCGGCTTCTGCGGGCTGACGGCGATCAGCGCCACGTCCCGCTCGCCGAGCGCGCCGGTGAGTTCCCTGTCGTAGGTGCGGAGCGCCGCGTTGCAGAAGGGGCACCACGCCCCGCGGTAGAAGACCACCACCGCCGGGCGGCCGTCCCGGGCCTGCGTCAGGGTCGTCGGCTGTCCGTGCGCGTCCAGCAGTGCGGCGTCCGGCATCGGCGACCCGGGCGCGGCGACGTCCGCGGGCACACCTACGGCGTCCAGCTCTGCCTGCTCGTCGGTGAAGGCCGCCCGGATCTCGTCCGGTAGCTGGCCGACCTGGCCGGCCATGACGGCGGCGGCCTCGTCGGCGATGGGGGTGGGGGCTGTGGTCATGTCGGATCCTTGGTGGGTGCGGCAGGCGGGTTCGTCAGGTGGCGGCGACGATGTCGACGGGGGTGATGGCCGGCGCACCGGCCAGCAGCGCGGGCCCCGACTCGGCTAGGGCCCGGGCGATCGGGCCTTCGAGGTGCGCCTGCCGGCCGTCCTGCGAGGTGAAGGTGTCGAAGATGCCGAACTCGCGCTCGCCCAGCCGGAACGCGTACCAGGTCACGGTGCCCGCCTCCGCGACGGCCAGCGCGCGGCCCGCTTCGAGGAACGCGGCCAGCTCCTCCTCCTTCCCCGGCTTTGCTTCCAGTCGTACGAGCAGTCCGAGCTTCACGCCCATGGAGTTCCTTCCGGATACGTCTCACCGAGTCACGGCCCACGGTTCGGCGGTCGCACCACCTCCGGCGCCGGGCTCCTTGCCTTGGCATTAGAGCCGGGGACGAGGGGGGTCTTACCGGTACCGCGGCACGGATGCCGTCCAGGGCGATCCGCGGGCCCCGGCGCGCGTGCCCGCCGAGGAGGACGGCCAATGGACGGGTGCGGCCGCCCCCACCTGCCGGCGCAGCGGGGCGCTCACGAAACACGTGTGGCGCTCCGGAGCAGTGCGCGCCCAATTTCCTACCGATCGATTGCGGTACCCTCCGACGAGGGGCGGAAGCAGGTGACGAGGGGGAGGGACATGGCGAGAGTCGGCAGACCCCGGCAGTTCGACGTCGACGCGGCGTTGGACGCCGCACTGGAAGTCTTCTGGCGCCACGGCTACGAAGGCACGTCCCTGAGCGAGCTCACCGACTCCATGGGCATCAACCGGCCCGCGCTCTATGCCGCCTTCCACGGCAAGAAGGAGCTCTTCTTCCGCGCCCTGGACCGCTACCTGGCCTCCGACGCGTCCCACACCGCGCAGGCACTGCTCGCCCCCACCGCCCGGGATGTGGTGGAGCAGTACCTGCTGCGCACCGTGGATCAGATCACCGACGAGCGCCGCCCCATGGGCTGCTTCATCCTCCGGGGCGGTCTCGTGTGCGGCCCGGACAACCAGGACGTGGCCGACCACATGGCGGGCGTGCGGCGGGCCGCCGAGGCCGACCTCCGCCGGCGTTTCATGCAGGCCAGGGCCGCGGGCGACCTCCCGGACGACGAGGACCCGGCGGAACTGGCCTCCTTCGTGTCGACGGTGCGCCAGGGCCTGGCCGTCAAGGCGTGCGACGGCGCGTCGCCGGAGACGCTCGGGAAGACGGTCGCCCGCGTCGTCGCCTCCTTGCGGTGGGGCGGACGATGACCGAAGCGCCGAGGCCCGGCAGCATGCCCTTCTGCCTTGCCCCTCCGGGCTTCTGCCTCTCTGCGCCTCCCCGGCTCCCTCGCTCCGGCCCGTTGCTCCTGCTCCGTGGTTGCCCCGCTCGGGCTCCGTGGTTCCCGGACCCTCCGGCCGGCTGACTCCCCGGCCGGCCGGCACCGGTGAGCAGGCCCCCGGCGCCGCCGGGACGGGCCCGTGCAGTGGCCCAGGAAACACCGCACGGGGTGTGTCGGAGCGGCCGGGGAAGGTCACGCGGTGCACGGTGTGGTGCAGCGGCCGGGACCCTCGGCGGCCCCCGGCGCCACGGCCCCGGCTTCGGGTCCGGCGAGGGCCGCCGCCGCGGCGCCGACCAGACCGGCGTCAACTCCCAGCACCGCCGGTGTGACCCTCAGCCCGGTCGCGAAGGGGAGAATGGCATATCTGCGCAGGTGGGCCCGTAAAGGCGTGAACAGGACGTGCCCGGCGTCCGCGACGCCTCCGCCGACGACCGCGAGTTCGATCTCCAGCAGGTGGGCCGTCGCCGCGACGCCCGCGGCGAGTGCGCGTGCTGCCCTGTCGAAGGCGGCGACCGCCGCCTCGTCACCCCGTCCGGCGGACGCGCCCACCGCCCGGGCCGTCGCCTCCTCCCCCCGGGGCGGCCGCCATCCCAGGGCCAGCGCGGTGCGGGTGATGGCGGGGCCGCAGGCGGCCTGCTCGACGCAGCCCGGGGCTCCGCACACACAGAGGCCGTCGCCGGCCCCGACGCTGATGTGGCCGATGTGCCCGGCATTGCCGGTCGGACCGCGGTGGACCCGCCCATCGATGATCAGACCGCCGCCGACACCGGTGGACACCACCATGCACAGGGCGTTACGGGCCTGACGTGCGGCGCCGCGCCACCGCTCTCCCAGCGCCACCGCGACGGCGTCCCCCACCAGGCACACCGGCAGCCCGCCGGTGAGGCGGCCGACCTCCTCGGTGAGCGGGAACGAGCGCCAGCCCGGGATGTTCACGGGGCTGACGGTCCCGGCCCGAGCGTCCAGCGGCCCCGTGCTGCCGATGCCCACCGCCCGCACCTCCGGCCAGAGGGAAGCGGTGCGCAACTCGTCGAGGACCTCGGCGAGTGCGGCCAACAGCACGGCCTCGCCCTCCGCGGCCGGCGTCGGGCGCCGTGTCCGCCGCAGGATCCGGCCGTCGTCGGCGACGAGCGCACCGGCGATCTTGGTCCCGCCGATGTCGAGTGCCGCGACCAGGCGTCTGCCGTGCGCTGTTCGCGGGGAGCGCTCCGCAGGCGCGGGGCACATATCCGTCGGCATGGCTCTGCTCTCCTCTTCTCACCGACTCGTCCTCCCGACCGCGCACGGCGGTGGCGGCATGGTGCAAACCCCGGCGGAAACGAGGCCGGGCCGGCCGTGCCCACCGCGGCGCGCACGCGCTCCGGGGGTTTTGCGTCAGGGTCCAGGCGCCGCGCGGGGGGCGGCGCCCGCGAGGTGCCGGATGCGCCTATGCGTCGTCCGACAGCCGGGTGCGCAGCCATGCGCGGAAGGCCGGTCCTCTGCTGCGGTCCTCAAGGGCGTACTCGACGGAGGCGCGCAGCATCCCCATCGGGTTTCCTATGTCGTGGCGCCTGCCGGTGTGCACGACGGCGTGCACCGGATGCCCGCGGTCGATGAGTGTGCAGATGGCGTCGGTGAGGTCGATCTCCCCCCGTGGGCCAGCGCGCACGTGCCTGAGCGGTTCGAAGACGGCCCGGTCCAGCAGATACCGTCCGGCACACGCGAAGGTGGAGGGCGCCTGCCGGGGATCGGGCTTCTCCACCATGGCGCGCACCCGCATCACTCCCGGCTCGTCGGTGCCGGCCAGGTCGAAGACCCCGTAGGCGGACAGGTCCTGTCTCGGCGCGGTGAAGGCGCACAGGACGGTGCCGCCGTGGCGCCGGCGGACGGCTGCCATCCGGGAGAGGACACCGGTGGGGAGCACGAGGTCGTCCGGCAGGAGCACGGCCACCGCCTCGTCCCGCCCGGTGAGGTGCGGCTCCGCGCAGGCGACGGCGTGGCCCAGGCCCAGGGGCTCGGGCTGGGGAGTGGTCTCGATCCGCAGGAGGGCCGACGCCCGCTGGACGAGGGCCGACATCTCGGACTTCCCCCGGGCGTCGAGCCTGCGCTCCAGCTCGTGGTCGCGACGGAAGTGGCGGGCGATGGCGTCCTTGCCGGGGGCGGTGACGATGATCAGCCGTTCGGCTCCGGCGTCGGCCGCCTCCGCGGCCACCAGTTCGATCCCCGGTGTGTCCAGGAGCGGCAGCAACTCCTTGGGAACGGACTTGGTCGCGGGCAGGAAACGGGTCCCCAGCCCGGCCGCCGGGACGACGGCGGTGTGGAAGTCCCGGGTCGGGCTCATGATCGGCGGCCCTTCGGTCGTGCGGCCGGGGCCCCGGCCGGCGAGGAGACCGGTTGCGGACCGCCGGCTGGCCGCCGGGGGCGGAGTGCGAGGCGGGCGGGGACGGCGTCCCCGTCCCGTAGGTGCGACATCTTCGACCGCGTCCCTTCAGACTTGTCCCGCGTGCGTCGGTGCCTGGTGCTCGGTGTTCGGAGCGCCGAGGCCGGGTCAGGAGGTGCGCCGGGCGTACGTCCAGGCGTCGTGGACCATGGCGGCCAGGTCCCGCTCCGCCCGCCACCCGAGTTCGCGCAGGATCTTCTCGGAGGAGGCCACGAGAACCGCGGGATCGCCTTGCCGACGCGGACGCAGCGCGACGGGTATGCGGTGCCCGGTGACCTGCCGGCACATGTCGATCACCTCCTTCACCGAGTGGCCTGATCCGCTCCCGAGGTTGTAGATCCGGTGCCGGCCGGGCTCGCAGGCGTCCAGGGCGAGCAGGTGGGCGGCGGCCAGGTCGGCGACGTGGATGTAGTCCCGGACGCAGGTGCCGTCCGGGGTGGGGTAGTCGGAGCCGAACAGCGACACCTCGCCGCCGCGCCCCATCGGAACGGCGAGGACGTTGGCGATCAGATGCGTCTCGGGCTCGTGCCGTTCGCCCAGCCCCGCGTGCGCGCCCGCGACGTTGAAGTAGCGCAGGCTCACCGCGCCGAAACCGTGCAGTTCGGCGTACGAGGCCAGGACGGTGTCGATGGCCAGCTTGGTGGCGCCGTAGGGGCTGACGGGCCGGGTCGGGTCCGTCTCCCTGATCGGGGTGTGTTCGGGATCGCCGTAGGTCGCCGCCGTGGAGGAGAAGACGATGCGTCGGACACCCGACTGCCGCATCGCGTCGAACAACGCCAGTGACTCGCCCAGGTTCTGGTCCCAGTAGTGGCCGGGCCTGGCCACCGACTCGCCGGTCACGGACTTCGCCGCGAAGTGGAGTACGGCGTCGAAGGAGCCGTCGGCGAGAAGGGCGGCCGCGCCCGTGCGCAGCGTGGCCACCACCAGGGCGGCACCGGCCGGCACGGCGTCGGCGTGCCCCGTGGAGAGGTCGTCGAGGACCGTGACCGCGTGCCCGGCCGCCACGAGGTGCGACACGACGACGCTGCCCACATAGCCTGCGCCTCCGGTGACCAGCAGTTTCACGGTGTCTCCTGACGCGTGGTCGAAAGCCGGGCGGCGGTGGCCGCCGCGGCGAGGGGGGCGGTGCCGTACAACTCCAGGTGGCGTGCCGCGAACCGGTCGAGGCCGAACAGGGCCGACCTGCTGATCGCCGCCGCGGCACGCCGCCGGCAGGCGCCGGGGTCGAGCAGTTCCTCCAGCCGGTCGGCGAACTGCTCCGGGTCCTCGGAGTCGAAGTAGACCCCCGCCTCCCCGGCCGCCTCCCGGTGTGCGGGGATGTCCGAGAGGACCATCGGCAGGCCGTGCTGGAGCCCTTCGAGCACCGCCATCGGCAGCCCCTCGTCCCGGCTGGCCGAGACGAAGGCGTCGCTCGTGCTCAGCAGGGCGCTGACGATGGTGCTCTGCCAGAGCGCTCCGTACCACTCGACGGCGGAGCCGACTCCCAGCTCGGCGGCTGCGGTGAAGACCTCGGCGATGGCGGGGCCGTCACCGATGATGCGCAGACGGACGTCGTGGCCGCGCCCTCTGGCCAGGGCGAAGCCCCTGAGCAGGCCCACGTGGTTCTTGTGGGGGTTCACCGTGGCGAGGGCGACCAGGGTGAACGCGTCGTCGGACTCGATGCGCACACGACCTGCGGAAGGCCCGGGAACCGCGTTCTCGATGACCGTGACCAGGTCCGCGGGGAGGCGGACTGCGTTCAGGCAGAAGTCCCTGACGACCTGGGAGACGGCGATCACCGCGCGGCAGCGGCCTGTGATCAGCCGGTCCACCAGGTTCGAGACCCGGTTGCGCGCCGGTGTGTAGTCCATGTGGTAGGTGACGAAGACGCCCGGGTGTCCGCGCAGCACCCAGCGCAGGGACGGGTGGATCCTGCCGTCCGCCAGGTGCAGGTGGGTGATCCGCCCCCGCGTGAGCTCGCGGAGGCGCCGCAGCCGGCTGCTCCGGCTGCCGCTCAGGACGTGGGCGCTGACCTGCGGGTGGAGCTCGGTGATGATGGCTCTCAGACCGACGGGTTCGAGTACGGCCACGTGCACCTTCCGCCCTCGCTCGGCGAGTGCGTTGGCCAGCAGGAGTACGACCCTCTCGATGCCGCCCACGGTGCACCGGCGCATGATGAGGCAGATCTCGGGTTCGTCCACGGAGGTCCCTTCCCGGCCGCCGCCGGTGTACCCGGGCGGCGGCACACTGCAACCGGAAACGGTCGTGAGCGCGGCGCGGGGTTCCGGTGCCGCCCACGGCGCTGTGCGGTTCAGGTCTGCGGCGTCAGCAGGTCCGTGCCCACGACCACGGGCCCGAGGTGATCGGCCGACGGGGCGCGCAGGCCCGCACCGGTGGCCCCGGGGGTGCGCGGGGGCTCGTCCCTGCTGGTGACCATGGACGTCTTCATCGACGCCCCCGATCCGTAGCGGGCGAAGGCATCGACGACGCCCTCCTCGTCGTGCAGGTCGACCGTCCTGGTGAACAGCGGCCGGGCGTCGACGAGGCCGCTGGCGACCAGTCCCGCGGCCACTTCGAGCACGTGCGCCGAGCGGGCCATCGCGAAGACACCCACGTCGAAGGGGGTGGCGCGCAGGTTGAGGCCCTTGGCCAGGATCATCCACGTGCTGATCTGCTGGGGCAGGGCGCTGGCGCCGTACACCACATAGGTGCCGCCGGGGCGCAGCATGCCCATGGCCAGGTCCCGGATGCCGGCGCCCGCACCGGGACCGACGTGCGGAAGGGCGTCGAAGACGTAGTCCACGGCCTGCCCCCGGGTGTCGCCGATGAACTGCCTGATCTCGTCCGCCTGCCGGACCGGGTCGAAACCGCGTTTCGCCCCGCACCTCAGCGCCGTGCGCAGCCGCTGCTCGTTGTGGTCGAGCACGATCACCTCGACGCCGAGGTGCCGGCGGAGCACCTGGACGGCCAGCAGGGAACTGGGGCCGCAGCCGAGCACCGCACAGGTGTCGCCGGGCCGCGGAGGGTTGGGGAGCAGGGAGCGCAGGACCGAGGTGAGCGGCTCCAGCGCGGTCGCGAGCCCCGACGGCAGGTCGTGGGGGACCACCACGGCGGCCGCCTGGTCGGCATCGGTGAAGCCGCGGTCGGTGAACCAGGTGGTCTCGTCCTGCGGGCGGCCGGGAAGCAGCGGCCGGATGGCGCGGTACTCCGCCATGCCACCGAAATCGGTCTGCCCCCAGTAGCACAGCCGCTCGCCCGGCCGCACCGCGTCCGCGAGGCGACTGCCGACGTCGACGACCGTGCCGACGTACTCGTGACCGGGGATCAGCGGCCAGGTCGAGGACGACAGATGCCCGCGGAAGTAGGAGACGTCGGTCGAGCAGATCGACACGGCCTCGGTACGGAGCACCACCTCGTCCGGCTGGCACACCGGCTCCTGCACGGAGCCCAGTCGCAGTTCCCCCGGCTGACTCATCGTGTACGCGTACATCTGGACCTGACTCCCTTGGTAGCGCGGCGGCCCGCGAGGAGGCTGCGTCGAGGAGACACAAGCCGCAGGAAGGCGCGCAGCCGTCGGCACCATGGCGCTCTGGGCGTGCCGGGTGCGGGTCCGCACGGGCCGCACCCGCCCGGCGGCTGCACTGTGGCAGCCATAATTACCTACCGATCAGTCGGAAATCAAGGGGGTGCTGCCCCGGCCGGGCCCCTGCGCTGCGGTCGACTCCCACGGTGTTCCGGCGCGCCAGGCCGCTCACGGATGTCGGCCCGCACGGTAAGAAAGCACCGCGAACCGCAGGCACATGAAAGGGCGGGAGCAGCGAACGCGGAGAGGGGGACGCCCCGGCGCTCGTGGCGGCCGGGCGCTCCGCGTGCGTGGCGACGAGGACCGTGGCAACGGGCTGCGACCCGCCGTGGACGAGAAGAGTGAGAACGATGAAACGCTACGCATTATGGATTGACGGTGCCGAGGTCCCGCCGGGCGAGCGCACCTGGCACACCGTCACGGCGCCGAACGACGCCTCTGCCGTGCACGCCATCGCCGAGTGCGGTTTCGACGACGTCCAGCGAGCGGTGGCCGCGGCCCGCCGTGCCGCCCCCGCCTGGCGCGACCGTACGGCAGTGGCCCGGGGCGGCGTGCTCGCCCGCGTCGCGGCCCGATTACGGGCGGACGCCGACGCCCTGGCCGCGGTCGAGGCCCGGGAGAGCGGTGTGTCCGTCTGGCAGGGGGCCAGGGAGATCGAGCACGCCGCCGCGTACTTCGACCTGTACGCCTCCCTTGCCGGTCTTCCGCCGGGAGCGGTCACCTCCGTCGGCTCTGGCCGCCGCGTGTACACGCAACGGGAACCCTTCGGCGTCATCGCCGTGCTGACCTCCGCCCACGCTGCCGCCGTTCAGATCGCACGGAGCCTGGCGCCGGCTCTCGCCGCCGGGAACACCGTCGTCCTCAAGCCCCCGCAGACGGCCTCCGTGATCGCCCTGCGCCTGGCACGCACCGCCACCGCGTGCGGTCTGCCCGACGGTGTGCTCAACGTCGTCACGGGGGCCGGGAGAGCGGTCGTCGACGCGCTCACGGGCCATCCGGAGGTGCGCAAGATCTCCTTCGCCGGTTCCAGCAGGGAAGCCCGTGCGATCGGCACGATCGCCGCCGATCAACTCGTCCCCTTCTCACTGGAGTTGTCCGGCAGCTCCTGCGTCCTCGTCTTCGCCGATGCGGCGATCCGTCCGGCGGTCTCCGCTGCCGTCGACGGCCTCATCGACAGCGCCGGCCGGCTCCCGGCAGCCAGTACCCGCCTCATCGTGGCCGACTGCGTGCACGACGAGGTGGTGCGCAGGGTCGCGGACGCCGTGGCGCACGACCCCCGGGTTCGCCAGTGCATGCCCGCCGTGTCGGCGGCCCGCGCCGCCTGTCTTCACGCCGCTGCGGAAGCGGCCCGCAGCGAGGGTGCGTCGCTGGTCGCCGGCGGCGGTGAGAGCGGGCCGCACGGCAGGCTTGGGCCCACCATCCTCACGGACGTCACCCCGGACATGAGGGTCGCGGTCGCCGACCACAGCACCCCCGTGCTGGCCGTCATGCGCTTCGAACGGGCCGAGGAGGCGGTGGCGCTGGCCAACGACGCCGAGCACTGCTGCGTCGCCAGCGTCTGGACGAGCCGTACGACGGGCGTCGAGGCTGTGGTCTCCCGTCTGGAGGCGACCCACGTCTACGTCAACACCTGGGACGGGAACTGGAGCGGAAGGCTCTCCGACGGCGGGTGGACGCGGCTGCTGGAGCTGAGGGAGCAGGGCATCGAAGCCATGTACCGGTACACACGCGGCAAACATGTCGCCATCGACTGCTCCGGAGCGCGCGAGCCCGCCGTGGGCTGCTGACCCGGCTGATCCGCCGCAGGCACCCGGGAGGGGCGCCGCGGTGCATGTGCCGGGCGGCGCCGTCGTGGTGTGTGCGGGCTGCCCCGACCGGGGGCAGCCCGCGCGGTGGTGTCCGCCTTGGACGGGTGTGCCGTCGGTTCCGGTCGCGATCCCCGGGGACGGCATCGGGGCCCGGCGCGGGGGAGCGGGTGCGCCGGGGCCGGCACCTGCCGTGCGGCCGCTCAGTCCACCCGGTACCGGGCCACCGCGTCCTCGTCCCACACCAGGCCGTTGCCGGGCCGGTCCTGCGCCGCCGCGCAGCCGTCGACGATCCGGAGCGGCTCGGTCAGGACGGGGTTCGCCCAGTCCACGTACTCGAGCCAGTGCGCCGTGGGTGTGGCGGCGAGCAGGGCCGAGCTGACCTCGGGGAACAGATGGCTCGACATCGGGATCCCGGCGACGTCGGCCAGGGCCGCCGCGTCGCGCCATCCGCTGACGCCCCCGATGCGCTGCAGGTCCGGCATGACGACATCGCTCGCACGGTGGTGCAGCGCGAGGGACATGGCACGCGGCCCTTCGAAGTTCTCACCGATCTGCACCGGCGTGCGGAGCGCGGCGGCAAGCAGGGCGGTGCCGGCGTAGTCGTCGTGGCGTACCGGTTCCTCGATCCAGTACAGGCCCTCGTCGTCGAGGTGGCCGCAGCGTTCCCGGGCCGTGTCGAGCCGGAGGGCCTGGTTGTAGTCGGCCATGACCGCGATGTCCGCGGGAAGCGCACCACGGACCGCCCGGACCGCGGCCAGGTCGTCGTGCGCCGAGGCCCGGCCCAGCCGCATCTTGACGGCGCGGAACCCCTCGGCCACCAGTTCCTGCGCCTCCGCGGCGGCGGCCTCCGCCGCGACCAGCCCCAGCCCGTTGCTGTTGTACGCGGGGATCGGGCGTGGTGTCGCGCCGAGGAGCCGGGCCAGGGGGAGTCCGGCGGCGATGGCCAGCGCGTCCCAGCAGGCCACGTCGACACCGGCCATGACCGCGCCCACGAGCCCGCTCGTCCCGAGGAGCCTGAAGCGGGAGGCGAGCGAGCGGTGGACGTCCCCGGGGGACAGGGCCGCACCCGCGAGGAAGGCACCGACGTCGCCCACCAGCGCGGCGGCGGCCCGTTGGGCCGACGGGAGGTAGCAGAACAGGTACGCGCGGCCCGTGACGCCCTCCTCGGTCAGGAGGTCGATCAGCAGCAGCGGCGCCTTGGTTATCCGGGCCGCGCTCGTCCCGAGCGGCCGCTTCATCGGGACCAGCACCGACGAGGCGCCGACGGAGCGCACGGTGAGCGCCGGGCCTTCGGCGCGGTCCGCTCCCGGCGGGGCGGGCGTCACGCGCCACGCCCCTCGCCGTGTACGGAGAGGATGTCCGCGATCGCCCGGTTGCACGGTGTCGCGATGCCCAGTGCCGGGCCGCGCTCGGCCACGTCGCCGCTGAGCCAGGCCACCTCCAGGGGGTTGCCGCGCTCGATGTCGCGGTGCATGGAGGAGGTCATGTCGGCAGGCACCGAGTCGGTGAACGCGAGCCGGTCGTCGGCGTAGTCCTCGGGCAGCGGCACCCCCTGGGCGCGGGCGACCTGCACCACCTCGTCCATCACGTTCCGCAGGAACGCCCGGGAGCGGGGGTGGCTCCGGATCTGCCCGATGGGTGAGCGTGCCGTGGTCGTCGTGCCCGAGAGCCCCACCAGGAAGACGAACTTCTCCCAGACGGCCCGCTCGATCGCGTCGCTGACCTCGACGTCGATGCCGCCTTCCGCGCAGGCGTCGCGGAACGCACGCACCCGTGCCGAGAGGTGCCCGTCGTACTCGCCGAACACCAGCTTCTGGAGTGTGCCCGAGTGCCTGATCAGACCCGGCTCCGCGATGGTGGCGGCGATGTAGCACACACCACCGATCACATGGCCGGCACCCAGGGTCCGGCGCAGGACGTCGTCCTTGACCACGCCGTTCTGGAAGGACACCACCGCGGTCTCCTCCTTGAGCAGCGGCTTGACGAGTTCGGCCGCCGCCTCGGTGTCCCACAGCTTGACGGCCAGGAGCACCAGGTCGGCCGGTTCGAGATCCACGGGGTCGTCGCTCGCCTCGACGTCGCGCAGGTGCACGTCGCCCAGGGGGCTCTGCACTCGCAGGCCGTTGGTCCGCAGTGCCTCGAGTTGCCGCCCCCTGGCCACGAAGGCCACATCGTGTCCCGCCTGTGCGAGCCGGGCACCGAAGTAACCGCCCACGCCCCCCGCACCCACGACCGCTATACGCATGGCACGCCTCTCATAGTTGAATGTGCGTCCAACTATATGGAGCCTGCCTGTCCAAGGTCCAGCAGGCAAGGAACCCCCCCTAGTGGAATACCTGTCCTACAATGCCGGGGTGGGACGCAAGCGCGGATTCGATGTTCAGGACGCCCTCGACGCGGCTCTTGAGACCTTCTGGGAACACGGCTTCGACACCACGTCGATGCAGAGCCTGTGCCGTGCCATGGGACTGCAACCGGGCAGCGCCTACGTGGCGTTCGGCAGCAAGCGGGACCTGTTCGTCGCGGCCGTGCGCCGCTATGCCGAAACGGTGTCGGCCGAGGCCGTCGCCCTGATCAACGGCGCGCCCACCGGTCTCGGGGGCATCCGGGCGTACTTCGCCCACCTGGTGGACGCGATGGTCGACGGCAGGCGCCGCTGGGGCTGCCTGATCACCAACTCGCTCGTCGAGTTCGCCGAGCGCGACCCCGAACTGGCCGGGATGGTCCGGGTGCACCTGGCCAACCTCCAGACGAGTTTCGCCGCCGCGCTCGCGCGAGCGCGCACCGAGGGCGATCTGCGGCCGGGTGTCGGACATGAGGCGGCCGCCCTTCTTGTGGCCGTCGTGCAGGGCATGAACGTGATGGCCAAGAGCCGTCCCGGACGCCAGGCCCTCCAGGCGGTGGCCGACGCCGCGCTGGCCGGCCTGGTGCCCTCGCGCACAGCCGACTGACACCGGGCCCGCGCCCCGGGGCCCTGCGCGGGTCTTCCGTCTTCGGCCTTTCGTCTTCGACCTTCGGTGTGCGGTCTTCGGCCCTGCGCCGGCGACTGCTGCCGCCGGGCGACCCGAGGTGTTGCGGAAATCCGACGAGAGCGCAGAGAAAACCGGATCCGAGGCTCCTCCTTTCCGCGAGCCGCCGAACGACCCCCGGAAAACAGGCGCCGCGGAAACAGGCGCCGTCGGCCGGATTCCCTGCGGTCATCTTTCGGTAAGGAATCGAAAGCCGTGAAAGGCCCGGCCGCCGGTTAGGGTCGGCGCATGGTTTCGATGCGCGTCAGAATCATGGCGGCCATCGCCGCGGGAGTTTCGGCGGCTCTGCTCTCCGCCTGCGGTGCGTCCGACGGCCCCGGGGGAGCCTCGCAGGGTTCCAGGGCCCATGGCACCGCCGACGCCCGTGGCACCGGCGGCCCCGCCAAGCCCCTGGACGCTCCCGCGGCGCCACCGGGAAGGGCGACCTACGCCCCGTGGCCGTCCGCCCTGCACGACGCACGGCACAGCGGAGCGTCCCCGGACGAAGGCCCCACCTCGGGGAGAGTGGCATGGCGGCGCCACCTGGAGGGCCCCGTGACGCCCGGCCCCGTCGTGGGCGCCGACGGCACGATCTACGCCTCGTCCAACGGCGGTGTCCTGCACGGCATCGATCCCGCGACGGGCAAGGACAGATGGACGTTCGACTCGGGAGCCGACGGCGGTGCGGGCGACCTGTCGGTGTCACCGCTGGTGCTGCCCGACAAGGACATCCTCTTTCCCACCCCGGGAAGGGCGCTGATCGCCCTGTCGCCGGCAGGCCACCGGCTGTGGACGGTCACACTGCCGGGCACCCCCACGTCCCCCGTCACCGCCGACGGCCACCGGGTCTACGTCGGTGACAGCACGGGAGGGGTGACCGCCATCGACCTCACGGACCACGGGGGCCACCGGGTCGCGTGGCGGGTCGACGTGGGCGACACGTCCTACGGATCCGTGGTCACCGACGGCTCCGGCCGCCTGTACACCACCGCCGACTCGTCCCTCGTCGCCGTCGACGACAAGGGCGCCACCGGTGCCGTCGCCTGGCGGCGCGACCCCCACGACCGCATCACCGAGGTGTCGGCCGGGCTCGCCCCCGACGGGACGGCCCTGCTCGGCACGAACGGTCACAGCGAGTGGGCCTACCACCGGGACGGCTCCCCGGCATGGCACTCCCCGCGTGTGATCACCTACTCGTCCCCCGCCGTCACCGCCGGCGGTCTGGCCTACGTGGGCGACCACGCCCGGCTCGTGCACGTCTTCGACGTGCGGTCGGGCAAGGAGGTCGCCCGCTACGGCCCGGTCGGGGGAAAGATCTGGAGTTCCACCGTCGTGGACCGCGCATACCACCTGTATTTCGGCGGGCAGGACGGGAAGGCCTACGGATTCGACGCGAAGGGAAATCGGCTCTTCGCCGTCGACCTCGGCGGACCGGTCGACAGTTATCCGGCGCTCACCGCAGATGGCCGACTTCTCATCGGCAGTCGCAACGGAATGCTGACGGCGATCGGCTGACGCCCTCCGTATTCCCGGCCCACCCTTTGCCGGGAGGTACTCCCACGCCGAACGGACACCGCCGCCGCTGTTCCGTATCAGCGGCGGAGCCGGGTACCGGACTCCGCCGCCGCGGTCTCGGGCCGGCGGCGGAGCCCGGCACCGGACTCCGCTTCGGCCTTCGCGGGCCGCCCCCGGTCAGGGCGGTGCGGGCGGGGGCGGGCGGCGGACCTCATGGCCCGGTGCCCTCCTCGAAGGCAGCGGGCCGCTGCTGTGCGGCACGCACGCGGGCCACGTCGAGCTTGGCGGAGCGGTCGAAGCGGTAGATGCCGTTCTGCTCCTGGAAGACGTCGGTCAACTGCGTGTAGCAGTAGCCGAACATGCCGGGGTCCTCCAGGAGCACTCCGGTCAGCCCCGAAAAGCGCCGGTGGAACTCCTCCTCGTCGCGCGGACGCCGGCCGTAGCCCCACGAGACGAGCCGATCCCGCCCCGCCGCCTCCGCATCCCCCGGGTTCCACCAGATGCCGCCGAACTCACTGCAGAAGTAGGGCTGCCCGCGGTACGGCACCGACCACGTCGCGTCCGGGCTCTCGTCCTGCGGATTGGTGAAGGGGGCGCCCGCCCCGAGCCCGGCCATCAGGTCCCCGAATGCCCCCGGCTCCTGCTCGTAGCAGTGCGAGTCGTACACATCGGCCTCCGGCACACGGTGCGCGTAGCCGGACGCGTCCAGCACGGGGCGCGAGGTGTCGTGGGCCTTGGTCGCGAGGAACATGGCACGGGTGACGTCGTCGAGGACGCTGTGGCGGTCGGTCAGCAACTGGCGCGTCTCGTTCAGCGGACACCAGCCGATGATCGAGGGGTGGGAGTAGTCCCGCTCCACGGCCTCCAGCCACTGGGTGACGAAGCCGGCGGTCGGCTGCTGGTTGTCCCCGCCGACCGGGCCCGTGGCGGCCCCCCAGTCCCCGAACTCCCCCCACACCAGATAGCCCAGACGGTCGGCGTGGTGGAGGAAGCGCTCCTCGAACACCTTCTGGTGCAGACGCGCTCCGTTGAAGCCCGCCGCGAGCGACAGCTCGATGTCCCGGACCAGGGAGGCGTCGTCGGGCGCCGTCATCAGCCCGTCGGGGTACCACCCCTGGTCGAGGACGAGCCGCTGGAAGACCGGCTTGCCGTTGATGAGGATCCGCTTGCCGTCGACGGCCACCGAACGCAGCCCGGCCGTGCAGGTGGCGGTGTCGACGACAGTGCCTGCGGCATCGACGAGTTCGAGGTCCAGCTCGTACAGGTGCGGGTCCTCGGGGGACCAGGGGCGGCGCCGCTCCTCGGGAACCGGCAGCACGAGGCGCGGCGCGAGGTCGAGGTGGGCCGGCACCGATGCCTCGGTCACGGTGCCCACCGCGTCGCGGAGCCTGGCCCGTACCCGGTGGCCGGCCCGGTTGCCGGACAGGGGCACCTCCAGGTGGAAGCAGCCGGATCCCAGCTCCGGGGTGATGCGGGGGCGCCGGAAGTGGACCCGGGGGACCGGCTCCAGCCACACGGTCTGCCAGATGCCGGTGGTGCGCGTGTACACGCAACTGTGGTTGGCGTACTGCGTCGACTGCTTGCCGCGTGCCTGCGGGCCCCGGGCCGCGTCCCGGGCGCGGACGACGACGACCGCCTCCTCGCCGGGCCGGGCCACGTCACCGAGGTCGGCGCTGAACGGGGTGAATCCGCCGCTGTGCCGGGCGACCTCGTGGCCGTTGACCCACACGGTCGCGTCGTGGTCCACGGCTCCGAAGTGCAGAAGGGGGCGCCGGCCCGCCCACTCCTGCGGGATGCGCACCGAACGCCGGTACCAGACGGCGTGGTGGAAGTCGGTGTCACCGATGCCGGAGAGCTCCGACTCCGGGCAGAAGGGGACGTTGATGCGCTCGGGCAGCTCGGCATGGACCAGGCCGCGCTCCAGACCGCTGTCGCCGGAGTCGCGGACGAACTGCCAGATCCCGTTGAGGTTCAGCCAGTCCTTGCGGACGAAACCGGGGCGGGGGTACTCCGGCCGGGGGACCTTTGGCGCGGCCTGCGTACCAGGGGTCTTCGGCAGGGGGGCCGAAGGAGTGCCGGCGCAGCGCGAATCGGACATGGCCATCGGTCTCCTGGGTCAGGGAATCAGGGCGGAGCTCTCTGCGCGGAATGCCGAAGACATCTCAACATCAATTTCCAGCGCTGTAAATATCGTGGCACGGAGGCGCTGGACCCGGCAGGCACGGCAGGAGGCGTCATCGAGGTGGCTCCCGCAATGGCCCGGGAGCGCCCCGGAAACCGGCCCGCTCGACACGGCGGCCGGGGCGGGTGCGCCGTGGTTCAGGACGTCGTGCCGGGCGCGCTCTCGCGGGCCACCAGCGAGTGGCCGACCACCTCGTGGCGGCCCAGGCCGTCGAACCCGTCGATGCGCTCGAACAGCAGGTCCAGGGCGCGTCGCGCCAACTGCGCGGAGTCGGCGCGGATGGATGTGAGGCTCGGCCGTACGCTCGATGCCATCGTGATGTCGTCCCAGCCCGTGATCGCGATGTCGTCGGGCACCCGGATCCCCCGTTCCGACAGCGCACGCAGCGCGCCCATGGCGGCGAGGTCGTCCCGGCAGACGATGGCGTCCGCGGCGAGGCCGCCGTCGAGCGCCGCCCCGAGGGAGGCGCTCGCCGCGCCGGCGTCCGCCGCCCCGCCGGAGACGATCAGCGAGGTGTCGACCCGCAGCCCGTGGCGTTCCAGGCCCTGCTGGTAGCCGATCAGGCGCAGCCTGGACGTCTGACTGGGCACGGGCGACTCGACGCCGAGGAAGGCGATGCGTCGCCGGCCCAGTGCCACGAGGTGCTCCACCACCTGCACGGCGGCCGCGATGTTGTCGATGTGGACGTGGTCGGTGCCCAGCGGGGCGCTGTTCTCGCCGAGCAGTACGAAGGGGACGTCCCTGCGGTGCTGCGCGATCTCGGTGGAGGTCAGCCAGACGGGCTGGAAGAGCACGCCGTCGACGATGCCCGCCTCGTCGGCGGAGAGGATCGCGCGCTCGACCTCGGGCCCGCCCGACTCCTCCAGGAGCAGCCGGTAGCCGCTTTCGGAGGCCACCTGCGCGATCACGTGGGCGAGTTCGGCGAAGTAGGGGATGCGCAGGTCGGGAAAGGCGACGGCGAGCATCCGGGTGCGGCCGGTGGCGAGGTTGCGTCCGCGCGCGTTCGGGCGGTACCCCAGCTCGTCGATCGCGCGCTGCACCCGGGCCCGGGTGCCCGGACTCACATGCACGTACCCGCGGACGACGTTCGAGACCGTCTTCGTCGAAACGCCGGCGTGCTTCGCGACATCGCTCAGGCGCACATTGGGCACTTCGCCTCCTTGGGCAACGCACTGTCCTCGCTGTTCCGGGGCGCGTCCGGGGTGCCCCGGGAGATCCGTTCTCCGCCCGGCGCAGCCTATCGGTGGCCCCGCTGTCGCCCGGCCCGCACGAGGAAATCACTGTGCGGGGGATGTTGACACCTATTTTTACAGCGCTGTAACTTCACCGCACCCTGCTCGCACGGCTCACGCGTCCCATGGATCCCATGCGGATGCGTCCAGGACGTTCTGGAGGCAACGAGGTGACGATCGAAAGAGGACGTCCGACGATCAGGGGCGCGCGGGGCATCGGCAGACGCGGGCTGCTCGCGTCGGCCGGCGCCGGGGTCCTGGCCGGCGCTCTCGGGCTCGGCGGCTGCGCGGGCGGCGCCTCGGCGGGCGGCACGCCCACCATCCGCTTCTACGAGCAGAAGCGGGAGGTGATCGCCTACTTCGACAAGTTGCTGCGCCGGTTCGAGAAGGAGCGGCCGGGCATTCGCGTGGTGCACGACGACACCGATGCCATAGCGCCGCAGTTCGTACGCGACGCCCCCGCGGACGTGGGCTGCTTCAACGACAACCTGGAACTCGCCCGGTACATCGAGCGCGGGGTGCTCTGCGACCTCTCGGACCGGCCCGCCGCCCGCCGCATTCCCGCGCGCATCGCAAGACTGGCCGAGCGGTACGCCACCTACCCGGGCCGCACCTGCGTGCTGCCGTACTCGCTGGCCGCGGCCGGCGTCATCTACAACAAGCGCATCTTCGCCAAGTACCGCCTTCCCGTGCCGACGACCTGGGACGAGTTCGTCGACGTCTGCGAAGAGTTGCGGAAGGCCGGCGTCACACCGATCTACGCGACGGACGGCCTGGACACCTGGACGATATGGCAGGGCCTCTTCGACTACTCGGTAGGGAGCCTGGTCGACCCTCCTGCGTTCTTCGACCGGTTGGACAGGCAGGGCACCGACATCGGGCCCGACTCGCCGGTGTCGTTCCAGAAGGACTTCGCCGTACCCATGGAGCGGGCGCGCACGATCACGAAGTACTACAACGAGGACGCCTCGACGCGCTCCTACGCCGACGGGAACCTCGCCTTCGGCCGGGAGAGGGCGGCCATGTACTTCCAGGGGCCCTGGGCACTGACCCAGATAGCCACGGTCAACCCCCACCTCGACATCGGGACGTTCGCACTGCCGGTCACCAACCGCGCCGCTGACCGCAAGGCCCGGGTCAACATCGACCTCTGCCTGTGGATCCCCACCGGTTCGCACCGCAGGGACGAGGCATGCGAGCTCGTCGACTTCCTCATGCAACCCGGGATCATCGACGCCTACAACAGGGACAACCTCGCCTACGGCGTCACCGACGACGCGCCGCCCGCCTCCGATCCGCGCCTCACCGGCCTCCAGCACTATGTGGACGCCGGGGCCTTCTACCCGGGAGCCGGCACGTTCATCCCGACGTCCATCCCGCTCGGCAACTACCTGCAGAGCGCCATCGCGACGGGGAACTTCGAGGCGATGCTCAAACAGCTCGACAGCGACTGGCGCAGGCTCGCCATCCGCTCCTCCACAGCCATCCGCTGACCCCTGCCGACGCCGACCGCCCATCGCCGCATTCGAGGAGAACCCATGTCCGTCCCCGTCCGGCTCGCGCGCGGCGCAGCCGGCGTGATCCACCCCGGACGCCGCCGGCGTGTCGAGCCGATCTTCTACTGGTTCCTGCTTCCGACGCTGCTGGTCTTCACCGCTCTCGTGCTGCTCCCGGCCGTGGTCGGGCTCTTCTACAGCTTCACCGACTACGTCGGCTTCGGGACGTGGTCGTTCACCGGGATCACCAATTACCGTGCGGTGTTCTCCGACCCGTCCGTTCTTGCCGCCTACGAGTTCACCATCGGGTTCGCCCTCGTCACCGTGGTCGTCGCGCAGGTCGTGGCGCTGGCGCTCGCACTGGGCCTGACCGGTCGCATCCGGTACGCGACGGCGCTGCGCAGCATCTTCGTCATCCCGATGGTGATCTCAGGCATCGTCATCGCCTACGTCTTCGAGTACCTCTTCTCCAACACGCTGCCGAGCCTGGCCACCTCCGTAGGATTCGGCCCGCTGGAACAGAGCATCCTCGGCAACCCGAGCCTGGCATGGACCGCCATCGTCATCGTCTCCGCCTGGCAGACGATCCCCGGCGCCCTGCTGATCTACATCGCCGGTCTGCTGACGATCCCCGACGAGCTGTACGAGGCGGCGGCGCTCGACGGTGCCTCGCCGTGGCGGAGGTTCAGGTCGATCACGCTTCCGCTGATCGCCGGGTTCGTCGTGATCAACTCGGTCCTCGGCGTCAAGGGCTACCTGAACGCCTACGACATCATCGTCGCCCTCACCTACGGCGGGCCGGGAACGGCCACGAGAAGCGTCGCGATGACCATCTTCTCCGGCTACACCGGAGGCGACTACGCCTACCAGATGGCCAACGCGGCCGTCTTCTTCGTGCTCACGGTCGTCGTCTCGCTGCTGCAACTGCTGGCAACACGAGGAAGGGGCCTTCGACTCCGATGAACGCCATCGACGCAGCCATGCGCAGCCGGCGGCCCGCCGGTGTGCGGCCGCACACCGGGCGCGAGCGCCCCGTCCGGCGCACACGGCGGATCGGCGCCCCCAACTGGCCCGTCACGGTGGCCCTCATGGTCGCCGCCCTGACTGTCGTCGTGCCGCTGTACGTGACCGTCGCGATGTCCCTCAAGAACTCCTCCCAGGCGGCGGACGGCAACGCCTTCGCACCCCCCTGGCCCATCAGCCCGCACAACTTCGTCGAGGCGTGGCGGCTCACCCGCTTCCCGGTCTCCTTCGGCATCTCGCTCGCGGTGGCGGCCGTGACCGTCGCCGGTACGCTCGTGCTCAGCTCCCTGGCCGCGTACGCCATCGCCCGCAACTGGGACCGGCGCATCTTCCGGTGGTCGTTCTTCTATCTGCTGGGGGCGATGTTCCTCCCGTTCCCCGTGGTGGCGCTGCCGCAGATCAAGCTCACCGCGCTGCTGGGCATCGACAACCCGGTGGGGGTCGCGCTGCTGCACATCGTCTTCCAGCTCTCGTTCAGCGTGCTGCTCTACAGCGCGTTCCTGCGCTCGATCCCCGGGACACTGGAGGAGAGCGCGCGCATCGACGGCGCCACGACGTGGCAGGTCTTCTGGCGCATCATCATGCCCCTGCTCGGCCCGATGAACGCGACGGTCGGCATCTTCGCCTTCCTCGCCTCGTGGAACGACTACATGATGCCTTCGCTCATCACCGCCGACCCTGCGCAACAGACGCTTCCCGTCGTGCAGAACATCTTCCAGAGCCAGTTCGGCACCAACTACAACATCGCGTTCGCCTCGTACCTCATGGCGATGGCGCCGACCGTAGTCGTCTATCTGTTCTCCCAGCGGTGGGTGATCAGGGGCATGACCCAAGGGGCAGTGAAGCAGTGACAGCGATCCGGAAATTCCCGTCGCGCCCCCGCGCGCACCCCGATGGTGTCCTCCAGGGAGACCGATGGCGCATCACGGTGCTGACCGAGGGACTCCTCAGACTGGAGTGGTCCGAGGACGGCGCCTTCGAGGACCGTGCGTCGACCTTCGCCGTACACCGGGAATTCGACGTGCCGGAGTTCTCCGTCTCCGACGCCGACGGTGTGCTGGAGGTGTCCACACGGCGCTTCAACCTCCGCTACGACCGTGCCCCGTTCAGCGGTAACGGACTGACCATCACGACAGCGGCCGGCCGTCTGTGGCGCTTCGGGCAGCCCACGGGGAACCTCGGCGGCACCGCTCGCACACTCGATGACGCCGACGGTCGCATCGCCCTCGCCGACGGGGTCGTCGCACGCAGCGGCATCGGTGTCATCGACGACTCCGAGTCGTTCGTCTTCGACGACGAGGGGTGGATCGCGTCGCGCGAACCGGGGCGCCGCGACCTCTATGTCTTCGCCTACGGCCGCGACCACACCCAAGCGGTCAAGGCCCTTTACGGGCTCTCCGGGCACCCGCCGGTGCTGCCCCGCTGGGCCCTGGGCAACTGGTGGAGCCGCTACCACCCCTACACGGCCGACGAGTACCTCGCCCTCTTCGACCGGTTCGAGGCCGAGGGGCTGCCGTTCTCGGTCGCAGTGATCGACATGGACTGGCACCGCGTCGGTTCGGTGCCCCCTCGGTACGGCACCGGCTGGACCGGCTACTCGTGGGAGCGCAGCCTCATCCCGGATCCGGCGGGCTTCCTGGGCGAGCTCCACCGACGGGGCCTGAGGACCACCCTCAACCTCCATCCCGCCGACGGCGTGCGCCCCTTCGAGGACGCGTATCCGCAGATGGCGCGCGCCCTCGGCATCGACCCCGAGTCCGACGCCGCCATACCCTTCGACCCGACCGACCGGACCTTCCTCGACGCCTACTTCCGCATCCTGCACCACCCGCTGGAGGACGAGGGCGTCGACTTCTGGTGGATCGACTGGCAGCAGGGCACCACCTCCGGTGTCTCCGGGGTCGATCCCCTCTGGATCCTGAACCACTTCCACTTCCTCGACTCGGGGCGCGGGGGGCGCCGGCCGATGGCGTTCTCCCGCTACGCCGGACCCGGCAGTCACCGGTACGGGGTCGGGTTCTCCGGTGACTCCGTCGTCTCCTGGTCCTCGCTGGCCTTCCAGCCCGAGTTCACGGCGACCGCCGCGAACGTCGGCTACGGCTGGTGGAGCCATGACATCGGCGGACACACCCGCGGCAGCAGGGACGACGAACTGGCGACCAGGTGGCTGCAACTGGGTGTGTTCTCGCCGATCCTGCGGCTGCACTCGGCGAACAACCCGTTCATCCGCAAGGAGCCCTGGGAGTACCCGCGCGAACCGCGACACGCCATGGGCGCGGCGCTCCGGTTCCGCCACCGGCTCCTGCCCTACCTGCACACCATGAACCACCGCGCGGCCGCCGGTGTCCCTCTGGTACGCCCCATGTACCACGTGGCGCCGGAACGCGAGGAGGCGTACGCGGTGCCGAACCAGTTCGCCTTCGGAAGCGAACTGGTCGTCGCCCCCGTCACCGTCCCCCGCGACCCGGTCACCCTGCTCAGCCCGACCCGCGTCTGGCTGCCACCGGGCACCTGGACCGACATCTTCACCGCGACCGTGTACGACGGTGACCGCTGGGCCGAACTCCACCGCGGCCTGGACAGTGTCCCCGCGCTGCTGCGAGCCGGAGGCATCCTGCCGCTCGGGGCACCCGACGACCTGGACGCCACCCGCAATCCCGAGCGGCTGGAACTCCTCGTGGCGCCCTCGGCCGGCGGCTCCTTCACCCTCGTCGAGGACGACGGCCAGGGCGATGGGAGCAGCCTGACCACGGCATCCACCTCGCTGGACTGGGACGCGCTCACGGGCACCCTCCGCATCGGCGCGGTTCTCGGCCCGGACGGCGTGGTACCCGCGGCACGGAGCTGGACGGTCACGTTCCTCGCCGACCCGCCGGCCACGCCGCCGCTACTCGACGGGGAACCGGTCGATGTCACGCCGGGAGAGGGACGGTTCAGCTTCACGGTGCACGCCGCGACCACGTCCGAGGTCGCCATCGAGGTGAGACTCCGGGAACCCGCGTCCTCGGACCGCTCCGCGGGGGCCGTCCGGCGCATCCTCGGCTCGGCCCAGTGCGAGAACCCGGTGAAGTCGGACATCTGGGATCTCCTGTGCTCGTCGCGGCCGCTCAGCGCGAAGATCGCCGCGCTGCACGCCCTGCACGTCCCGGCGGCACTGCTCGACGCCGTCGTCGAGCAGCTCACCGCTCGGGAGCCGTAGCCACGGCGGACACGACGAGTCGACGAGCCCGCCGCGGCTGGGATTTCGGACGGTCGTCGGACGGTGGCGGATCAGCGGGAGCGCGCACCACTCGCTGATCCGCCCGGTGCGCCCCCGCCGGAGATGTGCTCGGCGCACAGGTCGCGGAGCGCGACCGCGTCCGGGTACCAGGGCCGGGCGGTCGGGCCGGTCGGCAGGAGACCGCGTTCCTGACGGGGTCGCAGGGGGACCGGGGTGAGCGTGTCGGTGAGCATGCCCGCTGCCATGGCGGGCGGGATGCCGACACCGAGACCTGCTTCCACCATGGTCAGCAGCGTCGTCAGTGCGCGGATGCGACGGGCGGGCCCGCAGGCAGGCCCGCCCGCGCGTGCAGCCGTCCGAGGGGCGCCTCGAAGCCGGACGTGGTCGCAAGGGGCGGGTCTTCCGGCAGGTCGGCCGGCTCGATCGACTTCTCGCCCGCGAGCGGGTGGTCGCTGCGGACGACTGCCTGGTGGACGTCGGTCGCCAGATGCAGGGCGCCGGGGGCAGCGGATCGGGGTCGATGAGGACAGCGGCGTCGACGGTGCCGCGCTCCAGCCACTGCTCGATCTCCTCGTCGATGGCTTCGAAGAGAGTGACCTCGACATGCGGAAGGTGCTCGCGCCACATCCGCAGCAGGCCCGGAAGCAACCCGCGGTCGACTGTCGGGGGGACGGACGGGGTGACCGCCCCGGCGGCCGCGGTGTCGTTGTGCGCGGCCGCGGCTGCATCGAAGGCGCCGACGGCCGACAGCGCTGCGCGAGCGTGCGGGAGCAGGACCTCGCCCAGCGGGGTCGGACGGACGGGAGCGGCCCTCCGTACGACCTCGCCCCGCACCGCGCGTTCCGGTGGGGCGAGCGCGATGGCCCTCACCGTGCTGCGGCGGCCGGTTACCGAAGGGACGGCACCGCGGGCGGCGCCTCGGCCCGGGGAGCGGGCGCTCAGGCAGGTGCCGAGTGGGTGACGGTGGCCAGGGCGTTCCGGAGGGCGGAGTCGCCGGGCGGGCGGTCGCGCCAGCGGGCACTGATGTGACCGTCGGGCCGGACGAGCAGTGCTCCGTGCGGGCCGAGGCCGCAGGGGTCGAGGTGCTCGCGGGGAAGGGCCTCGACGCGCAGCGGCCATGGCGCGGCGGCTTGCTGCTCCCAGCGGGCGGGGTCCGGGGTGAGCAGGGTGAAGCACTCGCCGACGGTGTCGAGCGTGGAGCGGGTACGGGTGAGCCAGAGGTGCGGCATGCGATGGCCCGGTTCGGCGGTGGGGAGGTAGTCCGTGCCCGGATCGGACGGCTCGGGCGGGGCGCTGGGGCCCGCGATGACGGCGCCGGAGTGGTAGGCGACGCCGAGGACGAGTCCGAGTTGGGCGAAGTACCGGTCCGACCAGGGCAGCTCGATCCGGGACGGCGCTGCCTCGCCGGTGCGGAGCTGGTCGCCGCGCCGGTGCTGGACGTCGAGCATGAGGTGGGTGTTGGCCACCGCCTGGCGGAGGGTCTGGTGGGCGACGGGTTGCCGTTCCGTCTCGTAGGTGTCCACGAGTCCCGCTCCGGCCCACCCGTGGAAAGCGCCCGCCAGTTTCCAGCACAGGTTGTGCACATCGGCGATGCCCGCGTTCATGCCCAGACCGCCGACGATGGGGATCGCGTGCGCGGCATCGCCGGCCAGCAGGACACGGCCGTGCCGCAGGCGTTCGGCGACGAACGCGCTCATCTCCCAGTGCTGGACCCTCAGCACGTCGGCCCGTACGCCGGCGACGGGCCCGAGGGCGCGCGAGACGAGTTCGCTCCAGTCGGCGTGCGCAGCGTCTTCGGGAGTCGGAGTGAACCAGGCCCAGCCTCCTTCGGGGTAGAGCGGGGCGAACAGCCCCTGCGCGGTGAAGTAGACCCCGGCGGGCTGGCGGGCGCACCAGCGGCCGAGATCGGCGTCGAACACGACGGTGGTGAAGCGGGTCATCGCCCCGGGGCCCGCGGTGCCGATTCCCAGCCGCTGCCGCACGGTGGAGCTCGCGCCGTCGGCGGCGAGTAGGTAGCGGGCACGCACGCGCGTCTTCGCACCGCGCCGATGGTCGGCGAGGAAGGCCACGACGCTCTCGCCCTCCTCGGCCAGGTCGATGAGCTCGACCCCGAACCGCACCGGTGCGTCCGCCGCCGCGAGCAGGGTGGGTTCCAGCCGGTCCTGCGAGGTGACCGCGCCGGTCACGGGGCTCTCGGGCACCGGCGCGTTGACACCGATCATCGCCGAGGTGGCGAAGTCCCGGTCGTACAGGGTGTCGCGGAAGCGGATGCGGCCGTACTCCGGTGGGAACGCCCCGGCCGTGATCCTCGCCGCGAGGCCGAGCTGGCGGAAGATCTCCATCGAGCGCACGTTGACCAGCCGGGCCCGGGGAAAGGGGGACAGCTCGCGGTGCTTCTCGACCAGCACGGCCGGCACTCCCCAGCGCTCCAGCAGTACCCGGGCGGTGAGCCCGACCGGGCCACCACCGACGATCAGCACCGCGGCCTCGGTGTCCGCCACGGACGTATCGACCTCCTCCTCGCCGTGCGTGTGCCAGGCGCTCGGCGTGTGCCGGCCGTGCCCGCCCGGCCCCGGCCGGTCGACCGGTGGTCCGCGGCGGGCGGAGCCGGGCACGGCCACAGCCGGCGGCCTTCCCGGCCTCCCGGACCGTCCGCCGGCCCCGGAAGACCAACGGCCCCCGTGCCCTGGAGGACGGACACCACCGCTTTGAGGAGCCCGACATCCGTCATAACTGATCAGGAACGGAGCAGTTGCGGTCGGGGGCCGAAAGTCACCCGAAGAGACACCCGGACGCCCCCGATGAGGCACCCGGACACGGGGCCGCCCGCCCCGTCCGAAGGGCCCGACCTGCACGGCACGGGGCGGGCGGGGATGTGGTGGGCTGCGGCGGGACGGTGTCACGCGCAGAGGGCTGCGGTCGCACGGCGGAGGATGCCACCGACGAGTCCCGCAGCCGGCGCGCCCCATCTGGCCCGCCGGCGGAGCCGGTGACCGAGTGACCGGGTCAGGCCGGTCGGCCGGGGAACCGGCCGCAGAGCCAGTTGCCCGGTTCCGCCGGGTCGTCGCTGATCCAGAACTGGCGCCACAGCAACGCGAACTCCTCGCGGTCGAGGTGGCCGTCGCCGTTCGGGTCGATCAGCTCGAAGACGCCCGTCATGTCGACGGGCCGCCCGTTCCAGGTCTCGACGAGCCTGCGGTGTTCCTCCTGCGAGATACGGCCGTCGCCGTCGGCGTCCACTGCGTCGAAGACGGTGTCGGCGGTCGCGGTCACATCCGCGGCCATGGCGGGCAACCTGTCGACGAGCGAGAGCACCTCGCCCAAGTCCACCGAGCCGTCCCCGTTGGCGTCGCCGGCTCCCAGCAGCGCCGCCCACCAGCCCATCAGCAGCGTCTCCACCCGTGCACGCAGCTCCGTCCCGGGTGCCACGCCCGGCAGCCGGCTGAAGCGGGCGACGAGTGCCCTGAAGTCCTCCTCGCGCAGAAAGCCGTCACCGTCCGCGTCGAACGCGGCGAACATCCCCTTGAGCTTGCGTTCCTGGAACGCGCTGGCCATGAGCGATCTCCCTCGACGCCGAACCGGATCATGTACCGCGGGCGACCGCCTACGCGATGGTGGACGACGTGTGACTATAGGACGGGCCACGTCCCAGCCTCCATGGGCACATGCGTACGAGCCGCCGCCGAGGGACGCCGTCACCCGGGAGCGGGGACCGTCACCTCACCTTGTCGGTGAACTCCGTGGTGTACGTCTTCCCGAGGTCGATGGCGGCGTTCTTCAGGTTCGGGTTGAAGGACTTGAGCACGCGCTGCACCGTTTCGGGGCCGCCCGCCGGCATCCGGCCGTCCTCGGTGAACATCGGCAGGGTGCTGGTGATCGCCTGCGCGTACAGCCCCTCGCCGCCCTGCGCGTAGTCGGAGGGCATCTTCGCCGCGATCTCCTGGGCGTTGTGCTGCGACATCCACTTCAACGTGTGCACGAAGGCGTTGGCGAGCTTTTGGACGGTGTCCTTGTGCGCGTTCGCCCAGGAGGTGTTCATGTACAGGCTCGACGAGGGGTAGAGGCCGCCGAGGGCCTTGCGCGAGCCCGCCGGGGTGCGCATGTCGACGAGAACCTTGCCGATCTTCTTGGCGAGGATCTGGGCGACGGTCGGGTCCGTGGTCATCCCGCCGTCGATGGAACCCTTCTGCAGGGC
Source organism: Streptomyces sulfonofaciens (assembly GCF_014656295.1). Taxonomy (GTDB): domain Bacteria; phylum Actinomycetota; class Actinomycetes; order Streptomycetales; family Streptomycetaceae; genus Streptomyces; species Streptomyces sulfonofaciens. Next base: position 104,420 of record NZ_BNCD01000022.1, read on the forward strand.
GGAGATGAAGGTCTGCCCCGCGCCGACGGCCACGTTGGTGAACTTGGTAGTCGCCACCCCCTCGTGCACACCGAGGTACTTCGTCAGGAAGTCGGTGGACGACCCGAGGCCGGTGACGCCGAGCTTCTTGCCGGAGAAGTCCCCGGGGGACCTGAGGCTGCCGGCGGCCTTGTTGGAGACGATCTCGACCTCGCCGGGCGTCTGTGCGAGCTGGACGACCGACTCGACCTGCTTGCCCTTGGTCTGCAGGTCGAGGGTGTGGTCGTAGAAGCCGACGACTCCCTGGACGTTCCCGGCGACGAGCGAGGTCGTGGCGTCGATGCCGGCGGGCTCGCTGAGCAGTTCGACGTCGAGGCCCTCGTCCTTGAAGTAGCCCAGCCTCTGGGCCAGCATCGCGGGCAGGTAGATGACCTTGTCGATCCCTCCGACCATGATCTTGACCTTGCTCCCTCCGCCCGTCCCCCCGCTGTCGGACGAGTGGGAGGACACCTCGTCGGCGCAGCCGCTGAGGGCCGCAAGGGCGGCCAGTGCGACGCCGGCGGTGGTCAGTCTGGTGGTCAGGGTGCGGCGGAACATGTCGGCTCCTGGGGTGGTGGGTGGGGGTCAGCGGGCTTCGGGGGCGGCGGGCTTCCAGCGGAACAGCCGGTTCTCCAGGAAGGTGAGCAGGCCCTCGGCGAGCAGCGCGACGACGGCGAGGATGACCATGGCCGCGTAGACGCCCGCGGAGTTGAACGTGCCCTGGGAGGCGGAGACCAGGAGCCCGATGCCCTTGGTCGCGCCGATGTACTCGCCGACGATGGCACCGATGAGTGCGAAGCCGAAGCTCACATGGAGACTGGTGAAGATCCACGAGGTCGCGGCCGGTATGACGACCTGGAAAGTGACCTGGCGGTCTCGGGCACCGAGGATGCGGGCGTTGTCGATGAGATGGCGATCCACCTCCCTGGCGCCCTGGAAGGCGTTGAAGAACACGGGGAAGAAGACGAGGACGACGGCGGAGGCCACCTTCGACGCCGGTCCGAGGCCGAACCAGATGAGGAAGATCGGGGCGAGGACGATGCGGGGCAGGGCGTTGAGGACCTTGATGTAGGGGCCCATGACATCGGCGAGGAACCTGACCCGGCCGAGGGCGATGCCCAGGACGACTCCGGCGATGACGCCGGCCACCCAGCCCAGCAGGGCCTCGTAGAGCGTGTACCAGATCTGCTCGCCCAGCGACCCCTGCGGTGTGCCGTGCAGGGTCCACTGCTGTATCTGGTCCCAGATGCGCGACGGCATGGAGAAGTTGAAGGGGTCGATGATCTTGGCGCGGGAGAACCACTCCCAGACACCGAGGACCAGGACCAGCAGGACCCCTCGCGACAGGAGCACGACGCCCCGGCGCCGGCGTGCCGCGCGGGCGCGTTCCTCGGAGCGCGCCGGCCTGCCGACGGCGGCGGGGGAGCTCGCGCTCCGGATGTCAGGCGACATTCTGGGCGCCCCTTTCACGAGTGATGCGGACCTCTTCGCCCAGGGAGGACCAGATCTCCCGGTAGATCTCGACGAACCGCGGCTCCAGGCGGACGGACTCGACCCTGCGGGGGCGGGGCAGGTCGATCTCGAAGACCTCCTTGACGGTGGCCGGTCCCGCGGTCATGACGACAACCTTGTCCGCGAGCGCGATGGACTCCTCCAGGTCGTGCGTCACGAACACGACCGAGGCGCCGGTGCCCGCCCACAACTCCATCAGCTCGTCGGACATGAGCGCGCGGGTCTGCACGTCGAGAGCGGAGAACGGCTCGTCCATGAGCAGGATGGCGGGGTCGTTGACGAACGTCGAGGCGAGCGCCACGCGCTTGCGCTGCCCTCCGGACAACTGGTGGGGGTAGCGGTCCTCGAAAGCGCTCAGCCCGACGCGTGCCAGCCATTCACGGGCCCTGTCCTTCGCCTCCGCCTTGGCCACGCCCCGGAACCGGGGGCCTGCCATGACGTTGGACAGCACGGTGCGCCAGGGGAAGGTGGCGTCCTGCTGGAAGACGAATCCGACCTTCGAGTCGATTCCCCTCACCGGTGTGCCGGACAGCATCACCTCGCCCTCGGTCGGCTCCTCCAGGCCGCTGACGAGGGTGAGCGTGGTGGACTTGCCACAGCCGGTGGGACCGACGACGGCGACGAAATCGCCCCTCTGAACGGTCAGGTCGAGGTCGCGCACGGCCGTGTGGGAAGCCCCGGACGGGGTGCGGAAGACCTTGCGCACCCCGCGGAGCTCGATGGCCGGACTCGATTGGCTTGTCATGCCCAGGAACGTTAGGAGCGGCGCGCGGGGGTGTGAAGTTTTTGGCCGGCAACCGCCGGTTGTTCCTGTAAGCGGGGCTTCTGCTCATTGTGCTCACGCCGGGCGGCCTGAGCTGCTGCCGGGGGCTTCCCGGGCCGAATCGTCGAACGCTACGGTGCGTCCATCCCGGCGAAACGATCGTCGCGCGGGAGAGTCCCCCCGAAGGCAGGTGTCATTGTGGCCCGCTTGCGCGTCGGCTGGCCCCGGCAGGTGTTCGCCCAGGTGCTGATCGCACAACTGCTGATCACCACGGGGGTCCTGCTCCTGCTGACGGGCCTGTTCCTGCAACCGCTGCGGACCCAGCTCGACGACCAGGCCGAGCACGAGGCGCTGGCCATCGCGCAGACCACCGCTGCGGACCCGGACATCGCCGCCGGCCTGCTGGCCGGTGGGCCGGATCCGAGGGGCCCGGTCCAGCGGCAGGCCGAGCTCACCCGGCGGGCGACGGGCGCCCTGTACGTGGTCGTGATGAACCTGCGGGGCGTTCGCTGGTCGCACACGGACGCCCGGCGGGTGGGCCACCACGTGTCGACGGATCCGTCGATCCCCCTCCACGGACGTGTCGTGCTGCAGGTCGACCGGGGCACGCTCGGCACCTCCGCCCGCGCGAAGGTGCCCCTGCGCGACCGCCGCGGACGGGTCGTCGGAGCGGTCTCCGTGGGGATCGCCTACTCAGGTGTCCGCGATCGCCTGCTCGCCGCCCTGCCCGGACTGCTGCGGTACGCGGGCGCCACACTGGCGGTGGGCGCGTGTGCCGCGTTCCTGGTGGCGCGGGCGCTGCGCAGGCGCACGCACGGCGTCTCCGTCGCGGACATCTCCGCACTGCTGGCGGAGCGCGAGGCGATGCTGCACGCCGTGCGGGAGGGTGTCGTCGCCCTGGACGAGAAGGACCGGGTGCGGCTCGTCAACGACGAGGCCGCCCGCCTCCTCGCCCTCGACGACGGCGCCGAGGGGCGCAGGCTCAACGACCTGCTCCCCCCGGGCCGGTCCCGCGACGTCCTCGCGGGCCAGGTCACCGGCCGCGACCTGCTGACGGTGCGCGGCAGCCGCGTCCTGATCGCCAACCGCATGCCGACCCAGGACGGGGGATCGGTCGTCACGCTGCGCGACCGCACGGAGGTCGCCGTCCTCGGCAGGGAACTGGACTCCACCAAGGGCCTGCTGGAGGCACTGCGTGCGCAGGACCACGAGCACGCGAACCGTCTGCACACGGTTCTCGGCTTCCTCGACCTGGACATGGCGGAAAGGGCGCGCAGCTACGTCGCCGGTCTCACCCGGGCCCGACACGCATCCGCCGAGAAGTTCTCCGAACGCATCAGGATGCCCGTGGTGTCCGCACTGCTGGTCGGCAAGTCCGCCATCGCCTCGGAGCGCGGCGTCGCGCTGCGGCTGTCCGACAGGACCCTGCTTCCCAACGGCCTGATCGACGCCCGCGACGTCGTGACGGTGCTGGGCAACCTGATCGACAACGCTCTGGACGTGGTGGGGGGCGGCCGCGTCACCGAGCCCGTGGTCGAGGTCGAGGTCCTCGTGGAAGGGGACACCGTCGTGGCCCGCGTCAGCGACAACGGCCCGGGCGTGCCGGTCGGGCTGCGCGAGAGGATCTTCGACGAGGGGTGGACGACGAAGACGTCGCCGGCACACCGTGACCGGGGCCTGGGCCTGGCCCTGGTCAGAAGCCTCGCCGAGCGGTACGGCGGTGTCGCGCGGGTGGCGGCACGGGCGGGTGGTGGCGCCGTCTTCACGGTCACCTTCCCCGGCACCTTCTCCGACGCGCCCAAGGCGCCTTCCGTACCAGCCCTGGCAGGAGACCCGTCTTGATCGACGTTCTTGTGGTGGACGACGACTTCCACGTGGCAGAGATCAACGCAGCCTATGTGCGCAAGGTGCCGGGCTTCCGTGTCGTCGGCACGGCGCACACGGCGATGCAGGCGATGTCCGTGCTGGACGGGAACCCGGTGGACCTGCTCCTGCTGGACCACTACCTCCCCGACCGTACGGGGCTCGATCTGGTGCGCGGCATGCGGCAACGCGGGCTGAAGTGCGACGTCATCATGGTCACCGCCGCCCAGGACGTCGACGTCGTCGAGACCGCGCTCAGGCACGGCGTTCTGCAGTACCTCGTGAAACCGTTCAGCTTCGACGGACTGCGCACGAGGCTGGAGAGCTACCGGCAACTGCGCCGCACCCTGCGCGACGTCGGGGGCCGGACCGCCCCGGGTCAGCACCAGGTCGACCTCATCTACGGCGCTCTGCGCACGCTGACGAGCGCAACGCCCTCTCCTGCCAAGGGCTGGTCGGGCCCGACCGTCGACCTCATCTGCCGCATCCTGCGCCAGGCCGGCCGGCCGCTGTCGGCCCAGGAGGTCGCCTCACGCGCGAAAATCAGCCGTTCGACCGCCCAGCGCTACCTCCGGCACCTTCAGGACCAGGGGTCCCTCCAACTGTCGCTGCGCTACGGCGACGCGGGTCGACCTGAACACCTGTACGGATATCCCGGGTAGCGGGGGAGCCGTCGGGCACCGTCCGCCGGGCGCCCGGGACATGACCGCGCACGTCGGCGGGGCCGTCGCCCGGTGGTTCGGGTCGTCGGACGCGGCTGCCGGGGGGTGGCCCGGGAGCCGCTGCCGCATCTCCGTCGGCGGTGATGCGGATCGCAGAACCGGCCTTTTCTTGGTGCCAGGGTGACAATAATCGACCGAAGGCTTCTCTTTCTGTCTTCTGTGTCTTGTCATGGACATGTTTTGCGCCCTTTGGCCTCCCGAGAGGATCGCATCAGCGTGAGAAGCCTGAAGTCCACGGTGGCAGTTCTCGCCGCCGCCGCAGCCATGGTCCTGGGCTGCGGTCCGGGCACTGCCACCGCCAGCCCCGCGAACGCCACGCACACCGCCGCACACCTTCGGGTCGCGGACGTCGGAGTCTGCTCCACCGCCGTCTCCGGCCGCACCGTACGCGGAGCCCTGTCCCAACAGGAGGTCCACAGCCGGCTCTCCTCCCTCACCGCCCAGCACCGCGAGCGGTACGGGATCGCCGCCAAGGGCCCGCTCGGCACCGGCAGCAACGCCGTGCGCCTGCCGCTGGTCGACATCCATCCGGCGCAGGGCACCGCGTTCAAGGCGGCGTCCGGCGCGGACGGTGCCTGTGCCACGCAGTCGGTCTCCACCCAGCTCAGGGTCCAGGACGGCTACACCACCATCTACACCCCCACCCTGTACCCGCCCGGCGGCTCGTGCGTCGAACTGGTCACGGTCTACACGCAGTCCGTCCGCTCGGTCTCGGCCTGGGACTGGTGCAGGAGTGTCAACTTCGCAGCCTCCGTGCCCATCGACAGCTCCTTCCTGAACACCTACACCGGTGGCTCCGGCGCGTACACCGGACGGGTCGTCCGCACCTCCGCCAGCTCCAACACCTGGTCAGCGGCCCTCTACAACTACTCGACCGGACGGTGGGACACCCTGTTCACCCAGTCCGGCACCAACCAGTCGGGTCGCACCGACGGCTGGGACATCGAGGAGCTCTACTCCACGATCGGTTCCTCCGGGCGGGCCTACTCCTGCGACGCCATGGCCGGCCTTGCCTTCGAGTCCAGCAACATATCGGTGCGCAACAACGGCGCCTGGTCCGCCGCGACCTCGGCCAACTCGGACACCCACTACGACCAGCCGAACAGCGCCTTCTACTGCCCGAACCGCAGCTTCCAGATGGTCTCTGCCTACGACCACTGGAAAGCCGTGGGCTGATCCCGCGCCGCGCCTCGCTCATCCGCTCGCGTACGGCAGGCGGTCTTCGCGCCGCGCCCGATACGGCTGACACAACCGAGGAGGCCGGCGCCGTCGACGCCGGTCACGGCCCTGGGCGGGGCGCGGCCCCGCTCGGCCTCCGGCGGTGGATCGTCACCAGGGGGCGTCTCGGGGGCCCGGTGCCGGTACTCGCGAGGCGGCATGCCGTAGGCGGCGGTGAAGGAGCGGGTGGGAGTCGCGTGCTCGCCGAAGTCCCACCGGGCGGCGATGCGGTGGAACGGCCCGGGTCCGCAGCGCCGGGTTCGACAGATCGCGGCCCGCACCCTGCGAGGCGCCGACGGCGGATCCAGGGGGCCACCGTGGTGTCCTGCGACCCGAACAGGCGGTGCAGACGGCTGACGGAGATGTGGTGTGCGGTGGCGACGGCCGGGGAGCCGGGTCCGGCTCGTGCACGTGCTGCCGGACGAACTCCCTGATCCGCGGGGTGAGAGTGCGCCGATGCGTCTTGGGCGCGAGGGTGTCCGCGGCGTCCGGGTGGTGGACGGGTGACGCGGGCACCGGGTCGACCAGAACGCCCCCGGGTGCGGCCCGTCGGCAGGTTGGCAGGTTGGCAGTGGACGCTGTCCTGGGCGAGGCGGGTGCGGGAGTACCACCCGGCAACGCGGACGAGGAGATCGGGTCCCCCACCCGGACGGCGGGCGGGGCCGAGAGCCGGGACGTCTCCGCCGATGCCGATGCCGATGCCGATGCCGACGCCGACGGCCGTGACGGCACGGCGGGACTGCATATGGTCACGGACGACCCCGGGCGTGGCGCGTCGACCACTGGGACTGAGCGGCTGCCGCACCGCCGCGGCGGCCGGCGGGGCGTGCGGTCGCCGGTCGCCTGCTTCCGCGCGCCCCGCGAACCGCCAGGGCGTCCGTCCGAACCTGTCCGGACCCGTCCGGACGGACGAGTGGCTGACGGCAGCGGTGGCACCTTGACATCCATCGGCGCCGGTCCCTACGGTCGCCGGGACCGTGCAGCCCTCGACGAGCAGGGACGTTCATGGCCCCCGACCAGCCCCCGTCCAGCACGGGCGACGACGCCTTCCACCCCGACCTGCCGCATTCCGGGAAAGCCCCGCTGCGCCACCGACTCCACCACGTCCGCGCCGATGCACTGGACGGCGACACCGCGCAGACCGACGGGATGCGCCGGTTCGCGGCGATCAGCGGACACACCGTCGGCTCGGAGCGCATCTGGATGGGCCAGACCCACGTGGCCCCCGGCACCGCCTCCTCCAACCACCATCACGGGGCGTCCGAGACGGCCATCCACGTCGTCGAGGGCCACCCCGAGTTCGTCTTCCTCGACGACAGCGGCGGAACGCCCACCGAGGTCCGCATCCGCACCTCTCCCGGCGACTACGTGTTCGTACCGCCGTACGTCCCGCACCGCGAGGAGAACCCGAGCCGCGACGAGGAGGCCGTCGTGGTGATCGCCCGCAGCACGCAGGAGGCGGTCGTCGTCAACCTCCCGGCGCTGTACGTCACTGGTGAACGGCCCGAAGCGGGGCGGTGACCGGCCGCGGCTCAGGCCGGACCGGGCTCCGCCGGACGCCGGCCCCATGCGGAGATCATGGGGGAGGTGGCCAGGTCGAGGCGGCCGGAGGCGACGTTCGCGAGATGGCGGTCGATGTCCTCGTCGGTCGCCAGCCCGGCGGCCACGAGATGGTCGCGCACCTGGCGGACCGTCGCGGCCTCCAAAACGTCGCAGGCTGCCGAGGCGATCGGGAAGTACGCGTCCGCGCGGACGCCCGTCAGCCCCGCCTCGCGAAGCAGGCGGGGAAGCTTGCGGCCGTAGGCGAGGTCGGCGCCACGGGCAGCCAGCAGCGCGCGGAAACCGGACCGCAGCTTGTTGGCCAGTACCTGCTCCGGCCCGTGCTCGTCCAGGCAGATGAGCGGTTGCAGCGCGGGATCGGCGTCCTCCACCAGCAGCAGGCCACCGGGCCGCAGCGACTCGGTCATCATGCGCAGGGCCCGTTGCCGGTCGGCCACGTGCACCAGCACCAACCGGGCGTGCACGAGGTCGAAGCCCGCACCCCCGGGCGACCGGTCGCGGCCGACGTCGTGGCGCAGGACGTCGACGACGCCCCCTGCCGCATCGCAGGCCCAGGAGGTGTCGATGTCGGTCGCCAGTACCCGGCCGGCCGTCCCGACCCGCCCGGCGAGCCAGTTCACCACCGAGGTGCCACCCGCCCCGACCTCCCAGCACCGCCAGCCCGGAGCGATTCCCAGCTCATCGATGTGCCGGAAGGTGGAGGAGTCGAACAGCTCACGGAGCGCGTCGAAGCGCGCCCCGGCCTCCGAGCGCGCGTTGTCGAGGAGGTAGCCGTCGTCCGGGGAGGCCGCTGCGGGGGGCGTCATGAGGACGATTGTCGCGTGCGGCGGGGCTGATCGCCGTGCGGTCCGACTGAACGCGTGCACCTGCTGGGCGGAGTGCCCCGGTGGTGGGTCCGTCCACTTTCTCCCCCTTCCTGCGCCAGGGCGACGCCGACGGCTAGGAGCAGGAGCGCGGCGAAGGCGGGTGGGTGGCGGGTGTGTGGGCTCCTCTCCGTCCAGGGACGTGAACTGCCCGGTCGCGCAGGAGGGGATGGCCCGCATCCGGCCCGGTCGCGTTCCCGCGTTGTGCAACAGGCGCGGCAGCCGGGTGCGTTCGGTTCCGGCACTCTCCGCGGACGGCAACGGGCCGGACGCTGCTCACCCGGCCGACCATGGCGCCGAGCCCGATGGTCGAGCAGCCTGCCCGCGATGCGCTGGGCGGCGCCCCGAGTCGGGCTGCCGATGTCCATCCCACTGTCCACCATGCACAGTTTCCCGCCGCCCGAGCCGGGCCCCATCGCGGTGGCGTCCTCCTTCCACGCGCCGGTCGGACTCACCCTGCCCCACGGACTGTTCATCGCCGTCCCCGTCGGTGTGCTCGTCGCCCTCGTGCGGCCCCGCCTCCCCTTCGTGCGCGCGATGGACCCGCGGGTGCCCAAGGGGCTCGTGGGCGAGGAGGTCTTCGAGGACGAGGACATGCCGGGTACCGGCTGGTCGCCGGCCGTCGCCCTGCTGCCCGTCGTACTGATCGCTGGTGCGGCCGTCACCGACCTGGCCACCTCGGCAGACACCTCGCCGTCCCGGGCCTGGCAGGGGTACTGGCCGTGGAACGCAGCCTGGACGCCCTGGGCGTGCGAAGGCGCCCGGCTGGCTGCCGGGCGCCTTCGCGGCGCTCAGCGTGCCTGCTCCTCCCGCGGGGATGCGGGCTGCCAGGCGTGGGCGGGGACGACGAGGGGGCCGCCGGTGACGGGGTCGGGCACGACGACGCAGGAGAGGCCGAAGACGTCCTGGACCAGGTCGGCGGTGACGACCTCGTTCGGCGGGCCCTGGGCGACGATGCGGCCGGCCTGCATGGCGACGAGGTGGTCGGCGTAGCGGGCGGCCTGGTTGAGGTCGTGGAGGACGGCGACGACGGTGCGGCCGCGCTCGTGGTTGAGTCGGCGCACGAGGTCCAGCACCTCCACCTGGTGCGCGATGTCCAGGTATGTCGTGGGCTCGTCGAGCAGCAGCAGGTCCGTGTCCTGGGCCAGGGCCATGGCGATCCACGCCCGCTGCCGCTGGCCGCCGGAGAGCTCGTCCACCGGGCGGTCGGCGAGGTCCGCGGTGCCGGTACGCTCCAGCGCCTCGGTGACGGCCCGCTCGTCCGCCTCCGACCACTGCTGCCACCACTTCTGGTGCGGCTGGCGGCCGCGGGCCACGAGGTCGGCGACGGTGATGCCGTCCGGCGGCGTGGGGGACTGGGGCAGGACGCCGATCGTCCGCGCGATCTGCCTGCCGGGGACGCGGGCGAGTGCGGCGCCGTCCAGCAGCACCGCGCCTCGGCGCGGTGTGAGCAGGCGGCCCAGCGCCCGCAGGAGGGTGGACTTGCCGCAGGCGTTGGGGCCGACGACGACCGTGACCCTGCCGTCGGGGACCTCCAGGTCCAGGCCCTCGACGACGGTGCGGTCCTCGTAGGCGAGGGTCAGGTCCCGCGCGGACAGGCGGCTGGTGGATGGAGCGCTCATGAGGAGGTGCCTCCGGAACGGCTGCGGGTGCGGACGATGAGCCACATCAGGTACGGGGCCCCCACCGCGGCGGTCAGGACGCCGACGGGCAGCTCGGTCGGGGAGAACATGCGGCGTGCCAGCAGGTCCGCGGCCACGACGATCAGGGAGCCGGTCAACGCGGCGCTCAGCAGCGGCACGTGGGCCGTGCGGGTGAGCCTTCGCGCGATCTGCGGGGCGAGCAGCGCGACGAAGTCGACCGGTCCGGCGGCACCGGTCGCCACGGACGCCAGCACGACCCCGAGCACGGTCAGGCCGAGCCGGACCCGGTCCAGGCGCACGCCGAGCGCGTCCGCCGTGTCGTCGTCGAAGGACGCGCTGCGCTGGGCCCGCGCCGCCCACAGGGCTGCCGGGACGCTCAGCAGCACGACGAGCGCAAGGGGCCGCGCCTCCTCGTAGCCGCGGCCGTTGAGGGAGCCGGTGAGCCAGATCTTGGCCTGCTGGGCCACCAGGTAGTCGCCCTTGGTGAGGAACAGTTGCGTCAACGAGCCGAGCGCGACCGACACGCCGATGCCGACCAGCACGAAACGCGACGAGTGCAGCCCGCGGCGCCACGCGAAGGAGTACACCAGCACGGCGGCGGCGAGGCCGCCGGCGACGGAGACGTACGGCAGCGCGTCGTAGGCGACGGCGTTGAAGCTGATCGCCGCCACCGTGGCGGCGCCGGCGCCGTGCGTGACACCGATGACGTCGGGGCTGGCCAGCGGGTTGCGTGCCACGGTCTGCACCAGGGCGCCCGCAACGCCGAACGCCGCCCCCGCGAGGAGGGCGACGGTCAGCCGGGGCAGCCGCAGCGTGCCCACCACCAGAGTGTCGGGGCTCGGGCGCCCGAGCAGCACCCGGACGACCTCCACCGGTGGGACGAAGGACTCGCCGACACACAGGTACGCCACCACCGCACACGCGAGGAGCACCGCCAGCACCGCCGAGACAGCGACCGCCCGGCGGTGCACGAGGAAGCTGGCGCGTCCGCCGCGCAGGACGGCGTGCCCGGCCGGGCGGACGGGGGCCGTGGTCCTGCTCATGCGGCCACCGCGGCCCGGCGCCGGACGAGCACGATCAGGAACGGCACGCCGATCAGGGCGGTCATGACGGCCACCGGAACCTCCGAGGGTGGGAAGACGATGCGGCCGAGCACGTCGGCGCCGAGGATCATCACCGGCCCGAGGAGCGCGGCCAGCGGCAGCACCCAGCGGTGCGCGCTGCCCACCAGGGCACGGGCGATGTGCGGCACGGCGAGGCCGGTGAACGCGATCGGCCCGACCGCGGCCACCGCCGCTCCCGTCAGCACGGTCGCGCCCAGCGCGCCGAGCACGCGCAGCAGGCCGACGTTGTGCCCGAGGGCCTTGGCGGCGTCGTCGCCGAGCGCGAGCGCGTCCAGCCCCCGGGCCAGCGCCGCGACCAGCACAAGTCCGGCCAGCAGGAACGGCCAGAGCTGGCCGATGATCTCGCTGCCGCGGCCGCTGAGCGAGCCGACCTGCCAGAAGCGGAACTCGTCCAGGGCGCGCCCGTTGGTCGTGGCGACCCCGGACACCAGCGAGGCGAGGAAGGCGTTCATCGCGGCGCCCGCGAGGGCCAGCTTGACCGGCGAGGCCCCGCCGCGCCCGCGACTGGCGACCGCGTACACCCCCACCGTCGCCAGCGCCGCGCCCGTGAAGGCGAACCACACGTACCCGCCCAGCGTGTGCACGCCGAAGAACGCGATGGCGCACACCACACCGGCCGAAGCGCCCTGGCTGACACCGAGGATGCCCGGTTCCGCGATGGGGTTGCGGGTGACTCCCTGCATCACCGTCCCGGCGAGCGCGAGAGCCGCGCCGGCCAGTACGCCGATGACCGTGCGCGGCACCCGCAACGACCGCACCACCTGTGCGTCGTCGCTGGTGCCGCCGTGCACCAGGGCCCGGATCACCTCGCCCGGCGCGACCGAGCGGCTGCCCACGCCGAGGCTCAGCAGGACGGCGACCAGCAGCATCGCCGTGCCGGCCAGCAGCCAGCCGGCCCGGCCGAAGGTACGTGACGTCATGGTCCGTGCCCGGTCAGGCCGTCAGGTGCTTCTGGAGGTCGTCGAGCACGGCGTCGGCGGCGGTGACGCCGAGCCCCAGGTACCAGGTCTCGTCGGGCACGTCGTAGGCGTGGCCGTCCCTGACCGCCTTGAGGTTCTTCCAGAGGGGGTTGCTCTGGGCCTTGCTCTTGTCCGTGGCCTTCGGGTCGCCGTAGACACCGGTGAAGATCCAGTCGGCGTCGGCCTCGTCGATGTTCTCCGCGCTGATCTCGGTGGCCAGGTCCTCGATGTCCTGGTTCTTCGGGCGCGGGATACCGACGTCCTTGAGGATCGTGCCGATGAAGGAGTCGTTGGCATAGAGCCGGATGACGCCGTCGGGCATGTATCGGACCATCGACACGGTCGGCTTGTGGGCGCCGAGCCTGTCGCCGAGTGCCTTCGCACGCTTGTCGTAGGCGGCGAGCTGGGCCTTGGCCTGCGCGGTCTTGTCCAGCGCCGCCGCGTTGAGGAGGTAGTTCTCCTTCCAGGGGAAGCCGGGGCGGATCGAGAAGACGGTCGGCGCGATCTTCGACAGCTCGTCGTACGAGGCGGCGGCGCGCAACTGGCTGCCCAGGATCAGGTCGGGCTTGAGGGCCGCGATGGCCTCCAGATTGAGGCTGTTGATGGTGCCGACGTCCTTCGGCGTCCCCGCCTCCTTCCTCAGGTAGGACGGCAGCCGCGGCGAGCCCTCGGACAGGGCCACGCCGACCGGCTTCACTCCCAGCGAGACGACGTTGTCGAGTTCGCCGACGTCCAGCACGACCACGCGCTTGGGCTGCGCCTTTATCACGGTAGTGCCCATGGCCTGCTTGATCGTGCGCGGCCACTGGCCGGGTTCGGCGTCCGTGCCGAGCGCGGCGGTCTTCTCGGCGGCGTCCGCGAAGTCCTTCCCGCCCTTCGCGACGGACTTGGAGTCCGCCGCCCCCGAGCCGGCCGCGGCGGAGGCGCCGTGACCGCCCACGCCACCACCGGAGGACCCGCCGCACGCCGCGAGCGACAGCGCGGCGGCGACCGCGAGAGCGACTGCGGCCGTGCCGCGGCGCGGATAAGACATGGGGCAGCTCCTAGCTGTGGTTCACCCTTAAATCATTAGGTGAGCCTTACCTTATGCGGCACGGGTGTGCGCGACGCAAGGGGGTCCCCTCGCACGGGCGGCGGCTCGGCGGGGCGGAACGGGAGTCCCCGCCGGGAGGAGGAGTGCCGCCGTCCGGGCGCGTGGGGCCCAGTGCAGAAGGAAGGGGCTCCGCGGAGCCGCCCGGGCCGGCGAATGGCCGGTACGGGAGCGGGGCGCCCCGGTTGGCTGCTCAGGAATATGGCCGGATTATTACTGCTCGGATATATGGCCGGAAAGGTGTGAGGTGACCGACTGCCACGCGTGAGGTGACACGATTGAACGCATCTCCCTCCGCTGTGCGGAGAAATGGGGGACGACTTCCTCGATGGCCGAATGTGGCGGAAGCCCGAGGCGGTCAGGTCGGAAAACCGTCGGGGAATTCGCGGAAAAGCGGCCGCCGCGGCGGCACGGAATGGCGCACTGCTTGACAGGGCGGTGGGGGAGCGGCATGCCGTGACGCGTACTCCGTTGCTGCGTCTGCTCGCGGACATGCGGGCCCGGTGGCGCCGGGCGCGGTCGGGCGGTGCCTCGGCAGCCGCGCCGGCCGATGCGCACCGCTCCTCGCCCCGCGGTGACCGGAGGCGCCGAGGGGCCGTTCGCCGCCCCTGCCCGCCGTCGCCGCCCCGCGGGCCCCCGGGGCCGTGTCCTGGACGGTGGTGACGTCGTTGAGCTGTGCATGGGGTGCGGGGCGTGCCAGGGGATCGTGCCGGAGGGGCCGCGCGAGAGTGCGGAACCGAGGGTCCCGCCCTGGGGGATCCGTTCGCCGGGCGGCGCCGCGCGGGACCACCGCCACCGGGGCCGGAGAACTCCGCGCTCGCTCCCCGAGGTGAAGGCGCGCACCCGTCCTGCCGGAGTCGAAATCATGTCACCGCCCGCTCGTGCGGCGCCGACTGAGGGCGAACGAAGCAATGGCTCAATCAGATCAGGCGGACGATCAGATTTCGTCACGATCACCGAATTATTACTACCGGTAACGCGAAGTCCGGTGATTACTTCCGCCCCTGTGGCCAGCGAAGACAATGCGAAGGCCGGAAGGCGACGCCCTAAACGTGACCTGGGGCACGTGGTTTTCGCCGGTTCGGGCTAGGTATCGTCCTTCAAGTCTAAAGCTTTCTGCCGCTCCAACCTGGAGAAACTCAGCCGTACAACACGCTGCCGCCGCCCCGCGGCGGCCCATCGGGCCACACGGCTTCGTACGCCGCCCGTACCGACGGTGCACCACCGGACGCCTCCGGGCGGTACGGATCCGCACAGGGGACTCGCGGCCTGTTCCGCCATCGGCAGGCAGGCGCCATCCGGCACGGATCCCCACCACGACACCACACGACACGGCCGGGGCCGGCTGTGCGGGACCCGTGTGCGCACGGGCCCACCGCACGGGGAGGCGGCGCGGTCTCCACCCGCCTCGCCGCCCGGCGAGCGCCGGAAAAAGATGGGATGGCAGTGCCCGGTACTCCGCACCGCATCTGGCCCTTGTCCTCGGCGCAACGCGGCATCTGGTTCGCGCAGCAGCTCGATCCCGACAGCCCGAGCTACAACACCGCCGAGTATCTGGACATCGACGGCCCCGTCGCCGTGCCGACACTCCAGACGGCGGTGCGGCAGGTGGTGGCGGAGACCGACACCCTCAACGTTCGCTTCACCGACGACGGCCAGGGCCCGCGCCAGACGTACGAACCCGCCGGCGACTGGCAGTTCCAGGTCCTCGACATCGGCGCGGAGCCGGATCCACGCGCGGCCGCCGAGGCATGGATGCGGGCCGAGCTGGCGGTACCGGTGAGCCCGCAGTCCGGCCGGACGTTCACCCTGACCCTGCTCAGGGCCGGGGCCGAGCGCAACTTCTTCTACCTGCGCGGCCATCACCTCGTCACCGACGGACACATGTGCGCACTGTTCGCGCACCGGGTGGCCGAGGTCTACACGGCCCTCGCGACCGGGACACCGCAGCGGGCGGACGACGGCGGTTCGCTGGACCTGCTCCTCGCCGACGACACCGCGTACCGGCACTCGGAGCGCTTCAGCCGCGACCGGGACCACTGGCTGAACCGGCTGGCCGGCCGTCCCGAGGCGGTCACCCTCGCCGGCCGCACGGGCGGGATCTCGCGGAGCTTCCTGCGGCAGAGCGCGCGGATACCGGACGCCACCGCCGACGGCCTGCGGGCGCTGGCCCGCCGCTCACGGACCGGCCTGCCCGTTCCCCTGATCGCCGCCACGGCCGTGTACCTCGCCCGGATGACCGGCGCCGGCGAAGTGGCCCTCGGCATCCCGGTGGCGGGACGGACCGGCGGCGGCCGCAACATCCGCGGACCGATGTCCAACGAACTGCCGCTCTGGCTGGAGGTCCGGCCGGACATGAGTGCCCGGGACCTGATGCGCCAGGTGTCCGCAGAGACCCGGCTGCTGCTGAAGCACCAGCGGTAC
Organism: Streptomyces sulfonofaciens; assembly: GCF_014656295.1. Lineage (GTDB taxonomy): Bacteria > Actinomycetota > Actinomycetes > Streptomycetales > Streptomycetaceae > Streptomyces > Streptomyces sulfonofaciens. Next base: position 120,179 of record NZ_BNCD01000022.1, read on the forward strand.
CGGTACGAGGACGTGCTGCGCGAGCTGCGGACGGTCGGCGGCGAGCGCCGCCTGTTCGGCCCGACGGTCAACATCATGTCCTTCGCCTACGACCTCGCCTTCGGGGCGGCCCGGGCGACCACCCGGAACCTGGCCATCGGACCCGTCGCCGATCTCTCCGTCCGCGTCGACGACCGCTCGGGCGACGGCGCGCTGCACGTCGACTTCGACGCCAACCCCGCCGTGTACGACGCGCAGGAGAACGCCGCGCACCAGCGGCGCTTCCTGCGCGTCCTGGAAGGCCTCGCCACGGCCGACCCGGAAGCGCCCGTCGGCCGCATCGACATCCTGCTCCCCGGCGAGCGCGCCCGGGCACTGCCGCCGCGGCCGACGGCGGACGGCCCGGGCGCCGCGGCCCCCGGCCCGACGCTCCCGACCCTGTTCGAGGAGCGGGCACAGCACACCCCCGGCGCCGTGGCCGTCGTCTCCGGGGACGGCGAACTGACCTACGCCGAGCTGAACGAGCGGGCCAACCGGCTGGCGCGGCTGCTGCTGGGGCGGGGGGCAGGGCCGGAGCGGCTGGTGGCCGTGGCGCTGCCGCGCTCCGCCGACCTCGTGGTGGCCCTGCTCGCGGTGGTGAAGACGGGCGCCGCGTACCTGCCGGTCGACCCCGGCTACCCGCCGGAGCGGATCGCGCTCACACTCACCGACGCCGCCCCCGTGTGCCTGGTCACCACCGGCGAAGGGGCCACCGGAACCCCCTACGACGCGGACGCCGTACGGCTGGACGCCGACGCCACCCTCCGCACCCTGGCCGCCGGGCCCGGCGGGGACCTCACCGACGCGGAGCGGCCCGGACCGCGGGACCCCGCCCACCCGGCCTACGTCATCTACACCTCGGGGTCGACGGGCACCCCCAAGGGCGTAATCGTCCCGCACCGTAACGTGCTGCGGCTCTTCCGGGAGACCGACGCCTGGTTCGGCTTCGGCCCTGACGACGTGTGGACCCTCTTCCACTCCTACGCCTTCGACTTCTCCGTCTGGGAGCTGTGGGGGGCACTCCTGCACGGCGGCCGGCTGGTCGTCGTCCCGAAGGACGAGAGCCGTTCCCCCGCCCGCTTCCTCGACCTGCTCGTATGCCACAGGGTCACGGTGCTCAACCAGACGCCGTCGGCGTTCCAGCAACTGATGCGGGCCGACCAGGACGACCCGGAACGCTCCGCGCGGCTGGCGCTGCGCACGGTCGTCCTCGGCGGTGAGGCGCTGGACCCGGCCGGACTGCGCGAGTGGTACCTGCGGCATCCGGCCGACGCGCCACGGCTGGTGAACATGTACGGCATCACCGAGACCACCGTGCACGTCACCCACGCCCCGCTCGACGAGTGCGACGCGGCCGCCGAGCCGCCCCGGAGCGTGATCGGCGAGCCGATCCCCGACCTGCGCGCCTACGTGCTCGACAACGCCCTCCAGCCGCTGCCGCCCGGTGCCACCGGCGAACTGTACGTGGCGGGGCCGGGGCTCGCCCGCGGCTATCTCGGGCGCCCGGGCCTGAGCGCGGAACGCTTCGTGGCCGACCCCTTCGGCTCCGCCGGGCAACGCATGTACCGCACCGGGGACCGCGTCCGCCGGCACCAGGACGGCAGGCTCGACTACGCCGGGCGGGCGGACGACCAGATCAAACTGCGCGGGTTCCGCATCGAGCCCGCGGAGATCGAGGCCGTGCTGGCCCGGCACGAGGCGGTCGAACGGACCGTGGTGCTGGTGCGCGAGGACCGGCCCGGCGACCGGCGGCTGGTGGCCTACGCGGTGCCCGCCGGCGGCGCCCGGCCCGAGGCGGGCGCGCTGCGCGAGTTCGCCGCGCGGAACCTGCCCGGCCACATGGTCCCGGCGGCCGTCGTCGTCCTGGACCGGCTGCCCCTGACGGCCAACGGCAAGCTCGACCGGGCCGCGCTGCCGGCCCCGGCGTTCACCCCGGGCCCGGCGCGGCGCCCGGCCCGCGACGCGACCGAGCGACTGCTGTGCGACCTGTTCGCCGATGTCCTCGGCCTGGACCGGGTGGGCATCGACGACGGCTTCTTCGAACTCGGCGGGGACTCCCTGCTGGCGACCCGGCTGCTGAGCCGGGTACGGGCCGCCCTCGGCGCCGAGCTGCCGATCCGCACCCTGTTCGACACGCCGACGGCGGCCGGCCTCGCCGCGGCGCTGCGGCAGGCGGGCGGAAACGCCCGCCCCGCGGTGCGTCCGGTGGAGCGCCCCCCGGTGCTCCCGCTGTCGTTCGCCCAGCGCCGGCTGTGGTTCCTCAACCGGCTCGGCGGCCCCGAGGCCGGGGCCGACTACAACATGCCGTTCGTCCTCAGGCTGGAGGGCGGACTCGACAGGGCGGCACTGCGGGCGGCACTCGCCGACGTCGCAGGGCGCCACGAGAGCCTGCGCACGGTCTTCCCCGAGGCCGACGGTGCCCCGCGCCAGCTCGTGCTCGACCCCGGGACGGCCGCCGTCGCCCTGCCGGTGCGCCACGTCGACGAGACCGGACTGGCACAGGCCCTGGCGGCGAGCGCAGCCACGGGGTTCGACCTGACCGCCGAGCCGCCGCTGCGCGCGGAACTGTTCGCCCTCGGCCCCGACCGGCACGTGCTGTCGCTGGTGGTCCACCACATCGCGGGCGACGCCTGGTCCATGGTGCCGCTGGGCCGCGACCTGGCCGCCGCCTACGCGGCCCGCCTCCGCGGTGAGCAGCCGTCCTGGCCCCCGCTGCCGGTGACCTACGCGGACTACACGCTGTGGCAGCGGGACCTGCTGGGACAGGAGAACGACAAGGACAGTCTCATCGCGCGCCAGGTGGCGTACTGGGCCCGTACCCTGGCGGGCCTCCCCGACGAACTCGCCCTCCCCGCCGACCGCCCTCGCCCCGGCGTTGCGAGCCACCGGGGCGGCACCGTGCCCGTGCGCCTGAGCGCCGACCTGCACACAAGGCTCACGGCCCTGGCCGAGGAACGCGGCGTGACGCTGTTCATGGTGCTCCAGGCGGGGCTGGCCGCGCTGCTGACCAGACACGGTGCGGGCACCGACATCCCGATCGGGTCGCCCGTCGCGGGACGCACCGACGACGCCCTCGACGACCTGGTCGGCTTCTTCGTCAACACCCTGGTCCTGCGCACCGACACCTCCGGTGACCCGGGCTTCGGCGAACTGCTCGCCCGGGTGAGGGAGACGGACCTGGCGGCGTACGCCCACCAGGACGTGCCCTTCGAACACCTCGTGGAGGTCCTCAACCCCGCCAGGTCGCTCAGCAGGCACCCGCTGTTCCAGGTGCTGCTCACGCTCACCGGCAGGCTTCAGGCGCCGGCCGCACTGCCCGGCCTGCGCGCCGAGGCGGAGCGCGTGGAGTCGGGCACCGCCAAGTTCGACCTGGCGTTCAACCTGACCGAGTCCACCCGCGCAGCAGGCGGCCCCGGCGGTGTCGAGGGGTACGTCGGGTACGGCGGCGACCTGTTCGACCGCACCACCGTCGAAGCCCTGACGGCGCGCTTCGTAAGGCTGCTCGAGGCGGTGGCGCAGGACCCTGACCTGCCCCTCGGCGCCCTGGAGATCCTCGGCGAGGGCGAGCGCCACCGACTGCTGACGGAGTGGCAGGGCATCGGCGCCGAGCACCCGCGTCCCGCCGCAACTCTGCCCGAGCTGTTCGAGCGGCAGGCCGGGGCCACCCCGCGGGCCCGCGCGCTCGCCGCGCCCGACGCCGAGCTGTCCTACGCGGAGACCGAAGCCCGGGCCAACCGCCTGGCCCACCTGCTGATCTCCCGTGGGATCGGCCCGGAGCGGGTGGTAGCCGTCGCGCTGCCCGGCTCCGCCCAACTGGTCGTCACGCTGCTCGCGGTGCTCAAGACCGGTGCCGCCTATCTGCCGGTCGACCTCGCGCAGCCCGGCGCGCGCATCTCCCACCTGCTCGCCGACGCCGCGCCCGCCCTGCTGCTGACGGACAGCGGGTCGGCGGCCAAACTCCCCGCGAGCACCGGCCCCGCCCGTCTGCTGCTCGACGACCCCGAGACCGCCCGGGCGCTGGAGCACCGGCCCGCGACCCGCCCCGCCGACACCGACCGGACCGCCCCGCTGCTGCCCGACCACCCCGCATACGTGATCTACACCTCGGGCTCCACGGGCCGGCCGAAGGGCGTGGTGGTCGCGCACCGCGGCCTCGCGGAGTACGTGGCCCGCGCCCGGCGCGTCTACACCGGCCTGGAAGGGACGGTCCTGGTCCCCACGCCGCTGGCCTTCGACCTGTCGGTCACGGGTCTGTACGGCGCGCTGACCCGCGGCGGGTGCGCGGTGGTGGCCGGGCTGGACGACGACCCCTGGCTGACGGCGCTGCTGGCCCGCACCCCGGTGACGTTCATGAAGGCGACCCCGAGCCATCTGGGGATCCTGGCCGCACTGCCCGCCGGGTTCGCCCCGGTGCGGCAGCTTGTGTTCGGCGGCGAGGCGCTGCACGCCGGGCCGCTGGAGGAGTGGCGCGGGCGCCACCGGGACGTGGCCGTGGTCAACCACTACGGCCCGACGGAGGCCACCGTCGGGTGCCTGGACTTCCACCTCGCCCCCGGCGAGGCGGTGGGCGCCGCCGTTCCGCTCGGCCGGCCGATGACGGGCATGCGGGCGTATGTGCTCGACGCCGGTCTGCGGCCGGTGCCGCCGGGAGTGGCCGGTGAGCTGTACGTCGCCGGGGCGCAGTTGGCGCGCGGCTACCTCGGCAGGCCCGGGCTGACCGCCGAGCGGTTCGTGGCGAACCCCTTCGGCGGAGCGCCGGGCGCCCGGATGTACCGGACCGGGGACCTCGCCCGGTGGACCGCGGACGGGTTCCTCGTCTTCGCGGGCCGCGCCGACGAACAGGTCAAGATCCGCGGCCACCGGGTCGAACTCGGCGAGGTCGAGGCCGCGCTGACCGACCATCCCGCGGTGGCGCAGGCGGCGGTCGTGGTCCGGGAGGACCGGCCGGGGGACCAGCGCCTCGTGGCGTACGTCGTCCCGGCCGACGGCTCCGGCGAGGGCCCCGCAGGCCCCGCGCAGCTTCGCGCGCACCTGGCGCGTCGGCTGCCCGAGCCCATGGTCCCCGCGCTGTTCACCACCCTCGGGGCGCTGCCGCTGACCCGCAACGGCAAGGTGGACCGGCGGGCCCTGCCCGCCCCCGCACGGGCACGGGCGAGCGCGGGCCGGCCGCCGCGCAGCCCGGAGGAGGAGATCCTCTGCGGCCTGTTCGCCGAGGTGCTCGGCGTACCCCGGGTCGGCATCGACGACGAGTTCTTCGCCCTCGGCGGCCACTCCCTGCTCGCCACCCGCCTCGTCAGCCGTGTACGGACCGTACTCGGCGCCGAACTGCCCATCCGGGCCGTGTTCGAGACGCCCACGGTGGCCGGGCTCGCGGCCCGTCTGGAGAGCGCCCAGGGCCGCCGCGGGCGCCCGCCGGTGCGCCCCCACCCGCGGCGTCCGGAGACGGTCCCGCTGTCGTTCGCGCAGCGCCGCCTGTGGTTCCTGCACAAGCTGGAAGGGGCGAGCCCGAACTACAACCTGCCCTTCGTCGTACGGCTGGAGGGCCGGCTCGACCGTGCCGCACTCGCCGCGGCGCTCGGCGACGTCGTGGCCCGGCACGAGAGCCTGCGCACCGTCTTCCCGGACTCCGGCGGACTGCCGCGCCAGGTCGTCCTGGCCGCCGGGTCCCCCGCCGCCGCCGTCCGGCTGCCGGTACGGCGGATCGCGGACGCCGACGGGGCGGACGGCGGCGGGCTCGCCGAGGCCGTCGCCGCCGCGGCGGCCCACCGGTTCGAGCTGACCCACGAGCCGCCGCTGCGGGCCGAGCTGTTCGCGCTCGGTGCGCAGGTCCACGTCCTGGTCGTGGTCGTCCACCACATCGCCGGCGACGGCTGGTCGAACGGCCCGCTGGCCCGCGACCTGTCCGAGGCCTACGCGGCCCGTCTGACCGGAAGGGTACCGCGCTGGGAACCGCTGCCCGTCCAGTACGCCGACTACACCCTGTGGCAGCAGGAACTGCTGGGCCGCGAGGACGACCCGGAAAGCCTGGCCGCCCGCCAGATCGCCTACTGGTCGCGCGCCCTCGACGGGCTGCCCGAGGAGCTGGACCTGCCCACCGACCGGCCCCGCCCCGCGGTGGCCGGCTACACCGGCTCGGTCGTACCCGTCTCGGTCGACGCCGAGCTGCACGCCCGCCTGGAGGAGCTGGCCCGTGCCTCGGGCGCGAGCCTGTTCATGGTGTTGCAGGCGGGCCTCGCTGCGCTGTTCACCCGCCTCGGCGCGGGCACCGACATCCCGCTCGGCAGCGCGATCGCGGGGCGCACGGACGACGCGCTCGACGACCTCGTCGGGTTCTTCCTCAACACCCTCGTGCTGCGCCTGGACACCTCCGGCGATCCGGGCTTCGACGAACTGCTGGGCCGCGTCAGGCAGACCGCGCTGGCCGCCTACGCCCACCAGGACGTGCCCTTCGAGTACCTGGTGGAGGTGCTGAACCCGGCACGCTCGGCAGCCCGGCACCCGCTCTTCCAGACCATGCTCACCCTGCACAACAACGCCGAGCCGCGACTCGACCTGCCGGGGCTGCGGGTGAGCCCGGACATGGCCGAGGTCGGCGCGGCCAAGTTCGACCTGTCCTTCGGGCTCACCGAGGCGCGCGGCCCCTCCGGCGAGCCCGCCGGTCTCGGCGGCGTCCTGGAGTACAGCGCCGACCTGTTCGACCACGCCACCGCCGAGGAACTGGCGGCCCGCTTCGTACGGCTCCTCGGGGCCGCGGCCGCCGACCCCGGCCGGCGCATCGGGGCGCTTGAGATCCTCTCCCCCGAGGAGCGGGAGCGGATCCTGGGAGCCTGGGCCGGCACCCCGCAGGAGGCGTACGGCCCCACCCTGCCCGAACTGTTCGAGCGGCAGGCGGCGCTGACCCCCGACGCTCCCGCGGTCGTCGCCGGCGGCACCACGCTGACGTTCGCCGAACTCGGCGCGCGTGCCGACCGGCTGGCCCGACGGCTGGTGGAACGGGGTGTGGGCCCCGACGTGCTGGTCGGGCTGTGCGTGACCCGCTCACCCGAGATGGTCCCGGCGATGCTGGGGATCTGGAAGGCCGGCGGGGCGTGCGTCCCCCTGGACCCGGGCTACCCGCGGGAGCGCCTCGCGTTCGTGCTCGCCGACTGCGCGGTGCGCGTGCTCGTCACCGAGCGGGCACTGACCGGCTTGACGGGCGACCACCCGGCCGACACCGTCCTCCTCGGCACGCAGGAGCCGCAGGACGGTCCGGACACGGTCGGCGGGCCGCCGCCGCTGCCCGCCGTGCGCGCCGACCACACCGCCTTCATCGTGTACACCTCCGGGTCGACCGGCGTGCCCAAGGGCGTGGCCCTGCGGCACGGCGGCATCGCGAACCTGTTCGCCAACCACCGCGACCGCGTCCTCGCCCCGGCCGCGCGTGCCGCCGGCGGCCGGCTGCGGGCGGCACACACCGCCTCGCTCTCGTTCGACCTGTGCGTCGGACAGTTGCTCGCCCTCCTCGCGGGCCACGAACTGCACGTCGTCGACGAGGACACCCGCCGCGACGCCGCCGCGCTGGGCGCCTACGTACGGGCGCACGAAATCGGCCACCTGGCCATCAGTCCGACCCTCACCCAGGAACTCCTCGGCCTCGGCCTGCTCGGCGGCGAGGGGCACCAGCCCTCCGCCATCGTGCTCGGCTCCGAGGCCACGGGACCGGCGCTGTGGCAGCGGCTGCGGGAACTGCCCGCCACCGAGGTGCACAACTACTACGCACCCAGCGAGTGCACGGTCGACGCGGTCGGTGCCACCGTCTTTGGCAGCAAGCGGCCCCGCATCGGCCGTCCGGTGGCGAACACCGCGGCCTACGTGCTCGACGCCGGGCTGCGTCCCGTGCCGCCCGGCGTACGGGGCGAGCTGTACCTGGCGGGCGCCCAGCTCGCCCGGGGTTACCAGGGCAGGCCCGGCCTGACCGCCGAGCGGTTCGTGGCGAACCCCTTCGGCGGCGCGCCGGGCGCCCGGATGTACCGGACCGGGGACCTCGCCCGGTGGACCGCCGACGGCGCTCTCGAGTTCGCCGGGCGGGCCGACGACCAGGTCAAGCTGCGCGGGTTCCGCATCGAACTGGGCGAGGTCGAGGCCGTGATGTCCCGTCACCCGGACGTCGCCCACGCCGTGGCCGTGGTACGGGAGGACCGGGCCGGCGACCGGCGGCTGGTCGCCTACACGGTCGCGGCACCGGGCGCCGTGCCCGATCCGGCCGGGCTGCGCGCCCACGCCGCCCGGTCGCTGCCGGAGTTCATGGTGCCCTCCACCGTGGTGCCGCTGGACGCGCTGCCCCTCACCCCGAGCGGCAAGGTCGCCCGCCGCGCCCTGCCAGCCCCCGGGCCCACCGCGCCCGTCGGCGGCCGGGCACCGCGCACGGCCCGCGAGGAGATCCTGTGCGGGCTGTTCGCCGACGTCCTCGGCAGCGCCCGGCCGGGCATCGACGACGGGTTCTTCGCGCTCGGCGGGCACTCCCTGCTGGCCACCCGGCTGGTGTCCCGGATCCGTGCCGTGCTCGGTGTGGAACTCGCCGTGCGGGACGTGTTCGAGGCACCCACGGTGGCCGCCCTGGCCGCACGGCTGGACACCGGGGGCGAGGCACGGCCCGCCCTGCGCCCGGCCGCGCGCCCCAGGACGCTCCCGCTGTCGTTCGCGCAGCAGCGGCTGTGGTTCCTGCACAAGCTGGAAGGCGCCGGCGCCGCGTACGCCATGCCGCTGGCGCTGCGGCTGCGCGGCGGTCTCGACCGCGCCGCGCTGACCGCCGCCCTCGCCGACGTCGTCACCCGCCACGAGGTGCTGCGCACGGTCCACCCGGAGACCGGCGGCACCCCCGAGCAGGTCGTGCTCGCCCCGGAACGGGCCGCGCCCGGCCTGCCGTGCCGCGCCGTCGACGAGGCCGGGCTCCCCGGGGCGGTCGCCGCCGCGGTCGCCCACCCCTTCGACCTGACCGCCGAACCCCCACTGCACGCGGAGCTGCTCGCCGTCGGCCCCGACGACCACGTCCTGGTGCTGGTCCTGCACCACATCGCGGGCGACGGATGGTCCAACCTGCCGCTGGCCCGGGACCTGTCCGCCGCCTACGCGGCGCGCCGGGCGGGCGGGGTCCCGGCCTGGACGCCGCTGCCGGTCCAGTACGCCGACTACACCCTGTGGCAGCGCCGCCTCCTCGGCGACCCCGCCGACCCCGCCAGCCTGGTCTCCCGGCAGACGGCGTACTGGGCGAAGGCCCTGGCGGACCTCCCCGAGGAGCTCGTGCTCCCCGCCGACCGGCCCCGGCCGCCCGTGGCCGGACACCGGGGCGGCCGGGTGCCCTTCGCCCTGGGCGCCGCCGCTCACACCCGGCTCCGCGAACTCGCCCGCGACTGCGACGCGAGCCTGTTCATGGTGGTGCAGGCCGCGCTCGCCGCCCTGCTCAGCAGGCTCGGAGCGGGCGACGACATCCCGATCGGCACGCCGGTCGCGGGGCGTACCGACGACGCCCTGGACGACGCGGTCGGCTGCTTCGTCAACACCCTCGTACTGCGCACCGACACCGCGGGCGACCCCGTCTTCACCGACCTGGTGGCCCGCGCCCGCGAGACCTCCCTGGCCGCCTACGCCCACCAGGAGGTCCCCTTCGAGCACCTGGTGGAAAAGCTCGAACCGGCCAGGTCCCTGGCCCGCCACCCGCTGTTCCAGGTGATGCTGGCGCTGCGGAACACCGGCGAGACACCGCTCGACCTGCCGGGGCTCGCGGTGAGCACGCTGCCGCTGGGGACCACGGCCGTGAAGTTCGACCTCTCGTTCACGGTGACCGAGACGAGTGGCCCGCACGGCGAGGCAGCCGGCATCGACGGCGAACTCGACTACGCGAGCGAGCTGTTCGACGAGGAGACGGCCCGCCGGATGGCCGACCGTTTCGTGCGGTTGTTGGGGGCGGTGGCGGTTGATGCGTCGCTCAGGGTGGGGGATCTTCCTGTTCTGG
>NZ_BNCD01000023.1 GCF_014656295.1 Streptomyces sulfonofaciens
GCGTCGTCGTCATCGACTGCACCGACACCGGCGCATCCCCACCCACGGCGACCGACCCCACCTGGATCCGCCGGCTCTTGCGGCGCTCTGCGAGCTTGGTCGGAACGGACGGCATGCCGAGAGAAATCGCAGTCATCTGCTGTGCAACCCCAAGGTGTGGATCAAGGCCCCGTCATGGGCGGGCTCGGGGTCCGAGATTACGGCACAGGCGTACACCGGAGCACATCCGGAGCTCATCCCGGCCCCTGCTTCACTCCTGCGGGGCGGCCGGGCGCCATAGTGCCCGGCCGCCGTGAACCCGCGGCGATCAGGAGATTTTGACCGGGTTAACGACGTCGGCGATGAGCACCAGGATCGTGAAGCAGACGAAGATCCCCGCGACGACATAGGCGACGGGCATCAGCTTCGCGACGTCGAAGGGGCCCGGGTCGGGCCGCTTGACCAGCCGGGCCGTGTGCCGGCGCAGTGCCTCCCAGAGCGCACCCGCGATGTGCCCGCCGTCCAGCGGGAGCAGCGGGAGCATGTTGAACAGGAACAGGGAGAGGTTGAAGCCCGCGACGAGGAACAGCATCATCGCGATCTGGTTCTGCGGCGGGATGTCCAGGGTGAACACCTCGCCGCCGACCCGGGCCGCGCCGACCACGCCCATCGGGGAGTCGGGCTGGCGCGGCGCGCCGCCGAAGGCCGAGTCCCACAGAGCCGGGATCTTGGAGGGCAGCGAGATCAGCGAGTCGACGCCCTGCTCCATCATGTCGCCCATCCGGTCCACCGAGCTGCCGAAGGACTGCTTGACGATGCCGGAGGCGGGGCTGAAGCCGAGGAAGCCGGCGTAGACGTACTTGCCGTTCACGTAGCCGCCATGCCCGTCGACCTTGCTGACCTGGTTCTTTATCAGGTCCGCATGGAGCGTCTCACGGACGCCGTGGCGCTCGACGGTGATGGTGGCGGGGCCGATCGTCCTCCGGATGGTGTCCTGGAGGGTGGACCAGTCCTTCATGGGTTGGCCGTCCACCGCGACGATCTTGTCACCGGCCTTGAGCCCGGCGGCCCTGGCGGGGGCGGGCCTGTCGTCCTTGTGGCAGGTGGAGCGGTTCTCGCTCTGCTGGATGACGCAGTCCGACACCTTGCCGACGGTCGTCGTCTGGGTCTCGACGCCGAAGGTCATCATCACGCCGAGGAAGATCGCGACGGCCAGGACCAGGTTCATGAACGGGCCCGCGAACATCACGATGACCCGCTTCCAGGGCTTGCGGGTGTAGAAGAGGCGGTGCTCGTCGCCGGGCTGCAACTCCTCGAAGGCCGCCGAGCGGGCGTCCTCGATCATGCTGCGCCAGGGCGAGGTGGAACGGGCCTCCACCCTTCCGTCGGCGCCCGGCGGGAACATGCCGATCATGCGGATGTAGCCGCCGAGCGGGATGGCCTTGATGCCGTACTCGGTGTCGCCCTTCTTCCTGGAGAAGAGGGTCGGCCCGAAGCCGACCATGTACTGGGGCACCCGGATGCCGAAGAGCTTGGCCGTCGAGAGGTGCCCCAGCTCGTGCCAGGCGATGGAGATCAGCAGCCCGATCGCGAAGACGACTATCCCGAGGATCATCATCAGTGCCGTCATGTGCGGGCCTCCGCGGTCGCCTTCGCCGAAAGTTCACGGGCCCGGGCGCGCGCCCAGGTCTCCGCTTCGAGGACGTCCGCGACGGTGAGTGAAGTTCCCGTACGGGGGGTGCCGTGTTCGGCGACGACCTCGGTGACGGTCTCCATGATGCCGGGAAACGGCAGCGCCCCGTTCAGGAACGCGTCGACGCACTCCTCGTTGGCGGCATTGAACACCGCCGGAGCCGTGGACGCGAGCTGTCCGACGTGCCTGGCGAGCCCGACCGCCGGGAACGCCTCGGTGTCCAGCGGGAAGAACTCCCAGGTCGAGGCCTTGGTCCAGTCGAAGGCGGGGGCCGCGTCCGGGATGCGCTCCGGCCAGCCGAGCCCGATGGCGATCGGCCCCCGCATGTCCGGCGGTGTGGCCTGCGCGAGGGTGGAGCCGTCGGTGAACTCCACCATCGAGTGCACGTACGACTGCGGGTGGACGACGACCTCGATCCGCTCGAACGGGATGTCGTACAGCAGGTGCGCCTCGATGACTTCGAGGCCCTTGTTGACCAGCGTCGCGGAGTTCACCGTGATCACCGGGCCCATCGCCCAGGTGGGGTGCGCGAGGGCGTCCTCGGGGGTGACGTGCGCCAGCTCCGCCTTGCCGCGGCCGCGGAAGGGCCCGCCGGAGGCGGTGACCACCAGCTTGCGCACCTGGGCGCGGGTACCGGAGGCGAGCGCCTGGAAGAGCGCGGCGTGCTCGGAGTCCACGGGGATGATCTGGCCCGGCTTGGCCAGCGCCCTGACCAGCGGGCCCCCGACGATCAGCGACTCCTTGTTCGCCAGCGCCAGCGTCCGCCCGGCACCGAGGGCGGCGAGGGTGGGGGCGAGGCCGATGGAGCCGGTGATGCCGTTGAGCACCGTGTGGCAGTCGGAGGCGGCGAGCTCGGTGGCCGCCTCGGGTCCGGCGAGGATCTCGGGCAGCGACTCCCCCGCGCCGTAGCGCTCCGCCAGCGCCTCGCGCAGCGCGGGCACCGCCTCCTCCTGCGCCACGGCCACGGTGCGCACCCGCAGGCGGTGCGCCTGCTCGGCGAGGAGCGCGACCCGTCCGCCGGCCGCGGAGAGGCCGGTGACGCGGAAGCGGTCGGGGTTGCGCAGCACCAGGTCGATGGCCTGGGTGCCGATCGAACCCGTGGAGCCGAGGACGACGACGTCACGGCGGGCCGAGGGGCCGCCGCCCGGGTCGAAGACGAGATGCGGGTCCGCCAGGGGGGATGGGGATGGGCTGTCGCTCATGGACCCATTGTTGCCGCTCCGGGTGCGGGGCCCGACAGGGGCCGCCGGCAGCGCGCCGCCCCCCGCCCGATGCCCCGGCGCCCCCGGTACGGCGCGGGTCAGGGGCGTGGGGGCGCATCGAACTGCCGCCATTGCGCTGGCATATGACACTTTTTCAGGTGAGAAATGCCGCTGCCTGCGATTTCTCCCACGCGACCGAAAGGACTTCCTGTTTACGTGACGATAGGTTCGCTCTGCGTCATACGACCGGTTAAGGTCGGCGAACACAGCGCGACCCCGGGAACACGGTCTGCCAACCACCCGGGGCCCGCTGCTCATCAAATGACCGAGACAAGGAGCACACATGCCCCGTCGCCTCGCCGCCGTCCCGCCTCCACACGGGGGCCGGACCAGCGGTTACGCAACTTACATGTCTCCCTTCGGGGACGTCCAAACATCGGGGGTCGTTTGCGGCCGGGTCAACATCCGGCTCGGGGCGTTCCTCGCCCTGCCCGTGCTGCTGGTCCTGCTGATCCGCGACGTCCCGGCCGCCCCGGTGTTCGGCACCGCCGCGCTCGCGACTCTGACGGCGGCAGGCAGCGTCACCTACCGCTATGCCAGGAGCCACCGCTCCTGACCTGCCCGCCGGGCCGCGTCCGCACGGCCGCGACCCGGCACGGGCACCCCGCTGTCCCACCGGCCGGGCGGCCCGCCTTTCGTTGCGCCGACCCGCCAAACCGGCACGGACGACGTGACGAGAGAGCAGCAGCCGTCCGGGCACCCGTGCCGCCCGGGCGTCCCGAAGGAGTCCTCATGCCGAGCCGGCCCACCAGCGATCTGACGTGCTCCTCCTGCGGAAGCACCTTCCGGCGCCCCAGCAACCGGGGCCGCCTGCCCCTCTTCTGCAGTCCCTCCTGCCGCAGCTCCGCCTACCGCGCGCGGACCACCGTCCGGCCCGGGGTGCCACCCGAACACGACGAGGCCGCGGAGGCCCTCGCGGAGGAGACCCTGCGGGACGCCCGGGAACTGGCCGGCGCCGCCCACAGCGGTTCGCGCGACGCCCCCATCGAGCTGGTGCACCGGGCGGTCACCATGAAGCAGGACGCCGAGGACATGCTCGCCGTCGCCGTCCGCAGGGCCCGCAGCCACGGTGTCACCTGGGCGCAGATCGGGACGGCCACCAGCATGGCCGCCGGGTCGGCCCGCGGGCACTGGTCCAGCGATCAGGTCGCCCGGGTCCTCGAACGCCGCAGGCGCAGGGCCGCCGCCCGTAACCTGCCGACGCCCGCGCCGGCCGCGCAGGCGCTGGGCCCGGCACCCCGAACCGGGGCGCAGCGCGGCCCCGGCAGGCGTCCCGCGCCCCCGCGCGCCCCGGCCGGGGGCCAGGAGAGACACGCGGCGGGTCGGCTCGCCCTCGCCATGGGGCACCTGCGCGCGTCCCGCCGCACCTCGGCCCGCTCGCTGGCCCGGCGCATCGGTGTCTCGGCCTCGTACCTGTCGCTGGTCCTGGCCGGCAAGCGGCTGCCGTCGTGGGAGGTGACGGCGAGCTTCGCCGAGGCGTGCAGCGCCGACCCGGACGACCTGGCCCAGCTCTGGTGCCAGGCGCACGGCACCGCGCCCGCTCCGCCGCAGTCACCGGCCGAGGGGCGGGCGGTGATCCGCACCGCGCTGCGCGGCCTGTACCTGTCCGCGGCCGAACCCGATCTGCCGACGTTGGCCGGGCCGGCGCAGGGCCTCGGCCGCGACCAGTTGGCCTGCCTGGTCGACCCGGCGGCGCCGCCGCCGGCGGACTGGACGGTGATCGCCCGACTGGTGTCGGCGCTCGGCGGCCGGGAGGAGGACGTGCTGCGGCTGTGGTGCCAGGCGTCCGCACTGGTGAGCGGGGTGCAGGTGCCACCGCCCGGGACGGCGCCCCGCCAGCCCGCCATCCCCGCGGCCGCCTTCGGGTGACCGCCCCTTCCGGCCCTCGTCCGTCCCGATCCCCCAGCTCAGGAGCCCGTATGTGCCGCGACGATGTCGGTGGCGTCGACGCCAGCCCCCCACTGGAGTTCCACGGTATCGATGTGAGCCTTCCGCTGGAGTTCGGCGCGTTCTGCATGCTGCACGGCGCCCACTACCGCACCTACGCCCTGTGCCGCCTCGGGGATGGCACCGCCGCCCGGCACACCGTCCGCTGTGCCCTGGGGGAGCTGCTGGTGGCCTGGCCGGCCGCCCTCATGCTCAGTCCCGCGGCGGTGGGCTGGCGCCTGCTGCGCCGCGAAACGGCCATCGCGCTGCGCGGCCGCGTCCGCCCGCCCGCGGACGCGGTGCACCGGCTCGTTGCAGGGCCCGCGGCGGACGCGGGGCTGCTGCACCACGGGCTCGGGCTGCCCGCGAAGGACATCGCCGAGCTGATGGGCTGCGACGCCGAGTGCGCCACCTACTGGCTGCTCACCTTCCAGCGGCACCTCGCCCAGCAGTCCGGAGGGGAACTGCGGGCCGCGGTGGAGACGCTGCGGACGGGGCGGACGCCGGTCGGGGCCGGCGGCGTGAGCACGGGCACGGGCACGGGGAAGTAAGGACGGGGCGCTGGCATGTGAACGCGGGCGCGGGCAACGTGGGCGCGGGCGCGGAGTGCGGGGACGTGGGGTACGGCGGGCGGTGCGCAGTGCGCGCCTCGCCTCGCGCCCGCCGCGCGTTCCTTTCGCGCGTGCGCCTCGCCCCGCGCTCACACCTCGCGGCCCGTCCTTGCGTGCCAACGCCTCGCGGCCCGTCCTTGCGTGCCAACGCCTCGCGGCCGTGCTCGCGCCCCGCAGCCCGGGGCTCAGCGGATCCGGCGGTGCACGTTCTCCTTCTGGGACGGGCCGGGGGCGGCGTCCGCGATCCAGGGGCCCTCGCCGCTGGGGTCGACCACACCCTCCTCCAGCCAGCCGTACGCACCCTCCATGACAGCCCTGACCAGGTCCCGGTCCACGGCGTCCGTGTTGGTCCACAGCCGCGCGAAGAGCTCGTCGGCGCGCAGCCTGGCCTGGCGGCAGAAGACGTCGGCGAGCCGGTAGGCCTCATGGCCGTGGTCGCCCTGGGAGCGCAGCAGCTCGGCGCGTACGCAGGCGGCGCTCATCGCGAAGAGCTCCGCGCCGATGTCGACGATGCGCCCGAGGAACCCCTGCTTGGTCTCCATCCGGCCCTGCCAGCGGGACATGCCCATGAAGGTGGCGCGGGCCAGTCGGCGGGAGGCGCGTTCGACGTAGCGCAGATGCGCGGCGAGGTCGGCGTGGCCGGCGGGGTGGAACTGCGGGTAGGTGCCTGGAAGTTGTCCGGCACCGGCGACGAGCCTGGGCAGCCAGCGGGCGTAGAAACCGCCCGCCCTCACACCCGCCCTGGCCTTCTCCGTGAGGGATTTTCCGGGGTCGATGAGGTCGCCGGCCACGGACAGGTGGGCGTCGACGGCCTCCCGGGCGATCAGCAGGTGCATGATCTCCGTGGATCCCTCGAAGATCCGGTTGATCCGCAGGTCGCGCAGTATCTGCTCGGCGGGGACGGCGCGTTCGCCGCGGGCGGCGAGCGAGGCGGCGGTCTCGAAGCCCCTGCCGCCGCGGATCTGCACCAGCTCGTCGGCCATCAGCCAGGCCATCTCGGAGCCGTAGAGCTTGGCGAGCGCGGCCTCGATGCGGATGTCGTTGCGGTCCTCGTCGGCCATCTGCGAGGAGAGGTCGAGCACCGCTTCCAGCGCGAACGTGGTCGCCGCGATGAAGGAGATCTTGGCGCTCACCGCCTCGTGCCCGGCCACCGGCCTGCCCCACTGCTCGCGAGCGCCGGACCACTCCCGGGCGATCTTCAGGCACCACTTGCCGGCGCCCGCGCACACCGCGGGCAGGGAGAGGCGGCCGGTGTTCAGGGTGGTGAGCGCGATCTTGAGGCCCGCGCCCTCGGGGCCGATGCGGTGGGCCGCCGGGACGCGCACCCGGTGGAAGCGGGTCACACCGTTCTCGAGGCCGCGCAGGCCCATGAAGGAGTTCCGGTTCTCGACCGTGACGCCCTCGGCTGCCGCCTCCACCACGAACGCGGTGATACCGCCCCGGTGCCCCTGCGACTCGGGCACCCGCGCCATGACGACCAGCAGGTCCGCGACCACCCCGTTGGTGGTCCAGAGCTTCACCCCGTCCAGTAGGTAGTGGTCCCCGTCCGGTACCGCGGTGGTGGCCAGGCGTGCCGGGTCGGAGCCGACGTCCGGTTCGGTGAGCAGGAACGCCGAGATGTCCGTGCGGGCGCAGCGCGGCAGGAAGGCGTCCTTCTGCTCCTGGCTGCCGAAGAGCTTCAGCGGCTGGGGCACGCCGATCGACTGGTGGGCGGAGAGCAGGGCGGCGACGGCCGGGCTCGCGGAGCCGACGAGCGCGAGGGCCTTGTTGTAGTAGACCTGTGTGAGGCCGAGACCGCCGTACCTCTCGTCGATCTTCATGCCGAGCGCGCCGAGCTCCTTGAGGCCGATGATCACCTCGTCCGGGATGCGCGCCTCGCGCTCGATCCGGGCGGCGTCGACCTTGGTCTCGCAGAAGTCGCGGAGCGCGGCGAGGAAGGCCTCGCCGCGGCGCACGTCCTCCTCGTCCGGCAGCGGGTGCGGGTGGATCAGGTCGAGGCGGAAGCGGCCGAGGAACAGCTCCTTGGCGAAGCTCGGTTTGCGCCAGTGCTGTTCGCGGGCTGCCTCCGCGACCTGCCGTGCCTCCCGCTCGCTCACGGGACGGCCGGTGGCGGATGCGGTCTCGGATGTGGTCGGTGCGGACATTGAGGGCTCACCTCGCCGCGGTCTCGTGACGGCCGACCGGTGGTTACCGGCCGGTTCTACTCGGTCGTATACCCCCGATCGGCTGCGGCTATCGGGTCACGCCGGTTTGCGACACGAGCGGGTGAGCCGACGGCTCGGCACGGCTGCCGCCGCCCCCTGTGCCCCCTCGCCCGGGGGCCGTCGGAGGCCGGGGCCCCGTGGGAGACCAGGAACCCGTCGGAGCCCCGGGGGTCCGGCGGAGGCCCGTCCGACGGAGGCCCGTTGCAGAGGTGAACGGCCTACGGGCCGCTCGGGAAACGCACGCGGACCGCTCCGGACACCCGCGGGCCGCCGCCCCGGAGGGAGACGCACGCGGGCCGCCGCCCGCTCCGCCCGCCGGAGGGCGGGGGAACCGGGCGGCGGCCCGCGGCGGACCCGGAGGGGCCCTAGAGGTCGATGCCCGTCAGCACCATGACCCGCTCGTAGGTGTAGTCGTCCATCGCGAAGCGCACGCCCTCGCGGCCCACGCCGGACCGCTTGACGCCGCCGTAGGGCATCTGGTCCGCGCGGTAGGAGGGGACGTCACCGACGACCACGCCGCCGACCTCCAGCGTCCGGTGGGCGCGGAAGGCCGCCTGGAGGTCGTGGGTGAAGACGCCCGACTGGAGGCCGTACTTGGAGTCGTTGACGGCGGCGAACGCCGCGGCCTCGTCCTCGGCCCTGGCGACCGTGAGGACCGGTCCGAAGACCTCCTCGCAGGAGACCGCCACGTCGGAGGGCACGTCCGCGAGGACCGTCGGCGCGTACGCGGCACCCTCGCGCTTGCCACCGGTGAGCAGGGTGGCGCCGGCGGCCGTGGCCTCCTCCACCCAGGACTCCACGCGGCGTGCGGCGTCCTCGCTGACCAGCGGGCCGACATCGGTGGCGTCGTCGGCGGGGTCGCCGGTCACCTGGGCCTCCACGGCGCGCACGATGCGCGGCACCAGCCGCTCGTAGAGCGAGGCGTCGGCGATCACCCGCTGCACCGAGATGCAGGACTGCCCGCCCTGGTAGTTGGCGAAGGCCGCGATGCGCTGCGCGGCGTGGTCGAGGTCGGCGTCGGAGGCGTAGTCGGCCAGCACCACCGCCGCGCCGTTGCCGCCGAGCTCCAGGGTGCAGTGCTTGCGCGGCACCGAGTCCATGATGGCGAAGCCGACCTTGTCGGAACCGGTGAAGGAGATCACCGGCAGCCGCTCGTCCTGGACCAGCGCGGGCATCCGGTCGTTGGGCACCGGCAGCACGGACCAGGCGCCCGCGGGCAGCTCGGTCTCCGCGAGGAGCTCGCCGAGCAGCAGACCGGACAGCGGAGTCGCCGGGGCGGGCTTGAGGATGATCGGGGTGCCGACCGCGATCGCCGGGGCGATCTTGTGGGCGCACAGGTTCAACGGGAAGTTGAACGGCGCGATGCCGAGCACGACGCCCTTGGGGAAGCGCCGGGTGAAGGCGAGCCGGCCCACGCCGCTCAGGTCGGCGTCCAGACGCTGCGCCTCGCCGCCGTTGTACCGCCGGGCCTCGTCGGCCGCGATCCGGAAGACGGAGATGGCGCGGCCGACCTCGCCGCGTGCCCACTTCATGGGCTTGCCGTTCTCGGCGGAGATGAGCGCGGCGATCTCCTCGCTCCGCTCGGCGATCCGCCGCGACACGTGGTCGAGCGCCGCGGCCCTGACGTGCGCGGGCGTCGCCGCGAACTCGTCCCTGACCGCGTACGCGGCCGCCACCGCCTCCTCGACCTGCGCATCCGTGGGCACGGCCGCCCGGCCGACCAGGCGCCCGTCCCACGGGCTGGTGACGTCGATGGTGGCCTCGCCGGTGGCCTGTCGCCCGGCGAGCCAGAAGGCATGCGTGGAAGTCATCGTGGGGACCCGGCCCTTCCGCGGTGGGATGTCTCTTGGCCTCCACGGTAGGGGCGCGTGCAACCGTTGCCGTTTGTCCGCTGCGTAGCATTGGCGGGCGCCGGCGCACCGGTTTGGCGGAAGGACGACGGTGTTCGCGGGCCTTCGGCGGGTGTGTGGCGGAACAGCCGGGGCGGTGCGCGGCGGGCGGCCCGTGGCGCGCGCGGCGCGAGTTCCGCACGGTGTGCGGCGGGCGGCCCCTGGCGCCCGTGGCGCGAGTTCCGCACGGTGTGCGGCGGGCGGCCCCTGGCGCCCGTGGCGCGAGTTCCGCACGGTGTGCGGCGCAGGGTTCCGCGGGTGTGGGTGTGGGTGTGCGGGGTGTGGGTGTGCGGCGGCCGCCGCTACTCCGCGCCCGCCGTCGCCTTGAGGGCCAGCCAGAGCTCCATGCGCACGTCCGGGTCGTCCAGGGAGCGGCCGAGGATCTCCTCGACCCGGCGCATCCGGTAGCGCAGGGTGTGCCGGTGGACGCCGAGGTCGGCGGCGGCCGCGTCCCACTGGCCGTGGTGGGCGAGCCAGGCGCGCAGCGAGGCGACGAGGTCGCCGCGGCCGTGCGCGTCGTGCTCGCGCAGGGCCCGCAGCAGGCCGTCGGCGAACGCGAGGACCGCGTCGTCGGCGAGCAGCGGCAGCACGGATCCGGAGGCGAGTTCGGCGTGCTCGACCAGTGCGCGGCCGCGCCGCCGGGCCACGGAGAGCGCCTGCTCGGCCTGCCGGTACGCGGCCGGGGCACCGCTGAGCCCGGCGGGCGCGGAGACCCCGGCGACGAGCTCGGCCGTGTCCGCGGGTGCCGTGTCCGCGGCGGCGCCGCGGGCCGCCTCCAGCGCCTCGGCGTACTCGGCGCACGCCTCGGCCGCGGCACCGCCGTCGGCGGCGAGCAGCACCATGCGCCCGCCCTCCGGGACGACGAGCACGGCCTCGCCGGCCCGGGCGGCGGCCGCCTCGACGACGTCGACGAACGCCTCGATCGGGTCGGTGCCCGGCGCCGCCGCGGCGGCCAGCGCGGCGGCGGAGGGCTTGGCCTGGGCCGGCGGCGCGGCGGTCTGGAGGCCGTGCGCGGCGGGTGGGGATGCGGACTCGGCGATGACCATGCGGTAGGGGGCGTCGAGCAGGTTCCCGTACAGGTCGCCGGCGACCGCGCGGGCGTGGTCGGGCTCGCCGGCGAGCAGCATGCGCAGCACCGCCCCGCCGATGCGCAGTTCGGCGGCGTGCAGCGAGCGCGAGCGCTCGGTGGTGAGGGTCAGCAGGGCGATCGCGGAGTGCACGGCGTAGCGGTCGGCGGTGCCGAGCGCGGCGGCGGTGCCGACGGCGAGCGCGGCGCGGGGGCGGCGGCCGGTGCCGAGGGTGTGCAGCTCGACGCGGTCCTCGGCGCCGCTCCTGCGGTCGGTGGTGCCACCGCCGACGACGGCGCTGGCCGGTGCGGGCCTGCGACGCAGCCGCTCCACCTCGGGCGTGAGCCGGGCGGCCCTGCGTGAGGACCACTCCGGTGCCGCGGCGACCACGGCGCCGGACGCGTCGTACAGCGCGGCCCAGCCGTCGACCTGGGCGGCGAGCGCGGTGAGCAACCGCTCCGGGCCGTCGGCCAGCGCCTGCTTGGTCAGCTCGCGCTGCGCGGCGAAGCCGGCGGTGACGGCGCGGTACTGCTCGGCGGCTATGGCGGCGGAGACGGCCTTGCTGATGGCGAGGAACGGGGTGCGGCGGGGCACTTGCAACAGCGGCAGGCCCTCCGCCGCCGCGGCGTCCACCAGGGCCTGGGGGATGTCCTCGTAGTGCACGCCGACCGCGAAGCCGATCCCGGCGACGCCCGCGCGCACCAGGCGGTGCACATAGCGGCGCATCGCGTCGTGGTCCTCCGCGTCCAGCTTCAGCGCGGTGATCAGCAGTAGCTCGCCGCCCTCCATGTACGGCACCGGGTCGGCGAGCTCGCTGGCGTGCACCCACCGCACGGGCACGTCCAGCCGGTCCCCGGCCGCACGCACGGTGAGCTTCAGGGCGGAGTGGTGGACGAGCGAGGCGAGGGTGGGAGGCATGGGGCCAGGGCCTTCGGGGTCTGTGACGGGCCGTGCGCACCGGCGGACCTCGCCCTGGACGCTGACGGGGCCGTACCGGCACGGTGACGCGGTGAACGCCGACGAGGACGTGCTGCCCGGACCTGACACCATCCGGACGCCCGCGCGGCCCTCACTGATCACTTGGCCGTCTCGTATGAACGGTCCCTATCAATTCTGCCTCAGTGTAGGGGGCGGATGCGACGCCCGACGCGGGGCATCCACGCCAACCGATCACCGCATTCGCCCGCTCCGCGGTACCGGAACCGCGCCGCACATGGGGGTGGAGTACGGGAAGCCCCGACACACCCGCGGCGGCCCGGGGCCCGGCCCGGCTCTCCGGCGTATCGGGGCGGGGGGCGTGTACGGGGGCGTGTACGAGGTGCGGCGGGGCGCGGGGGCGTGCGTCGGGGTGGGTGTGCGGGGCGCGCGGGGGGCGCGTGCCGGGGACGGCGCGCGGGGCGTGCGTAGCGGGGCCCCGCGCGGGAGGGGGCGCGGGGTGGGAGGCGCGGTCGGCGCCCTCCCGTCTCCCGGGCGGGGTCAGCCGCGCAGGTCGACCAGGAGCGGCGGGGCATGCTCGCCGTGCACGCTCGTGAGGGAGAGCACGGCGTGGCCGGGCGGCAGCTCGTGCGCCAGTTCCGAGGCGGACCAGCGCTCCCGCTCCACCTGCCGAACGGTCACGGCGTCCGTCGTCACCGCACTTCCGGTGACGAGCTTGCGCAGCGTGTGGATGGCGCGGGTCATCGGCTGGTCGGCGAAGACGGTGTGCTTGGCGACCTCGCGGGTCTCCACCCACTGCGTGCCCCATGCCTCGGCGAAGCGCCGCCCGTCCCAGGTGGTGACGCCCGAGAACGCCATCCGGCAGCCGACCGCGCTGTGCAGGGCGCCGTGCAGCGCCTCCGGAACGTCTCCGATGGTGCGCAGCGCGAGGACCACGCCCGCGTTCACCGACCGCAGCCGCTGGATGCTGCGTACCGTCTCCGTGGTCAGGGCGCGCGTGGCGTCGTCGAGGACGAGGCAGGTGAAGTACCTGCGGTCGGTACGGGCCGCGGCGATCGAGGTGAACTGCGCCAGCACCAGCCGCGTCAGCAGCCGGGCCGCCTCCTCGTGCCGGTGCTCCGGGAGATCGATGCGGACCCGCAGCGGATGGTGGGCCACGGCCCGCATCGAGAAGGTCCTGGCAGCCTTCTCGCCCGCGCCGAAGAATTCGGCGAACGCCGGCCGGTCGAGAAGCGCCAGCCGGTCCGCCAGTGCGAGGCCGGGGTCGGAGGGGCTGGCGGCCTGTCGCAGCCGGGCGTCGAGCTCACGCAGCATCGCATGGTTCCCGGCGGCCGCGAGCGCCTCGCGCAGGGCCGTCAGGGCAGGCGTCGCGCCGTGCAGCAGCTCGGTGAGTCCGGGCACGGAGGGGAAGCGGCCGTAGGCCGCGCGGTACGGGCCGAGGAGCTGGGCCAGGGCGGTGGCGGCGCGCCTGCTGTCAACCCCCTCCAGGTCGCCCACCAGGCCCTCCGCAAGGAAGGCGGCCGCCTCATCGGGGTCCGTGGCACCGGCGTAGAGGTCGAGGTCGTGCACGGACGCGGGATCGCCGGGCCGCACCACGACGTCGAAGGCGGTGTCGGGCCCGAGCGGGGTGCCCGCGGCACAGACGGCGACGACGGCGCACCGGCCGGCGAGCGCCTGGAGGGCGAGGGTTTCGACGACCGGCCTGACCAGGTGCGCGGTCTTGCCGGCTGCCGGCGGGCCGATCGCGAGCAGGGATGTGGAGAGCACCGCGGGCTCGAGCGCCGCGCCCGCTCCGCGGTACTCGAAGGGGTTGCGTTCGCTGTCGGCGCAGCCGCCGATGCGGACCTGGCCGGTCAGCAGGTCGTGCCGGGCGGCACGCTCGGGCAGGTCCCGGCTGCCCGAGGGGTGGGCGAAGGCGCCGGCACCCTGTTCGAGGACGGTGGCGGTGAACGCGGCGAGCTGGTCGGGGGTGCGCTGCGCCGTTTCCCAGCACCGGTTGATCCGCGCGTAGTCGACGTCGTTCATCCGCCCGGCGCGTATCTCGGCGGCGAGCCGGTCCGCGGCTTCGGTGAGGCCCGCCGCGCGCAGCTCGGGCCACTCGCCGGGAGGCAGCACGGCGGCCGGTGCGGCGGAGGACGGGGGCACCGGACCGCCGGCCCCGCCGGGCGCCCTGCGCAGCACCGCCCTCCAGTCCCCGAGCACCGCGAACGGCACCAGTACGGCCAGTGAGGTCAGGCGGGAGACCAGGTCTCCGACGGTCTGCGACTGGAAGAGTTCGCCGCCCGCCACCAGGGCGACCGCGCCGAACACGAGATCCACGACGGGCACCGCCCGCGTCGAGACGACGAGTACCACCAGGACCGCGCAGAGCAGGGCGATCAGACCGCGCTGGGGCTGCGGGCGGCGGGTGACGTACTGCCGGATGCCCTCCGGCCAGTTGCCCAGCCTGCCGAAGACGACGACATCGGCCAGGAAGAACACCCCGTCGACGACGGCGTGGGCGGACTTGGCCTGGATCTGGAACTCCGGCCTCGGCGAGAGCGTCGCCACGTACCACCATGAGTCGGGCCAGAAGAACTTGATCAGTTCTGCCTGGTAGGGGACCAACCCGTTGAACCACAGGGACCACACCAGCCAGCCCAGCAGGAACGAGATGAACATGCCCGTGAGCAGGGCCCTGCCGGAGGCGCGGCCGGTCTTCTCCTGGGGCTGCCGCGGCAGGTGGCCGTGCCGCCACACACCGGGCGCGGCGGCCGGCCGCGGGCCGCTCAGCCATTCGGCGGTACCTGCCGCGGGCGGCGCCAGGGGCGGGTACCCGGGGCGCGGCGGGACGCCCGGCGGCCCGGCCGGTCGCGGCACCGGTACGGCGTGCGTGCCCCGTGTCTCCTGTGTGCCGTCCCTGTCCATCGCCCCTGTCCCCCTGACCGGCCGCTCTCGCTTCGCGGGTCAATCTAGTGCCCGTGCGGGGGGAGTTCACCGGCGACGGCCCCCGAGCCGTGGTGATCCGCCACCGCCCCGGACCGCCGGCCCGCTCGCGCGGGAGGCGGCACCGGGTGGTACCGGGGTGGTACGAGGGGGGTGCGCGCCGGTGCCGTGGCTATGTCCACCACGGACAACCCCTACTCCCGACAACTCCCCCGTGGAGCATGCCTCCACCCCGCCCCGGGCCCTAGCCTGCGAAGGAAACCGGAAGACGACAGCGCCCACAGAAGCAACGGCAACCAACGACGGCAACCAGAGCAACGACTGCGGCACGGCGGGACGACGTCCCCGGGCCGCGGTTCCGCGGGACCCCGGACTTCCCCGGGCGCTAGAGCCGGGGAACCCCCTGCATCCGGGGAACCCGGAGAACAGTGGTACGACGGAACCCGGGGAATCCGGGGAACAGGGATACGACGGGTCGTGGTGGGCCCCCGGACCGTACCGGCGGATCCGGCCGGCCTGCCGGCACCCTGCCGGGCCGGCGGACACCGTCCGCCCCACCGGTACACGCCCGACCGGTGGACCGTCCGGACCCGGCGACCGCCGGACCGCCGGACACCAGTCACGGAGCCGACCCGCCCGCGAGCCGACCGACCAGTGACCGACCGACCGGCCGACCGACCGACCGGCCGACCGACCACGAGCGACCGACACCAGCCGACCGACACCAGCCGACCGACCACCAGCCGACCGACCACGAAGAAGCACCAGCAGTCCACAGCGTCCGCACCACCCCCACAGGAGCCCCTCATGACCGCACTTCCGCAGGAGCGCCGCGTCGTCACCGCCATCCCCGGCCCCAAGTCGCAGGAGCTTCAGGCCCGACGTACCGCCGTGGTCGCGGCGGGCGTGAACTCCGTGATGCCCGTCTTCGCGGCCCGCGCCGGCGGCGGGATCATCGAGGACGTGGACGGCAACCGGCTGATCGACTTCGGTGCCGGCATCGCCGTGACCTCGGTGGGTGTCTCCGCCGAGGCCGTCGTGCGGCGCGCCACCGCGCAGCTCGCCGACTTCACGCACACCTGCTTCATGGTCACGCCCTACGAGGGCTACGTGGAGGTCGCCGAGCGGCTCGCCGAGCTGACCCCGGGCGACCACCCGAAGAAGTCGGTGCTCTTCAACTCGGGTGCCGAGGCGGTGGAGAACGCCGTCAAGATCGCCCGCTCGTACACCAAGCGCCAGGCGGTCGTCGTCCTCGACCACGCCTTCCACGGCCGTACCAACCTGACCATGGCGCTGACCGCGAAGAACATGCCGTACAAGGACGGTTTCGGCCCCTTCGCACCCGAGGTCTACCGCGTCCCCGTCGCCTACCCCTACCGTTGGCCCACCGGTCCTGAGAACTGCGGCCCCGAGGCCGCTGCGCAGGCCATCGACGAGATCACCAAGCAGATCGGCCCGGAGAACGTCGCCGCGATCATCGTCGAGCCGCTGCTCGGCGAGGGCGGCTTCATCGAGCCGGGGAAGGGCTTCCTGCCGGCCCTGCGGGACTTCGCCACGCAGCACGGCATCGTCTTCGTGGCCGACGAGATCCAGTCCGGCTTCTGCCGTACCGGCCGCTGGTTCGCCTGCGAGGACGAGGGCATCGTGCCGGACCTGATCACCACCGCGAAGGGCATCGCCGGCGGCCTGCCGCTGGCCGCGGTCACCGGCCGCGCCGAGATCGTGGACGCCGCGCACAGCGGCGGCCTGGGCGGCACCTACGGCGGCAACCCGGTGGCCTGCGCGGGCGCGCTCGGCGCCATCGAGACCATGAAGGAACTCGACCTGCCCGCCCGCGCCCGCCGGATCGAGGAGGTCATGAAGCCGCGGCTCACCGCGCTTCAGGAGAAGTACGACGTCATCGGCGACGTCCGCGGCCGGGGCGCGATGCTCGCCATCGAGCTGGTGAAGGACCGCACCACCAAGGAGCCGGCTCCCGAGGCGACGACCGCGCTGGCCAAGGCCTGCCACGCGGCGGGACTGGTGGTGCTGACCACCGGGACCTACGGGAACGTGATGCGCTTCCTGCCTCCGCTGGTCATCCCCGAGAACCTGCTGAACGAGGGTCTCGACATCCTGGAGCAGGCCTTCGCGGAGCTCTGAGGGCCGGATGGGCGCACGGGCGGTTCGCGGGCACCGCGAACCGCCCGTGGCATCCCCGGCGTCCGCCCCTCGGCCTCCACCAGCGACGTCCGTCCAGGGGCCCCGCATCCGACGTCCGACCGCGGCCTCCGCATGCGGCGTCCGTCAGGGGCCTTTAACCGCGACGTCCGCCAGGGGCCTCCACCTGCGGCGTGCGCCCGCAGCCGGCTTGCCGCCGCTGCCGCCCGCATGCCGCTGCCCGCCGCCGCACCACGGGACGTCGGTCAGAGGCTGTGAAGATGGTGTGCGAGGGCAATGACGGGCCGCCCGTCGCACTGTCGGACCAGCCGCCCGCTGTCGTAGGTTCTCTGCAGATGAGAGAGACACCCCGTCCACAGGGGACTGCGGACGGTTCCGGATCGTGGCCTCCCCAGCCGCGTTCCGGCTGTGCCCTCGCGCACACATCCGGAGCTTTCGGCTCCGGAACTCCTCACCGATCGGACGGCCGCTCGCCCCAAACCCCCCGGGGCGCGCGGCAAACCGATCAGAACGGCCACCCCGGAACCATCCCCCCTGTTCCGGGGTGGCCGTCCGCATGTCTTGGCCTGCTGCTGTTCGTGGTGCTCACCTGGCAGGTGGCCGCCGACGGCCCACTGCGCCACCTCGACGAACGCCTCGGCCGTGCCGCCCGCGGGAGCCTGCCCGGCCCGCTCGCCGAACTCCTCGCCGACCTCGGGAACGCGACGGTCGCCGTGCCGTTGCTCGCGCTGGTCCTGGTGGGTGCGGCGCTGCGCGACCGCGGCCGCGGGCTGCCCCGCTGGTGGCTGGCGCCCCTGGCCGCTGCCCTGGCGATGGCCGCGGTGCCCGCCGTCGTCGTGCCGCTGAAGGCACTGGTCGACCGGCCGGGCCCGCCGCACTCGGTGCCCGGCGGGTACTTCCCCTCGGGCCATGCGGCCACCGCCGTGGTCGCCTACGGCGCGGCGGCGCTCCTGCTCCTGCCGTCACTGCGCAGCGCCCTGCTGCGCCGGCTGCTGCTCGCGGGCACCGCCGTCCTGAACGCGGCCATCGGCGCCGGCCTGGTGGTACGGGGCTACCACTGGCCCCTGGACGTACTGGGCAGTTGGCTGCTGTGCGCGGCCCTGCTCGCGGTGTGGACGCACACCGCGGGACGAGTCCCCCGCGGCCCGCGCTCCGGCCTGGGCGGAACCGCACTCCGGTGCGACGGGCCCCGGCTTCCCGGTGGGCTCCGCACGGCCGACCGCTCGGCAGGCGGCACGGCCGACGGCCCGGCAGGCGGTCCCGCCGGTGGCTCCGCGGACGGCACCGCCTACAGCTCGGCCGAGTAGCCGTAACCCCCGTCGCCGCTCTGGTCGTCGTCGTGGACGGCCGCGGATATCCCTATGCCGATGAGGATCATCACCACCACACCGAGGATGATCCCGATGATCCCCAGCACGAACCCGGCCTGCGCCTGGCCCCCGTTGGTGGCCTCGCCCCGTTCCGCGCGCCGGCGGGCCTTCACCCCGAAGGTCACGGCGAGGATGCCGAGGACCAGCGGGACGATCCCGTAGAGGAAGAACAGGCAGACGGAGAGGATGCCGAGGACCAGCGCCGAGGTGCCCAGGCCGTTCTGGGGCACGGCCATGCCCGCCCACCCGTATCCGGGATACCCGGCCGGGTAGCCGGGACCGCCCGGATGGCCCGAACCACCCGAACCGCCGGGATAGCCGGGGCCGGCCGGGTGCCCGGGGCCTCCGGGGCCCGGGTAGCCCGGCGCGCCCGCTTCGCCGACGGAACCCGAGGGATAGCCGGGGTAGCCGGGGTAGGCGTAGCCCGGGTAGGCGTAGCCGCCGGGCCCCGAAGGAGCGATCGGCGGGGGCGGTACGGCGCCGGGCGCACCACCGGGCGCGTGCGGCGGCGGGAAACCGGGCGCGGCCGTACCGCTGTCGGAGGGCAGATGCCCGGCGATCGTCTGCTGGTCGTGCACCGCGGCTCCGGGCGCGGCGGGCTGCTGCGCGGGCGGCGGCCACGCCGACGCGTGCGCGGCCCCGGACTGCTGCGGGACGCCGAACGGCTGCGCCGCCGACGGCGCCGCGGCGGACGGCGCCTCTCCGGGCACGGACGGTGCGGATGGTGCGGATGGCTGGTGCGGCGCCCCCGTCCCCTGCGGCCCTGCCCCCTCGGGGCCCGGGGGTTCCGTGCGGTCCGGGCTGCCCGCACCATGGCCCGCGGTTCCCGCCTCATGGCCCGCGGTTCCCGCATCGTGCCCCGGGGGGCGCGAGTAGGGACCGGGGGCGCCCGTGTCGCTGCCGGGGCCGCCCGGCGCGCTGCCGTACGGGGACGGCGGGGCGGTGGAGGGCGGTGCGGCGGGTGGCTGCTTCTCCAGGGACGCCCGGTGCTCCGGCGGCGCCCAGGGATCGCTCCGCTCCCCCGGCTCTCCGGCCGGCTGGTCTCCCTCTGGCATGGACAAACCCCCCTCTCGTTCGTCCCGCCATGCTACGGGCCGCCCCCACCGCGGGTGACCGGCCGCCTACGATGATCCCGCACCACCGATCAGCCGATCACCGCGCCCTGACCGGGCGCTCTGTCCCGGGAGGGGACCTTGACCGACCTGCACGCCTTCATCGCCGGCCTGCCCAAAGCCGAACTGCACGTCCACCACGTGGGCTCCGCCTCCCCGCGCATCGTCTCCGAACTGGCCGCGCGCCACCCCGGCACCAAGGTGCCCGCCGACCCCGAGGCGCTCGCCGGCTACTTCACGTTCACGGACCTCGCGCACTTCGTGGAGCTCTACCTCGGGGTGGTGGACCTGATCCGCACTCCGGAGGACGTCCACCTGCTCACCTACGAGATCGCCCGTGACATGGCCCGGCAGAACGTGCGCTACGCCGAGCTGACCGTCACCCCCTGGTCGTCGACCCGCCGCGGCATAGACGAGCACGCCTTCATGGCGGCCATCGAGGACGCGCGGACGTCGGCCGAGGCGGACTTCGGCACCGTGCTGCGCTGGTGCTTCGACATCCCCGGTGAGGCGGGGCTGCCCGCCGCGGAGGAGACCGCGCGACTGGCGCTGACGGACGGGCTGCGACCGGAGGGCCTGGTGTCGTTCGGGCTCGCGGGACCGGACGTCGGCGTGCCGCGGCCCCCGTTCAAGCCGTACTTCGACCGGGCCATCGCCGCGGGCCTGCACTCCGTGCCGCACGCCGGGGAGACCGTCGGCCCCGAGGCCGTCTGGGACGCCCTGCGCGAGCTCGGGGCCGAGCGCATCGGGCACGGCATCGGCGCCGCACAGGACCCGGCCCTGCTCGCCCACCTGGCCGAGCACCGGATCGCCCTGGAGGTCTGCCCGACCTCCAACGTCGCCACGCGCGCCGTGCGCACCCTGGAGGAGCACCCCCTCAAGAAGCTCGTCGACGCGGGTGTCCTGGTCACCATCAACTCGGACGACCCGCCGATGTTCGGCACCGACCTCAACAACGAGTACGCGGTCGCCGCCCGGCTGCTCGGCCTCGACGAGCAGGGCGTGGCCGGGCTCGCCAGGAACGCGGTCGAGGCGTCGTTCCTCGACCCGGCGGGCAAGGCCGCGCTCGTCGCCGAGATCGACGCCTACACCGCGGCGTGGCCGGGTACGGCGAACGCCTGAGCCGACGCCCGCCCGCGTCCTCCGCGGCCCGGGCGCGGATCACAATGGAGCCATGCACACCGTGACCGCCGTCGCCCACCGTGGCGATCCGTACCGCTTCCGCGAGAACACCCTGCCGTCCCTGGGCTCGGCCCTCGACCGCGGCGCCGACGCGGTCGAGGTCGACGTCCGCCTCACCCGCGACGGCGTCCCGGTGCTGCTGCACGACGCCACCCTGGAGCGGCTGTGGCGGCACGACGCGCCGCTGGCCGCGCTGCGCGCCGCCGAGGTGGCGGAGCTGACCGGCGGCGGGGTGCCGACGCTGGCCGCGGCCCTGACGGCGGTGGCGGAGCGGGACGCCGCGGGCGAGGGGGCGCGGGTGCTTGTCGACCTGCCCGACGCGTCGTCCGCCACGGCGCGCAGGGTGCTCGGGGTGGTGCGCGACTGCGGGGCCGCGGACCGGGTCTACTACTGCGGGGGCGCGGAGGCCATGCTGGCGGTGCGCGCCGCGGACCCGGGCGCCGAGATCGCCCTCACCTGGACCAGCCTGGCCCCGCCGCGCCCCGTGCTGCTGGACGCGGTGTCCCCGCGCTGGCTCAACTACCGCTTCAGTCTCGTGGACGGGGCACTGGCGGCCCGGGTGCACGCCCACGGTCTGCTGCTGTCCGCCTGGACGCCGGACACCCGCAGGTCGATGCGCAGGCTGCTCGCCCTGGGCGCCGACGCGCTCACCACCAACCGCGTCGAGATCCTCCAGGCGCTGCGCACGGGCCGGGACGGGGCCGGCCCGTCCCGCGCGCGCGACGCCGGTTAGCCGCCCGGGGAGGACGCCTGGTGCACCGGCTCGGCGGCCGGGCGGGCACCGGTGTGCCCCGGGGGCGGCTTCGCCCGGGCGTCCACGACCTCGCCGGGCCACAGCCCGATGCACAGCGCCGCGGGTGGCCCCCGCGGGCGCGGCGCGGTCCGGGCCGCCGGCCGCGTACGGGACGCGGCCGAGGGCGACGCTGCGCAGGCTCCGGCACCACGGCCTGGTCGAGCGCCACGCCTGCGCCGAGTCCCCGCCGCGTGTCGGGTACGCCCCCACCGCGCCGGGCATCTCGCTCCTCGGCCCGATCGGTGAGTGGGCGCCTGGGCCTCCGCGCACGGGGACGAGGTGATGGCGGCTCAGACGTCGCGGAGGAGCGCGCCGCACACGTGGCGCACGCCTCGCACAGGAGGCAGGGGGCGGACGGGACGCAACACGACGCACGCGACGGACGCGACGGACGCGACGGACGCGACGGACGCGACGGACGCGACGGACGGACCCTAGGGGACTCCCGGAGAACAACTCCGCACCGCTGCCCCTTCGTCCCCGAGTGGCATCGGGGGCGGCGCCCTCCGTGGTGAGGATCCGCGGAGTGGCGCGGCTCAGCAGGATGGGTGCGCCGGGCGCGGACTCCGTGACGCGCCGCCAGGGCACCGCCGCTCCGCCCCCGTGCCGGTTCAGGGCGGGCTCGACGACCAAGGTCGTCACGGCGGCGGTGGTGCTGCAACTCGCCGCCGAGGGCCGGATCGACCTCGGGGCACCGGTCCAGCGCTACCTTCCCGGGCTGCTCACGGGCGCCTTCGCGCCCATCGCCGTACGCCAGTTGCTGAACCACACGAGCGGAATCCAGGCGGGCGACGGGCTCGGCGACACCTTCGACGAGTTCTACGCGCACCGCTTCGAGAGCCTGCCGCCCGAGCGGGTGGTGGCGTCGGCCGTCGCCAAGGGACCCGCGTTCGCCGCGGGGACCCGGCAGCAGTACCTCAACATCAACCACACGATCCTGGGCCTGCTCGTCGAGAAGGTGACGGGCCGCTCCTTCGCCGCGGAGGCCGAGCGCCGCGTCCTCGCGCCGCTCGGCATACGGAACACCTGCTTCCCCGGCGCCGACCCCCGCATCCGGGGCCCGCACAACCAGGGCTACCAGGCCGTCACGCGGCCGGACGGTACGACCGCGTTCGTGGATGTGACCGACTGGAACCAGACGGACCGGTTCGCGGCGGGCGACATGATCTCCACCACGGCCGATCTCGAACGGCTGATCGTCGGCCTGTTCCGCGGCCGTGTCGTACCGGAGCCGCAGTTGTCGGAGATGTTGTTCCGGACCTCCCCGGCACCACGATGAGCGCCGGTCTGGAGCGGTTCGTGACCCCTGACGGGCGTCGGTTGCGGGTGAAGTCCGGCGCCCGCTACGGCTTCAGCGCGGCCGTCGGCGCCACCCGCGACCTGTCCAGGACGCTGGTCTACTCGGTCGGCGCGACCGACGCGAAGGGCGACGGGATGAATCCGGTGGCCGAGCGGATCGTGATGGCGGCCCTGGAGCGCTGAGGCGGGTCCGCGGCGGCGGCGGGCCCGCACGACCGCCGCCACCGTCCGGATCACCGCGTCCCGGTCGTCCCGGTGGCCACGGTGGCCCCGGTGGCCCCCGCAGGGCGCACGCGCGCGGGGCACGCACGGACGGAGGGCGCCCGCGAGGGGCGCACGCAGGCGGGGCACACGCGGAAGGCGCCGCGCCCCGCCCGTGTGGCCCTCCTCACACCTCCAGCGACGTCATCACGTGCTTGACGCGCGTGTAGTCCTCGAAGCCGTAGGACGACAGGTCCTTGCCGTAGCCGGACTTCTTGAAGCCGCCGTGCGGCATCTCGGCGACCAGTGGGATGTGGGTGTTGATCCAGACGCAGCCGAAGTCGAGCGCCTTGGACAACCGCATGGCGCGCCCGTGGTCCTTGGTCCACACCGACGAGGCGAGCCCGTACTCGACGCCGTTCGCGTAGGCGATGGCCTGGGCCTCGTCCGTGAAGGGCTGCACGGTGATGACCGGCCCGAAGACCTCCTTCTGGATGATCTCGTCGTCCTGCTTCAGCCCCGAGACGACGGTCGGAGCGTAGAAGTAGCCCTTGTCGCCGATCCGGTGGCCGCCGGCCTCGACCTTGGCGTGCGCGGGCAGCCGCTCGACGAAGCCCTCGACCTGTGCGAGCTGGGCGGCGTTGTTGAGGGGGCCGTAGAGCACGTCCTCGTCGTCGGGCTGCCCGGTCCTCGTCTCGGCGGCGGCCTTGGCGAGTGCCCGGACGAACTCGTCGTGGACGGCCTCGTGGACCAGGACGCGGGTGGCGGCCGTGCAGTCCTGGCCGGCGTTGAAGAAGCCCGCCACGGAGATGTCCTCCACGGCCTTGGCGAAGGCCGCGCCGTCGAGGTCGTCGAAGACGACGACGGGCGCCTTGCCGCCGAGCTCCAGGTGGACCCGCTTGAGGTCCTGCGCCGCGGCACCCGCGACCTCCATGCCGGCCCGTACGGAGCCGGTGATGGAGGCCATCGCCGGGGTGGGGTGCTCCACCATCAGACGACCGGTGTCGCGGTCGCCGGTGATCACGTTGAAGACGCCCTTGGGCACGATGGAGCCGATGATCTCGGCCATCAGGACGGTGGAGGCCGGCGTCGTGTCGGACGGCTTCAGCACGACCGTGTTCCCGGCCGCGAGCGCCGGCGCGAACTTCCACACGGCCATCATCATGGGGTAGTTCCACGGCGCGACCTGTGCGCAGACGCCGATGGGCTCGCGCCGCACGAACGACGTCAGGCCCGCCATGTACTCGCCGCCCGAGCGCCCGTCCAGCATCCGCGCGGCGCCCGCGAAGAAGCGGATCTGGTCAACCATGGGCGGGATCTCTTCGGTGCGGGTGAGGCCGATCGGCTTGCCCGTGTTCTCCACCTCGGCGGCGATCAGCTCCTCGGCGCGCTCCTCGAACGCGTCGGCGATCTTCAGCAGGGCCTTCTGGCGGTCGGCGGGGACCAGGTCGCGCCAGGCCGGGAACGCGGCCTCGGCGGCGGCCATGGCCGCGTCGACGTCCGCCCGGCCGGACAGCGGCGCGGTGGCGTAGGCCTCACCGGTGGCGGGGTTGACGACCTCGGTGGTGCGTCCGTCCGCGGCCTCGCGGAACTCCCCGTCGATGTAATTGCGTAGCGTGCGCAGCGGACGCACCTCGGTGGTCATTGCCGGCCCTCCTGTCGGATGTCCAGATCTCCAGATGTCCAAAGGGTGAGACGCCCTCGGCCTCCACCCTAGTCCGTATGGTCCCGGGGCCCCCGGGGCGCGGGCGGCGCACATGAGAGCGGCGGGTGCCGCGCGGTCCCTACCGCTCCCCACCGGTCCGTGACCGGACGGCCTCCTCGCCCGCGGCCCCCTCCTCCCTTCGGGTGAATCCGGTGTCCCCCCGATTGCCCGGCGCGGGCCCGTGCGGGCTGGGCCGGACGGGGGACGGGCGGCCGCGGAGCTGCCGGGCGGGGCGGCGGCCGCGTGTTAAGTTCACGCCGTTTCGGGGGGACTGACGGCTCTGCGCGGAAACTGAGGTGTTCGTCATGGTGGCCCCGCCGGACAACGACGTGCTCAAGGCGCATGCCCTGACCGTCGCGTACCACGGCTCCCCCGCCCTCGCCGAGGTCTCGCTCGCGGTCCGGGACGGCGAGGTCCTCGCGGTCAGCGGCCCGCGCGGCAGCGGCAAGACCACCTTGCTGCGGTGCCTGTCGGGGCAGCTTGTGCCGGACCGGGGCGAGGTGTGGTTCCGCACCACGGGCGTGCACACCCTCGGCCGCCCTGCGCGGGAGCGGCTGCGGCGGGAGCGGTTCGGCTGGGTCGGCCCCCGGCACGATCTGGTGCCCGAATTGACGGCCTGGGAGAACGCCGCGCTCCCGCTGCTGCTGTCCGGCATCGCGCACCGCACGGCGAGAGCCGCCGCACTGGAGTGGCTGGGCCATCTGGACGTCGCGTCCTGCGCACGCAGGCGCCCCGCCTCCCTCACGCAGGCCCAGCGGCAGCGGGTGGCCGTGGCCCGCGCCCTGGTCGCGGGCCCCTCGGTACTCTTCGCGGACGAGCCGACCGCACCGCTGCACCACTCCGACCACGACCATGTGCTGCGCACCCTGATGACCGCGGCCCGTGCGCGCGGCATCACCGTCGTGCTGGCCACCTCCGACCAGGAGACAGCAGCGCTCGCCGACCGTGCGGTGGCCCTGCTCGACGGGCGCGCCGCCGACGCGGTGCCCCATGGTGCCGGGGCGGAGGGCGAGGCCGCGTGCTCGCTCTCCGTCTAGCCCGCGGCGCCCGCCCCGCCGTCCAGCTCCGCAGGCTGCTGGTGGCCGTGGCCTCCGGCGGCACCGGCTTCCTGCTGCTGTGCACCCTCGGATATGCGCTCGGGCATCCGCAGGCCCCGGCCAACGCGCTCTTCCGGTTGCTGTGGTGCCTGGCCCCGCTGGTCGCCACCGTGGACTTCGCGGTGGCCGTCGCGCGCAGCGACCCCGGCACCCGCCCCAGGGCCTCCCTCTTCGCGGTCGGCCTCGGCCCGGTACGCCTGATGGCGCTCTCCGCGCTCTCCCTCGCGCTCACCTGCGCGGCGGGCTCGGTGCTTGCGCTGCTGCTCTTTCTCCAACTGCGCGGCAACCTGACCGGTCTGCCCTTCGACGGGGCCGCCGACGTGCTGCTTGCCGCGGACCGGCCCCTGCCGGCGGCCGCCGTCCTCACCCTGCTCGCACTCGTCCCGCTCGCCGCCTCGGTCGCCGGTGCGCTGGCGCTGCGGCCCCGGCCCGGCCCCGCACGCGGCAGGGGCGGCAGCAGCGGCGACAGCGGCAGGGGCGGCGGCGAGGACCCGGACGCCGAGGACCGCCCGCCGGCGCCCGCCTCCCGACCGGCCGGTCTCACCACCGGCGTGGCACTGCTCGCTGCGGGGCTCGCGGTCGAGGCGTACGCCGGCGGCACGGACGGGCGGACCGGCGGCACCCCGCTGCCGAACGGCCTCGCCCACGGCTCCCTGGGCGTGCTGCTCGGCTGGGGCCTGACGGCGCTCGGCCTCGCCCTGGCCGGGCCGGCCCTCACCCATCTGGCCGGGCGGCTGCTCCAGGCCGCCCGGCCCAGCGCGCTGCGGCTGCTCGCGGGCCGCATCCTCCAGCAGGAGGCGCGGCGGCTCGGCCGACCGCTCGGTGTGGTGTGCGCCGTGGCCTCCGGCGGTTACGCGGCCGCCACCCTGTACGCACGGGAACAGCCGGGCACCGGACCGATGAGCCTGCTCGGGGCGGGGCTCGTGGCCGGGTGCACGCTCGCCACCCTGCTGATGGCCGCGGTGGAGGTGCGCCGCTCCAGGGCGGACACCACGGCGGCCCTGCTCCGGCTCGGCGCGCCCGCCGGTCTGCTGCGCACCGCGGTCGCCCTGCGCGCCGCGGCCCTGCTCGCCGTGTTCCTCCCGCTGACCTGGGGGGTGTCGGCGCTGGCCGCGCTGCCGCTGGGCGGTTGAGCGGCTTCAGCGGGGCAGCGGGGCAGCGGCTGAAACCGGTTCGGCCGGCCCGGGCACGTGGCGCCGGGGCCCGCGAGTCGGATCGGGTACTGGCGACCTGGAGCGGTGCCCGAGCGCCCCGGGCACGGCTGCGGGCTGCGGGCTGCGGGCAACGAGGCCCCTGGCGCTGGCGCCGGGGTCGGACTGCGGGGCCCGGGAGGCGAGGGCGGACTGCGGGGCCTGGTACGAGGGGCCTGAGGTGCCCGTCGCCGGCGGCTGACACGAGCCGGTGCTCACCGGGGGCCTGGTGCCGGGATGCCGGCTCCCGGTGCCGGGCGGAGGCGGCCGGGTGCGGGGGCCGCGGCCCGTTTCCCGCGCCCCCTGCGGACGTTCCCCGGGCGGTGCTGTCCGTGACGGCAACCGCTCCCGCCGAGGCAACCGCTCCCGCCGAGGCAACGGGTCCTGGCAAGGCGATGGATCCGCGGAGGCGACGGGTCCCGCGGCAAGGATGAGTTCCGCGGCAGCGATGAGTTCCGGCCGGCTCCGCGGTCTACAGGTCTGCAAGGCCGTACCGCACCGGCCGCGCGGCGTGTCCCTCGCCGCCGCCGGTGCATCGACACACGTCCGGGAGGACCCCGTGTACCAGCAAATGATCTTCGTCAATCTCCCCGTGGCCGACCTCGGTGTCACCAAGAAGTTCTTCACCGAACTCGGCTACACCCTGAACGAGCAGTTCACGACCGATGACTGCGCCTGCGTCATGATCAGCGACACGATCGTCGCGATGATGCTCGCCAAGGAGCGCTACCGGGACTTCACCCACAAGGAGATCGCGGACGCCACCAGCACCTCGGAGGTGCTGCTCTGCCTCAGTTCCCCGAGCCGCGAGAAGGTCGACGAACTCGTGGACCGCGCGATCGCGCTCGGCGGCACCGCCAGCGGCCGCACCCAGGACATGGGCTTCATGTACGGCCGCGCCTTCGACGACCCGGACGGGCACACCTGGGAGGTCATGTGGATGGACCCGGCGGCCGTCGAGGGCTGAGGACGCCGGTTCCCGCACGGGCGCGGCGCCGGCGGGGCCGCCGCGCCCCACAACCGGCCACAGCAACCGCGCCCCGGCACCTCGGCGCCTGCGGGCCGGTGACGCCGCTACGGCGCCGAAGCCCCCGGATCCGCACGCCGGCCGCCGGAGGGGGGAGCCGCCGTGTGGGGGTTCCGCCAACCCCGCGCCGGGCCGCTGCCTAGCATGGGCGGGTGCAGCCGACTCCCGAGACCAGCCCCGCCGCCGCGCCGTCCGCCGCGCCCCGCCCGGGCACCGCATACGAGACCGACCGCGAGATCGAGACGCTCACCGAGTTCGACTCCGTGGTGGCCGAGCGCACCGCCCTGACCGGCTACCGCGTGCAGGCCGTCGACCTGACGGAGCGCACGGACGTGCTGCTGTCCGCGGACGTCTCGGGCGCCGTCTTCCTCGGCTGCCCGATGGACCCGCGCGCGGCGGCACAGGTGCGCGGCGCCGGCGCGCTCGTGTTCCCGCCCGTACCCGGTCTGCCCTTCGACCCGTACCGCGGCCTGCTCTACACGCCCGACGAGCTGTTCGAGGGCCTCTCGGACGGGTACGAGGCGACGCCGGACGCGCGGGCGTACGCCTGGTTCGGGCGCACCAGCTCCGACGGGGACATCTTCTCGTCGATGCTGCGCGCCGTGCACGACGACTCCGTCTCGGACGCGCTGGACGAACTCGTCGTGGGCGCCCGGGTGGTGGGTGTGATGGGCGGGCACGCCATGGCGCGCGGGACGGACGAGTACGCCGGTGCGGCGCGTCTGGGCAGGACCCTCACCAGGGCCGGGTTCACGGTGGCCACGGGCGGTGGACCGGGTGCGATGGAGGCGGCGAACCTCGGCGCGTACGCGGCGCCCTTCGACGACACGATGCTGGCGGAGGCACTGGAGCTGCTCGGCAAGACGCCCTCCTTCACCCCTTCGGTGGGCGACTGGGCCGCGGCCGCCTTCGAGATACGGTCCCGCTGGCCGTCAGGCGGCGCCTCGATCGGCATTCCCACCTGGTTCTACGGGCACGAGCCGCCGAACGCCTTCGCGGCGCACATCGCCAAGTACTTCGCCAACGCCGTCCGCGAGGACGGCCTGCTGGCCCGCTCGAACGCGGGCGTGGTCTTCCTGCCGGGCGCGGCGGGCACCGTCCAGGAGATCTTCGACAACGCCACGCCGAACTACTACGAGTCCCGCGGCGAGCCCACCCCGATGGTGCTGGTCGACCGCTCGCACTGGACCGAGCGGCTGCCCGCCTGGCCCCTGCTGCGGGCCCTGGCGCGGGAGCGGTCGATGGAGCACCGGATCGCGCTGGTCGACTCGGTGGACGAAGCACCCCTGGCACTGGCGCGGATGGCCTGAGGCGGCTGCGGAGCCGGCCGGTACGGCCCGGTCGCGCGGCGCCACCCGCCCGCTGACGCCCGGCAGGCGGCAGCCGGTACGGCGACGACCCGCCTGCCCGCAACGGCAGGACGAGGGCGGGCGGGGGTTGAGGCCCGGCGAGCCGCGGCGGCTCACTCGAACGATGCCCGCGCCAGCCAGAAGTCCAGCAGGTCCCGCTCGCCGAGCACGGTGACCGGGCCCGTGTCGGGGGACCGTCTTCGGTAGAACGCGAGCAGCACCTCGGTGAGCGGGCCCCGCAGTGTGACGGTGGCCGTGCCGTGGCCGCGGCGCCAGGCGAAGCCGTCCTCGTGGAGGTCGATCAGCCATTCGGCGGCCAGGCCGGGCGGCGCGTCGGTGGCGTGCAGGTGCAGGGAACTGCCCGCGCCGCCCGCCGGGACCACGCTCCTGCCGTCTCCGGGCACGGCGGTCATCTGGACGAAGCGCACGATGTCCAGCCACTCGTCGAGTGCGTCCGCGGCCACCTCGGGCGCCAGGGCGTACGGGAGCCCCGCGGCGAGGGTGGCGTCGGCCCGGTGCAGGGCCAGTTCGTGGGTCGTCCGGCGGGCCCAGAACCCTGCCGTGCGGTCCGGGGACCAGCTCCACACGTCCGCGTCGGCGCCGGCGGCGCGCAGGGTCTCCGCGGTCATCTCCGCGGACTCGGCGAGCCAGTCGTCGAACGCCTCCGGCCCCTCCTCGTCCGGGCCGTGCGCACCGGGCACGTCCCCCGCCTCGATGTCCCCGGCGGCCTGGGTGCGGACCAGGACCTCGACCCGGCGGACGGCGGCGCCGGTGTGCCGCGCCAGTTCCCCGATGGTCCACGCCGGGCAGGTCGGCACCGGTGTGGACAGGTCGACGCCGCTGGTCAGCACGGCCCGCAGCAGCCGGGTCTGTTCGACCACCTCGGCGCAGTAGCGCTCGTGCCCGAGCCCGTGCCGCAGGCGCCCGGCGCGCAGTCCACCGTCCGGAAATGTCATGCACGCACCTTACGCGGACGTTCAGGACGGCACGACGAGCCGGTGCACGGCGGCACGGGCCCTTCAGGGCAGGACGACGACGTCCTCGCCGTCGAAGACCACGCCCACCTCCGCCCCGGTCTCCGGCGCGTCCCGCAGCGCGCAGGCCGCGTCCAGGCGGGGGCCGTCGTCACACGGGGCGAGGCGGAGGGCGACGTGGCTGCCGCGGAAGGTGCGGGCCGTGACCGTACACGCAAGGCCCGCGGCGGCCGGTACGAGCCGGACGCCCGCGGGGCGCACCAGCAGCCGGCACCCGCCGGACGGGGTGCCGGCCGGAACGGGCAGCTTGCCCCAGGCGGTGTCGGCGACCTCACCGGTGACGGTCGCGTCGATGACGTTGTCGAAGCCGAGGAAGCGGGCGACGAAGGCGTCGGCGGGCCGCCGCCACACCTCCAGGGGGGTGCCGGACTGGGCGACGCGGCCCTGGCGCATCACCACGACCCGGTCGGCGAGCGCGAAGGCCTCGCCCTGGTCGTGGGTGACGGCGAGCACGGTGGTGCCGAGTTCGGCGAAGAGCTCGCGCAGCTCCACCACGAGGCGTTCGCGCAGGGTGCGGTCGAGCTGGCCGAGGGGCTCGTCGAGCATCAGCAGCCGGGGCCGCGGGGCCAGCGCCCGGGCCAGCGCGACCCGCTGCTGCTCTCCGCCGGAGAGCGTGGCCACGGCGCGCCGTTCCGCGCCGGCCAGGCCGACGAGCTCCAGCAGCCGGGCGACGCGCGCGGGGCGCTCCCGGCGCGGGACGCCGTGCATCCGCAGCCCGAAGGCCACGTTGCCGCCGACGTCGTGCTGCGGGAAGAGCTGGTGGTCCTGGAACATCAGGCCGACACCGCGCCGGTGCGCAGGCACCGCCCCCTGGTCGCGGCCTTCGAGCAGTACCCGTCCCGCGTCCAGCGGCTGGAGTCCGGCGACGGCACGCAGCAGGGTCGACTTGCCACTGCCGCTGGGCCCGAGCACGCACACGACCTCGTGCTCGGCGACCGTGAGGTCCACTCCGTCCAGGGCTGTGTGGGCCCGGTCCCGGCCGAAGCGCACGGTGGCGCCGTCGAGTGTGAGCATCTAGAACTCCCCCGTGTTCTCGGTCCCGGCGCGTTCGAGCAGCAGCAGCGCGAGGGCACATACCACCATCAGCACCACGGAGAGCGCCATGGCCTGTCCGTAGTTGAGGTCGCCCGCCCTGCCCAGCAGGCGTGCCACGGCCACGGGCAGCGTCGGACGGTCAGGG
This sequence comes from Streptomyces sulfonofaciens, assembly GCF_014656295.1. GTDB lineage: Bacteria > Actinomycetota > Actinomycetes > Streptomycetales > Streptomycetaceae > Streptomyces > Streptomyces sulfonofaciens. The sequence goes on from NZ_BNCD01000023.1 coordinate 31,192, forward strand.
CGGGCGATGAAGACGGTGGCCCCGAACTCGCCGAGGGAGACGGCGAACGCGAAACCGGCGGCCGTCAGCAGGGCCCGGCGCACCATCGGCAGGTCGACCTCGCGCCAGGCCCGCAGCGGTGACGCGCCGAGCACGGCCGCGGCTTCCCGCAGCCGGTCGTCCACGGCACGCAGCACCGGCAGCATGGTGCGCACCACGAAGGGGGCGCCCACCAGGGCCTGGGCGAGCGGCACCAGGATCCAGGAGGACCTGAGGTCGAGGGGCGGCCGGTCGAGCGTGACGAGGAAGCCGAAGCCGACGGTGACGGCGGAGACCCCGAGCGGCAGCATGAGCAGCGCGTCGAACCCGCGCAGCAGCGCGCCGGCGCGCCGGCTGAGGGCCGCGGCGGCCAGCCCGCCGACCAGCAGGGCGATGGCGGTGGCGGCGAGGGCGTACTGAAGCGAGTTGGCGACGGCGTCGATCGGCGGCACCAGGAAGGCACCGCCGTCGGCCGAGGCCAGCGCGCGGTAGTAGCCGAGGCCGTAGCCGTCCGTGGTGCGCAGGGAGCGCTGCACCAGTACGCCGAGCGGCAGCAGGAGCAGGATCCCGGCGGTGGCGAGGACGCCGCCGAGCAGGGTCCACTGCGCCGCTCCCCGGGGGCGGCGCGCGGTTCCCGCGGCGTCGACGAGGTGCAGGGCCCTCTCGCGGCGGCGGACCGTGCGCGCGTGCACGGCCAGGATGGCGCCGACCGCGACGAGTTGGAGCAGGGTGAGCACGGCGGCGGTCGGCAGGTCGAAGACCTCCGCGGTCTGCCGGTAGATCTCGACCTCGATGGTGGAATGGGCGGGGCCGCCGAGGATCTGCACGATGCCGAAGGACGTGAAGGTGAACAGGAACACGATGAGGGCGGCGGCCGCCACGGCGGGCCCCAGCGCGGGCAGGGTGACGGTGCGCCAGGCCCTCCGCCGCGAGGCGCCGAGCACCCGCGCTGCCTCCTCCTGACGGGGGTCGAGCTGCGCCCACAGGCCGCCGACGGTGCGCACCACCACGGCGTAGTTGAAGAAGACGTGGGCGAGCAGGATGGCCCACACGGTGGTGTCGAGACGGACGCCCCACAACTGGTCGAGGAGCCCGCCGCGGCCGAGCAGCGCGAGGAAGGCGCTGCCCGCCACGACCGTGGGCAGCACGAACGGGACGGTGACCAGCGCGCGCAGCAGCCGCTTGCCGGGGAAGTCGAGCCGCGCGAAGACGTAGGCGGCGGGCAGGGCGAGCAGCAGTGTGAGGGCCGTGGAGGCGAGGGCCTGCCAGACGGTGAACCAGAGCACGTGCCCGATGCCGGACTCGGTGAGCACGGCGCCGATCCACCCGACGTGCCAACTGCCGCCGGCCCGTAGACCTCGTGCGACGATCCCGGCGACCGGGTAGGCGAAGAACACCGCGAAGAACGCGGCGGGCACCGCCATCAGCCCGAGGCCGGCGGCGGTGGACCGGTGGGAGCGCCGCCCTCGCGCACCGGACCGGCGGAAGCGGTGCGCGCGCCCACCGGACCCGCGGGGACGGTGCTCGCGCCCACCGGGCCGGCGGCCGGGTGCGCCCGCGTCAGGCCGGCCGGCGCTCCCGCCGGTCACTTCAGGAGGAGCGACGTCCATGTCCTGACCCACTGGTCGCGGTGCGCGGCGATCTTCTCGGGCGCCATGGTCTGCGGGGTGTCGACCTGCACCGCGTACTTGCGGTACAGCGCCGGCGCCTGGGCGGTCTCACGTACCGGGTCGACGAACATGTTCAGGGGCATGTCGTCCTGGAACTCCTTCGATATCAGGAAGTCCAGGAGGGCCTTCGCGCCCTTGGGGTTCTTGGCGTGGCTGAGCAGGCCGGCGTACTCGATCTGCCGGAAGCAGGTGCCGGTGGCGACACCGGTCGGGGCGGTCCTGGGCTGGGGCGAGGCGTAGATGGCCTCGGCGGGCGGTGACGAGGCGTAGGAGACGACGAGGGGACGGTCACCGCCCGCCTTCCTGCCGCCGGCGGAACCGGAGAACTCCTCGTTGTACGCCTGTTCCCAGGTGTCGACGACCTTGACGCCGTTGGCCCTGAGCTTCTTCCAGTAGGCCGGCCAGCCCTTGTCGCCGTACTGTGCGGCGCTGCCGAGCAGGAAGCCGAGGCCGGGCGAGGAGGTGGAGACGTTCTCCGTGACGAGGAGGTTGCGGTAGGCGGGCTCGGCGAGGTCGGCGAAGGTGTTCGGGGGCTTGAGGTGGTGGGCGGTGAAGTACCTCTTGTCGTAGTTGACGCAGATGTTCCCGGTGTCGATGGGGGTGACCCAGTGCCGGTCGTCGCCCGCCCAGAACTCGGGGCGGACGAGGTCGAGTCCGCCGGCCCGGTACGGCTGGAAGAGGTGGTTGTCCAGCGCGCGGCTCAGGAGGGTGTTGTCGACGCCGAAGAACGCGTCGCCCTGGGGGTTGTCCCTGGTGAGGATGGCCTTGTTGACGGCCTCGCCGGCGTCGCCGTCCTTGAGCACCTTGACCCGGTAGCCGGACTTCTTCTCGAAGTCCTTCAGCACGCCCTTGGAGACGGCGAAGGAGTCGTGGGCGACGAGGGTCACGGTCGTGGGTCCGGGGTTCGACGAGGCGTCACCGGAGTCGGAGCAGGCGCCGAGGGCGGCCATGCCGAGCCCGGTGGCCAGGGCCACGGTCGCGGCCTTCTTGATGGTGCTCAAAGCATTCCTCCTGGCCTGACCAGGAGAAGACGCGGCCCCGCCCGCGCCGGCCGCGGCCGGCGCCCCCCGGCTCGGGGGCGGTGGCGGGACGCAACGGCTGGAGTGGTGACCGAACTTCCTACCCGGGGCACGGGTTCGCTGGGGAACGCACCCTGGCCCCCGACGGCGAGGTTCAGAGGGTCTGCGGCAGTGCGCGCCGGGCACCGGAGGTGTCCGTGCGCGTGCCGCACTCTCAGCGCTGTGGCGCTCCCCTGTCGGAATGTGCAGATGTGTGCTGTGCGGATGTGTGTACGGGGCCAGCGTACAAGTTCAGCGTTCGGCGCCCGCGAGTTGTCCACAGGCCCCGTCGATCTCCTGGCCACGGGTGTCACGAACGGTGACGGGCACGCCGTGGGCCGCGATGGCGGCGACGAAGGCCCTCTCGTCCTCGGGGCGTGAGGCGGTCCACTTCGAGCCGGGCGTGGGGTTGAGCGGGATGAGGTTGACATGGGCCCGCTTGCCCTTGAGGAGCCGGCCGAGGCGGTCGCCCCGCCATGCCTGGTCGTTGATGTCCCGGATGAGGGCGTACTCGATGGAGACCCGGCGGCCGGACCTCGCGGAGTACTCCCAGGCGGCGTCGAGGACCTCGCGGACCCTCCAGCGGGTGTTGACGGGCACGAGGGTGTCGCGGAGTTCGTCGTCGGGTGCGTGCAGCGACACGGCGAGGCGGCAGGTGAGGCCCTCGTCGGCCAAGCGGTGCATGGCGGGCACTAGGCCGACGGTGGAGACGGTGATGCCGCGCTGGGACAGGCCGAGGCCGTCCGGTTCGGGGTCGGTGAGGCGGCGGATGGCACCCACCACGCGCGAGTAGTTCGCGAGGGGTTCGCCCATGCCCATGAAGACGATGTTGGACAGCCGCCCGGGGGTGCCTGGGCCGCCCTTCCCGGCATCCTGGCCGGTGCCGATCTCGCCGTCACGCAGGGCCCGTATGCCGTCGACGATCTGGTGGACGATCTCGGCGGTGGACAGGTTGCGCTCCAGACCGGCCTGGCCGGTCGCGCAGAACGGGCAGTTCATTCCGCAGCCCGCCTGTGAGCTGATGCACATGGTGACCCGGTCCGGGTAGCGCATCAGCACGGACTCGACGAGCGCGCCGTCGAACAGCCGCCACAGCGTCTTGCGAGTGGTGCCGTCGTCGCAACTGACGTGCCGCACCACACTCATCAGGTCGGGCAGCAGCACCTCCTGGAGCCGGCTGCGCGAGGCCGCGGGGATGTCGGTCCACTGGGCGGGGTCGTGCGCGAGGCGGGCGAAGTAGTGCTGCGACAACTGCTTGGCGCGGAACGGCTTCTCCCCGATCGCTGCGACCGCCTCCTTGCGCTGGGCGGGCGTGAGGTCGGCGAGGTGCCGCGGGGGCTTCTTGGCCCCGCGGGGGGCGGTAAAGGTGAGTTCTCCGGGTGCAGGCATGGTGCCGTCCAGTGTCGCAGATCCGGCCGGGTGTCCGGGATGCGCCGGACCGGGGGCCGCCGGTGCGGGCGCGGGTCAGCCCGGCTGTTCGGGGGCGTCGGAGGGCGGGCGCCCCGGTGGGACGGGCGCGGCCGGGGTGCCCGCCGGGCAGCGGGCCCCTCTACCGGTGCACCGCCTGAAGCACCTGCTGCCCGCGCCGGTCGGCGTAGTCGGTGGACAGCTCGTGCGGGTAGCCGAAGACCGCCGCCCAGGCGATGGTCTGCGCTCGCGGGCGGCGTTTAAGTGCAGCCGGGCGCCGGTCAGGTGGGAGCCCGCGCCACCACGGTGGTGCCGGTCGGGGCTGATCACCGCTTCCGCGTTGTCCGGTTCCCCGCGGACGGCGGCGAAGAGCCGCTTCTCGCGCGCGGAGGAGTCCCGTGCCCTCCCCCGCTGCGGCCCGGTCCTCCATCGGCTGCTCCGTCTTCGCGGCGAGGGCCGCACTCAGCTTCTGGGGGTCGGCGCGGACCTCCGAGCGCCCGGGAGGAGCGCTCCCCGTGCCACATGCGGAGGCGGTCGCGGGGCCGGTCCGGGTGGGGCATGGTGGACATGGTCCGTGCATCCCCGCCGCACCCGGGTGTTCAGCGCCCGGTGGGCAACACGGAGTACGCGCGGGAAGGGCCCGCCGCCTCGCGGGCAACGGGCCTTTCGCCGGGGTCCGGGTCAGGCGGCTCCCACGAAGACCGCCATCAGCAGCCAGACCACCGGCGCGGTGGGCAGCAGGGAGTCCAGGCGGTCCATGATGCCGCCGTGGCCGGGCAGCAGGGTACCCATGTCCTTGATGCCGAGGTCGCGCTTGATCATCGACTCGCCGAGGTCGCCCACGGTGGCGCTCACGGCGACCGCGAGACCCAGCAGCAGGCCCTGCCACCAGATGCCGCCGTCGATCAGGAACTGCATGCACAGGGCGCCCGCGACCATCGCGAAGGCCACCGCGCCGACCAGGCCCTCTCGGGTCTTGCCCGGGCTGATCCGCGGGGCGAGCTTGTGCGTGCCGAAGCGCCACCCGACCGCGTAGGCGCCGGTGTCGCTGACGACCGTCAGGATGAGGAACGTCAGCACCCGCCGGGGCCCGTCGTCCGCGCTCAGCAGCATGGCCACGAACGTCGCGAGGAACGGCACGTAGAAGGCGGCGAAGACACCCGCGGTGACGTCCCTGAGATAGCCCTCGGGCGGCTGCGTCATCCGCCACGCGAGGACCGCGAGGGCGGTGAGGGCCACCGCCACCCAGGCGCCCTCGGTGTCACGGACGTAGCCGGCCACCACCATCGCGGTACCGCCGACGGCGAGCGGCACCAGGGGCGCGTGGATGCCCTTGCGCTCCCGCAGCCGTGAGGTGAGCTCCCACAGCCCCACCACGACCGCGACGACGATCACCCCGACGAAGACGGCCTTCACCACGAACAGCGCCGCGAGGATCACCACGCCGAGCCCGACTCCGACCCCTATGGCCGCACCCAGGTCACGGCCGGCGTTCTTCTTCTGGCGGCTCGGGGCGGGATCGGGGGCGCTGGGCATGGGCTCCTGCGGCTTCGGCATCGGCTGCGGCGGCACATCGCGGAAAGCATCGTAGGCAGGACCCGTCGGGGCCGCCCGTTCGGTGCTGCCGGGGTCGGGCGGGAGCCGTGGGCCGGCGTACCCGGGACCGGACGGTGCCCCGGACGGAGCCCCCCAGGAAGAGTCGTTCATCAGACCTCGAGCAGCTCGGATTCCTTGTGCTTGAGCAGCTCGTCCACCTGGGCGACGTACTTCGCGGTGGTGTCGTCGAGCTCCTTCTCCGCACGCCGCCCCTCGTCCTCGCCGACCTCGCCGTCCTTGATCAGCTTGTCGATGGCCTCCTTGGCCTTGCGGCGGACCGAGCGGATCGAGATCTTGGCGTCCTCGCCCTTGGTCTTGGCGACCTTGATGAACTCCTTGCGGCGCTCCTCGGTCAGCTCCGGGAAGACCACCCGGATGATGTGGCCGTCGTTGGTCGGGTTGACGCCCAGGTCGGAGTCGCGGATGGCCTGCTCGATGTTGCGCAGGGCGCTCTTGTCGAACGGGGTCACCACGGCCATCCGGGGCTCGGGCACGGAGAAGGAGGCCAGCTGGTTGATCGGCGTCATCGCGCCGTAGTAGTCGGCCACGATCTTGTTGAACATTGCCGGGTGCGCACGGCCGGTGCGGATCGCTGCGAAGTCCTCCTTGGCGACCACGACGGCCTTCTCCATCTTCTCCTCGGCTTCGAGGAGGGTCTCTTCGATCACCACTTGCTCCTGCGTGTCTTGAGCTGGCCCGGCTTCGCACGGGCTGCGGCCGGCTGCGTCGTGTCTGTCCCTGCACGGTGTCCTGACGGCAGGGGTTTGTCCATCCCCTCACGGGGCCGTTCCCCGGCCGTGCACCCGGCTGCCCGGGTTCGGCGCCGGGTACCCGGGCGCGGGCCGTCTCAGGCCCGCGTGCCCTGATCGCTCACGAGCGTGCCGATCTTCTCACCCCTGACCGCCCGCGCGATATTCCCTTCCTTGAGAAGCTCGAAAACCAGAATGGGGAGCTGGTTGTCGCGGCACAGGGTGACGGCGGTGGCATCGGCGACCTTCAGGTCGCGGGTGATGACCTCGCCGTAGCCGAGGGCGTCGAACTTCACCGCGTCGGGGTTGGCGTTGGGGTCGGAGTCGTAGACGCCGTCGACGCCGTTCTTGCCCATGAGCAGGGCTTCCGCGTCGATCTCCAGGGCGCGCTGCGCGGCGGTGGTGTCGGTGGAGAAGTACGGCATGCCGGTCCCGCCGCCGAAGATCACCACTCGGCCCTTCTCCAGGTGCCGCACCGCCCGCAGGGGGATGTACGGCTCGGCGACCTGCCCCATGGAGATGGCCGTCTGCACCCGCGAGACGATGCCCTCCTTCTCCAGGAAGTCCTGGAGGGCCAGGCAGTTCATGACCGTGCCGAGCATGCCCATGTAGTCCGAGCGCGCCCGGTCCATGCCGCGCTGCTGCAGCTCGGCGCCGCGGAAGAAGTTGCCGCCGCCGATGACGACGGCGATCTGCGAGCCGTCGCGTACGACGGCGGCGATCTCCCGGGCGATCTTGTGCACCACGTCGGGATCGACGCCTAGCCCTCCGCCGCCGGCGAACGCCTCACCGGACAGCTTCAGCAGGAAGCGGCCGGGCACTTTGCCGTCGTCGCTGTGCTCACCCTGGTCGGCCTTGGTGGTCATGGTGATCTCCTCGTGGTGCGCAGACGAAGAAGGCCACTGCCGGTGGGTGATCTTGACATCCCATGCGCGGCAATGGCCTCCTCGTCGGATCTGCGTTCGTCCGTCGCGTACGCCCTGGCTTGTCCGCCGTACGCGGGCGACTGCTGGGTCGACCCTAGCGGGGTCTTCCGCGTGTCGCGTGACGGACTCAGATGCCGACCTTGATGCGCGTGAAGCGCTTCAGGGTGACACCGGCCTCGTCCAGGACCTTCTGGACGGACTTCTTGTTGTCCTTCGCGAACGGCTGGTCGAGGAGGGTGACCTCCTTGAAGAAGCCGTTGACGCGTCCCTCGACGATCTTGGGGAGCGCCGCCTCGGGCTTGCCCTCGTTGCGGGAGGTCTCCTCGGCGACGCGCCGCTCGCTCTCCACGACCTCGGCCGGCACGTCCTCACGGGAGAGGTACTTCGGCGAGAAGGCGGCGATGTGCTGCGCGACGTCCTTGGCGACCTCGGCGTTCTCCTTGTCGAGCTCCACCAGGACACCGATCTGCGGCGGCAGGTCAGGCATGGTGCGGTGCATGTACGCCGCCACGTAACCGCCGGAGAACAGGGCGAAGCGGTCCAGGACGATCTTCTCGCCGAGGTTGGCGTTGGCCTCGTCGACGTAGGCCTGGACGGTCTTGCCGGGCTCGATCTCGGAGGCGAGCAGCGCGTCGAGGTCCCCCGGGGAGGTGGCCGCGACGTGCTCGGCGAGCGCGTTGGCGACGGACTGGAACTTCTCGCCCTTGGCGACGAAGTCCGTCTCGCACTTCAGCTCCAGGAGGACACCGGAGGTGTGGTCGTCGGCGATCCGGGAGACCACGGCGCCGTTCTCCGCGGAGCGGCCCTCTCGCTTGGCCACACCCTTCTGGCCCTTGACGCGGAGCAGCTCGACGGCCTTGTCGACGTTGCCGTCGGACTCGTCCAGTGCCTTCTTGCAGTCCATCATGCCGGCGCCGGTGAGCTCGCGGAGCTTCTTGACGTCGGCGGCGGTGTAGTTCGCCATGAGTCTGTGAGTCTTTCTCGAAGTCGGGGCGATCGGGGGTCCCGGTGCGGGCCGCACGGACCCGCGGGCCGGCGGCGGGGCGGTGGCCGGCGGTGCCACCGCTCCCGTCCCCGGTGACCGGACGGTCGTCAGGCCTGCTCGGCGTCCGCGGCCGGCTTCTCGGTCTCGGCAGCCTCGGCGGGCTGCTCCGCGGCGGCGGGCTGCTCCGTGGCGGGCTGGTCCGCGGCGTCCGCGGCCTTCGCACCGGCCTCGTCGGCCTTCTTCTCGCCCTCGAGCAGGTCGCGCTCCCACTCGGCCAGCGGCTCGCCCGCGGCCTTCTCGCCCGGCTTGCTGTCACCGGTGGCCACGCCGGAGCGGGCGATGAGGCCTTCGGCGACGGCGTCGGCGATCACACGGGTGAGCAGCGTGACGGAGCGGATGGCGTCGTCGTTGCCCGGGATCTTGTAGTCGACCTCGTCGGGGTCGCAGTTGGTGTCCAGGATCGCGACGACCGGGATGTTCAGCTTGCGGGCCTCGCCGACGGCGATGTGCTCCTTCTTGGTGTCCACGATCCACACGGCGCTGGGCACCTTGGACATCTCGCGGATACCGCCGAGGGTCTTCTCCAGCTTGGCCTTCTCACGGGAGAGGACCAGGAGCTCCTTCTTGGTGAGGCCGGAGGCGGCCACGTCCTCGAAGTCGATCTGCTCGAGCTCCTTGAGGCGCTGCAGGCGCTTGTAGACGGTCGAGAAGTTGGTGAGCATGCCGCCCAGCCAGCGCTGGTTGACGTAGGGCATGCCGACGCGGGTGGCCTGCTCGGAGATGGCCTCCTGCGCCTGCTTCTTCGTACCCACGAACATGACCGTGCCGCCGTGGGCGACGGTCTCCTTGACGAACTCGTAGGCGCGGTCGATGTACGACAGCGACTGGAGCAGGTCGATGATGTAGATGCCGTTGCGCTCGGTGAAGATGAAACGCTTCATCTTCGGGTTCCAACGGCGGGTCTGGTGACCGAAGTGGACGCCGCTCTCCAGCAGCTCCCGCATCGTGACGACGGCCATGGCCGTGTTCTCCTTGGTTCTCGGTTGTGCTTCCGCCGGATGGCGGTCGCGCCTGACGCCCCGGCGCGCTGTGCCACGAGGGACCGAGGAGCGCGGACATCGCCGGTGGAGGGCGGATGTCGGGGCGTGCGAAGTCGATCCGGTGGCCCGGATCGCCATCAGAAGTGTACGGGAACGGTGACGCGGCGGGTGACGCCGTTGTCCACAACCCGCGAGTAGTCCACAGATCCTGGCCAAGATCCACCGGCGGGGAGGCCGGGGTGGGACCTTGAGGGGGACCGATGCGGGGACGTGAGCGGGGGCGAGATCGGTGATGCGGGGTCGTGGGGCCGTGCGGGTCGGGGTGGTGGCGGTCGTGGTGGCCGCGGTCTGCGCCGGGGTGGCGGGGGCAGCGCCCGTGGGGGTGTGCACAGGAGCGGGCTCCGGAGCGGGGGCGCGTTCCGCGGCGGGCGCGGGGCCGGTCGTCGCGGCGGACGCCGGGCGGAGCGCGGAGGCGCAGAGGGCGCCAGAGCCGACGGGCACGCCCCAGCCGACGGGCACGCCCGAGCCCGTGCGCGCGGGCGCCGGTGCGGCGGATGTACCGGGCCGGTCAGGAGCGGGCACCGGGGCGGCGGACACAGCGGACCGGGCAGGGGCGGGCACCGGTGCGGCGGACGCACGGGGACCGCGCGGACCGGCGGGCGTGAGGGGCACCGGGGGCGTGACGGATGCCCCGCATCCGCCGGGTGCCGGATACGCGAGGGATACGGGGAGGGTGTCGCGGGCGGGGTCCGCCGAGACGTCGGCGCTCGGCACCGGGCCCCTGCTGCCGATCGAGGCGTCGGGTCCGGGCGCCAGGGCCGTGCCGCGGGCCGAGGCGTCGGCATCCGGCGCCGACAGTGCGCCGCACCTCGGCGGCGTGCCGCGCGTCGGCAGGGTGTGGCCGGTGGGGACGCGTCCCGTGGTGGTGCGGGGGTGGGAGCCGCCGGCAACGCCCTACGGCCCGGGCCACCGTGGCGTGGACCTCGGCGCGCCGGCCGGCTCCGCCGTCCGTGCCGTCGCGGCCGGCCGGGTGGCCTTCGCCGGCCGGGTCGCGGGGCACGGCGTGCTCTCGGTGGCGCTGGACGGCACGGGTGACCCGGCCCTGCGTACGACGTACGAGCCCGTGCGGGCGACGGTCCGCAAAGGGGACAGGGTCGCGGCGGGCCAGGTGGTGGGCGCCCTGGAGGCCGGCCCCTTCCACTGCCCGGCCGTCTGCCTCCACTGGGGCCTGCGCAGGGCGGACTCCTACGCGGACCCGCTCTCGCTGCTGTCCCCTTCGCTGCTGCACCCGGGTCCCTCCCGCCTGCTCCCGGTGATCGGCGTACCGGAACCGGCGCAGGAGGGCCCGGGCTGTCCCGGGACCCGTCCCCGCTCGCCGCGCACGCCGCCGAGCGCCATGCCCACCGCGGCCTCGGTGATCGCGCCCGGGTCCTCGCCGCGGGCGTGCTCGATACGGCGTACGGCGGCGTCGACGATGCCCTGCAGCAGCATCGCGGCCAGCCGGGGCTGCCCATGGCCCATGGCGTCCAGCGCCTCGACGATCATGGCGATCAGATCCCCGTGCGCGGCGCGGATCTTCTCCCGGGCCCCGTCGTCCAGCTCGCTGGCGGAGATCGCCACCACGGCCCGGTGCCGCTGGTCGCCGACCAGGGCGAGCTGCCGCCGGACGTAGGCCTCGATCTTGCCCTCGGGAGTGTCCGCCTGCTTCATGGCGGCCTCGATCTCGGCCGCCCAGACCGGGAAGTCGACGGCGCAGAGTTCCTCCACCACGGCGGCGCGGGAGCGGAAGTACTCGTACACGGAGGACCGGGCGAGGCCGGTGCGCTCGGCCAGGGCGGGGAAGGTCAGGGCCTCGGTGCCGCCTTCGGACAACAGGGACCGTGCGGCATCCAGCAGGGCGCTGTGCTGCATCGACCGGTGCTCGGCCACGGAGGCCGCTCGAATCCTTGGCACGCCGCACACTCTACGGACGCCCGCGCAGCCCGCCCGGCCCCGGTGCACCCTGCTCGCGGTCTGCGCCTCTCCGCCCCACCCGCCCCACGGCGGTCGTCCGATCCCACCCCGCAACGGGCCGCCCGGGCCTCGCACACGGGCCGCGGCGGAGTGGCGGAGCGGACGCCGGACCCGGCTCCCACCACCGCCCGCCTCCACGCCCTGGGTATCCGCGCCCCGGACCCGCGCCTCGTGCCCCGCACCTCGTGCCCGCGCCCCGCTTCCCCCGCCGCGGTGCCCGGCACCGGGCACCCGGCCCGCTGCCGATCCGTCGGCGACCGCCTCCGGCGCGCACCCGCACGGGCAGCCCGGGACGTCGCCGTCCGGTTCCGGCTCAGCGGCCGAAGCCGGCCAGCTTGGCCCGCAACTGGAGGACGGACTTGGTGTGGATCTGGCTGACACGGCTCTCGGTCACGCCCAGGACGTTGCCGATCTCGGCGAGCGTGAGGCCCTCGTAGTAGTAGAGGGTGACGACGGTCTTCTCCCGCTCCGGCAGGGTGTTGATCGCCCGGGCCAGGAACCTGCGCAGCTCCCGGTCCTCGGCCACCTCCACGGGGTTGTCGGCTGCGGTGTCCTCCAGGGTGTCCATCAGGCTCAGACGGTCCCCGCCCTCGCCGCCGACGTGCAGCAGTTCCTCCAGTGCCACCACGTTGGCCAGTGACAACTGGCTGAAGACGGCGTGCAGCTCCTCCAGCGGGATACCCATCTCCGAGGCGACCTCGCTCTCGGAGGGGGTGCGGCGCAACTGGGCCTCCAGGGTGGCGTAGGCGCGCTCCACGTTGCGGGCCTTCTGGCGCACGGACCGCGGGATCCAGTCGAGTGCGCGAAGCTCGTCGATCATGGCACCGCGGATACGGGTGATCGCGTAGGTCTCGAACTTGATGGACCGCTCGATGTCGAACTTCTCGATGGCGTCGATGAGGCCGAAGACGCCCGAGGAGACGAAGTCGGCCTGCTCGACGTTGGGGGGCAGCCCGACGCTCACCCGGCCGGCGACGTATTTGACCAGCGGTGAGTAGTGCAGGATCAACTGTTCGCGCAGGCGTTCGTCACCCGTCTCCTTGTACGACCGCCACAGCTCGTCAAGCGACGAGGGCGCGGGCGGCCGCTCGCTGCCGCGGGCAGCGGGGGGAACTGCCGCCCGGTCGGACCCGGAGGTGTGCTGGGGCATTCGTCGCCTTGTGCCGTTCTGCCGTGAGCTGGGTGGGACCGAGCTGGCTGCCGGTCCGATTCCGGGTGGTCGGTGCGGAGATGAGGGTCCTGTACCGGAATCCTTTGTGAGCGTAGCGTGACTGTAGCGTCGCGGTGCGCGAAGGCCAGGGGATTGCCTTGACGCAGATACGTTCCGCTGGACGCCTCTCGGTGACGGCCGGCGACCGTCAGCCATGGGCCCCGGGACGTCAACTGCGGGAACTGACAAGGCTGTCGGGGTCGGACCCAACGACGCCGTTCGTTGGATCACGGCCCGTCGCGGGCGGTGTTCGGCCCGGCGTGCTTCTGGCGTGTCAACTGCCAGCCATCGCCATGTCGTTCGACGAACCCCAGTGAGCGGAGTTCGTACAGTCGGGCGATGGCGTCATCCGGGGTGGTGGCGGCCGAACGGGCGATGTCCTGCGGTGCCGCCGCGCCCCGGGCCGGGAGTGCGGACAGCACACGGGCGACCGCGGGGGCGAGCAGGTCCCGGGGCCGGACGGGGCCGCACCGCGGCGGGGCCAGTTCGCCCATGTCGCCGACCAGCTCGGCCACTTCCGCGGCATCGGTGACCAGGACCGCCTCGCCGCGCAGCAGTTCATGGACGCCGGCCGAGAGCGTGCTGGTGGCAGGGCCCGGCACACCCATGGTGAAGCGGCCGAGCCGCTGTGCGCTGCGTGCCGTGGAGAGGGCACCGCTGCGCAGGGCCGCCTCCACCACGACGGTGCCGCGGGTGAGGGCCGCGATGACCCTGTTCCGCAGGACGAAGCGGCTGGGAGTCGGATGGTCCCCCGGCGCCAACTCGCCGATCACGAGCCCCTGTTCCGCGATACGGGTGATCAGTTCGGTGTGGCCGCGCGGATAGGCGCGGTCGACTCCGCACGCGAGCACGGCGACGGTGGCACCGCGAGCGCCGAGCACACCCCGGTGTGCGGCGCCGTCCACACCGTAGGCCCCGCCCGACACCACGACCCAGCCGCGCTCGGCGAGCTGCGCGCCGAGGAGCGCCGCCATGTGCGCGCCGTACTCGGTGCAGGCACGGGCGCCGACGACCGCGACCGAGCGCAGCGCCCAGATCCGCAGGGACGGCCGGCCGCGTACCCACAGGCCGATCGGGCGGGCGTCGCCGAGGTCGTCGAGCTGGGCCGGCCACTCCAGGTCGCCGGGGCAGACGAAACGGGCACCCACGGCACGGGCCGCGGACAGGTCGTCCTCGGGGCGTGCGCCGGCGGCCCTGGAGCGCAGGCCCGCCCATCGGGTGGCGCTCACGCCGGGCAGCGGATCCCTGTCGGCGCCGAGCCGCTCGGCCACGGTGCGGGGTCCGAGTTCCCTCAGCCAGCGTCCGGCCGTCTCGTCGCCGGGCTCCATGACGCGCGTGAGGGCGACTCGCGCCAGGCGTTCGGCGTCGCTCACGGCCGCCATGCCCCGACGCCCTCCGTGCGGGCGCCCCTGCGGACGCCGGTGCGCAGTTCCAGGGCCCAGTCGACGTCACGGGCCGTGGGGCGGTCGCGTCCGGCGAGGTCGGCGACCGTCCAGGCGACGCGCAGCACGCGATCGAGTCCGCGTGCGGTGAGCAGCCCCCGTTCAAGGTCCTCCTCGGCCTTGCCGAGCGCGCCCGGTGCCACCTGCCACCGGGTGCGCAGCTCGTGGCCGGGGACCTCGCTGTTGGTGGTCCACGGTGTGCCGGCGTAGCGCGCGGCGGCCCGCTCCCGGGCTGCTCCGACCCGCTCGGCCACCACCGCGCTGGGCTCGGCGCGGGCGTGCATCCGCAGCAGCTCGGAGCGGGTGACGGGCTGAACGGTGACTCTGAGGTCCACGCGGTCCATGAGCGGGCCGGAGAGCCGGGCGCGGTAGCGGCGGACGGAGGAGGGGCGGCACTCGCAGCCGCCGTCCGAGGAGCCGTACCGACCGCAGGGGCAGGGGTTGGCGGCGAGGGCCATCAGGAAGCGGGCGGGCAGCCGCAGCATGCCGGCGGCCCGGGCGACGACCACATGGCCGGACTCCAGGGGCTGGCGCAGTGCGTCGAGCGCGGTACCCGAGAACTCCGCGGCCTCGTCCATGAAGAGCACGCCGCGGTGCGCGAGGGAGACGGCTCCCGGCCTGGGCAGTCCCGTGCCCCCGCCGACCAGGGAGGCCATGGTGGCCGAATGGTGGGGCGCGCAGTACGGCGGCCGGTCCACCAGGGGCTGGCCCGCCGGCAGGGTGCCGGCGACCGAGTGGACGGCGGTGACCTCAAGGGCCTCCTTGGGCGTGAGCGGAGGCAGCAGGCCGGGCAGCCGCTCGGCGAGCATGGTCTTGCCCGCGCCCGGAGGGCCCTTGAAGAAGACATGGTGGCGTCCGGCCGCGGCGACTTCGAGGGCGGCGCGTGCCAGGTGCTGGCCCGCGACGTCCGCGAGGTCCGGTGGCTGGTCGCCGCGGTCCACCCCGGTGCCGAGGCCGGCGCCGGGGACGGCGAGACCGGCCAGGTAGGGGTCGGGACGGGCCGGCTCGATGGTCTCCTCCTCCTCGGGCACCGGCTCGTCGGTGAGGACGGCGATGAGCTGGCGCAGGCTGCGGACGCCGAGCACGGAGACGCCGGGGACGAGCGCGGCCTCCGCCGCGTTGCTCTCGGGGACCACCACCTGCTCGTATCCGGCGTCCGCCGCGGCGAGGACAGCGGGGAGCACGCCGCGGACCGGGCGGGCGCGGCCGTCGAGGCCCAGCTCGCCGATCATGACGATGTCCGCGAGCACCCGGGGGTCGATCCGCTCGGCGGCGCCGAGCACCGCGCAGGCCACGGCCAGGTCGAAGCCGCTGCCCCCCTTCGGTACCGATGCGGGGCTCAGACCCACGGTGAGCTTCTTCTGGGGCCACTCGGCGCCCGCATTGACGACCGCGGCACGGACCCGGTCACGGCTTTCTGTGAGGCTCTTGTCGGGCAGGCCCACGAGGGTGAACGCGGACACTCCCGGTTCCAGGTCGGCCTGCACCTCCACGACCACGCCCTCGACTCCGACCAGGGCGACCGAGCAGGTGCGTGCGAAGCCCATCACGCCACCCCTCGCACATGCTCGACCACGGGTGCGCCGCGGTCCGGCAGCAGGACGCCGACGACGTCGATGCGCAGGCCGCCCGGGGGTGGGCCGCCGTGCTCCTGCAACCAGCGCTCCGCCAGGGCGCGCAGGCGCTCCGCCTTGGCGGGTGTGACCGCCGCCATCGGGTGCTGGAAGGCACCGGCACGGCGGGTCTTGACCTCGCAGACCACCAGCGCGTCGCCGTCCTCGGCGACGATGTCGATCTCGCCGGTGCGGCCGGCTCGCCAGTTGCGCTCCAGGATCGTCATGCCGGCCTCGGCGAGCCGCCGCGCGGCCAGCGACTCCCCGTAACGGCCCATCGCGCCGCGTGCGCTGTTGGGTCGGGAGCCGCCCGGGACCGCGCCCGGGCCGCGCGGTGAGCCGCGCAGCGGACCGCCTCCCACCACACCCCGGGACCCCGCCTCGCATCCCTCGGCACCGGGAGCCGGAAGCTCACCCGCTCCGGCGGCACGGGGGCGGGAGCCGCGAACTCCGGTGGCGGGGGCCCCGACGCCACGGGTCCCGACGCCACCGGTCGGCGCGCCGTGGACCCCGGTGTCGCAGAAGCCCGTATCGCGGACCTCGGCGGCACGGACCGGGACGCCTTCAGCCCGGCCGGCCCCCGCGCCGCGCACGGGAGCAGCGCGCATCCCCGCGGTACCCACCGGCTCCGGCTCGCCAGATGCCCCGACCGCGCCAGGTGCTTCGGCCTCGCCCGGCCGCCACGCGACCCCCGGCTGCCGCGCCGGCTCCGTCCGACCCGCCCTCGCTGCGCCCCGCCGCGCTCCCGTGCCGGCGCTCGCCTTCGATGTCGGCTCCGTGTGCGCCTGCGGAATCACCTCGGCGTTCGCCTGCGGGGCCGCCTCCCGGCTGCTCCCCGGCTCCGCCCCGGGACACTCCTCCGGCCTCGCCCGGGCAGGCGCTCCCGGCTCCGCCTGGGAATACGTCCGCGCCTTCGCCTGGGGATTCGTCTGTGCGTGCATGTCGGCACCTCCTGGCGCCCACCCTCACGCATGCACCCGAACCGTGTTGATCTTGGTGGACAACCTCCGGCATGTGGATAACTCCGTCACCCGCCCGGGGGAACCAGGCCCACCGAACCCCCTACCGAAACCCGGCCGCGGGCGCCCGAGGACGCCGGGCGAGTCCAAGCACCCGGAAAGCCGGCGCCACCGGGCGCCGGGGACCACTCCACCCGGCGGAACGTTCCGGCGTCGGATACAACGCACGGCACCAGGCACAATGCCCCGGCACCCCGCACTTACCGGCCGCCACCCCAGCCACACCGCAGAGCACCCGGCAGGCGGCAGACGCCACACGCCACACAGCACACAGCACACAGCACACAGCAGCGACTGCAACGCGCGGCGTCGAGGCGGCCACCGCACGCCGCACCGGCCGCAAGAGCCCGCTCAGCCCCCCGGCAGTTCGAGGTCGCTCTTGTTGAGCTCCTCGACGTTCACGTCCTTGAATGTGAGAACGCGCACCTGTTTGACGAAGCGGGCCGGCCTGTACATGTCCCATACCCAGGCATCCGCCATGGAGACCTCGAAGAACACCTCACCCTGGACCGAGTGCACCTGCATCTCGTAGTCGTTGGTGAGATAGAAGCGTCGCTCGGTCTCGATCACGTATTTGAACAGACCGACGACATCGCGGTACTCCCGGTAGAGCTTCAGCTCCATCTCGGTCTCGTACTTTTCGAGGTCCTCGGCGCTCATGGCAGTTCCCCTTCAGCCGTGCGTCCCCTCATTGTGCGCCAGCTCTTACGAACCCTCAGACGATTTCGGTGTCGAGGATCAGGGGACTGGCCGGGGGACCCTCGTCGAGCAGTCTGCGCAGCAGCCCGGCGAGTCTGGTCGGATACACCGTCTCACGTGCTTCGGACAGTTCCCGGCACGTCCACCAACGCGCGCCCAGGACGCTGCGCTGCTCAAGGTGTGTGAGTTCGGTCGCACGGGTCACGGTCTGGGTCGTATGGGCGAGGTAGTACCACTCGTCCTGGTCCCAGCGGCGTCCCGCGAAGGGGAACGAACAGACCCTGCGCCACAGCACCGGGCCCAGATCGACGTCCGTGATGCCGGTCTCCTCCGCGAGTTCGCGCAGGGCGGCCTGCTCACGGCTCTCGTCGCCTTCCAGGCCGCCGCCCGGCGTGAACCACCAGTCGTCGGCCGGGTCGCCCGGCTCGTGTCCGTGCAGCAGCAGGATGCGGTCCCGCGGATCGAGGAGGACGACCCTCGCCACCCGCCGCAACGGACCACCTCCCGGCAAGCCCGACACGTCCGGCAGGCCCGCCGAACGCCCGGCCGGAACCCCGGCGGCACCGCCGGCCGGAACTCCGGCACCGCCGAGCGGGGCATCGGCGCCACCGGCCGGAGTATCCGCACCACCGGCCGGCGTGCCGGCGCCAGTCCCAGCCGGTCCGCGCGCCGCCTCCTCAGCGGACACCGGCCAGCTCCTCGCGGTTCGGCCTGCCGGTGCCGTTCCGCCCGCCCAGGCGGCCGGCGACGGGGCCCCAGGCGGCGCCGCCGAGGATCAGTACCGCACCCACCACGACCATGCTGAGCACGGTGGTGAGGGGCCCGGGCCGGGAGAGGCCGCCGGGGAAGCCCGCGAAGCCGGTGGGGCGGTCCAGCGTGCCGCGCAGCGGCCAGACCACGGCGTCCACCCTGGCGTCCACCGCACTGCGCGGCACGGAGCCGTTGCCGGCGTCCTGGAGGTGCACGCTGGAGTCCAGCGAGCCGCGGCGCTCGTCGCCGAGGACGAACAACCTGCCCTGCGGGACGGTGGTGGCCGGGATGCCGCTCACGGAGGCGGGCTGGCCCTTGGCGAGGTACGGCTCGGCGATCTCCTTGCCGTTGACCGTGAGCTTGCCGTGGGTGCAGCAGGCCACCTTGTCGCCGCCGACCGCCACGACCCTCTTCACCAGCGGGAGGTCTCCCCAACTTGAGTCGGTGAAGACCACCACGTCACCGCGGTGCACCTGGCTGCCGTCGATGCGCTGGGCGAGCACCCGGTCACCCGCGTCGATAGTGGGGGTCATGGAGCCGGTGGGCACGGTATAGGGCTGGTAGACGATGGCGCCCCATATGAAGCCTCCCAGGAAGAGCACACAGCCAAGGGCCACGGCAAGCCCCGACAGCGTGCTGCCGAGCCGTCCGTGGCCCTCGTGCGTACGACGCGTACCGCTCATCCCAGTGCTCCACCCAGTTCGGAGAATCGATCCCGCGGGCGCCGGGCGGCCGCGGGAGATCGGCGATCTGGGACGGCACCCTACCGGGCGGTACTGCCCCCAGAAACCCTGGTGTCATCGGTGGTCGCAGCCCCGCCGTCAGCCGCGGCCGGGGCCCCGGTGCCCCGGGAGGTCGTCCGGCGCCTGCGCCACAGCACCAGCGGCACCGCGCCCGCGAGACCCAGCGCACCGGGCAGTGCCGAGGCCGCGGTCCCGATGCCGGGCTGGTCGAAGGTGTCCGGAACCGGCAGCGTCGACCAGCGCTCGGGCGGCCAGGCGATGACGACGGCACGACCGACGACATTGCCCACCGGCACGAAGCCGTGGTTCTTGTCGTTCTGGTGGTACCGGGAGTCCAGGGAGTTCTGGCGGTGGTCGCCCATGACCCAGATTTTGCCCTTCGGCACCGTGACCTTGAACTGACCGCCCTGGTTGTCGGAGCTGCACGGGGTGTTGCCGGCATAGATGTACGAGTCGTCGAGCGGCTTGCCGTTGACCTTCAGCGGGCCGGTGCCGTTGCACTCGATGGTGTCGCCGCCGACCCCGATGACCCGCTTGATGAGGTCCTTCTCGTCGGCCGAGGGCATCAGGCCGATCCAGCTCAGGACGGTCTGCACGGCGTTCGGCTTCGGGGTGGGCTCGCCGCGCAGCCAGTTGTCGGGATCGTGGAAGACGACGACCTCGCCGCGCTGGGGCTCGGCGCCGAACCAGGGCGTGAGCTTGTCCACCAGCACCCGGTCACCGATCTGGAGGGTGTTCTCCATGGAGGCCGACGGGATCGAGAACGCCTGGACCAGGAACGTCTTGATCAGCAGTGCCAGTACGAGCGCGATGACGACGAGGAGCGGCAGCTCCTTCCAGAAGGAGCGCGGGGTGTTGTCCCTCTCACGGGCGTGCGAGCCCGAGCGGCGGTGGCCGTCCGAGCCCCCTTCGTCAGACGCGGGTGTCATGCCGCCTTCCCCGGTTCCCCCCGGTTCCCCGCCCCGTCCTGCATCGGGCGCGTCGAACGTACCCGGAGCTCCGTACGCGGGCCCGGACGGTCGCCCATCGGGTCCGTGCGGCTGCGGTCCGTGAGCACCCGGGAGTCCACCGGTGCCCTCCGGCCGCTCCTCGGGGCCTTCGTGTCCGGACCGTGTGCCGACCGCCACATCCCCCACATCCACTCCTCACTCCGTGCCGCCGCCTGCCCCGGATGCGGTGCAAGCCCACCACTCCCATAACGAGCGGGAGTTCCGCAGGGGTCGGGAGCGGGATCATTCCATCGGGATCCGCGGGGGCCACCTTATGCGACGTCCCTGTGGCCGCGGTCGATGCACCGCTCGCGTCGTGCACGGACGCGTAGGTGCGGGGTTCTTCCAGGCCACGCCAGTGGCCGACGGGCCAGGCGATGACCCTGGCGCGCCCCACGACGCTGTCCAGGGACACGGTGCCGCTGAAGGCCTCGCTGCGGTGGTAGCGGGAGTCGGCGGAGAGGGCTCTGTGGTCGCCCATCACGAACAGCCTGCCCGGGGGCACCTTCACGTTGAAGGCGAAGTCGGAGGGTTTGTTGCCGGGATGGAGGTACGGCTCGTCGAGGGGGAAGCCGTTGACGGTGACGCGGCCTTGCTGGTCGCAGCACCTGACGGTGTCGCCGCCGACCGCGACGACGCGTTTGATCAGGTCGTGTTCGTTGTCGGAGGGCAGCAGGCCGATGAAGGACAGGACCTGTTTGACCTGTTTGACGCCGACAGGGGCGTCCTTCTTCTTGCCCTGCTCCTGGTCGAGCCAGTGGCTGGGGTCGTGGAACACGACGACGTCGCCGCGCTGGGGCTCGGCACCGAACCACGGGGTGAGCTTGTCCACCAGCACCCGGTCGCCGATGCGGATGGTCTGCTCCATGGAGCCCGAGGGGATCACGAAGGCCTGGACGAGGAACGTCTTGAGGACCAGGGCTATGAGAACGGCCACTCCGACGAGGAGCGGTATCTCCGTGAGGGCCGAGCGGCGCCTGCGGCGTCTGACCTTGCGGGCGAGCTTGCGGCGCTCGGCCCTGCCGGGGCCCGGGGGACCGTCCCCCGCGCCCGTCCCGGTGGCCGCGGCGGTGCCCGAGTGGCGGCCGGGACGGGCCCGTCCGCGGTTACCCATGGACGCCGCCCCAGTGGCCTGCGGGCCAGGCGATCCACTCCGCCCTGCCGATCACGGCTCCCACGGGGAGCATTCCGCCGCCCGGCGCGCCGAGGCGGTCGCGGGAGTCGCTGGAGAGGCTCCGGTGGTCGCCGAGCAGGAACAGGGTGCCATCGGGGACGGTCACGTCGAAGGGCGCCCGTGAGGGTGCGTCTTTCGGGTACAGGTAGCCCCTCTCGTCCACCGCCTCGCCGTTCACCTCGATCCTTCCCTGGCTGTCGCAGCAGACCACGTGGTCTCCCCCCACTCCGACGACGCGCTTGACGTAGTCGCCGCCGCCGAAATATCCCGTGCCGTCGAAGACGACGACGTCCCCCCGCTGAGGCTCCGCACCGAAACGGTACGCCACCTTGTTGACGAGTACACGATCCCCGACGCGCAACCCCGGCTCCATGGAGCGGCTCGGGATCTCGAACGGCTGCAGGACGAAGGCGGTGGCCGACAGCAGGAGCAGCACGCACAGCAGGACGGCGAGCGTCCGGCCGCCGCCGGGCAGCCGTCCCGTGAGAGCGGCTGCGGACATACGCGCGAAGCGCGACCACTGCGCCGCCGGACCCTCTGAAGAGGGCGGGCGGGAGTGGTCGCGCTCCGCGTGGTGTGCCTCGGTGTCCATCGGGGCCAGATGGTATCCGGCCCGTCAGCGGGACTGCGGGGCCGCTCAGCTCTCGCGCTTCTCCTTGATCTTCGCGGCCTTGCCGCGCAGGTCACGGAGGTAGTACAGCTTGGCGCGCCGGACGTCACCGCGCGTGACGAGCTCGATCTTCTCGACGATCGGGGTGTGCACCGGGAAGGTGCGCTCGACACCCACGGAGAAGGAGACCTTGCGGACCGTGAAGGTCTCGCGGACCCCGGCGCCCTGGCGGCGGATCACCACGCCCTTGAACTGCTGCACACGGGAGCGGTTGCCCTCGATGACGCGGACGTGGACGTTCACGGTGTCGCCCGGGCGGAAGGCCGGGATGTCGCTGCGCAGCGACGCGTTGTCGACGGAGTCGAGCAGGTTGGACATGACCGTCTGCTTTCTTCGCCGATGCCACAGGTCATCGACGGGATTCGATGAGATGGTGAGTGCGGTGCTCGCCGCGGCGGACGTCGTGTCCCCCTGTGGCAGGGGCGCACACCCGGCGAAGTACAACAGCGTGCCATTCTTCCACGTGGCCGGGCTGCGCCCAAATCGGAGCTACCCGGGCCGCGCCGCGCCGCCGGCCGGCCCGGGACCGCCGTCCGCGGCGCCTGCCGGCCGGGGGGCGCGCACGTACCGCCCGTCGTCCCCCGGCCACCAGCCCAGGGCGGCGAGGGTGGCGCGGTCCTGCTTGTCGAACGCCGCGGGGTCGCAGCGCTCGACGAGGTCCGGGCGGTGCTCCGCGGTGCGGCGCAGGGCCTCGTCCCTGCGCCACCTGGCGATCCTGCCGTGGTGCCCGCTGAGCAGCACCTCGGGAACGCCGCGGCCGCGCCACATCGGCGGCTTGGTGTAGACGGGTCCCTCCAGGAGGTCCGCCATGGCGCCGGGTGCGAAGGAGTCGTCGCGGTGCGACTCGGCGTTGCCGAGGACGCCAGGCAGCAGCCGGGCGACGGCCTCCACCATCACCAGGACGGCGGCCTCGCCGCCCGCGAGGACGTAGTCGCCGATGGACAGTTCGAGTACCGGCATCCTGGTCCCGTACTCGTCGATGACACGGCGGTCGATGCCCTCGTACCGGGCCGGCGTGAAGATCAGCCACGGCCGCCGGGAGAGGCGGACGGCGGTCTCCTGGGTGAAGGGGCGTCCACTGGGCGTGGGTACGACAAGCGCGGGCCGGGCGGCACCCTGCTCGTAGCCGTCGGCGGTGACGGTGTCGATGGCCTCTCCCCAGGGGCATGTCTTCATGACCATGCCGGGGCCGCCGCCGTAGGGGGTGTCGTCGACCGTGTTGTGCCGGTCGTGGGTCCACCGCCGCAGGTCGTGCACGTGGACGTCGAGCGGGCCGCGCGCACGGGCCTTGCCGACGAGGGAGACGTTCAGGGGGTCGAGGTACTCCGGAAAGATCGTGACGACGTCGAGCCGCATCAGGTGCCGTCCGTCTCGCGCGAGGAGGCCGTTTCGGCGCGGTCGTCGACGAGCCCGGGCGGCGGGTCGACGACCGCCCTCTGCCGTTCCAGGTCGATCTCGGTGACGATCTCCTGGACGAAGGGGATGAGCACCTCGCCGCCGTCGGGCCGGGCCACGACGAACAGGTCCTGCGAGGGCAGGTGGGAGATCTCGGTGATCCGGCCGATCCCGGTGCCGTCCGCGGTGACGACGTCGAGGTCCACCAACTGGTGGTCGTAGTACTCGTCGGGGTCCTCGGGGAGTGCGTCCGGGTCGATCTCGGCGATCAGCAGGGTGTTGCGCAGCGCCTCGGCGGCGTTGCGGTCTTCGACGCCCTCGAAGCGGAGCAGCAGCCGGCCGCTGTGCACGCGGCCCGTCTCGATGGTGAGGGGTCCTGTGCCGGGCGGGTCGGTGGCGAGCACGGCGCCGGGGGCGAGCCGCAGCTCCGGCTCGTCGGTGCGTACCTCGACGGTGACCTCGCCCTTGATCCCGTGGGCGCGGCCCACCCGGGCGACTACCAACTGCACGTGTCCGGATCTCCTGATCGTGTGCCTTGCGGCCCTGCTTCGTGGACGGCTGCGGACGACTGCGGGCCGGGGACGGCCACAGCGGCCCGTCCCCGGCCCGAGCCGGTGCTGCCTTGTATCAGTGAACCTGGTCCACATCGACGAGGTCGACACGGATGCCACGGCCGCCGATGGCGCCCACGACCGTGCGCAGCGCGCGTGCCGTGCGGCCGTTGCGGCCGATGACCTTGCCGAGGTCGTCCGGGTGCACCCGGACCTCCAGGACGCGCCCGCGGCGCAGGTTGCGGGAGGCCACCTGTACGTCGTCGGGGTTGTCGACGATGCCCTTCACGAGGTGCTCGAGAGCCTCCTCAAGCATGCTCAGGCCCCGGTGGACGCGGTGCCGGACGGGGCCTCGGACTCGTCCGCCTTCTTGTCGGCCTTCTTCTTCTGCGTGATGGCCTCGCCCTTGGCCTCGTCGTCACCGCCGAGGGCCTCGAAGGTGGGCCTCGCGGCCTTCTCCGCGGGCTGGAGCAGCGGCGCGGGGGCGGGCTCGCCCTTGAACTTCTGCCAGTCGCCGGTCTTCTTCAGGATGGCGAGAACGGGCTCGGTCGGCTGGGCGCCCACGGAGAGCCAGTACGCCACGCGGTCGGCGTCGACCTCGATGCGCGACGGGTTCTGCACCGGGTGGTACAGGCCGATCTCCTCGATGGCCCGGCCGTCACGGCGGGTACGGGAGTCGGCGACGACGATGCGGTAGTGAGGCGAACGGATCTTGCCCAGACGCTTCAGCTTGATCTTGACTGCCACGGGAGTGGGTTCTCCTGGTTTGACGTGGTGGGGCACAGCGGGATGCCGCGTGGGGCTGCGGTACCCGAGTAACCCGATGGACGCGTCAGCCGGAGGAGAGAGGGATCCTGTGCGACTGTCGAGTACAGCCAGCCATTGTGCCACACGCAGCGGGACCGCCGAACCGGCGGGCGGTGCGGCACCGCGGCCGCGGCACGGGCCGCGGGCGGCCCCCGGCGACGCCGGGCGACGCCGGCCGGGGCGGCCCTCGGTGAGCGGGGCAGCCGTGGGGGAAGCTGCCGCCGCCGCACTCGGCGGAAGCACGGGGAGCTCCGCCGGGTGCCGTCAGCGCGCGGAGGCGCCGACCACCTCCGGGATCCGGAAGGGCTTGCCGCAGCCACCGCAGACGATGGGGGCCTGCGCCAGCACGGACGGGACGACGCGGACATTGCGCCCGCAGTCGCACACGGCCTTGACCCGCACGCCGCCACCGGACGAGCCGTGCCGGCCGGCGGGACCGCGGAAGCTGCTCGCCGAGTCGCGCTCGGTGGCTGCCGAGTGGGCCTTGAGGGCGCGCTGGAGCCGCTCCATTGTCGGGCGGTAGCGCCTTCTCGCCTCGGGTTTGAGGCTCACCAGGGAGAAGCCGCTGCTCGGGTGGGGCTCCTCCGGGTGGTCGAGGCCCAGTTCTTCTGCGATGGCCAGGAATCTGCGGTTGTGATAGCGGCCGGCGCGGGAGGTGTCACGCACCCCGCGGGCGGCGGCGATGCCATGGACTGCCTCATGGAGCAGTCGCTCGAAGGAGAGTTCGGCGCCGCAGGCGGACGACGACTCTCCGATCAGTGATTCGGGCGCGGCAAGATCTGGCAGCTCGGGATGGTGCCGCTGAATTTCGGCCCATGCCCCTGCCAGCTCTGCGGCGAGAACAGGTGGTGTCGTGCTCACGTCGTGAGAACGATCCGAAGTGCCTCTGTGTTCCGATTCCGGGCCATCCCAAATATTTTGCACGTACCACTCAGTATGTGTTGATGCGCAGCGACGGGGGCGGGCGCTTTGATCTGCGGATATGTCGCACAGCTCGTACTAAGGCCGTACGTAGTGAGACGTAGGAAGCAGCGCATGGGCAAAGTCCGGGCGCCGGGACGTTCGACACCGGGCCCACGGAACGGGCATGGCTGTGGCGTCGCAGCACGCAACCGCGGCCCAATCAGTAGGCGCGTCCCACAGGGGACCCTACCGGGCTCCCCATCGGCGTCCGGAACCGGCCCGTCCGCCCATCCGGAACCGACCCGTCCGCTGCCACCGGCCACCGCGGCGGAGTCGGCGCGCGCCCTTGTGCGGGGCATGACGATTCCGGCCGACGGGGGGTGGCCCGGACGGGAACGCGGGCGGCGGGGGGCCGGGGTGTGGCCGTCAGTGCCAGTGGGCGGGGCCCGTGCCGGGGGCGCGGCCGGCAGCGGGGTGCGTGTTGGCGGCACCGGGGTGCGTGTGGCGGCACGAGAAGGAGCGTGGGCATCGACGGGGTGGGTGGCACAACACCGGGAAGGAGGGCGTGGGACCGGGCGAGCCCGGTGCCCGGACCGGTTTCCGGTTTCCGCCGGCGGCCGCCCTCCGGGCCGCCGGCCGTGCGCGTCCCGGGGACGCGCGGGTTCAGCCCATGAACTTCTTGAACTCGTCGGGCAGTTCGAACTGCTGGTCGTCCTGGTCGCCGGGCAGCCCGAGGGCCTGGCCCTGTGCCGCGGCCTCGCGGCGCGCGGCGGCTTCCTGTTCCTGCTGCTTGCGCTTCATCGGGTTGCCGGAGCGCTGCTTGCCCTTGGCCTGCTTCTGCTTCTTGCGCTGCCTGCCGGGCCCGCCGCCCATGCCCGGCAGCCCGGGCATGCCCGGCATACCGCCCTGCGCCATCTTGGACATCATCTTGCGTGCCTCGAAGAACCGCTCCACCAGGTTCTTCACGGCGCCGACCTCGACACCGGAACCGCGCGCGATACGGGCGCGCCGCGAACCGTTGATGATCGTGGGGTCCTGGCGCTCCACGGGCGTCATGGACTTGATGATCGCGGCGGTGCGGTCGACCTCGCGCTCGTCGACGTTCTGGATCTGGTCCCTGACCTGGGCCATGCCGGGAAGCATGCCGAGCAGCTTGCTGATGCTGCCCATCTTCCTGACCTGCTCCATCTGGGCCAGGAAGTCGTCGAGCGTGAAGTCCTTCCCCTTGGCGCTGGCCAGCTTGGCGGCCATCTTCTCGGCCTCTTGCCGGCTGAACGTCTGCTCCGCCTTCTCGATCAGGGTGAGCACGTCACCCATGCCGAGGATGCGGGACGCCATGCGGTCCGGGTGGAAGGCGTCGAAGTCGTCCAGTTGCTCGCCGTTCGAGGCGAACATGATCTGACGGCCGGTGACGTGCGCCACCGACAGGGCCGCGCCGCCCCGGGCGTCACCGTCGAGCTTGGAGAGGACGACGCCGTCGAAGCCGACGCCGTCACGGAAGGCCTCGGCTGTGTTGACCGCGTCCTGGCCGATCATGGCGTCCACGACGAAGAGGATCTCGTCCGGGCTGACGGCGTCGCGGATGTCCGCGGCCTGCTGCATCAGCTCCTGGTCGATGCCGAGCCGGCCGGCGGTGTCGACGATGACGATGTCGTACTGCTTGGCGCGCGCGTGCTCGACAGAGTCCTTGGCGACCTTCACCGGGTCGCCCACGCCGTTGCCCGGCTCGGGGGCGTAGACGCCGACCTCGGCACGCTCGGCGACGACCGTGAGCTGGTTCACCGCGTTCGGGCGCTGGAGGTCGCAGGCCACCAGCAGCGGGGTGTGGCCCTGGCTCTTCAGCCAGCGGCCGAGCTTGCCCGCCAGGGTGGTCTTGCCGGAGCCCTGCAGACCCGCCAGCATGATCACGGTCGGCGGCTGCTTGGCGAACCGCAGGCGGCGGGTCTCGCCGCCGAGGATGCCGATCAGCTCCTCGTTGACGATCTTGATGACCTGCTGGGCGGGGTTGAGCGCCTGGGAGACCTCCGCCCCGCCGGCCCGCTCCTTGACCTGCTTGATGAAGGCCCGTACGACGGGCAGCGCCACGTCCGCCTCGAGCAGCGCTATACGGATCTCGCGCGCCGTGGCATCGATGTCCGCCTCGGAGAGCCGACCTTTGCCGCGGAGGGATTTGAAGGTCGCACTGAGGCGGTCGGAGAGGGTGTCGAACACGGCGGCGTCGGTCCTCGCAGTCGGGAGCAGTCTGGGTCGCCCTCCAGGGTATCCGGCCCACAAGCCGATCGTCCCCGCCGACGGTGCCGCGGGCGGCGGGGAACCCCGCACGAACGCGGGACGGTGTGCCGTCGGCGTCCGCCCCGCCCGTCCGCCCCGCCGGTCCGGCCAGGACCGCCTCCGTGCCGGGCGGGGCCGCCGCCCCGCGCCACCCGGCGCAGCGCGACACCGCCGGCACCGCGCGACACGGCGCGTGCCGCGTCCGCGGCTGCTTCACGGTCGACCGCGGCTCGACCGCCCCGTGCCGGTCACGCGCGCAGCGCCGCCTCCAGCGAGCGGGCCACCCCGTCGGCGCGCTCCACGGTGAGTGGTGCCCCTTCGGCGTCCGTCACGTAGAAGGCGTCGACCGCGTTGGAGCCGAGCGTGGACACGTGCGCGCTGCGCACCCTGACACCGGCGGCGTCCAGCGCCCGCCCGACGCGGTGCAGCAGGCCCGGTGCGTCCTGGGCGCGTACCTCGATGACGGTGGCACGCCGCGAGCCGGCCGGGGCGGGCGCCACGCGGGGCGGTGGCGGGGCGGTGCCGCGCCGGCGCGGATATGCCGCGTCACGCTCGGCGAGGCGGCCCGCGATGTCCAGGGAGCCGTCCAGCGCCCGCACCAGGTCGGCCCGGAGCCGGGTGGCCTGCGGCAGCGACCCGTACTCCGCCGCGACGCGCCAGTCGAGCAGCAGCACGGCGGCGGGCGACGGGCCCGCGGCACGGCCGCCGGCACGGGCCGCGCCGTCCGCTCCGTCCGTGCCGTCCGCGCCGTCCGCGCCGTGCCCACCTCTCGCACGCAGGTCCGGCCCGGCCGTACCCGTCTGCGCCGCTAGGCCGTCCGGCAGTTCCTTCACCCGCAGCTCCGCCGTGCGCACCGTCATCCGGTGCAGCGCGAGGACTCCGGCGACCGCGGGCAGCACCCCGGGCTGTTCCGGGACGGCGACCAGCAGTTCCACGCCGAGGGGCTCCGGCCCGCCGGGTGCGCCGGCCCCTGCCGCGAGTGCCGGGGGCCCGTTGCCGGACCCGGCCCCGGTGTCCGGGGGCGGTTCCGGTTCGGCGCGCAGCCGCAGCACGGGTCCGCCGGTGCGGAACGCCTCCATGGCGAGCCGTTCCTGCTCGGCGGTCGGCTCCGACGGCTCGGCCTGCCGGGGCGCGCGGCCGGTGAGGACCGCGGCGGCCCTGCGCACCAGGTCGGCGACGAGGTGGCCGCGCCAGGCCGACCAGGCGGCGGGCCCGGTGGCCAGCGCGTCCGCCTCGGTGAGGGCGTGCAGCAGTTCCAGGGTGCCGGCGGAGCCCACCGCGTCGGTGACTGCGGCGACCGTCGCCGGGTCGTCCAGATCACGCCTCGTCGCGGTCTCGACGAGCAGCAGGTGGTGGCGGACGAGCGTGGTGAGGACGGCGGTGTCGGCGGCGTCGAAGCCCAGGTCGGCGGCGATCCCGGCGGCACGGGCCGCGCCCGCCTCCGAGTGGTCGCCGGGCCGGCCCTTGCCGATGTCGTGCAGCAGGGCGGCGACGAGCAGCAGGTCGGGACGGCCCACCCGGCGGGTCAGCGCGGAGGCGCGCACGGCGGTCTCCACCAGGTGCCGGTCGACAGTCCAGGTGTGCACCGCGTTGCGCTGCGGGCGGCAGCGCACCCACTCCCAGTCCGGCAGCAGCCGGCTGATCATTCCCTCCGCGTCCAGCGCGTCCCACACGTCGACGGTGGGCCGCCCGGCGCCGAGCAGGGTCACCAGCCGGTCACGGGCCTCCGCGGGCCAGGGGGTGGGCAGGGGGCGGGTGGCGGCGGCGAGCCTGCGGACCGCGTGCGGGGACAGCGGGAGCCCCGCCTGGGCGGCGGCCGCGGCGGCCCGCAGCGGCAGGACCGGGTCCTGTTCGGGGCGCGCGGTGCGGGCGAGCACGGCCTCGCCCTCCTGCTCGACGACGCCTTCCGCCAGCGGGGTGCGCTCCGGCTGAGCGGCGCCGCCCCGGCCGAAGCCGCCGCGGCCCAGCACGCCGCGCAGTCTGGGCCGCCGGGAGCGGGCCCGCAGCACCCGGCCGACCTCGCGCCAGGTGACGTCGCCGGCGTAGGCGATGGTGCGTGCTGCCTCGTAGACCGTGCGCAGCAGGACGTCCGCGTCCCGGAGGCCGAGACGGGCGGCGACCTGGTCCTGTTCCTGGAGGCTGAGCCTGTCGGTGGCGCGTCCGGTGGCAAGGTGCAGTGCGTCGCGGGTGTCGAGCAGTACCCGGCGGGCCTCGGCGAGCCCTTCGCGCGGGGCGTCGGCGAGCCAGGAGGCGGCGACGGCGCGCAGCACGGTGGCGTCGCGCAGCCCGCCGCGGGCCTCCTTCAGGTCGGGTTCCAGGAGGTAGCGCAGCTCGCCCTGGCGGGCAGCGCGCTCGGCGCACAGCTCGCGCAGTTCGGGCAGCCGGCCCGGGGCCTGGTTGCGCCAGTCGGCGAGGACGGTGGTGCGCAGTTCCGCGCTGAGCGCGGGGTCGCCCGCGAGGTGGCGGGCGTCCAGCAGGCTGAGGTGCGCCTTGAGGTCGCCGCCCGCGGTTCTGCGGGCCTCCGCGGGGGTGCGCACGGAGTGGTCGAGTGCGAGGCCGAGGTCCCAGACGGGGTACCAGATGCGGTCGGCGAGGGCCGCCACGCCGCCGGGGTCGGCGCGGGCGTCGTAGAGCAGCAGCAGGTCGAGGTCGCTGCGCGGGGAGAGTTCGCCGCGTCCGTAGCCGCCGACGGCGACCAGGCTGACGCCGGGCAGGCGGGCCGCCGCGCCGGTGAAGAGGCTGCTGAGCCAGGCGTCGGTGAGCCCGGCGAGCGCGGCACGGCGGGCGGGACCGGACTGCCCGTCCTCCTGGAGGAGGCGCAGCCGGGCCGCCGGGTAGCCGTCGGACGCCGCGGCATCGGCGGTCCCGTGCCGGTGGGAGCCCTCGTCGGACTTCCCGCCCGGCTCCGCGTCGGGCTTCGCGTCCGGCTTCACACCGGGCCTTCCGCCGGACCTCTCATCCGGCTTCCGGTGTTCTTCGTGTTCTTCGTGGTCTTCGTGTTCTTCGTGTTCTTGATGCTGGTCGTGTTCTTGATGCTGGTCGTGTTCTTGATGCTGGTCGGGTTCATCGCGTTCATCGCGTTCGCCGGGTTCTTCCACACTCGTCACGCAGCGGCTCCTGCCGGTCAAAAGCCCCCGTCGTACGTGGCGCGCCCCTCGCGCGCGTGGTGCTGCGGACGCGCCGGGCCGGTGGCCGGCGGCGGGGGTGGTACTGCGACCGGCCGCCGGGCCACCGCAGCCGGCGGCCGGTCTCTTTCACAGGGCGTCGGGCCCGCGTTCACCCGTCCTGACCCGCACGGCCGCGTCGACGGGCACGGACCATACCTTGCCGTCCCCGATCTTGCCGGTCCTGGCGGCCTTGACGATGACGTCGGTGACGTGTTCGGCGTCGTCGTCCTCGACCAGCACCTCGATACGGATCTTGGGGACGAGGTCGACGGTGTACTCGGCGCCGCGGTAGACCTCGGTGTGGCCGCGCTGACGGCCGTAGCCGCTGGCCTCGGTGACGGTCAGGCCGTGCACCCCGGACGCCTGCAGGGCCTCCTTGATCTCGTCGAGCCGGTGCGGCTTCACGACGGCGGTGATCAGCTTCATGCGTCGACCTTCCTGGCCTGTGCGTGCTCCTCGACCGGCGCGACGAGCGCGACGTTGCGGGGGGTCGCGCCGCCGCCCGCGCCGCTGAAGTCGTACGCGGTCTCCGCGTGCTCGGTCCGGTCGATGCCGGAGACCTCGTCGTCCTCGGTGACCCGCATACCGATGGCCTTGTCGACGAGGAAGGCCAGGATCGCGGAGGCCACCAGGGAGTAGGCGAGGACGGCGAAGACTCCGGCGGCCTGCTTGCCGAGCTGGCCGAGGCCGCCGCCGTAGAAGAGGCCCTTGGCGTCGGACTGCACGCCGCCGGTGGCGAAGAAGCCGATGAGCAGGGAGCCCACCACACCGCCGACGAGGTGGACGCCGACCACGTCGAGGGAGTCGTCGTAGCCGAACCTGAACTTGAGGCCGACGGCCATGGCGCACAGCAGGCCGGCGATGGCGCCGACGGCTATCGCGCCGAGCGGGCTGACGCAGCCGCCGGACGGGGTGATGGCGACGAGGCCGGCGACCGCGCCGGAGGCGGCGCCGAGGGTGGTGAAGGTGCCGTGCCTGAGCTTTTCGTAGACGAGCCAGGCGAGCATGGCGGCGGCGGTGGCGACCTGGGTGTTGACGAACATCACGGCACCCACGCCGTCGTCGTTGCCGAGCCAGGAACCCGCGTTGAAACCGAACCAGCCGAACCACAGCAGGCCGGCGCCGAGCATGACCAGGGGCAGGCTGTGCGGGCGCATCGGGTCCTTCTTGAAGCCGACACGCCTGCCGATGACGAGGATGACCCCGAGCGCCGCCGCGCCGGCGTTGATGTGCACCGCGGTTCCGCCCGCGAAGTCGATCACGCCGAGGTCGAAGGCCCAGCCGCCGGTCCCCCAGACCCAGTGCGCCACCGGGAAGTAGACGACCGTCGCCCACAGGGTGATGAACAGCGCCCAGGCCGTGAACTTCACCCGGTCCGCGAGGGCGCCGCTGATCAGCGCGGGCGTGATGATGGCGAACATGAGCTGGAAGACGGCGAAGACGTAGATCGGGATGGTGTACCCGGGCCAGAGCTGGGTCAGCCCTATGCCGCTGAGCCCGAGGAAGTGGCCGTTCCACCCGACGAAGCCGCCGTGGTCGGTGCCGAAGGCGGCGGAAAAGCCGTACAGCACCCAGAGGATGGTGATGATTCCCAGGCTGATGAAACTCATCATCAGCATGTTGAGGGTGCTCTTGACGCGGACCATGCCTCCGTAGAAGAAGGCGAGTCCCGGTGTCATGAGCATCACCAGGGCAGAGCAGATAAGCATGAACCCGGTATTGGCGGCGGACAACTGCGGGGTGTCCGCGGCCAGCGTGATGCCTGGGGGCATCGGCGTCTCCTCGTCGTCGGTGCGGCCCTTGGTGCGGGCGAGGCCAGTGCGGTGGTGAGGGGTGGGCCGGTCGTTCGGCTGAGCGTGGCGCAGTGCCGTTTCGGTCGATGCCGCACCATGTTTCGCGAGGGTGACGAAGAGCCCCTGCGTGTTACGCACCGATGAACTGCGCGTGATGTGCGCCGCGCTTCGACATGGTGGCGAACCATGACGAAGCGGCGCCCGCGGGGAGGAGGCGGGCGCCGCTTGGCGCGTGGTCGTTCCGGTGGGGTCAGACGGTGGCGGCCGCTTCCGGGAGGTGGGCGGTCAGCTCCTCGGCGAGGTCGGCGACCTCGGGGAGGCCGGCGTAGTCGCGGGTCACGGTGTCGACGGTCTGGCGGATGCGGGTGTTGACCCGCTCGGAGCGGACCTTCCTCGCGACGCCGAAGGCCTCCCGGGTGAGGGCGGCGCTCTTCTCGGGCTCCTCCTTCAGCAGGTGCACGCTGGCGAGGCCGATCAGGTTGAGGGCGTAGGAGCGCTGGTGCTCGCGGTCGGGTGCGAACAGCTCGACTGAGCGGGCCATCACGGGCTCCGCCAGGGTGGCGTAGGTGGGACTGCGGCCTGCGACGCGGGCCAGGTCGCGGTAGGAGTGGCCGTTCTCGCCGTGCAGCTCCGCCTCGGTGAAGAAGCGGATCCAGTCGGGCTCGGGCTCGGTGCCGTCGAGGGCGTCGGCGAAGGTGTCCTCGGCCATCCGGACGGCTCGCTTGCACTTGCCGGGCTGGCCCATGTTGGCGTAGGCGCGGGCCTCCATCGCATACAGCATGGCCTGGGTGCGCGCCCCGGCGCAGTCGCGGCTGCCGTACTGGGCGAGGTGGATGAGTTCCAGGGCGTCGTCGGGCCGGCCGAGGTGGATCATCTGGCGGCTCATGCTGGAGAGGACGTACGACCCGAGGGACTTGTCGCCGGCTTCCTTCGCCGCGTGCAGGGCGAGCACGAAGTACTTCTGGGCGGTGGGCTGGAGGCCGATGTCGTAGCTCATCCAGCCGGCCAGCTCGGCGAGTTCGGCGGCGACCTTGAAGAGGCGCTTCCTGGTGGGCTCCGGGTGGGGCTCCTGGAGGAGGTCGGTGACCTCGTGCAACTGCCCCACGACAGCCTTGCGGCGTAACCCTCCGCCGCACTGTGCGTCCCAGGTGCGGAACATCACCGTGGTGGTCTCCAGCAGGTCGAGTTCCGGCTGGGAGAGGCGGCCGGGGCGGCGCGGGGTGGCGCCGGCGGCGGGCTCGGCCGCCGGGGTGGCGGGCGCGGGCACCAGCCAGCGCTGCAGGGGCTCGACGAGGGCGGGCCCGGCGGCGAGTGACAGGGAGCTGCCCAGGAAGCCGCGCCGGGCCAGCATGAGGTCGCTGCGGGAGAACTCGCTGATCATCGCGACGGTCTGCGGGCCCGTCCAGGGCAGGTCGACGCCGGATGCGGAGGGCGGCTTGTGGGGTGCGCGCAGACCGAGGTCCTCGACGGCGACCACACAGCCGAACCGCTCGGAGAACAGGTCGGAGAGGATCCGCGGGATGGGTTCGCGGGGGTTCTCGCCGTCGAGCCAGCGGCGGACTCTGGAGGTGTCGGTGGAGATGTGGTTGGCGCCGAGCTGGCGGGCTCTGCGGTTGACCTGGCGCGCCAGCTCGCCCTTGGACCAGCCGCTGCGTACGAACCAGGAGCCGAGCAGCTCATTGGGCCGCTTCTCGGCGTGCGCGCCACCATCGCCCCTGCCGACCACTGAACGCCCCCATTCTGAAGCCCACTTGTGTGTGCGGTGCGTGCCCAGCCGTACCAGAACGCCGCGCCCCACGGCGGGCCGTCCGGCATATGGAATCCGCGATACCGGTTACATCGCCTGGGAGACCGCGACCCTGTGCGCATACCGCCGGCATCCGCCCGGACCAGGGCCGGGGTGCCATGGACATACGCAGCAACGCATCGCATCCAGGATTGTGTACTGAAAGTAACCCCTCGGTCACCTTCTCGGCGAGGGGGATTGTCGAAGCGCCACCATTCGCCACCCCTTCGAATGAACTCCTCTGGCACTCCGCACGATTCACTTGACACCGCACGGCCGGCTGGTCGATCAGCCGGCAGTGGACGGAACGAAGCACGCCGGGGCGCGCGGATCCCCTGCGTACTACCCGTAGCGCCACAAGACGCCGCTATGGAGGGCCGGCTTCCGGGACAGAGGACCTTTGGTGGAAACAGAGCGTCACAAGCTGATTCCAGTACGTAACCACCGGCGTGCTGGACCCGTTGGAGGGGGCATGGGCTTCACTATCGGCGGCATCCGCGAGATGCGGTCCGGTGCACGCCGTCGCGGCCGCACCTCGGAGTGCACCCTGGTGGCCGAGTTCACCGGCCTGTGGGGGTGGGACGTGGTCCCCGGGGCCCGGGCCGCCGCGGGTGCCTGCTCCTGCGGTCGTGCCGACTGCCCGGCGCCCGGCGCCCACCCCTTCGACTTCGCTCCCGTCGTACCCGCCGGTGCCACGCTCGACGAGGCGAGCCGGACGTGGGCCCGCTTTCCGGGCGCCGCCGCGATGCTCCGGGTGGGCGGCGCCTTCGACGTGATCGAGGTCGGGGAGGCGGCCGGGCGGCACGCGCTGGTGCGCCTGGAGCGGATGGCCCTGCCGCTCGGCCCGGTGGCACTGACGCCCGAGGGCCGGGCGCAGTTCTTCGTCGCGCCGGGCGCCGCCGCGGCGCTGCCGCTGCTGCTCTACCGGATGGGCTGGGACGGCGCGGACCTCGACCTGTGCGGCCGCGGGCCCGGTGAGCACATCACCGCACCGCCGTTCGACCGGGGTGGCCTGGGGGCGGTGCGGTGGCTGCGCGCGCCGGATGTCGGCATGGCGGCCGCGGCCACAGATCCGCCGGAGGCGCGGTTGTTGCTGGGCACGCTCGCGTACATGGCGCACCGGGTACCGCTCTGCGGTTGAGGGCCGCCCGGCGGCGGGCCGGCCCCCTGCCGTCGCGGCCCGGCCGCCGGGCGGTGGCGGTTGCTCACGCAGTCCCCCGCTCGTCCCTTACCCGGCTTCCAGCCCAGACCTCCTGAACCGGCCGCTCGTGGCCAGTCCCCAGCCCAGACGAACCGGCCATCCCATGCCCACTGTCCGGACCTCGTGAACCGGCCCGCCGCTCGTCCCGGGCCTGCGTGAATCGGCCACCCGCCGGTCGGGCCCCCGGAGGGGACCCCCGGGGGCGCCTCGCGCGGTGCCCCGCGTTCCCTGTCAGGGCGCCGCGTTCCGTCTCAGGGCGTCCGGACCCTGGAAGTGGCGGGAGCCGGCCGGTAGGGGGTGACGCGCGGTTTCCCGGCGCCTCTGTCTCCCCTGTCCCCTCTCCCGTCTCCCCTGTCCCCCGTCGCGGCAGCGGTCACGGGCCGGCGTCAGGTGCCGATCAGGGCGTCCACGAAGGCTCCGGGTTCGAAGGGGGCCAGGTCGTCGGGGCCCTCGCCCAGGCCGACCAGCTTCACCGGGACGCCCAGCTCGCGCTGTACGGAGATGACGATGCCGCCCTTGGCGGTGCCGTCCAGCTTGGTGAGGACGATCCCGCTGACGTCCACGACCTCCGCGAAGACACGGGCCTGCACCAGGCCGTTCTGCCCGGTCGTGGCGTCCAGGACGAGCAGTACCTCGTCCACCGGGGCGTGCTTCTCGACGACACGCTTGACCTTGCCCAGCTCGTCCATCAGGCCGGTCTTGGTGTGCAGCCTTCCCGCGGTGTCGATCAGGACGACATCGGCGCCCGCCTCGGTGCCCTGCTTCACGGCGTCGAAGGCGACCGACGCCGGGTCGCCGGCCTCGGGGCCGCGCACCGTACGGGCGCCCACCCGCTCGCCCCAGGTCTGCAACTGGTCGGCGGCGGCGGCGCGGAAGGTGTCGGCGGCGCCCAGGATCACGGACTGCCCGTCGGCGACGAGGACGCGGGCCAGTTTGCCGGTGGTGGTGGTCTTGCCGGTGCCGTTGACGCCGACGACCAGCACGATGCCCGGGGTGTCGAGCCCGGACTCGGTGTGCACGGTGCGGTCGAGGTCGGTGCCGACCAGCGCGAGCAGCTCCTCGCGCAGCAGGGCGCGCAGCTCCTCGGGGGTGCGGGTGCCGAGCACCCTTACCCGCTCGCGCAGCCGGCCGACCAGTTCCTGGGTGGGCGCCACGCCGACGTCGGCGGTCAGCAGGATGTCCTCGACCTCCTCCCAGGTGTCGTCGTCCAGGTGCTCGCGCGAGAGCAGGGTGAGCAGGCCCTTGCCCAGCGCGTTCTGCGAACGGGACAGCCTGGCGCGCAGCCGCACCAGGCGGCCCGCGGCGGGTTCGGGTACCTCGATGGCCGGCGGCGCCTCGGGCTCGATGACCACGGGCGCGGGCGGTTCGGCCTCGGCCGTCGCGGGACCGGTGTCCTGCGGGGCCCGGCCGGGCTCACCGCCTGCCTCCGGGGCCTGCGGCTGCCCCGGAGGTGCGGTGATCTCGGGAGTTTCGGTGGGCGCCTCGGCCTGCGGGGGTGGCTGCCGCTTCTTCCTGCGGCTGCCGATCACGAGCCCGCCGAGCGCGCCGATCACGACCACGGCGATGACTACAGCAAGGATGACGATTTCCATAACGCCCCCAGTATCAGGTATCGCGGCGGGGCGGGGCCCGGCGCGCCACCGCGACACCCCGCACGGCCACCGCCGCACCCCCCGGGCACCACCGCACCGGCACGGCGCCCCGCGAACCGGTCACGGCACCGGCGGCCCCGCC
The DNA here is from genome assembly GCF_014656295.1 of Streptomyces sulfonofaciens. Taxonomy (GTDB): domain Bacteria; phylum Actinomycetota; class Actinomycetes; order Streptomycetales; family Streptomycetaceae; genus Streptomyces; species Streptomyces sulfonofaciens. The sequence goes on from NZ_BNCD01000023.1 coordinate 68,571, forward strand.
CGGAGCAGGCCCGCCCCGGCCACGGCCACGGCCGTCACCGCGGCCGTGGCTACCTGCACCGGCACTGCCACCACCACATCGCACCGCACCGCACCTGACCTCGGTTTGCGACTTTCCTCACATATCGCCCGCACGACCTGCGTGATCGCCGGAGAAGTCTCACAGGGCGATGCAATGGAACGATGGAGAGCACGGACACCGGTGCCCGCAGCAGAGACCGCAGCGAGTGAAGAGCGAGTGAAGGAGATACGAGGAGTGAGGTTCCTTCTCGAAGTCGACGTCGACGATTCGCCGACCGGCACGGACCCGGCGCGGGAGCTGGGCCGCATCCTGCGCTACTGGGGCGGCAACCTCCACCACTTCGAGCTGCGCCCCGGCTCGGGCGCGGCCGTCCACGACTCGGCGTACCGGGAGGTGGGCCGCTGGAGCGTCACCGGCACACCGGAAACGACGGAGACCGCCGCACCCGGGGAAGCCGGGGCACCGGCACCAGGAGCACCCGCACCCGGAGCACCCGCGCAGGGCGCCTCCTAGGAGAGGGGTCCCGCCGTCCTCGGGGAGACGGGCCGCCCCGGACGCACCGCCGCCCCGGCCCGGACTCTGGCCGGGCAGGGGCGGCGGGTGGTTCGAGGAGACGGGCGGCGGGGACGGTCAGCCCATCTCCTCCAACGCCTTGCCCTTGGTCTCCTTCACGAACCTGACGACGAAGGGGATCGAAAGCACGGCGAAGGCCGTGTAGATGACGTACGTGGCGGAGAGGTTCCACTCGGACAGCGAGGGGAAGCTCGCGGTGATCGCCCAGTTCGCGATCCACTGGGCGGAGGCGGCCACACCGAGCGCGGCCGCGCGGATCCTGTTCGGGAAGATCTCGCCGAGCAGGACCCAGACGACCACGCCCCAGGAGAGCGCGAAGAACAGCACGAAGACATGGGCCGCGATGAGGGCCACCCAGCCCTGGGTGGCCGGCAGCTTCCCGTCGACCAGGTGGTACGAGAAGGCCCAGGCCAGCACGGCCAGGCCGATGGCCATGCCGGTGGAGCCGATCAGCGCCAGCGGCCTGCGGCCGATCCGGTCGACGAAGATCATCGCAATCACCGTGCCGATGATGTTGATGATCGACGTGGTGAAGGAGTAGAGGAACGACTCCGTCGGGTCCACGCCCACCGACTGCCAGAGCGTGGCCGAGTAGTAGAACGCCACGTTGATGCCGACGAGCTGCTGGAAGGCGGAGAGCCCGATGCCGATCCAGACGATCGGCTTGAAGTACATCCGGCCGCCGAGCAGGTCGCGGAAGGTGGACCTGTGCTCGCGGCGCATGGCGTGCTCGATCTCGGTGAGCCGTGCGTCGAGGTCGACGTGGCGCCCCTCGACCTCGGCCAGCACCTCGCGGGCCCTGGCCTCCTTGCCCGCACTGATCAGGTAGCGGGGCGACTCGGGGATGGCGAAGGACAGCAGCCCGTAGAGGACGGAGGGGACGACCATCACGCCCAGCATGACCTGCCATGCCTCGACACCGAGCAGGGTGCCGCGCTGGTTGCCGTGCGCCGCGTTCAGCAGGCCCCAGTTGACGAGCTGGGAGAGGGCGATGCCGACGACGATCGCGGCCTGCTGGAAGGCGGCCAGGCGGCCCCGGTAGGCGGGTGGGGCGACCTCGGCGATGTAGGCGGGGCCGATGACGGAGGCCATGCCGATGGCGAAGCCTCCGATGATCCGCCAGAAGGCGAGGTCCCAGAGCGCGAAGGGCAGCGCGGATCCGACGGCGCTGACGGTGAACAGCACCGCGGCGATCTGCATGCACCGGATGCGGCCGATGCGGTCGGCGATCCGGCCCGCGGTCGCGGCACCGATCGCGCAGCCGATCAGCGCGATGGCGATGACCTGGGCCAGGGCGGCCGAGCCGATGTCGTAGCGGGAGCGGATGGCCTCGACGGCGCCGTTGATGACGGAGCTGTCGTACCCGAAGAGGAAGCCGCCCATCGCGGCCGCCGCCGCGATGAAGATGACGTGTCCGAGGTGCTCGGGGTGCGCTTCCCTGGCGGATGGGCTTGCCGCTGTGCTGGTCACTGCGTACTCCTCGGGCCGTCGGCAACACTGCCGGGGCGGGGGCGAGCCCTGTTCAGTGGTGCACACCGGCACACCACCCACCACCTGAACGTACAAACAACGTTGCCGAGACTATTCATTCAAGGTTCTAAGTCAATAGGGGCAGAGTGTGAGTTTCCCCGCCACCAACGGTTCGTTGGGTTCAAGACATGAACACATGGCTGAGCTGATGTCGCACGGGGAGTCAGCTCAGCGCAGCCGCTGGCTGATCACCTTGGAGACGCCGTCCCCCTGCATCGAGACGCCGTAGAGGGCGTCGGCGACCTCCATCGTGCGCTTCTGGTGGGTGATCACGATGAGCTGCGAGGCCTCCTGGAGCTCCTGCATGATCCGGATCAGACGCTGGAGGTTGGTGTCGTCCAGCGCGGCCTCGACCTCGTCCATCACGTAGAACGGGCTGGGGCGTGCCTTGAAGATGGACACCAGCAGCGCGACGGCGGTCAGTGACCGCTCGCCACCGGACAGCAGGGACAGCCGCTTGACCTTCTTGCCGGGAGGTCTCGCCTCGACCTCCACACCGGTGGTCAGCATGTTGTCGGGGTCCGTGAGGATCAGCCGGCCCTCGCCACCGGGGAACAGGCGCGAGAAGACGCCCTCGAACTGGCGGGCGGTGTCCCGGTACGCCTCGGTGAAGACCTGCTCGACGCGCTCGTCGACCTCCTTGACCACCTGGAGCAGGTCGGCCCGGGTCTTCTTCAGGTCCTCCAGTTGCTCCGAGAGGAACTTGTGCCTCTCCTCCAACGCGGCGAACTCCTCCAGCGCCAGCGGGTTGACCTTGCCCAACTGCTGGTAGGCGCGCTCGGCGGCCTTCAGCCGCTTCTCCTGCCGAGCCCGCACGAACGGCTCGGGTCTGTTGCGCGGGTGCTCGGGGTCCTCGGGCAGCTCCTCGCCCTCCGCGGGCGGCGACGGCGGCACAAGCTGGTCCGGTCCGTACTCGGCGATCAGACCTGCGGGTTCCACGCCCAGTTCCTCCAGTGCCCTCGTCTCGAGCTGCTCGATCCGCAGCCGCTTCTCGGCACCGAGTACCTCACCGCGGTGAACTGAATCCGTCAGCTTGTCGAGTTCGGCCTTGAGGTCGCGGCCGCGCGCACGGGCCGCCGCCAGTTCCTGCTCACGGGCCGCCTTGGCCTGCTCGGCGACGGTGCGCTCCGCGTCCGCGCGCACCACCGAGACCTCGACGTGGGCCAGCAGTTGCCGGGTGCCTCGGGCCACCGCGTCGGCGACCAGGGCCTCGTGGCGCAACCGGGCCCGCCGCTGCTCGGCACGCGCACGTGCCTCGCGTTCGGCGCGGGCCGCGCGGTCGAGCGAGTCGGCGCGCCCGGCCAGTCCCTTGACGCGCTCCTCGTGGGTACGGACCTGGAGCCGGGCCTCCATCTCGGTCTGGCGGGCGTTGGCCCCGTCGGCGGAGAGCCGGTCGCGCAGCGAGGTGTCGGGCTCCTCGTCGCTCCCGGCGCCCTCCTCGGCGACGGCGAGCCGTTCGGCCAGTTCCTCCGCCTCCAGGGCGGCCCGGTCCAGGGCGTCCTGGGCCCGGGCGGCCGCCGCCGCGGCACGCTCCGCCTCGCCGGCGGCGCCCCTGGCCTGGCCGGCGAGGCGGCCAAGCTGCTGGGCCACGGACGACTTCTCCCGGTCCACGGTGCGCCGGCGCTCGGCCAGCTCCTCCACGCGGGCGGCACACTGCCTGCGCCGGTCGGTGGCCGCCTGCTGTGCCTCCGTCAGCTCCTCGCACCGCTCCCCCAGCTCCTCCAGCTCCGCCGCGGCCTCGTCCACGGCCGCCTGCACCTCCAGGAGGCTGGGGGCACCCGCGGAGCCGCCGAGCGCGAAGTGAGCGCCGAGCAGATCCCCTTCGGCGGTGACGGCGGTCAGCTCGGGGCGGGCGTAGACGAGGTCCTCGGCGTCCTCCAGGGTGCTCACGACCACGATCCCGTGCAGCAGGCGCCGCACGGCGGGCATCAGCTCCGCGGGGCCGCGCACCAGGTCGGCGGCCCGCGGCGGATCGCCCGCGGTCACGGGCGGGTGGTCGCGGGGGGCTTGCGGGGCGGGGGAGCCGGCGGCTCCCGGCTCCGGCGGCCGGGCGGACTGCTCACCGGCGAGCAGCAGGGCGGCGCGGCCCGCGTCCTGTTTGCGCAGCAGGCGGATGGCCTCCGCGGCGGACGCCGGTGTGGTGACCGCGATGGCGTCCGCGGCCGCGCCGAAGGCGGCGGCGATCTGGACCTCGTGGCCCGGGGTCACCGAGAGCAGTTGCGCTGCCGGCCCGAGCAGGCCGGTCAGCCGGTCCTGGGCGGCCAGCAGCGCGCCGCTGCCGTCCTTGCGGCGCAGTCCGAGGGCGAGGGCCTCACGGCGGGCGGCCACGGCGGCGCGTTTGCGCTCGGCGGAGGTGGCGGCCTCCCGGGCGGCGCTCACGGCGCTCTCCGCCTCGGCGAGCGCCCTCTTGGCCGCCTCGTGCCCCGAGGCCAGTTCCTCGTCTCCCGCGTCGAGGCCGTCGACCTCCGTCTTCAACTGCTCGTACTCCTCCTGGGCGCCGACGGCACGCTCGTGCGCCTCGTCGCGGGCCGCCGCGAGCCGGTCGATCTCGGCCTGGGCGGCGGCGGCGCGGGACCGGGCGGCACTCGCCTGTGCGGTGAGCCGCGCCAGTCCTTCTCTGCGGTCGGCGATGGCACGGGCCGCGTCCTTGAGGCGGCGGTCCTCCATGGCCAGTTCGCGCTCCAGGTCGGCGCGGTGTGTGACCGTGTCCTCCAGGGCGCGCTCGGCCGCCTCCAGCGCGGCCTCCAGCTCGGCCTCCTGCTCCCGGATCCGGGCGGCCTCGCGCTCCAGGTCCTCGGGGTCCCGGCCGCGCCGCTCCTCGGGCTGCTGGGAGGTGGCGCTCTTCACCCGGGCGTCGGCCAGCGAGATGGTGCCGCGCACCCGCTCGGCGAGCTGCGACAGCTCGTACCAGGTCTGCTGGGCGCGCTGGAGACGGGGGGTGAGGCGGCGCACCTCGTCCTCCAGGGCGGCCTCCGCGCCGAGCGCCGCCCTCAGCTCGGCCTCGGTGGCCTCCTTGCGCTGCTTGAGCGCGGCCTCGTCGGCGATCTCCGTCTGCAGCGCGGTCCGCAACTGCACGAGGTCGTCGGCGAGCAGGCGCAGCCGGGCGTCGCGCAGGTCGGCCTGGATGACGGCGGCGCGGCGGGCCACGGCGGCCTGGCGGCCCAGCGGCTTGAGCTGGCGGCGCAGTTCGTCGGTGAGGTCCTGGACGCGGGCCAGGTTGGCCTGCATCGCGTCCAGCTTCCTGAGCGCCTTCTCCTTGCGCTTGCGGTGCTTGAGCACGCCCGCGGCCTCTTCGATGAACGCCCGGCGTCCCATCGGGTCGGCGTGCAGCACCGAGTCGAGCTGGCCCTGTCCGACGATGACGTGCATCTCCCGGCCGATGCCGGAGTCGGAGAGCAGGTCCTGGATGTCGAGCAGACGGCAGGTGTCGCCGTTGATCTGGTACTCGCTGCCGCCGTTGCGGAACATGATCCGCGTGATGGTGACCTCGGCGTACTCGATGGGCAGCGCACCGTCCGTGTTGTCGATGGTCAGGGAGACCTCGGCGCGGCCGAGCGGTGGGCGCCCGGTGGTGCCGGCGAAGATGACGTCCTCCATCTTGCCGCCGCGCAGTGATTTGGCGCCCTGCTCGCCCATCACCCAGGACAGCGCGTCCACGACGTTGGACTTGCCGGACCCGTTGGGTCCGACGACGCAGGTGATGCCCGGTTCGAACCGCAGCGTCGTCGCCGACGCGAACGATTTGAAGCCACGCAGGGTCAGAGCCTTGAGGTGCACGCCGCCGCACTCTACCTTCCGACATCGGGCACACCGGGTGAACTCGCGGTTTCACCCAGGAACGTGCAGGGCACATCAGACGGTGAAGGATGGGGAACAGACGGACTCGGGCACCGGCGGGCGGCACGGAGCCCCCGGGCGGTGCGGACCACCGTGGGCGACCGCGCACGGGCCGATCAGGGCAGCGGGCGGGCGGAACACCCGAAGGCCCCGAGGGACTCGAAAGGCCCGGAAGACTCGAAAGAGGAGACAAGAAAGAAGGGACGCCGAGGCGTCCCTTGCAGTTCGGACCGCGGCTCACATGCAGCCCGACCAGGAGTGAGCGAAGCAGAGCGTGGTTCAGGTGAGCGCGGGCTCCGCCTGGGATACGTCGATGCTCTCCAGGAGCGAGTCGCCGTCGTGCGAAGCGGCAGCCGCAAGTGCGTCGTTCTCCGCCTGGATGCGTACGAGCTCGGATTCCAGGTCCTGGACGCGCTGCTGGAGCCGTCGCATCTCGGCGAGGAGTCGAGGGTCGGAGCCGCCGACGTAACCGAGAAGCGCCTTTGCCATGATGGATGGTCCTCCACAATGAGTGACCGACCGTAGCGGTATGGGTCATGATTGAGGGATTTTCGCACCCGCATTGTCCGGCTTCTTCTGATTGGTACTGCCGATCTCGACGCCAAACAGCTAAGGTGCGCGGGGCTTCCAGAGTCTCACCAAAAAGTTTGACGGTCAACACGATCAAGCCCCGGTGGACGGGCCGCCCGGCGCTGCGCGGCGGTCGTGAACACGGCGCGTCTCCTGCTTCGGGGCCCGGGGGCGTGGAGATCATCCTGGCCTGCCCGGCCGCCGCCCGCAAGCCCTTTCTCGGCACCGACCAGGCCCTTTTTGTTCTCTGCGATCTCCATGGCGCGCTCCTGCGGTGGCCGGTTCCATGGCGCGCCGGCGTGCGTCAGCGGACCTCGAACCCTGCGTAGCCGCCGCGCGGCGTGTCCCAGATCTCAGTGACTCCGTCGGCCCTGCCGGGCGTGTCGCCGCCGCTCAGCCACTCCAGCAGCCGTTCGCACCGCTCCCTGGGGCCCTCGGCGACGACCTGGACCCGTCCGTCGGCCAGATTGAGAGCAAAACCACTCAGCCCGCCGATCTCCTTCGCCTTGGCCCGCGTGTACCAGCGGAAACCCACTCCCTGTACATGACCGCGCACCCAGGCGGTGAGCCGTGCCTCGTCGTCCATGACTGCACGCTAACCGCCCGATCCGTCCGCGGGCACATCGGGCCCGGTTGGCATGGGGTAGCGTCCCGATCCACGGCGCCTCACTCGTTCGGGTGAAATTTCGCCACTGGGATCTTGGAGGCCGAGGACATGGGACGTCATCGACGCGCCACTGCCGGACGCGCCGCCACGGACCGGGCGGCAGCCGACCCGGTCGCCGAGCGTTCATCCGGCGGCACGCACCGCTACCGCAAGGGTGGCTCCGCCGCCGTGCGGACGGGACTGCTGGGCGTGTCGGCGGCCGTCGCCATGGGAGCCGTGGCGGTGGCGACCGGGGTCCTGCCGGGCGGCGGTTCGTACTCCGTCGGCGGCGACGACGGCTCCGACCAGGTGCGCTCCGCGGGCATCCCGAGCAGTCCGCGGACGCAGGGCGGCATCAGCGGCAGCCCCGACGGGACCGGCACGGCCCGTCCGGGGCGGAGCACGGGCCACAGCACGGCGCCCGCGGCCAGACCCTCGCCCTCCGCGTCGAAGGCCGCGCCCGGGTCCGCGCACGGGACCCGGCCCGGCACCCCGGCCGACAGGGCCACGCGGCCCCCCGCCACACACACTCCGGGCACCCCCGCGTCCACGGACACGCCCCACACCGATCCCGCGCCCGCCACCACCACGGCCAGGGCGTCGACCGAGTCAGCGGCCGAGGCCCAGGTGCTCGGCCTCGTCAACCAGGAACGCGCCAAGGCGGGCTGCCAGCCGCTGAAGGCGGACGCGTCGCTGGCCGGCCTCGCGGGCGACTTCAGCGCCAGGATGGCGGCAGAGGGCTTCTTCGACCACACCGACCCGCAGGGCCGCAGCCCCTGGGACCGGGCCGCCGCGGCCGGCATCACCAATCTGGGCGGCGAGAACATAGCCCGCGGCCAGACGGACGCGGCGGCGGTGATGGACGCCTGGATGCACAGCGCCGGCCACCGCGCCAACATCCTCAACTGCGACTACCGGACCATCGGCGTCGGCGTCCACTTCGGGTCCGGCGGACCGTGGTGGACCCAGGACTTCGGCTTCTGAACTTCGGCTTCTGAACTTCGGCCTCTGAACCCCGGCTTCCGCGCACGTACCGGTGAGCCGGCCCGGCATGAGCCGGCCCGGGGCCCGGAGGCCGCGGGCCGCTGCCGGGCGGCCGCAGGACGCCGGTGCGGCCCCGGGCGGCGCGGGGCGCGTGGCCGTCAGGGCAGCGCCGGGCGGGAAACCTCAGGGCGGGGCGCAGCGGTGCGCGGCGGGCGCTGGCAGCGCGGGCAGAAGTAGCTGGAGCGGTTCATCCAGGGCCGGCGGCGCAGCGGGGTGGCGCAGCGGCGGCACGGCTCGGACTCACGTCCGTAGGCGTCGAGCGAGCGGTCGAAGTAACCGGACTCGCCGTTCACATGGACGTAGAGGCTGTCGAAGCTGGTGCCGCCCACGGCGAGCGCGGCGTTCATGACCTCGCGCACATGCGTGAGCAGGTCGGCGGTGCGGGGCCGGGTGAAGGTCGCGGTCGGCCGGTCGTAGTGGACTCTGGCGCGCCACAGGGCCTCGTCCGCGTAGATGTTGCCGACCCCGCTGATCAGCGACTGGTCGAGCAGCGCTCGTTTGATGGTGCTCCGGCGCCTGCGCAGCGCGGCGTGGAACGCGTCGTCGTCGAACAGCGGGTCCAGCGGGTCACGGGCGATGTGCGCGATGACGTCGGGCAGGCCGTCCGGGGTCGTCTCGTGCAGCGAGAGTCCGCCGAAGGTGCGCTGGTCGACGAAGCGGAGCTCGGTACCGGCCGCCTCCGGGAAGCCGGGCGCGTCGACCGGGGTCATGGTGTCCGTGAAGCGGATCCGGATGCGCAGGTGCTTCTCGTCCGGGGCCTCGTGCGGCTTGACGAGGAGCTGGCCGCTCATGCCGAGGTGGGCGAGGACCGCGAAGGGGGTGTCCGCGAGCGGCAGCCAGAGGTACTTGCCGCGGCGGCTGGGGGTGCCGATGCGGTGGCCCACCAGGCGGTGCGCGAAGTCCTCGGCGCCCGGGGTGTGGCGGCGGACGGCCCGGGGGTGCAGGACCTCCGCGGCGGCGATGGTGCGGTGCGCCGTCCACCGGGCCAGACCACGGCGGACCACTTCCACCTCGGGGAGTTCGGGCATCTTCTCCTCCTCCGCCCGTAGCGGGCCGGGTTCTCCTCCGCCCGGTGCGGAGCGGGGACCGCCTGCCCGTACGGACCAGCGATGTGCCGCAGCACGGCGGGGAGCGCGGGGAACTTACGCGCGCCCCGCCCGGCCGGTGCCTTCACCGGCCGGTGGCCCGGCCGCTCCCCCGCAGTCCCTCGGGACCGGGGGCGGCCAGGCCGTGCCGTCGCGGTTGTCGCGACCCGCCCTGCGGTGCCCGCGTCGCTGCCGGGTGCCGAGCGGGTCGGCCGGCGAGTGGATCAGGCCGGCGTCGGGTCCGCGGGGGGTGCGTCGGAGGTCGCGTCGGGCACCGGGGCCCCCGACGCCACGCCGGCGTCCGCCGCCTCGCGGATGGCGCGCCAGGCGGTCTCGGCCGCCTGCTGCTCCGCTTCCTTCTTGCTGCGGCCGGTGCCGGTGCCGTACGAGACGCCTCCGACGCGGGCGGCAGCAGTGAAGGTCTTCTCGTGGTCCGGGCCGGTCTCCGTGACCAGGTACTCGGGCACGCCGAGTCCCTCGGTCGCGGTCAGCTCCTGGAGGCTGGTCTTCCAGTCCAGGCCCGCGCCCAGGTTCGAGGACTTCTCGATCAACGGGTCGAACAGCCGGTGCACCAGCTCCCCGGCGGCATCGAGTCCCTGGTCGAGGTAGACCGCGCCGATCACCGCTTCGAGGGTGTCGGCGAGGATCGACGCCTTGTCCCGCCCGCCTGTCCCCTCCTCGCCCCGGCCGAGCCGGATGAAGGCGCCCAGGTCGAGCCCCCGGCCCACCTGCGCCAGCGCACGCGAGTTCACCACCGCGGCCCGCAGCTTGGCGAGCTGGCCCTCGGGCAGGTCGGGGTGGATGCGGTACAGCGTGTCCGTGACCACGAGGCCGAGCACCGAGTCCCCCAGGAACTCCAGCCGCTCGTTGGTCGGCAGACCGCCGTTCTCGTATGCGTAGGAGCGGTGGGTCAGCGCACGCACCAGAAGGGCGGACTCCAGTTGGTACCCGAGCCGCCCTTCCAGGAGCGTGTGGGACGAGGCCGTCGGACCATCCCCGGCGGTGCGGGGCCTGTTCTTCCTGGCGTCTGGCATCGTGCCCCTCACCAGCCGCTCAGACCTCTAGGACCTGGCGCTTGTTGTAGGTGCCGCAAGCGGGGCAGGCGTTGTGCTGCAGCTTGGGCTCGTGGCAGCGCTCGCACGCCACCAGGGTGGGGACCGCAGCCTTCCACTGCGACCGGCGGTGGCGCGTGTTGCTGCGCGACATCTTCCGCTTCGGAACGGCCACGGCTACTTCTCCTGTGAGTCATCCCCGCCGCGGCGGGGCACGTCCTTCTCGCCGTCCTGAACGGTCTCGGCGAGTCCCTGCAGTGCCGCCCAACGGATGTCGACGGCGTCGTGGTGGTGGTCCGGGTCGTCCGCCAGGCGCACTCCGCACTCGGAGCACAGACCCGGGCAGTCCTCCCGGCACACCGGCTGCATCGGCAGTGCGAGCACCACCGCATCACGCAGCACTGGTTCGAGGTCGAACAGACCGTCCTCGACAAAGAGCCTGTCCTCTTCGCCCTCTTCGTCGGCGGTGTCGTCCTGGCGCGCGCTCGGGCGCCCCCGGTCGTCGACGTCGGGATACGAGAACATCTCCTGGAAGTCCGCGTCGAGCGTGAGATCGAGCGGCTCCAGACACCTTACGCACTCCCCCTCGGCCGTGGCGTGGGCGGTGCCCGTCACGAGCACGCCCTCCATGACCGATTCGAGTCGGAGGTCCAGCCGCACCTCGGCGCCCTCGGGCACGCCGATGACTCCGGCGATGCCGAAGATCCCGTCGCCGCCGGGTGCCTCGACGGTGCGCGACAGGCGCTGCATGGCACCGGGCCGCCGCCCCAGCTCGTGTGTGTCGAACACAAGAGGGTTGCGGTGGTCGAGGCGGGCGTTCAGGGTTCTTCCTGCTTTCGTTCTTCGGTGCTTCACGACCGCTGTGCACGGTCGCCGCTGGTCAGTCAGGTGAGGAGGTGGCCGCGCCGCCGTGGGATCAGGGCAGCGGACCCGGTGAGTGCGACTCAGCGAGCGGGCAGCCCGGACCGCGAGCGTAGGCGCGACCGAAGAGCCAGGATACTGGACCCCTCGCACTGGGCCCAAACCGGTTGCGGGCGGCCCCATCCGGACGCCGCCCGGGGGCCGCACCGCACGCCGCACGGCGGCACACCACGGCACGCGCGGCGGCGCGCAGCCGGCGAAGGCCCCGCCCCGACCAACCACCCGCCGCACGGGCCCGGCCCCCCGTACCGGCCGCACAGCACCCGCCGCACGGGCCCGGCCGCACAGCGCTCCCCGGCGCCCGGGCCGGGGCCCGCCGCGGTCCGGTGGCCGCTACTGCTCGTACCCGCGCGACTGCTCGTACTGCCTAAGCTGCTCCGTGCTGATCATGCTGGTGTCGAAGAGGCTGGTCTCGTCCAGCGCGGCGGCATCGCCCTGGTGCGGGTCGTAGGTGCCGGTGCCGGGCTGCTGGGCGTACGTCTCCGGCTGCTGGTACCCGTACGCGTCCTGGCCGTAGCCGTAGGGGTCCTGCTGGGTGTAGCCCTGCTGCTGGTAGGCGTAGGCGTCCTGCTGCTGGTAGGCGCCCTGCTGGGGGTAGCCGTCCTGCTGGGGGTAGGCGTACGGATCCTGGGCGTACGCCGCCTGGTCGGCGTCCTGGGCCTGGTACGGGGCGGCGGTCCGGGGGTCCGCCGGCTGCGCGGCCTGCTGGCCGGCGAGCGGGGCGGCCGTGGCCTGGTGGGGGATGCGGGGCTGCTCCGGAGGACGGGGGGCGGCCTGCTGGTCGGGCTCCGCGGCCGCGGGCCGGCCGGCGAGGTCCGCCAGGTAGTCCGCGTCGCTGGTGTGACGGTTGCTGTGGCCGTCGGTGTCCAGGTCGGCCAGGTCGTCGGTGGCGACCCTGCCGTGCAGCTTCTGGCGGCCGCGGCCGACCGCCTCCAGGGTCTTGGCGAGCACCGCCTCGAAGGCGCCGAGCTTGACGTCCACGTAGGTGTCGGCCCGTTCGCGCAGGGTGGCCGGGTCCTGGCTGCGTTCGGGGGCCTCGGCGTAGTCGGGGTCCTCGTAGCCGTCCTCGTCGAGCCCCGGGCCGGTGCCGAGCAGCTTCTCGCGGCCGCGGCCGACGGAGCCGAGGGTCTTGGTGAGCACGACCTCGAAGTTGGCGAGTTTCGAGTCGACGTAGTCGTCGGCCTCGGCCCTGATCTCCTCGGCCTCCTGGCGCGCCTCGGCGAGGATACGGTCCGCCTCGGCCTGCGAACGGCGGGCGACCTCGGTGTCGGAGAGCAGGGAACCGCGCTCGGCGTGCGCCGTCTCGATGATCCGCTCCGCCTCCTGGCGGGCCTGCTGGACCATCTGCTCGCGGTCGCCGATCAGCTCCTGTGCCTGCGCGAGGGATCCCGGCAGGGCCTGCCTGACCTCTTCGAGCAGGGACAGCAGCTCGGCGCGGTTGATCACGCACGAGGCCGACATGGGCATGGACCGGGCGCTGCCGACCGCCGCGACGATGTCATCGAGCTTCTTCTGCACGTCCACCGTGTGCTCGCCATCCTCTGTGCTGTGAAGGGGGCCCCTTCGCCTGGAAGGGTGCGTGGCCGGTGCCCGTGGACCCCGGGGCCGTTCCCGTACCTCCGGGTCCACGGTCACGGGCTGCGGACAGCCTACGAAACGACTGCACCGACTGTACGGCCGGTCGGTCCCCGTGCGGCAGCGGATGACGCGGTGTCAGGCGCCGGGCGGGATCACTTCTCCCGCAGCCGCTGCAACAGGGCCTCGGTGACCACGTCGGGCAGCAGGTGGGAGACGTCGCCGCCCCAGGTGGCCACCTCCTTCACCAGCGAGGAGGACAGGAAGCTGTACGTGGGGTTCGTGGGCACGAAGAGGGTCTCGACGCCCGAGAGGCCGTTGTTCATCTGGGCCATCTGCAACTCGTAGTCGAAGTCGCTGACCGCTCGCAGGCCCTTGACGATGGCGGGGATGTCGCGCTGCTTGCAGAAGTCGACGAGCAGGCCGTGGAATGCCTCCACCCGGACGTTGCCGAACTCGGCGGTGACCTGGCGGATCAGGTCGATCCGCTCGTCGATGGCGAAGAGGCCCTTCTTCGACTTGTTGATCATCACCGCGACGTACACCTCGTCGTACAGCTTGGAGGCGCGGGCGATGATGTCGAGATGGCCATTGGTGATGGGGTCGAACGACCCCGGACAGACGGCGCGGCGCAACTGAAGTCCCTCGCTCTCCGGTCCGGTCATGGTGCGTGGTTCCTCGTAGAGGCGGCGCGACCGTACCAAAACGTGCCTTCGCCGTATCGCCGGGACCTGAGGGGCTCGAAACCACCGGGCCACCCGAACTCCCCGCCTCTGGTGCTGCGCTCCACGGTGACGAGCGCTTCGGCGGCGAGCCAGCCCCGGGCGCCGAGTGTGATCAGGATCTCGCCAAGATCGCTGTCCGGGAGCGCGTAGGGCGGGTCCAGGAAGACGATGTCGTAAGGCTGGCCGGGCGGTTCTCCCGCGAGGGTCTGCCCGGCCTTCCCGGCTCGGACCTCGGCGCCCGGCAGGCCCAGGGCGCGGACGTTCTCCCGCAGGGTGCGCACGGCCCTGGGGTCGGCCTCCACGAGCAGCGCGTGGGCGGCGCCCCTGGACAGCGCCTCCAGGCCCACGGCGCCGGAGCCCGCGTACAGGTCGGCGACCCGGGCGCCGTCGAGGGTGCCGCGCAGGGACTGCCAGGTCGAGAACAGGCCCTCGCGCGCCCGGTCCGAGGTGGGCCGGGTGCCCTGGCCCGGCGGCACGGCCAGGCGGCGTCCGCCGGCCGCACCGGCGATCACGCGGGTCATGTCAATCCTTGTCGGTCCGGGTACCGGGAGCGCCTGGTGGCGGCCCCCTGTGGTGCTCTGCCGCCAGTGTCTCAGCTTCCCGCCGAGGGCCTCTGCCGTTCCCTTCCCGGCTCCCTCCCGGAGGGTGCCGCCGTGCCCGGCCGCGGCGCGGTCGCCCCGGCCCCGCGCGGGGAGCGGGCGACCGGGCCGCGGCCAGCCCGGGCCGCCGCCCCGGGATGCGGGGCGGCGGGCTTGGGCGTGCCGAGGGTGGGGCGGGCAGGTTCAGCCCTTGACGAGGTGGACCGCCACGGTCTGGCTGTCCGTCGCGCTCTGGCCGGCGTAGTCCGGGTCGCTCGCGCGCGCCTGGGCCGAGACCTCCACGTCGCCCCTGCGGAACGGAGTGGTGCCGCTCGGGTCGGCCTGGGCCGTCCAGGCGACCGGGTCACCGGGCGCGCAGTCCACCGAGGTGCTGTAGCTGCCCCGGACGATGACGCCCTTCTTCACCTGTGTGACGTTGCCCGTGACATCGATCCTGACCGGCTTGTTGCAACTGACCGTGCCGTGCACGGTGGCCTTGCCGTTCAGGGTGCTCGCCGTGCCGTCGGGCGCGACGGCTATGCCGAGGTCGAGCGTGGCGGGCGGGGCGGGGTTGGCGATGTGCACCTCGCCGCGCAGCGCCGCGGTGCCCCCCTCGCAGTGCTGCTCGTAGGTGGCGTCCAGGGCCTCGACGTAGCCGTTCGGGCCGAAGTCCGCCTTGGAGACCGTGAAGGAGCCCGTGAGGGTGTTGCAGCCGCGGCCGTTGCCGTCCAGGGAGAGCCCGGGCTCCGCGGGGCCGTTGAACGGGTAGCGGGTGGCACCCTCGTAGGTGCCCGGCTCCAGCGCCTGGCCCTGCGGGGCGGCGAGGTCCAGGTACCACCAGTCGCCGTGCGCGCCGGTGACCGCGACGCTGACGTGCTGGTGGTCGGAGTCGGCCGTGACGTCGAGCCTGTCCTGCGCGTCGGTCGAGTAGGAGTACGACTGGCCGCCGCTGATGTAGTCCCCCGCGTCGCCGCTGAACTCGAGCGTGCCGGAGGTGGCCTCCTGTGCCTGTGCGGCGGCCCCGCCGAGCAGCCCGGTGGCGCCGGCGGCGAACGCCAGGGCGAGGGCCAGGGCCCCTGCCGCCCGGGCGGATCTGTACCTGGTGAGTTTCATGAAGTACCCCCCAAAAGTGTGGTGTGTCGCCCGGCGGGGAGAAATCCCCGGCCGGGTCGGGACAAGTCTGCCGATCACTCCGGATTGCCACAACTGTTTGAGCCGGGGGGAGTTACCGGATCCGGATCGCCCCCGCCCGGCCCCGGGGCCGGGGCGCTCAGCCCTTCTCCAGGTACTGCTCCCGCTCGGTGTCGAGCAGGGCGTCGAGGGCGGTCCGCAGCCCGGGCAGACGGATGAGGTCCGGGTCGGCGGCGACGACGGCGGCCGCCTCCGTACGCGCCTCGGCGATGATCTCCTCGTCCTCGATGACGGCGAGCACCCGCAGCGAGGAGCGCACCCCGGACTGCGCCTGGCCGAGCACGTCGCCCTCCCGGCGCTGCTCCAGGTCGATGCGGGAGAGCTCGAAGCCGTCCAGCGTGGCGGCGACGGCGTTCAGCCGGGCACGGGCGTCGCTGGCCTCGGGCATCTCGGTGACCAGCAGGCAGAGGCCGGGCGCGGTGCCGCGGCCGACGCGGCCGCGCAACTGGTGCAGTTGGGAGATGCCGAAGCGGTCGGCGTCCATGATGACCATCGCAGTGGCGTTGGGGACGTTGACGCCGACCTCGATGACGGTGGTGGCGACCAGGACGTCGGTCTCGCCCGCGGCGAAGCGGCGCATCACGGCGTCCTTCTCGTCGGGCGGCATGCGGCCGTGCAGGGACTCGACGGTGAGCGCGCTCAGCGGGCCCTTGGCGAGTTGCTCCGCCACGTCCAGGACGGCGAGCGGGGGGCGCTTGTCCGGGTCGGCTCCGGAGTCCGGGGGCTCGTCCTGCGCGGGGGCGGCGGTCTTCGCTGAGCCGGGCTCGGCGGCAGTGGTCCTCGCGGAGGCGGTGGCACGGCCGCCCGCGCCCCCCTTGCCGGCCCCGCCGCGCTCCTTGCCGCCCGGGCCCGGCTGGTCCTCCTCGTCACCGATCCGCGGGCAGACCACGTACGCCTGGTGGCCGGCCTCGACCTCCTCGCGGACCCGCTCCCAGGCCCGCTGGAGGAAGTGCGGCTTGTCCTGGGCGGGGACGACATGGCTGGCGATGGGCGATCGGCCGGCCGGGAGCTGGTCGAGGACCGACGTCTCCAGATCGCCGAAGACGGTCATGGCGACGGTGCGCGGGATGGGGGTGGCCGTCATGACCAGCAGGTGCGGGGGCTGCCTGCCCTTGCCGCGCAGGGCGTCGCGCTGCTCCACGCCGAAGCGGTGCTGCTCGTCGACGACGACCAGGCCCAGGTCGTGGAACTGGACCTTGTCCTCGATGAGCGCATGGGTGCCGATGACGATGCCGGCCTCGCCGGTGACCAGGTCGAGCAGGGCCTGGCGGCGCGCGGCGGCCCCCATGGAGCCGGTCAGCAGCACCACCTTGGTGCCCTGCTCGGCGCCACCGAGCATTCCCGCCTCGGCCAGCTCGCCCATCATCTCCGTGACGGAGCGGTGGTGCTGCTGGGCGAGCACCTCGGTGGGCGCGAGCATCGCGGCCTGGCCTCCGGCGTCGACCACGGCGAGCATGGCCCGCAGCGCCACCATGGTCTTGCCGGAGCCCACCTCGCCCTGGAGCAGGCGGTGCATCGGGTGCTCCGTCGCGAGGTCGTCGAAGATCTCCCGGGAGACCTGCCGCTGGCCCTCGGTGAGCGTGAACGGCAGCCGGGCGTCGAAGGCGGCGAGCAGGCCGTCGGGCAGCGGCCTGCGGGGCACGGCCGGCAACTGGCCGTCCGCGTGCCGCCGGCGGGCCAGGGCCACCTGGAGGACGAAGGCCTCGTCCCACTTGAGGCGGGCGCGGGCGTCGGCGACGTCCGCCTTGGTGGCCGGTCGGTGGATCTTGAGCAGCGCCTCCGGGAGCGGGACAAGGCCGCGGCCCTCCATGAGACCGGGCGGCAGCGGGTCGACGGCGTCCGGGGCGGAGGGCAGCACCGCGTCGACCGCCTTGGCGATCTTCCAGGACTCCAGCTTCGCGGTGGCCGGGTAGATCGGGATCAGGGCGCCCGCCCAGGAGTCCACGGCCTCGGCGGCCTCCGCGGTGTCGCCGGCGTCCGCGCGCAGCAGTTGGTAGGCGGGGTGGGCGAGCTGGAGCCTGCGGTTGAAGACGGAGACCTTGCCGGCGAACATCGCACGGGTGCCGGGCAGCAGGTCCTTGTGCGGCTTGTGCACGCCGCGGCCGAAGAAGACGAGCTGGAGCTGGCCGCTGCCGTCGGTGATGGTGACCTCGAGCCGCTGGCCGCTGCCCGACCGGAAGGACAGCAGCCGGGCGCTGGCCACCTGCGCGACGACCGTGACGTGCTCGTCGAGCGGGAGGTCGGCGAGGCGGGTGAGCTCACCGCGCTCCGCGTAGCGGCGGGGGTAGTGGTGCAGCAGGTCTCCGACGGTGTGCAGGCCGAGGTGCTCGGCCATCACCTTCGCGGTGGCGGGGCCGATCACTTTCCTCAGGGGTTCTTCGAGCGCGGGCACGAGTCCATTGGACACCACGGCACCGACAATCCGCGGACCCGGCGGCGGGAGCCGCGCACGGGACCGCGCGCGTCCTACTCCACGCCGATGAGGAGCAGCGGGCTCAGGTGGCCGCCCTGGTAGAGGACCGTGTCCACGGCCAGGTGGGAGTCGCGCACGTGCGCTTCGAGGCGCCGTGCGACGGCGTCGGGGAACCCCTCGGACAGCACGAGCGTGACCATCTCGCCGCCCGAGGACAGCATCCGGTCGAGGACCGCGGTGCCGGCGCCCGTGGCGTCGGACCCGATCACGGCCACGTCCCCGTCGATCAGGCCCAGCACGTCGCCGGCCTGGCAGACCCCGGCGCTGGTCCACGACTGCCGTTCGGCGACGGTCAGCTCGGCGAAGCGCGTGGAGCCGGCGGCCGACGTCATGGCGACCACGTCCTCGTCGAAGCGCCGCTCGGGCTCGTGCACGGCGAGGGCGGCGACACCCTGGACCGCGGCGCGGGTGGGGATGACGGCGACGCGTATGCCCGCGGTCCTGGCCTGTTCCGCCGCGGCGGCCGCCGTGTGCCGCAGCGCGCCGTCGTTGGGCAGCAGGACCACCTCGTGGGCGTGCGCCCGCCGGATCGCGGCCACCAGCTCCCCGCTGGCGGGCGGCTCCCCGGGGCGGGCGAGCACCGTGGTGGCGCCGGCGGCCGCGCACAGCGCGCCGAGGCCCTCGCCCGGCACCACGGCCACCACCGCGCGCCGGGCCCGCTCGCGCCGCGGCGGCTCGGCGGGGGCGGTGCCGGCGTGCGCGTCGCCGGCACCGAAGTGGGTGATGCGGATCCGGTACGGCCGCCCGGCCTCCACACCGGCCTCGACGGCGGCGCCCGCGTCGTCCACGTGCACGTGGACGTTCCACAGGCCGTCGCCGCCGACCACCACCAGTGAGTCACCGAGCGCGTCGAGCCTGGCGCGCAGCCGGTGCACGGCCGCGTCCGCGGCCTCCAGGAGGTAGATCACCTCATAGGCCGGGCCGGCGCAGCCGCCCGAGGAGTCCGCGGTGTCCTCGCACGCGGTGCCGGTGTCCTCGCACGTGGTGCCGGTGTCCTCGGCCGCCGCGGTGTACTCGTCCGCGGGACCCTTCAGCGGGCCGCGGGCCCGGGGGCCCGCGGGTTTCGGTGCCGTGCCGGTGCAGACCTCGGCGAGTGCCGCCAGGACGACCACGAGCCCCTGCCCGCCCGCGTCCACGACGCCGGCGCGGCCGAGCGCCGCCAACTGCTCCGGAGTGGCGTCCAGTGCGGCGCACGCGCCGTCATGGGCCGCGCGCGCCACCGCGCCGCAACCGCCCCGGGCCCGCTCCGCCGCCTCGGCCGCGGCGGTGGCCACGGTCAGCACCGTGCCCTCCACGGGATGGGCGACGGCCGCGTAGGCGGACTGGACCGCTCGCCGCAGGGCACGCCGCAACGCATCGGCACCGTCCGTACGCCGCAACGCGTCGGCACCGGCTGTGCCGCGCGGCCCTTCGGCCGCGTACTCGCCGCGCGCCTCCTCGTCCGGGCCGCGCGCCCCGCCGGCGCCGTCCGTGCCTCCGTCGCGCTCGCGGCCGCCCACCTGACCCACCTGACCCACCTGGCCCGTCGGACCCGCATGGCCCGTCGGACCCGCATGGTCCCCGTGCTCCGCGGAGAGCACCTGGGCCATGCCGCGCAGCAACTGCGCGAGGATGGTGCCCGAATTGCCCCGGGCGCCGATCAGTGCGCCGTGCGCCATGGCGCGCACCGCCTCGGCCAGGGTCGGGCGCTGCGGGTCGAGCCCCGCGAAGGCGGCCTCCACGGCCCGCACCGCGCTTTCCACCGTCAGATAGAGGTTGGTCCCGGTGTCCCCGTCGGCCACCGGGTAGACGTTGATGGCGTCGATCTCCTCGCGGGAGCGGCCCAGCCCGTCCAGCGCGAGCGTGCACCACGCGCGTACCGCGTCGGCGTCGAGGGCTCGTCCCGCGTCGTTCGGGGGGTGCCCGGCCTTCGGAAGGTGCCCGGACTGCTCGGACCGCCCGGCGGGGCGGGTCGGCCCGGCCGGCTCTCCACGGGGCGGCTGCTGCGGCGCCTGCGTCTCACTCGCCTCCTCGCTCTGCTGGGCTGGCACGCAGCGTAGACCCCGTGGGGGGCGTGCAGGAGCAGGGACGTCGCGGGGGCCTGGCCGGCGGCGGGACCCGTGGGGGATCACCCGTGGTAGTTTCGTTGTACGGAACCAGCCGTTGTATGCTGCTCCGGTTGCCCGATACCCATCGGGCCTCTTCCCTGGCAGCGCCACCCGATCACTGATCCCGGCATGCCGGGATCCACCGTACGTGCATCTGAAGTCTTTGGAGTGTCCCGTGGCTGCCAACTGCGACGTCTGCGGCAAGGGGCCGGGCTTCGGCAACAGCATCTCCCACTCGCACCGCCGCACGCCCCGTCGCTGGAACCCGAACATCCAGCGCGTGCGTGCCGTGGTCGGTGGGACGCCGAAGCGGCTCAACGTCTGCACCTCGTGCATCAAGGCCGGCAAGGTCTCGCGCTGACGTAACTCTCCCCGCCCCCCTCGAAGGGGCCGGGGGAGGCTCATGGCGCGGCCACCTCACCGGTTGCTGCTGAGCCGGTCCGCCCTCGGGTGGACCGGCTTTCGTGTGCCCCGCGGACACCGCGCTCGCGATGCCCGGCCGCACTCGTGCGGGAGGCATCGCCGTCCGCACCGGACGTGGCCCCTCGTGACGCGCGGCCGCACCCACGGCGCGTGGCCGCATCCGTGGCACCCCGCCACCGCACCCGCGCCGTCCTGCGCCCCTCCCGAGCCCGCGCGCCGTCGTCCCTCCGCGGCACCGGGCCCCCGGGCCCTGGTCCCGTACCGCACGCACCCCCGTGCCCCGCGCCGGAGCACGGGCACGGGCCGTCTCCCGGCCGGTCCGCGCCCGAGCACGAGGGCGTCTGCTACGGTCGAACTCGCGCCGCTGGGCGACGGGTCCCGCATCCCCCACGCGATCCTCGGTGCGCTGGGTGCCAGGGAGGGGACCAGGGCCCAGGGCGGGGACGGCACGGAACGGCTTGCTCGCGGCGCTCGACGGGCGGTCCCTGCTGCTGGTGCTCGACAACTTCGAGCACCTGGTGGACGAGGCGGCCCGCGTCACCGCGCTGCTGCTGGCGGCCTGCCCCGGGCTGCGGGTGCTGGCCACCAGCCGGGAGGCCCTGGGCATCACCGGGGAGGCGCTGTGCCGTGCCACCGCTGAGCACCCCGCTCGCGGTCCGGCTGTTCCTCGACCGCGCCTGCGCCGTCCGCCCCGGCGGCGGCGAAAACGGCGGCGAAAACGGAGACGGAGACGGCGACCGACACGGCCAAGGGGACGGACACGCGCGCGTGGCCCCGATCTGCGAGGCGCTTGACGGGCTGCCGCTGGCCATCGAACTCGCCGCGGCCCGGCTGCGCACCCTCACCCTGGATGAACTCGCCACCCGCCTCTGCCAGGGCCTCCACGCCTCCCCGGACGAGCCGGACGCCCTTGAGGGCGATCGGGACCTCCCCCGGGGCGGACGGTCGGCGGCGCCCGCGCAAGGACCGCCTCCTGCGGGCACGCCCCGCGCCGGCGGCGACGACCGGTTCCGCCTGCTGCCCCGCGGCGACCGCACCAAGGCTCCCCGGCACCGCACCCTGCGTGCCGTCGTCGAATGGATGGCAGCTCCTCGACGAGGAGGAGCGGGAGCTGGCGCGGCGGCTGACGGCGTTCTCGGCGGCGCGGCCCTGGACGCCGTCGAGGCCGTCTGCGGCCCCCGCCACCCGGAGGACCTGCTGGCCTCGCTCGCCGAGAAGTCCTTCCTGGAGGCGGCCGGCGGCCGGTACCGGATGCTCCGGACGATCCGGGCCTCCTGCGCGGAGCAGTTGGACGGGCACGGTGAGGGCGACCGGCTGCGGGAGGCGCACGCCGCCTGCTTCCTGGCCGTCGCCGAGCGGGCGGAGCCCGGGTTGCGCGGCCGGGACCGGTTGCCGTGGCTGGCGGCGCTCACGGCGGAGCAGGGCAACCTCGACGCCGCCCTGCGGCATCTGCTGCGCACGGACGCGCGGCGCGCGCTGCGCATGATGGCGGCGCTGTCCTGGTTCTGGCGGCTGCGCGGACTGCACGGCGGGCAGGTCGGCACGGCCCGTGAGCTGCTCACGGCGGTGCTCGGGCAGCCGCCGGAGGGGCTGGCGGAGGAGTACGCGGTGTGCGTGTTCAACTTCCTCGCCGGAGACGGCCGCGACCCGCGGAACCGGCACGGGCCGCCCAGGCGGAGGCGGTGGTGGGCGCGCTCGGCCGGCGGCTGCGGCTGCCGTCCACCCTCGTGCTCTGGTCGGATACGACGGGACCGCTGCCACCGCCGCTCGACACGGACGTGAACACGCTGGTCGGCGGCGATCCCTGGGGCGCGCGCTGCTCGGCGTCGGGGTGGGGTTCCGGGAGCTGTTCGCGGGCCGGATCGCCGCGTCCGAGGCGGCGTTCACCCGCGGGCTGGCCGGGTTCCGGTCCACCGGGGCCGCTGGGGCATGGCCAACTGCCTCGATCCGCTCGGTATGTTCGCCGACTGGCGCGGCGAGCGGTGGCGCGCCCTGCGGCTCCTGGACGAGGGCCTCGGGTACGTGCGCGCGCTTCAGGCGCCGGAGGAGACGGCGGACCTGCTCCAGCGGCGGGCGGCGGTGCTGCTGCGGATGGGCGGGTACGGCCAGGCCAGGGAGCACTTCCTGGCGGCGGCCGAACCTCGCCGTGCCTACCGGCTGCTCGGCTCACCGCTGCTCGGCGGGTTCTTCAGGCGGCTCACGGAGAGGGCGGCGGCCGGCATCACGCTGAAGGACTACTCCCAGGACCTGTTCCGGACGGCGCCCTGAACCGCCAGCCGTGGTCGACGGGGCCGATGCCGCCGCCGAGCGGGAACCCGGCCGCGATCGCGCCGGTGACGTACTCCTTCGCCGCGGCCGCCGCTTCCGGCACCGAGCGGCCCTTGGCCAGCTCGGTGGCGAGCGCGGAGGCGAGGGTGCAGCCGGTGCCGTGCGTGTGCCGGTTGGGGTGGCGCGGTGCGCGCAGCCAGTACTCCTCGCGGCCGTCGGTGAGCAGGTCCACGGCCTCCGCGGCGCCGGGTCCCCCGTCCGCCGCGAGGTGGCCGCCCTTGACCAGGACCCAGCGCGGGCCGAACGCGAGCACGGCGGCGGCGCCGCGGCGCATGGCCTTGGGGCAGTCCACGTGCACGCCGGTGAGTTGGGCGACCTCGTCGAGGTTCGGGGTGGCGACCGTGGCGGTGGGCAGCAGCCTGCCGCGCACCGCGTCGAGCGCGGAAGCGGCCAGCAGCGGGTCGCCGTGCTTGGAGACGCCGACGGGGTCGACGACGACCGGTACGCCGGTTTCGGCGAGGAGTTCCGCGACCGCCTCCACCAGCGGCGCCGAGGCCAGCATGCCCGTCTTGACCGCCTGGACGCCGATGTCGTCGACCACGCTGCGGTACTGGGCGCGCACCGCCTCCACGGGCAGCTCCCAGGCGCCCTGGACGCCCAGCGAGTTCTGCGCGGTCACGGCGGCGACGACGCTCATGCCGTGGACGCCGAGCGCCAGCATCGTCTTCAGATCGGCCTGGATGCCCGCGCCGCCTCCGGAGTCGGAGCCGGCGACGGTCAGCACCCGTACGGGAGGGGCCATGGCGTTTCTCCGTCCTCGGTGCGGATGGGGCGGCCGGGTGCGGCGCCGGGCGGCGGGCCCGGGGCCTGCGCGGCTCAACCCTCGATGTCCGCGAAGTGGTCCCAGCCGCTCCTGCTCGTCCAGGGTGCACCGTCGACGGTCACCTGCGGCAGGGCCGAGGGGCTCAGGACCTCGCCGATCACCTTCCAGCGCGCGGGCAGCTTCACGTCCGCGGGGAAGGTGGCCACGATCGCGTGGTCCTCCCCTCCGGTGAGCACCCAGTGCAGCGGGTCCACGCCGACGGCCTGGCCGATGTCGTTCATCTGGGAGGGCACGTCCATGGCACCGGAGCGGATGTCGATCCTGACCTTGCTGGCCTCCGCGATGTGCCCGAGGTCGGCCACCAGGCCGTCGCTGACGTCGGTCATCGCGGTGGCGCCCAGCCCGGCCGCGGCGGGGCCCGCGTGGTACGGGGGCTCCGGCCTGCGGTGCGCCTCGACGAAGGCGCGGGGTGAACGGAAGCCGCGGGAGAGCACCGCGTACCCGGCCGCGGACCAGCCGAGCCAGCCGGTCACCGCGACGAGGTCGCCGGGCTGCGCCCCGGCCCTGGTGACCGGTTCGTGGTTGCGCAGGTCGCCGAGGGCGGTGATCGCGACGGTGATCGTGTCACCGCGCGCCACGTCGCCCCCGACCACGGCGGCACCGGCCACCTGGCACTCGTCGCGCAGGCCGTCCATCAGCTCGCTCGCCCAGGTGGCGGGGAGCTCCGCGGGCACGACGAGGCCGAGCAGCAGCGCGGTCGGCACGGCGCCCATCGCTGCGATGTCGGCGAGGTTCTGCGCCGCGGCCTTCCGTCCGACGTCGTAGGCCGTGGACCAGTCGCGCCGGAAGTGCCGGCCCTCCACGAGGACGTCGGTGCTCGCCACGACCCTGCGGTCGGGCGCGGCCACCACCGCGGCGTCGTCCCCCGGCCCGAGCCGGACCGCCGGGGTGGTGGTGAGCCGGGAGGTGAGCTCCCTGATGAGCCCGAACTCCCCCAGCTCGCCCACGCTTCCCTTCATCTGGAACTGCCCCTTCCGCGCCGGTGTCCTAGCGATTCTGCCTGCGGTTGCCGGGGGCGGGTGCGGCGGGTGGCCGGGCCCGGTGTCCGGTGCCCGCCGTGCCGCCGTCCGCGCTCCCGGTGATGTCTCACCCTGCCCGTCCGGAGTGGGCCCGATGTCCGCCACGGCACCCCCGGGTCTCCCCCCGGCGCGCGGCGACGCGATACCGTGGCGTCCCTTTCTTCCCCATGATCCCCGTGGCCGCCCTGGAGGTTCCGTGGTACAGGCGTACATCCTGATCCAGACGGAGGTCGGCAAGGCCTCGGCCGTTGCCGAGATAGTCGGCAAGGTCCCCGGCGTCGTCCAGGCCGAGGACGTGACGGGTCCCTATGACGTGATCGCCCGTGCGCAGGCCGACACCGTCGACGACCTGGGCCGTATCGTGGTCGCCAAGATCCAGCAGGTGGACGGCATCACCCGCACGCTGACCTGCCCGGTCGTCCATCTGTAGTCCCCGTCTACTCTTGGCCGGTGCGCTTCTTCCGTCACCGGCACGGCAACGCCGTCCGACCGCCCGTCCTCGTCCTGCTGCTCACCGCGTCGGCCGCCGCAGGATGCACCTCAACGGACGAGGCGGCGACGGTGGCGGTTCCCACCCCGGCGGCGAGCACGGCCTCGTACTGCGACCGGCTGCACCGGCAGCTCCCCCGGCACCTCGACGGCCTCGGCCGCAACGATCCGAAGCCGCGGTCCGCGCTGACCGCGGGGTGGGGCGACCCGGCGATCATACTGCGCTGCGGTGTCCCCCGGCCTGCGGCGATGGACGCGGCGCCGGGGGCCGGCGACGCGCCGGACGACGACGGTCCCGACGGCGTCGAGGTGAACGGCGTCGGCTGGCTCTCCCAGCCGCAGGACGACGGCTCGTACCGCTTCACCACCACCCTGCGGAAGGCGTACGTCGAGGTGATCCTGCCGAAGCAGCGCACCGGGGAGGGCCTCGCGCCGCTCACCGACCTCGCGGGGCCCGTGAAGCGGTCGATCCCGCAGGGCATCGCGGACTGACGGCACGGGTTCGGGCGCACCCGGGCCCGTGACACACCCACCCTCGGAACGCACCCGGTCCTGGGCGCGCACGGGTCCTGGGGCGCGCACGTGGTCGGCGTACGGGCGCGACGTCCTGGCCGGCCCGTACCCCGGCCCGCACCGCGGCGCACGGTGGTGCGGGCCGGCGGCCGACGGCTAGCGCAGGCCGGTCGAGCGCCGCAGCGCCGCCTGCACCAGGCAGTCCACCAGCTCGGGGTAGGACACACCGCTCTCCTGCCACATCCGCGGATACATGGAGATCGGGGTGAAACCGGGCATCGTATTGATCTCGTTGATCACGAACTCCCCGTCCTCGGTGAGGAAGAGGTCCGTACGCACCAGCCCCTCGCAGGAGGCGGCCTCGAAGGCGGCGACGGCGAGCCGCTGCGCCTCGGCGGTCTGCTCGGGGGTCAGCGGTGCGGGCACCAGGCCGGTCGCGGAGTCGATGTACTTCGCCTGGAAGTCGTAGAACTCATGGGTCTGCACCGGCGGGATCTCCGCGGGCACGCTGGCCCGCGGCCCGTCCTCGAACTCCAGTACCCCGCACTCGATTTCGCGGCCGCGCAGCAGCGACTCGACGAGGATCTTCGGGTCGTGCCGCCGCGCCTCGGCGATCGCCTCGTCGAGGCCCTCGAACGAGGCGACCTTGGTGATGCCCATGGAGGAGCCCGCCCGCGCGGGCTTCACGAACAGCGGCCAGCCGTGCTCGCCCGCGAAGTCCGCGATCCGCTTGCGGGCCGCGCTCTCGTCGTGCTCCCACTCCCGCGGGCGGATCACCAGGTAGGGGCCGACGGGCAGCCCGAAGGAGGTGAACACCCGCTTCATGTACTCCTTGTCCTGGCCCACCGCCGAGGCCAGCACGCCCGAGCCGACGTACGGCGTCCCGGAGAGCTCCAGCAGGCCCTGCAGCGTGCCGTCCTCGCCGTAGGGCCCGTGCAGCACGGGGAAGACGACGTCGACCTCACCGAGCGCCTTGGGCACGGCGCCCGGCTCGGTGTAGACGACCTCGCGGCTGCCCGGGTCCACGGGCAGCACCACACCGCCCTCGGTGGACTCGGCGAGCTCCTCGACGCTGGGCACACGGCGGCCGGTGATGGCCATCCGCTCGGGTTCGTCGGCGGTCAGCGCCCAGCGGCCGTCGGCCGTGATGCCGATGGGCAGGACGTCGTACTTCGTACGGTCGATGGCCCGCAGCACGGCACCCGCGGTGACGACCGAGATGCCGTGCTCCGAACTGCGGCCGCCGAACACGACGGCGACGCGCGGCTTGCGGCTCTCGTGGCTCTGGGGGGAGTTCTCGCTGCTCATATCGCGACGAGAGTACCTGCTGGTAGCTCCCCCGTCAGCGCACCACGAACCGATCGGGCGAAAAGCCAGGCCGGCGCGGGTGCCCGCGACCCGGGAACGCCCGCACGGGCAGACCCGTCCGCCCCCTGGGGCCGCGCCCCGCGGACAGGCCCGCCCGGCGCCGGCGGACGCGGGCGCGCAGAGCGACAGGGGGCAGGCGGTGCCCCGGGGCTCAGCGCCGCTCGGGCTTCGCGCTGCGCGACATCAGCTCCTTGAGCGCCACCACCGGAGGCTTCCCCTCGTGCACGATGCCGACGACCGTCTCCGTGATCGGCATCTCGACGCCGTACCTGCGGGACAGGTCGAGCACCGACTCGCAGGACTTGACCCCTTCCGCCGTCTGCCTGGTGACCGCGATGGTCTCCTGGAGCGTCATGCCCTTGCCCAGGTTGGTGCCGAAGGTGTGGTTGCGGGACAGCGGGGAGGAGCAGGTGGCGACCAGGTCGCCGAGCCCGGCCAGGCCCGAGAACGTCATCGGGTCGGCGCCCATGGCCAGGCCGAGCCGGGTGGTCTCGGCGAGGCCGCGGGTGATCAGCGAGCCCTTGGCGTTGTCGCCGAGGCCCATGCCGTCCGCGATGCCGACGGCGAGCCCGATCACGTTCTTGACCGCGCCGCCCAGCTCGCAGCCGGTGACGTCGGTGTTGGTGTACGGGCGGAAGTACGGCGTGTGGCAGGCGGCCTGGATACGCCTGGCCACCGCCTCGTCACGGCAGGCGACCACCGCGGCGGCGGGCATCCTGGCGGCCACCTCACGCGCCAGGTTGGGGCCGGTGACCACGGCGACGCGCTCCTCGCCGACCTTCGCCACGTCCTCGATGACCTCACTCATCCGCATTGCCGAGCCCAGCTCGACACCCTTCATCAGGGAGACGAGCACGGTGTCGGAGTCGAGCAGGGGCGCCCAGGAGGCGAGGTTCTCGCGGAGCGTCTGGGCGGGTACGCACAGCACCGCGAGATCGGCTCCGGCGAGCGCCTCGGCCGGGTCCCCGGTGGCTCGGACGGCGGCCGGGAGTTCGACGCCGGGCAGGTAGTCCGGGTTGGTGCGGGTGGAGTTGACGGCGGCCACGACGTCCGCGCGGCGGGCCCACAGGACGACCTCGCACCCGGCGTCGGCGAGCACGACGGCGAAGGCCGTGCCCCAGGAGCCGGTGCCGAGGACGGCCGCCCTGACCGGCCGCGCGGGACGGGCCGGTTCACCGGGTGCGGCGAGTGCGGCGGGTGCGGTACCGGGGGGCCGGGCGGGCCCGGGGACGGCAGGCTCTGCGGACGCGCTCACTTGCCCGCCCCCGCTTCCCGGTCGCCGGTGCCGTGCGTCCCGGCCGACCTGCGCCGCTGTTCCATGCGCACCTGCCGGGGGTCGTAGGGCTTCGCGGGCGCCTTCTCGCCGCGCAGCACCTCCAGATGGGCGGTGATGGCGGCCATGATGACCTCGGTGGCCTCCCTCAGGAGGTCGGGGGTCAGCTCCTTGCCGTAGAAGCGCGACAGGTCCACCGGCGGTCCTGCCAGCACATGGTGGGTCTTGCGCGGCAGCAGGTTCGGCTTCTTGGCGTACGGCGGCAGGAGGAGGTTGACGCCCCACTGCGCGACCGGGACGACCGGGCACCTGGTCTCCAGGGCGACGCGGGCCGCGCCCGTCTTGCCGGTCATCGGCCACAGGTCCGGGTCGCGGGTGAGGGTGCCCTCGGGGTAGAAGGCGACGCACTCCCCGCGCCGCACGGCCTCGATCGCGGCCCGGAAGGCGCTGAGCGCGTCGGTGCTCTCCCGGTAGACGGGAATCTGCCCGGTGCCGCGCATCACGGCACCCACGAATCCCTTCTTGAAAAGGCCGTGCTTGGCGAGGAAACGCGGAACGCGTCCGGTGTTGTACTGGAAGTGGGCGTAGGCGAACGGGTCCACGTGCGAATTGTGGTTCACCACGGTGATAAATCCGCCGTCAGCCGGAATGTTCTCCATTCCGCGCCAGTCACGCTTGATCAGCACCACCAGCGGCGGTTTGCAGATGACTGCCGCAAGGCGGTACCAGAAGCCGATTCTGCGGCGGGACACGCGTGCACCTTCCGTCAGGGGTCTGAGGTCGCACAAGTGTCGCCCCAGGCCGCCGGTCTGTCGAGGACACCGTACGCCCGGGTGTTTTCCGTCCCTCGGCACCCCGGCCCGATTCGCTTACCCGCCCGGGCGCGAGTCAGTCCTGCCCGGGGGTGACAATGGGCGCGACGCGAAGGGACGGAACTCGGTGCACTGGACCCTGGTCATTCCGCTGAAACCCCTGGTGCAGGCCAAGAGCAGGCTCTCCGACACCGCGGGAGACGGTGTGCGGCCCGGCCTCGCGCTGGCCTTCGCCCAGGACACGGTGGCGGCCGCGCTCGACTGTCCGCGCGTCGGCGGTGTGGTGGTCGTCACCGACGACGCCCGGGCGGGGCGCGAGCTGGCGGCGCTGGGCGCCCGGGTCGTGCCGGACCAGCCCGCCGCGGGCCTGAACGCGGCGCTGGCGCACGGCGCGGCCGCCGTGCGGGCCCGGCGGCCGGACGCCGCCGTGGCGGCCCTGAACGCGGACCTCCCCGCCCTGCGGTCCGCCGAACTGGCGCGGGTGCTCGCGGCGGCCGGCGAGTTCCCGCGGGCCTTCCTCGCGGACGCTGCGGGCGTCGGCACCACCCTGCTGGCCGCGGCGCCCGGCAGGGACCTGCGGCCCGCCTTCGGAGCGGCGTCCCGGGCGCGGCACACCGCCTCGGGGGCTGTGGAACTCGCGCTGACCGGCGTCGACTCGGTCCGTCAGGACGTGGACACCGGCGACGACCTACGAGTCGCCCTCGCCCTCGGCGTGGGCCCGCGCACCGGCACGGCCGCGGAACGCCTGCTCATCTCGGGCTGCGCCAGGGACGCCCCAACGGGTGGGACATGAGTATCGAGGGCTGAGCCGGCGCACCTCACCGGACCGCGCGCCCCGCGGGCCGGCTCCCCGTCCGGTGAACGCCTCGCCCGGCTTCCCGCCCGGCGCCCTCCGGTCGGGCCGCCCGCCGCCGCTCCCCTCCCGGCCGGGCGCGGATGTCGGCCACCGGTACGTCACCTACGCTGCCCCTATGCAGGCGACCGCGTACACGTACGACCCCGAGACCCGCAGCGGCAGCGTGCTGCTCGACGACGGCACCCCGGTCCCGTTCGGCACGGCCGCCTTCGACGCGGGCGGACTGCTGCTGCTGCGCCCGGGGCAGCGGGTGCGGATCGAGGTCGCCGCGGGCGGCGAGGCGGACGGCGGCACGGACACCGGGCGACCGGACGGTGAGACGCCGTCCCACGCCGCGTCCGGCGGCCGCGGCGCACGCGACGGCGCGCGCGCAGACCGGGCGCTGGACGGGACTCCCGACGCGGACGAGCCGTCGACAGCATCGGCGCCGTCGGGCACCGCTCTGCGGATCACGCTCGTCACGCTGGCGACGCTCTGAGGAGCAGCGCCCGATCCGCTGTGTGACCGAGCCCACGCGCTCGGTCATCCTCCGGTCCACCGCACCCGCCCGACCCGCCGGCCCCGCGCCGCCCCGGCCGCAGCCGCAGCGGCGGGCGGCGGACACACCGCGGGCCGGGCTCCCCCAGGGAGTCCGGCCCGGCGCGAGTGCCCGTACCGCCGCGTGCCCCTACCTCCTGCGGGCCGTGGCCTTCTTGGCGGTGCTGGTCGTGCGTCCCGCCGATTTCTTGGCGGGGGCCTTCTTGGCCGTCGCCTTCCTCGCCGGGGCCGACTTGCGCGCCGTGGCCTTCTTCGCCGTCGACTTCTTCGCCGGGGCGGCCTTCTTGGCGGTGGTCTTCGCCGGGGCCTTCTTCGCGGTCGTCTTCTTGGCCGTCGTCTTCTTCGCGGGCGCCGCCTTCTTCGCCGGGGTCCGCTTCGCGGCGGTCGTCTTCGCGGCCGCCTGCTTGGCCGTCGCCTTCTTCGCCGCGGCCTTGGCGGTGGTCCTGGTCCCGCCCGACAGACTGCCCTTGGGGGCCTTCTTGACGGCGACATCATGCTTCGGGAGCTTCTTGGAGCCGCTCACCAGGTCCTTGAAGCCCTGGCCCGCGCGGAACCGGGGCACCGAGGTCTTCTTGACCCTCACCCGCTCCCCGGTCTGCGGGTTGCGGGCGTAGCGGGCGGGCCGGTCGACCTTCTCGAACGACCCGAAGCCGGTGACCGAGATCCGCTCCCCCCCGACCACCGCGCGGACGATGGCGTCCAGGACGGCGTCGACGGCATCGGCCGCCTGCTGACGCCCGCCCATCTTGTCGGCAATCGCTTCTACGAGCTGCGCCTTGTTCACGTCTTCCCCTTCGGAGACATCGCCAGAACGAATCTGTTCAAGCTTTTTCGCACGTTAGGCAGATATATACCGCAAATCAAACACGAAACGGCCTAATCACCCTTGTGCCGCAATGAGTCCCGACCATCCGCGACTTCCCGGACGGCCCCCTCGGGGCCGACGCTCAGACGCCTCCGGGGAATCGGCCCTCGTCGAGGTCTGCGTTCAGTTGCTCCAGACGCCTTGCGGCTTCGGCGAGATCGTGCTTGGCCGCGGCCGTGATGACCAGCAGCTTCCGGGTCAGCGCCATCCGTACGCCCTCCGGGACTTGCAGTGCGCGCACCCTGTCGTGCGCGACCTTGAGCTGGTCCGCGAGAAGACCGTAGAGCCTGAGTTGGTCGTCGCGGTCCATGCACCGATTGTGCCATCTGGGGCGAGTTGTCGCCTGCCCGGGGCGCAACTGCACGGCTCCAGCCGTGTTCCGGCACCGCTCCCACCGGCCACCCGCGGAGGCCGTGAGGCCCGCCCGGAGAGGCCCTACTCCCCTGCTCCGCGGGTGAGTTGGCATACGGGGGCGGCTGCCGCGCGGGGGTGCCGCGGGGCCGGAAAACCGCACACACGGATGTACCCCCAACCGTGAACGGTAGGGGGTACATCGGTGCCTTGCGGGGCCGTACCCGGCGGTGCGTCCGCGGCCCGCGGCGCCGGGCGCGCGGTGCGGCCGTCCGGTGCCCCGGTGCCGTCAGGACTGCAGGGTGCGCGGCTTGAACGACGGCCGCCGGGACTCGTAGTCGGCGATCTCGGGCTCGTTGCGCAGCGTGATGCTGATGTCGTCGAGGCCGTTCAGCAGCCGCCAGCGGGCGTTCTCGTCGAGCTCGAAGTCCGCGGTGACGCCCTCGGCGCGCACCTGGCGGTCCTGGAGGTCCACGGTGACCTCGGCCGTCGGGTCGGCCTCGACCACGGCCCACAGCGCGTCCACGACCTTCTGGTCGAGGACCACGGTGAGCAGGCCGTTCTTGAGCGAGTTGCCGCGGAAGATATCGGCGAACCGCGACGAGACCACGGCCTTGAAGCCGTAGTTCTGCAGCGCCCACACGGCGTGTTCACGGGATGACCCGGTGCCGAAGTCGGGGCCCGCGACCAGCACCGTCGCACCCTGCCGCTCGGGTTTGTTCAGGATGAACTCGGGGTCCTTGCGCCAGGCCTCGAAGAGCCCGTCCTCGAAACCGTCCCGGGTGACCTTCTTGAGCCAGTGGGCGGGGATGATCTGGTCGGTGTCGACATTGCTGCGGCGCAGCGGGACGGCCCGGCCGGTGTGTGTGGTGAAGGCTTCCATGGTCTTCCTCTGAGGTAGCGGACGTCCGGCGGCCCGCCGGGTGCCCGGTGCCGCGCCGGCCGGTCTCCCGGCTCCGCGGCCCCGGTCCCCGCGGGTCCCGTAGCTGGTCAGACGGCCGCGGGCGCGGTGACGTCGGTGTCGGACAGGTCGGCGGGTGAGGCCAGGTGGCCCAGCACCGCGGTGGCCGCGGCGACCTGCGGCGAGACCAGGTGGGTACGGCCGCCCTTGCCCTGCCGGCCCTCGAAGTTGCGGTTCGAGGTGGACGCGGAGCGCTCACCGGGAGCGAGTTGGTCGGGGTTCATGCCCAGGCACATGGAACAGCCGGCGTGCCGCCACTCGGCGCCGGCCTCCTTGAACACCTGGTCCAGCCCCTCGTCGACGGCCTGCAGGCCGACCCGCGCCGAACCCGGCACGACCAGCATCCGTACCCCGTCGGCGACTTTGCGGCCCCGGACGACATCGGCGGCCGCCCGCAGGTCCTCGATCCGGCCATTGGTGCAGGAACCCACGAAGACGGTGTCGACCCTGATCTCCCGCAGCGGCTGCCCCGCCGACAAACCCATGTACTCCAGGGCCTTTTCCGCCGCGAAACGCTCCGAGGGGTCCTCGTACGAAGCGGGGTCGGGGACGCGCTCCGACAGCGGCAGGCCCTGGCCCGGGTTGGTGCCCCAGGTCACGTACGGGGTGAGGCTGCCGGCGTCGATGAGCACCTCGGCGTCGAAGACCGCGTCGTCGTCGGTGCGCAGCGTCTTCCAGTAGGCCACCGCGGCGTCCCAGTCCTCGCCCTCCGGGGCGTGCGGGCGGCCCTTGAGGTAGGCGAACGTGGTCTCGTCGGGCGCGATCATGCCCGCCCGCGCGCCGGCCTCGATGGACATGTTGCAGACGGTCATCCTGGCCTCCATCGACAGCTTCTCGATGGCCGGGCCGCGGTACTCCAGGATGTAGCCCTGGCCGCCGCCGGTGCCGATCCTGGCGATGATGGCGAGGATCAGGTCCTTGGCGGTGACGCCCTCCGCCAGCTCGCCCTCGACCGTGATGGCCATGGTCCTGGGCCGGGCCATGGGCAGCGTCTGGGTCGCCAGCACGTGCTCGACCTGCGAGGTGCCGATGCCGAAGGCCAGGGCGCCGAACGCGCCGTGGGTGGAGGTGTGGGAGTCGCCGCAGACCACGGTGGTGCCGGGCTGGGTCAGGCCGAGCTGCGGTCCGACCACGTGCACGACGCCCTGCTCGACGTCGCCCAGCGGGTGCAGCCGGACACCGAATTCCGCGCAGTTCTTGCGCAGCGTCTCCAGTTGGGTGCGGGAGACCGGGTCGGCGATCGGCTTGTCGATGTCGAGGGTGGGGGTGTTGTGGTCCTCGGTGGCGATGGTCAGGTCGCGGCGGCGCACCTGGCGGCCGTTCTTCCGCAGCCCGTCGAAGGCCTGGGGGCTGGTGACCTCGTGGATCAGATGCAGATCGATGAAGAGGAGGTCGGGCTCGCCCTCGGCGCGCCGGACGACATGGTCGTCCCAGACCTTCTCCGCGAGTGTCCTACCCATCGCTTTCCCTCCGGCCGGCATCGTTGACCGGCCCAACTAGAGACATGGATGCCGCCTCCCGTCCCCATGGGCGGGTGCCCTGGGACACCTCGGCCGACGGCGTCTGCCGGTGCGCGGACCGGTGCCCTACAGAGTGGCAAGTTCCTCGTCAAATTGAACTTGCGTTTCACAGAGTGAGACGCGAGTATCGTTGCATGGACAACTCTAGCGGCGTCGGCGTTCTGGACAAGGCGGCTCTTGTCCTGAGCGCCCTGGAGTCCGGTCCGGCCACCCTCGCGGGTCTGGTCACGGCCACCGGACTGGCACGACCCACGGCGCACCGCCTCGCCGTGGCCCTGGAACACCACCGGATGGTGGCGCGGGACATGCAGGGCCGTTTCATCCTGGGCCCGCGCCTCGCGGAGCTGGCCGCCGCGGCCGGCGAGGACCGCCTGCTGGCCACGGCGGGCCCGGTGCTCACGCATCTGCGGGACATCACGGGCGAGAGCGCGCAGCTCTACCGGCGCCAGGGCGACATGCGGATCTGCGTCGCGGCCGCCGAGCGCCTGTCGGGCCTGCGGGACACGGTGCCGGTGGGATCCACGCTCACCATGAAGGCCGGTTCGTCGGCGCAGATCCTGATGGCCTGGGAGGAGCCGGAGCGGCTGCACCGGGGCCTCCAGGGAGCGCGCTTCACCGCCACCGCGCTGTCCGGCGTGCGCCGGCGGGGCTGGGCCCAGTCGATCGGTGAGCGGGAGCCGGGGGTGGCGTCGGTGTCGGCGCCGGTACGGGGGCCCTCGAACCGCGTGGTGGCCGCGGTCTCGGTGTCCGGACCGATCGAGCGGCTCACCCGGCATCCGGGGCGGATGCACGCACAGGCGGTGATCGACGCGGCCGCACGGCTCACGGACGCGCTGCGCCGGGCCGGCTGATCCGCCCCGGGCGCCATCCGCGCACGCCCGCCGGCGCCCATGTGCGGCCACCCCTGCCCACGAGCGCGACCCCCGCCCCGCGGGCGTCCCGGGACCGGCCGGACAGGCCGGCAGCACCTTCGACCTCGTGCCCGATCTCCGACTCCGTGCCCGCCGAGCGGGCTGGGCGGCCCCAACGCCGCGGCGGCCCCTTCCCGCTCCACGAACCCGCACCGACCCGTGGCACCCGTGCCCCGGCCCGTGCCCGACCCGCACCTGACGGTCGAGCCACAGTCCGGAAACGGACGAAGGGCCCCCCGCGTCAGCGGAGAGCCCTCGAACGGATCTCTGGTACCCCCGACCGGATTCGAACCGGCGCTACCGCCTTGAGAGGGCGGCGTGCTAGGCCGCTACACAACGGGGGCCTTTGGCGATCCCACCCGGCGTCAACCGGGCCTTGTCACCGTGGAGCGGTGGGATGACCCGACCGGACCACGGGATGGATCCGTACCCCCGACCGGATTCGAACCGGCGCTACTGCCTTGAGAGGGCAGCGTGCTAGGCCGCTACACAACGGGGGCTTTGCAGATAAGCTCTGCGAGCTGGCCTACCAGGACTCGAACCTAGACTAACTGAACCAGAATCAGTCGTGCTGCCAATTACACCATAGGCCACCGGAACACAACCCCCAGGGGGTCTTTGTTCGGCTTGCGCCTGGGGTTCCGGGGCCCTGCCCGTTTCCCTCGGCGCAGGAAGAACATTACCCGAAGGTGGACGGGGCTCCAAAACGGGTATCGGCGTTCAGCACCGCCGGCAGCTCGGCGAGGCCCCTGATCCGGTGCACACCCTCCGGAACCGTCCCGTTGCCGCCCGTTCTGTCCAGCCAGATTCCCAGCAGTCCGGCGTCGCGGGCGCCGCGCGCGTCGATCTCGGGCTGGTCGCCGACGTAGGCGACCTCGGCCGGTTCCAGGCCCAGCGCCTCGCAGGCGGCCAGGAAGGCAGCCACGTCGGGCTTGGAGACACCCAGCTCCGCGGCGCACAGAAGCGCCTCGAAACGGTCCCGCACGCCGAGGGTGCGCAGCTTGTACTCCTGGAGCCGGGCGGCGGAGTTGGAGAGGACGGCATGCCGGTGGGTGCCGCTGAGCGCGTCCAGCGCGGGCACGGTGTCGGGGAAGAGCGACCAGGCGGCCTCGTAGTGCGCGAGGTAGCGGCCGAACCAGCCGTCGGCCGCGGCGTCGTCCAGCGCCGCCGCGGCCAGGAACTCGCGCACCAGGTCCCTGCGCTGCTCCTGGAATTCCACCTCGCCCGCCGCGAACCGCGCCCAGTGCCGGTCCGTGATCGCGCGCCACAGCTCCAGGGCCGCCTCGGCGCTCCCGTACCGCTCCAGCAGGTCCTCGGCCACCAGATGCGCCCGCATACCGGCGGTGTCGGCCCCCGCGTAGTCGAAGAGCGTGTCGTCCACGTCCCAGACGACGGCCTTGACGGTCCGGCGTGCGAAACCACGCCTCTTGCCTGTGGTGGGCACGGATCGCTCCATACGCGTCAGCTTAGCCGCGCGGTGACGGGAGCAGAGGGGCGTTCGCCGGGTCCGCACCGGGTCCGGACGGCGTCGGGCCGGGTCCGGACGGTGCTGGGCCGGGCCCCGGGTGCCGGCGGACGGCGCACGGCCGCCCCGGGCGGGCGCGAGCGGCCCGGCCGGGGCGGCCGTGGGAAGGATCAGGCGCCGAGCTTGGCGATCGCCGCGTCCACCCGGGAGAGGGTGCGTTCGCGCCCCAGGACCTCCAGGGACTCGAAGAGCGGCAGACCGACGGTGCGGCCGGTGACGGCGACGCGGACCGGGGCCTGCGCCTTGCCGAGCTTGAGGCCGTGCGCCTCGCCCGCGGCGAGGACGGCGGCCTTCAGCGCCTCGGCGTGCCAGTCGTCCCCGCCCAGGGCGGCGAGGTTCGCACGGGCCGTCCTCAGGAGGTCGGCCGCGCCCTCCTTCATCGCCTTGGCCCAGGACGCCTCGTCGTCCACCGGCTCGGGCAGGAAGAGGAAGTCCACGTTGGCGGTGATGTCCGACAGGACGGTGACCCGGGTCTGGGCCAGCGGTGCGATCGCCTCGAAGGCGGCGCGGTCGAAGTCCTGCGGGGCCCAGGGCGCGTACGGGGCCTTCAGCCAGGGCTCGCAGGACTCGATGAACGCCTTCACGTCCAGCATCCGGATGTGGTCGGCGTTGATCGCCTCGGCCTTCTTCAGATCGAAGCGTGCCGGGTTCGGGTTGACGTTCGCCAGGTCGAAGGCGGCGACCATCTCGTCGACCGTGAAGACGTCCCGGTCCGGCGCCAGCGACCAGCCCAGCAGCGAGAGGTAGTTGAGCAGGCCGGAGGGGAGGAACCCGCGCTCGCGGTAGAGGTTGAGGGACGACTGCGGGTCGCGCTTGGAGAGCTTCTTGTTCCCCTCGCCCATCACGTAGGGCAGATGGCCGAACGAGGGCACCCTCTTGGCGCGGCCCAGCTCGATCAGCGCGCGGTACAGCGCGATCTGCCGCGGGGTGGAGGAGAGCAGGTCCTCGCCGCGCAGCACGTGGGTGATGTCCATCAGCGCGTCGTCGACCGGATTGACGAGCGTATATAGAGGAGCGCCGTTGGCACGGACGATGCCGTAGTCGGAGACGTGCTCCGGGGCGAAGGACAGCTCGCCGCGCACCAGGTCGGTGAAGGTGATCGTCTCGTCCGGCATACGGAAGCGGATGATGGCCGTCCGGCCCTCGGCGCGGTAGTCCTCGGCCTGCTCGGGGGTGAGCGTCCTGCAGTGGCCGTCGTACCCGGAGGGCCGGCCCGCGGCGCGGGCCGCGGCGCGCCGGGTCTCCAGCTCCTCGGTGGTGCAGTAGCAGTGGTACGCGTGGCCGCTCTCGACGAGCTGCTGTGCGACGTCCCGGTACAGGTCCATCCGGCGCGACTGGCGGTACGGCGCGTACGGGCCGCCCACCTCGGGGCCCTCGTCCCAGCCGAAGCCCAGCCAGCGCATCGCGTCCAGCAACTGCTCGTAGGACTCCTCGGAGTCGCGGGCCGCGTCGGTGTCCTCGATGCGGAACACGAACGTGCCGCCGTGGTGGCGGGCGTAGGCCCAGTTGAACAGGGCGGTGCGGACCAGGCCCACGTGGGGGTTGCCGGTCGGCGAGGGACAGAACCTTACGCGCACGGCCGGGCCGGCCGGGTCGGGTGCGTTAGCCACGCTTGATCACCTTGTTGGTGAGAGTGCCGATGCCTTCGATGGTCACGGCGACCTCGTCGCCGTCGCTGAGGGGGCCGACCCCTGCCGGGGTGCCGGTGAGGACGACGTCGCCCGGAAGCAGGGTCATGGCCTGGGTGATGTTGACGATCAGGTCCTCGATCGAGTGGATCATCTCGCTGGTCCTGCCGAGCTGGCGCTGGGCGCCGTTGACCGTGCACTGCACGGTCAGGTCGCCGGCCGCGGCCAGGTCGATGCCGGTCTCCACCCAGGGGCCGAGAGGGCACGAGGAGTCGAACCCCTTCGCGCGTGCCCACTGCTTCTCGCGCTTTTGGACGTCACGCGCGGTGACGTCGTTGGCGCAGGTGTAACCGAAGACGACGTCGGCGACGCGTTCGCGCGGCACCTCCCGGCACATCCGCCCGATGACGACGGCCAGCTCCGCCTCGTGGTGCAGCTCCTCGGAGAAGGAGGGGTACACGATCTCGTCGCCGGTGCCGACCACGGAGGTGGACGGCTTGAAGAAGGCGAACGGGACGTCGGGCACCGCGTTGCCGAGCTCTGCGGCGTGTTCGGTGTAGTTGCGGCCGAAGGCGACGACCTTGCTGGGCAGCACGGGCGGCAGCAGCCGCACCTTGCTCAGCGGCACCTTCGTGCCGGACAGCTCGAAGTCGGTGAACGGGATGCCCTTGATGATGTCGAGGACGAGCCCTTCGGCCTGACCGGCCTGGGATCCGTCGCCCTCGACCGCGCCGAAGGCGACGTTTCCGTCGATGGAGAACCTGGCGATGCGCACGGCTGCCTTACGCCCCTCAGTGAGCCGGCTGGAGTCTGACGCTCAAGGCTAACGCCCGGGGCGGAGGGCACCGTGCGCACCGGCGGGCCGCGCCTCACGCGCGGCGGGTGCCTCGTCGTGCGTACGGGGGTACGGGGGACGCGGCGATCAGCCCTCGGCGCCCTCGTTGCCCGTGGCACCCTCGGCGCCCTCGGCGGACTGCGTGCTCGCGGGGGTTTCCTCGGCGGCCGCGCCGGGGGCGGTGAGCAGAACCGTACGGCGGGGGTTGGCGGTCTGCGACGGGAGGACGACGGCGTGCTCCTGCGGCTGCTCCTGGACCTTCGGCTGCTCGGCCTCGTCGAGATGGGCCAGAGTGGTGCGCCGAGGGTTGGCTATCGTGCGGAACATCATCGTCGTCTTCATGAGACCGCTGGGGACCTTTGCAGTAGATGGGATGTCTGTGAAGCGTCAGGCTAAACATCGTCTTCCGGCCGCATGGTGGGAAGCGGCCATGATCTCCATGTGAGTTTGCTCACGAATGAAGGTACAAAAGCGACGAACCAGACCGGCCAGAAGGGGGCAGGAAACGGACATCAGACCACTGAAGCCCTCATTCCGCTCCCGATCGCGGCGTCCGGGACGCCGGGCCCATACGGCCGAGGCCCAGCGAAAAGTCCGTTATAAGGCGGAACGCTTTCCACGTCACGTAACCCATTCCTCACACCGCGTCACCGTGGCCACAGGCTGGGACACGGGCCTTGTTGGAGATCCCGCACTGTGCTGGAATTCCCGGGACCGCCGCGGGGATGGAGTCCGGCGCACAGGGGCGCAGAGCAGCGCCGAACGGCGGCGGGAAGGGGGACCGGCGCCGGTTACTCAAGACCACGGGGTGCCGAGCGCCCCACCACGCCGACACCGTCCGTCCGTTCACACGGAAGGGCGCCTGGTCCAGAGGTTGCGACGCTAGTGCAGGGACGTTACAAGAGGGATGGCAGCGCTTCGGCCGAGTCGGAGCCGCACGGCGGGCCCGACCGCGGCCCCTCGGCCCCGCACGCCCAGAATCCCGGCTCCAGGCCGCCCGGCGAGAGTGGTGAGCGCACCCAGCGGCCGGCGCCCGCTCCGAGCGGTCAGGCCCCCAAGCCCGTCGCCAAGCCCCGGACCCAGACCGGCACCGGACCCCGAATAGCGCTGCGCAACTGGCGTATCTCCACCCGACTGGTCTCCCTGCTCGCCCTCCCCGTGGTGGCGGCGACGACCCTCGGCGCCGTCCGGATCAACCAGTCCCTGGACGAACTCCAGCAGCTCGACAACATGAAGCTGCTGACGGACATGACCAAGCAGGCGACCGAGCTGGCCGCCGCGCTGGAGGAGGAGCGCGACCAGTCGGCCGGTCCGCTCGCGCACGGTGACAAGGCCACCGACTTCGACGTCAAGGGCCCCCGCGACAAGACCGACCTGGCGCTCAACGCGTTCAAGAACGAGAGCCAGAAGATCGACGACACGGGCGGCGACAGCGGCCTGCTGGGCATACGCTCCAGCGTCGTCCAGATCACCAGCCAGTTGAACACCCTGCAGACGATCCGCAAGGACGCCTACAAGGACCCCAAGTCCTCCTCCCAGACGGTCGACGCCTACAGCCAGTTGGTCCAGCAACTGCTCGCGCTCTCCGAGGACATGGCGCAGGCCACCAGCAACCCGGACATGATCCAGCGCACCCGCGCCCTGGCGGCCTTCTCCTCCGCCAAGGAGTTCGCGTCCGTGCAGCGGGCCGTGATCGCCGCCGCCCTGCCGCCCAACAACCACGACCGGGGCGACCTCAGCGAGACCGACCGCCGCTACGCCCTCGCGGCGTACAACAAGGAGCGCGCCGAGCTCACCATCTTCAGCGGCATCTACTCGGGCAACGCCGACGAGCTCCTGCAGCCGATCGAGGACGGCAACCCCACCGTCCAGGAGGCGGACACCTACACGCAGCACGTCCTCAACCAAGAGGGCGGCATGAAGATCCAGGACAAGCGCTCGTACAAGGACTGGGTGGACGCGGACTCCACCAAGATCCAGGCGATGTCCAAGATCGAGCTGACGCTGCTGAACGAGATGGAGCAGAAGGCCCGCGAGCTGCGCAGCGAGTCCGAGCGCAACGCCGTCATCAGCGGTGCGCTGATCCTGCTGGTGCTCGGTGTCTCGCTGATCGGCGCCTTCATCGTCGCCCGGTCCATGATCCGCTCGCTGCGGCGGCTGCAGATGACCGCCACCAAGGTCGCCCAGGACCGCCTGCCCGAGCTGGTCAAGCAGCTCTCGGAGTCGGACCCGCAGGACGTCGACACCTCCGTGGAGTCGGTCGGCGTGCACTCCCGGGACGAGATCGGCAAGGTGGCCACGGCCTTCGACGACGTGCACCGCGAGGCGGTCCGCCTCGCCGCCGAGCAGGCCCTGCTGCGGGGCAACGTCAACGCGATGTTCACCAACCTCTCGCGCCGCAGCCAGGGCCTCATCCAGCGCCAGCTTTCGCTGATCTCCGAGCTGGAGTCCCGCGAGGCCGACCCGGACCAGCTCTCCTCGCTCTTCAAGCTCGACCACCTCGCCACCCGTATGCGCCGCAACGGCGAGAACCTCCTGGTGCTCGCCGGCGAGGAGCCGGGCCGCCGCTGGACCCGACCGGTGCCGCTGGTCGACGTGCTGCGCGCCGCCGCCTCCGAGGTGGAGCAGTACGAGCGCATCGAGCTGGCCGCCGTGCCCGCGACCGAGGTCGCCGGCCGCGTCGTCAACGACCTCGTGCACCTGCTCGCCGAGCTGCTGGAGAACGCGACCTCGTTCTCCTCGCCGCAGACGAAGGTCAAGGTCACCGGTCACGCCCTGCCGGACGGCCGGGTGCTGGTCGAGATCCACGACACCGGTATCGGCCTCTCCCCCGAGGACCTGGCGGCGATCAACGAGCGGCTCGCCGCGCCGCCCACCGTGGATGTCTCGGTCTCCCGCCGGATGGGCCTGTTCGTGGTCGGCCGCCTCTCGCAGCGGCACGGCATCCGCATCCAGTTGCGGCCCTCCGACTCCGGCGGCACCACCGCACTGGTCATGCTGCCCGTCGACGTGGCCCAGGGCGGCCGGCGGGGCCCGGGCAAGGCCGGGGCCCCCGCCGCCGGCGCACCGGCGGCCGCCCAGGCCGCCGCCGGTGCCGCCGCCGCCCGCCGTGGTGCGGGCGCCGCTGCCCCCGGAGCCTCCGGGAGCCGGGTCGGCGCCGGGCCGGAGCGCGGTCAGGTCGGTGCGGGCTCGGCCCCGCGGGCGGCACTGCCCTCCCGCGACACCGGGCCGCAGGCCCCGCAGCGTCCCGGCCCCGGCGGGGACTCCCGCACTTCCGGCCGCCCGCAGGGCCCGGTGGCCCCGCAGGGCCCCGTCTCCCCCCAGGGCCCCGGTGTGCCCCGGCAGGGCAACCCGGTCGGCGCGAGCGCCTTCGGACAGGACTCGGGGACGCCGGGTCTCGGCCCGGTCGGCCCGGTCGGCGCGGGCAGTTCAGGCCGGCGGGACGCCGGCTTCGGCGAAGGCCGCGCCCCCGTGCCGCCTCAGCGCACCGGCGAGGCCGACCGGGGCCTCAGGCCCCAGTTGCCGGCGCGCGGCGCTCCGCGTGCCGAGCTGCCCGGCGGCACCCCGCAGCCGCCCGGCGGCGCCCCACAGGAGCCCGCTGGTCAGCGGGTGCCGAGCTGGAGCAACGACACGGGGCCGCAGTCCCGTCCTGACGCGCCGCGCGGCCACGAGGAGCACGACTCCCCGTTCGCCCGGATGGACCGCCAGGGTCCGGGTTCCACCGGGCAGTTCCCCGCCCTGGGCGGCGGCGACCGGCAGGGCCCCGGCTCCACGGCGGAGATGCCCCGGATCGACGACCGCCAGGGCCCCGGGTCCACGGCGGAGTTCGCCCGGCCCGACTTCGGTGCTCCCCGCCCTGGCGGCCAGGACACCGGGCAGTACTCCCGCCCCGACGTCTTCGGCGGACAGGGCGCGCCCGACCCGTTCGGCGGGCAGGGCTACCAGGACCCCGCCTCGACCGGGCAGTTCCCGGCACCGGGCTGGGACAGCCGCCGCGAGGCACCCCGGGACACCTCGTCCACCGGGCAGCTCCCCGTGCCGGACTGGGACAGCCGCCGCGAGGCACCGCAGGGCCCCTCGTCCACCGGGCAGTTCCAGGCACCGGGCTACGACAACCGGGGGCCGCAGGACCCGGCCTCCACCGGGCAGTTCCCGGCACCCGGCTACGACAACCGCCGCGACGCGGCCCGCGACACCTCGTCCACCGGGCAGTTCGAGCGGCCCGCGTTCGGCGGCCCGCCGGCGGGCGGGCAGTCCGTGCCGCGTCCGCAGGGCGGCACCGGCAGCTTCACCGCGCCCGAGTTCGACCGCGGCGGACTGCCGATGCGGCCCGGGGAGCGCGCCGACGAGCCGGAGTCGCTGCCGCCCGCCGGCCCCGGCGACGGCCGCACACCGCTCTACGACACACTGGAGACCAACTGGTTCCGCGGCGGCGGCCGCGGCGGGCCGCAGGACCTCCAGTCCCAGGACGCGCCGTCCGGACCCGCGGCGGATGCGTCCGCGGGCTCCGGGGGCTTCGACGCCTTCCAGAGCACGGGCGGCCAGGCCGGTACGGGCGGCGAGGGGCCCGGCGGCCCGGTGGACGCCAACGGCCAGCTCCTCCCGGACGGCTCCACGTGGCGCAGCTCGCCCAACGACGAGCTGGTCCGCCAGGCGGAGCGGGTCCGCCAGCCCACGGCCGGCGGGGTCACCACGTCGGGTCTGCCGCGCCGGGTGCCGCGGGCCAATCTCGTTGCGGGTACGGCTCAGCAGCAGCCGCACCAGGCCGGACCGCAGGTGTCGCGCGCGCCCGACGACGTGCGCGGCAGGCTGACCAATCTCCGTCGGGGCATCCAGCAAG
Organism: Streptomyces sulfonofaciens; assembly: GCF_014656295.1. Taxonomy (GTDB): domain Bacteria; phylum Actinomycetota; class Actinomycetes; order Streptomycetales; family Streptomycetaceae; genus Streptomyces; species Streptomyces sulfonofaciens. The sequence goes on from NZ_BNCD01000023.1 coordinate 112,356, forward strand.
GGCGGCAGGCCGGCACCGGTTCGCCGACCGACAGCTTCCCCAGCCCCACTCACCAGCAGGAGCGTTAGTTGAGCCCGATGAGCCAGGCGGCACAGAACCTGAACTGGTTGATCACCAACTTCGTGGACAACACCCCAGGCGTGTCCCACACCGTGGTGGTCTCCGCCGACGGACTCCTTCTGGCGATGTCCGAAGGCTTCCCGCGCGACCGCGCCGACCAACTGGCGGCCGTGGCCTCCGGCCTGACCTCCCTCACGTCCGGGGCCTCCCGCATCTTCGAGGGCGGTCCCGTGAACCAGACGGTCGTGGAGATGGAGCGGGGGTTCCTCTTCATCATGTCGATATCGGACGGCTCCTCGCTGGCCGTCCTCGCCCACCCGGAGTGCGACATCGGTCTCGTGGGCTACGAGATGGCGCTGCTCGTGGACCGTGCGGGTGCGGTACTCACCCCGGACCTGCGGGCGGAGCTCCAGGGCAGCCTGCTTCACTAGCCCTTCTCAGACCACACCACCGTCCGAACGAACCCACCGCACCGTCCGGCCGCCACACACAGTCCCCCCACCGGCTCTGTCAGACGGCACCTAGACCCCTTGCTGTCCCGCCCGGAGGATTCATGACCCCGCCCACCGCCTCTCACGATCCGTACGGAGCGTCCCACCAGTCGTACGGTGCCGAGGGCGACCAGCCGCTGGTGCGTCCGTACGCCATGACGGGTGGCCGGACCAGGCCGCGCTACCAGCTCGCCATCGAGGCGCTGGTGAGCACGACCGCTGACCCGGCGCAGCTCATGGGGCTGCTTCCGGAGCACCAGCGGATCTGCCACCTGTGCCGGGAGGTGAAGTCGGTTGCGGAGGTCTCCGCTCTGCTGTCGATGCCGCTGGGCGTGGCCCGTATCCTCGTCGCCGACCTGGCGGAGGCCGGGCTCGTGGCGATCCACCAGCCCGGGGGCGATGAGAATGCCGGCGGTCAGCCGGATGTGACACTGCTGGAAAGGGTGCTCAGTGGACTTCGCAAGCTCTGACGGGGGTCGCTCGACGACCTCCGCGAAGATCGTGGTGGCCGGTGGTTTCGGCGTGGGCAAGACCACGTTCGTCGGCGCGGTCTCGGAGATCAACCCGCTGCGCACCGAGGCCGTCATGACATCGGCCTCCGCCGGCATCGACGACCTCACCCACACAGGCGACAAGACCACCACCACCGTCGCCATGGACTTCGGCCGCATCACACTCGACCAGGACCTCATCCTCTACCTGTTCGGAACCCCCGGCCAGGACCGCTTCTGGTTCATGTGGGACGACCTCGTCCGCGGCGCCATCGGCGCCGTCGTCCTCGTCGACACCCGCAGGCTCGCCGACTGCTTCCCCGCAGTCGACTACTTCGAAAACTCCGGCCTCCCCTTCGTCATCGCCCTCAACGGCTTCGACGGCCAACAGCCCTACAACCCCGACGAAGTCCGCGAAGCCCTCCAGATCGGCCCCGACACCCCCATCATCACCACCGACGCCCGCCACCGCGCCGACGCCAAGAGTGCCCTCATCACTCTCGTCGAACACGCGCTCATGGCCCGGCTCCGGTAGCGGTCGGAGGTACGGTGCGCCCCGTTGCCGGGACGTGCGGAGCGCGGTCCACGGGCCGTGCCGGGCGGTCGGCCGAGCGGCCCCCGCGCCGTACGGACGACGCTCGCGCCATGGCGGTCGGCGTCCTCGACCGGGGGCGGCCGTGTCGGTTGACACGGCCGCTTCGGGTGTTCATAACATTTCGACAGAGAATTGAGCGGACGCCGCAACACGTCGCGGTCGTCCGGTGCCACAGTGCTGACATGAGCCTCGCCTTTTGGCGGGGCTTATTATTTATGCCCCTTTTATCCGCGGCCCTCCGAGCGGCGTGCTTTCGCCCTCCGCTGTTTGGAGGAGTACTTGCTGACGTGCTGGAATGCCGAGAACTGCCCGGTTGTACAAGGACCGGGGAGAGACAGCGGCACGCGGTCGGTGCCGATGCCGAGAGGTTGTTGGTCGAGTGAGCCGAAGCATGAACGGTCCTGCGCCGTCGTCGCGGGGCAACTTCACCCCGCCGCCGCGCGCGGTGGCGCCATCCGCGAACGGTGCCGGGCCCGCCCCGCTGCCACCCGCGGGCAGCCGGTTCTCGCCGCGCAACTGGCGCGTGCCGACCAGGCTGTACGCGATCCTGCTGATACCCGTGGTGGTCGGCCTGGTGATGGGCGGCTTCCAGGTGAAGGGGTCGGTGGACACCTGGCGCGAGGCCGAGGACGCCGAGCACACCGCACGCCTGGTGCGGGCCGCCCTCACCTACGGTCAGCGGCTCATCGAGGAACGCGACGTCTCCGCGGCGCCCCTGCTGCGCGGCGACCGCAACGATCCGGCCGTTGCGAACGCCCGCGCCGCCACCGACCGGGCCGCCCGTGCCTTCGACGCCGCGGCGAAGGACATGCCGCACAAGGAGGGCCTGGAGCGCCGGCTCACCGACTTCCGCAGGACCGAGCCCGGCCTCACCAAGCTCCGCGCCGCCGCCTACACCAGCCGGCTCGGCGGCGTGCGGACCGAAGAGGGCTACGTCGCCATCGAGCACCCCCTGATGGAGTTCGCCAACGAACTCGGCCTCGGCACCGGCAACATCACCAGCTACGGCCGCACGGTCTACGCCATCTCCCTGGCCAAGGCGGCCGCCTCCCTGCAGCGCTCGATCGGCATGCACCTGCTGGTCGAGCCGGGTCCGCGGCCTGCGGACCTGAACAGGCAGCGGGTGGCGCTCAGCTCGTACGCGTACCTGGAGGGCATCGCCACCGAGGAGTACCGCTCCGGCGGCACCGAGGAGGACGTGGCCACGCTCTCCCGGGCCACGGCCAGGCTCAAGGAGGACGGCGCGAAGGCGGCCCGAAAGAAGGCGGCCGCCGCGAAGGCGAAGGGCGAGCACTACGTGCCGCCGCCGGCCACCGACAGGATGGTCGCCGCACTCGCCGCGCTGCCCGGCACCGCGCAGTCCGACCGGCAGGCCATCGCCGCGCAGGGCGTCACCCAGGAGAACTGGTGGGCGACGACCACCGCGCGGTGCGACACCTACCGCCAGATCGAGTCGAATCTCGCCGACAGGGCGGTGGACGAGGCCGCGGGCATCGCCGACGACGCCCGGCGCTCCACCTTCGTCACCGGTGCGGTGGTCCTGGTCGCCCTGCTCGCCGCGGTCGTCCTGGCCGGCCTGATGGCCCGTCAGATGAGCCGGAGCATGCGCCGGCTGCGCACGGCCGCCTTCGGGATCGCCGAACAGCGCCTGCCGATGCTGGTCGACCAGCTCTCGCGCACCGCGCCGGGCCGGGTCGACACCCGGGTGCAACCGCTGCCGATCTCCTCCACGGACGAGATCGGCGAGGTCGCGAGGGCCTTTGACCAGGTGCACCGCGAGGCGGTGCGGCTGGCGGCCGAGCAGGCCATGCTGCGCGGCAACGTCAACGCGATCTTCGCCAACCTCTCGCGGCGCAACGAGTCCCTGATCGAGGGCCAGCTCGCGCTGATCTCCGACCTGGAGAACCACGAGACCGACCCGGACCAGTTGGCCAGCCTCTTCCGCCTGGACCACCTGGCGACCCGGATGCGGCGCAACGGCGAGAACCTCCTGGTGCTCTCCGGCAAGGAGCCGGGCCGCCGCTGGGACCAGCCGGTGCCCCTGGTGGACGTGCTGCGCGCGGCCTCCTCGGAGGTCGAGCAGTACCACCGGATCGAACTGGTGGGCGTGTCCGAGGCGGAGATCCACGGCCTCGCGGTGACCGACCTGGTCCACCTGCTTGCGGAGCTGCTGGAGAACGCCACGGCGTTCTCCTCGCCGGAGACCAGGGTGCGGGTGACCGCGACCCGGCTGCCGGACAGCCGCATCATGATCGAGATCCATGACCAGGGCATCGGCCTGACCCCGCAGGACTTCGCCGACATCAACCACAGGCTGGCCAAGCCGCCGGCCGTGGATGCCGCGGTCTCCCAGCGCATGGGCCTGTTCGTGGTGGGCCGGCTGGCCGAGCGGCACGGCATCCGGGTGCAGTTGCGGCCCTCCGCCGAGCACTCGGGAACCACCTCGCTCGTCATGCTGCCCGACGCCATCACGCACGGCGGTGGCGGCGAGCCGCAGCACGACGAGGCCGAGTTCACCGTCTCCTCGATCATCCCCGAGCAGCAGGCGTACCCCGCCGAGCCCTTGCGCACCGCGGCCGAGCTGGGCTTCGACGACAGCCGGTACGCCGATTCCACCGCCCGCGATCTGGACCGGGTCGCCCGCTCGCTGCTGCGCGGCGAACGGCACGCCGCCCTGGGCACGGGCCCCCAGCCCGGGCAGGAAGGCGCCGACCAGGCCGCGTACGGCACCCGGGCCGGCGGACCGGCGTACGACGCACGGGGCACGGCACCGGGGTACGGCGCAGCGGCCGCCGGCTCCGGGTACGACGCAGGGGCCGCCGGCTCGGCCTACGACGCGCAGGCGTACGGCGCGCAGTACGACGCGCACGGCGGCGCTCAGGCGGCTTTCGGGGACCGGTCGCAGCACGGGTACGAGCAGCCGCCCCGGAGCCCGTACGACGCCGGCTACGCCGGCATGGGCAGCGGGCCGTCCGCGGCCCCTTCCAGCCCCCTGGAAAGCCCCTATCCGGAGGCAGCCGGAGCGGACCGGACAGGCGCCGGGCAGGCGCTGTCCGGAAGCTACGACGGCGGCCCCCACCAGGGCGAGTGGGCACACCAGGGCAGTTTCCAGGCGGCCCACCCAACGGCGTTGCAAGCACAAGCGGAATCTTCCGTGGACGCTGACGGGAACGGTCGTGACCGCGTAGGCTTCGACCGGTCGGGGCCGGCTCCGAGCAGCAGCCACGAGCTGACCGACGCGGGCCTTCCCCGCCGTGGCCCCGCCGCGGGCGGCGGAGGCGATGAGTCCTCCGCCACCGGCCGGGAGCGCGCGGACGACCGCCAGGACCCCGGCGGGCGCCCGCACTCGGACCAGGTGGCGCCCGGTGGTGATCCGGCCGCGCCGGAGCCCGTGGGGAGCGGATGGCACTCTGCCAACGACGAACGGTGGCAGCGCGCCGAGGCACTCCGCGCGCCCCGGGCCGGCGGGGTGACGTCATCCGGTCTGCCGCGGCGGGTGCCCAGGGCCAACCTGGTCGAGGGCACCGCCGAGCAGACCCCGCAGGGCGGCGTCCAGGTCTCCCGCGCTCCCGAGGACGTCCGGGGCAGGCTGAGCAGGCTCGTCCGCGGCGTGCAGCGGGGGCGCAACGAAGGCAGTAACAGCAATGGTCTGGCCACGGAGGACCCACACAACGGTCACAGTGGTCACGACAGCACCTACAACCAGGAGCGTTAGTGTGAGCCCGATGAGCCAGGCGGCACAGAACCTGAACTGGTTGATCACCCATTTCGTGGAGACCACCCCCGGGGTGTCCCACACGGTGGTGGTCTCCGCCGACGGCCTCCTTCTGGCGATGTCCGAAGGCTTTCCCCGTGACCGCGCGGACCAGTTGGCAGCCGTCGCCTCCGGCCTGACCTCGCTGACCGCGGGGGCGTCCCGCATCTTCGAGGGCGGCCCGGTTAACCAGACAGTTGTGGAGATGGAGCGTGGATTCCTCTTCATAATGTCCATCTCCGACGGGTCCTCGCTCGCGGTACTTGCACACCCCGAAGCGGACATCGGGCTCATCGGGTACGAGATGGCACTTCTCGTCGACCGGGCGGGCACCGTTCTCACGCCCGATCTGCGCGCGGAACTCCAAGGGAGCCTTCTCAACTAGCCACCGGACGATGCGGCGTGGCGACCCGTGGCCGTAAGGTTTCGGACACGGTTCCCCGGTGTTTTGGGCCCGGAAGGCGGAGGAGGAGATCGTGGCAGCACCCCGAGACGGCTCCGGCTGGCCCTACAGCCCGGCGCAGGGCCAGGACGACGGCATGCTGGACCCCTACAGCCCGCCCTCCGCGCCCAGCGGCGGTTATGCGCCACGACAGCCCCACCTCCACCAGTCCCCGGCACCGGTGCCGTACGAGCAACCGCGCCCCCGCATCCAGACCGTCGAGCCCCTGCGGCGTCCCGACGAGCCGGAATCAGCGCCTGCGGGGGCCTCGGGTGATCATCCGCTGGTACGGCCGTATACGATGACGGGCGGCCGGACGAGGCCGCGGTACCAGCTCGCCCTCGAGGCATTGGTGTCCACCAGCGCCACGCCGCTCCAGGTGCAGGGGCAGTTGCCCGAGCACCAGCGGATCTGCGGTCTGTGCCAGGAGATCAAGTCGGTGGCTGAGATCTCGGCGCTTCTCACCATTCCTCTTGGCGTGGCCCGTATCCTCGTCGCCGACCTGGCGGAGGCCGGGCTCGTGGCCATCCACCAGCCCGGCGGCGACGAGAACGCCGGGGGCCAGCCTGATGTGACATTGCTCGAAAGGGTGCTCAGTGGACTTCGCAAGCTCTAGCGGCGGATCCGCCCGGTCGACCACCTCCGCGAAGATCGTGGTGGCCGGTGGTTTCGGCGTGGGCAAGACCACGTTCGTCGGCGCGGTCTCGGAGATCAA
>NZ_BNCD01000024.1 GCF_014656295.1 Streptomyces sulfonofaciens
GGAGCTGAGACCGCGCCCCCCGGGGGGCGCGGTCTCAGCTCCGCGTACCCGGCGGAGGGCCGGACCTACGCGTGGACGAGCCGTCCAGGGCTCGCCCTGCCCTGGACGGCTTGCTCAGCGGTCCTCGCCCGCGGGCTCGACCACAGGCTGCGTGGCGGTGCTGTCGAGGGGTCCCCGCTGGATCTGGAGGAGTTCCTCGGGGGCGATATGACACCGGTACGTGTTCCCGCCCGGGGCGTGCTGCCAGGGCGGCTGCACGGTGCCGCAGATGTCGCCGATCCGGCGCGGGCAGCGGGTGTTGAATCGGCAGCCGCTCGGGGGTGCCGCCGCGTTCGGGTAGGAGCCGTCGAGCCGGATGCGCTCCTGGGCGTCGTCGGAATCCAGGGAGGGCGCGGCGGACATCAGCGCTTCGGTGTACGGATGGTGCGGGGGCTGGAAGACCGCGTCGGCCGTCCCCGTCTCCATCATCTGCCCGAGATACATCACGCCGACGCGGTCTGCGATGTAGCGCACCACCGCCATGTCGTGGGAGATGAAGATATAGGAGACACCATGGGACGCCTGGAGGTCGACGAGCAGGTTGAGGATGGCTGCCTGTACCGACACGTCGAGCGCGGAGACGGGTTCGTCGCACAGCACCAGCGAGGGAGACCCGGCGAACGCCCTGGCGATGGCCGCGCGCTGCTTCTGGCCGCCGGACAGCACGGTCGGCCGGGACCGCAGATGACGGTCTTCGAGTCGTACGGAGTGGGCGAGGTCGGTGACCCGGTTCTCCCTGTCGGCCCCCCGCACTGTGCTGTCGAGCAGGGAGAGCGCACGCCGCAGGATGCGTCCGACCGTGTGGCGCGGGTTGAGCGCCGTGTCCGGGTTCTGGAAGACCATCTGGATCTTCCGTCGGGTGTCTCGCTGTGCGCGGCGAGCGCGGACGGTGAGCGGGACGTCCTCGAAGGTGAGGGTCCCCTCCGACGGGTCGAGCATGCCCACGATGCACTTGGCGAGGGTGGTCTTGCCGCTGCCCGACTCGCCGACGAGGGCGAAGGCCTCGCCCCGGTGCACCTCGAAGGACACGTCCTGCACGGCGGTGATCTCGTGGCCACCCGACCGGTAGCGCTTCGTCAGGTTCTCCACCCGCAGTAGCACGTCCGTGGTCGCGGGGGAGGTCGGGGACGCCGCTTCGGCCACGCTCTCGATGCACTGGGTGCGCGTGTGGTGGAAGCATCGCGCCAGCCGACCGGGGGCCACCGGCTCCAGGACGGGGACCTGGGTGTGGCACTGGTCCGTCGCGATCGCGCAGCGCGAGGCGTATGGACAGCCCGGCAGGTCGGCGCCGAGCGGGGGGAGCGAGCCGGGGATCGAGTCGAGGCGGTTGCCGGTCTTGGTGTGACCCCAGCGCGGTGCTGCTCGCAGCAGGCCGAGGGTGTAGGGGTGGCGGGGGTCTTTGAACAGCCGCTCCGCGGGTCCCTCCTCGATGAGGCGCCCGGCGTACAGCACGCCGACCCGGTCGCAGACGCGCGCCACGACACCGAGGTTGTGGCTGATGAAGAGCACGGCGGTTCCGTACTCAGCGCGCAGGGCCACCACGAGGTCCAGCACCTCCGCCTCGACGGTGGCGTCGAGACCTGTCGTGGGCTCGTCCATGATGAGCAGATCTGGGCTGGTGGCCAGGGCCATGGCGATCATGACACGCTGCTGCTGGCCGCCGGAGAGCTGGTGCGGGTAGCGTGCCATGGCGGCCACCGGGTCGGGCATCCGGACTTTGGCGAGCATGGCCTCCGCTGCCGCCCTGGCCTCGGGTTGCGTCATGGCGGAGTGGGTGCGGAAGATCTCGGCGAGTTGTGTGCCGATGCTCATGGAGGGGTTCAGGGCGCTGCCGGGGTTCTGGTAGACCATGGCGACCCGGTTGCCGCGCCAGGACCGCAGGGTGGGCTCGTCCGCCGAGAGGAGGTCCTCGCCGGCGAACGTCACCCGGCTCGCACCGTCGACGACGGCGTTGTCCGGCAGATACCGCATCAGTGACATGGCCACGGTCGTCTTGCCGCAGCCTGATTCGCCAACGAGGCCGTACGCCTCGCCCGGCCGGATCTGGAACGAGACGTCGTGCACCACACGCGCCGGTCGTGTGCCACGTCGGTAGTCGATGCTCAGGTTCGCCACATCGAGGGTCGGCCTGGGGGACGCAGCGGACATGTGGTTCGCCTCCTCGGCGGTCGTGGTCATGCCTTCACCGCCTGGGAAAGGCCGTCGGCAACGAGGTTGACGGCAACCACCAGTGTCGCCAGGGCCAGTGCGGGGAACAGCACGATCCACGGGGCGACTTGAAGGTTCGCCTGCCCGAGCGAGATGGTCAGCCCCCAGTCCGGCGAGGGCTGCTGGATGCCCAGAGACAGGAAGGACAGCGTCGCGGAGGTGAAGATCGCATAGCCGAGGCGGACTGTGCCCTCGACGATGATCGGGCCGAGGACGTTGGGGAGGATCTCAGCGACCATGATCCGTGGCCCCGACTCGCCCTGGAGCCGCGCGGCCGCGACGTAGTCGAGGTCGCGCTGCGCCAGCACCGCGGACCGCACCGTGCGGGCGACCAGCGGGGTGAACGTGACACCGATGAGGATGATGACGTTCAGCTCCGACGGGCCGAGTGTGGTGAGCACCAGCACCGCGAGGATCACCAGCGGGAAGGCGAGGAACGCATCCACGACGCGCATCGCGACATCGTCGACCAGCCCGCGGTAGTACCCGGTGACGAGGCCGAGTGCAACGCCGCCGAGCAGGCCGAGCGCGGTGGCCGCGGGCGCGACCGTCAGTACGGTGGACGCCCCGGCCAGCAGGCGCGACAGGACGTCCCTGCCCAGGTTGTCGGTGCCCAGCAGGTGGGCGGCCGAGGGGCCCTGAAGTATCTCGGGGAAGACCTTCTGGGGGTCCTGGGGGGCCAGGAACGGCCAGAAGATTGCGTCCACCACCCAGAATAGAAGGACGAGTGCCCCGGCCAGGAAGGCGGGCGAGCGGAACAGGCCGCGGGCCACCTGCCGGCGACGTGGCTGTGCCGCGCGGGCGGTGCCGCCGGGGCCCGGGGCATCGCCCACCGCCAGGGCCGCGGTGGCAGGCGGAGTCGGCGTCATGGTTCTCCCTCTGTCGTGTCGCACGGCGTTCCCGATCACTCGGACGTCAGGCGGATGCGGGGGTTGAGTACGCCGTAGAGGAGGTCGGCGCAGAGGTTGGCGACGGTGAACAGTGCCGCGATCATCAGCACGGCCGCCTCCAGGACGGGCAGGTCATGGCCGGTGGCCGAGGTGTAGATCAGTGAGCCGACGCCCGGGTAGTTGAACAGCTTCTCGACGACGACGAGGCCGCCGACGAGGTAGCCGGTCTGCGCGCTGATCACCGTGATGGACGGCAGCAGCGAGTTGCGCAGGACGTGCTGGAAGAGCACTCGCCGGCGGGGGAGCCCCTTGAGGACGGCGGTGCGGACGTAGTCCGACTCCAGGGCCTCGATGGTGCCCGCTCGCGCCATCCGGGAGATGTAGCCGAACAGGACGCACATCAGCGGGATCGACGGGAGCAGCAGTTGTCTGACGATGTCGGCGGGATCGCCGTTCGGGACGGCCGATGAGACCGGGAACCACTTCAGGGTGACGCCGAAGACGACGAGGAGAATCGTTCCTGCCACGAACTCCGGCAGCGCGATGAGCGAGAGTCCCGTGATCGAGATGATCCGGTCGACGAACCCGTTCCTGCGGTGGGCCGCGAGCACACCGAACCCGAGCGAGATCGGCACGATGAGGATCATGGCGAACAGGCCGAGGACGAGCGAGTCGCCGAGGTGGCCGACGACGAGAGCGCGGACCGGTTGCTGCAACAGGTACGAGGTGCCCCAGTCGCCGGTGACGAAGCCCCGGACGAATTCGAAGTAGCGCACGGCCAGGGGACGGTCGACACCCAGTTGCGCGTCGAGCTGCGCTACCTGGGCGTTGGTCGCGTACGGGCCCAGGATGGTCCTGCCGATGTCTCCGGGGAGTACCTGGGCGACCAGGAAGACGACCACCGAGACGAGCAGGAGTGTCAGGAGACTCAGGGCGAGTCGCTTTGCGATGAAGGCGCCCATGTGTCATCCGCCTCCGCCTGGGCGGGGCCGACTTCTTCCAGTCGTCTGATCGTGCACTTCGACCTCTTGGGGGTACGGCCCGGTCGGGGACTGCCGGGGGTGTCGGGTCTGTGACGCGGTGAACGGCCCGGGGCCGTGCGGCGCCTCGACGAACGTTGTCGCTGCTTCTTGAGTCTCGCTCTTGCCCGTGGCGCGGCCGGGTGGGGGCTCCCAGCGGCCGCGGAACTTGGTGTTCGGTGGTCGTCGGCCCCTCTGCCATAGGCGGACGGGTGAGGGTGTCCCCCGACCGTGGATGCCGGGCGGGACGGGCCCCGAGGCCCTCGGGTGGCGGACACGATATTCCGTATAGCGCATCTCGGCAAGCGGCGCCTTCTCCGGTATCCGGTGGGCAACACGGCGCTCTGGGTCCCGATTTTCATGGACGACACATGAAGGGAACAGGGAAGACTCAATCGCGTCCGAGCTTGGACCCGTTCGGCGAAATTCCTCGAAAGACCTCATTGCCCCACGAGGGAGCCAAGGATATGGTGCCTGGAATATCAGATCTCAGGCGGTCGGCCGAGGAGGCCGTGCGGACGGCCCGAGCCGGTTTCACCGGGTCGGCGGGTGCCACCGCCGAAGCGATCGATCCTCTGAGCCCCGCTCCACAGCGACGCTGTGTCCGGGGGAGTCTCGTCCACAGCCGCCGCGGTCGCCGTCGGTCGGCAGCACATCTGAGTGAGGCACCACATGGATGAATACGAGCACCACCTGCTGGAGGAGTTGCGGGCGCGTCGCCTCAGCCGCCGGCGCTTCCTGATGAGAGCGAGCGCCGCGGGGCTCGCCGTCCCGGCGGTGAGCTCCATCCTCGCCGCCTGCGGCCCGTCGGACACGAGCCCGCAGCAGGGCACACCGTCGGGCAAGCCCCGCCGCGGTGGTACGGCCAACGTCGCGATCACCAAGCCCGCCTCCGTCGTCGACCCCGTCACTCTCTACAACCAGGGCGGCCAGACGACCGCGCAGATCGCGGGCGAGTACCTGTGCTTCCCCCGCGCCGACTACACCCTCGATCCGCGGCTGGCCGTGTCGTGGAAGGCGAAGAAGCCCGACGAGTGGACCTTCGTCCTGCGCAAGGGCGTCAAGTGGCACGACGGCAAGGACTTCACCGCCGACGACGTCGTATACACCATGAACCTGCTCACCGATCCGAAGGTGAACTCCTCCGCGCTCTCGGCGTTCAAGGGGATCTTCTCCCACGGGAACATCGAGAAGGTCGACGACCACACGGTGACCTTCCACCTGGACACGCCGTTCGTCGACTTCCCCTACCTGGTGTCGTCGTTCAACTTCAACGCGATCATCCTGCCCAAGGGCTACCAGGTCGGGGACTTCGCCAAGGGCCGCATCGGTACCGGCCCGTTCATCATGACGCAGTACCAGACGGAGACCGGTGCCACCTTCGAGCGCAACCCCCACTACTGGGACCCGCGCTACCCCCTCCTCGACGGCATCAAGCTCACGTACTACGCCGACGACGCGGCCATCGCGCTGAACATGCAGGGCGGTAAGGAGCAGGTCTGGCAGGTCGCGCCCTACCAGAATTCCCAGGCCCTGCTGAAGAACCCGAATCTGACCGTCATCAAGAGCAAGTCGAGCGGCTACCGCGGCGTCCACATGCGCACCGACCAGGCGCCGTTCGACAACCAGCACCTGCGCGAGGCCGTCGCGCTCTGCATCGACCGGCCGTCGCTGGTCAAGTCGCTCCTGGGCGGATTCGGAAGCGTCGGCAACGACCACTCCTTCGCGCCGGTCTACCCGCTGGCCGCCGACGCCCTCACGGGGATCCCCCAGCGCAAGCAGGACTACGCGGCGGCCAAGGCCGCGCTCGCCAGGGGCGGCAAGCCTCGCGGCTTCTCCGTGACCCTCACCACCGAGCAGTACCTGGAGATACCCCAGTACGCGGTGCTGATCAAGCAGGCGTGCAAGAAGGTGGGCATCGACATCAACCTCAACGTGATGCCCCAGAGCGCCTACTACGGAAACGGCGGGAACCAGCCGTGGCTGCAGGTGCCGATGGGCATCGTGGACTGGGGCGCGCGCGGCGTCCCGAGCCAGGCCATCCTGCCCGCCTACACCGCCCATGGCATCTGGAACTCGGCGCACTGGGCGGACCCGGAGTTCGACAAGCTCTTCGTCCGGCTCAACGGCACGCTCGACGAGCAACGGCGGCTGAGCATCGCCAAGCAGATGGCGGGCATCCAGCACGAACAGGTGCCGGAGCTGATCGGCTACTGGATCAGCAACCTCAGGATCACCAGTTCCAAGATCGGCGGACTCGCCGCCGGTCCCTCCGACCACTTCGATCCGCGCACGCTGTACATGAAGGGCTGACGCACATGGCAGGCATCTCCTCTCGCCTGCGGGTCGCCGTCATCGGGCTCGGCTGGATCGGCGAGGCGCACCTCGCCGATCTGGCCGGCCGCGACGACGTGACGATCGCCGCCGTGCACGACGTCGACCCTACGCGGGTCAGTGACTGCGCGGACCGTTTCGGGGCCCGCGGGTACACCGACGCCGCAGAGCTGTTCGCGCACGAGTTGCTCGACGCGGTGTGGATCTGCACACCGCCCCAGCACCACCTCGACCCCACCCTGCTCGCCGTCTCGCACGGTGTGCCGGTGTACTTGGAGAAGCCCGTCGCGCGGGAGCGCGCCGACGCACTCAGGATCGTCGAGGCGGTGGCCGACAGCGGCCTGGTGTGTGCCGTCGGGTACCAGTGGCACGCCCTCGACCTGCTCACCACCGTGCGTGGGGAGCTCGCGGGCCGACCCGCCGGGTTCCTGCTCGGCCAGAGCTTCGGCCCGACCGCGGCCCGGCCGTGGTTCCTCGACCGGAGCCAGGGCGGGGGCAACCTACTGGAACGCGGCAGCCACCACATCGACCTGGTGCGTGCCGTGGCCGGCGAGGTGACCGCGGTCCAGGCGGCCGCGAGCACGGTTCGCCTGGCGCGGCCCGAGGCCGGGGAAGGGGACATCGACGACGCGCTCACCCTCGTACTGCACCTGGCCTCGGGGGCGATCGCCACCATCGTCGTCGCGTGGACCCGGGACGACGGCCCCGCCCGGTACGGCCTGGACGTGGTCGCGAGCGAGAGCGTGTTCCGCATCGAACTCGACCCGCGTTTCCGCCTCTCGGGCCGCAGCGGAGGGGGCGACATCGACGAGAGGGCCTCCTGCGCCCCGTTCACCGCCTCCATCACGAAATTCCTCGACGCGGTCCGCGCGGGCGACCCCGGTGCGGTCGCCTGCACGCCCGCGGACGCGCTGCGCACCCTGGAGGTGGCGCTGGCCGGTGAGGAGGCGCTGGCCAGCGGCGCCACGGTGCGTGTTTCATGAGCACCGCACCGCGTACCGTCCTGGTCACGGGTGCGGCATCCGGTATCGGGCTCGCCGTCGCCGAGTCCTGCGTCGAAGGGGGCTTCGCGGTCGGCGCCGTCGATGTGGACGCCACGGCGCTCGCCGCCGTGGCCACACGTCTCGGCGACCGCTTCGTGGCCGCCGACGCGGACGTGTGCGACGAGACGTCTGTGGCGAGCGCGGTCGGTCTCCTCGCCGACCGCCTCGGCGGCTTCGACGCCCTCGTCAACTGCGCGGGCGTGGGCGGCTATACCGGGGATGTCACCGAGACCTCCCCCGCCCAGTGGCGGCGTGTCCTCGACGTCAACCTCACCGGCGCCTACCTGGCGTCCCGGGCGGCCCTGCCCTGGCTGCGGGGCCGCCCGGGAGCCGCGGTGGTGCACGTGAGCTCGCAGTACGGGCAGGTCGGCGGCGCGGGCTTCCCCGCGTACTGCGCGGCGAAGGCCGGTGTCATCGGGCTGACCCGGGCCATGGCGGTCGACCACGCCCCGGAGGGCATCCGCGTCAACTGCGTCTGCCCGGGCCCCACCGACACCCCGATGCTGCGGCGGAGCGCTGCGTCGCCGAAAGTACGCCACCGTGAGGACGACCGGGTGGCCGGGCGCAGCCTTCTGCCCTCCCCGGCCGATCCCGCGCGGGTCGCGGACGTGATCGATTTCCTGCTGGGGCCTGGTGCCGCGAACGTGACGGGCGCCGTCGTACCCGTGGACGGCGGGTGGACGGCGGGTTGAGGTCCCACCGGCGACCGGCGCCGGGGGTCCAGGCCCGCCGCCCCGGCCCCGCGACCACCGTCGCACGACGCCACAACAGACCGAGAAAGAACGTGCCAGAGATGTCATCCTTTTCTCCCTTCACGCCACCCGCGCAGGATCGTCCTGACAAGCGGCCCCGGGACTTCGTCGGCTACGGCCAGCATCCGCCGCAGGTGCGTTGGCCGGGCGGCGAGAAAGTCGTCGTCAACATCGTGGTCAACTACGAGGAGGGCGCGGAGTACTCGATCCCGGACGGCGACGGCCGCAACGACGGCTGGGGCGAGTACGACTACGAGATCGACGGGTCGGTGCGCGACCTCGGCAGCGAGACGCACTACGAGTTCGGCAGCCGCGTGGGGATCTGGCGCCTCGCCAGGATCTTCGACCGCTACGACGTGCCCGTGACCATCGGCGTGTGCGCGGTGGCGCTGGAACGCAATCCGGCCGTCGCCGGGTGGATCGCCGAGCGCGGTCACGACGTCATCGGCCACGGTTACCGCTGGCTGGAGTACAGCAGGGTGAATGAGGAGCAGGAGCGCGAACACCTGCGGCTCGCGATCCGGTCCATCGAGGAACTCACCGGGGAACGCCCGCTCGGCTGGTACTTGCGGTCCTTCCCCAGCGAGAACACGCTCGACCTGTTGGTCGAGGAGGGCGGCTTCCTCTACGACTCCGACCCCTGCAACGACGAACTGCCCTACTACACAAGGGCAGGCGGCAAGGACCTGCTGATCCTGCCGTACTCCAAGGTCTACAACGACACCCGCTACCTGCTGAACCCCACGTACAGCACGCCCCACCACTTCTTCGAGAGCCTGCGACTGGGCCTCGACTACCTCTGCGACGAGGTCGACCAGGGCCTCGGGCCGCGGATGATGACGGTGGGTCTGCACCCACGCTGGAGCGGCCAGGCCAATCGGGCGGGCGCGGTCCGGGACTTCGTCCGCTACGTCGACCAGAAGCCCGGGGTGTCGTTCATGCGCAGGCTGGACATCGCGCGTTGGTGGGACGCGCACCACCACGAGTGGTCCACCGGCGGCTCTCAGTGACCGCCCGGGCCGCGCGGGCTCTTCCGCCGTCCGCTGTCCCCGAGGGGCGCCGCTTGCTGGCCATCGCCAGCGCGGCGTTGCCCGAGCACGACCCCGAGCAGGTATGCGCGACCGCGGCGCTGTCCGGTCTGACGGCCGTGGAGTGGGGGGCGGGACCGGGTCAGGCACTGCCCCTCGACGCGCCGGACGCCGCGGTTCGCCGACTGGTGGAGGCCACCTCCGGGGCCGGGTTGCTGTGTTGCGGGCTGTCGGTGCACGACGACGTGGTGCTGGCCTCGCCGCTCGGCGTGTGGCAGCGTCTCGTGGCTGCCGCCGCCTCACTCGGGGCCCCGCACCTGCGCGTCTACGCCTGCCCGCCACAGGGGACGTTCGCCGAGGACTTCGCGTTGCTGCGCGAGCGGTTCGCGGCTCTGGCGCGGATCGCCGCGGCACACGATCTGCGCCTGCTGATCGAGCCGGCGCCGGGGACGCTGGTTCCCGGCGTGGTACTGGCACGTGACGCGCTGTCAGGGCTGACCCCCCGCCACGCCGGGGTCGTCTACGACCCGGGAAGCCTCGCGCGCGAGGGCTGGCTCGACCCGTTCCTGGCCGTCGACGTGCTGGGGGAGATGCTGAGTCACGTACACGTGAAGAACACGGCGCCGCAGCGGACACCGGAGGGCGGGTGGACCTGGCAACGCGCTTCCCTGGACAGCGGGATCGTCCACTGGGCACGAGTGTTCGCCGCGCTGCGCCAGGCGCGCTACGCGGGGTGGATCGTGCTCGACCACCTCAGTTCGCGGGAGGGCGACAGTCTGCGTCGCGACCTCGCGCACCTGCGCACCCACTGGGGAGAGGAGTCACATGGCGATTGATCTGACCGGGCGGACCGCGATCGTGACGGGCGCCGCCTCCGGAATCGGCCGGTCCGTCGCCGTGCGCCTCGCGGCGGCGGGCGCCTCGGTCGTGATCGCCGACCGCACACCCCTGCCCTGGCACGGCGGGCCGTCCACCGAGCACCTTGTCACCGCGGCGGGCGGCACGGCGGAGTTCATGGCGTGCGACCTCGCGGTGACCTCGTCGGTCGAGGCGATGTTCGCGCGCGCCGAGGCCCGATGGGGCCACGTGGACATCGTGGTGAACAACGCCGCCGTCAGCACCGGGACGTCGTTGACCGACACCGACGACGCGGACTGGAACCACGTCCTCGCGGTCAATGTCACCGGGGTGTTCACCCTGTGCCGCGCCGCGGTACGGCACATGCTCGATCGGCCGCCCCGCGGCGAGGTGCGCGGACGGATCGTCAACATCACCTCTCAGCACGGGATGGTCGCAGCGCCCGAGGACATCGCCTACGGTGTCTCGAAGGCCGCGGTGGCGCAGCTCACACGGCAGATCGCCGTAGAGTACGCCGCGCAGGGCATCGTGTGCAACGCCGTCGCGCCCGGCAAGATAGAGACCGGACCCTCCGCCCGCGCGGAGGATCCCCGCTGGCACGAGTACTGGACCTCGCGGACTCCGTGGCCGCGTCTGGGCCGTCCCGAGGACGTTGCCGGAGCGGTGCTGTTCCTGGCGAGCGACGAGGCGTCCTACATCACGGGCGTGAACCTGATGGTCGACGGTGGCTGGATGGCTGGTTGACAAACCGACGGGCGCCGTCGTGAGGGTACTTCCTCACGACGGCGCCCGCCTCGGACGTTCAGTGGGCGTCGGCGAACTGCGCCAGCACTTCCGCGCCGACGTGCCGCACATGCTCAGACATCAGGCGGTGCGCCTCCGTGGCGTTGCGCTCCAGCAGGGCGGCGGCGATCTGCATGTGTTGCTCCGCGCAGAGCGGGGAGGCGTCCATGCCCGGGATGTCGCGCTGCCGCAGCGCCGTGACGAGGGCGTTGATGTCGTCGAGCAGCCGGGCGAGGTGATCGTTGCCGCCGGCGGCCGCGATCGTCCGGTGGAACGCCTCGTCGGCCTCCCGGTAGGCGGCGTTGTCCCGCCGGTCGGCCGCGACGACCGTGCGCTCGGCCTCGCGCTGGGCCGTTATCAGCAGTCCCCGCTCACCCCGTTCGGCGGCGAGCCGGGCGGAGGTGGATTCCAGGGACTCGCGCACCTCGTAGGCGTTGCGGGTGATCTCCAGGGAGGGGGAGACGATGCGTCCGGTCGTCGGGCCGTTCGCCTCGATGAGGCCGATCTCCTTGAGCCGCAACAGCGCCTCGCGTACGGGTGTCTTGCTGACGCCCAGTTCCTTGGCGAGTCGCGCCTCGGTCACCTTCGAACCCGCGGGAAGCTGGCCCTCGATGATGGTCTGGCGGATGGTGTTGTACACCCAGAGGGCGAGGCTGTCGGGGCGCTGAGCCAGTTGGGCCGCGTTCAGCGTGACCGCGGGACCGATTCGCAGCTGCGAGGTGTCACTCATGCCCGCTTGTATCCCTTCTCGGCACCACCAGGCGTCCCCGCTCGGGAGTTGACGCCATTTCCCCGTCCCGCGCCAGTACACGGCCACGCAGCGAGACCAATCTTACCCGGCCCTTGACCCGCCTGCCCTCGTACGGGCTGGTTCCCGTACCGTCGCGGAAGGAGTCGGCGTCGACCGTCCATTCCGGCTCGGGGTCCCAGACCACCAGGTCGCCGTCGCTGCCCGGTGCGATCCTGCCCTTGGCGGGCCCGTAGCCGAAGCTGTCGGCGGGGCCCGTCGACAGGACGTGGGACAGCCGCTCGATGGGGATGCCCCGTGCAAGGCCCCACGACAGCAGCAGCGGCAGCCTGGCGCCGATGCCGGCGATCCCGTACTCCGCGTCGCGGCAGGGGCAGATGCGTTCGTCGACCGCGGTGCGCTGCTGGGAGTGGTCGGAGCCGACGGTGTCCAGGGTGCCGTCGGCGAGCGCCTGGCCCACCGCGTCGACGTGCTCGCTCGTGCGCAGCGGGGGTGCCACCAGCAGTTCGCCCGCGGCGGGGGACGTGTACTCGTCGACGCTGAGCAGGAGGTGGTGCAGGCACGCCTCGGCGCCGATCTCGACGTGGCCACCGGCTCGCGCCCTGCGGACGTGGCCGATCGCGCCCGTGCTGGACAGGTGGGTGATGTAGACGCGGGACCCGGTCAGCTCCGCGATGGCCAGCGCGCGGTACACGGCGACCTCTTCCAGGACCGGGGGGCGGACCTCCGCGAAGGCGACGGGCCCGCTCCTGCTGCCCTCCGCCGCCTCCTCGACCAGGGCCTCGATCAACTCGCCGTCCTCGCAGTGCACTTGCACGGGGATCCCGGCGCGCTTCGCGGCGGTCATGACCCGGTGCAGACCGTCGCCCGTGGCCATGATGCCCAGCTCCGGGTAGGCGAGGAACACCTTCACCGCGTCGGCGCCCAGCTCGGTGAGGCGTGCCACGTCGGCGCCGGTGAGCTCATTGGGCTGGTAGCACATGGCATGCAGGCCGATGTCGATGAGGGACTCGCCGCCGGTCACCTGCGCACGGGCCCGCTGGAAGGCGGAGACGGTCTCCTCGCCTTCACGGGGCAGCGAGAAGGACAGGGCGGTGGTGGTGCCTCCGAGGGCGGCGGCGATGCTGGCCTGCCCCAGGTCGGCCATCAGGTGGCAGTGGGGGTCCACCCCGCCCGGCAGGAGGTAGCACCCCGCGGCGTCGACGACTTCGCGGGCACCCGCGGCGTACGGGGCGCCGACGTCGGGACCGACGGCCCGCACCACACCGTCGGCGACCACGACGTCCCCGGTCCTCACCCCCTCGGGGGTCACGACGTGCCCGCGGAGTACGACCAAGTCAGCAGTTGTCACGGGGTTACAGTACACGACACAGCCCAGATCTCGTGCATGAGATATCGTATGCAAGCTGTTGATGGTGGAGTAAGGAGTGCTCATGGACCTCGGGCTGCGAGATCGCGTTTATGTCGTCACCGGTGGTACGTCCGGGCTCGGCCGGGCGACCGTCGACGCATTGGTCGCTGAGGGGGCGCGCGTCGTCGTCTCCTCGCGTGATGCGGGCAAGGTGGCGGAAGTCGCCGACCGCTTCCCGCGGAGCGTGGTGGGCATCGTCGCCGACAACGCCGACCCCGAAACACCGGAAAGACTCACCACTCTCGCCCAGGACACGTTCGGGCGCGTCGACGGCGCCCTGGTGAGCGTCGGTGGTCCGCCCCCCGGGCGGACCACGGCCCTCACCGACGAGGCGTGGCGGGAGTCCTTCGAAAGCGTCTTCCTCGGCGCCGTGCGGCTTGCTCGCCACCTCGCGCCGCTGCTGAGCACCGAATCCGGGCGCGAGGACGGTGGCGCGCTGGGCTACGTGCTGTCCAGTTCCGTCAAGACCCCGCTGCCGAACCTCTCGATCTCGAACGGCCTGCGCGCGGGACTCGCGATGCTCATCAAGGACTTGGCGGACGAACTCGGACCGCAGGGCACCCGGGTCCTCGGCCTGGTGCCCGGGCGCATCCTCACCGCGCGCACGGTCCAACTGGAGCGCGGTGACCCGCAGGCGCGTCAGCGGAGCGAGGCCGTCATCCCGCTGCGCAGGCTCGGCGACCCGGAGGAGTTCGGTCGCATGGCCGCGGTGCTCCTGTCGCCCGCCGCCTCGTATGTGACGGGCTCGCTCATCCCGATCGACGGCGGCATGATGCGCGCGCTGTGAGCCGGTGAGGCGGCGGCGCTCACCGAGACATGCCGCCGCACGGGGCCAAGGCGCGCCGCCTCCCGGTTCGCGGCGAACGTGTCCAGGCCCTGGTCCTGGAGACAGTAGGCGTCGAGTTTGTCGTACAGCCCGATGCCGCGCCCTTCCTGGCGGAGGGACAGCGGGATTCCGCCCGTTTCGGCGCACAGGTCGACTCCTTCGGCGCGTTGCGGTCCGCAGTCGCAGCGGGCGGAACCGGACACATCTCCCGTGAGGCCTTCCGAATGCACGCGCACGAGGGGCACGGAGCTCCCGGCGGGGAAGACGACGGCGATGTGCTCCCGCCGTGGGCGAGCCCGTTGAAGCTGATCATTCGAGCAGGCCGTCACCGACGCCGGCGAGAAGGCCGCCGCCAAGGCCCGGCCCAAGCCCAAAGCCCAAAGCCCAAAGCCCAGGCCAACTTCACCGACCCCGACTCGCGGATCATGAAGAACAGCGACGGCGCCTGCATTCAGGCGACAGCGCCCAGGCCGTCGTCGATGAAGAGCACCAGGTCATCACCGCAGCCGACGTGACGACCAACCCCTCCGACGCGCTGAACTGCACCAGCATGCTCGACCAGTTCGCGGCGAACACCGGCGTCCACCCCAAGCAGGCACTGGTCGACGCCGGGTACTGCTCCGAGACCCTGAGGCCGCGCGAGAGCGCCAACTGGCCTGCGGCACCGACACGTTCATGGCCACCGGCCGACTCGCCCACGACGAGCAGGTCCCGCCCGCACCACGCGGACGCATCCCCGCCGGCGCCACCCTCAAGGAGTGCATGGCCCGCAAGCTGCGGACCAAGCCCGGCAAGGCCGCCTGCAGCCGCCGCAAGGCCATCGTGGAACCCGTCTTCGGACAGGTCATGACCTGCCAGAACGGCCGCCGGCTCCTCCTGCGCGGCGAGGACGGAGCCCGCGGCGAGTGGCGACTGCCGGCCGCCCGCCCACAACCTCCGCAAGATCTTCCGACACGCCGGGACCACCGGGCTCGCCGCCCTGGCCGGCTGACCGGCCAGGCACCCTGACCACGCCACGAGCCCTACCAGCCGAACACCTGCCGGGCAGGACCCAACCATGGCCTCACAGATGCCCACGGGACGGCCACGACCGATCCCATTGATCACAGCCAGCAGGCCCCTTGCTCGTTACCGAGACACGCTCCTGGCGTCCGCCGCATGGCAGAACGCATACCGCCGTACACCGGCACCGAGAAGGAGAACCTGTGCGCCGGCCTGGCCAGACACCGCGAGGCGGTGCTGCGGAAGGTCGAGGGACTCAACGACGAGCAGTTGAGACGGCCCATGACGCCGTCAGGGACCAACCTCCTGGGCCTGGTGAAGCATCTCGCCGCCGTCGAGTACGCCTGGTTCTGCGAGACCTTCGGCAGAGGGACGGAACCCCTGCCCTTCGACCCGGACGACGAGAACGCCGACCTGCGGGTCACCGCGCAGGAGAGGACCGCCGACATCCTCGCGTTCTACGAGCGGGCCCGCGCCGCCGCCGACCGGACCATCGCAGAACTGGACCTGGACACCACGGGCACCGCATGGTTCGGCGAGCCGGTCTCCCTGCGGTGGGTGCTCGTCCACATGGTCGAGGAGACCGCACGGCACGCCGGGCACATGGACATCGTGCGCGAGCTGATCGACGGCGCGAGCGGTGATCACCGCAGGACCTGAGTCCCCAGGGCCATCTCCAGCAGTTCCTGGAGCCGCAGCCCACGCGCCGCGTCGAGCGGCGAGGGCCGGCCCGAGCGGACCGCCGCCGCGAACTCGCGCCGCAGCACCGGCCAGCACTCCTCGTGGTCCATCCCCGCCGTGTCGTACACCAGCGGCTCACCGGGGCCGAAGAGCTCCACCCGGGTCTGTGCGTCGGCCAGGCGCACGGCACCCGACAAGGACGCCTGGCTGACCGCTCCGTTGGTGTGTTCGCAGCTCAGCTCGATCCAGCGGCGGGAGTCCCCGGTGGCCCGTATGGCCGCGATGGGGCCGATCGCCGCGTCCAGCAGGTCCAGCAGGTGCGGCCCCAGATCCAGCAGCGCACCCTGCTCCAGCCGCCACGAGGTCGCGAACTCGCCGCCGAGGAAGGCCCCGTGGAGGTAGCAGGAGCGGGCCCCGGTGACCACCGTGTCCGCGGCGGCCCGCAGGAAGGCACGGGTCACCGGGTGGTAGCGCTTGGTCAGCACCAACTGGGAGACCACACCGTTTGCGGCCACCGCGTCCGCGACCCGGCGCGCCGACGCCAGGTCGCCGCCCAGCGGCTTCTCCAGCAGCAGCGCCTTGCCCGCCGCGGCGGCCCGCACCGCGTACTGCGCCTGCACCGCGGGCGGCACCGCGAACGCCAGCGCCTCGCAGCGGTCGAGGAGTTCCTCGAACGAGGCGGCCACCACCGCACCGTAGGGGCGCGCGGTCTCCTCGGCGGCTTCCGTCCGGCGCGCCCACACCGCCGTCAGCGCGGTCTCGGGCCCGGCCGCGATGATCCGCGCGTGCATCGTCCGAGCCCACGGGCCGGCCCCGACCAGACCCACCCGCAGCGGCGGCGCCGCGACACTGCCGTGCAGGGCCTCGGCGGCGGCCGGCTCCCGCGCGGCACCGGGAGGAACGGTGTCCGGCGCGGTGACGTGCGGCGCGGCGGGGTCCTGGGCCCCCACCTGCCGGGCGGGGGCGTCGGAGGCGGCGTCGTCCGAAGGGAGCGGGCCGGAGGCGGACGGGCGAGCCGGACGGCTGGTTGACACAGGACACTCCAGGGTGTGCTCGGGATCGTTGCAGGAGAAGGGCGGGGCGGCCGTCCGGGCGGGACGGGGCCCGCCGTGCGGCTCAGCCCCCCACGAGTGCCGCCAGCCGTGCGTCGGCGCGGTCCGGCGCGTACAGGTGCTCCACCACCATCGCCCCCGCGCCCGCAAGGGCCGCATGGTCGCCGAGCCGTGAGGTCACCACATCCAGATGGACGGTCGTACGGGGCATGGCACGCTGGTAGAGCAGTTCGCGCACCCCGGTCAGGAACGGCGTCCCGGCCAGATCGCCGGCGAGCACCAGCACCCCGGGATTGAGCAACGTCACCACCGTGACCAGTACTTCACCGACCCGCTGCCCCGCCTCCCTGGCCAGCCGCACCGCATCCGGCTGGCCCGCCGCCAGATGCCGGCGCACATCGGAGCCGGACGTGGTCGACGTGCCGCAGGCACTGAGCCGCCGCGCGATGGCCCGTCCGCTGGCGACCGCCGCCAGGCAGCCGTACGAGCCGCACATGCACAGCGCCTCCGGCTCGTCGTGCAGCCTGATGTGCCCGATGTCGCCGGCCCCGCCGTCGATGCCGCGGTACGGCTCGCCGTCGACGACGACCCCCGCGCCGATCCCGGTGGAGACCTTCAGCAGCAGGAACGCCGAGCAGTCCGGGTAGAAGCGGCGCTGCTCCGCGTAGGCCATCAGATTGGCGTCGTTGTCGACGAGCACCGGCACGGGGGCGGCGCCGGGCGCCACATGGCGTGCGTACGCCTCCTGCATCCGCTCAGGAACGGGGTACTGGTCCCAGCCGGGCATGATCGGCGGCTGGACGACCCGGCCGGTGGCCCAGTCCACCGGGCCCGGCACCGAAAGACCGATCCCGCAGACCCGCGAGGCGTCCGTGCCCGCTTCGTCGAGCAGCGGCGGGAACCACCGTGCGAGGGTGTCGAGCACCTTGTCGGGGCCGTCCGCGACCAGCAGCGGTGCGGTGTGCTCGGCGAGCAGGCGGCCGTCCAGGTCGAGCACCGCCGCCTGGGCGTGCCGGGTCTCCACGTCGACGGCGAGCACGACCGCGTGCGAGGAGTCGAACTCCAGGCGGGCGGAGGGCCGTCCACCGGTGGCCGGCGGACCCGAGGAGGCCCGGCCCGCCGCCGCCCGTGCCGCCACCGCCACGGCCGGCACCGCACCCGGCACGCCGTTGGCCTCCCGCAGCCAGCCCGCACCGAAGAGCTGGTCGAGCCGGTGGCCGACGGTGGACCGGGACAGTCCCGTGGCGTGCTGGAGCTCGCCCCGGGTGGTGGCCCGCCCGCTGCGGATCAACTGCAGCAGATGGCCTGCGCTCGCCTGACTGGCCGGCATGGTCGGTACTCCTCGCTCGTCCCTGGCTCGTCCTGACGCTGCGCACGGGCGGCACCCGGACGCCCCCGTGGGCCACGGCCGCGGCTACGCCTTGTCCGCGCCGCTCGTCAGCCCCTCCGTCAGCAGCCGCTCCGCAGCGTAGAACAGCACCACCACCGGGATGGTCAACACCACGGACCCGGCCATCAGCACCGTCTTGGGCACCTCGATGCCGCCCGCGAGCTGCTGCAGCCCCAGCGGCACCGTCCACCTGTCCGGCGATGCCGCGAGGAACAGCAGGGCGAAGAGGAACTCGTTCCAGGCGATCATGAACACATAGAGCCCGGTGGCCATCAGGGACGGCAGGCTCAGCGGCAGCACCACCCTGTACACGGTCTGCAGCCGCGAACAGCCGTCCAGGGCCGCCGCCTCCTCGATGCTGTACGGGATGGTGGCGAAGTAGTTCTTCATCATGTAGATGGAAACGGGCACGGTCTGGGCGATGTACACGATCGCGAGACCCACCAGGCTTCCGGAGAGGCCGACCTTGGCGAACATCACGAACAGCGGCACCGCGAGCAGCGTCGCCGGGAACAGGTAGACCGCGAGGAAGAGCGCGCTGACCTGCCGGCTGCCGAAGAACCTCAGCCGGCTGACGGCGTAGGCGCCGGGCACGGCCGCGGCCAGGGTCAGCAGCACCGTGCCGAGTGCCACCAGCGCCGAGTTGAGCAGCATCCGCAGGAACCCCTGGCCGCCCTCGGAGGTCGGCTTCAGCACACTGCGGTAGGTGTCCAGGGTGAAGTCCCGCGCCGACACCCAGAGCGAGCCCGGGTCGAGCAGCAGCGCGTCGATCGGCTTCACCGACAGCATGAGCATGTAGTAGAAGGGCACGATGGTGATGATCGCCAGCACGGCGATCGTCACCCAGCGGGCCACCCCGAAGAAGCGCTCCTCGAACTGTGCGCGGCTCATCACGCCTCCTCCTGGGTCTTCCTGGCGAAGAACGCGAAGTACAGGCCCAGCAGGACCATCAGCACCACGGCCAGGACCAGGGCCTGGGCGGATGCGGCGCCCACGTCGAACCGGGCGGTCAGGAAGTCGTAGACCCGCACGGCCACCACATCGGTGCCCGAGCTGCCGCCGGTGAGCAGGTAGACGTCGTCGAACTTGTTGAACGTCATGATGAAGCGCAGCACGGACAGCAGGGCGATGACCGGCATGAGCTGCGGCAGCAGCACGTAGCGGAACCGCTGGGTGGGTGTGGCGCCGTCGACGCGGGCCGCCTCCTCCAGACCGGGCGGGACCGCCTGGAGCCGGGCCAGCAGGAACAGGAACGCGAAGGGGAAGTACCGCCAGGTCTCGAAGGCGACGACGGTCAGCAGCGCGAGCGGCACGCCGACGTGCCAGCCCAGCAGGTCCACCTCGTAACTGCGCGTGGACAGGAAGGCGATGGGGTCGTGCCAGCCGAGGAAGCGGGTCCCCCAGTTGTTGACGATGCCGTACTGCGGGCTGAGCGCCACCTCCCACACGAAGGTGACCGCGACGACCGGCGCCACGTACGGCAGCAGCATGGTGCCGCGCAGCAGTCCGCGGCCGCGGAAGGGGCGGCGCAGGGCCAGGGCCGCTATCAGGCCGAGC
The DNA here is from genome assembly GCF_014656295.1 of Streptomyces sulfonofaciens. Taxonomy (GTDB): domain Bacteria; phylum Actinomycetota; class Actinomycetes; order Streptomycetales; family Streptomycetaceae; genus Streptomyces; species Streptomyces sulfonofaciens. The sequence continues at coordinate 19,622 of NZ_BNCD01000024.1, forward strand.
ACGAGGGAGCCGGCGGTGCCGCCGACCGTGTAGACCAGGGTGGTGAGCAGGCTGGACCAGAAGCCGGGCGAGCTGAAGACCTGGGAGAAGTTCTGGAGCGACCAGTTGCCGAACAGGCCCATGCCCTGGATGTCGACCAGCCGGGCCCGCTGGAAGGCGAGCAGAACGGTCCACAGGATGGGCACGATCACCACCACCAGCACCACGACGAAGGTCGGGGTGACGAAGGCGAGTCCGGTGCGGTTCTCGCGCTGCGCCCCGGTCAGCGGGCGCTTTCGCCGGCCGCCGGGCCGGGCGTGCGTGCCGGCCGTGCGGGGTGCTCTGGTGGGGCGGGTTGCGGGTGTGCTCATGGGGATTTCCTCGGCGGCGGCTACTGGAGGGACTTCTGGAGTGCGGACACCTCGTCCTGGGCGTCCTGCGCGGCCTGGCGGGGCGAGGTCTGGCCGCTGGTCATCGCGGTGAGCGCCTTGGGCACCGGCAGCTCGCCGTTGATGGCGCCGACCAGGGCGCCCTGGCCCTGGGTGATGCCCCACCGCTGCATCGTGCCGACACCGGCGACGAGCTGGTCGAGCAGGGCCTTCGGGTACACCTGGTCGAGCGGCTTGAGGGTGTCCACGCCGATCTTCGCGGACCGCCAGGCGGCCTGGTACTGGTCCGGGTGGGCCGCGGTGCCCTTGCGGACCGGGATCTTGCCCTCGGGCGCCATGCCGAACCAGTCCTCGTAGCCCTTGTTCATCATGTACGTGATGAACTTCTCGGATGCTGCGGTCTCCGCGGTCTTGCTGACCGCCCAGGACGTCACCTCGCCGAACTGCGCGGGCCTGGGGTGGCCCGGGCTCGACAGTGCGGTGACCAGGCCGCTGTGCGAGGCGAGGAAGCCCTTGTCCTTCTTGCACTCGGGGCAGCTCGGCAGCGCGTCGGAACGCAGTCCGGCCAGCTCGTCGAGGAGCGAGGACGACCAGAGGACGATGGACGACTGCCCGGCGAAGTAGGTGGCCCGGGTGGAGTCGACGGTCTGGGTGCCGGGGGCGCCGTAGTCGGCGGCCAGCTTGTCGTAGGTGCTGAAGGCGGTGCGGCAGGCGGGGGAGTCGAGGGTGACTGCGCCGCCGCCGTTCACCAGTTGGCAGCCGCCGGCCAGTGCCAGGTCCTCGAAGCTCTGCTGGGTGAAGGGGTCGGAGGCGTCGGTGGCGACCGAGGTGCCGTACTTCCCGCCCTTGGTGAGGGCGGCGGCGTCCTTGACCAGTGAGGCGTAGGTGTCGGGGACCGGAAGGTGCGCCTTGGCCAACCGGTCCTTGCGGTAGACCAGCAACTGGAGCCAGGCGTCGGAGGGCACGGAGAGCTGCGTGCCGGAGTCCGAGGTGAGCCGCAGCGCATTGGCGTCGAAGGTGCCGCGCCCCAGGCCCCGCACGATGTCCCCGCTGACCTTGGTGTTCAGCAGGCCGTTGCTGTACATCTGCCAGATCTGGCCCATCGGCACCGCCCCGAGCACATCGGGCAGCGTGCCGGAGGCCGCGGCGGACATGATCAACTGCGGGAGCTGGGCCTCGTCGACCCCGACCAGCTTCACCTTGATCCCGGTGTCGTGCTCGAAGCGGTGGATGATCTTGTTGGTCACCGCCATCCGCGGAGGCAGGTTCTCCTCCGACCAGACCGTGATGGTGTTGTCCGGCGCGGCCGGTCCGGTGTGCGTGGCGCACCCGGCCAGCAATCCCGCGCCGAGCGCCGCCGCGAGCCCGGTCGCCAGCAGCGGCCGGGCCCTGCCCGGCAGCCGGGACGCCCTGCCGCGCCGGGCCTGTCCGGCAGCCGGAGCCGTTGTCGAACGGCGGATCCACCAATGCATGTGCTGTCCTCCCCCTACTTTCGCTGGGTTCTGACGCATCTCAGCATTAGTTTTGCGTATTGACAAGACATAAGTCGCAGGTATCTTCGACGTTGTCCCAACGGCTGGGTCTTTCCGGCCGACTGAACCTGAGCCCACGGAGTCGCCACGTGGAACGTGTCGTCCAGTTCACCGGCCCACGACAGGTGGAGGTGGCCGAGCATCCGCGTGCCGCGCTGCCCGCCGGGCACCTGCGGGTGCGCACCCGTTACTCGGGTGTGTCCGCGGGCACCGAACTCACCGCCTACCGCGGCACCAACCCGTACCTGACCCGCACCTGGGACGCCGAGGCCCGGATCTTCCGGGACGGCGCGGCCGGCATCCAGTACCCGGTGGCGGGCTGGGGCTACTCCGAGACGGGCGAGGTCACCGAGGTCGCCCCGGACGTCGCGGGCGCGCCCGGCGTGCCCGCGGTGGGAGACCTGGTGTTCGGCATCTGGGGGCACCGCAGCGAGGGCGTCGTGCCCGCCGAGCGCCTCCTCGGGCACACCCTGCCCGCCGGGTCCGACCCGCTCGCGGCCACCTTCGCCCGGGTCGGCGCGATCGCGCTCAACGCCGTCCTGGCCGCCGACATCCACCTCGGCGAGGACGTCGCCGTCTTCGGCCAGGGTGTCATCGGCCTGCTCACCACCCGCCTCGCCCAGCTCAACGGCGCCCGGGTCACCGCCGTCGACGCCCTGGACGGCCGTCTGGCCACCGCGCGGACCCACGGCGCCACCGCCACCCTCAACGCCCGCACCGACGCCGTCGCGGAGACCCTGCGCGCCGCCACCGGCGGCCGTGGCGCGGACGTCGCCATCGAGATCAGCGGTGCCTACCCTGCGCTCCACGAGGCGCTGCGCTCGGTCACCACCGGTGGCCGCGTGGTGGCCTCCGGCTTCTACCAGGGCGACGGCATCGGGCTGCGGCTCGGTGACGAGTTCCACCACAACCGCATCCAGTTGATCTGCTCCCAGATCGGCGGCGTGCCCCCGCAGCTCGCGCCGCGCTGGAGTGTCGAACGCCTCCAGCAGACCTTCCTCGCGCTCGTCGCCGAACAGCGCGTGGACGTGGCCTCGCTGGTCAGCCATGTCATCCCGGCCGCCCGGGCGGCCGACGCCTACGTCCTGCTCGACGAGCGCCCCGCCGACGCCCTCCAGGTCGTCCTGGAATTCTGAGAGGCCCCCCACATGCTGAAGACCGCCTGCCAGGAGCAACTGCTGCCCGGAACGACCCTCCAGGAGAAGTGGGAGTTCGCGCAGAGCGCCGGATACGACGGCATCGAGCTGCGCGCCAAGGGCGACCTGCACTTCCAGGGGCGGCTTCCCGAGCTGCGCAGGGCCCTCGCCGACGGTGTCGTGATGCCCACCGTCTGCGTCGAGATGCTGCACTTCTTCGGGGCCTTCGACGCCGAGCAGCGCCGTGACGCACTCGTGCAGATGAAGTCCCAGCTCTCCGTGATCGCCGAGCTGGGCGGCCTGGGCGCCCAGACCCCCGCCTCGTACGGGATGTTCTCCCGCCGTCTGCCGCCCTTCGAGCCGCCGCGCGGCGAGGAGGAGGAGCGCGCCATCCTGGTCGAGGGCCTCACCGAGCTGGGCGAGCACGCCCGGGCGGAGGGCGTCACGCTCTTCCTGGAACCGCTCAACCGCTACGAGGACCACATGGTGAACCGCCTCGACCAGGCGGTGGACCTGATCCGGGCCACCGGTCTCGACTCGGTGCGCATCGGCATCGACAGCTACCACATGAACATCGAGGAGGCCGACCCGCCGGGCGCCATCCTCGCCGCCGCCCCCTACATCGGCCACGCGCAGGTCAGCGACTCCAACCGGTTCCAGCCCGGCGCGGGACACCTCGACTGGCCCGCCTGGCTCGGTGCCCTGGAAGCGGCCGGGTACGACGGCTACCTCGCCGTCGAGTGCCGGCTCACCGGTGACCCGGTCGACGCGGTCCGCTCCGTCCCCGCCTTCCTGCGCAGGAACGGCGCATGACCCGGACCGCCCTCGGCGCCCCGGCCACCCCCATCCCCACCGGCCGTTCGCAGCGCAGCAGCGCGGTGAGCGTGCTGCTGTCCCACTGGACGGGATCGGGCACCGTGCCCTCGCTCACGCTCTACCCGCACCAGTGGAGCTGGGACTCCGCGTTCATCGCGATCGGCCTGCGCCGCCTGTCGCCCTACCGGGCGCAGCGCGAGCTCGAAACCCTGTGCGGGGCGCAGTGGGGGGACGGCCGCATCCCGCACATCGTCTTCAACCCGGCGGTGCCCCCGGGCGCCTACTTCCCGGGTCCCGCCTTCTGGCGCTCGGGGCAGGCGGGCGCCGCGGCAGGCGCGCCCGCCGGGATCGACACCTCGGGGATCGTCCAGCCACCGGTGCACGCCCTGGCGGCCTGGCTGGTCCACGAGAGCGATCCTGAGCTGTCCCGCCGGCGCGGTTTCCTCGCCCGGCTCTACCCGCGGCTCGCCGCCTGGCACGGCTATCTGGCGGACCACCGCGACCTCGGTGGGCAGGGCCTGGCCGCCGTGGTCCACCCGTGGGAGTCCGGCATGGACAACAGCCCCTGCTGGGACGGGCCGCTGGCGCGCGTCGAACCGGCGCCGACCGGCTCCTTCCGGCGCGCCGACCTCACCCACGGCGCCGCGGCCGACCGGCCCACCGACGAGGACTACGGACGCTACGTGGGGCTGGCCGCGCGCTACCGCGACCAGCACTACCGCGATACCGCGGCCTCGCACCCGTTCGCCGTCGAGGACCCCGCGTTCAACGCCTTCCTCGCCGTCTCCGAGCACGCACTGGCCTCGATCGCACAGAGCCTCGGAAGGAGCCCGGTGCCGCACCGGGCCAGGGCCGGGGCCCTGACCGAGGCGCTGGTGGCGCGGCTCTGGGATCCGCAGTCGGGCCAGTTCCTCTGCCGCGACCTGGTCCCGGACGCCCTCGTGGCCGAGCGCAGCGTCAGCGGTCTGCTGCCGCTGGCCGTGCCCGGCCTGCCCGATCCGGTGGTCCGCGCCCTGCTGGACACCCTGTCAGGACCGCACTTCGACCTCGGCGCGGGCAGCACGGGACTGGTGCCCAGCTACGACCTGCTGGGCGGCGCCCACGACGCCTCGCGCTACTGGCGGGGCCCGGCGTGGTTCAACGTCAACTGGACGCTGGAGCGGGGCCTGCGGCAGTACGGCGCGCGGGCCGCGGCGGACCGGCTGGCCGGGGCCATCCTGACGACGGCAACCGCCTCCGGGTTCGCCGAGTACGTCGACGCCCGCACCGGACAGGCCCTCGGCAGCCGGGACTTCGGGTGGACGGCGGCCATGGCGCTGGACGTGCTCGCCCGCTCCTGACACGGACGAGCGCATCCAGAGCGCGACACGCCGGCCGACCCCGCACCGGGCCGGCCGGGCAAGTGACGCGCACCCCCTCCGCCCGGGCCGACGGGCCCGGGCGGAGGCACTCCCGCGGGGTGGCGCCGGGTCGCTGTACCGCTGCCCGGCCACTCCGGGGAGCACGCCGGTGCGCCCGGCCGCTCCGCGAGCGGGCCCGTACCGGGTGCCGCCTGAAAGACCCTGCGCACCCGCGGCCGCGCGACCTGCCCGCCGCGCCCCCTTCACTGGGCGCCCGCACACCGCCAGGCTCCTGCTGAGCAGGCCCCTGCGGAGCACACGCCCCTGCTCAGCAGGGCCGTGTCCTCCGCAGGGCTGATGTCTTCCGCAAGGCTCTGTGCGGGGTCACGGCGACGAAGTGCGGCCGGGTCCTGGTGTCCCTCCGGATGCGCGGAACGGGCCGGCAGGTGCACGGCACCGGCCGGCCCGCAAGGGACCGCTCGTGATCTCTCCTGGGCCGCCCGCTGCCCGATGGCTCCGCCCGCCCGCGGTCCCGCCCGGCGGGAGCGTCGGCACGGCAGGCGGCGCGGCGTCAGTCCTCGCCGCGCACGATGTGGGAGTCGGGATCCGCCTCGGCGGGCTCCTGGTAGCCACCGCGACCGCGCAGGGCCGGGATGCAGGTACGGACGCCTCCGCGTACCTGCCGGGGACCACGTGCGAGGGCCCCCGGCGCTACCGGACGGGTATACGCGTGCTTCTGCTTGCGGGATATGTCCATGGTCGGTCATCGTCCTTCTTCGTCGAAGCTGAAGACCAGCACGTCGATCGAGTGCCCCAAAAGGGACGTTCCTAACGGAAGCGCGGACACTGCCGGCGGCCCGGGCTCGCCCGACCCGGCTGCCCGCGCCGGTTCCTGACGTGGCGCGGGCAGCCGGGTCGGACGCGGTCCGCAGCCGCCGGACCCGCGGTGGGCCCGGCGGCTGCGGACATGCCCTGCGTGGCCGAGCGGGCTCAGCGTGCCGAGCGGGCTCAGCGGCTCCGGTGGCAGTAGCGCTGGCGCCCCACGGCGATCGCGATGCCCGCGGCCGTCGCCACGGCGAGCGCGATGAGCAGGCGTTTGTCCTTCATGACGGGTGCGGTCGATGCGCCCTTGCCACCGCTTCCCCCCGAGGCCGCACCGCGCGGATGCCGCAGGTGCGACGCCCTGCTCCTGGCATGCGTGGTCCGCTCGTGCATCTGCTCCTTGACCTGGGCCGCCCGCTGCTGGGCCCGGGACTTGACGTCCGCCTTGGCGGCCAGCGCCTCCACGGTGTGGCCCAGCTCCGCCCTGAGATCCTCGACCTGCGCGCGCAGTTCGGCGGGCGTGGCGGAGGATCCGGGATGTGAGTTGCGGTTCATCGGTGCGCAGCCTCCTTCAGCTCGGCCACATCGGTCTTGACGCTGGCGATGGCCTGCCGTGGCGCCGCGGGTGCGGCCCGGCGCATCTCCAGCCGGCCGGCGATGCCCAGCGCGCCCGCGATCAGCAGCAGCGCGCCGACGACGACCAGGGCGGCGGCCCACACCGGCAGGACCACCGTCACAGCGGCGATCGCCGCGGCCACCAGCGCCTGGAGGGCGAGGAAGGCCATCAGCCCCGCACCGGTGAACAGGCCGCCGCCGATCCCGAACCGTTTGCCCTTCTGCCGCATCTCCACCTGCGCGAGCTGGAACTCCTGACGCACCAGCTGCGACACCTGCTCCGACGCACGGGAGACCAGCACGCCCACCGACTCGTCGGTGGTGCCCTGCCCGTCGTGATAGGCGGTGCTCACGCCCCTCACCTGCCTTTCCCTGCCGATGGTCGCTTCAGCAGCACGGGGTACCCACGACATCGGCGACGATGCCGGGGGCCGGACGCCGGCGGGGCCTCACTCCTCGGCGCGCCGCCGGTCCCGCGCGCTCCACTTGCGGGTGCCCCTGGGCTCGGCGTACCTTACGCGCCTGCCGCGACCGGTGAGGGCGCGCTCCCTGGCCAGTTCCGAGTCGAACTCCAGGCCGAGCAGGACCGCCAGATTGCCGATCCACATCCACACCAGGAAGACGATCACACCGGCGAGTGCGCCGTAGGTCTTGTTGTACGAGCCGAAGTGCGCCACGTACACCGCGAATCCCGCGGAGGCGGCCATCCAGATCAGCAGGGCCAGGCAACTGCCCGGTGCGACCCAGCGCACCCCGCGGGCCTTCACGTTCGGGCTCGCCCAGTACAGCAGCGAGATCATGGTGGACACCAGCACCACGAGCACCGGCCACTTGGCCACCGACCACGCCGTGAGCGCCGTGTCCCCCGCGCCCAGGGCCGATCCCGCACGGCGCGCCACACTGCCGGTGAACACCACGATCAGCGTGCTCGCGCAGGCCAGCAGCGTCAGCGCCACCGTCACCCCGAGCCGTACCAGCAGCACCTGCCACGCCGGGCGGCCCTCCGGGATGCCGTAGACCGCGTTGGCCGTGCGGATGAACGCCGCCACGTAGCCCGACGCCGACCACACCGCACCCAGCAGGCCGACGACGGCCAGGGCCGAGCCGACGGAGGAGTTGGCCTGCACGTGCCGCACCGCTTCGGTGATGGTGTCCCCGGCGGAGGCGGGCGCGAACCTCCTGAGCGTGTCCACGACGTGTCCGGTCGCGTCGTGCCCGGCGACGCCGAGCAGCGAGACCAGCACAAGCAGGGCCGGGAAGAGCGAGAGCACGCCGTAGTACGTCAGCGCCGCCGCCCGGTCGGTCAGCTCGTCCTCCCCGAACTTGCGGGCGGTGCGGCGCAGCACCGCCCATCCGGAGGGTCCGCGGCGCCGCGCGGGGCCACCGCCCTGGCCGGACCCGGCCCGGGCGCCACCGCCGCCGCGGTCGTGCCCCGCGTCCCCGGGCCCCTCACCCCCGTCCCCCGATCCGTCCCGAGTCCCGTTCCCGGCCCGGTCCTGCGCCCCTTCGCCCGAGTGCTCGGGCGGCCCGTGCCGGCCGTCGCCGTCCGTGCGGCCGAGCGCCATGTAGCCGTCCCGGGCGCGACCGTGCCGTGCGAGGTGTCCGATGTGCGTCAGCCGTGTCATACCCGTACGGATAACCCGAGTGGCCGCGAACAGCCCCCGCCGGCCCACGCCGCCGCCGCGTCCCGCGCGGCGGCGGTGCCCGGCGGGTACAGCACCCCCATGCAGACGTTCCTGCCGTACCCGGACTTCGCCGCGACCGCGGCCGTGCTGGACGACCGGCGGCTCGGCAAGCAGCGCGTGGAGGCCCTCCAGGTGCTGCGGGGCCTGACCGTGCCCGGCCACGGCTGGCGGCGGCACCCCGCGGTGCGGATGTGGCGCGGCTACGAGGAGGCGCTGGTCCGCTACGGCCTTCAGGTGTGTGCGCGGTGGACGTCACAGGGACGCGCCGACACCTGCGCGGCCTCCCTGCTGTCCTCCTTCGCGGGGGACCGCGCAGGCCGTCCGGTGCGCCCGCAGCCGGAGCTGGCCGCGGACGGCGAGCTGCCGCCCTGGCTGGGCGAACCGGACTTCCACCGCAGCCACCGGTCCGCCCTGGTCCGCAAGGACCCGGAGCACTACGCGGAGCTCTTCCCCGGTGTGCCGGACGACCTGCCCTACGTGTGGCCGGTCTCCGACCGCGACCCCGAGGCGGGTGCGTGAGGAGGCGCGCCGGCGGCCGGCGCGGCCAGATCCCGCAGTGCCCCGACCGCGTCGGCGCCCAGCAGCGCCTGCCCCGCCGCGACCCGCCGGTCACGGACGGGACCGGGGGGAGCGAGCGTGTCCAGGGAGCGGATCAGGGACCACGAGTCCCAGGCGTGGTCGCTGAGCCCCAGTTCGGCCATGGTCCTGACGCCCGCGACCCCATGGCCGGGAATGGGCCGGTAGCCGATCACGGGCACACCCGCCGCCAGCGCCTCGAGCGCGGTCTGCCCCGCGGCGTTGTCGATGAGCGCGCGACAGGCGCCCAGCAGCCCCGGCATGTCGTCGACCCAGCCCAGGGCGAGCGCGCCGGGCTCCCGGGAGACCTCCCGCCGCAGCCGGGCGTTGTCCCCGCACAGCACCACCGGGAGGTACCCGGCCGCGGACACCAGCCACGCCGTGTGCGCGACCCGGGTGCCCACCCCCCAGGCACCCGCCGACAGCAGCACGGGGCCGCCGGGCGTGCCGGCGAGCCGCGCCCGCCACCGTGGCGCGGTGGGCGCCGGGCCGAGGAACCGCTCGCCCACCAGCGGCCCCGACACGACCGCCGGGCGGCCGAGGGCCTCCTCGACCCGCTCGGCGATCGCCGGAGTGAGGCAGAGCTGGAGGTCGTTGCCCGGATGCAGCCACTGGCGGTGCGCCGCGAAGTCGGTGATCACCACCGCGGCGGGTACCGGCAGGGCACCCCGGGCCCGTAGCCGCCCGGTGAGCTGGGCGGAGAGGTGGAAGGTCGCCACGACCACATCCGGCCTCTCCCGCGCGACCATGTCGAGCAGGCTGCGCTCCGCGAGGGCGGCCAGCGGCGCACTGCCCGGCCGCGGCCCGCGCCCGGGCCGGAAGAACGCCGCGTACACCCCGGCGTACACGGCGGGGAAGCGGCCGACGGCCGTGCGGTAGAAGCCGCGCAGCCCGCTCCCGAGACTCCCGGGGAGCAGGTCGAGGACGTCGGCGCGTGCGGTGTGGTGGCCCGCGGCACGCAGCCTGCGGGACAGCTCCGCCGCGACCGCGTCGTGTCCGCGGCCCATGCTTGCGCTCAGAACGAGGAATCGTGCGGGCATCCGCCGTCCTCCGGTTCGTCGTGGGCGCCCGCCGGCGGACCGGCGGCGCCCTGCTGTCCGGCGCGGCGCGGCCCGGCGGCCGGTCGCGCCCGGAGGGCGCCCGGGTCTCCTCACCCGTACACCCTCGCCCCGGGGTATCCGCGGCGGCCTAGCTCAAACGGCCTTCCCAAACGTGCCGGCCCCCGATGTCCCCGGTTCGGGGCCCAGCGCTGCTGCGGACGGCCCCGGCCGAGGTTTACGAGGACCCGGGCCCGGCTACTCCAACACGACCCCGCACGTCGTGCCGCAGCGATCGACCTGGTGCACCGGCGCGACCACGGCGGACGGAGGCAGATGTCATGGCCCGTACGGATTCCGGCGTCTCTTACCGGCCGGTCCCGGAGCTGACGGAGCACGGCGCCGCGCACGGAGTGGCCCTGGTGACCGGGGCGTCGTCGGGCATCGGAGCGGCCGTGGCACGGCAGCTCGCCGCCGACGGCGGCTGGCGGCTGCTGCTCACCGGCCGGGACCGGGACCGCCTCGACGCGGTGGCCGAGGCGCTCTCGGCCACCGCCGTGCGCGCCGACCTGGACGACCAGGACGAAACCGAGCACCTGGTCGGCGAGGCACTGCGGGCCACGGGCCGGATCGACCTGCTGGTCGCGGGCGCGGGCATCGGCTGGGCCGGGCCCTTCCACACCATGCCGCTGTCCGCGGCCACCCGGGTGGTGTCCGTGGACCTGGTCGCCGTCATCCGCCTGGTCAGGCTGGTGCTGCCGCACATGCTGGCGGCCCGCAGCGGCCACATCGTGCTGATCGGCTCGGTGGCCGGTACGTTCGGTGTGCGCGGCGAGGCGGTCTACTCGGCGGCCAAGGCCGCCGTCGCCACCTTCGCCGACGCGCTGCGCTACGAGCTGGACGGCACCGGGGTGCACCTCACGCACATCCTGCCGGGCGTCGTCGACACCCCCTTCTTCGAGCGGCGCGGGGCCCCCTACACCCGAAGCAGGCCCCGCCCGATACCGCCGGAGAAGGTCGCCGACGCGGTGTGCACCGCGCTGCGGCAGGGCCGTCACGACGTGTACGTGCCCGGGTGGCTGCGCCTGCCGGCCTATGTGCGTGGTGTCGCCCCGGGCCTCTACCACCGACTGGCCGCACGATTCGGGTGATGGTGTGAACGCGCTCACGGTGGCCTTGGCGCTGCTTGCGGCGACGGGCAACGGCGCGGCATCGGTACTGCAGCGGCGGGCTGCCGTCGACCAGAAGGACGAGGACACGCACCACCCGCCCGCCGGACCGCCCCTCAGGCGCGCGGTGCGGCGGCTGCTCGGGCTGCTGCGGCGGCGGTACTGGCTGGCCGGGTTCGCGGCGATGGTGCTCGCCGCCGCTTTCCAGGCCGGCGCCCTGACGGTGGGCGAGCTGTCCGTGGTGCAGCCGCTGCTCGCCAGCGAGCTGCTGTTCACCCTGCTGCTCGGCAGCCTGGTCTTCCGGCACCGGCCGGACGTCATCACCTGGCTGTCGTTCCTGATGCTCGCCGTGGGCCTGGGCCTGTTCATGGGAGCCGCGGCGCCGACCGGCGGGTCGGCGACCTCCGACGTGTCGCACTGGCTGCCCGTCGGCGCCTGCCTCCTCGCGGCGGTGGCGGTGCTCGGCGTCGTCGCCCACTCCGTCCACGGCACCCCGCGCGCCACCGTGCTCGGTGCCATCACCGCCGTCGGCTTCGCCTGCACGGCCGCGCTGATCAAGGAGGTCACCGGCCGGCTCTCGGACGGCGAGTCCGCCGTGTTCACCAGCGGCTACCTGTACGCCACGGGTGCGGTGGGACTGCTCAGCTTCCTCATGCTCCAGGCCACCCTGCGGGCCGGCACCCTCGCCGCCTCGCAGCCCGCCCTGACCCTCGGCGACGCGCTGGTGAGCGTGGTCCTCGGGTGGGCGCTCTTCGGCGAGAAGGTCTCCCTCGGCGGCCATCCACTGGCCGGGGTCCTGGGCGTCTGCCTGATCGCAGGCGGCACCACGGGCCTCGCGCGCTCTCCCGCGGTGCACGGAGAGTGGGACACCGCGCCCGACGGGGGCGCCCGACGGGCGTCCTCCAGCCTGCGCCGCGCGCTGCGCCTGCGCATGCGCGGGCCCGCGCGTCCTTCGCGCGGCCGGCGGCGCGGCCGGGCACGACGCAGGGGCCGGCGGTGACGGCCGGGCGCGGGCGGCGGCACCCGCGGGCACAGGCGGCCCTGACCGCCGGGCCCGCACTGGTCCTGGCCGCGCACGTCGCACCGGCCGGCACCTGGCTGCCCTGGGTGCGCCGGGCCCTGTGGCCTTCGCTCGCCGGCCTCGGGGAGCGCGGGCACGTGGCCCTGACCTTCGACGACGGGCCGGACCCGGGCAGCACCCCGTACTTCCTCGACGCCCTTGAGCGGCTCTCGGTGCGCGCCACCTTCTTCGTCCTCGGCGAGGAGGTGCGGCGCCACCAGGAGCTGGCCCGCGAGACGGCCCGCAGGGGCCACGAACTCGCCGTGCACGGCTGGGACCACTCGCCGCCCTGGCTGCCCGCACCGGGCCGGGACGTCCGGGACCTGGGGCGCGCCCGGGCGGTGGTCGGCCGGGCCTCGGGCGCGGCGCCGCGGTGGTACCGGCCGCCGTACGGGATCCTCACCGGCGGGCGCTGGGCCGCCGCGCGTCGCTGCGGGCTGCGGCCGGTGCTCTGGACGTCGTGGGGCCGGGACTGGACCGCCGACGCCGCGCCCGCGGCCGTGCTCGCCGCCGTCCGCCGGAACCTGCGGGGCGGCGGCACGGTCCTGCTGCACGACACGGACCGCACCGCGGCACCCGGCGCCTGGCGGGCCACACTGGCGATGCTGCCCGAACTGGTCGGGCACTGCCGGGCCGCGGGTCTGAGCGTGGGACCGCTGGCGGAGCACGGGATCGACGGGCACGGCCCCGCGCCCGACGGCCACCGGTGAGGCCGGGCCGGGCGGGGCCGGCACCGCTCCCTCAGCAGATCCGCGGGAGCTGTTCGCCGACGGGCAGGTCGACCACCCTGGTGCCGCCGAACCGGGAGCGGGCGAGCACGCCGCCGGGGTGGTCGGCCACACAGGCGCCGATGGCGGTGGCCGCGGTGCCGCAGGGGTGGGCGCGCATGGCGGCCAGCACCGCCTCCGCGTCGGCCGCCGGCACGCAGGCGACGAGCCGGCCCTCGTTGGCCACGTACAGCGGGTCGAGCCCGAGGAAGCCGCAGGCGTTCGCGACCGGCTCGGGCACGGGCACCCGGTGCTCGTCGATGACGATGCCGCAGCCGGCGGCGGCGGCGATCTCGTTGAGCGTGGTGGCGAGGCCGCCGCGGGTCGGATCGCGCAGCGCGTGCAGATCGCCCGCCACCTCCAGCATGCTGCTGACCAGGCCGCCGAGCGGTGCGGTGTCACTGGTCACGTCGGCCCCGAACTCCAGGCTCTCGCGGACGCTGAGGATGGCGATGCCGTGCATGCCCACGGGCCCGCTGACGAGGACGACATCGCCCGGCGCGGCCCGCTGGGGCCGGATGTCGACACCCCGGGGGATCAGGCCGATCCCGGAGGTGGTGACGTAGACGCCGTCGCCGTGCCCGGAGTCCACGACCTTGGTGTCGCCGGTGACGACGGTGACGCCCGCCGCCCGGGCCGCCGCGCCGATCGCCTGCGCGATCCGGCCCACCACCTCCAGCTCCGTGCCCTCCTCCAGGATGAACGCACACGACAGGAAGGCCGCGCGGGCGCCGGACATGGCGAGGTCGTTGACGGTTCCGTTGACCGCGAGGTCGCCGATGCAGCCGCCCGGGAAGAACAGCGGCCGCACCACGTAGGAGTCGGTGGACAGTGCGAGCCGTGTACCGCCGAGTTCCACCGCGGCGGAGTCGGCGAGGTCGGCGAGCACGTCGTTGCCGTAGGCCGGTGCGAACAGGTGCTCCATCAGCTCCGCCGACAGGGCGCCGCCACCACCGTGGCCCATGACGACGACGCCCTGCTCGCGCAGCGGTGCCGGGCACGTCCAGGCGCTCGGGTCGAGCACGGTGTCAGCCAACGGGGGTCGCCTCCTCGGTGCTGCCCGCGTCCTGTGGGGCGCGGGCGGTGGCGGCGGCCGGCCGCAGCCGCCGGTAGTGGTAGTACGCGGCGCAGGCCCCCTCGCTGGAGACCATGGTGGCGCCGAGCGGCGTGCGCGGGGTGCACAGTGTGCCGAACGCCTCGCACTCGTGCGGCTTGACGAGCCCCTGGAGCACGTCGCCGCTGCGGCACACCGCGGGCTCCTCGGTCGTCACCCCGGTGACCTGGAAGCGGTGTTCCGCGTCGAAGGAGCGCCACGCGGGCGCCAGGCTCCAGCCGCTGTCCGGGATCCTGCCGATGCCCCGCCAGGACCGGTCGGTGGTGACGAACACCTCGGCCAGCATGGCGAGCGCCGCGGGGTTGCCCTCGTCGCGCACGGCGCGGGGATAGGCGTTCTCGACCCGGTGCGTGCCGCGCTCAAGCTGGTGCACGGCGCGCCGGATGCCTTCGAGGATGTCCAGCGGTTCGAAACCCGTGACCACGATCGGCACCCGGTGGCGCTCGGCCAGCGGCGGGTACTCGGCCAGGCCCATCACGCTGCACACGTGGCCCGCCGCCAGGAAGCCCTGCACCCGGCACTCGGGGGAGCGCATGATCGCCTCGATCGCGGGCGGCACCCGTACGTGCGAGACGAGCATGCTGAAGTTGCGCAGCCCAAGGCGGTCGGCCTGGTGCACCGCCATCACGTTGGCGGGCGCGGTCGTCTCGAAGCCGATGCCGAAGAACACCACCTCGCGGTCCGGGGTGCGCCGGGCGATCCGCACGGCGTCCAGCGGCGAGTAGACCACCCGCACGTCGCCGCCCGCGCTCTTGACCCGGAACAGGTCGCGGTCCGTGCCCGGTACCCGCAGCATGTCGCCGAAGGAGCAGAACACCACCTCGGGCCGGGACGCGATCGCAAGCGCCTTGTCGATCATCTCCAGCGGGGTCACGCAGACCGGGCAGCCGGGGCCGTGGATGAGCTCCAGGCCGTCGGGCAGCAACTGGTCGATGCCGTGCCGGATGATCGAGTGGGTCTGGCCCCCGCACACCTCCATGAGCGCCCAGGGGCGGGTGGCGGTGGCACGGATGTCGTCCAGCAGCCGCCGGGCCAGCGCCGGGTCGTTGAACTCCTCGACGTACCTCATCGTGTCCCCTCCGCAATGCGGGCATGGGCCCCGGCACGCGGCGGTGCTGCGGTGGGGGACGCGCCGTCCGGCGGGGTGACCGGGGCCGTGCTGCCGTCCGGTGGGGTGGCGGGGGCCGTGCTGCCGTCCGGTGGGGCGCCGCCTGGGGGCGCGTCGGCCTCCTGGGCCCGCGGCGTGCGCGCGAGCGCGCCTGCGCCGTCGGCGGGGCCCGCCTCCGCAGCGGCCCGTTCCCAGGCGTCGCCGAACTCCTCCTCCAGCGCGCCGATGCGCCGGAAGAGCTCCAAGGTGGCCAGCGCCGACTCCTCGTCGAGGCGTTGCAGGGCGAATCCGACGTGGACGACGGCGTAGTCGCCGACCTCGATGTCCGGCAGGTAGGCCAGGCACACGTCCTTGACCACACCGCCGAAGTCGACCTTCGCCATCGGGATGCCGTCCCTTTCCTCAGTGGCCACCACTTGGCCGGGCACTGCCAGGCACATGGGCATGTCCTCCTCGTGTGGGGTGGTGAAGTCCTTGGGCGGCGCCGGGGGCTCGCTGCTGCCGCCTGGCCGCGACCAGGAGCTGACCGAGCGCCAGGCCGCCGTCCCCGCAGGGCACGGCCCGGTGCCGCAGCACGGTGAACCGCTCGGCCCGCAGCCTGCGGGTGCACGCCTCCTCCAGCAGGGTGTTGGCGAACACCCCGCCGGTCAGTACGACGGTGCCGACACCGGTGGCGCGGCGCCCGGCGCGGCAGGCGCCGGCGACCGCGTCGGCCACGGCGTGGTGGAACCGCGCGGCGAGCACATCGGCCGGGGTACCGGCGCGCAGGCCGTCGGCGAGTGCGCGCAGCACGGGCGCCGGGTCCAGCAGTCCGTCCGCCGTCCGCCCGAAGGCGCGGGCCGGCCCGCACCGCTCCATCGCGCCGGCCGCGCACGCCTCCAGTTCGACGGCCGCCTGCGCCTCGTGGCCCGCCCGGTGGCAGACGCCCAGCAGCGAGGAGACCGCGTCGAAGAGCCGTCCCATGCTGGACGTCGGCACGCAGGCGACACCGCGCTCCAACTGGCGCCGCAGCACCTGCCGCTCACCGGGCGGGCAGGCGGCCACGCACGGCAGGCCAGGACACCAGTCGACGCCGGCTGCCCGCAGGTGCGACAGGGCCATCCGGTACGGGCGGCGCACGGCGGTGTCACCACCGGGCAGCGGCACGTACGCCAGCCGGGTCAGCCGCCGGTAGCCGTCGTAGTCGGCGAGCATGACCTCGCCGCCCCACACCGCGCCGTCGTCGCCGTAGCCCGTGCCGTCGAAGGCCACCCCGATCACCGGTGCCAGGCCGTCGAGGCCCGCGTCGCCCATCGCGGAGGCGATGTGGGCGTGATGGTGCTGCACCTGGTGCAGGGGGCGGCCGCGGGCTTCCCGCCGTGCCCAGCGGCCGGAGTGGTAGCCGGGGTGGCTGTCCGCGGCCAGCAGCTCGGGACGCACACCGGTGAGGGCGCCGAGGTGGCCGAGCGCCTGCTCGAAGACCCTGACCGCCGCCGGGTCCCCGAGGTCGCCGATGTGCTGGGACAGCCAGGCGCTGCGCCCCTCGGCCAGGCAGAACGCGTTCTTCAGGTCCCCGCCGACCGCCAGCGACGCCGGCACCTCGAACGGCAGCGGTACGGCCTCGGGCACGAAGCCGCGCGAGCGGCGCAGCAGCAGCGGGGTACCGTCCGGCCGTACCCGCAGTACCGAGTCGTCGCACGGGGTGCGGATGCCGCGGTCGTGCCAGAGCCAGGCGTCGGCGATCCCCGCCAGCCGTTCGAGGGCCTGCGCGTCGTCCGTGACGATGGGCTCGCCCGACCGGTTGCCGCTGGTCATCACCAGCACCCGGGGCCCGGGCGGATCACCGGGCAGCCCGAACAGCAGATGGTGCAGCGGTGCGTACGGGAGCATCACCCCGATGTCCGGGCTGCCGGGGCAGACGGTGTCGGCGAGGGGCGCCGCCGGCGGTCCCGACCCACCGGGCGGTCCTGGTGCCCCGGGAGGCCCGGACGTCCCGTCGGTGGCGCCCGTGGCCCCCGGCGCCGGGCCGCGGCGCAGCAGCACGATGGGCCGCCGCCTGCTGGTCAGTGCCTGTTCCTCGGCGGTGCCGAGCGGTGCGAGGGTCCTCGCGGTGGCCGGATCGGCGGCCATCACGGCGAACGGCCTGGTGCCTCGTTCCTTGCGGCTCCGCAGCCGCGCCACCGCGGCCCCGTCGCCCGCGTCGCACACCAGGTGGTAGCCGCCGACTCCCTTCACGGCGAGCACTGCCCCCGAGGCGAGCAGTTCCCTGGCCCGGGCCCGCGCCGCGTCACCGTCGAGCCGGGGGCCGCCGTCCGCCCCGCTCAGGTACAGCCGGGGGCCGCACTCCCGGCAGGCGACCGGCTGGGCGTGGAAGCGCCGGTCACCGGGGTCCGCGTACTCCCGTGCGCAGCGCCCGCAGAGCGGGAAGCCGGCCATGGTGGTGTTCGGCCGGTCGTAGGGCAGGCCGGTGACGATGGTGAACCGCGGCCCGCAGTGGGTGCAGGTGACGAAGGGGTGGCGGTACCTGCGGTCGGCCGGATCGGCCAGCTCGGCCGTGCAGGCGTCGCAGACGGCGGAGTCCGGCGGCACCAGCGTACGGCCCGTGCCCCCCTCGGACGGCCTGATGACGAACTCGGGCGCACCGCCCCGGGGCGGCAGCGCGCACCGGGTGACGCCGGTGACGGACGCGAGCGGCGGTGCGTCGGCCCGCACCCGTTCGCAGAACGCATCCACCAGGTCTTCGGCGCCCTCGACCTCCGTGACCACACCGCCGGGGTGGTTGGTGACGTGGCCGCCGAGCCCCAGGCTCCCCGCCAGGCCGTGCACGAAGGGCCTGAAGCCCACTCCCTGCACCACACCGCTGATGGTGAGCCGCAGCCGGACCGGGGCGGCTGCCCCGGGCGGCCGCCGGTCCGGGGCGGGCCCGGGCGGATGTCCCACGGCTACCGGGCCTCGGCGGGCTCGGCGCGCCGGGGGCCGAGCGGTCCGCTGTCCTGCGGCAGGCCGTCGTGCCGGGGCGCGTCGCCGCGGTGCCGCTGCGCCCCGCCGTCGTGCTCGTGTGCCCCGCCGTCGTCGGCCTGCGCCCGGCCGCCGTCCGCGTGTGCCTCGCCGCCGTGTCCGTGTCCGAACTCCGCGAGGTGCCGGGACGCCAGCACGGGCCGGTGGGGCGCGGCCCCCCTGCACACCGCCGCGACCCGGGCCGCGAGCGCGTCGACGCCCTCGCCGTCGCGGGCCGACGTCCTGACGATCTCCACGCCCGGGTTGACGGCCGCGACGTGCCGCTCGAACGCCGCGGCGTCGAACCCGGCCGCGGTGAGCAGATCGGTCTTGGTGAGCACCACCAGATGGGCGAGACCGAAGGCGGCCGGGTACTTCAGGGGTTTGTCCTCGCCCTCGGTCACCGACATCAGCGCCACCCGCAGGCTCTCGCCGAGGTCGTAGGCGGCCGGGCAGACGAGGTTTCCGACGTTCTCCACGAACAGCACCTCGGTGCCGTCCGGCAGCCAGCCGTCCAGATGCGTGCGCAGTTGCGCGCACTCCAGGTGGCACAGGCCCCCGGTCAGCACCTGCCGGACCGGTGCGCCGGAGCGGGCGAGCCGCCGGGCGTCGTTCTCGGTGGCGAGGTCGGCGGTGAGCGCCGCGACCTTCACCCCCTGCTCGCCGCAGCGCCGCAGCAGGCGCTCCAGCAGCGCCGTCTTACCGCTGCCGGGGCTCGACAGCAGATTGACCAGCACCGTGCCGCGGGCCGCGAGGGAGGCTCGCAGCGCGGCGGCCAGGGTGTCGTTCTCGGCGAGTACCGCCTGCCGGACATCGACGACTCGGCACATCACAGGGCTCCTTCATCCAGTTCGACGGCGGTGATCTCCAGTTCCCGGCCGCTGACCACGCCGGACGCCGGCGTGTCGCACCCCGGGCACCACAGGAACGGGGGAGTGCCGACCGCGAAGGCGGTGCCGCACGGCTCGCAGCGGGCCCGGGCAGGCACCTCCTCGACGAGCAGCAGCGCCGCATCGGCCGCCGTGCCCGCCCTGGCCAGCCCGAACGAGAACCGCAGCGCGTCCGGCACCACCCCGGCCAACTCGCCGACCCGGATCCGCACGGTGCGTACCGGCGCGTCACCGTGCCGCCGCGCCACCTCCTGGACGCGTTCGACGAGGGCGGTGGCGATGGACAGCTCGTGCATGGGGCTCCTCGCTCCCGCCGGCCGAGCAAGGTGCGGGGTCAGGGGACATGCGGTACGGGACGGGCGGCTCCCGCCGTACGGGCTCAGGGCGCGCACGCTGTTGCGGTGGCGCCCTGAGCCCGGGCACCGGAAGGGGCCGTACCGCGCCGGCCACTCTAGGAACGGCGCGCGCACCGCAGCGGTGCGCGCGCCCGGCGGGAGCACGGGTTCCCCCGTCCGGCGCAACTGCTCTTGCGCACCGGCCGGGCCGCACCGGAAGTCGGCTCATCACACGGCACCATCGCTGTGTCGCGCCCGCACCGCCGCGGGCCGCCCGCCCGGCGCCGTGGCACACCGAACCCGACGCGGCACACGTCACCAGGAGGTCGTGGTGCGGATCCTGCTCATCGCAAGCGCGTTCAACAGCCTCACCCAGCGGGTGCACGCCGAGCTGCGCGACCGGGGCCACACCGTCGCCCACGCGGTGGTGCGCGACGGCGACTCGGTACGGGCCGCGGTCGAGCGGCACGACCCGAAACTGGTCATCGCCCCGCTGCTGAGGACCGCGATCCCCGAGGACGTGTGGTCCCGCCGCACCTGCCTCGTCGTGCACCCGGGCCCGCCCGGCGACCGCGGCCCCTCCTCACTCGACTGGGCGATCCAGGAGGGGCAGGCGGCCTGGGGCGTCACCGTCCTGCAGGCGGACGCCGTGTTCGACGCGGGTGACGTCTGGGCCTCCGCCTCCTTCCCGATGCCGGCGGCCGCCAAGAGCGACATCTACCGCGGCGAGGTGTCCGACGCGGCCCTGGAGGCGGTGATGCTCGCCGTCGGGCGCTTCGCATCCGGCGCCTACCGGCCGCGCCCTCAGCAGGACCTCAAGGTCCGCACGCGGCCGGTGCTCGACCAGTCGAGGCGCCGCATCGACTGGAAGGAGGACAGCACCGCCACCGTGCTGCGGACCCTGCGCGCGGCCGACTCGCGGCCCGGCGTCCTCGACGAACTGCTCGGCGAGGAGTGGTACCTGCACGGCGGCCATCCCGAGGACCAGTTGCGGGGCCGCCCCGGCGCGCTCCTCGCCACCCGCGCCCAGGCGATCTGCCGGGCCACGGTCGACGGCGCCGTGTGGCTCCCGCAGCTACGGCCGCGCCGTGCCCCCGGCGGCCCCGCCACCTTCCGGCTGCCCGCCACCCTCGCCCTCGACGACCGGCTGCCGCCCCTCCCCGAGGTTCCCGCACCCCTGGAACTGCCCGCGGGCCGCCGTACGTACAGCGAGATCCGCTACCAGGAGGAGGACGGCGTCGGCTTCATCAGATTCGCCTTCCCCGGCGGCGCCATGAGCACGGTGCAGTGCCGCAGGCTGCTCGCGGCCTACCGGTTCGCGTGCACCAGGCCGACCCGGGTGCTGGTGCTCGGCGGCCGCCGGGACTTCTTCTCCAACGGCATCCACCTGGGCGTCATCGAGGCCGCCGGCAACCCGGCCGAGGAGTCCATGGCGAACGTCAAGGCCATGGACGACGTGGTGGAGGCGGTGCTGACCACCACCGACCGGCTGGTCGTCGCGGCCCTGCCCGGCAACGCGGCCGCGGGCGGTGTGATGCTCGCCCTCGCCGCCGACGAGGTGTGGTGCAGGTCGGGCACCGTGCTCAACCCGCACTACAGGCTCATGGGCCTGCCCGGCTCCGAGTACTGGACCTACACCTTGCCCCGCCGGGTGGGCGCGGAGACCGCCGAGAGCCTCACGCGCGACACGCAGCCGCTCAGCGCGGCCGCCGGGCGCCGGCTCGGCCTGGTGGACCACATCCTGCCCAGCACGCCGCAGGCGTTCGCCGCCCAGGTCGCCGCCCGCGCCGCGGAACTGGCCGGCGACCCCGGCACCCACCAGCGCGTGACGGACAAGAAGAAGGCCCGGGCCCGCGACGAGGCGATCAAGCCGCTCGCCGCCTACCGCACCGAGGAACTGGCCGCCATGCGCCGGGTCTGCCACGACCCGGCCGCCCCCTACCACGCCCTGCGCCGCGCCTTCCTCCGCAAGGAGCCGCCGCCGGGTGCCCGGCGAGTCCGGCCCGCCGTTGCGCCATCCGGTGGACACGACGGGCAGACCACCACATTGTAGGGATATGAGTGGTATGTGAGATTCAACGATGCGCAGGGGATCGTGACCCGCCGGCCCCGGCCCGGTGGCGCAGCCGAAGGGACGGCCTCATGGAGACCGAGACGATGACGACCACCACCGGCCTCGACGAGGTGCACATCCTGTGGACCTCCGAAGGCATGAGCTGCGACGGCGACACGGTCTCGGTGACCGCGGCCACACTGCCCAGCCTGGAGGACGTCCTCCTCGGCGCCGTGCCCGGCCTGCCCAGGGTGCACCTGCACAACAAGGTCCTCGCCTACGAGACCGGTGAGGACTTCCTCACCCCCTTCCGCCGAGCCGCCCAGGGCGACCTGGGCCCGTTCATCCTGGTCGTCGAGGGCTCCATCCCCAACGAGGAGATCAACGGCGACGGCTACTGGTCCGCCATGGGCAACGACCCGGAGACCGGCCAGCCGATGACGCTCACCGAGTGGATCGACCGGCTCGCGCCCAGGGCCTGGGCGGTCGTCGCCATCGGCACCTGCGCCACCTACGGCGGCATCCACGCCATGGCCGGCAACCCCACCGGCTGCATGGGCCTCGCGGACTACCTCGGCTGGGACTTCCGCTCCGCGGGCGACCTTCCGGTGGTGAACGTGCCCGGCTGCCCCGTCCAGCCCGACAACTTCATGGAGACCCTGCTGTGGGTGCTGCACCAGGCGGCGGGCCTCGCCCCCACCATCCCGCTGGACGACCAGCTCCGCCCCACCTGGCTGTTCGGCAAGACCGTGCACGAGGGATGCGACCGCGCCGCGTACTACGAGCAGGGTGACTTCGCCAAGGACTACAACTCCCCGAAGTGCCAGGTGAAGATCGGCTGCTGGGGCCCGGTGGTCAACTGCAACGTCACCAAGCGCGGCTGGATGGACGGCGTCGGGGGCTGCCCGAACGTCGGCGGCGTCTGCATCGGCTGCACCATGCCCGGATTTCCTGACAAGTTCATGCCGTTCATGGACGAGCCGCCCGGTGGCAGCGTGTCGTCCGGCCTGATGAGCCTGTACGGGCCCTTCGTCAGGACGCTGCGCTCGGTCACCAACGCCACCGTCAACAAAGAGCCCAGGTGGCGCCGCAGGGAGCCCGCGCTGACCAGCGGATACCAGCCGCGCTGGACGGGCCGCGGCTGAGCCCGCGAGCCCACGGCGGCCCGGCGCGACCCGGCGCGGCATCCGGAGCCGGCCCCTCACCACCGCCCCGCAGCACCGCAAGGCCATCCGCGAGAGGACCCCCAAGTGGCGACCGCCCAGAACACCCACGCGGCCCAGCAGCCCGACCTCACCGACCGCGATCTGACCGACGTGGCGTTCGACCCCATCACCCGGATCATCGGCAACCTCGGCATCTACACGAAGATCGACTTCCCGGCACGGGAGGTCGTCGAGTGCCGCAGCACGTCGTCGCTCTTCCGCGGCTACAGCGTCTTCATGAAGGGCAAGGACCCGCGCGACGCCCACTTCATCACCAGCCGGATCTGCGGCATCTGCGGAGACAACCACGCCACCTGCTCGCTCTACGCCCAGCAGATGGCCTACGGTGTCAAGCCCCCGCCGCTCGCCGACTGGATCATCAACCTCGGCGAGGCCGCCGAGTTCATGTTCGACCACACCCTCTTCCAGGACAACCTGGTCTTCGTCGACTACTGCGAGCGCATGGTCAAGGAGACCAACCCCGGCGTCCTCGAACAGGCCGAGCGCACCCCCGCCCCGGGCGCCGACCAGCACGGGTTCAGGACCATCGCCGACATCCTGCGCTCCTTCAACCCGTTCGAGGGCCGGACCTACAAGGAAGCCCTGCAACTCAGCAGGCTCACCCGCGAGATGTGCTGCCTGATGGAGGGCCGGCACGTGCACCCCTCGACGCTCTACCCGGGCGGCGTCGGCACGGTCGCCACCCCGCAGGTCTTCACCGACTACCTGGTGCGCCTGATGCGCGCCATGGACTTCGTCAAGCGTGCCGTGGCCATGAACGACGACGTCTTCGACTTCTGGTACGAGGCGCTGCCGGGCTACGACCAGGTGGGCCGCCGCCGCACCCTGCTGGGCTGCTGGGGCTCCTTCCAGGACCCCGACGTCGTCGACTACGACTACCGGCACATGAACGACTGGGGCAACGCGATGTTCGTGACCCCGGGCATCATCGTCGACAACGAACTCGTCACCACCAACCTCGTCGACATCAACCTGGGTATGCGGATCCTGCTCGGCAGCTCGTACTACGAGGACTGGACCGGCGAGGAGACCTACGTCGACAAGGACCCGCTCGGCAACCCCGTCGACAAGCGCCACCCCTGGAACCAGACCACCGTCCCCAAGCCGCAGAAGCGCGATCTTGACGGCGGCAAGTACAGCTGGGTGATGAGCCCGCGCTGGTACGACGAGCGCACCGGCGACCATCTCGCGCTCGACACCGGGGGCGGCCCGCTCGCCCGCCTGTGGTCCACCGCCCTCGCCGGCAAGGTCCGCACGCCCTATGTGCGCTCCACCGGCCAGGGCATCGAGATCGACCTGCCGAAGACGCCGTCGAGCCCCGAGGCGCACCTGCGGTGGAGCCCGCCGCCCTTTCCCAACACCCTGGAACGCAACCGCGCCCGGATGTACTTCGTCGCCTACGCCGCCGGCATGGCCCTCTACTTCGTGGAGCGCGCCCTCGCCGAGGTCCGGGCCGGGCGCACCAAGGTCTTCGAGGACTTCAAGGTGCCCAAGGAGGCCATCGGCGTCGGCTTCCACGAGGCGGTGCGCGGCGTGCTCTCGCACCACCTCGTGATCCGCGACCGCAAGATCGCCAACTACCACCCGTACCCGCCCACCCCCTGGAACGCCAGCCCCCGCGACCACTTCGGCACGCCGGGGCCCTACGAGGACGCCGTCCAGGGCATGACGATCTTCGAGGAGAACGGGCGGGAGGACTTCAAGGGCATCGACATCATGCGCACCGTACGCAGCTTCGACCCCTGCCTGCCCTGCGGAGTGCACATGTACCTCGGCGGCGGCAGGACCGTCACCCAGAGCCACGCGCCGACCCTGGGGGCACTGGCGTGACGGGACCCGGGGGCACGGCCGTGGACGACGGCGAGCTGCGCAGCCACGTGGCGCGCACCGAGGCGCTGCTTCGCCGGCTCCACGAACTGCCCGACCCCGCCGTCCGCGCGCAGGCCCTGGACGCCGTCGGCGCCCTCGTCACCCTCTACGGCGCCTGCCTGGAGCGGGTGCTGCGGCACACCGGCGAGGACACGGCCCGGACGCTCGCCGCCGACGAACTCGTCGGTCACCTGCTCCTGGTGCACGAACTGCACCCCGACCCGCCCGCCACCCGGATCAGCCGTGCCCTCGCCCAGCTCCCCGGCCCGTCCAGCGCCGAACTCCTCGCACTGGACGGGACCACCGCCCGTGTGCGGGTACGGACCTCGGGGTGCGCGAGCGCAGGCTGCGGCTCCGCGAACGACGGGCCGCGGGAACAGGTGGAGGCGGCGATCGCCTGGGCGGCCCCGGAGGTCGAGCGGGTGGAGCTGGCGCAGGACGCGGCACCCGGGACGCTGATCCCGGTCGAGGCGCTGCTGCGGTCCCCGGTCCTGGAGGGCGGTGCCCGGTGACGCCCGCCGCACCGCCCCGCGCCCCGCTCGCCGCCCCGGCGCTGCGCGGCCTCGCCCGCCGGCCGCTGCCGCCCGCGACCGTCCCCGCCGCCGAGGAGCGGTGCGACGTGTGCGCGCAGCCGGTGCCCGAGCAGCACCGCCACCTCCTGGACCCCGCGGCGGATACCCTCCTGTGCGCCTGCCAGGCATGCGCCCTGCTGTTCACCGCCGACATCCCCGGCACGGCCGGCATCCCCGGCACCACGGGCACGGCCGGCACCGCGGCCACCGCCGCACCGGCGGGACCGGTCGCGGCCGGTGACCGTGAGGCGCCCGGTGGGCGCCCGGCGCGCGGGCCCCGCTACCGGCTGATCCCGCAGCGCCGCCTGCGGCTGGCCGGGACCGTCATCGACGACCTCGGCTGGGCCGCACTGCGCGTGCCCGTCACCCTCGCCTTCTTCGTGGTCGCCGCACCGCCCGGCGACGGGGTGGAGGCGGGGTATCCGAGTGCGCTCGGCGTCACGCGCGCCACCGTGGACCGGGCGGTCTGGGACGCGATCACGGCACGCCACCCGGTCCTCGGCGGTCTCGCGCCGGGCACCGAGGCCCTGCTCGCGGACCGCTCCGGCGGCAGGCGCGAGCACTGGATCGTCCCACTGGACGACTGCTACCGGCTGGCCGCCGTGCTGCGGACGCAGTGGCGGGGTTTCACCGGGGGAGCGGAGGCGGAGGAGCAGGTGCGGCGCTTCCTGGCCGGGCTCGACCCGTCCGCGCCGGACACGCGCTCCTCTCAGACGACCGACGGAGAAGGGAAGGCCCATGGCTGACATCGAGGTCGGAGAGCCGGACGTGCGGCTGGATGCACCCGCGCACACCCCCGGGGTCCGGCAGGGCAACCACGAGGGGCTGCACAAGCGCCAGCCCGGTCACCTGCCCGACGACCGTTCCACCGCCCGCAGGTCCACCGGCATCTGCCCGGGCTCCAGGAACCCGATCCTGCCCGGCATGCCCAACCTCTCACCCGCATGACGCCGGCCGAGCACCAAACTGCGCCCGGCGCGTCGTCAGGTCCTGCGTCCGGCCCGGGATCCGGCCCGGCGCCGGACCCGGCGTCCGGCTCGCAGTCCGCGGGCCGCGGGCACCGCGGATCCAGCGCCGCTGGCGCACGCGCCGCCGGGCCCAGGGCGCGCCCCGACCTGCCCCAACTGGCCTTCACGGTCGCCGGCATCCGGCCGCTGGAGCACGCCGCGGTGCCCACGCTCGCGATCCGGCTGACCGTGACACGCACCGGCGGCGGCCCGGTGCGGTCCGTGCTGCTCACCACCGCGATCCGCATCGACGCCGCCCGGGGACCGCACGAGCACACCGACGCGGCCGCCCTCGCCCCGCTCTTCGGCCAGCCGGAGCAGTGGGCCACCAGCATGCGCCCGCTGACCTGGGCCCGGCTGACCACCGTCCTGCCGCCGTTCGACGACCGCAGTCACACCGACCTGGCGGTGCCCTGCACCGGCGACACCGAGCAGGCCCTGCGGACCTACTTCCGCGCCGTACGCGACGCGGACGTGCCCCTGGACCTGCTGTTCAGCGGCACCGTCTTCCACCGCGACGCGGAAGGCCGGCTGGCCACCGCCCGGATCCCCTGGGACACCGAGGCCACCTGCCTGCTGCCCGCCGCGCTCTGGCACGGCCTGACGGAGCGGTACTTCGGCCCCGGCAGATGGCTGAGAGTGAGCCGCGGGACCGGCGAGCGGCTCGACGCCTACGGAGCGGCACACGGACTGGTCGACACGGAGTCGAGCGTGGTGGCCCTCCTGGACGCCGCCGGCCCTTTCGCCGCGGCCGACGAGCCCGTGGAGGCGGCATGGACCCGCTAGCCGCGGTGGAGAAGATCGCCCGGACCTGCCTGTACGAGGGGTACCTCCTGTGGCCCTACCGCAGGTCCGCGCTGAAGAACGCCAAGCGCTGGACCTTCGGGGGCGTCTACCCGCACTCCGTGGCCGGGGCGCTCGGCGAACCGTCCCGGATGCGCACGGAAGTGCTGCTGGAGAGCGGGCCCGCAACGTCCGTGTCCGTGCAGGTGCGGTTCCTCCAGGTCGTCCACCGGCAGGTGTACCGCTGCGGGCCCGGGCCGGCCGGGGCGCGGGAGGCCGTCGACCGGCTGACGGTCGGCGACACCACTCATCTGACGTGGCAGGAGGCCACCGAACGCATCTGGACGCTGCCGCCCTGGCGGCCCGGCGGCACCCGCGTGCACCACATGGACGTCGAGTCCGGCACCGACGAGGAGCCCCTCCTCGATGCGTCCGGCCGGCGGGCGGGACTGCTGGTGCGGAGCTGGGAGCACCTGACGGCCCGCGTCGAGCTGGCCGCCGCACCCCTGAGCGCGACCACCGCCCGTGTCGCGGTCGGCGTCACCAACACCACCGCCTGCCCGCGGCCGGTCCCTGACCCCCGTGACGGCCGCGACCTGCTCGCCCCCTACGCGCTGGTGTCCACGCACACGGTGCTCACCGCCCGGGCGGGCACCTTCGCCTCGCTCGTCGACCCGCCGGACGGGCTGCGCGAGGCGGCCGCCGACTGCCGCAACGAGGGGACCTGGCCCGTGCTGGTGGGCGGGGAGCCCGGGGCGGTGGGTCACGACCCGCACCACTCCCGCACCGTGCTCTCCTCGCCGGTCACCCTGTACGACTTCCCCGGCGTCGCCCCCGAGAGCCCCGGCGACCTCTTCGACGGCGGAGAGATCGACCACCTGCTCATCCTCAACGTGCTCAGCCTCACCGCCGAGGAGCAGCGCGAGGCCCGGGCCACCGACCCGAGGGCCCGGGAGATCCTGGACCGCTGCGCGGCCCTGGCGCCCGGCGACCTGATGGCACTGCACGGCACGATCCGCGGCCTCCGACCGGCGCGGGAGGGCGCGTGAACGCGCGCGGCGGACCGCTCCCGCCCCGCACACGCCCCGCACCGCTCCCGCCCCGCACGCGCGCGGCGGACCGCCGCCGGGAGGCGCCATGACCCCGCACACCCCTGAACCTGCCGCTCCCGCCACCCCGGCGGCCGGCACGCACGCCCCGCGCACCGTGACCGTCGACGGCATCCCGCTCTCCCGCGGCAGCCGCGTCCTGCTCCGGCCCCGCGCCCGCGGCGACGTCCTCGACCTGGCGCTGACGGGCCGGCCGGCCGAGGTCGAGGACGTCGAGGAGGACACGGAGGGCCGCATCCACGTGGTCGTCACCCTGGAGGCGGACGAGGGCCGCCACTTCACCACGGGCCTCGGGCACCGCTTCTTCTTCGCACCGGACGAGGTGGAACCCGCGGGCCCGCCGCGGAAGCACACCGCCCGGCTGCTGGTCGCCGGGATCGGCAACGTCTTCCTGGCCGACGACGCGTTCGGTCCCGAGGTCATCGCCGCCCTCGGGACCGGCCCCGGGGGACTGCCCGCCGGTGTCCAGGCCGCGGACTTCGGCATCCGCGGCCTTGATCTGGCCTACCGGCTCCTCGACGGCTACGACACCGCCGTGTTCGTCGACGCAGCACCACGCGGCGCCGCCCCCGGCACCCTGCACCTGATCGAGCCGGACACCGCGGACGGCGCGGGGCTCGGAACGGCGGCCCCGCAGGGACACGGAATGGACCCGGTCCGGGTCCTCGCCCTCGCCGCCCGCCTCGCGGAGGACGCCGGAACGCCGTTGCCGCGGGTGGTCGTGCTCGGCTGCGAGCCCCTGGTACGGCTGCGCGGTGACGAGCCCGACGTCACGGTGGGCCTGAGCGCTCCGGTCCGTGCCGCGGTCGACGAGGCGGTCGCCCTGCTCCACCGGGTCGCCGCGGCCCTGCTCGCCGACCCCCGGGCCGCTCTCGACAGCCTGCTCGCGGGGGGCCGTTCGGGCCCCTGCCCGCGGCCGGCACCGTAAGGAAAGAAAGAAGGAGGTGAATGGCATGAAGCACGGCATCCGCATCCCGGCGACGGCCGTACGCGTCATGGTGGGCGCCCTCGCGGCGAGCACCCTGCTCGTCGCCGCCTTCAGCGCGCCCGACCTGGTGCGCTACCTGAAGATCAGGAGCATGTAGCCGCTGCGGTGCCGGGCGCACCCGGCGCCGCAGCGGCCGCCACCGCGGCGCTGCCCGTCGGCGTGCGGGCACCGCCGCGCGTACAGCGGCGCACCGCCGAGACCCCCCGGGGCCCGGTGCCCCGCGCAGCATCGCCGAACAGCCGCGGGCCGCGGGGCGCCGCCCGCGGCGGCTCACCGCCCCTGCCAGTCGGGCGGGCGTTTGCCGAGGAACGCGGTCACGCCCTCGTGGAAGTCCCGGCTGCCGTAGCACATTTCGTAGAGGTCGTCGGCGTGGCCCGGGTCGGCGGCGGCCAGCACCCGCCGGTCGGCCTCCTTGAGGGCCGCCAGGGTCAGCGGCGCACACCGGGCGATGTCGGCGGCCAACTCGTCGGCCCGGTCCTCGATGACGTCGGGCTCGACGACCTCCGTGACGAAGCCGGCCTCCTGCGCCTCCCCGGCGGGGATCAGCCGGGCGGTGAGCAGGGCACGCAGCGTGCGGGCCCGGCCCAGGCACGCGTGGAGGCGGGCGACCGCGGACGGCGACAGGCAGTTGCCGAGCGAGCGCCCGATCGGTACGCCGAACACCGCGTCCGGTGTGCACACCACCAGATCGCAGCAGGCGGCGATGACGAGCCCCGCACCCACCGCCGGACCCCGCACCACGGCCAGCGCGGGCATCCGCAGCCCGGCGAGGCGGGCCACCGCGCGGCCGACGCGCCGCTCGTAGGCGACGCCGTCCGCGCCGGAGGCGACGGCCCGGAACTCACGGATGTCGGTGCCGGCGGCGAAGGCGGCCCCGCCCGCACCGCGCACCACCGTCAGCCGCACCTCGTCGTCCGCGTCGATCTCCTCGCAGGCCCGCTCCAGTTCCTCGTACATCCGCAGGGTGAGGGCGTTGCGCTGACGCGGGTTGGCCAGGGTCAGATGGGCCGCGTGGCCGCCGGTGCCGGGCACGGGGCGCTTGGCCCAGTGCACCCGCGGCGCGTCCTGCGGTGTGCCGCCCGTCATGCCGCGGTGCCGTTCGCGGCGCGGGCCCGGGGGAGTGTCCCCGCGCTCGTGCGGTATCCGGCCCCACGGTGCTCGCCTCTGCGGTACCCGTCCGTGCGGTGCTCGTTCACGTGTCTCCCTGGTCGTCGTCGTGGTGCTCGCCCCGGCGGGGCGGGTGGCGGCGGATGCGCGCCGGCGTGCGCCCGGTCCTGGGGGAGAACCGAGCACCCGGCTCATGCCCTCCGTAGGGGGATCGGACTCCTTCGCCCGCCACGGGACCCGACGCGGGGTGGAGGCGCCGCGGGAGGGCGGCGGGCGCCATGGTCTGATGACAGGGGACGACGGTATCCGCCCCCACCGGTCTGCCGTGTCCCGAAAGGACAGCGCCACCCGAACCACTCAGCAGGAGGAACGTTGGACCCGAACGCCCTGTCGCCCGGCTCTGTGCTCCCCGTGGACCCGGACCGCGCCACCCTCGTCGCCCGTGTGCACGAGCCGGAGTGGGGCGGGCCCTGTGTGGCCGCGGTGCGCGGCGAGGAGGTCGTCGACCTGACCGCACTCGCACCCACCGTTACCGACCTGCTGGAGCGCGACGACGCAGGCGACCTCGTACGGGGTGCCGCGGGCGGGCGGACCTGGCGGCTCGGCGACCTGCTGGCCGCCACCGCCGCCGGCCGCCGCGACGTGCCTCGCCTGCTGGCGCCCG
Source organism: Streptomyces sulfonofaciens (assembly GCF_014656295.1). Classification (GTDB taxonomy): domain Bacteria; phylum Actinomycetota; class Actinomycetes; order Streptomycetales; family Streptomycetaceae; genus Streptomyces; species Streptomyces sulfonofaciens. The sequence goes on from NZ_BNCD01000024.1 coordinate 50,346, forward strand.
TCGACCTCCAGCTCGTCAAGGCGGCCGGTGTCACCTTCGCCCGCAGCATGCTGGAGCGGGTCATCGAGGAGCGCACCGGTGGCGACCCGTCGGGAGTCGAACGGGTGCGCGAGATGGTCGGACAGGCCGTCGGCGGCGCCCTCGCCCGCGTCCGGCCCGGCTCCCCGGAGGCCGCCAGGGCCAAGGAGCTGCTGATAGCCGAAGGGCTCTGGTCGCAGTACCTGGAGGTCGGCATCGGCCCCGACCCCGAGGTCTTCACCAAGGCGCCCGTGCTCTCCGCGGTCGGCACCGGGGCCGAGATCGGCATCCTCGCCTCCTCGGTGTGGAACAACCCGGAGCCCGAGGCCGTCCTCGCCGTCGACTCCCGCGGCCGGGTCCGCGGCGCCGCACTCGGCAACGACGTCAACCTCCGCGACGTCGAGGGCCGCAGCGCGCTGCTGCTGCCACGCGCCAAGGACAACAACGCCTCCTGCGCCATCGGGCCGTTCGTCCGGCTCTTCGACGACGGCTTCACCCTCGACGACGTGCGCGCGCTCGACATCGAGCTGCGGGTCGAGGGACAGGACGGCTTCGTGCTCCAAGGGCTCAGCTCCATGCGGGAGATCAGCCGCGACGTGCTGGACCTGGTGGCCTCCGTGCACGGCGCCCACCACCAGCACCCGGACGGCTTCGTGCTGTTCACCGGAACGCTCTTCGCACCCACCGAGGACCGTTCGGTGCCCGGTGAGGGCTTCACCCACGAGCCGGGGGACCTGGTGCGGATCGCCAGCCCGCGGCTCGGGGCCCTGGTGAACACCGTCACCACGAGCGAGACCGCGCCGCCGTGGGAGTTCGGGATCACCGCCCTGATGCGCAACCTCGCGGCACGGGGCCTGCTGTGAGCACCGACGCCCCGCAGCCGCCCGCCGGAGCCGAACCCGCACCCCCCGCCGGTGCCGCGCACCCCGCCCCCCTGCGCACCGCACTGGCCGAGCTGACCGCGCGGCTTCCCGCCGGCACCCTGGTCACGGACCCGGACGTGCTCGCCGCGCACCGCAGCGACCGCGCACCGTTCTGCCCGAGCGGCACGCCCGCCGCCCTGGTGCGCGCCCGCAGTACCGAGCAGGTCTCACTGGTGCTGGGGACCGCACACCGGTACCGCGTCCCCGTGGTGCCGCAGGCCGCGCGGACCGGTCTGGCCGGCGGCGCCAACGCCGTCGACGGCTGCATCCTGCTGTCGGTGGAGCGCATGGACCGCATCCTGGAGGTGGACACCGTCGACCAGGTGGCGGTCGCCGAAGCCGGCGTCGTCAACGCCGTCTTCTCCCGGGCGGTCGCCGAGCACGGCCTCTTCTACCCGCCGGACCCGTCCTCCTGGGAGATGTCGACGCTCGGCGGCAACGCCGCCACCAACGCCGGGGGCCTGTGCTGCGTGAAGTACGGCGTCACCGCGGACTTCGTCCGCGGCCTCACGGTGGTACTCGCCGACGGCTCCGTGCTGCGCACCGGCCGCCGCACCGCCAAGGGCGTCGCCGGATACGACCTCACGCACCTGTTCGTCGGCTCCGAGGGCACCCTGGGCGTCATCACCGAGGTGACGCTCGCCCTGCGGCCCGCCGCCCGGGCGCCGCTCACCGCCGTCGCCTTCTTCCCGGATCCGGCCGCGGCCTGTGCCGCGGTCGCCGACTACATGGCGGACGGCACCCGGCCCAGCCTGCTCGAACTCATGGACCGACCCACCATGGACGTCGTCTCCGCCTACCGCGACCTGGGTTTCCCGCCGGACGCGGGCGCGGTGCTGATCGCCCAGTCGGACCGCGGCGACCAGGCGCCCGGGGACCTGCGGAGGTTCGCCGGGACCGCTTCCAGGCACGGCGGGGACGCCGTCGTCGCCGAGGACCCGGCCGAGGCCGAGTTGCTGCTCGCCGCCCGGCGCCTGGTGGCCGTGGCCACCGAACGCCTCGGCGCGTACCTCGCCGACGACGTCTGCGTACCGCGCCGGGTGCTCGCGGACCTGGTCGACGGGGTCGCGGAGATCGCCCGCGAGCACGGCGTGCGGATCACCTGCGTCGCACACGCCGGGGACGGGAACCTCCACCCCCATGTGCTCTTCGATCCCGCGGACCCGGCCGAGGCGGAGCGCGCGCACCGGGCCTTCGGCGCGGTGATGGACCTCGGCCTGGCCCTCGGCGGCACCATCACCGGCGAGCACGGTGTCGGTGTGCTCAAGCGCGACTGGCTGGGAAAGGAACTCGGGCCCATCGGCCTGCGCGTACACCGCGACATCAAGCACGCCCTGGACCCGTACGGCATCCTCAACCCCGGCAAGGTCCTCCCCGCGGCGCACGACGCCGGCGCGGTCCACTAGCCGCCGCCCCGCTTCGGGCGCCCGCCCGAGCGGGGCCGGCGGATGGCCCCCGCGGGGTTGGCGGGGGAGCCGACACCGCTGTGCTCGCGGGCCGGTCGGGCCCGCCGGCAGGAGTTCCCGCACGAGCGCACCCTGATCGGGGAGCTGGCTCCTCCCGCTCGGCAGGTGCCGGGCCACGTGCCCCGGTCCCGCCCCGGAGATCACTCCACATCGGCTCCCACCAGGGCGGATTCGGCCTTTGTCGCCCGGCCTCCGCCCCGGTCATGACCTGATCACCTGCCGTTGACACCTGCTCGGTGGGGATGGTTGAGTCGATCTCGCCGGAGTTGATCGCCCGGTTCGCACTACTCCTCCCCGCGGGGCGCCCTACCACCCGACACCCCCTGACACCTCGGCGGACCGCCCCCCTCCCCGCTCACACCCCCACCCCACCCCTTTCTCCTCCCTCTCCTCTTCTTCCCCTCCTCTCCCCTTCTTCTCTTTCTTCTCTTTCTTCCCTTCTCCTCATTCTTCGTTCTCTTTCGATGTCGGTGCGTGGCCTGCGTCCACGTACACATGAACGTCTTGGGGATCGGAACGACCCGCTTCGAGGCCGACGTTGTGCTCGCCGGACCTTGGGGTCGATCCCGGAAACAGGAGCATGCTGTTGCTTGAGAGCCGGAAGACCGTTCAGGAAGCCCGCAGCAGGAACCCAGAAGAAACCGACGGCCCGGGGGAGTTCGACCGGCCGGCGACCGACTCGGCGCACCTGGTCGTGGACGGTGGCCGGGAACCGCCCGCCGACGGCCCGCTGTCGGTCACCGTCGCCGGAGACAAGTCGGTGAGCCACCGCGCGCTGCTGGCGGCGCTGTTACCGGGTGCGCCGCCCGTCCTCAGCGTGCGCAACGCGAACGCCGGTGGTGCCGTTCGCGCGTTGCTGCCCGCACTGGGCGCCCTCGGCCTGCGGGTCGACGCGGACGGAGACACCCTCGTCGTGCGACGGCCGGTGGCGCCCGTGCCGCAGCGCACACGGGGACACCCCGCCATCACCTCCTGGCCCGAGGACGTCCCGTACCTGGAGACGGGCGGTTCCAGCGCCGCCGCCCGGTTGCTGATCGGCATACTGGCCGGCACGGGCACCCGTGCCGTGGTGGACGGCGACGACGTGCTGCGCCACCGGCCCATGGAATGGCTGGTCGAGCCGCTGCGGGAGCTCGGGGCAGACCTGGAGTACCTGGCGGAGCCGGGCCGCCTGCCCGTGTACGTACGGGGACCGGTGTGCCGGACCCGAACGGTGGAGCTGTCCGTGGGCAGCGCGCAGGCGCGTTCCGGCGTACTGCTCGCGCTGGCCGCGGCGGATCTGCCGGCGACCGTACGGCACTCCGTCCGCTCGCGGGACCACACCGAGCGGATGCTCACCGCCTTCGGCGGCAGGCTGAGCGAGGCTCCCGGCGAGACCCGCTGGGCGGGTGGGCCCTGCACGATCCCGTCCGTGATCGACGTGCCGGCCGACCCCTCCCTCGCCGCGTATCCCGTAGCGGCCCATCTGATGTGGGGCGGCACCCACGCGCTGCGCGTCCCCAACGTCTGCCTGAACCCGACCCGGCTCGGCTTCTTCGAGGTGCTGCGGCGGGCCGGCGCGGACATCGCGTACGAGGATCGGCAGGTCACCGGCAGCGGTGAGCCCTGCGGCACGGTGGTGGCCAGGGGCGGCCTGAACGGCATCGACTCCGTACGGGTCGACGAACCCGCCGTGCTGCACTCGCTGCTCGACGAGGTGCCGCTGCTGGCCGTGGTCGCCGCCCGGCTGCCCGGCACGTCGTGGATCGGATGCGCCGAGGAACTGCGCTTCAAGGAGACGGACCGGCTGGACACCACCGCCCGCATGGCGACCGCGTTCGGTGCCAGTGTCGAGCCGGCCCCCGACGGGCTGACGGTGGTCGGTGGCGCCGCGCTGCGTGCCGGGCCCGTACCGGCCTTCGAGGACCACCGCATCGCCATGGCCGCCGGCACGCTCGCGATGTGCCTGCCCGGCCGTACGACGGTGTGGGGCGGTGCCTGCCACCGCACCTCGTTTCCCGACTTCGCCGAGGTGCAACGCGCCATCGGTGCCCGGATCGCGGAGGAGGAGGTCAGCGATGACCGAGGTGACGACTGACACGACGACCGGCGCAACGGCGAGGACGACGCCAGGCAGGCCGGCCGACACGGCGACGGGTACGCCGGCCGACACGGCGACGGGCACGGCGGCCGGGGCGCCGACCGGCACGCGGACCGCGGCGACCGCCGCCGGGAGCCGGCCGCCCGGTGTGCCGGACGGCCGCCGCACGGTGGAGGCGCGCTCCACGGGCACGACGCTCGGCCCCGAGTTCACTACCGGCAGCGGCCCCTGGCTCCGCACGGAGGACGGCACCGCCTGGTTCGACGGCACCGCGGGCAGCGGCGCCGCGACCCTCGGCCACCAGCACCCCGAGGTCACGGCGGCAGCGGCGGCCCAGCTCGGCCGACTGACCCACACCGCCTGCAAGCTGGGGTCCGACGTCCGTACCCGCATGGTCGAGCGGATCGGTGCGCTCTCCCCCTACGCGCAACCCGCGGTGCTGCCGACCGCGACCGGCGCGGAAGCCGTGGAGTCCGCCCTGAAGATCGCCCGGGCCGCCACCGGGCACCAGGCCGTGGTCACCTTCCGCTACGCCTACCACGGCAAGACGGCGGGCGCGCTGGCACTGACCTGGCGCACGGACTTCAAGGCGCACAGCGCCCCCCAGCCCGACTCGGTCGTCACGGCGGAGCTTCCCGATCCCCGTGTCCCGGGCGAGGCCGACGGCATGGCGCGCTTCGCGGCCGGGCTGTCCACGGCCCTGGACGCCGCCGACCTGCTCGGCGGCACGGCGGCCGTCGTCCTCGAACCGATCCAGGTGACCGAGGGCGTGCTTCCCGTCCCGCCCGCGGTCCTGGACGAGATCGCCCGGCAGGCCCACTCCAGGGGCGCGCTGCTGGTGCTGGACGAGATCTACACCGGACTGGGCAGGGCCGGACGGCTGTTCACCGCCGAGCTGATGAGCGGCCCCCCGGATCTGACCCTGCTCGGCAAGACCCTGGGCAACGGCTTTCCGGTCGGCGCGGTGGTGGGCGAGCGCGCGGTGGTGGACGCGCTGCCGCCGGGCGTCCAGACCTCCACCTTCTCCGGCCACCCGGTCTCCTGCGCCGCCGCCACCGCGGTGCTGGACGTCCTCGTGCGGCAGGACGTGGCGGGCCGGGCGCGGACACTCGGAGAGCGGCTGCACGCCGACCTCACGGCCCTGGCCGCCCGGCACCCGTGGATGCGTGCCGTCCGCACGGCCGGCGCTCTCGCCGCCTTCGACTGCGCGCCCGACGGCGCAGGGGGACCCGACCCCGCGCTGGCCAAGGCGGTCACGACCGGCGCGCTGCGCCAACGGCTGCTGCTGTTCGGCGGCGGGCCCGAGGGAGCGACGGTCAAGATCGTGCCGCCGGTGCTGCTGTCGGACGGCGAGTACCGCTGGATGGTGTCGGCGCTCGCCTCGGCGGTGTCGTCGGCGGAGGCGCACATGACGGGGCAGGCGGCGGAACGGACGGCAGGAGGGGGAGCGCCGGCGGTCGGCGGCACCTCCGCGAAAGGCAGTCGAATATGACGTTCCAGCAGTTGGAGAAAGACGTACTCGAACCCGAGCTGTGCACCGTGTGCGGTGCCTGCCAGCTCGCCTGCCCCGCAGGAGTGATCGGATTCGACGGGCTGGACCCGGTGCTCACCGCCGAGGACTGGACCGCCTCCGACTGCGGGGACTGCACCGACTGCCTCGACGTCTGCCCGGGCGCGGACCCCGGCACCCCGGCGACCGAGGAGCGCCTCTTCGGCCGCACCCGTACGGTGCAGGAGCGCTGGACCGGGGTCTTCACGGAGGTGGTCGCCGGGCACGCGGTCGACCCCGTGGTGTACGAGGCGTCCGCGAGCGGCGGCAGCCTCACCGCCCTCCTGCAGACCGCCATGCGGGAACTGGACGTGGCGGTGGTGCTTTCGATGGGGCGGGACGAACGCGAGCCCTGGCGGGCCGCGCCGGCGCTGCTGCGCGATCCCGACGAACTGGTGGAGACCGCCCAGTCGACCTACCAGCTCGCCCCCTACCTCGGCGCGTTGCGGCGCGTCATGATCGAGGAACCCGACGCCAAGGTGGCCATGTCCGGGGTGGCCTGCCACATCCAGGCGATGCGCAAGCTCCAGGCGATGGACACCGCGGCGGGCGGCTGGGCGCGGGACCACGTGGTGCTCCTCGTCGAGCCCGCCTGCTCCTCCAGCACCCGCCCCGAGGGCACGGCCGCGGTGATCAGGGAGCGCGCCCACGTCCTGCCCGACTCCGTGGTCCGGCTGCGCTACCGCGAGGGCGCCTACCCCGGCGACATCGGCATCCGTACGGACGACGGCGAAAGCCACCGGGTGGCGTTCTGGCAGGCGGTGCGGGACTTCGCGGGCAACAAGACGCACCGCTGCCTGTCCTGCGGCGACTGGATGTCGGGACTGGCCGACGTCAGCGTCAGCGACGGCGACCCGAACATCTTCGCGGCGAGCGTGACCGGCACCGAGCAGCCCAAGCACGGCCGGGTGTTCATCCGCACGAGGGCGGGCGCGGCAGCGGTCGCCGCCGGGCGCGAGCACGGACTGCTCAGCCACACGCCGGTGGACCTGACCGGCCTCAACCTCGGCCTGGAGCGCAAGCGCAACCGCCGGGCCTCCTACGAACGCTCCGGCAGGCCCGTCCCGCTGGGGCCGATACCCGGCTACCAGGAGGAGCTGGAGATCGTGCCCGACGAGAAGCTGATCGCGGCGCCGGCGGGGGAGCAGGACACATGACGCGGACCTACGGCGGATCCGCCGTTCACGAGGGCGCGGAGCCGGCCCGTGCGGCCGCCGCCGGGTCCGCCACCGCCCTGCCCGTACGGCAGCTCGTGGCGGCAGGCTCGGCCGAACCGGTCGTCGAGGAGGTGCGGCGCGAGCCGCCGGGACGCGGTGAGGTGCGGCTGCGCGCGGCCTGGAGCCTGGTCAGTCCGGGAACCGAACTGCACTACCTGGATCGCAGCGCCCGGACCGGCGAACGCTTCCCGCTCGGCTACTGTTCGGCGGGCGTGGTGGACGCGGTGGGCCCGGGCGCCCCCGGGTTCGCGCCGGGCGACCGGGTGATCGCCATGGGCTGGGCCGAGGCCGTGCACAGCGACGCGGTCACCGTGCCCCACCGACTGTGCCGCCGGGTGCCGGACGGCCTGGACCTCGCCGACGCGGTGGTGGCCAACCTCGCGGCGACGGCCGTGCACGCGGTGGACCGGGCGACGCTCGACGCCGCCGACGAGGTGGCCGTCGTGGGGGCCGGCATGGTCGGGCAACTGGTGGCGCAGACCGCGGCCGCCGGCGGGGCCCGGGTGACGCTGCTGGACGCACGGCGGGAACGGCTGCGAACCGCGGCCGCCCTCGGACTGGCGGCCGCCGACGCCGTGGACTTCCTGGCTCAGGACGGCCGGGGCGCCTTGGGCGCCGGGCCTTCAGCGGCAGGCACACGGGGCGGCAGATGCGTGTTCCTGTGCGTCACCGGAGAAGCGGGCGACACCCTCGCGGCGGCGGCCCGCTGGGCAGGCCGGGCCCCCGGCCGGCCCAGGCTGGTCGGCGTCGGCCGCTTCACCGCGCACGTCGACTTCAGCGTGGAGCTGGGCAACCTCGACATCCGCTTCGCCGCCCGCTGCGGTGCCGGCTACCGGGACCCGTCGTACGCCCGCGGGCTCAGCGAGGTCGCGGTGCCGGACGGCGAGGCGACCGTCACCGAGAACCTCCAGCGCGCCCTGGACCTGATCGGCGCGGGCGCCGTCCGCCCCTCCGCGATGGGGCTGCCGCGCCTCCCGCTGTCACGGGCCGCACAGGCGTACGGCGAGCTGCGGGAGCGCCCCGCGCACCCCGCCGTCCTCTTCGGCTACGGCGCCCACGAGGAGAGCGGAGCAGAGTGACACCGCAGAGCACCCACAGCGCGCGGCGGGCGGCGCACCCGGCCGCCACCGCGGTTCCGGCGGCGCCCACGGGGCACCGCCCGTTCCCCACCGCGGACCGCGCCATGACACTGGCGCACCGCTTCCTGGCCCAGGCCGCCGAGCACCCCGAGCGTCAGGCCGTGGTCACCCCGGAGGTCCGCTGGACCTACCGCGAGACCGCGCTGCGCTCGGCCCGGGTCGCCGCCGCGCTGGACGCGGCCGGGCTGTGCCCCGGCGACCGGGTCGGCCTGCTCTTCTCGCACGGCGCGCAGATGATCGCCGCGCTCCTCGGGGTGCTGCGGGCCGGCATGTCCTACGTACCGCTCGACGCCGCGTACCCCCAGGCCCGGCTCGGCTTCATGGCCGAGGACGCGCGCCTGCGGGCGCTGGTCACCGCCGGGAGCACCGTGGGGACGGCCCGTCGACTGGCCGGCGGGCGACCCGTGCTGAGGTACGAGGACCTGGTCGCCGCAGAAACGGCAGGATACGCAGAGGGCCCCCGGGCGGAGCCCGGCGGCGAGGCGTACGTCCTCTACACCTCCGGATCCACCGGCCGCCCCAAGCCGGTGGCGCAGACCCACCGCAACGTGCTGCACCACACCCGGGCCTGGACCGACGGGCTGGGCATCGGGCATCTGGACCGGGTCACCCTGCAGTCCGCCTACAGTTGGGACTCGGCCGTCCAGGACACCTTCTCGGCCCTGCTCAACGGCGCCGCGCTGTACCCCGTCGACCTCAAGTCGCTGGGCGTGGCGGGTCTGCTGGAGTGGCTGGCCGCCGAGCGGATCACCGTGTACCACTCCACGCTCCCCGTGTTCAGGGCCCTCACCGGGGCCATGGAGTCGAGGGGCACCGCGCTGCCCGCGATGCGCATGCTCGCACTCGGCGGGGACACCGTCCACCTGGCCGACCTCGACGCCGCCCGACGCCGCTTCGGTGCGCACTGCCGCATCGCCGGCGCGTACGGCTCGACCGAGTGCTCGTGCGCCCTGCTGCGCGTCGCCGACCGGGACTACCGGCCGCCGACCGGGGTCTTCCCGCTGGGCTTCGCGGTGGCCGAGACGGACGTATGGCTGCGGGACGCGGACGGGGGCCGGGTCGAGGGGCCGGGCGAGGGAGAGATCGTCGTCGAGAGCCCCTACCTCGCGCCCGGCACGACCCCCGACGGCCGGACCTACCGCACCGGCGACCTCGCCCGGCGGCTGGACGACGGCACGCTGCTGCTGATCGGACGCCGCGACTTCCAGGTGAAGATCTCCGGGATCCGGGTGGAGACCGGCGAGGTGGAGAGCGCGCTGAAGGAACTGCCCCAGGTGCGGGAGGCGGTCGTGATGCCGTTCGCCGACCGGCTGGGGGAGCGGCAACTGGCCGCCTACCTGGTCGCGGCCGACGGCGCGGCACCGGAGCCGACCGCGCTGCGGGCGGCCCTGCGGGCCGTGCTGCCCGACCACGCCGTACCCACCGCGTTCGTAGCGCTGGACACCCTTCCCCTGACCCCCAACCACAAGATCGACCGGGCCGCCCTGCCCGACCCGCTCGCGGCGGGCGCGGCGGCATCTGCGGCGCCGCCTGCGGACGGAACGCGCGCGGAGCCCGCCGGCGCCGGCCCGCTGGAGCGCGTGGTGGCCGACGCCTGGCGCGAGGTGCTGGGCATCGGCGCCGTCGGCCCGGACGACAACTTCTTCGACCTGGGCGGCACCTCGCTGCGGGTGGCCGCCGTACACGAACGGCTCACCCGCACCGTGGCGCCCGGACTGCGGATGACCGACCTCTACCGCGCCCCGACCATCCGCCGTCTGGTGCGGCTCATCGACAGCGGCCGAGGGGACCCGTCGGCCGGCGCCACCCGGGGAGCCCGCCGGCGCACCGCCCAGCTCGCCCGGCGCGCCGCGCCCCGCACCCGCAACACACCCCCGCTCCCGGACGACCGGCCATCAGGAGGCACCCGTGACTGACCGTCCCCACGACGAGACACCCGACGGGACGGCCCCGGACCCCGCCGGCACCGACGGCCGGATCGCCGTCGTCGGACTGGACTGCCGGCTGCCGGGCGCCGGGAACCACACCGAGTTCTGGCAGAACCTGCTGGCGGGCACCGAGCACCTCACCGACATCGACGAGGAGCGGCTGCGCGCTGCCGGGATCCCGCAGGAGTCGCTCGCCCACCCCCGCTACGTCCGGCGGGCCGCGGTGGTGGAGGACGCCGATCTCTTCGACGCGTCGTTCTTCTACCTCAGCGCCCGCGAGGCCGAGCGCATGGACCCCCAGCTCCGGCTCTTCCTGCAGTCCTCATGGGCCGCCCTGGAGCACAGCGGCCACGACTCCGAGCAGTACCGGGGCCGGATCGGCGTCTTCGCCGGCGCGCTGGCCAGCACGTACCTGCTGAACAACGTGCTGACGGGGGAGCGGGGCTTCAACGGATCGCTGCACCGGATGCGCCAGGACCTGTCCACCATGATGGGCAACGATCCCAACTACCTGGCCACCCGAGTCTCGTACCACCTCAACCTCACCGGCCCCAGTGTCTCGGTGCAGACGGCGTGCTCCACCTCCCTGGTCGCCGTGCACATGGCGATGCAGAGCCTGCTGGCGCACGAGTGCGACGCCGCGCTGGCCGGCGGTGTCGCGCTGCGCTTCCCGCAGGAGGCCGGGTACCTCCACGAGACGGACGGGATCGCCTCGGCGTCCGGCCGGGTGAGGCCGTTCGACGCCGACGCGGACGGCACGGTCTTCGGCAACGGCGTGGGCGTCGTCGTGCTCAAGCGGCTCGCGGACGCGCTCGCCGAGGGCGACACCGTCTGGGCCGTGCTGCGCGGCTCCGCGATCGGCAACGACGGTGCCGACCGGATCGGCTACACCGCGCCCGGGGTCGACGGCCAGGCCAATGTGCTGGCCGAGGCGCTGGCCGTCGCGGACGTGGACCCCGCGACCGTGAGCTACCTGGAGGCGCACGGCACGGGTACCAGGATGGGTGACCCCATCGAACTGGCCGCCGCCGCCCAGTCCTACGAGATCGCCGGCGCCCCACCGCTGACGATCGGGTCCGTCAAGGCCAACCTCGGCCATCTGAGCACCGCGGCCGGGGTGACCGCGCTGATCAAGTGCGTGCTGATGCTGCGCCACCGCACCCTCGTCCCCACGCCGCACTTCGGGCGCTGGAACCCCGAGTGCGATGTCGCCGGCACCCGCTTCCGCGTCGGTACGCGTACCGAGCCGTGGCACTCCCCGGACGGCGGCCCGCTGCGCTGCGCGATCACCTCGACCGGGATGGGCGGGACCACGGCGCACGTCCTCCTGGAGGAGGCACCGGCCCCGGCCGTCCCGGCCACGGCACCCGCGCCACCGGTGGTGCTGCTGCCGGTCTCCGCGAAGTCGCCCGCCGCGCTGGAGACGGCGCGCCGGCAGCTTGCCGACCACCTGGAGGCGACGGCGCCGGGGACGGCGGCCCCCGAGGAGCAGGCGGCCCTCGGTGACTCCGCCCTCCATGACGCCGCCTACACCCTCGCCACCGCCCGCCGCACCTTCAACTACCGCGCCGTCGTCACCGCTCCCGACCGGCAGACGGCGGTGCGCGCCCTGCGCAGCGCCGACCCGCGCTTCACCCACCAGGACAGCGGTCAGCCCGCCGACCGGCCGGTGACCCTGCTCCTTCCGGGCCAGGGCGTCCAGTACCCCGGCATGGGACAGGGCTGGTACGAGCACCTGCCCGCCTTCCGCGCGGTGCTCGACGAATGCGCCGAACTGCTGCGCCCGCACCTGGGCCTGGACCTCAGGGACGCCCTCTACCCCCGGCTGCGCGGGTACACCGGCGAGCCGCACGACCTCAACCGCACCCGGCTGACCCAACCCGCCCTGTTCGCGGTCGAGTACGCCCTCGCCCGGCAGTGGGCGGTCTGGGGAGTGCGGCCCGCCGCGCTGATCGGGCACAGCGTCGGCGAGTACGTCGCCGCCACCCTCTCCGGCGTGTTCCGGCTGCCCGACGCGCTGCGCGTCATCGCGGAGCGCGGCCGGCTGGTGGACGCACTGCCGGGCGGGGCTATGGCGTCGGTGATGCTCTCCCCCGACGAACTGGCCCCCTACCTCGAAGGCGGCGGCGTCGCGCTCGCCGCCGTGAACGAGCCGGCCGTGTGCACCGTCGCCGGCACCAGTCAGGACCTGCGCGAGCTCACCGGGCGGCTGAGTGCCGACGGCGTCGCGCACCGCAGGGTCGTCACCTCGCACGCCTTCCACTCTGCGATGCTGGAGCCGGCCGTCGCCCCGCTCACCGAGGTGCTGCGGGGTGTCGGACTCCGGCGCCCGCAGGTGCCCTTCCTCTCCAACGTCACCGGCACCTGGATACGCGACGAGGAGGCGACGGACCCGGCGTACTGGGGCGCCCACCTGCGCGCCACGGTGCGCTTCGCCGACGGTGTCGCCACGGTGCTCGCCGACGGCGACCACGTGTTCCTGGAGGTCGGGCCGGGCCAGACCCTCGCCACCTTCACCCGCCGGCACCCGGACCGGGAGACGGGCGTACCGGTGCTCACCTCCGCCTCCCGCGGCCGGGACGCCGGTGCCGACCTGACCGCGGTGACCGCCGCGCTCGGCCGGCTCTGGGCGGCCGGCCTCGGCGTCGACTGGCAGGGCTTCTACGCGGACCGCGGACGCGGCCGGGTGCCGCTGCCGACCTATCCCTTCGAGGGCACCCGCTACTGGGTCGAGCCCGGCAGCAGCCGGATCGGCGCGGACACCGCCGCGGGCGGCCTCGGGGGCCGGACGACCAAGCTGCACCTGGACGACTGGTTCTCCGCCCCCGTGTGGCGGCAGGCCGTCGGCACCCTCGACACGGCCCCCGAGCCGATCGCCGACCCCGTGCTGCTCTTCGCCGACACCGAGGGCACCGCCGCCCGGCTGGCCGGGCACGCCTTCACCGGCGAGGTGCTCACCGTGACCGCGGGCACCGCCTACCTCCGCAGCGGGGACACCTGGACACTGCGACCGGACTGCGAGGAGGACCACGGCAGGCTCGTCGCCGACCTGCTCGCCGAGGAGCGGCTGCCCGACCGCGTCGTACACGCCTGGTCCACCGCACCGCTGCCCGGCGCCCGTGGCAAGGAGCGCTTCGAACGGGCCCAGCGGCACGGCCTCTACAGCCTGATCGCCCTCGTCAAGGCGCTCAGCGAGCACGGCGTCACACGCCCGCTGCACCTCGACATCCTCAGCGCCGGCGCCTTCGCCGTCAGCCCCGCCGAACCGGAACCGGTGGCCGAACTGGTCCCCCTGTCCGTCGCCGCCCGGGTGATCGGGCAGGAGCACGGCAACATCGGCGCCCGGCACTTCGACCTGCCCGCCGCCCCCGACGACCGGTCGCTGCGGGCGCTCGCCGCCGAACTGGCCGGACTGCGCCGCCCGGAGGTCGCCACCACCCTGCGCGGTGCCACCCGCTGGATCGCCGACCTGGCGCCCGTACGGGCCGACTGGACGGCCAAGGCGGCCTCCCGGCTGCGCGACGGGGGCGTCTACCTGATCACCGGCGGGCTCGGCGAGATCGGCTCCACCCTCGCGCGCTGGCTGCGCCGCGAGTGCCCCGGCGCCCGGCTGGCCCTGCTCACCCGCGACCCGCTGCCACCGCGCGGCACCTGGGACGCCTGGCAGGCCGAGCACGCGGCGGACGACGGGACCGCGCTGCGCATCGAGCGGCTGCGCACCCTGGAGGCCGACGGCGCGGAGCCGTTGCTCGTGCACGCGGACGTGGCCGACGAGGACGCGCTGCGCGCCGCCGTCGAACAGGTCACCGGGCACTTCGGCGGACTGGACGGCGTGGTGCACGCGGCCGGGCTGCCCAGCGAGCAGTGGGACCGGGCGGTCACCGCCTCCAGCGTCGAGCAGTGCCAGTGGCACTTCGCACCCAAGGCACACGGCCAGCTCGCCCTGGAGAAGGTCCTCGCCGACCACCCCGTGGACTTCTGCCTGCTGATGTCCTCGCTGGCCGGTGTCCTCGGCGGCCTGCGGCTGCTCGGCTACGGCGCCGCCAACCACTTCATGGACGCCGCGGCCGAACGGGCCAACCGCGGCCTTGACCGAACGGTGTGGATCAGCGCGGCCTGGGACGTCTGGCAGCACCACCAGGACGAGAAGCGGGCCATCTCCGCCATCGGCCGCAGCATGGACGACAAGGCCATCCAGCCGGAGGAGGGGCTTGAGGCCGTCCGCCGGCTCCTGACGCTGCGTGACGTCTCCCATGTCGCCGTCTCCACCTGGGACATGGCCCACCGGCTCGACCAGTGGGTGCGCGACGAGCGGATCGCCTCCCCGGCCGCCGGGACCGCCGGCCCCGGCGCCGCCACGGGCACCACCGATCACGACGGCGCGGACGGCGACCTGGCCGACCAGGTGGCACGACTGGTGCGGGAGGCGCTGGGCAGCGAGGACATGCCGCTCGACGGCGACATCTTCGAGTTCGGCGGTGACTCCCTGCTGATCGTGCGGCTGCTTTCCGACGTGCGTGACCGCTTCTCCGCCGAGGTGCCGCTCGCCGACGTGCTGGGGGATCCGACGCCGCGGGCGCTGGCCGGCTTCGTGCAGCGGCGCATCGAAGCGCGCGCCGCTGCGGAGGCACCCGGCACCGCGTCCGACCCCGCGCCCGAACAGGCGGCCCGCGCGGCGGACGGCGACGACGACATCGAGGCGCTGGCGGCCGACCTGGCCCTGCTCGACGCCGACGAGATCGAACGGCTGCTGGCCGAGGCCCAGCAGGACGCACCCCGGCAGGAACAGGAAAGCTGATCGTGGACTTCAGCCTGATCTTCTTCTCCGGCGACGAGAAGAACAAGTACCGCTTCGTGCTCGACGCGGCCCGCTACGCGGACCAGAACGGCTTCACCGCCATCTGGACCCCGGAGCGGCACTTCCACCGCTTCGGCGGCCTCTACCCGAACCCCTCGGTGCTCGGCGCGGGCCTGGCGATGGCCACCCGGCGGCTGCAGATCCGCGCGGGCAGCGTCGTGCTGCCGCTGCACAGCCCGATCCGGGTCGCCGAGGAGTGGTCGGTGGTCGACAACCTCTCCCGCGGACGGGCCGGCATCGCACTGGCCACCGGATTCAGCCCCCTGGACTTCGCCATCAGGCCGGACGGCTGGGAGGACCGCAGGCAGAGCACCTTCGACGCGGTCACCACCATCCGCGAACTGTGGGAGGGCGCGCCGGTCTACGTACAGGACGGCCTGGGCAACCACGTCGAGGTGGAGCTGCACCCGCAGCCCGTGCAACCCGAACTGCCCATCTGGCTCACCTGCACCAAGAGCCCCGACACCTTCGAAACGGCGGGGCGGCTCGGGTGCAACGTGCTCACCGCGCTGATCGACATGACCAACGAGGAGCTGGAGGAGAAGCTCGCCCTCTACCACCGCACCCTTGAGGAACACGGCCACGACCCCGAGAGCGTCACCGTCACGCTGATGCTGCACACGTTCATCGGCACCGACCTGGAGGAGGTCCGGGAGACCGTGTGGCCGCCCTTCAGCGACTACCTGCGGTCATTCTTCACCGTCATCGACTCCCAGAAGAAGAACCTCGCCCCGGGCGCCGGCGTACGGGACATCTCGGCCGGCGACCAGGACGAGCTGATCAGGTTCGCGTTCGACAAGTACTTCGAGAAGGGGGCGCTGCTCGGCACCCCGGACTCCTGCGCGAAGGTCGTCGACCGCTTCCAGGGCATGGGCGTCAACGAGATCGCCTGTCTGATCGACTTCGGGGTCGACGAGGACCTCGTCGTGCAGAGCCTCAGCCATCTCAACGAACTCCGGAGGCGCTACGCATGACCGCCGACCTCGTCGCCCGGCTCGCCGCCCTCTCACCCGAGCAGCGCGCCCGGATCCGCGCCGGCCTCCCCCGCGGGCGCGCCGTCCGGCACCCGCTGACCCCGGGACAGTTGCGGCTGTGGCGGACGCACCAGCAGGTGGCGGGCCGCCCGGTGGACGTGGTCTGCCAGGCCGTCCACCTCACCGGCGGCCCCGTCGACCTCGACCTGCTCGCCGAGCGGGTCCGCGGATTCGTCACCGCCCACGAGGCGCTGCGCACCACCTTCGAGCCGGTCGGCGGCGCGGCGGACGACGGCGGCCGGGACGGTGCGGGAGTGCGCCCCGTCGTCCACCGCGAGCTGCCGCCCCGTATCGTGCGGGCGCGCTGCGCAAGCGCCGACGAGGCGCGTGCGCTGGCCCGCGAGATGGCCGCCGAGCCCTTCGACCTGGCGAGCGGCCCCCTGCTGCGGGTCGCGCTCGCCGAGCGGACCACCGCAGGGCACGGGCCCGCCGAGGAGGCGTGGCTGCTGGTCGTCGTGCACAACCTCGTCTTCGACGCCTGGTCGTTCGAGCTGCTCCTGGACGAGCTGGGCCGGCCCGCGGACGGCGAACCCGCCGCCGCGCCCCCCTTCAGCGGCTTCGCGAGCGACCAGCGGCGGTGGCTGGAGAGCGCCGACGGCCGGGCGGCGGCCGCGTACTGGCGGGCCGAGACCGCAGACCCGCCACCCCCGCTGCCCACCGACCGGCCCCGTGGGCGGGGCACCGGCCGGACCGGCGAGCGGCTGGACTTCCGGCTGCCGCGCGAGGTCGCCGACGGGATCGCCGCCGCCGCCCAGCGGTCCGCGGCGAGCGCCTACACCGGCTGGCTCGCCGTCGCCTGGGCCGCGCTCGCCGAGTACGGCGGCAGCGAGGACCTGCTGCTGGGGACGTTCACGGCGGGCCGGGACCGGCCGGGCACCGCCGACGTCGTCGGCTACCTCCTCAACGTACTGCCGGTGCGTCTGCGCGATCCCGGTGACGGCTCGCACGCGGCCCGCACCCGGGCGGCCCGGGACGCCACCAGGGCCGGCCTCCCGCACGCCGCCTATCCCGGCGAACTGATCACCGGGCGGCGGGTGCCGGGCACCCACCCGCTGCTGGACGCCGTCTTCGTCTTCGACAACCTGGGAGAGGGCGGCAGGCGTCTCCAGGGAGCCCGCGCCCGCACCGCGGACCTGGACAAGGGCACCGCACGCTTCGACCTGACGCTGGCCGTCTACCCGGGTCCCGACGGCGCCGAGGGATGGCTGGAGTACGACACCGAGCTGTACGAGGAGGCGACCGCCAGGCGGATCGCCGAGCGGTTCACGGCCCTGGCACGGTCGGCGGCCGAGTCGGCCGCCGGTACGGACGCGGGGGCGGGCCGCGGATGAGCGTCACCGCACGACTCTGCGCGCCCGCCTACGAGCTGGGCGAGTACGCCGACCCGGTCACCGGGCTCCCCGAACTGGAGGACGACCCCGCGGCCTCGGCCGAACTGACCGCTCCGGCGGCCGGGTTCGCCACCTACCGCTGGTCCGACGCCCCGGTCACGGAGCTGATGTCCGCCGCCGTACAGCGCACCCTGGGCGAGTCCGGCGTCCCGGGCGGCGACGTCGACCTGGTGCTGCTGGCCACCGATTCGCTGCCGCCGGGCCGCGCGGCCCACCGCGACGTCGCCGAACTTCTCGCCGACGCGGGTCTGGAGCGCGCCACGGCGAGCACGCTCGGCCTGATGGACTGCGCCACCGCCACGGTCGCCGTGGGCACGGCGGCCTCCCTCGTCAGGGACGGCAGCGCCCGCCATGTCCTGGTGGTCTCCGGGGACCTGGCCGACCGGGCGACCGGTGGCGAGCGCATCGTCGCGGGCGGCGCGGCCATCGCGAGCGACGGGGCCGCCTGCGCGCTGGTGTCGGCCACGGCGGCCGGGCTGCCGGTGCTCGGCATGGCCCACCACACCTCCTCCGAGGCGGGTCAGGGCGGTGGGGCGCGGCAGGAGCTCGCGGCACGCATCGCCGCACACCGCGAGCTGTTCGCCCGGCTCGCCGCACACCACCCGGTCCGGCCCGCCGACGTACGCGCCGTGCTGGCCAGCAACTTCGCCCGCAACGTGCTCGACATCTACCTCTCCGACGTCGGTTACGGGGGTGAGCGGCTGGTGTCGGACAACGTCGGGCGGATCGGGCACTGCCTGGGCAGCGACCCGCTGATCAACCTCGCCGACTGGCTGGCCGGCCCGGGGGCCGCCGACCCGGCGGCGTCCGGCGGCGCACCGGGGGCCGAGGATCCGCAGGGCGACCGGCTGGTGCTGCTGGGCGCAGGGATCTCCCACCTGGCGGCCGTCCTGCTCGCGGCGCGCCCCCTCCCGCACGCACCGGAGGGATCCTCGTGAGCCGCGGCCGTCGGGCCCGCACGCCGGTGCCCGCCGCCACCGGCCGCCTGGGCGTCCTCGGCGCGCGCGGACCGCTGCTCGGCGCCGGGGAAGCGCCGTGACCGCCGCACCGCCGGCGCCGGGCGCGTACGTCACCGGGTGCGCGGCGGCGCTCGGGACACGGCGGGCGAAGGTCGCCGAGCTCCCCGCGTACGCGCACGAGCCGCCGCGCGCCGGGGCACGCTTCGGCGAGTACCGCGAGGCCGACGGCACCCTCCTCGACCTGCTGCGGCCCGCCCTCGCCGAGGCACTGGACGCCGCAGGCACCGACCCCGCGACGGTGGACACCGTCCTGCTCGCCACCGAGTCGCTGCCCCGCGGTGACGCCTCGGCCACCGCCGTCGCCGGGCTGCTGGACGACCTGGGGATGAGCCGCGCCTACCCGCTGACGCTCGGCCTCGCGGACTGCTCCACGGCGACGGCCGCGCTGGAGACGGCAGCCGCACTGGTGCGTTCGGGCTCCGCACGGGCCGTCGCCGTGCTCTCCGGCGACCTCGTGGAGACGGTACTGCCGGGCGGCCGGGTCATCATGGGCGGCTCGGCGGTCGCCGGGGACGGCGCCGCCGCCGCGCTCGTCTGCGGGGAGCGGCGGGGCTGGGAGGTGGCGGGGGGTGCCAGAAGGGTGTCCCACGACCTCCTGTCGTACGGCCTTCCCGGGCAGGACCCGCCGGTACGGGGCTCGGCGGTCCACCGGATGAGGGCCCAACTCGCGGTGTACCGCGAGCTGTTCGCCGACCTGTGGTCGGCCACCGGCCTTTCGCCGCGCGAGGTCGCCGCGGTGCTGCCCAGCAACATGGCCGCCGACACCCTGGAGATCCTCCTGGGCGAGGCGGGCTTCGCACCCGAGCAGATCTACCAGGACAACGTCGCGCGGATCGGCCACTGCCTGGGCAGCGACCCGTTGATCAACCTCGTCGACCGCACGGAGTCGGGCGCCACGCGTTCGGCGTACCCCGTCGTCGTCCTGCTGGGATCGAGCGCGGCACATCTCGCCGCCGTACTGCTACGCGCCGTGGAGGACTGAGGGACCATGATGCCGACCGAAGAGAGGATCGCCGCGATCTGGCGTGAACTCCTTGCACGTGACGGGGCGGGCCCGGGCGCGGACATCGGCCCGGACGACGACTTCTTCGCCCTGGGCGGTACGTCCATGCAGGCCATGGCCCTGGTGCAGCGGCTGCGCGAGGAGTTCGGCGTCCAGGTGGGGCTCGGAGCCGTTCTCCAGGACCCCACGCTGCGCGCCGTCGGTGCCGCCGTCACCGCCGCGGGCGGGGCCCCGGAAGCGGCCGCACCGGCCGGCACCCGTGCCGCCGCCGAAGGAGATGGGGGGACCGGCCGGCCGTGAGGATCAAGTCAGTGGCCGCCCTGGGCGGACTGCCGCCGCGCATCCGGGTGGTGATGGCCGCCAACCTCATCAGCTCGGTGGGCACCGGCCTGGTGCAGCCGTTCCTCGTCCTGTACCTCACCGAGGTGCGCGGACTGCCGGTCGGCACCGCGACGGCCGTCATCTCGGTGATCGCGGCGGCGTCCCTGGCGGGCAGCGTGGCCGCGGGCCGGCTCATGGACGGCCGCTCCGCACGCGCGGCCGCGGGCGCGGCCATGACCGTCGCCGCAGCGGGCACCGCGGGCTTCGCCCTGGTCACGACGGCCTGGGGCGCGGTGCTCGCGGGGCTGGCCTACGGGCTGGCGTACGGGGCGATGGTCTCCGTGTGGAACACCGTCATCGCCCTGGGCGCGCAGGGGGAGCACCGGGCCACGGCCTTCGGCCTGCAGTTCGTGGGCCTGAACGCGGGGGTGGGGCTGGGCGGTGTGCTTGGCGGGGTCTTCGCCTCCACCGCCGACCCGGACCGCTTCACGTTGCTGTACGCCGGCGACGGACTGTCCTTCCTGGTCGCCGGGGTGGTGCTCGTGCTCGCGATCGGCCGGCAGCAGGCCCCGGACCCAGGCGCCGGCGCACCCGCCGGGCCGCGCGGCTACCGGGTGGTCCTGCGGGACCGCGGCCTGCTCCAGGTGCTGGCCTTCACCGTCGTCCTCATGGTCGTGGGGTACGGGCAGTTGGAGTCCAGCATCCCGGGGCTGGTCGCGGTCGAGCACATGGACCCCAGGACCATGGCGTGGGCGTTCGTGGCCAACACCTGCTGCATCGTGCTCATCCAGTTCGCGGCGATCACCCGGATCTCGCGGGGCGGGCCCGCCAGGCTGCTGGCCGGCACGGCCGGAAGCTGGGCGCTGTGCTGGCTGCTGCTCCTGCTGACGACGACGAGTGCGCGCACGGGGTTCGCGACCGGGCTGGTCGTCACCGCCCTGGCGGTCTTCGCCGTCGGTGAGGCGCTGCTCTCCGTGGCCCTGCCCACCCTCGTCAACAACCTCGCGGACGACGCCGTACGCGGCCGGTACAACGGCGCCTACTCGGCCGCGATGTCGGCGGGCCTGGTCATCGGCCCGCTGCTGGGCGGCGGGCTGCTCACCGGCGGGCCCCCCTGGCTGCTGGCCTCGGTACTGGGACTCGGCTGCGTGCTGTGCGCATGCTGCGCGCTGCTGCTGGGCCGGCGGTTGCCGCAGGCCCGGTGGGCCGCGTCCGGTGGGGCCGGCGACCCGCGTGGCGCGGAGAACCGAAGGCAGCGGTCGCGGGAACCGGGGCCGTCGGAGGCGTTGCAGAAGATGGAGGCCGGAGGGACGCGATGATCGAGCCAAGCAGCGGGCCGGACGGCGGTGCCGGCGTCATCCACGAGATCTTCCGCCGGCGGGCGGCCGAGCGCCCGGGGGCGACCGCCCTGATCCACCGGGACACCGCCGTCGACTACCGCACCCTGGACCGGGCCTCGGACGCCTTCGCGGCGGAGCTGGCCGGGGCGGGCGTGCGCCCCAAGGACATCGTGCCGGTACTGGTGCCGAGGTCACCGCGGTTCGTCGCGACCGTGCTCGCGGTGCTCAAACTGGGCGCCGGCTACGCGGCCCTCGACCCGCGCTGGCCGCGCTCGCGCATCACGGAGCTGACCCGGCTCGCCGCCGCCCCGCTGATCGCCGCGGCCCCCGAGCACGCCGAAGGGCTGCCGTGCCCGGTGTGGGTGCCCGAGGCCGACCTCGCCCGGGTCGCCGGCTCCGCCCCGCCCGCGGCCGCCCCGCCCGCCGCCCTCGTACGGGAGACGGACACGGCCTGTGTCTACTTCACCTCGGGCAGCACCGGTCGGCCCAAGGGGGTGCTGTCCCCGCACGCCGGTACGGTACGGCTGTTCGCGCCGACCCGGTTCGTGTCGATCGGCCCGGGCACGGTCATGCCCCAGGCCGCCCCGCTGCCCTGGGACGCCGCGTCGCTGGAGCTGTGGTCGGTGCTGCTCAACGGCGGCACCAGTGTGCTCGTCGACGAGCCCTACCTGACCGTCGACGGGCTGCGGTCCCTGGTCCGCGGGGCGGGCGTCGACACGCTCTGGCTCACCGCCTCCGTCTTCCACATGCTCGTCGAGGAGGACCCGGGCTGCTTCGAGGGCGTACGCCAGCTCATGGCCGGCGGTGAGCGGCTCTCTCCCGCGCACGCCCGCCGGTTCCTGCGCGCACACCCCGGCACCGCCCTGGTGAACGGCTACGGTCCCGCCGAGGGCACCATCTTCACCACCACACACCGGGTGACCCCTGCCGACTGCGCACCCGGCACGGAGCAGCGGGGGATACCCGTGGGCCGGCCGGTCGCCCGTACCGAGGTCTTCGTCCTCGACGACGAGATGCGGCCGTGCCCGCCGGGCACCACGGGGGAGATCTGCGTCGCGGGCGCCGGCCTGGCCAACGGCTATCTGGCCGACCCCGAGCAGACCGCACGGAGCTTCGTCGAGGCCGACCTCACGGAGCTGGACGGCGGTGGCCCTCGCCGGATCTACCGGACCGGCGACCTCGGGTTCCGCTCCACCGACGGACTGCTCCACTACGCGGGCCGTGCCGACCGCCAGGTGAAGGTGCGCGGGCACCGCATCGAGCCCGGGGAGGTGGAGGCGCGGGTGACGCAGTTGCCCGGGATCCGCGGGTGCGCGGCGCTGCCCCTGATGGAGCGGGGCGGCTGCGTGGGACTGGCGGTCGCCTACACCGTCGCCGACGGGGCGCCGGTGAGCGAGGACACCGTGCGCGAGGTGCTTGCCGAGCGGCTGCCGGCCTATCTGATGCCCAGGGTGCTCGCCGCCGTCGACGCGTTCCCCCTCACCGGGAACGGAAAGCTCGACACCGCCGCGCTGCTGGAGCTGCTGAGTGAGCGTGCGGCGCCCGTGGCCGGCGACCGGGCGGGACCCGCACCGGGGACCGGCCCCTCCAACGCCGCCGCGCACGCCGCCGGCTCGCCGGCCGGCATCGTCGAGCGGGCCTTCGCGGAGGTGCTGGGGACGGCCGGGGCGGTCCCGCACGACACCTCCTTCTTCGAGCTGGGCGGTGACTCGCTGGACGGCGCCCGGCTGTGCGTACGGATCGGGGCGCGCACCGGCGTCCCCGTGCCCGCCTCCGTGTTCATCACGGGCCCTACCGTCCGGAAGCTGGCGCGCTGGATCGCCGACCAGGGGAGCGTGACGGACGAGGAGCACGGGGCGGACCGGGCCGGCGCCCCCGCCCCGTCGGCCCCGGCCGACGCGCCCCCGAAGCCCGGCGAGCCGCTGCCGCTGCTGCCCGTGCAGAGCGGATTCCTCTTCGGGCAGCAGCTCGACCCCGCCGACACCTCGGCCCACTGCGAGCTGGTCTGGCGGGTGACGGGCGACTTCGAGCCCGGGGCGTTCCGCGCCGCGGCGGCTGACGTGCACCGCAGGCACCAGTCGCTGCACGCCCGCTACGTCTTCGACCGGCGCCCCGTCGCGCTGCTGGACGCGGAGCCGGTTCCGGTGGACGTACGGGAACTGGATCCCGCGGCCGACCGGGCGAGCGCCCTGGCGGCCGTCCGTGCCGTCCTCGCGCAGCCCCTGGACATCGCGGCGGGCGTCGACTGGCGGTGCGTCGTCGCCCCCCTGGCGTCGGGCCGGGAGTGGCTGCTGGGCGCCGTCGTCCACCACATCGCCTTCGACGGCGGTTCCGAACGCCCGCTGGCCGAGGACCTCTCGACGGCCTATGCGGCCCGGCTGCGCGGCCGGGCGCCGGACGCCGAACCCCCCGCCCCGCTGGCGGCCGTCCTCGCGGGCTACCGGGGCCGGCGGGAGGCGGCCGAACTCGCCGAGCAGCGCGCGTACTGGACCGGTGAGCTGACCGGCGTCCCCCCGCTCACCGTGCCCGCGCCCGACCCGGGCACGGACCCGGACGCCGCCGCACACCCCCCGCGCTTCGTCGTGCCCGCGACCGACTGGGCCGCCCTGGAGGCGCTGGCCCACCGCATGGGCAGCACCCGCTTCGCCCTCGCCCTGGCCGCGTACGCGGAGGCGCTCGCGACGGTGACCGGGGACCGGGACCTGGCGATCGGCGCGCCCATCGCCAAGCGCTACCACCCCGACACCGCCGACGCCATCGGCTGCCTGATCGACGTGGTCTGCTTCCGCATGCGCCCGGCCGGGGACGGAACCGCACGCGCGCTGCCCGCCCTGTTGCGCGGCGTGCGGGCCGGACTCGCCGCCCAGGACGTGCCGTTCGAGGACGTCGTGCAACTGGCGGCGGACCCCGGGCGCGACCGGGCCAGGCACCCGCTCTTCCAGACGCTGTTCGCCCTGCAGAGCCCCCGGGGACAGCACCTCGCGCTCGACGGGTGCGCGACCGGGTCCGTACGGCTCGCGGCCGGGGCAGCCCTGCACGAACTGGAGGCCGAGGTGTGGCCGGGTCCCGAGGGAGACGCCGAGGTCGTCTTCGGGTACCGCCGTGACACCACCTCGGCCGGCTTCGTGGCGAAGGTGGCGCGGGCCTACGGCGAAACGCTGCGCACACTGGCGGCACGGGCGCGATCGGGGGCGGCCCCCTCGTGAGGGGTGTGCCCGCCGGCGACACGCACGCCGAAGGACGGCCTGGGGGCGCCGACGCGGTGCCCCGGGACGGCATCATCGACGACCGCGGCACCCCACGCGAGGGAGCGCGCAGGCGAAGGAATGCGAAGGAGAGGCAGTCATGCACGAGATGCGCCGGGCCACAGCGGCCGACCACCCCGCGTTTGCGCAGTGCGTCCGGAAGTGGGGCGGCGACTTTGGCCCGCCGTCGGTGCCGCTGCCGCGGCTGCTGGTCGAGCACGCCGCGGCCACCAGCCTGGTGCTGGAGGACGAGACCGGCGTGCGGGCCTTCCTGATCGGGCTCCACACCGCCGGCGCCCCTGGCGCACCGGCCGCCGCGGACCCGCGCGAGGCGTGCGTCCACTTCGTGGCCGTCGACCCCGGGCTTCGCCGGCAGGGAATCGGGCGCGCGCTCTGCACCACCTTCTTCGAGCGCGCCGCGGCCGCCGGCAGCACCGCGGTGCGTGCCGCCGTCCCGCCGGAGAACGCCGCCCTCGCCTTCCACCGCGCGCTGGGCTTCCAACCGGCCGACGGGGACCGCCGGGCCCAGGGCCTGCCCGTGCACAGCGACTACGACGGGCCCGGCCAGGACCGGGTCGTCCTCCGCCGGGAGCTCGACGCGCCCGCCCCGCCCGCCCCGCCTGCCCTGGCGCCCTTCACCGTGCGCCGGGCGAGGCCCGAGGACTTCGACACCGTCATCGCCGTGGTCGACGACTGGTGGGGCCGGCCGGCCTCCCGCGACCTGACCCGGCTCTTCGTCGGCCACTTCTTCTCCACCAGCCTGATCGCCGAGCGCGACGGCGCACTTGCGGGCTTCGTCATCGGTTTCCTCTCGCCGTCCAAGCCCGAGGAGGCGTACATCCACTTCACGGGTGTCGCCCCGGCCTGGCGCCGCTCGGGCCTCGGCCGCTTCCTGTACGAGCGGTTCTTCGCGGCAGCCCGCGCCGACGGCCGTACGGTCGTCAAGGCGATCACCTCGCCCCAGAACTCGCGCTCCATCGCCTTCCACAACGCCATGGGCTTCGCCGACTCCGACCCGATCCCGGACTACGACGGCCCCTCCCTGCACCGGGTCACCTTCACCCGCCCCCTCTGAAGCGGCCCTGGTCAGGGGAGCCGCCCCGGCCAGGACGTCCGCCCGTCCGACGAAGCCAGGACGTCCGCCCGTCCGACCAAGCCAGGGCGTCCGCCCCGGCAGGGGCCGCACTGCCGCCCTGCGCGCGCTGCCCGCCCGCTCCTGAGGTGTCCTGCGAGTCCCGGCGCCATCGCGACCGCCTCCTCGCCAGGGCCTGGGCCGACCCGTGTCAGCCACCGGGGCGGCCCCCGGGCGAGGGCGCACGGGAGCCCCGGGCCGTCGTCGGGGCGTCGTCCGGGCGTCGGCCGGCAGACGCACTCCCCGCGGGCCCGCGTCGTGCCCGGAGCGCTCCTCGACGGTACGTACGCGCACACGTCGCCGTCGATGACGGCGTCCACGGCGCGCGGTGGACGGCCGCCGGTCAACCTGCCACCCCCGGGCCACCCTACGGTCCCACTTCGCCACCTGTGATCACAGCCTCCTCCCACACGATCAAGGAGGGCACGTGCCTCGGGCGCTCCGACGCACGCCGTTACCGGGCCATGCCGCCATTTGCCGCTGTGGAACGTATCGGCGACGAATCCCGATGCATCGGTTCCCAGGTCTCCTCATGCGTCCGGATGGACGCATGGGCCTCTTTCCACGAGCGAACAGGGGATTGTCATGGCAGGTACCGCCTACGGTCCGCCCGCTGCTTTTCTGCACGCGGACACGGGCTTGTACGGCATCGCGGGTGAAGCGTGGCTGCGCGTTCCCGTGTACGTCAGCGGACTCCTCAGGTTTCCGCTGAAGGACAACGACTTCAAAGAGCAGTACGGCGACATCGGGGACGCCGCCGAGCACAAGCTGCTCGTTTCGGCGGTCAAGGAAGCGCAGGATTTTCTCACGGCGTACGGGGACCCCGTCACGCTGACCAAGAAGATCGCCCACGACGGCGATTACCTGAAGAAGACGACTCCGCCGCCTGAGTTCTACGCGCAGGCGGTGTGGGCGGCCTACCGGGCCCAGCACGCGGCGAACCAGTTCGCCTCCCGCGCCCGAAGCCTGCGCGCGACGCTGGAGAAGTCCCCTCACGACTTCGCGAAGAACGCCGCCCTCGTCCGGGGGGCGTTCACCGGGGCGGGCGGCCTGTCGTCGCTGAGCGCGGAGCAGAAGGGCTGCTTCGCCGAACTCCTGCGCACGGCTAAGAGGACGCCCTCGGCCTTCCAGGGCGTGCAGAAGGCCCTCGCGGACCGGATGGGCACGAAGTCGAAGACCTGTGTGAGCGCGAGGGAGGCGAGCAAGGAGTACGAGGGCCAGGCCCTCGCCTTCGACGGCGCGGCGGACGAGGCGTGGGCGGAATGGCTGGAATACCGCGGCGCCCAGCCCTCCCAGGCACTGGACGTGTGCGTCGTGAACGTGGCCGTCCCGGTGGGGACCGCCGACCTCGGGGGCCAGGCGCCCAAGGCCAAGGCCCTTGCGGCGCGCAGTGCGTACAACGTGCTGCTGGACGCCCTGGGCAAGGCGTCCGACGAGGTCGCCTGCAAGGCGTGCCTGGCGGCGGACCTCGGCGGCTTCGACCGGCAGTCGCAGGCGCTGCCGGACGCGCTGAGCAGCCTGCACCAGTGGGCGGGCGCCATGGCCGCGGGGTGGGACGACGTCTTCGCCGGGCTCGCACGCGCCTGCGCCCTCTCCGACGACGTTCTGGGCGATCCGGCGAAGCTGAACGGGGCGCTCGCCTTCGACGAGGGCGCGAAGGCGTGGGAAACCCTCGCCACTGCCACCGGCAGGTTCACGGAGAGTGCCCTCGTCGGCCTGGTCTTCGAGCCGTGGGGCCTCCCCCTCAGCGCGAGCTGACGCCCGCCCCGTGAAAGAGGGACCGGGGGCGGCCGGACGCCGATGCCCGTGTGCGCCGCTTCGCCCCGCAGCCCACCCGTGATGCCCCAGACCCCGAACGGAGACGTCTCATGACCGCCGCGACCCTCCTGCCTCCGCCGAAGCTGCTTCTCAAGACCGAGACCAAGAAGGATGCGAACCAGCCGGACTTCACCTACGCCGCGTTCGGTGACGACTGGTTGCACATCCAGGTGTTCGTCAACGCGATCCTCAAGATGCCCATCGCGACCAGTGACTTCACCAAGCGCTACGGCACCTTCAACAACGAGGATCAGGACGAGATCAAGAAGTTCCTCGCGGCCGTGAAGAGCATGCAGGGCCTGTCGCTGCGTTTCGGTGATCCGGTCACCATCACACAGCGTATCGCAAAGGACGGTGACTACATCACGGGGGCCAACGCGCCGGCCGAGCTGTACGCCCACAACATGTGGATGGCCAATCAGGTCAACGGTGTGGCGGCCAAATTCCACAACCGCTGCGGCCTCATCACCGGCCATCTGGAAGACGGCAAGGGGGCGATCAAGCAGAACGCGGCGATTGTACGGCAGTTCCTGACCGGCAAGGACGGTCTGAAGGACCTGGTGGACAAGCTCCATGGGCAGCTCAAGGACCTCATCCAGAAGCTCGCCGCGTTCTCGGGTGATTTCCAGACGCAAAATGAGAAGTTGAAGCTCTTCGTGGCCAAGGAGGGGAGGATCTACTCGCACGCCGCCAATGCCCGCGACGAATGCAAGGCGGAGGCGGAGGAGTTCCAGCGCGAGGCCGACCTCACCTACAGCAAGTGGAAGAAGGTGTCGATCGCCGAGAGCGCGCTCGCCCCGCTGGGCCTGCTGGGCGGTCTCGTCGCGCTCGGCCTGGGCGTCTGGGCCGCGCAGCTCCAGAAGAAGTACAAGGCCCTCGTCGACAAGGTCAACAAGGCGAAGGACGAGCAGCAGAAGAAGATCCAGCTCCTGACCGATCTCGACGGCTTGCAGACCCAGGTCACGCCCTTGACGAAGTACACCGATGACTTCAAGGCCAAGCTCGACGTCATCGAGGGCAAGTGGCTGAACGCGAGCAACGCGATCTCCCAACTCGCCGGACTGGACGACCAGAAGCTCGGCGACAAGGACAACATCAACCACGAGCTCGACCTGGAGGGCGCGGCGCAGGAGTGGAAGAAGGTGGCCGACGCGACGAGCTGGTTCACCCAGAACGCCCTGGTCTCCCCCAGGGACATCGTCTTCGGCGCTGATCTTCCCCTTCAGGGCGGCTGAGACCGCGAACGCCGGCTGACCTCTCCCGGCGCGGTCCGTCCGAGCCGACCGGGCCTCGGGCACGGCGCGTCCGGACCGGCCGTGCCCGAGGGCGCCGACGCGTGCTCCGGCCGAGGTGCCGGGGCGCGCGTGACCGCCCGGAACACCTCCCTACTCCCGAAATCCGAGGACACGGCATGCGACCGGACATCACCGCACACTCCTGGGACCTCGACGCCGCGCGCACGGCGATCAAGGTCGTGGGCGCCTACGCGGATCAGACCGAGGCGACAAGGAACACCCTGGTGGGCACCCTCGACCGCCCCGATCTGAAGAGGGACATCGTCTGCTCCAACGCCAACGGCAACGGCACCGGCCTCGACCAGCACCCGTGCTTCTCCTTCAGGGCCGAAGGGTCGCGGCTTCGTGATCTGCTCACGCGCGTGACGGACCTCGACGCCTCCAACGCCGACGACATCCACGCGGTCCTCAAGAAGGCGGCGGACGATCTCCAGCCCGTCACCGACCAGTACCGGACGGTGGCCGACGCGCTCGCCGCCGCCGTCCGGGAGGTCCACCAGGGAGCACTCGCGCCGCAGACCCGCGAGCGCCTCTGCGAGGCACTCGGCACGTTGCAGAAGCTTCTGCGGCCCGCGCACCAGTGGACCGCCGCCAAGGAGCAGCTCGCCCGGCGGACCGACCAGAACCGGCAACTGGTGGACCAGATCACCACGGCCCAGCAGATCTTCAGGAAGAGTGGTGCCAAGGAAGCGGAGATCTACGAGGCCCTCGCCAAGGAGGGGAACGCCGCATGCGGCCGGGACGCCCTGAACCGCTACGCCTCCGACGTCCGCACTGCGGTCGCACAGACCGTCTCCGATCAGTCGGGTGCGGTCGGCGACGCCCTCCGCCACGCGACCAGCGCCGCCACCTCCCTCGCCACCCTCATCGGCACGCTGGAACACTTCTCGAACAGCTACCGGACGGCAGCCGAGGAGATCAGGGACGCGAGCATGCAGGAGGTCGGCAGCGTGCTCCAGCAACTCGACTTCGAATCGTCCCGCGGGATCTGGGACGAGTACGCCGACACGGTCAGGAAGCTCGGCGGGGACCGCGGCGGCCGGTGACGTCCCGTGCGGCCGACCGACGCCCGGTACAGGAGGGGACCTCGCCCCTGTCCTGGCAGGCAGGTGCGTACCGCAGCCAGGCAGGGATGAGGAGCGCCACCCGGTCAGGGCTCGGTGGTGATCGCGGTGATGGCCGTGACCTCCTCGTCGGACAGCTTGATCGACTGGGCCGCGAGATTGTCCCGCAGGTGCGCCAGCGAGGTGGTGCCCGGGATGGGCAGCGAGACGGGCGAGCGGTGGAGCTGCCAGGCCAGCGCGATCTGCTGCGGGGTGGCCCCATGCCCTGCGGCGATCGGGGCGATCACCTCGCGAGCCCTGTCGGGGCCCGGCGCGGGCCCGTCGGTGAGGGTGACCGGGTGCCAGGGAGAGAAGGCGATGCCCTCTTGTTCCGCGACGCTCAGCAGGTCGGCCCCGATGCGCACCGTCACGTTGTAGAGGGCCGTCACGGCGACGATGTCGGCGATGCCCTGGGCGGTGCGCAACTGTTCCAGCGTGATGTTCGACAGACCGATGTGGCGGATGAGCCCCTGCTGCTGCAGCTCGACCAGTGTGCCGATCTGCTCCTCGAACGGGACGTCGGTGGCCCGCCCGCTGTGCAGGTAGTACAGGTCGATGGTCTCCACTCCGAGCCGACGAGCGCTCATGTGGGCGCTCTGACGCAGGTAGTTGGCGTTGCCGACGGCGTCCAGCGTCCCGTAGTCGAAGCCGCCGCGCACGAATCCGCCCTTGGTCGCGATCCTCAGGCCCCGCGGGTAGGGATGCAGGGCGTCGCGGATGAGGATCTCGTTGGTGTGCGGGCCGTAGACGTCAGCGGTGTCGATGAAGTCGATCCCCTCCTCCACCCCCTTGCGGAGCAGCGCGACGGCCTCCTCACGGTCGGGGTACTCCCCCCACACCTGCGGTCCCGTCAGCTTCATGGCCCCGTAACCCACCCGGCCGACCGTGAAGTCCTCTGCGATGGTGATGCGGCTCCCACCGCTGGTCTCATTCATCGACACGCTCGTTTCCTCGTCCGTGGTCGAAGCGCTCCCCCGATAGGCGGAGCGCGTGTTCATCTTCTGGTGGCAGGGCCGCCCGGTCCGGAACGCCGCGGTGGCGTGGCCGACGTGCTGCGGCCGGGCCGCCATCGGCAGGCCCCCGGGCGGGGCCCGCGGGGGCAGGGGAATCCGGGGAACCGGGGGGAAGGCCGCCGGCCGCAGGGGCAGGTGCAGGTGCACCCGCGATCTCCGGGCACGAGCAACCGGGACAGTGACCGGGGACTACGGCCGGCGCTGCCGCCGGTGGTGCCGCTCCGCGGTCCAGCACCGCCTCCGCCGCGGCGCGTGCCGCAGCGGCAGCGCGGGGATCGCGGTCTGCACGCGCTGCCACGCCCGCGGCGTCGTAGAGCAAGTGCAGCTCGCGTCCGACTGCCGAGGGGTCCACCGCGCCCGCTTCGGCAGCCAGCTCCGTGAGGAGCTCCCTGACCCATGCCCGGTAGGCGGAATGGGCCTGGCCGATGGGGGAGTCGCCTGCGGCCTCCGCACTGGCGGACAGGAAGGGGCAGCCGTTGTAGTCGGGAGCGGTGACAATCCGGCCCAGGATGTCGAAGACCCCGAGCACCCTTTCCCGCGGGGTGTCGAAACGCTCCAGACCCCGTGTGAGGATCTCCTGGACACTCGTACGCCGGGCCTCGAGATAGGCCACGACGAGGGCCTCCTTGCTGCCGAAGACGGAGTAGAGCGATTTCTTGGAGGCGCCGGCCCGCCTGGCGATGCGGTCGACGCCGGTGCTCTGTACGCCTTCGGTGTAGAAGAGTTCGTCCGCCGCCGCCAGGAGTCGCTCTCCGACAGGGGATCCGCTCGTCTCGTGCATGACTTACCTCCTCGGGGACGCGCGGGATCCGACGGTCCCGGTATGTGCCACCCCACCGCCCGTGCCCGCACTGCCTCGGTGGTCATGTGCCGGGCGACGGACTTCGAGGGCGGGCGCCCACTCCTCCGTTCGCCGGCGGCTCGGCGCGGCGGGCGTCGTGTGTGCGCCGTGTCGCCCGGGGCGGCGCGGCGGCCGCTGCCCGGGCGTCGTGGGTCCTTGACCGCATGCCGGACGTCAGCGGGACACTCAGCCGGCGAGGTGCTCCAGGAACCAGTCCCGGGAGGCCCGCGAGGCGATGTCGAACCCTTCACCGGTGTACGCGGCGAAGTGGCCGCCGGGGAGGAACACGATCCTCTTCGGCTCGGCTGCCGTGCCGAACGCCGAGGCCGCCAGATTTCCGCCGGTCAGGCCGTCCTCACGGCCGACGATCATCAGCAGGGGCGTCGGTGTCACGTCGGGGAGGTACCGTGCGGGCTCGTAGCCGTAGAAGTTGTCGAGGCTGCGCAGGGTCACCTCGTTCGGCCAGGACGGGTCGAGTTCCCTTCGGGCGTGGGTGAAGTACGCGTAGGAGTCGGGAGTGGGCAGGCCCACCAACTGGCCCGGGTCGGTTCCCACGACGGGCACGGTGGCCGGCGGCCGGCCCTGGGCGCGGGCGCGCCGGTCGGCGGCGAACACCTCGGGGCCGACCACCTGGTTGTGGACCCGGGCGAGGTTCGCGTACGTGGCACGGCCGCTGATGAACGGCGCCTGTCCGCTGACGGCTTTCACCCTCCGGTCGATCGCCGCGACGACGAAGGCGTGCGCGGCCGAGAAGCTGGTGCCCCAGACCCCGACCCGGTCGGGATCGACGGCAGGGTGGTTCTGGGCCCAGGTGATGGCGTGCTGGTAGTCCCGGATCTGCTCCCACGGGTCGATCTCGTGCCGGGGCTTTCCGGGGGCGGCCTCGGAATCGCCCCAGCCGCGGTTGTCGAAGACCACCACGGCGAGGCCGGCCGCCGCGAACACCTCGGCGAACCTGTCGAGGTACATGAGCTTGGTGGACGACCAGCCGTGGGCCATCACGACGCAGGGAGCGGGGCCCTCCCGGGGCTCCGGCTCGTAGAACCAGCCGCGCAGCAGAGCGCCCTCGGCGTCGAACTCGATGGTGTGCCGCAGCATTACTGATCACCTCTCACACTGTGGATGGGTCCCGGGGCGTCCCTCAGGCGACCCGGGCGCGGACGAACGCCGTCAGGTCGTCGACCTCCCGGCCGGCGACGTCGTGCCCCAGTTCCGGATAAACCCGGATGTCTGCGTCCGTGTGCTTGCGCGTCCAGGAATCCGTCCGCGCGATCGCGTCCCGCGGGATCACCCCGTCGAGACCGCCGCGGCCCCAGAAGAGCGGCGGTCTGGTGTCGGCGAGGACCCGATCTCCCGGTCGGCTGTCGTCGACGACGAATCCGCCCAGTTGCACCGCGTAGGAGAAGCGCGACGGCTCCTGCCGCAGCAACTGCAACGCCATCGCGCCCCCTTGTGAGAAGCCGATCAGCCCCACGGAGGAGAACGCGGGCTGTTCGTCCAGCCAGGTGAGCACGGCGCCGGCCATGGCGTTCGCCAGGGACGCCCGCGGGTTGCCGATCGGGTTGCCCCGACTGGGGAACCAGGCGTATCCGCCGGCCTCGGCGAAGGGGGCGCGCAGCGACGCGACGACCAACTCGCCGTGCAGGGGCGAGGTGATGCGGAAGAGGTGCGTCTCGTCGTAACTCCACCCGTGCATCGCCACCAGCAGGTGCCGGCCGGCGCGCTCCGCCTCGGGCGCTGACCACAGTACGGCCCTGCCGTCCACGGACGCAGAGGGCGCGGCGGAATGACTCACGATCGACTCCTGAAGATTCTCTCGGCTTACCAGCGGTTCTTCTTCGTGGCGGTGGCCCCGGGCACACCTGCGGCTCCCGCCGCGGCCACCACGGCCCCGGACCGGGCGAGAACGTGACGGCAGCGCACGACCTCGTCGCCCCGGCCCCGCACGCACTCGCCCGCCGGCCCCGCGGCGAGTGGGGCGGCGCTCCTGGCAGGCGCGGACGAGAGGCCGCGCCGCCCGAACCCCGCCCGGACCCCTCCGGCTGCGGGAACCGGGCCGGAGCGCGGTGCTGTGCGAGGCCCCACGACGGGACCGGCCGTCAGCGGGACCGGCCCGTCGCCCGTCCGCCCGCGCGCGGCGGGGCGGGACGCTCACTCCAGGGCGAAGACGGACAGCGGGTCCGTGTGCGCGGGCACCCAGCCGAGGTCGGCGCGGGCGCGCGCCGGCGTGAACTGCTGGTCGAGGGCGAAGGCGTCGGCGACGGGGCCCATCTGCTCCCGCGCCTGGTCGATCGTCAGGGACACGGTCTTGCCGGCGAGTCCGGTGCCCAGGCTCAGGGCCTCGGCGACCTCCTTGGCCGTCGGGTTCACACCGCCGACGCCCACGTACACGGCTCCGGCGCGGGCACGCAGGGCTGCCGTGTACAACTCGGCGAGGTCGTCGACGTGCACGAGGGCCCAGTGCTGTGTGCCGTCGCCGATGTAGGCGATGGCGCCGGCCTGCTTGCCGGGCTGGGTGAAGAAGGCGTCGATGAGACGGTTCTCGCCGCCGTACAGCAGACCGGGCCGGATGACGACGGGGCGGCCTCCGTGAGCGGCCCGGGCGAGGACGGCATCCTCGACGGGGTGGCGCCAGGCCACCAGGGCCGGCGGGTTCCACGGGGCGTCCTCATCGGCGACACCGTCGGTGTCGCCGTAGACCCAGGTGCCGCCGGTGTGCACATATGTGCCGGCGCCCACGCCGTCCTGCATCGCGGTGGCCGCGGCGAGGTCCTCCTCGCCCGTCTCGGCCTGCGCGAGGTGGATGACGGCGTCGGCCCGTGCGGCAGTTGCGTTGAGCACGGACAGATCGGTGAGGCTGCCGCGCACCGGCTCCGCGCCCAGCACCTGGAGGGCCAGCGCGGCCCGCTCGCTGCGGGCCAGGGCGCGAACGGTGTGGCCCTGCCGCAGCAGCACGCGGATCACCGCCCTGCCGATGTAACCGGACCCACCGGTGACGAAGACCTTCATGACGTGCGTCCATTCCTTCCAGGAACCTTCTTGCGTCCGGAATCCACCCTGCGGTGGGCGGGGCACCGGCGTCCAAGACCTGTTCCGTCGGCTGTGATGCCGCCTCGGCATCAGGGCAGGCCGGCGGTCGCTGCCGCGCCGCGGCACCGGCGGCACTGCGCGCGGCGTGCCGCCGCCCGCGGCCGCTCGGCGGACCGCTGCATCGGCGCAGTCCGCTTCTTTAGGCCGGCGGGCCGGTGCTTCCTGCTCGTCGATCACTTCGCGTGCCGACTTGCGCGGTTCTTGTTGTCGTTAGGCTGGTAGATGGGCAATCGCCCGTATATGTCTTATAACGCGTGGCCGCGAAGGGTATCGGGATGGAGCACAGGCTTGGGGCCGCTGCCGGTGTGGAGCGGGCCCCTGGTGGTTTCACGCAGGGCACGTCCGACGCCGCTCCGCCCGCTATCGCCGTGGTCGGATCCGACGGGCGGGTCCTGGTGTGGGGGCAGGGGTGCCGGCGGCTGCTCGGCCATCGTGCGGAGGATGTCGTCGGAGCGCCGGTGCGCCGGCTTCTGGCGGATCCTGACCGGGCGGTTTCCTGGTCCGCCGCCTCGGGGGCCGTGGGGCGGCGTGGCGGCGGGCAGACCGCAGGTGCGGTGGTGGAGCTCAGGCACCGGGACGGTGGAGTCCTCCCTCTGGTCGTGGAGATCGCGGCGCTGACCGGCGCGGACGGCGAGTACTGCTGGTTCGTCGCCGCCACGGCGGAAGCCGACGGTGCGGAGCTGACCGAGGGGCGGGAGACACTGCTCGACCGGTCGCCGCTGGCGGTGGCGGTGTGGGACGCCGGGATGCGGCTGGTGTGGGCCAACCGGGCCTCGAAAGGGGTGGCGGGGCTTGTGGACGTGACCGCCTCGGGGCCGTCGGCACTGCGAGCCCTGCGCGGTTTCGACCGCACCTTCACCGAGCCGGTGATGCGGGAGGTGCTGGCGTCGGGAGAGCCTGCCGACGACCACGTGGTGCGGTGGGTGTCGCCGGAGGACGGCCGGGAGGTCGTCTTCTCCTCCTCCCTCTTCCCCCTCGCCTCCGGCGAGGGGACTTCGCTGGGCGTCTGCAGCGTCCTGTTGGACATCACAAAGTGCTGGGAGCGTGAGCGGCTCGTGCTGCTCGGCAGGGCGGCCCACCGCATCGGTACCACCCTCGACGTGATGACGACCGCGCAGGAACTCGCGGACATGGCCGTCCCCGCCCTTGCCGACTACGTCGCGGTCGACCTGGCCGAGGCGGTACCGCTGGGGGAGGAACCGCTGGAGCACATGGCCGCGGGCGAGTTCGGCATCCCCGTCTTCCGCCGAGCGGGCATGGCCTCCATACACGAGGGCGCTCCTGAGGCCCCCTTCTCGGTGGGCGAGGTCGTGTACGTGCCACCGGGGTCGCCGTACCTCGCCGTGCTGCGCGAGGGCAGGTCCCATCTCAGCCCGACCCTGGCACTGGGCCCGGGTACGTGGCTGGAGCGCGACCTCGTCCGCAGGCGACGCGTCCGCGAGACGGGCATCCACTCGCTGATGATGATCCCGCTCAGAGCACGCGGCAGGATACTCGGGATCGCCGTGCTCGCACGGAACGAGGACGATGTTCCCTTCTCCCGGGACGATCTGCTGCTGGCGGAGGAACTCGCCGTCCAGGCGTCGCTGAGCCTGGACAACGCCCGCCGCTACACCCGCGAGCGCACGGCCGCCCTCACCCTGCAGCGCAGCTTCCTGCCGGACCGGCTGTCCGGTGGCGCCGCGGTGGACCTGGCCAGCCGCTATCTGCCGTCGGACCGGCACGAGGGGGTCGGCGGGGACTGGATGGACGCCATCGAGCTGCCGGGCGGCCGGATCGCCCTGGTCATCGGCGACGTCGTGGGACACGGTATCCACGCCGCCGCCAGCATGGGGCGCCTGCGCATGGCGGTCCACGCCCTCGCGGTCCTCGACCAGCATCCGGCGGAGCTGCTCGACCACCTCAACGAGGTCACCGCCCAGCTCGCGCAGTCCGGCACCTGGAGCACGGAACACCCCTCCATCACCGGGGCGAGCTGCCTCTACGCCGTCTACGACCCGGCCACGCGCGTGTGCACGCTGGCCCGCGCCGGTCACCCGCCGCCGCTGCTGGTGACACCCGACGGCCGTGCCGAGATCGTCGACACGCCGGTGGGTCCTCCGATCGGCACCTGCACCGGCCCCTACGAGTCCGTCGACCTCGAACTGCCCGGGGGCAGCGTGCTCGCCCTGTATACTGACGGACTCGTCGAGTCCCGCCGCGTCGACATCGACACCGGCCTCGACCGACTGCTCGCGGTACTGGAGCGTCCACCGGCTGATCTGGACGACCTGTGCTCCCGCATCGTCACCCGGCTCACCGCGCACGCTCCGCCGGAGGACGACGTGGCCCTCCTGGTCGCACGCACCCGCACCACGGGCGGCGGCTAGGGTCCGCCTCTTCGGCCCGGATCGAAGGCGTGTCCGACCCGGTCGGCCGCGCCTTCGACGCTCCGACATCGCCGCTGTCGCCGCCGTCGCGCCCGAGACCCTGCCCGCGCCCGAGGCGCACGCCGGCGCCCTGTGTGCGCCCACCGGCCCCCGGGCCCTCACAGTCGGCGAGGTCGCCGACACCACCACCGCCGTGAGGGGCCGGACCGCCGCGACCACGACAGCGACCCGGACGCCTGGACCGCCCGCGCGGTCGCCGCCGGCCTCGTCCCCACCGACTGCGCGGTGATGCTCCGCTCGGGGACCGGCGCCGTCATCCCCGGCGACGGCTCCACCCCCAACGGCGACATCGAGCCGGCCACCGGCCGGCTTCCGCGACCTTCGCCCGGCGCAACGCCCGTGTTTGGACCGCCCCGGCGCACCGGTGGCCAGGTCCGTCACGGCCGTTCGAAGCGGGTTCGTGCGCTTGCACGCCGGCAGATGTCCGGGGACGTCAGTCCGGCCTGCCGGAGTAGGGCAGCAGGGCCATCTCGCGGGCGTTCCTGATCGCCCGGGCGAGCAGGCGCTGCTGCTGGGCGGTGACGTGGGTGACGCGCCTGCTGCGGATCTTCCCGCGGTCGGAGACGAACTTCCGCAGCAGATCGGTGTCCTTGTAGTCGA
The DNA here is from genome assembly GCF_014656295.1 of Streptomyces sulfonofaciens. Lineage (GTDB taxonomy): Bacteria > Actinomycetota > Actinomycetes > Streptomycetales > Streptomycetaceae > Streptomyces > Streptomyces sulfonofaciens. The sequence goes on from NZ_BNCD01000024.1 coordinate 88,198, forward strand.
TGCGGGTGATGCCGGCGGCGTCGAGCGGGTTGGTGCGGCGCTTGGCCGCCTTGCGGGCGTCGTTACGGCGGGTCATGCCTCTCCTCGAGCGGGTGGCCACCGGTGGTCGCCGGTGGGTTGCGCGGTCCTGGGGGTCATGCGGGGTCGAGCAGGGAGTCGAAGGCTCCCGGCAGGCTCTGCCAGCCTTCGGGTCCGGTCGCGTACTCGGCGTCGGTGAGCAGACAGGAGTCGAGGAGCCGCACGGTGCCGGTGCGGTCCAGCCCGGGAGAGGTGAAGACGAGGTGCTGGCAGCGGTCACCGTGCTCCGGATGCCAGTCCAGGGCGGCGGCCGCCCGTCGTGCCGGCGGGACCAGCTCCCACGCCGCGTCGGGCAGGGAGGCCAGCCAGGGGCCTGCGCTCTCGACGCAGAGAGCACCACCGGCCGCGTCCCAGGAGAGCAGGGTGTCCGGGCGGTCCGCGAGCCAGAACCGGCCCCTGCTGCGCGCCGCCGCACAGCACAGGTCCTCCAGCGCCCGGTAGAGGCGTTCGGGGTGGAACGGCCTGGTGCGGTGCCAGACCAGGGTGGCCACGCCCGCCTCGTTCGCCTCCTGCGGCAGGAGGGCGCACGCCGGGTGCTGCGCCGCGGCCGCCGCCTCCGCGTCGAAGCCGGCGAACGCCGCCTGCGCCAGCTCCGCACCGGCCGCGTCGACGTGGCGCGCGGTGGGGTGCAACTGGGCCAGCAGGGCGTGGTCCCGCCGGTCCGCGTCCGCACCGTCCACGAGGGCGAGGACGGGGGCGTACTCGACCTGCCGGGCCCAGGTGTCGGCGACTGTGCGCTGATCCGTTGCCGCCGCGGCGAGTCCGGCCTCGGACAGGTCGTCGCCGTTGGCGAGGTAGGGCAGGACCAGCGCGGGCTCGACCGCGGTGATCACGTTGGCGAGCGTCAGGCCGCCACGGCTGTGCGCGGCCACGACCTCGGCCATGGCCTTGGGCTCCACCGAGTCCCACAGCTCGACGATCGCCAGCCGGGCCGGCCCCTGGGCGGCGAGGCGCTCCAGCTCCGGAAGGAGGTCCTCGCGCAGTGCGCAGCAGGCGCAGTCGTTGACGAGCGGAGCGGCGCCCGACGCCAGGACGCCCGATGCGTCGCGCACGTGCCGGCGCACGGTTCCTTCGCCCGCGGTGGCCAGGTCGTGGTGGAGCGCGACACTGCCAGGAACGGCTTCCAGGAGCCGGTCGACGACCCGTGCACGGGCGTCCGCGTGCAGGCCCCCGACGATGACGACCGGCAGCCGGTCCTCTTCGGGTGTCATCGGCCCTCGAAGCGACCGTAGCGGCGTTCGAAGCGCTCCACGCGGCGCGCGGTGTCGAGGACCCGGGCCGTGCCCGTGTGGAAGGGGTGGCTCGCCGAGGAGGTCTCGACGTCCACGACGGGGCGGGTGCGGCCGTCCTCCCACTCGGTGGTGGTGCCGCCGGTGAGCGTCGAGCGGGTCGGGAAGGCGAAGTCGGCGGCCTTGTCGCGGAAGACGACGGGACCGTACGCGGGGTGGGTGTCGGGCTTCATGGCGGGCACTCCGGTGTGGTGGGCGATCGGGTCAGCGTTCTTCGCGGAAGTCGACGTGCCGACGTACGAGGGGGTCGTACTTGCGCAGCACCAGGCGGTCCGGGTCGTTGCGGCGGTTCTTGCGGGTCACGTAGGTGTGGCCGGTTCCCGCTGTGGAGCGGAGCTTGATGACGGGGCGTAGTTCGTTGCGAGCCATGGGGACTAGTATATGGGAATGATTTCCATTATCAATAGTCGCCCGCGAGAGAGGCAGGTACTCCCGTGTCCGCCCACTGCCTGCTGACCGGTGCCGAGCCGGGCTTCGGCAACCGCATCTCCCACTCGCACCGGCGCACCTCGCGTCGCTTCGACCCGAACATCCAGCGCAAGCGGTACTGGCTGCCCGGAGAGGGCCGCCATGTGCGCCTGACGCTCAGCGTCCGCGGCATCAGGATCGCGACACCATCGGCGTGGAGGCGGCCGTGGCCCGCATCCGCGCGCGGGGGGTGAAGGTCTGATGGCCAAGCGAAGCAGGATCGCCAAGAACGAGAAGCGCAAGGCCGTCGTCGCGCGGTACGCCGCCCGGCGTGCCGAACTGAAGGAGGTCATCCGGCACCCCGGCTCGACGGAGGCCGAGCGCAGCGCCGCGTTCGCCGAACTGCGCCGCCAGCCGCGCGACGCCGGCGCCACCCGCGTCCGCAACCGCGACGGTGTCGACGGCCGCCCGCGGGGATACCTGCGGAAGTTCGGACTCTCGCGTGTCCGCGCGAGGGCACAGGCCCATGCCGGCTTCCTGCCCGGCGTCACCAAGTCGTCCTGGTGACAACCGCTCCGCCGTCCTGACCGGGAGCGCGGGTGCGCGCCCCGATCCCCGGGGTGCGCACCCGCGCGGGCCGGTACCGGGCCTGTTCCGGGGGGTGGGGCCGGGACGTGGAAGGGGCGTCGGAGGGGCGGGCGGAAGCGCACGCACGGGTGATGTCCTGCTGGGCGCACACGGTGGTTCTGTGCGCACAGCAGCGGTTCCGACCCGGGTCCGTGAGGCGTGCACGCCGAAGAGATGGTGTGGACGGCAAGGAGCCCCGGGATCGAGATCGTGCCACAGTAGCGGGATGCCTGGATCGTCCTTGCCCGGTCGTTCCCTCCGTGACGTGGTGCGTACCGGCACCACCCACCACCGGCGCGCCGTCCCGCGCCGGCCGGTACGGGGTTCGTCGGCGAACTGGCGAAGACGTCCGAGGCCGGCGGCGGGCCCGGTGCACCGCGGGTTCCATGACCTCACGGCAGGCACGGCACCGGCCTCCCCACATGGGGCAACCCGCCGCTGTCCGGATGACGAGGTGGCACCGTGACCAACCACGATGAGGCGACGGCTGTCCGGCCGTTGACACTGGCTTGGGTGAACCGACACCTGGAGGCCGGTGAACGGGTCGTCAGGACCGGGGTGCTGCACGGCGGCACCACTGCCGAGATGCGGAGGCTGACCATCGGCACACGGGACGGAGGCATCCGTGACCTGGTTCTGCGGACCTTCGTCGACGTGGAGCACGCGGAGGACTGGCTCACCAGGGAAGCCGACGCCCTGGCCCTGCTCACGGGGACCGGCGTGCCGGCTCCCGGACCGGTCGCGGTCGACCCGGCCGCCGCGCACTGCGAGTACCCATCGCTCCTCATGACACATCTGGCCGGCCGGACGGTCCTCGACGACGGGGCCCTGGAGATGCGGGTTCCCCTGCTGGCCCGTCAGCTCGTGGCGATCCACGCGGTGCGATGCGCCAAGCGGCCCCGGAGGTTCGTGGCGTTGACGACCGCTGACACCGTCGTGACCCCGAAGGGCGCCGACGCGGCGGTATGGACCGCGGCGATCGATGTCATCCGGGGGCCCGCGCCCTCCTATGAGGGGCGATTCCTGCACCGGGACTTCCAGCCCGGCAATGTGCTCTTCGACGTGCCGCCCTCAAGGCCGGCGGGTGCCCGCATCACCGGTGTCGTCGACTGGGCTGCCGCCTCCTGGGGCCCGGCGGATCTCGACGTGGCGCACTGCTCCGTCAATCTCGCGCTGCTGCACGGCCCGGTGTGGGGTCTGCGGTTCGCCGAGGCGTACGAGGAGGCCGGCGGGGTGCTGGCCGCGGCCGCGAGCGAGCGGCTGTACTGGCAGGTGCGGGACGCGCTGGCCGCCTCGGAAGAAGTGCAGTCGGTGTCGCAGCCATGGCGGGAGGCAGGGCGGACGGAGCTGACGGCACGAGTCGTTCGGGAGCGGCTGGATGCCTATGTCACCGCCCTGATGGACGCGCTCGGCTGAGCCGGGGCGGGGGGCCGCAGCCGTGTCGCTCTGCCCAGTCATCATGTCGCGGCCACGGGGGAACGGGCCCCGGCCCCGGCGCCGGCCGGCTGCGGCCCGCTGCGCGTCCGCGCGCCCCGCTCGCGCCCCGGGCGAGCACCTAGGGTAGGCGCATGGACCACGAACCGATGCGGCGAGTCGCTGCGTTCCGTGAGGTGTTCGACGGCGAGACCGAGGCCGAGCACCCCGAACTGGCGGAGCACCGCCGGACGTTGCTGGCCGAAGAGGCGCAGGAGGCTGCCGAGGCGCTCGGCGACCTCGCCAAGGTCCTGCGGTCCGGCGGCGACCCGCTCACCGCGTACAGGGCGGTGGCCAAGGAACTGGCCGATGTCCTCTACGTCACCTACGGTGCCGCGGATGCGCTCGGGATCGACCTGCCGGCCGTCTTCGTCGAGGTGCACCGGTCCAATATGAGCAAGATCGACGCGGACGGCAGAGCCCTGCGCCGGGCCGACGGCAAGGTCCTCAAGGGCCCCGGCTACCGACCGCCGATCCTCGATGGCCTCGTCGAGTGGCCGCCACCCGGTTGCCCGAGCTGATGTGGAGTCGTCCCGGCCCAGGGCGGACCTGCTCGTCGGCCCTGCGCGGTGTGCCGAGGCGCAGCGCCTCCGCGCGCCGGTGGGTGCCCGGTGAAGACCGGCTCCTGCCCACCGGGCGCCCGGAGGCCGCGGCGGACCGGTGGCGGGACCCGCACCGTGCCCACCCGAGTGCGACCCGCACGGGCCGCCGCGGCCGCCACCCGCGCCGCACCCACGGATGGCGGCCCCGCCGGGGGAGCGGCGGGGCCGGGCTGCTGATCCGCCCGGGAAGGGCACGGGCCCTGCGCGGCGCGGTCGCTCAGACGGGTCGCGGCACCGCCTTCCTGGCCCCCCACCGCCGGGTGCGGTAGGCGCCCGCCAACCTGCACGCAAGGTAGATCGTGAACGAGATCGTCGTGACGTAGGGGCTGATGGGGATGCTGCTCCCGAGGGCCAGCAGGATGCCGCCCTCGATGGAGGCGACGGCGAAGACCACGCTGAGGAGGGGCAGCAGCACGGGCGACGCCGTGACGCGGGCGGCGGCCGCGGCGGGTGTGACGACGAGCGTGAGGACCAGCAGGGCACCGACGATCTGCACCGACGCGGCGACCGAGAGCCCGAGCACGATCATGAACACGATGGACAGGGCCCGCACCGGTACGCCGCGGGCCTCGGCGACGTCCGGGTCGGCGCTGGCGAAGGCCAGCGGCCGCCAGATGGCCGCCAGGGCGACGAGCACGACGGCACAGGTGCCGAGCAGCCATGACATCTGAGGGGTGTCGACGGCGACGATCTGGCCGGTGAGCAGGCCGAACTTGTTGGCCGCCCGGCCCTTGTAGAGGGCGAGGAAGAGAACGCCCAGGCCCAGGCCGAACGGCATGATGATGCCGATCACCGAGTTGCGGTCCCGGGCGCGCACACCCAGGACGCCGATCGTGCCGGCCGCGACGAGGGAGCCGGCGATCGAGCCCACGACGACGTTCGCCCCCAGCAGCAGCGCGGCCGATGCACCCGCGAAGGACAGCTCGCTGACGCCGTGTACCGCGAAGGGCAGATCGCGCATGATGACGAAGACGCCGCAGAGGCCCCCGATCAGGCCGAGTGCGGCTCCGACCACGAGGGAGTTGCGGACCAGCGCCAGGAGTGCGCCGTAGTCGTCGAAACTGAAGATCTGGTGCCAGAACCCGTCGGCGAGCGTCATGGGCGGACTCCGTCGCTCTCGTGGATGTGGTGCGGCGGTGCGGGTGCGATCGGCTCGTCGGGCGCTCCCACGACCACGACCCGGCCGTGCACACGTACGACGTCCACCTCCGTGCCGTACAGCTCCGAGAGGGATGCCGAGGTCAGCACCTCCTCCGGTGTTCCGACCCGGTAGCCGCCCCGCGCCAGGTACAGCACCCGGTCCACCAGTGCGAGAACCGGGTTGATCTCGTGGGTCACGAAGACCACCGCCGTGCCGTGCGAGCGGCGCCGGGCGTCCACCAGCTCGGTGACCGCCCGCTGGTGGTGCAGGTCCAGGGAGAGCAGCGGCTCGTCGCACAGCAGGATCCGCGGGTCACTCGCCAGCGCCTGCCCGATGCGTACGCGCTGCCGCTCGCCCCCGGACAACAGGCCGAGGGGGACGTCGGCGTAGGCCGAGGCGCCCACCGCTTCGAGGATCTCCTCCACTCGCCGGCGGACCGCGACCGTGCGCGGCCTCGGCCAGAAGCGGTGCCCGTCGATCCCGAAGCGCACGAGGTCGCGGGCGCGCAGCATCGTCTGCGCGGTCAGCGCGGCCTGCTGCGGGACATAGCCGAGGTGTCCGCTCGCCTCGCGCGGGTTCCGGCCGAGCACGGACAGCGTTCCTGCGGACAGCGGCTGCCGGCCCAACAGGGCCCGTACGAGGCTGGACTTGCCCGATCCGTTCGGACCGAGCACGGCCAGGAACTCCCCGGGCCGCACGTCGAGTTCGAGGCCCTGCCACACCACGCGCTCGCCATAGGAAAGGGCGGCACCGCGCAGGCTGATCACCGCGCCCGTGTCGCGGCGGCCATCCGCGGTGCGGGCCCGGCGGTCCCGGCAGGCCCGGTGTACGGTGGCCACGTCCGGCCGCCTCACTTGTCCAGCGCGCTCGCGAGCGCGTCGACGTTGCCGGTCATCCAGGCGAGGTAGTCCTTGCCGCTGGGCAGGGTCTCCGTGACGGGGACGGCGGGGATGCCCGCGGCCCTGGCCGCCTTCTCGACCTTCTGGGTCTGCGGCCCCGAGGTCTGCTGGTTGTAGACCAGCACCTCGACCTTCTTGCCGGAGAACAGTGCCAGCGTGGTCCGCAGGGTCTTCGGCGAGACGTCGTCGCCTTCCTCGACGGCCTCGCTGAACTTCTGCGGCGTCCTGTCGACCAGGCCGCTCGCCTCGGTCATGTACAGGGGCACGGGCTCGGTGATGGCCACGCCTTCACCGCCGTGGTCCTGCTTGATCTCGGCTTCCTTGGTCTCCAACGGCCCCAGCCTCGCCTTGAAGGCCCCGGCGTTCCTCGTGAAGGTGGCCGCGCCACCGGGGTCGGCCCTGCCCAGGGCCGTCGCTATGCGGTCGGCGAGCTCGGCGACGGTCGGGAAGTCGTACCAGACGTGCTCGTTGAGCTCCCCGCCCTTCGGTGCTCTGTGACCGGAGACCTGGACGGCGTTGATCACCTGCGCCGAGGAGTTGCTGCTCTTCAGCATCCGGTCGACGAAGTCGTCGTAGCCACCGCCGTTCTCGACGACGACCTTCGCCCTGGACAGTGTCAACTGGTTCTGCGTGTCGGCTTCGTAGGAGTGCGGATCCTGGTCGGGGTTGCTGATGATCGAGGTGACGTCGACCTTTCTGCCGCCTATCTGCCTGACGATGTCACCGTAGACGTCCGTCGAGGCGACGACCGCGATCTTGGACGACGATGACGAGCCCGAGGAGGCGTGCCCGCCGCCTCCGGAGTCCGACGAGCTGCCGCAGCCTGCCAGCAGGACCAGCGAGGCACCGGACATCAGGGCCAGGAGCCGGGACGGGAACGGAAACGGTGACGAGAGCATGGATCCTCCACGACGGTCGGGCGCGAGGTGTTCGCGGGAGCCGGATCACCGGCGGGGGCCGGGCCGGGTGGATGCCACGCTAGATGAAAATGAATGTCAAGACCAGAATCTAAGTCTGGTGATATGAAAATCGTTGCCAAGTGGTGATGGGCTGGGTCGCGGTTCGTGCTGTCGCCGATGGCCTGTATGTCGCCTTTGCTCCTCCTCTTGTGGTTCTTTCGATGTGATGTCGAGCCCAAGGGGGTCGGGGGCGTCCGGGCAGGGGCGCGGTCGTTCGGCCTGGCGACGCCGGGCCGCGCGTCCGCCCCGGCCCGTGTCCCTGTGGTCGCGCGTGCTGCCGTGTCCCGCCCCGACGCTTTCTGGGTATTTGCCGATGCAGGGGTGGCTATGTCATCTCAGAGGGGGCAGGCGCAAGGTGAGTCCCGACGACCCACACCACAGAGGAGGCAGCATTGGAGCACGTCGCCGACCAATTCCTGGGCCGACAGCCGGCGGCCGGGGCCGATCGGATCAGGCAGTTGGAGGGGTAGGTCGCCCAGCTCCAGCAGGCTGTGGACTCCCACGCGGTGATCGACCAGGCCCTCGGCGTCATCGTCGCCGTGGGACGGGTCTCCCCGGCCGAGGCATGGGACATGCTTCGCGAGACGTCCATGTGCACCAACATCAAACTGCGTCACGTGGCCGAGGCGGTCGTCGCCTGGGGCGAGACCGGCGCCCTTGCACCGGATATCCGCGACGAGCTGACCCGCAGGCTCGCCCCGCACCCGCGTCGGTGACCGCCCGGGCGGCCGTCGCGGCGGGCCGGTGGGTCCCCGCGGACACCGGCGGGGTGGGTGGCCGCAGCGGTCGGCCGGACCTCCTCCAGTACCTCGGCGACGCCCACCACGCCGAGGACGATCTCCGTGCCGCCCACGATGCCTTGCACCACGCCCTCGGCATCCTCACGGAACTCGTCCACCCCCACGCCGACCGGCTCCGCGCCGAACTCGCCGTCCGGAGCACGCCCCGTCAGCCGAACAGCGGGGCCGAGGTGCTCGCGCCCCGACGTCCGTAGCGTGCGCAGGGCCGCAGGGCCGCAGGGCCGCGTCGAGCCGGGGTGTACGCGCACGTCGACCCAGCGGCGCGGGGGCCGACTGCGGGGCTCCGACGGGTGCGGGGGCGGCTCAGCGCAGTACGAAGCCGGTGGCGAGGTCGTCGTACGGATCCAGCGTGAAGACGGCGGTGCCGGTCCGGTAGGCGTTGCCGCGGACCTCGGTGACCACCGTGTCGCGGTCGCCGTCCCCGGCGGTGGACAGGACCCTGCCCTCGAAGGCGGTGCCCACGATGGACTCGTGCCGCAGCGTCCGGCCGACAGGCAGCGTGCCGTCGCCGACGAGCAGGGCAAGGCGTGCCGAGGTGCCGGAGCCGCAGGGCGAGCGGTCGGCCTCGCCGTCGGCGAAGACGGTGATGTTGCGTTGCCGGACACCCTCGGGCGTCGTACCGAGGTCGTCGTAGAGGACGGTGCCGTACACGCCGTCCAGTCGTGGGTCGTGGGGGTGCCGCGCCCACGCGGTCCCGTTCAGCGCCCACTTGACCTCGCGCCCGAAGGCGACCAGCTCGGTGTACCTCTCGGGCGAGACGGCCAGCCCCACCGAGGAGGCGGCGACGCAGGCGTACAGCGCCCCGCCCCAACTGAGGTCGGCCCTGATCGGCCCGCGTGTGGTGTCGAGTTCGACGTCCCTGGCCACGACGTGGGCCGGGACGTTGCGGAACGCCACCGTGACGACCCGGCCGGCCGCGCAGGTCACGCGCGCGGTGACGCGGCCGGAGGGCACGTCGATGCGTATGTCCGTGTCGCCGTCCGGATCCGCGGCCACCAGCCCGCTGTGCACCGCGAAGGCGCCCAGGGCGATCGTGCCGTGCCCGCACGCCGTCGAGTAACCGTCCTTGTGCCAGAACAGCACACCGAAGTCGGCTCCCTCGTCGTCGGGAGGCACCAGGAAGCAGCCGTACATGTCGGCGTGCCCCCGCGGCTCGTTCACCAGCAGCCGCCGTACCGCGTCCACCTCGGGGGTGGTGCGCGCGTACTCGCGGCGCTCCAGCACCGATGCTCCCGCGATGTCCGGCACTCCCTCGGTGACGATACGGAAGGGTTCACCGGCCGTGTGGTAGTCCACCACCCTCATATCTGTCGTCATCGCCAACCGGCCTCTCTCGCTGGATATGTGTATGTGTGATGTATCACTTATAAGGTGAAAGAGCCCTGCTTTTCGGTGTGTTGTCGGTCGAAGGAGTTCGCCATGCCCGCCCTGCCCCACATCGACGCGGAGACGCTGATGTCCCTGGTGTCCTGGCACGAGGCGATGGCAGCGCTCGAACGTGCCGCGTGCGGCGCCGGCACCGCAGCACCGCGGACGTCGCTGCCGGCCCCGGGCGGCCACCTTCTGGTGATGCCTGCGGTCTCGGTCGGGTCCGCAGGCGTGAAACTGGCGGGAGTCGCACCGGGCAACCCGGCTCTGGGACCGCCCCGCATCCAGGCCGTGTTCGTCCTCTTCGACGCCGCGACGCTGGCGCCCCGTGCCCTGGTCGACGGAACGGCGCTGACGCTGCTGCGTACTCCGGCGCTCTCCGCGCTGGCCGTACGGGCGCTGGCGGCGCCGGACTCCTCGGTACTGACCGTCTTCGGTACCGGGCCCCAGGCGTGGGAGCACATACGGGCCGTCAGCGCCGTCCGGGACATCCGCCGGGTCCACGTGGTGGGACGGACCGCGCGGCGCGTGGCGGGATTCCTCGGACGGCTGCGTTCCGAAGGGGTCGAAGCGGCCGCCGCCTCGCCCGAGGACGTGGCCGAGGCCGACGTGGTGGTGTGCGCCACCAGCGCCACCCGCCCGGTGTTCGACGGCTCGCTGCTCAAGGACGGGGCCTGTGTGGTCGCCGTCGGCTCCCATGAACCGGGGGCCCGCGAACTCGACGACACGGTGTTCACCCGGGCGTCACGCGTGTTCGTGGAGGACATCGCGACAGCGCTCCGGGAGGCCGGGGACGTCGTCCAGGCCCTGTCCTCGGGAGCCGTCACCGACAAGGGGCTGACTGCGCTGGCCGACCTGCCGAGGACACCGCCCGCGGGCGGGATCAGTGTGTTCAAGAGCGTCGGCATGGGCTGGCAGGACCTCGCCGTGGCGGAGGCGGCGTACGCCGCGTGGAGCACCGGGCCGCGCCTGTAGCCGAGCGGGGTGGACGAGCGTGCCGCGGGCCTCGCCTCATCCGCGGGCATCTCCCTTGAGTCGCTGGTGCGGCGTGGACAGGGCCGGGATCTCGGGATGGTCGCGCAGCGCGGCGACGACCGCGTCGACCGCGGCGCGCTGCGTCGTGCCGCGCCGCACCACGATGGTGACGTTGCGGTGCACGGGCGTGCTGAGCTCCCGGGTGACGACGGCCCGCTCCGGTGTGACGGCCAGGGCGGGCAGCAGGGCGATCGACCGTTTCGACTCGACGTGTTGCAGCAGCATCAGATAGTTGCTGAACCGGCATGCCACCCGGGGCTCGAACCCGGACTCGCGGCACAGCCGCGCGGTCAGGTCGGCCATGTACGACCGCGGACGGTCGCACGCCCAGGTCTCCTCCTTGCACGCCGCGAGGTTCACGGTCGTGCGGTCGGCGAGAGGATGTCCACGGGGCAGCACCAACACGATCGGGTCGGATCCCAAGGGGATGACCCCGAGGTCCGCGCCCCACGAGAGGCCCCCGTAGTCGGTGGTGGTGACGATGATGTCCGCCTCCCCCGAGCGCAGGGCCGGTCCGCTCTCGTGCGGCTCCAGCTCGATCAGTTCGAGGTGCAGACGGGGGTGGGTGTCGGCCAGCCGCGTCGCCGCAGGCACCGCGAGGGGGTAGATCGCGCTCTGGAACACCCCGAGCCGGACGGTGCCGATGGGCTCGTCGTTCAGGGCGTGCAACTCGGCCTCGGCCTCGGCCATCTGGTCCAGGATCTCCCGGCCCCGGCGGGCCAGCAGGAGTCCGGCCGGGGTCAGCCGCACCCGCCGCCCGGTCCGCTCCAGCAGTCGGCACCGGGTCTCCGCCTCCAGCACGGCGAGTTGCTGGGACACCGTCGACGCGCTCAGATGCAGCGTCTCGGCGACCGCGCGGACGGTACCCAGCGATTCGAGCAGGCTGAGCATCCGAAGCCGCCACGAGTTCAGCACTCGCCGATTGTACGGTTCGGCCGTACAGGACGGTCGGATACGTGAGATGGACGCGCGCAGTGGTGCGTCCCTAACGTCGGTCACATGCTTCCCGAGACATCCTGCGGCGACCCGGAGCGCCACCTGATCCGCTACAGCGGCCGTGCCGCGTTCACGCCGGAGGTCATCGCCCGCGCCGCGGGCACGTCGGTGTTCACCGAGGGCGGTCGCGAACTGCTCGACTTCACCTCCGGCCAGATGAGTGCGATTCTCGGCCACTCCCACCCGGCGATCGTCGCGACGGTTCGCGAACAGGTCGCCCTCCTCGACCACCTCCACAGCGGGATGCTCAGCCGCCCGGTCGTCGACCTCACCCGCCGGCTCGCCGGCACCCTGCCCGATCCACTGGAGAAGGTGCTGCTCCTGACCACCGGGGCGGAGGCGAACGAGGCCGCGGTGCGGATGGCGAAGCTCGTCACCGGTCGCCATGAGATCGTCTCGTTCGCCCGGTCCTGGCACGGCATGACCCAGGCCGCCGCGAACGCCACCTACAGCGCGGGGCGCAGGGGCTACGGTCCCGCAGCACCGGGCAACTTCGCGCTGCCGGTCCCGGACCGCTTCCACCCGGGCATCGTCGACGCCGAGGGCTCGCTCGACTGGCGCCGCCAGTTGGATCTCGGTTTCGACCTCATCGACGCCCAGTCGGTCGGCAGCCTCGCCGCATGCCTGGTCGAACCGATCCTCAGCTCCGGCGGCGTCATCGAACTCCCGCCGGGCTATCTCGCCGCCCTGGCGCAGAAGTGCCGGGAGAGGGACATGCTGCTGATCCTCGACGAGGCCCAGACCGGGCTGTGCCGTACCGGCGACTGGTATGCCTTCGAGCACGACGGCGTCGTCCCCGACATCCTCACGCTGTCCAAGACGCTCGGCGCGGGGCTACCGCTGGCCGCCGTGCTGACCAGCCCGGACATCGAGCAGCGGGCGCACGAGCGCGGGTTTTTGTTCTTCACCACCCATGTCAACGATCCGCTGCCGGCCGCCGTCGGCAACACCGTCCTCGACGTACTGGTCCGCGACCGCCTCGACGAGCGTGCGCGCCGGCTCGGCACGGCACTGCGCGCTGACCTCGACGAGCTGGCCCGCCGGCACGACATCGTCGGGGACGTCCGCGGCCGGGGGCTGCTGCTGGGGGTGGAACTGGTCGGCGACCACGTGCTGGGCGCCGGTGGCGCCGACCGGCTCGGCGCGGCCGTCACCCGGCGCTGCTTCGAACTCGGGCTGCACATGAACATCGTCCAGTTGCCCGGGATGGGGGGCACCTTCCGCATCGCGCCCCCGCTGACCGCGAGCGACGAGGAGATCGCGCGCGGCGCCGCCATCCTGGACGAAGCCCTCACCGAGGCCGGCAGGGACCTGTGAAGCCGCACCGGCTCGGCCCTCGGGCCGTGCGCGGTATCGACCTCAGGCCCGGCGGGCGCCGCCCGCCGGGCCGGGCGCCGCCCGCCGGCGTCGGGTACGAGCGGGCCGGGGCGACGGCGGGCGGCACGGGGCGGCTACCAGGCGACGGGCAGCTCGTAGACGCCGTAGACCACCGCGTCGTGCTTGTAGCGGATGGCGTCCTCCTCGATCGCCGGGCGCAGGGTCGGGAAGCGGCGCAGCAGTGCCGGGTAGGCGAGCTGGAGCTCGGTGCGCGCCAGGTTCTGGCCGAGGCACTGGTGGGTGCCCTGCCCGAAGGCGATGTGGTGCCGCGCGTTCTGCCGGGTCACATCGAGGCTGTCGGGGTTGTCGAAGACGGTCGCGTCGCGGTTGGCCGAGTCGTTGGGCAGGATGACGCCCTCACCCGCGCGGATGAGCTGCCCGGACACCTCCACGTCGGTGAGGGCGACGCGCCGCCTGCCGGTGTGCACGATGGTCAGGTAGCGCAGCAGTTCCTCGACGGCGAGGGCGATGTCCGCAGGGTCCTCGGTGTCGCGCACGGCGGCAAGCTGCTCCGGGTTGCGCAGCAGGGCGAGCGTGCCGAGGGCGAGCATGTTCGTCGTCGTCTCGTGGCCGGCGATCAGCAGCAGGATCGCGTCCTGGACCAGTTGCTCCCGGCTGGTCGCGCCGCTGCGCACATGGTCGGCGAGTACATGGCTGAGCAGGTCGTCCTGCGGGTCGCGCTCCTTGGCGGCGAGCAGCCCCTCGAGGTAGTCGGTGAGCGAGTCGATGGCCCTGAGGACGTCGTCGATCTCGGAGTTCATCGAGATGAGCACGCGCGACTCGCGCTGGAAGAGCGGCTGGTCCTCGCGCGGCACACCCAGGATCTCGGCTATCACGAGCGAGGGCAGCGGAAGCGCGAAGGACGAGACCAGGTCCACCGGCGGTCCAGCCGCCTCCATGCCGTCCAGCAGATCGCCGATGATCTCCTGGAGCCTCGGCCGCAGCGCGCGGGCCCGCTTGACGGAGAAGTAGGAGGTGAACATGCGGCGCACCCGGTTGTGCTCCGGGTCGTCCATGGAGATGAAGGGCAGCCGCTTGCCGTTGGTGCGGCGGGCCGCGACACCGGGGCTCTGCATGGGGAAGCCGGGACGCAGGGGGTTGGCGCTGAACCGGTCGTCGGCGAGGATCGCCCGCTGGTCCTCGTAGCGGGTGACGAGCCAGGCGGTGGTGCCGTCCCAGATCCGCGCCCGGGAGAACGGCGCCTCCTCGCGCAGCCGCGCGAGCTGGGGCGGCGGGTCGAAGGGGCAGCCGGACGCGCGGGGCATGGGGTAGTCGAGCGGGGCCTCGGTGGCGGTGGCGGCGACCGTGGTCTCTGTCATACGAGGTGCTCCTGACCGAGATGGGGGGTGGTGGGTGACGTCTGAGGTGTGCGGGGCGCCGGCGTCACGAACCGACGACGGTGATGGCGGCGGCGGGGCAGAGCGCGGCGGCCTCGGCGGCGCGGGCTGCCGCGTCCCCCTCGGGGTTCGCGTCGAGCAGCACCACGACACCGTCCTCGTCCCGCTGGTCGAACAGATCGTCCGCGACGAGTACGCACTGGCCTGCGGCGCAGCACCGCTCCTGGTCGATTTCGAGGTGCATCGTGTTTCTCCTCCTGCACTCGGGCCCGAACCGCACTCGGGACCCGAAGACATTACGTAACCTAAGTACTTGATACCCCTGTGACCCTCGGCGGTGCAACGGCCTCTCGGGCTCGGGCTCATGGTTGGCCGGAATCGGATGGTCCGGCATGATGCCCCTGTGGAGACGACCCCGACCCGGGCGGAGGCCATTTCGGCGCTCCAGTCCGTAGTGAGCGCACTGGCCTACAGGCTGACCCGAAGACGGCTGCACGAGCAGCTCGCGGCGGCCGCCGGTGTGCCGATCGACCGGCCGGGGCTCGCCGTCCTGCGGGTGCTCGCGGAGGAGTCGGCGCCGCTGCGGCTGGGGGAGATCGCGGCACGGCTGGACGTCCGCCATCCCCATGTGACGCGGCAGGTGCGGCAGTTGGCGGAGCAGGGGCTGCTGGCCCGGGCGGGCGGTGACGACCGCCGGGTCCAGATGGTAGAGCTGACCCGGCGGGGCCTCGACACCCTGACGCGTGTGACGGCGGCGACGGAGGCGAAGCTGGCGGAGGGACTGGCGGACGTGGAGGTCGAGAAGATCGTGGCCACGGCCGAGGTCCTGATGCGGCTGGGCGTCGGCTGGGGACCGGAGTCCGGCACCGGGGAGAGCACACCGCGCAGGTGAGGCCGCGGGCGCGCACGGGGGCGCGCCCGCGGCCTCACGGCCCGGTGCGGGGCGCGGTCAGGGCGTGGGACGAGGTGTGGAGAAGGCCGCGGAGGGGGCCCGCCGTCGCGGTCCGCTGCCCGAACGCCGCACTGCGGCGGATCAGTTGCCCGGCGCCGGGGATGCCACGGGACTGCGGTGGCCGCTGCGGCTCACCGCCCGGATGCCGAAGAAGACGTTGTCCTTGGACAGGTGCACCGTGTGGGCGCCCACGCGGCCGACCTCGATGACATGGGTCCATTCCGGGGCCGTCGTCTCCCGCCACACCACCTCGTACCCGGCGAGGCCGGGCTCCGTGCCCTGTTCCCAGACCAGTTCGGTGTCGTTGGTCAGATTGCTGGTGACGATCCTCGCACCGCGCGGGGTGCCGGGCGCCTGCGCGAGGCTCCACAACGTGGCACCGTTGACCCGGGCCACGCCCGCGACGTATTCGAAGTCGCAGAACTCGGGCAGGTCCCCGTACTGCTTGCCGTCCTCGACGCGCACGTCCTGGTGCTGGTGGGCGAAGTCCTCCGCGGGCTCGGTGAAGCGCGCCGCGGGATAGGCCCGTTCGAGGAACGGGATGTGGTCACCGCCGCGCAGATAGCGGTCACGCCGGTAGACCATGCGCACGTGCAGACCGGTGGCGTCGTTGTCCGCCACGTCGCGCACGAACCGGGCGAGCTGGCGCGTGGGCGAGTCGTTCTCGCCGCCGACCTTGAGCCGCACACCGGCCTGCTCGGGCGTCTCCGAGGTGGGCACCCCCTCCGCGAACAGCCGTACGGTGTGCGGGTCGCGGGTGCCGTCGTCGGCGCGCGAACTGCCCACGATGTCGTTGGTGAACATGCCCTGGACGTCCGCGCCCGCTGCCCTGAAGGACTCGGCCAGGTGCGTGGCACCGTACAGGCCCTGCTCCTCGCCAGCGACGGCGGCGAAGACGAGCGTGGCGGCCGGCCGCCGCCGCGCCATGACCCTGGCGAGCTCCATGACGACCGCGACCCCGGAGGCGTCGTCGTCGGCGCCCGGCGCGTCGCCGGTCGCGTCCATGACGTCCGTGCACCGGGAGTCGTAGTGGCCGGAGACGACGTAGATCCGGTCGGGGGCGGTGGAGCCGCGGAGGGTGGCGACGACGTTGGTGATGCGGGTCGCGGTGGGGATGCGGGAGGCGGGTTCCTGTACGTAGGACTGGAGTTCGACGGTCATCCGGCCGCCGGAGGCCGCCGCGTGGGCGCTCAGCTCGCCGTGTATCCAGTCGCGTGCGGCGCCGATGCCGCGCTCGGGGTCGTCCTGGGCGGAGAGCGTGTGGCGGGTGCCGAACGCGGCCAGTCTGCGTATGGTCGCCTCGATCCTGTCCCGGTCGATCTCGCCGAGGAGTTCCCGCAGCTCCCGGTCGGGGCGCTGGGCCGTGGCGGAGCGGTCGGCGGTGCGCCGCGCGGGGGCCGCGGCGGCGGGCGTGGTCCCCGCGGCGAGGGGCACGCCCGCCGCGACCGCCGCGGCGGCGGTCGACAGCACGGCTCTTCGGGTGGCGGGGGTGGGATCGGACATGGCGGGTCCTTTCCATGGCTGCGGGGGGTGGCGCTTCGAGCTGCCATGGTCATGGACGGGACAATCCGCCACAAGACCGCGACCGACCGCGCCCCAGGGCCCGTGGTGGAGGGGACCGCCCCTGGCACGTGGTGTGCCCGCCGCCGCGGGGGTTCAGCGCCTCGGCAGCCGGACGGTCAGCGCGTAGAACCGGGTGGTCTGCGTGGCGCCCTGGTTGTCGTCGCTGACCATGAGCAGCCGGAGCCGCCCGCCCGGCTCGTGCCCGGTCACGGCCATGCCCTCGATGTTGTCGAGCAGCGGGTTGGGCTGGGGCTGCTTGGCCGTGGCGCCCAGCGACGGGCAGTCGCCGACGTCCGCGAGCAGCGTCCTGCGCACGAACCGAACGCCCTGGTGCCCGGTCAGGTCGGTGACACCGCTGACGTCCGTGGCACGGGAGGGGTCCGCCAGGTACAGACGTATGGTGTTGCCCACTCCGCTGGTGAAGCCGCGCTCCAGCACCAGCAGCCGGCCGTCGCCAGCGGCCGCACTCTCGGAGACGCCGAGGACGGTGCCGTGGGCGTCGGTGTCGACGCGGTACGCGTACTGCGGGCCGAGCCGGAAGTCACGTCCGGAGCCGACGCGCCGCCAGGTCTGGAAGCGCACGGTGGTGGGATCGTCCCCGGCCAGCGCGCCCTCCATGGAGGCCACCAGCGTCCGTCCGTCCGGCTGGAGGGCCAGTCCCTCGAAGGTGAGGTTGCCGGTGGCGCGGCCGGCGGGGGCGACCCTCAGCTCCCGGGGCACCGGCAGGCTGCCGAGGAGGGTGCCGCCGTCACGGCTGTAGCGGCGGATCGACGGTTCCACCTCGGAGGTGACGAGGCGGGTGCCGTCCCGGTCCACGACGAGGGCCTCGGAGTCCAGCGGCTGCCCCTTCTCGTCGGCGAGCGGGACGACCTTCTGCGGGCGCACGTCGTCCGGGGTCCGGCCGCTCAGGGTGAACAGGGCGGAACGGTCGGAGAGCGCGTCGAGGGTGCCGTGGGCGTCCGGGGCGAGCGCGGAGAAGTTGCCCACGAACGCGCCCTGGAAGGTGGTCTTGTCGAGGGCGTCGGAGAAGCCGTCGAGGGTGACGGAGTCCGAGCAGCGTCCTGCCGCCGCCACCGGCGCGGGACGGTGGCCGGCCCGGCCTGCGTGTGCCTGGACCGGTCCGGCGGCGGTCAGGCACGCCGCGGCGGTCAGGACGGCGGACGAAGCTGCGAGAAGTGCCTTCATGCGCACGGTGGTACTCCATCTGGGCAGGGAACGGATGACATCGTCGCGGTTGCCGGTCGGCGGCGCGGGAGCGCGGTACCGACCGGCTGCCGGCCCGGACAGGGGGGAGGCCCTGGGGGCGGGGGTGGTTCGATCTGCGCTCGCGTCAGGCGGTGGGAGCGGTGGGAGCGAAGGCGGCCGCCGTGCCCGTGGCGGAGAGGCGCGGGTGCGCTCGGCGGTCACGTCGGCCCATGCTACCGATGGCGTCGCACGTCTGTTCATCAGGTGATGCATCACCTGATGAACGGACGGCGGGGAGCGCGCACCTCCCGCACAGCGCGGCAGCATGTGCTCTCCCCCTTCGCGTGCACGCTCGCCCTCTGGGCGTGGGGGAGCACGAGTGAGGACGGGTGCCGGGGGACCGGCCGAGGCGCTGTCCGGGAGCCGCGGCGCCGCGCCGAGGCGGCCCGCCCCGACCAACGGCGAGGGTCCACCCGGTGCGTCGGAGGCCGCCGGGTACAGAAGGCGGTTGGCCGGAACTCATTGCCCTGCCATGGTGTCACCTCCAGGTGGAGCCCCTGTGCGGACGTCTCACGGTTACGATCCGAGCCGACGTTCGGCCACGGGCCCACAACGCCGCGCCCGCCCAGAACCCGCCTCCGCGCTCCCCGAGAGGTGGACGGCGATCCAGGACCGGGCCCTGTCACAGAATCGGGCCGATCCCGGTCTATGGAGCAGATGCGATGGGAGCAGCCGTGGCGATGAGTGACCACAGTGCCTGCGGCAACGGGGGAGGTGCGGCCGCCACCGACGTGTGGCGCCGCCCCGGTTCACCGGGGCCTGCCCCGGAACCGGTTGCCGGAGCCGTCTGCGACCACGCGACAGCCGGCATGGTCGCGTGACCAGAGCAGCGCGACCGGAGGAACGGAGACCCCGGGTTCATGCAACGTGAGCCGTCCACCCCGACAAGCACCCTTGATCAGGCCGTTTCTGTCTTCGTGGAGCTTCGGCCACGGCTTTTCGGTATCGCCTACCGTGTGCTCGGAAGCGCCGTCGAGGCCGAGGACGTGGTCCAGGAAGTGTGGCTGCGCTGGCAGAGGACCGACCGCTCCGTGGTGATCAGCCCTGCGGCCTTCCTGTCGAGTGCGACCACCCGCCTCGCCATCAACGTCGCGCAGTCCGCGCGTGTGCGCCGTGAGACCTACATCGGGCCCTGGCTGCCCGAGCCCATCGACACGAGCTGCGACCCGGAGGTGGGCGCCCAGCGCGCGGAGGCCCTGGAGCTGGCCCTGCTGCTGGTACTGGAGAAGCTGAGTCCTACCGAGCGGGCGGCATACGTGCTGCGCGAGGCGTTCGACTACGGCTATGCGGAGATCGCCGACATCCTTCGACTCAGCGCTGTCAACGTCCGAAAGATCGTGAGCCGTGCACGCCGGCATCTGTCGGCCGAACGGCGGGGGACCGTGGACGCGGCGGAACACCGCCGCCTGCTGGAGGCATTCGTCTCGGCCGCCCGCACGGGAGACGTCGCCTCGTTGGAGGCACTCCTCGCCCCGGACGCCGTCAGCCTGACCGACGGGAACGGCGTCCGGGGCGCGGCTCGTGTCCCGGTGCTGGGCCGTGCGCGCGTGGCCAACCTGGCCACTGCCTACCCGAGGTTCTGGCGCGGCGCGGATCTGCGGACCGTCGAGGCCAACGGGCGGACGTCACTGATGATCTACCGGGACGGCGAACCCACGGCGTTCGTGACGATCGCCGCCTCGCGGGACGGCATCCACCGGCTGTTCTGGGTACTGCACCCCGGCAAGATCGCGGCGTTCCTCGGTTCCCGTTCCCGCTCCACCTCGGTACTCGGCGGCCCGGGCACCTCCTGACCGGGGCAGCAGCGGCTGAGGCGGCCTGTTGCGGCTTGGGCGACGGGAGGGGAGCCGGCTCCCCTCGGGGGCCGGTCGGCGAGGCGCCGCGGAGCCGGTCCTGTGCGGTCGCCGGCCGGACCGTCCCGCCCGGCCGGACCGTCCCGCCCGGTACCTCGTGCACCTGGCGCCGCGGCACCGGCCGCGTCGGTCATCAGCCGTCGGGGGAGGACCGGGGCTGGTTCCAGGCGCGTAGTTTGTCGGGGTTGAGGATGATCCAGGCCTGCACCACTCGGCGGCGGGCGACATCGAGGCCGATGATCGCGGCCACCTGGTGGTCGTACCGGGCAACGAGACCGGTGCGGCCGTTGACGGAATGGGTGTCCAGCGTGGCGCACGGGCGCGGTACGGTGTGCGCAGGCGGGGCCAGCAGTGTCAGCAGGCGAAACGCGACCTGCCGCCTGCCGTGGACCGGTCCGGCCGTGACCCGGACCCTGCCACCGCCGTCGAAGAACGCCGTGGCGTCGGGTGCCAGCAAGGACGCCAGAAGTCCGGCGTCCCCCGTCACACAGGCCCGCCGCACAGCACGGGCGACCATGTCGTGCTGCTCCGGGGTGGCCGGACACGAGCGCCGGACCGAGAGGCTGCGGCGCGCGCGGTCGGTGAGCTCGTCCGGTGTCCTGCCCGCGGCCCCCGTGCCCCGGCCGGCGCCGTCACCAGGGCCGGCGGTCCCGCTGCGATCAGGCGAGGCCGGCCGGGCCAGGCAGATCTGCCCCGCGGTCTTCGCGAGCCAGCCGCGGGGTGCCGTGATCTGCGCGCGCGCCGCGTCGGACAGGCCGTACCACCGGCGGTAGGTCTCGGCGACGACGGCCTCCGCCGCACCGCAGGCGCCCAGCACCCGGTGGGCGATCTCCAGCAGATGCCGCCGTTCGTCAAGCAACTCCGCGAGCGGCACCACGTCAGCAGCGTGATCCATACTGCGTCCCCCCTCTCGCACGGCACCGCACGTCGGAGCCACCGCATCGGTCGGCTCCCGCCGTCGGGAGGGCAGTGGCAGGCCCGGCCCACCGGTCGGCGGACGCCTCCCCGTCCGCACGCCCGGCGAAGACGGCGCAGCAGTCGACGGTGCCCTCGCGCACAAGGTGCTCTCTTTCCTGTCGCCCTGACAACGCAGACCGGACGGACGCAGATCCTGTGACACCGATGGGCGGCGAGCCCACCCGAGGGGACGCGGCAGTGGCCTCCGCCGGGCGGGGATCGCCGGGACCCCTCCTCCCGCTGTGCGAGCCGGCCGGCGCAGCGGGTCGTGGCGAGGTCCGCGGTGGCGCCGGCACCGCAGGGCGGTTTCCCGTGCGGCGCGAGGACGGCCCCTGCCGCAGGGGGCCACCGCCCCGCCACGGTCTGGTGTCCTGTCAGACGACGGGCTCTCCGATGCCCAGCAGGTTTCCCTCGCTGTCACGGAACCAGGCCGCGCGCTCCCCCCGAGCGCCCTTGCTCGGGTAGTGCCCGTCGATCTCGGCGATCCCGTCCCGCGTACGGAACCCGGGGACGTCGACCTCTTCGAACGTCACACCGCGCCGTCTGAGCTCCGACACGATCGTCTCGACGTCGTCGACCTCCCAACCCATCTGCGTGAAGGTGCCCGGTGCGGTGCCCGCCGACTCGAACAGGGCGAACTCCGTGCTCCCGCACCGGTACAGCAGCCCACCGGGCCGTTCGTCGACGGGCTCCAGACCGAGCCGCTCGGCGTAGAAGCGCCGCGCCCGCGCCAGATCCTGGGCCGGGAGCCTGGTCGCCACGCGTCCCCGGGCCAGAATGTTTCTTCTGTCTGCGTCCATACCCTTTACTGTGCCGTGCTCCGGGCCCGGACGAAGGCGCGACAGGCGTGCGCCGCGGTCGGCAATCCAGGGCTTCCCGTCCTCGGGAACGACCCTCGGGCAGGACCCGGGTACGCCCCTCGGGCAGGCCCCGGGTACGACCCTCGGGCAGGACTCCCGACGTCGCAGCGCTGGCCGTACACATCATGTGCAATGACGCGCTCACCGGCGCGACGTACGACATCGACGGAGGTCAGCAGCTCGTCTCCGGCTGACGGCCGGGGTGCGGGCGGCAGGGACGCAAGGGATGCGGCCCGGTGGGCGGCGGACCGCGCGGGCGAAGTCCCCGTGGTCCAGGCACTGCTGGTGGTCGTCCGTCGCGATCAGCGTGGCCCGGGCGAACAGGGCCGGTGGCAGTTCGTTCTTGTGGGGTATGTCGGTGCCGATTGCCGTCATGTGCGTGCCCTCGCGGACGCGGGCGGCCCGCAGGACGGGGACGGTGGCGGGCGTGGCGGTGATGACGATGTCGGCCCCGGCGCCGGATCTGGATCGGGTTCGGGATCCGGCGGCGGCGCACCACCCGCAGGCACCCGGTCGGCCGGGGCCCGCGGCCGGCTCTGCGGTGCCGCCCCGAGGCGCAGACGGCACCGGCGGCCTTGAGGCGGTGCCGGGTTCCGGCGGGTTCCCGAGGTCCGCCACGGCCGGCACGAACGGCGTTTCACCGGTTCAGCGGCCGTCCACAAGGTGAGATTTCCTCCGGGGGGCGAACGCCGCCGTGCGGGCGCACGTTGTGGGTGTGGAGGCCTGTCGGCTCATCCGCTCATCAGCACGAAGGGCTGTCATGACCAATCACCCGTTCCGTTTCGGCGTCAGTCTCTTCCAGGTCGGATCCCGGTCGGCCTGGCGCGCCCGTGTGCGCGAGGTGGAGGACCTCGGATACGACGTGCTCCAGGTGGCCGACCATCTGGGCGTGGCCGCGCCGCTCCCGGCCTTGGTGGCCGCGGCCGACGTGACGGGCATCCGGTTGGGCACGTTCGTGCTCAACGCCGGCATTCTCAGCCCTGCATATCTGGCCAGGGACGTCGCCGATGTGCACCGTCTCACCGACGGCCGCTTCGAGCTGGGGCTGGGCGCCGGTTATGTCCCGGCCGAGTTCGAGGCCGTGGGCCTGCCGTTCGGCACCGCGGGGGAGCGCCTGCGGAAACTGGAGACGACCCTGGCGGCGACGCGCTCGCTGCTCGCCGCGGAGGCCGACAATCCCCAACCGCCCATCATGCTGGGCGGCGCCGGCGAGCGCATGCTGCGTCTGGCCGGACGCGAGGCCGACATCTTCAGCTTCTCCATCATGGCGGGGGTGACCGAGGGTGCCGCCCCCGAGGAGGCATTCGCCCGCCGCATCCGGGTCCTGCGGGAGGCCGCCGGCGACCGCTTCAAAGACATCGAGCTGAACCTGTTCATCGCGGCGGTGGGCGAGAGCGCGGACAAGGTCGACCTCGCGATCATCCGCCAGGCCAGCGGACTCGACGACGCCCAGCTCACCCGGCTGCCCGGCGTCCTGATCGGCTCGCCACGTGAGATCGCGGACCGGCTGCTGCGCTACCGGGAGGAGTTCGGTATCACCTACGTCAGCGTCCTGGAGCCCCACATGGCCGCCTTCGCCGAGGTCATCAGGCTTCTGCGCTGACGCTCGGGCCTGGCGGGTGAGGGCCGGACCGGCCCTCACCCGCCAGGGCCTCATCCGTGTGCTGTTCCTGAGCCGGCAGAGTGGGCCGCCGGTCGGAGCGACTCAGAGGTGCCAGGCATCGCCAAGGCTCTCCGGAGCGGGGGCGAGAACATCTCCGGAGGGGGCCGGGGGGACGGTTCGACAGGTGAAGCCGAGGGCCGTCATGGCCCGGATGACTTCGCCGGCGCTGAAGTCGCGGCGGTCCTGTCCGGTGATGACCTGGCCCACTTGTTTGACGGGGTACTGGCGCCGGCCGATGATCACGGACTCACCGGTGCAGGGTTCGGGCTTGACACCCTCCATCGCGGCCAGCACGTCGCTCCTGGTCAGGTCGAACGGAAAGCGGGCGATGATGAAACGCATGAGAACCTCGTAAGTCGCGAGAACGGGCCTGAGTGAAAACGAGAGCAGTGGCGGACCCGGCGCACCGGCGAAGAAGTGGCTGATCACCGGAATATCCGGGTTCGTCGGCACCACGGGCCCGATCTGGAAAATCATGCGGAATGTGTGACCGGACCGTGCCGGACCGGACGGGGCCGTTCGCCGTGCGATGAGCCGACGGGTCGGAGAGCGCCTCCGCAGCATGCGGCCCCGAGTAAGGGAGGTTGCTCTCTCGTTTTGCACGAGCGGGGGCCCGCACCCCGAGGTGCGGGCCCCCGCTCACCTCACGTGTGTGTCAGGCGGGCACGATGTTCTCGGCCGTCGGGCCCTTCTGACCCTGGGCGATGTCGAAGTTCACCTTCTGGCCTTCGAACAGCTCGCGGAAGCCCTGGGCGGCGATGTTCGAGTAGTGGGCGAAGACGTCGGCGCCGCCACCGTCCTGCTCGATGAAGCCGAAACCCTTTTCCGCGTTGAACCACTTCACGGTGCCAGATGCCATGTCATTCTCCTTCGAGGAGGTACCCGGAGTCCGCACTGTGTGGACTCCGCGTCGCCGCGATGATCACCCTCCGGAAATATGACCGGGCACACAAGACGCCCTCATCGGCAGTGGAGAACCGTCGAGGCACGTGGAGTTTTCGGGAACCACAACTGCAACCGGAACCGACAGTAGCATGCCGGGCTGGGCCCCGCCCGGCGCGAAGAATAGGCTGAGTGCGGCGGTGCGAGAAATCCGCACCGTGTTTTGCGCTGATTTCTTGCTTCCCGGCAACGGAATTCCGGATCCGGCTGGAGGAAGCATCCCGTGAGGGGCTCCGCGTGCCCGCTGCGGGGCCGACCCCGCAGCGGGCACG
>NZ_BNCD01000025.1 GCF_014656295.1 Streptomyces sulfonofaciens
GATTCCGCGGGCCGGCCGGCCCGCGGAATCGCGCCCCCGACCACGGCGGGCCCACAAGGGTCCGCGGGGGCCCTCCCGGCGCCCGCAAGGGGCCTGCGGCGGCCTGCCGGGCGGGTCCTGTCGGATGCCCGCGGCGGGTGCCTCCTAGGCCGGCGGCACTCCGACCCGGTTCCACGCCTTGACCACCGCCTGCGCCTCGGGTGCGTCCTGGCCGCCGTACCGGCTGGCGGCGGCGGCCGTCGTGAGCCGGGCGAAGGCCGCGAAGTCCGCGTTGGCGGGCAGGTCGCCGCCGGTCAGGGTGTCGTACCAGATCTGGCCGGCCTTCTCCCAGGCGTGCCCGCCCAGCTCGGTGGCGAGCAGGTAGAAGGCGTGGTTCGGGATGCCGGAGTTGATGTGCACGCCGCCGTTGTCGTCGGTGGTGTCCACGTAGTCGTCCATGGTGGCGGGCTGCGGGTCCTTGCCGAGCACGTCGTCGTCGTAGGCGGTGCCCGGGGCCTTCATGGAGCGCAGCGCCTCGCCGGTGACCCGGGGCGCCAGCAGGCCCGCGCCGATCAGCCAGTCCGCCTCGGCCGCTGTCTGGCCGAGCGTGTACTGCTTGATCAGCGAGCCGAAGACGTCCGACAGCGATTCGTTGAGCGCTCCGGACTGGCCGGAGTAGGAGAGGTTCGCGGTGAACTGGGTGACGCCGTGGGTCAGCTCGTGGCCGATGACGTCGACGGGGATGGTGAAGTCGAGAAAGATCTCGCCGTCGCCGTCGCCGAACACCATCTGCTCGCCGTTCCAGAAGGCGTTGTTGTACTCGCGGTCGTAGTGCACGCTCGCGACCAGGGAGAGGCCCTCGCCGTCGATGGAGTTGCGCGCGTAGATCTTCTGGTAGAGCTCGAAGGTGGCGCCGAGGCCGGAGTAGGCGCGGTTGACCGTGGCGTCGTCGGAGGCGCTGTCGCCCTCGTCGCGCACCGAGGTGCCGGGCAGCTCGGTGCCGTGCTCGGCGTCGTGGATGACGCGGTGCACCTTGGCGGCGGCGGCCCTCGGGTGCCGCTCGGCCGCGGGCGCGCCGACCAGCGTGGTGGTACGCCTGCGGGTGCGCTCCAGGGCGTCCCGCTCCAGGGTGCGGCGGGCGGGCCTGGCGAGCGCGTCGTCGTCGTGTGCGGCCAGGGCGTCGAGGACGTGGGGCGGGACAATGGTGCAGAAGGCGGGCGTGTGGCCCGCGTACGCGTGGACGGTCATACACCGACGGTGGCACTGGGTGATGAATCTGTCACTACCGGCAACGGCGATTGGTGAAATAGAGTGAAAATTGGTTTCGGTCCGTGACCTGGCCCGCTCCCTGTGATCCCGCATAGTGATACGGCTCCGCGCATCCCGGGGGTCTCGGTTAAGGTGTCCTGCATCATGCGTTTCGGGCTGCTTCTCCTTAGCTGCCGCGGCGAGGGCCTGTAGTCGAAGGCCGACCCCCTCCCCGCGGAGTTCGGTGGTGCGCACCGTCGGCCGTCTTCCGCGGATCCCTGGAGTACCGCTTCATGTCGCAGCCCACGCCCGTCACCAACGCCACGCACTTCCAGCGTCCGAGCGCCATGCCGGTCCACAAGTACCTCCCGTACGAGCAGGTCGACATCGCCGACCGGACCTGGCCCGACAAGCGCATCACCACGGCGCCCCGCTGGCTCTCCACCGACCTGCGGGACGGCAACCAGGCCCTGATCGACCCGATGTCGCCGGCCCGCAAGCGGGAGATGTTCGACCTGCTGGTGCGCATGGGCTACAAGGAGATCGAGGTCGGCTTCCCGTCCTCGGGCCAGACCGACTTCGACTTCGTACGCTCCATCATCGAGTCCGACGCCATCCCCGAGGACGTCACCATCTCCGTGCTGACCCAGGCGCGCGAGGAGCTCATCGAGCGCACGGTCGAGTCCCTGCGGGGCGCACGCCGTGCCACCGTCCACCTGTACAACGCCACCGCGCCGGTCTGGCGCGAGGTGGTCTTCCGCGGTTCGAAGGCCCAGGTCAAGCAGATCGCGGTGGACGGCACCCGGCTGGTGATGGAGTACGCGGACAAGCTGCTCGACGACCGGACGACCTTCGGTTACCAGTACTCGCCGGAGATCTTCACCGACACCGAACTGGACTTCGCCCTGGAGGTCTGCGAGGGCGTCATGGACGTCTGGCAGCCGGGCGAGGGGCGCGAGATCATCCTCAACCTGCCCGCCACCGTGGAGCGCTCCACGCCCTCCACGCACGCCGACCGCTTCGAGTGGATGTCGCGCAACCTCTCGCGCCGCGAGTACGTCTGCCTGTCGGTGCACCCGCACAACGACCGCGGCACCGCCGTCGCCGCCGCCGAACTGGCGCTGATGGCGGGCGCCGACCGGATCGAGGGCTGCCTGTTCGGCCAGGGCGAGCGCACCGGCAACGTCGACCTGGTCACCCTGGGCATGAACCTGTTCAGCCAGGGCGTGGACCCGCAGATCGACTTCTCGGACATCGACGAGATCCGCCGCACCGCCCAGTACTGCAACCAGATGGAGATCCACCCGCGCCACCCCTACGCCGGCGACCTCGTCTACACCGCCTTCTCCGGCTCCCACCAGGACGCCGTCAAGAAGGGCTTCGAGTCGATGGACGCGCGCGCCGAGGCGGCCGGCAGGACCGTCGACGAGATCACCTGGGCCGTGCCGTACCTGCCCATCGACCCCAAGGACGTCGGCCGCTCCTACGAGGCCGTGATCCGCGTCAACTCGCAGTCCGGCAAGGGCGGTATCGCCTACGTCCTGAAGAACGACCACAAGCTCGACCTGCCGCGCCGGATGCAGATCGAGTTCTCGAAGATCATCCAGGCCAAGACCGACGCCGAGGGCGGCGAGATCACGCCGGGGGACATCTGGTCCGTCTTCCGCGACGAGTACCTGCCCAACCCGGAGAACCCGTGGGGCCGCATCCAGGTGGTGTCCGGACAGACCACCACCGGCACCGAGGACGGCGTGGACACGCTCACGGTGGAGGCAGAGGTGGACGGCGAGGCCGTCGTGCTCACCGGTTCCGGCAACGGCCCGATCTCCGCGTTCTTCGACGCCCTGGGCTCCATCGGACTGGACGTGCGGCTGCTGGACTACCAGGAGCACACGATGAGCGAGGGCGCCTCCGCGCAGGCCGCCTCGTACATCGAGTGCGCCATCGGCGACAAGGTCCTGTGGGGTATCGGGATCGATGCGAATACGACACGTGCGTCGCTGAAGGCCGTGGTCTCGGCGGTCAACCGGGCGGCTCGTTAGCCGGAGTGACCGGCGCTTTCTCCGGCCCCGTGCGCCCCCTGGGTGCACGGGGCCGCATCATCTCCCGGCCAAGCTCACGTGCGGGGTACTGACGCCGCGTCGGCTATGTGGCTAACATCACGCCAACGCGACCGTTCTGTATCCGAGAACTGCTCTGGAAGAGCAGGAGCGCGGAGTGGAGCGCACGCAACGAAGCTGTTGTCGCGGAGTTATGGAGGGGTGCCACGTGCTGCCAGGATGGGGATGTAACGGACGAACCGCTCGCGGTGTTCGTACCGCCCGCATGTCAGGCATCCTGGGGACGCGGACCGTCTGGACCACCGTCGGCGACGGGGAGTTCTTCTGCCCCGGCTGCGGCGGCGACCGCAACTACCAGCGCCGCACCGGCCGCCGCAGGTTCGCCGTGCTGGGCGTCCCGCTGGTGCCGCGCGGTACGACGGGGCCGGTGGTCGAGTGCGCCGCCTGCCACGACCGGTTCTCCACGGACGTCCTCGACCACCCCACCACGCACCGCTTCTCCGCCATGCTCAGGGACGCCGTGCACACCGTGGCGCTCGCCGTGCTCGCGGCGGACGGCACCTGCGAGCGCCCCGCGCTGGAGGCGGCAGTGGGCGTGGTGCGTGGCGCCGGGTTCGAGCAGTGCACCGAGGAACAGCTCACGACGCTCATCGAGGCGCTCGCCGCGGACACCGGGCGGCTGCCCGAGCAGGTCGGGGGCGGTCTCACCGGGCTCGCCATAGAGCTGCACGAGGCGCTCGACCCGCTGACTCCGCACCTGGCGCCCGCCGGCCGTGAGTCGATCCTCGTCCAGGGCGCGCGCATCGCCCTCGCCGACGGTCCGTACTCGCCGGCCGAGCGTGAGGTCCTCGGTACGGTCGGCAGCGCGCTCACCATGGGGTCGGACGACGTCACGCGGCTGCTGGCGGCCGCACGGACCACCCTTTCCTGACGCCGCCGTCCGGGCCCGCCCGAGAACGCGGGCCCTCCCGCCCCCGGCCGTGGGGTCCGTCGTGAGCTGCGGGGCCCTCCCGTCGTGAGCCGTGGGGTCCTCCTGCTGCGAGCCGTGGAGCCGTTCCGCCGTGGAGCCGTTCCGCCGTGAGCCGTGAGCCTGCCTCGCCCCCGGCCGCGGGGCTGCCCCTCCCCGGGCGCGGCCCGTTCCGCCCCCGGGTCGCGGGGCGGCCCCGTACCCGGTCGAGGGCCGGGAGCGTGCCGGGTCGCGGGCCTCGCACGTCCGTCGCGGCGCGGTGGCCCGCCACCGGGTATTGCCGGGCGTCTCCCGTCGCACTAGGTTGCATGGAAGGACGTCCCACGTCCCATGTTCCAGGACGGCGCCGCCCGTATGCTGACCAAGGGGAGCGATGACCGCCCAGAGTCGCCTGATCGCCAGTCCTGCCGTCGCCGGAGCCGCCTCGTCCGACACCGCGCGGACCGCCTCCGCCTCCTCCCGCACCGGCCCGGCCGCCGCGGAGGGCCCTGCCCCGTGCACCTCCTCGGTGCCGTTCACCGCGGGCGAGGGCGGCTACGACACCTACCGCATCCCCGCCGCCGTCCGCACCCGGGACGGCGCCCTGCTGGCGTTCGCCGAGGGCCGGGTGGGCGGCGCCGGGGACTCCGGCAGCATCGACGTGGTCAGCAGACGCTCCGACGACGGCGGCCGCACCTGGGGCCCGCTCGGCGTCGTGGCCGCGGGCGACGGCGACACCCGCGGCAACCCGGCCCCGGTCGTCGACCCGCGCACCGGCCATGTCGTCCTGCTGACCTGCTACAACAGCGGCGCGGTCAGCGAGGCGCAGATCATGCGCGGCGAGGCCACGGCGGAGCAGAGCCGCCGGGTTTTCGTGCAGACCAGCAGCGACGACGGCCGCACCTTCTCGCCGCCGCGCGAGATCACCGACGACGCCAAGCGCCCCGGCTGGCGCTGGTACGCCACCGGTCCCGGCCATGCCGTCGCCCTCACCAGGGGCCCGCACGAGGGACGCCTCGTGGTCCCCGCCAACCACTCGGCCGCTCCGCCGCCCGGTTCCGCCGACACCGGCCAGGAGGCCCGGTACTACGGCGCGCACGCCCTCTACAGCGACGACGGCGGCCGGAGCTGGCGGATCGGCTTCGTCGACGGCACCTACGACGGCGTGGTCAACGCCAACGAGTCGAGTGCCGCCGAACTGCCCGACGGCCGCCTCTACCTCAGCGCCCGCGACCAGAACGGCACCAGCGCGGGCAACCGCCTGGACGCCTGCTCGGCGGACGGCGGCCGGACGCTGGAGCGGCCCTACGCGGCACAGCACACGCTGGACGACGTGCCCGTGGTCCAGGGCAGCGTGCTGCAGACGGCAGGCGCCGGCGGGCCGCTGCTGTTCTCCGGCCCCTCCGTGCCGACCGCCCGCGCCGCGATGGCGGTCTTCAGCAGCACGGACGG
Organism: Streptomyces sulfonofaciens; assembly: GCF_014656295.1. GTDB lineage: Bacteria > Actinomycetota > Actinomycetes > Streptomycetales > Streptomycetaceae > Streptomyces > Streptomyces sulfonofaciens. The sequence continues at coordinate 5,686 of NZ_BNCD01000025.1, forward strand.
CGGCGGCACCTTCACCCGCGCCACCACCCTCTCCGAGCTGCCCGCCGCCTACTCCGACCTCGTCCAGGTCGGCGCGCGGACGGTCGGCCTCCTCTACGAGACCGGGGAGGCGGGGAGTTACGAGCGGATCGAGTTCCGGCGCCTGCCGATCGGCGCCCTGGCGGGCGGGGGCCCGGCGGCGCGGTCCTGACCGGCGGCACCCGCGGCCGGCGGGGCGCACTCCCGCGCCGGTGGCGACCGGCGCGGCCCCCGCGCCGCCCACGTGCGCGGGGCGTGCGCGGGGCCTACGACAGGCCCGCCGCGGCCAGGTACTTGCCCACCCGTTCCACCTCGTCGGCGCTGAGCGGGATCTGCGGGTAGGCGGTGGCCGGGCAGGCGATGACGCCGCGCAGGTGGAGAGCCGCCTTGAAGGCCCCGAGCGCGGACGAGCTGCCGCCCATCCGCGCCGGGTCGCCCGCCCGTACCATCCCGAACAGCGCGCACAACCGCTCCTGCTCGGCGCGTGCCCGCTCCCGGTCGCCGTCCCTGGAGTACCGGTAGAGCCGCACGTACCCCTCAGGGTCGACGTTCCCGAGCCCCGGCACCACTCCGTCCGCGCCCATCGCGAGGGCCGAGTCGGCCGTCACCTCGGAGCCGGTGAGGACACTGAACCCGGTGACGTCGGCGCGATTCCTGGCCTCCAGGACGACCCGGCGCAGGCCGCCGTCGTCCCCGCTGGAGTCCTTCAGGCCCGCGAGCACTCCCTCCGCGGCCAGCTCCAGGACCAGTTCGGCATCGAGCTTGGTGTGCACCGAGACGGGGAGGTCGTAGGCGAAGACGGGGACGCCGGTGCGCCCGGCGATCGCCCGGAAGTGCCTGGCGATCTCCGCGGGGTGGGTGCGGGTGTAGAACGGGGCGGTGGCGACGAGTGCGTCGGCGCCCGCGGCGACGGCGGCCTCGGCGTGGTCGAGGACCCGCCAGGTCGACATGTCGATCGTGCCCGCGAGCACCGGAAGCTGGCCGGCGACGTGGCGCACGACCGTGTCCACGACCGTCCTTCGGAACCGGTCCGGCAGGTAGGCCGCCTCGGACGAGGAGCCGAGCACGAAGAGCGCGTCCACGCCGCCCGCCACCAGGTGGTCGACGAGCCTGGTCAGGGAGGCGGTGTCCACCTCGTTGTCCGGCGTCAGGGGGGTGCAGACGGGCGGGACGACACCGGTCATCGGGGTGGGAAAGGTCATGAACGCTCCTTTGGTGCGGTGGCCTGGAGGACCAGGTCGTGGATCGACTCGTCCGCTCCCACGGGATGGTGGCAGCGGAAGCGGTGGCCGCGCCCCGCGTCGCCGACGTCCGGCATGGCGGCCGCGCACGAGTGGTCTGCCCGCCAGCAGCGGGTACGGAACGGACACCCGCTCGGCGGGTGCGTGGCCGACGGCACGGGGCCCGCCAGCGGGATCGGGTCGATCGGGGCGAGCAGCCCGGGCGTGGCCGAGAACAGCGCCCGGGTGTAGGGGTGCCGGGCCCGGTCCGCGACCTCTGCGGCCGGTGCCTCCTCGACGATCCGGCCCAGGTACATGGTGATCACCCGGTCGCTCATCCGGCGCACCGTCCGGATGTCGTGCGACACGAAGACCAGGGCGAGGCCGAGGCGCTCCTTCAGATCGAGCAGGAGGTTGAGGATCTGCGCGCGCACCGACACGTCCAGGGCGCTGGTCGGCTCGTCGGCGACCACCAGGGAGGGCTCCAGGGCCAGCGCACGCGCGATGGCGACCCGCTGCCGCTGCCCGCCGGACAACTGCCCCGGCAGCGATTCGGCCAGCACCTTCGGCAGCCCGACCAGTGCCATCAGCTCCCGCACCCGCCGCTCGCGCTGCTCGGAGCCGCCCCTGCCGTGCACGTCCAGCGGGTCCCGCAGGATCCGGCGGACCGTCAGCCGGCGGTTGAGCGCGGTCGAGGGGTCCTGGAAGACCATGCCCGTACGGGCGCCGACCAGGCTCCGGCGCTCCGCAGGAGCCATCGCCCACAGATCACGGCCGAGGAAGGTGACGGTGCCCGAGGTGGGCCGCTCGACGCCCACCAGCACCTTGGCCAGCGTCGACTTGCCGCAGCCCGACTCGCCCACCACCCCGACCGTCTCGCCGGATGCGACGGCGAGATCGGCGCCGGTGAGTGCGTGGACGCTGTCCCGCCGGAAGAGCCCGCCGGTGCGCGCCCGGTGCACCACGCCGGCGCCGCTGAGCGCGACCAGGTCGGTGTCCGCGCGGCCCGGGGGCGGCCCGCCGCCCGGCCCGCCGCCGCTGTCGGGTGCCCCCGCGCCCTCGGCCGGTGGGGTGCCGCCGCCCCCGCGCGCTGCCGCGCCGTCACTCCCGCCGGTCACTTCAGGGCCTCGCTTCCGCGGTCGGGCAGGCCGTCCGTGCGGCCCGCGGGGGGTACGGGCACCGGCAGCTCGACCGCCGGACGGTGGCAGGCCACGGCATGCGCGGCCGTGCCGTCGGCGGGGCCGGCGCGCAGGTCGGGCGCGGTGGTGCGGCAGACCTCGCCGGCCAGGGGGCAGCGGTCGGCGAACCGGCAGCCGGCGGGGAAGTCCGCCGGGGACGGCACGACGCCGCGGATCTGGGTCATCCGCTCCGCCGCCGACTCCAGCGAGAGCACGGAGCCCAGCAGACCGCGCGTGTAGTGGTGGGCCGGCGCCTCGACCAGGGCAGCGGTCACCGCGCTCTCCACGATCTGCCCGCCGTACATCACCACGATCCGGTCCGTCACGTCCGCGACCAGCGCAAGGTCGTGCGAGACCAGGACCAGTGCGAAGCCCAGCTCTGCACGGAGCCGCAGCAGCAGCTCGATGACCTGCGCCTGCACGGTGACGTCCAGCGCGGTGGTGGGCTCGTCGGCGACGATCAGCTTGGGGCTGCGGGACAGCGCCATCGCGATCAGCACCCGCTGCCGCTGTCCGCCGGACAGCTCGTGCGGGTAGCTGCGCAGCGTGCGGTCCGGGTCGAGGCCCACCAACTGCAGCAGTTCTCCGGCGCCGCGCCCGCCGCCCCTGCGGACCAACTGCTTCAGTTGTGCCCGCACGGTCATCGCCGGGTTCAGCGACGACAGCGCGTCCTGGTAGACCATCGCCATGTCGTGGCCGAGCAGCCGGCGCCGGGCGCTCATCCGCATCCCGGTCAGCTCCTTGCCGTCGAAGACGATCCGGCCGCCGATCCTGGCGCCCGCGGGGGCGAGGCCCATCACCGTGAGCGCGGTCAGCGACTTGCCGCAGCCGGACTCGCCGACCAGGCCGAGCACCTCACCGGGACGGACCTCGAAGCTGATGCCGTCCACGATGTCGACACCGCGGTGGCGCTGTGCGAAGCCGATGGTGAGGCCCTTGACCCGCAGCACGGGCTCACCCGCGGGCAGCGGTCTGGCCCGTTCCCGCAGCCGGACCCCGGCCTCGGTGAGGGCGGGCAGTTCGGTGACCGTCCCGGTGCCGGGCCGTGCCGTCTCCAGCGCGTCGACGGTGTCCGCGTCCGCGTCTGTGTCTGCTTTTGTGCCGGTGCCGTCCGTCGCCCCGCGGCGCTCCGCGGGCGCCGCCCAGGCGTCGGAGACCCCTTCGGACAGGACGTTCAGCGCCAGCACGGTGACGAGCATCAGCAGACCGGGGAAGACGGTGGCCCACCAGCCCCCGGTGAGCACCATGTTCTTGCCGTCCGCGATGACGCTGCCCCAGGAGGGGTCCGGCGGCCGGACGCCCGCGCCGATGAAGGACAGCGACGCCTCGAAGACGATCGCCTCCGCGACCTGCACCGTGCAGTAGACGAGCACCGGCGCCGCGCAGTTGACGGCGACGTGACGGACGATGATGTGCGGGGTCCTGGCGCCGATCACCCGCTCGGCGACGACGTAGTCCTCCTCGTACTGGGCGAGGACGTTGCCCCGCACCACGCGTGCGATGGGCGGGGTGAAGAGGAAGGCGAGCGCCCCGATCAGGACCGGGATGCCGCCGCCGAAGACGGTGACCAGGACCGCGGCGAGTGCGATGCCGGGGAAGGCCATGACGATGTCGAGCAGGCGCATCAGCGTCTCGTCGACCGCCTTGCGCGAGGTCGCCGCCAACGCCCCCAGCACGGCGCCGGCCAGCAGCGCGAGCAGCGTCGAACCGAGCCCGATCGCCAGCGACCAGCGCGCCCCGTACATCAGCCTGCTGAGGATGTCCCGGCCCAGGCTGTCCTGCCCCAGCCAGTGCCGCCCCGACGGCCCGCCGCCGCCCAGCAGGGGCGCCTGGTCCAGCGGGTCGTGCGGCGCGAGTACCGGCGCGAGGAGTGCCATCAGCACCACCAGCACGACGGCCGCGAGGGAGATCCGGGACGGCACGGACAGCCGGCGCAGCGCCAGGAGCCGCAGCACCGCCCGCATCCTGGGCCGGCGGGGCGCACGGGGCGCACGGGACGTCCTGGAAGAGGAGGCCGGCGCCCCCGTCACCTGCTCGGTCATCGGGCGGCACTCCTCAGACGCGGGTTGACCAGGAGATAGAGGATGTCGATGACCAGGTTGACGATCACGAACCCGACGGCCGTGGTGAGCACCACGCCCTGCACCACCGCCGGGTCGCCGTTCTTCACCGCGTCGATCATCAGCTTGCCCATGCCGGGCAGTGCGAAGATCGTCTCGGTGACCACGGCACCGCCCAGCAGGTACCCGACCCGCAGGCCCAGCACGGTCAGCGGATTGATCAGGGCGTTGCGCAGCACGTTGCGGCCGACCACCACGACCGGCGGCAGGCCGCTGCCGATCGCGGTGCGCACATAGTCCTTGTCCAGCTCCTCCACGACGGCGGTGCGCACGATCCGGGTGAGCTGGGCGGCGATGGGCAGCGACAGCGAGAAGGCGGGCAGCGTCATGGTCTCCAGCCAGCCCGTGAACGAGTCCGCCGGGTTGATGTAGCCGCCGGAGGGGAACCATCCCGCGTTCACGGCCAGGTACTGGATCATCAGCAGCGCCAGCCAGAAGCCGGGCGCCGCGACGCCGGTCAGGGAGACCACCCGGATGATCTGGTCGGCCGCCCGGTCGCGGTGGATGGCGGCGGTGACCCCGAGCAGCAGCGCCAGCACCACCGCGATGACCAGGCCCAGCAGGGTGAGTTGCAGGGTCAGCGGCAGGGCGGTGGCGACCTGCTGGGTCACCGGGGCGCGGTTGAGCACGCTGATGCCCATGTCGCCGCGGAGCAGGTCGCCCACGAAGTGCACGTAGCGCAGCGGCAGCGGATCGAGCAGGCCGTTGTCCAGGCGGAACCGGTGCAACTGCTCCGGAGTCGGGTTGGCGCCCTGGAAGTAGGCGGACGCCGGGTCGCTGTCCGAGAACCGCATGATGACGAAGACGAACAGCACGATGCCGAGCAGCAGCGGGACGAGCAGGGCGATGCGGCGGGCCAGGATCCTGGCGATCGCGAGCACGGGTGGCTCCTAGGAACAAAGGGGCAGGCAGGGCGGGCGGGCCGCGGCGGGGTGGCGGGGGCCGCCGCCCCGGGCCGGGGCCCGGCCGGGGTCAGCCCTTGGCGGGCTCGGCCTTGAGGAGGTTGACGCCGGGGTACGGCTGCGCCCGCACACCGGTGATCCTCCGCGGGTCCCAGGCGGTGATCAGCTCGGTGTGGACGACGGGGTATATCACCGCGTTCTCGGCGACGATGTCGATGTAGTCCTGCGTCATCCGCTTCTTGCGCTCCGGGTCGGGCTCGCGTGTGGCCCGGTCCATGAGCGTGAACAGGTGCCTGGCGGTGGGGTCGTCCTGCCAGCGGGCGTACCCCATCCAGGTGTTCTGCGGCCCGTAGTTGTAGTGCATGATCAGGTCCGCGTCGATGCCGAACTGGTTCGGGTTCGAGGCGGAGGCGACGACCTGGAAGTCCTTCCTCTGGTCGAGCTTGCTGAAGACGGCCGAGGTCTCCTGCGGGGTGAGCGTGGTCCTGACGCCGATCGCGTCCCAGGACGCCTTGATGGTCGGCAGGCAGTCCACGATCCAGCTCACGTTCCCGGCCAGCAGGTTCACGGACAGGTCCTTGACGCCGGCCTCATCGAGGAGCTTCCTGGCCCTGGCCGGGTCGTGGCGGTAGACGGTCGCGGCCTCGCGGTAGGACGGGTTGCCGGTGTCCAGGAACGAGGACGCGGCCTTGCCATGGCCCCGCAGGCCCGCCTGGATCAGCTTCTGCGTGTCGATCGCGTAGAACAGGGCCTGGCGCACCCGGACGTCGCCGAACGGTTCGCGGGCGGTGTTGAAGAGCAGGAACAGGTGGTTCATGCCCGCGCCGCCCCGGACGGTCAGGCCGCCCTTCTCCAACTGCCGGATGTTGGCGTACGGGATGTTGTCGGCGATCTGGGCGCCGGCGTTCGCGCCGGAGATCTTGGCGACCCGGGGCGCGGCGTCCACGATGGACAGCCAGTTCATCGTCTTGAAGAGGGGCCTGCGCGGGCCGTTGTAGTCCTCGAACGCCGCGAAGGTGGTGTTCGACTTCGGGTGGTGCGCGGTCTGCCGGTAGGGGCCGGAGCCGACGGCCTTGCCGCCGTCCGCGGCCTCCCAGCCGCCCGGCCTGCCGAACACGTGCTTCGGCATGATCTTCGCCAGTGTGAGCCGCGGTGCGCCCTCCGGGAACGGGAACCTCAGCACCAGCTCCACCGTCCTGTCGTCGACCTTGCGCACCTCCTTCAGCCACGGCTCGATGAACCCGGTGGCCAGCAGGGCGGTGCCGGGGCGCAGGATCCGGTCGAAGGTGAACAGCACGTCGTCCACGGTGACCGGCCGGCCGTCGTGCCACCTGGCTCCCGAGCGCAGGGTGAAGCGCCAGGTCGTGGCCTTCAGGTCGGTGGGCACCTCGGTCGCGAGCGCCGCGTACGGCTCGCGGGTGATCGGGTCGGTGTCGAGCAGGCCCTCGTAGATGTGGTGGTTGGCCGCCATCGTGAACGCGGACGCGGTCCTGGTGGGGTCCCAGCTCTGGTCGTTGCCGTACCCGATGACCGCGGTCAGCGAGTCGGAGCCGCCCCCGCCGCCGGTGTCGTTGGTGGACTCCGGACCGGCGGAGCAGGCGGAGAGGGAGGTGGTGAGGGCGGTCGCCGCGCTCAGCGCACCGGTGTACTTGAGGAGGGACCGGCGGTGCAGCGCCGGTTGCGGGGTCGCGTCGCTCACAGTGCCTCCATGGGAGATCCCTCGGAAGATGCTGAACGTCCCGGTTGCCCGGGCCCGGAGATAGGACGTCCTACGTCTTCGCGGACCATAAGTCGGGGCCGGTGGGCGGTCAAGGGGGCGTGCACGGATCGCGTGCGGCCCTGATCGACCGCGCGGACGACATGGGACGTGGGATGTCCCACGGCGTACGATGGGGCGCATGTCTGAGGAGCCCAGGACTTCGAGGGTGCACCCGGCCCCGCGGTCCTCCCGCAGGTGGCGGGTGAACAGCCAGATCCAGCGCGAGGTCACCCAACTGATCCTGGACCGGAAGCTGAAGCCCGGCGCGCCGCTGCCCACCGAGACGGAGCTGATGGAGGACCTCGGTGTCAGCCGCAACTCGGTGCGCGAGGCGCTCAAGGCCCTCCAGGCCCTGGACATCGTCGAGATCCGGCACGGCTACGGCACCTACGTGGGCCAGGCGTCCCTGACCCCCCTCGTCGACGGGCTCACCTTCCGCACCCTGTCCCTGCTCGGCGACGACGCCCACGCGCTCGGTGAGATCCTCCAGGTCCGCGAGGTGCTGGAGGAGGGGCTGATACGTCGGATCGCCCCCTCCCTCACCGAGCGGGACCTGGACGCCCTGGAGGAGATCGTGGTCCGGATGGAGGCCGCCGGGCGGGAGAACCAGCCCTTTCCCGAGCTCGACCGCGAGTTCCACGAACGCCTCTACCGCGCCCTCGGCAACGAGCTCGTGCCCCAACTGCTCGGCGCGTTCTGGAACGTCTTCCACCGGGTGGCCGGCGTCCGGGGGTGGACCGAGGACCCGGCGCCCGAGGTCACCGTCCGCCGCCACCGCGACATCCTCACCGCGCTGCGTGCACGTGACGTGGAGGGCGCGCAGCGTGCCATGGCCGATCACTTCCGCGGCATCGAGGCGCGGGCGGCGCAGGAGACCCACGGGGTGCAGTGACCCCCGCCGTGCGCCTGCGCCCATGTCGCCTGCGCCCGGGCCCCGTCCACCAGGGTCACGAGTCGCACGCTCGTGATGACTGCCGCGGAGCGTGAAGCGTTCACGTTGTCGCACTGGTGACACTCGGGTCGACCGGGCGGGGAAGTGACGGGACCACGCCCGACTCCGACACTACAAGTGTCCGCGTGAGTACTTGTGCGACAGGAGGGGACGTGAGGCAGCGTTTCCTGGTGGCTGTGGCTGTGGCTGTGGCTGTGGCTGTGGCTGTGGGCTGGTGAGGGGCCGCCCGACCGACCAGCCGGGCGGCCCCTTTTTCACGCACCATCACCCTCGCTCAGGGTGGTGCAACAGTGACAGGGGTGGCCGGGTCCGGGAGGCTGTCACTCGTCCCCCCGCGCCCCTGTCGGGCACTGCGCCTCCGGCATCCCTTCGGGGGCCGCGCCTCCGGCACCCCTTCGGGTCCGCCGTCGTCCCCGCTGCCGGGGCGCAGCCCCGGGGCCCCCTCCCGGAAGGAGCTGTATGACCGCCCCGCGCCACCCGGCCGTGCCGTCCCGCCTCGCTCATCTCTACGACAGGCTCCGCTCGCCCGGCTACGGGGGCGACTACAACCCCGAGCAGTGGGGCCCGGACGTGCACGCCGAGGACATCCGGCTGATGCGGGAGGCCGGCGTCAGCCTCGTCACCCTCGGCATCTTCGCCTGGGCCCGGTCCGAACCGGCTCCCGGCGCCTACGACTTCGGCTGGCTCGACGTCCACATGGACCGCCTCGCCGACGCCGGGATCGCCGTCAGCCTCGCCACCATGACGGCCTCACCGCCCCCGTGGCTGCCCGCCCGGCACCCCGAGACGCTGCCGGTGCTGGAGGACGGCACCACCCTGTACCCCGGCGCACGCCAGCACTGGTGTCCGTCCAGCCCCGTGCACCGCGAGCACGCCACGCGCCTGGTGGGCGAGCTGGCCGGGCACTACGCGGACCACCCGGCACTCGCGCTGTGGCACATCGGCAACGAGTTCGGCTGCCATCCCGCACGGCACTGCCACTGCCCCGTCTCCACCCTGGCCTTCCGCCGCTGGCTGCGTGCGCGCTACGGGACCGTCGACGCCCTCAACGAAGCCTGGTCCACCGACTTCTGGTCGCAGCGCTACACCGACTTCGACCAGATCCTCACCCCGCGCACCGCCCCGTCCTTCCGCAACCCCGGCCAGCGGCTCGACTACCAGCGGTTCTCCTCCGACGAACTGCTGGCCTGCTACCTGGCGGAACGGGAGGTACTGGACCGGCTCACCCCGCACGTCCCGGTCACCACCAACTTCGTCCCCGTGGCGAAGACCCTGGACCTCTTCTCCTGGGCCCCGCACCTGGACGTCATCTCGTACGACTCCTACCCCGACCCGCACGATCCGGCCGCCTTCCAGCGCACCGCGTTCAGCTTCGACGTGATGCGCGGCCTGCGCGCGGGCCAGCCCTGGCTGCTGCTCGAACAGGCCCCGGGCGCCGTCAACTGGCGCCGCCGCAACGGCCGCAAGCCACCGGGACGGATGCGCCTGGAGAGCTGGCAGGCGGTCGCGCACGGCGCGGACGCCGTGCTGTTCTTCCAGTGGCGCGCCTCGCGCGGCGGCGCGGAGAAGTTCCACTCGGCGATGGTGCCGCACGGTGGTCCCGGCACCCGGATCTTCCGCGATGTCGCGGCCCTGGGCGCGGAGCTCGCCGCCCACCCGGACCTGCTCGGTTCCGTTCCGCGGCGCGCCGACACCGCCCTCCTGCTGGACTGGCCGAACTGGTGGGCCCTGGAACTGGACGCCCACCCGGCCGACCTCGGCCTCCTGGACACCGCGCTCGCCCACCACAGGCCGTTCCACGACGCATCCGTGGCCACCGACGTCGTCCCGGTGACCGCCGACCTCACCGACTACAGACTGCTGGTGGTGCCCAACCTCTACTCGGTGAGCACCGCGACGGCCCGGCGCCTGACGGAGTACGTGCGGGCCGGGGGCACCCTCGTGATGTCCTTCTTCTCCGGCATCACGGACGAGCACGACCGGGTCCACCTGGGCGGCTACCCGGCGCCCTTCCGCGAGCTGCTGGGCATCGAGGTGGAGGAGTTCGACCCCGGTCCCGACGGCTCCTGGGCGGAGGAGATCCGCCTGGCGGGCGCCGAGGCGGTCGAGACCTCGGGCGCGGGCACTCCCGCGGTGACCCGGCACGTGCTCGGCGCCGGGGTGGCCTGGTACCTGGGGATTCGCCTCGGCCCCGCGGCCATGCGGACGCTGATGGACCGGGTGCGCGCGGAGGCCGGTGTCGAGCCCGTCCTCCCGGACCTCCCGGACGGCACCTACGCCCGCACCCGCGTCACCGCGGACGGCACCCCGGTCCACATCCTGTTGACCGAGCGGACGGGGGAGGTGGCGGTACGGCGGGGCTGAGGCCCGCCCGCGCCCTCCTCCTGCCGCCGGGACAAAGGCCGCAGGGACCGCAGCCCCGCCTGGACGGCGGCGCCGACCGATCGGTCCCGGCCGGACCGCGGTCCCGCGGGCTGGCTCCCGTCCGCACCCGCGCTCGCGCGTCCGTGCACCACCATGCGCGAGCGCACGCGCGTGGTGGTGCCCCATCACACCCCTCCGGCAGCCTCTGACACCCCTTTGAGGGACGGCGAAAACACCCCGCTGCCGCTGTCGCCGCCCCTGACGAGCGGCGGGCCGTCCACCTCCCGGGCGCCGTCCGGAGGCGGTCACCGCCCGGGTGCGGACGAGATCGCAGGAGGGGGCGCATCCGGTTCGCGGCCCGCACCGGGTGCACTCTCCGCTCCCACCGACTCGGCGCGGTCCGCGACGCCGACCCGCAGGAGAACGCTCCTGACACGGCGTTCGAGGATCGGCGTCTCCGAGCGAATTCGATGTGCGAACCGGGCAAAGCAACTCCCGCTTGATCGCGGCCCTGTTCAGTGATCGACAGTCGAACATTAATCATATGAATCGGTGGGCACGTCTTTATTCTCGAACGCCCGCACTTCGTCCAGGAACCCTCTATGGAGTTAACCGTCTGGACAGCGGCGGTCGCGGGGTTACACCCTGGATCACGTCTTCCGGAAATATGAGTGTCAGGCCATATGGGTCGAGTTCCAGGCCCACCGCCGTGGCCCGTTTCCGATGGCCCATTCTTCTCAACGGAGAGCTCCCTTGGTCGAACCCAGGCCGAACAGTCCGGTCTTCGAGCAGTACGGAACAACCGATTCGGTCACCTTCCCCGCGCCCTTCGAGGGCCCCACCGCTCCGTGTCGCCCCAGGACGCCGCACGACGGGCCCGTGCACGGCCCCTCGCCGCACGACAGCCTGAGCACCGTCTTCGACGCGGGACGGTTCAGAAGGGACGCGCAGACCGCGGCCGGACACCTGGCGAGGAACCTGGCGGACACCTCGGTCAGGGGACTGGACCTCGTCGACCCCGCCCTCCTGTCCAAGACGGCCCGGTCCCTGATGACCGCCGAGCGGGACGCCGTCGCGCCGTTCGACCAGGCGCGCCTCGACGCCATCCTCGATCTGTACGTCCGCACCGGGATCCAGGTCCACTCCCCGGGCTACATGGGCCGCCAGTTCTCCGGCGTCGTCCCGCTCTCCGGCGTCGTCGACTTCGTCAGCTCGGTGGTCAACCAGCCCTCCTCCTTCTACGAGGCGGGCCAGTTGCCCAGCGTCGCCGAGCGCATCATGGCGGACGAGCTGAACAGGTTCATCGGCTGGGCCCCGGGCACCTTCGCCATGATCACCACCTCCGGCGCCTCACTGGCCAACCTGACCGCGCTGCTCGCGGCCCGCAACAAGGCGTTCCCGGGCTTCTGGTCGGACGGCGGCCCGGCCCGCGGCGAGGGCGGGGGGCGCCCCGCCGTGGCGGTCGGCGCAGACGTCCACTACAGCGTGTCCCGCGCGGCGGGCGTCCTCGGCATCGGCGACGCCCAGATCGTCCGTCTGCCCCTCGGCCCCGACCGGCGCGTCTGCCCGCAGCGGGCGCGCGACGAGCTGGCCGAGGCGGAGCGGCGCGGTCTGAAGGTCTTCTGCCTGGTCGCCTCCGCGGGCACCACGTCCGTCGGTGCCTTCGACCCGCTGGACGAGCTCGGCGACCTCGCCCGCGACAAGGGCATGTGGCTGCACGTGGACGGCGCCCACGGCGCCAGCCTGCTCGTCTCCGACCGGTTCCGCGGCAGGCTGCGCGGCATCGAGAAGGCCGACTCCCTCGCCTGGGACGCGCACAAGATGATGTTCGTGCCCGCCCCCTGCACGCTCCTCTTCTACCGCGACGAGGCGGACAGCCTGGGTGCCTTCCGGCAGCGCGCGAGCTACGTCTTCGACGAGGAACCCGACCCCTACACCGAACTCGACAGCGGCGGCAGGAACTTCGAGTGCACCAAACGCCCGATGATCATGCCGCTGTGGACCCTGTGGGCCGTCTACGGACCGGCGCTGTTCGCCGAGAAGATCGAGTACCTGTGCGACCTGGCGGCGGAGACCCACCGCATCCTCCTCGGCGAGCCCGACTTCGAGGCCGTGCACCGCCCCGAGGCCAACATCCTCTGCTTCCGCCACCGCCCCGCCGGCCTGGGGGAACGGGACGTCCACCGCTTCCAGGTGGCGATCCGCAACCGCATCAAGCGCGAGGGCACCTACTTCATCTCGAAGGTGGACATCGACGGCGTCGCCGCGCTGCGCGTGGTCATGATGAACCACCAGATCACCGCTGACCACGTCAGGGCGCTGCTCGACGAGATCAGGCGGGTCGGACAGGACCTCCTCACCGCCGCCGCGTAGCGGGAGGGCGGACGCCGCAATCCGCGCCGGCACCCATCGGAACCGGCGGAACAGGCCACCCAACATTCAGCACCACCACGCCGGGCGCATGCGTGGAAAAGCGCCGGCGGTCGAATCAAATGAGCGACAGGAGCGGTGAAGCGATGACCTCAGTGTGCCCTCCAGGAACCGGGCCCATGCCCGGAGGAGACGCCCGGGAGCTGGCCTCCTGGCTGATCCCGGACTGGGAATGGCGGCCTGATTCCATTGACGTGGTGGAGAAACTCCCGTCCTTCGCCAGCAAGCTGCGCGAGTGCGAACGGGTCTGCAATTCCCCGTACAGCGAGACCGCGCACGACATCCAGGACGCCCTGGTGCTGCGCAGGCTCCAGCAGGTGGTGAACACCGTGCTGCTGAACCCGCTGTGGCGCAGCCGGCTCGCCGGCGCGGGGATCACCAAAGCGCCGGAGAGCTACGAGGACTGGCAGCAGATCCCGACGGCCGACAAGCGGACGCAGCGCGACCTCTTCATGGGCACCAGGCCGGGCATGGTGGTGCCGCTCGACCGGGGCGGCTTCGAGATCGTGGCCAGCGGCGGCACCAGCGACGGCAGCCCGCTGGAGACGGTGTACTCGCTGCGGGAGCTGCGCGACACCTACGAGGCCGCCGGCCGCTTCATGGGCACCTACCAGTTGGGCGAGTACCTGCGCGGCAGCGACCCCAAGTGGCTGTACACCACGCTGGCCGACTACCAGATGTGGAGCAGCGGCACGATGGTCGGCGGTGTGCTGGCGAACGTGCCCGGGGTCAACTACATCGGCGCGGGCCCCGTCACCGCGCCCGTGCTCGAGCACATGTTCTCCTACCCGGGCCCCAAGGCGCTGATGGGCATCACCGCCGGTATCGCCATTCTGAGCGAGCTGGGCAAGGGCATGAGCCGGCAGGCCAAGGAGAGCTTCCGGGTCGCCCTCTACGGCAGCGGCGTACTGCCCAAGCGCAAGCGCGTCGAGCTGCTGGCGACCTACCCGAACCTCTCCATCCTCAGCTACTTCGCCGCCACCCAGGCCGAGACCATCGGCCTCCAACTGCGCGCGGACGACCCGGCCCTGGCCGCGGTGCCGGGGCTGCACCTGGTGGAGATCGTCGACGAGCACGGCCGGTGGGTCGAGGAGGGCCAGGAGGGCGAGCTGGTCGTCACCCGGCTGCACGCCCACGAGGCCCCCCTGCTGCGGCTGAAGCTGGGCGACCGGATGATCAGGAGGCCCAGGACGCAGGGGCCGGGACTGAAGACCCAGCAGTTCGAGTTCGCCGGCCGCACCGGCGACATCCTGCACCTCAACGACAGCCAGTACTCGGCCGCGCGCGCCTACGCCGCCCTCCGCGACGACCTCGGCAGGGCCGCGGCCCTGGACCTGGACGCGCTGGCCCACGAGATCCAGTTCGTGAACCACCGCGAGGCGAAGATCCTCACCCTGCTGGTCTCGGTCGACGACGTGCACGCCGCGACCTACGCCCGCGACACCGCCTTCCCGTACGGCGTCCAGCCCCTCTTCACGGCCGCGCTGCCCCGCTCCCTGTCGCTGTTCAACGACGGCGAGGCGAACCCGGGGTCGATCGAGAGGACCGGATACGGCTTCCGGCTGGAGTTCGTGTCCAGGACGTCGCCGGAGATCGAGCGCACGGCCGTCGGCAAGGTGCCGCTGGTGCGGGACCGGGGCTGACCCGGCCGCGTCCCCGCGGTCGCCGGGCAGCGGGCCGCGGCCCCTCAACAGCCGGCCGCCGCACCGGCGGCCGGGACACCCGGGAACACGGGACACCCAGGAACAGAGGAAGCGAATGACGAATGGAGTGGGCGTGAAGCCGCAAGTGAACATCGCCGTCGTCGTGGACGTCATCGGCGCGCTCTCCGACCGGAGCCTGCTGGGCGGCAACTGCTGCCTGATCGACGACGGCCCCTTCGACAGCACCGGACAGGGCACGCACGAGCTGCACACCGCGGTAGCACCCGGCCAGGTCGTGCAGTGGTACGCGCTCGCCGTGGACCTGCAGACCCCGGTGGAGATCAGGAACATCACCTTCCTGGGAGGCGCGGACGCGGCGGGCGGCGCAGGCCCCGGCGAGCGCGTCGTGGACGGCGACCACCTCGATCTGAACGTCTGGTCGGGCGTGGTGCCGTACTCGATGACGCGCGGGGTGCCGCACAGGTACCGCCTCGAACTGCAGATGTACGAGGGCGAGAACAGCGTGCTGCACCTGGAGACCCCCGGGCTGCTGTGCGTCTAGGCGCCTGGGTCCGGCACGCCCCGGCACGCCCCGGCACAACGGGAACGACACGGAACGAGGAAGGCGGCACATGCCCCAACAGCTAGCGATCATCGTGCTCGTGGACATCGGCAACGCGCTGGAGTCCCGGTCGCTGAAGGACAACACCTATCTCTTCGACAACATGAAACTGCACGGCTCCGAGAACCAGGGCACCGGCGACCTGGTGACCGCGATCAACGGCGCGTACTGGAGCGACGGCTCGCAGGCGAGTGAACAGGTGCTCAACTGGCTGCCGTACAGCCTCGGCTCGATCCCGCCGACGGTGCCGCGCAGCTACCAGGCCGCCCGGACGCAGCAGGCGGACCGGCAGGCGCTTGCGGACCTGACCGCGCTCACCGGCCGGCCCTCGTCGGACGGCGAGGACGCCGAGGCGGCGCTCAGCGCCATCAGGAAGAACGTGGGCACCCGGGTGAGGGCCGCGGGCCGCTCCCGGGCGCTCGCCGGGCAGCAGGTGCTCGACGTCACCGGCAAGGTGGTCTCCGACCACGGCCAAGGCCTGCACAACTACCCGGCACCGGTGATCACCGACGTCTTCGGCGAGGCGGTGGACGAGAAGATCATCTACCCGGCCGCGTACGGCTCGCCGGACCTCGTGACCGACGGCTGGTACTGGTCGGCCACCGTCGACACCTCCAGGCCAGGCACCTACACCTACAAGATGAGGATCCAGTTGCACGAGCTGGTCCAGCGGGCCGGCGACTGGACCTGGGAGCCGGTCAACCTCGTCTGCGAGTCCCGGCTCCAGGTGGTCTCACAGCCGCGCCGCAACGCCTTCACGCAGGCCGGTCTGAGCTATCTGCCGCTGGCGCCGGGAGTGTCCGCGTAGCCGCCCGGCCGGGCGAGTACGAGAACGCGAACGACCACGAGAGGACATGAACGGCGGATGACCACCAAACCGAGGCAGCAGAAGGCGGCGGCCCCCCGGCGCCCCATCTCGATCACCGCAGTGGTGGACTGCGTGGGCGCGCTGGCGGCCGGCAACACGCGGGGCCATGTGTACCTGTACGACACCAACAAGGCCGGCGGGTCCGCCGGTCTGGGCACCGAGCAACTGAGGACCAGGGTCACGGCGGGCGACCAGCTCCTGTGGAACGTGCTGGCGCTGGAGTGCGAGGCGTTCGTCGCCATCGACGGTATCGAGATCGACAAGGAGGTGTGCGAGCCGGTGCGCAAGGTGTACCCGGGCACGGACGTCTCCTACTGGATCGGCACCGTGAAGAAGAGCGGTACCACCGAGGTGCCGTACCAGATCAGGTTCAAGCTGGGGACGCGGGACGAGCCGCTGACCACCGCCCTCTCGCCGGCCCTGGTCGGCTAGGGCGCTCAGGCAGGCTAGCGGCGCGCTCGAAGGAGAGACGTTGACGAACACCAAGCAGGCTGACGAACAGAAGCAGAACCCGGGCCAGCTCAACTCCGTCCAGCTCAACATCGTCACACTGGTCAACATGGAACGGGCGACGGCGACGGGATCGCTGAACGACGCCATGTTCATGATGGACAACAGCGTCGGCGGGACGGGGCAGGGCACCCGGCAGTTGGAGACCGTCTGCAAACAGGGCCAGGTGATCAACTGGATCATCCGGCCGATCGACATGGAACGCCGGATCGACGGCACCTGGCCCCCGATGCCCAAGATCAACAACATCGTGGTGCTGGACACCGAGACGGGGGACGAGGAGGACGTCGCCGAGCGCAAGCTCTTCACCGAGCTGAAGATCTACGGCATGCCGGACCGGATGCGCTCGCCGTACACACCCGTCTACTACTACTGGGCGGGCACGGTCCTGAGCACCGCGCGGCCCGGGGTGTACAAGTACCGGCTGGTGGTGGAGCTGGAGCGGGAGAACTCCAAGGACAAGCTCTACCTGAACACGATCGACCACCCCTCGATCCGGGTGCTCGAAGTCTGACGGCCCCCGCCTGACGGCCCCCGCCTGGCGGCCCCTGTGCCCGTGCCCGGTCCGGCCTCTGCCGGGCCAGGCACGGGCGCCTGCTGGGGGACGGGGTCCCGCACCACGGGACGGCGCAGGGCCGTGCGCGCCGGTGTGCGCCGTCGGCGCGGTTGCGTGGCCGGTGTGCGCCCGGCGGCGCGGTTGCGCGGGGAGTCCGCCGCCGGCGGACCGGCGCGGACGCCGTCCCACGCTCCTCCTCCGCGCACCGGCCCCGCGGGCCCGCCGCCCGCGAGGCCCCCGCGCCCGTGCGCGGTCGCGGGGGTGGCGAGCCGGGGGAGGGCGGGTGCGCGGGGTGCGGGAGAATGGCGCCATGAGCCTCTTTCGGGACGACGGAGTGGTGCTCAGGACGCAGAAGCTCGGTGAGGCCGACCGGATCATCTCGCTGCTGACGCGCGGGCACGGTCGGGTGCGTGCCGTGGCGCGCGGGGTGCGGCGCACCAAGTCCAAGTTCGGGGCGCGGCTCGAACCGTTCTCGCACGTCGACGTGCAGTTCTTCGCCCGTGGCAGCGACCTGGTGGGCCGCGGCCTGCCGCTGTGCACCCAGAGCGAGACGATCGCTCCGTACGGCGGCGGCATCGTCACCGACTACGCTCGGTACACCGCGGGCACCGCCATGCTGGAGACCGCCGAGCGGTTCACCGACCACGAGGGGGAGCCCGCGGTCCAGCAGTACCTGCTGCTCGTCGGCGGCCTGCGCACCCTCGCCCGCGGCGAGCACGCGCCCCACCTCGTCCTCGACGCCTTCCTGCTGCGCTCCCTCGCCGTCAACGGCTACGCCCCGAGCTTCGGCGACTGCGCGAAGTGCGGAATGCCGGGCCCCAACCGGTTCTTCTCGGTGGCGGCCGGCGGCTCCGTCTGCGCCGACTGCCGGGTGCCCGGCAGCGTCGTGCCCTCGGCGGAGGCCCTCACCCTGCTCGGTGCGCTGCTCACCGGCGACTGGGCCACTGCGGACGCGGCGGAGGCCCGGCACGTCCGGGAGGGCAGCGGGCTCGTGTCGGCCTATCTGCACTGGCATCTGGAGCGTGGTCTGCGCTCACTACGCTATGTGGAGAAGACGTAGGAGTATGGGCGTGGACGAAGCAAGGGAAACAGGAGAGTAGGGCGCATGTCAGCACGACGCGGAATCCTCGGACGGCCCCGCCGTGAGTACCGGACCCCCGAGCCGCACCCCTCGGGCGCGCGCCCGCCGAAGATCCCGGGCGAGCTGGTCCCCCAGCACGTCGCGATCGTGATGGACGGCAACGGCCGCTGGGCCAAGGAGCGCGGCCTGCCGCGCACCGAGGGCCACAAGGTCGGCGAGGGCGTCGTCTTGGACGTCCTCAAGGGCTGCCTGGAGCTGGGCGTCAAGAACCTCTCCCTGTACGCCTTCTCCACCGAGAACTGGAAGCGGTCCCCCGAGGAGGTCCGCTTCCTGATGAACTTCAACCGCGACGTCATCCGCCGCCGCCGTGACGAGATGGACGAACTGGGCATCCGCATCCGCTGGGTGGGCCGGATGCCCAAGATGTGGAAGTCGGTCGTCCAGGAGCTCCAGGTCGCCCAGGAGCAGACCACGCAGAACGACGCCATGACGCTGTACTTCTGCGTCAACTACGGCGGCCGCGCGGAGATCGCCGACGCCGCCCAGGCCATCGCCCGGGAGGTGGCCGAGGGCAGGCTGGATCCGGCGAAGGTCAACGAGAAGACCCTCAAGAAGTACCTCTACTACCCGGACATGCCGGACGTGGACCTCTTCCTGCGCCCCAGCGGCGAGCAGCGCACGTCCAACTACCTGATCTGGCAGAGCAGTTACGCGGAGATGGTCTTCCAGGACGTGCTCTGGCCGGACTTCGACCGCCGTGACCTGTGGCGGGCCTGCCTGGAGTACGCCTCCCGCGACCGCCGGTTCGGGAGCGCGTAGCACTTCGAAGGGGCGCGGGAAACGCGTGAGCGACCCGCGCCCCCGCCAGGGCCCCGCAACCCCTTCAGAGCGCCGCGCAGTCCGCGCAGGTGCCGAAGATCTCGACGGTGTGGGCGACGTTCACGTAGCCGTGCTCCGCGGCGATGGCCTCGGCCCACTTCTCCACGGCCGGCCCCTCCACCTCCACCGCCTTGCCGCAGACCCGGCAGACCAGGTGGTGGTGGTGCTCGCCGGTGGAGCAGCGGCGGTAGACGGCCTCGCCGTCCGAGGTGCGCAGTACGTCCACCTCGCCGGCGTCGGCCAGCGACTGGAGCGTGCGGTAGACCGTGGTGAGCCCCACCGAGTCGCCCTTGTGCTTGAGCATGTCATGGAGCTCCTGCGCACTGCGGAACTCATCGACATCGTCGAGAGCGGCCGCTACGGCCGCACGCTGCCGGGTGGACCGGCCTCGTACCGGGGCTGCCACTTTGCCTCCTCCATACTGCTGCAAGGTCATTCTGCCAGGCGTGCACCGCCCCGCGTCAGACGCCGGCCCGGGCCTCGCCCGGTGCCGCGCCGGAGACCATGGTGTCGGAGAAGACGCACTCCGTGTCCGGATCGCCACCGCACGCGACCTCGGGACCCGCCGCGGCACCCCGTCCGGCGGCCCCGCCGCGCTCGGCCGCCGCCCGGGCCCGCCGCCGCGCGAGCGGCGCCGCGAGCGCCGTCAGCAGGACGAACACCGCGATGGTGAGCAGCACGATCGTGGCCCCGGGCGGCACGTTCTCGTAGTAGGACGTGACGGTGCCGCCGAGCGTCACGGCCACGCCCACCGCCACCGCGATCGCGAAGGTCGCCGCGAAGCTCCTGCCGAGCTGCTGCGCCGCCGCCACGGGCACCACCATCAGCGCGCTGACCAGCAGCAGCCCCACGACCCGCATGGCGACCGTGACGGTCACCGCGGCGGTCACCGCGGTCAGCAGGTTCAGCGCCCGCACCGGCAGCCCGGTGACCCGGGCGAACTCCTCGTCCTGGCTGACCGCGAACAGTTGGCGCCGCAGCCCGAGCGTCACCACGACCACGAAGCCGGCCAGCAGGCAGATCGCCCGCACGTCCGCGGGCGAGACCGTGGACAGCGAGCCGAAGAGGTACGAGCCGAGGTTGGCGTTGGAGCCGCCGGGTGCGAGGTTGATGAACATCACCCCGCCCGCCATCCCGCCGTAGAAGAGCATGGCCAGCGCGATGTCACCGCGGGTCCTGCCGTACCAGCGGATCAGCTCCATCAGGACCGCGCCCAGCACGGACACCGCGGTTGCCATCCACACCGGCGAGGTGGACAGCAGGAAGCCGAGGCCGACACCGGTCATCGCCACGTGCCCGATGCCGTCGCCCATCAGGGCCTGGCGCCGCTGGACGAGGTAGATGCCGATGGCCGGTGCCGTGACGCCGACGAGGACGGCGGCGAGCAGTGCCCGCTGCATGAAGGCGTAGTCGAGTATGTCCATGGGGTCAGCGCCTTCGGGGAGTCAGGGTCGGGGAGTGGCGGACGGCGGTCCGTCGTGGACCACACGGCCGTCGCGCAGCAGCACCGTCCGGTCGATCAGGGGTTCCAGCGGGCCGAGCTCGTGCAGTACCAGGAGCACGGACGCGCCGCCGTCGACCTGCCCGCGCAGGGTCCCGGCCAGCACCCGCTGGCTGTCCAGGTCGACCCCGGCCATCGGCTCGTCCATGATCAGCAGCTCGGGCTCGGCGGCGAGCGCCCGGGCGATCAGGACGCGCTGGTGCTGGCCGCCGGAGAGGGCCCCGACCGCGGCCTGGGCGTGGTCCGCCATGCCGACCAGCTCCAGCGCGTGCCGGACGGCGGCCCGGTCCGCGCCGCGCAGCACACCGAAGCGGCTGCGTGAGAGCCGCCCGGCGGAGACGACCTCGGTGACGGTCGCGGGGACGCCGCTCACCGCGGTGGTGCGCTGGGGCACGTAACCGAGCCGCGCCCAGTTGCGGAAGCGGCGCTGCGGTGTGCCGAAGATCTCGATGCTGCCGGCGGTCGGCGGGGTCTGGCCGATGACCGTGCGGAGCGTGGTGGACTTGCCCGAGCCGTTGGCGCCGAGCAGCGCGACGACCTCGCCGCGCCGCACGGTCAGGTCGATCCCGTGCAGCACGGGACGCGAGCCCAGCTCCGCGGTGACCCCGCGCAGGGCGAGGACGGGTGCTCGCGTGCCGGTGTCCCCGGTGCTGCCGGTGTCCCCGCCGCCGTCCGCGGCCGCGGGGCCCTCCGCGGGCTCCTGCGCCCGCTGCCGTGCCCGCTCCCGTGCCCGCTCGCGTGCCCGCGGTGTGCTCGCGGGCCTCACCGCGCACCGGCCCGTGCGCCGGCCGACGTGCCCAGCGCCTTCTGGAGGGCCGCCAGGTTCGCGTCCATGACCTGGAAGTAGTCGCGGCCCCTGGACCGCTTCGTGATGCCCTCCAGGGGATCGAGCACGTCGGTCCTCAGATGGGCGTCGCCGGCCAGGGTCGCCGCGGTCCTGCCGGAGACCAGCGTCTCGTAGAACACGGTCGTCACGCCGTCCGCCGCGGCCAGTTCCTGGAGGTCGCGGACGCGGGCGGGGCTGGGCTCGCTCTCCGGGTCGAGGCCGCTGATCGCCTCCTCGGTGAGGCCGTAGCGCTCGGCGAGGTAGCCGAAGGCGGCGTGCGTGGTGATGAAGACCTTGCCGCGGGTGTGCGCGAGGCCCCGCGTGTACCGGGTGTGCAGCGCGTCGAGCCGCTCGACCAGGGCGGCGGTGTTCGTGCGGTAGGCGGCCGCGTGGCCGGGGTCGGCCTTCTCGAACGCCTTGCCGACTCCCTCGGCGACCTCGGCGTAGCGCACCGGGTCGAGCCAGATGTGCGGGTCGGCGGCCCGGCTGTCGCCCTCCTGCGCGCCGCCCGGACGCGCGTCATGCGCGGCGGCGTGCCCGCCGACCTCGTCGCCGTGCCGCTCCAGCGTGGTCAGGGAGGCGGCGTCGACCTTGGTGGCGATGGGGGACTGGTCGATCGCCTCGTCCACGGACGGCTGCAGGCCCTTCAGGTGGAGCGCGACGTCGGCATCCTCCAACCGGGCCCTCTGCTGGGCGCTGACCTCCAGGTCGTGCGGCTCCTGCCCCGGTTCCGTCAGGTCCGTGACGCTCACGTGGTCCCCGCCGATCCGCTCGGCGAGGAACTGCAGGGGGTAGAACGACGCCACCACCGCCAGCTTCCCGTGCGCGCCCTTGCCGGTGTCGCCGTTCGTGCCGAAGACGGAGCAACCGGTGAGGGCCGTGGCGCAGAGCACGGTGGCGGTGGCCAGGGCGGCCAGCGGGGTCAGAGCGGGTATCGGGCCTGAGCGTCGCTCGTTCATGACTGTCATTTTCAACAAAAGTGGAAATGATTGTCAACAAATGGACCGGACCGTGCCCGGATCGCCTGCTCGCAGGACCCTACCGGCCGCTCCGGGGCCACCCGCGGGCGCTCCCCCGCGGAACAGCCGAACCGATTTGATCCGGGCACCCCGCGCGCCGGTAACCTGAAGCATTCGCCCATCCGTCTCGTGACCTCCCCATCGAGGCGCACGGCGCCGCAGCAGTCCACCGTCAGTCGTCCTAGAAGAGAGCACCGTGGCCGCCGACAAGATCGACACCATCGTCAGCCTGAGCAAGCGCCGTGGCTTCGTCTACCCGTGTAGTGAGATCTACGGTGGTCAGCGCGCCGCCTGGGACTACGGTCCACTGGGCATCGAACTCAAGGAGAACATCAAGCGCCAGTGGTGGCGCTACATGGTCACCTCCCGTGAGGACGTCGTCGGCATCGATTCGTCGGTGATCCTGGCCACCGAGGTCTGGGAGGCCTCCGGTCACGTCGCCACCTTCACCGACCCGCTCACCGAGTGCACGTCCTGCCACAAGCGCTTCCGCGCGGACCACCTGGAGGAGGCGTACGAGGCCAAGCACGGCCGCCTCCCCGAGCACGGCCTCGCGGACGTCAACTGCCCCAACTGCGGGAACAAGGGCCAGTTCACCGAGCCCAAGCAGTTCTCCGGGCTGCTCGCCACCCACCTCGGCCCGACGCAGGACAGCGGCTCCGTCGCCTATCTGCGTCCCGAGACCGCGCAGGGCATCTTCACCAACTTCGCCCAGGTGCAGCAGACCTCGCGGAAGAAGCCGCCGTTCGGCATCGCCCAGATGGGCAAGTCGTTCCGCAACGAGATCACGCCCGGCAACTTCATCTTCCGCACCCGTGAGTTCGAGCAGATGGAGATGGAGTTCTTCGTCAAGCCGGGCGAGGACGAGAAGTGGCACGAGTACTGGATGGAGCAGCGCTGGTCCTGGTACACGGGCCTCGGCCTGCGCGAGGAGAACATGCGGTGGTACGAGCACCCGAAGGAGAAGCTCTCGCACTACTCCAAGCGCACCGCCGACATCGAGTACCGCTTCCAGTTCGGCGGCAGTGAGTGGGGCGAGCTGGAGGGTGTCGCCAACCGCACCGACTACGACCTGAACGCGCACTCCAAGGCCTCCGGCCAGGACCTCTCCTACTTCGACCAGGAGGCGGGCGAGCGCTGGACGCCGTTCGTGATCGAGCCCGCCGCCGGTGTCGGCCGCACCATGCTCGCCTTCCTGCTCGACGCCTACGTGGAGGACGAGGCGCCGAACGCCAAGGGGAAGATGGAGAAGCGGGTGGTGCTGCGGCTGGACCCGCGCCTGGCGCCGGTGAAGGTCGCCGTGCTGCCGCTGTCCCGCAACCCGGAGCTGTCGCCGAAGGCCAAGGGGCTCGCCCAGGCGCTGCGGCAGCACTGGAACATCGAGTTCGACGACGCCGGCGCCATCGGCCGCCGCTACCGCCGCCAGGACGAGATCGGCACCCCGTACTGCGTGACCGTCGACTTCGACACGCTCGACGACAACGCCGTCACCGTGCGCGAGCGTGACTCGATGAAGCAGGACCGGGTCTCCCTGGACCAGATCGAGGGCTACCTGGCCGGCCGCCTCCTCGGCTGCTGAGCGCCCCCGGCGATCCGGACGCCGTTCGTCGCGCGGTTCCCCGCGCCCCCGGCCCGTGCCCCCGGCCAGGGGCGCGGCCCCGCAGGGGGCACGGGGAACCGCGCGACCGGCTCCGGTGCCGTCACCGGCCCTGGAGCGACCTGACGTTGTTCCCGAAGGTCCAGTTCTTCGAACCGTCCCAGTTGAGGGACCACGTCATCAGGCCCTTGAGGCTGGTGCCGTAGTGCTGCCAGGCCTGGGAGACCAGGCTCGGCGACATGTAGCCGCCGCCCGCGCCGGACTGCGCGGGCAGGCCGGGGACCTGCTTGTCGTAGGGGACCCTGACCGTGGTGCCCTGGACGACCAGGCCCTTGTTCAGGCAGTCGGTCTGGGCGACGAAGCCCTGGACGGTGCCCGCCTGGTAGCTGTCGGCGGAGCAGCCGTACATGCTGCCGTTGTAGTACTGCATGTTCAGCCACCACAGGCGGCCGTTGTCCGCGTACTTCTTGATGATGGGCAGGTAGGCGCCCCAGATGGAGCCGTAGGTGATGCTGCCGCCGGTGACGTAGGCGGTCTCTGGGGCCATCGTCAGGCCGAAGTTCGACGGCATCCGGGCGAGCACGCCGTCGATGATGCGGACCAGGTTGGCCTGCGAGGCCGACAACTGGTTGATGTTGCCGCTGCCGGTCAGCCCGGTCTCGATGTCGATGTCGATGCCGTCGAAGTTGTACTCCTTGAGGATCGGCACGATCGTGGCGACGAAGCGGTCGGCGACCGTGCTCGAACTGAGGTCGATGCCTGCCGTCGCGCCGCCGATGGACATCAGGATGGTCTGGCCGGCCGCCTTGGCCTGGCACATCTCGGCCGGTGTGGCGACCTTCACCGTCGAGTCCATCCCGTCCTGCCACAGCGCCGTGCCGTCCGACCTGATGACCGGGAACGCGGCGTTGAGGACGTTGTAACCGTGGGCCGCGATGGCGGAGTCCGTGATGGGGGTCCAGCCGTAGGGCGGGTGGACGCCGTTGGAGGAGCCGTCCCAGTTCTCCCAGTAGCCCTGGAGGACCTTGCCCGAGGGTCTGGACTTGACGGCACAGGTGTCCGCCGCGGACGCGGTCGTCGTGCCCAGGGCCAGCAGGGGGACGAGGCAGGCCGCCGCGAGTGCGGCCCCCAGCAGCCGCGGCCTGCGCAGCAGGTGTGGTGTCCAGCGGGTCATACGGGCCTCCCGGCAGATGTGGGTGTCTTGGACATGACAGTGCAGTGGTCCATACCTGTCGTCAATAGGTCTGGACCTAACTGCGTCTGCCGCGCCAGGCCCGCCCCGTCGTCGGCCGCTCGGCCGCGGGCGCCGTTCGGCCGGCCGCGTCGGCTGACCGGTGCCCTCGTGCTGTCGGTGCCCTCGTGCCGTCGGTGGCCTCGTGTCGTCCGTCAACTCGTGCCGTCAGGCCGGGCGCCGTCGGCTGCTCGGGCCCGTGCCGTCGTCGGCTTCCTCACGCCGGTGCCACGGCCAGTGCGAGCAGCTCCTCCAGGCGCGCCCGGCTCTCGTCGTCCGCCGGCGCGTACGTCACCATGCGCGGGCCGTTGACCGGGCCGAGCCAGAGGTCGCTGTGGTCCACCGTGATCAGCCCCACGTCCGCGTTGCGGAACTGCTTGCGCTTGCTGCGCGGGCCCATCACCTCGTGCCGCTCCCAGGCCTGGCGGAAGTCGGGGGACTCCCGCTGGAGCCGCTTGAGCAGCATCTTCCAGGCGGGCTCTGCCAGGTGCCCGGCCATGGCGGCGCGGAACTTGGCGGCCATCAGCCGCGCGGTCTCGTCGAGCAGGACGATCGAGGCGCGCCAGTCGGGGTTGGTGAAGCACAGCAGCATGCAGTTGCGGTCCTCGGGCGGCAGCGCGTCGAGGTCGCAGAAGAGCCGGCCGTAGGTGCGGTTGTAGGCGAGGATGTCGTACCGGCCGTTCTGGACGCAGGCCGGGAAGGGCTCAAGCTGTTCGAGCAGCAGCCTGATGGCGGGGGTGATGGAGGGGCACGGTGTGCCGGGCGCGGGATCCACGGCGCCGGCCAGGCTGAACAGGTGCGAGCGTTCGCTCGTGTCCAGCATCAGGGTGCGGGCCAGCGCGTCCAGCACCTGGACGGAGACGGTGATGTCCCTGGCCTGTTCGAGCCAGGTGTACCAGGTGACGCCGACCGCGGCGAGCTGGGCGACCTCCTCGCGGCGCAGCCCCGGCGTACGCCTGCGGGCCCCGCGCGGCAGGCCCACCTGCTCGGGGGCGATCCGCTCCCGGCGGCTGCGCAGAAATCCGGCCAGCTCCGATCGTCTGACCTCGGACTCCGATGGGCGCCCCGGCTCCGGCGCCGCACTCGCGCGCCCGGGCTCTTGCGGCTTCCCCGGACCTTGCAGAACCGCTTGCTCCTCGGCCGTGGTGGACATGCGCTCCAGCCTGCCGCATCGCGCAGCCTGTTGCCAGGTACTGCCACTACCAGGACAAGGACACTCTGGTACCACCCTGAGCGGTGGCCGAACCTGGTGGGGTGAGTGACACAGGAATCGACTCGGAGACCAGCCCCGGGGCACCACCGGCAGGCGCCCCCGGCAGCGCTCCCACCTCGGCCGCCGCCCCCCGGACACCCGTCCCGCCCGCCGACCCGGCCGGTGCCGCGGTGCTCCTCGGTGGGCCCGGCCTGTTCACCGTGCTGCTCGGTGCGGCACTGCCCCTGATCGACTTCTTCATCGTCAACGTCGCCCTGCCGACCATGGGCCGTGACCTGGCCGCGGGGGAGGCGGTGCTGGAACTGGTCGTGGCGGGCTACGGCGTCGCGTACGCGGTTCTGCTGGTGCTCGGCGGGCGGCTCGGCGACATGTTCGGCCGCCGCCGGCTGTTCCTCGGCGGCATGGCCGCCTTCGGCCTCACCTCGCTGGCCTGCGGCCTCGCTCCGGACGCCTGGTCGCTGGTGGGGGCGCGGGTGGCGCAGGGGGCTGCGGCGGCGCTGATGCTCCCGCAGGTGCTGGCCACCATCCAGTCGGCCACCTCCGGGCCGCGCCGGGCCCGGGCCATGGGGCTCTACGGTGCGACGGCCGGCCTCGCCATGGTGGCCGGGCAGATACTCGGCGGCGTCCTGGTCGCCGCGGACATCGCCGGTTCCGGCTGGCGCTCGGTGTTCCTGGTGAACGTGCCGGTGGTGCTGGTCGGCCTGGTGCTGGCGGTGCGCACGGTGCCGGAGACCCGCTCCAGGCACCCCGAGCCCATCGACGTGCCCGGCACGCTGCTGCTCGGCGTCTCGCTGCTGACGCTGCTCGCGCCGCTGACGGAGGGGCGCGCCGCGGGCTGGCCGGTGTGGACGTGGGCGGCGCTGGCCGTCTTCCCGTTCGCGGCGTTCGCCTTCTACCGCGTGGAGCTGCGCGCGGACCGGCTGGGCCGTACCCCGCTGGTGCCGCCGAGCCTCTTCGGGCTCGTGTCGCTGCGCCGCGGTCTGCTGATGGTGGTGCCGTTCTCGATCGGGTTCAGCGGCTTCATGTTCGTGATCGCGATCGCCCTCCAGCAGGGCGCGCGGCTCGGCCCGGTGGCCGCGGGCCTGGCACTGGCACCGATGGCCGTGGTCTTCTTCGCGGTGTCGCTGGCCGGTCCGCGCCTGGTGGCCAGGTACGGCACCAGGGTGGTGACCGCGGGCAGCGCGGTGCAGGGGGTGGGCGTGGCGCTGCTGGCGCTGGCCGCCTGGCGGCAGTGGCCCGACCTGGGCCTGCCGGCACTGCTGCCCGGCACCGCGCTGGCCGGTGCGGGACAGGCGCTCCAGTTGCCGGTCGTCTTCCGGATCATCCTCTCCGAGGTGCCGCAGCACCGCGCCGGCGTCGGCAGCGGCGTGATGATCACCACCCAGCAGTCCGCCCTCGCGCTGGGGGTCGCCACGCTCGGCTCGCTCTTCCTGGGCCTGGTGCCCGGAGCCGGTATGCAGAACGCCCTGGTGGCCACGTTGCTGGCCCAGTTGGCCACGGTGCTCCTGACGGGGCTGCTGAGCCTGCGGCTGCCCCGCGCGATCGCCTGAGCCCTGGCCCGGTGCCGGCCGGCACGTGAACGCGCGGTGCGGAAGCCCCCGTTGATGTTGGGCGTGCTGCACACTCCTTGCTGCGGTGCGGAGCGTTCTTCGGGGCGCCCGCCCCCTGCCACGCCGCACAGGAGGAGAGGCCATGCCGGAGATGGACGCGAGCAGAGTCAGCCGCCGGGACGGTGACGGCCGCGAGCACACCGTGCGCGTGCAGCGCACGGGCGCCCGCCGGGTCATCGAGTGCGAGACCTGCGGCTGGCACAGGCCCGCGCAGTTCCTGCCGTGGCTGAAGGCCGAGGAGCACCTGGCGCAGACGCACCGGGCGACGGTGGACGCCGCGGGGGAGGCGCAGGAGCAGCCGGAGCGGTGACCGGCCGGAGCCAGCGGCCCGGTCCGCCCGCGCCCGGGGACGGCCCGTACTCGGCATGCGGTCCGCAGACAGCCGCGGTCGGCACACCGTCCGCCGGCAGCCGAGGCTCCGGTGGCGCCTCCTGCCGATCTGGGCGGATCACGGTTGTTCGGACGGGAGGCGGGCCAGCAGGTGGGCGTCGAGGAAGCCCCGCTCGGAGGCCGGGTCGTGGAGCAGCCGGGCGAACGGGACGAGGCCGGCCCCGGAGAGCAGCTCGGCGAACCGGTCCACCGGCCAGCCGTAGGCGGGCGTCACCTTGTGGTCGAAGCGGACCGGTTCCGGTCGGTCGGTCGCGAAGAACGAGACCAGGAGCAGGCCGCCCGGTGCCAGGACGCGCACCTGCTCGGCGAGCAGCGCGGGCAGTTCCCCCGGCGGGGTGTGGATCATCGAGTAGTGGGCCAGTACACCGCCGAGCGCACGGTCCCCGACCGGCAGGGCCTCCATCCGCGCCTCGTCGAACCGCAGTGCCGGATGGGCCCGCCGGGCGTGGTCGACCATGCCCGGGGAGAGGTCGAGCCCGAAGGCGTCCAGTCCAGCCTCGTGCAGCATGGACGTCAGATGGCCGGGGCCGCACCCGACGTCGGCTGCGCGCGGGTTCCCCGTCCCGCGCACCAGCTCGGCGAAGGTGCCGATCATGGCCCGCGAGAACGGGTGCGCCTCCAGGCGGTTCGCGAACATCGAGGCGTACCGCTCGACGACCCCGTCGTAGGCCGCCCTGGTCTCTTCCTGGTGCTCCACCACGGGTGGGAAGGTAACACCCGCGCACGGTCGCACTGCCGGGCCCGTGCCGGCCCCGCCGCCGGAGGACGACTGCCCGTCAGTGGCCACGGGACCGGCCCGGCTCCCGCCCCGCCGTGGCCGTAAGCCCCCTGACCAGCAGCTCCACCGTGGCCTCGAAGGCGTCGCCGATGCCGGGGCGCGACCATTCGGGGGCGTGGGCCGGGTCGTGGAAGCGGCTGGTGGCGTGGAAGAGCGCTTCGGCGGTGGCGGCGGCGCCACCGGGTACGGCGGTGAACTCGCCGCGGGCCACGCCCGCCTCCACGATGACGGTGAGCTGGCCCACCAGGTCGGCCAGGTGCGCGGCGACCACCCCGCTGCTCCCGTCCAGCAGCACCTCGTAGGTCGCGAACAGCTCAGGATCGCCGCCCGCCTTCTGCCGCTTCGCGGCGAACAGCGCGGCCAGCCAGGCGCGCAGCACACCGTCCGCGGACTGCTCCCGGCGGCCGGCGATGTGCCGCAGCTCGTCCGCCGTCCGGTCCAGCCACCGCTTGGTCACCGCCTCGCGCAGCGCCGCCTTGGTCCCGAAGTGCCGGTAGACGCTGCCGTGGCTGACGCCGAGCGCGCGTGCCACGTCGACCACGGTGGCCTTGCCGGGGCCGTGCCGGCGCAGCACCTCCTCGGTGGCTTCGAGGATGCGCTCGGCGGTCAGGGGCTCGGGTGACATGTCGACGAAGGTACCCGGACCGCGCTCAGCGCTCGCTGTCGAGGTGTGCCATCTCCGAGGGCTGGTAGCGGTCGCCGGCCGCGGCTCCGGCCGGCACGGCGCGCTCGATGGCGGCGAGGTCAAAGTCGTCGAGCGTCACGTCCCGTGCGCCCAGCGCCTCCGTGAGCCGATCGCGGCGGCGGGCGCCGACGAGCGGCACGATGTCGTCGCCCCGCGAGGCCACCCAGGCGATCGCGATCTGCGCGACGGTGACGCCCTTCTGCTCGGCGATCTTCCGCAGCGCCTCGACGAGACCCAGGTTGTGCCGGAGGTTCTCGCCCTGGAAGCGCGGCACACGGGCCCGGAAGTCACGGGCGTCGAGCTTGCGGTCCCGGGTGAAGTGGCCCGAGATCAGGCCGCGGGAGAGCACTCCGTAGGCGGTGATGCCGATGCCCAGCTCGCGGGTGGTCGGCAGGATCGCCTCCTCGACGGAGCGGGAGATCAGCGAGTACTCGATCTGCAGGTCGACGATCGGGGCGGTGGCCGCCGCCCTGCGGATGGTCTCCGCACCGACCTCGGACAGCCCGATGTACCGGACGAACCCCGCCTCGACCAGCTCGGCGATGGCACCGACCGTCTCCTCGACGGGCACCTTGGGGTCGAGCCGGGCGGGACGGTAGACGTCGATGTGGTCCACGCCCAGTCGTTGCAGCGAGTACGCGGCGAAGTTCTTCACCGCGGCCGGGCTCGCGTCGTACCCCACGAAGGCGCCCGCGGGGTCGCGCTGGCCGCCGAACTTGACGCTGATCAGAGCCTGTTCGCGGCGTGCCGCGGGGGCCGTGCGCAGGGCCTCGTTGATCAGCAGCTCGTTGTGGCCCTGGCCGTAGAAGTCGCCGGTGTCCAGCAGGGTGACCCCGGCCTCCAGGGCGGCGTGGATGGTCGCGATCGACTCGTCGCGGTCGGTGTCCCCGTACATCGAGGACATTCCCATGCAGCCGAGGCCGACCTCGGAGACCTCGGGGCCGCTGCTGCCGAGCTTCAGGGTGCGCATTGGATGCTCCTTACGTGAAGCCGCTCGCCTGAACCTGTCTTGTCCCGGCCACCCTGTCATGACAGATGACATTTATCAATTTCTGTCAGCCGAACGGTCGTGTCGCCGGTCGCAGCGCGGGCGCAGGGCCGTCCGCGACGTCCGCGAGTTCGGATGGGACTTCGACGCGGCACGGAGGCACAGTCGATACAGCCCGCTCCTAACCTGCCTTCGTGATCCGAACGATCCGACCGGATGGACCCGAGGAGCCTTCATGCCGCTGACCGGCACAGCACACAGGAGAACGAGGAAGGCCGTCGTCGCGGCGGCCGGTATGGCACTGGCCGCCCTGGGCGTGCAGTCGCTGGCCGCCACGACGGCGGATGCCGGACAGAATCCGGCCGCGGTGCCGGCCGCCGCGAAGCTCGTGTGGAAGCCGTGCTTCGAGATCGCCCGCGACTGGAGCACCCCCGAGGACCACGAGACCGAGTGCACGACCGTGCCGGTCCCGCTGGACTACGCCAAGCCGAACGGCCGTCAGGTCGACATAGCCGTGAGCCGGATCAGGGCCACCGAACCCGCCCACCGCCGGGGGGTGCTCCTCATCAACCCCGGTGGCCCCGGCGTGCCGGGCGTCGGCGAGCCCTACCTCCTGTCCCGGAGCAAGATGGCCGACGTCGGGCGCGACCACGACCTGATCGGCTTCGACACGCGCGGCCTGGGATACAGCGGCAAGCTCGTCTGCCCCGAGCTGTCGCCGGACGCCGCGGAGCAGCCGCCCGCCGGGCTCACCCCCAAGGAGCGGGCGAGGTTCAGGAGCGACGACTACGCCGAGAACCTGACGCACTGCGCCGAGCGCGACCCGGACTTCGCCAGGTCGATGACCACGGCGAACATCGCGCGGGACATGGACAGGATCCGCGCCGCACTGGGCGAGAAGAAGATCAGCTACTTCGGCAAGTCGTGGGGCACCGCGCTCGGCGCCTCCTACCGGAGCCTGTTCGGCGGCCACGTGGACAGGATGCTGCTGGACTCGGTGCTGGCACCGGGCCAGTCGAAGACCGACGCGGACGACCAGCTCGCCGCCCACGAGGCACTGTTCCACGACTTCGCCGCGTGGATCGCGGGGTACGACGGCACCTACCACTTCGGCCGCACCGGGGAGGAGGTCGCCAAGGCCCTGATCGCCCTGCGGGACCAGTTGGCGGCCCATCCCCGGCCGGGCGGCACCGGCGGGCCGGCGGTGGACGGCGAGGCGGTCGACGCCCTGCTGCAGGCATCGCGGGCCGACTGGGCGCGGTCGGCCGGTGACCTCGTCGCCATTCGCGACGGCGGTGTACCCGAGGCGCCCTCGGCGGCACCGTCCGAGGCCGGGGGGTCCGAAGCGGCGGAGCCGGTGGGCAACGGTTACGCCGACGACCCCGCCCCCGACGGCGAGGCCGACTTCATGCTCGCGTCCGTGGGCTGCAACGACTCGCCGGCCGACCGCGACTTCGAGGCGAGCTGGGCCCACGCGGAGGAACTGCGGCAGGAGTATCCGGTCGCCGCCTACGGCAGCAACGCCACGCCCGGCATCATCCGGTGCCAGGGCTGGCCCTTCCCGGCACAGCCCTGGCGGCTGAGCAGGAACGGCGGGGCGCTGCAACTGGTCGGGCACGCCTTCGAGGTGAACACCCCCCTGCCGTGGGCGAAGCAGATGCAGGCCACGATCGGAGGCTCGCTGCTGACCGTCCAGGACGACGTCCACGTCTCGCTGGAGAACCTGCCCTGCGCCTCGAAGGCCGTGGCGTTCTTCACCGACGGCACCACCTCCGACGGGTCGTGCCCCGGGGCGCCGATCCCGGCGCCCCGCACGCCCTGACACGGCGCGGCCGACCGTTCGAGGACCCCGAGGCCCGGTGCGAGCGCGCGCCGGGCCTCGGGGCTCGCAGGGGTCCGGGGTCCGCCGGTCCCGGGATCCCCCGGGCCCCGGGACCCGCAGGGGGTGTGCCGTGCGGCGGCTGCCGGGCTAACCGGTGAGGACCGGGGTCTGCCAGTTCCTCCACTCGGCCAGGTCGCCGGACTTCCTGCTCGAAATCCTGAACACACCGGCCTGGCTGCCCGTCTTCAGCAGGAACTTCTGGATGTTCTGCTGCAACGGAGCCTTCCACTCGTTCCTGACGGCGCAGTGCGTCCCGTCCTGGATGTCGGACCAGTAGCTGATGTTGCTGCCCGCCCCGAGCGCCTTGTAGACCTCCGCGCCGCCCAGGGCCGCCACGCTCCCCGACCTGGCGCCCAGCCAGTCGATGTGGGGGTTCTCCATGATGAGGAGCCCCCGCGGTGCGACCATGGCGACGATCTCGTGCGTGTCCACCGGAAGTGTGGACGGGTTCCCCGTGAAGGAGCTGAACGCGTCGCCCAGCCACGGCTGCTCCGAGTAGGCGCTGCTCAGCGGCTGCGAGCCGCCCTCACCCGGGATGCCGCGGAGGATGGGGGCGCCGGCGGTGCCGGACTCGATCGGCATCGTCAGGGCGATGCGCTGGTCGAACGCACCGACCGCGAAGGCGCCCTTCCCGTACCGCGAGCACCCCGTGACGCCCAGCGCGTCCGCCTTGAGGAGGGTGCCGCCGGACTGCTCGATGACGTCGATGATGCGGCTCACGCCCCACGACCAGGCCATGAGCAGCCCGGTGCTGCTCGATGCGCCGTAGATGCCGTAGAACGCGCCCTGCTTGTTGTTCCGCGGCGTGCCCTCCCTGCCGACCGCGAGCGGGTCGTAGGTGATGACCGCGGCACCCGATGCCTTGATGGTGGCCGTGTCCGCGCCGAATCCGCCGAGCACGACGACCGCCGGGAACGGGCCCGGGCCGCTGGGCAGTTCGACCCTGGCCGAGAAGCTGGAGCTCCTGCCCTGGTCCGTCACGTTCACCGTGATGCCGGTGTTCGACACCGTCCCCGTGACGCTCGCGGGTCTGGTGTGCTTCTCGCCGTAGACGTATCTCTCCGCCAGCTTCTTGATCTCCGCGCGCCGGCACCGCCAGTCGGACTTGGCGGTGATGCGCGTGCCGTTCATCCTCTTGAAGGGGTCCGGAAGCTTGGAGTCGGGGGTCAGGGAGCCGGGGGTGGGCACGGCGCAGTCGGCGCCGTCGTCCTCGCCGCCGGCGTTGATCTGGGGCGCGGTGGCCGCGGTGGGCGCGGTGCCGCCGGTGGTCGACGGCGTGCCGAGCGGGGTTGCCGCCTGCGCGCTGAGGGTGCCGGCAGCCGGGCCGGCCACGGACACGAAGACCGCGGCTGCCCACATCCGGGGCCGATGTCGATGGAAGCGCATGTGGGGACCTCCGTGAAAAGGCGCGCGGACGACGGCGACGGTTCCCTGCCGGACGGCACGGAGTCGGTGTGTGCCGGTGCGCGCCGGATGGGGGAAAGCGCGCCGGACCGCGATGCCATCGAGGCTGCCCCAGACCTCGAACACGGCCCGTACACGAACTGGGAGCGCTCCCACTGTAGGAGTGGGCCCGGGAGGCGGCAACAACCGGAACGCGGGCTCCGAGGGTTGGCCGTTTTCGGCCCCTGTCGGGCCCCTCGTGAGGCGCGTTGGGACCCTTTGTCGGGCGCGTTGCGGGGCGCGGCGGTCCAGGGTGCGCGAAGGCCCTGTTCGCCGCGGCGGTCGGCCGGTCGCGGGAGGGGCGGTTTCGCTGCCTGGCGCGACGGCGCCGACGCGGTCGGCGGCCTCGGTGCGGGAGGCGGCGAACCGGCGGCTGCGGGAGACGCCGTACGGGATGTCGGGCAATCGGCCGGAGTGCGGGAGCGGGCCGGTGCGATGCCGGCGACCCTGTGCCGGGTCGCCTTCGACACCGCGAGCGGGTGGAGCGTCCTCGCGCCCGGCGGGCGTGATCTGGTAGGCGTCCGCTCGTCCGATGGCGGTACCGGCGTGGTGAGGTGGTGGCGCGCGACCCGTGGACACCGACCCCGATCCGGCTCACACCCGGCGGGGGCTGGGCGTCACGCCGGCGGCCGGGTGAGTCTGTCGGCCACGGCGTCGAGGACCCAGTCCAGGCCGGTCGCGAAGGATGCCTCGGCGTCCACGTCCGTGCCGTCGTACACGGCCCTGGCCAGCGCCGGGAAGCGGCCCGTGGCCAGCATCCTCGTCATATGCGGGCCACGGGCGCGCTGCCAGTCGCGCTTGGACAGGCCCGTGGCGCGCTCGGCCCGCAGGTCCGCGATCTCGCGCCTGATCGCGCCGGTGGAGTAGGCGCTGACGGTCTCCACGGCGCGCATGACGGTGTCGACGTCGGCGAGGCCGTCGAGGGCGGCCAGCGTGGCCTCGGCCACGGCGAGGCCGTTCGGACCCAGGGCCGGGCGGCCGCCGAGCAGGTCGGCCAGCCATTCGTGGCGGAGAGCGGCCCGCCTGGTGCGGTGGGCGAGGGTGTGCAGCGCCTCCCGCCAGTCACCGGGCTGCCCCTCGGGGAGGATCTCGGCCTGGACCTCGTCCACCATGAGGTCGAACAGCTCCTCCTTGGTGGAGATGTATCCGTACAGGCGCATCGGGCCGGCGCTCAGCCGGGCAGCGACCTTGCGCAACGACACCGCCTCCAGCCCGCCCTCGTCGGCCAGCGCGATGGCGGCGGCGACGATCCGCTCCCGGTCGAGCGGCACGGGGCGAGTCGGCGGCTCCGGCCGGTCCCACACAGTCATGGTCATACCCTACTGTTGCGATACGCCGTATCGTGTAAATACAGTGTATCGACATGAGACAACGTATCGCCGTGGTCGGTGGCGGCCCCGCCGGCCTTGCCTTCGCCGGCGTCCTGCACCGCCATGGCCACCCCGTCGCCGTCCTCGAACGGGATCCCGCCCCCGACGCGCGCCCCCCGGGCGGCACGCTGGACCTGCACGAAGGACTGGGCCAGCTCGCGCTGGACAAGGCGGGGCTGCTGGCCAAGTTCCGGGCGCTGTCCCGTCCCGAGGGGCAGGCCATGCGCATCCTGGACGCGGACGGGACCGTCCTGCGCGACTGGCGACCCCGTCCGGATGACCGGGCCAATCCCGAGATCGACCGCGGGCAGCTCCGTGACCTGCTGCTCGGTCGGCTCGCCGTCCGGTGGGGCCGGGACGTGACGCAGGTGGTGCCGGGGACCCGGGACGGCGTACTGGTCCGTTTCGCGGACGGGCGGCAGGAGGCGTTCGACCTCGTGGTCGGCGCGGACGGTGCCTGGTCCCGGACCCGCCCGGCAGTCTCGCCGGTGACCCCGCACTACACCGGCGTCACCTCGGTCGAGACCTCCCTCGACGACGTCGACACCCGCCATCCCGACCTCGCCAGGTTGATCGGCGACGGTTCCATGGCCGTGTACGGCGTGAACCGAGCTCTCGTCGCCCAGCGCAACAGCGGCGGCCACGTCAAGGTGTACGCCCAGTTCCGCGCGCCGCTGGACTGGCACACGAACCTGGACCTGGCCGACGTCGAGGCCGTGCGATCGAGCCTGCTGGCCCTGTTCGACGGCTGGGCCGCTCCCGTCCTCGACCTCCTCCGCCACGGCACCGCTTTCGTCGACCGGCCCCTCTACGTCCTGCCCGTGTCCCACACCTGGACCCACGTCCCCGGGGTGACGCTGCTGGGCGACGCCGCCCATCTGATGCCCCCGTTGGGGGCGGGCGCGAACCTCGCGATGCTGGAAGGCGCCGAACTCGCCGAGTCCCTCGCCAGCGCCCCGGGAGATCCGGACGAGGTCGTCCGCGCCTTCGAGGAACGGATGTGGGCACGGGCCGGCAGGTGGGCGAAGACCACGACGGCCGGCCTGGAACGCCTCGTGGGCCCGGACCCCGCCGAAGCCCTCGCCCTCTTCGACCAGGTCCAGCCGTCCTGACCGCCGAGCGCGAGGGCACCGGCACCGACGGCTCGCCACTGCTTCACGGGGCGGTACGGCACCGGAACGGACGTCCGGGGCCCCGTCCGCCGCGCGCTAGTGGATCGGGCTGCCCGCCCGCTCGGGTACCGCTTCCGGAGCCGCGAGCCGTTCCGCCGTGCGGCGCGCGGTCCCGCGTGCCCACCGTCCGCTGGTCACCCACCCCAGCACCAGCACGCACACCCCGCAGCCGGTCAGGATCCACCAGGCGGGACGGCTCGCGGCCACGAAGCCCGCCCGGTAGCTCGCTGTGCCGACCCCGGACGCCAGCACCGCACCGATGACGGCCACGCCCAGGGTCGAGCCGATCTGCCGGCTCGTGGACGCCACCGCGGCCGCCACTCCGGCCTGCGCCCGGGGCATCCCGGACACCGCTGTGTTGGTGATCGGCGCGTTCACGAACCCGAAGCCGAGGCCGAAGAGCACATAGCCGGTGAGCAGGGTCACGTTCGACGTCTCCGCGTCCAGCACGGCGAACAGCACCCCGCTCGCGGTCATCGCGACTCCCGCGAGCAGCAGCGGGAACCGCGGCCCCCGGCTGCCCACCAGCCGTCCCGACAACGGTGCGCAGACGAACGTCACCGCCGCCATCGGCAGCATCCACAGCCCGGCACGCAGCGCGCTGAGTCCGCGTACGTCCTGGAGGAAGAGCGTGCTCAGGAAGAGGAATCCGCCGAGTGCCGCGAACGCGCTCACCGCGATGGCCGTGGCCCCGCTGAACGGTGCGCTGCGGAAGAACCGCACGTCGATCAGGGGCTCGGGGCGCCGCGGCTCGTAGCGGATCAGCGCGGCCAGCGCCACGGCGGCGAGCGCGGCGAAGAACAGGATCCGCGGCGAGGCCCAGCCCGCGTCGGGAGCGGCGATGATCGCGTAGGTGAGCGAGCCCAGCAGCACGACGACCAGCACCTGGCCCACCGGATCGGTCCTGCGCGGCTTTGGGGCGCGCGACTCGGGAACGAACCGCATGGTCAGCAGCAGGGCGGCGAGGCCCACGGGGAGGTTGATCCAGAAGATGGAGCGCCAGCCCACCGAGTCCACCAGCAGTCCGCCGACCAGCGGTCCCGCGGCCATCGATATCCCGACCACACCGCCCCAGACGCCGATGGCGCGGGCCCTCTCCCGGGGATCGGTGAAGGTGTTGGTGATGATGGACATGGCGACCGGATTGAGCATCGAGCCGCCGATCGCCTGGACCATGCGGAAGACCACGAGCAGCGAGAGGCTGGGCGCCAGCGAGCACAGCAGCGAGCCGACCGTGAAGATGACGAGGCCCGCCTGGAAGACCCGGCGGCGCCCGATCCGGTCGGCGGTGGAGCCGGAGAGCATCAGCAGTGAGGCGAGGACCAGCGTGTACGCGTCGATCGTCCACTGCAGCCCGGCAACGCTCGCGTGCAGCTCGCGCTGCAAAGCGGGCAGGGCGACGTTCAGTACGGTGTTGTCGAGGCTGACGATCAGCAGGCTCATGCAGCAGATGGCAAGAACCAGCATCCTCCGTCGGTGACTGAGCTCCGGCATTCTTCAATAGTACGCCTAACTAACGACCTTGAGTGCACGCTTCCCGGTACGCGACAATGGGGGGATGTCCACGCCCATGACGACGACCGCGCCGCCCGCCGCACCCGCGGTGGCGGCCACCGAAGCGCCCGCGGCCACGGAGGACTCCCGCGCCCCGGAGTCCGGCGGCCTCGCGATCGGCCCGTACACCGTCTGGCCGCCCGTCGTGCTCGCGCCCATGGCCGGTATCACCAACGCTCCCTTCCGCACCCTGTGCCGCGCTTTCGCCGAGGGCCGCGGCGGGGCCGGCCCGGGGCGGCCCGCAGCCCCGGCCCAGGGCCGGCACAGGGGCCTCTTCGTGAGCGAGATGATCACCACTCGCGCGCTGGTCGAGCGGAACGAGAAGACCATGCAACTGGTCCGTTTCGACGCGAGCGAGCGGCCGCGCTCCATCCAGTTGTACGGAGTGGACCCGGCGACCGTCGGCAAGGCCGTCCGCATGATCGCCGAGGAGGACCTGGCCGACCACATCGACCTCAACTTCGGCTGCCCCGTGCCGAAGGTCACCCGCAAGGGGGGCGGCTCCGCGCTGCCGTTCAAGCGGCCGCTGCTGCGCGCGATCCTGCGCGAGGCGGTGCGCGGCGCCGGGACCCTGCCGGTCACGATGAAGATGCGCAAGGGCATCGACGACGACCACCTCACCTACCTCGACGCCGGACGCATCGCCGTCGAGGAGGGCGTCAGTGCCGTGGCGCTGCACGGCCGCACCGCCGCGCAGCACTACGGCGGCACGGCCGACTGGGACGCAATCGCCCGCCTCAAGGAGCACGTGCCCGAGATCCCCGTGCTCGGCAACGGGGACGTCTGGTCCGCGCCGGACGCGCTCCGGATGATGCGCGCCACCGGCTGCGACGGCGTCGTGGTCGGCCGCGGCTGCCTGGGCAGGCCCTGGCTCTTCGGCGACCTCGTCACCGCGTTCGAGGGCGGCGGGGCGGCTGCCCGGCCGACGCTGCGCGAGGTCGCGGACGTGATGCTGCGGCACGCGACGCTGCTCGGCGAGTGGCTGGGCGACGAGGCGCGCGGTGTGATCGACTTCCGCAAGCACGTGGCCTGGTACCTCAAGGGGTTCGCGGTCGGGTCCGAGATGCGCGGCAGGCTGGCGATCGCCTCCTCGCTCGCCGAGCTCGCGGCGGGCCTGGGCGAACTGGACCTGGACCAGCCCTGGCCGCCCGGCGCGGAGGGTCCGCGCGGCCGCACCTCGGGCAAGAACCGGGTGGTCCTGCCGGACGGCTGGCTGGCCGATCCGCACGACTGCACGGGCCTCGGCGCGGACGCGGAACTGGACACGTCGGGCGGCTGACCCGAGGGCGCGGGAACGCGGGGCGCGCGGAGCGCACGGGTTTGCGGGGGCGGCCCGCGGCGCGGCGCACGATCCGCGCCGGACGGGCCGGTGCCGCGCGGTCCCCGGCCCGCCCCGCGCCAGTGAGCCTGCGCCTCGCCCCGCGCCACGGAGCTTGCGCCTCGCGCCAGTGAGCCTGCGCCTCGCGCCGCGCCTGCGCCCAGCCCGGCGCCGTGCGGTTTCCCCCCGCCCGGCCGCGCCGCGGAGCCCTCGCCCCTGTCTCCGCGGTGCCGAGCGGCAACGCTCCGGTGAGCGGGCCGGTGAGGGGGCCGCCGAGCGGCATCGATGAGGGGCCTGCGGGCGGAAGCCGCGAGGGTTCCCACACATTCGGCTGGAAACCGCCCCGGATTGGTCCTGTCCCCTTCGGCTCGGGACCGGGGGTCCCGCCCTGTCCGGCTCAGGACCGCCCGGCGCGCGTCCGACCGGCCTCACATCTCCCGAGCTCAGGCCCGCGGCACGGACCGCGGGGCCTACCTCCGGCCGCGCCGTGCGCTGTCCGGATGCTGACATCGGCACCGATCCGGGCATGTGATTCTCGCCACTTCGAGAGCCTTTCCGCTCGAATGAGCGGGCCCCCGTACGGATGCACTTCTCCAAAAGATGGCACCCAGTGCCATGGCGTCGATCTTCGGCGGCTGAAATCAGATGGGGCTATAGTCGCTCATGTGAGCGCTGGATGTGCTCAGTCATCCCAGCCCCGTTCAAGAGGTGAACGCAGGCCGGTCGGATACCACTCGTCCCAGCGACTTTCGATCTGCTGGCGGACGGGTGGTTGCGGCCGTATGACGCACGAGTGGACGTACCGAGACACCTTCGATCTGGGTATGTTCCTCGCCGTCAGGGCAGCCACCGCGCCCGCCCGTCGCCCACCGCCGCCCTCATCGGAGCGGACTCCGTCCGTGCTGCCTATCTTCAGGAGTCGAGAGCCGTGTCGGAAAACGCAGGGAACTCAGCCACGAAGTACGTGTACGACTTCACGGAGGGCAACAAGGACCTCAAGGATCTGCTCGGCGGCAAGGGCGCCAACCTGGCCGAGATGACGAACCTCGGTCTCCCCGTGCCGCCGGGCTTCA
Source organism: Streptomyces sulfonofaciens (assembly GCF_014656295.1). Classification (GTDB taxonomy): domain Bacteria; phylum Actinomycetota; class Actinomycetes; order Streptomycetales; family Streptomycetaceae; genus Streptomyces; species Streptomyces sulfonofaciens. The sequence goes on from NZ_BNCD01000025.1 coordinate 46,438, forward strand.
CGATCACCACGGAGGCCTGCCGCGTCTACCTGGAGAGCGGTGAGGTTCCCGAGGCGCTGAACGACGAGGTGAGCGCGCACCTCGCCGCGCTGGAGCAGACGATGGGCAAGAAGCTCGGCGAGCCCAGCGACCCGCTCCTGGTGTCCGTGCGTTCGGGAGCGAAGTTCTCGATGCCCGGCATGATGGACACCGTTCTGAACATCGGCCTCTCCGACGCTTCCGTGGAGGGCCTGGCCGCCCAGGCCGGCGACGACCGGTTCGCGTGGGACTCCTACCGCAGGCTCATCCAGATGTTCGGCAGGACGGTGCTCGGCATCGAGGGCGCGCAGTTCGAACGGGCCCTCGAAGAGATCACCGGCCCCGGCGCGTCACCGGGTGCCACCTCCGACGCCGACCTGAGCGCCGCCGACCTGAAGAAACTGGTCAAGCGGTTCAAGAAGATCGTCAAGAACGAGGCCGGCCGGGACTTCCCGCAGGACCCGCGCGAGCAGATGGACCTCGCCGTCAAGGCCGTCTTCACGTCCTGGAACGGAGAGCGGGCCAGGCTCTACCGGCGCCAGGAGCGCATCCCGCACGACCTCGGCACCGCGGTCAGCGTGGTCTCGATGGTCTTCGGCAACCTCGGCGCGGACTCCGGCACCGGCGTCGCCTTCACCCGAGACCCGGCCAGCGGCCAGCAGGGCGTCTACGGGGACTACCTCCAGAACGCCCAGGGCGAGGACGTCGTCGCGGGCATCCGCAACACCGTGCCGCTCGCCGAGCTCGAAGCGCTCGACGAGAAGTCGTACACCGAACTTCTGCGGATCATGGAGACCCTGGAGAACCACTACAAGGACCTCTGCGACATCGAGTTCACCATCGAGCGCGGCAAGCTCTGGATGCTCCAGACCCGGGTCGGCAAGCGCACTGCGGGCGCCGCCTTCCGCATCGCCGTCCAACTGGTGGACCAGGGGCTGATCACCGAGGCCGAGGCGCTGCGCCGCGTCACCGGTGGCCAGCTCGCGCAACTGATGTTCCCGCGCTTCGACGAGAAGGCGGCGGACGGCGCGGCCGCGGAGCACGGCGTCCAGAAGATCGCGCACGGCATCGCCGCCTCGCCCGGTGCCGCGTCCGGCAAGGCGGTCTTCGACTCGTACACCGCGATCAAGTGGTCGCGGTCCGGCGAGAAGGTCATCCTGATCCGGCGCGAGACCAACCCCGACGACCTGGACGGCATGATCGCCGCCGAGGGCATCCTGACCTCGCGCGGCGGCAAGACCTCGCACGCCGCCGTCGTCGCCCGCGGGATGGGCAAGACGTGCGTGTGCGGCGCGGAGGAGCTGGAGGTCGACACCAAGCGGCGCTGCATGACCGCGCGAGGCATCGACAGCTCCACCGGCCGCGGCACCGTCGTGGTCGAGGAGGGCGACACCGTCTCCATCGACGGCTCCACCGGCAAGGTCTACGTCGGCGAGGTGCCGGTGGTGCCGTCGCCGGTCGTGGAGTACTTCGAGGGCCGGATGCACGCGGGCGCCGACGACGCCGACGAACTGGTCGTCGCGGTGCACCGGATCATGGCGTACGCGGACCGGGTGCGGCGGCTGCGGGTGCGTGCCAACGCCGACAGCGCCGAGGACGCGCTGCGCGCCCGGCGGTTCGGCGCCCAGGGCATCGGACTGTGCCGTACGGAGCACATGTTCCTCGGGGAGCGCCGCGAGTACGTCGAGCGGCTGATCCTCGCGGACACCGACGGCGAGCGCGAGGATGCCCTCAAGGCGCTGCTGCCGATGCAGAAGCAGGACTTCGTTGAGCTCCTGGAGGCCATGGACGGCCTGCCGGTGACGGTGCGGCTGCTCGACCCGCCGCTGCACGAGTTCCTGCCCGACATCACCGAGCTGTCCGTACGCGTGGCACTCGCCGAGTCCCGCAAGGACGCCAACGAGAACGACCTGCGGCTGCTCCAGGCCGTGCACCGGCTGCACGAGCAGAACCCGATGCTGGGCCTGCGCGGTGTCCGCCTCGGCCTCGCCATCCCGGGCCTGTTCGCCATGCAGGTGCGTGCCATCGCCGAGGCCGCCGCCGAGCGGTGCGCCGCCAAGGGCGACCCGCGCGCAGAGATCATGATCCCGCTGGTCGGCACCGTCCAGGAGCTGGAACTCGTCCGCGACGAGGCCACCCAGGTGATCGCCGACGTGGAGGAGGCCACCGGCACCACGCTGGGCCTGGCGCTCGGCACCATGATCGAGCTGCCGCGTGCGGCACTGACCGCGGGTGAGATCGCCGAGGCCGCCGAGTTCTTCTCCTTCGGCACCAACGACCTCACCCAGACCGTGTGGGGCTTCAGCCGCGACGACGTGGAGGCGAGCTTCTTCACGGCCTACCTGGAGAAGGGCATCTTCGGGGTCTCCCCGTTCGAGACCATCGACCGGGACGGTGTCGGCAGGCTCGTCGAGGACGCGGTCCGCGCTGGCCGGGCCACCAGGCCGGACCTCAAGCTCGGCATCTGCGGCGAGCACGGCGGCGATCCGGAGTCGGTGCACTTCTTCCACGAGGTCGGACTCGACTACGTCTCCTGCTCGCCGTTCCGCATCCCCGTGGCCCGTCTGGAGGCCGCTCGCGCCTGCGCCGCCCCGCACAGCAGCGACAGCCGCTGACCCCCGGCCGTCCGCCCGCACGGCAGCGCGGCCGCCGGGTTCCGGCTCGCACGGGCCGGTGCCCCCGCCCGCACACGCCGGCGCTCCCCCCGCCGGCGTGCGCCGCGGTACCCGTGGGGCCCCGGGGGGTGACATTCCGCTGTAATAACCCTGTCGTAAACGCACTGCATGGTTGATCGTTGGGCCAGGCCACACGATCGGACAGGGGGACAGCATGACCGTCAGCCGGAGGATGCTTCTCGCGGCGGGTGCCGCGACGGGGGCGGGGGCGGCGCTCAGCGCCTGCGGTTCCAACACCGGCCGCGGCGACGGCTCGGGGTCCGCGGGGAAGGGGCCGGCGCTCCAGCAGTGGTACCACCAGTACGGCGAGCAGGGCACCGAGCAGGCAGTCCAGCGGTACGCGGCCGCCTACGACAAGGCGCGGGTCACCGTCCAGTGGCGGCCCGGCAACTACGACCAGCAGACCGCCGCCGCCCTGCTCACCGACTCGGGCCCGGACGTCTTCGAGGGCAGTCCCACGCTCGACCAGATCCGCGGCGGCCAGGTCGTCGACCTCACCGACCTGATCGAGGGCGTCAAGGACGACTTCAACCCGGCGGTACTGGCACCGAAGACCTACCGGGGCAGGATATGGGGCATCCCGCAGGTCATCGACATGCAGATGCTCTTCTACCGCAAGAGCCTGCTCGCCAAGGCGCACATCGACCCGCCCACGACGCTCGACGAACTCGTCGACGCCGCCAAGGCGCTGACGTCGAAGCAGGTCAAGGGCCTGTTCCTCGGCAACGACGGCGGTGCAGGCGCGCTCGGCGGCACCCCGCTGTACGCGGCCGGCCTGGAACTGGTCACCGAGGGCGGCAAGGTCGGCTTCGACGACCCGGCCGCGGCCCGCACCCTGGGCAAGCTGCACCGGCTCTACGCCGACAAGTCGCTGCTGCTCGGCGCCCCCGCCGACTGGTCCGACCCGTCGGCGTTCCTCCAGGGCCTGACCGCCATGCAGTGGACGGGCCTGTGGGCGCTGCCGCAGGTGCAGAAGGAACTGGGCGACGACTTCGGAGTGCTGCCGTTCCCCAAGGACGGCTCCGGCGCACCGACCGTGCCCGTCGGCGCCTACGGTGCGGCCGTCAGCGCGCGCAGCAAGCACAAGGACGCCGCCAAGGCGTTCGTGAAGTGGCTGTGGGTGGACGGCACCGCCGACCAGAAGGACTTCGCGCTCTCCTACGGATTCCACATCCCGGCCCGGATCTCGCTGGCGAAGCAGGCCCGGCAACTGCGCGAGGGCGCGGCCGCGGACGCGGTCCGGTTCACCACCGAGCACAGCTTCGCCGAGCCGCTGCTGTGGACCCAGGCCAGCAAGACCGCCTACCAGGACGCCGTCAACCGCATCATCCGGGACGGGGCGAGCCCCGACGGCCAGCTCAGGACGGTGGTGCGGAAGGTGTCCGCGGAACTCGACCGGGTGCAGAGGTGACCGCCCGGCGATGAAGCGCTCCGCACCTGACCCTCCCACCGACCTGCTCACCGGCCGGGAAGCGGCCGCACCCGCCGGATCCCGGCGCCGCCCGGCGCTGCCCGCACTGCGCACCCGCGGCCGGGACGCGCTCTGGTTCTGGATCTTCGTGGGACCCTTCGCGCTGGGCCTCGGCGTCTTCACGTACATCCCGCTCGCCTGGAGCGTCTACCTCAGCTTCTTCGACGCGCACAACACGGTCACGCCCGACCACTTCATCGGGCTCGGCAACTACACGTCGATGCTTCGGGACGGCGCCTTCACCGGCAGCCTGACGACGTTCGCCGCGTTCTGCGCGTTCATCGTCCCCGCCACCTACCTGCTGTCCCTGGCCCTCGCCCTGATGGTGAACCGGCTGCGCAGGGCGCAGGCGTTCTTCCGGTCGGTGTTCTTCCTGCCCGCCGCGTGCTCCTACGTCGTCGCCGCGCTGATCTGGAAGATGTCCATCTTCAACGGGGTGCGCTTCGGGCTCGCGAACACGGTGCTCGGCTGGTTCGGCGCCGACCAGACGGCCTGGCTGTCGACCACCTCGCCACCCTGGTACTGGCTGGTGATCGTCACCGTGCGGCTCTGGCTCCAGGCCGGTTTCTACATGATCCTCTTCCTGGCCGGCCTCCAGCGGATCAGCCCGGTGCTCTACGAGGCCGCCGCGGTCGACGGGGCACGGCCGGGCTGGCAGGTCTTCAGGCACATCACCTTCCCGCAACTGCGCGCCACCTCCGTGGCCGTGGTGCTGCTGCTGGTGATCAACGCCTTCCAGGCCTTCGACGAGTTCTACAACCTGCTCTCCGACGCCCGCGGCTATCCGCCCTACGCCCGCCCGCCGCTGGTCTACCTCTACTTCACGGCTCTCGGGCAGGAGCAGAACCTGGGCTACGGCAGTGCGGGCGCGGTGATCCTGGCGCTGATCATCGCCGTGGTGACGGTCGGTCAGGCCCGCTGGTTCGGGCTCGGCAGGAAGGAGGACTGACGATGGCCGCCGACACCCACGGGCGTCCCGGCGCACGCGGTGACCGCACCGCACGCCCGCAGCGCGCCCCGCACAGCCAAAGCGCCACCGTCCGCCCGCGCCCCTCCGGCGAGGGTCTCGTGCGTGCCGGCAGGGCGCTGCGGGCCGCGCTGCTGACGGCACTGGCGGTGCTCTTCCTGGTGCCGTTCTACCTCCTGGTCCGCAACGGCCTGGCCAGCGAGCAGGACATCACCTCGCCGGAGTGGACGTTCTTCCCCAGTACGCTGCACTGGTCGAACCTGTCGGAGCTGTTCTCCGACACATCCGTCCCGTTCGCCCGCTCGCTGCTGAACTCGGCGCTGATCGCGGTCGCCACCACGCTGGGCACCCTGCTGCTGGCCTCGCTCGCCGGCTACGGCCTGGCCCGCATCCCGTACCGCCACGCGAACAAGGTCTTCTACGCGATCCTTGGCACCCTGATGGTCCCGGCGACCGTCACCTTCGTGCCGACGTTCGTGCTGGTGTCGACCCTGGGCTGGATCTCCACGCTGCGCGGGTTGATCGTGCCGACGCTGTTCTCGGCCTTCGCCTGCTTCGTCTTCCGGCAGTACTTCCTGGGCTTCCCGCGGGAGCTGGAGGACGCGGCGCGGGTGGACGGGCTCGGGTACGGGCGCACGTTCTGGCTGATCGTGGTGCCGAACTCCCGGCCGGTCTTCGCGGCGGTCGGCACCATCGTGTTCATCGGTGCCTGGAACTCGTTCCTGTGGCCGCTGGTCATCGGCCAGGACCGGCAGGCGTGGACGGTCCAGGTGGCCCTGTCGTCGTTCACGACCTCCCAGGTCATCCGGCTGCACGAGCTGTTCACCGCCGCTGCCGTCTCGATCGTGCCGCTGCTGGTGGTCTTCCTCTTCTTCCAGCGGTGGATCGTGGCCGGGGTGGAGCGGTCGGGGATCGACGACTGAACGGCTCCGCGGGCACCCGTGGGCGCCCGCGGACCGGTGCGCCCGGCGGCGCCCCGCGGACACCCGGGCGCCGGTCGGGGCCGGTTCGCTCGGGCCGAGATGCCGCCGTCGACGACCAGGCCGGTGCCGACCAGGCAGGCGGCGGCGTCGGAGGCCAGGTGGAGGACGGCCGCGGCCACCTTCCCTGCGAGCAGACGCGGCCCGGCGGCGAGGCCCGCTCCATGCGCTCCGCACGGTCCTCCCCGCTCTCGCCGGGCGCGAGCGACATGGCGCTGTCGGACGGTCCAGAGCTGACCGCGTCGATGCGGACGCCCTCGCCGATGCGGTCGGGCGCGGCCGCCCGGGTCAGCGCGGACACGGCGGCCTTGGAGGCGGTGTACGCCGCGGTGCCGGGACGGCGGGTGCGGGCGCCGAGGCCGGAGGAGATGTCGACGACGGCCCCCGCCGCCGTCCGCGCGCATCCGGGCGATCCCGTGCTCCATGGAGAACAGGACGCCGGTGACGTTGGTCCGCAGCACGGTGTCCCAGTCCCGTTCGTCGGCCCGGTCGAGCGGCCCGGTCAGGCGGCCCGGACCTCGGCCGCCCGGATCCGGTACGCCGCCACCGACACCTCGTCGTCGTCCAGGCAGCGTCCGTCCGTCAGGGCGAAGCGCTGCTTGAGCAGCGGTGAGGCGACGAAGGGCGTGCCGTCGGCGGAGCCCAGCAGGCCGCGGGAGAGGACGGAGGCGCCCGTGAACGGATCGCGGTTGTCGATCGCGTGCAGCCGCCCGGTCCTGTCCAGGAAGAGCGCGACCTGCCGGCCGTCCGGCAGCAGCACCGCCACCCCGCGTCCGGCCGTCAGGCGCGCCGCGTCGCAGACCGTGCGCCAGCCGTCCTCCAGGAGTAGCTGGATCCGCAGCGTCCCGCCGTGGACCGTGCCGGCCGGGTCGCCGGACCCCGTCCCGGGCCCCGGTGCGGGTGCGGCCGCACCGGTCGGTGCCGCGCCGCCCGGCGCGGGCCGCTGCCCCGCCGGCTGCCTCGTCGGTGCCGTCGTCATCGCGCGGAGGTTCCTTCCAGGAGTGCGGTCGGGCCGTTGCCCGCCGGGGCGGGTGCCGGAGGCCGGGTGCCCAGCGAGAGCAGGGGCAGGTCCGGCTTGATCTGGTCGCGCTCCGGGACGAAGCCGACCGTCGGGTCGGGCACGCCGGGCGCGTTGACGAAGGAGACGAAGCGGGCCAGCCGCTCCGGGTCGGCGAGCGTCTGCGCCCACTCGTCGCGGTAGTGGGACACGTGGTCGGCCATCAGCGCCTCCAACTCGGCGCAGATGCCGAGCGAGTCGTGCACGACCACGTCGCGCACGTGGTCGAGTCCGCCCTCGATCCGCTCCAGCCAGGCGGCGGTGCGCTCCAGGCGGTCCGCGGTGCGGATGTAGAACATCAGGAACCGGTCGATCAGCCGCACGAGATCGGCGTCGGAGAGGTCCTGGGCGAGCAGGTCGGCGTGCCGCGGGGTGGCGCCGCCGTTGCCGCCGACGTAGAGGTTCCAGCCGTCCGCCGTGGCGATCACGCCGAAGTCCTTCGACCGGGCTTCCGCGCACTCGCGCTGGCAGCCGGAGACCGCGGACTTCAGCTTGTGCGGGGAGCGCAGCCCCCGGTAGCGCAGCTCCAGGTCGATCGCCATCCGCACCGAGTCCTGCACCCCGTAACGGCACCAGGTCCGCCCCACGCAGGACTTCACCGTCCGCAGGGCCTTGCCGTACGCGTGCCCCGACTCGAAGCCCGCGTCGACCAGCCGCGCCCAGATGGCGGGAAGCTGCTCGACCCTGGCTCCGAACAGGTCGATACGCTGACCTCCCGTGATCTTGGTGTAGAGGCCGAAGTCCCGGGCCACCTCACCGATCACGATCAGCTTCTCGGGAGTGATCTCACCGCCGGGGATGCGCGGCACCACCGAGTACGACCCGTTCCTCTGGAGGTTGGCGAGGAAGTGGTCGTTGGTGTCCTGGAGCGCGGCCTGCTCACCGTCCAGGACGTAGCCGCTGGCGCCCAGCGCAGGGGCCAGCGAGGCGATGATGGAGGCGACCGCGGGCTTGCAGACCTCGCAGCCCTCGCCGCCGCGCGCACCCTCGCGCCCGTGCCGGTCGAGCAGCTCCCTGAAGCCGGTGATGCGCAGGGCGCGCACGGTCTCGTAGAGCTCCTGGCGGGTCTGCGCGAAGCAGCCGCACAGGCCCTTGTCGACCTCGATGCCGCCCGCCTCCAGCTCGGCCGCGACCAGCCGGCCGAGTACCTGCACACAACTGCCGCAACCGGTGCCGGCCCGGGTGCACTTCTTGACGTCGGGGACGGTGCCGCAGCCCTGCTCGGTGACGGCGGCACGGATGGCGCCCTTGGTGACGTTGTGGCAGGAGCAGATCACGGCCGTGTCCGGAAGCGCGGTGGGCCCGAGCACCGCGGGGCCGCCGGCGCCGGCCGGCAGCACCAGGCGCTCGGCGGGCACCGGCGGCACGGAGCCGGTCATCGGCCGCAGCGTCCCGTACGCCTCCGCGTCGCCGACCAGGACACCGCCGAGCAGCGACCCGTCCGCGGCGATCACGAGCTTCCGGTAGACGCCGGAGCGTGAGTCGGCGTACACGACGTCGAGGCTGCCCTCCGCCGTGCCGTGCGCGTCGCCGAAGGACGCGACGTCCACACCGAGCAGTTTCAGCTTGGTGGAGGTGTCCGCGCCGGTGAACTCCGCGGGCGCCGTCGCCGTCCGCCCACCGGGTCCCGTGCCCGCGGCCGCGGCGATCGCGGCCGCGGCGGCCTGCGCCATCTCGTAGCCCGGCGCCACCAGGCCGTAGACCCGCCCGTCCACGGCCTGCGCGCACTCGCCGATGGCGAAGACGGCCGGGTCCGAGGTGCGGCACCGGGCGTCGACGGCGATGCCGCCCCGCTCGCCGACGGCGAGCCCGCACTCGCGTGCCAGCGCGTCCCTGGGCCGTACGCCAGCGGAGAAGACCACCAGGTCGGTGGCCAGCTCGCTGCCGTCGGAGAGCCGCATCCCGGTGACCCGGCCGTCAGCACCGACGGTGATCTCCTGGGTGCCGGTACCGGTGTGCACGGTCAGGCCCATGCCCTCGATGGTGCGCAGCAGCGCGGCGCCGCCCGCCTCGTCGACCTGGACGGGCATCAGCCGGGGCGCGAACTCCACGATGTGCGTGGCGAGGCCGAGGCCCTGGAGCGCACCGGCCGCCTCCAGGCCGAGCAGCCCGCCGCCCACCACGGCGCCGCTCGCCCGGCCCTTCGCGTACTCCTCGATGGCCAGCAGGTCCTCGACCGTCCGGTAGACGAAGCAGCCCGTCGCGTCCCGGCCCGGCACCGGCGGTACGAACGGGTACGAGCCGGTGGCCAGTACCAGCGTGTCGTACCCGACGACCCGGCCCGAGCGGGCGGTGACCGTGCGCGCCGCCCGGTCGACGCGCTCCGCCGGGTCGCCGAGCGCCAGCTCGATGCCGTGCCCGGCGAGGAAGGCGGGATCGGTGAGCGAGAGGTCCTGCGGGGTGCTTCCGGAGAAGTAGGAGGTGAGGCGGACACGGTCGTAGGCGGGGCGGGGCTCCTCGGCCAGCACGACCACCCGGTGGGTGCCGGTCAGGCCGAGTTCGGCCAGCGCCTCCAGGAACCGCTGGCCGACCATGCCGTGCCCGACGAGCACGAGGGTGGGACGGCCGGAGCGGTCGGCCCCGTGGGGCGTGCCGGTGTCCCCGCCGGGCGCGGGCGGGCCGCCGGGGCGCGCGCCGGGGGCCGGGTGCGTGTCCGTTTCCATGGGCATGGCTCAGGAGCCTCCGTCGTTGGTGAGCAGGTGGAGCAGCGGGGCGCCGTTGCCACTGCCGCCGGTGCCGGTGCCGGTGCCGGTGTCGTCGTCGTAGAGCGCGTCGTCGGCCTCCCAGGCCCTGGCCAGCGCGCCGACGGTGCCCAGCTCGCCCAGCAGCACCCCGCCGGCCAGCCGGTCGCCGCGGACGACGAGCTTGCGGTACGTGCCCCGGGTGGCGTCGGTGAGCTGGACGACGTCGTCACCGGGGCGCGGCTCGGGGTCGCCGAAGGCGGCCAGCTCCAGGTGGGCGGCGGGGGCCGCGGCCGGCGTGGTGGTCGTGGTGCTTCCGGTGTGCGCCGGGGTGCTTGCGGGGTACGACGTGTCCGCGGTGAGCGCCGTGTCCGCGGTCTCTGCGGTTCCGGTGGTCTCTGGGGTTCCGGTGGTCCTGATGGCGCCGGGGGTTCCGGTGGTCCGTGTGGGCCCCGGTGCGGCAGTGGCGCTCCCGGCTGCGGGGGCGTTCGCGGTGGTCGCGAGGGTGAGGCGGGTCAGGGCGCGGGTGCCGCGGTAGCGGACGGGCGGGTGGGGCGGGGTGAGCGCGCGGGCCAGCAACTCGGCCTGGTCGAGCGCGGCCGCGGCCAGACCGGGGACCTCGCCCGCGTGCTCCGCGCAGTCGCCGATGGCCCGGATGTGCGGGTCGCAGGTGCGCAGCTCGTCGTCCACGACGATGCCGCGGCGCACCTGGAGACCGGCGTCGGCCGCCAGGCCGGTACGCGGCCGCACCCCGCAGGCGAGCACCAGCAGATCGGTGCCGAGCACATAGCCGTCGGCCAGTTCCACGCTGCGCACCGCCCCCGCCTCGACGCCCACGCCGCGCACCCGGCACGCGGTGTGCACCTCCACGCCGAGTCCCTTCAGATGCCGGTCCACCAGGCGCCCTGACGCCGGGTCGAGCTGGCGCTCCATCAGGTGCTCGGCCTGCTGGGCCAGCACCACGCCGGCGCCCCTGCGGGCCAGTGCCCCGGCCGCGGAGACCCCGAGCAGCCCGCCGCCCACGACCACCGCCCGGACCCCGGGCCGCACCGCGGCGGACAGGGCGAGGCAGTCGTCGAGGGTGCGGAAGGCGTGCACACCGCGGGGGAGCGCGGCGGCGCCCGGGGTGAGCAGGCCCCGCAGCGGCGGCAGCACCGGGTTGGAGCCGGTGGCGAGGACGAGCGTGCCGTACGGGACCACGGTGCCGTCCGCACAGTGCACGGCCCGGCGCGCCCGGTCGATGCGGGTGGCGCGGGTGCGCAGGAAGGTGCCGTGCGGCCGGGGCAGCGCGATGACCTCGGGGCCGTAGCGGTGCGCGAGGACCTCGGCGAGCAGGACGCGGTTGTACGGGGCGTGGGGTTCGTCGCCGATGAGGACGACGCCGGACCCGGGGCCCCGCGCGGCACCGGAGCCGGTGCCCGAACCGGCTCCGGTGCCGGTGCCGGGTGCCGCGGTCGGGCCGGCAGGCTCGCCGAGCCGTTGGGCGAGGTGCACCCCGGCGAGTCCGGCACCTATGACCACGAAGGGTGCGGTGGGTGCGGATCCGGGTGCGGGTGCGCTGGTGCCCGGCGCGCGCTGCGCCCCGGGCGCCTGCGGTGGCGGTTGCGGCGGCATGTCCCGAGCGTGCGGCGCTGGTGTTACCCGGTGGCATCCCCGCTGTTTCCCGCGCGGAACGCTGCGCTCAGCGGGCGGGGGAGCGGGATGTGAGGCGGCGCGCAGGACCGCGCGCCCGGCCGTGGCAGGCTCCGGTCCTGCACTGTCCCGCGGGGGACTGCCGCTCCCACCTGTGGTCCGCGCTCGGTGGCCATCGTCCGCGGGGGCCGTGCGCGCACCGCCCGGCGGCTCCTGCCGGGGCCCGGGGCCCGCCTCACGTGGGGCGTGGCCCGCCGGGGGGCGGGGAACCGCGCGCCCCGCTGAGCCGGGTGCCGCTGAGCCGGGTGCCGCCCGGCCGCGCGCCCGTGAGGTGGGCGAACACCACCACGTTGCCCCGGTACCCGGTCCGCTCCGAATAGCCGCCGCCGCACGTGATCACCCTCAGCTCGGGCCGCCGCGCGGCGCCGTACACCTTGGCGTCCGGGAAGTTCTCGGTGTCGTAGACCTCGACGGCGTCCACTGTGAACACCGCCACGGTGCCGTCCCGGCGCTCCACCTCGACCGTGCTGCCCTTCCTGAGCGCGCCCAGGCCGAAGAAGACGGCGGGTCCTTCGGCGTTGTCGACGTGCCCGGCGACGATGGCGGTGCCCGTGGCACCGGGCACCGTGCCGTCCTCGTACCAGCCGGCGAGGTTCCTGCGCTGCGGCGGTGGGACGGCGAGGCTCCCGCGCGGGGTGAGGCCGAGCCCGGCCAGCGGGGCGTCCACACCGATCGCCGGGATGCGTATCCGCTCCGGTGCCACGGGGGCGAGCGGAGCCGCGGCAGGGCCGGCCGGGGCGCCGGCGGAGGGGGCGGCCTGCGCTGCCGAGGGCTGGGGCGGGGGATGGCCCCGGGTGCCGCTGCCCAGCAGCCAGGCGCCGGTGCCCAGGGCGGTCACGCTGACGGTGGCTATGAGTACGGTGCTGGTCCTGGCCATGCCGCTCCCTTCCGTCCGTCCGCACTCAGAGCGCGTCGCCCCGCACCCGTCGGTGCAGCAGCCAGGTGCCGCCCGCCGCCGCCACCCCGAGCGCCGCGATGCCGCCTGCGGTGCGCACCGGATCGGGCCCCAGCGCCCCGCCGACACCTGTCGCCACATGGCCCTTCGGCGGTGCCCCGTACCCGGCGGCCGCCTGCATGACCGCCAGGTCGCCGCTCACCCGCGTACGGTCCTGGCAGGTCGCGACGATCTCGTAGGTGCCGGGCTGCGCCGTCCGGGGCACCGTGAAGCGGCCCGTCTGGCGCCCGGCACCGGGCGCCAGCGCGAACCTGCCGGCCCCCACCGTGCTGGCGTCGCCCGTCGCCATGCCGCCCGCGCCGCACGCGGCGGTGTGCACCGTGACCGTGGCACCGGGCGCGGCGCTGAACGGCGACACCTGAAGGCCGTCGGGGCCCGCGGCGGGCGCGGGTGCCGCCGCGGCCAGGCCCGTCACGGCGGCGGCGAGGAAGGACGCGGTCAGTAGGCGGGCTGTGCGCATGGTGCTCGCTCCTCGGAGGGGGCACGGCCCGCGGCACCCCCGAGGTGCCGCTGCGTCGGTCGCGCCCCTGCCCTACCGAGGTAAGTGCCAGTCGGCCGTGCCCGCCTCCCGTGTGCGGCCCAAAGGACCTGCCGCCGCACGGCACCTGACAGGGCGACAGATACGTTTGAGCAGGTCACGGCGGGTGCACCGGGCGGGCTCCGAAGTAGGACGTGGACGGCTGTGAACGGGTGACCGGCGCCGCGGCCGCCCGCCTCACTCCTCCATCAGCCGCCGCGGGCCCGGGCCGCGGGTGGACAGCTCGTCGTACGGATTGGACAGCGCACAGCGGTCGAGGGAGAGGCAGCCGCAGCCGATGCAGTCGCTGAGGTTGTCGCGCAGGCGCTGGAGGGCGCGGATCCGCGCGTCCAGGTCGGAGCGCCAGCACGCGGAGATGCGGGCCCAGTCCTCCTGGGTCGGAGTCCTGTCGTCCGGCAGCAGGCCCAGCACCTCGCGGATCGCGGCGAGGGAGATGCCGAGCCGCTGCGAGGTGCGCACGAAGGCCACCCGGCGCAGCGTGTCGCGGGTGTAGCGGCGCTGGTTGCCTGCGGTGCGGCGGCTGTGGATGAGGCCTTCGCGCTCGTAGAAGCGCAGGGCAGAGGTGGCGACGCCGCTGCGCTCCGCGAGCTCTCCCACGGTGAGTTCCCTGGCGTTCGGTGTGAGGTGCGTCGACATCTCGCCAATGTAACCTCGTCACGCGCTTGACTTGAAGCGTCCTTCAAGTTGGAGGCTCCCCGTCATGCAGACCACCGACACTCCGACGCCGACGTCCGCGCCCACTTCCGCGACGTCGACCGCTCCGACTGCTTCGACCGCTTCGACCGCCACGGTCCCCGCGCCGGGGTCCGGCTCCGCGCCGGGCGCCCTTCCGATCCGGACCGCCGTGGTCATCGGCAGCAACCGCGACGGGCGCTTCGGGCCCGTCGTGGCCGACTGGCTGCTGTCCCGGCTGAGACCGCGCGCCGACCTCGACGTCGACGTGATCGATCTGGCCGCGACCGACCTGCCCACGGCCCTGACCTCACGCCCCTCCCCGGACGTGGCGGCCGAACTGGCCCGGGTCAGCCCGAAGCTCGCCGCCGCCGACGCCTTCGTCGTGCTCACCCCCGAGTACAACCACTCCTACCCGGCCGCGCTGAAGAGCCTCATCGACTGGCACTACGCGGAGTGGCAGGCCAAGCCCGTCGCACTGGTCTCCTACGGAGGCGTCTCCGGCGGCCTGCGTGCCGTGGAGCACCTGCGGCAGGTCTTCGCGGAGCTGCACGCCGTCACGATCCGCGACACCGTCTCCTTCCACAACGCGGGCAGCCACTTCGACGAGGAGGGCCGCCACCGCGACCCGGCCGTGGCGGACGCGGCCGCTCGGCGCATGGTGGACCAGCTCGTGTGGTGGGCGAGGGCACTGCGCACGGCCAAGGAGGAGCATCCGTACACGGCATGAGGGCGCCCACGGCATGCGGGCGCCGCCGGGGCGCGGAGCGGCCGGCCCGGTACGAGTGTCCCCGGTCCGGCGCAAGGCGACCGCCCCGGCACAGGGCGACCGCCCCGGCTCATCGGGCCGGGGCGGTCGCCCTCGGTGGTGCGTGGCGTGCGCGTGCGGTGCGTGTGCGTGTGCGTGCGTGCCGTGTGCGTGCGTGCCGTGCGCGTGCGTGCCGTGCGTGTGCGCGGTGGGGCTAGTTCACCGACACCGCGGACCAGGCCGCCGCCACGGCGGCGTGCTCGGCGCTGTTCGCACCGTAGAGGTCCGACGCCGCGGAGAGCGTGGCCTTGCGCGCGCCCGCGTAGTCGGTGGAGGAGGTCATGTAGACGGTGAGCGCGCGGTACCAGAGCGCGCCGAGCTTGTCCTTGCCGATGCCGGTCAGCGAGGATCCGTTGCAGGTGGTGCCGTCGCTCCGCACCCCGCCGATGTCCTTCGGCCCGCTGCCCTCGGCGAGCAGGTAGGCGAAGTGGTTCGCGACCCCGGACGAGTAGTGCACGTCCAGGTTCTTGACCGACGAACTCCAGCAGTCCGCCGACTGGCCGTCCTTCGAGGGCTGGTCCATGAACCTGAGCGCCTGCGTGCCGGCGCCGGACCGGACGATCTTCTCGCCGATCAGCCAGTCCCCGGGGTCCGAGGCGTTCTTCGCGTAGAACTCCACGAGCGTGCCGAAGATGTCCGACGTCGCCTCGTTCAGGCCGCCGGACTCACCGGAGTAGGTGAGGCCCGCGGTGGCCGCCGTGACGCCGTGCGACATCTCGTGGCCGGTGACGTCCAGCGCCACCAGCGGTCCGAAGGTCGTCCCGTCGCCGTCGCCGTACGTCATGCAGAAGCAGGTGTCGTCCCAGAAGGCGTTGTTGTAGGCGTTGCCGTAGTGGACCCTGTTGTACGAGCCCTTGCCGTCGTTGCCGATGCCGTTCCTGCCGTGCACGTTCCTGTAGTAGTCGAAGGTGGTGTCCGTGCCGTACTGGGCGTCGACCGCCGCGCTGGCGCGGTCCGTGTCGGAGCCCGTGCCCCAGTGGTTGTCGGCGTCGGTGAACAGGTCGGCCGGGGCGCGGCTGATGCAGATGGTCAGGATGCACAGGTCGGTCTTGTTCCGGGCGTCACCGGTGTACGTGCCGCCCCGGGTGGCGTCCGACAGCTCGTAGCCGGAGCCGCCCTGGGTGGTCTGCAACGGCACGGTGCCGCTGTACAGCGACTTGCCGTCGCCGGTGGCGCTCTCCAGCGAGTCCCAGGCGTCGATCCGGCTGCCGTCCGAAGCGTCGGTGAGCACCACCCGGGCCACCGGGTTGCCCAGCGGGTCCTTGCCCGCCGTGCCGGTCCGCCAGGCCAGTCGCGGCGCCCCGTGCAGCGCGTCCACGACCAGTTCCGGCCTGGTCACCACGCTGCTGAGCCGCTCGCCGCGGTGCGCGCCGCGCAGCGCGCCCGCGCCCAGGCCGGCGGCCCGCTGCGACGACAGCAGGGGGGTGACGGAGGGTACGGACACGTCCCCGGACACCGCGCGGTCGGCACCGCGGTAGCCGCCGTCCGGTGCCAGGTGGACGACGAAGTCGCCGCCGAGGACGGGCAGCCCGCGGTACGTGCGGTCGTAGCGCACGTGCTGGCTGCCGTCGGGGTCCACGACGACGTCGCGGACGGTGCTCTTCTCGGCCTTGGTGAGGTCGAGGTCCGCGGCGTGGTCGCCGACCGCCGTTTCCGCGTGGCGGATGGCGTCGGCGCGGCTCCACTGCGGTGGCGCGTCCGCACCGGCTGTCGGGGCGAGGGCCGCGGCCAGCAGGGTGACGGCGGCGGCGAGGGTGCCGGCGAGGGTGAGGGGAGCGGATATGCGGGGCGCTCGGATATGTCTCATCGTGTCGTCGGCCTCCTCGGGAACACGGGAGTGCGCGCACGCGGCACGCTGATGTCCCATCAGGTGTACGGGCTGATGACCTGGCATGTCCATACCGCCTCGGGTGGAGAGGCGGTGCAAGGGTTGCAACGGGTGAGAATCGGTGGACCGTTTCGGAGGGAAGGGACCGCGGGGTGCGCCGGTGCGGCACCGGGCCGCCGGCGGGAACCGCGGGACGAGAGGAGTACGCCCATGACGACCGACACCAGCGCCTCCGCCTGGCTCACCGTGCTGACCACCACGGACGCCGCGGAGAAGGCGGAACACCTGGCACGCGGTGCGGTGCGGGCGCGGCATGCCGCGTGTGCGCAGATCAACGGGCCGGTGACGTCCGTCTACCGGTGGAAGGGGGAGATCGAGACAGCGCAGGAGTGGCAGGTGCTCTTCAAGACGAGCGAGGGCCGCTATCCGGAGCTGGAGTCGTGGCTGCTGTCGGTCCACGACTACGACACGCCCGAGATCATCGCCACACCGGTGGTCCGCGGCAGTGCGGGCTACCTGGGCTGGCTGGAGGAGGAGACGGCCGGATAGCGCAGGGGCGGGGGCGGGGGCGGGGCGCGTTCGTGCCGGACGGTGGGCCCGCCCCCTCGACGGTGGGCCCGCCACCGGTGGTGGGCCGACCCCGGTGGTCGGCTGCTGCGAGAACGGTGGGCCCGCCAGGCCGGCCAGTACGGACAGGGCGGCACCGGTGGTGGCCCCGTGCCCCGGTGGCGCGCGTGCGGCGGTGGGACGGGACGGACGGGACGGACGGGACGTGGTGCGGTGGGGCGGGCGGAGCCGGCGGGTGGCGCGGGCCTCCGGCGCGGGCGCGGGCGTGGGCGCGTGCGCGGGCACGGCGGTGGTCCGGCGCGGGCCGGCGTGCCGGTGCGGGCCTGCGTGCCGGAGCGCGGCACGGAGCGCGGCGGCGGGCGGCCGTGGTGAGGCGCCGACCAGCGCTTCCCGCACTGCTGCCGTCCGCCCGCGCACTCAGCCCTCGGCACGCTCCACCCGCACCGCGCACACTTTGAACTCGGGCATCCGCGAGGCGGGGTCGAGCGCCGGGTTGGTCAGCGTGTTGGCGCGTCCCTCGCCCGGCCAGTGGAAGGGCATGAAGACCGTGTCCGCACGGATGGCCGTACTGATGCGGGCCGGTGCCACGGCCCGGCCGCGCCGTGAGACGACGGCGATCCGCTCGCCCTCGGCGACCCCGATCCGGGCGGCCAGGCGGGGGTGCAACTGGACGAACGGGCCCGGTTCCGCGGCGTCGAGCTCGGCCACCCGCCGGGTCTGCGCCCCGGACTGGTAGTGCGCCAGGACCCTTCCCGTGGTGAGGAACACCGGGTACTCGGCGTCCGGCTCCTCCGCGGCGGGCCGGTGCGTCACCGGTGCGAACCGGGCACGTCCGTCCTCGGTGGCGAAGCGGTCGAGGAAGAGGCGGGGTGTACCGGCCGGTGTGTCCGGCGGCCGCCGCACGTCGGGGAGCGGGCTGTCCGTGAGCGGCTTGCCGGGGAGCGGCCCAGCAGGTGAGGGCCCGCCAGGGAATGGCCCGTCAGGCAATGGCCCGTCACGGAGCGGTCCGCCTCGGAGCGGCCCGTCCGGGCCGGGCCTCCTGCCCGGCTCGGGCCACCCGTCCGGGTCGGGCCTCCCGTCCGGGTCGGGCCTCCCGTCCGGGTCGGGCCTCCCGTCCGGGTCCGGCCCCGTGCTGCCGGACTGTTCCTCCTCCGGCGCCGGGCACGGCCAGAACACGCCCTCGCCCGCCGCGAGCGCACGGTAGGTGATGCCCGAGTAGTCCGCGGGGCCGCCCGCCGACGCCCGGCGCAGCTCGCCGAAGACCTCCTCGGGGTCCGCCGGGAACCCCTTCTCCACACCGAGCCGTGCGGCCAGCTCGCCGAGAACGGCGAGGTCCGACCTGACGCCGGGCGGCGGTGCCACGGCCTGCCGCCGTAGCAGCACCCGGCCCTCCAGGTTGGTGACCGTCCCGGTCTCCTCGGCCCACTGGGTCACCGGCAGCACCACGTCCGCGAGCGCCGCCGTCTCGGAGAGCACCACGTCGGCCACGGCCAGGAAGTCCAGTGCGCGCAGCCGTTCCTCGACGTGTGCGGCGCGCGGCGCGGAGACGACCGGATTGGACCCCATCAGCAGCAGTGCGCGGACGTCGGAGCCGAGCGCCTCCAACAGCTCGTAGGCACTGCGGCCGGGCCCCGGCAGCCGGTCGGGGTCGACGCCCCACACCTCGGCGACGTGCCGCCGCGCAGCCGGGTCCGTCAGCTTGCGGTAGCCCGGCAACTGGTCGGCCTTCTGGCCGTGCTCGCGCCCGCCCTGGCCGTTGCCCTGACCGGTCAGGGCGCCGTACCCGGACAGCGGCCGGCCCGCGCGCCCGGTGGCGAGGCAGAGGTTGATCCACGCGCCGACCGTGTCGGTGCCCTTGGACTGCTGCTCCGGGCCGCGGGCGGTGAGCACCATCGACGACCCGGCCGTGCAGAACATCCGCACCGCCTCCCGCAGCAGCGGCACCGGTACTCCCGTGATCCGCTCCACGCGCTCCGGCCAGTGCGCCATCGCCGCGGCCCGCGCCTGCTCCCAGCCGCTGGTCCGCTCCCCGATGAACGCCTCGTCCAGGTGCCCCTCGGCCACCACCAGGTGCAGCAGGCCGAGCGCGAGTGCGAGGTCGGTGCCGGGCCGGGGGGCCAGGTGCAGGTCGGCCTGCTCGGCGGTCCTGGTGCGGCGTGGATCGACGACGACCAGCCGGCCGCCGTTCGCCTTCAGCTCCGTCAGGTAGCGCAGCGCGGGCGGCATCGTCTCGGCGAGGTTGGAGCCGACCAGGATCACGCAACCGGTGCGGGCGACGTCCGCCAGCGGGAACGGCAGCCCGCGGTCCAGGCCGAACGCCCGCTGCTGGCCGACCGCCGCCGACGCCATGCAGAACCGGCCGTTGTAGTCGATCTGCGAGGTGCCGAGCACCACCCGCGCGAACTTCCCCAGCGCATACGCCTTCTCGTTGGTCAGCCCGCCGCCGCCGAACACCCCGCAGGCGTCCGCGCCGCCCGCCGTCCGCGCCCGGGCGAGGCCCTCGGCCACCCGGTCCAGGGCCTCGGCCCAGCTCGCCGGCGCCAGGTCGCCCGAGGCCGTGCGCACGAGCGGCTCCGTCAGCCGGGCGGCGGGGGAGAGCAGGGCGGTCGCGGTGCGGCCCTTGCCGCACAGGGCGCCGCGGTTCACCGGGAAGTCGGGGCGCTCGGCGACGGCCACGCCCGCCGGTCCCGGCACGAGGTTCATGCCGCACTGGAGGGCGCAGTAGGGGCAGTGGGTGGGAGTGCGCGGCTGCATATCCGCACGGTGCACCGTGCGTGTTACGGGGCCCGGCCGCACGGGTTACGGCGCCGGTACGGGCGGCTCCCCGGGCCGGCGGGCGTGCGGTGAGGCGGGTCCACGGGCGTGAGGTGGGGATGGTCCATGGGCGAGAGATCGGGCGGGCCGCGGGCACGGCGCCCCGCACCTGTGGCCCGTACCCGTCGCCCCGTGCCCGTGGCGCCGCATCCCTCGCCCCGTACCCGTCACCCCGCCCGGGCCAGTGCCTCGGCTATGCCCTTCTCCCTGGGGCCGAGGAAGCGCGGGTCCGGCCGGACGGCGGCGTCCACGGCGGCCTTGGCCGCGGCGAACAGTTCTCTGGTGGCGCCGTAGTACCAGGTCGTGTCGCGGACGTCGGCGACCCCGACGCCGTACGGGGTGAGCCCGGCGGCCCTGCAGAGCGCGACCGCACGGCGGATGTGGAAGTCCTGGCTGATCAGCACCGCGCGCCGCACTCCGAAGACCTTCCTGGCGCGTATGCACGAGTCCCAGGTGTCGAAGCCCGCGTAGTCGGTCACGACCCGCCGGCCGGGCACGCCGTGCCGGGCGAGGTAGGCGCGCATGGCGTCGGGCTCGTCGTAGTCCTTGCGGCTGTTGTCGCCGGTGACCAGGACGACCTTGATGCGGCCGGTCGTGTACAGCAGGGCCGCGGTGTCCAGGCGGTGGGCGAGGTAGGGGGACGGTTCGCCGTCCCACAGGCCCGCGCCGAAGACGACCGCCACCTCCGTGCGCGGCACGTCGCCCGGGGTGCGCAGGCGGCCGTCCGCGGTCAGGAACATCCAGGTGGCGGGCAGCAGGGCGAGCACGCACAGGCCCATGAGGACCTGCACGGCGCGCCGCCGGCCCGCGCGGTCCCTCGGCATCCCCGGCCACGCAGGCCACCACGGCACCCGCGCGGGGCCCCGCCCGCGCCACCGCTCCGCCGCCGGCCCCGCCCCCGACCGCCCCGCGGGCCCCCGCGCCTGCGCGGGCGCGCCCGCCGCCGACCGCTCCCGCTCCCCGGCACGCTCCGCGGACCCCGCAGCCCCCGCGGACGCCCGGGCGTCCGGGCGCTTCCGCGGCTCCCGTGCGCCGTCGCGCCGAGGCCCCTCGGACAGGCCCCTCTCCGCCCGCTGCGGAGGACCCGCCCCCTCGGTGCTCCCGCCATGCCCCATCAGACCCCCTGTCCCGTCCCCGTGACTCCCGACACCCGCGCGCCCACACACCCGCGCGCCCACACACCCGCGCGCCCGACGCCCGCGCATCCCCGCTCCCGCCCCCTCACCGGTTGTCGGTGATCCACCGTAGGACACCCCACTGACAACCGCCCCGCGAGCACCGTGAGCCGGGCAGAAAGCGGCTGTGACCGCCGTGCAACGGGACCGCAACGTGCCGGGGCCACCATCGCTTCATGACGGTGCCAGGCAATCCGCTCACGACGGTGTCCAGCAATCCGCGCAGCGCACTCCCCGCCCGCGCCGCGGGAGCCCCGCCCGCGCTTGTCGCCGTGGCGCACGGCAGCCGTGACCCGCGGGCGCTCGACACCGTCCGGGCCCTGCTCGGCCTGGTGCGGGCGCTGCGGCCGGAACTCACTGTGCGGTTCGGGCACATCGAGCTGAACGAGCCGCCGCTGTCCGCCGCGCTCGCCGCCCTGCCGCCCGGCCGCGCGGTGCTGGTGCCCCTGCTGCTCGGCCGCGGGCACCACGTCTCGTACGACATACCGGCCGCCGCGGCCGACGCGCCGCACCTGGAGAGCTGTTTCGCCGCCCCGCTCGGACCGCATCCGCTGCTCGCCGAAGTGCTCCACGAGCGGCTGCTCGAAGCGGGCTGGCGGGTGCCCGGTCCCGCCGACGGCCCCCCGGGGCCCGGCGCCCGCGAGGTGTCCGCCGCCCGGGCGACCACGGGGCACGGGGCCGTGCCCCGCATCCGCGGCGGGCGCCCGCGCCGCCGTCCGCACCCGTCCGCCACGCACGCCGTCGTGCTGGCCGCGGCAGGCTCCCGTGACCCGGACGCGGCCGTGGACACCCGTGCGACGGCCGCGCTGCTCGCCGCCCGCCTCGGAGTGCCGGTGGTCCCGGCGTACGCGTCCGCTGCCGCGCCGAGCGTGCCCGAGGCGCTACGGATGCTGGCGATCGGCGGCTGGCGGCACACCGTCGTCGCCTCGTACTTCACCGCCCCGGGGCGGTTCGCGACCCAGAGCGCGGATGCGGCCGCAGGATGCGCCTCCGCGCCCCTGGGCGCCCACCCCGCCATGGCCCGCCTCCTCCTGCACCGCTACGACCAGGCCCTCGCCACGGCCGCCCGGCGCCGTCCTCAGCCCCACCGCCTCACCTCCGCCTAGGGCCCGGACGGCGCTCCCGGGCCGCGCTCACCCGCCCCTCCCGGCAGCGAGGGACCGGACCCGCCGGCCCCCGCGCCCGGCCGCGTCCCCGCGCCCGCGTACCCGGCCGGAACGCCCCCTTTGCGCGTACTGTCGGTGCATGGAAGGCACCACACCGGGCACGGGGGAGGCTGTGCACCCCTCCTCCTCAGCGTCGTCTGCGTCGTCTGCGTCCCCGACGCCGTCCGCGCCCTCCGTGCCGCCGGCGCCGTTCCCGGGCGCCGCGCGCTACGACGCCGCGGCCCTGGAACGCTGGGCCGCGGAGCCGGACAAGCGCCCGGGACGCACCGCGTTCCAGCGTGACCGCGCGCGCGTGCTGCACTCCGCGGCGCTGCGCAGGCTCGCAGGCAAGACGCAGGTCGTCACCCCCGGCACCTACAGCCAGGCGTGGGACCCGAGCCCCCGCACCCGTCTGACGCACTCCCTGGAGTGCGCCCAGGTGGGCCGCGAGCTCGGCGCGGCCCTCGGCTGCGACCCCGACCTCGTCGAGACCGCCTGCCTCTCCCACGACCTCGGCCATCCGCCCTTCGGCCACAACGGCGAACAGGCCCTGAACGAGGTCGCGAAGGACTGCGGAGGCTTCGAGGGCAACGCCCAGTCACTGCGGCTGCTCACCCGCCTCGAACCCAAGCGGTTCGTCCGGGCGGGCACCGTGACCCGGGCGGGTGCCGCGGGCGGTCCGTCCGCGGACCCGCCGCAGCAGACGCCGGGGAACCCGCCAGGACCGTCCGAGGAACTGGTCAGCGTGGGCCTCAACCTCACCCGTGCGGCTCTCGACGCCGCCACCAAATACCCCTGGCCGCTCGGCGGCCACCCCACCGACCCGGACTCGCGGAAGTTCGGCGTGTACGAGGACGACCGGCCCGTCTTCGACTGGTTCCGCAGGGGCGCCCCGCCGTACCGCATCTGCTTCGAGGCCCAGGTCATGGACTGGTCCGACGACGTCGCCTACTCGGTGCACGACCTGGAGGACGGCCTGCACGCCGGACACGTGGACCCCAACGCGCTCTGCGCCGAGCCGGAGCGCCGCGCGATCCTCGACGTGGCGATCGGCAGGTACGTCCCCGCGGACACCGGCCCCGAGGAGCTGGCTGAGGCGCTCGACCGGCTGCTCGACCAGGAGTGGTGGCCGCACGGGTACGACGGTTCCTCCGTGGCCCAGGCCCGCCTCAAGGACGCCACCAGCCAGCTCATCGGCCGGTTCTGCCTGGCCGCCGAGTCCGCCACGCACGCCCGCTGGGGGCCCCGGCCCGGCGGCGGGCGGGCCGGGTCCGGCGCCGGCGGGCTCAGCAGGTACGAGGCACAGCTCGTGGTGCCGCGCGCCACCCGCAACGAGTGCGCGGTCCTCAAGGCCGTCGCCGACCTGTACGTCATGCAGCGCGCCGAGCAGGAGCGGCTCCGCGCCGACCAGCGGGTGATCGTCGCCGAGCTGGCCGCCGCCCTCGCGGCACGGGCGCCGGAGGGCCTGGACCCGCAGTTCCGGGCGCTGTTCGACACGGCCGCGGACGACCGGGCCCGCAAACGTGTGATCGTCGACCAGATCGCGTCCCTCACCGACGCCACCGCCCGCGCCCTGCACCGCAGGTTCACGCGGCGGGCGGCCTGAGCGGCCCCCCGGGGCGGGGTGGCCCGCCGGCGCCCGGCCCCGCGGGACCCGTGTCCCGGCGGGCCTCGCGGGCACCGGGTGTGACGACCACTGGCCTGTTCGGGCCACTCCCTCTTCCCGCGGCAGGCAGGGTGCGGGAGGCTCGCATAGGGCGCCATGGTCAACAGGAGGAGGCACCAAGTGGTCGACGCGGATCAGACGTTCGTCATCGTCGGAGGAGGCCTGGCCGGAGCGAAGGCGGCGGAGACGCTCCGCGCCGAGGGCTTCACCGGGCGGGTGATCCTCATCGGCGACGAGCGTGACCATCCGTACGAGCGCCCGCCGCTGTCCAAGGGCTACCTGCTCGGCAAGGAGCCGCGCGACAGCGTCTTCGTCCACGAGCCCGCCTGGTACGCACAGGCCGACGTCGAACTCCACCTCGGCCAGTTCGCCGTCGCCGTCGAACGCTCGCAGAAGGCGGTACGGCTCGGCGACGGCACCCTGGTCCGCTACGACAAGCTGCTGCTGGCCACCGGTGCGGAGCCGCGCAGGCTCGACATCCCCGGTACCGGCCTCGCCGGCGTGCACCACCTGCGGCGGCTCGCGCACGCCGAGCGGCTGCGCGGCGTCCTCGCCTCGCTCGGCCGGGACAACGGCCACCTGGTGATCGCCGGCGCGGGCTGGATCGGTCTGGAGGCCGCCGCGGCCGCGCGCGAGTACGGTGCCGAGGTCACCGTCGTGGAACCGCAGGCGGCACCGCTGTACGGGGTGCTCGGGCCCGAGGTCGGCCAGATCTTCACCGACCTGCACGCCGAGCACGGCGTCCGCTTCCACTTCGGCGCCCGGCTCACCGAGATCGTCGGCCAGGACGGCATGGTCCTCGCGGCCCGCACCGACGACGGCGAGGAGCATCCCGCGCACGACGTGCTCGCCGCGATCGGCGCCGCCCCGCGCACCGCCCTCGCCGAGTCCGCCGGCCTTGACCTGGTCGATGCCGCCCGCGGCGGCGGGATCGCCGTGGACGCCTCGCTGCGCACCTCGGACCCGGACATCTACGCCGCCGGCGACGTGGCCGCCGCACGGCACCCGCTGTTCGGCGGCGACCGGCTGCGCGTCGAGCACTGGGCCAACGCGCTGAACGGCGGCCCCGCGGCCGCCCGCGCCATGCTCGGCCGCGAGGTCAGCTACGAGCGGGTGCCGTACTTCTTCTCCGACCAGTACGACGTGGGCCTGGAGTACTCGGGCTGGGCGCCGCCCGGATCCTACGACCAGGTGGTGCTGCGCGGGGACGCCGCCAAACGGGAGTTCATCGCCTTCTGGCTCGCGGACGGGCGGGTGCTCGCCGGGATGAACGTCAACGTGTGGGACGTCACCGGGCCCGTCCAGAAGCTGATCGCCGCCCGCACCCGGGTGGACGCGGACGCCCTGGCGGATCCGTCCGTGCCCCTGGACTCCCTCGCCGGCTGACCCGCCGGCGGCCCGGGACCGCACCTTTCCCGCGGCCCGCCGCAGGCCCGGGACCGGAGGAGGACCCCGCCCGCCCGCGGTCGTCCACGGCCCTTTCCACGGCCGCGCACGGCCGCCGCCCGGTGGGCGGGAGGGGGCCGCAGGGGCCCCCGCGTGCCGGCGGCGGCCGCCCGCTCAGGGGTGACCGGTCGCACCCTTGCGCGTACCCCCGCGGTGCCGCGGCGCCGTAGAATCTCCGCGTGGCCGGCAGGATCAACGACGAGGACGTGAAGGCGGTACGGGACGCGGTCCCGATCGACGCCGTGGTGTCCGAGTACCTCCAGTTGCGCAACGCGGGCGGCGGCAACCTGAAGGGGCTGTGCCCCTTCCACGACGAGAAGTCCCCCTCCTTCCAGGTCAGCCCGAGCAAGGGCCTCTTCCACTGCTTCGGCTGCCAGGAGGGCGGCGACACCATCACCTTCGTGATGAAGGTCGACCACCTCACCTTCTCCGAGGCGGTCGAGCGCCTGGCCGCCCAGGCCGGTATCACCCTGCGCTACGAGGAAGGCGGCTACAACCCCGCACACCAGCGCGGTGAGCGCATCCGCCTGGTGGAGGCCCACAGGGTCGCGGCGCAGTTCTACGCCGAGCAACTGGACACCGGAGCGGAGGCGGAGGCCGGCCGCGTGTTCCTCGCCGAGCGCGGCTTCGACCAGGCCGCCGCCGTCCACTTCGGTGTCGGCTACAGCCCGGCCGGCTGGGACCACCTCACCCGCTACCTGCGCGGCAAGGGCTTCAGCGACAAGGAACTGCTGCTGTCCGGACTCTCGCAGGAGGGCCGGCGGGGCCCCATCGACCGGTTCCGCGGCCGGCTGATGTGGCCCATCCGGGACATCGCCGGGGACGTCGTCGGCTTCGGCGCCCGCCGCCTGCGCGATGACGACACGGGGCCGAAGTACCTCAACACCCCGGACACCGCGATCTACCGGAAGTCCCAGGTCCTGTACGGCATCGACCTCGCCAAGAAGGAGATCGCCAAGTCCAGCCGGGCCGTCGTCGTCGAGGGCTACACGGACGTCATGGCCTGCCACCTCGCCGGGGTCACCACGGCCATCGCGACCTGCGGCACCGCCTTCGGCGGCGATCACATCAAGATCCTCCGCAGACTGCTGATGGACAACGGCTCGGCACGGGTGATCTTCACCTTCGACGGCGACGCGGCGGGCCAGAAGGCGGCACTGCGGGCCTTCGAGGACGACCAGAAGTTCGCCGCCGAGACCTACATCGCCATCGCACCCGACGGCATGGACCCCTGCGAGCTGCGCATCGCCAAGGGCGAGGACGCCGTGCGCGACCTGGTCGAGCCGCGCACCCCGCTCTTCGAGTTCGCGTTGCGCCAGATCGTGGCCCGCTACGACCTGGAGACGCCGGCGGGCCGTGCGGCGGCGCTGGACGAGGCGGGGCCCGTGGTGGCCCGCATCAAGAACAGCGCCTCCCAGCACGAGGTGGCGGTGCAGCTCGCGGGCATGCTCGGCATCCTGGACACGCAGTTCGTGGTGAGGCGGGTGGCGCAACTGGCGCGCTGGGCCCGCGACCGCGGCGGCCGCGGCCCGGCACCCGCCGGCCCCCCGCGCGCCCCGCACGGCGCCCCGGCACCCGGCCCGGCCCGCCCCGCGCGCCACGCAGGGCCCGCGCTCAACCTCCGCAGCCCCGCCCACCGCACCGAGCGGGAACTGCTGAAACTCGCCCTCCAGTACCCGGAGCTGGTCTCGCCGGCCTTCGACGCCTACGGCGCCGACGAGTTCACGGCACCGCCGTACGCGGCGGTGCGCGTGGCCATCGAAGAGGCGGGCGGCGCCGAACTCGGCGCGAAGGACGGCCCGGACTACCTGGCCCGGGTCCGCGAGGCCGCGCCGGACGACACGGTCCGAGCGATGGTCACCGAACTCGCCGTCGAGACGATCCTGCGCAGGACCGTCGACGACATCTACGCGGCCACCCAACTGGTGCAGGTCCGGCTGCGCGCGGTGGATCGCCGGGTCCAGGAGATCCAGGGCACCCTGACCCGCCTGTCGACCGGCGGTGACCCGGCCCATCTGGCCGCCGTGCAGAACGAGTTGTGGGTCCTGCAGCAGTACGGGCGCTCCCTGCGCGAACGGGGCGCGGACGCCCTCTGAGGCGGCAGGGTAACCGAACGGTCACGGCCAGGACTCAAAAAGTCGTCGCACGCCCCTCGTGGCGGAGATGTGTCGTAGCGCACACTGGGGTGCGGTGCCTGAGTCCTCGGAGCGCGGCCGGCCCGCCCAAGGCGGGCGCCCCACCCTCGCGGTTCCGCTCATCGTGTCCGGGACGGTCAGCGGCGCGGCCGCCGACACCGGTCCCGCCCTACCGCTGTCGCATGCCTCAGCAGCGATCATCCTGGAGGTCGCCCCCGTGCAGACCCAGACCCTCACCCCTGTCGACGGCGCCGCGGACACCGGCGCGGCGACCGACGTCCTGCCCGCGGTGCCCGCACAGGATCGGGCCGCCCACCACCCCGAGTCCGGGCCCGCGGCCGCTTCGGACGGCTCCTCCTCGGCGGCGGACGCCCCGCCGGTGGACGGCAGGTCCGGCCCGGACATGGCCGAGGCGATGGAATCCGGTCAGATCACACCGGTCGGTGCCGCCGTGCGTGCCGAGTCCCAGGGGCCGTCCTCCGATCTGTTCCGGCAGTACCTCCGTGAGATCGGCCGCATACCGCTGCTCACCGCCGCCGACGAGGTCGAGCTGGCCCGCCGGGTCGAGGCCGGGCTTTTCGCCGAGGAGCGGCTCGGCACCGCCGCCGACCTCGACTCCCGGCTCGCCATGGACCTGGACCGGCTGGTGGTAATGGGGCGGATGGCCAAGCGGCGCCTGATCGAGGCCAACCTGCGGCTCGTGGTGTCGGTGGCCAAACGGTACGTCGGCCGCGGACTGACCATGCTGGACCTGGTGCAGGAGGGCAATCTCGGGCTGATCAGGGCGGTCGAGAAGTTCGACTACGCGCGTGGCTACAAGTTCTCCACCTACGCCACCTGGTGGATCCGGCAGGCCATGTCCCGCGCCCTCGCCGACCAGGCGCGCACCATCCGCGTCCCCGTGCACGTCGTGGAACTCATCAACCGCGTCATCCGGATCCAGCGGCGGATGCTCCAGGAACGCGGGTACGAGCCGACGCCGCAGGAGGTCGCCGCCCAGCTCGACCTGACCCATGAGCGGGTGAGCGAGGTGTTGCGCCTCGCGCAGGAGCCGGTGTCGCTGCATGCTCCGGTCGGCGAGGAGGACGACGTCGCCCTCGGCGACCTCATCGAGGACGGCGACGCGGCCTCCCCCGTGGAGTCCGCCGCGTTCCTGCTGCTGCGCCAGCACCTGGACGCGGTGCTCTCCACCCTCGGGGAGCGGGAGCGGAAGGTGGTGCAGTTGAGGTACGGGCTCGCGGACGGGCGGCCGCGGACCCTGGAGGAGATCGGCCGGATCTTCGGCGTGACCCGGGAGCGCATCCGGCAGATCGAGTCCAAGACCCTCGGCAAGCTCCGCGACCACGCGCTGGCCGATCAGCTCAGGGGCTACCTGGACTGACCCGGCGCCACGTCCCTGTCCACCGGGCCCGCCGCCGTCCACCGGCCCGCCGCCGCGGGGGACCGACCCGGCCCTGCGCCGGCCGGGCCGCCGCGGGCGCGCTGCCCAGCCGCTCGGGCGCGGCCCCGGGCCAAGAGGCCCCGGGCCCAGGACGCCCCGAGCCAAGAAGGGGCTTCCTGGACCCGGCGGCGGCCCAGGAGCCGGGACATGGGGGTTTCCGCCCCTCGGCCGGTCCCTCGGCCGGTCCCTCGGTCAGTCCACCTCCGCGACCGCCTGGGCGAACTGCGCCGCGTACAGCCGCGCGTACGCGCCCCCGGCCAGCAGCAGGGACTGGTGCGTGCCCTGCTCCACGATCGAGCCGCTCTCCATGACGAGGATGGTGTCCGCGTCCCGGATCGTGGAGAGCCGGTGCGCGATCACGAACGACGTCCTGCCGTGCGCCAGCTTCGCCATCCCCTTCTGGATCAGCAGTTCCGTGCGGGTGTCGACGGAGCTGGTCGCCTCGTCGAGCACCAGGATCACCGGGTCCGAGAGGAACGCCCGGGCGATGGTGATGAGCTGCTTCTCCCCGGAGCTGACGCCCGTCCCCTCGTCGTCGATCACCGTGTCGTAGCCGTCCGGCAGCGTCCGGATGAAGCGGTCCGCGTGTGCAGCGCGTGCCGCCTCCTCCACCTGCTCCCGGGTGACCTCGCCGGGCGCACCGTAGGCGATGTTCTCCGCGATGGTGCCTCCGAACAGCCAGGTGTCCTGGAGCACCATCCCGATGCCGGAGCGCAGCTCGTCGCGGGACATCCTCGCCACGTCGACGCCGTCGAGCGTGATCCGCCCGCCCGTCACCTCGTAGAACCGCATCAGCAGGTTCACCAGGGTGGTCTTGCCCGCACCGGTCGGGCCGACGATCGCGACCGTCTGCCCGGGCTCGACCGTCAGCGAGAGGTCCTCGATCAGCGGCTTGTCCAAGTCGTAGCGGAACGAGACGTGCTCCAGCTCGACCCGTCCGCGCAACCGCTCCGGCTTCTCGCCGGGGACCGGGTCGGCCTCCTGCTCCTCGGCGTCCAGCAGTTCGAAGACCCGTTCGGCGGAGGCCACACCGGACTGCACCAGGTTCGCCATCGACGCGACCTGCGTCAACGGCATCGAGAACTGCCGCGAGTACTGGATGAATGCCTGCACGTCGCCGATCGACAGCGTGCCCGAGGCGATCCGCAGCCCGCCGACGACCGCGACCAGTACGTAGTTGAGGTTGGAGACGAACAGCATCAGCGGCTGCATGATGCCGCTGTTGAACTGCGCCTTGAACCCCGCCTCGTAGAGGGCGTCGTTCTGCTCGGCGAACAGCCGGGCCGACTCCTCCTGGCGGCCGAAGACCTTCACCAGCGTGTGGCCGGTGTACATCTCCTCGATGTGGGCGTTCAGCGCCCCCGTGGAGCTCCACTGGCGCACGAACTGCGGCTGCGAGCGCTTGCCGATGGTGGTGGCGACCACGTACGACAGCGGCACGGTGACGAGCGCGACCAGCGCGAGCACCCAGGAGATCCAGAACATCATGACCAGCACGCCGACGATGGTCAGCAGGGAGTTGATCAACTGGCCCATGGTCTGCTGGAGGGTCTGGCCGAGGTTGTCCAGGTCGTTGGTGGCGCGGCTGAGCACCTCACCGCGCTGCCGCTGGTCGAAGTACGACAGCGGCAGCCGCGAGAGCTTGGCCTGCACCTCGCCGCGCAGCCGGAACACGGTCAGGTTGATCGCCCGGTTCGCCAGCCGGGTGGAGACCGCCATCAGCAGGCCCGCCACCAGGAACGTGCAGGTCGCCAGCAGCAGCACCATGCCGACCGCGTCGAAGTCGATGCCCCTGCCCGGGGTGAAGTCGATCCCGGAGAGCATGTCGGCGACGCCGCCCTGGCCGCGTGCCCGCAGCCCCTGGATGGCCTGGTCCCTGGTCACTCCGGCCGGCATCCTGCGGCCGATGATGCCGCCGAACACGAGGTCGGTGGCCCGCCCCAGGATCTTCGGGCCGACCACCGAGAGGGCCACGCTCAGCACCCCGGCACAGACCATCACGATCATCGTGGGCCGCTCGGGCCTGAACTGCCTGATCAGCCGTCTGCTGGAGCCCTTGAAGTCCATCGACCGCTGGGTCGGCCTGGTGCCGGCCATCATCCGTGCGCCCGGCCCCGACATCAGGCGGCCTCCGCTTCCGTCAGTTGGGAGAGGACGATCTCCCGGTAGGTCTCGTTGTCGGTCATCAGTTCGTGGTGCCGCCCGGTGCCGACCACACGGCCCTCGTCGAGGACGATGATGCGGTCCGCCTCCCGGATGGTGGAGACCCGCTGGGCGACGATCACCACCGTCGCCTGCGCGGTCTCCGCACTCAGGGCCGCGCGCAGCGCCGCGTCGGTCGCGTAGTCGAGCGCGGAGAAGGAGTCGTCGAAGAGGTAGATCTCCGGGCGCTGGACGAGCGTGCGCGCGATCGCCAGCCGCTGCCGCTGGCCGCCGGACACATTGGTGCCGCCCTGGGCGATCGGTGAGTTGAGACCGCCGTCCAGCTTCTCGACGAAGTCCCGGGCCTGCGCGACCTCCAGCGCGTGCCACAGCTCGTCGTCGGACGCGTCCGGGTTGCCGTAGCGCAGGTTGGTGGCGACCGTGCCCGAGAACAGGTAGGGCTTCTGCGGGACGAGTCCCACCGTCTTCGCCAGCAGCGCCGGGTCGACGTCCCTGACGTCGGTGCCGCCGACCAGCACCGCGCCCTCGGTCGCGTCGAAGAGCCGGGGCACGAGGCCCAGCAGGGTCGACTTGCCGCTGCCGGTCGAGCCGATCACCGCGGTCGTCTCGCCGGGCTGCGCGACCAGGCTCACGCCCTTCAGCACGGGCTCCTCGGCGCCGGGGTAGCGGAAGCCCGCCGCACGGACCTCCAGATGGCCGTGGCTGCGCAGCCGGTGCACCGGCGCGGTGGGCGGCGTGACGCTGCTCTCCGTGTCCATCACCTCCTCGATGCGCTCGGCGCACACCTCGGCGCGCGGCACCATGATGAACATGAACGTGGCCATCATCACGGCCATCACGATCTGCATGAGGTACGCGAGGAAGGCGGTTAGCTGGCCGATCTCCATCCCGCCGCTGTCCACCCGGTGCGAGCCGAACCAGACCACCGCGACCGAGGACAGGTTCACCACCGTCATCACCAGCGGGAACATCAGCGCCAGCATCCGCCCGGTGCCCAGCGACGCCTGGGTCAGCTCGTCGCTGGCACCGTGGAAGCGCTCCTTCTCGTAGCGCTCGCGCACGAAGGCGCGGATCACGCGGTTGCCGGTGATCTGCTCGCGCAGGACGCGGTTGACGGTGTCCAGGCGCTTCTGCATGGCGCGGAACAGCGGGCGCAGACGGCGCACGATCAGGCTGACGGCGATGGCGAGTACCGGTACCACGGCCAGCAGCACCCCGGACAGCGGCACGTCCTGGCCGAGCGCCATCACCACACCACCGACGCACATGATCGGCGCGGAGGCCATCAGGGTGAACGACATCAGTACGAGGGTCTGCACCTGCTGCACGTCGTTGGTGGTCCGGGTGATCAGCGTGGGCGCACCGAAGTGGCTGACCTCACGGGCCGAGAAGGACTGCACGCGGTCGAAGATGGCACCCCGGACGTCCCGGCCGAACGCGGACGCCGTGCGGGCACCGTAGAAGACGGCTCCCACGTTGCACACGACCTGCGCGACCGTGGTGGCGAGCATCACCGAGCCGTGCGACAGGATGTAGCCGGTGTCGCCGTTGACGACGCCGTTGTCGATGATCTCCGCGTTGAGCGTGGGCAGGTAGAGCGTGGCGCTGGTCTGCAGGAGCTGCAGCAGCGCCAGAAGCACGAGCGGCCTCCTGTACGGGCGCAGATGGGTCCGCAGAAGTCTTATGAGCACGCTTGTCTCTTGATCTCTCGGGGGCAGGGCGGGTCGTCTCCGTGCCGACTCGGGGAGGAGCGGACGAGGCCGGGCGGCGGCCGGCGGTGCCTCCCCCTGGTGACCGCTTCCCCCAAGCGACCGTCACCCCCCTATCGTCCGTCACTCCGCCCGTGCTGCCTCAAGTGATTTAGCCAAGAGACGATCAAAAACGCGCAGAATGCGGTACACGGCCCGGGAGCGGGCGCCGTGCCGGGTGACGTGCGCACGGCCGCCTCCGGGCGGGGCGCACGCAGCGGCCCCCCGGCGGCCCCCCGGCGGCCTCCCGGCGGCCGGGGCCCGGCCGCCGCGACGAAGGGCGAGGTCAGCGGCGTGCCACCGGCGTCCCGCCCGGAGTCCTACTCACTGCACGGTGGCCGAAAAAGCGTCCGGATGGATCTGGTCGCGCACGGTCGTGTACTGCTGGCGCACCGCTTGGCCCACCGGCAGCTCGTCGCCGGGCTCGAAGATTTGCATCGACGGCGCCGGCCACTGCGGCGGGGAGCTCGGGGACAGCGTGCCCTCCGAGACGCCGAGCGCCCAGGCGGCCTGCCGCGCCGCGCCCAGCGCCGCGTAGTCCGCAGGCTGTACGACCACGACACGGGCGCCGAGCAGCGCGGGCGCCGCGGCCTGCACGGCGGGCAACTCGGCTGCCGCGCCCAGCAGGAAGACCCGGCGCACCGCCACGCCCCGGCCGCGCAGCACGTCGAGCGCGTCGGCGAGCCCGCACAGCATGCCCTCGAACGCGGCGCGTGCCAGGTGCTCCGGTTTCATCGACTCGCGCCGCAGCCCGGTCAGCGTGCCCGCGGTGTGCGGCAGGTGAGGGGTGCGCTCGCCCTCCAGGTAGGGCAGGAGGACCAGGCCGTGCGAGCCGGGAGTGGACTTCGTCGCCAGCTCCGAGAGCCCCTCCAGGTCGACGCCCAGCAGCTCGGCGGTGCCGCGCAGGGTGCGTACCGCGTTGAGGGTGTGCACCACCGGCAGGTGCATGCCGGTCGCGTCGGCCAGACTGGTGATCATGCCGGTGGAGTCGACCAGCGCCTCGTGGTGCACGGCCATCACGGAGCCCGAGGCGCCCAGCGAGACCACCGCGTCACCGAGTCCGATGCCGAGGCCGAACGCCGCGGCCATCGTCTCGCCGGTTCCGGCCGAGATCAGCAGGCCCTCGGGGGTGGTGCCGGCGGGCTCGGCCGGTCCCAGCACCTCCGGCAGGGCCACCTGGTGACCGAGCGCCAGCTCCACCAGCTCCGGCCGGTAGGAGCCGGCGGCCGCCGACCAGTACCCGGTGCCGGAGGCGGCGCCCCGGTCGGTGGTGCGGCGCGCGGGCCGGCCGAGCAACTGCCAGACCAGCCAGTCGTGGGCGCCCACCACGCAGGCGGTGCGCTGGGCGGCGTCGGGCTCGGCGCGCGCCAGCCAGCGCAGCTTGGCCACCGGCTGGGCGGCCTGGGGCACGCAGCCGACCTCCTTGGCCCAGACCTCCCGCCCGCCGAGCCGGTCGATCAGGTCGACCGCCGCGGACTGGGCCCGCTTGTCCCCTCCGACCAGCGCGGGCCGCACCGTGCCGCCCTGCCCGTCCAGCGGGACGAGCGCGTGCTGCTGCGCACAGACCCCGATGGCCCGCACTCCTTCGAGGAGGCCGCCGCCCGCCGCGTCGCCGAGGGAGAGCAGCCAGGCCTGCGGATCGACGTCGGACGGCCTGCCCTCGCCGCCCTCGGTCGGGTGCGGGGCGTACCCCTGCCTGAGCACGGCGCCGGTGTCCGCGTCACAGACGACGATGCGTGTGGAATCCGGTGAACTGTCCAGCCCGGCGACTATCCCCATACGGAGATTCTGCCGCACCGGGGGGCACGCGCCGCACCGGGTCGCCCCTCGCCCGGCCCGGGGCGGCCCGCAGGGGGCGGGGGCCGGGCCCGACTGGGGCGAGCGGTTCAAAAGGTTCAGGGGGTCCGCTCGGCCCGGGCGCCTCGAACGGGATCGGCGCGCCGCCGACGGGCGGGGTATGGCCCTGTGGAGGTGCCCGGGGGCATCACCCTGGCCGGTGGGGCCGGTGGGGCCGGTGGGGCCGGTGGGGCCGGTGGGGCCGGTGGGGCCGGTGGGGCCGGTGGGGCGCGCGACCGTGCGGTCGCGGGGACGCGTTCGCCGACACGCCCGGGAACCGGGGCCCGCGCACACGGGGCAGGACCCTCGCAGCCGCGGTTCCCGAGCGTGCCGGCGCCGTGCTTCGAGCGTGCCGGCGCCGTGTGTCAGGGGGCGCCGGTACCCCAGTCGTCCTCACCGGAGTGGCCGGAGTGACCGGCGTGCGCGCGCTCGCGCATCGAGCGGACCCGCCCGGTCACCGCGTCCGGCATCCGCTCGCCCACCTTGCCGCTGACCGTGTGGTACGCCCGACCGGCGAGGTCGCGGCTCTGCTGGGCCGCGGACTCCGCGGTGTTGCGCACGGCCGGGTTCTGGGCGAGGTCCTGGACGGACTGCTTGATCTTCTCGTACTGTTCGCGTCCCGCCCGGGTCCCCAGTACATAGCCGAGGGCAAGTCCGGCGGCGAATGTGAGCCGGTAGCGCATGGGCGGCCACCCTTCCGTTGTCTCCCCTGAGCCGGGGTCCGTCGCGAGTACCGATTGGCGGAGCACCCCCCTGCTTGCGCTAATGTATGCGGTGCAGCGAGCGCGCGCCGCCTGGCGGATACCCCGGGAGGTGCGTTCGATGCACCGAGGCGATCCTCCGTAGCTCAATTGGCAGAGCAGCCGGCTGTTAACCGGCAGGTTACTGGTTCGAGTCCAGTCGGGGGAGCTCGATCCTCCGTAGCTCAATTGGCAGAGCAGCCGGCTGTTAACCGGCAGGTTACTGGTTCGAGTCCAGTCGGGGGAGCAGCCGGGAAGGACCCCTCAAGGGGGTCCTTTTTTGTGCCTGGTGGAACCGTACGGGCCCGGGGGGAGTCCTCATGGTCGTGCGAGGCCGACCAGCCGAAGCAGGAGATCGTATGAGCAGCTATGCTGCGGCAGACGGCGCGCACACATGTGCGCGACGCGCCGTAATGGGGCGGTAGCTCAGCCGGTTAGAGCAGCGGACTCATAATCCGTCGGCCGTGGGTTCGAGTCCCACCCGCCCCACCGCGGTGACGCACATAGCAGGCCGTTGACCTGCATAAACGTAACCTGAGGGCCGCTACGCCAAGCGTGGCGGCCCTCGGCGCGTCTCCAGGCCGAAAACCGGTGCCCCGGTAGCCGCACGGACGGCTGCACGGCGGCCCCTGACGACTTCTGCGGGGATCGCGCGGCCCCCCGGGGCCCTGTGGAGGGGGCCTGCCGGTACGGCCTCGGGCGCCTGGCGGTCGGCGGTTCGACGGGCTGGGCCCGTGCCCGCGGGGGTACTTCGCGTTTCCGCCCCGGGCCGGGGCGCAGGAGGGCGCGTCGTTCGGTCCCGCACGGTTGCGGGTCCGCCGCGGCCGTTCCGCCAGGTGCCGCTTCGCGGAGGGCGGGCTTGTGACCGATCGTGCCCTGCGCAAGACTTCTACAGCAATGTAGATACGGCGGGGTGCCGGCGCCCGGTTCCGGGTGCCGCACACGGAGAGGGAGCGCATCTGATGTTCGGCCTGGGCGAGCTGGCGTTGATCCTGTTGGTGGTGGTCGTCGTCCTCGGGATCAGGAAGCTGCCCGAGCTGACGCGCTCCGCGGGCAGGGCGGCACGGATCTTCAAGAGCGAGGCCGGGGCGCTGAAGGAGCAGGAGTCCGCTGGGGCGCCACTTTCGGGGCCGGTCGTGGAAGGCGTCGTCGTGCAGCGCGACGATCGGCCGCCGCGGGCCTGATGCGGTGCCCGGCCCGGCCTGCGGGGCGGGTCCGCGGTACGTCGGGTTCGGGGTCTCCCCGCCCGCCGCCACGGGCGTGCGCCCACGCCCCTGATCTGCCGAACAGGAGGTGGCGGCGGCCGGTCCGCAGGACGAGCGCACCGCCGACGGCCGGGCCCGGGCGGCGAGGGAGGAGGGATCCCACCGGATCGGGCGGTGGAGCAAGACCGCCGACAACCGGCCGCCGAGGAGTGTGCCGGCGATGCCGAGGACGGTGGTGCCGTACCGGTGGTGCCGATGCATCTGCCGGGACCGCGTCCGGGCGGACGGCCCTGCGATCGGCCCGGCGAGAAGCCCGGAACCGGCCGCGCGGTGACACCCGGGCCCTCCTTTCGATGATTCTGCGGACGAGGCGCGGCTGCCGGGTCGTGCCGTGTGCGTTCCGGGGGGAGTTCGGTGCGGGGCACTTCTAGGATCGACGGCTTGTGGTGTGGTGACCGGCGGAAGGGAGAGGGCGTGGGCGACCGGCAGCGTCCCCGGCGACGGGGACAGGGCGAGCTGGAAGGGTTGGTCCTGTCGACCCTGCGCGAGGCGCGCGGGCCCGCGCCGGCGGGCTGGGTGCAAGAACGCCTGGGCGGGGACCTCGCCTACACGACCGTGATCACCATCCTGACCCGGCTGCTGGGCAAGGGAGCGGTGACCCGGGAGCGTGCGGGCCGGTCCTATGTGTGGACGCCGATGTCCGACCAGGCCGGGCTTGCCGCGCGCAAGATGCGCAAGCTGCTCGATGGCGAGAGCGACCGGGGGGCGGTGCTGGCCCGCTTCGTGACCTCCCTGGAGCCGGAGGACGAACGTCTGCTGCGGCAGCTATTGGGCCCTCTCGGCCCGGAAGGGAACGACTGAAGCCTCATGGGGGTGTTCGTCTTCCTGCCGCTGGTGATGCCGTTGACGGCGTTGCCGGTGGCGCGACTGGCCGAGCAGCGTCTGCACCCGCGGGCAGCGACGTGGCTGTTGTCGGTGACGGCGGGGGTGCTGGCGGTGTGCAGCACGGTGTGCCTGGCGCTGCTGGTGGTGGTGGGCACCGCCCAGCTACCGGGCAATCCGCTGCCGGACGGCTGGTCGGACGAGGAGGTACGCGAAGCCGTCCCGTGCGACGAGGTCGCGGGCAAGGTCGCCATTCCGGCCCTGCTCGCCCTGGTGGTGGCCTGCTCGCGGGTGCTGTGGCGGCACCGCCGGGTCCGGATGCGGGCCGAAGAGGCATTGGCGGGGCTGCCCAGGAAGTCGGTGGCGGTGCTGCCGGACGGCGTGCCGTACGCCTATGCGCTGCCCTCGGGCCGGCGGGGCCGGGTGGTGGTCTCCACCGCCATGCTCTCCTGTCTGAACGGGCCCGAACGGCGGGCGCTGTTCGCCCACGAGCGGGCGCACCTGGCCGACCGCCATCACCGGTTTCTGCTGGTGGTGCGGCTGGCGGCGCAGGCGAATCCATGCCTGCGGCCGCTGCGCACGGCGGTCTCCTACACCGTCGAGCGGTGGGCGGACGAGGAAGCGGCACAGGCGATCGGCAGTCGTCGAGCGATGGCCCTGGCGGTCGGTAAGGCTGCGCTGGTCTCCCAGGGCGCCCCGGCGGCGACACTGGCCCAAGTCGCCTCCCCCGGGCCGGTGCCGCGCCGGGTCGCCGCCCTGCTCGGCCCCGCACCCGCCGCGCTCTTGTGGCCGCCGGTCTTCACCGCGGTGGGTCTGGCGGTGTGGACCGCCGCCGCGGGCACCATGATGTCCGCTCTGTCGTCGGCGAATTCCGCCGTCACGCTGTTCTTCGTGCTGAAGGCTGCCACTCCGTTGTAGAACGGCCCCTCCTGGAACGGCCCTTTGCGGAACAGCGCCCCGCAGAAGACCCCGGTGGAGGACGAGTGGGCCGTGCCACCGGCCGGTGGCACGGCCCGGACCAGGGTCCGCCGCGGTTACAGGTCGAACTCGTGCGGCGGCAGGTCGAGGGTGAAGCACGCCTCGCGGACGACGGCCTGCTCGTCCTTGTCGAAGTCGCCGTCGGCGCCGCCGATGACGATGCCGATCTGGATGACGGCCCGGGCCTCGGCGGGCTTCTTCCTCGCCTTGGCGACCTCCTGGAGCACGCTGACCTTGCCGAAGGCGAAGTCGGCGGTGAGCTTGGCGAGGTTGGCCTCGAAACGGCGGCGCAGGTCGTCGGCGTCGAAGTTCTGGAGTACCTCGTTGGTGGCGATGAGCTGGGCGACGCGCTGCCGCTCGGAGGGGTCGACGGTGCCGTCCGCGGCCGCCACGAGCGCGCACATCGCCATGGAGGCGTCGCGGAAGGCGCCGCTCTTGAGATCGTTCTTCTTCGCCACCAGTTGGGTCTGCATGGTGGCGGCGGATTCCTTGAGGCGGTCCCACAGGGCCATGAGTACTCCACGTCTCGAACGGAAGCCCGGGCCCGTGCACATGGCCCGAAGCTCCCGGTGATTTACGGTTGTGCAGAAGTCAGCGGGGGCAAGCCATGCCCCTTCAGTCCTCTTCCTCGTCCTCGCCTTCGAAGAAGTCGCCGACCTCGTCCACGACTTCGGCCGCGACCAGGCCGCCGGCGACACCGACCGCCAGGCCCGCGGCGCCGGCGGCGATCGCGGTGCCCACGCCGGGACCCGAGCGGTGCTGCCCGCCGTGGTGGTCGCCGTGGTGGCTGTGGTGGCCGCCGTGGCCATGGCCCGCGTACGGGTCGCCGTGCCCGTAGGGGGCGTGGGCGCCGTAGGAGTCGCGGTGTTCGAGAAGCTGCCGGATCCAGCCGTCGACCAGAGTGTTCCAGTCCTGGTGGGCGGCGTCGTGGGAGAC
Organism: Streptomyces sulfonofaciens; assembly: GCF_014656295.1. Classification (GTDB taxonomy): domain Bacteria; phylum Actinomycetota; class Actinomycetes; order Streptomycetales; family Streptomycetaceae; genus Streptomyces; species Streptomyces sulfonofaciens. The sequence goes on from NZ_BNCD01000025.1 coordinate 85,657, forward strand.
GGTGAAGCGGGTGAGCGCGTCATGGCCCGCGGTGAGGAAGCCGCCGCGCTTGTCGGCCTCCAGCACGACCTCCAGGCCGCCGGGACCGGCGAGGAAGGTGACCTCCAGCTCGTTGAGCTGGTGCGCGTACTGCGGGGCCGGGGTGAGCTCGATCTCCTGGTAGAAGGGCAGTTGCTGGCCGGTGCCGCCGATGCGGCCCAGCTCCAGGTCGGCGGACCTGAACCCGAATCCAAGCTCGCCCAGTGCTTCCAGGATCGCCTCCTGGGCGGGCTGCGGGCGCACCGCGAGCGGATCCAGGTCGCCCTTGTCCTTCGCACCGGCGACCGCCAGCTCGGTGCGCACGCCGAGCACGATGCCGAGCGGCTGCCCGTGCAGTTCGGTGACCGGTGTCTCCCACGGCAGGCTCACGGTGAACGGGACGCTGCGGAGTTCGCCCTCACCCAGGCGGAAGCCGCCGCCGACGGTGAACCTCTCGAAGGCGACCGCGCCTTCGCCCTCTCCGTCCTCGTACTCCGCCTCGACGCGGGCGACCAGTTCGAGGGTGATGCGGTCGATGTCGAAGTCGGCGTTGCCGCCCTTGAGGTGGACCTGCCCCGACAGGGCCCCGCCGGGCAGGACGGCGCCGGGGTCGAGGACCGTGTCCACCGTGGGCCCACCGACACCGAGCGAGCCGAGTAGCCGTTTGAACACCATGGGGGCGTTCACTCCTTCATGTGCGTGTCACGTGCGGCGCGCCGGGCAGGGCGCGGCGGCGCACCCCGAGGAACGGTGCCGGCTGCCGGTGCGTTGACCGGTGACCGGTCGTGAACGGCCTGCCCCACCTCATGGCGGCGCCCTCCCTTCCCGGCCGGATGTCGAAAGGCGGCCGGGGGCATCCGGCTCCGCCTCTCACTACTTCTACATGCTTGTAGAAGCATAAGTGTGAGGCAACCTTCCCAGGACGCGCGACGGCGTGTCTGACACAAACGGCTGAAAAGGCCCCCCGGATGACAAGCGCAGCCTGCTTGACGAGGGAACCTTGTGGACCCGTCACGGTGAGTTCGCCGTGGCCCTCACCACGGCCGCACGGGCCGGCGCGGACGAGCTCACCGCGGATATGAACCTGCGGGACTGGTTCACCTACCCCGGCCGATGCCTGGAACGGCGGGTCACCGACGTCCGACCGTCCCGTGGAGGTCATCCCCTGGGCCGTGCCCGCCGTGCCCGCCGTGCCCCGGGGCCGGGGCCGGGGCCGCGGCGGGCGTTGGCCGTCGCACCGTGGCCGGGCGCCTGCGGGCGCCTCCCGATCTCGGGGACGTCGGCCCTTTCCCGGCCGCGCTGTGCCGGCCGTCACCTACGACATCGCCGAGCCCCCGTACACATCACCGAGGTCCTGCTCCGCCCGCCGCACCAGGTGGGACGACCGCACGCGGGTCAGTCGCGGAGGAACGCCAGTGCTTGCTGCACGAACAGCTCGTGGTACTGGAAGATGCCGCCGTGACCCGAGTCCGGGTAGATGGCCAGCTTCGCGTTGGGCAGCAACTGGGCGAGCTGGATCGTGCCGCTGGTCGGCCACATGGTGTCGTTGTCCCCGTTGACCACCAGGACGGGCTGCTCGACGCTCGCCAGGCCGGTCGGCGACGTGTCCTTCTCCCACGTGGTGAGTGCGGTCAACTGCGCGCCGATCGTCTCGTTCGACACCGGGGTGTCGCGGTCCTGCGTGCGCTCGTCCAGTCGCGCGAGGAAGGCGTCTGCGGCTGCCTGGCCGGTGGCCGACTGCTCGAAGAACAGGTAGTGCTTCGGGTGCTTGCCCTCCGACGTCGCCTTCTGGATGGCGGCCTGGAGCACCGCGCCGGTGGCGGCGGGCCCCGGGGCGCCTGCGGGTGTGGTGGCCGCCAGGATGATCCGGCGGACGAGGGCGGGGTGCTCCTGGGCGATCACCTGGGCGACGATTCCCCCCAGGGAGTAGCCCAGCAGGTCGACCGGGCCGAGCCCGAGCGCCTTCAGGAAGGCCACCGCATCGTCGGCCATGGCCTCGAAGCTGTCCGGTGTGGTGCCGCCGGAACCGCCGACGCCCCGCAGATTGACCAGGATGAGACGCCGCTCGGCCGCGAGACCGTCGACGACCGCGGGGTCCCAGTCGTCCAGCATGGCGGTGACGTGGTGCAGGAGCACCAGCGGAACACCCTCGGCCGTACCTGCTTCACGGTAGGTGAACGGAGTCCCGCCGACATCCACCGTCTTGGTGGTGGATTCCTTTATGGTGAACATGGTCTTTTGGCTCACTTTCACGTGCCGGCCTTGGGGCGCGGCACTCATTCTCGATGTGCCCGAACCGCCGGAGTCCTGCCACGGATTCAGCGGCGCCTGTCGGTGCGGGCCTCTTTGGCGGAGGCCGGCTTGGACAGGGGCCGGCGAGCGCCTTCGCGGGTTCTCCGGCGTTGATCGGTCGGTGGGGAGTGCTGCCAGGCGGCCCGGGCGCCTCCCGGTGCGACCGGTGGGTGGGTCGTCGGGAGGACCGGGCCGCTCGGCGGCGGCGTGGACGCCGCTTGCGTCAGCGGGTGGCGCGGGCGGCCTGCTCGATGATCCCGGTGACGGTTCCGGGGTTGGTCACCTGTGCGGCGTGGGGGGTGTCGGCCACCACGGTGTGGGCGTGGGCGCGGGTGGCCATGAAGCGCTCCGTCGCCGGGGGGATGAGGTGGTCGTCGTTGGAGACGAGGAACCAGGAGGGGATGCTCTTCCAGGCCGGGGCTCCGGAGGCATCCTTGAGGGCCTGCGAGGTGATGGGGCTCTGTTCCGCGGCGAGTTCGGCCGCGGTCGTGCTGCTGAGCTGGTTGCTCAGGAACAGATCGCGGTACTGGTCGGCCTTGGCGTAGAGGTCGACTGCGACGGAGCCGTCGGGGGCGGTGAAGGGGACGGGGCTGAGAGCGGTCGGGACGGGGGCGCTGGGGTCGTCGGTGATCTGCGTGCCCGGGAACTTCGCGGTCAGGTCCTGGGCGCTCTCGCCCGTGTCGGGGGCGAAGGCCGAGATGTAGACGAGGGCCTTGACGTTGGTGTTGCCGGTGGCGGCGTTGGTGATGACGGATCCGCCGTAGGACTGGCCGACCAGGACGATGGGTCCCTTGATGGTCTTGAGGTAGGAGGCCAGGTATGCAGAGTCGCCTGACAGGCTGCGCAGGGCGGTGGGCGGGGCGGTGACGGGGTAGCCGTCGCCCTGGAGGCGCTTGATCACGCCGCCCCAACTGGCCGAGTCGGACCAGGCACCGTTGACGAGGACGACGGTCGGCTTCGGGGCCGGGTCGGTGAAGTAGGACGGTGCGGCCGACGCGAGGGTGGCCACGCCGGCGACGAGGGCGACGCCGGTCGCGCCGAGTACGGTGATGCGGAAGGCACGGCGCTTGGGACGCTTGTGCATGACTGTCTCCTTGGATGACTGCATGGTGCTCGTTCGTGTGGGATCTCGGTCCGCACCGGTGGGGCGGGCCGACTGTGAGAGGGGAGGGGGGAAGGGGGGAGAAGAGAGGAGGGAATCCGGCCTACGGCCGCGGAGAGGTGGGCCAGGGCGGGCCGGCCTGCGTCACACGCGAGCGGGCGCGTGTTCCTCCGCCCAGTTCAGGGCGTAGTCGGCGACTTCCTGCCAGCCCTTCTGCCCGATGATGAAGTGCGAGCGCCCGGGGAATTCCTGGTAGTCCGTGACGGCGGGCGATTTGCGGTAGAGGTGGTGGTTGGCCTTGTTCACCTTGGGCGGCACGATGTGGTCGGCCTCTCCGGCGATGAACAGGAGCGGGGCCCGCCGGCGGTTGCGGAAGTTGATCCGGGTGGCGGCCCTGGGGTTGAAATTGGCGAATGCCCCCTGGAAGAGGACCCGGGCCGAGCCCGGAACGGCGTACCGCTTGTAGTGCGCGGCTGACTCGCTCTCGCTCAGGGTGTTGGTGACGGCGTAGTGGAACTGCTCCGCTGTCAGCGGGACCGCCTTGTTCTTGTTGGCGGGGTTGCCCAGGACCGGCCAGGCCGATCTCAGAGTGGACAGGGGCAACGGGAGTACGCCCTTGACGGCTGCCGAGTCGATCGCGACTCCCGCACTGCCCAGCCCACGGTCGAGCAGGATCTGCACGACCGTGCCCCCGAAGGAGTGGCCCATGATGATCGGCGGCCGGTCCAGAGCCCGAATGATCGTCTCGTAGTGCTCGACCACCTCCAGGAGGCCGACCCCCGCGATGCCGGTGGGGTCGCGCCGGAGCTCCTCCACCTCGCGGTCGAGGCCGGGCCAGGCTGGGGTGATCACCTCGTACCCCCGCGCCTCGTAGTGCTGCTTCCACCCCTCCCAACTGCGCGGATTTACCCACAGGCCGTGGATGAGCACGATGGTGCCGGCCTGTTCGCTGTCGGTATCGCTCATGCGGGATCTCCCGTGTGCAGAGAAGTTCTGTTCGGCGTCTGTGTCTGGGGGGCGCGCGATCCGAGGCCGGCGACCGCTGCTCAACGCATGCGAAGCCGATTCCGCGCTCCTTGTGACCCGCCCCGGCACGCGTCGAGTGCGACATGTCCAGCGGCGTAGCCCCAGGGTTTCCCCGAGCCTCTTCGGCCCGCATCTGTCAATCGGCCACCAGGTCACCGCGTCCTGGGCAGCCGTTTGTCCAGTCCGTAGGGATATGGCGCACGTCGTCGGCGCATCAGCAGGCTCCGGCCCTCCCTCCCGCTCCCCGGAAGACGCGTCGCGGAACACGCCGCCCATGGCGGTTCCGGGGGAGGGGCCACCGCTCCCGGGTCCGATTCCTGCCAGGGGCGGGGGTGCCCGGCCCCTGGCCGTGGCGGGATGTCCCGCATCCCGGCGGGCGGTGCCCGGTGGTCGTGTGCGGGGCCGTACCGACCGTGGCCGTCAAGCGGCCGTGCGACTCGTTCCGGCGTCCGGATCCGGGGGTCGCAGGGCCGAGATGCTCGCCTCGCACCGCTGCGGGTGGTGCGAGGCGCAGTCTTCTGTGCAGTCATCCGACTTAGGCGGCTCGATCGGGGCTCGGCCGATACTGGCACGTGGTCAGATGCACATTGCATCTGTCGGGCGTGGCCCCGCTCCGGTGTTCCCGTGCCGGGTGAACAGCCCGGGCGGGGGCGGCGGGCTTCGCCCACCACTCAAGGGTTGTTGGGCCAGGTCTCGTATGGAAAACAATGTGCACGGTCAGAGGTCGGTAACGATCAGGGCGGAGAACCCGCGTTGCCGGGCGCCGGTTGGTTCGGCTCCATGGCCTGATCGTGTCCGGCGGCCCGTCCCTCACCACGCCGACGGCCGCCTCACCGTTCGCATCGTCCGCTGAGGAGCCTGATGTCGAAGATCGTTCTTGTCACCAGGGCCTCCACCGAACTCGGTGCGGCGACAGCGCTGGCCCTCGCCGGGGCCGGTCACACCGCCTACGCCGGAATCGGGCCCGCCGCCGGCTCATCACCCGGGGGTACTGCCGAGCTGGAGAGGCACGCGCTCGTACAGGGCACGCGACTGCGCCCCCTCGGGCTTGACGTTGCCGATCAGCGCTCGGTCTCCGTGGCCGTCAGGGAGATCACGGCGGAGTCCGGCCGGATCGACGCGGTGATCCACACCGTGGGACCTGTGCCCCGGGGGCCCCTGGAATCCTTCACCCCCTACCAACTGGCGCAGATCTACGACGCGTACGTGCTCTCCACCCAACGGGTGAACCGTGCTGTACTGCCGCACATGCGCGAGCGCCAGGACGGGCTGCTCGTCTGGGCGGTGCCCTCCGGGCACCCTGCCGACAGGACTCCCTACCTCGCGCTCCACTCCGAAGCGGTCACGCTGATCGAGCATTTCGCGGCGAGTTACGCGAGGGAGCTGGCGGGCTTCGGGATCGAGGTCTCCACCGTCGTTTCCCGTTCGTGTACGGCCGATGCCGGCCGGCACCTGGGACTGGTCCACCCGGACGACACCGAGACCACCGCCGTGTACGACAGCCGGTATCCCGGCCTGGTGGACAGCGTGGACGCGGTTCTTGCGCAACAGACTGTCACGGAAGCGGACATCGCCCGGACGGCCGAAGCCATCGCGATGGTGGTGGACAGCGCGAAGGGCAGCCGTCCGCTCCGCATCGCCCCCGGGGCCGGAGGCGCCCCGGTCTGACAGGCCGGGGGCCGGGGTGCTCGCCGGTGCCCACCGGCTCCGGGGCCCGGTGCGGATGGCCTGCGCGGTCGGCGTGCGATTGCTGCACACCGCCGACGGCCCCACCCGTCCGCGGCGGAACGGGCCGGTCCTGCCCCTCCCCGCGGCCTCCGAGAACGGCCACAGGGCCTCCGATCAGCTCTTTTCTACGATGAGGGAGATCTCAGACATGTCCGAGCCGCGATCGACCAGTTACGAAGTCACCCGGTTGCACGTGCCTCTGCCGGGCTCGTTCGAGGATGCCGTGCGGCACTACGAGAGCCTCGTTCCCCCGTTGGACACCACCGCGCTTCAGGGCCTTGTGGGCTCCCGCGCGCCTTGGGGGCAGTTCCTGGACCAGGCGGAGCGGAATGCCCCTCATGGATTCATGATCTTCTGGAGGAATGCGGGGACTTCACTGATGAGCCTGGCAGGCGAGAACACCTCGTTCGTGATGTACCTCATGGGGAACCACACAATTGCCCAGCGGATGTTCCACCATGACGCGTCGGTCATGCTGCACGCACCCCTGCGTACCGAGATCTACCAGGGATCCGACGGTCCACTGTTCGTGATCGACAAACCCAGCTCCCACTTCAACAGCTACCGCCATCCTGAGATCTCACGGGTCGGGGCCGAGCTCGATCAGAAAGTCGCCGATCTGCTCGACAGGATGGGGGCTCCGGTCCCCGCCGGCCTTCGTTGAGGAGCTGCCGCCGTACCCGCTGCACACGATCATCCGATCCCCGGCCGGACGGTCGGCGCCGCGGCCCTCGTCACCGCAGGGCCTGGGAGATCCTTCGGGCCGTTGCCCGAACGGAGGGAGCGAGCGCCTGCAAGGTCTGGGTGCCGGCCCGGGAGCAGATGGACACGGATGCCACCACGGAGCCGTCCGGCCCGTAGATCGGCGCACCCACGCAGTGGACGTCCGAGGCCATCATCCTGTCACTGCTGGCGTAGCCGTCCCTGCGAACGGCGGCCAGCATGGCACGGAGCCGGCCGGGGTCCGTCACGGTCTCCTCGGTGTAGCGGGGCAGCGGCTTGCCCAGATACTCCTCTCGCACATCGTCGGGGGCGTGCGCGAGCAGTACCAGGCCCGCTCCCGTGGCGAAGGTGCCGAACCGGCCTCCGGTCCGGCTGACGGCCTGCGGGGCGTGGGGCGCGCTGAGCCGTTCCAGGATGACGACGTCCAGATGATTCCGTACGGAGAGGTGGATGTGCTGCTGCTTCGTCGCGTCGTACAGGTTCTGCAGGAACGGCAGGGCGACCTCCCTGATGCCATGGCCGCGGGGAGCGAGGCTGGCCACCTCCCACAGCCGCAGACCTACCCTGTAGCGGCGGTCGCGGCCGCGCTCAAGAGCTCCCCACTCGACGAGTTCGGCGGCACGACGATGGACCGTGGGCAGGGAGAGTCCCGTCCGCTGGGACAACTCGGTGAGCGTCAGCGCGGGAGTTTCGTGGGAGAACGCTCCGAGCAGCGCCAGGACCTTGTCGGTCACCGACATGCCGTGCTCGTCAGACATCTTCTCCGCCCCTTTGTGCCATGATCCGCGTTCCTCCTCCTCAGCCGGAGATGCCCTCCACCACCAGGCGCAGCAGTCGTTCCGGTCGTTCCCCGTCCCCGCTCTCGCTGACCGTCGCGGCGGCGCCCAGCAGGGCGAGCAGGTCGTCGATGCGCACGTCCCGGCGCACCCCGCCGGCCTCGGCGGCTGCGGCCAGCAAGGCACCCCCGGCCTCGGCCACGGCTGCCTGGCTCGCGACGGCCAGGGTGGAGCCCTCGGGTGTGTCGGTGCTCAGGGCGGCCCCCAGTCCCCGGTGCGCGCTGACGTGGTCGACGTAGGCACGCATCCACTCGAGCAGCGCGTCCCGGGGACGCGACCCCGTGCGCAGCCGCTCGGCCAGCCCGCACAGGGCCTCCACCTCGCCGACACAGACCGCCATGAGGAGGTCACGCCGGGTGGGGAAGTGGCGGTAGAGGGTCGCGTTGCCGACACCGGCCCGCCGCGCGATCTCATCCAGTGGCGCGTCGTACCCCTGCGTGATGAAGACCTGCTCGGCGGCGGCGACCAGCGCGTCGTAGTTGCGCCGGGCGTCCGCACGCCGGGGTGGGCGGACGAGCTCTCTCAGAGTGGTCACGGCAGCCCTTGTTCGAGAAGGGGGGACTCCCCTTAATCTAACAGAAAAGAGGGGGATTCCCCGTTTAGCGTGGCGGTCCGGCCGCGCTGAGTAGCCGTTCCAGCGCTGCCACGCGCGCTGGGGCGGCCGACCGCTGCCGGCGTCCGCGCGATCCGTGAGCCGGTCCGCGGTGTCACCGGTCGTTTCGGAGCTATGGCGTTCCTTCCAGGTGCGCAAGGGCGTCGCGCAGGGCCGCGCGTGAGGAGATTCCGAGCTTGGGGAAGATCTGATAAAGGTGCGCGCCGATGGTCCTGTGGGAGAGGTAGAGCCGCTCGGCGATCTGCTTGTTGCTCAGCCCGGACGCGGCCAACTCCGCGATCTGCCGCTCCTGCGGCGTGAGAACCCCGCTTTCCACGGCTGCCGTTCTCGGCGCGACCCATCCGGAGGCGCGAAGTTCCTTGGCCGCGCGCTCCATCCAGGGACGAGCGCCGAGCAGGGAGAAGGAGTCGTGCGCCATGCTCAACGGCCCTCGGCAGTCCGCGTTCCCCCGTGCCCGTCGCAGCCTTTCACCGTAGGCGAGTCGCACCCGGGCCAGATCGAACGGCCATCGTTCGAGCCCCGGCACCGCAAGGGCCGTGTCGAACAGACGTACCGCCTCCTCGTCGTCCTCGGCGCACAGCGCCGCCGCGCAGCCGGCGAGAAGGGCGAGCCGGGGGGAGAACTCCGCTATGCCGGTCTCCCGTATGGCGCGCACATGAGCGACCGCTTCCGCCCGGCGGTTGGTGCGCACGGCGGCTTCGACGAGATCCATCGCCACCCACAGCGCGTGCGGGACGTGGGAGGCGAACGTACCCGGCGGGCTGACGGCCGATGCGTGCTGGAAGGCGCCTTCGAAATCTCCACGTCCGAGGTCCGCGATCGTGCGTACGTGCAGGGCGTAGTGAAGCGCCGTCCCGACTCCCCGTGGTGTCGCGAAGCGGGTGATCTGGTCGACCAGGCGCTCGGCCGTGGCATCGTCGCCGCGCGGGGCGGCGACGACGGCCCGGCAGTACCAGAAATACCAGGTGAAGAACCCGTACCCCGACTCCTCGCACAACTGGATTCCTTCGTCGGCCAGTTCGTCGCACTCGTCCCACCTGCCGGACAGGAAGTCGCCCAGGCACAGGTGCATCAGCGCGCCGAGGGTCCTGCGCGCGGGACCGCCGTCCCGCCCCTGGAGAACGACCTTCCAGGAAGGCTCGCGGACGTCCGCCAGCCGGTCCGGATAGAGCGATGCGGTCCCGATGCGCACGATCCTGCCGGGGTCGCTCTCCTCGGGGAGCCCGCTGAGGATGGACTGCAACTGTTCCAGGGCGGCGACTCCGGAACGGGCCGGGTCGGAGAAGGTCTTGCTGGCCACGGACAGGAGCGCCGGCGGCTCCGGACGCAAGCGGGCGAGTGCGGTGTAGAAAGGGGGCCACAGTTCTGCACGGCCGCTGTAGAAGCACAGGAGCAGCAGGAGGTGGAACGCCTCGATCAGAGCGGCGTCCTTGGCGTCGTACCGGTGTACGCCGGACTCGATGGCGCCCACCAGCAGGCGATGCGCGGTGTCGATGTCCCCGCCGCTGTTGATGGTGAGGTAGACGGCGGCGGCGGCGGAGTGCAGGGAGTCCACCAGGCCCGGGTCCGCCCGGCGTGCGTTCTCGAGCAGTTCCGACACGCCACGCAGGTCCCCGGTCGCATCGGCGCCGATGTAGGCGGCCTCGGCGAGTCTGCGGGCACGGTCGGAAGCGCGGGGGCTGAGATCGGCGCCCCGTACCAGTGCGGCCACCGCCCCACCCGCGTTGCCGCGCGCCGCGATGAGGCGCGCGGCCTGTTCGAGCAGGGTGGCCACCTCCTCGTCCGGTTCGACGGACGCCTCCCCCAGATGCCAGGCCCGGCGCTCGGGATGGTCCATCAGTACGTGGGCCAGGGCGCGGTGGGCCGAGCGGCGCTCCGCGGTGGTGCACGCCGCCACCACGGCCGAACTGATCAGGGGATGGCGGAAGACGAGCCGTCGGGTGGCTTCCTCGAAGTGCACCAACCGGTCCTGCTCGGCGGGCGCGAGAGCTTCGAGACCGCCGTCGTGGCCGGCCTGCCGCGCGGCCGCCTGGATGACACCGAGGTCACCGGTCCCGTCCAGCGTCGCGAGCAGCAGCAGACGCCGTGCGGGAGCGGGAAGGACGGAGACCCGGGAGACGAACAGCGCTTGCAGTCGCTGGCTGAGCGGAAGTACGGCAGGAAGGCTCTCCAACGCCGCCTGTTGCTGGCCGCTCAGCGCGGTCGGCAGCTCCAGCAGGGCCAGCGGATTCCCCTCGGCCACGGCCAGCAGCCGCTCCCGCACCCGCTCGGCGAGGGCGGGGAAGCGCACGTCGAGCAACTCCCTCGACGCCTTCCCGTCCAGCGGTGGGACTTCGTACTCGGGCAGCCCGACGCGGCTGAAGAAGGTCTCGCTCCCCGAGCGCATGGCGCCGAGGAAGCCGACCCGGCTGCCGTCGAGCCGACGCGCGACGAAGCCCAGGACGGCGGCGCTGGCGCTGTCCAGCCACGGCAGGTCGTCGATGATGAGGAGCAACCGTTCGGCGGAGGCTGCCTGACGCAGAAGCATCAGGGTCGCGCTGGACACGATGAGCCGGTCCGGTGGCGGTCCGCTGCCGAAGCCCAGCGCGACGCGCAGGGCTTCGCTGTGGATGCTGTCGAGATCGCCGAACGACTCGGACAGGGGGAAGAGGAGCTGGTTGAGCCCGGAGTAGCTCACCTCGGCCTCGAACTCGACTCCGGCGGCACGCAGAACCCGCGTCCCGGTGGAGGACACGACGTCCGCCGCGGTGTCGAGCAGCGCCGTCTTGCCCACTCCCGCCTGTCCCGACAGCAGGAGCGCCCCGCCGCGGTCGGGGGAGGCGAGGAAGTCGCAGATGCGTCCGACTTGCTGTGCGCGTCCCACCAGGGCGGCGGAGGCGTCGTGCTCGAACAGGTCCCCCACAGGTCACGCTCCAGTCAACCGTCCGACCTGAGCCGGGGTCTTACCGAAGCCCGGCATTCCTTGAAACTTGAATCACGTGGGGTGCTGATGTTATCCGTGGAACGTGGAACGGCGAAAAACTTTCACTGAGTGAAAGCCGTGCTCCTTCGTCCATCTCGGCGCGTCCTTGTCCTGGCCTGTATTGCTGCGGGGGAGGGAAAGGGGACTCCCCTCTGCCGAACGCGGAACGTGCCGGCCGCCGGCCTTCGGTCCGACCGGAAGCCGGGTGCTGCCGTGGCCCCCTGGTTTCGGCGGAGGGTGGGAAAGGGGGTGTGCCGGCCGAGGCGGGCAGGGAAACGGACATGGAAACGGACATGGAAACGGACATGGAAAGGAAGGGAAAGGCCCGGAGGGGTCCGGAGGGGCCCGGAAGGGTCCGGAAGGGCCGTCCGCGCGCCTTCGGCGGACATCGGCACGGTGTCGCCGGTGGGTGCTCCACTCGTGCCGGTGACCGCGTTCGGCGGGCTCAGCCGGCCGTGACCCGGTCCTCGACCAGGAGCGCGCGGGTCCGGGACCGGTCCAGGAACCGGGCCTCGTCGACGGCCACCCGCTCGTCCGAAACGGCGTGCATCCACGCCTGGAAGGCCTCGCGGTCGGGCCAGCCCATCTCGGTGACCACGTCGAAGTCGATCTCGTCCTCGCGCAGGTTGAAAGCGTCGCCGCGCGTCAGGTAATGGCGCTTGTAGAGGGTCGGCGAGGGCGCAAGGCTCAGGATCAGCGGCACATGGTGCTCCTCGTAGTACTCCATCAGCTCTTCCGCGGTAGTGCCTTCCCGCTTGGTCAGATAGCTGAGCAGCTTCATCATGGCAGACCTCCACACGATACGGATAATTCCCCGTTTCTCCTTCCACGCTAACGGGGAACTCCCCGTTTCGCAAACAGGGGGCTGCTGCCAACGCTTTCTGTAACTCGCCGTCCCGTCGCCGCGCCCGAGGGCGGGCGGGATTGCCGGCGGTCGGAAAGGTTGGAAAGGCCGGAAAGGTCGGCACGGTCGCCCCGCCGTGGCCGGTCCACCGGCCGGCGCACCCGTGCCGGTCGTGGTCGTCCTTCCCTCCGCGGCCGCGCGCGGGTGGCGGTCCTGTCCGCGCCTGTGCCGCGGACCTTGCGGTGGCGGTGGCGGTGGCGGCGGCGCGTCGCGGGCCATGTCCGGGCGGCAGGCGCCGGCGGATCGCCGGGCGGGCGGCCCGTGGCGACCGCGGCCCTGTCGGCGGACGGCCCGGCCCCGGGCGCCCTGTGCGGCCGCGGCCCGGCGGCGACGCGGTCGCGGCGCACCGGGGTCGGCGCGGACTCCGCTTCTCCCGGGAGTCCCCGCCTCCTTCGGGGGGTGGACGCCTACCGGGCGACGGGCTTCCTGGCCCGGTCGGTCTCGTCCTGCACGAGCAGGGAGAGCAGCGACGCCACGGACAGGCCCGCTTCCGCCGGATGTCGCAGCAGCTTGCCCGGCTCGATGCGGTAGGTGTTCGTGCGCCCCTCCCGGGTGTGGGAGAGGTAACCGTCCTGTTCGAGGTCCGAGATGATCCGCTGGACGGCACGCTCGGTGAGCCGGCAGTGGGTGGCGATGTCCCGGATCCGGACGTTCGGGTTGTCTGCGATGGCCGCCAGTACGCGAGCGTGGCTTGTGACGAACGTCCATCCGGTGTGAGGTTCGGGCGCTGCATCCATGGCCTCATTTTATGGGGGGACGCGTGTTGCGCGAAACCGCATTCATGACATACTTGTCGTGCATTGGATGACGTGTTTCGGTAGAGGTCATGAACCACAGGAGGACGAGGTGTCGTTGGACGAGGCCGTCCTGCCACGGCCGGCAAGCAGTGCCGACGGGGGCGGCGAGCCGCCGTACGACCGGATCGACGGGCGAGTTTCGGGGGCGGTCGCGGTGGTCCAGTACGAACACGACGGGGCCTGGGTCGTCGTCGCCTACGGCTCGTACGACATGGACACGATCGCACCCCTGGAAGGAGCACTGCTCACGGCGGCCAGGGAACGGCCGAAGGTGGTCCTGGACGCCTCCGGTGTCACCTTCGCCGACTCGACGTTCCTGAACCTCCTGATCCGCGTCCACACGGCGACCACCCTGCGCGTGGCCGCGCCCAGAGCGCAACTGCGTCGCCTGTTCGAGATCACGGGAACGGACAGCGTCCTGGGAGTGCGGGCGACGGTGGAGGACGCCGTCGTCTCCTGAGCGTGCCGGGACGTACCCGCGTACGTGTGGGGCCGCACCGACGTACTGGCGTGGAACCGCACGGCCTCCGCGTTCTTCGGCGACTGGGCGGCACGTTCCCCGCAGGAGCGGAGTTGGCCAACGCCACCAGGAACGGCCTGGGCGGCTACGTCTTCGATGCGGACGTCGAGCACGCCAGGCGGGTCGCGTCCCGTGCCGAGAGCGGCATGGTGTACGTCAACTCCTGCTTCGCCGACTCGCCGGGCCTGCCTTTCTGCGGGGTCAAGAACTCCGGATTCGGGCGTGAGCTGTCGGAACACCGGCGAATTCGTGAACCGCAGGCTGGTGCGGGTGGCCGAAGCCGTCTGACACCTTCGCACCGTGCGGTGTCGCGGCGCAGGCGCAGGGACGCGCAGCAGGCAGTGCGGGCCCGCCGGGGGCCGGCATCCCGGCGTGTCCGGGGCGCCGACGGTACCGTGCCTGCATGATGCCGCAGGAGTACCGCGACTTCTTCGTCGCGGCGGCCGGGGCCACCGGTGCCCTGACCGGACTTCTCTTCGTCGCGCTCTCGCTCTCCCCGCGGCGGGCGGCCGGCCCGGCGGGCGGCACATGGTTCCGCACCAGGGCCTCGGCCGCCCTGCTGGTCTTCACCGACGCCCTGGTGCTCTCACTGGCGGCCCTGGTGCCCGGGGTGGCCCTGGGCTGGTGGTCCGCCGCCGGGGGAGTCGGCGTCCTGGCCTTCGCGCTGGCCGCGCTGCGGGTCAGGGAGGAGGGGCGGCAGGGGGCGGCGGGGCGGCCCTACGGGCTGGCCGCCGGACTGCTGTGCATCGTGGTCTTCGAGATCTGGGCCGGCGTCCGCCTGCTGCGCGCCCCCTCCGACCTCGGCGCCGTACGTGTCCTGTGCTACCTGGTCGTCGCCGATCTGATCTTCGGGGTGGCCCAGGCGTGGGAGCTCGCCAGCATGCGCGACACCGGGCTGATCACCTCGCTGCGCCTGCTGGTGCGGGGCGAGGAGACCGGACCCGCGGCGGTCGCGCAGCGGGTGTCGGACGACCCCGAGGACGAACGCCCGCCGGGTGGCTGACCGCCGCCCCCTCACGCGGCAGGGGAGGCGCGGCAGGGGAGCGCAGCAAAGGGGGCTCGCGTCCCGTCGTCAGTGCTGCTCCCACTCCCGAGAGCGGCACGACATCATGCCCATGACGTGGAAGTGGTCCGCGTTGATCACCACCTTCTCGTCGCCGGTCTTCAGGACCCATTCGCCCTTGTCGCGCCTGACCGTCATGTGTGCGTTGGCGTTCAGGACCCCGTTTCGGTCGCCGGACTTCGCGTTGCGGTCGCCGCCCCGGGCGAACTCCGTCAGCTCCAGGAGGGCCAAGCCCTCCCTGGTGGAGACGGGTATGTGCTCCAGGGCGAGGGTCATGGACATACCGGGAGCGAACAGAACCTCTTCGGTGAAACTCGCCCTGGCGAGACCTTGTGCGGCGTCCCAGGTGAAAGTCGGTGCCTCCCCGAAGCGGAACGGGTCGTAGTCGATTCCTGTGACGATTCCCGCGCCATCGGACGCCAGGTCCGTGCCGCTGTCGCCGATGGGCACCCTCACCTCGGTGTACTGCCAGCGCACCCAGCTCGCGTGGGAGTTGGTGACGATCACGTGCACGGTTCCCACAGAGGGCGCCCCAGGCCGTGACACCAGCGGGGCAGGGTCTGTGATGACGTCGTGGCTCAGCACACACGACACGGTCGGACTCCTTCTCTCGGCGTTCACACCATGCGGACGGAAACGGCGTGCGGCAGGGGCAGGCACCGACGGACACCGCGGCGGCGGTGACGGTCGCGGACGGGAACCCGGCAGTTCAGGCAGCCGAACACGCCGGTGCCGCAGTGCGCGGCCCGTGGCTCGCCGCCGGTCGTTGGGGCCCGCAGGAACCGGCGCGGGCCGCGTCATCAGAAGTCAGGGGCGGTTGCCCGACCCGCAGGGGCAGGGCCGGACATCCCCTGGAACGGCAAACACCGTTGCAGTACTAGGGCAGCGAGGCCGTGCGCCGGTGGTGCTCAGGTGCCGGGCTCCCCGCGGCCGCGGGGACGGCACCCGCGTCCTCGGCCGCGCCCGTCAGCTCCCGCGTTCGTCGCCTCGGCACGACCTTCCGAGCCCCTCGCCGCACGGCTTCCCCCTCCCACCTCGCGGCAACTCCGCAAGCAGCGACTCGACCTGGCGTGCCCTCTCCCGCAGCCCCGCCCGGGGCCGCGCCAACACAACTGCGAACAGAGATGTCCCACGGTCCCGTCCAGGAACCACCATTCGGCGTAACCGGCTCGAACCGAACAACTCGTGGCCAGAACCCGGACAGGGCCAACCCCGAAGGCACCCGCGTTCACCCCCGTCACTTCCGTGTCGCATACGAACGCCCAGGTCGGACCGGCAGCGGAGCCAGGAGGCCGGGGGCGGCGGGGTGGGTGTGGGGACTGTGGCCCTCAGGCGCGCCTGAGCGCCTGAGCGCGCCTGAGGCACGGCGCGGACCGCCGAGGCCGAGGCGTGTGCCGGGTCGGCAGGTCAACGCCCTTCGACGAGGGTGAGTGCCGCTGTGTGGGCGCGTGCCAGGGCGAGGGCGAGCGATTCGGCGGCGGCCTTGGCGGCGTCCAGTGAGCACTGCGCGTCGGCCAGGGCGTGCACGGTGGTCCCGCCGCGGGAGCCGGCGCGCCGGAGGGTGTCCGGCCCGCCGAGGTGTGCCCAGATGCGGTCCAGCGTGGCGGGCAGGTACCGGGCCAGCCGCTCAAGAGCGAGGACCATGTCGTAGGTCTCGTCCGAGGGGGCCCGGCCACCGCCGGAGGGTGCCCGGCCACCGTTCGAGGGTGTCCCGGGGCTGCCGCCGCCGGGTGTCTCGCTGAGCCGGGCCACGAGGTCGCCTGCGGCCTGGGCCAGGCAGAGGAGTGCTTTGGCGTCCGTCACCCCACCATGTTCGCGTTCGCACAGCGGTGTTGTACTTCTATCAGCCCGAGTCCATCCGTGTGGGTGAAGCCGCCCCGGAAACACGCGCATGCTCGGTCGCGCGGATCGGGCCCCCTGGACCCCGACGAGGTTCGCGACACCGAAGTCCGCAGTCAGCAGCGACTGGCCCGGCGCCGCGAGTACACCGCCCCGTGTGCCCGCTGCCGCGGGAGGGAAGAGGGCAGGCGGGACGGCGAGGCCGGGAGGGGTTCGACGCGTCGCTCACGTCCGACGCGTCGGACGCTTTCGACACGTTGGCCGTGTTCGCCGTGTTCGCCATGTCGGCCACGTTGGTCGCACTTCGGCCACGGCACCGCGGACTCGGCGGGCCGTCGTCCCGTCCGTTACCGATCCTCTGGCATGGAGGTACGTGTGCACTTCCCCATCCCCATGGGCAGGCGGCGTTCCAACGACACCGCGCGCTCCAGGCTCAGCCGACGGCGGGTGCTCCAGGCGGCCGGGGCCTCGGCGGCCCTCGGCACGGCGCTCGGCACGGCGCTGCCCGGCGTGGCCAGGGCGGCCGCCGCGCGGGCCAAGGGCGGCAGGACGTACGACGTGCTGCTCAGAACCAGCAAGGAGAACGCGCTGTGGGGCTGGTTCCCCACGAGCCGCCCGGCCGTGCTCACCGTCCCGTCCGGCACCGTGGTGAAGATCGACGCGGTGAACCAGGCCGGGGTGTCCGCGCCGAACGGGCCGGTCGCGTACTTCGAGGCGCTCGGTGTGCCCGCCGACCAGGTGCTGCCGGAGCTGGCCGACATCGCCACCATCCCGAGGACGCCGGGATCGAGCGGACACGTCCTGACCGGCCCGCTCCACGTCGAGGGCGCCGAGCCGGGCGACGTGCTGGAGATCAGGATCCTCGACGTCGCGCCCCGCGTCCCCTACGGCGTGAACAGCACGGGCCCGGGCAGCGGGGTGCTCCCCCGGCTGCTCACCGAGCCCTCGACCCGGCTGCTCACCCTCGACAGGCACAACCGCTACTACCGGTTCGCACCCGGCATCCGGGTACCGTTCCGGCCCTTCGCGGGGATCACCGGGGTGGCACCGCCCACCGACGCGGGCTTCGTCTCGGCCAACCCGCCCGACCGGTGGGGCGGCAACCTCGACCTCAAGGACCTGACCGCGGGCGCCACGCTCTACCTTCCGGTGTTCCAGCCGGGCGCGCAGTTCTACATCGGCGACACGCACGGTGCCCAGGGACACGGCGAGATCGACCAGACCGCCGTCGAGCACTCGATGTCGTTCACCGCCCGGTTCACGGTGCGCAAGGGCGGCCGGCTCACCTACCCGCGGGCCGATCTGCCCGGCCACACCGTGGCGATGGGCATCGACGCCGACCTGGACGTCGCCCTCCAGGTCGCCGCGACGGAGGCCATCGGCTGCCTGCGCGAGGCCACGCACGGTTCGCTCGGTGACGCCGACGCCTACGCACTGTGCAGCCTCGCCGTCGACTTCGTCATAGCCGAGGCGGTCGACGGGAACAAACTGGTCGCCGCCTACATCCCGAAGTCCCTGCTGCCCTGAGGCAGCCGCGTGCGTCCGGCGGCACCCCATCGTGGGCGACCTGATCGCGCACGCCGA
>NZ_BNCD01000026.1 GCF_014656295.1 Streptomyces sulfonofaciens
GAGCGCCTTGCGCACCGAGCCGACCAGCGTCGCGGCCCGGCTCTCGTGGTCCGCCCGGGAACAGGCGAGCATCACATAGTTGGGCTGCCGGACGTGGTACGCCATCTCCGTGTGGAACTCCAGCAGCGTCTCCGAGGTCTCCGACGACAGGAAGTGCGCCCCGGGGGAGGGGTACACGTCGTGGTAGACCGTGCCGGCGCGCAGCTCCCGGTAGCCGGTGTGCAGCCCGAGGCGACGGCCGACGACGGCGAGTGCCGCCTCCATGTTCAGCAGCTCACGTTCCACCGGGGCCGGTGTGCTCTCCGGCGTGCGGGGCAGGGCGTCGTCCGCCTCGACGGGGAGGTTGCGCAGCAACAGGTAACCGTCGGTGTTGCCGGCGGAGCCGAACTCGTCGAGCACCGTCGCCAACCGCGCCGGCAGGGCGTCCGCGGCCGAGCGGGCGGCGTCGAAGAAGGCGTGCAGATCGCCGCGCGGGACCCGCGGCAGCCGGGCGAAGAGCCGTTGCAGTTGAGGGGAGAACTCCGAGCAGTCCAGGGCAGTCATGCGCTTTCCCTTTCTCGAACCGTGCTGAGGGCGTACTGGTGGAGGAGTTCGGCCCCGATCTCGGTGGCCAGGACGGAGGTGATCCCCCCGTGGTCGTAGAGCGGCGAGACCTCCATCACGTCGAATCCCACCGGCTTGAGATCACCGACGTGCCGCAGGAGCGACAGGACCTCCCGTGAGCTCGGCCCGCCGGGGGCCGGGGTGCCGGTGCCCGGTGCGAACGCGGGGTCGACGACGTCGATGTCCACCGAGACGTAGACCGGTGCGTCGCCGATGCACTCCCGTGCCAGGCGCGCGGTGCCGGCCGGGCCCGCTTCGGCGAACTCGTCGGAGGTGATGATCCGCACCCCGTGGCCCCGGGCGTAGTCGAGCGAGTCGGGCCGGGGGTTGTGCCCGCGGATGCCTATCTGGACCATCCGGCGCGGATCGACGAGCTTCTCCTCGATGGCGTGCCGGAACGGCGTGCCGTGGTGGTACTCGCCGCCGTAGAAGGCGGGGTTGGTGTCCGAGTGGGCGTCCAGGTGCAGGACGGCCACCGGACCGTGGCGGTGGGCGACGGCGCGCAGGGCGGCGAGTGTCAGCGAGTGGTCGCCGCCGAGCATGAGGAAGGCGCCGTTGCCGTCGAGCAGGCCGCTCAGACGCCGCTCCGCGGTCTCCATCGCGATGTGCATGTTGAACGGTGTCAGGTCGATGTCCCCGGCGTCGGCGCAGGAGATCAGGTCGAAGGTCCCCGGCCCGCGGTCGATGCCCATACCGTGGATGAGCCCCGACTCGCCCCGGATCGCGCGGGGGCCGAACCGGGCACCCGGCCGGTAGCTCGTGCCCCCGTCGTACGGCGCGCCGATGACCACCGCGTCGTAGCCCTGGGGCGACGGCACGTGGGGCAGGCGCATGAAAGTGGGGATCTGCGCGTAGCGGGGTGAGACGTCGGTGTCGATGCGCTTCACGACTCAGCCGTTCCTCTCGATCGGGCTTGCACGTCGGCCTCTCTCGCGGGTCCGGGTGGTCCGTCCGCTCCGGTCACCGGACGACCTTCGAGCACAGGCGCTCCGTGACCCGCTCGAGCACCGTCGTCGTCTCCACCTCGTCCGGATCGCGGCCGCCGACGACGACCAGGTCGAACAGCTCCCGGACGTAGAGCTTCTTGGTCTCGCGCAGGTGCTCGTGCGGCAGTCCGGCGTCGACCAGGTGTTCGCTGAAGGCCGAGGAGACCCCCGATCCCTCGTGGACGCCGAGCTTGGGCCGCAGGACCGTCTGCCGCGGGAGGAGGTCGGCCAGCGCCTCTCGCAGCACCCACTTGTCCCGCCCGTACCGGCTCTTCAGGCCGGCCTCAAGCGAGACCAGGACATCCAGCACGGCACGGTCCCAGTACGGGTGCGTCGTCCAGTGGCCGGCCACCGTGGACAGGACCGGCGTCAACTCGTTCAGGCCGTCGAAGCCGTCCATGTCGCTCACGATGGCGTCGTCCAGGGGGGCCAGCCGGCCCTCGCGGTGCATGCCGCCCAGTGGTATGTCCGCCCCGTAGCCGGTCAGGATGCGCCGGTTCCCGCCGCCGATCCGCAGGTAGAGCGCCGTCAGGGGCAGCAGGTACTCGACGATGGCCGGATCCAGCGTCTCGGCCGCCCACACCGCATGGGGCAGCGAGCGCAGCAACTCGTCCGTGGGGATGGTGATCTCGCTGTGGTGGGATCCGATGTGCTCGGCGACGGTGCGGGCCTGCGCGAACTCGTCGGCGTCCTCGGTGCCCATCGACACGGTGTCGATCCTGTCGTCGAGCCTGCCGGCCGCGAGGGCGGCGACACCGGACGAGTCGATGCCGCCGGACAGCACCACCATGGGCGTGGCCGTACCCAGCCGCGCGTGCACGGCACCTTCGAGGCTGCGCCGCACGAGGCCCACGGCCTCGTCCTCGGGCAGTACGAGGCGCGAGCGGGGAGGGGCCCACGTGTGGTCGGCGGTGCAGGCACCGCTGCCGAGGTCGACGTCCAGGACCAGGCCGGCCCTGAGCTGGTACGTGCCGGGCAGGCCCCGGACGGGGCGCGTCCCGGCGAGGGGTCGCCCCGGCACCGCGGTGCGCAACGTCTTGACCTCCGTGGCGGCCAGCAGCCGACCGGGCGCGACGTTCGCGTAGAGCGGCACCGTCCCCGCGTGGTCGGTGGCGAGCACCACGCGCCCGCCCTCGACCAGCAGCGCGGCGAAGCGTCCGTTCAGCAGCCGGAACGCATGGCGGTCGTAGCGGGCGAAGAGGGCCAGCACCAGGGCCGCGTCGTCCGCCGAAGCGGCCCCGTCGGGCAGCAGGGAGAGCAACTCGCCGCGGTTGTAGAGCTCTCCGGCCAGCAGCACCGCCCGGCCCCCGGCGTGTGCGTGGGCACCGTCGGGCGCTCCGCTGTGCAGCAGGTGCGCCACCAGATGGGAGCCGGGAAAGCCGTCCCGCACCTCGGCCGCCTCGCCGCGTGCGGCGAAGGCTCTCCTGGGGAGCCCGGCGCCCGAGTCCTCCCGGACCGAGGCCAGGAAGCCGATCGCCGCGGGAAGAGTCTGCGCGGCCATCAGATGCTCAGGGCTCCGAACCCACCGGGCTGGAAGTCGTAGGCCACCGGCACCTCGATGAGGAAGGGGCGGCCCAACCCGGCGCCCTTGCGCAGCGCGGACAGCAGCTCCTGCCGGCTGCCCGCCCTGGTCGACTCCACCCCGTTGGCCAGAGCGAGTTTGGTGAAGTCGACACTGTTGAACTTGATGGCCGGGTCGTGCGAGCGCTCGTGGCCCATGTACTGGTAGAGCTCGATCAGACCGTTGGTGTCGTTGTTGACGACGACCATGACGATGGGCAGGTTGAGCCGGGCGATCGTCTCCAGGTCGGCGCTGTTGGAGTGGAAGCCGCCGTCCCCGGCGATGAGGAAGGTGGGTTGTCCGGGCCGCGCGAGCTGGGCGCCGATCGCCGCGGGCAGCCCGTAGCCGAAGCTCGAACAGCCGGCCGAGGTGAGGAATCCGAACGGCTGGTTCGCCCGGGCGAACAGCACGCCGTAGTGCCGGAAGAAACCGATGTCGGAGACGATGGTCCCGCCGTCCCCCTCGGCGCTCTCCGCCATCACGGTGTTCATGCAGTCGATGACCTGCTGGACCCGCATGCCGTCGGAGTACTCCTCGGTGTCCGAGAGGAAGGCGGCGATGCGCTCCCGGAGCGGGGCGATGTCGTGCGGCTGCTTGGGCGTGACCTCGGCGGTGGCGGTTTCGAGGTACGTCAGGAACGCTTGGACGTCGGTCACGACATCGATGTCCGGGCGGTAGACCCGCGGCACGGGATTGGGCGTGGGCGCCACCCGGACCGTCGTCTTGTCCACGCCGTGCCGCCACATCGACGGCCGCAGGTCCTCCGCGTAGTCGTAGCCCAGCGTGAGGACGAGATCGGCCCGGCCGAACAGGGTGTCCAGCGCCGGATAGGAGAGGATGCCGTCCATGTAGCCCGTCACGGCGCCGTAGTTGAGCTCGTGGTCCTGCGGCAGGACGCCCTTGGCGATGTACGTGGTGATCACCGGCAGCCGCAGCCGCTCGGCCAGCGCACGGATGGCGGGCACGGCGCCCGACCGGATCGCGGAGGCGCCGACCACGAGCACCGGATGCTCGGCCACGGCGATGAGTTCTCCCGCACGCCGCGCCGCCTCCTGCCACCCCTCGGAGGTCGCGGTGAAGGGCTTGGCCGGGGTCGTGGCCTCGGCGCGCTCCCCCTCCGTGCCGGTCTCGCTGCCCAGCAGGTCAACCGGCAACGAGAGGAAGCTCGGACCGACCGGCTCGGTCATCGCCGCCAGCACGGCCGAGTCGACCAGGTCGTCGATGTCATCGGGGCGCTGGAGTTCGGCGGCGTACTTCGTCATGGGCCGCATGATCGACACGGAGTCCAGGCACTGGTGCGTGTCGTTGGGGAAGATGTCGTAGGACTCGGACTGCGCGGCCAGTGCGATGACGGGGGAGCGGTCGAGCGCCGAGGTGGCCACCCCGGTCGACAGGTTGGTCATGCCCGGGCCGAGCGTGGCCCAGCACGCCTGCGGCTGCCCGGTGATGCGCGCCAGCACATCGGCGGCGACCCCCGCCGTGAACTCGTGCCGGGTCAGGACGAAATCGATCCCGTCCACCTCGTCGAAGAGGATCGCCGACGCCTCACGGCCGACCACTCCGAACACCGTCCGCACTCCGTGGTCACGCAGCCGCCGGAGGAGGGCGTGGGCCGTCGAGGTCTTGGAACGTGACACGGTGGAGATACGTGACATGGGGGAACTCCTTCGCATACGGGTTCGTGTCTTGGGGGGAGGAACGCGCCGTGCTTGAAGTTGCGGTGCGAGCGTCGTGCCACCGGTGGGGGCGAGCCGGTGGCACGACGCCGCGTGATTCGAGCCTCCAACCGACAACTTGCAGATTCATGGGCGAACCCCTTGCCGCTTCTACAAGGGGTCGTCCCCCGCCCTGCCGGCTCGCGCCGGCGCCACGCCCCGGGTGATCGCTCCTGGCGAGGCGGTCGGCGGGCGTCGGGCGCGGGCGCCGCCGTCGGCGGGCGGCGCGGCTTGCGGGAAGAACTACCAGGTGACCGGCAGCGACCACGGCCCTTGCAGCAGCCGGTCGTGCTTGAAGGTCACGTCCTCGGGCCGGACCGCCAGCCGCAGGCCGGGCAGGCGGTCCAGCAACGAGCCGAGTGCCACCTCCAGCTCCATCCGCGCCAACTGGGCCCCGGTGCAGTAGTGCACGCCGAAGCCGAAGGCGATGTGCGGGTTCGGGTCGCGTGTCATGTCGAACGTGTCCGGGTCGTCGAACACCGTGCGGTCCCGGTTGCCGGAGGCGATCCGCACGAACACGGCCTCCCCCGCGCGCACCACGCCACCCGCCAGCTCCACGTCCTCCGTGGCGATGCGCGCGACGCCGGCCGTGGTGCCCATCGGGGTGATCCGGAGCAGTTCGTCCAGCGCCCCCGGCAGCAGACTGCGGTCCTCGCGCAGCAGGGAGAGCGCCTCGGGCTGGGTCAGGAGGGTGTAGACGAAGTTGCCGATCTGGTTGACGGTGGTGTCGCTGCCCGCGATGAGCAGGGTCACACCAAAGATGATCAACTCTTCCTCGGAGAGGCGGTCCTGGTCGTCCCGCGCCGCCACCAGCGCGCCGAGGATGTCGTCCGTCGGCTGCGCGCGCCGCTGGGCGACCATGCCGGCCAGGTACGCGTCGAGTTCGCGACGGGCAAGCTCGACCTCGTCCGGGGTGAGGGAACCGATCGTCCTGATGGCGTCCACCCAGTGGTTGAACCGGTCCCGGTCCTCAAGGGGCACCCCGAGCAGGGCGGAGAACACGGTGACCGGCAACGGCATGGAGAACGCCTGGACGAGGTCGACCGGGGGCCCCTGCTCCACCATCCGGTCGATCAGCTCGGTGGCGATCTCCTGCGTCCGGCCGCGGAGCCGCTCGACGCGTTCCGCGGTGAACGCCTTGCTCACCAGGTTTCGCAGACGGGTGTGTTCCGGCGGGTCGGCGGTGACGATCGAGCGGGCCGTGGGGATGGTCGGCAGGACCCGGGGCACGTCCTTGCCGAGGGTGGCGGCCCGGCTGAACCGGTGGTCGGCGAGCACACGCTTGATGTCCTCATAGCGCGTGACCAGCCACGCCTCACCTCCGTAGGGCATCCGCACCCTCGCCAGCGGGGTGCGCTCGCGGAGTTCGGCGTAAAGCGGGTTCATGTCGAGAGAGCCCGGATGCTCGAAGGGGTAGGCCGGCGGCGTCTGATCCGTGGTCATGCCACGGAGCGTCGTCCGCTCCCCTTGGCGCGCATTGGACGACCGGCTTGGAACCGTCCGCCTCGGCATGGACGGGGCGGGCGGGAAGCCGGCCGCCCACAAGGAGTGTCAGCGCGCCCGCTTCCCGCTCCCCGTCCGCCCCCGCCGGCAACGGGTCCCCGGCGGGGCGGTTGCGCCGTCACTGCCGCTGGTACTCGATCCAGACCGACCGGGCGAGTTCGTCGTGGAACGCCGCGGCCCTGGCGTCGGAGTCGTGCCGCGACATCACCAGCACGGGATGCGCGGTGAGGGGAGCGGGATAGGGCCGGACCTCCTGGCCCGGACACATGAGCTGGAGCACCCGGTCCACCTCCGGGTTCCCGTCGAGCCCGTCGAGGCCGTGGAAGCGTTCTATGCGCCCGCCCGCGCCCACCGGAACCAGGTAAGCGGCGGCATGTCCGACGACCGCCGGTGGCTCGTCCCAGCACAGGGGCCGCCGGCCCGCGCAGATGCGCAGCGCCTCGGCGGCGAAGTCGATGCCCGAGCTGGCCTGCACCAGGTGGTGCAGGAAGCCGCCCCCGCCTATGCGAGCCCCCATCTCCAGGACGAACGGTCCGGTACCGCGGCACAGCCGCAGCTCCGTGTGCGTCGCGCCGGTGGTGACGCCGAACGCGGCATGGGCGGCGACCACCTGCCGCTCGACGTCCGCCAGCACGTCCGGGGGCAGCGGTGCGGGAGATCGGAAGCGCACCTCCTCGAAGTACGGCCCCGGCATCTCGCCCTTGTAGTTGATCGCGCACACCCGGACCTCGCCCTGGTGGACCAGTGACTCGACGGAGATCTCCGGACCGTCCAGGTACTCCTCCACGATCACGGTGTGGCCGTCGCCGCCGTAGCCCAGTTCGCCGCCGGACAGCTTCCAGACCTGATGGACGGTGGCCTCCAGGTCGTCGGCGTCGTCGACGCGCACCACACCGAAGCTGGAGTAGCCGGTGGCGGGCTTGACGACCAGGGGTGTGCGCAGGCCGCGCGCACGCTGCCACTCCTCGGGAGCGCCCAGCGCGACGAAGCCCGGGACGGGCAACCCGGCGTCCCGCAGCCGCTCGCGCATCAGCGACTTGTCCCGCACCACCAGTGCCGTCTCCTCGTCGAGCCCCACCAGACCGAGGGACCGCGCCACGCGGGCCACCAGGGGCACCGCCAGCTCGCTGCACGCCATGATCCCCTCGAACCCCTCGCGGGCGTGCAGGTCCTCAAGCGCCCGCACGGCGCCGGCCATGTCGGCTTCGGTGTCGAGGAACAGGCAGGACACGACCGGGTCGGGCAGGTCGGCCGGGTCCAGGTCCAAGGCCTTCCAGGGCAGCAGCACCAGATCGAACCCGGCACGGGCCGCGCCTTCGAACACCCATGGCATGTAGTCGCGCTGGTGGACGAGTACGATCCTCGGTCGGTGTGACATCGGGGCTCCTCGTTGTGTCGGTGTCCACGGTCGGCCCGCAGCACGGCTGGTGCAAAAGGCAGGCAGGACGACGCTCGTCCCGCGGCCGTGTAGGCCGCTTGACGCCGGGACACCCCCCGCGTCAGTGGGCCGTCAAGCGAACGGCCAGGGGGGATCGGGTGGGCGCCCCACCCACCGCCTGCCGGGGCGGCAAGACGGTGGGCAAGTGGACGGCAAGCGCCGAACGGGAACCTCTGCCTGTCGATCGGGACCACCCAGCCGAGGAGACATGGCCGTGACCACCACTGACGCACCCGCCTCCACCAGTACGACGAGGCCGGCGAGCCTCGCCGCCGACGACGTACGGCGGATCGTCCACCCCTACACCCCGACCGAAAGCAGGGAGCGCTTCATCATCGAGTCGGGATCCGGCTGCCGGGTCCGGGACGTCGACGGTCGGGAGTACCTGGACGGGATCGGCGGTCTGGGCCTGTCGCAGATCGGACACGGGCGGACGGAGATCGCCGAAGCCGCCGCCGCGCAGATGAAGCGGCTGGAGTTCTTCCACAGCCGCTGGAACTTCTCCAACGATCGCGCGATCGAGCTGGCGAGCAGGCTCGGCGAGATAGCACCCGAGGGCCTCGACCACGTCTACTTCACCAGTGGCGGGGCTGAGGGCAACGACATCGCACTGCGGATGGCCCGGTACTTCCACTACCGCAACGGAGAGCCGGAACGCACCTGGTTCCTGGCCCGCAACATGGCCTACCACGGGATCACCTACGGCAGCGGGAGCGTGACCGGCTCGGCCGAATACCACGAGGGATTCGGCCCGATGCTCCCGAACGTCAAGTTCCTGACCGCGCCGTACCCGTACAAGCGCCACTTCTTCCACGGTGAGGACCCCACCGAGTTCTGCCTGCGGGAACTGCGGGAGACCATCGAGGAGATCGGTCCTGAGCACATCGCCGCCATGATCGGCGAGCCGATCATGGGACCCGGCGGCGTGCTGATCCCTCCGCCGGACTACTGGCCCCGCGTCGCCGAAGTGCTGCGCTCGTACGGCATCCTCCTGATCTCCGACGAGATCGTCACCGGATACGGCAGGCTCGGCCGCTGGTTCGGCGCCGAGCACGTCGGAGTCACCCCGGACATCCTGGTCACCGCCAAGGGACTGACCTCCGGATACGTCCCGCACGGGGCCGTGCTGCTCAACAGCCGCGTCGCGGAGGCGATCGGCCGGGACTCGGGCTTCCCGATCGGGTACACCTACAACGGGCACCCCACCGCCTGCGCCGTCGCCCTGGCGAACCTCGACATCATCGAGCGGGAGGGACTGGTACGCAACGCCGAGGTGGTCGGCAACTACCTGGGCGACCAGCTCCGCGCGCTGCTCGACCTGCCGGCCGTCGGCGAGGTCCGCCAGCTCGGGCTGATGATGGCTGTGGAACTGGTGTCGGACAAGGAGACCCGCGAGCCGCTGCCCCAGGGCACTTCCCCGGTCGCCGACCGGATCCGGGAGGAGAGCGGGGTGCTGGTGCGCGGCAACCCCAACTCCTTCGTGCTGACGCCGCCGCTCGTACTGACCGAGGCGGAGGCCGACGAGGCCGCGGAAGGCGTGCGCTCGGTGCTGCGGCGGCTCCGTCCCGACGGAACCATCGAGTAGGCCGCCCCGGGCGGCGGCGCCTCCGCCGCGGCGGCAGACCGAACGCGGGTCGACCCGCTCCGACACGTGTGTCCCACGTGCGGAGCGGGTCGACCCGCGTCGGGTGTCCGCACGCGCGCCACCGGGACCGTAACCGCGGCAGCGGGATGCGGGAAACGGGTCCGGCGCGGTCCGCACCGGTGGCCGCCCCTGCCCGCGCACCCGCGATTCGGCGTCGGTGGCCGGGCCCGGGCCCGGGCGGGTCGAAGCTCCGCGCCGGCGGTGGGCACCGGCGGTCAGCGGCCCCGCGCGTCCTTGGCGCCCGGCAGGGCCGCGTCCGCAGGGGTGACGGGCACGGCGAGCGGGGTGAGAACGGGTAGCTGGCGGATGACGGAGCGCACGGCACGCTGGCGGAGTTCCACGGCGGCCTCCTCGGACAGGTCCTGGCGCACGACGTCGCGGACGAGCGAGTGTTCGAAGTCGATGCTCTCGTACTCCTCGGACTCCAGCCGCAGCAGGCCGCCGCGCTGGGCCGCGCGAACCGCCTCCGCCACTACGCCGGCCTGGCCCGTCATGTCCTCCAGGAAGACCCGGGGCACCCCCTGGGCGAGGACGGAGGCCATGTCGAGTACGGTGCGGACGTCTTCAGGCAGGGAGCCGATCCGTTCAAGGATGACGTCGCGGAGGCTGTCGGGAACCATGGTGCGCACGTCGTCGAGCGTGGTGCGATCGGTCAGGTGCCTGGCCAGTTCGAGGACGAAGTAGGGGTTGCCGTGGGTGCGCTCGTGCAGCGCCGCGATGACGTCACTGCCCGGTACCGCTGTCCGGGACGTCACGGTGGCGGCCAGGGCGGCGGTCTCCGACTGGCTGAGCCCGCCGAGGTGGATGATCTCGACGCCGGGTTGCTGCACGAGGGCGGCGAGTGTCTTGCGCAGATGCGGGTCGTGGGCGGGCAGGAAGGTCCGCAGGGACACCAGCAGGGTCAGACGCGCACCGGTCAACTGCCCGACCAGGAAGCGCAGGACCTCCCAGGAACAGAGGTCGGCCCAGTGGAGGTTCTCGACGACCAGGATGAGCGGGCTTCGGCTGAGGATTTCCAGTGCCCGGGTGATGGCGTCGTGGAACTCGAAGTCCGTCGGTGTGGTGGGGGCCTGCTGTGACGGCTCGTCGTGGGCGGGGGCCAGTTCCGGTACGAGGTGGCCCAGCACTCGCCGTGTCCGGCCGGACAGGGAGCGTACGAAGCGGGGCCGCACGTCCAGGGCGCGCCGCAGGATGCGGGCCCAGGGCCAGTAGGGCGGCATGCCCTGCATATTGGGGCACTGGACAGTGATCACGTCGCTCGCCCCGGCCGTGGCGGTGAACTGCTGGAGGAGGCGTGTCTTGCCACTGCCTGCTTCTCCGAGCAGGACTGCGGTGCGGCCCGTGCCGGACCAGGTGGCGCGTTGTGCGGCGATCAGGGTGGCGAGTTCGTCGTGCCTGCCGACGAATGGGTGTGCTTCGGGGTCCGTGGTGGGTTCGGCGGGGCGGTGGGTGCCGGCGAGGGCCAGGGGCTTGGGTTCCGACGCGGGTAATTCCTCGGGCAGGTGCAGACACGGGTCGTGGCGCAGGATGTTGGCGTGCATGCGCTGGAGTTGGAGGCTGGGGTCGACGCCGAGTTCGTCCGCGAGCAGGTGCCGGGTACGTTCGAAGGTGCGCAGGGCGTCGGCCTGGCGGCCCATGCGGTACTGGGCTCGCATGAGGAGGGTCACCAGGCGTTCTTCCAGCGGGTTGCGGCTGACCTCGGTCTCGAGTTCGGGCAATGTCACGTCATCGCGCCGGAGTAGGAAGGCCATCTCGGCCCTCTGCTCGATGACGGTGAGGCGGATGCGCTCCAGGCGGACTGATTCCTGGCCGGCGAAGGGGTATTCGGCCAGGTCGTCCAGGGGAGGGGCGGTCCAGATGCGCAGAGCGGCGCCGAAGAGGCGGAAAGCGCCGGCGTGGTCCCCGGTGTGTGCGGCCTGGTGGGCCTCCTGGGCGAGTTGCTCGAAGCGGAGCGCGTCGATCTCGTCCGTCGGCGCGAGAAGGACGTAGCCGGGAGGCCGGTACTGGATTTCCAGGCGGGAACCATTGGGCAATGGCCGGTGGGAGAGCAGCTTGCGCAGCCGTGACACATACGAGTGCAACGACGCCAGTGCCTGCTGGGGCGGTTCGCTGCCCCACAGCCGGTCCACCATCGTCGGCACGGGCACCACATGGCCCACGTCCGTCAGCAGCACCGCCAGCACCGCCCGTTGGCGGGGAGGGCCGAGTTTGACGCTGCGGCCGTTGAGTCTGACCGACAGTGGCCCGAACAGCGAGATCGCGGGGGCCCGCACCGTCGTCGGGGCCGTCGATTCCGACGACCGGTTCTCCGGAACACTCCCGACACTGGTGAGCTGGCTGTACACGGGCCGCCCTCCTTGACGTGATGCGGACGGTTGCCCACGCCCGGGACACACCGCAGTCCGCCTGGCACCAGCAGAGGTTATAGGCTACAAAGATTTGCTTCCATGCAAGCACACGAGGACGGCGTTCCTGCGGGGCGGGCAGTGTGATCCACGCCACGCGCCAGGGGCCCTCCGCGGCCGCGGCAGCGGCGAGCCGGCACTCCCCCCTGCTGGTCACCGCACTCGCCGCAAGCGGGTGGCCGCTCGCGGCGACGCGGGACACCGGAGCCGACGGTGGGCGCCGACCCGATGGCAAGGGCGCCGTCAAGCGATCAGCAAGCCGCCCTGACGAGGCTGCGGTCGTCGGCCGTGGCCGCCGCCCGGCGAACCGGGCGGGGGCACGACCGGCGCCACCGAGCCGACCCCGTCGGCCCCCACCCGATCCCGAGTCCGAAGTCCGAGGAGAGATGAGCAAGCACTTCGCCTTCACGGTGGTGCCCGGGCACGGCCACGTCAACCCCACCCTGCCCCTGGTGGAGGAGCTGGTGGCCCGGGGCCACCGGGTCACGTACATCACCGGCGCCGACCTGCTGCCCGCGGTTCTCGCCGCCGGCGCCACCCCGGTCGCAAGGCCCTGGGCGCTGCCCCGCCCCGCCCAGAGGGGCTACCCGTACGCGTACTCCGTCGAGGTCCTGGTGGCCGGCCTGCGGGCCGCTCAGGAGCAGGCCGAGCTGGTGTGCCCGTCGATCCTGGCGCACTTCGGGCAGGATCGGCCGGACGCCGTCTGCTTCGACAGCATGGACGTCCTCGGACCGCTGCTCGCGGGGAGACTGGAGGTGCCGACGGTCGCGCTGATGCCGAGCTGGGCCAACAACGAGCATTTCGACCTGCGCGACATGCTGGTGCGCGGCGGCATGGCCGACGACGAAAGGCTGACCGGGGCGCTGGCCGAACTGGCCGGGACGCAGGCACGGTTCCGCGCGGCCAACGGACTGCCCACGCACACACCGGCCCTGAGGTTCGAACCACCCTGCGCGTTGCACCTGGTGTTCATGCCGCGCACATTCCAGATCGCCGGGGACACCTTCGACGACCGGTTCCGGTTCCTCGGCCCCGCGCTGGGTTCCCGGGCCGACGCCCAGGGCTGGCAGCCGCCCGCCGACGGCTCGCCGGTGCTGTTCATCTCCCTGGGGACCGCCTTCAACCACCGCCCCGACTTCTACGCCCAGTGCATCGAGGCGTTCGGCGACAGCCGCTGGCACGTGGTGATGGCCGTCGGCGAACGGGTGGAGCTTCCGCCCGTGCCGGACAACTTCGAGGTCGCGCCGTACTTCCCGCAGCCGGCGGTGCTGGCCGGCACCACCGTGTTCCTCTCCCACACCGGCATGAACTCCACCCTGGAGTCGCTGTACTACGGGGTTCCGCTGGTGTCGGTGCCGCAGATGCCCGAACAGGTCGTCAACGGAGGGCGCGCGGCGGAACTCGGCCTCGGCCGTCGGCTCGACCCCTCCGAGATCACCGCGGAGCTGCTGCGCCGGACCGTCGACGAGGTGGCGTTCGACCCGGTGATCCGCGCCAACGTCACCGAGTTCGGCGCGCACCTGCGCGCGGTCGACGGTGCCGCGCTCGGCGCGGACGCGCTGGAGGAACTGCTCGGCTGACCGCTCGCCCGCTCGCCCGATCACTCAGGCCCGGGACCCAGGGAGCGAGGTTTCTCGGCTACGAGATCACAACCCGGCGCAGAGGACTTTCCCATGCGAGTGCCTCGCCGCGCGGCCGACCCGCCGCCCTGGCTGACGGGTTACCGAGGAATCAATCAGCGGCACAAGCGCAAGCGGCGGAACCAACAGGACTATCTCGCACCCGCAGAGACACGATCGAAGGAAGGGCAACTCACATGACGACTGATCTCCGAGTGTTGCGCACTGACGAATGGGACCGATGGTTCGAGTCGATGCTCCTGGCCTTCGGCCGCACAGGCGAGGGCGAAGGCGAGGAGCGGCGGTCCTTCTGGCAGGCGGTGATCGACCCCGAGCGCGCTGTCGGGTTGTGGGACGGGGAGGAGTGCGTCGGCGCAACGGCCATGCATGCGTTCCGGATGACGGTGCCAGGCGGATCCCTGGTGTCGACAGGCGGCTTCGGAATGGTGAGCGTGGCCACCACACACCGAAGGCGAGGCCTGCTCCGGGCGATGATGCGGTATCAGCTCGACCGGCTCAGGAAGTGGAACGAGCCGCTTGCCGTGGTGACCGCCACGGAGCCCGGCATCTATGGGCGGTTCGGCTTCGGTCCCGCCGTCGAGGAGCTGTGGTTCGACATCGACTCCTCCCGAGTGCGGGTCGCGGAGGTGGCGGGCGAGGACGCTCTTGTGTTGCGCCGCGCACGTCCGGAAGACTCGGTAGTCCGCGAGCTGTGCGAGCGGCTGTACGCAGAGGACGTGCCCCGCAGGCCCGGAATGCTCGAGCGCATGCCGGGCTGGGAGCGGCTGCCGTTCCTCGACGATCCCAGGCAACGGCCCGGCAGGTCCTCGCTGCAGTGCGTGATGGCGTCGCGCGACGGCGAGCCTGTGGGGTTCGTCACCTACCGCATTGAGCCGCGGCCGGGTGCGAACGGCATCGTCCACCTGAGCGCGCTGCACGCGGCGGACCCCGCGGCGCATGCGGCGCTGTGGCGGCTGCTGTTCGACGTGGACCTCACCTCCACGGTCCATGCACATGGCCGACCCGTCGACGATCCGCTTCAGTACCTGGTGTCGGACGTCCGGCGCAGCAACATGCAACTGCGGGACGCGCTGTATCTGCGCCTGGTGGACGTGGGGGCGGCGCTCGCGGCCCGTACCTATCGGGCGCCGGTGGACGTAGTGCTGGACGTGTCGGATGCTTTCTGCCCGTGGAACGAGCGACGCTGGCTGCTGCGTGGCGACCGGCAGGGGGCGACGTGCGTACGCACCGAGCGGCCGGCCGATCTCGCAATGACGGCACGGGACCTGGCAACCGTGTACCTGGGCGGTGTGCAGATGGCTGCTTTGGCCCGCGTCGGACGGGTGCGTGAGCTGACGGCCGGCACGCTCGACGCGACCTCGCTCGCGTTCGGCTCGGACGCCGCCCCCTGGCTGCCGCACGGCTTCTGAATGCGCCGCGCCCGGTCACCCCGGATGCCTTCTTTTCCGCCCCGAACGTCCCACTTCCTCTTCCGAGTCACCGAACGTCCCACTTCCTCTCCCGAGAGATCGCCACTGGCTGGGCGCGGTCGGCTGCGTCTTGGAGGACGCGGACCGGGGCGCATCCGTGGTGGCCGGAACTGTCTTCACGGCGCGCCGACGCTGAGCCGTATCAGCCGGCTTGCGATGGCCGGGAGTCGCCGACACTGCCCCGATACCGTCGGCGCCCCGCTCGCTGCGGACCTCGTCGACGGTGTCGCCACCTTTCGACTCCGGGGAGGCGATCGTGCCGTCCGCGCACAGCTCATTCACACCTTGTTCCGCAGGCGGGTCGCCTCGTCGGACTCGCCGGTCATGTTCGTCATGAAATTCCTTCAGTCGTACGTGTTCGAAGGGCAGGCCGTTACAACGCGCCGGGGGGCCAAGAGGCTATAGGCGGCGCTTCTCCTCCTCTGCGGGTTGAAGCCGGGCCGGGTAGGGTCCGCGTCGGTCTTCGCCTCCGCCAACGGAGGTTGTGGAAGTCAGTTCGTGCGGTAGACGTCGTCGAGTGCGCTGCCGTCGGGCGGGAGCCCCGGAGGAGACCGAGCATGTCTGCCTCGTCGTCCGTGGACCGCCGGGCGGTGACGTGTTCCTTGACGTGGTCATAGCGGATGCGGTGGCGGGCTTCGACGTGGGCTCGCAAGGGCTCGTCGAGCGGGCCCGGGTCGGCCAGCCGGGCGCCCTGGCACATGGCCTTGGGGAAGTAGGAGCACGCCACCTGCTCGGGGTGGCCGTCCTGCTCCACCAAGAAGCGGCGGCGGACGACCATCGCTCCCTTGCTGACGTCGAGTAGGTCGGCGATGCGTTGTGGTGCTCGGACGTGGCCGACGTCCACGAGCCGGCCCGGCGTCTCGGCCTCGATGCGCTCGCACGCCCGCAGACCCAGGCGCGGGCGGGGCTCGCTGGGCTCGGGGCGTCCGCGTACGACGGTGCCGTATCCGTGCCGGGACTCGATCCAGCCGTCCTGCTTCAGCAGCGACAGCGCGCGCACCACGGTGGGGCGGGAGTACCCGGTGTCCGCGCGGAGTCGGTTCTCGCTGGGCAGCAGCTCGCCTGGTTTGTATGCGCCGTCCTCGATCTGGCGTTGGATCGTGCGTGCGAGGCGGATGTATTTCGGTAACTCGACGTTGAAGGCCATGGGGTGCTGCTCTCGTGATGCGAGGGTGTGTGGCCGGGCCGCAAGGGGTTGCGGCCCGACCCGGCGTGGCTCCGGCTCGGGGGGGTTGGGTCCCCGGCCGGGCGCGGTGGGGCGGTCCCGGCCGGGGTGCGGCCACGCGGTTCTGGTGGCCGCATATCCCGCGGTGCGGCGCTGAGAGCAGCCGGGCCGCGGGGGCTTGGTGGGCCCTGGCCCGTCGGGTCGTGGGCACGCGGCGGGGGGTCGGGTGCGCGGGTACCGGGCGGGCCAGGGCGGTCAGGGGCGGCGGTCCGGGGCCGGTTCCGGGCGGTTCGCGGGCTCGGGGGCAGGGCGCCGCGGTCGCTTGGGGCACTGCTTGTGGGAGTAGTTCGTCGTGCCGGGGCCGCTGGCGCCGTGGTGGATGTGGGAGTCGTAGGGCTCGCCCGGGCGGATGCCCTGGTCGCATCGGACGCAGATCACAGGAAGACCTTCAGGTCGGGCGGACGAGGGACAGGGCCCATGCGGCGTCGGCGAGCACGGCGGTCACGAGCACGGTCACCTGGCCGAGGCCGAGACCGGTGTGCTCCACGAGCACGTCGTGCACGCGCCGGATACGCGCGTGGATGGTCACCACGTCGCCGCCTCCTTGCGGGCCTGCCCCAGCAGGGAGTAGCTCTCCTCCGCGCTGAGGGCGCCGGCCTGCATCTCGGTGAACCGCTCGTGCACCTCCGAGCTGCGGGTGTAGATGACCAGGTTCGGGCCGTGGAAGTCGGCGTAGAGGTAGCTGTCGGCCCGACCGTGGAGGACCAGCTCGGCAACGTGGGGCGTCGGCAAACACCACGGGCTGGTGAAGGGCAGGATGCGTACCTCGGCCTGCCGGCGGTCCATGAGGACCTGGAGGTGCGCCCACTGGGGGGCCAGCACCTGGGCGTCCTTCATCCGGCGTCGCAGGACGCCTTCCTCCAGGATGACGAGCACCGAGCGCGGGTCGTCGTCGGTCAGTCGGCGGGTGTCCGCGTGTTCCAGCACGGCGCGGTTCTTCTGCGGCCACAGGTCGGCCAGCGCGCGGGCGTACTCGGCGGTCTGCACGATGGGCGGCACCGCGTGGCTGGTGAAGACGCGCATGTGCGTGGCCGCGCGCTCGACCGCGGCCGCCCTGCGCACCGGGTTCGGGAGACAGTCGATGACCTCGTCCTGGGCCAGGCTCTCGGCCAGGCCCCAGCATTCATCGGCAGTGGTGATGCCGTACTGGCCGTACAGGGTGCGCGCCTGGTCCTCGGTGAGAGGGCCGGCGGCGTGCTCCAGGCGGTGCAGGGCCGGACGGCTGATGCCGGTGCGCTGGCTGACCGCCACCAGGGACTGCTGGCAGCTCGTGCGCAGCACGGGTAGGTCTGCCGTGACGACGAGATAGCCAGGTTTTCGGCCCTCGCGGAAGACCGGCGGCGGGGCGGGGTTGGCGGAAGGCAGCACAGGAAGATTCCTTCGGACAGGTACAGGGCAGAGAGGGCGGTGCGCGGGGCTCAGCCCTTGGCGAGCTGGTAGAGGAGCCAGCCGCCGAGGACGAAAGCGACGGTGATGACGGCGGGGCCGGCCAGGTCCCGAGCCCAGAGGCGGACGGTGTGCGCTCGGGCGCGCACCCGCACCGGGCCGCTGGTGGCATCGAGGGCCGCACCCACCGGGCAGTTGCGGGGGGCGGCGTGCATGCTCACGATGTGGCCCCCACAGGAAGGGCGCCGGTGAGCATGTCGTAACGGTCGCACAGGGCACGCACCTCGCACGCCAGGATCCTGACGTGCCGCCAGGCGGCCCCGAGCCCCGGTTCCGGCCAGAGGGTCAGCAGCACACGTGCGGACCGCGCCTCGGCCAGCGCAACCTCACGCGGCACGGACTCGGCCGGCCGAGTCGCTGCGGAATTCTCCACCGCGGCGATGAGCCGGACCATGTGGAGCCGCAGCAGCAGCCGCGTACCTTCCACCTCGCCCTGCCTCGGGAACGCATCCGGGGCGAGCACCGCAGCCGCGGCCGCGCGCATCGACTCGATGTCCAATGCTGCGCTCAGGTGATCGCTGTCTGTGACCTGCGTCATGCCAGGAACCTAAGGACCCAGTCCCTAAGGGCTCAATGGCACTTTGCTCGCCTCGCTCGCAGAAGTACTACTCAGCAGGTCACAGAGGTACCCCTGTCACGTCGGCCAGGTCACGCATCTGGGGCGTCAGCGTCCGGCGCCGCTTGATGATCTGGGCCATGATGTCTCGCGCGTACCGCTGCTGAGGCAACCACTCGGGAGACGATCCCCGGATGTCTTGCAAGACGTCGATAGCCTTGGCGTAGTCGCGCATGCACACATGCGCATCCGCCACGTCCAGCAGGTGACGGTTCCGGTTGTTGCTCGTGGCCGACAGCGTGCCGCTGGGGATCGTGTCGGCGAGCTTCAGCACCACATCGGGGCGCCCCGACACCGCAGCGTTCTCTGTCCGCTTGAGTACAACGGTCGTGGGGCCGAAGGTCCGCAGGAAGTCACCGCGCGGTGTGTGCTCGCGCCCGAGGGCCGCCGCCGCCGCTTTGGCCATGCGCAGCGCGTCCGCCGCCTCTTCGGGGCGTGCGTCGCGCACCGCAGCAGCCGACAACCTGAGCGTCATCCACCCCCACGACGACAGCTCGTCAGCACTGGCGCGAGACAGGCGCGGTTCGATGTCGTCGGCCCAGCGCATGGCCAGTTCGCGAGCCTCCGTCAGCCGCCCGGTCCTCAGCATGAGCCAACAGAGGGTGGTGATAGTAGCTGCGCCGTCCTGCTGGTCGACAGCACTCGCCAGAGCCCGCGTCAACGCGTGCTCGGCAGCATCGAACTGGCGATTCTGCGTCAGGAGCCAGCCAGTTAGCTGTAGTAGCCGCCCCCGGACTGCACGCGCACCCGGATCCTCGGCGTCCAGAGTGCCGGCGTCGCGGAGCAGCGGCGGCAAGATCGCGGCTAGCTCGGCGAACTGGTCACCAGCGAACAGCGGGTCGGCGTCCAGGAGGGCCGCGCGCACTCCTTCAAAAGTGGGAGCATCATCGCCGATGTACGCGGGTGATGGCGGTGCCATCAGCGCCGCTCGCACCGGTGCCCAATGATCCCCGGTCGGCTCATCTGCCGGGGCGGTAGCGCGGCGCAGCAGCGTGCTGGTAGTCACGTGCAGGGCCATGGCTAGTGCCCGTGCCGTTTCCAACCTGGTCTCGCCGGCCGTTCCCTGCTCCAGCTTCCGGATGGTGGCGAGAGACACCCCGGAGGCTGCGGCTAGACCGCGTTGTGTGAGGCCCCGACGCTTTCGGAGTGCACGGACGTGAGGACCGATGCGGGTGTCACCGCTCTCGGGCATACTGGGCCTCCCTTCAGACCTAGACAATCGGAACGGTACTCCGCCGAACGCCCGGCGGGACGTCGCGAGGCCCTGCCACCACACGGAGGCAGGGCCTCAGCGCTTCCTGAACGCGCGAAACCGCCCCCTCCCGCCCGAAGGCGGAAGGGGGCGCGGTGCGTCACGGCTATCTGCGGCCTTCAGATTGAGGACGACCGGTGGTGCAGTGAAGCACCACCGGCACGATGGGCATGTTGGTGGCCTGGGTCATGCCTGCCGTGTCGCGGTGATCTCATCGAGCAGGCCATGGACCCGCTTTTCGATCTCGTCGCGAATGGGCCGGACAGCCCCGACACCTTGGCCGGCGGGGTCGTCAAGCTGCCAGTCCAAGTAGCGCTTGCCGGGGAAGACGGGGCAGGTGTCCCCGCATCCCATCGTGATCACGACGTCAGAGGCCTGGACGGCATCGACGGTGAGCACCTTGGGCACTTCGGCCGAGATGTCGATGCCGACCTCGGCCATGGCCGCCACGACGGACGGGTTCACCTCGTCCGCCGGGGTGGAACCTGCGGAGCGGACCTGGACGCGGTCGCCCGCGAGGTGGGTGAGGAAGGCGGCCGCCATCTGAGAGCGGCCTGCGTTGTGGACGCAGACGAACAGCACGGACGGCACGGTGGTGTCAGACATGAGCGGGGTCTTCCTGGGGTGCGGCAGGTGCGGTGAAGAAGCGGCGGGCGTACAGCGCGACGTAGACGAGGCCGATCAGCACCGGTACCTCGATCAGGGGGCCGACCACTCCGGCGAGTGCCTGCCCGGAGGTGGCGCCGAACGTGGCGATGGCCACGGCAATGGCAAGCTCGAAGTTGTTGCCGGCAGCCGTGAACGCGAGCGTCGTCGCGCGCTGGTAGGCCAGACCGGCGGCACGGCCGAGCGCCATGGAACCGGCCCACATGAGGCCGAAGTACACCAGCAGCGGGAGCGCGATGCGTGCGACGTCGAGCGGCTGCGAGGTGATCGCATCGCCTTGCAGCGCGAACAGGACGATGATCGTGAAGAGCAGTCCGTAGAGGGCGAACGGCCCGAGGCGCGGCAGCAGTCTGGACTCGTACCAGGTCCGTCCCTTGGCGTGCTCGCCGATCCGACGCGTGAGGTACCCGGCGATCAGGGGAATGCCGAGGAAGATCAGCACGCTTCGGGCGATCTCCCACACGGACACGTCGAGTCCGGCCTGCTCCAGCCCGAGCCACCCGGGCAGTACGGACAGGTAGAACCAGCCGAGGGCAGAGAAGGCGATCACCTGGAATACCGAGTTCAGCGCAACCAGGACCGCGGCGGCCTCACGGTCCCCACAGGCAAGGTCGTTCCAGATGATCACCATGGCGATGCAGCGGGCCAGCCCAACGATGATCAAACCCGTGCGGTACTCGGGCAGGTCCGGCAGGAACAGCCACGCCAGCGCGAACATGACGGCCGGGCCGACGATCCAGTTCAGCAGCAGCGAGGGAAGCAGCAGCCGGCGGTCACGGGTGACGGTGTCGAGCCGGTCGTAGCGGACCTTGGCCAGGACGGGATACATCATCACGAGCAGACCGAGCGCGATCGGCAGCGACACCCCGGTCACGGTGACCTTCGCCAGGGCATCCCCCAGGCCGGGCACCAGGCGGCCGAGACCGAGACCGACCGCCATGGCGGCCAGGATCCACACCGCGAGGTAGCGATCCAGGAAGGAAAGGCGGCCCGCTACCTGTTGCTCGGATGCTGTGCTCACGCGCTCGCCCCGGCGGCCTCGGCAGGGGTGGGAAGGGCTTCGCCTGCGGGGCGGGTCAGGATGGCGGCGAGCCGGTCGACCATCTCGGGCAGCAGCCAGTAGTAGACCCACGTGCCGCGCCGCTCGCAGTCGATCAGGCCGGCCTGTCGGAGCAGCTTGAGGTGGTGCGAGATCGTCGGCTGCGAGAGGTCGAAGGCGGGCGTGAGGTCGCAGACGCAGACCTCGCCGCCGGCGCGTGAGGCGATCATCGACAGCAGGCGTAGCCGTACCGGGTCGCCGAGCGCCTTGAACACCTTCGCCAGCTCTCCGGCCTGTCCCTCGTCAAGGGGAGTGGTCAGCAGTGCCGGGCAGCAGGTGCCGGAGTCACTGTCCTGACCGAGCACTGCAAGCTCTTGTTTCGACATGCTTCTATGTTGACATCCTTCTATTCACGTTGCAAGGTGGAATTGACGGACGTCGATACAACCAGATGGGAGTGTGTTATGTCGCGTGCACAGCTCGCGCTGCGCGTCAGTGATCTTGAGGCGTCGATCGTCTTCTACTCGAAGCTGTTCGGCACCGGTCCGGCCAAGCGCCGCGAGGGATACGTGAACTTCGCCATCGCGGAACCCCCGCTCAAGCTCGTCTTGATCGAGGGCGAGCCGGGAGAGGAAACCCGTCTCGACCACCTCGGGGTGGAGGTCGAGTCGACCGACCTGGTCGACGCAGCGACGAACCGGCTCAAGGACGCGGGGCTCGCCACGTTCGAGGAGAACGACACCTCGTGCTGCTACGCCCTCCAGGACAAGGTCTGGGTCCACGGCCCGGGCCGCGAGCCCTGGGAGGTCTACGTGGTGAAGGCCGATGCCGACCAGCTAGGCAAGAGCCCGGTCCAGGGTGGCGACGCCTGCTGTTCGAGCACGGCTCCGACGGATGCTGCCGTTTCCGTCGCGGAGCCTGTCTCGGTCGGCCCCGGTTGCAAGTGCGGCGGCTGACCGCGGGCAGCGCATGAGTGATGGCCCCCTTCTGCCCGAAGGCAGGAGGGGGCACGGGCTCATGGGTAATGCCTGTGTTGCGGGTCCAGAGCGGCCGCCTGCGGCGCCGTGCCGCCGTCGTCGGGCGGTGGGGCGCCGGTCCGGCGGCACACGAGCGCGTCAGGGTCACCGGGCTGTGGCTGGAGGGAGTAGCCATCGGGACAGGCCGGGCCGGCCGGTCCGCGGGGCCCTTCGGGGCCGGGGCCGCCCTGCGGTCCCGGCTCGCATCCGACGAGCTCAACGCCGAACCCATCCCCGGCGCGGTCCTGCCCGCCTGGGCCATCGACAAGATCCGCACCGACTTCGTCGCACGCCCCACGCACCACCCCGCGCGCGAGCTGCTTACACGGCTCCATCGGTGCGAGGCTGGGCGAGGCGAGGGCGAGCGGAACCCGGCTTTCATCGAAGTGCTGCCGCGGCTCGGCGTGAGCCTCGCACAACTGCCATAAGCCGAGCAGCGCCGTCTGTACGACGCTTTCCATCCGGGGTGCATTGCCTGCGGCCCCGGCGTGAGATCCAGCTCCGAGTGGCCGTCTCCGCCGCGACGGCCCAGGAGCTGGGCCGCTTGACGCGGCGCGTGGTCGTCCCGCTCACGGCGGGGCCGGTGCGCAGACCGGCCGGCCATGTTCTGGGCGCCCCCGGCAGGACTCGAACCTGCGGCCAAGCGCTTAGAAGGCGCCTGCTCTATCCACTGAGCTACGGGGGCCGGGCGGTGGGTGGCGGGTCGCGGTCCGGGCGGGCGGGCCGTGATCTGCCTGGGTCGGGGACAAGGATAGGGCTCCCTGGTCCACGTCCCTGGTGCTTCCTGAGCGTGCCACGATGTGGAGGTTCGGTGAAGCGGTCCTGATAATCGCAGGCAGTTCCGAATCCTGCATCGCTTTTGGAGCCTCTGGCCCCGGGTGTTGTGCACTCGTTATGCCTTTACCCCCGGTATCCCTTCCGCCTCGCGTGTCTGATCGGCGCGCAGACATGCACATATGCTTTAGAAAGCATCCGAAATTGGGCATTCTTCGCATGTGGTGACCTTGGACGTACGGCCTCAGTTGCTCGACGCGCTCTCCGCTCTGCGCGACCGCGTCGCCGCGGCGCGCTTTCCGCTGCCCCTGCCCGGGGCGCCACGCGCGCGTGCCAACCGGGCGGAGCTGCTGGCGCAGCTCGACGACTACCTCCTGCCCCGGCTGAAGGCGCCGCAGGCTCCCGTGCTCGCCGTGGTGGGCGGGTCGACGGGGGCGGGGAAGTCCACCCTGGTCAACTCCCTGGTGGGCCGTCAGGTCAGCGAAGCGGGGGTGCTGCGGCCCACGACGCGCACGCCCGTGCTCGTCTGCCATCCGGAGGACCTGCACTGGTTCAGCGGTATGCGGGTCCTGCCGGACCTCACGCGCGTGTGGCCCTCCGGTTCAGCGGGCCCGGGCGGGGACCGGGGCGGTCCTGGGCACGATCGGGGGGCGGGCGGCCCCGGC
Source organism: Streptomyces sulfonofaciens (assembly GCF_014656295.1). GTDB lineage: Bacteria > Actinomycetota > Actinomycetes > Streptomycetales > Streptomycetaceae > Streptomyces > Streptomyces sulfonofaciens. The sequence continues at coordinate 23,665 of NZ_BNCD01000026.1, forward strand.
GGTCACCACTCCGGAGCGCACGGCGCCGCGACCAGGATGGGCGCCTCCGGCTTGCACGGAAGCGACTCCTACGGCGACTCCTACGCAAGCACCACCCTGGGAGAGTCCCTGGGGGAGACCTACGGAGAGTCCTACGGGGACGGTTTCGGCGACGGCGACGGTTTCGGCGGGCACGACTCCTATGACGACGCCTATGGAGACGGTGGAGACGGTTACGGCGATTCCTTCGGCCGCGATTCCTTCGGCCGCGACCCGCTGGGCCGGGACGCCCTTGGCCGCGACTCCCTCGGCCGGTCCGACGCCTACGGCGACACGTTCGGCGCGCCCGATCCCTACGGCGCCCCCGACGCCTACGGCGGGCGTGACGCCTTCGGGCGCACGACCGGGCGCACCGCCAGTACCGCACGCCCGGGGCGCCCGGAGGCGCGGCACCCCGTCGAACACGTCTACCGCACGCACCAGGACGGCCGGCAGACGCCCGGCGGCCGCGGTGCGCGCCTCCTTCCCGAGGATGACGGCAGGGCCTTCTCCGGGAGCGGCGGACGGGCCGTTCCCGACGGCGGACCACGGGCCCGCGCAAGGGGAGCGAGCGGCTTCCGCGACGGGCCCTGGCCCGCACCGGGTGGCGGCCGGGGCACGCGCGCAAAGGGCGCCGGTCGGTCCGCCGCCGACTCGGACGAACAGGTGCTGCGGATCGAGACCGTCCCCACCCTGCCGCGTGGGCTCGCCCTCCTGGACGCCCCCGACATCGACTCCCTGGTGGTGGAGAACCGCCTGCTGGCCGCGGAGCTGATCTGCGCCGCCGATGTATGGATCATGGTCACCACGGCAGCCAGGTACGCCGACGCCGTGCCCTGGCACCTGCTGCGCACCGCCAAGCAGTACGACTCCACCCTGGTGATCGTTCTCGACCGCGTGCCCCACCAGGTCGTGGACGAGGTGTCCGCGCAGTACGACGCGCTGCTCACCAAGGCCGGGCTCGGCGCGGTCCCCCGGTTCACCGTGCCCGAACTGCCCGAGTCCGCGGGCGGCGGCGGGCTGCTGCCGGCCAGTGCCGTGGCGCCGCTGCACGACTGGCTCAGTGAGTGCGTCCGGGATCCCCACGTACGGGCCCACGCCGTCACCCGGACGGCCAACGGCGTGCTCCGTTCGCTGCGCACCCGGATGCCGGAGCTGGCCGGTGCCGTGGCCGCCCAGCACGCCGCCGCCGTCCGGCTCGTCTCGGCCGTGGAGGCCGCCTACGACCATGAGCACACACGTCTGAGAGGACGGTTGCAGGCGGGCGCCGTGCTCGCCGGCGACGCGTTGAAGCGCTGGCGCAGCTATCCGCTGGACTGCGGTCCCGGCGAACTGCTCGATGCGCTCGTCGAGAACCTGGCGGCGCTGCTGCTGTGCGCCGTGGCCGCTGCGGACGAGCGCATCGAGGAGCGGTGGCGGCGCGAACCCGCCGCCGAGGCCCCCGTCCTGGCGGCCCGTGACACCGCGCTGGAGAGCGCGGAGCACCGGATCGGCCTGGCGGTGCGGCGCTGGCGGCGCGTCATCGAGGAGTACGCGGAGGACGAGGCCCGGGCCCTGGAGAAGAGTTCCGCCCCCGATCCCGAGGCCATTGCCGCCCTGCTGGCCACCACGCTGCTGGGCGGCCGCCGGGCGCGCTCCGCGGGCGACAAGCTCGCGGACCGGATCGGGGCGCGCCCGGCGCTGAGGTTGCGCGACCGGGGCGGGCGGCTCCTCGTCAGCTACGTCGAACGGGTCCTGCACACCGAACGCGAGCGCCGCCTCGCCCCGCTCGACACCCTGGACGTCCGTGCCGAACCCCAGGCCGAACTGATCGCCGCGCTGTCCGTACTGCAGAAGGAGAGGTGACCGCGGTGACTGCCGTGACGGATGAGGCGGACCACGTCGACCGAGCCGGTCAGGTCGACCGAACCGGTCACGTTGACCGAACCGGTCACGTCGACCGAGCAGGTCAGGTCGACCGAGCAGGTCAGGTCGACCGAACCGGTCACGTCGAGCACGGCGCTCACGGTGAGCGCCCCGGTGAGACGGCCTCCGCCGTTGCCACGGGCGGTGCCGGCCGGCGCGAGCACCCTGGTGAGGCATATCGGGCCGAGCATCCTGGTGACGGCGACGAAGGGATCCGTGACGCGGATGAATCCGACGGCTCAAGGCGGGGCGACGGCGGCGAGTACGCGGGCAGGGCCGTCCGGGTGGACCCTGGCGGTCAGACTGATCATGATGGCTCTGCCGTCGATGACGGCCGTTCCCGGACGTCTGAGGGGCCCCACGGCGGAGCGCGAGCGGCGTCGGCCTCAGTGGCTTCCCCCTCAGGAGTCCCCTTCTCGGGAGGGCCGGGCTCAGAGGGGCCTCCCTCAGGTCCGGTCGTCCCGCGAACGCCGACGGGCGGAGCCGCCCACGGCGCCGTCGGCGCCTCCCACGGCCCGATGACGGACGCTTCCTGCGCAAGCCCCGACGGCCCGGCAGATGGTCCGGCAGGCGGCCCGGCGGGTGGCCGGGCGGGTGGCCAGGGCTCCAGCGTGTTCACCCCCCAGCCGCGCCACGAGGCCCTTTCCGGAGATGTCTCCGAACCTCGTGCCGCCCGCTCCGTGGCAAACGGCGCTCCCGGAGTGCCGCAGACCGCCCAGGGACGGCCTGTTGACACCGGACGGGACGGCGATGCCGCGCGGCGGCCCGGCTCCGAGCCGACGGCGACGGCGACGGCGACGGAAACTACCGCAGGAGGGGGCACTGCCGCGGCGGACGCGGAGGCGTACGACGCGGAGGCGTACGCAGGGGGAGCCTCCGACACGGACGCGGAGCGCGCCCCCGGTACGCGGCAGGCCACCCGTGCAGGGGACGCCCCCGGCACGGAACGGGCTCCCGGCGCCGCACACCCGCATGGCGCCGAGCACGACGGCGACGCGGAAGGGCGCCGCGAGCACAAGCGTGCCCCCAAGGCGCGGTCCACGGCGGTGCCGCACCCCGTGCCCGTCCTCGTCCCGCAGAGCGACCCCGAGGTCCTGGCCGCCCTCATTCCCGCGGCGTTCCCGCGCAAGCCGGTGTCCGTGCTGGTGCCACGGGCAGACGCCGAGGCGGCGGCGGAGGAGGCAGCACCGAAGGTCCTCTCGGGAGCCGTCCACGCGACACTCTCCACCCCCACCGTCGAGCCGGGGCCCATGCCGGGGCCCAAGCCGGGCCCCGGGCCCGGGACCGCGCCCTTGTCGGAGGACGAGTCCGGATCCGCGCCGGTGAGCGAGCCCGGATCCGTGCCGCAGTCCAAGCAGGACCCGGCGCCGCAGTCGGGCCCGGGGGCCGCCTCGGACCTTCCGTCCCGGCCGGATCCCGGACAGCGGCCCGATACCGGGGACGAGCTCGTTCCCGGCCGTGAGCCGAACACCGATCCTGAGCCGAACACCGATCCTGAGCCGAGCCCGGAAACGGAGCCGGACCCTGAAGCCGAGTCGGGTCCCGAATCCCAGCCGGGTCCCGAATCCGAGTCGAGCTCCGACCGGGTGGCGGGCCCCGTCTCCGAGGCGAGTCCCGGTCCCGGGCCGAGCCCCGATCCACAGCCTGGCGCAGAGCCCGGTCCCGGTCCCGGTCCCGGAACCGGGACCGGATGCCGGCGCCTCGCGCCGGAGCCCGGCTCCGCCCCTCCCACGCCCGAGGCGGGCCCCGAGCCGCCCGCACCCAGGACGGAGTCCTCCGCGCCCGGTTCGGAGCTGTCCGCACCCGGCCGGGTGCCGCCGTCGTCCGGTCAGGAGCCGCCGTCGTCCGGTCAGGAGCCGTCCGGGAACGTGTCCGAGCGGCCCGAGGTCGCTCCGGAACCCGTCCCGGCCCCGACGGGCGGGCCCGCCGAAGGGGAGAAGCCGGAGGACTCCGCGCCGGGTGCGGAGTGCACGGCGTTCGAGGAGCCCATGCCGTACGAGGAATCCGTGCCACCCGAGGAGGCCGTGCTCCGGCCGGAGCGCATGCCCGCTCCGCCTTCCGCGCCCCCAGCGGGGCCCACGCCCGCTCCACCTTCCGCGCCCCCGGCCGACGCCCGCCCCAGCACCCCCGAGGCGCCGGGGGCACTCGCACAGTCCGCTCAGCAGCCGTTCACCCCGAGGCCATTGGTCATCCCGCCCATGCCGACGCAACCACCCGTCGCCCCCGCACCTACCGCGCCCGTCGCACCCGCGCCCCCCGTACCTGACGCCTCGGTCGTGCCCCCCGTACCTGGCGCCTCGGCCGCGTCGGCCCCACCGGCCGTCTCGACCACGCCTTCCGCCCCGGCGGCCTCCGGCGCCCCCGCCGGTCCGGCGTCCGCTGAAGCACCGATCACACCGACCGCCCCAATCGCCCCGGCAACCCCCGAGGCACCAGCCGTCGGGATCACCCCCGCCGACTCAGCCGTCCCGATCACACCCGAAGACCCAGGGGCCCCGCTCGCCCCCGAGGACCCAGAGCTTCCGACCACGCCCGACGACCCAGCCGCCTCCTCCGTCTCCTTCGACCCCTCTGCCCCCTCTGCTGCTGTCGCCTCCTCCGTCCCTTCGGGGTCCCCGGGGGAAGCCTCCGGCCAACTCCCCAACCAGTCCGAAGGCGTCTGGGACGACGGACTGATCGCCCGGCGCGCGGCGGGCGGTGCCCAGGAGGACGACGTCGTGGACCTGGGCGGTAGCGCGTCCGCCCTCACTGGGAGTGTTGCTCCGGACGGGGAACCGCGTACGGGACGCGAGTCCGTGTACGACGCACCCCTGCGCGACCGCCTCGACGCGCTGCGCGAGCTGGTGGGACTGTCCAGGACCCGCGTGGAGAGCGGCACGCTCGCCGAGGCGGGGCGGGTGCTCGACGAGGCGTCGGCCCGCGGCAGGCTCTCCGGCCGGCACACCGTGGTCGCTCTCGCGGGGGCCACCGGCAGCGGGAAGTCGTCGCTGTTCAACGCCCTCGCCGGAGTCACCATCTCGGACACCGGTGCCCGCCGCCCGACCACCTCGTTCCCCGTGGCGTGCAGTTGGTCGGACGACGCGGCGCCGCTGCTCGACCGGCTCGGCATCCCCGCGCGGCTGCGGCGCAGACCACCGCACAACGCGGAGGCGGAGGCCCAGTTGAGCGGCCTCATCCTGGTGGACCTCCCCGACCACGACTCGGCGGCGGTGGCGCACCGCGAGCAGGTGGACCGCGTCCTCGCACTCGTCGACGCGGTCATCTGGGTCGTCGACCCGGAGAAGTACGCGGACGCCGTCCTGCACGACCGCTACCTGCGTCCCATGGCGGGGCACGCCGAGGTGATGTTCATCGTGCTCAACCAGGTCGACCGGCTCCCGGGCGAGGCCGCCGACCAGGTGCTCGACGACCTGCGGAGGCTGCTCGACGAGGACGGCGTGGCGCTGGGCGAGCACGGCGAGCCCGGCGCCACCGTGCTCGCGGTGTCGGCGGCGACCGGCCGCGGCATCGGGGAACTGCGCGGCACCATCGGCCAGTTCGTGGCCAGGCGGGGCGCCGCGGGGCGCCGTATCGCCGCCGATGTGTCCGCCGTGGCGAGCGGACTGCGCCCGGTGTACGCCGCGGGCCGGCAGTACGGGCTCAGTGAGGAGGCCCGCGAGGAGTTCGCGGACCGGCTCGCCGAGGCGATCGGCGCGACGGCCGCCGGTGTCGCCGCGGAGCGCGCCTGGCGCAGGAACGCGAGCAAGGCATGCGGATCGCCCTGGCTGCGGCTGTGGCGGCGGTACGAGTCCTGGCGGTTCCCACGGATCCGCCGTTCGGCTCCGGGCGCCTCAGCGGCCGAGGAGGCCACCGCCAGGCAGCGGGTCGAGCAGGCCGTGCGGACGGTGGCCGAGCAGGCCGCAGCCGGGCTGCCCGCGCCCTGGGCCCAGGCCGTGCGCGAGGCCGCCGTGCGCGGTGCGCGCGGCCTGCCCAGGGCCCTGGACGAGCTGGCCGTCACCGCGGGAGTGTCCGACAAGCCGCCGCGGCCCGGGTGGTGGCCCGTGGCGGTCCTGACGCAGGCGGCCATGACGCTCATGCAGATCGTGGGCGGGCTGTGGCTGTCCGGGCAGATCCTGGGCCTCTGCCCGCCGAACCTGGGCGTACCGGTCATGCTGATGTCGATCGGAGTCGTCGGCGGACCGCTGGTCGACTGGGCGTGCCGGGTGGCGGCGCGCGGCCCGGCACGCCGGTACGGACTCGAAGCGGAGCGCCGCCTCCGGGAGGCTGCGGCGGGCTGCGGCCGGGCCAGGGTCCTGGATCCCGTCTCCGGGGAACTGCTGCGGTACGCGGAGGTGCGGGAGCAGTACGTACGGGTGCTGGGGACGGCACAGCCCACGGCGGCGCGGGTGGGGTGAGGGCCCGGGCCCGGACGGGCGGGGTCGGGTTCGGACGGGTGAGGGCCCCGGGCCCGGACGGGTGAGGATTGCGGGTCCGGACGGCCGAGGGATCGGGGTCCCGACGGGACGGGCGTCTGCCCGGGGCGGAGCGGGGGTGGGGAAGGGGGCGGGCGGACGGGAGGAGGCATGACAGGAGAAGGCGGGACGGGAGGGGCGCGGCTCCGGCCGGGGCTGGGTGCCGGCTCGGGACAGGACGGTGCCGGGTCCGGACGGGCGCGCCGCCATCCGCTCGTTCACCTGCGCGGGTGACGGAGTTTTCCACAACCCGGCCGGCGTCCACAGGCTCCAGCGGGTCTCTCGCGGCGGGTGCACTCTGAATCCGCGGTCGCCGACGGGTCGAGAGCCGGCCCGGGCCGCAGGACGCAGCCGCAGCCGTTCCGGCGCCCGCGAGGGGGCCGTACGTCCCCGCGCCATGGCTGCGCCCGGGTTGGAGAGGGAGGGGTCAGAAAATGAACGAGACGATGGTCACGGTGGTCGGGAACGTCGCGACCACACCGGTCTTCCGTGAGCTCCCGTCAGGACCTGTCGCGCGCTTCCGCCTTGCGGCGACCGCGCGGCACCGGGACCGCACGACGGGCCAGTGGTCGGACGGCCACACGAACTTCTTCACCGTGTGGGCCCGGCGGGCGCTGGGCGGCAATGCGGCGGCCTCGCTGTCCGTGGGCGATCCGGTCATCGTGCAGGGCAGGCTGCGGGTGCGCAACGAGGAGCGCGGCGGGGGACAGCAGTGGATGTCGGCGGACGTCGACGCCTTGGTGATCGGCCACGACCTGTCCCGTGGCACGTCCGCTTTCCGCAGGACGTCGCGGACCGACGGCACCACCGGTGGGCAGCAGCCCGCGGCGAAGGGAGAGGGCCCGCCCCCGTCCCCGCCTTTCACGGCATCCGCAGAAGCAGGGCCGCCCGCCCCGCCGCCCCCGCCCCAGGCGGCGCGGGCCGGCAGCGCGGGGGAGCCGGGCGCCGGTGAGCCCCCGAGCGCCGCCCGACACCCGGAGCCCGCCTGGGAGCAGGACCCCGTTCCCGCCGAGGCGCCGGCACGGGGAGACGTGCGAGCGGGGTGGCCCTCCGAGCCGGCGGCCGCAGAACTCTCCGCGGCACCGGTGGCAGTGGTATGACGCCGCGAGCGCGGCCGCCTCGACATGGTCCGGATGGGCGCGGCGCCATGCGCGGGAAACCGGAAGCGAGCACCGGAGCAGACGGCACCACCGCTTCAGACGAAGGGCAGCGCCCGCCCGTTCTGCGTCTTATCGGCGAGTCGGACCAGTGGATTTGTCGATAAGGCCAGTGTGGATCCGGTGTTGTGAATAACGATTACGAGTCGGATCGGTTATCCGACGGTATGAGTGGGGACCCTGTTGCGCCGCTCTTCCTAGGATGCCGGGCGAAGCTCACGGGGAATCTGGTTCTGCTGGCGGGCCGACTAACCCCCCATGTCAACGGTTCCCGCCCGGAGGGGAATTCTGTGTTTTCTGCACTCTCTGAGTACAGGCGAGGTGTCGCCCGCCTCGCCGCCGCGACCTTGGTGTCCGGCCTGGTTGCGGCGGGCACCATAGCCGCCGCGGGCACCGCTGCCGCCGATGAGGCGCCGCAGCAGCACGGTGGAGCCACCGCCACGATCGGTGGGCTCAAGACGTTCGGTCAGGCAGTCGTCCACGACCACGGCAGGGACCAGAAGGTCTCCGCCGGTCTCTTCGAGATGACGGTCGACGACGGCGGCACGCTGCAGACGTACTGCATCGACATCCACAATCCGACGCAGAAGGACGCCAAGTACCAGGAGACCCCCTGGAGCGGCACCTCGCTCAACGGCAACCCCGATGCAGGAAAGATCAGCTGGATTCTGCAGAACTCCTACCCGCAGGTGAACGACCTCGCCGCGCTGGCGAGGAAGGCGGGTGCCGGAAACCTGACCGAGCAGGACGCCGCGGCCGGCACCCAGGTCGCCATCTGGCGCTTCTCGGACCAGGCCGACGTGGACGCCTCCAGCCCGGCCGCCGAGAAGCTCGCCGACTACCTGCAGAAGAACGCGCAGACCGTCGCCGAGCCGAAGGCATCCCTCACCCTGGAGCCGCCCGCGGTCTCCGGCCACGCCGGCGAGAAGCTCGGCCCGGTGACGGTCCGCACCAACGCCGGCCAGGTCACGGTCGCCCCGCCCGCGGACGCCGCGGTGAGCGGTGTGAAGATCGTCGACAGGAACGGCAAGCCGGTCACCGCCGCGGCCAACGGCAGCCAGCTCTTCTTCGACGTCCCGCAGGGCGCCGAGGACGGGACGGCCGCCCTGTCGGTGCAGGCGTCCACCACGGTTCCGGTAGGCCGCGCCTTCGCCTCCGAGACCCGTAGCCAGACGCAGATCCTCGCCGGCTCCAGCGAGTCCACCGTCTCCGCGACCGCCACGGCGAACTGGGCCAAGAAGGGCGCCATCCCCGCCCTCTCCGCCGAGAAGGACTGCGCCAAGAACGGCGTCGACATCACCGCGAGCAACCAGGGCGACCAGCCCTTCACGTTCGAGCTCATGGGCCTGAAGCACACCATCGAGGCCGGCAAGTCCCAGACGGTGACGGTCCCCCTGAAGGAGGACCAGGCCTACGACTTCACGATCAAGGGCCCGAACGGCTTCGAGAAGCGCTTCAAGGGCGTCCTGGACTGCAAGACCCAGGGTGGCAGCGGCACGCAGCCCTCGTCGCAGCCGAGCCCGGCGTCGGCCGGCGGTACCTCCGGTGGCAGCACCGGGGGCGACCTCGCCGAGACCGGCAGCTCCAGCGCCACGCCGATGATCGCGGGCATAGCGATCGCCCTGGTCGTGGTCGGCGGTGGCGCGGTCTTCCTGGTCCGCAGGAAGAAGGCTCCCGCCCAGCACTGACGCACGGCACGCCTGAACACGGAGTGCCGCGCGGCACTCGGTGAGCAGCCGGCCCCGGCCCGCCCCGAGGCGAGCCGGGGCCGCTGTGTGTCGTGCGGCCCCGGGTGGCGCACGCCCTGGGGGCGCGCACCTCCATGGCGGCACCGCACGGGCGACGGCCCGGGCCGGGGCGAACACCGGGTAGTCGGCGTGACAGGCGGTGACGGCGCCATGGCGGGCAGGGGCGCGGCGGGCGTCGCCGCGCGGGACTCCGGCCACGTCGCGGCGGGCCGGCGCGCCAGGACCCGCACGCGGTGGCGCCCGCCAGCCGGTTTTCGCGAGGGGCCCGCAGTACGGCAAGATGGAGTACGTCTGCCGTCATGCGGCGGAGTCGATGGTGGCACTCGACAGCATCGATACTGACAATGCAGGTTCAAGCTGCCGGACGGTTTCTTTTGGCTGAGTTCATTTACACCATGCGCAAGGCGCGCAAGGCGCACGGCGACAAGGTGATCCTCGACGACGTCACCCTGAGCTTCCTGCCCGGCGCGAAGATCGGTGTCGTCGGGCCGAACGGCGCGGGCAAGTCGACCGTCCTCAAGATCATGGCCGGTCTGGAGCAGCCGTCCAACGGCGACGCGTTCATCTCGCCTGGCTACACCGTGGGCATCCTGCTTCAGGAGCCGCCGCTCGACGACGACAAGACCGTCCTGGAGAACGTGCAACTGGGCGTCGCCGGAATCAAGGGCAAGCTCGACCGGTTCAACGAGATCGCCGAGCAGATGGCGACCGAGTACACCGATGCCCTGATGGAGGAGATGGGCAAGCTCCAGGAGGACCTGGACCACGCCAACGCGTGGGACCTGGACGCCCAACTGGAGCAGGCCATGGACGCGCTGGGCTGCCCGCCCGGCGACTGGCCGGTGACCAACCTCTCCGGTGGCGAGCGGCGCCGTGTCGCGCTCTGCCGGCTGCTGCTCGAGCAGCCCGACCTGCTGCTGCTCGACGAGCCCACCAACCACCTCGACGCCGAGTCGGTGAGCTGGCTGGAGCAGCACCTCGCCAAGTACGCCGGGACCGTCGTGGCGATCACCCACGACCGCTACTTCCTGGACAACGTCGCCGAGTGGATCCTCGAACTCGACCGCGGCCGCGCCTACCCGTACGAGGGCAACTACTCCACGTACCTGGAGACCAAGCAGACCCGTCTCAAGGTCGAGGGCCAGAAGGACGCCAAGCGCGCCAAGCGGCTCAAGGAAGAGCTGGAGTGGGTCCGCTCCAACGCCAAGGGCCGCCAGGCCAAGTCCAAGGCCCGCCTCGCCCGGTACGAGGAGATGGCCGCCGAGGCAGAGAAGATGCGGAAGCTGGACTTCGAGGAGATCCAGATCCCGCCGGGCCCGCGCCTGGGCAACGTGGTCGTCGAGATCGACAAGCTGAGCAAGGCGTTCGGCGACAAGGTGCTCATCGAGGACCTGTCGTTCACGCTCCCGCGCAACGGCATCGTCGGCGTCATCGGCCCGAACGGCGCGGGCAAGACCACCCTGTTCAAGATGATCCAGGGCCTGGAGACGCCGGACTCGGGCACGATCAAGGTCGGCGATACGGTCAAGATCTCCTACGTCGATCAGACCCGCTCCAACATCGACCCGAAGAAGACGCTGTGGGCGGTCGTCTCCGACGAACTGGACTACATCAACGTCGGCCAGGTCGAGATGCCCTCCCGCGCCTACGTCAGCGCCTTCGGCTTCAAGGGCCCCGACCAGCAGAAGCCCGCGGGCGTGCTCTCCGGCGGTGAGCGCAACCGCCTCAACCTCGCGCTCACCCTCAAGCAGGGCGGCAACCTCCTGCTCCTCGACGAGCCCACCAACGACCTGGACGTCGAGACGCTCTCCTCGCTGGAGAACGCGCTGCTGGACTTCCCCGGCTGTGCGGTCGTCGTCTCCCACGACCGGTGGTTCCTGGACCGCGTGGCCACGCACATCCTCGCCTACGAGGGCGAGTCCAAGTGGTTCTGGTTCGAGGGGAACTTCGAGTCGTACGAGAAGAACAAGGTCGAGCGGCTCGGCCCGGATGCCGCGCGCCCGCACCGCGCCTCGTACAAGAAGCTCACCCGGGGCTGAGGGCGGGACGGAAGCTGTGGCTCGGCACCTCTACCGCTGTCCGCTGCGCTGGTCGGACATGGATGCCTTCGGGCACGTCAACAATGTCGTCTTCGTCCGCTACCTGGAGGAAGCGCGCATCGACTTCATGTTCCGGCTGGCGCGGTCGGACGGCTCGCCGTCGTTCTCCGGCGGCTCCGTCGTGGCCCGCCACGAGATCGACTACGTTCGCCCGCTGGTCCACCGGCACGAGCCGGTGGTCATCGAGTCCTGGGTGACGCGGATCAACGCCGCGTCGACCACCATCGCGTACGAGATCAAGGACAGCGAGGACACCGATTCCGTCACCGGCACGGTGTACGCGCGGGCCAAGACGATCGTGGTGCCCTACGACCTGGAGAGGCAGCGGCCGCGGCGGATCACCGACGAGGAGCGGTCCTTCCTGGAGGGCTACCTGGACGACGGCACGGCCCCGACCGGCGGGCCGGGCCGCGACCCGGAGGCACTCGTCGTATGACCGCCGTCCGGGGGAGTGTGCAGTTCACCGACGCCGGGGAGGCCGCGGACCTCGCCGCCTTCCTGATGCGGCTGCTGCACTACGACCGCGCAGCCGCCGTCCGCGTCCAGGTCTCCGGGACCACGCTCGCCGTCTTCGGCCGGCCGCCGTCCTTCGAGGTCCTCGCCATCCGCACGGCCAGGCTCGCCAAGCCGTACGAGCACGGCCTGGACGAGGTCCTGGACACCACCGTGTCCGCGGGCGACCTGCTGGAGGCCATCGACGAGCGGGCGGCGACGGCCGTCGTGCCCGAGGCGGTCACCGGGCCGCCCTGGGCCGGCGTCCTGCCGCCGCGCGGCGGCTGGCGGCCTGAGCCCGGTCTGCCCGCGCCGCGGGCGCTGACGGGGCTGGTGGCCGGGGTGGTCGCGGAGTTCCGGACCCGCAGCGAGGAGCTGGGGGAGGAGCGGCGGACACGCGCCGAGCTGGACCGGATCGGCCAGGACATCTGGTCCAGGCCGGTCGGTGACACGGACCTTCCGGTGCGCGCGGCCCACGCGGCCCACGCACTCGGGTTCCTGCGTGCACCGGCGCCCCGGCCTGAGGCGGCGGTACCGGGCAGGCGGACCAGGGCCGATAGTCCCGGCGGCCCCGATGACCGGGGCGGTACAGGGGGGCCCGGGAGCACCGGCAAGGGCGCCGGCCCCGGTGGGCGGGGCTCATCGGCACCCGGTACGCCCGCGGCGCCGGACACTCCCGCAGCGCCCGGCACGTCCGTGGCGCCCGGTGCATCCGGGGCCGCGGCAGCACCGGGTGCCCCCGTACCCGTCACCCTCCTTGCCGCCGGCGCATGGCTGCGGCTGCGCACGCCGTACGGTTCGATCGCGGTACGCCGTACCGGTGCCGGAACCGGCATGCTCAGTGTGACGCCTGCCTAGCCGGCGCCGCTCAGTAGTGGATCGCGCCCTTGGCGCCGCCGCCCGCGGACACCGCGTCGCCATTGAGCGCGACGCTGAGCGGGCTGGCGAGGAAGGCGACCACGGACGCCACCTCCTCCGGCTCCACCAGGCGCCCGATGGATACGGAGTCCGCGAACTGCCGCTCGACCTCCGCAGGGCTGCGCCCGCTCGCCGCCGCATGTTCCTCGACGGCCTGCAGCATGGACTCGGTGCGGGTGGCCCCGGGGTGCACCACCGTTACGTTGATCCCCTGCGGACCGAGTTCGTCGGCCAGGTTCTTCGTCATGGCGGCGATCGCGACGTTGCGGATCGATCCGGTCACCGAGCCCGTCTGGCGCGCTGCGAGTCCCGCGATGTTGATGACACGCCCCCACCGGCGTTCGATCATCCCCGGGGTGAGGGCGCGAACGCAGCGCAGGTAGCCGCGGACCTTGACGTTGATCTGCTCCTCAAGGCGGTCATCCCCGGATGCCGACGTCATGATGGCGGCCGCGTTGTTGACCAGGATGTCCACCCCGCCGAGGCTGCTGATCGCGGCCTCGGCCATCGCCGCCACGGAGGCGTCGTCACCGGTGTCGGCGGCGATGCCCACCACCCGGGCACCGGTCTCGGCGCTCAGTCGGGCTGCCTGTTCCTCGACGCCGTGGGCGTTGCGCGCTATCAGGGCGACGGCCGCGCCCTCCGCCGCGAGCGCACGGCCCACCGCGAACCCGATGCCTCGGCTCCCTCCGGTGACCACCGCACGGCGTCCGGCCAACTGCAGATCCATGTTCTCCCCTTTTGCCTCATCTGGGAGATCTCAGCAAACCACTCCTCCGTAGCGGCGGGAGCAGCGGGTCGCCTGTTCGGCGGCCGTCCCGCGCCGGCCGTCGTCCCCACGGCGGACCGCCGGAGGCGTGAAGGGCCGCTCGCCGGGCCGGCCGGCCCGCCGGGCACCCTCTGGGAGGGGCACCGCCCGGGAGGGGTGCGCCGGTGGGCCGGCCGGCCGTGGTCGCGCCGTGGTCGTGCTGCGGGCGGGGGTCAGGCGGAGGTGATCGACGGATAGTCCGTGTAGCCCTGTGCGTCGCCTCCGTAGAAGGTCTTGGGGTCGGCCGTGTTGTAGGGGCCCTCGGTCCTGATGCGGGCGATGAGGTCCGGATTGGCCAGGTACGGTCGTGCGAGGGCCACGGCGTCCGCGATGCCGCCCTCCAGGACCTCCGCCAGGGCCTCGTGCGGCGCGTGCTCGTCGTACAGCGGATTGAGGACGAGCGGCCCGGCCCAGGCGGCCCGCACCTTGAGCGTCAGGTCGCGCTCCCCGGTCTCCCGCATGTGGACGTAGGCGAGCGGCAGGTCCGACAGGGCGTTGAGAAGTGCGGTGTACAGCTCGGCGGGGTCGTTCTCGACGATGCCGAGGTCGGTGTTCCCGGGTGAGATGCGCAGCGCCACACGCTCGGGGCCGACAGCCGCGGCGACCGCCTTGACGACCTCGACGGGGAACCTGATGCGGTTCTCGACGCTGCCGCCCCACCGGTCGGTGCGCAGATTGACGTTGTCGGAGAGGAACTGCTGCAGGAGGTAGCCGTTGGCCGCGTGGAGCTCCACCCCGTCGAAGCCCGCTTCCAGGGCGTTGCGGGCCGCGGCGACGTGGTCGGCGACGGTCTGGAGGATCTCGTCCTCGGTGAGTTCACGAGGGACGACGTTGTCCTTGCGGCCCTCGGCGGTGTGGGTGCCTCCGGGTGCCCGTACGGCCGAGGGTGCGACGGGGGTGAAACCCGTCAGCAGCGGGTGGCCGATACGGCCGGCGTGCATGATCTGGGCGAAGATCGTACTGCCCGCGGCGTGGACCGCGTTGGTTAAGGTCCGCCAGGCGGCGGTCTGTTCGGCGTTGTGCAGTCCCGGTGTGGCGATGTAGCCCTGGCCTACGCGGCTCGGCTGGATGCCCTCGGTGATGACCAGCCCGGCGCCCGCCCGCTGCGTGTAGTACTCGGTCATCAGCTCGGTGGGCACCCCGTCCAGAGTGGCGCGGTTGCGCGTCATGGGGGCCATGAACACGCGGTTGGCTGCCGTGGTGGCTCCGATGGTGATGGGTTCGAATGCGTTCGTCACAGCTCTGTGTCCTCTCCCGGCTCGACGGCCTCCGGGTGCGTTCGGCTTCCCGGGGGCAGGGGTGCCCGTGTCGTCCCGCCGCAACGGCGGGCCTTGTCCCGACGCATGAAGTTTAGCATTCAACTACTTCTTGCGTGAACCCCTGTCGCGGCAACGCGCCCGGCGCGCGGGAGAGTTGGGCCGAGCGCCCGGTGTGTCGCGCACCTCATGAGCGGGCGGCCGATGGGGAGGCCGCCCCCGTGTATCCGCCCCCGCGTGGTGGTGCGCAACCTCCGCCCCGCCTGTGCCTGCACCGAGTGGGGACCGTGCGGCAGGGGTCAGGTGCGACCGGATTCGCCTCCGGTGCCGTCGGCGGTGGGTGCGGCGTTGGTGCTCGGGGCGCCCATCGCCGTGTCCGGGACGACCAGTTCGCTCTCGGCGAGGCCCAACTGGCCGGAGACCGCGGCCAGTTCCTCGCCGAGCGGTTCGGGCGTCACCACATCGTGCTTGCCGCCGACCTTGCCGGTCAGCAGGGAGGCGACGGCCGCGATGACGCAGGCCGCGACCGCGAACCAGAAGGCGACGATCAGGCCGGAGTGGAAAGGCCCGGAGATCAGGTGGGGGAAGAACTCCTTGCTGGTGATGTCCGCCCCGCCGCCCGGCAGCTTCGCCAACTGGTCACCCAGCAACTGCTGGAACGGGTTGTAGCCGAGGAACGCCGCGAACAGCACGGCGATGGGCGGTAGCTGGGAGACGCCCTGGGCCACGTCCTGCGGCACACCCTGCTGGACGAGTCCGTCGTGCATGGCGGTCGGCAGAGTGTGCGAGAGGCCCGCGATCATGAGACTGAAGAAGACGCCGATGGACAGGACGGAGGCCGAGTTCTGGAAGGTCGCGCCCATACCGGCGCCCGCGCCCCGGGACTCGGCGGGCAGCGCGTTCATGATCTCGGCGCGGTTCGGCGAGGCGAAGAGGCCGGAGCCCAGGCCGTTGACGAAGAGCAGCAGCGCGAAGACCCAGTAGTCGAAGTCGGTCGGCAACGCCATCAGCGCGACGAACCCGGCCGCGGTGAGCACCGCCCCGCCGACCGTGAACGCGCGCGCCCCGAGCCGGTCGGAGAGCCAGCCGGACAGGGGTGCCGAGAGCAGGAAGCCGATGGTCAGCGGGATCATGTAGATGCCCGCCCACAGCGGGGTCTTCTCGAAGCTGTAGCCGTGCAGGGGCAGCCAGATCCCCTGGAGCCACATGATCAGCATGAACTGGAGGCCACCGCGGCCGAGCGCCATCATCAGGCTGGCGATGTTGCCCGCGGTGAAGGCCCTCAGCCGGAACAGCGAGAGCCTGAAGAGCGGCTCCGCCACCTTGAGCTCGATCCAGACGAAGATCCCGAGGACCGCGGCGCCGCCGAGCAGGGCGAGCAGCACCAGCGGGTTGGCCCAGCCCATCGTGCTGCCGCCGTAGGGCTGGATGCCGTACGTGATGCCGACCAGCACCGAGATCAGGCCCACCGCGAAGGTGACGTTGCCCCACCAGTCCATCTTCGCCTTGCGGCGCACGCCGGTGTCGTGGAGCTTGAGGTACGCCCATATGGTGCCGAAGACGCCGAACGGCACCGACACCAGGAAGATGAGCTTCCAGCTCACCGGGGCCAGTACGCCGCCGAGGATGAGGCCGATGAACGAGCCCGCGATGGCGGCGATGGAGTTGATGCCGAGCGCCGTGCCGCGCTGGTGGGCGGGGAAGGCGTCGGTGAGGATCGCCGTGGAGTTGGCGAACAGCAGCGCACCGCCGATGCCCTGGGCGATGCGCCAGCCGATCAGCCAGAGGGCGCCCGCGCTGCCGTCGAAGTACGTCAACGACAGGGCGATGGAACATACGGTGAAGGCCGCGAAGCCCATGTTGTACATGCGTACCCGGCCGAACATGTCGCCGAGTCTGCCGAACGTGACGACGAGCACGGCGGTGACCACCATGAAGCCCATCAGCATCCACAGCAGGTAGCTGGTGTTCGCCGGGTCCAACGGGTCGAGATCGATCCCCCGGAAGATGTCGGGCAGAGCGATCAGCACGATCGACTGGTTGATCATGACCATCAGCACACCGAGCGTGGTGTTCGACAGCGCGATCCACTTGTAGTGCTCGCCCGGCCCGTTGCCCGGGGGTGCCGCGGCGGTTATCCGGCTCATGCCCACAATGCCCCTGCTCCTTCCGTCCGCCTCCCACCGCGGGCGGCGGGCACACGGATCAAGAACGTTGGTTGCTACAAGTAAATCTAACTCCTCTCACTGACGTCCACACGCTCTCCCTGGTAACCCCTCGCTCGCACGCGCGCGAGGGCGGGGGTGCGGCGGAGGCGGCGGAACGGTGGGGTGGGCCGCGCGGGAGGCCGGGGGTGCGGGGCGCCGGGGCCCTGTGCCGGGGGCGGCTGCCCCGCTCGTGGGCGGGCCCTGTGCGGCGGGCGGACCTGTGCGGCGGGTGGACCTGTGCGGCGGGTGGCTCTGCGCGGTGGGCGGTCCTGTGTGCGGTGGCGCCGGTCGCGGCAGGTGCGGGGTCCGGGGTCGGACGGCCGGGCCCGGACGGCCGGTGCGCTGTCTGCTGCGGCATGGGCGGCCGGTGCGTAGCGCGACGCGTGATGCGGTGTCGCTCACCGGGCGGCACGGTGCCGCCCACCGCGATGCGGTGCCGCCCGCCGTGCCGCACGAGGGGCCGGCGGGGCCGGGGCGCCGGTGGCCGGCAGGGCGTCGGCACGTGCGGCGGCGTGCGGCAGTCGGCGCACGGGAGGGGGCGCGTGCGGGAGGGGTGAGCGGCGCTCGGGAGGGGGCGGTCGGTGTGGTGAGCGGATCTGCGGATCGGTCGGCCGGCCGGGAGCACCCCCGGCCGGTTCGGGCCGCCGGCCCGGCTGCCCGACCGGGCCGGCCGGTGGGACGGCTCAGCCGGCGGTGTTCACCATGGAGGCGGCGGCGTACGTCAGGTAGTTCCAGAGCGTGTGCTCGTGCTCCTCGCTCAGGCCCAGCTCGTCGACGGCGGCCCGCATGTGCCTCAGCCAGGCGTCGTGCGCCGCGCGGTCGACCGCGAACGGGGCGTGGCGCATCCGCAGCCGAGGATGGCCGCGGCGCTCGCCGTACGTCGTGGGGCCGCCCCAGTACTGCATCAGGAAGAGCGCGAGGCGTTCCTCGGCAGGGCCCAGGTCCTCCTCCGGGTACATCGGGCGCAGCAGCGGGTCCTCGGCGACGCCCTCGTAGAAGCGGTGCACCAGGCGCCGGAAGGTCTCCTCGCCGCCGACCTGCTCGTAGAAGGACTGCTCCTGAAGCGTGCCGTGCGGAATCTCATTCACGCGCTCCATGGTCTCAGACCGACCGGCCCGTGATGCAGGCCCCGGGAAACCGTCCCGGCCCGCCCTTGCTGACCTTTGTCTTACTTGGACCACTTTTGATCACATTGGGGGCCTGGTTCAGCCCCCGTGCCCGCGCACACCCCGCGCACGCCTCCCGCGCGCACCCCGCACCTGCCTCGCGACACACGCCCTGCGGCGCACGGCATTCCCCCGCGCGGCCCCAGGCGCCCCCGCGCGGCCGCTGGTCTGCCGCCGTGCGGCCGCAGCACAGTGGAGGCATGACCTCCAACGCCCTCGACGACGCCCTCGAAGGGACGGCCGCCGCCGCGCGGGCCGCGCTGGTGCGCGAGATCGCGGCCGGCGGCGCCTTCGACGGGGACCCGGCCCTGCGCACCGCCTTCGCCGAGGTGCCGCGCCACCTCTTCGTGCCCTACTACTACGTGGTCGCCGAGCCGGCCGGGCGCGGATACGAGCGGCTGTGGGGCGAGGACCCCGATCCCGCCCGCCGTGCCGCCTGGCTGCGGGGCGCCTACGCGGACACGGCGCTGGCCACCCGGGTGCGGGACGGCCGGCTGCTGACGTCGAGCAGCCAGCCGTCGCTGATGGCCCGGATGCTCGCCGACCTGCGCCTCGGGGAGGGCCACGCGGTTCTGGAGATCGGGGCGGGCACCGGCTACAACGCCGCGCTCCTCGCCCACCGCCTCGGCGACGAGCGGGTCACCACCGTCGACCTCGATCCGGAGATCACCGACTCCGCACGCGGCCACCTCGCCGCGGCCGGCCACCGCCCCGCCGTCGTCACCGGCGACGGCACGCGCGGCTGGGCCGAGCGGGCACCCTACGACCGGATCATCGCCACCTGCACCCTGGACGACGTGCCACGCCCCTGGCTGGCGCAGTGCCGGCGCGGTGCACGCATCCTGACGCCGTTCGCCACCGGTCTCCTCCTCCTGGAGGTGGCGGGGCCGGACCGCGCGGAGGGCCGCTTCCTGCCCTCGCCCGCGTTCTTCGTCCCGCTGCGCGGCGGCACCGGGGACACCGTGCTGCGCGGCGAGGAGCCTCCGGGGCTGGGCCGGCTGCCGTGCCGGGCCCTGGAGGACGACTCCTTCCGGTTCCTGCTGGAGCTGACCGGCGGCAGGCTCGATCCGCGGGAGGCCCTTCGGATCTGGGACCGCGCGGCCCGTCCGGCCCGCGAACGGTACGGCGTCACGGTCGACGGCGACAGTGCTCGGGCATGGCTGGACGATCCGAACGGACCGTACGCCTGGCGGCTGTGAGGGGCGGGCGCGGCCGTGCCCGCGGGGCCGGGCGATCCCGGGAACGCATTCGCCCGCCCCGCCCGGCCGTCGACCGCCCTGCCATGGACCGCCTCGCCCGGCCGCGGACCGCCCCGCCCGTGCACGGGCGGGGACGATCGCTACCCGCGGCGGATGGTGATCGTCGTCCAGGCCCCGACGTGCACCCGGTCGCCGTCCTGGAGCGGAACGGGCACGAAGGGCTGGATGGGGTCCTCGGCGCCGTTGACCGTGGTGCCGTTGGTGGAGTTCTGGTCGACGACCGCCCAGGAGCCGCCCGGCTGCTGCACCAGCATCGCGTGCTGGTGCGACACGCCCGGGTCCTCCGGCGGCACCGAGAGGTCGATGTCGGGAGTGTCGCCCGTGGAGTGCCGACGGCGGCCGATGGTGATCCGTTCGCCGGTCAGCGGACGCTGCTGCTCGGGCGAGTACGCGGGGAGGTTCAGGCCCGTCGCCTCCGGGCCCGAGCGCTGCATCATCGCCATGAAGTACTCGCGGTCGGGGCCGATGGTGACCGTCCAGGTGCCGGGCGGTGCGTAGCCTCCGGGCCCACCGACCCCGCCGGGCCCGCCGGGTGCACCGGGTCCACCGAACCCGCCCGGGCCGCCGGGCCCCGGCGGCGGGGGACCGGGCTGCTGGTAGGCCGGCGGGGCACCGGCATGCTGCCCGCCCGGCGCGGGCGGAGCCGGCGGGCCCCCGGCCGCCGCGGCCGCAGGCGGCGAGATCACCCAGTCGTCGTCACCTCTGCCGGCGGGGGGAGGCGGTGGGGGACCGGGCACCCGGCCGTTCTCCTGCGGGAACCCGGGGGGCGGCGGAGGCAGCGCGCCGCCCGGCTGCTGCTGGAACGCGGCGGGCGCGCCGCCCGGGGCGGGTGCTCCGGGGCCACCGGTACCGGCCGGCTCGCCGGGTCCGCCGAGACGGTGCCCACCGGTTCCCGGAGGCGGCGGGGGCGGGCCCGCCGTGTCACCGCCGAACGACGGCGGCCCGGGCGGCAGGGGCTCCGCGGGTCTGTTCACCTGCGAGGGCCGCGAACTCTGGTACTCGTACGGCTCCCGCCCGGCCGGTGCCGACTGCTGGAAGTGCATCGGCGGACTGCCACCGGAGACGGGGGGACGCGGGGCCGCCGGGGTGTACGACGTCGCCGTGTTGGTCAGGAAGTTCCAGCGGCACTCCTCGCAGAAGGGCGCACCGCCCTCACGCGGGGTGTGGCACTGCGGGCAGAGTTCCGCCTCGGCCTGCCCCGGACCCGGGTCGGTCGCCGCGGGCGCCGGCGGATAGCCGTACGCGGCGGGGGGCGGGGGTGGCGGGGGCACGGTACCGGCCATGCGGTGACCGCAGACCTCGCACCAGTCGTCGGAACGCGACTGGTGTCCGTTCGGGCAGGTCAGCATGTCGGCGCTTCCCCCTCTCCTTCTCCGGCCCGGTGGCCGGCGAGTCCGGACGTTCCCGTCGTCCTTGAGCGTGCTCCGTCCGAGTGTGCACTGCACCACCGTGACGCGAGGCCGGTCGATGTGGTGACGTGACGGCCCTGATGCGGATCACGGACATCACCACGGTGTTGCTGCGGCGCCGCGCCATCGGTGGCGCGACAGCTATGACGCAACTTCCGCGGCCCCGGGTTCTGCGGATCTCCCGCGGTTTCGCCCGGCCCTCGTGGCCGGGGCGTCCGGGGCCCTTCGTGCTCCTCACCCCTGCTGCGGCTCCCTGGATGTCGACTTCTTCACGCGGACCGTCTTGGTCGACCTGGTCTCCAAGGTCATCTCGTCGGCGTCCGCGACCCTCGCTTTCAGTCGCACAGTACCTGCCGCGACGTCCACCACGTCCACCACCTTTGCGAGCAGTTTCGCGGTGTCCTCGTTCCCGAGGGCGCCGGCGAGCTGAACCGCGCGGCCCAGTTTGGCGGTTGCACCGTCGTCGTCGCCGGCCTTGCGCGCGTCCAGGCCCTGCTGGATGACCTCGGCCAGCTCGGCCTGCCCGGTGTAGTGCGCCACCTGCGGGTTGATCGACGTGGACGCGGACAGGTCGTCGGTCCACAGCGCGCGGACCAGGCCCTGCGCCAGGGTCCGCACCGAGCCGTCGTCCGCCGGGACGACCAGCGAGGCCCGCGCCGCGAGCATCTCCTGTCCGACGCCGGCGGCCGGCACCCGGACGCAGACGTGGTAGTCCCGGGACTCGTCGCCCCAGGAACCGGTCGGATAGTCGCCGGCGCGCGGGCCCGCCTCCGTGCGCCGGGCGGTCAGCTCCTCCACCGCGGGCGCGACCTGCTTCACGAACGCGACCTCCGCGCCCATGGGCGTCCACAGCCGCAGCGAGACGTCCGCGACCTCCTTGCCCATCACCGTTTCCATCATCCGGGTGAAGTCGTCGGCTAGCCCGGACGGATCGGCGACGATGTCGGCGCTGCCCAGCAGCGCCGAGGCGATGGCGGTGACCTCCTTGACCTCCCAGTCGGTGCCGACACCGCGTGCGTCGCAGGTGAACCGCCCCGAGCAGGCCTCCAGCGCGGCCCTCAGCTCGTCGGCCGACTCGTGTTCGTTGCGGCCGTCGGTGAGCAGGATGCCGTGCCGGATGGCGACGTCGGCGGTCGCCAGCAGACGGTCGGCGAGCCGCAGCCAGGTGCCGATGGCCGTGCCGCCGCCCGCGGAGAGCTTGCGCAGCGCCTGCTTGGCCTGCTCCCGGCTCGCCTCGTCGGCGACGGCGAGCCGGCCCGCGCCCGGATAGACCTCCACGGCCCGGTGGGTGCCGCCGATCACGGCGAAGTGCACGCCGTCGCGCAGCGTGTCGATGGCGGCTGCCGTCGCCTCCCTTGCGTTGCGCATCTTGGTCGGCGGGTAGTCCATCGAACCCGAGCAGTCCACCATGACCGCCACCGCGGCGTCGGGTGTCCGCCCCGGCCCTGGCAGGTGCGCGCCGGTGGTGCCGGTGGTGCCGCCGCCGGTCGCGGTGACCGTCACGATGGCGTTGACGTCGCGCCCGCCGGCCGGCAGGTATTCGTTCTGGTAGACGTCGACCGCGAACCGCGGTGCGTTCGACTTCGAGAATCTGGCCATGGAATCCGCTCCCCCTCAGGCTTTCCCACGGCGGGTGGGTGGCATCTCTCCTCGCCGGTCGTGATCGTGGCCGCGGCCCGTGCCGGGCCCGGCCCCGTCAGGCCGATCCTGCCCCCGGCGGCGGAGCCGGGAACGGCAGCACGGCCACTGTTACGTTGTCGTGGCCGCCGCCGTCGAGGGCGTGGCCGACCAGCACCCGGGCGCTGTGCAGGGGGCGCTGTGCGGCGTCCGGGGGCAGGATCGACGCCATGTCGCCCGCGCCCTCCGCGTAGTTCCACAGGCCGTCCGTGCACACCACCACCACGCCGGGCCGGTCAGGCTTGAACGCCGCGGTGTGCGGCTCCAGTTCGTAGGCGTCGGCGCCCAGCCAGCCGGTGATGGCGTGCGCGCGCTCGTCCGCGTAGGCCTCCGCCTCGTTCATCAGCCCGGTGGCGACCATCTGCGCCGCCCAGGAGTCGTCCTCCGTGAGCCGGGCGGCGGGGGCGCTGCGGTCGACGGGTACCCAGTAGGCGCGGCTGTCACCGACCCAGCCGACGACCAGCAGGTCCTTCGCGATGATCGCGCCGACCAGCGTGCAGGCGGGGGCGTTGTGGTTCGGTCCCTGTGCGTGGACCGCACCGGGCTCCCCGGCCAGGGCGTTGACCGCCTTCGAGGCGGCGAGGATGGCCTCGTGCATGGCCTGCTGGGGATGCGTGCCGCGCGGCAGGGCCGCCAGCAGGGACTCGGTCGCCGCGCGGGACGCGGCCGACGACGCGTCGTCGGGCCGGCTCGCCGACGACACGCCGTCGCAGACGATGGCGAGCACGGCGGGCGCGCCGTCCTGGAGCGCGGTCGACGACACGGCGAACGCGTCCTCGTTGCGGTGGTGCCGGTGGCCGCGGTCGCTGACCGCGGCCACCGCGCCCAGCTCCTGCTCGACGTGGTCGCGCTCGCGGGGCTGGGCCTTGCCGCAGTTCTCGCAGTAGTCGTCCCGGTCGACCCGGCCCGTGGCGCAGAAGACGCAGAGCCTGGCCTCCGGGGCGGGCGCGGGCAGGGCGCCGGGCACCACGGTGCGCGGGTCGGCGGGCGCGCCGGAACCCGGCGGGTCGTCGCGGAGCACCGTGCCGGCGGGCGGGCGGGGCGCGGCCAGCTCGTAGTCCTCGGGCTCGGCGGCGGCCGGCTGCGGCGCTGGGGCGGCGTTGGGCGCCGAGGCGGGCGCCGGCGCACCGGGCGGCACGGGCGCGGCCGCGGCGCCGGCCGCCGGGAAGGACGGGGGCTGCTGCGGGGGCGCGGGCGGCGCAGGCGGCGCAGAGGGGCCGGCGGCCGGTCCCGGTGCGGTGCCGGGGCCTTCGGGAGCCGCGGCCGGTGGCGTGGGCCGCCGCTCGCCGGTGGCCGGGTCGGCGGGGCCCACCGCGTCCTCCGTGTGCGTGGGCAGGGCGCCGCCGCCCGAGTCGGTGCCGGGCAGGTCCGTGGGCAGATGGACCGGCGCCGGCAGTTCGGAGCCGTCGGTCCCGGGAGCCGCGGGCCATTCGACAAAGGCGCCGGGAGCGCCCGCGCCGGGAGCGCCGGCGCCGTGCTCCGGGGCACCAGGGTGCGCGGCGCCGGGCCGGGCCAGGCCCGCGGGGCCGGAACCCCGCGGGGCCTGCCGCGTCGTGCCGGTCCGATCGCCACGGGCGCCGTTGACCGGGAGGGTCGGGCGGTCGCCGACCGCCGCCCACACCGTCGACAGGTCGTACCCGCACCCTCCGCAGAAGCGGTCACCCGACTCGACCGGCTCCTCACAGGCCGGGTTGGGGCAGGTCGACCCGGCGGCCGACTGGGGCATCTGCGACATGTTCACACCCACGTCCGGGGGCGGAGGCGGTTGGCCCGCTCCACCAGTTCGATCCGCTCCCTGCCGCTGTCCGTGAGTCGGGCCAGCGTCCGGTACGACCGTTCCAGGCCGAAGCGGAGTCCACGTTCGTCAAGTTCGCTGCCGAGCAGCACGGTTCTGCCGCCGCCGCGGGGCGGGGCGGAACCCTGGCTACCGGAGAGTACCCAGTCGAGGGCCGTACCCAGAACCTCCGTCGACAACAGCTCCCTGCGGACCGCGTCGAGGCCGAACGCGTCCAGGGCCTCCACCTGCCCGGCCGCGGCGGTCAGGTCCGCGAGGAACGAGGGGTCGGCACTGCCCGGCGCGCCGGTGCCGCCGGGCGCCGTGGCCAGCCGGTGCCTGAGCCTCGCCCGGACCGCGGCCACCCGTGCGGCGGTGTAGTGGATCGAGGACTCGGGAACGGACTCCAGCGTGCCCACCGCACCCCTGCGGTCGCCGGCCGCGAACTGCACCCGGGCGAGGCCGAACGCCGCGCTGACGTAGCTCGGGTCCGTCGTCCACACGAGGCGGTAGTACTCGGCGGCGTTGTCGAGCTGCCCGAGCGCCTCGGCGCAGATGCCGAGCGCGATCTTGGGTGCGGGCTCGCCGGGGAAGGCGTCGTAGACGGCGTCGAAGGACAGCGCGGCGCGGGCGTGGTCGCCGGTGGCCAGGGCCACCACGCCCTGGTACCAGATGACCCGCCAGTCGTCCGGGTGGTCGCGCTCCAGGGCGTCCAGCGTGTCCGCCGCGGAGGCCAGCTCGCCCATGTCGAGCCGGGCGCGCAGCTCCCGCAGCCGCAGCTCGGGGGAGTTGGCAGGGGCGGTGCGCAGGGCGCTGATCAGCTCGCTGGGGGCGGAGGCGATGAGGCCGGCCAGGAAGCCGGCGTTCGGGTCGTTGGCGTCGACCCTCGGGATCGGCAGCGCGGGAGCGGCGGCCCGGGCGCCTGCCTGCCCGGTGGGGCCCGGTGCCGGGAGGGGGGCCGGGCCCGCCGGGATCGCCGGGGCGGAACCTGGCCGGTGCGGCGCAGGCCGGGCACCCGCGCTCCCCTGTGCTGCCGGTGCCGACACCAGTGCCGGTGCCTGTGCCTGTCCACCGGGCCCCGGTGCCTGTGCCTCCTGGCCACCGGACGCCGGTGCCGGTGGGTGGCCGGTGGACGCCGGTGCCGCGCGCCTCCTCGGTGCGGGCAGCGGCCGGGGGCCGAAGCGGGAGACCTCCGGCCCCGCCTCCTTGAACAGCTCGGTGTCGGTGACCTTGAGCTCGGGGCCGAAGAGGGTGGACAGCGCGGGGCGCGGCCGGCCGGTCTGGAGGGCGACGACCTCGCGCAGCACGCCGGTCAGTTGCTCCGCCATTTCCTGCGCCGAGGCGAACCGGCGGGCCGGGTCGGGATCCGTGGCGCGCACCAGCAGCCGGTAGAAGGACTCGTACGTGCGCAGGACGTCGATGTGGTCCGGGTCCGGCAGCGAGTCCACGAAGACGTTGGTGTAGCCCTGGAAGTCGAAGGTGAGCACGGCGAGGGTGCGCGCGACCGTGTAGAGGTCCGAGGCCACCGACGGGCCGACCTCGGCGACCTCGGGGGCCTGGTAGCCGACCGTCCCGAAGATGGCCGACTCGTCGTCGTCCATCCGGCGTACCGCGCCCATGTCGATCAGCTTGAGCTGGTCCTCCGTCTGGATGGCGTTGTCGACCTTGAAGTCGCAGTAGAGCAGGTTGCGGCTGTGCAGGTGGCCGAGCGCCTCCAGGGCCTCGATGCCGTAGGCGCAGGCCTGCTCGACCGGCAGCGGATCGCGTCTGCCGTCCGGGGCTCGGCGGCTGTTGGCGATCTCCTTGAGCGACTTGCCGCCGACGTACTCCATGACGATGTACCCGTCCATGGAGCCGGTGCGCTGGTCGAGGTGCTCCACGAAGTTGTAGATCCGCACGATGTTGGAGTGCTCGATCTCCGCCAGGAAGCGCCGTTCGGAGATGGCGGCGGCCATCGCGTCCTGGTCGCCGGTGTCCAGCAGGCCCTTGAGCACCACCCAGCGGTTGGCGACGGCACGGTCCACGGCGAGGTAGATCCAGCCGAGCCCGCCGTGCGCCAGGCAGCCCACCACCTCGTACTGGCCGTGCACGATGTCGCCCCGGTGCAGCTTCGGCACGAACGAGTACGGGTGCCCGCACTTGGTGCAGAACCCCTCGGTGCGCCCCGGGCGTTCGCCGCGCGCGCGGCCCACCGGGGCACCGCAGTCGGTGCGCGAGCAGAACCGCTTGCGCTCGGGCACCTCGGGGCGCTCCAGCACCATGGCGCGCGGGTCGGGGCGTGGCACCTCCGGCACCTTCACCAGGCCGGCACCGAGCCTGCCGCGGCTGGAGGAGCCGGTGCCGGTGCCCGAGCTGCGCACCGACACCGAGCGGGCCGTCGCGTTCCCCGCCAGCGACCGCGAGAGCCGGCCCGAGACGGACCTGCGCGACGTCGCCGAGCGCGCCGAGCCCGGTCCGGAACCGCGCACCGAGCCGCTGGCCGGGCCCTCGGCGTCCGCCCCCCTGGGCCGGCCCGCGATGCCGGTCGGCGGGGAGCCGACCATGCCGTTGGCCGAGACGACCGGTGCGAGCCCGCAGGTGCCGCAGTACAGCTCGCCGCCGCCGACGTCCTCGTACGAGCCCGTGCAGTCGGGCCGCTGGCAGTCCTGCCCGCTCATGACGACTCCCCCCTACGGCCGGCGGGCCCGCCCTGCTCGGGGACCCGCGGGGTCAGCACCTCGGCGGCCGCCTGCTGGTAGCGCAGTACCGCGGCCTCCGCGGCGCGCAGGTCGCAGGGCGCGCTCCACAGCATCCGGCGCGCCGCGTCGTACCGCTCGACGAGCAGCGGGTCCTCCGCCATGCCGTGCCGGGTGACCTTCGCCTTGTAGGCGTCCAGACGGCCGCGCAGCTCCGCGCGGACCGCGAGCGGCGCGGTGACGGCGGTGAGGGACTCCCGGGCACGCAGCAACTCGTCCTCGGCCTTCTCCTCCAGGGACTCCAGCAGCGGCGACAGGCGGTGCCACTGGCCGTTCCTGCGGTACTCGGCGGCGGTGGTGAGCTGCTCCTGGAGTGCCGTCGGCGGCCCGGAGACCGCGGGCACCTCGGACGCCGCGATCTTGGCCAGCACCTCGCCGCGCGCGGAGCGCGCCTCGGCCAGGGTGCGGTCCGCACGCGAGAGCACGTCGCGCAGCTTCACGAGACGGGCCTCCGCGTCCTGACGTACCGTCAGCACCGCGTCGATCTCGCGGCGGACGTCCTCCAGCGCCCGTGCCTCCCGGTCGTAGCGCCCGGTGTCCGGGCGCCCGCCGCCCGGGGCCGCGCTGCCCGTCGCCGCGGGCTTCCAGAAGGCCAGCGGATCGGAGACGACCTGTGCCCGCAGAGCGGTCAGCGCCCTGGTGATGCGCTCCAGGTCGTCGCCCGCGGGGTGCTCTCCGGGGCGTACGCCGACGGAGTGCGCCAGTTGCCTGGTGCGCTGCAACTCGGCGGAGAGCAGGTCGATACGGGCGGGCAGCGCGGACCACACGGTGTCGGCCGCTACGACCAGGTCCAGCGAGCCGGCGTAGAGGTCGTTCATCCTCGTCACCAGGGCTTCCAGGGAGAGCAGCTCGCTCAGCCGGGCGCGGCCGTCCGGCGCGCCCGGCGGCAGGGTGCCGGAGACGGCGATGCTCTCGCCGCGCAGCAGCTCGGTCAGCTCCACCAGGTCGTCACGGCTGGGCCAGCGGCGGCGCGAGCGCAGCTCGCGCGCGGTGCGCAGGGCGTCCGTGTACGCGTCGAAACAGGTCCACAGCAGGGTGATGGAGGCATCGGCGGCCGCCCAGCGCTCGCGTGTGGTGCCGGTCAGCTCGGCGCCTTCGAGGAGTCTGCGGCCCGCGTGGTCCTGGAGGGCGAGGAGCGAGGTCTCGATCGCCTCGTGCTCCGCGCCGAGCCGCGCCAGCGCACGGTCCACCTCGTCCCGGTCCATCACCGGCCCAGGGGGTCCCGCGACGCCCATCGATCACCTCTCCACTCTCGGTCCTGCCCGGTGGCTGCTCCGGTTCCCGTCCGGCCCGGTGTGTCAGCCGCGCCCGGGCCCGGTGGTCCCCGGACCTCGCCCGGTCGCCCGCCCTGTCCCAACTCTCAGTGCCGTCAGATCGACAGGCTGTCGACCGCGTGCCGTTTCGGCCGGTCGCCACCGGTCGTGTGCCGGTCGCCGCCCGTCATGTGGTGTATCTCGGCGCGGGCGGTCCGGACGTCTCGCCCAGGTCGTCGCGCAGCCACTTGTCGTACGACGCGCGCCAGCCGCTCCTGCGGTAGTCGTCCAGGATGTGGTTCACGCGGCGGACCAGGTCGTCCGCGCCCTTCTTCATGGCCACGCCGTAGTACTCCTCTGTGAACGGGTCCCCCTTGATCTCGATCGTGGGGTCCTGCGCCGCCTGGCCCGCGGCGAGCGCGCTGTCGGTCACCACGGCGTCGGCCTCGCCGAGCTGGAGCCGTACCAGGCAGTCGAGTTGGTTGGGCACCTGGATGGAGATGTCGGCACCGAACGACTTCTTCCTGAGCTCGCTGAGCGCGGTGGAGCCGTCGGCCGAGCAGACCCGCTTGCCCTTGAGCGTGGCGTTGTAGCCGGTGATGCCGGAGCTCTTGGGGGCCACTATCTGCTGCCCGGTCTCGAAGTAGGCCGTGGAGAAGGCGACGTCCTCGGCGCGTTCACAGGTGATGGTCATCGTGCGCACCACCATGTCGACGTCTCCGCGCTGGATCGCGGCGACACGCTGGCTGGTGGGCACGGCGCGGTACTGCACGGCGTCGGGATCGCCGAGGATCTGCTCGGCGATCTCGTGCACCAGGTCTATGTCGAAGCCCTCCGGATCGCTGTTGTCGATCTTGTTCGGGTCCCGGTAGCCCCAGCGGTAGCTGCTCTGGTCGATCCCGACGACGAGGTACTTCTTCTTCTTGATCGCGTCGATCGTCGGCCCGTCGGCGGGGGAGGGGCGCAGGCTGGCCTCCGGGTGGCTGCACGTGGCGGCGGCCGCGCGCTGCGCCTGCGCCGTGCCCGGGCCCGTGCCGTCCGCGCCGCCGGCGTGCTGCTGGGCCTGGCGCAGCGGCAGGAGCGTGAGGGCGGCCGTCAGGACACAGGCCACGGCCATGGCCGCCACCCCGCCCCACCCGCGCAGCCGCGCGGTCGGCCGGCGCGTGCGCCGCTGCGGCCCTGCCGCGCCCGTCCCGGCGGGCCGCGCCGGGCACGCGCCCGTGGCTGCGCCCCCGCCCGCACGGCCGTCCGGTGGTGTCTCGCCCATGCTGCCGCCCCCTTTCACCGGTACTCCGAGAGCCTGCGGCCGATGCCGAGCACGCCGCCGGCCGCGCCCAGTACCGCAAGCACCGCCGCACCGGCCGGCAGGCCCGACATCGCGTCCCGGCCGTCCTGGGCCGCCCGGGAGAACTCCAGTTGCTCGTGCTCCAGCGCCCGGCCGAGCTGCCTGTCGACCGCGTCGAACGAGTCGCCCGTCGACTGCTGGTCCTCGCCCGCGGACTGCTTCTCCGGATCGCCGATGACCTTCTTCTTCGCGCCGTCGTAGTCCCCGGCGTTGTCCATGTCGCGGGCGTCCTTGTGCCGGGCCTGCCACTCCCTGACGCTGGCCATCGCCCTGGTCACCGGGTCCTTGCCCGCGCGGTCGTCGGCCAGCGAGGCGGCCCTGCCCAGCAGGCCGCCGCTGCCGTCGGCCCCGCCGAGCTGCGCCATCTGCTGCTTGAACTCGTAGTCGAACTCGTCGACCGTCGTACCGTGCACGTCGCGGGTCTCGGCGCCGCGGCTGATCAGCGTCAGGTTCTCGTTGCCGCGGGCCTTCAGGGAGTCGATGCGGGCGTCGTCCAGGACGGTCAGGGAGAGCACCCCGTGGTCGTAGGACTCGTCGAGGTCCATGCGCGCGACCGTGTGCCCGACGATCAGCCACAGCAGGGCGGCCGTGCACGCGGCCGTCGCCGCGAGCAGGCCGGAGTTGAAGACGCGGTTGGTGCGCCGGTAGGTGCGCCGCTGGGCCCAGACGAGGGTGCCGAGCGCGACCACGCCCAGGCCGATCGCCGCCCAGGGATAGGGGGTTGCGTCGTCGTAGTCCGCGTGCAGTTGGTCGTTCTCGGTCTCATAGAGCCTCTCGGCCTGGTCCAGCATCTGCGTCTGCATCATGCTGTTCGCGTAGCGGAGGTAGGCGGCACCCAGGGGCAGGCCGTTGCGGTTGTTGGCGCGGGCGCGCTCGATGAGGCCGGTGTAGCGCGGCAGCAGTCTGTTCAGCTCGGCGATGGCCTTCGCCGACTCGGAGTCCGCCTCGGTGTTGGCCGCGGCGGTGGCCAGTTTCTCCGCGGCCGTCTCGATGTCCTTGGCGTACCGGTCCTGTACGTTCTTCGGCTCCTGGCCGCCGACGAGGAAGCCGGTGGACTCGGCGGTGTTGGCGTCGGCGAGCGAGCGGTAGATGTCGGCCGCGTCGGCGCTCAGCCGCTGGCTGTGGGTGAGCACCTGGTCGGCGGCGTCCGCCCGGCCGGTGGTCTGCCAGGCGGTGACGGCGCCGAACGCGAGGACGAGCAGGGCCAGTACGGCACCGATGATGCGCAGCCTGCCGGGTTCGGTCGCGGCTCCCGCGCGCAGCCGCTCGATCCCCTCCGCCCAGGCGGAGCGCCGGTCGGGGACCGGGCCGCCCTGGCCGCCCGGCCTGGCACCGCCCGGCCGCCCCGCCCCGGCCGAAGGCGCCGAGTGGACCGCGCGGGGCTGGGCGGGGGCGGCGGAGCCGGGCCGGGCCGGCGGAACGGCCGGCGCACCCGGCACCGGCGCACCCGGCACCGGCGCACCCGGCACCGGCGCACCCGGCACCG
Source organism: Streptomyces sulfonofaciens (assembly GCF_014656295.1). Lineage (GTDB taxonomy): Bacteria > Actinomycetota > Actinomycetes > Streptomycetales > Streptomycetaceae > Streptomyces > Streptomyces sulfonofaciens. The sequence continues at coordinate 54,828 of NZ_BNCD01000026.1, forward strand.
GCGCACCCGGCACCGGTGTCCCCGGGCCCGGTGGCACCGGGTTCCCCTGCGGCGGGTGTGTCACCTGACCTCCCCCTGGGTCGTACGACGGTCACTTCCGCCCGGTTGCGCCAGGTGCGCGGGAAGAAGTCCACGGGCGCAAGTATGGCCGTCGTGACCGACATTCACACCAGCGTTGACGCGATCTTGTACCCGTGGCGCGCGGGGAGGGCCGCGGGTGCCGTCACGCGCGCCGGTCCGGCACCGCCGTCGGCGGCCAGGGCCACTGCGCGCTCCACGTGCGCCGTCACCCACCCGTCCTGGAACACGCCTTCGAAGGTGCGGCGGTTCCGTGCGCCGGGGGCTCGGGGTGCGCGGCCGGTGCCTGCGTCACCCGGCGGCCCCGAAATACGCCCGTACGCGTGCGTGCGCCTCTTCAGGGGCTCCCAGGTGGTCGAGGCCCAGCAGCGCGGCGCCCAGCACCGGGCGCGCCGTGACCACCTGCGGCACGGCGCGCGGGGCACGCTCGGCGAGCCGGGCGCGGACACCGTCGTCCAACTGCGGGTGACGGGCCGCGAGGAGGCCGCCGCCGAGCAGTACCGGCACCTCCTCGCCGAGCAGGTCGAGCCGCTTGAGGGCGACCGTCGCCATGGCCACCACCTCGTCCGCGAGCCGGTCCACGAGCGAGCGCGCCACCGGGTCGCCGTCCGCGGCGGTGGCGAAGACCACGGGCGTCAGCTCCAGCTTCCGGGTCTCGTCGACGTCACCGAGGTGCAGTGCGGCGATCAGCTCGTACATCGAACCGAGGCCGAAGTGCCCGGGCAGGGTCCGGGCCAGGGCCGTCGGGCCGCCGCGGCCGTCCTCGGCGCGCGCCGCGTGCCACAGCGCCTCCTCGGCCAGGCCCCCGCCGCCGCCCCAGTCGCCGGAGATCCGGCCGATCGCGGGGAAGCGGGCGGTGCGCCCGTCCGGGAGCATGCCCACGCAGTTGATGCCGGCCCCGCACACGACCGCGACACCGCGCGGCTCTGCCACGCCCGCGCGCAGGACCGCGAAGGTGTCGTTGCGCACCTCGACGCTGGCGCTCCAGCCGCGGCGGCGCAGCTCGGCGGCCAACTGCTCCTCCTCGACCGGCAGGTCGGCGTTGGCGAGGCAGGCCGAGACATGGCCGACGGCACGCGGTCCCGCGGGGCCCACGGCCTGGGCCACGGCCTTCGCCACGACGTCCACGGCCGCCTCGGCGCCGGTGCGCGCCGGTTGGAAGCCGCCGCCCCTGGCGGTGCCGACGACCTGGCCGTCGGCGGCGATCAGGGCGACGTCCGTCTTGCTGTTCCCGGCGTCCACGGCGAGCACGGTGCCCGCGCCTGGTCCGACCGGCTCCGGGTGCGCGGTGGCTCGCTCCGTGTGCCGCGCGGCGCCGCCGGTGGAGGCCCTGGGAACGGCCGCGCACGGTGCTCCCGGTGCGGCGGAAGGAGGCGTCATGCCCACGCGAGGTGCTCCCGGTTGTGCGCGATCAACTGGTCGGTGAGGGCGTCGGCGTAGGCGTACTGGCCGATCAGCGGGTGGGCCAGCAGTGCGCGGAAGACCCGCTCGCGGCCGCCGCGCAGGGCGGCGTCCAGCGCCAGGTCCTCGTAGGCCGTCACCTGCGCGACCAGGCCCGCGTAGAGCGGGTCGAGCGCGGGCACCGGCAGCGGAGCGGCGCCGGTGGGGCCCACGGCCGCCTGGACCTCGATCACGGCGTCGTCCGGCAGGAAGGGCAGGGTGCCGTTGTTGAACGCATTGACGACCTGGTGGGGGCTGCCGGCGCCCCGGCCGCCGGCGGACGTCCCCCCGCCGCCCAGCAGCGCCGCCGCGAGGTCGACGGCCGCCTCCGAGTAGTAGGCCCCGCCGCGCCGGGCGAGCAGCGCCGGCTTCTCGTCGAGTGCCGGATCGCCGTACATCGCCAGCAACTGCTCCTCCATGGCGGCGACCTCGGCGGCGCGCGACGGCCTGGTGCGCAGCTCCCTGACGACCTCGTCGTGCGCGTAGTAGTACCTCAGGTAGTACGAAGGGACGACGCCGAGGCGGTCGAGGACGGCGCGGGGCAGGTGGAGGTCGGCGGCGACGGCGTCGGCGTGTTCGGCGAGCAGGGCGGGCAGCACGTCCTCCCCCCGGGGGCCGCCGAGGCGCACACTCGTCTCCCAGGTGAGGTGGTTGAGCCCGACGTGACCGAGGTGGACCTCGGACGGCTCGGTGCCGAGCAGCGCGGCGAACTTGCGCTGGAAGCCGATCGCCACGTTGCACAGGCCGACCGCCTTGTGGCCGGCCTTCAGCAGGGCACGGGTGACGATGCCGACCGGGTTGGTGAAGTCGATGATCCAGGCGTCGGGGGCGATGCTGCGCACCCGCTCCGCTATGTCGAGCACCACGGGGACGGTGCGCAGCGCCTTGGCGAGGCCGCCCGCGCCGGTGGTCTCCTGGCCGACGCAGCCGCACTCCAGCGGCCAGGTCTCGTCCTGCATGCGGGCGGCCTGGCCACCGACGCGCAGTTGCAGCAGTACGGCGTCGGCGCCGTCCAGGGCGGCGTCCAGGTCGCCGGTCGTGGTGATGGCGCCCGGATGCCCCTGCCTGGCGAAGATCCGCTTGGCGAGGCCGCCGACCAGGTCGAGGCGGTGCGCCGACGGGTCGACGAGGACCAGCTCGGCGACCGGCAGGACGTCCCGCAGCCGGGCGAAGCCGTCGATCAGCTCGGGTGTGTAGGTGGACCCGCCGCCCACCACGACGATCTTGTGTGCCGCGGGGCGGGGCCCCTGGGCGCCGGCGTGGCGTGGGGCGGCTCCCCCGGTGGTCTCCTGCATGCGGTGCACTCAGCCCTTCACTCCGGTCAGCGTGACCCCTTCGACGAACGCCCGCTGCGCGAAGAAGAACACGACGATCACAGGGGCCATGACCAGAACGGTCGCGGCCATGGTCAGGTTCCAGTCGGTGTGGTGGGCGCCCTTGAACGACTCCAGGCCGTAGCTGAGCGTCCAGGCTCCGGGGTTCTCGGACGCGTAGATCTGCGGTCCGAAGTAGTCGTTCCAGGCGTAGAAGAACTGGAAGAGCGCGACGGCCGCGATCCCCGGGCGCGCCATGGGCAGCACGATCCGCAGCAGCACCCGCAGTTCCCCGCAGCCGTCGACCCTGGCTGCGTCCAGGTACTCGTCCGGGATCGTCATCAGGAACTGCCGCAGCAGGAAGATGGAGAACGCGTCGCCGAACGCCATCGGGACGATCAGCGGCCACAGCGTGCCGGACAGGCCCAGCTCCTTGGCCCAGAACAGGTACATCGGGATGATGATCACCTGCGGCGGCAGCATCATCATCGAGATCACCAGCATCAGCGACAGATGCCGGCCGCGGAAGCGGAACTTGGCGAGCGCGTACGCCACCGGCACCGACGAGACCACGGTCAGCACGGTGCCGAGGCCCGCGTAGAGCAGCGTGTTGCGCCACCAGGTGAGGAACCCCGGAGTGTCGAACACGGCGCGGTAGTTGGACCACTGCCAGGTGCTCGGTACCAGGTCGCGGGTCAGGGCCTGTTGGTCGGTCATCAGCGAGGTCAGGACCACGAACACGAACGGGAGGACGAAGAAGAGCGCGGCGGCCACCCCCAGGGCGTGCACGGCGATCCACTCCAGCAGCGCTGTGCGGCGCGCCCTGCGGGCGGCCCGGCCCGGCGCGGCCGCCCGGGTGGGACGGGCGGGCACGCGGCCCGCGGACGTGTCGGTCATCGCTTCACTCACCCGTCCCGATCAGCCCGCCCCTGCGCCGCATCAGCAGTGCGGTGAACGCCATGGCCAGCGCGAACAGCACCAGTGCGATGACGCACGCGGAGCCGTAGTCGAAGCGCTGGAACCCGAGGTTGTACACCAGTTGCGGCAGGGTCAGGGTCGACTTGTCGGGATAGCCGGGCTCGAACTGCTGCCCGGAGCCCCCGATGACGCCCGAGGCGACCTTTCCGGCCACCAGGGGCTGTGTGTAGTACTGCATCGTCTGGATGACGCCGGTGACCACGGCGAACACCACGATCGGCGAGATGTTCGGCAGCGTGACGTAGCGGAACCGCTGCCAGGCCGAGGAGCCGTCCAACTCGGCCGCCTCGTACTGCTCCCTGGGAACGTCGAGCAGCGCGGCCATGAAGATGACCATCAGGTCGCCCACGCCCCACAGCGCCAGCATGGTGAGCGCGGGCTTGGACCACGACGGGTCGTCGAACCATCCGGGTGCGGGCAGTCCTGCGCGTTCGAGGAGCGAGTCGACGGGACCCGTCCCGGGGTTGAGCAGGAACGCGAAGGCCATGGTGGCGGCCACCGGAGGCGCCAGGTACGGCAGGTAGAAGAGGGTGCGGAAGACGCCCGTGGCCGTCTTGATCCTGGTGATCAGCAGACCGATGCCGAGGCCGAAGACCACCCGGCAGGCGACCATGACCAGCACCAGCCAGAGGGTGTTCCACAGCGCAGGCCAGAACAGCGGGTAGGCGTCGAACACGTACGACCAGTTGGCGAACGAGTTCCACACGGGCGGTTTGAACCCGTCGTACTTCATCAGCGAGAAGTAGACAGTCGAGAGAAGCGGATAGGCGAAGAAGACCGAGAAACCTATCAGCCACGGCGACAGGAAGGCCATCGTGCGCAAGCCGGAGCGGCGGCGCTTCGCGCGCAGGGTGTTGGTGCTCATCGCGGGCTCCCGGCCGTCACTTCTGCTGGGCGATGTCCGTGTCGATCTCCTTGGCGGTCTTCTCCAGGCCCGCCTTGAGATCGGTGGTGGCGCCCTTCTCGTAGGAGAAGCCGAGGTTCTGGATCGAGGTGAGGTACTGGCCGCCGTTCGGGGAGGCCGGGGTGGTGGTGCTGTGCGGGTTCTGGGCGATGTCCAGGAAGGTCTTGAAGCGCGGATCGTACGACAGCCTGCCGGACTTCAGGGCGGCCAGCGTGGAGGGCACGTTGTGGATGGCGTTGGCGAAGTCCACCACCGCGTCGGTGTCGGTGGTCAGGAACTTCACGAACTCCCAGGCGGCGTTCTGCTTCTTGCTGGTGGCGGCTATCCCGGCGATGGTGCCGGTGATGTAGCCCTTGCCGTACTGCTCGCGCTGGTCGTCGGGCACCGGCAGCGGCGCGACGCCGATCCGGAAGTGCGGATGGGCGGCCTCGGCCATGCCGAGCCGCCACTCCCCGTCGAGCTGCATGGCGACCTGCCCGGTCTGGAAGGGGTGCTTGGCGCCCCACTCGTCGCCGAAGGTGGACCGGTACTTCTCCAGCTTCCGGTAACCGCCCAGATCGTCGACGAGCTTCTTCTGGAACGCGAAGCCCTTGGCGAGGGCCGGGTCCTCGGCCACGGACGAGGTGCCGTCCTCGGCGAAGTACGTCGGCGACCACTGCGCGAAGTAGTGCTCGGTCGTCGATTCGTAGCCGTGGTAGGTCGGCATGAAGCCGAGCTGTGCGTACGAGTCGCCCTCGGGCCTCGTCAGCTTCTTCGCGTCGGCCTCGAACTCCGACCAGGTCCTCGGCGGCGCCTTGATGCCGGCCGCCTCGAACGCGTCCTTGTTGTAGTACAGGCCGTAGGCGTCGCCGAGCAGCGGGGCCGCGCAGCGCACGCCGTCGTACTGGGTGTAGTCGGCCATCGGCTTCGGGAACGTCTTCAGCGGGTCGATGCCCGACTTCTGAAAGAACGGCTCCAGGTCGACGAAGGCACCGGAGGAGCAGAACTTGCCGACGTTGTTGGTGGTGAAGGAGGAGACCACGTCCGGCGCGTCCGCGCCGCCCGCCCGCAGCGCCTGGTTGACCTTGTCGTCGTTGATGTTGCCGACGACCTTCACATGGATGTTGGGGTGGGCCTTCTCGAAGGCCCGCACGTCCGCGTCCACCGCCTTCACCTCGTTCGGTGCGCTCCAGCCGTGCCAGAACGTGATGGTGGTCTCCTCGGAGGCGTCGTCCGTGGCACCGGAGCCCGACTGCCCGGTACACGCCGCGGCGAACAGGGCGGTGGAGGCGACGGCGAGCGCCGCGGCGGCCTTCCTACGGCTTACGGACATGGGCATCTCCCAGGGATGAGGGGGCGGGTCAGCGGCGGCCGGTGTCGAAGACCTCGTCACGGGTGGTGGCGAGCGCGCTCTCCAGGGCGCCGCGCAGCACCGGGTGCTCCGTCACCTCGCCCACGACGAGCCGGGGCCGGGAGGCGGCCAGATCGTCGAGCTCGGCCTGCACCAGGGCCCGCAGCGGTTCGCCGCCGGCGGTGAACAGTGCGCCGCTGAGCACGACGAGTTCGGGGTCGAGCACGGACACCAGCGAGGCGAGACCGGTGGCGAGACGGGTCGCATAGGTCTCCAGCAGCCTCAGCCAGGGACCCTCCTGCCGGGCCGCGGCCTCCGCGACGGTCGCGGCGGCCACCTCCGCGTACGGGCCCTGCGGCACCGGGCTGACGCCCAGCTCGCGGGCCAGCCCGGGCACCGCCTGGGAGCCGGCCAGCTCCTGGTAGCCGCCGCTGTTGGCCCGGGTCACCTGCCGGACGAGCGGTGCGCCGGGCACCGGCAGGAAGCCGACCTCGCCGGCGCCGCCGCGCCAGCCGCGGTGCAGCCGGCCGCCGATGACGAGCGCGGCACCCAGGCCCTCCTCGTTCCACAGCAGCACGAAGTCGTCGTGGCCGCGGGCCGCGCCGAGCCGCTGCTCGGCGAGTGCGGCGAGGTTGACGTCGTTCTCGTACTCCAGGGGGATCGGGAGGGCGGCGGCCAGCTCGTCCAGCAGTGCGGGGGAGTGCCAGCCGGGCAGGTGCGAGGCGTACCGCAGGCGGCCGGTGTTCGGGTCGAAGGCGCCCGGTGTGCCGATGACCACCCGGTGCAGGTCGCCGCGGGTGAGCCCGGCGGCCCCGGCGGCCCTGTCGACGGCCTCGGTGACCTGCTGGACGACGGAGGCGCCGGGGTGCCGCTGCCTGGTGCGCAGTTCGTGGCGGCCCACCGTGGTGCCGGTGATGTCGGCGACCGCGGCGAGGATGCGGTCGGGGGTCACGTCGAGTCCCGCGGCGTGGGCGGCGGCCGGGTTGACGGCGTAGAGCTGGGCGTTGGGGCCCGGCCGGCCCTCGCTGGTGCCGGTGGCCAGGACCAGGCCCGCGGCCTCCAGGCGGGCCAGCAGTTGGGAGGCGGTCGGCTTGGACAGGCCGGTCAGATTGCCGATCCTGGTACGGGACAGCGGGCCGTGGGCGAGCAGCAGGTCCAGGGCGGCGCGGTCGTTCATGGCGCGCAGCACGCTCGGGGTGCCGGGGGTCCCCGCGGAACCTGCCATCAGACGACACCAGTCCTTCGCCCTGCCGGAGCACTGTTAGGAAAGTTTCCTATTGGCGTGATCAACGTAGGGGCGCCCGGAACGGGCCGTCAAGAGCGGACGCCCCCGGGGCAACCAAGTCGTTACCTCGGGGGCGCGGGGCCGGGGCCGGGGGCGCGGGGCCGGGGGCTGCCAGGGGCTACTTGGGGCCCTGGGGCCGTACCGGGGTGGGATTGAGCGGTTCCGCGGCGGCCGAGGCGTGGGCGGAGGGGGCCGACACGCTCGCCGCGGGGTCCGGTGCGGGCTCCTCGTCCGGCTGGGCCGGCGCCTGGCCGATGATCGGAATGCCGGCCCGGTCGAAGGCGCGCTTGATGCGCCAGCGCAGCTCGCGCTCGATGGTCACGGACTGCCCGGGCATGGTCTTGGCCGACACGTGCACCACCATCGAGTCGAGCAGCACGCTGTCCAGGCCCAGCACCTCCACGGGGCCCCACAGGCGCTCGTTCCACGGCTCGTCGGCGGCCAGCGAACGGCCCACCTCGACCAGCGTCGAGCGGACCTCGTCCAGGTCCTCCTCCGGGCGGACGGTGACGTCCACGTGCGCGGTGGACCAGCCCTGGCTGAGGTTGCCGATCCGTTTGATCTCGCCGTTGCGCACGTACCAGATGGCGCCGTTGTCGCCGCGCAGCTTCGTGACCCGCAGGCCCACCTCGATGACCTCGCCCGAGGCGACGCCCGCGTCGATGGTGTCCCCGACGCCGTACTGGTCCTCCAGGATCATGAAGACGCCGGAGAGGAAGTCGGTGACCAGGTTGCGGGCGCCGAAGCCGATCGCCACACCCGCCACACCCGCCGACGCCAGCAGCGGCGCCAGGTTGATCTTGAAGGCGGAGAGGATCATCAGCGCGGCGGTGCCGAGCACCAGGAAGGACGCCACGGAGCGGAGCACGGAACCGATCGCCTGGGAGCGCTGTCTGCGTCGCTCCGCATTGACCAGCAGCCCGCCGAGCGCGGTGCCGTCCACTGCCTGCGCCGTGCGGTTCATCCGGTCGATGAGCCGGGTGATGGTGCGCCTGATGATCGTGCGCAGGACCACGGCGATCACGATGATCAGCAGGATCCGCAGGCCGACGCCGAGCCAGGTGGACCAGTTCTGCTCGAACCAGCTCGCCGCGAGTGTGGCCCTCTTGTGAGCGTCCTGGAGCGGGTGAGGCTCGGGAGCCGGGCTCGGAGGAGCCTGAACCGGCAGGACGGACAGGAACACAGCGGGTACCTCCGTGGACGGACATGCGTACGACGGCCCGCGGGGCGCGGAACCGCGGTGAGCCCCGCCCCGCGGGCTCGACGGGGCCGGGCAGCGCCGTGAACAGCGCAGGCGCGCCCGCGCCGTGCTCACCGTGGTCCGCGCCGTACGGACAGGCCAACCACACTAACGGGGCATTGTGTGTGCATCGTCGTGATGTTCGAGGGAGAGACCGTGTTCACCTGGGGATGAAGGACGTGTGGTGGAAAACACTTCCAGCCCGTTACCGGTTCATGCTGGCGCTTCGACCAGGCATGAGGGGAGACTGAAGCAGATCGTCCCGGCGCGAGCCACGCGCCGCCGGCGTACAAGGAGGCATCCGTGCCGCATGTCCTGGTCCTCAACGCGTCGTACGAGCCCCTCGGCGTCGTACCGCTCCGCCGCGCGCTCGTCCTCGTCCTTGAGAACAAGGCAGTCTCTCTCGAGGAATCCGGCGCCTTCATGCACAGCGCCACCGTCAGCCTTCCCGCGCCCAGCGTGGTGCGGCTGAAGAGGTTCGTGCGGGTCCCCTACCGGGGGCCCGTTCCGCTGACCCGCCGTGCCCTGTTCGCCCGAGACGGCGGCCGCTGCATGTACTGCGGTGGCGTCGCAACCAGCGTCGACCACGTCATCCCGCGCAGTCGCGGGGGCAAGCACGTCTGGGACAATGTGGTGGCGTCCTGCCGCCGCTGCAACCACGTCAAGGCCGACCGCCATCTGATGGAGCTCGGCTGGCGGCTGCGCCACAAGCCCGCGCCTCCCACCGGCCTGGCCTGGCGCATCATCGGCACCGGGCATAGGGACCCGCGCTGGCTGCCCTACTTGCAGCCGTACGGCGCGGACGACGCGATGGCCCGGATCGACGGTATATCCGCCTGAGGATCCGGGCCTTCGTCGTCCTCGGGACCGGGACGCGACCGAGGACGGACGCCTGGGTGCCGCCCGCGGGGGCGGCACCTGCCGTGCGCGGGTGGCACGCGCCGGCGCCTGGGTGCCGGTATGCGGGCGCCGGTGTGCGATCGGCGCGCCGGCGTGTGGGCGACCCGTGCCACCCCGGCTCACCCGGCGACGGCGTACGCCCGGACCGACCAGAGCGAGTAGCCGAAGCGGGTGGCCCGCCGCTCGCCCTGTACGCGCACGTAGCGGACGCCACGGGCGTCCATGCGGACCACCTCCCGGCCGCCGACACCGTCGCGCACGAGCGCGGCGGTGCGCCAGGCCCTGCCGTCGGCGGACACCTGGACGCGGTACGCCGCCGCGTACGCGTCCTGCCAGTACAGCACCAGCGCGCCCAGCCTGGCCGGCCGTGCCAGCCGCATCTGCCACCAGGCGCCGTCGTCGGCCGGTGACGACCAGCGGGTGCCCGCCTCGCCGTCCAGGGCCGCCGACGCGGGGAAGCGCGGGGTCTCGTCGCCCGAGGACGCCGCCCGCGCACCGCGCGCCAGGTCGGGCCCCGAGGTGCGGGGGAAGGCGCGCACCGTCACCATCCGGGTCTCACCGGCGAAGCTCAGCGGGATCCGGTACGTGCCCGGGCGCGTACCGGGCCGCACGGACAACTCCACGGGGACACCGACCCCGGTGCCGCGCGGCACCGCCGACCGCCCGGGCACACGCACCGAGAAGCCCTCCGGGGTCCGCACGGACAGCCGTCCCCGCACGGCGCCGGGGCGCAGCGACGCCAGGTGCACCGTGAGGTGCACCGGGGCCCCGCCGATGGCGGCGTCCGCCTCCGACCTGGCCAGGGTGAAGCGGGCGGCGGGGCCGTCGGTGCACCAGGGGACCACCCGGCGCACCGCGGACACGGGCGCGCCGGCCACCCGGACCGCGTCCACGCGCGCGTGCCCGCCGAGGTGCCCCTCGACGCCCGCCTCCGTCCAGCCGCTCCCGGCGAGCGTGCCGAGGCGCTGCCAGCCCCCGCCCGGGACGTGCGCCTCCACCCGTCCCGCGGTACCGGGCTCGGCCAGGACCGTCACGGTGCCGAGGGGGCGCGGGTGCGCGAAGCGGACGGTCAGGGCGTCAGGGCCGGCCCCGCGATCGGCGCGGTCCCGGTCGAGGCCGTCCGGGCCCACCCAGGTGTCGTACGCCTTCCGGGCCCGGTCCAGGAACGGGTCGAGCACTCCCTCGCCGACGGTCGCCCTGCGCCCGTGCGGCTCGTCGCGCAGGTGCCGCAGCGCCCGTGCCGCGCGCCAGGCCGCCGGGCCGTCGCCGCGGTCCTGGGCGGCCAGCATGTCGAGGGCGCTCTGCCCGGCAGCGCCGTACCGCGCGAGCCGCTCCGACCAGGGGCGCACCTCGTCACCGAGCGCCGTGCCGGACAACTGCCGCGGAACGCCGCGCAGGACTTGGAAGGCGGCCCTGAGCCGGTCGGCCGCCGCCGCGGGGTCCGCCGGGTCCGCCGGGTCCGCCGGGTCCGCCGGGTCCGCCGGGTCCGCCGGGTCCGTGGGGTCCGCCGGGTCCGTGGGGCCCGCTCCCGCGCCGCCGGCGGGCGCGCCACCGCCCTCCTGCGCCCCCGCCCCGGCGCTCGCCGCGCCTCGGGAGCCGTGCGTGCCCGCGGGGTCGTCCGCTTCTGCGGGGCCGCGCACCCCTGCGGGGCCGCGCGACTCGCCGGGGGCCGCGGTCCCCGCCCCCGCCGCGCTCGGTGTGCCCGTGGTGCCGGTCGTGCCGGTCGGGTCCGTCCCGCGGGCCGTCCAGAACGCGTCGATCAGCGGGCGCAGATACGCCGACTCCTGCCCGCCGAGGACCGAGGAGGCGTCGTTGGCCGCCAGTGCCCGTACGGCCGTCACACGCTCGCGCGGGGCTGCGGCACCGGGCGCCGTCTCGGCGGCGGCCGCGGCGATCGCGGCCTGCCAGGATTCCGCGGGCCGGTAGCCGCGCGGGTTCCAGGCGAAGTCCGCGGCGGTGAAGAGCGGGATGCGGGAGGCGGCCGGTTGCTGCATGGCGGTGGACAGGAGTGCGGCGGAGCCGGCGGCCACCGCGGGTTCGCGCCCCGAGTAGGGGCCGAGGAGGACGCGGTCCGGGGCGTAGTCGTTGACCGGGTAGTTGTCCATGGTGACGAGCGGGTGGCCGAACGCGTCGCGGGTGGCGGCGAGTTCCCGGCCCGTGATGGTTCTGGGCACCACGCCCACTCCGGTCCAGGCGACCTCCACCGCGTCGTCCAGGTGCCGGGCGAGCGCGCCGCGGTACGGCGTGGAACCGGCCTGGTAGTACTCGGTCGGCATGACGGAGAGGGCCGCGGCACCCGGATGGCGCTCCGCGAGGTGCCGCGCGACCGCGTTCGCGACCCGCGCCTGCGCCCGCGCCGCCGCCTCGGGGCCCGAGCCGAAGGCGTCCGCGTCCCGGGAGCAGTGCCACTCCGTGTAGCTGACGTCCTGGAACTGCAACTGGAACGCGCGCACCCCCAGTGCCCACATCGCGTCGATCTTCCGGTCCAGCGCCCGCACGTCGTCGTCGGAGGACATGCACATGGCCTGCCCGGGTGCCACCGCCCAGGCCAGCGTGACGTGGTTGCGGCGGGCGCGGTCGGCGAGCGCGCGGAAACCGGCTCGCTGGTCCCCGGGGTAGGGCTCGCGCCAGCGGGCCTGCCGGTAGGGGTCGTCGCCGGACGCGTACAGATAGCGGTTCTGCTTGGTGCGCCCCATGAAGTCGAGCTGGGCCAGGCGCTGCTCGCGCGTCCACGGTGTGCCGTAGAAGCCCTCGGTGACCCCCCGCACGCGCGTGCCGGGCCAGTCGCGCACCACCGCGGGCGCGATCCGGTGTCCGGTCACCAGCCCGCGCAGCGTCTGCACGCCGTGGAAGACGCCGTCGGGGCCCGCGCCCGCGAGCGCCACCGTGTCCCGGCCCTCCAGGCGGCCCACGGCGAGCCGGTAGCCGCCCGGGGGCAGAGCGCCGCGGGCGGGCGCGTGCAGCGATCGAAGGGCGGCGGCGAGCGTCGGCACGCGGCGGTGGGCGGCGCGGGCGGAGGCGGAGCCAGGAAGGTCGGCGGTGTCGGCGCCCACCCGGACGACGAGGGCGCCGCCAGCGGGCAGCGGCGCGTCGTCGCGCACCTCGGTGATCCGCCGTGCCCCCGCCCCGCGTAACAGCGCGCGCAGGGCGTCGAGGGCGTACGGATCGGGCCGGTCCCGGTGGTCCGTGACGAGGACGGCCTCGTCGCCCACGGGGACGGCGGAGGTGCGGACGGCGCGGATCGACTGCGGGCGCGGCCATACGGCGGGCGGGGCGGGGGCGGCCGTGCGGCGGCCGGGGCGCGGCGGTTGCGGGGGAGGGGCGGTGGTGCCTGGCTCGGTGCCGGTGCCGGTGCCGGTGCCGGTGCCTGCGGCGTCGCTCGGGACGGCGGTGCGGGTGGTGGTGCCCTCGCCCGTGGCGTCCTGGCCCGCCCGGGCCTCGCCCGGGCCGGTGCCCTCGCCCGTACCGCCTCCCGGCCCGCCCGTGCCGCCTTCCGGACCCTCGGCGCCCGCGCCCGCCGCCACGTCCTGCGCACCGGCTGCCACGTCCTCGGAGCCGGCGGCTGCCACGTCCTGCGCGGCGGCTGTCCGCCCCAGGGCGGCCGCCTGGGGGCCGGGCCCGCCCCCGAGCGCTCCGGCGATCACTGCCACCGCGAGCGCTGCCGCGCTCTTGCCGCGCCCCAGTCGCACCGTCACTCTCCCTCGATCGGCCGATTCTGCGGTGTTGCCGGTGTTGCCGGGGTCCCCGGCGTCTGCGGCAGGGCCGTGCGGGTCGCCCGCCGTTGCCCACCGAGAGCCCCGCAGCGAACGGCACCGAGCCCACCACCCGTCCGTCCGGAGTGTCAACGGGAGGGGGCCACTCCACGTCACAGCACGGCGCGTGACGGCGCGTGCACGCCGCGGCGACGCCGCCTCCTGGATCGGGCACCTCCTCTGGTCCAGAATGTGACCAAGAACACGTTGAGAGGCGTAGGACGTCTGTGGTCGAGCCCGCTGGGTAGGGGCTGCCCTGACCAGACCTGCCGCCCCTGACAAGGAGGCCCCCGGTGGCCGCAACGGCGAACCTTCTGCGCTCGACCCTCTCCAAACGCCCGGACGGTACGGACCGCCCGGACGCGGCACCCGCTGCGGACGGCACGTACCGTCCGGTCCCCCGGTACACGCCCGAGGCCCCGGCCGTCATCGGCGTCCGGGGCCCGCTGCTGGCCGCCGTGCCGGAGCCGGGCCCCGCGCCGGACGACTCCGGGGCCTTCAGCGCGGAGAGCGCGGAGAGCGAACCCCCACTGACCAGCGAGCCGCCGATGGCCGACGCCGCCCCGCTCACCAGCGAGCCACCGCTCGCCGACGCCGCCCCGCTCACCAGTGAGCCCACCGCCACCGGCACGGCCGCGGGCACGGACCCCTCGGTGGAGTAGATGTCCCTGTCCCGGCTCGCCGAGCTGTACGGCGTCGCCACCTCGTACTCCCCGTCCCCGGGCCGTACCGTCCACGTGGCGGACGCCGCGGTGGTCGCGGCACTGGCCGCCCTGGACGTGGACGCCGGCACCCCGGAGGCGGCGGCACGCGCGCTCGCCGAGCGCGAGACGGAACTGGCCGAACGGCTGCTGCCCGAGACGGTCGTCTGGTGGCAGGGCCGTGCGCCGCGGGCCCTCCAGGGCCTGCCGGAGGGGACCCGGCTGCACGTCGAGACGGAACAGGGCGGCACGCACGCGTGGACGACGCCTTCCGCACCGGCCGCACAGGGCGCGCCCTCCGGCCCCGCCCCGCCCTCGCTGCCCCGGGGCGCGCACGTGCTCACCGCGACCGCGCCGGACGGCCGCAGCGCACGCGTGCACCTCGTCGTCGCGCCCGAGCACATGCCCGACCTCTCCGTCGAACGGGTGCACGGCCTGCTCCTCCAGCTCTACTCGCTGCTTTCCGAGCGCTCCTGGGGCATGGGCGACCTGGGGGACCTCGCCGAGGTCGCGGCCTGGGCGGGTCAGGTGATGGGCAGCGGGTTCGTGCAGATCAACCCGCTGCACGCGGCGGTGCCCGGCGTGCCCACCGACCCCTCTCCGTACCGCCCCTCCACCCGGTACTTCACGGACCCCGTCCACCTGCGCATCGAGGACGTCCCCGAGTACGCCTACCTGTGCGCCGAGGACCGCGCCGAGGCCGCCGACCTCCTGGAGCGCGCCGCGGCCCTGCGCGCTGCCGTGCTGCACGACGGCGCCCTGATCGACCGCGACGCGGTGTGGGCGCTCAAGCGCCGCGCCCTGGAACTGCTGGTGGCCCGTGTCCCCCTCGCCCCCGGCCGGCGTGCCGCCTACAACGCCTTCCTGGCCACCGCGGGCCAGGGCCTGGAGGACCACGCCACCTGGTGCGCCCTCGCCGACGCCCACGGTCCCGACTGGCGCGGCTGGCCCGAGGGGCTGCGCGACCCCCGCTCCGCGGAGACCGCACGCGCGCGCGTGGAGCTGCTGGACGGCGTCGACTTCCACAGCCGCCTCGCCTGGCTCGCGGACGGCCAGCTCGAAGCGGCCCAGCGCGCGGCGCACGGGGCGGGCATGCCGGTGGGCGTGGTGCACGACCTGGCGATCGGCGTCCATCCGAACGGCTCCGACGCCTGGGCGCAGCAGCAGTTCCTGGCGCCCGGCATGTCGGTCGGCGCCCCGCCGGACGCGTTCAACTCCCGTGGCCAGGACTGGGGCCTGCCGCCGTGGCGTCCCGACCGGCTCGCCGCCGCGGGCTACGCCCCGTACCGGACGCTCCTGCGCTGCCTGCTCCGGCACGCCGGGGGGCTGCGCATCGACCATGTGATGGGGCTCTTCCGGCTCTGGTGGGTGCCCGAGGGGCAGGCGCCCACCGAAGGCACCTACGTCCATTACGACGCCGAGGCGATGCTCGCCGTGCTGGCGCTGGAGGCGCACCGTACGGGCGCCGTGGTGATCGGCGAGGACCTGGGCACCGTGGCGCCCGGAGTGCGGGAGACGCTGCGCGGGCACGGGGTGCTCGGCACGTCCGTGCTCTGGTTCGAACGGGACTGGGAAGGGGACGGGCAGCCGCTGCCGCCCGAGCGGTGGCGCACCGACTGCCTGGCCGCCGCCACCACCCACGACCTGCCGCCCACCTCGGCCCGGCTCACCGGCGAGCACGTCGACCTGCGGCACGGCCTGGGCCTGCTGACCCGTCCGCTCGCCGAGGAGCAGGCCGCGGCCGCCGAGGAGACGGCGGAGTGGCTGGAACTGCTGGGCCGGCTCGGGCTGCTGGAGGACGGCACGTCCGGCGGGGTGGCGACGGCGGCCCACGACGAGGCCGGGTCGGCGGAGGACTTCCAGTTCGCGGGCGACGAGGAGCGGATCCGTGCGGTCCACCGGTATCTGCTGCGCACCCCGGCCCGCATGATCGGCGTCTGGCTGCCCGACATGGTCGGCGACCGCCGTCCGCAGAACCTGCCCGGCACCTGGCGCGAGTACCCGAACTGGCGGCTGCCGGTGGCCGACGCCGATGGCCGCCCCGTCACCCTGGAGGAGCTCACCGGATCGCGGCGGCTGCACGCCCTGCTGAAGGTCGTGCGCGGGGAACGGTGACCCCGGGCGCGCGGCGCCGGAAGGCGTTCGCTACTTTGGGCAGCGTGGAGAAGACAAACGCCCAGCAGGCCCGGCGGGCCCCGTACGCGCTGCGCGCCGGCTCCCTCGCCGCCGCCACGACGCTGATGACCCTGCTCCTCACGTCCCCCGCGCTCGCGCTGACCCGCGACGACGGCGACGACCCGGGCCACGGCCTCTCGGTGGCCGAGACCCTGGGCCTCTACGTCTTCACGCCGCTCGCGATCTTCCTGATCATCGCCGGTCTGGTGTCCCTGGGCAGCAGGCCCCGCAAGGGGCAGAAGCAGGGCTGACCGCCCGCTCCCGCCCCTCCCGCGTCCGCCGTCCGAGGGCGCCGCCCGCGCACCAGCGAAGGCGGCGCCCTCGGCGCGCGAGGACACCCTGCCGCCCCTCCTGCCTCCCGGGCGCCCTCGCGTCCGCCGCCGAGCGGGGCGCACGGAGGCGTCCGCGCGGGCCCGCTCAGCCATTCCCGGGAGCGGGCGCGACCGGCGCCCCGGCCTCCTCCGTGAGGTACCGCTGCACCGTCGGCGCCAGCCAGTGCACGAGGTCGTCGCGGCTCATCGCGACCGCGGGCGGGAAGCACAGCACGTACCGGGTGAGCGCCATGCCCAGGATCTGCGAGGCGACGAGCGCGGCACGCTCCGGTGCCTCGGCCGGGTCGGGACAGACCGTCCGCGCCACCGGGAGTAGCTGCTCCTTGAAGATCTCCTGGGTGCGCTCGGCGCCCGCCGCGTTGGTGACCCCCACCCTCAGCAGTGCCTTCAGCACCTCGGCCTCCTCCCAGACGCTCAGGAAGTGCCGTACCAGCGCCCGGCCGACGCCGTCCCGCGGGACGGCGGAGAGGTCGGGAAGCCGCAGGTCGAACTCGACGGCGGCGGCGAACAGCCCCTCCTTGTTGCGGTAGTACCGCATCACCATCGACGGGTCGATGCCGGCGTCCTTCGCGATCGACCGGATCGTGGCGCGCTCGTAGCCGTCGGAGGCGAAGCGCTCACGGGCCGCCGCGAGGATGGCGGTACGGGTCGCGTCCGAGCGGCGCGGGCGTGCGGACGGTTCGTTCTGGGCCATGCCAACAACTGTAGGCCAACGGGTGTTGACACCCCATGAGTGCGGTCCTACGTTGGTCAACGTACGTTGGCCAACATGTGTTGACCGCGCTGTCGTCGACATCAGGAGGCTGCGATGGACGGCACGACCGGCACCGAGGACGGGTCCGTCCCGCCCCCTGCCGACCACGGCGCACCGGAGCGCTCCGTGGTCGTGGTCGGCGCCGGCCCCACGGGGCTGCTGCTCGCCGGGGACCTCGCCGAGGCCGGGGTGCCCGTCACCCTCGTCGAGAAGCGCGCGCCGGGCATCAGCAACCTCTCGCGCGCGTTCGTGCTGCACGCCCGCACCCTGGAGCAGCTCGACACGAGGCCGGCCGCCGCCGGGCCCGGCGACGGCGCCCCGCCCCCGGCCGCCCCGCGGGCCCCGAGCCTCGCCGACGAACTGGTGGCGAGGGGGCGGGCGCTTGACACCCTGCGCCTGTTCGACCGCCTGACCCTCAGGCTCGACACCCTCCCGTCACGCTTCAACTTCCTGCTGGTGCTGCCGCAGTACGAGGTGGAGGAGGCGCTGCGGCGGCGCGCGGCCGCGGCCGGAGCGCGCTTCGCGTACGAGAGCGAGGTGACCGGGCTCGACCAGGACGAGGACGGCGTCACCCTCCGGGTGCGCGGCCCCGGCGGGCGGCAGGACACGTTGCGCGCCGCGTACGCGGCGGGCGCGGACGGGCTGCGCAGCGCCGTGCGGCAGGCCGTCGGACTGCCCTTTCCGGGCCGGTCGGTGATCCGCTCGATGGTGCTCGCGGACGTCCGGCTCACCCGGCCGCCCGGGTCCGTGCTGACCGTCGGTGCCGTGGGCGGCGCCTTCGCGTTCCTCGTGCCCTTCGGAGACGGGTACCACCGCGTCATGGGCTGGCACCGCGCACGCGACGTGCCCGACAGCGCGCCCCTCGACCTCGACGAGGTCAGGGAGATCACCCGGCTCGCCCTCGGCCAGGACTTCGGCATGCACGACGCGCGCTGGATGTCACGCTTCCACAGCGACGAACGCCAGGTCCCCGCCTACCGGGTGGGCCGGGTGCTGCTCGCCGGGGACGCCGCGCACGTGCACACTCCGGCCGGCGGACAGGGCATGAACACGGGGCTGCAGGACGCCGCCAACCTCGGCTGGAAACTGGCGGCCGTGCTCAGCGGCCGGGCGGAGGAGTCGCTCCTGGACAGCTACCAGGCCGAGCGGCACCCGGTGGGCCGGTCCGTGCTGCGCAGCAGCGGGGGTCTGATCCGGCTGGCCATGGCCGACCGGCCCTGGACGCGCGCCGCACGCGCCGCGGCCACCGCCCTCCTGGGAGCGGCCCGGCCGGCCCGCGCCGGACTCGTCGGCCGGATCACCGGGACCGGATACGCCTACCGGGCGCCGCGCGGCAGCCACCCGCTCACCGGCAAGCGGGTGCCGGACGTGCCGCTGGCCGATGGCGGACGGCTGCACGAGGCGCTGCGCGGCGGCCGTTTCGTCCTGATCGGCCCTGCCGGAACGGATGTCGGCGACCACACCGGACGGGTCGTTGCGGCCCACTGGGCGAGCGGCCGCCGCACCACGGTGCTGGTCCGGCCCGACGGGTACGCGGCGTGGGCGGCCGAGTCGCCCGACCGCGCGGCACTGTCCGCCGCGCTGGCCCGGCACGCGGGGGCGCCGTGCGGTACCGGGCCGGCCTCGCACGCCGGCCGCTGACCGCCGTTCGCGTGGCGGCCCCGGTGCGAGGCGGTGCGGAGGGCGGTGCGCGGGCGCGCGCTCGGATGCCACCGCGGGCGATGTTCGCGTCCTGTCCGCCGGTGACGCCCGTCTTTCCCGCCTGCCGGTGGTGCGCGCGTGTCCCGTCCGCCGGTGACGCGCTTGGCCTGCCGGTGGCGCGCCCGTCTCCCGTCTGCCGGTGGCCGCCGGCTAAGGCCCTGACGCCTCATCCGGTGGCCACCGCGGGTGCGCAGCGGCTGCTCGCGCAGTTTCCCCGCGCCCCTCGGGGCGCCCCGGGAAGGGGTGCCCCGTCACTCAGGCGGTTCTCAGGCGGTTTCTCAGACGTCGGCCGCCTGCGCCCGCAGCGCCCGCTCCACGCCGGCGCGTGATTCGAGGACCACGCGCCGCAGGGCGGCGCTCGGCGACGCGGACGCCAGCCACTCGTCCGTGGCCGCCAGCGTCGCCTCCTCGACCTGAACCGCCGGGTACAGGCCGTGCGCGATCTGCTGCGCCATCTCGTGGGAACGGCTGTCCCAGGCGTCCTTCACCACGGCGAAGTACTTCTCCGTGTACGGCGCCAGCAGCTCCTGCTGGTCGGTCTGGACGAACCCGCCGATCACCGCCTCCTGGAGCGCGTTCGGCAGCTTGTCGGACTCCACCACCGCCTCCCACGCCTCTGCCTTCGCCTCGGCGGTGGGCCGTGCCGCTCGCGCCGTCGCGGCGTGCCGCTCGCCGGCCGCCGTCCTGTCGCGCTCGTACTCCGCGGAGATCTCCGCCTCGTCGTACCGTCCCACCGCCGCGAGCCGCTGCACGAACGCCCAGCGCAGCTCGGTGTCGACGGCCAGGCCCTCGATGGTCTGGGTACCTTCGAGCAGCGCTTCGAGCAGGTCGAGCTGCTCGGGTCCGCGTGCCGTCGCCGCGAAGGCACGCGCCCAGGCCAGTTGGTGGTCGCTGCCCGCCTCGGCGGCCCGCAGGTGCGCGAGGGTCGCCTCGGTCCAGCGGGTCAGCCCCGCCTCGCGCCACGACGGGTTCGCGTACAGGTCGAGTGCCAGCTTCACCTGGCGGTGCAGCGACTGGACGACGCCGATGTCCGACTCCTTGCCGATGCCGGACAGCACCAGGTCCAGATAGGCGCGGGTGGGCAGCTCCGCGTCGCGGGTCATGTCCCACGCCGCCGCCCAGCACAGGGCCCGTGCGAGGCCGGACTCGAAGTCGCCCAGGTGCTCGACGACGGTCCTGAGGGACGCCTCGTCGAGCCGGACCTTGGCGTAGGAGAGGTCGTCGTCGTTGAGCAGGACCACCGCGGGCCTCGGCCTGCCCAGCAGCTCGGGCACCCCGGTCAGCTCGCCGTCGACGTCGAGTTCCAGGCGCTCTGCGCGCACCAGCCTGCGGGTGCCCTCGTCGTCGTCCGCGAGGTCGTAGAGGCCGATCGCGATGCGGTGCGGGCGCAGCGTCGCCTCGCCCTTGGCGCCGGACGGCAGCGCGGGCGCCTCCTGGCGGACCGCGAAGGAGGTGAAGACGCCCGCGTCGTCGGTCTCGAACTCGGGCCGCAGGATGTTGATGCCCGCCGTCTCCAGCCACAGCTTCGACCAGGTCTTCAGGTCCCGCCCCGAGGTCTCCTCCAGGGCGGTGAGCAGGTCGCTCAGCCGGGTGTTGCCGAACGCGTGCCGCTTGAAGTACGTCTGCACGCCGCGGAAGAACTCGTCCTGGCCGACATAGGCCACCAACTGCTTGAGGACGCTCGCGCCCTTGGCGTAGGTGATGCCGTCGAAGTTCACCAGGACGTCGTCGAGGTCGTTGATCTCGGCCATGATCGGGTGGGTGGACGGCAACTGGTCCTGCCGGTAGGCCCAGGTCTTCATGGAGTTCGCGAACGTCGTCCAGGACTGCGGCCAGCGCGAGCCGGGCGCGTCCGCCAGGCAGGAGGCCTCGGCGAAGGTGGCGAACGACTCGTTCAGCCAGAGGTCGTTCCACCACTCCATGGTGACCAGGTCGCCGAACCACATGTGGGCCAGCTCGTGCACGATCGTCGTGGCGCGCATCTCGTAGGCCGCGTCCGTCACCTTCGAGCGGAAGACGTACTGGTCCCGGATGGTGACCGCGCCGGCGTTCTCCATCGCGCCGGCGTTGAACTCCGGCACGAACAACTGGTCGTACTTCAGGAACGGGTACGGGTAGTCGAACTTCTCCTGGAAGAAGTCGAACGCCACCCGGGTCACCTCGAAGATCGCGTCCGCGTCGAGGTACTCGGCGAGCGACGGACGGCAGTAGATGCCGAGCGGCACCCGCTGCCCGTCCTTCTCGTAGACGCTGTGCACCGCGTGGTAGGGGCCCGCGATCAGGGCCGTGATGTAGGAGGAGATGCGCGGCGTGGGCTCGAAGGCCCACACGCCGTCCACCGGCTCGGGCGCCGGGGAGTTGGAGACGACCGTCCAGCCGGCCGGCGCCTTGACGGTGAACTGGAAGGTCGCCTTGAGGTCCGGCTGCTCGAAGCTGGCGAAGACCCGGCGCGCGTCCGGCACCTCGAACTGCGTGTACAGGTACGCCTGCTGGTCCACCGGGTCGACGAACCGGTGCAGGCCCTCTCCGGTGTTCGTGTACGCGCAGTCGGCGACGACCGTCAGTTCGTTCGCGCCCGCCCGCAGGCCGGGCAGCGTGATGCGCGAGTCGGCGAAGGCGGTCTCGGGGTCGAGCGCCCCGCCGTTCAGCACGATCTCCCGGACCGCGGGCGCCACCAGGTCGATGAACGTCTCGGCACCCGCCTCGGCGGAGTCGAAGCGGACCGTGGTCCGCGACCGGTAGGTGCCCCCATCCTGCGCGCCGGAGAGATCGAGGTCGATCTCGTACGAGTGAACGGTGAGCAGCTTCGCCCGCTGCTGGGCCTCGTCTCGGGTCAGATTGGTGCCAGGCACTCGGTCATCTCCTCGTGGGTCAGAGCCTTTGCGGCCATCCTTCCACGTCGGGCTGTCGCCGCGGAGTGGCATCAGGGGTCCTACCATCGGTAGGATCACAAGTATGAAGATCAGTGTGAGCCTGCCGGAGGAAGACGTTTCCTTCGTGGACGAGTACGGCGAGAAGAACGACGCCGGCTCCAGGTCCGCCGTGATCCACACCGCCATCCGGATGCTTCGCGACGCATCCCTGGAGGACCAGTACCTGGCCGCCTGGGACGAGTGGTACGCGAGCGGGGAGGCCGAACCCTGGGGCGGGACCGTGCAGGACGGCTTCGCGGACGAGGACCGGACCGATCGGTGAGGCGCGGTGACATCTGGCTCGTGGACCTCGAACCCGCCCGGGGCCGCGAGACCGGCACACTGTCCCCTGCCGTGCTCGTCACCAACGACGCGGCCAACCGGGCGGCCGCCCGAGGGGGCCGGGGCGTCCTCGCGGTGGTCCCCGTCACCTCGAACACCGCGCGGATCCTGCCGTTCCAGGTGCTGCTCGACGCGGGGAACTGCGGGCTGGAACGGGATTCCAAGGCCCAGTGCGAGCAGATCCGCGCCCTGGACTTCAGCAGGTTCCGCCATCTGGTCGGGGCCGTTCCGCCCAAGGCCCTGGCCGAGATCGACGGGGCGCTGCGCAGGCAGCTCGCCCTCTGAGGCACGGGCGCGGGTGCGGGCCCGGCGCCATGTCCGTAATCCGCCGGTGCGCGAGGGCGTCCGGGCGGATGCTCGGTGCATGACCACGCACACCGCATCCCGCCTCGCCCACACCGCCCGCCCCATCGAGCCGGCCGCACTGGCCGAGCTGCGCCGCACCGACGACGCCGGCCGCCCCTGCGTCCCGTACACCGCGGCCGATCCCGACGCCGGCAGTCCGCTGCGCTGCTGCCTGCGGGCGATCCGGCCCGGTGAGCGCATCGCCCTCGTGTCGTACGCACCGCTGCGGCGGTGGGCGGCGGACACCGGCGCCCGGCCGGGGGCCTACGACGAGCAGGGCCCCGTCTTCATCCACGCCCGGCCCTGCGCGGGCCCCGCCGCCGACCCGGACGGCTACCCCTTCGCCAGGACGGGTGCGCTGCGCACCGTGCGCCGCTACGACTCCCGGGGACGCATCGCGGGAGGCCGGCTGCTGGAGATCCCCGAGGACGCCGTCGCCGGCTTCGACGCGGCCTTCGCGGAGGCGTTCGCCGACCCGGACGTGGCCCTGGTGCACGTCCGCGCCGTCGAGTACGGCTGCCTGCACTTCGAGGTGCGCAGGCCCTGACACACGCCCGACGCGGGTGCACGCGCGCGGGGCACCGACAGTAAGCGGCCACCGCGGGCAAGGGGTGCCCGGGTGAGCGGGGCGCCACGGGCAGGTGGGGCAGCACGGGCAGGCGCGGCCTCGGGTAAGGGGCGGCCGCACAGGGCGGCGCCCCTTACCCGGGTCCCGCGGCCGGGTCAGGCGGCCGCGGCCGTCAGCTCCCGCGCCACCAGTTCCGCGACCTGCACGGCGTTCAGCGCGGCCCCCTTGCGGAGGTTGTCGCTGGACACGAAGAGGGACAGGCCGTTGTCCACCGTCTCGTCGGCACGGATCCGGCCCACGTACGAGGGGTCCCTGCCGGCGGCCTGGAGCGGGGTGGGAATGTCGGAGAGCTCCACGCCGGGAGCGGCGGCCAGCAGCTCACGGGCGCGCTCGACGCTCAGCGGGCGGGCGAAGCGGGCGTTTATCTGGAGGGAGTGCCCGGAGAAGACCGGGACCCGTACACAGGTGCCGGACACCTTGAGCGCGGGGACCTGGAGGATCTTGCGGGACTCGTGGCGGAGCTTCTGCTCCTCGTCCGTCTCGCCGAGGCCGTCGTCGACGAGCGAGCCGGCGAAGGGCAGCACGTTGAAGGCGATGGGGCGCTTGTAGACGCTCGGCTCGGGGAAGTCGACCGCCGTGCCGTCGTGCGTCAGCTTGTCCGCCTCGGGGACCACCTTCTGGGTCTGCCCGTGCAGCTCCGCGACGCCCTTGAGCCCGGATCCGGACACCGCCTGGTAGGTCGCGACCACCAGCGCCTCCAGGCCCGCCTCGGCGTGCAGCGGCTTCAGCACCGGCATGGCGGCCATCGTGGTGCAGTTCGGGTTGGCGATGATCCCCTTGGGGCGGTGGGCCGCCGCCTGCGGGTTCACCTCGGACACGACCAGCGGGACGTCGGGGTCGCGGCGCCAGGCGGAGGAGTTGTCGATCACCACGGCGCCCTGGCCCGCGACCTTCTCCGCCAGCGCCTTCGAGGTCGCGCCGCCCGCCGAGAAGAGGACGATGTCCAGACCGGTGTAGTCGGCGGTGGCGGCGTCCTCCACCGTCACCGCGGTGCCCTTCCAGTCGAGCGTGGAACCGGCGGAGCGTGCCGAGGCGAACAGGCGCAGCTCCTTCACCGGGAAGTCCCGCTCGGCGAGGATCCTGCGCATGACCGTGCCCACCTGACCGGTGGCTCCGACGATTCCGACCCTCACGGGGACTCTCCTTAGCTCGCTGTCATGGTCCGGCCGCCCGCCCTGGCGGTCATGCGAACCGTGTCCGGCAATCCATGATGCGTATGTCCGTGGCCACCCTGTCCAATCGTTTGTCCGCCAGGTGGGAAACGTGACCAGCGCCACGTCCCCCGTCCGGACCCGGCCGGGCCCCCGGCGAACGGATCAGGGCGGGCGCCCACCGGCGCCCGCCCCGTCCGTCATGCCCAGGGCACCGAGTGCCCCGGTGGCCGCGTCACTGCGTGACCTTCCCGATCGTCACGCTCGCCGTACCGGCGACCATGCCGCGCTCGTTCAGCATCTGGAGCTCACCGAAGAGCTGCCGCCCCTCGGCGGCCGGCGCCTTGGCCACGACCTCCGCGGAGATCTCCGCCGACGCGCCGTTGGCCAGCTTCACGTGCTGCGACGGGTCGACCGAGACCTGGCCGAGGGAGGTCGAGTAGAAGACGTCGCGGTAGTCGTACGCCGTCGAGCCGGACGGCACCGAGTAGCCCACGACCTCGACGGTGTAGGTCCCCGGATCCGGGTTCGAGATGCTCACCGCCTCCTCGGAGTCGCCGTCCGCGGACTGCGCGACGACGTTGCCGTCCGCGTCGTAGACCGTGAGGTCGAGGTCGGCCGACGCGTCCGAGACGCCGCCGATGGCCGCGTCGAGGCTCTCGGCGCCCTCGGGGACCACGACCTCGGTGGTCCGGGTCTCGCCCTCACCGATCGAGGGACGGGCCGTCTCCGCCGAGCCGAGCGCACCGCCCGCCAGGGTGCCGTCGACGGCGGCGAAGCCGTTCGTGGCCTTCCAGGACACCTTGGCCGCAGTGCCGGCCTCGGCCTCCGGGACCGTCTGCACGGCCGGGTCGAAGGTCACGCCCAGCACCGCGACGTCGAGCCGGTACGGGTTGTCCAGCAGCGGCGACGTGCGGCGCGCCTCCACCTCGACCTCCCAGACCCCGGGCTGCGGGTCCGCGTACGAGCGCAGGTCCGGACGGCATACGTTGTCCGGGTTGTCGTAGTTCGGGTAGCAGCTCGGGGTGGAGGTGTCGTCGGAGGGCACCCCGTACGGGTGGATCGCTATGAACCTGGTCTGGCTGTCCTTCGCCAGGCCGCCCAGCGATATCTGGAGGTTCTCGGCGCCCTCGGGCACCGTCAGGAAGTACGACCGGGTGCTGTTGCGCTGCACCGAGCCGGACTCCGTGGCGGTGTAGGCAGGGCCCGCGAGCGGCTTCGACACCACCACGGTGGCCAGGATCTGCTGGTCGACGCCCTCGGTGCGGGTGTCGTCCACCGCCAGGATCGCGCTGTGTACGCCCGAGGAGCGCGGGTGCGCCTCCACGCGGACGGTCACCGCCTTGTGCAGCGGCAGTACGACGCTGTCCCCGCCCAGGACGCGGAACGTGCCGTCGTCGTTCCTCAGGCGCAACTGGTGGCGGATGCCGCCGGCCGGACCCGACGTACGGGTGAGCGTCACGGCGTAGGTCTTCTTCTGGCCGGTCCTGAGCCCGCCCTCGCGGTCGTAGACGCCGACGCCGGAGTCCGGGGTCGCCAGGGAGCCGGAGAGCACCGTGTCGACGGGCGCCTTCACCGTGAAGGAGTGGGTGTCCTGGGTGTGCGTACGCGCGCCCCGCTCGATGGCCTTCCAGGCGCCCACGACGTCGAGCAGCCCCGCGCCCTCGCGGTAGGCCTGGACGCCCTCGATGTGCTTCGCGGTGGACGTCAGCGCGGTGCGCAGCGTCGCCGGGCTGAGCGTGATGTGCTCCTTCTTCGCCGCCGACAGCAGCAGCGCGACACCGCCCGCGGCCTGCGGCGAGGCCATCGAGGTGCCCTGGAGCATCGAGTAGCCGGCCGGCAGGCGGTAGCCGGCCTCGGCGACCGGGGCGCCCGGCAGCCAGGTCTGGGTGGAGTTGACCGCGGCGCCGGGCGCGGAGATCGTCGGTGCGAAACCGCCGTCCTCACGCGGCCCCGCCGACGAGAACGGCATCATCGCGTACGGCGTCTTCACCTGCGAGCCGTAGTCGGCCGCCCACGTCTCCTTGGAGACGGCGGCGCCCACCGAGACGACCTTGTCGGCAAGGCCCGGGTCGCCGATCGTGTTGACGCCGGGGCCGTCGTTCCCGGCGGATATCACGAGCTGCACGCCGTAGGTGTCGATGAGGCGGGTGTACAGCTCGGCGCGGGCGTTGTTGGCGTCGTTGAGCGCGGGCAGGCCGCCTATGGACATGTTGACGACGTCGACGCCGCGGTTGGCCACCAGGTCGATCATGCCCTCGGTGAGCGCGACGTTGGTGCAACTGCCGGTCCAGGTGCAGGCCCGCGACGAGACGATCTGCGCGCCGGGTGCCGCGCCGTTCATCGCCCCGCCGAACAGGCCGTTCGCCGCGGTGATGCCCGCGACGTGGGTGCCGTGCTCCGCCTCTATGACGCCGATGTTGACGAAGTCGGCCTTCTTGCCGACCCAGTCGCCGCCGTAGGGGTCCATGGGGACGTCCTTGCGGATCTCCACCACGAACGGGATCTGCTCGACGACGTCCGTGGCCGGGTCGTCCGTGCCGAAGTGGGCGACCTGGTGGCTCTCCTTGTACGGCTTCATGGCGGTGTCGTCCGTGAAGTCGTGGTCGCCGTCCAGGTCGACGCGTACCGTGCCCGCGGCCGGGTCGTAGAGCACGCCCCAGGAGTCGGTGGTGTCGCCGTCCCGGTTGAGGTCGCCCTTCGCGTCACCGCCGAGCGATGCGGACTCCTTGAAGACGCTCACCTGGTAGGAGCCCGCCGGTGCCGTCCAGGAGGTGCCGTTGTAGGTGAAGGCGGGGCCCTCGACCGGGTTGACCATGGGGCGCCAGGTCGCGTCGCCGTCCAGGATCGGGTCGGTCGACGTCACCCAGTCGACGATCTTCCGCTGGCCCGTGGTCGTCTTCTGCAGCGCCGGGTGGGCGAGGTCGACCCCGGAGTCCAGGATGCCGATGGTGACGCCGCGGCCGTCGGCCTTCGGGTGCTGCTTCACGAAGTCGACGGCACCGGTCTCGAAGGACGGGTTGTAGGGGTTCTTGGCGGGGGTGTGCCGGTCGGGAGCCGGATAGCCGGCCTTCGGCGCCCCGCCGGCCCCCTCGGCGCTCCGCGCACCGCCCGCGCCGGCCGGACGCGGGTCGTCCAGCTTGATCTCCTGGCGCAGGTCGATGCCGTGCACGGTGGACAGCTTCTCCGCCGACGCGATCGCCGCGTCCGCGCGGGAGGTCGGCACGGTCGCGCGGACGTAGCCGAGCTTGTCGTACACCCGGCCGACGGAGCCACCCCTGACGGCCTTCAGCCGGCCGGCGACCTCGCCGGTGGCGCCCGGCGCGGTCGCGATCATCATCGTGACGTTCTTCTGGCCCGCGGCCTTGGCGTCGGCCAGCAGGTCCGCGTCCGCGGAACCGAGCTTGTCGCCGGCCGACTTGACCACGGGGGCCGGGCCGGGGCCCGTGTCGGCCGAGAAGGCCCGGGGGAGTGGGCCGCCCGCTGACAGGACGGCCACCAGGCCCGCGGCCAGGGCCACACGGGCCGTACGTCTGGAGCGCGCACCGGAGTCCGGTGCGCGGTGGTACTCATGACTCATCATTCGGCATCCCTGCTGCGTGAAGGGTCGAATCGAGCGTGAAGTCCGGTATGTGGGTGCCGGATGCGCGCTCGTCCTGATCTAATCACCGGCAGGCCGCGCGGAGTTGCCCAAGCGGAAATGAGACCGCGGCGTAATGAGTCCCCGTGCGCCGACGGGCGCGCGCCCGTCGCGCGCCCTAACGTGCGCCCATGCACAAAGAACTCAGGGTCGCGGCCTACGCGGTGTGCGTACGGGACGGGCAGGTGCTGCTGGCCCGCTGGGTCAACCGCCGCGACGGCCGGAAACGGTGGACGCTGCCGGGCGGCGGCATGGAGCACGGCGAGGACCCCTACGACACCGTGATACGCGAGGTCGACGAGGAGACCGGGTACACCGTGACCCCTCTCGCACTGCTCGGCGTGGACTCGCTGCTCCGCCAGTACCCGCGCAGACTCGGCGGCACCGCGGACTTCCACGGACTGCGCATCGTCTACGAGGGCCGGATCACGGGTGGTGAGCTGCGCAGCGAGACCGGCGGCTCCACGGACCTCGCCGCCTGGCACCCCCTGGAGGAGGTGACAGCCCTCGACCGGGTGGAACTGGTCGACGTGGGCCTCGCCCTGTGGCGCGACCGGCCCGCCGACGGCAGGGCCCCGCTACCCCGGGAGATGAACTCCCCGTAACCGTTCTCCCTCCGGCGGACAAGGGCCGCATGGCCACCGGAGACGGCCGAGATCCACGTCAAAGGATCGGTGTCGGCCGTTGCCGTCGAGTTAACGCGCAGGTCACCCCAGGTGCCAACCATCGAGTGGAGCGGGAGGTTCGGGTCCCGAGCCCCCCGCGACCACTGCCGACGCGTTCGCACCCGGGGAGGCCGCGCCATGCCGCGCCTACGCTCTGTCGCCAATGCGGCCAATGCGGCCGCCGCGGCCGCCAGGAAGGTCGACCGCCGCACCCTGCTGGCCGCCGCCGGCGGGCTCTCGCTCAGTGCCGGGATCGGCTGTGCGCTCGGCCTCGGCGGCAGCGAGGCCGCCGGTGCCACCGCACCGGCGGCCGGCTCCCGCAAGGCCCCGCCCCCGCCGCCGGCCCCCTACACCGCGGGCACCACCCTGGACACCGTCGCCGCGCCCACGGGCCGGGAGGGCTACCGGCGGCTCGGCCGCGGCCCCGCCTGGCAGCGCACGGTACGCGCCGAGCTGGCCGCGCCGCACCGCGGCCGGGCCGGGCGGCGCACCGCCCTGGCCGCGTTCGTCCAGCTCACCGACCTGCACCTGGCCGACGTCCAGCATCCGCTGCGCCTGGAGTACCTGCGCCGGCACGTCACCAACGGCTGGCGGCCGCACGAGGCGCTCACCGTCGCGGGCGCCGTCTCCCTGGTGGAACGGGTCAACGCGTTGCGCGGCGCACCGGTGACCGGTGCCCCGCTGCAGTTCGTGATGACCACCGGTGACAACACCGACAACAACGCACGCTGCGAACTGGACTGGTTCCTGACCACCATGAGCGGTGGAGCGATCACGCCCAACACCGGCGACCCGCACCGTTACGAGGGTGTCCAGGACAGCGGCCTCGCGCTCTACTGGCAGCCGCAGGACGCGGCACTGCGCGACGCCGACAAGCAACTCGGCTTCCCGCACCTGCCCGGCTTCCTCGACGCCGCGATCCGCGGCCTGCGCAGTCCCGGGCTCGACCTCCCCTGGTACTCGACGGTCGGCAACCACGACGCGCTCGCCGGCGGCTGCTACGGCGGCGGCGACTCGTACCTGGCCGAGTTCGCCGTCGGCGACCGCAAGCTGTTCAGTCTGCCCGGGGCCGAGACCAAGGCGGTCTACAACGGCATCCACCAGGCCACCGATCCCACCGGCGGACTGCTGGAGCAGGTGCTGCGCGGTCAGGCCAGGCACATGCGGACCGTCACCCCCGACGCGTCCCGAGCGCCCTTCACCGCCGCCGAGTACGTGGCGGCCCACCTCGATCCCGCCCACCGCGGCCCGGGCCCCCTCGGCCACGGCTACACCGCCGACAACCTGGCGTCCGGCACCCGGTACTACACGTTCCGCGTGTCCGACGACGTGCTCGGCATCAGCCTGGACACCACCGACCCCGGCGGAGCCTACGAGGGGTCGATCGGCGGCGAGCAACTGGCCTGGCTGGAGCGGACCCTCAAGGCGAACAGGGACACGTACACCCTCGTCTTCAGCCACCACACCAGTGCCAGCATGGGCAATCTGCGCCCCGACCCCGCGCGCCCGCACGACACCCGGCACGGCGGGGCCGAACTGCTCGACCTGCTCGGCCGCCATCCGCGCGTGCTGGCCTGGATCAACGGCCACAGCCACCGCAACGAGATCACCCCGCACGGCACGTTCTGGGAGGTCACCACCGCCTCCCACGTGGACTACCCGCAGCTCGCCCGGGTGATCGAGCTGGTGGACAACCGGGACGGCACGCTCTCGCTCCTCACCACCCTCGTCGAGTCCGCCGCCCCGCACCGCACGGACTTCGCCGACCTCTCGGCGCCCGGCCTCGCCGCGCTCTACCGCGAACTCGCCTTCAACGCCCCCGGCGGGCGTACGGACCTGGCGGGCGACCCCGGGGACCGAAACACGGAACTGGTGCTGCGCGCCTGACGCACCCGGTGGGTCCCGGTGCCCCCGCCGGACCGGGTGGGCCCGGCGGGGCCGGGGCGGCGGAGCCCGCGGCGGGGCCAGCATCGCCGCCGGGGCCCGGCGGGGGCGGGGCGTCCGATCGGGATCCGGCCCGCCGGCGGGGCGTCCGGTGGGGCGCGCTCACCGCGGCAGGACGCGCACGTACGCCGCGGGGTCGCGGTCGGCCGACGCCATCAGGGCGGTCCGCACCACCACGGCCTGCTCGCCGGGCGACTCCCACAGCGCCCGCGGCGGCACCCGCACCACCACGATGCCCAGCCGTTCCAGGTGCTCGCGACGGCGGGCGAACTCGGCCCACAGCACGTCCTCCCCGAAGCGGCCGCCGTCCGTCCGCGGCGCCTCGGTGTCCAGTTCGAGGGCGACGGCGTGGCCGGGCCAGTAGGCGTCGACGGCGCCGAGGTGCGGACCGCCGGGCAACTGGAGGTCGACGTTCCACAGCGGCTCCGGGAGCTGGTGCCCGTGCACCGTGCGGTACAGCAGGTCCTCGGCGAGCGGGCGGTGCCCGTCGAGCAGCATCTCGACCGCCTCGGCCACGTGCGGCAGCTCCAGCAGGTGGGCGCTCCGCAGCTCCGCCGCCACCCCGGTCACGTCGCAGTGTCCGCCGTGCACCGCCTCCGCGAGCACGCCGTGCACCGCGGCGGTGCCGGCGAGCCGCGCCACCGCGTCGGCGAGCGCCCGGGGCACCGGCGCCACCGGCACGCCTCTGACGCGGTTCGGGTCGGGCAGCCGCGCACAGCGCACCAGCCGTGCGAAGGAGACCGACCGCAGCCGCCGGGTGCGCGGCACCAGCACGTCGATGCCCTCCAGCGCGGGCAGCGGGGGAGCGGACATGAACCGGTGCAGGGCGAGGGCCGCCAGACCGGTGATCATCGCCTCGCCGTACGGCTCACCGCAGCAGGCCGCGCCGCGCCGTGCGGGAACCGGACGGGCGGCGGCCGCCGGGGCGTGCGCGTGCGGGTCCGATGCGTGGGGACCTGCTGCGCGCGGGGCCGGCGTGTGGGGACCTGCTGCGTGCGGGGCCGGCGTGTGGGGACCTGCTGCGTGCGGGCTTGGCGCCTGCGGGCCCGGTTCTTGCGGGCCCGGTGCCCGACGGTGCGGGGTCTGCCGGGCGGGCTCCTGCGGGCCCGGCTCCTGCACACCTGGCTCCTGTGGGCCGGGCTGCCCCGCTTTCCACCGGCCGGGCTGGGCGGACTCCCACCGGTCCGGCGAGGCGGGCTCCTGCTCGGCGACCGCCTGCTGGGCGGGCAGGGCGGGCAGCGGGGCGGACGACGGCGACCGCACCGCGTACAGCAGTGCGGCGTGCAGCCGCTCCTCGCCGGACGGCGGCCCCGGGTGCAGCAGGAAGACGCCCGGCAGGAGCTGCTGCCAGCCGCCGCCGGGGCGGCACCGCTCACGTGCCTGTGCGAGCGGGACGCCGTGCGCCCGCAGTTGCGCGCTGCTGAGCACCCGCCGCTGTGCCTGGCAGAGATGGCTCAAGGGGTGGGGGGAGACCGGGCTGTCGTGGCTCATGCCCGCAATGTCCCCACTGCGGAGCCCGCAACGAACCGCTGTTACCAACCCGTCGACAAACCCAGACAACACCCCCGGAACCTCCGAAAGCGTGTCCGTCAGGCGGATGTTGACCGCCCGCGGCCGTCACCCGGCAGCCGCGTCCGCCTGCTGCCCCCTGAGCGCCCTGGCCAGGTCGTCCCGGCACTCCAGCACCAGCCGCCGCAGCGCGGGCGGCGCGTCCTCGTGCGCCGAGAGCCAGGCGTCGGCCGACTCCAGGGCACCCGCCCCCTGAAGCATCGGGAAGAAGTCCCGCACCACGTGCATCGCGATCTCGATCGAGCGCTCCTCCCAGATCCGCGCGAGCACCCCGAAGTACTTCTGCGCGTACGGCGCGGTCAGCTCGCGCTGCGACGGCTGGGAGAACCCGGCGATCACCGCCTCGACCAGGGCGTTGGAGAGCCGATCCGACTCCACCACGGACGCCCAGGACTCCGCCTTGACCTCCGCGGACGGGCGCGCCGCCAGGCACCGCACCTGGTGCCGCCTGCCCGACGCGGTGTCGTCCCTGGCCAGCTCGGCCGCGAGCGCGCCCTCGTCGGCGGCGCCGTGCACGGCGAGCGGCTCCAGGAACGTCCAGCGCAGCTCCTGGTCGACCTGGAGGCCGTCCACGACCGTGGTGCCGTCCAGCAGGCCCTGGAGGAGCTCCAGGTCGGCCTTGTCGCTCGCCACCGAGGCGAAGAACCGTGCCCAGGAGAGCTGCTGCTCACTGCCCGGCGCCGCCAGCCGCAGCTCGCGCAGCGCGCCCTGGGCCAGCAGCCTGCCGCCCTCCTCGCGCCACTCGGGAGCCGCGTAGTGCACCACGGCGGACCGCGCCCAGGAGTGCAGCATCTGGAGCACTCCGATCGCGCTCTCCCGGCCCGCGAACCGCAGCACCAGGGAGACGAACTCCCGCGCCGGCAGCAGCGCGTCCCGCGTGAGGCTCCACAGCGCCGACCAGCACAGGGCGCGCGGCAACGGCTCCATGACGTCGCCGAGGCCCTCCCGGAGGGTGTCCAGCGAGTTCTCGTCGAAGCGGATCTTGCAGTACGTGAGGTCGTCGTCGTTGACGAGGACGAGCTCCGGGGCCTCGGCACCGGCCAGTTCGGCGACCACCGTGCGCGCCCCGTCGACGTCGGCCGCCGCGCTCGCGTACCGCACCAGGGCGCCCGGCTCGACGCCCTCCAGCTCGGCGCGCCGGTACAGGCCCACCCGCACCCGGTGCGGGCGGAGCGTGGGATGCGACTCGGGGGCCTCCTGGACGACGGCCAGCTCCGTGACGCGTCCGTCGGCGTCCAGGACCACCTGCGGCGTGAGCGAGACGACGCCGGCGGTCTGCAGCCAGGCGCGGGACCAGGCCGCCATGTCGCGCCCCGAGGTCTCCTCGAGCACCGACAGCAGGTCGCCCAGGCGGGTGTTGCCGTAGGCGTGCCGCTTGAAGTAGCGGCGGGCGCCCTCCAGGAAGGCGTCCTGGCCCACGTAGGCCACCAGTTGCTTGAGCACCGAGGCGCCCTTAGCGTAGGTGATCCCGTCGAAGTTGAGCTTGGCGTCCTCCAGGTCGCGGATGTCCGCCGTGACGGGGTGGGTGGACGGCAGTTGGTCCGCGCGGTACGCCCATGCCTTGCGGTTGTTGGCGAAGGTGACCCAGCCGTTCGTGAACCTGGTGGCCTCCACCAGCGAGAAGGAGCCCATGAAGTCGGCGAAGGACTCCTTGAGCCACAGGTCGTCCCACCAGCGCATGGTCACGAGGTCGCCGAACCACATGTGCGCCATCTCGTGCAGGATCACGTTGGCGCGGCGCTCGTACGCCGCCTGGGTCACCCGGCCGCGGTAGATGTACTCCTCACGGAAGGTGACGCAGCCCGGGTTCTCCATGGCGCCCAGGTTGTACTCGGGCACGAACGCCTGGTCGTACTTGCCGAAGGGGTACGGGTAGCCGAAGTGGTCGTGGAAGAAGTCCAGGCCCTGCTTGGTGACCAGGAAGACGTCGTCCGCGTCGAAGTACCGGGCCAGGGCCTTGCGGCACATCGCGCCGAGCGGGATCCGCAGCGTGCTGCCGTCCTCCAGGGTGCGGGTCCAGGAGTCGGTCACATAGTGGTACGGCCCCGCGACGACCGCCGTGATGTAGGTGGAGATCGGCTTGGTCTCGGCGAACCGCCAGACGGAGTCGACGAGTTCGCCCGTGCCGTTGCTCCACACCCGCCACCCCTGGGGCGCGGTCACCTCGAAGCGGAAGGGCGCCTTGAGGTCCGGCTGCTCGAAGTTGGCGAAGACGCGGCGGGCGTCCGCGGGCTCGTACTGGGTGTACAGGTACACCTCGCCGTCCTCCGGGTCCACGAAGCGGTGCAGGCCCTCGCCGGTGCGGCTGTAGGCGCACTGGGCGTCGACCACCAGTTCGTTCTCCGCGGCGAGGTCCTCCAGGGTGATCCTGCTGCCGTCGAAGACGGCCGCCGGGTCGAGGTCGCGGCCGTTCAGGGACAGGGCCGTGACGCTCGGCGCGATGAGGTCCGCGAAGGTGCCGGCGCCCGGCTCCGCACAGCGGAACCTGATCGTGGTGACCGAGCGGAAGGTGCGCGGCGCGTCCTCGTCGGCGCCGGGCGCCCCGCCCACCGCGGAGCGCACGTCGAGCGCGACCTCGTAGGCGTCCACCGACAGCAGTGCGGCCCGCTCGCGGGCCTCGTCGCGGGACAGGTTCTCACCGGGCACGGGCGGCACTCCCTCGTGGCTTGCTGGCTTGCGTCTCGAACGGCTCTCGTACGGCTCGGCGGCTCGCCGCCCCGGGCCCACGCCGGGTGACGCGCGTAACCGGAACGGCGCACGGTGTGCGGACAGGCACCGATCCTGCCATGGACGACCGATGGCGCACACCGGGAATGGCATGGGTGACCAGTGGCGTTGCCGCAGGGGGAGGACGACGCGTGCCGCATCCCGGGCTCCGGGAGCCGTGGCACGGGCCGTACCACCTGCAAGATCAGCCGTACGGCAGGTGCGCCCGAGTGGCGCCCGGCCCCTGATGAGGCTGCGCTTCCATGAGGAGAATCATGACCGAGAAGACTCCCGTCGACTTCTGGTTCGACCCGCTCTGCCCCTGGGCCTGGATGACCTCCCGCTGGGTGCTGGAGGTGGAGAAGGTGCGGGACATCGAGGTCCGCTGGCACGTGATGAGCCTCGCGGTGCTCAACGAGCCCAAGCTGGACACGCTCCCGGAGCACTACCGGGAGGGCATGAAGAAGGCCTGGGGCCCGGTGCGCGTGGTGATGGCTGCCCAGGATCAGCACGGTGAGGAGGTGCTGGGCAAGCTCTACACGGCCCTGGGCACCCGCTTCCACAACCGTGGCGAGGGCCCCACCCGGGAGGCCGTCCTGGGCGCCCTGGAGGACAGCGGCCTGCCCGCCTCCCTCGCCGACTACGCCGACTCCGACGAGTACGACACCCAGTTGCGCGCCTCGCACAAGGTGGGCATCGACAAGGTGGGCGAGGAGGTCGGCACCCCGGTGATCGCGGTACCCGGCCCGGAGGGCGAGGAGGTCGCCTTCTTCGGCCCGGTCGTCACTCCCGCGCCCAAGGGCGAGGCGGCGGCCCGGCTCTGGGACGGCACCCTGATGGTCGCCTCGACCCCCGGCTTCTACGAGATCAAGCGCACCCGTACGGTGGGCCCGATCTTCGACTGAGTTCCCGGTGCTGCCCGCTCCCGGTCCCTTCCGGGGCCGGTTCGGGCGTATGGATGGGAAAGGCCCCCGCGAGTCGCTCTCGCGGGGGCCTTCCCCTTCCGCCCGCCGTGTGAACGGTGAGAAGACGATCACCAGCAGGGCGCCCGGCCACACTCCCGGCCGCACGGCGACCGGGGCGGGCACGGGGTCACGGGGCCGTGGGCCACGGGGCCACGGCGTTCGAGCGGTGGGGCGCCAGGGGGCCGGGGCGTCGGGAACTCGCGCGGGCCGAGGCGGGCGCAGGGGCAGGGGCAGGAGGTCACGGGGCGAGCAGCGCGGCGTCGCCCCGCTCCTCGGCGGCCGTGCGGCGGCGGGCCACATCTTATTGCAAATATCTCGCAGGTGCATGGTAGTGGCAGTCCGGTCGGTGTGCCCCGGAAACGCACGGGAGGACGGGCCCCGGCGGTGGCCGCACCCGGCGCGGGTGGTGGGCACGGCGGGCGGGTGGTGGGCACGGCGGTGCCGGCCCGTGGGCGCGGCGGTGCCGGTCGGGTGACGCACGCGGCGGGATCCGCTCGGGCGGCGGCGGCCCGTACGCAGGACCCCCGTAGGGGACCGGGACGGTCCCGTACGGGGGTCGGATGCGGAAGAGAGGTGCGCGGCGGGGTTAGGCGCCGTCCTCGGGCCCCTGCGCCGCCGCGGGGCGCGCCGTGCGCCGCGCGCGCAGCTCGCGCAGGCCCGCGGCGGCGAGTACCGCCGCCAGCGCGCCCGTCGACCAGAGCACCTGCGGCCGGGCGGACGAGTCGTCCAGCATCAGGCCGAGCACCACCGCCATCACCGCCAGCGTCACCCAGGTCAGCCACGGGAACGCCCACATCCGCAGCGTCAGCCGCTCCGGCGCCTCGCGCTCCAGGCGGCCGCGCAGCCGCAGTTGCGACACGGCGATCAGCGCCCACACGTAGAGCAGCACCGCGCCGACCGCGTTGAGCATGTACAGGAAGACCGTGTCCGGCCACTTGAGGTTGAGCAGGACCGACACGAAGCCGAAGGCGACCGAGGCGAGCACCGCCCGCTGCGGCACGCCGGCAGCGGGGGCGGCGTTGCCGGAGGCACCGGTACCGCGGGGGTCGGACGCCCGGCGGGATCCGGCGCCGGATCCCGCGGCGGGTCCCGCGCCGCGCCGCCCGCCGAGCAGCGGCAGCCCGTTCGCGACCTTCAGCAGCGCCCTGGGGGCCTCACCGCGCTCGGCCAGCGAGAAGATCATCCTGGACGATCCGTAGAGGTTGGCGTTGAGCGCCGACAGCAGCGCCACGAAGACCACTATATTCATGATCGTGGCCGCCGACGGCACCCCGATGGAGTCCAGCACGGTCACGTACGGGCTGAGTCCCGCCTTCTGCGCCGTCCACGGCAGCACCGTCACGATGACCAGCATGGAGCCGACGTAGAAGAAGACGATCCGGTACACCGCACTGCGCACGGCACGTGCCACCGAGCGCGCGGGGTCGTCGGACTCGGCCGCCGCGATGGTCACGACCTCCAGACCGCCGAAGGCGAAGACGACGGCGAGCACTCCCGACGTCACGCCGTCCCAGCCGCCCGGCAGGAAGCCGCCCTCGCCGCCGGTGAGGTTGTCCAGGCCCACCGCGTGCGTGTCCGGCAGCAGGCCGAAGACCGCCAGCACGCCGAGCACCAGGAAGAGCACGATCGCGGTGACCTTCAGGGCCGCGAACCAGAACTCGAACTCGCCGAAGTTGCGCACCGCCGCGAGGTTGCTGACCGTGAAGACCAGCATGAAGACCAGCACCCAGGCCCACTGCGGCACCGCGGGCAGCCAGCCGTGCGCGATCTGCGCGGCGCCCGTCGCCTCCACGGCGAGCACCACCACCAGCAGGAACCAGTAGAGCCAGCCGGCCGTGAACCCGGCCCAGCGGCCGAGGCCGCGCTCCGCGTGCACCGAGAACGAGCCGGACGCGGGCAGTGCCGCCGACATCTCGCCCAGCATCCGCATCACGCACGTCGCGAGCGCCCCCGCGATCAGGTACGACACGATGATGCCGGGCCCGGCGACCGAGATGCCCGCACCCGACCCCACGAAGAGCCCGGCGCCGATCACCCCGCCGAGGCCGAGCATGGTGAGGTGGCGCTGCTTCAGGCCGGCGCCGAGCGGCTCCGGCCCGGCGGCGAGCCCGGCTCCGCCGGGCACCGCGGACGCCGGTGCGGCACCGGCCGCTGTGCCGTCCGGACCCCGGGCGGGCGCGGGAACGGACGGGGCGGAGGAGGGGGCGGTGGCCGGCCGGGCGACGCCGGCGGCCTCGGTGGCGGGCCCTTCGGACCCCTGCTGATGCATCGTGGCGAGCGCTTTCGATCGGGGGTGGTCGGGTGTGCGGGTCCGGCCGCGCACGGGTCCGGCGGCGACCCGCGGCCGGCTCCTCCTGCGGCTCGCCGGACGGCATCGGCGGACGGCCTCGGTGGCGGCCCCGCACCCTTCCGCGGTGCGCGCAGGGCCGCGCGGCCCGAGCCCGTCGCGGCATCGGGACGACGACGTTAGCGGCTCGGCGGCGCCCGCGAAGGGATGAGGGAGACCCGGGAAAGAAATTGGCGGGATTCCACAGCACGTCCCGATGGCCACGCCCCGTCCCGGTCGCCACTGCCGAGCTGGGCGCGAGTGACGCGCGTCACGCCGACACAGGAGTAAGCCGCGGCCTTTGTGTGGAACGTACCAAGCGGGTGCGCGCCGCTTGTGGATGGCCGATGGTGAGCGGCGCCCGCCGTCTGGGTTAACGTCACGATGTCCCGGCCTGTCCGCACCCGCCCGGCCCTGTCCCCCCGACCCCGCGGAGCCCCGATGAGTACCGCTGCCGTCTCCTCCCGTCCCGGCGTCCTCGCCGATCTGCTGCCCGCGCAGTCCGGCGCACGCGCCCGTGCGCGCGACGCCGTGCTCATCGCCGGCGGTGCCACCCTCACCGGCCTGGCAGCCCAGCTCGCGGTGCCGGTGCCCGGCTCGCCGGTGCCGGTGACCGGGCAGACCTTCGCGGCCCTGCTGGTGGGCACCGCGCTCGGCACCGGCCGCGGCTTCCTCTCCCTCGCCCTCTACGCGCTCGTGGGCGTGGCGGGCGTGCCGTGGTTCGCACAGGGCGCCTCGGGCGTCGGCGGCGCCTCGTTCGGGTACGTGCTCGGCATGGTGCTCGCCGCCACCGTGACCGGTGCGCTGGCCCGCCGTGGCGGCGACCGCTCGGTGCTGCGCACGGCGGGCACCATGGTGGTCGGCTCCGCGCTCGTCTACGCGGTCGGCGTCCCCTACCTGGCCCTGGTCACCGGGATGTCCGCCACCCAGGCGATCGCCGCCGGCCTCACCCCGTTCCTCATCGGCGACGCGCTGAAGGCCGCGCTGGCCATGGGGGCGCTGCCCGCCGCCTGGCGGTTCGTCAGGCGCTGACCGCCGCAGGGGGCGCTCCGGCCGCGCGCCGGCCGGGCCCCGCCGGCCGCGGCCCGCAGCTCACCGCTGCGCCACCGTTGGTCCGCAGCCCCTGCGGAACACGCGCTCGGGGCCGTAGTGCTCCTTGAGCGCGGCGAGCCGGGCCGCCGCCCCGGGTCCTTACAGGCCCTGCGGGCACTCGCCCCCGCCGAAGGAGTTGTTCAGCAAGCGCCCCGTCGTCCAGGGGGCGAGCAGTCCGAACACCTCGGCGTAGTGGGCCCGCACGCTCCCCGGTCGGTGCCGCCGAGCCGGACAGCAGCCGCACCGGGAACCGGCCGTCCCGGTGCGGCACCGCGTTCGGCACCGGGGGCTCGGCGCCGAGCGCGCCCGCCAGGTGGTTGACCTGCGCACATCATGGGCGCGGCCGGCCCGGTCAGCGCCGGCGGTTCGCGCGCGGCCGCCGGGCCGAGTCCGCTGAGCACGGCGCTGTCCCCGTGGTAGCCGTACCGGAAGTCGGGGCCGCTGCGGATGGTGCGGCTCTCGGCGTACGGCCTCTCCCGCAGCGAGTCGGCCAGCACCGGCCCCAGCCTCCTGAGCGGCGCCACCAGCCGCTCGCCCTCGCCGGCCCGCCCGGTGCACACGATCCGCACGCCGGCCACGTACCGGCCGCGCAGCCCCTCGGGGAGCGCGGGGAGGTCCGGGTAGGGGACCGCGACGAACGAGGACGTCGGTTCGTCGGGCACGGTGCGCGTCCACTCCTCGTAGGCGCACGGCACGGCCCCGGATCGGCCCCGCCCCCGTCGAAGGCGAGCGAGCCGCCGTACAGTTGCGCCACGGGCACCGGAGCCGTTTCCAGCCCCGTCACCCGCCGAAGTCCGCGCCGCCGCCGAGCAGCGCCCAGAACAGCTCGGGATCGCTGTCGGGAGCGACCCGCCGTGGCCGTCCGTCGGCGGTCACCACGTCCAGGGACCGCACGTGGTCGGCCGCGTGACCGCAGGTGCGGCCCAGGATGCCGAGTCCGCCGCCCAGGGGGTCAGGAGACCGCGGCCCGGGGTGCAGGAGACCGCGCAGGTACCGGGCGCGGAGCCGTTCAGCGGCGCGAGCCCGTGGCGCCCGGCGGCGGCCACGACCCGCCCGGTCCGCGCACCGGCCGCGATCCGGGCGGTGCGGGCCACCGGGCCGACGCCCACGGCGTCCATCCGCCGGGTGGTGATCAGCAACCGGCCCCGCGAGGCGCCGGGCGTGCCGTGTCCCGTCGCCTGGACGTCGACCGGCGTGCCCGCGGGGCCGCGTACCGTACCGCC
Source organism: Streptomyces sulfonofaciens (assembly GCF_014656295.1). Classification (GTDB taxonomy): domain Bacteria; phylum Actinomycetota; class Actinomycetes; order Streptomycetales; family Streptomycetaceae; genus Streptomyces; species Streptomyces sulfonofaciens. Next base: position 95,219 of record NZ_BNCD01000026.1, read on the forward strand.
GCCGTGACGTCGCCGGCCGACGACGCGGCCCAGGCCGGCGCGGACCGCCGGGCGAAGCCGGTCTGGAAGCCGGCCGTCCCCTGGTCGTACCCGGCGTCCGAGGGCCGTAGGACGAGACGGCCGGCGGCATGGGTCCCCAAGCTCACGAGAGCTCCCTTCGGTGCGTTGACGGGGTCCGTCGCGGACCCGCACCCGCAGGCTCACGCACCAACCCGACAACCGCCGTCAGGTTTTGTCGGGGCTTTTCGAGCCCGCTCCGGGGCTTGCCGGACCCGCCCCGGGGCTCCCCGGGCCCGCTCCGTGCGAGCTGCCGGCGGTCTGCGCGGTGCGCCCGTCCGCGGCCCCCGCCCCGGCCGCCCGCTGCCGCCACTGCCTGAGCAGCGCCGCGGCCACCACGACGGCCGCGGCCAGCAGCGACATCAGCACCTGGTCGCGTCCCGCGTCGTCGGTCAGCATGTAGACCAGCACGAAGGCGATCATCGCGATCGTCGCCCAGGTGAGGTACGGGAACAGCCACATGCGGACGACGAGCCGGTCGGGCGACTCGCGCAGCACGATCCCGCGCATCCGCAACTGCGTGCAGCAGATCACCAGCCACACGAAGAGGGCGACGGCGCCGGACGAGTTCAGGAGGAAGGCGAAGACCGTCTCGGGCCAGCGGTAGTTGAAGAACACCGCGAGGAACCCGAAGACGACCGAGCCCAGGATGGCGGCCCGCGGCACACCACGGGTGCTGGTGCGCGCGAACGCCTGCGGGGCGTCACCGCGTCTGCCGAGCGAGAACGCCATCCTGGAGGCGGTGTACAGACCGGAGTTGAGGCAGGACAGCACCGCGGTCAGCACGATCACGTTCATCACCTGCCCGGCGTGCGCGATGCCGATCGAGTCCAGGCTCGCCACGTAGGAGCCGTCCTTGGCGATGGCCGCGGAGTTCCAGGGCAGCAGGAGCAGCACCACCAGGATGGAGCCCAGGTAGAAGACCGAGATCCGCCAGATCACGCTGTTGGTGGCCTTGGTGACGGCCCGCTGGGGGTCGGACGACTCGCCGGCGGCGAGGGTCACGATCTCGCTGCCCATGAAGGAGAAGACGACCGTCAGCACACCGGTGAGGATCGACCCGGGGCCGTGCGGCAGGAACCCGCCGGTGTCCGTGAGGTGGCCGAACCCGGCCGCCGCGTTGTCCGAGCCGGGCAGCGCCCCGAAGGCGGCCAGCAGGCCGACCACGATGAACGCGCCGATCGCCACGACCTTGATGCCGGCGAACCAGAACTCGAACTCGCCGTACGAGCCGACCGAGGCCAGGTTCGACGCGGTGAGCAGCAGCATCACGATCAGCGCCCAGGCCCACTGCGGGACGGCGGGCACCCAGCCGTTGAGGATCACGGCGCCCGCGGTGGCCTCCACCGCGAGGACCACCACCCAGAAGAACCAGTACAGCCAGCCGATGGAGAAGCCCGCCCAGTGGCCCAGCGCCCGATCGGCGTACTCGGAGAACGAGCCGGAGGACGGCCGGGCCGCGGCCATCTCGCCGAGCATCCGCATGACCAGCACCACCATCGCCCCCACCAGTGCGTAGGAGAGCAGGATGGCGGGCCCGGCCGCGGCGATGCCGGCGGAGGACCCGACGAACAGGCCGGCGCCGATCACACCGCCGATCGCGATCATCGACAGATGGCGGTTCTTGAGCCCCGCCCGCAGGGCGTCACCGCCCTCGCCGTGGGGCGGCCCGGGCTTCCCTGGGTCGTTGTCCGCTGGTGCAGGCGATCGCCGGGAGGTCATGGACGGATCCTTCAGGTCATCGGGTCACGAGCCCCCGCATTCAAACTCACTGTCATACGGTACGGAAGTCCCGACTCCTGATCGTTGTACGACGGGCCGCGGGGCGCCCCGCGTGCGCCGCCCGCACCCGCGGACCGGACCCTGGGGCGTCCCGCGGGCCCGTGACGTGCCACACTCGGTGCATGCGCGTGTACCTCGGCTCGGACCATGCCGGATACGAACTCAAGAACCACCTCGTCGAATGGCTCAAGGACCAGGGCCACGAGCCCGTCGACCGCGGCCCGCTCGTCTACGACGCCGCCGACGACTACCCGCCGTTCTGCCTGCGCGCCGCCGAGGGCGCGGCCGGGGACCCGGGCTCCCTGGGCATCGTGATCGGCGGCAGCGGCAACGGCGAGCAGATCGCCGCCAACAAGGTCGAGGGCGTCCGCGCCGTCCTCGCCTGGAGCGAGCAGACCGCCGCCCTCGGCCGTGAGCACAACGACGCCAACGTCATCGCGATCGGCGCCAGGATGCACACCACCGAAGAGGCCGTCAGGTTCGTCGAGACCTTCCTGAACACCCCCTTCTCGGGTGACGAGCGGCATGCGCGCCGCATCGCCATGCTGTCGGCGTACGAGACGTCGGGCGAGCTGCCCGCCGTCCCCGCGCACCACCCGCAGCCGTAGCGCACCCGCCACCGGCACCTTCCGCACCGGACGGGGCCGGTCGTGCCGCGGTGCCGGCGGCGGTCGGCACGGCGGTGCGGCGCCCGCGGCGCACCGCCGCCGAGACCATTCGCAGAACCTCTGGATCCAAGGAGGCCGGGCGTGCCCGAAGGGCACACGATCCACCGGCTCGCAGCCGACCACAGGGCGTACTTCCTGCCAGGGCCCGTCGCGGTGAGCAGCCCTCAGGGGAAGTTCTCCGACGCCGCCGCCCTGCTCGACGGCACCGCCCTGTCCGGGGCGGAGGCGCACGGCAAGCACCTGTTCCTGGGCTTCGGACCGGCCGGCTGGGTCCACGTCCACCTGGGGCTGTTCGGCAAGTACACCTTCGGGACGCCTCCCGTGCCGCCGCCCGCGGACACGGTCCGGCTGCGGCTGGCGGGCCCGCGGGCGTACGCCGATCTGCGCGGCCCGACCACCTGTGCGCTCATCACGGACGCCGAGAAGGACGCCGTGCACCAGCGGCTCGGGCCGGACCCGCTGCGGGCCGAGGACGCCGCGGGGGACGGCGCCGAGCGCGCCTGGCGCAGGATCTCCCGGAGCCGGACCAGTATCGCGGCCCTCCTGATGGACCAGAAGGTGATCGCGGGCGTGGGCAACGTCTACCGCGCCGAAGTCCTCTTCCGGCACGGCATCGACCCCTACCGCGCGGGCCGCGACCTCACCCGTGCGCAGTGGCAGGCCCTGTGGGCCGATCTGGTGGTCCTGATGCGGGAGGGCGTGCGCACCAACCGCATCGACACCGTCCGTCCCGAGCACGCACCCGAGGCCATGGGCCGTCCGCCGCGCGTCGACGACCACGGCGGAGAGGTGTACGTGTACCGCAGGGCGAACCGGCCCTGCCACCTGTGCGGCGGCGAGATCCGCACCGCCGGTCTCGCCGCCCGCAACCTTTTCTGGTGCCCGGGCTGCCAGACCCGCTGAGACCGCGGCCAGGCGTCCTCCGAGCCCGGGCGGAGGGGTGGGACGGCCGGGGACGGCAGGGCCCGGGAGCGCACCGCCAGGACGCGCCGGGGCCCTCAGAAGCCGTGCGGCAGCCAGGGCGCCGGATCGGACCCGAAGGCCGACGAGACCTCGCCCAGCGCCCCCTGGCGCAGCTCCCCGACCCATCCGGCGGCCGCCATCGACACCAGGCTCCGGCCCCCCAGATAGGCGGCGCCCAGTTCGCGGACCGAGAGCGCCAGGTCCGCGGGGTCGGCGGTCCGCTCGCACAGGGGGGCCTTGCCCGGAGCCGCCGTCAGCCGCCAACGCCCCTCGTTCCACGGGCAGAAGGCGTCGGACACCTCCAGGACGGCGTCCACCGGCGCGCGGTAGGCACGCGCCTGGAGGGCCGCGCCCACCTCCACCAGGCGTACGTGCAGCCCGTCGCGCGTCTGCATCCTGCACCTGCGGAGGTCGGACACCAGGTGCTGGAGGGCGTCGTCCACCGGCCTGTTGTGCGCCACCACGGTCGACGTCAGGTCGATCGACACCAGGAACCGCCACAGTGCCGCGTACCCGGCGGGATCCAGCGCCTCCAGGTCCCGCAGCACGACGGTGCCCTGCGGCCCCGCCTGGTCCCAGCCGGGCTTGTTGTGGAAGCGCGCGTAGCCGACCACCTCGCCGTCCCGCTCCGCGAGCACGCACTGCAGCGGTGAGGAGCCCTGCCGCTCGGACACCGGGTCGAGCAGCGGCAGCCGTGCCCAGCCCGAGTCGGGACGCCGTTCGAGGAGCCCCGGCCTGCGGGGCACCAGGCGTCCGTAGACCGCCTCGCACGCGGCGGCGGCGTCCGCGGGCGGGGCGTAGCGCAGGCGCACCTCGTCGGTGCCCCGGGGGGCGTCCACCCGCACCCGGTGGCTGTCGATCTCGAAGCTCGTCCGCAGGGTGCCGGTGCCGTAGCCGAACCGGCCGTAGATGGCGGGCTCCGAGGCGGTCAGCACGGCCAGCGCCTCGCCGCGGGCGCGTACGTCGTCGAGTTGCCTGCGCATCAGCGCGGTGAGCAGACCGCGCCGCCGGTGGGTGGCCGAGACACTGACCATGGTCACGCCCGCGGCGGGCACCACGGCTCCTCCCGGCACGGCGATGCGGAACGAGAACGCCCCGGCCGTCCCGACGCACTCGGCACCCTCCCAGACGCCCAGGGAGCGTTCGTGCTCGGTGAGGTCCCGCCACAGCGCCCGCTCCTCGAAAGGCTCCGCGACCCCGCCGAACGCCCGCTCCAGCGTTGCGTACCACGTGTCCCAGTCGGCGGCGTCCAGTACTCGCACTTCCGTCGTCATGGAGGCATCCTTACCAGGCGGCCCCGACGAGGAGCGACGGATTTCCACCGGCCGGACAGTGCGCGAGGGCCGACCCCACCGGTTCCGGACGCAGTTCGGCGGGCTTACGACGGCCGTCGGACAGCAGTCCAACGAAGGACAACCGGAACCTCCCGTGCGAAGTGCGGGCATCGCTGGATAGGGTCCACGAGCGATGGCAGGAAGACGCGCGGCAGCGGACACGTTCCCGGCCCGGATGAAGAAGCGACTCCACCGGGCCCGAATCGGCCTGCGCAGATCCGGTGTCGACTACTTCCGCGGCGACGGCTCTGACTGGATCGCGCTCGCCGGCCTCCTGCTGACGATCCCGCTGATCGCCTGCGGCACCGTGATGGACTCCGTGTGGTGCTCACCGTCGCTGCTGGTGCTGCCGATCGTGGCGGGCGGCCTGCTGCTGCGTCCCGCGAGCCTGCTCGGCCTGTACGCGGGCGCGGCCACCGCCCTCATCGTGGAGTCCATAGCCCTCGGCCCGTACACACTCGGCCCGTCGCGGGTGACGCCCGGCGTGGTGCTCGTGGTCGCCGCCTGCGGGTTCTTCGGGCTGCTGATCGCGCAGTTCCGCAGCCGCGTCGGGGTGCCCTGGCGGCGCGGTGGAACCATGCTCTTCGACCTGCGGGAGCGCATCCGGGTGCAGAGCAAGCTGCCCACGCTGCCGCCCGGCTGGCACCGCGAGATGGCGCTGCGGCCCGCGGGCGGCCAGTCGTTCTCCGGCGACTTCGTGGTCGCCGCCCGCACCAACGCGGGGCGCAGCCTGGAGGTCGTGCTCACCGACGTCTCCGGCAAGGGCATGGACGCCGGCTCCCGCGCCCTGCTGCTGTCCGGCGCCTTCGGCGGTCTGCTGGGCTCCCTGCCGCCGCACGCGTTCCTGCCCGCGGCCAACGGCTATCTGCTCCGCCAGGACTGGGAGGAGGGTTTCGCCACCTCCATCCACCTGGTGCTCGACCTGGAGTCCGGCGACTACGAGCTGTACTCGGCCGGCCACCCGCCGGGCCTCCAGCTCAGCGCAGGCACCGGCCGCTGGGAGGAGAAGGCGGCGGAAGGGCCGCTGCTCGGCGTGTACGACGGGGCGCAGTTCGACCCGATCAAGGGCACCCTGCGCCCGGGAGACGTCCTCATGCTGTTCACCGACGGCCTGGTGGAGACCGCGGACCGCGACCTCGCGGAGGGCCTCGACCGCCTCACCGGCGAGGCCGACCGGTATGTCGCGGGCGGCTTCCACGGCGCGGCCTGGCACCTCATCGAGGCGGTCGCCAAGGACGTCAACGACGACCGCGCGCTGCTGCTGATCTGCCGCGAGCCCGCTTAGCGGCGGCTCCCTCCCGGGCGGCACCGGCCGCGGCGGGCCGGCGGCGGGCGCGCGGAGGCGCGGAGGCGCGGAGGTCGGTGCGCAGGCCGGCGGGGCCGTCCGGGGGTCCCGGACGGCCCGGAGGCCGGGAGGCCCCGGACGGGATGTCGCCGCTCGGACGGCATGTCGCCGCTCGGACGGGATGTCGCCGCTCGGACGGGATGCCGCCGCTCGGACGGGATGCCGCCGCTCGGACGGCACGCGGCCGCTCGGACGGCACGTCGCCGCCCGGGCGGCCGGGCCGACGGCGTCAGCGCCCGCTGGTGCCGCACATCCCCTGAATGAGGCGCGCGTTCTGTGCCAGGAGCGCGTCGCGCACCGCCGCCGTGCGGGCGCAGAGGCGCGCGTAGTCCCCGGGCGGGGTGTCGCGGACCACCGTGCCCCAGTGCTCCGGATGTCCCGCGGGGGCGTCGGGGCGAAAGCGCACCATGCAGTCCGCGAAGAGCGGGTCGGCCGCGGTGTAGTGGTCGTAGTCGTCCTGGTGGGTGAGCATCGGCACACCGCAGGACAGCGCCCAGCCGGCCGCCGCGGTGAGCTTTCCGTGCAGGTACTCGGGGTTGACGGTCATCACGGCGACGTACCGGGACGCGTCGAGGGCCCGGTAGAACGCGGGGAAGCCGGGGTTGGCCAGCACCGTCAGCAGACGCCCCGGGATGCCGCTCGCCTCGATCGCCGCCCGCACCCTCCGCCGCCCCTCGTCGTCGGCCTGGCCGAGGAGCGTCAGCGGCACTCCGGCCTCGGCCGCCAGCCGCAGTGCCGTCGGGTAGTCGCGGCGGGAGAACTCCATCCGTCCTGGCACGACCACGCCGGAGCGGTCCGCAGGGGGCGTGCGGAGCGGGTCGGCGCCGGCCGGCGGGGTGCGGAAGACCGGGAAGAAGCGGCTGACGCGGCGCCGCAGCTCCGCGGGCAGCTCGGCGACGGCCTCGGCCGGCGCCACTCCGGCATGGGCCAGGTGGAGCCCTTCATGGTCGCGCAGCAGGGCCGCCACCCGGTCCGTGTCGTCGAAGAAGCCGATGTCGTGCACCAGCGCGAGCACCCGGGCCGAGGCGGCGAACGCGAGCCTGAGTATGCGTTCGTCGGGAAGCGGATAGGTGCCTATCAGCACCGCGTCGAAGGAGCCGCGCCGGTCGCCGATCAGTACGGCGTCGCGGAGATCGGTGAGCGGGCCGTACGAGCACTCGACGCCCAGCTCCTCGCGCAGCAGAGCGCCGGCGCCCCAGTAGTCGTGGCTGTACACGGAGATGTCGCAGCCCGGGCGCAGGGTGGCCGCGGCGCTCGCGAGGGAGAACAGGACCTCCGCGTGGAAGGCGTTGGCCTCCATGACCACCACGTGGGGCCGACGTGAGGGATGAGCCGCATCATGCATGACGGGTACCTCGATGCCTGGTCGAAGGATGTGCGGCCCGACCCGCCACCTGGTGACGTGAGCACGTCATGTTGGGCCGGTGAGGGGTGCGGGACCGCGGATCATCTTGGAGCGGCGTCGGGGGTGGAGGACGGCGGTCTGCGGGTCCCGCCGGGCGTACCGGCGGCGGCGTCCTCAACGCGGCTTTGCGACGTGTGACTGCCGGGCGCGGCACCACCCCCCCGTAGGTATGCGACCGCAGCACGGTACAAGGCGCCGCCGGCCGCGCCCCGCCGACACGCCGCCGCGGGAGGCGGAGGCCGTGTCGACGGGGCGCGGCCGACGGCGTGTCGGCGACCGTGGCCGGCGGCGGGGGCCACCGGCGGCGGAGGTGGTGCGGGTCCGGCGGGCGCACCGAGCAGCCCGCCGAGCCGACCGAGCGGGAGGTTTCGGGCTGGTGCCCCTGACGTCAGGGGCACCAGCC
>NZ_BNCD01000027.1 GCF_014656295.1 Streptomyces sulfonofaciens
GTCACCGGGCGGGTCCCCGACCGCCAGTGGAAGCAGTCCTACTGGGACGCCAACAAGGACGCCTGGTGCAAGTCCGGCAAGAAGGACGGCGACTACGTCCAGAAGATCGCCTACGAGAACTGCCTCGAAGGCAACCGGATGCGTGCCGGTGACTCGGTGAACTACGCCATCGGCCAGGGCGACACCCTCGTCACACCGATCCAGGAGGCCATGATCTACTCCGCCCTGTCCAACGGCGGCACCCTCTACCGGCCCACCATCGGCAAGGCGATCATCAGCGCCGACGGCAAGCACGTCCAGGACATCAAGCCGCACGCCCAGGCCAGGCTGCCGATGACCCCGAAGCTGAACAAGGCCATAGACCAAGCTCTCGCGGGCGTCGTGACGCAGGGTACGGCGGCCTGGCGCTTCGGCGGGTGGCCCCAGAAGCAGATCCCGATGCACGCCAAGACCGGTACGGCCGAGGTCTACGGCAAGCAGACCACCTCGTACTTCTCGACGTACACCAAGGACTACGCCGTCATCATGACGATCTCCCAGGGCGGTACCGGTTCCGGCGCCTCGGGACCCGCGGTGCGCAAGATCTACGACGCGCTCTACGGCGTCAACCAGGACGGCAAGATCGACAAGAAGAAGGCGCTGCTGCCGTCGCCGCAGAAGAACCTGCCGAAGATCGATTCCGACGGTTCCATCGACGCGCCCCAGATCAAGCCCTACAACCCGCACGGCGACGAGACGGCGGCCCGGCAGCAGGCCGGTGACCAGCAGGCCGGTGACGAGCAGCCGGCCGTCCAGGACCCCGGTGCCCTGGATCCGGGCGGCCAGGACCAACAGGCGGCCGAGCCACCGGCGGGCGGGCTCCAGCCGGCCGCCTACCAGCAGCCTCCCGATGCCGCCGCGGGAACCCCGCCCCTCTACCAGGCCGGGGACCAGTTCGCGGACGGTGCCCAGGACACGACCGGGTCCGCCGTCGCGGGGCCGACCGGTGACCAGCAGAGCGACGGGCGCCCGTATGCGGCGCCGCCCGGCGAGCCCGTGATCTGGAGGCGGAGCTGACGATGGCAGGCCCCCACGGCTTCTCCGTCTCCGGATACGGACCCCAGCGCTCCAACTGGACGCGGCTGTTCGCACGGGACTCCGTGCTGCGCAAACTGGACTGGCCGATCATGCTGTCGGCCGTCCTGCTGTCCCTGATCGGCGCGGCCCTCGTCTTCTCGGCGACCCGCAACCGAACCGAGCTGAACCAGGGCGACCCGTACTACTTCCTGCTGCGGCACCTGCTGAACACCGGCATCGGCCTCGCCCTGATGGTGGCCACCATCTGGCTGGGCCACCGCACCCTGCGCACCGCGGTGCCGATCCTCTACGGCCTGTCGGTGCTGCTGGTCCTGCTGGTGCTCACCCCGCTCGGCGCGACGATCAACGGCGCCCACGCCTGGATCGTGTTCCCCGCCGGGTTCTCGCTCCAGCCCTCCGAGTTCGTCAAGATCACCATCATTCTGGGCATGGCGATGCTGCTGGCCGCAAGGGTCGACGCGGGTGACCGCGAGCACCCCGACCACCGCACCGTCCTGCAGTCCCTCGGCCTCGCGCTCGTGCCGATCATGGTCGTGCTGCTGATGCCGGACCTCGGGTCGGTCATGGTGATGGCGATGATCGTGCTCGGGGTGCTGCTCGCCTCCGGCGCCTCCAACCGCTGGGTGTTCGGCCTGATCGCCGCGGGCGCGGCCGGCGCCGTGGCGGTGTGGCAGCTACACATCCTGGACGACTACCAGATCAACCGCTTCGCCGCCTTCGCCAACCCGGAGCTCGACCCGGCGGGCGTCGGCTACAACACCAACCAGGCCCGGATCGCCATCGGCTCCGGCGGCCTGATGGGCACCGGGCTCTTCCACGGTTCGCAGACGACCGGGCAGTTCGTGCCCGAGCAGCAGACCGACTTCGTCTTCACGGTCGCGGGGGAGGAGCTGGGCTTCGTCGGTGCCGGCCTCATCCTCCTGCTGCTCGGCGTCGTGCTCTGGCGCGCCTGCCGCATCGCCCGCGAGACGACGGAGCTGTACGGCACGGTCGTGGCCGCAGGGATCATCGCCTGGTTCGCCTTCCAGTCCTTCGAGAACGTCGGCATGACGCTGGGCATCATGCCGGTGGCCGGACTGCCGCTGCCGTTCGTGTCCTACGGCGGGTCGTCGATGTTCGCGGTGTGGGTCGCGGTGGGACTCCTCCAGTCGATCCGGGTGCAGAAGCCCTTGGGGTAGCCGCCGCCCCCGGGGTGGCATCGCCGCTGCCCTCGGGGCAGCCGCGTCGACACCGGACCTGAGCCGGCCGGAGCCGACGGGAGCCGACCGGGACCCGGCCGGAGTCGACGGACCTGGCCGGTCCCGGCAGGGCAGGGCGCGGTCGGAGGCCGGCGGCCCAAGCCGGTCCGGCCCGGCCGGATGCCGGTGGGGCTTCGTGCGGCCGTGCCACGGGGCCTCGTGGCACGGCCGTCCTGCCCCCTCCCTCATCGGCCGCGGGAGCGCGGAGGCAGACCTCGCGGCGCGGGGGCGACTAGTGTCGATCCTGGGAGCGAGGGAGCGCGGATCGCACATGGCGGAGACGAAGCGCGAGATCGAGCGGAAGTACGAGGGCCCCACCGAGGGGTTCGACCTCACGCGCCTCACCCGGGTCGCAAGGGTCGCCTCGGTCGAGGACAAGGGCCTCGTGGAGCTCGACGCGGTCTACTACGACACCCCGGACCAGCGGCTCGCCGCCGACCGGATCACCCTGCGCCGCCGCACCGGCGGCACCGACGCGGGCTGGCACCTGAAACTTCCGGTCGCCCTGGAGGAGGGCGTACGTGAGGAGGTCCGGACACCGCTGCGGGACGCTCCGGGGAACGGGGCCCCCGCCGCCCGCCGGGCCGGTTCCGCGGCCCGGGCGGCCACCGGCGGGAACCCGGAGGCACCCGATGCGCGTGCGGAGGCACCTCCCGAAGCGCCCCACGAGGCACCTCACGAGGGATCTCCCGAAGCGCCCCACGAAGCACCTCCCGAAGCACCTCCCGAGGAGCTGGTCGCCCTGGTGCGCTCCCGGGTCCGTGACGCGCCGCTCGGCCCGGTGGTACGGCTGCGCTCCGCCCGCCGCCTCGGCCACCTCCTGGACGCCACCGGCACGCTGCTCGCCGAGCTGAGCATCGACGGGGTGCGCGCGGAGCGCCTGGGCGGCCGCCCCGCGGGCACCGGCGCCAACGGCACGGCCCGGGGCGGGGCGGGCCCTGCGACCGCGGCGTGGACAGAGGCGGAGGTCGAGCTGGCCGACGGCGTGGCCCCGGAGTTCCTCGACGAGGTCGAGGAGGAGCTGCGAAAGGCTGGCTGGCGGCTGTCCGACGCGCCGTCGAAGCTGGCCAGGGCCCTGGCGGAGACCGCCGGCCCCGGGACGGCGGCGCCGGGGGAGGCCCCCGCGGCCGGTGCGGGCGGCACCACCTGCACCGCGCACGGGCGCGCCGCACCGGAACATGCCGAGGGGCCCGAAGCACCGGAACGCGGCGAGGAGCCGGCCGCTCGGCAGCGCGCCGGCCAGGAGCGCACCGCACGGCAGCGCACCGGCCAGGACCGCGTCGGCCGCGACCGCGCGGCCCCCGCCGCCGAACCCGTCCTCGACTATCTCCGCACCCAGCGCGACGCGCTGGTCGAGCTGGATCCGGCCGTCCGCCGCGACCTGCCGGACTCCGTGCACCGGATGCGCGTCGCCACCCGGCGCATGCGCAGCGTCCTGCGGTCGTACCGCGCGGTCCTGGACCGCCGCGCGACCGCGCCCGCCGCCGACGAGCTGAAGTGGCTCGCCGGCGAACTGGGCGCCGACCGCGACCGCGAGGTGCTCGTCGAGCGGATCTCGGCAGCGCTCGACCACCTGCCGCCCGAGTCCGCCGCGGGAACCGCCCGCGGCCGTCTGGACAACTGGTCGGACAGGAGCCACGGTGACTCGCGGCGCCGCCTGATCGGCGTCCTCGACAGCGAGCGCTACCTGAGGCTGCTGACCGCGCTGGACCGTCTCCTCGCGGACCCGCCGCTGCTGGAGGCAGCGGCCAAATCGCCCGAGAAGGTGCTCGCCAAGGCTGTGCGGCGGGACCGCAGGCGGCTCGGCGGCCGCCTGGAGAAGGCGCTGCGCAGGCCACCGGGCACCAGCCGCGACATGGCCCTGCACGAGGCGCGCAAGGCCGCCAAACGGCTGCGGTACACGGCCGAGGCGGCGCGGCCCGTACTGGGTCGCCGTGCGAAGAAGGCCGTGTCACGGGCCAAGGGACTGCAGAAACTGCTCGGCGACCACCAGGACAGCGTGATGGCCCGCGCGACCCTGCGCGCACTGGCCGAGGAGGCGCACACGGCCGGTGAGAACGCCTTCCCCTACGGAGTGCTCTACGCGCGCGAGGAGCGGCATGCGGCTGAGGACGAGGCGCGGCTCGCGGCGCGTGAGGGCTGAGCGGGGCAACGGGGCAACGGTGGGCCGTGAGAGGCACCGTGAGGCCGAACTGGTCCCCGGGGGCTCAGCACGGCCCCGTGGGGGCCGTGGAGCCCGCGAGAGGCACCCCCGCAGGGCCCCGAAGCCAGCCCCCTGGGGCCCTGGGGCCCTGGGGCCCGAGCGGGGCACCGCGGGGCCGGGAGAGGCGCCGTAGGACTTCAGGACCCTGGGAGAGGAACCGCAGGGCTGAGAGGGCCACCGTGCGCGGGCGGGACCCGCGCGATCGCGAGGGGCGAGGGGCAAGGAGGCAAGGGACGAGGGACGAGGGGCGAGGGGACGAGGTCCGCGGAGAACCGGGGTCCCGGTGGGCGTGGTGCCGGAGCGGCCGCGGGCGGACGAGCGTGCGGAACGGTCCTCGCGCCGCGTTAGGGTGAAGGGTCATCTGCGTCCGCTCACGAAAGTCCCGAGATGTCTGTCGAGTCGGTCTTCCCACAGCTCGAAGCCTTGCTCCCGCATGTGCAGAAACCGATCCAGTACGTCGGCGGAGAACTCAACTCCACCGTCAAGCCCTGGGACTCCTGCGATGTTCGCTGGGCGCTCATGTACCCCGACGCGTACGAGGTCGGCCTGCCCAACCAGGGCGTCATGATCCTCTACGAGGTGCTGAACGAACGCGAGGGCGTCCTTGCGGAGCGTACGTACAGCGTCTGGCCGGACCTCGAAGCGCTGATGCGCGAGCACGGCGTCCCGCAGTTCACGGTCGACGGCCACCGTCCTGTGCGGTCCTTCGACGTGTTCGGCCTGAGCTTCTCCACCGAACTCGGCTACACCAACATGCTCGCCGCCCTCGACCTCGCCGGCATCCCGCTGATGGCCGGCGAGCGCGGCGCCGACGACCCGATCGTGCTGGCCGGCGGCCACGCCGCGTTCAACCCGGAGCCCATCGCGGACTTCATCGACGCGGCGGTGGTCGGCGACGGCGAGCAGGCCGTCCTGGAGATCACCGACATCATCCGGGCCTGGAAGTTGGAGGGCCGGCCCGGCGGGCGCGACGAGCTGCTGCTGCGCCTGGCCAGGACCGGCGGCGTGTACGTGCCCGGGTTCTACGACGTCGAGTACCTGCCCGACGGCCGTATCTCCCGGGTCGTGCCCAACCGCTCCGGCGTGCCCTGGCGGGTCTCCAAGCACACGGTGATGGACCTGGACGAATGGCCCTACCCGAAGCAGCCGCTGGTGCCGCTCGCGGAGACGGTGCACGAGCGGATGTCCGTGGAGATCTTCCGCGGCTGCACCCGGGGCTGCCGGTTCTGCCAGGCGGGCATGATCACCCGTCCGGTGCGCGAGCGCTCCATCACCGGCATCGGCGACATGGTCCACAGGGGTCTGGAGGCGACCGGCTTCGAGGAGGTCGGGCTGCTGTCGCTGTCCTCCGCCGACCACTCCGAGATCGGCGACATCGCCAAGGGCCTCGCGGACCGCTACGAGGACGAGAAGATCGGCCTCTCGCTGCCCTCCACGCGCGTGGACGCGTTCAACATCGACCTGGCGAACGAGCTCACCCGCAACGGCCGCCGCTCGGGCCTCACCTTCGCCCCCGAAGGCGGCAGCGAGCGCATCCGCAAGGTCATCAACAAGATGGTCTCCGAGGACGACCTGATCCGCACCGTCGCCACCGCGTACGGCAACGGCTGGCGGCAGGTGAAGCTGTACTTCATGTGCGGCCTGCCGACGGAGACCGACGACGACGTCCTGCAGATCGCGGACATGGCCATGCGGGTCATCCAGAAGGGCCGGGAGGTCTCCGGCTCGAACGACATCCGCTGCACGGTCTCGATCGGCGGCTTCGTGCCCAAGCCGCACACGCCCTTCCAGTGGGCGCCCCAGCTCGGCGCCGAGGAGACCGACGCGCGCCTGGAGAAGCTGCGCGACAGGATCCGCGGCGACAAGCGGTACGGCCGCTCCATCGGCTTCCGCTACCACGACGGCAAGCCCGGCATCGTCGAGGGCCTGCTCTCCCGCGGCGACCGCCGCGTCGGCGCCGTCATCCGCGCCGTCTACGAGGACGGCGGGCGCTTCGACGGCTGGCGCGAGCACTTCAGCTACGACCGCTGGATGTCCTGTGCCGCCCGCACCCTGCCCGAGCTCGGCGTCGACGTCGACTGGTACACCACCAGGGAGCGCGCCTACGAGGAGGTGCTCCCCTGGGACCACCTAGACTCCGGCCTGGACAAGGACTGGCTCTGGGAGGACTGGCAGGACGCCCTCGACGAGACCGAGGTCGAGGACTGCCGCTGGACGCCGTGCTTCGACTGCGGGGTGTGTCCCACGATGGACACCAGTATCCAGGTCGGCCCGACCGGCAAGAAGCTGCTGCCTCTGACGGTCGTCAACGGCTAGCCCGGATGACCGGCGGGCATCGGCCGTCTCGCCGCGGGCGCCGCCGCGTCGGATGCCCCGTGTGGGGCACCGTCCGCACCGGGCACCGTCCGCACCGGGCAGCCCCCGCACCGGGCGCCGGTCGGCCCGCTGAGCGCGCAGCGGACGAGCTTCCCGGGCGGCGGTGACCGCGGTGACCGAGGCGCGCGCAGTGCTCTTCGGCGCCCCGCGCCCGCGCACCGCGCCCCGCCGGGAACTCGGCGCGGGCGCGGCGCGTACTCTTGATAAGAGGTCCGGGCGCGTCTGAGCTCCGCCGGTGCGGAGCCCTGCTGCGGATACGGGCGGCGCCGGACGGGCGCCGACCGGTCCGTCACGCGAGGGCACGCGCCGAGGACCGCAGCACACAAGGAGACGTACCACTGGGCAAGCGACAGCCCGAAGGCCCGCCGCCCGCACCCGCGGTGCAGCGCATCCGACTGCGCTACACCAAGCGCGGCCGCCTCCGGTTCACCAGCCACCGTGACTTCCAGCGCGCCTTCGAGCGCGCCCTGCGCCGAGCCGAGGTCCCCATGGCCTACTCGGCGGGTTTCACCCCGCACCCCAAGGTGTCGTACGCCAATGCCGCACCCACCGGCACGGGCAGTGAGGCCGAGTACCTGGAGATCGCGCTCACCGAGCAGCGCGACCCGGACAAGCTGCGCGAGCTCATCGACGCGTCGCTCCCCGCCGACCTCGACGTCATCGAGGCCGTCGAGGCCCGCACCCCGCACCTCGCGGAGCGGCTCACCGCATCCGTGTGGGAACTGCGCATGCCCGGCGTCACGGCAGCCGACGCGGAGCGGGCCGCAACCGCCTTCCGGGCCGCGGACGCCGTCGAGGTGCAGCGCAGGACCAAGAGCGGTATGCGCACCTTCGACGCCCGTGCCGCCGTCGTGGATCTCACCGTCCGGGACACCGCGGCGACGGGCTCGGACGGCGGGAACACCGTGGCTGATAGGCCGGGGGACCAGCCCTGTGCGATACTGCGCCTGGTTGTTCGGCACGTGACGCCTGCCGTACGACCCGACGACGTCCTGTCCGGTATCCGAGCTGTGGCCGACCTGGCGCCGCCGGTCCCCGTCGCGGTGACCAGGCTGGCGCAGGGGCCATTCGATGAGGAGACCGGCACGGTGACCGACCCGCTCGCGCCCGACCGCGAGGCAGTGACGGCCGCCCCGGCCGAGGGCCAAGGGGCCGCCGGACTCGCCGCCGCGGCGGCTGCCGCGCCGGAAGGTTCCGCGTAGGACGGTCGTCGTAGCGCCGCCCTCGTACTCGGGAGCCACCGGGTCGGGCAGCGCACCGACCAGAAGACTTTCGCCAGGCCGTGCGCATACGGCGTACGGAACCGGCGAGACAGGACACAGAGAGCTCCCGTGCGGCGCCCGCGCCCCGGACGGCGGTTCCGCGCAGCACGCGCGGACCGCGGACGTCACCGGTACAGCGCGGCGCCCGGGAGCCTGACGGGAGAACCGCCCGCATGCTCGAACCGATCGAACCCACCGAGGGCTCAGAAGACAGCACCACAACCCCGAGCGACACGCTCCCACCGCGTCGTCGCCGCCGTGCCGCGTCCCGACCGGCCGGCCCGCCCTCGGCCGCGCAGGCCGAGGTGACGGCGGATGCGGCGTCCGCCCGGGCGGACGCCACCGCAGAAGCGCCGGCACCGGCAGGCGGTGCGGAGGCGGCCGCGGAGCGGACCGTTCCGGCACAGTCGGCCGCGTCCCCGCCCGCCGGGGGCTTCGTCCCCGATCCGGCCGAGGACGAGGGTGCCGACGCCGTTGACACCGACGCCGCCGACGCGGCCGATGACCAGGCCGCCGAGGCCGAGCAGCCGGCCACCGCCGGCGCGTCCGCACCGGCCCCGCGGCGTACACGCCGCCGCGCCTCGGCGCCGGCAGGCGCGCCCAAGAGCGCGGAGCACTCCGCGGCAGGGTCCGCCCAGGCCGCCTCCTCTCCCACCGGCACGGAGCCGGCCGAGCCCCTCGCCGGCGCGTCCGCCGCCGAGGCGGAAGCCACCGCCGAGCCGGCGCCCGCCCGCCGCACGCGCCGCCGCGCATCCGCCCCCGAGGGAGCGCCCAAGGGCGCAGCCGGAACCACCGCGGCTCCGACCGACGGTCCTGCCGCCGGGACGGCCGCCGAGTCCTCCACCGCCGCCCGGCCCGCGCGAGCGGAGAGCAGGGCGCGGCAGCAGGCCGCGGACACCGAAGCCGCCACCGGCGCCGCGCCCGTCCCCGCCAGCCGTACCGCGGCCGACGCGGAGGCCGACGGCGCGGCGGGCAGCAGCGTGGCCGCGCCCAAGAGGCCCAGGAGGGCCCGGAAGCAGAGCGCGGCACCGGCCGCCGCCGCGGAGCCTGCCGCCGAGGCCGAGCCGCCCACCGCCACCGAGCCGGCCGCACCCTCCGCGCCGGCCACCGGTGAAGGCACCGGCGACGGCTCCGACGAGCCGCCCGCGCCGCGCCGGGCACGGCGCCGCGCCACCCGCAAGGCGGCGGACGGATCCGCCGAGCCGGCGCAGCCGTCCACGGCTCAGGCCCCCACGGCGGCCCCGGAGTCCTCCGTGGCTCTCGCGGAGCCGTCCGTACCGCAGCAGTCCGCACCCGCACGGAAGCCGTCCGTACGGACGGCTCCGCCTCAGCAGCAGGAGGCCGAGATGGCCGAGGACGAGACCCCGGCGCGCCCGGCGCGTCCCGCCGTCGCCGTCTTCCAGGCGCCGGTGTTCACCGAGCCGAAGTTCCAGACGCCCGAGCGCGCCGCCGCCGAAGCCGCCGCGGAGGCGGCCGACGAGGACCGCGCCGCTGCTTCCGCCGACGCCTCGGCCGACGCCACGGACGACGTCGACCCCGAGGAGGCGGAGGGCCGTTCGCGGCGCCGCAGGCGCCGCAGGGTCGTCGTCGAGGGATCCGGCGGCCAGTCCGGCCAGGCCGGCCGATCCGACCAGCCGGCAGGCGAGGGCGGGTCCGGCGACGACGGCGACGCCGCAGCGGCCGAGCAGGACGGTGACGCCGACGACGCGGCCGACGGCGACGACGGCGAGGACACCGGTTCGCGCCGCAGGCGCCGCCGGGGCGGCCGCAGGCGCCGCCGCGGGGAGACCGCGGACAGCGCCGACCAGGACGAGTCCGACGAGTCCGGTGACGCGGGTGCCGAGCAGGGCGCGGACGACGAGGCCGAGGAGCCCGAGGACGACGAGCACGGCGACGCGTCCGATTCCGATTCCGGCTCCAGCAGCAGCCGGCGCCGTCGGCGCCGCCGGCGCCGCGCGGGTGACGGTGCCGAGGGCGGGGCGTCCTCCGACGACCCGGAGCGCACCGTCGTCAAGGTCCGCGAGCCGCGCAAGAAGGACGAGCGGCCCGGCACCGGCTCCGACGAGGTGCAGTCCATCAAGGGCTCGACCCGTCTGGAGGCCAAGAAGCAGCGCCGCCGCGAGGGACGCGAGCAGGGCAGGCGCCGGGTGCCGATCATCACCGAGGCGGAGTTCCTGGCGCGCCGCGAGGCCGTCGAGCGCGTCATGGTGGTCCGCCAGTACGGCGACCGCACCCAGATCGGCGTCCTGGAGGACAACGTCCTCGTCGAGCACTACGTCAACAAGGAGCAGTCGACCTCCTACGTCGGCAACGTCTACCTGGGCAAGGTGCAGAACGTCCTGCCGTCCATGGAGGCCGCCTTCATCGACATCGGCAAGGGCCGCAACGCCGTCCTGTACGCCGGCGAGGTGAACTTCGAGTCGCTCGGCCTCTCCGGTGGCCCGCGGCGCATCGAGACCGCGCTGAAGTCCGGCCAGTCGGTGCTCGTCCAGGTCACCAAGGACCCCATCGGCCACAAGGGAGCCCGCCTGACCAGCCAGGTCTCCCTGCCCGGCCGTTACCTGGTGTACGTGCCCGAGGGCTCCATGACCGGCATCAGCCGCAAGCTGCCGGACACCGAGCGCGCCCGCCTGAAGACCATCCTGAAGAAGATCGTCCCCGAGGACGCGGGCGTGATCGTGCGCACCGCGGCCGAGGGCGCGAGCGAGGATGAGCTGCGCCGCGACGTGGAGCGCCTCCAGGCGCAGTGGGAGGAGATCCGCAAGAGGGCCAAGGGCGGCAACGCCCCGACCCTCCTCTACGGCGAGCCGGACATGACCGTCCGGGTCGTGCGGGACATCTTCAACGAGGACTTCTCCAAGGTGATCGTCAGCGGTGACGAGGCATGGGAGACCATCCACGGCTACGTCGCGCACGTCGCCCCCGACCTCGCCGGCCGGCTGGAGCGATGGACCTCCGA
Organism: Streptomyces sulfonofaciens; assembly: GCF_014656295.1. Classification (GTDB taxonomy): domain Bacteria; phylum Actinomycetota; class Actinomycetes; order Streptomycetales; family Streptomycetaceae; genus Streptomyces; species Streptomyces sulfonofaciens. The sequence goes on from NZ_BNCD01000027.1 coordinate 11,116, forward strand.
GACCGACGTGTTCGCCACCTACCGGATCGACGAGCAGCTCCTGAAGGCACTGGACCGCAAGGTCTGGCTGCCGAGCGGCGGCTCGCTGGTGATCGACAAGACCGAGGCCATGGTCGTGGTCGACGTCAACACCGGCAAGTTCACCGGCCAGGGCGGCAACCTGGAGGAGACCGTCACCAGGAACAACCTGGAGGCGGCCGAGGAGATCGTGCGCCAGCTACGGCTGCGCGACCTGGGCGGCATCGTCGTCATCGACTTCATCGACATGGTGCTGGAGTCGAACCGCGACCTGGTGCTGCGGCGCCTGCTGGAGTGCCTGGGCCGGGACCGCACGAAGCACCAGGTCGCCGAGGTCACCTCGCTCGGCCTGGTCCAGATGACCCGCAAGCGGGTCGGGCAGGGCCTGCTGGAGTCGTTCTCCGAGACCTGCGTGCACTGCAACGGCCGCGGTGTGATCGTGCACATGGAGCAGCCGTCCGCGGTGGGCGGCGGCGGCAAGCGCAAGAAGCGCGGCCGCGCCGCCGAGTCCGTGCCGGAGCAGGTCAGGCCGACGCCGCAGCCGGAGCCCGCCGAACGCGACCTGGTGGCCGAGACGGCCGCCGAGGTGGCCGAGGAGGTCGCCGAGCCGGTCGCCCTGCCCAGCCCCGAGTTCCAGCCCGACGAGGAGCTGTACAGCAGCGTCGCCGAGGCGGAGGCCGCCGCGGGCCGGGCCGGCGGACGGCGCATCCGCCGCCGTGCCACCCGCCGTGTGTCGGCTCCTGCGGGCACGCCACGGGTCAGCGCCGCGGCACAGGAGCAGCCGGCCGAGGAGCGGGAGGCCGCCCCGGTCGAGTTCGGCCAGGCCGCGGCCGAGCCGCAGGCCCTGGCCGACCCCGTGGAGACGGCCGCCGAGCCGGGCCAGCCGCTCGCCGAGGCGACGCTTGCCCCGGCTGCCCCGGCTGCCCCGGCCGCCGAGGCCGCGCCGGCCCCGGCCCCCGAGGGCGCACCCAAGCGCGGCCGACGCCGGGCGACCCGCAAGGCCGCGGCTCCGGCGGGCGCGCCGGAAGCGGCGGAGGTCACGGTGACCGAGGCCGCCGCAGCCGAGCCCGAGGCGCAGCCCGCGCCGGAGGAACCGGCCGTCCCCGCGGAGCCCGTCGCCGCCGAGCCCGCCGAGCCCGCAGAGAGTGCCGCTCCGGCCCGTCCGAGGCGGCGTGCGGTCCGCAAGGCCGCCGCGCCGACCGCGTCGGAGGAGGGCGCCGTCGTGGTCGTACCCGCGGCACCCGCCGAGACGGCCGAGGCCAACGAGGCGGCCGGCCGCGACGAGGAGGCGGCCGAGGAGGCCGCCGCCGCCGAGGCGGAGGAGGCGGAGGGCGGCGCCGCCGAGGCACCGGCCGCCGTCGAACCGGAGGCCGAGGCCCCTGCTGGGGCGGAGTCCGAGGCGGGCGCCGAGGGCGCTGCCGCCAAGCGGGCGGCGCGCAAGACCGCCAAGAAGACGACGGCGAAGAAGGCCACGACCGCCAAGAAGACCGCGGCGAAGAAGACGACGCCCGCGAAGAAGACCGCCGCCAAGAAGGCCACGACCGCCAAGACCGCCGCCAAGAAGGCTCCCGCCGGAAAGACGGCCAAGGCGGCGGCCAAGAAGACGACGGCCAAGAAGGCGGCCGCCAAGAAGACGTCGAAGACGACCGCGGCGGCGGAGCAGCAGGCTCCGAGCTCCGTCACGGCCTCCACCGACGACTGACGGGCACCACCCGCCGCAGGCCATGGGGACCGTTCCGGGTGCCCGTGGCCTGCGGCGGGCGGGCCCCGGAAGGCGCCCACCGCCGGGCGTGCCCGGGCCGACGGCAGGGGACGGCGGAGGGGCATGGGGGCGAGGGGGCGGCCCGCCCCGCGGGGAGCCGCCCCGGGCCTCGGTTTGGCTGCCGTAACGGGCGCCGTGTAACCTTGACCGTCGGCGTTCGTACGCCATCCCTCTGAGCACCTTCCTCCGGGCGGTACCCCAAGGGCCCCACCCGGAGAGGCCGTTCCTTCCGCCGGGTGAGCCCTGTCGGTTGTCGGGCCCCGGCCCGTGTGGGCGGCTGGCATCAGAGGTCCCGATTCGAGCACAGAGAGTGAGATCCGCGTGTACGCCATCGTGCGCAGTGGTGGCCGCCAGCACAAAGTGTCTGTCGGCGACATCGTTGAGGTTGACAAGCTTTCCACGGCAAAGGTGGGCGACGCGGTAGAGCTCTCCACCCTGCTGCTCGTCGACGGCGAGACCGTGACCAGCGACCCCTGGGTGCTGGCCGGTGTCAAGGTCCAGGCCGAGGTCGTGGACCACCACAAGGGCGCGAAGATCGACATCCTGCGCTACAAGAACAAGACCGGCTACCGCCGCCGGCAGGGCCACCGCCAGCAGTACACGGCGATCAAGGTCACCGAGATCCCCTCGGCCGCGAAGTAAGGGACTGAAAAGACATGGCACACAAGAAGGGCGCATCGTCCACCCGGAACGGTCGCGACTCCAACGCTCAGCGGCTCGGTGTGAAGCGCTTCGGCGGCCAGGCCGTCAACGCCGGTGAGATCATCGTCCGCCAGCGCGGCACCCACTTCCACCCCGGTTCCGGCGTCGGCCGGGGCAGCGACGACACGCTGTTCGCCCTGCAGGCCGGTGCGGTGCAGTTCGGCACCAGGCGCGGCCGCAAGGTCGTGAACATCGTGCCCGTCGTCTGATCGGCACCACGCCTGATCAGCACGGACCACTGCCGAAGGCGGACCTCCCTTCCCCCGGTACGGGGAAGCGGGTCCGCCTTCTGCGTGTGACACAGACCCAGCGAACCCGTACGCATCTGGAGGCACCAACCATGACCACCTTCGTGGACCGCGTCGAGCTGCATCTCGCCGCAGGTAACGGAGGCCACGGCTGCGCCTCCGTGCACCGGGAGAAGTTCAAGCCGCTCGGCGGCCCCGACGGCGGCAACGGCGGCCGCGGCGGCGATGTGATCCTCGTCGTCGACCAGTCGGTGACGACACTGCTCGACTACCACCACAGCCCGCACCGCAAGGCCACCAACGGCCGCCCGGGCGAGGGCGACCACCGCTCCGGCAAGGACGGGCAGGACCTCGTGCTGCCGGTGCCCGACGGCACGGTCGTGCTCGACAAGGACGGCACCGTACTGGCCGACCTGGTGGGCCACGGCACCTCGTACGTCGCCGCCCGGGGTGGCCGCGGCGGCCTCGGCAACGCCGCGCTCGCCTCGGCACGCCGCAAGGCGCCGGGGTTCGCGCTGCTCGGTGAGCCGGGCCGGTCCGGCGATGTGGTCCTCGAACTGAAGACCGTCGCCGATGTGGCGCTCGTCGGCTATCCCAGCGCCGGCAAGTCGTCGCTGATCTCGGTGCTCTCCGCCGCCAAGCCGAAGATCGCGGACTATCCGTTCACCACCCTGGTGCCCAACCTCGGTGTGGTGACCGCAGGTGCCACCGTCTACACCATCGCCGACGTGCCCGGCCTGATCCCCGGTGCGAGCCAGGGCAAGGGCCTCGGCCTGGAGTTCCTGCGGCACGTCGAGCGCTGCAGCGTCCTCGTGCACGTCCTCGACGCCGCCGCGCTGGAGTCCGACCGAGACCCGGTCTCCGACCTCGACGTGATCGAGGAGGAGCTGGAGCAGTACGGCGGTCTGGAGGGCCGGCCCCGGGTCGTCGTCCTCAACAAGACCGACGTGCCGGACGGCAAGGACCTCGCCGAACTGGTCCGCCCCGAACTGGAGGAGCGCGGGCACCGCGTCTTCGAGGTGTCCGCCGTCGCGCACAGCGGCCTCAGGGAGCTGTCGTTCGCACTCGCGGACCTGGTCGCGAAGGCCCGTGCCGCGAAGCCGCGCGAGGAGGCCACCCGGATCGTCATCCGCCCCAAGGCCGTCGACGACGCGGGCTTCAGTGTCGTCCGCGAGGCGGACGGGCTCTTCCGGGTCCGCGGCGAGAAGCCGGAACGCTGGGTGCGCCAGACCGACTTCAACAACGACGAGGCCGTCGGCTACCTCGCCGACCGGCTCAACCGCCTCGGTGTCGAGGACGAACTGCTGAAGGCGGGGGCCCGCTCCGGCGACGGGGTCGCCATCGGCGCCGAGGACGACGCCGTCGTCTTCGACTGGGAGCCCACCATGCTGGCCGGCGCCGAGATGCTCGGCCGCCGCGGTGAGGACCACCGTCTGGAGACGCTGCGCCCCGCGGCCCAGCGCCGCAGGGACCGCCAGGCGGAACGGGACGAGGCGGAGCGGGAGTACGACGAGTTCGGGCCGTTCGGACCCGAGGGGAGCTGACCCTCCGAGGGCGGACGAGGGCACCCGCCAGGGTGGCCGGCCCCCGGTGGGCGCCCGCGTGGGTGTCCGGAGGGTTTCCTCTCTTCGGCCGGAAGGTTGCGCGCAGGTGTGCAACCATCGCGGCGCCCGGGAGGTCTGTGAAGGGCGTGGGGCGTTCAGTGGCGCTTCACGCCCTTTCCGTTGTCCGCGCGCTCCAGGGAGCGGGAGCCGTACCGCGGCGTGCACGACGTGTACGCCGTGCACGCCGTGTACGACACGGACCGCCGACCCACGGACAGGACCAGCCATCGGACATCAGCGTCACGTCCACGTCCCGGAGGATGGATCATGAACTTACGCAGAGCAGCCGGTGGTCTCGGTCTGGCTGCGGCCCTCGCGGTCAGCCTGTCGGTGACCGCACCGGTGGCGTTCGCGAACCCGGCGGAGCTGCCCGCCGGCGCCGCGCTGCGCGACGACTTCAACGGCGACGGCTACGCGGACGTCGCCTTCGCCGCACCGGACGCCACGGTGGGCGGCAAGGCCAAGGCGGGCTACGTCGCCGTCATGTACGGCTCGGCACAGGGTCTGAGGACCTCCTCCAAGCAGGTCTTCGACCAGGACTCGCCGGGCATGCCGGGCGTCGCCGAGGAGGGTGACGCCTACGGCAGCTCGGTGACCACCGCCGACCTCGACCGGGACGGCTACGCCGACCTGGTCGTCGGCTCCGCCGGTGAGGACGTCGGCACGGCGGGTTCCAACGCGGGCTCCCTCGCGGTGATCTGGGGCGGCGCCCAGGGCCTGGCCGGCTCGGCCACCCTCCTCAACGGTGCCGAGGCCTACGACGCGGCCGGCGGGCACACCGTGGCCGGCGACTTCAACGGCGACAGGGTCCCGGACCTGGCGACCGTCGCCGACTCCAAGGATTTGCGCGTCCTCACCGGCCCGTTCGAACGCAACGGGGCCCCGGTCGGCGGTGTCCGCGACGTCACGGACGACTTCGACAGCCGTATCCTCGACCTCGCCGCGGGCGATGTGAACGGCGACGGCATGACCGACATCGCCGCGGTCGCCAACGACGGCGACGAGTACGACGACCGCCGCATCACCTACTGGCAGGGCACCGGCGAGGGGCCGGCCCCGTACGTCACCGTGCGCAAGCCCGACGGCGGCCGCCTCGAAGGCGGCGAGAACCTCGACATCGGCGACGTGAACGCCGACGGCTACGCGGACATCGTCGCGGGCCGCCCCATCGACGGCTACGACAGCGACCTGGACCTGCCGCTTGCCGAGGGCGGCATGGTCACCTACCTGCCGGGCAGCGCCAAGGGGCCCGACGTCTCGCTGGCCGGGGTCCTCAACCAGGACAGCCCCGGCGTCCCGGGCGTCGCCGAGGGCAGCGACGGCTACGGCAACAGCGACAACTTCGGCACCGGGGTCTCGGTCGGCGACATCGACGGCGACGGATACGCCGACGTGGCCGTCGGCGTGCCCGGTGAGACCTTCGACGGCAGGACCCACGCGGGCAGTGTCGTCACCCTGCGGGGCAGCGCCAGGGGCCTCACGGGCACCGGTGCCGCGGTGCTCAGCCAGGACACCGACGGGGTCCCCGGCGCCGCCGAGGCCGAGGACCGCTTCGGTTCGGCCACCAAGCTCGTCGACGCGGACGGCAACGGCACGGCGGACCTCGTCGTCGGCGCCACGGGCGAGAACGAGAACGCCGGCTCCGTGTGGGTTCTGCGCTCCACCGCCTCCGGGGTGACGCCGGCGGGTTCCTTCACCTTCGGTGCGGGCACACTGGGCACCGTGGCCGCGAACGCAAAGCTCGGCTCGGGCTTCGACTTCTGACGGGGAGCGTGTCCGTGCTCCGTCCGTGCGGGCGTCCGCGCCTCGCGTCACGGGTGCTCGACACCCGGGAGGAAACCGGCATATGGGTGCCGGATTTCCTTGTGCAATCAGTCACATAGGTGTAAGGAGGGGCCGGCGATGGCCGCCGTCCGTGCCAGGGTGAACCGGCGATTGCCTGCACATGTGCGGTGCACGTCGCTCACCTTGCACCGCGGTAACCGTGAGTGAGACCATCGCCGGGTTCCCAGTCGCCCCGAGGTAGGTAACCCTGTGTCCCAGCTCATAGCCAAACCCCGTACCACCGCAGTCGTCCTGGCCGGCGGTACCGGTCAGCGCGTGGGTCTGTCGATTCCGAAGCAGTTGCTGAAGATCGCCGGCAAGGCGGTCATCGAGCACACGCTCACGACCTTCGAGCGTGCGGACTCCATCGACGACGTGCTGGTGCTCATGGCGCCGGGGTTCGTGCCGGACGTCGAGAAGATCGTCGCCAAGGCGGGGCTGAGCAAGGTCACCAAGATCATAGAAGGTGGCGCCACCAGGAACGAGACCACCGAGCGCGCCATCGAGGCCCTCGGCGAGGGCCTGGCCGAGGGCGAGGACCGCAACCTCCTCTTCCACGACGCGGTGCGGCCGCTGCTGTCGCAGCGCGTGATCGACGACTGCGTGGCCGCCCTGGAGCGCTACCAGGCCGTCGACGTCGCCATCCCGTCCGCGGACACGATCATCGTCACCCGCACGCACGGCGAGGACGGCGAGTTCATCACCGAGATCCCCGACCGCTCCCGGCTGCGCCGCGGCCAGACACCGCAGGCGTTCAAGCTCTCCACCATCCGCAGGGCCTACGAGGTCGCGGCCGGTGACCCGCACTTCCAGGCCACCGACGACTGCTCGGTGGTGCTCAAGTACCTGCCGGACGTTCCCATCCACGTCGTCGCGGGCGACGAGTTCAACATGAAGGTCACCCAGCCCGTCGACGTCTTCATCGCCGACAAGCTCTTCCAGCTCGCCTCCGGCGCCGCACCGGCCCAGGCCGGCGAGGAGGCCTACCGCGAGCTGCTGACCGGCAAGACGATGGTCGTCTTCGGCGGTTCGTACGGCATCGGCAAGGACATCGCCGACCTCGCCGAGAGCTACGGCGCCAAAACCTTCGCGCTGGGCCGCTCCACCACCGGCACGCACGTCGAGAACCCGGAGCACGTCGACGACGCCCTCTCCAAGGCGTACGCCGAGACGGGACGCGTCGACTACGTCATCAACACCGCGGGCGTCCTGCGCATCGGCAAGCTCGCCGAGACCGACAACGCCACCATCGAGGAAGCCCTCAAGGTGAACTACCTGGCGCCGGTGCAGATCGCCCGCGCCTCGTACAAGTACCTCGCGGAGACCAAGGGACAGCTACTGCTGTACACCTCCAGCAGCTACACGCGCGGCCGTGCCGAGTACAGCCTCTACTCCTCCACCAAGGCCGCCATGGTGAACCTCACCCAGGCCCTCTCCGACGAGTGGGCGGGCGACGGCATCAGGGTCAACTGCATCAACCCCGAGCGCACCGCGACCCCGATGCGCACCAAGGCCTTCGGCCAGGAGCCGGCCGGCAGCCTGCTGTCCTCCGAGGCCGTGGCGCGCGCTTCCCTCGATGTGCTGGTCTCGGAACTCACCGGCCACGTCATCGACGTGCGCCAGCAGGATCCGACCAAGCCCGCGCACCAGGCCACGGGCTTCGAGCAGGCCCTGGCTTCCGTCCTCGACCGCCAGGACGCCGTGTAATATTTCGCGACAACCATGGATACGGGCCTTCGAGAGCGCTGTAGCGGCGATCTTGAGGGCCTGTGCCCGTGAGGGCCGGAAATTCACATGGTGTGCACGGCGCACACAACCCGTACACGGCCGATCGACCCCGCGCGGCGGCCGATCACACTCCGCACGCACCGCAGTACGACCCGCACCGCACACACTCGACCGGGTTCGGCCACCCCCGGGCCCACACTCTGAAAAAGTCGGCATGACCCCCCAGAAGTAGGTCCTCCGTGATATCCACCGCCATCCGCGTCGCCCGCGTGGGCAGTCGCGCCGAGCTCGCCGCAGCCGTCCTCATGCTGCTGGGCTACCCCGGCCTCACCGTGGCCGCGCTGATACCGAGTGTCGGGGGCTTCGCAGCAGCAGGTGCCGTGACATACCTGGCGGACAGATACCTCCACCATCGCGGCAGCTACCTCATCAACCGGCTCGGCAAGGTCCGCGCCGGTCTGTCGATCCGCTTCCTGGTGCGCGAGCTGCTGCTCATCCTGCTGCTGGCCCGGATGGACCTCTCCACCCAGCCGGTGTTCTACGCCGCGATCGCCTGCTTCCTCGTCTTCTTCGGCTTCCAGGCCCCGCACAGCGTCCTGACCACGCTGATCAAGCTGCGCCGCAGGCTGCCGGTGGTCACCCGCAACGTCGACCTCTCGAAGGTGTCCATCCCGGACGCCCCGCCGCGCCGGCTCACCCACCGCGCCGCGGAGAAGATGCTGCACCTCGACCTCGCCGCGGTCGCGGGTCTGCTGGTCGCCGCCCGGGCCGACGCCCCCGTGGCGGGCTTCGCCGGCATCGCCGTCACCCTGGTGCTCGGCCTCGGCTACCTGGTCGCCCTGGTGCCCTACGTGCGCGGCAGGCGCATCCCCTCCGGCGCGGACGTCGTCCTGGACAAGGTGGACGACTGGCTGCGCTCCTACCGGCCCGAGACGGTGCTCTACTTCTCCGGCTCCAAGGACTCCGCCTACCAGGTCAACATGTGGTTGGAGACGCTGGAGCAGCTCGACACCCGCCCCCTGGTGATCCTGCGCGAGCGCGTCATCCTGAAGAAGCTCGCCCGCACCGGCGTCCCCGTCATCTGCGTGCCCGGCGGGGTGCACCTGATGAACATGGACCTCTCCTCCGTCCGCGTCGCCCTCTACGCCGCGAACGTCGGCAAGAACATCCACCTGCTGCGCGTGCCCACCATGAAGCACGTCTTCATCGGCCACGGCGACAGCGACAAGCTCGCCAGCGTCAACCCGTTCAGCAAGGTCTACGACGAGGTGTGGACGGCCGGCCGCGCCGGACGGGACCGCTACGCACTCGCCGACGTCGGCGTGCGGGACGAGGACATCGTCGAGGTGGGCCGGCCCCAACTGGCCCCCATCCAGCACTACGCCGGCGCGCCCGAGGGCCGGATCCCCACCGTGCTCTACGCGCCCACCTGGGAGGGCTGGGACGACGATCCGGGCAACACCTCGCTGCTGCTCGCCGGCGAGAACATCGTCCGATCGCTGCTCGCGGCCGACCCGGCGGTGCGGGTGCTCTACAAGCCGCACCCGTTCACCGGCACCCGCAGCAAGGCCGCCAAGGCGGCCCACGACCGCATCGTCGCCCTGGTGGAGAAGGCCGCGGCGCAGCGTGCCGCCGACCCCCGCTGGACCGCCGACGAGGCGGCCCAGGGCGCGGCACGCGCCGACCTGGTCCGCATCGAGGCGGAGCTCTCCCGCCTCGCGGGCGGGGGCGACGACGAGCGCGACGAGGCGGAGGCGTCCAGGGACGGCATCGCCGACCCGGAGCGCGAAGCCCGCGCCAAGCGGCTGCGGGACGAGTGGAACGCCGCCTACTGGCGCTCCTTCCCGACCTGGGAGCACCGCGTGATCACCGGTGCGGAGCCGCGCCTGTACGACTGCTTCAACGTCAGCGAGGGCATGGTCTCGGACATCTCCAGCGTGGTGTCGGACTTCATCGCCAGCGGCAAGCCGTACGCCGTCACGGACTCCGCGGGCCTCGGTGCCGAGGAGTTCAAGCGGCAGAACACCGCCGTGCGCGCCGCGGTGATCCTCTCGAACGCTGCGGTCGAGCTGCCCGAACTGCTGGCCGCGGTCCGCAGCGCCGACGCCGACCCGCTCGCCGAGGCCAGGATCGAGCTCAAGGAGTACCTGCTCGGCCCGGACGAGCCGACGTCCATGGAGCGCTTCAACGCCGCGGTGCGCGACCTGAAGGCGCGCGCCGAGGCGCGCAACGAGGGCCAGGGCGCCCTCGCTGCGGAGCTGGAGACCATTCCCGTGCCGCGCGCCGAGCGGAGCGCCGGGGCCGCGCCGACCGGGGCCGCGCCCGCCGGGAGCGAGGCGCCGATCGCCTGAGCGGGGCTTTTCCCCGGTCACCCGAGCGAGGCTGCCGCCCGGCGTCCGCCTGATCCGAACCGTCCACCCGATCCCGGGGCCCATGCCCCGGGGTCGGGTTTTCGTATATCCGTACGCGTGATGGACGTCACGTGAAGGATATGCGGTGTTCGGACAACGCCACCCCCCGGTGCGTCGTCTTCTTGGTGACCGGTGGAGGAGAACAGAAAAAGGGAGCCTGGATGAGTGTTCCTGACGTGAGCGTCATTGTCGGGGCATACGAGGCGATGCCGTACCTGGTCCGCTGCCTGGAGTCGGTCGAGGCGCAGACGCTGCCGGCCGACCGCATGGAGGTCATCGCCGTCGACGACGGCTCCACCGACGGGTCGGGCGAGTACCTGGAGAAGTTCGCCGCGCAGACGGATCTGGCGGTCAGGGTGGTCCGGCAGCCGAACTCCGGCGGCCCCAGCGGCCCGCGGAACGTCGGCCTGGGTCTGGCCCGCGGCCGGTACGTCTTCTTCCTCGACGCCGACGACCACCTCGGCGAGGAGGCCCTGGAGCGGATGGTCGCGATGGCCGACCGGCACGGCACCGACGTGGTTCTCGGCAGGATCAAGGGGATCGACCGCACGGCACCCAAGTCGATGTTCCAGGACGGCAACCTCGCCCGCACCGACGTCTTCTCCTCGAACATCAAGTACACCCTCAGCGCCCAGAAGCTCTTCCGGCGCGCCCTGGTCGAGCGCCACGGCCTGCGGTTCGACGAGTCGCTGACGACCGGCGAGGACGCACTGTTCACCCTGGACGCCTACCTGCGGGCCGACGGCGTCTCCGTCGTGGCGGACTACACCTGCTACTACCTGGTCGGCCGGGACGACGGAAAGCACGCGACGAAGCGCGGCAGCTACACGCGCCGCTTCGACTCGGCGCGCGCCCTGATGCGCCTGATCGAGGAGCGGGTGCCCGCCGGGCCCCGGCGCGACACGCTGATGGTCCGGCCCTTCGTGATCACCATCCTGCCGCAGTTCGGGCCGTCCTTCCTCGCGCTCGGCGAGGAGGTCGCACGCCACAAGATGGAGCTGGCCAAGCCCCTGATGGACGCCTACTGGACCAGGGGAGTCGCGGCCCGGCTCAAGGTCCACCAGCGGCTCCGGCTGCACCTGGTGGCGAAGGACCGCGCCGACCTGCTGGTGGACGTCCTCGCCTTCCTCAAGGCGAAGAAGACCCCGCAGACGGTCCTGGAGCGCCGAGGTCGGCGCGCCTACCTGGCCTACCCGCACTTCCGCAGCGCCTCCGCTGGCATCCCCGACTCCGTCTACGCGCCGTCCGAGGCCGAGACCGACGCCATCGCGGGCTTCCGTCCGCCCCGCCGCAGGCCCGGCCTCGGTGCGGCCCGGCGAATGGCCCTGAAGGTGTGGCGCACACGGAAGCGGGACCTGGCGGCATCCTGAGCGGGCGCCGGCGCGCGACGGGCCCGGCCCGCGACGCGGCGGGGCGGGCCCGTGCCGCGGGACCGGACGCGGCGCGGCGGGGCGGCAGCCGGTTCGCGGTGGCTGCCGACCGGTTCGCGGCGGGCGGTGGGACGGCCCGCCCCACCGTGGGACGGCCCGCCGCGGTGCCCGGCCCGGGGTCGTCGCGGGAACCCGTTGCTGCCGCCTGCCGCCTGCCGCCTGCCGCCTGCCGCCTGGTGCCGTCGCCGGTCCGGGCTAGGGCCGCCGCCGGCCCGGGCGGAAGCTCTGAGCGCCCGTCTGCGCGTCCTTCGCGGTGGGCGGGGACACCTGCTGCCCGGGGATCTCCGCGGCCTCCTGAGCGGCCGCCTGCCCCCGTACGGCGGTCTGTTCCCGGGCCCCGGCCTGTCCGGGCACGGTGGACGCCGTGCGACGGGCCATGCGCGCCCGGTGCGCGGCCGCCTCCTCGCACAGCGCCCGGACCGCCGCTGCGAAGCGGACCGCGGACGGCGGGTCGGACGGGCCGAGCAGCCGCAGCTTCAGCTCGGCACGGGCGCCGGCCAGGGCGTCCCGTCCCGGATCGCGCACGCTGCGCAGCAGTTCGGGCACCTGCGAGGCGTCCTCGGTGAGCACCGTGGCCGCGCGCACGGTCGGGAACGCCTCGCGGAAGGCATCCTCCGCAAGACCGCTCGTGTTCGCCACCGCGTACGGCTTCCCACTGGCGAGGTAGTCGGAGATCACGCTCGACACATCGCTGATCAGCAGGTCCGCCTGGTCGAAGCAGGAGTACAGCGCCGGGCGGGCGTCCGTGACGACCTGGTGCAGCCCGGCGGGCAGCGACGCCCAGTAGGCCGCTTCCCAGGCCGCCGTCGCCGCGTCCACCGCGGCCGCCCGGCCCGGCTCGGGAGCGCCCTGCACCAGCATCCGCTCCAGGTCGTCCGCGGCGCGCCGGAAGACCGAGGTGGTCACTCGGTCCAGCTCCTCGGTGCGCCGTGCGAGCGCGGCTCCCGCCGCCTCGTGGCCGGGGTGCCGCTCGCCCCCGCGCTCGGCGTTCGCGGCGTGGATCAACGCCTGGATGCGTTCGTTCGCGGCGCCCGCCCTCGGGTCCACGGATCCTGTCATGGGGTGCGGCTTGTACAGCAGCCGTACGCCCGGGTCGGCGAGCAGCGCCCGTACGACGTTCTCCCCGGCCAGGACCAGCGACGTGTTCCCCGGGTTGCCGTCCCAGCCCTCCCAGGTCGGCGCGTACAGCACGGTGACGAAGGAGCCCGCGGGCGGGCCCGCGAGGGGGCGGATGGCGTCCAGTTGGGGGCGGCCGATCTCGACGACGTCCTTGTCGTCGACGCCCACGTCCGCGAGCGCATAGCGCGCGCGTGCCTCGGGCCCGGCGACCCACACCTGGTCGTACGCCTTCGCGTACGGGTTGCAGGACGACAGCTTGTCGCTCTCGCCGTGGTTGACGAAGGCGTGCTTGAGGGTGGGGATGCGCAGGATGTGGGAGGTCTTGCCGGAGTTCGCGGGGTGGATGAGCACCTGGAGCGTGGAGTGTTCGAGGCGCATCAGGTGGGCGACCTTGGGGATGCACACGATCGGGATGTCCGTCGCGGCGATCCGCTGCACCATGAACCGCTCCCGCAGCACGATCACGGGCCGGCCGCCGAGCCCGGCCAGCGGTTCGAGCCACATGTTCGCCTGGTACGCGGAGGACGCACCCCCCGAGAAGTACATGCCGACCGTGGGCCGGTAGCGCGCGAGCCACGAGTCGAACCACTCCAGGACCTCCTGCTCGCCCGGCGGCCTGCGGCCCGGCAGCAGCCACAGCAGCAGCTCGCCGAGGCCGGCCGCCGCGCATCCGATGGACACCGCGATCCCCGCCGCTGCCGCCGCCGGTGCGCCCGTACCGGCGGTTGCCAGCAGTCCGGTGGTCGCGGGCAGCCCGAGGAGCAGCACCCGGTGCCCCGGGCGGCGCAGCAGCAGCGCGGGCGGTGCGGGTCTCAGCCCGAGCGCCGAGGCGTCCACGTTGCGGGTGACGACGGGCAGCGCCCGGCCGCGGCGCACCAGGATCGCCAGGGCGTGGCTGGCGAAGTGCAGGCCGTAGAAGAACAGCAGCCCGTACACCAGGGGCAGGTACCGGGTGTACTGCTGCTCGTCGTCCAGCCGCAGCAGGCCCGTGACGAGCAGCAGGTCGCGCAGCACCTGGCGGAGCGCGACGTCGGCACGGACCCGGGCGAAGGCGGTGACCACCCCCCTCTGCCAGCGGTACAGGACGCCCTCCATGGCGAGCCCCACGGCCACCGAGCCGACCAGCAGCGGCACATGGGGGAGCACCGCTCCGGCGGCCTGCGCGGCGAAGGACGCCGTCAGGAGCACGGGAGCGGGGAGTTGCGCGAGCGAGCGTCGGGCGCGGCTGGTGGGCGGCATGGCGGGTGGCTCCAAGCGGTACGCGCGCGTGCCCCTCGCGTCGGTACGGGGCGTACCGCCCTCGCGGCGGCCCGGCTGCGCTGTCATCCGGTGCGTGATCGTTCTCCCGGATCAACGCACCGGACGCCGCCTTGGTTATGGCCGTGTTACGGCCGGTACGGCCGGTACGGCCGGCACAGCCGGCCGCCCCGGGCCCTGGCTCCCCGCGCTCAGCCCTTGGCCTGGAGCGCGCGCTTGAGGGGACGGCCGACGGCCCGCCTGGCGCGGCGGTAGACGGACTGCCGGGGCTGTGCCGAGGCGGCCGCGGGGAGCCTGGCCAGGGCGCGCTCCAGCACGGTGTTCCGCTTGGTGACGTCGTCAAGGCGCGAGTGCAGCCAGTTGAAGCGCTCGCTCACCGAGGTGAGGTCGGCGGTGTTCCAGGGCCGCACCGCGGGCGGGAAGTCCGGCTCGCTCATCCTGGCCTCGAACTCCGCGCCCTGGTCGCCGTGCTCGAACGTGTTCTCCAGGCCGTTCTTGGCGAGGAAGCCGGTGAACCGCTCGAAGCGCTCCTTGTGCCCCTTCATCAGCGGGCCGAAGTCCGCCGCCGCGTAGAGGTCGGCGGCGTCCGGGTCCGCGGGCAGGTCGGTGAGCTTGTGGTGCGGGATCTCGAAGTAGCGCGCCAGCTCCAGCGTCCGCGAGTCGGCGCACAGCACGGTGCAGGGGGTGCCGGCGAGCAGTGCGGCGATGTTGCCGTGGATGCGGGACCCCAGGGAGTAGTCCACGCCCCGCAGTTCGCGGATCCAGGTGACGGGGTCGATGTACACGCGGACCTTGCCGTCGCGGTACAGCGGGTGCGCCGGGTGGGTCGGCATGGTGGCCGGACCCCCGTCCGACATGTCCCGCCAGTGCAGAGCCCTTGCCTCGCTGAGGTTCTGCCCGATGAAGCGGACGTCCTCGTACTGCTCCCAGGTGCGCCTCAGCAGTCCGGCGAGGCGCTTGTTGCGCATCGCGCTGTGCGATCCGTTGAGGGCGATGCGGGAACCGGGGGCGAGGGTGTCGGCCTTGTCGATCGTCAGCCGGTCGCCGTGCCAGAACAGCGAGGGGCAGCCGATGACGTCCACGTCCCTGAAGCCGAGGTCCTTGAGGTACTGCTCCGTGAACTCGCCGCGCACCCCGATGCACGCGCTGCGGTCCAGCACCGCCGAGACGAACCGCTTGACCGACGGCTCGATCGGGGCGAGTCGTGCCCGGTCGTGGTTCAGCCCCGCCTGCGCGCCCACGCCCAGCACGACCACCGGGATCCTCAGCTTCGAGATCAGCCGTGTCAGCCGCTTCAGCGGAAGCTCGAAGGAGGGCCGGAAGGCATTGGCGAGGGGGACCACGAATACGTCGAACTCGTCGTTGATGCGCTCCGCGGCGGCGATTTCCGTCCGCATGCCGTTGGAGACGACTTCGGTGCCGGGCGTCGAGAGTATCTTGTGAGCCGCGTCACTGAAGATCAGGTTTCCGGCATTGGTGGCAATGACATCCTGGTGGAGGGCGTCCTCTATGGACAGAGCGGTGAAAGGGCTCTTTCCGGATCTCAGCAGGATGCGGCGAACGGGGTGAGGCATGGATGTCATAAGTCAACTTTTAGTTCCCGAAAAGTTCAATAGCCATATGGCCCGAGTACAACCTTTTCAGCGATTACGGAACGCAGTGAAACGAATATCCTGTGTCACTCCCGGGGGTCCACCGACTGGACGCCGCCCCCGCCTCGTGCCCACCTCCCGTAGATTGCTGCCGTCTGCACGGATCGGCAGGTCGGCGCAACGAGGGGGGAGCGTGTGTCAGGGGTGAACCAGGGCGATGACATCCACAGGGTCTCGGTGGTGGACGCCCGCCGGGTCGTGGTCAAGGTCGGCTCCTCCTCGCTGACCACCGCCGCGGGCGGACTGGACGCCGACCGCGTGGACGCGCTCGTCGACGTGCTCGCCAAGCACCTCAGCCCGCGCGGCCCGCTGCGTGGGCCCGCCGCCGAGGGCCGGGCGCGGCGGGCGCCGGGCGACCGGGAGATCGTCCTGGTGTCGTCCGGCGCGATCGCGGCCGGCCTCGCACCCCTGGGGCTGCGCCGCCGCCCCACCGACCTGGCCCGCCAGCAGGCCGCGGCCAGCGTCGGCCAGGGCCTGCTCGTGGCCCGCTACACGGCGTCCTTCGCCCGCTACGGCGTCCGCGTCGGGCAGGTGCTGCTCACCAGCGACGACACCAGCCGCCGCGCCCACCACCGCAACGCCGCGCGGACTCTGGACAAGCTGCTCGCCATGGGGGCGCTGCCCCTCGTCAACGAGAACGACACCGTCGCCACCGACGAGATCCGCTTCGGCGACAACGACCGCCTCGCCGCCCTCGTCGCCCACCTGGTGCACGCCGACCTCCTGGTGCTGCTCTCCGACATCGACGGCGTGTACGACGGGGACCCGGACCTGCCCGGCAGTGCCCGGATCGCCGAGGTGCGCGGCCCCGCCGACCTGGACGGCGTGCCGATCGCCGGCACGGCCCGGGCCGGCGTCGGCACCGGCGGCATGGTCACCAAGGTCGAGGCGGCCCGGATCGCGGCCGCGGCCGGCATCCCCGTCGTGCTCACCTCCGCGAGCCAGGCGGCCGACGCACTCGCCGGCCGCGACACGGGGACCTACTTCCGGCCCGCCGAGCGGCGCTCCGCCGACCGACTGCTCTGGCTCCAGCACGCCTCCACTCCGCAAGGCGCCCTGATCCTGGACGACGGGGCCGTGCGCGCGGTCGTGGAGGGCAGCGCATCGCTGCTGCCCGCCGGCATCGCCGGGGTCGACGGCGACTTCGCGGCGGGCGACCCGGTCGAGCTCTGCGACAGCACCGGGCGCGCCGTCGCACGCGGCCTCGTCAACTTCGACGCCAAGGAGATCCCCAGGCTCATCGGCCGCTCCACGCGCGAGCTGGCGCAGGAGCTCGGGCCCGCCTACGAGCGCGAGGTGGTGCACCGGGACGACCTGGTCCTGCTGCACCCCTAGGACACGGCCTGCGCCGGCGGGGCCCCGCGCGCGTGGAGCCCCGCCGGGCCGCGGGACCTCCACCGGACACGGGGCGCGGGGCCCCGCGGAGGGGGCCGCCGGTCCCGCCGCGGCGGCCGTCGCCCTGGCGGTGTGTACGTTCCGCAAAAGCACCCCGCGCCGCCGCCCGGCCTGGTCAACTTTGAGCGATGACGTTCTGCTTGACCGTGCGCAAAGGAGACCCCCGTGAGGCGAGCATGCTCAGAGGCGACGTCCCGCGGCGGCGGTGTCCCGCGCGCCTTGAGCGCGGTGGCACAGGGGCGGCCCCTGGTGAGCGTCGCGGCCGAGGGCCCGCGGCACGACGCCACCGAGGAGGCGCCCCGCCTGTGGCACATCACCCTCAGCGTCTCCGGGGCCGAAGCACCCCTCAATGACGTCAGACAGGGCCTCGAACAGCTCGCCCATGACCACCCCTTCCTGCTGACCAGCAGGTACGCGAACGACCACGCGGAGATCCGCTACTGGGAGGAGGCCCGCGACCTGCACGACGCCGCCGCGGTGGCGCTGCGGTTGTGGGGCGAGCACCGGCAGACGGCGAAGCTGCCGCCCTGGGAGATCGTCGGCCTGGAGGTCATCGACCGCGACACCTACCACCAGCGCATCGCCGCCGGACACGGCCCCCTGCCCGCGACCCCGGTCGGCGTCCACCCCTTCTGAACGTCCTGGACGGCTGCCCGCGGGGGCGTCCCGACGGCTGCCCCGTGGGTGCCCGGGGCGCACGGCGCGGGGTGCGGGGTGCGGCCCCTGCCGGCCCGGTGACGCGCGGACCCGCCGCCCGGGCGCCGCTTCCCGGGCCCCGCTTCCCGGGCCCCGCTTCCCGGGGAGCCGCGTCCGGCAGGCATCCCGCGGGGGACCTCGAACGCCACTCGCCCACCACTCGGGCGCCACTGGTGCGCCCGCTCGAAGCCCGCACAGCCGTGCGCTCCCCTGTGGCTCCGCGCCCCAGGCCCGCCGTCTCGGGGTGTGGAACACCCCGGGGAAGGCCGCCCGGGTCGCATTACGCTTCCAGCATGACGTCGCTCTCTGAGAACTTCACGGGCTCGCCGTACGACAGCATGTCTCCGGTCGCGCAGGCCGCCTACCGTTCGCAGGCCGCCGCGGCCGACCTCGCGCCGCTGCCCAGGGCCACCAAGGACGACGTGCTGCTCGCCATCGCGGACGCCCTGGAGGTACGCACCAGCGAGATCGTCGAGGCCAACCAGCTCGACGTCGCCGCCTCCCGCAAGGCGGGCACGAGCGAGGCCGTCATCGACCGCCTCGCCCTCACCCCCGAGCGGGTGCGCACCATCGCGGCGGACGTGCGCGACGTCGCGGCCCTGCCCGACCCGGTCGGCGAGGTGGTCCGCGGCTCCACCCTGCCGAACGGCATCGACCTGCGCCAGGTACGCGTTCCGCTCGGGGTCGTCGGCATCATCTACGAGGCCCGCCCCAACGTCACCGTCGACGCGGCGGCCCTCTGCCTCAAGTCCGGAAACGCGGTCCTGCTGCGCGGCTCCTCCTCCGCCCACCAGTCCAACACCGCCCTGGTGCGGGTGCTGCGCGACGCGGTCGGCGGCGCCGGCCTGCCCGCGGACGCCATCCAGCTCGTGCCGGGCGAGAGCCGGGAGTCCGTGCGGGAGCTGATGCGCGCCCGGGGCCTCGTGGACGTCCTCATCCCGCGTGGCGGCGCCTCCCTGATCCGCACGGTCGTCGAGGAGTCCACCGTGCCCGTCATCGAGACCGGCACCGGAAACTGCCACGTCTACGTCGACGCCCAGGCCGACCTCGACATGGCCATCGACATCCTGATCAACTCCAAGGCCCAGCGGCCCAGCGTCTGCAACTCCGCCGAGACCCTGCTGGTGCACCAGGACATCGCGGACGCCTTCCTGCCGCGCGCCCTGGACGCCCTCGCCGAGGCCGGCGTCACCGTGCACGGCGACCGGCGCGTGCTCGCCCACGCGGAGCGCTCCAAGGCCGAGGTCGTGGAGGCCACCGCGGAGGACTGGGAGACCGAGTACCTCTCGTACGACATCGCGGCGGCCGTCGTCGACTCCCTGGACAAGGCCGTCGAGCACATCAGGCTCTGGTCCTCCGGCCACACAGAGGCCATCGTGACCACCTCCCAGCAGGCCGCCCGCCGCTTCACCCGGCTCGTCGACTCCACCACCGTCGTGGTGAACGCCTCGACGCGCTTCACCGACGGCGGCCAGTTCGGCTTCGGTGCCGAGATCGGCATCTCCACCCAGAAGCTGCACGCCCGCGGCCCGATGGGCCTGCCCGAGCTCACCAGCACCAAGTACATCGTCACCGGAGACGGCCACACCCGCCCCTGACCTCGGCTCGCACGGCCGTCCCGGCGCCGGGACGGCCGCGTCGCCACCGCCCGCGGCCCGGTGCCGCTCCGGGCGGTGGTTCCGGGGCCGTCTCGAGGGTTGGGAGAATTTCCTTACCGTCTGCCCAAATTGACCCCCCAGGACTACCCTGGTCCTGTGCCGGAGGATGTGGGGGGCGCGCCGTCTGCCGACGGCAGGGAGCCCGATGAGGACCACAACCGCGGAGGTGCGGACGACGAGTTCGCCTCCGTGGTCTTCGACGAGGAGTTCGTACGGTCGGCCCCGGTGCACGAGCCCACCGCCGTGGAGCGGCTGCTGGCGGCCGCCGAGGCCCGGGCCGAGGCGTCCGAGGCGGAGTCCCGGCGCGCCCGCACCCGCCGCCCCCGCTCCGACGACGACTTCTACGACGAGGGCTTCGACCCGGACGACGCCCGTGGCCGGCACGACCACGAGTTCGACGACGACCTCTACGACCCCGACCTCCTGGAAGACGGCTACGGACGCCGCCTGCGCTACGGCGCCCCGGCCCGCTGGCACCGCTCGGTGGCCTGGCTGCTGGCCGTGCTGATGGGCGTCGGCATGGTGGCCCTGGCCTTCACGGCGGTCTACCGGGGCGCCTCGTCCGGACGGCAGGACCGGGTCCCCGCGCCCGCTTCGACCGAGGTGGAGAAGACCCCGCCCCGGCACGGCAGCACTCCCCGCACCCCGGTGGACGGCTCCCGTCACTCCTCCGGCGGTACACCGAGCGCCCATACCCGCGCCTTTGCGGAGAACGGCGAGGGAGCGCCCGAGGACAGCAGGTCCCCGGTCCCCGCGATCCCGCACAGCCCCTAGGCCCCCGGGGCCACCCCGGTCCGCACCCCGGAGCCCCGCGTCACCCGGCGTCGCCGCCGTACGTGCCGTCAGGTGCCCCCGCGGCCCGCGCAGTCGGCCGCTACCCCGAGGAAAAGCTGTCCGAACTTGTCGCGCAGCAGTGCGTTTACCGGACAGCCCCGCGACCTACCCTGAAAGTATGGGCGGGCCAGGAGGACACCCACCGGACGGGGCCCCCGAGGGCGTCCCGGGTGGCGGCGAGGACGAGTACCGATCCGTCGTCTTCGACGAGTCGTTCGTCCGGGCTGCCCGGCTCCAGGAGTTCTCCGCGCGGGAGCGCATGGCCGATCACGCCCCGGCCGTCCGCCGCCGCCCCGCACTGCACGGCGGCCTGCCCGGGCAGGCCCTGATCCTCGTCCTGCTGATCGCCGTGGCCTTCGGCGCCGCCGTCTACATGGGCATCCGCCGCCCGTACCAGTCCCCGCCGGTGCCGCACGCCGAGCCGCTGCGGATGACCGTCATCCCGCTCGCCCCGCCCCGGTCGGTACCGGGCGCCGCCAACGCCCCGTACCTCTTCGCGCACAGCCCCGCCGCACAGTTCAGGATCGGCGCCCAGGGCATCAACCTGCCCGCCTCGCGCAGCACCGCGCACTTCTCCGAGAGCCAGGTGGTGACGGCACTGACCACCACCAAGGACTACCTGGTGGACTCCGCGCTCGATCCGGACGTGCTCGCCGGCCGGACCGTGCGCCCGGTGCGGCTGCTGGTGGATGCGCAGCAGCTCGACCAGTTCGACCGCAGCTTCGCCCACCCGGCCGCGGACGGGCGGCACGCACCCACCGGCTGGCTGGTCCGCTTCGACTCCGCCGCCGCCGAGCTGGCCGACCCCGAGATCCGGGTCCAGGGCAGTCTGCACGTGAGCGAGACCAGCCCGGAGACCCTGGAGGTCACCTCCGACCACACCTTCGTCTACGCCCTGCGCCCGGCCTCGGCCGGCCGGACCGGCCACGGCCTCGTCTCGCTGTTCACCGTCCGCCGCCAGATGGTGTTCCGCTTCGACCGCGACGACCTGCGCCTGCACCAGACCGATGTACTCGGGGCCTATGTGCAGGCCGGGCCGCTGTCCTGCTCCGCGGGCTCCGCCGACCGGCTGCGGCCGCTGCTCGCCGGACAGCGTGCGAAGCCCGGCGGCCCGCACACGGGCACCGACCCCTATGCGACCGGCCGGGCCGCCGAACTCTGCGGAACCCTCGCCCCCACCTCCCAGCCCACCCCCGGTCACCAGGGCGACGGGAAGGCCGCCGGTACCTGACCGCTGCCGGCACGGTCCGGGCACGGTCGGGGCGTGGACCGGGGCGGACCGGGGGCACGGGCGGGCGGAAGGACTCGCCGGAAGCGAGCGGGAGACGGCCGCGGGCCTTTCCAGGAAGCGAGCGGGAGGCGGCACGGGCCCCTACCTGGAAGCCGTCCCGCCCTCATGGGTGATCCACCCCCCGGGGTGATCTGCCCGCGAGGGTGCTCGGCCGCGGAACCGCTCCGGGCCTCAAAAGCCGCTCCGCCGCTGCCCCGGGCTCGTCAGCCCGCTTCTGCCCGTCCCAGTCCGTCTCAGCCCGTCCCAGCCCGCTTCTCCGCCCCCAGTCCGTCCCAGCCGGTCTCAGTCCGTCTCAGTCCGTCTCAGTCCGTCTCGGGCCGCGGTTCGTCGGAAGGGCCCTTCCTGCCCTCGGAGCCGTCGCCCGCCTCGGAGCCGGAGCCGGAGCCGTTGCCGCCGCCGAACCCGCCGAACCTGCTGCGCACCTTGCCGCCCAGGTCCCCGGCACCGCCCGCCAGGTCCGAAACCAGCTTCATCAACGGATCCTTGGAATGGCGTACGTCGTTCGCATAGGACGCCGCCGACTGGCGGAAGGAGTCGGAGACCGAGGTGTTCCCGTCGTCGTCGCGCTGCGGGTAGTGGCCGTCCAGGATCCGCTGGTAGTCACGGGACTCCGCCCACGCCTTGAGCTCCGCGGCCCGTACCGTCGCGAAGGGGTGGGTGCGGGGGAGGATGTTGAGGATCTTCAGCACCGAGTCCCGGAGGTCGCCCCCTGCCTCGTACTCCTCGGCCTGCTCCAGGAAGGCGTCGACGTTCATCTCGTGCAGGTGGTTGCCGCCGGCCATCTTCATCAGGCCGCGCATGGAGGCCCGCAGGTCCTGGCCGACCAGCAGCCCGGCGCGGTCGGCGGACAGCTCCGACTTGCGGAACCACTCGCGCAGCGCGGTCACGATCGCCATCACGGCGACGTTGCCGAGCGGGATCCACGCGACGCGCAGCGCCAGATTGGTGAGGAAGAGCAGGACGGTGCGGTAGACGGAGTGGCCGGAGAGGGCGTGGCCGACCTCGTGGCCGATGGCCGCCCGCATCTCCTCCGCGTCGAGCAGCTCCACCAGACCCGTGGTGACCACGATGATCGGCTCGTCCAGACCGATGCACATCGCGTTCGGCTGCGGATCCTGGTTGACGTACATCGGCGGGATCTTTTCCAGGTCCAGGATGTAGCAGGCGTCCCGCAGCATGTCGTTGAGGTGCACGAACTGCGCGTCCGAGACCCGTACCGAGTCGGAGAGGAACAGCAGCCGCAGGCTGCGCTCCGGCAGCAGGCCGCTGAGCGTCCTGAAGACGGTGTCGAACCCGCTCAGCCTGCGGAGCGCCACCAGGGCGGAGCGGTCCGCGGGATGCTCGTACGCCCGGGAGGAGATCCCCGGGAACCGGGAGCGGGACCTGCCTGGCACCCGGTCGTGCGGTTCGTGATTGGCGTCTGTCATGCCGTCCCCCTGCGAAGTCGGTCCCCCCGAGGCGGCTCCAGCCTAAGCGGAGTTACGGTGACGGGGCAGCGCACGACATCGGCTGTGCACATTCCATGACATTGTGCGAGCCGCAGGAGCCACCCAGGAGTCGCCCCTCATGGAGTTCATCCCTCACACCGCCTGGCTCGCCGGGGCCGCGAGCGCCGCGGACCAGCAGGGGCCCGGCACCCTCCTGCGCACCGTCCTGGCCGTGCTGCTGGTCGGCGTCGCCCTGACGGCCTGGTTCCTGCTCCGCGGCTACCGCGGCTCCCGTCCTTCCGAGGACGACGGCGCGGCCCGGACCCCCGGCGGCGCAGGCGAGAAGAGCGCTCCCGGGGGCGCCGCCGGCGAGCAGGGCGCCCCGGCGGACGGTTCCGGTACGCAGGGCGGGGCTCCGGCCGGCGGGCGCGGCGGGAACGGCTCCGGTGACGCTGGGCGAGAGCAGTAGACCCGAGTCGGCGTGAGCCTGCCCGGGACACCCGCATACGATGGCCCGGAAGTCTTCAGTCCACTGCCCGATCCCACCTTCCGGATAGGTCCTGCCGACGATGAGCCTCCACAGCACCGCCGCCCAGATGGCCACCCTCGCCGCCGAAGGCGAGAAGGGCGGCAACCACCCGAGCCTCAGCCCGTACCTCACCGGCGGCGGCGCGCTTTTCGTGCTCCTCCTGCTGCTGTGGATCACCACCCGCTTCAACCGGGACCGCTGAACCGCCGCGGTTCCCTTTCCCACCGCCGGCCGGGGCCCACCAGGGCCCGGCGGCCGGGCCGGTAGGGTCAGCACGCATGGGAGAGCAGGACATGCCTACCGGTCAGCACAGGCCGGCCGCCGCGGGCCGGGACGTTCCGGCGGGTCCGGCGAGCACCGGCAAGCGGCGTCTCGGTGTGATGGGCGGAACGTTCGACCCCATCCACCACGGCCACCTGGTGGCGGCCAGCGAGGTCGCTTCGCAGTTCCAGCTCGACGAGGTCGTGTTCGTCCCCACGGGTCAGCCGTGGCAGAAGACGGAGACCAAGGTCTCCGCGGCCGAGGACCGCTATCTGATGACGGTCATCGCCACCGCCGAGAATCCGCAGTTCTCCGTTAGCCGGATCGACATCGAGCGCGGCGGCCCGACCTACACCACGGACACCCTGCGCGAGCTGCGGGACCTCAACCCCGACACGGACCTCTTCTTCATCACCGGCGCCGACGCCCTGGGCCAGATCCTCACCTGGCGCTACACCGACGAGTTGTTCTCCCTTGCGCACTTCATCGGAGTCACCCGTCCCGGGCACACGCTCGCCGACCCGGGCCTGCCCGAAGGCGGTGTCACGCTCGTGGAGGTCCCCGCGCTTGCCATCTCCTCCACAGACTGCCGTGCGAGGGTCGCGGCGGGCGATCCCGTCTGGTACCTCGTGCCGGACGGTGTGGTGCGTTACATCGCCAAGCGCAATCTGTACCGCGGCACCTGAGCCGGGAGGGCACCTGTGAACGAGCGACACGACGGGTACGCGGGCGACCCGTACGAGCTCATCGGCTACGACGCGTACGGTCAGCCCGTGTACCGGCAGGTGCCGCCCCAGCAGTCCTCCCAGGACGCCCGGCAACCGCACGGTGACCCGTCGTACGGGTACGACGACCCCTACGGCACCGGTCAGCAGCAGGCCGCGGCGCCGTACGACCCGCAGGACCCGTACGGCACCGGCGGGCAGTCCGGCGGGCAGCCGTACGATCCGTACGGGCAGGATCCCTACGGGACGGGCCACCAGCCTGCCGTCCCGCAGCACGACCCGTACGGCACGGGCCAGCAGCAGCCCGTGCCTCCGCAGGACCGCTACGGCGCGGACCAGCGGAGCGCACCCCCGTACGACCCGTACGGGACGGGCCAGCAGCAGGCCGTGCCGCCGTTCGACCCGCAGGCAACCGGCGGTCAGCCGATAGTCCCGCCGGTCCCGCCCCAGGACCCGTACGGGACCGGCAGACAGCCCCTGACACCCTCCCAGGACTCCTACGACGCCTACGACCCCTATGGAGCCGCGGCGGACACCGGGCCGCAGCAGCGGCCTTCGCAGCCGCCGCGGGAGCGCGGTCCCGACAGCGGTCCGGGGGACGGGGCGCCGCCCGGCGGCGAGTACGGGACCGAGCAGTTCTCGTTCGTCGAGGAGCCCGACGAGGACTCCGAGGACGTCATCGACTGGCTGAAGTTCACTGAGAGCCGCACGGAGCGGCGCGAGGAGGCCCGGCGACGGGCCCGCAGCCGCGTCGTCGCGCTGGTCGTCGTCCTCGCGCTGGTCGTCGCCGGCGGCGTCGGCTACCTCTGGTACGCGGGCAAGCTGCCCGGCCTGTCGGCGGACGGCACCGAGGGGTCCGCCCAGGCGAGCGGGCCCCAGAACCGCGACGTGATCGTCGTCCACCTGCACAACACGAAGAAGGGCGGCACCTCCACGGCGCTGCTCGTCAACAACACCACCACCGGGCGCGGCACCACCATCCTGCTGCCCAACTCGCTGGCCCTGACCGACGAGGACGGCACCGCCACCACCCTGGGCAAGTCCGTCGACGACGACGGTTCCAGCGGCACCCGTGAGTCCGTCGACACCCTGCTGGGCACCCGGATCGAGGGCACCTGGCGGCTGGACACCCCGTACCTCAACAACCTCGTCGAGCTGGTCGGCAACATCGAGGTCAGCACCGACACGGATGTGCCCGACCCCGACGCCAAGAAGAACAAGAAGGGCGATACCGGGCCACTGGTGAAAAAAGGTGAGAACCAGACCCTCAGTGGCCCGATGGCCGTCGCCTACGCCACCTACCGCGCCCCAGGCGAACCGGAGACCGCCCAGCTCAACCGCTTCGGACAGGTCTTGTTGGGCGTGCTGCGGAAGATGTCGTCCGACCCGGGGTCCGCGACGGTCACCGTGCAGACCCTGGCCCAGATCCTGGACCCCTCGCTGACCGACAAGGACCTCGGCGCCTTCCTCGCCAAACTCGCCGACCACGCCAAGGGCGGCGACTACAAGACCATGCTGCTGCCGGTCCAGCAGGACGGCACCGTCAGCGAGCGGGCCACCGACAGCGTCGTCAAGAACGTGCTCGGCGGCACCGTCAAGGCCCCCGAGAAGGGCGCGGCGGTCCGGGTCGGCGTCAGGAACGCCACCGGCGCCAAGGCGGCGACCGAGTCCGCACGGGTCGCCCTGGTCAACGGTGGCTACACCTTCATCGACAGCGGACAGAACACCGCCCCGCAGGCGTCGTCCCAGGTCACCTACTCCGACACGGCGAAGAAGCAGGACGCGTCCGAGGTCGCCAAGACCCTCGGCCTGCCCGCGAGCGCCGTCAGGAAGGGCGACGTGCCGGCGAACGCCGACGTGTCGGTGGCCCTGGGCCGGGACTACGACTACCAGAAGGAGACGGCTTCGCCGTAGCCGCTTCCTGGCCCGCCGCCCCTCCTGGGCCCGCACGGCCTCGCCCGGGCCCCTGGCCCCTTCTGGCACGCGTAGCCCCTCCCGGGCCCGGGCCCATGGCGCCTCCTCGGGCTTCCCCCTCCCCGGCCCGGGAGGGGGAAGCCCGACCCGGATCCGGGAGGGGCGGCCCAGGCCGTCCGCCGTCCTCCTGGGGGGAGGGCCGAGGAGGCCCTCCCCCCAGGCCGCGGCGACAGCGTGCGGTAATCGTTTGAGGGCCGCACGGTGGTCCGTGAGACCCTGGGACGTACTGACCGCCGACGCACCGCCGGCCGCGGGGGTGTCCCGCTGCCCGGCGGCGTCTTTCCGCCCTTTTCCCGACCGAAAGCTGTGTAGTGACCGCCACGGACCGCTCCCTCGAGCTCATCTCCGCTGCCGCGCAGGCCGCCGCCGACAAGCTCGCGCACGACATCATCGCGTACGACGTCAGCGACGTGCTGGCGATCACGGACGCCTTCCTGCTCGCCTCGGCGCCGAACGACCGCCAGGTCAAATCGATCGTCGACGAGGTCGAGGAGCGGCTGAACAAGGAGCTGGGAGCGAAGCCGGTGCGCCGGGAGGGCGACCGCGAGGCCCGCTGGGTGCTGCTCGACTACGTCGACATCGTCGTGCACGTGCAGCACCGCGAGGAGCGCGTCTTCTACGCACTGGAGCGGCTCTGGAAGGACTGCCCGGAGATCGAGCTGCCCGCCGACGCGAAGGCCACCCGCGGCAAGAGCGAGGAGCACGCGCAGCGCGAGCGGGCGGCCGAGGAGGCGGAGGAGCTGCGCGAGCTCGGCGGGGAGCTGCGGTGAGCGGCCGCCGCGTCATCCTGTGGCGGCACGGCCAGACGGCCTGGAACGTGGAGCGCCGCTTCCAGGGCACCACCGACATCGAGCTCACCGAGGCCGGCCGCGGCCAGGCCCGCCGCGCCGCCCGGCTGCTCGCCTCCCTGCGGCCGCACGCGATCCTCGCCTCCGACCTCAGCAGGGCGGTCCACACGGCCGCCGAGCTGGCCCGGATCACGGATCTCGACGTCACCTACGACGATGCCCTGCGCGAGACGTACGCGGGTGTCTGGCAGGGCCTGACGCACGAGGAGATCATCGCGTCGTACGGCGACCAGTACGCGGCGTGGAAGCGCGGCGAGCCGGTGCGCAGGGGCGGTGGCGAGCTGGAGACCGAGGTCGCCGACCGCGCCGCGCCCGTCGTGCTGCGCCACGCGGAGAAGCTGCCGGAGGGCGGCACGCTCGTGGTGGTCAGCCACGGGGGCACCATCCGCACCACCATCGGGCGCCTGCTCGGCCTCGAACCCCGGTACTGGGAGAGCCTCGGCGGGCTCTCCAACTGCTGCTGGTCCGTCCTCGGCGAGGGTGCACGCGGCTGGCGGCTGCTGGAGCACAACGCGGGCACCCTGCCCGAGCCCGTGCTCGGCGACGACGACTGAGCCGGGGCCGGGCCCCGCGAAGGCCCGGATTTCACATTCCGGCAGCTCGCAGGCTAAAGTTCTGACTGTTCGCCGCACGGAGCGGAACGAACACAAGGGGCTATAGCTCAGTTGGTAGAGCGCCTGCATGGCATGCAGGAGGTCAGGAGTTCAATTCTCCTTAGCTCCACGGGTACGAGGGCGATCTGTTTCCGCGGTGAGCGGGAGCGGATCGCCTTTGTCATTGTTCTGCGTGAGACGGTGGTCGTGTACGGCTGACCGGACGACGACGGATGGTCGGTACCGTCGTCCTGTCCTGCAACTGTCCAGGCATGGCCTTGGCTCGGCCGGGCTCCGTGCCCGGGCCGCCGCCTTCCGCGCACCTCTTTCTGTACCGCCCACTCCGCCCCACCGCGCACCCGCCTCGCGGGCACCCGCCTGCATCCCATGGGGGCATCTCTTCGCGGACGCTCTCGGGGTGTGCGCGTGGGCGCCGCCCGGCTGGTGTGCGATTGGGTGCCGCCCGGCTCGTGTACGTGCCGCCCGGGCGGTTGTGCGCGTGGTCGCTGCCCGGCTCCGCCGTCCTCGGCGTCGTGTCCGGACTGGTACGCCTGCGTCGATGACCCCCTCGCCCCCTCCGTGGCAGAATCAAACGGCCGGTAGGGGACGCCCGACGGGAGGGAGAAGTGATGCCTGCGCGCATCCTCGGGGAGGCCGACCGCCTCCTCGAAGCGGTGATGAGACGAGACCGGACCACTTCCCCCCAAGCCCCCCTCGCCCGGCCCCTCCACGGTGGTTGTCCCGGCGGCGGCTCTCCGGGCGCGCCGTCCTTCGGCCCCCTCCTCAAGACCCGCCTCACCTGTCCGTCCTGCGGCTCCTCCCACGTCGCCCAGATGCTGGGGGACAACGGCGGGATCTCCTACGTGTGCACGGCCTGCGGCCATAGCTGGAGCTGACGGATGGGTGCACACAGGCGGAAGTGCGATTGGTGCGGCAGCGGTACGCCGATCGTCCGCGACATGGAACCGGTCAACCCCGACTACCAGTACTGGTGCGAGGAGTGCGCACGGGCGCTGATCATAAAGGGCGACCCGATCGAGACGTACCGGGAACTGGAGGGCGAGCCGATCTACGGCCGGCTCCTGGACGAGCACTGCACGCTCAAGCGGTTCTACTCCTTTGCCACCGCATGACGCCCCTGTGAGGGCTTGCCGGTGGCCGCAGGCCGCAGGGGATGCGGTGATCCGAATCGATTTGGTGATCCACCGGGAGGACCGTGTAGTGTTGGCGCAGCCGCCGGGCAACCGGGCGGCGGCCACTCGGGGCTATAGCTCAGTTGGTAGAGCGCCTGCATGGCATGCAGGAGGTCAGGAGTTCAATTCTCCTTAGCTCCACGGGTACGAGGGCGATCTGTTTCCGCGGTAAGCGGGGCAGGTCGCCCTCGTCGTCGTTGTGCCCGGCTCCGCGCTGTGGCGCGGCGGTCCGGTCCGGTTCGGCGGGCGCGGTTCTGGGTGCGGCGGTGGTGCGCTCAGGAGTCGTCACGGGGCAGCGCCGACGGGAGCGTCGTGCGTGCCGGGACACGCGGTGCCAGGGGTGACCGCGAGGTGTGCCAGGGGAGTCCCCGCGGTCAGATCGGGGGATCCGGCGGAACCCCCGGTCGACGTTTTCCGTTTACGGTGGAGGAGCGGGAGTCGGCACGGCGCCGGATCGACCGGTCCGCCGGGCAGTCGCAGGACCGTCAGCACCGAAGGAGCGTCATGGAGACCGTGTTCGCCGTCGTGGCGCTGGTGATCGTGCTCTTCGTGGTCTTCGGCGCCTACCTGACCGTCAAGGTGGTGGGCGCCGCCAAGCGCAGCGTGGACCGCACCATCACGCAGGCCCGGCGCTCGGTCGAGGACTCCGCCCTGCGGGCGAAGTCGTACGCGCAGCCGGGTCCGGCCGGTGAGCTGGCCCAACTGCGCCTGCGGCTGCGGACCACGATGCGCGCCACCCAGGACGCCCTGCACGCCAAGGCGGCCGAGGACGCGTCGCTGAAGGAGTCCCTCGGCCTCTTCGAGCGGCTCAGCTCCCATGGACACGAGCTGGACGCCGAGCTGAAGCGCCTCGAGCGGGAGCCGGACCGGGCCACCCTGGCCACCCGCCTCCCCGACCTGCGCAAACGCACCCAGCAGATCACGGAGTCCGCTGACTCCCTGCGCTGGGCGGCCCGCGAGCGCGCGCACCGCTTCGCCGACGACGACCTGGACAGCCTGAGCGCACAGATCGACATGGAGGCAGGAGCCCTACGGCACTGGACGCACGCGCCCCAGGCCCCGGGGCGGCGCGACCCGGGCCCGGCACCGCAAGCGCAGGGGCCCGGGCCCGGCCGCGTGCCGTCCGCCTGGCCCGAGCCCCCGGCGCAGGACGCCACGGGAGCGGAGCAGACCTGGCCCGACTCCTCCTCCGGAGCACGGCAAGCGGGCGCGCAGCAGCCCGCCCCTCCCGAGATCGCCCCTCCGGTCCGCCGGCCCACGTACTCCTGGCAGAAGAAGCCCCGCCCCGAGAACACCACATGACCTGCACACAGTCGGCCGGGGCCGGGCTGCCGACCGGCGTCGCCTGCGGGTAATCTCCAGCTCATGTCCCGCCATGTCGCCATCGTCACCGATTCCACGGCCTACCTGCCGCAGCGGATGGTGGAGCGGCACGGCATCACCTCCGTGCCGCTGACCGTCGTCCTCGGCAACCGGGCGCTGGAGGAGGGCACCGAGATCTCGGCGCGCTCACTCGCCGAGGCCTTGCAGAAACGGCGACCGGTGACCACCTCCAGGCCCAGCCCCGCCGTCTTCGCCGAGACCTACCGCAAGGTGGCGCAGGCGGGCGCGAAGGGCATCGTCTCGCTGCACCTGTCCGCCGAATTCTCCGGAACCTACGACGCCGCGGTCCTCGCGGCCCGTGAGGCGCCCGTCCCGGTACGGGTCGTGGACACCGGCATGGTCGCGATGGCCCTCGGCTTCTGCGCCCTGGCGGCGGCGGAGACCGCGGAGGCGGACGGCACCGTCGACGACGCGGTCACCGCGGCGGAGAAGCGGGCGGCGAGTACAGCTACATATTTCTATGTCGACACGCTCGACTATCTGCGTCGAGGTGGACGGATCGGCGCGGCGCAGGCCCTGCTGGGCTCCGCGCTCGCCGTGAAACCCCTGCTCCAGCTCGACGCCGGCCGCATCGAGCTGTTGGAGAAGGTACGGACGGCATCCAGGGCCATCGCCCGGCTGGAGGAGATCGTCGCGGAGCGGGCGGGCGCCGCCGAGGTCGACATCGCCGTGCACCACCTCGCCGCGCCCGAGCGGGCGGCGGTCCTCGCCGACCGGCTGCGGGACCGCGTTCCCGGTCTGGCCGACCTGCACGTGAGCGAGGTCGGCGCGGTCATCGGGGCGCACACGGGGCCGGGTCTGCTCGGGGCCGTGGTCTCACCGCGCTGAGGCCCGAGGCCCCGGGCGTCACACGTCCAGGTGACGGAGTTTTCCACAACTGCCCAGTAATCCACGGGAATCGAGCAAGATCCACGGGGCTCAGCGGTGCTGCTTAACGTCTCGTGCATGGGAATTCGCTCACTCTCCGTACGCAGCACATCCACCGCCACCAGCGGCCCCGGCCGCGTGCCCGCCTCCGACGGCCGCGTCCGCAGGCCCCGGGCGAGCCGCCCCGGGTTCCGCCCGTGCGGCGCCCGAGCGCGCCGCCGCCAGGCCATGAGGGAGTCCCTGCTCCTACGCACGGCCGCCGTCCTCGGGGCGCCCCCCGAGCCGCAGGGTCCATCGGCGACCGAGCCACGGGTGCCCGCCCAGCACCCACCGGCACCGCCGTGCATCGAAAAGGACCCGGTCGATGCCCACCTGGTCGATCCCCACCCGGTCGAGCGCTGGTCGGACCCGGAGACGGTGCGCTCGGAGACGGGCCGCCCGGGGGCGGTGCACCTGGAGACGGTGCACCAGGGCGGGGCCGGCCCGGGCGGCACGGTCCCTGCCGGGGCGGACACAGGAGGGGCGCCCACCGTGGCTTCCGCGACCCCCGAGGCCATGACGGGAAGGCCGCTCGGCGCCGTGCCCGCGACGGCCGGCGTGCGGGCTGACGGCGCGGGCGGCTCGTGGCGGGCGCGGTGTACGCGGGCGTCCGCTGCCGTGCGGGACCGCATGCCGCTCTGGATGCAGGCCCTGCAGGCGCGCTGCGGTCTGGAAGTGCGCAGTGTGATCGCCCTCGTGGTGGTGCTGGTCGCCGCTGCCGCCTTCGCCGTGCAGCACTTCTGGACCGGCCGCACCCAGCCGGTCAAGGCCCCGGATGTGGTCAGGGCGGCGCCGCCGGAGCCACACCAGGGGCCGCCCGGTCAGGCACCGGCCGCATCGGGCGCCGCGAGTCCCGCCGCCGGCGCGGGGAACACGATCGTCGTCGATGTGAGCGGCAAGGTACGCAGGCCGGGGCTCCAGCGGCTGCCCGCGGGTTCACGGGTCGCCGACGCACTGGAAGCGGCCGGCGGAGTCCGCCCGGGTGCCGACACCGACGGCCTCAACCGCGCCCGCCTCCTGGCCGACGGCGAGCAGGTGGTCGTCGGTCGGCAGGGGCAGGCCGCCGGACCGGTGACGGGTGCGGGTGCCGGTTCTGCCGGCGCGCAGGCGACGTCGAGCGGCGGCACGGGTGCCGCCGCGCCCGCGGGCCCGGTCAGCCTGAACACCGCCACCCCTGAGCAACTCGACACGCTCCCCGGCGTCGGCCCGGTCCTGGCCCAGCACATCATCGACTACCGCACCCGGCACGGCGCCTTCCGCTCCGTCGACGAACTCCACGAAGTCAACGGCATCGGCGACCGCCGCTTCGCCGATCTCCGGGATCTCGTACGGCTATGAGCACCCGGACGACAACCGGTGGCGACCCCCCGGGCGTGGACACGGCTGCCGGCTCCGACGTGATCGCCTGCTCCGATGCGGCTAGCGGTTCCGATGCGGTCGCCCGCTCCCTCGGGACGACCTCGTCCGCACCGGTGACCGGCCCCGGCCCGTGGGTCCCTGCCGATGCGCTGCCCGGAGACCGCCCGACGGCAGGCACCCGGGCCGCCCCCACACCGGGTGCCGCCACCGTCGGGACACCGGCACCCGGTCCCTCCGCCGAGCCGGCCGGGGGCGGCAGGCCGCGCCCCCCTGATCCGGCGGGGGATCCCGGGGATCCGGGACATCCGGACGGTCCGGGAGACCCGGGGACCCGGCCCGCGGTCCACCGCGACGCCCCCAACCGGCTCGGCGCCTCCCACCCCCGCCAGGAGGGCCCCGCAGACCTGCGGCTGGTCCCGCCGGCCCTGGCGGCCTGGGCCACGGCTGCGCTGACGCTGCACGCAGCACCGAACCGCGTCCTCGCGGTCCTGGCGGTGTCCACCGCTCTTGCGGCGGCCCTCGCCGTACTGGCAAGGACCCGGCATACAGCGCCGCGGGGCACGGGACGGCGACCATGGGTGCGGGTGTCCGCGACGGCGACCCTGCTCTGCGTCGCCGCCTCCGCCGCGTCGGCGGCCCTGCACGGCGCCGATCTGCGGCGCGGCCCCGTCCCGGACCTGGCCCGCCGCTACGCCTTTGCCACCCTCGACCTGGAGGTCACCTCGGATGCGCGCAGGACCCGCCCGCGGGTGACCGGAGACCATATGGCACCGACGGCGGTCATCCTCGACGCCAGGGCCGTTCGGGTCACGACCACGGACGGCGCGACCCGCATCACCCGGTCCCCGGTCCTGGTGATCGCCGACGCATCCGCGAGGGGAGACGAGGAGGCGGCAACCGCGACGGGACGGACCGGGGAGACGTCCGGGACGGGGCCCACCGGGACCGCGGAGGGGGCGGTGTCCACCGGGAGCGCAGTCAGGCCCGACGCGTCGGGATCCGCCCTGCCCGGCCCGCACCACCCGGAGCCATCGGCCCGCACCGATCCGGACCGCTCCGGTGCGGGCCCGCCCGGTACGCGGTCGCGGGCGGCCCACACCTCCTGGTCGGACCTGCTGCCCAGTACCCGGGTGCGGGTCCGGGCGCGCCTGGCGCCGCCCCTGTCCGGCGGTGACCGTGTCGCCGCCGTGGTCCGGGTCGGCCGGGGCGTGGCGCCGAAAGTGGTCCAGGGGCCTTCGGGCCCGCAGGAACTCGCCGGCAGGCTCCGTGCCGGGCTGCGTACGGCGACCCGGGACCTGGCGCCCGACGCCCGTGCGCTGCTGCCCGGACTGGTGGTCGGGGACACCTCAAGGGTCCCGCCAGATCTGGACGAGGCATTCGACGCCACCGGGCTGACCCATGTCCTCGCGGTCAGCGGCGCCAACTTCACGATCCTGCTGACCCTGCTGATCGGACCACCCGGCCTCGCGCACCGCGCCGAGCGTCGTGGGCTGGCGCCCCGACTGGGCATCGGCCTGCGTGGCACGGCACTGCTCGGCGGGGCGCTGGCCCTGGCGTTCGTGATGGTGTGCAGGCCCGAACCCAGTGTGCTGAGGGCCGCGGCGTGCGGCGGGATCGCACTCCTCGCCCTCGCCACGGGCCGGCGCAGATCGCTGGTTCCGGCGCTGGCGGCGGTGGTGCTGCTGCTTGTGCTGTACGACCCGTGGCTGTCACGGAGCTATGGCTTCCTGCTCTCCGTGCTGGCGACAGGGGCCCTGCTCACGGTGGCCCCCCGGTGGAGGAGCGCACTGCGGGAGCGAGGTGTTCCGCCGCGTGTGGCGGAGGCGTTGGCGGCCGCTGCCGCCGCCGAGGTGGTGTGCGCACCGGTGCTGGTGGTGCTGGCCTCACGGGTGAGCCTGGTCGCCGTGCCGTGCAATCTGCTGGCGGAGTTCGCGGTGGCCCCCGCCACGGTGCTGGGCTTCGGTGCCCTGGCGGCGGCACCGGCGGCCATGCCGCTCGCCAGGGCCCTTGCCTGGTGTGCCGGCTGGCCTGCGCGCTGGCTGGCCGGTATCGCCCGGACCGGCGCGGACCTGCCGGGCGGCACCGTCGACTGGCCCGGGGGCTGGCGCGGCGGACTGCTGTTCCTTGTCGTGATCGTGGTGGTGGCCGGGGCGGGCCGGAGGCTGATCAGACACCCCTGGGTGTGCCTGGCCTGTGTCTGCGTCCTGCTGCTGTTCGTCCTGCAGCCGAGACCGCTGCCGCGGGTGCTGACCGGCTGGCCGCCGCCCGGGTGGCGGTTCGTGATGTGCGATGTGGGACAGGGCGACGCCGGTGTGCTCGCGGCGGGTGACGGCACGGGCGTGGTGGTCGATGCGGGGCCCGACCCGGTGCGTGTCGACCACTGCCTGCGCAGACTGGGCGTCACCCGTGTCCCGCTGGTGCTGCTCACCCACTTCCACGCCGACCATGTGGCGGGGCTGCCGGGTGTTCTGCACGGGCGGGAGGTCGGAGCGATCGAGACCACCGGGCTGCAGGAGCCGAGAGGCGAGGCGGAGCTGGTCAGGACTGCCGCGGCGGCCCGGCACATCCCGGTGACACGGGCCGTGGCGGGGGAGCGGCGGCGGGCGGGGGCGCTGGAGTGGCAGGTGCTGTGGCCACCGTCGGGGCCGTTGCCGGAGTCCGACGGTCCCAATGACGCGAGCGTCGCGCTGCTGGTGCGCACCGGCGGGCTGCGGTTGCTGCTGCTGGGCGATCTGGAGCCGCCGGCGCAGCAGACCCTGCTGCGGAGCCCGGCGGGCACGGGCGTTGCGCATGTGGACGTGCTGAAGGTGGCCCATCATGGTTCGGCGTATCAGGACCCGCAGCTCCTGCGGCGGGCGTCACCTCGGCTGGCGCTGATCTCGTGCGGGGCTGACAACCCCTACGGCCACCCCTCGCCGCGCACGGTCGCACTCCTGCGGGCGGGTGGCGCCAGGGTGCTGCGGACCGACGCGGACGGCTCCCTGGCGGTCGTCGGGACGGCGTCGAGCGGGATGAGAGTAGCCGAGTCGTCCGCCCCGCGCTGGTGAGGCGGGGCAGGAAACCGCACCGCCGACAGGCGACAAGGGTGGAAAGTCTTGATCGCTATGAAAAATCATCCAGCCAATTCGAACCATAAGGCGCAAAAATCAGCATAAGTGCCTGATTTCCAGGGTGCGGACCTGCCCTGCCTCGGTCTCCGCAGGAGCGATGGAAGGTATCTTCGCAAAAGTTGATTGCCGGATAGGGTGTCCACAACTGCACGTTCACAAGTCCTGACGAGTTCTCACATCGCACTGGGGTGTTCGCAACATGTTCGGCCGCAGGCAGGGCAAGTACACGAACCGCGGGCCGGGAAAAGGGATCCTCTCGGCCCTTCCGACGCCGCCTGACGCGGGGGTGCTGAGCTGCCGGGTGCTCGACCCCGTCAGCGAGCCCGTGCGGCATGCCGAGTTGGCGGTCAGCGACACCCTGGGTCGTACGGTCGTCGCAGGGAGTACGGACCCGTACGGTTCGTTCGTGGCCACCGTCCCGGCCGGCGAGTACCGCCTGGCGGTCTCCGCGGAGGGCTATGCGCCCTACCGTGCGACCGCGACCGTCCCCGAGAGCGGCCTCGCCTCGCTCGGTGACCTCACCCTGCAGATCTCCACGCCTCCCGCGCTGCCCCTGCCGGGCGACTGGGAGATCGAGCCGGCCCACACCTCGATCGGTTTCACCGCGAGCCGCATCGGCTTCGCACGCATTCGCGGCCGGTTCAACACCTTTGCTGGTGCGATACGGATAGCCGACCCCATCGAGCACTCCGCGATGCACGTGGTGATCGACGCCTCCTCGATCGACACCAATGTCGCGGTGCGCGACAACCACCTGCGGTCCGCCGATTTCCTCGATGTGCGGCGCTTCCCGACGCTGGAGTTCTACAGCGACCGCTTTGTGCACAAGGGCGGCAGTCATTGGGCCATCACCGGCGCACTGTCCCTGCACGGCGTCACCCGTACGGTCACGCTCGACACCGAGTACCAGGGCCTGGGCAGCGGCGTGGAGGGCGAGCCCAGGGCGGCCTGCCATGCCACGGCCGAACTCCACCGCGACGACTTCACGCTCAGTTGGCAGAGGATGCTGGCCCGTGGCGTCGCGGCCGTCGGCCCGAGCGTCACGGTGGACCTGGACGTTCAGATCGTGCCCAAGTGGTGACCCGCGGCCGGTGCCCCGTTCTCCACCGCGACATGTGCACCGGCTTTCGCGCCGGGGCCTCTGGAGCCCCCCACCCGGGTCGTCGGTGCCGACCGGATGCCGGGAGAATGCCGTGGTGAGACAAGCGGTGTGTGTGATGCGACTGGTGTGGGGTTCGTGGAAGAGCTGAGCGACGTTGTGAGCGAGGTCAGGCATGTGCTGGTGCTGCCCGACCGTGACGCCGCGGAGGAGGCGGCCGAGGCGCTGGGTGAGCGGTTCGGCCTCGTGGAGGAACCGCAGTTGAAGCGGGACGCCCTCGCCGGTGAGGACGATGCCGAGGACGTCCAGTGGCTCCTGGTCGTCGAGGATGCCGAGGAGCAGCTCGACCCCCGGGAGCTGGACGAGTTCGCGGCCGAGTGGGACGGCTGGCGCGAGGAGCCCTGAGACGCCTGGCTCCGGCCGTGCCGCTCGGCCCTCTCGCTTGGGCCGCGTCGCTCCGGTGCCCCGCGCCGGCCGGGCCGCACCCGCCCGTCCGCGCGGCCGGGGCATGGGCGGGCCCGCCCGACCGCAGGACGCGATCGGCTGCGGAGGACGCGATCGGCTCCCGAGGGTGGGGCCGGCTGCGGGGCGTCGGGTCGGCCCGGCAGGGTGGGCAGCGCCGGGCACGGGACCTGCTGCCAGCGCGGACTGTCAGCGGGGCCGGTCAGCGCGGACTGTCGGCGGAGCTTGTCAGTGCCGCGTGGGATGCTTGGCGGCGATGGCCAGGAACAGCGAACGCACCGCAGGAACCCGCAGGTCCGACACCTCCGACCCGCTGGCGCCGGTCACCGTCGCCGTGGGGCAGGAGGAGCTGCTGCTCGACCGTGCCGTACAGCAGGTGGTCGCGGCGGCGCGGGCCGCCGACCCGGACACGGACGTACGGGACCTCGCCCCGGACCAGTTGGCCCCGGGCACGTTGGCCGAGCTGACGAGCCCCTCGCTGTTCGCCGAGCGGAAGGTCGTCGTCGTTCGCCAGGCGCAGGATCTGTCCGCGGACACGATCAAGGACGTCAAGGCGTATCTGGCGGCGCCCGTGCCGGAGATCACACTCGTACTGCTGCACGCGGGCGCCGCCAAGGGCAAGGCGCTGCTCGACGCCGCGCGCAAGGCGGGGGCGCGTGAGGTCGCCTGCCCCAAGATGACCAAGCCGGCCGACCGGCTGGCGTTCGTGCGGGGTGAGTTCCGGGCGCTTGGCAGGTCCGCGACGCCCGAGGCGTGTCAGACGCTGGTCGACGCGATCGGCAGCGACCTGCGCGAGCTGGCCTCCGCCGTGGCGCAGCTGACGGCGGACGTGGCCGGCACCATCGACGAGGCGGTCGTCGGGCGGTACTACACGGGCCGGGCCGAGGCGTCGAGCTTCACGGTGGCCGACCGCGCCGTTGAGGGGCGCGCGGCGGAGGCACTGGAGGCACTGCGCTGGTCGCTGTCGACCGGCGTCGCGCCGGTGCTGATCACCAGCGCCCTGGCCCAGGGCGTGCGGGCCATCGGGAAGCTGTCCGCGGCCCGGGGCGGAAGGCCCGCGGATCTTGCCCGGGAGCTGGGCATGCCGCCGTGGAAGATCGACCGTGTCCGCCAGCAGATGCGGGGCTGGACACCGGAGGGCGTCTCGGTGGCACTACGCGCCGTGGCGGAGGCGGACGCGGGAGTGAAGGGCGGCGGGGACGACCCGGAGTACGCGCTGGAGAAGGCGGTAGTCGCCATTGCCAGAGCGGCCCGCTCCCGGCGTTAGCGGTTCGGTCGGAGCCCGGGTCGGACGGCCGGTGTCCGCTGCCCTCGTCGGTGGCCGGTCCGCTCCCGGGCCGGTGGGTGGTCCGCTCCCGGGTCGGGTGGCCGGTCCGCTCCCGGCGTCGGCGGCACTCGGGAAGCGGTCGAAGCGGTCGAAGCGGTAGACGGAAGCGTGCGGGAGCACAGGACGACGACCGAACCCCGCCACTGACGCCAGGAACCCCCTCCCGGCCCCTGGGGAAGGGGCGGAAAGGGGTTCCTGGGACTGCTGCGAGGACCCCGCCGCAGCGTCGTGGCGAACGCGGACGAGTGCGGAGCCCGGGATGCCGGTGGGGAGCGGAGGAGAGAGGGCCCGCTCTGGGTCCCGGCCGGCGGTCAGACGTACGGATGACCTGATGATCGGCTAGGCGATCGGACGGCCGGGCCGGAGCCACGGCCGGGGTCGGTCACCGGGCCGCCCGTCTGGGCGGCTCAGCCCTTGAGGGACGCGACCTTCGACGCCAGGGCCGACTTCTTGTTGGCGGCCTGGTTCTTGTGGATGACGCCCTTCGAGACAGCCTTGTCCAGCTTGCGCGCGGCGTCGCGCGAGGCGGCCGTCGCCTTCTCGACGTCACCCGCGGCGACTGCCTCACGGGTGCGGCGGATCGCGGTCTTCAGGGAGGACTTGACGGCCTTGTTCCGCTGCCGGGCCTTCTCGTTGGTCTTGATCCGCTTGATCTGGGACTTGATGTTCGCCACGAAGGAGCCTTTTCAGGATCGAGTTCAGCTACAGAAGATGGATCTTTCACGTGTCCCGTCGGTCGGTCGCCCCGGCTTTGCGTACCGCGCCGCTCCGCAGAGGGCCCGGGACCCCGGGGGAGGGTCCGAAGACACAGCGGTCCAGGCTAGCAGCCGGCGCCCAAGCGGCCCAAACCGGTCGCAGTGCCCGGCCCGTGGGACGATGGGAGCTGCGTATCGATCTGCCCTCGAACTCATCAGAGGCTTGAGAAGCCTCAGGAGACAGGACCCTGCGTGCCCGCGACCACTGACCATGTGCCTGAGCCGAGCCGTACCGACCCGGCTCGGATCCGCAACTTCTGCATCATCGCGCACATCGACCACGGCAAGTCCACGCTTGCCGACCGGATGCTCCAGCTCACCGGAGTGGTCGACCAGCGGCAGATGCGCGCCCAGTACCTCGACCGGATGGACATCGAGCGCGAGCGCGGGATCACGATCAAGTCCCAGGCCGTCCGGCTGCCCTGGGCCCCCGTCGAGGGCCCCGACCAGGGCAGGACCCACATCCTGAACATGATCGACACTCCGGGACACGTGGACTTCACCTACGAGGTGTCCCGTTCCCTCGCCGCCTGCGAGGGCACGATCCTGCTCGTCGACGCCGCCCAGGGCATCGAGGCCCAGACCCTCGCCAACCTCTACCTGGCGATGGAGAACGACCTCACCATCATCCCGGTCCTCAACAAGATCGACCTGCCGGCCGCCCAGCCGGAGAAGTTCTCCGAGGAACTGGCGAACCTCGTCGGCTGCGAGCCGGACGAGGTCCTCAAGGTCTCGGCGAAGACCGGCCTCGGAGTGGAGGCGCTGCTCGACAAGGTGGTCGCCGAGATCCCCCCGCCGGTCGGCGTCCCCGACGCCCCCGCCCGCGCCATGATCTTCGACTCGGTCTACGACTCCTACCGCGGCGTGGTGACGTACGTACGTGTCGTCGACGGCCAGCTGAACAAGCGCGAGCGGATCCGGATGATGTCCACCGGCGCCACCCACGAACTGCTGGAGATCGGCACCAACTCGCCGGAGATGCTGCCCGCCGACGGCCTCGGCGTCGGCGAGGTGGGCTATCTGATCACCGGTGTGAAGGACGTCCGGCAGTCCAAGGTCGGTGACACCATCACCGCCCAGTCCAAGGGCGCGCAGGAGCCGCTCGGCGGGTACAAGGACCCCAGGCCGATGGTCTTCTCCGGTCTGTATCCGCTGGACGGCTCGGACTATCCGGAGCTGCGCGAGGCCCTGGACAAGCTCCAGCTCAACGACGCCGCGCTGGTCTACGAGCCGGAGACCTCCGCCGCGCTCGGCTTCGGCTTCCGCGTCGGCTTCCTCGGACTGCTCCACCTCGACGTGGTGCGCGAGCGGCTGGAACGCGAGTTCGGCCTCGACCTGATCGCCACCGCGCCGAACGTGGTCTACCGCGTCGTCATGGAGGACGGGGCGGAGCACACGGTCACCAATCCGAGTGAGTTTCCGGAAGGAAAGCTCGCAGAGGTGCACGAGCCCGTGGTGCGGGCCACGATCCTCGCGCCGAGCGAGTTCATCGGCGCGATCATGGAGCTCTGCCAGACCCGGCGGGGCGTGCTGCTCGGCATGGACTACCTCTCCGAGGACCGTGTGGAGATCCGCTACACCCTGCCGCTCGCCGAGATCGTCTTCGACTTCTTCGACCAACTGAAGTCCAAGACCCGCGGGTACGCCTCGCTCGACTACGAGCCCACCGGCGAGCAGAGTGCGCAGCTCGTCAAGGTCGACATCCTGCTGCACGGCGACAAGGTGGACGCTTTCTCGGCGATCACCCACAGGGACCAGGCGTACGCGTACGGGGTGCGGCTGGTCGCCAAGCTCAAGGAGCTCATCCCGCGGCAGAACTTCGAGGTGCCCGTGCAGGCCGCGATCGGCTCCCGGGTGATCGCCCGGGAGACCATCCGGGCCATCCGCAAGGACGTCCTCGCCAAGTGCTACGGCGGTGACATCTCCCGCAAGCGGAAGCTGCTGGAGAAGCAGAAGGAGGGGAAGAAGCGGATGAAGATGGTGGGCGCCGTCGAGGTGCCCCAGGAGGCGTTCATCGCGGTGCTCTCCAGCGACGACGGAGGCAAGAAGAAGTAGGCGCCTCGGCTCGCCCAGGGCTTCCCGGGCGGGCCGCGGCCACCGGACCGGCATCGGCGCGCCCGTGTGTGCGGGGCCCGCGCGTGCCGGTCGTCCCCGAGACCCGGCGCGCCCCGTGCGCCGGGTCTCGGGCGTTCTCGCGGCGGTCCGCTAGCACAGCCGTCCCATCCGGTGTGTGCGCAAAAGCGGGACTCTCTGCGAAGAGACGGAGCGCCGTGTAAAGAGACGCGTCATGGCCTCTTACGCGTGGCCCGGCTGCCCTCTACTCTGATCACGCTCGACAGTTACTCGTGAGTTAAACAAGCAGCCAAGCCGCGGGCAGTCGGCCACCTGGCAAAGAGCCACGCTGTCGCGGGCCCGGAGGAAGTCGTGAGCGACACACAGACCCTGATCGAGAACCGTCCGCCGTCGGTGGCGACTGTCTTCCTGGAGCGCGTGGCGGCCACGCCCGACAAGGAGGCCTACCGGTATCCGGTCCCGCCCGCCTCGGGCGCGGGGCCCGACGACTGGAAGTCGCTGAGCTGGGCGCAGGCGGCCGATCGGGTCACCGCCATCGCCGCGGGCCTCATAGAACTCGGCGTCGGGCCCGAGGAGCGGGTCGCGCTCGCTTCGACCACACGGATCGAGTGGGTCCTCACGGACCTCGGCATCCTGTGCGCGGGAGCGGCCACCACCACCGTCTACCCGCAGACCAACGCCGACGAGTCCGCGTTCATCCTCGCCGACTCCGGCAGCAGGGTGCTCATCGCGGAGGACGTCGAACAACTGGCCAAGGCGCGTCAGCGGCGCACCGACCTGCCCGGGCTCGCGCACGTGGTCGTGATCGACCCCCGCGGCGTGAGGGACGCGGCCCCCGCGGACGAGCCCGACGGCTGGGTCATCACTCTCGACGAGCTCCAGGCGCGCGGTGCCGCCCGCCTGGAGAAGGACCCCGACCTCATCAGGGAGCGGGTCTCCGCGATCACCGCCGACCAGCTCGCCACCCTGATCTACACGTCCGGCACCACCGGCCGCCCCAAGGGTGTGCGGCTGCCGCACGACTGCTGGTCGTACATGGCCAAGGCCATTGCCGCCACCGGCCTCATCTACCCGGACGACGTGCAGTACCTGTGGCTGCCGCTCGCGCACGTCTTCGGCAAGGTGCTCACCAGCGGCCAGGTGGAGGTCGGGCACGTCACCGCAGTCGACGGCCGGGTCGACAAGATCATCGAGAACCTTCCGGTGGTGCAGC
Source organism: Streptomyces sulfonofaciens (assembly GCF_014656295.1). GTDB lineage: Bacteria > Actinomycetota > Actinomycetes > Streptomycetales > Streptomycetaceae > Streptomyces > Streptomyces sulfonofaciens. Next base: position 53,982 of record NZ_BNCD01000027.1, read on the forward strand.
CCACCTACATGGCCGCCGTGCCGCGCATCTTCGAGAAGGTCTACAACGGCGTCGCGGCCAAGGCCCGGGCCGGCGGGGCAGCCAAGTACAAGATCTTCCAGTGGGCCGCGGGAGTGGCCCGCGAGTACGCGAAGGTCACCCAGGACACCTACCGCCGCACCGGCAGGGCCTCCGCGCCCCTGGGCCTGGGCGCCAAGCACAAGATCGCCGACGCCCTCGTCTACAGCAAGCTGCGCGAGGCCTTCGGCGGGCGGATGCGGGCCTGTGTCTCGGGTTCGGCGGCGCTCGCGCCCGACATCGGCTACTTCTTCGCCGGCGCCGGAGTGCACATCCTGGAGGGCTACGGACTCACGGAGTCGTCGGCGGCGTCCTTCGTCAACCCGGGCGAGGCGTACCGCACCGGCACCGTCGGCAAGCCGCTGCCGGGCACCGAGGTCCGCATCGCCGAGGACGGCGAGGTCCTGCTCCGCGGGCCCGGCATCATGCAGGGCTACCACGGCCTGCCGGACAAGACGGCCGAGGTGCTGGAGGCCGACGGCTGGTTCCACACCGGCGACATCGGCGAGCTCTCGGCAGACGGCTATCTGCGGATCACGGACCGCAAGAAGGACCTGATCAAGACCTCCGGCGGCAAGTACATCGCCCCGGCCGAGGCCGAGGGCCAGTTCAAGGCGGTCTGCCCGTTCGTCTCGAACATCCTGGTGCACGGTGCCGACCGGAACTTCTGCACCGCGCTGATCGCACTCGACGAACCCTCGATCATGGACTGGGCGAAGGAGCACGGCCTGGCCGGCAAGTCGTACGCCGAGGTGGTGGCGGCGCCCGCCACGGTCGCCCTCGTCGACGGCTACGTCCAGCGGCTCAACGAGGGGCTCCAGCGCTGGCAGGCCATCCGCAAGTTCCGGCTGCTGCCGCGTGACCTGGACATCGAGCACGGTGAGCTGACGCCCAGCCTGAAGCTGAAGCGGCCCGTGGTGGAGCGGGAGTACCGGCATCTGATCGACGAGATGTACGCGGGGGCCCGCGAGGCCTGATCCGCGGCGGGGCGCGCCTTCGGGGCCCCGGCCCCGTCCGCCCCCGCCCTCCGCTCTCCCGGGTCCTGGCTTACCCGGGTCCTGGCTCTCCCGGCCCCTGGCCCCGGCCGAGGTCCGGAGCCTTCGCCCTGGCCCCTCTCCGGGCCCTGGTTCACCCCTGGGTGCGTTCACCGTTCGTCTCCGGGGTCTGGCCCGTGTCTGGGGTCTGGCCCGTCTCCGAAGCCTGGTCCGTGTCCGGGGCCCTGGTCCGCCTCCGGCGGGTGCCCGGTGCGTTTCAAGGTCCCTTTCGGGGTCGTTGCGTCTCCGGGTCCCTTTCGGGGTCTCCGCCGCACCCCGGTGGGTCTTCGGGGCGTTCCCGGCGGGGTGCGGGGTGCGGGGTGCGGGGTGCGGGGTGCGGGGTGCGGGGTGCGGGGTGCGGGGTGCGGGGTGCGCCGCTGTGCCGCTGTGCGGCTGACCGGTTCTGCCGCTGTGCCGCCCTGCGGCCGGTGAGTGGTCTGGGCCGGGTGTGCCACGGTGGGCCGGTGGCCGTGCGCGGGTGCGTCGTGGTCGCTCGCGCGCTTCCCCGCGCCCCTTCCAGGGCACGGGGCCTCGCCGGTGGCGAGCCGTCCTCGGCCGCGGGGCGCCCATCCCGAGCGGCCCCGCAGACCGACGGCGCACCGGAAGCGGACAACGGCAGGCCCGGCGGGAACCGGGCAGCGCCCCGGAAGCATCCTCGGCATGGCCGCATGGCCGCATGGCCGCATGGCCGCATGGCCGCATGGCCGCATGGCCGCATGGCCGCACAGCGGCACAGCGGCATACGGGAGAATGGTCCGTATGCCTTCCGTACCGCCCGACGGCGAGCCCGTGCCCGATGACGGGGCGCTGCCCGCGTCCGCCCTCGACGGTGCCGCCGACCGCCCCCTCGGGTTCTATCTGCACGTGCCGTACTGCGCCGCCCGCTGCGGCTACTGCGACTTCAACACCTACACCGCGACCGAGCTGCGCGGCACCGGCGGTGTGCTCGCCTCCCGGGAGAACTACGCGGCCACGCTGGCCGACGAGGTCCGCCTGGCCCGCAAGGTCCTCGGTGAGGACCCGCGCCGGGTGCGCACCGTCTTCGTCGGCGGCGGCACCCCGACCCTGCTTCCCGCGGACGACCTGGTGCGGATGCTGGACACGATCCGCTCCGAGTTCGGGCTCGAGGACGACGCGGAGGTCACCACCGAGGCCAACCCGGAGTCCGTCGGCCCCGCCTATCTGGCCCGGCTGCGGGCCGGAGGCTTCAACCGGATCTCCTTCGGCATGCAGAGCGCGCGCCGGCACGTGCTGGACGTGCTGGACCGCACGCACACCCCGGGCCGCCCCGAACAGTGCGTGGCGGAGGCACGGGCCGCCGGGTTCGCACACGTGAATCTCGATCTGATCTACGGAACGCCGGGCGAGTCCGACGACGACTGGCGCGCCTCACTGGACGCGGCGATCGGCGCCGGGCCCGACCACGTGTCGGCGTACGCGCTGATCGTCGAGGAGGGCACGGGACTGGCGCGGCGGATCCGGCGCGGCGAGATACCGATGACGGACGACGACGAGCACGCGGACCGCTATCTGATCGCCGAGGAGATGCTCTCCGCGGCGGGCTTCGCCTGGTACGAGGTGTCGAACTGGGCGACCTCTCCCGCGGGGCGCTGCCTGCACAACGAGCTGTACTGGCGAGGAGCGGACTGGTGGGGTGCCGGGCCGGGGGCGCACAGCCACGTCGGCGGGGTGCGGTGGTGGAACGCCAGGCATCCGGGCGCGTACGCGGCACGGCTGGCGGCCGGGCGGTCGCCGGGCGCGGGGCGGGAGGTGCTGGCGGCGGAGGACCGGCGGGTCGAGCGGATCCTGCTCGAACTGCGGCTCACGGACGGCTGCCCGCTGTCGCTGCTGCGGGCGCAGGGAGCCGCGGCGGCCCGCCGTGCCGTCGCCGAGGGGCTCCTTGAGGCGGGCCCCCACGCCGAGGGCCGGGCCGTGCTCACCCTGCGGGGCCGGCTGCTGGCCGACGCGGTGGTCCGGGACCTGGTGGACTGAGGAGCCGGTGGGTCGGGGACCCGGGCCGGGCGCGGAAGGCGGACGTATGCGCATCGCTTGGCAGGACGCGGGCTGGGAGGGGCTGACGGCACGGGTCGGGCGCTGCCGGCTGCCGGTGTGGGACTGCACGTCCGGGCTGGTCGCCGGGGACGAGGGGGCCCTGCTGGTCGACGCGGGCGCCACGCCGGCGCAGGGTGGCCGGCTGCGGGCCGCCGCGGCCCGGCTGCTCGGCGGCGGGCGCCGGGTGACCCATCTCGCGCTCACCCACCCGCACTTCGACCACGTGCTGGGTGCTCCGGCGTTCGCGGGTGCGCAGTTCCACGGCCCGGCCGGTGCCGGCGTGCTGCTCGCCGCGGACACCGAGGGACTGCGCGCGGACGCGGTGCGCCACGGCGTCGCCGTGCAGGACGCGGCGGACGCCGCCGGGGCCCTCGGGCGCCTGGCACGGGACACCGCTCACGCGCCCGACGCCCCCGACGCGCCCGACGCGGTGCGGCGGACCGCCGACCCGAGCCGCCCCACCGCCACCGCACCGGCGCGCCCTCGGCCGCCGGACACCCGTACCGGCGCCCGCGCCCCCGGGTCCGCCCCCGCCCCCGCTCCTGCGTCCCCGTGGCACCCCGTGACCGACCGGCAGGCGCTCGATCTGGGCGGCGGAGTGCGGGCCCTGCTGCTGAACGTGGGCCCCGGCCACACGGCGCACGACCTTGCGGTGCTGGTCCCGGGCGGCGACGGCGAGCCGGACGTGGTCTTCTGCGGGGACCTCGTGGAGGAGTCGGGGGAACCGCAGGCAGGGCCGGACGCCGTTCCGGGGCGCTGGCCCGGAGCCCTCGACCGGCTGCTCGCCCTGGGCGGCCCCGAGGCCCTCTACGTACCGGGCCACGGCGCCGTCGTGGACGCCGGCTTCGTCCGGCGCCAGCGCGATCAACTCGCCCTGCGTTTCGGCGTGTCGTGACCGCCCGCGCCCGCTCTCTTCTATCGTCGGCCGAATGCGCCAGTACTCACCGGACCTCACGCCGCCCTGGAAGAAGCAGCAGCCCGCGCCCGAGGTGCCCGCGGAGCCCGGGCTCGTGGTGGAGGAGGCGGGCACGGGGTTCTGCGGGGCGGTGATCCGCTGCGAGGCGGGCACGGTCACGTTGGAGGACCGCTTCGGCAAGCACCGCGCCTTCCCGCTCCAGCCGCGCGGCTTCCTGCTGGAGGGCAGGCCGGTGACCCTGGTCCGCCCGGCCTCGGGCGCCCCCGCGCGCCCGACCCGCACCGCCTCCGGCTCCGTCGCCGTGCCGGGCGCCCGGGCCCGGGTGGCGCGTGCCGGGCGCATCTACGTGGAGGGCCGGCACGACGCCGAGCTGGTCGAGAAGGTGTGGGGCGACGACCTGCGCATCGAGGGCGTGGTGGTCGAGTACCTGGAGGGCGTGGACGACCTCCCGGCGATCGTCGAGTCCTTCGGCCCCGGGCCGGACGCCCACCTCGGCGTCCTCGTCGACCACCTGGTGCCCGGCACCAAGGAGTCCCGCATCGCGGCCGCGGTGACCGGCCCGCACACCCTGGTCGTGGGCCACCCGTACATCGACGTCTGGGAGGCCGTGAAACCGTCCTCCGTGGGAATCGCCGCCTGGCCCCGCGTCCCGCGCGGACAGGACTGGAAGACCGGCGTCTGCCGCGCCCTCGGCTGGCCGGAGCACACCGGCGCCGCCTGGCAGCGCATCCTGGCGTGCGTCCACAGCTACAAGGACCTGGAGCCGGCGCTCCTCGGCCGGGTCGAGGAGCTGATCGACTTCGTCACGGCGCCGTAGCCGGCCGGCGGGGCGGGGTGCCGGCTCGGCGGACGGGGGCGTCCGGGCGGTTGCCCGCGCCACCGCCAGCGCTCTTGCCCCGGCGGCACCTGTGCGCCGTACACTGGGCGGGTGAAAATTGGCACTCGTGTGTGGTGAGTGCCAGGGTGGGCGCCCGCCGGCGGGTGTCCCCGGTGGCCGGCCGCCGGCCGCCGGCCGGGCCGGGGAGGGCCGGGCCCCGTGCCGGGGAGATCCGGACGCAGGGCCGGGTGTGTGCGAGGCCGGACGCAGGGTCCGGGTGGACGGAACTGGAGGTGCGCGATGCTCAGTGAGCGCAGGCTCGAAGTGCTGCGCGCCATCGTCCAGGACTACGTGGGCACGGAGGAGCCGGTCGGTTCCAAGGCGCTCACCGAGCGTCACAAGCTGGGCGTCTCGCCGGCCACCGTGCGCAACGACATGGCCGTCCTGGAGGACGAGGGTTACATCGCCCAGCCGCACACCAGCGCCGGCCGCATCCCCACGGACAAGGGCTACCGCCTCTTCGTCGACAAGCTGGCGGGCGTCAAGCCGATGACCGCGCCGGAGCGCCGGGCCATCCAGAACTTCCTGGAGGGCGCGGTCGACCTCGACGACGTCGTGGCCCGGACCGTCCGGCTGCTGGCGCAGCTCACCCGGCAGGTCGCCGTGGTGCAGTACCCCTCACTGACGCGCTCCACGGTCCGGCACGTCGAGCTGCTTGCGATGGCCCCGGCCCGGCTGATGCTGGTGCTGATCACCGACACCGGCCGGGTCGAGCAGCGTATGGTGGACTGTCCGGCGCCGTTCGGCGAGACCTCACTGGCCGACCTGCGCGCCCGGCTCAACAGCCGCGTCGGCGGCCGCCGTTTCGCGGATGTGCCGCAACTGGTGCAGGATCTGCCCGAGGCCTTCGAGGCCGAGGACCGCGGCACCGTGCAGACCGTGCTGTCCACCCTGCTGGAGACGCTGGTCGAGGAGACCGAGGAGCGGCTGATGATCGGCGGTACCGCCAACCTCACCCGCTTCGGCCATGACTTCCCCCTGACCATCCGGCCGGTGCTGGAGGCCCTTGAGGAGCAGGTCGTGCTCCTCAAGCTGCTGGGCGAGTCCACGGACTCCGGCATGACGGTACGGATCGGTCATGAGAACGCGCACGAAGGACTCAACTCCACGTCCGTGGTCTCGGTCGGCTACGGTTCGGGCGGCGAGGCAGTCGCCAAGCTCGGCGTGGTCGGACCGACCCGCATGGACTACCCGGGAACGATGGGAGCAGTACGCGCAGTGGCACGTTACGTCGGACAGATCCTGGCGGAGTCGTAAGTGGCCACGGATTACTACGCCGTACTAGGCGTACGCCGAGACGCGTCCCAGGACGAGATCAAGAAGGCGTTCCGGCGGCTCGCCCGCGAGCTGCACCCGGACGTCAATCCCGATCCGAAGACGCAGGAGCGGTTCAAGGAGATCAACGCCGCCTACGAGGTGTTGTCGGACCCGCAGAAGAAGCAGGTCTACGACCTCGGTGGGGACCCGCTGTCCCAGACCGGCGGCGCCGGGCCAGGCGGCTTCGGCGCGGGCGGCTTCGGGAACTTCTCGGACATCATGGACGCGTTCTTCGGGACCGCGTCCCAGCGCGGGCCGAGGTCGCGTACCCGTCGCGGCCAGGACGCGATGATAAGGCTGGAGATCGAGCTCGACGAGGCGGCCTTCGGCACCACCAAGGACATCCAGGTCGACACGGCCGTCGTCTGCTCCACCTGCAACGGCGAGGGCGCCGCTCCGGGCACCACCGCGCAGACCTGCGACATGTGCCGCGGCCGCGGTGAGGTCTCGCAGGTCACCCGGTCCTTCCTCGGCCAGGTCATGACCTCCAGGCCCTGTCCGCAGTGCCAGGGCTTCGGCACCGTGGTGCCGACCCCGTGCCCGGAGTGCGCGGGCGACGGCCGCATCCGTTCGCGCCGCACCCTCACCGTGAAGATCCCCGCCGGTGTCGACAACGGCACCCGGATCCAGCTCGCCGGCGAGGGCGAGGTCGGCCCCGGCGGCGGTCCGGCGGGCGACCTCTACGTGGAGATCCACGAGCTGCCGCACCAGGTCTTCCAGCGCCGCGGTGACGACCTGCACTGCACGGTCACCATCCCGATGACCGCGGGCGCGCTCGGCACCAAGGTGCCGCTGGAGACCCTGGACGGTCTCGAAGAGGTCGATATCCGGCCAGGTACGCAATCCGGCCAGTCGATCCCGCTGCACGGCCGCGGCGTCACGCATCTGCGCGGCGGCGGCCGTGGCGACCTGATCGTGCATGTCGAGGTGCAGACCCCGTCCAAGCTCGAACCCGAGCAGGAACGACTGCTCAGGGAGCTGGCCAAGCTCCGGGGCGAGGAGCGGCCGACGGGTCAGTTCCAGCCAGGCCAACAGGGCCTGTTCTCCCGTCTGAAGGACGCGTTCAACGGGCGATGACGTCAATCGGTGACCGAGGCATATGCCGGGCGTAAGGCTGGTTTCGGACTTGTGCGGGGGACGTGACAACATGCCGTCATGTCCTCCGCACTGACCGATCTCTTCCCACTCCCGATCGTGCAGGCTCCGATGGCGGGCGGTGCCTCCGGACCGCGGCTCGCCGCGGCCGTGTCCGAAGCCGGAGGGCTCGGTTTCCTCGCCGCCGGCTACAAGACGGCGGACGGGATGTACCACGAGATCAAGCAACTGCGGGGACTCACCGACCGGCCGTTCGGCGTCAACCTCTTCCTCCCGCAGCCCGAGTACGCGGACCCGGCCGCCGTGGCCGTCTACCGCGACCAGCTCGCCGGCGAGGCCGCCTGGTACGAGACGGAGCTGGGCGACTCCGACTGCGGCCGTGACGACGGCTACGAGGCCAAGCTCGCCGTCCTCCTCGACGACCCGGTGCCCGTCGTCTCGTTCACCTTCGGCTGCCCGAGCGAGAAGGTGCTCGCCGCCTTCGCACGGGCCGGCACCGTCACCGTGGTCACCGCCACCACCCCGGAGGAGGCCAGGGCCGCGGAGCGGGCGGGCGCCGACGCGGTGTGCGCCCAGGGCATCGAGGCGGGCGGCCACCAGGGCACCCACCGCGACCAGCCGGAGCGCGACGGCAGCGGCTACGGGCTGCTCGCCCTGGTCGCCGAGGTCCGCGAGGCGGTGGGCCTCCCCGTGGTGGCCGGCGGCGGTCTGATGCGGGGCACCCAGATCGCCGCGGTGCTCGCCGCAGGCGCGGTCGCGGGGCAGCTCGGCACGGCCTTCCTCGTCACCCCGGAATCGGGCGCCCACCCGCTGCACAAGGAGGCCCTGACCAGCTCCCTCTTCGTGCGCACCGAACTCACCCGGGCCTTCACCGGCCGTCCGGCCCGGGGACTGGTCAACCGCTTCCTGCGCGAACACGGCCCCTACGCTCCCGCCGCGTACCCGCAGGTCCACCACCTGGCCGCCCCGCTGCGCCGCGCCGCGGAGCAGGCGGGCGACCCGCAGGGCATGGCGCTGTGGGCGGGCCAGGGTCACCGGATGGCCCGCGAGCTGCCCGCCAAAGAGCTGGTCGAGGTGCTGGCGGCCGAGCTCGACGACGCCAGGACGGCCGCCTGGGCGCCCCCCGGCGGACCAGGGCACCTCGCGGCGCCCGGCGGAACCGGCGAGCCGGAGGGCGGTAAGGCATGACGGCACCCGTCTTCGTCGTCGACGACCTCGGGGCGCCCGAGGGGACCGGGACCCCCGGCGACCCCCGCGCGGCCGCCGGCGCACCGGCCGGGGGCCCGCGGTACGTCCTCGAAGGACCGGAGGGGCGGCACGCCGTCTCCGTGCGGCGGCTGCGGCCCGGCGAGGAGGTCGTGCTCACCGACGGCGCCGGGCACTGGGCGGCGTGCGTGGTGCTGGACACCGAGGGCAGGGACCGGCTGGTGCTGGGCCGTGGCCCGGTGCTGGCGGAGCCCGCGCCCGAGCCCCGGCTGACGGTCGTCCAGGCGCTGCCCAAGGGCGACCGGGGCGAGCGGGCCGTGGAGACCATGACGGAGACCGGCGTCGATGCGATCGTGCCCTGGTCCGCGACCCGCTGCATCACGCAGTGGAAGGGCGAGCGGGGCGTGAAGGCGCTCGGCAAATGGCGGGCGACCGCCCGCGAGGCCGGCAAGCAGTCGCGCCGGGTGCGCTTTCCCGAGGTCACCGAGGCGATGACGGGCAAGCAGGTGGCCGCGCTGCTGGCCCGTGCGGAGCTGGCCGTCGTGCTGCACGAGGACCCCGGCCACCCCGGCGAGCCGCTGGCCACCACCGCGCTGCCCACGAGCGGCGACATCGTGGTCGTGGTGGGCCCGGAAGGCTCCCTCACACCCGAGGAACTCGATCTCTTCGGGGAGGCGGGTGCCCGTGTGTGCCGGCTCGGGCGTACGGTGCTGCGTACGTCGACCGCGGGCACCGCGGCGGCGGCACTCCTGCTCGGCCGCACCGGCCGCTGGTCCTAGGTCCTGTCCGACGATGCGCGTCGGATATGCCCGCGGCGTCCGGTGCCGTGCGTCGCAAGGCGGAGGGTCGCCCTCGTACCGGGTGTACGCGGGCGTGCCCGACAGCGCCGCGAGGTGCGGTGCCAGGGGCCGCGGGCCCGGCGGGAGCTGCCGGACGGGCCCTGGCGGGCCCGGTGCCCGGCGTCGACGTACGCAGCACCCGCCGTGCCCGACGGCACCTCCCAGAACCAAGGAGTCGCGTTGGAACTCGCCCAGGTCAGGCTGCTGGTCTCCGACTTCCCCGCCTGCTACCGCTTCTACGCCGACGTGCTCGGCCTCAAGCCGCAGTCGGGTGCCGCGGACGGCCCGTACGAGAAGTTCAGCCCCGCGGTCGGCTCGGCCGGCATCGCGCTCCAGGACCGGACCGTGATGGCCGAGGTGATCGGCGAGCTCGCCGCCTCCGCGACGGGGCACCGCTCCCTGGTGGTGCTCCGCGTGGACGACCTCGACACCTACTGCGCGCAGCTCGCCGAGCGCGGCGCGGAGCTGGTGCAGGGGCCCGCGCCGATGACGGAGCGGATGCGCGTCGCCCATCTGAAGGATCCCGAGGGCAATCTGGTGGAGCTCCAGGAGTGGCTGCTCATGCAGGGCTGAGGGCCGCTCCGGCAGTCCGGAGTGATCCAAACCGCTGACCGCAGCGGGGTGCCCTGCCTAGGCTGATCGTGTGACACAGTCTGGGTACCTTCGGTTTCCGCATCTTCACGGCGATTTCATCGCCTTCACAGCAGAGGACGACGTCTGGGTCGCGCTACTCGAAGGCGGTCGCGCCTGGCGGGTCAGCGCGGACAACATGCCGGTCAGCCATCCCCGGATCTCCCCGGACGGCCGGACCGTGGCCTGGACCTCCACCCGCGACGGGGCGCCCGAGGTCCATGTCGCCCCCCTCGACGGCGGGCCCTCCCGGCGGCTGACGCACTGGGGCAGCGGTCGCACCGGAGTGCGCGGCTGGACGCCGGACGGCCGTGTCCTCGCCGTCACCGCCGAGGGACAGGCGTCCCTGCGCCGTTCGTGGGCCCGTGCGGTCCCGCTCGACGGCGGCCCGGCCGAGACCCTGCCGTACGGCCCCGTCGGCTCGGTGGCGTACGGCCCGTCCGGACAGGTCCTGCTGGTGTCCGCGCCGATGGGCCGCGAGGCCGCCTGGTGGAAGCGCTACCGCGGCGGCAGCGCGGGCAAGCTCTGGATCGACCGCGAGGGCGACGGCGAGTTCGTCCGCGTCCACGAAGAGCTCGACGGCAACATCGAGTACCCGATGTGGGTCGGCGACCGGATCGCCTTCCTCTCCGACCACGAAGGCGTCGGGGCGGTCTACTCCTCCCTGCCGGACGGCTCCGACCTGCGACGCCACACGGACCTCGGGGACGGCACGGCCCCGGCGGCCCCGGGCGGCCCGGCGGACGGCACCGGGGCGCGGTCGGACACGGCCTCCGAGCCGGCACCCGCCCCCGAAGGGGCGGCGGAGGCCCCCGCGGGGCCCGGCCAGGAGTCCGCGGCGCAGGAGCCAGCGGGCCGGCAGGCTCCTGAGCAGGAGTCCTTGGAACAGGAGTCCCCGGAGCGGGACGCCCCGGCCGGGGAGCCGCCCGCCGAGGCCGGGCCCCCCGCGGCCCGCACCCCGTTCCAGGGCTTCTACGCCCGGCACGCCGCCACCGACGGCACCCGTGTCGTCTACGCCCGCGCGGGCGAGCTGTGGATCCTGGACGACCTGGCCGGCGCCGAGCCCAGGCGGCTCGACATCCGGCTCGGCGGCCAGCGCACCGACCTCCAGCCGCGACCGCTGAACGCGGCCCGCTGGTTCGGCGCCGCGGCCCCCGACCACACCGGCCGGGGCAGCGCCGTGTCCGTGCGCGGCACCATCCACTGGGTCACCCACCGCGAGGGCCCAGCCCGCGCCCTGGCCGCCGAGCCCGGTGTACGGGCCAGGCTGCCGCGCACCTTCCGCGCGGACGGCGAGGAGTACGTGGTCTGGGTGACGGACGCGGAGGGCGACGACGCCCTGGAGTTCGCCCCCGCCACCGGCCTCGCGCCCGGAGCCACCCCCCGCAGGATCGCCGCGGGACAGCTTGGCAGGGTCCTGGGCCTAGCCATGGCCCCGGACGGCAGCCGCGCCGCCGTCGCCTCGCACGACGGCCGGGTGCTGCTGGTGGAGCGGGAGACCGGCGAGGTGCGCGAGGTCGACAGGAGCGAGCACGGCGAGGCCTCGGGCCTGGTCTTCTCGCCCGACTCGGCCTGGCTCGCCTGGTCGCACCCCGGCCCGCGCCCGCTGCGCCACCTCAAGCTCGCGGGCACCGCGGACCTCACGGTCAGCGAGGCCACCCCGCTCAGGTTCCGCGACTACGCACCCGCCTTCACGCTGGACGGCAAGCACCTGGCGTTCCTGTCCGAGCGCTCCTTCGACCCGATCTACGACGAGCACGTCTTCGACCTCGCGTTCGTCGACGGCTCCCGGCCCCACCTGATCACCCTCTCGGCCACCACGCCCGCACCCTTCGGGCCGCAGCGGCACGGCCGCCCCTTCGAGACCCCCGACAAGGACGAGACCCCCGACAGCGAGGGCGCGCCCGCCACCCGTATCGACCTGGAGGGCCTCGCCGACCGGATCGTGCCCTTCCCCGTCGAGGCGGGCCGCTACTCGACGCTGCGTGCCGCCAAGGACGGGCTGCTGTGGCTGCGCCACCCGGTGCTCGGCGTGCTCGGCTCCTCCCGCGCCAAGCCCGACGACCAGGACCCCAAGTCGGACCTGGAGCGCTACGACCTGCTCCAGCAGGGCGTCGAGCACCTGGCCTCGGGCGCCGACCACTTCGCGGTCAGCGGGGACGGCAAGCGGGTGCTGCTGTGGACCGACGGCAAGCTGAAGGTGGTGCCGAGCGACCGGCGCGCCTCGCACGACGACGACAGCGACACCAACATCACCGTCGACCTCTCCCGGGTCCGCCAGAGGGTGGACCCGGTCGCCGAGTGGCGGCAGATGTACGCCGAGACGGGCCGCCTGATGCGCGACCACTTCTGGCGCGCCGACCTCGGCGGTGTGGACTGGGACGGCGTACTGGACCGCTACCGCCCGCTGCTTGGGCGCGTCGCCACCCACGACGACCTGGTCGATCTGCTCTGGGAGGTGCAGGGCGAACTGGGCACCTCGCACGCCTATGTGTCGCCGTCCGGTGGGTACGGCGGCTCCGGCACCCGGCAGGGCCTGCTCGGCGCCGACCTGTCGCGGCACGAGGACGGCCTGTGGCGGATCGACCGCATCCTCCCGTCGGAGACCTCCGACCCCGGTGCCCGCTCGCCGCTCGCCGCGCCCGGTGTCGCCATCCGCGCGGGCGACGCGGTCATCGCGGTCGCGGGCCAGCCCGTCGACCCGGTCACCGGGCCGGGGCCGCTGCTCGTCGGCACCGCGGGCAAGCCCGTCGAGCTGACCGTCTCGCCGGCCGGCGGGGGCGATCCGAGGCACGCCGTGGTCGTCCCGCTCGACGACGAGGAGCCGCTGCGCTACCACGCGTGGGTCGCCGACCGCCGCGCCTACGTCCACGAGAGGTCCGGCGGCCGCCTCGGCTATCTGCACGTACCGGACATGCAGGCGCCCGGCTGGGCCCAGATCCACCGCGACCTGCGCGTGGAGGTGGCGCACGACGGGCTCGTGGTGGACGTGCGCGAGAACCGCGGCGGGCACACCTCGCAGCTCGTGGTCGAGAAGCTGGCCCGCCGCATCGTCGGCTGGGACGTGCCGCGCGGTCTGAGGCCCTACAGCTACCCCGAGGACGCGCCGCGCGGTCCGGTCGTCGCCGTCGCCAACGAGTTCTCCGGCTCCGACGGCGACATCGTCAACGCCGCGATCAAGGCCCTCGGCATCGGTCCCGTGGTCGGCACCCGCACCTGGGGCGGCGTGATCGGCATCGACAGCCGGTACCACCTGGTCGACGGCACCCTGGTGACCCAGCCCAAGTACGCCTTCTGGATGGAGGGGTACGGGTGGGGCGTGGAGAACCACGGCGTCGACCCGGACGTCGAGGTGGTCACCACGCCCCAGGACCACGCCGCGGGCCGGGACCCGCAGCTCGACGAGGCGATCCGCATCGCGCTCGCCGCACTGGCGGAGCGGCCGGCGAAGACCGCGCCGCCGCTGCCGCCGGCCGGGTCATGACGCCGGGCCGCACCCGGCCGGGGAGCGGGCCGTAGGGCGGCGCCAGGCCCAAGGCGCCGCCCCTGATACGGAGCTGCGCACGGCCGTCGCGGCGGCCGCCGAGGGCATGCCGCTGCGGCTGCACCTCGCCGGGACTGCTCCCGGAGCGGGGGCAGTTCGACGCGGCGGTCGCGGAGGCGGCGGTGGCGTTGCGGCGGGCGCCCGCGGACGCGGCGGCCCGCGCCGGCGGACGCGGGCCGGGTCGGCCGGGCCTCGCCGTCGCCGTGGCCGACAAGGCCGTCGCGGGCGCCACCGGTTCTGCGCCGCCCGCGCCGCCGGTCACCGCCGCGGCGCTGTTCGCCCCGGGCGTCTGCCGGGCGCTGTGGAACCGCGCCGGGGTGCCGCCGCGGCCGCGCCGCCTCATGCGCTGCTGCCGGCGCGCGGCTCGCCTCCGGTGCGGGCCATGGGGCGCGCGGCCGCCCTCCCGGCCGGGTGCGACGCCGTCGCGCTCGTGCTGCCGGTGACCGGCGCCTACCCGGTGGGCATGGCCGGTGACGTGCTGGTCCGGGGCGTGCCGATCACACGGTGGCTCAGCCACCGGCCCTCGGCCGAAGGGGGCCCACCGGGCTCTCGGCCGAAGGAGGCCGGCCGCCGGATAGCATGCGACGGTACCGGGCGCGGCGGTCCGCGGGCGGAGCGCGGCGGCTCCGCCGTGCGGCCGGCGTCCGGGTCCGGACAGCCGAAGTGAACCGAGTCGAGGAGGCGTGACCGTGGCCGGAGAGCCGCAGGCCGACTGCCTGTTCTGCAAGATCGTCGCGGGGGAGGTCCCGGCGACGGTGGTCCGGGAGACCCCGACGACCGTCGCGTTCCGCGACATCAACCCCCAGGCTCCGACCCATGTGCTGGTCATCCCGCGGGTCCACTACCCCGACGCGGCCTCGCTCGCCGCCGCCGAGCCCGCGGTCGCCGCGGACGTGCTGCGCGAGGCCGCCCAGGTCGCCGCGGAGGACAAGGTGGACGCGGGCGGGTACCGCGTGGTGTTCAACACCGGCGCGGGCGCGGGACAGACCGTCTTCCACGCCCATGCGCACGTCCTGGGCGGCCGCGGTCTCCAGTGGCCTCCCGGATAGCCGGCCGGCGCCCCGTACGCCAGGCGGCGACCCGTGTCCGTACGTGAACTGGTGGTGCTCGGCACCGCGAGCCAGGTGCCCACCCGGCAGCGCAACCACAACGGCTACGTGCTGCTCTGGGACGGCGAGGGCATCCTCTTCGACCCCGGTGAGGGCACCCAGCGGCAGATGCTGCGCGCCGGGGTCGCGGCGCACGACCTGCACCGCATCTGCGTCACCCACTTCCACGGGGACCACGCGCTGGGCCTGGCCGGGGTGATCCAGCGCATCAACCTGGACCGGGTGCCGCACGAGGTGACCGCGCACTACCCGGCGAGCGGCAAGCGGTTCTTCGACCGGCTGCGGTACGCGACGGCCTACCGGGAGACGGTCCCGCTCACCGAGGTCCCGGCGCACGGCGACGGGGTCGTCCTCGCCGAGCCGCCGCCGTACCGCCTGGAGGCCCGCCGCCTGTCCCATCCCGTGGAGTCCTTCGGCTACCGGCTCGTCGAGCCCGACGGGCGCCGGATGCTGCCCGACCGGCTGGCCGCGCACGGCATCGCGGGACCGGACGTCGGCAGGCTCCAGCGTGCCGGTGCGCTGCGCGGCGTCACCCTCGACGAGGTGAGCGAGGCCCGCCGCGGCCAGCGGTTCGCCTTCGTCATGGACACCCGGCTCTGCGACGCCGTGTACGCCCTCGCCGAGGACTGCGACCTGCTGGTCATCGAGTCCACCTTCCTCGACGAGGACGCGGCTCTGGCCGAGGAGTACGGCCATCTGACCGCGGGCCAGGCCGCCCGCGCGGCCCGCGACTGCGGTGTACGCCACCTGGTCCTCACCCACTTCAGCCAGCGCTACACGGACACCACGGCCTTCTCCAGGGACGCCAGGGGAGCCGGCTTCGAGGGCGAACTGACCGTGGCCTCGGACCTGATGAGGATCCCGCTGCCGAAACGCCGCCCGGGTGGCGGCGGTCCGTCCGGCGGGTGAGACGGGGCAGGCGGGGCGGCGGACCGGTCCGGTCCGGCGGGTGAGGGCGGCCCGCAGCGCGGAGCCCGCCGGCACACACACCCGCGCACACACCCGCACACACAGCCGTTCCGCCACCGGGACCCCAGCGTCACCTGGGTCTCAGCCCGCAGGGCCCCAGCGTCACCGGGTCCTCAGCGCCACCGGGGCCCGCCCCGTCCTGAGGGCACCGCGGCCTCGATACGCCCCCGGATCCCCCGCATGACGGAGACGATCCGCTCCTCGTGCGCGGGGGTGACCCGCGCCACCGGTACGGAGCAACTGATCGCGTCCACGGCCGGCCGCTCGTACCGCAGTGCGAACCCGTACCCCACGATCCCCTCGACGCCCTCCTCGCGGTCCACCGCGTACCCGCGCCGCCGGACCTCCGCGAGGTCGGCCACCAGGGCCTCACGCTCGGTCAGGGTGTTCGGCGTGAACCGCTCGTAAGGCCCCTCGGGCAGTTCCTCGTCCGGCCGCTGGGCCAGCAGCGCCTTGCCCAGCGCCCCCACGTGGGCGGGCAGCCGCCGGCCCACCCGGCTGATGGTGCGCAGGTACTCGTGCGACTCCCGGGTCGCGAGGTACGCCACGTTCATGCCGTCGAGACGCCCGAGGTGGATGGTCTCGCCGACCGCGTCCGACGCCTCGTCCAGGAACGGCCGTACGGCCCGCACCCACGGGTCGGAGTCGAGGTAGCTGGTGCCGGTGAGGAGCGCGTGGATGCCGATGCCGTACAGCGAGCCGGTCACGTCGGTGCGGACCCAGCCCCGCGCGATCAGCGTCTGGAGCAGTGCGTACATCGAACTGCGCGGCACCCCGAGCCCTTCGGCCAGCTCCTGGAGCCGGGCGGGCCGGCCGCCGCCCCGTGCCGCCAACACCTCCAGCAGTTCGACGGTGCGGGCGGCCGACTTCACCTCGCGCACCCCGCCGCTCCTGGCGCCGCCGCCCGCGCTCCGGCCCGCACCGCGCCCGGCCGGGTCCCGGTCCCCCGCTTCGTCTGTCTCGCGCATGCGCCGATCGTAAGGGCGGCCGCGGGACCGTTGACGCCGACCGGTTCGGCTACCTAATCTTCGTCTTCATACGTAGACGTCATCTATATGGAGAGATCACGACCGGACGCGTCCCGTGCGGGACGGGGCCGGGCCCGATCTCCTGGGAGCCGCCCCGTGAGCCGTGATCTGACCATCGCCGAGGTGCGTCTGACGCCGATCCTCGTCGCCGACCCGCCGCTGCTGAACACGCAGGGCGTCCACCAGCCGTACACCCCGCGGCTGATCATCGAGGTGGTCACCGCCGGCGGTGTGTCGGGCTTCGGCGAGACCTACGGCGACACCAAGTACCTGGAGCTGGCGCGCCCGTTCGCGGAGCGGCTCACCGGACGCCAGGTGAGCGACCTGAACGGCCTCTTCACCACCGCCGAGGAGATGGCGGTCGACCGGGCCCGGGTCGAGAACGCGGTCGACGTCGGCGGGCTGCGCGGGGTGCAGACCGCCGACAAGCTGCGGCTGTCGGTCGTCTCCGGCTTCGAGGTGGCCTGCCTGGACGCGCTCGGCACGGCGCTGGGGCTGCCCGTGCACGCGCTGCTCGGCGGCAAGGTCCGCGACGCGGTCGAGTACAGCGCCTACCTCTTCTACAAGTACGGCGCCCATCCCGAGGGCGTTGCGAGCGAACCGGACGACTGGGGCGAGGCGGTGGACCCGGCCGGGATCGTCGCACAGGCCCGCAGGTTCACCGAGCGGTACGGCTTCACGTCGTTCAAGCTGAAGGGCGGTGTCTTCCCGCCGGACGAGGAGATCGCCGCCGTCCGTGCGCTCGCCGAGGCGTTCCCCGGCCATCCGCTGCGGCTCGACCCGAACGGCGCCTGGTCGGTGCCGACCTCGCTGAAGGTCGCCGAGGAGCTCGGCAGCGTCCTCGAGTACCTGGAGGACCCGGCACTGGGCACCCCGAATATGGCGGAGGTCGCCGCGCACACGGACGTGCCGCTGGCCACCAACATGTGCGTGACGACGTTCGCGGAGATCCCGGAGGCCTTCACCAAGGGCGCCGTCCAGGTCGTCCTCTCCGACCACCACTACTGGGGCGGGCTGCGCAACACCCAGCAGCTCGCGGCCCTCTGCCGCACCTTCGGCGTCGGCATCTCCATGCACTCCAACACCCACCTCGGCATCAGTCTGGCCGCCATGACCCATGTCGCGGCCACCGTGCCTGACCTGCACCACGCCTGCGACTCGCACTACCCCTGGCAGTCCGAGGACGTGCTCACCGAACGCCTCACCTTCGAGAGCGGCAAGGTCGCCGTCTCCGACGCGCCCGGCCTCGGCGTCGAGGTCGACCGCGACCGGCTGGCGTTCCTGCACCGGCGCTGGCGCGACGACGACGGGTCGATGCGCGACCGCGACGACGCCGCCGCCATGCGCGTCACCCAGCCGGAGTGGACCACCCCGGCGGTGCCGCGCTGGTAGCCCGCGGCGGCCCCGGCCGCCGTCCCCACCCACCGACACACGCCGATGACCGGACCCGCCGCCGCCCGTAGCGGCGCCGGGCCGGCCGGCCGCAAGGAAGCGAGCCGCTCGTGTCCGGCAGCACCGACGACCTCCCCGGTCCCGTCCCCGACCCCGCCACCCCGGCCTCCTCGTCGCCCGCCCCGCGGCCTCCGGGCCCCGGTGCCCTCCCGGGGCCCGCCGCCGAGCACCCGCCCGCGGTGCGCTCCGCCGTCCACAAGATCTTCCGGCGGGTCGTGCCGCTCTTCTTCATCATGTTCGTGGCGAACTACATGGACCGGGTCAACCTCGGCTTCGCCCAGGACCAGTTGCGCGCCGACGTGGGCCTGTCCGCGGCAGCCTTCGGGCTCGGGGCAGGCATCTTCTTCATCGCGTACGCGTTGTTCGAGGTGCCCAGCAACATGCTGATGGAGCGGTTCGGTGCCAAGGTCTGGCTCACCCGGATCATGATCTCCTGGGGTGTGGTGGCGTGCGCCATGGCCTTCGTGACCAGTGCGGAGGCGTTCTACGTCCTGCGCTTCCTGCTGGGCGCCGCGGAGGCGGGGTTCTTCCCCGCCGTCATCTACTACTTCAGCCGCTGGCTGCCGGACTCGCACCGGGGCCGGGCCACCTCGATCTTCCTGATGGGCTCCGGCACGGCCACCGTCGTGGTCGGTCCGATCTCGGGCGCGCTGCTTCAGATGCACGGGGTGTGGGGCCACGCGGGCTGGCAGTGGATGTTCTTCGTCGAGGGCGTCTTCTCGCTCGTGCTCGGTGTCGTCGTCTACCGGTTCCTGGACTCGGGCATCGAGAGCGCCCGCTGGCTCACCGACGAGGAGAAGGCCGGCCTGGCCGCCGTCATCGACGTGGAGCAGCGGGTCCGCGCCGGGCAGCGCGGTACCGAGGGGGTGTCGCGCTGGCGGCTGCTGGCCGATCCGCAGATGCTGCTCTTCCTCTGGATCTACTTCGCGATCAACGTCGCGCTGTACGCGGTCACCTTCTGGCTGCCGTCGATCGTGGCCGACATCGGAGGGCTCGACGACTTCCAGGTGGGGCTGCTCACCGCGGTGCCCTGGCTGTTCGCGATCCTCGCCGTGTGGGTGGCCGGGCGGCTCTCCGACCGGATCGGCAAGCGCCGTCCGGTCCTGGTGGCGCTGCTCCTGCTGGGCGGCGCGGGCACCCTGCTCGCCGTGTTCGTCTCGCCCTGGGTGGGCCTGGGCGCGCTGTGCCTGGCGGCCATGGGCTTCAAGCCGGCCTCGCCGATCTTCTGGACGATCCCGCAGAGCTACCTCGACGCGCGGGCCGCGGCACCGGGCATCGCGCTGATCAACTCGCTGGGGAACCTGGGCGGTTTCGTCGCCCCCACGGCCTTCGGCCTCATCGAGGACGCCACCGGGTCCACCAGGGCCGGCCTCGTCGGCCTGACAGTGATCGGCTTCCTCGCCGCGCTGAGCGTGCTGCTGGTCCGCGGCGGCGGCCGCAACGACCGGGTCAGGGCCGCGTCGGCTCCCGCGGGGGCGACCGCGGTGGGGCCCAAGCGGCCGTCGGCTCCCGGCGCGGCGCGCACGGGCCGCCTGCGCCCCGGGGTCTGAGGGCGGCGCTCCACCGCCCCGCCACTCCGCGGGGGACACGCCTTCGCCCCTGCCCCGACCCCGGTCCCGCCGTGCGACCCCCGGCTGCGCGGCCGGAGGTCGGACGCCGGGGCGGGGAGGCCGCGGGGGCGCGCCCCCGCGGGGGTGCGCCTATATCGCCGCCGCGCGTTCCAGGATGCGGGCGGCGACCGCGGGGGAGTCGACCAGTGGGTGCAGTGCCAGGGCGCGCAGGGCGGCGGTGCGGTCCTTGAAGAGCGCCGCCTCGATCGTCGCGCGCTCCACCGCCTTGAGCTGGAGGACGAGCCCCAGCTCGGCCGGGCCCAGGGGCGCGGCGGGCAGCGGACGGGCACCGGACGCGCCGACCTCGCAGACCGTCTCGATGACCGCGTCGGCCGGCAGTGCCGGGACGGTGGTGCCATTGCGGACGTTCAGGATCAGACGGGTGCGGCGGTCCTCGGCGATGGCCCGCATCAGGGCGAGCGCCACCTGGTCGTAGCCTCCGCCGTCCAGGTCGCAGGTGTCGCGCTGCCAGCCTCCGCTGGCCGCGCGGCTGTCGGCCATGTAGGTCTCCTCGCGCTGCAGCCGCGTGGCCTCCCACAGGTCGTACGCCCGCGCCGGCTCCTTCGCGGCCCGCGCGAAGAAGGCGCCCTGCTGGTGGTCGAGGAACGCACCGCGGGTCTCGTCCGCCTCCCGCACCGCGGCGAGGGACTCCCTGCGGAAGTAGTAGTAGTGGAGGTACTCGTTCGGCAGGGAGCCCAGCGCCCCGAGCCAGTCGGCGCCGAACAGCCTGCCCTCCTCGAACCCGGCCAGCGCGTCCGCGTCACCGAGGAGGCCCGGCAGCAGGTCCTCGGTGCCGTCGTGCAGCGTCCGCAGCCAGCCGAGGTGGTTGAGGCCGACGTAGTCGTAGGACGGCGCGGCGGAGCCGGCGGCGCGCGGGCCGCCGCCGAAGAACAGGTCGGGGTCGCGCCCGGCGGCCCGCGCGGCCCGCCGCACCAGCCCCACCGGGGAGTCGCAGATGCCGATGACCCGCTCGCCGAGCACCTCGGACATCGCCTCGGTCACCATGCCCGCCGGATTGGTGAAGTTGATGACCCACGCGCGCGGGGCCACGGCCGCCACCCGCTCCGCGATGCCCAGCGCCACCGGCACCGTACGCAGCCCGTACAGCACGCCGCCCGCGCCGACGGTCTCCTGGCCCAGCACCCCCTCGGCGAGCGGCACCAGTTCGTCCCGCACCCGGCCCGCCGTACCGCCCACCCGGATCGCGGAGAAGACGAAGTCCGCACCGCGCAGGGCGTCGTCGAGGCCGTCGGCCACCCGTACCGGGGGAAGGGGCGCCGCTCCCCGTGCGCCGCAGGCCCGGCCGCCGAGCTGTTCGAGCACCGAGCGCACCACGCCGAGCCGGGCCGGATCCGTGTCGTACAGCGTCAGCTCGGAGACGTCACCGCCGGACAGCGCCCGGTACACGAGCGGGACGCGGAAACCGCCGCCGCCGAGAATCGTCAGCTTCATGACGCGGAACGTACCCCATCGGACGGACACCGCCCCCGTCACGCCCGCCCGCCGCCACCCCCGCCCGCGCCTGTCCGCCCCCGCGCGCACCAACACGCCCCGCACGCGGACGGCCACCGTCCGGAGCGGTACATGAGACCTCCTGTGACACTTCCGGCACACGACATCGGGCACACTGGCCTGATCGGTACCACCCAGGGAGCGCACCGTGACGGAAGACAACGGAGAGCCAGTGCACCACCGGGCCCCCCTCGACCCGCTCACCGGACTGCGGGCCCCCGAGGACCCCGCGATCGACGTCTACCTCACGGGGACCGTCTTTCTCGACATCATCTTCACGGGCCTCGACAGCGCACCGGTGCGCGGCACCGAGTCCTGGGCGCGCGGCATGGGTTCGAGCCCGGGCGGCGTGGCCAACATGGCGACCGCCCTGGCCCGGCTCGGCCTGCGCACCTCGCTGGCCGCGGCCTTCGGTGACGACCACTACGGCGAGTACTGCTGGGACGCGCTGGAGCACGGTGAGGGGATCGACCTGGCGCCCTCGCGCACCGTGCCCGGCTGGCACTCGCCGGTGACCGTGTCGATGGCCTACGAGGGCGAGCGGACCATGGTCTCGCACGGCCACGAGCCGCCGCCCGAGGAGCCGGCGCCCCGCTGCCCGCCGCGCGCGCGTGCCGCCGTCGCCGCGCTCAGTCCCGGCCAGCGGGCCCCCTGGATCGCCGAGGCCGCCCGCCGCGGCACCCGGATCTTCGCCGACGTCGGCTGGGACGACACCGGGCACTGGGACCTGGCCGGCCTCACCGACCTGCAGCACTGCGAGGCGTTCCTGCCCAACGCCGAGGAGGCCATGCGCTACACCCGCACCGGCTGCCCGCGGCGCGCGGCGCACGCGCTCGCCGAGCGGGTGCCGGTGGTCGTGGTGACGCTCGGGGCGGACGGCGCGTACGCGGTGGACGGCAGGTCCGGCGAGGCCGCGGAGGTGCCCGCGATCGACGTGGAGGCACTGGACCCGACCGGAGCGGGGGACGTCTTCGTCGCCGGCTTCGTGACCGGGACGCTCGCGGGCTGGCCGCTGGCCGACCGGGTCGCTTTCGCGGGGCTCACCGCCGCGCTGTCGGTCCAGGAGTTCGGGGGCTCGCTGTCCGCGCCGGGCTGGTCCGAGATCGCCACCTGGTGGCGGCACGTCCAGCAGTACGACGACCAGAACCCCGCCGCGCTGCGCCGCTACGCCTTCCTCGACACGCTCCTGCCCACCGCGGGCCGCCCCGGGCCGCTGCCCCGTGCCGTCCCCACCATCGGCTTCGGCCGCGCCCTCTGAGCCCGCCCGTCCCCCTCCCACCCGCCGCCGCTCCTCCCCTTCCTACCGCTTGTCCTACCGCTTGTCCCACCGCCGGTCCTGCCGACCGGGCTGCCGCCCGTCCGCCCCCGCCCGTCCGGGGCGGGCGGGGTCGGGCGCGGTCGGGGCGGGCCCGGGTGCGGGGGCGGACCGGGCGGGAGCGGGCCGTTCGGGCGCACTGGAAAAGGGCTCTGCCTTGTCAGCACCCCGACGTACCCTGGATGGTGCCGGGAGCGCCCCGGCGGCAGATGCCGCACACAGGAGGATCCGCAGGCCTCAAGAGCCGGCCCATGACTCAGACACCCACAGCACACGACCCTGCACAGAGGCAGGGGCAGGCACGAGCGCGCTTCACCGTCCCGGCACAGCACCCCATGGTCACCGTCCTGGGGTCCGGGGACTCCCTGCTGCGCGTGATCGAGAGGGCCTTCCCGGCGGCCGACATCCATGTCCGGGGAAACGAGATCAGCGCCGTCGGCGACCCGTCGGAAGTCGCCCTCGTGCAGCGCTTGTTCGACGAGATGATGCTGGTGCTCCGCACCGGACAGCCGATGACGGAGGACGCGGTGGAACGCTCGATCGCCATGCTCAGGGCGAGTGGGGACGGCGAGGGCGAAGCCCAGGAGACCCCGGCTGAGGTGCTCACGCAGAACATCCTCTCGTCCC
This sequence comes from Streptomyces sulfonofaciens, assembly GCF_014656295.1. Taxonomy (GTDB): domain Bacteria; phylum Actinomycetota; class Actinomycetes; order Streptomycetales; family Streptomycetaceae; genus Streptomyces; species Streptomyces sulfonofaciens. The sequence goes on from NZ_BNCD01000027.1 coordinate 77,171, forward strand.
GCGGCCGCACCATCCGCCCCAAGACCCTCAACCAGAAGCGCTACGTCGACGCCATCGACAGGCACACGGTCGTCTTCGGCATCGGCCCCGCCGGCACCGGCAAGACGTACCTGGCGATGGCGAAGGCCGTGCAGGCCCTGCAGTCCAAGCAGGTCAACCGCATCATCCTGACCAGGCCCGCGGTGGAGGCGGGGGAGCGCCTCGGCTTCCTGCCCGGCACGCTCTACGAGAAGATCGACCCCTACCTGCGCCCGCTCTACGACGCCCTGCACGACATGCTCGACCCCGACTCGATCCCGCGCCTGATGGCGGCCGGGACGATCGAGGTGGCACCCCTGGCCTACATGCGCGGCCGCACGCTGAACGACGCGTTCATCATCCTGGACGAGGCGCAGAACACCAATCCCGAGCAGATGAAGATGTTCCTCACCCGCCTCGGCTTCGACTCGAAGATCGTGATCACCGGCGATGTGACCCAGATCGACCTGCCCAGCGGCACCAAGAGCGGCCTGCGCCAGGTCCAGGACATCCTGGACGGCGTGGACGACGTCCACTTCTCCAGGCTCACCTCGCACGATGTCGTACGGCACAAGCTGGTCGGCCGTATTGTCGACGCGTACGAGGAGTTCGACAGCCGCAACGGCACGGTCGACGGCGGCCGGCCCCCGCGGAGCGCCCGATGACCCGTGGCCCGAGGCCCCGTGCCCTGCCGGGCGCGTAACGGAAAGTGGACCCAGCACCAGCCATGTCGATCGACGTCAACAACGAATCCGGCACCGAGGTGGACGAGCGGGCGATCCTCGACATCGCCCGCTACGCCCTCACCCGGATGCGCATCCACCCGCTCAGTGAGCTCTCCGTGATCGTCGTGGACGCCGGCGCCATGGAGCAGTTGCACATGCAGTGGATGGACCTGCCGGGCCCCACGGACGTCATGTCCTTCCCCATGGACGAGCTCCGCCCGCCCTCCAAGGACGACGACGAGCCCCCGCAGGGCCTGCTCGGCGACGTCGTGCTCTGCCCCGAGGTCGCCGCCCGGCAGGCCGAGGAGGCCCCGACCCGGCACTCCATGGACGAGGAGCTCCAGCTCCTCACCGTGCACGGCGTCCTCCACCTCCTCGGCTACGACCACGAGGAGCCCGACGAGAAGGCCGAGATGTTCGGCCTCCAGTCGGCGATCGTGGACGGCTGGCGCGCCGAGCAGGGCGTGCCCGGTCCGTCCCCGGCCCCGACCGTCTCGTAGCGCCGTGAACACCGAGCTGATCCTCGGCGCGGTCCTGCTGATCGTGATCGCCTGGCTGGCCGCCTGCGCCGAGACGGGCCTGGCCCGCACCTCCAGCTTCCGTGCGGAGGAGGCCGTGCGCTCCGGCCGCAGGGGCAGCGCCAGGCTGGCCCAGATCGCGGCCGACCCGACCCGCTACCTCAACGTGGCGCTGCTGGTCCGGGTGGCGTGCGAGATGGCGGCGGCCGCCCTGGTCACCTACGCGTGCCTGCAGGAGTTCGCCCGCACCTGGCAGGCCCTGGTCGTCGCGATCGGTGTGATGGTGCTGGTCAGCTATGTCGCGGTGGGCGTCTCACCGCGCACCATCGGCCGCCAGCATCCGCTGAACACGGCGACCGCCGCCGCCTACGTCCTGCTGCCGCTGGCCCGTGTCATGGGCCCGATCCCCTCGCTGCTGATCCTCATCGGCAACGCCCTCACGCCCGGCAAGGGCTTCCGCAGAGGCCCGTTCGCCTCCGAGGCGGAGCTGCGTGCGCTGGTCGACCTCGCGGAGCAGGAGTCGCTGATCGAGGACGAGGAGCGCCGTATGGTGCACTCCGTCTTCGAACTGGGCGACACCCTGGTCAGGGAGGTCATGGTGCCCCGCACCGACCTGATCGTGATCGAGCGGTACAAGACCATCCGTCAGGCCCTGACGCTCGCGCTGCGCTCCGGTTTCTCCCGCATCCCGGTGACCGGCGAGAGCGAGGACGACATCGTCGGCATCGTCTACCTCAAGGACCTGGTCCGCAGGACGCACGTCCACCGCGAGGCCGAGTCCGAGCTGGTCTCCACCGCGATGCGGCCCGCCACCTTCGTCCCCGACACCAAGAACGCCGGCGATCTGCTCCGCGAGATGCAGCAGGAGCGCACCCACGTCGCCGTCGTCATCGACGAGTACGGCGGCACCGCGGGCATCGTCACCATCGAGGACATCCTTGAGGAGATCGTCGGCGAGATCACCGACGAGTACGACCGCGAACAGCCGACCGTCGAGAGGCTCGGCGACGACCGGTACCGGGTCACGGCCCGGCTGGACATCGGCGACCTCGGCGAGCTGTACGGCCTGGACGCCTTCGACGACGAGGACGTGGAGACCGTCGGCGGTCTGCTGGCCAAGGCACTCGGCCGGGTGCCGATCGCGGGTGCCACGGCGGTCGTGTCGCTGCCGGACGGCCGGGGCCTGCGGCTGACCGCCGAGTCAGCCGCAGGCCGCCGGAACAAGATCGTGACGGTCCTGGTGGAGCCGGTGGCCCCGGTGCACTCGGGGGCGGGGACCGAGGAAGCGGAGGCGTAGCGGGGGCGCGGTTCGCCGCGCCCCCGCCGGGGCCGCATCGCACGGGCGCGACCCGTCCGGCGGCTCAGCGCCGCGCCCGCAGCCCCGTGGCCACCAGCGCGGCGGCCGCCAGGAGGACTGTCGCGTCCACGCCGAGCACCTGGTGCACACCGGACGACAGGTGCGGCGCGGTGGTCGCCAGCACCCCGAGGAGCGGGATGCCGATGGTGACCCCCACCTGCTGGGTCGAGGTGACGAGCCCGGTCGCCAGGCCCTGCTCCTCGTCGGGCACGCCCGAGGTGACCGTCACGCCGTACGCGATGATGCAGCCGAGGTGGCCCATGCTGGCCACCGAGACACCCGCGGTGGCCAGCGCGACGGACCAGCCGCCGTCGCCCAGGAGCAGCAGGGCCAGCGTGCACAGGCCCTGGCAGAGCAGTGCGCCGCTCAGCGTCCTGCGTGCCCCGAAGCGCCCGATCACCCGGGGCGCCAGCGCGCCCGCGAGCACCGACAGCACCCCCTGCACACCGAAGACCAGCCCCGTCTCGAAGGCCGACAGCTCAAGGACCTCCTGGAGGTAGAGGGTGAGCACGAAGACCACCGTCGACATCATCGAGAAGGTGACCAGTCCGCCCAGGTTGCCGAAGGCCACCGTGCGGCGGCGCAGCATCGGCAGCGAGACCAGGGGCTGGGCGGTCCGCGACTCGATCCGGACGAACACCGCGAGCAGGGCGGCGCCCGCGACCAGCGTGGCGATCACATCGGGCCGGCCGAAGCCGCGGTCCGCGGCGGTGGACAGGGCGTAGATCACGGCGAGCAGGCCACCGGTGACGCTCACCGCGCCCGGCACGTCGAGCCGGGGGCGCCGCGGGGTGCGGGACTCGGGCAGCAGGCCCGGTGCGAGCGGCAGCACGACCAGCGCGAACAGCGCCAGCAGGCCCATGGTGGAGCGCCAGCCCAGCAAGTCGGTGAGGACGCCGCCGGCGACCATGCCGATGGTGAAGCCGAGCGACAGCAGCGTGCCGCTGATGCCGAGCGCCCGTTCCCGCTGCGGGCCCTCCGGGAACGTGGTGGTCAGCAGCGACATGCCGGTCGGCACGATGGCCGCGGCACCGAGGCCCTGCAACGCCCGGCCGGCCAGGAACGACGCCGGGTCCCAGGCGAGCGTCGCCAGCAGGGAGGCCGCGCCGAAGAGGGCGAGGCCGGCCAGGAACAGCCTGCGCCGTCCGAAGAGGTCGCCCATGCGGCCGAAGAGCAGCAGGAAGCCCCCGGACGGCAGCGCGAAGGCGGTGACCGCCCACTGCAGCGCGGACGTGCTCATGCCCAGGTCCGGGCCGAGCACGGGCAGCGCGACATTGAGGACGGAGAAGTCGAGCGCGACCATGAACTGCGCCGCGCACAGTACGAACAGCACCAGCCGGTTGCGGTGCGCAGAGCGGCCGCCGTGCGGGGGCCGGGCCGAACGCGGCGCCGGTGGGCCGTCCGCGGCGGGCCCGGGCGGTGCCTGGGAGGCGTCCGCACCGGGCGGGGTGCGGGGCGTGCGCGAGGGATCAGGGCTTGGCCGGGTGGTCCGTGCGGTCCGTGCGGTCGGCGTGGCCCGGGGGGTCTCGGTCGTCATGCCCAGCAGCATCGGCCGTACGGAATACGCGTGGGGAGCGGGAACTTATCCTGGTGGTCGCACCACCGGGCAGAGGGCGGGGGGTTCCACGTGGCGAGTGCGAGAGCGGTGGCCGGTACGGGGGAGGGCGGCGCACGGCGCCGCAGTGAGCTGCGCGAGTTCCTGATGAGCCGCAGGGCCCGGGTCTCGCCGGCCGACGCGGGCCTGCCGGACGGCGGCGCACGGCGCCGCACCCCGGGACTGCGCCGCGAGGAGGTCGCCGTGCTCGCCGGGGTGGGGGCGTCCTGGTACCAGTGGCTGGAGCAGGGCAGGAACATCTCCGTCTCACCGCAGGTGCTCGACTCCGTCTGCCGGGTGCTGCGGATGAGCAGCGCGGAACGCCGCCACCTGTACGTCCTCGCCGGGCTCAACCCGCCCAGCTTGGAGGTCGAGCGTGCGGACCTCCACATGTGCGAGGGCCTCGGCCGCATGATCGACGCCTGGATGCCCTACCCGGCGCACATGATGGACGCGTACTGGAACTGCGTCCGGTACAACGACGCGTCCGCCTCGGTGCTCGGCATGCGCCCCGAGGCCCAGGACAACTGCCTCGTCATGTTCTTCACGGACCCCCTCTACCGCTCGCGTGCCAGGAGCTGGGAGCGCAACGCCCCGCAGGTGGTGGCCCAGTACCGGGCGGCCTGCTCCGAACGCCCCGAGGACGACGGCTTCCAGGAGGTCGTGGCCCGCGCCAGGGCGGCCAGCACCGAGTTCGCCGAGCTGTGGGAGCGGCAGGACATCGCACCCGGCGGCGTGCTCAGCAAGGAGATGGAACACCCGCTCGTGGGCCCGCTGTTCTTCGAGTCCACCCATATGCAGGTGCCCGCGCGACCCGACCTGATCATCGTGCTGCACACCCCCGAGGAGGGCACCGACACGGCCCGCAAACTGCGCTGGCTGGCCTCGTCGGAGGGCCGCAGGGGAGCGCTGTACCCGGTGGCCGGGTAGCCCGTGCCGGCGGCCGGGTGGCGGTCCGGCACGGTGGCGGGCGGCGGCGGGCCCGGTTGTCGGCGCCCCCTGGCGGGCCGGTGCTCCGGCCTCCGTATCCTTCGGGTCATGACCGACACCAGCGCGCTCGACCCCGAGGACCGCAAGATCGTCACCCTGGCCCGCTCCGCACGGGCCCGCAACTCCGTGCCCGAGGGCGCGGCCGTGCGGGACGAGACCGGCCGTACGTACGTCGCCGGAACGGTGGCGCTGGATTCGCTGAGGCTGACCGCGCTCCAGACGGCGGTGGCCATGGCGGTGGCGTCCGGCGCGACGTCCCTGGAGGCGGCGGCGGTGGTGACGGACGCGGCGGCGCCTTCGGAGGCCGACCGCGCGGCGGTGGCGGACCTGGGCGGCGCCGCCACGCCCATCCTGCTCGCCGGCCCCGACGGGACGATCCGCTCGACGACCACGGCCGGCTGACCGCACCGGCAACCCTCTCCGACGGCAACCCTCTCCGAGGGGACCCCTCTCCGGCAACCCGACCGTGTCCGGCAGCCGATCGCGCCGGGGCAACCGGTCACGCCGGATGCCCGATCGGCTCCTGTGGCTGATCGGGGCGGCGCCTGCCGTGTCCAGGGCTGCGTCGGCGCTGACCTCGACCAGGGCACAGGACCGGTGCATGCAGGACCGGCAGGCGCCGGTCCTGCATGCAATCCGGAGGCGGGCGGTTCCGGGAGCCGCTCGCGCGGTGTCCCGCAGCCGCCGCGCCGCGTCCGGGAGCCGCTCGCGCCGGAACTAGAGTGCGTCCGGGCCGCGTTCGCCCGTACGCACCCGCACCACCGAGTCCACCGGTACCGCCCACACCTTGCCGTCGCCGATCTTCCCGGTCCGGGCGGCCCGCACCACGGTGTCGATGACGGCGTCCGCCTCGGTGTCCTCGACGACGACCTCGATGCGCACCTTGGGCACCAGATCGACCCGGTACTCGGCGCCCCGGTAGACCTCGGTGTGGCCGCGTTGCCTGCCGTATCCGCTGGCCTCCGTGACCGTCAGGCCGTGCACGCCGAGTTCCTGGAGCGCGGTCTTCACCTCGTCGAGGCGGTGCGGCTTGACGACCGCGGTGATCAGCTTCATTCGGCTGGGCTCCTGTCCTTCGTACGGTCCGGCGCGGGGGACGGGGTCTGGGCGGCGCCGTGGCCGAGCACCCCGTGATCGTAGGCCGTCTCCGCGTGCAGTGTCTGGTCCAGGCCCGTCATCTCCTCCTCGCTGGACGCACGGAAGCCCATCAGCCTGTGGATGACCTTGCCGATGGCGTACGTCACCAGGAACGTGTACGCCGCCACGCAGACCACCGCGACGGCCTGCTTGCCGAGTTGGGCCGCCCCGCCGCCGTAGAGCAGTCCCCTCGGGCCACCCGTCATGGCGGCGGTCGCGAACAGGCCGATGAGCAGCGTGCCTATGACCCCGCCGACGAAGTGCACCCCGACCACGTCGAGCGAGTCGTCGTAGTGCAGGCGGAACTTCCACGCCACCGCGTACGAGCAGACCACGCCGGCGGCGAGGCCGATCACCGCGGCACCGGGCATCGCGACCGTGCCGCAGGAGGGGGTGATCGCCACGAGGCCGGCGACCGCGCCGGAGGCGGCACCGAAGGTGGTGGGGTGGCCGTCGCGCCGCTGCTCCACGAAGAGCCAGCCGAGCAGGCCCGTGCAGCCGGCGACCACGGTGTTGAGGAGGGCGGCCGCCGCGAGGCCGTCGGCGGCGAGCGCGGAACCGCCGTTGAAGCCGAGCCAGCCGAACCAGAGCAGGCCCGCGCCGAGCACCACGAGCGGCAGGCTGTGCGGGCGCATCGCGTCCTTCTTGAACCCGATGCGCGGTCCGAGCACCAGCGCGACGGCGAGCCCCGAGGCGCCGGAGGCGATCTCGACGACCAGACCGCCCGCGAAGTCCAGGGCGCCGAGGCTGTGCGCGATCCAGCCGTCCGGGCCCCAGACCCAGTGCGCCACGGGAACGTATACGAGCAGGGTCCACACCGGCACGAAGACCAGCCAGGCCGTGAACTTGGTGCGGTCCGCGATGGCGCCGCTGATCAGCGCCGCGGTGATCATGGCGAAGGTGAGCTGGAAGGTGCTGAAGAGGAGGGTCGGGACGGTGCCGGTGAGGGTGTCCGGGCCGATGCCCGCCATGCCGAGGTGGCCGGCGTCGCCGATCAGGCCGGCGAAGGCGTCGTCGCCGAAGGCGAGCGAGTAGCCGGCGACCAGCCAGACGACGGTGACGAGCGCGATGGAGACGAAGCTCATGAGGAGCATGTTGAGCACGCTCTTCGTGCGCACCATGCCGCCGTAGAAGAGGGCGAGGCCCGGGGTCATCAGCAGGACGAGCGCGGTGGCGGCGAGCAGCCAGGCGGTGTCGCCGCTGTCGAGTCCTGCGGTCTGCGCGGCGGCTTGCGGCGCCAGGATCGGCACGGTCTGCACGGGCTACTCCTCCGGTGGACCCTTCGGTGGCGGCCGGTGCGGCGCCTCCCCGAAGGGCGGGCGGCACCGGCGACTTGGATGAGGGTCGCTTCCGTGCATTTCGCTCCTGAGACATGGGTGTTTCCGCGGTGTTTCGCGTAATCCGGGTGTTACCGGGGCCTCATCTGCGCGTGTGCCCCGCGTGCGGGCCGGTGCCGCCGGCCGCCGTGGCACACCACGGGCCGGACGGTTCGCGCGAAGGCCCTGCCGCGAAAGGGGGCGACGGCGGCCCGACCCGATGTGAAACCGGCCACCCTCCCTCCGTCCCGCCCTCCCGCCCTTGCTTAACCTATCGATATTCGATAGTTTCCCATCGTAACTCGATGGAAGGAGGGGGCATGGGAAAGCTGGCAGTGCGTGCGCTGCGCGCCGTGCTCGTGGTGGTGCTCGCCGGCACCGTGTTCGTACAGGCACTGATGGTGTGGGCGTTGGCCACCGACCCGGAGGACGGGTCGCTCCCGCTGACACCGCTGCGCGTGATCACGATCCTGGGCCTGGTGTCGGCCCAGGTCGCCCTGGTCTGCGTATGGCGGCTGGTGACGATGGTGCGACGTGGAACCGTGTTCTCCCATGCCGCCTTCCGGTACGTGGACATCGTGATCGGCGCGATCGTGGCGGCTGCCCTCGTGTGGTTCGCGGTCACGGCCATCAATGCGCCGGGCCAGCGGGCCGACCCGGGTGTCACCGTCATCATGGGCGGGATCGGTGTGGCCATCCTGGGGGTTGCGCTCATCGTGCTCGTGCTGCGGATGCTGCTCGCCCAGGCTGTCGCGCGCGACGTCGAAGCGGCGCGGATGCAGGCCGAGCTGGACGAGGTGATCTGATGCCGATCGCCGTCGACATCGACGTGATGCTGGCCAGGCGGAAGATGTCCGTGGGCGAGCTCGCGGACCGTGTGGGGATCACGCCCGCCAACCTGGCGGTACTGAAGAACGGCCGCGCCAAGGCGGTGCGCTTCGCGACGCTCGCCGCGCTCTGCGAGGTGCTCAAGTGCCAGCCGGGCGACCTGCTGCGCTGGGAGCCCGATGACGCCGCGGGCGGATGACGTGCACGGGGCGCGGGTGAGGACGCCCGTCCCCACCGACCCGTGACACGGCACGTGCACCGCATGGGCGTGGGCCGCCACGGACTGGACGGCGTGGGCGCGGGGCGCTGGGGGCCTGGGTCGCGGGAAGCTGGATCGCCGATCGCCCGCAGCGCCGTCCGATGACGCATACGGTATCGATCCATACCCTGTAGGTATCGAACACCGGCAGTGCGGGGGCGCGGGGGTGCGTCGCTGGGTGGATGCGGGTTGAGCACAGGGGTGCGTACACGGGTGCCGTGGTGGGTGGCGCGTGGGGACAGGAGCGCGAGTGCGGGTTCGGAAGGCGGGTCGGCATCGATGTGCGTGTCCCGGGGATCCCGGACGGCCCCGGGCCGCGAACTGCCGGGCGGGGCGGGACGCCGCGGGCCGCGGGCGGCGGAGCGCGCCTTCTCCGGTGGACCGGGCGATATCCTGAGAGTATGGACCGGCTGGAAACCAGGGAACTCGACTATTTCATAGCGGTCGCCGAGGAACTCCATTTCGGTGCGGCGGCCCGAAGGCTCGGTATCGCACAGCCACCGCTGTCCCGTGCCATCGCCCGGCTGGAGCGCCGTATGGGCGTCCGGCTCTTCGAGCGGACCAGCCGCCGGGTCGAACTCACCGGGCCCGGACAGGTCTTCCTCACCGAGGCGCGCCGTGCCCTGGACACCCTGCACACGGCCGTGCGCCGTGCACAGCACGCCGCGCGCCCGGCACGGCTCGTGATCGCGGTACGTCCCGGTGGCGGGTCCCGGCTGCTCACGGACCTGCTGCGCGAGGGCGCCGGCACGGGTACCGACGTCGACGTCCTCTTCACCCATGAGCAGGGGGTGGCCCTGCGCGGCGGCCGGGCGGACGTGGCGCTGCTGTGCGCCGACACCGACGACATGTCCGGCCTCCGCTCGGTCGAACTGGGCCGCGAGGACCCCGTGGCCCTGCTGCCCCGGGGCCACCGCCTCGCCGCACGGCCGCACGTGACGACGGCCGAACTCGCCGGGCTCGACCACTTCGCGGCCCGGTGCCCGCCGATCGGCCTGGACGAGATGCTCGACAGAGTGGCGCTGGGCAGGCTGGTCACGGTCGTCGGGGCGGGAGCGACCGACCGGCTCGGAGCGGGCGTCGTGGCCGTTCCGGTGGCCGACCTCCCGCCGACCACGGTGGTGCTCGGCTGGCTCGGCGACCTCCCGTCCCGGGCCGCCGCGTTCGTACGGGCGGCACGGACACTCGGGCCGGCTCCAGCGCCGTGAGCCCCGCCGCGCCCCGCGCCCTGCCCGCCGGTGTGCACGGCCCCCTCCGCCATCGGCGACAATGGGCGGCATGACCAGCCGCACCCAGCCGTCAGAGCCGGCTCAGCAGCCCCACCGGGCAGGCTTCGCCTGCTTCGTGGGCCGTCCCAACGCGGGCAAGTCCACCCTGACGAACGCTCTGGTCGGCAAGAAGGTGGCCATCACCTCCACCCGCCCCCAGACCACCCGCCACACGGTCCGCGGCATCGTGCACCGTCCCGACGCCCAGCTCGTCCTGGTCGACACCCCGGGGCTGCACAAGCCCCGCACCCTGCTCGGCGAGCGGCTGAACGACGTCGTGCGCACCACCTGGGCCGAGGTCGACGTCATCGGCTTCTGCCTCCCCGCCGACCAGCGGCTCGGCCCCGGCGACCGCTTCATCGCCAAGGAACTCGCCGGCATCAGGAAGACCCCCAAGGTCGCCATCGTCACCAAGACCGACCTGGTCGACCCCGAGACACTCGCCCAGCAGCTCATCGCCGTCGACCAGCTCGGCAGGGAGCTGGGCATCGAGTGGGCCGAGATCATCCCGGTCTCCGCGGTGGACGCCGTCCCGGACGGCGCCTCCGGCGAGCCCGTGGCCGTGGCCACCGCCCGGCGGACGGGAGCCACGGCGGACACGGGCCCCGGCGGCACGCCCCCCGGCACGGGCGGCCCCGGCCCGGAGACCGCTGTCGGGACCGGCACCGACCCGGGGACCGCGCCCGCGGCCGCCGCGCAGGCCGGGCCCACGACCCGGGCCCCCCGCCGCTCCGGCGGCCAGGTCGACCTCCTCGCCGATCTACTGGTCCCGCTCCTCCCCGAGAGCCCCGCCCTCTACCCGGAAGGCGACCTCACCGACGAGCCGGAGCAGGTCATGGTGGCCGAGCTGATCCGCGAGGCCGCACTCGAAGGCGTCCGCGACGAACTGCCCCACTCCATCGCGGTCGTGGTGGAGGAGATGCTGCCCCGCCCCGACCGCCCCGCGGACCGCCCGCTGCTGGACATCCACGCGAACGTCTACATCGAGCGCCCCAGCCAGAAGGGCATCGTCATCGGCCCGAAGGGCAAGCGGTTGAAGGACGTCGGCGTCAAGTCCCGCCGCCAGATCGAGGCCCTGCTCGGCACTCCCGTCTTCCTCGACCTGCACGTCAAGGTCGCCAAGGACTGGCAGCGCGACCCCAAGCAGCTACGCAGGCTGGGTTTCTGAGGAACGCACGCGGTGAGCCGGGTCACGCACGGACCCGGCACCCCTCCCCGGAAACCTGCGTGACCCCGCGTCGGCGGCGGTCAGCCGGGACAGAGGGGCGGGGCGGCCCGGCGTGCACCGACGCTCCCCTCCGGCGCGCGGGGCACGGGGATGCCGGAGCGCTGTGCTGGTCCGCGGACCGGCCCGGGCGGCACCCGGGACACCCTGCTGAAATCCTTTTCACGACGGGTACCCTGATACGCACAGGGCGCGGAAAGGACACGGCGCAGGTGGTGACGATCCATGACGTGGCGCGTGCCGCCGGTGTCTCACCGGCGACCGTCTCCCGCGTCTTCAACGGCGGCAACGTCACGCCCGCGCGTGCCCACTCCGTCCAGCAGGCCGCGGCCGCGCTGGGGTTCGCGCCGAACCGGGTGGCGCGCTCCCTGCGCAAGCAGCGGTCCAGCGTGATCGGCCTCGTCATACCCGACATCGGCAATCCGTTCTTCACCTCGCTGGCGCGCGGCGTCGAGGACGCCGCGCAGCGCACCAGCCTCTCCGTGGTGCTCTGCAACTCCGACGAGGACACAGACAAGGAGCGCCGGTACCTGGAGGTGGCGCTCGGGGAGCAGATGGCCGGGGTGATCGTGGCCGCGGCCTCCCGCGACCGTACGGACCTCGGCCCGCTGATCGAGCGCGGCATACCCGTGGTGGCCGTCGACCGCAGGCCGCACGAGGCCGACGTGGACGCCGTGATGGTGGACAACCACCACGGCGGCGAGGTCGCCACCCGCCACCTCCTGAAGTCCGGTTACCGCAGGATCGCCTGCATCACGGGCCCGGAAGGTGCCTCCACCTCGGAGGAGAGGCTCGCCGGGTACCGTGCCGCGCTGCGCACCGCCGGGCACCGGCCGGAGTCTGCCGACGCCCGCGCCCATGTGCGCCACGCCGACTTCCGCGTGGAGGGCGGCAGGCTGGCGATGCGCGAGCTGCTGGCGATGCCCGAGCCGCCCGACGCCGTGTTCGTCGCGAACAACCTGATGACCATCGGCGTCCTCGAGGCACTGCGCGAGGCCGGGCAGGAGCCGCCGGACCTCGGGGTGCTGTCGTTCGGCGACATCCCCTGGGCCTCGCTGGTGCGCCCCTCCCTGACGACCGTCGAGCTGCCGTCCTACGAACTGGGTCGCACCGCGGCGGAGTTGCTGTTGCAGCGCATGTCGGGCGGCTCGTCCGCACTCCAGACGGTCGTACTGCGCACCACCCTGCACGCCAGGGAGAGCACGGCAGGACCCCGCGGCTAGACGGCCCGCCCGCGGCCGTCGTGCCGGCAGGGCCGTCGGTGGCCCACCGGGCGGCGCCGGCGGGTCGGGGGAGCGTGCCGCGGCCGGCGTGGCCGGGAGCGCGGTGCGCGGTTCAGTGCGGTGCGCCCGGGTGCCGCCCGGCCTGTGCCGCGGCTCGCAGGACGGCCAGTCGGGGGCTGGCGAGCACCGGGACCGGGAGATCGGAGAGGAGATCGGCGACGGGCGCCATCGAGGCCTGGGCCAGCACCAGGACGTCCACCCCGGCGGCTGCCTCGCGGGCGCGGGCGGCGACGGTGAGATGGTAGCCGTGCAGGTCCCCGGCCTCGAACCGCTCCCAGGCGCCGGGGCAGGGGACATCGGTCAACCCGGCCCCGGCCCCGGCCTCGGCGAGCAGGGCGCGGGTCGGCCCCAGGGTGGACTCGACGGCGTGCACGACACCGATCCGCGCGTACCTCGCGGCCTCCTCGGCCATCGGCCGGTCGACCCGCACCACTCGTGGGCCGAGCTGCTCGGCGGTGGCACCGATGGTCGAACAGGTGCACACCACCACGTCGGTGTCCGCCAGCTCACCGAGCCGCTCGCGCAGGCGGTCCCGGTAGGGCAGCCCCGCCCGGGCATCCGCCAGCAGGGACTCGTCCACCACGTGCCTGCTCAGGGCGCCGGGCGCCCACTCGGCGACCAGGGCGCGGAAGGTGGGGACGTGGACGTCGGCGGTGTGCAGGAAACCGATGGTGGGCACGGCGCAGATTGTGCCGCACGGGCGTCGGCCGGGTAACCGGCTCCCCCGTCGCACGAGGACGGGCCCGCCCGGCCCCAACGGCCCCACCCGGCCCGGTCCCGGCCCACGGTCGGCCCCCGGCGCAGCCGCCCCGACGGTCCCCGCCGGCCGCCCTCCTACCTGATCCCGGACGTCTTGACCGACTCCACGACCCTCCGCTGGAAGGCGAAGAACAGCGCCGGCACCGGCAGGGCCGCGACCGTGGCCGCCGCCAGGATGTCGTTCCAGTACGAGCCGTACTGCGCCCGGAAGGAGGCGAGGCCCGCGAGCACCCCGCGGTTGTGGTGGCGCGGGAAGTCGCCCGGGCCGAGCAGGAGGATGACGGGCCCGTCGCCGGTGGCGCAGGCGCAGGCGCAGGCGGTGGCGCAGGCACAGGCGGAGGGCAGCTTGAAGCCGTGGAGGCAGGGGGGCTGGGGGTGGCGGACCAGCTCGATCCGGGCCCGTGGGTGGCGTTCCACTGCGCGACCATGTCGGGGAACCACCGTGGACTGCGCGTTGACCGCGGGGTCGGGTGAGCGCTGCGGGCCGTAGGAGTTCCTGAACCGGAGGGGGCCGCCCTGGCCGTGCCGTGCCGCAGCGGGTGAACGGTGCCGGGGAGGCCGCCGCGGCTCCGTGGGCCACGGGGCGCACCCCGGTCACCAGGAGGAACGGAACAGTGCACCAGCGTTGAAATCCATTTCACCGACACGTGGGGTTGGCCCGTGGAGGTGTCAAGGGTCGAGAACGGCGTGAAGTCGATGTTCTCGCAGCCTTCGGCAGAGTGAAGTGCCTTCGCTTTTGTCCTCTTGACCATGAAATCGATTTCTGTCAGCGTGCGGGTCATGCCTCGCAAACCAGCGGCCGGCCCGGCCTCGGGCGCGGTCATCGGTGTGGACATCGGCACGTCGAGCAGCAAGGGCGTCCTGGTCGGCGCGGAGGGCGCGCTGCTGCGCTCGGCCGTGCGGGAGCACGCTCCGGACCGGCCGGGACCGGGCCGGTTCGAGATGTCCGCGGACGTCTGGTGGCGCGACTTCACCGAGCTGGCGCGTGAGCTGACCGCCGCGGCCGCCGAACGCGGCGTGTCCGTCGCGGCAGTCGGCGTCAGCGGCATGGGCCCCTGCGTCCTGCTCACCGACGAGCACGACACACCGCTGCGGCCCGCGATCCTCTACGGCGTCGACACCCGCTCCGTGAGCCAGATCGAGCGGCTCGACGAGCGGTTCGGCACCGCCGAGATCATCGACCGCTGCGGGTCCGCGCTCAGCACCCAGGCCGCGGGACCGAAGATCGCCTGGCTCGCCGAACGGGAGCCGGCGACCTACGCACGCGCCCGCCGCCTCTACATGCCCAGTTCCTGGCTGGTCCGCAGGCTCACCGGCGCCTATGTCCTCGACCACCACTCGGCCAGCCAGTGCACCCCGCTCTACGACACCACCGCACTCGACTGGTACGCGCCCTGGGCCGCCGAGGTGGCCCCGGGCATCGACCTCCCCCCGCTGCGCTGGTCCGGCGAGGCCGCGGGCGAGGTCACCGCGCAGGCGGCCGCGCAGACCGGGCTGCCGGCCGGGATCCCCGTCATCACCGGCACCGTGGACGCCTGGGCGGAGGCCCTGAGCGTCGGCGCCCAGGGCACCGGCGACCTGATGCTGATGTACGGCACCACGATGTTCCTGATCCACACCGTGCCGCGGCCGCTGACCAGCCCCTCGCTGTGGGGAACCGTCGGGGCGCTGCCCGGCACGCGCAACCTGGCGGGCGGCATGGCCACCTCGGGCGCGGTGACCACCTGGCTGCGGGACCTGTTCGCGGCCGGCGACCACGCCGAACTGGTGCGGCTCGCCGGGGAGTCGGGGGTCGGCGCGAACGGGCTGCTGATGCTGCCGTACTTCGCCGGCGAGCGGACACCGCTGATGGACCCGGACGCCCGTGGTGTGGTCGCCGGGCTCACCCTCTCCCACACCCGCGGCGACCTCTACCGCGCCGCGCTGGAGGCCACCGCCTTCGGGGTGCGGCACAACATCGGGGTCATCGACGGCGCGGGCGGCGACATCCGCCGGGTGGTCGCGGTCGGCGGCGGCACGCGGGGAGCGCTGTGGACGCAGATCGTCTCCGACGTCACGGGGCTGGAGCAGGAGGTCAGGACGGTGTCCGTCGGAGCCGCCTACGGAGGCGCGCTGCTCGCGGCCGGGCTGCTGGGCGAGGCGCCGGTGGACGCCTGGAACCCGGTGCGCGAGGTGGTGGCGCCGCGTCCCGAGCACACCCGGCGCTACGACGAGCTGTACCGGCTGTACCGGGCGCTGTACGCCGACACGTCGGCGACCGTCCACGCGCTCGCCGCGATGCAGAGCAGATGAGCACGGTGCCGAGGGGCGGCGACCCTCCACCGGCTGGACCCACACCTGGAGCGTGCAATGACCTCGGCCGGCAGGGCCTCGCCACCTGGCTGGAGACCGGAAGTCTCGGCCATGACACCCAATCGGCCATGACACCCAACACGTCCGCGACCCGCCCGCCCTGCCGCCCGGCCCCGAGGCGGAGCCGACGCGGCCCTGACCGCCAAAGGCCGCGCTCTCCGCCGAGGCCGCGCTCTCCGCCGAGGCCGCGCTCTTCGCGGAGCCGGGCGTACGGGTCCACCTGTGCGGAGACGTACCGCTCTGACCACCCCACCTCACCGAGAGGAGCACGTGTGTCCAGCAGACCCCAGCAGAACGGATCCGTGGACGGACGGGCCGGGAACGGCCGGTCCGCGTCCCCGGCCCCGGCCCCGGCCCCGGGCCGCAGGGCCGTCCTCGGCGCGGGCCTGGGCGCCGCGGCGGCCCTCACCGGGCTGACCGCCGGAGCCCCGCGCGCCGCGGCCGCGCCCGCGGCCGTCACCGGCACCAGGATCAGGAACCTGACCGGGCCGGCCGAGACCGGTGCCTTCGCCGCGCCCTGGACCGACCTCGGCATCCCGGCCCGCTGCCCGGACGGGAGGCTCTTCTTCGCCTGCGGCGACACCTTCGACGGCCCGGTCATGGGTGCCGCGGACTGGCGCGCGCCGGTCGGCCTGCGCGCGAGCAACCCGAACCCCGCCGCCCTCGCCATCGACGGCGCCGTGGGCGGCTCCCACGCGGTCGGCCTGGTGCCGGAGAGCCACCAGGACGGCACGACGGCCATCCCCTCGGACGTCTTCACCGTCGGCAACACGATGTACATGCACCTCATGCGGGGCGTGCTCTACCAGACCCACCACTCCGACTTCTGGCGCTCCGACGACAACGGCGAGACCTGGCAGTACCTGTGCCAGTGGCCGGGGGACCAGTACGGCGGGCAGTTCCAGCAGAAGACGTACGCGGTCGCCGACGACGGCTACTGCTACGTGCTGTCCACCGTCTTCAACCGGGACGTCGCCTCCGACCTGCTGCTGCACCGGGTCCCGCAGAGCGGGCTCGGCAACCCGGCCGCGTACCAGCCCTGGGGGTACGCGAACGGCGCCTGGGCGTGGGGGAACTACCCGACCACGATCACCGGGCGGCGCAGGTGGGGCGAGATCTGCTTCCGCGCCATGGGCGGCAGGTACGCCTTCACCTGGCTCAACATGGATGTGCTGTCCATACGCGCGCAGGTCTTCGCGCTGCCCACCAGCAACCTGTTCACGACTCCGGAGCAGACGATGATCGTCCCGACCACTCCGGGCAACGAGTACGGCAACGCCGTGGCCAGCCCCTACGGCGGCTTCATCATCCCGGGCTCGACCTTCGACGACTTCCACATCACCGTCAGCCAGTGGTACGACAACGTGGACTACCGGGTGATGCACTACCGGATCAACGGCTTGGCCTCCTGAGCGCGGTGCCCGGCGGGGGCACGGGGGCCGCGGCGGCACACGGCCGCACCGCGCGGGCGGGTGCCCGCGCGGGCGCCGGGCCACGACGGACACCGCCTCCCGGGGACGGTGTCGGCCCGGCGGGCCGGTCGTGGCCGGTCGCGCGGTCTCCCGGCCCCCGCGGGGCGCTAGGAGCCCTCCTTCAGCACCCATGAGATCAGTTTCCGCTGTGCCTGCGTGAGGCGCGGATCCGCGCAGTAGACCGTGCGCCCGTCGACCGTGATCTGGTAGCTGAAACCGTCCGGCACGCCGATCGGCGGGGTGTCCCGGCCGTCCGAGAGCGCCTGTTCGGCCAGGGCCTGCCACTCGGCCGCGTCGTCGCGTCCCGAGACGTCGACCTCGGCATGGCGTTCGATGCCCGCGAACCCTCCGGTCCGCTTCACCTGGATACGCATGGGTCCTGTCTAGCGGGTGTTGTCGGGAACGAGAAGCGACACCGCCGCGGCCGCACGCAACGGACCACTCCGCCGTGGTCGGGGGCGCGATTCCGCGGGCCGGCCGGCCCGCGGAATC
>NZ_BNCD01000028.1 GCF_014656295.1 Streptomyces sulfonofaciens
TCGTGGTCGACGCCGTGGCGGCGCGAGTCGACACGGCAGAGCCCACGGATGACTGGCTCGCCGACGTCCGCGCCGCCGCCACCGCTCTGTATCGGGCCGTCCGCGAACACCCGGCAGCCGTCCCGCTCGTTCTGACCCGACGCACGTCCTCACCGGCCGCCTTGGCTCCCGCCGAGGCGCTGGCCGCGGCCCTTGCCCGGGGTGGGCTGGACGGCCCCGACCTGCCGGCCGCCTTCCGGGCCGTCATGGCGTTCGTCATGGGCGTCGCCCAGGCCGAACTCGCCGGTCCCCTCGCTCCCGGCGGCGACGCCGCACAGGCAAGCGGGTCGCGTCGCCGACCTCGCCGGGGACCAACTGCCCACCCTCGCCCGGCTGGCGGACCTGACTATGCGGCACTCCGGCGAGGAGTTCACCCGAGGCCTGGAATTCGTGCTCGCCGGACTCCAGGCCGCACCGTTGCGCAGGGGTGAGGCGAGACAGCGTGGGCGACGCGGATCGGTCAGCCGGCTCCGCCAGTGGCGCGACGGTGGTAACGGCCCATGTGCCGGAAAAGCCGCACCGGGTCGGCGGGGGGATGGCCGGGGTCCCACTCGCGGTAGAGCGCGTCGACAGTGGCGACGACGCGCTCAGAGTCCCTCCAGTCGGCGAAACCCCCGAGATCCAGATCGAACGCGGCACCCAGAGCGGGCACGCCTGCGTCAAACTGCCGGCGGGCCTCGTCCCGGACATGGCGGAAGTACCGCTTCACCGTCGCGGCCCCCGCGTTGTCGGTGACGGGCCCGTGGCCCGGGACAATCGTTCGAGCGCCGAGGCCGATGACCGTATCGCAGGCGGCGATCATCTGATCGACGGCGGAGGACCAGCTGATCCCGCGCACGCCCCCATGCGGTTCTCCGGCGCACGACCACAGCCCGGCGCCGGCATGTGACGGCGCGGGGCGCCCTGGTGGCCAGTCCGCTGTAGGAGCGCCCCGGCCGCCCCGGGTCAGCCGTCGCCGGAGGGCGCCGCGGACCGGTCGGGGCCCATCAGTTCGCTGGTGAGCAGGATCTCGGTGGTGCGACGGATATGCCGCTCCAGCAACTCGACCGCGAGTTCGGCGTTCCGGGTGGTGGCGGCCTCGGCGATCGCGGTGTGCTCCCCCTGGACGTCACGCGGCTGCGTCGCGGCGGGTCTCGCCCATCGGCGATAGATCTCCGCGGCGTCGTAGGGCCCTTGGCGCAGCTCCATCAGCAGGGGACTTCCGCACCCGGCCGCGAGAGCGATGTGGAACGCGGCGTGCTCGGCGCACCAGTCGTCGGACAGCCTGTCCTCGTCGCCCTTGACATGCGGTGGGGTGCGCCCGAGCCGGTAGAGCGCGGCGACGACGGATGTCTCCCAGGAGAGGTCGGCGCGCTCGACGGCCCAGCGCAGTGCCGTGGTCTCCAGTTCCACCCGGACGTTGGTGAGGTCGAGCAGCCCCGCGCGGTCCAACGGGACCACGCTGAAGCCGAGTTGCGGCTCGGACCGGACCAGTCGCTGTTCCGACAGCCGGGTCAGGGCCTCGCGTACGACGGACAGGCTCACGCCGAACCGCTCGCACAGGGGGTTGACCTTCAGCTTGGTGCCGGGGGGGATCCGCGCGGCCAGGATGTCCGCGCGAATGCGCTCGTAGACGTCCTGGGAGCGGGATCCCCGCTTCGGGGCGGTCGTGGTCACGGCTCGATCCTACCGATCCGGGCGATCGGCTCGGCCGGGGTGGTGTCGTGGGTGCCCAGAGGTCCGATCGAACTCACCTCCTCCTGACTGCGATGCGAAGAGCCATCCGGCGCCCTCGGTTGCTGTTGACAGCAGCAACCGTCAGAGTACGATGAAAATCGATTCTTTGAAAAATTATCGATTATATGGGGGCGTTCGACGCTACGCCCGATCGGCTGGAAGGCGCGGTGAGGGATGTCGACGACAGTGACCACCGGCGGGACGGGTGGCATCGGCGCCGCCGCGGCGGCCCGGCTGCTGGGCACTTGAGTTCCTGCTCGGCCCGGGGACAGGTTTCGTCACCGGGCACATCCTCAACGTCGACGGCGGGTTCGCCGTCCTGAAGGCGGAGTGACATGCCCGCGATCATCACCGTGGCGCCCACCGGGCCCATCGCGACCAAGAAGGACAACCCTTCCCTCGCCACGCAGCCGGAGGAGATCGCCACGGCGGTGGCGGAGGCCCACCGGGCCGGGGCTACCGTGGCCCACCTGCACTTCCGCGACCGCCTGGACCGCCCGACGGCCTCCCGCGACATCGCTCGCACCACGATCGGCATGATCCGTGACCGTTGCCCGATCCTGGTCCAGGTCTCCACGGGGGTGGGCCTGGATGTGCCCTTCGAGGAGCGCGTTGGCCTGGTCGAGCTCAGGCCGGAGATGGCGACGCTGAACCCCTGCTCGATGAGCTTCGGTGCCGGGGAGTTCCGCAACCCGCCGGCGGGTGTGCGCGATCTGGCGCGACGGATGCGGGAACTGCGGATCAGGCCGGAGCTGGAGATCTACGACACCGGTCACCTGGAGGCGTGCCTGCGGCTGCGTGACGAGGGGCTCCTCGAAGATCCCCTCCAATTCAGCATCGTCCTCGGAGTCGCGGGCGGGATGGCCGCTACCCCGGCCAACCTGATGCTCCTGCGCGAGCGCCTGCCGGCCGGGGCGATCTGGCAGGTGATCGCGGTCGGCAGGCACAACCTGGAACTGACCGCCATGGGCCTGGCCCTGGGCGGGAACGCCCGCGCCGGCCTTGAGGACACCCTGTACCTGCTCCGCAAGGGCGAGCTCGCGCACGGCAGTACGCCGCTCGTGGAGCGCGCCGCCCGGCTCGTCCGCGCCCTCGGCAGCCGGCCGGCGACGGTGGCGCAGACCCGGGAGCTCCTCGCACTCGACCGCTGAGACCGATCACCGGTTCATCGGCAAGACACTCAGGCGCCGGCTCCCACCGAGCCCGCCGCACCCCCGCACCCGTGGAACAGGAGTCAGCACATGTCCGAGCCGACGATGTCGTGGGATCAACTGAAGAAGGACGGACGGGCCCGGGGCTTTCTCGTGAAGCAGCTCTACGCCGTCACCACCGTGCCGGTGAACGGCCTCGGCCCGGTCCTCGACGTGCTCGACAAGCACGCCGCCTACCAGGTGCACCTGGAGGAGACCGGCGTGATGTGGGCGGCCGGGCCGCTCGCCAACGACGCCGAGGACGCCTGGGACGGGGAGGGATTCTTCGTCTACCGGGCCACCTCGAAGGAGGAGGCCATCCGGTACGCCGAGGCCGATCCGATGCACCGCAGCGGTGCGCGCACCTTCCGCGTGCGGCCCTGGCTGCTCAACGAAGGCTCCGTCCAGGTGCGGGTCGACTACTCCACGGGCAGGGCCCACCTGGCATGAGCGTCCGGTGTCGCCGGCGCCCGTCGCGTCGGTGCCGCCATCGTTCCTCCCCTCGGCCGCCACGGTCCGGTCCTGGCCGACCGATCTCCCGACGAAAGGACTCCGGCGCGATGCGCATCGCCAATCTGGCCGGTCGACTCGTGATTCTCCGCGACGAGACCGCCATCGATGTCGAAGGAGCCAGCGACCACCGCTTCTCCGCCGACCCGCAATCCATCTATGAGCGGTGGGAGGAGTTCACCGACTGGGCCCCCACCGCGGACGCTTCCACCACGGTCCGCTACGACCCTCGACAGCTGCGTGCGCCCGTGCCACGCCCCGCGCAGGTCTTCGCCGTCGGCCTGAACTACGCCGACCACGCGCGGGAGAACGGGTTCACCGCTCCGGCCGAACCATCGGTCTTCACCAAGTTCCGCACCTCGCTGACCGGACCGTACGCCACGGTCGCCCTGCCGGGCGACACGGTGGACTGGGAGGCCGAACTGGTCGTGGTCATCGGGCGGTGCGCCCACCGTGTCCCGGCCGAGAAGGCGTGGAGTCACGTAGCCGGGCTGACGGTGGGCCAGGACCTGTCCGAGCGCACCCGCCAGCTCATCGGCTCACCGGCGCAGTTCAGCATCGGCAAGTTCTTTCCCGGATTCGCGCCGACCGGGCCCGAACTGGTCACCCCCGACGAACTGACCGACCCGGACGCGCTGGAGATCGGGTGCAGCGTCAACGGCGAGGTGGTGCAATCCGGCAGCACCAGCCGGCTGATCTTCCCCGTGTCCGTTCTGATCGAACGGCTGTCCGCGGTGCTGCCGCTGCTCCCGGGCGACCTCCTCTTCACCGGGACCCCGTCCGGTGTCGGCCACGCCCGTGATCCGCAGCGCTACCTCACCGCAGGAGACGTCCTGGAGACCTGGGTCGGGGGCGTCGGACGGCTGCGCAACGCGTTCGCCGCCGGGCAGCCTGCCGTCGGCGCCGCGCGATGACTGGAGGAGCGACGTGCCGCTGCACATGCTCACATCACTGACCATAGGTGTGCCGGACGTCGGGGCGGCCCGGGTGTACTACCGGGAGTTCGGGCTCGCGGACGCTGGCGGCGGATGGCTCGCCACCCGCGACGGCGGGCGCCAACTGCGCTTCGAGACCGCCCCGTTCCGACGCCTCCTCGCTATGGAGATGGCAGTCGACGACCCCGACGACATCGCCCGGATCTCCTCGCGGCTGGACGCGATCGACGTGGTGGCCGAACGGGACGCCTCGTCGGTGACCGCCCCAGAACCGGTGACCGGAGTCCATGTGACCGCTCGTGTCACGCCCCGGCTGACCCAGGCCCCGGTGCCCGCGCCGGTGTACAACGGCCCCGGCGCCCCGGCCCGCGCCGGTACCCGGGCGCCGGCCATCCTGCGCTCGGGGCGGGTCGTCCCGCGCAGGCTGGGGCACGTCGTCATCGGCTCGCCCGACCCCGGGGTCTCCCAGCGGTTCTTCACCGACGGCTTCGGCCTTGAGGTCTCGGACCAGGTCAGGGACGCGGCGTCGTTCATGCGCTGCTCGACCGACCACCACAACGTCCTCGTCCAGCGGGCCCCGGTCACGTTCCTGCACCACACCTCCTGGCAGGTGGACGACGTCGACGAGGTCGGCCGTGGGGCCACCGCGATGCTCGAAGGGCACCCCGAACGGCACGTGTGGGGCCTGGGCCGTCACCACATCGGGTCGAACTTCTTCTGGTACCTGCGGGATCCGGCCGGCACGTTCGCCGAGTACTGCTCCGACCTCGACTGCGTCGTCGACGACGAGCTGTGGGACGCCCGCGTCTGGGAGGAGGACAAGGGTCTCTACAGATGGGGACCACCGCCCCCGCCGTCGTTCGTGAACCCCGAGGACCTCGCCGCCCGCATGACCGGTGCCCACACCGCCGGCTGACCCCGCCGGCACCGACCGAACGGAAGCCACATGGCACGGAACGAAGGAAACGCCCGCGACAACTACGACGTCGTGATCGTCGGCGCGGGGACGACGGGCCTGGCGCTCGCCAATCTGCTCGACCGGCGCGGTATGAGGGTCGCCGTCATCGACCCCATCGTGATCCCCTGCCACCATCCGCGCGGGGCACACATCGACGACGAGTGCGTACGGCTGCTCCAGACCCTCGGTATGGGGGGTGTGGAGAAGACGTACATGGCGCAGACCGGCCTGGAGATCTTCAGCCCGGAGGGCGAGCGCCTGGTCAACTGGGATGTGCCGGCCCACGAGACCGACCAGGGCTACCAGTTGGACTACCAGTTCTTCCAGCCGGACCTGGAGGCCACCCTGCGGGGTCGTCTGGCCGCGTCGCGGCACGCCGACCTGTGGCTGGGATGGAAGGCGACAGAGGTACGGCAGGACGGCGACAGCACCCTGCTGACGGCACGTCACCGCAGGAACGGCAGCGTGCGGACGATCACGTCCGCCTGGGTGGTCGGTTGCGACGGGGCGAACTCGCGGCTGCGTGAGCACGTGAGCGACGGGATGCGGGACCTGGAGGGCTCGCAGCGCTCCGTGATTGTCGACGTGCACAAATTCGTCCCGATCACCGCCCTGCCCGCCACCTCGACCTACATCCGCAGCGGCGCCCTGCCGTTCACCCACCAGCCGGCCGCCAACGGGATCTCCCGCTTCCAGTTCATGCTCATCGGCGACGACGACCCGACGCCGTTCGAGGACCCCGAAGTCATCTATGACCTGCTGGCGCCCTACCTGGCTCCGGACAGCTACCGGATCCTGCGCACCGACGTGTACGACTGGCACGCGCGGCTGGCGCGCGGATGGCGTTCGGGCCGGCTCCTGATCGCCGGGGACGCCGCCCACCAGATGCCCCCTCTCCTGGGCCAGGGCATGTGTTCCGGACTGCGGGACGCCGCCAACCTGGCCTGGAAGCTCGCGGCCGTGGTTCGCGGGGCCGCCACGGCAGACCTCCTCGACACCTACGAGTCGGAGCGCGCACCGCACGTGGAGGACCTGATCACGGAGTCGGCGCGGCAGTCCCGGATGATCGCCGCAGCCGGACGCGGTGAGCCGATCGCAGCGACCGGCGTGGTCGACCGGCGCCACGGCCCGCTCGGACCCGGACTGGGCCTTGCCCACCCGTTGCGGGGCACGCTCTCCCCACAACCCCGCGACACCGGCGGAACGCTCATGGACGACCTGGTCGGCTACGAGTTCGCCGTGCTGGGCTCCACGCGGGTGCTGGACGCGGTGGACACCGCCACCCGGGAGCGGTGGGCCCGGCTGGGTGCCGTCACGCTGCCGGACTTCGCACCGCGGGCCACCCGATGGCTTGCCGATGCGGGTGCGGACGCCGCGATCGTCCGCCCCGACCGCTATGTGTTCGCGGCCACGGCCGGCGCCGACGCGCTCGCTTCCGCGACGACCGAACTGATCGACCAACTGACAGGAAAGGCGGTGGGCGTCGCATGACGCGCTATGCCGCAGGACTCACCTGGGGTGAAGGCCCACGCTGGCACGACGGCGCGCTGTGGGCCTCGGACCCGCAACGTGGGGGCATCTGGACCGATCGAAGCGGCGCGTGGACGTTCACCGCGCTGACCTCGCGCTCCAACGGCCTGTGGTTCCTCCCCGACGGGCGGCTCGTGGGCGCCGTCACGACCGAGCGACGGGTAGGGGCATGGAACGGCACAGAGTTCGCCCCCTACGCCGATCTGTCCGCCGTCGCCACCGGCCCGCTCGGCGACATGGTGGGCGACGCGCACGGCGGACTCTACGTCGACGACGTCGGCTACACCGCGCACCTGGGCGAGGAGCCAAAGCCGGGACGGATCGTACACGTCGGAGCCGATGGCCAGGCCCGGATCGCGGCCGAGGGCGTGCAGTTCCCCAACGGCCTGGCCTTCATCGACGACGGCCGCGTGCTGGTCGTCGCCGAGACCTGGGAACAGCGCCTCATGGCCTACACCGTGCGCCCCGACGGCACCCTGACCGACCCGAGGCTCTACGCCGACCTGCGTAAGGCCGCCGGCCCAGAGGCCCGTCCGGACGGCATTTGCGCGACCGCGGACGGCACCGGGGTCTGGGCCTGCACCCTCACCGGCCACTCCGTCGTCCGGGTGACACCCGACGGAGTGGACCACATCCTCGACTTCGCCCCCGGATCGCCCGTGGCCTGCACCACCGACGGGCGCTCACGGCTGTTCGTGACGGTCGCGAACAGCGGCGGGCGACCGGTGATGCAGGCCGTCGCCGACAAAACGGTGACCAGCAGCGTCGAAGTGATCGACCTGTGAGCGAACGCGCCGGCTCCGCGCACGGCCTCCCGGAAGCGTTCGACCCCGCCGGCGACCGGCGGTCGCTGGAGACGCTGATGGGCGCTTTGCGCGGTACGCAGCATGCTCCGGATGGACATGCCGGTTAACGCGAGTTCCCCGTTCGATTACCTCAGACCGTATCTGAACTAAGGATGGCCGTCCTTCTACGACCCGAAGGACACGGACGCGGTGGAGCTCCTCCACGACGACTCCCACGGCATGGTCCGCACGGAGGTGCGGTGCGCCAGGTGCGGGTCCCACCTCGGCCATGTCTTCGAGGGCGAGGGCTACCCCACGCCCACGGACCAGCGCTACTGCATCAACTCGATCTCGTTGCGGCTGGAGCCGGCCGAGGAGCAGTGAGGGCCCGGGCCGTCCGGGATCCGCGTTCCCGGCCGCCCGGAGCTCCGGGCCCCGGCCGCAGTCGGGCCGATCCATACGCACGTCGGGTCCGGCTTCCGAGGAAGCCGGACCCGACGTGCGTATGGATCGGCGGGCTCAGGTCTGCCTGAGGTCACCCGACAGAGCCGCGGCGACACGCAGGTGTGTCCCGGCCTCCTCGGCGCGCCCCTGGCGTTCGAGGGTGCGGCCCAGCATCAGCCTGGCGTAGTGCTCGACCGGATCGCGCTCCACGATGACGCGCAACTCCGCCTCGGCGCGATGCAACTGGGCCGAGTGGTAGTAGGCCCGCGCCAGCAGCAGCCGCGGTCCGGTCTGCTCCGGCACCTCGGCGACCAGCCCGTCGAGGACGCGGGCTGCCGCGGCGTAGTCCTTGGCGTCGAAGAACATCCGCGCGCGCTCCCAGCGCTCGGCCGGGGTTCCGTGCGTGTAGTACGCGGGCCTGGGGACGTCGTATGTGATGTCCATGCGCGACCTCCTTCGGGTCCGGCAACGGAGCCAGACAGTTGAATATTCCACTGACTGGGCCGGGCGGCCCCGGCCGCCGCCTGGGCATGCCGCCTGGGCATCGTGCCGGGCGCCGGTGCGGCGGGCGGCGAGCAGGTGCGCGACCTGGTTCAGGGCGAAGGCGAACGCCCCTTCGGCGGGGTGGTCAGTGGTGGGCGTGCACGGCCGCGTGCCCCTTGCCGCGGCCGATCATCCACTTGTTCACGGGTGTGGTGACCAGGAAGGCGACGGCGAAGCCGCCGAGGAGGGCGTACCAGAAGAGTCCGTCGGTCAGCTCAGCGTCCATGGCGCCGGGGACGGCGGCGATGATGACGTTGTCCACGAGTTCCATCACGGCGATGGAGACGGTGTCGGCGGCCAGCGCGGTCCGTACGGCCGCCTTCCAGCGCAGGCCGGCGCGGCGCACGGCGTAGAGGGTGAAGGAGTAGCCGAAGCAGAAGGCCAGGGTGATCGCCAGGGCCATGGTGGGGACGTTGCCCCACAGTAGGGCGGTGCCGATGACCATGCCGAGGATCTCGCCGAGGGCGCAGCCGGCCAGGCAGTGGCCGGTGGCCTTCGCGGCGATGCCCCAGCCCGCGCCGGTGCGGGCCGGAGCGCCGTGCCCGCTGTGACCCATGGCGTGCGCCCTTCCTGCCCGGGGTGGCCCGACCGCGGCGGCCGCCTGCCGGCCGCCCACCGGCCACCCACTTCCAGGGGACCAAATCCCGCGGCGGACCGCACCAGGGCGGCCGCGCTCCCGGGCGCGGCCGCCTGCCGGCCAGGGCGTGCGCCCGGTGGTCGGACCGGACCCGCGCGGTGCGAAGCCCCGGGCACCGGTGCGCTCGTGCGCACCCAAGGCCCGGGGCCCGGTGTGCGGCCGGGCCCGGCGGCGGCGCTCCCGGATCCGGCCGGGCCCGGCGGCGGGACCCGCAAGTCGCGGCGTCGGTGGGCGTGTTGCCGGGGGTGCCAATGGTGCTCGGGAGGCGAGACGAGCAGCAAGGAGTGTTGACACATGACGTTTACGGCCAGATTATGAACAGAATTGAACATGTCAACTGCACAGCAGCTCAAGGACGTCGTGATCCACCCTCCGAAGGGCATGAGTGGTGCGTGCACATTCCCGCAGGCGTAGCCTCACCGTCTTCCTGGCCACCTCACTGTCTCTGCTCCTCCTGTCACCCGTGACCGGTCTGCTCCATGCCCCAGAGGCAAGGGCCGAGGCCCGGGGCCGCGCCGACGCGGCGCCGGACCCGAAGGTCACCGAGACTCCCGGCACGGTCTCCCTCAGCGTGCCGGCCGGGCGGACCTCGCCCGGTTACACCGTGGACGTGGACAAGGACGCGTTCCTCCTCACCACCCGGCGGGCAGGCGCGACCGTGCTCAGGTCCGCCGCCGGGGACACCGGGGGCCTGCGCTTCCGCTCCCACGGCACCTGGCAGCACGCCACCGGGCTGACCGGCTGGACCTTCGAGGGCGGCGTCCTCACCCTCACGGCGGACACCACGCTCGACGGGGCCACGGTGGAGGCACGGGTGACGCCCGAGGCCGACCGCTACGCGCTCGACTGGGACGTCAAGGGCGGCAGCCCCGATCAGCTCGGTCTGGCCTACGACCTCTCGTCGGCCGGGCACTGGTACGGCCACGGCGAGGCCGACACACCGGCCGGCGGCCCGGGCGTCGACCAGCCGTGGCCCCTGGACGCCGGCGAGGTCGAGCACGAGAACTTCGGGCCGGCCTCGTACAGCATGATCGACCCCTTCTGGTACACCTCCCGCTCGACCGGGCTCCGGGTCGACACCGGACACGTCATGGACGTGGCGATCAACGAGGGCGGCAAGGACGGCATCGGACGCTTCACCGTGGAGTCGGCGGACACCTACCGGGCCACCGTGTTCGTCGAGTCGACGCCCCTGGAGGTCTACCGCGACTACATCGGGATCGTCGGCTCACCCACCAAGAGCGACGCCACCTACGAGCAGTACGCCAAACCGCTGTGGAACTCGTGGGCCCAGTTCTACACCCACGTCGACCAGGCGAAACTGCTCGACTACGCCACCGACCTCAAGGCCAACGGGCTGGACGGGCACACCATCCAGCTCGACGACAAGTGGGAGTCGAACTACGGCAACCTGACCTTCGACTCCACCGCGTACCCCGATCCGAAGGCCATGTCGGACAAGATCCACGCCATGGGCTTCGACTTCGGCCTCTGGGTCACCCTCTGGATCAACCTGGACTCCGCGAACTACCAGGAGGCCGCCGACAAGGGCTATCTGCTCAAGGACGCCGAGGACCCCGCCAAGCCGTGCGAGGTGACGTGGTGGAACGGCACCGCCGGGATCGTCGACCTCGCCAACCCCGAGGCCAAGGCGTGGTACGAGGGCAGGCTCAAGACGCTGATGAGCACCTACGACGTCGACGGGCTGAAGTTCGACACCCGCTTCTTCGACGAGAAGTGCGCCCCGCACGACGGCTACAAGGCATCCGACTACCAGCGCCTGGGCAGCGAACTGGCCGACCAGTTCGACCTCCAGGGCGCCGGTATCCGCGTGCACTGGGACGGGACGGCGCACAAGGCGGGCTTCGTCACCCGCCAGGTGGACAAGGGCACCGGCTGGGACTCCCTCAGGGCGTCCGTGAGCCAGAACCTGGCCATCTCCACCATCGGCTACCCGTTCATCGAGTCCGACATGATCGGCGGCTCCCTCAGCCAGCCGGCGCCGTCGAAGGACGTGCTGGTGCGGTGGGCGCAGTCGGCCTCGTTGATGCCGCTGATGTACGGATCGACGTCACCGGTGGACACCGTCGACGTGACGACCGGCCAGAAGGTCGACTACGACCAGGAGACGGTCGACCTGTACCGGGAAGCGATACAGCGGCACGAGAGGCTGGCCCCGTACATCTGGGACCAGGTCCAGCACACGCTGAAGACGGGCGATCCGATCATGCGCCCGCTCTTCTTCGACTTCCCCGGCGACAAGGAGGGCTACACCGTCAACGACGAGTGGATGCTCGGCCCGGCCGTGCTGGCGGCGCCCGAACTGGCCGCCGGAGCCACCCGCGCCGTCCACCTGCCGCCGGGCACCTGGTACGACGTCAACCAGGGCACGGTGATCCGCGGTCCCAGGACCCTGAAGGACTATGCGGCGCCCCTCGGCGTCACCCCGGCCTTCGTGCACCTGGGGGCCGAGGGCGCCGCCAAGGCGGTCAAGGCCCTGCGGCCCCGGACGTGAGCGTCTGGGGCCGACCCGCAGAACACCCCCGCCGGCAGGCGTCGCGGCTGCCGGCGGGGGCCCGCGGGCCGTCCGGGCCCCGGCCGAGGGCCAGGACCGTCGTTCCGCCCGTCGCCGTCGCCGTCGCCGTCGCCGTCGCCGTCCGCGCCGCTGCCGTCCTGGCGGGCCCGACGGTGTGCACACCTGGGCGTGGCCGTGGACGCAGCGCACAACCGCAGTCGCCCGAGGTTCGGGGCGGACGGGGCCGGGGAACGGGCCCTCGTGCGGGCCGGGCGGCGGGCACTACGGGGGCGGTGCGGGAGCATCCGGGGCCGCGTCCGCGGTCCGCCGGGCGAGCAGGCCGGTGACCAGGGTGAGCGGGGGCCAGGCGAGGCGGCCGTGGCGGGCGACGGCGTAGGCCCGCATCACCACCCGTGGACCGGTGAGCGGCAAAAGGCGGACCTCGGGGACGGTGGGTGCGCCGACCGGCAGCAGCCCCACGCCCAGTCCTGCGGTGATCATGCCCTGGACCAGGTCGAGGCTGTCGGCCTGGTGCGTGACGCGGGGGGTGAACCCCGCCATCGAGGCCAGGGTGCGGATGACCCTCTCGTCGGCGGTGTTGCGGGAGTTGACGATCCAGTCGTGCGTGCGGAAGCGGGCGAAGACCTCCAGTGCGTCCGCCGCCTCGGGCACGTCGGCCGGGGCGGGGACGCCCAGGCCCCACGGGGCCGTCCACAGTGTGATGGTGTGCACCGCGGGATCCGGGTCCGCCGGGGCGAGGTTGTAGTCGTAGGTGAGCGCCAGGTCCGCCTCGTCGGTGGCCAGCAGGTGCAGGGCCTCGGCGGGTTCGTGCTCGCGGACCAGGACGCGCAGCCGCGGATGGCCCGCGGACAGGTCGGTGACGATGGGCAGCAGGTGGGCGCGGACGGCGCTGGCGAACCCGGCGACCCGCAGGGTGCCGTTGGGCTCCGCGCCGGGAGCGAGGTCGAGGCGCGCGGTCTCGACCGCGGCGAGGATGGTCACGGCGTGTTCGGTCAGGCGGCGGCCGGCCGGGGTGAGCCGCACCCGCCGCCCGTCCGGTTCGATCAGGGCGGTGCCCATCTCCCGCGCGAGGACGGCGAGCTGCTGCGAGACGGTCGAGGTGGTGGTCCCCACCGCGTCGGCCACCGCACGCATCGAGCCGAGTCGTGACAGTT
This sequence comes from Streptomyces sulfonofaciens, assembly GCF_014656295.1. Lineage (GTDB taxonomy): Bacteria > Actinomycetota > Actinomycetes > Streptomycetales > Streptomycetaceae > Streptomyces > Streptomyces sulfonofaciens. Next base: position 12,978 of record NZ_BNCD01000028.1, read on the forward strand.
CCACCAGCAGCCGCAGGCGCCGTGTCTCCATGGCCTCATTGTTCAGGATCGGCGAACGGAACGTCCATGATCGGCACGTGGACACGAACGGTGCCCGGGCCCTCTACTTGGGGCCATGAGTTCGCGCGGGTCCTCAGCCTCGTCGCGCCCGGACGCCGCCCGGGCCGGTTTCCTCATGGCGGTCGCCTCCATGTGCACCGTCCAGCTCGGCTCGGCGCTGACGGTGCCCCTGTTCGACCGGCTCGGAGCCCTCGGGACGGGGGGACTGCGCGTGGGATGGGCCGGGGTGCTCCTGCTGGTCCTCGTCCGGCCCCGGCGCCGCGACTTCACCCGTGGGGACCTGCTGGCCTGCACGGTGCTCGGGGCCGTGACCGCGGGCATGATGCTCCTGTTCATGCTCGCCCTCGCCCACCTGCCGCTGGGCACCGCGAGCGCACTGGAGTTCCTCGGCCCCCTGACCGTCTCGCTGTACGGGCCCGGACGGGAGCGCAAGGCGTGGACCGCGGCGGCCGCGCTCGGCGTCGTGCTGCTGACCGAGCCCTGGCACGGGGGGCTCGACCTGCTCGGTGCGGGGTACGCACTGGCCGCCGCGGCCTGCTGGGCCGCCTACATCCTGCTGACCCAGCGCGTCGGCGACAGCGTCACGGGGCTGAAGGGCCTCGCGCTCTCCATGCCGGTCGCGGGCGTCGTCGCCCTGGCCATCGCCGCACCCGTCCTTACGGCCCGGGTCTCCTGGCCGACCCTGTGGATCATGCTCGGGCTGGCCGCCCTGAGCCCCGTGCTGCCCTTCGCCCTGGAGTTCCTCGCCCTGCGCCGCCTGACCACCTCCGCCTTCGGCACCCTGATGAGCCTCGAACCGGCCATCGCCGTGCTGATCGGCCTGCTGGTGCTCGGCCAGACGCCGGACCCGGCACCGGCGGCCGGTATCGCCTTCGTCGTCATCGCCGGAATCGGCGCCACCCGTACCGGCGCCCGCTCCGCACCGACGCCCTCGCACGCTGAGCCGGCGCCGTCGGACGTGCTGGAGCCGGCGCCGTCGGACGTGCCGGAGCCGGCGCCGTCGGACGCGCCGTCGGACATGCCGGAGCTCGCGCCTCGGCCGAGCGATCCGGAGCGCAAGGTATCGATCACGCACCGTGGAAATGCCGAACGAAAGTGACCGACTTTATGACGGTCGAGTCCGAAAATGCCTGTACCTCTGACGCCGCGGCAGGCTGACGCCAGCGGAGTGCAGTCCCTCACTTCCGTTGCCCACCAGGGGTTTTGACGGTCCGCCAAGACTTTGACCCTCCTGACGGGTTGCTGTTACCGTCCCTGCGTCGTCGCGCATGACATGCGACACATTTCTTCGATTTTGACGGAACGACGGTGAACCACATGCCTTCGTCACCGGAGAACCCCCCTTCGCCAGCGCCCGCATCCCCGGCCCCGGAGGGTCCGCGCCGGGACCGCCGTCCCGGGCTGCGGGCCGGGCGCCCCCGACGCCCACCGCCGACCCGTTGCCCCGGGACGACAGCCCCCCGCACCAACCAGTCCAGGGCACCCGGCCGGCCGGCACGGGTGCGAGCCGAGGAGAACGCGATGGCGACCAACCCCTTCGACGACGACACCGCGACGTTCTGCGTGGTGGTCAACCACGAGAACCAGCACTCCCTGTGGCCGGTGCACCTCGACGTACCGCCCGGCTGGCGGACCGTGCTGGCCTCGGGGAGCCGGTCCGAGTGCCTGGCGTACGTCGAGGAGCACTGGCCGGACATCCGGCCCGCGAGCGTGGCGCGCGCGGCCGGCTGAGGAGACGACAAGACGATGCCAGCAGACCCCGACACCCGCCCCGGGTGCCTCCACGAGCTGTTCGCCCGGCAGGCCGCCGCGACGCCCCGGGCCGAGGCGCTCGTCCACGGGGGCGAGGCCCTGAGCTACGCCGACCTCGACGCGGCCGCCGACCGGCTGGCCGCACGGCTCGGCGCCGCCGGTGTCCGCCGCGGCCACACCGTCGGCGTCCTCCTGGAACGCGGGACCGGTCTGGTGGCCGCTGCGCTGGCCGTCCTCAAGGCCGGTGCCGCCTACACGATGCTGGACCCGGAGTTCCCCGACGAGAGGCTGCGCCGGCAGGTGGCGGCGGCCGGTGTGCGCACGGTGGTCACGGCTGCCGGCCCGGCCCACCGCCTCGGCTCCGGCCCGTCCGCCCCCCACCTGCTGCTCGTCGACGGCCCCGCGGAGCGGGCCGCCGTGCCCGGGGGTCCCCCGGCCGCCGCATCGGCCCCGGGTCCCCGCGACACCGCCTGCGTCATGTTCACCTCGGGGTCGACCGGCGTGCCCAAGGCGGTCGCCACCTCGCACGAGGCCCTGGTCGCCACCGTCACCGGCCAGGAGTTCCTCTCCTTCGGGCCCGGCGAGGTGTGGTTGCAGTCCTCCCCGGTCTCCTGGGACGCGTTCGCGCTGGAGCTGTGGGGACCGCTGGTCTCCGGGGGCACCTGCGTCCTGCAGTCCGGGCAGCGGCCCGACCCCGTACGCATCGCCCAACTGCTCCCCGAACACGGCGTGAGCGGGCTCTACCTGTCCGCGGGCCTGGCCGCCGTGCTGATCGACGAGTACCCGCGCGCCCTGGACGGCGTGCGGCAGCTCCTGGTCGGCGGCGAGCCCGCCTCGCCCGCCCATCTGCGGCGGGCGCTGCGCCGGCACCCGGGGCTGACGGTCGGCAACGGCTACGGCCCCGTGGAGGCGACCGTCTTCGTCACCCACCACCGGGTGGCCGACGCCGACACCGCCGGGGCCGCCGTGCCCATCGGCCGCCCCCTGGCGGGCAAGCACGTCCGCGTCCTCGACGAGCACCTCCGCCCGGTGCCGCCGGGCACGGTCGGCGAACTGTACGCGGCCGGCGCCGGACTCGCCGACGGCTACGCCAACCGCCCCGACCTGACCGCCGAACGCTTCGTGCCCGATCCGTACGCCTGCGAGCCCGGCGCGCGGATGTACCGCACCGGCGACCTGGCCCGGGTCGACGGCGACGGCGTCGTGCACTACGAGGGACGCACCGACGCCCAGGTGAAGATCCGGGGATTTCGCGTGGAGCCCGGCGAGGTCGAGGCGCTGCTCCAGGCCCACGAGGACGTCGCCCGAGCGGTGGTGGTGGCCGCCGGGGCCGCCGGGGCCAAGCGGCTGATCGGCTACGCCGTGCCGTCCGACGCCGCCCGGCCCCCGGCCGCGGAGGCGCTGCGCGCGCACGCGGCGCGCTCGCTCCCCGCGCACATGGTGCCCGCCACGTTCGTCGTCCTGCCCGCACTGCCGCTGACCGCGAGCGGCAAGGTGGACCGGGCCGCACTGCCCGCGCCCGACTTCACCGGCGCACGCTCCGGGAGCGGCGGGCCGGCCGCCGGCACCGGGCCGGCCACCGGCACCGAGGCACGCCTGCGCGACCTGGTCGAGGAGGTCCTCGGCGCCAGCGGCACCGGCGTGCACGACGACTTCTTCGCCCTGGGCGGCGACTCCCTGTCCGGAGCCAGGCTGCTGGCCCGGGTCAACACCGCCTTCGGGGTGCGGCTCGACTCGCGGACCCTGTTCGACGCCCCCACCGCCGCCGGGCTGGCCGCCGCGGTCGACGGCGAGGGCCCCGCCCGGCCGCGGCCGGAGCTGCGCGCCGCGCCCCGGCCCGCCTCGCCGCCCGCCTCCTACGGGCAGCGCCGGCTGTGGCTGGCCGACCGGATGGGAGAAGGGGTCGCCTACAACGTTCCGGTGCTGCTGCACTGGCAGGGCCCGGTGGACCGGGCGGCGCTGGCCGCCGCCCTGGCAGACGTGAGCGAGCGCCACGAGGCACTGCGCACCCTGCTGGAGGAAGTGGACGGCGAGCCGGTCCAGCGCCTCGTGCCCGCCGGCGACGCCCGCCCGGCCCTGGAGGTCGCCGCCGCCACCGACGCCGCTCTGGCCGACGGTGTCGAGCGGGCGATACGGCACCACTTCGACCTGGCCCGTGAACTGCCCCTGCGCGCCACGCTGTTCGAGCTGCCCGCCGCCGACAGCGGTACGCCCAGGCAGGCGCTGCTGCTGCTCGCCCACCACACCGCCGTCGACGGCGCCTCGCTGGGCCCGCTCGTCGCCGACCTGGCCACCGCCTACCGGATCCGCGCGGCGGGCGGCGACCGTCCCTTCCGCACCCCGCTGCCGGTGCAGTACGCCGACTACGCGCAGTGGCAGCGTGCCGTGCTCGGCACCGGGCCGGGCAGCCCGCGCGAGGAACAGCTCGCCCACTGGCGCGAGGTCCTGCGCGACCTGCCGGACACCTCCGCGCTGCCCGCAGCCCGGCCGGCCGCGGACGCCGCGGGACCGGCCGTCGCCGCGCTGCGCGTCCACGTGGACGCCGCCGCGCACGCCCGGCTCACGGACTGGGTGCGGGCCAACGGCTGCACCCTGTTCATGGGTCTGCACACCGCCCTCGCCATCGCGCTCCGGCGCTTCGGTGCCGGGGACGACGTGGTGCTCGGCACGGTCGCCGCCGGGCGCGACGAGAGGCACCTCCAGCACCTCGTCGGCTACCTGGCCAACACCCTGGTGCTGCGCACCGACCTGTCCGGCGGCCCCACCGCAGCCGAGCTGCTGAAGCGGGTGCGCCGGGCCGACGTGGCCGCGTACGCGCACCAGGACGTGCCGTTCGAGGAGGTCGCCGAGGCCGTCGGCGCCGGTCGGGACCGGGCGCGCGGCCGGCTCTTCGACGTCCTGCTCGTCCTCCAGAACAACGCGGCGCCGCGGCTGTCGCTGCCGGGCGCCACCGCCCGCGTCGAACTGCCCAGGCCCGCCGAGGCCCGGTTCGACCTCGTGGTGGACGCGACCGACCGGTACGCCGAGGACGGCACACCCCTCGGCATCGACGTCACCGTGGAGTACCGCCCGGCCGCCGTCGACCCCGGCGTGGCGGCGAGCCTGAGCCGTGTCCTGCGGCAGCTCCTCACGACCCTGCCCCGCGTCTCCGGCGTGCCGGCCGACCTGGTCGACGTGCTGGCGCGGGACGAACGCGCCACCCTGCTCGGCCCGTGGGCGGCCGCGGCCGGGGCGGCCGGGGCGGACCGGGGTGTCGCCGGGCAGATCGAGGAGGCCGCCGCCCGGCGGCCCGCGGCTCCCGCGATCGTCGAGGCCGGCCGGGTGGTCACCTACCGCGAGCTGCTGGAGCGCGCCGGACGGCTGGCCGGGCTGCTGCGCGCCCACGGCGCAGGACCCGACACGGTCGTGGCCCTCTGCCGGCCGCGGGGTGCCGAGGCGCTGACGGCCCTGCTCGCGGTGCACCTGGCCGGCGCCGCCCACCTGCCGCTCGACCCGCACCACCCCGACCTGCGCCTCGCCGCCCTGCTCGCGCAGACCCCGCCGGTGCTGGTGCTCACCGACGAGCCGAACGCGGAGCGGCTGCGCCGTATCGCCCCCGGGACCACCGTCCTGGCCGGCGAACCCACCGGCGACCCCGCCGGAGACGAGGAGGCGGACGGCGGCCGGCCGCTCCGCCCGGCCCGGCCCGCGCCCGGCCACCTCGCCTACGTGCTGCACACCTCGGGCACCACCGGCCGTCCCAAGGCGGTCGCCGTCACCCGGGACAACCTGCGCCACCTGGTGGCGGCCCAGCGGGAACTGCTGCGGATCGGGGCGGACGACCGGGTGGCCCAGTACGCGTCGCTCACCTTCGACGCCTCGGTGTGGGAGGTCTACGCGGCCTGGTGCGCGGGCGCGGCGGTGCACGTCGTGCCCGACCCCGACCGGCTCGGCCGGGCCCTGCTCGAACGGCTGGCCGAGGACCGGATCACCGTCGCCACGCTGGTCCCCTCCACCCTGACCACCCTGCCGGCCGGCGCCCCCGAGCGGCTGCCCCACCTGCGCACCCTGGTCACCGCGGGCGAGGCGTGCCCGCCCGCACTGGCCGCCCTGTGGGCGCCGGGCCGGCGGTTCGTCAACGCCTACGGGCCCACCGAGGCGACCGTCTGCGCCACCCTCGGCGAGGTGGCGGCCGGGCGCAGTCCCGACATCGGCCGCCCGGTCCCCGGCGCCCGGGTCTACCTGCTCGACCGGCACCTGCGCCCCGTACCGCCCGGCGCCGTCGGCGAGATCTACATCGGAGGCCGGATGCCCGCCCGCGGCTATCTGGGCGATTCCGCACGCACCGCGGCGGCCTTCGTGCCCGACCCGTACTCCCGTGTGCCGGGCGGGCGGATGTACCGGACCGGCGACCTCGCCCACCACGACGCTCAGGGCCGACTGCACTACCACCACCGCGCTGACACCCAGGTCAAGCACCGCGGCGTGCGCATCGAGACCGCAGAGGTCGAGGCCGCGCTGGCCGCCCACCCGGAGGTCGCGCAGGCCGTCGTCGTCCTGCGGGACGGCTCCGACGGCACGAGCGCGCTGGTGGCGTACGTGGTCGCCGCGCACGGTGGCGCCCCCACCCCGGCCGCACTGCGCGACCACGCGGCCGAGCGGCTGCCCCGGGCGATGGTGCCGGACAGCTACGCGGTCCTGGCCGAACTGCCCGTCACCAGCAGCGGCAAGGTAGACCGTGCCGCGCTGCCCGAACCGCCGAGCGGCACCGCTGCGCCGTCGGGCACCGCGCCCCGCACCGAACTGGAGCGCCGCATCGCCGAGGTCTGGGCGCGCATCCTGCGGCTGGACGCCGTCGGGGTGCACGACGACTTCTTCGTGCTCGGCGGCAACTCCGTGCACGCCGTGCGCGCCGTCGGGCTGCTCGAACGGGAACTGGGCCGCCCGGTGTCCGCGGCGCAGGTGTTCACCGCGCGCAGCGTGGCCCGGCTGGCCGAGGAACTGACCCGCTCGCCCGCCCCCGCGGACGACTCCCCCGTACCCATCCCGTCGCTGCCCAGGAGGGCGCGCGGGCCCGTCACCACGGAGAGGCCCTAACCCGTGGAGCTCAGCATCATGTTCTTCGGCGCCGAGAACGCCGCCGACCACACCGCCACGTACACGGACGTGCTGGCCATCGCCCGCGCCGCCGACGACCTCGGCTTCACGGCCGTGTGGACGCCCGAGCGGCACTTCCAGGAGGTGGGGCAGGCGTTCCCGAGCCCGCCGGTGCTCTCCGCGGCGATCGCCGCCGTCACCCGGCGGATCGCCGTACGCGCCGGCAGCGTGGTCCTGCCGCTCCACCACCCGCTGCGGGTGGTGGAGGACTGGGCGGTGATCGACAACCTGTCGGGCGGCGGCCGCGTCGGGCTGTCGGCCGCCGCCGGGTGGCACTCCGCCGACTTCGTGCTCGCCCCGGACCACTTCGCCGGCCGGCGGCAGCGGGTCCTGGACGACATCCCGCTCATCCGCCGGCTGTGGGCCGGCGAGCCGGTGGAACTGACCGACGGCAGCGGGGCCCTGGCGACGGTACGCCCGCAGCCGCGGCCCGCCTCGCCGGTACTGCCGATCTGGCTGACGTCCTCCGGCAGCCCGGAGAGCTGGACCACCGCCGCCCGGCTGCGCACCGGCCTGCTCGGTGCGACCGTCAGCCAGGGCCCCGACGAACTCGCCGAGCGCATCGCCCGCTACCGCGTCGAGTACGCCGCCGCCCCCGAGCAGCCGGGCGCCGCCGAGCGGGGCTGCGTCACCGTCATGGCGCACACCTACGTCGGCGAGAGCGACGCCGAGGCGCGGCGCCGGGTCGAGGCGCCGCTCAAGGAGTACCTGCGCAACCACGTGCGGCAGTCGGCCTCCAACCGGGTGGGCGCGCACGGTCAGGCGGTCGCCGCGCTCAGCGAGGCCGACGTGAGAACCATGACCGACTTCGCCTTCGAGCGCTACCTCTCCTGGGGCTCGCTGATCGGCTCGCCGGGCACCTGCGCCAAGGCGCTCGCGGGCCTGCGCGAGCTGGGCGTCGACGAGGTCACCTGCTTCGTCGACTTCGGCCTCGACCGCGACACCGTCCTCGCCTCCCTGCACCGACTGGCCGAGCTGAAGAACGAGATGGCCGAATGAACGTCCCGCACCTCCCCGGCACCCCCGCCGCACCCGTCACCGGAGCATCCGGGCCCGTCGCCGCCGCCGCGGCCGGCGCCCCCGCCGGCCGGGCCCGCACCGCGCCCGCACCGCAGGCGCTGCCCGCGGAACGACTCGCGGCCCTCACCCGCGAGCAGCGCGTGACCCTGGTGCGCCGGCTCGTCGCGGCCGGCCGGAACCCCGCCTCCCTGCCCGCCGTGGTCGCCGCCCACCGAGCGGCCGGGCCCGCCCCGCTCAGCCCGGCGCAGCGCGACCTGTGGGTCTTCGACTCGCTGCACCCCGGCAGCGCGGCGCTCAACCTGTGCGGCACCTACCACTTCGACCATCCCGTCGAGACGGGCCGTCTGGAGGCCGCGCTGCGGCTGGTCTGCTCCCGGCACGACGTGCTGCGCAGCCGTATCACCGGCGAGGTGGGCGCCCTCACCGCCGCCCCCGCACCCGTCGAGTCCTTCGGCGTCGAGCGCCGCGACCTGCGCGACGGCTCCGCGACCCTCGACGAGGCGGTGGCCGCGATCCGCGCCCGCCCCTTCGACCTGGCCCGCGAATCGCCGCTGCGCGCGTGCCACATCGTCCTGGACGACGCCCGCTCCACACTGGTGCTGAGCCTGCACCACATCATCACCGACTGGTACTCCTTCGACATCCTGCACACCGAGTTCGCCCAGGCGTACGCGGCCCTGGCGGGCGGCGGCACGCCACCGGAGCGGCCCGAGGTGCAGTACGCGGACTATGCGGCCTGGCAGGCGGAGCTGGAGGAGGCCGGGGTCTTCGACGCGCAGCTCGACTTCTGGCGCGACTACCTCAAGGAGCCCCCGGGGCCGCTGGACGCCGGTGCCGCCGCCGTGGCGCCGGACTCCGGCTCGCAGCAGGGCACCGAGTCGGTCCCGTTCACCCTCTCGGCAGAACGAGCGGGCGCGGTCAGGGAGTTCGCCCGCCGCCACGACACCTCGGTGTTCGCGGTGCTGCTCTCCGCGTTCGCCGTCCTGGTCCACCGGCTGACCGGGTCGCCGGACTTCGTGCTGGGCACCCCGACGGCCAACCGCGGCGCCAAGGGCCTGGAACGCCTCATCGGCTATGTGATGAACGTGATGCCGACCCGCTGGCGGATCGATCCGGCACGGTCCTTCGAGGACCTGCTCACCGGGTTCGTCGCCGACCTGCCGGGGATCCTCGCCCACTCCTCCGTCCCGGTCGGCCGGATCGTCAGCGACCTCGCGCCCCAGCGCACGGCCGACCGGTCGCCGCTGTTCCAGTGGGTGTTCATGCACCTGGGCCAGCAGCAGAGCATCCACACCCTGCCGGAGGGCGCCCGGTTCCAGCGGGTGCACACCGGAGGCGAGCACGACTTCGTGGTCATCGTGCGGGACACCCCCGACGGTTCCATGCAGGGTGTCTTCGAGTTCCACACCGAGTTGTTCGCACCGGAGACGGTCGGCCACTGGACGGACTCCTTCACCGTGCTGCTCGCCGACCTGCTGGCCCGGCCCCGTGTGCCGGTCGGCCGGTCCGCCCTGCTCGGCGCCGACGCGCGGCGGCGGCTCGGCCGCGTCCAGCACGGCCCCGCCGCCACCGGCCCGGCCACCTCCCTGTCGGCCCTGGTGGCCAAGTGGGCGGCGCTCACCCCGGACGCGGTCGCGCTGGACGGTCCCCGCGGCGCGCTCGGCTACGCCCTGCTCGAGGAGCGGGTGGCCCGTGCCGCCGGCCGGCTCGCCGCGCTCGGCGTCGGCCCGGAGAGCATCGTCGGGCTGGCGATGCCCCGCGGCCCGGAGTTCGTCACCGCCCTGCTCGCGGTGGACCGGGCCGGCGGCGCCCATCTGCACCTCGATCCGGCCCACCCGGCCGAGCGCACCTCCCGCCTGGTCCGTGACGCCCGTCCGGCGCTCGTCCTGACCGGCGACGGCGTCCCCGCCCCGGCGGGGGCGCGCGCCCTGGCGTGGCGCGAGGCGCAGGAGGGGCGGGAAGGAGCGGACTGCGCACCGATCGCCGCGGACCCCGCGGGGCCGGACCCGCACGGCGCGGCCTACGTCATCTACACCTCCGGGTCCACCGGCGAGCCGAAGGGCGTCGTCGTGACGCGCTCCGGACTCGCCGCCCTCACCGCGTCGCTCGTCGACGGCGGCGGGCTCGGCACACACACCCGGGTCGCGCAGCTCGCCTCGGGAAGCTTCGACGCCTCCATATCGGAACTCTGTGCCGCCTTCGGCTCCGGCGGCACGCTGGTGGTGCCAGGGCCCGAGCCGCTGGCCGGCCCCGCGCTCGCCGCCTTCCTCGCCGACCACGGGGTGACCTGGGCGCTGATCCCGCCCACCGTGCTGGCGAGCATGCCGGCCGACGGCCGGGCGGACCTGCGCGCCCTCGCCACCCTGCTCACCGGCGGGGAGGCGGTCGGCGCCGAACTGGCCGCGCGCTGGGCCCCGGGACGGTCGCTGGTCAACGCCTACGGGCCCACCGAGGCCACGGTGATCGCCACCCTCAGCGACCCGCTGCGGCCGGGCGAGGTCCCCCCGATCGGCCGCCCGGTGCGGGGGGTGCGGGTCCAGGTGCTGGACGCCCTGCTCCAGCCGGTGCCGGTCGGCGTCGTCGGCGAGCTGTACCTCGCCGGGCCCCAACTGGCCCGCGGCTATCTGCACCGGCCGGGCGCGACCGCGGCGCGCTTCGTCCCCGATCCGGACGCCGGCGAGCCCGGGGCGCTGATGTACCGCACCGGCGACCTGGTGCGGTGGGCGGCGGACGGCCGGCTGTACTACGAGGGCCGGTCCGACGACCAGGTCAAGATCCGCGGCTTCCGCATCGAACCGGGCGAGGTCGAGGCGGTGCTCGCGGCCCATCCGCAGGTCCGCCAGGCCGCCGTGGTCGTCCGCGAGGACCGGCCGGGCGACCGCCGCCTGGTCGCGTACGCCGTCCCGGAACGCGGGCCGGGCGGGCAGGAGGGCGACGCGGTCCCCGACGGCGCCTCGCTGCGCTCCCACCTCGCCGGGCGGCTGCCCGCGCACCTGGTGCCGGCGGCGGTCGTCGTCCTCGATCAGGTGCCGACGACGGTCGGCGGCAAGCTGGACCGGCGGGCCCTGCCGGCGCCCGCGTACGGTGCCGCGGTGTCCGAGGCGCCGCGCACCGCGCGCGAGCGGCTGCTGGCAGGGCTGTTCGCCGAGGTGCTCGGCGTCGCACGGGTCGGTGTCGACGAGGACTTCTTCTCGCTGGGCGGCGACAGCATCATGGCCCTCCAACTGGTGGCCGCCGCCCGGGCCGCGGGGCTGGAACTGACCGCCCGCGAGGTCTTCGCGGCCGGTACGGTCGGCGGCCTCGCCGCCCTCGCGCGAAACGCGGACCCCGCCCCCCGGCCGGATTCCGCGCGGGGCGCCGAGGCCGCGGGACCTGTGCCGCTGACCTCGATCATGCGCTGGTGGCTGGAGAACAACGACGGCGGCGACCTGCCCGGCTTCCACCTGTCGCTGGTGGTGCCCGTACCGCGCGGCGCAGGACCGGCCACCGTCGGCGCGGCGGTCGGCGACCTCGTCCGCAGGCACGACGCGCTGCGGCTGCGGCTCGCGCCCGACCACGGTTGCCTGACGGTCGTCGAGGCGCCCGCGGACGGCCACCCGGTCGAGCGCGTCGACGCGCGGGGGCTCGACGCGGCGGCGCTTGCCGAGGCGGCCCGCGGGGAGGCGGCACGCACCCGGCTCGACCCGGTGCGCGGCGAGACGGTGCGTGCGGTGTGGTTCGACACCTCGCGGGACGGGGGGCAGGACGACGGCCGGCTGCTGCTGACGGTGCACCACCTGGGCGTGGACGTCGTCTCGCAGCGCATCCTCGTGCGCGAGCTCGGACGGCTGCTGGCGGGCGACCGTACGCCGCCCGCGGCGAGCACCTCCTTCACCCGCTGGGCGCGGCTGCTGCACGACGACGCGCTCAGCCCCGCCCGGGAGGCGGAACTGGGCGCGTGGCGTGCGGCGCTCGACCCGGCAGGGGCGGTCGACCTGGGATCACCGGGCCCGGGCGCGGTGCGGCACGATCTGACGCGGACGCTGGACCGCGCCTGCACGCAGACGCTGCTGACCACGCTGCCGGCGGCGCACGACTGCCGGCTCAGGGACCTGCTGCTGACCGCGCTGACCGCGGCCGCCACGCGGACCGCGACAGGTGCCTCCGCGCTGGTGATGCACGTGGAGGGGCACGGCAGGCAGACGCCGGGGGACACCGCGGAGATCGACCTGTCCCGGACGGTCGGCTGGTTCACCGACCAGTACCCGGTGCGGGTCGACCTGTCCGGCGCCGGCCACCCGGCGGCGTTCTGGTCGGGGGGCACCCAGGCGGTCGCCGCCCTGCAGGACGCGGTGGCGCAACTGCGCAGGCTCCCCGCCGACGGCATCGGCTACGGCCAGCTTCGCCACCTCAACCCGCGCACCGGGCCTGAGCTGTCCGGCTTCCCGAGGCCCGCGGTGCGGTTCAACTACATGGGCCGCATCGGGGGCTCCGGCTCCGGCGCCCCCGAGGGCACCGAACTGCTCGGCGTGGTCGGCACGATGCCCCCGGCACACGCCGTGGAGATCGACGCCCATGTGGACGACGGGCCCGGCGGCCCCCGGCTGACCGCCACCTGGTCGTGGCCCGCCGACGTGCCCGACGCGACGGTCCACCGCCTGGCCGACGACTGGTTCGCCGCGCTGCGCCTGCTGGCCGGGACCTGCTCGGCGAAGGCCGCGCCGGCCGGCCCCTGACGAGGGCGTGCCGGACGTGCGCCTGCCCCGCGGCGCCCGGCACACCCGCGCCCGCCCGGCACACCCGCTCCCGACAGGTGCGGCCGCCAGCGAGCGGCGGTCACCGCGGGCCGTGCCGGCGCGCACGGCACCCCATCACCGGACACCGTCCGAGCCCCGTGCCACCCCCACCCATCCCCGATTCCCGTGAGGCTCCCGATGCCGTCCACCGAATCCGGCCCCATGACGACCGAAGCCGACCTTTTCCCGGTCTCCTCAGCCCAGGCCCGCCTCCTGGTCGCCCACGGCATGGACCCCGACAGCCCCCAGTACAACGTCTACTCGGCCTTCGCCGTGCACGGCCCCCTCGACGTGGACCTGCTGGAGGTCTGCGTCAACGCCCTGGTGGCGCGGCACGAGGTGCTGCGCACCGGCATCCGCACCGCCGGGCGGGAGCCGGTGCAGGCGGTCCTGCCGCACGCCGAGGTCCGCGTCACGGTGGCGCACGGGGTGCCGGCGGCCGCCGCGCGGGCCAGGCTGGAGGCGGACGCGGGCCGCCCCTTCGACCTGTCGGCCGCGCCACTGCTGCGCTGCTCGGTGCTGCACGTCGACGACGGCAGCCACCTGCTGGTGCTGGCCTCGCACCACGTGGTGTGCGACGGCTGGTCGATGGACCTGCTGCTGCGGGAGCTGTCGGCGGACTACCGGGCGGGCGGGCCCGCGACGACCGAGCCCGCGGGGCTCCAGTACGCCGACTACGCGGCCTGGCACAGCGGCCGGGTGGCGGCCGGCGAGTTCGCCGCGGGCGCCGAGTTCTGGCGCGGCCACCTCGCGGGGGCGCCGGCGCTGACCCCGCTGCCCACCGACCGGCCGAGGACGGCGGTGCGCACCGCGGCGGGCGGCGTCGAGCGGGTGCGGGTGCCCGACGACACCGCAGCACTGCTGGCGGGGCTGGCACGCGCGCAGGGCACCACCGTGTTCACCGTGCTGTTCGCCGCGTTCTGCGCGTTCCTCGGCCGTCTGACGGGCGAGGAGGACCTGGTGGTGGGCACCCCGGTCGCCGGCCGCGAACGGGCGGACCTGCAGTCGCTGGTCGGGATGCTCGTCAACACCGTGGCGCTGCGCTGCGACATCGGCGGCGACCCGGCCTTCGAGGAACTGGTGCGGCGCGCGGACCGGCTGGTGGGGGCCTGCCGCCCGCACTTCGACGTGCCGTTCGAGGAGGTGGTGGCCGCGCTTTCACCGGACCGCGACCCGCGCCACGACCCGGTGTTCCAGGTGCTGTTCTCGCTGGAGGACGGCTACGAGCTGGCCCTGGACCTGGCGGGCGCGCGGGTGGAACCGATCCGGCTGTTCCTCGACGACGCCCGCTTCGACCTGATGCTGCACATGCGCTCGGACGACTCCGGCCTTGAGGCGTCCTTCTCCTACCGGGCGGACCTGCTCACGTCGGTGACGGTGCGCCGGTGGGCCGACTGCTTCCTGACGTTCCTCGGCGACGTGGTGCGGCGCCCGCGGATCCCGGTCGGCGACGCCGAGGTGCTGCCGCCCCCGCTGCGCCACACCGTGCTGGAGACCTGGGGCAGGGTGCCGCTGGAACCGGCGCAGAACGAGCGGGACGCGCCGTTCGTGCCCGTCCACGAGCGGATCGCGCGGACCGCGGCCCGGCAGCCGGACGCCCCGGCGCTGGTGGACCCCACCGGGACCGTCACCTACCGGGAGCTGGTCGAGCGGGCCGACGCGCTGGCGGCACGGCTGCGGGCGCACGGCGCCGGACCCGACGACCTCGTGGGGGTGTGCCGGCCGCGCACCGCGGACACCCTGGTGGCGCTGCTGGGCGTGCACCGGGCGGGGGCCGCCTACCTGCCCCTGGACGCCGAGCACCCCGACGCGCGGATCGCCTCGCTCATCGAACGCAGTGCGCCGCGCGTCCTGCTGGGCGACGCGGAGAGCGTGCCCCGGCTGCGCGCGCTCTGCGGGGGCCTGCCCGTCCTCGACGCCGACGCCGACGCCGACGCGGACGAGCAGCCGTGCGGGGCGCCGCGGGACGCCACCGGAGGGGCCCCGCGCGCGGCGGGCCCGCACCATCTGGCCTACACGCTCTACACCTCGGGCACCACCGGCCGGCCGAAGGCCGTCGCGGTCACCCAGGCCAACCTCGGCCACCTGGTCGACGCCCAGCCGCAGTCGTTCGGCATCGGCGCGGACGACCGGGTGCTGCAGTACGCCTCGCTCACCTTCGACGTGTCGGTGTGGGAGATCTTCGCCGCCTGGACCGCCGGGGCCGCCCTGTGCGTGGTCCACGACCACGAGCGGCTCGGGCCCGACCTGCTGGATGCCTTGCGCAGGTACCGGCCGACGGTGGCCGCGCTGCCCCCGACCGCACTGGGCACCCTGCCGCCCGGCGCGCCCGCCCTGCTGCCGGGGCCGGCGACGCTGATCACCACCGGCGAGCCCTGCCCGCAGCGGCTCGCCGACACCTGGGCGGGCGACCGGGTCTTCGTCAACGCCTACGGCCCGACCGAGACCACCGTCTGGGCCACGCTCGCCCGGCTCGCCCCGCACGAGGTGCCGCCGATCGGCCGCCCCTGCCCGGGCAGCCCGGTCCGCGTGCTCGACGCCCGGCTGCGGCCGGTCATCCCCGGTGCCACGGGCGAGGTGTACGTGGGTGGTGGGGGCCCGGCGCGCGGGTACACCGGCGACCCCGGCCAGACCGCCGTCCGGTTCGTCGCGGACCCGTACGCGGACGAGCCCGGCGCCCGGATGTACCGCACCGGCGACCTGGGGCACCAGGGGCCCGACGGCCGGATCTACTACCACCGCCGCAGCGACACCCAGCTCAAGCACCACGGGGTGCGCATCGAGGCGGCCGAGGTCGAGACCGCGCTCACCGCGCACGAGACGGTGGCGCAGGCGGTGGTGACCGTGCGGCCGGACACGCTCGGGACCAGCCGGCTCGTCGCCCACATGGTCGCGGCCGAGGGCCACACCATCGACCCCGAGCGGTTGCGGGCCCGGCTCGCCGAGCGCCTGCCGCGCGGTTATCTGCCGGATGTCTACCAGCAGGTGGCGGCGCTCCCGCTGAACAGCAGCGGCAAGGTGGACCGCGCGGCGCTGCCCACCCCGCCGGCACCGGGCGGCACCGGGACCACCGCGCGCGGGCCCGAGCCGCTGACCGCGGCGGAGCGCGCCGTGACCTCGGTGTGGGCCGAGGTGCTGGGACTGCCGCGGGTCGGCACCCACGACAACTTCTTCGACCTCGGCGGCAACTCGCTGCGCCTGCTCGCCGTGCACGCCGGGCTGGTGCCGGCCTTCCCGGCGCTGCGGATGGTCGACCTGTTCCGGCATCCGACGGTCGCCTCGCTGACCGAGTTCCTGGACGGCGTCCAGCCCTCCGCCGGCACCGCGGCCGGCCCACAGGGCCGGGCGCCTTCCGGGCGGGCCGGCGCCGTCGAGGCGGGCCGCCGCCGGGCCCAGGGCCGCCGGGCCCGCATCCGTCCCGCGAACCTTTCCGGAGAGTGAAGAGATGAGCACGGAGTATTCCCTGGCGATCACCGGGATCAGCGGACGCTTCCCGGGCGCCGGCGACACCGACGCGTTCTGGGCCGGCCTGGCGAAGGGCGTCTGCTCGATCACCGACCTGACGCCCGCCGACCTGGCCGCCGCGGGGGTCGACCCGGCGCTCGCCGCACGCGACGACTACGTGGCGGCGAAGGGCGCCCTGCACGAGCCGGACCGGTTCGACGCGGAGCTGTTCGGTTTCGGACCGGTCGAGGCGGCCGCCCTCGACCCGCAGCACCGGGTACTGCTGGAGACCGCCTGGGCGGCACTGGAGGACGCCGGCTTCGACCCCCTGGACGCCCCCGAGCGCACCGGCGTCTACGTGGGCGGCAGCCTCACCGAACACATGATCGCCGCCTACGGGGACCCCTCGCTCGCCGAGCGGCTGGGCGAGCTCCAGGTGCGCCTGCTCACCGACCGGGAGTTCCTCGCCCCCTGGATCTCCTACCGCCTGGGCCTGACAGGGCCCAGCCTCACGGTGCAGACGGCCTGCTCCACCTCGCTGGCCGCCGTGCACCTGGCGGCCCAGGCACTGCTGTCCGGCGACTGCGACACCGCGCTGGCCGGCGGGGTGTCCATCGCGTCCGTGCGTACCGCGGGCTACCTCCACCGACAGGGCGGCATAGGCTCACCGGACGGGCGGTGCCGCCCCTTCGACGAGCAGGCCGCGGGCACGCTCAGCGGCGACGGCGCCGGGCTGGTGGTGCTGCGCCGCCTGGAGGACGCGCTCGCCGACGGCGACCCGATCCGGGCGGTCGTGCGCGGCAGCGCGCTGAGCAACGACGGCGCCGCCCGGGTCGGCTTCTCCGCACCCGGCCCGGCCGGGCAGTTGCGCGCGGTCACCGAGGCGTGGGCGGCGGCCGAGCTCGAACCCGCCGACGCGCAGTACCTGGAGATGCACGGCACTGCCACACCGCTGGGCGACCACGTGGAGGCGGCGAGCATCACCGAGGCCCTGGGGGCCCTCGCCCGGCCCGGCTCGGTGGCGATCGGGTCGGTGAAGTCCAACATCGGCCACCTCGACGCCGCGGCCGGTGTCGCGGGGCTGATCAAGGTGGTGCTCATGCTGGAGCACGGCATGCTGGTGCCCACCGTGAACGTCGCACGGCCCAACGCCGACCTGGCGGCGCCCTCCGCACCGCTGCGGCTGGTCACCGAGGCCGCCGAGTGGCCCCGTCCGGCCGGCGGCCGCAGGCTCGCCGGGGTGACCTCCGTCGGACTGGGCGGCACGAACGTGCACGTCGTCCTGGAGGAGGCCCCGCCGATCGCACCCGCGGCGCCGCGCTCCCCGCAGGGCGCCCTGCTGCTGCCGCTGTCGGCCCGCACCGGCGGGCAGGTCGCGCGGATCGCCACGGCCCTGGCCGGCGCCCTCCGCGCGCCGGACGCCCCCGCGCTCGCCGACGCGGCCCTGACCCTGGGCACCGCCCGGGCCGAACTGGGCCGCAGGGCCTTCGTGGTGGCGCACGACCGCGCGGAGGCGGTGGCCGCGCTGGAGGCGATCGCCGCCCGGCAGGACGACGAGGCGGCGCCGGAGCCCGGGCCCGAGCCGCAGGGGCCGGTGATGCTCTTCTCCGGTCAGGCGGGCCAGTACCCGCAGGCGGGGCGGGGGCTCTACGAGGCGTTCGGGGCCTTCCGCCGGGAGCTGGACGCGGCCGCCGAGGCACTGGCCGCGGTGGGCGGCCCCGATCCCCGCCCGTGGCTCGCGGACCGCCAGGAGGGCACCGCGTACTGGCAGCCGACGCTGGTGGCGCTGGAGGTGGCGGCCGCCCGCCTGTGGCAGGAGTGGGGGATCACCCCGGCGGCCGTGGCCGGCCACAGCATCGGCGAGTACGCGGCAGCCGTGGTGGGCGGTGTGCTGGAACTGCCCGACGCGCTGGCCCTGGCAGCCGCGCGCGGCCGGCTCATGGAGGGCACCGCGCCCGGCCGGATGCTGGCCGTCGCGCTGGACGAGCGGGAGGCGGCCGCGCTGCTCACCCCGCAGGTGGAGCTGGCCGCCGTCAACGGCCCCCGGTCGGTGATCCTTTCGGGTCCGGCGGCCGTGCTGGACGAACTGGCCGCGCGCCTCACCGCCGAGCGGGTGCCCTTCCGCGACCTGGGGGTGGCGCAGGCGTTCCACTCCGCACTGATGGAGCCGGTACTGGCGGAGTACGGCGACCTGGTGGCCGGTGCGGCCCTGCGGGCGCCGCTGCTGCCGTACGCGTCGAGCGTGACCGGCGGCCTGCTGGACGGCGGGGAGCTGCTCGACCCCGGGTACTGGGTGGGCCAGTTGCGCGGGACCGTGCGCTACCGGGACGCGGTGGTGGCGGCGGCCGCCGCCACGTCCGGTCCGCTGCTGGAGGTCGGCCCGGGCAACGCCCTGGTGTCGCAGGGCCGCCGGGCGGTCCCGGGGCGGGGCACAGGGACGACGTTCGGCACCGCGGAGGGCGCCGACGAGGCGGCGGTGGCACTGGACACGCTGGGCCGGCTGTGGGTGCAGGGCCACCGGGTGGAGTGGGCGAAGGCCGCGCCGGCCGGGGCGCGCCGGGTCCACCTGCCGACGCACCCGTTCGCCGGGCGCCGCTGGGGCGCACTGGTCCCGGCGGCGGCCGGGGCGGCGGCGGGCGGGCAGCCGGCGCAGGCCGCCCTTGCGGACGCGGCGGACGCGGCGGACGGTGACACGGGACGGGGCGATGCCGCGGCCGCGCCGGACGGCGGATTGGCGGCGGCCGTGACCCGGGTGCTCGACGAGGCGCTGGGCCTGTCCGGACCCGAGGACCTGGAGCGTACGTACTTCGCGGTCGGCGGCGACTCGCTCACCGCGGTCCAGGTGGTGGGACGGCTCCGCGACGACCTCGGTGTGGAGATCCCGGTGACGCTCCTGCTGGACCCGCTGCCGCTGCGGGAGTTGGTGGCCCGGATCGTGGAGGCGGACGCGGCGGCCCGCGAGGCCGACGGCCTGCTGGCCGCCCTGCTGGACGAGGTGGTCGCCGAGGACGGCGGCAGCGGGCACCCGGCCGGCTGACGGTGCGGGCGTCCGAAGCGGGGGGAGCGCCGCCGGCGGCCGGGGCGGGGTGACGCCGCCGGTGGGTCCGGAGCGCCCGGGGCCGCCGGCTGCCCGGTGCGGGCGGCGCCGGCCCGCCGGGCACCGCCGCGCGGGCGGCCGTACGGGGCGCCTTGCGGCCCGGCCCGGCCGACGCCCCCGGGTGCCGCGTCGCCCGGGGCCCGTCCCCGGTGCGGCGGTCGCGCGGGCCGGCCCGGCAGGGGGAGTCGGCCCGCGCGCGGTCCCTCAGCTCCCCGCGGCCTCGCCGGCGGCCTGTGCGCGCAGGGCCTCCGGCGCGGTGGCGTGCGCCGGTGCGACGGGGCGCGGGGTGCGCAACGCCAGGTGGAAGCCGACGGCGGTGACCGCGCCGAGCACCGCGCAGCCGGCCCACAGCGCCGAGGGCCCGAAGTGCTGGAGGACCTGGCCGTTGGCGAGCGGGGCGACGAAGGACGCCGCCGACGTGCCGAAGCCGAAGACGCCCTGGTAACGCCCGCGGGCCTGTTCCGGGCCCGCGTCGGCGACCGCGGCGGAGACCGTGGGCGCGTACACCATCTCGCCGAACGTCCAGATCACCACGGTCAGGGCGTAGAAGACGGCGACCGAGCCGGCCAGACCGGTCAGCCCGAAGCCGCCGCCGATCAGCAGCACGCCCACCACGAGCAGCGGAGCCTTGCTGCGGTTGCGCAGCAGGCGCGCGACGGGCATCTGCAGGACGACGATGAGGATGCCGTTGAGGGCCATCACCAGGCCGTAGTCACTGGCGTCGAGCCCGCGGTGTGCCATGACGACCGGCAACGCGGTAGGGCCCTGGTAGTACACCGACCAGATGGCGAAGGCCATCACCACCAGCAGCATGAAGCGCCCGTCCCGCAGCACCTGCCGAAGGCCCGCGGGGGCCGCCCCGTCGCCCGCACCGGGCTCGGGCCGGGCGGCGGGCAGGGACTCCTTCAGCGAAACGGCCATCATGACCCCGCACAGCACGGTGGTGGACGCGTCGCCCACGAACAGCCAGCGGTAGCCCGCGTGGGCGAGGAAGCCGGCCGCCGCGGCGGCCGCCGCGAAACCGATGTTGTCCGCCCAGTAGCTCAGCGAGAAGGCCCGCACCCGGTCCTGCGGGGGCACCAGGTCGGTCACCATCGCCGACACCGCGGGTCGTGAGCCGCTGACCCCGGCGCCGAAGACGAAGGCCAGCGCGGCCACCGCCACCGGCTGGGTGACGAAGGCGAGCGCCAGGGTGGCCGACGCGTTCGCCGCCTGCGCCCCGATCATCGTCGGCCGGCGTCCGATCCGGTCGGCGAGTACACCGCCGAGCAGTGCCCCGACCGTGCCGCCCAGGCCGAACACCGCGAGCACCAGCCCGGCGAAGGCGACCGAGTAGCCGCGCTCCGCCGTCAGATACAGCGTCAGGAACGGGTAGACGAACAGCCCGAGCCGGTTTATCAGGGTGCTGGTCCACAGCCACCAGAAGCTGCGGGGGAATCCACCGGCGGTGGCCCGGACGGCACGCCCCACGTGCGTAGCGACAGACATCGGGCAAGACCTCTTTCGTTGCTCAGGTGGATCAGGTCCTCCGGGGCGGTCCCGCCGGTGCGGCGGCCCGGGCGTGCCCGGCGCCCGTCCGGTCGCCCCGACCGGCGGCGGACGGCCGTTGAGCCCGCCCCGCGGCCGCGTCCCGGCCCGTCGCACGGACCGGCGCCCACCTGGGTGGGGCGGGCCGCGAACGGCACGGTGGGCCGGGCGCGGCCGACGAGCGGATCGGGAAGCGGCCGCTCCGCACCCCGCGGACCGCCGCCGGCCGTTCGCCCATGATCCCGCACTGTATGTGCCGGGTGCCCGGGCGGCGCCGTCGGCCCGCCGCCCCGGGCGCCGACGGGCCGTCCGGGGACGGCGGTTCACCGCAAGCGGCGCGCCCGCCCTGCGGCAGGGCCCCGGTGGGGACGGCCGGGGTGGGGACGGCCGCGGAGGGCCGGGACGAACGGCGGGGACCGGTGCGGGGCCGGGCGTGTGGACGGCCGGTGCCCCCGGGGCGGCATCCGTACGGTGACCCGCGGGAAAGGAGACGGTCGGGGTC
Source organism: Streptomyces sulfonofaciens (assembly GCF_014656295.1). GTDB lineage: Bacteria > Actinomycetota > Actinomycetes > Streptomycetales > Streptomycetaceae > Streptomyces > Streptomyces sulfonofaciens. The sequence continues at coordinate 34,291 of NZ_BNCD01000028.1, forward strand.
CGTTCACCTGGTCGTCACATACCTTTCCGCAGCCGGCAGCAGGGTGTCTCACATGTCCAACGACGAGCAGTTGTTCACCTCCTACCTGTCGAGACGCGGCATGCTGGCGGGGGCCGGCGCCCTCGGTACCGCCCTCGCGGCGGGCCTGCCGGAGTCTCCGGCCGCCGCCGCACCCTCCTCCTCGGCCTCCGCGGCCGGGGCACCGGCCGCGGTCGGCGCCCCGGCCGGTGCCCCGACGAGCACACCGGTGGTCAGCGGCCTGCATCTGCAGTTCGGCGCCGACGCCTCCAGCGAGGTCGTCGTCTCCTGGCACACGCTCCGGCCCGTGGCGGAGGCCCGCGTCCTGCTCGGCGGCCCGGACGGCCGGTACGCGCGCAGCCACCCGGCCGAGACCACGAGCTACACCGACGCCCAGTCAGGCCGGCGCGTGTACGCCCAGCACGCCCGCATCACCGGCCTCGGGGCCGGCCGGGAGTACGTCTACCTCGCCGTGCACAAGGGTGCCCAGCCCGTGTCCGGCACCTTCGCCACCGCCCCCAGGGGGCGTGCGGCCTTCACCTTCACCAGCTTCGGCGACCAGGGCACGCCCACCACCGGCAGGAGGTTCGTGCCGCCCGCGGGCGTCGACCTGCCGAACCCGCCGTACGTCAACGACAACCTCGGCGGTCCCGCGTCCGGCGACCTGCCGGCCGCGATCGAGCGCGTCCAGCCGCTGTTCCACCTCTTCAACGGCGACCTGTGCTACGCCAACCTGGCCACCGACCGGGTGCGCACCTGGTCGGACTTCTGGGACAACAACACCCGCAGCGCCCGGTTCCGCCCCTGGATGCCCGCGCCGGGCAACCACGAGAACGAACTCGGCAACGGCCCGATCGGCTACCGCGCCTACCAGACGTACTTCTCACTGCCCCGCCAGGCAGGGCAGAACGACGACACCGCCGGGCTCTGGTACGCGATGACCGTCGGCTCGGTCCGCGTCGTCTTCCTCGCCAACGACGACATCTGCCTCCAGGACGGCGGCAGCAGCTACGTGCGCGGCTACTCGGACGGTGCGCAGAAGGCGTGGCTGGAGAAGGAGCTGCGCCGCAGCCGCGCCGACCGCGACATCGACTGGATCGTGGTGTGCATGCACCAGGTCGCCGTCAGCACCGCGGACCAGTTCAACGGCGCCGACCTGGCCATCCGCCAGGAGTGGCTGCCGCTGTTCGACGAGTACGGCGTGGACCTGGTCGTCTGCGGCCACGAGCACCACTACGAGCGCAGCCACCCGGTCCGCGGCCGGCAGCGGAACGAGACGCTCACCCCGGTGCCCGCGTCGACCCGCACGGACGTCATCGACACCACCGAGGGCACCGTGCACATGGTGATCGGCGGCGGTGGCACGTCCGCGCCGTCGAACCAGCTTTTCTTCGACCCGCCCGCGTGCCGCGTGATCACGTCGGTGGGCCCGCCCGACCCGGCGACGGGCAAGCGCCCGCCCGTCTACACCCGCGAGGACGCCCCGTGGTCCGCGGTCCGCGACAGGGCCCACTCCTACGGCTTCGCCGCGTTCAGCGTGGACCCCGGGCGGCACCCCGGCGACAGGACGCGGATCACCGTGACCTACTACGACGTCGTCGGCACACAGGGCGAACTCCAGCCCTTCGAGACCTTCACGCTGGAGCGCGACCGCTCCGACGGCCGGGCGTGAACCGGCCGGAACCGACGGCTGCGAGACCCAGGCGGCCGCACCCCGATCGGGGTGCGGCCGCCTGGGTCGGCGCGGTGCCGGGACCGGGTCAGCCGGTGACGCTGTCCGAGCCGTCCTCCAGGTGCCCGACGTAACGGCGCGACCAGGACGGGTCGCCGCTCACCGTCACGGACAGGTCGTACCAGCCGTCGCTCCCTGCCAGCGGGTCGAACGTGTGGGTCGCCCGGCCGTGCCCGGGAACGACACGGGTGATCGGGCGCTCGCTCGTGTACTGGTTCGACACGATGGTGAAGGTCACCGGCGTGCCGGCGGTGTTGGTCAGCCGCAGCGCCAACGCGGGCCCCGCGCCGTGGCCGTCCGCGGGATACTCCGCCTCCACCCGGGCCGTACTGCCCGAGGCGGCGACATCGCCGGTGAAGTGCCGCAGGAAGCGGTTCGGCCCCACCACGGTGATGTCGTACGCGGTGTCGCCGGCGACCGCGCCGACCGGGGCCGTCCCCGTGACCGTCCTCACGGGCCCGTGCGAGGCGTCGACCGTGTACTGCCCCGGGAACTTGGCGGGGTAGTCGGCGAGCGAGGGCGTGGCGGCCAGGTTGTTGTAGACCGAGAAGTGGCTCGCCCTGCGCACGTGCGGACCGCTGTTGCTGAAGGCCAGCTCCGCCGTGAGGGGGCCGCTGCCCTCCCTCGTGAAGCCGACCAGGTTGGCGTTCGGCTGGTACGGCAGCGGACGGGCCCGTTTCGTGCCCCGTTCCTGCCGCGGCGGCGCGTTCGTGGTGACCGGCGGGGCGTACGCGGAGGACGGCTCGCCGATGGGCGCGAGGTCGGGCAGCTCGGGCAGGCCGTACACGGGGGAGGCGAAGTCGAAGGCGGCGGTGAGGTCACCGCAGACCCGGCGCCGCCAGTCGCTGATGTTCGGGCAGATCGCCGGCTTGCCCAGGGCGCTGGTCCACCGCTCCAGGAACTGGATGACCGAGGTGTGGTCGGAGACCTCCGACGTCACCCAGCCGCCGCGCGTCCAGGGCGACACCAGCAGCAGCGGCACCCGGAAGCCGAGGCCGACGGGCGCCGGCTGCGTGAGGCCGGCCGACGACAGGTCGGTGCCGGCGACGAACTCGTCCTTCTCGCCGGGGGCCGGCACCGGCGGGGGCACGTGGTCGAACTGGCCGTCGTTCTCGTCGAAGTTGATGATCACCAACGTCGAGTCGAAGACCTCCGGGTCGGCGTTGAGCGCCTTGAGCACCGCGTGCACGAAGTAGGCGCCGTCGGTCGGAGCACCGTCGGGGTGCTCGGAGAACCGCTGGTTGGTGACGAGCCAGGAAACCTGCGGCAACGTGCCGGCCAGCACGTCCTTCCTGAGCGCCAGGGCCAGGTTGTCGGCGTTGCCGGTCTCGGCGTCGTCCGGTTCCGGCACGATCGCGACGCCGTTGTCGTACAGGGCGTTGCCGGGCCGGGGCGTGCCGCCCTGCCCGGGGTCGTACTGCGCGAAGCTCTTGAAGTACTCCAGGCCGTTGTCGCCGTAGTTGTCGCTGCCCTGGTAGACCTTCCAACTGATCCCGGCCTTCTGCAGCGTCTCGGCGTAGGACTCCCACAGCAGGTTGCGGCCGAGTTCGTCGCCGCCCTCGTAGGCGGTGAAGTCGCTGTACTTCTTCTGCGCGTCGATCGTGCCGCCCCAGTGGTAGGTGCGGTTCGGGCCGGTCGCGCTGAGCACCGAGCAGTGGTAGGCGTCGCCGATCGTGTACGCGTCGGCGAGGGCGTAGTGGAAGGGCAGGTCCGCCCGGTCCAGGTAGCCCAGCGTGGTGGGGCCTCCCTTGCCGGAGTACCAGGCGTTCATCAGACCGCCGTACCACGCCACGTGCTGGCTCTTCCAACTGTGGTCCGTCCCACCGTAGTTCTGCGCCCCGACCTCCGGGCTCGGCGGCTGGTGGCCCGCGGGATAGGCCGTGACCGGTGCGTCGCTCAGGCGCCACGGGTACTGCGTGCCGCTCACCGGCTGGCCGGGCGCGGAGGTGGGCTGCTCGAAGACCGAAAGGCCGCCGGGCAGGGTGATCGTGGAGCGGTCGCCGAAGCCGCGGACGCCCCGCAGGGATCCGTAGTAGTGGTCGAAGCTGCGGTTCTCCTGCATCACGACCACGACCCGTTTGATGTCGCGGATGTCGCCGTGCGGTTTCCCCTTCGGGGCGGACGCGGCCTCGGCCGCCGGAGCAGCCACGCCGATCGCCGCAGCACCGGTGATTGCAGTGGCCGTGCCGAGGAAGCCTCTGCGGGACAGCTCTGGCATGGATCAACACCTCCGTGAGAGTGGGGGGGCGTTGAAAACCTATGGACCAGTGCGGTTGCACAGGCGAAGGCCATATGAACGACAGCCGAAAAGATCATATGTCGCGTCCGTCGCGACGGGGGCAAAGGGCATGGTTCGCCCGGAGTGGTCCGGTTCGGGTCCTGCCCGCCGTTCCACTGCTCCCGGGCCCGGCGGCGTCAGGCGACCGCTCCCGTGCCCCGGCGCGTCGGACGACCGCTCCGGGCCCGGCGGTGTCAGGTCGGGGTGGCGTCCGCACCGGTCGGCAGGATCGGGCCGGTGACGTGCGGGCGCGGTGGTACGTACCGTTCGCCGGGCCGGGCGCCCGGGTTCCCCGGTGCCGGGCCGACCGCTCGACGGCCGGTGCGCCGCTCCGGGCCGCCGGTGCTCCCCGCACGGGCGGCCCGGCGCGCCGCATCGGGCCCGTTCACCCCCTCGCGTGCCCCAGGTCCCGATCGGCCGGGGCCATGACCTTCGCGAGAGCAAGGATCAGCAGTCCGGCGACGACCACCACGGCCACCCCGGCCCGCAGGTCGACGTGGTCGCCGATCAGCCCGACGACGGGGGGCGCGGCGAGGAAGCCGACGCGGGCCAGCCAGGAGACCACGGCGATCCCGTCGGAGCTGCGCACTCCGGGGATGCTCCCGGCGGCGTGCATGGCGGCCGGGAAGAGCGTGGCGGCACCCAGGCCGGCGCACGCGAACGCGGCGATCACCGCGGCCGCGGTGTGCGTGAGCAGGGCGAGCGCCAGCGGCAGCGCGATCAGGACCCCGCCGACCCGGGCGACCGCTACCCGCCCGAACCGGTCGGTGATCCGGTCGCCGGTGAACCGTCCGACGGTCATCGTCGCCTGGAACGCCACGTAGGCGAAGCCGGCGACCAGTTCGGAGGCCCGGTAGTCGTCCTGGAGCAGGGCCGAGCCCCATGAGGCGGGGGTGTCCTCGACCACCGACGACATCACCAGGAGCAGCCCGAGCATCAGCAGGAGCGGCAGCGCCGCCCTCATCCCGGCGCGGGAGGCCGCGCCGGACGGTTCCGCGGGTGCCGGGGCGTCCTCGGGCGCCGCAGCGGGGGCCGTCCCGTCGGCCCCGCTGTCGTCGCCGCCGGGCAGCAGCATCGGCCACACCGCCGCTCCGAGTACCGCGAGCAGCACCCCGATCCCGACGAGGTGCCCGGTCAGCGGTGCGCCGGCGCCGGTCAGCGCGGTGGAGAGCAGACCGCCGACCACCGCGCCGACGCTCCACAAGGCATGGAAGCTGTTCAGGATGGAGCGCCCGTAGCCCCGTTGGACGCGCAGTCCGTGGGTGTTCATCGAGGCGTCCATGACGGAGTCGAGCACGCCGAGCAGGAACAGGCAGCCGGCCAGCATCCACCAGGCCGACGCGAACGACACCAGCGGGACCGCCAGCGCGAAGCCGAACGCGCAGAGCGTGGCGAGGCGGCCGCTGCCGATCCGGGCGCCGAGCGGGCCGGCGAGGAGGCCGGCCAGCAGGGCGCCGACCGGCATGGCGGCGATGGCGGTGCCGAGCGCGGTGTTCGAGAGCCCGATGTGGTCGCGGATCTCGGGCAGCCTGGGCACGATGTTGGCGTAGGCGAGTGCGTTGACGAAGAAGAGCAGGAACACCGCGGCGCGGGCCCGGCGCAGCAGCGCGGAGGGCGGTGCGACGCCGCGTTGGCCGTCCCGGCCATCGGGGCCGTCCGGGTCGAGCGAACCGGCGGGTGGTGCGTGCTCGGTCACGGGGGATCCTCAGGGTAGGGGGTGGGAGGCGGGCGGGGGCCGGAGGTTTTCCGGTGCGGCGTACCGATCCGGTCTGTGCAGTGGTGCGGCGGCGCCGATCAGCCCCGTGTCGGCGCCGAGTTCGGCTCTTCGGACGGCCACCCTCCGCAGGAACGGAAGTCCGGCGAACTCGCGCATCCCGGCGTCGATGGCGTCGAAGAGCAGGGGCCCGGCCTGCGCCACCCCGCCGCCCACCACGATCAGGTCGAGGTCGCAGACGGCGCACACCGAGGTGAAGGCCGCCGCCAGCGCCCGTCCCGCGTCGGCGAACGCCCTGGTGGCCACCGGGTCCTCGGCCCGGGCCGCATCCGCGAGGTCCGCGGTGGACGCGCCGGGACCCGGCCCGATCCAGCCGGCGGCCCGTGCACGGGACAGCAGCGCCGTGCCGCTGGCGGTGAGCTCCAGGCAGCCGCGGCTGCCGCAGGGGCAGGAGGGGCCGTCCGGGTCGGTGATGACGTGTCCGATGTGACCGGCGTTGGAGGAGGGGCCGGGCCAGGGGCGGCCGCCCAGGATCAGCCCGCCGCCCACGCCGGTGGAGACCGTGCAGCCCAGCATGTTCCTGGCGCCCCGTCCCGCGCCGGCCCAGTGCTCGCCGGTGGCGACGCAGATGCCGTCACCGGTCAGGACGACCGGGACACCGGGGGCCCAGGCGGCCGCCCAGGCCCGCACCGGCGCGTCCCGCCACACGGTGATCATCACCGGGCTGATCGTACCGGCGGCCGGGTCGACCGGGCCCGCGGAACCGATGCCGATACCGCGGATCCCGCCGCGCGCCGCGGCGCGCGCGAGGGGGCCGGCCGCGGCCGCGGTCACCGTGGCCCATGCCTCCTCGGGGCGGCCGGACACCGGCGTGGGCACCACCACCCGGTCGGACACGGCGGCGTCCGGGCCGACCAGGGCCACGGCGATCTTGGTACCGCCGATGTCGACCGCGAGGACCGGCCGCGGGTCCGCGGCCTCGTCGGACACCGGCGCGGACCGTTCGGCACTCATGGGCGACTCCTCGGGCGGGGACATGGCGGGCACGGCGGGACGGGGCGGGACGGGACGCGGGCTCACCGGCCCGCTCACAGGTAGACCACACGATGGCGCAGACTGCCGCTCAGGCGTCCCGCGCGCAGCGCGGCGCGCACCAGCCACTGGGCCCGCACGGTGGGGGAGCGCGGCAGGGCACAGGCCCGCAGCAGCAGGCGCCCCCATTCGCGGTACGCCTCGGCCGACGAAGACCGGGGCATCCCGTCGGCGGCGAACCGCCGGTAGAGCATCGGGTGCGACCGGCCGTAGCGGAAGTACTGGCGGGCCATGTCCCAGGGACGTTCGCGGAGTTGGTAGAGGACCACGGCGTCGGGGACGAAGACGAGTGCGGCCCCGGACAACTGCGCCCGCCAGAAGAACTCCACGTCGTCCGAGCCGTAGGTGTACGACGGGTCGAAGCCGTCCAGGCGCTCCCACACCTCCCTGCGGACCCCGCAGTTGGCGCCCCAGGGATAGGGGAGGAAGGCGAACGAGTCGGCGAGTCGGGGCACCGCCGACGGGGGGCGGGCGGCCAGCGCCGCCGCCCCGTTGAGGGCACGGCGCTCCAGGGCGCCGCCCGCCGCGGGCGCCCCTTCGAGAGCCCGCACCAGCGCGGACATCCAGCCCGGGGTGACCAGGTCGTCGGCGTCGCAGAACAGCAGCAGCCTGCCGCGGCTGTGCCGGCACCCGGCGTTGCGCGCCCGGTTGACCCCGCCGCTGCCGCGGGTGCGCACCACCCGGAGCGCGGGCAGGACCGGTCTGCGGCTCTCCGCGACCCCCGCGGTGCCGTCGGCCGAACCGTCGTCCACCACGACCACCTCCCAGCGGCCGGTGTAGTCCTGCGCGGCGAGTGCGTCCAACTGCCGTCCGAGGGTGTCCGCGGCGTCCCGCGCCGGTATGACCACCGACACCAGGTCGTCCGCTGCGGGGCCACCGTTCGCTTCTGCGGGTGAGGGCCCGGGCCCCGCGGTGCGTCCCGTGGGCGGCCGCCCTGCGCACCCCGGGCCGGGGCCGGCCGTGTCCGGCGCCGTCATGGTGCGGCCCGCCGCCCGGTGCGCCCCGGTCCGCCCGCGCCGGCCAGCAGGGCCACCACCGAGGAGGTGGCGCGCAGATCGGGGAGGACCGCCTCGGCACCCGCCGCGAGCAGATCCTCGGCGGTGTCCTCGCCGGTCGCGACGGCGACCACCCGGGCGCCGCCCTCGACGCCCGCGGCCACGTCCCGCAGGGTGTCACCGACCAGTACCGTGTTCTCACGGTCGAAGCGTGTGCCGTACCGCTCGCCGGCCCTGCGCTGGGCCACCGGTACCAGGCGTGCGCGGACCGGATCGTCCGAGCCGTACGCCCCCGCCTCGAAGTCGACCAGCTCGTGGAGCCCGAACGCCGCGAGCTTGCGCAGGGCGTTGGGCCGCAGATTGCCGGTCAGCAGCGACTGCACCACCCGCGGATCGCCCTGCAGCGCGGTCAGCGCCTCCAGAGCGCCGGGCAGCCGCCGCCCCTGGGAGCGCAGTTCGTCGTCGGCGTCGCGCAGCGCCGCGGTCATCGCGGCGGCCGACTCCTCGGCGGGGATGCCCCGCACCCCGTGCAGGGCGAGCAGTTCCGCCATGATCTCCGGCTCGGTGCGGCCCTCGGTGGGCACCGTGGACGGCGGGGGCCCGCCCGTCAGCGCGGTGAAGGCGCGCGGATAGACGGAGCGGCCGGCAGGACCGCTGACCAGGAGGGTGTGGTCGATGTCCCAGAGGACGAGGCTGGTGCGCATGCGTTCCTTCGGGTGGAGGGCGTGGGCGAAGTCGGGGGCTGGGGCGTGGGCGTGGCAGCGGGGGAGTGTCGAGGGGGCCGCCGGTCCGGTGGCGGGGAGCAGCGCGTGAGGAGGGTGGACGGGAGCGGGCGGGGATGCACGGGGCCGTCACGGGTGGCGGGGCCCGGTGGCCTCCTTCGGCGTTCCCGGTCCGCCGTCAGGGCAGGTCGTAGGGGCCGCGGGTGGCGGCGCACCGGGCGGCACGGCCCGCCGCCGCGGACAGCGCCGCCATCGGGGAGTCGCCGCGGCCGAGGGCGTGCGCGAGGGCCGCGGCGAAGTTGTCGCCCATCCCGTAGCTGTCCGCCTCGGGACCAGGCGCGGGCACGGCCCGGTAGCGGCCCTCCGTGCTGCCGCCCAGCCGGAAGCGGCCGCCCTGGCGGCCTTCGGTGAGCACGAGCAGGTCCGGTGGTGCGTCGAGCAGCGCGGGGTCGTACCTCTCGGCGGGGTCGGCGGCGCTCCCGGCGAGGGCGTCCACGTGCACCCCCGACGCGGCGACCGCGGCCAGTTCCCTCAGGGTCGCGGTCAGCACCCGCGCCCCCCTGGCCCGCCGCAGCACGTCCGGCTCGCCCGCGACGAAGTGCACCACGTCACCGGCGGCCAGGGCGGCCCACGGCAGCGGGTCGTCCAACGAGGGCTGGAGGCGGGGGCCGAGCGTGGTGGTGGTCCGCTCGCCGGAGTCGTCGACGAGGCTGACGGCCGCCCGTGTGGGACCCGGACGGGTGGCGGTCACCACCCGCACACCGAGGCGCCCGAGGACCTCCACCGTTCTCCGCCCGGCGTCGTCGTCCCCGAGTGCGGTGAAGAAGGTGGTCTCCCCGGCGAGTGCCGCCATCTGCACGGCGGCCACGGCCCCGCCGCCGGCCGGGCCCTCCCAGATGACGTCGGCGTGGACCACCTCGCCGCGCTCCGGGACCCGCGCGACCCGGGCGATGCTCGTCCACTCGACGTGTCCGACGACTGCGGTCCGCAGGTTCCTCCCGACGCGCGCTGTTCCGGCCATCTGACTGTGCCTCCCCGCTGACATGGCGTCAAGGTCGTTCACGGACAGGGAGCCAGGAGTTTCACACGGACATCCCGTGAGGGGGAAGAGCGCACACCGTCGGGAACGTCACGTGGCGTTCGTCGGCATTCGGCGGATTACCCGATCGATGCACGGGAAGTACACCCGAGGTACGCCGAAACTGGTGTTGCGGGAGAGGCACCAGCGAGACCAGGTACGGAATGGCTCGGGAGCGTCGGGTGTACGGAGCCGAGGAGCGCCGGAACCGAGCGGCCCGCCAGTCGGCAGACGCCCCGCGAGACCTCGGGAGTGTTGTGAGCATGACCTTGCCATCCTCTGCGACCCGGTGGGAGACCCCCGCCGTGCGCGCCGTCCTCTTCGACCTCGACGGCACCCTCTGGGACCCCGAGCCGCACGTGTACCGGATCTACGCCGAGGTGTTCCACTCCCACGGCCAGGAGCTGACCCGCCGGAAGTGGTCCACCGTGCTGGGCACCATCGGCTTCGACCTGTGGAGCACGCTGGAGGAACTCACCGGCCGCCGGGTGGACCACGCCGCCCTCGACGCCCATGTCGCCCGCCGCAAGGAGGAGGAACTCAGCGGGCTCGGCGCCCGCCCCGGCGTGTCGCGCCTGCTCGGTCAGGCGGACGCGGCGGGACTCGCCCGGTCCGTGGTCAGCAACAGCCCCACCGACTGGATCACCCGCTACGCACGGCAGTGCGGGGTCGACCGGGGGTGGCACGCCATCCACAGCGCGGAGGGCGACACCGCCCGCGCCAAACCCGCCCCCCACCTCTACCGCGAGGCCCTGGAGCGCCTCGGCGTCCGGCCCGACGAGGCCGTCGCCTTCGAGGACTCCCCGAACGGCGTCCGCGCCGCCCGCGCCGCCGGAGTGCGCTGCGTCGCCGTGCCCAACACCATGACCCACCCCCTGGACTTCAGCCATGCCGACCTGCTGCTCACGTCCTTCGCGGAGGCCGAACTGGCGGAGATCCTCCAGGCCGTTCACTCCTTAGGGCACCAGGGCGCGGCGCCCCCGGACGCGGGCCGCACACCCCGGGCACGTCGCCGCGCACCCATCCCGGCACCACCCCACCAGGAGGAGCATCATGTCCGCACCCACGGCGGCACCAGGACCGACACCCTCTGACGCCAGGACCGCCGACGATGTCGTGGACCACTTCTACTACCCGCCGGACCCCTTCAAGGCCGCCCGCGGCGAGGGCGTCTACCTCTACGGCGAGGACGGCAGCCGCTATCTCGACGCCTCCTCCGGCACGTTCAACCTGACCCTCGGCTACTCGCACCCGGAGGTCGTCGAGACCATCCGGGCGCAGGCCGCCGAACTCATCCACGTCACCAGCAAGTTCCAGTCCACCTCCGTCAACGCGCTGGTCGGCGCACTGGCCGAGGTGGCGCCCGAGGGGCTGACCCGGGTCCACCTCAAGTCGTCCAGCGGGTCGGACGCCAACGAGGCGGCCATCAAGATCGCGCAGCACCACACGGGCAACCCCGACGTCATCTCGCTGTTCCGCGGCCACCTCGGCCAGACGATGGCGATGATCAACGCGTCCGGAGCCGCCTTCCGCCGCGCGCCGTTCCCCGCCCAGATACCGGGCGTGGTGCACGTCCCCGACCCGTACTGCGTGCGCTGCTTCTACCGGCAGCAGCGGGAGACCTGCGGGCTGCTCTGCGTCGAGCGCATCAACGACTTCATCGACTACGCCAGTTCGGGCCGGGTGGCGGCGGTCATCCTCGAACCCATCTCCGGCAACGGCGGCAACGTGGTCCCGCCCGACGGCTACCTCCAGGCGCTGAGGGCGCTGTGCGACGAGCGCGGCATCCTGCTCGTCTTCGACGAGATCCAGACCGGGTTCGGCCGCACCGGGCACATGTTCGCCTCGGACACCTTCGGTGTGGCGCCCCACATGCTCACCTTCGGCAAGGGCCTCGGCGGTTCCGGCATGCCCATCGCGGGCCTCCTCACCGAGGAGCGCCTGACCGGCCTGGCGGGCCACCACATCAACTCGACCTTCGGTGCCAACGTCCTCGCCTCGTCGGTCGCGGTGAAGACACTGGAGATCATCCGCCGGCCGGGTTTCCTGGAGAACGTGCGCACGGTCGGCGCCCACGTCATGGACCGGCTCGGCGAGCTGGCCAGCCGCCATCCGTTCATCGGAGACATCCGCGGGCGCGGCCTGATGATCGGGATGGAGATCAACGACGCGGACGGCAACCCCGACGCGCCCTTCACCAACCACCTGGCGGCCCACGGGATGGACCACGGCCTGCTGCTGCGCACCTCGCTGTACGGCTTCGGCAACGTCCTCAAGGTGCGCCCCCCGCTGATCATGACGATGGAGGAGGCCGACGAGATGTGCGACCGGCTGGACCGGCTCTTCGCGGACGCCCTGTGAAGGCCCTGGTGCAGGGCGTCGCGGACCGCATCTGGGAGGCGGTGCGCGACGACCGGACGACCCGGGCCGGACGCTACCTGGAGGGCAAGACGGCCGGCGGCGACGCCGAGTTCCCCGTCGACGTCCTCGCCGAACAGGTCGCCTGGGACTACCTGAAGGCATCGGGGACGTCCCTGGCGGTCTACACCGAGAGCGAAGGGCTCCGGGTGATCGGCGACGACCCGCACTACGTCCTCGTCATCGACCCCATCGACGGCACCCGGGGAGCGGCGGCCGACCTGGAGATGGCGTGCGTCTCCGTGGCCGCCGCCCGCTACGGACCGGCGCCGACCATCGGCGACATCGAGTACGCGGTGCTCAAGGAGGTCAAGACCGGACACTGGATGTACGCCGACATCCACTCCGACGGCATCGACAGCGGCGGCTACCCCGACCCCGTGCCGAGCGTCGGCAGGGCCGAGGACCCTGAACGCATGTTCTGGTCGCTGGAGTTCAACGGCCACCCCGCCCGGCTCATGCTCGACGCCTACGGCCACCTCGTCGACGCCTCCGCCAACCGCGGCGGGGTCTACGTCTTCAACAGCGCGTCCTTCTCCATCTCACGCATCATCACCGGGCAGATGGACGCCTACGTCGACATCGGCAACCGCCTGCTGCGCGACCACCCCGAGACGGAGGCGGACTTCCGCCGGGTCGGCCACGGCAGCATCCTGCACCTCTTCCCCTACGACATCGCCGCCTCGGTCTTCCTCGCCGAACGCGCCGGCGTCGTCATCACCGACGCGTACGGCGCCCCGCTGGGCGACACCCTGCTCCTGGAGATCGGCCCGGAGAACCAGCGTTCCTGCATCGCCGCCTGCACCCCCCGGCTCCACGCCGCCCTGCTCTCGGCCATCCGCTGGTGAAGGCGGCCGGCCCCGACTGGCACGGAGGACAGCCCATGGCCCCTACCGAGCACCTGTCCGCCACCTCCCCCGACACCCCGGGCACCCGCGGCGACCGCGCCGCGTCCGACGCGGAACGGGCCGCCGTGGCGGCCGCCGCCGACCGACTCGGCCTCACCGTCGGCGAGGAGATACTCGAAGGCGGCTCGCCCGCCCGGGTCCACCGGGCCCGCACCGCGGACGGCGCCGAGCTCGTCCTGAAGGTCCTCACCGCCCACCCCGGCGCGGTGGACGGCCACGACCTCGGCTCCTTCCACGGCAAGCTCCGCCAGATCCAGCACCTCGCACAGGGCGCACCGCGGCTCGCCGAGCGCTACCTCCCCGTCCTCGACACGGTCGAGGGGGACGGCTGGGCCGCCACCACCACCCCCTACCTGCCGTCCGAGGACCTCGGCGCCTGTCTGCGCCGCGGCGACGGGGACGAGGAGCTGTTCTTCGCACGCAACGCCCTGGTGATGCGCGCCCTGCTCGCCGACGGCTACGCGTCCGCCGCGTCCCCCGCACCGCCCGGCCACCTCGCCGACGTCCACATCGGCCGGTTCCTGCGCCGGCTCGCGGTCCTGGAGGAACATCTGCCCGAGCTCGCGGGACAGCGCGAACTCGTCATCGGCGGACGGCGCCAAGAGGCCCCCGCGCCCCTGCTGCGCCGGCTGCTGCGGACCGAGAAGGACCGCCTGGACGCCCTGGCACCGCCCCGCCTGATGTTCCCCGCGCACGGCGACGCCAACATCCGCAACCTGCTCTTCGCCACGGACGGCCCAGCGGGCACCGGCCTCCGCATCATCGACCCGCGCGGCGCCACCGACCCGTGGGACCCGGTGTACGACGTGGCGAAGATCCTGTTCAGCCTCACCGTCTGGGACCCGATGCTCCGGCTCGGCATCCGCGTCGGGCGCGACGGCCCGCACGGCGGCTACCACCTCGGCCTGCGGAACCCGGCCTACCCCGGCTACCGGTCGGCCGCCCACCACTACCTGGACCGTCTGGACGACACCGACGCCGCGGCCGTCCTCGCCGGCGACCCGCACTGGAAGCAGCGCCTGCTGCTCACCCACGCGCTGCACGTCCTCGCCGAGGCGCCGTGCCGCCTGTCCGACCGCAAGCCGAAGCCCGACGCGGACGGACGCCACTCCCCGCCCGAGGAACTCGCCCTCGGCCACTACCTGTCGGGCACCCTGCTCCTCAACGACCTGGCCGCCCAGTGGGCGCAGGGCGCCGCCGACCTCGACGTGGACCGGCACCTCGCCGTGGTGACGGGAGGCCCGCCCGGGCACTGACGCCCCCGGCGGGCGGGTGCCACCTCACGGGTGCCGCACCCGCCCGCCGCGGGCGAGGTCGGCCAGCGCGGTGTCGAGGTCGGGTCCGAGGAGGTCGTGGTGGGCGCTGCGCAGCACCAACCGGGCGGGCCTGCGCGGCGCGGGCGGCGGGTCGTCGCCCTGCACCGGGACCACCTCGGTCGGCAGCGCGAGCGCGTCCCTGATCCGCTTCATCAGCGCGTACCGGGTCACCACCTCGGACCCGCCCAGGTGGAGCAGGCCGGAGCGGGTCCACAGCCGCTCCAGCGCACCGGCCAGCCACGGCAGGTACAGCGGGGCGCAGACCACGTCCGTGCGGGCCGGGGTCCGCGGCCCGCCGAACCGCGCCATGAAGCGGTCGGCGAAGGGGCTGCGCCCGTACACGAGGGGGATCCGCACCACCAGGTGGCCGTCCTCCTCGGCGAGGGCGTCCTCCGCCGCGCACTTGGTACGGCCGTACACGTTCACCGGGTTGCGAAGGGCACCCTCCGTGTAGGTGTCCGCGGTGCCGTCGAAGACGTTGTCCGTGGACAGCAGCAGGATGCGGGTGCCCGTGGGGCGGACCGCCTCCCGCAGCGTCCCGACCGAACCGGCGTTGAGCTGCGCCGCCAGAGCGGGCTGCCGCTCGGCGTCGGACAGGTCGACCAGACCGGCGGCGTGGACGACCAGATCGAACCCGGTGTCCAGCAGGTCCCGCAGCGCCCGCCCGTCGCGCAGGTCGAGCCGGACCAGTCCCGGCACCGGCCGCGCGGATCTGGTCCCGACCACCGCGTGCCGGGCCGACAGACCGGACCACAGGGCTCCGCCGACATAGCCGGAGGCCCCCAGCAACAAGATCCTCATTCGACCTCTCCCGGATCCCGGCCGCCCCGCCGGACGGCCGACCGGCCCACCGTAGCCGTCCGGTCGAGGACGGACAGAACCGAACGGAGACAGCCCGCTCATGACGGAGATACAGGCCCTGGTCCTCACGTCCGGGACACCGGCCCTGCGCAGCCGCCCGTCCCCCGCCCCGCACCACCCCGACGACGTCGTGGTCCGGGTGGCCGCGACCGGTATCTGCGGCACCGACCGCGGCATCGTCCTCGGGGAGTTCCCCGCCCTCGACGGCGTCGTCCTCGGGCACGAGGCGGCCGGCGTGGTCCAGGCCGTGGGGACCGCGGTGACGGAGGTGTCCCCCGGCGACCGGGTGGTGGTCAACCCCACCTACACCTGCGGCCGGTGCCGCCCCTGCCGGCGCGGCCTGGCCGCCCACTGCACGGCCAAGGACGGCCGTGAGATCGGTGTCGACCGGGACGGCACGATGGCCGGGGCGGTGGTCGTCCCCGAGCGCTTCGCCTGCCCGATCCCCGACACCGTGTCCTTCCGGCGCGCCGCCGTCATCGAGCCGCTGGCCTGCGTCCTCACCAATGTGGAGGCGGCCGCGCCACGGCCCGACGACCGGGTCCTGGTGGTCGGCGGCGGGCCCATCGGGACCCTGTGCGCCCTGGTGTTCGCGCACCGCGGCGTGCGGACCGTCCTGCTGGAACGCGATGCGACCCGCGCCGCGCTGGCCCGCGGCATCCTCCCGGACGCCGTCGAGGTGGCCACCGGCTCGGGACCGGGCATCGGCCTGCCCGCCGGGCTGCTGCCGCACCGCCCGGACGTGGTGGTCGACACCACCGGGGTGCTCCTGGAGGAGGCGCTGGCGCTGGTCGCGGCCGCGGGCACGGTCGTCGTGATGGGCGAACGCGAACACGCCCGCGCCTCGGTGCCGCTGCGCCCGCTGGTCACCAGCGGCGTGCGCGTCATCGGGGCCGGGCCCTACCCGCCGCGCCTCTTCGAGGCCGCCGTCGACCTCGCCGCGGACCTGCCCCTCGAACGGATCGTCACCGCCGCGTTCCCGCTCGCCGCCTACCGGGAGGCATTCGCCGCCCTCGGTGCCCCCCTAGAGCCGGGCGCGGGCGCGGGGGCGTACACGGCGATGAAGGTCCTGCTCGTCTCCGATCCCGAGCTGGCCGGCCGATGAGCGGCCCAGCCGCAGCGGCCGGGACCGGTGGCGCGCGCCCACCCGCGGGGCCGGACCACCCGTGGCTGGTGTTCGACTACGGCGAGGTCATCAGCGACCACCAGGACGTCCGCCCGAGGCTGGCGGAACTGCTGGGGGCGCCGCTCGCCGCATTCTGCGCCGCGTGGGCGGCCGAACGTGCCGCCTACGATCGGGGGGCGACGGACCTCGACTACTGGCAGTCGGTCGGCGAGCGGGTCGCACGGCCGGTCGACGAGCCGCTGGCCGCCCGGCTCACCGCCGTCGACTTCGGCGGCTGGTCCGGGACCCGGCCGGACGCGGTCGCCCTGCTGGGTGAACTCGCCGCGCACGGCGTCCGGCTGGCGCTGCTGTCCAACGCCCCGCGGTCGCACGCGCGCCGCTTCCGCGCGCAGCCGTGGGCCGCCTACTTCCACCACCTGCTGTTCTCCGGTGAACTCGGCACGGCCAAACCGGACCGTGCGGTGTGGGACGCGCTGGGCGAGCGGCTGGGCGCCCGGCCCGGTGACTGCCTCTTCCTCGACGACCGGTACGAGAACGTGGACGGTGCGCGCCGGGCGGGTCTTGGTGCGGTGCACTGGACGGGCACGGAGGCGGGGCGCCGCCGGCTCACCGCCCTCGGCCTGTTGCCGCGGCGGACCGCAGGGCCGGACGACCGCCCGCGCTGACCGGCGGTCCGCTTCGCCGGTCACGGCCGGGGCGCGGTACTCCGCTCCTCCCGGCCGGCCCCGGTCGCCCGCTCCTCCTCCTCGTCGAACGAGAGCTGGGGCGGCGGGGTGCGGAACAGCCTGGTCACATAGGCCAGGTAGACGATCCCGAGGGCGAGCCAGACCGCTCCCAGGACGAGTGCCGCGGTGTCGAGGTGGATCAGCAGCCAGATGTCTACGGCAGCGCCGACGAGGGGGACGAGCACGCACGCCAGCGGGTTGGGCCGGCCACCGGCCCGGCGCTCGCGGACGAACGTGGCGATGACGCTGAGGTTGACGAAGGTGAAGGCGGTGAAGGCGCCGAAGTTGATGAAGGAGGTGGAGGTGGCGACATCCAGCTTCAGCGCGACGAGGCCGACGGCCCCGGTCAGCAGGATGTTGCGGGCGGGGGTGCGGAAGCGGGGGTGGACGTGGCCGAAGAACCTGCGCGGGAGTACGGAGTCGCGGCCCATGGCGAACAGCAGGCGCGAACTGCTGGCCTGGGCGGCGATGCCGGAGGCGAACTGGGCCACCACCAGTCCGGCGAGGAAGCAGGAGGAGAACAGGTCGCCGCCGATGGTCCTGGCGATCTCGAAGGCCGCCGAGCCGGAGTCCTTGAAGGCGGAGCCCGGGTGGGCCAGTTGCGTGGTGTAGGCGAGCGCGATGAACGTGCCGCCGCCTATCAGGGCGGTCAGCAGGATCGCGCGGGGCATCGTCCGCTCGGCGTCGACGGTCTCCTCGGTGAGCGTGGTGACCGCGTCGAAGCCGAGGAAGGAGTAGGCGGCGATCGCCGCACCGGCGGAGGTGCCCGCGAGGGTCGTCGCGCCGTTGGCGAAGGGCGCGGCGCTGAGCAGGGCGCCGGCCCCGTGCTGGTCGAAGACGTGCCGGAGGGACAGCAGCGCGAAGATGACGAGCACCAGGACCTGGAAGACCATCAGCAGGTCGTTGACCCGCTCCGCCGTCCTGATCCCGCGCACGTTCAGTGCCGTGGTCAGGACCACGAAGCCGATGATCCACACCCAGGAGGGCACGCCGGGGAACTGGGCCCCCAGGTACGCCCCGCCGATCAGCCAGATGACCATGGGCAGGAAGAAGTAGTCCAGCAGCGTCGCCCAGCCCACCAGGAAGCCCACCCGTGAGTCGACGGCACGCCGTACGTAGGTGTAGGCGGAGCCGGCCACGGGATGGGCGGCGGCCATCCTGCCGTAGCTGTGGGCGGTGAACAGCATGGCCACGAGCGCGAGCGCGTACGCGGTGGGAACCGTGCCGCCGGTGGTGTCGGCGACCACGCCGAAGGTGCCCAGCACGATCAGCGGCGTCATGTACGCGAGGCCGAAGAGCACGACGGCCCGCAGGCGCAGGGTCCGTGCCAGCGAGGGGGCGGTGTTGTCCATGGGGCGGCTCCGTGCGGGTCAGCGGCGGTGGGCGGGGGACCAGGTGCGGGGGTCGATGCGGCCGCCGTACAGCGGGAGGTCGACGGGGGCGTCCGCGTCGGTGAACTGGCTCCACATGCGGTTGAGCCCGGCGGTGCCGAAGGTGCGCACCCGGGTGACGTCGTCCAGGTCCAGCACGTCGGTGAGCACGGTGGCACCGGCGTCGGGGGCCTCGGTGCGTACCCGGCCCTCCGGGTCGACGACCAGGCTGCGGCCGGTGCCCACCGGGCCCGCGGTGTTCACGCTCACCACGAAGACCTGGTTGACGATGGCGTTGGCGCGGGCCAGGACGAGTTCCTGGGCCCGGTCGCCGGTGGTGGTCATGACGGGGTTGACGATCACCTCCGCGCCCATCCAGGCAAGCTGCCGCCCGACCTCGGGGAACCAGGCGTCGTAGCAGATGGCGAAGCCGACGCGGCCCGCCTCCGGGACGTCGAGGACCACGAACCTGTCGCCCGGGGCGAAGGGCTCGTACGGCCGCCACGGGAAGACCTTGCGGTAGGAGGCCGCGAGCCGGCCGTCGGGCGAGAAGGCCAGGGCGGTGTTGAACAACTCACCCTCGGGGCCGCGCTCGCAGATGCTGCCCGGCAGCAGCCAGATGCCCAGGTCGCCGGCGAGCTCTCCGAGCTCCGCGACCCTTCGGCCGGTCAGCGGCACCGCGGCGTCCCGCATCTGCTCCTCGGTGCGGCCGGGCGGGCCGTCGACGCCGCACAGGTGCAGCTCGGGGAAGGCCGCCAGGCGGGTCTGCGGGAACCGCTCGACGAGGCGGCCGACCTCTTCCGCGAAACCGGACACCGGCTCGGCGGCCGGGCGGGGCGGCGCCTGCACGACGGCGATGGGCAGGGGTCGGGACACGAGGAGCCACCTTCACACTCAGGGACGGAGCAAAATTAGAGCAGAATGAGCAGTTAAACAAGAGTGCTTATTCTGAGCTGTTTTCTCGGTAGGGTGACGCCATGGCTGGCTCCTGCGACAGACCGACCCCGGGTGCGGCCCTGGCACTCGACGCACCGGCCCTCCACGGCATCCGGCGGTTGTCCGCCCTGGAGACCGTGCGCGCCCGGATCGCGCTCGCCGTCGACCTCGGCCTGCTCGCCCCGGGGGAGCGGCTGCCCGGCGCCGCCGAGATCGCCGCGGCGCTGGGCGTCGGGGAGATCACCGTCCGGCGGGCCCTGGTGTCGCTGTGCGAGGAGGGCGTCCTGGAGCGCCGTCGGGGCCGGTCGGGCGGCACCTTGGTCGCCCGGCGGCCGGCCACCGGGACGGTGGGGGCCGTCGACACCTACCGGGCCGACGCCGAGGCGGTGCACCGGCTGATCGACCACAGGCTCGCCCTGGAGTGCGGCATCGCGCACCTCGCCGCCGTCGAGTCCGACGAGGCGGCCCTGCGGCCGCTCGACGACCTGGTGCGGGAGATGGACCGGGCCGCGGGCTGGGCGCAGTTCCACGGCTGTGACGAGCGCTTCCACCTCGCCGTGGCCGCCATGACGGGCGCGCCCTCGATCACCGGGCCCTACGGGGCCGTGCTCCGCGATCTCTACCGGTACTACCTGCCGTATCCGAGGGAGGCCCTGCTGCGGTCCAACCGCGAGCACCGGGAACTGGTCGAGGCGCTTCGGCGCGGTGACGCCGCGGCGGCCGGCGAGATCGCGCGCCGGCACGTCCAGACGCTGCACCGGACGATGTTCGTGGGCCTGCTGGACGGCCGCTGACCGCAGCCGCCGGTGCCCTGCGGGGCCCGCACGGCACGGGGCGAGGGGGCGGAAGGAATGCCCTTCCGCCCCCTCGCACACGACGGGGCCGTGCCGCCGTCGGACCGGCGGGTGTCAGAACAACTGGCCGCGGACGGCGCCGTCGGGGAACTGGTCCGTGTGGAGGTTGAAGTAGAAGCCCACGGGGTTGTGCCGGATCCGGGCGACCAGGGCCGGGTCCTGGCCGGTCGCGGTGCCGGAGGCGGCGAAGACGTTCTGGGGCATCGGCGTGGTGAACAGCGGCACCTTCACATCGCCGTTCACACCGAGGGCGCCCTGGTGGATGTGGCCGAGGGTGGGCTCGTCGATGTTCACCCAGGCGGTGGAGTAGTCGATGCTGGTGCCGTGCGGGTCCATGAAGGCGACGGCGTGGCCGTCGGGGTCGTCGACCTTCTTGCCGGCCGCCTTGACCTCCTGCCCGCCGTCCGCGAGGGCCAGCAGCCTGGTGCCGTGGATGATGTCCAGGGGGTTGACCCGGTGGCTGACGGGGGTGAGCTGGCCGCGGACGGCGCCGCCCGGGAACTCCTTGGTGTGCAGGTTGAGGTAGAACCCGGCCGGGTCGGTGCGCAGCGAACGCGCCAACCCGGTGTCCGACACCGTGACCTGGCCGGCGGCGGCGGTCACGGTGTCGGGCATCGGCGTGGTGAAAAGCGGCACCTTCACATCGCCGTTGACGCCCGCCCTGCCCTGGTGGATGTGACCGAGGGTGGGAGCGGTGATGTTCTTCCACCGGAACGCGAAGGTGACCCGGTCGCCCTTCAGCGTCACCAGGGCGACGGCGGAGCCGTCGGGGTCGCCCACCGGCGGCTGCCCGGGGACCTGGACCTCCTGGGCGCCGGTGAGCCGCGCCTCGTAGTAGGTGGCGGGCCCGTGGACGGCGGCCGTCGGGGCTGCGCCCCGGGCGCCGGGGGTGCCCTCGGGCATGTCCATCCCGGGCATGCCGGCACCCGTCGAGGCGCCGTACGAACCGCCGTGCGGGTGGCCGGCGTGGGCGACCGCGGGGGCCGCGGTCGCCAGGGTCAGGACGGCGGCGGCGGCCAGCAGCGAACAGCGCTTGCTCAGCATGGTCTTCGTCTCCTTCGGTTCCGGTGAGGTTCTGGACGAGCCGCCCCGCTTCGGGACCGGCTACCCGTGACTACGTCGCCTTGCGCCGCATTCGTTCACATGAGGTGGCCGGCAGCCGCGGAGGCGGTGCGCGGAGCGGATGCCGAGCGCGGCGGTCGGGACGAGCGGTGAACGGTGCGCCCGGTCCGCGCCGTGTACAGCAGCACCGGGGCGATGCCGGGCACGTCGGGTGCCCGGTGCCCGGTGCCCGATGACCCAGGGAGATCCCATATGCGTGTACGAATCGCCGCCGCGGCCGCCGTGCCCCTCCTGCTGGCCCTGTCCGCCTGCGGCGCGAACGGCGGCGACGGCCGGCACGGTGGCAAGGCCGCCGCGGCCCCGGCCCGGGGGGAGCAGTCGATGTCGGTCCAGGTGGTGAAGACGGACCTCGGCCCCATCCTCGCCGACCAGAGCGGGCGGACGCTCTACGCCTTCACCAAGGACAAGGCGGACGCGAGCACCTGCGACGCCAAGTGCATCGCCGTCTGGCCGGCCCTGTCCGGCCGGCAGCGGGCGGGCGCGGGCCCGGGCGCCGACCGGAACCTGGTCAGCGGGGTCGGCCGGACCAGGGGAACCGTCCAGACCGCCTACAACCACTGGCCGCTCTACTACTACGCGGGCGATGCCGCGGCCGGGGACACCAACGGCCAGGGCCTGGACGGGCAGTGGTTCGTCCTCGGCGCCGACGGAAAGCTCGTCAAGAGGACCGCGTGAGACACCCGGGGCCCCGGGCCCTTCCCCGACGGGCACGGACGCCGCCCGCGGACTGGAGCACCCGGGGGAGTGCGTGAGACGGCGAGGAGGTGCGGGGCGGCGGTCCGGGACGGTGGTCCCCGGATGGCCGTTTTGGGGCATGTGGCACCCTGATGCCCGTGGAAAGACGATTCCGGGCTGGGCGTGCTGCGCTCTCCTTGTCGGTGTTCGCGCTGGTGTCGGTGGTGGCGGCCCTCTCCCTGGTGGTGACCTCGGGCAGCCGGGGCGCCTCCGGTGTCTCCGCGGAGGTGGGCCCCTCCCCGAGGGACTTCATCGACATCCGCGACGTCGCGCGCTCCGCCGAACCCGCACCGGGCCCGGACGCCTCCACGGGAACGTTCACCGAGGACTGCGGGCGCAACCAGGATGAGCACCGCAATGCCGACAATCTGGTGGCATCGCCGCGACTGAGGAACGGCGCCCACCACACCCACGACTACGTCGGCAACCTGTCGACCACCGCCTTCTCGACGGACGCCGGGCTCGCGGCGGCGCGGACCACCTGCACCGACGGGGACAGGTCCACCATCTACTGGCCCGTCCTGCGCCGCCAGGACCGGCCGGCCTCCCACGCGCACGGCGACGAGGGCGAACACCACGGCAACATCGGGGAGATCCTGCCCCCGGCCTCGGTCATGGTGCAGTTCCGCGGCAGCAGGGCCACGCACGTGGTGCCGATGCCGCGCTTCCTGCGGATGCTCACCGGCGACCCGGTGGCGGGCACCGTCGGCCCGGAGCTGGCCCGTGCGCAGTGGGGCTGCACCGGGTACCCGGACCGCTTCACCACGCTCTACCCCAGGTGCCCGGACGGCGGCGTCACCCGCACCCTCGACTTCCCCAGTTGCTGGAACGGCCTCGACACCGACAGCGAGGACCACCGGGGGCACGTCGCCTTCCCCGGCGCGAACGGCGCCTGCCCCCCGGGCACGTTCGCGGTGCCGCAACTGCGCGTCGTCGTCTCCTACCGGGTACCGAAGGGGGCGCCGATCGCCGTGGACGCGTTCTCCGAGCAGAAGCACGCCCCGATCACCGACCACGCCGGCTTCGTGAACGTCATGACGGAGGCCCAGATGGCCAGGGTCGTGGCATGCCTGAACGCGGGCCGCCACTGCCGGGTGGGGGAGCACGTGTGACGTGGCACACATGAACGGTGCCGGGGTTCGGGTGCGTGTTGTGGTCAAAGCATCGGGAGACGGAGTGGGTGGATGGCGATACTGCGGTCTCGCGCTCAGCAGAGCGCGAGTCACGAGGCGCTGATCCGTGCGCTCTACGCAGAGCACGGCAAGGCCCTGCTGGCGTACGCGACACGGTTGACCGGAGACCGCCTTGCGGCCGAGGACGTGGTCCAGGAGACGCTGATCAGGGCGTGGCGACATCCGGAGGTCGTCTCCAACGCCCGGGGGTCGGTACGCGGCTGGCTGCTGACCGTGACCCGCAACATCATCACCGACCGGTACCGTGCCAGGGCGGCGCGCCCCACCGAGGTCGCGGAGTCGGAGTCCACACCTCCCGTCCAGCGCGACCACGCGGACGCGGTGGTGGAGTCGGTGGTGCTCCTGGACGCACTCGACCAGCTCTCGTCGGAGCACCGTGACGTGCTCGTCGAGATCTACTACCGGGGCCGCACGGTCCCCGAAACCGCGGGACGGCTGGGCATACCGGAAGGTACGGTCAAATCGCGTGCGCACTACGCCCTCAAGGCGTTGCGCAAGCTGTACACGGGCAAGTCCGGCAGTGGTGTCAGGCTCAAGGAGGTGGCGGCATGAGCACGCAGCATCAGCCCGGTGAACTGCTCGGAGCGTACGCCCTCGGCATTCTCGACCCCGAGGAGCGGCGGGAGATCGAGGAGCACACCGCCATGTGCGACTCGTGCCGCAGGGAGCTGGAGGAACTGCGGGAGATGGAGACGTCGCTCGGCGAGGTGCCGCCGGAGGCATTCCTTGAGGGGCCGGTCGAGGACGGGGACCTGCTGCTGCAGCGGACGCTGCGCCAGGCACGCGCCGAGGAGGCCGCCTCGCGCCGGCGGCGATCATTCGCCCTCGGCGCGGCGGCGGCCGCCTCGGCCGTGGTGGTGTTCCTCGGCGGGTACCTGGTCGCAGGTACCGGCCCCTCCGACGCGCAGGCCGGCGGACCGCCGCCCGCGACGGCCTCCCCGCTGCCGTCCCCGGCGCCGACCGGTATCCGGATGGCCTCGGCGACGGACTCCGCGACCCGGGCCGGTATGACGGTCCGCCTCACCCCGGCCGCCGGCTGGGTGCGGGTGAACGCCGCGGTCACCGGGATACCCGCGGGTGAGCGCTGCCGGCTGGTGGTCGTCTCGGACGACGGCGAGCGGCAGACCGCGGGGAGCTGGGTGGTCGCACCCGGCGCGAAGGGCAAGGGCAAGGGCGCGGACCTGGACGGCTCGGCCGCGGTGGCCCCCGACCACGTGAAATCCGTCCTTGTCGAGAACACCGACGGGAAGAGGTACGTCACCGTCAGCCTCTGAACAGGGGGCAACAGGAGCGCACGGCGGGGGCGGCCCCTTCGGCCCGGCCATCCGCGGCCGGACCGGCGGCCGTCCCCGCCGTTGCCCGCCGTCCCTTTCCTGATCCCTTCCTGCTCTCCACGTGTTCCCTTCCTGTTCCCTTCCTGTTCCCTGCGCCGGGGCGAGGCCGGTGCCGGGAGGGAGGGCACCCGGCAGCAGACGCGCCGGGCGGCGTCTGCGCGGGCGCCCGTGCGGCTCAGGGCGCGAGGGCAGCCGCGAGGGTGTCGGCGATCGGCGTCGTCGGCCGGCCGATGAGCCGTGCCAGGTGGCCCGGGGTGGCAGCGAGCAGACCGCGGGAGATCGCGTCGTCCACGTCCGAGGAGGTCCGCGTACGCCTCGGGCAGGCCGGCGGCGATCAGCAGTGAGCGGTGCTCCTCGGGGCTGACGGAGCGGTGGACCACCTGCCGGCCGCTCTGCCGCGTGACCTCCGCCGCGAACTCGTCGAACGGCCAGGCCGCGTCACCGCTCGGCTCGTACGCCGTGCCGAGGTGACCGTCCTGGCTCAGGACGGCCGCCGCGGCGGCGCAGTCCGCGCGCGCCGCCGGGCGGGGGGCCGACGTGATCCCCCTTCGAGGGGCCGGATGCGCGCGCCGCGCACGGCAGCCGGCTGCGGTTCTGCCGCCTTCTCCTTGGCTCCGCCGTGCCGCACCCGTCCGCACTCCCCTGCACGGTGGCGACGACGCGGGCCCCTTCCGGGGCTGCCCCATGATGACGTGCCCGCACTTCGACAGGGGACCGCGTCCTGTCGGGTATTCCCGGCCGGATGCACGCCCCGCTGTTCGTACCCGGGTGGTGGCCGGAACACCGCCGTTCCCCGTCGCGCCCAGGGCGTTGCCCACCGGTGCCCGGCCCGGTCTCGGAACGCGCACTTCTCGGCCTCTCCGATGGGTAGGATCACGCCACACGCTGAGCGGGGCGGTTCGAGCCGGGGCCGCGCCCGGCACGGCCGGAACATCGGGGGCGCACGGCATGAGTACGAACGGCAATGGTTACCGGGGCCCGACGGGCGGACCAGGACCCGGGCCAGGACCCGGACCAGGGCCCGGTGCCGGGGGACAGCCGGGTCCTGGTCCCGGCCATCAGCCCTACCCCGGGGCCGGACGCCGGCCGTACCCCGGTGGTCCCGGCGCGGGGCCCTACCCGCCGCCCGCGCCCGTGCCGCCGCAGGGGCACCCGGGGCATCCGCCGGGCTGGGGCCCGTACCCGCCGCAGCCGTACGGCGGTGGCCCGCAGCCGCCGTTCCCGCGCCCGCCCCGGCCGCCGCTGACGCGCAGCCGGCGGATCCTCAAGTGCGTCTACAACCCGTTCTACGCCGCCCAGCGGGCCTTTCGCCCCTCGCGCCCGGACGCCGTCGAGGACCTGACGGTGCGCAAGATACAGAAGTGGCGGACCGGGCTCGGCGCCGCCGCCTGGCTCGTGCTGGTCATGTCGTACAAGCCGGTCGACACCGCCAAGGGCGTCGAGAACGTCGCGGGCGACAAGTTCGACCAGAGCTGGATCAGCACACTCGTTCTCGTGTGCGCCTTCCCGTTAGTGGTCGGCCTGTTCGTGTTCGCCGCGCAGGGTGCGCTGCGCGGGCTCTACCTGCGCCGGTCCCTGAAGTCCTGCGGGGCGGTGGCGGCTCTGGTGGGGTCCATGGCCACGCTCCCCCTCGCCCTCGCGCCCGATCCGGGGACCGCCGGCTTCCGTGCCGCCATCGGGACCCCGGGCATGGTCGTCCTCATCACCCTCTGCGCGTGGTCGCTGGGCTTCGCCCTGTACGGGATCGCGCTCTGCCTCACGCACGTGTTCCGCACCGCGGACATCCACGAGGTGCTGCCGCCGATCCTCGCCGCCTTGCTGGTGTGGGTGATGGCCGCCCTCGACGTGATCGACAACGAGAACGCCGAGGTTCCCGTCCTCGCGCGGGTCGTGTTCCTTCTCGGCGGTCCGGTGTCGGTGACGGTGCTGTCGTGCTGGGAGCTGTACCGGCTGCGCAGGTACCACCAGCTCAGCGTGCGGCAGGCCCTCGGCCGCTGACCGTCTGTCGTTCCGCGGCGTGCGCGAGGCCCAGTTCGCGCCGGTCGACCGGTGAGCGGCCGGCGGCTCCTCCACCTCCGGGTGCTCTGGTGGTCGAGCCGTCCCTCATCCCGCCTGCGGCCTGCGGGGGCGGCGTGCCCGGAGCAGCAGGAGATTCAGGACCGCGCAGACGAGGAGGGTCACGGCGCACACCAGCATGGCGGTGTGCAGACCGGTGGTGAACCCGGTGTAGGAGGCGTCGGCCACCGCCCGGCGGGTGGCGGCGGGGATCCCGGCCCCCGCACCCGGATCGACCCGTCCGGCGCGGACCGCGGTCGCCACCGCCGCCCGTGCGGGGCCGCCGAGGCGGTCCAGCGGTGCCGCGAGCGCCGCCTGCTGACGGGCGTACAGGACGGCGCCGAGCAGCGCGATGCCGAGGGCGGCACCGATCTGGCGGCAGGTGTTGTGCAGGGCGGCGGCGGTGTTGACGTGCTGGGGGCGCACGCTGGAGACCGCCACGTTGCTCATGGTCGAACTCATCAGCCCGCAGCCGGCGCCCACCAGCGACAGCCGCCACTCCAGGTCCCACAGGGCCGGCCGGCGGGTCTCGGCCGCCAGTGCCAGGCAGCCGGCGGCCGCCACGAGGAGCCCGGTGACGAGGACGGACCGTCCGCCCAGCCGGGCGGTGAGCCTCCCGGCCACGGGCGCGAACGCGGCCATGCAGGCGGTCAGCGGCAGGAAGAGGAGCCCGGTGGCCAGGGCGGAGTGGCCCTGCTGCTGTTGCAGGTAGAGGCTGTAGAAGAAGAGCACGCCGAAGAGGGTGACGAAG
The DNA here is from genome assembly GCF_014656295.1 of Streptomyces sulfonofaciens. GTDB lineage: Bacteria > Actinomycetota > Actinomycetes > Streptomycetales > Streptomycetaceae > Streptomyces > Streptomyces sulfonofaciens. The sequence continues at coordinate 61,624 of NZ_BNCD01000028.1, forward strand.
TACGCGAGACCGGCCGCGTTGGCGGCCACGAAGCCGCGGATGCGCCACAGTTCGAGCGGCATCAGCGGACTGCCCCCGCGGTGCGCCACGTACCGCTCGGTGCCGAGGAAGAGCACCGAGCCGGCGGCGGCGAGCACGAGCGCCCCGATGATCCGGGGCGACCCCCACCCGTAGGTACCGGACTCGATCAGACCGTAGACCAGCGCCGTCAGGGTGAGCACGCCGAGGACGATGCCGAAAGGGTCCAGGCGGGGGGCCTGCCCCGGTCGGCCGTGCCGGGCGGCGGGCACCACGCGGTGACCGAGCACCAGAGTGACCACGGCCAGGGCGACCACGAGGAAGAAGCCGGCCCGCCAGTCCGCGAGGGCGAGCGCGAGGCCGCCGAGGACGGGTCCGGCGGCCAGGCCCACGCCCGCGACCCCGGCCCAGATGCCGACCGCCCGGGCCCGCGCGGTGGGCTCGGTGTACTCGCTGACGACGATGGACAGCGTCTGCGGGACCATCACGGCCGTCCCCACGGCCTGGATCACACGGGAGGCGAGCAGCACGGAAGTGGTCGGCGAGAGCGCGCAGAGCAGCGAACCGACGAGGAAGGCGGAGACACCGAGGAGGAAGGCGGTGCGTCTGCCCAACCGGTTGCCGAGCGCCCCGCCGGGCAGCAGAAGGCTCGCGTACCCGAGGGTGTAGATGTCGGCGACCCACTGCAGGCCGGTGACGGACGTGTGCAGGGACGTGCCGATCTGCGGCATGGTTACGTTGACGAGCGTCGAGTTGAGCATGGACAGCATGAGGCCGAGGCACATCGCGAGCAGCAGCGGGCCCGCCCCCGCACGGCGTGGCGCGTCAGGGGCGGGGGCCGCCACGGGTATGCCGCTCAGGGGCCTTGCCGGACTGCTGTCGCCGACGTCCACGGATGCCCTTCCTCTCCGCTCAGCCACCGCACGGAACCGAGCCGGCGCCGCACGGAGGACTCCGTGCCGCCACCCCACCGATCTCCGCTGCCACCGCGGGACTGCACCGCACCGAATGAAGTTAGGCTAACTATAAAATGGACCCCGACAACCCCGTCCGCCCGGCACATGCCGACCGTCACGCAACGCCGCACGAAGGGAGGCGCCCCATGGGTGACCGGGAGCGCGACCCGAAGCGCGGGCCCCTGGGGCCCGGAGGCCCTGGACCGGGGAACACGGAGCCCGGGCACTCGGGGTCCGGGGAGGTGCGGCCCGGGGACGTGGAGCCCGGGGGCCTGGCGGCCGAGTGGCGTCCGCGTTTCCTGCGGATCAGCCAGGCCATGCGCCGCGACACCCAGGGACTTGCGGTGACCATCACCCAGGGAGCCGTACTGAGCCTGCTGCGCGGCGGCCCGCGCAGCGTGGGGGAGCTGGCCCGGGCCGAGGGCATCCGCCCGCCGAGCATGACCCAGATCATCAACCGGATGGTGGAGCTCGGCTGGGTGGCCCGCTCGGGTCCGGCCGTGCGCGGCAGCCATGTGGAGATCACCGAGCTGGGCAACAAGGTCTGGGCCGATGTCACCCGGGAGCGGGTGGCGTTGCTGGCCGAGCGGATGGACGCACTGTCGGATGGCGACCGGCGCACGCTCCGCGCGGCCCTGCCGGTCCTGGACAAGCTCTTCGGCCCGCCGATCTCGTAGGGCCGCGTACCCGTCGCGGGTCCCGTTCGGCCGGAGCGGCCGGGCGGGCCGATCCCGGGCGGCGCGGGCCGTGCGGTGCCGCCCGGGTCCGTGGTGTCGGGGTCCGTGGTGTCAGGGGCGTCGTTCGTGCCCGACGGCCGGGTCCGCGACGGCGGGGCTGTCGGTGAGGCCGAGCTGCAGGTGCTCGACGTGGTACAGGGCCTGGTCCAGCAGCGCGGCGACGTGGTCGTCGTACAGGGCATAGACCACCAGGCGGCCCTGGCGGGTGCCGGTGACCAGGCCGAGGTTGCGCAGCAGCCGCAACTGGTGGGAGCAGGCGGACTGCTCCATGCCGACGGCGTGCGCGAGTTCGGTGGCCGGCAGCGGGCCCTCGCGCAGCTTCGCGAGGATCAGCAGCCGGGAGGGGGTGGCCAGGGCCTGCAGGGTGGTGGCCACTTTGGCGGCGCCGGCCGTGTCCAGGGGCTTGCGCGGGACGCCGACTGTGGCGGGAGTGGCTCCATGACCCATGCCGTCATCTTACCGGACCACCGAATTGCATGAATTATTGTTCATTCTTTCCTGCTATGGTGAGGGGCCGGACCCTTGCTCCGCTCGTGAAGGACCGCCGCTGCCATGTCTTCCACGTCTTCCACGTCTTCCGTGTCTTGCGTGCCTTCCCCGTCGTCCCCGTCGTCCCCGTCGTCCCCGTCTTCCCCGTCTTCCCCGTCCTGCGCCATCGCCTCGACGGCCCCGGCCGCCCACCGCGAGGAGGCGGTGCCCGGGCGCCGTACGCGGGTCTTCGCGCTGCCCGAGGCGCGTTGGGCGGCCGCGGCCCTGGTGCTCTTCCTGGCCGCGCTGCCGCTCCACCTGCTGGGTGCCGCGGTGTGGGCGTGGGGTCCGCTGTACGCGGCCGTGTACGCCGCGGGCGGCTGGGAGCCGGGCTTGGCCGGTCTGAAGGCGCTGCGGGACAGAACGCTCGACGTCGATCTGCTCATGGTCGTCGCGGCCCTTGGCGCGGCCGCGATCGGGCAGGTGCTGGACGGTGCGCTGCTGATCGTCATCTTCGCCACCTCCGGCGCCCTGGAGGCGATCGCCACCGCCCGCACCGCGGACTCGGTGCGCGGGCTCCTCGACCTCGCCCCGGCCACCGCCACCCGGCTGACCGACGGCGGTGGCGAGGAGGCGGTGGCCACCCGGCAGCTCGCGGTGGGTGATGTGATCCTGGTCCGGCCCGGTGAGCGCGTCGGCGCCGACGGCCGGGTGCTGGACGGGACGGGCGACGTCAACCAGGCCACCATCACCGGCGAGCCGCTGCCGGTGGCCAAGCGGCCCGGGGACGAGGTGTTCGCCGGCACGCTCAACGGCACCGGGGCCCTGCGGGTGCGGGTGGAGCGCGACCCGGCGGACTCCGTGATCGCCCGGATCGTGGCCATGGTGGAGGAGGCGTCGGGGACCAAGGCGCCGACGCAGTTGTTCATCGAGAAGGTCGAGCAGCGGTACTCGATCGGCATGGTGGCGGCCACCGTGGCCCTGTTCGCCCTGCCGCTGGTCTTCGGTGCCGCCCTCCAGCCGACCCTGCTGCGGGCGATGACGTTCATGATCGTGGCCTCGCCCTGCGCGGTGGTGCTGGCGACCATGCCGCCGCTGCTGTCCGCGATCGCCAACGCGGGACGCCACGGCGTACTGATCAAGTCGGCCGTGGTCATGGAACGCCTCGGGCAGGCGGACACGGTCGCCCTCGACAAGACCGGCACCCTGACCGAGGGCACCCCCCGCGTCACGGACGTCCGCCCGATGGCGTCCCACGGCCTCAGCGAGGAGGGTCTGCTGGCCCTGGCGGCCGCTGCCGAGCACCCCAGCGAGCACCCCCTGGCCCGCGCCGTCGTGGAGGCGGCCCGCGAACGGGGCCTGGACGTCGCGGCGGCCGACGACTTCTCCTCCACACCCGGCCTCGGGGTGACGGCCACCGTGGACGGCCTGAAGATCGCGGTCGGCAGCCCGGGCCGGCTGCTGCCCGGCCTGGGCGGGCAGCGCGCCGGCGAGGCGGCGGCCCTCGCCGCCGCCCTGGAGGGCGAGGGCCGTACCGCCGTGCTGGTCACCGTGGACGGCGACCCGGCAGGAGCGCTCGGCGTCGCCGACCGCCTGCGTGCCGATGCGGCCGCCACCGTCGCCTCCCTCACCGCCCTGACCGGCGGCACCCCCGTCCTGCTCACCGGCGACAACCCGCGCGCCTCCGCCCGGCTCGCCGCCGAGGTGGGCATCACGGACGCCCGGGCCGCGCTGCTGCCCCAGGACAAGGTCGCCGCCGTGCGGCAGATGCAGGCCGAGGGCCGCAGGGTGCTGGTCGTCGGCGACGGCGTGAACGACGCGCCCGCCCTCGCGGAGGCCCACACCGGCATCGCCATGGGCCGGGCGGGCTCCGACCTCGCCCTGGAGACCGCCGACGCGGTGGTGGTCCGCGACGAACTGGCCGCCATCCCCACCGCCGTCGCCCTCTCACGCCGGGCCAAGGGCCTCGTCGTGCAGAACCTGGTCGTCGCCGCGGTCTTCGTCACCGGCCTCGTCGTCTGGGACCTGACGGGCCACCTGCCGCTGCCGCTGGGCGTCGCGGGACACGAGGGCTCCACCGTCATCGTCGGCCTCAACGGCCTGCGCCTGCTGCGCGAGACGGCGTGGCGCCGCGCCAGGGATGCCGGGCACTGAGCGCGCGCCGTGCGCTCCGCTCGTCCTCGGGGCACGGCGGGAGCAAGGCGGCGGCACGCTGACGCGGGTCACCTGGCGAGGCTGCGGCGCAGCCGGCGGACGCGGGCCTCACGGGCGTCGCGGGAGACGGCGGCGTCGGGTGCCGTCTGGTCGAAGCCGTGGAAGGCACCCGACCGGACGTGGAGTTCGGCGTCGCCGCCGGCCTGCCGGATGCGGGTGGCGCAGGCCGCGTCCGCGTCGCGGTGGGGCTCGCCGGCACCGGCGCAATGTGGGCCGGAGGCAGGCCGGACGGGCCCGCGGCGCGTGCGGACGCCGCGGACGCCGGGACCTCGTCGGTGCCGCGGGCCCCGAAGCCCTCGCTGGGCGAGGGAGAACCGGACGCGGCCGGATCGGCGCCGAAGCGGGGATCGCAGAGCACGGCGCGCTGGTCGTCGTGGCGGGTGACGAGCCAGGGGGCCGCCCGTCCCGGATCAGCACCCGGGCGAGCGGGGCCCGGTCGGCGCGCAGGCCCGGGCGACGCCCCGGCGGGCAGCCGCGCGATCCGCCCACGTCCACCGGTCCGGGCCCGCCCCGCCCACCGGTCCGCACCGGCGGGGTGCGGGGTCAGGCGTGCTGCGGGCTGCGGGGGTGGTGGCCGTGGTGGGGCACGGGGCGCAGGCCCGAAAGGTCCCGCTCGGCCATGGTGTTGCGGTCCGAGACGGCGGCGCCCAGGGCGAACTGCGGCCAGGCGCCCTGGATCTCCATCCGGCTGCGCTCGCTCCACCGGCGCGCCAGTTCGCTGCGGCTCTTGTAGAAGTTCAGCGCGTAGCCCTCGCTGTGCAGGCGCAGCAGCGAGAACCCGCCCGGGTACTCCTTGCCCGCGGCGATCTCCTGGTGCAGCACCCGGGGCGCCGACGGGCTGACGGTGCGCTTGTTGCGGTGGGTGTGGCCGGCGTGGTGCAGGAACAGGCCCGGCATGCGCGAGTAGTCGTCGAGGATCGTGGCGGCCTGGGAGGCGTCCAGGCTCTTGCCGGCCGTGATGGGGAACGCCGAGTCCTGAACGATCAGGGGGTGGTGGCCGAAGACGATCGTGGGCTGGTCCTGGTCGCGGTGGAGCTGGCCGCGGAACCAGGAAAGCTGCTCGGGGGAGAGGCCGCCCGCGTCGCCGCCGTTGCCGGGCTTGTCGTAGGTGTCGATGCCGATGATCCGCAGGCCCTGGAGGGTGCGGGTGAAGTAGGTCGGCTCGTGGGCCGAGGGGAAGAACTGGTCCTGGAAGCAGTCGTTGCCCTGCCACTGCCCCGCCCGGCACGCCGCGTACGGGTCGCCGAGGTGCGCCCGGTCGTGGTTTCCCCGGGTGACGAAGTAGTCCTCGCGGTAGCTGCCGAAGGCACCCAGCATCCGGTGGGCCGTGCTGAGGTCGACCGGTACGGCCTCGGCGGAGATGTCGCCCGCGGCCAGGAGGAAGTCGGCGCCCAGGGAGGTGGCGTCCGCGACGAGGGACTCCAGCATCACCTCGGGGTACGGCGGCAGGCCGGGCTCCTGCTCGATGCCGATGTACTGGGGCTGCCCGCCGACGAGCCCTGCCTGGGTCTCGCCCATGTGCAGGTCGTTGCAGAGCACGACGGTGAACAGGTGCCTGCCGGGCGGCGGCTGGGGCGTGGTGAAGCTGTAGGGGCCCGGTCCGTCGAGGCCGTAGGAGGAGGTGCCGACGGCGTTGCCGCTGATGAGGGTGAAGGGCGTGGGCGGGACCGGCTTGCCCTGGGAGCGGGCCTGGTAGTAGTAGGTCCGGCCCGGCTCCAGGCCGGTGAGTTCGACGTAGTGGTACGGCGTGTGGTCCGACAGGCCCGTTGCCACGCGGTTGAGCCGGCCGGGGTGGGTACCCCAGCGCACCTCGCCGTCGGCGGGGGCCGGCACCATGCGGCCCAGGCCGTCGTCGGTGCCGGTGTAGCCGGTGTACCACGTGATGATCGCGCGGTCCTCGGTGAGCGTGACCAGTTCGAGGTTGGCGGGGGAGACGTCGTCCTTGCGGGAGGCGGCCGCGGCCGTCCCGTCGAAGACGAAACCGGTGGCTGCGGGGGCCGCGGCAGCAACCGCCGACCAGCGCAGGATCTCTCTGCGGGTGACATCACATCCAGGCATGTGATCAGGGGTAATCGCCGCCGTTGAACGAGCCGTGAACCCTGCCGGTCCTTTGAAAACCAGCCACATGTGCGAAAACTGGCCACAGCGGGGGCGGGTTCGCCCCACCGACGGCTCCCGGTGCGACACGGCCACGCGGTGGCCGTCCGAGGGTGCGCCCGGCGGGTGTGTGCGCGGTCGCCCCGGCCGCCGGCCGGAGTGAGCGTCTCGGTCGGGTTCGGCGGTTGCCATGAGTGGAGGTCCCCGCCGGGGCCTCCACCGCGCCCCGGCCGACGCGGCCCCGTGCGCCGTCCGGACGCCGGGCCCGGGGCCGCCGTCCACGGCGGAGGGCGGCCCTCGACGCCCAGGGGCACGTTGCCAGGAGCCTTCGCGGCCCTTAACTTTGTGTATGTGCGTATGGGGATGCGGCTGACAGCTCGCCTTCACGTCGACCTGGTGCGGTCGGCCAGTGCGCTGTGTCGCTGTTGCCGCCCGATGCGCAGCGGCGCTGCCCGTACGACCCGGTCCGGGTCCCTCGGCGTCGGCTGACGGGTACTCCCGGAACCGGGCCCGTCCCGTGTTCCGGTCCCCTGCCGGCCCTAAGCCGTGCACGCGCCGCTCGGCCGGTGCCGCCGCCGCGGCGGCATGACGCGTCCCCCTGTCCCTGACAGCGGGCTTCCCGCCGCACCGGCCGCCGTCCGCGAGGCCCTGAAGCGCTCCTTTCCGTGCTGCGCTCCCCGGCCGCGCACCGGCGCGGCACACCGGTGCCGCAGCCCCGTGGCAGGACCGCGTCCCCGCCGCCGCCCGCGACCGCCGTGGCCCAGCGCACTCGACCGCCGTTCGAACCGCCACACATATCCGCGCAAGACAACGCGCCGGGCAGGCACGGCCCGCCCGGCGGTGAATCGGAGCCCTGACATGAGTGCGGAATTCCTCTGGTACATCCCCAACACGGTCGAGCCGGGCCACCGCGGTGACGACACGAGGGACGGGTGGGGCACCCTCGACTTCTCCACCGAACTCGCCCGCGCGGCGGAGGAGCACGGTTGGGGCGGGGCCCTCATCGGCACGGGGTGGGGCCGCCCGGACACCTTCACCGTGGCCACCGCCCTGGCCGCCCGTACCACCACGTTCCAGCCGCTGGTGGCGGTACGGCCCGGGTACTGGCGGCCGGCGCACTTCGCGAGTGCGGCGGCGACCCTCGACCGGCTCAGCGGCGGTCGGCTGCTCCTCAACATCGTCAGCGGCCTGGACAACGGCGGCGCCTACGGCGACGGCCAGAGCGATCCGGCCCGCCGGTACGACCGTACGAAGGAGTTCCTCCAGCTCGTGCGCCGGCTGTGGAGCGAGGAGGACGTCACGTTCCGGGGGGAGTTCTTCGACGTCCAGGGCTCCACGCTGAGCCCTCGGCCGCACGGCGCCGAGTACGGCCGGCACCCGCGGATCTACTTCGGCGGTGCCTCGGCGGCGGCGGAGCGGGTCTCGGTGACCGAGGCCGACGTCCAGTTGTTCTGGGGGGAGCCGCTCGACGGTGTGGCCGAGCGGGTCGACCGGCTCAGGGCGCTGAGCGCGACCCTGGGCCGGGCCCACGCCCCGCTGGAGTTCGGTCTGCGGATCACGACGCTGGTCCGTGACACGACCGAGCAGGCGTGGCACGACGCCGAGGCGAAGGTGGCCAGGATGGCGAGCCGTGCCGACCCGATGCTGGACGACCGCCGGCGGCGGGCGGTCGGGCAGCGGCGCCTGAACGACCTCGCGGGGCGCGGCGAGGTGCTGGACTCGTGCCTGTACACCGCTCCCGGACGCTTCGGCGGCGGAGGCGCGGCGACGACCTGGCTGGTCGGCTCACCCGAGGACGTGGCCGGGGCCCTGCGGAAGTACGGCGAACTCGGCATCACCCACTTCATCCTCTCCGACACCCCCTACAAACCGGAGGTCGCCCGGATCGGGGACCAGTTGCTGAGCCGGCTCCGGGAGCGGGAACCCCGTCTGAAGCCGGTCTGACGGGCTTTCGCCGGCGCCGGGCCCCGGGTCCGGCACCTGCCCCTGCCCCCTGCCCCGGGCGGGGCGCAGCGACGGCGGCGAGGGCGAGGAAGCGTTCGGCTTTGCGTTCGTGTCACCGGGGCCCCGCTCACGCGGGGCCCCGCGACGGGACCGGATGGTGAGGACGTGCCCTGGAGGCGACCGCCGTCGAGCAGCCGGTGCGCGTCGGCGCCGCGCTCGAACGGGAACGCCTCCTGCACGCGGACCCGGAGCCCGCCCTGTCGGGCGAGTCGGACGAGACCTCGCGGGGCGCCCGGACCGGGGTCGACCGCGATGCCGCCGAAGCGCATGCCGGCCGCATCGTACCCGGCGGCGAGTGCCGCGTCCTCCCCGGCGACCGCCGCACCAGGTGACCGCCCGGGCGGAGCCCGTCGAGCGACCGCTCGACGCCGCCCCCGCCACCTCGTCCCTGTTCTCAGGGCTCGTTGCCGTACCGCACACTCACCTGCCGGAAGCCGAGGGAGCGCAGCAGGCCCTCCAGCATGTCGGTGGTGTTCTTCTCGGCCCGGGCGGTGAGGTGGCTGTCCCGCGCGGCCTCGCCCAGGTGCTTGACGGCGAGTTTCTGGACTGCCTGCTCGCTGTTGGGATTGTCGCGGAAGACGTCGCCGAGCCGGTCGAGCAGCCCGCGCTGCTTGGACACCGAGTACGACCGGTCGGGATCGAGCGAGGGGCGGGCCAGTGCGGCGTGCGGCAGCCTGACGGTCGCCGAAGTGCGCTTCTCGTCCACGGCCACGTCGCCGTCCTCGAGCCCGCCGAGGTCGACATAGGCGTCGACGGTGCCGGCTCCCACGTACAGGGTGCGTGAGCCCTTGATGGCGTCGGGCAGGTACTTGGTGTCCTTCTCCATGTCGATCACGATCTGGAAGTTCCCGGTGGCCGCCTGGTACCGGCTCATGTCCTGGAGGGACTGCAGCACCGCGGGGCCGGAGCGGTCCTTCGTGCTCTCCCCGAAGACGTCCGTCCAGCCGGGCAGCAGCCGCGCACCCGCCAGCCCCCACAGCAGGGCGACCAGCAGCACCGCAACGGTGATCAGCCTCCCCCACCAGGGCCACGGCCTACTCTGTGTCATGTCAGCGTCACCCCTTCCCTCTGGGTGCGCCTTCCCCCGGCCGGACGGTACAGGCATGGTTCTTCCGCCTTGCGGCGCCGGCTCCGGCGGAGCGGGCACCCGTCGCGGAGCGCCCTCGCCGACCGGAGCCGGTCGGCGCCCGCACCGGGCACCCGCGCGTCGGCGGCGCCCGCGAGCCTAGGTGCGCCAGTGGTAGCCGAGGGCGAAGTCGACCGTGACCGCGTAGGTCAGGTACATGAGCCACAGGCCGGTCGCGATCCGGAACAACCCGAGCGCCCGCTCGGCGAGCCCGACGCCGACCGAGACGAAGAACTCGCTGAAGTAGACCGCGAACAGGCCGAGGAACACCAGGCCGACGGGCCAGTCCGCGGCCGCGAAGAACACCGTCGCACCCAGCGCCGAGACGACCATGAAGGCCACGCAGAGCCCGGCGTTGGGGCGCGGGTCGTTGCCCCGGTAGCGGTTCCAGCCGATCGCGAACCAGTGGATGCCGTAGACCGAGAACGCGAGCGCGGCCATGTAGAGCACCGGGTGGGTGAAGACCTCGAACCACGTCAGGCCGACGAAGAGGATGACGCCGGCGACGAACTGGCACAGCCCCGGCATCCAGATGCCCCACACGCCGAGCGACCGGTCCACCCGGTCGTCGCGTCTGGGCCAGCCGGCCAGTTCCTGGGGACCCCAGATCAGGTAGCCGGTGCCCAGGCCGAAGAAGCCCAGGGCCAGGGGCGGGAAGGCGGAAGGGGCGAACGTGATGTCCATGTCCTGTCGTCTCCTTCGTAAGCGGTGGGGTGAGACGGACGGGACGGGTGAAGAGCCCCGTGCGGCGGGTGGCCGGTCACCTTCGATTGGTCATATGACCCATATATTACTTTTGTCTTCGAGGGTGCGCCGGTCGGTTCCACGCGGTTGCGGAAGGGGGGCCGCCCGGTACCGTCGAGGTCAGGTAAGTGCCACCGCACCGAGGAGCAGGCGGATGGGCGTCAGACGGTGGATCCGCGCATGGCCCGTGTACCGGCAGCTCACCGGGCCCGACCCGCTGGGCAGGGGCAAGGCGGCCGAGTCCGCGCGCTCGGCCGGACTCGTGCCCAGGACCGAGCGCGCCGACCGGGTGGTGGACTCCGTCTGCCCGTACTGCGCGGTGGGCTGCGCGCAGCGCGTCTTCGTCCGGGAGGAGCCGCACGAGCACGTCGTCCAGATCGAGGGCAACCCGAACAGCCCCATCTCACGCGGCAGGCTCTGCCCCAAGGGCGCCGCGAGCAAGCAGCTCGTCACCGGGCCGCAGCGGGTGCAGAAGGTGCGGTACCGGCCGCCGTACGGGACCGGGTGGCAGGACCTCGACCTGGACACGGCCATGGACATGGTCGTCGACCGGGTGCTGGAGGCGCGGCGCAAGGGCTGGCAGGACAGGGATGCCAAGGGGCGCACCCTGCGGCGCACCATGGGCATCGCTAGCCTGGGCGGCGCCACGCTGGACAACGAGGAGAACTACCTGATCAAGAAGTTGTTCACGGCCCTCGGAGCCCTCCAGGTGGAGAACCAGGCACGCATTTGACACTCCGCCACGGTTCCCGGTCTGGGAGCCTCGTTCGGCCGCGGCGGCGCCACGGACTACCAGCAGGACCTGGTCAACTCCGACTTCATCGTCATCATGGGCTCGAACATGGCCGAGGCCCATCCGGTCGGGTTCCAGTGGGTGATGGAGGCGAAGGCGCGCGGTGCCCGGGTCGTCCACATCGACCCGCGCTTCACCCGCACCAGCGCGCTGGCCGACCAGCACGTGACGCTGCGCGCCGGCACCGACATCGCCTTCCTCGGCGGCGTGATCAACCACATCCTGACCAACGACCTGAGCTTCAGGGAGTACGTGCAGGCGTACACCAACGCGTCCTGCCTGGTCGGCGAGCGCTTCGAGGACACCGAGGACCTGGACGGCCTGTTCAGCGGCTACGACCCGCGGACCGCCTCCTACGACGCCTCGAGCTGGGCGTACGAGAGCGTACCCGTCGAGGAGCGGCCGGGCGGCCGGGCGAAGGAGCAGGCCGCGCCCTACCAGCACGGCTCCGGCGGGCCGCCCATGGAGGGCGGCGCGCAGGGCATCGCCCGCGACCTCTCCCTGGAGCACCCCAGGTGCGTCTACCAGGTGCTCAAGCGGCACTTCTCCCGCTACACCCCCGAGATGGTGGAGCGGATCTGCGGGGTGCCCCAGGACCTCTTCCTGGACGTGTGCCGCGCCTGGACGGCGAACTCGGGCCGGGAGCGGACCGCCGCGCTGGTGTACTCCGTCGGCTGGACCCAGCACACCGTCGGCGCCCAGTACATCAGGGCCGGATCGATCATCCAACTGCTGCTGGGCAACGTCGGCCGCCCGGGCGGCGGGGTCTTCGCCCTGCGCGGGCACGCCAGCATCCAGGGCTCCACGGACATCCCGACGCTGTTCAACCTGCTGCCCGGCTACCTGCCGATGCCGGACGTCACCCACGAGAGCCTCGCCGCCTACCTGGACGGCGTCCGCCGCCCGGGCCAGAAGGGCTTCTGGGGCAACGCCGACGCGTACACCATCTCGCTGCTCAAGGAGTACTGGGGCGAGAACGCGACCGAGGAGAACGACTACTGCTTCGACTACATGCCGCGGATCGACGGCGACCACGGCACCTACCGCACCGCGATGGACATGGTCGACGGCAAGGTCTTCGGATACTTCCTGCTCGGCCAGAACCCCGCCGTCGGCTCGGCCCACGGCCGCCTGCAGCGCCTGGGCATGGCCAACCTGGACTGGCTGGTCGTCCGCGACCTCACCATGATCGAGAGCGCCACGTTCTGGAAGGACGCTCCCGAGACGGAGACCGGCGAGATCGTCGCCCAGCAGTGCCGCACCGAGGTGTTCTTCTTCCCCGCCGCCTCGCACGTGGAGAAGTCCGGCACGTTCACCCAGACCCAGCGCATGCTGCAGTGGCGGGACCAGGCCGTCGAGCCCGTCGGCGACCAGCGCTCCGAGCTGTGGTTCTTCCACCAGCTCGGTCTGCGCCTCAGACGCAGGCTGGCCGGCTCCACCGACGAGCGCGACCGCCCGCTGCTCGACCTCGCCTGGGACTACGCGAGTGAGGACGGCGAGCCGTCCGCCGCGGACGTGCTGCGCCACATCAACGGCATCGACCTGCGCACCGGCCGCACCGTGGGCGGCTACACCGAGCTGAAGGCCGACGGCAGCACGGCCTGCGGCTGCTGGATCTACAGCGGGGTGTACGCCGACGAGGTCAACCAGGCCCGGCGCCGCAAGTCCCGCTTCGACACGGGCCCCTACGACGCCGAGTGGGGCTGGACCTGGCCGATGAACCGGCGTGTGCTCTACAACCGCGCCTCGGCCGACCCGCAGGGCCGGCCCTGGAGCGAGCGCAAGGCGCTGGTCTGGTGGGACGCGGAGCGCGGCGAGTGGACCGGGCACGACACGCCCGACTTCGAGCGGACCAAGCCGCCGGACCACGTGCCGCCCGCGGGCTCGTCGGGTCCCGCGGCGCTGCGCGGCGACGACGCCTTCATCATGATGTCCGACGGGAAGGGCTGGCTGTTCGCCCCGGCCGGACTGGCGGACGGACCGCTGCCCACCCACTACGAACCGCACGAGTCGCCCGTGCGCAACCTCCTCTACGGGCAGCAGGCCAGCCCGGTGCGGAAGGTGTACGGCCGTCCGGACAACCCGTCCAACCCGGCCCCGCCCGAGGCGCACGGCGAGGTGTTCCCCTATGTGTTCACCGCGGCCCGGCTCACCGAGCACCACACCGCGGGCGGCATGAGCAGGCAGCTCCCCTACCTGGCGGAGCTCCAGCCCGAGCTGTTCGTGGAGGTGTCGCCGGAGCTGGCGGCCGAGCGCGGCCTCACGCACCTGGGCCGGGCCCATGTGATCACCAGCAGGACCGCGGTGGAGGCCCGGGTCGTCGTCACCGACCGGATGGCACCGCTGCACATCGACGGCCGGGTCGTCCACCAGGTGTGGATGCCCTACCACTGGGGCCAGGTCGGGCTGACCACCGGGGACGTGGTCAACGACCTGATCGGAGTGGTGGCCGACCCGAATGTGTTCATCCAGGAGAGCAAGGTGCTGACCTGCGACATCCGACCCGGTGGGCGGCCCAGGGGATCGGACCTCGTCGACTACGTCGAGGACTACCGCCGCCGTGCCGGGATCACCCCGTGGACCGGCGTCCGCATCGTCACGGCCGGCGGCCACGACGGTCCCGGCCACACAGAGGGCGACCCGTGGGAGGGACCTTCATGAGCCGCGAGAACAGCTTCCACGGGCCGCTGGCGGACCCCGCCGCGGACGCCGGCCACCTGGGCCACCCGCCCCGTATGGGCTTCTTCACCGACACCTCCGTCTGCATCGGCTGCAAGGCGTGCGAAGTGGCCTGCAAGGAATGGAACAACGTGCCGGAGGACGGCATCGACCTCCTCGGCATGTCCTTCGACAACACCGGCATGCTCGGCGCCGGCTCCTGGCGGCACGTCGCCTTCGTCGAGCAGGAACGCCCGCTGGGCCGGCAGGACGCGGGCCTCGCGGACCTGCCCACCGGTCCTTCGCGCAGCGAAGCCGCGGCCGAGACGGTATCCCGCGCGCTGCCCGTCGCCGGGCGCGGCGGGGGCGACCTGGGCACCGCCCCCGTGCACCTGGGCTTCCCCTCCTTCGAACTGCCCGGCGCGGGTACCGGCGCACAGGGCCGCACCGAGTTCCGCTGGCTGATGTCGTCCGACGTGTGCAAGCACTGCACGCACGCCGGGTGCCTCGACGTCTGCCCCACCGGGGCGCTGTTCCGCACCGAGTTCAGCACGGTGGTGGTCCAGGAGGACATCTGCAACGGCTGCGGCTACTGCGTCTCGGGCTGCCCCTACGGCGTCATCGACCGGCGCCCCGACGACGGGCGCGCCTGGAAGTGCACCCTCTGCTACGACCGGCTGCGCGGCTCCATGGAGCCGGCCTGTGCGCAGGCCTGCCCGACCGACTCCATCCAGTTCGGACCGCTGGACGAGCTGCGCGAGCGTGCCGCCCGGCGGGTGGCCGAGCTGCACGGCGCCGGGGTGCCCGAGGCCCGGCTGTACGGCCATGACCCGGGTGACGGCGTGGGCGGCGACGGCGCGTTCTTCCTGCTCCTCGACGAGCCGGAGGTGTACGGGCTGCCGCCCGACCCGGTCGTGCCCACCCGGGACCTGGCCACGATGTGGCGGTACGCGGGCCTGGCCGCCGCGGCCCTGCTGACCGCTGCTACGGCGGTCTTCCTGGAGGCAGGACGGTGACGGGGCGCGACGACCGGGCGCCGCGGCGGCCGGCGAGCGACGCGGGTGCCGCCGACCACCGGGCGCACGCCTCCGGTGCCGGGCGCGGGGGTGCGCGCGGAGGTGTGCGCGCGGGCGCGGGTGCGGACTCCGATGGGTTTCTTGGGTCCGGCGAATCCGTCGAATCCGGTGAATCCGGTGGGTCTCGCGGGTCCGGTGGGTCTCGTGGGTCCGGTGGGTCCGGTGGGTCCGGTGGAGACGGGAGCCGGGAGCGGCCCGTCGTGCCGCCTGCCGAGTTCCGGTCCTACTACGGCCGGCCCGTCCTGAAGCCGCCGGTGTGGGAGTGGCGGGTCCCCGCCTACTTCTTCACGGGCGGCCTGTCGGCGGGCGCCGCCCTGCTCGCCGCCGGCGCGGACCTGACAGGGCGTCCGGCGCTGTGCCGGGTGTGCCGCCTGGGCGGCCTCGGCGCCCTGCTCGCCAGCACCTACCTGCTGATCGCGGACCTGGGCCGCCCCGAGCGCTTCCACCACATGCTGCGGGTCGCCAAGCCCAGTTCGCCGATGTCCGTCGGCACCTGGATCCTCGTCGCCTACAGCCCGGGCCACGGCCTCGCCGCCACGGCCGAGCTGCTGCCCGCCGCCCTTCGCGCCACCCTGCCCGGCAGGCTGCTGCGGGCTGCCGGGCGCCCGGCCGGGCTCGCCGCGGCAGCGCTCGCCCCGGCGCTCGCCTCCTACACCGCGGTGCTGCTCTCCCAGACGGCCGCGCCCGCCTGGCACGATGTCCGCAAGGAGCTGCCGTTCGTCTTCACCGGCTCCGCGGCCGCCAGCGGCGGCGGCCTCGGGATGCTGCTGGCGCCGGTGGCGGAGGCGGGCCCCGCGCGGCGGCTCGGTGCGGCGGGGGCCGCGGCCGAACTCGTCGCCTCCCGGCTGATCGAGCGGCGCCCCGGCCTGGTGACCACGGCGTACACCACCGGGCGTGCGCACCGGCTGCGCCAGGCATCCAAGCTCCTCACGCTGGGCGGCGCGGCCGCCGCGCTCACCGTCGCCCGCCGCAGCCGCCCGGCCGCCGCCGTGGCCGGACTCGCCCTGCTCGCCGGCAGCGTCCTGCAGCGCTTCGGTGTGTTCGAAGCGGGTGTGGCGTCCACCAGGGACCCGGCGTACGTGGTGGTGCCCCAGCGCGAGCGGCTTGCGGCGGCGGAGGGGGAGCGGAGCGGCCGGTGAGGCGCCTCCCCGCGCCTCCCACCGCAGCCGCCCGTTCCCTTCGCGCCGATGCCCTTTTGCGGAGGACATCGCGGCGGCTTCCGCAGGCCGGTGACACGAGGGAAGGGGCGGTTGCGCAGAGCGCCCGGCCGCGGCGGGCCTTCACGTCGAAGACGCCCGGCCCGTGGCGCGGTCGCCGTCGACCGTGAACGGGCCCCGCGGCCGCGGTGCTCCGTCAGCGGACGACCAGCCGATGCTCGCCCGCGGGCACGAGTTCGCCGATCACCGGGGCTCCGGGCACCTCCCCGGCGACCAGCAGCCCGCCGGAGGTCTGGGCGTCCGCGAGCAGCAGCCGGGTCGGCTCGTCCGCACCGCCGAAGTCCGTGTGCGGGTCGACCCATGCGAGGTTGCGGCGGGTGCCCCCGCTGACGTAGCCGTCCCGCACGGCCTCCCGCGCCCCGTCGAGGAAGGGCACCGCCGAGGCGTCGACCACGGCGGTCACCCCCGAGGCACGGGCCAGCTTGTACAGGTGGCCCAGCAGGCCGAACCCGGTGACGTCGGTCGCGCAGACCGCACCCGCCGCCACGGCGGCCCGCGCCGCGTCACGGTTGAGCGCCACCATGGTCGCGACGGCCGCGGGGAAGACCTCGCCGGTCGCCTTGTGCCGGTTGTTGAGGACGCCGAGGCCCAGCGGCTTGGTCAGCGACAGCGGGGTGCCGGGCCGGCCCGCGTCGTTGCGCAGCAGCCGCGCCGGATCGGCGACACCGGTGACCGCCATGCCGTACTTGGGCTCCGGGTCGTCGACGCTGTGGCCGCCCGCCACGGGGCAACCCGCCTCGACGGCGACCTCCAGGCCACCGCGCAGCACCTCCCGGGCCAACTCGAACGGAAGCACCTCGCGGGGCCACGCCAGCAGGTTCACCGCCACCACGGGCGAGCCGCCCATGGCGTAGACGTCCGACAGCGCGTTGGCGGCGGCGATCCGGCCCCAGTCGTACGGGTCGTCCACCACCGGGGTGAAGAAGTCCGCGGTCGCCACGACGGCCTGGGCGACCGGCCCGCCCGGCAGCCGTACCACCGCGGCGTCGTCTCCGCTGTCCAGACCGACGAGCAGGTCTCCGGCCCCGGCCCCGACCCCGGCCGTGGGTGTGGGCGTGGCCGTGGGTGCGGCGGCGAGTCCCGCCACGACCTCCTCCAGCTCCCCCGGCGGGATCTTGCAGGCGCACCCTCCGCCGTGCGCGTACTGGGTCAGCCGGATGCTTTCCTGCCGGGTCGCGGTTGCCATCGCGGTCTTCCTTCCAGGGGGTACGTCCGAGGCCCTGCCCAACGACCCGCGGCGCGCCCTGGCAGGAGATCTGTCCGGGATCCTGTGGGGGACCTTCGGTTCGGGCGGCGGGCGGCGGGCGGTGGCCGGTGGCCGGGGGTGGGGGTTGGGCGCCGGGGGCTCGTGATGCGGGTGCGGGTGCGGGTGTGGGCACGGGGCGCCGGGCGGTGGGCTCGGGACGCGCCGGAGGACCGGTCCGCAGTCTGTCGGACGGACCGCCCACGGCGTGGGACCTGCGCGTCGACAGCGCGGCGCGTTGACTCCCACCGGTGCCACGGGTTCCATGGACACTCGTCAGGACCGGACGGCGGTCTCGCCCTCCCAAGGCCCGGCAGGGAGACGTAAGGGTGCCTGGTGGCCCTCCCGGTCTTCAAAACCGAGGTGTCCGAGCAACTCGGGCAGGCGGGTTCGATTCCCGTCCGTCTCCGCAATGCGCGTAGCTCTGACCTGCCGCGACAATGGGCGATCAAAATCCCTGGGAACACGCTGGGAACAGTTTCCGCGCATTCCGTCGTCGTCCCGCGTCACGGTCAGCATCGTGGAGTTCGCGAAGATGAGCGGCGGCGTCACCTGTCAGGACAAGCGGCGCGAGGACGGCGATTGGCAGAGCGATCGGTTCGGGGACAGTGACAGCGCCGACCAGTTCAAAGGTTTCGTGGAGACCGACGGCTACCAGTGGCCACCGGGGTGGAGCAAGGGGATCGGTTTCATTGAGGAGCACGCTGCCCGGGGAGACATGTCCCTCGTCCAATGGGCGCACCGATACGCCGACAATGCCGGGAGGTTGACCAGCGGACCCAAAGCGACTACCGCCGTCAGGTGGACTTGCACCTGTCTCTGCTCACCCACCGGGAGCCGTCCGGCCGGACCGTGCTCGCAACGATCGCGAACCTCACCCAAGACGATGTACAGGAATGAGTCCGCGCCGAGAAGGCGGGGGAGCGGGACAGGGACAACCCGGAGAAGTGGCGCCGCCGCCCGGCAGGGCCCAAGTCCATCGTGAACCGGCGTGGCCTCTTGAGCCGCATCCCATACCGAAGAACTGAGCCGCCGCAGCCTCCTGCACGGCCCGAAGGGGGAGCTTGATGCCTGTGGCGATCGCCCGCAGCTCCGACTGCCGAGGCGCCTCCAAGGCAATGTGAAGTAATGGCGTAGGACAAACCAGGGCGTTCGGCCGGCTCAGGATCCGGTCGAACGCCTGGTGCCATCTGGCAGTCCCGGCCAGCACACTGACGGTGCGAGACCATTACAACGAATTGCAGATCCCATCGCAGCGATATTGGTACAGGCTGCCACAGCCAGTCGAACTTGCGTAGCAGCCGATGGCCTCACAGAAGAGGATACCGCTGCAGTAGTCACTGACTGTTGAGCATTGGCAGTTCGCCGTGCGTATCGACTGTCCGTCGTCTGGCCCAAGCTGTGCCATCAGGGCGGCAGCTTCTTCAGGGCCGAAGGCGCGCCGGGCCGCTTCCGTGATATCACTTAGCTCAGCGGTATGTACACCGGGCTCCGCGAAAACTTTGGGCGTCACGTCGACCAGCTCCTGGATGACCCTTTCTTGCTTGGCCGACAGGTCGGGATGCTCGGCACGGAACCTTCGGAAATGCTGTAACCAGGCTTCTGACCGCTCGTGCTGCGATAGTTCTTGGTAGATTGCTCGGCGGTAGGGAATTGTATACTGAGTAATCTCTTCATAGGTTCGAGGAAGCTCACTGAGGTTCTGCTGCACCCAGGCGTGGGCCTTCGAGTTCTCCGACGCCTTAGCGAAGGCAGAAGTTTGGCCAGTTGCTGTCAGCCCTATTGCGGCAGCCGTTCCTCCGAGAAAGTAGAGAAACTTCTTGCGATTGACGCCTGCGCCCCGCGCCTCGGACGGATCATGATTGACTTGCTCACGCAGCTCTCCGAGGGCCCGCAGGACACGGACCGAGGAACGCACTCCCAGCCGCCTGGCCAGAGCCAATGAGAGAGCTAGTCCAGTCCAGGCGTGAACGTCCTCGCCGCGTGTTCGTAGCAGGGTGGGGGCCCACTTGGGAGAAGGTCCCATGGCGCGCTGGCGCCACTTCTGTACGTGAGGATGGGACAGTGGCAGAATCTCCAGCTTTCCGTCGCTCGCATCGGCTACCACTGCGGACACGGCGGAACATGTGTCGCATGACGCATCGAAAGCCAGGACCCATTTTTCCGCATCGCGAGAAGAATTGATCACCGTTCCTCCTGAATGATCACTCGAAGCCATCTTGCTGACTAATGTTCGAGGCGGTCAAGGGAAGCAGCAAGAGTGGTTTGAGCCAAGCGGAAAGGTGCAGGGCGGAATGAGTCCGCTTCTGAGGCGGCGAAGGGATAGAGAGGAGGTTGGCCTCGGGGTGAGAGTTTCTCCTGAGATCTGAAGCGCATATTCGCCAGGCAATTTGATGCAGCCCTCCCATGAGGGGTCTTGCAAGATCGAAGTCCGTTGGGTCTGTAGCACGGTTTCGGGCACCCCTGCCATGCCCGCTTACCGAACGTTCAGGTGGCGATGCCGGTCTGCCGTCAGGAGTGTCCGGTTCGCCGCGCTGACGGCACGCGTCACCAGCCCGCACGACACACATGGGGCAACACTCATAGATCATCTCGATTGGCGAACGGGCTCATTGGCGTAGATGAGCCAGGGCTCCTTCGCTCACGGGGTAGGGACGTTCACGGGGCAGGGGTTGCCGTGCGGCGTCCAGGTCTCCGTCTCGTACATGCGTGTGGATGGTGTGGGCGAGTGATGTGGCGTCGTTGATGGAGGCGGTCCACTCATCGGCGTAGAGGCGTGCGGCTTCGCCGGCGAGGCCGAGCTCCAGCGACCGGCGGGCAAGCGGCTGAAGGTGCAGGTCGCGTTCGGGTCCTATCGCTCCCGGGCCGGAGCCCGCTTCAATTGGCGCTTCCACGTGGCACGGTCGGCGTGGAGCCCGTGCTCGTAGTGGGACAGACAAGCGTGTTCCAGGGCCCACTCGAGCCGTCACGGGAGACCTCGACGGCGAGGACGGTCTCCTGTCCTTCTGCGGTGCCCCATCCGCAGCGGTACATCATCCACAGGAACGACGGCTTGAACCATGTCATCCGGTCCCGCTGCCACACCGCCGGAAAACGGCCCTCCCGGGCCGCCGGCACCGCCTATCTCCGGCGCGTACGCCTGGTAGACGGTGACCGTGGAGTCCGCGTGCAGGGCTCGAATCCGGTATTTTGGCTCTGCCACGGGGACCAGGGTGGGCGCACTGTTCCGTACGCGCCGTCGAATTACCGCGTGCGCACAGGCGCTGGGGCACCACGCGCTGGAACGACTCTCACAAGCCGCCTGGAAATAGGCGCTCCACCATCGTCAGCGCGACGGTGAGACTCAGGAACTCGGCTTCGGCTCGGGCATGAGGTGCCGGCGCCGCCTGGCCGAGTGGACCGAAGCCGGAGTTTGGCCCCGGCTGGACGGGGCCCTCTTCTCCAGGCTCCGCGCCGCGAACGCCCTGGACCTCTCCCGGGCGGCCGTCGACGGCTCCCACATCCGGGCGCTGAAGAGGGATCCAAGACCGGACGAAGCCCCGTCGACCGGGGCAGGACAGGCGGCAAGCACCACATGATCACCGACGCCACCGGTATTCCGCTCGCCGCCACCCTGACCGGCGGCAACCGCAACGATGTCACCCGGCTGATCCCACTGCTCTAGACCGTGTCGTCGGTGCGGGCAAGCGAGGCCGGCCCCGGCGCCGCCGGGACGTGGTGCTCGCGGACCCCGGCCACGACCATGACAAATACCGCCGACTGGTCTGGGATCTCGATGTGAAACCGCTAATCGCCCGCCGGGGCACGGAGTATGGCTCGGACTCGGCGCCCAACGTTGGGTCGCTGAGCGAGCATTCTCCCACCTGCACTGGTTTCGCCGCCTGTGGATCCGCTGGGAGATGCTCGAGGACATCCACGACGCCTTCCTCACCTCGGGTGCGCACTGATCTGGTGGCGACGCCTGAACTCCCGATAGGGGTTTCAGGACAGGCACGGCTTACGTTGGCAGCCCAGCAGCCCGACATCAGGTTGGCTTGCGCCACACGGAAATGTGCTTCGCGGAGTCCTGGGTGAACGGCGCCCCGTCCCAGTCCGCGACGCGACGTTCCAGCTCAAGCCCAGCGATCCGTGCCATCAGATCGAGCTCTGCCGGCCAGGCGTACCGGTGCCGGGAGTTGCCGCGACGGTAGCGGCCATCGTCGCCGTCGCGGGTGAAATGGTGCGAGACGAGAACCTGCTCAACCAGGTCGAAGGTGTCGAAGCCGAGATGCTGCTCAGAGACGTCGAACGGCACCGCGACCTGGCCGGGCGGCAGTAGCCGCAGCGGCGGCACGCCCAGCTCGATGACAAATCGGCCACCCGGCTCCAGATGACGTGCGGCGTTGCGGAAGCACTCGACCTGCTCGTCCTGCCTGAGCAGGTTCGTGATGGTGTTGTAGACGAGATAGATCAGGGTGAACTCCCCGGGGACGACGATGGTAGCCATGTCCCCGATGAATACCGGGAGCGCGTTCTCGTCGATCTTGCGCCGCAGCACCGCTGCCATGTGCTCGGACAGTTCGATGCCCACTACCGGCACGCCGCGTTCCCGGAGCGGGACGCCCACTCGTCCGGTCCCGATGGCGAACTCCAATGCCCGGCCCTCTCCGGCAAGCTCGGAAAGGAAGGCGAGCGTCGGTCCGAGAACGGCAGCCGAGGCCATCTCGGTCTCCTCGGCGTCATAGCGGTCGGCGGTCGCACGGGTCCACAGCTCACTGCTCGTCACGGGCGGCCACTTTGCCGGGTGCTAAGGGGCGCTGTCGACGCATTTACCTTCCACTGGTCCCGATCTCACAGTTCGAGGCGAGCCGGTACGGACCTTCCAGGGCACCCTCCGGCTCCGGGGCAGCGGTGCGGTCGTCCTCCTCGGCGCAGCGTGCACCGCCCACAGCTCGTCGTCGATTTCCCACAGCGTCGGCCGAGCCACCGCACACTCCCGGATCATCAGTCCGGGAGTGATCCAACCAACTTGAGGATCATTTCGTTAGGATTTCTCAGACCCTTCGTGATGTGCCCCTGGCCGGCAATTCCGGACTGAACCAGCCACCGGGCAGTCGGCGCGCCGGGTCCCGCCCGAGCCGTTCGCCCTCCCGATCCCGGACGTGAGCAGCACGCGCACCGCGAGCCGGGCCTCCGCTACGGTCGGCAGCCGTAGGCGTGGCCCGTCGTCTGGCAGGTCGGCGTGGTCGGCTGGCTGATCGTCGAAGAGGCCATCCGTCATGCTCGGGTCGACGCGCCACCGGCCCGCCGGTCACCGCCCCTGCCCGTCCTAAACCGCTCGCGACCGCTGGCGCCCCCGCTACGGTGCTGCCCGTGCGCTACACCTACCGCTGCGACGTCTGCCGCGCCTCCGCCCCCAGTCGTGGCAGCCGGGCTGACGCCCGGGCCGACCGCGACGATCACCGCGACCGTGCCCACCACGGACTCTCGCCGGACGACGGGATCGACCAGACGCCCGGGCCCGTCGACCAGCTCATCACCCACGCCCTGAACCGAGCCGCAGCTCGCGCCCGAGGTGAACGGCGCTCGTCCCGAGACCACCCCGACGCGCAACCCGCCATCCGGCAAGCCACGCTCCTCCTCGCCGCCGGCGCCGCCGTCATCATCCTGCTCGGCCTGCTCATCCGCTGACCTCACGTCCCGGACAGCACGAAGCCCCTGCCGTAGCGGGGGCTCTGCCATGCCGGTCACCGGTCAGGGACGACGACGGCCGGATGAGGGCCGTCCTCCCCCCACACGATCGTCTCGGTCACGCGGCCCGGCTGCGGGGACGCCGCGGCCCTGGGTGCTCCGACCGTGCCCGCCGCCAGGGCCTGGTGGAAGACACGTGGCTGCTGCTGCGCCAGCACATGGCCCAGCTCATCGCCGGGGTGGAGGCCCGCGCAGCGACTCGGCCGGCCGAGTCCGTGCCGCGTGAAGTCGCGCTCGCCGCGGCGCGGACGAGCCCTACGACTCCCACATCCACCACGGCGCCAGCGGCCAGGGCGCCACGACCCACTCCCACCAGAAGTGCCCCGAGCGATCGCGGTCTCCCACCCCCGGGCCGCGGTCCGCCCGAAACCGGACCGCCGCCCCCGACCGCATCCGGTCCATGATCACCCCAGGTCGGCCGGCTCCGTACCGCCCCCAGGCGTCGGAGATCGGCCGCGGTGCCCCCGGTCCCTGCCGGCCGGGGCGCCGTCGCGTTCCGCTTGTGATCGCCGGCTGTGTTCCCGCGGAGCACGGGGTTGGATTTTGGACGTCATCCAGCGTCATCCAGCGACATTGAGCGCCAATGACTGTCATGCTTCCACCCGAGATTTCACGTTTCCGCAGGTCCCATCGGGTCGACCCACGGCCGTGGAACCGGACACCGCGAGACGGCCCGCCCGGGCTCCTCCACGAGGAAGCGAAAAAAGTCGGACGGCGATGTCGAGAACCCGTGCCCGGCTCCGTCCCCGCAGTGAACACGACCACAATGGGTCGCACCAGCACCGAGGAGACACACGATGGCCAAGTACCTGCTGCTCAAGCACTACCGCGGTGCTCCGGCTCCGGCCAATGACGTGCCGATGGACCAGTGGACGCCGGAGGAGATCTCCGCGCACGTGCGGTACATGAACGACTTCGCGGCGCGGTTGGAGGAGACCGGTGAGTTCGTCGACGGTCAGGCGCTGGCCCCCGAGGGGACGTGGGTCCGCTACGACGGTGCGGGGCGCCCGCCGGTCACGGACGGCCCGTTCGCCGAGACCAAGGACCTCATCGCCGGCTGGATGGTGATCGACGTCGACAGCCACGAGCGCGCCGTCGAGCTGGCCGGGGAGCTGTCGGCCGCCCCCGGGGCGGGCGGGAAGCCGATCCACGAGTGGCTGGAGCTGCGCCCGTTCCTGGCCGCGTCGCCCACCGTCACGGACTGCCCTCATCGATGAACGAGGCCCTGCTGAGGAGCCTCACACCGAGCGTGCTCGCCATCCTCGTCCGCCGCGGAGCAGACTTCGCGGCGGCCGAGGACGCCGTGCAGGACGCGCTCGTCGAGGCGGTCCGAGTGTGGCCGGCCGACCCGCCGCGGGATGCGAAGGGCTGGCTGGTCACCGTGGCCTGGCGCAGGTTCCTCGACGCGACCCGGGCGGACGCCGCCCGTCGACGGCGTGAGGACCTCGTCGACGAGCAGCCGGCGCCCGGGCCCGCGCCCTCGGCGGACGACACGCTCCAGCTCTACTTCCTGTGCGCCCACCCGTCGCTCACGCCGTCGTCCGCGGTCGCGCTCACGCTGCGCGCCGTCGGCGGGCTGACCACACGCCAGATCGCCCGGGCCTACCTGGTGCCCGAGGCGACCATGGCGCAGCGCATCAGCCGTGCCAAGCGCACCGTCTCAGGGGTGCGGTTCGACCAGCCGGGCGACGTCGCCACCGTGCTGCGCGTCCTCTACCTGGTCTTCAACGAGGGCTACTCGGGCGACGTCGACCTCGCCGCCGAGGCCATCCGGCTCACCCGGCAGCTCGCGGCCCGCGTCGACCACCCCGAGGCCGCGGGGCTGCTCGCCCTCATGCTGCTCCACCACGCCCGGCGGGCCGCCAGGACCGCGCCCGACGGCAGCCTGGTACCGCTCGCCGGGCAGGACCGCGGCCGGTGGGACACCGGGCTGATCGCCGAGGGCGTCGAGATCCTCCAGGCGGCCCTCGCCCGCGACCGGCTGGGCGAGTTCCAGGCCCAGGCCGCCATCGCGGCACTCCACGCCGACGCGCCCACCACCGAGGAGACCGACTGGGTGCAGATCGTCGAGTGGTACGACGAGCTCGTGCGCCTGACCGACAGCCCGGTCGTCCGGCTCAACCGCGCGGTGGCCGTCGGCGAGGCCGACGGACCGCGCGCCGGGCTGGCGGCGCTCGCGGCACTGGACGCCTCGCTGCCCCGCCACGCCGCGGTGGCGGCGTACCTCCACGAACGCGACGGCGATCCGGCGACGGCGGCACGGCTGTACGCCGAGGCGGCCCGAAGGGCACCCAACCTCGCGGAGCGCGACCACCTGACACGCCAGGCCGCCAGGCTCAACGCCCTTGGACGTCGCTGACGGGCCGCGCCCGGAACGTGCCGCGGCACCCCGGCGCGCCCCGCCCGCTCGCGGTGGTCCGCGGTGATGCCGGCCACCGAGGCGAGCGTGCGGTACGGCAGTGGGCGGGGTGTGCGCGGCAGCTCCCCGGCGGCCGCGCCGACGGCGCGGGCGTACGCGGCCGCGCTCTTCTCCCTCCAGGACAGGACGCCCGCAACCTGGTCCGCCACGGCGGGATGCGCCCGGACCGGGACGTGATCCGGGTCGGCCCGGCACTCGGCTTCCTCCCCGCACGACCCGACCGGCGCCGCCCGTGTCCGGGCCGACGCCGCTCCACCCCGCTGAGCGGCCGGCGGGAACGGCAAGCTGCCTCCGCTACCGCCGCCCCGGCGCCGCGGCCTCCAGATCCTCGACGCTGCCGGACATGAGGGTGCGCACGTGCGCGGTGATGTGCTCGGTGGGCCAGTCCCACCAGGCGAGGGCCAGGAGGCGGGCGATGTCCTCGTCGCCGAAGCGGCGGCGGATGAGCCGGGCCGGGTTGCCGCCGACGATGCCGTAGTCCGGAACGTCCTCGACGACGACGGAGCCGGAGGCGATGATCGTTCCGTGTCCGATGCGGACGCCGGGCATCACCGTGGTCCGGTAGCCGAACCACACGTCGTTCCCGATCACCGTGTCACCCCGGCCGGGCAGGCCGGTGAGAAGGTCGAACTGCTCGGCCCACGAGCCGCCCATGATCGGGAAAGGGAACGTCGAGGGCCCGTCCATGCGGTGGTTGGCGCCGTTCATGAGGAAGCGCACGCCCTCGCCCAGCGCGCAGAACTTCCCGATGACCAGCTTCTCGGGCCCGTAGTGGTAGAGCACGTTGCGGGTCTCGAACGCCGTCGGGTCATCCGGGTCGTCGTAGTAGGAGAACTCCCCCACCTCGATCAGCGGCGAGGTGACGAGCGGCTTGAGCAGCACCACCCGGGGTTGCCCGGGCATCGGGTGCACCACGGTCGGGTCGGCGGGGACGGGCGGCATCGCGATCGGCTTCCTCACACGTCGCGGACAGGGCGGACCCATGATGCAACCCGCGTTCCCGAGTCACCACCGCATTACGGAGACCGGGGCGGCCGTCGCAGGGGGCCGGTCGCCGCCGGAACCCGCCGTGGTCCGGGGGTGGACGTCGCCCGGGACGGAGGTCGCCCGGGGCGGACGTCGCGCAGGGCGGTGCCGGCTGGTGCCGGCTCCGCGTCCGGACGCACCGTCTCATCGGATGTGGGTCAGGGCCGCGGCAGCGACCGACGCGCCCGCGGGACACGTGCCCTCCTGCGACACGCCGAGGTCCGGGATGGTCGTGGTGCCGATCAGGCGATGGACGTCGTGCACCGCGACGAAGATGAAGCAGATCTTCTGGAATTCGGCCTGCACGGCCTTGTGCTGCCCCACCGGCACCTGCGAGACGCGCCCGCCCTTGGTCATGGTCCGTGCGTAGGACAGCGGCAGATCGAGGGCGAGGCCGACGTTCTGGCCCGCCAGTTTCCACTCGCACACGGCCCCGTTCCTGCCGGACTCCTGCTTCCCCCGGCCGCTGATGCCGAGGGCGGCGAGGTCGTGCCCGTCGAGGGCCAGGCACGGCCGCGACGCCAGCTTCGCCTGGGTGTACCTGCTCGGTCGCGGTGCGGTGGAGGGCGGGGGAGCGGGAGAGCCGGAGGGGGAGGCGGGGGGCGAGGCCGAGACGGAGGACGAGGCCGTCGGACGGGGGGACGGCGGCCGCGCCGCGGTCCCCCCGTCCGAGCACCCGGCGCCGAGCACGCTCAGGGCGAGCACCAGCACGAGTCCGACTCCTGTGCGGGAGCGCCCGGTCCTGGGGCCACCGCGGGGGTGCCCGCGCCGGGGATCACCGGTGGAGTGCCCAGCCCGGGAACGCTGATCGGGATCGGATCGCGACATGGCGGCACGGTAGCGGCACCGTGCCGGGACCGGTCCCCGTGCCGGGACCGGTCCCCGTGCCGGGACCGGTCCCCGTGCACCCCCTGGGCGCCCGCTGCCCGCTTCGACGCCGGGGTCACACGCTCAGCCCGTCCCGCCGCCGGGCCCCGGTCCCGCCGGCGGGCGGCAGCGGCGCACGGCGCCGTCCAGCCGGACCGTGCAGCCCTGCCGGTCGAGGTGTTCCAGCAGGGGCACGGCCACCCGCCGGGTGGTGTCCAGGGCCTGCCGTGCCGCGCTGGTCGTGAACGGCTGCTCCAGCCGGGACAGCAGCGCGGCGGCCCGCGCGTCCGCGCCGGGGAGCAGCACGATGCCGTCCGCGATCCTCAGCAGCGCGCCCGCCGCCTCGGCCGCGGCCAGCAGGCGGGGCGTCAGTCCCAGTTGTGCGAGCCGTTCGGCCTCCGGCGCACGGAAGGGCGCCAGGGCCAGGTCGGCGCGTACGGCGGCGACGGCGGCCTCGGCCTCGGGCGGCAGCGCGGGACGGGCCCGGCTGCCGTAGAGCCGGCCGGCGCGCTGCCGTAGGCCGGGTTCGGTCGCCAGCAGCGCCTCGACCAGGCACCGGTCCGGCAGGCCGAGCGCCTGACGGGCCGTCTCCAGCGGAAGCCCTGGCTCCAACGGGTGGTGGACGGCGTGTTCCTCGACGGCCCGCCCGAGCCGGTCGCGCAGGCCGGCCCAGTGCCGGGGATCGGCCAGCCACTCGCCGGCGACCGGTTCCGACGGCGGACGCACCCCCATGGCGAGCAGATCCCGGCGCCGGGCCAGGCCGCGACGGCGCAGCTCCGCGGCACCGTCCGGCGGCCCGGTCACCGCCTCCAGGTCCCGGGCCCGGGCGGCGGCCGCGCCGCGCCGGGTGAGCGGTGGTGGGCGGACGTCGAGCAGGGTCGCCCCGGCCGCGACGCGGTGCCGCCCGGGGTCGCGCAGCAGCACCCTGTCGCCGATCCGCAGCGGCAGAGCGGCGGCCAGCCCCAGCCGTGCGGTGTCCTCGCCCAGCGGGCGGACCGCCACCGGGACGGCCGCGGAACCTGCGTGCAGGGTGAGCCGGCGCGGCAGGTCGCGGGCCGGGTCGCCGGTCAGCCGCACGTCCAGGGTGTCGGTGGTGAGCCAGTGCCCCGGCGTGAGCAGTGCGTCCCCGCGGCGCAGGGCGTCGGCTCCGGGGCCGTGCAGGTTCACCGCCACCCGGGCGACCGCGCTCACCTCGGGCCGGGACTCCTTGAGCGTCTGGAGGCCGCGTACCCGCAGCGGACGGCCGTCGCGACCGCACGCGAGGTGGTCGCCCACCCGGATGGTGCCCGCGCCGAGCGTGCCGGTGACGACCGTGCCCAGGCCGCGGACGGTGAAGACCCGGTCGGCCCACAGCCGTACGTCCGCCTCGGTGTCGGGCGCCGGCAGGCCGCGCGCCGTGCGGGCCAGCGCGGTCCGCAGGTCGTCGAGCCCGGCGCCGGTCACCGCGCTGACGGCCGCGGACGCCACCTCTCCCAGCGAGGACTCCGCGATCCGGTCCAGTGCCTCCTTCCGCGCCGCCGCCGGGTCCGCCAGGTCGCTGCGGGAGACGGCGAGCAGTCCGTGGCGCACACCGAGCGCGTCCAGGACCGTCAGGTGCTCCTCCGACTGCGGCTGCCAGCCCCGGTCCGCGGCGACCACGAACAGCACGGCGGGCACGGGGCCGACTCCGGCGAGCATGTTGCCCACCAGCCGCTCGTGCCCCGGCACGTCGACGAAGGCCACGTCACCCGCGCCGGGCAGCCGGGTCCACGCGAACCCGAGGTCCAGCGTCATGCCCCTGCGCCGCTCCTCCGCCCACCGGTCGGGCTCCATTCCGGTCAGGGCCCGCAGCAGGGCGGACTTGCCGTGGTCCACGTGTCCGGCGGTGGCGAAGACGTGCACGGTCACCTGCCGGGGGCGAAGGGGGCAGCGGGAGCTGTGGGGGCTGTGGGAGCTGCGGGAGGGGGTGGGGAGGCCGGAGCAGAGGGGGTGGGAGCGGCTGACGTGACGGGAGCGGCGGGAGCGGCGGAAGTGACAGGCGCGACAGACACGGCAGGCGCGGTGGTAGCGGGGGCGGTAGCAGAGGGGGCTGGGGCGTGGCGGTCCGGAGCGGTCGGCGCGGGCCGGGCGCACGCCTGCCGGATGGCGGTGGCCAGCACCTGGTCCGTGTCCTCGGGAACCGTGCGCAGATCCAGCAGGCAGCGTCCGTCCACCACACGGCCCATGACCGCGGGCACCCCCCGGCGCAGCGGTCCTGCCAGGGACGGCGGCACGGACACCGCGGCGCTCGGCAGGGTGACGCCGGGCGCGCCTCCGCCGCCGATCACGGCCTCGCTGTCGACCGCACGGCCGTCAAGGCCCCGGCGGCGCAGTTCCGCCGCGAGGCGTTCGGCGCGTTCGCGCAGTCGTCCGGGATCGGCGCCCAGCGCCCTGCGGACGGGGGTCTCGGGGCCGCGCACGGTGGCCTCCAGCGCGGCCAGGGTCAGCTTGTCGACCCGCAGGGCCCGTGCGAGGGGGTGGCGGGCGAGCTGCCGCACCAGGTCGGCGCGGCCCAGCAGGAGGCCGCACTGCGGACCGCCGAGCAGCTTGTCGCCGCTGGCCGTGACGAGCCAGGCGCCGGAGCGCAGCCAGGTCGTCGCGTCCGGCTCGTCCGGCAGCGCGGGCTCGGGGGCCAGCAGCCCGGAACCGATGTCGGCGACCACGGGCACGCCGAGCCGGGACAGGTCGCCGACGCCGACACCGCGGGTGAAGCCGGTGATGCGGAAGTTCGAGGGGTGCACCTTGAGGACGAAGCCGGTGCCCGGCCCCACGGCCGAGGCGTAGTCCGCGAGCGCGGTGCGGTTGGTCGTGCCGACCTCGCGGAGCCGGGCACCGGTGGACTGAAGCAGGTCCGGCAGCCGGAAGCCGTCGCCGATCTCCACCATCTCGCCCCGGCTCACCACGATGTCCCCGCCCCGGGCCAGCGCGGTCGCGGCCAGCACCAGGGCCGCCGCTCCGTTGTTGACCACATGGGCGTCCTGCGCGGACGGCACCCGCGAGAGCAGTGCCTCGACGGCCGAACGGCCGCGCCGGGACCGCAGGCCCGTGGCGAGGTCGACTTCGACGTCCGTGGTGCCGGCCGCGGCGAGCAGGGCCTCGCGGGCGGCGGCGGAGAGCGGTGCACGGCCCAGGTTGGTGTGCAGCAGCACGCCGGTCGCGTTGACGACCGGCCGGAGCCCGCACGCGGTGGCGGGCAGTGCGGCCACCGCCTGCTCGACGATCTGCGAGGCGGGGATCTCGCCGCCTCGGGCCCGCTCCTGAACGCCCGCCACCACGGACTTCACCAGATCCCTGCCGAGCCGGTCCGCGGCGGCCGCCAGCCGGGGATCGGCGAGCACCGCGTCCGTGCGCGGCAGTCGGCGCCGCGCGTCGCACGCCGTGCCGGGCGCCTGGTCCAGGACGGGATCGCCTTCCATCTGGTGCACCTTCGCTGAAGCCGGTAGAACCGGGGCGGAGCTGGGCGGCCCGCCCAGCCTCGGGTCCGTGCCGCGCCCCGCTCGCCACAGCGGTCGCCCTCCGGCCGGGCCGCGCTCCGCCCGGGACCCGGGCGCCCCACCGTAGGACGACCGCACCGCCCGCCCGTCCCGCCACACCGCCCCCACCGTCCGGCACCCACCGAACGCACTACGCCCCGAGGCCGTCCGAACGGGGTGCGCGATCGCCGCCGTGACACGCCCCGGAGGGCGTCCCGGGCGGGATGGGGACTGGATCGCGCGCGTTGCGTATACCGGAGTACGGCGGCGTCTTCGCGCCCGGGTGCGTCGGCGTGTGCGAGTGCCCGTGCGAGTGCCCGTGCGGGTGCGAGTGCCCGTGCCCGTGCGGGTGCGGGTGCGGGTGCGGGTTCGCGTGCGCGTCCCCGTGCGTGCACGGGTGCGCGCGGGCGTGCGGGCCCGCGGTGTGTGCGAGACCGGCCCCCGCAGTGCGCGCCGGGCCTGTCGCGCAGCCCGCCGGGCCGCGCCGCCGTGTCCGGGTGACGGGACAGCGCCGCCCCAGGGCGAGGCGCGGTGCCCGGTAGCCGGGCGGTGGTCCCGTCACCGGCGGTCCCGCGCGCGCCCGCCGAAGCGTGCGGGCAATTCATCCGGACGGGGTGGGGGCGTGGGCCGGGCGATTCTCCGAGGGCCGGTGGGGTACGCCCGGGACATGAGAGTAAGTGTGGTGGACGCGGGGTCGAACACGGTCCGGCTCGTGGTGGCGGATGCGGAAGGCGGCGTGCTGCTGCCGGTGCACACGGTCAAGTGGAAGCTGCGGCTGTCCGAACGGATCGGGTCCGACGGCGAGATCGGCGAGGACGCCCTGCAGCACCTTGTCAAAGCGGTCGCCGCGGCCGGCAGCACGGCCCGGCGGTGGGGCGCCGCCGCCCCGCTGGCGTTCGCGACCACCGTGGTGCGCAACGCCCCGAACCGGCAGCAGATCCTGCACACCGTGCGCGAGCGGACCGGCGTGAGGATGTGCACCCTGCCGGGCGAGACGGAGGCGGAGCTGACCTTCCTCGCGGCCCGCCGCTGGATGGGCTGGCGCGCCGGGCCCCTCGCCCTGCTCGACATCGGGGGCGGCTCGCTGGAGGTGGCCTTCGGACGGGGCCGCATCCCGGACTTCGTCGCCTCCCTCCCGCTCGGCGCCAACCGGCTTACCAGGGAGTCCTTCGGGCCGCACGACCCGCCGGCCCGCGCCGAGGTGAAGGCCCTGCGCCGCCGGGTCCGGCACGATCTGCGGGACGTGGCGGCGCGGATCCGCTGGGAGGACCCGCGCACCGTCGTCGTCACCTCCCGCACCTTCCAGCAACTGGCCCGGCTGTGCGGTGCGGCACCCGGACGCCACGGCCCCTTCACCCAGCGGCGCATGCGCCGCAAGGACCTGGGCAAGGCGATCGGCACGCTCGCCGCCCTGCCGGCCGCGGAACGCGCCCAACTCCCGGGCATCTCCGCACCGCGCGCGGCCCAGAGCCTGGCCGGAGCGGTCGTCGGCCACACCGCCATGACCCTCATGGGCCTGAACGTCGTCACCGTCTGCCCGTGGGCCATCCGCGAGGGCGTGCTCCTGCGGTCCATGGAGGACGGCACCGACTGGTGGGCCGACCTCACCCGTGACGACGCCGTCGCCGCGGCGCCGACCGCGCCCCTGGCCCTGGCCGCCCCACCGGCCTGAACGGCCGCCCGGACGCCCGGACGCCCGGGGCCCTGGCTGTCGGGCCGCGCCCGGACGCCCGGGCCCGGCCCTCGGGCCGACCGCGCCGGCCCGAGGGCCGGGAGAGGGCACCGCGCCCGGGGCTCCCGCGCGAGCGCCGGGAAGCGGACGGCCCACCCGGCGGCGCAGGACCGCAGGGGCCGAACGCCGGCTGGTGCCACGGCCCGGCCGGTGACGCCCAGGTCTTCGGGCTGCTCCGGGACGTCCGGAGGGCATCACGTCCAGCGGCGCTGCGGACCCCTCCCGGAGCACATCCGCCCCGCGCGGCCGCCAGCGCGTTGTGGTGGGGGGCGCGTGTCGACCCGCGTCGGCGGGTGGACAGGGCGCCTCGGCTCCGGCACGGCGGCCTCCATCGTGAACGGGGAGTTCCCCGCCAGCCGGGATCGGCCAATGGCCGTTGCGCATCCCTCGTCCGTGCCCGCAGGAACCGTGCGGGGTGGGTGGGGTGCGGTGGCCGGACGTCCGGCCACCGC
>NZ_BNCD01000029.1 GCF_014656295.1 Streptomyces sulfonofaciens
CGGCGACGTGCTGATCATCGACAACTTCCGTACCACCCACGCACGGACGCCCTTCACCCCGCGGTGGGACGGCAGGGGACGGGCCCACACGGGGACAGCGCACCGGGCTGCACCGGTCCGCGGCACGTACGGGGCACCGGCATGCACCACCCGCCCGGACGCGCACGGCCGGCCGGGGCCCTGACGGCACCCCTCGCGAGCGGGCGGCAGCAACGGAGCCGCCCGCTCCGCCCTGCCGTCCGGGACCGGAGCGGTACTCGGGGCGCACGCCCCCCGCCGAGCTCACGGGCCCAACGACGGCGGGGCCCTGCCGGTGGGCCCGACCCCGCCGCCGGTCTCGCACCACGGGCCCAATTACGTTACAGTCATTGAACGTAACGGTGAGCCGGGCGGACGATCCGGCCGCCGACGACTTCTACGCTGGAGGACGGTCATGGCGAGTGGCTATGAACGCGGTCGGGTGGGCTTGCTTCTCATCGACCTCGTCAACGAGAACTTCTCGAAGGACGGCAAGGCCTTTCCCCTCTACGCGCCGGAGTACGAACGGCTGGGCACGATCGACAACCTGAAGAAGCTCATCGCCGGGGTGCGACGGCACGAGGGCATGCCCGTCTTCTACTCCACGACCGCCTTCACCGACGAGGACTACTCGTCGTGGAAGCACGTCTCCGGGATACACCGGCAGATGTTCGACAACCGGCTGTTCGAGGCCGGCACCTGGCACACCGAGTTCCACGAGGACCTGGCTCCCCGGCCGGGCGACGTGGTCCTCGCGCCGCACAAGGGCCTCGACGTGTTCCACCACACCGACCTGGAGTTCCAGTTGCGGCAGCGCAGCGTCGAGTACCTCGCGATCGCCGGGGTCTCCGGGATCATGGCCGTGGAGTCGACGGCCCGCACCGCGATGGAGCGCGGCTACCACGTCACGGCGTTCACCGACGCGACCGCCGCCCCCGGCGGCCTGGTCACGTACCAGGCGATGATGCGCGGCCTGAACATGGTCTCCCACAGCGTGGTCGGCGTCGACGACTTCCTGGCCTCGCTCGACGAGCCGGCCGCGTGACGTCTCCACCATCGGTTCGGTGCGGAGCGCAGCCGGTCATGGAACGGGCGGTCACGGAGCGGGCGGTCATGCGGCGGGCGCGGAAGGGGTGGGCGGACGTCCGTGACCGGTTCGCGGCATCCGATCCCGGACTGATCCGGCTGCTGTCCGCACTCAGCACGCTCTGCGCGGTACTGCTGGCGCTCGGCGCCCTCGCATCGCTGCACGCCCCGGTGCCGATCCTGGTGTCGGGTGCCCTCACGGCGATGGTCAGCACGGTCGCGGTCACCGAACCCCGGCCGCGCGACCAGGCGCTGACCCTGGCGGCCGGGGTGCCGGTCGCACTGGCGACCATGGCGGTCGGCAGCGCGCTGGCGCCGTACCGGGCCGTGGCGGACGCGGTGTTCGTGCTGCTGATCTTCGCCGCCCTCCACATCAGGCGGCTGGGCCCGCGCGCGACCGCGCTGGGCGTCTTCGTCTTCCAGCTCTACTTCGTGACCCAGTTCGTCGGCACCCGCGTGCAGCAACTGCCGCACCTGCTCCTGGCGGTACTGGTGGCCTTCGGCAGCTCGGCACTGGTCCGGTTCGCCGTCCTGCGCTCGTCGCCCGAGCGGACACTGGCGCGGCTTCGGCGTGCGTTCGGGCTGCGCCTGGTGCTGGTGCTCGACGCGCTGATCGAGGTGGCCGAGGGCGGACCGCGGGCGCCGCGGGCCGAGCGGGCGGTCGACGGTCTGCGCCGGTACGCGGCCCGCCTGCACACGGGTGCGTTGGTGATCCAGAACCGGCTGGCGACCGGCGCGCCCGACGAGCGCACCGCCACCGCGGTCCGGCGCGGCGTGGCGGAGGCGGAGACCGCCGTGGAGCGGCTGGCCGTCCTCGTGCTGCGGGTCCTGTGGCCAGGTGCCGACGACGACGCCCTGACCCGGCACCTGGCGAAGCCCCGCCCCGCCGACACCTTTGTCGACGCCCGCGACACGGCGACGCTGCCCGCGCTGGTCCATGAGCTGCGTGCGCTGCGCGCGGCGATCGGCCCGGGTCGGCCGCGGCCGGCGGGCTCCGATCCCGCCGAGGTGCGCGACCGGCTGCTCGGCTACCGCAACGACGAGCACCTGCCCGACGCCTCCGCGGCGATGCGGGACGCCTTCCGCTCCGCCGGGGACTTCGCCCACGCCATGTTCGGCCCGCGCCCGGCCGCCGCCGAGAACACCGAGGCGGCCCAGGACGCCGAGTGGGCGGCACGCTCGCGCGCGGAGCCGGCGGCGGAGGACCGCGGTCCGGCGAAGGGCGTCGTACCGAAGGGGCAGGGCCCCCGCATCCGCCCCACCACCAGGACCGCGCTCCAGGTCGCGACCGGCTCGGCGCTGGCCGTCGTCGGCGGCGAACTGCTCTCGCCGCAGCGGTGGTACTGGGCGGTGTTCACGTGCTGGGTGGTGTTCATCAGCACCGCCTCCACCGGCGAGGTCCTCATCCGGGGGTACCGGAGGCTGGTCGGCACGGTGGCGGGCGTCGCCGCCGGGCTCGCCCTCGCCGCCCTGATCGGCGACCGCCCCTGGGCTGCCTTCGCCCTGGCGGGCCTCAGCGTGTTCGGGATGTACCACACGACCGCGGTGTCCTACACGCTGATGTCGTTCTTCGTCACCACGATGATCGGCATGCTGTACACGCTGCTCCACGCCCTCACCCCGGGCGTGCTGGTGGTGCGGATCGAGGAGACGGCGCTGGGCACCGCGTGCGGGCTGACCGCCGCCGTGCTCGTGCTGCCGGTGCGGACCCGGGACCGCACGGACCAGTTGCTGCGCGACGTGCTGGAGCGACTGCGCGCGGTGCTCTCCCGGTCGCTGGCCGAGCTGGGCGGCGCGGGCGGCGGGGACCTGCTCGTTCCCGCCCGCGCGCTGGACTCGGCCCTGGACGGCCTGCGCCTGTCGGTGCAGCCCCTGACCAGCCCGGTCAGCCCGCTGCGGTCCCGGCGGCGCACCGCGCTCCGCGTGCTGGGGCTGTTGGAGACGGCGGCCTTCCACGCCCGCGGTCTGGCCGCCGCCGCCGATCTGGTGCCGGCCGGCACCCGTATGGGCGCCGATCCGCGCCTCGTGGCCGAGGCGGGCCGGATGGACCGCAACCTCGCGACCCTGATCGGCCGGGTGGCCGCCCGCGGCGAGCCGGGCGGAGGCGGCACCGCGTTCGAGCCCGGCGCCGTCCCCGTCCGGCTCGCCGCGGGCGAGGGCGGGGCGCACGCCGAGGACGCCAACGCGACACGGCGGGTGCTGCGGCACCTGCAGCGCCTGGACCAGAGCCTTGAGGGCCTGGCCCGGACGCTCGACGTACCCGTCCGCGACGGCTTGGTTCGGCCACCGGCAGGTCTCACACCACCGGGACCGGCCGTCGCACAGGCCCCGCCCCCCGGGCAGAGATTCGCGTAATTTGTCCGTTACGTACAATAGGGTCGTTATGCCAGGTGTCCCCAGCGGGAGCAGGTGATGGACGCAGTCGCCGGGCCGCCGGACGGCCAGGACATGCCCATGCCCGCGCCGGCGACGGTCGTCGTCGACCGGGCGGGGGCGGTCGCGGGCTGGTCGCACGAGGCCGCACGGCTGCTGGCGCGGCCGGCCGACGCCGTCACGGGCCGCCCGCTCACCGAGCTGCTGTCGGCGGGAGCGACGTGGGGGCCCGGGGAGAGCGCACGGACGCCCCGGCCGGGCCCCGGCAGGACCCGGCTCAGGCACGCGCACGGAAACGGCGTGGACGTGGCCTTCTGGGCAACGGCACTGGCAGGCGAGGCGGGCGCCCTGCTGATCAACTTCGTACCGGCCGACACGGCCGCCGGATGGGGGCAGGGCACCGCGCTGCTGCGTTCCCTGATGGACCAGAAGGAGATCGGGATAGCCCTGCGCGACACGGACCTCAGACTGGAGCGCACCAACATCACCTCCGGGATGTTCGGCGCCCCGGCCATGGAGCCCGGCGACCGGTTCACCCCCGTGGTGTGGGGCAGCGACGCGGCCGTGGCCGAGTCGATCCTCACACGGGTGGTGGAGACCGGTGTGCCGGTGGTCTCCTGGCAGCACAAGTGGCGGTCCGGGCAGCGGCCGCCGCAGGACAGGACGGTCTCGGTGTCCGCCTTCCGCCTCCAGGACGCCCGGAGCGAGCCGTCCGGCGTCGCCGTGGTCGTGGAGGACGTCACCGAGCCGGAGCGCATCCGCCGGCAGCGGGAGCTGCTGCACAGCGCCGCAACGCGGATCGGCTTCTCACTGGACGCCCGGAACATCGCCCAGGCGCTGGCCGACGTGATCAGCGACATCACCGATTTCGTGGCCGTCGACCTCACCCGGGCGGTGCTCACCGGCGTCGAGCCGGCGCCGGCCGTCCGCGGCCGGAACCGCCTGGTCCGCGCCGCCGCCGCGGCCACCGACGGGTGGCCCGAACGCATGCTCGACATCGGGGAGGAGCAGCCGCCGCTGCCGGACACCGCCCAGGTCAGGAAGATCCTCCGGGGCCATCCCGTCGTCCTCGACCGGCAGGCCGTCAGCCGGACCCTGGAAGAGGACGAGCACCTGGTCGCCCTGCTGGTGCCGGACGGGGCGCACTCGTTGATGGTGGCACCGCTCTTCGCCCACGGCATACTGCTCGGCGCCGTCTCCGCGTGGCGGACCGAGCACTCCCCCGCCTTCCAGTCCGACGAGGTGCAGCTCCTCAAGGAGATCAGCTCTCGTGCGGCACTCGGCATCGACAACGCCCGCCGGTACGCGTACCAGCACCGGGCCGTGGCGGAGCTCCAGGCACGGCTGCTGCCGCGCGCGGTGACGGACCTGACGGCCGCACACACCGTGGGGGCCTACGCGTCGGCCGGTGGCGGGGCCGGTGTCGGCGGGGACTGGTTCGACGTCATCGCGCTGCCCTCATTGCGGGTGGCCTTCGTCGTCGGCGACGTCGTCGGCCACGGCCTGCCGGCCGCCGCCGGCATGGGCCGGCTGCGCACCGCGGTGCAGAACTTCGCCACCCTGGAACTGGAGCCGACCGAGGTCCTCGCCCACATGGAGGACCTGATGCAGCGGCTGGCCGCCGAGATACCCGTCAGCCTCAGCGACACCACCCTCGCCACCTGCTTGTTCGCCGTCTACGACCCGACCACGCGGCAGTGCACGTTCGCCAGCGCGGGACAGCCGCCGCCCGTGGTGGTCCGGCCCGACGGCGGTACCGAGCAGGTCGACGTCCCCCAGGGGCCGCCGCTCGGCGTTGGCGGGGTGCCGTACGAGTCGAGCACCATCACCCTGGAGCCCGGCAGCGTCCTGGCGCTCTTCACGGACGGTCTGCCGGCGCTCCGACCCCACGCGCACGGCGACGGCGTGGGCCGGGTGGAACAGGAGCTGGGGGAGCTGTGCCGAGGACGGCACACGCTGGAGGAGACCGGCGAGGCGTTGCTGGCCGCGGCGGACCGCACCGAGCCCCGCGACGACGCCGCAGTGCTGCTGGCCAGGACCCATGCCGTCGATCCCGACGCCGTGGCCGCCTGGGAGTTCCCCGCGGAGGCCGGCTCGGCGGCCGAGGCGAGGGCGGCGGCTACCCGCCAGCTCGACGCATGGGGCCTCGCGGACCTCTCGTTCACCACCGAGTTGGTCGTCAGCGAGCTGGTCACCAACGCCGTCCGGTACGCCTGGGGCCCGATCCGGGTACGGCTCATCCGCGACGAGGTGCTGATCTGCGAGGTGAGCGATCACAGCAACACGCAGCCGCGTCTGATGCGGGCCGGGGGCACCGACGAGGGCGGGCGCGGGTTGTTCATCGTCGCCCAGTGCACCACCCGATGGGGCTGCCGGTACGGCCGCCGGGGCAAGACCATCTGGACCGAACAGCCCCTCGACGCGGTCGGGAGCCCCCTCGTCGCCCCCGAGGGCGGCTGAGTCCGGACGAGTCGCACGGCCGCGAGCGCCCGGGACCTCCCGTGTTCCCGGCCCCCCGCCCGCGGCACCCG
Source organism: Streptomyces sulfonofaciens (assembly GCF_014656295.1). Taxonomy (GTDB): domain Bacteria; phylum Actinomycetota; class Actinomycetes; order Streptomycetales; family Streptomycetaceae; genus Streptomyces; species Streptomyces sulfonofaciens. Next base: position 6,009 of record NZ_BNCD01000029.1, read on the forward strand.
CGGGCGAGGGGTGCCGCGGCGCCGGGGCCGGCCCCGTCAGGCGTCGGCCACGTCCCAGATCCGTCCGGTGTCGGCCAGGCCGATGCGTGACACCAGGGACCTGGCCGAGGTCTCGGGGGTGATGAGGGCCTCGTCGGCGTGCGAGCGCAGGAAGTGCGCGTACGTGGCGGCGTCGAGGCGGCCCTCGCCCTGCTCGCGGATCCAGTCCTGCATGGCCGTGTCCACCGCACCCGGCCGGTACACGTTGGCGGTGACGCCCTTGCCCTCCAGCTCGGCGGCGAGGTTGAGGGTGTGCGCCTCCAGCGCGGCCTTGGTCGCGGCGTACGCGTTTCCGCCCACCATGAAACCCGGCATGGCGACGATGCCGCTGGAGACGTTCACCACGCGCCCCCAGCCCCGCTCGACCATCTGCGGCACCAGGGCCATGGCCAGCGCCACCGGCGCGAACACATTGACGTCGAACGCCGCGGCCCAGGTCGCCACGGACATCTCCGTACTGGGGCCGATCGGCTGGACCACGGCCGCGTTGTTGACGAGCACCTCGACCGCACCCAGCTCGCGGCAGGCGCGCTCGGCGACCTCCGCCGCCGCACCCGGGGCTCCCAGGTCGGCGGGCAGCGCCACCGCCTTGCCGCCCTGCTCCCGCACCAGCCGAACCGTCTCGGCCAGCTCGCTCCCGGTGCGTGCGACCAGCGCGGACGTCACCCCTTCGGCCGCGAGCCGGACCGCGATGGCCCTCCCGATACCGCGACCAGCGCCGGTCACCAGGGCCGTCCTGCCACTCAAGGACATCAGGTGCTCCCTCTCGTTCCACCGCCCCGCACACGGGGCGGACCCACCACCCATCAGCGTCCCGTGCCAGGGCCCTCTTACCGGCCGCACCCGACCGTACCCGTGCGGCGCGCGCCGTCGGCCCGGTCGCGGGACGTCCGCAGCCGAGGCCGGCGGCGCGGCGGCGGCCGTCGGCGCCGTACCGGTCCGAGGCCGCGGCACCCGCACGGCTCCGTCCGGCGGGTGCCTGCCGGTTGCCTTGTGTCAGGTACGGGCTTCGGCCACGGGCGCGGCCGGTGGTGGGGCGGAGTCCGCCGCCGGCTGCCCGGGCCGGCGTTCGTCGGGGTGCGTCCACACGAAGGCCGCTCCCGCCAAGGCTCCGCCCAGGAGTTCGGCAGGCAGGTGGACCAAGACCGCGGACCACGAGAACAGGCCCATCAGCGCGCCCCCCACGGACACCGCGGGGTTGAACGCGCCCCCGGAGAGCCCGCCGACGGCCACCGCACCCGCCATGACGGTGAAGCCGATGGCCAGGCCGTAGAAGGAGTTCCCCGGATGGCTCCTGCTGGTGGCCACGTTGACGACGACGTGGGCCAGGGCGAAGGTGAACAGCGCTTCCGCCAGCAGCGCCGCGCCGATGTGCCGGCCCGAGAACGACAGGGCCGTGACCGGGCCCGGATCGACCATCCATCGGGCGGCCGACGCACCACCCGCCGCCCCGAGCAGTTGCGCGACCACGTAGCCGGCCGCGTCCCTGGTGCCGATGCGGCCCCGGACCAGGACGGCCAGGGTGACGGCCGGGTTGTAGTGGGCCCCGGATACGTGGCCGCCCGCGTACACCATCACCATGAGCATCCCGCCGATGGCCAGCGGTGCTAACTGAGCCTTGGTCAGGACCGCCGCACCCACGGTGCACACGAGGAAGAACGTGCCGATGAACTCCGTCAGATGTCTTCTCAAGATCGATGCCTTTCGCTGGGAGCGGGCCCCGCGGACGGGCGGCCCGGGACCGGTGCGAGGACGGCGGCGGGAACACGGGACGGTGCAGCGGGAACACGGGGCGGCGGTGAGAAGGCGCCCTGTCGTGGCCTGGCCGCCCTGGCCGCCCTGGCGTTGCCGGCCCTCCTGTCCGTCGTTGCCCTTGCTGTTGCCGTTGCCGTTGCCGTTGCCGACCGCCCCGGCCGTCGTGCCGTTGCCGGCCGTCCTCACCTGCTCACCGCCGCGCACCTCAGGAAACAAGACCGCTCCGGCCGGTGGAAGCCGGTGCGGTCTTACGGATGTCTGACGGCACGGACGCGGGACCGGCGAGCGGCGGCGGTGCACCGGCCCCGGCCGGGCGGTGCCGTCCACGATCTGTACGCCGCCTGCCAGTTGAGATATCTTCGCCACGGCCCTGGGAAGTGAATCGTTTCAGTCCACCGCGACAGAGTGAGGCGCCATGGCACCGAGCCGCTCCTGCGAGAACGACCCGCAGTTCACCCCCGGCACCCGCCCCGGCCGCCGCACGGTCATGGCGGCCGGGGCCGCGACCGCGGCCCTGTCCGCCGTCGGGGCACCCTTCCTCGGCGCACCGTCCGCGCAGGCGGCGCCCACCGGGCCGGCCCGGCGCGGTCCCGGCGGGCCACCCCGCGCCGGTACCGGATGGCAGCGCTACGTCCAGGCGCCCGCGTCCCGCACCGTGCGCCCCGTCCGCACCCTGGCCTGGACCGGTGACGTCATCGCCCCCGAGGCGCTGCTGGAACCCGGCGCGGGTGCCACGTCGTTGCGCCGGCCGCGACCGGCGCCCGCCCCGCGCTGGCCCGAGGGGACCACCGCACAGGCATCCTCCACGCACCCCGGCAACAACGGCGGCGACGGGACGCCCCGCACCTACGACGCCTCGCACGCCGTGGACGGCGATCCGGACACGTTCTGGAACGACGACACGGAAGGGGCCTTCCCCGACACGCTGACCGTGTCGCTCCCCGAACAGCGGCGCCTGTCCGGCATCACGGTGGTCTCCAACCGGGACGGTGTGCCGAGCGACTTCACCGTCGAGGCGTGGCACGACGGTGCCTGGCACCTCGCGGCCACCGTGGCCGACAACGATGTCGTCCAGTGCGCGGTGCCGTTCGGGGCCCCGGTCGCCGCATCCGGGGTCCGCATCACCGTGACCGCCGTCCAGCAGACCTCGCAGGGCGCCTACTCCAGGATCAACGAGGTGTGGCCCGAGGCCGTCGAGGCGGAGGAAGTGCCCAGTGTGACGCTCGACTTCGGCAAGGTCGTCGTCGGACACCCCCGCATCCTGTTCAGCTCCGCCTCGGACAACTCGCCGGGCGTGCGCGTCGCCTTCTCGGAGACGCAGCGGTTCCTCACCGACCGCAGCGACTTCACCCGCTCCGACCAGGCCGGCGGGGCGGGGCACGGCACGGATCAGTTCGCCGTGCCCGCGGGGGGCGCCGACTGGGTCGACCGCAAGGGGTTCCAGGCCGGGGACAAGGTCTACGCGGACGGGCTGCACGGCTTCCGCTATCTGAGGATCGCCCTGGACGCGCTGCCGTCGGACGCGCCCGCCGCCCAGCCCTGGGGCAGGGTGGACATCGACTCGGTGTCCCTGGAGTTCAGCGCCCTGCTCGGCACGCCGAGCACCTACCGCGGCTGGTTCCTCTGCTCCGACGACGCCCTCAACCGCTACTGGTACGGGGCGTCGTACACCAACGAACTCGTCACCGACACCTTCCGGCGCGACGACGTCGACCCGCGCGGCGCGTGGAGCGCCACGCTCGAGGGGAAGCCGGTCCTCCACGACGGCCCGAAGCGGGACCGGGACCCCTATGTGGGCGACCTCGCCGTCTCGGCCCGCACCCTCTACCTCACGCACGACGACGCGGCGGCCGCCGCGCGCAACGTGCTCGCCGACCTGGCCGAGCACCAGCGGGCCGACGGCTGGATCCCCCCGGCGTCCATCAACGCCTACACGCTCCCGCTGTTCGACTACCCGCTGTGGTGGGTGACGTGCAGTTGGGACTACGTGCTCTACACCGGCGACCGCGCCTACGCCGCGCGTTACCACCCGAACCTCCGCAAGGTCCTCGACACCTGGTGCCCCGGCGTCACCGACGACGCCGGGCTGCTGAGCAAGGGGCTGGGCGGTACGGGCGGGTACGGCGACTACGCCTTCCTGGACCGCACGGCGCGCGTCACGTACTACAACGTCCTCTACGTGCAGGCGCTGAACGACGCCGCCCGCCTGGCCCGCCTGCTGGGCCACGCGGACGACGCGGCGCGCTGGCAGGAGCGGGCCGCCCGGGTGGCCGAGGCCGTCAACGCCCATCTGTGGGACGAAGAGGCCGGTGCCTACCTGGACTCCGGGACCGGACCGGTGCGGCACGCCCAGGACGGCAACGCCCTCGCCGTCGTGACCGGCGTGGCGGACACCCGCCGTGCGGCCTCCGCACTCGCGCACCTGGACGCCACCACGCGCCAGGCGTACGGCAACGCCTTCATGGACAACGACACGATCTTCGAGGGTGCCTCGCGGCGCGTGTACGCCTTCACCTCGTACCCCGAGATCGTGGCGAGGTTCGAGACCGGGCAGGTGGGCTCCGCGCTCGACCAGATCCGCCGCACCTACGGCTGGATGGACCGGCACGACCCCGGCACCACGCACTGGGAGGGCATCGGACCCGACGGTTCTCCGTACGAGGACGCGTACACGAGCATGGCGCACGGTTGGTCGACCGGTGTCCTGCCCGCCCTCACCCACCAACTCCTCGGCGCACGCCCCACGTCGCCGGGCTACGCCACCTGGGAGGTGCGCCCGCACCCCGGTGACATCGCCTGGGCCCAGGGGCGGCTGCCCACGCCGCACGGCCCGTTGGACGTCGCCTGGCAGAACTCGCGGACCGCTTTCACCGTCACCGTGCGGGCCCCCGCAGGCACACGGGGGGTGCTCGCGCTGCCCGGCACGGGCGATCGGACGACCGTGCACGAGGGGCACGAGGTCCTGTGGGACGGGCACCGCGGGGCGCACCCCGCCGTCCGTGTCGAAGGCGGACGCGTGAGCGTCGCGGACCTCGGAGCTGGGAGCCGCACCTTCACGGTGGTGCGTGCCGAGTGACGCGGGCCGCACACCGCGGGGGGCGTTCCCGAGGGGCGCGGTGGGGTGGGCACCCGGCGGGGGTGCCGCCCGCGGCGAGCCCCGCCCCGCTCGGCCTGCCGCGCGTTTGCCCTCGCGTACGTTCCGTTCGGCGCTGTCACCGAGGTGGGGCGGACGCTGCAAACAATGGATTGACGGAACCATGCCCGACGGGCAAGGATCGAGGACGCGGATTTGACAACGTTGTCGCACGAAAGGACCTCGATGAGAGCGCTCAAACGCGTGTTCGCCGCCTTGTTGCTCACCACCACCGTGGCCACGGCCTCCGCCACCTCCGGCGTCGCAAACGCCAAGGAGCAAGGGCCGCAGTTCGCCGGTGACCCCACCACGCTGGTCGACACGTCGATCGGCAACAACGGCGACGGGACCACCTTCCCGGGCGCGGCCGTCCCCTTCGGCATGGTGCAACTGAGCCCTGACACGCAGCTCAACCAGTACGCCTCATACGACTACAAGCAGGACACCATCCTCGGCTTCAGCCACACGCACCTCTCGGGCGTCGGCTGCCAGACGATGGGCAACTTCCGGTTCATGCCGACCACCGGTGCGGTCACGTCGTCCGACCCCGCGCAGTACGGTGCGAAGTTCAGCCATGACAACGAGACCCGCGCGCCGGGCTACTACGGCGTCAAGCTCGACAACGGCATCAGGGCCGAGCTGAGCGCGACACAGCGGACCGGTCAGCACCGCTACACCTACCCTGCCGGATCGGGCCCCGAGAACGTCCTCATCGAGGTCGGCGAGAGCAACGGCAGCACGTACGCCGGCGACGTCGACGTGGTCGGCGACGACACCGTGGAAGGCTGGCTCCAGGGCGGCAACTTCTGCGGTGAGACCGGCAAGGAGCGCTACCGGATCTTCTTCAGCGCCAAGTTCGACCGCAAGTTCTCCAGCTTCGGCACCTGGACCGACGGCACCCTCACCCCGAACAAGCGCGAGGCGGCACGCGGCACCAAGCGCGCCGGAGCCTGGCTGACGTTCGACCCGGCCAAGGGCGACCAGGTCGGTGCCTCGGTGGGTCTGTCCTACACCTCGGTCGACGGTGCGCGCCTGAACCGCAAGGCCGAGCAGCCGAAGTCGTTCGACAAGGCCCGCGCGGCCGCGCACAGCACCTGGCAGGACGAGTTGAACCGCATGCGCGTGGCCGGCGGCAGCACCGCCGACCAGCGCACGTACTACAGCGCGCTCTACCACTCGCTGCTGCACCCGTCGATCGGGTCCGACGTGGACAACCGCTACCGCGGCTTCGACGACCAGGTGCACCGCGCGGATTCCACGTACTACCAGATGTTCTCGCTCTGGGACACCTACCGCTCGCAGAACCAGTTGGTGGACCTGCTGAACCCGGACAAGGCCGCCGACATGGCCAAGTCCGTGCTGCACATCTACCAGGACGGCGGCTGGCTGCCGCGCTGGGGGCTCGGCAACAGCGAGACCAACGTGATGAGCGGCGATCCCATCACCCCGTGGATCGTCGACATCTACAACCGCGGCCTGCTCGACAACCGCACCTCCCGACAGCTCTTCGACGCGCTGTGGAAGAACGTCAACGAGGTCCCCTCGGACCAGTCGATCTTCCGCGGCCGCGACGGCAACCCGACGTACGTCAAGAACGGCTGGGTCGGCTACCAGAACCTGCCCGGCTACACGTACGGCGACAGCCGCCAGGCGGGCTCGGCCACGCTCGAGTACGCACTCGCCGACTGCGCGCTGTCCACGATGGCCGGCGGCCTCGGCTACCAGGACAAGGCCGCGGCGCTCGCCTCGCGCTGCGACAACTTCACCAAGCTCTGGGACCCCACCGTCACGTCGCAGGGCTTCTCGGGGTTCCCCGTCGCCAGGAACGCGGACGGCACCGTCGCAGGCAACCCCGACCCCACCCAGACGGCCCCGTTCCACGAGGGCACGGCGTGGCAGTACGAATGGCTCGCCCAGCAGGACCCGAAGACCCTCTTCGGGCTCATGGGCGGCCCGGCGAACGCCGAGCAGCGGCTCGACAAGTTCTTCGACATGCCGACCGTGCTGGCCGACCCGGCGAAGGCCGCCAAGGAGTCGTGGGTGAACGGCGCCTACGACTACCACAACAACTTCGCCTTCAACCCGAACAACGAGCCCGACTTCCACGCACCGTGGATGTACACGTGGACGGGCGCGCCGTGGAAGACCTCCGCGGTGCTGCGCGCGATGCGGACGCTCTTCTCCGACGACGTGTACGGCATGCCCGGCAATGACGACCTCGGCGCCACCTCGTCGCTGCTCGTCTTCGCCATGGCCGGCGTCTTCGAGGCCCAGCCCGGCTCCGCCACCTACGTGGTCTCCGCGCCGATGTTCGAGAAGGTCGAGATCCGGCCCGAGCACGGACGCCCCATCACCATCGAGGCCCCGGGCGCCGACGCTTCGAAGCTCCAGTACGTCTCCTCCGTGGACACGCACAAGGGCACGCTGCGCCAGAGCTGGCTGTCCCACGAGGACCTGCTGCACTCCGGCACGATCAGGGTCAAGCTCTCCGACACACCGACGAGCTGGGGCGTGAACGCCGCCCCGCCCGCCCTCGCACAGGACTGAGCCCTTGTGTGCGGCCCCTCCTGGGGGCCGCACACGCGGTGTCTCCATTGCCGACGCCCGTGCGGCCGCCGTTCGGCTTCGACGGGGTGAAGCGGCGGACGGGGCAGGCGGAGGCGACCGCGCCACCGCGCCCCGGCCTGCTCGGACGGCCATGGCACGGGGCCCGAGTCCTCGGGCCCCGTGCCATGGCGCGTGTACGAGATCGATCGGGCGGCAGGCGGGCCCTCAGCGCTTGGTGGTGCTGTTGAACAGCGAGCGCGACCAGACGTAGCCGACCAGGGCGATACCGGCGCACCAGGCGAGCGAGATCCAGCCGTTGCTGCCGATCTCCGAGCCGGAGAGCAGGCCGCGCAGTGTCTCGGTCATCGGCGTGAAGGGCTGGTTCTCGGCGAACCAGCGCAGGCCCGGCGACATCGAGTCGGCCGGCACGAACGCGGAGCCGAGGAACGGCAGGAACTGGACCAGAAGTGGCTTGTTGCTCGCGGACTCGACCGTCTTGGAGACCAGGCCGAGCGCCGCCGACAGCCAGGTCACCGCGAACGCGATGGCGGCGAGGAGGCCGGCGGCGGCAAGCCATTCGAGCGGGCTCGCGTCAGAGCGGAAACCGAGGGCGAGCGCGACCGCGACGACCACGACGACGCTCACCATCGTCTGGATGACGCTGCCGATGACATGGCCCGTCATGAACGACGAACGTGTGATGTTCATGGTGCGGAAGCGGTTGATGATGCCCTCGGTCATGTCGGAGCAGACCGCGATCGAGGTCGACATCGCCCCGGCCGCCACTCCCATGATGATGACGCCGGGCGTCAGGTACTCCAGGTAGGCCCCCCTGCCGCCGCCCATTCCGGCTCCGATCGCGTCCCCGAAGGCGTACACGAACAGCAGCAGCATCAGGATCGGGGTCATGGCCGAGCCGAGCGACACGCTCGGGTAGCGGAGCGCGTGCCTGAGGTTGCGCCGCAGCATCGTCATCGAGTCGTGCACGGCGTAGGTGAGGGTGCTCATCGCAGGGTCTCCTTGACGTGAAGCGGGGTGCTGGTGCCGGTCCGCGAGGTGCCGTCGCCGGTCAGGGCGAGGAACACGTCGTCCAGGTCGGGGGTGTGCACGGAGAGGTCGGCGGCCCGGATGCCGGCGGCGTCGAGCCGGTCGAGCAGGGCGCGCAGCGCGTCGAGGCCGCCGTCGCCCGCCACGCGCAGGGCGAGGTTCCCGTCGTCCCGGGCCGCGCCGGGGAACGCGGCGGCGGCACGCTCGTACTCGGCGGGGTCGGTGAACCCCAGCCGTACGTGGCTGCCGGGGATCTGCGCCTTGAGCTCGTCGGCCGTGCCCTCGGCGACGATCCTGCCGCCGTCGAGCACGGCGATCCGGTCGGCCAGTTGGTCGGCCTCCTCCAGGTACTGGGTGGTGAGGAAGACGGTGGTGCCGCCGGCGACCAGCGAGCGCACCGTTTCCCACATGGTGCGTCGGCTTCGTGGATCGAGGCCGGTCGTCGGCTCGTCCAGGAAGATCACCTCGGGGTCGCCGACCAGGGTCATGGCGATGTCGAGCCGGCGCCGCATACCGCCGGAGAAGGTCGCGGCCCGCTTGTGCGCGACGTCGGCGATGCCGAACCGCCGGAGCAGCTCCGCGGTGCGGGAGCGCCCTGCACGCTTGCCGAGGCGCAGCAGATCGGCCATCAGAAGCAGGTTCTCCTCGGCGGTGAGCAGGTCGTCCAGCGCGGCGAACTGCCCGGTGACGCCGATCGCGGCGCGCACCCCGTCCGGTGACGTGGCGACGTCGTGGCCCGCGACCTGGGCCTGCCCGCCGTCGGCGGCGACGAGCGTGGACAGGATCTGCACGGTGGTGGTCTTGCCGGCGCCGTTGGGTCCGAGCAGTGCGAACACGGACCCGGCCGGGATCCGCAGATCGATGCCGTCGAGCACGGTCTTGTCGCCGTACGACTTGCGCAGACCGACGGTGGAGACGGCGGCGGGCGACTGCGGACCACCGCCCCTTTTGGACGCGGGCATGACAATAGAAGGCATAGGGTCCTCCGGTGCGCGGGATGAGGTGACTGGGGACGTGCGGTGCGGGGGTGGCGGGTGACGAGCGGGCGAGGCGGCGGGCCGGGCCCGGGCCGGCGTTCAGGCCCGGGCGCGGCGCACGTCGATGTTGCCGTAGCGGGTCCGGGCGCGGACCTCCACGGTCTCCTCGGTCTTCTGAGGGGTCTCGGTGGCGGTGAGCGTGTTGCGCACCTGCCCGTGGCCGGAGCTGACGTCGAGCCAGGCGGCGGTGCCCTCGCGGATGCCGACCTCGATGGCGCCGTACGAGGTCTCCAACTGCACGCTGCCGGTGGCCACTTCGGCGATGCGCAGGGTGCCGTGGGCGGTGGTGGCGGCGACCGACGCCTCTGCGCGCTCGACGCTGATGTCGCCGTTGGCGCCGCTCACCCGCAGATCGCCGGTCGCGACGCCGACGGTGGTGGTGCCGTGCGAGTTCTTCAGGACGGCGGGGCCGTCGAGGGTGCCCACGCGCAGGCTGCCGGAGCTGGTGGTGATCTCGGCCGCGCCCTCGACCCGCTCGACGGTGATCGAGCCGTGGGACGCGGTCAGCCGGAGCGGCCCGGTGGTGTCGAGGCGGACATCACCGGACGAGGTCTTCACCCGGACCTCGCCGAGCCGGCCCTCACCGAGCACCTGGGCCCAGGCCCCCGTCATGTCGACGCGCGAGCCGGCGGGCAGTTCGACCGTCACGTCGACGGTGCCGGTGCGCCCGACGAGGCCCCGGTGCTTGGGCGTCCTGACGGTCAGGACACCGCTCGCGCAGGTGACCTCGGTCTGGTCGGCCGACCGCACGTCCTGGTCCCGCTCCGGGTCGCGGGGCCGCACCTCGACGACCGTGTCGGGGCGGTCGCCCGCGGTGAACCGGATGGAACCGGCGTACACATGGGCGGTGGCCGAGATCGGTTCGGGAGTGTCGAAAGAAGGCATGGCTGTACCGTCCTCATGAGTCGTTGGACCGTCCCCGCAGGTGGGGACGTGGTGTGGGTGCAGACGCGGCGCGGGTGGCGCGGATGCGGCGCGGGTGACGAGGGCGGGCGCGGGCGCGGCTAGCGCACCCAACCCGTGATGCTCTGCCCGATGGTGTGGGCCTGCTGCGTCACACGCGGGCGTGTGCCGCCCTCGACCGCGGCCGACACCGCCCGCACCAGCCACGCGTTGACCGACAGGCCCTCGCGGCTCGCGGCCTCCTCGGCGCGCGCCTTGAGGTGGGCCGGCAGACGCAGATTGACGCGGGCGGTGCCACCCTCGTCGCCGTCGGCGGGCGCCGGCGCCCTGAGCGGTTCGACGGGCGCGGCGGCCGCTTCCACGGGGGCGGCGCCGGCGGGCGGCGGCGTCACCACGAAGTCGGGGTCGAGCCCGCGCAGCCGTACGTCGACCGAGCCGGGGGCGAGCTCGCGGGTGATCTCGTCCATCGCGGCGGAGAGCACGTTGAGCATGGTCAGCCGGGTCGCCGACTCCAGCGGAGCGGTGAGCCGCTCGGCCAGCTCGCGGGCGTCCTCCCCACCGGCTTCGGCGGCCACCGCGAGTTCGCGACGGAGGGTGTCGACATACGGAGTCAGGTCCATGACGTTATAGTGGCACCACTATGGCACTACACGCAACCCCCGATGGCGCCACATCGGAGTGAGCCTGGCAGATGCAGCTCTGAACTGCGGAAACACACACAAGTCGTCCAGGGCCGTGGTGGCACCATGCGTACTCACGCACCGCGAGGGAGTTGACCTGGCGCCATCCGACACCATGTGGCACCAGGTGGCGCCACCCGGCACTGTGCTGCGCCAGGTGGTGCCAGTTGCGCCAGGCAGTGCGATGCGCCGCGCGGGGGCCGCGGTGGCACGCAGCGGCCCGCGGTGGCGCCAGGCGGTGGGCGCTGGGAAGCGGCCCGCCCCGGCCTCGCGGCCCGCCGCCGTGCCGGATCCGCCCGGGGCGGGCACGGCCGGGCCCGCCCCGGTCATGGCGCCCGGTCCGGCGTACGGGGGTTCAGCCGGCCAGGAGGTGAGCGAGCCGGGCCGGGTGGGCCAGGTGCGGGAAGTGGCCGCTGTCGGGAAGGGTGGTGAGGGTGACGTCGGGCAGGAGCGCCTCCAGCCACTGCCGGTACGCGGGTGGCGGCTCTCCTTCCGTCACATGGTGATAGGAGATGCCGGCCGCGCGGATGGCGTTCAACTCGCGGGTCCGCTGTTCGCCGAGCTGCTCCGCGGGAAGGTCGAGGAGTTCGCTCCAGTAACCGAGGAGCAGGTCCTGCCGGGGAGTCGTGGCCGTCCTGACCAGTTCGCGCGCGGCGGGCGGCAGCACGTCGATCCGCATGCCGTCGACCATGCGCTCCCACACCCGCTCCCACCCAGGGCCCCGCAGGTCCTCTTCCGCCTGCCGCAGCACCTGCGCGAAGGGGCCGACCAGCAGCGGCTGGTCCACGTTGACGACACCGGCGGCCGGATAGGTGCCCGCGTAGGCCGTGGCGACGACGCCGCCGAGCGAGTGCCCGACCAGGACCGGCGCGGCGAGTCCCGCCTCGGTCACCGCTTCGTGGACGACCGCGGCGACGTCGGCGACGCGGTAGGACTCCTGTCGCGGCGAGTTGCCGTGACCGGGCAGGTCGAAGGCGATGGCCGCCCGGTCCGGGGCGAGCGTCTCCAGCTCCTCCAGCACCGGCTCCCACTGCCGGCGGTCGTAGCACAGGCCGTGCAGCAGGACCAGCGGAGGCCGATCGCCGGGTGCGCCGTAGCTGTCGGCTGCGAGACCGCCGAAGGTGCGCCGTCCCGAGATGCGCATGTTCCCTCTCCCCGAGGTGGTGGTTGCTTCGTCCCAAGGCGGCGTGGCTCCGCTGGGTACGTAAGGTGCGCGGCGTGGTCCTCGTCCGCGGCGGAGCGGGCCCCGTTCGCCTCCGGCGGTCCGGGCCCGCACCCGGCCCCCCAGGCCGCCGGGCCCGCCGCGGCTCGGCCGCCGGGACGGTCCGTCACACCATATAGTCACCGCCGCCGGGCGCGGTGCCGCCGCCTCCCCCCTTTCCGCCAGTGGCGGGCCGGCTCCGACCCGACCCGGCCGGCAGGGGCCCGACCGGGCCGCTGCCCGGGCGAACACGCCAGGCAGGCCCGCGTGGCCCGGCACCGCGGGCAGGGCTTCGCCCGCGGTGCCGGGCCACGCGGCCGCTGGGACTCAGGTGCGCCGGTACCGCGCGCTCGCGAAGGAGAAGGCGCCGAAGGCCATGAGTCCCACGGCCACCGCCACCAGCAGCCACGGCCCTGCCGGGGTCTGGGTGAAGGCGCGCAGCGTGTCGTCCATGCCCTTGGCCTTGCCGGGCTCGTAGCGCACCGCCGCGACCACGGCGAAGGCCCCGGCCGCGGCGAAGAGCACGCCCCGCGCCATGCCGCCCAGGACCCCGAGCGCATCCACCGCGTGCCGCGTCCTGCTGCTCATCGAGGCCGTCCTGAGATGCTCGTCGAACTTGCGCAGCACCGCCCGTCCGAAGACCCAGCAGCCCGCGGCCACCACGCCGATCCCGGCGGCGCCCACCAGCCAGCGCCCACCGGGCAGGTCGAGCGCCCGCGCGGTCACGTCCTTGGAGGTCCTGTCCGAGGAGCCCCCGTTGCCGGAACCGGCCGCGAAGGACAGCACCGAGTACGCGACGAAACCGTAGAAGACGGCCCGGCCACCGGAGATCAGCCGCTTGCGCGGCTTGCGACCATCGGTTCCCGCGGCCCCGAAGGCCGCCTCGGACAGCCGCCACAGCACCATGCCGGCCACGGCGGCGCCGAGGGCCCACAGCAGCAACGAGCCGAACGGCTTCCCGGCGATCTCGGCGAGCGCGCCCGAGCGGTCGGCCTGCTTGCCACCGCCGGGGTGGAACGCGACACGGACCGCCAGCACCCCGATCAGAAGGTAGAGCACCCCGCGCCCCACAAAACCGGCGCGCGCTCCTGTGTCCACTGCAGAACTGTTGGCCGCGCGCCGTGCCGTGCGCCGACCGCGCCACGTCATCGATGGGACTGTCATATCGCCCGCTTGCCCCCGAAGCGGTCGCGAAAACGCCGCTTCCGGGGCACCGCGCGCGCCCGTCCGACCGCTCGTGACCTCGCGGTGCGCGGGTCCGGGCAGGAGGCCGGGGCGCCGGGTCCGTCACGCGGTCCCGGCGCTGAGAACCCGCCCCGCGGTGTTGCGGGCGTGGGCCCACGCGGGCAGGGCGGTCAACGCCCCGGTTGCCAGCAGGATGGTGAGCGCGGCGGTGAGCAGCCATGACCCCGGGGGCGTGACCGTCGTACCGAAGATCCAGTACAGACCGAGCCCGGCCGGCACACCCGCCGCCACTCCGGGTACGGCCGGCAGGAGTTGTGCGAAGCACAGCGCCCTGACGACCTGGCCGGGGGTGGCGCCGAGGGTGCGGGCGACGGTCAGGGCGCGCCGGGCCTGCACGGCGGTGCTCCGGCCGAGGAGCACGGTGTTGAGCGTGGACAGGGCCACCATCGCGAGCGTGACGGCGAGCAGCACGTGGCCGGCCTGGTCGGTCCGCACTTCGAGGGGGCCGAACCGCTTGAACGCGGGGGTCGCGTCGAGCTCGGTGTGCCAGGCGAGCAGCGCGGTGACCAGGATGGTGGTGGCGCCCGTGCCGGCACAGGCCAGGGCGGCGCGGCCGGGCCGGCGGGCGAGCAGCCGGACGCCGAGCAGCAGCGAGGTGGGCAGGTGCGCCGTCACTGCGTTCAGGTGCGGGTGGTGCGTGAGCAGGTGGGCGGGGTCGGCCAGGGCGTCGACGGTGCCGGACCGGGCGGCGCGCACGGCGGGGCCGAGCGCACCGGTCGCGGCGACCATGAGGGTGAGCAGGACCGCGGCGGCGACGGTGCCGGAGTCGGGAGGGCTGACGGTGTCGAGCAGCCCGGCGCTGGGATCGACCAGGCGGGGTGCGGCCAGGGCCCCGGCGGCCAGCCCGAGCGCGGTGGCCAGGAAAGTCAGCAGCAGGTACTGGGCCAGCAGTACGGCGGTGACGGTGCCGGGGCCGGCGCCGACGGCCTTGAGCAGTGCGGCACGCCGGTTGTCGCGCGTGGCGCGTGCGGTGGCGAGCGCGGCGAGGGTGACCATCGCGGCGACGGTGAGCAGCCAGCCGCCGACGACCAGCGTGGGCCGGGTGATCTGGATCATGGCCGTGTCCGTACGGAGGACGTCCTGCCAGTAGTGGTAGCCGAGCCAGCCGGTGGGCCTGACGGCCTGGAAGGCCGCGGACCTGCCGAAGCCGCGGGCCGCGGCGGGGTCGGACAGCTTCAGGTAGATCAGGTGGACGCCGGGGGTGCCGCCCGCCGCCGCGTGGGCGTCGGCGGTGGTGAGCCAGACCATGCCGCCCCAGTCCGCCGGCCGGGCTCCCTGCGCCGGATCGCCCCACGGGTAGACCGCGATGGCCGCGCTGATCGCGGTCCCGACGACCGGGAGGCTGCGCCCCCTGACGGTGATGCGGTCACCGACGCGCACCCCGAGAGCCCGCGCGAAGCCGCGCTCGACCACCGCGCCCCCGGGACGCACCCAGGTACCGGAGGTCACCAGCGGCCGGTCCACGGCGGACCGTGCGGTGCCGCGCCCCTCGACCGCGCAGCGCGCGGCACGGCCGTGCGCCCGGATGGTGGTGTCGAACGCGAAGAACGGGCCGCCGAGCGCGGTCACACCGGGCAGGTGGGCGAGGCGCGAGGCGAAGCCGGAGGGGTCCGGGTCCGTCGTCGAGGACATCACGTCGGGGCCGGCGGTGGCCGCGCGGGTCTTCGCGTACCCGGTGGACACGGCGTCGGTGGTCGCGGTGCCGAGGGTCAGGCTGGCGGTGGCGAGAGTGACGGCGAGCAGGAACGTGACGGCCTCGCCGGGACGGCGGCGTATGTCACGCAGGATCAGACGCCAGGTCAGCAGCAGGTGCCCCACGGTCATCCCTCCCAGCCCAGCAGCGAGCCGAGACCGGTGCTGCCGCCACCGTCCAGGCGGGTGTCGCCGGCCAGCGTCCCGTCGCGCATGGAGACGACACGGTCCGCCGTGGCGGCGACCCGCTCGTCGTGGGTGACCACGACCAGGGTCTGGCCCCCGGCGCGCAACTCGGCGAAGAGCCGGAGGATGTCGAGGGTCGCGGCGCTGTCGAGGTTTCCGGTGGGCTCGTCCGCGAGGACGACCAGCGGCTCGTTGACCAGGGCGCGGGCGATGGCGACCCGCTGCCGCTGCCCGCCGGAGAGTTCGGAGGGCAGATGCCGGGCGCGTCCGGTGAGTCCGACCCGGTCAAGGAGTGCGGCGGCACGGACGCGGGCGGTGCGCGGTGCGGCGCCGGCGAGCAGTGCGGGCAGCTCGACGTTCTCCGCCGCGGTCAGCTCGTGCATCAGGTGGTGGTCCTGGAACACGAATCCGACGGCGCGGCGCCGCAGCCTGGCCAGCGCCCGTTCACCGAGGTGGTCGATGCGCAGCCCGCCGAGCCACGCCTCGCCGTCGGTGGGCCGGTCGAGACCGCCGAGCAGGTGCAGCAGCGTCGACTTGCCGCAGCCACTGGGCCCGGTCACGGCGAGCGTCTGCCCGGCGGGGACGTCGAGGTCGACTCCGTCGACGGCCCACACCATGCTCTCGTCCTCGCCGTACACCCGCGACAGGCCGACCGTGCGCAGCGCCGGCCCGGCCGCGGCACCGGGTTCGCGGCCGGCCGGTCCCGTGCCCGGGCCGCCGTCCGCGCCCCCCGGCCGCGACCGGCCCCTGACCCGCTGGCCGTCTCTCGTCATGCCTTCTCCTCACCCTTCCCACGCGGGGCGCGGGCCGACCAGGTCCGCCCGCACGCCTCCAGCCAGCGCAGGTCCGCCTGCAACCGGAGCGCGATGCCCTCCAGGAGCAGTCCGGCCTCCGAGTCCACGTCGTGGGCGAGGGCGGCGTGCTGTGCTTCGGCGAGGCTGCGCATCAGTTCCCGCCGCCGCGCGTCCACGAGCGCGAGCGGATCGGCCAGACCCGACTCGGCCGCGGCCACCAGCTTCAGGTGGAACTCCGCCACATCCGTTCTGGGCCCGGCGTCCTCCGCCAGCCACGCGGCCACCCGCTCCTGTCCTGCCGCGGTCGGGGCGTACACCTTGCGCCGCGGGCCGCGCACCGGCACGTCCACACGCTCCTGGACGACGAGGCCCGCCTTCTCCAGGCGGGTGAGCGTCACGTAGACCTGCCCCGCGTTCAGCGCCTCCCCCAACGGCCCGAGGGCCGCCGCCAACCGCCCGCGCAGGTGGTACCCGTGCGACGGCTCCTTGACCAGCAGCGCCAGCACCACGTCCTGCACGGACCCCCCTCTCCACGAACGAGCCAATAGATAGCGGTTATCCATAGAGGCGTCAACCCGGTCCGGGCGGGCCCGGGTCCGCCCGGACCCCGGCCCGGGCGCCCGCGGCAGGCCGGGCCCTGCTTCGACGGCGGCCCTATGTGGGAGTGGCCCCACCGACAGCGCCCCAGGAGCCATCGTGGCCCGCCCCCGCACAGCCGCCCGGACCGTGGAGCACCCCGAACTGCGCGGGGTCCGCCTCCCGTAGCCGTTGCAGGGGGCACCTTCGGCACCCCGGTGTTCCCGTCCACGCTCACGCACCACTTCGACGTGCTGCGCGAGGCAGGCGTGGTCCGCCCGCACGACGTGGGGACGGCGAAGACGAACACGCTGGGCGCGCAGGAGGTGGAAGCCCGCTTCCCGGGCCTGCTGTCGGCGGTGAGGGCCGCCTCCGCCGTCGGGCAGGGGTCGGGACGCACCCTCGGGGCGCGGCACCGCCCGGTACTTCGACGCCGTTCGAAGTTTGACTGCCATCGGATGGCGGGGCACTGTGGGCGGCGCCGTCCAGCAGGGCCGGTTCCCTTTCCCCATTCCCCTTTCCCCTTTCCCCGCCGCGAGGAGTCGCACCATGAGCCGCGCCGTCCGCTTCCATGAGACCGGTGGACCCGGGGTCCTGCGCCTGGAAGAGGTCCCCGAGCCGGTCCCGGGTGCGGGCGAGGTCCTGATCCACACCCGCGCGCTGGGGCTCAACCGGGCGGAGGCGATGTTCCGCCGCGGCGAGTACGGCATCGATCCCGTCCTGCCCTCCGGCCTCGGCTACGAAGCCGCGGGAGTGGTCGCGGCCGTCGGGGGCGGCGTCACCGGGCTGCGCGTCGGGCAGGCCGTCAGCGTGGTGCCGTCCTTCAGCATGACCGACCACCCCGTGCACGGCGAGGCGGTCCTCGCCCCCGCACACGCCGTGGTCGCCCACCCCGAACAGCTCTCCTTCGCGGAGGCGGCCTCGGTGTGGATGCAGTTCGTCACCGCCTACGGCGGCCTGGTCGACACCGCGGGGGTACACCCCGGGGACACCGTGCTGATCCCGGCCGCCTCAAGCAGCGTGGGCCTCGCGGCCATCCAGATCGCCCATCAGGCCGGCGCCCGCGCCGTCGCCCTGACCCGCACCGGCGCCAAGCGTCAACGGCTCCTGGACGCGGGCGCCGACGCGGTCATCGCCACCACCGAGGAGGACACCGTCGCCCGGGTGCGCGAGCTGACCGGTGGCGAGGGCGCCCGGGTGATCTTCGACCCGGTCGGCGGCACCGCTCTGGCCGACCTCGTCGAAGCGGCCGCCCACGAGGCCGTCATCGTCCTCTACGGCGTCCTCGACCGCGCTTCCGCCCCGCTGGACGTCGGCACGGTGCTCTTCAAGCACCTCACCCTCCGCGGCTTCGAACTGTTCGAGATCACCACCGACGACGAACGCCGGGCCGCCGCGGTCGACCACGTCCGCCGGGGCCTCGCCACGGGCGAACTGCGTCCCGTCATCGATCGGACCTTCCCCCTGGACGACATCGCGGAGGCCCACCGCTACCTGGAGGCCGGCGGGCAGATCGGCAAGATCGTCGTCACGGTCGCGCCCCGGGACGCGACCGCGTCGTGAGGTCCGGCTCCGCCCCGCTCCCGGCGCAGGACGTCGCGGCGCCGCGCGGTCTCGGGGTACTGCCGGAGCGCCACGGCCCCGCGCCGGCGAGGACCTGAGCCGTCGGGTCGCCGGGCCCCGTGCGCGCCGGGCCTCGTGCGCGTTGGGCCTCGTGCGCGTTGGGCCTCGTGCGCGTTGGGCCTCGTGCGCGCCTACGGCCTGCGGTTGGCACGGATGGCGGTGACGACCGCGGCGATGGTGCCGGCCGAGAGCACGGCGGCGAAGCCGATCATGGTGGTCCTCAGCGGGGTGTGCTGGATCAGCAGGCTGAAGGCCACCGACGGCAGGCCCATGCCCAGGTAGGCGAAGGCGAGGGTGACGCCGGTCGGGCCGAAGTGGTCGTGGGCCTGGTAGAGGGGCCGGAGCGGAGTGGGCACCGTGCCGAACGCCATCAGCGCGGTGAAGGCGGTGGTCACGACCCACAGCCCGGCGGAGGGCGAGAGCGCCGCCCTGAGTCCGGGGGCGCGGTGGACGGGCGGGGAGGTCCCCGGGGTGTGCGCGGTGGGCGGGTGGACGGTCACCGCTGCGGCCTTTCTGTGCGGCCCGCCGGGACACCACCGCGCTCGAAGCGTCCCTCGACACCCTGATCGACTGCCTGCGCGGCCACGTCGACCACTGACGACTCAGACGCCGCGGGCACGGGCCGCCGCGCCGCCGCAGGCAGGTGCGCCGGTCGCGGACTTCGGCGGCACCCGGCCCGGGGCGGGGCCCCTCCCGACGGCCGCCGCCGAAGCCGGGTGCCGGTGTCCGCCGGGAGGCCGCGCGGACGTCAGCGCGAGTGGGCCGTCTCCGTCTCGATCCACTGGCGGAAGGCGGTGACGTCGGTGTAGACCGTCGGCGCCGCCCCCGGCTCCCCGTTGCTCCCGGACGTCGCGCCGACCAGCTTCCAGACACCGTGCTGCCTGACGACGGCAGGACCGCCGGAGTCGAAGTTCCCGGCGCCGTACCTCCCGTCGACGTTGCCGACGCACAACTCCGTCCGGGGGACGATCCCGGAGTCGTCGCACGACGGGTCGGGCAGCAGCGCCGTGTCGAGTTGCCGCAGGTCCTCGGGCCAGCAGGACGCGTCCTGCGCCGCGCAGGTCTGGCCCCAGCCGAGGATGCGCAGCGGCGTCCCCCCGCTCGGCGACGTGTCGGCGACGGCCACGGGGGCCTCGTGCGCCGGCCTGCTCAACTCGAGGAGCGCGATGTCGTGGCCGCGCTCACCGTCGGGTCGGGTGACGAACCTCTTGACGCGGATCAGTTCGCCGCCGCGGGTCGTGTCCGAGGAACCGATGCGCAGTTTCCAGTCCTTGAGCTCGCCCCGCGTGCAGTGCGCGGCGGTGACCGCCCATCGCTCGGCGATGAGTGAGGCGCCGCACACGTGCCCGTCGGGACGCGGGGACTCGGGACGCTGGAGGGAGGCCATGAACGGGTACGCCCCGCCGGCCGGTGCGCCGCCGATGATGGCGCCGGCGGGCGGTGCACCGGCCAGGCCGAACGCCGCCGCGGCAGCCGGGATGAGGGCGAGTGCCCATCGTTTGGAGAACATGGCGGGAGACTAGGAACCGGCTGTGTCAACGGGGCATCCACTGCGCCTCGACCGTCCATCGACGGGCCCACCGCCCGGTCTCCGGACGGTCGCGGACGGGAGAGCGCCCGCGACGGCCGGTGTCCGCGGGTCCATGAGGGCGGGCCCGGACGCAGGTCAGGGACGGTGTCGGCCCGCTGGGACGGCAAGGGGGCACCGCCGTCGGCACGGCACACGGCGGCTCGCTGGCCTACCCAGTCCTACGCGACCCATTCGTGTGTTCATGCTCACCAGTTCACATGCCCTCTAAATTATCCCATATAAGCAGATAAGGAGAGTGTGTGTTCGTCTAGTGTGCCGCCATGCCCACTACCGGAACCCCAGGTGCCGTTGGAGAGACCACACAGCGCCGCCCGCGGGGAGATGTCCACGACCAGCAGCACCACGCCGTGCGTGTGCTGCGCCATGTGTGGATACCCCTGAAGGACGGCACCCGGCTCGCCGCACGGATCTGGTTGCCTGCGGACGCTTCCGGACCCGTGCCGAGCGTGCTCGAGTACATCCCGTACCGCAAGAACGACGCCACCGCGCCCCGCGACGTCACGCTCCACGCACCCTTCGCGCAGGCCGGATACGCCTCGCTGCGCGTCGACTGCCGGGGCACGGGCGACTCCGACGGCGTGATGCTCGACGAGTACCACCCCACCGAGCTGGCCGACGCCCTCGAAGTCCTCGCCTGGATCGAGCGGCAGGACTGGTCCGACGGCCAGGTCGCGATCATCGGCAAGTCCTGGGGCGGTTTCAACGGTTTGCAGATCGCCGCCCTCGACCCGCCCCAACTGCGCTGCATCGTCACGGTCTGCTCCACCGACGACCGGTACGCCGACGACGTGCACTACGCGGGCGGCACCCTGCTCGCCTCCGAGATGCTGCCCTGGGCGGCGACGATGCTCGCCTACAACGCCCGCCCCGGTGACCCGGCCGTGCTCGGCGACGCATGGCGGGAGCACTGGCTGGAGCGGCTGGAGGCGACCGTTCCGTACGCCGAGGAGTGGGTCGCCCACCAGCGCAGGGACGCGTACTGGGAGCACGGCTCGGTCTGCGAGGACTACTCCGCGATCAAGGTTCCGGTGTACGCGGTGGGCGGCTGGATCGACCAGTACCGAGGCGCCGTCCTCCGGCTGCTGGAAGGCCTCGGGGCGGCGGGCGTGCCGGTCAAGGGCCTGCTCGGCCCCTGGGCGCACAACTACCCGCACCAGGGCCTGCCCGGACCCGCCATCGACTTCGTCGGCGAGTGCGTCCGCTGGTTCGACCGCTGGATGCGCGACGGCAGCACGGACGGCGCGGCCACCGCGGACGCCGCCGACGGCGGCAGCGGTGCGCACTCCGCGGGACCGGACGGCAGACCGCCGGCCGTCGACGACGAGCCGCGGCTGCGCGTGTGGATGCCCGAGCCCGCGCCGCTCGGTGCCGACCGCGTGCACCGCGCGGGGCGCTGGGTCGCCGAGCCCGCCTGGCCGTCGCCGGGCGTCACCCCCCGCAGGACACCGCTGCGCGAGCTGGGCGGGGCCCCGGGCACGGCCGTGCTGCGCTCGCCGCTCGCCGTCGGCGCCGCGACGGGCGACTTCCTCAAGTTCGGCGACGTACCGGGGCAGTACGCCGACCAGGCACCCGACGACGGGCGGGCGTGCTCCTTCACCGGGCCGCCGCTGCCCGAACGGGTGGAGATCCTCGGCGTCCCCGAGGTCACGCTGCGCGTCACCAGCGACCGTCCGCAGGCCCAGCTCGCCGTGCGGCTGTGCGAGGTCACGCCGGACGGCGCCTCCCGGCTGGTCACCACCGGACTGCTCAACCTCACCCACCGCGCGGGGCACGCGGCACCCGAGCCGCTCCGGCCGGGCCGGCCCTACGAGGTGACGGTCCCGCTCTTCGCCGTCGGACACGCCTTCGGCGCCGGCAGCCGCATCCGGGTGGCCGTCTCCGCGTCGCTGTGGCCGTGGATGTGGCCCTCTCCCCAGGCCGTGGCGCTGGAACTGGACCGCGGCCACGGCGAGTTGGTCCTTCCCGTACGGGAGCCGCGCCCGGCCGAGGAGGCCGCGCTGCGCGACTTCGGACCACCGCCCCCGGAGCCGCCGCACACCATAAAGACCGAGACGCTGCCGGGTGCGCGCCGGGTGACCTACGACCCCGAGAGCCAGGAGCAGATCATCGTCGCCACGCCGACCGGGGGCTCGATGAGCGACAGCGCCGACGGCCTGACCCACAGCACGCGCGATCTCAACCGCTTCCGGCTGGTGGAGGGCGACCCGCTCTCCGCGAGCGTCGAGTGCGAGCGTCAGGAGCGCGTGGGGCGCGGGGAGTGGGCGGTTCGGGTGCACACCCGCTCCCGGATGACCGCCGACGAACAGGACTTCCTGGTGGTCAACCACCTTGCCGCGTACGAGGGTTCCGGCCCGGCCGAGCGCGAGGTCTTCGCCCGCACATGGACCCGTACGGTGCCCAGGGACCAGGTGTGAGCGCCCCCGGAGCGTTGCGCCGCGGGGGCCGGCGAACGGCCGGCCGCGCGGGCCGGGGCCGCACCGCGTGCGCGGTGCTGCTGGCGCTCGCGAGCGTCGCGGGCCTGAGCGGCTGCGGAGCCGCGGCTCCCGGCGGGCGGCCCACGGTGGTGATCGGTGCGAAGGAGTTCACCGAGCAGTGGGTCATCGGCGAGCTGTACAAGCAGGCCCTGGCGAACGCCGGTTACAGCGTCGAGCTGAAGTCGAACATCGGCAGCACCAACATCATCGACGGTGCCCTCACCTCCGGCCAGATCAGCCTGTACCCCGAGTACACGGGCGTCGTCCTCCAGGTGCTGGCCAAGCAGACCACGATCCCCGGCAGCGCTGCGGAAACGTTTCGCAAGGCGAAGGCGTTCCAGGAGGGGCGGGGGCTGACGATGCTGCCCCCGACGCCTTTCCAGAACCGCGACGCGGTGGGCGTCAAGCCCGCGTTCGCCAGGAAGTACGGCCTGAGGACCATCGCCGACCTGCGCAGGGCCCCGCACGTCGTGTTCGCCGAGTACCCCGACAACCTCGCGGGCGCGCTGGGCTACCACCAGCTCGTCAAGACGTACCACCTGCGGAACACCGAGGTGAAGACCCTCAACATCGGCTTGCAGTACTCCGCCCTGGACCACGGCCAGGTCGACGCCGCCGACGTCTTCACGACCGATCCGCAGCTCGCGCGCGGCGACTACACGCTGCTCGACGACACCAAGAGCTTCTACGGCTACCAGAACCTCGCCCCCGTGCTGCGCAAGGGCGTCCTCAAGGAGCAGGGCCCCGGTTTCGCGAAGGTGCTCAACCGGGTCGACGCCCTGCTCACCGACAAGGCCGTGCGCGAGATGAACAGGGCCGTCGACGCCGTACGCCTGGCGCCCTCCGAGGTCGCCACGGACTTCCTGCGGGCGAACGGGATGACCTGAGCGCCGCCCGCCGCCACGGCGTACGCCCGCACCCGCACGTACCGCTGCCGCCATCCCAGGAGAGACCCCGATGAGCCAGGAAACCACCGAACCGAGAAGCCCGGCGGGCGCCCACGGCAGCCCCGCAGCCGGACCCGCCGGGGCGCGGGAGCCCGCCGAGGCGCAGGAGATCGTCTTCGACCGGGTCGTGAAGAACTACCCGGGCGCCGGGGCGCCGGCCGTCGACGAGCTGTCGCTGACCGTCCCCGCGGGCGAGATCTGCGTCCTGCTCGGCCCCTCCGGCAGTGGCAAGACCACGGCCCTGATGATGGTCAACCGGCTGACCGAGCCCACCGGCGGCGACATCAGGATCGGCGGCCGCTCCATCCGCGACATGGACCGGATCGAGCTGCGCCGCTCCATCGGCTACGTCATCCAGCAGGTGGGCCTCTTCCCGCACCTGTCCATAGCGGACAACGTCGCGACGGTGCCGAAGGTCCTCGGCTGGGACCGCGGGCGTACGAAGCAGCGCGTGGCCGAACTGCTCGACCTGGTGGGGCTGCCGGTGGCCGAGTACGGCAGGCGCTACCCGGCACAGCTCTCCGGCGGACAGCAGCAGCGCGTCGGCATCGCCCGCGCACTGGCCGCGGACCCGCCCGTGATGCTGATGGACGAGCCGTTCGGCGCACTGGACCCGATCACCCGGGAGCGTGTGCAGGACGAGTTCCTGGCGCTGCACGAGCGGATCAGGAAGACCGTCATCTTCGTCAGCCACGACATCGACGAGGCCGTGAAGATGGGCACGCGGATCGCGGTGCTGCGGGAGGGCGGGCACCTCGCGCAGTACGACACCCCGCAGGCGCTGCTGAAGGAGCCGGCCGACGAGTTCGTGGCCCGCTTCGTCGGTGCCGACCGGGGGCTGAAGCGGCTCACCCTGATCCGCCTCGCCGACCTGGAGCTGTCGGCGCCCGGTGCCGAGGCGCAGGAGGCCGAGCCGCACGGGGCACGCACGCTGCCCTCGCTCCCCGGGGACGCGTCGCTGCGCTCCGCGCTCTCCCTGATGATCGCCGACGGCACCGGGGCGCTGCGTGTGACGGGCCCGGACGGCAGGGTGCTGGGGACCGTGACCCTCGACGCCGTGCGAAAGGCGGGCGCGGCATGAGCGCGGCGCTCCCGTCGGCCGTGGGCCCCCTCGCCCGGGCAGCGGCGGGCGGCGGCCCGGGCGGGCCCGGCCATCCCGTCATCCCCGACTTCGGCGCGCCCAGCGGCTGCGTGGCCCACGACGCCACCTTCTGCACCGACTGGTTCACGGCCCACTGGACGAACCTCTTCTGGCCCGCGCTGGTGCAGCACGTCGAGCTGACGCTGGTCGCGGTCGTCATCGGCTTCGTCATCGCGCTGGCGGCCGCCGTACTCGGGCACTTCCAGGCGTGGTTCGCCGCCCCCGTCTCCGCGGTGTCGTCGTTCCTCTACACGGTGCCGCCGCTCGCGCTCTTCCAACTGCTGGTGCCGGCCACCGGCTTCTCGGTGCTGACGGTTGAGGTGGCCCTCGTCGCGTACAGCCTCTACCTGCTCTTCACGACCATCCTCACCGGGCTCCGCGAGGTCCCCCAGGACGCGGTCCGCGCCGCGCGCGGCATGGGGCTGACCCGGTGGCAGATCCTCTTCAAGGTGGAGATCCCGCTGGCCGTGCCCGCGATCGTCTCGGGGCTGCGCGTGACGACGGTGATGACCATCGGCACCGTCGCCATCGCGGCCTACGTCATCGACGAGGGTCTGGGCTCACTGATCCTCAAGGCGCTCCAGTCGCCGTTCAACACCCAGTTCATCGGCGCCGGCGGCCTGGCGGTCGTACTGGCGCTGGCCGCGGACGGCCTGCTGGTGCTCGGCGGCCGGCTGCTGACGCCGTGGGCGCATGCCAGGAGGACCGCGTAGATGGACACCTTCATCGGCTCGTTCACGTTCATGCGTGACCAGCTTCCGCTGCTGCTGGACAAGACCGGGCAGCATCTGTGGATGTGCGGCCTGGTCATCGGCGTCTCGCTGGTCGTCGCCGTGCCCACCGGGCTGTGGCTGGGGCATCTGCACCGCGGCGAGTTCCTGGCCACCAGCATCTCCAACGTGGGCAGGGCGCTGCCCAGCCTCGCCGTCATCGCCATCGGCCTCGGCATCATCGGGCTCAACTTCGTCAACATCGCCGTCGCGCTGCTGATCTGCGCGATCCCGCCGATCCTCAGCCAGGCCTACCTCGCCGTCGAGCAGGTCGACCAGAACCTGGTGCGTGCGGCGCGCGGCATGGGGCTCACCGCGCGGCAGGTCCTCTTCAAGGTCGAGCTGCCGCTCGCGCTGCCGTTGCTCTTCTCCGGCATCCGGATCGCCGTGGTGTACGTGATCTCCAGCGCCACCCTGGCGACCGTCGCGGGCGGCGGGGGGCTCGGCGACATCGTGCTCGGCCAGGCCAACTACGGCTTGCAGGGCGTCATCGCCGCCGCGCTGTGGGTCGCCGCCCTCGCGCTGATCGCCGACGGGCTGCTGGCGCTGGCGGGGCGGTTGCTGGTACCGCGCGGGCTCAAGGTGTCGCGCGGCTGACGCCGGCGCGCGGTGTCCGCCGCGCGCCGTCAGGAGTCGGCCACCCGCACGGGCAGCGACTTCAGCCCGTTGATGAAGTTCGACACCAGGCGGCGCGGCGGGGACGCGAGCCGCAGGGGCACCGGCAGGGCGCGGCGGACCTCGTCGTACAGGATCCGTAGCTGGAGGCGGGCGAAGTGCGCGCCCAGGCAGACGTGGGGGCCCTCGCCGAAGGAGATGTGGGGGTTCGGGGAGCGGGAGAGGTCCAGGACGTACGGATCGGGGAAAACGCGTTCGTCGTGGTTGGCCGAGGCGTGGAAGACGACCACCTTGTCGCCCGCAGCGATCCGCGTGCCCGCCAGCTCCGTGTCCCGGGCGGCGGTGCGCCGGAAGGACAGGACCGGTGGGTGGCGGCGGAGCAGTTCGTCCACGGCGGTGGCGAGGTCGACCCCGCCGCCGCACAGCCTGCGGTAGGCGCCGGGGTGTTCGGCCAGCAGGTGCAGGCCGCCGGGGGCCGCGCCGCGTACCGTGTCGTTCCCGGCCACGACCAGCAGGAAGAAGAACATCCGCAGTTCGGGCGCGGTGAGTTCGGGGTCCGTGGCGAGGGCTGTCATCACGTCGTCGCCGGGGTGCCGCCGCTTGTGTGCCGCCAGCGCGTGCGCGTAGTCGAACATGTCCCGCAGGGCCGCCGGGGACCTCGGGTCGACGGGCCGGGCGTTCGGCCCGGGTCCCGGTGCCCCGGCCTCGTCGGGGTCCTGGTAGCCGATGACGCGCCTGGTCCAGTGCAGCAGGAGGCCCCGGTCGCTGTCCGGCACGCCCAGCAGGTCGGTGAGGTTGAGCAGGGCGTAGTCGTCGGTGACGCGGGTGACGAGGTCGCAGGTGCCGTCTGCGGCCCGGGCCTCGGCGAGGGCCCCGGCGAGCAGGGAGCGGGCGCGCGCACGGGCGAGCGCGGCGAAGCGCTCCACACGTTTCGGGGTGAAGGCCCGGCTGACCGGTCGGCGCAGCCGCCGGTGGTGCGGCGGATCCTGGTTGAGCATCATGCTGCGGATGAACGGCAGGTCGGCGGGGTCGGGGTCGCGGATCTGGGTGGCGCCGAGCCAGGAGGAGTACGTCGAGGAGTCCTTCAGGACGCGAACGGCGTCGTGGTACCGGGTGACGGCCCAGAAGCCGGGGCCGGCCGGCCAGCCGAGCACCTCCGGCTCCTCCTGCCAGGCCACGGGGTGGTGATCGCGCAGCCGGCGGTAGCGGTCGTGGGGGATGCCTGCCGCGTACTGCCGCGGGTCGAACACGTCCGGTGCGACTGCCCGTCCCGCCGCCCCGTCACGCTTCCCGCTCACGCATCCGCCCCGGTGTCCCGCCCGTCGGCCCGCGCGGCGTCCTGCCCGTCGGCCCGCGCGGTGTCCTGCCCGTCGGCCCGCAGGAAGTCCTCCACCGCACGGATCAGGTCGAGGGGGGCCTCGTCCATCGCGTAGTGGCCGCACGAGGACAGCTCCACCAGTTCGGCCCGCGGGTACCAGCGCATCCAGGTGGCGCGCTGCAACTCGGCCGACAGGGCCGGGTCCAGCGCACCCACGACCGCCAGCGCCGGCACGGGGGAACCGTCGATGCGGTCGTGGAAGTCCTCGACCGCCCAGGAGTCCAGCCAGGCCCGGAACGCCTTCGCATCGCTGCGTTCGAACGAACGGCGCACCATGCGGTCCAGCCAGCCCGAAGGGCGCCGGCCCCCGGTGGTGATGTCGAGGATGGTCCGGCGGTGCTCGGCACTGTGCGCCGCGGCGGTGAAGAGTTCCCACTGCTCGGGCGGCAGGGGCAGGCCGGATGCGGGCACCGGCGACACACCGACGATTCTGCGCACCCGGTGCGGCGCGGCGGCGAGGGCCCGCTGGGCGACGCAGCCGCCCATCGAGTGGCCGATCAGCGAGAACCGCTCCCAGCCGAGCCGATCGGCCAGCGCGAGCACGTCCGCGGCGCCCTCGGCCGTGGTGTACGCGCCGCTCACGTCCCTGGCCTCCCCGTACCCCCTGAGGTCCACCACCGCGTACTGGAACGAGGCCAGGTCGAGGTCAGGCAGCACCGGGTCGTAGGCGGAGCGGTCGGCGAACCAGCCGTGTACCGCGATCACCTTGTGCGGGCCCGCACCGTGCAGTGCGTGGGGCGGAACAGGACGTGCGCTCACGCTGGCTCCCGTCGCCGGGCGTGCCGGCCAGCAGACCGGCCCGACCCGACCACGGTGGCCCCAACTCCCGCCCCGCGCAAGGTGCGAGGGCGCTCGCCGGGACACCGCGCCCGTTCACGCGCCCCACGCAGGAGACGGCCGCGAACGCACGGAGCCGGCGCCCGGACCGGCCCGGGCGCCGGCGGATGCCCGCGGGCGCGGCGCCGCCGCCGGCGCAGGACACCGGTCGGCGGGGCCGCCGTGCCCCGGCCCGCCACGCCCCGCTCCGGGGAGGCGGCGGGGTGCGGCGGGGTGCGGGGTACCGGCGTCGCGCTCAGAGGCCCAGGTCCACGGCTGCGCAGGAGAAGGACGGCCACGATCCCCCGGGGTCGTACGCGTCCGGCGCGGAGCCGTGCGGCACCGGCCTCCGTTCGACCATGTCCTCCTGGCGAATGCGCTCGGGGAGCCTTGCGAACCGGTAGTACTGGTACCACCAGGCGTACTCGGCCGCGGGCGCGAGCGGCTCCAGGTTGGCGTCGAGGTTCGTGACGAGGTAACCGCTCACGGACACCAGCGCCTTGCACCGCTCGGGCCGGAGTGCCGCGACGATGTCGGCGGTGCGCGAACCCCAGTCGAAGCCGGCGAGAACGGCCTTCTCGATCTCCAGCGCGTCCATCAGCGCGACGACGTCGAGGGCGACGGCCGACTGCTGGGCGTTCCGGAACGTCCGCGCGGACAGGAAACGCGTCGTGCCGTGGCCGCGGAGGTAGGGGACGATCACGCGGTAGCCCTCGGCCGCCAGCAACGGAGCGACGTCGACGAAGCTGTGGATGTCGTAGGGCCAGCCGTGCAGGCAGATGACCACGGGCCCGTGCGCGGGGCCCACTTCGGCGTAGCCGACCTCCAGCACACCGGCCCTGGTCCGCTTCAGTGAGGCGAACGAGGTGTGCGCCCCCGCGGCGCCCGCGGGCACGGCCGCCGCGGGCACGGTCACCGCCCCGGTCCCGCTCCGGGGCGCGGCGGAGGCGGTCGGGAGGTTGTGCAGGCCCGTCAGCACGGCGGCGGCCGCGCCCGTTCCCAGCCCCAGGGTCCCGCCGAAGGTACGCCTGTCGATCATGTCAAGCCTTCCGGTTGCGGTGCGGGTGCGCCGACGTGCCGGCACGGGGAAGTCGAGTCGCGCGACCGTTCGCGATGTGCCGCGCGCTCTGCCTGTGCGACGAATCTTGCACCGGATCATCACCCGTCAAACAGGTGATGCAGAAGAGATAGCAACACCCATGGACCCTCCTGGTGAGAGTTGGATGACTGTTTCACCCACCCGACCTCACCCCATCTGAAGCATTGCGTCACCTGTCGAAGCTGTGACTACAGCACACGGGAGATATCCATCGGCAAGCCATCCGCCACGGCACGGCAGGCACCCGCACACCCAGCCGCGCGCCCACCCCACCCGCACCCAGATCGGCCACTCGCGCGGCGCACGCGGACCCGAGGCGCCACCCGGAGCCCCACGAGCGCCCCGCCCCGGATTTTAGTTGCACACAACTGAATTGTGTACTACTTTCATGCTTGCCACCAAGACGGGGCGCCGCAGGCCGGCACCGGCCCGGCACCCGTCGGTCACCACCGGAAGGAATGCACCATGAACGTCGCGTCGCCGAAGCGCTCCACGTCCGTTCGCCGGGGCGCCGCAGCGGGTGCGGGCATCCTGGCCCTCACCGTCGCCGGAGTCCTCACCCTCAACAGCACGGCGTCGGCCACGGACCCGCACGGCACCCGGCAGAAGCCGACGATCGTACTGGAGCACGGGGCCTTCGCCGACGCATCCAGTTGGAGCGGCGTGATCCAGCGGCTGGAGCGCGACGGATACCCGGTCGTCGCCGCCGCCAACCCGCTGCGTTCGGTCGCCGGTGACGCCGCCTACCTGCGCGGCGTCGTGGACCGCAGCCAGGGCCCGGTCATCCTCGTGGGCCACTCCTACGGCGGGTCCGTCATCAGCGAGGCCGCCACGAACGACCCCAAGGTCAAGGCGCTCGTCTACGCGGCGGCCTTCCTGCCCGCCGCAGGGGAGAGCGCGGGCGAGCTGTCCGGGAAGTTCCCCGGCAGTACGCTCGGCGCCGCACTGGACCCGGTCCCGTACACGCTGCCCGACGGCGCCGAGGGCACCGACCTGTACATCAGGGCCGACAAGTTCCGCCACCAGTTCGCGGCGGACGTGCCCGCCAACCAGGCGGCCCTGATGGCAGCCACCCAGCGCCCCGTCACCCAGGCCGCACTCGACGAGAAGGCGACGTCGGCCGCCTGGCGGACCAAGCCGAGCTGGGACCTGATCACGACACGCGACCTCAACATCCCGGTGGCCGCCCAGGAGTTCATGGCGGAGCGGGCCCACGCCCACGTCACGAAGGTGGACTCCTCCCACGCCGTGGCCGTCTCGCACCCGGACACCGTCACGAGGGTGATCGAGCAGGCGGCCCGCGCCACGGCGGAGTGAGCCGGCACGCACCCGGGGCCCCGGCACCCGGGACACCGGCGGAACAGCGGCACAGGCAGGACACGGGCACGGCAAGGCACTGGTACGCGCAGGCAGAACACGGACCAGCAGAGGCAAGAAGATTGCCCACAATTCAGTAGTACGCTGAGGCCATGTCCGACGGTTCACGCACAACGCCCGCAGGGGCCGGGGCGGAGGACGATCCGCTCCGCCTCGACCTCCACCTCTGTTTCGATCTGCAGAACGCCTCCCGAGCCTTCGGGGACGTCTACCGCAGGGTGCTGCGCGACACCGGGCTGACCTATCCCCAGTACCTTGTGATGATCACCCTGTGGGAGCACGAGGAGCTGCCGGTCAAGCGCATATCGCAACTCCTCCGGCTCGACTCGGGCACCCTCTCCCCGCTGCTGAAGCGCATGGAGTTGGCGGGCCTGCTGACCCGGACCCGCAGTGCCGCCGACGAACGCTCCGTCATCGTGCGGCCGACCGCGGCCGGCAGCGCGCTGCGGGAGAAGGCGAAGGGCGTCCCCGCGCAGATCCACGCGGCGGCCGGCCTGTCGCCGCAGGAGGCGTCGGCCCTCCAGCGGGCCCTGAGGAAGCTCGCCGCCTCCCTCGACACCTCCCTCGACGCCTCGGGGCCGCGTCCCTGAGCCCGCCGCCACCCGCCGCCTGCGACCGGCCCGTCACCTTGACCCGCACCGGGTCCGAGGGTGCCGGATTTGCTAAGAATGCACGATTTCCTACCATAGGGTGCATAGATCTGCGGTCCATGGATCGGCGTCCACAGGTCCCCGACTCACGGGTCCACGGCCCAGGGCTCCGCGGCTCATGGCTCCGCGGCAGCAGCCGGACACCGAGCCCAGGGCGGTGACCAGCGTGAGTGTCGGGCAGGACGGTGGCCCGCACGAGCAGTTCGAGACGGCGGGGGCGGATCGGCTGCGCGTACTCGCCGCCATGGAGGACGAGCAGGACACCACGGACGTCCTGCTGGCGGCGCTGCACCACGCCGCGGTCGAGTTCGGCGCGCTGGGCGGCATGGCCCACCTGGACTGGACCGAGACCGTCCCCAGCTTGCGTCTGGTGCGCAGCAGCGGGCTGCCCGGTTCCTTCACCCGGCCGTGGCGGGTGATCTCCCCGACCGGCTCGGCCGCGCCCGCCAGGGTCTACCAGGACGGCGGATACCTGTGGCTCCCGCAGGTCGCACCGCCCGAGTACGCCTTCGCCCATATCCCGGGCGTCTCCCGGCTCACGGGTGTGCCCGAGGGGACCGGCATCGCCGCGGTGGCTCTGCCCGGGCCCGGCGGCCCGATCGGCGCACTGTCCCTGTTGACGTCGCCCTCGTCGGCGGAACCCGACGGCCGGCAGCGGGCCTTCCTCGGGGACGTGGCCCGCTGGGCGGCGGGGCAACTGCGGACGACGCCCCCGGATCCGGACAACGTGCCCACCGCCCTGCTGGAGCCGGACCCGGGCCGGGCGCAGGGGGCGGGCACCGCGCCGATGGGCACATGGGACTGGAACGTGCGCACCGGTGACCTCGCCATCGACGACATGCTGCTGAAAGAGGTGGGAGTCGCCCCGGAGAACTTCGACGGACGGATCGAGACCTGGGCGAGCTGGGTCCATCCGGACGACCTGCCCTGGCTGGCGCACCTGGCACAGCAGGCGTTCCACTCGCCCGATCCGGTGGAGTTCGACCTGCGGCTGCGCCGCGGCGACGGCGGATACGGCTGGGTGCGCAACCGCCGCCAGATGATCCTGGGGGACGACGGGGAGCCGTCCCATGTGGTCGGCACCGTGTGGGACATCACCCGGATGCACAACGCCACCGAGTCCGTCAGCCGGGCGCTGCGGGACATGAGCGACGGTTTCCTGTTCGTGGACGAGCAGTGGCGGGTCGCGTTCGCCAACATCACGGCCGAGCGGCTGCTCGGGTTCCCCTCCGACCTGGTCGGCAGCGTGCTGTGGGACCTCGCGTCGAACCTGCGCGTGGTGGAGGAACTGCGGGCCCGGTGCCACCAGGCCGTGGCGGAGGGCCGCCCGAACTCCTTCGACGCACCGTGCACCGTCCCCGGCGGCGGCGAGTGGTACAACTTCCGTCTGATCCCCGTGCCCGACGGGGGCCTGGCCCTGTACACCACCGACATCACCGACCGGCGCCAGCGCGAGGCGGCGAGGCAGTCCGCGGACGCCCGGTCCGCCCTGATCGGCGGTCTGACGCGCCGGCTGGCGGAAGCCGTCACGGTCGACGACGTGGTCGCGGCGGTGGCGGACAGCGTGCTGCCCGCGTTCGGCGCCACCGGACTGATCGTCTCCGCCCTGGAGGGGGACCGGTTCAGGATGGTGGGCTGTGTCGGCTATCCGGAGGCGTTCCGCGCACGTGTCCGCGAGCTGTCGATCGCCCCCTCCCCGTCCCTGATGCAGTCGCTGTGCTCGCGCACGCCGCGCTATCAGCAGACGACCGAGGAGTACGCCTTCCTCCACCCCGAGCTGGGCGAGCTGGCGTCCCTCGCCGGCAAGCAGGCACGGGTGACCCTGCCGCTGGTCGCCTCGGACCGCGACATCGGCATGGTCGTCATCTCCTTCGACGAGGCGCGGCGCTTCGACGACGACGACCGGACGCTGCTGACGGCGCTGAGCGGGCTGATCGCGCAGGGGCTGGACCGGGCCGGCCTGTACGACGACGCCACCACCCGGGCCCGATCGCTCCAGCGCGCCCTGCTGCCCCACGGGCTGCCCTCGCTTCCCGCGGTCACCAGCGCCGCCCGTTACGTGCCCGCCGGGGCCGCCACGGAGGTGGGCGGCGACTGGTACGACATCATCCCGCTCTCCGCCGACCGGGTGGCGCTGGTGGTCGGCGACGTGATGAGCCACGGTATGCCCGAGGCCGCCACCATGGGCCGGTTGCGCACCGCGGCCCGCACGCTGTCCGACCTCGAACTGCCTCCCGACGAACTGCTCGCCCGCCTCGGCGACCTCGTCGCGGAGGAGGGCGAGGACAGCTTCACCACCTGCCTGTACGGCGTCTACGACCCGGTCGCCGGCCTCTTCAGCTACGCCAGCGCCGGCCACCCCTCCCCCGCCGTCGTGCTCGCCGACGGCACCGTCACGTTCCCCACCGACGTCCCCGACCCCCCGCTCGGCGTGGCCGCACCGCCCTTCAGCACCGTCGAGCGCCACCTCCCGCGGGGCAGCCTGCTCGCGCTGTACACCGACGGCCTCGTCGAGTCCGGCGAGCGCGACATCGGCGACGGCATGACCACCCTGGCCGGCATCCTGGGCCCCGGCAGGACCGAGGACCTGGAAACCCTGTGCGACAAGGTGATGGACGTCCTGCTCCCCGGCGGCGCCCCCGCCGACGACGCGGCCCTGCTCCTCACCCGCCCCCGGCGGCTGGCGTCCGAGGACGTCGCCGTCTGGCGGCTGCCGGAGGACCCGATAGCCGCCGGCCTGGCCCGCGAGCACGTCCGCAGGCAGCTCGGCGCCTGGCACCTGGAGGAGCTGGGGACCACCACCGAGCTCATCGCCAGCGAACTGGTGGGCAACGTCATCCGCCATGCCACGGGACCCATCCAGCTCCGGCTGCTGCACAGCCGCACCCTCATCTGCGAGGTGTCGGACAGCAGCCTGACCACCCCGCACATCCGGCACCCCTCGCTGGTCGACGAGGGCGGCCGGGGCCTGCAACTGGTGGCCGCGGTGGCCCAGCGCTGGGGCACCCGGCCCACCGCCACCGGCAAGTGCATCTGGACCGAGCAGGCGATCGCCGGGAACTGAGCCGGGCCCGCGCACCGCGGCGGTGCGCCGCCCGGGGTGTCGCCGACGAGCCAGGGCAGGCCCGGTTCGGCAGACCGCCCGGTGCGTTCGCCCCGTTCAGGAGCCGGCCTCGTCCAGGAGGTACGGGCCGTTGTTGCGGGGGTCGTTCACGTCCGTCGTGACGGGGCGGGCCGCCAGGTCGCCGTCCGCGGGCCGGGTGAGCAGGGCGCGCAGGGCGTCCGGGTCCTCCCGGAGCGGATCGAGCCAGGCGTCGTAGCGGTCCGGGGCCAGGGCGAGCGGCATGCGGGGATGGAGCCGGCCGGCCTCGTCGGTGGCCTCGGTGGTGATGATCGTGCAGGTCATCAGCCAGGCGGCCGGGTCGTCGTCGTTCTCCACCGCCGGATCGCGCCAGTACTCGTACAGGCCGGCGAACGCCATGACCTGCCCGTCGACGGGGTGGACGAGGTACGGCCGCCTGCGTTCACCGCCGCTGCCCCGCCCCTCCGTCCGCGGCGCCCATTCGTAGAAGCCGTCGGCGGGGAGCAGGCAGCGGCGCCTGGCGAAGGCGCGGCGGTAGGCGGGCTTCTCGGACACCGTCTCCACCCGTGCGTTGATCATCCGAGCGCCGATCTTCCGGTCCTTCGCCCAGGAGGGCACCAGGCCCCATCGCAGCGGTCGCAGTTGCCTGCGCGGAAAGTCCCCGCCGCCACGTGGGGCGCGCTCCAGTACGGCGTACACGTCGTCGGTGGGGGCGACGTTCCAGCTCGGTGCCAGTGCCTCGGCGGGCCGGTCGGTGACGCCGAAGAGCCGGGCCAGGTCCTGCGGACTGCGGGTGGAGACATAGCGGCCGCACATACGGCCACTGTGCCACGGCGGCCCCCGGAGCGGCGGGCCCGGCGGGCGGGCAGCGGCTGTGGCGGCAGCCGCTGCCCGCCGGCCGGGGCGGCCAGGTGTGACGGGGCCGCGCCGGGTCACTCGAAGACGGGCCGGGAGGAGGGCGAACGAAGGGAGCCGGCCATGCCGAGCACACCGCCCGAGGGGGCCGCGCCGCGCACACCGCCCGAGGGGGCCGCGGAGATCCTGTTCATCGGTAACGCCACGCTGCTGATCCGTTACGGGGAGCTGACACTGCTGACCGACCCGAACTTCCTCCACCGCGGGCAGCTCGCCCACCTCGGCTACGGGCTCCTCTCGCGCCGGCTGACCGAACCCGCCCTCGACGCGGCCGACCTGCCGCACGCGGACCTGGACGCGGTCGTACTGTCCCACCTGCACGGCGACCACTTCGACCGGGTGGCCCGGCGCGCCCTGGACCGGGGCCTGCCGTTCGTGACGACGCCCCACGCGTCCCGCTTCCTGCGGGGCCTGTACGGCTTCCGCCGCGCCGTGGGCCTGCACACCTGGCAGAGCCACACCCTGCTCCGCGGCGACTCGCTCGTGCGCGTCACCTCGCTGCCCGGCCGCCACGCACCCGGGCCGGCGCGTGCGCTGCTGCCGCCGGTGATGGGCAGCCTGCTGGAGTTCGGCGACCGTTCGGGCGGGATCCGGCTGGTCGTCTATCTGACGGGCGACACCCTCATGTACGACGGGCTGCGCGAGATCGCGCGGCGCCATCCCGACATCCACCTGGCGGTCCTGCACCTGGGCGGGACCACCCTGCCCGGCGGCATGGTGGTCACCATGGACGCCGGACAGGGCGCCGACCTGCTCGAACTGATCCGGCCCCGCCGGGCGCTGCCGGTCCATCACGACGACTACACCGTCTTCCGCTCCCCGCTTCGCGACTTCCTCACCGAGCTCGGCCGGCGCGGGCTCGACGACCGTGTGCTGCGGTGTGCCCCGGGCGAACGGGTGGCGGTCACCGCCGACCGCGTACTCTGAGCCTTTCCCCCGCCGGTGGTACCCACCGCGCGCGGACCGTTCACTCCGGAGCCCGGGGCCGGCGCACTCCGGACGAGGCCGGAACGCGGCTCCTGACGACACGTGCCGCACACGCTCCAGACCGAGGAGAAGGGGGCTTCTCAGGTAAGAACCCCACGATCACCCGACACTGACCTCTACAACACATACGACCGAATTGGGGACACCGATGGATACTTTCGACCCTGCCGCGGAGGACTGCGAGATGCCTTCCCCCGCGCTCGCCCTGATCGCCTTACTCACCGCGGCGGAGACCACCGCTGCGGAAGACCCGAGTGCCGAGGGTGAGGCCGCCTTCACACTCACGGACACCCCCGAAGGCCGGCAGGCCCTCGCGCGCGACCGACCGGAGAACGACCCGCCGCAACAGGCGGGCCCAGTGGCCGACCAGGAGGACGACGGCACCTGACCGCCGGCGGCCGACGGTGCGCACGCCCGCGCGGTGGCCGCCGAGTCGTCCGCGCTCGCGAACTCAGCCCACAGCGGCCGAGTCCCACCGGTCGCCCACCTTCAGGGGTGCCACCGGTTCGGCATCGCGCAGGCGAACCGTCAGCTTGGCGCTGGGCACGCGGAGCGGGTCGTACCACAGCGCCGTCCACTCGCGGTCGAAGGCGGCCCGCCAGGCCGCCGTGTCGGCGGGGTCCAGGCCCCGGTCGCGCAGGACGGCCTCGACGGAGTCCCTGGCCGCGCGCTCGGCGAAGGGGAAGTTTCGGCGCTCGGTCACCGACAGGTCGCAGACGACCTCCCCCGCCCTGCCGGGAGCGCTGAGCGAGTCGGTGCGGCGAGCGGCCGAGGGCGCGCCCGCCGCACGGTCGAGGCCGTCGGCGAGGAGGCGCAGTGCGAAGACCGCGCTCTCCGGTACGTCACCGGCATCCGGGTGCACCGCCACCACGCGGAGCGCGATCCTCGCGCCGTCGGCCTCCTCGACCCGTGCGTTCCACAGACTCGACATCCGCTGCTCCTCGCCTTTCGTGCCCGGGCAAACGGTACGGATCCGCTGCGGCGCCCTCTTTCACAGGATCAGCAGTCCGGCCTCGATGGTGAGGCAGAGCGAGTCCAGCGCTTCGAATCCGCCCGTCCTGCCGGTGATACGGTCGGCGAATGCCGTGGCCCCCTCCTGCGCGGCGGCCCTCGCGTTCACCCGGGGCGGTGAGAAGGGGAACGACCAGAACGCCTGGTCGAGTCTTTCCGCCGTCACGCCCGCGGTTCCCACCTGGGCCATGAACGCCTGGTGGCGGCTGCCGCCGGTGGCGATGCTGTGCAGGAACCCGACGTCGTCCTGGTCCCAGATCTTCTGGCTCCGGGAGAGCCCGGTGTACGAGACCAACGTCTCAAGGGTCACGTTGCGGAGCTGGGTGGGGACCCGGGTGTCCACCGGCTGCGCATCCCTGAAGTCGAATCTCGCGCCGTCGTGCGCTCCGGCCGTCCAGCCACTGGCGGGGTCGTACAGCTTGTGGACGATGTCGAGGCTGGACGGGAACGCGTGGGCGGAACTCAGTTGCAGGGCACTGGCGTTGACGGGGGCGGGCCAGTTGTAGTTCACGCCGGCGGAGAAGTAGACGTACGTCCCGGGAGAGGCGGCGGCCTTGAGCACGTCGGACTTGAGGTCCTTCTCGATGCTCCGCTCGTAGGTCTGGTTGTCGGATCCGGAAGCCGGCACCAGGTTGCCCTTGACGCCCTCACCGCCCGCCTTCTCGTTGACCAGGTGGAAGCGGACCCACCGGCTGGTCAGGTTCAGGGAGCGGATGTAGTCGTAGCCGGGCGGGTCCTCGCCGACCTGGGTGCCGACCAGGGAACCGTCGGTGAGGATCTCGGACCGCACGGCCCGCCCCTGGCCGTCCCTCGGCCTGGCGCGGTCGGGGGCGGCCGGGGCCGCCGTGTGGTTCAGGACGCGCTGGACGGATCCCCCGGCGGCGGCCCGTGCCGGTACGGCCTGTCTCCCGGCGGTTCCGGCCGTGCCTGCCGTGCCTGCCGTACCTGCGGTCCTGGCTGCGCCGGCTGTCCCGGTTGCCCCCGATACCCCTGCCGTGCCTGCCGGTCCGCGTGCGCCCGCGTGCAGCGGAGCCCGCATGACACGCGTTGCGTTGGCTTCGGCCTCGCGCTCGAACCGGTCCGAGGGGTCGGAGACCCTGACCCCCGAGCCGTTGTCGGTGCCGGCCACCGGGCCCGACCGCTGCTGGATGACGTGGGTGAGTTCGTGGGCCAGGGTGTGCCTGTCGGCTCCGCCGTCGCCGATGACGACATGGCTGCCGAAGGTGTAGGCGCGGGCACCCACCTCTGCCGCCGAGGCCCTCGCGGCGGCGTCGTCGTGGACGCGGACATCGGAGAAGTCCGCACCGAGACGGGCCTCCATCTCGCCGCGAGTGGCGTCGTCGAGGCGCCGACCGCCGCTGCGCAGGACCTCGTGGACGGTGGAGCGCTGTACGGGGGCCTCGGCGGTGGCCCGGTGGCCGCGGCCGCCGGGCCGGTACTGCTCCCGCGCCCCGGGGTGTCCGGCCCTGCGGAGCATCCGGACGACGACGGCGTTGCCCACCGAACTCTGAAGGGCAAGCAGCCCGGGGAGCGGCGTCCCGCTCCCGCCCGCGGATCTGCGGGCAGGCGCGCGACCGCTGCCGGGCTCCTGCTGCCTGGCTCTGTCCTGCTCGCGCAAGGGGGCCTCCTCCACACCGGGATGCAACTCCTCCTGCACCTGGATACGCGAAGGGCCCCCGCGGGGGACAGGTACGCGAGGGCAGTGTGCACTGCTCGAAAGGGCAGTGCGGGGCGCGGCGGCTCAGGGGCGCCGGCCCACGCCGGTCATCACCTCCTGCGCCCGTCCCCCGGGCAGGCGCGGGGCGAGGGGCGGGGTCGGCAGGCCGGTCCTCGCACGCAGCCCTGCCAGGAACTCGCCGAGGGCCTCGCGCGAGGAGTACCGCGGGCTCCAGCCCAGTTCCTCCCTCGCCCGGCGGGTGTCCATCAGGGGAAGACGCAGAACGGCCTCGAAGAGGTGGGGCGAGGCGGGCACGAGGTGCAGGCGCCAGAAGGCCGACAGGGCGAGCCGCACGGGCCCCGCGGCCAGCGGCACCCGGCGGGCCCGCAGGAGCTCGGACAGCAGGCGGGGGTCCACGACGGGCTCGGCCGCGAGGTTGAACGCCCCGCGCACCGGCCGTACCACGGCGAGCCGGTACGCCTCGGCGGCGTCGCGCGCGTGCAGTACCTGGAAACGCAGGCCGGGGATGTCGGGCACGGCCGGCACCGTGCCCGGGCGTACCAGCGTGTGAGGGACCAGCGGCCCCGCGAACAGCCGCCGCTGCTGGGGGGCCGAGCCGTGCTGGAAGATGAAGCCGGGACGCATGCGCACCACACGCAGGTCCGGGTGGTCGCGCTCCAGGCTGTCCAGCACGCGTTCCAGGTAGGCCTTCTCCCGGCAGTAGGCGGCGTCCGGCCAGCCGTGGGTGGGCCATCCCTCGTCCACCGCCCTGTCCTTCGGGCCCGGCGAGTAGGCACCGACCGAGGAGGCGTGCACCAGGGTCCCGACGCCCGCCCGTACGACCGCGTCGAACACGCGCGTGCTGCCGAGTACGTTGGTGCGCCATGTGATCACCGGCTCGTGCGTGGGCTGGAAGAGCCAGGCCAGATGGATCACCGCGTCCGCACCGCGGAAGTGGTCGACCAGTGCCTCTTCCGGCACCCGGGCGATGTCGACGCCCGCCCACCGGGTCTTCGGGGGCGACCACCGGGGCACCCGACGGGCGAGGCCGAGGACCGAGTCCACCGCCGGGTCCTCGCCCAGCGCCTCGACGACTGCGGTGCCCACGTTGCCCGTGGCGCCGACGACGACCACCCGCAGACCGCTGTTCCCACTACCGCTTGCCATGGACGACCTCCGCCTCGATCGATGTGTGGTGCCGGTCCCCGGGGCCCGGGGTACGCGCTGCCGCCGCGTCCGCGCGGGCCCACGACCGCGGGGCCCGCACGGTGCCGAGCGGCCCGCACGGCGCGCGCCCGCGGACCGGCCTGCCCGGCGCCCGTCCGCGGACGGGTGCCGGGCAGGGCGTTGCCGGGCGCAGGGCCCGCCTCGTCACTGGTCGCGGAAGATGGCCTTGCTCACCTCTGCCGGACCGTCGAACTGCTCCTGCTTGTGCTGTTCGAGCTCCTGCGTGAGTTCCCTGGCCGCACCGTTCTCCCGGGCGCAGTCGGCAAGCTGCTCACCGTTCGCGGGGTAGCCGGCACCGGACAGTGCCTGCTGAAGGTCGACGGGGCTGAATGACGCCATGGTGTCCTCCCTCGGGTCGGCCGGCTTCTTCGCGTCGGCCGGGTATCCACCCCGGACGGGGCCATGCGATGTGGCCAGCGGATTCTCCGTCCGGGGGCGACGAGGAGGCGATCCGGCGCGTGCCTGCGCCGCACACCCCGAGGTGGCACGGCCTGGCGGTGGCCGACCGCCCCGCGGTGGCCGACCGCCCGGCAGGGGCGCGGTGGCCGGAGGGCCCGTGGAGCCGGCGGGGGCGGGCCGGCTGCCACCGGCCCGCCCCCGCGGTCGTCAGGTGTTCGGTTCCGCGGCGCTGATCTCCCCCAGCGCGGAACCGGGGTCCCGCTCCACGGCGAGGTCGCCGAGCGCCACGATCCCCACCGGGCGCCCCTCGTCCAGCACCGGGAGCCGGCGCACCGCGTGCCGGCGCATGAGCCCCACGGCTCGGCCCTGCGGGTCGTCCGGCGACACCGTGGTCAGGCGCTCGCTGCACACGGCCCGCACGGGGGTGTGGCCCGGGTCCTCACCGTCGGCCACGGAACGCACGACGATGTCACGGTCGGTCACCATGCCCCGCAGCGTCTCGCCCTCCATGACCAGGACGGCGCCGATGCCCTTGTCCCGCATCCTCGACGCCACCTCGCGCACGCTGGTCTGCATCCCGACGGCCTCCGCCGGGCTTGTCATGGCATCTCGTACGTACCGGGTCATCCTGCTCTCCGTTCCCGCGGATCCGCAGCACTGCGGGCTTGCCTCGCCCTCCCGGAGTGCCCTTCGGTCCCCGGCCCATGCCTTCGCCGCTACGGGCCGGCGACCTCGGCGCCGGTCAACGCGGCGGTGCCGCGGGGCACCGCGGAGGCCGGGGGCGGCAGCGCCGGGTGGTGGTCCGCGCGGGGCGCCGGGTCGGCGTCCTGCCGTCCCCGGCCGACGGCCGTGCAGGGGCCGGGGACCGGCGGGGGCACCGGCGCCTCGGACGCCCCGGGCGACGTCCGACGGCGGTGCAGCAGTGCCCCGGCACCGATCGTGCCGACGATGAGGAAGCCCCCGGCGACCAGCGCCCCGCGGACGCCCGCCCACTCCATGAGCAGCCCGAGCAGCGGCGGCCCCGCCAGGCCCCAGGCGGTGCTCGCACTGCGCCAGACCCCGAGGACACGGCCGCGCATGTGCGCCGGCGGATCGGTCTGGAGCACGGTCGTACCGGCCGTGTCGGAGACCGACTCGACCACGGCCATGGGGGCGACCAGCAGGGTCAGCAGGACGAGGTTGGGCGAGAGCCCGGCCGCGACCTGGAGCAGTGCCCCGGCCGCGGCGAGCACGGCGACCAGGCGTACCGACGGCCGCTGCATGCGCCCCGCGAGGACGGCGCCGGCGATGCCGCCCACGGCCAGTACGGTCGACACCGTGCCGAACCCCTGGGCTCCCCCGGCCAGGGGGCCGGTCACCAGGACCGCGAGGGTCAGGCCGTAGTTGCGTCCGAAGACGGAACTCACCGCCGTGACGAGCGCGAGTGCGACCAGCCGGGGCCTGCGGAGGAAGAAGGCCAGCCCGTCGCGCGAGCGGGCGCTGGGTGCACGGCGCCGACCCCGGGGAGCCCGCTGCGCCGCGGAGGGGTCGGGGCGCGGACGTGGGGCGGTGACCTGGGGCCGCAGGAAGGGGATGACGGCCGCGACGAAGAGGAAGGACAGTCCGTTGGCCAGATAGGCGGCGGCGGTGCCGAAGACCCCCACGGCCACTCCGGCCAGCGCGACGCCGATCAGCCGCCCCGCGCTGTGCACGACGGATCCCAGGGCGATGGCGGACGGCACGTCCTTGGCCGGCACCAGATCGTTGCCCAGCAGCGCACAGGCGGGGCCGTCGACGGTGGCGATGAGACCGGTGACCGCGGCGAGGACCATGAGCGAGGGCAGTGTGAGCAGGTGGAGTGCCACCAGCACGGCCGTGGCGAAGGCGACGAGGCCGAGGCCGGCCTGGCTGACGGCCGCGGTGAGCTTGCGCGGCCAGGCGTCGACCGCCGCCCCTCCCGTCAGACCCAGCAGCAGACCGGGCGCGGCCTGGACGGAGAGGGAGAGCCCGGTCGCGGCGGCGGAGCCGGTGATCTGGAGGACCAGGAGGTTCTGCACCGTGAGCTGCATCCACGTCCCCGCGTTGGAGACGAGGTTCGCCGTGGACCACCACCGCATGCCGGGGTGGCGCAGGCACCGCCAGGGAGCACGGTCGGCGTGCCGGCCCGGGGCGGAGCGGAACTTGGCAGGAGGGGGCAAGGGAGATGACCTCATGGCGTGGGCGCGCCGCCGGGGCGAGGGGCACGGGCAGGGGACTCCGGTCGTCTGCGGGGCGGCGGCACGGTGGCGTCGGCGGCGCACTCCACCCTGGCAGACCCGCTGCCCGTACGACGTCCCCGGTACCCGTCCCGCGCCGTGCACCGGCGCCAAGGCCCACCTGCCCCAGGGAGGTTGGGCCGCCTGTGGTCTTCCCCACAGCGGGGGCTCACCGGATGCCACCGGTGACCCGTCGTGCCCGAGGAGGCGCCCTGTGCGACACCGCCGACGCCCGTCGTCCCGACAACGCCGCGCGGGGCGGACCGCAGGCCCACGCAGCGGGCCCACCCACGCAAACACGGGCCCGGCCCGCACACGCTGACACGGGCGGGGACCGCCGCGGGACTCCGGCCGCGGGCCCGGCGAAGGCGGTGCGGCGCTGCCCCGTCGTCTCAGGACGGGTACGCCGCCGCCCGCCCGCCTTCCCGGTGCATCAGGCGGGCGCGGCGCCCGGCGGCCGCCCGCCCGGCCGGGGACAGGCACCAGGACCACCATGTCTCCAGCGCTGCCGGGGTCGCCTCCTCGGCGCCCAGCACGGCGGGCCAGCGCAGGGCGCGAGCCTGGGCCGAGACCTTGGCGCCGCCCTGGACGGGGTCCACGGCCAGCGCGGGCGTGCCGGCCCGCAGGGCCAGCACCATGCCGTGCAGCCGGGTGGTGAGGACGACGTCCATCCGTCTGGCCAGGGCCATGTACTGCTCCGGTGTCGCGCAGTGCCGCCAGTCCAGGGCCAGCCGGGTGTCGAGTTCGACGCGCGAGCAGTCCGTGCGGCCGATCCACTCGGTCAGGGTCCGGTCGAGTTCGGCGTGCCGCCGCCGCGCCCCGTACTCGCCCTGCCCCTCGGTCAGGACCACGGCGACCACCGGAGGCTCGCAGCCGAGCGGTGCGGTGGCGGACAGATCGCGAAGCGGCGGCGACGCCGTTCCGTCCCGGGCCACCACCCGGTGGAAGCCCGTGACGGCGGGGTCGCCCGGATCGACCACGGTGACGCCCCACGCGTACCGGCGGCATGACGCGAAACGGTCGTGCAGCCGGACGAGCTGATCGCCGTGGACGGGCCCGCACACGAAGAGCAGCCGGTCGTAGGCCGAGGGGTCCGCCTCCTCCAGTGACCTGCCCCCCGGCCTGAAGCCCGGGCTCCACGCCGTGTCGTGCCCGATGCCCGACCGCTCCAGCGTCGCCGAGACCTGTCGCTGCGCCAGCACGTCCCCGGCCGTCGCCTCGCCGTCCAGGAAGCTGAACCAGCCCGTCAGCAGCAGCCGCGACCCCTCGCAGGACGGCCGTAGCTCGTCGAGCAGTCGGAGGGCGGGGTCCCGCATGGTCGCTCCTTCCCGTCCCCGTGCACACCCTGCGAAGACGCCGGCCCACGCGGGCGTCAGCCGACGTACCGCCGTGCCGGAGAACCTCGTCGGGCCCGCTCCAGCGCCGCCAGCCGGGCCTCCAGTTCCGGCGGAACCGGGGCCCGCTGCCGCAGGACCCAGGGCAGGCCCGCGGCAGCGCCCAGCACCGCG
Source organism: Streptomyces sulfonofaciens (assembly GCF_014656295.1). Lineage (GTDB taxonomy): Bacteria > Actinomycetota > Actinomycetes > Streptomycetales > Streptomycetaceae > Streptomyces > Streptomyces sulfonofaciens. The sequence continues at coordinate 50,345 of NZ_BNCD01000029.1, forward strand.
CGCGCCGAGGCCCCGTCGCGCGGCACCGTGCACAGCAGGTGCGCGGTGCGGCGCAGCGCGGGCACCAGGGGCCGGCGCAGCCAGGTGAACCACAGGGTGTTGCGCAGGCCGAGCACGCGCCGTGCCGTGCTGTCACGGCTGCGCGACGCGGCGTGGTGGATCGTGAGGCCGGGCGCGTAGCTCAGCCACCAGCCGTCCCGCAGCAGGTCGGTGGCCAGCAGTTCCTCCTCGCCGCCCAGCCACAGCCCCGGGTGGAACCCGCCGGCCCGCCGGAAGGCGTCGGTGCGCATCACGGTCGCGGCGGCGAGGAAGGAGCCGAGCGCGGGCCCCGGCAGCCACGCGGGCCCCGCGAGCGGGGAGTCGCGCAGCTCCGCCACGACGGGGTCCTCCGCGCCGGAGGGCTCGACGACGATGCGGGCCGTGACGGCGGCGAGGCCCGGCCGCGCGTCGAGCAGATCCGCGGCCCGCCGCAGCGAACCGGGCTCCCACCAGGTGTCGTCGTCGCAGAAGGCGACGTACGGTGTGCGGACCCGGCGCACCGCGAGATTGCGGCCGACCGCTCCCAGGTTGCGGCCCGGGCACAGCAGCTCCACCTCGGGGAACCGGGCCGCGACGGCCTGTGCCGTGCCGTCCCGTGACCCGTTGTCGGTGACGATGACCCGCGGGCGCTCCGGTAGCCGGCGCAGCAGCCGCAGGGTGCGCAGGAGCTCGGGTTTGCGCTCGTGGGTGATGACGACCACGGTGACGCGGTCGTCCCGGCGGCCGGTCATCGCGGGCTCCGCTGCGCGTGCTCCACCAGCCGCACCGCGTGTTCGGTGCCGGGCGGCAGGAGCCTGCGCCCGGCGAGTGCGCCGGGGAGTCTGGGCAGGGTGCCGGCCAGGGCGCGGGCGGCCGCCGGTTCGCCGCGTGCCGCCGACCTCGCCAGCTCCGCGGTACGGCACAGGGCGAGATCGAGGGGGCGCCGCAGCCAGGCGGTGAGCAGCGCGTTGCGCAGCAGCAGGGGCGAGCGGCCGCGGCGGGGCCCGGGGGCGGGCCGGTGGTGCGCGGTGACGGCCGGTACGTACGTCACGCCCCAGTCCGCCGCGCGGAGGTCGTAGGCGAGGAGGGTCTCCTCCGCGCCGAAGAAGAGCACGGGGTGGTAGCCGCCCACCCCGAGGAAAGCGCGGCGACGGGTCACCGCGGCGCACCCGAGGAAGCCGAGCACGGGCCGTCCGGGCAGGTCGGGCTCGGGCGGCAGCGGGGACGCGGCGAGCAGCGCGTTCAGCGGATCCTCGACGGCGTCGGGGCCGACGAGGACACGGGCCGCGAGCAGCCCGAGCCGGGGGTGGGCGTCCAGCAGGTCGGCGGCCGCGGAGAGCGCCCCAGGCGCCCACCACGAGTCGTCGTCGCTGAAGGCGACGTAGGGGGTGGTGGCCGCCCGTACCGCCAGGTTCCGGCCCAGGGCGCCCGTGTTGCGTCCCGGGCTCAGCAGCCGCGCCCGGGCGGGGTGGGCGCGCACCGCGGAGGCGGTGCCGTCGGTGGAGCCGTTGTCCACGACCACGACGCCCGGCCTGTCGGGGAGTTCCGCCAGCCGGTCCAGGGTGCGCAGCAGGCTGTCACGGCGGTCGCGGGTGATCACGGCGACCGTGACGCGCTCGTCCGCGGGGTTACCTGACATGCACTCGTCCCTGTGGTGTGCGAAGGGGGCAGGGGGCCGGTGTGACCAGCCGCAGGGCCGCGTCGACCACCTCGTGCACCGAGATGCGCAGCAGCAGCGGATCGGGGGCCGTGGCGTGCGGGTCGCCGGGCGGCCCGGGGTGCCAGAGCGCGACGTGCGGTCCCGGCGGCGGGCCCCACCGGCTCGGTGGCACCGGGCCGAACAGGGTGACGGACGCGGTGCCGTGGGCGTAGGCGAGGTGTGCGGGGCCGGTGTCGCCGCTGACGAGGAGCACGGCGTGGGCGAGCAGCGCGGAGAGGGTGGCGAAGGGCAGTCGGCCGGCGAACACGTCACGGGGCCCGACACCGGCGCGGGACGCGACGGCCGAGAGCAGGGCCCGCTCGCCGGGGCCGCCCGTGAGCACCACCCGGTGGCCCCGGGCCCGCAGCCGGCGGACCACCTGGGCGTAGCGGATGGCGGGCCAGCACCGTGCGGGCGCGTCGGCCCCGGGGTGGACCACCACGGCTCCCGGCGCCGGCGAGTGCGTCGCGGGCGGCGGCAGCCGCAGCTCGCCGGGGTCGGCGGCGATGCCGTACGCGCGCAGGAAGCGGCACCACCGGGCCCGTTCGTGCTCGTCGGCCCGCCAGCGGGGTGCCGCGGACTCAGGCAGTCCTGGCCGGGCGAACGACCACAGTCGGCGGGGTGCCAGGGCGGCGAGCGCGTCATGGCTCTGCGCACCGTTGCCGTGCAGGTCGATGGCGAGGTCCGGCGGCGGGCCGCGCCAGGCGGCCAGCGACGGTACGGCACGCCCGGGAGCCCGGGTCGGCAGGAACGTGTCGACGCACCGGGTCGCCGCGGCCGCGTCGCGCAGGGCCGCCGGGGCGGCCAGCACGAGTTCGTGGCCGGGGAAGGCGCGGCGGACCGCGCGCAGCGCGGGCACGCCGGCGAGCAGGTCGCCGAGGCCGAGGGCGCGCAGCACCAGCAGGGACGGCGTGTGCGGTGGCGTGGCGCCGGGTGTCGTCGTGCGGAGCCGCATGGTTCACCCCTTCATCTGCGCGACCCGTACGGCGGCGGGGCCCGCCGGGCCCGGCCCGGTCGGCGCCCCGCCCGCGGCCGAGCGGGCCAGTGCGGTGGTGGAGCGGCCGTCCAGGTAGGGAAGCAGGATCACCTGGCCGCCCCAGCTCTCCAGCAGCGCGGCTTCCGGCAGCTCGGTCCTGCCGTAGTCCCCGCCCTTGGCCCAGATGTCGGGGCGCAGTTCGGCCAGCAGGCGCTCGGGGGTGTCCTCGTCGAAGACGGCGACGGCATCGACGCAGGCCAGTGCGCGCAGCACCCGTTCGCGATCGGCGGCGGGCACCAGGGGGCGCCCGGTGCCCTTGCGGCGCCGTACGGAGGCGTCGGAGTTCAGGCACACCACGAGGCAGTCGCCGGTGCGGCGGGCCGCCTGGAGCAGCGCCACGTGCCCGGCGTGGAGCAGGTCGAAGCACCCTCCGGCGGCGACCACGGTGCCGCCCGCGGCGCGCACCCTCGCCACGGTGGCCGCCGCGTCCTCGACGGGTCCCGGCCCCGTCTCGCGCGGCCGGTCGAGGTCGCCGAGCGCGTGGACGCCTCCCTCGGACACATACCGGGCGGCGGCGAGGACCGCGCCCTGCACCGCGTCGTCCGGCAGGGCCTCGTCGGCGAGCAGTCCGGCGGCGCTCGCCGCGAACCGGTCCCCCGCCCCGCACGGGTCGCCCGCCGCCTGCCAGGGCGCGGGCACGAACAGGGGCGCATCGCCGTGGGACAGCAGGGCGCCGCGTTCGCCGAGCGTCACGGCGACCGTCGTGACTCCCCAGGCGCGCACCAGTTCGGTGGCGTGCCGCACCACGGCGCGCAGCGACCCGTCGGGATGCCCGGGCCCAGGGCCCCGGGAGGGGGCCAGGGCGTGCGCCTCGGCGGCGGACGGGGTGGCGAGCCGGACGCCGCGGACGGGCGGGCCGCCGCGCACATGCGGGTCCCACACGACGGGGACCCTCGCCGCGGCCTCGGCGAGCGCGTCGCGCAGGGCGTCGGCGGTGCCCCGGCCGTAGTCGGAGACGAGCACCGCCGACGCCCGGGCGACGGCTTCCGCGGCCGCCTCGGTGGCCGCGGCGGCCCGTCCGTCCCCGTCGTCCAGCCGCAGCAGGGGGCGCCCGTCGGCGATGAACCGGGTCTTGGCGGGCAGCCTGCCCGCCAGAGGGAGCGCCACCACGCGCACCGACCCGGTGAGCAGCCGCCGCACCTGGGCGCTCGACTCGTCGTCGCCGAGCGCGGTGACCAGGGTGACCTCGCGCCCGTCGGCGGCGGCGAGCCGGGCGGCGAGCGCCGCGCCACCGGGCCGGGTCACCCGGTGCTGGTCGCTCAGCACCGGAACGGGCGCGTCGGGGGCGAGCCGTGCCACCCGGCCGAACGCGTCGTGGTCGAGCAGCGCGTCCCCCACCACGAGCAGGGGGGTCCTCACAGGCCACCTCCCCGCACCCGGGACCGCGCCCCGGGATCCGGCCGGCCGGGCACACCGCCCGCGGCGTCGAGCGCGGCGTCGAAGGACTCGCAGAGCATGTGGACGGCCACCAGGTGCAGTTCCTGGACGGTCGCGGGGGCCGGTGCGGCCACGCACAGCACCTCGTCGCCGGCCGCCGCCAGCGGGTTCGGCCCCGGCCCGGTGAGCGCCCACACCGCCATGCCGATCCGCCGGGCCTCGGCCGCCGCCGCCAGCAGGTTGGGGCTGGCGCCGCTGGTGGACAGCAGCACCAGGACGTCACCCGGGCGGCCGTGGGCCCGGGTCTGGCGTGCGAAGACCTCCCGCACGCCGTAGTCGTTGGCGATGGCCGTGGTCGCGGACGTGTCGGCGTGCAGGGCGAGCGCGGAGAACGGCGGCCTCTCGTCGCGGTAGCGGCCGACCAGTTCCGCGGTCAGGTGCTGTGCCTGGGCGGCGCTGCCGCCGTTGCCCGCGGCCAGCAGCCGGGCGCCGCCGCTCAGCCGGTGGGCCAGCTCCCGGCCCCACCGCTCGGCGGTCGCGGAGGTGCCCCGGAACCGGACGAGCGCGTCCATGAGCTGGTCGCAGTGGGTGCCTGCGGTGGCGAGGGTCATCGTGCGCCTCCCGAGAGCGACGGGGCGGAGCGTAGCCCCTCGTAGACGCGTGCCACACCGTCGGTGACACGGTCCCAGGTGTACCGGGCGAGGACGCGTTCCCTGCCGGCCTCGCCGAGCCGCGCCAACCGTCCGCGGTCCGCGAGGAGCTCCCGGACGACGGCGCTGAGCTCCGGTCCCTCACCAGCGGGCACCAGCGCCCCGGTGACACCGTGCACGACCGTGTCGAGCTGGCCGCCCACCGCGGTGGCCACGACGGGCGTGCGGCACGCCATCGCCTCGATCGGCACGATGCCGAACGGTTCGTAGCGCGGGGTGGAAAGCACCAGGTCCGCCCCCGACATCAGGCGGGGCATGTCGTCGCGGGAGACACCGCCGACGAGCGTGACACGGTCGGCCACGCCGTACTCCTCGGCGATCTTGCGCAGCCGCTCCGCCTCGGGGTCGGCGAAGAGCAGGGCCTGCTCCGGCCCGCCCGCGATGAGGAGTTCGGCGCCGGGGATGTCGGCCAGCGCCCGGATGGCTCGGTCGAAGCCCTTGCGCGGGACGAGCCGGCCGACGGCCAGCAGGCGCCGCGGTGCCGACGCGGGCCGCGCCGCACCGGGCACGGGGGCGAAGTGGTCGGTGTCCACCCCGCACGGCACCACGCGGATGCGCTCGCGCGGCACGCCCATGGCGGTGAGTTCGAGGACCTCCTCCGCGCAGGTGGCCACCACCGTGGAGACCTCGCGGCCGATGGCCCGTTCGATGCGCGCGCGCTCGGGCGGGCTGGTGTCCGCGGCTTTCTGATGGCGCTTCTTGACCGTGCCGAGGGCGTGGTAGGTCTGCACGACGGGTACCCCGGGGCGGGGCACCCCCGCCAGCGCCGCCATGCCGGACATCCAGAAGTGCGCGTGCACCACGTCCGGCGGTTCTGCGGCCCAGCACGCGGCGAGGAAGGCGCCGAACTCCGGGATGCAGGGCAGCAGTTCGTCCTTCGGCACCGGCCCCGGCGGCCCGGCCGGCACATGGACGACGAGGACCCCGTCCCGGGTCCGCACCCGGCTCGGCAGGTCCGGACCGTCGCGACGGGTGTACACGGTGACCCGGTGGCCCCGGCGGGCCAGTCGTCCGGCCAGCTCGGCGACGTACACGTTCTGGCCGCCCGCGTCGGGGCCACCCAGCGCCGCCAGCGGACTGGCGTGCTCGGAGACCATGGCGATGTGTCCGGCGGCGGCGGGCGTGTGCTTCATCGCGTGACCTCTTTCATCAGCAGTTCCCAGTCGTGCAGGAAGCGCGGCAGCCCGTAGCGTGCCTGTGCCGCCGCCCGGGCCAGCCGCCCGGCGTGCTCCGCGTACCACCGGTCCTCCAGCAGGTCCCGTACGGCGGTTTCGAGCACGTCGAAGCGGTTGGAGACCACCCCGGCGCCGTCGGGAACGGCCTGCGCGACCTCCGTGGTGTCGAGCGCGACGACGGGCATGCCCAGGAACATCGCCTCCAGCAGCGAGAGGCCGAGGGAGGTCCAGCGGACGGGGTGCAGGTACAGCCGGCAGCGGGCCATCGCCCGGTGCAGCCGCCGCTGCGGCAGGTCCCGGCTGCGGCAGCGCTCCGGGTCGAGGCCGAGGTGCTCGGCGAGGCCCTCGGTGCCCATGCCGAAGACGTCGAGCGGAGCCGTCCGCGCGAAGCGGGGCAGGAGGTCGGTGCCGGTGGTGCGGTTCCTGCGCACCGGTTCGTTGACGACGACGGCGGCGCGGGGCTCCTGCCCGCTCCACAGCGGTCCCGGGTCGACGATGCCGTGCTCCACGACGGCCGTGGGGGCCCGCCCGCTGTCCCACATCAGCCGGTTGAAGTGGGTGACGTGCACGAGCGTGATGTCGTCGCGGTCGGCGAGCGGGTGGCGGGTGCCGTCGGGGCTCTCGTGAGGGCTGTTGTGTTCGACGTAGACCGCGGGCACGTCCCGGCCCGGGCGGCGGCCGGTCCACCGGTGGGCGAGTTCGAGCTCGTGCGGCCGCTGGAGGACGATCAGATCGAGCTCGGTCCCGCGCAGCCGCCGGGGGGTGCTCTCGCACACCGACGCGGGCCACCGCCAGGTCCTGGCGCGGCCCAGGCCGTCGGGGCCCCGGTCCTCGGTCACGGGCACGTGGAAGGTGTGGGGCCCCTGCACGAACGAGGTTGTCCAGGAGCCGTGCACGTGCCAGATGAGGATGTTCATGCGCTCTCCTTCAGCAGCTTGCGCACCGCGAGGACCACGTCGTGCGTGGTGATCTGGTTCAGGCAGGGGTGGCCGGGGACCGGGCAGTGCCGGGCGCGGCTGCCCGCACACGGCGCCCGCTGGTCGCCGAGCAGGACGACGGGCACGCCCCACGGCGCCCAGCGCTCGGCGGGCACGACCGGCGAGAACAGGGAGACGACGGGGGTGCCGACGGCCGCCGCGAGGTGCGCGGGCCCGGTGTTGCCGCACACCACGGCGTCCGCCGCGCGCAGCACCCCGGCGAGGGAGCGCGGATCCGTCCGGCCCCCGAGGTCCACGCCCGCCGCACCGCTGACCCGCCGGGTCAGTTCCCTCTCTCCCCCGCCGCCGGTCACCACCACGCGGTGGCCCGCGTCGGCGAGCGCGGTCACGGCCTCGGCCCAGCGGTCCGGGTCCCAGGTGCGCGCGGGAGCGCTGGCACCGGGGTGCACCACCACGTAGGGCCCGTTGCCGGTCAGCGCGCCGGTGCCCGGCGTCGGCACCACGCGCAGCCGGCCGTCGTCGCCGGGAGCCGGTGCGAAGCCGAGCGCCGCCGCGGTGTCGAGGGCCGCCCGGACCTCGTGGCGGCCGGGCAGCCGCCGGTGCCGGACATCGAGCAGCCTGCCGGGGTGGTCGGTGCTGTCTGCGCCGATCCGGCCCACCCCGGCGAGCCGCAGCAGCAGCGCCGTCGGCAGCGGGCTCTGGTGGAAGGAGGTCAGGATGAGCGCGACGTCGTAGCCGCCCGCACGCAGCCGCCCCACGAGTCCTTCGACATCCGCCTCGTCGACCGCGGGGGCGCCGCTCCCCTCCCACGGAGCCGCCCACACGACCACGTCGTCGACGCGGGGCAGCAACCGCGCGGCGGGCCCGCCGCGGGGGCCGCACAGCAGCGTCACCGAGGTGGCGTGCTCGGCGACGGCCCGCACGGCGGGCCCGGCGAGGAGCACGTCGCCGAAGCTGTCGAGCCGGACCACCAGCGCTTTCACCCGCCACCCCCCTGCTCCCCGGCACCGAGCAGCCGGCGCACGGCGGTCAGTACGTCGGGCGCCGTGACCGGCTCCGCCGCGATCTCCTCCGGGCGGGTGGCGCCGTTGGGCACCAGCACGCCGCGCGCGCCCGCGGCACGCGCGGCCAGCATGTCGGCGGCGATGTCCCCGATGACGACGCAGCGGCCCGGCGGCACGCCGAGCCTGCGGGCGGCCGCCAGCACGAGCCCCGGCCGCGGTTTGCGGCAGCGGCAGCCGGCCCCCGGATCGTGCGGGCAGACGGACCAGGTGTCGAAGGGACCGAGGAGGTCCTCCACACGGTCGTTGACGCGGCGCACCTCGGCGACGCTGAGCAGGCCGCGGCCGATGGCGGACTGGTTGGTGACGACCGCGGTCCGCACACCGTGCCGGCGCAGCAGCCGCAGGGCCTCGGGCGCGCCCGGCACGACCCGTACCCGGTCAGGATCGCCGTTGCCGGGGAGGTCCTCGACGAGGGTGCCGTCGCGGTCGAAGAGGACGGCGCCGGGCGCGCGGCCCCTCGCCGCGGTCATCGGGGCCTCCTGACGGCGCCGCGGTGCCTGGCCTGCCCGGCGGCCCAGTGGCAGGCGGCGAGCGGGGGGATGGCCACGCTGGTGCAGAGCATCGTCGCGATCTCGTCCGCGGTGCGAGGCCCCGGGGCGATGCGGGCGAGGGCGAACTCGGCGGTGCCCGCGGCCCACAGTGCCGCCGCGCCCAGCGCGGGCCCCCGCCGTCCCGCGACGGCCAGCAGCAGGGCCAGGGCGGCCGTGCCGGTGACGGCCAGATGGCGGGGCAGCCGCCCGCGGGGCGCCCGGGCGCGCCTCCACCAGTCGGCACCGTGCAACCGGGTCATCAGCACGTCGTCGGCGTTGCCGCGTTGGGCGCGCAGCGACGCCCAGCGGTCGGCGGGCCGCACCGGATGGTGCGTGACGCGTTCGCCGCGTCGCAGCTTCCAGCCCGCCTCCGCCATGCGCAGGGCGAGGTCGGCGTCCTCGCGGAATGCGCGGCGGAAGCGTTCGTCGAAACCGCCGGTCTCCTTGAGCGCCTCGGCCCGATAGGCCATGTCGGCCGTGGCCCAGGCGGCGTCCTCCAGACCCGCGGTGCCGCGTTCGAAGTCGGTGGGCCTGCGGTCCACGGGCAGCGGGACACGGATCCTGCCCTGCACCCCGCCGGTGTGCCCGTCGGTGGCGGCCAGGTCCGCGGCGAGCGCGTCGCCCCAGCCCGGTGTCACCCGGACGTCGTCGTCGAGGAAGACCACCCAGGGGGCGCCGGTGGCGCGCAGCCCCATGTTGCGGGCCGCGGCCGGTCCCCGGCCGCCGCATGCGAGGACCCGGATCCGGCCGCGCAGCGCCCCTGCCGCCCCAAGCGGCAGCTCGCCGTGCGGCGCCGGCCGGTCGTCCACGACGACGATCTCCTCGGGCGGCGGCCCCGTGGTGGCCGCGAGCGCGCGCAGGCACTGCGCCAGGCAGGGCCGGCCGATGGTGGGCACCACCACGGCGTACTCGGTGGGCGCGGACTTCCGCCGATCGACGCCACTCATCCGAAGGCCCTCCTGCGGTGGACGGTGAAGGGACCGAGCGCGAGGAGGTCCACGGGCGCGGAGCCGAAGCACTCCAGTGCGTCGCGAGGGTCGTCGACCATGGGCCTGCCCGCCGTGTTGAGGCTGGTGTTGACGACGACGGGGAGGCCCGTGCGGCGCTCGAAGGCGGTGAGCAGACGTGCCAGGAGCGCATCCCGCGCCGGGTCCACGGTCTGGATGCGTGCGGTGCCGTCGACGTGGACCACGGCCGGGATCCGCTCCCGCCACCGGGGGGCGACCTCGTGGACGAAGAGCATGTACGGGCTGGGCAGCGGCCCGTCGAAGAGGTCTGCCGCACGGTCGGCGAGGACCATGGGCGCGACGGGCCTGAACTCCTCGCGGCCCTTGACGGCGTTGAGCCTGTCCAGGTTCCCGGCGCGTCCGGGGTGTGCCAGCAGCGAGCGGTGGCCCAGTGCCCGCGGCCCGTACTCGGCGCGGCCCTGGAACCAGGCCACGATCCCGTCGCCCGCCAGCTCCTGCGCCACCGCCTCCGCGACGTCGGCGGGCCGTTCGTAGGGCAGGTTCGCCCGGTCGAGCCAGCCGCGCAGTTCCTCGTCGCTCCAGCCGCGGCCGAGTCCGGCGCCGGGCATCGGGTGGGTCTCCTCCCGCTCGCCGGCGACGTGCAGGGCCGCGCCGAGCGCCGTGCCGGCGTCGCCCGCGGCGGGCTGGACCCAGATCCGTTCGAACGGGCCCTGCCGGTGCAGCCGGGAGTTGGCGACGCAGTTCAGCGCCACACCGCCGGCCATGGCCAGCACCTCCTGCCCGGTGGCGCGGTGCAGCCACCGGGCCAGGTCGAGGAGGACGTCCTCCAGACAGGTCTGGGCGCTCGCGGCGAGGTCGGCGTGGTCCCGCGTCCAGGGGGCACCGGGCTCACGCGGTGGGGCGAAGCGGGCCCAGGGCACGGGGCGTGCGGTGAACCCCCCGTCCTCGCCGGCGTGCACGTACTGCCGCAGTGGCTCGGCGAACCGTGGTGTGCCGTACGAGGCGAGCGCCATGACCTTGAACTCGTCGCTGCTGCGCAGGAAGCCGAGGTGCTCGGTGAGGTCCTCGTAGAACAGGCCCAGCGAGTCGGGCAGTTCCTGGGTGCCCAGCACCGTCAGCTTGCGGTCCCGGTAGTAGCCGGCGAGGTGGGAGGCGCACTCGCCACGGCCGTCCAGTACCAGGACCGCGCAGTCGGGGTACGGCGAGGCGGGCCCTGCGGAGGCCGCGTGCGCCACGTGGTGGGGCACGAAGCGCACCTTGCCGGGATCGAGCCCCGGCAGCGCCTCGGCGAGGAAGCCGGGCGCCTCACCCGCATAGCGCAGGCGCAGGTCGTCGAAGGGGTCGTCGAGGCCCATCCGCTCGGCCGGGCGGGCGAGTTGGGGGTCGAAGGAGTAGGCGACCGCGTCGAGGTCCGCGGGGCTGAGGCCCGCGTGGCGCAGGCACCAACGGGCGGCGTGTTCCGGTTGCTCCCAGGCGGCGAAGGGCACGGGGCGCTTGCCGTGCTTGCGGCGGCTGAAGCGCTCCTCCTCCGCGGCCGCCACCGTCTGCCCGTCGATGACCAGTGCGGCGGCCGGATCGTGGAAGAGGGCGTTGACACCGAGAACTCGCATGGGTGGCCTCCGTCAGGACTGGGCTATCGGCTCGGCGGCCTGGCTGGGCGCCTCGGGTGTCCCGGCGGCGTCGGCGGACTCGGTCGCGAAGTACGCGATCGTGCGCTTGATGCCCTCTTCCCACCGCACCTTGGGCTCCCAGCCGAGGAGTTCCCTGGCGAGTGCGGTGTCGGGTCTGCGCCGCCGGGGGTCGTCGACCGGGCGGTCGACGAACTGCAGGCCGGAGCGGGAACCGGTCACCGCGATCACCCGGCGGGCCAGGTCCTCGACCGTGACCTCGTCGCTGCCGCCGATGTTCACGGGCCGCACCGACCTCGTGGCCGCCACGAGCAGGACCCCTTCGACGGTGTCGTCCACGTAGCACAGCGAGCGGGTCTGGCCGCCGTCCCCCGTCACGGTGAGGGGTTCGCCCGCCAGCGCCTGGCAGATGAAGGTGGGCACCGCGCGGCCGTCGTGGGCCCGCATCCGCGGACCGTAGGTGTTGAAGATCCGTACGATTCCGGCGTCCGTGCCCCGGGCCCCGGCATGCGCGGTGACCAGTGCCTCGGCGAACCGCTTCGACTCGTCGTACACGCTGCGCGGACCCACCGGGTTGACGTTGCCCCAGTAGTCCTCCCGCTGGGGGTGCACCAGGGGGTCGCCGTACACCTCCGAGGTGGAGGCGAGCAGGAAGCGCGCCCGGTCGCGGTGGGCGACGTCGAGCATGGTGCGGGTGCCGAGGCTGCCCACGTCCATCGTTTCGAGCGGCATCCGCAGGTAGTCGGCGGGCGAGGCCGGGCAGGCGAAGTGCAGTACCAGGTCGTACGGGCCGCCGAGGGCCTCCGCGCAGTCCGGCTCCGCCACGTCGCACTCCACGAAGCGGAAGCCGGGGTGCCGCAGCAGGTGGCGCACGTTGTCGAGGCTGCCGGACGCGAGGTTGTCGGCGCAGTCCACCTCGATCCCGGCGGCCAGCAGGCGCTCGCACAGGTGCGAACCGAGGAAGCCCGCGCCTCCGGTCACCGCGGCACGCCGCCACCGTGGAAACGTCGTCGAAGTGCTCATGCGACCCTTTCCGCGCGCTGAGCGCTGTGTGGTGCAGGGAGGCTGAAGTGGTGGGGACACTGACCGGCGGCACATCGGGGGCCGGGAGGGGTTTCCGCCGGCCCGCAGGGGGGCGGAAGGGGGCCTGTCCCGGCGTCCGAAGGGGTACCGCTGTCCTTTCCGCAGCGGGCGACCCCATGCGGCGGTGCGGGCCTGCGGACGTCTTCCTTCGATGACGAGGAATTCGTCCGCAGGCGGCCTGAGCTTTTTTTCCGGCTGCGGCCGCTTCCCCGTTCCACGGGGTCTTTGCGACCCGGAGAGAAATCGGGCACGTAGATCTGTCAACTGAACGATATCAGCGCACCTGGCGGCCCGCCTGTCCGCATTTCCCGCGAGGCCACCGCAGCGGCTGCCGCCTTCTTCCGAGAAGGGACCGGACAGGACACGGTGGCGCCTGCGCGCCGGTCGGCGCCGTGCGTGCCGAACGGCGGATTCGGCAGTGCGGCCCCGCGATGTGCGCATCCGGGTCCGTCGACCCGGCCGGACGCCGAGAAACACGGTGGGCTGGGCCCGGCGCCGGGAAACACGCCGGCACACCACCGCCGCCGCACCGTCCGGATGCGCCGCCGGGCCATCACCCGTACATTCGCAGGGAGTGCGGAATGCGCCGACGGGTCCCGCCGCTTTCCGGAGCGTCCAGCGGATTACCGCCGTCAGCGGGGTCCTTGCCCGAATGCCCTGCCGCGCACCGGTGATTGTTTCCGCCGCGAGGGCGGTCCGCAGTTTCCGGGGCGCTCATGGGCGATTCGCGGGAGGAGACGGATCCGGATACGGACACGGATGCGGACACGAATTCGGATTCGGATACGGAACAGAGCCTCGGAACAGGGCCTCGGAACAGGGTTCGGAACAGGGTTCGGAACAGGGTTCGGAACGGGGCCGCGGAACGGGGCCGCGGACCGGAGGACGGCGGCCCCCCGGGGCCGGCAGGTACGTCAGCGGCTGCCGTTCCGGCTCGGCGGCGGCCGGGGCGGGCCGCCGTGCCGGGCGCCGGACCCGCCGGGCCCCACGGCCGATCAGCGCGTGTCGGTCAGGCCGCCTGTCACGGCGATGATCTCGCCGGTGGTGAAGCTGGAGTCGGCGTCCGACGCCAGGTACACATAGGCGGGCGCGATCTCCTCGGGCTGTGCCACCCGGCCCGTGGGCGCCTCGGCACCGAGCTGGGCGATCATGTCCTCGGGCATGCGCTGGTCGGCGATGTTGAGCACCGTCCACGTCGGCCCCGGCGCGACCACGTTCGCCCGTATCCCCTTCTTCGCCAGGTGCGGCACGATCGACTTGGTGAAGACCACGAGCGCCGCCTTGGACGCCGCGTAGTCGATCATGATGTCGTTGCCCTTGAGGGCCTCCTCCGTCGCCGTCGCGATGATCGCGTCGCCCTCGCCCAGGTGCGGCAGCGAGGCCATGACCAGGTGGAAGTAGGCGTACACGTTCGTCTTGAAGGTGCGGTCCCAGTCCTCGTACGTGAGCTGGTCCAGTTCCCGTTTGCTGTTGAGGTACGCGGCGTTGCTGACGAGGATGTTCAGACCGCCGAACTCCTCGACGGTCCGTTCGACGACCGCCGAGCAGAAACCGGGGTCGCACAGGTCGCCGGGCAGCAGCAGGCACCTGCGCCCCACCGCTTCGACCTCGCGCCGCGTCTCGTCGGCGTCGCTCTGCTCCTGCGGCAGGTAGACGACGGCCACGTCGGCGCCCTCCCGGGCGTACATCAACGCCACCGCCCGCCCGATACCGGAATCGCCGCCCGTGATCAGCGCGACCTTGCCCACGAGCTTGCCGGCCGGTACCTCTCGGCCCGGTAGCGCGGCCTGGGCTCCATCAGCGACTCAAGGCCCGGGTGCGGCTGGCGCTGCTTCGGGTACGGCGGCACCGGCTCCGCGGTCACCTGCGGACCCGGCACCCTCGCGCCGGACGTGGTACTGCTCCCCTTCATGACGCGTGTCCTCCTGGCTTCGGCTCTACGCCCACACGGGTGTCCCGTCGCTGCCACCGGCGGGCCCGGGCGTCTTGGGGCGCCGTCTACCCCCCGCGAGTCCGCACAAACGGTGCATCCGCGGCATCGGCACGCTCACCTGCCCCTGCCGCACCGGGCAACGGGACCCGCCGAGCGGCCGTCGCCGCCCGGTGACCCTCGGTTTCCGGGTGGGCGCTCGGGGCACCCGCGAGCAGTGTTCTCTCCTATGAAGCGGGCCCGGGCTGCGGCCCGGGCCTGGAAGTCGGCGGGTACGGACGGCTCGGCGAGCGGCGGCGCGGCGGACCGTCGGGCGGTGGACACCGGCGGGACTCCCGAGACGGACCGCGGTCGGAGCCGCCCGCCGAGCGGCGGGCCCCCGGAGCCCGGGGTGGCGGCCCGGCTCGCGGTGGCACTGGAGCGGAGGCTGCCGGCTGCCGAGGGCGGCGGTCTGCTGCGCAAGGCGTTCCCCGAGCACTGGTCGTTCCTGCTGGGCGAACTGGCGCTGTACAGCCTCGCGGTGCTGATGCTCACGGGGGTGTGGCTGACGCTGTTCTTCCACCCCTCCATGACCGAGGTGGTCTACGGCGGGTCGTACCGGCCGCTGGACGGCGTGCGGATGTCGGAGGCGTTCCGGTCGACGCTGCACATCAGCTTCGACGTGCGCGGTGGCCTGCTGATCCGGCAGGTGCACCACTGGGCGGCGCTGGTGTTCCTGGCCGCGATCGGGCTGCACCTGCTGCGGGTGTTCTTCACGGGCGCCTTCCGCAGGCCGCGGGAGATCAACTGGGTGCTGGGCGTGACGCTGTTCGCGCTGGCCCTGGCCGAGGGGTTCGCCGGCTACTCGCTGCCGGACGACCTGCTCTCGGGCACCGGCCTGCGGATCGCGCAGGGCATCATGCTGTCGGTGCCGGTGGTGGGGACGTACCTCAGCATGGGGGTGTTCGGGGCCGAGTTCCCCGGCCAGGACGTCGTGCCGCGCCTGTACTCGATGCACGTCCTGCTGCTGCCGGGGCTGCTGCTGGCCCTGGTGACGGCCCATCTGGTCCTGGTCTTCTACCTGAAGCACACCCAGTGGGCCGGGCCCGGCAGGACGGAGCGGAACGTGGTCGGCAAACCACTGTTCCCGCAGTTCATGGCGTCCTCCGGCGGACTCTTCCTGGCCGCCTTCGGGGTGCTGACGCTGCTCGCGGGGCTGGCCCAGGTCAACCCGGTGTGGGTGTACGGGCCCTACCGCCCCGACCAGGTGTCGACCGGTTCGCAGCCCGACTGGTACGTGGGGTTCCTGGAGGGCTCGCTGCGCCTCGTGCCACCCTGGGAGACGACGGTCGCGGGGCACACCCTGATGTGGAACGTGCTGCTGCCCGCCGTGGTACTGCCGCTCAGCATGTTCGCGGTGCTGTACGCCTACCCGTTCGCCGAGCGGTGGCTCACCGGGGACACGGGCGAGCACCATCTGTGCGACCGGCCCCGTGACCGGCCGGTTCGCACCGGTCTCGGCGTGGCCGGCCTGGCCTTCTACGCGGTGCTGCTCGCGGCGGGCGGCAACGACGTCATCGCCCAGACCTTCCGTGTCTCCCTGAACACACTGACCTGGGTGTTCAGGGTCGCCCTCGTGGTGCTGCCGCCGGTGGCGTTCCTGCTCACCCGGGGGCTGTGCCACGCCCTGCGGGAGAGGGAGCACGAGCGGCTGACCGGGGGCGAGGAGAGCGGCGAGGTACGGCAGTCGGTGAACGGCGGCTACGTCGAGGACCGCGGGAGCGGTGCGGCTAGCGGGACCCCGATCGGTCCGCGTACTGGAACGCCATCCCGAACACCCCGTGGCTGACCAGCCCCAGGCCCAGCAGGAACAGCCACAGTCCGTAGACCACGCCCAGGCAGAGCAGGGTGAAGCCGGCGGCGGTGGTGAGCGGCCAGGGGCTGTACGGGGGGAAGAACTCCACGGGGCCGGTGGCGTCCGCGACCTCGGCGTCAGGCCGGTCCTGCGGCCGCGGGCCACGGCGCCGGTACTGCGCGCCGAGGAAGAAGGCGACCAGCGCCGCCATCAGGAAGGCGAGGCCCAGGGCGCAGGTGCCCGTCGGATCGGCGGAGAGCCAGCCGTAGACGGCACCCGCGACGGCGAAGAAGGCGGCGACGCCGGCGAAGAGCAGGGCCTCGGTCCTCACGACTGCGCCTCCTTGCCGGTCGGCTCCGCGCCCGCCGCGCCCCCGCCGGTCGGTTCCGCTCCCGTCCCGGCCGTGCGGTCGCGCCGCGGGGGCGCGGCGCTGCCCGGCCGGGGGAACTCCGGGTGGTGCAGGTCGAAGGCCGGGGAATCGGAACGGACGGGTGGCAGGGCGGTGAAGTTGTGCCGGGGCGGCGGGCAGGACGTCGCCCACTCCAGGGAGCGTCCGAAGCCCCACGGGTCCTCGTCCCCGACCCGCTCCCCGTACCGTGCGGTCCGCCAGACGTTGTAGAGGAACGGCAGCGTGGAGAGTCCGAGCAGCGCGGCGCCGAGGGAGGAGACGGTGTTGAGCAGGGTGAAGCCGTCGGCGGGCAGGTAGTCGGCGTAGCGGCGGGGCATGCCCTCCTCGCCGAGCCAGTGCTGCACGAGGAAGGTGGTCTGGAAGCCGAGGAAGAGCGTCCAGAAGTGGATCCTGCCGAGCCGTTCGTCGAGCATCCGCCCGGTGAACTTGGGCCACCAGAAGTAGAAGCCGCCGAACATCGCGAACACCACCGTGCCGAACAGCACGTAGTGCAGGTGCGCGACGATGAAGTACGAGTCGGTGAGGTGCAGGTCCAGCGGCGGGGAGGCGATGAGCACCCCGCTCATGCCGCCGAGCAGGAACGTCACCATGAAGCCCACCGCCCACAGCATCGGCGTCTCGAAGGAGAGCGAGCCGTGCCACATGGTGCCGATCCAGTTGAAGAACTTCACTCCGGTCGGCACCGCGATCAGGAACGACATCAGGGAGAAGAACGGCAGCAGCACGGCGCCGGTGGCGAACATGTGGTGCGCCCACACCACCGTCGACAGCATCGTGATGGCGATGGTCGCGCCGACCATGCCCACGTAGCCGAAGACGGGCCTCCTGCTGAAGACGGGGATGATCTCGGTGACGATGCCGAAGAAGGGCAGCGCGACGATGTAGACCTCGGGGTGCCCGAAGAACCAGAAGAGGTGCTGCCACAGGATCGCCCCGCCGTTCGGCGCCTCGAAGACGTGCGCGCCGAACTTGCGGTCCGCCTCCAGCGCGAGCAGCGCCGCCGTCAGCACCGGGAAGGCGAGCAGCGCGAGGATGGCCGTGAACAGGACGTTCCAGGTGAAGATCGGCATCCGGAACATGGTCATCCCGGGCGCCCGCAGGCACAGGATTGTGGTGATGAAGTTGACCGCGCCGAGGGTGGTGCTCACCCCGGTGACGACCAGTCCCATGACCCACAGGTCGCCGCCGGCCCCGGGTGAGTGCACGGCGCTGTTGAGCGGTGCGTAGGCGAACCAGCCGAACGACGCGGCGCCCGCCGGGGTGAGGAAGCCGGAGACCACCATCAGCCCGCCGAACAGGTACATCCAGTAGGACAGGGCGTTCAGACGGGGGAAGGCGACGTCGGGGGCGCCGATCTGCAACGGCATCACGGCGTTGGCGAACCCGGCGAACATCGGCGTGGCGAACAGCAGCATCATCACGGTGCCGTGCACGGTGAACAGTTGGTCGTACTGGTCCCTGGTCACCCACTGGAGTCCGGGTCTGGCGAGTTCGGCGCGCATCAGCAGCGCCAGCACACCGGCGAACAGGAAGAACCCGAACGCGGTCGCCATGTAGAGGCCGCCGATCACCTTGTGGTCGGTGGTGTTCGCCCACCTCAACAGCGCCCGCCCCAGGGCTACTCCGGCGCCCGGCCGGCTGTTGGACGGTATGCCCGTCGCCTCTTGCTGAGCGGTCATGACCTGCCGGGTACCCGGCGGGTCGCGGGCCATGTGCGGGACGGCGCCGGGCGCGTGGCCGACCGCCGGGCCGGGGCTGCCCTTACGGGCGAGGCCGCGCGTTCGCCGTGCTGAGGAAGTCCCTGACCGAGGTCCGCGGGTCGCCCGAGCGCACCAGTGCCTCTCCGACAAGCACGACGTCCGCTCCCCGGCTCCTGTAGTCCGCGACGTCCTCGGGACGCTCCACGCCGGACTCCGCCACGCGTACGGCCCCCTCGGGGACGAGCGGAGCCAGCTCGGCGAAGACGGAGCGGTCCACCTCCAGCGTCGTCAGGTCCCTGGCGTTGATGCCGATCAACCGCGCTCCCGTGCCGGCCGCCCGTGCCACCTCGCCGGCGGTGTGCGCCTCGACGAGCGGTGTCATCCCCAGTTCCGTGCAGAGCCCGATCAGCTCGGCCAGTCGGCCGTCCTCCAGGGACACCACCATCAGGAGCGCCAGATCGGCGCCGTGGGCGCGGGCCTCCCACAACTGGTACGGGTCGACGATGAAGTCCTTGCGCAGCACCGGGACGTCGACGCGCGCCCGTACGGCGTCCAGATCCGCGAGGGAGCCCCCGAAGCGGCGCCGCTCGGTCAGCACGCTGATCGCCGAGGCGCCGCCGGCGGCGTACTGCTCGGCCAGCGAGGCCGGGTCCGGGATGTCGGCGAGGGCCCCCTTGCTCGGGCTCTTGCGCTTCACCTCGGCGATGATCGAGACACCCGGTGCGCGGAACGCCGGCAACGGGTCGAGGGCGGGCGGCATGCCGGCTGCCCGGGCACGCAGTTCGCCGAGGGGGACAGCGCTCCTGCGTTGCTCCAGGTCCTCGCGTACACCGGCGAGAATACCGTCCAGCACGCTCATTTCGGTTTCCTTACGTTGCAACCTGTTGCCGGCGGACGCTTCTTCGCGAGTGCGACCGGCGTTCTTCCACCGCTGACGGATTTCGCACGCGCCTGCCCCGTCCGACGTGCGGTGACGCTCATCCGCGGGACCCGGGAACCGCTCCCCGGGGTCCGTCGAGATCCTATGCGCCGGTGCCGCCCGCGCGGACCGGGCCCCGTCGGCCCGTCTCGCCGGGGCACGTCCGCGCTATGACCCACGTCACCCGATGGCGCCTGAGACGACCGCTGCGCCGTCACGTACCGAGGGACAACTGGTGCACTTAACCGAGCACGGTGTATGCCGAACATCAAAGGATCTTTCATGAAACTCCGGAACAAGAGGCATTTTCCCGCCACGACCGGACTCGGTCTGTCACTGGCCGCCGTGGCCGCGTTCGCGGTCGCGTGCGGCGGGTCGGGCGGCGGTGGCGGTTCCTCCGCGAGCCCTGCCTCCGGCCACGCGAGCGCTCCGGCCGCAGGACCGTCCTCCGGCGGCTCCGCCTCTGCCGCCACCATCGGCACCAGGAGCGGCGGTGCGGGGACGTACCTCACCGGCGGTTCGGGCAGGACCGTGTACCTCTGGGCGGCGGACAAGGACGGCAGGTCGACGTGCAGCGGCGGCTGTGCCGCCGGATGGCCGCCGGTGACCACCACGGGCACGCCGAAGGCCGGCCCCGGCGTGGCGGCGGGCAGGCTGTCCACCACCACGAGGGCCGACGGCAGCAAGCAGATCACCTACGACGGCCACCCGCTGTACTACTTCAGCGGCGACCGGGCGGCCGGGGACACGAACGGGCAGGGCAACGACGGCTTCGGCGCGAAGTGGTGGCTCGTCGGCCCCGACGGCAGCCGGATCACCAAGGCGGCCCCATCCGCCACCGGCGGCAGCGGCAGCGGCAGCGGGAACAACGGCGGCGGCTACGGCTCTGGCGGCTGGTGAGCCCGACCGCGGCAGGCGGCCCCTCACCCGTGCGCCGAGGCCGCCACGCGTGCCACGCGCCGCCGCCCCGGTCTGAATACACGATCGGGCGACTGCGCGAGCGGTGCGGGTTCGGAAGAGTTCCCCTCATGCATCTCTCTCCCTTACGCACCGCCATCGCCCTGGTGGCGGCGCTGTCCGCGACCCTGGCCGCCACGTCCACGGGTGCACCCGCGAGCGCCGCGCCCGGCCCGGTCCGCCTCCTGGGCGAGTCGATCGTGCCCCACGCGCTCTCCTACCGGGGCACGACCGTGGGCGGCCTGTCCGGTATCGACCGCGATCCCTGCACGGGCGAGTACGCGCTGATCAGCGACGACCGCTCGTACCAGCAACCCGCACGCTTCTACACCGCCCGCATCGACGTCGACGGCGGCGGTGTGCACGGCGTCCGTTTCACCGGTACGCACGCGCTGCGGCAGCCGGACGGGAGCACCTACCCGCCGCCCACCCTGAACGACGGCAGGGCGATCGACCCCGAGGACATCCGTGTCGACCCGAGGACCTGCGGCTACTGGTGGAGCCAGGAGGGCAACCGACCGAAGGCCCCGGGGGCGCCGGACCCGGTGATCCAGCCGTCCATCCAGGTCGCCGGGCGCCAGGGTGCGTACCTGGGCAGCCTTCCCCTGCCGAGGGACTACCGGATCACCGCCGACGAGGGCCCCCGCCGCAATCTGGCGCTGGAGGCCATCACGTTCGGCCAGGGCGGCTCCCTGCTGACCAGCGCGGTGGAGGGGCCCCTGCTCCAAGACGGCCCGGAGTCCACCACCGAGCACGGCTCGCTGACCCGGGTGACCCAGCACAGCCGTTCCGGAGCGGTCCTCGCCCAGTACGCCTACCCCCTCGAACCTCTCTTCGCGGAGTCCGACCCGGACAGCCCCTGGAGCCCCGACACCGGGGTGCCCGCCCTCCTCGCGTATCCGCACGACCCGGGCCGCTACCTGGTCATGGAGCGCACCTACGTCCCCGGCGCCGGCTACCGGATCCGGATCTTCGACGCCACCACCCGGGGCGCCGGCCGGGTCCAGCACCTCAAGTCCCTGGCGTCCACCGCCGTCCGCCCCATGCGCAAGCGGCTGCTCGTCGACCTCGACGACCTCCCCCTGCCCAGGACGGACAACGTCGAGGGCATGACGTGGGGGCCCCGCCTGTCCACGGGCGAGCGGACCCTCGTCCTCGTCAGCGACGACAACTTCTCCGCCGAGGAGGCCACCCAGGTGATCGCACTGGCGCTGCGCTGAGCCGGCGAAGCGCGACCGCACCGGTCCCGTGCCGGCACCCGGGGGCGCCGGCACCGAAGGGCTCGTGCCCGCGGGCCCGTCAGGCGGGCACGCGGGCACGAGTGCGGCGCGGTCCGCACGGGTGCGGCGCGGTGGGGCGGCCGCGCCCCGGCAGACGGTGGGCCCGGGCGGAGCCGCCCCTCTCCCCCGCGCCGCGTCCCGCCCCACCGGGGCACTCCACCGAGCCGGAGAAGCCTCACCCCGCCGCCGTCGACCGGTTCCCCGCAGTGCGCGCACACGGTCCGGGCGTGCAGGTCGGCGCCGGCGCCGACGCCAACCCTACGGGCTCGGTTCACCGGAGGGTCGCCTCGTGTTACCCGAGAAGAACATCAGCCTCGTAAGTGTCCCTTTCGGACCGATCGGGGCGTGAAGTGCGCCGACCACATCTGCTGACGGAACAGTTGGTCGCTCTGCCCGATTCTGCGGCTCCCAGATCCGATTAGGGGTACAGATGCGCACGAAGACCAAGACGGCCGCCGGGGCCGCCGCTTCCATGGCGGCGGCGGCTCTCGCCGTGGTCACGGCCCTCGGCTCCGCCGACGCCTCGGTGCGGGGGCAGCACACCACCGCCGCGTCCGCAGCCACGGCGGCCGGCGCCCCCCAGCCCCCGGTGCTGGCGGCGACCCCGGACAGGACCTACGACACCTTCGACGCCAACCAGGGCGTCGCCGTCGACAAGGACCACTTCTACGCCGTCAACAACCGCACCATCACCCAGCACGACAAGGCCACGGGCAAACCGCTGCTCCAGTTCGTCGGTGACGACGACGGCCCGATCATCCACATGGACAGCGCGACCGTGGTGGGCGACCGGCTCTACGCGGCGACGTCCAACTACGACACCACGCCGGAGAAGAGCTCCATCGAGGTGTTCGACACCAGGACGATGAAGCACGTCGACACGTTCAGCTTCGGCATCTACCGCGGTTCCCTGACCTGGCTGGACCGGCACGACGGGGCCTGGTACGCGGCCTTCGCCAACTACGACGAGGTCCCCGACGGTTCGACCGAGCCGTACGGCGGGACCGACAACACCCAGATCGTCAAGCTGGACGACCACTTCCAGGTCGTGCAGTCCTGGACCGTGCCCCAGGCGATCCTCGACAAGGTCAGGCCGATGAGCAACTCCGGTGGCTCGTGGGGCCCCGACGGGCGGCTGTGGCTCACCGGACACGACTTCGGCGAGGCCTACGTGATGAACCTCCCGTCCGAGGGCTCGGACCTCCAGTGGGTGGCCACCGTCACGCTCCCCGGCGTCGAGGGCCAGGCCATCGCCTGGGACCGTTCCACCAGGACCCCCGAACTGTGGACGATCAAGCGCTCGACCAAGCAGGTGCTGACGTTCAGGGCGCCTTACGGCGCCATCAAGGACCCCGCGGCCGCGCAGTGGAAGGTGGTCGGCCCCGGCCACTTCCAGAAGTGAGCGGGGCCGTGCCGGGACGCGTGGGGGCGCCCCGGCACCCACGGGGCGGGCTCAGGCGAGGAGTTCCACCTCGGCGAGCGTGCCGCCGTCACCGTCGGGCACCAGCCGGTAGTGCCGGTACTCGCCCGGCGCGGCCACCGTGAAGACCCGCGTCTGCCTGTCCCAGGTGAACGTCTGGCCGGTGCGGTGGTCCAGGTCCCGCCACGTGTGGCCGTCGGTGGAGCCCTGGAGGGTCCAGCCGCCGGGCGCGGCGGTGCGGTCACCGCAGGTGAGCGTGTACTGGATCGCCTTCGCCGATGCGGACAGCGGCAGTTCCCCGGAGGTCAGCGGCGCGGTGGTGTCCGAGGTGTCGTCGGTCAACGGCCCCGCCGCGGTCAGCGCGTCCGAGCGGGGCACCGCCACCTCGTCGCCCTGGGTGAGGGAGGTGGGCCCGGCGTCCTCGCCGGTGCCCCAGGAGGACGGCTCGGGCCCCATGTCGAATTCCAGCACCCCGCCGTCGGACAGCACGGACGCGGGCAGCGCCGTCGACGTCCAGCGGTGTCCGTCGACCTTCAGGCCCTGGACGTAGATGTTCCTCGCGCTGTTCTTCGGAGCCTTCACCACCAGGGTGTGCCCGTTGTCCAGCCGCAGGGTGGCCTTGGTGAACAGCGGGGAGCCGACGGCGTACTCGCCGCCGCCCATGACCAGCGGGTAGAACCCGAGCGCGGAGAACACGTACCACGCGGACTGCTCGCCGTTGTCCTCGTCGCCGTGGTAGCCCTGGCCGATGCTGCTGCCGGTGTAGAGCCGGGAGAGCACCTCGCGGACCTTCTCCTGCGTCCTGTAGGGCTCGCCCGCCGCGTCGTACATGTACGTGACGTGGTGGGCGACCTGGTTGCTGTGCCCGTACTGGCCCATACGGACGTCGCGGGCCTCGGTCATCTCGTGGATGATGCCGCCGTAGGAGCCCGCGTACCGGGTGGACGCCGTCTCGGGCGTGGCGAAGTAGGTGTCGAGCTTCTTCGCGAGGCCGTCGCGGCCGCCGTAGAGGTTGGCGAGGCCGTGGGAGTCCTGGGGCGCGGTGAAGGCGTAGCCCCAGCCGTCGGTCTCCGTGTAGTCGTAGCCCCACACGCGCGGGTCGTACGTGTCGGACGGGACGCGCCAGTCGCCCTTGGCGTTCCTGCCCTGGAAGAAGCCCGCCTCGTCGTCGAAGAGCCTCACGTAGTTGCGGGCGCGGTTGAGGAAGTACTCGGACTCCTCCTTGTAGTGCTGCTCCTTCGTCTTCTCGTAGAGGGCCTGGCCCATCCGGCCGATGCCGTAGTCGTTGACGTAGCCCTCCAGGGCCCAGGACAGGCCCTCGTTGGTGTCGGTGCTGGTGTAGCCGAGGAACGGCGAGGTCCTCATGCCCTTGCGGCCCACCCCGGAGGAGGGCGGCACCACGGTCGCGTTCTTGAGCGCCGCCCGGTAGGCCGCCTCCGCGTCGAAGTCGACGCCCTTGAGGTAGGCGTCCGCGAAGGCCACGTCCGAGGAGGTGCCGGTCATCAGGTCGGCGTAGCCGGGCGAGGACCAGCGCGAGATCCAGCCGCCGTCCTTGTACTGCTGGACGAAGCCGTCCACCAGCTCACCGGCCTGCTTCGGGGTGAGGAAGGAGTAGGCGGGCCACGTGGTGCGGTAGGTGTCCCAGAACCCGTTGTTCACGTACACCTTGCCGTCGACGATCTTCGCGCCGGTGTGCGTGGGGGTGTCGGGCCCCGGCATGGCGGAGAACGGGCTCGCGTACTGGTAGCGGGGCCGCTCGGTGGTGCCGGTGTTCTCGAAGCCGGAGTTCGGGTACAGGTAGAGGCGGTAGAGGCTGGAGTAGAGCGTGGTCAACTGGTCGGGGCTCGCGCCCTCGACACGGACCCGGTCCATGATGGCGTCCCACTGCCGCTGCGCCTGCCGCTCGACGGCCCCGAAGGAGCGGTCCCCCGGGATCTCGCGCGCCAGGTTGGCCTTCGCCTGGTCGACGCTGATCAGCGAGGTGGCCAGGCGCAGGGTCACCGTGCGGTCCTTCCCCGCGTCGAAGCGGAGGTAGCCGGTGACGCCCTCGGAGTCACCGGCGACGACGGGCGCGTCGAAGGTGCCGTACACGAAGAGGCGGGTGGCACCGGTGGACAGCCCGCTCTTGACGTCGGAGTAGCCGCTGACCACGCCGTTCGTCTCGTCGAGCGTCAGACCGCCCTGCTCGGAGACGTTGTCGAAGATGACCGACGCGTCGTCACCGGGATAGGTGAAGCGCATCATCGCGGCGTGGTCGGTGGGCGTGATCTCCGTCTTCAGCCCGTTCTCGAAGGTGACACCGTAGAGGTACGGGCGGGCCGTCTCCCTGGTGTGCGCGAAGGGCAGGGCCCGTGCCGTGCGGCCGGTGTCCGGGGTGCCGGCCGCGGTGGACGGCATCACCTGGAACGTCTGCCGGTCGCCCATCCAGGGGCTGGGCTCGTGGCTCGCCGCGAACGCCTGGATGGTGGGCAGGTTGTCGTCGTTGTTGTTGCGTGCGTAGTCGTAGAGCCAACTGGTGGAGGCCGCGTTGGTGACGGGCGTCCAGAAGTTGAAGCCGTGCGGGACGGCGGTCGCGGGCAGGTTGTTGCCCCGGGAGAAGTCGCCGCTGGAGTTGGTGCCGCGGGTGGTGAGCGCGTAGTCCGACAGGTGCGCCCTCGGCTTCTCGGGCGCCTTGGCGGCGAGCGTGATGTCGTCGACCCAGCCGCGGAAGGCCGCGGGTCCCTTGGGCGCGTCGTAGGCGACGAGAATGCGGTCGACGGTCCTGCCCGCGGCGACCCGGCCGATGCGCGAGGTGCGGTCGTTCCACTGGTTGGCGTACAGGGACTTGGAGGCGCCCTGGCCCTCCGGGCTGAGCACGAACCCGTTCTGGTCCACGGCGCCCAGGTCGCTCAGGTACGTGCCGTCGGTGAAGGCGAGGTCCACCGAGACGTAGGTGGCCGGGTAGTCGAGGTCGGTCGCCGGCATCGACGGGAAGACCCGGTAGCCCAGCTCGGTGTCGCGGCCGACGGCCACGTCGACGTCGAACACCTTGTTGTACGCGTAGCCGCGGCCGTCGGCGTGGTGGGTGCCCGCGTAGCGCAGGGCGTGCCTGCCGGTGAACCCGGCGCCCGGCTTGGCGGTCGGCGAGCCGCTCGGGCCCCGGTCCACCAGGGTCTGCATGTCCTTGGGCCCGGGCGGGTCGGTGTCACCGGTGGACAACTGGACGTCGGCGAGTTGGATCGCGTCGGTGCCGCCGTTGTTGCTGGTGAAGTCGATGCGGTAGTGGGCGTAGGCGGTGGGCGCGCCGTCGGCGGTGATGTCGAAGGTGCGGGTCTGGGCCCGCTCGGTGAAGGACTCGCCGGTGCGGGTGTCGAGGCTGTGCCAGTCCTTGCCGTCGGTGGAGCCCTTGAGCGTCCAGTCCCTCGGGTCCCGCTCGTCGTGGTCGTTGGCGGAGGTCAGCGCGTAGCGGGTGAGCGCGAACGGCTTGTCCAGGTCGAACTCGGCCCAGCCGCTGGTGGTGAACGCCAGCCACTTGGTGCCGGCCAGTCCGTCGGCGAGGTTGGCCGCGACCTCCCCGGAGCCGGTGTTCTCGCCGTTGGCCCGCACATCGGTGACGTGGTCGATGATGTTGCCCGGGATGCCGGTGCTGTACTGTCCGTCGACTCCCGAGGAGCGCGGCCGACCCGAGGCGTCGGTGTCCACGGTGCTCTGCCAGTCGGGCGCGGGCTGGCCGTCCTCGAACGACGAGGCGAAGGAGCCCGCCGGGCGGGCCCCGGCGCTGCTCGGCGCCGCCGAGGCCGTCTGCGCCAGCGCGACGACGAGCAGGCCGCTCATCGCCGCGGCGAGCGCGGCACCGGGACGCCGGTGCCGGGATCTGTGCCGCATGGGTGCAACTCCTTGCTGTAGCCGGACGTCGTGTCGTGCGTCCGCCGCGTCGGGCGGGCAGGCCGCCCCGGGGCGACGGCCCCTCAACTTGCGGCCGTGCAGGGGCTATTCGTACTGGACAACGTTGTCGGAGCCCACCGCGACACAGTGCGCGCGAGCACCGGACGGCCGCGGCCGCCGGAGCGCCTTCCTGTGTGCTCCATGAGAGCCTCCTGTGAGCGGGTCACCACACGATCCGGAATGGGAGCGCTCCCAATCAAGGGGTGCGCGGGGCGTTTCACACCGCGCGTGCCTTCCGGCGGCTGCGGGGGTTCGGGGGGCGGCACCGGGTACGACCGGGCCGGCACCGCCCGCGCGACGCGCCAACTGCCCTCGGATCACCCGCCCTTGGCGTACCACGCACCCCATCAGACGCCGTGGTGTGAAGGCTTGACGGCGGATAAGTGAAGCCATAACTTCACGGCCTAGAAACTTCACGCCTTAGAAAAAGACGAACAGGTAGTCCCGGCCGCAGCCGAACCCCGCCCGGCCGGGTGCACGTCAGAGTGGGCCGCCCGCGGAGGCGGTCCGCTCCGCTCGCGTGGCTCCCCGTCACACCCGCTGCCCGCCCCACGCACCGAGGGCCGCGGCCCCCCACCGCTTCCGAGCAGAAATGAGCCCCCTATGACCTTGGCAGCACGCAGCCGAAGACGTCTCGTCCCGGGCGCCGCACTCGCCTCTGCGGTGCTCCTCGCCACCGGGCTGTTCAGCGCCGCCGGCAGCGGCACCGCCGCCGCGGCGACCGGCGAGATCTCCAACCAGGGCAACGGCAAGTGCCTGGACGTGACCGACGGCTCCACCGCCGACGGCACGCCCGCCCAGATGTGGTCGTGCAACGGCGGCCCCAACCAGAGCTGGACGCAGAACTCCGACGGGAGCCTCACCGCCCTCGGCAAGTGCCTCGACGTCGTGAACGGCGGCACCGCCAACGGCTCCGCGGTGCACCTGTGGACCTGCTACGGCAGCGTCGCCAGCCAGAAGTGGCAGTACACCGCCGCGCACGACCTGGTGAACACCAACTCGGGCAAGTGCCTGGACATCAAGGACAACAACAACGCCGACGGCGCCCGGCTCCAGCTCTGGGACTGCGCGGGCACGGCCAACCAGAAGTGGAACTTCGCGGGAGCCGGCGACACCACCCCGCCGCCCAGCGGTGACGACCCCGATCTGGGCCCGAACGTCGCGATCTTCGACCCCTCGATGTCGTCGTCGACGATCCAGGCGAAGCTGAACTCGGTCTTCGGCCAGCAGGAGACCAACCAGTTCGGCAGCCAGCGCTACGCGCTGCTGTTCAAACCGGGCACCTACAACGTGGACGCCAACGTCGGCTTCTTCACCCAGGTCGCCGGGCTCGGCCTGAGCCCCGACGACGTGACCATCAACGGCTCCGTGCACGCGGAGGCCGACTGGTTCGACGGCAACGCCACCCAGAACTTCTGGCGCGAGGCGGAGAACCTGTCCGTGCGGCCGAGTTCCGGCACGGACCGCTGGGCGGTCTCCCAGGCGGCCCCGTACCGCCGCATGCACGTCAAGGGCAACCTCGTGCTCGACGACGGCGGCTGGTCGAGCGGCGGCTTCATCTCGGACACCAAGGTCGACGGGCAGATCAACTCCGGCAGCCAGCAGCAGTGGCTGACCCGCAACTCCGAGATCGGGAGCTGGACCGGCTCCAACTGGAACCAGGTCTTCGTCGGCACCAAGGGCGCACCTGCGCAGAGCTTCCCGAACCCGACGTACACCACGGTCACCTCGGCCCCGAAGACCCGTGAGAAGCCGTTCCTCTACATCGACGGCGCCGGGGACTACCAGGTCTTCGTGCCCGCGGTCCAGTCGAACAGCTCCGGCACCACCTGGAACGGCAGGACCCCGGCGGGCACCTCGCTGCCGATCGACCAGTTCTACATCGTCAAGCCGGGCACCGGCGCCGCCACCATCAACGAGCAGCTTGCGGCGGGCAAGAACCTGCTGTTCACCCCGGGTGTCTACCACCTGGCCCAGACGCTGAACGTGACCCGGCCCGACACCGTGGTGCTGGGCCTCGGCCTCGCGACGCTGGTGCCCGACAACGGTGTGACGGCGATCTCGACGGCCGACGTGGACGGCATCAAGCTGGCCGGGCTGCTGGTCGACGCCGGCACCACCAACTCCAACCTGCTGGTGCGGATCGGACAGGACGGCTCCTCCGCCGACCACTCCGCCGACCCGACGACGCTGAGCGACTTCTTCGTGCGCGTCGGCGGGGCCGGCGTCGGAAAGGCCACCCAGAGCGTCGTCATCAACAGCGACGACGTGCTCGCCGACCACCTGTGGCTGTGGCGGGCCGACCACGGCAGCGGCGTCGGCTGGACCAGCAACACCGCCGACAACGGGCTGATCGTCAACGGCGACGACGTCACCACCTACGGGCTGTTCGTCGAGCACTACCAGAAGACCCAGGTCACCTGGAACGGCAACGGCGGCCGGACGTACTTCTTCCAGAACGAGCTGCCCTACGACCCGCCCAACCAGTCGGCCTGGATGAACGGGAGCACCCAGGGCTACCCCGCCTACAAGGTGGGGGCGGGCGTCACCAGCCACGAGGCGTGGGGGCTCGGCAGCTACGCCTTCTTCAGCACCAACCCCAGCGTCGTCGAGGCGCACTCCTTCGAGGTGCCCGTCACCTCGGGCGTGCGGTTCCACGATCTGGTGACGGTGTCCCTGGGCGGCACCGGCACGATCAGCCACGTCATCAACGACACCGGTGCGGCGGCCAACTCCTCGCACCAGGTGACGTACCTGGTCTCGGGTCCGTAGCCACCACCGTCACGCACCCCCCGCCCGCTGCCGCCCGCACCCTCCCGTGCGGGCGGCAGCGCCGTGCGCGGCGGCGGCACCGGTCCGTGCGTCGGACGGGCGGCGGAGGGCGGCAAAGGGGCCGCCGGGGGAACGGGACGGCGAACGGACGCGCGAATCCATCCCGGGGACTGTTTCGGTGACGTGTCGTCGGGTAAAGTCCTGGTAATCATGGGAGCGCTCCCATGAACGTGTCAGACCCCATTTCCCTTTCCGGAAGACGGAGGCCGCACACCATGTTCTTAGCTGCCACCCCCCGCCGTCGCACGCTGCGGGTGATCACACCGGTGCTGGCCGCGGTCGTCGGCCTGCTCACCCTGTTCATGAGCCCCGCCAGCGCCCACGGCTCGATCGTGGACCCCGCCTCCCGCAGCTACGGCTGCTGGGAGCGCTGGGGCAGCGACCACATGAACCCGGCCATGCAGCAGCAGGACCCCATGTGCTGGCAGGCCTTCCAGGCCAACCCCAACACCATGTGGA
This sequence comes from Streptomyces sulfonofaciens, assembly GCF_014656295.1. GTDB lineage: Bacteria > Actinomycetota > Actinomycetes > Streptomycetales > Streptomycetaceae > Streptomyces > Streptomyces sulfonofaciens. The sequence continues at coordinate 80,235 of NZ_BNCD01000029.1, forward strand.
ACTGGATGAGCCTGTTCCGGGAGAACCTGGCGGGCAAGTTCCAGGAGAACATCCCCAACGGACAGCTCTGCAGCGCCGGCCACGCCCAGGGCGGCCTGGCCAACTCGCTGGACAAGCCCGGCCGCTGGACCACCAAGAACGTCGGCAGCAACTTCAGCCTCCACCTGCACGACCAGGCGAGCCACGGCGCCGACTACTTCCTCGTGTACGTCACCAAGCAGGGCTTCGACCCCACCACCCAGTCCCTGGGATGGGGCAACCTGGAGCAGGTGGCGAAGACCGGCAGGTACGCGCCGGCCACGGACATCACCTTCAACGTCAGCGCCCCGGGCCGCACCGGCCACCACATCGTCTACACGATCTGGCAGGCATCTCACCTGGACCAGACGTACTTCATCTGCAGCGACGTCAACTTCACCTGAGCCGCCACGGCGGCACCGGGCAGGACGGTCCGGCCGCGCAGGCGGGTACGACCGCGGCAGCCGAGCAGGGCCGACCGCGCCCGCCGGTCGAACCGGCCGCGGGCGGAGCCCACACCATCCACCGGGTCCCGGAAGGGGCCCGGTGGACGCGTTGTGCGCGCAGGTCCGACCGGCGGGCGGTCACGGCCGGTCCCACAGGCCGGTGGTCCTCCCACCGCCGCGGGTCCCGCCGCCGTCCGGGGAACGGGCGCCCCGGGGGCCGCCCGCCGGCCGGTCACGGTCCTGCGGGGTGCTCGCCCATGCGGGCGCGGACGCGGAAGGCCGCCGGGGTTTCGCCCGTGCAGCGGCGGAAGAACTTGGTGAAGACCGTGGGACTGGTGAAGCCGAGCCGGTGCCCGATCTCCGTGGGCGTGAGGCTGGTGTGCATCAGAAGGCGCCTGGCCTCCAGGGCCGCGCGGTCGTCGAGGTACTGCTTGGCGGTGCGGCTGGTGGCGGCCTGGCAGGCACGGGTGAGGGTGCGGACGCTGTAACCGAGGGCGGCGGCGTAGTCCTCGACGCGGCGGGTGACGGCGAAGTCGCGTTCGACGGCGCGGTGGAAACGCTGAAAGGTGCCGCTGTCGCCGGCGCCGACGTGCGGCGGGCGGGTGTGGTGGAGGTGGCCGAGGCGCAGGACGAGCGCGGCCAGCAGGTGGCGTGTGAGGACGATGTGGGTGTCGACCGGCAGGGCCCCGACGTGGAGGTAGGTGTCCTCCAGGAGGCGGAGCGTGGCGTCGAGCGCCGCGCCCTGCCGCTCGTCGGGGACGAGCGGGCCCTCGGGGTGGGGCGGACCGAGGTGGGCGGCCGAGACGGTGGCGGCGTCGGCGAAGCCCTGCAGGAACAGCAGAGCGGTCCCCGTGGCGCCGTCCAGGCCGTGCCCGAGGCGGAGCACCTGACCCGGCCGGACCCACAGCCAGGCACCCGGCGGCACCGTGTGCTCGGTGCCGTCGACCCGGCAGCACAGGGAGCCGGACCGCAGGGCGATGAGGAGGTGGAATCCCAACCGCAGCGGTCGGTGCGGGCCCACACGGTCGCGTTCGGCCTGCCCGGTGAGCCGGGCCAGGTCCCACACCTCGACGCCCGGTGGCCCTCCCGGAGACGGGCGGAACGGGACGTCGACGATGCGTTCATGTCCGTTCTGGTCCATGATGTGGGGCCCAGCGTACTCCCACGCCCCTGGCAAGACGCCTTCCGCCGGTGCGACGGAGCAGGTCAGGTCCTCTTCCCTACGCAGGGGGCGCAACCGCTTCCCCGTCTCCCCTGACCGAAAGGGGTGCCACGGAGTCGGCAAGACGAGCACACCGCGCGGCGACCGCACGAGCGGTTGACCGCGGGCGCGACGGGCGCGACCGGCGCGCTGCCCCGGCGGCTCGCGGCCCGCCGCCGCGGGTGGGGAAGGCGCGGACGCTCCGGCGCCCGGGGCGAGCGGGCCCGGCGGCCGGGCCACCGCGCGCGCCCCGCGCGACGGGGCGTCCGCCCCCGCCCACCCCGGCAGGACCGGGGCGGGTGGGGGTGGCCGGCGTTGCGGGCGACGACCGCGCCGCCGGTGCGGCCGGCGCCCGTGTCAGATCAGAGGCGGCCGCCCGGGACCACCTGGAACGTCGCGGGACCGGCCGGCAGATCCACCGTGTACTGGCGCAGATACGTGTCCAGGTACGGTGAGCGGTCACCGGCCGTGGCCGTGTCGTCGGCCGGGTCGTCCAGGGCGAGCCTCAGTTGAGCGCCCTTGACCCTGATCGTCTGCCCGGAGGGCGTGTCGCGCCACGAGCCCGTCCGGATGGAGCCGATCTCGACGGCCAGGACGTGCCCGGCCGCCAGGGTCCAGTCGGTCGCCTTGAGGTCGACGGCCAGCCGCCCCTGGTCCAGCAGCGAGACCTGCTCGTCGAACATGGCGGCGGTGCCGTCCGGCGCCACGTCGTACAGCTTCAGCATGACGTTGCCCTCGCCCCGGGCGGTCAGAAGGACGCGCGGGGTGCCGGTGACACGCACGGCCCGTTCGACGGGCGCGGACCACACGAAGAAGCTGGACGCGGTCTCGCCGGCCCGCTGCCGCGCCGCCTGCTCGCCTGCCAGGCCCTTCGGGGCGGCCCGGTCGATCGCGGGCGCGTGCTCCATGTCCCACTCGCCGTACGGCTTTCCGCGTGCCCCCGGCGTCGTCCCGCCGGACCCGCCCGACGCGCCCGAAGCGCCGGGAGCCGCGCTCGCCGAGCTGCCGCCGTCGTCCACGTACGAGCCGCCGCCGAGCGGGAGGGTGACGGACCGTGCCGCGGCCGGCCAGGTGTTCTGGGCGCGCCAGGTGCCGGTGGAGTCCTCCACGGCGTAGGCCGGGTAGTGGACCGCCGGCCTGATGCCCTTGAGGTACTGGTCGTAGAAGGAGAGCGTCTCGTCGTACCAGCCCTCGCGTCCCATGGACAGGCGCCCGTCGCCGGTGTGGTCGCCGCCGCGCACGTGCTCCCACTGGCCGAGCCATCCGCGCTCGGGGCCCGTGTGGTTGTCGAGGTACTCCTGCATCTCCTCGGGCTTGGTGTTGTTCTCGATGAAGCCCTGGGTGACGAACAGCGGGGTGTCCGTGCCCCTGGCCATCTTCGCCAGGTCGCGGGAGGTCCAGTGCTCGTCCCACTGGTCGGCGATCCGGTACCCGGCCGAGTTCTCCGTGAGGCACTCCGGATGGGCCGCCTCGTACCGGGCGTTGGCCAGGTAGTGCGCGTCGTCGTCCGCCATCTGGTCCATGGTGGCGATGGAGTTGTAGGCGTCCGCGGTGCCGGTGACGTTGGGGCGGGGCACGCCGTTCGAGTAGATGTACTGGTACATGTCCCACAGGGGCTCCTGGGCGACGACGGCCTTGAGCGCGTGCTGGTCGAGGTCGTTGCCGATGAGGCCCGTGACGGCGTCGTACGACTTGCCGTACATGCCCACCGCGCCGGTGGACCACGGCTGCCGGGCGGCCCAGTCGACGGCTGCCCTGACGTCGGCCTGCTCACCGGGGCCGCCCCAGTCGAGGCACCCGGTGGAGCCGCCGAAACCGCGCAGGTCCACCATGACGAAGGCGTAGCCGCGGGCGAACAGGTCGGTGCCCTCGATGAAGTCCTGGAAGCGGGACGAGGGGCCGGTGTGCGTCCAGCCCTCGGGGTCGGTCTGCCCGGAGTGCCCGAAGTACGGGCCGACCGACAGGATGACGGGCACCCGCGCGTTCGCGGCCGGCCGCTCGGGCAGCAGGACGTCGGCGTGCAGTTCGGTGCCGGAACCGTCCGAGGACGGGAAGTAGTGCTGCGTCCAGACCGAGCCCTCGGGGACGCGGTCGTTCTCCTCGTGCGTGACGGGCGTGGTGGCGGTGGCGAGTGCTGCCGCCGTCCGGGCCCCTGCCGGGGCGGCGGGCCCGGCGGCCGCGGCGGGGGCCGCGGCGGCGGGACCGATGAGCGCACCGGCCAACGCGCAGGCGGTGGCGAGTGCCGAGGCGGCCCGGGCGGCCGCGCGACGTCTGTTCACATGCTCCTCCCGGAGTGATGAGTACGGGGTGGTGCACATGGTGCCGGTGGGGCAGCGGCCCCGGCCCACCGCGCGCCGGGCGGTGGTGGGCGGGCGTGGACGGACGCGTGGAGCCTGGTCGCAGGCGCGGACGCGGACGCGGGCCGACGACAAGGGATCCTATGATTTTCATCAGAGTTCGTCACCGAGGCGGTGTGCCTGCGTGCGGCCGGTGCGAACCGTCGGGTGTCCCGGTGGCCACGGGTGTCCCTGGTGCCTCGGGTGCCTCGGGTGTCCCCAGCGGGGCGCCGACGGAGCGCGGGCGTCCAGAAGCCCGTGTGCGGGCGCCCCCGTTCACCACTGCGGGTTCACAGGCCCGGGTGCAGCGTTCCGAGGCCGGCCTGGGCCGCGGTCAGGGCCACTTCCGTGCGGTTCGAGCAGTCGAACTTGATCAGCAGGTTCGATATGTGGCGCTTCACCCCGTGGACGGAGATACCCAGGGCCCGGGCGATCTGCTGGTTGCTCCTGCCCTGGACGAGGTGGTGCAGGACCAGCCCCTCGCGCTCGGTCACCCGGCTCAGGGCGCGGGTGATCCGGTTGCCGCCGGCCGGCTCCCGCGGGGCCGCCACCTCGGGGCGCGCATGGCACCCCGTCAGGCCGGCGAAGGTCTCCTGGACCGTGTCGACGGTGATGTGCCGCTCGAAGAGCCACGCGTCGACCCGCATACCGGCCGCCGGACGGAAGACGGTGCGGGCCGCCGTGCCGGACAGGCTCAGCACGATCCTGGTGTCCTGGCGCGCGGCCAGCAGCGGTAACGCCTGCCCGTACCAGGCCAGTGGCAGCACGCAGACGTCGAACGGCTCCTCGCGCAGCAGCCGTTCGACGGTGTCCGCGTCGCGGCAGACCCGGTGGGAGCGGACGGCCGTGACCCGGTCGAGCAGCGGGGGCAGGCCGAAGTACGAGATCTCGTCCTGGGCCCACCAGAGCACGCGCAGCCGAGGGCGCTCGGCCGGTGCGACGGCCGCCGCGACGGCCTGGCCGACCCGGGCGACCCGGCCGATCTGACCCACCGGACCCACCGGACCGACCTGGTGGACAGGTGCTCCACCGTCCTGCGCGGCACGGTCCTGGAGCGCTCCCCACGCGGCTTGTGTCCCCTCCACTCCGCCGGCCCCCGCTCGTCCGCACACAGTTGCACGTGAGGTGATCATGTCCCGACGATAAGCGGAGGTGGCGAATACGTGACGTCGATTATCGGCCATCCACGCCCTGATGGCAGATTACCGGCGGTACAGTGAGATGACACTCACAGATAAATGCGGCATGGCCCGGGTCCGATTCCGGCGATCTTCCGCCTCCCCGGCCCCGGCAGGTACAGTGCGCGGCGCACCCGCAATTACTGCCGCGGGGCGAACCGCCCTCCCGCCGCGGGGAAGGGCGCCGGGGAGAAGTGGGGAGTGCCGATGACGGAAACCGCGCCTGACGCCGAGCTGTCACCCGAGCGCACGCTCGTGCTGATCAAGCCCGACGCGGTGTTGCGCGGGCTTTCGGGCCGCATCCTGTCGCGTTTCGAGGACATCGGCCTGAAAATCGTCGCCGTCAAAACAGTGCGGATGGATGCCGAACTCATCCGGCGCCACTACGCCGACCTGGAGGAACGCCTCGGCACCGAGATCTATCTGCGCACCGCCGCCTTCATGAGCCAGGGCCCGGTCATCTCCCTCGTGCTGGAGGGGTTCGACGTGGTCGCCACGGTGCGCAAGCTCATCGGCGCGGCGTGCCCGAACGAGGCCGCTCCCGGCACCATACGCGGCGACCTGTCGCATTTCAGCAGCAGCGCCTCGATCGCCACCGGCAAGGGCATGGCCAACCTGGTGCACGCCTCCGCCAACCGCGAGGAGGCCGCCTACGAGATCGGCGTGTGGTTCGCGAAGGAGGAACTGCTCGAGTACCGCACGCTCGCCGAGCAGCTCATGTACTGAGCCGGCGCCGGTACTGAGCCGGCGCCGGACGCCGCCGCGCCCGCCCCGTCCCGCGGGGCGCCGGGGCCCGGACCTGCCCGGGGCGTCCGGCGCGAGAACTCCTGCGCGGTCCTGCGCGAAGACCTCCGCTCGTCCTGCGCGAAGGCCCCCGCCGGCAAAGGACCGGTTACCGCTGCCCCGTCGGGGACGGGGCAGGAGGGGCGCCGGAGGAGCTGAGGTTGGCGTTCGCGTACCGGTCGTCACCGGTCACCTCGGGCCCGAACCACTCCGGGGGCTCGAACGCCCACGCCTCCTCCTCGGACCCGAACTCCACCTCGACGGTCGCGAGCGGCGCCAAGTGGCCCTCGAAGACGTCGACGTAGGCGATCGCGCCGTCGTGCAGCGGCAGCGCCCGCCGTGACTTGCTGACGCGCGCGCCCTCGGTCGCCGGCCACAGCACCGCGAACTCCTGCGCACCGATGGCGATCTCGAATTCCTGGCGCTTGATCCCGCGCCCCTTCTTGACGGCCAGGGTGTATTCGTCGCCCTGGCGCCTGACGCGCGCCTCCTCGTTTTCGCCGCGCGCCAGATATCCCTGCTGGACGGGGGTCGCCGGTATTTCGGAGAAGGGCCCGGTCACAGGGGCGAGAAACTTGCGCTCTATCTCGTTGGACATGGTACGGCGGCGCGTCCTTCCGTTTCGGTGAACGAACGTTGAACATCCGCACCCGTCCGGCCGTCCGGCGGACCGGGTTCGGGGGCCTCCCCGCAGGTTACCCGTGACATGACGATCTGTCCCGGACACCGCGGCGGAAACGGGCTCTTAGGGAGGTAGCCGTTCGGCTACCTCTAAAGGACCCCCGTAGCGCACTTGCTCAACGTTGAACCGATTGACTAGAAATGCAAAGGATCTTTCGTTGGTCCTGTATGGCGCACGCTAATTCACGGCACACAACTCGAAGGAGGAGCGGTGACCACAGTCGCGGACTCGAAGAGCACCCTTACCGGTCTCGGGCCGCTGGACCTGGAGGCCCTGCTCAACGGACTGCCGAAGGCCACGACCGACCGGCAGAAGGACTACAACCTCCACCTCGTGAAGCGCCTGGGTATGGCGCCCTGCATGGTGGACCTGCTGGACCAGTACCTCCAGGACGGCGAGCTGCTCGACCTGATTGCGGCACGCTCGTACCGCCACGTCAACCATTTCGACAAGATCGTACTCGTCGATTCCGGCCAGACCGAGGGCTACCGGCTCACGCTGCACATGTGGTCCCCGCCGTACACCGAGAAGGAGCTGCACGACGAGCTGATCCACGACCACCGGTTCAGCTTCTGGTCGACCATCCTCACCGGCAGGCTGGTCTCGCAGAACTTCGCCCGCCCCGGCAGCGAGCCGACCGGGAACCCGACCACCGTGTTCCGCCAGTACCGGTACAGCCCGGAGAAGCTGGGCGTCTCCACCCACTCGAACTTCTACGAGTTCGTGGACGAGTCGGAGCTGGAGATAACCGGCGACACGATCGAGGAGCAGGGCAACGCGTACCACCTCCAGTACCACCGGATCCACCGCGTGATCCTGCCGCTGGAGTCGATGACCTGCACCCTGGTCCTGCGCGGGCCCCGGGAGCGCAACTTCTCCAACGTCTACAACACCGCGTACCCGTCGACCGACACCCAGTCCACGAACGTGATGTTCTCCCGCGACGAACTGGCGGGCAAGCTGCGTGCGCTCAAGGACGCCATGACGGCGCAGGTCGATGCCCTTTCCTGACGCCGGGGCCGCAGCCGGTCCGCAGGCGCCGGTCGTCCGGCTGGAGTCGGTGGAGACGCTGGCCGACGACTGGCTCACCCTGCGCAAGTTCCGCCTCGAGACCACCGGGCCGGACGGCACGGAGCAGCGCCTCACCCGCCTGAGCATCCACCGGGGCGACCGCGTCGGCGTCCTGCTCCACTCGCCCCGCCACGAAACCGTCGTCCTCACCAGTCAGTTCCGGCTCCCGGTGCTGCTGCACGGACGCGGGGACGGGCAACTGCTGGAAGTCCCGGGCGGGCTGCTCGACGACGGTGACGCGCTGGAGGCGGCACGCCGCGAGACCGAGGAGGAGACCGGATTCCGGGTCGGACCCCTCACCCGGGTGTCCGTCGTCTACATGGCACCGCAGTTGAGCCATGAGCGCACCCACCTGTTCGTCGCGGAGTACGACCCGCTGGTCCGGGTCGGTCCCGGCGGCGGGGTCGCCGAGGAGGGCGAGGACATCCGGGTGCTCCAGCTCCCGCTGGACGAGGCCGTCCGGCAGGTGTCGGCCCAGGAGGCGGCGGACGGCAAGACGCTGCTGCTCCTGCTGCACCTGCGGTGCCAGGGGCTGGGCGCCCCGCAGGGCGCCGTCGAGGAGGAAGGCCGTCCATGACGGACCGGACACTGCCGACGGGCCGATCGGACGGACGCGGCCCCGCCGCCGCGCGTCCCTTCGCCCCGTGCCCGCGAGGGGCCGCTCGATGAGACCGTCCGACGCCGTTCCGGATCGGCCGGCCCCGGTGGACCACGCCACCGGAGCCGGCCGCGGCACCGGGCCGGCCACCGGGGGGCGACCGCGGGCGCCGGGCTCCCGGGTGCCGTCGCCCCTCCCCCGCGCCGGGCGCCACCCGAGCACGACCGGCCGGCCGCGCACGGGTGACCGCGTGCGCACGGCAGGCCGCGTGGGCGCGGGCGGCCGTGCGGGCACACGCGGCCGTACGGGCGCGCCGCTCCTCGACGGCGGCGGCGACGGCGACGGCGACGGCGCGTACGGCGCCGCAGGGACGGCTTCGGGGACGCCGATCGAGACCTGACCCCTCCCGTTGCGCCCCGCGGTACCGGCGCGACGCCCTCCTGCGCCCCGCCGGACGCCGGGGATGGCCCCGCTGCGGCTGCACCCGCCGGCGACCGGCGCGCGACGGCGCGCCGGTGACGCGCGGGTGCGCCCCGCCCTGCGCGGCCGGTACCCGACCGCCGTAGCCCGACCCCGCCCACCGCTGCCGATCCGACCGCCGAAATGAGTCCCCCCATGCTCGCCGCCTATCGGGCCTGCCTGAACGAACCCCACGTCAAGTACCTCTTCGCGTCCAACCTGCTCGGCCGGATGCCGAACGGCATGGCGCCCCTGGGCATCGCGCTCTTCCTGCGCTCCCACGAGGTCGGGTTCGGCCGGGTCGGGGCCATCACCGCGCTCTTCGGCCTGTCGACGGCCGTCGGCGGGCCGATGCTCGGCCGGGCCGTGGACCGGTGGGGCCAGCTCTGGGTGCTGTGCGTGAGCGCGATCGCCTCCAGCCTCGGCTTCCTGCTCCTCGTCGGCCGGGGGGAGCAGGGCTTCGGCACGGCCGCGGCGGCCGTGGTCGTCGCGGGCGTGTTCTCCCCGCCGCTCGAACCGTGCCTGCGCACCATCTGGCCCGCCGTGCTGCGGGACCCGGGCGCGATCTCCACCGCCTACGCCCTGGACGCGTCGCTGCAGGAGGTCGTCTTCGTCACCGGTCCGCTGCTGGTCGTCCTCATCGGCTCCATCGCGGGCTCCGGTCCGGCCCTGGTCGTGACGGCCGTCGCCATGCTGCTGGGATCGGCCGCGTACGTGATCCCGCGTCCGGTGCGCGTCTGGCGGGCCGGGCCGCGGCAGAGCGACTGGGCGGGCGCCCTGCGCTCGCACGTCCTGCGGCGGCTGCTGGTGGTGCTCGCGGGTCTCGGCATCGGGCTCGGCGCCCTGAACATCGTCACCGTCGCGTACCAGGAGCACATCGGCCGCCCGGGGTTCTCCGGTGTCCTGCTCGGTGCGAACGCGGTCGGCGCCCTGGTCGGCGGCCTCTACTACGGCGCACGCCAGTGGCGGACGACGGGACTGCGCCAGCTCCAGTACCTCCTGGCCGGCATGACGCTCAGCTACCTCACGCTCGTGGCCGTGCCGCAGCCCGTCCTCGCGGTCGTCCTGGTCTTCTGCGCGGGCCTGTTCCTCTCCCCGGCGCTGGCGTGCAGCTTCGCCGTCATCGGGGAGAGCGCGCTGGCCGGGACCGCCACCGAGGCCTTCGCGTGGATGGTCACCGCGGTACTCGCCGGCAACGCCCTGGGCGCGGCGGTGACCGGCTCGGTCGAGCAGCACCTCGGGCTGCACGCCTCGTTCCTGGTCCCCGGGCTCGCGGGAGCCGTGGCCGTGACCGTCACGGCCGCGTTCCTGCGCACCGCCCGGCAACCCGCACCCCCTGCCGTGCGCGCCGGGGGCACCAAGTCGTGAAGAGCGAAGCCGAACGCCGACAGCGGAAAAGAGGATCGAACATGAACATCGTGCCCCTGGGCGCCAAAGGCGGCGCCGCGCACCGCGCGTCGAGCCCCGTCCCCGTCCCGGCGCGGACCGCCGGCACCCGGACCTGCCAGGGCGGTCGGTGACATGTCGCTGAAGACCGCCGACACCGCCCATCTGCTGCTCGCCCTCGTGGCCCTGCTGGCCTTCGCGCACGCCGGGGGCCACCTGTTCAAACGGCTGCGGCAGCCCGAGGTGATCGGGGAGATCGCCGGCGGACTGCTGCTCGGTCCCACGGTGTTCGGGGTGCTCGCGCCCGGCGCCCAGCACTGGCTGATACCGACCAGCGGACCGGCCGCCAGCGCCCTCGGCTCCTTCTACACCATCGGGATGCTGCTGCTCGTCTATCTCACGGGGACCGAGCTGCGCAGGCGCGGCAGCGGTGGGGAGCGGCGCACCATCGCTCTGATCGCCGTCCTCGGGCTGGCCCTGCCGTTCGCCGTCGGCCTCGGCGTCGCGCGCTCCACCGACCTCGACGGGCTGGTCGGGCCGAGCGGCTCACCCACCACGCTGACCCTCGTCTTCGGCATGGCGATCGCGGTGACCAGCGTCCCGGTCATCTCGCGGATCATGCTCGACCTCGGCATCCTAGGCACCGTCTTCGCCCGGATCGTGCTGGCCGTCGCGGTGCTCGAGGACATCGTGCTCTATGTGGTCCTCGCGATCGTCCTCGGTCTGGCCCAGGCGCGTTCCGGCAGCTCCTACGGCCTGTGGGCGCTGGTCGGCAACGACTCGACGACCTGGGCCGCGATCTACTTCACCCTCGCGCCGCTGCTCTTCCTCGGGGCGCTGCGGCGCTGGGGCCCGGCGCTCTTCGCCCGCGCGGCGGAGAGCCCGCGGAACCTGCTCGCCGTGCGCAGCCCCCTCGCCTTCCGCCTGATCTTCGTCTTCCTGCTGTGCGCCGCCTGCACCGGCCTGGGCATCGACCCGATCTTCGGCGCCCTGGTCGCCGGGATGTGCGCCGCGGACGCGGTGAGCGAGGACGCCCGCACGTCCCAGGACGTGCTGCGCAAGGTCGCGCTGGGCGTCTTCGTACCGGTGTACTTCGCCATCGTCGGGGTCCAGCTCGATCTGGCCCACCACTTCGACGTGCTCTTCTTCTGCTGGTTCCTGGTCCTGGCCTGCGTCGCGAAGTCGTTCAGCGTGTGGCTGGGGGCACGGCTGGCCGGCGAGCCGAAGTCCACCAGCGTCCACCTGGCGATGGCGATGAACGCGCGCGGCGGCCCGGGCATCGTGCTGGCCTCGGTGGCGTACGGAGCCCAGATCATCGACCAGGACTTCTTCACCTCCCTCGTCCTGCTGTCCATCGTCACGTCCCAGTGGGCGGGCTTCTGGCTCGGCAGGGCGATCGCCAAGGGGGCACCGTTCCTGACGGAGGCCGCGGGCTCCGAGGCGCCCCTCGTGCCCGCAGGCGACCCCCGCGCGACCGACGCCCCCCGCAGGAAGACGACATGACCGCGCGACCGGCACCGAGACCGGCGCCGCACCCCTTCAGCCCCGACCCGACCACCGACCAGCCAGAGGAGAACAGCAGCGTGATCAACCCCAAGATGCCGCAGAACGAGGCCGTCTACACCAAGTCCGGCGACTTCGTGGTCTTCAACCAGCTCGCCGTCAAGAT
>NZ_BNCD01000030.1 GCF_014656295.1 Streptomyces sulfonofaciens
AAGCTAAGCCTTTCAGCGCCGATGGTACTGCAGGGGGGACCCTGTGGGAGAGTAGGACGCCGCCGAACTCTTTGTGAAGAATGGTCCCGGAACTTCGGTTCCGGGACCATTTTCATTTGGCCCCTCTTTACGTGCCGTTCACGTCCCGCAGCCACCATGCGACACATGGGGACTCTTGAACTGCTGCGCGCGGCAGACATCGGAGCGGGCGACGAGGTCATCGTGCCCGCTTTCGGAAATGTCGAGGCGACCGAGGCCGTCGTACTCGCCGGGGCCCTCCCCGTCTTCGCCGACATCGACCCGGTGACCTACTGCCTCGACCCAGGCTCCGTCGCCGCCGCCGTGAACCCGCGTACCGCCGCCATGATCGTCGTCCACCGCTTCGGGCGGCCCGCCGACCTCGGCCCGCTGCACACGCTCGGGGGGAAGCACGGACTACTGGTACTCGAACAGACCGAGCTGGACGCCGTGTTCGACGGGATCGCACAGCGCCGGGCGCACGCCGCGCTGCTCGACGCACGGCTCACCGGTGTCCTCACCCCCGCAGGATGCGCCGGCCACACCTACCAGCAGTACGTCGTACGGGTCCCGGGGAACGGACGGCCCGACCGTGACGCCTTCGCGCGCACCCTGCGCGCCCGCGGAGTGGCCTGCCGGGTGCCCGTGCAGACACCCGTGCACCGGCTGCCGAGGTACCGCAGGGACCTGCCGCTGCCGGAGACGGAGCGGGCCGCCGACGAGACCCTCGCCGTGCCCGTCGACGCCGGTCTCGGCCCCCGGGACATGCGCCGCGTCATCTCCGCCTGCAACGCCCTCGGAGGACTCCTGCAACCCGCGTGAGCGGCCGTCCGACGGGCTGTCACGCCTACGGATGACAGCCCGCCGAGGGGCGGACCGCCCACGTACGGGTGACCGCCGCCCCCTGGCCCCTCAGTCCTGCGGGGGCTCCGGCACCCGCATCGTCAGGATGGCCATGTCGTCCGAAGGCGCGTCGGAGGCGAAGCGCTCCACCGCGCGCAGGATGCGCGCCGCGACCGCGCCCGCCGTCAGCCCCGTACACGTCGTGAGGACGTCCGCGAGGCCGTCGTCCCCCAGCATGCGCGTCCCCTCGCGGCGTTCGGTGACACCGTCGGTGACGCACAGCAGGACATCGCCCGGATCCAGCGTCACCGTCTGCTCGTAGAGGTCGAGGTCCTCCATGACACCCAGCAGCGGCTGGGGCTCCGCGGCGGGCGACACCGTGCCGTCCTGACGCAACCGCAGCGGCAGTGGATGGCCCGCGCAGACGACCTTGAGCAGCGCACCGCCGTCGGCCTGCGGCCACAACTCGCCGTAGAGCAGGGTCAGGAAGCGGCTGCGGGCGCCCTCGTCGAGGATGGCGGCGTTCAGCCGCTCCAGGACCGCGGGGCCGCCGAAGCCCTCGCGGGCCAGCAGGCGCAGTGCGTGGCGGGCCAGGCCGGTGACCGCGGCCGCCTCGGGACCCGTCCCGCAGACGTCCCCGATGGCGAAGCCGTAGGCGCCGTCGGAGATGGGGAAGATGTCGTAGAAGTCGCCGCCGACCTCGTTGCCCTCGCCCGCGGCGCGATAGATGACCTCGACCTCCACACCGGGCACGTCGGGCAGCTCGGGCGGCAGCAGGCTGCGCTGGAGGGACTGGCTGATGGCGGTGCGCTCCGAGTACAGACGGGCGTTGTCCAGCGCGAGCGCGGCCCTGCGGGACAGGTCCTCGGCGAGCTCCAGGATCTCCTGGCGGAAGTGGTCGTCGGAGGGCTTGCCCAGGGTGAGCATGCCGATGACGCGGTTGCGGGCCACCAGCGGCAGGACGACGGTCTCGCCGCCGACCGCCGAGGCCGTGTGCAGCGTCGTCGCTATGCCCGAGGAGACGGTGGCGGGCTCCCCCAGGTCGATGCTGCGCAACGACGTGCGCAGCGCCGCCTGGTGGGCCTGCTCGGCGGGAGCCGCCCAGATCCGGGCGCCCGGCGTCGGCACCGGGTCGGGCGGGTCGATCGTCGCCAGCAGCTCCTTGAGGCCGTCGATCCGCTCCTCGTCCTCGTGCAGCACATAGGACAGATAGGGCTCGGACGACTGGTCGGCGATGGTGTACACCGCGCACCAGGTGGCCAGCGTGGGCACGGTCATCTGGGCCATCAGGGCGAGCGTCTGATCGCGGTCCAGGGTGCCGGCGAGCAGATCGGAGGCCTCGACGAGGAACGAGAGGGAGCCGCGCCGCAGCCGCTCCAACTCGCCGAGGCGGGCAGACTCGACGGCGAGGGCGATGCGGTCGGCGGCGAACTGGAGGCGCAGCGCCTCCTCGTTCGAGTAGCGGGCCGGGGACTCGGCGGCCACCCCGAGAGAACCCGTGAGGCGGCCCTCCACCTTCAGGGGCACCGTGACGACGGAGCGCATGCCGGTGCCGTCCAGCAGCGGGACGGCACCGTGGACGACACTGAGGTCCTCGTGCACGGCGGGCATCCGGGCGGTGCCGAACCGGCCGTGCCCGGCCTCCACGGGCACCCGGGCGAATCTCTGGCGCGCGGAGGGCAGACCGGTGGAGGCGCGCACCTCCAGCTCCGTCTCGTCGTCGGTGGCCAGCAGCAGGAAGGCCGCGTCGCCGTCGAGCATGTCGCGGGCGCGCTCCACGGTGCGCTGCAGCAGGCCGTCGAGGTCGTCGGGCGCCGGGGAGCCGATGAAGACCTCGAAGGGGTCCGCGGTGCGGCCGTCGGAGGCCACCGCCGGATCGGAGGACGGCTGGCGCAGCGGGGTCTGCAGGACGGCGCGCTCGTGGTCGCGCACCAGGAGGCACACGGTGGAGGGGTCGCCGTCGGCATCCCTGACCCGCAGGTGCGAGGCGTACACGGGGACGACCCGGCCGGAGGCGCTGCGGATGCCGTAGCTGCCCTCCCAGCGGGACAACCGGAGCGCGTCGGCGACACCGGTGCTGGTGCCGGGCGTGTGCGGCCAGGCGGCGAAGTCGGTGAGCGGCTTGCCGATGACCTGTTCCTCCGGGTAGCCGAAGAGTTCCTCAGCGTCCTCGTTCCAGGCGGTGAGGGCGCCGGTGCGGTCGATCTGGACGACCGCGACGCGCACCCTGCCGTCGGCCAGCGGCAGCAGGTTCACCGGCAGCGGGGGGCCTGCGGTGCGGGCGCCCACCGGGCGCTCCGGCGAGGTCAACTGGAACCAGACCTGCTTGTGGGTCGGGGAGTACTCGACGCCCCAGCGGGTGGCGAGCGCCGCGCAGAGTTGGAGGCCGCGGCCGCCCTCGCTGTCCGGGCTGCCCATGTCCACCGGGGCGTGCTGGACGGGTACCTCGCGCTCCGGGTAGCGGTCGGCGACCTCGACGCGTACCCCGTCGGGCGCCCGCAGACAGAGCACTTCTGCGGAGGTGCCGGCATGGACGACGGCGTTGGTGACGAGTTCACTGGTGAGGACCACGGCATCGTCCGCGATGTCCGCGAGGCCCCAGCCCTGGAGGGTGTCACGCACGAAGGAGCGGGCCGTGGCGACCGAGCGCCCTACGGGTTCGAAGGTGGCGGCCGCGCGCGCGGTGATCACAGAACTCCTCGTCCGGGTCTCGTTGTGCGGTTCCTGGAGCCCGGCCCCGGCCCCGGCCCCGTCGTCGTCAGGCCCCTCCGGGGACTGCCCCCCGGGCAGGTGCACTCCGGTGGTCATGGTGCGGCCGCCCCTCCGATACCCGCTCGTACTCGTGCTCCCGCCCAGCCCGGTGCACCCGGCGTGGTTGGACAGCCGCATGCCAGGTTACTTACCTTCGCCGTCTATGCGGATGCCGCCCGTAAGAGTTTCCGCCCAGAGGGTGTGCGGACGGTGTGGGAAGCTGCCGAACTGTTATGGCCTGGTTCCGCAAGGGTGAAACACTGGGCAGGCTTCAAGAGAGAACAGTCTTCTGAGAACGAGCTTCAAGAGAGCCGAGCACAAGGTCGACCCCTGCGGGAGGGACACGGTGGAGTCTGGCGCAGCGACGCGGGGCACAAGCACGCGCGCACGAGGCGGACAGTCCCCTAGCAAGCCGCGCACACCGCGGCACACGGGGACGACCGCGGTGGACACGGCGGCCCTGCACAGGTTGCTCGCCGCTCTTGTGGCGATGCGTGACGGCAACTTCCGCAAACGCCTCACGGTCTCGGGCGACGACGTCATGGCCGAGATCTCGGCGGTGTTCAACGAGGTGGCCGACCGCAACGTGCACCTGACGGGGGAGCTCTCGCGGGTGCGGCGCGTGGTGGGACGCGAGGGAAAGCTCACGGAGCGGTTGCAGACCGGTGCGGGCGAGGGCTCCTGGGCGTCCGCCATCAAGGCGTCGAACGCCCTGGTGGACGATCTGGTGCGACCGGTGTCCGAGGTCGGCAGGGTGCTCACCGCGGTGGCCGAGGGCGACCTGGAGCAGCGGATGGAGCTGCGCTCGCCGGCGTCCGACGGCGGCGACCGGCCGCTGCGCGGTGAGTTCCTGAAGGTCGGCAAGACGGTGAACAACCTGGTCGACCAGTTGTCCACGTTCACCGACGAAGTCACCAGAGTGGCCAGCGAGGTGGGTACCCAGGGCAAGCTCGGCGGGCAGGCCCGGGTGCGCGGTATGTCCGGTTCCTGGAAGGACCTCACGGACTCCGTCAACACGATGGCCGAGCGCCTCACCGCTCAGGTTCGTGACATTGCTCTCGTGACGACCGCCGTGGCACGGGGTGATCTGTCCAGGAAAGTCACGGTTCACGTGGCCGGTGAGATGCTGGAGCTCAAGAACACCGTCAACACGATGGTCGACCAGCTCTCGTCGTTCTCGTCCGAGGTGACCCGGGTGGCCCGCGAGGTGGGCACCGAGGGCGAGCTGGGCGGCCAGGCGCGGGTGCCGGGCGTCGCCGGCGTCTGGAAGGACCTCACCGACTCGGTGAACCTGATGGCCGGCAACCTCACCGCGCAGGTGCGCGGGATCGCGCAGGTCACCACGGCCGTCGCCAACGGCGACCTGTCGCAGAAGGTGACCGTCAGCGCACGCGGCGAGGTCGCGCAGCTCGCAGAGACGATCAACCAGATGACGGAGACGCTGCGCACCTTCGCGGACGAGGTCACACGCGTCGCGAACGAGGTCGGTGCCGAGGGCCGTCTCGGCGGCCAGGCGAATGTGCCCGGTGCGGCGGGCACGTGGAAGGACCTCACCGATTCGGTGAACACGGTTTTCCGCAATCTGACCACTCAGGTGCGCGACATCGCCGCGGTGACGACGGCGGTGGCGAACGGCGATCTGTCGCAGAAGGTCACCGTCGACGTCGCCGGCGAGATGCTGGAGCTGAAGAACACCGTCAACACGATGGTGGACTGGCTCTCCTCGTTCGGTGCGGAAGTCACCCGGGTGGCGCGGGAGATCGGGGTCGAGGGCGAGCTGGGCGGCCAGGCGCAGGTGCCGGGCGCGGCGGGCACCTGGAAGGACCTCACTGACTCGGTGAACACGGCCTTCCGCAACCTCACCGGCCAGGTCCGCAACATCGCCCAGGTGACGACGGCGGTGGCGAACGGTGATCTGTCGCAGAAGGTCACCGTCGACGTCTCCGGCGAGATGCTCCAGCTGAAGAACACCGTGAACACCATGGTGGACCAGCTCTCCAGCTTCGCCGACCAGGTGACCCGGATGGCGCGGGACGTCGGCACCGAAGGCCGCCTGGGCGGTCAGGCGCGGGTGCCGGGAGTCTCGGGCACCTGGAAGGAACTGACGGACTCCGTCAACTTCATGGCCGGCAACCTGACCTCCCAGGTGCGTCAGATCGCCCAGGTCACCACGGCCGTCGCGCGCGGCGACCTGTCGCAGAAGATCGATGTGGACGCGCGGGGCGAGATCCTGGAGCTGAAGAACACCATCAACACGATGGTGGACCAGCTTTCCGCGTTCGCCGACCAGGTCACCAGGGTGGCCCGCGAGGTGGGTACGGAAGGGCGGCTCGGCGGCCAGGCGCAGGTGCCCGGCGTGGCCGGTGTGTGGCGGGACCTGACCGACTCGGTGAACGGCATGGCCGGCAACCTCACCGCCCAGGTGCGCAACATCGCCCAGGTGGCGACCGCGGTGGCGCGCGGCGACCTCTCCCAGAAGATCGGCGTGGACGCGCGGGGCGAGATCCTGGAGCTGAAGAACACCCTCAACACGATGGTCGACCAGCTCTCGAACTTCGCGGAGCAGGTGACCCGGGTCGCGCGCGAGGTGGGCACCGAGGGCATCCTCGGCGGCCAGGCCGAGGTGCAGGGCGTGTCCGGAACCTGGAAGGACCTCACCCAGTCCGTCAACTTCATGGCGAACAACCTCACCATCCAGGTGCGCAACATCGCCGAGGTGACGACGGCGGTCGCCAAGGGCGACCTGTCGAAGAAGATCACGGTCGATGCCAAGGGCGAGATCCTCGAACTGGTCACCACCGTCAACACGATGGTCGACCAGCTCTCGAACTTCGCGGAGCAGGTGACCCGTGTGGCCCGCGAGGTGGGCACCGAGGGCAACCTGGGCGGCCAGGCCCGGGTGCCGGGCGTCACCGGCATCTGGAAGGACCTCAGCGACAACGTCAACCTGATGGCCAACAACCTGACCGGTCAGGTGCGGAACATCTCGCAGGTCGCGACGGCGGTCGCCAACGGCGACCTGACCAAGAAGGTGACCGTGGAGGCGAGCGGCGAGGTCGCCCAGCTCGCCGACACGGTCAACACGATGGTCAAGACGCTGTCGTCGTTCGCCGACGAGGTGACCCGGGTGGCGCGCGAGGTCGGCACCGACGGGATCCTCGGCGGCCAGGCGCGGGTGCCGGGGGTCTCGGGCACCTGGAAGGACCTCACCGAGTCGGTGAACTCGATGGCGTCCAACCTCACCGGTCAGGTGCGGAACATCGCCATGGTCACGACGGCGATCGCCAAGGGCGACCTCACCAAGAAGATCGACATCGATGCGCGCGGTGAGATCCTGGAGCTGAAGACCACCATCAACACGATGGTCGACCAGCTCTCCAGCTTCGCCGAGCAGGTCACCCGGGTGGCCCGCGAAGTGGGCACGGAGGGCCAGCTCGGCGGTCAGGCGCGGGTGCGGGACGTGGACGGCACCTGGCGCGACCTGACCGAGTCGGTGAACGAGATGGCCGGCAACCTCACCCGCCAGGTGCGGGCGATCGCCGCCGTGGCCACCGCCGTGACCCGCGGCGACCTCAATCTGAAGATCGACGTGGACGCCGCCGGCGAGATCCAGGTGCTGCAGGACAACATCAACACGATGATCGCCAACCTGCGCGACACCACGATCGCCAACAAGGAGCAGGACTGGCTCAAGGGCAACCTGGCCCGTATCTCCGGTCTGATGCAGGGCCGCCGCGACCTGGAGGACGTCGCCTCGCTGATCATGAGCGAGCTGACGCCGGTGGTCTCGGCGCAGCACGGGGCGTTCTTCGTGGCACTGCCCACGGACGACGCCCAGGATCTGATGACGGCCTCCGACGACGCGTACGAGCTGCGGATGCTCGGCTCGTACGGCTACTCGATGGGTTCCATGCCGACGTCCTTCAGGCCCGGTGAGACGCTGATCGGGACGGCCGCCAAGGAGCGGCGGACGATCCTGGTGGAGAACGTGCCGCCGGGTTACCTGAAGATCGCTTCCGGTCTCGGCGAGGCGCCGCCCGCACACGTCATCGTGCTGCCGGTGCTCTTCGAGGGCACGGTCCTCGGGGTGATCGAGCTGGCCTCGTTCCAGCCGTTCACCCAGATCCAGAAGGACTTTCTGAGCCAGATCGCCGAGATGATCGCGACCAGCGTCAACACCATCAGCGTCAACACCAAGACCGAGGTGCTGCTGAAGCAGTCCCAGGAGCTGACGGAGCAGTTGCGGGAGCGGTCGGCCGAGCTGGAGAACCGGCAGAAGGCGCTGGAGGAGTCCAACGCCGAGCTGGAGGAGAAGGCCGAGCTGCTGGCCCAGCAGAACCGCGACATCGAGGTGAAGAACACCGAGATCGAGGAGGCCCGCCAGGTCCTCGAGGAGCGCGCGGAGCAACTGGCCGTGTCGATGCGCTACAAGAGCGAGTTCCTCGCCAACATGTCGCACGAGCTGCGCACCCCGCTCAACTCCCTGCTGATCCTGGCCAAGCTGCTGGCCGACAACGCGGAGGGGAACCTCTCCCCGAAGCAGGTCGAGTTCGCGGAGACCATCCACGGAGCGGGCTCCGACCTGCTCCAGTTGATCAACGACATCCTGGACCTGACCAAGGTCGAGGCGGGCAAGATGGACGTCTCGCCGACGCGTATCTCGCTCGTCCAGCTCGTGGACTACGTGGAGGCCACCTTCCGGCCGCTCACCGCGGAGAAGGGCCTCGACTTCTCCGTGCGGGTCTCGCCGGAGCTGCCAGCGACCCTGCACACCGACGAGCAGCGGTTGCTCCAGGTGCTGCGGAACCTCCTGTCGAACGCGGTGAAGTTCACCGACTCGGGGGCGGTGGAGCTGGTGATCAGGACCGGCGGCTCCGACGTTCCGGTCGCCATCCGCGAGCAGCTTCTGGAGACGGGCGCGTTGAGCGATCCGGACGGCGAGCTGATCGCCTTCTCCGTCACCGACACCGGTATCGGCATCGCGGCCAGCAAGATGCGGGTGATCTTCGAGGCGTTCAAGCAGGCCGACGGCACCACCAGCCGCAAGTACGGGGGCACCGGACTCGGGCTGTCCATCAGCCGGGAGATCGCCCGGCTGCTCGGCGGTGAGATCAACGCCGCGAGCGAGCCCGGCCGCGGTTCGACGTTCACGCTGTACCTGCCGCTGCACCCGAGCGAACTGCCCCCGGAGGGCTACGCGCAGCTCGCGCCGTCCATCGAGCCCGGCGACACGATGAGGGCCGTGGAGGGCGCCAAGATGCCCGCCGAGGTGAGGTCCTACCAGGATTCCCAGACGGGGCCCGCGGCGCTCTTCAGGCGCCGCCGCAGGGCCGTGGCGCCCGCTCCGCCGCAGCTTCCGGCGGCGCTGCCCCCGGCCGAGCCGCAGCCGGCGCAGGAGGGCGCCGGCGCGGACGGCGAGCCGGGTGGTGCGCAGGAGCCGTGGGGCGAGTCGGGCGCGCAGCGTGAGGCGGGTCCCGAGGAGTGGGGCAGCGTCGTGTTCGACGGTGAGAAGGTGCTCATCGTCGACGACGACATCCGCAATGTGTTCGCCCTCACCAGCGTCCTGGAACAGCACGGCCTCGCCGTGCTGTACGCGGAGAACGGCCGCGAGGGCATCGAGGTCCTGGAACAACACGACGATGTCGCTGTTGTCCTGATGGATATTATGATGCCCGAGATGGACGGGTATGCCACGACTACGGCGATCCGCCGGATGCCGCAGTTCGCGGGCCTGCCGATCATCGCGCTCACCGCGAAGGCCATGAAGGGCGACCGGGAGAAGGCGATCGAGTCCGGTGCGTCCGACTACGTCACGAAGCCGGTCGATCCTGATCATCTGCTTTCTGTGATGCGGCGCTGGATGAGCGGGGAGTGACTGGCGTACGTTCGTAGGTGACAAAGTTGTAGCCTGGAACGAACCTGGCGCTGTGTAGAACTGCGGTAATCGGGGAACCTTTTGGTCTCGCCCTGCGTTCCCGCAGTGTGCTGTGATACATGGACAGTGACATGGCAGTGACAGGGTGTGGCGACAGGCGGGGTGCGGCTACGATGACCGGCACAAGGACGGACGGCGTAAGGGAGTCGTCCCCCGGGGCGGCGCCCGGTGCCGCCCCGAGTCCTTCGGACAGGGGAGGCCCCATGCCGGGGCGAGGAGGGCGGGCCATGGTGCAGAAGGCCAAGATCCTCCTGGTCGATGACCGGCCGGAGAATCTGCTGGCGCTGGAGGCCATCCTCTCTGCGCTCGATCAGACGCTGGTGCGGGCATCGTCCGGGGAGGAAGCGCTCAAGGCACTGCTCACGGACGACTTCGCGGTGATCCTGCTGGACGTCCAGATGCCGGGCATGGACGGTTTCGAGACGGCTGCGCACATCAAGCGCCGCGAGCGCACCCGCGACATCCCGATCATCTTCCTCACCGCCATCAACCACGGCCCGCACCACACCTTCCGCGGCTACGCGGCGGGCGCCGTGGATTACATTTCGAAACCCTTCGACCCGTGGGTGCTGCGCGCCAAGGTCTCGGTGTTCGTCGAGCTGTACATGAAGAACTGCCAGCTCCGCGAGCAGGCGTCCCTGCTCCGCCTCCAACTGGAAGGCAGCGGCAAGTCGCCCGTCGGGGACGCGAAGGAGCCGGTCGGCCTGCTCGCCGAGCTCTCCGCCCGGCTCGCGGCCGTCGAGGAGCAGGCCGAGGCCCTGTCGAAGCAGCTCGACGACGACTCGGCGGACGCCTCCGCGGTGGCCACCGCCGCGCACCTGGAGCGCAAGCTCTCCGGCCTGCGCAGGGCCCTCGACGCCCTGGAGCCCGGCGCGGGGAGCGGCGCCCCGTCCCTGCCCTCGCAGAGCTGAGCATCCGGAGCGCGGTGCCGGCCCCCGGTCGGCGCCCGCCTCCATCCGGCCGGCGCCCCTCCCTCGGTGCCACCGGGCCCATCCCGCGCTCCGCCGGCCCGTACCCCGTGCGGGCCCTGAGGCCGCCGCGCCTCGATGACACCGCGTCAGGCAGGCGCGGCCTTCGAGACGACACGATCGGGTGAAGAAGTGGGCACACGTGTCCACTGGGGCCCACGGCGGTAACCTCACCCCCATGGCCCCACGTCAGTCCGCAGCCAAGAAGACGCCCGCGAAGAAGGCGGCCGCGCCGGCGAAGGGCACGGCGAAGAAGGCCGCGGCGGGCGCGGTCAGGAAGGGCCCGGCGAGGAAGGCACCCGCCCGCAGGCCGCCGGCGAAGAAGGCCGCGGCCAGGAAGCCCGCCCCCCGACCGGCACCGAGCCCCACCGCGGGCGTCTACCGCATGGTGCGCGCCCTATGGCTGGGCGCCGCCCACACCGTCGGCGCCCTCTTCCGCGGCGTGGGGCGCGGCGCCAGGGGCCTCGACCCGGCGCACCGCAAGGACGGCCTCGCCCTGCTGCTGCTGGGTATCGCACTGATCGTTGCCGGCGGCACCTGGTCGAGTCTGGACGGCCCCGTCGGCGACCTGGTCGAGTTGCTGGTCACCGGCGCCTTCGGCCGCCTCGACCTGCTGGTGCCGATCCTGCTCGGCGTCGTCGCCATCCGGCTGATCCGCCACCCCGAGCGTCCCGAGGCCAACGGCCGTATCGTGATCGGGCTCTCCGCCCTGGTCATCGGCATCCTCGGACAGGTGCACATCGCCTGCGGCGCGCCCGCGCGCAGCGACGGCATGCAGGGCATCAGGGACGCCGGCGGCCTCATCGGCTGGGCCGCGGCCACCCCGCTGACGTACGCGCTCACCGACGTCCTGGCCGTACCGCTGCTGGTGCTGCTCACCGTCTTCGGCCTGCTCGTGGTCACCGCCACCCCCGTGAACGCCATCCCGCAGCGGCTGCGGCTGCTCGGCACCAGGCTCGGCCTCATCCACCCGGAGTTCGAGGAGGGCGCCGAGGAAGCCGTGTACGACGGCGACGACGCCCGCTACGAGGACCAGTGGCGCGAGGCACTGCCCCGCTCCCGGCGCCGCGGCTCCGCCGAGCCCTACGACCACGACCGGGCGGAGGAGCAGGCGCTCTCCAAGCGCCGCAGGCCGCGCAGGGCCGGCGCCGCGGCCGACGCGGAGAATGCGGCAGGCGCGGCCCGGCAGGCCGGCACGGGGCGGTCCCCGGACCCCGTGGACGTGGCCGCGGCGGCCGCAGCCGCCCTCGACGGCGCCGTGCTGCACGGCATGCCGCCCTCCCCGCTGGTGGCCGACCTCACCCAGGGCGTCACCGCCGACCAGCGGCCCGGACAGCGAACCGAGGTGCCCGCGGCCCGCGCCCGGCTCACCAAGTCCGACCCGGCCGGGCAGAACGCCCCGCAGGGCCCGCCGGCCGGCTCCGGGGCGGTGCCCGATCTGACCAAGTCCGCCCCCGAGGCGCCCCGCGAGCTGCCCGCGCGCGCCGAGCAACTCCAGCTTTCCGGTGACATCACCTACGCACTGCCCTCGCTGGACCTCCTGGAGCGCGGCGGCCCCGGCAAGGCGCGCAGCGCCGCCAACGACGCGGTGGTCGCCTCCCTCACCACCGTCTTCACCGAGTTCAAGGTCGACGCCAGCGTCACCGGCTTCACCCGGGGCCCCACGGTCACCCGCTACGAGGTCGAACTCGGCCCGGCGGTCAAGGTCGAGCGCATCACGGCACTCACCAAGAACATCGCCTACGCGGTCGCGAGCCCCGACGTACGCATCATCAGCCCCATCCCCGGGAAGTCCGCGGTTGGCATCGAAATCCCCAACACCGACCGCGAGATGGTCAACCTGGGCGACGTCCTGCGCCTCGCCGACGCCGCCGAGGACGACCACCCCATGCTGGTGGCGCTCGGCAAGGACGTCGAAGGCGGCTATGTGATGGCGAACCTCGCCAAGATGCCGCACGTCCTGGTCGCGGGCGCCACCGGCTCCGGCAAGTCGTCCTGCATCAACTGCCTGATCACGTCGATCATGATGCGTGCGACGCCCGAGGACGTCCGCATGGTGCTGGTCGACCCCAAGCGCGTGGAACTCACCGCCTACGAGGGCATTCCCCACCTGATCACACCGATCATCACCAATCCCAAGCGGGCCGCGGAAGCACTCCAGTGGGTCGTGCGGGAGATGGACCTGCGCTACGACGACCTCGCCGCCTACGGCTACCGCCACATCGACGACTTCAACCAGGCTGTGCGCAGCGGCAAGGTGACGCCTCCGGAAGGCAGCGAGCGCGACCTCCAGCCGTACCCGTACCTGCTGGTGATCGTCGACGAGCTGGCCGACCTGATGATGGTCGCGCCCAGGGACGTGGAGGACGCCATCGTGCGCATCACCCAGCTCGCCCGTGCGGCCGGCATCCACCTGGTGCTCGCCACCCAGCGGCCCTCGGTGGACGTCGTCACGGGCCTGATCAAGGCGAACGTCCCCTCCCGGCTCGCCTTCGCCACCTCCTCGCTCGCCGACAGCCGCGTCATCCTCGACCAGCCCGGTGCGGAGAAGCTGATCGGCAAGGGCGACGGGCTCTTCCTTCCGATGGGGTCCAGCAAACCCGTGCGCATGCAGGGCGCCTTCATCACCGAGGAAGAGGTCGCGCAGGTCGTCCAGCACTGCAAGGACCAGATGGCGCCGGTCTTCCGGGACGACGTCACCGTCGGTTCCAAGCAGAAGAAGGAGATCGACGAGGACATCGGCGATGACCTCGACCTGCTCTGCCAGGCCGCAGAACTCGTCGTCTCCACGCAGTTCGGCTCCACCTCCATGCTCCAGCGCAAGCTGCGGGTGGGCTTCGCCAAGGCCGGGCGGCTGATGGACCTGATGGAGTCACGGAACATCGTCGGGCCCAGCGAGGGGTCCAAGGCGCGTGACGTTCTTGTGAAGGCCGACGAGCTGGATGGAGTGCTCGCCGTGATCCGCGGGGAGGCTCAGTCCTAGGGAGCGAGACCCGCGCTCGCGACGGACGGCGGGTCGCACACGGCGGATGAGTCGGCGCACGTGCGACGCGCACCCGTGCGGCCGGCCCAAGCCGCGACGCCCTCACCGCGCCCTGGGAAGGGACCGGTGGTGTGCATGGGGAAGCAGGTCCGAAAACTACTCAGGAGTGCCCGGCAGAGCCGTGCGCCCACCGTGGCGCCCGGGGCCTGGGGCAACCGTTTCGCTTCGGCATACGTCAAGTTGGAGGGAAGCGCATCGCCGGCTTCCCCCATCGGGGAAAAGCCCCATCCGGATAGCGTATAAAACCCCTTCTCCCGGTTGCCCCGCCCTTTTGCACCCCCAATAGACTGAACCCCCAGCAGGTGGCTCACGCTCGAAAGGCGCCCCCGTGTCCATCGGCAACTCCCCTGAAACTGACCGCCCCTCGGCGGAAGAAGACCGTCCAGTGGCTGAAAATGACCGTATGTCGAACGACGAGGACCGCCGGTCGGAAGGCGGCGGGCGTTCGGCCTCCGCACCCGACCGCAGGTCGCCGGGCGGCAGCCCGCCGACAGCCAAAGAGGTCCTCCTGTCGGACGACGACGAGGACCTCCTGACGGCCGGCGACGACATCCTGCCCGCCACCGGTGACGCCCTCCTGCCGGACGACGACTCCCTGGCGATCGGCCGCGCCCTCCAGCGCGCCCGGCTCGACGCCGGACTGACCGTCGACGACATCAGTACCGCCACCCGGGTCCGCATCCCGATCGTGCACGCGATCGAGCAGGACGACTTCAGCCGGTGCGGCGGCGACGTCTACGCCAAGGGCCACATCAGGGCCCTCGCCCGCGCCGTCGGCCTCGACCCCGAACCGCTGGTCGAGCGGTACGACGCCGAGTACGGCAGCCGGGACGCACCGACGCCCGCCACCCCGCTCTTCGAGGCCGAGCGGATCAGGCCGGACCGCCGCAGTCCCAACTGGACGGCCGCCATGGTCGCCGCGATCGTGGCCGTCATCGGATTCGTCGGCTTCACGCTCTTCCACGGCAACGCCCCCGCCGGCGGATCCAGGACGCAGGCCGCCGAGGGTGCGAACCCGGCCGCCAGCAAACCCGCGGCCAAGCCCCACCACACCCCCGAGCCCGACGCACCCAAGCCCGATCCCTCCGGCAGTGCGATCGCCGCCGCCCCGCACGACAAGGTGACGGTACTGGTGAACGCCGCGGACGGCCGTAGCTGGATCTCGGCCAAGGACCACAACGGCCAACTGCTCTTCGACGGCCTCCTGAAGAAGGGCGAGCAGAAGACCTTCCAGGACAGCCAGAAGATCGACCTGATCCTCGGTGACGCCGGTTCCATCCAGCTCTTCGTGAACGGCAAGAAGATCGACAACCAGTTCCGCCCCGGTCAGGTGCAGCGCCTTTCGTACACCAAGGGCGATCCCGAGGTCGGCTGAGCAGCGGGTTCCACGGGGCCCGGGCGCCCTGGGGGCCGGTGCTGCCGGTGCGACGAAGTAGTCTGAGCGCATGCCTGAACGCCGTACCGTCGCTCTCGTCACACTCGGCTGCGCCCGTAACGAGGTGGACTCGGAGGAGCTTGCAGGCCGCTTGGAGGCGGACGGCTGGCAGCTCGTCGAGGACGCCGAGCAAGCGGATGTCGCCGTCGTCAACACCTGTGGTTTCGTGGAGGCCGCCAAGAAGGACTCCGTCGACGCGCTCCTCGAAGCCCATGACCTGAAGGAGCGGGGCAGGACCCAGGCCGTCGTCGCCGTCGGCTGCATGGCCGAGCGGTACGGCAAGGAGCTCGCCGAGGCCCTCCCGGAAGCGGACGGCGTCCTCGGTTTCGACGACTACGCGGATATCTCCGACCGTCTGACGACCATCCTCGGCGGCGGCATCCACGCCTCCCACACCCCGCGTGACCGGCGCAGGCTGCTCCCGGTCAGCCCGGTGGAGCGCCAGCGGGCGGGCACGGGTGTGGCCCTGCCGGGACACGGGCCGGCGGCCGCCCCGAAGACCTCACCGGGGTCGGCCGCCGCCGTGCGTGACGACGCCGCACAGCCGGAGCAGACCGGGCAGCAGGCCGCGGACGGGGCCCCCGCGGACCTCCCCCCGGGCCTTGCCCCGGCCTCCGGTCCCCGGGCGCCGCTGCGGCGCAGACTCGACGGCTCACCCGTCGCCTCGGTCAAGCTCGCCTCCGGCTGCGACCGCCGCTGCACCTTCTGCGCCATCCCCTCCTTCCGCGGCTCCTTCATCTCCCGGCGCCCCGCCGACGTCCTGACGGAGACCCGCTGGCTGGCCGAGCAGGGCGTCAAGGAGGTCATGCTCGTCTCGGAGAACAACACCTCGTACGGCAAGGACCTCGGAGACCTGCGCCTCCTGGAGACCCTGCTGCCCGAGCTGGCCGCCGTGGACGGCATCGAGCGGGTGCGCGTCAGCTACCTCCAGCCCGCCGAGATGCGCCCCGGTCTGATCGACGTGCTGACGTCGACGGAGAAGGTCGCGCCGTACTTCGACCTCTCCTTCCAGCACTCCGCGCCCGGCGTGCTCCGCGCCATGCGGCGGTTCGGGGACACCGACCGGTTCCTCGAACTGCTCGACCGGATCCGCACCAAGGCGCCGCAGGCGGGCGTGCGGTCCAACTTCATCGTCGGCTTCCCCGGCGAGAGCGAGGCCGACCTCGCCGAGCTGGAGCGATTCCTCACCGGCGCGCGGCTGGATGCCATCGGTGTGTTCGGGTACTCCGACGAGGACGGCACGGAAGCCGCCGGCTTCGACGGCAAGCTCGGGGAGGACGAGGTGGCCGAACGCCTTGCGCACGTCGCCCGCCTGGCCGACGAGCTCACCGCCCAGCGCGCCGAGGAGCGCCTCGGGGAGACCGTCGAGGTGCTCGTCGAGACGACCGGCTCCGCGGACGGCACCGAGCCGGCCACCGGCCGCGCCGCCCACCAGGCGCCGGAGACGGACGGTCAGGTCCTGTTCACCGGTGGCGAAGCCGCCGCGACGAACGGTACGGGGCCGGGCGTCGGCCGTATGGTCGTGGCCAAGGTGGTCAGCACCGAGGGGGTCGACCTGGTCGCCGAGGTCATCGACGGAGATATGTGTACCGAGGAGGCGGGCAGATGACCGGAGTCCCGGCATCCGCCGCGGGCGGTTCCGGCAGGCCGGCGCCCGGCGGCAAGCTGGGCGCTGCGGCCGTCAACCAGGCCAGCCTGTGGAACGTCGCCAATCTGCTCACGATGATCCGGCTGCTGCTGGTGCCGGGTTTCGTCGTCCTGATGCTGGCCGGCGGCGGATACGACCCCGCGTGGCGGTCGCTCGCCTGGGCGGCCTTCGCCATCGCCATGATCACGGACCTCTTCGACGGGCACCTGGCCCGTACGTACGACCTGGTCACCGACTTCGGCAAGATCGCCGACCCGATCGCGGACAAGGCGATCATGGGAACGGCACTGGTCTGCCTGTCGGCGCTCGGTGATCTTCCCTGGTGGGTGACGTGCGTCATCCTCGGGCGTGAGCTCGGCATCACCCTGCTCCGTTTCCTGGTGATCCGCTATGGAGTCATTCCGGCCAGTCGCGGCGGCAAGCTGAAGACGCTGTCGCAGGGCATCGCGGTCGGTATGTACGTCCTCGCGCTGACCGGGCCCCTCGCCACGCTCAGGTTCTGGGTGATGGCCATCGCCGTGGCCCTCACCGTGCTGACCGGTCTGGACTATGTGAAACGCGCCATAGTGCTGCGCAGGCTCGGGCTGCGCGGGGAAGGGGACGCGCACGCGGCCGGGGCCGGGGCCGTGGTGGCGGATGCGGCTGTGGGTGCCGGTGCGACGGGTGAGTCCGCTGAGGCCGGAGCCATCGGGGCGTCCGGAGCGATCGGTGGGTCCGGACAGCTCGGGGCGGCCGCCCAGCTCGGGGAGGTGGGCACGGCCGGTGCTCCTGGTGAGGCCGGTGTGTCCGGTGAGGCCGTGGCGGAGGTCGCCGCCGGCCGGCCGCACGGGAGCAACGAGCCGGTCGTGGGGGAGCGCCCCCGTGAGGAGCCGCCGCGATGACGCCCGGGGCGGAAGCGGCGATGCGCCTGTTGCTGGCGCGCGGTGAGACACTTGCCGTGGCGGAGTCGCTGACCGGTGGCCTGGTGGCCGCGGAGCTGACGGTCCTGCCCGGCGCCTCGAAGGTCTTCCGCGGTTCGGTGACCAGTTATGCGACGGACCTGAAGGAAAAGCTGCTGGACGTGGACGGCTCCCTGCTTGCCGAGCGCGGTGCCGTGGACCCCGAGGTGGCGCTGCAGATGGCGCGGGGTGTGCGTGTCGCGCTCGCTGCCGACTGGGGCATCGCCACCACCGGTGTCGCCGGCCCCGAACCCCAGGACGGACACCCGGTCGGTGAGGTGTTCGTCGCGGTCCGGGGGCCGCGGGGCGAGGAGAAAGTGGCGGAGCTGCGGTTGAACGGCCAGCGAGCGGAAATCCGTATGGAGAGTGTACGGAGCGTGCTCAAGCTGCTGCTCCAGCAGCTTTCCGGCGAACGGCCCGGGAACGACCGGGCACAGGATACGGAACAGAACGGGGGGACTTGATGTTTGCAGCCCTCAGTGAACACGACATCGCTCCCCGCACAGCCGCTGCGGGAGGCGGTACGGTGGGGCGTAACGGAAGCGGCTACACGGTCCGAGGAGGGAGCCACCGATGATCCTGCTCCGTCGCCTGCTGGGTGACGTGCTGCGTCGGCAGCGCCAGCGCCAGGGCCGTACTCTGCGCGAAGTCTCCTCGTCCGCCCGAGTCTCGCTCGGCTATCTCTCCGAGGTGGAGCGGGGGCAGAAGGAGGCTTCCTCCGAGCTGCTCTCCGCGATCTGCGACGCGCTTGAGGTACGGATGTCCGAGCTCATGCACGAGGTGAGCGACGAACTCGCCCTCGCCGAGCTGGCGGAGTCGGCGGCTGCGACCGAGTCGGTGCCCGCACCGGCCGTACACCCCATGCTGAATTCGGTCTCGGTGACCGGCGTCCCACCGGAACGGGTGACGATCAAGGCACCCGCCGAGGCAGTGGACGTGGTGGCCGCGTGAGGTTCGCCGCCGCCTGACCCGGCGATCGGAGTGGATCCGGCGAACGGAGTGGATCCGGCGTATCGGGCGGACCCACTGATCCGAGCGGCAGCGTCTCCCGTGACCCGTCTCGTGGGAGCGTGTGCGGCGCCCGGAAGCGCAGGAATGGTACGAAGGCCCCGGCCGGGGCGGCACGGAGGTTCCGTGACCGCCGCGACCGGGGTTTGTGCTGCCTGAGGGCGGATGCCTACGGGCGGATGCCTGCGCGTGCTACCTGTGCGGGCTCCTTCCTGGTGGACGTGTGCGGGTGGGCGTCCGAGTGGGGGTGCGCGGACGCGGGTGTCCGGGTGGTGGGCGCCCGTCCGCGCGGCGGCTGTCCGCGGACGGGCCCAGGGTGGAACTGTCATCTTCCGCGGCGTACCGGCCTCGGCGCGGTTTGTGCCGTCGGCGCTCGTTCGTGCCGGCGACGGCCCGGGGCCCTGCCCTGGTCGTGCGGCCCTTGGCCCTGTTCACTCCCGAGAGGGCTCAGCGCTGGGGGATGTCAGGGGGCTGGAGGGGGCGGCTGCGGGTGCCCTGGGCGCTGGCGCGCCGGCGTTACGTCCGGCGTATGTGGAGTCCCGGTACCGAGGCGTCGGGCCCGTCTGGCATCCAGGGCACCAGTAGGTGGGACGCTCCCGGGAGCCGTCGCCCTGGTCGGCCACCCGGACCGCGGTGCCGCAGCGCAGACAGGGGCGCGGGGCGCGGCCGTAGACGAACAGCCGTGGTGCGCGGCGGCCGGTGGTGGAGCGGGCAGGTTGCTCGCGGTTGGCCTCCAGCAGCCTCTTCGCGAGGACCGGGAGGCTCTCGGCGGCCTCCTGGGGCAGGGCACCGACGGCGAGCCAGGGGGTGGCCCGGAGAAGGAAGCACAGTTCCGATTTGTAGACGTTGCCCACTCCGGCGAGATTGCGCTGATCGAGCAGGGCCTCGCCGAGCGCACGGGAGGGGTCGCTCAGCAGGTTGGCCAGTGCCACGTCCGGGTCCCAGTCCGGGCCGAGCAGATCGGGGCCGAGATGGCCGACCGCGCGCCGCTCGTCCGAGCTGCGGAGCAGTTCGAGGACGGGCAGCCGGTAGCCGACCGCCGTGGGCCCGGCCGTGCCGAGGATCGCCCGGATCTGGTGGCCGGGCCCGCCCCGCCACCGCTCTCCCGGCGTGTAGATCTTCCACGAGCCCTCCATCCCCAGATGGGAGTGGAGGGTCAGACCGCCTTCGAGGCGGGTGAGCAGGTGCTTGCCGCGCGGGACGACCTCCAGGACTGCCCGGCCCGTCAGGTCGGCGGTGGCGTGGGCGGGCACCCGCAGATCGGACCGGATCAGCTCGCGCCCCGCGAGCGCACGGTGCAGCCGCTTCGCGGCCTGCCAGACGGTGTCTCCTTCGGGCATGGGTTCCAGCATCGCACGGCGGTGATGGGCGGCGCCGGGGCGGGCCGGGGCGGCGCCGAAGCGGTCACGCCCGCAGTCGCAGCCCCCTTGGGTTCGCATGGAAGCCGGCGGACTCCAGGACGGCGGCCAGGGGCGAGGTGAGCGACGACTCGCCGTTGATCCGTGCCACCGTGACCGTGCCGAGCCGGCCCGCCTGGGCAGCGGCTGCCAGGGCTCCGGCGGCCGCGCCGAGGCGCGCGTCGTCCGGGGAGAGCGCGGCTTGTGGGGACTCGGGCCAGGCCAGCAGGGTCTTGCCGCCCCGCTCCATGTACAGCGTCAGCTCGCCGTCGACCAGCACGACCAGCGAGCCGGCCTTGCGGCCCGGCTTGTGCCCTGCGCCCGTCGGCGGCTCGGGCCAGGGCAGGGCGGCCCCGTAGGCGTTCGCCGGGTCGGCCGCGGCCAGCACCACGGCACGGGGCGCGCCGCGGTTGCGGGAACGGCCTCCGGAGCCCCAGGCGCCGCCCGTCGCGCCCGCGCGCCGCTCGCCGCCGTACGACCCGCCCTGCTCGTCGAACGCGGAGGGTCCACCGAAGCCGGTAGGGCCCTCGAAGCCGGTGAGCCCTTCGAAACCGCTGGGCTCACCGGGGCCACGGGAACCGTGGAAGCTGCGGGGGCCCTCGAAGCGGACCTCGCCGCCCCCGGTGGACCCATGGGCACCGGGGGCATCCGGAGTGCCCTCGGACCCGGCGGCAGCATCGAACCCCACCGTCCCGTACCCCCCGGCCGCCCCGCCGCCCGTCCCGTACCCTCCGTGCGGGCCGCCGGCACCGCCGGCGGCGGGCGGCAGTGCCTCGCCCCGCTCGCGGGCATTGGCGGCGGCGCGCAGCCGGTCCACCGCGCCGTCCATGGCGAACTGCGCCGCGCCCAGTCCCTCCACGACGTAGCCGCGCCGGGCCTGACCGCTCTCCTCGAAGGCCGACAGGACGCGGTAGAGCGCCGAGAAACCGCCTTCCACACCCTCGGCGGCCACCGCACCCCGGGTGACCACGCCATGGCGGTCGAGCAGGGTGCGTGCCAGGGCGTGGGCACGGACGGTGGCGTCGCCCTCGCGCTCCGGGAGCAGCGACCAGCGCCCGGCGACGGTGGGCGGGCCGTTGCGGGACGTGGGGCGGGCGGTCGTGAGCGAGCCGTACCTGCCGCGTGGGACGGCGCGCTTCGCACGGTGGGCGGTGGCACCGGCGGTGCGACCCGATCCGAGCAGGGCGCGCAGCGGACCGAGGGTGTCGTTGGTCAGCCGTCCCGACCAGGCCAGCTCCCAGATCGAGTCGGCGAGCTGCGGATCGGTGACGTCGGGATGAGTGGTGGCCCGGAGCTGGTCGGCGATCTGGCGGAAGAACAGCCCGTACCCGCCGGAGAGCGCGTCCAGGACGGCCTGGTGCAGGGCCGTGAGCTCCAGGGGGTGCGGGGCGGGCAGCAGGAGCGGTGCCGCATCGGCCAGGTAGAGGCTGACCCAGCCGTCCTTGCCGGGCAGCGCCCCGGCACCGGCCCAGACGACCTCGCCCGCGGCGGTCAGCTCGTCCAGCGTCGCCGGGGCGTAGTCGGAGATCCGGGACGGCAGGACCAGCCGCTCCAGGGCCGAGGCGGGCACCGACGCGCCCTGCAACTGCTCCACGGCCCGCACCAGGCCGTCGATGCCGCGCAGTCCGTGCCCGCCGAGCTGCTGCCACTGCGGCAGGAACTGCGCGAGCGCGGCGGGCGGTACCGGCTCGAGCTCGTGGCGCAGGGCCGCCAGGGAGCGGCGCCGCAGCCTGCGCAGCACGGCGGCGTCGCACCACTCCTGACCGATGCCCGCCGGGTGGAACTCACCCTGTACGAGGCGGCCGCTCGCCGTGAGACGGCCGAGGGCGCCATCGGTGACCGCGGCGCCGAGCCCGAACCGGGCGGCCGCCGCGGCCGAGGTGAACGGGCCGTGGGTGCGCGCATAGCGCGCGAGGAGGTCTCCCAGGGGATCCCTCACCGGCTCGGTGAACGCCTCGGGGACGCCCACGGGCAGGGCGGTGCCGAGCGCGTCCCGCAGCCGGCCCGCGTCCTCCACCGCGGCCCAGTGCTCCATGCCGGCGACGCGCACCCGAATGGCCCGGCGGGTGGCGGCCAGCTCCTCCGCCCACTGCGGCTGCCCGCCGCGTTCGGCGAGCTCGGCGTCGGTGAGCGGCCCGAGCACCCGCAGGAGGTCCGCCACGCCCTCCGCGTCCTTCACCCGCCGGTCGTCGGTCAGCCACTGCAGTTCGTGCTCCAGCTCGGCCAGTACGTCGGCGTCGAGCAGCTCGCGCAGCTCCGCCTGGCCCAGCAGCTCGGCGAGCAGCCGTGAGTCCAGCGACAGGGCGGCCGCGCGGCGCTCGGCGAGCGGGGAGTCGCCCTCGTACAGGAACTGCGCCACGTAGCCGAACAGCAGCGAACGGGCGAAGGGGGACGGCTCCTGGGTGGTGACCTCCACCAGGCGCACCTTGCGGGACTCGATGTCGCCCATCAGCTCGGCGAGCCCGGGGACGTCGAACACGTCCTGGAGGCATTCGCGCACCGCCTCAAGGACGATCGGGAAGGAACCGAACTCGCTGGCCACCTCGAGGAGCTGCGCCGCCCGCTGGCGCTGCTGCCACAGCGGGGTGCGCCGGCCGGGGTTGCGGCGCGGCAGCAGCAGCGCCCGCGCGGCGCACTCCCGGAACCGGGCCGCGAACAGGGCCGAGCCGCCGACCTGGTCGGTGACGATCTGATCGATCTCGCCCTTGTCGAAGACGACGTCCCCGGCGCCGACGGGGGCCTGCTCCGTGTCGTACTCGGTGCCGGAGCGCACCGGGTCCTGATCGAGCAGGTCAAGGCCCATCAGGTCGGCGTCGGGCAGCCGCAGGACGAGGCCGTCGTCCGCGTGCATGACCTGGGCGTCCATGCCGTACCGCTCGGTGAGCCGGGCGCCCAGGGCGAGTGCCCAGGGGGCGTGCACCTGTGCGCCGAAAGGGGAGTGGACGACGACTCGCCAGTCGCCCAGCTCGTCACGGAACCGCTCGACGACGATCGTGCGGTCGTCGGGGACGTGGCCGCAGGCCTGGCGCTGCTCGTCCAGGTAGCCGAGCACATTGTCGGAAGCCCAAGCGTCGAGCCCGGCGGCCAGCAGCCGCAGGCGGGCGTCGTCCCTGGGCAGTGCGCCGACCTCCCGCAGGAAGGCGCCCAGCGCCCGGCCGAGCTCCAGGGGGCGGCCGAGCTGGTCCCCCTTCCAGAACGGCAGCCTGCCCGGGACCCCGGGAGCGGGCGAGACCAGCACGCGGTCGCGGGTGATGTCCTCGATGCGCCAGGAGGTGGTGCCCAGGGTGAAGACGTCACCGACGCGCGACTCGTACACCATCTCCTCGTCCAGCTCGCCGACACGTCCGCCGCCCTTCTTGGGGTCGGCACCGGCGAGGAACACCCCGAAGAGCCCGCGGTCCGGGATGGTGCCCCCCGAGGTGACCGCGAGCCGCTGGGCTCCGGGGCGGCCGGTGACGGTGCCCGCGACCCGGTCCCACACCACGCGCGGGCGCAACTCGGCGAAGGCGTCCGACGGATAGCGGCCGGCGAGCATGTCGAGAACGGCCGTGAACGCGGACTCGGGAAGCGAGGAGAACGGCGCCGACCTGCGCACCAGGGCCAGCAGGTCGTCCACCTGCCAGGTGTCCATGGAGGTCATGGCGACCAACTGCTGCGCGAGGACGTCCAGCGGGTTGGCCGGGATGCGCAGGGCCTCGATGGCGCCGCTGCGCATCCGCTCGGTGACCACGGCGGACTGCACGAGATCACCGCGGTACTTCGGGAAGACGACACCGGTGGAGACCGCGCCCACCTGGTGACCCGCACGCCCCACGCGCTGCAGCCCGGACGCCACCGACGGCGGCGACTCCACCTGTACGACGAGGTCCACCGCGCCCATGTCGATGCCCAGCTCCAGGCTGGAGGTGGCCACCACGGCGGGCAGCCGGCCCGCCTTCAGGTCCTCCTCCACCTGGGCCCGCTGCTCCTTGGAGACCGAGCCGTGATGGGCGCGCGCGATGACCGCGGGGGCGCCCTGGGCGGCACCCGAACCGCCCATGAGCTGGGCCGGGGCGTGGGCCTCGTCCAGCGGCTCGCCGGTGGCGCGTTCGTAGGCGATCTCGTTGAGGCGGTTGCACAGGCGCTCCGCGAGGCGGCGGGAGTTGGCGAACACGATGGTGGACCTGTGGGCCTGGACCAGGTCGGTGATCCGCTCCTCGACATGCGGCCAGATGGAGGGCCGCTCCGCGCCCTGGTCGTCCGCCGCGGGAGAGCCGCCGAGCTCGCCGAGGTCCTCCACGGGCACGACCACGGACAGGTCGAACTCCTTGCCCGAAGGCGGCTGGACGATCTCCGCCCTGCGCCGCGGGGAGAGGTAGCGCGCGATCTCGTCCACCGGGCGCACCGTCGCGGACAGGCCGATACGGCGTGCCGGCTTCGGCAGCAGCGCGTCGAGGCGCTCAAGGGACAGGGCGAGGTGGGCGCCGCGCTTGGTGCCCGCGACCGCGTGCACCTCGTCGAGGATCACCGTCTCGATGCCGGTCAGCGCCTCGCGGGTGGCCGAGGTCAGCATCAGGAAGAGCGATTCCGGGGTGGTGATCAGGATGTCCGGCGGCCGGGTCGACAGCGCCCGCCGCTCGGCCGCGGGGGTGTCACCGGAGCGGATGCCGACGCGTACCTCGGGTTCGGGCAGGCCGAGGCGCACCGCTTCCTGGCGGATGCCCGTCAGCGGACTGCGCAGATTGCGCTCCACGTCGACGGCGAGGGCCTTCAGCGGTGAGACGTACAGCACACGGCAGCGCTTCTTCTGGTCCGCGGGCGGCGGGGCCGAGGCAAGCTGGTCCAGCGCCGCGAGGAAGGCGGCCAGCGTCTTGCCCGAGCCGGTGGGGGCCACGACGAGGACGTCCGACCCCGCACCGATGGCCCGCCACGCGCCCGCCTGGGCCGCGGTGGGCGCGGAGAAGGCCCCCGCGAACCAGCCGCGGGTCGCGGGGGTGAAGCCGTCGAGAGCGTCATGCGCCATGCCCCCATCCTGCACCCGCCCACTGACAACCGCCCGGACCTGCGCAGACGCCGTGTATGACGCGGCAGTGGCACCGGCGCAGAATGGGGGGATGGCGGGCAGGAGAGAGCGGGCACGGCACTGGCGGTACGCGGAGTTGCCGGGCGTCGACCTGCTCCGGGCCCGCTACGTCCACAAGACGTTCGTGCGCCACACCCACGAGAACTTCGTGATCGCCGCCATCACCGAGGGCGTCGAGATCTTCCACCACGGAGGCGCCGATCGGTACGCGGGCCCCGGCGCGCTGGCCCTCGTCAATCCGGACACCGCGCACACGGGCCGCGCCGGTGTCCCCGAGGGCTGGCGGTACGGCGCGGTGTACCCGGCACCGGAACTGGTCGCCGAGATCGCCGCCGACACCACCGCCCTCAGGGGCACCCCCGGCTTCGCCACCCCCGTCCTGGACGACCCGTACAGCGCGGACCTGGTCCACCAGGTGCTGCGCGCCGCCGACGAGGGCAACGCGCTGGCCGCCGACACGCTGCTGCGCGTCGTGGTGACCCGGCTGCTGCGGCTGAACGGGGGCACACCGCCCCAGCGCCCGCCGTCCAGCGCGGGCGCCCGCATCGCCGCACGCGCGCGTGCCGTACTGGAGGAGCGGATGACGGACCCGCCCACCCTGGACAGCCTCGCCGCCGACCTCGGCACCAGCCCGTTCGCGCTGCTGCGCGCCTTCCGCGCCAGCTACGGGATGCCCCCGCACACCTGGCTCACCGACGCGCGGGTGCGCCGTGCCCGCCGGCTGCTCGACGCGGGCACGGCACCCGCCCAGGCGGCCGTCGACGTCGGCTTCACCGACCAGCCGCACCTCACCCGTCACTTCGCCCGCATCGTCGGCGTGCCGCCCGGTGCCTACCAGCGGGAGCGCAAGAACGTACAAGACCGGCCGGCATGCCTTCCGTAACGTCCACGGCGTGGCAGAACAGAAAGCATCAGCAGACGGAGGCGTCGCCGGAGGCGCCACCCAGGCGGGCGCCCCGGGGAGCGCCGGGTGGGGAGGCGCGGCGGGAGGCACTTCCCGAGGGGACGCGGGGGAGGCCACGTCCCGAGGGGGTGCGGGGGCAGGTGCCGCCCAGGGAGGCGTTCGGGGCGGTGCCGCGGCGGCCCTCGGCCAGGCGGGCGCATCGCGCCGTGCGGGGTGCGGGCGTGCGGAGCAGCGGTCTGAGCGTGCGGAGCACGGGAGCACGGGCGGCGGGAAGCCCGACGCCGCCGTCGTCCGGGACGCGCTCGGTGTGGGGACCGCCGTGGGGCTCTCCGGGTTCGCCTTCGGCGTGACCTCGGCGGGCAGCGGTCTCACCGTCCTCCAGACCTGTGCGCTCAGCCTGCTCGTGTTCACCGGAGCCTCGCAGTTCGCGCTGGTCGGTGCGCTCGCCGCGGGCGGCGCCCCGCTCACCGCGGCCGCCGGGGCCCTCTTCCTGGGAGTGCGCAACGCGTTCTACGGACTGCGCCTGTCGCAGCGACTGGCACTCCCGCGCGCGTTGCGTCCCGCCGCGGCCCAGTGGGTCATCGACGAGACCACCGCCGTGTCGCTGGCCCAGCCCACCCGGCGCAGTGCCCGCATCGGCTTCGCCGTCACCGGCCTGACCCTCTACGTGCTGTGGAACCTCACCACCCTCGTGGGAGCGGTCGGCGCCCGGGCCGTCGGGGACACCGGCACCTGGGGGCTCGACGCCGCCAGTCCCGCCGTCTTCCTGGCGCTGCTCGCACCCATGCTGCGCACCGCGACCGAACGCGCCGTCGCCGCGGTCGCCGTCGTCCTCGGCCTCGGGCTGCTGCCCGTCCTGCCCACCGGGGTCCCCGTCCTCGCCGCGGCGCTGGCCGCTCCCGCCGTCCTCTGGGGCGCCGGCCGCAGGCGCCGGCCGCACACGTCACAGACACCGTCCGCAAAGGAAGAACGTTGAACATCTGGATCGCCGTCGGGCTCACCGCGGTCGGCTGCTACGCGGTGAAGCTCATGGGCCTCGTCGTGCCGGCCGGAGTCCTGGAGCGCCCGCTCGTCGGACGGCTGGCGGCCCTGCTCCCCGTGGCCCTGCTCGCCGCACTCACCGCCCAGCAGACGTTCGCCGACGGACACTCGCTCGTCGTCGACACCAAGGCCGCCGGCCTGGCCGCCGCCGCGGTGGCCCTCATGCTGCGCGCCCCGTTCCTGGCCGTGCTGGCATCGGCCGTCCTGGTCACCGCCGCGGTGAGAGCGATCACAGGGTGGGGGTGATCGCAGGACCGAGGGCGGCTGCCGGCTGATGACGAGGGCAGCCGGGGGTGATCGCAGGCTGAGCGGACGGCCCTGCGCACCGGCCCGGGGCACGTGCGGTCCTCCGGGCGACGTGCCTCCCGCCCGGAGGACCGCGCCCCGGCAGGTGCTCAGCCGATCGGCCGCCCGTAGGCACGCAGGGTGCGCAGGGCCTCGATCGTCAGCCCGGGGCGCCGCTCCAGGCGCTCCACCACCGCGCCCGGCGACCAGCGGCGCTCCGTGGGCGGCCCCCCGGGGCCGCTCGGCAGAAGGGGCCAGCCGCCGTCCTGCTGCTGGTCGGCGGCGAGGAAGTCCAGGGACCGGGCGATCTCGTCGTCGGTGAACCACCCGCGCGCGAGGGACTCAGGCACTTTGGCGTAGTCGTGCGGGAAGTGATGCGCCCCCGGCGCACACCCCGCAGCCACCGGATACGCGTCTAGCTGCTGCGGGTCCAGCACGGCCAGCCGCTGCTCGCGCACCAGCCTGCCGAGCCGATCGGCGGCCGCCTGCGCGCGCGGGCGGTCGGGCACGGAGTCCAGGAAGGTGACAGCCGCCTGGACCTCGTGCGGACTGGGCGCCTCCAGGCACTCGATCGCCTGCCAGCAGAAGTCGGTGGCCCGGAACAGCCACGCGTGCCACACGTCATTGCGGTGCAGCAGGCCCACCACGGGCCCGGTGGTCAGCAGTTCGCCCTGGGCACTCCCGAAGGGGTGCCGGCCCGGCAGGAACGCCGGCAGGGCGCCGTCGGCGGCGGACGCGGCCGTCAGATAGCGGCCCAGGCGCTCCACCCGCTGCCCCCCGCAGCGCCCGATCGAATCCAGCACGCGGAGCGCGTACACGGCGTGCGCCGGCCTGCTCTGCGGCCCCCGCAACCCCGGATCCAGCGCGTGCCCGTACCCCTCGTCCTCGTTGCGGTACGCCCTCAGGGCGGTCTCCACGGCCTCGGCGCCGGCGTTCCCCGCACCGAGGAAGTGGTACGCGAACCGGCGCTGCTCGAGAATCCGGGCGGTCAGCCGGACGAACTCCTCGGCGCGCAGCAGCACGGAGGACTTCGCGGCGGGCGTCCCCCCGGGGCGCACCGGGATCGCGGGACGTACCTGGCGCGGCGGTGCCGGGACCACGCTGTGCGGGGCGTGCAGAGGACGGCGTGGTGACGGAGTGTGAGCGGTAGTTCCCGTTTCGGTCATGTTCAGACGGTAGGCCGCAACAGGCCGTCACCGTGGCCGTCCGGCTCGGCTGCACTCCGCGGGCGGGATACTGGTGGCATGCGGTTGACGGTCTTCTGGCAGCGGATGGTGGATCACTTCGGCGCGGGATACGCCGACTCCTTTGCGCGCGATCATGTGATGTCCCAGCTCGGCGGGCGTACGGTCCATGAGGCACTGGACGCGGGCTGGGAGGCGAAGGACGTCTGGCGCGCGGTGTGCGACGCCATGGGCGTCCCCGTCGAAAAGCGCTGACTCCCCTTTCCGGGGCGTGCCGCGCCCCTGCGGGCGCCCGACCGCGGGCCTGCTGCATTCGCGCCCGTGCGCCCTTCCGTACCTCCATGCGCCCCTAGAGGCGCAGGCCGGGGGCGGCGCAGAGCTGCCGCCGGCATACGTGAGACTTGCGGCGTGGCACCGACAGACGAGACGCGCCGGGCAGCCCCGGACGATGCACCCATCCCCGAATCTCCCGGCGAGGCAGCCCGCGCGCCCGCACCACCCGCCTCGGGGGGCTCGGACGGCGGCGCTGCCCGCATGCCGAGCTGGCTGCCGCGTGCCCTGGTGCTCGCACTCGCCCTCATCGCCTGCTTCCAACTGGGCAGTTGGGCCTTCCACCAGCTCGTAGGACTGCTGATCAACGTACTGATCGCGTTCTTCCTGGCCCTCGCCGTCGAGCCGGCCGTCAGTTGGATGGCCGCCTACGGCATGCGCCGGGGCCTTGCGACCCTGCTGGTCTTCCTCGCGGTCCTGATCGGCTGCGCGGGCTTCGCCACACTGCTCGGCTCGATGCTGGCCGGTCAGATCGTCGACATGGTGGAGGACTTCCCCGGCACGCTCGACTCGTTGATCAACTGGATGAACACCACTTTCCACAGCGACCTCAGCCGGGTCGAGATCCAGGACAGCCTGCTGCACTCGGACTGGCTCCAGTCGTACGTCCGCAACAGCGCGAGCGGTGTGCTCGACGTCTCCACCCAGGTGCTGGGCGGCCTCTTCCGGCTGCTGACGGTCGCGCTGTTCTCGTTCTACTTCGCCGCGGACGGCCCCCGGCTGCGCCGCGCCCTGTGCTCCGTGCTGCCGCCCGCCAGGCAGGCCGAGGTGCTGCGCGCGTGGGAGATCGCGGTCACCAAGACCGGCGGCTACATCTACTCCCGGGGTCTCATGGCCCTCATCTCGGGCTTCGCGCACTACGTGCTGCTGGCGGCCCTGGACGTGCAGTACGCGCCCGTGCTCGGCGTGTGGGTGGGATTCGTCTCGCAGTTCATACCGACCATCGGCACCTATCTCGCGGGCGCCCTGCCGATGCTGCTCGCCTTCGCGGTCAATCCCTGGTACGCGCTGTGGGTCTTCCTCTTCGTCGTGGTCTACCAGCAGTTCGAGAACTACCTTCTGCAACCCAAGCTCACCGCGCGCACCGTCGACGTCCACCCGGCGGTCGCTTTCGGTTCCGTCATCGCGGGTTCGGCCCTGCTGGGTGCCGTCGGCGCGCTGATCGCGATCCCCGCGACGGCCACCCTGCAGGCGTTCCTCGGCGTGTACGTGAAGCGTTACGACGTCATGGACGACCCGCGGGTCGGGGGACACCGCGGCGGACGGACCAGGGGCACGTTCCTGTCGCGGCTGCGGCGGGTCGCCTCCGTACCGCGGGGAGTGGGCGGCGCGCGGCCGCGGCGGACCGGTAGGGGCGGCGTCGCCCGGCCCGGTCCGGGCGACGCCGCGCCCGAGGAGGCGTAGGGTCTTCGCGCCGCGGCTCGGGTGTCCCACCGGCGGTGTGCCGTGATGGAGGCGCGTGCCGCGACGCGTGGATCGTCCGACCGCGGTGGTGGCATCGCGGCGGTGGCGCCGTGGCGGGCGTGGCGTGGCGGGCGTGCTGCGTGGGGGCAGGGCGTGGCGTGGTGCGCTTGACACGAAAATCGAACATCTATTCTTATGGGGGAGCGGGCCGCGCGCACCCGGGACCTTCCCGGCCGATGCCCGGGGGATTTCCCTGAGTTATCCACAGGCCGGGCAGGCGTCGAGGCGCATTGTCAGTGGCAGGCGTTAGCGTCTTTGACGTGAAGCGATCGACTCAAGCAAACCGGGTGGAACCCATGGCAGGAACCGACCGCGAGAAGGCTCTCGACGCCGCCCTCGCGCAGATTGAACGGCAATTCGGCAAGGGCGCCGTCATGCGCCTCGGGGAGCGGCCGAACGAGCCCATCGAGGTCATCCCCACCGGGTCGACCGCGCTCGACGTCGCCCTCGGCGTCGGCGGCCTGCCGCGCGGGCGCGTAGTGGAGGTGTACGGACCGGAGTCCTCCGGTAAGACCACCCTGACGCTGCACGCGGTGGCGAACGCCCAGAAGGCGGGCGGTCAGGTAGCGTTCGTCGACGCGGAGCACGCCCTCGACCCCGAGTACGCGAAGAAGCTCGGCGTCGACATCGACAACCTGATCCTCTCCCAGCCCGACAACGGCGAGCAGGCGCTCGAGATCACCGACATGCTGGTCCGTTCCGGCGCCCTCGACCTGATCGTGATCGACTCCGTCGCCGCGCTCGTACCGCGCGCGGAGATCGAGGGCGAGATGGGCGACTCGCACGTCGGCCTCCAGGCCCGCCTGATGAGCCAGGCACTGCGGAAGATCACCAGTGCGCTCAACCAGTCGAAGACCACCGCGATCTTCATCAACCAGTTGCGTGAGAAGATCGGTGTGATGTTCGGCTCCCCGGAGACCACCACCGGCGGTCGGGCCCTGAAGTTCTACGCGTCCGTGCGCATCGACATCCGACGCATCGAAACCCTGAAGGACGGCACGGAGGCGGTCGGCAACCGCACCCGCTGCAAGGTCGTCAAGAACAAGGTCGCGCCCCCCTTCAAGCAGGCCGAGTTCGACATCCTCTACGGTCAGGGCATCAGCCGCGAGGGCGGCCTGATCGACATGGGCGTCGAGCACGGCTTCGTCCGCAAGGCAGGCGCCTGGTACACGTACGAGGGCGACCAGCTCGGCCAGGGCAAGGAGAACGCCCGCAATTTCCTGAGGGACAACCCCGACCTCGCCAACGAGATCGAGAAGAAGATCAAGGAGAAGCTCGGCGTGGGCGTCCAGCCGGATGCCCCGGCACAGGAGCCGGGCGCGGACGCCGCCGTCGTCGCCACCCCTGCCGCGGACGTCCCCAAGGCCGCCCCCGTGGCGGCCGTCAAGGCCACCAAGTCCAAGGCCGCGGCGGCCAAGAGCTAGTCCATGACGCGGCGAACCGACTGGCCGGAGCCCGCGGAGCCGCCCGGTGGCACGGGCCGCGGCCACACCACCGATGGCCCCCGGCCGGTGGCGGACCAGGACCGCGGTGCCTCTCTCCCGTCGAGGGCCGGGAAAGAGGCACCGCCAGGGGACCCGGTGGAGCAGGCGCGGGCCCTCTGCCTGCGCCTGCTCACCGGGACCCCGCGCACCCGCAAGCAGCTCGCGGACGCCCTCCGTCGCCGCGACATCCCCGATGACGTGGCGGAGGAGGTCCTGAGCAGGTTCGAGGAGGTCGGCCTCATCGACGACGGCGCCTTCGCCGACGCCTGGGTGGAGTCCCGCCATCACGGCCGCGGCCTGGCCCGCCGTGCCCTCGCACAGGAGCTGCGCACCAAGGGCGTGGACGCGGCACTGATCGACGAGGCGGTCGGGCACCTCGACTCAGAACAGGAAGAGGAGACCGCCCGGGAACTCGTCGCCCGCAAGCTCCGCTCCACTCGCGGCCTCGACCGCGACAGGCGCCTGCGCCGCCTCGCGGGCATGCTCGCCCGCAAGGGGTATCCGG
The DNA here is from genome assembly GCF_014656295.1 of Streptomyces sulfonofaciens. Classification (GTDB taxonomy): domain Bacteria; phylum Actinomycetota; class Actinomycetes; order Streptomycetales; family Streptomycetaceae; genus Streptomyces; species Streptomyces sulfonofaciens. The sequence continues at coordinate 32,244 of NZ_BNCD01000030.1, forward strand.
AAGGCATGGCCCTCCGTGTGGTCCGGCGCGCCCTGGAGGAGGAGGGCGAGGACACCGAAGGACTGGGCGAAGACGGTTTCTGAGCCCGCCTCGGTGCCTGGCCACCGGGCGGGGTCGTTCACCGAGGCGAATCCTGCACGGCGTTGCGCGGGCGGGAGGCCCGGACCGCACGCGGTCAGTGCCGTCCGCCGGCCCCGCGCGGACGGCCCTCGCCCAGCCGCCGGTGGCAGATGGAAGGGAACCGGTGGCGTACGTCCGAGCCGGCCACCGCAGGACGCAGCCGCGGGAAGTACAGCTCGACCAGGCTCGGTACGGCCGAGCGGGGACAGGACCCGGCCCCGCCATCGGCCCCGGAGCACGGAACCCGGACCCGGCCTGGCCCCGGAGCCTGGAACCGGGCGCCTTGCCCCGGGGCACGGGATCCGAGGCATGGCAGACGCGGACTCATGACCGCACGGCGCCGCTCGGCACCGTGGCGGCCGCGATCAGGATCTGCGCCGCGTGCCGCGCATGCCGCGCCGCCTCCGGGTCACCGCTTATCGCGGCCGTCGTGATCGCACCGTCGACCAGCAGCAGCAACTGCGCCGCCAGCGCCACCGGATCGGTGACGCACAGGGCACGGGTGAGGTCGAGGATGTGCTCGTGGACGGCCTGCTTGTGGTCCCGTGCGGCCTGCGCCACCCCGTCGGACACGGCACCGAGTTCGCCGAACGAGTTGATGAAGGCACAGCCGCGGAAGTCCGGGTCGGCACACCAGGCATGGAGCCAGTCGAAGACCGCGAGCGGCCGGTCCTCCGGAGTGGCGGAATGCTCGTCCACATAGGCGAAGAGCGCGGCGCGCCAGCGGCCGTCACGGCGTCGTAGATACGCCTCCACCAGCTCCTGCTTGGAGCCGAAGCACTGGTACAGCCGCTTCAGCGACACCCCCGCGGCAGCGCGCAGCTCGTCCATGCCCACGGCCTGTATCCCGCGCCGGTAGAACAACCGCTCGGCGGCGTCCAACAGCCGTACCCGGGCCTCGTCCTCATCCACAGCCCCTCCTGCTTCCGCAGAGAACGCCCGTTCTCTAGACTATCCGATACCGGAAGAACGAGCGTTCTCCCATCGTCCCGTCCCCTGACGTGAGGACCAGCCATGACGCCCAGGCCCCCCTTCCCCCCGTTCGACGAGCAGACCGCACGCCAGAAGGTGCAGGCCGCGGAGGACGCATGGAACACCCGTGATCCCGAACGTGTCGCGCTCGCCTACACGGAGGACTCGGTGTGGCGCAACCGCGACCGGTTCGTCACCGGCCGCGACGAGATCGTGGCGTTCCTGAGCGACAAGTGGTCCCGCGAGCTCGACTACGCCCTCCGCAAGGAACTGTGGAGCTTCACCGGCGACCGGATCGCGGTGCGTTTCCAGTACGAGTGCCGCGACGCGTCCGGGCAGTGGTGGCGCAGCTACGGCAACGAGCTGTGGGAGTTCACCGATGAGGGGCTGATGAGGCGCCGTGAGGCCAGCATCAACGACCTCTCGATCAGCGAGGGGGAGCGGCGCATCTTCGGCCCGCGTCCCGAGGCTGAGCACGGAGTGCCGTTTCCCCTTCAGTGAAGGAGGGCGGAGCGCCGGCGGGTGACCGGCCCGGTGGTCGGGAGCGGCTGGGTGAGCGCCCGGTCGGAGGTCAGGACCGTCATCGAGCGGGCGGGGCGGCGCCCAACGGGTGCCGCCGGACGGACTCGGGTGCGTGGGGTGCGCGGATATGCGGGCGTTCGGGCGGGCGGGTTGACCGACGTCCGGCCCCGACGACGGAGGTAAGGAAAACCGCAGGGAAGGATTGCGGGATACCGCAATGCGCAAGGCCCCCGTCGGCGGCCATCGTAGAGCTATGGCACCGCCCCGCTTCGTACCTGTTCCGCTCGCCACCGCCGAGCCGCCGCCCATCCCCCTGGGGATCACGCGGGCCGACCGTCCGCACGCCACCGCACCCACCGGCCACCCGCACGGCACACCCGCCACCGGCACCGAAGGAGGCTCCGTCTTCCCGGTCGGGGCACCGGGAGAGGCCCTGGCCTCGACACCGATGCCGCGTGCGGAGGACCTGTCAGTCGTGCGCATCGGGGCGGCGCTCGGCCGCGTCATAGCGTTCGCGGTGCTCGCCGTGGTCGCGGCCTTCAGCGTCGGTATGACCGACCGTGCGGCCCCCTCCGTCACGGCGCTCGTCTACGCCACTCTGGTCGCAGTCGCAGTCGCAGTCGCAGTCGCAGTCGCAGTCGCCGGAGTGCCGGCGCCGTCCGGCCGCACTGCCCGGGCCTGTGGTTCTGCGGGTTTCACCGGTCGCCGTCGCCGGGGCCGAGGAGCGGCCGTGAGCGCGACCGTCACGATGCGGCGGCCGTCACCGGCAGCCCCGCCGCCCGCCATGCCTGGAAGCCGCCCACGAGATCGGTCGCCCGGTGCAGCCCCAGATGCTGGAGGGAGGCGGCCGCCAGGCTGGACGCGTATCCCTCGTTGCAGATCACCACGACCCAGAGGTCATGGTCGGTGGCCTCGGGCAGCCGGTGGCTGCCGAGCGGATCGAGCCGCCACTCCAGTTCGTTGCGCTCGACGACCAGCGCACCGGGGATCAGACCGTCCCGGACCCGCAGTGCCTCGTACCGGATGTCGACCAGCAGCGCTTCACCCGAGCGTGCGGCCTGGTGGGCGGCCCGCGCCTCGACGCGGTCGAGACCGGAGCGCACCCGCTCCAGGTGGTCGTCGATGGACACGGGCGCCGGGCTGGTGGTGCTCACTGCCAGTCCTCCGGACGCTCCACCTGCTCCAGCCTGAGGGTCTGGTCGGTCCGGCTGTAACGGCGGATCTGCGGCAGCGGCGGGTAGTAGGCGTGCACGGAGACGGCATGCCGGGTGGTGGACTCGTTGAAGACCTCGTGCACATGGTGCCTGCCGAAGGCCCGGCCCTGGCCCGAGGCCAGCCGACGGCTGCGGTCGACGCCCTCGGTGAGTTCCAGGGTCTTCCAGCCGTCGGTGGGCAGGCGGGCGGCGAGGGAGTTCTCGATCAGCTCGCCGTCGGCGGTGAGGAAGGCGCCTACCGAGTCGGCGTGGTCGTGCCAGCCGGTGCCGGTGCCGGGCGGCCAGCCGATGAGCCACGCTTCACTGCCCGCCGGCCCCTCCAGGCGCACCCAGGTGCGGCCCTCCGGGTCGAGCGGGAGCGAGGCGACCAGCTCGGTGTCCTCGGCGGTGCGGCGCACGAAGTCGAGCAGGTCGGCAGCCGTGGGAGCCTGGGCGGACACCGGTTCATCGGTGTCACGGGCGGCGGCGGACGCGGAAACGGGGAAAGACATGAAGACCGTCCGGGGAGTTCGCTGGATCACGCACGGCGCGGATGCCGACCGTGCGCATCACGCAGGGAGCGCGTGGAGGGGAGGGGCGAATTCAGATGGACGGACGACACACACAGCCGACATAACGGACGAGGTCCACATGGACCCTGCGCCACAGGCGCACAGCGGTGTCGGTCATGTTCCGGAGTACACCACGCGAGAGACCGCAGGTCAACCGAGGCGCAACGGGTGTTCGACGAGAAGGGGGACTGGTGGAAAAAGGGGTGTGCGAGGTTCCTCCGCGCGCTCGGGGGCACAACCCCGGATGCCCCGGGATCGACCGTCCTCGCCCACCTCGCAGGCCCCTTACAGTGCTGCCGCCCGCCACCCGGAGGACGGACTTGCCGTGCCGTTCGCGCCCGGCCCACACTCGGGGCCACGTTCACCGCATCCCGGCTCCCTTGCCGGCGCGCCCTTCACCACCGTCGGCCGCCCCGGCCGACCCACCGGGCCCCGGGTCGCCGCTCTGCCTGTCTCCCCCCAGCGCCGTCCGCGCGGCCGCGTACAGCGCGGCGGGCTGCACCCCCGCGAACGCCGCCACGAGGTGCCCGTCCGGGCGGACCAAGAGCACCGTGTGGGCCGTTGCGCCCGGGTAGCTCTCGCAGACGAGCAGCTCCGCCGGATACGGCAGCGCCTGTACGGCGGCCGAGAGCCGGGGCATGATCCCCGCACTCACCCAGTGCTCGCGGGCCCACACCCCGGTCCCGGGCGCGACCAGCACGACCACCAGGCGGTTGCGGCCCAGCCGGTCCCGCAGCCGAACGAAGGAACCGTCCTCGGCCGTCACCCGGACATCGGTGACGAGCGAGCCCGGCTCGGTGGCGGTCGCCGCCTCGGCCTCGCTCGGCGCGGGCGCCAGTGGCGAGGCCGCGTACGTGCCCGGTGCGCCCAGTGCCCCGCTGCCCAGGTGCCCGTCGGTGAGCAGTGCGTCGTGCCCGCGCGCCGCGCCGGGCAAGTGTCCGCGCAGGCCGCCTCCCCCGCGCAGGATCGGCAGGGCCTGGTCGGCGGCGCGAAGCCGCGCGGCGACGAGGGCACGCCGCTCGGTCTGGTAGCTGTCGAGCAGTGCCTCGTGGTGGCCGTGGTGCCAGGCGTGGGCGAGCTTCCAGGCCAGGTTGTCGGCGTCCCGCAGGCCCTCGTCGACGCCCTGGGTACCGAGCGCGCCGAGCAGATGCGCGGCGTCCCCGGCGAGGAAGACCCGGCCGGTGCGCCAGCGGCGGGCCAGCCGGTGGTGGACCGTGTGCACCCCGGTGTCGAGCAGTTCGTACGGCGGGGTCCGGCCTTCGCACCAGCCGGCGAGGGTCTCCCGGATGCGTGCCACCAGGGCTTCGGGGGTGACCAGTTCGCTGCGGGGCGGCAGCAGCCAGTCCAGGCGCCAGACACCCTCGGGAAGGGGCCGTGCCATGACCTCGCTGCCCCCGAGCCGCCAGGGCGGCATGCGGTGCAGCACCGCCTCACCGGGCCAGGGCAGTTCCGCGCGCAGCGCGGCGACCGCATAGCGCTCCACGCCGGTGCGCCCCGGGAAGCGGATGTCCAGGAGCTTGCGGACGGTCGAGCGGGCTCCGTCGCAACCCACCAGATGGCTGCCGCGCCACCAGGTGCCGCGTGGCCCCCGGGTGTGCGCGGTGATCCCGGTAGCCTCCTGCTCGATCGAGTCGAGCCGGCTCTCCAGGGAGAGCTTCACCAGGCGCGCCCGGTCGACTGCTTCGCGCAGGACCGTGGTCAGGGTGTGCTGGGCGATGTGCAGTGGTGCCGGCCGGTCGGGCCCGAAGGCGACCTGGCGCATCACCTGGCGGCGCCGTAAAGACCGCCATCCGGCCCAGTGGATCCCCTGGTCGGCGAGCGGCGTGCCGGCCAGCCGCGCGGCGAGCGCGGCCGTGTCCTCGCGCAGTACCAGCGTGCGCGCGGGCCTCGGCTCGGGCTTTCCGCTGCCCTCGTCGAGAACCACGGACGGCACCCCGTGCCGGGCCAGAGAAAGGGCGAGCGCGAGCCCCACGGGCCCCGCGCCCACGATGATCACCGGGTCCACGGCGTGGCGCCCCCTGCCTGGTGGGGAGTCCTGAGCCTCGTGAGGAGATGTGCTGCCGGACGGAGAGGTGCAGGGTGCGCGATCACAGAACGTATGCAACCGACTGGGGATGCCCTCGTCAAGCGACGGAGGCACCGGCGCGATCACCGGTGCCTCCGTCTGTGTGGATCCCCCGCGGTGTGCGGTAGCCGCTATCGGGCCGATCAGGGCACTTTGCCGGTGCGGGGCGGTCGGGGCAGGGCGTCCTGGGCCTCACCGACGGCGTTGAGCTCCGTGACGGCGTCGGCACCGAGGACCGCGCCGGTGCTGCGCTTGCTGCGCCGCAGCCGGCCCTCCAGCCAGGAGGCCAGCGTGGTCAGCAGCAGGTTCAGCACGATGAAGACGAGGGCGACGATGATGAAGCTGGGGATGACGTTGGCGTAGTTGGCTGCCAGGGTCTTGCGGGCGTCCAGCAGTTCGGGGAAGCCGAGTATGGCTCCGCCGAGTGCGGTGTCCTTCACGATGACGACGAGCTGGCTGACGATCGCCGGCAGCATCGTCGTCACGGCCTGCGGCAGCAGGATGGACACCATCGTCTGGCCCTTGCGGAGCCCGATCGCCTGGGCCGCCTCGGTCTGCCCCTTGGGCAGCGCCAGGATGCCCGCCCGCACGACCTCGGCGAGGACGGAGGCGTTGTAGAGCACCAGCCCGGTCACCACCGCGTACAGCGGGCGGGAGTCGCTGCTGATGTCGGTGGACTCCGAGTAGAGCTGGTTGGCGAAGACCATCAGCAGCAGCACCGGGATGGCCCGGAAGAACTCGACGACCACTGCGGCGGGCACCCGGACCCATCGGTGGTCCGAGAGCCGGGCTATGCCGAAGAAGGCACCCAGGGGCAGCGCGATCACCATGGAGAGGGCGGCAGCCTTCAGGGTGTTGCCGAGGCCGGGAAGCAGATAGGTCGTCCAGGACAGGGACTGGGTGAAGAACGGGCTCCACTTCACCCAGTCGAGCTGCCCCTTGTCGGACAGCACTCCCCAGACCCACCACAGGAGCAGCGCCAGCAGGAGGAGGAAGACGACCGAGTACAGGAGATTGCGCCGCTTGGCGCGCGGACCCGGCGTGTCGTAGAGGACGGAGCTCATCGCTTCACCGCCAGCCGCTTGCCGAGCCAGCCGAGGATCAGGCCGGTGGGCAGGGTCAGCACCACGAAGCCGAGTGCGAAGACCAACGAGATCAGCAGTAGCTGCGCCTCGTTCTCGATCATCTCCTTCATCAGCAGAGCCGCTTCCCCGACCCCGATGGCCGCCGCGACCGTGGTGTTCTTCGTGAGCGCGATCAGGACGTTGGCGAGCGGGCCGATCACCGTGCGGAACGCCTGGGGGAGCACGATCAGCGTGAGCACCTGCGTGAAGCTCAGCCCGATGGCCCGAGCCGCCTCCGCCTGTCCGACCGGCACGGTGTTGATGCCGGCGCGCAACGACTCGCAGACGAACGCCGATGTGTACACGATCAGACCCAGCACGGCGAGCCGGAAGGCGAGCGCCTTGAAGTCGCTGGGCACCCCCATGGTGACCCCGAAGACATCGGCGAGGCCGAGCGAGGTGAACACGATGATGACGGTGAGGGGGATGTTCCGGAACACGTTCACGTACACGGTGCCGAAGGCGCGCATCAGCGGAACGGGGCTGACCCGCATCCCCGCGAGGATCGTGCCCCAGATGAGCGAGCCGATGGCGGCGAAGAACGTAAGCTGGACGGTCGTCCAGAACGCCCCCAGCACGTCGTAGCCTTCAAGAAAGTCGAACACGATCTCCCGCGCTTCCGCGTGTGTCGAGGCGGTGGTGTGCCTGCCGCCGGTGTCTGCCCCCGGCTCGGCACACCACCGGTGCCTGATGCTGTTACTTGACGATGTCGCCGATCTTCGGGGCGGGCTCGTTCTTGTAGTTGGCGGGGCCGAAGTTGTCCTTCACGGCCTTCTCCCAGGCACCGTCCGAGACCATCTTCTTCAGGGCGTCGTCGATCTGGCCCTTGAGCTTGGTGTCGCCCTTCTTGATGCCGATGCCGTAGTTCTCGTTGCTGAGCTTCAGCCCGGCCAGCTTGACCTTGCCCTGGTACTGGTCCTGCGCGGCGTAGCCGGCGAGGATCGAGTCGTCGGTGGTCAGGGCGTCCACGGCACCGCCGATGAGCCCGTCGAGGCACTCGGAGTACGTGCCGTACTCGCGTAGCTGAGCCTTCGGCGCGATCTGTTCCTTGACGTTCTGCGCGGAGGTCGAGCCGGTCACCGAGCAGAGCTTCTTGCCGTTGAGGTCGGTGCCCTTGGTGACCTTCTCGTCGGAGCGGACCAGCAGGTCCTGGTGCGCCAGGAGGTAGGGGCCGGCGAAGGAGACCTTCTGCTCGCGCTCGGGGGTGATCGAGTAGGAGGCGACGATGAAGTCGACGTCCCCGCGCGACAGCGCGTTCTCACGGTCGGCGCTGGGAGTCTCCTTCCACTCGATGTCCTTGGCGGTGTAGCCCAGTTGCTTGGCGACGTAGGAGGCGATGTCGACGTCGAAGCCGGAGTAGGAGCCGTCCGGCTTCTTCAGACCGAGGCCCGGCTGGTCGAACTTGATGCCGATGGTGATCTTCTTACCGCCGCCGGAACCGCTGTTGTCGTCCTTGCTCGACCCGCAGGCGGTGGCGGTGACGGCGAACGACAGCACGACGGCGGCCGCCGCGGTGACCTTGCGAAGCTTCATGGTGAACATCCTTTGCGTGGCGCAATCAGCGGGAGTCGGCGTGATCGGAGTCTGCCGCCGGACCCGGTCCTGCCGGGTCCGGCGGGTGCCGTGCGGTCGGTGGCGCGCCGCCCGGGAGAACCGGGGCCGCGCGCGGGGCTGCTTCCGTCTCAGTGGTGGAGGATCTTCGACAGGAAGTCCTTGGCACGGTCGCTGCGCGGGTTGCTGAAGAACTGGTCCGGCACAGCCTCCTCGACGATCCGGCCGTCCGCCATGAAGACGACGCGGTTGGCAGCCGATCGGGCGAAGCCCATCTCATGGGTGACGACGATCATCGTCATACCGTCTCGGGCGAGCTGCTGCATGACCTCAAGGACCTCGTTGATCATCTCGGGGTCGAGTGCGGAGGTCGGCTCGTCGAAGAGCATGACCTTGGGGTCCATCGCAAGGGCCCGTGCGATCGCCACACGCTGCTGCTGCCCACCGGACAGCTGTGCGGGGTACTTGTCCGCCTGCGAGCCGACACCGACGCGGTCCAGCAGGGTGCGGGCCTTCTCCTCGGCGGCCTTCCTGTCGGCCCTGCGCACCTTGACCTGACCCAGCGTCACGTTCTCGAGCACCGTCTTGTGCGCGAAGAGGTTGAAGGACTGGAAGACCATGCCCACATCGGCACGGAGCCGGGCCAGTTCCCTGCCCTCCGCCGGCAGCGGCCTGCCGTCGATGGTGATGGCGCCGGAATCTATCGACTCCAGGCGGTTGATCGTCCGGCACAGGGTGGACTTCCCCGAGCCGGAGGGCCCGATGACGACGACCACTTCGCCGCGGGCGATGGTCAGGTCGATGTCCTGGAGCACATGCAGCGCGCCGAAGTGCTTGTTGACGTTCTTCAGCACGACCAGGTCGGCCACGGATACGGCGTCGTCCTTGGCCACCGATACTTCGGTCATCGGCTTCTTGCTCCGTCCTCCTCGGTTGGGAGGACAGTAGTAACCCCTCAGAACCAGCGTCAGTACATCTGAGGGAGAATTGAGGATAACGATCCGGCCGCAACCTGCCACCGTGCGTGATCGCCGTCCTGTGCACCGTACCGGCTGCGTAACGGAAGTACCGGCCTGCTCATGCCCTCTTGACGGGGTCCTCACCCATCGGCGTGGATGCCTTTGGTACGGACGTGCCTCCACGCGCGTGGAGGCGGTCGACCACCGTGTCCGGCCCCTGTAGCCGCGCACCTGCGCGCCGGGGTCGCACGCCCCGCACGCCGGGGCATGGGCGGTCGGCCGATGGAAGGGGGCCGGGTGAGACTGCTGCTCGTCGAGGACGACAACCACGTCGCCGCTGCCGTGTCGGCGATCCTGACGCGGCACGGCTTCACGGTCGTGCACGCCCGCAGTGGCGACGAGGCACTGCGGGCACTGCTGCCGAGCCCCGAGAAGGAGCAGGACCCGTTCGGTGTGGTGCTGCTCGACCTCGGCCTGCCCGACCAGGACGGCTACGAGGTCTGCGGCAAGATCCGCAAGCGCACCACCACACCCGTGATCATGGTGACCGCCCGCTCCGACGTGCGCTCGCGCATCCACGGCCTCAACCTGGGCGCCGACGACTACATCGTGAAGCCCTACGACACCGGCGAGCTGATCGCCCGCATCCACGCGGTCATCCGCCGCCCGGGCGCCGCCACCGGCGGTGCGGCACCCGCCGAGACCGACCTGCACCTGGGCGCCGTGCACATCGACCTGCCCACCCGCACGGTCAGTGTGGACGGCACGGCCGTCTCGCTGACCCGCAAGGAGTTCGATCTGCTGGCACTGCTGGCACAGCGGCCCGGGGTGGTCTTCCGGCGCGAGCAGATCATCAGCGAGGTGTGGCGGACCAGTTGGGAGGGGACGGGCCGCACCCTGGAGGTGCACGTGGCCTCCCTGCGCGCCAAGCTCCGTATGCCGGCACTCATCGAGACCGTGCGCGGTGTGGGCTACCGCCTGGTCGCTCCGGCCTAGCGGGTAGGCGTGCGCACTCGACTTCTCCCGCTGCTCATCGTCCTGATGGCCGCCGTCCTGCTCGCGCTGGGTGTCCCGCTCGCCGTCAGCCTGGCCGCGGCACAGCAGCAGAAGGTGGTCGTCGACCGCATCGACGACACGGCACGCTTCGCGTCCCTGGCGCAGTTCGTCACCGAACCCATCGGCACGGCCGGGGTGACGGCGATACGCCCCCCGGGCGCACCGCGGCGAAGCCCGTCGGCGGCCGTCGACGAACGCCAGGCCACCCTGCAGAAGGAGCTGGCCCGCTACTACCAGGTGTACGGGATCAGGGCGGGCGTCTTCGACCGGAGCGGCGTACCGCTGGCGCATGCGCCGGAGGACTGGTTCCTGCCGGCCCGGGGCGAGCTGCGCAGGACCTTCGACGTGGCCCTCGCGTCCCGGCCCGGACACGACCCGGCGCAGGTATGGCCCTGGCAACGGGGCCGTCTCGTCGTCGCCGCGCCCGTCATCCGGGACGGCGACGTGGTCGCCGTCGTCGTCACCGACTCGCCCACCGGCCAGATGCGCGCCAGGACCCTGCACGGCTGGCTGCTGATCGCCGCGGGGGAGGCAGCCGCGATGCTGGTCGCGGTGGGGGCCGCGCTGCGCCTGACGGGCTGGGTGCTGCGTCCGGTCCGGGTGCTCGACGCCACCACCCACGACATCGCCACCGGCCGTCTGAAGTCCCGGGTGGCAGCGGCCGGCGGGCCACCCGAACTCAGAAGACTGGCCCGGTCGTTCAACGAGATGGCCGACAACGTGGAAGCCGTACTCGAACAGCAACGCGCCTTCGTCGCCGACGCCTCGCACCAACTGCGCAATCCGCTGTCCGCCCTCCTCCTGCGCATCGAGCTGCTCGGCCTGGAACTGCCGGAGGGCAACGCGGAGGTCGCCTCCGTGCGCACCGAGGGCAAACGGCTCGCGCAGGTGCTCGACGACCTGCTCGACCTGGCGCTCGCCGAGCACGCCTCGGCCGATCTGACCCTCACGGACATCGGCGAGCTGACCGCCGAGCGCGTCGACGCCTGGCGCCCCGTCGCCCAGGACAAGGGCGTACGACTGACCGGGCGGTGCCCGGCCGTCACCGCGTGGGCCGACCCGGTCGCCCTGTCCAGCGCGCTGGACGCGGTGATCGACAACGCCCTGAAGTTCACGCCGTCGGACGAGGAGGTGACCGTCACGGTGTCCTCGAACGGCGAGACCTCGACGATCGTGGTGGCCGACGGCGGGCCCGGCCTCACCGAGGACGAGTTGGCCAGGATCGGCGACCGCTTCTGGCGCAGCAGCCGCCACCAGAACGTCCACGGCTCGGGGCTCGGGCTGTCCATCTCGCGCGCGCTGCTGACGGCGGGTGGCGGCAGCATCGAGTACGCCCACCACGAGCCGCGGGGACTGCGGGTGAGCGTACGGCTGCCACGGAGTGCGCCGCACGCATGAACACCGGAGACGCAACCGGGTGGGCCTTGCGGGAGCGGGTGCCAGATGCGGGCGTCGGGCGTGGCCGCCAGGCGTGGGCGTCGGGTGTGCGTGTCGGGTGTGCGTGTCGGTTGTGGACGTCGGGTGTGAAGGCGGACCGCCGGCGTACTGGGTGTGCCGGACAGCGCACACGTGCTGTCACGCGGCGCCCGGGGTGGCGCACACGCGCTGTGCAGTGTGCCGCGTCGGCCGCGTGCACCCCCCGGGGATGGTCCGAGGTGCGCTCCTCACGGCTGGTTCGAGGAGTGTCCCTCACGGCTGGTCCGAGGTGCGCAGCTCACGGCTTGACCGAGCGGTAGTAGCGGCTGGCCCCGGCGTGCAGCGGCAGGGGGTCCGTATAGAGGGCCGTCCGCAGGTCCACCCGCTGTGCCGCGTGCACCGCCCTGCCGATCCGGTCGCGGCTGTCGATCACCGCGCGGGTCACCCGCTCGGCCAGCTCGTCGTCCACCTCGGCCGTGGTGACCAGCAGGTTGGCCACCGCGAGAGTGGACACGGGGACGCCGCGCTCGGCCGGCGGATACGCGTCCGCGGGCATGTCGGAGGCCCGGTAGTAGGCCGACGCCCCGCCCTGCCGGTGCAGCGCGTCCACCAGCCCGCCCAGCGGTATGAAGCGGATGTCGGCCTGCTCGGACAGGTCGGTCACCGCCCGGGTCGGCAGGCCGCCCGACCAGAAGAACGCGTCGATGTCGCCGTGCCGCAGCGCCTCGGGCACGGTGTCGATGCCGGTCGACCGCGCCCGGATGTCCTTCGCGGGATCGAGCCCCGCCGCCCTGAGGACGCGCTCCGCTATCAGCCGCACGCCGGACCCGGTCTGCCCGATGGCCACCCTCCGGTGCCGCAGGTCCGTGATCGACCGGACCGGGGACAGCCGGGGGACGACGAGCTGTACGTAGTCGTCGTAGAGCCGTGCGCAGCCGCGCAACCGGTCGGCGCCCGGCCCGTGCGCCTGGCGGTACTGCTCCACCGCGTCGGCCGCCGCGATGGTGAAGTCCGCATGGCCCGTCGCGACCCGCTGGACGTTCTGCTGGGAGCCCGCGCTGCTCAGCAGCCGTACGTCCAGGTCCGGCATGTCCTCGTCGAGTTCGCCCTTCAGCAACTCGCCGTACCGCTCGTACACGCCGTTGCGGGCCCCTGTGCTGATCGCCACCGTGCCGTGCGGCGGGTCCTCGCCCCACGGCCGCAGCCACCACGACAGCAGCCCGAGGACCACGAGGGCCGCGGCCGAGCCCTGCAGGGCCCGGGCCCTGCCGATACGCGGAAGTGCCAGACGCATGGGCGCGATCCTGCCAGCCGGTGCCCCGCAGGGACCAGGGCCCCGGCGCGTCAACGGGAGCGACGCGCGCGTGCAGTGGCTGCTGCGCCGGCCGGGCGAGGCGGCCCGGGCGCCGGTGGCGGCCGGGCACGGACCGCCACCGGGCCGGGCTGTCCGGCACGCGCGTGTACCGACCCCGTACCCTGGTGGCGAGATGAGCGCGAAGACCTACGAGGTGCGCACCTACGGGTGCCAGATGAACGTCCACGACTCAGAACGGCTGTCCGGACTTCTGGAGGACGCCGGGTACGTGCGTGCGCCCGAGGGCGCCGCCGATGAAGCCGACGTCGTCGTCTTCAACACCTGCGCGGTACGGGAGAACGCCGACAACCGCCTCTACGGCAACCTTGGCCAGTTGGCTCCGGTGAAGTCCAGGCGGCCGGGCATGCAGATCGCCGTCGGCGGCTGCCTGGCGCAGAAGGACCGCGACACCATCGTGCGGCGCGCGCCCTGGGTCGACGTCGTGTTCGGCACGCACAACATCGGCAAGCTCCCCGTCCTCCTGGAGCGCGCCCGCATCGCGGACGAGGCGCAGGTGGAGATCGCCGAGTCGCTTGAGGCGTTCCCCTCCACGCTCCCCACCCGCCGCGAGAGCGCCTACGCGGCCTGGGTCTCCGTCTCCGTCGGGTGCAACAACACCTGCACCTTCTGCATCGTCCCCGCGCTGCGCGGCAAGGAGAAGGACCGCCGCCCCGGAGACATCCTCGCCGAGGTGGAGGCCCTGGTCGCCGAGGGTGTCTCGGAGATCACCCTGCTCGGGCAGAACGTCAACGCCTACGGTTCCGACATCGGTGACCGCGAGGCCTTCAGCAAGCTGCTGCGGGCCTGCGGGACGCTGGACGGCCTGGAGCGGGTGCGCTTCACCTCGCCGCACCCGCGCGACTTCACGGACGACGTGATCGCGGCGATGGCGCAGACGCCCAACGTGATGCCGCAGCTCCACATGCCCCTGCAGTCGGGTTCCGACCGCGTGCTGAAGGCGATGCGACGCTCCTACCGGCAGGAGCGCTACCTGGGCATCATCCAGAAGGTGCGGGCCGCCATCCCGGACGCGGCGATCACCACCGACATCATCGTGGGCTTCCCCGGCGAGACAGAGGAGGACTTCGAGCAGACCCTCCATGTGGTGCGCGAGGCCCGCTTCGCCCAGGCGTTCACCTTCCAGTACTCCAAGCGCCCCGGCACCCCCGCCGCCGAGATGCCCGACCAGCTTCCCAAGAGCGTCGTGCAGGCCCGTTACGAGCGCCTGGTGGCCCTCCAGGAGGAGATCTCCTGGGAGGAGAACAAGAAGCAGCTCGGCCGCACCCTGGAGCTGATGGTGGCCGAGGGCGAGGGCCGCAAGGACGGTTTTACGCACCGCCTCTCCGGCCGCGCCCCCGACAACCGCCTGGTGCACTTCACCAAACCGGCCGAGGAGGTGCGACCGGGCGATGTGGTGACAGTGGAGATCACCTACGCCGCCCCCCATCACCTGCTCGCCGAGGGGCCCGTGCTGGACGTGCGCCGCACCCGCGCGGGAGACGCCTGGGAGCGCCGGCGCACCGGGAACGACGCCGGCGCGTCCTCGGCCGGGAAGCCCGGCGGTGTGATGCTGGGGCTGCCGAAGGTCGGAGTTCCCGAGCCTCTGCCCGCCGCACCGGCCGGCGCGTGCGGGTGCGGTGAGTGAGAGGCCCGCGGCGCCCGTGACGGCCTCGGGGAGGGCAGGCAGGCACGGCGTGTGAGGCCGCGGGGCTGTCGACCGCCCGGATGCGGCTTCCGTCGGGGACCGCCCGCCGACCGCCCGGAGCTGAGGTCCAGCGACTGCCGTCCGGGCCGAGGGGCGGCCCGAGGAGGGCCCTGCGGCCCGGTACGGGACGGCGGTCGCCCCGTGGATGCACCGGGCTACGCTGTGGACCGTGCTTGTCGCCGCCGCAGTCTGCCCCTGCCCGCCGTTGCTCGTCCCCGAGGTCGCCGCGGGCGCCGCACCCGAACTGGACGCCGCGCGAGACGCCTGCGCCGAGGCCGTCGCGGTGCTGGCCGCATCCCGCCCGGACCGCCTCGTCGTCGTCGGCCCCGTGGCCGGAGCTGACCGCACGCCCTTCCCCACCGGCACCCCCGGCTCGTTCCAGGGCTTCGGAGTGGACCTCGGCGTACGGCTCGGAGCGCCGGAGCCGGACGGCGCCCGCGCGGACCGTGTCCTTCCGGCATCGCTCGCGGTGGCCGCGTGGCTGCTCGGACACGCGCAGTGGCCGTCCGTTCCGGTGTCGGGGCTCGGCGTGGGTGACCTGCTGGGCACCGAGCGGTGCGTCAGCACGGGAGCCGAGATCACGGCGGGTCCCGAGCGGGTCGCACTGCTGGCGATGGGGGACGGCAGCGCGTGCCGCTCCCTGAAGGCGCCCGGCTACCTAGACGCACGGGCCGCCGGCTTCGACGCGGCGGCCGCGCGTGCGCTGGCGGCGGCCGACGCCCAGGCACTCAGGGCGGTGGACGAGGAACTGGCCAGGCAGGTGCAGGCGGCGGGCCGCGCCCCCTGGCAGGTCCTCGCAGGCGCGGCGGAGGGCAGCGCGGAGAACCCCGCCCTCAAGGGCGCACTCCTGTACGACGACGCACCGTACGGCGTCGGTTACCTGGTCGCGACCTGGGCGTAGCCGACCCGGCCCGCACGGCGGGCGCCGTCGTGCCAGCGGCGTGGGGCATCTGACCCTGCCGGCGCGCGGCGCGCGGTGGCGGAAGAAGAGCGGCGTGTGAGACGACTCCGGCGCGGTCGGCGCGATCGGCGGCACCGGAGCCCGCACCGCGAGACACCGGTCCCGGGCGACGCGCGACGGCGGCTCGAACGCCGATGCCCGGCACGCGCGCGACGGCGGTCCGAGCACGGATCACTCGGCGCGCGCGCCACGGCGGCCCGAGCACCGATCGCCCGGCGCGCGCGGCGGCGGCTCAAGACTGACGAGGCCCCACGGGGCCGGAGCCGATCGCCCGGCACGCGCGCGGCGCCCCATGCGCGACCTCCGGAGGCCGTGGGCCGTGTCGTGGAGGCGAAGCAAGCCGTTGCCGGAGGCGAAACAAGCCGTTTCCGCAGGCAGAACAAGCCGTTTTCGCAGGCGGAGTGAGCCTTTCCCAAGGCGGCGCAAGCCTGTCCCCGGCGGCCGTGCGAGGCGCCGGTCCCGGACACGTGCGACGGCCGCAAAGCGCTGGCTCCGCTTCGCGGCCATCGTCCGGCAGGCACGTGCCCCCGCGCGCAGGCGGGGACGAGCCGGGGGAGAGGAGCGGGGGCGGTTACTGGCGCGCGCCCTCGCCCGTCTCGCTGTCCGCGGCCTTGTCCGCGGACTGCTGCTTGGGGATCCCCACACCGTCCCCGGCCTCGTCGGCCTCCCGCGGCTCGCTCCCGCTCCCCTCGGCCTTCGTGGCGGCGGCCTTCGTGCCTTCGGCCTTCGCTTCGCCGGTCTTCGCCGCCGCAGGGGACGGTGCGCTCTCGCCCGCCGCCTCGCTGCCGCTGCCCGCGCCCGCCGAGGTCGGGACTTCGGTCTCCGCCGCGGCCGGGGAGCTCGCGCCGGCTGCGGTGTCCGTGCCGGCCCCGGCCGAACCCTCGGCCTCCTGCCCCTCAGCCGCGGCCGTCGGGGCGCCCGCCTGCGCCTCTGCGGTGGACGCCCCCTCCGTGCCCTTGGACCTGCGAAAGATTCGCGCAAAAACACCCATATCCACTCCATATTGTCTTCGTGCAGGCGGAATCCATGCCCCGGCACCTCGCATGGCGCCCGGGCGCGGACCCTCGAAACCGACGGTCGGGACCTCGCAACAGGCAACGAACCCGCGAGCGTGACGTCACGTAACTCGTTCGAGCAGGGTCGGCCGGTTTGGGAGACTGGGACGGTGAGTAGCGCAGCCACCGCATCGCGGGTCATCGCCGTCGTAGGGCCGACCGCGGCGGGAAAGTCCGACCTGGGTGTCTTCCTCGCCCAGCATCTCGGCGGCGAGGTCATCAACGCCGACTCGATGCAGCTCTACCGGGGGATGGACATCGGTACCGCCAAGCTGACGCGCGAGGAGCGCGCCGGTGTGCCGCACCATCTGCTGGACGTCTGGGACGTCACCGAGACGGCGAGCGTCGCCGAGTACCAACGGCTGGCACGCACGGAGATCGACAGACTCCTCGCGCTGGGGCGCACACCGGTCCTGGTCGGCGGTTCCGGGCTGTACATCAAAGCGGCCATCGACGAGCTGGAGTTCCCCGGCACCGACCCGGTGCTCCGCTCCCACCTGGAGGACGAGCTCGCACTGCGCGGCTCTGGCGCCCTGCACGCGCGCCTGGCGGCCACCGATCCCGAGGCGGCACGCGCCATCCTGCCCAGCAACGGGCGCAGGATCGTCCGCGCGCTGGAGGTCATCGCGATCACCGGAAGGCCGTTCACCGCCAATCTCCCGTCCAACCAGTCGGTCTACGACACGGTCCAGGTCGGTGTGGACGTGTCCCGTCCCGAACTGGACGAGCGCATCGCGGCGCGCGTCGACAGGATGTGGGCGGGCGGCCTCGTCGACGAGGTGCGCGGACTGAAGGCGGAGGGGCTGCGGCACGGGCGCACCGCATCGCGCGCGCTCGGGTATCAGCAGGTGCTCGCGGCGCTCGCCGGGGAGTGCACGGAGGAGGAGGCGCGCATCGAGACCATCCGCGCCACCAAGCGCTTCGCACGCCGTCAGGACTCCTGGTTCCGGCGCGACCCGCGGGTGCACTGGCTGAGCGGTGCGGCAGCCGACCGGGGGGAACTCCCCGGACGGGCGCTGACGTTGGTCGAACGACCGGTCACAGCCTGATCACGTGATGGCATCGGGACGCCCCGGCCGTCATCCCGGTCCCCGGCGGCGTGCCATCATCGACCATCGATCGACCGGTGAAGTCCGAGTGGGAGGGCGCGTGGCGATGGAGGCCGGCCCTCGCAACACCGCGGCGCACAGCGGAGACTACGACACGGCGCGGGATGCCGAAGGACCAGCTCAGGACGGTGGCGAACTCACCGTGGGAGACGGCCCGGCGTCCGACGACGGTCTGAGCCCGGACGGTCCCGTCGGCGCACCCGGCGGCGTCGCGGACGATGGCCCCGCGCCCGATGAGCTGGGCCCCGAGCCCGAGGTCGAGGTCGAGCTGCGGCCCCAGCGCCGGCTTCGCATATGGCAGCTCGCCCCCATCGTGGCGCTGGCCGCGATCGGCTCCCTGATGTTCGCCTTCCCGCTCGCCTTCGAGTTCGGCGACGGCGGTGCCGTGGTGGCCATGCTCGGCCTGCTGATCTGCTCGTGTGCCGCGGGCTGGGGCGTGATGGCCGCCAGGAAGGCCGGCTCCACCTGGCCGGGCCTGCCGCCCCGCGGTTCGGGACGCCGCCCCGACTGGCGGGTCGTCGCCGTCTACGCCGTGGTGGTGGCCGCCGCAGCGGTGCTCGCCGTGTGGCGGGTGGCCCGGCTGCGCTGACCGGACCGGAGGCCCGGACCGAACCCCGCGGGCCCAGGCCGAGTCCCCGGTAGCCGCAGACCCGGCCGAGGCGCCAGGGCCGGAGGCCGCGGACGCCAGGACCGGAGACCGGACGCCAGGACCGGAGACCGGGCGCCAGGACCGCCCCAGCGGCGCGCGCGGGGCCGGCCCAGACGGTCGAGGGGCGACCTGCACCAGGCCCGGGGCCAGGCGCGTTGTCCTACCCACCCCGTACGATCGGGGCATGAGCACACGCACCGCCTTCCTCAAGGGACACGGAACCGAGAACGACTTCGTGATCATTCCCGACCCTGGGAACGCCGTCGAGCTGTCCCCCGCCGCCGTCGCCGCGCTCTGCGACCGCCGCGCGGGCATCGGAGGCGACGGCGTGCTGCACGCCGTGCGGTCCTCGGCCCACCCCGACGCCCTGCACATGGCCCCCGAGGCCGAGTGGTTCATGGACTACCGCAACTCGGACGGCTCGGTCGCCGAGATGTGCGGCAACGGCGTGCGGGTCTTCGCCCACTACCTCCAGCGCGCCGGACTGGCCGACGAGGGCGACCTCGCGGTGGCCACCCGCGGCGGCGTCAAGAGCGTGCACATCGACAAGGACGGGAGCATCACGGTCGGTATGGGCAAGGCCCTGCTGCCCGGCGGGGACGTCACCGTGCGTGTCGGTGAGCGAAGCTGGCCCGCCCTGCACGTGAACATGGGAAATCCCCATGCCGTGGCCTTCGTCGAGGACCTGGCGCACGCCGGCGCCCTCCTTGCGCCTCCGCCCGTCAGCCCGGACTCCCTCTACCCCGAGGGCGTCAACGTGGAGTTCGTCGTGGCCCGCGGGGAAGGGCACGTGGCCATGCGCGTGCATGAGCGCGGCTCCGGCGAGACCCGCTCGTGCGGCACGGGAGCCTGCGCGGTCGCCGTCGCCGCGGCCCGCAGGGACGGCGTCGACCCGGCACTGACCGGCGCACCGGCCAGGTACACCGTCGATGTCCCCGGTGGGCGGCTGGTGGTCACCGAGCGGCCCGATGGTGAGGTCGAACTGACGGGCCCGGCGGTGATCGTCGCTGAGGGTGAGATCGATCCGGAGTGGTTTGAGCACGCTTCGTAATCGTAAACCCCTGATGTGTAACTCTTTGGAGTGATCCGTCTCATGGTCGGGGGGCGGCGGTCGGCCATGCGCGGCCGGCTCGGTAGCATCAAGCACCGGCCCGGACGGGGAACCGCTCCCTCCCCCAGGGGCATGCCTGGGCTCCCCGCCGCTCCGCCGGACGATGCAGCCGGAGGTGCCCATGAGTGCGGAGGCCACTCGACCCGCTGAGTTCCCGTTGCCGGAAACCCAGCGAAGGCGCGGTCGCGCCCGTCTCGACCTGCGCAGACTCGGCCGGGTCGCGCTGCTCGGCTCGGCCGACCGCGACCGGCTGCCCGATGCCATCGCCCATGTCGCCGAGGTCCACCGCGCCCACTTCCCGCACGCCGACCTCGAACCGCTGCGCCGGGCCTATCTCCTCGCCGAGTCCTCGCACCGCGGCCAACTCCGCAAGAGCGGCGAGCCGTACATCACCCATCCGCTGGCGGTCACCCTCATCCTCGCCGAACTCGGCGCGGAGACCACGACCTTGACGGCGTCCCTGCTCCACGACACCGTCGAGGACACGGAGGTGACGCTCGACCAGGTCGGTGCCGAGTTCGGTGCCGAGGTGCGCTACCTCGTCGACGGGGTCACCAAGCTGGAGAAGGTCGACTACGGCGCCGCCGCCGAGCCGGAGACGTTTCGCAAGATGCTCGTCGCCACGGGCAACGACGTCCGGGTGATGTCGATCAAGCTCGCCGACCGGCTGCACAACATGCGCACGCTCGGGGTCATGCGGCCCGAGAAGCAGGCCCGCATCGCCAAGGTCACGCGTGACGTGCTCATCCCGCTCGCCGAGCGCCTCGGGGTCCAGGCCCTTAAGACGGAGCTGGAGGACCTCGTCTTCGCCATCCTGCACCCGGAGGAGTACGCGGAGACCCGCGAGCTGATCGCCGCCCAGGCCGCCGGGGGGCACAACCCGCTCGCCGACATGGCCCAGGACGTGCGTGCCGTGCTGCGTGACGCCGGGATCAGCGCCGAAGTCCTGATCCGCCCCCGGCACTTCGTCTCCGTGCACCGCACCCGCCGCAAACGCGGCGAACTGCGCGGCGCCGACTTCGGGCGGCTGCTCGTGCTGGTGAACGAGGACGCCGACTGCTACGGCGTCCTGGGCGAACTGCACACCTGCTTCACACCGGTCATCTCGGAGTTCAAGGACTTCATCGCGGTACCCAAGTTCAACCTCTACCAGTCGCTGCACACGGCCGTCGCCTGTCCCGGCGGGGAGGTCGCCGAGGTCCTGATCCGCACCCACCGGATGCACCGGACCGCAGAGGCCGGTGTCGTCGCGCTCGGCAACCCCTACGCGCAGTCCGCACCGCCCCCGGTGGCGTCCGTGCCGCCGGCCGCGCGGCAGGCGAGCGCCGCGGTGCTCGCGCCGGCCGCGGCGGTCCCCGCGCCGGGCCCGGTGGCAGAGGCGCCCTCCGCGTCGGCCGCGGCTCCCCAGGGCGAGGAGCCCGTGGACGGCGAGCGTGCCGATCCCACCAGGCCCGGGTGGCTCTCCAGGCTCCTGCAGTGGCAGCAGTCGGCGCCCGACCCGGACACCTTCTGGTCCACGCTGCGCGAGGACCTCGCCCAGGACCGCGAGATCACCGTCTTCAGGCCCGACGGCCGCAGCCTCGGCCTGCCCGCGGGTGCCAGTTGCGTCGACGCCGCCTACGCCCAGTACGGCGAGGACGCCCACGCCTGTATCGGCGCACGTGTCAACGGCCGCCTTGCGACGCTGAGCACCGTCCTGCTGGACGGGGACACCGTGCAGCTCCTGATGGGCCAGGACCCCGCCTCAGGGCCCTCCAGGGAGTGGCTGGACCATGCGCACACGCCCGCCGCGCGCATCGCGATCCAGCGCTGGCTCGCCGGCCACCCCGAAGACGCACGAACCCCGCAGGACACGCCCCGCACGCCGGTCAGCACACCCGGAGTGCGCCCCGTCCCGGCCAACGCCGTCGTGGACATGCCCGGTGCGACCGTGCGCCTGGCCGGATGCTGCACCCCGGTGCCGCCCGACACCGTCACCGCGTTCGCCGTGCGCGGCGGTGTGGTCACCGTGCACCGCGAGGAGTGCCCGGCCGTTGCGCGTATGAAGAGTGCGGGGCGTGCGGAGGTGGGCGTGCGCTGGGGAGAGAGCGCCGAGTGCCGCGTCACGTTGTTCGCCGAATCGTTCGGCCGGCCCCAGTTGCTGGCCGATCTCACGGAGGCGATCGCCATCGAGGGCGTCGCGATCCTCTCGGCAAAAGTGGAGCCGCCCAGCGAGCAGCGCGTGCGGCACACCTACACACTGCAACTGCCCCATGCCTCCTGCCTGCCGTCCCT
Source organism: Streptomyces sulfonofaciens (assembly GCF_014656295.1). GTDB lineage: Bacteria > Actinomycetota > Actinomycetes > Streptomycetales > Streptomycetaceae > Streptomyces > Streptomyces sulfonofaciens. The sequence goes on from NZ_BNCD01000030.1 coordinate 54,012, forward strand.
GATGCGGGCGATGCGCAAGGTGCCGGGGGTGTACGACGTGAGCAGGGCCCGACGCCCGGCCGCGGCGGCACGGTAGCCCGGGCATCGGCCTCCCTCCGGACGCCTGCTGGGGCGGGGCGCGACCGTGCACCCCAAACGCTCTTCGCGGGCGTGCTCCCTGGAGCGGTGTCTGCGGGCGTGCTCCCTGGGAGGTGCTCCTCGCGGAGCGTGCTCCCCAGGAGGTCGCCGTGGGCGTACCTCCAGGAGCACCGGCTCCCGGCCTGCTCCCGGCCCACCCCCGCCCCCAGCCTGGCTTCCCTACCCGCTCCTCGGCGCGTTCCCCCGCGGGCGGAGCCGTTCGGGTGGGCCCGGCGCGCGCCGCCGTCACGGCGGGGTGGTGCGCTGATAACGGTGAGGCATGCCGCCGCTCACGCCCCGTCCCCCCGCGCTCCGACCTCGCGGCCGCCACACCGGCGCCGCCCTGCTCGCCGTCGTCGCGAGCGTCTGCCTCGTCGCCGCGGACGCGCCGTCGCCGGGTGGTGCGCTCGGCCTGGGCGACCGGCTCTACCCGCAGCTCGGCAACCCGGGCTACGACGTGCGCGCCTACGATGTCTCGCTGACGTACCACGGCTCCAACACGACGCCGCTCACGGCCGTGACCAGCATCGAAGCCCGTGCCACCACGCCACTGGAGCGCATCAACCTGGACTTCTCGCACGGCCGGGTGCGCTCGGTGGAGGTCAACGGCGAACCCGCCCGGTTCGCGACCGCCAAAGAGGACCTGGTCGTCACACCCGTCACGGCCGTGCGCCGGGGCGGGCCGCTGCGCATCACCGTGCGGCACACCAGCGACCCCGTCCAGTGGAAGGGCGTCGAAGGCGGCTGGGTGCGCACCTCGGACGGCCTGGCCATGGCCAACCAGGCGGACGCCGCGCACCGGGTGTTCCCGTGCAACGACCACCCGTCCGACAAGGCACGCTTCACCCTCCGCATCACCGCGCCCCGCGCCCTCACCGTGGTCGCGGGCGGCCTGCCCCTCAGCACCACGCGGCACGGCGCGACCACGACACGGGTGTTCCGCACCGCGCACCCCATGGCGACCGAACTCGCCCAGGTGAGCATCGGCCGCTCGACCGTCCTGCGCCGCAAGGGCCCGCACGGTCTGCCCGTCCGCGACGTGCTGCCCGCCCGGGACCGCGCCCTGCTCAGCCCCTGGCTGCGCAAGACACCCGGTCAACTGGCCTGGCTGGAGGGCAAGGTCGGCCGCTACCCCTTCGAGACGTACGGCCTGCTCGTCGCCGACGCACGGACCGGTTTCGAGCTGGAGACCCAGACCCTGTCCCTCTTCGAACGCAGGCTCTTCGCCGGCACCGGCCCCGCCGCGTACCCGGTCTGGTACGTCGAGTCGCTCATGGTGCACGAGCTGGCGCACCAGTGGTTCGGCGACAGCGTCAGCCCCCGCACGTGGTCCGACCTCTGGCTGAACGAGGGGCACGCGACCTGGTACGAGGCCCTGTACGCCCAGGAGACGGCGCGGCAGTCCATGGCGGACCGCATGCGCACGGCCTACCTCCAGTCGGACCAGTGGCGTGCCGAGGGCGGTCCGCCCGCCGCCCCCAGGCCAGCGGAACCGGGCAGGAAGATCGGCATCTTCCGGCCGATCGTGTACGACGGCAGTGCCCTGGTGCTCTACGCGCTGCGGCAGCACATCGGCACAGCCGCCTTCGAGCGCCTGGAGCGCGCCTGGGTGGGCGTCAACCGCGACGGCACGGCGACCACCGGCGACTTCGTACGCCTGGCCTCCGGGATCGCGGGGCGGGACCTGAACGGCTTCCTCCGGCCGTGGCTCTACGGCAGCAGGACGCCCGCCATGCCGGGCCATCCGCAGTGGCGCTCGGCGGCGCCCGGGAAGACGGGGTCCTCGAAGGGCTCGTCGCTGAAGGCCGCCGCCGCACGGCCGGGGCGGGGGCCGGCTCAGCAGGCGGACGGTCCTGCGCAGAGGCAGCGGCGGGGCGCCGGAGGGGAACACGGGTGAGACCGAATGCCGGACATCCCGAGCGGTGACTACGGCAAGTGACGGCCTGGGCTGTCGGCCGGCCGCTGCCGGGCCGGCCGGCCCGGCAGCGGCCGGCCCGCACCGTGCACCGCAAGGCCCTCGGCCGCCGAAGCGCGGTGCTCACGGGCCGCGGAAGCCGCGGTGGAAACCTGGTGACGAGACGCGCCGTTTCGTGCGACCATCAGGGAGTCGAGGACGCGGCCGACGGTCGCGGACGGTGAGCGGGCGGGGATGGAGCCCGTCGCCGCGGTCCACCGGACCTCAGCCTCCCCGGCCCCTCGGCCCGGGTGGGCGCGGGAATCTTCCGGCCGCCCGGAGCGTTGTCAGCGGTGGTGGGAAGCCACGCGTCCCGCCGACGATCCCCTCCCTTCGACGTAAGGATCCAATGACCTCCTCTTCTTCCCCTTCCCAGGCCGCGCAGCGCCTCGCGCAGAACCACCCCGAAGGACTTCGGGCCGATGCCCTGATGGAAGAGGACGTCGCCTGGAGCCATGAGATCGACAGCCTGAGGGACGGCGATCAGCTCGACCGTTCCGACCGGGCAGCCCTCCGTCGCGTCGCCGGCCTCTCGACGGAGCTGGAGGACGTCACCGAGGTCGAGTACCGGCAGCTCCGCCTGGAGCGGGTGGTGCTCGTCGGCGTGTGGACCTCCGGCACCCTGCTCGACGCGGAGAACTCCCTCGCCGAGCTGGCCGCCCTCGCGGAGACGGCGGGCGCCCTGGTGCTCGACGGCGTTATCCAGCGCCGCGACAAGCCCGACGCCGCCACGTACATCGGCTCGGGAAAGGCACAGGAGCTGCAGGAGCTGGTTCTGGAGACCGGTGCCGACACGGTCATCTGCGACGGTGAGCTCTCTCCCGGCCAGCTGATCCACCTGGAGGACGTGGTCAAGGTCAAGGTGATCGACCGGACGGCCCTGATCCTCGACATCTTCGCCCAGCACGCGAAGTCCCGTGAGGGCAAGTCGCAGGTGGCGCTGGCGCAGATGCAGTACATGCTGCCGAGGCTGCGCGGCTGGGGCCAGTCGATGTCCCGGCAGATGGGCGGCGGCAAGGGCGGTGGCCTCGCCACCCGTGGTCCCGGTGAGACCAAGATCGAGACGGACCGGCGGCGGATCCGCGAGAAGATGGCGAAGATGCGCCGGGAGATCGCGGAGATGAAGACCGGCCGCCAGATCAAGCGCCAGGAGCGGCGCAGGCACAAGGTCCCGTCGGTCGCCATCGCCGGTTACACCAACGCAGGGAAGTCGTCGCTGCTCAACCGTCTCACGGGCGCCGGCGTCCTGGTGGAGAACGCGCTGTTCGCCACCCTGGATCCGACCGTCCGCCGCGCGGAGACCCCGAGCGGGCGTCTGTACACGCTGGCCGACACCGTCGGGTTCGTCCGCCATCTGCCGCACGACCTCGTGGAGGCATTCCGCTCCACCATGGAGGAGGTCGGCGAGGCCGATCTCATCCTGCACGTGGTCGACGGCGCCCACCCCATGCCGGACGAGCAGCTTGCGGCCGTGCGCTCGGTGATCCGCGACGTCGGGGCGACCGGCGTCCCCGAGATCGTGGTGATCAACAAGGCGGACGCCGCGGACCCGCTCACCCTCCAGCGACTGCTGCGGGTCGAGAAGCGCGCCATCGCCGTGTCGGCGCGTACCGGTGCCGGAATCGAGGAGCTGCGCGGTCATATCGACGCCCTGCTGCCCCGGCCCAGCGTCGAGATCGAGGCCCTCGTGCCCTACACCCACGGCAAGCTCGTCGCCCGTGCCCACTCCGAGGGCGAGGTGATCTCCGAGGAGCACACCCCGGAGGGCACCCTCCTGAAGGTGCGGGTGCACGAGGAGCTGGCGGCGGACCTCGCACCGTACGTACCCGCGGGCCTGCACTGAGGCCGGGGGCACCGGTGCCGAGGCTGCCGGTGGCGGGCTGGGAGCGCCCGTCCCAGGGAGCGCCGGTGCCGGGCTGAGGCGGCCGACGGCCCGTGCTCCCCGGCGCCGCCCGGGCCGCCGTCCGTGGCGTCTTGAGTCCTTGTGCGCCCCGGCCCGCGGCACCCGGACGCCCCGGCCCGTAGCACGCGGGCCAAGGCGGTTCGCCGGACCGACACCGGAACGACGGCCCGCCTCCTGGGAGCAGGAGGCGGGCCGTCGCTCGTGTCAGGGCCGGAGCCGGTCGCTGCCGGTCACGAACCGCCGTACTTCTGGCTCATGGTGTCGTACACCTGCTTGGCGCCCTCGCCGAGCTGCGGACCGGCGAGCCAGCCGTTGGTGATCGGGCCGATCGAGGTGTTCGAGACCAGTTCGGTCTTCTTGCCCACGACCCGGAACCAGCCGCCGCCGGACGAGCCGCCCGTCATCGTGCAACCGATCCGGTACATCGTCGGCTTGCTCGGGTCGATCGACAGCCGGCCGGGCCGATCGAGGCACTTGTACATCTTCTGGCCGTCGTACGGGGGAGCGGCCGGGTAGCCCCAGGCGCCCATGGTGCCCGCGCCGGACACCGACGGAGTCGAGAAGTCCACGTCGAGCGCGGCACCGACCGTCTCCTCCAGGGACTTGGAGCCCTGTTCCGGCTTCACGTGCAGCACCGCGTAGTCGTAGGGGGCGCCGTTGCCGCCGGTCTCACCGCCCTCGTTGATCCACTCGTTGGAGGTGGACGCCCAGTCCGCCCAGAACTTCCCGTAGGGGGCGACCTCCTGGTACGTGGCGTTCTGCAGGTCCGCCATCGACTTGCCCAGGTCGTTGTACGACGGGACGAACTCGATGTTGCGGTACCAGCCGCCGCCCGCACCGGCGTGCACGCAGTGGCCCGCCGTCCAGACCAGGTTGGACCTGCCCGGATGGCGCGGGTCCTTCACGACCGTGCCGGAGCAGACCATATGGCCCTCGGGGGAGTCGAAGAAGACCTTGCCGACCGGCGCGGCGTTCTCGTGGTAGGGGGTCTTCTCGGCCTGCGCGGGAACCGGCTGCGGCTCGGGGTCCGTGACGCCCTGGTCGGCCACCGCATCCTTGGAGACCGTCTTGGCCGGATCCTTGGCGGTCTTCATCCGCTCCGGCTTCCACAGGTCCTTGATGTATGGATTGACGAAGTCCTTGGCGTTACGAAGCCACTTGTCCTTGTTCCAGTTCTTCCAGCCGCCGTTCTTCCAGTGGTCGACGTCGATGCCGTGCTCCTTGAGGCGGCCCGCGAGGTCACCGGCGAGGTCGGAGCTGTTCGAGCCCGCGCCCGTGCCCTCGCTCTGCGCCGCGGCGGCGTCGGAGGTGCCGCCCGCATCGTCGGTGGAGCCGCCGCAGGCGGTGGCGGTGAGTGCCAGGGCCGCGACCAGTCCGGTGGCGGCGAGGACGGAGCGACGCCCTCGGCCGCGAGCGAAGGGCGGACGTATCGAACGCATGGTGCTGTAACCCCCGAGGTGGTGTTGCCGTGTTGATGGATTGAGGAGTTGGTGTCCAGGATCGCGGGATTGTTGTGTCATGTACTTGTCAGTAACTGGGCGGGCCCGTACACCCCTGAACCGCGAGACCCCACTATGCCCGTGAGGCGCGGTGGGCACGGTCGCGGGGTACGGGCCGGGCCGGTGCCGACCTGGCCGGTGCGGCCGGCCGGGCCTTCGCCGGTCCGGGGACCGGGCATCCTACTTCCTGGCGTACTTCCTGCTCACCGCGGTGTAGACGCCCTCGGCCGCCTTGCCGAACCGCGGGCCGGCCGGCCGGCCGTTCGTCACCGGGCCGATCGAGGTGTTGGAGACCAGCGCGGGCCTGCCGTCCGCACCCGTACCGATCCAGCCGCCACCGGACGAACCTCCCGTCATGGGACAGCCGATGCGGTACATCGTCGGGGCGGACCGCGCCGCCGAAAGCCGCCCGGGCCGGTCCGTGCACTGGTACAGCTTCTGGCCGTCGTACGGTGCCGCGGCCGGGTAGCCCTTGGCCGTCAACGAGGGGATCTCCGGCACCGCGGGAGCGCTGAAGTTCACCGGAAAGGATGAACCGACCGTCTCCTGGTCGGGGTCGAGGTCGATGCCGTGCCTGCGGAGCGCATCCGTGAGGCCGCTCGGCAGAGCGCCCCCGCCGCCACCCGCCCGGGACGCTCCGGCGCTCGCGCTCGCATCGCCGACCGCACCGTCGCCCGCGTCGTCATCACCCGGGCCGCAGGCCGTGGCCGTGAGCGCGAGGACCGCGCCCAGCGCGGCAACCGCCGCGGTCGGTGCTCCGCGGCGCGCACTCCTGCCCCGGCGAACGGCGAAGAGCGGGCGTATGGATGGCATCGTGGTGCTCCCCCTGGACCTCGGTGACGTGGCGGCTGCGCGCTGGGCGCCGGCAGGCGCCCCGGGCGCCGGACGGTGCCGCGCCCGCTCCCGGCCGGGCCCTGGTCGTCGCGCTGCCGCGTGGCGGCCAGGCCGGACGGCCGGCGCCGAGCGGTGCCCCACACTATGCCGGTGCTTGTTGGGGACGTTCCACGAGAGGGCAACGGTTCCGTCACGGCGCCGGAGGGCGCCGGACATGCAACAGGGCGGCGCGGGACGGGGCGTCGGACCGGCATCGGACGGTGCCGGCGGACAAGGATCTTCCTCAGGGCCGTGATCCTCCGCCGCCACCGTCGTTGGTAGGGACAGGGCCCGCGGCCGCGCCCGGGCCCCGCTCGCCGCGCGCGGCGGGACGCGCCCAGTCCAGCGGGAGGACCGACAACCCATGGCCGTGACCGGCTCTGCGCCCCCGGCGGCGACCGTCGCACACGAGGGGATCCTGCGCCGTCAGGCGGCGCGCGAGTCGGCGGCGCGCACCTACGCGCGCGCCCTGCCGATTGTGCCCGTGCGCGCACGCGGGCTGACGATCGAAGGCGCCGACGGCCGCCGCTACCTGGACTGCCTCTCGGGCGCGGGCACCCTCGCCCTCGGCCACAACCACCCGGTGGTGCTCAGAGCGATCCGCGCCGTCCTCGACTCGGGTGCACCCCTGCACGTGCTGGATCTGGCCACACCCGTCAAGGACGACTTCGTCACGGAACTCTTCGCCACCCTTCCCCGCCCGCTGGCGGACCGCGCGCGCATCCAGTTCTGCGGGCCGGCAGGCACGGACGCGGTGGAGGCGGCGCTCAGCCTGGTGCGCACGGCGACCGGCCGCCGCGGTCTGCTCGCCTTCACCGGCGCCTACCACGGAATGACGGCCGGCGCCCTGAACGCCTCCGGCGGTGCCGACGACGTACGGGTGGCCCGCCTGCCCTATCCGCAGGACTACCGCTGCCCCTTCGGCGTCGGCGGCCCGCGCAGCGCGGAACTCGCGGCACGCTGGACCGAGGCACTGCTCGACGACCCCAAGTCGGGTGTGCGGGAACCCGCAGGGATGATCCTCGAACCGGTACAGGGAGAAGGCGGTGTCCTTCCTGCCCCGGACGACTGGCTGCGCCGGATGCGCGACATCACCGCGGCCCGCGGCATCCCGCTGATCGCGGACGAGGTGCAGACCGGTGTGGGGCGCACGGGCGCCTTCTGGGCCGTGGAGCACAGCGGCATCGTCCCGGACGTCATGGTGATGTCCAAGGCGATCGGGGGAAGCCTGCCGCTGGCCGTCGTCGTGTACCACGAGGACCTCGACGTCTGGCCGCCCGGCGCGCACGCCGGCACCTTCCGCGGCAACCAGCTCGCCATGGCCGCGGGCGCCGCGACCCTCGCCCACGTCCGTGAACACGGACTGGCGGAGCGCGCGGGGCTGCTGGGCGCGCGGATGGTCGGCGAGCTCCAGGGCCTGGCCGCGGCGCACCCCTGCATCGGCGACGTACGCGGCCGGGGCCTGATGATCGGCGTCGAACTCGTCGACCCGGAAGCGGAGGACACCACGGCGCCAGGGCCCCCGCCGGCCGCGCCCGCCCTCGCCCTCGCGGTGCAGCGCGCGTGCCTGCACCGCGGCCTGATCGTCGAACTCGGCGGCCGCCACTCCAGCGTCGTACGGCTGCTGCCGCCGCTCACCCTCACCGACGAACAGGCCTCCGCCGTACTGGACCGCCTCGCCGACGCCATCGGTGCCGCCGCCCGCGCCCACCGGCCCGAGTCCACCCGCCCATGAGCCCGTCGCGCTTCCGCCGCTCCCCAGCGGTGCGGCGGTGTGCGCCGGGCACCCCGGCGCCCCTCCCGTCGCCGATCCGATCCCACCGGGAAAGGCCCGATCAGCAGGACGGCCCGGCCGCCGCCAAGCCACCAGCCGGCGTCCGTCGCACGCGAACGACCTCCAAGGAAGCACTCGTGAACGCCACCCCCGCACCCGACGCCCGTCCCGGCCCCCCGGTGGACGGCGTCCGCGCCGCCACCCACACCCCGCCGGGCCCGGAAGCCCGCACGGACCCGGAAGCCCGCACGGTCCCGCGGCAGATGAACACGGCCGTGCAGGCAGAACCACCGCCCGGCAGCCCCGCCCCCCTGCCGTGCCACCCCGCCCCGCCGGGCCGCCCCGACCCCCTGGAGCACCCTGACCCGCTGGACCACCCTGACCCGGGCGCCGCGGCGCAGGCGGCCGCCATCGAGAATCTGCTCCGCTGCTGGACCAGGGAGAACGACCTCCGCGCCGCCGGCCGCCACACCCTGCGCATCCCCCTCGAAGCCGACGGGACCTGCCTTCTCGTCCCCGTGCACTACTGGTCGCCCACCGGATGGCACCGCTTCGGCCGCCCGGTCCTCGAAGGAGCTCCGACAGGGAGCCCCGCCCTCGACGCCGTCGCCCTCGCCACCCTCCTGGCCCGCGAGGCCGCCCACGCGGCCGCCCACGCGGCGGGCCGGGGAGCGAGCCGTCCGGCGGACGCGGGCGCTCTGGCCCGCGAGGCGGCCGGGGCCTCCCGCGCCGGTGAGGGCGGCGACCTGGTCGCACGCGTAGCGGACTCGGCGCGGCGCACCGCGGTGTTCATCGCCGAGCGCCGCCGCCGGACCGACGACGAGCCGGATCTCTTCCTCGCCGCCGAGCAGTCCCTGGTACTCGGTCACCCCCTGCATCCGACCCCGAAGAGCCGCGAGGGACTGGCCGACGACGAGGCACTGCGCTACTCGCCCGAACTCCGCGGCTCCTTCCCGCTGCACTGGCTGGCCGTCGACCGCGCCGTACTCGCCCAGGACTCCGCCTGGACCGAGCGCGGCCGGGTGATCCCCGCGGAGCGGCTCACCCACCGGCTGGCCGGGGAGGACCTGCCGCTGCCCCGGGGCTTTGCCGCACTGCCCCTGCACCCCCTGCAGATGCGCGACCTCCTCCGCAGGACCCCCGTCGCGGCACTGGTCGACGCGGGCCTGCTGCGACCGCTCGGCCCCCACGGCGATCCCTGGCACCCCACATCCTCCGTCCGCACCGTGCACCGCCCCGGCGCACCCGCGATGCTCAAGCTCTCCCTGGGGCTGCGCATCACCAACTCCCGCCGCGAGAACCTCCGCAAGGAACTGCACCGCGGCGTCGAGGTCCACCGGCTGCTGCGCAGCGGCCTCGACGCCCAGTGGCAGGCCGCCCACCCCGGCTTCGGCATCGTCCGCGACCCGGCCTGGGTGGCCGTCGACGGCGCGGACGGCCTGCCGATCCCCGGAGTCGACGTGATGATCAGGCACAACCCGTTCAGCCCCGGCGACGACGCCTCGTGCATCGCCGCGCTCGTCTCCCCGCGGCCCGTGACGGCGCCGACCGACCGGGCCGCCGGCACCGGCCACGCGGCACTGCCACGACCGGGCGCATCCGGCACCGGGGCCGCCGGGCACGGCGCACCGGAGCGCAAGGAGGGCGCGGGCACCGTGATGCGCTCCCGGCTGGCCGAGATCGTCACGCGGCTCGCCCACCGCACCGGCCGGCCCCGGCACGCCGTCGCCACCGAGTGGTTCCTGCGCTACCTGGAGCAGGTCGTGCGCCCCGTGCTCTGGTTGGACGGCGAGGCGGGCGTGGCGCTGGAGGCGCACCAGCAGAACACACTCGTCCTGCTCGACCCCGACGGCTGGCCCATCGGCGGCCGCTACCGCGACAACCAGGGCTACTACTTCCGCGCCTCGCGCCGCGGCGACCTCGACAGGCGCCTGCCGGGGATCGGCGCGGCGAGCGACACGTTCGTCTCCGACGAGGTCACGGACGAGCGCTTCTCGTACTACCTCGGCATCAACAACGTACTCGGCCTGATCGGCGCCTTCGGCTCCCAACGGCTCGCCGACGAAGCGGTGCTGCTCGCCGCTTTCCGCCGCTTCCTCCAGCACGCCGCCTCAGGCCCCGGGCGCCTGCGCACCCCCCTGCCCGGCCACCTGCTCGACTCGCCGGTACTGCGCTGCAAGGCCAACCTGCTGACCCGGCTGCACGGCCTCGACGAACTCGTCGGCCCGGTCGACACCCAGTCCGTCTACATCACCATGTCCAACCCGCTGTACTGCGCCGCATGACCCCGCGAACCCCTTGAGAGGAGCGTCTTCCGTGGCTGCCCACGGGTCCCCGGACACCGGCACGGAGAACGGTGCCCATGCGCTCGCCGAATCCGGTCCCGACGACGGCGCCGGGGCCGGGGCCGGGGCCGGGGCCGGTGACACCCTTGACCTGCGGGTGCCGGACGAGCTCGCCGCGCTGTACACCGGAGCCGAATTCTCCGGAACGGCACAGTGCGCCGAGCCCGCGGCACAGGACCGCGACGAACTCCTCGACCATCTCGCCGGCTGGTCGCCCGCGGCCACCCCCGCGGGCACCTTCCGGCTGGTGCCCGTGCGCCTCGCCCGCGACCTGCCGCTGATCAGCCGCTGGATGAACGACCCGGCCGTCGCGGCCTTCTGGGAACTGGCCGGTCCCGCGTCCGTCACCGAGGACCACGTGCGGCCGCAGCTTGAGGGGGACGGCAGAAGCGTCCCCTGCCTCGGTGTGCTCGACGGAACCCCCATGAGCTACTGGGAGATCTACCGAGCGGATCTCGACCCGCTCGCCCGCCACTACCCGGCCCGCCCGGGCGACACCGGGATCCACCTCCTCATCGGCGGCGTCGCCGACCGGTCCCGTGGACTCGGCACGCTGCTGCTGCGGGCGGTGGCCGGCCTGGTGCTCGACCACCGTCCGTCGTGCTCGCGCGTCGTCGCCGAACCCGATCTACGGAACACCCCTTCCGTGTCCGCCTTCCTGAGTGCCGGCTTCCGTTTCTCCGCGGAGATCGACCTTCCCGGCAAACGGGCCGCGCTCATGGTCCACGACCGGTCACTGCGCCATGTGCTGCGCCCCGGTCACTGCTAGTACACCGCCCATTCCGATCCGGTTCCCTCTGGAGGAGTCCCGTGCCGAATCCTTCCGCCGTCCCCCCTACAGGCCACTCACCGGAGCCGAAGGACCCACCCGGGCCGACGACGCAGGAGTGGAGCAGGGCCGGCGGGCGCCTCCTCGCCAAGGTGCTGGGCGAGTTCGCGTACGAGGAGATCATCCGTCCCGCGCCGCAGGAGCCCGAGGACGATCCGGGCGGCGCGGCACCACAGGCGGGTCAGATGGATCAGGCGGGCCGGATGGACCAGGCGGGCCGGGTGGAGCGGGCGAACCCGGTGGGGGAGCGGGCGGCAGGACGGTCCGCGACCGGGGCGCCGCTCACCCCCGGCGCTCGGTCCGACCCGCGCCTGCCCGCGGGTGCCCGGCCCGCGCCGGCGACCACGTCCCGCGCGGGCCGTTCCTTTTGCCTGGCTCTCGACGACGGTGCCCGCATCGCGTTCCGGGCCCGCCGGGGTGCGTACGGCGGCTGGCGGGTGGACCCCGCCAGCGTCACGCTGGCCGACGGCGACGGGCCGCCGAAACCGCTGGCGGATCCGGTCTCCTTCCTCGCCAGGGCCCGGAGGACTCTCGGCGTCGACGGCATCACCCTCGGGCACGTCATCCGCGAGTTGAGCCACACCCTGGCCGCTGACGTCCACATGGACAGGACCGCGGTGTCCGCCGCCGAACTCGCCGACCTCGGATACGCGGAGCTGGAAGGCCACCAGACCGGCCACCCCTGGCTGGTGCTCAACAAGGGCCGCCTCGGCTTCTCCGCACATGACACCGCGCGCTGGGCACCCGAGAGCCGCAGACCCACCACCCTCCCCTGGATCGCGGTGCACACCTCCCTCGCCACCTACCGCGGTGTCCTCGGCCTGGACACGGCCGACCGGCTCTACGCACAGGAGCTGGACCCCGGCACCCGTGAGCGGTTCACCGGCCTCCTTCGCGCGCGTGGACTCTCACCGCGGGACTACCTCCAACTGCCCGTGCACCCCTGGCAGTGGGACGAGGTAGTGCTGCCGCTGTTCGGTCCCTCGGTGGCCGCCGACAAGATCGTCGCGCTGCCGACGGACGGCGACCTCCGGCTTCCGCAGCAGTCCATCAGGACCTTCTGCAACGTCACGCACCCGGGTCGGCACACCGTGAAACTGCCGTTGTCCATCCTGAACACGCTGGTGTGGCGGGGCCTGCCGACGGAGCGCACCCTCGCCGCCCCCGCCGTCACCGCCTGGATGCACGGGCTGCGCGACGCCGACCCGTTCCTCAAGGACGAATGCGGTGTCATCCTCCTGGGGGAGGTCGCCTCGGTCACCGTCGAGCATCCCGTCTACGACGCCCTGCCCGAGGTGCCGTACCAGTACAAGGAGCTTCTCGGAGCGATCTGGCGGGAGCCCCTGATGCCGCGGCTGGCGCCGGGGGAGCGGGCCCGCACCCTGGCGGCGCTGCTGCACGTCGACCCGGCCGGCCGTGCCGTCACCGCGGAGCTCGTCGAGCGCTCCGGTCTTCCGCCCCGCGTCTGGCTGCGCCGCCTGTTCGCATCGCTGCTGCCCGCGCTGCTGCGCTTCCTCTACCACTACGGCGTCGTCTTCTCGCCGCACGGGGAGAACGCCATCGTCGTCTTCGACGAGCAGGACGTGCCGGTGCGCCTGGCGGTCAAGGACTTCGTCGACGACGTCAACGTCAGTGCGCGGCCGCTGCCCGAGCACGAGCTCATGCCCGAGGACGTCCGCGCGGTCCTGCTCACCGAACCGCCGGAGTTCCTCACCCAGTTCATCCATTCGGGTCTTTTTGTGGGTGTCTTCCGTTACCTGGCGCCGCTCTGCGAGGAGCAGTTGGGGGTGCCCGAGGCCGAGTTCTGGTCGATGGTCCGGGCGGAGATCGTCCGCCACCAGGAGCGCTTCCCTCGGTTGAAGGACCGTTACGCCTTGTTTGACCTGCTTACTCCTCGTATTGAGCGGCTGTGCCTGAATCGGAACCGGCTGCACCTGGACGGCTACCGGGACCGTGCGCACCGGCCGCACGCCGCCGTGCACGGCAGCGTCGCCAATCCTTTGCACCGGCCTTGACCGCGGGGTTGTCAGTGCCGCCGCGTAGGGTGGTCGGCCTATGACGAAGCCCTCCATCTCCGAGCTCCTGCATGCCGCCGTCACCGCCGTCGGCGGCACGGAGCGCCCTGGCCAGGTGGCCATGGCAGAAGCCGTCTCCGAAGCCTTCGCCGACGGCTCCCACCTGCTGGTCCAGGCCGGTACCGGCACCGGCAAGTCGCTGGGCTACCTGGTGCCCGCCCTTGCGCACGGGGAGAGGGTCGTGGTGGCCACCGCGACCCTGGCGCTGCAGCGCCAACTGGTCGAGCGGGATCTGCCGCGCACGGTGGAGGCGCTGCATCCGATGCTGCGCCGCCGCCCCGAGTTCGCGATGCTGAAGGGCCGGTCGAACTACCTCTGCCTGCACCGGCTGCACGAGGGCATGCCGCAGGATGAGGAGGAGGGGCTCTTCGACCAGTTCGAGGCCGCGGCGCCGACCAGCAGGCTCGGGCAGGACCTGCTGCGGCTGCGCGACTGGTCGGACGAGACCGAGACCGGCGATCGTGACGACCTGAGCCCCGGTGTCTCCGACCGCGCCTGGGCGCAGGTGGCGGTCTCCTCCCGGGAGTGCCTGGGCGCGTCCCGCTGTGCGTACGGCCAGGAGTGCTTCGCCGAGCTGGCGAGGGAGCGGGCCAAGCTCTCCGAGGTGGTGGTCACCAACCACGCGCTGCTCGCGATCGACGCCCTGGAGGGCGCCCGGGTGCTGCCCGAGCACGAGCTGCTGATCGTGGACGAGGCCCATGAGCTGGTCTCCAGGGCGACCGGTGTGGCCACGGGCGAGCTCACGCCCGGGCAGGTCAACCGGGCGGTGCGGCGGGCCGCGAAGCTCGTCGACGAGAAGACCGCCGACCAGTTGCAGACGGCCGCGGAGGGCTTCGAGCGGTTGATGGAGCTGGCGCTGCCCGGCCGCCTGGAGGAGGTTCCAGAGGACCTGGGCTATGCGCTGGCGGCGTTGCGGGACGCCGCGCGGAACGTCATCTCCCGGCTCGGCGCCACCCGCGACGCCTCGGTCCAGGACGAGGACGCGGTGCGCAAGCAGGCCCTGGCGTCGGTGGAGACGATCCACGACGTGGCCGAGCGGGTGACCGGCGGCTCGGAGTACGACGTCGTGTGGTACGAGCGGCACGACCGGTTCGGAGCGTCGCTGCGGGTCGCGCCGATGTCGGTGTCGGGGCTGCTGCGGGAGAAGTTGTTCGCGGACCGCTCGGTCGTCCTGACGTCGGCGACGCTCAAGCTGGGCGGTGATTTCAACGGCATCGCGGCCTCGCTCGGCCTGGCTCCCGAGGGCCTCGCAGGGACGGCCGGGTCGGAGGCCGAGGACATGCCGGTCTGGAAGGGCGTCGACGTCGGCTCTCCTTTCGACTACCGCAAGCAGGGCATCCTCTATGTGGCCAGGCATCTGTCGCGGCCGGCCAGGGACGGCGACCGCGCCGACATGCTCGACGAGCTCACCGAGCTGATCCAGGCGGCGGGCGGCCGGACGCTGGGCCTGTTCTCGTCGATGCGGGGTGCGCAGGCTGCCGCCGAGGCGCTGCGGGTGCGCATTCCGGAGTTCCCGATCCTGCTGCAGGGGGAGGAGACCCTGGGCGAGCTGATCAAGAGCTTCGCCTCGGACCCGAAGACCTGCCTCTTCGGCACGCTCTCCCTCTGGCAGGGGGTGGATGTACCCGGTACCGGTTGCCAGCTCGTGGTGATGGACAAGATTCCGTTCCCCCGCCCGGACGACCCGTTGATGAGCGCCCGCCAGAAAGCCGTGGAGGACGCGGGCGGCAACGGCTTCATGGCGGTGGCGGCCACGCATGCGGCACTGTTGATGGCGCAGGGCGCGGGGCGGCTGGTCCGCGCGTCGGGGGACCGCGGTGTGGTCGCCGTTCTCGATCCGCGCCTGGAGACGGCTCGTTACGGCAGTTATCTGCGGGCTTCGCTGCCGGGCTTCTGGTACACGACGGACCGCAACCAGGCTCGGCGGTCCCTGGCGGCGATCGACGCGGTGGCGAAGGGGCTGGAGGCCGAGGGCTAGCCGGTGGTCGGGGGGCGACCCGGCGTGGGTGCGGTGTGCATCGGTGCACCCTGGGCTGGTGGCTGGTGGCTGGTGGCTGGTGGCTGGTGGCCGCGGGTCCGGGGCACCGGGTGGCCGGGTCTCCTGGTGGGCGGTGCCTGGGCCGTGTGGGCCGGCGTATCAGGCCGGCGCTGCTTCCGCGGGTTTGCGTGCGCATGGGTGCCCAGGGCTGGTGCCTGCTTCTGAGGGCTGCCGGGGGCTGCCGGAGGGCCGTGCCGGGTGGAGGCCCGGGGCGGATGGTGGGTGGCTCGCGCGGGTGGTGGGGTCCGCAAACAGGCCCCGGAACCGGCGCAGAGGTTCCGGGGCCTGGTCGGGGCGGGTGTCACACGCGGCGGAGCACCGCCACCACCTTGCCGAGGATGGTCGCCTCGTCGCCGGGGATGGGCTGGTAGGCGGAGTTGTGGGGGAGCAGCCATACGTGGCCGTCTTCGCGCTTGAAGCGCTTGACGGTGGCCTCGCCGTCGAGCATGGCGGCGACGATGTCGCCGTTCTCCGCGACGGGCTGGCGGCGGACCGTGACCCAGTCGCCGTCGCAGATGGCGGCTTCGATCATCGAGTCGCCGACGACCTTCAGTACGAAGAGTTCACCGTCGCCGACGAGCTGCCGCGGCAGGGGGAACACGTCCTCGACCGATTCCTCGGCGAGGATGGGTCCGCCGGCAGCGATGCGGCCGACGAGCGGGACGTAGGACGCGGCGGGCTTTCCGGCGGTGTCGGTGGGCTGCACGGCGGGCTGGTCGGAGCCGCGGACCTCGTAGGCGCGGGGGCGGTGCGGGTCGCGGCGCAGGAAGCCCTTCCGTTCGAGTGCCATCAGTTGGTGGGCCACGGAGGAGGTGCTGGACAGGCCGACGGCCTGGCCGATCTCCCGCATGGACGGGGGGTAACCACGCCGCTGCACGGAGTCCCTGATCACCTCGATGACCCGGCGCTGCCGGTCGGTGAGGCCGGAGCTGTCCGCCCTGATGCCTGGAGGTCGGCCCGGCAGGGAGCGAGCGGGTCGTGGCCCCTCCGGGCTCGTGGCTGCGTCACTCATGGCGTGCACCGGGTCGAGTCGGTCCTGGGAGCGGTCCTGGGCAGTGATGATGGCACTGTCTGCGGTGGTGGTCACGTGGGCCCCTCTCGAATGTTCTCCCTGGCTGGACAACGGTAGTTGGTTTCGAAAGGTTGCGCCAAACACACGTTCGAGTGAAAAATTCTGGATTGCCACACGCGACTGGGCGTACAGGTGTATGGCTTCCGGCGGAACGGGTCGGGCGATTCCGCCCGTTGCGGACCTGCCCACCGCCGGAACGGGCGCTCTCGCGGTCCGGGTCGCGGTGATCCCGGAGCCGGGGTCGGCGCCACTCCCGGTGCCGGAGTGGCGGTGCTTCCGGTGCCGGTGCCGGTGTCGCGGAGGCTTCCTGTGTCCGAAAGCCGCGAGGCGAACGGATCGTGTTCACCGCGGTGGACCCCAGTCTGCCATCCCCGTGGCGGGCTGGCGGGTGTCGGGCCCGCCGTTCGGCCGCGCGTACCGGCGCGTACCGGGTCGTGGGACTCCGCGTGCCGGTCCTCGGACCCGCGATGCGGCCGCGCACGCCCGCGCCGGGCGTGCGCGGTCACCCGAGCGCCCACGATCGGGTGACCGGCGCGACCGGGGTGTGCGCCGGCGTCCTGGGGACGCGCTGCCGTCCCGCGTGCCGGTCGCGGACGGAGTACGGGCCCCCGCGCCGGTCGCGGGGCCCCCGTTGTGATCCCTCGTTGTGATGCCTTGGTGATCCCTTGGTGTGCTCCCTTGATGCGACCCCGGGGTTCGGTCGCCGGGGGCCGTATGTACCCTGCGTGCTGGCCCCCGCGAGCGCTGCGCGGTTCCGGGGACGACCATTCGTTCCCCCCGGGTGTCGAAGGGGGTGTCCGCACGGTGTGCGTGCAGGGTGCTGTCCCGGGTGCCGCGGTGTTCCGTGCTGCCCTCGCGAGGCCGCCTTCCGTGCACGCACGGCATCCGTGCGGACACCCTGCGCGGCCGTCCGCGCGGGCCGGTCGGCCGCGACACGCGGTGTGACATGCGATGGCGTGGATTTTGCGATGGAACCCCACATGTAGTGGTTGGATTGCATCAGCGGCCCAGAAGTTGTGGTCCTGGAGTCTTCACCGCTCCGGATCATGGCCTATGCTTGGGGCTGCCCCGGGGGGTCGAGTACCTGCCCGAGGGCCATGGATTCGTGCTGTGAAGGAGGGATGGAAGCGATGCACTGCCCCTTCTGCAGGCACCCCGACAGCCGTGTCGTCGACAGTCGCACCACGGACGACGGAACCTCCATCCGCAGGCGCCGCCAGTGCCCGGACTGCTCCCGGCGGTTCACCACCGTGGAGACGTGTTCACTCATGGTGGTCAAGCGCAGCGGAGTGACCGAACCGTTCAGCCGTACGAAGGTCATCAACGGCGTGCGCAAGGCGTGCCAGGGCCGTCCGGTCACCGAGGACGCGCTCGCCCAGCTCGGGCAGCACGTCGAGGAGGCGGTCCGCGCGACCGGCAGCGCCGAGCTGACCACGCACGACGTGGGGCTGGCCATCCTGGGCCCGTTGCAGGAGCTGGACCTCGTCGCGTATCTGCGCTTCGCGTCGGTGTACCGGGCGTTCGACTCGCTCGACGACTTCGAGGACGCGATCACCGAGCTGCGCGGCGGGCGGGCAGCGCGGCCCGTCCCGGCCGGCGGCGCAGACGCCCACGCCGAGGGCGCCGGCGGGTTGCGTGAAGCGCCCGCGCGCGGACCCGGAGGGACTGCCGAGGTCCCCGAGCCCGCCATCGCCGCCGACTGAGGGGCCGGCCGGACGGGACCGGAGGAGCGGTCTGTCCGGGAGCGGACGAGTGGCGGTGACCAAGATCTGCTGGGGGCGGCAAGAGCGGCGCCTCCAGTTCACGACAGAACAACGTGCCCGGGAAGAACAGGGCACTTCGGGGCGTTTTCGCCCGGTATAGGGAGGCGGCATGACCGAGACGACGAGCGGCCCGGCACGAGGCTCACGCACCAAGGGAGCCAAGGCCGGCAAGGGACTGCGCATCGAGCGCATCCACACCACTCCCGGTGTGCATCCGTACGACGAGGTTGCCTGGGAGCGTCGTGATGTCGTCATGACCAACTGGCGCGACGGCTCGATCAACTTCGAGCAGCGTGGCGTCGAGTTCCCCGGCTTCTGGTCGGTGAACGCGGTCAACATCGTCACCAGCAAGTACTTCCGCGGTGCCCTCGGCACACCGCAGCGCGAGACCAGTCTCAGGCAACTGATCGACCGCATCGTGAAGACCTACCGGCGGGCCGGCGAGGACAACAAGTACTTCGCGTCCCCGGCGGACGCCGAGATCTTCGAGCACGAGCTGGCGTACGCCCTCCTGCACCAGATCTTCAGCTTCAACTCCCCTGTCTGGTTCAACGTGGGGACGCCGCAGCCCCAGCAGGTCTCCGCCTGCTTCATCCTGTCCGTCGACGACTCCATGGAGTCGATCCTCGACTGGTACAAGGAAGAGGGCATGATCTTCAAGGGCGGCTCCGGCGCCGGCCTGAACCTCTCCCGGATCCGCTCCTCCAAGGAACTGCTCTCCTCGGGCGGCAACGCCTCTGGCCCCGTCTCCTTCATGCGCGGCGCGGACGCCTCCGCCGGCACCATCAAGTCGGGTGGTGCCACCCGCCGCGCCGCCAAGATGGTCATCCTCGACGTCGACCACCCCGACATCGAGGGCTTCATCGAGACCAAGGTCAAGGAGGAGGAGAAGATCCGCGCGCTGCGCGACGCGGGCTTCGACATGGACCTGGGCGGTGACGACATCACGTCCGTCCAGTACCAGAACGCCAACAACTCCGTCCGGGTGAACGACGCCTTCATGCGGGCCGTCGAGACCGACGACACCTTCGGCCTGCGCGCCCGTATGACCGGCGAGGTCATCGAGGAGGTCAAGGCCAAGGAGCTGTTCCGCAAGATGGCCGAGGCCGCCTGGGCCTGTGCCGACCCGGGCATCCAGTACGACGACACCATCAACCACTGGCACACCTGCCCCGAGTCCGGCCGGATCAACGGTTCGAACCCGTGCAGCGAGTACATGCACCTGGACAACACGTCCTGCAACCTGGCCTCGCTGAACCTGATGAAGTTCCTCAAGGACGACGGCAAGGGCCACCAGTCCTTCGAGGTCGAGCGCTTCTCGAAGGTCGTCGAGCTGGTCATCACGGCGATGGACATCTCCATCTGCTTCGCGGACTTCCCGACGCAGAAGATCGGCGAGAACACCCGCGCCTTCCGCCAGCTCGGCATCGGCTACGCCAACCTCGGTGCCCTGCTGATGGCGACCGGCCACGCCTACGACTCCGACGGCGGCCGGGCCCTCGCCGGTGCCGTGACCTCGCTGATGACCGGAGCCGCGTACCGGCGCTCGGCGGAGCTCGCCGGGGTCGTCGGCCCCTACGACGGCTATGCGCGCAACGCCACGGCCCACAACCGGGTCATGAAGCAGCACGCCGACGCCAACGCCGAGGCCGTGCGCATGGACGACCTGGACACCCCGGTCTGGGCCGCCGCCACGGAGGCGTGGCAGGACGTGGTCCGACTCGGCGAGAAGCAGGGCTTCCGCAACTCCCAGGCCTCCGTCATCGCCCCGACCGGCACCATCGGTCTCGCGATGTCCTGCGACACCACGGGACTGGAACCCGATCTGGCGCTGGTCAAGTTCAAGAAGCTGGTCGGCGGCGGCTCGATGCAGATCGTCAACGGCACGGTGCCGCAGGCCCTGCGCCGGCTCGGCTACCCCGAGGAGCAGATCGAGGCGATCGTCGCCCACATCGCCGAGCACGGCAACGTGGTCAACGCGCCCGGCCTGAAGACCCAGCACTACGAGGTCTTCGACTGCGCCATGGGCGAGCGCTCCATCTCGCCGATGGGGCACGTCCGGATGATGGCGGCCATCCAGCCGTGGATCTCCGGTGCGCTCTCCAAGACGGTCAACATGTCCGAGTCCGCCACCGTCGAAGAGGTCGAGGAGATCTACTTCGAGGCGTGGAAGCTGGGCATCAAGGCGCTCGCGATCTACCGCGACAACTGCAAGGTCGGCCAGCCGCTCTCGGCCAAGAAGAAGGAGCAGGAGCGGGCCGAGATCGCCGAGAAGGCCGAGGACACGATCAGGGGCGCGGTCGAGAAGGTCGTCGAGTACCGCCCGGTCCGCAACCGCCTCCCCAAGGGGCGCCCCGGCATCACCACCTCGTTCACGGTCGGCGGCGCCGAGGGCTACATGACCGCCAACTCCTACCCCGACGACGGGCTCGGCGAGGTCTTCCTGAAGATGTCCAAGCAGGGCTCCACCCTCGCGGGCATGATGGACGCCTTCTCCATCGCGGTCTCCGTCGGCCTGCAGTACGGGGTGCCCCTGGAGACGTACGTCTCGAAGTTCACCAATATGCGCTTCGAGCCCGCCGGGATGACGGACGACCCGGACGTGCGGATCGCCCAGTCGATCGTCGACTACATCTTCCGCCGCCTGGCGCTGGACTTCCTGCCCTTCGAGACCCGCTCCGCACTCGGCATCCACTCGGCCGAGGAACGCCAGCGGCACCTGGAGACCGGGTCCTACGAGCGCTTCACCGAGGACACCGACCTGGACGTCGAGTCCCTGTCGCAGTCGGCGCCGCGCCAGGCGGAGTCCCTCAAGGTGGTCGGCACGCCCGAGGCGGCGACCCAGGCGGCGAAGCCCGCCCCGCAGCAGGCGCACACCAGCGCGGAACTCGTCGAGATGCAGCTCGGCATCCAGGCGGACGCCCCGCTCTGCTTCTCCTGCGGTACCAAGATGCAGCGCGCCGGCTCCTGCTACATCTGCGAGGGCTGCGGCTCGACCAGCGGCTGTAGCTGACCCGGACGGCCCCGGGCCGAACCGCACGGACGGGCGGCCCCGGACCGAATGGCTGACGGCGGCTCTCGGCGGCGGCCGGTGACCAGGTCACCGGCCGCCCGCTGCGGCCGCGCCTCCCGCGGCCGCACCCGCCGCGGGCCCGCGGACCGCGGTACGCGGCGCGCACGCCGCGTGGACGGCGAAGGGGGCACCGACCGCTGGTCGGTGCCCC
>NZ_BNCD01000031.1 GCF_014656295.1 Streptomyces sulfonofaciens
AGAGTAGGACGCCGCCGAACTCTTTGTGAGGGAGACCCCCGTACCGTTCCGGTACGGGGGTCTTTCGCATGCCCGGGGACAGAAGGCCGGTATGGGGGGACGGAAGGCCGGTGTGGAGGGCAGGCTACGGGAACAGACACACCGGGACGTGCGCCCCGGGGCAGGGACCGTAAAGGAATTGCGTCCCGGGTGCCCCACGGGGACCATCACCGTATGGACCACGCCGTACGACCCGTCCGCGCCGAAGAGTGGCTCGCAGTGAAGGATCTGCGACTTGCCGCACTGCGGGACCCGATGGCACCGCTGGCCTTCCTGGAGAGCTACGAGGAGGCGTCCGCGAAGACGGACCTCTTCTGGCAGCGCCGCGTCCTGGACGCCGTCAAGGGGAAGACCTCGCGTCAGTTCGTCGCCGAGGCACCCGACGCCGCGTTGAGCGGCACGGTCACCGTGCTGGTCGAGGAACCGGGCACGGCGGACCACTACGGAACCGTGGTGAAAGAGCGTCAGGGCCATGTGGTCGGTGTGTTCGTACGGCCCGAGCGGCGCGGGCAAGGACTGATCCAGGCCCTCCTGGACGCCGCGCTGGAGTGGGCCTGGTCGCTCGAAGGGCTCGACCGGATCCGGCTGTTCGTGGACGAGCGGAACACACATGCCGAGCGGGTGTACCTGAGAGCCGGGTTCGTGCACAGCGGGCACAGCGCCGCGGCACCGGGAGGCGCCGACGCGCGCGATCTCGAAATGGTGCTGTACCGTCCCGGATCTCCGGGATCCCCCGGGTCGGCGGGCCCGGCCTAGACGCGGTCGGGGTCCGGCCCTGACGGGGCCTGGAAGGGCAGTGCGTCATGGGGCCAACGGGCGCGGGCCTGCTCCTGGGAGCGCATCAACGCGAGCGTCGGCATGCCGCGGTCGGCACCGGTGGCGAGCAGGCCCGGCAGTTGGGGGAGCGGGGCGACCGCCGCGATGTCGTCGAGGACGAGCCGCAGTGGTGGGTCGAGCCGACCGGAGGATGACCGTTCGGCCATGCGCCGGCCGTGCTCGACCACGCTTGATGCCAGTGCTGTGAGCAGTGGCATGGCTCCAGGGTGGGACTTGGGGTCCTCGACGGCCTCGCCCACCACATAGAGCGTGCCCCCTTCGGCGGCGAAGGAATCCAAGCTGACCGCATCAGTTCTGTTGGGTGTGCACGCATCGCGGATGTGTACCGACGACAGGGCCGACAGCGCGCGTGCCGTGAGTTCCTGTGCGATGTCGCGGCGTTCGGGGTGGGCGGTCAGCGCGGCCTCCAGTTCGCCCGCGGTCCCCGAGGTGGCCCTGGGATGGCTGCGCAGTATCCGGACCGCGTCCTGCACCTGCGTGCCCTGCGCCCAGCGGTGCACATGGCGGACCTGGCGGCCGTCCACCGCGGCGGCGTGCAGGAAGCAGCGCAGAAGGGTCTCCGCGGTGTCGGCGACCGCGCCGTCGATCCTCGCCGCGGGCCGTACGGGCGCGAGCAGCGCCCTGGCCCGCTCCGCCGCGGTGCCGCGGTCCTCGCAGCCCGCGGTCGGCGACCAGTGCAGACGGGCCGGGGTCTCGCAGCGGTGGTCGGGGTCGTAGAGCAGGACCGGACCCAGCTTGGCGCGGGCGTCCTTCGTCTCCGCCCACACGGCAGGGTCGGAGGTCACGACCAGTGCGGGACCCTCGGCGTCCCGTACGGCCCGTACGGCGAGGGGACGGCGGGTGCCGGCCGGGCCGAGGACGAGGCCCTGTGCGGGGCGTCCTGGGGCCTCCTCGGCGCGCAGCGGGGCGCCGTCGGCCAGCAGCGGGGCACCGCCGCTCGGCAGCGAGGTCTCCTGCGCGGCGGACGGCGCCTGGGGCACGGCGGCGACGGCGGTGTGCGCGGGCGCACCGCGCGCGGGGACGCCGGTGGCCTCCGTGGACGGTCCCTCGGCGATGGGCTGTCCCGCGCCCTGGACCGGCCCCTCCTTGAACGGCACCTTGCCGGCCGGTCCGCCCTGGCCGGGCACGGGCGGCGCGGCCGCGCCCGCGTCGTGGACGCCCTTCGCGAGGAGGACCGTCTCCTGCGTACCGGACCCGGCCGCCGCCCGCGGAGCCGGAAGCGGAACGTCGTCCATGGAGGACGATGGCGAAGGAGCCGCCCGCCGTGCCCTCCTGAGGGACCCGGGCCGCCCCGCCGTGCCCTGTCTGCGCTCCAGCGCCCTGCGGGCCCGCCATCTGGCCACCGTGCCGAGGGCGAACACCAGGAGGACGAGCAGGACCATCAACTGGCCGATGAACAGCCCCCAGAACAGGCCGTAGCCCGACACCTGGTCCTTCGGGGTGTGCGGCCAGGCGCCCGCCACGTCATGGGGCTGCCCCATGAGGTGGCGCATGGCCAGGGGGGTCTGGGAGAACGTGACGCCGGTGGGCCAGGAGCCGTGCGCGAGGAGGCCGGCGAGACCGGTCGCGGTCCAGACGAGCAGCGTGATGCCGAGCAGGAAGACCAGGAAGCCCACCAGCAGGCCGTCGGAGACGCCGCGGCCGCCCGCCGGTGTGCTGCGGCCCCGCTGTGCCGCGCCGCGCGCCGACGGCTGCACGGGGCCGCCGTACGGCTGATCCCCGTACCCGCCGGCGCCTGCCCCGTACTCGTCGTCGTGGCCGTGGTCGCCGTGGTGCGGCCGCATGTCAGGACACCGTCGTTTCCGGCCGGGCCACCGTCGCCTCCATTCAGGCCACCGTGGATTCCGACGAGTCGCCCAGTTGCTGTTCGACGAAGGCGGCGGCCCGCTCCTCCGCTTCCCGTTCCGCGGCGCGCAGGGCGTCGTCGTCGGCGGTGCTCGACGACTCCGTCATGGCGCGGTCGGTGAAGACCAGTGGGCGCTCGGTCTCGGTGACGAGGTGTTTGACGACCTGCACGTTGCCGTTGACGTCCCAGACGGCGATGCCCGGGGTGAGGGTGGGGATGATCTCGACGGCCCACCGGGGCAGTCCGAGCACCTGGCCGGTGGCGCGGGCCTCGTCGGCCTTCTGGGCGTAGATCGTGCGGGTCGACGCCATCTTGAGGATCGCCGCGGCCTCCTTGGCCGCAGCGCCGTCCACGACGTCGGACAGGTGGTGCACCACCGCCACGAACGACAGACCGAGCCGGCGGCCGAACTTCAGCAGGCGCTGGAAGAGCTGTGCGACGAAGGGCGAGTTGATGATGTGCCAGGCCTCTTCCACCAGGAAGATGCGCTTCCTGCGGTCCGGCCGGATCCAGGTGTGCTCCAGCCAGACGCCGACGATCGCCATCAGGATGGGCATGGCGATGGAGTTGCGGTCGATGTGGGAGAGGTCGAAGACGATCAGCGGGGCGTCCAGGTCGATGCCGACGGTCGTCGGGCCGTCGAACATGCCGCGCAGGTCGCCGTCGACGAGACGGTCGAGGACCAGCGCCACGTCCAGGCCCCAGGCGCGGACGTCGTCCAGGGCGACGTTCATGGCCTGGGCGGACTCGGGCTCGGGGTGGCGCAGTTGCTCGACGATGTCGGTGAGGACGGGCTGCCGCTCGGTGATGGTCTCGTTGACGTACGCGTGGGCGACCTTCAGGGCGAAGCCGGAGCGCTCGTCCAGGCCGTGCCCCATGGCGACCTCGATGATGGTGCGCAGCAGGGCGAGCTGGCCGGTGGAGGTGATCGCCGGGTCGAGGGGGTTGAGGCGGATGCCGTCGTCCAGTGCGGCCGTCGGGTCGAGCCGGATGGGGGTGATGCCCATCTCCTGGGCGACGAGGTTCCACTCGCCGACGCCGTCCTCGCCCTGCGCGTCGAGCACCACGACCTGGCGGTCGCGGAACCTCAGTTGGCGCAGCACGTAGGTCTTCTCCAGCGCCGACTTGCCGTTCCCGGACTCGCCGAGGACCAGCCAGTGCGGGGCCGGCAACTGCTGGCCGTAGAGCTGGAAGGGGTCGTAGATGTAGCCCTTGCCGGAGTAGACCTCGCGGCCGATGATCACGCCGGAGTCGCCGAGGCCGGGCGCGGCCGTCGGCAGGTAGACGGCCTGGGCCTGACCGGTGGAGGTGCGCACCGGAAGCCGGGTCGTCTCCACCTTCCCGAACAGGAAGGCGGTGAACGCGTCCGTGAGGACCGAGAGCGGATCCCGCATCGCCATCACCACATCAGCCCCTGCCCACCTCTACCCACCTCTTCCTGCCTGTTCGGCCGTGTGCCGTGCGCGGGCGTCCGCTCGCCTGCCGTGCCGTGCCGTCCCCGGCTCCTTGCCCGTTCGCCGTCCGGCTACCGTCGAATTCCGGTCGCGAACGGGAGCGTGTTGACGAACGCCCGGTGGTGCTCGCGGTCGCACCACTCCAGCTTCAGGTACGACTTGCCCGCCGAGGCCCTGATGGTGCGCTTGTCGCGGGCCAGTGCCTCCGGGGAACGCGCGGAGACGGTGATGTAGCCGACCAGGTTGACGCCGGCCGCGCCGCTCGCGAGGTCCTCGCCGCGCTGGTCGAGGCGTGAGTGCGCGGCTATGTCACGCGGGTCGACCGTGCGGTTCATCTTCGCGGCGCGGCTTGCCTCCGCGACGTCGTTCGTCTTCTCCGTGAGCATCCTCTCGATGGCGATCTCGGTGGGTTCCAGGTCCATTGTGACAGCGACGGTCCTGATCACGTCGGGGGTGTGGACAAGGAGCGGGGCGAGGAAGTTGACCCCGACCGGCGTCATCGGCCACTCCTTGATCCAGGCCGTGGCGTGGCACCAGGGCGCACGCGTGGGGGACTCCCGGGTCTTGGCCTGGAGGTAGGTGGGTTCGACGGCGTCGAGCTCGGCGGGCCAGGCGTTGCGCTGCGACATCGCCTGTATGTGGTCGATGGGGTGGTCCGGGTCGTACATCGAGTGCACCAGGGAGGCCAGGCGGCTCTGCCCGAGGGGCTGGCGCACCCGGATGTCGGCCTCCTGGAGGCGCGAGCAGATGTCGGTCAGCTCACGTGCCATGACGATCGCGAGGCCGCCGTCACGGTCGATCCTGCGGGTCCCCCTGGGGCGGGCGGCCCGGGCCAGCGCCTGGGCCTCGGCGGCCAGTTCGCGCGTGTAGTGCATGCAGGCGACCAGGTAGGCGCGGTGCTGCTCGCTGCTCGTCGACACCATCGACTGGAGTTGGTCGTAGGAGTTCTGGAGCCATCCGGGCGCCTTCTCGTCGCCGCGCAGGGAGACGTCCTTGGCGTGGGCGTCGGGGTCGGCGGGCAGTGTCCGGGCCAGCATCTGGAGGCGGGTCACGAAGCCGTCGCCGTTGGCGACGTGCTTCAGGAGGGTGCCGAACCGGTCGACCAGGGCCTCCTGGTCCTCGGAGTCGCGCAGCCCGACGCCGGGGCCCTCGATCTCGATGGCGGCGGTGACGGTGCGCCGGTCCGCGTGCAGCAGGACGGCGATCTCGTCGGGGCCGAACGGGGCGGCGAGCCAGTTGATGCGGCCGATCCCGGGAGGCGGGCCGACCTCCACCTCACGGCCGTCGAGCGCGATGCCGGCCTCCATGGCTGCGGAGCGGTAGACGGTGCCGCGCTTCAACTGCCTTTTGTAACTTCGGTTGATCTCGAACCACCTGTAGAAGGTGCGCCGCCGGTAGGGCACGTACACGGCGGCGAGGGCGAGCAGGGGGAAGCCCATGAGGAGCACGATCCGCATCGACAGCACGGGGACGAGCAGTCCGCACATCATGCCGAGGAAGGCGCCGCCGATGATCAGCGCGATCTCGCCGGTCTCCCGGTTGCGCCCCACGATGGCGTTGGGGCGTGCGCGTCCGATGAGGTACGTGCGACGGGGTGCGACCGAATGGGACATATGGGATACGTGTGCGACATGGGAGTCGGTTGTCAACGCCCGTCACCTCCTGCTGTGCGATTGCTGCCTCCGCCGCCGGCGGAGCCGCCCCGGTTGGTGGCCGCGTGCGGGCTGTTGACGGGGCTGCTGCGGGGCACGGGCGGCGCGGCGGGCACGGAGCCGCCTGCGGCCTGCCCGCCGCCGTCGGAGGGGCGGGTGCTGTGCGCGGCGACACCGCCGCTCGCCGGGTTCGCGGGCGCCGGGCCCTGTCCGCCGCCCCCGCCGCCCGCGGAGCCCTCGCCGGCTCGGGTGCTGTGCGTCTTGATGCCCTGGGAGACGAGCGCGGCGGGCGAGCTGATGACGGCGGCGGCGCGGTTCTCGGCGCCCTGGTGGATGCGGTTGTTGCGGGTGTGGGCGATCTCGTCGCCGAAGCCCGGCACGAACCGGTAGATCACGGCGCTGGCGAAGATGGCGAGCAGGATGATGGCGAGCCCGGAGACCACGGCGGAGAAGGCGCCGGGGCCGTCGTCGGAGGCGCTCAGGGCGCCCGCCAGGCCCAGGACGATCACGATGATCGGTTTGACGAGGATGACGGCGATCATGATGCCGGCCCAGCGGCGGACGTGTCCCCACAGGTTCTTGTCGACGAGCCCGGCGTAGACGACGGTGCCCAGCAGGGCACCCACGTAGAGCAGCGCGGCCCTGATGACGAGTTCCAGCCAGAGAACGCCGGCGGCGAGGATGGAGACCAGGGAGACGACGATCAGCATGATGGGGCCGCCGCCGATGTCGTCGCCCTTGCTGAGCGCGGCGGAGAAGGAGCCGAAGAAGACGTCCGTCTGGCCGCCGGTGGTCTTGGCGAGCACATCGGTGACGCCGTCTGCCGCCGACACCACCGTGTAGAGGATCAGCGGGGTGAAGGCGGAGGCGAGCACCGTCAGCCACAGGAACCCGATCGCCTCGGACAGCGCGGTCGTCAGCGGTACGCCGCGCACGGCGCGCTTGGCGACGGCCAGCAGCCACAGGAGGAGCGTCAGGATCGTCGAGGCGGCGAAGACGACGGCGTACTGCTTGAGGAACGTGGCGTTGGTGAAGTCGACGTTGGCGGTCGCCTTCACCGTGTCGCTGAGCTGGTTGATGGTCCAGGAGGCGGCGTCGGCGCAGCCTTTGGCCAGGGAGGAGAGGGGGTCGAGCGGGTTGGAGAGGTTGTCGGGCGGCTTGGGGCCCCCGCTCCTGCCGCTGTCGCAGTAGTCCCTGGCGGGTCCGTGGATGTTCGCGCAGGGATCGCCGCTCTTGTCCGGATCGGGTGCGGCGACGGCGCGTGTGGCCAGCAGCACGGCCGTGCTCTGCACGGCCGCGATCACTGCGGTGAGCCTGAGTGCACGGGCGTTAGCGGGCATACGTGAAGCCTCCGTACCCTTCGACCGCCTTGGCGATCTCGTCGGCGCTGGACGCCCGGTTGTCTCCCGGGACCGGTGAGGGGCCGTCCTTCTGCGAGTGCGTGACGATCTTCCAGTCGTTCGCGGTCCACTGCAGGGTCATGGTGATCGTGAACCAACTGTCGGTGACGGGAGTGATGGAGTCCTCGCCGGCCAGCCCCAGCAGGCCGCCGCACCAGACGGACACGGTCGCTCGGTCGCTGGAGAAGGCCGTGGTTCTGCTGCCGATCGGGCTGGTGCGGGAGACGAACGTGTAGCCCTCGGGGGCCGAACCGTCCTCGTGGAGGCCGACGCTCCTGTCGAGCTCGGGGGAGTACGCCTTGTCGAATCTGCTCTTGAACTCCTCGATCCGGGAGGGCGCGACGATCGCCTCCAGGATGGTGTCACGCCGGGACTTTCCGAACATGTCCGCGGAGCCCAGTGCGACGGCGTAGTTGGCCGCCGCACTCTGCGCCCCCTGCTCGTCATGTGCGAAGCCGGACGGGATTCCGCTCTGGGACGTGGTGCTCACGGGGCGCTTGCCGGTGGCCGAGGTGGGGGACGTGCCGGGTTTCCTGTCGTCGGCCGTGGAACCGGAACCGCCGCTACCGCGGTTCGCGAACGCGATGGCGGCGATCAGGAGGACGACGACGCCGACGATGGTGACCAGGCTGCGGGAGCCGCGCCCGGCCGGGCGGCCGGGCCGCCGGGGGCCGCCGTAGGGGGAGCTGTCGCCCTCCGGCAGCCGGGTGCGGGTCTGGCCCGCGCGGCCCCTGCCGCGGCCGGGATCACCGCCGTATCCGCGCTCGCCGGATCCGTAGCCGTGGTCGTCACCGAGACTCATGCCGCCTTCGCTCCCTCACCGTTGAGCTGGACCCCGCTGTACGACGGTAGTCGCCGTGGTAGCCGTGCTGCATGCCGCGTGGAAGCGGTGTGGTGACTCGACATCAGGGAGACGCAACCTCAGTCGGTGGGCACGGCGGGTGGATCGGACGAACGGGACAAGAAAGAGACGAAAAGAACAGAAAGGACGGAAAGGATGGAAGGGGTGGGCGGGTCGGAACGGAGTGACGGGAGGACGGGGGTCAACCGGCGGGAACGGGATGTACGGGCGGACGCGTACGGGGAGCGGCCGTCCGGTCCGGGTTCTCGGGGGCCGGCGAACCGCCCGGAGGTCGGGCGGGGCGCGGGCCCGGGCTCCGGGCTGCCGCGGCTACACGGCCATGCCGTACACGATCGTGAAGAGCGTGCCGAGTGAACCGATGATGAAGACACCGGTCAGGCCCGCGATGATGAGGCCCTTGCCCTGCTCCGCGCTGAAGGTGTCGCGCAGCGCCGTGGCGCCGATGCGCTGCTTGGCCGCGCCCCAGATCGCAATGCCGAGGCAGAGGAGGATGGCGACCGCCATCACGACCTCGATCATCACCCGCGCCTCGTTGCCCAGGCTCCCGAAGGGCCCCCAGTCCGGGGCGATTCCGCCGATGATGGTGGAGATATCGCCCTTGTCGGCTGCCAGAAGCATGTAACTCACCGCCCCCTGTTGGGTAGTTCCGCACCCTCTGCCGCTGTGCAGAGGTCAGGCATCATTCTCGCTGACAATGATGCCTGTGGATGGCGGCCTCGCGTCATCGGTTGGCGTGTTTCGTGCGGATCTACAACCGCTTGTCGTACGCATGTTCCTGCGCGCCGGTCGGTCGGGGCCGCCGGGCGGGGCGGCGGTCGCCGCTCTCCCGGGAGCCCGCAGCAGGCTGCCGGATGGAGCCCGGCGCTGGGGCGGGCTACCGGGAACTGCTCCCCGCCGGGACAGTTCCCGGGAGCCGTACCTCCCGGGAACTGTCCGCCGACCGCTGTATCCGCTAGGAGCTGTACCCGCTGCCGAAGCTCTGCACGACGTAGGCGCACTCCGTGTAGACGTACCCGGGGTCGATCTTGGCGGTGTCCGTACCGACGCTGGTCGAGCCGTCCGTCGGCTTGTGGAGGAAGTACGTGGTGCCGGCGGGCAGGTGGATCGTCTTCGACGGGTAGTGCCTGCCGCTGTCCTTGCACGCGGACAGCGATGCCGCGGCGTCACTGAAGTAGGTGGAGCAGCCGTGGCACGCGGGGATCTTGATGCTGCCGGTGACGGGGCCCGTGTAGAGGATCTCGATCTCGTCGGGGCTGTCGTTCTTGATGGTCACCGGGATGCTGCCGCCGGAGCCGCTGGAGGGCAGGTGCTTGCCCGCGGCCGGGATGCTCCGGGCGATCTCGGCGGCTATGGCGATCTTCTTGGCGCGGTCGCGGTTCCCGTCGTGCTTGTAGGTCCTGGTGAAGTCGTTCAGCGTGTCGAGCGCCTTGTCGAAGTCGCCGTCCTCGTACTGGTCCACGCCGCACGCGTACGTGCCGGACCGGACCTTCTCGCCGGCCCTGTCGGCGTCCTTGGAGAGCGCGTCGGCGATGCCTGCCCGGTCGCCGGGCAGGTCTGCGGCCTGTGTGCCCAGGGTGCGCAGCCGGTCGTTGGCCGCGCAGGGCTCGTCGCCGCCGAGGTCCTTGACGGCGGCGTCGATCCTGTCGCTGAGGACCGGCTCCACCTTGGCGGCCTGGGGTGAGCGGGGGAAGGTGGTCAGCAACCGGGCGAGTGTGCCGTTGCGGGTGCCGGTGCCGTCGCCGCTGCCCAGGTCGTCGATGCCGCACTCGTAGAAGGAGGTCGCCAGTCGGTCGTCGGGCCAGGCGGCCAGGTGGCCGAGGCGCTGCCTGCTGATGCTGTCGGGCACCTTGCGCAGGTATTCCAGGGGCTCGATCGCGTCGCAGTACTTCTTCCGGTCGTACGGAGTGGCCACCGCCTCGTAGTACCTCTCCAGGCGGTCGGGCACGAGCTTTCCCGCGCGGGAGTCCGGGTACCTGCGGTCGAGGTCGCGGTAGGTGGCGAGGGCGTCGGTGAAGTCGGGCTCGGCCGCGCCGAATGGCTCGTTCTTTGCGTCCTGGACGAGGGTGTCGGCCTCGTGGAGCCGGTCGAGCAGGGCCTGTTCGACGGCTTCGTCCCGAGCGTTGCCGTACAGGAGGACGCCACCGGTGGGGACGGCGAGGAGGACCAGGCCGAGCAGGGCGGCCACGGGGGCCTGCGGCGGCCAGGCCAGGCGGGTGCGCAGACCGCGGACGGCGCCGTGGGCGGCGGCGAGCGCGAGGAGGACGAGGTAGCCGACCAGGGCTCCTCGGGGCACGCCGTCCGGGTCGGCCGGCAGTGCCACGAGCAGCAGGGCGGCGGTCGCGAGCCAGCAGACCGCCATGGCGAACCGGCGGCGTATCAGGGCGTAGCCGATGCCGAGTCCGCTCAGGTTGAGCAGGGCGACGGCGACGGCTCGCAGGGGATCGGCCGGCGCGGGCGGCGTCGGGGGCACGGAAGGCGCTGGGGGCGCGGGGGGCGCCGCAGGGAAGGCCGGTGCGGCCGGGGGCAGGGCGGGCGGCGGTGGGGCGCCGAAGGGTGCGCCGAACGCGTTCTCCGGCCCGGCGGGCGGGGCCGTCGGGGCGGCGGGGGGTATGGCCGCCGGGGCGGAGGGCGCGGGTTTCGGTGCCTCGGGCGGGGCCTGCGGTGCCTCGGGTGGGAGTTTCGGTGCGGCGGACGGGACTTGGTGTGCGGAGGGCGGGACCTTTGGCGTCTCGGGTGGGGCCAATGGTGTCTCGGGTGGGGCCTGCGGCGCGGCTGGTGCGCCTGGTGCGGCGGGCGGGGCGGTGCCCGAGCGGTCGGCGGGGGCGGTGGGGCGGTCGGCCGGGGCCGAGCCCGAGCGGTCCCCGCTCTGCTCCGTGGGTCCTTCGGCGCTCTGTTCCGCGGGTCCTTCCGCGCTCTGTTCCGTGGGTCCTTCCGCGTTCCCGTCCGGCTCTTCCCGTGGCTGATCCCAGGCCATCGCGATTCCCCCCGATCGTCGGACGGCGCTCGGCACGCGTCCGCGTGCGCACCCCCGAGTCGTTCCTGTGGTGATTCTGCCCGGGTACAGGCGGGATCACAGCAATTCGACAGGTTCACCTTATCCACGCCGGCCCGGGCCGGGGCCGGGTTTCCGCGGTGCGGAAGCGTCCGTCCCCGACCGTGCGGCCTCCCCGCGGCTGACGGAGTCAGGAGTACCGGAAGCGGTGGGGGACCGGTCCCCGGTGTGAGGCCGTGGCCAGTGCCAGTGCCAGTGCCAGTGCCGGTGCTGTCGGCGGGGCGGGCGTCGCGGTGGGGGATGCGTGCGTCGACGCACCGACAGGGGCACACGCCGATGCGCCTGCGGGGGCGCGCGCCGATTACGCCCGGCGGGGGCGGGCGGCGGTACGCCCGGCGGAGGCGTGCGGCGACGCGCCGTCCCCAGGCCCGCCGGTCGGGGCCCCTGCGGGTATGGTCTGCATGATCGAAAAGAAGGGTCGCGACGGAGGCAACCTCATGACGACGTCCGTACCGGTGCCCGCGGCCGATCCGCGGCGCACCGCACTGCTCGTGATGGACTACCAGACGCCCATCGTGCGGCTCCTGCCGGAGACCGAGGGCGCCGCGCTGGTGCGCCGGGTGGCGGACGCGATCACCACGGTGCGCCGCGCCGGCGGCACCATCGCCTACGTGCGCGTGGGGTTCACCCCGGAAGAACTCGCCGCGATCCCGGCCGAGAACAAGATGTTCTCCGCCATCGCCGGACGGGGTGGCATGGACGCCGACGGGCCGGCCACCGCCGTCGTGGGGGAGCTGGCTCCGGCCGACGGCGACATCGTGGTGCGCAAGACCCGGGTCGGAAGCTTCTCGACCACCGACCTGCACGACCGGCTGACCCGGCGCGGCGTCACGACCCTGGCGCTGGCGGGCATCTCCACGAGCGGCGTCGTCCTGTCCACCGTGCGGGACGCGGCGGACCGCGACTACCGGCTGCTGGTGCTCTCCGACGGCTGTGCGGATCCGGACGCGCAGGCGCACGAGGTCCTGATGGAGCGGGTCTTCCCCCGTCAGGCGGACGTGCTGGGCATCGCGGAACTGCCGCATCTTCTGGAGCCGGCCGCGGCTGCCGGCTGAGCGGCGCGTTTCGCCGGGGCGGCCGCGTCGTGCGGTCGGCCGCGGGCCCGGTCGGCCGCCGCCTGGATCTGCTGCGCCGACCGCGCTTCCTGCTGGACCGGGAGACCGCGCTGACGCGCTGACCGCGCTTCCGGGTCGGCCCGAACGTCCGCGTCGACCGCGCTGACGGCGCTGACCGCGCCTCCCGGTGGGCCGAACGTCCGCGTCGACCGCGTCGATCGCGTCTGCCGGTCTGCCGCGGGTGCGGGCCGCCGCGTCGGCCGTGTCCGCGGGTCGGCGGAGTGCGCGGGCCGGCCGTGGCGGGCGGGGCGCCGGCCGTCGCCTGCCGCCCCCGCCCGCGCCGTCTGCTCCGTCCGGCCGGGCCCTCGCACCGGTGTCCTTGCGCCGGCGTTCTCCTACCGGCGTCCTCACATCTGGGTGTCCAGGCTGCCGGAGTGGTCCGCGAGCCCCGCGCCGTCGGCCGGATGACCGGTGCCGAGGGGCGGCGCGGCATCGAGGGGGTGACCGCTGTCGCGGGGTCGTGCGGCGTCGAGGAGGTGGCCGCCGGCGCCTGGCCGCCTGTCGAGGCCGGCCACGAAGTGGTCGAACTCACCGGCCTGGACGCCGAGGACGAAGGCGTCCCATTTGCGGCGTGTGGTGGTGACGACGTTCTCGGGGTTGCTCGTCTCGCGTAGGTAGACGTGGTCGGCCGGGCCGAAGGCGACCTCGATCCAGGGGCCGGGGCCGGCGGCGTCGTCGGGTGCGGCGCGGACCCAGTCGAGGTCGGCGGGGATGGTGTGCTCGGACACGGGTGGTCGGTTCCTTGAGAGGTGTGGCAGACGGGGCGGGGGGTGGCGGGGCCCGGGGGTGCGAGCGGGCCGTGCCGCTCCGTGAGCGGTACTTCCGCCGCCACCGTATCGCCACCGCGGGCCCGTGCCACGGGGTTGAAGGGGCCGGGCGGCGGTCTCTCCGGGACGCACCGGAGTTATCCACAGGCTCGTTGTCCACAGGCTGCCGGAGGTCGGCCCCACGCCCGGCCCTGCCCGCTTACACTGGCGCTCGATGGATCACGTTGTGGCGAAGGGGGGTTGACGGTGCGTAAGGCATGGCTGGTCGCGGGGCTCGCCGGTGGTGGTGGCCTGTCGTTCGTCCTGTTGCTCGTCGTCGGTACGTACATGACGTCGGGGAACCTCGGGGGCGCGGCAGGAAGAGCGGTCGACCTGGCGGAAGGGTCCGTGCCCGCCGCCTACCAGGGCATCGTCCAGAACTGGGGGCGCCTGTGCCCGGCCATAAATCCCGCCCTGCTCGCGGCCCAGCTCTACCAGGAGAGCGGCTTCAATCCGAACGCGCGCAGCGGAGCGGACGCCGAGGGCATAGCCCAGTTCATCCCCGGCACCTGGGCCACCCACGGCCTGGACGGGAACGGCGACGGCAGACGTGACGTCTACGACCCCGCGGACGCCATTCCCTCCGCCGCCTCGTACGACTGCAAGCTCGCCTCGTACGTGAAGGACGCCGCCGGCGACCAGACGGAGAACATGCTCGCCGCCTACAACGCAGGCGCCTACGCGGTCATCAAGTACAACGGCGTCCCGCCCTACCGTGAGACGCAGAACTACGTCAAGACGATCACCACCCTGGAGAAGAGCTTCGCGAAGCCCGCCGCCAGGGTGGACCCCTCGGAGCAGGCGGCGGGGGCGATCTACTTCGCGCAGAAGAAGCTCGGCACCGAATACCTCTGGGGCGGGAACGGCACGGCGGACCAAGGCGGCCGCTTCGACTGCTCGGGCCTCACCAAGGCGGCCTACGAATCGGTGGGCGTCACCCTGCCCCGGGTGGCGAACGACCAGTACAACGCGGGCCCGCACCCCCGCAGGAGTGAGCTCCTCCCCGGTGACCTGGTCTTCTTCTCGGACGATCTGACGAATTCCCGAGCCATCCGGCATGTGGGCATATACGTGGGTGGGGGGTACATGATCGATGCACCACGACCGCACACGAAAATCCGGTTTGACCCCATCGACACACCCGACTATTTCGGGGCGACCCGGGTCACTCAGGACGGGGCGCGGGCCCTGCCCGAGGCATCGCCGGCGACGTCGTGACGGCGCCATGACTCTCCGTCAAAGCTGCCCCCTGAGCTGCGGCGATTGAGTCTCTCTTCGGTAACGTCTGCATGATCTTTCGATTGAGAGTGGAACGTGTGGACAGAGACTGTGCGTTCCTCGGAGGGGCGGGGGTCGGTGGACTTCCGAAGACGTGGGCTTCTGACTGACGCGGCTCCGCTGGAGCGGGTCCGCGGCCACGGGGGGTGGTGTAGAGCGGCGTACAGCGACGTGCGCCGGTGAGCAGACGAGAGAAGACGAAGGGGCCGCTGCGCGATGGCTGGACTCGCAACGTCCGGGTCGAACCCCGATGTCAGCCTGCTCTACGAGATCAACGGCCTGGCCAAGGACTCGCCGGGCTGGGCGGACCGCA
Organism: Streptomyces sulfonofaciens; assembly: GCF_014656295.1. Lineage (GTDB taxonomy): Bacteria > Actinomycetota > Actinomycetes > Streptomycetales > Streptomycetaceae > Streptomyces > Streptomyces sulfonofaciens. The sequence continues at coordinate 14,655 of NZ_BNCD01000031.1, forward strand.
CGCTGGAGTTCCTCGGGGAGTACGGTCTGCTGCTCGGCCTCGTCCTCCTGGTGCTGGCCTGCTGGTGGAGCCAGCGACGGCACGCCCCCTCGCTGGACGCCGCCGCCTCATCGGTCGCCGCGGTCGTCTGGACGCCCCTGGCGGCCGGAATCGCCGTCCTGGTCAACGTGCCGATCCGGGGCTTCGTCGGGCGCCCCCGGCCCTTTGTGGACCACGAGGGGATCGATGTCCTGATCCACGGCAAGAACGACTACTCCTTCGTCAGCGACCACGCCACTCTCGCCATGGCCATGGCGGTGGGCCTCTTCGTGGCCAGCAGGAAGTTCGGGATCGCCGGCCTGGTGCTGGCGCTCGCGGAGGGCTTCTGCCGGGTCTTCATGGGGGTCCACTACCCGACCGACGTCATCGGGGGTTTCGCGCTCGGGACGGCGGTGGTCCTCCTGCTGTCGCCGCTCGCCTCGGCGGCGTTGACACCGCTGATGAAGGCGATCGGACGCTCGGCGCATGCCGGGTGGCTGGTCCGGTCCCGCGCGAGCGCGACGGACGCCGCCTCGGCCGGGCCGGGCGGTGCTGACTCGTCGTCGCACGTGCACGCGCGCGTGCTCGCTGACGCTGACGCCGGCGAGGATGAGGAGGGGGCGGCCGCGGATCCGGCCCCGTGGCCCGGTCGGCCTGCCGTCACGGCTCGCTCGGACGCGGCCGGTGCGGAGCCGGAAGCCGAGCTGCTCGCGGGGCGGCAGGGCGAGCGGCCCGCCCGGGTCCAGCAGTCGCGCACGGCGCCGCAGGACAGGGGCCGCGCCGTGGCGCGGGACGCGGAGCGCTCGCCCCGGCGGGATCCGGAAGCGGCGTTACGGACGGGGGCCGAGCGAACGCGGCGGTCCGACACGGACACGACGCGGCGTCCGGGCCCGGACGCGGACGAGGAGGCGGCGATGAGCGGGGCCCCGCAGGACCCGTCGGAGTCGGGACCACGGGACCCGCAGGGGCCGCGGGAGCCGGACCTGGCGGCATAGCGCACCGCTCTGGGAGCCGGTCCGCACGGACCCGGCGTGCCGTCCGGGGCGGGTTACCGCACGGGGCGGGCACCGCTCGGGGCCGGTACTGGAGAGGGCCGGTACCGCGCACAGGCGGTACCGCTCGGCCGCGGGCCCGCCGAGCCCCGTACCGCCTGTGGACAGTCGCTACACGGCCTGTGGATAACTGAAGAAGCCTTCGGGGTCGTACTGCTTCTTCACCTTGCCGAGCCGGTCCGCCGACTGGCCGAAGTAGGCGGAGCGCCAGTCCTTCAGCGTGGGGTCGGTGTAGTTCTGGTAGGCCGCTCCGGAGGCGTGGGGGCGCATGGCGGAGTGGACGTGGTCCAGCCAGGACTGTGCGGAGCTGCCCGACGTGCCCGCAGGCCAGGACACGAGGTACTGGGCCAGCATCCGCGAACGGCGGTGCACGAACGCGGTCGCCGTGGGGTCGACGCGGTTCACGGCACCGCCGAGGGCGGTCAGTGCCACGCTGCCGGAGCCCGCCGGGACCGACCGCATCTGCCTCAGCAGCGTCTGGATGCCCGCCTCGGACAGCGAGCGGTCGAAGAAGTCGGAGCGCGCCGCATACGTTTCACGCCCCAGCGCGCCTTCGGGCGCCCTCCCGGGAGTCGGCCCCGGAAGGTGACACTGAGTATCGGTGTACGTGGAGCACCCCGCGTACACCTCCATGGACGCCTCGTAGGAGCGCCGCCGCAGCGAGACGCTGCGCGCGGAGGAGCCGACGCGATCGGCCAGGCGGTCGACGGCGTTCTGCAGTTCGCCGTAGGTACCGAGGGAGAAGGCGGAGATGGAGACGGTGGGCGTACTGCCCGCGGCGTCGTCGATGTGCGCCGCGGACCAGATCTCGTCCGGCTGGTCGGGACCCCACTCCTGCCAGGCGCTGATGACCTGGGCGGCCATGCTCCACGGCCACGTCATATAGGCGGCCACGCCCTGCGGCGCCGCGTGCGTGCGGAAGCGGAGTTCGGTGACGACGCCGAAGTTGCCGTTGCCCGCCCCGCGCAGCGCCCAGAAGAGTTCGCTGTTCTCGGACCTGCTGGCGGTGAGCTGCTTGCCGTCGGCGGTGATCAGGGTGGCCTGGGTGAGGTTGTCACAGGTCAGGCCGTAGGCACGGGAGACGACGCCGTGACCGCCGCCGAGAGTGAGACCCGAGACGCCGACCGTGGGGCAGGAGCCGGCGGGAATGGTCACGCCCTTGGCGGCCAGGGTGCGGTAGACGTCGATGAGCTTGGCTCCCGCGCCGACCACCGCCTCCGAGCCGCTCGCCCGGATGCGCGCCATCTTCGACACGTCGATGACCAGGCGGCCGTCGCCGGAGGACCAGCCCGCGTACGAGTGGCCGCCGTTGCGGATGGAGACCCTGACCCGGCGGGCGCGGGCGTAGGAGAGGGCCGTGCGGATGTCGTCGGGACCGGAGACATAGGCGACGGCGGCCGGCTTCAGCGTGTCGTAGCGGGTGTTGTAGAGCTGGTGGGCGGCCGTCCAGGAAGCGTCACCCGGCCGGACGAGGGTGCCGTCCAGGTCGGTGGCGAGCGCCTTCAGGTCGGCCGGGGCCGCCTGCTGGGGCGCGCCGCCGCCCGAGGAGGGACGGGCACCGCCGGCTCCCCCCTTGCCGCTGGTGCCGGTCCCACCGCTCGACGTGCCACCCTTGCATCCGGTCGTGACCGCGGCGGCGAGCACCGCGGCCCCCGTACCGACGAACGTGCGCCTCTCCATGTACCGTCCTGCCTCCTGTCGTTCTCCCGGCGGTCGTCCCACCGGGCGTCTCGTCGCCTGCCCTGCCGGTCAGGGCCGAAGCCTGCCGCACGCGCAGGCGGATATCGCGCACGCTCGCGTGTGCCACGACCGTCGTAGTGCACCGGCGCGGCCGGTGTACCCCGATGGACGAGCCGGCCGGCGCCCCCGGCGCCCACTGCCTTCCCCGGCGCCGCGCTGCCTCCCCGCCGTCGCCTTGCCTCCCCCCGGCGGGCTGGTCGGCGCATCCGGCGGACGGTGGCCTCCCCGGCCGGTGACCAGTGGAGTGCCGCGTCCGCAGTGGAGCGCCGCGTCCGCAGTGGAGTGCCGTGGCGGCCCTGACCACCGTGGCCGCCGTGTGCGTACCCGTGCGCCGCACGCCCCGTCACCGGGTCGGACCCGGCCGGTCCCCTTGGAAGGACCAGACGGTGGGAAGGGGGTGGGGGTTCCGCTACCGGGCGCCGTACACGGGGAGATCGCGGACGGACGTGCGAAATGGTGCACTGTGCCCGTACGGAGGGGCATGCGCCGCGCGTGCGGAGGGGCACGGGCGCCGCGCGTGCCCTTCGCACACGCGGCATCGGCGGCCCTCGTGGCGGGGCGTCAGCCGAGGCCGTCCGGCGGGGCGGTGCCGGACGCGCCGTCGGTCCGCAGCGCCGTCGCGTGCTCCGCCGCGTCCGAGCGTGCCCGGCTGCGCGCTCTGCGGGCGGGGCCGCGCCAGCCGCAACTGCACCGGGCCGCGCAGAAGCGGCCCTGCTCGACGGTGGTCGTCCGATGGTCGTCCGGAGCGGGCTCCGCTGGTCGCTGCTGCCACACCACGCAGGGGACGGTACCCGGCCCGGGTGGACGGCAGACGCGTGACAAGAGCCCTTACCGTTCGTTAACCGGACAGCGAGGGGGGCCACACCGACGGACGGGTTCTGGGGGTTGGCAGGCGATGGTGGTGCAGCACGGGCAGGTCGGCAGGGTGGTCGTGGCGGCCGCCGCGGTGGCGGTTCTGGTCTGCGCCACCGCCGGGTGTTCGGGCGGCGGGGCCGCCGCCGACAGCCGGCGCGCCGCCCACCCGGTCGACGCCGTGCGCGACGCTGCCCGTGTGCTGGTCGGCCAGGGCAGTTCGCGGGCCAGTACGGCGATGGAGATGGCCGCCGGCGGCACCCGGGTCACCATCCGCGGCGAGGGCGTCTACGACTACCGGGCACGGCTCGGCAGGCTCCGGGTGGTGCTGCCGCCGGACCCCGCAGGCACGGAGGAGCACCGGCCCATCACCGAACTCCTCGCGCCCGGCGCCCTCTACATGAAGAACCGCGGCGCGGGAGTGCCGGTGGACAAGTGGGTGCGGGTCGACACCGCGTCGCTCTCGGACGGGAACCTGGTCACCGGCGGCGCCACGGACCCGCTGACCGCCGCGCAGATCCTGGCGGGCGCGCGGCGGGTGGCGTACCTGGGCGAAGCGGTGGTCGCGGGCACGCCGGTGCGGCACTACCGGGGCGTCGCGGATCTCGTGCGGGCGGCCCGTGCAGCCGACTCCGGTACGCAGGCGCGGGTGCTGGCGGCGGCGGCGCACGGACTGTCCGTGCAGCGGGTGCCGTTCGACGCGTACCTCGACGACGACGGCAGGATCCGCAAGCTGCGGCACCGCTTCAGCTACGACAACGGCCGCACCGACCGCCCCGTCGCGGTCACCTCGGTCACGCTCCTGTACGACTTCGGCGCCCCCGTGGTCGTACGGCTGCCGGATCCGCAGGACATCTACGCCGGGAAGATCGCGGAGTCGTAGCGGAATCGGAGCGGACGGATCGTGGCGGCTGCGGCGGTACGCCGGGGGCCCCTGCGGGGTGGGGGAGGGATGGGGGAGGTGGGAATTGAGGGGCGCGCGTGGGGGGTGCGGGTGGGGGGTGTGCGAGGGGCCGGAAATGGTCCGTCCGTGCCATGCGCGGTGTGTAGACCACTACCTACGCTAGGAAGCCGGTAACGGCAGGAAGAGGTGGTGTGCATGGCTCTGGTGCGTGAAATGGCCGTCCAGGACCACATCGCCCTCGCCGAGATCGAGATGTGCGGCGAACTGATCATCGCGGCGTCGGCCGCACATGAGGAGCGGCTCAGCCCGGACCGCATCGACGAGGTGCTGAGGGTGGCCGAAGAACGCCCCCGGGGCGGGCCCGCGGACGTCACCGGGTGGGCTCGGCAAGCGACCGCGGACGACGTCTGCGGTGGTGCGCCGCGCTGCTCCCGGTGAGATGGCCGGGCGCCGCCTGGACGGGGGAAGCAGGGCCCTGCCGCCCGTAAGCGGAAGCCCTGCGGTGGGCCGGAGCCGGGATGGTGGGCCGAGACCGGGTGGTGGGCCGAGACGGCTGGGCGGGTCGAGTCCGGGTCGGGGTTCGAAACCGGGTGGCGGCTCGGAGCCGGGTGGTGGGCCGAGATCGAGTGAGGGCCCGGAGTCGGGTGGTGGCTCGGTGCCGGGTGGTGGGTCGAGACCGGCTGGTGGACCGGGCCGGGCGGTTGCCCGGAGCCGGGTGGCGGGCCGCGCCTGCCGGCGGGGGCCGTGGCACCGACAGCGCCCCGGCCCGGCAGCACCCCGGCGCCGGCGGTGTCCGCTGCGGTGCCGCGTCCGAGGGGCTTTCCCGTACCAGGGCGCCGGTGGCCGGGAAGTGCTGCGGCGCCGGATCCGAGGGGCTTTGCCCAATGGGCGGGGGTGGTCGGGAAGTGCTGGGGCGCGGGGATCGGGGCAGGGCGCCTTCCGGACCGCCTCCCCCGATCCCACCGCAGCCGACAGGAGCGGTCAGGTGCGCAGCAGCCGGCCGATCGCCTTGGTCGCCTCCTCCACCTTCGCGTCGATCTCGTCGCCGCCCTTGAGCGCGGCGTCCGCGACGCAGTGCCTCAGGTGCTCCTCAAGCAGTTGGAGGGCGAAGGACTGCAGGGCCTTGGTGGACGCGGAGACCTGGGTGAGTATGTCGATGCAGTACACGTCCTCGTCGACCATCCGCTGGAGGCCCCGGATCTGCCCCTCGATGCGGCGCAGCCGCTTCAGGTGCTCGTCCTTCTGCTTGTGGTAGCCGTGCACCCCGCGGTCGTGGTCCGTGACCACATCCTGCGGCCCATCGGCAACCGCACCCGCACCAGTCGGCACGCCCGCGCCGGGCACCGCACCCGCACCAGTTGCCGCGGCCGTCCCGCCGACCCCATCGGAATCGGCCACCGCTCCCGCACCCGTACCGGCCGCCGTGCCGGCCCCTGCGCCCGCGCCGGCGGCCCCTGCCCCCGCGCCGGCCCCTGTGGTCGTCATAGCGTCCTCCCGCTGCTGGTCTTCCTGACTGTGCCTGTCCGCCGGACCCGGCCCCGCCGCACCCGGCGGCGTGCGAAATCCCACATTTTCCACCTTGCCGAAGCCGCGCCCACCACCGCGACGGGCTTGCTGGAATCAGCCGCGGCCGCTGCGAGCCAGGCCGAAAACAATCGCAATAAAGAGGGGTGGACGTCCTGAATTGCCCGGGCGACGGCCCGAATTCTTATACCCCCGATGGGTATACTGTACCGAATTTTCCCGGGTATGCGAGGGTGGACCAGACCACGTGCTGCTCGCAGTTTCCTATGGGCGACACTGGTGGACGCCGGACAGCCGTGGCCGGATGATGTGCCTAGCATCAGCCTGACCGACTACCAGAGCACCCGAGGACCCTACGTGCGCTTTCGTCTGACCCCCAGGGAGACGAGCTTCTACGACATGTTCGCCGCGTCCGCGGACAACATCGTCACGGGCTCGAAGCTCCTGATGGAACTGCTCGGCGCCGACTCCTCGGCCCGGGCCGAGATCGCAGAGCGGATGCGGGCCGCGGAGCACGCGGGGGACGACGCCACCCACGCGATCTTCCACCAGCTCAACTCCTCCTTCATCACCCCGTTCGACCGCGAGGACATCTACGCGCTGGCCTCGTCGCTCGACGACATCATGGACTTCATGGAGGAGGCCGTCGACCTGGTGGTGCTCTACCAGATAGAGGAACTGCCGAAGGGCGTCGAGCAGCAGATCGAGGTGCTGGCCAGAGCCGCGGACCTGACCGCGGAGGCCATGCCGAACCTGCGCACCATGGACAACCTCACCGAGTACTGGATCGAGGTCAACCGCCTGGAGAACCAGGCCGACCAGATCCACCGCAAGCTGCTCGCGCACCTCTTCAACGGCAAGTACGACGCGATCGAGGTGCTGAAGCTCAAGCAGATCGTGGATGTGCTGGAGGAGGCGGCCGACGCTTTCGAGCACGTAGCCAACACGGTGGAGACCATCGCGGTCAAGGAGTCCTGAGGCTTCGTGGACACCTTCGCCCTGATCGTCACGATCCTCGTCGCGCTCCTCTTCACCTACACCAACGGCTTCCACGACTCGGCGAACGCGATCGCGACCTCGGTGTCCACCCGGGCGCTGACGCCGCGGGCCGCGCTCGCGATGGCCGCGGTGATGAACCTGGCCGGTGCGTTCCTCGGCAACCAGGTGGCCGAGACCGTCAGCAAGGGCCTCATCTCGACACCGCACGGCAGCAAGGGCATGGCCATCCTCTTCGCCGGGCTGGTCGGGGCGATCATCTGGAACCTGGTCACCTGGTACTTCGGACTCCCGTCGTCGTCCTCGCACGCGCTGTTCGGCGGCCTGGTGGGGGCGGCGCTCGCGGGTGGCACGACGGTCATCTGGTCAGGGGTGATCGACAAGATCGTCGTCCCGATGTTCGTGTCGCCCGTCATCGGCCTGGTCGTCGGCTTCCTGGTGATGCTGTTGATCCTCTGGCTCTTCCGGCACTCCAACCCGCACAAGGCCAAGCGGGGCTTCCGGGTGGCGCAGACGGTGTCGGCGGCGGCCATGGCGCTGGGCCACGGTCTCCAGGACGCGCAGAAGACCATCGGCGTCATGGTGATGGCGCTGGTCATCGCCGGTGTGCAGGGCAGCGACGACCAGATTCCGGTGTGGGTCAAGCTGGTCTGCGCGATGATGCTGTCCCTGGGGACGTACGCGGGCGGCTGGCGGATCATGCGGACACTGGGCCGCAAGATCATCGAGCTTGATCCGCCGCAGGGGTTCGCGGCGGAGAGCACGGGGGCGGCGATCATGTTCGGGTCGGCGTTCCTGTTCCACGCGCCGATCTCCACGACACACGTGATCACTTCGGCGATCATGGGGGTGGGGGCCACCAAGCGGGTCAACGCGGTGCGGTGGGGCGTCGCGAAGAACATCGTCATGGGCTGGTTCATCACCATGCCGGCCGCCGCGGCGATGGCCGCCGCCTGCTACGGCGTGGTCTGGCTGCTGTTCGGCTGATCGCCGACGCCCGGGGGACGGACGCTCCGCCGCCCTCGCAAGACGGACGGCCCGCCGACCCGGTAAGACGGGCGGGCCCGGCGGCCCCGTAAGACGGAAGACCGCCGACCCGGTAAGACGGGCGGGCCCGCCCCCTCGGGAGCCGAAGGGGGCGGGCCCTTGTGGCCTCGCGGTGGCACCGCCATGCAGCACCGCGAGGGGTTGTTCAGCCGAACCGGCCCGAGATGTAGTCCTCGGTGGCCTGGACCGACGGGTTGGAGAAGATCCGTTCCGTCTCGTCGATCTCTATGAGCCTGCCGGGCTGACCGACCGCGGAGAGGTTGAAGAACGCGGTGCGGTCGGAGACCCGGGCCGCCTGCTGCATGTTGTGCGTGACGATGACGATCGTGAAGCGCTCCTTCAGCTCCCCGATCAGGTCCTCGATGGCGAGCGTGGAGATCGGGTCGAGGGCCGAGCAGGGCTCGTCCATCAGCAGCACGTCCGGCTCGACGGCGATCGCCCGTGCGATGCACAGCCGCTGCTGCTGGCCGCCGGAGAGACCGGAACCGGGCTTGTTCAGCCGGTCCTTGACCTCGTTCCAGAGGTTGGCGCCCTTGAGGGACTTCTCGACGATGTCGCCAAGCTCGCTCTTCTTGTACGAGCCGTTGAGCCTGAGCCCGGCCGCCACGTTGTCGTAGATCGACATGGTGGGGAACGGGTTCGGCCGCTGGAAGACCATGCCGACCGTGCGGCGCACCGCCACCGGATCGACGTGCGTGCCGTACAGGTCCTCGTCGTCCAGCAGCACCTTGCCCTCCACGCGGCCGCCCGTGGTGACCTCGTGCATCCGGTTGAGGGTGCGCAGGAACGTGGACTTGCCGCAGCCGGACGGGCCGATGAAGGCGGTCACGGAGCGGGGCTCCACCGTCATCGAGATGTCCTCGATGGCCTTGTGGGAGCCGTAGTAGGCGGTGAGTCCGCTGACGTCGATTCGCTTGGCCATGTGAATCACTGCTTCTTCCGGGGGTCTTCGGTGATGCCGCGGCAGCGGTCGGCCGCGCGGCGGAGCCGCATGGTCAGTGCCGCGGTGCCTTCCAGCGGGCGATGCCCCTGGCCACCAGGTTGAGGATCATGACGAAGGCGATCAGGGCGAGCGCCGCGGCCCAGGCGCGGTCGTACGCCGCGTTGGATCCGGCGCTGTTCGCGTACTGCTGGTAGATGTACAGCGGCAGCGACGCCTGGGCGCCCTCGAAGGGGTTGTTGTTGATGAAGCCGGTGCCCCACACGAGCAGCAGCACGGGCGCGGTCTCGCCGGTGATGCGGGCGATGGCGAGCATCACACCGGTCGTGATGCCGCCGACGGAGGTCGGCAGGACCACCTTGAGGATGGTGCGCCACTTGGGCACGCCCAGGGCGAGGGACGCCTCGCGGAGCTCGTTCGGGACGAGTTTGAGCATCTCCTCGGTGGAGCGCACCACGACCGGCATCATCAGGATCGACAGGGCGAGCGAGCCCGCGAAGCCCGACGGGCCGAGGTCCAGGATGAGGATCCAGAAGCTGAGGATGAACAGGCCCGCGACGATCGACGGGATGCCCGTCATGACGTCGACGAAGAAGGTGACCGCGGCGGCCAGCTTGCCGCGCCCGTACTCGACGAGGTAGATCGCGGTCAGTGCACCGATCGGCACGGAGATCAGGGTGGCGATGCCGACCTGCTCCAGGGTGCCGATGATCGCGTGGTAGATGCCGCCGCCCGGCTCGGTGTCGGCGACCACGCCCATCGAGTGGCTGAGGAAGTAGCCGTTGAAGACCTTCACACCGCGCTTGACGGTCGCGTAGAGCAGCGAGGCCAGCGGGATGACGGCGACGACGAAGGCGACCCATACGACGCTGGTGGCCACCCGGTCCCTGGCCTGGCGCCGGCCCTCCGTACGGGCCGCGATGGCGTAGGTGCCGAGGACGAAGAGGAGGGCGGCGATCAGGCCCCACTGGATCCTGCTGTCCAGTCCCGCGCCGAGGCCGACGGCGACGGCGGCGACGACGGAGCCGCCGGCGATCGCCCAGGGCGACCAGCGGGGCAGGCGGGCGCCCTGCAGGGTGCTGCGGCGGGCCTGGGCCGCCCTGGCTGCTGCGTGTGTCATGCGCTTGCCCCCGAGTACTCCTTGCGGCGGGCGATGATCGCGCGTGCCGCGCCGTTGACCAGCAGGGTGATGAGGAAGAGCACCAGACCGGAGGCGATCAGCGCGTCCCGGCCCTGCTCGTTGGCCTCGCCGAACTTGCTGGCGATGTTCTGCGCGAAGGTGCCGCCGCCCGGGTCGAGCAGGCTGGCGTGGATCTCGAAGGTGGGCGAGAGGACCGTGGCCACGGCCATGGTCTCGCCCAGTGCGCGGCCGAGGCCGAGCATGCTCGCGGAGATCACGCCGGAGCGCCCGAAGGGCAGCACCGACATGCGGATGACCTCCCAGCGGGTGGCGCCCAGGGCGAGGGCCGCCTCCTCCTGCATCTTCGGGACCTGCCGGAAGACCTCGCGGCTCACGTTCGTGATGATCGGCAGGATCATGATCGCGAGCAGGACGCTGGCGGTGAGCAGGGAGCGCGGGGCGCCGCCCTGCCACTCGAAGATGCCGGTCCAGCCGAGGTAGCTGTCGAGCCAGCCGAAGAGGCCGTTCATGTGCGGGACGAGGACCAGCGCGCCCCACAGGCCGTAGACGATCGACGGCACGGCGGCCAGCAGGTCGATCACGTAGGCGATCGGACCGCCGAGCTTGCGGGGCGCGTAGTGCGTGATGAACAGCGCGATGCTGACGGCCACCGGGACCGCGAGGGCCATGGCGATCACCGAGGAGACCACCGTGCCGAAGGCGAGGACCGCGATGCCGAAGACGGGCGGGTCCATCGTCGGGTTCCACTCGAAGGTGGTGAAGAAGTTGCCCTGGTCCTTGGTGAGGACGATGGCGGCGCGGTAGGTCAGGAAGGCCGCGATGGCTGCCATGATCAGCAGCAGGAGGATGCCGGAGCCCCGGGACAGACCGAGGAATATCCGGTCACCGGGGCGGGTGGCGCCGCGTGCGGCCCGCTTCTGCTCGGCGCCGAGGGGGCCGGGCACGGGTGGCGCGGTCGGGTTCTTGGTGGTTGTGTCCATGAGGTTCTCCGGTCTGCGGGGCCGCTGCGGTGCGGCTCCGGGCGGCGGTGCACCGGACGGTGCGGGCGGAGCTCGTGGGCATGTGCTCCGCCCGCACGCTGGGTCAGCTCAGGCTCGCGATGGTGCTGCGGACCTTGGTGGCGATCTCGTCGGGCAGCGGGGCGTAGCTGGCCTTCTTCAGCAGGGCCTGGCCGTCCTCGCCGGCGATGTAGGTGAGGAAGGACTTGGTGGCGGCCAGGGTGTCCGCCTTGTTGCCCTTCTCGCAGGCGATCTCGTAGGTGACGAGGGTGATCGGGTACGCACCCTCGGCGCTGGGCGTGTAGTTCAGGTCCAGGGCGAGGTCCTTGCCCTGGCCGGCGATCTTGGCCTCGGCGATCGCCTTGGAGGCGTTGTCGACGGTGGCCTGGACCGGCTGGGATGCCTTGGTCTTGAGCTGGACCGTGGGGATGCCGGTGCCCGCGTAGGACAGCTCGAAGTAGGAGATGGCGCCCGCGGTCTGCTTGACCTGCTGGGCGAGGCCGGAGGAGCCGGTGGCCGACTGGCCGCCCTTGGCCTGCCAGGACTTGCCGCCCGAGTACTTCCAGTCGCTCGGCGCCGCGGCCTTCAGGTACTTGGTGAAGTTGTCCGTGGTGCCGGACTCGTCCGAGCGGTGGAACGCCTGGATCTTCGTGCTCGGCAGCTTGGCGTCGGGGTTGAGCGCCTTGATCGCCTGGTCGTTCCAGGTCTTGATCTTGTTGTCGAAGATCTTGGCGAGGGTCGGCGCGTCCAGGACCAGGTTGTCGACGCCCGGGACGTTGTAGCCGACCGCGATCGGGCCGCCCACCATCGGCAGGTCGATGGCCTGGCTGTCCTTGCAGACCTTCGAGGACTGCTGGATCTCCTCGGGCTTCAGCGCCGAGTCGGAGCCGGAGAACGCGGTCTGGCCCTGGAGGAACGCGGTCACGCCGGCGCCGGAGCCGTTCGGGTTGTAGTTGATCCGCACGTCCTTGCAGGACGCGGTGTAGTTCTTCACCCAGGCGTCGATGGCGTTCTTCTGGGCCGAGGAACCCGCGGCCAGCAGCTCGCCCTTGGCGTTGTCGCACTTGATCGAGCTGCTCTGGGTGGCATCGCCGCTGCCGGTGCCGCCGCCGGTGTCGTCCGAGCCGCACGCCGTGAGGGCCAGGGCGCCGGAGACGGCGACGGCACCGAGAGACAGGGCGCGAAGCCGGTTCTTGCGCTGAAGCTTCACTTGAGGGAGTTCCTTCCGGGAGCCGCCTCCCGTGGGCGGCGTGCCAAGTCGGTCTGCGTGTCGTGACTGTGAGGCGGTGAGAGGCCGCCTGTGGGGTGCGGCGCGCACCGTGTAAGGCCGAAATTAGGCAGATGAGGTGAAGCGCCCAATGGACGGAGGTGAACGGAGGGTGAACCTCGGCGGGCGGCCTGGTTAGGTCACGGAATGCTTACGGAGGCGGGCGGCCACCGGGAAACGGGCCTTTTATGGGCAGTGACCTGCGGTTTTCATCTTCTGTGGACGAGTGTTCGTGCGGCGCCTGCCGGAGCGCGCGGGGAGCGGCGGTGGAGCACGGAGCGGTGCGTGCCCACGGAAGGGTGACTTCCGTTTCGGCCCTGAGGTGGTGGGGTGGCCGGGATGTGCGAGTCCGCGAGGTTCGCGAGGTGCGCGTGAGCCTTCGGGCGCCGCCCGGAAGGCACACCCGGCGCGCGGGTGGCCGGCTCGTCGTGGGCCGGGGGAGCGCCCGGGCAAGCTGCCGCGCGGTGGAGCCGCCGGGGCAGCTCCACCGCGCGAGGGCCGGGATCAGGGGGACGCAGTTCTTTCGGGGGCCGTGATCAGTGGTCGACCTTGGTCAGAGGTCGACCTTGGTAGGAGGTCGACCGCGATCAGAGCTTGACCACGATCTTTCCGTGGACGTGGCGTCCGGCCTGCAACCGCACGGCTTCCCGGATCCGCTCGACGGGGTAGGTGGCCGCGATCGGCACGGTGATCTCGCCGGCGACGATGGCTTCGGTGATCCGCTCCAGATCCTCGGGCCGTGCGTCGACGCCTCCGGTCGCGCGCACGCCCCCGGGCGGGTTGGGTCCGGCGGCGACCGTGGAGATCCGCTGCGCGGGGACGTCGAGCGCGAGCGCCGCCTCGGCCGTCTCCGTGCCGAACAGGTCGATCGCCGCGCTCACTCCGTCGGGAGCCGTCCCGCGCACCCGGTCCGCCAGGCCGGGACCGTAGGTGACGGGTTCGGCGCCGAACCGCCGCAGGAAGTCGTGGGTGCCTTCGGAGGCGGTTCCGATCACTCGCGCGCCGGCGAGCTTGGCGAGCTGGACGGCGAACACGCCGACACCGCCGGCGGCGCCCCCGATCAGGACGGTGTCGCCGGCTTTCACGTCCACCGCCGCGAGGGCCGCCGAGGCGGTCCGTCCGGCCACCGCGAGCGTGCCGGCGACCTCGTCGCCGATCTCCGCCGGAGTGTGCTGGAGGGCGTTCGCGCCAAAGGGGTCGACCACCACGAAGTCGGCGGCCGCCCGGCCCGTCGCGGCTCCGTGGACGCGATCGCCCACCGCGAAGCCCGGGACGCCCTCGCCCACCTCGTCCACGGTGCCGGCGAAGTCGGTGGCGAAGCCGGACGGCAGGGTGATGCCGAACCGCTCCGCCACCTCCGGCATCGAGGACAGGATCCAGTCCATGGGGTTGAGGCCGACGGCGGCCACGCGCACGCGCACCTCGTGCGCCCCCGCGTGCGGCTCCGGCACCTCGCGCAGTTCCAGGACCTCAGGCCCTCCGAACGTCTCGTACACGACGGCTCGACTCATGGCGTGCCTCCACACCTAGTGATGGGACCAAGTCCCATCACTGTACAGCGGTGACGGGACCGAGTCCCGTAGGCTGAGTTCATGGCCCGCTGGGAACCCAACGCACCACAACGGCTCGCCGACGCCGCGCTCGAACTGTTCGCGGAGCGCGGTTACGAGAACACGACCGTGCTCGACATCGCGCAACGCGCCGGACTCGCCAAGAGCACCTTCTTCCGGCACTTCCAGGACAAGCGAGAGGTGCTCTTCGGCGAGAACGCGCTGGCCGGGCCGCTCGTCGCCGCGATCGCCGCCGCGCCCGCCGAAGCGGCCCCGCTCGACGCGGTGGCGTGCGGCTTCGACGCGCTCGCACGGGACGTCTTCACTCCGGCCCGCCGTGCGTTCACCGTCCGCAGGCGGGCGGTGATCGATGCCCACCCCGACCTCCAGGAGCGCGAAGCCCTCAAGGGCGTGAGCCTCACCGCTTCGATGACCCGGGCCATGGCGGACCGCGGTCTGCCCGACCTCGTCGCCCGGGTGACGGCGGAACTGGGGGCCCTCGCCCTGAGGATCGCCTACCGGCGTTGGAGCGACTCGGGCAACACCGACGAGTTCGGTGCTCTTGCCCGGCGGGCCCTCGGCGAGGTGCAGGCCGCCGCCCTGACCGTCGAAGGGGGCCCGGGCCGCTTCCCGCGCCCGTGATCCACGGGAGGTCCGCCGCCCCGGCCCGGTGGACGTCGAGCCGTGGCGCGCCGGTCCTCACGGCGCGAGGACGGCGAGGCGTCGGAGGCGTCCGGCTCAGTGCTCGCCGACGTCTCCGTGCGCCCCGTGCGTCCCGTCCGTCCCGTCCGCCCCGTGCCTCCCGTGCGTCGGGCGCAACGCGCCGAGCAGGGCGTCGACGAGGATCCGGTCCCGGTCCTGGGTGAGGCGGGCGCGGGCCTCGGCGGGCGGCAGCCACAGGACGCGGTCCACCTCGCGGTTCGGTGTGAAGGAACCGCCGGTGGCCTCGGCGGCCCAGTAGCGGACCCGCTTGGGGCGGTCCTCCACGCGGTACTCGACCGCCGGCAGCTCGGTGCCCGGCGCACAGCTCATGCCGGTCTCCTCCAGCACCTCCCGCACCGCCGCGTGACGGGCGTCCTCCCGGTGCTTGAGCTTGCCCTTCGGATGCGACCAGTCCCGGTACTTCGGTCGGTGCACGAGGGCCAGCTCGATGCCGGTGCCGCCGGGCGCGTGCCGCCACAGGACGCAGCCCGCCGCGTGCACGGTCCGGCCGGTGCGGCTCCCGTCGGTGCGGGCCTCGTCGGTGCGGGCTTCCTCGGGACGGTCCTCCTCGGGACGGGCCTCGTCCGCGGGGGCGGTGGAGCGGTCGCGTTCGGGGCCGGCCGGGCGGTGCGCTGCACGGCCGGTTCCCCGCTCTCCGCCGGGCGTCCTCATCGTGGGCCCACCGCCTCCCGGAGCCAGATGTCCTGGAAGGCGAACCGTGCCGCCTCCACCTCCTGCCGCTGGTCCGCGTGCAGCACCCCGAGGGCATAGGCGGTCGCCGGTGCGATGCGCGGCGTACGGGCCGCGGCTGCCGCCGCGGCGGCAGCCTCCGCGGCGTCGCGGTGCCGGTCGAGCGCCCGGCCGGCCTCGGCGAGCCGCAGGCCGGTGACCTCGTCCGCGTAGCGCCCGGATTCCCCGGGGCGGTCCACGGCACGGCCCTGGACCGCCTCGCGCCCGGGCCGCGGGACCCCGCGCAGCGCCGCCGTGCCTCCGGCCGCCTCGCCGGGGCCGCCGAGCAGCACCTCCCGGGCGTAGCGGTGCAGCCGCAGCAGCAGCCGCACATGGTGCCAGGGGGCGTCCTGGGACTGGGGGGCCGGTTCGGCGGCGAGGCCGTGCATCAGACCTTCGGCGTTGTACGGGTGTCCCGCGCGCTGCAACGGCAGTGCGGCGACCGCCTCGGCCAGCCGTGCCTCGGCCTCCGCGGCCAGTGGCGCAAGGTCCTGGCCGACGGCGCCGGGCGCCAGCGGCACCTCGCTGGCCAGCACCGCGACCCGGTCCGCGACCGCGTGGAACCGTGCGGAGCCGAGCGCCTGGAGCGCGGTGGAGTGCGCGCGGGTGCGGGCCAGTGTCAGTTGCCGCTCCAGCAGCGCACCGGCCTTGGCCGCGCCGACGGTGAGGGTGCCGGACGGCAGGGGCGCGGACGGTGGGCCCTGCGGGCCGCCGCCCGTGGCGGGCCGCGGCGCCGCCGACACCGCCGAGGCCCGGGCAGCGGCACCGCCCGCGCGCCCGGCCGCCGTGCGCAGCGCGGTCGCCGTGGCGTCGACGGCCGCCCCGACCGGGCCCGCCGTGTGCTCCAGCGGGAGCGCGGCCACGCCGGAGAGGCGGTGCAGGGCGCCCAGGAGGCGTTCGAGGCGGGCCGCGCTGGCGTGCTCGCGGCCCAGGGTGCCGGACAGCCACGCCAACTCGGTGCGGAGCACGTCGGACCACTCGGGGTCGAGCAGTGGCCGGAAGGTGTGCAGGGCGCCGCCGATCCGCCGGGCGGCACGGCGCAGGGCGCGCGCGGCCTGAGCGGACTCCTCGCCGCCGCTGCCCGCGCCCCCGCTCTCGCGGTGCAGCCGCAGCGCACGGAGGAACTCCGTGGCGTGCTTGTGCAGGTGTTCCGTCAGTACGTCGCCGCCCATGGCACGCCCCCCGAAGCCGCGCGTCTCGTCCGGTGCGGCCGGCGCGGCGTCCGCGCCCCGGCCGTTTACCTCCGGTGGCCCGGCCGTCCCCCGTGCACCGTCTGCCACCGGGGCCCGCACCGCGCCCCGGGCTCCTTCCGCGCCCCCGGCCCGGTCGTGTTCCGTGTGTCCCGTGCGGTCCCTGGTTCCCGTGCCGCCCCCGGCGGGATCATGGTGTTGCTGTGCCACGCCGGCGCCTCCGGGCGTCTATGAGCATCTCCTGGACGTTGCGCAGGGGACGGCCGGCGGCCGCTGCGTCTGCCGTGTCGGTGGTGTCGGCCGTCGTGGCGTGGCGGGTCCAGGTGCCGTCCGGGCCCAGGTGCCACGAGGCGGTGCTGTCGCTCATGCCCAGGTCCATCAGCCGGTTCAGGGCCGTACGGTGGACCGGGTCGGTCACCCTGACCAGCGCCTCGATCCGGCGGTCCAGGTTGCGGTGCATCATGTCGGCGCTGCCGATCCACACCTCGGGCTCGCCGCCGTTGCCGAAGCAGAAGATCCGGGAGTGCTCCAGGAAGCGGCCCAGCACGGACCTGACCCGGATGTTCTCGGACAGGCCCGGGACGCCGGGCCGCACCGCGCATATCCCGCGCACCCAGACGTCCACCGGCACGCCCGCCTGCGAGGCGCGGTACAGCGCGTCGATGACGGCCTCGTCCACCATGGAGTTGACCTTGATGCGGACCGCGGCGGGCCGTCCCGCGCGGTGGTGCTGGGCCTCCTTCTCGATCCGTGCGACCAGCCCGTCACGCAGCGACTTCGGCGCCACCAGCAGCCGCCGGTACGTCTCCCGGCGCGAGTAGCCGGACAGGCGGTTGAAGAGGTCGGACAGGTCGGCGCCCACCTGGGCGTCCGCCGTCAGCAGACCGAGGTCCTCGTAGAGCCGGGCGGTCTTCGGGTGGTAGTTGCCGGTGCCGACGTGGGAGTAGCGGCGCAGCGTCTCGCCCTCCTGGCGCACCACCAGCGACAGCTTGCAGTGCGTCTTCAGGCCGACGAGGCCGTACACGACGTGGCAGCCCGCCTCCTCCAGCTTCCGCGCCCACTTGATGTTGGCGACCTCGTCGAAACGGGCCTTCAGCTCGACCAGTACGAGCACCTGCTTGCCGGACTCGGCCGCGTCTATGAGCGCGTCCACGATGGGCGAGTCACCCGAGGTGCGGTACAGCGTCTGCTTGATCGCCAGCACGTCCGGGTCGGCGGCGGCCTGCTCTAGGAACGCCTGGACGGAGGTGGAGAACGAGTCGTAGGGATGGTGCAGGAGGACGTCACGCTCGCGCAGCGCCGCGAAGATGTCGGGCGCCGAGGCGGACTCCACCTCGGCGAGGTCGCGGTGGGTGCCCGCGATGAACCTGGGGTACTTCAGGTCGGGCCGGTCGAGCGAGGCGATCCCGAAGAGGCCGGTGAGGTCCAGCGGCCCCGGCAGCGGGTAGACCTCGGCCTCGCTGATCTTCAGCTCCCGCACCAGCAGGTCGAGGACGTACCGGTCGATGGTCTCCTCCACCTCCAGGCGGACCGGCGGCCCGAAGCGGCGCCGCATCAGTTCCTTCTCCAGCGCCTGGAGGAGGTTCTCGGCGTCGTCCTCCTCCACCTCCAGGTCCTCGTTCCTGGTCAGCCGGAACATGTGGTGCTCCAGCACCTCCATGCCCGGGAACAGCTCCTCCAGGTGCGCCGCTATCACGTCCTCCACGGGGACGTACCGCTGCGGCGACGCCTCCAGGAAGCGGGAGAGCAGCGGGGGCACCTTCACGCGCGCGAAGTGCCGGTGCCCGCTGACCGGGTTGCGCACCACCACGGCGAGGTTCAGCGAGAGGCCGGAGATGTACGGGAAGGGGTGCGCGGGGTCGACGGCCAGGGGGGTGAGGACCGGGAAGATCTTGTTCCGGAACAGCGTGAAGAGCCCCGCCTGCTCCTTCTCCGTCAGTTCACCCCAGCGGACCAGGTGGATGCCCTCGTCGCCGAGGGCCGGGGAGACGTCCTCCTGGAAGCAGGCGGCGTGCCGGGCCATCAACTCGCGGGCCCTGGCCCAGATCATCTCCAGCACCTCGCGGGGCTGGAGCCCGGAGGCCGAGCGGGTGGCCACACCGGTGGCGATGCGCCGCTTCAGGCCCGCCACCCGGACCATGAAGAACTCGTCCAGATTGCTGGCGAAGATCGCCAGGAAGTTCGCACGCTCGAGCAGCGGGGTGCGCGGGTCCTCGGCCAGCTCCAGGACGCGCTCGTTGAACGCCAGCCAACTGCGCTCCCGGTCCAGGAAGCGCCCCGGCGGCAGCTCCGCGCTCTCGCCGGCCTCCTCCTCGTAGACGTCGAGATCGGCGTCGAGGTCCGGTTCCAGACCCGAACTGGCGGCGCTCACCGTGTGCGGCCGGTGCGCCGCGAGGGACCCCACGGAGGGCTGCGCGTGCTTGACCGGGGCCTGTGCCTGGGCGTCGGACTGGTTCATAGCACCATTCTTCCGCGCAGCACGCCTTTCGGGCGCGTCGGACCATGAGTCTGTCGGGCGGGGCTTCCCGTTCGGTGGCAGGTCAGGCACAGCGGGCTGCATTCCGTGAGCGTCGCAAGCCTGTCTGAATCGTTGGTTACGGCGATATGACGTGCAGGACATCGTGGGACGACTCCCGGGCGTCCCTATGTATGACCGGCCGTGCCGTCCGCGGCCCCGCGCACCGGCCGCCCTGGTCCGTCGCGGCACCCTTTCCGGGTCGGGGTGGACGCGGTGTACGAGTGCGCCGGCGCGCGCTGCGACGTCGGGTCCGCACTGTGCGCGGGGCCGCGATTCCGTGCGGTGCGGGGGGTGCGAGAGCGTGCGGTGCGGCGGGGGTGTTAGCGCCTGCGGTGCGGGGGTGTGAGCGCGCGTCGTGCGGGATGTGAGCGCGTGTCGTGCGCGGGGGCGGTGGCTCCGCCCCCGCCGGGGGTCACGACTCCGTGCGGTACATCAGATCCGTCTCGTGGGTGGTGAAGCCGAGGCGTTCGTAGACGCGGACCGCGGCGGTGTTGTCGGCGTCGACGTAGAGCATGGCGGTCGGCAGGCCGAGGGCGGCCAGATGGCGCAGCCCGACGGTGGTCAGCGCCCTGCCCAGGCCACCGCCCTGCGCGCCGGGCAGCACCCCGACCACGTAGACCTCGCCCAGCCCCTCCTCGGCGTGCACCTTGGTCCAGTGGAAGCCGATGATCCGGCCACCCGCCGTGTCCGAGGCCCCGGCCCCGGCCCCGCCCGCGGTGCTTTCGCCGGTACCGCTTGTCCCGGCGGTGCCGGCGGTGCCGTCGGCCCCGTCGGTCCCGTCGGCCCTGGCTCCGGTCCGCTCGGCGAGGAAGAACCCCGCGGGGTCGAACCACGGCTCCGCCTTGCGGTCGTCCAGGTCGCGCTGGGTGAGCGAGCCCTGCTCGGGGTGGTGCGCGAAGGCCGCGGCGTTCACGGCGAGCCAGTCGGCGTCGTCCTCGCCGGGCACGAAGGTGCGCACCCGCACGCCGTGCGGCAGGACCGGCTCGGGCAGGTCCAGGCCGGTCAGCGGGCGGCGCATCTGGCGCAGTTCGCGGAACAGGGTGAGCCCGAGGACCTGCGCGAGGTGCCGGGCCGCCGAGTGCCCGCCGTGCGCCCAGACGCGCAGCCGCTTGCCGGTCTCGGCGAGCAGCGCGGAGCCGAGCGCCCGGCCGTGGCCGCGGCCGCGGTACGCCGGGTGGACGACGAGTTCGGCGGCCGGGGCCTCGACCGGGTCGGTCTCCTCCAACTGGGCGTAGCCGAGGAGTTCGCCGTTCGTGGTGAGAAGCAGGTGCCGCACGCCCTCGCGTGGCCCGCCGCGCAGGCGCAGCCGGCCCTGCTCGGACACCGCCTGCTGGCCGTCGCTCCGTGCGGCCTCCGCGATCAGCGCGTGCACGGCGTCGGCCTGCTCGGCGGTGAGCTCGTCCAGGGTCTCGATACGGCGGAGGGGAAGGGAGCCCGAGTCGCTGGTCATGGCTACGAGGGTAAGGTCACGGCCTGCCCGGCGGGCGGCGGCCCGGGGCCGGTGTCCCTGGCCCGCTGGTCCGGGGCCGTCGATCTGCGCGCGGGGCCCGCTTCACCGGCGCGGTGCCGGGCAAACGCGCCGGCCGGTTCGTCAGGCGAAAGGGTGAGCGCCGTGCACGGTTACCCGTCCGTCATCCACAACCCCCTGTTGCGCTACGCGCGTTGACCTTAAGCTGCGGCTCGAACAGGGAATCGGTCCGGGCGGTGTGCGCCGCGGGCCGGAGCGGCAACCGGGGAACCACAGGGGGGCATGTGTCAGCCACAGTCCATCGGCAGCGGCGGCGGCCGGGGCGCCGCGCGCAGCGACTGCTCACGGCCGTCGCCGGCCTCGCCACGGCCGGCGCGCTGATCGCGGCACTCCCCGCGGGCGCCGCGGCCCGACCCGCGGGCCACGGCGCTCCCGGCGGCCACGGCCACGGCCCGTCCTCGACGGTCGACGTGCAACTCCTGTCCTTCAACGACTTCCACGGCAACCTCGAACCCCCCACCGGCTCCTCCGGGCAGGTCACCGAGACCGAGCCGGACGGGACGACGAAGCAGGTCGCCGCGGGCGGCGCGGAGTACCTGGCCGGATCGCTGCGCACCGCCCGCAAGGGCCACCCGTACAGCGTCACGGCCGCAGCGGGCGACCTGATCGGCGCCAGTCCGCTGCTGTCCGGGCTCTTCCACGACGAGCCCACCATCGAGGCGATGAACGCCCTGGACCTCGATGTCACCAGCGTCGGCAACCACGAGTTCGACGAGGGCGCCACCGAGCTGGCCCGTATGCAGAACGGCGGCTGCCACCCCGAGGACGGCTGCTTCGAGCAGGGCAGGACCTTCGAGGGCGCCGACTTCCCCTACCTCGCCGCCAACGTCACCGACGAGAAGACCGGCAAGCCCGTCCTCAAGCCCTACTGGGTCTGGAAGCACAAGGGCGTCAAGATCGGTTTCATCGGCGTGACCCTGAAGGGCACTCCGGACGTCGTCACCGCCGAGGGAGTCAAGGGACTCGCGTTCCACGACGAGGTGGAGACGGTCGACAAGTACGCCGACGAGCTGGACCGGCAGGGCGTGAAGTCGATCGTGGCGCTGATCCACGAGGGCGGCATGCCCGCCTCGCAGTCCTACGACTACGACTGCGACTCGCCGGGCGCCGGCGACGGCATCTCGGGCCCGATCGTCGACATCGCCAAGGGCATCTCGCCCAAGGTCGACGCGCTGGTCACCGGCCACACCCACCAGGCGTACGTGTGCACCGTCCCCGACCCGTCCGGCAGGCCGCGCATGGTGACCTCGGCCGCGTCCTTCGGCCGGCTCTACACGGACACCACGCTGACGTACGACCGCCGCACCCGCGACATCGTGCGCACCCGTGTCGCCTCCGCGAACCACGTCGTCACCCGGGACCAGCCCAAGGCCGCCGACATGACGGACCTCATCGCGCGCTGGAACAGGCTGGCGGCGCCGGTCGCCGGCCGTCCCGTCGGCTACATCTCCGCCGACATCGGCGGGAGCGACGCGCCCGAGGAGCCGCTCGGCGACCTGATAGCGGACGCCCAGCTCGAGCACGGCAGGTCGCTCGACCCGAAGACGGTGCTCGCCCTCATGAACCCGGGCGGCATCCGCGCCGACCTGACGTACGCGGCGGGCGGCGGCGAGGGCGACGGCGTGGTGACCTACGGCGAGGCGTTCACGGTCCAGCCGTTCAGCAACACGGTCAACCTCGCCGACCTCACCGGAGCCCAGTTGATCAAGGTCCTCCAGCAGCAGGTCAGCGGGGCCAACGAGGCCGCTCCGAAGATCCTCCAGATCTCCGAGGGCCTGACGTACACGCTCGACATGACCAAGTCGGGCGCGGACCGCGTGGCAGCCGACTCCGTCCGCCTCGACGGCCGGCCGATCGACCCGTCCGCCACCTACCGGGTCGCGATGAACAACTTCCTGGCGGGCGGCGGCGACGGCTTCCCCGAGCTGGCCAAGGGCACCGACCCGCTGGTCGGCAGCGATGACCTGAAGGCATTCGCCGACTACCTGACGGCGCACTCGTCCGCGGCCGCGCCCCTCGCGCCGCCGAAGGCGGACCGGATCACGGTGCTGCGCTAGGAGCGGCGGGCGCCGCGCCCGCACCTCGACGAGGCGCGGGCGCGGCGCGCCCCTGGGGCGGCCCTGGGCAGGCGTGCCGGGGCCGGGCCTCGCCGTCCGCCGGCGGTTGCGGGGGCCGGCGGGGAGCGGTGCGTACGATCCGGGCATGGGAAACCGTGAAGCCCTGCTGGCCGGGGCGAGGCGCTGCCTGGAGGAGAAGGGGTACGCCGCCAGCACCGCACGGGACGTCGCCTCGGCCGCGCGGCTTCCCGAAGCGGCCGTCGCCGAGCACTTCGGTTCATGTGCCGCGCTGCTCCACGAGGCGCTGTTCGCGGCGATGCGGGAGCGCGGCGCGGAGACGGGCGGCGCGGCGGGCGACGACTACGAGGACCTGTGGTCCCGTACCGCCGAGTCGTTCCGTGCCCACCGGTGGCTGTGGGCGGCGACCCTGGAGGCCCTGGTGCACGCCCAGCGCTCGCCCGAGCTGCTGCGGACCCTGGCGGCGGGCCAGGACGACGCACGGCGGGCACTGGCCGCGCGGCTCACGGGCGTGGCGGGCGCCGAGGTCGCGGCCCATGACGTACGCACCGTCGGCACCGTCCAGCTCGCCCTGCTCACCGGCGTGCTCGTCCAGTGGCTCGCCGATCCCGAGCACGCGCCGGACGGCCGGGAGATCGGGGAGGGCCTGCGCGCGCTGGCGGCACGCACGGCGGGCTGACGGGTGCCGAGCGGGCCGGTGGGCCGGTGGGCCGATGGGCCGAGAAAGCACAGCGGGTCTGCGGGCTGCGGGTCCGCGGTCGTCGGGGCGGCGGGTCTGCGGTCGTCGGGTCTGCGGGCGGTGAGCCTGCGGTGCGGTGGGCCGGCGGGTCGGCGGGCTGAGCGGGCACGGGCTCGGTGCGTCCGGCACCTTCTTCTTCGGCGCGCTTCTTCGGCGCGTCCGACACGTCCCCCGCCTGTCCGGCACGTCCCCCGCCTGCGCGTCCGGCACGTTCCCCGCCTGCTGCGCCCGGCACCTTCTCCGCCTGCGTGCGCCTATCCCAGCTCCGGTGGCCGCGGCGGCGGGGTGGCGGCGCCCGGCAGGCGGACGGTCGCCACCGTGCCGCCGCCGGTGGCGGGCCGCAGGGTCACCTCGCCGCCGCTCTGCTGGACGGTGCGGGCGACGATCGAAAGACCGAGCCCCGAGCCGGGCAGGCTGCGCGCGGACGGGGAACGCCAGAAGCGGTCGAAGACGTGGGGCAGGTCCTCCGGGGCGATGCCCGGGCCGTGGTCGCGCACGGTCAGCTCACCCCCGCGCAGGGCCACCTCGACGGCGCCGCCGGACGGGCTGAACTTGACCGCGTTGTCGAGGATGTTGACCAGAGCGCGCTCCAGGGCGGCGGGCTCCGCGCGGACGTACCAGGGCGCCAGGTCGGCGGTGAACGTCAGCTCGGGGCCGCGCAGCCGGGCCCGGCCGAGCGCCGTCTCCACGAGGTCGTGCAGCGCGAGCACCCGCACCTTGTCGGTGTGCTGGCCGGTGTCGGGCCGGGCGAGCTCCTGGAGGTCGCCGATCAGCGTGGCCAGCTCGGTCATCTGCGCCCGCACCGAGGCGAGCAGCGCCCTGCGGTCCTCGGGCGGGATGGCGCGTCCGGTCTCCTCGCTGCGCACCAGCAGGTCGATGTTGGTGCGCAGCGAGGTGAGCGGGGTGCGCAGCTCGTGGCCCGCGTCGGCGATCAACTGCGCCTGCCGGTCGCGTGAGGACGCCAGCGCGGCCGTCATCGAGTTGAACGACCGCGACAGCCGTGCGATCTCGTCCTCGCCGTCGACGGGGATCCGCACCGTCAGGTCCTCGGTCACCGCGATGTGCTCCACGGCCCCGGTCAGCTCGTTGACGGGAGTGAGTCCGGCGCGGGCGATCCACAGCCCGGCCGCGCCCGCGCCGACGACACCGATCCCGGCCACGGCGGTGAGCAGCAGTGCCAGCCGGTTGAGGGACTTGTCGATCTCGTCCAGCGGGCGGGAGATGGAGACCGTGAGCACTCCGTCGGTGGCGCGGGTGCGCTGCGTGTAGACGCGGACCGCTCGGCCGTCGACGGTGGTGGCGTCGTGCAGCGCGCTGTCCCGCACCCCGAGCGCCACCTCCTGGTCGGAGCGTTGCACGGGCACGGCCTGCGAGCCCGGCGCGACGCAGCGCGTGCCGTCCGGCTGCACCAACTGGACGTAGGCGAACGCGGGTGCGGTGTTCTGGCCGGTCTGCGAGGCGCTGTGGCAGTTGGCGAGGAGCAGCCCGGGAAACTCGGGGGAGACGGCGGCGTTCCGCAGTGAGCTGTCCAGTTCGTCCCGCACCTGGGTACGGGTGAGCAGCCAGCACGCCACCGCGGCGGCCGCCACCGCGATCGCCACGGCCGCGGCGACGAGCAGTGCGAGCCTCGAACGCAGGGGGAGCGCGTGGAACCAGCGCACGCCGCCCGGGCCTGCTGCCGAGCCGCCGCCCGGCCCGCCGAACCCCGTCTCTCGCTCCGCGTCGGTCGCGCCCCAGGGAGCGGTACCGCCCTGCCGTGCCCCCGGCTGCGTACCGCTCACTCCGCGCCGCCCGCGCGCAGCACGTACCCGACCCCGCGCACGGTGTGCACGAGGCGCGGTTCGCCGGCCGCCTCGGTCTTGCGGCGCAGGTACATGACGTAGACGTCCAGGGAGTTCGACGAGGGCTCGAAGTCGAAGCCCCAGACGGCCTTGAGGATCTGCTCGCGGGTGAGCACCTGGCGCGGGTGCGCGAGGAACATCTCCAGCAGGGTGAACTCCGTACGGGTCAGCTCCACGCGCCGGGCGCCCCGGGTGACCTCGCGGGTGGCGAGGTCCATGCGCAGGTCGGCGAAGGACAGCACGTCGTCCTCGTCGGCCTGGCCCGCGGCCGCCGCGTAGGAGCTGCGGCGCAGCAGTGCCCGGATCCGGGCGAACAGCTCGTCGAGCTCGAAGGGCTTCACCAGGTAGTCGTCCGCACCGGCGTCGAGACCGGTGACGCGGTCGCCGACCGTGTCGCGGGCGGTGAGCATCAGCACCGGCACCGTGCTGCCGGACGCCCGCAGGCGGCGGGCCGCGGTCAGGCCGTCCATGCGCGGCATCTGGATGTCCAGCACGAGGAGGTCGGGACGGTACGCCGCCGCCTTGTCGAGCGCGTCCGCGCCGTCCACGGCGACCTCCGTGCCGTACCCCTCGAAGGCGAGGCTGCGTTGCAGCGCCTCCCGGACGGCGGGCTCGTCGTCGACGATCAGGATGCGCTGCGGTTCGCCGTCGGCGGGGCTCATGGGCGGGGTCCTCGGGGTCGTGGGAGTGGGGAGTGGGGGAACGGTGGGAGGGCCGGACGAGGCGGTGGCCCAGCGCGTTACGGGTGCGCGACGGCCGCCACCGGTGACCGGCCGCCGTGCGTGTACGCGGCCGCGGTGCTCGTACGTGGCGCGGTGCGGTATGCGTACGTGGCGCGGTGCGCCGGTCCCGCCGGTCCGGCAGATACCCGCCGGACCGGCGGATACCAGCCTCGCACGCCGGGGGTGGGCCATGGCGCGCGGGAAGCGCTGTGCGCCGTCTTCCGCTCCCTGCCCCCTGCTCGCCCTGCTCGCCCTGCCCGCCTCAGCCCGCTTTCCCCGCCTGGCCCCTGCCCGCCTCAGCCCGCCTCCGGTGCCTGCCCGGGGGCGTGCGCCGTGGTCCGGGCGCTGCTCGCCGGTGCGGTGGAACCGGGGAACCGGGCCTTGGCGAAGGGCACCGGGGCTCCGGACAGGGGAAACGCCTCCGGCCGCAGCCGCAGCCGCAGTCGCAGCCGCTGCCGCGCGTCGCGCCGTCGTGGCGACAGGGCCGGGCGGATCGGAGCCGGGCTGATCGGGACCGGGCGGATCGGGACCGGGCGGATCGGGACCGAGCGGAACGGGAACGAGCGGATCAGGATCGAGCGGATCGGGGACGGGCGGAACGGGGTCGGGCGGAACGGGGTCGCGACGGACGCCCCGTGGGCTCCGCGACCCCGCAACCCCGGGGGCCCCGCCGCACGGCGGGGGCCGGCCCGCGGTCCGGGGGCGGGCGGGCCGGCCCGTGGCGGTCGCGGCGGTCAGCCGTCCGCTCCGCCGCTCCTGAGCTGGTCGAGGTCGGCCTTGACGGTGTTGATCGGGATGGCGAAGCCGAGGCCGACGCTGCCGGCGTCCGACGAGGAACTGCTGTCCGCCGAGGCCGGCGAGTACATCGCGGAGTTGATGCCGACGATCTGGCCGCTCATGTTGATCAGCGCACCGCCCGAGTTTCCGGGGTTGAGGGAGGCGTCGGTCTGGATGGCCTTGTAGGTGGTCTTGGACGAGCCCGTGTCGCCGTTGAACTGCTGCCCGCCGAACTCGAACGGCCAGCTCCCGCCGCCGCCCTGCTGCCAGGGCGCCCCCTGCCCCTGCCCCTGCTGCTGGTCCTCGACGGGCACGGTCACGTCGCGGTCGAGCGCGGAGACGATACCGCTGGTCACGGTGCCGGTCAGGCCCTCGGGCGAGCCTATGGCGACGACCTGGTCGCCGACCTTGAGCCCGTTCGAGTCGCCGAGGGTCGCGGCCTTCAGGCCGGTGGCGCCGTCCAGTTTGACGAGTGCCAGGTCCTTCTTCGGGTCGGTGCCCACCACCTCGGCGTTGTACGACTTCCCGTTGCTTGTCCTCGCTCTCACCTGCGAGGCACCGGAGACGACGTGGTTGTTGGTGAGGATCTCGCCGTCCCCGGTGAGGATCACGCCGGAGCCGGTGGACTGCCCGCCCGGCACCGAGGCGCTCACCTCGACGATGCTCGGGCTGACCGCCGCGGCCACCCCGGAGACCGTGCCCCTGCTGTCCGCGGCGACGGGCGTGCCGCTGACGGCCGTCTGCGCCGTGTCGTGCCCACCGGTGGCCGCCTGCACGGCGTACGCGGCACCGCCGCCGACCACACCGGCCGCCAGTGCCACGGCTGCGAGCAGCGCGAACGGCGTCCTGGTGCGGCGGCGCGCCGGCGGAGCGTGGTGCGCGCCCGGCACCGGCTCGTATCCCGGAGGCGGGGGGTAGGCCCCGCCGGCAGCCCCGTACGAAGAGGACTGCTGCTGCCCCGGGTGCACATACGCCGGCCCCTGGTACGGGGACTGCGTGTCGTCGGAGTACTCGCCACTGTTCGGGAAGCTCTCGGTCATGGCGTCAAGACTGTGCGCCCATGATGAGAGGACCGTGAGGGCTGCCTGAGAAGCCCGGCAGAAGTGCGTTTGCCGGAAATAAAGACCGGGCGCCGGGGCCCGGGCAGAGCGGAGCGGAGCGCGGGGCGCGCCCCGCGGGTCCAGGCGCAGTCCGACCCCCGGACCGGGCTCGCCCCAGGACCGGGCTCGCCCCAGGGCGCGGGGGAGTCGGACGGGCCCGGTGCCGGTAGGCGTCCGGGTCAGCGACGGCCCGCGGGGCTCAACCGCGCACGGGGCAACCGCAGGAGCGGCGGACCACCAGCCGCGAGGGGAACAGCTTCAGGCGTTCGCGGCGCGAGCCGGCCACCCGCAGGCCGTCGTCCAGGACGAGGTCCACCGCGGCCCGGGCCATCGCCGGCCGGTCGGATGCCACGGTGGTCAGCGGCGGATCGGTGAGCGCCGCCTCCTTCACGTCGTCGAAGCCGGCCACCGCCAGCTCGCCGGGGACGTCGATGCGCAGCTCGCGGGCCGCCCGCAGCACCCCGATCGCCTGGTCGTCGGTGGCGCAGACGATCGCGGGCGGACGGTGCGGTCCGGCGAGCAGGGCGAGGGCGACCTGGTAGGCGTCGTAGCGGTTGTAGGGGGCCTGGAAGAGGCGGCCCTCCGTCGACCTGCCTGCGTCGTCCATCGCCCGGCGCCAGCCGGTGACGTGGTCGGCCACCGGGTCGCCGATCGCGGGCGTCGTCTCGATGCCGCCGAGGCAGGCGACGTACGCGTGGCCGTGCTCCAGCAGGTGGCGGGTGGCGAGCTGGGCGCCGCCGACGTCGTCCGTGACGACGGCGACGTCCTCGATGGCCTCGGGGCGGCGGTGCAGCAGCACCACGCGGGCGTCCCAGGCGTCGATCTCCACGGCCGCGGTCTCGCTCGGGCCCTGGCTGACCAGGATCAGCCCGGAGACCCGCATGCCCAGGAAGGCGCGGAGGTAGTGCACCTCGCGCTCGTCGAGGTAGTCGGAGTTGCCGACCAGGACCATCTTCCCGCGCTCGGCCGCGGCCTGCTCGACCGCGTGCGCCATCTCCGCGAAGAACGGCTGGCGGGCGTCGGGCACGATCATGCCTATGAGGTCGGTCCGTCTGGACGCCATGGCCTGCGCGACCCGGTCGGGCCGGTAACCCAGCTCCTTGATCGCCGCGAGCACGCGCTCACGGGTGGCCGGGGCGACCGGCCGGGGTCCGTTGTTGATCACGTAACTCACGACCGCGGTCGAAGTACCCGCCAGTCGCGCCACGTCGTCCCGCGTCACCTTGGCCACGCGCGAAGTCTACGCGGATGGAACGAGCGGCTGTCCTCAGGTGGGCACGCGCACGAAACGACCCGGCGGCACGCTCCGGTGCGCGTGGCGCGAACCTGGTCGCGGCGGCATGCTCCGGTGCGGAGGGAGCCGGTCGGTCACGGCGGCGCGCTCCGGTGCGGGTGGCGCGGACGGATCCGTTGGCATGCTCCGGTGCGGAGGGAGCCGGTCGGTCACGGTGGCACGGTCCGGTGCGGGTGGCGCGGACGGACAAGGCGCGCGGAACCGGGGAGGCGCACCCCGGCCCCGCCTCCCGCGGGAGCGCGGGCCGGGGCTAGCGCTTCGCGGAGCGGGCGGCCGCGTGGTCGGCCCCGGCCTGGCGGGTGGGGCGGGCGTGCACGCGGGCGTCGGACTCGTCGGACGCGGGGCGCGACCGGGCGCCGGCGGCACGCGGAGCGGCCTCCTTCGCACGGGCGGGCGCGGTTCCGGCGGACTCCTGCGCGCCCGCGGCACGCTCGCCCTTCTCCGGCACCACGAACCGGTATCCCACGTTCCGGACGGTTCCGATCAGCGACTCGTGCTCCGGCCCGAGCTTGGCGCGCAGCCGCCGGACGTGCACGTCGACGGTACGGGTGCCGCCGAAGTAGTCGTAGCCCCAGACCTCCTGGAGGAGCTGGGCGCGGGTGAACACCCGGCCGGGGTGCTGCGCCAGGTACTTCAGGAGCTCGAACTCCTTGAAGGTGAGGTCGAGCACCCGGCCCTTCAATTTCGCGCTGTAGGTCGCCTCGTCCACCGACAGGTCGCCGTTGCGGATCTCCATCGGGGAGTCGTCGCTGACGATCTGCTGGCGGCCCATGGCCAGCCGCAGCCGCGCCTCGACCTCGGCGGGTCCCGCGGTGTCGAGCAGGACGTCGTCGATGCCCCAGTCGGCGGTGACGGCGGCGAGGCCGCCTTCCGTCACGACCAGGACCAGCGGGCAGCCGGGGCCGGTGGAGCGCAGCAACTGGCACAGGCTGCGCACCTGCGGCAGGTCCCGCCTGCCGTCCACGAGGATGACGTCGGCACCGGGGGTGTCGACCAGCGCGGGGCCCTCCGCGGGGGCCACCCGGACCTGGTGCAGCAGCAGTCCGAGGGCGGGCAGCACCTCGGTGGACGGCTGGAGCGCGTTGGTGAGCAGCAGCAGCGAACTCATCGCGCCCCACCTGCCCCGGTGGTCGGGCCGCCTTGCCTTGTTCGGTCGCCCATGACGTCGGTTCCTCCTCGGTCCCTGCGTGGGGGTACCTCTGCGGCTTGCGCAAAGCACAAAAGGACCCGGGGGCGTCGCTGCCCGGATCCTCATGCCAGCAGAATAGCCCACATGAATCCAGGCCGGGCGGATCGAACGGTGCCGAGCGCTCCTCGGACCCCTGCTCCACGTGCCGGGGAGCCTTCCCCGCGAACGGTGCGCCGTACCGTATGCCGCGCGCTGTTGCGCACCGCCGACGGGGTGACGATCGACGCACGGTACGAGGCGGGCGCCGCGGCGCCCGCCTGTGCGCCGCGTGCGCCGGGGGCGGACGACGCCGCGGCCGAGGGCGCGAGCGAGGGCGCGCGGGCGGGCCGGGCCGGGGTCGCCCTCGTGGTCGCGCACGGCTTCACGGGAGATCTCCAGCGGCCGCACATCCGCCGGATCGCGCAGGTGTTCGCCCAGTACGCGGATGTGATCACCTTCTCCTTCCGCGGCCACGGCCGCTCCGGCGGGCACTCCACGGTCGGCGACCGCGAGGTGCTCGACCTGGCGGCCGCGGTGGGCTGGGCGCGCCGGCTGGGGTACCGGCGGGTGGCCACGGTCGGGTTCTCGATGGGCGGCTCGGTGGTGCTGCGGCACGCGGCGCTGCACCGGGCCGAGGCGTGCGCCGTGGACGGTGCGCAGGTCGTGCGGGCCGCGGAGCCGGGGCGTGAGGGGCGCACGGATGCGTGGGCGGATGCCGCGGTCTCGGTGAGCGGGCCGGCCCGGTGGTACTACCGCGGGACGGCACCGATGCGGCGGCTGCACTGGCTGGTGACGCGTCCGGTGGGGCGGGCGGTGGGCCGCTACGGGTTCCGCACCCGGATCCATCCGCACGACTGGGACCCCGTGCCGCTGTCCCCGGTCGCTGCGGTGCCGCTCATCGCGCCCACGCCGTTGCTGGTCGTGCACGGGGACCAGGACCCCTACTTCCCGCTGGACCACCCGCGGATGCTGGCGGAAGCATCCCGGGGGGCGGCCGAGTTGTGGGTGGAGCGGGGGATGGGGCACGCGGAGCACGCGGCCGGCGCGGACCTGCTCGAAAGGATCGCCCGGTGGGCGGTGGCCGCGGCGGACCGGGCGCCCGGTGTTCAGAACGGCCCGAACGGCCCGAACGGCCCGGGTGGCCCGGGTGGCCCGGGGGGTCCCAGCGGCCGGGGCGGCCCGGGTGGTGCTGGTGGTCCTGGTGGTCCGGAAGTTTCCGCTGTCGAGGAGGAAGTCTGATGGCGCGTGGCACGGTGCGGTACTGGGCGGCGGCCAAGGCCGCCGCGGGCGCGGCCGAGGAGCCGTACGATGCGGTGACCCTGGCGGAGGCCCTGGAGGCGCTGCGCTCCCGGCATCCCGGCGAGCTGGTCCGGGTGCTCCAGCGCAGTTCGTTCCTGGTCGACGGAGATCCCGTGGGGGCCCGTGGACATGAGACGGTACGGCTGGCAGAGGGCGGCACAGTCGAGGTGCTTCCGCCGTTCGCAGGAGGGTGACTCTCTTACATGAGCGATCAGTCGTACCGGCCAGGAGAGCTCGCGGGCCCGGCCCCCGCGGGTGCGGCCCCCGCGGCACCGCCCGCGCCCGCGTCCGCATCCGCGCCCGCATTCGCATCCGCGCCCGCATCCGCACCGGCACCCGAGTCCGCGCGCGGCCACGCCCGGCCGACCGCGGCGCAGCGGGCCCGCGCCGAGGGCCGCTCACCGGTGATCGAACCGGGTATCGTGCCCGCGCTGCTGACGGCCGTACTGGGCCTGCTGCTGGCCGGCGCGGCCACGGCGGGCCAGTACGTGCTGCTGGCACCGCTGGTCGTGCTCCAGGCCGTGACCGCCGCCGGGTGGTTCCGGCTGAACGGGATGTGGCCCGCCCGGCAGGGCATCGCTCTCGCCTTCCTCGGCGCGCTCGCCGCGGACGGCGCCCTGCTGGCCCTGGACCGCACGCACGCCCCCGGCGCCCTGCTCGGCACCCTGGCCGTCTGGGTCCTGCTGTCCCTCGCGCTGCAACTGCGCAGCCACGCCTCCGCAGACGAGCGCATGTACGGCCTGATGGCGACGGTCGTCTCGGCGGCGCTCGCGATCGCCGCGGCCGGACACCTCGCCGCCGACCCGGACGCGGTCACGGTCGGCGGGATCGCGGTGGCCGCGGCGGTCGTGGTCCGCGCGGTGCCGCTGCCGACAGCGCTGTCCGTGCTGGTCGCGCTCGCCGCCGCGGGCGGCGCCGGGTACGCCGCGGCCCGGTTCACCGACTACGGCACGCGCGAGGCTGCGCTGCTCGCCCTCGGCGCGGGCGTCTGCGCACTGATCGGCCACCGCGCCGCCGGTTACGACTATCCGTCCCGCTTCGTCCATATGACCGCGGGCATCGCCCTGCCCCTGGCCGCCGCGGCCCCGGCGGTCTACGCGCTGGGCCGCACGCTCGGCTGACGTCCGGGCCCTGTACGTCCGGCCGCCAGACGCCAGACGCCAGACGCCAGACGCCAGACGCCAGACGGCGGACAGCGGACAGCGGGCGCCAGACGCCAGAAGGCGGGCGGCCGCCGGCAGGCGGGAAACGACAGCCGGCACCGGCGGGCAGGATCCGCAAGAGGGGCAGCCGGAAGGCGGCAGCCGAGAGGCGGCGGCCGGAAGGCGACTGGGAAGGGCGGGGAAAGGCGGGAAACGGGCGGCGCGTGAGGCCGGCGGAGGTGGGCGGGAGGCGGCCGGCACCGGGGTTGGCCGGAAAACCGTCACAGCTTCTCGACAAGACCGCCACGTCACCGGCATCACACCCGCACCCGTACCCCCGCGCGTTAGGCTCCCCGCGGGCCCGGGACGTCCCCGGGTGGTGATGCGGCGGGCGCCGCCGAGTCGGGGGGAAACTCCAAGCATGCGCGCACTGCGAATACTTCTGATCCTCGTCGTGGTCCTCGGCGGCCTCTTCGTGGCCGCCGACCGCGTCGCGGTGGGCTTCGCCGAGGGCAAGGCCGCCGACGAGCTGCGCAGCAACGAGAACCTGTCGGAGAAGCCGGAGGTCTCGATCGAGGGGTTCCCGTTCCTCACCCAGGTCGTCGGCGGGCAGCTCGACGACGTGGAGATCAAGATCAAGGAGTACGAGGCGTCCGCGGGCGGGGCCACCGGCGGGGGAGCCGGCACCCTCCGGATCCAGGACCTCGACGCGCGGATGCAGGGCGTCCGGTTCTCCAACGGCTACACCTCCGCGACCGCCGACTCGGCCACCGGCACCGCCCACGTCTCGTACGCGGAGCTGCTGAGGGCCGCGCAGGTCGAGCCCGTGGAGGTGGCGCCCGGTGCGACCGCCAAGGTGATCCGGCTCTCGGACGGCGGCAACGGCAAGATGAAAGTCACCGTGGAGGCGACCGTGCTCGGCCGGAAGCTGCCCGATCCGATCACGGTCACGAGCAGCATGCGGGTCGAGGGCGACGTCGTGAAGGTGCACGCGGACAACCTCCCCTCGTTCGGCGGCGTGCCGACGCCGGAGAGCACGGTCCGGCAGATCACCGACTTCCAGCAGTCGATCACGGGACTGCCGGCCGGTATCAAGATCGACAAGGTGGAGCCGGCCCCGGACGGCGTCCACATCACGGTCGCGGGTTCACACGTCAGCCTCGTCGGGTGAACGTCGACTTCGGCAGGTGGACGTGGGCCCGTCGGGTGGACGTGGACCTCGTCGGGTGAACGCGGGGCTCGTCGGATATTCATCGGGCTCGCCGGGTAGGCGTCGGCCTTTTCGGGTAAGCATCATCTGATCGGATGGATTCGATCATCTGGTCAGGCGGGCCCCACCGGTCGGCGGGGCCACCGGATCCCGGGCAACCCCGGGACCACCAGGGACCCCCAGGGACCCTCAAGGAACCCCGGGACCCCCGGGAACCGAGGGGTCCCGGAACCGCCGGACCCAGGGACTCCGGGACGGTCTGCCGCGCGGCGGGTGTGCCGCGAGGGCCGGTCGGCGTCCACAGAGCGAGACAGCGGCGTCCGCACAGCAGATACGGCGGCGTCGTACCCGGCTTCCCGCCGCCCCGGAAGTGCACAGGTATGCCCCCGGTTCCCCGTTCCGTGATTCGGTATCGGCCCGTCGTCTCAAATAATGGACGATAGCTTCTCGCCATATGAGAAAACGGTGACATGTCCGTCTCTGGCTCCCTACGATCGCACTCATGCGGTGCTATATGAGCGGTCCCCGTTCACGGGGACAGGCGGACCTGACGAAGCGGCGGGCAGTAGACCTGTGCCGTATGGCCGCCATGCTCTGTCGCACGGTCTGAGCGGGCACCCGAGCGGGACACGGACACCGCGGCCCGCCCCGGAAGCCGCCGCACACAGCGCGCAGCAGCGTCGCGAGCGCGCCCGCGGCCGACAGGGCCGGATCCGGCCGCACCACTCCGCCCCGTCCCGTACCCGGCGGGTACCGACCCGGTATCCCGCGTGACCGCCACGATGCACGGCCCGACGCGCCGGCGGACACCGTCCCCGACGCATCGGCGCAGCACCCGGTGCACCCGTGCACCACAGGAAGCAGCACAGTCCCGCCGCAACTGCCCCGGAGGAGAAAGCATGAGCCGCAGTGACGTCCTGGTAGACGCCGACTGGGTCGAGGCCAACCTCGACAACGCCAAGGTCGTCATCGTCGAGGTCGACGAGGACACCTCCGCGTACGACAAGAACCACATCAGGAACGCCGTCAAGATCGACTGGAAGACGGACCTCCAGGACCCGGTCCGCCGTGACTTCGTCGACCAGGCCGGCTTCGAGAAGCTGCTCTCCGAGCGCGGCATCGCCAACGACGACACCGTGGTCCTCTACGGCGGCAACAACAACTGGTTCGCCTCGTACGCCTACTGGTACTTCAAGCTGTACGGCCACGACAGCGTCAAGCTGCTGGACGGCGGCCGCAAGAAGTGGGAGCTGGACTCCCGCGACCTGGTGGACGGCTCCGAGGTGCCGAACCGCCCGGCCACCGAGTACAAGGCCAAGGCCCAGGACACCTCGATCCGCGCCTTCCGCGACGACGTGGTCGCCGCGATCGGCGCCCAGAACCTGGTCGACGTGCGCTCGCCCGACGAGTTCGCCGGCCGGCTGCTCGCCCCGGCCCACCTGCCGCAGGAGCAGTCCCAGCGTCCCGGCCACGTGCCGAGCGCCCGGAACATCCCGTGGTCCAAGAACGCCAACGACGACGGCACCTTCAAGTCGGACGACGAGCTGAAGGAGCTGTACGCCGAGGAGCAGGTGGACCTCGCCAAGGACACCATCGCCTACTGCCGCATCGGCGAGCGTTCCGCGCTGACCTGGTTCGTGCTGCACGAGCTGCTGGGCGTCAGCAACGTCAAGAACTACGACGGCTCCTGGACCGAGTACGGCTCCCTGGTGGGCGTGCCGATCGAGCTCGGCGCGGGCAAGTGAGCCGCCGGTAGGCGGACGTCACACCCGGTAGGCGGCACGGCACCGCGCGGCAGTCGGTGCAGGGCAGTCAGCAATCAACGCACCACCACCCTCGACCATAAGGACTGACGTATGTGTGGAGCTAAGGTCGGCGGACCCGATGCCTCGACGATCAAGCCCGGTGAGACCACCATCCAGGGTCAGGTGACCCGCAACGGCGAGCCCGTCACCGGGTACGTCCGGCTGCTGGACGCCACCGGGGAGTTCACCGCCGAGGTGCCCACCTCGGCCACCGGCCAGTTCCGGTTCTACGCCCGCGAGGGCACCTGGACCGTGCGCGCCCTGGTACCGGGCGCCACCGCGGACCGTACGGTGGTCGCGCAGACGGGCGGCCTCGCGGAGGTCGCGATCGCCGTCTGAGCGACTGCCCGGCAGGGCTCGTCGACGGCCGGAGGGCCGCACCCCGCACGCCGGAGAACCGGCGGACGGCGGTGCGGCCCTCCGGCCGTGCGCGGCGGAACACCCCGGAACACCCCGGGCACGCCGGAGCATGCCGGAGCACGCGGGAAAACAGCACGGAAAGCGCCCGGGACCCCGCCCGGGCCCGAGTCGGGGACCGCGCCGGGACCGCGTCAGGGACCGCGTCAGGACCCTGCCGGGGACCGCGGAAATCGGCCGCCCGGGGCGGGCATGGATGGCGCCGTACGGCCTACTCTGAGGGTATGTACGCGCGCCGGCGCCGTCTCTACTTCACCATGATGGGCATCTGCATCGCGTTGTTCGTCCTGGCGTGGGGCGTCGTGCGCATCTGGTCCATTCCGGCCGCCGTGGGCATGTGCGTGGTGGCCATGGTGCTGCCGCCGCTCGCTGCGATCGTCGCCAACCGCCGCGGCCCCGAGGACCGCTGGTGGGACGACCCGTCGGGAGACCCGAAGTCCGACGAGTGGTGGGACGAGCTGGACGGCAGGAAGCGCCGCTGACCGGCCGCGGCCCCGCCGGTTCCGGCGACCGCGGGCCCTCGCCGGAGCCGGCCCCCCACCGCGGCAGCCGTGTCATCCGGCACCCCCCGGCACCCCGGCGGACGGGAGACGCGGACCGGGGCCCGGGGACATCGGCGGGCCGGCACAGCGGTGGTCCGGATGACAGCGGTGGTCCGGGGGACAACGGTGGCCCGGGGGCAGCCATGGATCGGGGGAAAGCGGTGTCCCGGGGACAGCGGCGGTGCGGGATCAGTAGACGAGGGCCTGGGTGTCCTCCGCGAGCGCCTCCTGGACGAAGAGCTGCGAACCCGCGATGCGCACTCCCGGGATCACGTCGTCCTCCGTGATGCCGCGGCGGGCCGCGCACTGGGTGCACAGCGTGATGCGCCCGCCCGTCTGGATCCCCTCGATCAGCTCGGGCAGCGGTGCCGCGTGCGGCAGCTCGAACCCGGCCGCCCTGCCGGGCAGCGCGAACCACGCCGACTCGCCGGTCAGCCAGAGCGACACGCTCACCCCGCTGGCCGCGGCCACCGCCGCCACCGTGAACGCCTGCGAGCAGCGCTCCGGCGCGTCCGACCCCGCCGTCACCTTGATCACCAGGTTCTTCGCCATGGCCGCATCGTATGCGCCCGGCCGCGGCCGTCTAAGCTGGAGTCCGGCCTCGTGCCGCTCGTACCGTCCCCCGACCGCCGAGGAGCCGCCGTGCTTGAGGCACTCTACGAGGCACTGCTCGCGCTGGTCTGCGTCGCCGTCGTGGCGTTCACCTGGCTGGCCGTGAGCAAGCTGTACGAGGGGCAGCGCTGAGCCGGCCGCAGAGCCGAGCCCGTGCCGAGGCCCCAGCCCGCCCCCAGAGAGAGACCGACTGAGCACCCGATGATCGAGATTCCGTCCGACCTCCACAAGGACCTCGTCCCCCTCGCCTTCCTGCTCGGCACCTGGGCCGGAGCCGGTGTGTCCGACTTCCCCGGCGCCGAGAAGTGCAACTTCGGCCAGGAGGTCACCTTCACCCACGACGGGCGCGACTTCCTGGAGTACCACTCGCACACCTGGGTGCTGGACGCCGACGGCGGGAAGGTCAGGCCGCTGGAGTCGGAGTCCGGCTTCTGGCGCATCGACGCCGAGCGGAAGATCGAGACCGTGATGGTCCGCGACGGCGGTGTGGCCGAGGTCTGGTACGGCGAGCTGGCCGACCGCAAGCCGCAGATCGACCTGGCCACCGACGCCGTCGCCCGCACCGCCGCCTCCGGGCCCTACTCCGGCGGCAAGCGGCTGTACGGCTATGTGAAGGGCGACCTGATGTGGGTCGGCGAGAAGCAGACCCCCGAGGTGCCGCTGCGGCCGTACATGTCCGCGCAGCTCAAGAAGGTGGTCAGCCCCGAGGAGGTGGCCTCCTGGGCGAAGGACCTCGGGGACCTGCCCGACGACGGGATCGCGTTCTTCAAGTGAGCGCCGCGGGCGCCGCGCGGGGCACCGCCCCGGGCACCCACGCCGTGCCGTCGGTGCGCGCCGTGCCGTCGGTCGCGCGGCACAGGGCCGCGCACGGTGCCCTCGCGGGTCCGCCGAGGCGGGCGTTTCGCCGCAGGACCCGTGAGTCGGGGGCCCGCCGCCTACACTGGTTCCGTGGTGAGCACCGACTGGAAGAGCGACCTGCGGCAGCGCGGCTACCGGCTGACGCCGCAGCGGCAGCTCGTGCTCGAAGCCGTCGACGCGCTGGAGCACGGCACACCTGACGACATCCTGTGCGAGGTGCGCAAGACCGCCTCCGGCGTCAACATCTCCACCGTCTACCGCACGCTGGAGCTGCTGGAGGAGCTGGGCCTGGTCA
This sequence comes from Streptomyces sulfonofaciens, assembly GCF_014656295.1. Lineage (GTDB taxonomy): Bacteria > Actinomycetota > Actinomycetes > Streptomycetales > Streptomycetaceae > Streptomyces > Streptomyces sulfonofaciens. The sequence continues at coordinate 53,247 of NZ_BNCD01000031.1, forward strand.
GCCACGCGCACCTCGGGCACGGTGCGCCGACGTACCACCTCGCCGACCGGCACCACCACATCCACCTGGTGTGCCGGGACTGCACGGACGTCATCGAGGCGGACGTGGAGATCGCGGCCGAGTTCACCGAGAAGCTGCGGGAGACCTTCGGCTTCGAGACCGACATGAAGCACTTCGCGATCTTCGGCAGGTGCCGCACGTGCGTGGCGGACGCAGCCCGGCAGGGCGGGACCACGGCCGGTGAGGAAATAAAAACGGTGAGCACACGGTCGTAGGCTGTGTGGATATGAAGAGCCCTCTGCTGTCCCTGCCAGGCGCCGTCCCCGCCGAGGGTGTGGACGAAGGCGTCGCCGCCCACTACGGCGATCTGTTCCGCGAGCAGCGCTCACTCGCCGACGGCACCGGATTCGTCGACCTGTCGCACCGCGGTGTCCTCACCGTCCACGGCGACGACCGGCTGACGTGGCTGCACCTGCTGCTCACCCAGCACGTCAGCGACCTCCCCGCGGGCCGTGCCACCGAGTCGCTGATCCTCTCGGCGCACGGCCACATCGAGCACGCGCTCTACCTCGTCGACGACGGTGCCACCGTCTGGATGCACGTCGAGCCGGGCACCCAGGCGGCCCTGCTCGGCTACCTGGAGTCGATGAAGTTCTTCTACCGCGTGGAGGTGGCCGACAGGACGGGCGAGTTCGCCGTGGTGCACCTGCCCGCCGGGTCCATCGCGGAGCCGCCCGACGGCGCGGTCGTCCGCGAGACGGCACACGGACGCGACCTCTTCCTGCCGCGCGCCGACCTGCCCGCGTTCGCGGAGCGGCACGCCCCGGCGGCCGGCCTCCTCGCCTACGAGGCGCTGCGCATCGAGGCGCACCGCCCGCGGCTCGGCTTCGAGACCGACCACCGCACCATCCCGCACGAGGTGGGCTGGATCGGCGACGCGGTGCACCTGGACAAGGGCTGCTACCGGGGCCAGGAGACCGTGGCCCGGGTGCACAACCTGGGCAAGCCGCCGCGCCGGCTGGTCTTCCTGCACCTGGACGGCAGCGAGGTGCACCTGCCGCCGCACGGCGCCCCGGTGCGGCTCGCTGACGAGGGGCCGGACGGCCGCAAGCTCGGCTTCGTCACCACCTCCGCCCGCCACCACGAGCTGGGCCCGATCGCGCTCGCGCTGGTCAAGCGGAGTGTTCCGCCGGACGCCCCGCTGATCGCCGAGACCACGGCGGCGGCGCAGGAGACCGTCGTCCAGCCGTGACGCACGCGCGGGCGTCCGGCCCACGGACCCCGCGCGACCCGTGCGCCCGCGCGACCGGTGTGCCCCGCCCCGGCGGGGCACACCCGCGGCACGTCCGGCCGCAGCGCACGTCCGTCCGCCGTCCGTCCGCCGTCCGTCCGCCGTCCGGCCGGGCTAGACCTCCAGCAGGACCGTGAACGGGCCGTCGTTCGTCAGGGACACCCGCATCCGCGCCCCGAAGCGGCCCGTGGCGACCGTCGCGCCCAGGGCCCTCAGCCGGGCCACCACCTCGTCCACCAGCGGCTCGGCCACCTCGCCGGGCGCCGCCGCGTTCCACGTCGGCCGCCGGCCCTTCCTGGCGTCCCCGTACAGCGTGAACTGGCTCACCACCAGCAGGGGGGCGCCGACGTCCGAGCACGACCTCTCGTCCCGCAGCATGCGGATCGACCAGAGCTTCCTGGCCAGTTGCGCGGCCTTCTCCCTGGTGTCGTCGTGGGTCACGCCCACCAGGACGAGCAGGCCCTCCCCGCTGATCTCGCCCACGGTCCGCGGGCCACCGCCGCCTGCGGCCCCCGCCGCCCCGTCCGGCCCCTGCGCGCCCGCCTCCCCGCCGTTGCCGTCGTTCCCGTGGTTCTCGTGGTTCTCGTTCCCGCCGTTCCGGTCGTTCCCGTCCTCCACGAGCACGCTCGCGCCGTCCACCCTCTGCACCACCGCACGCATGCGGACCATCATGCCCTGCCGCCCCGTCCGTCCCACGCGCCGCCCGGGCGCCCCCCATCCGGGCCACCGATGAGCCCCCAAGCCCCCCATCCGGGGAGGATCACGGCTTCTCGGTCACATGGCGCGCACCGGTGGTGGCACGATGAGCCTCACACGGGGGGAGCCCGGCGATGCGAAGTGGAGCAAGCCGCATGTGCACAGCGAGTACCGGGGCCGGGCAGCCCCGCGGCACGGTGTCCGCCACCAGGATGACGTCCCGGCCCTCCCGGACGGGACCGGTGCGCGGCGAGTCCGGCGGCCCCCGGCTGCCCGCGCTGCCCGAGCCCGGCCTCGCCGACCTCAGCCTCGCCGAACTGCGGGAGCTGCGCCGTGCCGCCCAGCGCGAGGAGGCCGACCTGAGCTATGTGCGGCGCCTCGTGCAGGGCCGGGTCGACATCCTGCGTGCCGAGCTGGCGCGCCGTGCGGAGCGCACGACTCCGCTGGTCGGCCGGCTCCCCGAGATCCTCGCGGACCAGCCGGCCCGGCAGCGCTCTTCCGCCCGGCACGTGACGCTCGGCCCGCCGCACAGCGAGGAGTACGGACGACTGGCCGCCGACATGCTCGCCGAGGTCGCCCTCTCCGACCTGGACGCCCGCACCGGCGACGAGTTGCGCGCGGCCATGGGCCGGCTCGTCGGGTACGAGCAGCAGGTCTCCCGGCGCCGCCAGCAGGTCCAGCACACGGCGGACGGGTGCAGTGCCGAGATCGCCCGCAGGTACCGTGAGGGCGAAGCGCAAGTAGACGACCTGCTCGCCTGACGCGGCACCCGGCGACCCCGGCGCCCGTGCGGGTGGCAGGCCCCACCGCCACCCCGGAAGGCCGCACCCATGCCCGCCGACATCCCCGCACCGCACTCCTCGGACGCTCCGGCGCACACGGCGCCGCGCGCCACGGGGGTCCCCGGCCCCGGCCCCCGGGCCAGGCCAGGGGCGCCCACGGCCTCCGCCGGCGCCACCGCGCACCCCGTGCTCGCCGAGGTGGTGCGCTCCGGGTTCGTCGAGGGGCTGCACCGCGGCAGTCTGGTGCTGCTGGCGCCGGACGGCGGCGTGGAGCTGGCGCTCGGAGAGGTGGCGGCGCCGGTGTTCCCCCGGTCGTCGAACAAGCCGATGCAGGCCGCCGCGGTGCTGCACGCCGGGGCCGAGCTGACCGGTGAGCGGCTCGCGATGGCCGCGGCCAGCCACTCCGGCGAGGGCTTCCACCGTGCGCTCGTCCAGCAGGTGCTGGCCGAGCACGGGCTCACCGTGGACGATCTCCAGTGCCCGCCCGACCTGCCCCTCGACGCGACCGAGCGGGAGGCGCACCTCTTCGCGGGCGGCCGCCGGGAGCGGGTCACGATGAACTGCTCCGGCAAGCACGCCGCCATGCTCGCCGCCTGCGTACGCGCCGGCTGGCCCACGGCCTCCTACCTCGACCCCGCCCATCCGCTCCAGAAGCTGGTGCGCACCGTGGTCGAGGAGGCCGCGGACGAGCCGGTGGCCGCCGTGGGGACGGACGGCTGCGGTGCGCCGCTGATGGCCATCAGTCTCACCGGTCTGGCGCGCGCCTTCCGCTGCTTCGTGCTTGCCGACCCCGGCAGCCCCGAGCGCCGGGTCGCCGACGCGATGCGCGCCCACCCCGAGTACGTCGCGGGGACGAACCGCTCCGACACCTGGCTGATGCGGGAGGTGCCCGGCGTGCTCGCCAAGGTGGGCGCGGAGGCGGTGCAGGCGGTGGCGCTGCCGGACGGCCGGGCCCTCGCGTTCAAGATCGATGACGGGGGTCAGCGCGCCCTGGGCCCGGTACTGGCCCGCGCCCTGACCCTCGCGGGCGTCCGTGCGGACGTCCTCACGCGGATCGGGCACGGCCCGCTGCTGGGCGGCGGCCGTGTGGTGGGCGAGGTGCGGACGGCGTTCTGAGCCCGCCCCAGCCCCCGCCCGGGCTCCCGGCTCCTGTCCCCGCTCCTGTCCCCGCTCCTGTCCCCGCTCCTGTCCCGGCTCCTCATGACTACCGGTCGATGGCGGGGTACCGGCCCGGGTAGGCGGTAGCGCCGGGGCACGCCCACAAGCCGCCAGTACTCGATCCCGGCGGGCGTGGTGCTCGGTCCGCTCGGTGCAGGCCGGCGGTCGGGAGTGCGTCGACGCGGTTCCCGTGCTCACGGCGGGCCTTGCGCGGGGCCGGGACTGCTGCGGTGCCGTCGGGGGGCGGGCAGCGGCCGAGGAGTGGGCGGTGGACCGCGGGTGCGGCGGTGACACGCAAGGTGCGGCCCTGGCCGCGTCGTACGGTCACATCCTGGTCGAGCGTGGCGGGTTAGGCGGGTTCGGCGGGGTCCGGGGCGGTGGCGCGGAGGAAGTCGGCGATCTCGCCCGGCACGTGTCGACGGGCTTCTCCCCGTGGAGGTGTACGACGGCGCCTTCGGCCGCGTTGCAGGCGGTGGGCATCCGCTCGCCTCCCAGCCCGGACGCCGAGGCGGTCCGCACGATGCTGCCCCGGGTCTGCTTCAGGTGCGGCAGCGCCGCCTGCGCCCCGAAGAAACAACTGTCGACATCGGTGCTCATGACGAGCCGCCAGTCGTCAGGGCTCAGCGCCCAGCGCCCAGCGCTCGGGGCTCAGGGGTCAGGGGTCGTCGCAGGACAGTGAGCGGGCTAGCTCCCGGCGAGGACGGCGCCTCCGTCGACGGTGAGCACCGTTCCGGTGACGAAGCGGTTCTCCATCAGGTACAGGTGCGCCGCGGCGATCTCGTCCGCTCCGCCGATCGACTTGGTGAGCGTCCGATCAGCGAGGGTCGCGAACAGCGCGGCGCGCTGCGGCTCCGGAACCGGGTCCCACAGCGGCGTCCGAACCGCTCCCGGCCGGACCGCGTTGACGCGGACGGGGGCGAGCTCGGCAGCCAGCCCTCGCGTCAGGCCCTCCGTGGCGGCGGCGGCGCCGGCCGCGAGCGCTGTACCGGGTGCGGGGCGGACAGCGACCGTCCCGGACGTCAGCACGATCGAGCCTCCCGGCCGGACGCGCCGCGCCGCGTGCTTGACCGTGGCGACCGCTCCCCAGAAGCGGACCTCGAACAGCTCCCGGGCGGCGTCGAGCGGCAGGTCTGCCAGCGGCTGCGGACGGACCGTGTCACCCGCTGTGTACACCACGTGGTCGAGCTCGCCGACGTGGTCGAACAGGGCAGCGACGTCAGCCTCGTCGCGGGTGTCGGCGACCGCCCCCTCGCAGGTGTCCGGCAACTGCGCGAGCGCGGCCTTCAGGCGCCCCTCGTCGCTCGACGCGATCGTGACTGCCGCCCCGGCGGCCGCTGCGGCGCGGGCCGTGGCCAGTCCCATCCCTGAACTGCCGCCGATGACGACGATGCGCTGACCTGAAAGCGCCATGGTGCTGCTCCTCTGCCTCGCAAAAGTGATGACTCACTGCGTCATCACCATAGCAGTGGCGATGACGCACTGGGTCATCACAGTTATGATGGTGGCCATGCCACGATGGGACCCACGCGCCGAGGACCGGCTCCGCGAGGCAGCGCTGGAGCTGTTTCTTGAGCGCGGGTACGAAAACGTCACCGTCGCGGAAATCACCGAGCGGGCCGGGCTGACCCGGCGCACGTTCTCCCGTTACTTCACGGACAAGCGGGACGTGCTGTTCGCCGGATCCGATCAACTCCCGGTTGCCCTCGCCCACTCCGTCCGGCACGCCGACGACGCCCTCTCGCCCTTCGAGGCCCTCCTGACCGCTCTCGTGGACGTCGCCGGCGGACTGACCGACCAGGCCCCGCTCGCCGTGCAACGGCGCGCGGTCGTCCGGGCCAGCCCGGAGCTGCAGGAACGGGGGCGGACCAAGTTCGCCGCCGCGACCGAGGCGGTGGCGGACGCGTTGCGGGACCGGGGCACCACCGAATCGGAGGCGACGCTGCTCGCGCAGGTCGGTATCGCCGTCTTCCGCACCGCATTCGAGTACTGGACCGACCGGCCGGACGACATCGGCCTGCCGGCCCGCATCCGGGAAGCGGCTGCCGAACTCGCCGCCGGCCTGGGCGCGGTGGACTTCGCCGCGCTGCCCCGCCCGTGAAGCGCCGCGCTGCCCCGCCCGTGAAGCAAGGGCCGCGCACGGATGGGACGCTGCTTGCGGACCGCGCACCATAACGGCGCCACCGCCCCGCTGCGCTGCCACCATGTCGGCCGCCGCGACCAACCACCGCATCCGGAAGCAGACGCGCCACCGGACAGGCGCTGCCGAACCCCGAGATCAAGTACTGGCGGCTTCCGGGCTTGCCTCGGCGCTGCCCCGATCTACCGGCCCAGGCCGCGGCGGATGGCCTGTTCGACCGGCGAGGTCCCGTGGTCCACGTCGTACGGCTCTGCCGGGTACAGGGGCGGCTGGGCGAGGAACCGCGGCCGGGTGCCGCGGTGCGATTGGGCGGCGTGCACCAGGAACGGGTGGCACAGGTAGACGTCGCCGGGCCGGCCGGTGGCGAGGGCGACGGGGCGGTGCCCGGTCACCGCCGCGGCCCGCGTCGAGATCTCCATCATCGTGAGGCCGCTGTCGCCGTGGGGCGCCAGCAGGCGGGCCGCGTCGAGGTGCGAGCCGACCCGGATGCGGGTGGGCGCGTCGCTCTCGCCGGTCTCGGAGAAGAGGAAGAGCATGAGCAGGGCCCGCCCTCTGGAGGCCACGTTGACGCGGTACCCGAAGTAGTCGCCCGGGTCGGCGTCGCCCTGGAAGCTCGCGTCGAGGTGCCATCCGTCGTCACCGGGCGGCACGGCGCTGGGGAAGCGGATCGGGAACGTGCCGAGGCCGTCGCGCGGCGCCCAGCGGCCCGGCCCGACCAGCCGGTCGAACGCCGCCGCCAGCCGCGGGCTGTTGGCGGCGGCCCGGAAGGGCTCCTCGGTGTGCGCGTCGATCCTGATCACCGGCTCGGTCCAGGTGGCCGGGTCGTCGGGGTCGCGGCCGGTCGCCCTCCAGAGGATCGCCCGGCACTCCGCGGCCGTCTCCTCGGCGAACGCCTGCTCGACCTTGACGAAACCGTCCTCGATGAACCGGGTGGCCTGGTAGTCCGTCAGCACGAGACCACACTGCCAAGAGCCGGCTGCCACCGGCGAATGGTTTTCCGGCGTGCACCGGGCTCACAGCGGGCCCACAGCGGGAGACCGGCCGGAGCGTCAGCGGGAGGCCGGCCGGCGTGTCATCGGGAGACCGGCCGGAGGATCGGCGGGATCCTCGCCAAGGCTTCATCGGTGTTCCGTTCAGAGCGCCTTCGGCGTCCAGGACAGGGCCTCACCCGCCGGCGCGGCGGGAAGGGGCGGGGCCCCTTCGGCGGCCACGCGATCGGCGGCGAGGCTGGTCCCAGGCAATGCGGTGACTCCGGTGACGGCCGAACGGGTGAGCCCCCGGTACCGGAGCCGTCAACGCGGGAGGCGGACGCGGATGGTCTTGCCCCGGCCGGGGCCGGGGATGATGGCCACCTCGCTGGTGAGGCGGCGGACCATGGGCCACCCGAAGCCGCCGGTGCCGCCGCTCAGGTCGGGGGTGCGTTCCCTCGGGGGCGCGGGGTCGAGGTCGCTGACGGCGACCGTCACCTCCTCGGCGGTGACGCCGAGTTCGAGGGTGTAGTGGCCCCCGCCGTGCCGCACGGCGTTGGTGGTGAGTTCGGAGACCACGAGAGCGAGGGTTTCCGCCGTCTGGGGTGCCGCGGCGGGGTCGAGGTCCTCGACACAGGCGCGGGCGACGTCACGAGCGTGGGCGACGGCGGCGGGGCTGTCGCCCTTGACCATGACGGGTGTCCTAAGGGCCTCCTTGTGCGTCGTCTGCGTGCCAGTCATGCGCTACCACCCTTCCCCGGGTCGGTTGTACCGCCAAGCCCTACTTGTGCCCGCCGAGCGGGATACGACACGGGACGGCACTCTTTCGCATGCGGGTGCGGCAGAACTGCACGCATGATCATCAGAGAAAAACTGTCACGGCCGCAGTAGACATTGGCACGCCGCTGGGCTACTGTTTCCGTCGTAGCCAAGAAGTCGAAGTGAGCACGGCAGACATGAACTGCCGTGGGGCAAGTCGAGCAGGAAGCGGCCCGCAGGGCCGTGCGCAGTACCCGCGGTATCCAGCAGTACAGCCGGAGTAATCGAAAGTAAGGAGCCGAACGCCATCAGGATCGCCCGGGCGAGGAACGAGTCCGCCCGGGTACCGCAGGCCCCGGATTGAGAGGTGGTCCCCGGTCACGCATCCGCGATCCCCGCAGCCCCGCCCTCGCAGGCGGTATCTGCGGACAAAGAAGACCGGCACTGTTTGCCGGTAGATGGTGTTGAAAGCTCGGGGCCCGGGTGCCATATGGCACCCGGGCCCCCCGACGCGTCCCTGAAAGAAGAGGTCTATGCCCCCTGCCGGTTCCCGACCCGTCGACAACCTCGACGATGACGACTACCCCGCCTACACCATGGGCCGGGCCGCCGAGATGCTCGGCACCACTCCCGCCTTCCTCCGCGCACTCGGCGAACACCGCCTGATCACCCCCCTGCGCTCGGAAGGCGGCCACCGCCGCTACTCCCGCTACCAGCTCCGCATCGCCGCCCGCGCCCGCGAACTCGCCGACCAGGGCACCCCCATCGAGGCCGCCTGCCGGATCGTCATCCTTGAGGACCAGCTCGAAGAGGCCCGGCGGATCAACGAGCAACTGCGCACCCGGGGCCACGACTCGAAGTCCTCGGCCTGAGAGGTCACCGGGCCGGAGGCGGACGCGGGCACGGACCCGCCGACGGACGAGGCCGACCCGCATCGGACCGTCGGCGGACGGGCTCCGGCGACATCGGACCCGTCGGCGGACGACGTTGGTGGACATCGGACCCGTCGGCGGACGAGCGTCGGCGGGCAAGGACCCGCCGACGGACGAGGCCGCCGTCGCAGGTTCGCGCCGCCGCCCCGTGCCGACTCCCCGCACCAGGCGCGGGGCCGTGACGCGCGCGGTTCTTCGAGGGCTGCCGCGGCTCACCGAGAGCGCACCCGGCTCCAGCGCCAGCGCGGCGCCGACCCCGCACGGCATCGAACCCGCCGCATCGAACCAGCGCGGCACCGACCCCGCGGCACCGACCCCGCGGCACCGAACCCGCGACCGAAAGCGCGGCGCCGACCCCGCGCGGCACCGAAAGCGCGGCGCCGACCCCGCACGACACCGAGGACCCCGGCAGCCCGCCGGGGTCCTCCGTCATGCAGGAGCAGCGCTCGTCCGTGCAGGGGCGGCGCTCGGCGTCCGCGGCCGTACCGGTGCTCCCCGAAGCGCGGTGCGGCCCCGAAGATCCCGCCCACCGAAATCTTCGGTACCCGAACTTTCTTGTGCGCGACCCCTTGCCGGGACCCGGAGGCGGGGGTAGTTTCCCCGTCAGCCGAAAGCTTCGGGTACCGGAAAGTACGGAGGCCAAAGTGACAGCCAAGCGAGCTGCGGCCGCCCAGAGCGGTACGCGCGCCGGTGCCGGCAAGCAGGCCGGTGGCGGTGCGCAGGCCGGTACGCACGCCGGTGCCGGTACAGGTGCCGACGCTGATACCGGTACAGGCGCCGACGCGGTGGCGCCCGCCGCGGACACCACCGGGACGGCACCCGCGGCCGGTGAACTGGGCGAGGTGCTGCTTGCACTCGGCGGCCGTCTCACCCGGTTGCAGACGGAGATCCTGGCGGGTCTCGGCCAACCGCTGACCATCCGCCAGTACCGGATCCTGTCGCGGGTCGAAAGCGGGCACACCTCGCTGACGGCCCTGTGCAGGCTCGCCCACCGGGGCACGTCGACGATGTCGCAGAGCGTCGACAAGCTCGTCCAGCAGGGACTGCTGACCCGCGGCGTGTCGGACACCAGCCGCCGCACCATGCGGCTGGCCCTGACCGACGCGGGCCTCGCCGCCCTGGAGGCGGGCGACCGGGCCCTGGGCAAGTTCACCGCGGAACTCACCGCGCGGCTGCCGGAGAAGACCAGAGAACTCCTGCGCCCCGCGCTCGACCAGCTCTACGCCGACATCCAGGGACACCTGGAAAGCAGATAGCCGAAGGACCGCGCCGGCACAGCGCTGCCGGCGCCTGCGCCCGGGGCACGCACGCCCCCGGGCCCCGTGGCCCGGGCCCACGCCCGGGACACCCGCACCGAGCCGCCCACCCGAGCCGATCACCAGCCCGACCACCCCGACGCCCGCACCGGCACCACGCCGACCGGCACCCCAGCCGACACCAGGGCGGACGGGCACCAGCGCCGACGGGCACCCCGGCACACCGCCGGGACCCGCGAGCGCACCCGCGGCCGTACGTGTGACCGCGTCCCGCGACCGCATCCGGCCGCCCGGCCCCGCCGGTAGGCCGTACCCGCACCCGCACGCACCTGAACACCAGCCGCACGTCCACAGCCGACGCCCCCGGACACCGCACAGAGCCGCACCGGGGCCGTCGCATCCAGCGCACCGGTTCTGCCGGCCGTCCGACGGTCGGGGACCGGAGGGACCTTCACTCCCGATCGGGGGACGGGGCGTCAGCCACGAGGAGGTGGCATCGTCATGCCACGCGACCGCGCGACCACCACCAGCCCGGCCCAGCTCCTGGGCCGGCTCGACCACTCAGCCTTCACCCGCCGGCACGGCGTCATCTACGGCACGGCACTCGTCGGGCACTTCCTGGACGGGTTCGCCATCAATCTGACCGGTGTCGTCCTGCCGGGCGTCATCCCGGCGTTCCACCTCAGCAGCAAGGAAGCCGGCTACCTGAGCTCCGTGCTCTTCGCCGGCATGCTCGTCGGCGCCGCCGTCGCCGGCGTGGTCTCCGACCGGCTCGGCCGGAAGGTGCCGCTCGCGGTCTGCCTGCTGGTCTTCGGCGGCTTCTCCGTGCTCGCCGCCTGCGCCTGGGACTACCCGTCGCTGATGACGGCACGGTTCTGCCAGGGCATCGGCCTCGGTGCCGAGATCGCCGTCGTCCTGCCGTACATCACCGAGTTCGTGCCCGTCAGGCACCGGGCGCCCCTGGTCACCTCGGCCACCGCGGCCTGGCTGATCGGGCTGCCGGTCGCCGCGGTGGTGGGCGCCGCACTGGTGCCCGCGCTGTCCTGGCGGGCGATGTTCGTGGTGGGCACCGCGCCCGTGCTGGTCAGCCTCGTCATGCTGGCCGTCCTGCCGGAGTCGGTGCGGTACCTGTTGCGACGCGGCCGCCTGGACGAGGCGCGGAAGACCGTCGACTCGCTGACGGCCGGACAGGCGCAGGACCCGCAGGAGGCCCCGGCCGCGGCGGCCCAGGCCCCCGCCGGAGCACCACCCGAGGAGGAGGGCTCGGCGCGCACCCCGGCGGGCTCGGTGCGGCGCCTGCTGTCCGCGCGCTACGCCCGGTACACCCTCTCGCTCTGGTTCATGGAACTGTGCGCGGGCGCCTTCCTGTACGGGCTCTCCACCTGGCTGCCCTCGGTCCTGGAGAAGCGCGGGAACAGCCTGCTCGGCAGCCTCACCTACACGGCGATCATCACAGCCACCGGTGTGGCCGGCGCGCTGATCGCCGGACATCTGGCGAGCCGCATCGGACGGCGCCTCACGATCGGGGTGTCGTTCGTGGTCAGCGGGCTGTTCTGCCTACTGTGGGGAGCCGTCGACGCGACCACGGCCGTGGTGGTGCTGGGCTGCTGCGCCACCTTCTTCGGCAGCGGCCTCGCGGGCAGCACCCTCTTCGTCTACGCCAGCGAGCTGTACCCGACCGCGGGCCGCGCCACGGGCCTCGGCTGGGCGGCGGCCTGGCAGAAGGCGGGCGGTCTGATCATTCCGACGGTCATCGGCTGGATCCTCGCGACGCACGCGCCCGGCTACGTCTTCTTCGTCCTCTTCGCCGGCGTCTCGGTGCTCGCCGGGCTCTCGGGGCTGCTGGTCACCTTCGAGACCCGCGGCAGGACCGTCGAGGAGATCGCCGCACAGATCGCCGTCCGGGACCGGACGCCCGCGTACAGCCCGCGGCCCGTGCCCGCGTTCACGCTCACCCGCCGCCCGGCACCGTCGCCCGGCGCCGCACCGACCACTTCCCAGATCCCCGCCACCGAACTCTCAGCCCCGGACACCACCGCACAGTACGACCCGGAACAGGCAGGTGAAGGATGACCTCCGCCCCTCCCCGCACACCCACCCACGCCCTCGACCCGGCCGACGCCGAGGAGCGGGCCCTGCGCCACCGCAAGGTGCGCGCCGCCATGGCCGAGGACGGCATCGACGTCCTGCTCGCGTTCGCCCCCGGCTGGCGCAGGGAGAACGTCAGGTACTTCACCGACGCCCGGCTCACCGGCACCGCCTCCTTCGTGGTCTTCCCCGCCTCCGGCGAGGTCGCCGCCCTCTCCACCCGCCGTGCCGACCTGCCCGCGCTGGCCGGCGCCGGCTGGGTGGACGACACCGGCCTCCTCGACGTCCACCGGCCCGCGGCGCTCACCGACCGGCTGCGCGACCTGCGGCCGAAGCGGGTGGGCGTGGCCCATCTGGAGCTGCTGCCCGGCCTGCTCGCCGACGCCCTGCACCGGGCCCTGCCGAACGCGGAACTGGTGTCCGCGACCGCGCTGATGGACGGGGTCCGGCTGGTCAAGAGCGACTGGGAGCTGGCCAGGATGCGGCGCAGCGCGGCCGTCTGCGCGGCGGGCTGGCAGGCGTTCGTGGACGTCCTCGAACCGGGCCTGCCCGAGTACCGCATCGTCGCCGAGGTGGAGGCCGAGATCAAACGGCTGGGCGCCGAGGACAACTTCATGCTGATCGCCTCCGGCGGCGACGAGGTGCGCGGCATGACCGCCCCCACCCCCCGCTCCCTGGCGGCCGGCGACATGGTGCGCACCGAGCTGACCCCGCAGATGGACGGCTACTGGCTGCAGATCTGCCGCTCCGCGGTGGTCGGCCCGCCCAGCGACGGCCAGCGCAGGTCCTTCGACCTCTTCAACGAGGCGGTGGAGGCCGGTATGGCGGCCACCCGGCCCGGCGTCACCGCGCACGACGTCGCCAAGGCGCAGAACGACGTCTTCCGCAAGTACGGCTACGGCGAGTACTGCACCAGCACGTACACCCGGGTGCGCGGCCACGGACACGGCCTGCACCTGGACGAGACGCCGATCATCGAGGGCAACGAGACCGTGCTGCCCGAGAACGCCGTCTTCATCATCCACCCCAACACCTACACCCCGCTGGCCGGCTACCACGTGCTGGGCGACCCGGTCCGGGTGACCAAGGACGGACCCGAGGTGCTGATCGAGACCGCACGCAAGCTGTTCCACTCCGACCGGGGCCGACCGGGGCCCGCGGCACGACCGGGGCCGGACGCCGCGGCCGCCGGGAAGGAGGCCGTGGCATGAAGCGCGGACTCGTGGTGCTCGACCCGGCCGAGGTGCCCGTCGAGGAGTGGGGGGAGCGGGTCGGCGGCCTCCAGCGCAGGCTCGCCGCCGAGGGGGTGGACCTGGCTCTGGTCTACGGGGACGTGTTCAGCTCCGACGACATCGCCTACCTCACCAACCTCTGCATCTACTGGAACGAGGGCGTGCTCGCCGTGCCGGCCGAGGGCGAGCCGGTGTTCCTGACCAAGCTCTCGCCGCGGGTGCACCCCTGGATGCGGCGGGTCTCGACGGTCTCGCGCATCGAGAGCGGCAGGCAGTTCGGCGCGCTCGCGGCCAAGCTGGCCGAGGGCCGCGAGGCGGGCACCGTCGGCCTGGTCGACGCGCCGCTGTGGCCCGCGCCGGTGGTGGCGGAGCTGCGTGCCGCACTGCCCGGCTGGCGGTTCGCCGAGCTGCCCGGCCTGGTCCGGGAGCAGCGCGCGGTGCCCTCGGCGGCCGAGCTGGTGCTGCTGGAGGAAGCGGCGCGGGTGGTGGGCGGTGCCGCCGACGAGGCCGTCGCCGGCGGTCTCGGCGGCCACGAGCGGGTCGCCACCGTCGAGCGCCTGGTCCGCGGCGCCGGCTTCCTCGACGTCCAGGTGAACACCGCCGACGCCGCGGACGGCGCCCAGTGCGTGCAGGTCACCGGGCAGTACCGCACGCTGTGGGTGCACGCGGCCCGGCTGGCGGGCGGTGCCGGAGCCGACTGGGCCGCCGCGCTCCAGGACGCGCTGGACCGTGCGGTGGCGGCGGCCCTCCCGGGTGCCACCGGGGCCGACCTCGGCGCGGCCGCGCGTCCGGCGCTGGAGCGCCTGCCGCAGGGCACCGACGCCCGGGCCCGCTGGACCGACCAGACGGACCTGGCGTCGGCGGGCGAGTACCGCCCGGCCACCGACGGCACACCGCTGACCGCGGGCTCCGTCGTGGCCGTCACGGTGGACGCGCTGCTGCCGGGCGGGGGCTACGCGGCCCTCGCCGACACCGTCCTGATCACCCCGGACGGCGCCCGCCGGCTCACCGCGGCCGGGGCCGCCGCGAACGGCGGGATCGAAGAACACACCACGAGCACGAACGGGGCCGGGCGCCCCGGCGGGAGGTCCGCGCAGTGAGAATCCTGTCCAACGACGACATCCAGCAGGTGCTGACCGCGGAGGAGTGCCTGGACACCCTCCGGACCGCCTACTGCGAGCTGACCCGCGGCCAGGGTGCCAACCGGCCGCGCAACCACACCTACTTCCCGGTCGGCGACGAGCGGTACCCCGGCTTCGGCTACCGCTTCAAGTCGCAGGAGGGCGGCAACGTCTCCAGCGGGGTGTGGGCGCTTCGCATCACCTCCGACCTGGCGGGCGTCGAGACCCTGCCGAGCGGCGTGCAGCGCCGCCGCCTCATCCCCGCGGCACCCGGCGGGCGCTACGTCGGCCTGGTCACCCTGTACAGCCTGACCACGCTGGAGCCGCTGGCGATGCTGCACGACAGCTACGTCCAGAAGATGCGGGTCGGCGCCACCTCGGCGCTCGGCATCCGCGAGCTGGCCCGGAAGGACGCCACCGTGGCCGGCATGTTCGGCTCCGGATGGCAGGCCGAGGCGCACCTGGAGACCCTGCTGCTGGTCCGCCCCTCCGTGGAGGAGGTGCGGGTCTACAGCCCGACCGCCGAGCACCGGGAGGCGTTCGCCAAGACGTGGAGCGAGCGCACCGGCCGCAGGATCGTCGCCGTGGACCACCCGCGGGACGCCGTCGCCGGCTGCGCCATCGTCACCTGCGCGACGGCGGCCATGGAGCCCTGCTTCGACGGCGCCTGGCTGGAGCCGGGGACCCACGTCACGGCCATCACCTCGCCGGACGGCACCGCGACCCGCCGTGAGCTGGACGACACCACCTTCGACCGGGCCGACCGCATCGTCGTCCTCTCCCGCGAGCAGGTCCACCACGACAAGCAGTACGACATCCTCGGGCCCGTCGAGCGCGGCCGGATGACCTTCGACGACATCCGGGAGCTCGGCGACCTGCTGAACGGCGACGCGCCGGGCCGCCGGTCGCCCGAGGAGATCACCGTCTTCGCCAACAACACCGGCATGGGCGTGCAGTTCGCGGCGGTGTGCGCACGGGCCCTGGAGCTCGCGGAGCAGCGGGGGCTCGGGCACGAGGTGCCGACGGACTGGTTCCTGGAGGAGACGAGTCCGTGACCGGCACGAATCCGATCCGGCGACGGAGGACGGGCCCGAAGGGCGATCCCAGCGCAGTCGAGGAGCACACGCCATGACAACCGCACCGGAAACCCGCGTGGGCGGGAAGACCATCACGTTCGGCGACGACGTCAACACCGACGTCATCATCCCCGGCCGCTACCTCGTCAGCATCGACCCCGTCGAACTGGCGGAGCACGCCTTCGAACCCCTCGGCCCCGAGGTCCAGAAGGAGCTGAAAGCGAGCCGGGTGGTGGTGGCGGGCCGCAACTTCGGGTGCGGCAGCGCCCGCGAACAGGCCGCGAGCTGCCTGACCGGAGCCGGTGTCAGGGCCGTGGTCGCCACCTCCTTCTCGCGCGTCTTCTTCCGCAACGCCATCAACACCGGCCTGGTCGCCGTCGAGTGTCCACAGGCTGTGGACGCGCTGGCCGCCGCGGGCGGCCGGGGGGAGATGTGGGTCGACTACGACCAGGGCACCGTCGAGACCGCGGGCGGCACGTTCGGCTTCGCGCCGTACCCGCAGGGCCTGCGGGAGATCCTCCAGGACGGCGGCCTGATCCCCCATCTGATGCGCAGCTTCGCGCAGGAAGGCACCGTCCGATGACCAGCACCGCCAGCACGCCCGGCACCGCCGGCACGCCCGGCACCGCCGCGGCCCCCAGGACCTTCGCCCAGAAGGCCCTGGAACGCGCCTCCGGCGAGTCGGGACTCGCCCCCGGCCGGATCGTCGACGCCTATCCCGACCTGTACATGAGCCACACCGCGAGCTGGCGCTGCATCCGCACGCTGGAGCGGATGGGCGCCGACCGGCTCTACGACCCGGACCGGGTCGCCATGGTCATGGACCACATCTCCCCGGCCATGAACGCCAAGACCGCGGCCGACCACCGGCTGTGCCGCGAGTTCGCCGACCGGATGGGCATCAAGAACTTCTTCGACGTCAACGCGGGTATCGCCCATATCGTCCTGATGGAGAACGGCCTGGTCAGGCCGGGCCAGTTCATCATCGGCACCGACTCGCACTCGACCATCTACGGGGCGCTCGGCGCCTTCGGGACCGGTGTCGGGTTCAGCGAGATCACCGCCGCCTGGGTGACCGGCAAGCTGTGGGTGAAGGTGCCCGAGTCGGTCCGCATCGAGATCGACGGCGAGCTGCCGGTGGGCTCCTACGCCAAGGACGTGATGCTGAAGCTCATAGGCGACCTGGGCGCCGACGGCCTGACGTACTGCTCGGCCGAGTTCACCGGCTCCTACGTGACCTCGCGGTCGGTGTCGGAGCGCATGACGTTCTGCAACCTGGCGATGGAGATGGGCGCGAAGAACGCCTACGTCGCTCCGGACGCCACCACCCTGGCCTACCTGCACGACGAGGCCGGTGTCCCCGCGGACGGCTACGAGGTGCTGCTGCCCGACGAGGGCGCCGTCTACCGCGACGTGGTGCGGCTCGACGGCTCCGCGCTCACGCCGCAGATCGCGGTGCCGCACACCGTGGACAACGTGGTGGGCGTGGCCGAGGTCAGCGGCACCCGGCTCGACCAGGTGTTCATCGGGTCCTGCGCGAACGCCAAGTACGACGACCTCGCCATCGCCGCGGAGGTGCTGGCCGGGCACAAGGTCGCGCGGGGCGTGCGGCTCGTGGTGACACCGGCGTCCAGCGCGGTGATGGCGAAGGCGTCGGCCACCGGGGTGCTCGCCACCCTGATCGAGGCCGGCGCCATGATCACCAACGCGGGCTGCGGCGCCTGCGCGGGAAACGGCGGCGCGATGGCCGACGGCGAGGCCACGCTGTCCACCGCCAACCGCAACTTCCAGGGCCGGATGGGCAGCTACGAGTCCCGTATCTACCTGGGCAGCCCGGCGACCGCCGCGGCCTCCGCGATCACCGGCGTGATCACCGACCCGGCCGAGGTGCTCGCGCAGGCGCCGCGGTCCGCCGCCGCCGGGTCCGCCGGACCGGGCCGACCGGAAGGGGCCGCGTCGTGAACCTTGTCGAGAAGATCCTGGCCCGGGCGAGCGGCCGGGACTCCGTGCAGCCCGGCGAGATCGTGATCGCCGGGGTGGACCGGCTGCTGATGCACGACCTCAGCGGCTACCTCACCTCGGAGGTCTACGAGAAGCGGGTCGGCCGCCCGATCCCGCACCCCGAGCGTGCGGTGATGGTCTTCGACCACCACTTCTCGCCGCCCACCGAGCGCCAGGCCGAGATCCTTGAGGCCAACCGCGCCTGGGCCCGCAAGCACGGCATCACCCTGATGGACTGCGGCAGCGGCAACCTGCACCACGCCGCCGTGCGCGGCGGCCATGTGAAGCCGGGCATGATCGTCGTCGGCTCCGACAGCCACACCCCGGTGCACGGGGCGCTCGGCACGCTCGCCGTGGCGCTCGGCAACGACTCGCACGCCGGGACGGTGCTGCCGTACGGGAAGGCGTGGTTCCGGGTGCCGGAGACGGTCCGGATCGAGCTGCACGGCGTCCCGCGGCCCGGCACGACGGCACGCGACATCGCCCTGTGGCTGGTCGCGCAGATCGGCGAGGGCGCGCTCAACTACCGGGCGCTGGAGTTCGCGGGGCCCTACGTCAAGCAGGCGTCCTTCTGGGACCGCTGGCTCTTCCCGCTGCTCACCGTGGACCTGGGCGCCAAGTGCGGGTTCGTCGAACCCGACGAGGTCACCGAGGCGTTCGTGCGCACCCTGCCCGGCGGCCTGGACGGCGAACTGCCGCACAGCGACGGCGCGCAGGACGCGGCGACCGTGCTGCGGTACGACGTCTCCGAGGTGCCCGCGCAGGTGGCCTGCCCGCCGACCGTCGGCAACACCAGGTCCGTCGCGGACGCCGCCGGGACCCGGGTCGGCTGGGCCGAGCTGGGCGGGCACGGCGGCGGGCGGCTGGAGGACATCAGGGCCGCGGCCGAGGTGCTGGACGGCCGCCGGGTCCACCCGGACACCCGGCTGAACATCGTGCCGTCCAGCAGGCAGGTGTTCGCGGAGGCACTCGCGGAGGGCCTGGTGGCCAGGCTGCACGAGGCCGGTGCGACGTGGTTCCCGCCGAGCACCGGCTCCAACCAGGCCATCAACATGGGTGCGATGGCCGCGGGCGAGGCGATGATCTGCACCCACTCCAGGAACTTCCCCGGCCGCAACGGCAGCACGGACGCCGCCGTGTACCTGGCGTCGGCGGCCACGGTGGCGGCGTCCGCCGCGGCCGGCGAGATCGCCGGGGCGGCACGGCCCGGCGCGGAGAGGAGCGCGGCGTGAGCGGTGGCAACGGCGGTTTCGGCGGCCCGGGCGCGAACGGCACGGCGAGTCCGTCCTCCGGGCAGGCCGACGGCCGCTTCGAGGGGCCCTGCTGGACGTTCGGGGACAACATCCCGACCGACCAGTTGGTGAAGTCCCGGTACGTCTTCGACCCGATGGAGGAGATCGTCAAGCACGTCCTCGAGGACCTGGACCCCGACTTCCCCGTGCAGGTGCGGCCCGGTGACATCGTGGTCGCGGGCCGGCACTTCGGGCAGTCCTCGGGCCGGGCCATCGCCACCAAGGCCCTGGCGGCCACCCGGATCGGCTGCGTGGTCGCGGAGACCTTCGCGCGCACCTTCTACCGCAACTGCTTCGAGATCGGGCTGCCCGCGCTGGAGGTCGAGGGCGTCACGGAGCTGGCCGCCAAGGGCGACCGGCTGGCCGTGGACATCACCACGGGCACCGTCACCAACACCGCCACCGGTGAGTCCCGCACGGGCCGCCCGGCGGACCCCTTCCTCATCGAGATGCTCACGGCCGGCGGTCTGATCGCGCTGGCGGGGCAGCGGCCGGAGCTGTTCGGCTGAGCACGCCCGCGGTGGCGGCCGGCCGGTCCTCGCGGACGACCACGGCGGCCTGGCGGACCTGCGGATGGGCC
>NZ_BNCD01000032.1 GCF_014656295.1 Streptomyces sulfonofaciens
ACTTTTGGCACGCTGTTGAGTTCTCAAGGAACGGACACTTCCTTCGTACTCACCGCGACCCTCCGCGGCTTTCCTCCAGGCGTTTCCCTTCGGTGATCCCGACTTTATCAGAAGTTCTGAGTCGGAATTTCCACCCCGCTCGGCTCCCCTGAACCCTCGTGTGAGGGTTCGTCGGGTGACCGTCGAGGCGGAGCCGTAAACGTACTGGAGCAGGGCGCCCGGATGCAAATCGAGGCGCCCTGCTCACAGTTGGCGGCCGATGTGTACCGGCCAGGTCAGACCTCGCGGCCAGGTCAGACCTCGACCACGACCGGGAGGATCATCGGGCGGCGGCGGTAGGTGTCGGAGACCCACTTGCCGAGCGTGCGCCGCACGAGCTGCTGCAACTGGTGCGGCTCCACCACGCCGTCCTGGGCCGAGCGCTCCAGGACTTCCTGGATCTTCGGGAGGACGCCGTTGAAGGCGGCGTCGTCGATGCCCGAGCCGCGGGCCTGGACGTAGGGCCCGCCGGTGATCTTGCCCGTGGAGGAGTCCACGACGACGAAGACGGAGATGATGCCCTCGTCACCGAGGATGCGGCGGTCCTTGAGGGAGGTCTCGTTGACGTCGCCGACCGAGAGGCCGTCCACGTACACGTAGCCCGCCTGGACCTTGCCCGAGATCTTGGCCTTGCCCTCGACCAGGTCGACCACCACGCCGTCCTCGGCGATCACGATGCGGTCGTGCGGCACTCCGGTGAGCGCGCCCAGCTCGGCGTTGGCGCGCAGATGGCGCCACTCGCCGTGCACGGGCATCAGGTTCTTGGGTCGGCAGATGTTGTAGAAGTACAGCAGCTCGCCGGCCGAGGCATGGCCGGAGACATGGACCTTCGCATTGCCCTTGTGGATGACGTTCGCGCCCCAACGGGTGAGTCCGTTGATCACGCGGTAGACGGCGTTCTCGTTGCCCGGGATGAGCGAGGACGCCAGGATCACCGTGTCGCCGTCGACGATGCGGATCTGGTGGTCGCGGTTGGCCATCCGGGACAGCGCCGCCATGGGCTCGCCCTGGGAACCGGTGCAGACGAGGACCACCTCGTGGTCCGGCAGGTCGTCGAGGGTCTTGACGTCCACGACGAGCCCCGGGGGAACCCGCAGGTAGCCGAGGTCACGGGCGATGCCCATGTTGCGGACCATGGAGCGGCCGACGAAGGCGACCCGCCGCCCGTACTCGTGGGCCGCGTCCAGGATCTGCTGGATGCGGTGCACATGGCTGGCGAAGCTCGCCACGATGATCCGCTTGCGGGCGCCGGCGAAGACCTGGCGCAGCACCTGGGAGATGTCGCGCTCGTGCGGCGTGAAACCGGGCACCTCGGCGTTGGTCGAGTCCGCGAGGAGCAGGTCGATGCCCTCCTCGCTGAGCCGGGCGAAGGCGTGCAGGTCGGTGAGGCGGTTGTCCAGCGGGAGCTGGTCCATCTTGAAGTCACCGGTGTGCACGGCCATGCCTGCGGGCGTGCGGATGGCGACGGCGAGGGCGTCGGGGATGGAGTGGTTGACGGCGACGAACTCGCAGTCGAACGGCCCGATGCGCTCCCGCCGGCCCTCGGTGACCTCCAGGGTGTACGGCCGGATGCGGTGCTCCTGGAGCTTCGCCTCGATCAACGCGAGGGTGAGCTTGGAGCCGATCAGCGGGATGTCCTCCTTCTCGCGGAGGAGGAAGGGAACACCGCCGATGTGGTCCTCGTGGCCATGGGTGAGGACGATGCCCTCGATATCGTCGAGGCGGTCCCTGATCGACGAGAAATCCGGCAGGATCAGATCGATTCCGGGCTGCTCCTCCTCCGGGAAGAGCACTCCGCAGTCGACGATCAGCAGACGGCCTTCGTATTCGAAGACGGTCATGTTGCGGCCGATCTCACCGAGGCCGCCGAGCGGGGTGACGCGCAGGCCGCCGGAAGGCAACTTCGGCGGCGCGCCGAGTTCAGGATGCGGATGACTCAAAAGACTCTCCTCACCATGCGCGCCACGTACCGGAAGGGGCACGTGGCGCGCATGACGTTCGTGCAGTAGCAGTTGCCGGTGGAACGGGAGGACTCTTTGTCCTGGACGTGCTCAGGCACGGCCCCGTGTTCCTGTCCGGCGTTCATTGAGTTGTGCGTATTCAGTTGTGAAGTCCTTGTGGGGCGGCGGCTCGGCGGGGGCGGCGGCCACGGCCGCCGGGCCGGCGGGCTCCCTGTACTCAGAGCTGTACCCCGCCGGCGGCCAGGTCGAGCTTCAGTTGGGCGGTCTCCTCCTCGGAGAGCTCGACCAGCGGCAGGCGCAGCGGTCCTCCGGGCAGGCCCTGCAGGCCGAGCGCCGCCTTGCTGGTGATGACGCCCTGTGTGCGGAACATGCCGGTGAAGACGGGCAGCAGCTTCTGGTGGATCTCAGTGGCCTTCTGGACGTCACCCTCGGTGAACGCCCGCAGCATGGCGCGCAGCTCCGGGGTGACGACGTGGCTGACCACGGAGACGAAGCCGACGGCCCCCACCGAGAGCAGCGGCAGGTTCAGCATGTCGTCGCCGGAGTACCAGGCGAGGCCGGAGCGGGCGATGGCCCAGCCGGCACGACCGAGGTCGCCCTTGGCGTCCTTGTTCGCGACGATCCTGGGGTGCTCGGCGAGGCGGACGATGGTCTCGGTGTTGATCGGCACGCCGCTGCGGCCCGGGATGTCGTAGAGCATCACCGGCAGTCCGGTGGCGTCGGCGATGGCCGTGAAGTGCTGGTAGAGCCCTTCTTGCGGGGGCTTGTTGTAGTAGGGCGTGACCGTGAGCAGGCCGTGTGCGCCGGCCTGCTCGGCGGCGCGTGCCAGCTCGATGCTGTGCCGGGTGTCGTTGGTGCCGACGCCCGCGACGATGTGGGCACGGTCGCCCACCGCCGCCAGGACCGCCCGTACCAGCTCCGTTTTCTCCGCGTTGGTGGTGGTCGGGGACTCGCCGGTGGTGCCGTTGACGACCAGGCCGTCGTTGCCGGCGTCCACCAGATGGGCGGCGAGCTGCTGTGCGCCGTCGAGGTCCAGAGCGCCGTCCGCCGTGAAGGGCGTGACCATGGCGGTGAGGACCCGCCCGAAGGGGATCTGCGGAGTGGAGGTCGGAGCCATGGGTAATACGCTACTCGCTGCTCAGCGCGCGGTCCTCCCTCGGGGGACGCGCCCGGGGGGACGGAACCGGGACGGACACCGCGCGAAGCGCGACGCCAGGACGGGGACGGACGGGGGGCGGACGGGGGCAGGGGTGGAGCCCGGCACTGCCTGCTCGGGGGTTCAAGCAGTGCCGGACCCGTCAAATCAGGCTAGATGAATACCCTTAAACACCGCAATACGGGCGGATCGCCTGGCTGAATCGACGGGTCGAAAGCCGTGGACGGGATGGGCGGCGGTAGGCAGGGGTGATCCGGCACCGCAGCCGCGGCCGCGCCCCCGGCCTCCGGACGGTTTCGGGCCCGACCGCCCCACCGGGGCCGGGGAGGCCGGGGGAGCGGGGAACCAGGGGCCGGCCGAGGCGCACGGCTGCGACACGGACAGGCCGACACCCCGGTCCATGCCTGCGACGCGCGACCGGCACACCGACACACGTCGCACGAACACCGGCACACCGACACACGCACCGACGCACCGACGCACCGACGCACCGACGCACCGACGCACCGACGCACCGACGCACCAGGGTGCCTACGGCGCCACGCGCCCGTTCGCATTGAAAGCCGCGTGCGTCAGCGGCATCAGCCGGGCCCAGTGCTCCTCCATGCGCTCCCCGACCATCTCGATCTCGCGCTGCGGGAAGGACGGCACCTTGGCCAGCTCGTGCTGGGTGCGCAGGCCGAGGAAGTGCATGAGCGAGCGGGCGTTGCAGGTGGCGTACATCGACGAGAAGAGGCCGACCGGCAGCACGGCGCGGGCCACTTCGCGGGCCACGCCGGCGGCCAGCATCTCCTGGTACGCCTCGTACGCCTGGCGGTAGGAGTCCTCCATGGCGCGGACGGTCAGCTCGTGCTGCTCCTCGGTGCCGGGCACGAAGACGTACTTCCCCGGGCGGCCCTCCTGCACGAGCTTGCGGTCGGCGCCGGGCACGTAGAAGACGGGCTGGAGGTGGCGGTAGCGGCCCGATTCCTCGTTGTACGACCAGCCGACGCGGTGCCGCATGAACTCGCGGAAGACGAAGATCGGGGCGCTGATGAAGAAGGTCATCGAGTTGTGCTCGAAGGGGCTGCCGTGCCGGTCCCGCATCAGGAAGTTGATCAGGCCCTTGGAGCGCTCCGGGTCCTTCTTCAGCTCGTCGAGCGACTGCTCGCCGGCGGTGGAGACACGGGCTGCCCACAGCACGTCGGAGTCGCTCGCGGCGTGCTTCACCAGCTCGACGGTGATATCGCTGCGGAAGCTGGGCTTGGGGTCGTCGGCGGGTGTGTCGGTCACGGCTTCAGGGTCCTTCCCCTCTTGGCTCGGGCGCCGCCCACTCTACGGTCCGGCACTGACAGCGCCCGCCGTCACCAGGGGGCCGCATACGCCCCCGTACCGCTGTGAACAGCGGCGAAGCCTGTGAACTCCAGTGATTGCTACGGAACGCCGACGAATTCTCTGAAACGGGCACCTCTCGGTGGATTCGAGCGTCTCTAGGGGTGGCGGCGCTCTGTTCGAGGCGCCCCTGTCGTCCGAAGCACTCCCGAGGAGAAGCAGTCCCATGTTCCGCCGGCGTGAGCCCATCCCCTTCGCCTTTCTCGCCGATGCCGACCGGTTCCGCAGCAATGTGGCTCCCCCGCCGCGGCGGCGGGCCAGCGCCGGTGAGCTGGCGGGCCGCGTCCTGCTCGGCATGACCATCGTCGCCGGGCTCGTCGGGTCGGTGCTCCTCGGGCTGCCCGCGCTCTCGGCGGACCAGCCCCCGGCGCAGGTGCACCACTCCGAAGCGCAGCAGAGCACCGACGGGGGCCGCTGACCGACCGCTCGGAGGGGTCCGCGCCAGGCACCGCGCCCACCGGCCGCCGCCGGTGCGGACCCCGAGGGTGGTGGGCCGCCGCGCGGCTGGATAGCCTCACCGACCACAGCCCTGCATGCACTGAGTGAGGATCAGCCGTGCCCCTGCCCTTCCTGACGGCCGACCGCGCGTTCGACGAGGCGTCCACCGACATAGCGCTGCCGTCCGACGACCGTGACCGCTGGCGCCGCCCCTACCGACCCGGCCCCTGGCGGGTGGGTGCGGCGGCGGTGCTCCTGCTGCTGGCCTCCTACGTGCTGGCGGCAGCCGTGATCATCGCCTTCGCGGGGACCGCGGCCGGCGGCACGGCGTGCGCGGGCCTTGCCGTGCTGATCATCCTCGGTACGCTCCGGCTGCTCAGGGCGGGTACCTGGGTCAGTGCGCAGGGCCTGCGGCGCGTCGGCTTCTTCGCCACCCGTACGGTCCGCTGGGAGCAGGTGGCCGACGTGCGCACGGTGCAGCAGCCGGTGCGCTGGCTGGGTCTGCCGCGCACCGTGCAGGGGCAGGCGCTGATCCTCGTCCGCAGGGACCGCCAGGGCGACCTGCCGGCGCTGCTCACCACGCACGACGGCGACTTCCTGCACCGCCCCGGTTCCTTCGACCGCGCCTCGGACTCGGTGGAGGCATGGGCCGAGGAGTACCGCAGGCACTGAGGCCCCGCGCCCCGCGGGAGCGCCGCTCACGCCCCGTGCCGGTTGCTGCGGGAGCGCCGTCCCGTACCGGTAGCGGATCCGCGGACTCAGCGGACCCTGGAGGGCGCCGTCCTCACCCCCGTGCCGGCTTCGCGTCGTGCAGGGCGATCGCGCGCTGTATCGCCCTGCGGGCGCGGGGCGTGTCGCGGGCGTCGTGGTAGGCCACGGCCAGCCTGAACCAGCAGCGCCAGTCCTCCGGGGCGCGCTCGGTCTCGGCCCTGCGGCGCCGGAAGACGGCGTCCGCGCTCGCCCGGTCGGGCCGCCCGGCCGGCGTGCGCAGCAGCTCGTCCACCGGCAGCCCGCCCTCGGCGTCCAGCTCGGCGGCGAGCCGGTGCGCACGCCGTACGAAGCTCGTGTTCTTCCACAGGAACCACAGGCCGAGCAGCGGCAGGACCAGGACCGCCGCGCCGAAGGCGACGGTGAGCGGTGTGCCGTGCCGGACCAGCAGCACACCGCGGCTGCCGGCCAGCACGAGATGGACGATCAGGACGGCCGCCGTGATCGCGTAGGTCGCCTTCGCGCGCATCGCAGTCACCGTCCGGTGGTCGGATGGCCGGGTGGTTCGGGCCGGGTCAGACGTCGAGGTCGAGGAAGTGCTCCAGGCCGTAGGTGAGGCCGGGCGTGTCCACGACCCGGCGCGCCGCGAGCAGGATGCCCGGCATGAAGCTGCTGTGGTGCAGTGAGTCGTGCCGGATGGTGAGGGTCTCGCCCTCGCCGCCGAGCAGTACCTCCTGGTGCGCGAGGAGGCCGCGCAGCCGTACCGAGTGCACCGGGACGCCGTCCACGCTCGCGCCGCGGGCACCGTCCAACGCGGTGGCGGTGGCGTCCGGCGCGGGTGCGCTGCCCGCCTTGGCCCGTGCCCCCGCGATGAGCTGCGCGGTCCGGGCGGCGGTGCCGCTGGGGGCGTCGACCTTCTTGGGGTGGTGCAGCTCGATGACCTCGACGGACTCGAAGTACGGGGCGGCCGCCTCCGCGAACTTCATGGTCAGGACGGCACCGATGGAGAAGTTCGGCGCGACGAGGACACCGGTCCCGGGTGCGGCGTCGAGCCAGCCCGTCAGCCGGGCGAGCCGCTCCTCGGTCCAGCCGGTGGTGCCGACCACGGCGTGGATGCCGTTGCGGACGCAGAAGTCGAGGTTGTCCATGACCGACGCAGGGGAGGTCAGCTCGATGGCGACCTGGGCGCCGGCGTCCGTGAGCCTCTCCAGGGGTTCGTCGCGTTCCACCTCGGCGACCAGGTCCATGTCCTCGGCGGCCTGCACGGCCCGGACCGCCTCGGAGCCGATCCGGCCCCGGGCGCCGAGCACCGCCACGCGCAGCTTGCTCATTCCTTGATCCTTGTCGGTACGGGCCCAGGCCGCTACCGGTGGGCCTGCGGGTGGGCCCGGCGAGGGCCCGGGCGGGGCTGTTCCGGCCCCGCGCCGGGCGTCGCCGGGTGACGGCTCGGTGCGGCTAGGCGACGGCGTCGTTCAGCCGGCCGGCCTGCTTGTCCTTGAGCGGGCCGATGACGGAGAGCGAGGGCCGCTGTCCCAGCAGCCGGCGGGCCACGTCCCGGACGTCGTCGGGGGTGACCTCGGATATCCGGGAGAGCATCTCGTCGACGGACATCTGCTCGCCCCAGCACAGCTCGCTCTTGCCGATCCGGTTCATCAGCGCGCCGGTGTCCTCCAGGCCGAGGACGGTGGAGCCGGAGAGCTGGCCGATGGCGCGGCCGATCTCGTCGTCGGACAGGCCGTGCTCCGCGACGCGGTCGAGCTCGTCGCGGCAGATCTTCAGCACGTCGTGCACCTGGCTCGGCCGGCAGCCGGCGTAGACGCCGAAGAGGCCGCAGTCGGCGAAGCCGGAGGTGTACGAGTAGACGCTGTAGGCGAGGCCCCGCTTCTCGCGCACCTCCTGGAAGAGGCGGGAGGACATGCCGCCGCCGAGGGCGGTGTTCAGCACGCCGAGCGCCCAGCGGCGCTCGTCGGTGCGCGGCAGGCCCGGCACACCGAGGACGACGTGCGCCTGCTCGGTCTTGCGGCCGAGCAGCTCGACACGGCCCGCGGTGCGCACGGCCCGGCTGCCGTCGCGCGGGGCGCGGGGCTCGGCGTCGGCGCGGGTGAGTGCGCCGGCCCTCTCGAAGGCTGCCCGTACCTGGCGCACCACCTTCTGGTGGTCGATGTTGCCCGCGGCGGTGACCACGAGGTGGGTGGGGTCGTAGTGCCGCTTGTAGAAACGGCGGATGCGGTCGGCGGTGAGGGCGTTGACCGTGTCGACGGTGCCGAGGACCGGGCGGCCGAGGGGGGTGTCACCGAGCATGGTGTGCGCGAAGAGGTCGTGCACGCAGTCGCTGGGGTCGTCCTCGGTCATCGCGATCTCTTCGAGGATGACGCCGCGCTCGGCGTCGACGTCCTCCTCCAGGATGAGCGAACCGGTCAGCATGTCGCAGACGACGTCGATGGCGAGCGGCAGGTCGGTGTCGAGCACGCGCGCGTAGTAGCACGTGTACTCCTTGGCCGTGAAGGCGTTCATCTCGCCGCCGACGGCGTCGATGGCGGCCGAGATGTCCAGTGCGGAGCGCCTGCTGGTGCCCTTGAAGAGCAGGTGCTCCAGGTAGTGGGTGGCGCCGTTCAGGGTCGGGGTCTCGTCCCGGGAGCCGACGTGGGACCAGATGCCGAAGGTGGCGGAGCGTACGGAGGGCAGGGTCTCGGTGACGACGCGCAGACCGCCGGGCAGCGTGGTGCGGCGGACCGTGCCGATGCCGTCCTTGCCCTTGAGCAGGGTTTGGGTATGGGCGACGGCCCGCACCTGGGAAGAGGTGCGGGCCGTCGCCTTTGCGCTAGGGGACGTCACTTGGTGGCATCGTCCTTCTTGTCGTTCTGCTGGGGGTTGCCCTCGGCGTCGTCCTCGCCCTCGATCACCGGGATCAGCGAGAGCTTGCCGCGGGAGTCGATCTCGGCGATCTCGACCTGGACCTTGTGGCCCACGCCGAGGACGTCGTCGACGTTCTCCACACGCTTGCCGCCGGCGAGCTTGCGGATCTGCGAGATGTGCAGCAGGCCGTCCTTGCCGGGCAGCAGGGAGACGAAGGCACCGAAGGTGGTGGTCTTCACGACCGTGCCCAGGTAGCGCTCGCCGACCTCCGGCATGGTCGGGTTGGCGATGCCGTTGATCGTGGCACGGGCCGCCTCGGCGGACGGACCGTCGGCGGCACCGATGTAGATCGTGCCGTCGTCCTCGATGGTGATGTCGGCGCCGGTGTCCTCCTGGATCTGGTTGATCATCTTGCCCTTGGGGCCGATGACCTCGCCGATCTTGTCCACCGGGATCTTGACGGTGATGATCCGCGGGGCGTTCGGGGACATCTCGTCGGGCCGGTCGATGGCCTCCATCATCACGTCGAGGATGTGCAGCCGGGCGTCACGGGCCTGCTTGAGGGCCGCGGCCAGCACGGACGCGGGGATGCCGTCCAGCTTGGTGTCGAGCTGGAGGGCGGTGACGAAGTCCTTGGTGCCGGCGACCTTGAAGTCCATGTCGCCGTACGCGTCCTCCGCGCCGAGGATGTCGGTGAGGGTGACGTAGTGGGTCTCGCCCTCGATCTCCTGCGAGATCAGGCCCATGGCGATACCGGCGACCGGCGCCTTCAGCGGGACACCGGCGTTCAGCAGGGACATGGTGGAGGCGCAGACCGAGCCCATGGACGTCGAGCCGTTCGACCCGAGGGCCTCGGAGACCTGGCGGATCGCGTAGGGGAACTCCTCGCGGCTCGGCAGCACCGGCAGCAGCGCACGCTCGGCGAGCGCGCCATGGCCGATCTCGCGGCGCTTGGGGGAGCCGACGCGGCCCGTCTCGCCGGTGGAGTAGGGCGGGAAGTTGTAGTTGTGCATGTAGCGCTTGCGGGTCACCGGGGAGAGGGTGTCCAACTGCTGCTCCATGCGGAGCATGTTCAGGGTGGTGACGCCCAGGATCTGGGTCTCGCCGCGCTCGAAGAGCGCCGAGCCGTGCACCCGCGGGATGGCCTCGACCTCGGCGGCGAGCGTGCGGATGTCCGTGACGCCGCGGCCGTCGATGCGCTTCTTCTCCTTGATGACGCGCTCGCGCACCAGCTTCTTGGTGAGCGCGCGGTACGCGCCGGAGATCTCCTTCTCGCGGCCCTCGAACTGCGGCAGCAGCTTCTCGGCGGCGAGGCTCTTGACGCGGTCCAGCTCGGCCTCGCGCTCCTGCTTGCCCGCGATGGTGAGGGCGGTGGCGAGCTCGTCGCGCACGGCGGTGGTGAGCGCCTCGAGGACGTCGTCCTGGTAGTCCAGGAAGATCGGGAACTCGCCGGTCGGCTTGGCGGCCTTCGCGGCGAGGTCGGCCTGGGCCTTGCAGAGGACCTTGATGAAGGGCTTGGCGGCCTCCAGGCCGGCGGCGACGACCTCCTCGGTGGGGGCCTCGGTACCGCTCCCGACCAGCTTGACGGTCTGCTCGGTGGCCTCGGCCTCGACCATCATGATCGCGACGTCGCCGTCCTCCAGGACCCGGCCGGCGACGACCATGTCGAAGACGGCGTCCTCCAGCTCGGTGTGGGTGGGGAACGCCACCCACTGGCCCCTGATCAGGGCGACCCGGGTACCGCCGATCGGGCCCGAGAAGGGCAGGCCGGCCAGTTGCGTGGAGGCGGAGGCGGCGTTGATCGCGACGACGTCGTACAGGTGGTCCGGGTTGAGCGCCATGATCGTCTCGACGATCTGGATCTCGTTGCGCAGGCCCTTCCTGAACGACGGGCGCAGCGGGCGGTCGATCAGGCGGCAGGTGAGGATCGCGTCCTCGGAGGGGCGGCCCTCCCGGCGGAAGAAGGAACCGGGGATCTTGCCGGCCGCGTACATGCGCTCCTCGACGTCCACCGTGAGGGGGAAGAA
Source organism: Streptomyces sulfonofaciens (assembly GCF_014656295.1). Taxonomy (GTDB): domain Bacteria; phylum Actinomycetota; class Actinomycetes; order Streptomycetales; family Streptomycetaceae; genus Streptomyces; species Streptomyces sulfonofaciens. The sequence goes on from NZ_BNCD01000032.1 coordinate 10,557, forward strand.
GTCGAGCTGGTCCTTGGGGTTCTTGGAAGCGGTGGTGGCCGACAGCACCATGGTGTCGTCGTCCAGGTACGCCACGGCGGATCCGGCGGCCTGCTTGGCCAGGCGGCCCGTCTCGAAGCGGATGGTGCGGGTGCCGAAGGAGCCGTTGTCGATGACGGCCTCGGCGTAGTGGGTCTCGTTCTCCACCAGCGAATTCTCCGTTACGTCTGCAGTGTCCCCTGGCCCGTGTGGCGGGGACCGACGGAGAAGCGCGCCTTGGGTGCTGGCCGGTCTTCGATCGAAGCACCCGGGGTGCGACGCCCGGGGGCCACTACCGAGGACCGGCGGCGGCTGGGGTGCGCTCCTCCTCGTGAGTGATGGCTTGTTCTCTTGTCCTGAGGGGCGCCCGGCCGGCGGCCGGAAGCCCTTGTCCTGTGCACCAGACTACAAAGCGGCACGGACACCGCGCACGCGCCGCGTGCGGGCCGGGCCCCGTGGCCCGGATCCGGACGGCGCAGCGGTGACATGCACATGGCTGGCGCGGCGGGACGGGGTTATGCGAAGGGAGCGGCTCCCGATGGCGAGAACCGCTCCCCTGCACGGCGTACTACCTGGCGCCCGCGGCACCGCGGCGGATGCCCAGGCGCTCGACGAGCGTCCGGAACCGCTGGATGTCCTTCTTGGCCAGGTACTGGAGCAGGCGACGGCGCTGTCCGACCAGGATCAGCAGGCCACGGCGGGAGTGGTGGTCGTGCTTGTGGGTCTTGAGGTGCTCGGTCAGGTCCGAGATCCGGCGGGAGAGCAGGGCGACCTGTACCTCGGGAGAGCCCGTGTCACCCTCCTTCGTGGCGAACTCGGTCATGATCTGCTTCTTCGTGGCGGCGTCGAGCGACACGCTCACTCCTCGTTCTTCGTTCTGGTTCGTCATGGAATGACGGCCACCGAGTGCCCCTGGTCTGGGTCTCAGGGGAGCTTCCGTGACTCGGGAGGCGGGGACCCGCTGGGCGCTGCCTCCAGATCCTGTGGTGCACGGGATCCGGCGGCGCGTACACAAACGGCCGGTGACAGGCTACCAGCCGTACGCAGGCAGTCGGTCACCGGCCGTGCCGCGCCCGTGGCGGGCGGGCCGCGGGGTCAGCTCGTCATGGCGCGCGCGGCGGCGAAGACGTCGAAGACGGCGAGCGTCAGCGGCACCAGCGTCAGCAGCACGAAGCCCTCGGCGATCTCCAGGAAGCGGCCCCAGAACGGGGTGATGCCCTTGTTCGGGACGATCAGGCCGACGGCGGTGGTCAGCGCCGCGGCGACGGCGATCACCGCCGCGAGCCACAGGGTGCGGATGTCGAGCGCGCCGCCGTCGCCGGCCAGCGCGTGCTGGATGAGGTCGTGCGGAGGGTTGAGGCAGAGCCCGAGGCCGAGCAGCAGCAGCGCGCCGAGACCCGCGGCCAGGGCGGCCGCGACCTGTGCGGTGTAGCGGAACAGCCGGGCGCGCATGATCATCGCGATGCCGGTGGCGCAGGCGAGGAGCTGGCCCCAGACGTTGTCGGAGAAGCCGAGCACCGCGGCTGCACCGACGGAGACCAGGGCGCAGCCGCCGACGAGACCGACGAGGAGCTCATGGCCGCGGCGCGCCTGGGCGGCGATGCGCTCGGCGTCGACCGGCTGCTGCGGGCCAAGGTCGCCGGCGGCGCCTGCGGGCGTCGCGTGCGGGGACTCGAAGCCGATGGGCAGCCGTGCGAAGCGCATGGAAAGGCCCGGCAGGAAGGCCAGCGCGCCCACCGCGACGGGGGCGCACAGGGCGGCGTCCTCGACCGGCGCCATGTCGCCGAGGCTGGCGGCGAAGGTGGTGAGGAGCCCGACGGCGGAGGCGAAGACGAAGGCCACGAAGGGCCCGTCGCCGCCGGGCGAGACGACGGTGAGCACCACGGAGGCGACCAGCACCGCGGCGCACGCCAGCAGGAACTGGAGCCGGCCGATCCCCTCGTGGGCCCCGAGCGGCAGCAGCCCCGAGCCGGCCACCGCCACGTTGGGCAGGGCGCCGAGGCCGAGTGCGACGGCCGAGCCCCGGTCGTCGTAGACCCGGGCGCGCACGGCGGCGAGGGTGATCAGCAGGACACCGGCGACGGTGGCGAGGATGCCGGGCAGGCCGTGCATGTCGTGCAGCGGCTGGGGGGCCCACAGGACGAAGGCGAGCAGCACCGGCAGGACGCCGCCGGCCACCAGGCCGGCGGCGCGGGTGAGCGTCTCGTTCCACAGCGTGCTGTCACCGGACACCGCGGAGGCGACCGCGTCGGAGACGTCGTCGTAGACGGCGGGCGGCAGGGACTCGGCGAAGGGGCGCAGGCTCAGCAGCTCGCCGTCGAGGACGCCCTGCGCGGCGAACGTGCGCGCGCTGTCCAGGACGGTGCCGTCGCGGCGCACCAGGTGGTAGCCGACCGGCGCGCCCTCGGCAGGGCTCTGCGCCGCAAGCCGCAGCACCTCGGGGTAGAGGTCGGCGACCGGGACGTCGTCGGGGAGGGCGACGTCGACCCGGGCGTCGGGGGCGACGATGGTGACGCGGCAGAAGCCGAGCTCCGATCTGACGCGGGACTGCGCTGCCGGCCCCGGGCCGCCGGGTACGGCGGCCGCCGTCGAGGACACCACGCTCACCTGTTTCTCCCCCTCACGGGTCCTCGGCCCTCGCGGGTCGGGCCCCCTTTCCGGCTTTCCGGTTCCGGCGTCTCGCACCTGCTCGGCCGCCCGGCCGTCCGGCCTTCCGGCTCCGGCCTTCCGGCTCCGGCGTTCGGCTCTTCCGGTCCTTCTGGCTCGGCTCTTGCGGCCGCACCGGACGGCTGCCCGCGGCCGGCCGCCCGCCGCCGTCCGGGTGACCGGCCGGGGACCGCGGCATCCGCCCCGCCCCGTGCGGGACTTCGCACCCGTGCGGGCAACCGGGCGACACCCTACCGTCCGCTTCCCCGCTCATATGTCAGTAGGATCGCACGGCGATCGGCGTCCGTCAGAACGCGACCCGGCGCCCGCGGCCTCCCGAACAGAACGCGACTCCGGCCCCCGCGGACTCCCGAATCCGGCACGGAATGGACGAGCAGTGAGCCAGATCATCGTCAAGCGCCCGCCACGGGTTCTGCCGTCGGAGGTGCCGACGGAGGAGATCGACCTGCAGTCCCCGCCCGAACTGCCGCGGGGTCAGCAGGAGGGCGCGCTCATGCAGTTGCTCCCCATGCTCGGCATGGGCGGATCCGTCGTCTTCTACTTCATGCCGACCACACAGCCGTTCATGAAGGTCATGGGCGCCGTGATGGTGGCGTCCACGGTGGCGATGTCGATCTCCATGGTGATCCGCTACCGCCGCGGCACGCAGGGCGAGCTGGCGAACATGCGCCGCGACTACCTGCTCTACCTCTCGCAGACCCGGCACACCGTACGGGACACGGCACGGGCGCAGCGGGACGCCCAGTACTACCTGCACCCCTCCCCCGACCAGCTCTGGGCACTGGTCGCCGAGGGCAGCAGGGTCTGGGAGCGGCGGCCCGGCGACGACGACTTCGCACAGGTGCGCATCGGACTCGGTCCGCAGTCCCTGGCCTCTCCGCTGCTGGCCCCGCAGACGGCGCCGGTGGAGCAGCTCGAACCGCTCACCGCGCACGCCATGCAGCGCTTCCTCGCGCTGCACGGCACCCTGGACGCGCTGCCCATGGCGGTCTCGCTGCGTGCCTTCTACCACCTCACCATCAGCGGTGACCCGGTCTCCGCGCGGGCCACGGCACGGGCGCTCGCGGCGTCGCTCGCCTCGCTGCACTCGCCTGAGGACCTGGTGATCGCGGTGGCGGCGGGCCGGGACGCGGCGGCGCACTGGGAGTGGGCGAAGTGGCTTCCGCACTGCCAGGGCCCCGGCCCGGCGGACGGTGCCGGCAGCCGGCGCCTGATCACCGGCGACACCATGGAGCTGGACGAACTGCTGTCCGCCCGGTTGCAGGGCAGGCCCCGTTTCCACCCGGCGGGTGCGCCGCTGCCGGACGAGCCGCACATCGTCGTCCTTCTGGACGGCGTCTCGCTGCTGCCCGTCTCGACCCTGGCGAGCCCGGAGGGCCTGCAGGGCGTGACGGTCGTGGAGGTGGTGGCGGGCGAGCTGACCGGTGGACGCGGCGGCCTGTCGGTGGTCGTCCACCCGCGCACCGTCCATCTGGAGTCGGAGGACGGCCTGGTCTACGAGGGCACGCCGGACCTGCTGTCGTACGAGGCCGCGGAGGCGCTGGCCAGGCAGCTTGCACCGCTGCGGGTGGCCTCCGGCGGCGAGGACGACGAACCGCTGCTGGCCAACCTGGAGTTCACCGACCTGCTCTCCCTGGGCGACGCCGCCTCGGTGGACACCAAGCGCACCTGGCGGCCGCGCGCGCTCGCGGAGCGGCTGCGGGTGCCCATCGGCGTCGGCGAGGACGGCCGACCGGTGATGCTGGACCTGAAGGAGGCGGCGCAGGAGGGCATGGGCCCGCACGGGCTGTGCGTCGGCGCCACGGGCTCCGGCAAGTCGGAGCTGCTGCGCACCCTGGTGCTCGGCCTCGCGGTCACCCACTCCTCGGAGACGCTGAACTTCGTCCTCGCGGACTTCAAGGGCGGTGCGACCTTCGCGGGCATGGCGCAGATGCCGCACGTCGCCGCCGTCATCACCAACCTGGCCGACGACCTGACGCTGGTGGACCGGATGGGCGACTCCATCCGCGGTGAGCTCAACCGCCGCCAGGAGATGCTGCGGGACGCCGGCAACTACGCCAACATCCACGACTACGAGAAGGCGCGCGCCGCGGGTGCGCCGCTCCAGCCGATCCCGTCGCTGGTCCTGGTCATCGACGAGTTCAGCGAGCTGCTCACCGCCAAGCCCGACTTCATCGAGATGTTCGTGCAGATCGGCCGCATCGGCCGTTCGCTGGGCGTGCACCTGCTGCTGGCCTCGCAGCGCCTGGAGGAGGGCCGGCTGCGCGGCCTGGAGACCTACCTCTCCTACCGGGTGGGCCTGCGGACCTTCTCCGCCGCGGAGTCCCGCGCCGCGCTCGGCGTCCCCGACGCCTACCACCTGCCGAACGTGCCGGGCTCCGGCTACCTGAAGTACGGCACGGACGAGATGGTGCGGTTCAAGGCGGCGTACGTCTCGGGGGCGTACCGCTCCGGCGCGCAGCAGGCCGCGCTCGGCGGTCCCGTGCCGGTGGAGCGGCGTCCCGCGCTCTTCACGGCGGCACCGGTACCGGTGCACTACGCCGACCCGGGGAAGCGCCCGGCGGAGCGGGGCGGCGCCGGGGCCGGCGGCACCGAGGACAGCGCCCTCGCCGACACCGTACTGGACGTGATCGTGCGCCGCCTGGAGGCGCAGGGCCCCGCGGCGCACCAGGTGTGGCTGCCGCCGCTGGACTCGCCGCCCCCGCTGGACGCCCTGCTGCCCGGTCTCGCGCCGGTGCAGCAGCGCGGCCTCACCCAGCCGGGTTACGAGGGCGCGGGGCGCCTCGTCGTTCCGCTCGGTCTCGTCGACAAGCCGTACGAGCAGCGGCGCGACCCGCTGTGGTGCGACTTCTCGGGCGCGGCCGGGCACATGCAGATCGTCGGCGGGCCGCAGTCCGGCAAGTCGACCCTGCTGCGCACCCTGATCGCGTCCTTCGCGCTCACGCACACCCCGCACGAGGTGCAGTTCTACGGTCTGGACTTCGGTGGCGGCGGCATGGTCGCGGTCGCCGGCCTGCCGCACGTCGGCGGTGTGGCGTCCCGGCTCGACCCGGAGCGGGTGCGGCGCACGGTATCCGAGGTGTACGGGGTGATGAGCCGCCGCGAGGAGTACTTCCGCGCGATGGGCATCAGCTCCATCGCGGAGTTCCGCGCCCGGCGGGCCCGGGGCGACATCTCGGTGACGGACCAGCCGTGGGGCGACGTCTTCCTGGTCATCGACGGCTGGGGCAACTTCCGCTCGGACTACGAGGCGCTGGAGGACCACGTCCTGGACATCGCGGCACGGGGCCTCGGTTACGGGATCCACCTGGTGCTCTCGGCCTCCCGGTCCATGGAGGTGCGGTCCAACCTCAAGGACCAGTTGATGAACCGCCTTGAGCTGAGGCTCGGCGACCCCATGGACTCGGAGTTCGACCGCAAGGTCGCCGCGAACGTCCCCGCCGGGGTACCGGGCCGCGGCCAGACCCCGCAGAAGGCCCACTTCATGGCCGCCGTGCCGCGCATCGACGGCCTCACCTCCGACACGGAGCTGTCCGAGGCGACCACCTCGCTGGCCGCCGAGGTGGGGCGCCACTGGACGGTGCCGGGTGCCCCGCAGGTGCGGCTGCTGCCGCGCGAGCTCCCCGCGGCCCAGCTACCGCCCGGCCATGCGCACCCCGCGCGCGGAGTGGCCTTCGCACTGGACGAGAACAACCTGGAACCGGTCTTCGTGGACTTCGACCAGGACCCGTTCCTGCTCGTCTACGGCGAGAGCGAGTCGGGCAAGTCGAACCTGCTGCGGCTGCTCATCAAGCAGCTCGCGGAGCGGTACTCCGGGGACGCCTGCAAGTTCTTCGTCGTCGACAACCGCCGCGCCCTGCTGGACGTCACGCCCCGTACGCACCTCGCGGAGTACGTGCCCATGTCCAATGCCATGGGCCACCACGTCCAGGCCCTGGCGGACCTGATGCGGCGGCGCACGCCCACCGCCGAGGTCACCGCGCAGCAGCTCAGGGAGCGCAGTTGGTGGCGGGGGCCGACGGTGTACGTGGTCGTGGACGACTACGACCTGGTGTCGACGTCCAGCGGCAACCCGCTGGCCGACCTCACCGAGATGCTGCCCTTCGCCCGGGACGTCGGTGTGCGCTTCATCATCGCCCGCAGCTCGGCGGGTGCGGGCCGGGCCACGTACGAGCCCTTCATCCAGCGGATGACCGAGCTCGGCGCGCAGGGCCTGATCCTCTCCGGCGACCCCGGTGAGGGCGACCTCATGGCGGGCGTCCGCCCGCGCCCGATGCCCGCGGGCCGCGGTGTCTTCGTCTCCCGGCGCAGGGGGAGGCCGCTGGTGCAGACGGGGTTGCTGCCGGAAGAGCACTGAGGCGCACCGCACCGCCCGGCGCAGGCTGCACGGCCCGCGCCGGGCGGAGGTCGTCCGTACGGGCGGGGCCGTGCACCGGGGGGATTGCCTCGGGCTGGGCCGCACCGGCAAAGGGCGTTTGCGCCCGTCGGGCGGGGCACGCCGGTGCCGTCGGGCGGGGCGCGCCGGCGGTGGCCGTCGGAGCCGTCGGAGCCGTCGGAGCCGTCGGAGCCGTCGGAGCCGTCGGAGCACGGGTACCGGGCACGGGCCGCCCTTTTCGGCCAACTACGGACCGTCAGGGGTGAGTTGACCTGCGTCCCACTACGCTGCGTCGCTAATCTGTCACCACATGCCCCCACAGCCGTTTCGCGGGACCCAGCGTGAACGCAGCCTGTGCGGGCGGCGACACAGGCGACGGGGAGGGGCGCACGCATGGCCTGGGACGAGTGGGAGCAGCTCAAGGCGGATGCAGCGAGGAAGCATGCCACGGGGATGCAACTGGACCAGTACCCCGGGGACCAGGGCGGCGGCGACGCCGACCTGGTCGTCCACCAGGACGATCTCGGAGCCGTCGGCCACGAGGCGTTCGTGCTCCACGGCCGACTGGGCAAGCAGGCCGACCTCGCGGCGGCGGGCGCGGGCAAGGACGGCCAGGGATCCACCCAGCAGGCGGCCGCCGCGCTCAAGGGGCACCACTTCGCGATGGGCCCCGCGTTGCAGGAGACCGTCCACGTCTGGACGACCCAGTTGAAGTCGGTCCTCCAGGCGTGTGCCCACATCTCGAACCACCTCGACCACAGCAGGAAGCAGCACGGCCACGACGACGCACGCATCGCGGCCGACCTCCGCGGCAGGGACGGCTCGGCCGTGTCCGTGTCCCGGCTGAACGACCTTTTCGAGTGAACGACCTTTCGAGCAAGGGGACGGCTGACGGGTGGCCCTCACGTACACCGACCTCATCGAGGTCGACCTCGAACGCCTCGGTACGGCCGTCGCGGACTGGAAGCAGGCCGTCGGCCATCTCAGGACGCTGGCCAAGGACGCCGAAACCGGGCTGCGCGCCAAGTCGGAGTCCGCCCGCTGGGCCGGTGTCAACGCGACGGTGACCCGGGACTTCATCAGGAAGACCGCCAAGGAGATCGGTGACCTCCACACCGAGGCGGGCAGCATCCACCGCCTCCTCGACGACGCGCACCGCGAACTGGCCGAACTCCAGCGCAGCGTGCGCGCCCTGGTGTCCGACGCCCGCGAGCAGGGCTTCGTCGTCACCGACGCCCATCACTGCACGGTCGTCGTCGCCGAGCACACGGCACCGGGCGAGCCTCCCAAGGAGGGCGGCCAGGAGAAGGCCCAGCACTTCGCCGACCAGATCAGCTCGAAGCTGGGCCGGGCCAACGACATCGACCAGTCGGTGCGACTCGCACTCGGCCGCACGCACGGCAACGACCCGTACAACGCCGGCCACCGCACATACGCGTCGCTCGACGACGCGCAGGCGGAACGCGCCGTCGAACTCGCCCGGAAGGGCGACCGCATGACCGAAGGGGAACTGGCCGAGCTCAACCGCATCCTGCGTTTCAACGGTCGTGAACGGGACGGCGAGTTCGCCACCGACTTCTACGAGGGCCTCGGGGGCCCCGAGAAGGTCCTCGAGTTCTACGGCCTGATGGCGACCGACGGTACGGAGAGGGACGCGGGCAGGGCGCGCCTGGACGCCGTGGGCGAGCTCCAGCGCAACCTGGGCCACGCGCTCGCCAACGCGACCGACCCCGACAGGAGGCACCACCTTCCGCCGAGCTGGGGCGCGGAGTTCCGCAAACTCGGTACGCAGCCGGTGGAATGGCAACCCGGCATGATGAGCAAGCCCTACGGCTACCAGGTGCTCGGCGGGATCCTCCGCTACGGCGACTACGACCCGCGCTTCCTCACACCCATCGCGGAGCACATCACCCAGCTCCACCAGGCCGACCCGGACGGGCTGCTGACCCGGGTCGGGTACGGGCAGGGCGAACGGTACGGGTTCAATCCCTCGGGCAGGACGGGGTCCGGGACGGATCCGCTCAACAGCGTCCTGGAGGCCCTGGGCCACAGCCCCGAGGCCTCACAGCAGTTCTTCACCCGTCCGCCGGTGGCTTATCGGGAGGACGGGGCCGTGGATCCGGGTGGGAAGGTGGACTTCAAGAGCTACCTCGACGTCTTCACCGACAAGCACTTCCAGTGGAACCCGGACTCCAACGACCCGTACGTCTACGGCGACCTCCAGAAGCAGGAAGCGGCCCGGAACTTCGGCCCCGAGGCCTTGGGACATGCGTTGGAGTCGGCGGCGACTGGGCGGCCGTACGACGACGACAGCGGGCATGCGGTCAAGCATTCACCGGAGGCGGCCGACCTGGTCAGGAAGATTGTGAGTGAGTTCGGCGCACATCCGGAGCTCATTCGCCACAACGAGAACGGCGACATCGAGGAGGTCTCCGGCCCTCTCTACGCCATGCGCGGTAGCCTTGGCGACATTACCGCCGATTACATGGGTGACTTTCAGCGGACACTCGCAGGAACGGACAGCGCAACCTACCCGTCCTCGGGTTCACCCGCCAGGTTGGAAGAAAACACAGCGTACGCTTTCCTGTCAGAGGTCGGCCAGGATCCCAACGCATATGCATCCATCACATCCGCCCAGCATGCCTATACCGCCCACATTGTGCAGGAGGCCGTCAACTCGGACAGTGATTCATCGGTCCCGGACGTCGAACGAATCAAAAACGCCACACGACCTGGCGGCATCATCGCCGGCGTTCTGAGTGAATCACGAGCGGCAGCCGTCCTCGACTACCACTCCGCAGTGGACAGTCAGTTCAACGAGGCGGCAGCGGAGAAGCAGAAGTGGGTCAACCGCATCCTCGGCATCGGCATGGGCAAGGTGGAGGAGGTCCCGATCGTCGGTGCCCCCGTGGGCTGGGCCGTGGAAGACATCCAAGAGAGTGTGATGAAGAGCATTGAGAAGGACTCATCGGATCAGGCGCGAAGCGACGCCGGAGGCACCTACTTCCAGGGCCGCGACGCGGCTATCGACTCGGCACGAACGGCCGTTGAAGTAGCAACGCGTGGAAAATACAACTGGGAAACGGTGGTCGATCTCATGAATTCTGGCGGCAACGCAGCCGACGACGGCCACTCGGCAGGCGTGGCCATGGGCAGCGCGACCAGGCCGAAGCGATGAGCGTGACGGGAAAGCAATGGATCGCAACCATCGCGGGCCTTGTGGCACTGCTGACTCTCTCAGGATGCTCAAGCAACGACAGGAACTACCAAGTGCCGTCCGCGCTGTGTAAAGTCCCCGTCAAGGCATCCACGCTGAGGGACATTCTTCCACCCGGGAACAAGCTGACCGTAGCCAAGTCGAGTGCGGGAGTGGTCCCGGACAGCCTCTTCTGCAGCGTTGACATAGACGGAAGGGTCGAGCTCTCCATGGAAGGGCGTTGGCAGAAAGCTGACCTCACCGCCCAGCAAGCCGCCGAACAGCAACTGGTCTTCAACGCGCACCCCGAACAGGGCGGCCGCTACGCGGTATGGAATGACGGTGCCACCACGATCATCGACTGCAAGAACGCCCGGCAGAAGGCCGAACACTTCTCCATCGCAGCACAGGTCGAGAATCCCGACGGCGACGTAGGCGACAAAATGGTCCGGTTTCTCGCCAGCTACGCCGAGGGCTACAAGAAGACGCTCCCCTGCGAACGGTGACCCCGCCGCCGGGGCGGAGGGGTGCCCCTCCGCCCCGGCCACACCCCGCCCCACCGAAGCACGCACCCACACACCCACACCGCAGCGAGCCAAGCCGCGGGACGCCAAGCCGCCGCCCACAAGGAAAGGGCACGTTTTCGCCACCAACTCCCCACACCCCGGGGCCCGGGCCCACGGTCCCGGCAACCCCCCGCACCTCCCACGTTGGTAGGTTGACGGCTGCCCTCAAGCAGTCGGACGCTTGCCCGATCGCACATAGAATTCGCGCCACAGCGGCGGATGCACGCGGAGGGCGGCGGGTGCCGGGTGGTTCACCGGCGCGCGGAGCGAGAGCCGCATCACGGGGAAGGGGTTGCCGGATGGCATGGGACGAGTGGGAGCAACTCAAAGCGGAGGCCGCGGGGCGGCACTCGGCGCGGATGGAGTTGAACTCCGTGCCGGTGGACGGGGGCAGCACCTCGTCCACCCCGGGCGATCTGAAGGTCAGCCAGAAGGACCTGGCCGCCGTCGGTGACGCGGCCTACAAGCTGTACAACGACTTCAACAAGTACAGCGACCACGCCCGCCTCTCCTCGATGGACGCAGCCGGCGGTCTGGAGAAGGAGGGCTTCGCCATCGGCGGGGCCCTCGACCACGTCGCCGTGCACTGGATCGACCAGTGCCAGAACCTCCTGGACGCCTGCGCGCACATCTCGAACCACATGGACTACACCAAGAAGGCGCACGCCGGCGACGAGGTCTACATCGCGGGAACGCTGAGCAGCATCGCCGAGCTCGACAAGGGCTTCGACGAGCGGAAGGGCAGCTGATGGACCTCGACGCGCTCCGCTTCGGCAACTTCTCCAAACTCGGTGACGCCATCACCGACTGGGAGGAGATGACCAAGAAGCTCGAAACACTCAGCCGCGACGCCGAACACAACCTCAAGGGCAAGGCGGACAAGGCCAACTGGGCCGGCGTGAACTCCCAGGTCTCGCGGGACTTCATCGACAAGACCGCGGGCGAGTTCGGCGACGCCCACACCCAGGCCAACACCATCGCCAGGATCCTCAAGGACACCCACGGCGAGCTCACCGGCTACCGCAAACAGCTCAACGAGGCCATCGACCGGGGCCTCAAGAAGAACCTCACCGTCATGGACACCGGGCACGGCGGCTTCACCGTGACCATGAACATCCACCCCGACCGCGCCGCCGAGGGCACCAAGGTCCCCGAACACAGCGAGCAGGACGTCGACAACCTCCGCGACGAGGTCCAGAAGATCCTCAAGGGCGCCACCGACAGCGACGACTCCGCCGCGAAGGCCCTCCGCCTCATCGTCGACCAGGCCAAGTACGGTTTCTCGGACGCCGACTACAAGGACCGCGACTCCGCCGCCAGGGCCATCAAGGCCGCCGAGGACATGGCCGAGCTCATGAAGAAGGATCCGAAGGATCTGAGCGACGCCCAGCTCAAGGAGCTCAACGAGAACCTCACCAAGTACGGCAAGGACCCGCTCTTCGCGGAGACGCTGGCCACCACCGTCGGCCCGAAGAAGACCCTGCAGTTCTGGACGGATCTCGCCGACCCGCAGTTCCCCACCTACGACCCCGAGCGGGAGAACCTGGCCAAGAGCCTCCAGAAGAGCCTCGGCACCGCCCTCGGCACCGCCACCCTCTCCGACAGCGCCGCTATGGACACGTGGGAGAAGCAGATGGTGGACCTCGGGCCGCAGGGCATGGGGGACGACCCGGACGGCTACCCCAAGGGGTTCCAGGTCATGAGCGCCCTGATGCGCTTCGGGGACTACGACGACCAGTTCCTGAACGACTACGGGGACAAGCTCATCGCCTACGACAAGGAGTTCAACACCACCAAGGGCCCCAACCACTGGATCAACAACTGGGACCAGTGCGACCTGAACTTCTACGGCAAGGGCGACCGCGGCCGGGACCCGATGACCGGCTTCCTGGAGGCCCTCGGCCACAACCCGGACGCCTCGACGCAGTTCTTCGGCCAGCCCGACGACACCAAGGGCACTGTCAACCAGGACTCGGAGCTCAACGACCACCTCAAGTACCTCACCAAGGAACGCGACTGGTGGTCGGACCAGCCGCAGACCCACAAGGGCTACATGGCCGGCCAGGACGCCCTCGGCCACGCCCTGGAGGCGGCGACCACGGGCTACTCGTTCGACGCCGAGCACCCCACCCCCGGCAACACTGACCACCGCAACGCCGCCACCGCGGGCGTCATGGAGCAGGTCGTCTACCTCTACGGAGGTGAGGACGGCCCGAAGATGCTGCACGACCACCCGGAGCTGGCGGACAGCCTGGGCAAGATGGCGTCCGCCTACATCGACGACATCGACTACAACATGTCCGGCATCGGCGACCACGGCAGGGACGCGGACAACTTCCCCGCCAAGTACGCGGGGCGGGCGGACTTCGGCAACGACGGGGCGATCAACTTCCTCAGCGTCCTCGGCCAGAACGAGGATTCGCACAAGATCACTTCGGCCGCCCAGCACATCTACACACTGAGCCTGCTCCAGCAGAATCCGCCCACGGACCAGGAGCACTACGACCGGGCCAAGGACGCGCTGATGATGGAGGCCCAGACGCGCGGCGTCCTGGACCACTCACGCGTCCAGCAGGCCGCTGCCGACTACGGCCAGGACTCGGACGACGCGAACAAGTCGCTCGGCAAGTCCACGGACTGGATCAAGTGGGGCGTCGGCGCGGCCATCGGCGCCGGTGTGGCCTGCATTCCCGGTGGTGAGGGCGCCGGCCTCGCGATCGTCCCCATCGCGGCGGACACCGCAGGCTCGGCGGTGGAGGAGTTCATCGGCCAGGGCATCGACAACGCCGCGGACAAGGCGGAGGATGACCCGCTGGCCAAGTCCCAGATGACCAGCCAGAAGTTCTTCCAGGCCGGTTCGGACACCATCGGTGACGACTACGACTACTACTTCAAGGGCCACAGCAAGCAGGCGGACTACGACGACGTCGTGGGTGACCTCGGTGACAAGTACTACGGCACTGGTCCCAACGAGGACAGGTACCGCGGACGCCCCCCGTACAAGGACTGAGACCGTGCGAAACCTCCCTCCCACCGGACGTCGCCGGGCCCCCCGCGGCCGCCTCGTACGAGGTGTGCTCTGGGCCACGGCGACGCTGACGACCCTGGCCGGTGTGTCCGCGTGCTCGGACGAAGGCGACAAGCAACCGCAGGCCGCCCAGACACCAGCGAGCCGGATCTGCGACGGAACCCTGGACAGGCCGGCCGTGACGGCCCTGCAACGCCTCGGCGGAGCCGATTCCTTCGAGGAGCTCAGCGGCAAGGGCAACCAGTTCTCCCTCGACCGAGCGGCGGCGCACGTCCACGACGACGTCCAGCAGCGCAGCAGGTGCACCGTCTACCTGCCCGACGACACCAGCGGAGCCCCGCTGGTCCAACTGGACTTCAAGGCCGCCGACACCCACCCGACCCGGGCCGCCGTACTGAAGGCCTCGCCCGGCAAGGACTTCACGTTCTACGCGCTGGGGGCGTACGCCGCGACGAGCGACAAGAACTCCACCACCTTGTACTTCCAGTGCACCACGAAGGGCTCGGACGGAAAGCGGACCCGGTACGTGGACGCGGGGATATTCAGCAGCGCCGGCCAACTGAAGGGGAACTCCCCCAGCAAGGACAGGATGGTCATCCTGAACTCCGTCTCCCGGCACCTGGCCGACAAGCTCGGCTGCGCCGACGAGGCACACCTGCCGTCGACGGTCCCGGACGGCGAGTCCGTGACGTCGTAGCCGCGTGTCCCCCGTGCCCCCGTCCCGTGCCGGCGGGCCGGGGGCACGTGCTTGCCCAGGCCGGTGGCGCGGTCTTGCCCAGGCTGCTGGCGCCGTGCCTGCCCCAGGCAGGTGGCGCCGTGCCTGCCCGTGATGGCCTCGGTGACGAGTTGCCCGTGCGCTGCCCGAGCCCGCCGTCCGGAGGGTGTGACAATAACGCCGCGTGCGTCGTTGTCATGGCAGCGGCCAAGGGCCCCACCCGGGCCCGAGTACCCCAAGTACGCTGGCCGCGCAGCACATCCGCACACCGTGAAGGGACCGCTCGATGGCCGACGCTCAGGGCACGGCGCGTGACGCGCAGACCGAGGCGCGCAAGGAACGCGAGAAGGAAGAGCTCTACGCCCTCGACATCTCCGGCGTCGAATGGCTCGGCGCACCGGGCACCGAGGAGCACGAGGAACGCGTCGAGATCGCCCACCTGCCCGGCGGTGCGGTGGCCATGCGCTCCTCCGTCGAACCGGGCACCGTCCTGCGGTACACGGAGGCGGAGTGGCGGGCCTTCGTCCTCGGGGCCCGCGACGGCGAGTTCGACCTGGAGCCCGCTCCGCACAACGGGGGCCTGCCGGCCGAGTGACGTTCTTCGTGACCGGTACCCGGTGCCGGTGCCGGTCACGGTGGCCGGTGCCGGGCGGCCGGTCCCGTCTGCGCCCGGCTCCGAGGGCGGGCAGGCCCACCTTGGTGCAACCGGCACTCGCGGTCCCCGGGCCGGCCGCTGCGGCCGTCGGCATCGAACCGCCGCCCCATTGCACCGGGGCCACTTCAGACACATGGGGTGGGCACCTCCCGTGCGTGCCCACCCCACTGTCCTGTACCGCGTTCGCTCAGTTGAAGTAGCTGGCCGCCTTCAGATCGCCGCCGCGGTAGTCACCGCCGGCGTTGTGCACCAGACGCGTGATGGACATCAGCGCCTCGTGGATGATCTTGGCGTCCTTGTTCCACGCCTGCTGCACCGTGGTGTACGTGGTGTGGGCCTCGCCCTCCCACCCGGTGGCCGCGCGGGCGACGGCCGCCTTGATGTCCTCCAGGTCGGTCTCCAGCCGCTTGGCCTGGTTGCCGAGCTCCGTGGCCATCGCGTCGAGGCCGCCGTACTTCACTGCGAGTTCGTCGTAATGCGGGTTCGCCATGGTTACCCATCTCCTTGGTGATGTCTGCCGGGTGGCGGGCGGGACAGCAGGCTCCGTCAGCAGCGGCTCCGCGTCAGTGCCCGCACCCGCTCGGCGGGAGCACCCGGTTCAGGGCGCGCCCACGGGTGCGTGCACGCCGGTCAGTAGCTGCTGAGGGCCGACGTCTGGTTGCCCAGGCCCGGGTCGATGGACTTCGCGTCCGCCAGGATCTTGTCCTCGGAGTCGTTCTTGATCTTCCGGGTGGAGTTCATGGCGTCGAGGAACTTCGCCAGGGTCTTGCCCATGTGGACGAGGCTGGTGTTGATCTCCTCCTGCTTGCGGCCGAAGGCGTTGGCACCGAGGCCGACCCAGTGCGCCTCAAGGTTGTCGATGGTGCCCTGGAGCCGCTTGACCTGGTCCTTGATCGAGTCGTACTTCTCCACGATGTGCTGCTCAAGCTTGATCAGCTCATCGTCTGATACCCGCTGGCCATCTGCCATGACTGGGCTTCCCTTCCTGAACCTGTCTCTGTCTGTGTTGCGCTCTTCGGTTGTCGGGGGCCTCCGGGGACCGAGGTGCGGTGCCCGCAGGCGCACAGTCCGGCATCATCGGCCAGGGGCCGACGTGTGTTCGGCGCTCCTGCGATCGGGGCGCCCTCAGGCGGTGCGGCGCTTTCTGACGAAGGCGAAGATCCCGCCGCCGACCACCACGACGGCTGCGACGGCAGCGACGACGGTCCACAGCGTTCCGTTGCCGTCGGAGCTGTCCGCGGTAGCGGCCGCCGCGGAGGTCTCCCCTCCCGACGTGCCCTGCGAGGAGTCCTTGCCCGCCGAGGATGCGTCGCCCGAGGCTTTTCCGTCCGGATCCTGGGACGCCGATCCGGCCGCGGAGGTTCCGGAGGAGGACGCGACTCCGGGGGTTTTCTCACCGGTGATGGGGTCGACGTCTGCGGGCCCCGGGTCTCCCTCGTGGTGCAGGAGGTTGCGGGCCGGGCGGATCAGACCGTATCCGAGGTATTTGCTGGGCGAGTCCTTCGGCCAGTCACGGCCGGCGGTGTCGATGAGGACGCGCAGCACCTGGTTGGCGGTCCAGTCGGGATGTGCGGACCAGATGAGGGCCGCGGAGGCGGAGGCGATGGCGGAGGCTTGGCTGGTGCCCTCGCTCTTGCAGTACCTCTTCAGGGTCTTGTCGCACCAGGAGGGCACATCGGCGCCGGGGGAGGCCAGGTCGACGGAGTCGTTGTATTCGGAGAACTTCGCTACCGTTCCGTTCTCGTCGGCGGCTGACACGCCTACGACTCCGCGGTAGCTCGCAGGATATTCGGTCTTGCTGCTGGACTCGTTACCTACCGAGGCGAAAAGCAGTTTCCCCTTGCTGAGAGCGTACTTGATCGCGGATTCTTCCTGGGGGTCCCAGTACTGACCGCCAATTGACATATTGATGATCCGGGCGTCGCCATCAGCCGCTTCCCTGATGGCCTTGTACGTGTCGTCCTTGTGCTTACCGGGCAACGTCGTAAGAGTAACCCGGTATGGAACGACTTTGGCGTCCGGAGCCAGGCCTTTGAGGGAGCCGTCCTTCCCTGAACCTGCGATGAGTTCGGCCATCGAAGTTCCGTGACCGTCGTAGTCATCGGTAGGACCGCCTGACGTACCGGTCACGTCCTTACCGGGGAGGACCTTTCCCTCAAGCGACTTTGTCTCGGACACCCCGCTGTCGATCACGGCGACAGTAATGTCTTTACCCGTGCTGACGTTCCACAATTGGTCAGCGCTCATGGCATCCAGGTACCACTGCTGCGACTGGACGTCGTCAGCCGCCGCCGCGGGGGCGAGGCCCGTCAGCGCAACGGCCCAGACACCCAGGGTCGCGGCCACCAAGCCCGCGCCTCGTCGTCTGCGCCCGTGACTCCGCGCGGTGGCGCCGGCGCGGCGGTCGGTTCCTGGCTTCATGCCTGTGCACGTCCTCGCTCGAAGGCCTACTCGGTCTCTGGTGGTGCCTGGGGTGGGCGCTGCTGTGGCGTGGGCGGCTGCTCCGCACCCTCGGCGTCGCGATGCTGCTGGTCCCCCCGGCCCCGTACCAGTCCGGAGCCACCGGGGGTGAATCCGGCGCGCTCCCCCTTGGGACCCGTCGTACGGCTCTTCGGCGCACCGACCACACCCTCGGGTGCTCCGGGCGTCCGCCGCGGCCCCTGGGTCCTGTCGTTCTGGGGGTTCGGCGCTCCGATCACACCGCGCTGCCCCAGCTTGCCCGGTGTCCCCTGGGTGCGGCCGGGGTTCTCCTTCTGGCCCCCGATAACGGTGCCCCTGGGGACCCGGGACGTCGATCCCGACGTCTGGTTGGTGGGCCTGCCGCCCACCACCCCGCCCTTCCGGGTGGCTCCGGCGTTCGACGACTTGGCCTGGCCCGCCGCGCGCGGCGTTCCGCCCGTGACACCTCCCCGGCCCATCGGCATACGCCCGGTGGAGGCGGCGCGTCCGGTCGCCCGTGCCTGGTTGACCGGCCCCCGCCCCATGGCGTTGGCCGCCCGGCCGGTACTCGTCGTGCCCTTTCCAGTGGCGGACTCCCGCACGGAGCCGCGCGCCTGCGGCGGGGGGTTGTTGCCCCGAGGTTTGACGGGCCCGTTCGTGATGGGCTTCACCATGCCGTTGGCGAACGGGGGCGGCGACGTATGCGTGGTGCCGCCCGGCGCCGTGTGCGTCGGGGGCTGACCCGTGTCGACGGGAGGCGTCGTGGGGAGCGGGGGCGCGACACTGTCGATCACCGTGCCCACATCTGGACGGTGCCGATCATTGATCGTTTCGTGCACTGAAAGCCGCTTGTCGCCGTCATTCGGCACTTGGCCCGTAGCGTGGTACCCCTGGTTCGCTACGTGTCGGCCAAGCGTGCCGAGACTGCCGCTTCCCTCAACAGAGTCATCCCTTTTGGGCGCCTTGGTCGACGACGGCCTAGGCACCCCCACATTAGGCATCATCTCGAACCGAGGCGGCTGCTGCTCCGCAAGCGTCCCGCTGGACACCGAGTAGAACGACGCCAGCCGGTTCATCTGGTTGATGGCTTCCTGACGGTGGCCCTCGACCTTGACGGCCTCGTCGTACTCCGCGTTCCCCTTCACCCGCTTGGGGGTGGGGATGTCCTCGACCTTCTGCTTGTGGAACCGGGTGTCCCTCGGTGGCATGGAGCTGCGCACGGAGGCGAGGCCCGAGCCGGCGGCGGTGATCTGCAGGCCGGCGACGTCGGCGTACTTGGCGAGGGCGTGGGTGTTCGCCACGAGGTTGGAGCCCCAGTCGCGGAAGTTCGTACCCGCCTCGCCCTTCCAGTCGACGTTGCCGATGTGCCTGCTGAGTTCGTCCGCGGCATCGCTGATCGCGTCGCGGGCGCTCCAGAGCGCCTCGCCGGCCTTCGCCAGCTCACCGGGGTCGGTGTGCTCGACCAGGTCGAGCATGGCGTTGAGCTCGTGGCCCTCGAAGTCGGTACGGCCGAAGATGCGGCCGTTGCCGAAGATGCCGGAGAGGAATTCCAGGGCCGATGTGGTCGCGTCCGTCAGGCCCACTTCCTGGGTGGCCCGCTGACGGTCCTGAGCGTGCGGCTTTCCGTGGGTCATGAGTACCCCGTTCCGGAATGCTTGTCGTCACTGTGCCCGTGCTGCTGGTCGCCGTGGTGCTCCGGGCTCTCGTGCCGCGGCGGCTGGTTGTCCTCGTGGATCTGCGTCTGCAGGGCCCAGAACCTGCGGCGCAGGTCCTCGTCGAGGTTGTCGAAGCCGATGTCCGCGCCGTGCACGGCGATGCCCATGGCCTCGATCTGGTGGCCGAGCGACTTGGACAGCGTGGTGAGCTGCTCGTGCACGCGGTTGTACTGGTGGTAGAGGTCGTCCGCCTCACCGAAGGTCCCGTGCCCGCTCAGGGACGCCCTGGAAATCGTCTGGGCACCGACCTTCGAAGAACTGCCGGCGGAACCCTCGAATTCGCTCAACAGCGTGTCCACGCGCCGCTTGAAGATCTTCAACGCCTCTGCGCCGCGCCGCAGATCGGCGCCACCACCCGCATCCGCAGGAAGCACTGGACCTTCCCTCCCCGTGAGTTCCCCAGTGCCCGTCCGACCGTGTCCCCCGGTTCAACGGGCGAAGCTGCTAATGACCGCGCTTCCAGTTACTTTAGTCAACGGGCAGAACCCGGCCAACTGATCTACGTACTGGGTCAGTTACGGTTCCACCAAGACAGGGCGGCCTTTCCCCCTATTGCCCCCATTGGTCCCCGCCCCTCTGAACAGCGCTCGGCCCACACTACCCGGCCCCTCCGACAACGGCATGCGATACCGAGCCCGAACACCGCCTCGCGAGCGCCTCCAGGCACGCCCACTCACGCACGCCCACTGACGCAGGCCCGTTCACGCCCGTTCACGCCTGCCCGCGGACCCTGCGCCTGCGCCGCCGCGCATCCCGTACCGCGACCCCCGTACCGGCGAGGGCCGCCACCAGGACCGCGGCACCGACCGTCACGAACGTACCGAGGCGGGCGTTGCGCTCGGCCTGGGTCTCGCCGAGGTGGAGCGGCGCGGGGCTGGGGGCCTCGGCGCGGACCAGGCCCTCGTGGGCGACCGGCTCCTCCACCTTGTGGTCGTCCTCGGTGAGGGCGCGGACCGGGTCGACGACGCCCCAGCCGACGAGGCGGTCGCGGCCCGCGATGGAGCGTTCCGCGGTCTGCTCGATCTGCGCCACGACCTCCTTGGGCGTCCAGTCCTCGTGCTTCGCCTTGATGAGGGCGGCGACGGCGGCGACGTAGGGGGCCGAGAAGCTGGTCCCGTCGTCGGAGCAGTGGCCGCCCTTGGGGACGGTGGAGACCATGTCGACGCCCGGCGCCGCCACCCCCACCTCGTTGGAGGACTGGGAGAACGCCGCCCGCTCGTTGTTGCGGTCCGACGCGGCGACCGCGAGGACGCCCGGGTAGGAGGCGGGGTAGGTCTTCTTGACGTTGCCGCCGAGGCCGTCGTTGCCCGCCGAGGCGACGACGACCGCTCCGGAGCGGATGGCGTCCTCCACGGCCTGCTCCAAGGATGCCTCCGGGGCGACCGCGTCGGCGGTGTCCTGGGAGATGTTGATGACGTCCGCGCCCTCGTGGACCGCGTACGTGATGGCCTGAGCGAGGCCGGTCGTGTTCCCGTCGCCCTGGGCGTCGTTCTGCTTGAGCGGGATGATCGTCGCCCCTGGTGCAAGGCCCACGAATCCGGTGCCCTTGAGGGGGCGGGCGGCGATGATGCCGGCGACCTTCGTGCCGTGCCCGACGGTGTCCGTGGTGCCCTGCTCGTTGCCGCGGTCTGGGACGGGCTCGCCCTTGCCGTCCTTCCTCGGCAGGAAGTTGTGCCCGGCACCGGCGTCCACGGCGTGGGCGAGCTGGGGGTTCTTCACGTCCACGCCGGTGTCGATGACGGCGACCCGTACGCCCTTGCCGGTGGACTGCTGCCACAGCTCGTCCAGGTTCACCCGCTGGAGGGACCAGGGCTTGCCGGCGTACTTCGTGTTCGGGAAGGAGCATTCGCCGGAGTCCGCGGCGGCCGGGGTGCCGGCGGCGGTGAGCAGGCCCGCGGAGGCGGCGGTGGCCAGCAGGGCGGCCGCCGCGGGGCGCAGCCGTCCCCGGCGCCCGGGGGCCGGCCGGCAGGAGCGTGCATCGGTCATGGACGGCGCCTCACGACCCCTGGGGCTGACTCGCCGCGGCCTTCGACAGCCGGGGGCCGGTCGGCAGGAACTCTGACCAGGGCGCGGGCACCGGCGCCGGGGTGACGTCCCCGTAGCCGAGCCGGGTCTGCGAGTCCTTCTCCTCCGGCTGCTGCTGTCGGCCCTTCTTGCCCGACTCGCCGATCCCGGAGTCGTCCGTGGCGCTGTCGCCGTTGGACTGCAGGGCGTAGCGCAGGCCGGTGTCGGTGACCAGGAAGACACCGCCGACCTTGGTCTCCGTGCCCTGGAACTGGCGGAACAACTGGCCGGAACCGGGGGTCACATAGGCGCTGCTCGATCCGGTGGCGAGGGCCGCGGGGAAGGAGGTGCCCGCCCAGGTGCTCAGGGTGGTGGTGCCGTTGCCGGCGACCGAGCGCAGGACGTTGCAGACGGTGTTGCGGGCGCCGCCGTGCGTACTGGGGGTGTTGACCACCTGCGGCTTGTCCTGCGGCCACGCGTGGTCGTCGCCGAACTCTGTGGGGCTGGGGGTGAACGATCCGCGGTTGACCCGCAGGGCCTCGCCCGTCGTCATCAGGTGCGACAGGTCCGGGTCCTGGAGCAGCAGGTTCGCCATGAAGTCGGAGATCGGTGCCACCCGTCCGGGCAGGACGACGTAGTACCGCATCACTCCGCCGTCCAGCGCCTGGAGGACCATGCCGACGCGGTCGGCGGCGGGGTCCAGGGTGCCGTGGACGCCGGCGGCGCCCCCCGCGCCGCTGATCTCCGGGAAAACGATCCGGTCGCCGGGGTGCAGGGTGTTCAGCCACTCCTTCGACACCTGCTGCGGGCGGCGTGCGCCGGACACGACGGCGCCGAGCAGGTTCTGGTTGTCGTCGAGCGGGTACGCCGTGCCGCTCGGGTCCACCACGTAGCGCGTCCTGTCCGGTGCGGGCCCCTGCACGTAGAGGAGTTCGCCGCCGTGCAGCCGCTGCCCGCCCTCCATGCGCTTCTCCTCGCGCTGGGCGAAGACGAACGCGGCCTTCTGGACGGCGCCGCCCTCGCCGGGCCGCTGGCAGACAGCCCAGCGCTTGGCCGCGGCGGCCTCGTCGGGGTCGGGGAGGCGGTCGGGGGCGTAGGGGATGCCGATGGTGGCGCCGTGCGGGAGCCTGCCGCTGTCGAGGACGGACTCGTCGACGTTGATGACCTGGCCCTTGTCGGCGTCGAGCAGCAGTTTGGCGGAGGCCATGTTGAGCACGGGGTGCAACTGCACCTTGTGGTCGGTCTCCAGCACGACGTAGCGCGTGGTGGACTTGCTGGCGATGATCACCTTCTCGCCGGGCGTGTCCCAGCCCTGCGGGGCGGTCGGCTTGAGCATGCCCCACGCGCCGAAACCGGCCAGGATGACCACCGCGACGACCGCACTGGGCACCAGGGCCCGCAGCGGCCGTGGCGCGCTCTCCTCGGAACCCGTGGCCGAGGGCTGCACGAAGGCCGCCAGCATGCGGCGCTTCGCGAAGGTGTAGGCGTTGAGCTCGTCCCGTCGTGATGCCATGAGCGTGTGCCGCTCCCCCTTGCTCCGTGCGGCGCCCGACCCCCGGGGGTGCAGCCGGGGGGCTGCCGTCCCTTCCCCGCCTCTATTGTCGGACCGGGCCCCTACTATGCCTGGTGAGGGCCCGCTCGTGTGAGGCGGGTAGGGTGCGGGATCCGAAAGCGGCCTGCCTGCAGGAGCGTTCGGACGGATACGGACGACATTCGGGGGTTTGAAGCAGTGACTTCCGCCACGCCGGCACGGCCGCGGCCCGGAACCCGGTCCGCGGCGCCGCAGGGCCGCGCTCCGGGGCGCGGGCGGCGGGCGGCTGCGGCGTCCACGGCGACCGCATCCTCCCCCGTCGTCTTCCGTCTGACCAGTCGCTCCGGGCAGTTCATCTCCTTCCGCCTCCAGCAGCTCGTGCTACTGGAGGCCGCGGCGGCGGTGCTGCTGGCCGCCTGGGTGACGGACACGCTGCTGCTGGTGCCAGGGGCGGTGATCGCGGCCGTCCTGGTGCTGCTCGCGGTGATGCGCCGCCGCGGCCGCTCGCTGCCCGAATGGCTCACCACGGCCCGCGGGTTGCGCGTCCGCAGGCGCCGCGCGAAGGACACGGCCGTACCACCGGGCACCGAGCCCGGTTTCGCACCCGCGGTGGAGTGCGATCCCGCGCTGCGCACGTACACGTACGGCGGAAAGGACCGCCGCCCGGTCGGCATGGTCGGCGACGGCACCTTCCTGACGGCCGTCCTCCAGGTCGAGTCCGACGCCACCGCGCTGCGCAATGAACGCGACCGGCGCCCGCTGCCCCTGAAACTCGTCCGCGAGGCGATGGACGTCGACGACATCCGCCTGGAGTCGGCGCAGGTCGTGCTGCACACCCAGCCCGCGCCCGCACTGCACCTCCCCCAGGAGTCCGTCGCCGTCAGCAACTACGCCCCGCTCCAGGCGCAGACGGGGGCGCCCGCGGTCCGGATCACCTGGATCGCGCTGAAGCTGGATCCGGAGCTGTGCCCGGAGGCGGTGGCCGCGCGCGGCGGCGGGATCACGGGAGCGCAGAAGTGCGTGGTGCGCACCGCCGACCAGTTGGCGAGCCGCCTGACCGGTGCCGGCTTCCGTGCCACGCTGCTCACGGAGGAGGAGCTGGCCGCGGCGATAGCCACCTCGGCGTGCGCCAACCCGATGGTGACGGCGCAGGCGGGCCGTTCCGAGGCACCGCAGCGCAGGACCGAGGAGACCAGCCGCACCTGGCGCTGCGACAATCGCAGGCACACGACCTACTGGGTGCGCCGCTGGCCGCAGTTGGGCGGCTCCGGCGGATCCCTGCCGCAGCTCGTCGCGCTGATCACGGCGATACCCGCGCTGGCCACCACCTTCAGCCTCACGCTGGGCCGCGGCGAACACCAGGAGATGACGGTCCGCGGCTTCGTCCGCGTCACGGGCCGCGGCGACACGGAACTCGTCGCCGCCCGGCGCCAGTTGCAGCAGGCCGCCCGCCACACCAGGACGGCCCTGGTCCGGCTCGACCGCGAGCAGTTGCCGGGTGTGCTCGCCACCATGCCGCTGGGAGGCACCCGCTGATGGCCATGACCACCCCTCCGACGGCACCCGGCGGCACGGGCGGCGCGCCGGTGACCACGGCACCGTCGGGCCGGCCGGTACCCGGTCCCCTGGGCGCCGCGGCGCAGGGCCTGCCCACCGGGCACGCGGCCGCTCTCCGGGCCAGGATGCGGGCCGGCTTCGGTCTGCTGGGCCCGCGCAGCGGCCGCCATGCCGTCGCGCCGGAGGACATCGACACGCTGGCACTGCCCGTCGGGGACGACGGCGTGGTCATCGGCGTGGACGCGCAGTCCCGTCCCGCGGTGCTCGGCCTCAACCGCCCGACTCCGTACGACATCCTGCTGATCGGCGGGCTGTGGACCGCGCAGGTGCTGGCGCTGCGGGCCGCGGCGACCGGCGCGCGGGTCGCCGTCGAGACCGGCCGGGCCGCGGAGTGGACCACCCTCGCGCACGCGGCGGGCGGTGCGCAGCAGTGCATCACGCTGCACGACGTCGGCAGGGTGCCGCCGCTCGGTCCCTCGGCGGGCAGCCCCGTGCTGGTGCTGCGGGACTGCGGGATGCAGCCGCCGCGCGGGCGGGTCGTGTCGGGGCCCTGGCAGTCGGTGCTGACCCTGCTGCCGTATCTGAGTCCGGTCGCGCCGCGGCTGATGCGGCAGACCCGGCTGGTGGGCGTCCAGCGGCTGTCGCCCGACGAGTCCAGCAGGCTCGGCCGGCTGCTCGCGCTCCCCGGCGCGGACGTGGAGTCGCTGCCCACACTCGCGGACGGTGTCACTCTTTGGTGTGCCGGACGCGACAGGCAGTACGTCATGACCCAGGCCACCGACGCCGAGACCGGATTGTTGGGTGTGCCCCGACGCATGGACCGGCCGTAGGGATTTCGTCCCGTGTCGGCGGTTTGGCCGGGTTCACCGGGCCCCTGAAGAGGGCCCCGTGTGCGTTGTGCCGCGGTGCGGTGCTGTGTGCCGGGGACGGGTGCGCCGGCGGACCTGCCGTAGGGGCCGCCGTGGTGATTAGGCTGGGACCTGGACGCGATCGGCGTACTCCGGGCACCGGGTGGTCGGTGAACGGGCCGGTGGCGTCCCGGGGGAAGTGCCGTACGGGCCGGCTGCGGCCCGGCACGGTGCCGGACGACCGCGGCCGGTTCCGGCCGCGGACAGTTGCACACGGCTTTGAAGACGCGGACATCTGGTGCCGTCGGGTACACGGCAGTTGAGGTCGGCGGAAGCGGTCGCCCCAGTACGGCACGAGGGTGCTCGACCACACCAGGAGGAATTGTGAGCAGCGATCGGGACGGTATCCGCGGGGGTTGGGAGTCACCCGACGATGACCAGTCCGACGCCGAGTCCGCCTTCGAGGCGACGGGAGAGTTCACCATCGACTACGCCCCGCCCGCCTGGTACACGCAGAACGCGTCGTCGAGCTCGCAGGACTCCTCGCCGGCTCCGGCGCCGTCGCCCCTGCCGCCCCCGGGGGCCGCCCCGGTGGCGCCGGCCGGCCCGGTACCGCCCCCGGCGCCCACCGGTGACCCGGTGGACTTCCCGGGCCTTCCGCAGGGCAGCGGCTTCGAGCCGCGCTGGGGCGCGCCGGGCGAGACACCCGCTCACGGCCCCCACGGCTCCGCTCCGGCGTCCGGCTACGACTCGGGGACGGGGTACGGGCCAGGGTACGGCGCCCCGGCCACCACGGGTGCCCCTACCGGTCCGGGTGCCGGTGCCGGTGCCGGTGGAGCGTTCGGCGCCGACTCCGGCAACGGGTCGGGCCCTGCCGCCGGTGCGTGGGGCGGGCCTGGTTCCCCGGCCGCGACCGGCACCGGGGCCCCCCGAGACGCGTACGCCCCGGAGGCGGGGAGCGGTTACGGCGCGGGGTACGGGCCGGGCCGGGGCAGCGGGGACGGCTCGGGCACGGCACCGGGGCAGGACGCGGGGTACGACGGCTCCGCTTACGGTCCGGGGTCCTCCGGTTCCGGTTCCGGCTTCGGTGCGGGCCCGGCGGCGGGCTCGGGCTCCGATGGCGCACCGGCCCGCGTCGACGGCGGCTCCGCAACCGGTGCCCCTGGCGCGCACGGTGGGACGGGGGCCCCCTCCTGGGACGCCGAGGGCAGCGGCGACCTGGAGAGCCCCGCCACGATGCGGATCTCCTCGACGGCGCTCAAGCGCGAGCTGGCCAACCTGGCGGCACAGCACAGCCCGTCCTCCCACGGCGACGGCTCCGGCGAAGTCCCCCGGGACGCGGGCGAACCGGACCCGAGCGGCGCGGACGAGCCGGTTTCCGCAGGCGCGTACGAGCCGGACGCCGCACACACGGCCGCGCACGACGACGCGCCCCCGATGGCCGACGGCCGCTCCTCCGCGGACGGTTCCGCATCCTCCGCGGACGGCTCCGCATCCTCCGCGATCGTCTGGCCCCCCGAGACGGACCCCGTCGTCGCCCCGAAGGCTTCGGACTCCACCGGGGACGGGGACACCGGCGTGTCGGGAGCCCCGGACGCGCCGTCGGCGGCCACCACGGCCTCCGACGGGACACGGGCGGACGACGCCGACGACCCCTTCGCCGAACTGCGCTCGCGCTGGGCCCTCGACACGACCGCCGGCAGCGGTGCCGGCGCGTCGTCCACCGACCCGGACACGGCAGCCTCCTCGGGCGCGGACGAGGACGCACGGCCGGGGTCAGAGCCGGAGACGGGCCCGGACCCGGAGGCGCCGTTCGGCACGCACCGCGCGGGTGCAGACGCCGACGCGCGTGCGTCAGGCACCGCGGGCGACACGTCGGACTCCGGCGCCGGCGTGGACGCGGCAGGCGCGGAGACGAACACTTCGGCCGACCGGGGCCCCGGGCAGACGGCGGACATCGCAGATCCCTCGGACGCCAGCGATCCCTCGGGTCCCGACGGTTCCTCGGACTTCATGGCTGCCTCGGCTGCCCCGGTTGCCGAGGATGCCGGAGCGGGCTCCGACGGGTCCGCCTCCGCAGCCCCTGCCACCGCCCCGGAACCGGACGCGGCGGACCGGGGAGACGGCGACGTCCGCGACGTCGGCGGCACGGTGCCCGCGAGCGACGGGGACGAGCAGTCCGCTGCCGGGGCGGTCGCGTCCGGTTCCGGCTCCGGTGCGGCGGCGGTCGCGTCCGGGCAGAGCGTGGTCGACGGGCAGGGCGCGCCCGCGCCCTGGGCTCCCCTGCCGGGTCAGCAGGGCGGCCTCCCCCCTCTGCCGCCCTCCTTCGAACTCGCCGCACCGGCCCCGGCGGACCAGTGGGCCCCGGGCCCCGAACAGCCGGGCGGGCCCCAGCCCACCGCTCCCGGAGCGCAGCCGCCCGGGCAGCCGGCTCCCGGTGCGCCGCTCGCGACGCGGCAGCCGGGCGCACAGCAGCCGCCGCCTGCGTGGCCGAACACGGCACCGGGCGCGCCTTCCACCCCGCAGGCGCCCCCGGGCCCCGTCCCCGGCGACCAGCAAAGCGCCTACGGGTTCCCGCAGAACGGCCCCGCCGCCCCGCCCGCCCCCGGGCAGCAGGGCGGCTACGGCTTCCCCCAGGACGGTGCCCCCGGACAACAGGGCGGCTACGGCTTCCCCCAGGGCGGTGCCCCCGGACAACAGGGCGGCTACGGCTTCCCGCAGGGCGGTGCCCCCGAACAGCACGGCGGCTACGGCTTCCCCCAGACACCCGTGCCGGGGCAGCCGGATCCGAGGACCGCGGCGCCTGCGCCCCATCTCGCGGGACCCGGCCAGCCGCAGGCGCCTCAGCCGCCGTTCCCCCCGCAGGGGCAGCAACCGCAGGGCCCGCCGCCCGCGCACGGCGGGCCGGGCCCCCTGCCGCCGGGGGCGCCCGGCGTCCCCGGCCATCAGCAGACGGCGGGTCAGCCGGCCCCCTTCGCACCTGCCGGGCCCGGTGCACCGGGCGCCCCCGGCGCACCCCAGGGGCCGGGCGCCCCCGGTGTCCCGCAGGGAGCGGGCGGCCCCCAGTCACCCGCCCCGCCCGGCGCCCCTGGACAGCCGGTCTTCCCCGGTGCCCCCGGCCACCCCGGTGTGCCCCCCGGCCCGGGCGGCCCCGGTCAGCCGGGTATGCACCCGGGCGCCGGAGCCGCGTACCCGCAGGCGGTACGTCACGACCAGCGGCAGCCCACGCACCCGGGTGCGCCGCTCGGGTACACCGCGGCCGTGGAACTGTCCTCGGACCGGCTGCTCAACAACAAGAGGCAGAAGCCGAAGAGCGGGCGCCCCACGGCCGGCGGATCGCGGTTCAAGCTCGGCGGCAAGAAGGAGGAGGCCGAGCGGCTGCGGAAGCTGGAGCTGATCCGCACCCCGGTGCTGTCGTGCTACCGGATCGCGGTCATCAGCCTCAAGGGCGGGGTCGGCAAGACGACCACCACGACGGCCCTCGGCTCGACGCTCGCCATCGAACGGCAGGACAAGATCCTCGCCATCGACGCCAACCCGGACGCCGGCACGCTCGGCCGCCGGGTACGGCGCGAGACCGGTGCCACCATCCGCGACCTGGTGCAGGCGATCCCGTACCTCACCTCGTACATGGACATCCGGCGCTTCACGTCGCAGGCGCCCTCCGGTCTGGAGATCATCGCCAACGACGTCGACCCGGCCGTCTCGACGACCTTCAACGACGAGGACTACCGGCGGGCGATCGAGGTGCTCGGACAGCAGTACCCGATCATCCTCACCGACTCAGGAACCGGTCTGCTGTACAGCGCGATGCGCGGGGTCCTGGACCTCGCGGACCAGTTGATCATCATCTCCACGCCGTCCGTGGACGGCGCGAGCAGTGCGTCCACCACGCTCGACTGGCTGTCGGCGCACGGCTACGCGGACCTCGTGGCGCGGTCGATCACGGTGATCTCCGGAGTCCGGGAGACCGGGAAGATGATCAAGGTCGACGACATCGTCAGCCACTTCGAGACGCGCTGCCGGGGCGTCGTGGTCGTTCCGTTCGACGAGCACCTGGCCGCGGGCGCCGAGGTGGACCTCGACATGATGCGACCCAAGGTGCGCGAGGCGTACTTCAACCTGTCCGCGATGGTGGCGGAGGACTTCGCGCGCCACCAGCAGGCGCACGGCCTGTGGACGTCGGACGGGAATCCGCCGCCCCAGGTCGCTCCCCCGCTGCCGGGTCAGCAGATGCCGGGGCACGGGCAGATGCCCGGGCAGGGACCGCAGCAGGGCGGTTGGCCGCAGCAGGCCCCCCAGGGCTATCCGCCGCAGGCCCCCCAGCCAGGGCCCCCGCAGCCCGGGCCGCCCCAGCCGGGCATGCACCAGGCCGGCCCCCCGGCGCCCGGTGCGCCGGGGCCGGGAGCGCCCCAGGCCGGGCCGCCGCAGGGCTGGACCCAGGGGCCCCCGCCGGGGGCGGGCCCGCAGTAGTGCTCCACACGGGTGCCCCGGACCGCGCCGTCGCCGACGCGGTCCGGGGCACCGGCGCGTTCGGGTGCACCCGCCCACCGGACAGGCCGCCCGGAAGCCCCGCAACCGCCCGGCCCGCCCGATTGTCTACAAAGCGGGACGACGTTACGGCTCCCCGGCCCGGACCAGGAGTCAGGTCAGCCGCCACGCCCTGGCCTGGATGTTTTCACCGGTCTTGACCAATGGGCGGCAAAACCCGACCAACTCGTTATTTCCGCAGGCCACATGGGGTCAACCGGCCGTTGACTCGTGCTTACCCGCGCTGATAAACACACTCATCAACCAAGCTGGCGCACCATGATCAAGAAGACCGTCTCTGCGCGAGCGACTAGGCGAGGTCACCGACCCATGGACAGACAAGATCAGCACGGCCGGCGCTCGCCCGGTCGACCCTCAGACGACCGGCACCCGTTCGGCCGGGCACCGGCCGGGGCAGCCGCGGGCGCGGCCCGGCCGGGCGGCGTCCGCGGGCGCTTCCGGCTGGTGGCCGCGGCCGGCGCCGCGGCCCTGACGCTGACGGCAGGGCTCGCCACCCCGCTGAACCCGGCGCCGCAGCAGGCGGCGGCCGCCGACAGCGGCAAGAAGACCCTCACGGTGGCGGTCGCACAGAGCGTCGACTCGCTGAGCCCCTTCCTCGCGGTGCGCCTGGTCAGCACCAGCATCAACCGCCTGATGTACGAGTACCTGACCGACTACGACCCGAAGGACGCCCACCCCGTCCCGGGCCTCGCCACCGGCTGGAAACCGTCCGCGGACAAGCTGACCTGGACGTACACGATCCGGAAGAACGCCAAGTGGTCGGACGGCCGGCCGGTCACCGCCGACGACGCCGCCTGGACCTACACCAAGATGATGACGGACCAGGGCGCCGCCACGGCCAACGGTTCGTACGTCAGCAACTTCAAGCAGGTGACCGCGCCCAGCCCCACCAAGCTGGTCATCACCCTGAAGAAGCCGCAGTCCACGATGGAGGCCATCGACGTCCCCATCGTGCCCAGGCACATCTGGGAGAAGGTCAAGGACTTCACCAAGTTCAACAACGACCAGACGTTCCCGATCGTCGGTGACGGCCCCTTCGTCGTCACCGACTACAAGGCCGACAGTTATGTGAAGCTCAAGGCCAACAAGACCTTCTGGCGGGGCGCGCCCAAGTTCGACGAACTGGTGTTCAAGTACTACAAGGACAACGACGCCGCCGTGGCCGCGCTCCAGAAGGGCGAGGTCTCCTTCGTCCAGAACCTGACGCCCACCCAGGCCACCAAGCTCAGGACCACACCGGACATCAAGGTCAACGACGCCCCGGGCCGCCGCTTCTACGCACTGGCCACCAACCCGGGCGCCCGCGCCAAGGACGGCACGAAGTTCGGCAACGGCGACCCGTCGCTGCTGGACGAGCGGGTGCGGCACGCGCTGTTCCTGGCCATCGACCGCAAGACCCTCATCGACAAGGTCTTCCAGGGGCACGCCGTCGACGGCGAGGGCTACATCCCGCCGCGCTTCTCGACGTACTACTGGAAGCCCTCCGCCGATCAGGCGATGGGGTACGACCCCGCGAAGGCCGCCGCACTGCTCGACCAGGCCGGGTACAAGAAGAACTCCGCCGGCAAACGGGTGGGCAAGAACGGCAAGCCGCTGAACTACCGCATCCTGTGCCACGCCACCGACCCGCAGGACAAGGCCGTCGGCAAGTACCTCAAGGAGTGGTACGGCCGGCTCGGCATCGGGCTCACGGTCGACTGCCTGGACAACGTCACCGACCCCTGGCTCGCCGGCGAGTACGACCTGGCGTTCGACGGCTGGTCCGTCAACCCGGACCCCGACTTCGTCCTGTCGATACACACCTGCGCCGCCCTCCCGGCCACCCCGAAGGACACCGGCGCCACCGACAACTTCATCTGCGACAAGAAGTACGACGACCTGTACGCCAAGCAGCTCGCCGAGTACGACCCGGCCAAGCGCGCCGACCTCGTCAAGCAGATGGAGTCGCGGCTGTACGACACCGGGTACATGAACGTCATGGCGTACCCGAACGCCATGGAGGCCTACCGCAGCGACCAGATCAAGTCGATCACGACCATGCCCGAGAAGTCCGGCAACATCTACGGCCAGGACGGCTACTGGAGCTGGTGGTCCGCCGTGCCCGCCAACGCCACGGGCTCCTCCGGCGGCTCCGGCTCGACCGGCGTGGTCATCGGTGTCGTGGTGGCCGTGGTCGTGCTCGCCGGTGCCGGAGGGTTCTTCCTGCTGCGCCGCCGCTCCACCGCCGACGACCGTGAGTAGCCCGGCGGGCCCGCCGGCCGCGGCACGCGTAACGTCATGAAGAACGCGACACAGGGGGCCACCAGTCCGGTTCCCGGGAGAACACCGTATGGCAGCTGAGAGCACTCCGGCACTCGCCGGGAGCCCGGCGCACGCGGCCGACGGTCCGGCGGCTGCCGGGCCGTCGGCCCGCGGCCCCCGGGCCGGAAACACCGTGGCGTACCTGCGCTATGTGGCTGGCAAGCTGGTCGGCGCCGCCGTCTCGCTGCTCGCCGTCCTCGTGACCGGGTTCTTCCTCTTCCGGTTGATCCCCGGCGACCCCGTGAAGTTCATGACCGGCGGCCGGCAGGTCTCCGCGGAGCAGTTGGCGGCCTACCGCAGGGAGTTCGGTCTCGACCTGCCGCTGTGGCAGCAGTTCACCGACTACTGCGGCAAGGCCCTCACCGGCGATCTCGGCACGTCGTACCAGTTCAACACGCCGGTGATCGACAAGATCGGCGAGGCACTGCCGAACACGCTGCTGCTCACCGGTACGGCCTTCGTGCTGTACTCGGTGATCGGCGTGGCGCTCGGCACCCGGGCGGCCTGGCGCAGCGGCGGGGCCGGCGACCGGTTCCACACCGGTCTGGCACTGACGCTGTTCTCCGTGCCGTCTTTCTGGCTCGGGCTGATGCTGATCATCGTCTTCTCGGTGGGCATGGGCCCGATCCCGGGCCTGTTCCCCACCGGTGGCATGGAGTCCGGCAACGCGCACGGCTTCGGCCATGTGATCGATGTCGTGCACCACCTCGTACTGCCGGTGATCACCCTGGTCGCGGTCCAGTACGGCGAGACGCTGCTGGTCACCCGGTCGGCGGTGCTGGACGAGATGGGCAGCGACTACCTGACGACGGCCCGCGCCAAGGGCCTGCGGGACGACCTGGTGCGCCGCAGGCACGCCGTGCCCAACGCGATGCTGCCGACGATGACGCTGATCTTCGTCAATCTCGGGCGAGTGGTGGCGGGCACCGTCCTGGTCGAGACCGTCTTCTCCTGGCCGGGCCTCGGCGGCCTCTTCTACGAGGCGCTGAGCGTGCCC
The DNA here is from genome assembly GCF_014656295.1 of Streptomyces sulfonofaciens. GTDB lineage: Bacteria > Actinomycetota > Actinomycetes > Streptomycetales > Streptomycetaceae > Streptomyces > Streptomyces sulfonofaciens. The sequence continues at coordinate 43,720 of NZ_BNCD01000032.1, forward strand.
GACCTGCCGCTGGTGCAGGGCCTGTTCCTGGTGTTCTCGGCGGCCGTGATCCTGATGAACACCCTCGCCGACCTGATCTATCCGCTGCTCGATCCCCGGGTGGGCCGATGACGACCGACACGACCACCACCGCCCCGCCCGATCCGGCGCCGTCCGCGCCCCGGAGCCCGAGGGCCCTCGCCTGGCAGCGACGGCGGCGCTCCGTGGCGAGGTTCTGGCGGCAGTACCGCACGCACCGCACGGGTGTCGTCGGGCTCGCCGCGCTGGTGCTCTTCGCGCTGGTCGCCCTGACCGCCCCGCTGACCATCGGCTCCGACGTGCAGTCCGTCACCGAGGCGCCCGGGCGGCCCATGGAGGGGCCGAGCGGACAGTTCTGGTTCGGCACCGACCAGTACGGGCGCGACCTGCTCCGCCTGGTGCTGTGGGGCTCCCGGGTGTCGCTGACGGTGGGTCTGCTCGCCGCGGTGCTCTCGGTGGCGATCGGGGCGCTGGTCGGCATCACCGCCGGCCACTTCCGCGGCTGGTACGCGACCGTGATCATGCGGGTCACCGACTGGTTCCTGGTCATGCCGACCCTGGTGCTCGCGATCGCGCTGGCCACGGTGATGTCCCGGTCGCTCAGCACCATCATCCTGGCGATCGGCGTGACGACCTGGCCGACCACCGCACGCCTGGTCCGCGCCCAGACGCTCGCCGTGGAGTCCCGTCCCTACATCGAGCGGGCCAGGGCCCTGGGCGGCGGGCACGCGCACATCATGTCCCGCCACGTGCTGCCCAATGTGATGCCGCTGGTGCTGGCGCAGACCACGCTCGGCATCTCCAACGCGATCCTCTCCGAGGCCACGCTCGCCTTCCTGGGCCTCGGCGATCCGACCATCACCTCCTGGGGCGGCCTGCTCCAGGACGCGCGCGAGGCGGGCGCGGTCAGCTCGGGCCACTGGTGGTACCTGGTGCCGCCGGGCCTGGCGATCGCCGCCGTCGCACTGGCGTTCACGCTGTGCGGCCGCGCCGTGGAGTCCGTACTCAACCCCAAGCTGGGGGTGGCCCGATGACCGGCACGCAGACCGCCGACGAGCCCCGCGGCACGGCGGCGGACGGCCCGCCGAACGGGCCGCTGCTGGACGTCCGGGACCTGGCGGTGACCTACCCGGGCGGCGCGGCCGCGGTGCGCGGCGTGAACCTGTCCGTGGCGGCCGGCCGCAAGCTCGGCATCGCGGGCGAGTCCGGCTGCGGCAAGTCGACACTGGCGATGGCCCTGCTGCGGCTGCTGCCGGTCGGCACCCGGGTGAGCGGCCAGATCCTGCTGGACGGCGAGGACGTGCTCGGCATGAAGTGGGGCCGGGTGCGGGCGGTGCGCTGGGCGGGCGCCTCCATGGTGTTCCAGGGCGCCATGCACTCGCTCAACGCCGTGCACCGGATCGGCGACCAGATCGCGGAGCCGATCCTGCTGCACAAGCAGGCCACTCCCGCGGCCGCCAGACGCCGGGCCCGCGAACTGCTGGAGCACGTCGGACTGCCCGCGGCACGCGCCGACGCCTATCCGCACGAGCTGTCCGGCGGCCAGCGCCAGCGCGTGATGATCGCGATGGCCCTGGCCTGCGACCCGCGGCTGATCATCGCCGACGAGCCGACCACCGCGCTCGACGTGATGATCCAGGCCCAGATCCTCCGGCTGATCGAACGGCTGGTGGCCGAGCAGGACATCGGCCTGATCATGATCAGCCACGATCTGGCGGTGCTCGCCGACACCTGCGACCGGCTCGCCGTGATGTACGCGGGCCGTGTGGTCGAGGAGGGGCCCGCACGCCAGGTCTACGAGGACGCCAGGCATCCGTACGGCAGGGCGCTGTCGTCGGCGTTCCCGCGCATCGGCGACCGCTCGTCGCGGTTCGCCCCGCGGGGGCTGCCGGGCGACCCGCCCGACCCGGCGGCGCTGCCGTCCGGGTGCACGTTCCACCCGCGCTGCCCGGTGGCGCTCGACTCCTGCGCCGTCGACGACCAGCCGCTGCGGGACGCGGGACCCGGCAGGGCCGCGGCCTGCGTCCGTGTGGACGGTGCCGCCGGCGGTGCGGGCACCGGTGCCGACGAGGGTGACGGCGCGTCGGGTGAGGAGCCGTCGGACGGCACGGCGCCGGGCGGGGCTCAGGACGAAGCGAGGAGCAGCACACCATGACCACCTCCGGCTCCCCCGGCTCGCTGGAAGCACCGGGCGCACCGAAAGCGGCGGGCGCACCCGGGCCCGCCGCTGCCGTCCCGGGCCCCGAAGGATCCACCGGAACACCCGGGTCCACCGCGCCGCTGCTGAGCGCCGCGGGCCTGCACATCACCTTTCCCGGCCGGCACGGCGCCGCACCGGCCCGTGCCGTGGACGGTGTCGACCTCGACATCAGACCCGGCGAGATCGTGGCCCTGGTGGGCGAGTCCGGCTGCGGCAAGACCACGCTGGCGCGTTCGCTGCTCGGGCTGGTGCCGCCGACCGCCGGACGGGTCACCTTCGGCGGGGCGCCGCTGGACTACGCGACGGCCGCGCTGAAGGCGTACCGCAAGCGCGTCCAACTGGTGCTCCAGGACCCCACCGGCTCGCTCAACCCGCGCCACACGGTCTACGACGCGGTCGCGGAGGGACTGCGGATCCACGGGTCCACAGGGAGGTTCGCCGACGAGGGCGCGGCGGTCGCGGACGCGCTGGCGCGGGCCGGGCTGCGGCCACCGGAGCGGTTCTTCCTGCGGTACCCGCACGAGCTGTCCGGCGGCCAGCGTCAGCGGGTGGTGATCGCGGGGGCCCTGGTCCTGGAACCCGAGCTGATCGTCGCCGACGAGCCGGTGGCCTCGTTGGACGCCTCGGTGCGCGGCGAGATCCTCGCGCTGCTGCTGAAGCTCCGCGACGAGCTGGGCCTCGCGGCGCTGGTGGTCACCCACGACCTGGGGCTCGCCTGGAACATCGCCGACCGGGTGGCCGTCATGTACCTGGGGCGGATCGTGGAGACCGGCCCCGTCGAACAGGTCCTCACCGCACCCCGGCACCCGTACACCCAGGCGCTGCTCTCCGTCCTGCCGGAGGCGGACGGGGAGGAGGTGGTGCTCACGGGTGAGCCGCCGGATCCCTCGCGCATCCCGTCCGGGTGCCGTTTCCACGCCCGGTGCCAGGTTCTCGCGAGCGGGGCGGCCGAGCGGGCCGGGGTGGCCGAGGCGTGCCGTACGCAGGACCCCTCGGTGCTGGACGGTTCCGGGGCGTCCCAGGTGGCCTGTCACTGGGCTCTCGCCCGGTCCGAGGGCTAGCCCGGCCGCGTGCCGCGCCCACCGGGGCGGGCACCGCCGGCGCACGCGCGACCGCCGGGCCCGCGGCCGCCGCGAACCCGGGCGGCTGCGCGGACCACGCCTTCGCACCGGACCCGTCGGCCAGCCCCTCGTTCGTCGTACCCGCGGCGACCGCGAGCCTCAGCCGACCCGTGCCCCGTCAGGGGCGCGGGAGCCACGCGGGCGAGGACCGGCGACCCGGCGACGACAGATGCACGCCCCGTGCCCGGTCCCCCTCCGCGGACGGGGCTCCCCGAACAAGCGGCGCGGGGAACTGCGCGAGCCGCAGCGCCCAAAGGAACCACCCGGCGTCCGCAGGCCGGCCACGACGGAGACAGCCCCACCGGGGCCGCGAGGACGCGGTCTCCCGCCGTGGTCCCGGGGTGGGCCGGACACCGCGTGTCCGGGAGGACACCCCGGGGCTCGCCAGGGGCTGACCCCTGGCGGACTCGCACGGCCAGGCGTCAGCCCCTGGCGGTCTCGTAGGTCTCGACCAGCTCGCGGGAGCGCTTCACATCGTCGCCCATGGCCTCAAGCAGCTCGTCGATGGAGTCGAACCGCGCCTGGCCGCGCACGAAGGACAGGAAGTCCACGGCCGCGTGCAGCCCGTACAGCTCCAGCCCCACCCGGTCGATGGCGTACGCCTCGACCGTCCGCTCCGTGCCGTCGAACTGCGGGTTGGTGCCGACGGAGATCGCCGAGGGCATGGCCTCGCCCTGGGCCAGCAGCCAGCCTGCGTACACACCGTCGGCGGGGATCGCACTGTGCGGCAGCGTCTCCACGTTGGCGGTGGGGAAACCGAGCTCGCGGCCGCGCTGTGCGCCGCGGACGACCACGCCCTCCACCCGGTGCGGCCGGCCCAGGATCTCCGCCGCGCCCGCGACGTCGCCCTCGGCGATCAGCCGCCGTACGAGGGTCGAGGAGAACGGCTCGCCGCCGCCCGCCTCGCCTCTGACGAAGAGGTCGACCACCTCGACGTCGTAGTCATAGGTCCTGCCCAGCTCGGCGAGCAGGTCGACGTGGCCCGCGGCCCGATGGCCGAAGCGGAAGTTGGGGCCCTCCACGACCTCTTTCGCATGCAGCCTGTCGACCAGCACCTTCGCCACGAACTCGGCCGGCGAGAGCTGGGAGAACTCGGTGGTGAAGGGCAGGATCAGCAGCGCGTCGACACCGAGGTCCGCCATCAGCTCGGCACGCCGGTGGTGCGGCGCGAGCAGCGGGGGGTGGCTGCCCGGACGCACCACCTCGCTGGGGTGCGGATCGAAGGTGACGACCACTGAGGGGATGCCGAGCTCACGGGCCCGCTGCACGGCGCGGCCGATGATCAGTTGGTGGCCGCGGTGCACTCCGTCGTAGGAGCCGATGGTGACGACGCTGCGCCCCCAGTCCTGGGGGATGTCCTCCAAGCCACGCCAGCGCTGCACGGTGTCGCTCCTTGGTCGATTGCTCATCGCTTGCTCGTCGAACCTCGCTGTTGTCGATGGCGTCGACGGTCGAATCCGCGGCTTCGACCGTCGAATTCGCCGATTCCGCAGGTCCAAGAGTGCCATGCCGGGCGCTTCCGGCACGCATCGGCATGGGCGTCGGCGAGGCTGTGACGAGACGCACGTACCCGTTACGCCGGGTCGGCGCCGAACACCACCAGGCTCTTCGCCCGGCCCCCCAGCTCCTCCACCAGTACCACCAGCCGGCCCTCGGGGTCGAAGACGGCGACGGGCCCCGCGCCCTCGTACCCGGCCGGGACGTCGATGCGGACGCCGTTCAGCAGCAGGCCGGCGCGCCGGGCGTCGACGTCCCAGCGCGGGAAGGCCAGGGCGGCGGCCTCGGCGACCGGCAGGATGCTCAGCTCCTGCTGGTGCTGGTCGAGCGTGCGCGCCGCGTCGAGGCCGTAGGGACCCACGCGGGTGCGCCGCAGTGCGGACAGATGCCCTCCCACGCCGAGCGCGGCGCCCAGGTCGCGGGCCAGGGCCCTGATGTACGTGCCGGACGAGCAGACCACGGAGACGAGCAGGTCGAGCACCGGTGTGCCGTCGTCGGCGACGGTCTCGCGGCGGTCGTGCACGGTGAAGGAGTAGACCGTGACCGGACGGGCCGGCAGCTCGAAGTCCTCGCCCTCACGGGCGCGCTTGTACGACCGCTTGCCGTCGACCTTGATGGCGCTGACCCGGGGCGGGACCTGCATGATGTCGCCGGTCAGCTCGGCGATCCGGTCGTCGACGGCGTCCTGGGGCAGGCCGGTGGGGTCGGCGACCCGGGTGACCTCGCCCTCCGCGTCGTCGGTGTTGGTGTCCTGGCCGAGCCGGATGGTGCCCAGGTACTCCTTCTCGGTGAGGGCCAGGTGGCCGAGGAGCTTGGTCGCCCGCTGCACGCCGAGGACGAGCACACCGGTGGCCATCGGGTCGAGCGTTCCCGCGTGGCCGACGCGGCGGGTGCCCGCGATGCCGCGCATCTTGGCCACCACGTCGTGCGAGGTGAAGCCCGACGGCTTGTCGACGATGACGAGGCCGTCGGGCGGGGACTGCTTGCGGTTCATTCCGGGGCGTCGCCCTTTCGGTGCCCGTCCGCGGCGGAGTCCTCGGACGCGGCATCGTCGGTGTCCTCGGCGCCGTCCTCGGCGCCGGGCTTGCGGTACGGGTCGGATTCGCCGGCGTAGCTGGCGCCCGCGGAGACCTGGCGCACCTTGGCGTCCGAGGCCCGCGCCTTGTCGAGGAGGTCCTCGATGGTGCGGGCGTTGTCCGGAAGGGCATCGGCGACGAAGGCCAGGGTGGGGGTGAACTTCACACCCGCGGCCCGGCCGACCTCGGAGCGCAGCACGCCCTTGGCGCTCTCCAGGCCCGCCGCGGCGGCCGCACGGTCCTCTTCGTCCCCGTAGACGGTGTAGAAGACGGTCGCCTCCCTCAGGTCGCCGGTGACCCGGGTGTCCGTGATGGTGACGTGTGAACCGAGCCGCGGGTCCTTGATCCCGCGTTGCAGCTTCTGGGCCACCACCTCGCGGATGAGGTCCGCCAGCCTTTTCGCTCGCGCGTTGTCGGCCACTGGTCCGTCTCCCTCTTTTCTTTCCGTGCTCGTCGTGTGCTGCGCACTGGGCCTTCGGCCGGTGGTCAGTCGTCGTCGCCGTGGAAGCGCCGTCTGGCGGAGAGGAGCTCCACCTCGGGGCGGGCGGCGACCAGCCGCTCACAGCGGTCCAGTACGTCCGTGATGTGTCCGGCGTCCCCGGAGACCACCGCGAGACCGATCACCGCTCTGCGGTGCAGGTCCAGGTGGTCGACCTCCGCCACGCTCACCGCGTACTTGCGCTGGAGCTCGGCGATGATCGGGCGGACGACGGAGCGCTTCTCCTTCAGCGACCGTACGTCGCCCAGGAGCAGGTCGAAGGAGAGAGTTCCCACAAACATGTGTGTCCGGATGTCCCGCCGGTACGGGCTCGTCGTTCCCGCCAACGGCTTGGCGGGAACACCAGCACCGTACACGCAACGGCCGGGGCCGATCGACGGGAATATGGCCCGCCGACCGGCCCCGGAGCCGCCGCTGTCAGACGCGCGGCTTCTCGCGCATCTCGTAGGTGGCGATGGTGTCGTCGACCTTGATGTCGTTGTAGTTTCCGAGGTTGATACCGCCCTCGAAGCCTTCGCGGATCTCGGTGACGTCGTCCTTGAAGCGGCGCAGGCCCTCGATGTTGAGGTTCTCCGCGACGACCTTGCCGTCGCGCAGCACCCTCGCCTTCGTGTTCCGCCTGACCTCGCCGGAGCGGATGATCACACCCGCGATGTTGCCCAGCTTGGACGAGCGGAAGACCTCGCGGATCTCCGCCGTACCGAGCTCGACCTCTTCGAACTCCGGCTTGAGCATGCCCTTCAGGGCCGCCTCGATCTCCTCGATCGCCTGGTAGATGACCGAGTAGTACCGGACGTCCACACCCTCGCGCTCGGCCATCTGCGTCGCGCGCCCCGCGGCGCGGACGTTGAAGCCGATGACGATGGCGTCGGAGCCCATGGCCAGGTCGATGTCCGACTCGGTGACCGCACCCACACCGCGGTGCAGCACGCGGATGTCGACCTCTTCGCCGACGTCGAGCTGGACCAGCGAGGACTCCAGGGCCTCGACGGAACCGGACGCGTCGCCCTTGATGATGAGGTTGAGCTGCTGCACCTCGCCCGCCTTGAGCACCTTGTCCAGGTCCTCCAGGGAGACCCTGCGGGTGCGCTTGGCGAACGCGGCGTTCCGCTCGCGGGCGGCGCGCTTCTCGGCGATCTGGCGGGCCGTGCGGTCCTCGTCGACGACGATGAAGTTGTCGCCGGCGCCGGGGACGTTGGTCAGGCCGAGGACCTGGACCGGGGTGGACGGGCCCGCTTCCTCGACGGTGTTGCCGAGGTCGTCGAGCATGGCGCGGACACGGCCGTAGGCGTCGCCGACGACCATGGTCTCGCCGACCCGCAGGGTGCCGCGCTGGACGAGGACGGTCGCGGTGGCACCGCGGCCCTTGTCCAGGTGGGCCTCGATCGCGATGCCCTGGGCGTCCTGCTCCGGGTTGGCGCGCAGGTCGAGCGCCGCGTCGGCCGTGAGGATGACGGCCTCCAGGAGGCCGTCGATGTTCAGGCCCTGCTTGGCGGAGATGTCGACGAACATGGTGTCGCCGCCGTACTCCTCGGCCACCAGGCCGTACTCGGTCAACTGGCCGCGGACCTTGGTCGGGTCGGCGCCCTCGACGTCGATCTTGTTGACCGCGACCACGATCGGCACGTCGGCCGCCTTGGCGTGGTTCAGCGCCTCGATCGTCTGCGGCATCACACCGTCGTTGGCCGCCACCACCAGGATCGCGATGTCGGTCGACTTGGCACCGCGGGCACGCATGGCGGTGAACGCCTCGTGACCCGGGGTGTCGATGAAGGTGATCTTCCGCTCGTCGCCGTTGACCTCGGTCGTGACCTGGTAGGCGCCGATGTGCTGGGTGATGCCGCCCGCCTCGCCCGCGATGACGTTCGTCTTGCGGATGGCGTCGAGGAGGCGGGTCTTGCCGTGGTCGACGTGACCCATGACGGTGACCACCGGCGGACGTGCGACCAGGTGCTCCTCGCCGCCCTCGTCCTCGCCGAACTCCAGGTCGAAGGACTCGAGCAGCTCGCGGTCCTCCTCCTCGGGGCTGACGATCTGGACGGTGTAGTTCATCTCGCCGGCGAGCAGGTGGAGCGTCTCGTCGGAGACGGACTGGGTCGCGGTGACCATCTCGCCGAGGTTCATCATGACCGCGACCAGCGACGCCGGGTTGGCGTTGATCTTCTCCGCGAAGTCGGTCAGCGAGGCACCGCGCGACAGCCGGATGGTCTCCCCGCTGCCGCGGGGCAGCATCACACCGCCCACGGACGGGGCCTGCATGGCCTCGTACTCCTGACGGCGCTGCCGCTTCGACTTGCGGCCGCGGCGCGCGGGACCACCGGGACGGCCGAACGCACCCTGCGTACCACCGCGCCCGCCGGGACCGCCGGGACGACCGCCGAAGCCGGGACGGCCACCGCCGCCGCCGAACCCGCCGCCACCGCCACCGGGACGGCCTGCGAAGCCGCCACCGCCGCCGGGACGACCGCCACCGCCGCCGCCACCGGGGCGACCCGCGAAGCCGCCGCCGGGACGACCGCCGCCGCCGGCGCCGCCGGGACGGCCTGCGCCGCCCGGACCGCGGCCGCCGGGGCCGCCGCCCGGCCGCGGACCCGCGGCGGGACGCTGGGGCATCATGCCCGGGTTGGGGCGGTTGCCGCCGGGTCCACCGGGACGCGGGGCCTGCGGACGGGGCATGGAGCCCGGCGTCGGACGGGGACCGCCGGGGCCGGGACGTGCGCCGCCCTGGCCGCCGGCGCCCTGCGGACGCGGGGCGCCGGGCGCACCGGGTCCGCCGGGACGCGGGGCTCCGCCACCGGGCCTGGGCGCCTGCGGGCGCGCCATGCCGGTGGAGCCACCGGAGGTGAAGGGGTTGTTGCCCGGACGCGGTCCGGACGGACGGCCGCCGGGACGCGAGGCCTGACCGGGGCGCGGGGCCTGGCGGTCACCGCGGCCCTGGCCGGGGGCGGGACGGCCGCCGGGCTTGGGGGCGCCGGGACGCGGCGCACCGGGCCGGGGACCGCTGGGCGCCGCCTGGGCGGGCGCCGGGCTCGGGGGTGCCGGCGGCGCGGTGAACTCCGGGGCCGCGGGCGCCGCGGGCGCCGGCTTCGGACCCGGACGCGGGCCGGGAGTGGGCCGCGGGCCCGGGGCGGGAGCCGCGGGCCGCTCCGCCGCGGCGGGCCGCGGCGCGGGCTTCGGGGCAGCGGCCGGACGCGCGGCCTGCGCCGGCGAGGCCGGTGCGGGTGCCGCGGGCCTGGGGGCCGCCTTCCTGGGGCCTGCCGGCTTCGCGGAGCCGCGGCCGGGACCGCTGCCGTTGCCCTGCTGGAAGGCGTCAGTCAGTTTGCGTACTACGGGCGCCTCGATCGTGGAGGACGCCGATCGGACGAATTCACCGAGTTCCTGGAGCTTGGCCATGACGACCTTGCTCTCCACACCGAACTCCTTGGCGAGTTCGTATACCCGGACCTTAGCCACTTCGCTCCTTTTAGGTCCGGGTTACCGCCGGACCGTCGCTACTTCATGGGCGTACTCATCGCGTACTCATCGAGTGCTCATCGCAATCTCGACCTACTTCCGACTCGCGAGGTACCAGGGCCGCACGGGGTTCCGTGCGACGCTTCTTACAGGTGCCCCCAGCTTTCAGGGGCTGTCTTCGACGGCCCGGCGCAACGGCCGGGTGTCGAGCTGCCCCCGGGCGCGGAAGGCCCGGGAGAAAGCCCGACGACGCACCGCCAGGTCCAAACAGACCAGGACGGGGTGCACGTAGGCACCCCGGCCGGGCAGCGTACCGCGAGGATCGGGGACGCAGGCGTCCTCGACCTTCACGACCCGCAACAGATCGCGTTTGGCCGCTCGCTCCCGGCAGCCCACACACGTGCGCTCAGGGCATGCGCGGACCTGCGTCCGGCCAGACACCGTTAAGTCTACCTCCCCGCACCGACCTCACCCGATTGGGGCAGAAATCGAACTGCTGTCGTCCTGATCTCGGTGAATCTCGTCCTGATCCGGACGGTGATCGGTCCACTACCCCGCCGCACCGCCCCCGACACCAGGTCAGGCCCGGTCCGGCGACGCGCCCTGCGCACCGGCACGCCCCCCCGGGGCACCGGTGCGGCCCGCGTGACCGCCGGAAGCGCCGGCCTGGCCCGTGCGCCGCCCGCCGTCCGGGGCGGCCTGCTCGGTGTCCGGCCGGATGTCGATCCGCCAACCGGTGAGCCGGGCAGCGAGGCGGGCGTTCTGCCCCTCCTTGCCGATGGCCAGGGAAAGCTGGTAGTCCGGGACGGTGACCCTGGCCGAACGGGCGGCCAGGTCGACGACCTCGACCTTGGAGACCCGGGCCGGCGAGAGGGCGTTGGCGACCATCTCGGCCGGGTCGTCGGACCAGTCGACGATGTCGATCTTCTCACCGTTCAGCTCGCCCATCACATTGCGGACCCGGCCGCCCATGGGTCCGATGCAGGCGCCCTTGGCGTTCAGTCCCGAGCGGACCGAGCGCACCGCGATCTTGGTGCGGTGGCCGGCCTCCCGGGCGATCGCGGCGATCTCGACGGATCCGTCGGCGATCTCCGGAACCTCCAGCGAGAAGAGCTTCTTGACGAGGTTGGGGTGGGTGCGCGAGAGGGTCACGGAGGGGCCGCGTACGCCCTTGGCCACCCGGACCACGTAGGAGCGCAGCCGCATCCCGTGCGGGTACGTCTCGCCGGGCACCTGCTCCTGGACCGGCAGGATCGCCTCCAGTTTGCCGATGTCCACCAGCACGTTCTTCGGGTCGCGGCCCTGCTGGACGACGCCCATGACGATGTCTCCCTCGCGGCCCGCGTACTCGCCGAGGGTCGCGTCGTCCTCGGCGTCCCGCAGCCGCTGGAGGATGACCTGCTTGGCGGTGGTCGCGGCGATCCGCCCGAAGCCGCTCGGGGTGTCGTCGAACTCCCGGGGCTCCTGGCCCTCCTCCAGATCCTCCGGGTCCTCCTTGGCCCACACCGTCACATGGCCCGAGGTGCGGTCCAACTGCACGCGCGCGCGGCGGTGGCTCCCCTCGGTGCGGTGGTAGGCGATGAGGAGGGCCGACTCGATCGCCTCGACCAGCAGGTCGAAGGAGATCTCCTTCTCCCGGACCAAGCCCCGAAGGGCACTCATGTCGATGTCCACGGCTACGCCTCCTCTGCGTTCTTCGTGTCGCGAGCCTCGTCGGCGTCCGCGTCGCCCCCGGTCTCCCCGCCGCTCGGGGAGCTGCCGCTCCTGCGGTTGAACTCGATCTCCACACGTGCCCCGGCGATGTCCCCGAAGGAGAGCCGTCGGCCTGTGGGCCTGCGGCCCTTCACCCCCGGCACCTCCACGTCGAGCCCCTCGTCGTCGACCTTCAGGATCCGGGCGGTCAGCTCCTGGGAGCCGGTGTCCGCCGCGGCGCCCGGGGTCAGGTGGAACCTGACCAGCCGATCCTGGGCGCGCACGTAGTGCCGGTGCTCGGTGAGCGGCCGGTCCGTGCCCGGCGAGGTCACCTCAAGCACGTACTCCCCCTCGCCCATCGCGTCGGTGGCGTCCAGCTCGCCGGAGATCTCCCTGCTCAGTTCGGCGCAGGTGTCCAGCTCCACGCCGGAGTCGGAGTCCACCACGACACGGAGCACACGCCGCCTGCCCGCCGGGGTCACGGTGATCTCTTCGAGGTCCAGGTCCCTGGAGCCGACGAGCGGCTCCAGCAGTTCCCGCAGCCTCTCGCTCTGGGTGGTGCTCATCCGGGTGACTCCTCGGCCGCGTGTGCTGTTGTGGGAGAACAAGGGAAGGGGTGGGTGTCGGGTCAAAGCGTATCGGGTCCCCGGGGGTGTTGCCGTCCACCGGTGCGGGCCGTGCCCGCACCGGGTGCGGCACGGGCGGCCGACGGCCGTACGGGGGGCGTGGTCCAGCGGGGCCTTCGGGCGGGGCGGACCTCTGGTGGCCCGCCGGGGTGGCGGCCCTCGGCGCCGGGCCGGGCAATCAGGGGTCGGCGGCGGGAGCGCGGGTACGGTGATCAGATCCGCCCCCCGCCTCGTCGTGCCCACGAGACCCGACCCCCACAGGACGTGTGCCGTGCCGTTCACCCTACCGCCGCGGGCCCCCGGCGGGCCGCACAGACGAACGCTCCTGCTCGGCGCCCCGGGCCTGGCCGCGGGCGCCGTGCTCACCGCCGGGTGCACCGGTGACGACGCGGCGCGGGACGCCGCCCGCGAGCGGTCGGCCACCGCTCGGGCGCGTACGGGTGCCGCCCGCGAGAGCGCGGGACTCGTCGCGCACTACGACGCGGTACTCACGGCGCATCCGCCGCTCGCGCCCCGGCTGGCACCGCTGCGCGCGGAGGTCGTGCGCCATCTGGCGGCGTTCGGCGGCGCGGCGCAGGCACCCTCGGCGGGCGTGTCCGGTGCGGCCGGAGGCGCGGAGGCGACCGGGGACGCGGGGGTGCCCGGGGGCGCGGAGGCGACCGGGGTGCCCGCGTCCGAGGCGGTGGGCGATCCGCGGGCCGCGGTGGCGCCGGCACCGCCGGAGGCACCCGGGGTGATCGGGGCACCGGCCGTACCGGTGGGCGAGGCGGAGGCGCTAAGCGCGCTCGCCGCCGCCGAGCGCGCCCTCGCCGACCGGCGTCTGGGCGCACTCGCGGAGCTGCCGGGCGAGTTCGCACGGCTGCTGGCCTCCGTCGCCGCGGCGGGGGCGGTCCACGCGTACCTGCTGACGGAGGGCGCCGGATGAGCGGGACGGGGCGCCGCGCGGCACGCGGTGCGGACGGCTCCGCCGGGCACCCGGCGGAGCCGCAGGAGGTGGCGGCTGCGCAGGCCGCGCTGGCGGCCGAGCACGCCGCCGTCTACGGCTACGGGGTGGTGGGCGCCAGGATCGGCGCGGACCGCGGAGGCGACGCGCGCGCCGCGTACGACGCGCACCGGGCCCGCCGTGACGGCCTCGCGCGGACGGTGCGCGACCTGGGCGCCGCGCCGCGCGCCGCGGCCGCCGGCTACGCCCTGCCGTTCGACGTGCCGGACGCGGCGGCGGCCGCCCGGCTGGCCGCGCGGCTGGAGGACCGGGTCGCGGGAGCCTGCGCGGACCTGGTGCGGGCCACAACGGGCGCGCGCCGCCGCTCGGCCGCGGATGCGCTGCGGGAGGCCGCGGTGCGGGCCGCCCGCTGGCGCGGCGCCGGTGTGGCCTTCCCCGGACTCGCCGAAAGGGCCGGTGGGGCGCGCGCAACCGCCGCACCGAGCGCTCCTTCGGCCACCCGGCGTCCCTGGGCCGCGCCCCGGCGCCCGTAGGCTGCCGCCCGGCACGGAAAGCTGCCGCCCGGCACGGAAGGGACCACACGCGCATGGCTTTCGAACCGCCGCAACGCCTGGTGCGTGCGCTCGACGAGGCGCGGCGCGACGGGAGCGGGCCGGAGTCCGGAGCCGCCGGCGCCGTCTGGCTGGGCGCGCTGTCGCGGCTGGTGGAGTCGGCGGTGGCCGGGCGCGGCCTGACGGTGGAGCGTGTGCACGTGCCCGGTGGCCGCGGCAGCCTCGTGCTGCTGGTGCGGCGCGCGGACGGCGGCCCCGCGGTGCTCAAGCTGGCGCCGCCGCAGGCACGTCCGGCCGACGAACGTGCGGCGCTCGGGCACTGGGCGGGCCGCGGTGCGGTCCGGCTCCTCGACGGGCCCGGCGAGGAGCCGGGCGCAGACGGGGCGGACGCCCCGGGCGGGGCCGGGGGACGCGCCGCGCCGCGCGGGGGTGCCGTGGAGGACGACGGGGCACTGCTGCTTGAGCGGCTGCAACCGGACGTGCCGGTGCGCTCGCTGCCGGAGGCGAAATCCATGCTGGAGGCCGCCGGGACGCTGCGCCGGCTGTGGGTCGAGCCGCCCGGCGGACACTGCTTCGAGACGGTCGGCGAGCGCACCGGGCGGCAGGCGGAGGCGATGCGGGCCGGGGCCGAGGCGTCCGGGGACGCGGATGTCGCCGCGCTCGTCGAGGCGGCGCTCGGCGCGCGGGCCGAGTTGCTGGCCGCTCCGGTGGAGGCGCGGCTGCTGCACGGGGCGTTCCGGCAGAGCAAGGTACTGGCGGGCGAGCGGCTGCCCTGGCTCGCCGTGGGGCCCGATCCGGTGGTCGGGGAGTGCGCCTTCGACCTGGCCCGGCTGGTGCGGGACCGGGTCGAGGACGCGATCGCCGCGCCGTCCGGACCGGCCCTCGCCAGGCGGCGGGTCAAGCGGCTCGCCGAGTCCCTGGACGTGGATCGGGACCGGTTGAACGGGTGGACGCTCTTCCGGACGGTCGAGTCCGCGGTGCGCGCGCTGCGGGTGGGGCGGGCCCGGGACGCGGAGCTCCTCCTGGAGTTCGCGACATGGCTGTAGCACCTGCGCACCCCGCCACGGCCGTGGCGCGGGCGCGCTCCGACGCATGGCCCCGCGAGGTCCCGCGCGCCACGCAGGGCGCGCAGGGCGCGCCTCACCGCCGTACGGACGCGGAGCAGCGAGCGCGGCGCACGGCCCGCGGGCGGCGCCGGGCCGGCAACGGCCTGCGCGGAGCCCGTCCACGGCATCCGGCACAGGGTCCGTCGACGACGGTCCGCACCGGGCCCCGGCGGCGGCAGGGGCCCGGCCGAGCCGGGCCCCTGCCGCCGGCCTGGCCGAGCCTGACCTGTCCGAGCCGGACCTAGCCGAGCTGGGCCGTCAGACGGGACACCGCCTCGTCCACCGTCACGTCCTCGCGCTCCCCCGACCTGCGGTCCTTGAGCTCGACCACGCCCTCTCCCGCGCGCCGGCCCGCGACGAGGATCGTCGGCACGCCGATCAGCTCCGCGTCGGTGAACTTCACTCCCGGCGACACCCCGGCACGGTCGTCCACCAGGACGCGGACGCCCGCCGCGCCCAGCCGCTCCGCGACGGACAGCGCGAGCTCCGTCTGCAGCGACTTGCCCGCGGCCACGATGTGCACGTCCGCCGGCGCCACCTCGCGGGGCCAGCACAGCCCCTGCTCGTCGGCGGTCTGCTCGGCGAGCGCCGCCACCGCACGTGAGACCCCGAGGCCGTAGGAGCCCATGGTGACCCGCACCGGCTTGCCGTTCTCGCCCAGTACGTCGAACTGGAAGGCGTCCGCGTACTTGCGGCCGAGCTGGAAGCAGTGGCCGATCTCGATGCCGCGGGCCAGCGTCAGTCCCGTACCGCAGACCGGGCAGGGGTCGCCCTCCTCGACGACCACCACGTCGAGGTAGTCGTCGACGTCGAAGTCACGGCCGCAGACGACGTTCCCGGCGTGGGTGCCGGGCTTGTTGGCACCGGTGATCCATGCGGTGCCGGGTGCCACCCGCGGGTCGGCGATGTAGCGGACCTTGTCCAGGCCCTGCGGGCCGACGTAGCCGCGGACCAGGTCGGGGCGGCCCTCGAAGTCCTCCGCGGTGACGAGTTCGACGACGGCGGGCGCCAGGTGCTCGCCGAGCTTGCCGAGGTCCACCTCGCGATCGCCGGGCACGCCCACGGCGACGATCTCGCCGTCCACCTTGACCAGCAGGTTCTTCAGCGTGGCCGACGCCGGGACGCCGAGGTGCGCGGCCAGCGTCTCGATGGTCGGGGTGTCGGGGGTGTCCAGTTCCTCGATGGCCGGGTGGTCGGCGGCGGCCACGGTCGGCGCCTTGAAGGTGACGGCCTCGGTGTTCGCCGCGTAGCCGCAGGACGGGCAGCGCACGAACGTGTCCTCGCCGGCTGCCGCCGGGGCGAGGAACTCCTCGGACTGGGAGCCGCCCATCGCGCCGGAGACCGCGGAGACGATGCTGTACTCGAACCCGAGCCGGTCGAAGATCCGCTGGTAGGCCGCGCGGTGCAGGGCGTAGGACTCCGCCAGCCCCTCGTCGGAGGTGTCGAAGGAGTACGAGTCCTTCATCAGGAACTCTCGGCCGCGCAGCACGCCGGCGCGCGGGCGGGCCTCGTCGCGGTACTTCGTCTGCACCTGGTAGATCATCACCGGCAGGTCCTTGTAGGACGTGCACTGGTCCTTGACGATCTGGGTGAAGACCTCCTCGTGGGTGGGCCCGAGGAGGTAGTCGCCGCCCTTGCGGTCCCTGAGCCGGAAGAGCAGGTCGCCGTACTCCTCCCAGCGGCCCGTGACCTCGTAGGGCTCCCTGGGGAGCAGGGCGGGCAGCAGCACCTCCTGGGCGCCGATGGCGTCCATCTCCTCGCGGACGATCCGCGCGACGTTCTCCAGGACCTGCTTGCCGATCGGCAGCCAGGACCAGATTCCGGCGGCGTTGCGGCGCACGTAGCCGGCGCGGACCAGCAGCTTGTGGTTGAGCGTCTCGGCGTCCGCCGGGTCGTCGCGCAGTGTCTTGATCATCAACCGGGACATGCGCTGGACCTGGGCCATGGTGATCTCCTGCGACGAAAAGGGTGATGGGCAGGAGGTTAGCCGGGCGGCCCGGGCCACCGGAAATCGATAAGGAGGCCGCCGGTCCCGCACGGGCCGCGGTCCCGGCCGTCGCCGGCCGCGGCAGCGGCCCGCCGCCGGCTGCGCGCCGGTGCCCGCTGCCCCCTATCGGCGCAGCGGCAGCGGGGCGCCCATCACCGCGTACGGCTTGGGCGCGCTCGGGAAGTGCACCTGCCTGGCCAGGTCGACGTAGCCGAGCGAGTGGTACAGGGCGCGGGCCGGGCTGTCGGTGTCGATGGCGGAGAGGATGGAGCGCGGCTGGTCCGCGCCGTCCGTGAGGGTGGTGATCAGGGCGCGGCCGATGCCTCGGTTCTGGTAGGCGGGCAGCACGTGCAGCTCGGTGATCACGAAGGAGTCGTCCAGCCAGCCGTCCTGGCCCTGGCTGCGCAGATACGGGGCGACGACGGTGGACCACCAGTGGGCGCGGTCGTTGGGCATGCCGTAGACGAAGCCGACCAGGCGGCCGTCGGCGCGGGTGGCGCCGAGGGCGCGGGCGCCGGGGTGGGCGATGTGCCGCAGCACGATCTGCCTGCGGACGCTGATCTCGTCGTCGCTGAGCCCGAAGGCGTGGGCCTGGACCGCGAGCGCGTCGTCCACGCGCACGGCCAGGTCCAGCGGTGCGATCACCACGTCGTCGTCGGAGGTGTGGGGGGAGCGACCGGGGATGCGCAGCATGCCGGGGAGACTACCCCCCGCCCGGCGGGGCGCGGGCGGCACTCCGTACGAACGGGTGTGGACGCGGTGCGGGGCCGGTGCGGGGCGGTGCCGCAGCGGTGGCCGAGGGGTGGCGGGGTGGTGGCGCGGCCCGGTGCGGGGCGGTGCGGGGCGGGGCGGGGCGGGGCGCAGGGGCTCGGTGCGGCGGCGCGGCGCGGTGCGAGGGCGCGGCGCGGGGACGTGCGGACGCCGTGCGAGGACGTGCGGACGGGTGCGAGTGTGCCGGGCCGGTCCTGCCGCGGCGGCCGGTCAGAACAGCACGCTCATGAACGCGCCGACCTCCTGGAACCCGACGCGCCGATACGCGGCGCGCGCCGCGTGGTTGAAGTCGTTGACGTAGAGGCTGGCGACCGGGGCTATGTCCGCGAAGGCGTGCCTGAGCACGGCCGCCATGCCGGGCGCGGCGAGCCCGCGGCCGCGGTACTCGGGTGCGACCCAGACGCCCTGGATCTGGCAGGCCTGCGGTGTGGCGGCGCCGATCTCCGCCTTGAAGACGACCTTGCCGTCCTGGTCGAGCCGGGCGAAGGAGCGCCCTGCGCCGACGAGTTCGGCGACCCGGGCCTGGTAGAGCAGGCCGCCGTCGCCCGAGAGCGGCGAGACGCCGACCTCCTCGGTGAACATCGCCACGCAGGCCGGCATGATCGTGTCCAGCTCGTCCTTGCGGATCCGGCGCACGTACGGGTCCGGGGGGACGGCGGCGGGCATCCGGTCGGTGGCCATCAGGGGCTGGTGCGCGCGGACCTCGCGGGCCGGTCCCCAGCTTGGTTCCAGCAGGCGCCACAACTGGGCGGTGGGTCCCGCGGGTCCCACGATGGACGAACAGCGCCGGCCCGTCCTGCGGGCCCGCTCGGCGAAGCCGCGCACGGCGGCGGGCGTGGCGCAGACGGGGACCAGGTTGGCGCCGGCGTAGCAGAGCGACTGCAGCACGCCGTCGGCGTACCAGCCCCACATCTCGCCGCCGAGCCGCCAGGGATCGAGCCCGGCGATCTGGACACGGGCGGTCACGAAGGCGTTGGCGACCGGCTCGCGGCCGAGTACCGCCAGCGCGGCGTCCAGGTCACTCGGTTCGAGGACCCGGGTGGTGGTCTGCGTCAACACGGATGCGGGGCCTCACCGGACGGGCTGTTGGTCCTGGCACTGTACCCGGCGGGGTTGTGCGGCGCTGCCCCGCCGGAGGGGTCCGGCGTCCGGTGGGCGGATCCCGGCCATCGGCGCGGGCCGGGCGTCCCCGGCGCCCGGCCCCGTTCGTCCACCGGTCGCGGGCGGGACGCCTCCGCCGGCCCCGTGCGGGGGCGTGGCGCGTGCGGTCCCCCGTGCCCCGGTGGGGCGTGGGGACCGCACGAGAGGCCGCGGCGGGCGCCCGGTGCCGCATGCCGTCCTCGCGGCCCCGCACGGGGCCCCGCCCGGGCCCGTGCCGTCCCCGGGGCCGGCCGTCCGGCTCCGGGCCCCGCCCGCCGGTGCCCGGCCGTCCCCCGGCTGCCTCAGCCGTCCCCCGGCTGCCGCGGCGTCTCCTCCCTGACCCGGGTGACGAGCTGGGTCAGGTTGACGAAGCGGAGTGCGATCACCAGGAGCACCAGCATCGAGCCCGTGTACATCACGGCCATGGCGTCGATGGACTGCTGGGTGCGGATGCCCGCGGAGAACACCGCGTAGTACAGCGCCACGACCAGGGTCTGGCTCTCGGGCCCCGCGGTGAGGAAGGTCAGCTCGAACATGCCGACGGTGCGCACCAGCACCAGCACGGACGCCGCGAGGATGCCGGGCACCAGGAGCGGCGCGAGCACCCTCAGCATGACCGACCGGGTGCGCGCCCCGCACATCCGGGCGGCCGCCTCGATGCGCGGATCGATCTGCTCGATGAACGGGGTCATGGTGAGCACCACGAAGGGCACGGACGGCACCAGGTTCGCCAGCACCACCCCGGTGAGCGTCCCGGCCAGGTGGAACTTGTACAGGACGGTCGCCAGCGGGATGCCGTAGGTGAGCGGCGGCACGAGGATCGGCAGCAGGAACAGCAGCATGACGGCCTTCTTGCCGGGGAAGCCGCGCCGGGCGAGCGCGTAGGCGGACGTCACCCCGATCACCACCGAGACCGCGACGACGAGGACGGCCACCAGTGCGGTCGTCCAGAAGACCTGGCCGAGCGAGAACTCCCGCCACGCGGACCCGTACCACTTGGTGGTCCAGCCGTCGGGCAGCCAACTGGTGAACCAGCGGGTGCCCAGCGAGTCGGCGAGCGGGACGCCGATGATCCCCGCGAGGTTGACGAAGAAGAACCCGAAGACCACCACCGCGACCCAGTTGCCCGGGCGCCGGTACCACCGCCTGGCCGGCTCCCCCGGCTCCCCCGTGTCCCGGGCACCGCCCGGTCTGCGCACGACGTCCGCCATCAGCCCTTGCCTCCTGTCGCGCCCCGGTACAGCAGCGAGCGCCAGGCGAGCACGATGGCGACGACGGCGAGCATCACGGCCGCCATGATCATGGCGATGGCGGAGCCCATCGAGTAGTCGAAGCTCTGGAAGGCGGCCTGGTACGCCTCGATGGAGATGACGTGGGTGCTCCCGCGCGGGTCGCCGACCAACTGTGCGGACGGGAAGACGGCGAAGGCCAGCACGAAGGAGAGGCAGAACGTGATCGCGAGGCCGGGTGCCAGCAGCGGCAGCAGGATGTAGCGGAAGCGGTGCCTGCGGGCGGCGCCGAGGGTCGCGGCGGCCTGTTCCAGGCTGGGGTCGATGCCGGTGAGGTAGGAGAGCGTGAGCAGGTACGAGAAGGGGAAACCGGTGATCACGAGCGAGGCCAGCACACCCCAGTAGTTGTGCACCAGGTCCAGCGGGTGGTCGACGAGGCCGATGCCCAGCAGCGCCTTGTTGAACCAGCCGTTGGGCCCGAGGTAGCCGAGCAGTCCCTCCGCGGTGAGCACGGTGCCGAGCGTGATCGGCATCACCAGCAGCGTGGTGACCAGCCGCCGGCCGCGGAACGGCGCCCGGGTGCGGAAGGCGACCGGCACGGCCGCCAGGCAGTTGACCAGCGCCGCGGGCACGGCGAGCCGCAGCGTGGTCCAGATGGTGCCGCGCAGGTACGGGTCGCCGAAGAAGCGCCGGTAGTTGGCGAGGGCGCCGCCGCCCTTCTGCGGCTGGAAGGAGAGGCCGACGCCGTAGAGGAGCGGGTAGCAGAACAGCACGACGAGGAACAGCACTCCGGGGGCGGCCAGCAGCAGGGTGCGGTCGACGCCGCGCTCGGCGAGCCGGTGCCGCAGCGCCGGCCTGCCACCGGTGTGCGCCGGAGCCGGCGGCGGTGGTCCTCCGGCGGCCCCGGGTCCTGACCCGGCGTGCCCCGGCGGGGCCCCGCCCGCGTCCGCGGCACTCATGTCCGGGCCGCCGGGCGTGCGGCGGCGGACGCGGGCACCGGGGTGTCGTCGGGTGCGAAGACGAGGACCCGCTCGGGCGGCGCGGCGAGCCGTACCCCGTCGTCGGGGGCGAGCCTGCTGCCGGTGCGGAAGTGCACGGACTGGCCGTCCGCGAGGCGGGCCTGCACGGCAAGCTCCCTGCCGTGGTACTCGACGACCTCCACGGTCGCCGGCAGCCCGCCCCCGGCGGCGTCCTCGGTGACGTCCAGGTCCTCCGGCCGGACGGCGACGGCCGCCCGTGCGCCGGCCGGCAGCCCGTCCCTGTCCTGCCCGGTCAGCCGGGTGCCCGCCACCTCGATGAGGGGGCGCTCACCGCCGGTCACCACGGTGGCGTCGAGCATGGTGCGGTAGCCCATGAAGGACGCGACGTAGCGGTTGGCGGGCGTGGCATAGACCTCTTCCGGGGTGCCGATCTGCTGGGTGCGGCCGTCACGCAGGACGACGAGCCGGTCGGCGAGCGACAGGGCCTCCTCCTGGTCGTGGGTGACGTAGACGGTGGTCAGACCGAGCCGCTGGTGCAGACGGCGGATCTCGGCCCGCATCTCCAGGCGCAGCGCCGCGTCCAGGTTGGACAGCGGTTCGTCCATCAGGACGAGGCGGGGCTCCAGGACGATGGCGCGGGCGATGGCGACGCGCTGCTGCTGGCCGCCTGAGAGCTGTCCGGGCCGCTTGTGGGCCTGGTCGGCGAGGTGCACGAGTTCCAGGGCCTCGGCCACCCGGCGGGCCGCCTCGGCCTTCGGCACCCTGGCCATCTTCAGTCCGAAGCCGACGTTGCCCCGCACGGTCATGTGCGGGAAGAGCGCGTAGTTCTGGAAGACCATGCCGAAACCGCGCCGTTCGGGCGCCAGCCGGTCGATGCGGCGGCCGTCCAGCAGGATCGCGCCGCCGGTGAGCGGCAGCAGGCCCGCGAGGCAGTTGAGCGCGGTCGACTTGCCGCACCCCGAGGGCCCGAGCAGCGCGATGAACTCGCCGCCCGAGATCTCCAGGTCCAGTCCCGCGAGGGCCCGGTGGGCGCCGAAGCTGCGCGCGACGCCCTCCAGCCTGAGTGTGCTGAAGTGGCTCATCGCCGCCTGCCGTGGTGGGGGCCCGACGGCTGTCCGTGGCACGACGGCTGCCCGTACGGGTGGCCCCTCACTTGCCCGCCACCTGACGGTTCCACAGGTCGAAGGCTTCGACCTGTGCCTGCGCGGGCAGCGACGGCTTCTTGGGGAACTGCTCGATCCACTGGTCGAACCGGGGTACGCCGTACTCCTCGACGACCTGCCGCGACTTCGCGGGCGCCATGGACAGCGGTACGTCCCTGATGGCGGGGCCCGGGTAGAAGTAGCCGTCGTCGTAGGCCTTGGCCTGCTGCTTCGGCGTGAGGATCCACTTGATCAGGTTGAGGTCCGCGGACATGGTGTCGGCGTCGACGCCCTTGGGGATCACCGCGTACTGGGCGTCCGTGACCCAGGTCATGTGGTCGAAGTGGGCGGCCCTGATCTTCTTGGGGACGGTGCCGAGCGCGCGCGGGTTGATGTACCAGCCGGTGGTGCTCGGGGTCATGTCGATCTGGCCGTTGGCCAGGTTCTTCATGGTCTCGGCCGTGCCCGAGGCGTAGACCGCGGCGTACTTGTCGAGTTCCTTGAGGTACGCCCAGGTCTTGTCCCAGCCGTGCTCGGGGTCGGACGGGTCCTTGTCGCCGAGGAGGTAGGGCAGGCCCATGAGCCAGGTGCGGCCCGGCCCCGAGTTGGCCGGGTCGGCGTACTGGAAGCGCTTGGGGTGGGCCTTGGCCCAGGCCAGCAGGTCCTGCGGGGTCCTGGGCGGGCTCTGCACGGCGTCCGGGTCGTACTCGACGAGCGGGCCCGAGGGGTAGTACACGATGGCCGTGCCCCTGCCCTGCGCGAGCTTGGCCATCTCGGCGGCGGGCGGCAGGTAGTCGGGGTCGCCGATGGCCTTCTGGTGGCCGCTCATGTCGGACCACAGGCCCTGGGAGAGGCCCGCGGCGAGTCCGTCGGTGCCGGTGAGCACCAGGTCGATCTGGACCCGGCCGGCCTGCTGCTGTGCCTTGATCTTGCCCGCGAGGTCGGGCGCGGGTGCCTTGGAGTAGGTGACCTTGCCGACGATCTCCGGGTGCTGTTCGCGGAAGTCGTCGATCATGCCCTGGGTGAGCTGGAGGTTCCCGGCGACGTCGAGGATCTCAAGGTCGACGGGGTGCGCCGGCCTGGCCGGGATCTTCTGTGTCCTGCCCTGGTCGTCCGAGGTGCCCGAGTCGGGCGCGCCGCAGCCGAAGGCCGCGGTGGCGAGCAGCAGCCCGCTGAGCAGCAGGCGCTGCGGGCGGTGCCGGTTGGGACGGGTGGTGCGGTGCGTACCGATGGTCACGGCGGCTCCCTGCGCGGCACCTGCCGGTGCACATAGCGCTTCTCGGGCTGGTGAGCGCAACGGATCGCCCCAACCCGGCGCAGCTCTTAACGCCGCAAAAGATCCCTCTCTTTACTTGGACATGTCAAGACGACGATCCGGACCCGGCCGGCCCGCGCCGGCCTCCCGGGGCCGGCGCGGCCCGCACACCACTGGCGGGGTCAGCTCACGGTGACGGCGGGCTCCCCCGAGGCGATGCCGTCCTTCTCCATCTGCTCGGCGATCTTCATCGCCTC
>NZ_BNCD01000033.1:0-16601 GCF_014656295.1 Streptomyces sulfonofaciens
GCGAAGGGGGCACCGACCGCTGGTCGGTGCCCCCTTCGCCGTCCACACGACGTACCGGGCGCGGATCAGATCACCGCACTGCCCATCATGTGGGCGAACGACGTGGGGTCGGTGTCGAAGCCCCGCACTCCCTCGTGGAAGTGCCAGGCACCCGACTCGTCCCTCGTGAACTCGGCCACGATCGCGGCCGTCGCACCGGAGACCGCGGCGAGGTCGTCCACGGCCAGCTCGGTCACACCCTCACGGACCCGGAGCCCCGTGCCGTCGACGTCACCGAAGGTCTTGCGCTGCTCGCCCTGCTGGACCGCCACCCCGACCAGCACGCGCGCGTAGGAGTCCGCCAGCCGTTCGAGCTCCAGGACCATGACCTCGTCGAAGCCGAAGCCCTGTCCCGTACGGCTGTCCCTGTCCAGGGTGATGGTCCCGTCAGGGGAACGGCTGTCGAAGTACACCAGGTACACGGGTTCCCCGTGCAGATCGTCGGCGGCGTAGGTGGCGGCCACCAGATCGAGGTCATGGGGCGGTGTCCCGAGCGGACTCGGGTCCCATTTCACTGCCACCTCGACCTTGGCCAGCCCCTTGTTGAGACCACTCACCAGCTTCCCCCTCTGTTGCTCTCTCCCTGCCTGCCCCGGCTGACACCCTCGGTGTGGCAACTGGTGTGCGGCACAGCCCTGTTGCCCATGGTGCCACGTGAGCCGGAGCCGCCGGCCCCCGGAAACGTCAACCCGGGGGGCGGTCGACAGCGGCCGGGCGCGCCTTTGAGGGCTATGCCCCCATCGGGGCCCGCCATGCCGGGGCCGTCGTGATCCGGCAACCGGAAATGCACCCGCCCGAGAGTGACCAAGCCCACGTTCCTGGGCCTTACCATGGCGCGGTGCTGGTCAAGTGGATTCGCTGCACCGTCGTGGACCGCCGGGGTTTCGAGCGGGGACAGCGGAAATGGGCGGGGCTTCTGGGGGAGCCGGGATTTCGTGGACAGGGCGGCGGATGGAGCAGGGGGAGGCCGGGCGTGGCACACGTCTTCTCCTTCTGGGAGAGCCGGGCCTTCTACGACTCCTTCATGGCACGCTCCCACGACCGGCTCGCCGCGGCGCAGTCCGGCACGTTCAGACACATACAGAGCAAGCTCTTCGACTACCGCTTCGACGTGAAAACGGGGTTCGAGCCGCGCTTCGCCGACACGGACCTGGTGCGCGTCGCGCACTGCCGTGTGCACCCGCATCGGGCCGAGCACTTCGCCCTGATGCAGGAGAAGGTCTGGAACCCGGCGATGGCGGGCTCCCCCGGGATGGTGCGCGGCCTGTTCGGAGAGGCACCCGGGCACGAGTTCCTGGTGCTGTCCATGTGGCAGTCGGCCGCGGAGCACGGGAAGTACCGCGCCGAGCGGGTGGAGCGCCTGTCCCTGCGGGCCCAGACGGAGGCGGATGTGGCGGCCCTGACCGGGGACGTCGTCGAGCTCGAAGCCTCCTGGACGGTATGAATCGGCCACGCCGTCCGAACTAGAGTTTTCTCATGGCACGACCACACCGCATCGTCCTCGTCCGGCACGGAGAGTCACAGGGCAACGCCGACGACTCCGTTTACGAACGCAAGCCCGACCACGCCCTCGCCCTCACCGAGAAGGGGCGCGGCCAGGCCGGGGCGCTGGGCAGGGAACTGCACGACCTGTTCGGCAGGGAACGGGTCAGTGTCTACGTGTCGCCCTACCGCCGCACCCACGAGACCCTGCGGATCATCGATCTCGACCCGGAGCGGGTGCGGATCCGTGAGGAGCCGCGGTTGCGCGAGCAGGACTGGGGGAACTGGCAGGACCGCGATGACGTACGACTGCAGAAGGAGTACCGCGACGCCTATGGGCACTTCTTCTACCGCTTCGCCCAGGGCGAGTCCGGAGCGGATGTCTACGACCGCGTCGGCGCCTTTCTGGAGAGCCTGCACCGCAGCTTCGAGGATCCGGACCATCCTCCTAATGTGCTGCTCGTCACCCACGGCCTCACCATGAGGCTGTTCTGTATGAGGTGGTTCCACTGGACGGTGGCCGAATTCGAGGCCCTGGCGAATCCCGGGAACGGCGAGAAGCGCATTCTGCAGCTCGGTGAGGACGGCAGGTACACACTCGACCGTCCGTTCGAGTACTGGCGCAAGCCGGAGCCCTATGGCGTCACCACCGGTTGGAGTGAGCGGCGATGACCTCCGATTCCTCCTCGACTCCGGGCCCCCCTTCCCCCGCACCCCCGCCCTCCGCGGCGGACGTGGCGCAATCCGGATCACCTGCGGGTTCCGGGGCGCGTTCCCCGTCCGATTCCGGAAATCCGCCGGGGTCGGCCCTGTGCGTGGAGCGCGGGCTGGCGAGCCTGCGGGGACTCTCCGTGGGCGACGCGCTGGGATCGCAGTTCTTCGTGCCGGCGAACCTCGCACTGCTGGCGCGCCGCGAGGTGCCCGCCGGTCGCTGGCAGTGGACCGACGACACGCAGATGGCGTGCTCCGTGCTGACCGTGCTCGCCGCCCACCACCGCGTCGACCAGGACGCCCTCGTGGCCTCCTTCGCCCTGCGCCATGACTTCGACCGCGGCTACGGCCCCGCGGTGAACAGGTTGCTGCGGCAGGTCAGGGAGGGCGGTGACTGGCGTGAACTGGCCGGTGCGCTCTTCAAAGGACATGGCTCCTGGGGCAACGGCGCCGCCATGCGGATCGCGCCGCTGGGGGCCTGGTACGCGCACGACCCCGAGCAGGCGGCCCACCAGGCGGAGATCTCCGCGTACGTCACGCACCAGCACCCCGAGGCGGTCGCCGGCGCCATGGCGGTGGCCGCGGCAGCGGCCTTCTCGGCGTCCCCGGACGGCCCGCCGACGCCCCTCGCGCTGCTCGACGGTGTCCTCTCCCTCCTGCCGCACAGTGCGGTCGCGGCGGGCCTCGTCCGGGCCCGGGACATGCTGGACTACGACGACGCCGCAACCGTCGCCGCCGTCCTGGGATGCGGTCGCCGCACCTCGGCCCAGGACACCGTTCCCTTCGCGCTCTGGTCGGCGGCCCGCGGACTCGGCGACTTCGAAGGCGCCTTCTGGACCACGGCCCAGGTGGGCGGCGACGTGGACACCACCTGCGCCATCGTCGGCGGCATCGTGGCGGCGAGCGGTGCGGGCGCTCCTCCGGGGCGCTGGCTGGAGCGGACGGAGGCACTGCCCGACTGGGTGCCCGCAGGCTCCTGAGGGCCGGTTCCGCCGGCCTCTGCCACCGGATGGGCCCCCCGCCCGGGCCGGCCCTCCCGCGCGCGTAGCGACCTCCTGCCGGGTGCGGGCAGAGCAGCGGTTCGTGCATCTGCCGCGTACGGTCCTGCGGTCGGCCGTACGACCCGCAGGCACGTACTCCCATGGCGCGCACCCGCACCCGCACCCGCACCCGCCGTCGCCCTCGCCGGAGCCGGGCCGCGCCCGCCGCCGCCCGGCCTCCATGACCCCTGTGCGGGGCGCGGCCCCCGTCCCGGCCGACGCCGTCCCGGTGGGGGACTCTTTTCAGCCTCCGACCGGGCCCGCCGCTGCCGCGGTGCCCGACAGTGCCTCCAGATCGCTCTTGCGGACCCGGATGACCAGCAGGGCGGTGAGGAGGGCCAGGACCGCCATGGCAACGGCAGGGAGGAAGGCGGTGGAGATGCCGTGCGCCAGTACCTCGTGGCTCCAGGGGGCGGGCAACTGGTGCGTCCTGGCGAACACAGCCTGCTGCTCGGGCGTGGCGTGTGCCATGAAGTCGGGCAGCTTCTCGGTCGCCGCGTCACGGCTGGCCGTACCGAACACGGTGGTGAGGATGGACAGGCCGAGCGAGCCGCCCACCTGCTGGGTGGCGTTGAGCAGACCGGATGCGGCGCCCGCCTCGTGCGGGGCCACGCCGGAGACGGCGGTCAGGGTGACCGTCACGAAGTTCAGTCCCATCCCGAAGCCGAACACCATCATGGGGCCGAGGACGCCGCCGACGTACGAGCTGTCCGGACTGAGGAGCGTCTGCCAGCCGAGCCCCACCACGGCGATGGCCGAGCCGGCGGCCATGAACGGCTTCGGACCGAGCACGGGCAGCAGCCGCTGCGAGAGGGCCGCTCCCACCGCGATGGCGACGGTCACCGGCAGGAAGGCCAGACCGGCCTTGATCGGCGAGTAGTTCAGGACGTCCTGCACAAAAATCACGATGAAGAAGAACATCCCGAACATCGCCGCGGCCAGGCTGAGCATGAGCACGTACGTCCCGGAGCGGTTGCGGTCGGCGAACATCCTCAGCGGGGTGATCGGCTCCTTGGCGTGCCTCTCGATCTGCGCGAAGGCGACCAGCAGGGCGACCGCGGCGACGAACGAGCCGATGGTGAGCCCGTCCCGCCAGCCCTGCTCGGAGGCGCGGATGAAGCCGTAGACCAGCGAGGCCATGCCCAGCGTGGACGTCAGGGCACCCGCCACGTCGAAACGTCCGGGGTGGCGCTCGGACTCCGCGATATAGCGGGGCGTCAGGAAGGCGATGATCAACCCGATGGGGACGTTGACGAAGAGCACCCAGCGCCAGTCGAGCCATTCGGTGAGCATGCCGCCCGCCAGCAGCCCGACGGCGCCGCCGCCGGCGGACACCGCCGCGAAGACGCCGAACGCCCGGTTCCGCT
This sequence comes from Streptomyces sulfonofaciens, assembly GCF_014656295.1. Taxonomy (GTDB): domain Bacteria; phylum Actinomycetota; class Actinomycetes; order Streptomycetales; family Streptomycetaceae; genus Streptomyces; species Streptomyces sulfonofaciens. The sequence continues at coordinate 4,640 of NZ_BNCD01000033.1, forward strand.
CCGGGCCCTCGGGAAAGGTCGTGGTGACGAGGGCCAGGGAGGTGGGCGATGCGATCGCCCCGCCGATCCCCTGTAGGGCGCGCGCCGCCAGTAGCTGCCAGGGTTCCTGAGCGAGCCCGCCGAGCAGTGAAGCTACAGTGAAGAGCAGGATTCCGGCCATGAAGACCCGGCGCCGCCCGAGGATGTCGCCGGCTCGGCCGCCGAGCAGCAGCAGGCCGCCGAACGTGAGGGTGTAGGCGCTGACCACCCAGGTGAGGTCCGTGGTGGAGAAGGCAAGTGCCTTCTGGATGTGCGGCAGCGCGATATTCACAATCGTCGCGTCAAGTACGACCATGAGTTGGCATGCTGCGATGACGGCGAGGGCGATACCGGGACTCCCCTCCCGGCGAGCCGCCCCGGGCGTCCGGTCTTGAAGCAATGGAGAGGTTGTCACAATTGGGTCCCCCACGATGATTTTAGTGAACGATGACGTTCACTGTCGCGCTCAAGGTAGTGAGTCCCCAACAGTGAACGCAAGCGTTCACTGAAGTTGCTGCCGAAGCGCGGTTTTTTCCGCTCACCTTCCATAACGGAGAGTCACCAATGGTTACTTCGCGTTGGACGGCCGCTTCCCCTCGTCCGTCCACCGTGCGCCGCCGTGGCGCCGTGCTAGAACGCGCGATCCTCGATGCCGCCCTGGAGCAACTGAGTACCGTCGGCTGGAACGGCCTCACGATGGAGGGCGTCGCCGCTGGGGCGCAGACGGGCAAGGCCGCCGTCTACAGGCGCTGGCCGTCCAAGGAGGATCTCGTCGCGGATGCGCTGCGATCCGGCCTGCCGCGCCTCGACAGCGCCCCGGACCTGGGCGGTGTCCGCGAGGACCTGCTCGCACTCTGTCAGCTTGTTCGCGACGCGATGTACTCGCGACCCGGCTTCGCCCTCCGTTCCGTCCTTCACGAATGCGACACCGGTGTGGCGGAGCGCTTCCATGGCGTGATCATGAACGGTGTCATCCAGCCCACCGTCGCGCTGATCGAAGAGGTCGTGGGCCGTGGCATCGAACGCGGTGAGGTCCGGCCCGAGGCCGCGCACTCCTTCGTCTACGACACCATCCCGGCGATGATGATGTATCGCTCGAAGGTGTGCGCGTGCGAATGGGAGGCGAAGGATCTGGAAGAGATGGTTGACCGGTTGATGATTCCACTGCTGCTTCCGCGGCGGGACTGAGCGAGTGTCCGCCGGGCGGAACGGAATCCGGCCGGCGGGCGTGCGGGGCTGAGGGGTTGGGTGCAGGACCGGACGGAGCCCGGCGGGGTTGGGTGCCGGCGGGCGGGTGCCCGCCCCCGCAGGGGTGGTGCGGCTCGGCCGCGGTGGGTCGGCGGGTGTGCTCGGTTCGCCGGCCGCGACGCGGGCTCGGCCCGCATGTTTGCGGGGCGAGCGTGTGTGTCCTGGGTTCGCCGTGTGGCCCTGCGGTGAGGGATATGTGTGCACTTGGTCCGCCGTGCGGGGCGGGGGCGGTGGCGCGGATGGGCCGTCGAGGGCTGCCTGTGCGGTGGAGTCGCAGGCCCGTGGCTGGAAGACGGGGGTGTCGCTGCGGGTCCCGGGCGGCGTACGCTAGTTGCGCCATGCCCTACGAAGCACCTACTCACACCGTCGAGCGCTCCATCCGCGCCACCACGGGAGCGAAGATCGTCGCAGGTATCGACGAAGTGGGACGCGGTGCATGGGCGGGACCGGTCACGGTGTGCGCCGCGATCACCGGCCTGCGCAGGCCGCCCGACGGGCTCACCGATTCCAAGCTCCTGACACCGAAGCGGCGTACCGCGCTCGCCAAGGTGCTGGAGGGCTGGGTCACGGCGCACGCCCTCGGACACGCCTCTCCGGAGGAGATCGACGACATGGGGATGACATCGGCTCTCCGGCTCGCGGCCTCGCGAGCCCTGGAGCAACTGCCGGTGCGTCCCGATGCCGTGATCCTCGACGGCAAGCACGACTACCTCGGAAACCCGTGGCAGGTCCGCACGGTGATCCAGGGTGACCGCTCCTGCGTCGCCGTCGCCGCGGCCTCGGTGATCGCCAAGGTGCGGCGTGACAGGATGATGGCCGAACTGGGCGCTGACCACGCACACTTCGCGTTCGCGGCCAACGCGGGGTATCCCTCCCCGGTGCACCAGGCCGCGCTGAAGGAATGGGGCCCCACCCCCTACCACCGCCTCACGTGGGCGTATCTTGATGCGCTGCCCCGGTGGCGGCACCTCAAGAAGGCCCGCACCTGGGCGACCGGAGGCATCCCCGAGATCGAGGGGCAGCTCGACTTCGATCTCTGACTTCCCGGTCGCACGTATGTGCCACCCGCCGGGGCGATCCGCACCGGTGTTTGATTAATATCAACCCATGCCTCTCATTCCCGAGGAGCCTCAGATTCACGAGAGTGCCCAGGGTCAAGGCGCCCCTTCGGCCAGCGGCCGCAGCGTCCCGACCCCTCGTCCCGTACCCGGTCCGCGCCCCGGGGCCCCGTCCCGTCCCGGCCGCCCGGGCTCTGTCCGGCCGACGCCCCCCGCGCAGCGCACGCCGCGCGAGGCTCCGGCCGCCAAACCAGGGCCCTCCGCCCCGGTCCCGTCGCCCACCCCCTCGGCCAAGCCCGCCCCTGCCGCCCGCGCGGCGGCGCCCGGGGCCACGCCGCAGGTCCAGCTGATCCCGGCTCCGCCCGGCGGAGCGCTGGACGCGGCCGAGGAAGCCGTCGACCTCCTGATGGAGTCGGGTCGTGCACCCGGCGAGATCCTCGTCATCACCACCGGCGAGCCCCACCCGTGGGCCACTCACGAGCTCTCCTTCGGAGAGGCCTCCTACTGGGCCCAACACGACGCCGGCGACGACGTGTTCTACGCCGACGCCGCGGTCGTCGACCGTGCCAAGGCCCGCCCTGTCGTGGTCGTCGCCGTCAACGGCGGCCCTGACGGGGCAGCCGCCACCGCTCTGCCCCTCGCCCTCGGCCGGGCGAACGCCCTGTTGATCTGCTGCGGTGACCCGCAGGAGATCAACTCCCTGCTGGGCGCGGCGGTCTGAACCTCGGCGACGCGGGCCATCACGGGGGTGGCCCCTCGACGAGCCGGCGTGCAGGCCGGGTTCGGGTGCTGGGTTCTCGGCGCGCGGTTGCGGCTTGGCCGCGTGCTGTTGCTCGGAGCAGAGTTCGCTCTGTGCTCGGGCGAGACGCGGCCGTGGCCGGGGGACCACAGTGTTGCAGGGCGGCGGCGGAGGCCGCTGCTCGGCAGCCGCGGTACCTGGGTACCGCGGTTCGGCCGGGACTCGACCGGCGGCAGCCGTGGCGACACGGTTCGCGGTGCCGAACCATTTGCGTACCCGCATCGCATTGACCGCTCCGACTCGGCCTGAGCCGAACGCTCGGCGGACTTCCGCCCCAGCAACAGGCCGCCGCCCTCGTCGGCTTCGTCCGTTGGCTGCCGTCCCTTGACGGCCGCCCCTGGCTTCGGCCCGGCCGCTCACCCAGCGCTCCTGCCGGACCGAACGGGCCGCCTTCGCCGGCTGCCAGTGTGGCGCTTCAGCGGGCCGTCGCGCGGCGCATGACCTCCGAAGCCGCACCACCCGTGCGTGGCAGGGAGTCCTCCGGATGTCCCAGGGGCTCGGGCGGCGACACGGCGTTCGGCCGTCGCCCGGTGCGTCCCTCGCCCAACACCTGCCAGCCGTCCTGCGTCAGCGTGATGTAGGCCCCGCACCGCAGCCCGTGCAACGTGCAGGCATCCCGCAGCCCCCACATCCACGCGCCGTCCTCCTCCGTCCACCGGGCTTCCCCTTCACGGCAGTACATCAGCACCGCCGTACGCACCGGAGCGCGGCGCCGCAGGTCGTGCGGGATCACCCGACGCAGATGCGAGAGCAGGGCGTTGCGGAATATCCAGCCGTCCGCCGGCGTCGGCCGCCGCATGAACGATGCGCTCGCGTTGAGGCGTTCCTCCGGATCGAGGACGGCCACCACGGCCATGGCCGGTGTCGGCCGGTGCCGTGAGTGCAGGCCGACCACGATTTCGCGTGGGTTGCGCAGCAGCGGGATACCCGCGGCTGCCCACTCCGACGGTTCGAGCAGCCGGGAGATCTGGTGGGCGGAATCGGCGGCCATCTCGACGGTCTTCGCATAGGTCGACGCCGAGGCCGCTGCGGACGATGGAAATCCGAAGGTCATGGTCCTCCCTTCGGCTGCACGCACGGAGCGGGCGGGGTCGGACGTGGGGAGCGCACCGCGGACAGCCCTACCGACCTCGGAGGAGCCACGCGGGAGCGCTACCAATTCTTCCCTTCGCACTGGCTTGCGGCAACGAGCAATCACAACCGGTGGCCGTTATCTGTCGATGCGCCTCCAATCTTCCTGCACTGGTGCGGCGTTCTTCGTCTTCTGTGTTCTGGTGTGGTCTGCGGTGCCGGGACCTGCGGTGGTCGGGTACGTGGGGCCGGGGCATGGCGGCGTCCGGGGCTGCGTCGGAGCGGTGCTGCCGCGTCGGGGTTGGATGGGGGCTGCGGTGCTCGGGGCGGATGCGGCGCGTGCCCAGGCGGTGGGCTGCGGTGCTCGGGCCCGCGTCGGGCACCACGCCACGATCCCGGCGTCCTGGGCGGAGGGGCGCGGGTGCGCGAGCCCTCACCTACGAGGGGCTTGGCGGTGTCGCGGACGCTCCCGTGTTGGAGTCCGCAGGCCCGGCGCCTCTGACGTGCCCGGCCATGACCGCCTCCTCAACGGTCTCCATGTACGGTCGCCAGGACGCGCGGACGTCCGAGGGACGGTGCACTGATCAACTCTGCACGGCAAGGACCAGCGGCAACACCTCCCCTGCACCGGCGCGGCGCAGCACGCGTGCGGCTATCGCCAGCGTCCAGCCGGTCTCGGTGTAGTCGTCGACGAGGAGGACGGGGCCCGATGCCTGCTCGACAGCCGTGCTCAAGGACGGAGGAAGGACCAGGGCTCCTTCCAGGGCCTTGAGGCGCTGTGCACTGTTGCTCCGAGGGATCCGCATGGCCTTGGGCCGGAGTGCGGGGGCGTTGGCCTGGCCCGGCCAACCGGAGCTGCCGACATCTCCGGGGTCCGTTCCCACCGTGTCGTCGACGGTGCCGCCCTCGTACTCGATACCGGCCGCGGCATCCTCCGTGTACTCGACACCGGCCGCTATGTCCTCTGCGTAGAGGATGCCGCCCAACAGCGGCAGGCGTCCGACCTCGGCGATGTGCGCGCCCAGGGACTGGATCAGACGGGGACGGGTGTGCGAGGCCATGGTCACCACGCCGACGGGTCGCGGCCGCCCGCCGGGGTCGCCGGACGCCCAGCCGCCGGGTCCCTTCGCCCAGTCCGCGAGCACTCCCACCACCGCGCGTACGACATCGTCGGGCACCGGTCCGTCCGCGCTCTGCGGTGCCAGCAAGGGGCGCAGGCGGTTGCCCCAGCCGATGTCGGAGAGCCGCCCCAGAGCCTTGCCCGAAGCGGCCTGCTCCTGGGCGGGGATGCGACCCTTGAGGTCGATGCCGACTGCGGGGAGACCCGTCGGCCACATCTTCCGCGGCTCCACGTCGACGCCGGCGCGCCCGAGCTCGCCGCGCGCCGTGCCCAGGGCGGATTCCGAGACGGCCGCGCTGCGGGCCCTGCCCGTGCAGTTGTCGCAGCGACCGCAGGGTGCGGCCTCTTCGTCGTCCAACTGCCGGCGCAGGAACTCCATACGGCACTCGTCCGTCGAGGCGTATGCGCGCATCGCCCGCTGCTCGGCCTCGCGCTGCCTGGTGACCCAGTCATAGCGCTCCGCGTCGTAGGTCCACGGCTCGCCGGTGGTGACCCAGCCGCCCTTGACCCGGTGGACGGCACCGTCCACGTCGAGGACCTTGAGCATGGTCTCCAGACGGGAGCGGCGCAGTTCCACGAGGGGTTCGAGGGCGGGCAGCGAGAGCGGCCTGTCGGCCCGCGCCAGCGCGTCCAGGGTGCGGCGCACCTGTTCCTCGGGCGGGAAGGCGACCGAGGCGAAGTACTTCCAGATCGCCTCGTCCTCCGGGCCGGGCAGCAGCAGGACCTCCGCATGATCCACCCCTCGCCCGGCGCGTCCCACCTGCTGGTAGTACGCGATGGGGGAGGAGGGGGAGCCGAAGTGAACGACGAAACCCAGGTCGGGCTTGTCGAACCCCATGCCCAGGGCGGAGGTGGCGACGAGGGCCTTGACGCGGTTGGCGAGGAGATCGTCCTCGGCCTGCTGGCGGTCCGCGTTCTCCGTCTTGCCCGTGTAGGAGGCGACGGTGTGCCCGCACTGCCGCAGGAAGGCGGTGACCTCCTCGGCCGCGGCGACGGTGAGCGTGTAGATGATGCCCGACCCCGGCAGCTCGCGCAGGTGCTCGGCGAGCCATGCGAGACGGTGCGCCGCGTCGGGGAGCCGGAGGACGCCCAGGCTGAGGCTCTCCCGGTCGAGCGGTCCTCGCAGCACCAGCGCGTCCGAGTTGCCGCCGGTGCCCAGTTGCTCGGCGACATCTGCTGTCACTCGCGCGTTGGCGGTAGCCGTTGTGGCCAGTACGGGGACCCCGGGGCGCAGGTCGGCGAGCATGGTGCGGAGCCTGCGGTAGTCGGGCCGGAAGTCGTGGCCCCAGTCGGAGATGCAGTGGGCCTCGTCGACGACCAGCAGACCCGTGGTTGCGGACAGCTCGGGGAGTACCTGGTCGCGGAAGTCTGGGTTGTTGAGCCGCTCGGGGCTCACCAGCAGGACATCGACGGTGCCGGAGGCCACTTCGGCCCGGACGGTGTCCCACTCCTCCGTGTTGGAGGAGTTGATGGTGCGGGCATGGATGCCGGCCCGGCTCGCCGCCTCCACCTGGTTGCGCATCAGCGCGAGAAGAGGAGAGACGATCACGGTCGGGCCGCTGCCGCGCTCGCGCAGCAGGGCGGTGGCGACGAAGTACACCGCGGACTTGCCCCAGCCCGTGCGCTGCACGACGAGGGCGCGACGCCGGTGTGCCACGAGCGCTTCGATGGCATGCCACTGGTCCTCGCGCAGCCGGGTCCGCCCCGTCGGATCGCCGACGAGACGGGACAGCACGGTATCCGCCGCCGTACGCAGGTCTTCGTTGCTCATGCCCCCATGCAACCCGATGGAGCCGACATCGTGCGAACGGCCCGTAAGTCTGTGGATAACTCTTGTCGTGTCCCTGACTCGACTTATCCACAGGAGGAACCGGAATCTTGCATTTCGGTGCAAGGTCGCTGGCATGACGAACCACAGCGAGGCAATCGAACCCGGCGAACCCCTTGAGCCCGTACGCGTTGATCGGCCCGCCGGCCAGGGCCGGTCCATCGGTTCCGTGGAGCCTGCCGGTCGGGGCCGACAGGCAGGCTCCGGTACCTGCGAAGATGCGCGCCGCACCCGCCCCAAGGCATCCACCGCACCCGACGCAGGCTCGGGGTCCGGGGTAACCCCGAAGCCGATCGATCCGGTGGCAGGGACCGAGACAGTGGCACGGACTGAGCCGGTGGCAGGGACCGAGACAGTGGCACCGACCGAGCCGGTGGCAGGGACCGAGACAGTGGCACCGACCGAGCCGGTGGAGTCGGCGGAGCCGGTAGAGCCGGTGATGTCGGTCGAGCCGGTGAAGCGGAGCGGGTTTCCGCAGAGGCGGACCGTGTTTCCCGAGCACGCGGGGCCGGGCGCTCCCCATCCCTCCGAGATGCCTTTGGCACGGGCCGTCCGGGCAGCCGGTCCCGGCGCGGAGAGCCCGTGGCCGGCCGGTACGGCGAGTGTGGCCCCGACGACAATGAGTCATGCCGAACTCCCGGCACGGGCACCGCTGAATCAGGTCACGCTCCGCTCGCCCGCCGAACTGGCCGACGCGCTCCCCTACCTCCTCGGTTACCGCCCCGAGGACAGCATCGTGCTCGTCGGCCTGCATGACCGTAGCGGCTACGGCAGCTTCGGCGCTCGTGCCAGGCTCGGCATTCCCGACCGCCCCGAGGACTGGCTGGAGGCCACCCGGCAGATGGCCCGATGTCTGGTGGCCGCGAGTGAGAGGCGGGGCGCACGGCCCGACGGCATGGTCGCCTTCGTCTGCCGGGAGCCGGGGCGTGATCGGACCGGCCGGCAGGTGATGGAAGCCCTCCGACCTCTGGCGCAACTGCTGCGCACCGAGTGCGGCAGCCTGGACATCCCCGTTCTCGAAGCGCTGTGCATCTCGGGCAACCGCTTCTGGTCGTACTGCTGCCCCAGCTCCCAGTGCTGCCCCGAGGAAGGCAAGGCCATGGGCATGCCGGGTGCATCCGTCCTCTCCGCGGCCATGACCTACGCGGGGCTCCAGGTGCGTGGCACGCTCAAGGATTTCCGTGCCAGGCTGCTGCCCTGGGAGACCGCCGCCGCCCTGGATCAGGAAGCGGCACTCGATGCCGCCGGCGCCGCGCTCGTGCCCAGGATGCTGGACGAAACCCAGCGTGCTGAGGTCATCGCCGACACCCTGGACCTGGCACACACGGTCATGGGGCGCCTTGCCACCGCCCGACCTGCTCAGAAACGGCTGGAAGCCGATCTGCGGGACGACGAGCTCATTGCGCACGACGAAGCCGCGGCCCTGATCCTCGGCCTGCAGGACAGGACCACACGCGACCGTGCCGCGGAGTGGATGGAGGGCGAAGAGGCGGCCTTGGCGCTCAGGCTCTGGCGCGCACTGGCCCGCCGCTGCGTGGGCCCCTACGCAGAGCACGCCGCGGCCCCCCTCACCCTTGTCGGCTGGGTCGCCTGGTCGACCGGCGACGAGCTGGAGGCTCGCGAAGGATTGGCCATGGCACTCGGCCTTGACCCCGAGTACACCTTCGCCCAGCTCCTCCACCAGGCGTGCAACGAAGGTCTCGACCCCGAGGCCATCCGGCGGTGCCTGCGCAAGGAGCGCACGGAGCGGGCGTCGGCCCCCCGCCCCGTCTCCGCTGGTGCGGCACCCACCGCGGCGTCGACAGGCATCCCGAGGCATGCCGAACGCTCGCCCGATGGCGACACAGGGCGTCCCGGATCCGCGCCTGCGTCCGCGGCGGGGCAGCACCACGGCAACGACGACATCGGCTCGTCCCCCGGCCGCCCCTCGCGTCGGCTGCCCCGCCGGGCGGATACCAGGGGACCCGCCAGGCAAGGGCCTCAGCCGCCCCGGCCCGCAGGGTCGCGTCCGGCCGCGACCACAGCGGGCAGGCCCCTTCCGCGCCGCGCCCGTGCACCGAAGAACGCACCGAGGAACCGGCCGTGAGGAGCGAGTGCCGGGGAAGGGCAGTCGGCCGTCACGGCGCGGGACAGGACGGGGCGACTCGTCACGAGGGGACATGAGCCGGGGCGTCCTGTCGAGAAGCCGGCACCGCCACGGCAGGCGCCCCTGGCATTGCGTCCCGTGCCCCGGGGCCCAGCCTCCCTCGCATTGCTTCCCGCGCCCCGGGCCCAGCCTCCCTGTCCCGCGCTCCGCGCCCGGGTCTACGCGTCCGGTGAGCGGTCGCGCGCCCCCGGTCTGCCCCCGGACTCGGTACAGGCCGGGCGAAGCCCGCTCGGCCCGTATCCGGGCGGAGGAGGTACCCGAACCCTTCAAGCACCCGATTCGCCGGTCGACTCGCCCGCCTTCAGCGGTGACCGCACAAGACGACGTCCCCAGGCGCGCGTCGGTGTGGCCGCGGCGACCGGACCACACATCAGGCCGGACGAGTGCTGTGGTCCGTCCCATGACCAGCCTCGCCGGACCCGCACGGCCACCCACGCCGATCGCGCACGGCCACCTTCGTGCACCCAAGGACCCATCGTGCCGAGGTCCTTCCGACCACCCTCGGCCAAGGACCCCACTTCCGCAGAACCGGAACCACGCCCACCATCACCCACCACCGCTGACGAACCGTCCGCGGGCCCTCTGCCACTGCTCTGACCGGCCCATCCCGGGCTGCCGGAACATGGGCGCAACACATGGCTGGGACTAGTCGGCGCAGATGCGGAACCAGTCGTGAAGCGCGTGTTTATCGTCACCCAGACGACTATGATCGCGGCATGTCGCCCTACGACCCGTCGGCTTTCCCGCCCTTTGCTGTCACCGTGGACCTGGTCGTGCTGACCGTGCGGCATCATGCGCTCTGCGCGCTTGCGGTGCGCCGGGGTGAGCAGCCGTTCCAGGGACGCTGGGCACTCCCGGGAGGCTTTGTGCGGGCGGACGAGGACCTGACCTCCGCTGCGGCGCGCGAGCTCGGCGAGGAGACCGGTCTGTGCGTGCACGGCCCCGAAGCCCCGGCGCAGGACAACGGTGCCCATCTGGAGCAGCTCGCCACCTACGGCGATCCCGAACGGGACCCCCGTATGCGGGTCGTCAGCGTCGCCCACCTCGCTCTGGCACCTGACCTGCCGGCGCCCCGGGCGGGTGGCGACGCGCGCAGTGCCCGCTGGGCACCGGTGGAGACGCTGCTGGCCGCTGGGGCCGGTGGCCGCGAGGACGAGCAGGCCGCTCCGCTCGCCTTCGACCATGCGCAGATCCTCGCGGACGGTGTGGAACGGGCCCGTTCGAAGATCGAGTACTCCTCGCTGGCCACCGCGTTCTGCCCGCCGGAGTTCACCGTGGGGGAGCTGCGCCGTGTCTACGAGGCGGTCTGGGGCGTTGCGCTGGACCCGCGGAACTTCCACCGCAAGGTGACCGGCACGCCGGGGTTCCTCGTTCCGACGGGCGGGACCACCACTCGACAGGGCGGTCGGCCCGCGCAGCTCTTCCGTGCGGGCGGTGCCACTCTCCTCAACCCGCCGATGCTGCGTCCCGAGGTCTGACGGAGGGCCTGTTCGGCCGTCGTTCCACGCTTCGAGTGACGGTGACTACGGCCCGTATGTCCGTCTTTACATAGAAAACCAGTAATATCGCGATATCTTGCATTCGTACCTGCGGGGCTCGTCCATCCGTGATCTGGCGGACGGACCCCCGGCCGCCGAGCGGTCGCACCTTCCGCGAGAGACAGCGATGATCCAGGCCATCGGACTGACGAGTACTCACCACAAGGAGCAATCAGCCGCCTTTCCGCACACGGCCCGAGCAGCCGACGGGTCCTGTCCGGCCCTGACGCCGGTTCTTGACGGTGTCTCACTGGAGGCGCACCCCGGCCGTGTCACTGCCCTGCTCGGCCCACCCGCCTCGGGCAAGACCACGGCACTCCGTCTGATGCTCGAACTGCAGCGGGGCCGGGGTGTCACCTATTTCCGGGGCAGGCCTTTGCATCGGATTCCGCATCCCTCGCGTGAGGTGGGCGTGCTGCTGGGTGAGGTTCCCGGGCACCCCGGCCGAACGGTCCGCGGGCATCTGCGGATGCTCTGTGCCGCCGCCGGTGTCCCCGCCTCCCGCGCGGACCGGGTGCTGGAGGACATGGGGCTGGTCAGCCTGCGCGGCGAGCCTCTGGGGAGGCTCTCGCGCGGTCTCGACCGTCGGCTGGGCATGGCCTGCGCTCTGCTCGCCGATCCGCACTCCCTCGTTCTGGACGCTCCTGCCGACGGACTGGCCCCGCGGGAGAGCCGCTGGTTGCACGGACTGCTGCGGACGTACGCGGGCCGGGGCGGGGCGGTGCTGTTCACCACGGCCGATCCCAGAGAGGCCGCCCGGGCCGCGGACCGGGTCGTCACGCTGGACGGTGGGAGGGTTGTCGCCGACCAGGAGGCTGCGGACTTCGCCCGTACCAGGCTCCGTCCCAGGGTCGCTGTCCGAAGTCCGCAGGCTGCCCGTCTCGGCCTGCTTCTCGCGAAGGAGGCCAGGGCGGCCCGCTGCTCCATCGAGGTGGTCAGGGAGGGTGGCAACCGTCTCTCGGTGTACGGGACCACCTGTGCCGCTGTCGGTGACACTGCGTTCCGGCACGGCATCCTCGTGCATCAACTCGCCGACGAGGTCGGTGATATGGGCCCGCAGCCGCACGAGCCGCACGAGCCGCACGAGCCGCACGAGCCGCACGAGCCGCACGAGCCGCACGAGCCGCACGAGCCGC
>NZ_BNCD01000033.1:16699-66491 GCF_014656295.1 Streptomyces sulfonofaciens
GAGCCGCACGAGCCGCACGAGCCGCACGAGCCGCACGAGCCGCACGAGCCGCACGAGCCGCACGAGCCGCACGAGCCGGAGGTACGCGTGGCGGAACACTCCGCCCCGACACCTTCGCCTTTCGGGCCCCGGCGCCCCGCAGCGTGCTCCGTGGATCGATCCGTGCCCGGCGAGCGACACCCCGCCATCCCGCACCCCGCCGATGCCGCATCCCGCAGCGTATTGCCCGACACGATCGCCGACACCACGGCGCTGGGCGTGCCCGCCCCGTACCCCCGCCCGGAAGTAGCCCCGGTGGCTGCCGGGACGCTGCCGCCGCCCATCGTCGTGCGCACGGCACCGGGACCTCTGCGTCCCGTGCGCTACGAACTGCACCGGGCCACCGGTGTGGCCAACGGCTATATCACCGCCCTCTGCGTACTCGTTTCCTCCGCACTCCTTTCCGTCTTCCTCGCAAGGAGCGGCCATACTCCGCAGCCATATCTGCTCGCCGCCTGGCCGAGGGAGCTGCCGCTGCCGCCGGCCGCGTTGGGAGCCGGGCTGTTGGGGGCCCTGTCCTTCGGGGATGAATTCCGGCACCCCGCGCTCGCCGTCGACCGCGGGACCGTGCCGCGCCGACTCGGGGTGCTTTCCGCCAAACTTCTCGTCGCCGCCGTGACGGCCGTGCTTTTCGCCGCCCTGGCCTTCGGCTGCGATGCCGCTCTTCTCCACCTTGTATACGGATTTCGACTCGCCGAGGTTCCCGTCGACTGGTCTTACCTGACCGTGAGTTGGCTCTCGTTTCTGGTGGGGTGCGCGTGGGCAGGGGTGCTTGCGGCCGGAGTCTTCCGCTCCACTGCGGCGGGGCTCGCCGTCGTACTTGCCGTGCCTCTGGTCGTCGTACCCGTGGTGCGCGCGGTCGTTGCGCGGCCTTCCGGGCCCGGAGCCGCGGGATTTGCCGGGTGGTTGCGGGTGTTCGCGCCGCAGCGGTGGCCGTTCGCCGCGCAGCCTTACGGGGCCCCGGGGATGCACGTGGCCGTGCAACCCGTGGATGTGGCACTGGTGTTGTCGTTGGCTGTGCTGCTCGGTGGGTATGTGTTTACGGAGCTACGCACCAGGGCCCGGTGATGGCCAATTTCATTCTCTTTTCTTGCTGATTCCTTTCGTTGCTGCGCGCAACACATCGGGCAATGCTCATTTCTTTCCGATAAGGCGTCAATTATCGCGGAGTGAGCGATCACCCTTTCGTGTGCTTTTCACCAAAGACCTCAAGGCAGTTCGGAGTGACGCCGACAAAGGATCCGTGAGTACCCTTGCGCACACCATGATGACCACCGCCCGCTCCTCGGACTCCGGCTTCGTCGGACCGGGCGAACTCGACAGCTATCCCTATGCGGAGGCCCCCGGAGGCGACCGCGTCGGCGGCGCACCCACTTGGGAGGGCACGGAGAGCGAACTCGGCCGTGTGGGGCGGCGCGCCGCCGGAAGCCGTGGCCGCGGACTGCACGGCCAACTCGTCCAGCAGCTCGGCCAGATGATCGTCTCCGGCGACCTGGGCGCCGACCGCCCCCTCGTCCCGGAGGAGATCGGTCATCGCTTCGAGGTCTCCCGCACCGTCGTCCGCGAGTCGCTGCGCGTCCTCGAGGCCAAGGGCCTGGTCAGCGCCCGGCCCAACGTCGGCACACGCGTCCGCCCCGTGAGCGACTGGAACCTGCTCGACCCCGACATCATCGAATGGCGGGCCTTCGGGCCGCAGCGGGACGATCAGCGGCGAGAGCTCAGTGAGCTGCGCTGGACCATCGAGCCGCTCGCCGCGCGCCTCGCCGCCGGGCACGGCAGGGAGGACATCCAGCAGCGGATCGGCGACATGGTCGAGATCATGGGCCACGCCCTGGGCCAGGCGGACACCATCACCTTCTCCCGGGCCGACGCCGAGTTCCACTCCCTGCTCATCCAGGTCGCCGGCAACCGCATGCTGGAGCATCTCTCCGGGATCGTGTCCGCCGCCCTCCAGGTGTCCGGCGGCCCCGTAACGGGCTGTGACCGGCCGAACGAGACGGCCCTCGGCCTGCACGCCCGGATCGCCGAGTCCCTCGCCTCCGGCGACGGTGCCGCCGCCGAGACCGCCATGCGCCAACTGCTCACCGTCCACCCGGAGGTGGAGCGCGTCGTCCCTGCTCCCCGCGAGCACTGAGGCCCGTGCGACACCACGGCAGGACGAGCCATGCGGCATGACCCCCGCGCCCTACAGCGCGACCTCGGACCCGCGTGCCCGCCACCCCCGACGCGGCACGCGCTGGCCGGGCCTGTGCCGGGACCTGACCGGGATCCGGCACGGGCCCGGTGACACGCCGGTGAGGCCGGCACCATGGGCGGCACCCTGATGCGGCCGTCGTATCAGGGCCCCGGGTGACCTTGCCGGTCCCCGATCGCCCGAACGTGTCTCTGCCGGCCCGCCCATCCCCCGAACGGCCCATCAAGCCGACCCTCGGTCGTTCTCCAGGCGCACTTGTACCCATTTGTGTGCTTACGCGGTGTGACTCGGGCCACGCGGATTGGGCGTAACGCTCCTCGGGACTCTGCGATGACCTAAGAGGTGGCAGTCGAGGAGGGAATACAGCGGCCGATGGCGGCGCTGTCCATCTCCCCGGCCCGCTCGCGCCGTCGGCTCATTCCCAAGCCGGCGGACGTCGGTTCCGGTCCTCCAGTGGACGGGGCCGGAAGCCGTTTTCCAACGTTCCGAGAGGTTGTTCGTGTCGGCCAGCACATCCCGTACGCTCCCGCCGGAGATCGCCGAGTCCGTTTCTGTCATGGCGCTCATCGAGCGGGGAAAGGCTGAGGGGCAGATCGCCGGCGATGACGTGCGTCGGGCCTTCGAAGCTGACCAGATTCCGGCCACTCAGTGGAAGAACGTACTGCGCAGCCTCAACCAGATCCTCGAGGAAGAGGGTGTGACGCTGATGGTCAGTGCTGCGGAACCCAAGCGCACCCGGAAGAGCGTCGCAGCGAAGAGCCCGGTCAAGCGCACCGCCACGAAGACAGTGGCGGCCAAGACGGCGACCGTCAAGAAGACCACCACCGCCGCGGCCACTGCCCCGGAGACGTCGGTCGTCGACGTGCCCGCCGAAGACGCGGGCTCCGCCAGGAAGGCGGCGGCCAAGAAGACGGCGGCCAAGAAGGCCACCGCGAAGAAGACCGTCGCCAAGAAGGCGACGGCGAAGAAGACCACCGCGAAGAAGGACCCGGAGGAGGTCCTCGACGAGGAGGCCACCGAGGACACCCCCGGCACCGGCAAGCCCGGTGCCGAGGAGCCCGCCGAGGAGGGCAACCAGGGCTTCGTGCTCTCCGACGAGGACGAGGACGACGCGCCCGCGCAGCAGGTCGCCGCCGCCGGAGCCACCGCGGACCCGGTCAAGGACTACCTGAAGCAGATCGGCAAGGTCCCCCTCCTCAACGCCGAGCAGGAGGTCGAGCTCGCCAAGCGCATCGAGGCCGGTCTCTTCGCGGAGGACAAGCTCGCCAACGCCGACAAGCTCGCGCCCAAGCTCAAGCGCGAACTGGAGATCATCGCCGAGGACGGCCGGCGGGCCAAGAACCACCTCCTGGAAGCCAACCTCCGCCTGGTGGTCTCGCTCGCCAAGCGGTACACCGGCCGAGGAATGCTCTTCCTGGACCTCATCCAGGAAGGCAACCTGGGTCTCATCCGCGCGGTGGAGAAGTTCGACTACACCAAGGGCTACAAGTTCTCCACCTACGCCACTTGGTGGATCCGCCAGGCGATCACCCGTGCCATGGCCGACCAGGCCCGCACCATCCGGATCCCGGTGCACATGGTCGAGGTCATCAACAAGCTCGCCAGGGTGCAGCGCCAGATGCTCCAGGACCTGGGCCGTGAGCCCACTCCGGAGGAGCTCGCCAAGGAACTCGACATGACCCCGGAGAAGGTCATCGAGGTCCAGAAGTACGGTCGCGAGCCGATCTCCCTGCACACTCCCCTCGGTGAGGACGGCGACAGCGAGTTCGGTGACCTCATCGAGGACTCCGAGGCGGTCGTCCCGGCGGACGCGGTCAGTTTCACCCTCCTCCAGGAGCAGTTGCACTCCGTCCTCGACACGCTCTCCGAGCGGGAGGCGGGCGTCGTCTCCATGCGCTTCGGTCTCACCGATGGCCAGCCGAAGACCCTCGACGAGATCGGCAAGGTCTACGGCGTCACTCGCGAGCGAATCCGCCAGATCGAGTCCAAGACGATGTCGAAGCTCCGCCATCCGTCTCGCTCGCAGGTGCTCCGCGACTACCTCGACTAGTCCTCTGGCCCTCGGTTCCGCACCTCCTCCGGGACGCTGCCAGGCCCCCCTGGGAGCGCTCCGGCAGGCAGGATCCGTCGTCAGGCAAGGGGCCCGGTTCCCACAGGAACCGGGCCCCTTGCGTGCGCTCGGATGCGGTCGTCCCACCCAAGGGTGACTCTGGGTGTGTACCTGCCACTCCGAGTGAGGAGAACGCATGCACCGGCACACCTTGGGAGCACTGTCCACAACGTTCACCCTGGGGACGGCCGCAGCGCTCCTGCCCGCTGTGTCGCCGCCCGCCGTACGGGCCGACAGCGTCGTCATAGGCGGTCACCCGGTGCGGCTGGCGGACTCTCCCTGGATGGTCGCCCTCTCCAGCCGTGACCGGTTCGGCGCAACGAGATCCGGACAGTTCTGCGGCGGCGCGGTGGTCGCCCGGACGACGGTCCTGACGGCCGCGCACTGCCTCGGCACGCAGACGCTGGGGGTACCGCTTGACGACGTACAGGACCTGAAGGTCATCGCGGGTCGTGAGGACCTGACTACCGGGACGGGGCAGGAGATCCCGGTGCGTGAGGTGACCGTCGACCCGTCCTACGACAGCGGCACCAACGCGGCGGATGTGGCCGCACTCACGCTCTCCTCAGCGCTCCCGGAGAGTTCCGTGCTCCCCACGGCCCCCGAAGGCGACAGCGCGTACCAGGCGGGCACGCAGGCCACCGTGTACGGCTGGGGGGACACCACGGGCGCCATGGAGCTCTCCAGCGGCCTGCGAGCGGCAGAGGTCCAGGTGCTGCCCGACAGCGCCTGTGAGGCGGCATACCCGGGCGGCACGGCGGGCACCTACCTCGCCGGCACCATGCTCTGCGCGGGGGACGCGGAAGGCGGCAGGGATGCCTGCCAGGGGGACAGCGGGGGCCCGCTGGTCGCCCGCGAGCACCTCATAGGGCTGGTCTCCTGGGGGAGCGGCTGCGGCCGCGCGGGGCGCCCCGGCGTCTACACGCGGATCTCCGCGGTCCTGGCGGACAGTGACACGCCGGGTGGCGATACGCCAGGACGGTGACCCAGGCCACCCCGGCCTGGTGTGTGATGCGGGCCGTGGGCCGAGGTGTGCCCGGCAGCGGCGGCCGGCCACGGATCGAGTCGGCCGCGGCCGGGTCCCCGGACCCTACGCGCCGCGAGAACACCGCACGCGGCGCGAGGCTGTGGTCCGCTCCCCGGGTCTCGGAGCCGGGACCGTCGGCACCGGCGAAGCCGGCCGGTCAGGGGCCCTGTGTGGAGGCGCTTGCGGGCCCTGCGTGAAGGTGTTGAAGGTCGCTGTGGGGGAAGAGCCGTGGCGCGAGCCGGGAAACGGACGGCCACCTCCGGGGAACCAGAGGTGGCCGTGCGTAACCGGCCTGATGCCGGGCTGCTCGTCGTCGATGCGATGTGGTCAGCGCTCTTCTTCGGTGGCTGACTGCGGAACGGCCGTCAGCCGCTCCGTCTCGTCCTGTATCTCAGCGGCGATCTTCTTGAGTTCCGGCTCGAACTTGCGGCCGTGGTGGGCGCAGAAGAGCAGTTCGCCGCCGCTTGTCAGGACAACGCGCACGTAGGCCTGGGCTCCGCAGCGGTCGCAGCGGTCGGCGGCCGTCAGCGGGCTCGCGGGGGTCAGAACAGTAGTCACGTCGCCTCTTCTCTAGCTCGACGAGCTGTCGTACCAGGTCAACATCCAACCAGCCCCAAACGTTCCCGCTCGTGGCATTTCCTCGAAGATTTCTCTTCGGGGTGGTTGTCTGCTGGCGGTTGGCGGCGAATGTGCCGTATTGCGTGTCTTTGCGGCTTACGGGTTCGCACTCTGTGTCAGTTCAATCCTCCCGGCTGGCTTGCCGGTGTTCATGAGGACGTGCCCGGAGCCTAAATGGTTCATGCCTCGAAGGGAACGTGATGTACACGTCACCCCATCGAGCGATCGAACTGATATGCGACCCTTGGGCTACTGTAAGAGGGGGCGTGGGTGGCGTTACAACGGCCCTACCAGGCATCGGTACCCTCAGACCGGTGACCGAAGCCGGCCCACCATCCATCAGGGACCGACAGAAATTCAGCGAGGAGCGAACCGCGTGACCGCCGAGACGTCCGTGCCGTCCACAGCGCTGCTGACCGGAGCAGGCGGCATCGTGGACAGGGACAGTTCCAACTACACCGCGCGGCACCTGCTCGTCCTCGAGGGGCTCGAAGCCGTTCGCAAGCGGCCGGGCATGTACATCGGCTCGACGGACAGCCGCGGCCTGATGCACTGCCTCTGGGAGATCATCGACAACTCGGTCGACGAGGCCCTGGGGGGCTACTGCGACCACATCGACGTCATCCTGCACGACGACGGCTCAGTGGAGGTCCGGGACAACGGCCGCGGCATCCCCGTGGACGTCGAGCCCAAGACGGGCCTGTCCGGCATCGAGGTCGTCATGACCAAGCTGCACGCGGGCGGCAAGTTCGGCGGCGGCTCCTACGCGGCGTCCGGCGGCCTGCACGGTGTCGGCGCCTCCGTGGTGAACGCCCTGTCCGCCCGGCTGGACGTGGAGGTCGACCGCGGCGGGCGCACCCACGAGATCAGCTTCCGGCGCGGTGTCCCCGGCGCGTTCGCCAAGGAGGGGCCGAACGCCCCCTTCGAGCCCCAGAGCGGCCTGCGCAGGACAAAGAAGATCGCCAAGGCGCGCTCCGGTACCCGCGTGCGGTACTGGGCCGACCGCCAGGTCTTCCTCAAGGACGCCAGGCTCTCCCTGGAGACGCTCCACCAGCGCGCCCGCCAGACCGCCTTCCTGGTGCCGGGCCTGACCATCGTCGTGCGGGACGAGTACGGCCTCGGCGAGGGCGGCAGCAAGGGCGAGGAGTCCTTCCGCTTCGACGGCGGCATCAGCGAGTTCTGCGAGTACCTGGCAGCGGACAAGCCCGTGTGCGACGTCCTGCGGCTGACCGGGCACGGGACCTTCAAGGAGACCGTCCCGGTCCTGGACGACCACGGGCAGATGACGCCCACCGAGGTCACCCGCGACCTGGCCGTCGACATCGCCCTGCGCTGGGGCACCGGCTACGACACCACCGTCAGATCGTTCGTGAACATCATCGCCACCCCCAAGGGAGGCACCCACGTCTCCGGCTTCGAGCGCTCCGTCACGCGGACGGTCAACGAGGTGCTCAGGTCGCAGAAGCTGCTGCGCGTCGCCGAGGACGACATCGTCAAGGACGACGCCCTGGAGGGGCTGACCGCGGTCGTCACGGTGCGTCTGGCCGAGCCGCAGTTCGAAGGCCAGACCAAGGAGGTGCTCGGCACCTCGGCGGCCAACCGGATCGTGGCCAACGTCGTCGCCAAGGAGCTCAAGGCATTCCTGACCTCCACCAAGCGCGACGCCAAGGCACAGGCGCGTGCCGTCCTCGAGAAGGCCGTCGCGGCCGCCCGCACCCGCATCGCCGCCCGGCAGCACAAGGAGGCACAGCGGCGGAAGACCGCCCTGGAGTCGTCGTCGCTGCCCGCGAAGCTGGCCGACTGCCGCAGCGACGACGTCGAGCGCAGCGAGCTGTTCATCGTCGAGGGGGACTCGGCGCTCGGTACCGCGAAACTGGCCAGGAACTCCGAGTTCCAGGCCCTGCTGCCGATCCGCGGCAAGATCCTCAACGTCCAGAAGTCGTCCGTCTCGGACATGCTGAAGAACGTCGAGTGCGGCGCGATCATCCAGGTCATAGGAGCGGGGTCCGGCCGGACCTTCGACATCGACGCCGCCCGCTACGGCAAGATCATCCTGCTGGTGGACGCAGATGTGGACGGCGCGCACATCCGGTGCCTGCTCCTGACGCTCTTCCAGCGCTACATGCGGCCCATGGTGGAAGCGGGCCGCGTCTTCGCCGCCGTACCGCCCCTGCACCGCATCGAGCTCTCCCAGCCCAAGAAGAACCAGGACAAGTACGTGTACACGTACTCGGACCGTGAGCTGCGTGAAACCCTGCTGGACTTCCAGCGGGAGGGCGTGCGGTACAAGGACTCCATCCAGCGGTACAAGGGCCTGGGCGAGATGGACGCGGACCAACTGGCCGAGACCACGATGGACCCGCGCCACAGGACCCTGCGCCGGATCAACATCTCGGATCTGGACTCCGCGGAGCAGGTCTTCGACCTGCTGATGGGCAATGAAGTGGCACCCCGCAAGGAGTTCATCACCGGTTCGGCGGCGACGCTGGACCGCTCGCGTATCGACGCCTGAGCGGTGCGTGCCGGCCTCGGGTCGGCCCCGCCCGGACACCGGTGACCCGCCTCGCCAGGGCACCTGGCGAGGCGGGTCACCGGCGCGTCAGGCATGCCCGGGCCTGCCGCATGAGGCGGGATCCGGGCCCGAGCCAGGTTGCCGTGTGGGACCGGTCGCCCCGCGGGCAAGTGCCACCGTGCCAAGGGCACCGGGCACGCTCCTCGCATCACCGTGGCGCCCGTGAGCCCGCATACGGCCTCGTGCCGCCTTCAGATGTCCCCTGCCTCCACCGACCGGTCCGAAGACTCCACCCGGGGGTGGAGTGTTCTGATCCACCCGGAGTCCACCTCCACTCCGATCCTTTGACCAGGCCCTTTTCCGTAGCGTCATAGGCGTTGCCCAGCCCCGTCACTGCCTCGCATGCTTGCTGCGAGGCAGCGGCGGTGGACCGGGCTTTCCCTCGCCGTTCAGTCCTACGGAGGCTTCGATGTCCGGGCTCGTCGATGTTGCGGTGGCCGTCGCCGTTGTCGCGCTGATCGTGGTGCGCCAGGTCAGGCCCCAGCCGCTGTCCGGCGGCAGGCGCTGGTGGCTGGTGCCCGCGGTGCTGATCTGTCTCGCGCTGCGCGAGCCGGGGATCCTGGACGCAAGGCACCAGGTCGCCTCCGGGATCCTCCTCGCCGTCGAGCTGCTGGTCGGCGTGGTGATGGGCGCCGCATGGGCATGGACCAGCCGGGTCTGGACCGAGCCGGACGGCTCCGTCTGGACCCGGGGCACCAAGGCGACCGTCGCCGCTTGGATCGGCGGCATAGTCGTCCGTGTCGGTCTCGCGGGTCTGGGCGCGCTCATGGGGATACACCAGGGGACCGGTGCGCTGCTCCTCGCCCTCGCCGTCTCGCTGCTGGTGCGCTCCGCCACGCTGACCTGGCGTGCCCAGCAGGCGCCCCGTACCCCCGAGGGAGTGACGGCGTACCGTGGCGGCGTGCGCAGTGCGTCGTGGAAGGACCCGGTGTGACAGCGAACGCCTGGACGCGATGGCCCTCCCGGGAGGCACTGTCCCGCACGGGGCTCACCAGAGCGCGCCGCCTACTGGCCGGTGGCATGCGGGCCATCGCCTTCGGGATCCTGGTCTGGAGCGCGACAGCCCGGCAGGGGTTGAACGGCTGGCAGACGGCGCTGGCGCTGGTGGGGGTGTGCTGCTGCGGGGCGGTCGTGTGGGGCGCCTTCCGGACCACCCTGGAACACCGGTTGTGGCCGTCGATGGGCCTGCTCACCGTGCTGGTGGGCATGGGGTGGGTCGCCGAGCAGACCGGATTCCGTGTCCCGGCGCTCGTCCTGTGGTGCGGCTGCGTCGTCACCGCGGTGGAGCGGACGCCGCTCGTCGCCGCACTGCCCTTCTCGGCACTGTCCCTCACCGGCTTCGGCCTGTACAACGGCGACACCGGCATGACCAATGTGCTCATCGGCGCCGGCATGGTGCTCGCCGGTTATGTGCTGCGCCTGGACGCCGAGGCCAGGGGCAGTGCGCAGCGGCTCCTGGCGCAGGAAAGGGCGGCGCGGAAGGCCGAGGGCGAGTCGGCCGCGCTGGCCGAGCGTGCCCGTATCGCGCGCGAGATCCACGACGTGCTGGCACACAGCCTCTCGGCACAGTTGGTCCACCTGGAAGCGGCCCGCCTGCTCATCGAGCGCGGCGCGCCCCGCGAGCAGATCCTCGAGCGGGTGGTGGGCGCACGGAGGATGGCCCGGGACGGCCTGGCGGAGACGCGCCAGGCACTGTCCGCGCTCCGCGGTGAGATATCACCGCTGGAGGACTTCCTGAGGGAGCTGGTGTCCGCCGGCACGGCCGCCGAGGTCACGGTCACCGGGGACAGACGGCCGCTGCCCGCCGAGGCCTCGCAGGCCGTCCGCCGTGTCGCACAGGAGGCCCTGACAAACGCGCGCAAACACGCCCCGGGCGCCAAGGTCGCCGTCCACCTCTCCTACGGAAAGGACGACATCACCCTGGCCGTGAAGGACTCCGGCGGCACACCGGGTGAGCTCGCGGGCTCCGGCGGCGGATACGGTCTGCGCGGGATGAAGGAGCGCGCGGAACTGCTCGGCGGCACGCTGGCGGCAGGGCCGTACGAGGAGGGGTTCGCGGTGACCTTGAAGGTGCCCGCATGACGGCCGGGGCCACCGGTACGACGGCACGTGTGATCGTGGCGGACGACCAGACCGTGGTGCGCGAGGGGATTGTGATGCTGCTGGGTCTCCTGCCGGGGATCGAGGTCGTCGGAGCGGCGGGGGACGGCGACGAGGCCGTGAGGCTGGTGGAGGAGCTGGCCCCGGACGTTGTGCTGATGGACCTGCGGATGCCTCGCTGCGACGGTGTGGAGGCGACCCGGCGCATCAGGGCCGAGTACCCCGACACGGAGGTGGTGGTGCTCACCACGTATGTCGACGACGAGTCGCTCTTCCCGGCGCTCAAGGCGGGCGCCCGTGGCTACCTCACCAAGGACGCGGGGGGTGATGAGATCGTGCGCGCGGTGCACAGCGTGCTTTCCGGGGACGCCGGACTCGCACCGGCGATCCAGCGCAGGCTCCTGGAGAAGCTCTCTCAGCCCGAGCCGTCCGTGCCGGCTCCGGAGCCGCCGGACGGCCTGACGGCACGCGAGACCGAAGTGCTGGTACTGATCGCGGAGGGACTGACCAACCAGGAGATCGCACGCCGACTGCACGTGTCCACGGCCACGGTGAAGACGCACATCAACAACCTGTTCGCCAAGACCGGTCTCAAGGACCGGGCCGGGGCCGTCCGGTACGCCTATGCGCATGGTCTGGCACAGCCTCCGGGAAGGACGGTCACCTGATGGAGTGAAATCGAGGGGCGCCGCAGGCGGGCTCTAGCTGGGTGCGGGTGCAGGTGCAGGTGCGTGCTGTGTGTGGGCGGGAGTGTGGGTGCGCCGACTGCTGACGGGGGCGGCCATGAGCGTGGGTCCGGGGTGAGACCACGGACCCGAATCTCATGGAGCGGTGGTGCCGTCTGGAATGGTGATGCCGCCGGCCGGCGCGGCTGCGGACTCCTCCAGCGCCTCGGGGAGGACGACGGTGAACTCCGCGCCGCCGTGCGGGGCCTCGCCGACCGTGGCCGTGCCGCCCTGGCGTTCCGCGAGCCTGCGGACCAGCGCCAGGCCGATGCCTCGTTTGCCGTGTGCGGAGGCCGGTTTGGTGGACCAGCCCTCGGTGAAGATCAGCTCCCTCTGACTGGCCGGGACCCCGGGCCCGGTGTCGCCGACCCGCAGGAGAACCGCGTGGCCCTGCACCCGCAGTTCGACCTCGACGCGCGCGTCGTGGGTGCCGGCGGCGGCGTCCAGAGCGTTGTCGACGAGGTTGCCGACGATGGTCACCAGCCCTCGTGCGTCGACCAGCCGGTCGGACAGCGAGGTGAGCGGTGACAGGGCCAGGGTCACGCCGTGTTCGGCGGCGACCGTGGCCTTGCCGAGCAGCAGTGCGGCCAGCAGCGGGTCGCGGACCCGGGTCGTGATCTGCTCGGCGGTGACCCGGTGGGCGCCGGCCACCTCCCCGATGAACTCCAGGGCGTCGTCGTACATCTGTAGTTCCAGGAGGCCGAGCAGGGTGTGCATGCGGTTGGCGTGCTCGTGGTCCTGGGCGCGCAGGGCGTCGATCAGGCCGCGGGTGGAGTCGAGTTCGCGGCCGAGCTGTTCCAGCTCGGTGCGGTCGCGCAGGGTGGCCACCGCGCCGCGGTCGTCGGTCGGCATCCGGTTGGCGACGAGCACCCGCTGCCCGCGCACGGTGAGCAGATCCGTGCCGGTGACGCGGCCGGTGAGGACATCAGTGGTGCGGCCGGGGCCGAGGACCGTGTCCAGGGGGTGCCCGACGGCGTCCGGGCCGATGCCCAGCAGGCGTTGGGCCTCGTCGTTGAGCAGTCGTATCCGGTCGTTCCGGTCGAGTGCGACCACGCCCTCCCGGATGCCGTGCAGCATGGCCTCGCGTTCCGCGAGCAGAGCCGCTATGTCGGAGAAGGCGAGGTCGCGGGTGCGGCGCTGCACCCGCCAGGAGATCAGGATCGAGGCTGCGGCACCGGCGGCCAACGCACCTCCGGCATAGGCGAGGAGCCCGGGAATCGCGTGGATGAGCCGGGCGCGCACACCGTGGTACTCGATGCCCACGGAGACGGCGCCCACGATGGTGCCGTGCGCGTCGCGCAGCGGCACCTTGCCGCGTGCCGAGCGGCCCAGGGTGCCGCTGTCGATCTGCATGATCTCCCGTCCCGAGAGCGGCACGCTGGGATCGGTCGAGACGACCTCGCCGATCCGGTCGGCATCGGTGTGGGACCAGCGGACCCCGCCCCTGTTCATGATCACGACGTACTCGGCGCCACTGGCCCGGCGGATGCGTTCCGCCCGGCTCTGCACGGGGCCGTCGGGCGTGGGCGCCGTGGTCTGCAGGTCCCGGACCAGGCCCGGCTCGGCCGCCGTGGTCTGGGCGATGGCGAGGGCCCGGCGCATCGCCTCGTCGTCGAGTTGGTCACCGAGCGGCGCCAAGAAGAGGCCGGTGGCGAGGACGGCGACTCCGGCGGCTACGGCCAGTTGCATCAGCAGCACCTGCGAGAAGACGCGCCGGGGCAGCCCCAGACGCAGCCGTCGGGCTGTGCGGGTCGTGCTCATGCGTAGGAACGGTACGGGGCGGGTGCGGCGGGTCGCAGCTCCGGCCCTCAGGCAGCATCCGGCGCCCGGGGCCGGCGCCGTGTCCGCCGCGAGAGGGCACTGCCCTCCGGCAGTGGACGACTCGGACAGGCGGACAGGCGGACAGGCGGACATGCGGACCATCCGACGTATTCGTGGTCGACGCCGAACGCAAGCACACCGGCGTCGGCCACGAAGGGGTGAACAACCGGCGGTGGGCGTGTACCTCCTGAGGGTGAGAGCGCCAGGGTCCGGCCGACCCGCCCGGCTGCCCCGGGGGTTCATTCTGGTGCGTCCGCCGCGGACGGCAGCGGCTGCGGGGGACGCGGGCCCGTGTACAGGCCGCTGGGGCGGATGCGGAGCGGAGGTTCCGTGTACTCCTCCAGGGCGTGGGCGATCCAGCCGGCCGTGCGTGCCACGGCGAAGACCGTCTCGCCCGCGGCGGCGGGCATGCCGGTGGAGGCGGTGAGGACCGCAAGGGCGAGGTCGACATTGGCGTGCAGCGGGACGTGCCGTGCCGTGGTGGCGACGACGTCGCGCGCAGCGGCCAGCGCGGGGGCCGCTTCGGGAACCTGCTCCAGGAGAGCGAACAGCGCCTGTGCGCGCGGGTCCTCGCCCGGGTAGAGCGGGTGCCCGAGCCCGGGGACACGGCGCCCGGCCCGTAGCTCGTCCGCGACCACGGGAGCGGCGCTGCCCTGGTCGAGGACCTCCAGCAGCATGCGGTGGGCCAGACCGCTCGCCGCACCGTGCAGGGGCCCTTCGAGGACACCGAGACCGGTGGAGACCACCGCGTAGGCGTGGGCGTGCGCCGAGGCGGCCACGCGGACGGCGACGGTCGAGGCGGCCAGATCGTGGTCGATGAGGAGGGTGAGAGCCGTGTCGAGCACGCGCAGCGCCGCCTCGTCCACGGGCCGTCCGGTCAGCCGGGCCCACAGCCGACGGGCCAGGGAACCCTCGTCGCGGTGGCTCCGCGACACCGGCGGCAGGGCCGCGACCAGCGTGGGGATGAGGGTCCGGGCCGTGCCCAGCACCGCACGCTCGGAGAGGTCGAAGCGGAGCGGGTCGGCGGTCGCCGCTGCCGCGGCGGCGACCCGCAAGCGGTCCGCGGGCCCGCTGATCTCGGGCAGGGCGCGCACGGCGCGGCGCGCCGCGGACACGGAGGCGTCCGGGGCGGTGAACCGCACGCCCGGCCTCAGCACGCCGGTCCACAGCCACTCCGCGACCTCCTCGTAGGAGTACCGCGTGGCCAGCTCCGTGGCGTCGACGCCGCGGAAGTAGTAGCGGTCCTGCTCGATCAGCGTGATGCGGGTGCGGACGGCCAGGTCGCCGCCGGAGCGCGCGGGCTGCCGCTCCCTCCTGTGCCGCCGGGCCAGTGACTCGACCTCCTGTGCGTCGAACGTGCTGCCGCGCCCGCCCTGGCCGCGGCGGCTGCCCAACTGGCCGCGGCTGACGTACGCGTACACCGTCTCCGGCTTCACGCCGAGGAGTTCCGCGGCCTCCTTGGTGGTGAGCCGCCGGTTCGGGTCGGGGGCGGGTGCGTGGTTCGTCATGAGCGTCACCGTATCCGTATCCGCCTGTGCCGCTGATTCATGTATTGATTCAATCAATATTGACAGCGGACAAGTCAAACATGGATCGTTTAATCAAGTCCAGGGAGGACGCAGAAGGAGATCACGATGCAGCCCACGACGCCCATCCAGTCGACGAACAGGGCGACCGCCCCCGTCGACGTGCCCCGAGGACTCGCTGGAGTAGTCGTCACCGAGACCGCGATCGGCGACGTACGGGGACGTGAGGGCTTCTACCACTATCGGCAGTACTCGGCCGTCGAGCTGGCGCGAACCCGTCGCTTCGAGGACGTCTGGTACCTCATGGCGCACGGTGAGCTGCCCGACGCCGCCCAGAGCGCCGCGTTCGCCCGGCGCACCGCCGCGCTGCGCCGGCTGCCCGACGACGTCGGCGCCGCACTTCCCGCGATCGCCGCGGCCGGCAACCGGTCGGGTCCGCTGGCCGGCCTGCGCACCGCGCTGTCGCTGTTCGGTGCCGCACAGGGCTGCCGGCCGGTCTACGACATCGACACCGAGCGGCGCCGCGCGGACGCCCTCGCCATCTGTGCGGTCGTCCCCACCCTGCTGACTGCCCTGCACCGGCTCGGGCGCGGCCTCGAACCCGTCGAGCCCCGCCCCGACCTGCCGTATGCGGCCAACTATCTCTACATGTTGACCGGTGGCGAGCCGGATCCTGTGAGGGCCCGTGCCATCGAGCAGTACTTGATATCCACCATTGACCATGGCTTCAACGCGTCAACGTTCACGGCACGTGTCATCGCGTCCACCGGCGCGGACGTGGCGGCCTGTCTCGTCGGTGCCGTGGGCGCCCTGTCGGGACCGCTGCACGGCGGAGCGCCGAGTCGTGCCCTGGACACGCTCGACGCCATCGGCACCCCCGACCGCATCGACGCCTGGATCCGTGCACGGGTCCTCGCGGGTGACCGCATCATGGGATTCGGACACCCCGTCTACCGCACGGAGGACCCCCGCTCGCGGATGCTGCGCGAGCTGGCAGAGCAGTTCGGCGGCCCCCTGGTGGACTTCGCCGTCCAGGTGGAGCGCCGGGTGGAGGCCATTCTCGCCGAGCTCAAACCGGGCCGGGACCTGCACACCAACGTGGAGTTCTACGCGGGCGTGGTCATGGAGCTGTGCGGCCTGCCCCGGGAGATGTTCACGCCGACCTTCGCAGCCGCACGCTGCGTCGGCTGGAGCGCCAACGTCCTGGAGCAGGCCGAGGATTCGAAGATCATCCGTCCCGCGGCCCGGTACGTGGGGGCGGTTCCGCCCGCGCCGGTGCCGCCGGTGCACGCCCCGGTGGCGTGAAGTAGGGCCTTGAGACGCGAGGTTCGCCCCGTCGCGTTCCGCACTCGTATCCTGGGGCCGTACCGCACCCCCCATGCGTCGTAGCGAGCGCGCGAGAGAGGCCGCACGTGACTGACCAGCAGATCCCTGTCGTCGTGCTCGCCGGCTTCCTCGGGTCCGGCAAGACCACCCTCCTCAACCACCTCCTGCACAGCAGCAGAGGCAGCCGTATCGCGGCCGTGGTCAATGACTTCGGCGCGATCGAGATCGACGCCATGGCCGTGGCCGGCCAGCTCGGGGACTCGACCGTCTCGCTCGGCAACGGCTGCCTGTGCTGTGCCGTGGACGTCAGCGAACTCGACGCGTACCTGGACCGGCTGACCGGGCCGGCCGCGGGCATCGACGTGATCGTCATCGAGGCGAGCGGCCTCGCCGAGCCCCGGGAGCTCGCGCGGATGGTGCTCGCCAGCGAGAACCCGCGGGTCGTCTACGGGGGGCTGGTGGAGGTCGTCGACGCCGCCGAGTTCGACGCCACCAGGGAGCGGCACCCCGAAATCGAGCGCCATCTGCGCATCGCCGACCTGGTGGTGCTGAACAAGACCGACCGAGTGGACGCGGCCGCCCGGGAGCAGACCCTCGGCGTGGTGCGCTCACTGACCGACCGCGCCGCCGTGGTGTGCGCCTCCTACGGGCGGATCGACCCCGAGCTGCTCTTCGACCGCAAGGCGGTCACCGAACGGGTGGGGCAACTGTCGTTCGACGACCTGCGGGCCCACGAGGGCCATGCGGACCACGAGCACCTCCACCTGGCCTACGACAGCGTCTCCTTCACCTCCGGCATGCCGATGGACCCGCGCAGGACCATGGCGTTCCTCGACAGCCGCCCCAAGGGCCTGTACCGCATCAAGGGCTACATCGACTTCGGTGCCGCCGATCCGGTCAACCGCTACGAGGTGCACGCCGTCGGACGCTTCCTGCGCTTCTCACCCGAACCCTGGTCCAGCGTGCCCGCCACCCCCGAGCCGCCGATGCCCGGTGCGTGGGCGTCCGAGCCGTGGGCCTCACTGCCCCTGCCGTCGGAGAACTGGGGCGTCGGTGGCGGCCGCTTCACCCGACTGGTGCTCATCGGTTCGGCCATCGACGGCGACGCCCTCCTCGAAGGGCTGGCCGCCTGCCGGATCACCACGTCCGGGGCGCAGGAGCCGCCCGACGAGCACGGTATGTGGGGCGTCCTGCGCTATGTGCGGCGCAGCGCGGACGAGGACGACCCGGCCGGCGCCGCGGACGCCGGGGGCACCGCGGACGTGGACAGAGGCGACGCGGCTGCGACGGACACCGATGGCGTCGGGGACACCGGGAGCACCGAGTATTCGGACGCGGGAGGCACGGGCCGCACACAGGCGCCGTGAACCGCTCCCGGGCGTGGCGCCCCCTGCCCGCGGGAGCCGTCCACGCCCGGCCCGCGGCAGGGGCCGCGCCCAGGACCCGCGGAGCCCTCTCCCGGTCTGGTGAGCGGCGCCCAGGTGCCCGCGCCGCCCACCCGCCGGTCCCCTAGGTGAGCGGCCCGGCCACCACCGCCACCGTCTTCTGCAGCGACACGCCCGAACCGTCGCGCCGCGGGTCGATCTCGGGAAGCTCGACCGGGGTGCCGTTCTTCTGCGCCGCGCGCGCCGGCGTGGGGCCTGCCCAGGCCAGGCGCAGGCAGTCCTCGCCCTTGAGGAACCGCTGGCAGCGCACCCCGCCCGTGGCACGTCCCTTGCGCGGGTACTGGTCGAAGGGCGTGACCTTCGCGGTCGTCTGGACCGAGTCGTCGAGTGTGCCGCGCGATCCGGCGACCGTGAACACCACCGCGTCCACCGACGGGTCCACGGCGGTGAAGGAGATCACCTTCGCCCCCTCGGTGAGCTTGATGCCCGCCATACCACCGGCGGGCCGCCCCTGCGGACGCACCTGGGACGCCGGGAAGCGCAGCAACTGGGCGTCGTCGGTGATGAAGATCAGATCTTCCTCGCCGGTGCGCAGCTCGGCCGCGCCGACGATGCGGTCGCCCTCCCGCAGGGAGATGACCTCCAACTCGTCCTTGTTCGCCGGGTAGTCGGGGACGACGCGCTTGACGACGCCGTGCTGGGTGCCGAGCGCGAGGCCGGGAGAGGACTCGTCCAGGGTGGTCAGGCACACCAGTTCCTCGTCCGCCTCCAGGGACAGGAACTCCGCGACGGGCGCGCCACCGGACAGGGTGGCGGCCGGCTCGGGCAACTGCGGCAGGTCGACCACCGCCAGCCTCAGCAGCCGCCCCGCCGAGGTGACCGCGCCCACCTCACCGCGGGCCGTCGCGGGCACGGAGGAGACGATGACGTCGTGCTTGGCACGCCTGCCCTCCGGGACGAACGGCCGGCCCGTCGCCGTACGGGCCAGCAGGCCGGTGGACGACAGCAGGACGTGGCAGGGATCGTCCGCGACCTGGAGGGGCACGGCGACCGCCGGGACGTCCGCGGACTCCAGCAGGACGGAACGCCGGTCGGTGCCGAACTTCTTGGCGACCGCGGAGAGTTCTGCCGAGACCAGCTTGCGCAGCTCGGCGTCGGAGTCCAGGATCCGGGTGAGCTCCTCGATCTCGGCCCTGAGCTTGTCGCGCTCCGACTCCAGCTCGATGCGGTCGAACTTGGTCAGGCGGCGCAGCGGGGTGTCCAGGATGTACTGGGTCTGGACCTCGCTCAGGGAGAAGCGGTCCATCAGGCGCTGCTTCGCCTGGGCGGAGTTCTCACTGGAACGGATGAGGCGGATGACCTCGTCGATGTCCACCAGGGCGACGAGGAGCCCCTCGACCAGGTGGAGCCGGTCGCGCTTCTTGCCGCGGCGGAACTCACTGCGGCGGCGGACCACGTCGAAGCGGTGGTCGAGGTAGACCTCCAGGAGTTCCTTGAGGCCCAGCGTCAGCGGCTGGCCGTCGACCAGCGCGACGTTGTTGATACCGAAGGACTCCTCCATGGGAGTCAGCTTGTAGAGCTGCTCCAGGACGGCCTCCGGGACGAAGCCGTTCTTGATCTCGATCACCAGGCGCAGGCCGTGGGCACGGTCCGTGAGGTCCTTGACGTCCGCGATGCCCTGCAGCTTCTTGGCGCCGACCAGGTCCTTGATCTTGGCGATCACCTTCTCGGGGCCCACCGCGAAGGGCAGCTCGGTCACGACCAGGCCCTTGCGGCGCGGCGTCACGTTCTCCACGGAGGCGGTCGCCCTGATCTTGAAGGTGCCGCGGCCCGACTCGTACGCGTCCCTGATGCCGGCGAGGCCGACGATCCGGCCGCCGGTGGGCAGGTCGGGGCCCGGGATGTACTTCATCAGGGTCTCCAGGTCGGCGCCCGGGTACCTGATCAGATGGCGGGCGGCCGCGACGACCTCGCGGAGATTGTGCGGCGGCATGTTCGTCGCCATGCCGACGGCGATTCCGGACGCGCCGTTGACCAGCAGGTTCGGGTAGGCGGCGGGGAGGACCGCCGGCTCCTGCTCCTGGCCGTCGTAGTTCGGGTTGAAGTCGACCGTGTCCTCGTCGATCGACTCCGTCATCAGCGAGGTGGCGTCCGCCATCCGGCATTCGGTGTACCGCATGGCGGCGGGCGGGTCGTCGTTGCCCAGCGAGCCGAAGTTGCCGTGGCCGTCCACCAGCGGCAGGCGCATGCTGAACGGCTGGGCCATGCGCACCAGGGCGTCGTAGATCGACGCGTCACCGTGGGGGTGCAGCTTTCCCATGACCTCGCCGACGACGCGGGCGCACTTCACATAGCCGCGGTCGGGGCGCAGGCCCATCTCGTTCATCTGGTAGACGATGCGGCGGTGCACCGGCTTCATGCCGTCCCGGGCGTCCGGCAGGGCGCGGGAGTAGATGACCGAGTAGGCGTACTCGAGGTAGGAGCCCTGCATCTCGTCGACGACGTCGATGTCGAGGATCCTCTCCTCGAACGGTTCGTCGGGCGGCGGTGTCTTCGTGCTGCGGCGGGCCATCGCTGCTGCGGCTCCTTCACAGGGCTGCCGGTACTGCCGGGGCGTGAACGGGTTTGATGCGGTCCATTGTGGACCGCCCGTGTGACATCGCGGACCGCGACCCGTCCGAACGGCGTCCGCGACACCGCTCGGCCGGGAACTTCGCGAGGTGTCAGCACGCTTGCATACAGTGGGCGGACCGGCGCCAGGCGCCCGACGCCCCGCAGGGCGTTTCCACAGCTTTCGCGATCGAAGGGACGTACATGCCCATGGGTCACACGGCCACAGCGCAGGCCGGCTCCGGCGGCCTGACAGCGACCGAGCACCGCCTGGCCAACGGCCTGCGCGTGGTGCTCTCCGAGGACCACCTGACCCCGGTCGCCGCGGTCTGCCTCTGGTACGACGTCGGCTCCCGCCACGAGGTCAGCGGCCGCACGGGCCTGGCACACCTCTTCGAGCACCTGATGTTCCAGGGCTCGAAGCAGGTGCACGGCAACGGTCACTTCGAGCTGGTGCAGGGGGCCGGCGGCTCGCTGAACGGCACCACGAGCTTCGAACGCACCAACTACTTCGAGACCATGCCCGCCCACCAGCTTGAGCTTGCCCTGTGGCTGGAGGCCGACCGGATGGGCTCGCTGCTCGCCGCGCTCGACCAGGAGTCCCTCGACAACCAGCGCGACGTCGTCAAGAACGAGCGCCGCCAGCGCTACGACAACGTCCCCTACGGCACCGCCTTCGAGAAGCTGACGGCCCTCGCCTACCCGGAGGGCCACCCGTACCATCACACCCCGATCGGCTCGATGGCGGACCTGGACGCGGCCACCCTTGAGGACGCCCAGGAGTTCTTCCGCACGTACTACGCGCCTAACAACGCCGTGCTGTCCGTCGTCGGCGACATCGACCCGGAGCAGACGCTGGCCTGGGCCGAGAAGTACTTCGGCAGCATCCCCGCCTACCACGGCAAGCCCGCGCCCCGGGACGGGGGCCTGCCCGAGATCATCGGCGAGCAGCTCCGCGAGGTCGTCGAGGAGGAGGTCCCGGCCCGTGCCCTGATGGCCGCCTACCGCCTCCCGGAGGACGGCACGCGCGCGTGCGACGCCGCCGACCTCGCGCTGACCATCCTGGGCGGCGGTGAGTCGTCCCGCCTCTACAACCGCCTCGTGCGCCGTGACCGCACCGCCGTGGCGGCCGGTTTCGGGCTGCTGCGTCTTGCGGGCGCACCGTCCCTGGGCTGGCTGGACGTGAAGGCGTCCGGTGACGTGGAGATCCCCGCCATCGAGGGTGCCGTCGACGAGGAGCTGGCCAGGTTCGCACAGGAGGGCCCGACCCCCGGCGAAATGGAGCGCGCCCAGGCGCAGTTGGAGCGCGAGTGGCTCGACCGGCTCGGCACCGTCGCGGGTCGCGCCGACGAACTCTGCAGGTACGCCGTCCTCTTCGGCGACCCGCAGTTGGCCCTGACCGCCGTCCAGCGGGCCCTGGAGGTCACCGCCGAGGAGGTCCAGGAGGCCGCGAGGGCCCAGCTACGCCCGGACAACCGCGCGGTGCTCGTCTACGAACCCACCGACGACGCCGACAGCACCGACGAGGACGAGGAGGCGGCGAAGTGACCGAGGCCGCGACGTCAGAACAGGGTTCGACGATGGAGTTCCACCCCCGGCCCCAGGCCGGCGAGGCAAGGCCCTGGGCGTTCCCCACGCCCGAGCGCGGAGCGCTCGACAACGGCCTGACACTGCTGCGCTGCCACCGTCCCGGCCAGCAGGTCGTCGCCGTGGAGGTACTGCTCGACAGCCCCCTGGAAGCGGAGCCGGAGGGCCTCGACGGGGTGGCAACGATCATGGCGCGCGCCTTCTCGGAAGGCACCGACAAGCACTCCGCCGAGGACTTCGCCGCCGAGCTGGAGCGCTGCGGCGCCACCCTGGACGCGCACGCCGACCACCCGGGGGTGCGGCTCTCCCTGGAGGTGCCCGTCTCACGGCTGCCCAAGGCGCTCGGCCTGCTCGCGGACGCCCTCCGCGCGCCCGCCTTCGCGGACAGCGAGATCGAGCGCCTCGTACGCAACCGCCTGGACGAGATCCCGCACGAGAGCGCCAACCCGGCACGCCGCGCCGCCAAGGAGCTCTCCAAGGAGCTCTTCCCGCGGACCTCGCGCATGTCGCGGCCCCGGCAGGGCACCGAGGAGACCGTCGCCGCCATCGACGCCGCGGCGGTGCGCGCCTTCTACGAGAAGCACGTACGCCCCGCGACGGCCAGCGCGGTCGTGGTGGGCGACCTCGCGGGCACCGACCTGGACGCGGTCCTCGCCGACACCCTGGGCTCCTGGACCGGCGGCACCGCCGCCCCGCGCCCCGTGCCGCCGATCACCGCGGACGACACGGGCCGTGTGGTCATCGTGGACCGGCCGGGCGCCGTCCAGACGCAGTTGCTGATCGGCCGGATCGGGCCCGACCGCCACGACCGCGTCTGGCCCGCGCAGGTGCTCGGCACCTACTGCCTGGGCGGCACGCTCACCTCGCGGCTCGACCGTGTGCTGCGCGAGGAGAAGGGCTACACCTAC
Organism: Streptomyces sulfonofaciens; assembly: GCF_014656295.1. Lineage (GTDB taxonomy): Bacteria > Actinomycetota > Actinomycetes > Streptomycetales > Streptomycetaceae > Streptomyces > Streptomyces sulfonofaciens. Next base: position 39,248 of record NZ_BNCD01000033.1, read on the forward strand.
GGCGTGCGCGCCTTCACACAGGTGCTGCGCTCGCCCGCGCCCTCGTCCCCGGAGGGTGCCACGGGTGCCGCCATGATGGCGATCTCCGGATCGGTCGACACGGCCTCCACGGGCCCCGCCCTGGACGACCTCTGGAAGGTGCTGCGCACCCTCGCGGCCGACGGGCTCACCGACGACGAGCGCGATGTCGCCGTACAGAACCTGGTCGGCGTGGCCCCGCTCAAGTACGAGACGGCCGCCGCCGTCGCCGGCACCCTGGCCGACCAGGTCGAGCAGCACCTGCCGGACGACTACCAGGGCCACCTGTACCAGCGCTTCGCCACCACCGGCACGGTCGAGGCCACGGCCGCGGTGGTGAGCGCGTTCCCGGTGGACCGGCTCGTCACCGTGCTCGTCGGGGACGCCTCGCAGATCGAGGAGCCGGTGCGCGCGCTCGGCATCGGCGAGGTCACGGTGGTCTCGGGCTGACGCCCACCCGCAGGCCCGGTCGGTGCGGGTGTCCGTCCGTCGCGGCGGACGGAGGCCCGCACCGGGCGGGTGGTGCGCAAGGCGGGGCTTTGGGGCGGCCCGGGGCCGTACCGGTCCAGGCGGTTGGAGGGCACAGCGGTGCGGCCGGAGGGCTGTGCCCACGCGCCCGACGCGGTCACGCAGGCCGGTCCGCGAACCGTCCGCGCACCCGCGGGCGCCGTACGCGAACGGCCCCGGGGCATCACCGCAGTTACGGGTGTCGCATCCGAAATCGCGACGCATACCACATCCGTCGACATCTCAGCGGCCGAAGCCCCTGAATTCACCCGACACCTGTCCGAATTGATAGAAAGACAGCCCATCTGCCCGTGTGGCCTGCACTACAAAAGCGCTGATCTGTTTGTTGGGTGGTAGATGTCCCGATTAGCGTCGGTCCGGCTGTTCGTCGGACCTGCGCCGCGCCCGTGGCGCCGGACAGCCATCGCCGAGTCCCCCACGGCGTGAGCCCGGGGGAGCCGGGGACCCACATGTCCCGGGGTGAATCGGACTGCCCTTCCCGAGAGGGCCTTCCGTAGGAGACCTTCCTGCTCCGAACCCGTCAGCTAACCCGGTAGGCGAGAAGGAGGGAAAGGACCAGCCGCTTCATGGCGTTCACCCGTGCCATCGGGAAGTACCGCCGTCCCAGCCGTCTCGTGCGATCCACCGCGTACGCGGCCGGCATCGCCGCACTCACCGCCACCGGCGTCATCGGTGGCCTCACCGCAGCACCCGCACTCGCCGCCGAGCGACCGCCCGAGGGGGCCGGGCTGACCCGTGCGCTCTCCAGCGGGGCCTCGACGGCCGACCGGATCGGCGCACAGGCGGCCGCCCAGCGGCAGGCGGCCGATGAGGCCGCGGCCCGCCGCAAGGCCGAGGAGCGGGCCTGGAAGGCGGCCGGACAGGCCAAGCGCAGGGCCGAAGGCAGGATCGAGAAGCACCGCGCAGCCAAGAAGCGGGCCGCCCGCGCCGCGGTGCGGGGCGGCCTCACCGGCTATGTCGTCCCGATCATCGGCTCGTACGTCACCACGGGCTACCGGACGGGCGGCTCCCTGTGGTCCTCCGGCAGTCACACGGGCATCGACTTCCACGCCGCCACCGGCACTCCCGTGCGCGCGGTGGGCGCCGGCACCGTCGTCGAAGCGGGCTGGGCCGGTGCCTACGGCAACGACATCGTCATCAGGATGCACGACGGCACCTACACCCAGTACGGCCACCTGTCCTCCCTCGGCGTCACCGTCGGTCAGAGCGTCGCCCCGGGGCAGCGCATCGCCCTCTCCGGGGCCACCGGCAACGTCACGGGACCCCATCTGCACTTCGAGGCCCGCACCGCACCCGACTACGGCTCCGACATCGACCCGGTGGCCTACCTCCGCTCCCACGGGGTCGTCGTCTGACGCTTTGCGAACCGAGTCGGGGCAAGTCCTGACGCCACTGCGTACGGCAAGCGCGGAGGACGAGCCCGGACGACGGCCCGGCAATGGGTCCGGGCAATGAGTCCGGACCCGGGACGGCCCCGCGGAAAGAACCGCGGGGCCGGAAGGCGCCGAAATCCTGCATGCCGGACACCGCGGTGAGCGGTCTTGGGCGTGCAGTCCAAAAAATACCCATGGGTTCCCGCCGCCCTTCGGAAATTCGGCATTCTGCAATAGAGTCGCCGAACAGGCTTCGTTGGGCCGCGTTCTCGCGGAGATCAGGGCGGAGGTCGGGTCATGCGCATTCCCGCGCACTCGGTATGCACGGCCATCCGGGACGACATCGTCTCCGGTGCTCTCGAGCGCGGCGGCCGGCTCACCGAGGAAGTCCTCGCACGCCGCTACGGCGTCTCGCGCATCCCGGTCCGCGAGGCGCTGCGCACCCTGGAGGCCGAGGGCTTCGTCGTCACCCGCAGACACGCGGGAGCGTGTGTCGCCGAACCCACCGAGCAGGAGGCCGCCGACCTCCTGGAGATCCGTGCGCTCCTGGAGCCGCTCGGTGCGGCGCGCGCGGCACAGCGCCGCACCGAGGCCCATCTGAAGGTGCTCAGGGGTCTGGTGCGCCTGGGCCACGACCGCGTCAGGCGTGGTCACGGCGAGGATCTGCGCTCGCTGGAGAGCTGGTTCCACGAGACCCTGGCCCAAGCCTCGGGCAGTCCGGGCCTGACCGCCCTGCTCACCCAGCTCCGGCACAAGATCGCCTGGATGTACACGGTCGACGTCGCCGAGCGTTCCGCCGAGTCCTGGGCTGAGCACGCCGCGATCCTCGACGCGGTGGCCCGCGGTGACGCCGAGCGTGCCCGCGCGGTGACCACCGTGCACACCGAACGGAGCGTCTCGGCCCACCGCCTGCGCTTCCCCAGGACCCCCACCCGCCCCGACCGCGTGAGGGCTTCGTAACACGCCGTACACACTGCGGGCGACCACCTTTAACAGCCGCCCCGTACAAAAAGAGGCAGCAGATATTCGGGTGGGCGTGGGTTCATTCGTCCACGGCGCATTTTTCGTGCGCTGCACGATGACTGGCGCCCACTGGTTGCGCCGTACCGAATTCCGATCCGCAGTGGTTGTCCGCCGTCGAATCAGGCTGCGAAATGCTGGAGTGCGGCCGCATGGGCTGCATGGTGTACTCCGCCGCGATGTATTCGGCGAAACCGCGCTCGTGCGGGCATCGCCATGCCCTGCCCCGAGCGGCCCGGTGCGTCATCGCGTGACTTTCCCCGGCCGTGCGCGCATTGCCCCAGCACATTGCAGCAGCGCGCCACCGGCCGGATCCGGTCCGATCCGTCCCGGGAACCACGAAGCCGCACCCACCGGAAGCTGACCGGCGGCTGCGGCTCGGCGGCGATGAGGCCCCGGAGCGGGCCCCCTGGAGTGATGACGGGAGCCTCGGGGGCTGAAGCCCCCGGAGCGGCGACGAAGTCCGCCAATGTGAGGGGGCTCCTCGAAAGGCGAGGGGAGTCCTCGAAGGGCGAGGGGAGTCCTCGAAGGGCGAGGGGAGTCCTCGAAGGGCCGGCGGGGCGCCGCGGTGCTGACGTCTTTGCCGAGGACGCCCCGTCTACGCCGAGGGCGCCCCGGCGCGGCCCGTCGAGACGACCTCAGACCGTCTCGGGCAGCTCCTCCAGCCCCTCGGAGACCAGCTTCGCCAGCCGGTCCAGGGCTGCCTCCGCCCCTTCCGCGTCGGAAGCGAGGACGACCTCCTCGCCGCCCTGGGCGCCGAGACCGAGCACCGCGAGCATGGACGCGGCGTTCACCGGCTTGCCGTCGCTCCTGGCGATGGTCACCGGCACGCCCGAGGCCGTGGCCGCCCGGACGAAGATGGAGGCGGGGCGGGCGTGAAGCCCCTCGGCCCAGCCGATGTTGACGCGGCGCTCAGCCATGGATCTGCTGCCCTTCAGGTTCTCGGCGGATGTGGCGGAGGTCCCGTGCGTCCCGTCTGGCCGACGGCGCGGCGATGACTCCGGGTAGTTGTCTAGACCAGTCTCCCATACCCTTCGGAGCTGCCGGACAGGCCCCGCCGACCGCGGTCGGCGTCCTCGGGAACAGGCTGCGCCCCGGCTGCGACGCGGCTTCGATCCGGCCGCGGCCCGCCCGGAAACGCGCCCGTGCAGGCCGTACGCTGACCCCATGCAGAGCCCGTCGGACCGGCACGCCTACCCCGCCCACTGGGAGGCCGACGTGGTGCTGCGCGACGGCGGCACCGCGCGGATCAAGCCGATCACGGCCGACGACGCGGATCGGCTGGTCAGCTTCTACGAACAGGTGTCCGACGAGTCGAAGTACTACCGCTTCTTCGCCCCCTACCCCCGGCTGTCCGCGAACGACGTACGCCGTTTCACCCACCACGACTTCGTGGACCGGGTGGGCCTCGCGGCGGTGGTGGGCGGCGAGTTCATCGCCACCGTCCGCTACGACCGCATCGACGACCGCGTCGCCAGCCGCATCGACGACCGCGGCAGGTCGGCCGCGGAGCCCGCCGGCGAGGCCGAGGTCGCCTTCCTGGTGCAGGACGCCCACCAGGGCAGGGGCGTGGCGTCGGCGCTGCTGGAGCACATCGCCGCCGTGGCGCGCGAGCGCGGCATCCGCAGGTTCTCGGCGGAGGTGCTGCCCGCCAACAACAAGATGATCAAGGTGTTCACGGACGCCGGCTACCAGCAGCGGCGCAGCTTCGAGGACGGCGTCGTGTGCCTGGAGCTGGACCTGGAGCCCACCGAGGCGTCCCGCGCGGTCCAGCTGGCCCGTGAGCTGCGGGCCGAGGCGCGTTCCGTGCAGCGGCTGCTGCGACCCGGCGCGATCGCCGTGATCGGCGTCAGCAGGGCCCCGGGCGGGGTGGGCCGCAGCGTGCTGGCCAACATCCGCGACGCCGGCTTCACCGGCCGCCTGTACGCCGTGAACAAGGCACTCCCGCAGGAGCGGACGACGCTCGACGGGGTACCCGCGCACCGGACTCTGGCCGAGCTCGAAGGCCCCGTCGACCTGGCCGTGGTCGCGGTCCCCGCACCGCGGGTGCCCGAGGTGGTCGACGCGTGCGGAGCGCACGGCGTGCAGGGGCTCGTGGTGCTCTCGTCCGGCTACGCGGAGAGCGGCGACGAAGGCCGTGCACGGCAGCGGGAGCTGGTCAGGCAGGCCCGGTCCTTCGGTATGCGGATCATCGGTCCGAACGCCTTCGGCATCGTCAACACCGCCCCGGACGTCCTGCTCAACGCCTCACTCGCGCCCCAACTGCCGAGGCCCGGGCGGATCGGCCTGTTCGCCCAGTCCGGGGCGATCGGCATCGCCCTGCTGTCCCGGCTGCACCGACGCGGCGGGGGAGTGGCGGGCGCCGCCGGGCTCTCCACCTTCGTCTCCGCGGGCAACCGCGCCGATGTGTCCGGCAACGACGTCCTGCAGTACTGGTACGAGGACCCGGACACGGACGTCGCGCTGATGTACCTGGAGTCCATCGGCAACCCGCGCAAGTTCACCCGCCTGGCCCGGCGCACCGCAGCGGCCAAGCCGCTCGTCGTGGTGCAGGGCGCCCGGCACAGTGGAAGCGCGCCGCTCGGCCACGCCGTGCCGGCCACCCGGCTGCCGCACGCGACCGTCTCCGCGCTGCTCCGGCAGGCCGGCGTGATCCGGGTGGACACGATCACCGAACTGGTCGACGCGGGCCTCCAACTCGCCGGCCAGCCCTTGCCCGCGGGGCCCAGGGTGGCGATCCTCGGGAACTCCGAGTCACTGGGCCTGCTCACCTACGACGCCTGCCTCTCCGAGGGGCTGCGGCCCCTGCGGCCCAGGGACCTGACGACCGCCGCGACCCCCGACGCCTTCCACGACGCCTTGTGCGGGGCGTTGGCCGACACCGGCTGCGACGCGGTGATCGTCACCGTGATCCCGGCCGTGGACGGCGGCCCCGCGACGGACGGTGTGCTGGCCGGAGCACTCCGGTCGGCCGCCGCCGCGTACCCGTACAAGCCGGTCTCCGTGGTCCACGTCGAGCTGGGCGGCCTCGCCGCCGCGCTCTCCGCGGCCACCAGCACCGCACCAAGGTCCCCCGGACGCCCCGGCCCCGCAGACCAGGCGGCGCGGGGCCGGCCCGAGGCGGCGCAGGAGCCGCCCGCACCGGCGGGGGAGCAGGCCCCACCCGCGCAGTCGGCCGCACCGGCCCGGTCGGTCCCACCCGCCCAGCAGGCCCCACCCGCGGAGCGGGACGCCGGCCGCGCCCCCCGCATCCCCGCCTACCCGGCCGCGGAACGCGCCGTCCGCGCGCTCGCCGAGGCCGTGGAGTACGCGCAGTGGCGCCGTGAGGCCGCCGACCCCGGCAAGGTGCCGCAGTACGACGACATCGCGGAGAAACGGGCGGCGGCGCTGATCAGGGAGCTCCTGGCGCGTGCGGAGGACGACCCGCGCGGGGCCACCCTCGCCCCCGAGGACACCGGGAAGCTGCTCGGCGCCTACGGCATCGGGGTCCGCACCGCACTGCCCGCCCCGGACCCCGACCGGGCCGCGGCGGCCGCGGCCGCGCTCGGCTACCCGGTGGCCCTCAAGACCACCGCCCCCCATCTGCGGCACCGCGCCGATCTCGGCGGCGTCCGCCTCGACCTCGCGGACGAGGAGCAACTGCGCCGCGCGTACGGCGAGCTGACCGATGCCTTCGGCACTCCCGGGGAACTGCTGCCCGTCGTCCAGGCGATGGCGCCGCGCGGCGTCGACACGGTGGTGCGGGCCGTCATCGACCCCGTCGCCGGAGCCGTGCTCTCCTTCGGGCTGGCCGGCGCGGCCTCCGAACTCCTCGGTGACATGGCGCACCGCCTGATCCCGGTCACCGACCGCGAGAGCAGGTCCATGGTCAGATCCATCCGGACCGCGCCGCTCCTCTTCGGCTGGCGGGGCTCGGCACCCGTCGACACGGCGGCCCTGGAAGAGCTGCTGCTCAGGCTCTCCCGGCTGGTCGACGACCATCCGGAGGTCGTCGCCGTCGCGCTGGAGCCCGTGGTCGTGGCCACCCGCGGGGCGTCCGTTCTCGGAGCCTCCGTGCGGCTCGCGCCGCCGCCCGCCCGCACCGACCTCGGGCCCCGCACCATGCCCGCCTACTGACACAGGACGGCCGCGCGTCCGGGCACGGCCAGGAGGCCGCCTACGAGCCGGTGGCCCGTAGGCGGGCGCACGTCCGGGCGCGGCCGCACGGCGGACCCGTCCACCGCCGCGGGCCGCAGGCCCCCGCCCCATTCCCGCACCCGCTCGCCCGCACGCACGGCCCGTGCCAGCCCCCCGGGAGCGCGGCCCGGGAGCGCGGCCCGTGCCCGCCGCCGATGCCCCCCCAGCCGCCACCGCGGCACCGCGGCGAGCCCCGCCGAGGACCGGGCCTCCTGCGGGACCTTGGGCGGTCCCCAGGGCCGTAGGATGGACGGCATGGCCAAGACCAGTACGACGACCCAGGGGCTGCGCGCGGCGATCGAGCGCAGCGGCTACTACCCGGCGCTCGTGGCCGAGGCGGTGGAGGCCGCGGTCGGCGACGAGGGCATCGGGTCGTACCTGGTCCACCAGGAGACGACCTTCGACGCCAACGAGGTGCGCCGTCACGTGACGGTCCTCGTACTCACCGGGACCCGGTTCATCGTCAGCCACACCGACGAACAGGCGGCGGACTCCAGCTCGCCGACGCCGTACGCCACCACCTCCACCGAGTCCGTGAAGATCGGCCGGATCTCGTCGGTCGTGGTCAGCCGGGTCGTGGCCAACCCGGAGTCGTACACCCCCGGCAGCCTGCCCAGAGAAGTCGTCCTGACCATCGGCTGGGGTGCCGTCTCCCGGCTCGACCTGGAGCCGGCGGCCTGCGGCGATCCCAACTGCGAGGCGGACCACGGCTACACGGGCAGCTCCACGGCCGACGACCTCAGCCTGCGGGTCAGCGAGGCGGGCGACGGCCCCGAGGCGGTGCGCCAGACCCTCGCCTTCGCCCAGGCGCTCTCCGAGGCCACCACGGCCACAGGCAGGGACACCGGTCACTGATGGCGCAGCCCGCACTGGATCCCCCCGAGCTGCTCGCCGTGGCCTCCGCCCCGGTGCCGCAGTACGGCACGGGATCGCTCGCCGACCTGCTGCCGACCCTCGTGGCGCACCAGGGCGTGCCCGGGACGTCCGCCGCGATCCCCGAGCTGACGCCGGCCGACCGCAACTGCGTCTTCCTGATCGACGGCCTCGGCTGGGAGCAACTGCTGGCCCACCCGGCCGAGGCTCCCTACCTGACCAGCCTCCTGCCCAGCTCCCGCGGCGGCACGGGACGCCCCATCACGGCCGGCTACCCCGCCACCACGGCGACCTCCCTGGCATCGGTGGGCACCGGGCTGCCCCCGGGGGAGCACGGCCTGCCGGGCTACACGGTCCGCAACCCTGAGACGGGCGAGCTGATGAACCAGCTCCGGTGGCAGCCCTGGACGGCCCCGGAGCTCTGGCAGCCCCACCCCACCGTCTTCCAGAGGGCCGCCGGGGCCGGGGTGCACACCGCCCAGGTGTCGTCGCCGGCGTTCCGTACCACGCCGCTCACCGAGGTCGCCCTCAGCGGCGGCACCTTCCACGGCCGGCTCTCCGGCGAGGACCGCATGGACCTCGCCGCCCAGCAGCTCGCCGCCGGTGACCGCTCCCTCGTCTACACGTACTACGCGGACGTCGACGGCAAGGGCCACCGCTTCGGCGTCGACTCCGACGCGTGGCGCGACCAGCTCTCCTACGCGGACCGCCTGGTGCGGCGCCTGGCCGAGCAACTGCCGCCGCGCAGCGCCCTGTACGTCACCGCGGACCACGGGATGGTCGACATCCCCTTCGACGAGGTGCACCGCATCGACTTCGACGACGACTGGGAGCTGCGCGCCGGCGTCGCGCTGCTCGGCGGTGAGGGCCGTGCCCGGCACGTCTACGCGGTCCCGGGTGCGGCAGGCGACGTGCTCGCGGTCTGGCGTGAGGTGCTCGGCGACCGGTTCTGGGTGGCCGGCAAGGACGAGGCGATCGCCGCGGGGTGGTTCGGCCCGCGCGTCGACGAGCAGGTGTACGTGCGGCTGGGCGATGTGATCGCGGCGGCCAGGGACGACGTCCTGATCACGGCGAGCCGGCAGGAGCCCAAGGAGTCGGCCATGGTCGGCAATCACGGTTCCATGACGTCCGCGGAGCAACTGGTCCCGCTGCTCGAAGTGCGTTCCTGACCCGTAGCTCCGTAGCTCCGTGGCCTTCCGGCGCCGGTCCGACCCCTGTGCCGCACGCGGCACGGCTGCGCCGCCGTCCTCCTGACGGGGTTTCCGGCGTCCCGGCGACGGCGAGCGCGGGGTGGTCGCGGGGTGCCCGCGAGGGGCGCCGGTGCCGGTCTCCCGGGCGCGCCCCTGTGCGCTGTGCCGGAGCGGGTCCGCGCGCCCGGTGGCCCGGGTCGGGACTCCGGCGGGAGCCCGGCCCGGGCCGGCGTGCCAGGGTGTCACCGATGCCGGAGTCGTCCCGGGGCATGTCCTGGGAGGCACGGCGGCCCCGGGGCGCCGGGGAGGGCTCAGCCAGGCGTGCGCACCAGCGTGAAGGCCGCGCCGTCCGGGTCGGTGAGGGTGGCCACCCGGCCGTAGGCGCCCTCCCGTGGTGCTTCGGTCACCTTGCCGCCGAGATCGGCGGCCCGCTCGGCGGTCGCGTCGACGTCCTGTGTCTCGAAGTACGTCATCCAGTGGGCGCCCCTGCCCTGCAACCGGGTGCTGCCCACCCCGCAGACGGAGGCCACGGGTCGGCCGTCCGCCGTGTGCAGCGTCAGGCTGTCCGGGCCCGCCGACACGTTCGGCTTGTGGGTGCAGCCGAAGACGTCCCGGTAGAAGCGGAGGACCCGTTCCGACTCATGGGTCATCAGTTCCGTCCAGGCGGGCGCTCCGGGCACTCCGGAGACCGGATGGCCCGGTCCGGCCGGTCCCTGCCGGATGCCGAACACCGCACCGGCCGGGTCGGAGGCCAGCGCGATACGGCCGGCGGCTCCCGCGTCCAGCGGCCCGAAGCCGACCGTGCCACCGCACAGTCGCACCATCGCGGCGGTGGCGTCCACGTCGTCCGTGGCCAGGTAGGGCGTCCAGGCGACGGGCAGCCGGCGGTCCGTGGGCATCCGGCCGATCACGGCCACCTCCCGGCCGTCCAGCAGTGCCGCGGCGTAGGACCCCAGCGGGGTCGCGGTCGGCTGCGGCCGGAACTCCCAGCCGAACAGCGCTCCGTAGAAGTCCTGTGCCGCCGCAGGGTCGGGCACCAGGAGGCTCACCCAGCAGGGTGTTCCCGGTGTCCGCCGAGGGTGCCCGGGGGCACCCCGTCTGCCGGTCGAACCCAGTGCCTCGGTCATCGTCACTGTCTCCTCGCCCCTTCGTGGTGCCGCTTTGCTGCCGCTCCGCGCGCGGGGGAGTGCGGGCCGTGCCCCCGTCGCACCCGCACGCCCTGGAGCTGCTCGCCTTGACTGTTCGGCCCTTTGTCTGCTTCTGATCCGTTTTCGTCGAGCTTCGTTGGTTTTCGCTTCTTCTGACTGATCGGCGGATGTTGTCGGTTGCACAGTGTGTGTCCATTCCAGTACGCGCCGTGGTCGCATCTGGTCGCCGAGCAGAGTATCCGCAGCGAGGCGAGGGGGCCACCCCGTACGCAAGGATGGCGTCATGGAAGCCATCATCTCTGCATCCGAACTCATGGCCGAGTCCGCCGGTCCGAATCCGCCGCTCCTGCTCGACGTGCGCTGGCAGCTCGGCGGCCCGAACCAGCGGCCGGCCTACCTGGAGGGCCATGTCCCGGGCGCCGTCTTCGTCGACCTCGATGCGGACCTCGCCGGTCCCGCCGGGCCGGGCGGTCGGCATCCGCTGCCCGACATCGCGGCCTTCGGCGCGGCCATGCGGGCGGCCGGGGTGCGGGTGGACCGCCCCGTGGTCGTCTACGACGGCGGGCAGGGCTGGGCGGCGGCACGTGCCTGGTGGCTGCTGCGCTGGACCGGGCACCCCTCGGTCCGGGTGCTGGACGGCGGCCTCGGCGTCTGGCAGGGGCCGCTGGAGTCCGGCCGGCCGCCGCTGACGGAACCTGGTGACTTCCAGCCGGTCCCAGGCCGTTCGCGATCGGCTTCGGACGTGTCCGCAACGGCAGCGGGCAAATCCCGGCCGGTTTCGAACGGTCCCGAAACCGGGGCCGAGGTGTCCGGGGTGCTCGACGCGGACGCCGCCGCGGAGCTGGCCGGGGCCGGTGTGCTGCTGGACGCGCGGGCGGCCGAGCGCTACCGCGGGGATGTCGAGCCGATCGACCGGGTGGGCGGCCACATCCCGGGTGCGGTGTCGGCGCCGACCACCGAGAACGTCACCGCGGACGGCCGCTTCCGGCCCGCCAGGGAACTCGCCGAGCGCTTCGCGGCGCTGGGCGCGGCGAGCGGTGCCGAGGTGGGCGTCTACTGCGGTTCCGGAGTCTCCGGTGCGCATGAGGTGCTGGCCCTGGCCGTCGCGGGCATCCGGGCGGACCTGTACGTGGGCTCGTGGTCCCAGTGGTCGTCGGACCCGTCGCGTCCGGTGGCCACCGGCCCCGATCCCCGGTAAGGACCCGGCGCACGGCAAGCGGGCGGCCGCACCGGACTGGTGCGGCCGCCGTCTTCGCATACGGTTCCCTACTCCTGCTTCTTGCGGCGGGTGCCGAAGACGATCTCGTCCCAGCTCGGCACCGCCGCCCTGCGGCCGGGGCGGACGCCGTCCGCCTCGGCCTGGCGGTCCGTCGCACCGACCAGCCGGTCGCGGTGGCCGCCGACCGAACGCGGCATCAGCACGTCCGCGTACGCGGAGCCGGCCGAGGCCGCCGGTGCCGGGGGCTCCTCGGCCTCCGGCTCCTGCTCGGGCTCCTCCGGTACGTGGTCGGGCGAGGTTTCGGAGCGCTCCGGCACCACCAGGTCGCCGCGGAAGCTCGGCACGGCCTCCAGCAGGCTGGTGAGCGAGTCACGGCCCTGGTCGACGTCGTCCAGCGGCTCGCTGGGACCCGGCAGGCTCGGCCGGTCGGTGCCGCGCTCCACGGACCGCTCGCGCGGCAGCCGTGCGATCCGCGGGACGAACGGGAAGCTCGGCTCCGGTGCGGCGAGGTCGTCGGACTCGCCGATCAGGGAGCGCGCTTCGTCGTCCACGGCCTGCACGAGGCGGCGCGGCGGGTCGTAGGTCCAGCTCGCCGTGTGGGTCTCGCCCGCGACGCGGTAGACGAGCAGCACCTCCCAGGTGCCGTCGTCGCGCCGCCAGGAGTCCCACTGCACGGTGTCCCGCTCGGCGCCGCGCATCAGCAGCCGCTCCTGGACGGTCTCGCCCAGTTGGGGGCCGATGTTCTCGCCGGGACGGCGCACGGGGGTCTTCCGGGCCCGCTCGGCCATGAACGCCCGCTCCGCCAGGACGGGGCCCTCGAAGCGGCGCACCCGGTCGACGGGGATGCCGGCGAGCTGGGCGACCTCCTCCGCGGTGGCACCGGCACGTATACGCGCCTGGATGTCGCGCGGGCGGAGATGGCTCTCCACCTCGATCTCGATCTGGCCGAGGCGGGGACGGTCGCCGCGAACGGCGGCGCGCAGCCGTTCGTCGATGGGCAGCGTGTACTCCGTGCTGTCCGCAGCCTTCAGCACCAGCCGTGTGCCGTCATTTGAGACGGCCACGACACGCAGTTCGGGCATGGGGACCTCCCGGGTGGTGCCTGCCGACGTCACGTGCGTCGCTGCTTCCGCTAGTCGAGTGTGGCCTGCCCGGGTGCAGCCTGCCACAACCTTGCCGAGTTGCCCGGCGTGTCGGGCATGGACCCAGGATCGCCGTTATGGCACGGTTACCTTTCCGCAACGCTGAGTAACGGCTCTGGCCACCCTGTGCAACGCGGCGTGCAACGTGCCCCCTCTCGGCGCTCCTGGAAGGCCTCGACACCCTGGCGGGAGACCTGGCCCAGGGCTCGCAACAGTACTCCATTGGGCCAGCCGGGTGGACCGGCGCGCCGTTGAAGTTCTGTAGAGATGCGAGAGTTGGCTGACGTTTCGGTGGATTGCGTGAAGGTTGTGCGTGTTGTAGTTCACGAAACCACCAGAAGTGGAACCAAAATACTTCGCTCATTCGTACCCTAGCTGTGCAATTTCCCGTGCAAACGGCCGAGAAGGGTGGGCAAGGGGCACAGATGGGCAAGAGGCCGGATCCGCGGGGGCAGATGCGGGGGTACGCCGACGGCGGGGCGGGCGACCGCGGGGGGCGGGGCGCTGCGCGCGGCACGGGGCCTCGCGGCGACACGGGACCGCGTCGCGACACGGAACTGCGGATCCCGGGCGTGTCGGACGCCTCTTCGGACGACCCCGCGCAGACCACCGGCCGCAAACGCCGACTCGACCTGAACCCGGCTCAGGTGGCGGGCAGCGCCGTGGCCGCGGTGGTGGCGGCGAAGTTCGCCGCGAACCTGGGCGTCTACGGCACGATCCTCGGGGCCGGCGTCGTCAGCGCCATCGCCACCTGTGGCGGCCCGCTGTTCCAGCACTTCTTCCGGCGCACCGGCGAGCGGATACGCGTCGCCGCGTCCCAGGCGAAGCCACGCGCCCGTCAGGTGCCGGTGCCCAGGCAGGACGACGGGTCCCCGGTCCCGGCGACCTTCCGGCCCTCTCCCGCTGATGCCGGGGTCCGTGATGCCCGGCGTGCCGGGGAGGCTCGCGACGCCCGTGCGCCCTTCGGGGCCGGAGCCGCGAGTGAGGCGTGGGATCCGTATGCTCCGGACGCGGATGTCCGTCACACCGCGACCGAGCCGGGCGCGGACCCGTGGGCGGGCGGTGCCACGGCGGTGCCGGGTCCCGCATTGCCGGGAGTCGATCAGGGGCGGCTGCCGGGCCGGCCCGTGCCGGCCGCCGAGGTGGCGCCTGGTGCGGACCCGACGGTGGTGCTGCCCGCCGGCAGCGGCGATCCCCTCGGCCCGCCGGGCCCCGGCGGCCCCTTCGGCCCAGCCGACCAGCGTGGCCCCGGTGACCAGCGTGGCCCCGGCAGTCCCGGCAGTCCCGGCAGTCATGGCAGCCCCGCCGACCCCGCGTCCGTCCGCGACGACGTCACGCGTGTGCTGCGGCAGGCCATCGGGCCCGGCGGGCCGCAGGGGCCCGGACCGCAGGAGGCGCAGGGAGTTGCGCACCGGCCCGGGGGACGGGCACCGGTGGTCTCGCGGGAGTCCGGCGACGAGGACGCCACCCGGGGGGAGTTCTCCGAAGGGACCGTGCACCACGCGCGCGTGCGTGGTCTGAGGCGCCCCCTGATCGCGGCCGGGCTGGTCTTCGCGGTCACCATGGGCGGCATCACGGGCTACGAGTTGGTGTCCGGGCACAGCCTCGGCGGCGGCAGCGCGGGCACCACCATCGGCGACGTCTTCGGCGGCGGCCGGCACGCCACCCGTCACACTCCGACCACGCCGCCTGCCACCCCCTCCGAGCAGCCCCCGGACGGCGGGGCCGGCGGCGCGGGCCGGGACGGCGGGAGTCCCACCCCCGGCACCGACCAGCCGCAGGCCCCCGGCACCACCCCCGCGCCGACCCCGTCCGAGGGCCGGGACACCGGGGGAGGCCCGGGCACACAGCACACCACCGCGCCCGACACCCGCGGCACCCCGGGCCGCGCCCAGTCCACGCCCCCGGCCAGCCCCACGCCGACGCCCACCCAGGACGACGGCGGGACACCGGACACCGGCGGCAACACCCCCGGCACCCAGGAGCACGACCTCCAGCCCACCGGCTGACCCGCGGGGCGAGGGCACCGGGCCGATCCCTGTGTCCGGGCGGGCTGCCGCTGTGTCCGGGCGAGCTGCCGCGCCGTCAAACCGTTCGGCCCCGCCGCAGAGGCATGCAGGGGCGCCGCAGGCCCCGCCGGCCGTCCGGTCCGCCGGTCCGCCGGTCCGGTCGGCCCGGCGTCAGTCGCCCAGGACCCGCCTCAGGTAGTCGTTGCCGAACACCCGGTCCGGATCGAGCCGGTCGCGCAGCGCCGTGAACTCGCAAAAGCGCGGGTAGACCTCCGAGAGGTACGCGGCGTCCCTGGTGTGCACCTTGCCCCAGTGCGGCCTTCCGCCGTGGGCCGTGAAGATGCGCTCCGCGGCGGTGAAGTACGCCTGGTAGGGCGTGCCCCGGTACATGTGGACGGCCACGTAGGCACTGTCCCTGCCGGATGCCGTGGAGAGCGTGATGTCGTCCGCGGGCGCCGTGCGCACCTCCACGGGAAAGCTGATCCGCAGCCGCGAGCGGTCCACCATGGCCTTCAGCTCCCGCAGCGCCGCCACCAGCGCCCCGCGCGGCAGTGCGTACTCCATCTCGACGAAACGCACCCGGCGCGGGCTCGTGAAGACCTTGTACGGGATGTCCGTGTAGGTGCGCGCAGAGAGCGCCCGGCTGGTGAGCCCTGCGAGGGCGGGGACGGTCGCGGGCACCGCCCGGCCGAGCGTGTTGACCGCCTGGAAGAGACCGTTGGAGAGCAACTCGTCCTCGATCCAGCCGCTCACCTTGCCGAGCGGTGCGGCCGGGCCCGCGCTGCGGTTGTTCCGCTTGGTGTTGCAGTTGCCGGTGTGCGGGAACCAGTAGAACTCGAAGTGCTCGTTCTCCGCGACGAGCCCGTCGAACTCCGAGGTGACCCGGTCGAAGGGCATCGGTTCCTCGCGCGCCCTGAGCAGGAAGACCGGTTCCACCGCGAACGTCACCGCACTGATCACTCCGAGCGCGCCCAGGCCGATACGGGCGGCGGCGAACACCGCGCGCTCCTCCTCGGTGCCGTCCGCCGAGCAGCCGAGCACCGAGCCGTCCGCCGTCACCAGCTCCAGGGCGCGCACCTGCGCCGCGATGGACCCCGAGTCCCGCCCCGTGCCGTGGGTGCCGGTGCTGATGGCGCCGGAGACGGTCTGCTCCATGATGTCGCCCATGTTCGTCAGCGACAGGCCCTCGCGGGCCAGTGCGGCGTTCAGGCGTTTGAGCGGGGTGCCCGCGCCCACGGTGACGGTGCCCGCCGCGCGGTCGATGCCGCGGATCCCGGACAGCAGCCCGGGCCGTATCAGCAGCCCGTCGGTGGCCGCTGCCGCGGTGAACGAGTGTCCGGTGCCGACGGCCTTCACCCGCAGCCCGTCCTCGGCCGCCTTCCGCACGGCCGCCGAGAGCTCGCCGACGGAGGCCGGAGCGACCTCACGCACGGGGCGGGCCGTGACGTTCCCCGCCCAGTTGCGCCACGCGGTGCTGTTCCCGTACGCCATGCCCGAGGGCTCCTCCCGCCGCGGCAACCGCTTCCCGACCGGTGGAGGGGGATCATACTCACGGCACTCGCACGACGGTTCCCCAGGACGCCGAGGGGGACCGGGAACCGCCGTTTCCCGGCCGCCGCCCCCGGATGGCAGGATCAGTGACATGCCCGAAGCGCTGGATTCCGCCCCCTACGACGCCTTGCTGCTGCTGTCCTTCGGAGGCCCCGAGGGCCCCGACGACGTGATCCCGTTCCTGGAGAACGTGACACGGGGCCGCGGCATCCCCACGGAGCGGCTGAAGGAGGTGGGACGGCACTACTACCTCTTCGACGGCGTCAGCCCCATCAACGACCAGAACCGCGCCCTGCTGGAGGTACTCCGCAAGGACTTCGCCGACCACGGCCTGGACCTGCCGGTGTACTGGGGCAACCGCAACTGGTCCCCGTACCTCACCGACACGTTGCGCGAGATGGCCGCCGACGGTCGGCGCCGCATCCTCACCCTGGCCACCAGCGCGTACGCCTCCTACTCGGGCTGCCGCCAGTACCGGGAGAACCTGGCAGAGGCGCTGAGGACGCTGGAGGACGAGGGCCTGGAGCCGCCCCGCGTCGACAAGCTGCGGCACTTCTTCAACCACCCCGGGTTCGTCGAGCCCATGGTCGACGGGGTGCTCGCCGCGCTCGCCGACCTGCCCGCGGACGTACGCGACGGTGCCCACCTCGCCTTCACCACGCACTCCATCCCCGAGGCCGCCGCCGACACCTCGGGGCCGGTCGAGGAGCACGGCGAGGGCGGCGCCTACGTGGCACAGCATCTGGAGGTGGCACGCCTGGTCGCCGCCGCGGTCCAGGAGCGCACGGGCGTCGAGCGGCCCTGGCGGCTCGTCTACCAGTCGCGCTCGGGCGCCCCGCACATCCCCTGGCTGGAGCCGGACATCTGCGACCACCTAGAGGAACTGGGCGCCGGGGGCGCCCAGGCCGTGGTGATGGCTCCGATCGGCTTCGTCTCCGACCACATGGAGGTCAGGTACGACCTGGACACGGAGGCCGCGGCCAAGGCCGCCGAACTCGGCCTTCCCGCACGCCGTTCGGCCACGGTGGGCGCCGACCCGAGGTTCGCGGCCGCCGTGCGCGACCTGGTCGTCGAACGGGCCGCCGCGGAGCGCGGCCTCGCGGTGCGCCGGTGCGCCCTGGGCGGACTCGGGCCGAGCCACGACGTCTGCCCGGTGGGCTGCTGTCCGGCCCGTGCCCCCAAGCCCGCCGCCGCGGGCGCCGACAGCCCCTACGCCTGAGCCCGGGCGAGCGGCCCGGTACCGCCCCGGAGCCGCCGCCCCCCTACGTCCGGGCCCGACTCGGAGCCCTCCGACCGGACCCTCTAGGAGAACCGTGACCGACCCCGTGCAGCCGCAGCAGTCAGAGCCGGCACAGTCCGAGCAGCCCCCGCGACCCGGCCGCCCCGGCCGAGGCGGCCCGTCCGACTCCGGCGACCGGACCGAGCCGGCCGAGCTGCTCGAAGTCGCCAGGGAGGCCGCACGCCGCGCGGGAGCGCTGCTGCGCGACGGCCGCCCTGCCGACCTGGCCGTGGCCGCCACCAAGACGAGCCCCATCGACGTCGTCACGGAGATGGACCTCGCCGCGGAGAAGCTGATCACCGGCTACCTCGCCGAGCACCGCCCCGAGGACGGCGTGCTGGGCGAGGAGGGCGCGTCCCGGGCGGGCACCAGCGGGGTGCGCTGGGTCATCGACCCGCTCGACGGCACCGTCAACTACCTGTACGGCCTGCCCACCTGGTCGGTGTCCATCGCGGCGGAACGCGCCGGGGAGACCCTCGTCGGGGTCGTCGAGGTGCCGATGCGCGGTGAGACGTTCCACGCGGTACGGGGCGGCGGGGCCTACCTGGGAGAGCGCCGGCTCGGGTGCCGGGCCGACGCGCCCCTGGAGCAGTCCCTCGTCTCCACCGGCTTCAACTACGTGAGCGCCGTGCGCGAGCACCAGGCCGAGGTGGCCAGGCGGCTGATCCCGCGGCTCAGGGACATCCGGCGCGGCGGCTCGGCCGCCGTCGACCTGTGCGACGTCGCCGCCGGGCGGCTCGACGGGTACTTCGAGCGCGGCCTCAACCCGTGGGACCTGGCAGCGGGCGATCTGATCGCGCGCGAGGCGGGCGCCCTGACCGGCGGCCGTCCGGGCGAGCGGCCGTCCTACGACCTGGCGGTGGCCGCCACTCCCGGGGTCTTCGCCCCGCTCCAGCGGCTCCTGGAGGAACTGGGCGCCTGGCACGACTGAGCAAGCGGCACCGCGGCCGGCCTGCCGGGCGGCCCGGTGCGGACGCGCGGGCCCCGCGCGGGCCCTGTGTGCGCCTGCGCAACCGGCCCGCCTCCGGCAGGTCGCCGCGGCCGGCCGCGGCGTCGACCGCGAGGCCGGCCCGGCGGTCCGCCGCGCGCGGGTGTGGTCGCCCGCGCAGTCCCGCGCGGACCCCTGGCCGGGGCCCGCGGGCCGGGCGCCGGTGGGTGGCCGCGGGCACGAGAAGGGCCCCGCGGCCTCCCTGGAGGCTGCGGGGCCCGTCGGCCCTGGCGATCAGCGGCCGGAGACAGCGGCCCCGAGGCCCGGGGCACCGACCTCCACGCCGTGCTCGGCGGCGAGGCGGTGCAGGTCGTCCAGCTCGCCCTGCTCGACGTCGGCGAGGAAGTCGTCCCCGGTCTCGCGTGCCCGCGTCAGGTCGGACTCGGTCGCCCTTATGCGCTGCAGAAGGCCTGCGGTGAATGCGTCCATGGTTGCGCCCCCTCGTCCTGGGTCGTCGGTGGTGGCACGGAGGTGTGCCCTGGAAAGGGAAGCGATCACGTATCCTTGCCGCCCCGCGGAGCGGGTCGTGGCACGCCACATACAAAGCGTGATCTGGGGTGTAACCGTCGTCCTCCCCTCGCTCGCCGCGGCGGAAACCTCAACCCGGCGAGAAAATCCGCTGTTCCCGGGCGTCACCGGACCGCAGGGCGTCTTACGGCCGGTTTACGACCGAAAGAGGCAGGATGGAGGCCTCACCCCCTACAGGATTCGCCCGCGAGGGCGCTCGGCCCGCGGGCCCAAGGGCCGGCGGGCGCAAAGGAGGAGCGACGTGCGTGTACTCGTCGTCGAGGACGAGCAACTGCTCGCCGACGCGGTGGCCACCGGACTGCGCCGGGAGGCGATGGCCGTAGACGTCGTCTACGACGGTGCGGCGGCACTGGAGCGGATCGGCGTCAACGACTACGACGTCGTCGTCCTCGACCGTGACCTGCCGCTCGTGCACGGTGACGATGTCTGCCGCAAGCTCGTCGAGCTGGGCATCCCCACCCGTGTCCTGATGCTCACCGCCTCGGGCGACGTCAGCGACCGGGTGGAGGGCCTGGAACTCGGTGCGGACGACTACCTGCCGAAGCCGTTCGCCTTCACCGAGCTCATCGCGCGCGTGCGGGCTCTCGGACGGCGCACCAGCGTGCCGCTGCCGCCCGTCCTGGAGCGCGCCGGGATCAAGCTCGACCCCAACCGTCGCGAGGTCTTCCGGGACGGCAAGGAGGTGCAGCTCGCACCCAAGGAGTTCGCGGTCCTCGAGGTGCTGCTGCGCAGCGAGGGCGCCGTGGTCTCCGCCGAGCAGCTCCTGGAGAAGGCATGGGACGAGAACACGGACCCGTTCACCAACGTGGTGCGCGTGACCGTCATGACGCTGCGCCGCAAGCTGGGCGAGCCCGCCGTCATCGTGACCGTTCCCGGCTCCGGCTACCGGATCTGATCCGCGGTGGCCGCGACCCCCGTGCCGCCCACGGCGCCTCCGAAGCCCACGTGGGACCCCCGACGCCCCGACCCGCCCTTCCCCTGGCTGCGTCCGACCATCCGCATACGCCTGACGCTGCTCTACGGCGGCATGTTCCTGATCGCCGGCATCCTGCTGCTGTCGATCATCTACCTGCTGGCGGCGCAGGCCGTGCACGTCGGCAACGAACTGCCCTTCAAGATCGTCTCAGGCCGGGTGACCGTCTCCAGCGACGCATGCCCGCAGTTGGGCTCCTTCACCGGCACCCAGGACCAGATCAACGCCGCCCTGAACGCCTGCGTCAACCAGCAGCGGCACGAGGCGCTGGACAATCTGCTCAGCCGTTCGCTGCTCGCCCTGCTCGGCCTCGCCGTGATCGCGTTCGCCTTCGGGTACGCGATGGCGGGCAGGGTGCTCTCGCCGCTCGGCCGGATCACCCGCACCGCCCGCAGGGTGGCCGGATCCGATCTGTCCCGGCGTATCGAGTTGGACGGCCCGGACGACGAGTTCAAGGAGCTGGCCGACACCTTCGACGACATGCTCAACCGCCTGGAGCGCGCCTTCACCGCCCAGCAGCGCTTCGTCGGAAACGCCTCGCACGAGCTGCGCACCCCGCTGGCGATCAACCGCACGCTCCTGGAGGTACAGCTCTCGGACCCGAACGCGCCGCCCGAGCTCCAGCAGCTCGGCAAGACCCTGCTCGCCACCAACGAGCGCAGCGAGCAGCTCGTGGAGGGCCTGCTGCTGCTCGCCCGCAGCGACAACCAGATCGTCGAGCGGGGTCCGGTCGACCTGGCCGAGGTCGCCTCCCGAGCGATCGACCAGGTCCGCACGGAGGCCGACCAGGCGGGCGTGGCGATCCGCGGCGAGCGCGCTCCCGCGGTCGTGCAGGGCAACGGCGTCCTGCTGGAGCGGATCGCGCTCAATCTGGTGCAGAACGCGGTCCGGTACAACCACGAGGACGGGTGGGTGGAGGTGACGACCGAGGCCCAGCACGGGCAGGCGGTGCTGCTGGTGGCGAACACCGGACCCGTGGTGCCCGCCTACGAGATCGACAACCTCTTCGAGCCGTTCAGACGGCTGCGCACCGAGCGCACGGGCAGTGACAAGGGTGTGGGGCTCGGCCTGTCCATCGCCCGCTCGGTGGCCCGCGCGCACGGTGGCCGGATCAGTGCGGAGCCCCGCGAAGGAGGCGGCCTTGTGATGCGCGTCACCCTCCCCCGATGAGATCACCGTGCTCTTTTCGTCATCTTCTTTCGTGCACGTGTTCGCTTCCCGCGGAAATTTCGAGCTCTGTTCACGAGATGATGGTGTGTGATCGATCACACGGCAGGGTTTCGTTCCGCCTACGCTCTGTGGTCGGCTGTGCTGGGGGAAAGCCGGGAAAATCCGGGTTTCCGGGGGTGCTGATCACGGGAAGTACACGGGGTGGCGCTCGTGAACCACAGCAGCAGGACCGTGTACGGTGCCCTTCGCCATCCCAGCCGATCACCCGTGAGGGGGTCGGTTGGGTGTCGATTGAGTAACAGACCTTGATGTGAGGCAAAATCTCCGCCTCAGGTCGGGCACAAGTCCGGCCTCTCACGCGTTACGTGCGCTGGAGACACCACAGACACCCAGAGGGGGAGACAGATATGGCAACGGATTACGACACCCCACGCAAGACCGATGACGACCTCAACGAGGACAGCATCGAAGAGCTGAAGGCTCGGCGGAACGACAAGTCCACCTCGACCGTCGACGTGGACGAGTTCGAGGCCGCTGAGGGCCTTGAGCTGCCCGGTGCGGACCTCTCCAACGAGGAGCTGGCCGTCCGGGTGCTGCCCAAGCAGCAGGACGAGTTCACCTGCATGAGCTGCTTCCTGGTCCACCACCGCAGCCAGCTGGCCCGCGAGAAGAACGGCCAGCCCATCTGCCGCGACTGCGACTGAGGCGGGGTCGGCCGTGACCGGCTCGACCCCGCACCACAGGCGCCGTTTGTGGGGGCGAGGCCCCCGTGAGCAGGCAGCGGCCCCAGGCCCGTCCCGGGGCGCGCGTGACGACGAGCGGGGCCGTGAGGCCTCGCTCGAGGCAGCGGACGAGGTCCGCGTGCCGGATGACCAGGAGGACCGGTCGGCAGGAGATCGACCGGCACATGGGCAGCCGGCGGAGGACCGGCCGGTGAAAGAGCCGGCACAAGACCGGCCGGCGGAACAGCAGCCGGCGGAGGACCGGAGGGCGCCAGGAGTCGAGGACATACCGGTGGCCCCGGGACCGCGGACGGCCATCCCGCCCGAGGGCGCACAGGCGGCCCTGGCGGAGCCGGCCCCGGCGGACGCCGTGGAAAGGACGGACGACATGCCCGGCCCCGCAGCACCCCCGGCCAGGCGCCGTATGGCGGCGGTCAGGGACGGAGTACGCAGCAGCGGGCGGCGCGCCAGGGCCACGGTCGGGTTCCTCACCGACCGGGTGATCGACATAGCGCCGCGGATCCCGGTGCGCGACCTCGCGACCCTCCGCAAGCAGTTCCCCGGCCTGACGCCGGACGAGATCGCCGACAAACTCATCGCCGGTGCCGCGAACGGCACCTCCACCGTGGGAGCCGGTATCGGCGCCATGGCCATGCTGCCGGTGCCTCCCGCGATGCCCACCGAGCTGGCCGCCGAGGTGACCGGTGTGGCGGCCATCGAGCTGAAGCTGATCGCCGAGCTGCACGAGGTCTACGGCCGCCGCCCGCCAGGCGGTCTCAAGGAGCGCAGCATCGCCTACCTGACCTCCTGGTCGGGTGAACGGGGCATCGACGTGACCAAGCCCTGGACGGTGAACTCCGCCGTCGGCACCCAGATGAAGCGCGAGCTGCGCCAGCAGATCACCAAGCGGCTGGTACGCAACCTCCCCAATCTGATGCCGCTGATGGTCGGCGCGGCCGTGGGAGCGGTGATGAACCGGCGGGACACCCGAAGGCTGGCCGAGCGCGTCCGCGGCGATCTGCGCCGCCACCAGGTGCCCTGGGAGGACCTTCCCCGGCTGCCGCCCCTGGAGAAGCCCGCCGGCGTCCTGCCGCCCGGCGCCCTCCCCGGTGGCTCCGACACCCTTCCCGGTGGCTCAGGCCCCCTTCCCGGCGGTCCCGGCACCCTTCCCGGCGGCGTCGAGCCGTAGGCGGCGCCGTCCTAGGCGGACGGCGAGGCCGCCCGCATCTCCCTCAGGGCCGCCGCAAGGCGCTCCGGCTCGCGTGTCGACACGTACACATAGGGCGTGGGGTCCGCGGGATCCGTGATCTCGACGCGCAGCGCGGTCGGCACATAGCTGCGCAGCAGCATGAAGGCGCGCGGATCAGCCTTGTGGGAGCGCCAGGCACGCGCCTCCTCCGGCCCCAGGACCTGCGCGGTGCCGAGCGCCGAGACGGGGATCCTCGCCTCTCCGGCCACCAGGGAGCCCGCCACCACCCGGATCCGCACCGAGCCGTACGAACTGGTCACCACCGCGGCCACGGCCGTGCCGCCGACCAGGCCGCCGAGGGTGGGCAGGGGCCCGAAGGGCAGCACGATCAGCGCTGCCGCGACCCCCACGAGGAAAGAGACCAGCCACCAGGAGCGCGGCGCGGTCAGACGTTCTTCGTAGGCGGTGGCGGAGGGCTGCATGCGTCCAGCTTGGCACGGCGCATATGCCGGATCGCGCGCAGGGCGCCGGGGCGCGGGGCGCTGCCAGGTTGGGCGGGTAAGGTCTGCGCCTGTGAGTGGTACTGGACCGGATCCGGCGCGCCCGCGCCTTCGAGGTGAATCCGTGAGCCGTGTGAGGAGTCCGGAGCTTCCTGCGCGTGCAGAGCCCGCCCCGCGCCAGGAGCTTGACGTACTGATCCGGCGCGTCGACCCCGACGTACCGCTGCCGTCCTACGCGCACCCCGGTGACGCCGGAGCCGATCTGCGGACGACCGAGCCCTGCGTGCTCGCCCCGGGTGAGCGGGCCGTGCTGCCCACCGGGGTTTCCCTCGCCCTGCCGGAGGGGTACGCGGCGTTCGTGCACCCCCGCTCGGGGCTCGCAGCGCGCTGCGGTGTCGCCATGGTGAATGCCCCGGGGACGGTGGATGCCGGGTACCGTGGAGAGATCAAGGTGATCGTGGTGAATCTCGACCCACGCGGGGCCGTGCGGTTCGAGCGCTTCGACCGGGTTGCCCAGTTGGTGGTCCAGCGGGTGGAGAAGGTGCGCTTCCAGGAGGTCGCGGAGCTTCCCGACTCGGCTCGGGCCGACGGGGGCTTCGGTTCCACCGGCGGCCACGCCGCGCTGAGCGGTGACGACGGTGGGCATGTGGGTGGGAATCGATACGCTTCGGTCGTATCTGACCGGGAAGGACAGTGACGTGTTCGGACGTCGCAAGAAGAAGGATCGCGCCGACGGCGCCGTGGACACGGTGGACGAGGCGAGCGAGGCCGAGCAGGTCGACGACGTCGATGGCGCGGAGGACGAGCCGGCCGGGGACGCCGAGCGGGAGCGCGTGCGGCTCGAACCCGAGCCGCGTCCCGACGGTCCCTGGGACAGTGGCGAGGTCCGCAACCCGGGCGAGGGGCGTGTGGACCTGGGCGGGATGTTCGTGCCCGGCGTCGACGGCATGGAGCTGCGGGTGGAGGTCGCCGGCGACGCGATCGTCGCCGCGACCGTCGTCCTCAAGGACAGTGCGATCCAGCTCCAGGCGTTCGCCGCCCCGAAGCGCGAGGGTATCTGGCGCGAGGTCCGCGAGGAGATCGCCACCGGCATCACCCAGCAGGGCGGCGTCATCGACGAGGTAGAGGGCCCGCTGGGCTGGGAGCTGCGCGCGCAGGTCCCGGTGCAGTTGCCGGACGGCAAGGGCGGCTTCCAGGTGGTGCGGTTCGTCGGTGTGGACGGGCCCCGCTGGTTCCTGCGCGGAGTGATCTCCGGCCAGGGCGCGGTGCAGCCGGGGGCCGCGGGCCTGCTGGAGCAGATCTTCCGCGACACCGTCGTGGTGCGGGGCGAGGGCCCGATGGCGCCTCGCGATCCGATCGTCCTCAAGCTGCCCAACGACGCGCAGATGGTGCCCGAGGGTGTCCAGCAGGAGGAGCAGGCGGGTTCGCGCTTCTCCGGAGGCATGGGCCAGCTCGCCCGTGGGCCCGAGATCACCGAGGTGCGCTGAGGCGGCGGAGCCGCCGGAGCCGCCGGAGCCGTCCGGGTCGCCGGAGCCCGCGCTCCCTGGTCCCGGGCTCTCTTCTTCCGGGGCCCGGGGCTCGGAACCCGGGCCCTGACTGCCCGTCCGTACCGCTGGTGGGACGCGGGCGCCACCGCCGGTGGGATGCGGGCGGCGCCGTGGTCCCCGTGCGGTTGCCGCCGCGCCCCGGGGTGCCGGTTGCCGGAACCGTGCCGGGGCGGCGGTAGGAGGAACCTGCTGGGCCGCACCCCCTTGGGGGTGCGGCCCAGTCGCACATCCGCACAGGAGTCGACCGCTCTGTTCATTCATATGAACGGCAGGTGAGCTGCGGGGGTTTTCTTCACCCCTTGACGGAAGTCTGGTCCGTACCTATGGTCACCCGTCATCGCGAGTGTTCAGAAACCAACGTGTCGTTCACATACGAGAACGGATGGCTCCCCACCATGCCAGACACTCCCGCTCCCCCCACCGTGCCGCACCACCGCAGACCACGTACCGCGCTGCTCGGCGTCGCGGGCGTGGTGACCGCCCTCGTGGCCACCCTCCTCGCCTGGCCCGCGGCGAACCGCGCCGACGCCGCACCCACCGCCTTCGTCCACCCCGGAGTGGTCGTCTCCCAGGCGCAGCTCGACTTCGCCCGCCAGAAGGTCAACGCCGGCGCGCAGCCCTGGAAGGGCGCCTACGACCAGATGATCGCGAGCAAGTACGCCGACCTCTCGCGGCAGGCCAAGCCCCGCGCGACGGTCGAGTGCGGCTCGTACTCGAACCCGAACTACGGCTGCACCGACGAGCGCGAGGACGCCATCGCCTCGTACACCGACGCGCTCGCCTGGTACATCACGCGCAACGCCGCCTATGCCAAGAAGTCCATCGAGCTGATGGACGCCTGGTCCGGCACGATCCAGGACCACACCAACAGCAACGCCCCGCTGCAGACCGGGTGGGCGGGCTCCTCCTGGGCCAAGACCGCCGAGATCATCAAGTACACGTACGACGGCGGCTGGCCCAACGCGAGCCGGTTCGCGACCATGCTGCGCAACGTCTACCTGCCGGAGATCATCGGCGGCTCCAACTCCAACGGCAACTGGGAGCTGACGATGATGGAGGCCGCCACCGGCATCTCCGTCTTCCTGGACGACCAGACGTCGTACGACAAGGCCATGACCAAGTTCATGGGCCGGGTGCCCGCCTACATCTACCTGGCCTCCGACGGCGCCCTGCCGAAGACCGCGCCCGGCAGCGGCCTGGACACCCGGGACAAGATCATCAACTACTGGCAAGGCCTGAGCACCTTCGAGAACGGCGTCACCCAGGAGACCTGCCGCGACTTCACCCACACCGGATACGGCATCTCCTCCATCTCGCACGTCGCCGAGACCAGCCGTATCCAGGGCCATGACCTCTACACCGGGGACGTCGGCACCCGCCTGCGGTACGCGCTCGGCTTCCAGTCCAAGTACGAGCTGGGTGCGGCGCCGCCGAGCTGGCTCTGCGGCGGTTCCGTCAACCGCGGGCTCGGCCCGGTCACCGAGGTCGGCTACAACGCCATGCACAACCGCCTCGGCAACGCGATGGACAACACCCAGAAGCTCACCGAGCAGAACCGGCCGGCCGGCACCAACAACCTGTTCGTCGCCTGGGAGACCCTGACCCACGGGGACAACCCAAGCTGACGGACCCGCCACCGCGCGAGCCGCTGCCCGGGCCGGGCGCCGTGACCACACCGGCGCCCGGCCCGTACGTCCTCCGGGGCCGCGGAGCCGCCCGCCGCGCCCGGGGGAGCGGCCCGCATGCTCCGCCGGGCCCCCGGCGCAGCGGACCTCGGCGCCGTGTCCCGGTGCCCGATGCGGAGAATGGCCCCATGGGACGCGGCAAGCTACGCATCTACCTCGGCGCGGCACCGGGCGTCGGCAAGACCTACGCCATGCTCGCCGAGGCCCACCGCCGCAAGGAGCGCGGTACGGACTGCGTCGTCGCCTTCGTCGAGCACCACGGCCGGCCGCGCACCGAGGCCCTGCTGGACGGCCTGGAGCAGATACCCCGCAAGCGGTTCACCCAGCACGGGACGCGGCTCACGGAGTTGGACGTGGATGCGGTGCTGGTGCGTGGGCCCGCGGTGGTGTTGGTGGACGAGTTGGCGCATTCGAAT
>NZ_BNCD01000034.1 GCF_014656295.1 Streptomyces sulfonofaciens
CTAAGCCTTTCAGCGCCGATGGTACTGCAGGGGGGACCCTGTGGGAGAGTAGGACGCCGCCGAACTCCTTTTGAAAGGGAGCCTTTATACCGGATCGACGATCCGGTATAAAGGCTCCCTTTTTGTTTGCCGCGCCCGGCCTGTGTGCTGGTCCCTGACGACGCCCCAAGGCGCTCCCCGCGGCCCCGTGCCTGTCCACATTCCACCCAAGACGGACCCTCCACACCACCTCGTCCCCTCTGACGGTAAGGTCAGGAGGCATCGTTGGCTCGTTTCACCCACAGGAGGCCCCCGGGTGGAGGTTCAAGAGACCCGCGTCCAGACGGACCGAGTCTTCACCATCCCGAACATCCTCAGCATGGCGCGCCTCGTAGGCGTGCCCGTGTTCCTGTGGCTGATCCTCCGGCCGGAGTTCGGCGGCCCGACAAGCGACGGGTGGGCTCTGCTCATCCTGGCGTTCAGCGGTGTCACCGACTACCTCGACGGGAAACTGGCCCGCCGCTGGAACCAGATCAGCAGCCTGGGGCGCCTCCTCGACCCCGCCGCGGACCGCCTCTACATTCTGTCGACATTGGCAGGACTCACCTGGCGGGACATTCTTCCGCTCTGGTTGACGGCTGTACTGGTCGCACGCGAACTGGTGCTCCTGGTGATGGTCGGCATCCTCCGAAGGCACGGCTATCCACCACCCCAGGTGAACTTCCTGGGCAAAGCGGCCACGTTCAACCTGATGTACGCCTTCCCTCTGCTGTTGCTCAGTGACGGAAGCGGATGGATCGCGTCAACCGCGACCGTCTTCGGATGGGCGTTCGCGGGATGGGGTACAACCCTGTATTGGTGGGCAGGGATCCTGTACATGGTTCAGGTCCGCCGACTCGTCAGTGTGGACACCACGGCCGATTGATCCCGCCGGTTGGAGTCCGCCACGGCTCGAGATGGCCCGCACCTGATATGTGCGGGAGAATCAAGACGGGTGAAGTCGGCCAGACCGTCGTCTCTCAAGGAGGACGCTTCCGACATGAAGGCCGTCGTGATGGCCGGGGGTGCAGGCACTCGCCTTCGTCCCATGACCTCAAGCATGCCCAAGCCGCTCCTGCCGGTGGCCAACCGCCCGATCATGGAGCATGTGCTACGGCTGCTCAAAAGGCACGGGCTCAATGAGACCGTCGTCACAGTCCAGTTCCTGGCGTCGCTGGTCAAGAACTACTTCGGTGACGGCGACGAACTGGGCATGGAGCTCGCCTATGCCAATGAGGAGAAGCCTCTCGGTACCGCCGGCAGCGTGAAGAACGCGGAAGCCGCGCTCAAGGACGACGCCTTCCTCGTGATCTCGGGTGATGCGCTCACCGACTTTGATCTCACCGATCTCATCAATTTTCACAAGGAAAAAGGTGCACTGGTCACGGTGTGCCTCACGCGCGTACCGAATCCCCTGGAATTCGGCATCACCATCGTCGACGAAGACGGCAAGGTGGAACGCTTCCTGGAGAAACCGACCTGGGGCCAGGTCTTCTCCGACACGGTGAACACCGGAATCTATGTGATGGAACCGGAAGTGTTCGACTACGTGGAAGCCGATGTCTCCGTGGACTGGTCCGGCGACGTGTTCCCCCAACTGCTCAAGGAGGGCAAGCCCATCTACGGCTACGTCGCCGAGGGCTACTGGGAGGACGTCGGCACGCACGAGAGCTACGTCAAGGCCCAGGCCGACGTACTGGAGGGCAAGGTCGACGTCGAGCTCGACGGCTTCGAGATCTCGCCGGGCGTCTGGGTCGCCGAAGGAGCCGAGGTCCACCCCGACGCCGTCCTCCGCGGGCCGCTCTACATCGGCGACTACGCCAAGGTGGAGGCCGGCGCCGAGATCCGGGAGCACACCGTCGTCGGCTCCAACGTCGTCGTCAAGAGCGGAGCCTTCCTCCACAAGGCGGTACTGCACGACAACGTGTACATCGGACCGCACAGCAACCTCCGCGGCTGCGTCGTCGGCAAGAACACCGACATCATGCGTGCCGCCCGCATCGAGGACGGCGCCGTCATCGGCGATGAGTGCCTGGTCGGTGAGGAATCGATTGTCCAGGGCAACGTCCGCGTCTATCCGTTCAAGACCATCGAGGCCGGCGCCTTCGTCAACACCTCGGTCATCTGGGAGTCGCGCGGTCAGGCCCACCTGTTCGGGGCGCGCGGGGTGTCCGGCATCCTGAACGTCGAGATCACCCCGGAGCTCGCGGTGCGCCTGGCGGGCGCGTATGCGACGACGCTCAAGAAGGGCTCCACGGTCACCACGGCCCGCGACCACTCCCGCGGTGCCCGCGCGCTCAAACGCGCCGTGATCTCCGCCCTGCAGGCCAGCGCCATCGACGTGCGCGACCTGGAGAACGTGCCGCTTCCCGTGGCACGGCAGCAGACCGCGCGGGGCAGCGCGGGCGGCATCATGATCAGGACCTCGCCCGGTGTTCCCGACTCCGTCGACATCATGTTCTTCGACAGCCAGGGAGCGGACCTCTCACAGGCCAGCCAGCGGAAACTCGACCGGGTCTACGCACGGCAGGAATACCGCAGGGCATTCCCCGGAGAGATCGGCGATCTGCACTTCCCCTCCAGCGTCTTCGACTCGTACACCGGTTCCCTGCTGCGGAACGTGGACATCTCGGGGATCGCCGAATCCGGTCTCAAAGTCGTCGTGGACGCCTCGAACGGTAGCGCCGGACTGGTACTGCCCAGCCTGCTGGGCAAACTCGGCGTCGACTCGCTGACCATCAACCCCGGCCTCGACGAGTCCCGTCCCACGGAGACCGCGCAGACGCGCAGGGCCGGGCTGGTGCGGCTCGGTGAGATCGTGGCCTCCGCCGGCGCGGCCTTCGGCGTGCGCTTCGACCCGGTGGGCGAGCGGCTGTCCCTGGTCGACGAGAAGGGCCGGATCGTCGAGGACGACCGCGCCCTGCTGGTGATGCTGGATCTGGTGGCCGCCGAGCGACGCAGCGGACGGGTGGCTCTTCCGGTGACCACCACACGCATCGCGGAACAGGTCGCTGCCTACCACGGCACACAGGTCGAGTGGACGACCACCTCTCCCGACGACCTCACCCGCGTCGGCCGGGACGACTCGACGATCTTCGGCGGCGACGGTCGCGGCGCGTTCATCGTGCCCGAGTTCAGCAGCGTCTTCGACGGCACGGCTGCGTTCGTACGGCTGATCGGCCTGGTCGCCCGCACCCAGCTCACCCTGAGTCAGATCGATGCCCGCATCCCGCGCGCGCATGTGCTGCAGCGCGACCTGGCGACGCCGTGGGCCGTGAAGGGGCTCGTCATGCGGCGGATCGTGGAGGCGGCAGGCGACCGCTTCGTCGACACCACGGACGGCGTACGGGTCGTGGAGGCCGACGGACGCTGGGTGATGGTGCTGCCCGATCCGGCGGAGGCGGTCACCCACCTGTGGGCGGAAGGCCCGGACGACGCTTCCGCGCAGGACCTGCTGGAGGAGTGGGCGGCGGTCGTGGACAGCGCGGGGCACTGACCGCTACGGTGCGCGCCGGGCGCTGCCCACCGTGCGCCGGGCAGCCTGCGGAGGCTGTCCGGCGCATTCGGTGGGGCCATTCGGAGGAAGCGGCCGCGACGTGCGACGATGTGCGGCATGCCGCAGCACCCCGTTCGGAGTACACCGCCGTATCCTGCGCGCCCGGACGCCTCCATGTCGCTGCTCACCAACGTCATGGACCACAGTCTCGACGAGGGATACGCCGAGGCGGCCCGGCGGCGCAGGGCCGGGACCGAGCCCGGTCTGCCGCGGGCGCTGCGCGGCAAGGTCGGGCTCGCCGCGGGTCTGGTGCTCGCCGCCGTCGTGGTGACGGTCGGGGCCGCACAGGCGAGGGTGGCGGCGCCGGTCGCCGCGAAGGAGCGCCAGGAGCTCATCGACCGCATCGACGCGGAGACCAAGGCGGCCGACAAGCTCGAAACGCAGGTCGACACCCTCCGTGACGAGGTGAGCGCGCGCCAGCGCGAGGCGCTGAAGAAGGACGGCGGGACCCGGGGCGATCTGGTGGAGCTGCTGTCCGGGGCCACGCAGACGCACGGCCCCGGGGTGAAACTCGTCGTCGACGACGCGAAGTCGGCGGACCAGGGCGGCGGAGGGCCCCGGGAGAGTGCAGGGTTCTCCGACACGGGACGGGTCCGCGACCGGGACATGCAGCGGGTCGTCAACGGTCTGTGGGAATCCGGTGCCGAGGCGATCTCGATCAACGGCCAGCGGCTGACGGCCCTGTCCGCGATCCGCGCCGCCGGTGACGCCGTGCTCGTCGACAACAGACCGCTGGTGCCGCCGTACACGGTGCTCGCGGTGGGGGACGGAAAGAACCTGAGCACCCGCTTCCAGAACAGCGGGGACGGTCGGTACCTCCACGCCCTCCAGGACAACTTCGGCATCCGGACCGCCATCTCCGTCCAGGGCGACCTCCGTCTGCCCGCCGCACCCAGCGTCATCGTACGAACAGCCAAGCCAGGATCACCGAGATCGGAGAAGGGCACATCGTGATCGCCGTACTGGGCCTCGTCGTGGGAGTCGTGGTGGGACTTTTGGTCAGGCCCGAGGTTCCCGCAGTGGTCGAGCCGTATCTTCCGATCGCCGTGGTCGCGGCGCTGGACGCCGTGTTCGGAGGACTGCGGGCGATGCTCGACGGGATTTTCGACGACAAGGTGTTCGTGGTGTCGTTCCTGTCCAACGTCGTCGTCGCGGCGCTGATCGTGTTCCTGGGCGACAAGCTCGGGGTCGGCGCACAGCTCTCCACCGGTGTTGTGGTGGTGCTCGGCATCCGCATCTTCTCCAACGCGGCCGCCATCCGTCGGCACGTGTTCAGGGCGTGAGGCCGATGAGTCCCGAGCGCACCCCCGGACACCACCTCCGCAAGGAACTGCCGGCCGAGGTGCCGGCCCCCGCGTCCGGCGACCGGCGTTCCGCCGGTGAGCGGGAGAGCGCCGAGAAGCGCACCGCGCCCGGCAACGGTGCGCAGCAGCGCGAGGGGCGGTCACGCACCGTACCCGGGCCGGCCGGGGAGGCGGGGCAGACGCCCGAGCCGGGGCCGGCGGGGCAGGGCTCGCCGGAGGACGGGCCGGCACAGCGCCCCCAAACGGACGGCGGCGACGAGCCGGGGGCGGCGGTGACGGGGCGGCAGCGGCTGGTGAAGTCGCTGTGGCCGCCGCGGGTGAGCAGGGCGCAACTCATCGTGGCCGTACTGCTGTGCGGACTCGGCTTCGGGCTCGCCATCCAGGTCGCCTCGACCAGTGACAACAGCGCACTGCGCGGCGCGCGCCAGGAAGATCTCGTACGCATCCTCGATGAACTCGGAGACCGTACACAACGTCTTCAAGATGAGAAGCAGAGCCTGGACGACCAGCGCACCGAGCTGGAGAACAGCTCGGACCAGGCCGAGGAGGCGCGCAGGCAGACGGCGGAGAAGGAGCGGCAACTCGGCATCCTGGCCGGCACCGTGGCGGCGCAGGGGCCCGGGATCACACTGACCGTCGACGACACGAAGGGGACGGTGGAGGCGGACATGCTGCTGGACACGATCCAGGAGCTGCGGGCGGCGGGCGCCGAGGCCATCCAGGTCAACGACGTGCGGATCGTGGTCAACAGCTATGTCACGGATCTGGACCACGGCGGTATCAGCGTGGACGGTCGCAAGATCGGAAAACCGTATCGTTTCAAGGTGATCGGCAAACCGGAGGATCTGGAGCCCGCGCTCAACATCCCCGGCGGCGTGGTGCAGACCCTGGAGAAAGAGCAGGCCACAGTGGCGGTGGAGCGTGCCAAGACTGTTGTCGTGGATGCCTTGCGACCGGCGAAGCGTCCTGACTACGCTCAGTCGTCCTCTCGGTGAGAGAACGGTGCATGGGGGCTGCTGACCGGGGGCAGGAGGATGCGGGGGGTCGGCGCATCGAAGAAGTGAAGTGTGGTGGAAACTGTCTGGTGCATACGGACGTTGTGAGGGTGTCTGTAGCGCCGACGTACGCCGGTGTGTGCAGTGAGGTTTGGTCCTGCCCCACGGGCGGGTCTGTATCGGTCAAGGGGAATCGCCCGTGAAGTTGTTTGCGAAGTTGTTCGGCAAGACCGCACGAGAGGGCGGTGGCGGTGCCACCTCCCGGCGTCGTGCACGCTCTGGGGAGGCGGGGGGGCAGGAGGCCGAGCGGCCGCTGTTCCGTGATCAGCTCGCTGCTCCAGGTGGTGACATTTCGGGCGAGCGGGGCGGGGCTTCTGTTGACCCTGGCGCATCAGGCCGCATAGGTTTCGGGGAATCGTCAGCCTCACGTGCGGGTGGAGGGTTTGCACCCGGCCCGTCCGGGGCTCCCGCGGGGCAGCCACGGCAGGAGGACCCCTCGATGTCGTCCCTGGTGTGTACGAGGTGCGGAAACCGCAACGCGGAGGCCAGCCGCTTCTGCTCCAACTGCGGTGCGCCGCTCAGGAGCGGCGCCGGCGAGCGTCCGTCCGAGACGACCTCCACGATCTCCATCTCCGGCCTTGAGGCATACGAGGCCGAGGCCACCGGCCAGACGCCGTCCCCTGCGCTGTCCTCCGAGGCCCAGGCCGCGGTGGATGCACTGCCGGTGGGCTCGGCCCTGCTGATCGTGCGCCGCGGCCCGAACTCGGGCAGCCGCTTCCTGCTGGACGGCGAGCTGACCACGGCCGGCCGTCACCCGCAGAGCGACATCTTCCTCGACGACGTGACGGTCTCGCGTCGCCACGTCGAGTTCCGCCGCGGCGCGGACGGCTCCTTCACGGTCGCCGACGTGGGCTCGCTGAACGGCACCTACGTCAACCGTGAGCGGATCGAGTCGGCTCCGCTCTCGAACGGTGACGAGGTGCAGATCGGCAAGTACCGCCTGGTCTTCTACGCGAGCCAGCGAGGCGTCTGACCGTAGGAAGGTCCATGCTGCAACCATCGGGCGGCGGCACCGGGGACGGTGCCGCCGCCGCGAACGACCGCCCGATGAGCATCGGGGCCGTGCTGAAGGTGCTGCGGGAGGAGTTCCCGGAGGTCACCATCTCCAAGATCCGCTTCTTGGAGTCGGAGGGGCTGATCGATCCCCAGCGCACACCCTCGGGCTACCGGAAGTTCAGCAGTGCGGACGTCCGGCGCCTGGGCCACGTGCTGAGGATGCAGCGCGACCACTACATGCCGCTCAAGGTGATCAGGACGCACCTGGACGCCCTGGAGCGCGGTGAGCCTGTGCTGGCCTCGTTAGGAGGCCGCCAAGACGACCAGACGGGCGGCGGGCCCCTTTCCGGGGTGTTTGCGCCCTACGAGCCCTACGGGGGCGCTGAGGCGCCGACAGCGGCCCGTGTCGGCCGCTCCGAGCTGCTGGCCGCGGCCGGGATCGAGGAGCGCGACCTCGAGGAGTGGGAGTCGTACGGACTGCTCGCCCCACTGCCGGACGGCGGCTACGACGCCGGCGCGGTGACCGTGGCCGCCCTGGTGGGCGAGCTGGGGCAGTTCGGTATCGAACCACGGCACCTCAGGGCGGTGAAGGCGTCCGCCGACCGGGCGGCCGGCCTGGTCGACCAGGTCGTGGCCCCGCTGCGGCGCCACAGGAACCCGCAGACCAGGGCCCACGCCGAGGCCCGCACCAAGGAACTCGCCGGGCTCACCGTGCGCCTGCACGCGGCGCTCGTACAGGGCGCCCTCGGTGTGCGTCTGCCCTGAATAGTGGGGTGTCTGCCCCGAATCATCTGGTGTGCGTCGGGTGCCCGACTACCCAAAGGTGGCAGGCACGGCCTAGGGTTGCTGTGTGAACGAGCTCGATGTCGTAGGTGTCCGGGTGGAGATGCCCTCCAACCAGCCGATCGTGCTCCTGCGTGAAGTGGGAGGCGACCGGTACCTCCCTATCTGGATCGGCCCAGGTGAGGCAACGGCCATTGCCTTCGCCCAGCAGGGCATGGCTCCGGCCAGACCGCTGACGCACGACCTCTTCAAGGACGTGCTGGAGGCCGTCGGCCAGGAGCTCACGGAAGTGCGCATCACCGACCTGCGGGAAGGCGTCTTCTATGCGGAGCTCGTGTTCGCGAGCGGCGTGGAGGTCAGTGCGCGTCCGTCCGACGCCATAGCGCTGGCGCTGCGGACCGGCACGCCCATCTACGGCAGCGACGGTGTGCTGGACGACGCCGGCATCGCGATCCCGGACGAGCAGGAGGACGAGGTGGAGAAGTTCCGCGAGTTCCTCGACCAGATCTCGCCGGAGGACTTCGGCACCAACAGCCAGTGACCGGCGGCGTCAGGTGACCCGCCGGTAGGCGGAATCCGAGCGCATTCGGCTAGCCTTTCCCCGCGGCGGAGCACGGGAAACCACTCCTGGGGTGATTATCACTCGGCGTGCCGAGTGTGGCGATCGTTGACGCACCCCTAGTGACTGCCTACCGTCGACAGGGCAGGTCAAGGACGGAGGTCGGCGTGAGAAGCAGCGGCGACGGCACGGCTGGGGGTCCCGGACGCAGTCCGGTGGAGAGCGGTCCGTTCTCGCTGCGGGACAGCGGGGCCGGCCACCTTCCCGACCGCCCCACGGCGATAGACCGCGGTGGCACGGCCCCCGAGGAGATCGGCTACCGGGGCCCGGCGGCCTGTGCGGCGGCGGGCATCACCTACCGCCAGCTCGACTACTGGGCACGCACCGGCCTGGTCGAACCGAGCGTGCGTCCCGCGTACGGGTCCGGTACCCAGCGCCTCTACAGCTTCCGTGACGTCGTCGTCCTGAAGATCGTCAAGCGCTTCCTGGACACCGGCGTCTCCCTCCAGAACATCAGGGCCGCCGTGCGCCATCTGCGAGAGCGCGGCTTCAGCGACCTCGAGCGCATGACGCTGATGAGCGACGGTGCCACCGTCTACGAATGCACCTCACCCGACGAGGTCCACGACCTGCTCCAGGGCGGGCAGGGCGTCTTCGGCATCGCGGTCGGTGTGGTGTGGCGGGATGTGCAGAGCGCGCTCTCCCAACTGCACGGGGAGCGCATCGACACCGGCGAGACGCTGATCGGCCACCACCCCGAGGACGAGCTCGCCACCCGCAGGCGCAACAGGGCGGTGTGAGCCCACCGGGCCGCCGCGCGGTGCAAGCCCCACCGGGACCGCAGGCACCAGCGCGCACCGGCCCCACCGGCGCCCACCACACGCGCCCGGTACCACTGGACAGCCCGGTAGGCGGCCACGGCAGGCGGCCACGGCACGGGCCCACGACACCCGGCACACCAGGAGCGCCGTTCATCCCCCGATGTCAGTGCCGTAGGGCAGCATCGACGGTGTGAGACGCGAGCCCACCATCCTGCACCTCGACATGGACGCCTTCTACGCCTCGGCGGAGCAGGCGGCCAAGCCGAGCCTGCGCGGAAAGGCCGTGGTGGTGGGCGGTCTCGGGCCGCGCGGGGTGGTCGCCACGGCGTCGTACGAGGCGCGCCGATTCGGAGTGCACTCGGCCATGCCGATGGGCCAGGCCCGCAGGCTCGCCCCGCACGCCGCGTACCTGGTCCCCCGCTTCGGCCTCTACCGCGACATCAGCGAGCAGGTGATGGGCCTGCTGCGGGAGCTGTCGCCGCTGGTCGAGCCGCTGAGCCTGGACGAGGCGTTCGTCGACCTGGAGGCCGCAGGAGCCGCCTGGGACGCCGCCTCGGCGCGCACCACCGGCGAGCGGCTGCGCACCGACATCAAGACCCTCACCGGCCTCACCGGATCCGTCGGCCTGGCCGCGTCCAAGATGCTGGCGAAGATCGCCTCGGAAGAGGCCAAGCCCGACGGTCTCGTCCTGATACGGCCGGGTACCGAGCGCGCCCTGCTCGCCCCCATGCCCGTGCGCACCCTGCCCGGCGTAGGCCCCGCCACCGGCGACCACCTGCGCCGTGCCGGTATCACCACCGTCGGCGAGATCGCCGAGGCCGGTGAGGACGAGCTGATCAGGCTGCTCGGCAAGGCACACGGCAGCGCGCTGCACGCCATGGCACGGGCTCAGGACGACCGCCCTGTGGTGGCCGAGCGCGACACGAAGTCCGTCTCCGTGGAGGACACCTACGACGTCGACATCCACGACCGGGTACGGGTGCGCACCGAGGTGCAGCGGCTCGCCGACCGGTGCGTGCAGCGGCTGCGTGCCGCGGGCCGCTCCGGCCGCACCGTCGTGCTGAAGGTGCGGCGCTACGACTTCTCCACCCTGACCAGGTCGGAGACGCTGCGCGGCCCCACCGACGACCCGTCCGTGGTGCGCGAGGCCGCCGCGCGGCTGCTGGAGGCCGTGGACACCACCGGGGGAGTACGCCTGCTCGGTGTCGGTGTCAGCTCTCTCGCCGACTTCACCCAGGAGGACCTGTTCGCCCAGGCCGCGGGGGAGCACCCAGCGGAGCCCGAGCCGGAGGCCGAGGAGGAGCACGAGGAGGCGCCCGCCCCGGCCGAGCGGCGTTGGCCGGCCGGCCACGACGTGCACCACACCGCCTACGGCCCCGGCTGGATCCAGGGCAGCGGCCTCGGCCGGGTCACGGTCCGCTTCGAGACGCCCGGCTCTTTGCCCGGCCGCGTCCGCACCTTCCGCACGGACGACGCGGACCTCACCCTCTCCGACCCGCTGCCCCTGGTACCGGAGGCGATGCGCAGACCACCACCGCAGCCGGTGGCCGAGGACGCGGCGGAGCAGGAGGACGAGAAGGATCCGGGCGCGATACCGGGCCCGGCCGCAGGGCCGAGGGACGGCGCCTGACCATCGTGGCCGGCGGTGGCCGGCGGTATCCGGCGTGGTGTCAGCCCTCGTCCTGTCCCGCCAGCCGCCCGAAGTCGCGGTCCTCGGGAGGCGGCGGTGCCGTCGTGTCGAGGCCGTAGTGGTGGTAGAGCTGCAGTTCCTGGGCGGGGGAGAGGTGACGGCCCACGCCGAAGTCGGGAGCGTCCTTGATCAGGGACCGGTCGAACGGCACGTGCAGCGTGCCGTCCTCCAGGCGGCTCGGCTCCAGGGGCACAAAGGCATCACGGCTGAAGAACCCGGTCCTTATGGCCGCCCACTCCGGGACGCCCGTCGCGTCGTCGAGGTAGACCTCGTCGACCGTGCCGATCTTCGTGCCGTTGCGGTCGAACGCCTTGCGGCCGATCAGGTGGCGCGGATCGATGTCGCTCTGCACGGTGCCTCCATCTGGTTGCACATCATCCGTAAACACTACGAAAGAGCACAATCCGCGAGGCGGCCACTCGAACGTTCTGCCGCGGCACCCGCTGGTACGCTGGCCATGGCTGCAGAACCCGTGCGGGAGAGCTCCCCGGCTGCGACCGTGGGGCGCCGAAGGAGCAAATCCTCCCCGGAATCTCTCAGGCCCCTGTACCGCACGGGCGAGGTCACTCTGGAAAGCAGAGCGGGAGCCCCTTGGCCTCCGTTCTCACCGACGGTGAAAGCCGGACGCGAGAGCGTTCCGGTGAAGCTCTCAGGTCGAGATGACAGAGGGGGAGGCCGGACGGGCACCCGTGTCGTGGTGTCCCTCGAAGGTCGTACAGACCAGGAGGCCTCCGCATGACCCCCAACCGCACTCCGCTCGCCCAGCTCGAAGAGGGCATCCCCTTCGCCCGGCGCCACATCGGCCCCGACGCCGAAGCCCTGGCCAAGATGCTGGCGCAGGTCGGTTACGGCTCCCTGGACGAGCTCACCGAGGCCGCCGTGCCGGGCGTGATCAAGGACACCGAGGCCCTTCCGCTGCCCGCCGCGCGCACCGAGGCTGAGGTGCTCGACGAACTGCGTGCCCTCGCCGGGCGCAACGACGTCCTCGACTCCATGATCGGGCTCGGCTACCACGGCACCTTCACGCCCCCGGTCATCCTGCGCAACGTCATGGAGAACCCCGCCTGGTACACCGCGTACACGCCCTACCAGCCGGAGATCTCACAGGGCCGCCTGGAGGCGCTGCTCAACTTCCAGACGGTGGTGTCCGAGCTGACCGGACTGCCCACGGCCGGCGCCTCGCTGCTCGACGAGGGCACCGCGGCGGCCGAGGCGATGGCGCTGTCCCGGCGGGTCGGCAAGGTCAAGGACGGTGTCTTCCTGGTCGACGCCGACGCCCTCCCGCAGACCATCGCCGTGATCCGGACCCGCGCCGAACCCGCCGGCGTCCAGGTGGTCGTCGCCGATCTCACCGCCGGGATCCCCGCCGAGGCGGCCGAGCGCGGTGTGGTGGGCGTGCTGGTGCAGTACCCGGGCGCCTCGGGCGCCGTGCGCGACATCCGGCCGGTCGTCGAGGAGGCCCACGAGCTGGGCGCCGTCGTCACCGTCGCCGCCGACCTGCTCGCCCTCACCCTGCTGCGCTCGCCCGGCGAGCTGGGCGCGGACATCGCCGTCGGCACCACCCAGCGGTTCGGCGTGCCGATGGGCTTCGGCGGACCGCACGCAGGCTACCTGGCGGTGCGGGAGCGGTTCGCCCGCAGCCTCCCGGGCCGGCTGGTGGGGGTCTCCGTCGACGCCGACGACCATCCGGCCTACCGGCTGGCGCTGCAGACCCGTGAGCAGCACATCCGCCGTGAGAAGGCCACCAGCAACATCTGCACCGCGCAGGTCCTGCTCGCCGTCATGGCTGCGATGTACGCCGTCTACCACGGACCCGACGGATTGCGCACCATCGCCCGGCGCACCCACCGGTACGCCACGCTCCTGGCCGAGGGCCTCAGGCGCGGCGGTGCCGAGGTCGTGCACGACGTCTTCTTCGACACCGTGACGGTACGGGTGCCGGGCCGGGCGGCCGCGGTGGTGAAGGCGGCCAGGGAGAACGGTGTCAACCTGCGCCTGACCGACGCCGACCACGTGGGCGTCGCCTGCGACGAGACCACCACGCGAGGCCACCTCGGCACGGTGTGGACCGCCTTCGGCGTGGAGGCCGACATCGAGTCGCTGGACGCCGCCCTCACCGACGCCGCGCCCGACGGCAGCGAGGGGGACGCGCTGCCCGAGGGCCTGCTGCGCACCGACGCCTACCTGACCCACCCGGTCTTCCACCAGCACCGCTCCGAGACGGCCATGCTGCGCTACCTGCGCAGGCTGGCCGACCGCGACTACGCCCTGGACCGGGGGATGATCCCGCTCGGCTCCTGCACCATGAAGCTCAACGCCACCACGGAGATGGAACCCGTCACCTGGCCCGGCTTCGCTGCCCTGCATCCCTTCGCCCCCGCCGAGCAGGCGCAGGGCTACCTCAGCCTCATCCAGGAGCTGGAGGAGCAGCTCGCGGGGATCACCGGCTACGACAAGGTCTCCCTCCAGCCGAACGCCGGATCGCAGGGCGAGTTCGCCGGCCTGCTCGCGGTGCGCGGCTACCACCGCTCCCGCGGGGACGACCAGCGCACCGTCTGCCTCATCCCGTCCTCGGCGCACGGCACCAACGCCGCCAGCGCGGTGATGGCCGGGATGCGGGTGGTGGTCGTGAAGACCTCGGACGACGGCGAGATCGACATCGCCGACCTGCACGCCAAGATCGAGCAGCACCGTGACCAGCTCGCCGTCCTGATGATCACGTACCCGTCGACGCACGGGGTGTTCGAGGAGCACGTCGCCGACATCTGCGCGGCCGTGCACGACGCCGGCGGCCAGGTGTACGTCGACGGTGCCAACCTCAACGCCCTGATGGGTCTTGCGAGGCCCGGCCGCTTCGGCGGTGACGTCTCGCACCTCAATCTGCACAAGACCTTCTGCATTCCGCACGGCGGCGGCGGGCCCGGCGTCGGCCCGGTCGCGGTGCGCGAGCACCTCGCGCCGTTCCTGCCCAACCATCCGCTGCAGCCCGGCGCCGGCCGGGAGAGCGGCATCGGGCCCGTCGCCGCCGCACCCTGGGGATCGGCGGGCATCCTCCCCATCTCCTGGGCCTTCGTGCGCCTGATGGGCGCTGCCGGGCTCAAGCGCGCCACCCAGGTCGCGGTACTCGGTGCCAACTACATCGCGCGCCGCCTGGAGCCGCACTACCCGGTGCTCTACACCGGCCCCGGCGGTCTGGTCGCCCACGAGTGCATCATCGACCTGCGGCCGCTGACCAAGGCCACCGGTGTGACGGTGGACGACGTCGCCAAGCGGCTGATCGACTACGGCTTCCACGCACCGACGATGTCGTTCCCTGTGGCGGGCACCCTGATGATCGAGCCGACCGAGAGCGAGGACCTGACCGAGCTCGACCGGTTCTGCGAAGCGATGATCGCCATTCGCGCCGAGATCGAGCAGGTGGCCTCGGGGGCCTGGCCCGCGGACGACAACCCGCTGCGGAACGCCCCGCACACGGCGGAGTCCGTCGGCGCCGCGTGGGAGCACCCGTACAGCCGCCAGGAGGCGGTCTTCCCCGCGGGGGTGGTGGCCGCGGACAAGTACTGGCCGCCGGTGCGCCGCATCGACCAGGCCTACGGCGACCGCAATCTGGTCTGCTCCTGCCCGCCGCCGGACGCGTACGAGGACTGAGCACACCAGGCGCCGGCCCGTCCCGTGCGGGCCGTGGTCGTGGCCGGCCCCGGGCGGTGTCGTGGCAGGGGCCCGGCGCGGCAGCAGGTCCTGCGTCGCCGCGGTTTTGTGCGCACGCAAGGGGGCCGCGCCGCGGTTCCGTATACAAGGAGAGGCCCGCGCCGCGCTTCCGTCCGGCATCGGCGGCCCGCACGGACAGAGGTCGGCCCGGGTCCTTCCGGGCCGGCCCCCTGGCGTGTCCAGCCGTCGCGCCCGTCGGCATGCCCAGTCGTCGCGCCCGCCGACGCCTCCGGCTGTCGCGCTCGTCGGTGCCGGTCGTCGGCGCGTCCAGCCGTCGCGCTCACGCGGCATCCCGCGCCGGGCGGCGCTGTGCGGCCGTCACCACCCGGCCCGAACCCAGTGGCCGGTGCGGGACGATGATCTGTCCGTCCGGCAGCAGCTCACCGGTGTCCTCGAAGAGCAGGATGCCGTTGCACAGCAGGCTCCAGCCCTGCTCCGGGTGGTGCACCACGGGGTGGGCGGCCTCCCGGTCGGCGGACTCGACTGACGGGCATGCCGGCCGGTGCCGGCACACGGCCGTGATCTCTCGCTGTGCTGCGGTGTCTGTCCTGCGGCTCGACGTCTTCATGCCGCCCCCCGTTTCAAGTCGGTCGTGTCGCCAGTGTCGCCCCGCGGGCGGTGATCCGCGGGGATTTCGCGGCAGTGCTCCTCACTTGTTGAGGACGCGTCACCCGGGTGGGCGGTTCGGCCCAACTGCCACGACCTGGAGAGGGGTTGACGAGAGCATGCGGAACCGGGCGGAAACGGTGGTACGGGGGTCAGGCGGACGAGCTGAGCAGGGGCGTCGGGGTCAGCCGCCGGGTGAGCAGGGGCAGCAGCTCCGCGAAGCGGTGCGCGCGGTGTGCGGCGATGCCGGGAGGCGCGGGCGCCAGCGGGACGAGCAGATCGGAGGGTGCGGGATGGCCGGTGGTGGCGTCCGCCGCGCAGTCCCCGTGCAGCCACAGCGTGAGCATGTACAGCTCGGGCACGGACAGCAGGCGCGGCTGGTACGCGGCCGGCAGGGCCTCGGCCTGCCGCAGGGCCTGCTCGGTGGCCGTGACGTACGGCCCCTCGAAGAAGTGGGAGAAGGCCCAGCCGTCCGGCGTGAGCATGGTGTCGGCGGCAGCCACCGCACGGCCGCCCGTGCGGAGCAGGAAGCGCCAGGCGGTGAGGCGGGTGGGTGCGTGGCCTGAGGGGGTGATCCGGTCCAGGACGTGCACGGACAGGGGGGACTCCGCGGTCACGGGCTGCTGGGCGGCCCTGAGGGCCGGGGTGGGGGCTTCACGGACGGCTGTGGGGGAGTTCAGTGCCGTGAGAACGCTGCGCTGGGCCGGCGCGGGAGCAGGGGGGACGTGCAGCATGGTGGGTCGCCTCTCATTCGACAGGCAGAGTGAAGCGGGGCACGTGCGGACGACGCTGTCGGCGGTCAGGGGTACCGGTGGCGGGATGGGCGTGGGACTCGCTCCGGTACCAACTCTCTGCCCCGTTCGCGAAGTTTATACGACACGTGTTCCCACGAGGTTTCGGCTAGCTGTCCCCGGTATTGCAGACAAGGTGCTATCCAGTCACCATGATGTGCTGTTCATCCTGCTTTCATGTGCCATCACGGCCGTGACCTCGAAAGCTTTACCATGAAAGGATGGCCGGTTCTTATCAGCGATTATCGGCGCATGCCCCACTGAATGCCGAATCAAC
Organism: Streptomyces sulfonofaciens; assembly: GCF_014656295.1. Taxonomy (GTDB): domain Bacteria; phylum Actinomycetota; class Actinomycetes; order Streptomycetales; family Streptomycetaceae; genus Streptomyces; species Streptomyces sulfonofaciens. Next base: position 16,165 of record NZ_BNCD01000034.1, read on the forward strand.
CGTCGTAGAGTCTTTCATCGTGCATGCCCCGCAGTGAGCGAACGAGCACGCAGCGCTCATGCCCCGTGAATGTGCCGCCTGCCGTCTGCCGTCGACCCTACCCGTCCCGCGGTCCGAACCGGGCGTTACAGATCACACGGTCCGGGCATCATCCACCGTGACACACACCAGCCGGTCCCTGGGCCGCCCATTCGAGGAGGGACACTTCGATGGGGGAGAAGGTCGTGGCAGGCGCGTTCGACCTGTCCGATCGGCAGCAGTACCGCGAGAAGCTCGGGCAGTGCCTGGCGGCACTGCAGCGGCTGCTCCAGGAAGAGCGCTTCGACCGTCCCAGGAATCTCATGGGACTGGAGATCGAGCTGAATCTCGCGGGACTCGACGGCATGCCGAGGATGATGAATGCACAGGTGCTCGAACGCATCGCGAGTCGCGATTTCCAGACCGAGCTTGCGATGTTCAACCTGGAGGTGAACATCGCCCCGCGGCGGTTGGGCGACCGTGTTCTCGACCGCCTGGCGGAAGAGCTCCGCACCGGCCTGGGCTACGCCCACCGAAAGGCCAAGGAGGTCGACGCGGGGATCGTGATGATCGGCATCCTGCCGACCCTCGCACGCCAGGACCTGGTGTCCGCGAACCTGTCGGACGTCGACCGCTACGCACTGCTCAACGACCAGATCGTGGCGGCCCGCGGGGAGGACTTCACGCTGGACATCGAGGGCGTGGAGCGGCTGACGTGCACGTCGGCCTCCATCGCCCCGGAGGCCGCCTGCACATCCGTGCAGTTGCACCTCCAGGTGACCCCGAACCGGTTCGCCGGTGTGTGGAACGCCGCCCAGGCGGTGGCCGCCGCGCAGATCGCGGTGGGCGCCAACTCCCCGTTCCTCTTCGGCCGTGAGCTGTGGCGCGAGTCGCGCCCGCCGCTGTTCCAGCAGTCGATCGACACACGGCCGCCCGAGCTGCGCGCCCAGGGCGTACGGCCGCGCACCTGGTTCGGGGAGCGGTGGATCGATTCCGCGCAGGACCTCTTCGAGGAGAACCTGCGGTACTTCCCCGCGCTGCTGCCCATCTGCGACTCCGAGGATCCCGAGCAGGTACTGGACGAGGGAGGGGTGCCGAAGCTCGGCGAGCTGGTCCTGCACAACGGCACCGTCTACCGCTGGAACCGCCCCGTCTACGACGTCGCCGACGGTGTACCGCACCTGCGGGTAGAGAACCGCGTACTGCCCGCCGGGCCCACCGTCATCGACGTGGTCGCCAATGCCGCCTTCTACTACGGCCTGGTCAGGGCGCTCGCCGAGGAGCCCAGGCCGGTCTGGTCCAGGCTGCCCTTCGAGGCCGCGGCCGCCAACTTCGACACCGCCTGCCGCCACGGCATCGAGGCCCACCTGGAGTGGCCGCGGCGCGGCAGATACGGCGGCCTGGTCCGGCTGCCCGCCGTGTCCCTGGTCCGCGACGAACTGCTGCCGCTGGCCGCGGCCGGGCTGGACGCCTGGGGTGTGGAGCCGGCCGACCGCGACCTGTACCTGGGAGTCATCGAGGAGCGGTGCCGGCGGCGCCGCAACGGCGCCACCTGGCAGGCGGACACCTTCCACCGGGCGCTGGAGAGCGGGCTGGACCGCGAGGCCGCGCTCGCTGCCACCACCCGCCGCTACTGCGAGCTGATGGAGCTGGGCGAGCCGGTGCACAGTTGGCCGGTGGCGGCGCCTGCCGCGGTGCCGTCCACGGTGCCGTAGACCGGCTCCGGCGCGGGCCGGTCCCGGCGCGGGCCGGTCCCGGTGAGGACGGGTCCGGTGCCGATGGGTCCGGCGCGGACGGGTCCGGCGCGGACGCGTTGGTGTCGACTGTCCTGGCGGGGCGGCCGGGCACGGGCCCGCGCGCCTGCCCACCGGCCCGGTGGCCGGTGGGGTCCGGTCCGGCCACGCCGTGGCATGTGCGCGTGTCCGCCCCCGGTCCCCGCTGCACCGCCCCCTGCTGCCGCCCACCGGTGCCGTGCCGCATGATCGGCGGCGGCGTGCGACGATTCCGTCTGCGGGTGCGGACAGCCGCCCCGGTGGGCCCGGACGCGGGCGCGGGGAACGGGATCACCACGGGAGGCAGGGTGCGGGCGAAGGCGGAGGCGGACTCGGAGACCGGGGCCCCGCCCGTGGAGCGGCACTCACGGCGTGTCCTCGGGAGGGAGACGCTGCTGGTGCTCGGGCTCTCGCTCGGCGCAAGCGGGGTGTCCGCACTGATCAGCTTCGTGGGCTCGGTCACCGAACCGGGCGGCCTCAAGGACCAGGCGGCGACGCTGAACGCCTCCGCCGCACCGGGGCGCCCCTGGCTGGACCTCGCCTGGCAACTGTTCGGCATCGCCACCGCGCTGGTGCCCGTCGCACTGGTCGCGCACCTGCTGCTGCGCGAGGGCGCCGGGCTGCGCACGATCGGTTTCGACCGCGGCAGGCCGAGGCCGGACCTCCTGCGCGGCGCCGTGATCGCGGCCGTGATCGGCAGCGCGGGGATCGCCTTCTACCTGGCGGCCCGCGGCCTGGGCTTCAACCTGACGGTGGTGCCGGAGGCCCTGCCGGGCGTGTGGTGGAAGTACCCGGTGCTCGTCCTGTCCGCCGTGCAGAACGCGGTGCTGGAGGAGGTGATCGTGGTCGGCTATCTGCTGCGCCGTCTTGGCCAGTTGGGTTGGAGACCCGGGAACGCGCTCGTCGCGAGCTCGGTGCTGCGCGGGTCCTACCACCTCTACCAGGGGGTCGGAGGCTTTCTCGGGAACGTGGCCATGGGCACGGTCTTCGTGTTCCTCTACCGGCGTTGGGGCCGGGTCGGCCCGCTGGTGGTGGCCCATGCCCTGCTCGACATCGGGGCGTTCGTGGGATACGCGCTGCTCGCGGGCAAGGTGGGCTGGCTGCCGACCGCGCCGTGAGCGGCAGGTGGGCGCGCCGTTCGCCCACCTGCCACGGCGACCCGCCGCCCGGGAGGTGCCCTTGCCTCCCGGTTGCCCGCGCCCTCCGCACGGTCCGCCCCGGCCGCCCGCCGCCCGGCCCCCTGCCGCCCGCGGCCGTCCAGCGCCTGCGCTCAGTCCCAGGCGCGCAGCCGGCGCAGGGCCAGCTCCGCGTAGAGAGCCGCGCCGTCGGCGAGCACGGCGTCGTCGAAGACCGCGTCGGGCGAGTGGTTGCCCGCCGCGGTACCCGGGTCCCGGTCGTCCGGGCAGGCGCCGACGAACAGGTAGGCCCCGGGCACCTCGTCCAGCACGTACGAGAAGTCCTCGGACGCGGTGACGGGCCGGGGCACCTCGAAGTAGCGCTCGGGCCCGAAGACCTCCCTGACCACGTCCGCGGCGAACGCGCTCTGGGCGGGGTCGTTCACGGTCACCGGGTAGTCGAGGCTGTGCTCCGTCTCCACCGCCAGGCCGTGTGCCGAGCCGATCCCGGTCACCACCCGCCGCAGCTCCGTCAGCAGGCGGTCCCGGTGCTGCCGTGAGAAGGACCGGACCGTGACCGTGAAGCGTGCCTCCTCGGGTACGGCGTTCTCTGCGGCACCTGCGTGGAAGGAGGTGACCGTGGCGACCACGGGGTCGAAGGCGTCGAAGGACCTGGTCACCCACGTCCCGAGCGCGCCCACCATCTCGCACGCCGCCGGGATCGGGTCCTTGCCCAGGTGCGGCGACGCGCTGTGGCCGCCGGCCCCGCGCACCGTCACGCGCAGCGCGTCGCACGCGGCGAGCACGGGACCCGGCCGTGAGACGACCATGCCGCGCGGCAGCAGCGAGGGGGTCACATGGAGCGCGAACGCGGCGTCGGCCCGCCGGCCGCCCGCCTCCAGCACCCCCTCCTCGACCATCAGCCTCGCCCCGCCGTACCCCTCCTCGCCCGGCTGGAACATGAAGACCACGGTGCCGGCGAATTCCGCACCGCCCAGCAGCCGGGCCGCGCCGACCAGCATGGCGGTGTGCAGGTCGTGCCCGCAGGCGTGCATGGCCTCCGGGTTCCGGGAGGCGTACGGGAGGTCGTTGCGCTCGGTGAGCGGGAGGGCGTCCATGTCGGCGCGCAGCAGCACCGTGCCGCCCGGACGGGAGCCCCGCAGCACCGCGGTCACGGAGCTGAGGGCCTTGCCGGTGGAGATCCCAAGGCCCGGGCCGTCCAGCGCGGCCAGCACCTTCTGCTGCGTACGGGGCAGGTCGAGACCGGTCTCCGGCTCGGCGTGCAGGGCGCGGCGGAGCCGGATCAGGTCGTCCGCGAACTCCCGGGCGCGGGCCCGCAGCACAAGCGGCTCGGACATACGTGTCTCCTGTCGTGGTGGTGGCGGTCCGGCGCGGCAGCGGCCGTGGGCGGCGGCCGCGCCGGACCGCGGGCTCACTTCCTGCGTTGCGCGAAGGCCACACCGCCCAGGCACAGCAGCCCACCGCCCAGGGCCAGCCACGGCGGTGTCTCACCGAGGAAGAGCCAGCCCATGAGCACGGCGAACGGCGCCACCAGATAGGTCATCGCGCCCATCCGCCCTGCTGTGGAGCGCGCCAGGGCATAGGCCCAGGTGGTGAAGGCCAGGGCGGTCGGCAGCGCGCCGAGGTAGACCGTCCAGGCGATCGCGGAGGCGTCGGCGTCGGCGAGTTGGTCGATGAGCTGCGGTGCGAACGGCAGGCAGATCACCAGGCCGACGATGCACGCCAGCCAGGTGACCACCAGCGCCGAGGTGTTGGCCAGCAGTGGCTTCTGGCTGACCACGCCGCCCGCGTAGGTGACCGTCGCCACCAGGCCCAGCAGCGAACCCACTCCGGCCGAAGAGCTGTGCCCCGTGGTGGCGAGACCGATCAGGATCGCCCCGGCGAACGCGATCGCGCCGCCGACCACCAGGGGCTTCGGCAGCCCCTCCCGCAGGAGAACGGCGGCCAGCAGTGCGATCAGGATCGGCCCCAGACTGACGATCAGCGACGCGGTGCCCGCGTCGATGCGCTGCTCGGACGCGTTGAGCGCGAGGTTGTAGACGCCGAACCAGAGGATCCCGCACACCAGCAGCCGCGGGATGTCCGCCCGCGGCGGCATCGCCGCTCTTCTCGCCACGACGAACACGCCGAGCACGACCGCGCCGACGAATAACCGCCCCAGGGTCAGTGCACCGGGCGAGAGCGCGCGCCCTGCCGCCCGGATGCCCACGAACGCCGAGGCCCAGAGCAGCACGGTGACCAGCGCGGCGCCGATGACCAGCGGCGGCTCACCCGAAACGCCGGCCGCCGCGCCGCGTGCCGGCACGGCCGCCGAGGTGCCCCCGCCGGCGGCCGTGCTCTCCGCGGCGGCCGTGCTCTGCGCGGTGGCCGTGTTCGCGGCCGCGGTCGTGTGCTCGGCAGCGGCCGTGTGCTCGGCGCCCGTCTGCTCCTCTGCGTTCCGGGCGCCCTGCGGGCTGTCGGAGGTGTCTGGGGTCACTGATCCTCATCTCTTCGCACGGGGCAGGCGGTGGAGCGCCCGGGCTCAGGCGCCGCTCGGCTTCCGGCCGCCCGCCAGCAACATCACATTCAGGTAGAACGCTTCCCGGTCGGCGAGAACGGCATCCACCGCGTCACGCACCGCCTGCCACTCCTCCTCGGGCAGCAGGCCCTGCTCGACGAAGGGTTGCAGCCGGTCCGGGTCGAACTGCGTCGCGCACCACTCGATGCCCCTGACACCGCTGTGCAGCACCGCGGCCTCCAGGTCGATGTCCTCGAACCCGGCGTGCTCGAGCAGCTTGAACAGCCGCCGTCCCACGTAGGGGTCACCACCCCGCAGGGCGTGCGCCATGGCCGTCTTCTCCAAGATGGCCTCGACGGCGGGTTTCACGGGGTACACGAGATTAGCCGCCCGGTAGTCCACATCGACGACGACCAGCCGTCCGCCCGGCCTGAGCACCCGCAGGATCTCCGCCAGCGCCTTGGCCTGGTCGGGGATGTGCTGGAGGACCAGGCGGGTGACGGCGAAGTCGAAGGAGGCGTCGGGCAGGCCGGTGTCCAGCACCGACCCCTGCACGAAGGAGACCGGGCTCTTCGCCCGGGACGGCAGGTACTCCTCGGCGTGCTTGATCAGCTCGGGGTCGATCTCCAGGCCGGTGATGGAACCGTTCGGCACCAGGGTGCTCAGCCGCTCCGTGAAGAACCCGGGGCCGCTGCCGATCTCCAGGACCTTCATCCCGTCGGCGAGGCCCAGCGCCGCCAGCGCCCGTGCCTCCTTCTCGAAGCCCAGCGTGGCGAAGCGGTAGAGGCGCTTCAGCTCGCTGGGCAGGTCACGGTGGTACTGGCCGGCCTCGTACGGTCGGGTGGTCATGCCGGTGTCCTTCCTTCCCTGGGAGTACGGTCGCGCGGCGCCCGGTGCGTCACCTGGTCGAGCGCTGCCAGGAGGCGCGCCGCCGCCACGGCCGCATGGGGCGGCCGCAGCATCGTGAAGTGGTTGCCGGGGATCGTTTCTTCGTGGACCGGGCCACGGGTGTGGGCCCGCCAGTCGGTCCGCCGGCGGTGCAGCCGGGTCTCGGCCCACCAGACGCTGAGCGGGGCCTCGACGACCGGCGGCCGGTGCCCGAGGACGAGCTGCTCGTGCTGCTGGGCGAGGTCGGCCTGACGGCGGAAGACGTCGAGCGGCACATCGTCCGAAAGCAGCCCCTGAGACCTGGCCCAGGACCGCAGCCCCGCCAGCCGCGCAGCAAGCGGCAGGCCCCGCAGCTTCTCCCGCAGCGTGTCGAGGGCCGCACCGTCCACCCGCAGGTCCGGCACGGCGCCCGCGAGCGCCACCGCCGGCACGAGCAGCGGGTCGTGCTCGTCGTCGGTGGGCACCGAGGAGTCCAGCAGCCCCACGAAGGCGACCTCCTCGCCCGCGGCCTCCAGCAGCGCGGCCACGTTGACGGCGGTGGTGCCGCCCATGGACCAGCCCATCAGGTGGTAGGGCCCGGCGGGCTGGTGGCCGCGGACCGCAGCCGCGTACTCGGCGGCCATCTCCGCCAGCGAGGTGTGCTCGTCCGCCCCCGTCTGCGCACGGGACTGCACCCCGACCAGCCCCCGGGTCCCGAGCAGGGCGCCGAGCTGCCGGTACACCATGACGTCGCCGCCCGCCGGATGGAACGCGAACAGCGGTGCGTGGACGCCCGGCGCACCGCCGCCGTGCACGGGCACCAGCAGCGGCGACCCCGGCGCCGATGTGCTCACACCGCCCCCGACCAGCGCCGCGAACCGTGCCACGGTCGGCGCCCGGAACAGCGCCGCCAGGGGCAGCCGCACCCCGAAGCGGCGCTCCGCCGCCGTCACCAGCCGGGCGGCGAGCAGCGAGTGGCCGCCCAGTGCGAAGAAGTCGTCGTGCACACCGATGCCGTCACGGCCCAGCACCTCGGCCCACACTGCGGCGACGGCCGCCTCCAACGGGGTGCGGGGCGCGGTGAAGCGGGTGGCGGCCGCTGCCTGCCGGGGCTCCGGCAGTGCACGGCGGTCCAACTTGCCGTTGGCGGTGGTCGGCAGCCGCGGCAGCACCAGCACCGCAGAAGGCACCATGTGCTCGGGCAGCCACCGCCCGGCGTGCGCCTTGAGCTCCGCTGCGTCGGGCGGGTCGCCGGTGGGCACCACGTAGGCCGCGAGCCGCCCGTCCCACACCCCGGCAGCGGCGGCCGAGACCGCCGGATGCGAGGTGAGCGCGGCCTCGACCTCTCCCAGCTCGACCCGGAACCCGCGCAGCTTGACCTGCCCGTCGATGCGGCCCAGGTACTCCAGCGCACCGTTCGGCAGGTGGCGCACCAGGTCGCCCGTGCGGTACAGCCGCTCGCCCGGCCCGGCGCCCGGCAGCGGACTCGGCACGAAGCGCTCCGCGGTCAGCCCGGGCCGTCCCAGGTAGCCGGTGGCGAGCTGGACGCCGCCGATGTGCAGCTCCCCCGGGATGCCGGGCGGCAGGAGCTGGAGGCGCTCGTCGAGCACGTGCAGCGCGGTGTTGGCGACCGGCCGCCCGATCGGCACCACCGCGGTGTCCGCCGCGGTGCGCTCCACCGCCCAGTACGACACGTCCACGCCGGCCTCGGTCGGCCCGTACAGATTGTGCAGCTCCGCGGGGAGGGTGTCGTTGAACCGCCGCACCACGTCCGGCGGCAGGGCCTCACCGCTGCACACCACTCGGGTGATCCCCGTGCACGTGCGGACGTCCGGCGCCTCCAGGAAGACCCGGAGCATGGACGGTACGAAGTGCAGCGTGGTGATGCCCTCGCGGTTGACCACGTCCACCAGGTACGCCGGGTCCTTGTGCCCGTCCGGGCGGGCCACGACCAGGCGGGCCCCGGTCATCAGCGGCCAGAAGAACTCCCAGACCGAGACGTCGAACGTGTACGGAGTCTTCTGCAGCACCCGGTCGGCGGCGGTGAGGCCGTACTCCTCCTGCATCCACAGCAGGCGGTTGACGATGGCGCGGTGGGTGAGCACCGCGCACTTGGGCGTGCCCGTGGAGCCGGACGTGTAGATGGCGTAGGCGGGATCCCCGGGGCCCGCGCCGCGGTACTCGCCGTGCTCGGGCGGCTCGTCCGCCGTGTCCCTGGTGAGCAGGTCGGCGGCGGGCACCGGCAGGACCCGTGCCGGTGTTCCGGGCAGCCGCTCCACGAGCGCGGGCCGGCTGAGGACCAGGCCCACGCCGGCGTCCCCGAGCATGAACCGCAGCCGGTCCGGCGGATGGGCCGGGTCCAGCGGGAGGTAGGCACCGCCCGCTTTGAGCACCGCGAGCAGCGCGACGACCAGCTCCAGGGAACGCTCCATGAACACCCCGACCACCGTCCCGGCCGCCCCGGCCCCCTCGCGCAGGAGCCGCCGGGCCAGCCGGCCGGCCGCCGCGTCCAGCTCGGCGTAGCTCAGCCGGCGGTCCTCGAAGACGACGGCCACGGCGTCCGGGGTGCGGCGGGCCTGCCGCGCCACCAGGACGTGCAGCGGGGCGGTCAGGTCGTAGGCGCGCGCGGTGTCGTTGAGACCGGCCAGGTACCGCAGCTCGTCGGCCGAGAGCAGCGGAGCGCGGTCCACCGGTCGCCCGGGGTCGTCGAGCAGGCCGTCGAGCAGGTTGAGGTAGTGCCCGACGGTGCGGCGGCGCTGGTCCTCGTCGAAGTGGCCCTCGTTGAAGTCGAAGTCCAGGACGTAGCGGCCCTCGCCGGCGAAGTCCCGCACCTGGAGGGCGAGCCGGTCACGGGAGTGCCCCGTGCCGATGATCTCCGCTTCCACCGGGCCGCCGAAACCGCTGAACGCGGCGTTCTGGTAGTTGAGGTAGACGTCGTACACGGGAGCGTGCGCCGGATTGCGCACCGGGTGGTCCTGGTACCGCGCCGCCTGGAGGAAGCCGCGCTGCACCTTGCGGGCCAGAGTTCGGAAGTCCTCGTCGCCGTCGAACTCCACCTCCAGCGGCAGTACGTTCATGAACAGCCCGAAGGTGTCCCGGAAGGCTGCGGGACGGCCCGCGAAGGGGGTGCCGACCCGGACGAGGCGCGGTGCGCCCAGCCGCCGCAGAAGCGCGAAGAGCGCGGCGCCGAAGACGGTGGCCTCGGTGGTGAACCCCTCCGCGCGTGCGAAGGCGGCGATCCTCGCGCTGCGTCCTGCGCCGAGGTCCCGGCTGATCCGGACGGTCCTGGTGGTGCCGGCGGCGCTCTCGCGGCCGTAGAAGCCAAGCCGGCCGGCCGGCCGGGCAAGGCGCTCCTCCCAGTGGCGTTTCGCCCGCCGGTACGCGGGTGTGGCGCGCCGCTCCCGCTCGTGGCGGGCGTACTCCTCGAACGACGGCGGGCGCGGCGCGTCGGGCCGTCCGGTGCCGTCCTGCTCGTAGTACTCGCTAAGCCGGCGCAGCAGCAGCGACATCGACCAGGCGTCGCTCATCGAGTGGTGCACGTGCACGTACCAGGCGACCCGTCCACGGCCCAGGGTGAGGAGCGCGGAGTCGAAGACCCGTTCGCCGAGGTCGAGGTCCGGGGTGCTGCGCCGCACCGCCCAGTCGCGCGCCGCGGCCCGCGGCTGCGGCGCGCCGGAGAGGTCGACCCGGTCGAGGGGCGCCGGCATGTGGGCGCGGACCCGCAGGTACGGCACGCCGTCGGTCTCGTGCAGGGTGCTCCGCAGGGCGTCGGTGTGGTCGACCAGCCGCTGCCAGGCCCGGTGGAACCGGTCGGCGTCGACGTCCGCCCGGATGGTGAACAGCGCGGTGACGTACTCGTAGTACAGCCGCACGCCGGGGGTCAGCTCCCTGCCGAAGTACAGCAGTAGCTGGCTCTCCGTGAGGTTGGACTCCACCGTGCGTCCCTCGGCGGCGAGAGCACCGGCCGAGCGCAGGGGGGTCGCGGGGGCGGCCACCGTCTGGTCCAGCACCGCACGGAACGTCTCCGTCCACCGCGCGGCGCTCGCCGGCTCGAACAGGTCGGTGTTGTACTCGAAGCAGCCGCGCAGTCCCTCGCCGTCCTCCCACATGTGCAGGCTCAGGTCGAGGGGTGAGACCCCGAGGTCGATCTCGTCCGGGGCGAGCGGACGCACCGCGAGCGCGCCGGCGCGCCGCGTGCGGACGGGCACCGGCTGGAACGCGAAAGCGACCTGGCGCAGCAGGGGCCTGTCCGGGTGGCGCGGCGGGTTCAGGGCGTGGACCAGCCGATCGAACGGTGTGTCCTGGTGGGCCAGGCCGCCGCGCACCACCGCGTCCGTCAGCCGGGCCGCGTCGGCGAGGGTGTCCGCCGCCGACAGGTCGATCCGCAGGGCGAGCGTGTTGACGAAGAAGCCGATCAGCCCTTCCGCCGCGGGCGTGGTCCGTCCGGACACCGGCGCCCCGATGACCAGGTCGTCCTGCCCGGTCAGCCTGCCGAGCGCGACCGCGAGTGCGGTGAGCAGCCGGCTGTAGACGGTGGTGCCGGTGTCCTGCGCCGCCTTCCGCACGGCCGCTGACAGGTCGCCGGACAGGGCGAAGCCGTGCCGGCGGCCGTTTGTGGTGTGGGTGGCAGGACGCGGTCGGTCGGTGGGCAGTGCCAGCACCGGCAGCTCTGTGCCGAGCAGCTTCGTCCAGTGGGCCAGCCGCTCCGCCGGTGCCTCGTCCTGGCCCACCACCGCACGGTAGGGCCGGTGCAGGGGCGGCAGCGGCGAGGGGCGGCCCGCCGAGAACGCCTCGTACAGCGCTGTGAACTCCTCGGTGAACACCCCGAAGGACCAGCCGTCGGCGACCAGGTGGTGGGCAGCGAGCACCAGCAGGTGCCGCTCGTCGGCGAGCCGTACCAGCAGGAACCGCGCGAGAGGCCCCCGCTCCAGGTCGAAAGGCCGCCGCCCCGCCCGTACGGCAAGCTCCACGGCGCGCGGGTCCCGTTCGCCGTCGGGCAGCGCCCGCAGGTCGGCCAGCGGCACGTCGACGGTCCTCGGCGGGGCGATGTGCTGGACGGGGGTGCCGTCGACCGCGGGGAACGCGGTGCGCAGCGGCTCGTGTCTGCGGGTGATCTCCGTCAGGACCCGGCCGAGCGCGTCCGCGTCCAGCGGGCCGTCCAGGGCCAGTCCGGCGACGAGGTGGTGGGCGGGGCTGCCCGGATCGAGCGACTGCAGCAGCCACAGGCGGGCCTGGGCGGGTGCGACGGGCACCGGGCCCGTCGGCGCGGGGGACTCGGGACCGGGCTGGGGGACGGACCCGGAGCCGGGCTCGGGGCCGGCCGCCAGCCTGCTCATCAGCCGTGCCCGCTGCTGGGGGCTCAGCGAGGCGAGACGCGCGAGTATGTCGCTCATGCGGTCTGCTCCCGCACCACCGCGAGTGCCGCCCCGGCGCTGCCGTGGGTCTCCAGCAGTGCCGCGATCCAGCGCTCCAGGCCGAAGGCGACGCAGCCGGAGTAGGCGCTGCCGCCGTCGGGCAGCGTGATGCCGCACCGCTCGCCGAAGAAGTTGCGGTGGAAGTTGACCGAGGCGATGGCGAGCGAGCCGTCGTGGACGAACTCCTCCTTCACGGGGAAGAGCCGCTGGAGCAGGGCCCGCCCGCCGTCCGGTGCGAAGAACGGGTCGCCGGCCGGCTGGATGTCCGGGCCGAGGCCCAGGGAGCGGGCGAAGCCGAGCACCTTCGGCTTGAACGCGGCCACGTGCTCCTGCACCGCCTCGCGCGGGCCCACGCACACGATCTCCCGCATGGTGAAGCCCCGCAGCCTGCGCAGTCCGTCGTACTCGGTCTCGTTGCGGAAGCACTGCGCGACCGTGGTGACGTAGCGGGGCCCGTCGAGCCGGGTGCCGCGGTGGTGCAGGTAGACGTTGTAGCAGGCGGCGGAGGCCAGCCCCCACCCGCTGTCCGCGAGCCGCTCCGCCGGCACCGTCGCACCCTGCTTGACCGGGTCGCCCGCGGTGTGGGCACGCAGCGCCGAGGTCATCAGCACCAGGTGCGGGAAGTTCTCGAAGTAGTCGAACTCCGCCAGGTCGGCGGTGCTGATCAGCGGCGGGAACAGCATGGACGCCGCCCCGCACTCCGCGGCCCAGCCCAGGACGTGCCCGTCCAGCAGCGCCCGCACCTCCACCAACTCGGGGCCGAGGGTGGCGAGGCCGTGCCGGGCGCTGAACGCCCCGCTCACCGCCCCGCCCCCGCAAGGACCCGGTCGCGTATGCCGCGCAGGGTGCGGAACGCCACCACGCTCTCCTGGCCGAGGTCGAGTTCACGACCGGCCAGCTCCTCCAGGAAGAGCAGGAACTCCGGGAACCCGAGCGAGTCGATGAGCCGGCTGTCGATGAGGTCCTCGTCGAGACCGATGTCGGTGACACCGTCATTGCGCGCGAGCAGCCAGGACCGTACCTCGTCGATCACGTTGACTCCCTTGGTTGTTCCGTCGCGAACGGAGGCCTGGTGATGATCTTGCTGCTGAGCAGGAAGCGGGTGATCCGCTTGAGGAACGCCTCGTGGCGGGCCACCCGCGCCGGGTCGGCGAGCACCTCGTTGCGCAGCCCGTAGGGGTCGGCGAGGCCCGCGTCCCGGTAGGCGGCCGGGTTGTACAGCGACTGGATGCTGCCGGTCATGTAGCGGCGCAGATAGGTGTCCAGACGGTCGAGCAGCTCGGCGTCGCCGCGCTCGACCAGCGGCCGGTACAGGTGCTCCACGAGCTTGCGGCCCATGACGATGTGGCGCCACTCGTCGTCGTGGTGTGCCCGGTTGATGTCGACCATGAGCGGATGCAGCGTCTCGTCGCGGCCCATGCGGATGTTGAAGTGGTCGACGATCTCCTCGAAGATCAGGATCCGGGCGAACACCAGGAAGCTCGCGACCTGCGGGTCCTGGCTGTCGTCCCCGATGCGCAGCGTCCTGTCCGGGTAGATCTTCCCCGCGTAGCGCAGGCAGAACTGCGCGAAGAACCACATGTGGCCGTTCTCCTCGCCGAGGAAGCGGTGGAAGAACTCGGAGGGGACCTCGAAGCCGGGCGTGTGGATCCGGCGGGTGACCTCCATCAGCAGCTCGCGGATGCCGTGGATGTTGAGGCTGAAGAAGTTGACGCACTCCCATTTGCTGAGCGCCATCAACCGCTCGGTCCCGAGCCGCTCCCCGAGCGCCGTTCCGGCGACCGACAGCAGGTCGGGCGACATCCACCACTGCTCGTCGGCCAGCTCGTCGACCCAGTCGAAGCGCGTGTACGGGCTGTAGTGGTGGTCGGTGGCGTCGGCGACCAGGTGGTCGAGGGTCTCCGCTATGGAGTCGGTGGCGGTCATGCACGGCCCCCTTTCAGTTGGTTTCGAGGTCGGCGAACAGCTCACGGACCCGGTCCGGGTCGGCCGCCAGCGGGCGCTCGCCGATCAGGGCCGCCAGCGCGGCGACCGTGGGTGCTTCGAAGACGTCGCCGAGCTCGATCCGGACGGGAAGCTCGGCCCGGATGCGCGCAACGAGCCGGGTGAGGAGGAGGGACTGCCCGCCGGACGCGAAGAACTCGTCGTGGACGCCGACCCGCTCGACCCCGAGCAGCTCCGCCCAGATGCCCGCGATCAGCTCCTCCACGGGTGTGCGCGGCGGCGCGTAGCCGCCCGGTGTGCCGTCCCCGGCCCGCCAGGCGGCCACCTTCTTCAGCGTCCCTTCGAGATAGGCCGCGCGGGTCGCCCGACGCTGGATCTTGCCGCTGGACGTCTTCGGGATGCCGCGCGCCTCGATGAGCACGAGTTCGTGCACGTCCACCTCGCACTCCTCGCGCAGCGCGCGCCGCACGGCCACCGCCACCTCGTCGGCGTCGGCTCCGGCGGTGACCTCCTGCACGAGGACCAGCCCCTCCTCGTCGCCGACCGGTACGGAGAAGGCGGCACCGCAGCCGGGGCGGGCCGCGGGGTGGCTCTGCTCGGCGGCCAGTTCGACGTCCTGCGGGTGCACGTTCCGCCCGCGCAGCACGATCAGGTCCTTGATCCGTCCCGTCACCACCAGGCGGCCCGCCTCGTCCAGGCAGCCCAGGTCACCGGTGCGCAGATAGCGCCGCTCGTCGCCGGGCAGCCGGGCGCCGAACAGGGCCTCGGTCTCGGTGGGCCGCCCCCAGTACCCTTCGGCGACGCTCGGTCCCGACAGCCACACCTCCCCGGTCCTGCCGCGCTCCGCCGGCTCCAGCGAGGCGGTGTCGACGACGACGAGGTGCTGATCGCCGATGACCGGGCCGCAGGCGACCCGGGTCGTGCCGTCGAGTTCCACCAGCGCCGGGGGCAGGCCCGCGGCATCCGCGGTCACCAGCAGGGTGGCCTCGGCCAGGCCGTAGCTGGGGCGGAACGTTTCACGGCGGAATCCGGCCACCGCGAAAGCCCTGGTGAACCGCTCCAGGGTCTCGGCGCGCACCGGCTCCGCGCCGTTGACCGCCACCCGCCAGGACGACAGGTCGAGTGCGGCACGCTGCTCCGGCGTGGTCTTGCGCAGGCAGAGTTCGTAGGCGAAGTTCGGTGCCGCGCTGACCGTGCCCCGGTGGCGCGAGAGGGCGCTCAGCCAGCGGTGGGGCTTCTCCAGGAAGTGCAGCGGCGACATCAGGACGGCCGGGAAGCCGCCGTGGAGCGGTTCGAGGATCGAACCGATCAGCCCCATGTCGTGGTACGGCGGCAGCCAGCTCACCGCCACGTTGCCGGTGGTGCCCTCGAACCACCGGTGCATCAGGCCGAGGTTGTGCATCAGTTGGACGTGCGTCAGCATCACGCCGCGCGGGTCACGCGTGGAACCCGAGGTGTACTGGAGGAACGCCAGGTCGCCCGGCTGCACGGCGGGCAGGGCCCCCGTCGCGTCCTGACCGGGCCCGGGGGACTCGGCGTCGGCCCCGGTACCCGGCGTGTCGACGGCGAGCCAGCGCAGCCCCGGGTCCAGCAGGGGCCCGGCCAGGGAGAGCAGCCCCTGCGTGGTGAGCGCGACAGCCGCCCCGGCATCGGCCACGACGGCCGACAGCCGGCGCAGCCCCCGCTCGCCCTGCGGCGGATACGCGGGCACGGCAGCCACCCCTGCGTACAGGCAGCCGAAGAACGCACTGATGTAGTCCAGGCCGGGCGGGAAGAGCAGCAGCGCGGGCCGGCCGGCCGCGCCGGACGCCAGCAGCCGGCCGGCTGTCCGCCGCGCCCGGCGGTCGAGTTCGGCGTAGCCGATGCGGCTCTCGTGGCGTTCACCGTCCTCCAGAAACACGTACGCCGTTGACTCCGGCGTACTCGCCGCACGATGGCGCAGTAATTCGACGAGTGTGGCCGGAGCGGAGGTAACAGGCATGCTCAGTCCTTCTATTGGTCAACCTGCATACGCCACCGATATCCCCCCGGACGGTCGGCTCAGCACGGTCGCCCAGCCGATATCACCGACGGTGCGGTAAAGAGCCGCCGGCGGCAGGCGTTTGATGACTGCCGTCTCGAAGGACGCAGTCGGCAGTGTTCATGTGAGCACAAGAGTGACCGGTAGAACGAGGCGCCGGACAGAAATTCCGGGTCAACTGAAAGATATGGAGATCGCTTGAGTCGTGCGCTTGGACCTGTACTCCGTACATCGCACGGCCCGGTGACCGGGCCGGCGGGCCGGTGCGCGGCAGAAGCGGATTGCGGCCCCCCGAGCCGGGCACTCCGGCCGACCGGCCGGGTGACCCAACCCACACCCGGTCGTCCGCGTCCCACAGGCGCAACCCTCCCGCACGCTCTGGATCCTGCGTGTTCCACCCGGCTACGATCAACCGCCCGAGGGGTTCGTGAAGACGCACGGCGACAATACGAAGGGGTGACGGGTGAGACCTGTACCCGAAAGATCCGGTGAGCCGCCGCAGTCAGTGGATATCGATCTCTACACAGCACTGCTGCTTAGGGGTTCGACCCGTTACGATGAGGTGCTGGAGGATTCGACGGCCGTCACGGGTGGCCCGCAGGCGTTACAGGCAGCGCTGAGGCGGCTCGTCGACCGGGGATTACTCAGCGCCTCCGGACCCGAAGGGCGCGAATACGTGCCCGTGAATCCGGAGGCGGCGGAAAGCCTGCTGGCAACCGAGTTCCTGGGCCAGGCCTATCGGACCGCGGTATGCCTGCTCAAGATGCGTGAAGAACTCGCACCGGCCATTGCCGCACACCAGGACCGCAACCCGCGAACCGGTGACGGCTATACCGTGCACAAGGGCATTGCCGACATCAGGGCCGCCATCAGGTTGTCGGTACGGGAATGCCAGAGGGAGATCGTGGCCTTCCAGGCCGGCGGCGCCCGCCGCGCCGACGACCTGGCCGACGCCCAGCCGGACACCGTGGAGTTGCTGGACCGCGGCGTCGAGATGAAGGTGATCTACCAGCACAGCGCCCGCTCCAACGCCGCCGTGCGCCGGTACGTGCGCACGGCCCAGGAGCACGGAGCTCAGGTGCGCAGCCTCGACGAGAGCTTCGAGAGCGCCCTCGTCTTCGACCGGCAGGTGGCGTTCGTGCCCAGTGCCGGGGACCGCGGCACCGTCGTCGAGCTCCGGCTCCCACCCGTCGTGTCCTTCCTGACCGGCCTCTTCGAGCGGCACTGGCGCCGGGCCCGCCCCTTCACACCGCCCGGTCGCGACAGCGGAACGCTCCAGATCACCGACGAACTCGAACTGGCGATCATGCGCTATGTGGTCGCCGGCGAGAAGGATTCGGTGACCGCTCAGCACCTTGGCATCAGCGTCCGGCGCTGCCAGGACTACATCGCCCGCATGTCGCGCCGGCTCGGCAGCAGGAGCCGGGCCCAACTCGGCTACCTGATCGCCAAGTCGGGCGTTCTCGACCGCGAACCCCCGAGCCGGTGTCAGGTCCTCGAACCCGTCTGAGACGGCCGCGAGGCCGACAGCCGGTCGTCGCACCCGCCTCCCGGCCCGTTTCCGGGCCGCGCTTGCGGGTCCCGCCCCGAGCCGCGGCCCCGAGCCCCGGTCCAGGCGCGCCTGGCCCTAGCCGCGTGTCACGGGATGCTCCGTGCCGGGGGCGTGCCCGTCGGGATCCGGCCCCGTGAGCAGCAGGTCCACGAGCGCGGCCACCGCGTCGTCGTCGTTGGAGGGCAGCACCAGGTCGGCGGCGCGGCGCACCTCCTCGGGCGCGTTGGCGGGAGCGGCGGCGGTACCGGCGGCGCTGAGCATGGCGAGGTCGTTCAGCCCGTCGCCGACCGCCACCGCGTCGCGGGGCTTCAGCCCGAGGCCGGCGCAGATCCGGGCGAGCGCGTCCTGCTTGGTGGCGCCGCGCGGGCCGAGTTCGGCGAACCGCCCACCCGAGGCGGTGGCCACCGCACGGTCGCCGACCGCGCGCTGCAACCCGCTCACGAGCGCGGCGTCGCAGGCCGTGCCGGTGCGGACGAGGATCTTCGAGACGGGCTCGCCCAGCGCCGCCACGGCGGGCCAGTCGCACACCGCCACGTCGTTCCAGTACCGGGCCTCCGCCACCGGGAACGGGTCGACGAGCACCGTGCGCCCGGTGAGGTCCAGCGCGAACGACCACGCGGGGCCGGCCTCCCGCACCGCGGCCATGAGCCGTGCCGCCTGCCGCGGCGCGAAGCCGCCCAGCCGCACGGGCACGGGGGAGGCGGGGCGGAACAGCAGGGCGCCGTTGCTGTGCGCCCAGTGGGCCGAGGCCGGTACCCGGGCCAGCACGTCCGGCGGTACGTCACGCCGCGGCCGCGCGGTGATGACGGCGACCGCGATGCCCGCCGCCGCGGCCCGGTGCAGGGCCGCGGAGACGGTGCCGGTCAGCTCTCCCGCCGAGGTCAGCAGGGTGCCGTCGAGATCACAGGCGAGCAGTCGCCGGTAGCCGCTCATCCGGGCCCGGCCGATTCGGCGGCGCACCTGCCGGTCACGGCCGTCACGACGCCTCCGCCTCCGCCACGAAGCGCAGCGAGAGGCTGGCGACGCCCTCCGCGGTCATGCAGAGGTCGACGTCCGCGGTGCCTCTTCGTTCGCGTACCGGGCGTTCGTCGGTGAGCGGTATCCACAGCCAGCCGCTGTCCAGCCATGCGTGCCCGACGATCTGGCCGTCCTGGGCGGCCGGGATGGCGGGCACGACCTGCTGCGGCAGGTCCGGTACGTCGACGGCGCAGGTGCGGCCGTCGGGAGCGAAGCTCACCCAGGCCACGGTGCGGAATCCGAGGCGGGTGACCGCGGACCCGTCCCCGGTCGGCAGCAGCGCGGCCCGCAGCGAGCCGGTGCTCTCGTTCCACTCGGACACGGGGGTGTGCGACGCCATGACAACACTCCTGTCGGTAGCAGGTCTTGCTCCGTTTCACACGTGCTGCAGACGATCGATTCCGATCGCCGGCGGGGTGCCGAGCCGTGCGGGTCGCAGCTCGACCTCCCCGAGTACGGTGTCCGCGGGGGCCGAAGCGACCCAGGACACCACGGCGGCCACCGACTCGACGCTCATCTTCTGATCGGAGAAGTCGTCGTCGAGATTGCTGATGGCGCCCGGATTGAGCAGGGTCGTCCGTACGCCGTGCGGCCGCTCCTCCATGAGCAGCACCTCGGCGACGGAGCGCAGTGCGGCCTTGGTCGCGCAGTAGGCAAGGCCGCCCTCGAAGGCGCGCTCACCTGCGTGCGAGCCCATCAGGACGATATGGCCGCCCGCGGCGCGCAGCAGCGGCAGCGCGGCCTGGATGATGCGGACGTTGGCGGTGAGGTTGACCGCCACGGCCGTGTCCCAGTCGCGCGGGCTGAGTTCGCCGACGGTGCCGAGACTGCGGGTCACCGCGTTCAGCACCAGCAGGTCGAGCCCGGGCGCGCCGTCCAGCACGGCGCGCGCGCCGTCGAACGCGGCCTGGCCGTCGCCGAGGTCGGCCGTCACCGGGTCGGTGTGGTCGTCACAGGAGCGCCGGTTGAGGCAGCGTACGGTGTAGCCGTCCTTGCCGAGCCGCTCGCGAATGGCGCGGCCGGTGCCCCGGTTTGCGCCGGTGACCAGGGCGATGCGGTCGGGCACGGCCCCGGGCCCCGGGTCCGGTGGCCCCTGCGGCTCGTGGGCGGCCCCCGGCCCCGCGCCCGACGCGGCCCCGGGTGCGCCTGTGGGCGCGGGCCGCGGCGTGGCAGTCGGTGCGGGCCGTGGTGCGGGCTCAGGCATGGGTGATGATCCGCATCAGCTCGGTCCACCGGCCGAGGATGTCCTCGCGTTCGGCGCCCTGGCGGAACATGTCCTTGTCGTAACTGGTGCCGTCGGCCGAGCGCAGCCGCATGCAGTCGGGGGAGATCTCCGAGTTGATCACGACGCCGTGTTCCTCGTCGTCGGCGATGACCAGACAGAAATCCCACAGATCCAGTGGGCTCAGGAGATTCCGCAGCAGGGCATTGCACCGCAGTGCCGCGTTCCGGTATTGCTCGACGTCGACGCCGAGCAGCCGGAGATAGTCCTCGCCTATGGGCTGGTCCTCGGGGTCGGTGCGGTAGTCGAATTTCACCACCGGCCGCTCGAATACCTGCCCCTCCGTGAAGAGCCCCGGGTATTTGCGCATCGTGGAACCGGTCGCGCGATTCTTGACGATGACCTCGAAGGGCGGTGCCGGGCGGTAGTCGGCCAGATAGCTGATGGGTCCGAGGCGCTCACGGAAGACGGTGTGGACGCCGTCCTGCGCCAGTCGGCCAGAGACGTACTCGAAGAAGTCGAGGCGGAGTTCCGCGGTGCCGTCCATGAGCTCGTCGCGGTCATAGGTGAAGCTGCGCAGCGAGGGGATCATCTCGACCACGCAGGCGCCCGGCCCCGCGAACCAGACCTTCTTGCTGCGGCCCTGGATGTCGGGCTCCCGAGCGGATACATCCGTGTACGTCACTCGCGTTCACTCCTTACGTGTGCGCGTGGCCGCTGTCAGGCGCGGATGCGGCGGCCACAGACAGGTGAAGCGGTGGAGCAGGCCGGCTCCGCGGGCGCGGAGACGGGGCCGGTTCCGGGTCGGAGCCGGCATGGTGGTGGACGGTTGCGGCGGCGGGTCCTGCCGGGTGGCGGACACCGCAACATGTGCGGGTCCGGCTCCCGTGCTTGCGGCAGCGGGAGCCGGTGCGGGAGGCCGGTGGGCTTCCGCACCGGGCGGCGGGCCTGCGAAGGCCCGACGGCACGGGGGAGCCCCGGTGCCGCACGGCGGGCGCGGGCGACGGGCTCGTGCGCCGCTCCGTTCCATGACGTGGATACGGGTACGGGCACGGGCGCGGGGAAGGGGAAACGGTGCCTCACCGGGGTCGGGGGCCAGGGGGCCCCTCCCGCGGGTCCCGTCTCCCGGCCCCCTGTGCGCGGGGCGGGTGCGAGGGGCCGGGGCTCGCCCGGGTGCACGTCCCGCCGGCCTGCCACCGGGCGCCCCGGCACCGATGCCTGCGCGGCGCCGGACGCCGTTTTCCGGGAGACGCGGTCGAAGGGGACGCCATGAAATGTGGAAAGCCCGACCGGAGCCATGCGTTCCGTACCGACGGAAATTCCTCGGCATGCCGGCGGCCCGTGGCCTCTTCGCCGTTTTTCGGTTCGTAATCGGCCGGCACTTCGGCAGGGGAGCTTGTCACCACGGATACGTCCCCCCTGCTGCTGTACCGATAATGGCGTCAATCACTCGACGACGACGGTAGTGATGCGACCACTGATCGTCAACCATCGTGACTCTGGCCGGAAACGCTGTGGTGGTGGCTGAAAATGGCTACACCTCGGCCGCTTTTCGGTCTTTCTCCTGTACGGACCAGGGATCGTCGGCACGCCGAGGTGATTGCCTGCCGGTGAGAAGCAGTTGAACGGGGTCGCCGGTTGAACTCGTGCCACCGGTCGAATGAACGAGCCGCCGGTGGCGAGGGCTGTCCCGTAGTCCCCGGCGGGCTCCCGACGCCGGCTACGGCCACTCGCCGCGTTGTCGGGATCGCCCGCGTACGACCCGGTACGAGGACGACCCTCCGCCTTGCGATTGACCGCAACTGACGCCGCTCGCCGATCCACGGGCGATTACGGGACAGCCCTCAGGCGGCGTCGGCGACCGGCGGTCGGTGCGGCTGGGCCACGGGTGCTGCGGCCAGTTTCCGCTGGCCCGCGAGCACGATGAGCAGGGTGGTCGCCACGCCCAGGGCACCGCAGGAGGCCGCCCAGTGCTCGTCGGCCCCCTGGAGCACCGCTCCCGTGGCGGCGGAGCCCAGGGAGGTGCCGGTGGCGAAGAGGGTGACCAGCCAGGCGAACGCCTCGGTGGTGGTACCGGGCGGCGCGAGTTCGCCCACCAGGGTGAAGGCGACGGTGAGCAGGGGCGCGAGGAACATGCCGGTCGCCAGCATCAGCGGCACCATGTACGGCGGCGCAGGCAGCAGGATCAGCAGCGTGTACCCGACGACCAGGCCCGCGGCGAACGCCAGGGCCCTGCGCGGCGCAGGGAGCGTCCACTTCATGGCGCCGTACACCAGGGCACCGATGAGGGCCCCCGCGGAGTTCAGGGCCAGCAGGGTGGGCGAGCCGCCCCAGATGTGCCGGTTCTCGGCGTAGTGCACCGCCAGGATGTTGAGGGTGCCGATCGCGAAGCCCATGCCGATCATGCCGGCCAGCAGGATCGCGAGCCCGGGGCTGCGCAGCGGGCCGAGCCAGTGGGTGGACCTGGCCTCCGCCCTCCAGCGCCGGGAGGGCGCCGCGGTGGCCACGACCAGGACGCCGACGACACCGAGCAGCGCCTCGGCCCACAGCACCGAGGTGGGCGAGGCCACGGCGATACAGGCCGCCACCACCAACGGGCCCGTGACGAAGATGAGTTCCTGGGCACTGGAGTCGAGCGCGTACGCGGACTCCAGATTCCGCGCGGGGACCAGATCCGGCCACAGTGCGCGCAGACAGGGCTCGATCGGGGGTGTCGCGGCGCCCGCGAGGACGGCCCCGGCGAGCACGATCGCATGCCGCCCGGGGGCGAGGGCGATGGCGGCGAAGCCGGCGCCCGAGAGGACCGCCGTCGCGGCCAGCACAGAGGTCTGCCCGATCCGGTCCACCAGCCGCCCGAGCAGCGGTGAGCCGACCGCCGACGCGATGGCGAAGGCTCCCGCGGCCGCGCCGACGAAGTCGTACGAGGCGCCGGCGTCCCTGAGTGCCAGAGGGATCGCGAGCGCGGCCATCGCCGGGGGTAACCGGCCGACCCAGCTTCCCAGCAGCAGTCGTGTCACGAAGGGGCTGCGCAGTATGTGCAGGTAGGGCATGGGGGGTACCTCGCCTCGTGCTGGACGGTGCCCGACGGAGCCCGCGTGCGGGCCGCGCGGCACGGGTGCCTTCCGTGGGGCCGGTCGGTGGGGCACGGCGCTGACGCGGTGCGCCGGCCGGGGCGCACCATGCGGACGGCTCGTCACTCATGCCGCAGGACACACCCGCACTTACGGTAGCCACGGCATCGCGGTTCGCGACGGCGAATCATCGATCTTGGCGCATTCCCACACCCTGCCATGGCGCCGGACCGGCCCCGGGCAGGTGGTCGGTGGCCGGTGGCGGGTGGCCGGTGGCGGGTCCGCCGCCCGCCCCCGCGCCGGCCACCCGGGCCGCGAACACTGGCTGACGGACCTCGCGGACGCGGACGCGGGCCGCCCGCTGCGGGGCGACCGGGAGGCCGCCCGTACAGCAGGCGGGGCACCCGTTTCTCGCGGATCACGTTCTTTCCCACGTGTGAAGTACCCGCCGACCGCAATGCCGACGATGCGCACCACCGGGGCCCGCGCGCCACCTAGCCTGACTCCATGTGGCTGGGGTTGGAGATGCTGCTCTCCGGGTTCTGCATGCTGATCTGCGGGGTGGTGGGGGACCGTCACGTCAACCGGAACATCCGCAGATCGGGCCTCATGGCCGGAGCGGTCGGCCTCTCCACCGTGCTGACCCGTCCGATGCCGTACCCGTGGATCGAACCGGTCGCCGCTGCCATGGGGATGACCGGTTTCTATGTGTTCGCGGGCCGGAACCTGCGTACGTACCTCCGGCAGAACCGCGATCCGGCCCTGGACCCGACCGCGGCCGCGGAGGCGTACGAGGAAGGCCATGCGCACCTGCGGCGCTACGACCTCACCGGCAGCGTGCAGACGCTGGACCACAGTGTCGGCAGGCTGCGCTCCGCCGTCCGGTCGAGCGCGGGCGAACGGGCCAGGCCGGAGTACGCGGCGGGCCTGGTGATGGCGCTGCGCGGCAGGTACGAGCGCCTGCGCAACACCGAGGACCTGGACGAGGCCATCGCAACGGGGCGTGAGGTGGCCCGGCACCCGGCCGGCCCCGCGGTCCACCGCGGTGCCCTGCTCGCACAGCTCAGTTGCGCCCTGCGGGTGCGCCACGACCACTTCGGGGACGCCGCCGACCTGGAGGAGGCGCTGGAGAGCAGCCGCGAGGCGGTGCGCGTCACCCCCGCCGGCCCGTCCGGCGCCGGCAGCGCATGCCTCAGCGAGCTGAGCGCCGTGCTCCGCAGCAGGTACGAGCGCACCCGGCACCAGGACGACCTGGACGAGGCGATCGACACGCTCGAACAGGCCGTGCGCATCACCCAGGCGGGCGACCGCCCGTATGTGCGGGTGGTCCACCTGACGACCCTCTGCCGGCTGCTCGTCCAGCGCCACGGCAGAACCGGGCGGTGGGCCGACTTGGACCGGGCGTTGGCCGTCGGCCGCCAGGCGGTGCAGCGCATGCCGGCGGACTACCGGCTGCACGACACCTGCCTCGACAATCTCGCCCTGGTGCTGCGCGTACGGCACGAGCACGCCCCGGACGCCGCGGAACTGGACGAGGCGATCGGCCTGGCCCGCACCGCCGTCGACAAGGCCCCCGCCGACGGCCCCGGCCGCGCCGGCCACCAGCTCAACCTGGCGCTCGCCCTGCGCAGCCGCCACCGCTCAGCAGAACGGCGCCCCGGCGATCTGGACGACGCGGTGGCACTGGCCCGGCAGGCGGCGCGGAGCCCGGTGGCCGACGTCCCCGCCAGGGTGACCGCCGGGGTGGCCTGGGGCGACATCGCGGCGTCAGCCGGTCGGTACGGCGAGGCGGTCGAGGCCCTGGAAGGCGTGATCGAGCTGCTGCCCAGGCTGGCGGCCCGCGAGTTGCACCGCACCGACCAGGAGCACCGGCTCGGCCAGTGGTCCGGGATCGCCGCCTCCGCCGCGGCCTGTGCGCTGGCCGCCGGAGCACCCGGCAAGGCGGTCACCCTGCTGGAGCAGGGCCGCGGGGTCCTGCTGGCCCGCGCCCTGGACAGCCGCGCCGACCTGACGGCGCTGCGCCTGCACCACCCCCGACTGGCCGACGAGTTCGAGGAACTGCGGGACGCACTCGACGCCATGCACGACCCCGAGCCGCTCCTCGACCGGAGCGAGGACGGCGGCGAGCAGACGGGCGGCACCGACCCGGGGGCCGAGCCGGACTGGGCCCGCGAACGCGCCCTGAAGACGCGGCGGGAACTGACCGCCCGCTGGGAGGCGCTGATGGCACGCATCCGGAGCCGGCCCGGCTTCCAGGCGTTCGCGCGCGGCCCGGAGCAAGCGGGGCTGCACGCGGCAGCCGAGGAAGGACCGATCGTCTTCCTGAACGTCAGCGCCCACCGGTCCGACGCGATCATCCTCGGTCCCGACGGCACCCGGACGGTGCCGCTGCCCGCCGTCACGCTCGAAGCCGTGGACGCGCGGGTGCGCGAGACGGCCGACGCGGTACGGCCCGGCCATGTTCTCGACCCCGGGAGGCAGGAAGCCCTCACCGAGGTGCTGGCCTGGCTGTGGGACGCGGTGGCCGCACCTGTCGTGGCGGCCCTCGGCCTTGACGGGCCGCCGCCCGGAACCGCCCCGCCGCGCGTGTGGTGGGTGCCGACCGGTCCGCTGGCCCTCCTGCCCGTGCACGCCGCGGGACACCACGGCACCTGCGGTGACGACGACCCGAGGACCCTGCTCGACCGGGTGGTCTCCTCCTACGTCCCGACCGTGCGCGCGCTGCGGGGCGCGCGCGCACGGCGGCCCGCCCGCACCTCGCCCCGGCCCCTGGTCGTCGCCCTCCCGGAGACACCCGGCGCGGCGCCACTGAGCGGTTCGCCCGCCGAGGCCGAGGCGGTGCGGCGGCGCTTTCCCGGCACCCGGGTGCTGTCCGGCGATGACGCGGTCGCCGACCGGGTGCTCGCCGAGCTGCCCCGCAGGACCTGGGCCCACTTCGCCTGCCACGCGGTGGCGGAACCGGACGCGCCGTCCCGCGGACGGCTGCTGCTCCACGACCACGAGCACCGCTCGTTCTCCGTCGCCGACATCTCCCGGCTGCGGTTGCGCACCGCCGAACTGGCCTACGTCTCCTCCTGCTCGACCGCCCGGCCCGGCAACCGGCTCTTCGACGAGGCGATCCACCTCGCCTCCTCTTTCCAACTGGCCGGCTTCCGGCAGGTGATCGCCACGCTCTGGCTCCTGCAGGACCGGGTGGGCGCGGAGTTCGCGACACACGTCTACGAGCACCTGGCCGCACCGGGCAGGTCGCGCGGTGCCGCGGACGCCGCCGTGGCCGTGCACCGTGCGACGCTCACCGCACGCGAGCGGTATCCGCACTTCCCGGCGCTGTGGGCCGGGCTCATCCACGTGGGGCCCTGACGCGGCGGCCTACCGGCCCGGTCGGCTCACTCGTCGGTCGGCGGGAGCGGGAGCGGAAGCGTGCGGTCGGGCTCCGTCCGCGCCGGGGGAGGCGCGGAGGCACCGGCGGGCCCGGTGGGGCCCTGGTCGGGCTCGGGCACGTCGTCGCGCGGGGTGTAGCCGCGGAACTGGGCCGCTTCCGCCAGCAGTTCCAGCTCGTGGGGAGTCAGGTCGGGCATGGGGTGCCTTCCGGGTGGTCGGTCGATCCGGTGCGCGGGTCAGCGCCTGCCGGGCGGGCGGCCGCGGCGGATCGGCAGGCGCCGGGTGCGCCGGGCCGGGGCACGGACTTCCCCCGGCACGGGGCCGGTGGTCAGGTCCGGCGGATGGACGAGCTCGAAGATGTCGGCGTCGGCGGCGCGCACGTGCAGCCCCGCGGTCCGCTCGATCCGGCCGGCGAAGCTGCCGTCCGGGTTCATGCGCCACGCCGACTCCAGGAAGAGCTCCGCGGGTTCCGGATACGAGGTGGCGTACGACCCGGACCCGTACCAACCGCCCACCCAGGTCCCGTCCTTCAGCCGGACGCGTACGAAGCACGAGCCCCGGTGCCGGAACATGTGGTCCCAGGCGCTGGGCGCGGCCCGGTACCGGGCGGGCAGCCGGCGGTGCTGCCACAGTGACACGCAGCCGGCCGCGGCGGCGGGGACGGCGACGAGCAGGAGCAGCGCCAGCAGCCCCGCGAGCCGCGGCTGCCGGACGGCACCGTCCCAGTGCTGCTGCCCGCCGCCGCGCACCACGCGCACCAGCAGCGGACCGAGTACGACCGCGTACACCGAGTCGAGCACGATGGACGCGGTCACGGCCCGCAGTACCCGCTCGCCCAGGTTGCTCTCCCGGGCGACGGGTCCGCGCAGCCGCTCGCGGAGGAACTGGTAACTGATGCCGGGCAGGACGAAGACCACGAGCAGCAGCACCTGGAGCGCGGAGGACGGAGTGTGGCCCATGGGTCACAGGCCCGACAGGTCGTGCGGGTCGTACCGCACGGTGTCGCGCAGCCGCCTGCCGCGCACCGCGAGCGGGACGAGCAGGAGCGCCGCCACCGCACAGCCGATGACCAGCGGTGACCGGGTCGCCTCCGTCCACGCGATCAGTTCGTCGCGCCGCCAGATGAGGAAGAAGGTGCCGGCCAGTCCCACGACGGCCCACATCAGCGGGACGAGCGGGCTCTGGCTGCTCGATGCGATCTCGGCGAGGAACAGCAGACCCGAGGCGAGCAGCACCAGGGCGTTGAGCAGGACCGCCCCGTCGGCGCCGCTGAGGAGGAGCCCCTCGCCGAGGGGGACGAAGACGGCGGCGATGAGGGCCTTCAGCCCGTACCGCCCCTCCCTGGGCACGAACAGCACCAGCCACACCTGTGCCGTCGTGACGAAGGACGACCAAGACCAGTGCACGTCCCGCCCCTTCCCCCACCCGCGCTGCCGGCTCCATCCTGCCGGAGCGTCCTGACGGCCGGCGGGTTTCGGCTATCTTCCCGGCCGCACGCGGGACCGGTCCCGGGGCGACGGAACCGGGTGCGGCACCTCCGGGGAGGGCGTGCCTTCGCGCCTGGCTGCCGGCTGCACGGAACTCCTTGTGCTCCGTCCTCTCGCCCGGGCCGGTGACGCCGGCCATGAGCAGCCTGGTCCTGTGTCGACGATCCACGATCGTCGGTGAAGGAGCGGGCACCACGGGCAGACCAGCCGTTCAGGATGCCGTAGACCGCCGCCCGCCCCGCGCCGGAGCCCCGGCGCGGGAGCCCGGCGGTCGGCCGGGGGCGGGCTCAGGCGAGCAGGTCACCGTCGATGACGGTGACCGCGCGCCCCGTGATCAGGGTGCGCTCGGCGCGCAGCTCGGTGTGCACCAGGCCCGTACGGGAGGACGCCTGCAGGCCGGTGAGGGCCGGGCGGCCCAGGCGCCGGGACCAGAACGGGGCGAGAGCGGTGTGCGCGCTGCCCGTGACCGGGTCCTCGTCGATGCCGACCAGCGGGAAGAAGCAGCGTGAGACGTAGTCGTAGGCGCAGGACGGATCGGCGGCCGGCGCGGTGGCGACGATGCCGCGGTCCGAGTGGCGCATGAGGGCGCGCAGATCAGGAGCGAGGCCGCGCACGGTCGCCTCGTCGGCCAGCTCGATCAGCAGGTCGCCGATGTGGGGACCGGTGTCGTGGGCGCTCAGCGGCTTGGCGCCCAGTGCGGCATCCAGTCCCTCGGGCACGTCGACCTCGGTCAGCGGGGCGGTCGGGAAGTCCATCGTGATGCTGCCGTCCGGGCGCGGCTGAGTGGTGAGCACGCCGCAGCGGGCGGCGAACCGCACCCTGCCGCCGGCCGCGCCCGTGGTGTGCAGCACGTGTGCGGTGGCCAGCGTGGCGTGCCCGCACATGTCGACCTCGGTGACGGGTGTGAACCAGCGCAGTGCCCAGTCCGCCTCGCCGCCCGCGGGCAGCGGGTGCGCGAACGCGGTCTCGGAGAGGTTCACCTCCGCGGCCACCTGCTGGAGCCTGGCGTCGTCGGGGAAGCTGTCCAGGAGGAGCACGCCGGCCGGGTTGCCCGCGAACGGCCGGTCCGTGAAGGCGTCGACGATTCGAATCCGCATGAGCAGACGGTAGAACGCGGCGAGTGCGGTCGGCCAAGGCCAATTCGGGAGTGCTGGCCTCTCCCCGGTGCCGGCTCCCGGATGCGGCGGGGCGCTCCGCCGCGGGGGCGCCCTTCGATGCCGCCACCCGCCGGGCCCGCGCCCGCGGGGCCACCGGGCAGCCGCGCCCGCCGTCCCGCGGGGAGACGGACGCGGCCGGCCGGTCAGGCGTGCTGAGGCGTCTCGTCCTTGAGCCCGGAGCGGATCTGCTCCCGCAGCTCGGGGGTGTCCGCGTGACCGTGCACGGATGCGGCGTGCTCGGCAGCGGCGCGCACCACTTCCTCCTCCTCACCGGAGATGGCGAGAGTGCAGTTCATCTCGCTCGGCATATCGCGGCAGTCGACGACCTTGCGCATGACACACCTCCTCTGCCTCCAGCGTAGATCCGCCCGGCCGGCCGTCACAGCGCAGCCGGCGCCGGAGCCTCGGCGGTCGGGGTCGCGGTTGTGGTCGAGGGCGAGGGCGCCGCGCGCTGGTCGCGGCGCGCGACGGTGACGATCTCCACGCTCTCCCCGGTGACCGGCCCACGGTGCCAGTCGCCGTACCGTGCCTCGACCGTGAAACCGGCACCGGCGAGGAAGGCGTCCAGTGCCGGGGGATCGAGGAAGCGCAGGACGGCGCGGGCCACGTGCAGTACGCCCCCGCCGGGGCCGAGGACCGACTCGGTGAAGGTGACCACGTCATCCGCGACCGACTCGACCTCGTGGCACACGCGCAGCTCGCGGCCCGACCAGTCGATGACGGCGGTCGCGTTCGACGGCCGCCACTCCTCCCAGGCGCGCGCCTGCGGATGACGCGTCTCGAACACGAAGCGGCCACCCGGGCACAGCGCCCCGTTGACCGCGGCGAGCGAGGTGCGCAGGTCGTCGTCGTCCACGAGGCACTGGAAGGCGTGGCCCGTCATCGTCGCCAGCTCGACCACGCCCTGCCCGGCCGCGTCCGCCGCGGTGCCCGCCACCCACTCGACGTCCTCCCGGCGCCGCGCCCGGGCGAGGGAGGCGCGGTCCGGGTCGAGGCCGACGAGGCGTCCGGCGTGCCCCTCGCCGCGTGCGTGGTGCAGCATGGCGCCGGTACCGCACCCGACGTCCAGGACCGAGCCCGCCGCCATGACCAGACCGTGGTAGAAGGCGTCGCCGGGGCGCCGCCCGGGGTCCCAGGGGTTCAGCAGGTCGTAGAGGGCGGCGGCGTCGGCGTCGGTGAACATCGCGGCTGGATCCACGGCATCATCCTTGTCTCAGGCGGGAAGGTCGCCGTCGCCCCGACAACCGCAGCCCGGCGCCGACGACGGCGAGCAGGACGGTCGAAAGGCCCGAGGCGGTCAGTACGAGGCGCGGGCCCAGGGCCGCGGTCAGGGGGCCGCCCAGGGCGGTGCCCACCGGGGCCGCGGTGAGGAGGGCGGCGCCGCGGGCCGCGAGGACGCTGGTCAGCCATGCGGCCGGCGTACGGTCCTGGAACAGCGTGAAGGACAGCGCGGGGAAGGGGCCGTAGACCAGCCCGCCCAGAACGAAGCACGCGAGGGTCACCGGCACCGGCGCGCTCAGGCCGAAGGGTACGAGGGCGAGACCCCAGCCGGCGACGATGCCGAGGGTGACCGGCCACAGCGGGAGCCTGCGCAGGGCGCCCGCGGCCAGCCCGCCGAGCACGGCCCCCACCCCGAAGAGCATCCAGTACAGCCCGAGCAGGCTGGGCCCGGCGTGCAGGTCGTCGATGACGTGCAACGGGAGCGCGACCTCCACCGGCCCGTACAGGAAGGCGAAGAACCAGGTGAGCGCGAGCACCCCGAGGAGCTCGGGCTGCCGGCGCAGCAGGCGCAGACCGGCCGCCGACTGCTCGGCGCCGGCCGGCGCCGCCGTCTTGGCCGCTCCGTCGGCGCTGCCCGACCTGCGGAGCTGGAGGGCGAGGACGGCGAAGGACACGGCGTCCAGGCCGAGGAGCCAGGCCGGGCTCATGGCCGTGGACAGGAACCCCGCGATGGCGGGGCCGGCAATGACGGATGCCGATGTGCTGGTGCTGACCAGCGCGTTCGCGGCCAGCCGCTGATCCGGCGGCAGCATCTGGGCCAGCAGCGCGTACTTGCCCGCGCTGCCCCAGGCGTGCAGTACGGAGGAACCGGCGAGCAGGCCCACGTAGAGGGCCGGGCTCAGCATCCCGGCCGCCCAGGCCAGGGGCACGCAGCCCAGCAGGACCGCGCGGAGCCAACTGTCCGCGACCAGCAGCCGGCGGGCCGGCAGGCGGCGCAGCCAGCGGCCGAAGACCAGCGCCCCCACCGCTCCCGGAAGGGCGTAGGCCGCGACCGCGGCGCCCACCAGCAGGCCGGTCCTGCCCGGGGGCGCGATCAGCACGGCGAGCCACGCCACGGCGACCCCGCTCATGCCGTCGCCCAGGTCGGAGGCCGCGAGGGTGGGAAGGAGCCGCCGGAATCCGGAGTGGGCGAACACCGGTCTGTACGCGCGCGGTATGCGCGGTCGCAGGCGTGTCATTGGTGGTTGAGTCACCCGGTCAGACTCGTCGTTCGACCATGCCCGGGGTCAAGAGGTGTTCCGGGCGGATTGCCGCGGCGCCACCGGCCCCGCCGCGGGGCCGTCCGGCTCGGGACCCGTGCCCCGGTGCGGTGCCCCGCGCGGCCGCCTCCACGGTGGGATCCGGCTGCACGTCCCCTGCGATCTCCGGAGCCGGGTCGGGTGCGTCCGGTGGTCCCGCCCGTGCGCTCCTCCCCACCAGGCTCTCGGATCCGGCTCTCGAACGACTGCCCGGTGCCGCTGTGCCTGCGGCCCTCCGCATGGCGCGGGCCCTGCCGGACATATCGGGTCCACCGGGCGCGACTGTTGCCTGCCGGCTCTTTGCGATATATCGTTGACGCATCACGACCGATCAACGATGGAAGGAGCGCATGGTGATGCGTGCCCATGGATTCGAACACGGACCTGGTGAGTGCGGGCCCGGCCATCACGGTCGGGGCGGCTTCGAGAGGCGGCGGGCGGCCTTCGGCGGCTTCGGACCCGGTTTCGGACCGGGCGGCCCCTGGGGTGGCCGCGGCGGCCGCGGTGGGCCGCGCGGCCGGGCGCGGCGGGGTGACGTCCGCGCCTCGATCCTCGCCCTCCTCAAGGACCGCTCCATGCACGGGTACGAGATGATCCAGGAGATCGCCGAGCGGAGCGGAGGGGTGTGGAAGCCCAGCCCGGGCTCGGTCTACCCCACCCTCCAGCTACTGGAGGACGAGGGCCTGATCGACAGTGCCAGCGAAGGCGGCAAGAAGCTGTTCTCGCTGACCGAGTCGGGCCGCCAGGCCGCGGACGAGGGGCCCGAGGCGCCCTGGGAAGAGGCCGGCCGCGGAGTCGACTGGGAGTCGCTGAACGAGGTCCGGCAGGCCGGATTCGGCTTGATGGAGGCATTCGGCCAGGTCTGGAAGACCGGCAGCAAGGACCAGCGCGACAAGGCGCTGGCCGTCATCAACGACACCCGCAAGCGGCTCTACCGGATCCTCGCCGACGAGGACTGACCGACCGGCCCCCGGGCTCCGCCCGGATGGCGGGAAGGGCCCGCCCCTCATGGCGGGAAAGTGAGCAGGAGGTGGGGGAGGAGTGGGCGAAAACGCACGCTCCGTATGGCGTCCCGGCAGGCGTCCCGCGAGAATATGCGGGGTGCCTGCCGCTCCGGCAAACCCCGCGGCCCCCGGTGGCGTTCGCGGTCCGTGGCAAGGCGGCGCGCGCGGGCAGTGGCAATGAGGGCCGGATGTCATCCTTGAGAAGGAGATCCCACGTATGGATGCCCACCCTGTGTCGGACGTGAGAATGCTCCCCGCCGCTGATGTCCTGACCCTCCGGGGCTGATGGGGTAGGGGAGTGCCACCCCGTATTCCGCGTCAGCCCGCCGAGCGCGGACCCAACCGTGTCGAACTCGACGCCAGGCTCAGTGCCGAGCTGCTCTCCGCGATGGCCGGCGCCCGCCGCCGTGCCGCACGGGACGGGGACCGCCAGATCGACACCGCCCACCTGCTGCACTCCCTGCTGGAGTGCGACCCGCAGGTGAGGCTCGTCTTCGACGGTGCCGTCCTCGCGCGCCTGCTCGGCTACCTCGTGCAGCGGAGCATCGGCTACGGGCTCCAGTGGCAGAGTGCCGTGGAGGACTCCGGCAGTGTGCCGGTCGTGCTGGAGGCAGGGTGGTCGCCCGCCGCCGCCTTCGCCATGGACGCCGCCAGGAAGCGCTCCGAGCAGCGCGGTGACACACGGGCGCGCGGACTCGACCTGCTCGTCGCCATCGCAGCCGACGCGGAGTGCCGCGCCG
This sequence comes from Streptomyces sulfonofaciens, assembly GCF_014656295.1. Taxonomy (GTDB): domain Bacteria; phylum Actinomycetota; class Actinomycetes; order Streptomycetales; family Streptomycetaceae; genus Streptomyces; species Streptomyces sulfonofaciens. Next base: position 48,983 of record NZ_BNCD01000034.1, read on the forward strand.
TCGAGGTGCTCGGCCGGGCCGGCGTGCGGGCCGCCGAGCTGGAGTCGCGGATCGAGGCCGCCGAGGACGAGGGCGGCCTCGACGAGCTGCCGTCCTGAACCCGTACGCGGCCCGGGCCTGCCCGCAGGGACCCGGGCGCACGGCTCCGGTCACGGCACCCCCTCACCCGGACAGGTGTCAACGGAGATGACGCTCATGACGCCGTTTGCCATCATGAGCGGGTGCACAGTGCCCGAGAGAGCTCGCCCGGCCGGAGCAAGAGCGTCGGCCTCGGTCTTGCGCTGGTGTCCGCGGTCGCGTTCGGCGGCTCAGGTGTCGCCGCGAAACCGCTGATCACCGCCGGAATCGCGCCGCTGCACGTGGTCTGGCTGCGCGCGGCGGGTGCCGCGCTGGTGATGCTGCCCGTCGCCTGGCGCCACCGGTACCTGGTGCGCCGGCGGCCCGTCCTGCTCGCCGGTTTCGGACTGCTCGCCGTCGCCGGGGTCAAGGCGAGCTACTTCGCGGCCATCTCACGCATCCCGGTGGGCGTCGCCCTGCTCATCGAGTACCTGGGTCCCGCACTGGTGCTCGGCTGGGTCGGGATCGTACAGCGCCGCGCGGTCAGCAGGGCCGCGGCCCTCGGGGCCGTACTCGCGGTCGGCGGGCTGAGCTGCGTCGTCGAGGTCTGGTCGGGGCTGCGCTTCGACACCGTGGGGCTGCTGCTCGGCCTTGCGGCGGCCTGCTGCCAGGCCGGGTACTTCCTGCTGGGCGACCACGGCAGTGACGAGGGCGACGCCTCACCCGACCCGCTCGGTGTGATCGCCTACGGCCTCCTCGCGGGCGCCGCCGTCCTCACCGTCGTCGCCCGCCCCTGGAACCTCGACTGGTCGCTGCTGGCCTCCAGCGCCCGGATGGACGGCACCCCGGTCCCCGCAGCCGTGCTGATCGGCTGGATCGTCCTCGTCAGCACGGTCCTCGCCTACGTCACCGGGATCCTCTCCGTGCGCCGGCTCTCCCCGCAGGTCGCCGGCGTCGTGGCCTGCCTGGAGGCGGTGATCGCGACCGTGCTCGCGTGGTTCCTGCTGGGTGAGCACCTCGGCGCCGCGCAGTTGGCGGGCGGTGCGGTGGTGCTCGCGGGTGCGTTCATCGCCCAGTCCGCCGCACCCGCCAGGCCGCCCTCGGCTCCCGTTGCCGGCGGCCGCCCGGAAGCCGCCGGCAGCAAGGCGCCCGCCGGCCACGGCACCGCGGCGGAGTGAGCGCCTGCGACGGCCGCACAGCCGGTCCCCGGCGGAGCGCGGCGCGTCGGGCGGACGGCGGGCCCGGCCCGCGGGGGCGCTGGCGGTGGGCAGCACCGCACCGTAAAGTACCGATCATGCATTCGGACGCACTCGTTCTTCCGCCCCCGGCCCGCTGAGGCGGGCTTCCGGACGACAGCCCGGCCGCTCGGCCGGGCCGAGCGGTGCTGCCCGCAGAAGAAGTCCACGCACCCCTCGCGGTGCCTTCCCGAACTTCTGCACCCCTGCGGAGAACACGTGTCGAATGCCGTATCCCCTGTTGCCCCCGCCCTGTCCGTAGGCCGGGGCCTCAGCTATCTGTTCGTCGCCGGCGTCGCCTGGGGGACCGCGGGCGCCGCCGCGTCCCTGCTCTACCGGGCCGGTGACCTGGGCCCCGTCGCCCTCTCCTTCTGGCGGTGCCTCGGCGGGCTCGTCCTGCTGCTCGCCGCCCGGTGCCTGCGGCGCCGCCCGCGGGCGGCCGGGTGCGAGCCGTGGCGGAGCAAGGCCGTGCGGATCGTGGTCACCGGGCTTGCGCTCGCCGTCTTCCAGACCGCCTACTTCGCGGCCGTGGAAGCAACCGGGCTCGCCGTCGCGACCGTGGTGACCCTCGGAGCCGGGCCCGTCCTCATCGCGCTCGGAGCCCGCTTCACCATGGGCGAACTCCTCGGCCGCAGCGGCACCGCCGCCGTCGCGGGGGCCCTGACCGGGCTCGCCGTACTGGTGCTCGGCGGCAGCCACGCGACCGTCCGCCCCTGGGGCGTCGTGCTCGCGGTGCTGTCCGCCGCCGGATACGCCGTCATGACGCTGGTGACGCGCCGGTGGGGGCGGACCGGGACCGGTGACGGGACGGGCACGACCGCCTGGGCGTTCGGCGTGACGGTGCTCTGCCTGCTGCCCTTCGCCCTCGCCGAGGGGATGGTGCCGCACACCGCGCACCCGGGCCGGGTGGTGCTCCTGCTGGTGTACGTCGCCGCGGTGCCCACCGCACTCGCCTACGGGCTGTACTTCGCGGGCGCGGCCGTCGTACGGTCCGCCACCGTCTCCGTGATCATGCTGCTGGAGCCGGTCAGCGCGGCCGTGCTCGCCGTGGTGCTGCTCGGCGAGCGGCTGACGCTGCCCACCGTGGCGGGGACCCTGCTGATGCTGGCCGCGGTCGCGGGCCTCGCCGTCGCCGAGGCCAGGGGTGCGGCTGCACGGCGGGAGTCGGTTGCGGCCTGAGCGGGCGGTGCCGCGCTGGTGCGGTGGCCACGGGCCCGGCCGCCGCACCGCGGGTCCTGCCGAGCGGCACGGGAGTGACGGCGTCCGCCCGGGCTCACAGGACGGTCAGGTAATCGGGTACGGCCGTCGCGCCGTCCAGGTCGTCCGACGGTACGGGCGTCCCGTATCCCTTGCGCAACGGCAGGACCCCGGCCCAGTGGGGGAGGGAGAGGTCGTCCGGCTCGTCGTTGGGGCCGCCGGTGCGGAGTTTCGCCGAGACCTCGTCCAGGTCGAGCCGGAGCACCGCGGTCGCGGCCAGCTCCCTGGTGTTCGCGGGGGCGTGCGTCCGCCGCCCGACCCGGCACGACGTGGTCGACCAGGGCGTTGAGGACGGCGCTCTTCTCCTGCGGGTCCGTCACGGGGCGGGCGGTGCCGTGCACCACCACCGAGCGGTAGTTCACCGAGTGGTGGAAGGCGGACCTGGCGAGGACCAGGCCGTCGACATGGGTGACCGTGACGCAGACCGGCAGGCCGGGGTCCTCGCGCCCCGCCATCTGCAGCGGACGCGAGCCGGTGGATCCGTGCAGGTACAGCCGGTCGCCGACGCGGCAGAACAGCGTCGGCAGCACCACCGGCGCGCCGTCGCGCACGAAACCCAGGTGGCAGACGTACGCCTCGTCCAGGATCGCGTGCACCAGGGCACGGTCGTACGCGGCGCGCTCGCGGGCACGGGTGGGCACGGTGCGGTCGGTGGGCGGATAAGCGGACTGCTCGGTCATGGCGTCCTCCTCGCGGGCCGGGGACTGCTCGGTCTCGGGATGGTGCGGTGGGCGCCGGGCGCACCGTCCGCCTCGATCACTTGCCTCGATCTTTGCGCTAGTACAAAATATGTTTTGTGCTAGAAGAGTATCGGATCACGGGGCGCCGTGCAGCGGACATCGCCGGCAGCATCGAACGCGCGGTCGGCACCGGCGAGTTGGAGCCCGGCCGTCCGCTGCCGCCCGTGCGGGAGCTCGCCGAGCGGCTGGGCGTCAACCCGCACACGGTGGCGGCGGCCTACCGCGTCCTGCGTGAGCGCGGAGTCGTCGAGACGGCGGGCCGCCGCGGCACCCGCATCCGCCCCAGACCGCAGACGACGGCCCGCGACCTGATCCGCGTCGACGCCCCGCCCGGCGTCCGGGACGTCTCCCAGGGCAACCCCGACCCGGCCCTGCTGCCTCCGCTCGCCGGGGCCTTCGCGGCCGCCGCCGCGCTGGCCGACGCCCACCCCGTGCTCTACGGCGAGAGCCCCGTCGAACCCGAGCTGGCCCGCCGGGCGCGCTCGGCCTTCGACGCCGACGGCGTCCCGCCGGGCCCCGTGGCAGTCGCCTCGGGCTCGCTCGACGCCATCGAGCGGGTGCTCGCCGCACACCTCAGAGCAGGAGACGCGGTCGCGGTGGAGGACCCGGGGTGGGCCGCCCTGCTCGACCTGGTCCCGGCGCTCGGGCTGCGCACCGTACCCGTGCGGGTCGACGACGAGGGTCCGCTGCCTGACGCGGTGGCGCGGGCGCTGCGTGGCGGGGCGCGGGCACTGGTCGTCACCGACCGGGCGCAGAACCCGTTGGGCGGCGCCGTCGGGGGCGAGCGGGCACACGCCCTGCGGGCGGTGCTCGCCGATCATCCGCAGGTGCTGCTGATCGAGGACGACCACGGCCACGGCATCACCGGCCTGCCCCTGCACCCGCTGGCGACCGCCGCGGGCAACTGGGCACTGGTCCGCTCCGTCGCCAAGGCATACGGCCCCGATCTCAGGCTCGCCGTCCTCACCGGTGACGCGGTGACGCTCGACCGGCTGTCGGGGCGGCAGCGGCTGGGCCCGGGCTGGGTCAGCCGCCTCCAGCAGCGTGCCGTCGTCCATCTCTGGTCCAGCGGCGCGGTGCGTCCCTCCGCCGTCGCCGCCGCCTACGACACGCGCCGCACGGCACTGATCGCGGCGCTCGCCGAGCGCGGGGTACCCGCCCTGGGCCGCACCGGGATGAACGTCTGGGTGCCGGTGCGGGACGAGACGGGTGCGGTGGCGCGGCTGCTGCACGCCGGATGGGCGGTGGCCCCGGGCGCGGCCTTCCGCATCGAGGCCCCACCCGGCATCCGGATCACCGTCTCGGGGCTGGGCGAGGACGAGACCGGCCGGCTTGCGGACGCCGTCGCCGCCGCGCTCGGACCCGCGCCCGCCAGGCGTTACGACTGAGGCCGCCGCCCGGACGCGGTCGCACCCCCGTCCCGTGCGGTCGCATCACCGTCCGGTGTGGACGGTGTGTTCCGCCGCGGCCGGGACTGGGTGAGGGCGGCACCGATGATCACGATCACCGCGCCCACCGGCGTCGACCAGGCCAGGGACTCGCCCAGCACCGCCACGCCCGCGGCGGTGGCGATCACCGGGACGAAGTAGGTGACCATCTGCGCGGTCGTCGGGCCCACCTCGTGGACGAGGCCGTACTGCACCAGCAGTGCGAGTCCCGTGCCCAGCGCGCCCAGGGTGACGACCGCGAGTATCGGCACCACCGGGAAGTGCGCGGGGATGGAGGTGAACACCGGAGTGACGACAGCCAGTTGCACCGTCGCGAGCAGTAGCTGGCCGCCGGTCATCGAAAGGTGCGAATGGTGCGAGCCGGCCAGCGTGCGCCGGACGTGGATCCAGCCGACGGGATAGCTCAGCGAGGCGAGCAGGGCCAGGGCGGTGCCCCGCGCGTCCAGGCCGCTGAAGCCCTGCCAGGCGCCGAGCACCGTGAGCACCCCGAGGAAGCCGAGGCCGAGTCCCGCCACCCGGCGCCGGGTGGGCCGGTCCTCGGACAGTGCGACCAGCGACAGCACCATGCCCCACAGGGGCGAGGTCGCGTTGCAGATCCCGGCCAGTGTGGAAGGGATGGTCAACTCGGAGAAGGCGAAGAGCGAGAACGGCAGGGCGTTCAGCAGGAAGGCCGCGACCGCCAGATGGCCCCAGGTGCGCACCCCGTGCGGCAGCCGCTCACGCTTGACGACCATGGCCACGGCGAGCACGGCGGTGCCGAAGAACAGCCGTCCGAGGGTCACCTGGAGCGGTGCGTACGCCTGTGTACCGACCTTGATCAGAAGGAAGCTGAAACCCCAGATCAGCGACAGCAGACCGAAGCGCAGCCGCCAGTCGAGCACACCTCGACCGGGTCGGGTGCCGGTACGCCCCGTGCCCGTGGGGCCGGACGCGGGCGGTACCGCGGCGGCGCTGGCGGAGGCGCTGGCGGAGGCGCCGCCGGGAGTGCCGGGAGAGCCGGGAGAGTCAGAAGTGCCGAGAGGGTCGGAAGTGCTGGGAGATTCAGAAGTGCCGGGGGCGGCGGGAGCGCTGGGGAAGCCGGAGGTGCCGGGGGCGGCGGTGGTGCAGGGGGTGCGGAGGTGGGGGGTGGCGCGGGGCGTGGCGGTCATGGCCCTCAGCATGGGGCCGACGATCTCGTAGTACAAGCGAGTTTGTGTGCCAGGTATCGCGTAGCATTCCTTACATGTTGAACCTGGAGCGCCTTCGTACGCTGGACGCCCTCGCCAGGCACGGCTCGGTCAGCGGCGCCGCGGCCGGCCTGCACGTCACGACGTCCGCTGTCTCCCAGCAGATGACCAAGCTGGAGCGGGAGGTGGGCCAGCAACTCGTCGCCAAGAACGGCCGGGGCGTGCGCCTCACCGACGCGGGCCGGCTGCTGTCGGAACACGCCGCGCGCATCCTCTCCCAGGTGGAGCTGGCCCAGTCGGACCTGGAGGCGCATCGTGGCCAGCCCGTCGGCGAGCTGCGTATCGCCGCGTTCCCCACCGCTGCGCGCGGCCTGCTGCCGTCCGTGCTCGCCTCGCTCGGCGAGCGGTGCCCGGGGCTGCGGGTGCGCACCGAGGAGCAGGATCCGGAGTCGGGGGTGCGCGGTGTCATCCGCGGTGACCAGGACCTCGCCGTCGTCCTCGACTGGCAGAACAAGCCGCTGCCGCTGCCCGAGGGCCTGCTCAAGGCCGACGTCCTCGACGACCCGGCCGATATCGCCGTGCCCGAGGCGCACCCGCTCGCTGACCGCCGCGAGGTGGATCTCGAGGACTTCGCGGACGACGAGTGGATCACCTGGCCCGAAGGGCAGTTCTGTGACGAGTGGCTGCTCCACACGCTGCGTGCCAAGGGTTTCGAGCCCCGTATCGCGCACCGCGCCGAGGAGCACCACACCCAGCTCGCGCTGGTCGCCGCGGGGCTCGGCGTGTGTGTCGCGCCGCGTCTGGGCCGTGATCCGGTACCCGCGGGGGTGCGCACCGTCCCCGTGCGCCACCGGGTGTACCGCCATGTCTACGTCGTCTGGCGGGCCGACGCCGATCGGCGTCCGTCGATCCGGGCCGCGGTGACGGCGCTGCGGGAGGCCGCGCACGCCACGGGCGGTCAGGATGCGGGCGGCCCCCCGCCGTCCTGACCGCCGCCTCCGGCCGACGTGTCAGGTTCGCCTGCCGGTGGTCCCGGCGCCAGCCGGTGGCCCCGTCGCCGAAGGCTCCGGGCGGTCTCCACGCGACCGCCCGGAGCCGACGGTCCCGCAGCCCGCGCCGTACGACCCGGCCGGGCCGGGGCCGCTTCCGCTCCGCGCCTGGGCCGGTCCGGGCCTCCGGGCCCACGGCCCCGGGGGCTTACGGGCCAGGAGGCCAACGGGATGCGGCCCGCGGACCGGACGGCACCGGAGCCGTGGGCTCAGGCGAGTTTGATCTCGTCTCCCGAGACCTGGATCTTCATGGCCGCCAGCGCCTCCGTGGCCGGCGGGTGCTTGACGCTGCCGTCCTCGATCGAGAACTTGCTCCCGTGGCAGGGGCAGTTGATGGTGCCGCCGGACACGCTCGACACCGTGCAGCCCTGGTGCGTGCACGTGCTCGTGAACGCCTTGAACTCGCCCTTGGCCGGCTGGGTGACCACAACCTGCTGGTCCTTGAAGATCTTCCCACCGCCCTCCGGGATGTCGGCGGTCTTGGCCAGGGGCGCCGCGCTGCCCTTGTCGGGGCTCTTGGCGGAGTCGGAACCCGCGGACCCGGAGCTGACGGTGCCGGAACCACCGGAGTCGCCGCAGGCGGCGAGCGTGGCGGCCAGCCCCACGGCACCCGCCGCGGTGACCACCGCCCGGCGGGACGGAGAGGAGAAGGACTCCCGTGAAAGGCTCATGCGTGCATGCCTCCAGGTTCGTGCGTGTGCTTGTGCGTGTGCTTGTGCGTGCGCCGTGTGGGTCGCCGTGCCTGGGGCGGCACGGTCCTCCTTGTCCATACGCACGGCGGCGGTCCGGTGTTCAACGTGCCGTCCGTCTCTTTCGGCACGGGATGCGCATCCGCGCGCCTGCCAGGCCCGCCCCGCACTCCGGCGACCGACCCTACGCCGCGTTCGTAGCACCATCTGCGCCGGCCGTGACGTGCGGTGGAAAGCACCGGTCAAGCGCCCCGCGCGGACCCACTGCCCTGGGTCGATGCGCACGGAAGTCACGGCGCTGCGCTGCGCCGCCCCCCTGCGCGAGGGCGGCTCGCCGCCCGGTCCGGTCGAGGCCGACGACCGGATCACCTGTGTGGTGAAAGGGAATGTCGTCCTCACTGGCAGCGGTGGCAGACGTGACCACCGCTGCTCTGGGTACGCTGCGTGACTGCGTGACTGCGTGACTGCGTGACTGCGTGACTGCGTGACTGCGTGACTGCGTGACTGCGTGACTGCGTGACTGCTGCTCGGGCGGGGCGACGCGCCAAGCCCACTCCGTCCTGGCCGGTTGCCCCAGAAGATACCGATGAGCCCCTGACCTGCCGCGATAGGTAGCTGTAGATCGCTGCCTGTGCGATGGCCTTTCGGCTGTTCTACGTGCGTACCTGTCGGTTCAAGCGAAGGTTGGGCAGGCCACACGAGACCTCCACTGTGGGCGGGGCCTGTCTCGGCTCTACGCGGAGACGTGGGAGGCGCTGTGGCAGGGCCGGATGCTCGGAGGCCGAGGGCTTCCGGTGGCGGCCGCTGGGTACCGGGCACGTTCGTGTCGTACAGCGCGGCGAACCGCTCCGTGCTGCAGGCCCCAGCGGGTCCGAGGACCATGCGCCGGGCGGTGTTTGCACGATGGCATCAAGGTCGTCCTGCTCCTTCGGCATACGTAGGACGGCGTCGTCGGCGCAGTGCTGCGAGGTGACGTCCAGTTCGACGGTGTGAAGAGGCACCTCGCTGTGGTCCGTGCTCGTCCAGGCGGCGTTCGACCATGGTCTGCTCATCGCCGAGGACGAAGACGCCGACGTGCTGGGACGTGGTGACGTCCGCAGTGCCACCCGCTCGGCCGCGATGGGATGGTCGCGGGAGAGCAGGCAGACGAAGTCCTCCCCGAAGGGCCGTGACTGCGACGGGCGGCGACGGGCCCGGCACGAGCGGCCGACGGCAGCGATCGTCGTGTGAGGCGCGGACAGGTGTCCGAGGAGAACCGCAGGCGGGCACCCGCGGCCTCCCGATGACGCACCTGAGCGGATCCCGGCCGCGCGCACCGCTGGAACCGGCCGGGAGGACACGGTCACCCCCCTCGTGAAGCGCCCGGGATCACTCACCCGGCCCGGTCGGAAATCGCCTACCTGATCAAGGGGCCCCTCGTTCAGGTAGTCCTGCACATGCCGCCGACGCGCCACGGCGCCCGGCACGTCGCCGCCGGGGTCTGTCGTGAAACGGAAGGTTGCCGTGCGCGGGGAGGGGGTACGACCCACACTCCGGACGACTCGACCGGCCCATCTCCGACCACGCGCGCCGGTACGCGTGGGTGTGGCCGGACGCACCGGCACGGCAGTCACGGCCGAGCCCGGTGCCGCGGGGGCCGGGGGCGGGAAGCGGGAATGATCGAGTTGGCCAGTGTGATCAGGGACCTCCGCGAGGAGCTGGAAAGAGCCGTGGCCGCGGCGGAGGGCGCCGCGCTCCGGTTCGAGCTGGAGACGGTCGAACTGGAGGTCTCCGTAGCCGTCGAGCGATCCGGTGAGGCCGGCGCGCGGGCCCGGTTCTGGGTGCTGGAGGCGAACGCCGGCGCCGCCGCGGGGGCCACGTCCACACAGCGTCTCACCCTGGCGCTGCGGCCGACCCTCCGAGGAGCCGGCAGCCCGCCGTACGTGCGTGGTGCCGCCGCTCCGTATGAGCGGTGAGCTTCACCGACGGCGGCCGCCGCGCCACCGGACTCGACCCGCACCGCTTGGTGCAGATCGTCGTCACCCAACGCACGGGTGAACGGTGGCGCGGCTCCGGGTACCAGATGACCCGTACGTCGGTGCTGACCGCGGCGCACGTGGTGGGCGATGCGGAGTCGCTGCTGCTGTGCGCGCTGCCCGCGGCGGGCGGCACGACGGCGGCCGGGGGGATGCGGACGGACGGCGCGCCGGACGTCACCGTCATGGAGGCCCCGGGGCGGGTGGTGTGGTCCGACGACGAGCTGGACATCGCCGTGGTCGAGATCCTCCCGGCGGCCGGCCCGGGCGGCTGGCGGCCCGGGGGCGTCCTCCCGGTGCGGTACGCCTCCGTCGCGGCGCCCGTGGACTGCGAGGTGCTCGGCTTCCCGCTGTTCAAGCTGCGTCCGGACACCGTGTCCCGGCACCGGCGGACGAAGGAGGCGATCTGGTACCGCGACACCCACCACGCCCGCGGTACCACCACCCCCTGGTCGAACCTGGTCGCCCGCGAGCTGGAGATCTCCCTCGACTCGCCGGGGCCCCGTGCCGAACCCGGACGCTCGCCCTGGGAGGGTATGTCCGGGGCCGTGGTGTGGAGCGGCGGGTGCGTCATCGGAGTCGTCACCCGGCACTACGACGAGGGTCTGCACCGGCTGACGGCGAGCAAGACGGAGCGCTGGTACCGCCTTCCGCCCGACCGGTTCGACACCCTCCAGAGGCTGACGGGGTTGCCCGCCCGTCCCGGCGGCCTCGTGCGGCTGCCTCCGCCGAACAACCCGCCCGGCTGGACCGCGCCGCCGGAGCGGCCGGGCGCGGCGGACGCCCGCTCGGCGGCCGAGAGCCTGGCGCGTGCGGTGCGTGAGCAGTGGCGCGGCGAGGAGCAGCGGCAGCGGGCGACCAGCCGGTACCGCATCCAGGTGCGCTTCGACTGCACCCGGCGCAACGTGTACGAGCACTGGGCCGGCATCCGCACCCCGCTCGCGGACACCCTCGTGCCGCCCAGGGAACTGGCCGACCCGCTTCCCCTGAACGGCAGGCTCGACGAGATCGTGGACGTGTACCGATCGGTGCCGTCCGGGCGGCTGGTGGTGCTGGGCGGCGTCGGCGCCGGCAAGACGGTCCTCGTCTCCCGCTTCGTCCTCGGCCTGCTGCACCAGCGCGCTCCGGGCGACCGGGTGCCCGTCGTCTTCCAGGTGGGCTCCTGGGACCCGACGCGGCAGTCGCTGAAGGAGTGGATGCGCGGCCGACTGCTGCGCGACTACCCGTTCCTGGAGGCCCCCGTTGACGATGGACGGAGCCAGGCGCTCGCGGTGCTCGACGAGGACCTGGTCCTGCCCGTCCTCGACGGCTTCGACGAGATCGGCACCGCCCTCCAGGGGACCGCGCTGGGGGAACTCGGCCGCACCGACCTCCCGCTGATGCTCACCAGCCGCCCCGACGAGTACGGCTGGGCGGCGCTCCGGGGCGTGCTCACCCGGGCTGCCGTGATCGAGCTGGAGGCACTGACGGTCCCGGACTACGCCGACTACCTGCACTTCGCCAGCCGCCCGATCCGCAGCGACGGCGAGCGCAGCACCGTCTGGGAGCCTGTGCTGCACCGGCTGAACGAGCAGCCGCGCACCCGTGGCGCGGAGCATCTCGCGCAGGCGCTGTCCTCACCGCTGATGGTGACCATGGCACGCACCATCTACGACGGGACGTCCGGCCGGGACCCACGGGACATGCTCGACGAGACGCGGTTCGACTCCGCCGAGGCGCTGGAGGAGCACCTGCTCGCCGCGTTCGTCCCCGCTGTCTACGAGAACCGCCCGGGGCTGCCGGCGCGCCGCCGCCATCGCTGGACTCCGGAACTCGCGGAACGCCGGCTCGGTTTCCTCGCCGCCCACCTGGAAGGTCTCAGTACCGAGGACCGGCGCTACCGCGACATCGCCTGGTGGGAACTGGGCACCACCCTGCCTCGTTCCGTGCGCGTTCTCGTGATCGGTTTCCTGGCAGCGCTGGCCTTCGGAGTGACCACAGGAATCGGGAACATCCCCGTGGATCTCGTCACCACCGCGCAGAGTCTCTCTTTCGCCGTGGTCCGCGGAATTATCGTCGGATCACTGCACGGCCTGGCGGTCGGTGTAGCCTTCGGCGCCGCGTACGGATACATGTCCCGTAGTGGGCCACCGGAGCCTTCCCGGCTCTCCGTCGGTTTCTCCCGAGGGGGCGGAAAGCGGCGCGCGGCCGGTGCGCCGCGGTTCCTGATCGGCTTCGGGCTGGGTATGCCGGCGGGCGTTGTGCTGGTGCTGCTCGACCGGGGACCCGTCGGCTGGCTGGGCTACGACGACGGGAACGACGGCGGACTCCAGGGGGCGTTCCTACTGCCGTGCCTGCTCGGCGTCGGCGCCTGGCTGGCGCTCTCCGTCGCGCACTGGGCCATGACGCCGGTCGACCGCCGCTCAGTTGCCAGCGTGTCCGGTTCCCTGGCCACCAACCGTGTGAACACCCTGTTCCACATGGTCGTCTGGATGCTGGTCATGGGGGTGCCCGCCGGGCTGGGGGCCGGTCTCCAGGGGGGACCGCTGTGGGGATTCCTGGCCGGACTCGTCTTCGGCCTCGAGGCGGCTTTCGGGGGAGGGCTCGGATACGGGCTGAGCTTCACGGCCTGGGGGCAGTGGGTGGCGCTGGTGCGTATCTGGCTGCCGCTGCGCGGAAAGGTCCCATGGGCTGTGACGGCATTCCTGGAGGACGCTCTCGACCGCAACGTCCTGCGCCAGACCGGGGCCGTCTATCAGTTCCGGCACGTGCGACTTCAGGAACACCTGACACACGCTTATCACGCGCACCACAACCTCGGCCAAAAACGGGACAGCCCTTAGTGGAACCAAAGGCGACGGCAATCGCGTCGTTTTCCCTATCGTGAGAAGACGGGGAGAAGTACGCCCGCACCGGCGATCAGGGGAGGAAACAATGAAGTCGACGGTCAGAATCGCCGCGGCCTCGGGCATGGTGGCCGTGTTCGCCGGAGTGGTGGGAGCGGGAAGCGCACAGGCGCAGTCCGTTTCCAGGACCCTGCTGTACTCCTGCAACCTGAGCGTTGTCCACGTGCCCGTCAAGGGAGTGGTCCACGCCGAGGTGCCTGACGGGGCCGTGGCGGGCCGGGCCACCGGGACGTCGACCATCAGCGTGGGGACGACGCTCGACGCGCAGTACGTGGACGTGCTCCGCACACTGGAGGTCGCGAGCGTCGAGACCACCTTGGAGACCGGCATCGAAGTCACCGGGGCGGGCGGCACGCGCAGCATTCCGCTGCGGCTCACGGCCCCGGAGCTTCGCCTCCCGTCGTCCGGTTCGATGCGTGTCACCGCGTCAGGCACGGTGCCGGGACAGACTTTCGGTACTCCGGGCACGGTCAGCCTGCACGCCGGTGACTTCACGCTGCATGCCACCGCGGTGAAGACGGACGGCGAGAAGATCAGGAACGTGAACGTGTCCTGCGCGCTGAAGACCGAGCACGACGTCCTCGCCTCCGTCCAGGTGCAGGCCGCGGGAAGCGGAACGTCGAGCACCGACCCGTCCTCCGCGGGGCACCGGCAGACCGCCGGCGCGGACCTGGGCGGTGACGAGCTGGCCGACACCGGGCAGTCCACGGCCTGGCTGATCCCGGTGTCCGCGGGTACCGCCGCGGCTGGTGCCGCCGCCGTCGGCACGGTGTGGTTGCGCCGCCGGCGCTCCGGCCAGCACACCTGAGCCCGACTGCCGTACCGTCACCCGTACTGGCAGCCGGTCCTCGACGTCCAGGCGATCGCATCGATCACTTCGCGATGGTCACGCCGGCGACCACCTCGCATCGGTGCCCGCTCCGGGAACAGCGGCTCGGTCCGCACCCACCGCGCCTCAGCCAACGGCACACCCGGACCGACGACCACGTGCTGCAAACGGAACTGCCCAGGGGCCCGAGGGAACCGGGAAACGTGAGACGCTCCGCTGTCGGTGTGCCCGCCACCGGCGAGAACAGCGCGAGGATCTGTGCGCTCCTCGTCGACGAGCACCTGGCAGTCGAATACCAGGAGGCCCACCTCGGGGTGCAGGATCCGCTTGCGTCTGCTGCGCATCACTCCCACCGAATGCGGACGCCACAGGGCCTCGCATTCGGGACTCGCCCGTAGCAGCCGTTCGACCAGGTCCTTCGCCTGCGCGTCGTCGCGGCGGACGGCGGCGGCCCGCAGGTCGGCGAAGAGCGCCCTGGACTCCGTCGCGTGGTCCTGAACCGGATACCCGGCCCGGGCACGGGGATCGGTGAACCACCGGTACACCACCGTGCCCGCGGCACCGCGCAACCGGGTGAGATCCCCGAAGACGGCCCGTGCCGGATCGTTCTGGACCAGGGTGGCACCGAGGTCGGTCATCACCTGGGCCGGGACATCGGGAAGACGGTCCAGCACACCGAGCAGGCCAGGCGCGACGTGGTCGTCGGACCGCCTGCGGTCCGGCGGTCGGTGCCCGGCCAGCCGGAAGAGATGGTCGCGCTCGTCCAAGGTCAGGCGCAGTGCCCTGGCGCTCCGCGGCCGTTCGCGCCGCCGTGCAGCGCGCTGAGGAGACGTTCGGCGGCATCGACGTGCTGGTCAACAACGCAGGTCACATGCTGGTCGGCGCCATCGAAGAGGTCGAGGAGGAGCAGGCCCGGGCCCAGATGGACGTCAACTACTTCGGTGCGCTGTGGGCCACTCGGGCCGTGCTGCCCGGGATGCGGGAGCGCCGGGCGGGCCGGATCCTGCAGGTCTCCTCACCCGGGGGCCTGGTCGCCTATCCGGCGCTCGGCATCTACCGGGCATCCAAGTGGGCCCTGGAGGCGATGAGCGAGTCGCTCGCGGCCGAAGTCGCCGCGTACGGCATCCACGTCACGTTGATCGAGCCGGTCATGTTCCCCACCGGTCTGGCGGCCGGGTCCCCGCAGGCCCGGCAGGATCCGGCGTACGCCCATGCCCGGCAGGCGCTGTTCGCGGGGGCAGGAGCCGGCGGCTTCACACCGGGTGATCGCGCAGCGACGGCCGAGGCCCTCCTCACGCTCGTGGAGACGCCCGAGCCGCCCATGCGGGTCCTGTTCAGGACCGGAGGCCTGGAGGCTCTGCGCACCGAGTACTCCGGCCGGCTTGCCGGGCTGGATCAGTGGGACCACCTCTCGCGCCTCGCGCAGGGAAAGCCGAGCGGATCATGAGCCGCCCCTGCCCGGGCGCCGAGCGCACGGCGGATCCGGACGGACAAAAACACGGCAGTCCGGCCGACGGTTCCCTGCACGTGCCGGGCGCCGACCTCGCCTGCACGGTGAAGGGCGAAGGCGACGTGGTCCTCCACGGCCACGGGCTCACCTCCAGCCGCGCGGCGGACGCTGCCCGCGGCCTGGTGGACTACCGCCCGGTTGCCTCACGCAGCCGCCTGATCGCCTATGACGCGAGGGGGCACGGCCGCAGCACGGGCCCGCTGCGCGATGAGGACTACCGGTGGCCCAACCTTGCGCGCGACATGCTGGCGATGGCCGATCACTTCTCCCCCGATCGGCCGATCGGCCGATCGGCGTCATCGGAGCGTCCATGGGAACCGCGACCGCGCTGCACGCGGTGCTTCTGGCGCCGCACCGCTTCTCCCGCCTTGTCCGCACCACGCCTCCCACCGCCTGGGAAAGGCGGGCCGCGCAAGCCGGGCAGTACCGCCTGATGGCGGAGCTCGCCGCTGCGGACCCCGGCCAACTGGTGACAGCGATCCGGAACGGGCCGGTCCCGGCCGCCCTCGAAGGGACCGCCTATGCGGGCGATCCCGATGCACCGCCCGCGCTCCTGCCGCACGTCCTGGCCGGCGCGGCGGTCTCGGACCTGCCCGCGCCCGAGGTGCTCGCCGCCCTGCGTGTTCCGACACTGTGATCCTCACCTGGGACTCCGACCCCGTCCATCCGGTGGAGACGGCGCAACGCCTCGCCGAGGTGATCCCGGGCGCCCAGCTCCACATCTCGACGCACGCGGAGGACGTGACCGGCTGGGCCGGGCGGACCGTCGAGTTCCTTCGCCGGACGAACGGGGAGGTGACGCCGGAGCTGTGAAGGGCGGTTCCGCCGGGGGCGCCCTCGTGATGCGCGAATGGGCGGCCGCGAACGGGAATCAGGTCCGCACTCCTCAAGGCGGGCATGAAGAAAATTGGACGAGCCACCGGCCCTGCATGCCCAGCCGGGGAGTGAGGAACCCCTCAGCAGTCCTGGTAGCCGTAATAACTCAGGAACATGTCCACTCCACTTGTGATCAGTTGCTCGACGCGCTTGACCGTAGGGGGGTTGCCGTAGGCGCCGTATACCTGAATCGGTGACAGGACGAGACCGGACAGTTGGAGCACCGCCAGGTCAATGTCGGGAATTGACAGGCGGCCGCGCTGGACCTGACTGCGCAATGCCATCGCAAGCATTGGATGAAAGCGCTCGGGACCCTTCTTCGACCACTCCGTCGCAAGTGCGGGAATCTGGCGCAGCTCACCGACGACCGCATTGCGCAACTGCAGCAGCTCCGGCGAGCCGATCCGGGTCACCCACACCCGGCAGGCAGTGATCAGGTCGGCCCGCAGGTCGGTCGAATCGGCCACTACCGTCGTCAGGTATGTCTGAGCGTCGTCCAGGGCCTCGGACAGCGCGACGTCTATGACCGTGAGGAACAGGGTTTCCTTGTTGCCGAAGTGGTTGTAGATCGTCACTTTCGACACGTCCGCCAGCTCGGCGATCCGGTCGAGATTCACCCCGAAACCATGGGCTAAAAAACCCTCGCGGGCGGCCGCCAGAATTGCCGCCCGCTTCGCTTCGGCGCGTGCGCCCGATGGAATCCGGCTGGGGGGCGTGGCCTCGGTGTGGGGCGACGGCACGGGAGATGGCTTGCCTGATGGGCCGTTCTGCCGGCGACGAGGCGTACGAGCTGGCACTTCATCTCCACTTCGACTGCTCGAGGGTCCAGTACCGCGACTCAATGTACCGAACGGTGCGGTTCAACCCCGTCGTGCCGGCGCCCGCAGTGGTCGCCAACTGAACTGTATGGTACAGTTCAGTTCGGTTGGTGAGGGGCACTGCCTTCGACGCGGTCGATCCATCAGGGATGGGCTTGCGCAGCGCCCGTTGCCTCCGACGCCGATCAGCCGAGTTCGTCTGCTCGACGTGCGACGGGCAGTTCACGGTCGTGGCGGCGGAGCCGTTCCCGCAGCGCGCACGACCCGTCCCCCACTGGCACGGCAAGGACAGGTTCCACAGAATGCGAAGTATCGAGAGCCGCATCCCCCTCTTCTTCGACGTCCTGGATGACGAGTCCCGCGTCCTGCGTCAACTGGGCGCCCGCTTCATCTCGTCCGCCGAGGCGTT
>NZ_BNCD01000035.1 GCF_014656295.1 Streptomyces sulfonofaciens
CAACTACTACACCGAACTCACAAAACCCCAGGTCACCACCACAGTCTGAGTTCTCCACCGAACCCGGGGCGGTTCACCTCATGAGGTGCCGACCCGGACGCGTGACGCTCGATGGTTCAAGCGAACTGCTCTCCCAACGACGCCAGCTACTGTCTCGTCACGATAACGATCAAGCCGGTCTCAGAGAACCGACGATCACCACAACCTGTCCGTCGAGCACAACGTCCACAACGCAACAGCCCACTTCAGGGCGTCGGCAGATGCTGCAACTCAAGATAATCCAGCAGCAAGTCGGCCACGAACACGCCAGCACCACCTCGCTCTACACACACATCTCGCCGGACTACCGGGCCCGCACGGTCCGCGCCGCACTGGACCGCATCACCGCCCAGCTCAAGGAGACTCCGTGACCCGCCAGACGATCACCTACCCCTGGAGGCTGCGCGAGATCATGGCCGCCCGCGGCCTCCGCTCGCTCAGCGATCTACACGCCGGCGCACGAGTCCAGGCCACGATCACCAGCCACCAGCCGTGGGGCATCACAGCGACGGTCAACGGATACGAACCGGTCGGTGCCTCGCTGGACGTCATCCGCCGCGGCCGCGAACCCGGCGTGAGCCCACTCGCCCAAGACCTACCGGCGGTGGGCAGCACAATCGAGCTGGTTGTCGGCGAAATACGCCAATGGCACAAAGTGCCCTGGATATGGGTGGACCTCACGACAGGTTCGAAGCTCAACGTCGAATGGCAGCGCGTGGCCGCCTCGGGCCGACCAGTGCCGCGTACCCGGCCATAGACACGACTCCGCGCTGGCGCGCACTCAAACACGCCGCCCTCAGTCCCAGCCGAATCGGCGACATCGCCCGCGCCGCCCTCGTACTCAACGGAATCCGGAAGTGATCTACCCTGAGAAAGCCTCACTGAGCAGGTCTGCGGCTGTTTCCCGGACGGCGGTCGTCAGAGAATGGCTGAGTTCGAGCA
The DNA here is from genome assembly GCF_014656295.1 of Streptomyces sulfonofaciens. Lineage (GTDB taxonomy): Bacteria > Actinomycetota > Actinomycetes > Streptomycetales > Streptomycetaceae > Streptomyces > Streptomyces sulfonofaciens. The sequence goes on from NZ_BNCD01000035.1 coordinate 982, forward strand.
GGTTCCAGCCTTTTGCATGGACGGGAGTCGCTGTGGTGAGGGTTTCGAAGAACGTGCGTCGAAGTTCCGTGTTGATATTGATCTTGACGACGCCGTGAGTGATTGCCTTTTTGAGGTCTCCCTCTTTGAGGCCGGATGCGCCATGGAGGGTGATGTGGGTGGACGTTGTGGCTCGAATGTCGTCGAGTCGTTGCCAGTCCAGGATTGGTGGGCTGGTGTAGGTGCCGTGCACATTGCCGATGGCTATGGCGAGAGCGTGCGCGCCCGTCTGTTTGACGAAGGATGCGGCTTGGGCCGGGTTGGTCATGGTCCCTGCCATTGAGCCCGTGGCCTGGTCTTCGTCGCCTTCGATTCGTCCGAGTTCGGCCTCGACGGAAGCGTCGTATCGTTCTGCCAGGGTTACCGCCTGGGCGACGAGTTCGGTGTTTGCCTGCAGCGTCAGCTTGGACCCGTCGGCCATGAGGGCGGTGACGCCGATGTCCAGTGCTTTGTGCATGGTCTCGAGGTCGGCGACGTGGTCGAGCTGAACGCAGGTCGGGACGTGGGCCCGGTCGGCAAGGGTGACCAGGGTCGCGGCGAGCATCTCACCAGCGCGTCCGCGGAAGGCTTTCTCGGCGAGCAGGAGGCAGAGGGCACGGTCTGCGGACTCGGCAGCCTGGATCACGGCGACGGCTTGTTCGAGGTTGTAGCAGGTGAAGGCGGGGAGGGCCAGGGTGCCGGTAGGGCATTGGCGGAGGAGATCGTCCAATGTCGCTCTCACTGGCAGGTCCGTTTCTTGGTCGGGCGCGAGGCTTGCGGGTCTTGGGGCGCGCGAGGTCGGCGCCATGGCGTCGTCCTGGCTCAGGTGGGTGTGGACCGGAGGCCGCCCTGCTCGATCGAGTCGAGGGCGGGTTCCCACGTGCGGGGTTTCGCGGGGTGGGCTCTCCGGTTGATGCTCTGCAGAGGTGTGCCTGCGGGGCAGGCAGAGCTGAGGCGTGGCGTGAGGTGAGCTGAGATGGATATCGATGTGACTCTGGCAGGTGCAGGCTGCCGAGGTGGGAGGGGCTTGGCCGGGGGGTGAGGGGCCAGGCCACGGCCGGTGTGTCTGGGCCTTCGAGGGGGTGGCCTGCCGGGAGTCGAGGAGGTCTGCGGGTGTCGGTCCGGTGTCCCGCGCTGTCAGGAGGCGGAGTTCGCCGTGTTCGTGGCCAACAGGAAGTTCTGCCGCCACTTGCGCCACAAGGTGGCGAGCGCGACCAGGCCGATGACGCAGGTGGTGGCGACGAAGTAGTACGGGGAGCGGAGGTCGTGTGTCCTGCTCACGAGCCAGGTGGCGATGTAGGGCGCGGTGCCGCCGGCGATCAGGACGGAGAGGTTCGTCGCGAGTGCGGTGCCGGTGTAGCGGACGCTGTCGGGGAAGAGTTGCGGAGTGAGCGTGTAGCTGGCGACCTGGAGGAAGGCCATGTTGACCATGATGAGGACGTAGCCCAGGGCTGCGAGTCCCAGGTTGCCGACATTCATCAGCAGGAGGCCGGGATAGGTGATGGCCGCGTAGCCGATGAGGCCGATGGCCGCGACCTTCAGCGGGCCGATGCGGTCGGCGAGCCGACCGGTCAGGGGCATGAGCGCCACCGCGACGAGAGTGACCCCTGCGGTGATCCAGAACACCGCTGTCTTCGGGTAGTGCAGGTTGGTCACCAGGTAGATGCCGATGAAGGTGGATCCGATGTAGGCGGCACCCTGCACGCCGATGCCCAGGGCGATGGCCTGGAGCAGGGCACGGGGGTAGGAGCGCAGTGCGGACAACAGGGGGAAGCCGTGACGGCCGAGGGTGACGTTGCGGTCGATGTCCGGCAGCATGCGGCGGGCGAGGTAGCACAGGACGGTGAGGGGCAGCCCGACGAGGAAGGGGATGCGCCAGCCCCAACTGTTGAGCTGGTCGGTGGCGAGCAGGCCGGAGACGATGCCGATGGCGGCTGAGGCGACGGCGAATCCCGCATTGGTGCCCATGGGGGTGAGGGCGCCGTAGCGGGCTTTCTTGCCGGGGGGCGCTGCTTCCGCGATGACGGTCGCGGAGCCGCCGACCTCGCCACCGGCGAAGAATCCCTGAGCGATGCGGACGATCAGCAGCAGAACGGGGGCCAGTCGGCCGACCGTGGCGTAGGTGGGCAGGAGGCCGACCGCGGTGTTGGCGAGGCCGATACCCACCACGGTGACGAGCAGGGCACGCTTGCGGCCGAAGCGGTCCCCGACCCATCCGAAGACGATTCCGCCCACCGGGCGGACGACGTAGGACAGGGCGAACACCAGCAGCACTGAGAGAAGGGAGGCGACCGGGTCCTGCCCGGGGAAGAACAGCGGGGCGATGATGGTGGCGACGTAGCCGTAGAGCGCGTAGTCGTAGTACTCGATGAGTGTTCCGAGGCCGCCCGCGAGGACGACCCTCCGCACTTGGGCGGGTGTCTGGACGGAGGACGCCTTGAGTTCGTCGACGCTCATGATATGTCTCCGTCCGTACGGAGGGTGCTTGTCGTCGCGGTCATGGTCTGCCTCCGGGGTTGTCGTTGAGGTGAGCGCTGATGATGTCGTCGAAGGACTGCTCGGCGGCCAGGCCCAGCCGGTGCGCGCGGGGGGTGCGGAAAACAGAGGGCCAACTGCGGACGATCGCGCCTACGGCGGGGTCGTCGCTCCAGTCGATCAGGTCGCTTGTTCCGCTTCCCGCGACGCGGTCGAGGGCTTGTGCCATCTCGCGTGGTGTGGTGGTGAGGGCGGGAAGGTTCATCGCGGTCCGGCTTCCCCAGGCCGCGTCGTCGACCTCGGCCGCCCGTAGGATGCCGTCCAGGGTTCGCCGGGGTGAGGACAGCGCGATGGGGGTGTCGGGTGGGACGGGGCACACGGCGCGCTGGCCGGCGAGTGGCTCGCGGATGATGCCGGACAGGAAACTGGAGGCTGCGGCGTTGGGTCTGCCCGGGCGTACGGAGACCGTCATGAGCCGTACGGAACGGCCGCGGACGAAGCCCTTGCGGGTGTAGTCGGCGACGAACTGCTCGCCGATGAACTTCTGCACGCCGTAGCTGGACTGTGGACGGGGCAGGGTGTCGTCGTCGACGCAGCCGATCGGTCCGATGGCCGGGTCGCTGCCGAACACGGCGAGTGAGCTGGAGAAGACCAGGATCGGCGGGATCCGGTGCCGCCTGGTGTACTCCAGCAGGGCTCGTGTCCCGTCCACGTTGGTGCGCATGCCGAGGTTGAAGTCGGCTTCGGCGGCGCCGCTGACCACGCCGGCGAGATGGAAGACCGCGTCCACCTCGCCCAGGCCGGCCAGCGCGGTCTCAAGGTCGGCGATGACGGGCTGGACCCGCTCGTCGTGGGCCAAGTCGGCCTGCGGCTCGACGACGTCGATCAGGGTGAGTTCGCTGACTGGCGCGGCAGGTTCGCCGCCCAGCGCGACGGGGGTCGCGAGCAGTCGGCGTGCCAGCAGGGAGCCGAGGAAACCGGCACCTCCGGTGATGGCGACTGTCTTGCTCATCAGGGAACCATCCCTTCGTCGGCCCTGGCGGAGCAGGCGGTGGTCTGTCCGTCGCGACGGACGTGGGACCGGGATTGCGGACCGGTCGGGGAAGCGGCGCTCTCGTGGCCGAGGGCGGACGAGGCGGCGGGGATCACGGTGCCTCCAGACGGTCGATCACGTCGGCCAGCGAGTCCTCGTCGCCGACGTTCCCGGCGAAGACGACGTAGGGCAGTCCCACGGCGGGGCCCGAAACCGGTTCCCAGAGCGAGACGATTCCCGGCAGGAGGGAGCCGCGGACCCAGGCCCGGTCGATACCCAGGGACTCAGTGGCCACGTCCGACGAGGTGATCCCCCCCTTCGCCACCACGAACGCGGGACGGCGCGCCGCGACGACACGGCCGGCTGTTTCGGTGAGCGCGGCGCTCACCGTGCGCGCGATGTCGAGGCTGGACGTCTCGTTGTCACCGGTGACCAGGTGCCGGGAGGTGCTCAGGACGACGAGGTCGTCCGCGAGGGCCGCTGCCGCGGTCGCCACGGCGTCCCGGAGGTGGTTCTCGGCCCGGTCGCTGTCCAGCAGGGTCGGTACGTCGAGCTGCACGCTGACGTGGCGGCGGCGCTCGGCAAGCTTGGCCAGTTGCCTGCTGGTGAGGGCGACGTGGGATCCGACGACGACCAGGCCGTGTCCCCCGCGCGGGACAAGCGCCTTCAGTATGGGGTCTTCGAGTGGCGGGTGGGCTTCCTGGCCGACGCGTGCCCTGACGAAGGACGGTCCGATGCGGTAGACGAAGTTCCTTCCGGCGTCCTCGGCTGCGAGGATCGCGAGGACGGCTGCGCGCAGGTCGTCGTCCTCGGCCGCGTCCAGGGCGACGACGCGCCCTGCGCCGGCCCTCGTCAGCCGTTCGTGGAGGTCTTCGGTCGTGCCGTCGCGGATGACGTCGAGCGTTACTTCGGTGACCTGCCCGGCGGGGATGCGGCCCGCACTCTTCTCGGCCACCCAGTCGGCGAGCCGCGAGGAGCGGTAGCCGAAGGTGGCGTCCCGGGCGAACTCGCTGTCCGCCACGGGCAGCAGGTTGCCGCCCGTGCGCAGCCAGTGGACGCCGTTGATCGTGACGCGCCCGGCGTCGGTGTAGGCGGGGGCCAGTACGACCACGTCGACCGCGCCGGTGCGAGCCGTGACCACCTGGCCGATCACATCGGTCTCCAGGGGGAAGTGCCCGCGCAGGGTGGAGTCGCCCCGGCTGGCGAAGACGAGCCGTGTGCCGTCGGGTTCGGCGGCTTGCAGGCAGGCTTCGACGACTTCGCGGTTGCGCTTCGCGGCGTCCCGCGGCGGGAGGCTGCGGGTGTTGGTCAGGACGAAGAATCCAGCCGTCTCCTGGCGCAGCGCCCAGCGGATGTCCTCGACGCTCCATCGGGTCAGGACGGGCAGATCCCGTACCGTCTGCGTGCCGGTGGGGTCGTCGTCGAGGAAGACGACCCGGCGCGCGCCCGCCAGAGCCTGGCGCACCTGTGCGGCGCTCACCGTGCGGACTGGGGGTAGGGCCTGCGGGGGGAGCGGGGTGGTGTTCATTCGATACCTGCTGTGGCGAGCAGCGTCCGCATCCGCAGCACGGCGAGGTCCGGATCGGGGAACAGGCCCAGCTCGTCGGTGAGGACGAACAGGTCGGCCAGGTGCTGGAGGGAGCGCATGCCTTCGCGTCCGCTGACCATGCGGAAGTGGTCCTGGTGGCCGGAGAGCCATGCGATGAAGACGGTGCCGACCTTGTACCGGTCGGCCGGCGCCTCGAACATCTTGACGGCCATGGGGATGGAGCGGTTCATCGTGGTGACGAAGCCCTGCTCGTCCCCGGCGTCGAGCGCGGTGAAACCGGCGGAGGCGATCGGGGCGATCGGGTCGAGGACGCCGAGCAGGCCGTGGCTGTGGTGTTCGCCGTCGCCGAGCAGCAGGTCGGTGTAGCCGTAGTCGTCGCCGGTGAAGACCTTGACGCCGGTGGGCAGGCGGCGGCGGAACTCCTTCTCCAGTTCCTCGTCGAGGAGGCTGAACTTGATGCCGTCGATGCGGTCGGCGTTCTCCTGCGCCATGCGCACCACGACATCCATGGCCGCCAGGGGGTCGGTGTGTCCCCAGTAGCCGTGGAGCGTGGGGTCGAACCCGGTGCCGAGCCAGTGCACGATGGCGGGCTTGTCGGTCTTGGCCAGTACGTCGCGGTAGACCGAGAGGTAGTCGTCCTCGGACCGGGCGGCGGAGACGAGTGCGTGGCTGGCGCGGATGACCGCGGCGCTGCCCTGTGCCTGGACGAATTCCAGTTGCTCGGTGTAGGCGTCGACGATCTGGGGGAGTTCGGGGCGCGGGGCGGTGAGTTGGTCGGTTCCGGCGCCCGCGACGACGGCCGCGCCGGCGTCGAGGGCGGCCGCCACCCCCAGGCGGATGAGTTCCTGGGCCTGGGGCCAGGTCAGGCCGCCCGGTCCGCGTTCGGAGGTGTCCATGCCTTCGGCTATGCCGATCCCGTAGCTGAAGAGGTGCTGCCGGAAGGCGATGGTGGCTTCCCAGTCGACGGGCGGCGCTTCTCCGGGGGTGTACTCGGCGCGGGCATCGGCGACGACGTGGGCCGCGGCCAGTACCGTCCGGGAGGTGAACGGCGCGGGGTGGCGCGGGTAGTCGACCGGCTCGTGCATGACGTGCTGCACGGTGCCCCCGTCCGCCTTGGGCAGGACGAGTCCGGTCGAGGTCTTGGCTGTCACTGTGTTACTTCTCCTTGTGGTGCGCGGTGGTGGGGGAGGTCACGACCAGGCGGCGGGTGCGCCTGTCTTCTCCCGGTCCCGCTCGCTTCCGACGACGCCGGCGGCTTTGAGTTCGGCGATCCGGTCGGCATCCAGTCCGGCGCGGGTGAGGACTTCGTCGTTGTGCTGGCCGATGGTGGGAGGGACGTGGCGCAGACGGGCCGGCGTGTCGGACAGGGCGATGGGCATTCCGACCCATTTCACGGAGCCCACGCCGTGGACCTCGCCCTCGATGACGAGTCCGTTGTGCCGGACCTGCGGGTCATCGAACACCGCGTCGTAGTCGTGGACGGGTGCCACGAGCACGTCTTCGGCCTCGAAGCGGGCCATGATGTCCTGGCGCGGATACCCGCGGATGGCCTCGGCGAGCAGCCGGTGGGTCTCTTCGGTGTGTTCCCGCAGTCCGTCCAGGGTCTGGAACCTCGGGTCGTCCACGACGCCGGGGGGCAGTCCGCAGGCCCGTGCCGCGCGCTTCCACTGCTGGTCGACGTAGAACTCCCCGATCAGGGTGAACCACAGTCCGTCGCCGGCCTGGTAGTAGCCGTACAACGCGGTGTTGTGGGCGTGTGCGATGCCGGCGGTAGGGCGGGGGTAGCGCTGGCCGGTGTTGAGGTAGGTGGTGCCTTCCTGGAGGTGGCTGGTGATCGCCGCATTCAGCAGGTTGGAGTCGACGACCTGCCCCCGGCCGGTGCGTTCCCTAGCGGCCAGCGCGATCATCATGCCCTGCGCGAACTGCATGGACGCGAGGTAGTCGATCATGAACGTGCCGGTGGGCACCGGCCCGGTCTCCTCGGTGCCGGTGAGAGCCATCAGGCCGCTGATCGCCTGCGCGGCCAGGTCCTGCCCCCGCCGGTGGACGTACGGACCCGACAGCCCGTAGCCGGAGGCGTAGGCGACGATGATCCGGGGGTTGATCGCCGAGAGCTGCTCCCAGCCGAATCCGAGCCGGTCCATGACACCGGGGCGGAAATTGCTGGCGACGATGTCGGCGTCCTCGGCCAGCGCGTAGATCAGCTCGCGCCCCTGTTCGGACTTGACGTCGACGCTGATGCTCTTCTTGTTGCGGTTGGTCGCTGACCAGTGCGGACTGAAACCGCCCGTGAGGAAGGGGGGCTGGAACCGTCCGATCTCTCCGGCGTCGATGCGCTCGACCTTGATGACGTCGGCGCCGAAGTCCGCGAGGACCTGGGTGGCGGAGGGGCCCTGTTCGAGCTGGGTGAAGTCGAGAACGCGGATGCCCTCGTAGGCGTCGGTCACGTGTACTGCCTCTCTGTCTTCGGGCGCCGCGGCCGCGGGCCGATTCCGGCCTTCGCGGGCAGGAACAGGCGACGATCCATCACCTTCGGCGCCGAGCGCATCAGCGGCGTGAACTCCATCCGGTCGAGCACGTCGCGTCGCAGATCCATGCCGGGAGCGATCTCCAGGAGCTCCACACCCTCTGCGGTGAGTGCGAAGACCGCTCGCTCGGTCACGTAGAGCACCCGCTGTCCGCGGCGGTGGGCACGTTCGGCACTGAAGCTGACGTATTGCGCTTCGCGCACGAATTTCGGGTAGCGGCCCTCTGTTTCGATGGCCAGCCTGCCGTCGCCCATCTGGACCTTCAGGCCGCCGCCCCGCAGCGTTCCGCAGAAGACGATGGTGCGTGCCTTCTGGCTGATGTCGATGAAGCCACCCGGACCGATCGGCCTGCCGCCCGCGGCGGCGACGTTCACGTTGCCGCGCTGGTCGATCTCGGCGAAGGCCAGGCCCGCGAAGTCGAGCGCGCCGCCATCGTAGAGGTCGAACTGACTGGGCATGTCCACGATGGCCGACGGGTTGATCGCGGTGCCGGAGTCCAGCCCGACACCCGGTACACCGCCGAACACCCCCTGTTCGACGGTGAGGGTGAACCGGTCGAGGAAGCCCTCCTCCAGTGCCACATAGCTGATCCCGTTGGCCATCCCGACGCCGAGGTTCGCCAGGTCACCGTCGTGCAGCTCCGACGCCGCGCGCCGGGCGACGACCTTGCGGTGGTCGAACGGCAGCGCCTCGACCTCGGTCAGGGTGTTCGCGGCGACACCGGTGCGGCGCGGGTCGGCGACGGTGATCGGTGTCTGGTTGGGGTAGTCGGTGACCACCACGTGGTCCACCAGCGGCGCCGGGACACGCACGCGGCCTGCTGGTATCGCCCCGCGCTCCACCACCTTCTTCACCTCGACGATGACCAGTCCGCCGCTGTTGCGCGCCGCCTGGGCGATCGCCAGGTTGTCCCCGAAGGCCGCCTCGTCGTCCATGCTGATGTTGCCGTCGGTGTCGGCCTCGCTGGCGCGCAGCAGTGCGACGTCGATGTCGAACCGGGGGTAGAACAGCCATTCCTCGCCGCGGATCGTGACGACCTCGCTGAGCCCGGTCCTGGTCCGGGCGTTCATCCGTCCCCATTGCCTGCGCGGATCGACGAACGTGTCGAGGCCGATGTCGGTGAACAGGCCCGGTCGCCGGGCGGCGATCTCCCGGTACAACAGGGAGATCGTGCCGGCGGGCAGCGCCACCGCCTCGATCTCGTTGCCGGCGATGGCCGCCTGCTGCCGGGGGGAGAGCACGAAGTGCGACCCGATGAAGCGGTCGACCAGCCCGGGAACGGCGATGTGGTCGATGCCCCGGCCCTGGTGGTCGCCGAGGCCCATGACGTGCACGACGGTCAGGCCCCTGGGAGAGGAATCGTGTCCCCAGCGTTGCTCCACGGCGGCCAGCAGTGTCTCGGGTACCTGGAGGAGGGACCCGGTGCCGCCCACCGCCACGGTCGCGCCATCGCGGATGAGTCCCGCAGCCACGCCGGGTGTCAGAAGCAGGTTGTGGGTGGCCCGCCCCGAGGGGGCGGCTTCGACGGGAATCATGCCATCACGTCCCCGCCGCACACGTTGACGCACTCGCCGGTGATGTACGACGCGTCGTCCGAGGCGAGGAACGCTACGACTGCCGCGACCTCCTCGGGCCGCCCGATGCGGCCGAGCGGATTGGCCGCCAGGCGGCGCTCCAGGGTCTCCGCGGCGTCCTGCCGGGTGATCCTGCCGACCTCGCTGCTCGCGTAGTCCGAGAGACCGGTGTCGATGCGGCCCGGCGCCACCGCGTTCACCCGGATCCCGCGCGGTGCCAGTTCGGCGGCGAAGGACTTCGTCAGGCTCAGCACCGCTGCCTTGGACGCCGCGTAGTTGGCGGACAGCGCATTGGGCAGCAGTGCCTGGATGGACGCTATGGTGATCGCGGTTCCTCCCTCGGCGAGATGACGTGCCGCCAGCTGCAGGGTGAGGAGGGTGCCACGGGCGTTGATGTCCACAACCCGGTCCCAGTCGGAGGCGCCGAGTTCGCTGGCCGGCGCGAAGGTCTGGATCCCCGCGTTCGCCACGACGATGTCCAGGGTTCCGCACCGCTCACCCGCACGCTCGAACGCGGTGGGGTCCCCCACGTCGAGGGGCAGGGGTTCGGCGCTGTGTCCTTCGTCCCGCAGCCCGGCCGCCACCGCCGCGGCCTGGGCGGCGTCCAGGTCGGCGACCACGACCTCGGCGCCTTCGGCCGCGAGGCGCCCCACCACCGCCCGCCCGATACCCCTGGCGCCTCCCGTGACCAGGGCCCGCTTGCCGGCGAACCGCGCCGCCATCAGCCGTCGTCCTTCTCGCTCGCGGCGACCCCGCCCAGGGGCACCTTGGACAGCAGCTCCACCTTCTGTCCCTTCTGGCACAGGCGGCCGTCCTGGTCCACCACTTCGACGTCGAACGTCACGATCGCCTGGTCCGGCTTGGACCGGCTGTCGCGCATCTCGGCGACCGAGTAGTTCACGAAGATCGTGTCGCCCAGGAAGATCGGCGCGACGAAGCGCCAGTCCTTGATGCCGAGGAAGGCGATCGCGGTGTGCCGCAGCATCTCGGTACGCGGCCACATCAGCCCGTGCGCGTAGGCCAGGCCCAGCATGCCGTGCGCGATCCGCCGTCCGAACTGGCTGGCCTTGGCGTACACGTCGCTGGTGTGCACTTCGGAGAAGTCGCCCGTCAGTGCGGCGAACCCGATCACGTCGGCGTCCGTGATCGTCCTGCCGGGACTGCGGAACGAGAGCCCCACCGACAAGTCCTCGTACAGCAGCCCCTGGCGGGGCAACTCCTTGCTCATGCCTGGCTTCCTTCCATGACGTCGGCGGTAGTCCTGTCGAGGGCGGTCTTGAGTGCGCGGGCCGCGTCCAGGGGCGGCAGCGCGCGGAACCGGTCGCTGAGTACCTCGATCTCCACCGGGCCGGTGTAGCCAGCCGTGGTGACGAGGCGGAGGAACTCCCGCAGGGGGATCACACCCTCGCCGGGCATCCCGCGAGAGGGGAGGACGTCCCCGCCCGGGGTCGTCCAGTCGGCGATCTGGACCCCGGTGATACGGTCCCCCGCCCGGTGCAGCCCGGTCGCGAGAGCCGGATCCCACCATAGGTGGTAGCTGTCGACGGTGATCCCGAGGAACGGCGAGTCGAAGGCGTCCGCGATATCCACGGCCTGGCCCAGCGTGACCAGCCACGAGCGGTCTGCGGCGAACATCGGGTGGAACGGCTCCAGGGCCAGCGCGATCCCGGCGCGTTCCGCGGCGGGAAGTACCTGCTCCAGCGCGCGGCTCAGGTCCGCAGCAGCGGCCCGGGGATCACCCGGACTCGGAGGACCGGCGATGACCACCATCTGGGACGCTCCGAGAACGGCGGCGTCCGCAAGAGCGCGCAGGGTCTCCTTCTTGCCGGCCGCGGTCACGTAGCCTCCCCGGCAGACCGCCTCGACCCTGATGCCGGCCGCCCGCGCGGCGGCTGCAGCGTCGCCTGCGTCCCCGAAGGTCGGTGCATGCCGCCACAGCGTCACGGCATCGAAGCCGGCTTCCGCCGCAGCGGAAACGAACTTGCCGGTAGGCAGGTGCAGAAAGCTGCCCTGGCTAAGAACCGTCCGCGGACGACTCCCATGATCGGCGCACATCCCGGCACCTCCGCTCTCGCCACATCGCGCCATCCAGCACCCCTGGAAAAGTTTTCCAGAGTGGAACACCGTTCTGGTAGATTGTCAACGCGTTACGACGGCATGACGAGCGAGGTACCGGGCAGCGCTCGCTACGATGGCCGGACCACTCGTCCGGCGGAGAGCAGGGGGGCATGGCCACAGGAATGTTGTCGCGGGGCCTCGCCGTTCTGCAGCGGCTGGTCGGCGCCCCCGACGGCCTGCCGCTGTCACGCATCGCGGAGGAGGTCGACCTGCCGAAGAGCGCGGCGCATCGCATCCTCACGACACTCACCGAAGAGGGCTTCGTACAGCAGATGGAGTCGGGCAACTACGCCCTGACCCTGCGGATCGCCAGTCTCGGCCTGCGCCACCTCGCCAGCAGCACCGTCTTCGAGCTGGCCCTCCCCGTGCTGTCCAAGCTCGCGAACGAGTCAGGCCAGTTGGTCCGCCTCGGTCTCGTGGACGGTGAACAACTTCTGTGGGTCGCCAAATCCCAGGGCGCCAAAGCTGGTCTGCGCTACGAACCCGATCCCGACCACGGATCGGAGATCCCCTTCGCCTCGACGGCCAGTGGTCTGGCCTGGCTGTCCTGCCTGCAAGACGAACAGGCTCTGCGGCTGGTTGCCCGGCAGGAGCCCGACGACAGGCACCCCATCGGCCAGAACGTCCCCAAAACTCTGGTCGAGGTGCAGTCGCGGATACACGAGGCCCGCAAGAGGGGCTGGGCGCGTGTACACAACAGCTTCGAAGACGGCATCTCCGCAATGGCCGCCCCACTGAGCAACCCCGATACCGGCAAGGCCCTAGGCGTGGTGAGCATCGCAGGCCCCAGCCTCCAGCTCACCGACGACCGCATGGAAGAACTGGCCCCCGCCCTCATGGCCACGGCTGCAGAACTCTCCGGCATCTCCGGAAGCTTGTCGACCGAGCTGCAGTCCCGGAATGGGCGAGCGTCCTCACTCTCCTTCAGCCGATAGCACTCGCCTTCAGTGCCCGACCCCTGTCGTCATCCACGGCGCCCTGCTGGACATCGACGTCAAGGTCGTCCGCCACTGCCCGGGCGAGCAGGGCAAAGGCACAGCCGAAACCGTGGGCGGTGGAACAAGCGAACAGTTCGCTGATGCTTCACCGGCGCGTCGTCCATGACTACGACCACCGGCCTCCCGTCGACCTTGCCATTTCCTTGAACCGTTCCGGGTTCGGCAGAGACTTCAGGTTGTGGCTGTGACCTGGGGTTTCGGTGTCGTGCGGTAGTGGTTGGTCTCGTATTCGGCGGATGTCGGACGAATCCGTGGTCGGCCCGCCGAGGGGTGTTGGCAGTCGGTCCAATCGTTCGTAGAGGGCGCGTGCCACCCATTTCAAGATCACACGACAGTGCCCACTCCCCCGCGTCTTCTTTCTTCGGCGACCCGGGCCGGCCCCCGCCGGGAAGCGCCGTCCTCGACCGCGCCTTGGTCATACGCAGCGTCCCCGTCAACTGGCGACCGCTCCCGGCCTCGGCCACGAACCGAGAGACGCGCCCCCAACTGGACCACTCGTCGCACCAGGCCGGGACAACCAGATCCACGGCGCCTCACACACGAGACCGACCACCGGGTACTCGCCTCTTCAACTCGCCGTGACCAGCGCCAGCGCCTCGTTCAGGTGATGCTCGGCGATTCCTCGCATGAACCGCCGGGCGAGAACGGGTCGGCGAGGTCGCCATCGTGCTCGGTGATCGGCCAGTAGTTCTCGGTGTCCTCCCACAGGTAGGCGATCGCCGTCATGGCGTCGTCCATCGTCAGCCGGTAGACGCCTTTCGTGGTGCCGCCCGGAAGCCGCTCGACCGCCTCCAGCCGTCGCCCGCCGCCCAGCGCCGCCTGCGCCGCAGCCGCCAACTGATCCCGTGTCACGCGCTGGGGTGCCACGCCCACGTCCCGCCCTCCACCTCGATGACCTGGGCACCCTACGTGAGCCGTCGGTCAACGCCGAACGACTTTGTTCGCCGGCGGCTGCTGGACGAGGGCGACGGAGGTGGTCACGATCCGTCCCGTGAGGAGTGTCCGTACAGCGTGGGGCGCCGGTCCGCGTGGACGTCGTTGAGCTCGCTGATGGCCTTGTTCCGTGCCTCGGAGAGGTCGAGGGTGGCGGTGAGGACCGCTTCCTCGCCGAGTTTCAGCGGGGTCACGGGGTAGCCGTCGGCGTCCACGACCACGCTGCCGCCGAGCCAGTCCTGTCCCCGTTCGACGCCGGTCCGGTCGGCGACCGCGATGAACATGCGGTTGACGGAGGCGCCGGCCTGCACACGGACGATCTCAGCCGGTCGCTCGCCCTTGGGCCGCGGGTACAGCGGCCAGTTGACGGGTCCGCACAGCAGCTCCGCGCCGTCCAGGGCCGCGAGCCGCACCCATTCGGGGAACTCCAGGTCGTAGCAGACCATGAACCCGATGCGGCCGTACAGGGTGTCGACGACCGGCGGGGGCCCGTCACCGCTGGAGAAGCCCCAGGTCTTCTCGCCGTTCCACAGGTGAGCCTTGCGGTAGGTGGCGCGCAGCCCGGTCGGATCGGCGAGGGCGGCAGAGTTGTAGAGGTGCCCGTCGTCGCCGCGTTCGGCGAAGCCGCCGACGATGACCAGGTTGTGGCGGGCGGCGAGCGCCTCCCACTCCTTGATCGTGTCACCGTCCGGCGGCTGAGCCATGGCTCGCAGTTCCTGGGCGTCGGTGAAGACGTAGCCGGTGCCGGCCAGTTCCGGCAGGACCACGACGTGGGCGCCGCGCTGGGCCGCCGTCTCGACCGCTGTGCGGATCCGCAGTCGGTTCCCTTCGATGTCGCCGATCCGGGGGGCGATCTGGCAGACCGCGACGGTTACCCCGCCTTTCCGGGCGGCCTGGTGGGACGGCTGCCTGCTCATCGGACGGATCCCTCCAGTTCCACCTCGCTCACCACCCGGGCCTCGGCTTCCGCCTCATGGTCCAGGGTCCGGGAGAACAGCAGGTAGAGCACGCCGGAGACGATCAGGCCGACGACGAACGAGAAGTCCGCACCACCGAGGGCATCGGCCACCGGACCGGCGTAGAAGCTCGTGGAGAAGAAGGGAATCATCGCAACGAACCCGACGACGTAGGCGGTGACGCCCCGCCACGCCCAGCGTCCGTAGATGCCGTCCGGTTTCAGGACCTCGGCGATGGCGTACTTCCCCCGGCGCACGAGGTAGAAGTCGACCAGGTTCACCGCGGTCCACGGCACGAGGAAGTACAGCATCATCAGCACGAAGTTGTTGAAGCTGCCGATGTAGTCGTCCGGGATCAGCAGGGCGACCACCAGGGACACCAGGCCGACCACGACGAGTCCGACGACGCGCAGCCGCACGGTGGGGCGCACACCGCGGAACCCGTCCAGTGCGCTGGCACCGGTGAGCATCGCACCGTAGGCGTTGACCCCCATGATCGAGACCAGCGCGAGCACCGAGGCCATGACGGCGATCACACCGAAGCCGGGGAAGAGCAGGTCGCCGACGTCGCGCAGGGCGAGGATCGGGTCGGGGTCGGGCAGGTGGCTGGCGAGGATAGCACCGAGCGACATCAGCCACACGGCGGAGAACGCGGCGCCCGAGTACACCGCGCCTATCAGGCCCCTTGCGGGCACCTTCGCCGGCAGGTAGCGGGTGTAGTCGGAGACGTAGACGGCGTAGCTGATGTTGTACCCGGCGGCGAGGGAGAACTGCACCAGGAAGGCCGTCAGGTTCCACCCCGCCGTGGCGGCGGGCACATGGGCGGGGGTGGCGTGGGAGCCGAAGTGGACGACCGCGACCACGGTGAGGACGGCGAAGACGACGACCAGCAGGTACGTCAGCCAACGCTGGACGAAGTGGAGCAGGTCGTGGCCCACGACCGCGATGACGATGGAGAGGGCGATCAGAAGCGGGTACCAGAAGAGCTTGCCGTCGGGGAGCCACAATCCAAGGCCCTGCGCGGCGAGGACCGTGTCGAAGACCAGGAAGCCCACGTAGACGAAGACGGTCGCGGCGAACGGCACCGCGGAACCGCGGCTGCCGAACTGCGCACGGGACTGGATCATCTGGGGCAGGCCCATCCGGGGGCCCTGGTTGGCGTGGAAGGCCATGAAGAACGTTCCGACGCACACACCGAGCACAATGGCCAGCACGCTGTACCAGACGCTCAACCCCATGGCCGCGCCGACGAAACCGGCGACCATCGTCGGCAGGACGAAGTTGCCGGTGAACCAGAACGGTCCCTGGTGCCAGACCTTGCCGTGTCGTTCAGCGGCCGGCACGTAGTCGATCGAGTGCTGCTCGATCGCCGAGTCGGGCTGCGTCGCAGTGTCCGAGGAGGTCATCGCCTTCCCCTATCGTTCGCGGGGCCGGTCGTCCGGCACAGGCAGGTGGTCGGGCGTCATCGCCGAGAGGATCTCGTAGGCGGTGTGGGCGGCGGCGACGGCGGTCATCTGAGCGTGGTCGTAGGCGGGGGCCACCTCGACCACGTCGGCGCCCACCAGACGCGTCCCGCGCAGGGCGCGGATCATCGCGAGCAGTTCGCGGCTGGTCATCCCGCCCGCTTCGGGGGTTCCGGTGCCGGGGGCGTGCGCCGGGTCGAGTACGTCGATGTCGATGGACAGGTACACGGGCCGCTCCCCGAGGCGGGCGAGCATACGCTCGATCGCCCGGGGCAGGCCCTCGGTCTCGATCTCCGGGCTGGAGATCACGGCGAACCCGAGGCGTTCGTCGTCCCGCAGGTCCTGCCGAGAGTACAGCGGACCCCGGGTTCCCACGTGCAGGCTTGTGGTGAGGTCGATGAGTCCTTCCTCGGACGCACGGCGGAAGGGCGTGCCGTGCGTGACGGGGGCACCGAAGTAGGTGTCCCAGGTGTCGAGGTGGGCGTCGAAGTGGAGCACGGCGAGCGGGCCGTGCCGCCGGGCGGCGGCGCGCAGCAGCGGCAGGGCGATGGTGTGGTCGCCACCGAGGGTCAACAGCCGGGTACCATCCGCGGTCAGTTCCTCGGCGGCGGTCTGGATCCGGGTGACCGCCTCGTCGAGGCTGAACGGGTTGGCGGAGATGTCACCCGCGTCGGCGACCTGCTGGGCGGCGAAGGGTTCCACGTCCTGCGCCGGGTTGTAGGGCCGCAGCAGCCGGGACGCCTCACGGATGTGCGCAGGCCCGAAACGGGCGCCGGGCCGGTAGCTCACCCCGCTGTCGAAGGGCACACCGACGACGGCGATGTCGGCACGCGGGACGTCTTCCAGGCAGGGCAGCCGGGCGAACGTCGCGATCCCCGCGTAGCGGGGGGTCAGACTTGCGTCCGGGGGGCCGATCGGGGACTGCGGGGGTTCGGCTGAGTTCATCGGGACCTCGGATCCGTTCCAGGCGAAGGTTACCTATACACAACAACAGATTCCTATTAGGCAACTTGCATTCCGGGTAGTGTTTGCTCTGAGTGACCGCCCTGTCAAGGGCTGTCCGGGAGCCAAAACGAATGACGCGAGGATTCGATGAAAGCGCTGCACCCGACGCCATCACCTGATCCGGTCCGTGTCGGGGCGCGTCTGCGAGCCTCCCGCCAGGCCCAGGGCCTCACCATCGAACAGGTCGCCGCCGCCACCGGCCTGACCAGAGGGTTTCTCAGCCGGGTCGAGCGTGACGAGACCTCGCCGAGCGTCACCTCCCTGGTCACCCTCTGCCAGGTGCTGTCCCTGCCGATCGGTTCGCTCTTCGAGAGCGCCGACGCCGAGGTGATCCGATTGAACGAGGCCCCTCGCCTCAACATGGGCGGGCACGCCGTCGAAGACCGGATGGTCACGCCCCGTGCCCAATCGAAGATCCAGATCCTGCGATCGCGACTCGAACCGGATGCCCACGGCGGCGACGACCTGTACACGATCAACTGCGACGTGGAGGTACTGCACGTACTCAGCGGCGAGATCACCATCCGCTTCACCGACCGCACCGAAGTACTCACCGCGGGCGACACCCTGACCTTCCCGGGCCGGGAGCCGCACACATGGCTCAACTCCGGTCCCGGCCCCGCCGAAGCCACCTGGACCTTCGTCCCGGCGCCCTGGAGCAGCTCCCGCTGACCCGAAAAACCCCCAACCGCTCCAGACCGTCCCAGCAGCAGGCGGGCCGCAGGCGGGCCGCGAGGACCATCAGGGCCACGGACCGGCGCAGGTGCTCGGCGGGCAACCTCACCGAGGACATGCCTTCGGAGTGCGGCTGAGCACTTCGGGGTGGCTCCGGATCGCCCGTGGTCCCCGCAGCGGGATCTGCTGCGGGGACCACGGTGATCGTCTGGTCACTGGTGTTCTCGGGGTCGAAGTCGTCCGTTGCAGCCACGGCTG
Source organism: Streptomyces sulfonofaciens (assembly GCF_014656295.1). GTDB lineage: Bacteria > Actinomycetota > Actinomycetes > Streptomycetales > Streptomycetaceae > Streptomyces > Streptomyces sulfonofaciens. The sequence continues at coordinate 18,565 of NZ_BNCD01000035.1, forward strand.
CTCCTGGGCCGGCCAGCAGGTCCCGCCCTCGTCCGAAACGCAGTTGACGTGCGGCGAGGTCACCCCTGCCTGAGCATCGGACGCAGGTTCCGACGTTCGTGCACCGGTTCGTCCGGACGCCTGGACGGTGGACCTCAGGAATCCAGATTCACCCAGAGGTGGTAGTTGCTGGTGGTGGTGCTCTTCTTGCAGTACCAGTCGGAGTAGACGCCGGCCGCCCCGAACGACTGGCACGCGGAAAGAGAAGGGAAGGTACCGATGTCGGTATACCCGGCTGCGATCGTGCTCGCGTCGGAGGACGCGGATGCGGCCTGGGCGGTCGCGACCGTGCCACCGGTCAGCAGTGCGGCTCCCAGCACGACGCCGGTGAGCCAGACTCGTGTACGCATATGTGTTCTCCCTTTTCTTGATGGATGTGCACGCCTTTCGGCGCCGCGTTTCTGAGTAGTCGCGGCCTCTTTCTGCTGCGACATGTTGTGCCGCGGGCCGGGCACTGCGGGCCGGTTGCCCTCGACTCGGCCTTGAAAAAGAGAATGCCGTGGGCCACTGCGCCTGTCTTTGTCGTTCAACGCCGGGTTGTTGACGATCCGCGCATGCGCCGGGAAGAAGGACCATCCTCAGCGGCAAGCGGCTGGTCGGCGGCCACGGATCCGACCCGGCTCGCGACTGCGGCTACGACTGCGGCTGCGGCTGCGGCTGCGGCTGCGGCTGCGGCTGCGGCTGACGCTCAGTGGACGGCCGCCGCGTGGCGGTGCAGCCGTCCGTCCGGACGGCAGGTCGGCTCGACGTCCGGGCCCGGCGCGCGCAAGCGCCGTAAGGGGCCAAAGGTGCGGCCGAGACCCGAATGGGTGGGAGGTGCGGCCGAAACCCGGACCACGCATGTACCGGAGTACAGGCGGCCGTTGCCGCCTCGGCGCTTGGCGGCTTCGGAAGCAGGCGACCGGGCGAAGCTCGCGTCCGGTCTCCATTCGATACCAGTCATTCGATACCAGTGCTCGCGTGGCGGATCCCGCGCCCGGGGGACGCGGACCGCTCGGCGGCGTTCGAGCCTTGCCTACGGCGAACTGGAAAAAAGAAAAAGCAAGGAGACCTCTCCTTGCCACTCCCAACATATAGCACACTGGGGGGCTTGCGGCAAGGCCCCCGTGGTACCCCAGAATCGTCGGCCGAGGCCACAGGCTGCGGAAATGGGGGGCACGACGTGCGTGTGTTGTTGTCGGCGTACGGGGGACGCGGTGGCGTCCGGCCGGCGGTGGGGCTGGCAGCGCGGTTGCGGGCACCAGAAGTGGAGGTGCCGGGGATGCGATCGGTCAGTGCGGTACGGCGGAGCACGGCTGTCTCGGAGGTGTCGCGGTGATCGAGCAGTACGTGTGGGAACTTCAGAAGGTCGACGAGAGTCAGGTCGCGGTCGTCGGCGGCAAGGGCGCGCACCTGGGCGCGCTGTCGCGGATCGAAGGCATCCGTGTGCCGGCCGGCTTCTGCGTGACCACGGACGCCTTCCGGCGGGTCCTGGCGGAAGCACCGTCGATCGATGATCGGCTCGAACAGCTCTCGCGCCTGAACCCGGACGACCGGGAGGCGGTCCGCGCGCTCAGCGCGGAGATCCGCCGGACCATCGAGGGGATCGCCGTCCCGGGCGATCTCGCGGCGGCTGTCACCCGCGCACTCGCCCAGCTCGGCGAGCACGCCGCCTACGCCGTCCGATCCAGTGCGACGGCAGAGGACCTGCCGACGGCCTCGTTCGCCGGTCAGCAGGACACGTACCTGAACGTCGTGGGGCCGGCGGCGGTCCTCCGGCACATCAGTCGGTGCTGGGCTTCGCTGTTCACCGACCGGGCCGTGGCCTACCGCCGGAGGAACGGCATCGACCACCGGGCGGTCCACATGGCCGTGGTCGTGCAGCGGATGGTCTTCCCGCGTGCGGCCGGCGTCATGTTCACGGCCGACCCCGTCACGGGCAACCGGAAGGTCGCCACCGTGGACGCCGGCTTCGGCCTCGGCGAGGCCCTGGTCTCCGGTCTGGTGAACCCGGACGTCTTCACGGTGCGGCACGGCGAAGTCGTCGCCGAGGCGATCGCCGCCAAGGAGCATGCCGTGCACGCTCTGGCCGCCGGAGGCACGCAGGAGGTGGCGATCGACCCGCAGCAGCAGGAGCAGCCGTCGCTGACGCACGCGCAGGTTCTGCGGCTCGTTCAACTCGGGCGGCGGATCGAGGCGCACTTCGGCCGGCCGCAGGACATCGAGTGGTGCCTCGTCGACGATGGCTTCCACATCGTCCAGAGTCGGCCGATCACGACGCTGTTCCCCGTACCGGAGGCCGACGACCAGGAGAATCACGTCTACGTCTCCGTTGGCCATCAGCAGATGATGACCGACCCCATGAAGCCCCTGGGCCTCTCCATGTGGCAGCTCACGGCCATGGCGCCGATGCACGAGGCCGGCGGGAGGCTGTTCGTCGACGTCACCCGGCGGCTGGCCTCGCCCGCGAGCCGCGCCGGTCTCCTGGACGTCCTCGGAAGATCCGATCCGTCGATCAGGGACGCGCTGGAAACCGTCGTCGACCGCGGCGACTTCGTCCCGTCCCTCCCGGACGCGGGCCCTGGCGGGCCCCCGGCCAGGGGCGCGTCCGCCCCGATCGCGTCCACCCCGATCGAGAACGATCCGGCTGTCGTCACCGAGCTGATCGAGCGGAGCCAGGCGTCCATCACGACCTTGAGCCGCGGTATCCGGACGAAGACCGGAGCGGCGCTGTTCGACTTCCTGCTGGAGGCCTTCGAGGAGCACAAGCGAGTCCTCGGTGATCCGCTGAGCATGCAGGCGATCACGGCGGGGATGGAGGCCACGTGGTGGCTCAACGACAAGCTGCGGGAGTGGCTGGGTGAGAAGAGCGCGGCTGACAAGCTCACCCTGTCCGCCCCCGGCAACGTCACGTCGGAGATGGGGCTTGCGCTGCTCGACGTCGCGGACGTGATCCGCCCGCATCCGGAGGTGGTCCGGTTCCTGCAGGGCGTCGAGGACGAGGGGTTCCTGGACGATCTGGCGAAGCTCGCGGGCGGGGCCGAGGCACGCGACGCCATCGAGGGCTACCTCGACCGGTACGGCATGCGGTGCGCCGGCGAGATCGACATCACGAGGCCGCGCTGGCGCGAGCGCCCCACCATGCTCGTGCCCCTGATCCTCGACAACGTCAGGAACTTCGGGCCGGGTGCCGCCCGGCGGCGGTTCGAGCAGGGGCGGCAGGAGGCGGAGAAGAAGGAGCATGAGGTGCTGTCACGCCTGCGGGCCCTGCCGGACGGGGAGCGCAAGGCCGATGAGGCCAAGCGGATGATCGACCGGGTCCGGACCTTCGTCGGCTACCGGGAGTACCCGAAGTACGGCATCATCAGCCGCTACTTCGTCTACAAGCAGGCCCTGATGGAGGAGGCCGAGCGCCTCGTGCAGACCAACGTGCTCCCTGAGAAGGAGGACGTCTTCTACCTCACGTTCCAGGAGTTCCACGACGCCGTGCGCTCGAAGCAGGTGGACGGCGGGCTCATCCGTCGGCGCAAGGAGGCGTTCCGCTCGTACCAGGCGCTCACACCGCCCCGGGTACTCACATCGGATGGCGAGGCCGTCACCGGGGCGCACCGGCGCGACGACGTGCCGGCGGGTGCCCTGGTCGGCCTGCCGGTTTCCGCGGGAACCGTCGAGGGGAGGGCCCGTGTCATCCTTGACATGGCGAAGGCCGATCTCGAACCGGGCGACATCCTGGTCACGACCTTCACGGACCCCGGCTGGTCGCCCCTGTTCGTGGGCATCACCGGCCTGGTGACGGAGGTGGGCAGCCTGATGACCCACGGCGCGGTGATCGCCCGGGAGTACGGCCTGCCCGCCGTGGTGGGCGTGGAGCAGGCCACCCGGCTGATCCGGGACGGGCAGCGGATCCGCGTGCACGGTACCGACGGGTACGTCGAGATCCTGCCTTGACCGACCGTACCGGGAAGACCGCTGCGCCACCTCGGACCGGGTGCTGCTGTCGGAATGGCTTCGAGCGTCGCGACATGACTTCGGGCGTGCCAAGAGATCAGTCGCCCAAAGGTTTCGTGGCCGCCGCCTGCGGATCTCCCAAGGGGTCCGCAGGCGGCGGAACGAGTGAATGGGTTGCCTTTCCGAGGCGGTGTGCGGCCGGTGGTCCGGAACCGTCGCATCAACCTCCCCCTCGGGCTCGTGCCGGACACTGTCCCGCATGCGAGCCCATTGCGGTCGACCGGCTCCCCGCACTTTCCGGTACCCGTCGACGGGTGCTGTTGCAGACCGGTGACATTCGTGATCGTTCTGCGCCAGGCGCGGCGCACAACCAACCGGCGACGGGCGAGTCGTACTGGACGTAACCGCCGGGGACGACCCGTTCGCCGGCACGGGCAGTACACCGCACAGGGGGACATATGACGATCCGCAGGCGCCACGCCCGCACCCGCGCCCGCACCGCCCTGACCGCTTTGGCCACCGGTGCCGTTCTTGCCTTGGCCGCACCCTCTGCGACAGCCGCCACCGCCGCGGACGGGCCCGGCTTCCTCGACCCTGCCGAGCTGCCGCCCCACCCGTCGTCGCCCTGGTACGGCGGCCCTGTGACCGCCGGCCAGCCGGACCCGCTGCCTGCGTGCGTCGGCGATGCCCTGCCGTCGACATCCGTGCACCGCGCCTACTGGACGGACCTCGACACCAGCGCACTGCAGGTGACAGTCGTCGAGCGCGACCAACAGCGGGCGGCCGACTTCGCGGCCCTGCTGCGCAGCGACCTCGCGGACTGTGCGACGAACCTCGAGCAGGACCCCGACATCACAGCGGTCGGGAAGGACTACGGCAAGGTCGACGTCGAGGAGGGCGCGCACGTCTACGGCGTCCACACCACCACTTCCTGGGGTGCCTCCGATATCGCCCTGTTCTCGGTCGGCCGCGACGGCACGACCGTGACGGTCGTGAAGTGGTCCCAGATGGGCACGTTCGGCGACGCACCGGTCAAGGCGTTTAAGACGACCACGAGGACAGCGGTCGACAAGCTCTCCTGACCCCGCGCGCGGCCGCCCACCAGGCGCCGGCGGAACGCTCCGTGCCCCGGCTGGTTGTTGGATCGAGGGTCCGGCGGCCTGCACCGTCGAGTGGACGGGCAGGCCGCCGGGTCGCACTCCCGTCTCCGGCGGAACCGGGCTTCCGGCGGCCGGGCTTCCGGGAGCCGGGCTTCGGAACAGGGGCCCTGCGTATGCGTCGTGGGTGCCGCCGGAGGCGGGCGAACGGCGGACGGCCGGGCCCGGTGGGCTCTCATCCCCGCACCCCGGCACGCGAGCCGGGCGACGAGCCCGGCGTGCCGGGGCCTCACACGGCGGTGGGCCAGGGGGTCGTCCGCGGCATGCGGGCGCAGAGGACGCCGGGGTGTTGCCGGGTCAGCAGGGGCAGTGGCAGGAGGTGACCTGCACGTCGTCGACCACCGGGCCGTAGGCGTTGGGGGTGGTGCTGGCGAACGCCAGCGTCGTGGTCGTGGCGGTGGCCACGAAGGTCACCTGACGCCTGATGTACCCCATGCTGGTGAACGTCTTGCCGGTGACGTCGAAGGAGAAGTCCTGGACGTTCTGGCCGTCGACGAGGACCCGGCCGGTCTTCACGACCGGGCCGCCCGCCGGGTTCCCGGCCGGCGCGTAGGTGACGGTGTAGGTCTGCCCCGGGACCGTGGTGAAGGTCTGTGCCACCGCTCCGGCGCCGGTGGCGTGGAGGTCGAGTGACTGGTCGCCCTCGGCTGCCTGCCGGAGTCCGTCATCGACGAGGTCCACGGCCCCGCTGGTCACCGCCCACGGCCCGATGTACTGCCCCGCCGGGTACGTCGTGAACGAGTTCGCCCGGGCGATCGGGTACTCGAAGCTGCCGTTGTCGAACCGGCTGACGAGGACAGTGGGGTGGGACGATCCGGAGTGCTGGGCCGGGGCGGCCAGTGCTGTACCGGCGCCGGTGGCGCGGCGCCGCGCCCGCCGAGGCCCCCTTCTGGCGGCGTCACGCGCGTGTCGCGGGTGTGCGGGGCCGGGTGCGGCGGGCGGGCTTCTGCCCGTGGGGAGTCTCGATGCGTTGCCAGTGCGGGGTACCTGTCGGCCCGTCGGCCGTCCCAGGGCGGGTGGACCCGCGATTCGTGGTGCGCGGTGCGGACACGTGGCTGATGCCTCCCGCTGCCTCCCGGTGGAGGCTGAGGGGGTGCACGCCGCCTGTGCGGCGAGCCCGGCACGGTGGCGGACCGCCGTCCCGTAGTCCGTCGTACCCATTTCTCTGATCCCTGAAGGGACCCTGACACCATGCACGTGCCCGATGCGCAGCCCGGTGGTCCGGTCGGACCGAGCCGACGCGTGGTCATGACCACGTCCCTGGCGTTCGGCGCCTCAGCGGTGCTCGGCTCGTCGCGGGCCTCTGCGGCCCCGGTCCGCAGTCACGGCAGCCGCGGCGCCTCCCTCGAGGCGGTGGCCGCCTTCGACGGGGCCATGCCCACCGGCGTCACCGTCTCCCGCAGCGGTCGGATCTTCGTCAACTTTCCCCGCTGGGGCGACGACGTGCCCTTCTCCGTCGCCGAGATCCGTGACGGCGTGGCCGTGGCCTATCCCGACCAGGCGATCAACGCGCCGGACGCCACCGACCCCGAACACCACTTCCTCGGTGTGCAGAGCGTCGTCGTCGACGCCGCCGAGCGCCTGTGGGTCGTCGACACCGGCCGTGTCGAGTGGGCCGACGCGCCTTACGGCGGGCCGAAGCTCGTGGCCGTGGACCTCGCCACCGACCGTGTCGTGCGCACCATCATCCTGCCCGCGCAGGTGGCCGGGGCGCGCAGTTTCGTCAACGACGTGCGCTTCGACCTCACCCGCGGCTACGCCTACCTGACCGACGCCACGCCCGACGGCCCCACCGGTCTGATCATCGTCGACCTGGCCGACGGAGCCGCGTGGCGGTGTCTGGACAACGCGCCCTCCACCCTCCCCGAGCCGGGTTTCGTGCCCGTCGTCGACGGCAGACCGTTTTTGGACAAGCCCGGTGCGGAGCCCGGCACTCCCGTCGGGATCGGCGCGGACGGCGTCGCGCTCAGCCCTGACGGCGCCTGGCTGTACTACTGCCCCCTGTCCAGCCGGAGGCTCTATGCCGTCGCGACCGAGGACCTCACCGTACGGCGGCGGGCATCGGATCAGCCGCGTGTGCACGACCTGGGTGCGAAGGGCATGTCCGACGGTCTGGAGACGGACGAGGCGGGCCGTGTGTACGGCGGCGACATCGAACGCAACGCCATCGTCCGCCGCGACCACGACGGGGTGTACCGGACGGTCGTACAGGACGACCGGTTGGTGTGGCCGGACACCCTCTGCGTCGGCTACGACCGCAATCTCTATGTGATCGCCAACCAGCTCAACCGGCAGGCCGCCTACACCGGAGGCACCGACCTCCGCGACAGGCCCTATGCGCTGTACCGCCTGCCCATCGCGAGCGGGCCGGCCCGGCGCTGACACCGGCACGGTCATGAGACGTGGAGCCCGCGATGCCCGTCTGCCGACGTCGCGGGCTCCACGGGGCCGCAGCCCGGTGGGGCAGCAGGACGCTCGCCGCGTCAGACGGCCGGGGTGTCCAGGGGCAGCACGCGGCGCAGTTGGTCGCGGTGCGTGACGCCCAGTTGCGGAAAGGTCCGGTACAGATGCGAACGGACGGTGTGCGGTGACAGATGCAGGTGTGCCGCGATCTGCGAGTTGGTCAGTCCGGACGCCGCGAGGCGGACGATGTTCTGCTGCTGGGCCGTCAGCCCGGTGAACGCCTGGTGGGAGGGCGGTGCCGTGCTCACACCGCTGGCCCGCAGTTCGGCGGCGGCCTGGGTGCTGAGACGGTGGGCGCCCAGGCGTTCGAAGGTGGAGGCGGCGGTGTGCAGCAGCGGCCGCGACTGCGCCTGGAGGTGGGACCTGCGCAGCCAGCCGGCGTAGTACAGGCGGGTCGTGGCGTGCTCGTAGGGCCACTGCTCGGCGTCGGGATGCCGGGTGACCATGCGGTACAGGTCGTCGGCCTCGGCGGAGCGCCCCGTCAACAGTGCCTGCGCGAAGCGCGTCCGCAGTGTGACCCTTGCGGCGTGCAGCCGCTCGGCGCGGCCGACGCCCTCGACCACCCGCGCGGTGTCGGCGGAGCCTCCCAGAGGGGCGTCGGCGCAGGTCAGTTCGGCTATCGCGGGCGGTGCCAGCACTGGGTGCAGCGGTTCGCCGTCCCGGCCGAACAGGGCACGCAGGCTGCGTCGGCGCGCCTCCAGGTCGCCCGCGGCCCAGGCGATGGACGACTCGGCCCGCAGCACGAGCGCGTGTGCCGCGCGGTTCTGGGACAGATCGATCAGGTCGGCCGCCTCGTCCAGCACCGCGCGCGCCCGCACCGCGTCACCCCTCAGGGCCAGGATGCGGGCCCGTACCGCGGCGGCCTGTACGACGATGCGCCAGCCCCGGTGGACTACGGCGCGCTCCTGCGCGGTCCTCGCGACGCGTTCGGCGTCGTCCCACCGGCCGACGTCCATCAGTGCCACGGCGTAGGGGACGACCGCGTCCCGGAACAGTCCGGCCGCGGTGTCCGCGTCGATCAGGGAGAGTGCGCGCTCGAACCGCTCGACGGCGCGCCACTGCTGGTCGTTCATGAAGGCGAGGGTGCCCTCCGCGACGAGTCGCTCCGCGGAGGCTCCGTGCGGTGCCACGTCCGGTGTCGGCTCGACCGTCAGGCCGACGCAGCGGCGGGCCGCGGCGCGCACCGGGGCGTGGCTGTCGGCGGGGGCGGCGCCCGGGTGTCCCGTGTCCGCGGGGGCCGGCGAGGCGGGGGCCGGCGCCTCGCCGAGGAGGCCAGCCGCCCCGGCGGCATCGGGGCACGTGTCGCCGATGATACCGGGCAGCACCCGCAGCAGCGCGGTCCGCTCGTCGGCCGTCAGTGCGTTCCCGTGCAGGGCCGACCGCAGGACCGCCAGGGCGTCACGCTGCCGGCCGGCCCCGGACAGCCCCCAGGCCGTGACGGCCGTGACGGCCGCGGGCCCGGGTCCTTCCTGCCCGCCGCGCAGGGCCTGCGATCCGAGGTGCATCGCCCAGTCCTGGTCGCCGTGGTCGCGGGCGGCGAGCATGGCCAGCACGTGACGCCGCCGCCGCTCGGACGAGGAGGAGCTCAGCCGGGCGGCGGCCTCGAAGGCGCGGGCGGTGGCCAGTGCCGCACGCCCGGGGCCGGCGGCGCGGGCGAGTTCGTCGAGCCTGGCGGCCAGGGCGTCGTCGGGCCCCTCGGCGTCCCGTGCGAGCCGGGCGGCGCCCGCCGTGTGGCCACGGGCCGCGAACTCGGCGACCAGACGACGGCTCGCCGTGCTCACCAGTACGGGGTCCTCGGCGGCCAGCACGTCCCAGTGCGCCGTCGGGTCGGGGAAGTACACGCGGTCGTCGGCGACGAGCACCGCGCCCGTCTGCTCGGCAGGCGTCCAGTCACCGACGCACGCCGGGGGGCCGACGGCCCGCATGACCAACTCGACGGGTACCCCGCCGCCCGCCACCGCCGCGTACAGCACCAGCGTGCGCGTGGCCCGAGGCAGGCCGCGCGGGGCGTCGTCGGCGTGCCCCGCCCCCGCGAGACGGGACAGGAGCATGCCCCGTTCACCGGGAGCGGCGGCCCTGGCGCATGCGGTGAGCGCGAGCAACGCGCCGGGATGGCCGCCCGCCTCCTGGAGGATCTCCAGCCGTTCCCCGCCCCGCGGCGCACCGGGGAACGCGTCCACCAGGCGTGCGGCGTCCGCCGGTCGGAGCGGGCCGAGGCGGACGGCCTCGCAAGCGTCGCGCAGCGCAGGCGGTGCCGTCTCACCGCGCCCGGCGACCAGGAAGCGCAGCGGGGCATCGCCGGACCGCCGTGCCACGAAGGCCAGCAGCAGGAGCGACGCCTCGTCGGCACGGTGGGCGTCGTCCACCACGACCGTCAGGGGGCGGCGGGCAGCCGCGGCGAGGAGGAGCGCGTGGAGGGCGGGGCCCGACTCCCGCGCATCGGGTGATGCTCCGTCCAGCATGTCCTCGATCGGCCGGGCCTCGGCGCGCGGGAGCGAGTGTGCCGGCGGCCCGAGGGGGGCGAGGAGCCCCCGGAGCAGGGCGTACGGCTTCGAGCTGCGGGGGTCGGCCGCACCGGCGTGCAGCAGGAGGGTGTCGCGAGCCGACTCGCGGAGGCGGTCGACGGCCGCGTCGAGCAGGGCCGTCTTGCCCACGCCCCGCGGACCGAGCACGACGCGGGCGCGCGCCCCGTCGGCCGGGCCGGTGAGCAGGGCCAGTTCGCGCTCTCGTCCCACCAGGGGCACGGGTGCCGGACGGCACCTGCTCATGTGCACCTCCTGGGTGGTCGCCGTCGGCGTGGTGGCGGGGGCCGGGAGGTGGCCGGCGTCCGGTCTCCGGTCGGCACGGGTGGCCGCGTCCGCGCGGTCTCCCCCGGGCCGAGGGCGCGGGTACGCGGGGCGGACGGTTCCGTGCACAGTGCAGCTTACCTGCGCAGCACGGTGTCGCACCGCGCGCTCCGCGCCGTCGCACACCCGCGCGCGCCTCGCCGCCGAGCGTTCCCGTCGTGTGCCCGTCGAGCCTTCCCGTCATGTGCCCATCGGGTCTCCCCGCCATGTGCCACTGGATGGGCGGTTCGTCCCGCCGTGCTCCTGGTCGGCACCGCGGCGTGTCCTGATCGGCACGGCGGCGTGCCGCCGTGCCCGCACGGCCGCCCCGCCCGACGCGCTGCTGAGCGGGGTGCGGCGCTCAGCGGACCGCGGCGCCGATCGGACGGCCGGCCCGCCCGGTCTGCCGCCCAAGGCGCCGACCGGGGGGCGTCAGGGAGTGGGGTCCTGCGGGGGCAGGACGCCGGGCAGGTGCCGCCGGTCGTTGATGCCGAGCTTGTGGAAGGCCCGGTAGAGGTGGCAGCGCACCGTGTGCGGGGAGATCATCAACCGCCGCGCTATCTCCGGGTTCCGCAGCCCGTCGGCCGCCAGTTCGGCGACCTGGCGTTGCTGCGGCGTCAGGCGCTGGGGTCCCTCGGCCCGACCGCCGCCCGCGGCGCGCAGTTCGCCGAGCACGAGCGCGTCGACGGCCGAGGGGCCGAGTCGTGCGAACGTCCGCCGCGCGGCCAGCAGCACCTCCCGCGCCTCCCGGCTGCGGCGCCTGCGGCGCAGCCAGGCACCGTAGCTGTAGCGGACCAGGCCGAGGTCGTAGGGCCACAGTCCGTCCTCCTGGACCTTCAGCGCCCGCAGGAAGCGCTCCTCCGCACCGCCGGGGTCGCGGGTCAGGGCCTCGGCGTGGTCGAGGAGAGCCGCCTGCCTGGGGGTGGGGACCGGACCGGACACGGCCGGCAGGGTTTTGACGCACACCGCGGCCTCCTCGCCGCGGCCCGCGCGCTGCGCGCAGAGGGCCAGGGGAACGGCGCAGTAGAGGCCCTGCACCGGATGGAGGGGTTCGCCGTCAGGGCCGAAGAGTCCCCGCAAGTGGTGGTAGGCGTCCTCGAAGTCCCCCAGCGAGCAGCTCAGCATGGCCCGGGCCCGGCCCACCAGGCACTGGGCCGCGCGGTTCTCCGTGAAGTCCAGGTCGGGCAGTTGCTCCAGCAGTGCCTTCGCCTCGGTGCCGCGCCGCGTCTGGATCAGCACTCTGGCGTACAGCGCTGCGGTCCTGACCCTGTCCAGTGCGCTGCCGTGCACGAGGGCCAGCTCGTGCCCGCGGCGCGCGAGGTGCGCCGCGGGGCGAAGGCGTCCGGTGTCGACGAGCGCCGCGGCGTACGGGAGGCAGACCTCCCGGAGGAGGCCGCCCGCCTGGAACGGGTCGGTCCCGCGCAGCACCAGCTCGAAGCGCTCCACCGCGAGGTCCTGCCGGTCCAGGTGGCAGGCGAGCACCGCCTCCGCGGCGAGCCGCTCCGCCGGCATCTCCCCGTCCGCCGCGGGGAGGGCGTCAAGGGGCGTGTCCGCCGGCCCGCGCGATCCCGACACGAGGGCGGCCAGGCCGTACGGCAGTGTGTGCCCTTCCCAGGTGAGCGGGGTGGGGCCGTCTGTCCGCAGCCCCGGTCCTGCGCCGGGCGAGGCGGTCCGGGACGCCTTTAGGACCGCGGTGCGGACCACTGCCCGGTGCGCGTCCCACCCGGACTCGTCGGCGACACGTGCTGCCCGGGCGGTCAGCAGGGCGTGCGGCGAGCTGCCCGGCCGGACGGTCTCCAGTGCGGCGGCGACGGTGTTCATGGCCTGCCGCTGGTGCCCCTTGCTGCTCTGTCGGTCGGCCAGCGCCAGGGAAGCGCACACGTCGTACGCGCCCGGTGCGCCCTCCCGCAGGGCGCGGTCCTGCAACTGCCGCGCCCAGCCCGGATCCCCGAAGCGGTCGGCGCAGAACGTCGCCATCGCGTACCGGCGCACCCGCCTTCCCGCAACGGCGCTGCGCTCCGCCGCGGTTGCGAAGTCACGGGCGGCGTCGAGGAACGCACCGTGTGCGCGCTCCCGCTCGGCCTGGGCCTCCAGCCGGGCCGCCAACGCCTCGTCGGGGCCGAACGACGCGCGTGCCAGGTGGCGCGGCCGCTGCGGGTCGCCCGCCGGTACTGCGGCGGCCAGCCTTGCGTGCGCGGCCTGCCGCTGCGCGAGGGGGGCGGTTGCGGCGACGGCCCGGGCCAGAGGGTGCGTGAAGTCGTAGCCGTCGCCGTGCGGTTCCACCAGCCCCGCCTCACGGGCGGGAGCCCACGAGGTCTCGACGGTGCCGGCGGCCGCGTCGATCCGCGACCGCGGGGTGCCGGCGGCGGCGAGCGCGGCGTGCAGCAGCAGGCTCCGGGTCCGCGGCGACAGTGCCTCCACCGTCGCGAGGAGGTCCTCCATCAGGGCGGACGTCGACGGCCGGGGGTGGAGGGCGGCAGGGCGCCGACGGGCCGCCGAGCGGACGAGTTCGGTGACGGCCAGCGGATTGCCCGCCGCGGCCAACAGGATCTCGGCCCGCTCGCGTCCCTGGGGGGCGCCCGGCAGTGCATCCAGCAGGCGGGCCGCCTCCCAGGGCTGAAGGGGGCCAAGGCACAGGGAGCGCCAGTGCTCGCCGTACGCAGGGGGGATCCTGGTCCCGGGCGCCGACAGCAGCAGGCGGGCCGTCCCCGCACCTTCCCGTGCGAGGTCCGCCAGGAGGACCTGGGAGGCGGGGTCCGCCAGGTGGGCGTCGTCCACGACAGCGAGCACAGGAGCCGACTCGGCGGCGAGGCGCAGCAGATGCGGGACCGCCTCGGCCACGGCTGCGTGCGCTCCCGGACCGGCTGCGAACGCCTCGCCCACCCGGTGGGCGACAGCCTGGTCCCGCAGCCGCGCCGACGCCAGCAACGGTGCCACCAACCGGTGTACGAGCGCGTACTGCCGGTCCCTCTCCGCGGCCGCCCCGCCGGCCCGCAGCACGACGTGCGCACGGGACGCGGCAGTCCGCGCGGCGGCCGACAGCAGGTCCGTCCTGCCGACACCCGCGGGACCCACGACGAAGGTGTGCGGTGTGCCGTCCGCGTGGCCGGCCTCCTCCAGCAGGAACTCGACTTCCGTCGTCCTGCCGAAGAACTCCGGGCCCTCGGGCGCGGTGGTCGTCACGGTCCGTTCCCTTCCTTCCGGCGCGGTGTGCGGCCGCTGGTGCCCCGGTAGAGGAGTCCAAGGCCGACGGTGGTACCCTCCGCGGGCACCCCTCCGCCGCCCCTGGCCCTGTGGCCCGTGACCCGTGGCCTGCCGGAGACGGTAACCGGCGGCCGGGACGGAGGCCCGGGGGGCGGGGGTACCAGGCATGCCTGGGGGCCGCGGCACTGCGGCGGGGCGGTGGAACGCCGCCGGACAAACAACGGCCCTGTGCTGACCCGGCCCCAACCTCCTGCCGAGGGCCGCCCTCGGTGCGGGGCCGGCGCGCCGTCAGGCGCCGCCGGCCGCTCGCGGCCTTCGAGGGTGCCTTCGCGTTCCCCGCGTGCCGGGCCGTCCGTCAGGACCGGCGGCTGACGACGACCTTGCCTGTCGTACGGCCGGACTCGACGACGCGGTGCGCCTCGCGCATGCCGTCGGCGGAGAAGTCGTCGATCGTCGTGGTGAGGGTCGTACGGATCCGCTTCCCGTCGACCAGGTCGGCGACGGATTCCAGAAGGTTCTTCTGCTCGATCATGTCGGGTGTCTCGAAGAGGGAGCGGGTGAACATCAGCTCCCAGTGCCATGCGATGCTCTTCGACTTCAGCGGCAGCAGATCCATGTTCTCGGGCTCGTCGATGGCCACGATCTGGCCGAACGGCCGCATGATCCTCGCGAACGACTCGATCTGGCCGCCCGAATGCGGGCTGAAGAGGTAGTCGACGCCGTCCGGCGCCGCCGCGGTCGTGGTGGCGACCAGGTCGTGGTGGTCGACGACGTCGTCCGCGCCCATCGCCCGTGCCCAGTCGCGTGACTCCGGGCGGCTGGCGGATGCCAGGACACGCACTCCGGTGAGTTCCTTGGCCAACTGGACCAGTATCGACCCGACGCCGCCGGCCGCGCCGAGTGCGAGCAGGGTGCCGGTGTGCCCCGAGGTCAGCCCGAACCGTTCGAACAGCGTCTCCCACGCGGTGATCGTGGTCAACGGCAGCGCGGCGGCCTCGGCGAACCCGAGCGAGGAGGGCTTGCGGCCCACGATCCGCTCGTCCACCGCCTGGAGTTCGGCGTTGCTGCCGGGGCGGGTGATGTCACCGGCGTACCAGACCTCCTGGCCCACGGACAGGGTGGTGACCGCGGGACCCACCGCCTCGACCACGCCTGCGGCGTCGAAACCGAGGATCCGCGGTGCGGAGGAGGGGGCCAGGCCGGCGCGGGACTTGACGTCCGCGGGGTTGACCGACACCGCGTGCACCCGTACCAGGACGTCCCGGGGGCGCAGCTCGGGAACCGGCACCTCGACGTCCTGGAGGCATTCGGGGTCGTCGACGGGCAGCCCTCGATAGGAGGCGATGGCTCGCATGGTGGCGGTGGTCATGAGGTACTCCTTCGCACGACGCGCTGATCTGTGAACGGCGTACTCGCAGGTCGAGTGGCAAACGGCACTACGAGGTGTCTTCGGGAACGGGGTGCGTGCCCGTGCACGCAGGCGCGCTCGGGCGCGGGCCGGTGCGGGCGTGCCCGGCGGCCGAGAAAGGGGGCGGTGCGGCGAGGTGCAGCGGCATGCGCCATGTGCGGGGTCACCCGACGACGAGCACCATCTTCCCGCCGGCCTTCCCACTTTCGCCGAGTTCGTGGGCACGTGCCACCTCGTGCAGGGAGAACGTCCTCGCCACCCGGGGGGTGAGCAGTCTCCGTGCCGCCATCCCCGCGATGTCCTCCAGGGCCAGGCGATCGGGCTCGACGAAGATGCCGGTCACCCGCACCCGCCCGCCGGCGGCCTCGCGGGCGGGTGTGATGTCGGTGGCGGACGGTACGGAGATCAGGATCCCGCCGTCGCGCAGAACGGGGAGCGAGGCGAGGCCCGTCCGTCCTCCTACGAGGTCGAGCACCACGTCGACGTCCCGGACCGTCTCCGCGACGTCCTGACGGGTGTAGTCCACGGGCTCGTCCACCCCGATGGAGGACAGGTACTCCTGGTGCTGCGGGCCGTCCGTCCCGATGACGTACGCACCGCGACTCCTGGCGATCTGCACCGCGAGGTGGCCCACACCGCCCGCGGCCGCGTGGATCAGCACGCGCTGCCCCTCGGCGACGGCCGCGGTGTCGATCAGGCTCTGCCAGGCGATGAGCGAGCTGAGCGGGAGCGCCGCGGCCTCGATGTCGCCGAGTCCCTCGGGGACGGCGGCGAGTTCGCGGGAGCGCGCGGTCACGTACTCGGCGTAGCAACCGGCCTCGAAGGGGAACGCGGGCATTCCGAAGACCCGGTCGCCCACGGCGAACCGTGTCACTCCGGGCCCCAGCGCCTCCACCGTGCCCGCGACGTCCCAGCCGAGGACGAACGGCGGCCGGCCGAGCTGCCCGCCCGTCGACCTGGTCTTCCAGTCCACCGGATTGACCCCTGCGGCCCGCACCCGTACGAGCACCTCGGTCGCCCGGGGCTCCGGCCGGGGCACGGTCACCGGTCGCAGCACCTCGGGACCACCGAGGCGCTCCTGGCGCATCGCTTGCATCATCTGCGGCATGAAGACCTTCCCCGTCGGACGCTCGGTTCCAGCCTCGCAGCGCGCGGGCGCGCCCGCCATCAGCCACTCGTCTGCATCTCGCCGTGCCCGCTCGCCCTGCCCGCGCGCGTTGCCGACCCGCCGTGCACGGGTCGCGCCCGGACCGGGGCCGACGGGTGAGGCACCGCGGGTCGCGCCCGCCGCGGCGGCACCGGCCTGCGCCCGTCGACTAGGCCCGGTGCTCTTCGGAGCCCTCCGGAACCTGTCGAATGGCCGGGTCTGGCGGTGGATGCTATATCTGGAATTATTCCTGTCACCCCTATGGGGATTTTCCTTGTTCCGCGCGGGTAGCCAATGAAAGGCCCGCTTCATTTCGATATGCGAAGGTTTCCTGTACGCCGCGAGACACCCTTGCCCGTGAAAGGGACGGTGGTATGCAGAACAGGACGGCTTCCTCCGCCGCCTCCCCGCTGGGGAGCTGGGTGGCACCCGAGTACGAAGTGGTCGCCGAGTTCGACGACCTCATGCCCACCGGCGTGACGGTCACGAGCGAGGAGCGGATATTCGTCTCGTTCCCGCGGTGGGGGGACGAGGTTCCCTGCACCGTCGCCGAAGTAGTGGACGGCAGGGCGGTGCCCTATCCCAGCTCCGGGATGAACGAATGGCGTCCGGAAGCGGGAGGGGAAAGGCTGCTCTCGGTGCAGAGCGTGATCACGGACCCGGCGGGGCACGTCTGGCTTCTCGACACGGGCAGCCTGGCCTTCGCCCCGTGGCAGGCGGGCGGACCCAAGCTCGTGGAGGTCGATCCGGCCACGGACGAGGTCGTTCGCGTCGTGCGCCTGGAAGGCGCGGCCGTGACCCCCACGACCTATCTGAACGACGTGCGTTTCGACCTGTCCCGCGGTGCCGGCGGGTACGCGTACGTCACGGATTCGCAGCCGGAAGGCGCGCTGATCGTGATCGACCTCGCTTCGGGGGAGAGCTGGAGCCGGCTGCGCGGACACGCCTCCACGCGCGCGGTGGACGGCTTCCGGGCGATCGTCCAGGGCATCGTCCGCGAGAACTACCAGGTGGGCGCCGACGGCATCGCGATCAGCGCGGACGGCAGCGACCTGTTCTACTGCCCGCTGTCGAGCAGACGCCTGTACCGCGTGGGGACCGCCGCCCTTCTCGATCGGTCGGTGTCGGAGGAGGAGGTCGGCGCCCTGGTCGTGGACCTCGGGGACAAGGCCGCCTCGGACGGGCTGGAGACCGACGCCGAAGGGAGCGTGTACGCCACGGCCTATGAGCACAGTGCGGTCGTCAAACGGGATCCGGACGGCACCTTCTCCACCGTTCTGCACGCGCCGGAACTGCTGTGGCCCGACACCCTCGCCCTGGCGGACAACGGCCATCTGTACCTCAGCGTGAACCAGCTTCCGCGGACGCCCCTCTTCAACGACGGTGTGGACACCCGAGTGCCTCCGTACCGGATCATCCGCGTCCCGGTGAGCGGGCGCCCGGTACGCCTGTCCCGCGCCTGAGGGGCGAGAGGGACCGGCTCCGCCCGGGGCGGGGTCATCGTCCGTGCCGGAGGCCGTCGATCTCCCGGCGCAGATCCCCGATGGCGGCCTGCAACGCCGCCACGTCTGCCTTGTCGGCCGACTGGTCCTCCTCGTTGAGGGAGACGACCAAGGTCCCCCCTGGTTCGAGGGTCACCTGAGCGGTGTCCCCGACGCCGTCGCCGCCCTGCCGCCGGATGGCCACTTCCAGGTCCTCCCGGCGCATCCCGCGCCATCCGGTGGCCGCCGGGAGCCATCGCCCGTCGCGGGCCAGCGTCGTGGGCCTGCCCTCGAAGAGGCGGCCGAGGCGGTCGTAGCGCGCGGCCAGCCGGACGAACACCGCGTTCGTGGCGACCAGGACGGCGGCGCCGTACGCCGCCCCCGTGAACGAGTTGTCAGGGCCGATGATCGCGTTCTGGACCACATTGGACAGCAGCAGCATCACCACGAGGTCGAAACTGTTCACCTGGGCGAGTTCACGCTTGCCCGCCAGGCGGAGCAGCACCAGGATGAGGACGTACACCGCGACCGTGCGCAGTGTCTTCTCGGCGTACGTGATCCCACTGTCCGACAAGTCGTGCCACACGGCTGCCTCTCCCGTTCCGCGGTCGCCCTCCGGGCGTGCAGGGTGACGACGCCGGGTCCCCGCGCGACTCAAACTAGTCGAGATGCGGCGGGCAGTCCCGGCACCGGCACCGGTCTCGCCCGGGTGCTCCGGGTCCCAGCGGCACCGGGAGGGCGCCCGGTGGCTTCGGCCATCCGGCCGGCAAAGTCACTCGCAGCGGGCGAGCAGGCCCTTCAGCGCGGTGGCGGCCAGGGCTCGTGCGTGTGCCTCGGTGAGGTCGTAGTGGCCGGTGAGGCGCCGGAAGATCAAGGGGCCGAACAGGATGTCGATGACATCGTCCACGGCGATCGCCCGACGCACCTCGTCCCGGTCCACGGCCCGCTGCCACAGCGTGGTGATGGCCGCGCGCCGGTCGGCGAGGAAGTACTCGCGGAAGTAGGCGGCGCCGGCCGTGTCCTCGACGCAGGCGGCGAGGAGTTGGGCGAAGATCCTTCCGTGGTCGCTGGCGTAGAAGGCGCTGACGCGCACCACCTGTTCGGTGAGGTCTGCGACGGCGCTTCCGGTGTCGGGCAGCGGGAGGGCTCCTGCCATCATGCGGCCGAACGCCTCAGCCGCGACCGCGATGCGTGAGGGCCAGTGCTTGTAGACGGTGACCTTGCTGACGCCCGAGCGGGCTGCGATCGCGTCGATGCCGGCGGCCGGCAGGCCCCCTTCCGCCAGCAGCTCACGCGTTGCGTCCAGGACGGCCTGGTGGATGCGGTCACTGCGTGGACCTGTGGGGTGGGCGATGATCCCCGGCCCCGCTCCCGTAGGGGGCTCGGCTTTGCGCGACGACACTCTCGTCTTACCTTCCCAGCGGTGTGTCATGGCGTGCGCCACGGTGGGTCAGCCGTGCCTCTCGACGACCGGACGAACCCACAGCCTACTCCACGAACCGGCCGCCCAGAGCGGAAAGAGATGCGTCGGACCAGGTCAGGAGGGTTCGGATCAAGGGCTCCACGGTGATCGGCAGATCGCGGACTCGGCGGCCGGCGGCCGGCGGCGTGCTGAACGGCGTTGGCGATGGCCGGTGCCACCCCGACGATGGCGACTTCGCCGAGTCCCTTCACCCCGGTCGGATCGGCACGCCCGTCTTCGCCGTCGAGGTACGGGGCGTCGGCCGCGACCGAGCCCCACGAGCACGGGCAGTACGGGAGCGGACGACACTCATGCGTGACACGGGAGCACAATGGGACGTTCCTTGCACAGTCCGGCCCACATCTCCAAACTGTACATACAGTTCAAAAGATTGCAGGAGTAATGATGTCCGATATGTCTGCCACTCCCAGCGGCACCTTCAGCCACGACGGCCTGGAGGTGACGCGGCTCGGGTTCGGCTCGATGCAGCTCACCGGCCCCGGGGTCTGGGGCGACCCGAAAGATCCCGACGAGGCCGTGCGGGTGCTGCGCCGCGCCGTCGAACTCGGTGTGAACTTCATCGACACCGCCGACTCCTACGGCCCCTTCACCGCAGAACTCCTCATCAGGAAGGCGCTGCATCCGTACGCCGACGACGTCGTCATCGCCACCAAGGCCGGCCTCAGCAGGCAGGGGCCGGGCGTGTGGACGCCAATCGGGAGGCCGGAATACCTGCGACAGCAGGCCGAACTCAGTCTGCGGCACCTCGGTGTGGACCGCATCGACCTGTTCCAGTTGCACCGTGTCGACCCGGCGGTACCGCTGGAGGACCAGGTCGGCGAACTGAGGAAGCTCCAGGACGAGGGCAAGATCCGCCACATCGGCCTCAGCGAGGTCACCGTGGCGCAGGTGCGGGCGGCGGCGCAGATCGCGGACATCGCGACGGTGCAGAACATGTACAACATCGCCGACCGGTCGGCCGAGGAACTGCTGGACCATGCGACCGCCCACGGCATCGGGTTCATCCCGTGGTTCCCCCTGGCGACCGGCTCTCTCGCCGCTCCGAACGGCCCGCTGACGGCCCTGGCCGAGCAGTACGACGCCACTCCCTCGCAGTTGGCGCTCGCATGGCTGCTCAAGCGGTCCCCGGTCATGCTGCCGATTCCCGGGACGTCGAGCGTCGCGCATCTGGAGGACAACGTGGGCGCCGCCCTGATCAAGCTGGACGACAACGCGTTCGACACCCTCGCGGCAGCCGTCTGAGCGGGGCCGCAGCCGGGGGGTGCGCGGGCCGGGGGCGCGCAGGCGGATCCGGCCGGGCGGGGACGCACCCCGCTTCGGGTGCGTCCCGCGGCGCACACGGCCGGTGCTCGCCCCACACCTCGGGCGACGCGCCGGCAGACGGCCAGGTGGCAGACGGCCAGGTGGCTCAGGCCGTCAGGCCGCCCCGGCCTCGTCGTGGTCGGTGGCGGCCGACACCTCGCGCCATGCGTCGATGTCGGCGTGCAACCGCGCGAGCTTGGCCTCCACGGCGCGAACGGAGTCCTTGCCCAGCAGCAGGCGCAGCGGCGGCTGCTCGGCCTCGGTCATGCCCACGATCGCCGCGGCGGCCTTGACGGGGTCGCCCGGCTGTGCGTGGTTGACCGCCCTCGCCCGGCGACGCATGGCTCCGGCGGTGTCGTCGTAGTCCTCCATCACGGTCGCCCCGGTGTGCAGACTGGATCCGTCCAGGAAGTCCGTGCGGAAATACCCGGGCTCGACGATGGTCACGTGCACGCCCAGCGGACCCACTTCGTGGCTGAGGGCCTCGCTGAAGCCCTCCACGGCGAACTTCGTCGAGGCGTAGATGCCCCACCCGGCTGATCCGACGAGACCGCCGACGGAGGAGATGTTGATGACGTGGCCCGCGCGCTGGGCCCGCAGGATGGGAAGTACGGCACGCTGGACGTGCAGCGTGCCGAACACATTGACCTCGTACACGGCGCGCACCGCCTCGTCGCTCGCCTCCTCGACGGCGGACAGCAGTCCGCGGCCCGCGTTGTTCACGACGACGTCGAGCCGGCCGAAGGTGTCGACGGCGGCGGCGACCGCGCTCCTGACCTGCTCCTGGTCGGTCACGTCGAGATCGAGAGCCAGCAGGTCCCCTCCCGCGCCGGGCAGGAGCTCCCCGAGGGGCGCGGAGCTGCGGGCCGTGGCGACGACCCGATGCCCCCTGGCCAACGCCGCACGGACGAGTTCGAGGCCGAAGCCCCGCGATGCACCGGTGATGAACCAGACACCCATGGCGTCCTCCCTGACTGGGGCCAGAACTGAACTGTACGATCAGTTTACTTCATTGCCGCTCCCGGGACCCCGGCGCCCCCGGCCCCCTCTCCCGGCCCGTGGGCTCGGGCTCCCGTCAGGGCACGATGTCGACGACGACCTTCCCGGACGCGGTGCGGTCCTCGATCGCCCGGTGCGCCTCGCCGGCCTCCGCCAGGTCGTAGTGCGTCGGATCGAGCAGCGGCCGCAGCCTGCCGCTGTCGGCGAGCACCGCCGCCTCGCGCAGGATCTGGCCGTGGTGCTCACGGCCCCGCCCCGTCAGCATCGGCAGCAGGGTGAACACACCGGAGTAGGTGGCACCGCGGAACGACAGGGGCGCCAGCGCGTGGGTGCCCCAGCCCAGCGAACTGACCACGTGCCCCGTATAGGTGCGCACCGCCTCGAAGGAGACGCCCAGAACCGGGCCCCCCACGGTGTCGTACACCACGTCGAACCCCTCTCCGTCCGTGAACTCGGCCACGTACTCGGCCACGGACATCGCGGTGCGGTCGATCGGGACCGCCCCCAGGTCGCGCACGACGGGAACCTTCGCCGCCGACTCGGTCGCGTACACCTCGCCCCCGCGGGCCCGGGCGATCTGGACGGCGACGCTGCCCACCCCGCCGGCCCCTCCGTGCACCAGCACCCGCTGCCCGCCATGCACACCGGCGCGGTCCACCAGCCCCTCCCACGCCGTGATCACGGCCAGCGGAAGGGCCGCGGCCTCACGCATCGTCAGCGCGGCGGGCTTGGGTGAGAGCAGGCGCGCATCGACCGCCGCGAACTCGGCCAGCGAGCCCTGCAGATCCCCCACCCCGCCGGTCAGCCCGTAGACCTCGTCACCGGCACGGAACCCGTCCACGCCCGCCCCGGTCTCCACCACCTCACCGGCCAGGTCCATGCCGAGCACGGCGGGCAGCCGGGTTTGCGCGTGCGCGGCCTGACCCGCCCGGATCTTCGTGTCCAGCGGATTGACCCCGCTGGCATGGATCCGCACCAGGACCTGACCCGGTCCGGGCACGGGCCTCGCAATCTCCCGCAGCTCCACCTGCCCGCCGAACTGCTCCAGCACCATCGCACGCATCACAGCACCTTCTTCTCGGACCACTCCCGGTGGCCGGCGTCTCCAGCCCCCGGCAGGAAGACAGACTAGTCTGTTCGATTAAGCGGATGCAACCGGATGCGGCAGTTAATAAAACGGACTAGTCTGTATGGCATGGCGACGCGCGTACGCAAGACGAACACCGAGCAGAAGATCCTCGACACGGCCGCCGGCCTCTTCCACCGGCACGGGCTGCGCGGGGTCGGGATCGACCAGGTCATCGCGGAGTCCGGGGTGGCCAAGTCCACGCTGTACGCCCATTTCCGCACCAAGGACGACCTCATCGCGGCCTATCTGCGGCGCACGGACGACTCATGGATGGAGCAGTTGCGGACAGCGGCCGAGGCGGCCGGGCCTGCCCCCGCCCAGCAGATAGTGGGGCTGTTCGACGCACTGGTGGCCTCGTTCGACCGCCACGGCTTCTTCGGCTGCCCCTTCATCAGTGCCGCCGTCGAGGCCGAGCCGGGCTCCAAGGCCCATGAGGCCGCCACGACCCACACCCGACGGCGGCAGGAATGGCTGGCCGGGCTCGGCCGCGCCGCGGGCGCCGGGGACCCGACCGCACTGGCCGACCACCTGGGACTGCTGATCGACGGTGCCCTCGCTTCGGGCCGCCTCCTGCAGGACCGCGGCGTGGTGGACGCCGCCAAGGCGTCAGCCCGCGACTGCGTGCGCACCCACGCCGCACAGCCCGCGGCCTGAACCGGGGGCAGCCCGCATTCGGCGGGGGTGTGCAGGCCGTCGCCGGGCGGGTACCGAGCGGGAACGGCGGCGGCCGTTCCCGCCGGTGGGAGGAGTCCTAGCCGTTCACCTCGTACTGCCCGGTCACCCGGAAGTACCGCAGGGCCTCGGGGGAGCCGTCGTCGAGGACCGCGTTTGCGGCAGCGCGCAGAGCGTCGCTGATGTCCGGGTCGGCGAGCATGCGGGCGATGTAGACGGCGTCGTCCTCCGCCTGAGCGAGCCGGTACCCCGTCTCCCGGAAGGCGCGCGCGGTTTCCGGGGTATGGGCGTCGAGCGCCTCGTTGCACCCCGCGATGACCGCCTTGTCACCGTTCCTCAACGCCCCGTCGAGGATGCGGGCGATGGCGACCAGGTCGTCCTCGAACCGGGCTTGGCGGTACCCGGACACCAGGAACGCGCGCATGTCCTCGACGGTGCCGTTGAGGGCCTCGCCGGCCTCCCGAACGACTGCTCTGCCGCTGTCGTCCGCCAGGATGTCGGCTATCGCGGCGCGCAGTTCCGCTTCCGTCATCTCATCCACCGGTGTGCCGGACGTGGCCGTCGTGACAGTGGACGTGCCCGTCGGAACGGCGGCGAATGCCGGGCCGGCGAGAAGGAGGGCGGGCGCCATGGCGGTGGCAGCGACGAGCAGCGCGGCACGGGTCGGTCTCATGTGTGTATGCCTCCACGGGCATGCCGTGGGTGAGGTGGTCCTCACCCTTTGTGCACCAAAGGCACCAACAGTATCCAGGGACATGCCCTTGTCGAGCGGACATCGTGTCGTTCCCCTGCCGCCATGGTGCCGGCTGCCGGCCGGCGTAGAGGAACTGGTCGGATCGTCGGCGGCATCCCGCGGATGCGGTCGGCGCAACGGCGAGCGCACCAGGGCCTGCTGAGCTGGACACCACTCCGATTGCCGGCGCCGGCCAGGCGTAGTGTCCCGAACGCACGGGGAAGTACCCCGCGCAGGAGGGAACGATCAGCATGGACGTGATAGGCGCCGGATACGGCCGCACCGGTACGTTATCGATGCAAGCGGCGCTCAAGAGGCTCGGTTTCGACCCCTGTCATCACATGGCCGAAGTGATCACCAATCCTCTTCAGATGCCGCTGTGGCAGGAGGAGCTGGCCAGTGACACGCTGGACGTGCGCCGGCTGTTCGAGGGGTACCGGGCGACGGTGGACTTCCCCGGCTGCGTCTTCTGGCGGGAGCTGATGGAGGCATGGCCCGAGGCCAAGGTCGTGCTGACGGTGCGGGACCCGCACCGCTGGTACGCGAGCGCCAGACAGACCATCTTCGCCAAGCACATGCCGCATCCGCAGGACGTCGACCCGGGCACCGCCGCGTTCATCCGCTTCATGTCCGAGGAGCTGCATCCGCGCATCCTCGACGTCGGCGGCGACCGTCTGCTGAGCGAGATGGACGAGGACGACGCCGTGAAGGCCTTCAACCGGCACATCGCCGAGGTGAAGGCCACCGTGCCGGCCGAGCGGCTGCTGGTCTTCCAGGTGAGCGAGGGCTGGGGCCCGCTCTGCGACTTCCTGCAGGTGCCGGTCCCCGAGGAAGAGTTCCCACGCGTCAACGAGTCCGGCGGCTTCGCCGAACTCGCCAAGCAGCTCCTCGCACGGCGGCAGCGGGCGCTCGTCGCCGCCCGGTCCGCGCCCGGCGGGGACACCGACGGCTGACTCCCACTGACCGGGGTCCCGTTGACGGGTGTCTGCGACTGCACGGTGGACGGTCGGCGGGACGCCTGGCCCCCGCCGGCAAGCGGGCCTGTACGCATACGCATAGAGGGACCCGGCGGGATCGGTCGCCCCGGGTACGCGCCGACCGAGCTGAATCCGGCTCTCCGCCCACACGTGCGGCAGCGCTGGGCCTCAGCCGAGTCCGGGGCGTTACCGGCACGGCAGCGGGCGGCGGACCGGAGCCGAGGACGGCAGGATCGACTCGTCCGTTCGGCATCGCCCCGCCCGGCCCACCCGGCCCCCACCGCCTCCCGAGGGGTAGACGCAGGTCCCTGTCCAGCGTCGTCCGGCCCGCGTCAGCTTCCTGATCCAGGCGGATCACCCCGTCGCGGTCGGGGCAGCCGGGGCTGTGCCCGATCCTCTGCCCCGGCGCCCGGCTCTCCGCCACGCCGCCCGACCCGGCCGCCGCCAATCCGGTAGCCGGGCGGCTTCCTGCCCTCCGCGCCACTACTGGGGCGCGGAGGGCAGGGAGTACCGCCCGAGCCGGGAGAACACGCTGGCCATGACGGGTGAGGGCGAGCCCGCGCATAAGGGCTCCCGTGCGGTTCTGATGGTCGCCGCCGGGCGGATGCCGAGCCGGAGAGTCGATGCCGAACTCGCGCCGCCGGGGCTCACCATGCGCCATGACGGCACACTGGCCCCTCTGCCGCACCGCCCCGGCCTCTTCCGCTCCGAACCTCGCCCGCCGGGCCGGCGTCACGGCGCAGCGCACGCACGCCACGGTGCGCGCGCTGGAGCAGCGGGGCACGGTGCAGCGGACCCCACCCGGGCACGGCCACGCCGCCCGCCCCAAGATCACCGACCACGGGCGGCAGTTGCCTCCGAGGTGGGCGAGGGTGCGGCACGTCCCGACCGGAAACTGTTCGCCCACCTCACCGGCGAACTCCGACGCGCCGTCGAGAACCGGGACTCTGAGTGCGTCCCCGAGGGATTGCCGGAACGGCAAGAAAGACTGCGGGTCTCATGGGCCCGGAGCACGGTGTGGGCATGACCGCGAAGAAGGCTTGCGACGAATGTGACGTCTGGTGGTCGGAGGAGGTGTCGCCGGGCTCTCAGCGGCGCTGACCCTGGCACGCGCCCGCCGTTCCGTACTGGTCGTCGACTCCGGTGAACCGCGCAACGCGCCCGCCGCGGCCGCGCACGGTCTGCTGTCCCGGGACGGTGTGCCGCCGCTTGGGCTGCTGCGCATCGGGCGGGAGGAGGTTGCCGGCTACGGCGGGCGGATCGTGTCCGATCGGGTCGTGGCCGCCCGGCGCGTGGCGGGCGGCTTCGTCGTCGAGGCCGCAAGCGGCCGCCGTTTCCGGGCGAGGCGGCTGCTGGTGACGACGGGCCTGGTCGATGAGCTGCCCCCGGTTCCCGGGCTGCGGGAACGCCCGGGTCCCGGCCGTAACGAGCTCGTGCGAAAAGGGACGTGCTCTCCGTCCCGCCGGTTTGCGGCCCTTCATTCCAGCGCACTGCGTGCCTGACGCAGAAGCTCGTCACGCACGCTGTCCGAAACCCTCAGACACGCCTCCCACTCAGCACCGGCGAAGATGCCGAGGCTGTTGGTCGTACGCTGGCCACGTGCCCTGCGCGCAACGGTCTCCAGTTGGTCGATCTGCCTCTGCGCCGCGATCTGGACGTCGCGTGCCGCCTCCGTCACGGGCGGGGGCCCTTCCAGGTCCAGCACGTGGAATATGCCCCGAAGCCTCAGCAGCCTGGTGCGGAGGTCGTTGACGATGGACTCGCAGTCCTGGGGCAGCGGGTGGTCCCACGTCTGGATCAACGCGTTCTCCAGTGCCTGGGACTCGTCGAGGAACTGCACGTACACCTGACGGCGCAGCTCTCGCTTCCTGGCCGCTCGCTGTTCCTCGTGCTCCCCGCGCCGCTGCTTCTCCTGGGCCTCCAACTGACGCGCCGTCGTCCGTAACGCGACAAGCCCGCTGAACCAGACCCCGAGCAACGTGGACACCGCCGTGACCAAGGCAATCGCAATCGTGTCGCTCACACCTGAACGGTCTCCACCAGGTGCGGTGGCTACACAGCCCACCACCGCACAGACAGCCTGGGCGGCGGCCCCACTCAACGTGCCCGCGGCCGGGCCCGGTTGCGGGCGCCCGCCCTCGCGTCCTCCTCCCGGTCCGCCCGATGCACCGAACGCAGCCGCCCCGGAGCGTTTAGGCTGGTCGCGTGATCGATCTACCGCTCTCCGCGCTCGAGGTCGCCATGGTCGAGGCCGGCAAGCCGGCCAAGGCGACCTTGCGCGACAGCGCCGTCTTCGCCCAGGAGCTCGACAGGCTGGGCTACGCCCGGCTGTGGTACGCCGAGCACCACCACTCCCCCGCCATCGGCGCCTTCCCGCCCGTGGTACTCACGGCGCACACCGCCGCCGCGACCTCGGCGATCCGGCTGGGTTCCGGCGGGGTCCTGGCGCCCAACCACGCGCCGATCACCGTGGCCGAGCAGTTCGCGACGCTCGCCGCGTTGCACCCGGACCGGATCGACCTCGGCATCGGGCGCGGGCCCGGTACGTTCGACGAGGCCACCGCTCGCGCACTGCGCCGCGGGTCCGCCCCCGCCACGGACGACGAGTACCGCGACGACGTGGCGGCAACGCTCGACTACCTGATCACCGAGGTCGATCTGGGGCATCTGCCGCAGCCGTGGCTCCTGGCGTCCAGCACCGCGGGCGCCGCGCTCGCGGCCGGGCTCGGCCTGCCGATCGCCTTCGCCCATCACATCCGCCCCGACAACACGCTCGCCGCGCTGGAGCTCTACCGCAAGGACTTCACGCCCTCGCGCTGGAGCGGGCGGCCGCAGGTACTGGTGTGCGTGGAAACCGTCTGCGCCGAGACCGAGGAGGCGGCCGCACGCCTCGCCGGTCCGATGGACGTGATCAAGACGGGGCTCCTCCAGGGGCGCAGCGAAGCCGCCTTCCCCACTCCCGAGGCCGCGGCGGCCCACGAGTTCACTCCCCAGGAGCGAAAGGCGCTGGCGGCGTTCAAGGCACACCAGGTCCAGGGGACCCCGGAGGACGCCGTCCGCAAGCTCGGTCTGCTCGCCGAGGCCACGGGGGCCGACGAGCTGATGCTCGTCACCCCTGTCTACGACCTCCGCGACCGGGTCCGTTCCTTCGAGCTGATCGTGGACCACATCCGCGCGGCAAAGGCGCGGTAGTCCAGGGCTTCGAGATCGTTCGCCTCGGCCCCGGCGCCCCCGGTTCCCCGGCCCGCGGCAGCCGCATACGGCCGCCGGCCGACTACATCCGGACGCGGGCGACCACGGCGGTGCCCGGCATGACAAGCTGTGCTTCCCAGTACCCGAACCCAGGAGGTCACCATGGCCGAGGAGTCCCCATCACAGGAAGGTTCGGAGTCGACCGAGGACGAGAGCCCCGCCCTGGCACCCGACGAGAACGGCCAGTATGACCTGAAGGCCAAGTTCCGGGAGGCCCTGGCCCGCAAGCGAGGCATGCAGGCGGAGGCCGCTGCCCTCGCCGCGAACACCGACGCGTCCAAGGTTCGAGGCGCGCACGGTCCGGCCGCGAACCAGCGGTCGTTCCGGCGCAAGAGCGGCGGCTGAGTCCCACCCGGACACCGGACGGGACCGGCAGGACTCCGTCCGCCCGACACCCCTACGACCCGTTCCGAAGAGTGCGAACGGGTCCCGGAGGTGTCACCGCCTCGGCGTGAGGGGCTCCGCGTGCCCGCTGCGGGGTCGGCCCCGCAGC
>NZ_BNCD01000036.1 GCF_014656295.1 Streptomyces sulfonofaciens
CCACTTCCACCAAGGCATCACCACCCTCCACCACCAACACCACACCACCACCTACCTCGAACTCGCCCCCCACCCCGCCCTCACCAGCCTCATCACCGAAACCCACACCCACACCCAGGCGAACCCCAGCCCACACCCCGACACCACCGCCCTCGTCCCCACCGTCATCCCCACCCAACGCCACGACCGGCCGCAGGTGGCGACGCTCGTGCAGGCCGTCGTCACAGCGCACGTGCACGGGGCCGCGCCGAGCTGGCCGGAGTTCCTGGGCGGCGGCGGGACGGCACGCACGGTCGACCTGCCGACCTACGCCTTCCAGCGGCGGCGGTACTGGATCGATGCGGCGCCGCCGGCCGGGGACGCGCTCTCCGCGGGGCTCGACGACGCCGGGCACCCGCTGCTGGGGGCCGCGGTGGACCTCCCGGACGGTCAGGGCGTGGTCTTCACGGGCCGGTTGTCGCTGACCGCACAGCCGTGGCTGGGTGACCATGCGGTGCTCGGCACGGTGGTGCTGTCCGCGGGTGTGCTGGCGGACCTGGCGCTGCACGCCGGTGGCCGGGTCGGCTGTGACCGCCTGGAGCGGCTGGAGCTGGACGCGCCGCTCGTCGTGCCCGAGCAGGGCGCGGTGCAGGTGCGGGTGACCGTCGGGAGCGGTGGTGACGGGCGGTTGCCGGTGGCGGTGCACGCACGGCCGGAAGGCGTGGACGACGCGTCGTGGCAGCGCTACGCCACCGGAACGCTCGCTCCGGTGGCGGCCGGGGCCGCGGACGGGGGCGAGGTGCCGGGCACGCCGCCGGCCGGCGCGAGGTCCGTGGACGTACAGGGCCTGTACGAGAGGCTGGTGGCGGCCGGTCTCGGGCACGGCCCCGTCTTCCAGGGACTCGACTCGGTGTGGGAGCGGGACGGCGAGCTGTTCGTGGCGGCCGAGTTGCCCGAGGACACCGGCACGGACGGTTTCGGCGTGCATCCGGCACTGCTGGACGCCGTGCTGCACCCGGTGCTGCTCGGCGTGCCGGGGGCGGGCGGAGACCGGCCGCGGCTGCGCCTGCCCGGGACGCTGACGGGAGTCACCGTGTACGCCACGGGTGCCTCGAAGCTGCTGGCCCGGGTGCGGCCGGCCGGGCCGGACGCCGTGAGCGTGTGGTGCACGGACACCGGGGGCGCGCCGGTGGTGACGGTGGACTCGGTGGCGTTGCGGCCCGTGTCGCCGGAGCAGGTGCGCAGCGGCCGGGAGCGGCAGGACGCGTGGTTCGGGCTGGAGTGGCTGCCGGTGGTGGCGTCCGGCCGGGCCGTGGCCCCGGACTGGGCGGTGCTCGGCGACGGTGGGGACGGGGTCGGCGAGGAGGTGCCGGTCCACGCGGACGTGGCGGCGCTGAGCGCCGCCCTGGACGCCGGTGCTCCGGTGCCCGAGTGGGTGGTGCTGCCGCACGACGCGTCCGGCGCTGCGGATCCGGCGGCGGCGGCGCACCGCACGACGCACCGGATCCTGAAGGAGGTTCAGGACTGGCTCGCCGACGACCGGCTGGCCGGGGCGCGGCTCGCGGTGCTCACCGGGAACGCGGTGGCGGTGCGGGACGGCGAGGAGGTGGCCGACCTGGCCGGTGCGGCGGCGTGGGGTCTGCTGCGGTCCGCGCAGGCGGAGCACCCGGACCGTTTCCTGCTCCTCGACACGGACGGCCGGGCCGCCTCGCGCGGTGTCCTGTCCGCGGCGCTGGCCTGCGGTGAGCCGCAGGTGGCGGTGCGCGCCGGGGCGCTGCTCGCACCGCGCCTCACGCGGGCCCGGGCCGCGGCGGAGCACGGGGAGCCGGTGGGCCTCGATCCGGACGGGACGGTGCTGATCACCGGTGGTACGGGGCTGCTGGGTGGTCTGGTGGCCCGGCACCTGGTCGCCGAGCACGGGGTGCGGCACCTGCTGTTGACCAGCAGGCGGGGACCGGACAGCGAGGCGGCGCGGAAGCTGGAGGCCGAGCTGGCCGGCATGGGCGCCGAGGTCACCGTCGCCGCCTGCGACGCCGCGGACCGCACGGCGCTGGCCGGGCTGCTGGCGTCGGTGCCCGCGGCGCATCCCCTGACGGCGGTGGTGCACTCCGCCGGTGTCCTCGACGACGCGGTGGTCACCTCGCTGGACCCGGGGCGGTTGGACGCGGTGCTGCGGCCGAAGGCCGACGCGGCCTGGCACCTCCACCACCTCACCCGGGGACTGGACCTGAAGGCGTTCGTGCTGTTCTCCTCGGCGACCGGCACACTGGGCAACCCGGGACAGGCCAACTACGCGGCCGCCAACACGTTCCTGGACGCGCTCGCCCAGCACCGGCACGCGCTGGGGCTGCCCGCGACATCACTGGCCTGGGGGCTGTGGGACGCGGCGGGCGGCATGTCCGAGGAACTGGACGGGGCGGCGCGGGACCGGCTGGCGCGCGGCGGCATCGTGCCGCTCACCGCCGACGAGGGTCTCGCGCTGTTCAGTACGGCACTGGCCGAGGGCCGTCCGCTGCTGCTGCCGGTGCGGCTGGACGTGGCGGCGCTGCACGCGCAGGCCGGCGCGGCGCCCGTGCCGCCGGTGCTGCGGGCACTGGTGCGGGTGCCGGCGCGGCGGGCCGGCGCGGCGGGTCCGCCGCTGGCCGGGCGGCTGGCCGGCCTCTCCCCCGACGAGCAGCGGGCCGTGCTGCTCGACCTGGTGTGTGCTCAGGTCGCGGCCGTGCTGGGGCACGCGTCGGCGGATGCCGTCGACCCGGAGAGGGCCTTCAGGGACCTGGGGTTCGACTCGCTGATCGCGGTGCAGTTGCGCAACAGGCTGGGCACCGCCACCGGGCACCGGCTGCCCGCCACGCTGGCGTTCGACTACCCGACCCCGGCCGCGCTGGCGGAGTACCTGCGCGGCGAGCTGGTTGCAGGGGCGGACGGCGCGCACGCGCAGGTGCTGGCGGACCTGGAGCGTCTGGAGGGCGCCCTGCTGGCGATCCCGCCCGGCAAGGAGGCGCACGCGAGGGCCACCGCGCGCCTGCGTCTGGTGCTCAGGAGGCTGACCGGCGCCGTCGAGGCGACGCCGTCCGACGCGGGCGACGCGTTCCCCACCGACGCCGACCACGCCGACCACGCCGACCACGCCGACGACATGGCGTCGGTGACCGACGAAGAGCTCTTTGACGTCCTCGACAACGAGCTCGGTATCTCCGGAGTTGATGAGGTCCGATGAATGCTGTTTCGGGCGGGCAGGCCGCCACCGTGAACGAGGCGAGGCTGCGCGACTACCTCAGGCGTGCGACCGCGGACCTCAAGAGGGCGAACCGCCGGCTGCGTGACGCCGAGGCCAGGGAGCACGAGCCCATCGCGATCGTGTCGATGAGCTGCCGCTTCCCGGGCGGCGCCGGCTCCCCGGAGGAGTTGTGGCGGCTGCTGGCCGACGGCGCCGACACCATGGGGGAGTTCCCCGCGGCGCGCGGCTGGGACACGGAGGCGCTGTACGCGGCCGACCCGGACAGCACCGGCAGGACGTATGCGCGTGAGGGCGCCTTCGTCGGGGACGCGGACGCGTTCGACGCCGAGTTCTTCGGCGTCAACCCGCGCGAGGCGCTGGCGATGGACCCCCAGCAGCGGCTGCTGCTCGAGGCGTCGTGGGAGGTGCTTGAGCGGGCCGGCATCGTACCCGCCGATCTCAGGGGCCGCCCGGTGGGCGTGTTCACCGGCACCAACGGCCAGGACTACGCGCGGCTGCTGCTGGGCCACCTGGAGGCCGTCGAGGGGTATCTCGCGACGGGCAACTCGGCGAGCGTGGTGTCCGGCCGGGTGTCGTACGCGCTCGGTTTCGAGGGGCCCGCCGTCACACTGGACACGGCCTGCTCCGCGTCACTGGTCGCGATCCACCTGGCCTGCCAGGCACTGCGCAGCGGCGAGTGCGAAATGGTGCTCGCGGGCGGTGCGACGGTGATGGCGACGCCGACCGTCTTCACCGAGTTCAGCAGGCAGCGCGGGCTGGCCCCGGACGGCCGCTGCAAGGCGTTCGCGGCCGCCGCGGACGGCACCGGCTGGGGCGAGGGCGCCGGCGTGCTGCTGCTGGAGCGGCTGTCGGAGGCGCGCAGGAACGGGCATCCGGTGCTCGCGGTGATCCGCGGCACCGCCGTCAACCAGGACGGCGCGAGCAACGGCCTCACCGCCCCCAACGGCCCCTCCCAGCAGCGGGTGATCCGTGCCGCCCTGGCGGCGGCGGGCCTGGGCCCCGAGGACGTGGACGCCGTGGAGGGCCATGGCACCGGCACGACCCTCGGTGATCCGATCGAGGCACAGGCCCTGCTCGCCACGTACGGCAGGGACCGGCCCGCGGACCGGCCGCTGTGGCTCGGCTCGATCAAGTCCAACATCGGCCACACCCAGGCCGCCGCGGGTGTCGCGGGCATCATCAAGATGGTGCAGGCCATGCGGCACGGCGTGCTGCCGAGGACCCTGCACGTCGACGAACCGACCCCGCACGTCGACTGGAGCGCGGGCGGGGTCCGGCTGCTGACCGAGGCGACGCCGTGGCCGGCGAGTGACCACCCGCGGTGCGCTGCCGTGTCGTCGTTCGGCATCAGCGGCACCAACGCCCACGTCATCCTCCAGGAGGCGCCGCCCGCGCCTGTGCCGGCCGCCGCGCCCGAGGACGGCGGCACGGGGCAGGCCGCGGACGGGCCCGACCTCGGGGTGCCCCCCGGCGTGCCGCTGCCGCTGGTGGTGTCGGCACGCACCGAGGAGGCGCTGCGCGGGCAGGCGGCCCGGCTGCGGGACCTCGTCGGTTCCGCCGGCACCGGGGCCGAGCCGGCGGACCTGGCGTTCTCGCTGGCCACCACCCGCACCCACTTCGCCCACCGGGCGGCCGTGCTCGCCGCGGACGGCGCGGCGCTGCGCTCCGGCCTCGACGCGCTGGCCGCCGGTGAGAGCACGGGCCACCTGGTGCGGGGCGAGGTGCCCGGCGCCGGGGGCGGGGCCGCGAAGGGGCGCCGGGTCGCGTTCCTGTTCTCGGGGCAGGGCAGCCAGCGGCCGGGCATGGGCCGTGACCTGTACGAGGCGTTCCCGGTGTTCGCGGCCGCGCTCGACGAGGTGTGCGCCCTGCTCGACCCGCGGCTCGACCGGCCGCTGAAGCAGGTCATGTTCGCCGCCGCGGACAGCGCGGAGGCGGCGCTTCTCGATCTGACCGTGTACACCCAGGCCGCGCTGTTCGCGTTCGAGACGGCGCTGTTCCGGCTGCTGGCGCACTGGGGCGTGACGCCCGACGTGCTCATCGGGCACTCCGTCGGGGAGCTGACGGCGGCGCACGTCGCCGGGGTGCTGTCGCTGGCGGACGCCTGCACGCTGGTCGCCGCCCGCGGCCGGCTGATGCAGGAACTGCCCGCGGGCGGCGCCATGGTGGCGCTGGAGGCCGCCGAGGACGAGGTGCGTGCCTCACTCGGCGACCACGCCGGGGTCGACGTCGCCGCCGTGAACGGGCCCGCCGCCACCGTGGTCTCCGGTGACGAGGGCGCCGTTCTCGCGCTCGCCGCGGACTGGGCCGCGCGGGGCCGCAGGACGAAGCGGCTGGCCGTCAGCCACGCCTTCCACTCGGCGCGCATGGAGCCGATGCTGGCCGAGTTCCGCCGCGTCGCCGCCGGGCTCGACTTCCGGCGGCCCGAGATCCCCGTCGTCTCCAACCTCACCGGCACGCTCGCCGACCCGGAGCGGCTGCGCGCCGCCGACTACTGGGTCGACCACGTCCGCGGCGCCGTCCTCTTCCACCAGGGCGTGCGCTACCTGGCCGATCTGGGCGTGGCGACCTGCCTGGAACTCGGCCCCGACGCCACCCTGACGGCCATGGCCGCCGCCTGCCTCGCCGCCGGCCAGGACACGGGCGGCGCCGCCGCGCAGGCGGACACCGTCCTGCTCGCCGGCTGCCGCCGCGGCCGCCCCGAGACGCGCACGCTCATGGCCGCCGTGGCGGGCCTGCACGTGCAGGGCCACGGCGTCCGCTGGGCCGCGCTGCTCGGCGGGGCGCGGCGCGTCGAGCTGCCCACCTACGCCTTCCAGCGGCGCAGGTTCTGGCCGGACGTCTCCGCCGTCCTCGGCGACGTGTCGGCGGTGGGCCCTGGCCCGGCGGGCCATCCGCTGCTGAGCGCGACGATGTCGCTGGCCGCCACCGACGTCCACCTGCTGACCGGCCGGATCTCGGACGCCACCCATCCGATGCTGGCCGACCACGTGGTCCTCGGCAGTGTCCTGCTGCCCGGCACCGCCTTCGTCGAACTCGCCCTCCAGGGCGCCCGGCACGTCGGCTGCCAGGAGGTCGCCGAGCTCACGCTGCGGGCGCCGCTGGTGCTCGCGCCGCGGGCCGCGGTGCAGCTCCAGGTGCAGGTGGACGCCCCGGACGAGTCGGGCCGCCGCCCGGTCGCCATCCACTCGCGCCCGCACCCCGCCGGCGACACGGCCGCGGAGAGCGGCGCGTGGACGTGCCACGCCACCGGTCTGCTCGCGGCGGGCGCGCCCGCCGCGGCGGACACCGCCTTCGCCGCCGGTGCCTGGCCACCGCCCGGCGCCCGCGCACTGGACGTCGAAGGGCTCTACGCACGCTTCGAGGCCGCCGGCCTGTCCTACGGCCCGCACTTCCGCGGTCTGCGCGGCGCATGGCGGCTCGGCGACGACGTCTACGCGGAGGTCGCCCTCGACGAGGGTGCGGACGCCGACACCGGCCGCTACGGGCTGCACCCGGCGCTGCTGGACGCCGCGCTCCAGGCGGCCGTCCTGCACGACGACCCGGCCGGCGCGCCGCGGCGGCCGAAGCTGCCGTTCGCCTGGGCAGGCGTGTCGCTGCACTCGGCGGGCGCCGACCGGCTGCGGGTACGCGTCTCGGCCACCGGCCGGGACGAGGTGGCGCTGACGGTCGCCGACGCCGACGGCACACCGGTCGCCTCGGTCGGCTCGCTCACCGCGCGGCCGGTCAGCGCCGAACAGCTCGCGTCGGCGCGCACCGGCCACGACTGGCTGCTCCGGCTCGACTGGGTGCCCGCGCCGGACACCGGCACCGGGCCCGCCGCGGGGCGCTGGGCGGTGCTCGGCGACGACACCCCGGTGCCGGCCGGGGTCGACGCCGAGGGCTATCCGGACCTGGTGGCGCTGCGGGCGGCGATCGGCTCGGGCGCCCCGGTGCCCGATGTCGTGCTGGCCGCCTGCCCGCCCGCCGGCGGCGCCGATCCGGCTGCCGGGGCCCACCTCGCCGCCGTCCGGGCGCTGGGCCTCGTGCAGGAGTGGCTGGGCGGCGGGGCGCCCGCCGGGGCGCGGCTGGCCGTGCTGACCCGCGGCGCCGTCGGCACACGGGCCGGCGAGCCGGTCGCCGACCTCGCCGCCGCCTCGGTGTGGGGGCTGCTGCGCTCCGCGCAGACGGAGAACCCGGGCCGCTTCGTCCTGGTGGACCTGGAGGCCGGTGCGGCGGGCCGTGCCGCCGTCGACGTGCTGCCCGCCGCGCTGGCGGCCGGCGAGCCGCAGATCGCGGTGCGCGACGGGAAGCCGTGGGTGGCCAGGCTCGTGAGGGCGGGCGCGCCCGCGCTGGCCGTGCCGCGGGACGGCGGTCCCTGGCGGATCGACGTCGCCGCGCCGGGCACCGTCGACGACCTGGCGGTGGTGCCCGCCGAGGACGTGGCCGGGGAGCCGGCCGAGGGCCAGGTGCGCATCGCGGTGCGTGCCGCGGGGCTGAACTTCCGCGACGTGCTCATCGCGCTCGGCATGTACCCGGGCAGGGCTCTCGTCGGCAGCGAGGCCGCGGGCGTGGTCACCGGCGTCGGCCCCGGGGTGACCGGTCTGGTGCCGGGCGACCGGGTGATGGGGCTGTTCAGCGGCTGCATGGCCGACACGGCGGTCACCGACCACCGGATGCTGGTCCGGATCCCGGACGGCTGGTCGTTCGCCCAGGCCGCCACCACGCCGATCGCGTTCCTGACCGCGTACTACGGCCTGGTCGACCTGGGCGGGCTCCGGCCGGGGCAGCGGATCCTGATCCACTCGGCGGCCGGCGGCGTCGGCATGGCCGCGACCCAGCTCGCCCGGCACCTGGGCGCCGAGGTGTTCGGCACCGCGAGTCCTCCGAAGTGGGACGTCCTGCGCGGGGCGGGCCTGGACGACGCGCACATCGCGAACTCGCGGACACTCGACTTCGAGCGGCAGGTCATGGCCGCCACCGGCGGCGAAGGCGTCGACCTGGTGCTGGACTCGCTCGCCCACGAGTTCGTCGACGCCTCGCTGCGGTTGCTGCCGCGCGGCGGCCGGTTCCTGGAGATGGGCAAGTCCGACATCCGCGACGCCGAGCAGGTCGCGGGTGCCCGTCCCGGCGTCGCCTACCGTGCGTTCGACCTGATCGAGGCCGGGCCCGACCGGATGCACGAGATGTTCACGGCGCTGCTGGAGCTGTTCGACGCCGGGGTGCTGCGGCCGCTGCCCGTACTGGCCTTCGACATGGGCCAGGCACCCGAGGCGTTCAAGTTCATGAGCCAGGCCCGGCACACCGGCAAGCTGGCGCTGACACTGCCGCCCGCCCTCGACCCCGAGGGCACCGTCCTGGTGACCGGCGGCACCGGCGCGCTCGGCTCGGTGCTCGCCCGGCACCTCGTCACCCGGCACGGCGTCCGGCACCTGCTGCTCACCAGCCGCCGCGGCGCCGACGCCGCCGGGGCGGGCGAGCTGAGGGCGGAACTCACGGCGCTCGGCGCCGAGGTGACCGTGGCCGCCTGCGACGCCGCCGACCCCGGCGCCGTGGGCGACCTGCTCGCGGCCGTCCCGGACGACCGCCCGCTGACCGCCGTCATCCACACCGCGGGCGTCCTGGACGACACCACCGTGGGGGCCCTCACCCCGGAGCGGATCCACACGGTGCTACGGCCCAAGGCCGACGCGGCCTGGCACCTGCACCGGCTCACCCGGGGCCTCGACCTCGCCGCCTTCGTCGTCTACTCGTCCGTCGCCGGCACCCTCGGCGCCCCGGGGCAGGCCAACTACGCCGCCGCCAACACCTTCCTTGACGCCCTCGCCACCCACCGCCGCGCCCGGGGACTGCCCGCCACCTCGCTCGCCTGGGGCCTGTGGGCTCAGGCCGGCGGCATGGCCGGCGGCCAGGACGACGCGATCCGCGGCCGCCTCGGCCGCACCGGCCTGGTGCCGCTGCCGACGCCCGAGGCGCTGGCGCTCTTCGACGCGGCGCTGGCCGACCCGCGGCCGGTGCTGGTGCCGGCCGCTCTCGACGCGGCGACGCTCGCCTCCGCCGCGGACGCCGGTACCCTCCCGCCCGCGCTGCGCGCTCTGCTGGACGGCCGGACAGGCACCGCACCCCGCGCACAGGCCGCCCGGCGCGGCACCCCCTCGGCGCTGAAGCAGCGACTGGCCGGGCTCGGCGCCGCCGACCGCGACCATCTGCTGCTCCGGCTGGTGCGGGAGAACATCGCGGACGCGCTCGGCCACAGCACCGCGGACGCGGTACCGCAGGACCGCCCCTTCAAGGACCTCGGCTTCGACTCGCTGACCGCCGTCGAACTGCGCAACCGGCTCGGCAACGCGACCGGTCTCCAACTGCCCGCCACCCTCGTCTTCGACCACCCGACCGCGACCGCGCTCGCCGCCCACCTGGCCGAGCTGGTCGGTGGGGGCACGGCGGACGCCACCGCCGGGCCCGCACCCCGCGCGCTCGCCCCGGACGCCGGGGAGCCGATCGCGATCGTCGGCATGGCCTGCCACTACCCCGGCGGCGTGCACTCCCCCGACGACCTGTGGGACCTCGTCGCCGAGGGCCGCGACGGCATCACCGCCTTCCCCACCGACCGCGGCTGGCCCCTGGAGGGGCTCTTCGACCCGGACCCGGACCGGCCCGGCACCACCTACGTCAAGGAGGGCGGATTCCTGCACGACGCGGCCCTCTTCGACGCCGAGTTCTTCGGCATGAGCCCCCGTGAGGCGCTGGCCACCGACCCGCAGCAGCGGCTCCTCCTGGAGACCGCGTGGGAGACCCTGGAGGACGCCGGCATCGCTCCCGGCACCCTGCGCGGCAGCCAGACCGGCGTGTTCGTCGGGATGTCCGGCCAGCACTACGCGGCCGGCGCGGCGGGCACCCCGTCCGCGGTGGAGGGCTTCCTGCTGACGGGCACCACCAGCAGCGTCGCCTCAGGCCGCATCGCCTACACGCTCGGTCTGGAGGGCCCCGCCATCACCGTGGACACGGCGTGCTCCTCGTCGCTGGTCGCCCTGCACTCGGCCTGCCGGGCACTGCGCGGCGGCGAGTGCGACATGGCGCTGGCGGGCGGCGTCGCCGTGATGGCCGCTCCGGGCATCTTCATCGAGTTCAGCAAGCAGCGCGGCCTCGCCCCCGACGGGCGGTGCAAGCCGTTCGGGGCCGGCGCGGACGGCACTGGCTGGGGCGAGGGCGTCGGTCTCGTGCTCGTCGAGCGGCTCTCGGACGCCGAGCGCCTCGGCCACCGGGTGCTCGCCGTGGTGCGGGACTCCGCCGTCAACCAGGACGGCGCGAGCAACGGACTCACCGCCCCCAACGGCCCCTCCCAGCAGCGGGTCATCACCAAGGCCCTGGCCGGCGCCGGTCTGGCACCGTCCGACATCGACGCGGTGGAGGCGCACGGCACCGGCACCAGCCTCGGCGACCCCATCGAGGCACAGGCCCTGCTCGCCACCTACGGCAGCAAGCGGAGCGCCGATCGGCCGCTGTGGCTCGGCTCGATCAAGTCCAACATCGGCCACACCCAGGCCGCCGCCGGCATCGCGGGCGTCATCAAGATGGTCCAGGCGATGCGGCACGGGGTGCTGCCCAGGTCGCTCGGCTCCGAGGAACCCAGCCCGCACGTCGACTGGGAGTCCGGCGCCGTGCGGCTGCTCGACGAAGCCGTCGCCTGGCCCGACACCGGCCGCCCGCGCCGCGCCGCCGTGTCCGCGTTCGGCATCAGCGGCACCAACGCCCACGTCATCCTGGAACAGGCGCAGGCCGCGGACGACCGCGACGCCGCGCACGGCAACGCCGCCGCGGACGGCGACGGGGCGCCGCGGACGGCGGCCGTGCTGCCCTGGGCGGTCTCCGCCCGCACCGAGGAGGCGCTGCACGAGCAGGCCGGACGGCTCGCCGCGCACGTGCGCGCACACCCCGGGGCCACGCCGGAACAGGTGGCGCACGCGCTGGCGACCACCCGCGAGACGTTCGCGCACCGCGCCGTCGTCATCGGCCACGACCGCGAGGAGTTCCTGACCGGGCTGCACGCGCTCGCCGCCGGCGAACCCGGCTCGCTCCTGGTGCGGGGCGTGGCGGCCCCCGCACCCGGCCGTACCGTCTTCGTCTTCCCCGGGCAGGGCTCGCAGTGGGCGGGCATGGCGGTGGACCTGCTGGACGCCGCCGAGCGCTTCCCCGCGTTCGCGGAGCACCTGGGCGCCTGCGCCGAGGCGCTCGGGCGGTACACCGACTGGGACCTCGTCGACGTACTGCGCGGCGCACCGGGCGCGGCCGACCTCCAGCGGGTCGACGTGGTGCAGCCCGCGCTGTTCGCCGTGATGACCTCGCTCGCCCACCTGTGGATGGCGCACGGCGTACGGCCCGACGCGGTGATCGGGCACTCCCAGGGCGAGATCGCCGCCGCCTACGTCGCCGGCGGCCTCTCCCTGGACGACGCGGCCCGCGTGGTGGCACTGCGCAGCAGGGCGCTGACGGCGCTCGCCGGTACCGGCGCCATGGCGTCCGTGCCCGCGTCCGCCGCCGAGGTCGAGGAGGAACTGGCCGGATGGGGCGGGCGGATCAGCGTCGCGGCCGTCAACGGCCCGGCGGCCACCGTCGTCTCAGGCGACCCGGACGCCGTACGGGACCTCGTCGACGCCTACCGGGCCGGGGACGTGCGCGCCCGGATGATCCCCGTGGACTACGCCTCGCACTGCGCCCACATCGAGCCCATCCGCGACGAACTGCTGCGGCTGCTGGCCCCCGTCCGCCCCCGCACCGGCAGCGTGCCGTTCTACTCGACGGTCACCGGCGCGGAGCTGGACACGGCCGGGCTCGACGCCGCGTACTGGTACACCAACCTGCGGCAGCGGGTGCAGCTCGCGCAGGCCACCGCGGCACTGCTGGAGGGCGGCCACCGGCTGTTCGTCGAGGCGAGCCCGCACCCGGTGCTCACCTTCGGCCTGGAACAGAACTTCACGGGTGGCGCGGGCACCGGAAGCCAGGGCGGCGCCCGCGGCGCGGACGGTTCCGGCGGCGCGGACGGCTCCCGCGGCGGGGACCGCCAAGTCGCGGCCGTCGGGGCCGCGGCGGCCGTCGCGATCGGCACGCTCAGGCGTGACAGGGAGGGCCCGGCGGAGTTCCTCGCCGCACTGGCGCAGGCTCACGTGCACGGCACCGCCGTGGACTGGCCGAGCACCCTCCCGGCACCGCGGACCCCCGCAGCCGGCGTCCCGCTGCCCACCTACCCCTTCCAGCGGCGCAGGTACTGGCTGGAGCCGTCCGGTGCCGCCGGGGACGTCGGGTCGGCGGGCCTCGACGGCACCGGGCACCCGCTGCTGGGCGCGGCGCTCGCGCTCGCCGACGGTGCCGGACACGTCCTGACCGGACGTCTTTCGCTGCGCAGCCACCCGTGGCTGGCCGACCACACCGTCCTGGACACGGTCGTCCTCCCCGGCACCGCCTTCGTCGAACTCGCCCTGGGCGCCGCCGAGCAGGCCGGGGCCGGCGGGTGCACGCTGGAGGACCTGACGCTCCAGGCGCCGCTGGTGCTGGCGGCCGAGGACGCCGTCCAGCTCCAGGTCGTCGTCGACGCGCCCGACGGGGCGGGCCGGCGGACGCTCGCCGTGCACTCCCGGCCACAGGGCGCCACCGCCGACATCGCCTGGACCCGGCACGCCACCGGTCTGCTCGCCGGGACCGCGCCCGCCGCCCCCCAGCCGTCCGGCCCGACCGCCTGGCCGCCGCCGGGCGCCACCCCGGTCGACACCGGTGACCTATACCAGCGGTTCGCCGGGATCGGACTGGGCTACGGCCCCGTCTTCCAGGGCCTGCGGGCCGCGTGGCAGCAGGACGGGCAGTACTTCGCGGAGGTCGACCTGCCCGAGGACACCGAGGTGACGGGCTTCGGCCTGCACCCCGCGCTGCTGGACGCCGCACTGCACACCGTGGCCCTGTCGGTGGCCGGTTCCAAGGACCTGCCGGCGGCCGGGCCGGGGGCGGGGGGCGGGGCGCTGCTGCCGTTCTCGTGGAGCGGTGTCACGCTGCACGCCACCGGCGCAAGGACGCTGCGGGTGCGGATCGCGCCCGCGGGCGAGGGCGCGGTCGCGCTGGAGGCGGCGGACGGCACGGGCGCGCCGGTCGCCTCCGTGGCGGCGCTGCGACTGCGGCCCGTCGACGCGGCGCAGCTCGCGCCCGCCGGCCGCTCGGGAGCGCTCTACCGGTTGGACTGGGTGCCGCTGACGGTGCCGCAGGCACCGGGGCGCGGCGCGTGGGCCGTCCTCGGCGAGCTGCCCGCCGCACTCCTCCCGGACGGCACCGCGGTGGACGGCTACCCCGATCTGGCCGCGCTGCGCAAGGCGGTCGAAGCGGGCGATCCGGCCCCCGAGCTGGTCCTCGCGGCGCCCGCCGTGGAGCCGGGCCCGTCGCCCGCCGCGGCGGCACGGGCCGCGGCCTCGCAGGTCCTCGCCCTGGTCCAGGGCTGGCTGGCCGACGAGCGGCTCGCCGCCGCCCGGCTGGTCGTCGTCACCCGGGGCGCGGTCGCCGCGGGCGACGGCTCCGGCGCGGCGGACCTGGCCGGCGCCTCGGTATGGGGCCTGGTGCGCAGCGCCCAGTCGGAGAACCCCGGCCGGTTCGTGCTGCTGGATGCCGAGAACACCTCCGACACGGCCGCCACCACGTCAGCGGCAGCCGCGCCCGGCACCACCCGCACCACCGCAATCACCGCACTCACCGGCACCACCGACGTGTCGGCCGTGGTCGCCGGGGCGCTGGCGACGGACGAGCCGCAGATCGCGGTCAGGGCCGGTCAGGCGTTCGTCCCCCGGCTCGCCAAGCCGGCGCCCGAGGACGCCCGGACGGGACAGGGCGGGGTGCTCGACCCGGAGCGCACCGTCCTCGTCACCGGCGGCACCGGCACCCTCGGCGCCCTCGTGGCGCGCCACCTGGTCACCCGGCACGGCGTGCGGCACCTGCTGCTGACCAGCCGCCGCGGCCCGGACGCGCCCGGCGCGCGGGAGCTGGCCGCCGAACTGACCGGCCGAGGCGCCCAGGTCACCGTCACCGCCTGCGACACCGCGGACGCCGGGGACGTCGGGAAGCTGCTCGCGCAACTCCCGCCGGAGCGCCCGCTGACCGCCGTCGTCCACGCCGCGGGCGTCCTGGACGACGCCACCGTGGGGGCCCTCACCCCGGACCGCCTGGACACCGTCCTGCGGCCCAAGGCCGACGCCGCCTGGAACCTGCACGAGGCCACCGCCGGCAGCGGACTCGCGGCGTTCGTCCTCTTCTCGTCCCTCGCCGGCACCCTCGGCGCCCCGGGGCAGGCCAACTACGCCGCCGCCAACACCTTCCTGG
The DNA here is from genome assembly GCF_014656295.1 of Streptomyces sulfonofaciens. GTDB lineage: Bacteria > Actinomycetota > Actinomycetes > Streptomycetales > Streptomycetaceae > Streptomyces > Streptomyces sulfonofaciens. Next base: position 14,546 of record NZ_BNCD01000036.1, read on the forward strand.
ACGCCCTCGCCACCCACCGCCGCGCGCAGGGGCTGCCCGCCACCTCGCTCGCCTGGGGCCTGTGGGCGGAGGGTTCCGGCATGACGGGCCATCTGAAGGACGCCGACAGCGGCCGGATGAACCGCGGCGGCCTCGCACCGCTGGCGACCGACGACGCGCTCGCGCTGCTGGACGCCGCACTGGCCGGCGGGGACCCGCTGGTGCTGCCCGCGCGGCTGGACACCGCGGCCCTGCACCGGCAGGCGGCCGCCGGGGTGCTGCCGCCGGTCCTGCGCGGCCTGGTGCGCACCCCGGCCCGGCGCGCCGAGTCCGGCGGCGCCGCCCTGCCGCAGCGCCTGGCCGGCCGCACCGGGGCCGAGCAGCACCGCATCGTGCTGGACGCGGTCCGCGCCCAGATCGCCGCGGTCCTCGGCCACGACACACCGGCCGGCATCGAACCGGAACGCGCCTTCAAGGAGATGGGCTTCGACTCGCTGATGGCGGTGGAGCTGCGCAACCGCCTCGGCGCCGTCACCGGCCTGCGGCTGCCCGCCACGCTCGTCTTCGACCACCCGACGGCCGATGCGCTGGCCGGATACGTGCGGGGCGAGATCGCACCGGGCGAGGTGTCCGCGTCCGCCGCGGTGCTGGCCGACCTCGACCGTATCGAGGCGGCACTGGCGGCGCTCGCGCCCGACGGCGACGGGAGCGCGCAGGTCACCCGCAGGCTCAGGTCGCTGACGGAGCGCTTCGCCGGGCCCGAGGAGGCCGCGGACGACGGCGCGGGAAGCGTCCGCGAGCAGATCGAGGCGGCATCCGCCGAGGAGATCTTCGACTTCATCGACAGGGAGCTGGGCGACGGCTGACCGCCCGCGGGAACACCGCACCGGCCCGTACGCACCGGCTCACAGGGACTGAGAGAGATGACCGACCAGACGAACGAGAAGAAACTCGTCGACTACCTCAAGCGGGTCACCGCCGAACTGCACGAGACCCGGCAGCGGCTGGCCCAGGCCGAGGCGGTGCGCCGCGAGCCGATCGCGATCGTCGGCATGGCCTGCCGCTACCCGGGCGGGGTGCGGGACCCCGAGGACCTGTGGCGGCTGGTGTCGGAGGGCACCGACGCGGTCTCGGCCTTCCCCGGCGACCGCGGCTGGGACCCGGGCCTGCACCACCCCGACCCGGAGCACCCCGGCACGTCCTACGCGCGCGAAGGCGGCTTCCTCTACGACGCCGCCGACTTCGACGCGGAGTTCTTCGGGATCAGCCCGCGCGAGGCCATGGCGATGGACCCGCAGCAGCGGCTGCTGCTCGAAGTCGCCTGGGAGGCCCTGGAGCGCGCCGGCATCGACGCCCATGCGCTGCGCGGCACGCCGACGGGTGTGTTCGCGGGCGTGATGTACGGGGACTACGGCGCACGGCTGATGGGCTCCGGCGGCGGCGCGTACGAGGGCCTGCTCGGCAACGGCAGCGCGGGCAGCATCGCCTCGGGACGCGTCTCCTACGCGCTCGGCCTCGAAGGCCCCGCGGTCACCGTCGACACGGCGTGCTCGTCGTCGCTGGTGGCACTGCACCTGGCCTGCCAGGCGCTGCGCGCCGGCGAGTGCGACACGGCGCTCGCGGGCGGGGTGACCGTGATGGCCACTCCGACGCTGTTCGTCGAGTTCAGCAGGCAGCGCGGCATGGCACCGGACGGCCGCTGCAAGTCGTTCTCTGCGGACGCGGACGGCGCGGGCTGGTCCGAGGGCGTCGGCCTGGTCGCGCTGGAGCGTCTTGCGGACGCCCGGCGGCACGGGCACCGGGTGCTCGCCCTCGTCACGGGCTCGGCGGTCAACCAGGACGGCGCGAGCAACGGCCTGACGGCGCCCAACGGCCCTTCCCAGCAACGGCTGATCCACCAGGCCCTGCGGGCGGCGCGGCTGTCCCCGGCGGACGTCGACGTGGTGGAGGCACACGGCACGGGCACCAGCCTCGGCGACCCCATCGAGGCGCAGGCCCTGCTCGCCGTCTACGGCAGGAACCGGCCCGCGGACCGGCCGCTTCGGCTCGGCTCGATCAAGTCCAACATCGGCCACACCCAGGCCGCCGCGGGCGTCGCGGGGGTCATCAAGATGGTGCAGGCGATGCGGCACGGCGTGCTGCCGAGGACCCTGCACGCCGAGCGCCCCTCGCCGCACGTCGACTGGAGTACGGGTGCCGTCTCGCTGCTCACCGAGGAGGCGCCCTGGCCGGCCGCTGACCGGCCGCGGCGGGCCGCCGTGTCGTCGTTCGGCATCAGCGGCACCAACGCCCACCTCATCCTGGAGGCGGCGCCGGAGGCGGCCGCGGCGGCACCGGCGGCCACCGGGAGCGCGGCGGGAGCGGAGTACGCGGCGGGAGCCGCGCAGGGTGCCGACGTACCGGCGCCCTGGGTGGTCTCCGCCGCGAGCGCGGGCGCGCTGCGCGCCCAGGCCGAGCGGCTGCGCGCCTTCGTGGTGGACCGCCCCGAGCTGTCCGCCGACGACATCGGCCGCTCGCTGGCCACCACCCGCGCCGCACTCACGCACCGCGCGGTCGTCATCGCCGGGCACCGCGACGAGTTCCTCCAGCGCCTCGGCTTCCTCGCCGGGGACCAGCCGGCGGGCAACGTCGTCCGGGGCACCGCGTCCGCCGGCCGGCTGGCGTTCCTGTTCTCCGGGCAGGGCTCGCAGCACCACGGCATGGGCCAGGGCCTGTACGCCGCGTTCCCCGCCTTCGCCCGCGCGCTCGACGAGGTGTGCGCGCTGCTGGACCCGCACCTCGAACGGCCCCTGAAGGCCGTGATGTGGCCCACCCGCGGCACCCGGGACGCCGCACTGCTCGACGAGACCGCCTACACGCAGGCCGCCCTGTTCGCCGTGGAGGTCGCCCTCTTCCGGCTCTTCGAGCACTACGGCCTCACGCCCGACTACGTGATGGGCCACTCCATCGGCGAGCTGGCCGCCGCGCACGCGGCCGGCGTGCTCACCCTCGCCGACGCCTGCACCCTGGTCGCCGCGCGCGGCAGGCTGATGCAGCGGCTGCCCGAGGGCGGCGCGATGGTCTCCGTGCAGGCACCCGAGGCGGACGTACGGGCCGCCCTCGACGCCTGCGGGAAGGAGGGGGCCGCGGCGCCCGGGATGGCGGTGGCCGCCGTCAACGGGCCCGCCTCCACCGTCGTCTCCGGCGACGAGGACGCCGTCCTCGCGCTCGCCGCCGCCTTCGCGCAGCGCGGCTGCAAGACCCGGCGGCTGCGGGTCAGCCACGCCTTCCACTCGCCGCGGATGGCGCCCATGCTCGCGGAGTTCGCGGCGGTGGCCGAGAGCCTCGTGCACCACCCGCCGCGCATCCCCGTGGTGTCCAACCTCACCGGCAGGGTGGCCACCGCCGAGGAGATCGGCGACCCCGGGTACTGGGTGGCGCACGCACGGGACGCGGTCCGCTTCGCCGACGGGGTGGCCGCGCTGCGCGCCGAGGGCGTGGCCACCTGCCTCGAACTGGGCCCGGACGCCGTCCTGACCCCGATGGCCGCGGCCTGCCTCACCGCGGGACCGGACGGCGGCTCGAACACGGACGCGAACGCAGACGCGGACGCGGACACCGCGGCGGTACCGGTGCCCGCGCTGCGCGCCCGCCGTCCTGAGACCCAGACGTTCCTGGGCGCGCTGGCCCACGCCCACACCCGGGGCCGTCCGGTCGACTGGGCCGCGTTCTTCGCCGAGCGCGGTGCCCGCACCGTCGAGCTGCCCACCTACGCCTTCCGGCACCGCCGCTACTGGATCGACGCACCGCCCGCCGGGACGGCCGCGGCCGGGGCCAGGGCGGACGGGGCCCGGGCGGACGGGGCGGAGTTCTGGAGCGCCGTGGAGCAGGAGGACCTGGAGGGCCTCGCCGCCGCTCTGGAGGTCGGCGGCGAGGGCCGCGCGGCACTGAAGACGCTCCTCCCGGCCCTCGCCGCCCACCGGCGCAGTGGCCGGCGGCACTACCGCACCGTCTGGGAGCCGCTGGCCGCCCCGACCGGACGCCCCGAGGGCACCTGGCTGGTACCGGTCCCGGCGCCGGAGGCCGGACCGGGCGACGACACGACCGGCGACACGACCGGCGGACCGACCGGGCGAACGGCCGATGACGCGGCCGGGGCACCGACCGGCGGACAGGTCGGCGAACTGCTGGGCGCGCTGGCCGCCCAGGGCCTGCGCATCGTGCCGTTCGAGGTACCGGTGGCGGGCCGGGACGGTGCGGGTGCCGGTGCGGACGGCGGTGCGGGTGCCGGTGCGGACGGCGGTACCGAGTTGGGGCGGCGGCTGCGGGAGCGGCTCGCCGCGGAGCCGCCCGTCGACGGCGTGCTGTCCCTGCTGGCCCTGTCCGGCGCTCGCCCGGCCGCCGGTCACGGCACCGCCGCGGCAGCGCCCGAGGGCACCGGCGGCATTCGCCAGGATCCCGCTCCCCGTCTCACCGCCACCCTCGCCCTCGTCAAGGCCCTGGGCGAGGCGGGTGTGACGGCGCCGCTGTGGATCGCCACCAGCGGCGCCCGCGCGGTCCTGCCCCAGGACGCTCCCGACGACATCCCCCAGGCGGCCCTGTGGGGCCTGGGCCAGGCGCTCGCCGCCGACCTCCCGGGGCTCCGCCTCGGCCTGCTCGACCTTCCGCACCGGCCCGCGGACGGCACCGCGCGGTGGCTGGCCGCCCTGCTGGCGGCGGACGGCACGGAGCGCCAGGTCGCCCTGCGCCCCGCCGGCCTCTTCGCGCGCCGCCTGGTGCCCGCCGCGCTGCCGCGGGACCCCGGCGCGGCCGACGACTGGCGGCCGCACGGCACGGTGCTGGTCACCGGTGCGGCCACCGAACTGGGCGCCGGCACCGCGCGCTGGGTCGCCGGACACGACGGGGCGCACGTCCTGCTGCCCCTAGCCGCCGAGGACGCCGGGCACCCGGAGGTCGCCCGGCTCCGCACGGACCTCGGCGACCGGGTGCGCGCCGTCACCTGCGACCTGACAGACCGCCGCGCGGTGGCGGACCTGCTGGCCGTGGTGCCCGCCGACCGGCCGCTGACCGCGGTCCTCCACGTCACCGCGGACGCCGGCCCCGCACGTCCCGTGACCGCCGGCGGGATCGGGCGGGGCCTGACCGAACAGGCCGCGGGCGCCCATCTGGACGCCCTGACCCGTGCACCGTCCGGCGCCGGCGGCGTGCCGCTGTTCGTCACCGTCTCCCTGCTGTCCGGTGCCCTCGGGCTCCCCGGTCTCGGCAACCCGGCACCCGGGCACGCGGCGCTCGACGCCGTCATGGCGCACCGGGCCGCCGCCGGGGCACCGGCGCTGTCACTGCGGGTGGCACCTTTCACCGAGCGGCACACCGCGACCCCGTTCCCGTCCGCGGTCCGCCCGGCACCGGCGGCTGCCGTGACCGCGCTCATCGGGCGGGCGCCCGCGCTGGCCGGCCGGTCGCTGGTCGTCGCCGACATCGACTGGGAGCGCCTGGTGCCGCAGCTCGGCACCGACCCGGCACCGGCACTGCTGCGCGGCGTCCCGGCGGCCCGCCGGGTGCTGGACGCCGTCGAAGCCGCCCCCGCGCCGACCGCGCCGCGGCTTCTCGAACTGCCGCCCGGCGAACTCCTCCAGGCGCTGCTCGACCTGATCAGGGCGCAGGCCGCGGCCGTGCTCGGCCGTCCGGGCCCCGAGTCCATCGGCCCCGACGACGACTTCCTGGGCATGGGGTTCTCCTCGTTCACCGCGCTGGAGCTGACCACCCGGATGCGCACCGCCGGGGTGGACGTCAAACCCACCGCGCCCTTCGACCACCCGACCCCCGCCGCGCTCGCGCGCCTGCTGCACGCCGAGCTGGCCGGCGCCGACGGTGCCACCGGCGGCGCGGCCCGCGACGCCGCGACCTCCGACACCGCGGCCTCCGACACCCCGTACCGACAAGGAGTCTCCTCATGACCGAACCCGTACTCATCGCCGGTGGCGGACCCGTCGGCATGATGCTGGCCTGCGAACTGGGCCTGGCGGGCGTGCCGGTCCTCGTCCTGGAGCGGCTGGCGGCGCCGAACGAGCGGTCGCGGGGCATGGCCGTGAACTCGGCGGTGGTGGAACTCCTCGCCCAGCGCGGTCTGATGGAGTCGCTCGCGGGCGACGGCTTCGAGTTCCCGCGGGCGCACTTCGCCCACATCTTCCTGGACCCGGAGCGCCTCGGCACCCGCCACCCGTACACCTTCGCCGTGCCGCACTCCAAGGTCGAGCTGCGCCTGGCGCAGCGGGCCGAGGCGCTGGGCGTGACGATCCGGCGGGACGCCGAACTCGTCAGCCTCGACCAGGACGCGCGGGGCGTCACGGCCGTCGTCCGGGCGGCGGACGGCACCGAGGAGCGCGTCGGCGGGTCGTACCTGGTGGGCTGCGACGGCGGTGACAGCGCGGTGCGCCGTCTGGCGGGCATCGGCTTCCCCGGCGTCGACAGCGCCTTCCACGGGATCACCGGCGACATCGCGGTCGAAGGCGGTGACAAGCTCTTCGAGCTGCTCGGCTTCCACCAGCACGACGCCGGCTTCTTCACCGTGGCGCCCGCGGGCCCCGACCTGCTGAGGGTGACGACCGGCGAGTTCGACCGCGAGGTCGCGCCCGACACCCCGCTCACCCGCGACGACCTCTACGCGGCGCTGGAGCGGATCACGGGCATCGGCCTGGACACCGGCACCGCGCGGTGGCTGGCGCACTGGTACGCGCCCACCCGGCAGGCCGAGCGGTACCGCGCGGGACGGGTGCTGGTGGCCGGTGACGCCGCGCACGTGCACTTCCCGCTCGGCGGCCAGGCCCTGAGCACCGGTCTGGAGGACGCGGTGAACCTGGGCTGGAAGCTGGCCGCGGAGGTCCGGGGCCGCGCCCCGGAGGGGCTGCTCGACACCTACCACGCCGAGCGGCACCCGGTCGGCGCCCGCGCCTGCCGCACCACCCGCGCCCAGATGGCGCTGATGCACCCGATGGACCGGGTCGGGCCGCTGCGGGACGTGTTCACCGAACTGGTGCGACTGGACGAGGTCAACGCGTACCTGGTGGAGATGGCCGGCGGCCTCGACGTCCGCTACCCGTTCGCCTGCCCCGACGGGGCCGCCGGGGCCGAGCCGCACCCGCTGCTGGGCACCCGGCTGCCCGATGCGCCGCTGGTCACCGGGGACGGGGCGACATCGGTGTACCGGCTGCTGCACAGCGGCCGCGGGGTGCTCCTCGACCTGTCCGGGGCGGGCGCTCCCCCGGCGCCCTCGGGGCCCGGCGTGCGCCGCCGGGCCGAGGCGGCGGCCGGCTGGAGCGACCGGGTGGCGGTGGCCGTCGCCGAGCCGACCGACGAGATCGGGGCGGCCGCCCTGCTGCTGCGTCCGGACGGCCGGGTGGCCTGGGCGGTGGCGGACGCGGCAGCGGACGCCTCACCGGCGACGGCCCTGCGCACCTGGTTCGGGGCGCCCACCGCCTCCTGACGGCTCACCGGAACACCGGAAAGGGCCACGCGGCGCCGCGTGGCCCTTCCGTTTCGTTCCCGCCGCTGCGGCGGGAACCGGCCGCGACCACCCGGCGAGCCGGCGGCGGCCGGTACGCGCACGGGCACCCCCGCACCCGTACGCGTACGTGTACCCGTGTCGCGCGCGTTCAGCAGACCGCGAAGGAGATGGCGTAGCTCGGCGGCTTCTGGGTCGGGTCGCCGATGGTGATGGTGGCGTATCCCGACTTGCCCTCGTAGCGCCCGCTGACGCCGGTGACCTGGAGGATCTGGGTCATGCCGCGCATCATCGCGTGCACGTCGAGCAGGCCGCTGCTCTCGTAGCTGCCGTCGGCCAGCTCGACGGTGCTCCGGTGGATCTGCCACATGTGCGGGGTCATGGAGAGCACCACCGCGCTGCTGGTGGACTTGCCGATCTCGGTGCCCCCGGCGTCGAGGATGGCGTCCTCGTAGTCGACGGTGGTGCCGAGGCCCTCCTGGCCGCCGTCGTTGATCCGGAGCTTGAGGATCTTCTCGGTGAGGCCGTCCCGGGCGACGCACGCGGCGACCGCGTCGTCGACGGTGTCGCGGCCCGCCACGTAGCGACCGGCCCTGGTGGCCGCCGCGACCGCGAGGGCCCTGATGTCCACCGGGCCGGGATCGGGCTCCGCCTGCTGGAACGCGGCACCGGAGTTGACCGCCCGCTCGTCGATGCCCGCGGTGTTCTTGGCCTGCGCGCCGTTGTCGGCCGTCGTCATTTCAGCTCCAGACGTGATCGCGGTCCCGGAATTCCCGTGTGCTGCTCCGGATTCCTGCATGCCTTGTGTTCACCGTCCACCGTGCGGCTAAAGCGCAGCTAAGCCGGGACTTCCGGCTTTCTGTTCGCAGCGGCGGAAAAGCGGTTCGGAGGGGCTGTGCGCCCGCTTTCGGACTAGAACGGCTTTAGCCGGTTGACCCAGGATGACCGGGAGTGGCCGCGAGGAAAGAAAGGCGCAGGATGCACTCTCCCGACATCCATGTCCGCTCGGTCGGGACCGCCCTGCCGGGCCCCGCCGTCGACAACGCCGCACTCGCCAGGCGGTTCCGCATGCCCAGCGCCTGGGAGCAGTGGATCGACGCCTTCGTGGGCACCCGCAGGCGGCACTTCGCGATCGATCTGGACACCGGCGAGATCCGGCACACCCCGGCCGACCTCGGCGAGCAGGCCGGCCGCCGCGCCCTTGAGGCCGCCGGGATCGGCCCTGGTGACGTGGACCTCATGGTGATGGGCACCTCCTCTCCCGAGATGCTGATGCCCGCGACCGTGAACGTGATCGCCGACCGGCTCGGCATCGACGGCATCCCGGCCTACCAGTTGCAGTCCGGCTGCACCGGCGCGTTCCAGGCCCTCGACGTCGCCCACCAGATGCTGAGCACCGGCCGGCACCGCACCGCACTGGTGCTCGGCACCGAGTCCTGCGCCAAGCACTTCGACGTCACCGCCGACGTCGCCGCCCTGCCGCCCGCCGAGCAGATCAACGGTGTGCTGTTCGGGGACGGCGCGGGGGCCGCGGTGCTGAGCACGGAGCCGGGACCCGACCCGGTGGTGCTGCGGCACGTGTTCTGCACCCTCGTCGGCCTCGGCCGGCCGCCCGGGCAGATCGTCGAGTGGTTCGGCAGGGCCGACCGCCACTCGCAGCGGCCGCCGGTGGTCGAGGACTACAAGGCGATCGAGGAGTCCGTGCCGGGCCTCGCCGCCGACGTCCTCGCGGAGCTGCTCGACCACCTGGACTGGAAGGAGGACGAGATCGACTACCTGCTTCCGCCGCAGCTCTCCGGCGTGATGACCGCCAGGATCACCGCCCGCCTCGACGTCCCGAACGCGCACGAGGTCTCCTGTGTCACCGAGACCGGCAACACCGGCAACGCCCTGCCCTTCTTCCAGCTCGAACGCGCCCTGCCCCGCATGATCGCGGGTGACCGCGCGGTGGGGATCTCCGTCGAGTCGAGCAAGTGGATCAAGGCGGGCCTCGGACTGGAGAAGGTCTGATCGAGATGCCGACGACCCCCGACACCGCGGACGGCACCGCAGCGACCGTCCCGGTGGCCACCGCCCCGGCGGCCACCGCCCCGGCGGCCACCGCCCCCGCGGAGCCCCGCTCCGTGGCCGACCTGCACCGCGCCGGACAGCTCCTCGCGCAGTACCCGAAGGTGCGCGCCCTGCTCGCCCCGCTCGGCGGGCCCGAGCTGCTCACCGCCGGCCAACTGCTGAGCAGGCTGGACCCCGACGAGGTCCGCGCGGCCCACCCGGCCGTGCCGCAGGTCACCGTGGCGGTCACCGGGCACGGCACGCTCTCGCAGCTCACCGCGCCGCTCACCGCCGAACTCGCCCGGCACGGACTGCTGGCCCGCATCGCCGTGTCCGACTTCGACTCCTACGTCTTCGACCTCTCGGACGCGCGGAGCGATCTGTACGGGGCGGAGCCCGACCTCGTCCTGTGCGTGCTGGACCCGATGGCGGTCTTCGACGAGGTGCCGGTGCCCTGGCGGCCGGAGGACGTCGAACGGGTCGCCGCCGAGAAGTACGCGATCGTGGCGGGCCTCGTCGCCCGCTTCGAGGCCGCCAGCCGCGGCACGCTGGTACTCAACACCCTGCCGCTGCCGCACCGCTTCACCGCCCAGCTCGTCGACCACCGCTCCCGGGCCCGGCTCGGGGCCCTCTGGCGGGAGTTCAACGCCCGTCTGCTGCGGCTCGCCGACGCGCACCCCGGCCTCGTCACGATCGACCTCGACCCGCTCCTCGCCGAGGGCATCGAGGCCGTCGACACGCGGCTGAGCCTGTACGCCAAGGCGCACCTGGCGCCCGGCCTGCTGGCCCGCTACGCCCGTGAGGTCGGCCACCTGGCCAGGCACCTCACCGGGCGCACCAGGAAGACCCTCGCCGTCGACCTGGACGGGACGCTGTGGGGCGGCGTGCTCGGCGACGACGGGGCGGAGGGCATCGAGGTCGCCGACGGCTACCGCGGCGCCGCCTTCACCGCCTTCCAGCAGGTGGTCAAGCAGCTCGGCTCACAGGGCGTGCTGCTCGCCGCGGTGAGCAAGAACGACATCGAACCGGTCGGCGAGGTCTTCCGCGACCACCCGGGCATGACCCTGCGCGAGGACGACCTCGTGCGGATCACCGCCAACTGGCGTCCCAAGCACGACAACCTCGCCGAGCTGGCCGAAGCGCTCAACCTGGGCATCGACAGCTTCGTCTTCGTCGACGACAGCCCCTACGAGTGCGGCCTCGTCAGGCACGCGCTGCCGGACGTGGCGGTGGTGCAGGTCGGCCAGGAGCCCGCACGGCACATCGACGCGCTCCTCGCCGACGGCTGGTTCGACACCCGGGAGCTGACGGCCGAGGACCGCAGCCGGGTGGCGAAGTACCGCGACGAGCTGGTCCGCAAGGACTTCCTGGACAGCTTCGACTCGCTCGACGACTACCTGCGCCAACTCGACGTACGGGTGGCGCTCGCGGCGGTGGCCGAGGCCGACGTGGCCCGCGTCGCCCAGCTCACCCAGCGCACCAACCAGTTCAACCTCACCACCCGGCGCCTGACACCGGCGGACGTGCGCGCCCTCGCGGCAGACCGCGGCGGGCTCGCCCTGGCCATCCGCTCCTCGGACCGCTTCGGCGACAACGGCCTGGTCGGCGCGGTGCTGGGGCACCGCGCGGGGAAGGCGCTGCACATCGACAACTTCCTGCTGAGCTGCCGGGTCTTCTCACGCGGCATCGAGCAGGCGTGCCTGGCGGCCGTGCTGCGGCACGCCCGGGACACGGGCGCCACCGAGGTCCTCGGCAGCTACCGGCCCACGCCGAAGAACCACAAGGTCAAGGACTTCTACCCGCGCGGCGGCTTCGCCCAGGCCCCGGACGCCCGCGCCGAGGACGGTACGGCCGTCTTCCGGCACGACCTGGCCGGCATCGCCGCACCGCCGGACCACATCCACCTGACCGCGAGCTTCGGGGAGAGCACCTCGTGATCACCACTGACGACTTCGTCGCGCTGCTGCGCGAGGACATGGGACTGCCGGTCACGGCCGAGGACACCGGCCTCAGCCTCGACCAGGTGCCGGGCTGGGACTCGGTGCACCTGCTGTCCCTGCTGACGCTCCTGGAGCGCCGCACCGGGCGCAGCCTGCCGCTCGCGGACGTCCTGGAGGCCGGCAGCCTGAAGGACATCCACGCCCTGGCGGTGGCCGAGTGAGCGCCGCCCCCGCCCAGCGGCCGATCGCCCGCGAGCGCCGCCACACCCTGCACTTCCTGGACGGCATCCGCTCCTTCGCACCGGTCTTCCTGGACACGGACGTCGACATGACACGGGTGCGGGAGCACAGGGCGGCCGCCCGCGACGACGGCCCGCGCTACTCCACGCTGACGTACGTCCTGCACACCGCGGCCCGTGTGCTGGCTGCGCATCCGCGGGCGAACTCCGCGATCCGCGGCCGCGTCAGGGCCAGGGTGGCGGCCTATCCGCACGCCAACGGCAAGATCACCCTGGACAGGACGGTCAACGGCGAGCGCATCGTGCTCTCCACCGTGCTCAGGGAGCTGGAACAGGCATCGCTGGACGACATCCAGGCCCGCATCGACGGCCTGCGCACCGGCGACCCCGCCGTCATGCCGGAGTTCGCCGGGGCCCGGCTGCTGCAGAAGCTCCCGTGGCTGCTGGGCTCGCTGGCGTACCGCCAGGCGTCCCGCTCGCTCACCCGGCGCGCCGACACCATGGGCACCTTCGCGGTGACCTCGCTGGGCCACCGCCCGGTCGACGGCTTCCACTCGGTCGGCGGCGCCACCGTCACCCTGGGCCTCGGCAGGACCGCGGACCGGCCCGTGGCGCGGGACGGCGAGGTGGTGGTGGCACCGGTGATGCGGCTCAACCTCACCTTCGACCACCGGGTCATCGACGGCGCGGAGGCCGCGGACGTACTCGCCGGGATCAGGGACGGCCTGGAGGGGTTCCGGGCGGCCGTGGAGCCGGCGGGAGCCACAGCGGTCACGGGGGCCGCGGGGGCCGGGTCCGCCGGCTCGGCGTCGCAGGCGGCCGCCGAGCCGGAGGGGGCCGCCCGGTGAACGACCTCGCCGAGCTGAAGGAGTACGTCCGGGTGCACGCCCGGGGCCAGCGCATCACCGGGTACCAGGACGTGCTGGACCGCGTCCGCACCGACGAGTCCGACGCGCCCGGGTCCTGGGTGGCCGAGTGGTGCCGGGCCGCCGAGGAGCAGGAGCGGCGCGGCCGGCACCTGGAGGCGGCCCGCCGCTACGCCCTGGCCCGCTTCCCGTACCCGGACGGGCGGGCCCGTGCGGAGGCCGGCGCCCGCGGTGTCGCCGCCCTCGACCGCTGGCGCTCCGGCCGCGGCATCGAGCCGCTGGAGCTGGAGCTGGGGGGCGGCCGGGTGCGGTGCTGGACCAGCGGTCTGTCCGGCACCGACCGGAAGCCGCTGCTGATCGTGATGGGCGGCATCGTCACCGTCAAGGAGCAGTGGGCGCCGATCCTCACCAACGTACGGCGGCTCGGTATGGCCGGCGTCGTCACCGAGATGCCCGGGGTCGGCGAGAACACCCTGCGCTACGGGGCCGACAGCCACCGGATGCTCGCCGACCTGCTGGACGCGCTCGCGGACCGTGCGGACGTCACGCGCACCCACACCATCGCGCTGAGCTTCAGCGGCCACATGGCGCTGCGCTGCGCGCTGGACGACCCGCGCATCCGGGACGTCATCACGGTCGGCGCGCCCGTCGGCCCGTTCTTCACCGACACCGGCTGGGCCGCGGGTCTGCCTCGGATCACCGTCGACACGCTCGCGCACCTCACCGCAATCCCGGCCGCCGAGCTGACCGGCGGCGCGCTCGCGGACCGGGCGCTGACGGGTGAGCAACTGGCCGCACTGGACATCCCGGTGCACTACGTGGCCAGCGGGCGCGACGAGATCATCCCCGCCGCGGACATCAGCCTGCTCAAGGAGCACGTCCGCCGTCTCGACCTGGTCGAGTACGACGACGTGCACGGCTCGCCCGACCACACCCGGGAAACCCAGTTGTGGACGGTGGCCTCGCTGATGAGGGACCGCGACCTGCGCAACCTCCAGAGCGCGGTGATCAACCTGCTGCTCAGGCTGCAACGCCGCAGAGGCCGCCCGTCCGCCTGAGGGCCGGCAGGACGACGGGCTCACCGCTCCGGCCGGGGAGCTGGGCCCGGGCCGGGGCCGATACGGCCCGGGCCCCGGCCGGAGCGGTCGGGGGCCGGACGGGACGCGGCGCGTGGGCAGTGCGGCAGGCAGCGTTCGCCCCGCCGCGACACCCGGCACGCTCCCCCGCACTCCTCGGACCGTGGGCTCCACTCGCCGCACCGGCCGAAAGCCCACGTACACCCGGTACGGGGACTTCCGGCCGGCACGCCGAGAGCCTTGCCGCTGTTGCGATTGACCAGGAGGAACCAGGCATTGGTGTCCGACGTCGCCGCCTCGGCGGGTGCCGGATGCACCGCGGCGAGCATGCCGACCGCCAGGGCCGCCACCACGGCGGCGACCCTGGACGATCAACGTTGTCTTCGAGGAGGGGCGGGAGGAGCCTCACCGTGAGCCCTCATCGATGCCCCCCTTCGTTTGCGGCAGGTCCGATCAGGTGAGGGTCCAGCGTTGGTTGCTGCCGTTCGAGCAGGAGTAGAGCTGGATCAGGGTGCCATTGGCGGTGCCGTTTCCGACGGCGTCGAGGCAGAGGCCGGACTGGACGCCGACGATGGATCCGTCGGAGTTGAGGCGCCATTTCTGGTTGTCGCCGCCCCAGCAGCCGTAGATCTGGACTTTGGTGCCGTTGCCCGTTCCGGCGGCGTCCAGGCACTTGTTGCCGTAGACCCTGAGTTCGCCGTCGGAGGTCTGCTCCCACTGCTGGTTGGTGCCGCCGTTGCAGTCCCACAGTTGGACCTGGGTGCCGTCGGTGGTACTGGAGTTCGGCACGTCCAGGCAGCGGCCTGAACCGGCGCCCCTGATCCCTCCGGAATCCCCGGGGGGCGTGGTGGTGGAGCCGCCGTTGAGCGCGTCGAGGACGGCGGTGTAGGCAGGCTTCTTGCTGCCGTCGTTGTTGAACAGCAGCGGCGTGTCCTGTGACCGCCAGGAGTCGCTGTCGCGCACACCCCAGACGGTGATGCCCAGGCAGCGCGAGACGGCCAGGCAGTCGTTGGTCACGTTGGCGTAGGTGGTGGGCGAGGCACCCTGGATGTCGAGTTCGGTGATGGCCACGTCGACGCCGAGGTCGGCGAAGCTCTGCAGGGTGGTGCGGAAGTTGCTGTTGTAGGGGCTGCCGCTGTTGAAGTGCGACTGGAAGCCGACGCAGTCGATGGGTACGCCGCGCTGCTTGAAGTCCTTGACCATGGCGTACACGCCCTGGGTCTTGGCCCAGGTCCAGTTCTCGATGTTGTAGTCGTTGTAGCAGAGCTTGGCGTTCGGGTCGGCGGAGCGCGCGGTGCGGAAGGCGACCTCGATCCAGTCATTGCCGGTGCGCTGCAGGTTGGAGTCGCGCCGGCCTCCCGAACTGCCGTCGGCGAAGGCCTCGTTCACGACGTCCCACTGGGCGATCTTGCCCTTGTAGTGGGACATGACGCCGTTGATGTGGTCGATCATCGCCTGGCGCAGCGTGCTGCCGCTGAGGCTCTGCATCCAGCCGGGCTGCTGGGAGTGCCAGGCCAGTGTGTGGCCGCGCACCTGCTTTCCGTTCTGCACCGCCCAGTTGTAGACGCGGTCACCGGCGGAGAAGTTGAACTGACCCCGGTTGGGCTCGGTGGCGTCGATCTTCATCTCGTTCTCGGCCGTCACCATGTTGAACTCGCGGGCCGCGATTGACGTGTACGCCGAGTCGCTCAGCCTGCCCGAGGCGATGGCGGTGCCGAAGTAACGGCCGCTCTGCGCCGCTGCGGCGCCGAGCGTGCTCTCGGCGGCCTGTGCTCTCGGCGGCGTGACCAGTGCGGCGACCGCACCGAGGGCGACGAACGACGTCAGCAGCAGGCCGCGGGCCTTCCGCCGGGTCGTGGGTCTGAGAAGGGCATACGAGCCCATGACTTGCCTCCAAGGTAGGAATCACGAAAGGACCGAAGCGCAAGGGATTGCATCGTCCGCTCCCACTCGGCAGACGGACGGGGTGGGCCGAAGCCCGGGCAGCACGGAATCAGCGGACACCGCGGCCATGGGACCGGGACGGTCTCAACCGGCACGAGCCGCACCCGGTCGGCCGTCGGGCGGCGTACGGCGGCGGCCGTGTTTCGACACAGACATGGGGGTACTCCATCGCGGCTCAGCCGGGGGACCGCCACGCGGCATCGCGTACCTCTCCCCTTGTGCGAAGAGCCAGGATGCGCTGGTGCGAACCTCACCGGAACGAAACGGAGTGGCGCAGGTGCTGTGGTGCGTGGATCTGCCGTGCAGTACCGATTGCCCCGGGCCGATGTCGTTCGAATCCTCGAACTATGGTCGGCTTCTCAGACAGAGATGATTGAGGTGCCGAAGAGGGATCGTCAATACTCTCGTCGAAAGAATTTCTACATCCCGTTCGAAACTTTTCGCAATCCCGGCCGGAAGGCTGGGGTGTCTCCGTAGCCTCCCCCGGCGACGGCCAGGGGGACATCGACACCCCGGGACCGACTCTTCTGGATCATGTTCAGGGCCGGTTGCCACTTTCCGACATGGCCCACGCCCGGCGGGATGCCGCACCGTTCCCGGCGGGCCACCTTGACGGAATCAGCCTGCGACGCGGAGGGGTCCCAGCTCTTGGGCAGGAACATACGCCAGTGAGTCCCTCGTCCGGCCTGCGGTCACCCGCGAACGCGATCGGACCGAGTCCCGGAACCGCTCGTGCCCGATCGGTGCGGCAACCAGCCCTCCATCGGGCCACCGACTCCGCAGAGAAGCGGGGCTGTTCGACGTCAGCCCACCGAAATCCGTGCTCTCCCGGATCCGGGACGTGGCGTCGAAAGTTGATGAAGGCGCTTTCCTCGTGAGCGAGCCCGTTGTTCACAGCGCCGGCCTGGAAGGCAGGCAAGGGGATCCTGCCGACTCACTGGACACGGCCCAGCGCTGCCCGTCCATCAGCAGACGGCGCGGATACCCCCCACCCCACCGACACTGATCCGCCCACCCGAACGACTCGAACACGTCCGCCGCGAAGTCCTCCAGGCGGCACCGGACCTCGTCCAACTCCTCAGGTGGCACACCCGGCTAACGACACTCCCCTCAACCGGACACGCCACCGACAACAAGACCTGACCTAGCACTACTAGGACGCGCGCAACTCCAGTTGGTCGTCGTCGACGAGGATGGCCTGGTGCAGGTCGCGCAGTGCACGGCAGGGTTCGAGGCCCAGCTCGTCGTTGAGGATGCTGCGCGCGCACTGGTACACCTTCAGCGCGTCGGCCTGCCGCTCCGAGCGGTACAGGGCCAGCATCAGTTGCCGGTAGAACGACTCGCGCAGCGGGTTCTCCGCCGTCAGCGGGTAGAGGCGGCCGACGAGTTCACGGTGCCGACCGAGCTGGAGGTGGGCGTCGCCCAGCATCTCCTGGCACTCCATGCGCGACTCCATCATCCAGGTGACGAAGCCGTCGATGATCGGGCCGTTCCGCAGGTCGCCCAGGACCGGGCCGTACCAGAGGCCGAGCGCCCGCTCCAGGCAGCGGGAGGCGGCCTCGTAGTGGCGCTCCTTCATATGGGTGCGGCCCTGGTTCATGAGCTGCAGGAACTCGTGGAAGTCGATCTCGTCGCGCCCCTTGCGCAGCAGGTAGCCGGGCGGCTGGGTGACGACCGGGTTCCGGTCCTGGCCGGGCCGGGCCAGGAACTTGCGCACCTGTGAGATGTACACGTGCAGTCCCGCGCTCGCCCGGCGCGGCGGGCAGTCCGCCCATATCTCGGTCATGAGCTGGTCGGGCGCCACCACCTGGTCGGAACGGATCAGCAGCACGGCGAGGACCGTCTCGATCTTCCGCGCGGAGATCGAGGTGCACTCGTCGCCGTCCCGTACCCGCAGGGGCCCCAGAATCTCGTATCTCACGCTGCGCTTCCCTTGAGTGAAGAGGTACGGGGCTCCCCCGTCAGGGCCCCTGAAATCAGCTCGGCCACCTCGGCGCGGTGCGCGTCGAGGAAGAAGTGGCCTCCCGGGAAGACCCGCAGGTCGAATTCCCCCGTGGTGTGCTCGGCCCAGGCCGATGCCTCGTCGGTCGTGGTCTGCGGGTCGCGGTCGCCGACGAGTGCGGTGATCGGGCAGTCCAGCGCGGGACCCGCCGTCCAGGCGTAGGTCTCGATCGCGCGGTAGTCGTTGCGCGTCACCGGCAGGATGGCCGCGAGCAGTTCGGGATCGCCGAGGAAGCGCGGATCGGTGGCGCCGACCGTGCGCAGTTCCCTGACGACACCGGCGTCGTCGCGCTTGTGGACGGCGTCGGCGAGATCCCGGCGGCGCGAGGGCGCACGGCGCCCCGACGCGAACAGGTGCGCCGGCACGGTGCCGTCCCGCTGCTTCAGCCGCTGCGCCACCTCGAACGCCACGACCGCCCCCATGCTGTGCCCGAGGAACGCGAACGGGCGCCCGTCCCCGTCGGCGAGCGTCCCCCGCAGCGCCTCGTGGACCCGGTCGGCAAGCTCGGCGATGTCGTCGACGAGCGGTTCGAGCCGCCGGTCCTGCCTGCCCGGGTACTGCACCGCGGACAGTTCAACCCCCGGTGCCAGCTCCTTCGAGTACGGGAAGTAGTAGCTCGCCGATCCCCCCGCGTGCGGAAAGCAGAAGAGCCTTACATCGCTCTCCTGGCGGATATGAAAACAGCGTATCCACCGGTCTTCCTCCCTGTTCCGTGCCGACATCATCGCCGTCCCTTCGTTCTGGAACCGCAATCCCCTCCGCGTCATGCGGCAACCCCCCGAGTGCCGTCGGCCGGCGGCGAACGCCGTCGTGAACCGGGCGGCATGCGGATCGTAAAAAGCCGCGATGGTGTGGGGAAACCCCTGGAGGCCCCCTAACTCCCGGCCCCTCAACCCCTATGGAGCAGGGGCTTCGCGTGCGTCCGCGGCTCGGTGCCGCTGCTGGGGGCCGCTCCGGGACCGCTCACGCTGCCGGTAGGGGTGGTCCGCGCGGGCCGGCTCGGCAGGGTACGGGGGTGGGGAAAACCGAAGGCGGGGGCGGCGTTGGGGCGCCGCCCCCGCATGCAGGGGGATGGGAGTGCGCCCCCTACCGGGGGAGGAGAAGGTAGGGGGCGGTCCGGGGCGGTGGCGGGGCCGACCGCGGTGGGCGGGCGCCGGCTCAAGGACCGGCCCCCTGACGGGAGTTACAGCCAGCCGCGCCGTTCCGCGATCTGGACTGCTTCGATGCGGTTGCGGGCCCCCGTCTTGCGGATGGCGGCGGAGAGGTAGTTCCGCACGGTGCCTTCGGTCAGGTGCAGCCGGGCGGCGATGTCGGCGACGGTGGAGCAGTGCGAGGCGGCGATCAGGGCGTCGTGCTCGCGGGGCGAGAGCGGGCTGGGGCCCGCGCTCAGGGCGGCGGCGGCCAGAGCCGGGTCGACGACCCGCTCGCCGGCCAGGACCTTGCGGATGGCGGCCGCCAGTTCCTGCGCCGGGGAGTCCTTGACCAGGAAGGCCGAGGCCCCTGCCTCCATCGCGCGGCGCAGGTACTGCGGCCGGCCGAAGGTGGTCAGGATGACAACCCGGCACTCGGGGAGCACCTCGGCCAGCTCTGCGGCGGTGGCGATGCCGTCCTTGCCGGGCATCTCGATGTCGAGCAGGGCGACGTCCGGACGGTTCTTCACCGCGACGGCCAGGGCCTCTTCGCCGTTGGCGGCCTCCCCCACGATCTCGATGTCCTCCTGAAGGCCGAGCAGTGTGGCGAGGGCGCCGCGCAGCATGGCCTGGTCCTCGGCGAGCAGTACGCGAATCATGTCGGCGAGTCCAGACGGTCGTGGGGGGCGGCGCGGGTCCCGGCCACCGCTTCCGGGACCGGGGGCGGGTGCGCACGGTCGCGGGGGGCGCGGGCCGGGCGGGCGGGGCGGTCAGCCGCCGTGTGTCGCGGCTCCTGCCCCACCGGCTTCCCGGGGCTCGGAGGCCGCGGGGGACTTCTGCTTGCCGTGCACGTACCAGTAGACCACGCCGCCGCCCAGCAGGATGACGGCCCAGCCGACGGTGCGCGACCAGATCAGGAAGTCTCCGGTGGACATGGTGAGGGCGAAGACCACGTGCACCGCGGCGTGCGCCAGGCAGGTGATGCCGATCAGGGTGGTGATGATCAGCGAGGTGCGCACCGCCTCCGGCGGGATCTGCTGCTGTTGCTGCTTGCCTCCGGCGTTGACCAGCATCAGGTGCAGCGGCTTCTTGAAGGCCACCGAGACGAGGCAGGCCAGGCCGAGTACACCGGTGATCATGGCTTCGTTGAACTTGATGGGCAGGGAGTCGCCTCCCATGAAGAGCGAGAGCAGCACCGCCGCGCCGAAGCCGACCACGGCCAGTACGCCGACGGGGTCCATACGGCGCTTGGCGATGGCCACCCACAGGGTCCGCAGGACCGGGATCGCCAGCACGATGCCCAGGGCGAGGGTGTCGCCGGACACCTGCGGGCGGACCACGAAGTAGCCGCCGATGGGGACGATCAGGTTGATGAGGCAACTGATGAGCAGCTTCTTCAGGCTGGGCCGCTCGGGGCCGCCGGTCTGCTGCCCGGGGGTGCCCGGCGGTTGGGGGCGCTCGGGTGTCATGCGGTCGTACTCCTTCGTCCGACGAGCGAATTCGACATCCCCGCCCATCAGCCCGACTTCCGGGACAGCATCAGCATCCGGGCGCCGCACACGACGATGAGGAGTCCGCCGACGGCCTCCATGGGGAAGCTGCTGCGCACGATCCCCAGGACGAGGAGGAGGACACCGGCGATCAGACCAATGAGGAACCTGGTGGTGACGTTGTTCATCTCTTCCCTCTGCTTTTCTGCCTTGTCCGTCCTTGCCGGCCTGGGGCTCCTGGGTATTCTCAGCACGGCGGTGACGGCCGGGACACCGATCCAGGCGCGGTGTTTCTGATCTCCACTATCCAGCCGTGCGCGACGGAGCGTTAGTGCGGCGAGTCATAGGTCGGCTATGACATTTGTCAGAGGGCGCCCGCGGGGGCGCGCGGCCGGCGGCGAGCGCCTGTGCAGAGCGTGTCCCAGCAGGTCGGCGGCGTGCGGAAGGCCGGGAACGGACAGGCGGATGACCACCTTAGCGCCGTCCCCGGCCCGTGTCGGAACCCACCCGCACGGCCCACCCGCACGACCCCGCCGTGCCGGTGGGCCCTCAGCCCGCGGCCCCCTTGACGAATTCACGAATGGAAGACACGACGTAATCGGTCATCTCGTCGGTTATTCCGGGATACACGCCGACCCAGAAGGTGCGCTCGGTGACGATGTCACTGTTCTTGAGGTCGCCGGCCACGCGGTACTCGCGGTCCGCATAGGCGGGGTGCCGGGTGAGGTTCCCGGCGAACAGCAGCCGGGTGCCGATCCTTCGCAGTTCGAGGAAGTTGACGAGGTCGCGACGGCTGAACGGAGCGTCCTGCCCGACGGTGATCGGGAAGCCGAACCAGCTCGGGTCGGAGCCGGGCGCCGGCTCCGGCAGCATCAGGCCCTCGGTGCCCGCCAGGCCGTCCCGCAGCCGCCGCCAGTTGTGCCTGCGCGTGGCGGTGAACTCGGGCAGCCGCTTCAACTGGCTCAGGCCCAGGGCGGCCTGGCTGTCCGTCGCCTTCAGGTTGTAGCCGACGTGCGAGAAGATGTACTTGTGGTCGTAGCCTTGGGGCAGCGTGCCCATGCTCTGCTGGAAGCGCAGGTGGCACCGGTCGTCCTCGCCCGGCTCGCACCAGCAGTCGCGGCCCCAGTCGCGCAGTGACTCGACGATCCTCGCGAGCACCACGTTGTCCGTCATCACACAGCCGCCCTCGCCCATCGTGATGTGGTGCGCCGGGTAGAAGCTGACGGTGGCCAGGTCGCCGAAGGTGCCGGTGTTCCTGCCCTGGTACGTGGTGCCGACCGCGTCGCAGTTGTCCTCGACGAGGAACAGCTCGTGCTCGTCGCAGAGCTGTCTGACCTCGGCGATCGGATAGGGGTTGCCGAGGGCGTGCGCGATCATGACGGCCCTGGTCTTCGGGCCGATGGCCGCCTCGATCCGGTCGAGGGTGGTGTTGTGGGTGGTCAGGTCGATGTCGACGAAGACCGGCACCAGGCCGTTCTGCAGGATCGGGTTGACGGTGGTGGGGAAGCCGGCGGCGACCGTGATGACCTCGTCGCCGGGCCGCAGCCGCCGGTCCTCCAGGAGCGGCGAGGTCAGCGCGGTCAGCGCGAGCAGGTTCGCCGACGAGCCGGAGTTCGTCAGGTGCACCTTGCGGACGCCGACGGCCTTCCCGAACGCGGACTCGAACCTCCTGGCGAAGGTGCCCGCCGCGATCCGCAGGTCGAGGGCGGCCTCGACGAGCGCCACCCGGTCGTCCTCGTTCAGCACCGCCCCGGAGACGAGGATCGGCGTGCTGCCGGGGATGAAGGGCTTCTGCTCGAACTGCTGGTGGTAGGTGCGGACGCTGTCGAGAATGGTGTCCTTGTCGGCTCCACTCACGATTTCGACTGTTCGCATGATCTCGTCCTGTTCGGCGTTGTGACGGCGTTGTGACCAGGGCTGGCTGGGAGCGGGCGGTGCGGCGGGTGCGAGGGTGCGGCGGTCCGGGTCGGCCGTGGCGGTGCCACGGGCCGCGGCCCCCCGCGGGGTCATCGCGGTGACCGCGGGGGGCGGGTGCTGTGCGGTTCGGCGGGCGCGGGCGGGGTCCGGTGCCCCGGTGCCGGCTCGGGTGCGGGCCCCTGCACCGGCCCCGGCGAGTGCGCGGACGCGGGGGCGGGCCGCGGGACCTGTGCGGGTTTGGGGGCCGACGCGGGGGCGGGTGCGGAGGCGGGTGCGGGCACGGAGGCGGTGCGCTCCTCCCAGAGGGCACGCAGCGATTCGGGCAGGCTCACCCGCGGGCGCCAGCCGAGCCGCTGCCCGGCCGCCACGATGTCCACCTGGAGCCAGTCGGTGCCGGAGTGGCGGCTGCGGGCCGCCCCGCGCCGGTCCGTCTCCTCGACGACCACGGGCAGACCGCTGACGGCGATGAGCATCTCGACCAGCCGGCGCACCCCGACCGCCCGGCCGCGCCCGATGTTGACGACCTCACCGGTCACCGGACGGTCCGCGGCGGCCACCACCGCCGCGGCCGCGTCGCGCACGTCGAGGAAGTCCACCTCGCCGACGAGGGCGCCGAACGTCAGCGTTCCGGAGCCCCCGGCGGCACGCATCAGCGCCAGCCGGTCCGCCACGCCGCCCACCAGGCTGTCGCGCGGCGCACCTGGCCCGATGACGGTGGCCAGCCGGAGCACCACTCCGTCGATCCGGCCCTCCGCGGTCGCCGCCAGCACGGCCCTGCTGCCGATGAGCTTCGTCCAGCCGTACACACCGCGCGGGTACTGCGGCGTGCTGGCGTCGATGACGCCGCCGACGGGGGTGGGCGCGTACTCGTAGACGGTGCCGAGGTGGACGAGGCGCGGGCGGTGCGCCAGCGCGGCGACGATGCCGACGATCTGGCCGGCCATCGTGGCGTTCACGTCGAGCATCACGCGCTCGCTGGCCGTCCAGACCGCGCCCATGGCGTTGACGAGCACCCCGGGGCGCTCCGCCGCCAGCAGCTCGGCCAGCCGCTCCGTCTGCGTACCGAGGTCCATCGGGACCCAGTGGACGTGCGGCTGCTCGGGCACCGGACTGCGGGAGACGGCCACCACCCGCCGGCCCGACGCGGCGAACGCGGCGCAGACGTACCGTCCGATGAAGCCCGAGCCGCCCAGCACGACCACCGGGCCGGGGTCACTCATCAGCACGTCCTCTCCCCCGTCCCGCCGGGGCGCCGACCGCACGTCGGCGCGGCGTCGGCACAGACGCCGGGAAGCTCATGGTGGCGCGTTGCCTCCTGACATCGGGCGCCTCGACCGGGCGCCCGGCGGCAGGACCGGGTCGCCCCGTGGTCGCCGCCCGTGGCCCACGATCGGCCGTGCACGAGTCCACCAGGGCGCACTAAAGTTTGGACAACGCACCATCAAAGCTGGTCATGGCGGCAGCAGGGCCGCCCGGCGGCCCCGTGCGGGCCGCCGCCCGCGGCCGCCGGGACGGCGTGGGACGCGCCCGGCGGGCCTCGGGGACTACGGTGAGGCCGTGACTGACGCCCCCGCACCCGCGCCGGCCCACGAGGGCACCGCCCGTGACGCGGCGGCCCGGGAGGGCGGCGCGGTGCCGCGTTCCCGGCGCTGGCTGCCCTGGGTGGCCCTGCTCTGGCTGCTGCTGCCCGCGACGGACATCATCGGCTCCGACACCGGCGTGCCGCGGGTGCTGTCGCTGGCCGCCCTCGCCGCGTTCGGCACCGCGTTCCTGTGGGTCGCGACCACCATGAGCAGTGCGGACAGCGCCGCGCCCACCAGGACCACCTGGCTGTGCACGGTGGTGATCACGGTCCTGACGGTGCTGATGCCGCTGCTGCGCCGCGACGTCGAGTGGACCTGCCTCCAGGTCTACTGCGCCGTCACCCTGGCGTTCGTCCTGCCGTTGCAGCACGTCGCACGGGGCATCGCCGCGAGCGTGGTGCTGGCCGCGGTGCAGAGCATGGCGCGCGGCAACGTCACCCAGGAGACGCTGGGCACCGCGCTGACCGTCTTCGGGCTCAGCATGACGATGCTGGGGCTGCGCAGGAGCCGGGTGCTGGTGCGCAGGCTGCACGACGCGCAGGGCGAGGTGGCACGGCTCGCGGCGGTGGAGGAGCGCCTGCGCATCGCCCGCGACCTGCACGACCTGGTGGGCCACAGCCTGTCCCTGATCGTCGTCAAGAGCGAGCTGGCCGGGCGGCTGGCCGAGGCCGACCTGCCCGCCGCCGCCCGGGAGATCGCCGATGTGGAGTCGGTCGCCCGGCAGTCCCTGGTGGAGGTCAGGGACGCGGTCACCGGTTACCGCCAGCGCAGTCTCGTCGAGGAGTTGGACGACGCGCGCTCCGCGCTGGCCGCGGCCGAGGTGGCCGCGGTGCTGCGGCCGCCCGGTGCCCCGCTGCCCGGTGAGATCGACCAGCTCTTCGGCTGGGCGGTGCGCGAGGGGGTCACCAACGTGATACGGCATGCGTCGGCGAGCCGGTGCGAGATCACCGTGCGGGGCGACGCGCGCTCGGCGCGCCTGGACGTCGTCGACGACGGCCGTGGCCCCGGCCCCCTGGAGCGGGACGGTGACGGCAACGGTCTCGCGGGGCTCGCCGAGCGGGTGGCGGCGGCGCACGGCACCGTCACGACCGGTCCCGCCGCGCGCGGCGGACGGGGCTTCAGGCTCACCGTGCGGGTGCCGGTCCCCGCGGCCGCCGGTGACGCGGCCGCCGGTGGGCCGCCGTCCGCGGAGGCGGGCTCGCGGGCGGGCGCGGGGACCTGACGGCGCGGTGGCCGCGGGGACCCTGGCGCCCCCGGCGGCCGTCGCGGCCGTGGGGCGCACGGCCGGGCGGCGGTCAGCGGCACCGCACCCCGGTCACCGGCTCACAGGCCCCGCAGGTCACCAGGTCTCACCAGGTCAGCAGGTCACCAGGTCACCAGGTCACCGGCAGCCTGTGGACGCCGTAGACGTGCATGGCGTCGCGGGTTCTGATCTCCTCGCGGGGCGCCGCGAGGCGCAGGGCCGGGAACCTGCGCAGCAGGGCCGGCAGTCCGATGCGCAGCTCGGTGCGGGCGAGGTTCTGGCCGATGCACTGGTGCAGGCCGTGGCCGAAGGCCAGGCTGGTGCTGTCGGGGCCCTCCACCTCGAACGTGTCCGGGTCGGCGAAGCGCTCCGGGTCGCGGTTGGCGGCGGTAAGGGAGATGGTGACCGACTCGCCCGCGGCGATCCTCGCCCCGCCCACCTCGGTGTCCTTGAGCGCGACCCGCACGATGAACGGCGCGACGGACAGGTACCGCAGGAACTCGTTGGCCGTCGCGTCGGTGACCGGGCCGTCCACGACGGCCTTGCGCAGCGGCTCGCGCTCCAGCACCAGGTAGGCGCTGAGGCCGAACAGTTGGGCCGTGGTCTCGTGCCCGGCGATGAGCATCAGCATCATCATCCCGGCGAGTTCCGCGTCGGTCAGCTCGCCGTCCTCGACGAGCGCGCTGAGCAGGTCGTCGCCGGGGGCGGTGCGCTTGCTGCGCACCAGCGCGAGCATCAACTCGCTGGTCGCCCTGCTCGCGGCCGCCGCCCGCTCCCTGGGGGCGTCGGGGTCCAGGACGTCGACGCGCAGCTTCTTGAGCTCCTCCGCGACGTCCGGGGCCGCGCCCAGCAGTTCGGAGATGACCCGCACCGGGACCGGCACGGCGAACTCCTGCATGAGGTCGACCGGTCCCCCCTTCGCCTCCATGGCGTCCAGGCACTCGTCGACCACCCGCTCGATCCGCGGCTCCAGGTCCCGCACCCGGCGCACCGTGAACGCCTTGCTCAGCGGCCTGCGGTAGCGGGTGTGGTCCGGCGGGTCCATGCCGATGAACATGCCGGGCACGGCCTTGCCAGGCGGCAGCGGCATCGGCACCGGGAAGCTCCGCAGGTCGTGCCGGGAGCTGAAGGCGGGGCTGCCGAAGACCTCCCGGCCCAGTGCGTACCCGGTGACGAGCCAGCCGATCGTGCCGTCCGGATAGGTCATCCGGGTGACGGGCGACTCCTCTCGGATGCCGGTGAGTTCGGCGGGCGGGTGGAAGGGGCACTGCCGGGTCACCGGGTACCCGTCGATGGCCTGCTCGGTTGACATGGTCGACTCCTCAGTTCAGGAAATGCCAAGCTCTTTGTCGATGAAGTCGAAGACCTCGTCGTCGGTCGCCGACTCGATGTCCTTCGCCACCGCCGGCCCCCCCGCGCCGTCCGCCGCCGCTTCCTGGTTCTCGCCCAGCCTGAGCAGGAAGTTCTGCATCCGGGTCACGATCCTGGTGCGCATGTCGGGCGTGACCGCCCCGAGGACGGACTCCAGGCCGTCCATCGCCATGAACACCGGATCGGGCCCCGCCGCCTGCCGGGGGTCGAGTCTGGTCTGGAGGAACTCGGCGAGCGCGGCGGGCGCCGGGTAGTTGAAGACGAGGGTCGACGGCAGGCGCAGGCCGGTGGCGGCGGTGAGCCTGTTGCGCAGCTCGATCGAGGTGAGCGAGTCGAATCCCATGTCGAGGAAGCCCCGGTCGGCGTCGATGCGCTCCGGGGAGCGGTGCCCGAGGACGTCCGCGACCTGGCCGCGGACGAACTCCAGCAGCAGCTTGTGCTGTTCGTGCTCGGGCCGGCCTGCCAGCCTGCGGCGCAGCTCTGCCAGGTCCGCGGGGCCGCCCGCGGGGGGCCGTCCGGCCGGGGTGCGCACCAGGCCGCTCAGGAACGCGGACAGGGTGCCCGCCGCGGCCTGTGCCTGGAGCTGGGGCATGGCGAGCCGGGCCGCGAGCACCGCGGCGCGGCCGGCCCCCAGGGCGGCGTCGAAGGCTGCCAGGCCCTCGGCCGGGGCGAGCGGCGCGAGCCCGGCACGGGCCAGCCTGGCCCGGTCGGTGTCCTCCAGGGTGCCCGCCATGCCGTCCGCGCCCGCCCACAGGCCCCAGGCCACGGAGACCCCCGGCAGCCCCTCGGCCCGCCGCAGGTGGGCGAGTGCGTCCAGGTAGGCGTTGGCGGCCGCGTACCCGGCCTGGCCCGCGGTGCCGAAGGTGGCCGCGGCGGACGAGAAGAGCACGAAGGCCGTGAGCGGCAGCCCGAGTTCTGCGGTGGTCCTGTGCAGGTTCCAGGCGGCGTCGGACTTGGCGCGCGCCACGGCGTCGATGCGGTCCGCGGTGAGCGTCAGCACGGTGCCGTCGCCGAGTACGCCCGCGGTGTGGATGACTGCGGTGAGGGGGTGCTCGGCGGGGATGTCGTCGAGGAGTCGGCGCAGGGCC
>NZ_BNCD01000037.1 GCF_014656295.1 Streptomyces sulfonofaciens
ACTACTACACCGAACTCACAAAACCCCAGGTCACCACCACAGTCTGAGTTCTCCACCGAACCCGGGGCGGTTCACCTTGTGCTGCGGGTCCATCTCTTGCTTGAGGCCGCGCCACCATGGCTGCAGCACGACGAGGACCTGGACCTCTATCAGCACATGATCGAGATCGAGACAGGCCGGGCAGAGCTGATGCGGGCAGCGGAGGAATGGGACCAGCGCCTTGCACAGTTTCCCCAGCGCCGAGGCGGCGGTTCATCCTGTGCGTCGAGGTTTGGTTCCCGCCTTGTGGTGGGCTGGGCGACTGTATGGCTCACCGGTTGCAAGGACCCCGCCCACGTCGTGACGTGTGGCCGGGCGGCGGTTCTTCGACCCGGGCGGGCAGCCCGGTCCCGGGTTGGAGGGTTTCGGTGCAGCGGCCGGAGAGCCGGTCTTCGCGTGCAGGTTTCTGAACCCGCGGCGGACGCGAGCGGGGGTGAGTCTGTTGGGCTCCGTCGGCTTCTCCCAGGGCCTACGGAGGTCGGCGGCCAGCGGACGAGCGAACCGTAGCTGGGCATAGGCAGCGATCACCAACCACGTCCACCGGTCAGCTGCTTCCGGGCTGCGAAGCCGGGGCTTGGTCCATCCGAGGGTCTGCTTGAACAGGCGAAATGCGTGCTCGATGTCGAAGCGTCGAAGGAAGGACTGCCAGCAGCGATCGACGTCCGCCTCGGTCGCGGCGGTGCCCGACCACCACAGCCAGACCGGCTTGTTCACCCCGCCGCTCGGCAGCTTCTCCACGATCAGACGGATGACGGTGCCCTCGATGAGGGGCAGTGGTCCTTCGTGGTCGAGCCATGCGGCCCGGTGGGTCAGTCGCGGGTGCAATCGGTCCCAAGCTTGCGCCCTCGCCTTCCCATAAAGCCGGGTGTCGGTGACCGTCACAGCCTGCTCGGCGCCCCAGGTGGCGGGGTTGCCGAAGACGAACTCGCCACCGTGCTCGAGCAGCCGCCCGCCCTTCGGGTTGGCCAGAAAGAACTCTTCACGCGAGGGCGCCGGCCGTCGCATCACCCGGTCCGAACGGAGCCGGCCCAGGATTTCGACGGGCAGCCCAGCCAGCAGGTGGGCGATGCGCGGAGCGTCGTATCCGGCGTCCAGCACGACCAGGACCTCCGGGTCGCCCGGCTGCCACTGACCGGCCGCGACGAGCCGTTCGACGACCTCACGGATCTGCTCCGTGGTCACCGCGGCGACATCGGCGCCGGGCTCCAAGCGGATGGCGTCGAGCACCGCCGTCCACGAGGTGCGGCCCGTCTCCAGCGCGGCCACGACCGAGTACGGCCAGCCGGGCACCATCTGATGCTTGCCCTCGCCCCGGCCGAACGTGTGGCAAAAGGACAGGCCAGCACAGGTGTTGGCGTCCGGCCGCAGCCACGGGGAGACATCCACGGCCAGCACCAGCCGACCGTCCGCCGCCCTCGGTAACGGCACCCCGGCCAGAGCGCGACGTAGCCGAGCCACGTTGATTTGCCCCTGATTGAGTCCACCGTACAGAGCCCCGTGACCACGTCGGTGCTCGGGCGCGAGCGCGAGATCGACCAGCGTCCGCACCGGCCCGTCCGTGCACAGCAGCGCGTCGCACAGCTCGAACAGTGAGTCGCCCCTCGCGGTCAGAGACGCGTACGTGCCGGCCGCGGCGGTACGGCCCTGCTTGACCGCCAGCTGGGAGGCGAGCACCCACACCCCGGCCGCGCGGGCGGCGCCGGCCGGTCCCTGCCGGACGCGGTGCCCGGCACCGGCCAGGAGCGGCGGCAGTATCTCGTCGAGCCGACCGTAGGCGCCCGCCGCGAACAGGGCGCGGGCCGCGGCGAGCTCGGCCTCCGAGACCGCCGGCGGGTCCTCGGCGGCCCACGCCGTCGCCGGCCGTACGACGAGCGCGGCACCCAGCACCGCCCCCGCACCGAGCACGCTCCGCCTCGCCATCCGCTCCCCCACCCTCTTCAGCGACCTCCCGAACGCCGGGGCGCCGCCACGACCGTACGGCCGGGCGGACCGGCCTGACAGGGCGCACACCGGCCCGCCGCCACACGCCCCGGGCGGCCGCCGGCACGGCCATGCCGGTCCCGGGCCGCGGTGCCGGCCGCGCCCTGCCAGCACTGGGGTCGTTGACCAGGCGGGGTGCTGTGCCGTCGCTCCCGCCGTCCTGCTCGCCGCCCCTGCCGATGGGGCTGCCCGTGCCGACCCTCGCCGTCCCGCCCGCGCCCGCACCGGGGCCTGCGCTGAGTCCCGATGGCGGTCGGCGCCTCGTCGAACAGGCCGTGGTGGCCGACGTGTTGAGCGGTATGGAGCCCGAGGCCCTGGTGCGCGTCGACGTCCCCCTGTCCGGCGGCGGACTGCGTCAGTAACACCGCCTGGACCGGCGGCGGCGAGCAGCTCGGCGACCACATCGACCGCGTCGCCCTCGCCGCCGGGTTAGACGCCTGGTCCTGGATCGAAATCCTGGAAAGCCACGTCCGCATCACCTACCGCGGCCGGATCGAGATCCGCACCCGCCCCCTGCGCCGCGTCCTCACCGACGTCGAGGCCGGCCACCGCGGCGACGAGAGCATCCGCGCCGGCCTCGCCCGCGCCCTGGCCGCCGAAACCGCCCGCCACAGCCTGCCCCCGCTGCCCGCCCCGGGAATCCCCCGGTGGATCGGTGTCGGGCCCCGGCTGCATCACCAGCACCGGCTGTAACCCCGTCCGGGAGGAGGCCGTCCGCCCGCCGGTAGGGTGATCCGCCCGGTCGGCAGACGACGACATGGCCAGCACCCCGGCGCCGCGCGGCACCCACCTCGTCATCGCCCGGGAGATCGCCGACCCGGTACGGGCCGACCCCGGCATGCGGCGACTGCCCTCGGCGCCGGCGGGGCACCGTACGACGGGCCGCCGCACGGCCCGGCACGGCGGACAACCGGCACGCACAGCCGTAACAGCACCCCGCCCAGCTCGCCCACGACGGCGGGGGCCCGTTCGCGCACGGCCGCGGGGATGTCCGCTGTACGAGCGTGAGCAACTGCCCGCCGCCACCGCACGACGGGGCTGGGTCTGGACGGCGCCCATGCCGCCGGCGCCGGATGAGCGCTTTCCAGACGTTGTCCGCGCACCCCAGCGGATCACCGCCCCATTCGGCAGACTGAGGGCAATGAGAGTCGCCTCTGCACGCCAAACTGGCACTGACCTGGGGGAACTTGTGATCATCCGGGGATTCCTCGACAACGACGGTGAGCTGGCCCAGCACCTCGCCCAGCAGCTCAACATCCCACGGGACTGGCCCCAGGGCGAAGGACTGAACGCCGGACATGTCGCGCAGATCGCTTCCGCGGCAGCCTGCGACGTCTCCTACAACCAGGCATCCAACGGCCATCTGATCGACCTCTTCGCCGCCCTGCCCCTGCCAGGCACACTCGACGGCGACGAGTTCTGGATGGCGCTGGAGAAGGTGGGAGGCACTGCCGCCCTGTACATCGACCCCGGCAACATGGACGGCCCGTTCTTCGACCGCCTGGCCCGGGGCGACAAAGCGGGCATCGCCGACCGCGTGCTCAGCTTCCTGGCCGAGCTCGACGACCAGCAGCGCGACGCCGTGACCAAAGTGATCGGCGACGCACTCGCCCACGACACCCTCATCCCAGGCGCCCGCTACCTCGGCCAGCTGTGGCTGCGCGACGCCGAGACCACCGCCTGGCACGTCCTGCTCGCCAAGCGCCAGCAACACGAGGCAGGCGACGACCGCGCACGCTTCTTCGAAGCCTGGGGCAACGCCTGAACACCACGGCCGTAACAGCCGGCGGCTCCACTGCCGGAGCCAGGACGTTGGGACGCCCCCCGGCCGAAGAAGATCACCGCCGTCATCACGGACGACGAGCCCGAGGCGAGCCGGGCGGGCGGGCGGTCGTACGGCGGCCGCCTGGAGGCGCGGCAGATGCGGAGGGGCGGTTCACGGCCAGGCGGCGTCGACGGTTCGCAGGCGATGTGCACGCATCTGATGGCCCTGGACCGCAATCCGCACGTGGTAGACCTGTCGGCGCGGCCGGTGCGACTGATCGTGCAGCGCCGCTGGGTGGAGGCCGCCGTAGCGGTACGGTTCGAGCAGCCGGCGCCGGGGCTGTGGGGGCTGGTCGACAAGCGCCACCTGCGCGGCCCGTCGCCCACCGGGCGTACGGACGAGCGGGTGGTGGCCGCCATGCTGGAGGTGCTGCGCCAGTGCCGGGGGCGGAGGAAGACCACCACCCGGCAGGTCATCGAGCTGACGGAGCAGATCGTGGCGGACGCCCACGGGCCGGGCCGGGTACGGCTGCCTGCCCGCTCGTCGCTGTACCGGCTGGTGAAGGCGCTGTCGGATCCGGCCGAGCCGCCGGGCAGCCCGGCGCGCACCGCCACCGCAGCAGGCCGGGCCGTTG
This sequence comes from Streptomyces sulfonofaciens, assembly GCF_014656295.1. Lineage (GTDB taxonomy): Bacteria > Actinomycetota > Actinomycetes > Streptomycetales > Streptomycetaceae > Streptomyces > Streptomyces sulfonofaciens. The sequence goes on from NZ_BNCD01000037.1 coordinate 4,419, forward strand.
GCCCGCCTGCTGCGCTGCGGCCCGCGGAGCGGGTCCATGTCGCCACCGCCCGCCTGCCAGACGGCACGGTGGGCGAGGACAGGGCCAGGGTCCGACCGACCGCGGCAGGTACGGATCGAAAATCCACCTCATCGTCGATGACTACCGCAGCCCCACCAACTGAAGCGATTTTTAGTAGCGGCGCCCGCGCCCTATGTGGACGCTGTGCCCTCCGAGAGGCCGTGCTGCGCCCAGGTGGCCTACCGGGCCGGGGCGGGCACGGCGAGGGCCTCCGGTTTGTCGTGTCCAAAGGCCTTGGGCGGTGGGTTCTTGCGGCGGCTACCGAGTGCGACGTGCCGCTGTCCTGCACCAGCCCGCGGCGACGAAGGTCGCGTCCGCGCTCGCCACAGTCGGCGCCGCGGTGGCAAGGGTGGCTATCGCACAGTGTCGAGGAACCAGCTGTGGCGCAGACGGAGTGCCCGCTCGATGCTGGCCAGCACGGCGCTGATACTGAGCAGGGAGTTGAGCCACGTCGGAAGCGCAACGGGCGAGACGAAGGTCCCGAAGCGATCCGCAACCGGCGGGAACTTACAGGCAACCTCGATGACTTGCGGGATGAGCAGGAGTATCGAGATCAAAAGCAGGACGACTGATGTCGCGCTGATCGCGCGGCTCAGCACGGGATGCGTGCCGGCGAGGTGTGCGCGCCGCCCTTCCGCTGAGGTGCGGTCCGGAGTCAGCTGATGTTCGTGCCCGCCCGCGGTGACGTAGTGGCAGCGCTTGAGGCCGAATCGGGACTCGGCGACCTCGATCGTACCGCCCGGGACGGGGAAAGCCGCGGGGAGCTTGGATTCAGCCTCATGACGCCCGTCAAGGTAGAGGTCGGCTGTGCCCTTGCCGTCGTCGGCCATGATCCGTCGGCGATGGCGCACGTCGACGGTGTACACCGTCTGTCGGCCGTTGCCGGGCCCGAGCGCGATCGAGTACAGCGATCGTGAGAGGGACTGCCACCAGCGGAGCTGCTGCAGTTCCCGCCCGGTACCGGGCTTGATCCGTTTTGCCGCGCGACGTCGGCTCCACTCACCCATGAGCGACTCCGAGGACGCGAGGTACGAGGAAGTAGATCTCGAAGGCCTCGTAAGTCGCGCCGACGACGAACAGGGCGAGTGCCGGGCGCCAGAGGCAGCCGAGCAGCCTCAGACCGCAGGCGTATCCCTCCCGATGTGTAGTGACGTCGACGGTTGCCGGTCGGAGCCAGGACCTTCCGAGCAGATACGCGCCGAACATTACGAGTACGTAGGCCTGGAACTCGATGAGAAGCGTGAGTGAGTGGGGTATGAGGGTCAGCGCCGTTGTCCTGTCGACTGGAGCGAGGGTGAGGCCCAGGTCGAACGTCTTGACCGCGAAGACGGCGAGCCCCGCGAAGGGGATCACCAGCGACGGGATGGTGATCAGGAGCAACGCGGTCGGGAACACGTTGACGAGGAAAATGATCCCGCCGAACACCCATGGGTGGGTGAAAACCTTCTCCACAAGCGCTCCCTGGGAGCCGTTTGCGAACGATGCCGTCCGCGCGGCATGCAGGTTCGGGAACAGTGCGCCCAGCGCCAAGCCCAATAGGAGCGTTCCGTAGACGAAGGCGTTGACGAGGAGATACGCGCGGCGATCGGTGCGGATGATCTGGAACGGCCCCTGGAGGCGAACCATTGGCTTTCACGTCTCTTTCGTTTATCGAGGTCAGGCAGCCGCCAGCCGCTTCGGCACGGCTTCTAATACACTGTGCTACCCGTCCGTCGAGAGACGGTAGCACAGCGTGCTAGTACACTGTGTCAGAGGAGGTGGTTGCAGTGACGCAGGAGACACAGACCAGCAGCCGGGACAGGATCATCCACGCAGCGATGACGATGTTCGGGGAGGATCCAGGGGCAAGACTCAGCGTCAGGGCAGTGGCGGCACGGGCCGGGGTGAGCACTGGCTCGCTCAGGTATCACTTCCCGACGCAGCGCGCCCTGCAGGACACCGTCCTCGCCGCCATCTACGACCTGATCACCCCCGGCGACCTGATTCACGACCGGACAGTGACAGCGTCAGAACGGCTGATCGGCTGCCTCCGCCAGGTACTTGCCGTCGCGGGAGTGGGCGAACAGGCGCGCGCGGGCTGGCGCGAGATCTTCAAGGCCTACATCGAGCCCGAACCGACCGAGGAGAGTCGCGCAGCCTACCTCGCCATCGAGCAGGAAGCCCACCGCCGTGTCGAGTACTGGCTGACCGTCCTCAGCGACGAGGGCGCCATCCCCGAAGGCGACAACGGACGGCGCGCAAGGTACCTCGAAACCGTCCTCACCGGACTCTCAATCGCGAGAGCCCTGCCCTCCGAGGAATCCCTCCTTGCCACCGAAACAGAGATTCTGCACGCAGCCGTCGAACACGTACTCAAACAACGACTCTGACGACCCCAGTCCCACGTGCCGTTTTAAGACGTCGTTTTCTCCCGATGTTCTATCCCGGAATCAGCGTTTGATCCTGGTTTGATGGGTCGCGCCAGGAGACGGTGGTTTCGCCGGTGAGGCGGCGGGCCATCAGGTCGGTCATGGCGAGGTGGGTCATGGCTTCGGAGCGGGCGGGGAGGGTTTCGTAGTCACGGGCCAGGCGGCGGTGGAACATCAGCCATCCGTAGGTCCGCTCCACGGTCCACCGCTTCGGCAACGGTGTGAATCCTCTGATGCCGGGGGTGCGTTGGACGATTTCCATGTCGATGCCGAGGCGGGCGGCGTGCTCGACGAGGTGGCGGCGGTAGCCGCCGTCCACCCAGACCTTGCGGATTGAGGAATGGGCGGCGGCCACGTGGTCGATCAGGTCGGTGCCGGCAGTGGAGTCCTGCACTCTCGCGGCTGTGACCAGTACCGTCATGAGCAGTCCGAGGGTGTCGGTGACGATGCTCCGCTTGCGGCCCACGATCTTCTTCGCCGCGTCCGTACCCTGCCCCGCGGCCGGCACGCTGGTGGCGGTCTTCACGCTCTGCGCGTCGATCACACACGCGAACGGCTCGGCGCCCTTGCCCTCCTTGTGCCGTAAAAGCCTGCGCAGCATGCCGGTGAGCTGGGCGAACACGCCATCCTTCTGCCACTTTGCGAAGTAGCCGTAGCACGTTTCCCAGGGCGGGAAGTCGTGCGGCAGGTAGCGCCACCGCACCCCGGTACGGTCTACGTACAAGATCGCGTTCATGATCTCGCGTAGATCGCGCTCGGGCGGGCGGCCGCTGTCCAGAGCATGCCGGCGCCGCTCGGCACGCCAGGCGGCCAGCACCGGCTCGATCAGTGCCCAGCGGGGCATCGGACAGGTCACTGGGGTAGGCACGACGCTCAGCCATGACCTGGATGTACCGCCGGGTGAGCGGAGGCTCCCAGCCGTGTGAAGGTGGTCGCGGAGGCGCGCAGGTACGGTCCCGCGCCGGTCAGGTTGGGATGAGACAGGCGCAAGCAGCATCGCGCCCCAGCCCTCACCCCACACAGCCATCGAAACCCGCCTCCACACCCCAGCCCCACGGGCAGCGCAGATCCACATAGCGAAAAATGCAAAATTCCGGTACAGCAGAGATGAAAACGACCTCTGAGAGGCTGTCTTACATGGCAAGTTTCACGAGCTTCTCGTAGCAGGTCAGGGCGGCGGCCATGGCCAGGCCTCGGCCCTGCCAGTCATCGCTGACCGCGTACGGGATCTTGAGACCACGAACAGCCCATGGCAGGCTCATGCCGCATGTTCGATGATTTCGCGAAAGACAACCTGCACGGGAGACTGCGGCGGGACCGCGAGGCGCTGCTCTGGAAACTCGACGGCTTATCTGAATACGACGCCCGACGACCTTTGACAGCGACCGGGACCAACCTCCTCGGCCTGGTCAAACACGTGGCCACCGTCGAGGCCAGGTACTTCGGCGAGGTCTTCGACCGGCCTTCCCCGGAACCGCTGCCCCGGTGGCAGGACTCCGACGGCAGTGATCTGTGGGCGGCCGGGGACGAGACCCGCGATCAGATCGCCGGGTTCTACCGGCGCACGTGGGAACACTCGGACGCGACGATCACCGCGCTTCCCCTCGACGCCCCCGGCCACGTGCCGTGGTGGCCGGAGCCCTATTCCAACACGAACCTGTTCGCCATCATGGTCCATGTCCTCGGCGAGTCGATCCGGCATGCCGGGCACGCCGACATCCTGCGCGAGGGCCTCGACGGCCGGACCGGGTTGCGCGCTGAACACGAGAAGCAGATCGACGAGGAAGCCCGTGCAGCCCACCGCGCGAAGATCGAGCAGGCCGCCAGGTCTGCCGCACGAATCAAGGCTTAAGAGGTTGTCTCACGTGGTGAGTTTCGCGAGTTTCTTGTAGCAGGTGAGAGCTGCGGCGAGGCCCAGGAAGGCGAGGAAGTGGCTGCCCTTGCGTTCATAGCGGACGGCAAGGCGGCGGTAGCCGAACAGCCAGGCGATTGACCTCTCGATCTTCCAGCGGTGTCGGCCGAGCCGCTCGCCAGACTCGATCCCCGGGCGCGCGATGCGCGGGATGAGCCGTCGTGAGCGGAGCCAGGCGAGGTGTTCGGCAGAGAGGTATGCCTTGTCGGCGCGTACCTTGACCGGTCGCCGTCGTCGTGGCCCGCGCCGGGACCGTATGGCGGGGAGGCCCAGGAGTAGCGGCTTGAAGGCCTGGCTGTCGTGCACGTTCGCACCGGAGACCGCGACGGCCAGCGGGATGCCCTGGACTTCGGACAGCACATGCAGCTTGCTGCCTTTCTTGCCGCGATCGACCGGGTTCGGTCCGGTCAGCGAGCCCCCCTTTTCGCGCGGACGGATGCGGCGTCAATGATCGCCGAGGTCCAATCCAGCTTGCCCCTGGCACCGAGCTCGTCCAGCACCGCCCGATGCAGCCGCCGCCACAGACCGGCCTTGGTCCACGTCGTGAACCGGCGATGCGCAGTGGACGGCGAGGTGCCGAACGTCGGCGGCAGGTAGCGCCAGGCACAACCGCTGCTCAGCACGTACACCACCGCCGTGAACACCTTCCGGTCCGCCACCGGCACCGTCCCGCCGCCCTGCTGTCTGGGCCGGAACGGCGGTATCAGCGGCGCGACTATCTTCCACAGCCCATCGGGGACCAGTTCCCGCGCAAGATCCACAGCCATGACGGACGATCATGCCCCAAGCGACACCCGCGGCCCGCGGCCGGGGCGGGGTGGGTATATCAGCTGGTCATCGAGCCCCACGACTTCTAACCTGCTCAAATGACCGAAGACGGACCCGCGGTACGCGTGGGAGAGCCCGGACCGAGACCGGTCCACCTGCTCTTCTCCGAGCCGACAAGACCCTATGGGGAAGACCCCACACTCGACTTCCTCGTGAAAGCTCGCGGGCAGTGGGTGAGCATCGAGACCCTGGTGCGGACGTGGGACGGCGACGGCCTCGACACCTTCCTTTCCTCACTGGCCGAGGACTTCCGCGGCTGGGAAGGAGCGCGCAGCTGGCGCTCCCTGGAACGCGACCTGACGATCTCGGCGGAACACCGCCCGGGCGGCTACGTCCACCTGACGTGGGGCATCCACGACCGGCCTCCGTCCGAGGAGTGGCACTTCGAGACCACCACCGTGCATGCGGCCGGCGAGGAGATGCGAAACCTCGCCGCAGGGTTCCAGATGTTTCTCACGAGCACGGTCGGATAGCTGAGCCACCACGTGAGACAACCTCTAAATCGAGAACCGCCCACAACGCCGTCGGTGACAACCAGCCTGCCTATGTGACAACTACCGTGCTTCGGCTCACATTCGAACGGATTCCGTCCCCTTCTGCAGGCCGGCTCAAGACCGCAGCTCCTCATACAAGACCGCAGCTCCTCATAGCGGTCTCATCCACTTTCGAACACGGTCGCAGCTCTTGAAACGTCCCTGGCCAGACGGCATGCCAGAGGTGCGCCCCGCTTCCCCGCCGTCTGATTCCCCCGGTCGAAAACGGCCTCGCTGGGCACCCGGTAGCTCTCTCACTTCATGGAATAGTGCAGTTCAGAGGCCATCGGAGAGCCCACCCCGTTTCAAATTCCGTGGGGTCACACACCGGCCAGCCGTCTTCCCTCGTCCCTTGGCGTTGGTCGGATTCGCAGCGTAGGCGGAGCCTGTGGTCCCAAGCGAGGTTTCAGTCTTGTGTGGCGCGCCGGTGGGGGCGGGGCGGCGACTGGGCCGACCAGGGGCGGGTATCACCGGCTGGTTCGCGCGCGGGTGTCAGACGGCGGTGCGGCCTCCGTCGACCGGCAGGATCGCGCCGTGCACGAAGCCTGCCTCATCGCCGGCGAGGTAGGCGATGGCGGCGGCGATCTCGGCCGGGTCGGGGGGACGCCCGGCCGGGCCCTGCGCGGCGAGGCCGTCGAGGTCCTCGCCCATCCCTGCGGTGCCTTCGGTGCGGGTGGGGCCGGGCTGGACCGCATTGACCCGCACTCCCCGCCCGCCGAACTCGGCCGCCCACGCCTTCGTCAGCAGGTTCAGCGCCGCCTTGCTCGACCGTACAGCGCCATGCCGGCCATGCCGAACTCGGCGACCATCCTCGTGACGTTCACGATCGCACCAAACCCGCGTTCCGCCATCCCCGGTGCGAGGGCTCCGACCAGCAGGAAGGGGGCGCGGACGTTGACGGCATGGACCTGGTCGATGACGTCGACGGTGGCCTGGTCGGTGGGGCCGAAGGGGAAGATGCCGGTGTTCTTGACCAAGGTGTCGACCTGCCCACCGCCCGCGGTGGTGGCGCGGCGGGCGAGGTCGAGGACGGCGTCGGCGTCGCCGAAGGGGAAGATGCCGGTGTTGTTGACCAAGATGTCGACCTGCCCACCGCCCGCGGTGGTGGCGCGGCGGGCGAGGTCGAGGACGGCGTCGGCGTCGCCGAGGTCGGCGGGGAGAAAGTCGGCCTTGCCGCCCTGCTCATGGATGCGGGCGGCCACGGTCTCGCCCCGGACGGCGTCCCGGCCGGAGACCAGAACGTGCGCGCCGCGTTCCGCGAGCACAGCAGCGGTGGCGGCACCGATACCGCTGGTCGAACCGGTGATCAGGGCGACCTTGCCGGACAGAGGGGCGGTCGTGGAGGTAGGGGCAGTGGTGGTCATGACAGGAGTGTCCCTTCAGGACTGAAGGGTGGGTGGGGTTCTGCGGACGCCCGACCGGCCGGGCGGGCCGGCCTCCCGGCGCCCGGCGGGGGCCGGCGGTCGCAGAGTCGAGACCGCAGAGTCGGGGCGGGCCGGGGGGCGGACGGGTCGGCGCGGGGCCCCGGTGGGAGGGGTCCCGTGGCGTGCGGGCCGCCGGCGCCCGTGGCGGCCGGGGTCAGAACCCCGGGAAGAGGGACCGCAGGTCGTCCAGGGCGAGTGCCCCGCTCACCCGGACGTCGTCCTCCAGCCGGTTGCGGCCGTAGACGAGCCGCAGTACCGCCTCGGCCGTGCCCGTGACTGCGCCGACCGGGCGGCTCGGCTCACAGGGATACAGGTGCAACTCGGCGCCTAGGTCGAGCAGCAGGGTCCTGGCCGGGTCGGTCAGGGCGACGGTGAGCTGTGCGGGCGCCAGGCGCAGCAGGGTGCCCGGGTTGCGGAAGCGGGTGGCGACGAGGTCCAGCCGCTCCCACAGCAGCGCGACCTCGGGCGCGGGGATGGCTTTCCCCGGGTGCAGGGCGGCTTCGACGTCCCAGGCGTGTAGGGACTGCTCCGAAAGCCGGTAGCCGATGTAGTTCGGGACGCTGAGCAGTCCGGCGAAGTACGGGACGCGCACCGACTCGTGCTCCCGCCGGCCGAGGGATCCCAGCAGGCCGAGGTGGCGGGCGTCGGCGGCCCGCCACGCCTCCCGTTGGGCGAGCGGCGGCAGGGCGTTCCACCGTTCCCACACGGGCTCCAGTTCCTTGCGCACGGGGCCGCGTTCGTCGCCCGCGATGCCCCTCTCCAGCAGGTTGGCGCAGATCTCGGCGGCGCTGCCGAGGTGGGAGAGTACCGCCGCGACGCTCCATCCGGCCGCCATCGAGGGGCGCTCCAGCTCCGCCTTCGTCAGGGTGCCGGCGGCACCGGACAGACGCTCGGAGCTGGCGCGCAGCGCCCGCAGCCAGCGCTCGGCACCGTTCGGCGCCCCGGCGGGGGGCACGCGGGCCGTCATCTCGGTACTCACTTCGACTGGTAGGCGAGGTCGGCGGCGGTGAGGCCTTCGAGGGCCATGCCGAGCTGCACGCCCTCGGCCATGCGGCGGCTGATGCGCTGGCGCAGGGTGACGGCCAGGTAGCGGGTGAGCAGTTGAGGCTTGGTGGCCAGGTCCTCAGCGAGTTCCTGGGCGCGGGGCAGCACCTCTTCCAGAGGGCGTACCTCGGCGACGGCGCCCCAGCGTTCGGCCTGCTCGGCGGTGAACGAGCCCTGGGTCAGGGTGAGGTATCGGGACCGGTTGACGCCGAGGGCCTCCTCCCAGGCGATCTGGATGCCGTCGCCGGGGACGATGCCGAAGGTCAGGTGGGGGAAGTCGGAGAAGACGGTGGTGTCGGCCGCCACGACCACGTCCGCGAGCAGTGCGTACTCGCTGTGCACGGTGGCGGGCCCGTTCACGGCGGCGATGATCGGCATCTCCAGGTCGACCAGGCGCTGGAGGACTCGGCGGCCCTCGGCGACGGTGCGGTCCCAGTTGGCGGGCTTGGTGATGTCGCCCAGGCTGGCGCCGTCGATGTCGGTCATGAAGCGGTCGCCGGTGCCGGTGAGGACCAGTACACGGTTGTCGCGGTCCTCGCCGATCTCGAAGAGGGCGCGGGGCAGGTCAGTGTGGGTCTCACCGGTGAAGGTGGCGGGTCCGCCGTCGGTGTGGATGCGCAGCGTGAGCACGCCCGAGGCGGTCCGGCTCATCGCCAGGTTCTTGTACGCGGTGAAGTAAGCGGGGCTCTGCTCGGACATGGAAGCTCCTCGGTGAAGGTCCGGGCGGTCGCTCCGCCCTGTGTCTCCTACTCAACCCCGATCACTCCCGGACGCATAGTGCCAGGCCAGAGGGCCTGCCGAGGGCGGCTATCAGCGTCGCCAATGCCTCAGGCGCCGACCGCCAGCGCCCCCTGGACGGGCGCGGGACCTGGCCCGGGGCGCCTGGTGTCCGGGCGGTCGTGGCGCGGCCAGGGCGGTTGTGGTCCCATGCGGGCATGGAGATCAGGGAGATGCGGGTGTTCGTCGCGGTCGTGGAGGAGGGTGGACTGTCCGCCGCTGCGCGCAGGCTTCACATCAGCCAGCCCGCCCTTTCACAGACGGTGGGCGGTCTTGAGCGGGAGTTCGGCGTGCAGTTGCTGGTGCGCAGCAGCACCGGTGTCCAGCCCACCGAGGCGGGGCTCGTGCTGCTGGCGGAGGCGCGGGGGGTATTGGCCCGTTACGACAGCGCCGTGGCGGCGATGGCCGCCCACACCGCGTCCGGCGGTGGTGTGCTGCGCATTGGCGTACCGCTGGAGCTGCCCGCGGAACTGCTTTCCCATGCCTTGGCCGACCTGGCAGCGGCCTACCCCGCCACCCGGGTACAGGCCCTGCACCTGTCCAGCGCAGCCCAACTCGCAGCACTGCGGGAAGGCACCCTCGACCTCGGACTGCTGCGTGAGCGACCCGTGGGGCAGGACCTGGACGCCATGCTGGTCGTCGAGGAGAACCTGGGCGTACTGTTGGCCGGGGACCTAGCGGCACGGCTCGGCGAGCCCGGTGGCATCCGGCTGGACGCGCTGGCGGGCCTGGAGTGGATCGGCTTTGCCCGCTCGGGCAGCCCTGCCTGGTACGACGCGCTCACGGCCATCCTGCGCAGCCATGGCATCGACGTGGGCGAGCCGGTCGAAGGCCAGGCGCTGATCGCCGAGGTCAAGCTCGCCGCGGTCGGCACCGGACGGGCCTTCACCTTGGCGCCACCCAACTGGTCCCAGCCGCTACCTGAGACCGTCACCTGGTCAGCGCTCGCCGGGCACCCCCTCGTACGGCGTACGTGGGCGGTGTGGCCCGCCGGATCACACCGCCGCGACCTCGGCCACCTCGTCGCCGCCCTCGAGCAGCCACCGGCGCCATGACCGGGCCGGGGGTGGTGGCCTGGATCCGCGACCAGCTCAGGCGCCGGATCCGCACCAACCTGAGCCGATGCCCGTACCCGGTCACGCTGATCATGGACTCGCAGTCGGTCAAGGGCGCCTCCACGGTGAGCCGGGCGACGCGTGGATTCGGTCCCGCGACATTGATCAACGGGCGGAAGAGACACGTCGCGGTGGACACGAAGGGGTCCCCCGTGATGATCATGGTGACGCCCGCCGACATGCAGGATCGGGACGCAGCACGCGAACTGCTCTGGCGCCTTCGCCTCACACACCCGCGGGTCACCCAGCTCTGGGCCGACTCCGCCTACGCCGGCAAGCTCGTCGACTGGGCCGAGGACCTCCTCCGCATCACCCTCAAAACCGTCTCCCGCCTCAAGGACGCCAAGGGATTCGTCGTCCTCCCACGCCGCTGGCGTGTCGAACGCACGCTGGGTTGGATCATGAACGCCCCCCGCAACGCGCGAGACTACGAGCACCTCCCGCAGCGCTCCGAGGCCCACCTGAACTGGTCACTCATCACCCTCATGACCAGGCGCCTACTGAGGTTGAACTCATGGAGTCGTAGGGACTGACGGTTCGGCGTCCCTGCGGTATCACGGGGGCATGCGGTATCCACAAGGAGGCGGACTGACCGTCGGACGGCAGCAGTTCCGCGAGGAGTTACGGCTGAGGGCGGCCGAGAGGTTCGCCCAGGGCGAGGCGAGTTCGGTGATCGCCAAGGATCTGCGGGTCAGTGTCCGCTCGGTGCAGCGGTGGCGGCGGTTGTGGGACGAGGGCGGTCTGCGGGCTCTGCGGTCGCATGGGCCGGCGTGGCTGCCGAGGCTGAGCGAGGAGCAGTTCGCCCATCTGGAGGCGGAGCTGGCCAAGGGGCCGGCCGCGCACGGCTGGGAGGACCAGCGATGGACGCTCGCGCGGATCAAGACGGTGATCGGCCGGCGCTTCCACCTGGGCTACACGATCCAGGGTGTGCGCAAGCTGCTGGTGCGCAACGGCTGGTCCTGCCAGGTCCCGGCCCGACGTGCCATGGAGCGGGACGACGGCGCGGTGGGCGGTTGGGTCAAGGAGGTGTGGCCCTGCGCGGAAGGCTCGCGGCGGTAAGTGGAGCCTGGCTCGTCTTTGAGGATGAAGCCGGATTCTCCATGACGCAGCCGCAGGCGAAGACCTGGTCGCAGCGTGGCCGGACCCCGGTGGTGCGAGTGCGAGGCCGTTCCCGCAGACGGGTCTCGATCGCTGCGACGGATGCAAGAGCTTCTCCTGGCGTGACTACCGGGACCTGCTGATCGCCGCCCACCAACAGCTCGGCGGCCCGCTCGTGCTCGTCTGGGACAACCTCAACGTGCACAAGGCCGCCGATCTGCGGAAAGTCGCCCAAGACCGGGACTGGCTGAGCATCTACTACCTGCCACCCTACGCACCCGACCTCAACCCCGTCGAAGGCACCTGGTCACTGCTGCGGCGCGGCTGGCTCTCCAACGTCGCCTTCAACACACCCGGACACCTCGTCCAGCGCATCCGCCGCGGCTTACGGCACATCCAGTACCGCAGCGAGCTCATAGACGGCTGCCTCGCCGAGACCGGACTGACCATCCGACCCGCTTGAGCACCCATGCGACAACACGAGTTCAACCTCAGTAACCACCCCACAACATCCGCTTGAACCGCTTGGTCGCCCCATGACAACGACCACACCCCAGCCCCACACCCACTACCAGAACATCCACTCCGCAATTCCGCTGACGCCCACCCACTCCCACCCCACCACCCACTCACACCCTCCGACAGCGGATTGGCCATGAGATCAGCCAGGTGCTGGCTGGTTCGCGTCCCCTCACCGATCGTTCCCTCCCGCTGGGTTCAGGACGGCGGACAGGGCCGGACCGTCACGTTGCAACGACCGGCCCCGCACCACGGCAGAAGGAAACAGCACGCTACGGGGTCCCCGTGCACAACACCCGCGGAACCTCCCTCGATCTCCGAGCCCACGGCTGTCGCGGGACAGCCCCGGCAACCATTGGTCGCACCCTGAGCCGAACGCACGCCGCCCCCAACCCAACCAGCGGTACAAGGCATCCGGGCAACCCGCCTGGCGGCGAGAACCTCACCGCGCGCCCATTCCGCCAAGGGCCGGGATCGGCCAGGCGGTGCGCTGAGGGCATCGGCAGGACGACAATTTGAACACCGTCACAGGGCGGTGCCTCAGGGTGCGGACGGCAGCTCGTGAGGTTCGGAGTCGGCGGAGTCGGCCGCACCAGCGATACCACTGGTGATGCCGACTCGAGGGCCTGGCGGGGCATGAGCGAACGCTCGAGGCAGTCCGAGCCGGCCGGCCCACGCAGGAAGCAGGGGCGACGCGAGCCGACCGACAGGGAAATCAACAAAGCTGGTGTCAGTGCACCTGCTCCAGCTTGTCGAGCGCCTTCTCGAACCCGTTGGCCCACATCTGATTGACGCGGGCCCGCTCGTTGGCATCCGGGTACCGGTTGGTGCAGGACGTGCCCGGGCCATGACCGGACATCAGTTCACTGCACGGGCCGGTGTAGTGGTCCGGCAGACCGAGCACGTGACCGGTCTCATGCGCGACGATCCGGATCTGGTCGTACTGCTGGCTCTGGGCGTGGTCGATGAAGATATAGCCCCTGCCGTGCCCGTCCGTCGACGCGTACGAACCCCGCGGGTCGTCACCCTCACGGTAGGAGAAATCCGAACCACTACCGCCCGCGGCAAGCCGCACATTGGTCACGGAGCTGTTCCAGATCTGCACGGCACTGGAAATCTGCGACCGGAAGGTGGGGGCCCCGGAGGGGTTGTAGGTGATGGTGACGACCCTCAGGCTCGGGTCGTCATCCCGCTTCTCCGCCACCGACTTGACCACGGCGTCAAAAAACGCCCTCGTGTGGGCGGCGTCCTCAGCCGAGCCCGCATACCGCGCGATCGAATCGGCGGGCGCAGCCGCCGGCTGAGCGACGGCGGGACCCGTGGTAGCGAGCGCCACGGAGGCGAAGCCGAGGCCGAACGCCGAAGCGAGAGTTCTCCTCGCGCGCTTCCTACTGGGCATGGGCAGCTCCTACTCGTTCACGTGTGGGGTCGAAAACGAACGGTCGACAACACAGTGTCACAGAACAAACCGATGCAGCGGATGATGGCACTTGGGGATAGCTCAGCACTCGCACCATCCCGGCAGCTTCTTCCGGCCTTGGTGATCAACCTAGAGTTCTGCGGACCCGTCCAGCCACAGTGAACAGCAGCCCCCAGCAATTCCACCGCTCCCAGCAACCAAGCCGATCCGCGACTCCACACCACTCCTGAATCAGCACACCTGATTCCACTGGCCCCTGGCCCCTGACCCCTGACCCCCCGGCCCCTCGTCCCTCGTTCTTCGTCCCTTCAAGGGGTCTGCCTGTCATGGGGGCTTCCCTGCTTGCGCAGCAACGGCCGGTCGTTTCCCAAGGGAGCCGGCCTGGTCACCGAGCGGCGGGACGGCAACCGGAGGCTTCGCGCGCCGGCCGCTCGGGCCCAGGGTTCAGACCCGCGCGGGCGCCCGCCCCAGCACTGAGCGGCACACCGCAGGCAGGGGCGGGCGGAAGCGGACAGGCGATGGAGCTGCGTACCGATCAGGTGTGGGCGATACCGAAACGCTGGCAGGGCGACACCGCGCGCCAGCTACTCGTCCCGGCCGGCACCCTGGAGGTGGCCGACAGCCCCGAGGGACGCCTCGTGCACAGCGTCTTCGGGCGTTGGCGGACCACTGCGGACGGCACGGACGATCTGACCGCGCTGATACCCGACGGACCGGACGGCGTGACGGGGTGGAGCGGGCGCCGCAGTCCGCGCACACCCGGGCCCGCACCGAGTTCTCCGACCGGTTGCGGGTGGCGGCCGGCTGGGCAGCCGTGGCTGCGGTCGGCGTCGACTGGTCGATCCGGTCCAGGGTGATCGTGGTCCTGCGGCTGATGCCGCCCTGGCCGTCGACGGTGGCGGCGGGCGGGGCAGGTCCATGGTCTTGAGCTGGGCGGCGGTCGCGTAGATCCCGGTCGGAACGTCCCGCCAGGACGTGAAGTGCAACCGGGACGCGGCGTGTTGAGTCACGGCCATTGCGGCTCCCGGCGTGCGTGGATGGTGGTGAAGGCACGGGGTTCCTCCCCAGGGGACTGATCCAGCCCGTCTGTCACAGGGCTCCGGCGTCCCGGGCCGTCCAGACACTCGGGTAGATCGGCCGGAAGCCGAGCTCCCGGCGGATGCGCTGGTTCGACATGATCCCGAACCACGGGTCGGGGTCCGCCAGGTCGTGGAGCCCGGCGGGCACCTCCACGCCGTTGAGCTGGTACAGCTCGACCGTCGTGACGGGGGCGTCGTCGGCGATGTTGTAGATCCGGCCGGCGATACCCGGCGCGTACAGCAGACGCATCAGGCCTTGGGCGACGTCCGCGTGGTGGGCCATCTGCAGGCGCTGGTGCGGCGCCCAACCGGCAGCCCAATGCAAGACGTCGGTGAGGTGCGGGTCGCCCTCACCGTAGACGAAGGGGAGCCGCCCGATGCGTACGTCCAGGCCCTCGAACGCGAGCAGTTCTCGCTCGGCGGCTGCCTTGGACTCGGGGTAGGCGCCCCACATCTCACCGCCTGGTCGGCTCTCGTCCTCCTCGGCCAGCGGGCGGCCCCGTCCGATGCCGTACACGTTGCCGGTGCTGACCTGCACGAACCGCTCCACGCCGAAGGCTCGCGCGGCCCGGCCCAGGGCCACCGCGGCGTCCCGGTTGACGGCCCACGCCTCCTCGTCCGGAACCCCGCGGAAGGAGGCGGCGACGTTCACGACGGCGTCCACGCCGTCGAGTGCCCTGCCGAGTGTCTCCTCGTCGCGCATGTCTCCTACGACGACCTGGGCGCCCAGCTCCGCGAAGCGCTCGCCGCGGGCTGCGGCCCGTACCAGGACCCGCACCTGCTCGCCCGGCTTCCGCTGGGCCAGTAGCCTCGGCACGAAGCGGCGTCCGACCTGTCCCGTCGTACCGGTCACCAAAGTCCGCATGATCTGCTCCTCACGCACTGTGTCGTCTGCCGTCGATCACCAGCCTCGACCGACGCGGCGACGACCGGGAGAGACCTCCTCATCAGGGGAGCGGGAGTCCCTGGATAAGCCGGCCGGCCTCCCGCACCCTGGAGAGGTGAACCGAGCCGAACTCGCCGACTTCCTGCGCCGCGCCCGCGCCCGCCTGGCCCCCTCCGACGTGGGCCTCACGGCCGGCGCCCGGCGACGGACACCTGGACTGCGCCGCGAGGAGGCCGCCCAGTTGGCCGGCATGTCCGTGGACTACTACGCGCGGATCGAGCAGTCCCGGGGCCCGCGCCCGTCTCGCCAGATGCTCACCGCGCTGGCCCGTGCCCTGCGTCTGACGGAGGACGAACGCGATCACCTCTTCCACCTCGCCGGCGAAGAGCCGCCGCGCAGGCAGGCGACCAGCACGCACGTGCGCCCGGGCCTGCTCCTGGTACTGGACCGGCTGCACGACGTCCCGGCGATGGTGGTGACCGACTGCGGCGAGGTCCTGGCCCAGAATGCGCTGTCGCGGACGTTGAGCGGAGACGTCCTCGCCCGCCCGCCCCGAGGGCGCAACATCATCCGCCGCTTCTTCCTGGACACGGCGGCTGCCGCGGAACTGTTCCCGCCCGAGGACCGCCCACAGCGCGCCCGCGAGCAGGTGGCCGGTCTGCGAGCGGTGGCCTCGGCCCGCCCCACGGACCCGGAACCCGCCGCTCTCGTCGCCGAACTACGCGCCAAAAGCGAGGAATTCGCCCGCCTCTGGGACGAGCACGAAGTCGCCGTACGCCGCGCCGCCACAAAACGCTTCCGGCACCCCGCGGTCGGCATCCTCGAACTCGACTGCGAGATCCTCGTCAACTCCGACCACAACCAGCAGCTCATCATCCACACGGCCCGCGCGGGCACGGACTCGTACGAGCGCCTGCAACTGCTGCGGGTAGTGGGCTTGCAGGACCTGACGCCGACGAACTCCTGACCGCGTACCCGCCATTCGAGTCCGCCCGAGACGATCGGCAACACATCACAGCCCGCCAGTGACAACAGGCCTGCCTATGTGACAACCGCCGTGCTCCGGCTCATGGGCCAAAATTCAGCGGTCACGTATTCACTCCTAGTCAGTAATCCAGGTCCAGGTAATCGATGTCGTTGATTGCCACATCTGAAATTCTCATGGCGCGGGCTCCGCCGTCCTGGAAATAGACTTCCTTGAACCCATCGGCGACGATTGCACGCATCTGCCGGTCGCCGGCGCCTGCGTCGCGGGCGTCGAACAGACGCTGGGCGTACTCCGGGGGGAGGTGGACGGTCAGGCGCCGGAACCGGCCGTCGTCGGTCGTGCCGATCGGTGCGGTGTACCCGAAGCGGGCCCGGGTCTCCACCGTGATCCCACCGGTGGTGGCGGCCTGCATCCGCCGGCGCTTGCGCACCTTCGGCTGCCAGCGTTGCCGGACCGCGTTGTCGATCTTCGCGGCGACGTCGGCGCGGGGGTGCTTGCGGGCGCCTCGGCGGTAGCGGTTCACCGAGTCGGCGGTGACGCCGATCTCCTGAGCGACGGCGCGCGCGCTGCCCAACTGTTTGAGCAGGTAGCCGATCTGGGCCTTCAACGTCTTGGGCGGCTGACGGGTGAAGGCCTCCCGCTCGGCGCGCTCGATGGCGTCCTCGATCTCCGCCACCGGTTACTCCCCTTCGTCCAGGACGGCGTCGCCGCCCTTGATGTGGCGGGCCGGATTGAGGCCCTTTTCCATCAGGTCCACCGCCCAGAGCATCGACTGGACGCCTTCCAGCTTCGCCAGGCCCGGCGAGGGTCCGAGGCGGAACCCGCCGGGTTGCGGCTTGCCCGAGGCGGCGTAGGGCAGGAAGGCGAGCGGGCTGTCGCCCGGGGAGGGGTAGACGACGCAGTCGGACAGTACCGCGAGCGGGTACAGGCCCGTCATCTTCGCCATGTTGCCCAGCTTGCGGTGCATGTTGACGCGGGCCTTGCTGATGACGGCGGCGCGGATGTCGGGGCGCCAGGTCGGCCGCTGAAGGGCCGGCCACTGCTCGCCCTCCTTGTAGTGGCGGCCCTGCGGGCGCTCCCGCAGCTTGCCCACGCCGCCCTTCACCGTCGCCTTGATCGCGGACAGAACGGCCGCCAGGACCGGATCGACCTCCTTGTGCCGCTCCATCGCCGCCAGGAACTGCGCATCGTTCAGGTCCCGGGTGACGCCGAGGTCGGCCAGGGTGTCGAGGTACGCGCTCTTGAGGCGGTCGTGCCACGGGTCCAGGTACGCGCCGGTCTCCCGTCGCAGATATGCCTCGATCGGCGCGACGTTGTAGCCGAGCTCCTGGGCGTAGGCGACGGTGTGCGTCTGGTACCAGGCCGGCCCCGTCGGGCGCTCCCCGGTCGGCGTGAACGGCGACGGTAGGCGCGGGTCCAGCTCGATGTGGGACAAGTCGACCAGCCAGGAGCCGGGGATCTTCGGGTTGAACGCCGGAGTATGGAAGTGGTCGGGAGCCGACAGGCCGACGGTCAGGCGGGCCGCGGCAGCGAGGAACGCCGTGTTGAGGTCCAGACCGACAGCGAAGGGCAACATGCACTCTTCATCGGTGAGCGACTCCACCGACCGCACCCACTGATACGCTTCCTCATCCAGGAACCCGCCCGTCCAGCCGCTGTGCACGACCACGGGGTGCTCGGGGGTGGCCTCCGGCGGCGCCGGATCCATCGGCTCCGTGCCGAGGCTGCCCGGGTTGTGGCCGGACACCCAGTTCCCGGTCTTCGGATCCTGTACCGCCTTCGTCGGCGGGCGCAGCGCCGTCATCAGCTCCAGACCCGACACGGCCGTGGAACCGCGCGGGGTGATGACGCGCTGGGCGTAGATGCCGAGGACGCGGGCGATATCGGCCGGCTCCATCGTTGCGACGCCGGGCCAGGACCGCTCATCGAGCGCGTCCCACGACAGGATCGCCAGTTGCACGCACTGCCGCTGGTTGCTCTGCGCCTTGCGGTAGATCCGCGCCCACGGCCCGAATCCGCGCCGGGTGAGCTGCCACTTCGCCCGCACCACCTGCTTCACGACAGGGTGGTCCTCGGGCAGGCGCAGGGAGCGGCGCTGCTCGTGGCCCTCCAGGCGTTCCGGCAGCCCGAGCTTCACCGCGGCCGCGGCGGTGAGCACGATCAGCGGATCGGAGTCCTTGCCGTTGCGGTTCAGCCTGGCGGCACCGAGCCCGGACTCGGTGAGGGCCCACTCCACCAACTCCACCACGGTGGTCGCCGGGCAGTCCAGCACCAGACCACCCGTGCCATATGCGCAGCCGTCGCCGTCCAACACCGCAAGAGGACCGTGCGGGAACCGCGGATCGGTCGCCGGCTTGGCCGCCTCCTTGGCGATTGACCGCCGCGAAGGCACTGCGGGGCGGCGGGCGGCCGTGCGCTCCGGTGCGACCGGGGCCGTGGGCGCCTTCACCGGAACGGTGCTCTCCGTTCCGGTGGTCTTGGGCGCGGCCGGGCCGGTGAAGGTCTGCGACGCCTGCGATCGGGACACGGTGACCGGGGGCGGGGAGGGCACGGCTCGGGCTCCGTGCGGGGGGTGCTTCGCCGCCCAGCCGCGCAGCAGCCGCTGGTACGCCTCCAGTCGGGGCGGGCGAGGCTCGGAGCGTCCGTTCTCCCAGTTCTTGACGCTCTGCGTTGTGGTCTTCAGCGCGGTCGCGAGGCGGGCCTGGGTGATGCCGGCGGCTTCACGCAGCCGGGCGCGCTCCGCCGGGGACGGGAGCTGGGGCTCCTCCTCCAGCAGCGCGTCGACCGACGCGAACAGCTCTTCCTCGGTTGCCATATCTACCTCCGTCCAGAACCGTAGCAGCTTCTTAACCTCGGATTTAACCTTCGCTCTTAACTCGTCAGTTGAGCGGTGGACGGTGGGGAGCCGTACCGGAACGGCAGGAGGAAGTGTGTGACGGCTCTGAGATGGCACCGGTGGGGCGGCCGAGACCTGTCCTTAGGGCAGGAGCGCGTCGACCAGGTGCTGGACCAGGTGGTTCTGCCGGCCGCAACCGGGGACGCCGGTTCACAGCGGCGTCCGGACTGGTCGTCGTCGCCGAGCCGCCGGGTGCCGGGAGGTCCCGGGTCTCCGACGCTGGCGCGGGCGGTACTGGGCCACCGCGGCGGGTGCGGTGCGAGTTCGCCGTAGCGACCGCCATGAACGGGTGCTCCTTGCAGTCCGCCGGCGGCTTCGACCCCGGTGCCTCCTCGGCCGGCCGCACTACGGTCTTCGTCGCCGAGCCTCCGGGAGCGTGCGGTCATGCCTGGTCAAGGCCGTCGCCGGACAGCCAGCCGTGTTCCGAACGTGTTCCGAACAGGGCTGTGCCTGGCGTCCGCCCTTCGAAGGCCACAGACTCGGTCGGCGTCGGGGCCCTGTCACGGAGACGACGACAGCTTGCTGTCTTCCTCCACATGGGCGGCACGACACTCCAACCGGGACAGCAAGGAATGGGTGGCATGATCTCCTACCGAAGATGGTCCGTACTCTCCGTGACGGTGACGGCTGTCGGGGCCTTGGCACTGGCGGCAGGCCCGGCAGCGGCGGCCTACAACGACAGCTTCGGCGTCAATACGTGGGGGCTCCCCGGCAATGCCTGCGGGTCGGTCGATTTCGTCGACAACGGGACCTGGCCGAGCGGCAGCACCAACGACGACTACGTCGTCGTGCACGACTGGTGCTCCGACGGACACGGCGTGAAGGCCTGGGCCTGGAAGAACGGTGTGTTGCTGGGCTCCAAGTACAACGGCAACGGGCTGGCGGGGGCGCCCGTCTACTGGGATCCCGTGGGCAACGTGCTCCCCGACGACACGGTCGGCCTCAAAGTGTGCCTGGTGGACGGCAGCGCGGACCCCACTCCTTCCAACTGCGAGTCCGCAGAACGGATGAGTGTCGACGGCTGACCGAGCAGGACTTCAGGCCGCCGCCGGCCGTCAGTCGAGTTCGTCACCCCGGCCCCCGTCGAGCTGCGCCGCGGTAGGGGCGGGCGCGGCAGTGACGGCGTACCGGGATCCGGACGGACGCCGTTGCCCATCGCCGCACGCCACCGCCCCGCGGGCAGGCCCTCCGCCGGGTAGCGCCCCGGCGGGATCGATCTCCGTGGTCTCACGGGGCCTGTGGAGGGGGCGGCGCCGAAGGGCGACCGACTGCGCTCGGTCCGAGCCACCGAGGGCGCACGGTCCGAGTCCCGTCGTGTGGTTCACCTGCCGAGCAGCGAGCCGACGACGCGGGCGGCCAGGGACGAGCGGCCGGTGAGGCGTTCCTCGACGTCGGCGGCGGTCATGAGGCGCAGTCCGGCGTTCACGCCGAGCCAGCGCAGGGGTTCCGGTTCCCAACGCGGCGAGCGGTGGCCGACCCAGGGCAGCCGGGTCAGTTCGGTGTCGCGGCCGGTGATCAGGTCGGCGAGGGTGCGTCCCGCGAGGTTGGACGTTCCGACACCGTCGCCGACGTAACCGCCGGCCCAGGCCAGGCCGCGCGTGCGGTCGAGGCCGACGGAGGCGTACCAGTCGCGCGGAACCCCGAGTACGCCGCCCCAGGTGCGGTCGACGCGCACGTCGTGCAGTTCCGGGAACAGGCCGACGAGCGTGCGCCGCAGCGCGCCGTGCACACTTGCGTGCTGGTCGTGGCGCGCGGCGATGCGCGAGCCGTAGTGGTACGGCGCGCCGCGTCCGCCGAAGGCGATGCGGCCGTCGGCGGTGCGCTGGCCGTAGATGATCAGGTGGCGTTCGTCGGAGAAGGTCTGGCGTTCCCGCAGACCGATCCGGTTCCAGGTGTCCTCCGCAAGTGGCTCGGTGACCAGCATCAGTGAGTACACGGGCGCGAGCGTGCGGCGCTCACCGCGCAGCGTGGCCGTGTAGCCCTCGGTGGCGCGCACGACGACGTCGGCCCGCACGCGGCCGTGTGCGGTGACGACCTCGCCGCCGGGCGAGCCGTCGGCGCGCGGCCTTATCTCGGTGACCGGCGTCTGCTCGTGGAGGGTGACGCCGTTTGCCACGAGCCGGTCGGCGAGGCCGCGCACCAGCTTGGCCGGCTGTATGGCGGCGCAGTGCGGCGTGTAGAGGCCGCCGAGGACGGAGCAGGCGCCGACCATGGCGCGTGCCTCGTCGGCGTCGAGCAGCCGCAGGTCCTCGTCCGTCAGGCCGAGCGCGTGTTCTCCCCTTGCCTCGGCGCGGGCGCGGTGTAGCTGCGGTGCGGTGCGTGCGAGGGTGACGCTGCCGCCCTTGGCGTAGTCGCAGTCGATGCCCTCGCGCGCGGTGACGGCGCCGACCTCGTCGACGGTGGCGCACAGCGCACGGTACAGCGCGATCGCCTGGTCGCGCCCTGACGCTCGGGCGATGCGCGCGGTGCTGGTGGGGAACAGGGCGGAACACCAGCCGCCGTTGCGCCCCGAGGCGCCGAATCCTGCGTAGGCGGCGTCGAGTACGACCACACGCAGCGTCGGGTCGATGGCGTGCAGGTAGTAGGCGGTCCACAGGCCGGTGTAGCCGGCGCCGACGATGGCGATGTCCGCGTCGCGATCCCCTGGCAGCGGATCGCGGGGCACCAGCCGGTCGGCGAGGGCGTCGAGCCAGAACGACGGCGTACCGGCCACGGCGCCTGGCCGCGCCGGCGTGCCGGGGGTGGCCGGCACGGCGTCGGTGTTCGTCTTCTGCGCTGCCTCGGGTGGCCTCTTGTCAGACATGGTGTCTTCTCGCGCGATCCGGAGGGTGTCGCTGCGACGGCTGGGTCACAGCAGCGCGCCGGCCCTGGTCAGCACGTCGCGCAGCACGGACTCGATCTCGTCGAACTGCTCCTGCTCGCAGATGAGCGGTGGAGCGACCTGGATGACGGGGTCGCCGCGGTCGTCGGCGCGGCAGTACAACCCGGCCTCGAACAGGGCACCCGACAGGAAGCCGCGCAGCAGCCGCTCGGCCTCCTCCTCGTCGAAGGTCGCCTTGGTGGCCTTGTCCTTGACGAGTTCGATGCCGTAGAAGTAGCCGTCGCCGCGTACGTCGCCGACGATCGGCAGGTCGCGCAGCTTCTCCAGGGTGGCGCGGAACGCGGCCTGGTTGTCGAGCACGTGTTGGTTGAGGCCTTCGCGCTCGAAGATGTCGAGGTTGGCCAGGGCGACGCTCGCGGAGACCGGATGTCCGCCGAAGGTGTATCCGTGAGCGAACATCTTGGTGTCCTCGTAGAAGGGTGCCGCGATGCGGTCGGAGAGGATCGCGGCGCCGATCGGCGAGTATCCGGAGGTCATGCCCTTGGCGCAGGTGATGATGTCGGGCTGGTAGCCGTAGCGCTGCGCGCCGAACATCGTGCCGAGCCGGCCGAAGGCGCAGATCACCTCGTCGGAGACGAGCAGCACGTCGTGGCTGTCGCAGATCTCGCGCAACCGCTCGAAGTAGCCGGGCGGCGGGGTGAAGCAGCCCCCCGAGTTCTGCACCGGTTCGACGAACACGGCGGCGACCGTGTCGGGTCCCTCCATCAGGATCGCCTGCTCGACCTGGTCGGCGGCCCAGCGGCCGAACACGGCCTCGTCCTCGCCGAGCGACGGCACGCCGGACATCTCTGCCGCACGGTAGAAGTTGGTGTTGGGCACCTTGTGCGCGCCGGGCACGAGCGGCTCGAAGGCGATCTTCGCGTCGGGGATTCCGGTGATGGACAGCGCACCCTGCGGGGTGCCGTGGTAGGCGACGGCGCGGCTGATCACCTTGTACTTGCCGGGCTTGCCGACGAGTTTGAAGTACTGCTTGGCCGCCTTCCAGGCCGTCTCGACGGCCTCGCCTCCACCGGTGGTGAAGAAGACCTTGTTCAGATCGCCCGGCGCGTAGCCGGCGAGTCGATCGGCGAGTTCGACGGCGGCCGGGTGCGCGTAGCTCCACAGCGGGAAGTACGCGAGTTCGCGCGCCTGCTTGGCGGCGGCCTCGGCCAGTTCCTCGCGGCCGTGTCCGGCCTGCACCACGAACAGGCCGGAGAGGCCGTCGAGGTAGCGCCTGCCCTCGCTGTCGTAGATGTAGGCGCCGTCGCCGCGCACGATCATGGGCGGTGGTGTGTCCCGGTAGGACGACATCCGGGTGAAGTGCATCCAGAGGTGGTCGTAGGCGCTGTCGGCCCGTGTATAGGTCATCGCGTGCCCCAGGAGTACGTCTGTTTGCGGAGTCGCAGGTACACGAAGCTTTCGGTGCTGCTGACCTCGGGTATCGCACGAATCCGCTTGCTGATGATCTCAAGCAGTTGGTCGTCGTCCTCGCAGACGACCTCGACGATGAGATCGAAGGAACCGGCGGTTATCACGACGTAGTCGACCTCCGGCATGGCGGCGAGTTCGTCGGCGACCGGCTCGACGTCCCCGGCGCAGCGAATGCCGATCATCGCCTGGCGCTTGAAGCCGATCGTCAGCGGATCGGTGACCGCGACGATCTGCATCACCCCGGCGTCGATCAGCTTCTGTACCCGCTGGCGCACCGCGGCCTCGGAGAGGCCGACGGCCTTGCCGATCGACGCGTACGGCCGCCGGCCGTCCTGCTGGAGCTGCTCGATGATCGCCTTTGACAGCGCGTCCATCACCACGCCCTGCGAGCGCCCAAGCTGCTCACTCATGTCACCCGCCACCTCGCCATGTTCACCGGGATCGGTCGTGAACGCAAGGGTAGAACACCGAGAATCGTTCCGTAACGGCTCTCCGGCCACGGATTCACGCGCATAATCGCCCTCTCGCTATCGAAACCGGAGCTGTTCGGTTTACGCTTCCCGGCACCGCCCGCGCCCACGAACGAGCGAGGAGAGCGCAAATGACCGTACCCACCCTGCGCAATGTCGTCGGCGGCGAACAGGTCGACGTCAGGGACGGACGCACGAGCGACATCAACGATCCCTGCACCGAGGACCTGCTCGCGCACGCGCCGGTGTCGGGCGCGGCCGATGTCGATGCCGCGATGCGCGCCGCGGAGCGCGGCTTCGAGGTCTGGCGGGACACCACTCCCTCGGACAGGCAGCGCGCGCTGCTGCGCATCGCCGACGCGATCGAGGATCGTTCCGAGGAGTTCGTGCGCGCCGAGTCCGCCAACACCGGCAAGCCGATCGGTGTGACGCGCACCGACGAGATTCCACCGTGCGTCGATCAGATCAGGTTCTTCGCCGGCGCCGCGCGGGTGCTCGAGGGCCGCGCCGCGGCCGAGTACCTGGAGGGGCACACCTCGATGGTCCGGCGCGAGCCGGTCGGCGTGTGTGCGCAGGTCACCCCGTGGAACTACCCGATGATGATGGCGGTGTGGAAGTGGGCGCCTGCGATCGCCGCGGGGAACGCCGTCGTGCTCAAGCCCTCGGACACGACGCCGATGTCCACGCTGCTGATGGCCGAGTTGATGCAGGAGTTCCTGCCGGCCGGTGTGTTCAACGTGGTCTGCGGCGACCGGGAGACCGGCCGTGCGCTCGTCGACCACGAGACCCCCGCGATGGTGTCGATCACCGGCTCGGTGCGCGCCGGCATCGAGGTGGCCGGCTCCGCCGCGCGCGATGTGAAGCGGGTGCACCTGGAGTTGGGCGGCAAGGCCCCCGTCGTCGTGTTCGACGACGTCGACATCGATGCCGCGGTCGAGGACATCGCGGTGGCCGGGTACTTCAACGCCGGCCAGGACTGTACGGCCGCGACGCGGGTGCTGGTGGCGCCCGGCGTGCACGACGACTTCGTGGCGGCGCTGACAGAGCGCGCGGCGGCCACCAGGACCGGTCTTCCCGATGACGACGGGGTCGAGTACGGCCCGCTGAACAACGCCGGCCAACTAGCGCGGGTGTCGGGGTACATCGACCGGTTGCCCGACCACGCGCAGGTGACGGCCGGCGGCGCACGGGTCGGCGAGCGCGGCTACTTCTACGCCCCGACGGTCGTCTCGGGTCTGGTGCAGGGGGACGAGATCGTGACCGACGAGGTGTTCGGCCCCGTCATCACGGTGCAGCGGTTCGGCGACGAGGCCGAGGCGGTGCGCTGGGCCAACAGCGTGCGCTACGGCCTGGCCTCCTCGGTGTGGACGCGTGACCACGGCCGCGCGATGCGCATGGCGAAGCGGCTCGACTTCGGTTGTGTGTGGATCAACGCGCACATCCCGATCGTCGCGGAGATGCCGCACGGCGGCTTCAAGCACTCCGGGTACGGCAAGGACCTGTCGATGTACGGGTTCGAGGACTACACGCGCATCAAGCACGTGATGTCGAACATCGAGTTCTGAAGCCCGCGATGCCGGCGCCAGGCGGCATGGTGGCGCACCTCGCAGTGGGTTTTCGTGCCGCCTTGACGTATCTCGTCGCCCTGCCGGGCCGTGAGCGTCGGCATACGGGCCGCCGGCACGAGCACCAGCACCAGCACCAGCAGGCTGTGCAGCGCCGATCGCGGCACACCCGGGTAGGTGGAAGCACGTTGCGACTCAGAGCTTTTCGTCGCGAGCGGTGAATTCCTCGACGGAATCCCTTGTCCCAACGGCCTTCTGGTGTCACGATCCTCACTCGTACGGACCTTGGGCCGTTTCGCGGCTGCCTTCGGGGAGCTCGGCCCTGCGCGGCTGGCCAGGCGAGTTGATCTTGCACCGCGTCGCGAGCAGCAGCACACGTGCCGAACCAGCACGTGCCGCATCGCAACGCGGCGAGCAGCAGGGCGGCCGGCGTTGCGCGAACCGCGCTTGACAGACACGAGATCCACGACACGACGAACCGCCTTCTCCGCCTCCCCGCGGTCTGACGACAGGACGGCTGCCATGACGTCGACATCGAAGACATCGGTCCCCGATCCCGCCCGGCCATCCGTCGTGTCCAAGGGCCTCAAGGTGGGCGCCCTGGGACTCGCCGCCAGCATCGTGATCGGGGTCGCCTCGACGGCGCCGGCCTACAGCCTGGCGAGTGCGCTCGGCTGGGTCGTCGAGTCGAGCGGTACCCACGCGCCCGGCATCATGCTGATCGCGTTCGTGCCGATCCTGCTGGTCGCCATCGGCTACCAGGAACTCAACCGGGCGGAGCCGGACTGCGGCACGACGTTCACCTGGGCCGCGCGCACGTTCGGTTCACGCACGGGCTGGATGGGCGGCTGGGGCATCATCGCCGCGGACGTCATCGTCATGGCGAACCTCGCGCAGATCGCGGGCAGCTACTTCTTCGAGCTGTTCGGTTGGGACGGCCTCGGGTCCAGCACGTTCTGGGTCACGTTCTGCGGTGTCGTGTGGATCGTGCTGATGACAGCGCTCTGCTACGCGGGCATCGAGTTGTCGGCGCGCATTCAGCAGGCGCTGCTGGCCATCGAGGTGGTGATGCTGCTGGTGTTCGCGGTGACGGCGCTGGTGAAGGTGTACGGCGGCAGCGCGCCCGCCGGGTTCCTGCATCCGTCGCTCGGCTGGCTGAACCCGTTCGGCTCCGGCGTCGGCGGCTACCCGGGCTTCACCGGAGGAGTCCTCGTAGCGATCTTCATCTACTGGGGTTGGGACAGCGCGGTGTCGGTCAACGAGGAGACCGCCGACGCCAGCCGCACGCCGGGCCGGGCCGCGGTGTGGTCGACGGTGCTGCTGCTGGTCACCTACGTGGCCGTCTCCTACGCCGCGCAGGCGTTCGCCGGTGTCGGCACGAAGGGCATCGGACTGGGCAACGAGGACAACTCCGATGACGTCCTGTCGGTGCTCGGCGGTTCGGTGTTCGGCACGAGCGGCGCCGGGTGGGTGTTCGCGAAGCTGCTGGTCCTCATGGTGCTGACATCGGCCGCGGCCTCGACGCAGACCACGATCCTGCCGACCGCCCGCACCGTGCTGTCGATGAGTTCCTACCGCGCGCTCCCGAAGGCGTTCGCGCGCATCCACCCGAAGTTCCGCACTCCTAGCTACGCGACGATCGCGATGGGTCTGGCGTCGATCGGCTTCTACGTGCTGCTCACAATGATCAGCGGCAATGTGCTCAGCGACTCGATCGACGCCCTCGGCGTGATGATCGCCTTCTACTACGCGATGACCGGCTACACGTGCGCGTGGTTCTACCGCAGGACGCTGACGAGCAGCTTCCGGAACCTGATGATGCGCGGTGTGCTGCCGACCCTCGGCGCGCTGATGCTCAGCTACGTGCTCGTCCAGAGCCTCTACTACATGTGGGCGCCGGACTACGGCGGCACCTCGTGGACGGTGCCCGGCATCGGCTGGCACATCGGGGGCGAGTTCATCATCTCGATCGTCACGATGGCCATCGGCGCGGTCCTGATGTTGGTCTACAACATCAAGGCGCCGGACTACTTCCGTCATCCGCTGCAGGAGCCAGGCGTCGACACGCGTGCCGACGGGGTCGAGCCCGGCCGGCAGAGCGCCGCGGCCGCGGCCGAGTAGCGGAATCGACGGTGGCAGCCCGATGACGGTCGCCTACGACGGCGGCGCCGAGTTCAACGACGGGAGTTGGTCTGCGGCCAGCCCGGTCCCGTTCTGGCTCGACCGGCCGGAACGCCCGGCCGCGCTGCCCGCCCTGGCCGGCAGCGTGCGCTGCGATCTGGCGGTGGTCGGCGGTGGTTTCAGCGGACTGTGGACGGCGCTGCGTGCGAAGGAACGCGATCCTGGACGCGAGGTGGTGCTGCTGGAGGGCAAGCGCATCGGCTGGGCGGCGAGCGGACGCAACGGCGGGTTCTGCGAAGCGAGCCTGACGCACGGGCTCGACAACGGCCTCGAACGCTATCCGGACGAGATCGCCACGTTGCAGCGGCTGGGCCGGGAGAACCTCGACGAGCTGGTCGACACCGTCGCCCGCCACGGCATCGCATGCGACCTCGAACGTTCCGGCGAACTCTCGGTCGCGACGGAACCCTGGCAGGTCGAGGCCCTGGCCGCACATGCCGCACTCGCACGCAAGCACGGCGAGTCCGTCGAGTTGCTCGACGGCGCCGCGACGCGCGGGATTCTCGACTCCCCCACGTATCTGGGCGGCCTGCTCGACCGGCAGGGCTGTGTGATGCTCGACCCGGCGCGCCTCGCCTGGGGCCTGCGGGACGCCTGTCTGCGGCTCGGCGTGCGTATCCACGAGCACAGCAGGGTCCTGACGATGACGCGCGACGAGGCCGGCATGTCGCTGGGCACCTCCGGCGGCCGGCTGGGTGCCGACCGGGTCGCGCTGGGCACCAACGTGTTCCGCCCGCTGCTGCGGCGCGTCCGTCCCCGCATCGTGCCGGTGTACGACTACGTACTCGTCACCGAGCCGGTGCCGGACGAGCTGCTCACCGAGCTCGGCTGGCAGGGCCGCTACGGCGTCGGCGACTCGGGCAACCAGTTCCACTACTACCGGCTGACCGCCGACAACCGCATCCTGTGGGGCGGCTACGACGCGATCTACCACTTCGGCGGCCGGGTGTCCCACGCGCACGATCAGCGTCCTGCGACCTTCCGGCGGCTCGCCGAGCAGTTCTTCACCACGTTCCCGCAGCTCACGGGGCTGCGGTTCAGCCATGCCTGGGGCGGCGCGATCGACACGTGCACGCGGTTCTGCGCGTTCTTCGGCACCGCTCACCGCGGCAGGGTCGCCTACGCCGCCGGCTACACCGGCCTCGGCGTGGGAGCGTCCAGGTTCGGCGCCGATGTCATGCTCGACCTGCTCGCCGGCACGCCCACCGAACGCACCGAGTTGCGTATGGTCCGCCATCGCCCGACGCCGTTTCCACCGGAACCGCTGCGCTACACCGGCATTCAACTGACGCGTGCCTCGCTGGCCCGCGCCGACCGCAACGGCGGCCGCCGGAACCTGTGGTTGCGCACGCTCGACCGCTTCGGCCTCGGCTTCGACAGCTAACACCGCACTGCGGCGCGGGAGCGGAGCAGCAGGCTACGGCAGGGGAGCGAGCGGGGGCAGCAGGCCGCGGAACGGAAGCGGGGACAGCAGGCTGCGGAACGGAAGCGAAACAGCGGGCCGCGGCACGAGAGCGGAGGCAGCGGGCCGCGGCACGTGTCGGCAACGCGTGCAGGCCGTCTGCTCGGCGCGAGCATGCAGTCGGCCGCCGGAGCCGCCTTCGCCCTCGCCGGCGCCGCCCGCCCGACCGGCCACCCCGGCGGCGGACCCGTCGACCCGCAACTGCTCCATCGGCATGTCCGCCGGCCAGAGCTGCCTGGGGCACACCGCGTACAGCAGCACATGGCGCGACCCGCATCCAAGGGGCCCAGGGCTGCGCCGCCCCGGCGCCCCGGTCTTCCTCACCGTCCACGCACCGGGCCCGGGCGGCGTCCTTGACCGCCCGCGGAGGCCGTACCCCGCGCGGGTCACCTGGTTCCCCGGGCGAAGCCGTCGCCCTGACGGGCGCCCAGGATGCTCAGGCACCGTGCCCCGCCGAGCGGGGCACGGGCTACGGTCTGTCGCCGGAGTAGTGGAGGCGGCACACGACGCCGGGGCCGGGTGTGCGGGGTTCGCCGGGGCGCGGGTCGTACAGCGACCGGCCACCGGGGAACTGTCCGAGCTCGGTGGACAGGGCGGCGCCGTCGTCGATCTCCTCGGGCCGCCAGCCCGTGATGTCCAGCAGCAGTCCGTCCAGCGGCCCGCCTACGAGTGAGGCGTACGTCTGGTGCGGCAGCGGGCCGGGGTCCTCGTGGTCGCGGCCGTAGACCCGGCCGCGCAGCAACTGCTCATCGCTGTTCATCCGTCCAGCTTCGCAGCCACCACCGACAACGCGGTCGGGTGGCAGGTCCGGTTCGGGTGGAGGCCGGGCCCGTCGTGTCAACCCGGCTTCGGCATGGCCTCCAGGAGCCGGTGGTTCCCGCCGTGGCCGGCGCCCCGCCGCTGCCGGCGGTCGGACCGCTGTCGGGTCCGTGGGGCGGGGTACTGGTCGCAACGGTGGTACGCCAGTTCGGCGGGCGCGGACATGGTTTCGCCCTCGGCGGGGCGGTCCCGGGGGTGCTCGACCTGCCGTCCGGCGGGGGCTGCGTCGAGGGCCGGTCGAAATGAGTGTCGATGGTGAGCGGCAGCGGGGGCGTTGTACGGCATACGGTTGGCAGGCCCGGCGGTACGACGGGTGAGTCAGTAGGAGCAGCCGCTGGTGGGGAGGGTGCTGGGCGCCGGCGGGGTCACGCCGTCGTACAGGTCGAGAAGCATCTGCTGGGGGCAGTGCTTGACCCCGCCCACGCGTATCTCGAAGTGCAGGTGCGGACCGGTGGAATCGCCCGTGTTGCCTGATTCCCCCAGGTACTGTCCCGGTGACACGGTGGCCCCGGCGGCCACTTGCCGGGTGTCGAGGTGGCCGTAGACATAGGTGGTGCCGTCGGCGTCCGTGATGGTGAGGCCGTTCCCGAAGCCGCCCCCGATATAGCCGACCGTGCCGCGGGTCACCGCGTACACGGGGGTGCCGATCGGGACCTGGATATCGATGGCTGAGTAGTCGTGGTGGGGGTCGTCCAGTTCGCTGCGTGAGACGGCCGAGTGGGGCAGGACATAGGCGTACTGCCGGTTGACGCAGGTGGCGGTCTCGGGTTCGGCGGACAACAGCGTCTGCGTCCAGCCGGAGGCATCGACCGGATCGTCGGTGTGGTAAGTGATGTCCG
The DNA here is from genome assembly GCF_014656295.1 of Streptomyces sulfonofaciens. GTDB lineage: Bacteria > Actinomycetota > Actinomycetes > Streptomycetales > Streptomycetaceae > Streptomyces > Streptomyces sulfonofaciens. The sequence continues at coordinate 35,033 of NZ_BNCD01000037.1, forward strand.
CGCCCGAGCCGTCATCGGGGTTGAGGTCCTGGTACCAGTACATGCCACCGGCGGCCGTAACGCCGTAGTAGAGCCCCGCGCCCGGTGAGACCAGCGCGTCGAAGCCCGACCAGTTGGCCGCGGCGAGGAGGTTCCCGTTCCACCCGCCGACAGCGTCGATCCGGTACTCCACGAGGCGTCCGTCCGCGGTGTTGGCGAGCAGCCGGTCGTCACCGGTGGACGTGAGCGCCTTGAGGACGAATCCGTTGCCGATCTCGCGCCGCTGGCCTATGTGCTGGGCTCCGGCGGGTTTGGGCTGTGAGACGAGGTACTGGCTCAGGACTCCTCCGGCTGTGCCGTAGAGGTGGCCGTGACCGTCGTAGACGAGCTTGTCGTGGGTCCAGCCGGTGCCGATCTGCACCGGTGCGCCCAACAGCTCTAGGGACAGGTTGTTGGTCTTTATGTCGACCCGGTAGAGCGTGCCGGCGTTGTCGGTGACCAGTACGGTGTTGAAGTTGAGGGTCGCCATGGCCTTGGGGACGAAGCCCAGGCCGGGACCGATCAGGGTCTTGAGCCGGTCACCGGTCGAGGGGTCAAGCTGGGAGTAGGTCAGGCGACCATCCGCCAAGGCTCCGTATATGGACACCGACCCGGAGCAGTCAGCTTTGACTGAGGCCGCTTCGGCACTTCTGACCGCCGTGCCGGCCAAGGCTGCTCGGGCGTCTCTGAGCACCGTTGCGGGTAACACCGCTCGGGCACCTCTGAACACCGTGCCGGCATAGGCCGCATGCGTCGCACCGGTAAGGGCGGTCAGACCGAGGGTCAGGGCGCTCGCGACGAGTGCGCTGAAGGCGCCGCGGACCATGCTGTTCTTCAACGTTGTACCTCCGAGGTCTGGGGTGCGGTGGCGCCCGCTGCCGAGGACGGACGTGGTGGCGCGGGACGCGCCGGTGAGCCCGTCTGCACACCGGCGCGTCCGAGAGTCCACCAAGAGTGGGAGGAACAGCCTCGACGTAACCAGGTCGTTACATGAACATGTCACTATGGCCGACCGGTGTTCTCAGGCCGACCTGGGATCGACTTGACCGGTCGGCACTTGCACGTGCGCGACGGGCCTGGACCCGCAGCACGTGCGCCCGGAGACACGGAGTGCGCCGGCTCCTTTCACCTCCGTCCGGCCCGGGCACCCGCGGCACGGCGTTCCCCAGCGGCATCTCCAGGGCGTCCGAAAGCGGATCGCGGTGGCTGGTCGAGCGGCAGCCTGACCAGCTCGGCGGGGGCAGGGCGGGCCGGCAGGGGGCGGGGCGGGCCAGCAGGGCACTACCCGGAAGCGGACGTCCTTGTGTCCTGAGTCCGCTCTTTCCGTCGGGCGGTTTTACGGGGCGCCCTGGAGCGAAGCTTGTACCGGGCTACGGGGCGATTTCCGTCTGGATGTACTCGGCGAGTTCGACCGTGGTGGGGTAGTCGAAGACGAGGGTGCTGCTCAACCGCAGTCCGGTGAGCGCGTTGAGACGGTTGCGGAGTTCCACGGCCATCAGGGAATCGAAGCCGAGGTCCGGGAATTCGGAGTCGACGTCGACCTCCGCGACGCAATCATATCCGAGGACGGCGGCCACCTCACTGCGGACGACGTCCAGGAGGGAGCGAGCGCCGTTCGGTCCGTTCAGGTCGGTGAGGTGGTCTTCCAGGCCGACGGAGGACGCTGGTGTCTGCTGGGCGTCGGTGCCGGTGTCGTTGACCAGGCCGGTGAGAACGGGTGGGAGGTGTCCGTTGGTGGCGGCGGTGCGCAGGGCAACCGGGTCCAGGCGGGCAGTGACCAGAGCTGCCTCGGTTGTAGTGGCTATGGCTGTGTCGAAGAGGGCCAGCGCGTCCGATGTCGCCAGTGGGGCAATACCCGTACGAGCCAGACGCGCCCGATCCACCGCCCCCAACTGACCCGTCATACCACTCGACTCGCCCCACAACCCCCAAGCAAGAGAATGCGCAGGCAAACCCAACCCACGACGATACCTCGCCAACTCATCCAGAAAAGC
>NZ_BNCD01000038.1 GCF_014656295.1 Streptomyces sulfonofaciens
GCTTTCCTCCGGGCGTTTCCCTTCGGTGTTTCCGACTCTATCAGATCCTTTCGGAGCCGATTCCCGGTCGGAGCGGGGCGTCATACTCGGCCTTGCGGCCTTTCGACATTCACCACTTTAGCCGATTCCCGCTGCGACCCAAAAACGAAGGTCGCACGGCCCTTGGCGGACTCGCGTTTTCGGCATGCCGAAAACGCACCCGCCGAAGGGTGAATCGTAGGAGGTGGTATGGCCGCCTCCGGCTGCTGACTGAACGTCGTAACCGGCTCAAGCGGCTCGGGCTACGTTACGGATCCCGCGAGGCCGAGTCAAGTTCGCCGCTTGCGTGGCGTGTGGGGCCGGTAGGGGCTGACGGTGGGATCGTCGGCGATCCAGAACCGCCAGGGGTGGACACCGCCTTCCCCGGCCACACCCGTACGCGGCCCGTTCATGACCTGGTCGGACCTGCTTGGCACGCCATGGAGGAGGCGCAGCGGGGAGTCAGGCCCGGCGCAGAGGTCGGTGCCGTTGAGAGCCCGGTCGACATCCAGGGCCGTCGCCAGTCGTGCGGGACCTTTGGCCAGTTCCTTGTCATTTCGGGCCGACAGTCGACGTTTGCGGGCGAGTTCCGCGCCTTGGATGATCTCTCCGGCCCGCAGCAGAACCCCGCTCGCCCTGCCCTCCGGACCGCACACGGCGTTGAGGCAGTGCCACATGCCGTAGGTGAAGTAGACGTAGGCGTGGCCGGGCGGGCCGAACATCACGTCGTTGCGCGGAGTGCGGCCGCGGTAGGCGTGTGATCCCGGATCGGCCTCTCCGGCGTACGCCTCGACCTCGGTGAGGCGGAGTTCGATCGGGCCCTCGGAGGTGTTGCGCACGAGCAGGCGTCCGAGGAGGTCCTCGGCCACATCCAGGACAGGGCGGTCGAAGAACTCCCGGGCGAGGGGCGTACGGTCAGGGGCCGCGATCATGAGGTCCGAGCGTAGTCCACAGGGTTGCCCGATCGAACGGCGCGGCCACCTCCGCGGCTGCCAGGATGAGGGCGCGCAACCGAACGCGGCCGAACCGCGTTTACGGATCAAGAAGCAGGTACGCAGACCACAGGCGCGGCCTGGGGAGGAGAGGGCATGGGGTTCAAGAGGCTGCTTGCGAGTCTGGGGGCCGGGGGCGCTTCGGTCGAGACGGTGCTGAACGACGCCAACGTCGTGCCGGGCGGCGTTGTCCAGGGCGAGGTGCGGATCCAGGGTGGGTCCGTCGACCAGGAGATCCAGGGCCTGTCGGTGGGTCTGCAGGCCCGGGTCGAGGTCGAGGGCAACGACCAGGAGTTCAAGCAGGACATCGAGTTCATCAAGGTGCGGCTCGGCGGTGCCTTCCAGCTCCAGGCCGAGGCGGTGCACTCGGTGCCGTTCGGTCTGGAGATCCCATGGGAGACACCGGTCAGCAGCTTCTCCGGCCATGAGCTGCACGGCATTCACATCGGGGTCACGACGGAGCTGCAGATCGCCCACGCGGTGGACTCCGGCGATCTCGACCCGATCACGGTGCACCCGCTGCCGGCGCAGCAGGCGATCCTGGACGCCTTCGGGCGCCTCGGTTTCCACTTCAAGAACGCGGACATGGAGCGCGGTCACATCCGGGGCACGCGGCAGCAGCTCCCCTTCTACCAGGAGATCGAGTTCTACCCGCCGCAGCAGTACCGGGGCCTGAACCAGGTCGAGCTGAGCTTCGTGGCCGACGACCGCGAGATGGACGTCGTCCTGGAGATGGACAAGAAGCCGGGGCTCTTCAGCGAGGGCAGCGACACGTTCAGGTCCTTCGTGGTGGGGCTGCACGACTACCAGGCAACCGACTGGGCCGCTTATCTGAATCAGTGGATCTCGGAAGTCGGTAGCCGTCGCAACTGGTTCTAGGTCCTAGGCTCGGCCCCGTAAGTTGTCACCGATCAGGAGGTGCCGTTGTGACCGAGCCCGACAGGCCGCCGCTTCCCCATGCATTCCATCCCCAGGTACCCGCTTTCACCGTGGTGAGCGAGGACGTGACGGAGGGGGCGACACTCAAGGACGCCCAGGTTCACGCGGCCGGGAACACCTCGCCGCACCTGCGGTGGGAGGGGTTCCCGCCGGAGACCAGGAGCTTCGCCGTCACCTGCTTCGATCCCGACGCTCCCACCGGCAGCGGGTTCTGGCACTGGGTCCTCTTCGACATCCCGGCCTCGGTGACCGAGCTGCCTGCGGGCGCGGGTAGCGGCTCGTTCGAGGGGCTGCCCAAGGGCGCGGTCCACGCGCGCAACGACTACGGCACGAAGGACTTCGGTGGCGCCGCGCCGCCCGCCGGGGACCCCGCCCACCGCTATGTGTTCACGGTGTACGCGGTCGACCAGGAGAAGCTGGGGCCCGACTCCGGTGCGAGCCCGGCCTTCGTCGGGTTCAACCTGCGCTTCCACACCCTGGCGCGGGCCCAGATGATCGGCCTGTACGCGGCCCCCGCCGAGGGGTGACGCACTCCCGCGGTGGTTCCTGACCGCGTCCGGTGGACCGCTCGCCCTGGGAGGACGTCCGGAAACGTTCTCCCAGGGGCCGCGCTCCGCCGGGGATGACGTTCCACGGGAGCCGTTGTCCTGTTCGACGGGCAGGATTCATACAACCTTTGCCCGTCTTCGACCTTGGCAGTGGTCGGAGGCGGGCATCTTTTATTGCGTTGTCCATCCCGGCGTGCCCGGCCAGAGTTGATCCCAGCCCGCCAGGGGGTGGGCCGGCGCGTACGGGAGGTGGGCGAGATGCGGGTCACTCTGGTGCTCAACGCGAGCTTCGAACCGCTGTCGACGGTGACGATGAACCGAGCCGTCGTCCTGGTGCTGCAGGACAAGGCCGTCGTCGAGGAGTCCCACCCCGCGCTGCGTGTGCGTGCCGCCGCCGTGGACCTTCCGGTGCCACGGGTGATCAGGCTCTGCCGGTATGTCCGGGTGCCGTTCCGAAGACGTGCTCCATGGTCGAGGCGGGGCGTTCTGGTACGCGATCAACACAGGTGTGCCTACTGCGGCAGGCGGGCGACCACCGTGGACCACGTGGTGCCGCGGTCCGCGGGAGGTGCGGACTCCTGGCTGAACACGGTGGCGTCCTGCGCGGAGGACAACCACCGCAAGGCGAACCGCACCCCGGAGGAGGCGGGTATGGCGCTGCTGCGTGAGCCCTTCGAACCGACCCCGGCGGACGCGATGCTGCTCGCCCTGGGCCGTGCGGAGCGCGGCGCCCTGCCGGAGTGGCTGGCGGCGCCCGCGGCGTAGGCCGTCCGGTACGGGGCGGGACCGGCGGACGGACACCGGGGCCTGCGTCAAGATCGAACGGAGCAGCCCCCGTCCGCGAGGGACGGGGGCTGCTCCGTTCGATCTCGGCCTTCGGATCAGTCGATGCGGGGCTGCTCGCGCAGCTCCTTGCCGTTCGCCGGGGCGGGGCCGCCTGCCATCGGACCGAAATTGCCGAAGGCACCGGAGAGGCCCTTGAGGGCGTCGCCGATCTCGCTGGGCACGATCCAGAGCTTGTTGGCGTCACCCTCGGCGATCTTCGGAAGCATCTGCAGGTACTGGTAGGAGAGCAGCTTCTGGTCCGGGTCGCCGGCGTGGATGGACTCGAAGACCGTACGGATGGCCTGGGCCTCGCCCTCGGCGCGCAGCGCGGCCGCCTTGGCCTCGCCCTCGGCGCGCAGGATGGCGGACTGCTTCTCGCCCTCGGCGCGCAGGATCTCGGACTGCCGGACGCCTTCGGCCTGGAGGATGGCGGCACGCTTGTCACGGTCGGCGCGCATCTGCTTCTCCATCGAGTCCTGGATGGAGGTCGGCGGCTCGATCGCCTTCAGCTCGACGCGGTTGACGCGGATGCCCCACTTGCCGGTCGCCTCGTCGAGCACGCCGCGCAGGGCGGCGTTGATCTCCTCGCGGGAGGTGAGCGTGCGCTCCAGGTCCATGCCGCCGATGATGTTGCGCAGGGTGGTGACCGTGAGCTGCTCGATGGCCTGGATGTAGCTGGCGACCTCGTAGGTCGCGGCGCGGGCGTCGGTCACCTGGTAGTAGATGACGGTGTCGATGTTGACGACCAGGTTGTCCTGGGTGATCACCGGCTGCGGCGGGAACGGCACGACCTGTTCTCGCAGGTCGATGCGGTTGCGGATGGTGTCGATGAAGGGCACGACGATGTTGAGGCCGGCGTTGAGCGTGCGGGTGTAGCGGCCGAAGCGCTCCACGATCGCCGCGCTGGCCTGTGGGATGACCTGGATGGTCTTGATCAGGGCGATGAAGACCAGCACCACCAGAATGATCAGGACGATGATGATCGGTTCCATCGTGACTTCCCCGTACCCTTCTTGCCTCGGCTGTTCCGGAAGATCCGTGCTTCTTGTAGATCTTGCATGTCGAGTCTGTCAGACGCCCGCGTGTTGTGGGCGACTTCCGGCAACTCCGCCTGCACAAAAGGCGGTTCGGTGCGAGGGAGCAGGATGGTGCGGGTGCCCGGGCTCAGATGACGACGGCCGTGGCACCGTCGATCTCCACGACGTCGACTTCCTGTCCCACTTCGTAGCTCTGGGTGCCGTCGAGCGAGCGTGCCGACCAGATCTCGCCGGCGAGCTTGATCCGTCCGCCGCCGCTGTCGACGCGCTCCAGGACCACGGCCTGCTTGCCTTTCAGGGCATCGACGCCGGTGGCCAGTTCGGGCCGCTGCAGGCGGTGTCTGTTGGCGATGCGCCGCACGACGGCGATGAGTGCGACCGATAGGATCACGAAGACCAGGACCTGGAGGACGACACCGCCTCCCAGGGCTGCGACCACGGCAGCCGCGACGGCCCCTACGGCAAACATCCCGAATTCGGGCATCGCGGTCACTACGAGCGGGATTCCGAGCGCGACGGCTCCGATCAGCCACCACACCCATGCGTCGATGTCCACATCGCCATGGTAGGACCGCTCCCCCGCCGCGGACAGACCTCCTGTCAGGGCATCGGGAAGTCCACGTCAGGACATGGGCAGGCCCTGGGCGGTCCAGCGCCGGCCGATCTGCTCGACGATCAGGGGGAGTCCGAAGCAGCGGGACAGGTTGCGCGAGGTGAGTTCGATCTCCAGGGGACCGGCCGCGAGCACCTTGCCCTGACGGATCATCAGCACGTGGGTGAAGCCCGGGGCGATCTCCTCGACATGGTGGGTGACCATGATCATCGAGGGCGCGATGGGGTCGCTTGCGAGCCTGCCGAGGCGGCGCACCAGGTCCTCCCTGCCGCCGAGGTCGAGCCCCGCGGCGGGCTCGTCCAGGAGGAGCAGTTCGGGATCGGTCATCAGGGCACGGGCGATGAGGGTGCGCTTGCGTTCCCCCTCGGAGAGGGTGCCGAATCTGCGGTCCAGGTACTCGTTCATGCCGAGGCGGTCGAGGAAGGCGCGGGCGCGCTGTTCGTCGATGTCCTCGTAGTCCTCGTGCCAGCCGGCGGTCATGCCGTAGGCGGCGGTGAGCACGGTCTGCAGAACCGTCTGGCGCTTGGGCAGCTTCTCGGCCATGGCGATCCCTGCGATACCGATGCGGGGGCGGAGTTCGAAGACGTCCACCTTGCCCAGTCGCTCACCGAGGATGCTGACGGTGCCCCTGCTCGGGAAGAGGTAGCTGGAAGCGACGTTGAGAAGAGTGGTCTTCCCCGCACCGTTCGGCCCCAGGATGACCCAACGCTCCCCCTCCTTGACCGACCAGGAGACCTGGTCCACCAGAGCCCGGCCCTCGCGGACCACGGATACGTCCTCCAGCTCCAGTACATCGCTCATGAGCGCGTTGTCTCCCATTGCAGTCTCGGCCGTAAGCCGTCTCGGCTGTCGTGTGCGCCTGTGGACGCAGCCCCCAGGCAAAACCTACGCCACCACTTGTGCGGACCGTCCCATCGGCCGTCCCTAGGGTGGTACCCATGCTCTCGGAACCACGCTCTGGACGGTTGGCCGCTTGGGGAAATGCCCTTTTGGCCGGATTGATCTCACCGGATGACGCGGTCCTCGCCGCGGTCGGCGAAGACGCTGTGCACCGCGTCACCGGGCTGCCCGGCGAGGAGGGACCCGTCGGGCTCACACTGGCGCTCGGCCGGCTGCGTGCGCTCGGTGTGACCGGGCTGCGGGTGGCGCTGCCCGCGCCGGGCCACCCGCTCGGTCTCAGCGGCCCGCCCGCCTTCAACGCACGCGCCCTGGAGGCGGGAGAGGCGGTGGTCTGCCAGGGCGCCGCGCTGGGCCTCGTACCCGAGGTGTCGGAGGCGGGGCCGGCGGGCGACGTGCACGTGGAGGTCCTCTGGGCCTGTCTGGCGGTACGGGAGGCGCCGCCCGCGGACGTGCCGTCGCTCGGCGAGGCGGAGCGTGAGCTCGCGGAGGCCCTCAGGGAGGCCACGACGGTCCTGTCACGGCTGGACGTGGCGGCGTCCGGGCCGGCCGCCGAGGCGGCGGTCGACGCCTACCGCGCGCGGGCCGAGCGCGGCCGCGAGCCGCTGGCGCCCGGCTACCCGCCACGGGCGGTCCGGGTCCTGGAACTGGCCCAGCGGGTGGCACTGCTCGTCTCGGTGGCTCACGAGAACGGGCACGGCGGGGCCGTGAGCGCCTCGGAGATGGCCGCGCGGACCGAGGCCCTGCGCCCGGTCGAGCGCACCGCCAGGCGGGCCCAGGTGGCGGCGTACAACGCCTATGTGGAGGAGCGGGAGCGCAGGGCACGGTGAGGCCGGGCCCGGCACGCCCCTCCAGGGGCGCGCCCACCCGCGCCCGGCTCGCCGGACTCGCGCGTCGTGTGCGCCGTGTGCACCGTCTCGCCCGCGTCTGTTGCGTCCGTCACTCGCTCCGCGTCTGTTGCGTCCGTCACGTGCCCGCTCCTGCCGCGTCCGCCGCATCGGCCACGGCGGGGCGGCGGGGGGCGGCGGCCACGCCCGCTGCGGCCGCCGCGCGTGTCCACCGCCGTGTCCCTCAGCCGGTCACACCATGGCGGACCGCCCACAGGGCCGCCTGGGTGCGGTCCGCGAGGTCGAGCTTCATGAGGATGTTCGACACATGCGTCTTGACGGTCTTCTCGGAGAGGACGAGCGCCCTGGCGATCTCGCGGTTGGAGCGGCCGTCGGCGATGAGGCCGAGCACCTCGCGCTCACGCTCCGTGAGTGATCCGGCCCTCCCCTGTCCGTTGCCCGTCTCGTCCTGTGCGAGGAGGGCACCCGCGACCTCGGGTTGCAGCAGTATGTGGCCGGCGTGCACGGAACGGATGGCCCCGGCCAGGGCGTCCGGATCGATGTCCTTGTAGACGTACCCGGCGGCACCGGCGCGCAGGGCGGGGACGACCGTGCGCTGCTCGGTGAAGCTGGTGACGATGAGCACGCGCGCGGGGTTGGCCTGCTCGCGGAGCTTGCGCAGGGCCTCCACCCCGTCCATGCCGGGCATCTTGACGTCCATCAGGACGACGTCGGGCTCCAGCTCCTCGGCGCGGGCGACGCCTTCCGCGCCGTCCGCCGCCTCGCCGACGACCTCGATGTCGTCCTGCACCTCCAGGAAGGTGCGCAGACCGCGGCGGACCACCTGGTGGTCGTCGACCAGCAGCACCCGGATCGGGCCGCCGGCCGGCCGCCGCCGGCCCTGCTGCGGGCCGCTGCCCGCCGCCTCTGTGTCGTCAGCCACCGGGGACCTCCATCTCGATCGTGGTGCCCTTCCCGGGCTGCGAGGCGACGGTGAGCGTGCCACCGACGCCGCTCGCCCTGTCCCGCATGGAGACGAGGCCCAGGTGCCGTCCCGCGCGGCGCACGGCGCGCGGCTCGAAGCCCGTGCCGTCGTCCGTGACACGAAGGACGGTGTCGCGGCCGCGGCGCGTCAGGCCGACGTCCACCTGCACCGCCCCCGAGTGCCGCAGAGCGTTGTGCAGGGCCTCCTGGGCGACGCGGAGTATGGCTTCCTCGTGCGCGGCGGGCAGAGCGCGCACGCCCCGGGCGGCGAAGGTGACCCGGGCGGAGTGCGCACGGTCGAGCACCTGGACCTGGGTGCGCAGGGTGGCCACGAGGCCGTCCTCGTCGAGGGCGGCTGGACGCAGCTCGACGACGGCCGCGCGCAGCTCGTCGACCGCCTCCGCGGCGAGCTGCGCCACCTGGTGCAGCTCGCCCTTGGCGCGCAACGGGTCGCGGTCCACCAGCGCCACGGCGGCCTGGGCCGTCAGCCGCAGCGAGAAGAGCTTCTGGCTGACCGCGTCGTGCAGCTCGTGGGCGAGACGGGAGCGCTCCTCCGCGATCGTCAGCTCGCGGCTGCGCTCGTAGAGCCGGGCGTTGGTGAGGGCTATGGCGGCGTGCTGCGCGAGGATCGACAGGAGCTCCTGGTCCTCCTCGGTGAATCCGCAGCCGCCCTCGGGCCTGGGGCGCCGCTTGTTGGCGAGGAAGAGGGCCCCGATGGTCTCCTCGCCGTCGCGGATGGGCAGGCCGAGGAAGTCGGCCATCTCCGGGTGCGCGGTGGGCCAGCCCTCGAAGCGCGGGTCCTTGCGGACGTCGGCGAGGCGCTGCGGCCTGGCCTCGTGCAGCATCGCGGCGAGGATGCCGTGCTGGCGGGGCAGGGGGCCGATGGCCCTCCACTGCGCGTCGTTGACGCCGTCCACCACGAACTGGGCGAAGCCGCCGTGATCGTCCGGCACGCCGAGCGCGGCGTACTCGGCGTCGAGCAGCTCGCGGGCCGAAGCGACGATCGTCTTGAGGACGTCGCGCACCTCCAGGTGTCTGCTCATGGCCAGCAGCGCGGAGCTGACCGCGTACAGGCCGGAGCGTGGACCTTCAGTCATGGCTTCACCGTACCCGCGGGCGGTGACAGTGCGTATCGGACCAGTGGCGGCGTCCGCCCGGGACGGAGGGCGTAGGGCTTCGGCCCGGTGGCACGGGGTGCGAAGGCGTCGTGCCGCACGGCGTGGGAGTACCGGTGCGCCGCGGGACGGCCCGTTGCGTGGTGGTCCGCCTTGTCGCGCGGTAACGAAGCGACCGTCCGTCGCACAGGCACGGGACCTGGCCCGCGAACCCGGTGGAGAGGTGTTCCGTGTGCATGGGCCCGGTCCTCACGGAAGACCCGGTGATACTCACGGAGAGCCAGGGTTCGGTTGTCGGTGGATTACTGACAGAGCGCATTGCCGTGGCAACTTCTTGTGAGAGGAACAGCGCCTCGGTGTGAGGCCGCGCATAGGGCGCAGATCACGTACGAAGGCGCCTAGTGGAACCTCCGATATCTCTGTGAACGGGCACGATGTGCCGGAATTCGGCTGCTCGGCGGCCCCCGGCCCACTATCCGTCTTCGTATGTCACACCTTTGCCACGGTTTTTTGCGGCCGCTAAGAATGGCCCCCGTCGCTCGGCGCCGCGTGTATTACCCACGGCGCTTGTTTCGGAAACATCCGTTCCGGTCGGGAACGGCGGGCGGCCTCATCCGTTCGAAGAGGTCCTACTCTCATGTCCAAGCGTTCCATCATTTTCAAGACCTTCAGGCCGAGCGTTCCGTTCAACCGCGACGTGCTCAGCCGCGATGCGCTGAAGCGCGAGATCACGCAGAAGCGCGACTCCCTCAAGCGCACGATCACGGACAAGCGCGAGGCGCTCAAACGCGGGCCCGCCTCCGGGCCCGGTCAGGGTGTGGCGCTGACCAGGACGCACAAGGTCGCGGTCGCCGGTGTGGCCACGCTGGGCGCCGCTGCCCTCGCGGTGTCGCTGGCACCGGACCACTCCGCTGCGCAGCACTCCACGGGCCCCTCGGCGCCGGTCGCCTGGTCCACCACGGGCACGCAGGTGCACGCCGCGCAGGGCGCGGGCGCCGACCAGAAGGCGCAGGTCGCCGCCGCGAAGCTGAAGGCGGACAAGACCCCGGCGCCGAAGAAGGACGACGCGTCCAAAGCCAAGGCCAAGACCAAGGCCCACCACTCCAAGGCGCAGCACGCGAAGCAGGCCGCGAACAAGACCCGCGCGCACAAGGCGGTCTACGCCGACAACCTGGACGGCTGGATCCGCGAGTCGCTGCACATCATGAAGAAGCACCACATCCCCGGCTCCTACAACGGCCTGTACCGCAACATCATGCGGGAGTCGAGCGGTAACCCGAACGCGATCAACAACTGGGACATCAACGCCCAGAAGGGCATCCCCTCCAAGGGCCTGCTCCAGGTGATCCCGCCGACCTTCTCGTCGTACCACGTCTCGGGCACCTCGTGGAACATCTACGACCCGGTCGCGAACATCACCGCCGCGGCCAACTACGCCGCCGACCGGTACGGCTCGATGGACAACGTGAACAGCGCCTACTGAGGCTCCTCAACAAGTCGATCGAAGACCGGTCCCCCGTGAAGCCTCGCCTGAGGCTCCTCCAGGACCTCTGAGTCTCAGCGACGGCCGCCGGGCGGGTCACCCACTGTGGGTGACCCGCCCGGTGGCCTGCGTAAGGAGGACCAGGACCTGTCTCCGCGAGCCCCTGGCACGCCGGTGCCCGCTACTTGCGCATGACCTCCGGCTCGTGGCGGCGCAGCAGGCGTGCGACGAGGAAGCCGCAGATGACGCCGATGGCGACCAGGATCGCCATGTTGGTGAACCACTGGCTCGCCGTGGCGTCCCAGAGCGGGTCGACGTCCGTGGGGTCCTTGGGGTCCCAGGGCGGCATGACGGTCTGCAGGTGCAGGGTCGCCGCCGAAGCGGAGATGGCCCAGCGGGACGGCATCAACCAGGCGATCTGCTCGACACCGGGCGAGCCGAAGATCTTGAAGAGCACGCCGGTGAACACCACCTGCACGATGGCGAACATCACCAGCAGGGGCATGGTCTTCTCCGCGGTCTTCACCAGGGCGGAGATCACCAGGCCCACCATCATCGAGGTGAAGCCCAGGGCGATGATCACCAGGCAGAGCTCGACGGCCGGCAGGCTCTTGACCACGATGCCCTCGTCCGGCAGCTCGCGGTTGGAGAAGCCGATGGCGCAGATGATGACGCCCTGGAGGGCGGTGGTCACCCCGAGGACGATCACCTTGGACATCAGGTACGCGGAGCGTGACAGTCCCGTCGCGCGTTCGCGCTCGTAGATGACGCGTTCCTTGATCAGCTCGCGTACGGAGTTCGCCGCGCCCGCGAAGCACATGCCGACCGAGAGGATCAGCATGATCGTGCCGGCGTTGCTGTTGAAGCGGCCGGGCGGCGGTGGTTTGAGTCCGAAGTCGGTCGGGATGACCACGCTCACCAGACCGAGGACGGCCGGCAGGATCACCATGAGGCCGATGAAGCCCTTGTCGGAGGCGATCACGGACAGATAGCGGCGGATCAGCGTGCCCAACTGGGCCCCCCAGGGCTGCGTCTTGGGCGGCTTGACCGCCTGCGGGGGAGGCATCTGCACGGACTGCGCGGCGACGGCGTCGATGTCCGCGGCGTACATCTGGTAGTGCTGCGAGCCCTTCCAGCGGCCCGCCCAGTCGTACTCGCGGTACTCCTCGAAGGCGGAGAAGACATCGGCCCAGGTCTGGTACCCGAAGAAGTTCAGAGCCTCCTCCGGCGGGCCGAAGTACGCCACGGAGCCGCCCGGCGCCATCACCAGCAGCTTGTCGCACAGCGCGAGCTCCGCCACCGAGTGGGTGACGACGAGTACCGTGCGGCCGTCGTCGGCGAGGCCGCGCAGCAGTTGCATCACGTCGCGGTCCATGCCCGGGTCGAGGCCGGAGGTCGGCTCGTCCAGGAAGATCAGCGACGGCTTGGTCAGCAGCTCCAGGGCCACCGACACGCGCTTGCGCTGGCCGCCCGAGAGCGAGGTGATCTTCTTCTCTTTGTGGATGTCCAGCTTCAGCTCGCGCAGCACCTCGTCGATGCGGGCCGCGCGCTCCTGCTCGGTGGTGTCCGCGGGGAAGCGCAGCTTGGCGGCGAACTTCAGGGCGGTGCGGACGGTCAGCTCCTTGTGCAGGATGTCGTCCTGCGGGACCAGACCGATGCGCTGGCGCAGCTCGGCGAACTGCTTGTACAGGTTCCGGTTGTCGTAGAGGACATCGCCCCGGTCGGCGGGGCGGTAGCCGGTGAGCGCCTTGAGGAGCGTCGACTTCCCGGACCCGGACGGGCCGATGACCGCGACCAGGGACTTCTCGGGGACGCCGAAGGACACGTCCCGCAGGATCTGCTTCCCGCCGTCGACCGTCACCGTCAGATGGCGGGCCGAGAAGGAGATCTCACCGGTGTCGACGAACTCCTCCAGCCGGTCCCCCACCAGCCGGAACGTGGAGTGGCCGACACCGACGATGTCGCTGGGGCCGATCAGTGCCGAGCCGGACTTGGCGATCGGCATGCCGTTGACGTACGTGCCGTTGTGGGATCCGAGGTCGCGGATCTCGAAGCGGCCGTCCGGCGTGGCGTGGAACTCCGCGTGGTTCCGTGAGACCTGCAGGTCGGATACGACCAGGTCGTTCTCGAGGGCACGGCCGATCCGCATCACGCGACCCAGGGACAACTGGTGGAACGTCGTGGGGCTGCGGTCCCCGTAGACCGGTCCCGCGCCGTCCCCGCCGGGGCCGGGGCCGGGGCCCTGCTGCGGCGGGACCTGGCCGCCGGCGGGCGGCTGCTGCCAGCCCTGCTGGGGGGCGCCCCCGGGCTGCTGCGGCACCTGCCGGTCCGCGGGCTGGTACGGAGCCTGGTGAGGGGCCTGGGCCTGCTGCGCCCAGCCCGCCGGCGCGGGGCCCTGCGGGCCCGCGGGGGGCTGCTGCGGGGCGTACGGTTGCTGCGGAGCCTGCTGAGGGGCGTGCTGGGCGGGGACGGCCTGCTGCTGGGGAGCGGCGACGGCCGCCATGGGCGCGCCCTGGACGGTCACCCGGGGGCCGTCGGTCGCGTTGCCCAGGTGCACGGACGAACCCGGTCCGATCTCCGTCTGCTGGATCCGCCGCCCCTGCACGTAGGTGCCGTTGGTGCTGCCGTGATCCTCGATCACCCAGCCGTGCCCCGCCCATCTGACCGTGGCGTGCCGCCACGACACCCTGGCGTCGTCGAACACGATGTCGCCCTGCGGATCCCTCCCCAGGGCGTATGTCCTGGACGGATCGAGCGTCCAGGTTTGTCCGTTCAATTCCAGTACGATTTCCGGCACTCCAAGCCCCACTATGTGTCCCCCGTCTAGCCCCCGTCATGGGGAGTCTAGGGATGTCGAACATCGTGAGGAACTATTTCAGGCTCGGCGCCCTGACCGAAAGCCGGGCCTTGTGAAGACTGCGTACGGGTGCTTTGAGGCGGGCCGTCGAGGGGAAAGGGAGCCCTCCGCCCCTAGGTGCGCACGGGTGTGCGGCGCCATAAGAGGCAGACGACACCAAGGAGGCGCACCATTTCCATGGAGAGCGCGGGGCGTGCGCCCCGGGCTCTCGGTCGCACATGGTCCTGGCCGCCGGTGGCCAAGGGACTCGGGACCGTACGCGCGTCCGATACGCGGACTGCCGAGGCGCCCGCCGGTGGGAGCCGGATACGGTGGGAAGACCATGAGCCCTTCACAGCCCCCGAATGCGACGGAAGCGGCGGCCGACGTCCCCACGCTGCTCGTCAAGATCTTCGGCAGGGACCGGCCGGGCATCACCGCCGGACTCTTCGACACCCTCGCCGCGTACTCCCTCGATGTGGTCGACATCGAGCAGGTCGTCACCCGTGGCCGCATGGTCCTGTGCGCACTGGTCACCCAGCCCGCCGCCGGGCTCGAAGGCGACCTGCGGGCCACCGTGCACGGCTGGGCGGAGTCCATGAAGATGGAGGCCGAGATCATCTCGGGCACCGGCGACAACCGCCCGCGTGGCGTCGGCCGCTCCCACGTCACCGTGCTCGGCCATCCGCTGACCTCCCGGTCGACCGCGGGGATCGCCGCGCGGATCACCGCGAGCGGCGGCAACATCGACCGGATCTTCCGACTGGCCAAGTACCCGGTGACCGCGGTCGAGTTCGCCGTGTCGGGCACGGAGACGGAAGCGCTGCGTACCGCGCTGGCGGTCGAGGCCGCCGCACTGGGTGTCGACGTGGCGGTGGTCGCCGCCGGTCTGCACCGCAGGGCGCAGCGTCTGGTCGTCATGGACGTCGACTCGACGCTCATCCAGGACGAGGTGATAGAGCTCTTCGCAGCCCACGCGGGCTGTGAGGACAAGGTCGCCGAGGTGACCGAGGCCGCGATGCGCGGCGAGCTGGACTTCGAACAATCCCTCCACGCGCGCGTGGCGCTGCTCGCCGGGCTCGACGTGTCCGTCGTGGAGAAGGTGCGCAGCGAGGTGCGGCTGACGCCGGGCGCCCGCACGCTGATCCGTACGCTCAAACGGCTCGGCTACCAGGTCGGCGTCGTCTCCGGGGGCTTCACCCAGGTCACGGACGACCTACGGGACCGGCTCGGACTGGACTTCGCGCAGGCCAACACGCTTGAGGTGCGTGACGGCAAGCTCACCGGCCGGGTCGTCGGCGAGGTCGTGGACCGGGCGGGCAAGGCACGGCTGCTGCGGCGGTTCGCCGCCGAGGCCGGGGTGCCGCTGGCCCAGACGGTGGCCATCGGCGACGGGGCCAACGATCTCGACATGCTCAACGCCGCCGGGCTCGGCGTCGCCTTCAACGCCAAGCCGGTGGTGCGCGAGGCCGCCTACACCGCGGTGAACGTGCCCTTCCTGGACACGGTGCTGTACCTGCTGGGGATCACCAGGGAAGAGGTCGAGACGGCGGACGCGGACGAGGGCTGAGCCGGCGGCTCGGCCCGGCCGGTGTTCTGAGCGGCCGGACGGCCGGGTGCTCCCGAACTGCCGGCCCGGCGGCTCGGGAGCACCGGGAGCACCGGGAGCACCGGGAGCACCGGGACGGGCGTACCGGCTGTAGGGGTCCGGGCGTCGCTGCCGACAGGCGAGACGCTGTCGCCCGTGTGCGAGCGCGGGGCGCAGGCGCGGGCACGCCGCCGGCGGGCGCGCCGTGGGCGGCATGGCCGCGGCGCCGGTCAGGATTCCTGCGGCCGGCCGGGGCGCGCCCGATGCGGAGGGGCCCGGCGGCTGGTCGGGGCGGGCCCGGATGCCGTCGAGGTCCGCTACGCCCCCGGGGCCCAGAATTCGGTGAGGGTGCCCACACCGGGCTCCAGCGACTTCCATGAGCCGGTGTGGGAGAGCACGGCGAACGCGGAGGTGGGGAAGCCTCGGTCGTTCATACGCGCGCGTGCGTCGTCCTCGTACTGGCCGGCGAGGATCTCCGCCAGGCCCTGCACTCCCGGGTTGTGACCGATCAGGATGATGCTGCGGACGTCCTCCAGGGTCTCGTTCAGTACGGAGATGAGCTCTCCGGGGGACGCCTCGTAGACCCGCTCCTCGTAGACCGTCTTCGGGCGGTGCGGAAGCTCGTGGACGGCCAGCTTCCAGGTCTCCCTGGTACGGACCGCGGTGGAGCAGAGAGCGAGGTCGAAGTCGATGCCCGTCTCGGCCAGCCTGCGGCCCGCGACGGGGGCGTCGTGGCGGCCCCGGTCGGCAAGGGGACGCTCGTGATCGGAAACCTGGGGCCAGTCGGCCTTCGCGTGCCGGAAGAGGACGATCGTGCGGGGTTCTGCGGCGCTCATGGGATCCAGCTTCGCACGAAACGCGCCACGGGGCGCAGGGAGTTGACGGCCGCTGCGGCGGTCGGGGCCGCTCAGGTGGCGGGATCCGGCGGCCTATGCCTGGTGCAGCACCGAGTGCTGGATGCTCTGCAGGACGCGCCCGAGTCCCGGGTCGCCGGTGGGGTGCGCACGGGAGGGATTGAGCATCATCAGCAGCAGGACGGCGAAGGAGAGCGTGGGGAGGGCGATGGCCCACCAAGGGAGGCGGACCTGGGCGCCACCCCTGTCAGCCAGGCGGGGCCGGGTGTGCGGGTGGGCCGGCATGCTGCCTCCGTGTCTTCGCGCTCTTCGCGGTTCGCCGCCGCGTTCACGGCGTACCTAGAAGCTATGGAGGCGGGACTCGTATTCCCATCCGGTGAGCCACCCACTTCACCCTGACCCAGGCCCCCTAGGGGATGGGGGGCCAGCCCCACCACCCGCCCGCCGGACCGCCCCGTTGAGGCGGCTGCCGAACGGCCGACGGGCACGCCGCCCCGCCGGCGGACGGCCTCTTGCGCCCGCCGGACGGACCCCGCGCCTCGGTACGCCTCAGGGTGCGGCGATGGCCGTCTCAGGGCGCGACGACGGAGGCGATGATCCCTACGACCACGGTGATGGCGAGCATGAGGCCCAGCACCGTCAGGAGCTTCTTCTGGCTGTTCTGGGGGTTCGGATCGAGCACAGGCATGGCGTAAGTCTCGCACCTCGGCGGACCACCGCCCTGCCGGGGTCCGCCGTGGGCCCGCCCGTCGCACCGGCTCCAGCGGTCGTCCCGCCCCTCCCCCGCGCCCCTTTCGCCACCGCGCCCGCCCCCTCACACCCCGCTCGGTACGCGCGTGTCCCGCTCGGTAGGGGCGCGCCACGCTCGACACGGGCTCGCCTCACGCGCGACACCGTCACGCGGCCCTGGGGCGCCCGTGCTCGGCCTCGATGGTGCGGTCCCGGCCCGCCAGGACGCCCACCAGGATCTGCGGCACCATGAGGCAGATCATCAGGGCGATCGGCAGCCCCCAGCCGCCGCTGTGCTGGTAGAGCACGCCCACCAGCAGCGGGCCCGGGATGGAGATCAGATAGCCGACGCTCTGGGCGAACGCCGAGAGCTGGGCGACTCCAGCGCCGGTCCTGGCGCGCATGCCGACCATGGTGAGGGCCAACGGGAACGCGCATCCGGAGAGGCCGAGCAGCACCGCCCAGAGCAGGGCGCCGCCCGCGGGGGCGAGGTAGAGCCCGACGTACCCGGCGAGACCGCACACGCCGAGAACCACCACGATGGGGCCCTGGTGCGGAAGGCGGGTGGCCATCCGGGGGATCACGAAGGCAAGCGGCACGGCTATCACCATGGTGAGGGCCAGCAGCAGGCCGGCGGTGCCCGCCGAGACCCCCGCGTCCCGGAAGATCTGCGGCATCCAGCCCATCGTGATGTAGGCGCTGGATGCCTGCAGGCCGAAGAAGACGCCGAGCGACCAGGCGATCCGGCTGCGGGTGATCCGCAGCCCGGCCCCGGCGTGCCCGTCGGGGGTGCGGGCCGCCGGGGGTCCCTCCTGGGCGGCGGGCCCGCGATCGTGCTCCTCAGGGGCGTGCGGCCGGGTGGCTCGGGGGCCGTCCTCGGCCCGGCCCGGGCCGCCGGCCGACTCGGGGAGGCCGCCGTCGCGATGGCGTACGAGGGGGATCCAGGAGAGCGCCGCGATGCCGGCGAGCCCGGCCCAGATCCCTAGCCCTGAACGCCACCCGCCGCCCAGGGCGTCGGTGACGGGGACGGTCACGGCGGCGGCCACCGAGGTGCCCAGGGACAGTGCCATGGAGTACAGCCCGGTCATGGATCCGACCCGGTCGGGGAACCAGCGCTTGACGATGACCGGCATCAGCACGTTGCTGACGGCGATGCCCATCAGGGCCAGTGCGCTGGCGGCCAGGAAGAGCGCCGTGCCGCCCGCGAAGGGCCGCAGTGCAAGGCCCGCGGTGACCGCCGCCATACCCGCGCACACCACGGCGCCGGGGCCGAAGCGGCGGGCCAGGCGGGGGGCCGTGATGCCGAAGACCGCGAAGCAGAGCGGCGGCACGGAGGTCAGCAGTCCAGCGACGCTGCCGCTCATGCCGAGGCTGTCCCTGACGTCCTGGAGGAGTGCGCCGAGGCTGGTGATGGCGGGCCGCAGGTTGAGCGCCGCCAGGACGATGCCCACGATCAGCAGCCGGGTCAGCCACGTGGGAGGCGCGGGCGGACGGTGCGGTGTGCCGGCGGGTATCGGCGCCTGTGCCGTCACACGGCTCTCACGGGTTTCCTCTGCTGCCATGCGGTCATCATAGAATCATGGGATGATTAGGCGTACCCGAGTGCGAAGCACCGTGCTGCCATGCCGCTGAGCCACCCCCGCCGATCGGCGCTGTCCGAGCAGGTCATCGCCGGGCTACGGGCCCAGATCGTCTCGGGCGAGTGGCCCGTGGGCTCGCGTATCCCCACCGAGCCGGAGCTGGTCGAGCAGCTCGGCGTGGCCCGCAACACGGTCCGTGAGGCGGTCCGTGCCCTGGCGCACAACGGCCTGCTGGACATCCGCCAGGGATCGGGCACCTATGTGATCGCCACCAGTGAGCTCGCGGGGGTGATGCACCGCAGGTTCGCCGGCGCCGACCCGCGGCACGTCGCCGAGCTGCGTGCCTCACTGGAGTCGAGCGCGGCCGAGCTGGCCGCCGAGCGGCGCACCGAGCGCGATCTCAAGCAGTTGGACGCGCTGCTGCTGCGCCGTGAGGAGGCGTGGGACTCGGGGGACGCGGAGGCGTTCGTGACGGCCGACACCACCTTCCACATGGCAGTGGTGGCGGCCTCGCACAACGACGTCATGACGGCGCTCTACGCCGATCTCGGGGAGGTGCTGCGGGAGTGGCTGCGCGGGGACGTGGGCCAGGTGCTCGCCCCGGAGACCCACATGGACCACGCTCCCCTGGTCGACGCGATCCGCACGGGCGACGCCAGGACCGCCGCGGCGCAGGCGGCCGGGTACCCGCTCCAGTGCCGCCCCGGCAGATGGCAGGCGCCCGGCACGGGACAGGGGGCTTCGGAGGGCTGACAGGGTGCGCGCACGGTGCGCCGGAGGGCCGTGTCCGCATCGGGGGAGGACCACGCCCGCGTTGCGGGAGGGCCGTGTCCGGCAGCAGAACCCGGCAGGGGATCGCGCCCGCCCGGGCCGCTCGACCCGGGCGGGCGTGGACGCGCCTAGGCGCCGATCGCGTGCACGCCGCCGTCGACGTGGACGATCTCGCCCGTGGTCTTCGGGAACCAGTCCGACAGCAGTGCCACGATGCCGCGGGCGGCGGGCTCCGGGTCGCTCAGCTCCCACTCCAGGGGCGCGCGGTGGTCCCATACGGAGGCCAGCTCCGTGAAGCCGGGGATCGACTTCGCGGCCATCGAGCCGATCGGTCCGGCCGAGACCAGGTTGCAGCGGATGTTCTGCTTGCCCAGTTCACGGGCCATGTAGCGGTTGGTGGCCTCCAGGGCCGCCTTGGCCGGGCCCATCCAGTCGTACTGCGGCCAGGCGTAGCGCGCGTCGAAGGTGAGGCCGACGACGGAGCCGCCGTCCTGCATCAGCGGCAGGCAGGCCATGGTCAGCGACTTCAGGGAGTACGCCGAGACGTGCATGGCGGTGGCGACGGACTCGAAGGAGGTGTTGAGGAAGTTGCCGCCGAGGGCGTCCTGCGGGGCGAAGGCGACGGAGTGGACGACGCCGTCCAGACCGCCCAGCTCCGCGTGGACCGCCTCCTCCAGCCCTGCCAGGTGCTCCTCGTTGGTGACGTCCACCTCGATGACCTTGGCGGGCCCGGGCAGCTTCTTGGCGATGCGCTGGGTCAGGGTGGGCCGGGGGAACGCGGTCAGGATGATCTCGGCGCCCTGCTCCTGGCAGAGCTTGGCGACATGGAAGGCGATGGACGACTCCATGAGCACCCCGGTGATCAGGATGCGCTTGCCGTCGAGGATTCCACTCATGGTCTTCAGTGCCCCATGCCCAATCCGCCGTCAACCGGAATGACGGCTCCAGTGATGTACGACGCCTCGTCCGAGGCAAGGAACCGCACGGCGGCGGCGATCTCCGAGGGCTGCGCGTAGCGGCCGAGCGGCACGGCGGAGACGATGTTCTCGCGCTGCTCCTCGGTGAGGACGCGCGTCATGTCGGTGTCCACGAACCCCGGCGCCACCACGTTGAAGGTGATGTTCCGCGAGCCCAGCTCGCGGGCGAGGGAGCGCGCGAAGCCCACCAGACCGGCCTTCGAGGCGGCGTAGTTCGCCTGGCCCGCGGAGCCGTACAGGCCCACCACGGACGAGATCAGCACGACACGGCCCTTCTTGGCGCGCAGCATGGCGCGGTTGGCGCGCTTGACGACGCGGAAGGTGCCGGTGAGGTTGGTGTCGAGGACCGAGGTGAAGTCCTCCTCGGACATCCGCATCAGTAGCTGGTCCTTGGTGACCCCGGCGTTGGCGACGAGGACCTCGACGGGGCCCTGTTCCGCCTCGATCTCCTTGTACGCCTGCTCGACCTGCTCGGTGTCGGTGATGTCGCACCGCACGGCGAAGAAGCCCTCCGGCGGCTCTCCCGAGCGGTACGTGATCGCGACCTTGTCGCCCGCCTCGGCGAACGCATGGGCAATGGCCAGGCCGATGCCCCGGTTACCTCCAGTGACGAGAACCGAGCGGCTCAACGGATCACCCTTTCCCTCTGCGGTCTGGTACACCAAAAACTTATCCGCCGCCGGCGCCCTCCGGAGAATCCGCGCCCCACAGTGGCTCGGTGACATGACTGTCGGGTCCCTACATATAAGGGTGCCGCCGCGGCTCGCAGAGGGGCACGAAGGCGCCGGGGCAGACCACCCGGGTCCGTCGGGCAGCGCCACGGACACACCGGCCGGGCAGGGGGCACGGCTCGTCGGGGTCGCACAAATCCAGCCACGCGCGCTTCGCTGACTACGCGCGCCGCCATGGCCGTGCGCGCGCTGTCACGGTCGCCGTGGCGCCGTGGCGAGCACGGTCACGCTGTCGACGCAGGGTTATCCACAGCCCCCGCACGGCTCTCCGCATCGTGATTGACTTCCGCGTGGCCGCACCACCACGAAGCCATGTGAACAGGAGGCCGCTCGTGGCCCATGAGATCGATCAGTCGTTCCTGGCGCTCCCGCTGCGGGCTCTCGCCGACGCGGCGCTGGCCCGTGCACGTGCCCTGGGCGCGCAGCACGCCGACTTCCGTTTCGAGCGCGTGCGCAGTGCCTCGTGGCGGTTGCGTGACGCCAAGCCCGCCGGTTCCTCGGACACCACCGACCTCGGATACGCGGTCCGTGTGGTGCACGCCGGCACCTGGGGCTTCGCGGCGGGCGTGGACCTGACGACGGACGCAGCGGCCCAGGTGGCCGAGCAGGCCGTGGCCGTGGCGAAGCTGTCCGCGAAGGTGATCGAGGCGGCCGGGGCCGAGGCCGACGTCTCGCTCGCCGACGAGCCGGTGCACGCCGAGAAGACCTGGGTCTCCGCGTACGAGAAGGACCCCTTCTCCGTCCCCGACGAGGAGAAGAGCGCCCTGCTGGCCGACTGGAGCGCGCGCCTGCTGCGCGCCGAGGGCGTGGACCATGTCGACGCCACCCTCCTCACGGTCCATGAGAACAAGTTCTACGCGGACACCGCGGGCACCGTCACCACCCAGCAGCGGGTGCGTCTGCACCCGCAGCTCACGGCGGTGGCGGTGGACGCGTCGAGCGGCGAGTTCGACTCGATGCGCACCCTGGCGCCTCCGGTGGGGCGCGGCTGGGAGTACCTGACCGGCACCGGCTGGGACTGGGACGGCGAGCTGGCCGAGATCCCGGAGCTCCTCGCCGAGAAGATGCGTGCCCCCAGCGTGTCGGCGGGCGCGTACGACCTGGTGGTGGACCCGTCCAACCTCTGGCTGACCATCCACGAGTCGATCGGCCACGCCACCGAGCTGGACCGCGCACTCGGCTACGAGGCCGCCTACGCGGGCACCTCCTTCGCCACCTTCGACAAGCTCGGCACGCTCAGGTACGGCTCCGAGATCATGAACGTGACCGGCGACAGGACCGCCGAGCACGGCCTCGCCACCATCGGGTACGACGACGAGGGCGTGGCCGCGCAGTCCTGGGACCTGGTCAAGGACGGCACCCTGGTCGGCTACCAGCTCGACCGCCGCATCGCCAGGCTCACCGGCTTCGACCGGTCGAACGGCTGCGCCTACGCCGACTCCCCGGAGCACGTCCCGGTGCAGCGCATGGCGAACGTCTCCCTCCAGCCGGACCCCGGCGGCCTCTCGACGGAGGACCTGATCGGAAGCGTGGACCGCGGCATCTACGTGGTCGGCGACCGCTCCTGGTCGATCGACATGCAGCGGTACAACTTCCAGTTCACCGGCCAGCGGTTCTTCCGCATCGAGAAGGGCCGACTCGCCGGCCAGTTGCGCGACGTCGCCTACCAGGCGACGACGACCGACTTCTGGGGCTCGATGACCGCGGTGGGCGGCCCCCAGACCTATGTGCTGGGCGGGGCCTTCAACTGCGGGAAGGCCCAGCCGGGCCAGGTCGCGGCGGTCTCGCACGGCTGCCCGTCCGCCCTGTTCCGTGGCGTGAACATCCTCAATACGACGCAGGAGGCCGGTCGATGACCCCCACGCACACCCCCCGCGCGAACAAGCCGTACGAGGTCGTCGAGCGCGCCCTGGAGCTGTCCCGGGCCGACGGCTGCGTGGTGATCGCGGACGAGCACTCCTCGGCGAACCTCCGCTGGGCGGGCAATGTCCTGACCACCAACGGCGTCACCCGCGGCCGTACGCTCACGGTGATCGCCACCGTGGACGGCGCCCAGGGCACGTCCTCCGGTGTGGTGTCCCGCTCGGCCGTCACCGCGGACGATCTCGAACCGCTGGTCCGTGCCGCCGAGGCCGCCGCCCGCGGCGCAGGACCCGCCGAGGACGCCCAGCCGCTGGTCTCCGGGGCCGACCCGTCCCCCGACTTCACGGACGATCCGGCCGAGACGTCCTCCAGCGTCTTCGCGGAGTTCGCGCCCGCGCTCGGCGAGTCCTTCGCCCGGGCCCGCGCGGGCGGCCGCGAGCTGTACGGGTTCGCCCACCACGAGATCGTCTCCAGCTACCTGGGCACGTCGACGGGCCTCAGGCTGCGGCACGACCAGCCGACCGGCACCCTGGAGCTGAACGCGAAGTCCCCTGACTTCGGGCGCTCGGCATGGGCGGGCCGTGCCACCCGCGACTTCAAGGACGTCGACCCCGCCGCGCTCGACGCGGACCTCGCGCAGCGCCTGCGCTGGGCCGAGCGCCCCGTCGAACTGCCCGCCGGCCGGTACCAGACGCTGCTGCCGCCCACCGCTGTCGCGGACCTGCTGATCTACCAGTTGTGGTCGTCCTCGGCCCGGGACGCCGCAGAGGGGCGCACGGTCTTCTCCAAACCGGGCGGCGGTACCCGCCTCGGCGAGCGGCTCGCCGAGCTGCCGCTCACGCTGCGCAGCGACCCGCACGAGCCGGGCCTGGAGTCGGCACCCTTCGTACTGGCGCACTCCTCGGGCGAGGACACATCGGTGTTCGACAACGGCCTGCCCCTGTCGAACACGGAGTGGGTGCGCCGGGGCGAGCTGGCGCATCTGCTCACCACCCGGCACAGCGCGGGCCTGACGGGGCTGCCGGTCGCCCCCGCCGTCGACAATCTGGTGCTGGAGGGCGGCACGGACCGCTCCCTGGACGAGATGGTCGCGGCGACCACCGGGCGCGCCCTGCTGCTGACCTGCCTGTGGTACATCCGCGAGGTCGACCCCGCGACACTCCTGCTGACCGGTCTCACCAGGGACGGTGTGTACCTCGTGGAGGACGGCGAGGTCATCGGCGCGGTAAACAATTTCAGGTTCAACGAGTCGCCGGTGGACGTGCTCGGGCGTGCGGTGGAGGCCGGGCGCACCGAGAAGACGCTGCCGCGCGAGTGGAGCGACTGGTTCACCAGGACCGCGATGCCGGCCCTGCGCGTGCCGGACTTCAACATGAGCTCGGTCAGCAAGGGCGTGTGACCTTCTCCGGGCCTCATAGACTGGCTGGGGCCCGGAGCATCGCGGGCACCGCACCTGATGTATGGACGACGGGGCCGGTTCCGCCCGGGATGCGGACCGCCCGTTTCACCTGATGAAGGAGACACAGGACCGTGACGGACATCGTCGACGAGCTGAAGTGGCGGGGGCTGTTCGCCCTCTCCACGGACGAGGACGCATTGCGCAAGGCGCTCGCGGGCGGTCCCCTCACGTTCTATTGCGGCTTCGACCCCACGGCGCCCAGTCTGCATGTGGGCCATCTGGTGCAGGTGCTCACCGTCCGCCGGCTCCAGCAGGCCGGGCACCGGCCGCTGGCGCTGGTCGGCGGGGCCACCGGCCTGATCGGCGACCCTCGCCCCACCGCGGAGCGCACGCTGAACCCGCCGGAGACGGTCGCGGGCTGGGTGGACAAGCTGCGCCACCAGATCGAGCCGTTCCTCTCCTTCGAGGGGGAGAACGCCGCGCGGATGGTGAACAACCTGGACTGGACGGCCGGCCTCACTGCGATCGAGTTCCTGCGGGACATCGGCAAGCACTTCCGCGTCAACAAGATGCTCACCAAGGACTCCGTGGCCCGCCGGCTGGAGTCCGACCAGGGCATCAGCTACACGGAGTTCAGCTACCAGATCCTCCAGGGCATGGACTTCCTCCAGCTCTACCGGCGCTACGGCTGCGTCCTCCAGCAGGGCGGCAGCGACCAGTGGGGCAACCTCACCGCGGGGCTGGACCTGATCCACCGGCTGGAGCCCGGCGCCGAGGTGCATGCGCTGGCGACCCCGCTGATGACCAAGGCGGACGGCACCAAGTTCGGCAAGACCGAGGGCGGGGCCGTCTGGCTGGACCCGGAGATGACCACGCCGTACGCGTTCTACCAGTTCTGGCTGAACGTCGACGACCGGGACATCTCCGCCTACCAGCGCATCCTCAGCTTCAAGGGCCGTGCCGAGTTGGAGGAGCTGGAGCGGCAGACGCAGGAGCGTCCGCAGGCGCGTGCGGCGCAGCGGTCGCTGGCCGAGGAGCTGACGACACTGGTGCACGGCCCGCAGCAGTGCGCGGCGGTGATCGCCGCGTCGAAGGCGCTGTTCGGGCAGGGCGACCTGGCCGCTCTGGACGAGTCGACGCTGTCCGCGGCGCTCGCGGAGGTGCCGCACACCCGGGTGTCCACGCTCGGCCCGGTGGTGGACCTGCTCGCCGAGGTGGGCCTAGCGCCCAGCAAGTCCGCCGCCCGCCGCACGATCAAGGAGGGCGGGGCGTACGTGAACAACACCAAGGTCACCGCCGAGGAGCACGTCCCCGGTTCCGGGGACCTGCTGCACGGCAGGTGGCTGCTGCTGCGCCGCGGCAAGCGGAACCTGGCGGCGGTCGAGGTCGTCGGTGGCTGACTGACGCGGGAGGGGCGGGCGCAGGCTGCGTCCGCCCTCCTCCTCTTCCCCCACCCGCTCCCGCGGCCTTCGGCTGCCCCGGCGGGCGCCCGGAATCAGTCCGGGGCGGGCGGCGCGGGCCTGACTGTGCCACACGGAACCGGCCTGACGGGGCCCCGGCGGCCCGTTCTGCGCATGTGCCGGGCGGCAGGTCCGGCCATCCGTGCGACGCCGCGCGGGATCGGCGTAACAAGAGCGGGCTGGACTCGAAGGCCCCCTGCCCCCGGCGTACGGTAGGCAGTGAACGGACCTCGGGCCGGACGGGTCCGCGTCGAGTGCGAGTGGACGGCGTCCGGCAGACGTCGAGGTGTCCCCAGCCCGTTCCGGGCGCGGGGAAAGGTGGTGGAGTGATGCGGAAGCAGCGCAAGGCCGAGGTCTTCCGAATCACAGGGGCCCGGCAGGGACTGAACGACGACGTCCGCGGCAGGCAGCGGCGGTACGTGATCTCGATGGTCGTCCGGACCATCTCGGTCATCCTCGCGATCACCCTGTGGAACGTGGCGCAGCCCGTCGCCATCGTGGCCCTGGTCCTCGGTTTCATCCTGCCCTACATCGCGGTGGTGATCGCGAACGCCGGCCGGGAGAACGCACCGTCGCAGCCGCCGACGTTCGTGCCGACCCCCTCGCGCCCGATGCTGACGGACCGTGCACAGCGCCCGGCCGCGGAGCAGGCGGCGCACCGGCCACCGTCCTCGGAGGCGGCCGCCCCATCGGGCCCGGAGGGCTCCGGAGTGCCCACAGCGCCCTCCCCGGACTCCGGTAGCGCCACCACGGCCACCCCCGATCCCTCCGGGTCTGCACCCCAAGACCACACCTGACCACGGACGATGACAGAACGACTGACCAAGCTCAAGAAAAGCTCAGATCAATCATGCTGTTCCGGTGCCGGGCGGCGGGTCCCGCGTGACATACTTCGATAGCGCTCCGCATCCCCCGTCGGAGCGACGGACCGACGCCGGGCAGCTCCCCCCGTGGCTGCTCGGCGTCGCCTTTTGCCGGCCCCTCCCCCGCTGCCGTTCCGGTGCTCCCATCCCGTCGAGCCCCGTGGCGGCCGCCGGGCTTCGCGGTGGTGCAGCCCCCGTCGGCACTCGGCGGCGACGTCCTGGTGAGATGTACGGGTGAGTGACGAAACACCGATCTGTTCCGCGAAGGGCTGCCGTGCGGCCGCCGTCTGGGTACTCGCCTGGAACAATCCGAAGATCCATCAGCCCGAACGCCGCAAGACCTGGCTGGCCTGCGAGGAGCACCGTGAGCACCTCTCGCAGTTCCTCGGCGTGCGGGGGTTTTTGAAGGACGTGGTGCCGTTCGCCGAGTGGCGGGAGCGGGAGGAGGCCGAGGGGCCTTCCGAAGACTCCGGTGGGGGTGCACCGGCCGGGGACTGAGCGGCTGCGGCGCGCCCACGACGGGACCCTTCGTGATCAGTTCATGCCACTGGGCGGCCGACTCCCCGGGGTCGGGCCGCCCAGTGGGGCGAGTTCCCGCGGCCGGGCCGCGGTCGGCGCGGCCCCTGTGCACGGTGCGCAGGGGCTCTGCCTCCTCAGCGGCCGGTCAGCCGCCGATCGCCGACATCGGGCGGTCCGGCTGGAGGAACGTGGGGTCGTCCAGACCGGAGCCAGCCTTCTTGCCCCACATCGCAAGCCGCCACAGCCGGGCCACCTCGTCGTCCGAGCCGGGCCCGTCGCCCTCGCCCGCCGTACCGGACCGCAGGGCGGCCCGCAGGTCCGTCTCCTCCGTGGCGAACAGGCAGGTGCGGACCTGGCCGTCCGCCGTCAACCGCGTACGGTCGCAGGCGGCACAGAACGGGCGGGTCACCGAGGCGATGACCCCGACCCGGTAGGGCCCGCCGTCGACGAGCCAGCGTTCGGCCGGAGCGGAGCCGCGTTCTCCCGACGCCTCCGGCGCCAGCGTGAAACGGGTGCGCAGCGAAGTGAGGATGTCACCCGCGGTGATCATTCCGGAGCGGCGCCAGCCGTGCTGGGCGTCGAGCGGCATCTGCTCGATGAAGCGCAGCTCGTAGCCTTCGGCCATGGCCCACGCGAGGAGGTCGGGGGCCTCGTCGTCGTTCAGGCCGGGCATCAGGACGGCGTTCACCTTGACGGGGGTCAGGCCCGCCGACCTGGCGGCCTCCAGGCCGGCCAGTACGTCGTGGTGGCGGCTGCGCCGGGTGAGGGTCTTGAAGACGTCGGGGCGCAGGGTGTCCAGCGAGACGTTGACCCGGTCGAGGCCCGCGGCCTTCAGCGCGGCGGCGGTGCGTGCGAGGCCGATGCCGTTGGTGGTCAGGGACATCCTGGGACGGGGCGTGAGCGCGGCGACGCGTTCGACGATGCCGGTCAGGCCGGGGCGGAGCAGGGGCTCGCCGCCGGTGAAACGGACCTCGGTGACGCCGAGTCGGGTGACGGCTATCCCGACGAGCCGGACGATCTCGTCATCGGTGAGCAGGTCCGGCTTGGCCAGCCACTGCAGGCCCTCCTCCGGCATGCAGTAGGTGCAGCGGAGGTTGCAGCGGTCGGTCAGTGAGACCCGCAGGTCGGTGGCCACTCGGCCGTAGGTGTCGATGAGCACGTGGGGCCCCCTCCCTGTTCAAGGTGTGTTACCGCGAGCGTACGCGAGAGTGGGCGGAATGTGGTGTGGCGGCTTCACCCACGACGGCCGGATCCGCGCCCCGGCCGCCGGTCGACCGGGCGGGCCGGGGCGCAATCGGGACGGGATCGGGCGCGCCCGGCCCGGGGCCCGCCCCCGGCCACCCTCCTCCGGGCACCCCCGCGGCGGCGCAACGGGGGTGCCCTGCACACGGAGTGCGTGCCCCGGCGTGAACTCCGGGGCACGCACGGGCCCGTGCGGTCGAATCCGGCTCAACCGGCTCGGAGCGGCTCGGACCGGCTCGGCACCGACGGGGCGGGCTCGACGCCGGCTCAGTGGGCGCCGGTGCCCGTGAGCGAGCGGACCTCCAGTTCCGCGTACTTGGCGGCGTCCGGTTCCTCCTTGGACAGGAGCGTGGCCAGCCAGCCGAGCAGGAAGCCGACGGGGATGGAGATGAGGCCGGGGTTCTCCAGCGGGAACCAGTGGAAGTCGGCGTCCGGGAACATCGAGGTCGCCTTGCCGGAGACGACCGGCGAGAACAGCACCAGGACGACCGCCGTGACCAGGCCGCCGTAGATGGACCACAGCGCGCCCTGGGTGGTGAAACGCTTCCAGAACAGGCTGTAGAGGATGGTGGGCAGGTTGGCGGAGGCGGCCACGGCGAAGGCGAGGGCCACCAGGCCCGCGACGTTCAGGTCACGCGAGAGCGCGCCGAGCGCGATGGAGACGATGCCGATGGCGACGGTCGCCCAACGTGCGGCCGCCACCTCCTGCTTCTCGGTCGCCCGGCCCTTCTTGACGACGTTCGCGTAGATGTCGTGGGCGAACGAGGACGACGAGGCGAGCGTGAGTCCCGCGACGACCGCCAGGATGGTGGCGAAGGCGACCGCCGAGATGACCGCGAGCAGGATCGCCCCCCAGGTGGAGCCCGTGCCCCCGACGTGCAGCGCGAGCAGCGGCGCGGCCGTGTTGCCCGCCGGGTTGGAGGCGACGATCTCCTTGGGTCCGACCAGAGCCGCGGCACCGAAGCCGAGCACGATCGTCATCAGGTAGAAGAGGCCGATGATGCCGATCGCCCAGTTCACCGACTTGCGGGCGGCCTTCGCCGTGGGCACCGTGTAGAACCGGATCAGGATGTGCGGCAGGCCCGCGGTGCCCAGCACCAGGGCGATGCCCAGCGAGATGAAGTCCAGCTTGGACGTGGCGGTGAGGCCGTACTTGAGCCCCGGCTCGAGGAACGCCGACCCCTTGCCGCTGTTGTCGGCCGCCTTGCCCAGCAGGTCCGAGATGTTGAAGTCGAACTTCAGCAGTACCAGGAAGGTGATCAGCACGGTGCCGCCGATGAGCAGCACCGCCTTGACCATCTGCACCCAGGTGGTGCCCTTCATACCGCCGATGGTGACGTAGACGACCATCAGCAGGCCGACCAGAGCGACGATGCCGATCTTTCCGCCGTCGCTGGTGATGCCGAGCAGCAGCGAGACGAGGACACCGGCACCGGCCATCTGGGCCAGCAGGTAGAAGATGGACACCACGATGGTGGAGACACCGGCGGCCGTGCGCACCGGGCGCTGGCGCATGCGGTAGGCGAGCACGTCGCCCATGGTGAAGCGGCCGGAGTTGCGCAGCGGCTCGGCCACCAGCAGCAGGGCCACCAGCCAGGCGACGAGGAAGCCGATGGAGTACAGGAAGCCGTCGTAGCCGGCCAGCGCGATGGCGCCCGCGATACCGAGGAAGGACGCGGCGGACATGTAGTCGCCGGAGACGGCGAGTCCGTTCTGGAAGGCGGTGAACTGCCGGCCGCCCGCGTAGAAGTCGACGGCGTTCCTGGTCTGCCGGCCGGCCCAGACGGTGATGCCGAGGGTGACGAGGACGATGACCACGAACAGCGAGATGATCAGCGCCCGGTGGTCGCTGACGTCCTCGGCTGCGAGCGGGGTGCCGGCCAGGCGGGCGCCGGCGGCGAGGGTGGTCGCGGGGCTCATGAGCCGTCCTCCAACCGGTTCTTGATGGCCTGGGCCTTCGGGTCGAGCCGGGTGGCGGCGTGGTGCGCGTACCACCAGGCGATGAGGAACGTGGTCAGGAACTGCGCGAGGCCGAACACCAGGGCGACGTTGATATTGCCGACGATCTTGGTGCCCATGAACGAGCCCGCGTAGTTGGACAGCAGGACGTACAGCAGGTACCAGAGGACGAAGGCGACGGTGAGCGGGAAGGCGAAGTTCCGGTGGGCCCGGCGCAGTTCGCCGAACTGCGGGCTCTGCTGGACCTCGGCGAACTCGGCGGCGGACGGCAGTGCGGCCCCCGCGGCTCGCGGGGCCGGCTCGCCCGGGGGGTTCTCCTGGGCCGGTGGCCCTGCGTCGGTGGTCATGGTGCCTCCTTGCGGGTGCGGGTGCGGGTGCGGGTGCGGGTGTCGGGTGGGGACTTCGGGAACCGGAGGGACTGAAGGAGCTGGTGGAGCTGGAGGAGCTGGAGGAGCTGGAGGAGCTGGAGGAGCTGGAGGAGCTGGAGGAGCTGGAGGAGCTGCGGAAACGACGGATACGACGGATACGAAGCGGCGGGAGCGGCGGCTCGGGTACGGACGCATGCGGTCCTGCCACGGGTCGCTGACCCCGTTCCTGCCCCCTGTTCAACGGCACGGCGGGGCCGAGGGCTCGGTTCAACCGGCCGGGTTTCTTTCGGAACTCGTTGCTGGCCAGCGAGTACAGGGATAACTTCACCTGAGTCATACGTCATGCGTCATGCAACTGCCCGAGCACCACCGTGTTCGGGCAGTTCCGCATCCTGCGGGCCCCGAGGTCGTGGCCCGCAGGCGCGGGCGTGGCGACCGCACTGCCCCGAGAAGTGGAGATCCCCCTTGCTCAGACAGGAGAACCCATGACCGCTCACCTGGCCCGTTCCCGCCGCACCATGGCCCTGCCCTTCGGCATCGCCCTGGCCTCGGCCCTCGCCTTCCTGCCGAACGTCACCGCGTCGGCGGCCGACGGCGCGGCCGGCGCCCCGGCCGTCCAGGGCCGGGCGGCCGCGGCCGCCGACGGCCCGGAGCTGAGCTATGTGGTCAACGTACGGCCCGGGCACGGCGCTTCCCGTGCCGTGCTGCGGGCGATATCCGACGCCGGCGGCAGCGTCGTCACGTCCTACGACCAGATAGGCGTGATCGTGGTGCACTCCGCGAACGCCGGCTTCGCCGAGGAGATACGCACCGTGCGCGGCGTCGAATCGGCGGGCGCCACCCGCACCGCGCCCCTGCCCGCCCAGTCCACCACCGACACCGGCAAGCCGACGCCGCTCACCGCGGCCCAGGTGAAGGCCGCGGCCGCACGGGCCGGAGCGGGCCAGGACCCGCTGGAGCCCCAGCAGTGGGACCTGCCGGCCATCAAGGCGGACAAGGCGCACGAGCTGACCCTGGGCAGCCGGCACGTCACGGTCGCCGTGATCGACACCGGAGTGGACGACACCCACCCGGACATCGCCCCGAACTTCAACCGCGCCGCCTCGGTGAACTGCGTCTCCGGCAAGCCGGACACCACCGACGGTGCCTGGCGGCCCGGCGCTGCGGAGAGCCCGCACGGCACCCATGTCGCCGGTGAGATCGCGGCGGCCAAGAACGGCATCGGGATGACGGGTGTGGCGCCGGGCGTGCGGGTGGCCGGCATCAAGGTCGCCACCACGGAGGGCTTCTTCTACACGGAGGCCGTCGTCTGCGGCTTCGTCTGGGCGGCGGAGCACCACGTGGACGTCACCAACAACAGCTACTACACGGACCCGTGGTACTTCAACTGCACGGACGACCCCGACCAGCGCGCGCTGGTCGACGCGGTCAGCCGGGCCTCGCAGTACGCGGAGCGCAAGGGCACGGTGAACGTCGCGGCCGCCGGCAACGAGTCGTACGACCTGGCCTCGGACTCGATCGTCGACCCGTCCAGCCCCAACGACACCAAGCCGGTCCCGCGGACCGTCGACCCGGCGGTCTGCAAGGACATCCCGACCCAACTGCCGGGCGTGGTGACGGTCGCCGCCACCGGCGCCAAGGGCATCAAGTCGTCGTTCTCCAACTACGGCCTGGGCACCATCGACATCGCGGCGCCCGGCGGCGACGCCACCGCCTTCCAGCCGCCCGCCCCGCCCGCCACCAACGGCTCGATCCTCGGCACGCTGCCGGGCGGCTCCTGGGGCTACATGTCCGGTACGTCCATGGCGACCCCGCATGTCGTGGGCGTTGCTGCGCTCATCAAGTCGACGCACCCGGGGGCCTCGCCGGCCCAGGTGAAGGCGCTGCTGTACAAGGGCGCTGACGCCACGCCGTGCACCGACCCGTACGACGTCGACGGCGACGGTCGGATCGACGCCGTGTGCGCCGCCGGCAACGGAAAGACCGGCTTCTACGGCGTGGGCATCGCGGACGCTCTGAACGCCGTACGGAAGTAGCGGCGGTACGCGCCTGACGGCGCGCGAGGGTACCGAGAGCGCTTGCGAGCGCTGAAGAGCGGCGGCCGTCCGGGGCCTGGTCCGTCCCGGGCGGCCGCCGCTTCGTCAGCCCGGACGCGGGCCCCCTCACCCGAACGGCGGCCTCCGACCGGGTTGCCGGTCATTCCGGTAAATGACCCGAGTTGCCCGGTCCGCACCCGCCGGTGAGGATCCCTGTGTGAGTTCGATACCACCTGTTGCCGAGACGAACGGCGAGACGAACGGCGAGGCGCACGGAGAGCCGGCCGGGAGCCGTGCGGCGGCACGGGGCGCGGCCGGCGGCCACGGCGCGCCCCCGCTCCTCGCGCATGACCGCGGAGGGGCCACGAACGCCTCAGGCCCCGCGGGCGCCGACGGCCCCTTCGGGTGGCGCCCCGAACCGCCCCGTGCGGGCCTGGGACGGTCAGCCGCCCTGATCGTCCTCCTCGCCCTCGCCGTGGCCGCCGTCCCGCTGCTGGGCCCGTCCGCGGCGCTGCACGGCACGGGCGAGGAGGCCGCGCCGGGTGTGCACGGCCTCGCGGCGCTGCGTGCGGTCCTCTTCGCGGCGCTGTGCGTACCGGTCGGGGAGGTGTTCGGGCGGTGGCTGGCGCACCGGGTGCCCGGCGCTCCGACCGCGCGGGCCCCGGCCTCCTGGGCCGGCTGCGCGGCGGCCACCGGGTTCCTGGCCGCGCTGTGCCTGGCCTCGGTGGCGTCGACCGGCAACCTGGTGCCGCACCGGCTGTCGGACGTCGACATCGGCGGGCTGTACCGGACCCGGGACGGCGTCCTCGCCCTCACTGAGGTCAACGCCTTCGTGCTGGCGGGGCTGTGGTCCCGGTCCCGGAGCACGCTGAGCCGGGCGCTGCCCGCGGCCGCGGTCATCGGCGCCGAGGCGTTCCGCGCCCATCTGGCGTGGGAGTCCGTGCCGCTGCTCGGCTACGGGCTGACCGGTGTCCATCTGACGTGTGCCGCGCTGTGGGCGGGCGGCCTCTGGCAGGTGCTGCGGACGGTACGGCTGTGGGGCGGGCCCGGCCCCTCCGGCCGGCCGGCCGCGCCCGGTGCCGTCGCCGCGCCCGGTGCCGTCGCCGCGGCCGCACTGCTGGGCCGGTACGCGCGCGCGGCGGCCGCGCTGCTCGCGGCGGTCACCCTCACCGGTGTGGTGAGCAGCCTCCGCCGTATGCCCTTCGACACCGTCCTCGGCCAACTGGTGACGACGGCCTACGGCCGGACGCTGCTGGCGAAGGTGCTGCTGGTGGCGGCGGCCGCGGCACTGGCCTGCGTCGCGCGGCTGCGGCTGCGGCGCGCACTGCGGCCCGGGGCCCGGCTGCCGGTCCGGATCCGGGGCCGGCCGGGCGCCGGGGACCACCACGACCCCCTCACCGCCTGCGCACCGGCCCGTGCCGAGGTGGTGCTGCTCGGTGTGGTGGTCGTGGTCTCGGCCCTGCTGACGGCTCTGCCGCTGCCGATCAGATGGTGAGCAGGGCCTCAGGCGCACGGCCCGCACGGTACGGCAGGCGCACGGCGGGCGCGGAACGGCGGACGCTCCGTCGGTCGGGTGCCGCCCGGACGGTCGCGTCCGGGCGGGTGGCGGCGGATGGCGGCGGCCGGTGCGGTCCGGCACGGCTCGGGACGGCGGGGAACGGCCGGTGAGTCAGGGCCGGT
Organism: Streptomyces sulfonofaciens; assembly: GCF_014656295.1. Classification (GTDB taxonomy): domain Bacteria; phylum Actinomycetota; class Actinomycetes; order Streptomycetales; family Streptomycetaceae; genus Streptomyces; species Streptomyces sulfonofaciens. The sequence goes on from NZ_BNCD01000038.1 coordinate 33,734, forward strand.
CCACCTGCCCCGCCCTGGACGACGGCCGCCGTGTTCGTACCCCGACGCCCGTCCCGCCGGTCACACGCCCGCGGCCCCCAGCAGCGATCCCACGGCATAGGTCACGGCCATCGCGAGGGCGCCGCCCGCCACGTTCCGCAGGATCGCCGGGCGGACCGCGGCCGCGCCGAGGCGGGCGCTCGTCCAGCCGGTGACCACCAGGGTGACGAGGACGCACACCACGGTGACGGGCAACCGCCACGCGGGCGACGGCAGGACGATCGCCAGCAGCGGCAGCAGCGCGCCCGCGGTGAAGGCGACGAAGCTGGCCCAGGCGGCGTGCCACGGGTTCGTCAGCTCGTCGGGGTCGATGCCGAGTTCCACGCTCGCGTGGGCGCGCAGCGCGTCGCGCTCGGTGAGCTGGAGCGCGGCCTGCCGGGCCACCTCGCGGTCCAGACCGCGCTCCTGGAGCAGCCCCGTCAGCTCCTCCAGCTCCTCCTCGGGCTGTTCGCGCAGCTCGCGCCGTTCCATCGCGAGTGCGGCCTTCTCGGTGTCCCGCTGGGTGGACACCGAGACGTACTCGCCCGTCGCCATGGACATGGAGCCGGCGAGCAGCCCCGCGAGGCCCGCGGTCAGCAGGGTGCTGCGCGCATCGGTGGCTCCCGCGACTCCGACGACGAGGCCCGCGGTGGAGACCACGCCGTCGTTGGCGCCGAGCACGGCGGCCCGCAGCCAGTTGAGCCGCTCTCCCAGCGAGCCGCCGTGTTCCTCACGGTGCCCGTCGTCCGGTGCGGCCTTCGGACGCCCGCCGCCCTGCGGGTCGTTGTCGGATTGCTGATCACTCACCGGCACAGGGTCTCACCCCCCGATGAGGGGTCCGACACGGGCACGCCGCGCCGTGGACCGGGCCGGCGCCGCCCGCCGACGCACCGCGCGCCCGGCGCGACGCCCACCCGGCGCGGCGGCTGTGGGCCGGCCGGGGGCCCGCCCCC
>NZ_BNCD01000039.1 GCF_014656295.1 Streptomyces sulfonofaciens
GCGGCGGCGCGGCGGCGCGGCGGCGCGGCGGCGGAGGGTCAGAGCAGGCCGTGCCGGGGCGGCAGGGTGCCGTTCAGCACGTGCCGCCCGAGGTGCTGCACCTTCCAGCGCGCGGGGTCGTGCAGGGTGTGGGTCCGGGCGTCGCGCCAGTGCCGGTGCAGGCGCAGCGAGTCCAGCGCGGAGCGGGTGCCGCCGAGTTCGAAGAGCGCGCTGCCCGCGTCCACCGCGACCCGGGCCGCGTACGCCTTGGCGGCGGCCACCGCGAGCGATGCCTCGGCGGCGGTGGTGTCGGTGAGGTCGGCGGAGGCGGCGTCCACCGCGTCGGCGGCGGTGCGCAGCAGCGCGAGGGCGGCGCGCAACTGGACGTCCTGCTCTCCGAACTGCTGGATGAGCAGCGGGTCCTCGGCCGCCGTCTCGTAGCCGCTCTCGAACCAGGGGCGGCTCTTGGTCCGCACGAAGTCGACCGCCTCGGACCTGGCCGTCTCCGCGATCCCCACGTCGATGGCGGTGTGCAGCAGTTGGGCCAGCGCGCCGTGCAGTTGCGGGCCCCGGAAGGTGAGGTGGTGCGGCACCACGCGGTCCGCGGGCACGGCCACCGCCTCCAGGCGAACGCTGCCGCTCGCTGTGGTGCGCTGGCCCATGCCGTCCCAGTCGTCGACCACGGTCAGGCCCGGCGCGTCACGCGGCACGTAGGCGACGTGCAGGGTGTCGTCGGCGAGGCGGGCGAGTACGGGTATCCAGTGCGCGAACAGTGCGCCGGTGGCGTAGTGCTTGAGTCCGTCGAGGCGGTACGACCCATCCGGGCGGAGCGTGAGGCGAGTGCGGATGTCCTGCACGTGCTTGGTGCCGGCCTCCGACTGGGCGTTGCCGAAGCGGCGTCCGGCCAGTGCCTCGGCGTAGAAGAACCGCTGCTGCTCGGGGGTGCCCTGGCGGCGCAGCACGTTCAGGTAGACGAAGTGGCTCTGGGGGATCTGCGCGATGCTGGGGTCGCCCGTCGCCAGCAGCCGCATCACCTCGGACAGGGTCCGGGCGCCGGCGCCGGCCCCGCCGTGTTCGGCCGGCACGGTGATGCCGAGCAGACCGCTCGCCGACAGGCGCTCCAGTTCGGGGCCCGGCAGGCGCCGTTCGGCGTCGCGCTCGGCCGCCTCGGCGCGGAAGTCCTCGGCGAGCGCGGCGGCCGCGGCCAGGGCCTCGGACGCGTCGGCGATGCGGTGCGCGGCGTCGCCGGCGGGGGGCGGGGTGGTCACGGGCGTACTCCTTGGGCAGCGGGTGAGGTGGGATCGCCGATCACACCGGGCGTGGCGGGGCGCCTGCCGAGGGGCGGGGGCGGCCGCGGTGGCCGAGGCCGTACCGGCCAGGGCGCCGCCGGCCGCGAAGGGCGGGCGCGGGGCGGGGCACGCACGGCACCGGGGAGCCGGCGGGGCGGCCGCTCGCAGGAGCGCGCGCTCAGGTCCGACGGCGACAGGAAGCGTGCCGGACACGGCTGGTGTCGACGTGGCGCCGCCGTGTGCGTCCGGGCTGCTTCTTCATGGCGTCGAGGGTAACCGGGGCCCGGGGCCCGGTCGAGACGGCGCTTCCCGGACGTCGGCAGGTCCGCGCGGGCACACCGCGGGGGCACCGGGCGGGGGGTGCGGCGGGCAGGCCGGGAGACGCGCCCCCGATCGCCGGGGCCGGCGCGGACGATCTAAGGTCGTGCCGTGTACGACCCCTCTCAGTTGCGTACGTTCCTCGCGGTGGCCCAGACCCTTAGCTTCACCCGGGCCGCGCGGCGGCTCGGGCTGCGCCAGTCCACGGTCAGCCAGCACGTCAGGCGCCTGGAGGCGGCGGCCGGGCGGCAGTTGTTCCTGCGGGACACCCATGCCGTGGAGCTGACCGAGGACGGCGAGGCGATGCTGGGCTTCGCCCGCCGCATCCTGGAGGTGCACGACCAGGCGACGGCGTTCTTCGCGGGTACCCGGCTGCGCGGCCGGCTCCGCTTCGGTGCGTCGGAGGACTTCGTGATGACCCGGCTGACCGACATCCTGGAGGCGTTCCGGCACGAGCATCCCGAGGTCGACCTGGAACTGACGGTGGAGCTGTCCGGCACACTGCACGAGCAGTTGGCCGCGGGCAAGCTGGACCTGGTGCTGGCCAAGCGGCGGCCGGGCGGCCCGCGCGGCGAGACGGTCTGGCACGACCGGCTGGTGTGGATCGGTGCCGAGCGGCTGCGCCTCGACCCGGACCGGCCGGTTCCGCTCATCCTCTACCCGCAGCCCGGCATCACCCGCGCCCGTGCCCTGGAAGCGCTGGAGCGCCAGGGCAGGCCCTGGCGCATCGCCTGTACCAGCGGCAGCCTCAACGGCCTGATCGCCGCGGCCCGTGCGGGCCTGGGTGTGATGGCCCACTCCCGCGGCCTCGTCCCTCCGGGCCTGGCCCTGGTCCCGGACCGTGCGGGCCTGCCGGACCTGGGCGAGGTCGACTTCGCCCTCCTGCACGGCCGCCGCGCCGACGCTTCCCGGGGCGCCGCGGACGCGCTGGCGGCGGCGATCCTCTCCGGCGGGGACCGGCTGCACCGGGCGGCGCGCTGACGGGCGCAGGTGCAGGCAGCCGCCGCGCCCGGGTGGTGCGCGGCGCCCGGGTGGTGCGCGGCGCCCCGGCGGCCGCGGCGCCCCGGAAGGCGTCGGTGCGGCGGTCGCGGCCGTCAGCCGACGGCGGCACCGCCGGCGCGGGAGATCGCGTCCAGCTCGGCGTCGGTGAGTCCGCTGTCGCGGGAGATGCGGGTGCCGTTGAAGCGGGTGGTGAGCATGGTCCTGGAAAGCACCTCGCCGCTGCGGAAGTCGTGGACGAGGAACTCCCCCATGCGGGTCAGGACGCCCAGGCGCGATCCGTCCACGGACGCCAGGAGGGAGTCGACACCGCTGACCGGCGCGGGCACCTGCCAGGTGGGGGTGGTGGCGCCCGCGGCGAGGTCCCAGGAGACGAGGGACTTCTCGGACGCGAGGACGGCCATGCCGGTGGCGGCACGGAAGCAGAAGTCGACCACCTCCTCGGCGTCGACGCCCGGCACGGCCAGCCCCTCCGGCACCAGCAGGGCGTCCTGGTCCGCGCAGGAGTCCACGGCCGCGACGAAGCGGCCGTCCACCGACACCAGGAGGCTGTCCCCGCCGTAGAACCTGCTGGAGCGGATCCCCGCCCCGCCCGGTACGGTCATCTCCGCCCGCGTCTGCCAGGGCGCGCCGGTGTCACCGGTGCAGACGCGGAACCGCACGGCGGAGTCCTCCACCGACATGATGCAGGCGCCCCAGACGCTGGCCAGGTAGTAGGCGGACCGGTGCGCCCAGTCCGGCCCGAGCTCCGAGGAGAAGTCCGACGAGAAGCCGGCCAGCATCTCGCCCGTGTCCTCGTCGTAGAGCTGGAGCGTCTCGGTCGCGAGGTTCCAGTCCGCCAGGACGATCCGCCCCTGCCACAGGAAGGGGCGGCCGGGCACGGCGGCCGTCTCGCCGACGAGTCGCCCGGTCGCGGCCTCGACCACATGGCCGCCCGACCCGTCCCAGTACCACCACGTCGCGGTGTCCCGCAGGTCGATGCAGGGCCCCTGATAGGCGTCGGGCGGGGTCCCGGTGAGGGGGATGGTCCGCGGCCGGGCGGACACGTCGCCGTCCGGCCAGTGGAGGACGGCGCCGCGCGTCTGGACCACCACGGCACCGGAGGGGTGCATCAGCCACTCCCCGAAGCGGGTGTCGCGCAGCAGGTCCTCGCGGGGCAGCGCGGCCCCCGTCAGATCGGCGCCCGCCAGGTCGGTGTCGCGCAGCCGGGCCCGGGTCAGGCCGCTGCCCCGCAGGTCCGCGTTGCCGAGGGAGACGTACGGCCGGAAGAAACCGGGCTCGAACCCGCCCAGGTCCACCCCGGCCAGACGCGCGCCCGCGAGATCGCCGCCGGCCGCCACGACCAGGTTCAGGCAGTTGCCCGCCAGTCCGGCCACGGCCGCCTCCGGGCGGCCCGCCGTCGCCGACGCGGTTTCGAGCAGCCGGGCCCGGTGGTCGCCGAACTCGCGTGCCATCGCCGCCAGGAACTGGTACACGGTCTCGTTCAGTTCGAGGGCGCCGAACGTGCCGCCGAGGGTCTCCACGGGCTCCGCCACCAGCCGTCCCAGCGCCGGCAGGGATCCGTCCGCCCCACGTGCGGCGAAGTACCCGGACCACGTGGACTCCGCCCCGGCCCGGTCACCTGCGCCCGGGATCATGTGCAGGAAGTCACCGTCCAGCAGCCCGAGTTCGGCGGCGAACTTGTACGCGACCAGGAACTCCAGCAGCGACTTGTGCGACGGGCCGTAGTCGCCCTCGGCGTTGCGCACCAGCATTCCCTGGCCCCGCATGTCCTGCTCCCAGAAGTCCAGGTCCTTGGAGCTCTCCACGGCGGCGCCGAAACAGGACCGCAGACGGTCGGGAAAATCCCGGTAGTTGAGGGTGAGGCGGTTGCTGCTGAGCATCTCCCAGGCCACCTCGCACAGGAAGAACAGCTTGTCCGCGCGGGAGGTGAAGGTGCGTTCCGCCTTGACGTCGCGGTCCATCTTCCGCTGGATCGCGTACAGGTAGATCCGCGCGAGGTCGACCTCGGCCCCGCCCTCGATCTCCGGCAGCGCGTCGATGACCAGCTCGGACATCACCGGACGGCCCATCAGCTCGCGTACGTCGGGATGGCCCATCACCACCCGCACCTTGTCCCGGCCGAGCACATGGCCGAGCATCCGCTCGATCTGCTCGTCGTCGAAGCGGACCAGTTCGATGATCTCGAAGGTGGGTCCCTCGCCGGGCACCACGGCCTGGGAGGCGGAGGCACTCGCCTTGCCGCTGAAGAGGGTGCGCGCCTCCTGTGCGTCGCGGAAGTGCTCGGTGCGGCTGCTCAGCAGCACCTTGGCGCCCGGCTCCACGGCGTGCGCGAGCTCCCAGAAGTTGGCGACCACCGTGTTGCGGTCGGTGCGTGCCGCCATCTCGTCGAAGCCGTCGAAGACGAGGAGCAGGCGGCCCATGCGGTTCAGGACGCGGAAGACGTCGTAGCTGCGCAGGTTGATCTTGTGCTTGTTGAAGAAGAAGTCGGAGAGCAGGGCCTGTACGGAGGTCTGCTTGGCGTAGTCGCGAAGGGGGATGACCAGTGGGATGCGGGGCCTCGGGACGCCCCGGCGCTTGGCGTCGCGCCAGCCGCGGGCCATCTCGCCCGCCAGGTGCAGCGCGAACCACGACTTGCCCATCCCGAACTCGCCCAGCAGCGACAGGTGGTGCTTGGCGGGTTCCTGGAGCCAGCCCGCCACGTAGTCGTCCAGGCCGCCGTCGCGCCAGTCGTAGAGGCTGGTGTCGATGGCCTGCCCGGTCGCCGGGTCTATCTCCTCCTTGCGGCAGGACAGGGGGATGTAGCGCGTGTCGATGCCGAGGCGGCGCACCTCCTCCTCGATCCAGGTCACGTACGGCTCGAAGTCCGCCTCCATGTCGATCAGTTCGTCGAAGGAGTAGCAGAAGAGGCGGTCCCCGCTGTCGTCGGCCCTGCGCCGGGCCGCCGCGCTGACCCGCAGCCGGGCGAGGCCCCAGCCCTCGGCCGCCTGCTCCCGCTCGGTGAGGCGGTCGAGCAGCCGCATGTGGTGCGGGGCCAGTTCGCCGTCGACGCAGAGCACCACCGTGCGGTCGAAGCGTCCGGGCTTGCGCTGCGGCACGTCGACGAGGAGGGCCATGCTGCCGTCCGGCTCGCGCCAGGTCCTGCGGATCTCGTAGCCCACGACGGCGAACCAGTCCCGTACGTCACCCGTCAGGCGCCCGGCGGGGCTGAGCTCGGCGCGGCCGGGTTCGGTGCGGACGCGGTGCATCTCCTCTTCGTCCCGGGTCCTGCTCACCTGTTCGAGGAGTGCGTCGACCTTCTGCTCCAGGCGGGTCTCATGGGGTGCCCTGCTGCGGTCGACGAGGTGCTGGAAGGCGGTGGTGAAGCCGTCGACATGGGAGAGGAAGCCGTGGTCCGGGTGCCCGAACTCGCCGGTCTCGCGGTTGCGTTGCAGGGCCTCGCGGGCCTCGCGGGCCAGCCGTGACCAGTCGTCGTCGGCGAACGAGCGGCGGAACGCCTCCTGGATGTGGGTGTCGCGGAAGAAGGCGAGGACGGGTGCGGGGCGTCCGGTGCAGTATTCGATGAGGGTGAGGGCGTAGAGGCTGTCGAAGTCGCCGGGCGGGGTGTGGGGGTCGAGGCGCAGCGTCTTCAGGATGCGCAGCACCGCCTCCTTGCGCAGGGCCGCGTCGCCCAGCGGCTTGGCGACGACCTTGCCGAGCAGTCCCGCGGCCGTCGCGATGGTCTCCACCGGCATGAGCGTCCCCGTTCCCCCGCGGCACCCGAACTCCCCTGCCGGGCACCGTACTTGTCCGATCTTTTCCGACTCTACCGGGAGGCGGGGACACGGGTGGGTGCCCCGGCGTTTCCCCGCGCCCCCGGCTGCCCCGGCTGCCCTGTCTGCTGTGTCTGCCGTGTCCGCCGTGTCGGCGCCGGCTGTTCCGGCTGTTCCGGCTGTTCCGCCTGCCCCGCCCTCCCGGTTCTGCCCGCCTCCCGGCTGGTCCGGCCGGGGGGCTACCTCGGCACCGGGTACGTGAGTTGCTTCACGCGTGACATGAAGGGGGCCGTCTCCACGTGCTGCACGCCCTCCAACGCGCCCAGCCGGGTGCTGACGTAGTGGTAGAAGCTGGCCGTGTCGGTGGTGACGGCGACCGCCATCAGATTGGCCGGGCCCGTGGTGGCGACCGCGTAGGCGATCTCCGGATGGCCGGCGAGCGCGCGGCCCACGCCGTCGAGTGCGCTGGGCGCGGTGGTGAGCGAGAGCAGGAACGCGCACTGGTAGCCCAGCGCGTCCGTGTCGTACTCGACGTCCAGGTAGATCGCGCCGGAGGCGAGCAGTGCGGCGAGCCGCCGCTTGACCCAGGACTCGGTCCTGCCGGTCGCGCGTTGCAGCTCGGGCAGGGTGCCGCGGCCGTCCCGCTCCAACGCGGCGACCAGCGGCTCCTCGTCGGGCGTGATGCGCGCGGGCCCGGGCGGCACGACCGGCGGCGGGGTCAGCGCGGCGGCCTGCGCGGCACTGAGCGCACCGGTCTTGCGGGTCCAGCCCGACGGCCCGCCGAAGAAGCGGTGCAGCACCTGCTGGGCGCGTATCTCGACGATCCGCGGGGTGCGCGGCAGCCGGCCGAGGAGCAGGTCCTGCTCCTCACCGCGGCTGCGCGGCCGTACGTGCAGGGTGACCTCGGTGCCTCCCGAGGCCAGCGCGACCCAGACGGTGTCGGACCGGCGGGCCAGCGCCTCGGCGATGGCCTCCGCGGCCTCCGGCGCGCAGCGCAGCCGCAGGGTCCACTGCGGCTGGCCGAGCAGGTGCGGGTCGCGGACGGCGACCACTCTCAACCGTGCCGTGGCGCGCAGCCGCCGGTAGCGCCGGGCGACGGTCTGGTCGGAGACGCCGAGCACGGTGGCGATCCGGCTGAAGGGGGCACGGGCGTCGAGGTCGAGGGCGTGCAGCAGTTTCCTGTCGAGGGTGTCGCAGGCGTGGGAGGGGGCCCGACGGGACGCGGGCCCCGCGGCCTGGTGCGCACCGGGCGGGCCGCCGGCGGTCCTGCGGGCACCGCCCGGGCCGCCGAGGATGTCGGTTTCCATGCGCTGCCCCCGTGCTCGCGTCGGATTCCGGCGCCTTCGGGGCGCCCGGCGGGTGCGTCCGTCCGCCCGTCGCCGATCGTACGGTCCAGGAGACCGTGGCCGCCGTGCGAGGCGCCGCGGGGCGCGAGGAGGGGTTCATGCGTGGATGGGGGCCGCTGACGGCGGTCTGTCTCAGCACGTTCATGCTGCTGGTGGACGTGACGATCTGTGTGGTGGCGCTGCCCGACATGGCGCGGGCGCTGCACGCCTCGCTCAGCGATCTGCAGTGGGTGCTCGACGGCTATGCGCTGGCACTGGCCGCGCTGCTGCTGGGCGTCGGCGCGGCCGCGGACATCCTGGGCCGGCGCCGTGTCCACGTGGCGGGCGTCGTGGTCTTCGCGGCGGCCTCGCTGGCGTGCGGTCTCGCGCCGGGGCCCGGTGCCCTGGTGGCCGCCCGTGCGGTGCAGGGCGCGGGCGGGGCTGCGATGCTGGCGACGACGCTGCCGTTGCTCGGCTCGGTGTACGAGGGCCGCGACCGCTCGGTCGCGCTCGGGGTGTGGGGCGCGGTCAGCGGGGCGGCGGCCGCGGTGGGTCCGGTACTTGGCGGCGTGCTGACCCAGGGCCCGGGCTGGCGGTGGATCTTCCTGGTGAACCTGCCGGTGAGCGTGGCGGCGGTGTGGATGTCGCTGCGCGTGGTACCGGAGTCGCGGGCGCCGCGGGGGCGCGGCATCGACTGGGCGGGCACGGCGACGTTCGCCCTGTTCGCGGCGGCGCTGACGTACGGGGTGGTGCGGGCCGGTGCGGTCGGCTGGACGTCGGCGCACACCCTGTCCGCCTTCGCGCTGGCCGTGGTGGCGCTGGGCTGCTTCGCCGTGGTGCAGCGCAGGGCGGCGCACCCGCTGCTGGACCCCGCGCTGTTCCGCAGACCGGCCTTCCTGGGGGCGATGGTGGGCGCGCTGGCGTTCAACGGTGCGGCGTTCGGTGTGCTGCCGTACACGTCCATCTGGCTCCAGACGGTGCTGGGCATGTCGCCGGTGCGCGGTGGTCTGGTGATGGTGCCGCTGTCGGTGGCCTCCTTCGTGGTGGCGGCGGTGGGCGGCCGGCTGCTGCACGGCGTGCCCGCGCGGCTGACCATCGGGGGCGGGCTGCTGTTGGTCGGGGTCGGCGGGTTCTGCCAGGCGGTGCTGGACGCGGGGGACTCCTGGGCGGCGCTGGTTCCCGGCCTGGTGCTGGTCGGCTTCGGTACGGGGCTGGTGGCTCCGGCGATCGCGGGTGCCGCCCTGGCCGCGGTGCCGCAGGAGCGTGCGGGCATGGCGGGGGGCGCGGTCAACACCTTCCGGCAGTTGGGGTACGCGCTCGGTGTCGCCGTCTACGGCACGGTGCTGACCGCGCGGATGCGTGAGGCACTGCCGGACGCGGCGGCCCGGGCGCTGGCGGGCGGTGGTGCCCGGGCACTGCGCGGGGAGCTGCCCGAGCGGGTGCTGCGGGCCGCCTTCGCCTCGGGGCTGGACACCGCGGCACAGGCGGCGGGTGCGACAGCGGTGGTGGCGGGCGCGCTGGTCCTGGTGCTGCTGCGGAGCCGGCGGCCGGGGCGCACCGTCCGGGCGCAGGCTGCGCAGGACGGTCAGGCGGCACAGGACGCGCCGGGTGCACAGGATCCGGCCGCGGCCGGTTTCTGAGCCGGCATCGGGACGACGGGGCCGTGACCGGCTGGTACAGATTCGGTGGAGATTGCGGACCCGAAACTTACGGTGCCGTAAGTGATTCTGTCCCACCGTTCCCCTTGTGGCCGGATTTAGCCCCGCTGACCCGTGCGTACCCCGCGGGCCCCGCGGCAGGCCGCCCCTCCCGTCGGGGCCCGCGGTGGGGTACCGTCACCCGCGCTGTGCGGAGCGCCACAAGGAGCACCATTGCGCGAGTTCACCTCTCCTCCCCTGGATGTGTCGTCGTCACCGCCCAAAGGCGGTCTGGCCGACGTCGTCTTCGACCATGCCCAAGGTGATCCGCAGCGCGTCGTCCTGGGCCGCAAGGACGAGGACGGCCGCTGGAACAACGTGACCGCGGCCGAGTTCCGCGACGAGGTGCTCGCCCTCGCCAAGGGGCTGCTGGCGCAGGGCGTCAGGTTCGGCGACCGCGTGGCGATCATGTGCCGCACCCGCTACGAGTGGACGCTGTTCGACTTCGCCCTGTGGACGATCGGCGCCCAGGTGGTGCCCATCTATCCGACGTCGTCGGCCGAGCAGGTCTGCTGGATGCTGCACGACGCGCAGGTGTCCGCGGCGATGGTCGAGCACGAGGACCACGCGATGACGATCGGCTCCGTCATAGGCCGGCTGCCGCAGTTGCGCCGCCTGTGGCAGCTTGACGCGGGCGCCGTGCAGGAACTGTACGACACCGGGGCGCACCTGGACGACGACGTGGTGCACCGGCACCGGCGCGCCGTCACCTCCGACTCGATCGCCACCGTGATCTACACCTCCGGTACCACCGGCCGCCCCAAGGGGTGTGTGATCAGCCACGCGAACTTCATGTTCGAGGCGGACACCGTGGTCGAGCGCTGGGCGCCGGTGTTCCGCTCCAGGCGCAACGAGCAGTCGGCCACCCTGCTCTTCCTGCCGCTCGCGCACGTCTTCGGGCGGATGGTGGAGGTGGCGGCGGTCCGCGGCGGGGTGAAGCTCGCGCACCAGCCGAACCTGAGCGCGACTGCCCTGCTGCCCGACCTGGCGGCGTTCCGGCCGACGTTCGTCCTGGCCGTGCCGTACATCTTCGAGAAGGTCTTCAACGCGGCCCGCCGCAAGGCCGAGCGGGAGGGCAGGACCGGGCCGTTCGACAAGGCCGTCGAGGTGGCGGTGCGGTATGCGGACGCGATGGAGGCGAGGGCCTTCCGCACCGGCCCCGGGCCGTCCGCGGCCCTGCGGATGCAGCACCAGGTCTTCGACAAACTGGTCTACTCGAAGGTGCGCGACGCGCTGGGCGGCCGGGTGCGGCACGCGATGTCCGGCGGCTCGGGGATGGACAGGCGGCTCGGCCTGTTCTTCGCCGGCGCGGGTGTCACGATCTACGAGGGCTACGGCCTGACGGAGTCCACCGCGGCCGCCACCGCCAACCCGCCCGAGCAGACCCGTTTCGGCACGGTGGGCAAGGCGATTCCGGGCACCACGGTGCACATCGCGGACGACGGCGAGGTGTGGCTGCGCGGCGGACACGTCTTCGAGGGGTACCTCAACGACCCCAAGGCGACCGACGAGACCCTGCACGACGGCTGGCTGGCCACCGGTGACCTGGGCACGCTCGACGAGGACGGCTACCTCACGATCACCGGCCGCAAGAAGGAGATCCTGGTCACCTCGAGCGGCAAGAGCGTGCAGCCCTCGCAGTTGGAGGAGCGGGTGCGCGAGCATCCGCTGATCGCCCAGTGCATCGTGGTCGGCAACGACCGGCCGTACATCGCGGCGCTGGTCACGCTGGACGGCGAGGCCGTGGAGCACTGGCTTGGCATGCGCGGCAAGTCGATGCCCGCGCCGACGGACCTGGTCCGCGACCCGGACCTGGAGACCGAGGTGCGGCGGGCCGTGGTGGCCGCCAACACCCTGGTGTCGCAGGCCGAGTCGATCCGCACCTTCCGGATCCTCGCCCACCAGTTCACCGAGGAACACGGCCTGCTGACGCCGTCCCTGAAGCTGAAGCGCAAGGCGATCGAGCAGACGTACGCGGCCGAGGTCGAGGCGCTGTACCACGCCTGAACCCGCACGTGCCGAGCATGCGCCGTGCCGAGCGGCCTGCCGTCCGGGCCCTTTGCCCCCGAGCGCTTCGCCGTGGCCGTCGGCGCCCGCCCTCGCGGTGGCCGGAAGCCGCCCCCGCCGTGGTCGCACCCACCCCAGGAATGCACCGCCGGGCGTGATCGTTGAAAATGGGTGTACCCAACCGACGACCGAAGGATCGAAAGCTCGTGAGCAAGGTCCCCCCGATCATCCTTAACAACGGCGCAGAGATGCCCCAGCTCGGTTTCGGTGTCTGGCAGGTGCCCGACGACGAGGCCGTGCGCGCGGTGGGCACGGCGCTGGAGGCCGGGTACCGCAGTATCGACACGGCGGCCGTGTACGGCAACGAGGCGGGCACCGGCCGTGCCATCGCCGAGTCCGGCATCCCCCGCGACGAGCTCTTCGTCACCACCAAGCTGTGGAACGGCGACCAGGGGTACGACTCCGCGCTGCGCGCGTTCGACACCTCCCTGAAGAAGCTGGGGCTGGACTACGTCGACCTGTACCTGATCCACTGGCCGGTGCCGTCCCAGGACAAGTACGTCGAGAGCTACAAGGCCCTTGAGAAGATCCACGCGGAGGGCCGCGCCAAGTCGATCGGCGTCTCCAACTTCCTGCCGGAGCACCTTCAGCGGCTGTTCGACGAGACGTCCATCATCCCGGCCGTCAACCAGATCGAGCTGCACCCGCAGTTCCAGCAGCGCGAGGCGCGCGCGTTCCACGGGGAGCAGGGCATCGCCACCGAGGCGTGGTCACCGCTCGGCCAGGGCAAGGGCCTGCTGGAGGTCCCCGCGCTCTCCGCGATAGCCCAGAAGCACGGCAGGACGCCGGCCCAGATCGTGCTGCGCTGGCACGTGCAGATCGGCAACGTCGTCATCCCGAAGTCGGTGACCCCGTCCCGGATCAGGGAGAACATCGACGTCTTCAGCTTCGAGCTGGACCAGGAGGACCTCGGGGCGATCAGCGCGCTGAACGAGAACCGCCGCCTGGGTGGCAACCCGGCGACGATGAACATGACCTGATCGAGGCCGTCCACGGCGAGGGCCGCCGCCGCGCCCGGGGGGTGCGGAGGCGGCCTTTGCCGTGTGCCCGACGATGACACGCCGGAAGTCTTGACGCGGTCATGTTCAGCACGCCAGATTGGGCGGGCCCCGTAAGGAAACTTTCCTAACAGAAGGGTCCCCCACAGATGCGTGCTCGCACCCTCACGCTCGCCGCGGCCGCCGGCGCCGCCCTGCTCTCCGCGGCCGCGCTCCCCGCGCTCGCCGCCCCGGCCCCCGCGGGCTCCGGCACGCACGCCGCCCCGGCCGTGTACGAGGGCTCGGTCAGCGCCTCCGCCCTGCTGGCCAAGGTGTCCGGCTGCAACCAGATCTCCAACGGCAAGTACCGCACCGACGAGGAGACCAGCGCCACGATCCCCGTCTGCGGTGCGAACGGCGCGGTGTTCTGGAAGGCCGACATGGACATCGACTGCGACGGCCAGGTCACCTCGGAGTGCAACGGCGACACCGACCCCTGGTTCCAGGACGACACCGCCTTCCACACCTCCGACGACCAGCCCCTGACCGCCGCCCGACTGCCCTACGTGGTGGTGCCGAGCGCCAGCAGCACCTGGAACTACCAGAACGCCGGGATCAAGGGCGGCGGCGTGGTGGCCGTGATCTACAACAACAAGGTCGAGTACGCGGTGGTCGGCGACACCGGCCCGACCGCGATCATCGGCGAGGCGTCGTACGCCACCGCCTCGGCGCTCGGCATCGACCCGGACCCGGAGACCGGCGGCGCGGAGTCCGGCGTGACGTACATCCTCTTCAAGAACTCGCAGGTCTCGCCCATCGAGAGCCACTCCGCCGCGGTGACCCTCGGCAACCAGTTGGCCCAGCAGTTCGTCAACAACAACTAGCCAGGCACCGGCGGGGTCGTGTGCGGGGGATCCTCCGCACACGACCCCGCACCTCCGCCCGCCCGCCCCGGCCCCTCGGTCGCCGGATCACCGGGCCACCGGGCCACCGGGCCAGGGCAGCACAGCGTCCGGCACCCTTCATGGGCCCGCCGCCGCTGTTCCCCGAGGTCCATGCCGGCTCGACCGGCCCGGCGTGCACGGCTCGACGGCGGAGCGCGCGGCCGGCACGGCACCCGCGCCGACGCGCACCGGCCGCGCGGCGGCACCCGGCCGCCCGCGGGGCCGGGTCAGTGGGCGCCGTGCACCGGGGCCAGTTCCTCGACGCGATGGGCCAGGCGGAAGTCGAGTGCGGTGACGGCTCCGCCGATGCTGTGGGTGTTCACCGTCAGGCTGACGGTGTTGTAGCCGAGCGTCAGCTCCGCATGGTGGCCCAGCTCCTCCTGCACCTGCGCGATGTGCACGACCATCGCGGTCGCCGCGAAGTGCGAGCCGAGCCGGTAGGAACGGGCCAGCCGGTCGCCGTCCAGCGTCCAGCCCGGCAACTCGTGCAGCCGGTCCGCGATCTCCTCCTGCTCCAGTGCTGCCACGGCCATGCCCGCATCCTCTCCGCCGACGGTCCCCCCAGCCTGCCACAGCCCGCGCCCCCGCACCCGCGGTCGCCCGGCCCCGCGACGCCCGCCGTCGTCCACCGCCCGGCCATGACCCGCCCGAGCCCCGCCCCCGGGCCGTCCCCCGCCCGGCGCCCCCGCCATGACGTCCTGCACGTCATCGACCCGTTGCCGCACGGCCACGAGCCCTGCCCGGCGCTCCTCGTCGACGCGGTCCACGACGTGCTCGCCGCCGGGGACAGTGCGTCAGGCAGCGCCGCCGCGCTCGTCGCGCTCGTCACGCCCGTCCCGATCGTCGTCCACGATCTCCGCGTCGACCACGTCCTCCGGGCCTTCGGAGCCGGCACCCGCACCCGCGTCCGCGGGCCCGGACGGCCCGGCGCCGCCCGTCGCGCCCTCCTGGCCCGAAGCCCCCTGGGCGCCCGCGTACATGGCCTGCCCCATCTTCTGGCTGACCGCCGCCAGCCGCTCGGCGCTGGTGCGCAGCCGCTCGGTGTTGGTGTCGGAGGGGTCGCCGTCGAGCAGGCCCTTGACCTCGGAGACCGCCGACTCCACCTCGCTCCTGGTGTCGGCGGGCACCCGGTCCGGGTTGTCCGCGAGGAACCGTTCGGTCTGGTACACGAGCTGCTCGGCCTGGTTGCGGGTCTCGGCGCTCTCCCGGCGCCGGCGGTCCTCATCGGCGTACTGCTCGGCGTCGCGCACCATGCGGTCGATGTCGTCCTTCGGCAGCGCGGAGCCGCCGGTGACGGTCATCTTCTGCTCCCGCCCGGTGGCCAGGTCCTTCGCGTTGACGTGCATGATCCCGTTGGCGTCGATGTCGAAGGCGACCTCGATCTGCGGCACCCCGCGCGGCGCGGGCGGCAGGCCGGTGAGGTCGAAGACACCGAGCTTCTTGTTGTAGGCGGCGATGTCCCGCTCGCCCTGGAAGACCTGGATGCCCACGGACGGCTGGTTGTCGGCGGCCGTGGTGAAGATCTCCGAACGCTTCGTGGGAATCGTCGTGTTGCGCTCGATGAGCTTGGTCATGATGCCGCCCTTGGTCTCGATGCCCAGGGACAGCGGCGTGACGTCGAGCAGCAGCACGTCCTTCACGTCGCCGCGGATCACGCCCGCCTGGAGGGCCGCACCGACCGCGACCACCTCGTCGGGGTTGACACCCTTGTGCGGATCCTTGCCGGTGAGTTCCTTGACCAGGTCGGTGACCGCCGGCATCCGGGTCGAGCCGCCGACGAGGATGACGTGGTCCACCGTGGACAGCTCGATCCCGGCGTCCTGCACCGCCTGGTGGAAGGGCTTCTTGCAGCGCTCCAGCAGGTCGGCGGTGAGCTCCTGGAACTGGGCGCGGGTCAGGCGCTCGTCCAGGTGCAGGGGGCCCTCGGCGGAGGCCGTGATGTACGGCAGGTTGATGGTGGTCTCGGTCGACGAGGACAGCTCGATCTTCGCCTTCTCCGCCGCCTCGCGCAGCCGCTGGAGCGCCATCCTGTCCTCGGCCAGGTCGATGCCGTACCCGTTCTTGAACTGCTTCACCAGGTGGTCGACGATGCGCTGGTCCCAGTCGTCACCGCCCAACTGGGTGTCCCCGTTGGTGGCCTTCACCTCGATGACGCCCTCGCCGATCTCCAGCAGCGAGACGTCGAAGGTGCCGCCGCCGAGGTCGAAGACGAGAACGGTCTGCTCGTCGCCGCGGTCGAGGCCGTAGGCGAGCGCGGCCGCCGTCGGCTCGTTGATGATCCGCAGCACCTTCAGTCCGGCGATCTCGCCGGCCTCCTTGGTGGCCTGCCGCTGCGCGTCGTCGAAGTACGCCGGTACGGTGACCACCGCGTCCGTGACGTCCTCGCCGAGGTAGGACTCCGTGTCCCGCTTCAGCTTCTGCAGAACACGCGCGGACAGCTCCTGGGCGGTGTACCGGGAGCCGTCGATGCTGCCCTGCGCGGGAAAGCGCCAGTCCGCCTCTCCCATGTGGCGCTTCACCGAGCGGGCGGTGCGGTCCACGTTGGTGACCGCCTGCCGCTTGGCCACCTCACCCACCAGCACGTCGCCGTTCTTGCCGAAGGCGATCACGGACGGGGTGGTCCGCGCACCCTCCGCATTCGCGACGACCGTCGGCTCGCCGCCCTCCAGGACCGCGACCACCGAGTTCGTCGTACCGAGGTCGATCCCGACCGCGCGTGCCATCTTCGTCCCCTTCCGCCGACCCGGCTTCCTTCACACTCCAGCAGAAAACTTGAGCGCCCTCTTGTCAAGCATGCCCGCCCGGACCGCGCGAGTACCCCGCGCGGGCCCCGGCACGCCCCGCTTCCACCCGCTCCCGCCCCCGCGGACGCCCCGCCCCGCCCCGCCCCGCAAACGACGCTGCCGCGGACCCCCCGAAGGGCGTCCGCGGCAGCGGATGCACACGCACCCGTAGGTGCACGCACGGCACCACGGGCCGCGGTCCGGGACGCCGCGGCGCCCCGGACCGGAATCAGGCGAGCTTCGCCGTCAGCGTGATGGTCGTACCGGCCAGCGCCTGGCTGACCGGGCAGTTGGCCTTGGCCTCCTCGGCCGCGGCCATGAACGCGGCACTGTCGATCCCCGGAACCTCGCCCTCCACCGTCAGGTGGATACCGGTGATGCCGGTACCCGGCTGGAAGGTCACCTCGGCCGAGGTCGTCAGCCGTGTCGAAGGCGTCCCCGCCCCCGCCAGGCCGTGCGAGAGGGCCATGGAGAAGCAACTGGAGTGCGCGGCCGCGATCAGCTCCTCCGGGCTGGTCCTGCCGTTCGCCTCCTCGGCGCGGGAGGCCCACGTCACCTGCTGCTGGCCGATACCGGAGGAGTTGAAGGCCACCTGGCCCCGGCCATCGATCAGATTGCCTTCCCATACGGTACTTGCGGAACGCGTGGTCGCCACGGCGGTCTTCCCTTCCCAGGCTGTGCAGAGCTTCCGTCGGCCCCATCCGATCACATGGCGGCCCCGGACACCCGCTCACCCCCTGGCCGACACCGCACCACCACCCACCGGCGCGGCACCCCCGACAACCACCCGCACCACTCGGCCACCCGTACCTCAGCCCACCCGCGCGCCGTCGCCCCGCCGCCGGGGCAGCCCACCCACCGCACCTTTCGCCGCGTCCCCCGACCCACCGGCCTCCGCCAGCCACCGCCGCAGCACCAGGTGCACCCGCTCTGCGCCGACCAGCGAGGCCCCCTCCCCCACCGGATCGGAGAGCACCAGGGGCGAGAGCAGGAACGGGCGCGACTGCGCACCGCCCAGACCGCCGTGCGAACCGATCTGCTCCTCGAACGCGAGGACCTCGCCCGCCTGCGGGTCGTACCGGGAGTTGACCATGATGTCGGCGGTGTGCGGGAAGGCGTGCGTGCGGCGCACGGCCGCCGCCGCACCCGGCCCGAACACGGCCAGCGGCCCCGGATCCTCCTCCAGCGCGGCCAGCGGCACCGCCACACCCCCCGCACCGAGCACCACCCCGCCGTGCTCCTCGTCGGCGACCAGCAGGAATCCGACCCCCGGATGCCCCGCGAGCACCGACAGCAGCGCCGGATACCGCCGGTCGATCTCCTGGCGGGTCATACGGTGCGCCACCTCGGGGAACGACACCAGGCCCAGGTTGCCCGAGGCGAGCACCACGGGCTCACTGCGCCGCCCCGGCGGCTGCCGTCCGGCGGCCTCCTGCGCCGGCCGGCGCAGCGCCGCACGGGCCGCGCTGCGCGCCTCCGCACCGCCCCGCCCGCTCCCCCGCCGCCCCGCGCCCGGCAGCACCCCCGCCGCCCGCCGCGGCACCGGCAGCCCGCACCCCGCCCTGACCAGCTCGCCCAGCGTGAGCCCGTACCGCCCGAAGAAGGTCTCGCCGGGGCTCTGCCCGTGGTCGGAGAGGACCACGATCCGGTACGGCCGCGGCGCATGGCCCGCGACCTTGGCGATCAGCGCCAGCGAGCGGTCCAGCCGCTGGAGCACCTTGAGCGCGTCCCTGCTGTGCGGACCCGAGTGGTGCGCCACCTCGTCGTACCCGACCAGGTCCGCGTAGATCGCCGTGCGGCCCGCGAGCAGGTCGCCGACGACCGCGGCCACCACCACATCCCGCTCCACCACGGTGGCGAAGGCCCTGATCAGCGGATACAGCCCAGCGCGGCCGACCCGCGGCTCCGTACCGCGCAGCCGCGCCCGCGCCGACTGCCCCCACTCGCGGACCACCTCCGCGGCGAACGAGACGGCGGTGCGCACCGCGTTGGCCGGATCGCGGAAGTAGGCGAAGTAACCGGCGCGCGACCGGTTGCGCGGACCGCGCCGCGCCGCCATGGACAGCACCAGCGCGAGCTGCCGGGCACCGCCGTCGAAGAGGTTGCCGCGGCTCGCGCCGTCGGTGCCGAGCAGCCCCGCGTCACCCGTCCGTGCGACGGCACGGCACTGGAGCTCGTGCGCACTGCCCGGGTGGTTGCAGACCATCACCTCGCGGGTGTCCTTCTCGTACCAGCGGAAGGCGGGGACGTCGTGGTTCGTGCCGTGCAGGATGCCGAGCTGGCTGGCACCGGTCTGGCTGGACCAGTCGGTCGACCAGGGAGTGAGGCGGTGGGTGGGCGGCACCGCCTCGCCCGCCGGGTCCCCCCGGCCGAGCCAGCCGCCCACGGTGGGCAGCAGGCCGCGCCGCACCGCGTCCGCCAGGACGTCGTGGCCGACGCCGTCGAGCTGGACGAAGACCGTGCCCGGGGTGGACGGGCAGGCATCACCCGTGCGCCTGCGGCGGCGGTCGGCGAGGCGGTAGAGCCGGCGGCGGTACGCATCGTCGTCGCGGACCGCGAGCGCCGTGCCGGTGGCCGAGGCCACCGCGGACATCGCCGCCGCGACCACCACCGCCGTCTCCCAGGCGGCCCCGCCCCGCCCCGCCGGGTTCAGCCGCAGCGCGAGCAGCAGCAGCGAGCCGTTGAGGAAGAACACCAGCAGACCGAGCACCAGCGCGGGCACCAGCAGCAGGGCGCGCACCAGCAGCGGCCAGACCAGCGCGGAGAGCAGGCCGAACCCGCCGGCGCCGAGGGCCGCGGTGACGGCGATCCGGGTGGCGCTGTCACCGTGCGCGGACTGCAAACGGAAGTCGGGCAGGAGACCGGCGAGCACCAGCATGGTGACGGTGGCGACCGCCCACACCACGATCATCCGCCACAGGGCGCCGCCGGCCCGCCGCCACCGCGCCCCGATCACGCCGCGCTCATCCCAATACCCTCGCTCATCCGCACCCGCCCGGCCCCCTCCTGACACCTCGACGGCTCCCGCACCGCAGGTCACCGTCCGCCCGTCACCAAGCGCACGGACCCGCCCCAGCGTAACCAGACCGCCCAGGGCCACCGGGGCGCGCGGGGCGCGGGGGGCGATGCGCAGGCGCTACGACGGGGCGCACGGGCGCAGGTGAGGTGGTCGGCCGGACGGGGCGGGCCACCGGGCCCCGTAGGCGCCGGGGCCTGTTAACAGCCACCGGGGCAAGAGGCGCGGCGCACCCCGCGCCGGGCGCCGGGCAGCAGGCAGCGGGCGCCGGGCAGCGGACGTACGGTGTGGTGCCGGTGGTGTCGGTGGGGTGGTCTGCGGTGCGGTGCCGTAGCCGCCGCCGTCCGACCCTGTGCGGTGGTGCCTTCAGGGGGTCGCGGGCTGCCCGTCGCAGGCGGTGGGCTTGGGAGCGGCGGGTCCGCCGGCCGTGCGGAGCGGGACCTCAATGATGAGCAGGGCGGCGGCGCAGGCGAGGGCGCAGACCGCCGCCGCGACCATGAAGATCGTTCGGGATCCGGCCGCGCAGCCCTGGACGTTGCCGGCGTGGCCGGCGAGCGCGTGGTTGAACAGGGCGCCGAAGACGGCCACGCCGATCGAGCCGCCCATGGTGCGGAAGAGGTTGAGGGCGCTGCCTGCGGCGCCGATGTCGCGCGGTTCGACGGCGTTCTGGGCGATCGTGCCGGCCATCTGCGTACAGAGCCCCAGGCCGGCGCCGAGGACGGTCATGTAGAGGGCGGTCAGCGGGCGGGAGGTCTCCGCGTTCATGGTGGCCAGCAGTCCGAGCCCGACCGCCATCAGGGCGGCGCCCGCGATCGGGAAGACGCGGTAGCGCCCGGTGGCGGACATGATCTTGCCCGCGACCGTGGAGACGACGACCACCGGGAGCGTCATCGGCAGCATCAGCAGGCCGGAGTGGGAGGCCGAGGCGCCCTGAACGGTCTGCTGGAACAGCGGCAGGTACAGGCCGGCACCGAACATCACCACGCCGACGGCGAAGAGGATGCCCACGGCGACGGGGAAGTTGCGGTGTCCGGTGAAGACCCGCACCGGCAGCAGCGGTTCGCTCACCCGGCGCTCGACCGCGAGGAAGCCGAGGAGTGACACCGCGGCGGTGAGGCCGAGGCCGGTGATCCGCCAGGAGCCCCAGCCGTACCGGTCGCCGCCCCAGGTGGTGCCCAGGACCACGGAGGAGATGCAGATGCCCGACAGGGCGATGCCGGCCCAGTCGATCCTCGCCCTGATGCGCTGCGCGGGCAGGCGGAGCATCACCTGGAGCCAGGCCAGGACGAGCAGCCCGAGCGGCAGGTTGACGTAGAAGGCCCACCGCCAGCCGAGGTGGTCGGTGACGAAGCCGCCGAGGAGGGGCCCGCCGATGGTGCCGGCGGCCATCACGGAGGCGGTCATGCCCTGGTACCTGCCGCGCTCGCGGGGCGGAACGAGGGCGGCGATGAGCGCGAACGCGCCCGCTCCGATACCGCCCGCGCCGGCGCCCTGGACCACGCGGAAGGCGATCAGGGCGCCCATCGAGTCGGCGGCCCCGCACAGCGCGGAGCCGATCAGGAAGACCGCGATGGAGGCGAGGTACATCCGCTTGCGGCCGAAGAGGTCGCCGGACTTGCCCCACACAGGTGTGGTGACGGCGGTGGCCAGGGTGTAGGCGGTGACGACCCAGGGCAGCGCGGACAGGCCGCCCAGGTCGGCGACGACCGTGGGCATCGCGGTGCTCACGACCATGTTGTCGAGCATCGACAACAGCATGGCGAGCAGCACGCCCAGCATGACCCAGCGGATGGCACGCGGGGCGGTCGGGGGCGCCCCGGAAGCGGTGGTGGACATGGCTGACTCCTCGGGACGGCATGGGGGCAGGAAGGCGCACGGGCTCCGGCGGGTCGCCGGAGCGGCAGCACGTCCACCGTAGAGGAATTTTTTGCGTCACTCAAAACTTTTGGTTGCTCTAAGCTTGTGGCATGGGACTTCGCGAGACCAAGAAGCAGCAGACCCGCCGGGCGATCGCCGACGCCGCGCTTCCCCTGTTCCTGGAACACGGCTTCGACCAGGTCACCGTCGCCGAGGTGGCACGCAGGGCGGGCGTCTCCGGACAGACCGTCTTCAACTACTTCCCGACCAAGGAAGACCTCTTCTTCGACCGCCAGGCCGAGGTCGAGGACGAACTCGCCTCACTCGTCCGCAACCGCGAGCCCGACACCTGCCCCGTCGAAGCCATCCGCGACGATGTGCTCACAGCGCTGGAGCAGGGGCGCTCCGAATTCGCCGACCCGGACGAGGCGCTCCGCTTCTGGCGGGTCATCCAGGACAGCCCCGCCCTGCGCGCCCGGGAACGGGAGATCGCCGAACGCACCCAGATCGCACTGGCAGCCGCCCTTCAGGCGCGGGCAGCCACTCCCGCGCCCGCCCTGCTGGCCGGTGCGATCGCCGGTCTCCACCGCGCCGTGCAGCGCGAACTGCGCCATCGGATCATGACCGGCGAGCGCGGCGCCCGGTCCCGCGCCGACATGACGGGAACCGTCCGGACCGCGTTCGACATCCTCTGCCACGGCCTCCACCAGGCGTAACACGCCAGGAGGCATACGGCACGGCACCCGTCGCCCGGCCGGCGCCCGCGGCAATCGGACCCGCCCCGCGCCACAAGACGGATGCAAGGCGGCTCACATCGGGGCACCTCCCTTTCCGGGACATGCGTGGTGCGGGATGCGGGAGGTGCGTGGTGCGAGATCCGAGACGTGCGTGGTGCGAGATCCGGGCGCTTGACGGGCCTTCCGCCCTTACCGGCCAACCGGTCGGACGCCGACGGCCCCGACAGCACGCCCGTCCGAAGTGTGACGCCCGGCCCGGCTCGCCGTGCCGGGTCATCCTCGCGGTGCAGGAGAGGAAGCGGTTCGGCAGCGGCCCCGCCGAACTCACCGCGCCCACCGCCCACCGCGCCCAGCGGCCGCCGCACCGCCCACGGCCGCCCAGAGCCACTCGTGCAGGACCGCAAGCGGGTGCTCACAGCGGGGTGAAGCCGGCCGCCCGGTCCAGGGCGCGCAGGAGTTCGGGTTCGAAGCCGGCGCGGTGGAGGTCGAGGGCGGGCAGGCCCGCGGTGCCGAGGACGTCGAGCTGCGTGCGGTGCGCGGTGCCGAGCCGCCATGCCTCGCGCAGCACCCGGCGGGCCTCGTAGCGGGCGGCGCGGCCCGTCGCGTCGGTGTGCGCTTCGGGGAGCGCGGCGAGCCGGCGGGCCGCGCTTCCCAGACGCTCCGCGAGGTCGGCGGCGTGCCCGGCGTCCGGGTCGGGCGCGACACGGCGGGCCGCGGGCGACGCCACGCCCCGGCGCAGTTGCTCCATGCGCTCGGGCAGCGGCGTCCAGCCCGGCTCGCCGGCCAGCTCGATGTTCACCCTGGTCACGGCCGCCGTGTACGCTCGGGCGGCGCCCCGGGGTTGCAGCGGGGTTCCGGCGGGGCGGTACCGCGGCCCGGAGTCCTCGCCGGCCCTGCCGTCGTGGTTGCCCCGCACCGAGACCCACAGCCGGTCCGCGCCACCGGTCAGCTCCGTCATCAGCAGGCGGCGTACGAGCAACCAGCGGCGCAGCGCGGCCCGCGTCGCCCCGCGCAGCGGGTGGATCTCCACGATCGGCGGGCCGCCGGGGCGGCGGTTCTGCGGACGGCGCACGAGACGGACCTCGTCCAGCGCCGGCGCGAGGTCCTCCAGCCTGAGCGCGCACAGCTCGCCCACCCGCGCGCCGGTGTCCAGCACCACGCAGGCGAGCGCGAGCATCCGCACCCAGCGCGGGTAGCCGCGGGTCAGGAGGCCGCCGTCCGCGGTCCACTTGGTGCGGCGGCCGATGTGGTCGGCCAGGGTCTGCAGACCGGCGCGCAGCCGTTCGCCCCGGGCGGTGTCGACCGGGTCCTTGCGCGGCAGTTCCGCGAGCCGGCGCAGAGGGTGGACGTCCAGGCCGAGCGCCCGCTGCAGCAGCACCATCACGCCGGAGCGCACCATCGCCGTCGCCTCGCTGGTGGGGCGTGGGGCGCCGCGGTCGCGCAGTTCACCGGTGAGCGCAAGCCGCTCGTAGGCCCGCAGGGAGGTCGCCCGGAGCACATCGGGCAGCGGGTCCGCCACGGTCAGCGGATGTTCGGGGTGCTTCAGCGCGCGCACCAGTTCGCGGGCGTGGGCGCGGATCTGGCGGCGGCGGGCCTCGGAGGGCGCGGCCGCGCACACGGTCTCGACGGCCTCCCTGAGCCCGGCCACCTCGTCCAGGACGTCCGGTGTCTTCACGCCAGGCACGGTAGTCGGCTCCGGAAGGCCGCGCGGTGCGGCCGGGACGGCCGGTGCGGGACGCGGCGGCCGGACCGCTGAGGAGCCGGGCCGCTGGGGGCCGGACCGGCGGGGGCCCGTGTCAGCGGCCGTCGTAGCCGGCGGTCGGCATCGAGAGCCTGCGGTGCACGCGGGCCTTCATCTGCTGGTTGTAGCGGGGCTCGGCGAGGCCCGCCGTCTCGACGCGGATGCCGCGGCGGGCGCACTCGGCGGTGAAGTCGTCCACGGACCGCAGCGCACGCTCAAGGACACGGCGGCTGGGTGCGACGAAGAGGTCGACGAGGCCGGCGTCGGCGTCCGCCCACAGGGCGCTGTGGTCGGGGCGCAGGCCGTGCACGAGCAGTTCGCCGGTGACGACGTAGCCCTGCTCGGCGGCCCAGCGTGCGCACATGGCGTGCTGGCTGCGCGAGTCGACGAGGAACGGGTCCTCGTCGAGCTCCTCCAGGGGCGTCAGGCTGGCGATGGCCGTCACGCGCAGCGTCCGCTGCTCCCCTGCGCCGCCGCACGGCTCTGCCGCGCCGCGACCGCCGGGCGTGCCGGACGCACTGTCGTCGTCTCCCACGGTGCCCTCCCCACGCGCCCGTTGCGCCCCCGCACCCGGGCGTCGCCGCAGACCCTACCCCTGCCCGTAGGCTCGGGGGGAGTCGCACGGCCGGAGCACACACGCCCGGAGCAGCCGAACGGTGCGACCGCGGGGCGACGTGGGAGGCGGCGGATGCCGGTGGAGGTCACCTGGTGGGGACATGCGACCTGCACGCTCGGGGATTCCGGCGTACGGGTGCTGACCGACCCGCTGTTCGTGCGCCGACTGGGGCACCTGCGGCGGCGCGGCGGCGCGCTGCCCCCGCCCTCGGCGGCAGCCGCCGATCTGGTGCTGGTGTCCCATCTGCACGCCGACCACCTGCACGTGCCCTCGCTGGCGAGGCTGGCCGCCGGGACCAGGGTGCTCGTGCCGCGCGGCGCGCTGCGTGCGCTGCCCGCGCTGCGCCGGCTGACGTGGCTGCGGTTCACGGAGGTCGTCGCCGGTGACGAGGTGGCCGCGGGTCCGCTCCGGGTGCGGGCGGTGCCGGCACTGCACGACGGGCGGCGGCTGCCGATCGGCCCGCGCCGCTCGCCGGCGCTCGGCTACGTGGTGAGCGGCGAGGCGCGGTCGTACTTCGCCGGTGACACCGGGCTCTTCGACACCATGGCCGAGGCGGTCGGCGACATCGACGTCGCGCTGCTTCCGGTCGGCGGCTGGGGGCCCCATCTGGGGCCCGGGCACCTGGACGCGGGGCGCGCGGTGGAAGCGCTCGCGCGTCTTGCGCCGCGCAGCGCGCTTCCGGTGCACTACGGCACGTACTGGCCCATCGGCATGGACGCGGTGCGTCCGCACGAGTTCCACTCCCCCGGTGCCGAGTTCCAGCGGCTCGCCGCGCTGCGTGCGCCGGGGGTGGTCGTGCACCGTCCGGCGCACGGGGAGAGCGTCCGCCTGGAGGTGGCTCGCTGATGCTGTCCGCAGTGGCGCTCGTACCGCCGGAGTCCACCCAGCAGGCGGTGGGTTACCCGTCGCTGTTCCTGCTGGTGCTGATAGGCGCGCTGGTACCCGTGGTGCCTACCGGCGCGCTGGTGAGCTCGGCGGGGGTGGTGGCACTCCATCAGACGGCACCGTTCGCGCTGGTGGCGGTGTTCGGGGTCGCGGCGCTCGCGGCGTTCCTCGGTGATGTCGCACTGTACTGGCTGGGGCGCAGGGGCATGGGCTCGCGCGGCGGCTCCCGCTGGCTGGCGGCGATCCGCGACCGGGCGCCGGAGGACCGGCTCGCCCAGGCCCAGGAGCGGTTGGCCGAGCACGAGGTCCCGGTGCTGGTGCTGTCACGGCTGATCCCCGCGGGCCGGGTCCCGGTGATGCTGGCCTGCCTGCTGGCGAGGATGCCGCTGCGCCGCTTCGCCCGCGGCGACATCACCGCGTGCCTGGCGTGGGCGGTGACGTACCAGCTCATCGGCATCCTCGGCGGCTCGTTGTTCGCCGAGCCGTGGGAGGGCGTGGTGCTGGCCGTCGGGCTCACCGTGCTCGTCAGCGCGGCCCCTCTCCTGTGGCGCCGGATACGGGGCGGGCGGACGTGACGCGGCGGGTGCCGGCAGCGGGGCCCGGTGCGGCGGTGCGGGGTGCGCCGCGGATGTGCGGGGGTGGTTCAGGGGCGGTGCGCGGGTGGCCCGCCGGGGCCGCCGTCGCGCAGGTCGCCGAAGGCCGAGGCGAACGCGGCGAGTGCCACCGCCACATGGGGCAGCGCCAGCGGGTCGGGCGCGGTCAGGGCCTCGGCGCGCTGCTCGGGGGTCGCCCCCAGCAGCGGCCCGGTGGACAGCCGCACCCTGAGCGCCGCGAGGTCGTCGCCGAAGCGGTGCCCGCCCGGCGCCGGGGCGCCCAGCCGTGCGGTGAGGAAGTCCTCCAGTTCCTGGGCGTCCCTTACGCCGTGCGCCGCCAGCGCGGGCCGCAGCGGTGCGAGGTCCGCGTACAGGTGCCGGCCCGCCTGCGGTGGACGCGCCAGCACACCGGCCGCCCGTAGCGCCTGGTGGGCCGCGCCGGCCGTGCGCGCGTGCAGCCGGGCGGCGGTGGCGAGCCTGGCCCGCACCTCCTCGGGTTCGTCGAGGGCGAGCGCGGCGGCGGCCGCGACCGGGGCGGCGATCCGGCCGCCCACCGCCGTGAGCACGTCGAGGACCCTGGCCCGCAGCGCACGCCCCGGCCCCGTGTCCGCGAAGCGCGCCACCGCGGCGGGCCATCCGGCGGGCAGGAACGCCCCGGCGAGGTCGGCGATCACGGTCACCCCTTCCGGAACCATCTCCGCCGGGCTCACGACCACGGATGCCTCCTCGGGCCCCATGCCCGCGGGGTGGTCCGCGCCGGGCGGGGCGCCGGGCCCGGTCGGGGCGCGCCTTCCCGCGCCGGCCGCTCCCCCGGTGTCCGCGCCGCCGCCCGGCGTCCGCGCACCGTCCCGTGGGCCGGTGTCGTCCCGCCGGCCCGCCGCCCGGTACGGCCCCGGTGCCGGCCGGGTCCGTCCCGACCCGCCCGCGTGGACGGGTACGCGCTGTGCGGCCGCGGGGGCGGACGGGGCCGACCCGGTGCGGGAGGGCTGATGGAGTGTGTCGCGCAGCGTCTCGTCGCTCACGATGTGCAGTCCCTCGCCCAGTGCGGCCTCCACGGTCTCGTGCAGCACTTCGGGCGGGGGCACGGTGGCGGTCGGATCGTCGGCGACGGAGAGCACGAGCACCCGTGGCCGGCCGCCCTCGGCGCGCACCCGGCGCACCGTCTCCAGCAGGGCGTACGGGTCGGGGACGCCACCGCACTCGGCGGGTGTCGCCACCGGGAAGACGGCCCTGTCGAGCATCCGGGCCTGCGGCGCCCACCAGGCAGAACACGGCCTCGGCAGCAGCACGTCGCCGCCGAGCGCGGCGGTGACGGCGAGCAGCAGCAGCGGCGCACCGGGGGCGGTGGCGACCGTGCCGGGCGAGGCGGCCAGGCCGCGGCGCGTGAAGTACCCGACCGCGCTCTGCAGCAGTCGGGGGCCGCCGCCCGGCGGCTCGGCGCCGGTCCGTGCCGCCGCGGTCGCCACCGCGGCGGTCAGCTCGGGCAGCACCGGCAGGACCTGCTCGGGCAGGTCCGGGCCCTGCCGCACGGTGCCCCGGCCGTCATGAGCCGCCGTCCGCATACACACCTCCACACACCGCTAGCGGATCCCGCGCACCACCGCCCGTCACCACCCTCCCGGCTCCCGGCTCACGGCTCCCGGCTCACGGCGCCGGCCGCTCACCCGGCCGGCCCCGTCGTCAGGGTCCCTCCGCACCGGGCGCCAGGGACTCCAGCTCCTCCTCCAGGCCGTGGCCCCGGGTGTCCACCAGGCGCCGGGCGACGTCCGTGAGCTTGCGGTTCGTACCCTGGGAGATACGGCGCAGGACGTCGAAGGCGGCGTCCGCGTCGCACGACAGGACGTACATCACGATGCCGCAGGCCTGGTCGACCAGCGGCCGCGAGCGCAGTGCGGCACCCATGTGGTCGAGTTCGGCGAGCGCCGACTGGTAGGCGCGGTCCCGGGCCAGGCCGGTGGCGGTGAGTTCGCCGAGTGCCCGGGCCGGGCCGTGGCCGGCGTCGGAAAGCCCACCGGCGTGGAAGCTGTAGAGGCTGAGGGTGATGGTGAGGCCGTTGCGGCGGAACGGAATCGTCAGGCTGGAGCGCACTCCGGAGTCCAGGGCGACCGCGCGGTACAGCGGCCAGCGCTCCTCGCGCAGCAGGTCCACGGCGTCCACCTGCCTGCCGTGCTCGGCGGCCGTCGGTATGGGTCCGGTGCCCGACCGCAACTGCACCGCGACCAGGGCCGACAGGTCCGGATGGGTGACCGCGGCCGGGCGCTCGCCGCCGTCGGAGACCGTCGCGCTCGCGCCGCAGCAGCCGGCGGTGCAGTCCACCGCCTTTTCGGCCAGGTCCGAGAGCCTGCGGCCCGGCAGTGCGGACTCCGGCGTCTCGGGGCCCAGATGGTCCGAGTCCGGCATCGATCTCGCCTCCTCTCCCGACTGCTTCCCGCTCGCCTCACCGGAAAACGGATTCACCAGCTAAGTTCGAGCCATGGCACAGACCGACGAGTTCGGCGAGGAGCTTGCCGACTTCGTACACCGTATCGCCGAGCTGAAGACCGCCCGGAGTGTTCCGGAGGGGGACCTGCGGGCCGTCCTCGACGCGGCGCTCTTCGAGCT
Source organism: Streptomyces sulfonofaciens (assembly GCF_014656295.1). Lineage (GTDB taxonomy): Bacteria > Actinomycetota > Actinomycetes > Streptomycetales > Streptomycetaceae > Streptomyces > Streptomyces sulfonofaciens. The sequence goes on from NZ_BNCD01000039.1 coordinate 28,177, forward strand.
CGACCATGCGGCCGGGCATTTGTGGCCACTGTACGAGCGACTGGTCACCGGTGGCGCGTCGGCACCGTCCGCGCCCTCCGGCGACCGCGTGGAGCAGCAGTTGCTGCGGGCGATGTTCCAGCGTTTCCCCCTGGCCGTGGCGCTGGTGGACCGCGAGACGGTGGTCCGCAGGATGAACTTCGCGGCGACCGTCCTCACCGGAGTGCGCGCGGGCTACGCGACGGGGCGGGCGCTCGCCGGCCTGCTGGCCCACGCCGACCGTGCCGCGTTCCGTTCCCAGGTGGCGGCGGTGGCACGCGGTGAGGGCGACCGCAGCCTGGTGGTGCGCCAGCAGCACGACCCGAAGGCCCGGGTGCGGGCCACCCTGACGGCTCTGCGGCCCAGCAACGAGCCGCGGATCGTGGTGCTGGTCGTGCTCCAGCCCGCGGACGCGCACGGCCGCACCGGCCCCCGCGGCGGCCCGTCCGAGACGTCGGGCCACCTGCCCGACCTCTCCGAGACGACCCGGCACGCGGTCCTCACGGACCTGCTGGACTCGATGGCCACGGCCCTGATCGGCGTCCCGACGGACGACGGCCCCGACGAGGTGCTCAGGCGGGCCGCGCGGGTGCTGCACGGCCGCTTCGCGGACTGGGTGGTGGTGGAGTCGGGCGCCGCCCGGTTGCGGCGGGTCACGGTGCTGGGCCCGGACGACGCGGGCACGCTCGCCGAGTCCCTGGCGAAGCAGGACCCCACCGGGTGCCCGCTGGTGGTGGAGGCCGCGCGGGGCGGCTCCATGGCCGTCAAGGTGCGCCCGGAGGACCCGGAGGAGTTCGGACGGGACTCGTCGGACGATCCGGTGCTGGTACGGGCCAACGTGACCTCGCTGGTGTGCGCGCCACTGGCGGACGGTGGGGACGGCGCCGTCCAGGGCGTCCTCACGCTGTTCCGCACCGGCGCGCGGCTGGCGTTCTCGATGGCCGAGGCCCAGACGGTCGACATGATGGCGCGCCACATCGCCCTGGCCATGCGCCGCCGCGCCTGACCCGGCACGCCGGACGGCCCACCGGGCCGGTGGGAAGACGGCCCACCGGCCCGGCCCCGTCGGCGCGGCCCGCTCGCCGGCGTCGACGGCTCGGGTGGAGGGCCGGACAGCGTGTGGGCGGCGACGGCGTCCCGCGGCGGTCCACCGGGCGGCCGGGGCGGCACGGCGCCGGCCACCGGCAGGCCGCGGGGGCCCGGGCGGGTCACCGGCCGAGGCTCCTCGCGGTGCCGCGCTCCTCGCGGTGTGTCCGGGCCATCGGCCGGCCGGTGGTCGGCCGATGGCCCGGCGCCTGCGCGGAGGGGGCGCCCCGCGGGGCGCGGGGGGATCACGCGGCCTGCGGCATGGCCCGGTCGTGCAGGATGTCCTCCCGCAGCCGGCCGCAGCTACGGCTGATCAGGCGCGAGACGTGCATCTGCGAGATGCCGAGCTGCTCGGCGATCCTGCTCTGGGTCATGTCGCCGAAGAACCGCATGTAGAGGATGGCCCGCTCGCGCTCCGGAAGAGCCCGCAGCCGCGGCTTCACGGACTCCCGGTCGACGACGACGTCCAGCGCCGGATCGATCGAGCCCAGGGCGTCGCGCAGTGCGTAGCCGTCCTCGCTGCCGGGCAGCTCGGCGTCCAGCGAGAGCGCGGTGAAGCTGTCCAGGGCCTCCAGGCCGATCCGGGCGTCCTCCTCGCTCATCCCGGCCCGCTCGGCTATCTCGGGCACACTCGGCAGCCGCCCGGACACGGACTGGGTCAGGTCCTGGCAGGCGAAACGGACCCGGTTGCGCAGGTCCTGGACGCGGCGCGGTACGTGCAGGGTCCACATGTGGTCGCGGAAGTGCCGCTTGATCTCCCCGGTGATCGTCGGCACGGCGTAGCTCTCGAAGGCGCAGCCGCGCGCCGGATCGTAGCGGTCGACGGCCTTCACCAGGCCGAGGGCGGCCACCTGGCGGAGGTCCTCGTAGGACTCGCCGCGCCCGCGGAAGCGGCCGGCGAGCCGGTCCGCCATGGGCAGCCAGGCCTCCACCAGCTTGTCACGCAGCTCGTCGCGCTCGGGTCCTTCGGGCAGCTTGGTCAGCCGGCGGAAGTCCTCGGCGGTGTCGGGGGCATCGTCGTGCGGGTGGTGCTTCGCTCGGGTGTCGGTTCGCATAGCGCGTCGCCACTCCCTAGAAGAAGACGGGTGAAACGGCCTTCGTGGGAGTGCGTGTACCGGTACGGGGAGACACACCCGGGGTGCAAAAACGCCGCTCCCACGGACGTGCCTCCTGTCCGAAGCACTGGTCTCCCTGTGCCCTGGTCCGGCGAGCCCGAAACCTCACCCGTGGTCAGGCGTCACGACCCGTGTCGCGCACCCCGGCCACGACCGGGGAGGGTGCTTCGCGCACCTCCGGCTCGTCCTCGGCCCGCGGGAGCATCAACTCCTCGTAACGGCCGAGCGCCACCAGCACGCCCAGCATGAAAAACGGCACGAACACGGCGATAAACGCCATGATCCATTCCTTCCACTGAATATCCAGCAAAGGGGGTAAGATCCGGGTCTCCCGCGGAGCACCGGGTAAACCGGTGGACGGCTCCGGAAACCCAAGTCGTGGACGTCCGGCCGTGTCGCGGGCGCCCCATCGGGTACGCGAAGATCGTCTGTTTACGTACCTTTGGAGGCAGGCATGCAACGAGGTAGTGACCGGCTGAGCGTGCACCGTGACGAGGAGATGAAGGCGGAACTCCGCGGGCTGCTGACGTCCGGGCATCCGACCCGGAGCGAGGAGTGGCACGACCCGGAGCCGAGCGCCGAGGACGACCCGGAGGTGGCGGGGGGTCCCGTGACCCCGCAGCGCTCCCCCGGCGCGGTGGACGCGCTCCACTACGAGCTGGCACGGAACCTGGGCCGGGCGGCGTTCCCCGCCAAGCCCGGCCGGCTGCGGGCCGCGCTGCGTGATCGGCACGCCCCGGACGAGCTGGCGGAGCAGCTCAAGGCACTGCCGGGCGACGTCAAGTACACCAATGCCCACGAGGTGGCCGAGGCACTGGTCCGGGCCCGCCGTGAGGCATGAAGAAGCGTCCCTCGGGTACTGCGGGCATCGTCGCGGGACGTAGTGCTTCCGCGGCCGGGAGACGCAGAAGGGCCATTGCCATGGCTGATGTGGTGAGGGAGGTCATGACGCCGGGCGCGGTCATGGTCCCGCCGGACGCCTCGCTCGTCGAGGCCGCGCAGCTTATGCGCGCCCAGGGGATCGGGGATGTCCTGGTGGCCTCCGGACAGCATGTGCTGGGGGTGCTCACGGATCGTGACATCACCCTCCGGGCGGTCGCGGAGGGCTCGGACCCGCTGACGGTGAGCGCACGGGCCGTGTGCACCCCCAACCCCGTGGTGGTCGGCCCGGAGGACTTGGTGACGGTGGCCGCGGGCCTGATGCGCGAGCACGCGATCAGGCGGCTGCCGGTCGTCGAGGACGGGCGTCTGGTGGGCGTGGTCAGCATGGGCGACATCGCGGTCGCCGAGGAGCCCGGGTCCACGCTGGCTGAGGTCAGCCGCGCGGACGGGCACGGGCGGCGGCGGGACGGGGGCCAGCCGCGGGGCGGTCCCGACCTGGCGGAGCCGCCGACCCGCGGCTGGTGAGCGGCGGACCCGGGCCGGGCCGCCGGCAAGAACGCGCACGCCAGGAGCCGAAGGAACGGAAAGAGGCACCAGGCACACAGGAAACCCAAGAAACACGGAGCACAAGAAGCCCAGAGCACAGAACGCAAGGAACACAAGGACCGAGGCACACAAGGACCGAGGAACACAGGAAACCGGAAACCGGGAAGACAGAAAACCGAGGAAATCGGGGAAAGGCGAGGATCTCCTTATGCGTATCGCATTTCTCATGGCTCCCGAGGGCGTCGAGCAGGTGGAGCTGACCGAGCCGTGGCAGGCCGTTCGCGACGCCGGTGACGAGCCCGTGCTCATCTCCACGAAGTCCGGTCGGATACAGGCGTTCCAGCACCTCGACAAGGGCGACACGTTCCCCGTCGACGACGTGGTCTCCCACGTCTCCGCGGACTCCTTCGGCGGCCTGGTGCTGCCGGGCGGCGTGGCCAATCCGGACGCGCTGCGCATGGACGAGCAGGCGGTGTCCTTCGTACGGGACTTCTTCACCCAGGGGCGTCCGGTGGCGGCCATCTGCCACGCGCCCTGGACGCTGGTGGAGGCGGACATGGTGCGGGGGCGGACGCTGACGTCCTGGCCGAGCCTGTGCACCGACATCAAGAACGCGGGCGGCACCTGGGTCGACGAGGAGGTGCAGATCTGCGACCAGGGCAACAACATCCTGGTCACCAGCCGGAAGCCGGACGACCTGCCGGCGTTCTGCCGGGCGTTCATGCGGGAGTTCGGCCGGGCGATGGTGTGAGCCGCGGCCCGGTGCCGTGCTCCCGCCGCGGACAAGCCGGACGGGCCGGCACCTGAAGCCCGGGCCGGCCGGAAGGGTCCGGGCCGGTACCGGAGGAGAAGGTCCGGCACCGGTCGGTCGGGTCGGACGCGGCCGCCCCGCCGCGTCCGACC
>NZ_BNCD01000040.1 GCF_014656295.1 Streptomyces sulfonofaciens
ATCTTGACGGCGAGCTGGTTGAAGACCACGAAGTCGCCGGACTTGGTGTAGACGGCCTCGTTCTGCGGCATCTTGGGATTGATCATGGTGTGTTCTCCTTCGGATGGTCAGTGGTCGTCGGCCGGCGCTCGGGCGGTGTCCGCCCGGCCGCCCGCTCCCCTTCGGTGGGCGGTTCCTCCGCGGCGGGGGGACGGTCCTCCCCCGGCGAAGGCCCCGTGAGCGCCGCTCCCCTGGCCACCGCCCTGCCGAGCCACAGGCCCGCCATCTGGGAGGTGATGATGGACAGCAGGACGAGTGAGGTGAAGAAGCCCTGGTCGATGACGAGGGCACCGTAGGTGACCGAGGCCAGGACGATGCCGGGCCCGCCGCGGGCGTTCATCGCGATGGCGAGGTGCGTGGCCGTGCTGTTCCGCTCGCCGGCCAGCCGTGCGCCCAGCCAGACGCTCAACGACTTCGCGACGCAGGCGAGGACCAGGAACCAGCAGAAGAAGAGGGCGTCGAAGTGGTGGGCCAGGTCCAACTGGACGCCGACCACGGCGAAGTAGACGGGGATGAACACACCGAGCGCGAAGGACCGCAGCACCTCCTGCGACCGGCGCTCCTGCGTCGTCACCGCGTCCGCGGTGCACATCCCGGCGACCAGGGCGCCGAAGATCGGGTCGATGCCGAGTCCGGAGCAGGCCGCGCACAGCAGGAAGAGGAAGATCAGCCGGAAGGCGACGGGACTGCGGGCCGCCACGGCGTTCAGCCGGGTCACCGACAGCCTGGCGAACAGACCGGGGCCCCAGCGGCGCAGCAGCGCGAGGAACAGCAGCGGTACCACGGCGAAGTAGACGTAGAGGACGGCGCGCGGCGGCTGGCCGGCGCCGACGAGCGACCACAGCCCGTAGGTGTCGGACGACTGCGCCTGGGACACGCCCAGGATGACCGCCAGCATCACGTAGAGCAGCACGTCCTCGATGACGGCGACGGCCAGCACGATCCGGGCGAACAGCGAGCCGAGGATGCCGAGGTCCAGCATGATCCGGGAGATCACCGGCACGCTGGTCACCGCGATCGCCATACCGAAGACCAGCGTCAGCGTGGTGGGCGAGCCGTTCGGCCCGGACAGCTCGGCGGGGTCGATCAGCCCCGAAACCGCCAGTCCGAAGCCGAACGGCAGCACGAGACCGAGGACGGCCACGAGGCCGATGGTGCGCCGTTCGCCGCCGCTGCCCCTCCTGCGCAGCTCCGTGCCCGTGAGGTAGACGAGCAGCAGCAGTCCGATGGTCTGGAAGACGCCGATCGCGGTGGCCACCGGGCCGGTGGGGGGCAGCAGCCAGCGCTGCGCACCGGGCGCCAGCACGCCCAGCACGGTCGGGCCGAGCAGCAGGCCACCGGCTATCTCACCGATCACCTGCGGTTGCCGTGCCAGGGCGAACAGCCGGCCGCCGGCGTGCGCCGTGACGAGCAGCACGACCACGGCGAGCAGGACGTGCGCGGTGTCGACGGTCTTCAGCGACATGGCTCAGACCTCCCTCCGCCGCGCGGCGGCGACTGCTGTGTGCACGAGGTGGACCGCGGCCAGCCCGTCGTCGAACGTGGGGGCCGTGTCGATGCCGGTCGCGATGTCCTCCGCCAACCGCTTGTAGGGGTTCATGTCCTGCGGCCCCGTCTGCCTGCGCAGCGAGCGCGCCCCCGTGGTCAGGGTCAGTACGGCGGATCCGTCGGTACCGTCGGCGGTGACCCGTATGACGCCCCTGCTGCCGGTGAGGACCGCTTCGAGCCGGCGTGGTTCTGGGCTGATCCGGGAGACGGCGACCCGGCCGCGGGCGGCCTGGCCGAGCGGGCGCAGCTCGGCCTGGGCCAGGTCGTCCACGTCCACCTCCACGGGTCCGCCGGGACCCTGCCGGGTGTCGAGGACCCGGTGCGTCCAGGCGGATCGCACCTCCCACGTGGGATTCCCCGTCGCCCATCGCAACAGGTCGAAGGCGTGCACGCCCAGCTCGGCCAGGGCGCCGCCCGCCGTGTCGCGGCGCTGCCGCCACGGCCACCGTGTCCGGGGGCCGACGTGGGAGTCGTCATGGAGGGCGAGGTCGACGGCCACGAGCTCGCCGACGTCACCGGCCAGCAGCGCTGCACGAGCCTGGCGCAGCGCCTCGTTCTCGCGCCACTGGAAGGGCGTGTAGGCGCGGCTGTAGCGGGCCGTGGCGAGTTCCGCGAGCCCCAGTGCCGTGCGCGGGTCGGCGGCCAGCGGCACCTCGCAGACCACGAAAAGGTCGCGCCGCAGCGCCTCGGTGACCAGCTCCGCGTGGGCGTGGGTGGGCGTGGCCACGACGACGCCGCCGAGTCCGGCGCGCCGGATCAGCGCGAGGGGATCGGTGCCCGCCTGCGCGCCGGGGTGTTCCCGGGCGAGCCCGGCGGCGGCCGCCTGGGTGGCGCAGGCGATCCCCGCCACCCTGAAGCCGGGCACGGCGGACAGCCACTTCGCGTGCACGGCTCCCCGCCCGGCACCGATGAGCGCCACGTCCATTCCGGGTTCCTTCCCCGCGTTGCGGTGTTCTGATCCGGCGGCCCGGTGCTCTTCCGGTCGTGCGGCCCGCCGGTCCTGCGTGGTCCGGTCGGGATCCCCGGGCCGGGCGCGGGGGGTCCCATGGACGAGCGGCCCCGGTCCGGGCACGGCCGCCCGAGGTCATGGGGCGGGGTTCCGCTCCGGCGCGGGCGCCGCGGGGCGCGGGTTCCCACCGGGGTCCGGTTCCGTGTGGCGGCCTGCGCGCTGCGTGGTCGGTGGTGTCCGTTGTCCGCCACGTCGCGAGCCGGCCTCCAGCGCCGCACGACGGACCGCCGCCGGCGCGTCACCGCGGGCAGCCCACCCGCTCGCCTCGGCCGGGCGCCCGCCCCGGGCGCGCGGCGGTTCGGGCCGCCCGAACCGGCAGGAGCACGGCGGTGCCGCGCCCGCGGGCGTACGGCGAAACGGCCGCCCGGCCGCCACGGTCACGCCGAGGCGGGCAGGGCGCCCTGACGCCGCCGTCGTGCCGTGCGCTCCCCAGGTGGCATGCGCGCCGTGGCACGGTCGTCCTTCGGGATCTGCACCGCGCGCACCCGCACGAGGCTGCCGCGGTCGGCGGCGGCACCGCGGTGCCCCGCGGGACGCCGTCAGGAGCGGACAGCGGCCGGCGTGGCGACGGCGTCCCGGATGCCGCGCAGTTTCCCGGCCAGTTCGTCGGGGGTGAACATGACGTTCTGCGACTGGGTGTCGGTGGAGGGGTACGCCGTGTTGTAGACGTTGGAGAAGTCCCGCTCCCGAGGGCCGCGCAGCACCATCGTGCAGGTCATGGCCTCCATGGGCAGCACGACCCGGTGGATCCTGTGGTACTGCAGGTGGTAGGAGTTGCCCCGCTCCTCGACGCTCTCACCGGTCATCTCCAGCTCGGCCTCGTCCACGAACTGGTAGAAGTTGGCGTACGAGGACACGCCCAGCTTCTCGGGGCTGTAGCGGTACTGCCGGAAGAGGGTGACGGGGTTGCCGGCGGGCACGTCGCCCTGCGCCGCCTGCCTGCGGCTGTAGTTCTGCGAGACCAGCCGCCCGGTGAGAACGGTCGACCAGAAGCTGAACCGGTGATCGTGGATCAGCTCGTCGTACAGCTCCTTCTCGGTGTACGGGGGGCACCACGCGTGCAGAGTGAGCCGGTAGCCCCGCGGATCCCCGGAGTCGACGAGCACGATCTTGTCGAAGTGGTTGACGTGCCGGTAGGAACGAGCCGCGATCTTCTCCAGCATCTCGTCGTCGCGGAGGTACTGGTCCAGCAGATGCGTCATGCACGGTGCGGCGCCGACCCGCTTCACCAGGTGGAGGTTGTACTCCTTTTGACGGTCGCTTTTCGCTTCCGGGAGCCCTCTGAGTAAGGTCTCCAAATCCTGCGGCCCAAGGCCACTGAGCACCCTTTCCGGGGTCGCAAACACAGCCATCGCACCTCCTCCTGTGAAGATCCAAGAATTCGCCCGACTCGTTATGGGCGGCCGGAAAAAACCGGATTGCGTCTTCTGAGAATCCTCACTCGGCGGACAGCCTCCAACAAGTGGCCCAAAAGCGCAACACCTTTGGAGGTGGCCGATCGGCTACCTCTTTGGAACCATTGGCAGTTGCACCTGGCGGAATACCCCTGTGCAACCGGCAACCGGAAGTCATCGCTCCGCGAGTATCGGTCCGGTAACCGTGCATCCGTGAGACAGGAACAAGACAGCGCCGCAGCCGTGCCCCGGTCGCGGCGGGGGCCGGTGCGTGCGGGGCCGTGGGACGAGCCCCGCCGGGCGGGGCGATGGCGGGACCGGTTGCGCGCCGGGCGGGCACCGGACGCGGATTCCGCGTGGCCAAACGGGTCCCCCTGCCCGGGTGCGGGTCCCTGGGCGAGAGTGGACGGGCCACAGTACCGAGCGCAGAACGGCGCGCGGGGCGCGCGCGAGGTAGGGGACGGAGCGCAACAGGGGCGCGGGCGATGCGCGAACCGGCGCACGGTGGTACTCCAGTTGCCGACGGATCCGCCGCCCGGCACCGCCACGGGCTCAGGCACGAGCGCAGACACAAGGCCAGGACACCACAGGCGGCACGGAACACAGCGGCACAGCGGCACGGGGCACAGCGGCAGGTTCCCCTTACAAGGAGCGCGGACGTTGCAGACGCCCCCCTCCCGGCCGACGGCGCGCCGACGCCGCAGGCCAGGCCCACTCCATGCGGGCCGCGGCGCCCCGGACACACGCACCCGAGGTCCACTGCGGGCCACCCCCGGGGGGCGGTCGGCGCCCCGGGGACGAGGCCCGCGAGACGCGCGGGCTGCCGAACCCGCCGACCGTGCCCGGCTCGCCCGACTCGCCCGCCGCGGACGGCCGTGACCGACCATTCGGTCCCATTAGGTAAGTTGATCAGCCGAATGGTCAGTACGGGAGTCGGCGGGCGGGGTTTTCGAGTGGTGGGTGGTTCACGGTGTGAGTCCGCGCGGTCCCGTTCTCCGTTGTTCTCGACAGGCGCTCCCGCCGGCCCTGGACCGCGGGTCACCGCGGCGCGGCCGGTGCCGGCTCCGGGACGGGGCGCCCGGTACCCCTGGGGCTGAGGGTGCACCCCGGACGAGGTGCACAGAAAGTTGCCCGAGAGTTCGCGTCGCCCGTGCGCCGGGGAACCGGCGCGATGGGGAGGACTCTGTTGTAAGTGTGGGTATCTGACGAGAGTGAGGAGGTGCTGTGCGAGTGTCGTCAGCAAAGTGCGGGCGCCGGTACCGCGGCGGTGCGGTCGGCATCGCCCCGGGACGACGGGTCATACGGCGGGCGGACACCCGTTACCCGACCGGCCGGCCCGCAGCCGCTCCGCCACGCCGAGGAGTCACGGTCGTCGCGGAGGGCGCCCCGGCCACCCCGTCCCGATCCCCCGTCACATCGGCCGGAGGCCTTGGGCGTTTACGGCGACCGGCTTCCGACCGGCCGTCGTTTTTGGCCGCTCTCTCCTGGGGATGGTTCTGAACGGGCTGTTCCGTCTCGGTGACACGTGAAAATCTCTGCCGCATACACGGAACCTGGCGCGGCACAGAAAATGAGGAAGGCCTGCGGTGTGGCGCAAGTGTTTCGCTTCGTCCTGCTGGGAGCGGTTCGAGCATATCGAGGTGATGCGGAAATCCGCGTAGGCCCACCGCAACAGCAGGCCGTACTGGCCATGCTGCTGCTGCGCTCCGGGCACGCGGTGTCGATGTCCAGGCTCGTCGAGGCCCTGTGGGGGGACAAACCGCCGAACCGGGCCGTGACGACCGTACGGACCTACGCCTGGCAGTTAAGGCGTCTGCTGGAACCCGATCTGACGGTGCCGCGCACCCTCGTGTCGGTCGGGGACGGCTACCAGATGAAGGTGCCGCAGACGGCCATGGACGTCTGGCACGCCGAGTCGCTGCTGCGCTCGGCGACACAGGCGCGCGCCCTCGGGCACCACGAGAAGGCGAGCGGTCTGCTGGACCAGGCGCTGCGGCTGTGGCGCGGCGACCCGCTGGCCGGAGTGCCCGGACCCTTCGCCCAGCGGCAGCGCGAAAGGCTGGAGGAACTACGGATCGCCATCCAGGAGGAACGATTCGACCTGGCACTTGCCAGCGGTCAGCACAACATGGTGATCCCCTCCCTGATCGAGCTGACGGCCTCCTACCCGCTGCACGAGCGGCCGCACGGGCTGCTCATGCGAGCGCTGTACGCGGCCGGCAGGCAGGCGGACGCCCTCGCGGTGTTCAGCGACCTCAGAGGCCGGCTCGTGGAGGAGCAGGGCGTCGATCCGGGTGCCGAACTGCTGGCCGTGCAGCGCCGGATCCTGGAGGGCGATCCGACACTCGTGGAGGGGGGGCCGGCGCCCGAGGAGCACGGGCACCAGGACGCGTGCGCGGCGGACCACGGCGGCGCGCACGGGGACGAGCCGGCGGATGGGCGCCGGGAGGAGAGCATCCCCGCGGTGCCCGTCCCCGCGCAGTTGCCGCCCGACCTGCCGGACTTCACCGGCCGGGCGGTCCACGTCACCCTGCTGTACGACCTGCTCACCGCGCCCGGCCGGGGCGTGCCGACCATGGTGGCGATCACCGGGATGGGCGGCATCGGCAAGACCGCGCTGGCCCTGCACATCGCTCACCGCGTACGGCACGCCTATCCGGACGGCCAACTGGTCGCGAACCTGCACGGCAGCGACGAGGCGCCGGCCGACCCCGCCGTGGTGCTCGCCGGGTTCCTCGTGGCGCTCGGCGTGCCCTCCGAGCAGGTGCCGGACTCCCTCGACGAACGCGGCAAGCTGTTCCGGTCCGCGCTCGACGGCCGTCGGGTGCTCCTGGTGCTGGACAACGCACACGACGCGGCCCATGTGATGGACCTGCTGCCCGGCTCCGCCGACTGCGGGGTCATCGTGACCAGCCGCCCGCGCCTGTTCGGCGCACCGCTGACCTTCCAGCTCGGGCTGGAGGCATTCTCCCCCGGCGAGGCGCTCGGCCTGCTCGGCGCGGTCATCGGGCAGCAGCGGCTCGCCGGGGAGCGGTCCCAGGCCCAGGAACTGGTCGAGGCCTGCGGCTATCTGCCGCTGGCCATCCGGATCGTGGCCGCCAGACTGGCCGGCCGGCCGCACTGGTCCATAGCCACGCTGGCCGCCCGGCTCCGCGACGAGCAGTCCCGCATCGCGGAGCTGCACGTCGGCAACATGGCCATCAGCGCCGTGTTCGAGATGGGCTACCGGCAGCTCACGCCCGAGCAGGCGCAGGCATTCCGGCTGCTTGCGGTGGCCGGCTCGCCCGGGATCGGGCTGCCCGCGGCCGCGGCGGTGCTGGCGATGGACGAGGACGCGGCGGAGGAGCTGCTGGAGTCGCTCGTCGACGCGGCCATGATGGAGTCGCCCCGGCCCGGTCGCTACCGGTACCACGACCTGCTCAGGGTCTTCGCCCGGCAGCGGGCGCGCGAGGAGTACGCGCACGACGACGGCGACGAGGCGCTGCACCGGCTGCTGGCGTACCTGCTGGCCACGGCGTGCAACGCCTTCGCGCATGCGGTGCCGGGCGATCCGGTGGCCCAGGCGCTCGGCCCGCTGTCCGTGCCGGGCCTGTACTTCTCCGACGTGCACGCGGCCCGGGCCTGGGCCGGCGACGAGATCGGCACCATCACGGCGACGGCCCTCTGTGTCGCCGAACGCCATCCGACGGTACGGACGGAGTTGCTGCGTCTGGCCATCGACCTGCTCATCGCCGTCAGCCCGTTCAACCAGGAGGCGTCCGGCGGGCATCTCCTGACGGCCGTCCGTGCGCTGCTGCGGACTGCCGAGCAGGTCGGCGACCCGCGCACCATCGGCAGGGCGCGGCTGCTGCGCAGCACGCTGGCCCTGGGGGCAAGCTGCCCCGCCGAGGCCGAGCGGCACGCCAGGGCGGCCATGGTGGCGGCCAGGCAGGCGCAGGACACCGCCATCCTGCGCCAGGCGCTCAACGACCTCGGGCTCGCGGTGCAGTACGTCCGGCGCTACGACGAGGCGGTGGCCTACTACGACGAGGCCATTGCCCTCGCCCGCGAGCTGGGCCACCGCTCCGGCGAGGCGGCCACCACCATCAACGCGGCGCTGGCCCGGGTACGCAGCGGACACGCCGACCAGGCCGTCCCCGCCTGCGAGAAGGCGCTGGTGCTGCTGCGCGAGGTCCGCGACCACGCGGGCGTGGCCTACGCGCTGTACGTGCTGGGCCTCGCCCTGCACGAGCAGCAGCGCTACGAGGAGGCGGTGGCGCGCTACGGCGAGTGCCTGGCGGTGTGCCGCTCCATCGGCGCACGCGACCGGGAGGCGTACGCGCTGTACCGACTGGCCGAAACGCTACGGGTGACCGGCCGGCTGCAGGAGGCCGCGGACTGTGCGACGGATGCGGCCGCGCAGTGCGAGAAGATCGGCTCCGCCCGGGACCACGCGCACGCGCTCATGGTGCTGGGACGGGTGCAGGGCGATCTCGGCCGGTACGGCACCGCCCAGCGCCATCTGAAACGCGCGCGGACGCTCTTCGCCGAGCTCGGTCTTCCCGAGTCGGCGGACGCCGAACGGCTCCTGGAGAGCCTGCTCCAGGAAACCAGGGAGTGACCGCGTCCCCGTGCGGGTGACCGTCCGCGGCCGGGCCGTCCGCCCGGTCGCGGACGGTCTCCGGCTGCCGCCGGCCGCCGGTGCGCACCGGGCTCGGCCGTCTGCCGCGGTGCCGTGCGGCGCTGACGTGCGCATGGTCAGGAGCGCCTGCGGCGCGCCGTCACGAACCGGTGCTGTTCCACGGGTCGCCGTCCGCCCCGGGTACCTCCTCCGCGGCATGGTGAGCAGTACGCGGATAGGACGCGGCAGAATCTGCCCATACTCCGGCGAAACGGTATTCGTGCGTCACGGATGAGCCTTTTGTCGGCGCCACGGTGCACCCTCTTCGCTGTTTATGGAGCGACGTTCACGCATTGGTAGATGAATGTGGTACCACAAGCCACAGGGCTGTCTGTGCGGTTCAATCAACAGGACATCAATACCCCAGGTCATCCGGTGTCATCGACCTTGTGGGGCCTTTTTCGGCCGTCTTCCCGGCCGCGGGGGATAAAGACACCCCCGGAAAGGAAAGTCCTGAAAGTTCCGGAAGTCGCTGCGATCCCCGGAAGTGGCTGCGGTCCCGGAAGTCGCTGCGGCCGCGGCGGTCCCGGCGGCACCGTTGGCGCTCGGCAACACCGCTGGCGCTCGACTGCACCGTTGGTCCCGACGGGCGGCGCGGCACGGCCCGTGCCGCCCGCCGGGGGTCCTTCGCTAGTCCACCGACGCGGGCGCGGGCTGCTGCCCGGTCTGCTCGGGCGTCCCCTCCGCCTGCGGGGGGCGTGCACCGGGCAGGTCGACCTTGCCGACCGCCACCGCTATGGCGGCCGCCACCAGACAGCCCCACAGCAGGCACATCCCGGGTACGGCGGTACGCGTCGCACCGGCGAGGGCCGCGGCCACCAAGGGGCCAAAACTGGCCACCGTCGCACCGAGTTGATAGGTGATCGCCAGGGCGGAGTAGCGGTGCTCGGGCGGGAACATGTCGATCAGGAACGCCGAGATGGCTCCGTAGACCGCGGCGTGTCCGATGCCCATGGCCAGGACGAAGGTCAGGATCACCAGCGTTCTGTCGCCCGAGGTGAGCCATTGCGGCGCGACCAGGCCCACCAGCGCACACACCGCGTACCCGAACAGCAGCACGGGACGGCGTCCGTAGCGGTCGGACAGCAGACCGGTGACCGGCAGCAGCACCGCCTCCACCAGCGCCCCGATCAGCAGCCCGTTCAGCACCTCGGAGCGGTGGGCGGTCGCCGGGCCCGAGGAGGCGTAGGAGAGCAGGTACACCGAGTAGACGCTGACGATCATCGCCAGGCCCAGGGAGGCGAAGCCGCCGCGCAGCACCGGCACCGGCCCCTGGCGCAGCACACCGGCCAGCGGCACCCGCACCCGCTCCCCCGCCTGCTGCACGCGCACGAACTCCGGTGACTCGGCCACGCCGAGCCGGACGAACACGCCGATGGCCACCAGGACGATCGAGGCGAGGAACGGCAGCCGCCAGCCCCAGCTCAGCAGCGCGTCGGACGGGAGCTGGGAGACCAGCCGGAACATCGCGGTGCTCGCGAACAACCCGAGCGGGAAGCCGCTCGCCGGGAAACTGGCGTACAGGCCGCGGCGGTTGGCGGGTGCGTGCTCACCGCTCATCAGCACGCCGCCGCCCCATTCACCGCCGATGCCGATGCCCTGGACCACCCGCAGGGACACCAGGAGGATCGGGGCGGCGATCCCGGCCTGCTTGTAGGTGGGCAGCACGCCCACGAGGAAGGTGGCCACGCCCATGATGAGCAGGGTGAGGACCAGCATCGACTTGCGGCCGATCCGGTCCCCGAAGTGCCCGAAGATCACGCCGCCCAGGGGCCGGGCGACGAACCCTGCGGCATAGGTGGCGAAGGAGGCCAGTGTGCCCGCCGTGGGCGACTGGCTGGGAAAGAACAACGGCCCTAGCACCAGGGCCGAAGCCGTCGAATACAGGTAGAAGTCGTACCACTCGATGGCACTGCCGATGGTGCTGGCCAGCAGGACCCGGCGGGGTACCGAACGGGGTGTGACGGGCAGTCCCGGAACCGGGACCTCGATGCTTCCCGCAGCCTTCAACGCCAGCCTCCGCAGGATTCGCGTGTCTCATTCACGATGGATTCTTTCCATTCTCGTCCTGTCATCCGGCAGCACATGGGGTGGAAAGAGTGACGAGGCCGGTCGCCCGCACTGACGACCGCACCTCGATCTTCGGTTCTACTCGGGCCCCCAAACAGTTGTCCAGGACCAGACGTTTCACGCCGGGCGATCATCGTGCAAGGTTGCCCCGCCCTGGTCGGGCGGCGAAAATCCGACGGACTAGCGGAGGCGACGGTGGAGGGTACATGGACGCGGACACCGGCACCCAGGACGTCTGGACCGACGACGAAGGCAACGAGGTGGTGTGTCTGCGGCGCTGGAAGGCAAGTTGGCCGGCCGACGACCGGCACGCCAATTTCAAGACGGAAGTGACGACCTACGGGCTGCTCGACCCCCTGGTCACCCTGCGGGGCATGTCCCGCAACCTCGACATCCCCATCGGCGCCATCGCCCGCTACGTCCTGGCGAAGTGGGCGACCGGCGGGAGCGGTGGCCTGCTCGAACTCGGTCCGGTGATGGTGCCCCGGATGTGGGCGCCGATCGCCGCGGCGGAGGAGGCCGACGACGACGAGGAGCGGCTGAAGGCCTACCACCAGCTCCGCCAGATGATCTCCTGGCTGAAGGTCCCGCTGGACGACCCGTCGGTCTACCCGGCGCAACAGGACTGACCGGCCGAACGCCACGTTCGGACGGGGAATTTCCTCAGTCGAACACGCCGGCCCGCGCAGCTCCAAAACCTGTGCCGCACACCCCGCGACAAGGGAGGCTTCCGTGCACGACGAAGCCAGATACGACCATGTAGTGCTGATCTCCATCGACACTATGCGCAGCGACGCGCTCTCCTGCAGTCCCCGACCGCTGTGGCCGCACAAGTACCGCGACGTGCACCCGGTGCGGACCACGGTGCTGGACGAACTCGCCGGCTCCGGCGCCTACTTCCCGAACGTGATCAGCGCGGCGCCGTACACGGCCGCCGCGCACGGCGCGATCTTCAGCGGACAGTATCCGCTCCACAACGGCCTGCACGAATTCTACAACGGCTCGCTGCGCGCCCCCTCGGTCTTCACCTACGGGCGCCGTGCCGGGCGGGCCACGGTGCTGAAGACCGACTTCCCGATCATCCTCGGCCCCGAACTCGGTTTCACCCGCGAGGTGGACACGTACCTCGTCGAGGACGACGAGGGCTTCATCGACGCGGTGCTCGCCAACGACTCCACCGTCGCCTGCGCACACTTCGGTGCTGTGCACTCTCCCTACGGCTTCCACAACCTGAAGTTCGGCGGGGACGCCTACCGCGAGAAGGTCGCCGAGCTGACCGCGGACCTGCCCAAGTCGCTGCCGTTCACCGATCTGCTGGTGGAGAGCTACCGCGATCCCGAGGACACCCGGCTGCTGGTGCACTACAAGCGGGCCATCGCCTACCTGCACTCGCAGGGGCAGTACGACCGGCTCCTGCAGCTCTACCTCGACGGCGTCCAGCACTTCCTGGAGACGCGCTTCGCGCCGTTCGTCAACCGACTGCGCGAGCGGGTGGCGGCGGCGGGCAAGCGCATGCTGCTGGTGATCTTCGCCGACCACGGCGAGGAGTTCGACGAGCGGACCAACGGCCACTTCAACTCCATGGCCGAGGCCGTACTGCGGGTACCGCTCATCGTCGTCGGGGACGACGTCGCGCCCGCCGTGCACCAGCACCGCATCCGCACCGTCGACATCGCGCCCACCGTGCTGGAGCTCGCCGGCATCCCTTCCCCGGCCACCGGCGTCTTCGACGGCGACTCGTTGGCGGCCGTGGCGCGCGGCGAGGACACGCTCCGCTGCGACGCACCGGCCATCGCCGAGGCGTACACGTCGGAGCTGATCGAGTTCGTCACCTACCAGCAGCGCCAGCTCGCCGGGCAGACGCCGGGGCCGCTGCGGCACTACCTCATCGGGCACACCGCCTACCTGGACGACCGGCGCGTGGTGCGGCTGACCCGTCAGTACAGCGAGTGGTTCCAGAAGATCAACCCGACCGACCAGACCTGGGTCGAGCGGTTCGACGAGGAGGGTGTACCCGTGCCGGATCCGGACGCCGACGGCACCGACCTGCTGGCCATGCTGGACGACTACCGCACCGCGCTGCGCGAACCGGAGCAGGTGTCCTTCACCGACGAGATCCGGGGCCAACTGCGGGCCCTCGGCTACTCGGTCTGACATGGGTACCGATTCCGCCGGCCGGGACCGCTCCGCCGCGACCCAGCCCCGGCTCTCCAGCGACCTCGGCGGCCCCGGCTGGTCGCCCCGGCCCGCCGCGCACCACGAGGAAGTGGCGGCAGGCCTGCTCTGGGCGCGCTGCGGCTACCGGTCCGAGTGCGCCACGCTGCGCGAGGTGCTGCTGACCCGGCCGCCCGACAGCATCGCCTCGGTCACCGACCCCGCCGCCCACCTGATGACCGCGCCGGTCGACGCGGGGCTGCTGCGGGAGCAGCACGCCGCGGTCGCCGAGGCCTACCGGCGGCACGGCGTGAGCGTGCACGTCCTCACCCCGCCGCCCACCGCGGATCCGAACATCATCTTCGCGCGGGACCTGTTCCTGGCCACTCCCGAGGGTGTGGTCCTCGCGCGCCCCGCCTCGGCCCAGCGCGCCGGCGAGGAGCGGTACGCCGCGGCGGCGCTGGCCGCGCTCGGCGTCCCGCTGCTGCGCACGATGACCGGCCGGGCGGTCTTCGAGGGCGCCGACGCGCTCTGGGTCGACGACCGGACGGTCCTGGTGGGCCTGGGCCTTCGCACGAACCGCGAGGGTGCGTCGGTGGTGCGTGCGGTCCTGCGCGAGCAGGGCGCCGAGGCCGTCTTCGTACCTCTCGGCCCCGGCGTGCAGCACCTGCTGGGCTCGGTCGTCTTCGTGGACCACCGGCGCGCCGTGGTGCACAGCGCCGCGCTCGGCGACGAACTGCGCGCGGAACTGCTGCGGCGCGACTACGAGCTGCTGGAGCTGCCGCCGGACGAGGAGGTGGTGGGGCGGCGGGCCATGAACCTGGTGGCGCTGGGCCCCGGTCGGGTGCTGATGCCGGACGGCTGCCCGGTCACCCGCCGCCGGCTGGAGGCCGCCGGCCTCCTCGTCGACGCCGTGGACGTGAGCGAGTACGTCAAGGCCGCCGGCGCGCTGGGCTGCCTGACCGGCATCCTGCGACGCGGCGGACCTGACGGGGACGGCGGCGGTGGGACCGGCTGACGGGCCGGGCGCGTTAGCGCGGTGGCGCGGGCGGGCCTGCCGGGGCGGACAGGGTCTGCCCCTTCAGCTCGTGCGGGTCGGACCGCAGGTCGTAGGTCTCCACCGTGTCGGTGCCGATGTGCCAGATCACCTTGCGGCGGCCGTCGTGGTCGTCGTCGTGCAGCCGTACGGCGGCCAGCGGCGTCAGGTCGGGGTACTGCCCGTCGGCCCGGCGCTCCTCCGGGTAGTACGTCTCGCTGTACGCGGGGCGGGAGGCGCCCTCCTGTCCCGGGCCGAAGAACTCGGCGAGCGACAGGCCGTCCAGGTCCTCCTTGTCCATGCCCAGCAGGTCGAGCACGGTCGGTGCGATGTCCACCAGGCGCACCTGCTGGTCGACCTCGACACCGCTCGGCAGCCCGGGCGCGCTGATGATGAGCGGCACGTGCTGGGTGGCGTCGAAGAGCAGGCAGCCGTGCCCCTCCTCGTACGGGTGGCCCAGGGAGCCGGAGTGGTCGTTGGGGTACCAGCCCGCCAGGTCCTCGCCGTGGTCGGAGAAGCACACGATGAGGGTGTCCTCCAGCGAGTGCCCCATCTCCTCGATGCGCCGCAGCATGATCTGGAGGTAGTGGTCGCTGTAGGCCACCTCGCCCTCGTACGGGTTGGCCGCCGTGGGGCAGAAGTCCTCCGGGGGCTCGTACGGCCAGTGGGCGTCGAAGAAGTGGGCGAAGAGGAAGAACGGTCCGTCCTGGCGGGACAGCCAGTCCATCGCCCGGTCCACCACCAGGGGGGCCCGCTTCAGGGCCAGGCCGCGCTTCTTGACGTCCGGGGTGGTCAACGGGTCGCTGCCGTCGGGCAGCCGCGGGATCTCGTCGTCGTAGTGGTCGAACCCGCGGTTCATTCCGTACCACTTGTTCAGACCGGGGCAGGACACCACCGCACCGGTGGCGTAGCCGGCCGACCGCAGCCGCTCCGCCAGGGTGGTGACGCCGGCGTCGAGCTGCTCGCGCAGCAGGTGGCGGATGCCGTGCCGGGCGGGCTGCAGCCCGGTGAACACGCTCGCGTGGCTGGCGGGGGTGAACGGCACCGACGAGATGGCCTGGCGGAAGGTGACGCCGCCTCGCCGGAGGGACTCTATGCCCGGCATCTTCCCCGAGTAGGCGACGTCCGCCCGGACGGTGTCCAGGGAGATGAACAAGATATTCCGCACTGCCTTCCCTTCCCCATGCTGCTGATTGGCCATTGATCGCTTACTGATTGGGTCTTCGTACTCTGCCTGACGGAGGGGATGTTCTGCTACGTCCTGCGAGCTGGAGGTCCGATGTCGCTTGAGGAAGAGATTGGACGCCAAGTACCAGAGGACCTGGTACACATGATTCCGGTCAATTCCTTGTCAGTCGTGGATTATCCCCGCCTCGAAGGGGAGGACCTAGAACATACCCAGCTTCTGCTCACGTCCGAAACCACCCTGCCCCCCATCCTCGTCCACCGGCCCACCATGCGGGTGATCGACGGAATGCACCGGCTGCGGGTCGCCAGGCTGCGTGCGCAGCAGGAGATCCCGGCCCGCTTCTTCGAGGGGTCCGAGGCCGACGCCTTCGTGCTCGCGGTGCAGAGCAACGTGCGCCACGGGCTGCCGCTGACGCTGTCGGACCGCACCGCCGCGGCGGCGCGCATCACCCAGTCCCATCCGCAGTGGTCGGATCGCGCCATCGCGCGCGTCAGTGGTCTGTCACCGAAGACCATCGCCGCCATCCGCCGGCGTTCGACTGAGGACATTCCCCCCTCGAACACCCGCATCGGCCGGGATGGCCGGGTCCGCCCGATCAACGCCGCGGAGGGGCGGGTACGGGCCGGGCGGCTCATCGCCGCCAATCCCGGGATGCCGTTGCGGGAGGTGGCCAAGGAGGCCGGGATATCCGTCGGCACCGCTCACGACGTCCGTGAGCGGCTGCTGTCGGGACGTGACCTGGTACCTGCCCGCAGCCGACGCACCGCCCCCGCCGCGGGGCCCGAGGAGCGCACCGAGGAGGACATACCGCAGCTCGCGGCCCGAGCCGCCGGGCCGACCGCGCTACGCGGCCGTGACCGGAACCCGGTCGCCCTGCTGCAAATACTGCGCAAAGACCCGTCGTTGCGATTCACCGAAACCGGTAGGGCCCTGTTGAGACTGTTCGACGCGCAGGCTCAAGTCGTGCAAAAGTGGGATCGACTCGTTGACAGCGTCCCCCAACATTGCGCCGAAATGATCGTCGATCTCGCGGATGATTATGCCAGGTCCTGGCACGAGTTTGCGGCGCAATTGCGCACCGTCGCCCACGACGGTGACCGGCGGATCAGCGGCTGAACGCCCCGGAGCAAAGCCGACCGAAGAAGGAGTGTTCCATGGCACCCAAATCCCTCGCCCTGGAGCTGTACGCGAATGCCGATGAACTGGTCGACCACCACTTCATGAACCAGATGCGTGAGCAGGACGCGACGCCGGTTCCGACCGACCCGTCGAAGCCCCGCTTCACCCTGGTCGTCGGCCCGTCCCCGTTCTCCATGCCGCGTGGCTGGGAGTTCTTCCTCACCTCGCCCTACGAGGGCGCGAGCTACATCTCCACGGTGCTGCACAACGCCGGCTACCCCGTGAAGATCATCGACGTCCGGTACGACCTCGACCCGCTGAAGACGGCGTACGACCAGATCATCGGCCAGACCGACGTGCTGGGCGTGTGCACCTTCGAGGACAACTTCCCGTTCTGCCGCGAGCTCATGGCGAAGGTGCGGGAAGCGGAACCGAACATGCCGATCATCGCCGGCGGTTCGCTGGCCACGTCCGTCCCGCACGTGTTCATGAAGGACACCGCGGCGGACATCGTCGTCGTCAGCGAGGGTGAGATCACCATCCTGGAGCTGATGGAGAGCTACACCGCCGGCAAGTGGTCGCGTGACCTGCCCAACATCCGCGGCATCTGCTACCGCACCCCGGAGGGCGAGGCCAAGCGCACCCGGGCCCGCGGTCAGATGATGGACCTCGACGCGCTGCCGAGGATGCGGCTCGACCTGTGGCCGCAGTACCACAGCCCGATGGGCCTGCAGCCGCAGATCATCTCCTCCTACAGCCGCGGCTGCAAGATGGACTGCTCCTTCTGCTACCGCACGACGCCGCAGGTCAGGGCGAAGTCGCAGGAGAAGATGGATAAGGACATGGACTGGCTCAAGAGCCAGTACGGGATCGACTTCTGCTTCTTCGTCGATCTGACGTTCAGCTCGCACCGCGGCCAGACCATCGAGATGTGCGATGTCATCAAGGACTACGACATCCGCTGGACGTGCCTGACCCGCTGTGCCGACATGGACGTCCCCAGGGTCAACGCGATGCGGGACTCCGGCTGCGACATCATCCTCTACGGGGTGGAGTCGCTCGGCACCGACGTGCTGCGCGAGGCCCGCAAGGGCAGCAGCGAGAACCTGACCGTGCGTGCCATGCGCACCACGTTCGACGCCGGTGTGCGGTTCGGGTCCCTGCTCATCGTCGGGCTGCCCAACGAGAGCGAGGAGTCGCTCGGCCACATGGTCGAGTTCGCCGAGACCTACAACCACGTCACGCGCGTGAAGTACCTCTCGGCCATGCCCGGCACCACGATCTACAAGAACGCCCTCGCCTCCGGCCAGATCCGCTCCGAGATCGACCACCTCAACTGGCTGTCGGTCGAGCAGGCCCTGCACGAGGACGAGTTCCTCAACGTCAGCGGTCTGTCGGAGAAGGTCTGCCGGGACGCCTACAAGCGGATCTACGACGCCTACCAGCCCGGTCCGGTGATGGAGTTCCGCCACTACCCGGAGCACTTCCAGTACTTCCACCCCAACCCCGACGACGCCCAGGAGCGTTCGACCTCGTACGCCGGCGAGGGATGGCGTGCGGAGTTCAGTTCCGGTGCCGGCCCGCTGGCACCCGGCTCCGACCGGTTCACTCTCGACAAGTGCGCCGACCCGGAGATCGCAGCGGCCGGCAGCAGCCTGATGGACTGCGGCGCCAAGAAGATGGAGCCGCTGGTCACCGTCGGTGATGCATGACGGGCCCAGGACCCGACAGCCCCATCCTGATCATCGGCACCGAACGGTCCGGCTCGAACCTGCTGCGGCTCATCCTGGACGCACATTCGCGGATCACCATTCCGCACCCGCCGCACTTCATGCGGTTCCTCGCGCCGCTCGCCAGGTCCTACGGGGACCTGGGCGACGCGCGGAACCGCGCCCGGGCCGTCGGTGACGCCCTCGGCCTGCTGCGCCGGCACATCCACCCTTGGCCCCATCAGGTCGAGGCCGGCCGGATCATCGCCGATCCGGCCGGGCCGGGGCTGTTCGGGATCGTCGCGGCGATCTACGAACAGCACCGGGCCGCCGTGGGCAAGGCGCGCTGGGGGTGCAAGAGCACGTTCATGGTGGACCATGTCGCGGACGTACTGGGCGTCTTCCCCGACGCCCGGTTCGTCTGGCTGGTCAGGGACCCGTGCGATGTCGCCTCCTCGGCGAAGCGCGCGGTGTTCGGGCCCAGCCACCCGTACCGCATGGCCCAGTTGTGGCGGGCGCAGCAGGAGAGCGCCCAGGCCGCGTTGGACACCTGGGGCCCCGGCGTGGTGCACCTGCTGCGCTACGAGGACCTGGTGTCCAACCCGGAGGAGGAGGTCGGCAGGCTGTGCGACTTCCTCGGTGAGAAGCCCGAGCCGGCCATGCTCAAGCACCACACGTCTGCCGCCGCACGGCAGACGGCCGGCCTGGCCGGCGCGTGGCGCAAGGCAGGCCAGCCTGTCAGCGCCGACCGGATCGGTGCCGGTCGGCGCGGCCTGAACACCCGCGAACGCCTGTGGGTGGACAAGGTGGCCGGTCCGGTGAAACAGTCGCTCGGCTATCCGGTCGACCCCCGGGCAGGCACCACCCGCGCCCCGGGGGCGCTGAGTGTGGCCCTGCGCTCGGTGCAGTTGCGAGCCCGGATCGAGTACCGCTCCATGCGGGAGGACGACAACCACCGCGCCCGGCTCAGCCGGGACGTCTACATCCGGTGGCTGCGGTTGAAGGCCCTGGTGCGCGGCGGCTTTCGCCCGTCCGCCCGCGGCACTGTCCCCGCCGCACGGCGGGGGTCGGCCTGAGGCCGGCCCCCGCCCCCGTCCCCCGCACGTTCGTGCACCACCTCACCCAAGGACGGGTGGGGAGACCATGAGCCGACCGCGAGGAGTTCCCTTTGACGATCAGTCGACAAGACGTCACCAACCACTTCGCCCTGCGGGCTGCCACCTACGACCGGTCGAGTTCCTGGTGCACCGACACCGAACTCGGTGATGTCCTCCTGGACATGGCCGCCCCCAAGCCGGGTGACCGGGTGCTCGACGTAGCCTGCGGCACCGGACTGGTGTCGCGCCTGTTCGCCGGGCGGGTGGCCGAGGTGGTCGGTGTGGACGTCACCGAGGAGATGGCCGATCAGGCCAGGCCGTACCTCGACCGGCTGGTGGTGACCCCGGCCGAGCACCTGCCGTTCGCGGACGACGAGTTCGACCTCGTCGTGTGCCGCCAGGGCGTGCAGTTCATGGACCTGCCCGCGGCGGTCGAGGAGATGGTCCGGGTCGTGAAGCCCGGCGGCCGGGTGGTGATCATCAACCTGTGCGCATACGACGAGCAGGACCGTGACGAGTACTTCGAGATCCTCCGGCTGCGCAATCCCGTGCGCCGGCACTTCTTCCTCCCGTCCGACCTGGAGGAGCTGGTCCGCAAGGCGGGCTGCGACCCGGTCGAGACCCGTCCCTACGTGTCCGTCGAGGACGTCGACGTCTGGTCGGACAACGGTGCCATCGAGGAGGAGAACCGGGAGGCGATCCGCGCCGTCTACCGCGGTGCCTCGCCCGAGTTCCTCGCGCTGCACGCGGTGCGCGAGGCCGACGGCCGGTTTGTCGACAACATGCTGTTCGTCCTGGCGGCGGGGACCAAGCCGTCCGCCCCGCGGTCCGGCTCCGAGGAGAACCATGGCGCATCTGAGTGACGTCTTCGCCGCCGACCTACGCTCGGCTCTCGCGGCGGAGGCCACGTCCGCGCTGCGATACACCTACTTCGCCCAGGTCGCAGAGATCGAGGGCCACACCGAGATCGCCCGGCTCTTCACGGAGCTGGCCGACAGCGTCACCTGCGCGGTGCACGGTCACCTGGACGTGATCCGCGACGCCACCGCTCCCGACGACGAGCGGCGCGACATCGGGGAGACCGGACTGAACCTGGCCTCCTCGGTGGCCGGTGCGCTCCAGGACGCGGGCGAGGTCTATCCCCGGCTGATGACCGCCGCGCACGAGGAGGGGCACGCCGACGTGGCGAGCTGGCTGACCACCCTGACCGCGCTGAAGAAGCGGCACACCGCCCGGCTCGACGCGGCACTGGAGAGCCTGACGGGTGCCCCGAGCGAGGCCGCCCTCACTACGGCCCCTGGAGGAACCGATGTCTGACGACCTCCTCACCCCCGCCCCGCCGGCGGCGGACGCGCAGTACGACGCCTCCGCGATCGTGGTGTTCTCCGGCCTCCAGGCCGTGCGTCGCAACCCCTCCATGTACATCGGCTCCACCAACGCGGACGGCCTGCACCACCTGGTGTTCGAGCTGCTCGACAACGCCGTGGACGAGTACGAGGCCGGCTACTGTCGCGAACTGTCGGTGATCCTGCGCACCGACGGCTCGTGCGCGGTGGAGGACGACGGCCGGGGCATCCCGGTCGACCCGCACCCGGACTCCGGGCGGCCCGCCGCCGAGGTGGTGCTCACCACGCTGCACGCCGGTGGCAAGTTCACCGGCAGCACCTACGTGCACTCCGCCGGTCTGCACGGCGTCGGCCTGTCCTGCGTCAACGCGCTCGCCGAGTCGCTGCGGGTGGACATCTGGCGGGACGGCGCCCACCACAGCCAGGAGTTCTCCCGTGGTGAGCCGCGTACCGAGCTGATCAAGGAGGGTCCCGCGCAGCGCCGCGGCACCACCATCTCCTTCCGACCGGACCCGGAGATCTTCGACACCTGCGAGTTCTCCACGCGGATCCTCGGCGAGCGGCTCCAGGAGATCGCGTTCCTGCACAGCGGGCTCAGCGCCCGGCTGGTGGACGAGCGCAGCGGCACGGTGGCGCGGTACACCTTCAGCGGTGGCGTGCGGGCCTTCCTCGACCACCTCAACGGCGACGCGACCGCCGTCCACCCCGAGCCGGTGGTGGTCTCGCACGTGGGCGACGCGGTCTCCTTCGACCTCGCCTTCCAGTGGACCGAGGGCTACACGGAGGAACTGCGCAGCTTCGTCAACGGCGTCCGCACCGACCAGGGCGGCGCGCACGTGGACGGCCTCCGGGCGGCCCTGGCCGCGGCGATCAACCGCTACGCCACCGCCCACAAGCTGCTGGACGCCCGCACCGGTGAGCGGATCACCACGGTCGACATCCTCGAAGGGCTCACCGCGGTGGTCTCGCTGCGGATGGTGGGTCCCAAGTTCGACGGGCAGACCAAGAAGCGGTTGCAGAACCCCGAGGTCGGCCATCTGGTCCAGGACATCGTCGACGCCGAGTTCACCCGGGCCATGGAGGCCGACGAGGGCCTCGGACGGCGCGTCGTGGCCCGCGCGCTCGACGCCACCCGGGCCCGGCTCGCGGCCAGGCTGGCCAGCCGCACCGCCCGCCACCAGCGGCGCGAGCTGGACATCGACTACGGGGTCTACCAGCGGCAGTTCGGCATCCGGTCGAAGAACTGGCACGAGTCGTGCTCGTGGCTGACCGACGAGGAACTGCTCGCCAAGCACGCCGAGATGTGCGACGTGCCGGCGGACGGCCGGATGCTCGACGTCTGCTGCGGCAGCGGTGTCGTCGGCGGCTCGTTCAAGGGCAAGGTCGGCGAGATGATCGGCCTCGACCTCACTCCGGAGATGGTCCAGCTCGCCTCCACGCGGTTGGACCGCGTGGACCAGGGAACCGTCTACGACCTGCCCTATCCCGACGCCTCCTTCGACCTGGTGGTCACCCGCGAGGTGCTGCACCTGCTGCCGCAGCCGGAGCGTCCGGTCTCGGAGATCTTCCGGGTGCTGAAGCCGGGCGGGCAGTTCATCGTCGGCCAGATCGTGCCGTTCGCCGACGAGGACGCCTTCTGGATGTACCGCGTCTTCAAGAAGAAGCAGCCCCTCCTGTACCAGATGTTCCGTGAGGAGGACTTCCGCTCGCTGCTGCTCGGTGCGGGCTTCACCGACGTGCAGATGAGCGAGTACCTGCTGTGGGAGTCGATCGACCTGTGGATCGACACGCACGAGACCACTCCCGCGGCCCGCCGGGAGATACAGCGGCTCTTCTACGACGCGCCGCGCGAGGTGCGGGAGGTCCATCCGTTCGAGGTGCTGGACGACGGCTCCATCCGCGACCAGTGGCGGTGGTGCGTGTACTCGCTCAGGAAGCCCCGGTGATGACCCGTATGACCGTGCCCGTGCACGCCCCTGGCGTGCCCGACGCTCTCCGGGCGCTGTGCGACCGGCTCGCACCGCTGCGCGAGCTTCGGCGCAGCGGCGTGCGGGACTTCTCCGCGCAGGTCCGGTCCGTCCTGGTGATCGCCTCCAGCTCACGCGGCGGCTCCAGCATGGTCACCGAGACCCTGCGGGCCTCACGGGCGCTGCTGCACCTGCAGGCGGAGATCAACCCGTTCCTGCGGCTGGCCGGGCTTGGTTTCCCGGACAGCGGCACCGGGTCGGACCGGCTCGACGCTGCCCATGTGGCGGCGCTCGCGCCGGCCGCCCGGCGGCTGCTCGACGAGGAACTGGCCCGGGACGTCGGCACCGCCGCCGACGTCCCGGACCCGGAGCAGTTCGCGCTCGACGTGGCCTGGCGGTTCGCCGTGCAGTGGCCGGAGCTGCCGCTCGACCCGCTCGCGGTGGCCGACGCGGCGCGCGGTGTGCTGCGGGGCGCGCCCTCGTGGGACCCCGCCGCCGTGACCCTGAGTGTGCTGCGCGGCCTGCACCAGCAGGGGCTGCCCGTCAGCCCCTGGTACTACGACCTGCCGCGGGACCTGCTGCAGAGGGAGGCGTTCGGTGCTCCCTCGCCGCGCGCGCCCGGGCGGCTCCTCATCGAGGAGCCGCCCTTCGTGCTGGCCCGTCCCTGGCGACGGGCCGACCCTGCCGACCTGCGCGAGCGGACGCTGGTGATCAAGACGCCGAGCAACGCCTACCGGCTCGGCTTCCTGCGCGCCCTGTTCCCCAACGCCCGGCTGCGGGTGCTGCACCTGACCCGCAACCCGGCCGCCGCCGTGAACGGCCTGTACGACGGGTGGCTGCACAACGGCTTCCACGCCCACCGGATGACCTCGCCCCTGGCGATCGGCGACTACGTCGAACGGTGCGAGGACAACCGGTGGTGGTGGAAGTTCGATCTGCCGCCCGGCTGGCAGGACTTCACCGGCGCCCCGCTGCTGGACGTGTGTGCCTTCCAGTGGCGCAGCAGCCACCAGGCGGTGCTGGACGACCTCGACCGCGGTCCGGTGGAGGGCCTTACCCTGCACTTCGAGGATCTCATCGGCGGGCCGGACCGCCGGATCGCGTCCTTCGAGCGGCTGAGCGACTGGCTCGGCATCCCGTTGGACGGTGAGTTCCGGCATTCGGTCCACCATGGCATCGCACCCGTGGCCGCCACCGCGCGGCCGCGGGCCGGCCGCTGGCAGGACCGGGCCGACCTGATCGGGCGGGCGCTGGATGCCCGCACCCTCCAGGTGGCCGACCGGCTCGGATACGCCGACCCCACCGGCTGGATCTGACGGAGGACCTCCATGACGACGAACCACCCGGGGCCCGCCCACGGCACCGTCGACCCCGACGACGCCCGGGCGGCCGACATCCTGCTGGGCCGGCGGCTGGCCGGCTTCATACGCGACGTTCCCGACTACCCCCGGCCCGGCGTGCAGTTCAAGGACATCACCCCGCTGCTGGCCGACCCGGACGCCTTCTCCTCGCTGGTGGAGCTGCTGGCCTCGATGTGCGTGCGCCGCGGTGCCACCAGGATCGCCGGCCTTGAGGCCCGCGGCTTCCTGCTCGCCGCCCCGGTGGCCGTCCGGGCCGGGCTGGGCTTCGTCCCGGTCCGCAAGGCCGGCAAGCTGCCCGGTCCGGTGCTCGCCCGCGGCTACGAGCTGGAGTACGGCACCGCCACGATCGAGATCCAGCAGGGGGCGTTCGGGCCCGGTGACCGCGTGGTCGTCGTGGACGACGTGCTGGCCACCGGGGGCACCGCGGAGGCCGCCGTGGAGCTGATCCGCGGGACCGGTGCGCAGGTGGCCGGTGTCGCGGTGCTGCTGGAGCTGGGCTTCCTGCTGGGCCGGGACCGGCTGAAACGGTCGCTGGACGGCGACCGCGTCGACGCGGCGGTCATCGTGTGACCGCGGGTCCTGCCGGGGTGGCCCGGAACAGCAGCGGATCGCCGAAGGCCCCGGGGCCGCGCCCGGGCCGCGTTCCGGCCCTGCCGTACCTGGATGCGCTGGAGTCGGAGGCGGTGCACGTCATCCGGGAGGTGGCGGGCGAGTTCGAGCGGCCGGTGATCCTGTTCTCCGGCGGCAAGGACTCGACCGTCATGCTGCACCTGGCGCTGAAGGCGTTCGCGCCGGCGCGGATGCCCTTCGGGTTGCTGCACGTGGACACCGGCCACAACTTCCCCGAGGTGCTGGACTACCGGGACGCCACCGTGGCCCGGTACGCACTGCGCCTGACGGTGGCCAGGGTGCAGGACTACATCGACGACGGCCGGCTGCGTGAGCGCCCCGACGGCACCCGCAACCCGCTGCAGACGGTGCCGCTGCTGGGCGCCATCGCCGAGGGCCGGCACGACGCGGTGCTCGGCGGCGGGCGACGCGACGAGGAGAAGGCCCGCGCCAAGGAGCGGGTCTTCTCGCTGCGGAACGAGTTCGGTGCGTGGGACCCGCGCCGCCAGCGCCCGGAGCTGTGGCAGCTTTACAACGGCAGGCACGCGCCCGGCGAACACGTCCGCGTCTTCCCGCTCTCCAACTGGACCGAGCTGGACCTGTGGCAGTACGTCGCCCGCGAGAAGATCGAGCTTCCGGAGATCTACTACGCGCACGAGCGCGACGTCTTCGAGCGGGACGGCATGTGGCTGACCGCGGGCGACTGGGGCGGGCCGGGCGAGGGCGAGAAGGTGGAGCGGCGGACCGTGCGCTACCGCACCGTCGGCGACATGTCGTGCACCGGCGCGGTGGACTCCGACGCCGGCACGGTCGAGGCGGTCATCGCCGAGATCACGGCCTCCCGGCTGACCGAGCGGGGCGCCAGCCGCGCCGACGACAGGCTCTCCGAGGCCGCGATGGAGGACCGCAAGCGCGAGGGCTACTTCTGACCGGCCGTCCCCGGCGCCGCGGGGCGCCGGGGTCATTCCCAGATCCGTGTCGCCGCCAGGGCGACCTCGGTGCGGTTGGAGCAGTCGAACTTGAGCATGAGGTTGGAGATATGACGTTTCACGCCGTGCACGGAGATGCCGAGGGCACGGGCGATCTGCTGGTTGGTCAGGCCCTGCACCAGTAAACGCAGCACGGACAGCTCGCGGGCGGTCAGCCTGTTGCCGCGCCGTGCCGAGCGCAGGGTGCCCTGGTTCCCTGTGTTCAGCAGTCGATGGGGTGCGGTGGTCGGCAGGGCGAGCTGCCGGAACGTGTCGCGCAGGACGTCCAGGGTGAGGCACTGCTCCAGGAACCAGGCGTCCACGGTGCGGCCGTGTGCCAGACCGGGGTGCAGTGCGGCGGTCTCGGAGAGCGTCAGGACGAGCTTCGCGCCGCTGTTCTGCGCGAGCGCGCTCACGCGTGGGCCGTACGCGCTCAGCGGGAAGACGTTCACGTCGAAGGGCTCGCGGGCCAGGTGCTCCTCCGCGCCGGCCGTGTCCTGGCAGATCACGTGCCTGCGGACGGTGGGGACCTGGCTGAGCATCCTGGGGAGTCCGTAGAAGGCCAGTTCGTCGTGTGCCAACCAGAGGATGTTCAACTGCGCAGTGGTCAATTGACTGCTTCTCCCCGGGTATCGGGTCGGCCGTACCGAATTCTAAGTGCGCGCGCCTGCCCGGGCCACTTTCGGGGGCTCGAAGGTTCACCCGCGACTCACGGCTCACTTGCCGCCCCGGCTGACCGTTGGATAGGAATGCTGAGCGCGCAGCCGAAAGCGCCACTCATGACCCGCCCTTCACCGGCGGGATCCCGCGCCCGCCTCTTCCTGTGCTAGGAGCGTGAGATGACCAACCTGCCCGACGTCGAGATCGGCGTCATCGGCGGTTCCGGCCTGTACTCCTTCCTCGACGACATCACCGAGGTGCCCGTAGACACCCCCTACGGCCCGCCGAGCGACGCGCTGCTGGTCGGTGAGTACGCCGGGCGCAGCATCGCCTTCCTGCCCCGGCACGGACGGAGCCACTCGGTGCCGCCGCACCGCATCAACTACCGGGCCAACCTGTGGGCGCTGCGCTCCCTCGGCATCCGCCAGGTGCTGGCGCCCTGCGCGGTGGGCGGACTGCGCCGGGAGTTCGGCCCGGGCACGCTCGTCATCCCCGACCAGGTGGTGGACCGCACCCAGGGCAGGGAGCAGACCTTCTACGACGGCATCAAGCGCTCCGACGGCGCCGTTCCCGGCGTCGTGCACGTCTCGTTGGCCGACCCGTACTGCCCGGCGGGACGGCAGACGGCGCTGGCGGCGGCGCGCTCGCAGGGCTGGGAGCCGCGCGACGGCGGCACGCTGGTGGTGGTGCAGGGGCCCCGCTTCTCCACCCGCGCCGAGTCCCGCTGGTACTCCTCCAGCGGCTGGTCGATCATCGGCATGACGGGCCTGCCCGAGGCGTCCCTCGCGAGGGAACTGGGCATGTGCTACACCCCCATCGCGCTGGTCACCGACCTGGACGCCGGTGTGGAGGCCGGTGAGGGCGTCACGCACGACGAGGTCCTGAAGGTCTTCGCGGAGAACATCGACCGGCTGCGTCCTGTGCTGTTCACAGCCGTGAAGTCACTGCCCAGCGAGCGCACCTGCCCGTGCGGCGACGCGCTGGCGGGCCAGGAGACGGGCTTCGACCTGCCCTGACCCGGGCACCGGACGCCGGCCCTCGCGAGCACGCTCCGGGCCCGTCCCGCGTCCGGATCTCCATGGCCCCAATGGCCCCTCGTGCACAGGGCTGTTGGGGCCTCGGCGCCGCACGCGGGGGCGTCGCGCGGAGGAGGGCTCGTGACAGCCCCTTGATGATCGTCCTGCTATAACTGACAGGTCAGCCCGATCCCGTCGGAGAAGGGCCGGCGTGTCACGTTGCCGTTGTGAAGCCCCGCTTGCTGCCACACGCGACGGGCACTTCACGGTCGTGCCGGCGGAGCCGTTCCCGCAGCGCGCACGACCCGTCCCCCACTGGCACGGCAAGGACAGGTTCCACAGAGTGCGGAGTATCGAGAGCCGAATTCCCCGTTTCTTCGACGTCCTGGATGACGAGTCCCGCGTCCTGCGTCAACTGGGCGCCCGCTTCATCTCGTCCGCCGAGGCGTT
>NZ_BNCD01000041.1 GCF_014656295.1 Streptomyces sulfonofaciens
CCCCGGTCCGTCAGACCGAACGTCACTGCGGGGAGGCCGATCGCGAAGACGAGGGGCCCGCTGGGGCGTGACACCGGTCGATCACCACCTTGGTGTAGTCGGCGCTCGGCGATGCGTCGCTTGACGAAGCGTGTCGTGTCCTGCGGCCGGGAGACCGTCGGGGGCTCGGGATCGTTCCAGCCGATCCGACGCTGCGTCGGGTGACCGCCGGGCGGGATCATCCAGATCGAGGAGGATCGCACGGCCGCGATGTCATTGCGGGCTGCGGCCTCGCGCCGGGTGTCCCGCAGGGAATGCGGGAAGGGGAAGGTGGCGACCTCGGCCGTGACCCCGATCGCCTGGGCGTGACCGGTTTCGGCGTCGCCGTGCGTGTGGCTGTCGATGAGTCCCGGCAGCAGGGTCGAGCCGCGGCCGTCGACACGCTCGACTCCCCGCAGCCGTGTCCTCCCCGACGGCCACGACGCGTCCGTCCGCCATCGCCGTCTGGCTGCCCGAGGTCCGCCTCGCCGTCGAAGCCCCACGCCCCTTCGATGACGCATCGCGCCACGGGTGTCCCTTTGCACCGGATGATGTATACCAACCTGCATATAAGCCCTATATCCGGCGACGCCGCCTACTGGATGCGCCCGGCGGCGGCCCCCATTCGATTATGAGGCATGCCTCAGGTTACAGTGAGGGCAGTGAAGTCGAGGCATGCCTCGACTTCACTGTGGACAACCCTGTCCGCCTCGCCCGCGCCATGCGCCATCCCTGTCAAGGAGAACGCCGTGACCGTCAATACCGCTCTCATCACCGGTTCGACCAGTGGGATCGGCCGCGCGACCGCGCTGCTACTCGGCCGGCGCGGCGTCCGCGTCGTCGTCTCGGGTCGCGACCCCGGCCGCGGCCGGGCGGTGGTCGACGAAATCCGGTCGGCGGGAGGAGAGGCCGACTTCGTCGCCGCCGACCTGCGGGACGCCGAGTCGGCGACCCGGCTCGCCCACGACGCCACGGCGATCACCGGAGCGTCACCCAACATCCTGGTCAACAACGCCGGCGTGGGCGCCATCGCCCCGACCGCCGACTTCCGCGAGGAGGACTTCGACGCCGTCTTCGCCACCAACCTCAAGGGCCCCTTCTTCCTCGTCGCAGCCCTCGCTCCCGCGATGGCCGAACGCGGCGGCGGAGCCATCGTCAACGTCTCCACCATGGCCGCACGCATCGCCCTGCCCGGCCTGTCGGCCTACGGCGCGAGCAAGGCCGCCCTGGAACTGCTGACGAAGAGCTGGGCGGCCGAGTTCGGGCCCGCCGGAGTCCGGGTGAACACCGTCAGCCCGGGCCCCACCCGTACACCCGGCACCGAGGGGATGGGAGACGGGCTCGATCAGCTCGCCGCCGGGGCCCCGCTCGGCATCGTGGCAGATCCGCACGACATCGCGACCGCCATCGCTTTCCTCGTCAGTGACGAGGCGCGTTTCATCACCGGAGCCACGATCGACGTCGACGGCGGTCGCACGGCGGTGTGAGGGGCGAGCCGCTTCACCACCCGGACATCCGGCCCGTCGCCGCGTGGAGCACGCAGCTCGCCGGCGGCGGGCGCCCTCGGTTGCGCAGGGATCCGGCCTGCGACCACCGGCGGGTCGTTGAACCGGTCGCCAGCGGGCCCTATGAACTCAGGCGTGCCATTGCCTGGTAGAGCTGCCCGTCCGTCAGCGGCGGTTCGCCGAGTTCGGCCTCGCCGTGCGGGCGGAACGCGTCGAGCATGAGCAGGAGATGTCGGCGCCAGGCATCCGGCGCGATGCCGGCCGTGGCCTCGATGATGCGGCTGTTCGCCCAGGTCACCGTGATCAGGTCGGCGATCGTGAGGTCGCGCCGGACAGCGCCCGCCTCCCGCGCGCGAACCAGGATGCGCTCCATGACGTCGCAGACACGGTCGTGCATTGCCTCCGTCTCCTCGCAGGCAGGGAAACGCATGGAGACGAAGTCATTGAAGCCCCGGTCGCCCGCCTGCATGCCACACAGGGCCTCCAGGTAGGAGCTGAGCCCGACCCACGGGTCCTCGGCGGCGAGCGCCGCGTCGGCGGCCGCCATGAAGGAGTCGAACTTCTCCTCGAACGCGGCGAGGAGAAGATCCACCCGGGTGGGGAAGTGTCGGTAGAGCGTGCCGATCGCCACACCGGCGCTCCTCGCGACCTGCTCCAGCGAGGCGTCGATACCGCCAGTGGCGAACTCCCGGCGGGCGGCCCCGACGATTCGCTCACGGTTTCGCGCGGCGTCCTTGCGCAGGCGCGGGGCGGACCGCGGATCCGGCCGTTCGGACTTCATACGGCAACGATACAAGGTGAGGGTGGCCTCATCTGCCTGGTGGCGGGCCCCCGCCCTGTCTCCGCAGGTCACTGCCGGTGCCGTAGTCCGGTGGAAGTCCGGCATCCGCACGCGGGGAAGAGAGGCCGAGGGGCGTTGGGCCGCGTGCCGAATGATCCTGGATGGCGTGCCCGGGCGGGGGCGCCGCCAGACCGGCGACATTCGGAGGGGTGACTCATGTTAAATTGCCGCACAACATGAGGGGTAGCTCATTTTTTGCCTTGACCGTGGCGGCCCCTCGTGCGAAGAACGGCCGCAGCGGCGGCCGTCCGACGGAAGGACGAACACCGTGGACATCGATATCGACGTGCGCGCGGCCCTGGAGAGGCTCGCCGCCGGGGCTCCCGCGGAGCCGCCGCCTGTGGGCGACTGGCGGAGCCGACGTGCCGCCATCGACGCCGTGTACGCGGGACTGGAGGCGGGCTCGGATCGCGTTGACGGGGTGGAGACCGCCGATTTCGCCGCGCCTTCGGCCGATGGGCACCAGATCCCCCTGCGGCTGTACCGAGTGGCGGGCCGCTTGCCGACCGCGCTCGTCGTCCACCTCCACGGCGGAGGCATGATCGCGGGCAGCATCGATGGATACGACCAGGTGTGCCGTCGTTACGCGGTGGACGCCGGCGTGGCCGTACTTGCCGTCGCATACCGGCTGGCCCCTGAGTTCCCGTTCCCGACTCCGGTCGAGGACTGCGTGGCGGCCGTCGAGTGGGCGGTGCGCCACGTGGCCGAGGTACACCTCCCCGGCGAACGGGTCGTCCTGATGGGGGATTCCGCGGGAGGGGGGCTCGCGGCGGCCACCGCGCTGGCCTGCCGCGACCGCGGGGTCGGACCCCTGCACGCCCAGGTGCTGATCTATCCGATGCTCGATGACCGTACGTCCGCCGCCGACCCCGCGGTCGAACCGTTCCTGACCTGGACGGCGGCCGACAACGTCACGGGCTGGCAGGCTCTGCTGGGTGACGGATACGGCCATGACGAGCCCTCCGCCCTGGCGTCCGCCGCACGGGCGCGGTCGCTCCGCGACCTCCCCCGGACGTATGTCGAGGTGGGGCAGTTGGACCTCTTCCGGGACGAGAGTATCGCCTACGCGAAAAGGCTGATGGACGACGAGGTGTCCGTGCATCTCGTCGTGCGGCCGGGTGTGGTCCACGGCTACGACCGCTTCGCCCCGGACTCCCGGGCGGCCCGCGCGGCCCACGCCGACCGGGTGGAATTCCTCCGGTCCCTGTGACGGGGGTCTCCTGGCGCCGCTGGGATTCGACGTCGCCGACACTGCGGCGGCGAGCGACGCCGTCCGCACCGCCGAAAAGCACTTCGGCGGGATCGACATCCTGGTCAACAACGCGGGTCACATGCTGACCGGCGCTGTGGAGGAGGTAACCGAGGAGCACACCAGGGCGCAGATGGACGTCAACTTCTTCGGCACGCTGTGGACCACCCGGGCCGTGCTGCCGGGGATGCGGGAGCGTGGCGGTGGACGGATCATGCAGGTCTCGTCGTTCGGCGGCCTGATGGCCTTCCCGACGATGGGCCTCTACCAGGCGTCCAAGCGGGCGCTGGAGGCGATGAGCCAGTCCCTGGCCGCCGAAGACGCGGGCCACGGTATCCACGTCACGCTGATCGAACCGCTCATGTTTCCCACCGGCCTTGCCGCCGCCTCTCCCCGGTCCCGCCAGGACCCGGCCTACGCGCCCGTGCGTGAGGCACTCGAAGCCGGCATGCGCAGCAGCGACTTCCGTCCCGGCGACCCGGCCGCGACGGCGGCCGCGCTCCTGGCACTCGCCGACACGCCCGAACCGCCTCTGCGGGTGCTCTTCGGTGCCGGTGGCCTGCCGGTTCTGCGCGCGGAGTACGAAGACCGCCTTGCAGCTCTGGAGGAGTGGGACCACCTCTCCCGCCTCGCACAGGGAAGTCGCGCCGCCTGAGCCGAGGGGCGGACGCGCTGGTGCGGGTCGGGACCGGCCTGGCCCGCATCTCGGCATGCCAGGCGGTCGGCCTGGCTGCCACCGCGGCAGGCGACCGCGCGGCCCGCTGGTGGACTCAGGACCCTGTACCCCGCTCGGAGGCGCGGAAGGCCGCTGGTGTCCGGCCGGCGCGCTGCCGGAAGAACTTGGTGAATACCGTGGCGCTCGGGAATCCGAGTCGTTCGCCGATGGCACTGGCGGCCAGCTCGGTGTGGACCAGGAGGCGCCTGGCTTCCAGCAGTACGCGCTCGTCGATAGACGTTTGGCCCCGGCCCCGGTGGCCGCCTGCGTGGCCCGGGTGAGGGTGCGAACGCTGTAGCGGAGGCTCGTGGCATAGTCCTCCACCCGGTGGTTTCGGGTGTAGTTGTCCTCCGCCGCCTGCCGGCAGGCGGCGGAAGACGTCGTTGCCCGCTCCGACGCCGTTGCCGGGGCGGTACAGATGGACCAGGCGCAGGACGAGCAGGTGCCGCAGCACCTCGGTGTGCACGTCAAGGGAAAGGCCGGCGA
Organism: Streptomyces sulfonofaciens; assembly: GCF_014656295.1. Classification (GTDB taxonomy): domain Bacteria; phylum Actinomycetota; class Actinomycetes; order Streptomycetales; family Streptomycetaceae; genus Streptomyces; species Streptomyces sulfonofaciens. Next base: position 4,815 of record NZ_BNCD01000041.1, read on the forward strand.
GCCCCCGGTATTCCCGCTCCAGAAGCTCCAGGACCCTGCTCAGGGTGTCCCCGACGGTCTCATCGGGCGCCAGCAGGCCCTGCGGCTCGCTGTCGGGGGCCTCGACGGAGGTGGCCAGGAAACCGGGATGGAAGAGGATGACCGCACCTTCGACGGCGGTGAGGTCGGAGCGGTACTGGTGGATCTGTCCGGGCCGGGCCCACAGCCAGGCGCAATTCGCCCACCTGGTGCTCGGTGAAATCCAGGGCGTAGCGCAGGACGCCGGCCCTTACGGCGATCAATCCGTGGAAGGACGCCCGCACCGGGGAGTACGGGTCGACCCCGTGGCTCGCGGCGCGCGCCGTCAGCCCGGTGAAGTCGAGCACCTACAGCCCCGGTGGAGCACCGGCGGTCGTCCTGTAGGGGATGTCCGTGACATCAGGCTGACCGTTTTTGTTCATAGCCTGTACTCGATGTACTGACCGAGTCGGCGACGGGCGCCGCGTTCGGCATCCGCTTGCTGGAGTGCCTGCGTCTGCTGCGTGGTGATAGTGCCGCTGATGCCCGACTTCTACAACCATCCGCGATCGGTTGACGACGTCGTCGACCACATCACCACCCGGATCCTCGACCAGCTTGACCTACCCGCGCCCGCCGCCGAGCGATGGGCCGGGCTGCGCGCCGCCCGTGGACTCAGTCACACCCTCTGATCCGCCCCACCAACGCCCCACACCAAGGAATCGCCATGCCCGAGCCGGACATCGCCGCCGCCAGCGCAGCACCCCGGATGGGTGATATCGCCCCTGCCCTGTACTTCGAGAACGTCAGGGGCTTCACCGACGCCCGCATCGCGATGAACGTGCACGGCTTCCTGGGCCAACCACGCGCTGGCGCTGGGCATGCCGAAGGAAACGCGTACGAAGGAGCAGGTCGCCGAATTCGTACGCCGCTGGGCCGACTTCCCTGTTCCGCCCGAGTGGCGTGCGGGCCCGCCCTGGGCCGAGAGCGGGCTGGAGGGCGATGACGCCGACATCTTCCAGGTGCTCCCGCTGATACGCCTCAACGAGGGCGACGGCGGCCTCTACATCGACAAGGACGCGGTCGTCTCCCGGGACCCGGACGACCCGGACGACCCGGACAGCACCGGGAAACAGAACGTCGGCATCTACCGCACCCAGGTCAAGGGCAGGCGCAAGCTCGCCATCCAGCCGGGCGCGGTGCACGACATCGCCCACCACCTGCGCAAGGCCGAGGAGACGGGCGAGGACCTGCTCGTGGCCATCGCGCTCGGCAACGACCCCGTCATCCCCATCGTCGCCGCCACCCCGATGGCGTACGACGGGGGCGAAGTCGTCATCGAGGGCTTCATCGAGGCACGCAAGCGCGAACTAGAGGGGCTCTTCGGCGAGTTCACCGGCCATTGCTCCGGTGGGCGCCGGATGCCCGTCATCCGCGTCGACAGGATCTCGCACCGCACCGGTCTTCGAGCATCTCCATCTGGCTCGGGATGCCGTGGACCAAGATCGACTATCTGATGGCCGCCCACACCTGTGTTCCTATCCACCAGCAGATGAAGAGGGACTTCCCGAAGTGCAGGCGGTCAACGCAATGTACACCCACGGACTCCTCGTCATCGTCTCCACGAAGCAGCGGTACGGCGGATTCGCCAGGTCGGTCGGCACCCGGGTGCCGACCACACCGCACGGCCTGGGATATGCGGCCACCGTCATCGTCGTCGACGAGGATGTCGACCCCTTCAACCTGAACCAGGTGATGTGGGCCCTGTCCACCAAGATGAACCCGGCCCACGACCTGATTCACCTTCCCAACATGCCGGTGATGCCGCTGGCTCCGCAGACCAGCACCCCGGGCGTCCTCGACGCGCTGGTCATCGACGCCACAACCCCCGTCGAACGCGACCGTCGCCCCAACCACAGCGACCAGGTGCGCGACCTGCCCGAGACGGGCGAATGGCGCACCAGGCTCCAGCGGCTTGCCGCCGCCCGCTGCCCCGAAAGGACCTCCCGACCTGGCCGCCCCCACGATCTGCCCCCGCTGCGCCTGGGAAACCGTCGAGAAACCTGTTCGCCTCGTCGATGCCCGGTGCGTGGGACGTCCTCCAGTGCCAACGGTGCCTGTACACGTGGCGGACCAGCGAACCGGCACGCCGCACCCAACGTGAACACTTCCCGCAGGAGTGCCGCATGACCGCCGAGGACATGGAGAATGCCCCGGAAATCCCCACCGCCCCCGCTCCTGACACCGGTACGCCGCTGCCCGCCCGACGCCGTCCCCCGCCGCCGAACTCCGTCTTCCGTCTGCGGGGGACTCTCGCCCTCAGTCGCGCGACTCCCCGTCGGTGCCGGCGACATGCGTGAGGTACCTGTTCAGGGCGTGCACCTCGGACGAGTCCAGGCCGGAGAGGGCCAGCTCCATGACGTCCGCCACCGCGTTGTCCGCAGAGTCGACCAGCCGTGCACCGTCCTGGGTGATCCGGTGGATGATCGCCTTTCCCACGCCCGGACGGCGCTCCACCAGTCCCCGCTGCTCCAGGCGGGCGACGACCGCGCCAGCCGCCTGGTCCGACTGGCCGGTCATCAGTGCCAGGGCATGGGTCGAGGAGTCCGGGGCCGTGGCGACCGCGTGGAGGATGCCCCACTGCGGCAGGGTCAGGCGCAACTCCGCGAGCCGGGTCTCGCAGGCCAGTTGCTTGCGCAGTTGGGCACGCCGCAGGAGGATCGCGATCCCGACGGCTGTCGAACGATCAGGACGCTGGTCCCCCATGGAGCTACTCCGTATTCGCGCGGCCACGTTGCCTCCGCACTCTATCGTCGCTGCCGGGGCGGACGGCTGGGGACCTGCGGCGGCGCGACGCGGCTACGGCGGCGCTCATGCGCTGTCGCCGTCCAGCAGGGCGCGCGCGTTGCGGGTCGTCCGCTCGCGCCAGGGGCCCGGGTACTGCGTGGTCCATGCCGCGTCCAGGCGGTCGAGTGCGGCGAGGACGGCCTCGAGCCGGGTCCAGGCGTAGTCGCTGCCGTACAGGAGGTGCTCCGGCGAGGAGACGGCGGCGAGCGCGGCGAGCTGGGTGGCGTCGGGAGTGCCGGCCAGGTCGTAGTAGAAGCTGCGCAGGTCCTCCGTCACGGTGGTGCGCTCTGGTGGTTCGCCCGCGATCGAGCGGAACAGTTCGACCCGCTCGGCGAGCAGGGGCAGCACTCCTCCCGCGTGCGGCACGATCAGCCGGAGACCGGGAAAGCGCTGAACGCCCCCGCTGAGCACGTAGTCCACCACGGCCCGGGCTGTGTCGAAGAGGAACTCGACCATGGGGCGGGGGCGCCCGACGGCCAGGGATTCGTGCCCCTGGCAGGAAGTCGGGTGCAGCAGTACGACGGCCTTCCGGCGGCTCAGTTCCCGCAACACGTCGTCGAAGGCCGGGTCCGCGAAGTACCGACCACCGGCATTGGTGAGCAGCACCACGCCGCTCACCGGCAGGTGGTCGTAGGCGTGGGAGATCTCGTCCAGTGCCGCCTCGGTGTCGGGCAGCGGCAGGCAGGCGAGCAGACCGAACCGGTCGGGGTGGTCCCGAACGGCCTCCGCCGCTGCCTCGTTGGCCTCGCGGGCGACCCTGCGGCCTTCACCACCCAGGGCGGGGCCCGGCGAGGACAGCGAGAGCAGCGACCGGGAGATGCCGGCGCGGTCCATCAGCTCAAGGTGCTGCGCCGGACTCCACAGCGGCCAGTACTCCTCCGGCATCCCATCGGGCCGACGGTGGCCGGCGGCTTTCGCCGCCGCCGTGTAACGGGGCGTGGTGAAGTGGGCGTGCACGTCGATGATGCCGTTGTCGGGCATGTGGATCACTCCAGTCTTGGGTGGTCCGGGACAGGGACTGCCCCGGGATGATGAGGGTGCGGCGGCCGAGCCACATCGCAGAGCGTGGGCCGGCTGGCGGGCTGGACGGCCGGGCGGTCCGCCAGCGGGATCAGCCGACGGATGAAGCGGCCAGGCCGGCCCAGGCACGCGCTTCCTGCCGCAGTGCGGCGACCTCAGCGGGCCGGTCGGTGCCGGGGCGATCACCGGGAACGGTGTATCCGCGGCTAGTCATCCAGACGGTGAGCATGCGGTAAGAGGCGCGGGCGCCGGACAGGTCGTCAGGGCGAAGGTCCACGTGGTCGCCGGGGACGGCGGGCGTCATGGTGTCCCGGTCGAACACGGCGACCGTTCGCAGGTACCGCCAGCGCCCGCCGGTCCGTACGGCCCGGTGCAGGGTCAGGGTGTGGGAGACGAGGTCGATCTGCGTGCCCCGGAAGTGGCCGCGGAACTCGAAGGTCATGGGGGCTTCCAGCACCGCGCGGTCGTCGCGCGCGTCGATGACAGGCTGCCCCAGTTGGTGGCGGGACGGCGTCGTGTCGTGCATGTCCCTCGACAGGCGCACGTACTCTTCCGCGGCCCTGTCGAACCAGTTGGACCGGATGGTGGCCCCGGGCGCGTAGCACTCGGCCAGCTCCGTCCAGAGCCCGAGGTCGCGGGCCTGGCGTTCGTAGACGACCAGGCTCTGCAACCGCATCCGTTCGATTTCGACGTGTCCGGTGTCCCGCATGGTCTCCCGCTCTCTGCCGCCGTGGTTCCACCCCCGCCCGTATACTTGTTAATATACACTGGTTGGTATACGAGAGGAGTTCGTGATGCACTTCGTGATCGAGTCGGTACGCGTCTTTGACGGTGAGAAGGCTCTGGGGCTGTGCGACGTCGAGGTGAACGACGGGACGGTCGTGGCCCTGGGCAGCGACGTGGACCCACAGGCAGACCGGGTGGACGGTCACGGCGCGACGCTGCTGCCGGGGCTCATCGACACCCATACCCACTCCGACCTGGAGGCGCTGCGCCAGGCGCTGGTGTTCGGCGTCACCACCGAACTCGACCTGTTCTCCTTCCCCGAGACCATGAAGGAGGTGCGGCGGGAAGCCGCCATCCGCACGGACGTGGCGGATGTCCGGTCGGCCTCGGTCGGGATGACCGCGCCCGGCGGCCACCCCACCCAGCTGCGAGGGAACCAGAACGACCCCGACCTGCCCACGGTGGGGCGCCCCGAGGACGCCGCCCGGTTCGTCGACGAACGGATCGCGGAGGGCGCGGACTACATCAAGGTCCTCATCGAGACAGGGAAGACCCTCGGCAAGGACGTACCGGTGGTCGACATACGGGTCGTCGAAGCCGCCGTCGAGGCCGCCCACGCACGGGGGAAGCTCGTCATCGCCCACGCGCTGACCATCGAGGCCACCCGTCAGGCTCTGACCGCCGGCGTGGACGGCTTCGCGCACCTGTTCGTCGACGGCCCCCACACCCCGGAGCTCGTCGCCGAGATCGCCGCCGCCGGCGTGTTCTTCATCCCCACCCTGAGCACGCTGGCGTCACTCACCAGCCAGCACCTCGGCGCCGCCCTGGCCGACGATCCCCGCGTGGCGGGCAAACTCCCGCCGGCCTGGGACGAGAACCTGCGCGGCGACTTCAACACCTACCGCACCGGTGACTTCAACGCGGCCGTCGCGTCGGTCGACGCGCTGCGGCAGGCGGGGGTGCCGGTCCTCGCCGGGACCGACGCATCGCACCTGGGAGCCCCGGGCATGGCCCACGGAGTCAGCCTCCACGGCGAACTGAAACTGCTCGTGCGCGCGGGCTTCGCACCCCAGGACGCCCTGCGCGCGGCGACGAGCCTCGCTGCCGACACCTTCGGCCTGAACGACCGCGGCAGGATCGTCCCCGGCGCCCGCGCCGACCTGTTGCTGGTCGACGGCGACCCCCTCACCTCCATCGACGACACCCTGAATGTCAAGGCCGTGTGGCGCGGCGGGGTGCGCGTGACCCGCTGACGAAGCCGGTGACCGCGCCCGCAAGGCCGTGTTCACCCCGGCGCCGCCCCGGGAGGCTGCGGTTGAGACGGTGTCGGTTGGTCAGCCCGGACGAGGCAGGGATCGGCGAAACGCCGGCGAAGGAGGCGAAGGCCGCTTCCGAGCGGAATCGTCCCCGGTGAGACCATCTGACCAAGATTTGGGCGGCGGTGATCGGTCCGACTCCGAGCAAGCCGAGAAGCTCAGGGGCCTGCTGCCGGACCAGGGCGAGGATCTCGTTCCCCGGATTGCGTGCCGGCGCGCCGATCCCTCTCCCCGGCGAGGCGCTCGGTCGAATGCAGTCCCTGGCCCGGCTCCTTCATACGGAGTCTTAAGCGGGTGACAGGGCCGCGGGGCGGGTCGGTGGGCGGAGCCCCCGAGCCCGCAGACTCGGGGGCAGGCCGTCACAGGGACCGGAGGAAGGCCACCCGGTCGGTATGGGCTGCCTGGGCCGCCCGGGAGTCGGGTGCCACCCGGTCATAGCCGTGGACCACGCCGGGACGCACGACGAGGTGCACGGGGACTTCGTCCTGCATCAGTCGCGTTGCGTACACGACGGACTCGTCCAGGAACAGGTCCAGTTGTCCCACCTCGATGTACGTCCTCGGCAGACCGCGAAGTGACCGGACTCGGGCGGGCACCGCGTTCGCGGGAATCTCATCGGTGCCGTAGGCGTCGCCCAGCAGCGCCTGCCAGCCCGTGATGTTGTCGTCCGGTGTCCAGGTCAGGAACGGTGCGACGGCGGAAGTCGCGGAGGCCGTGCGGTCGTCGAGCATCGGGTAGACGAGCAACTGTGCCGCGAGCGACCCGATCCCCCGGTCGCGGCAGGCCACCGCGGTTGCCGCCGCCAGTCCGCCTCCCGCGGAGTCTCCCATCAAGGCGACCGGCCCGCCGGGAAGGTTCATTTGGGCCACGTGCCGCAGCGCCCACTCGACGGCGGCCACGCAGTCCTCCAGCGGGGCCGGGAACGGGGACTCGGGAGCCAGCCGGTAATCAACGGCAAGCACGGCCACGCCGGCGTCCACGGCATAGCGGCGGCACACCTGGTCGTATACGTCCACGCTGCCGGCGATCATGCCTCCTCCGTGGAGGTAGACGAGGAGCGCGGTGGGCAGGGAGCTCGGTACCCGGTACAAGCGCACGGGCACCTGGTGCCCGTCGGCCGACGACACGGTGAGATCAGCGGTATCCACCCCGTCGACACGGACCGAGGCAGCCTCCAGTTCCCGGTAGGTGGCGTTCATGGCGTCACGCCGGCTCTTCCACTCGCCCACGGGAAGCGGCTTGCGGAGAGCCATAGCGGCCAGGGCCGCGCCCACCTCGGGGTCGATGTCCACGATGTCTGTCCTTCCGTCAGCGGATCGCTCGTGCGACCGCTTCGTCCATCCGATGACCTGCGGCGCCCCGAGGAAGCCGGGGAGCACCGCGATGCTTCGCCCGGTTCCGTCACCCCGGGATGAGCCGCCTCCGTCTTCCGCTCGTACCGGGCCGCAGCTCTGTGATGACGCAACCCTCACCTTGTGATCGTTGCCGTATGGACCCCACACGGCAGGACCCGCCGCCGGCCCCGCGCCTGCGTAGGACGCCGCACTCAACGGCGGGCGTGTCGTCGCGCCCGGCCGGAGGCCGGCGCACGGCTCTGACCGGAGGGTCTGTCTGCGAGCGAGCCCTCCTGGGGCGGAGTGCGTCAGCCGTACACCGCCTTAGGGCTGCTCAGAGAACGGCTTTCTGCGGGTGGGTGGACACCACGATGACCGTGGGCGAGCCGGACTCCAGGGCCGCTGTGAACTCCTTCTCCAGGGTTTCGGCCGTCGCGACGTCGACGGCCTTGCAGCCGAAGCCCCTGGCTACGGCGGCGATGTCCAGGTCGGGCAGGTCCAAACCCGGTACGCCGGGAGTCTTCTCCAGTTCGGCGAAGGACTTTAGAACGGAGTACTCGCCGTTGCGCAGGACGACGTACACGATGGGCAGGTCGTGCTGGGCCGCGGTCCAGATGCCTTGGACGGAGTATTGGAAGGAGCCGTCCCCGATGATCCCAATGACCGGGCGGGTGACGCCGCGGTCCCTGTCGCCCAGGGCGACACCGACGGCGGCCGGTGCGGCCCAGCCGATGCCGCCGCTGGCGGTGGCGAAGAACGACATGGGCTCGGTGGTGGGGAGCCACGCGTACTGCTGAGCGATGGTGGACGTGGACTCGTTGACGATGACCGCGTCGTCGGGCCGGATCGTGCTGAGTGTCGCGAAGGCCTCGTCCGGGAAGAGCCGGTCACCCGACGAGGCGGCAGGTACCTGCGGGCGGCTCAGGGGCTCCGGCAGGGGACGGTCCGAACCGCCACCCACCATGTCCACCAGAAGTTCGATGGCCAATCTGGTGTCGCTGAGGAGACTGTCTCCGGCCCGGGCCACCGCAGCGGTCGACGGGTCAGCGGTGATCTGCAGCAGTTCCGTGCCTGCCGGAAGGACCGGGCCGGGCACGTAGGGGTAGTAGCGGAACACCTCGGCCCCGGCGACCAGCACGAGGTCGTGGCCGGCGAGCCGGTTTCCCACACCCTTCAGGGACATGCCCAGCGGTCCCTGGTAAAGCGGGTGGTTCTCCGGAAACGAGACGCGGTTGCCGAGCGGGGCTCCATAAACCGAGGCCCGCAGTTTCTCCGCCAGGGCGATTGCGGCGTGCCACCCTCCGGCCTGGTCCACCTCCGGGCCGAAGACCACCGCGGGGCGCCTGCTCGCGGTGAGGCGGTCGGCGAACGTTCGCAGGCGCTCGGCGTCTGGCGCGACGGCGGAGCTGACCTGCCGCACCACGGCTGGTCCTTCGAGGGGCCGATTCCAGTCGTCCATCGGGATGGAGAGGAAGACAGGCCCGGCCGGAGGCTGCAGTGCCATGGCGTAGGCGCGCATGAACGCCTGCGGGACGTCCTCCGCGCGGGCCGGCTCGTACGACCACTTCACCCACGGCTTCGGCAGGGTGGTCGCTTCGCGACTCGCCAGGAAGGGCTCGCCGATGAGCATTTCCCGGTGCTGCTGACCGGCCGTCACGATGAGAGGCGTGTGAGAGTGGTAGGCCGACACCAGGCTGCCGAGGCTGTTGCCCAGGCCGGCCGAAGAGTGGACGTTCACCAGCGCCGGCCGGCCGGTGGTCTGCGCGAAGGCGTCCGCCATCGCGACGACCGACGCCTCTTGGAGGGCGAGTACGTAGGTGAAGTCGCTCGGGAAGTCTCTCAGAAAGGGCTGCTCGGTCGATCCGGGGTTCCCGAAAACCGTTGTGAGGCCCAGTGACCGCAACAGGTCGAAGGTGACGTCATGGACTGTGGACAGTTCGCTCATTCTTCTGGTCATCTCCTGAATCGGGGCGCATCGACGCTCGGGGCGGCGCACCCGCGTCGAGGCAACTGGAACCGGACACGGTGGGTGAGGCCGACCATCACTGGACGGCTTCGGGCAGGTGGCTGGGGCGGGGGTCTCGAACGCTGGACGGCCGCGACCGCCGGTTCCGTGTTGGGAAAATGCCGGCGGACCACATATCGACCCTTCTCATACCGGAGAAGAACCGCAATTTCTCACGCCTCTACGCAGAGGAGAAGCATGCCGGAGAGCACCTGAAGACTGCACTGTCACCGATGTTCTGAATGGCCACAATGCAGCATTGTCGCGCGCTGCCGAGAATGTGCACCCCTCTCCGTGCCGCGTGGTGTCGCCAAAGCTCGCCAGGGCTGCACGTACGCTTCGCGTCGTATTGCGACCTGCGGTGGAGAAGCGCCGCAGAGGCCTGGAGTCGCCGTCAGGATGATCGGTTGACATGGGCGCCGGCGGAGTGGGACTGTTCTTTTAGGCATCAATGACTCGCGCCGCGAATTTGCGAAGAACCAACCGCCCGAAGATTTTGGCAGATGAATCAGCGGGCCAGAATCCAGGGAATATGGTGATCCCTGGCTCGCGACGCGAGCATTTGAAAGGCACATCTGTTCAATGAACCCTGAAGATTCTGGTGCCCCGCACACCACCGCACGCAGGTTGCTCGGCAGTCCGAGACTGTGGGTGTTCCCTGTCCTCGTCATGGTCGTCGTCAGCGCGGTGCTCACGTTCGCCTATCTCGGGGGCGTCGTCGACCCGGTGGGCAACCTGCGCCACTTTCCGCTGGCCGTCGTCGACCAGGACCGGCCGGTGGTGGAGGCGGGCCCGCAGCTCGCACTGGGGCGAAGCGTCGAGCAGGGGATCATCTCAGCCTCTGGCTCCGATGATCGCGTCGCCTGGCATGCCGTCTCCCTGAAGCGGGCCGAAGAGCTGATGAACCAGGACAAGATCTACGCCACCCTGGTCATCCCCGCCGACTTCAGCCGCAGCGCCCTGGCTCTCGCGGCCCCCGGCGCCCCCGTCGGCTCCGCACGGCAGGCGACGCTCGTCCTGCGAACGAATCCGCGCTCCGGCAGCGTGGCGACCTCGCTGGCCCAGTCGATCGCGCAGCAGGTCCAGCAGACCGTCTCCCGGCAGGTCTCCGGGGTGCTCGCGGAGCTCGCCCCGAAGCCGTCCACCACGGCCGAGGCCGTGCTCCTCGCAAACCCGGTCGTCCTCCAGACCACCGCGTTCCGTCCGCTCGGCGACCACTCCGGGTTCGGCCTCGCCGGCTTCTACCTGAGCCTCCTACTGGTCCTCGGCGCGTACCTGGGCGCCGGAGTCATCAGCAACGGGGTCGACTCCGCGCTCGGCTACCAGGCGTCGGAGCGCGGACGGCGCTGGACCGCGCGCCTTCCGGTCTCCATCAACCGCACGCAGACACTGTTGGCCAAGATCACGATGTCCGTCGTCCTCGCGGTGGTCACCGCGACGGTCGTCCTGGTGGCCGCCACCTTCGGACTGCACATGGACACCAGCCACTTGTGGCAGTTGTGGGTCTACGCCGTCTGCGCGTCGGCCGCGATCGGCATCGGCACCCAGGCGATCCTCTCGATCTTCGGGAGCCTGGGCCAACTGATCGGCATGATCTTCTTCGTGGCGCTGGCCGTGCCGTCCTCCGGGGGCAGCTTTCCGCTGGAGGCCGTCCCACGCCCGTACTACGCCCTCTCCGCCTTCGAACCCATGCGGCAGATCAACGACGGTGTGCGCGCCCTGCTCTACTTCGACGCCCGCGGCGACGCCGGCCTCACCCGCGGCTGGACCATGATCGCTCTCGGCGCGGCCCTCGGTCTGCTCCTCGCCTTCCTGGTCGCGGTCATCCGGGACCGGCACGGTTACCAGCGCCTCACCCACCGCCAACTGTCCTGGATTCACCGAGCCGCCACTACGACACCCCGGCCAACGACAGGGTCGGAGACCCTGGACGCCCGGCCGAGCCAGGAGCCTTCCCCCCCGTCCGGTCCGGACGACCCGAACACCCCCGACGGCCGCGGCCGACCGCCCCTGCACCGGCGCGTGTAGTGGCGTAGGCCGCCCAACCCGGCACCGTCTGCCCGCTCAGCCGCTCGCCGAGGCCCCGCGACATCCGGCGAGCCGCTCTGCCGGGCAGCGCCGGCGCTGCCCGGCAGCCCACCCCCGCTGGCTGTGGGCTGCCTCACGGCTCACCGCCCGACCGGATCCGGCTCCTCGCCGAGATGTCCCGGCCCCGCGTGTCCGCTGATTCCAGTGAAAGGACGTCATGATCCTTGACCCCAAGCCGGAAGCCTTGCGTCCTCATACCTCCGGCGGTCCCGACCCGGACCGCGTCGACGAATCCCGAGCGCAGGGCACCCCGGAACCCTTGCGCCAACAACTCTGCGCCTTGCTGGGCGAGGACAAGGTCCTGCACAAGATCTCCGACCTGGTCCGGTTCGCTTCCGACGCGAGTCCGTATCGCTTCGTCCCGCAGGCCGTGGTGCTGGCCGACGGCATCGAGGACATCTCCGACGTCTTCGGCTTCGCCCATGCCCACGGCCGCAACATCGTCTTCCGGGCCGGCGGCACCTCGCTCAACGGCCAGGCTCAGGCCGAGGACATCATGGTGGAGGTACGCCGCCACTGGACCGGCGTGGAGATGCTTCCCGACAGCGCCCGGGCCCGCATCCGGCCCGGCACCACGATCGCCCGGATCAACGCGACCATCTCCCGGCACGGCCGTGTGATGGGCCCCGACCCCGCCAGTTCCATCGCCGCCACCCTCGGCGGCACCATCGCCAACAACGCCTCCGGCATGACCGCGGGCACCACCCGCAACTGCTACCGGACCATGGCGTCCGTGACCGTCGTGCTGCCCTCCGGCACCATCATCGACACCGGCCACCCCCAGGCCAACGAACACCTCCGGGCGGCCGAACCGGAGATCTACCAGGGTCTCCTCGACATCAAGGCGGAGATCGAGAGTGATCCGTCGCTCGTCGACCTCATCACCACCAAATACACCATCAAGAACACCAACGGCTACCGGCTCGATTCCTTCCTCGACGCCGACACCCCGGCGCAGATCCTGCGCGGTCTGATGGTCGGCTCCGAGGGCACTCTCGGCTTCATAGCCGAAGCCGTCTTCGACACCCTCCCACTGGAACGCCGAACCTCCACCGCCCTCCTGTTCTTCCCTGACCTGCAAACGGCCGCCGCCGCCGTTCCCGCCTTCAACGACGCGGGCGCGCGTGCTGTCGAACTCATGGACGGCAACACTCTGCGAGCCTGCGCTGTCGTCGAGGGCGTTCCGGACGACTGGGCAACCCTGCCCAAGGACACCACCTCGCTTCTCGTGGAATTCCGCTCCGCCGACGAGGAGACCCAACTCGCACAGGAGCGCGCGGCGGAGGAGGTCCTCGCCGGACTGCCCCTGGTGCGGCCCGTGCCGTCGGTCACCAACCTCTTCACCCGCGACGCCCGGACCATCCACATGTACTGGAGGGCCCGCGAGGCCTTCGCGGCCGCCGTCGGCAAAGCCCGTGCCCCCGGCACCACACTCATCAGTGAGGATTTCGCGGTCCCTCCCCACCGGCTCGCCGAAGCCTGCGCCGACCTCCTCGCGCTCCAGGCACAACACGGCTTCGATGCCGCCGTCTCCGGCCATGCCGCTCACGGCAACCTGCACTTCGGGCTCGCCTTCGACTCGGCCGACCCGGCCGAAGTCGACCGCTATGCGGCGTTCATGAACGACTTCTGCACCATGACGGTCCAGCGCTACAACGGCTCCCTCAAGGCCGAACACGCCACAGGACGCAACATCACCCCGTTCCTCGAACTGGAATGGGGTGCCGTGGCCACCGACCTGATGTGGCGCATCAAGGCACTCATCGACCCCAAGGGGATCCTCGCGCCGCGCGTGATCCTCAACAAGGACCCCCGGGCCCACCTGCACGGCCTGAAGTCCATCCCCAGTATCGAACCGGTCGCCGACTCCTGCATCGAGTGCGGCTTCTGCGAACCGGTCTGCCCCAGCCACGACCTCACCACGTCCCCGCGCCAACGCATCGTGCTGCGCCGCGAGATGATGCGCCAGGACCCCAACGGCTCCGCCGTTCTCGACAGCCTCGTCGACTCCTACGGCTACGACGCCGTCGACACCTGTGCGGGCGACTCGACCTGCGCCATCGCCTGTCCCGTAGGTATCGACACCGGCGCGTACATGAAGGATTTCCGCCACCAGCGGCACTCCGCGCGCGAGGAGCGGGTGGCCGAGATCACCGCGGATCGCTTCGCGCTGCTGGAATCGGGCGCCCGTCTCGCCCTCATCGCCGGATCCCATCTGCCCGACAGCCTGCTCACCGGCGTAACCCGCGCCGCCCGCAAGGTCATACGGCCCGACCTGGTGCCGGAATGGCTGCCCGGAACTCCGACCGGCGCGGGCAGGACCCTGCCCAGGACAGACCGCGTGGGCGCGGCGGCCGTCTACTACACGGCCTGTGTGAACCGCATCTTCGCCGGGCCCGACAAGCACGAGATGTCTGTCGCCGAGGCCGTCGTCGAGGTCTCCCGGCGTGCCGGTCTGCCCGTCTGGCTCCCCGATGACATGGCCGGCTCCTGTTGCGCCACGATCTGGCATTCCAAGGGCTACGTCGACGGCAACACCCTTATGGGCAATCGCATCATCGAACGCGCCTGGGAGTGGACCGACCATGGCCGCCTGCCCCTGGTCGTCGACGCCTCCTCGTGCACGCTCGGCATCGCCAAGGAGATCGTGCCGTACCTCACCGAGGAGAACCTGGAGCGGCACCGGCAGCTGACCGTCATCGACTCCATCGTGTGGGCCTCCGACCACCTGCTGCCGGCCCTGTCGGTCACCAGCAGGATCGGATCGGCCGTCATCCACCCGACCTGCTCGATGCGACACCTCGGCGTCGTCGACAACCTCCGCGAGGTCGCCGAAGCGTGTGCCGACGGCGTCACCCTGCCGGTCTGGGCCGAGTGCTGTGGCTTCGCCGGCGACCGGGGCATGCTCCACAAGGAGCTCCCCCAGGCCGCCTCCGCCCATGAGGCCGCCGAGGTCCTGGAGCGCGACTACGACAGTTACGTGTCGGCCAACCGCACCTGTGAGGTCGGCATGGAGTACACCACCGGTAAGCCGTTCCACTCCGTGCTGATCGACCTGGAGAGGGCGACCCGCGAGATTCCCGCCCCCGCCGCCCCACCACCACCGGCCTCGTAGCCAGACCGCGGGCTCACGAGGTCTCCGGGGACGGCCGGACATCTCACCTTCACCGGTATACGAGCGATTCATGGATGGAGTGTTTGATGGACCTGGAACTGGACGGTCGGGTGTACATCGTGACCGGGGGCAGCCGGGGTCTGGGGCTCGCCGCCGCACAGGCACTCACAGCCGAGGGAGCACGCGTCGTCCTGACCGGGCTTAGCGAGACGGTGTCGGACGCCGCCTCGGCCCTCGGAGGTGACGAGCGGGCCGTGGGAGTCGTGGCGGACAACTCCGACCAGGACGCGGCGCAGCGGGTGGTGGATGCCGCCTTGAGCCGATTCGGGCGCCTGGACGGAATCCTCATCAGCGTCGGCGGGCCTCCCATCGGCACGGCCATGGACGTGACGGACGCGTCATGGAGAGACGCTTTCGAATCGACCTTCCTGGGAGCCATCCGGATGGCGCGAGTGGCAGCAAAGGCCATGGACGGCGGCGGATCCATCACCTTCGTCCTCTCCTCGTCGGTACGCGAGCCCATTCCCGGGCTTGCGATCTCCAACGGCCTGCGCCCGGGGCTCGCGATGGTCGCCAAGATGCTGACCGACGAACTGGGGCCGTCAGGCATCCGGGTCAACGGATTGCTGCCTGCCCACGTCTCCACGGAACGCGCCCGGGCACTGGCTTCCCTGACTGGCGGGGCCACTCCCCGGAACGCATTGGCACGGGCCGGGGAACCGATGGAATTCGGAAAGGCGGCAGCCTTCCTGATGTCCCCGGCAGTGCCCTACCTGACCGGCGTCATGCTCCCCGTCGACGGTGGGGAACTGCGCGTTCTCTGACGTCGGACAACCAGACACGTGCGGCGCGTTCCACCGCGCAGCTCGGCAGTCACGTGAAGTACCTACAGAAGGAGAAGAACCATGTTGAACGGCTACAGTGTTCCGCTGTCACCCAAAGGTCAGGCGAACCTCGTCCCCAGGCCCCCGTGGCACTACGCCGGGGATGTCACGGGAGTGGAGTTCTGGGCGGATCCCGAGGCGATCTCCGCGCTACTTCCCGCAGGACTGACGCCTGACACGGAAGCCGGCGGCCGCGCGGTGGGACTCTTCTACGACTGGCAGTTCTCCGCGTCGGACGACGAGTACCTGAATCCCGCGCGCAGTCAGTACCGCGAGTTCCTGATCCAGGTCGACGCACTCTGGAACGGCACCCCCGTCGCCTATTGCCCCTACATCTACGTCGACAACGACTCAGCCATGGCCCGCGGCTGGATCCAGGGCTACCCCAAGAAGCTCGCCGCGGTGCACCAGACCCGTGTCTTCGGTGTGGATAGTCTCGCCGCGCCGCAGCTGGCTCCCGGCGGCCGTTTCGGTGCCACCGTGTCGAGCGTGGGGCAGCGGCTGGTCGAGGCGAGGGTGACCTTGGAGCAGCCGGCCGAAACGGTTCCGAACTTCGGCACGCGTCCCGGTGTGAACATGCGCTACTTCCCCTCGCTGACCGCGGGGTCCTGGGACAAGCCAGCCGTCAACGAGCTGGTCGTTTCCGTCTTCGACGACCTGAAGGTGGGCAACATCTGGCTGGGCCAGGGCGAGTTGGCTCTCCTGCCGGCCGAGGGCGAGGAACTGGCCGACATCGCCCCGCTGCGCACCGGCGCCGGCTTCCACTTCTCGATGTCGTACACGGTCAACGACCTCAGGACCCACCTGTAGGCACCTGTCCGCCGCGCGGCTGGACTGCCACGCGGCGGGCGCCCCAACGGGCTGGACGGTGGCGACATCCTCTTGCCGAGGGCGTCAAGTCCCTTCTCTCCTGGTTCTGTGGTCGCTCGTTCGAGGTGTTGATCGTCGTAGGGGACCTTCTTGCCACGGTCGGTCGGATCGGGTCCCGTCAGTTGCCCCCTTCGAGTGCCCGAACGCCAACGGAGGCGATCGCGCACCGCGACCGGTCCACCTGGTCGGCGGACCCGGTTCGTTGAGGCTCTCACGGTGGTGTCGGGCCCAGACACGGGCCAGGGACCACCGGGCGAAGCGGCAGTAGACCGTGGGCCAGGCCGGGTCGCGGCGACTGCCGCCACGTGCAGACCGTGCCCGTACGAAACTTCCACACGATCCCTTGAGCACCCTGCGGTCATCCAGCCGCTTGCGCCCACGCAACGACACGGGCAGCAGCGGCCGAATGAACTCCCACTCGGCATCGGACAGCTCATGGCGACGTAGCACCCGACCATGAGCCAATAAACCAAGATCATTTGACGACAGGCCCTACGTAGTCAGCCACTCACGCACAGCGGGGAACCTCAGCCCGATCGTCCCAAGCACCTGTCCTACTCGCCGAGGCAGACATCCTCGCCGGGGGAGTGGCGGCCGGGCTCGTGTCTCCCGTTCCACATCACACTCGTTCCACTGCGACATCTCATACGCGCCATGACCACCACAGATCTCCTGCCCCCCAGCGCCCGGATGTCGGTGGGCGACGCGACATCGCCGTGTTGATCACCACCTTCAACGGGATGCTGGACCGGCTGTGAGCCGAACAAAGAGGGCCGTTGCCCCCAGAGGCCGGCATGGCTGTTACCCCCTGTCGAAGAGGTGACAATGCCATTGCTACTTGAGATGTTGACGGGTTGATCGGGTGCGCTGATCTCCTGTCTGGAGCGACTGGGGGTGCTGGCCGCCTCGTCGTCGCCTTGGTTGCCACCCACGCGCTGCTCGGACACGAGACGCGGGCCCTTCACGCGACGCGCCTCGACCTTTCCCCCGGCGCCCTCGAAGTGGTGCACGGGCTGCTGCGGCACACCCTGCATCTGGAAGAGTAGACCCACCAACTCGCCGCTGACTGGATGGATAACCGCCATCAGCGGTGACCCATTTCGACCAACTCCCACTTGCTGGTCGGCCGGAAGAGCCCGGTCAACCCCGAGCATCCGGCAGTGAGCATGGGTCTTCTGGGCGGTGCTCTTCCCCGAGGGCTGACGCTGAGCGGGCTGCGCCAGGTCCGCATCCTCAAGAAGGCATCCGAGAACGCCGACCACTCAGACTGATGGGCCTGTTCGGCATCACAGAACAGACCACCATGCGCTACGTCACCGCGGCCCATCCCGAGCGCGCCGCGAAGTTGCCGCGCTGAACACAGCAGCATGTCAGGGTTGTGTGGACCTTCCAAGTCTGGAGATGAAGTCTTCGGTGTTCAGCGCTGTGCCGGGCAGGGGAGCGGGGGCGTCGGCACGCAGGCCGTGGAGCAGGATCGGGAGGAAGCGGCGCCACAGGTGCGCATCGACGTCGCCGAACCGCTCGATGAGGTGCCCCATCAGTGACATCAGCACGCCGATGTCGGTCGCGGTGATGTCGGACCGGACGACCTGCTGTTCTCGCGCTCGCTCAAGCAAGGTGTCGATGCAGTTTTCGATGCGCGTGTGCACGTCGTCGACAGGGGGCGCGGTGTCCGGGGCATCGCGCAGGACTCTCCCGAGGGCGCGTTTGGCGGCCTGGGGTTCGAGTACGGCGTCGAAGAGCGCTGCCAGACCCGCCGCAGCGTCATCGAGCTGTGCGGCACGGTCGGCTGCGTCGAGCATATCGGTGACGGACTCGGCGAGTACGGCCTGAGCGAGGGCGTATTTGTTGGGGAAGTGCCGGTAGGCGGTGCCGACACCCACGCCGGCGTGCCGGGCCACGTCGTCGAGCGTAGGCGTGAGGCCGTTCGCGTCGAAGAGTTCGCGCCCCGCCGCGATGAGGGCGTCGCGGTTGCGTGCCGCGTCCCTGCGGCGCGGGCGCACCGTCCGGGCGCCCGCGTTGACGTTCTTGTTCACTGCCATCCCTTTCCTCGCCCCGCCGCCATCATAGCCGCAAAATGGAGATGCGTCTCCGATTCTGTTACTTTGAAGGAGGCGCGGAGATGCATCTCCGCATTGCTGTTGCGTGGTCGCCCGCAACGTGCGGCAACACACCGGGAAACGAGAGGGTGCCTCCGCATGTCCATTGATCGCATCATCTTCGGGAGCATGACCCTCGGATATCGAGGCCGCGGCGCCCGCGTCAGGGACGCCCGCATCGCGCAGCAGATGCTCGACACCTTCCGCCAGCACGGTCACCGAGAGGTCGACACCTGTTACGTATACGGCGACGGGTCCTGCGAGCAGCTGCTCGGTGATCTCTACGCCGGCGAGGACTTCGAGATTGCGGTGCGCTACGACCCCATCGCCACACCAGGCGGACACGAACCGCAGATGCTGCGGTCCTCCCTGCGTGCCAGTCTCGAACGACTCAACACCGACCGAGCCGCTCTGCTGTATCTGAACGTGCGCGGCAATGACACCCCCTGGGACGACACCCTCCGCGCGGTCCACGAGCTGCACGAAGAGGGACTGTTCGCTGAGCTCGGCCTGAGCAACCTCAGCCCTGCCGATGTCGAGGAGACCCTGGCCCTCACCGAGCGCCATGACTGGATCCGCCCCACCGTCTACCAAGGGCTGTACAACGCCATCTCCCGCACCGCCGAGACCAATCTGCTACCCCTGCTGCATGAGCGCGGTCTTCGCTTCCACGCCTACAACCCGCTCGCCGGCGGCGCCTTCGCCCCCTCCTTCGGCAACGACACGGCCATAACCGAAGGATCACGCTTCGACCCGCAGCACGCCCAGGGCGCCCAATACCGGCAGCGCTACTGGACCGAGCCCTACCTGCGCGCCATGCACGAACTACGCAGCAACTGCATGGAAAGCGCCATTTCACCCATCGATGCCGCCCTGCGCTGGCTGGTCCACCACTCCCGGCTCGACGGCACTCACGGCGACGGCATCATCCTCGGCGCCTCCCGCCCCGAACACCTCGCCCAGAACCTCGGCGCCGTCCACGACGGTCCACTTCCCACCTCCGTTCTCGACGCCATAGACAACGCAAGCGAGATCACCCGGCCGACCTGGCCGCCCATGTACCCCACCCTCTGACCCCACCGCCAAGTAAGGAAGAGCACCATGACGACCCCGAACACCCTCCGAACCTGGTTCCTCACCGGCGCATCCCGAGGACTGGGCGCTCAATGGGCCGACGCCATCCTGGCTCACGGCGACCGCCTCGTGGCCGCCGCCAGGACCACGGACGCCCTGCAGCCGCTCGTCGACCGCTACGGCGACCGAGTCCTTCCCCTCGGGCTCGACGTCACCGACGACGGGGCCGTCCACGACGCGGTCCACCACGCCGAGCAGCACTTCGGCGCCATCGACATCCTGGTCAACAACGCCGGGCAGATGGTGATCGGGGCCGTGGAAGAGGTCACCGACGACCTGGCGCGGTCGCAGATGGACGTGAACTTCTTCGGCGCCCTCTCCGCCACCCGAGCAGTACTGCCCGCCATGCGCCAACGACGCAGCGGCCGCATTATTCAGGTGTCGTCGTTCGGCGGCGTGGTCGCCAACCCGACCCTGGGTATCTACCAAGCCTCCAAGTGGGCCCTCGAAGCCGTGAGCCAGTCGCTGGCAGCCGAGGTGGCCGAGTACAACATCCACGTCACGCTCGTCGAACCCCTCACCTTCCCCACCGGCCTGTCCACTACGAATCGCCAGCCCGCCCAGGATCCCGCCTACGACCACGCCCGCCAGGCCCTATTCGCCGGCTTCACCGGTACCGATATCGCCCCCGGCGATCCCGCTGCCACGGCGAATGCCCTCCTCGCGCTTGCGGACGCCCCTGAGCCCCCACTGCGCGTCCTGTTTGGCACCGGCGGCCTCGGCCTTTTGCGCCAGGAATACGCCGCCCGCCTCGCTCTCTGGGAGAAGGGGGAGCATCTCGCCCGGATGGCCCAAGGCGACGCCGGACGACAAGGGGGGACGCCGACACCGATTACAGCATGAGCCCCCCTGAACACGCGCTCCGAAGCACCAAGACCGGCGAAGGGCGCGCGGGTTAGCGCGATCCGCAGCCAGGATTCCTCGAACCCGCGCTTTCCCCGGCATCGGGACGAATCTTCAGCGGAACCCACGGGCGTGCTGAGGGACCACCTCCGGCACGGCCCGAGCTCGCAGCCCAGGCGAATGCATCTGCCGTCCGGACGGACGGTGTAGCCCCCGTCCGGCAGCGCCGCGATGCCGCGTCGGGACGGTGATCCCGGAACCATCGGGCAAGTGGCGCCCTGCCAGGCCCGGCTTCCCGTGCGGAGGCCAGGATCTCTTCCGCGGGTGACGGCCGAGAAGGGCGAGCGGCATGGCGTCCTCCCGTGCTTCCGGAGAGGCCCTGTGGGATCAGATCCTCGAGCCGGTCGCCGACATGGCGTTGGCGAGGTGCATCGTGGGCGTGGCCTGTACGGCGGGTTGCTTGTCGGCGAAGTCCAAGTCGACGCTCGCGGCCAGTTCCGCGATCACGATGGCCAGGGCGAGCATGGAGAAGTGGGTGCCCACGCAGTTCCTGATGCCGAGACCGAAGGGGAAATAGGAGTTGCGCACGATGTCCGTCTTCCGCTCCGACGACCAGCGGAGCGGATCGAATACCAACGGATCCGCGAAATACCGCGGGTTGCGCTGGGTCACCCATGCGCTCGCCGTGAGCAGCGTGCCCTTCTCGAGGTGCTCCCCGCAGATCTCGCGGTCCTCGAGCGCGGGTCGGTGGTAGAACGGGATCGACGGATAGAGGCGTAGTGAGCCTTTTCCATCTTCAGGCTGAGCTGGTCAGATGCGGGGTGAGGACAGCCTGAACAAGGCTCGTGATGCGGATGGTCGAGCAGCGGAGCTTGCGGAGAAGCCGCCAGACACGGGGGTGGCGACGGTCTGCTCGACCAGGCGGATCTTCGCGTGGGACCGGTTGACGGCCTGCTGACCTGTGGACAGCGTCTCCCACCTGCCGCGGTAGGGAACACGGACCGTGCCTCCGGCTCCTTG
>NZ_BNCD01000042.1 GCF_014656295.1 Streptomyces sulfonofaciens
CGGCGCACCGGCCCCTCATCGGCCCGGGGCTCCCGGCCTCCCACGCCTCGCCGAGACCCCGGTCCGAACGGTCCCGCGATGCGGCCCCGCGATGCGGCCCCGCGGTACGGGGCCCGTTCCCCCACATCGCGCGAACCCTCCTCGCGCCACCCCTCATGCACCGTCGGTCCTATGCGAAAGGCCCCTCCTGCCATGAGAAAGCCCCCCACGTCCTCCGCCGCCCTGCGGAGCACCCTCGCCGCGGCCGCGCTCGCCCTGTCCGCCGGCCTCCTCACCGCGTCTCCGGCGGCAGCCGCGACCGGCACCATCACCGGAATCGCCGGCAAGTGCCTCGACGTCGCCGCGGCGAGCACCGCCGACGGCACGCCCGTACAGATCTACGACTGCAACGGCACCGCCGCCCAGCAGTGGACCGTCGGCTCCGACGGCACCATCCGCGCCCTGGGCAAGTGCCTCGACGTCACCGGGAACTCGATCACGAACGGCGCCAGGGTCCAGTTGTGGTCGTGCACCGGGGGCGCGAACCAGAAGTGGACGGTCACCGCCGCGCACGACATCGTCAACCCCCAGGCCGACAAGTGCCTCGACGCCACCGACAACACCTCCGCCAACGGCACCCCGACGCAGATCTGGAGCTGCACGGGAGGCGCGAACCAGAAGTGGAACGCGCCCGGCGCCGCTGAGGCCGGTGACCAGTGCTGGGCCACGCACTACGGGCCGCAGCCGCCCGGCGCCCTGACCGCCAGCGGTGAGCTGTTCGACAACAACGCGGACACCGCGGCCACCTCGCTGAGCCGCGATCCGCAGTTGCCCTTCGGCACCGATGTGCGGGTCACCAACGTCGCCAACGGCAGGTCGCTCGTGGTGCGCATCAACGACAGGGGCACCTTCGCACAGACCCCGCAGGAGCCCAAGTGCCTCGACCTGACCGACGGGGCCTTCAGCCGGCTCGGCGGGGTCCTCGATCCGGACGCCGGCCACATCGTCGTCACCCAGCAGGTGGTCAACTGACGGCCCCCCAGGTCCCGCCGCCTTTCGAGGGAATCAGGCGGACCGTCGCCGGACGTCCCTGAGCTGCGGCGGCGCACCCGTGCCGCCATGGTGCCCGGTTCCGCTCCCCGAGCGGGTCCGGGCACCTTTCGCGTGATGCCGGGGAGCCACGGGCGGCGGGGGCATGGCGTCGCCCCGGTTCCGATCCCATTGACACCCCGGAAACGGTCTCCATACTGTCACTCGGTATCTCGAACAACGGACGAGATACCGAACACCTCCGGCCTCTATGTGAACCTCTATCTGCCGTCCACCCTGGACTGGCCACAACGCGGGCTGAGCGTCACCCAGTCGACCGGCTACCCGACCGACCCGGCCGGCACCAGCGTCCTGACCGTGACCGGCAGCGGCCACCTCGACCCGAGGCTGCGGGTCCCCTACTGGGCCGAGCGCGGTTTCACCGTCCGGCTCAACGGTGTCCCGCAGCGTGTCGACGCCGTGCCGGGAACGTACGTCTCGCTGAGCCGGCAGTGGCGGAACGGTGACCGGGTGGAGATCGCCGCGCCGTTCACACTGCGCGTCGAGCGCGCCCTGGACGACCCCGCCGTCCAGGGCGTCGCCTACGGTCCGCTACCGCTGGTGATCCGCAGCTCGGCGACCGAGTACCAGGATCTGACCCTGTACCGGGACTACCCTCTCGACCGCGACCTGAGCCGGGCGATCAGGCCGGCGGCCGAACCGATGACCTTCACCGCCAACGGCCTGACGCTGGTGCCCTTCCACCTGGACACCACCGAGGCGTACCACATGTACTTCACACGCGCCGAGCCCGAGATCGTCTTCGGCGACACGGCCACCGGTGTCGAGAACCGGCCCGGCCCCGACCGCCGCACGTTCCTCGACGAGGTGTGGGACCGGGGACCGTTCGGCAGTCGCGGCAGCCCGGTGCGGGCGGTCACGGAAGTCGCCGACGACCGCGTGCGCGCCGGGCAACTGACGGCGCGTCAGCGTAAGGTCGTCATCGCGGCGGCCGGCCGGGCGCGGCTGCCCGGCTGAGCCACCCACCGGCGCGGCGCGGGGCAGCGGGCGCTGCCCGCGTCGTGTGCGGGTGGCACCGCGGCCGTGCGGCGCCGGGCCCGCACGGCGGGGAACCACACACCGCCACTCGAATGCTTGTTCGGTCAGATGTTGTCGTTCCGGGGTACGGCACGCACCATGGCAGGGAATCTCCCGCTGTCGACCCTGGAGGGGAGCATCATGATCCGGTCCTGGATGGGGGCGGCCCTCGGTGTGGGCGTGCTCCTGACCGTGCTCCTCGGCCACTGCGCCACCGCCGCCCTCGGCATACCGAAGGCCGCTCCCGCCGGTGCAGCGACCACGTCCCCACCCACCGCGTCCACCGGATCGACTCCGCCCGGGGCCGACCGCGGGGCGGCCACCGCGCGGCTGAGCATTCCGTCCATCGGCGTCAGGAACCTGCGCGTCGTGCCCTACGCGGGCACCACCGACGACTGGCCCGGCACCCTGATCCAGAACCGCGGCCTGGCCGCCTCGCCCCACGGCGCCCGCGGCGGTGTCGGCCCGGGTGAGATCGGTAACTACCTGGTCACGGGCCACCGGCTGTCCGCAGGCGGCCCGCTGCGCGAGCTGCCCTCCGTCAGGGCGGGCGAGAAGATCCTCGTCACGACGGGTGGCACCACGTACACGTACACCGTCACCGAGACCAGGAAGACCGACTTCCGCTCCCCGCGCTCCCTCGCGGAGCAGCGGGCCGAGGTGCCCGGCTCCCCCAGCCAGAAGCCCACCAAAGCGATGATCACCGTCTCCACGTGCGCGACGCTGGAGGACAACGCCGCCGGGAACCACTGGCGCGACGCCAAGGACAACCCCCAGCACCGCATCGACAAGGTGGGCGTCCTGACCGCCCGGTCGAAGGCGGAGCCGTCCCCCGGTTCCTGAGGCCGCGGCCGAGGTAGCCGGAGGACGGCTCGCAGGCGGGTCCCTGCCACGGCGTGTGCCGTGTGTGCCGTGTGTGCGACCGTCCCTGCCGGGTCAGCGGCCGGCGGAGAACACCCCGGCGCGGTCGGACACGGCGGCGAGGACCGCCACCCGTGTCTCCTCGCTGCGCAGCAGGTCCGGCCGGGCGCAACTGACCCGTACCTCCCTCACCGCCGCGGCGCGGCAGGTGAAGGGGGCCGCGGGCGTGTCCGCCGAGGTGATGCGCAGGACCTCGCCCTCCCACGACGGGCCGGCGCCGTCGTGGGCGGCGAGGATGTGGCGCAGCCAGTCCGCGTAGGCCCCCGACAGGTGCCGTGCACTCTCGCGGGCCTCCGTGCCGTCGCCGCCGAGAGCGGCCAGCGCCGCCACCGCTTCGCGTGCCAGATCCGCCGACAGCGCCTCCACCAGGGCCTCGGGGTCCCGTGTGAGCAGGGACAGGTCCACTCGGGCGGCGAGGTCCGCCTCGCTCGGGCGCACGCCGAGCCGGGACAGTGCCTCGCGGTAGCTGGCCAGGATCGTCGCCGCAGTGGCGTCCTCGGCGTCGAACAGGACGATGACCGGCCGGTGCCCCTGCGCCGCGGCCACGCGCGCGGCCGCTTCGAAGGCGAGCGAGCCGGAGACGCAGTACGCTCCGACCGCCGTGACCGGGCGGTCGTCCGGGTGCCCGGTCGCCAGGGCCTGTGCCACGTACGCGGCCGCCCCGGTCGTCCTCGGCAACGGGCCGGCCAGCAGGTTGCGCACCCGCAGGCCGTGCTGTTCGAGGCCGAGTTCACCGATGCGGGCCTCCGGCCGGTAGCCCGGGTAGTCGAGCATCAGCAGCAGCGGTTCACTCATCGTTCCTCCTCCTGTGCCGCGAGCACGGGCAGCAGCCGGAGCTGGGCCGCCATCAGCCGGCTCACGTCGTCGCTCATCCGGTTCATCACATCCAGTTGGCGGCGCGCGAGGTGCACGGTTGTGCCCGCGGGCCCCCGCCGGGGGTCCGCCTCGGGTGCCGCCGCAGGTCCGGGGACCGCCGCGGTGGGCGCCGCGGGCCGGGGGACCGCCGCGGGCGCGTCCGCCACCGCGGCGGCCGCGGGGTGCGGTGCGCCGGGGGCGGGCAGGC
Organism: Streptomyces sulfonofaciens; assembly: GCF_014656295.1. Classification (GTDB taxonomy): domain Bacteria; phylum Actinomycetota; class Actinomycetes; order Streptomycetales; family Streptomycetaceae; genus Streptomyces; species Streptomyces sulfonofaciens. The sequence continues at coordinate 4,091 of NZ_BNCD01000042.1, forward strand.
CGGGCGCGGCGAACCGGTCACGGCGGAAGGCGGACACGGGCAGCGGGATGCGGCGCCCCCGCGGCGCGAGGGCGTCGAAGTCCACCTCGGCCCCGCGTCCGTGGAGCCGTGCCACCGCCTCCCAGACCGCCTGCTCCGCCCCTGTGCCGCGCGCCTGGGCCGGGGTCCAGTGCGCGTGGCGCAAGCCGGCGCGTCCGAGCCCCGTCAGCACCTCACCGGGGCCGACCTCCAGGAAGTCGCGGCAGCCGAGGGCGTCCAGTGCGTGCAGCGCCCGGTGGAAAAGGACGGGGCGGCGGGCCTGGCGGACGAGGAAGTCGGCGTCGGGTACGGTGCCCGGTGCCATCACCCGGCCCTCGGCGGTGGCCGCGCAGGGGATGCGCAGCGCGGAGAAGCGGAGCTCCGCCGCGGCGGCGCGCAGTTCGGGCAGCACCGCGTCGACCAGGCGCGAGTGGAATGCCTGGTCGAGGGGCAGGCGCCGGGTGGCCACGCCCTCGGCCTCCAGCAGGCGCTCGGCGACCGCGAGGCGTTCGCCGTCGCCGGCCACCACATGGGCCCGGGGCCCGTTCGCCGCGGCCGGCTCCACCCCCGCCGTACGGCAGACGCGGGTGACAGTGTCCTCGTCCGCCGCGACGGCGAGCATGCCCCCGCGCAACGCGCCCGCGGACATCAGGCGCCCGCGGACCGCGGTGAAGCGCAGGGCGTCGGCCAGCGGCAGCGCTCCCGCCGTGCACAGCGCCGCGATCTCGCCCAGGCTGTGGCCGATCACATGGTCCGGCTCGACACCGAAGGACGCGAAGAGCCGTGTCAGCGCCATCTGGTACGCGAACAGCGCGGGCTGCTGCACGGCAGGCGATCCGGCAGGCGGCCGGTCGTGCACGAGGAGATCGAGCAGGCCGCCGGGCTCGCCCGTCCGCCGGTGGATCTCCTCGCAGGCATCCAGCACCTCCCGTACGACGGGGAACGCCGCGTACAGCTCACGGGCCATGCCCGCTGTGGTGCCGCCCTGGCCCGCGTAGGCGAAAGCCAGGGGGCCCGCCTCGCCGGGCGCGCGGTCGGCGAGCGCCGGAAGGGCTGCGTCGAGCGCGCGGGCCAGTTCGGCTGCGGTCCGGCCGGCCACCGCGAGACGGTGCTTCAGCCGCGGTCTGCCGTGGGCCAGGGTGAACTGCACGTCGGCCGCCGGGATCCCGGGGTCGGCGGCCAGGTGGTCGCGCAACCGCACGGCCAGGTCCCGCAGTGCCTCCGGGTGCCGGGCGCTGAGGGGCACGACGACCGGCGCCGCCGCCGTCCCGGGGAGCGGCCTCGCGGGCGGCTCCGGCGGCTCCTCGAGGATGACGTGGGCGTTGGTGCCGCCGAAGCCGAGCGCGCTGACCCCGGCCCGTCGCGGTGTCCCCTCCGGGGCCGCCCACTCCTCCAGCGCCGCGGCGAGCCTGAACGGGCTTGTGGCCCACGGCAGTCGCGGGTCCGGGCTGGTCACGTTGACGGTGGGCACCAGGGTGCGGTGCCGCAGCATGAGGATCGTCTTGACCAGACCGGCCATGCCGGCGCACGTGTCCAGGTGCCCGATGCCGGGCTTGACGGCGCCCAGCGCGCAGAAGCCGGTCCTGCCCCGGTCGGAGGCGTAGGCGCGCGAGAGCGCCTCGAACTCGATCGGATCGCCCAGCCTCGTGCCCGTACCGTGCGCCTCCACGTACCCGACCGAATCGGGCTCGGCCTCCGCCCGCGCCAGGGCGCGGCGGACCACGTCCGTGTGGCCGGCCACCGACGGTGCGGTGAACCCGGCCTTCACCGCACCGTCGTTGTTGACCGCCGAGCCCAGGACGACGGCGTGCACCGTGTCACCGTCGGCGAGGGCCCGGTCGAGCCGCTTGAGCAGCACGACCGCGACCCCGCTGCCGCCCACGGTGCCGTCCGACGCGGCGTCGAAGGCGCGGCACACACCGGTGGCGGAGAGCATGTAGTCGGGCTCGTGGCGGTAGCCGGTGTGCTGGTCCACGTGGACGGCGCAGGCACCGGCCAGCGCCATGTCCTCGTCCCCCGCCAGCAGCGACCGCGCGGCCATGTGGACGGCGACCAGGCCCGTGGAGCACGCCGTCTGCACGCCCACGGCCGCGCCGGTCAGTCCGAGCCGGTAGGCGACGCGGGAGGCGAGGAAGTCGGACTGCGACCCGATCAGGCCCAGCATCTCCCGGGCGGTGTCCGCACCCCCCGAACCCATGGCGTACCGGGTGTAGTAGGGCGGTTGGGGCCCGTACAGGTTCATCCCGCCGCCGGCGTACACACCGATCCGCGCACCCGCGGCGGGGCCCGCGTAGCCGGCCTGCTCCAGGGCGTGCTGGCAGACCTCCAGGAACAGGCGGTGCCCGGGGTCGGTCAGCTCCGCCTCCTGGCGGCTCATCCCGAAGAACGCGGCGTCGAACCGGTCGGCGTCGTCGAGCAGGCCGGCCGCGCCCACCCGCTTGCGTCCCGCCGCGGGGTGCTGCGGCGTGAAGTGCCGCACGCCCGAGACCCCGGCGCGGAGGTTGTCCCAGAACGCGTCCGCGTCCGCCGCACCGGGCAGCCGTGCGGCCAGCCCGATGACGGCGATGCGCCGCTCGTCCCCCGGTGGGCGTCCCGCCGGCGGGACGCCGTGGACATCCTGTGCCGGCGCGGTGCGCGACGCGGCGTCCGAGGGCGCGGACGAGGCCAGGTGGCGGGCGAGCGCAACCACGCTGGCGTGCTCGAACATCTCCGTGTCCTCGATCCGGCGCCCCAGCGCCGCCTGGAGCTTCAGCCGGATGCGCACCAGGGACAGCGACGTCAGCCCCAGCTCCATGAACGGCCGCTCGGCGTCCGGTTCCTGCCCCAGCACCTCCCGCACGCTCTCCCGCACATGGGCGAGGACTTCTTCGGCTTGCGTCACCTTCAGGCCCCCAGCTCAGCCAGCCGGGCCGTCAGCGCCCGGATCGTCGGACCCTTCAGGAAGTCCGCCACGGGCACCTTCCGGCCCAGTTCCATGCGGACGCGCTCCAGCAGCCGCACCGCGGTCAGGGAGTTGCCGCCCATGTCGAAGAAGGAACGCTCCGGTTCCAGGTCGTCCGTCCCGAGTTCGACCGACCACAGCTTGCCGACCCTCGCCTCCAGGTCGCCCAGGTCACCGCCCCGTACGGCGCTGGCGGCCCCGGCCGGCCCCGCGGCGGCACCGGCACCGCCCGCCGGACCGGCTGCTCGCCCGCCGCCCCCGTGCGCCGCGGTCTCCATCGCGAGAAGCCGGTGCCGGTCGAGCTTGCCGTGCGGGCCGTGGGGAATGGCGTCCACCCTGGTCCACGCCTGGGGCACCAGGTAGTGCGGCAGGCGGATGGCGAGCTGGGCGCGCAGCACGTCGCGCCATCCGGCCGCGTCGGCGCCGGGGTCCCGCAGCACCACGTAGGCGGCGAGTTCCAGTTCACCCGTGCGGTCCGGCCGTGCCAGTACGACGGCCTCCTTGACCTGCGGAAGCCGGCCGAGCAGCGATTCGGGTTCCGCCGGCTCCACCCGGTGACCCCGGATCTTCACCTGGCTGTCCAGCCTGCCCTGGTACTCCAGCGTGCCGTCCGACCGCCAGCGCACCAGGTCACCGGTGTGGTAGAACCGCTCGGCCCCGTCCGTGCCGGACGGGCCGAACGCGCGGGCGGTGCCCTCCTCGTCCCCGTGGTAGCCGTATGCCAGCGGCACTCCCCCGATGAGGAGCTCCCCCACGGCTCCGACCGGTGCGGGCCGGCCCCGGTGGTCGACCACGCGCACGGTGACGTTGTCGATGGGCCGCCCGATCGGCGGGAAGTCGTCCGCGGCGGGGTCGACGTGGTGCGAGGTGACCACCACCGACGCCTCCGTCGGGCCGTACTGGTTGTAGAGGTCGAGCTGCGGGTTCGCCTCGGCGAGCGCGCGCAGTTCCGGTGTGAGGACGAGCTTCTCACCGGCGATGAACAACTGCCGCAGGTTCGGCATGTGCCCGATGTGCGCGGCGAGGTACTTCAGCGGCGTGAACGGCAGGCTCATCCGCTCGACCCGGTGGGTGCGCAGGTGAGCGGCCACGGCGTCCGGGTCGTAGCGCGTCTCGTCGTCGAGGACGACCAGCGTGGAGCCCGACGCCAGCGTGGTGAAGATCTCCTGGACGCTGACGTCGAATCCGACCGAGGTCCACTGGAGCGTACGCAGCGCCCCGAGCGTGCGGCGCTGCCAGCGCACCAGGTTCACGGGACCGCGGTGGGGCACGGCCACCGCCTTCGGGCTGCCGGTCGAACCCGACGTGTAGATGTAGTACGCGGTGTCTCCGGGGTCCGTTTCGATGCCCGGCGGGGTGCGGGGGGTGTCGGCGGGAGTCTCGTCGATCCACAGCACCGGGCAGGTGGTTCCGGTTCCGTCCGCGTCGGGAGCCGCTCCGTCGAACGGGTCGGCGCCGCCGTCGGCCAGCACGAGGCGGGCGCCCGTCTGCTCCACCATCAGCCGTCGCCGTTCGGCCGGCAGCGACCCGTCCAGGGGCAGATAGGCGGCCCCGCACTTGAGCACGGCGAGCACGGCGGTCACGAACGCGGCCCCCCGGGGCACGGCGAGCGCGGCCACGCCGCCCGGGGCGAGCCCGCCGGCGATGAGCCGGTGGGCCAGGCGGTTGGCGTCCTCGTCGAGGTCGCGATAGGTCCGGGACGGGCCGTCGCCCTCCAGCGCGACGGCGTCCGGGGTGCGCCTGGCCTGTTCCTCCACGAGCTCGTGCAGGCAGGCCGGGTCCTCGTCGGTCCGCCGGCCCTGCCAGTCGGCCAGCAACCGCTCGTCCTGCTCCGGCAGCGCGGGCAGCCGGGTCAGCGGGACACCGGGGAACGCCGTGGCGTGCCGCAGCAGGTGTTCGACGTGGGCCAGGACGCGACGCACCGTGCCGGCGTCGAAGAGCGCGGCGTCGTACTCCGCGGTGCAGCGGACACCGCGATCGTGGTGGGTGAAGTACAGCGCCAGGTCGAACGGTGCCTGCGGGCGCGGGACGTCCATCAGCTCGGCCGTGAGCGAGGTGCCGCCGAAGTCGGGCGCGGTGTACTGCTCGAACTCCACCATGACCTGGAAGAGCGGGTTCTGCCCGGCCACCCGGTCCGGGTTGACGGCCTCGACGACCTGGTCGAAGGGGATGTCCTGGTACTCGAAAGCCTCGGCCGCCCGGCCGCGTACGTGCCGCAGCAGTGCGGCGAAGTCGGGGTCACCGGACAGGTCGAGCCGCAGTGCGACGGTCTCGACGAACATCCCGACGACGTCCTGTGCGCCCTCCGGCCGGTTGGTCACCGCCATGCCGAGCACGACGTCGTCCTGTGCCGCGAAACGGCCCAGGACACTCCCGACCGCGCCCAGCAGGGCCATGAAGAGCGTGCTGCCCTGGCCCCTGGCGACCTCGCGCACCGCCTCGGCCAGTTCGGCGTCCATCTCGTGCACCACGCTGGCGCCGGAGGCGGGGACACCGGCGCTGCGCCTGCGGTCGGTCGGCAGTGCCAGGGGCTGGGCGCCCGCGAGCCGCTCCTTCCAGAAGGCGAGGCCCTTCGCCAGGTGCTCCGCCGCGGCGGGCCCTTCCGCGGACGGCGACGGCACACGCGGGCCGGGGCCCGCGAGGGCCTCCGGCTCGCCGGGCCAGGCCCGGTAGAAGGCGGCCAGGTCCCGGCAGAAGACGCCCATGGACAGCGCGTCGAAGACGATGTGGTGGGCGACGAGGTAGAGCAGGTGGCGCTCACCGTCGAGCCGTGCGAGGTGGGCGCGCAGCAGCGGTCCCGCGGCCAGGTCGAGGTCGTGGCGGTCCTCGACCTCGCGGAGCCGGTCGACGGCGGCGGCCGCGTCCAGGCCGCTCAGCTCCGTCACCGGGCAGGGCACCGTCACCGTGTCGAGGACGACCTGCCTGAGGACGCCGTCGCGCTCGCGGAAGACCGTGCGCAACTGCGGATGGCGCCGCACCACGCGGTTCAGCGCCGCTTGCAGCGCGGTGACGTCGAGAGGGCCCTCCAGCAGCAGGGCCTTGGGTTCGTAGTAGGTGTGGCTACCGGGGTCCATCCGCTCCAGCAGCCACATCCGGCGCTGGAGCGCCGTGGCGGGCGTGTCCCGCGGGGCGTCGTCCGCCGCGGGGGCCATGTGCCCGCTCTCGTCGCGGCCGGTCGGGACCGGCAGGGCGTGCCCGCGGCCGGCGGCCGGTGCCGGTTGCGGGTGCGCGGCCCGGTCGCGAGCGGTCCGCAGCGGCGGCACGTACTGCTCCCGGAGCCTGTCGAGCGGGTGCAGGGCGGCCAGCATCAGGTCGGGGGCCACGCCGAAGTCCACGAAGCAGCCGATCTCGTCGGCGCCGGCCGCCACCAGGGAGTCCAGGACGGGGCGGGCCTCCTCGGCGGAACCGATCAGCGCCCTGGTCTCGCAGTAGCGTTCGTACGCCTGTTCCAGCACGAAGTCGAGGTCGTCCGGCGTCGTCCCGTCCAGGTCGACGTCGAAGCCGAGGCTGTTGGCCATGTTGCTGAACAGGTTCAGGGAGGAGCGGAGGTAGTCGCAGAACGGGCCGCGGGCCTCGCGCCTGGCGCGGTCCCCGTCGTCGGCGAGGTAGGTGTGGACGAGCACCACCACGCGGCCCCCGTCGGGATCGAGGCCCTGCTCGGCGCGGGCCCGACGGTAGCGCGCGATGTTGGCGCGCAGGTCGTCGACACCCTGCGCCATCAGGTTGGTGACGATGCCCAGTCCACCGCGGGCGGCACGCTCGTAGCTCTCCGGGTTGGACAGCACCGCGGCGAACAGCGGCGGTTCGTCCTGCACCGGACGCGGATGCACCTGCACCTGCACGTCCTCGCCGCTGCCCGAGCGCGCCGTGTGGGGGCGTCCGCTCCACAGTTTCCTGAACGTGTCGAGGTGCGCGTACATGACGTCGCGCTGCGCCGAGTAGTTCTGCGGGGCCAGGACGAAGTCCCTGGAGTGCCAGCCGCTGGCCAGGCCGAGCCCCACCCGCCCGTGGGAGAGGTTGTCCACGACCGCCCACTCCTCCGCCACCCGGATGGGGTCGTGCAGTGGCAGCACCACCGATCCCGCGTTCAGCCGGATCCTGGACGTGCGCGTGGCCAGTGCGGCGGCGACGACCGAGGGGTTGGGGAAGAGCGCGCCGAAGGAGTGGAAGTGCCGCTCGGGGATCCACACGGCGTGGAATCCGCGTTCGTCGGCGAACGTCGCCGCTTCGAGGAGGTGCTCGTAGTGCACGGCCGGTACTCCGGCCGGGTAGTCACCGAAGAAGTACAGGCTGAAGTCCACGGGCCGGTGGGCCGGACCTCCGCTGCGGGCGGGCACCACCGGACGCGCGGGAACGGCCGCCGCACCCGGGGGGAGCGCCGCGGGCGCCAGGGGACCCGCAGGGGGCTCGCCCTCGGGGGCGGAGGGGGCCGCAGGAGCCACGGCTGGGACGGCGGGGACGGCGGGGGGAGCACCCGGGGCGGGGGCCACCGGAGCCGCGGAGGCCGCGAGGGGCGCCTGTATCGCGGGGGGTTCGAGGACAGCCGGTTCCCGGGGTGCGGTGGACGCGTCCGGCAGCCGGGCGCCGTCCGGCCCCGTCCGGACGCCTTCCATGACCCGCAGTTGCTCGGCAGCCAGCTCCGAGAACGCCGACATCATCTTCTCGACGGTCCGCAACTGCCCGTTGAGCACGTCCCAGACCGCCTCCGGCGCACCGGTGCCGCCGGGGCCCGGTGCACCTGCGGGGGCGGCGGGAACCCCTGGCACCGGCGCCCCGGCAGAACCGGGCACCGGCGCTCCGGGCCCCGGGGCCGACTCCGGTGCCGGAGCGGCGGAAGCGGGCGCATGGGGCTGGTCCCGCACCGTCCTGGCCGCCGCTCGCGAAGCCGGCTCGTGTGGTGCGTACCCGGAGGGCTGCGGCGCGTGCCCGGAGAGGTGCGGCGCGCGCTCGGGGGGCATTCCGGCAGGATCCGCGGGAGAGGGCGTCCCTGCGTGCCCGGCCCGCTCGGCGACCGCGGCACCGAGCTTGCGCGGGGTGTCCGTCTCGCCGAACAGTTCCCTGACCGACACCTGGACCCCGAACCGCGACCGCACGGCTCTGGCCAGCGCCATCAGGTTGAGCGAGTCCGCGCCCGAGGCCACGAACGTCGCATCGGCGTCGAACTCGCCGTCCGTTTGACCCAGTTGTTCCGCGATGACGGCCATGACGTCCCGCGCAGTGCTCGACATGCTGTGCTGCTCCTCTCTACGTGTCCCTACGTGTCCCTACTTGTCCTTGCGCCAGAACGCGCCGAGGCCGTCGATGTCCTCGATCGGCTCGGTGACGCCCTTCGCGGTCCGCCAGTCGTGCACGGCCTCTGCGCACACCGGGATGTGGTAGTCGTCGATGATCACGAACCCACCGGGAGACAGACGGGGGTAGAGGTGGACAAGGGTGTCCATCGTGGACTCGTAGAGGTCGCTGTCGAGCCTGAGCACCGCGAGCCGTTCCACCGGAGCGGTCGGCAAGGTGTCGCGGAACCAGCCGGGCAGGAACTTCACCTGCTCGTCCAGCAGGCCGTACCGCTCGAAGTTGCGCCGCACGGTGGCGATGTCGACCGCGATCAGCGCGTTGTGCTCGTCCGCCGCGAGGTCGCGGTCGCCGGCGTGCTCGGCGGAGTGGGCCGGCGGCATCCCCTGGAAGGAGTCGGCGACCCACACACTGCGGTCCGTCACGCCGTACGCCTTCAGCACGGCCCGCATGAAGATGCAGGAGCCGCCGCGCCAGACCCCCGTCTCGATGAAGTCGCCGGCGACACCCTCCTCCAGCGCCGTCCGCACGCAGTACTCGATGTTGTCCAGTCGGCGCATGCCGATCATGGTGTGCGCGACGCTGGGCCAGTCCACGCCCAGGTTGCGGTTGAGCTCGTCGTAGTCGGCGGCGGGGGCCCACGTCGCCGGGATCGGCGGATCCTCGTAGATGGTGTTCGCCAACACCCTCTTCATCAGGTCCAGGTACAGGTCAACGGTCGTTTGCACGGTTCACCGCTTCATGTCGTACGGATCCGCGGGCGAGCATGCCAAAGGCCGTGCCCGGCCCGTCGGACAAGGGGATGAGGTTGCGGAGGGCGGCGCGCCGGAGGGTCAGTCGCCCACGGGTGCCGTTAACGAGGCGCTTGCGGCCTCGGCGCGGCGTACGAGGAATTCGGGCACGAGGGCCAGCGCGCACAGCGCCGCGGCGGGCAGGGACAGCAGCCCTCCCCCGGTCTGCGTCAACAGCGCACCGCCCGCGGCGCCGCCGAGCGCGGCCCCGGTGTAGATGACGGAGCTGTTCATGGACACCGCGAGCGGACCGGAGGGGCCGGCCAGCCGCAGCAACCGCTGTTGCTGGGGGGCGTTGTACATCCAGCCGGTGACACCCCACACGATCATCGCCGCCAGCGCCGCGCCGAAGGACCGGGCGGCCAGCGGCATCAGCAGGAAGTTCACGGCCATGCCGGCGACGGACACCAGTACGAGGTGGCGACCCGCGGGACCGTCGAGGAGCATCCCGGTGATGGCGTTGCCGATCAGCCCGCCGACACCGAACGCCAGCAGCAGCAGCGCCAGCAGCGAGCCGTCCCCTCCGGTGCTGTCCGCGAGGACGGAACCGGCGTAGGTGAGCACCGAGTACTCGGCGACCACCGCGAGCAGGGTGACGCCGAGAACGGCGCGGACGGACGGCGCGAGCAGGGCGGCGAGTCCCTCGCGGGCCCTGCCCCTGGGCTGCGTCGCGAGCCCCTTGAGACCGGGGACGAGTCCCACGGCCACCACCAGGGTGCCCAGTGCGAGGACCGTGAGGGTGACGCGCCATCCGGTGTGTGCGGCGGCCCACGTGCCGGCGGGAACGCCCGCCACCGATCCCATCGCCAGCCCGCCCGAGACCAGGGCCAGGGCCCTGCCCTCCCGCTCCTTGGGCACGAGCCGCACGGCCAGGGCGGAGACGTGCGGTGTGAACTGGCAGGCGCCCGCGGCCACCAGCACCCGCCCGGGCAGGGCGGCCAGGAGGGAGTCGGCCCCGGCGCACACCAGGTTGCCCAGGCACACGGCGACCAGTGCGCCCGACAGCGCCCAGCGCGGTGGCGCGGACCGCAGCAGCCCCGACAGCACGGGCCCCAGTACGGCGTACGCGATGGCGAACACGGTCATGAGCTGCCCGGCCGAGGCCATGGAGGTGCCGAGGGACGACGAGATCTCCGGGAGCATCCCGGGGATGACGAACACGTCCGTGCCCACGAAGAACGCCCCGCAGACCAGCAGCCACAACTGGACGCGCGCCGTGGCCCCCCGCTTCGCGGCGCCCGCCTCCGCGTTCCCGAGGACGTCCGCACCGGGTCCCTGCGCCCCGGCCGCACCCGCGCCCTTCGGCACCCGCGCACCGGCGCCCCGCGGTGCGGCCTCGGTACGGCCCTTCACCGGGCCTCCGTCGCGGGCGGCCGGGCGAGGAGCAGTTCGTCGCGTATCGCGGCCGCCACCTCGGGCGGGAAGTCGTCGAGGTAGAAGTGCCCTCCCTCGAAGGCGCGCAGCGAGAATCCGGCCGAGGTGTGCCCGGCCCAGTGGGGCACGTCGTCCTGCGGCACCAGCGGGTCGTCGCGGCCGATGAGGGCGGTGATCGGGCAGGACACCGGCCGCGTGTCGCTCCGGTAGGCGGCCACCGCGCGGTAGTCGCTGCGCAGGGTCGTGAGGAACAGGGCGCGCAGTTCGTCGTCCGCGAGTACCTCTTCGTCGGTGCCCTGCAGCACCCGCAGCTCCGCGAGGAGCGCGTCCTCCTGGTCGGCGTGCGCGAGTCCCACCCGGCGCGAGGGCGCCTGCATGCCCGACACCAGCAGCCTGGCCGGGACGAGGCCGTACCTCCGCTCCAGGGTCTTCGCGGTCTCGAAGGCCAGCAGGGCTCCCATGCTGTGGCCGAACAGGACGGGTGGGGCGCCCTCTTCCTCGACGATGAACCGGGCCGCCTCCTCCGCCATGACGTGCAGGTCCTCGATCGCCGTCTCGGCGAAGCGGTCCTGGCGTCCCGGGTACTGCACCGCACGCACCCCGGCTCCGGGAGACAGGGTCCTGGAGAGGGGGAAGTAGTAACTCGCGGCCCCTCCGGCGTGCGGGAAGCAGAACAGCCTGGGGGCCGTCGGCGGGGCCTCGTGGAAGACCCGGATCCACGCGGCCCTGTCGCGTACGTACGTCATACGGTCACCCGCTCGGCCACCAGGGCACTGAGGGCGCCGAGCGTAGGCGCCCTGAAGAACTCGTTCATCTCGACCTTCACCTTGAACTGTGCGTGCACCCGGGTGATGACGACCGCCGCTGCCAGCGAGGTGCCGCCCATCTCCAGGAAGTCGGCCTCCGGTGTGCTCACGTCGGCACCCAGCACCGACGCCCAGATCGCGGCCACCCCCGCGCGCACCCCCTCGCCCGCGGACCCGTCCCCGGGCCCGGCGACGGAGGGACGCACGGGAACGGAACCGGCGGGGGCGGCGGTTGCCGCCGGGCCGCCGAGTGCCGCGAGCCGGCGGCGATCGACCTTGCCGTTGGGTGACAGCGGCAGGGTCTCAGCCACGACGATCCGCTGCGGGACCATGTAGTGCGGCAACTCCCCTGCCGCGTGGGCCCGCAGGTCGTGCGGCTCCACCGGCTGCCCCGGTGCACCGACGACATGGGCGACCAGTTGCCGCTCCGAGTCCGGCTGGGGCGCCCACGCCACCACGGCGCACTCGCGGACGGCCGGGTGCCGGCGGATCACGGTCTCGACCTCGGCGGGTTCGACGCGGTAACCGCGGATCTTCACCTGGTCGTCGAGGCGGCCCGCGAAGTGCAGGAGGCCGTCGTCGTCCCGCTCGACCAGGTCACCGGTGCGGTACATGCGGACGGGCCCGTCGTCCGTGGGCAGCGGACGGAAGCGCTCGGCCGTCAGCTCCTCCTGACCACGGTAACCGTGGGCCAGTCCCACGCCCGACAGCCACAGCTCCCCCTTCGCGCCGGCGGGTTCCTCGGGGGCGTCGGGCAGCCGCACGTGTGCCTGCATCCCGCTCACCGGCACACCGATCGCCGGCCGGTCCGGCCAGGTCCGCGGCGGCCCGGTGAGGGTGTGGCCCAGCGCCACGTGCGTTTCCGAGGGGCCGTAGTGGTTGTGCAGCCGGCACCCCGGGATGCGGCGGAAGAACTCGCGGACCTGGTCGGTGATGTGCAGCGCCTCACCCGCGGCGGCCACATGGACGAGGGAGGTGGGCAGCCGGTCGAACGCGCAGGCCAGGTCGGCCAGTCTGGCGAGGGCGACGGGCGGCACGAAGAGCCGCTCGATCCGCTGCTCGACCAGCAGGTCCAGGATGTGGGTGAGGTCGCCGCGGCGCTCCTCGGCCGGGACCACCAGGCAGCCGCCGCTGCTCCAGGTGGTGAACACCTCCTGGACGAAGACGTCGAATCCCAGGGGTGCGTACATCAGCGTGCGCAACGGCTCGGCGGAGGTGGTGCGCAACGTCCACCCGATGATGTTGTCCAGGGCGCGGCGCGGCATCGAGATCGCTTTGGGCTCGCCCGTGGAACCCGAGGTGAACACCACGTATCCGATGTCCTCGGCACCGGCCTCGCGCGACGGCGCGACGGCCGGCGGTGTGTCGCCGGCGGCACCCTCGCCGCCGGCCGCGGTAGTGACACCGCCGTCCTCGTCCATGACCAGGACGCGCGGCGTCTGCGCCGACGGGCCGGTCACCTGGTCGGTTGCCAGGTCGCGGGTCGTGAGCACGAAGCGCGCCCCGCTCCGCTGCGACATGCGGCGTACCCGGTCCCGCGGGTACCCGGTGTCCACCACGCACATCGCGCCGTCGGCCCGGAGCACCGCCAGCACGGCCACGCCCAGTGCCAGTCCGCGCGGCAGCCGGACGAGTACGGCATCGCCCGGGGCCAGTCCTGCACGTAACAGGCAGTCGGCCACCCGGTTCGCCCGTGTGTGCAGCTCCGTGTAGGTGAGCTCACCGTCGAAGGACAGCATCGCCCGATCATCCGGACGCTGCCGGACCTGCTCCGCGATCAATCCCACGACAGTGCTTTGCACGAGAGAATCTCCATTCCCAACGGGGGACGCGCCAAGTATGGCGAGCAAGATCCGTTCAGTGCAAGGCGAGCATGCACGGCTGGTCAGGAGGTGTGAACGTGTCGTGTTCGCACCCGCGTCCACACTGCTTCGGCGCGGGCCGCTCGGGCCACACGGGCCACAGGGCCGCTCGGGCCGGCGCCTTCGCGGCGTGCCTCGGTGGCGGTGCCGCCGACGCCCGCCGCGCGGAGCCCGCGAAGGCGTGCCGCGGCGGCCGGCGGGGGCACGCGGTTGCCGGCCGCCCCCTGCGCCCGTTCCCGGCGGGCAGTGCCCGCCGGGAACGGGCGCAGGGGGTCGGTACGTGAAGGGCGGTGGCACCCGCCCTGCGTGGGCACGTGAACCGCCGGGAGAGGGCCGCACCGGCGGCCGCCGGCTCCCTGATCAGCCGGACTGGCTGTTCTCCTTCTGCGCGCCCCAGCCGTGCCAGCGGTCGACCTCGATCCAGGCGCTGACCCGCTTGCGGTCCCGCTGCGGGTACGGCTTGCCGAGGTAGTGCTGCGCAAGCCGGTCGATGTCGGCGAGGTCCGAGTCGTCGCGGATCTCGGCGATGTGCCCGATGATGCTGATGTGGGTGTACCAGTCCTGCTCGTCGAGCACGGTCAGCGTCACCCGGGCATCGCCTCGGATGTGCTCCAGGCGCTTGCGGCCCTCGTCCATGTTGACGAGGATCCGACCCTCCTCCCAGAGGTACCAGGTGGCCGTGGACACCGGCTGGCCGTCGGCCCGCAGCGTGGCGATGACGGCGGGGTTGGCCTTCTCGAGCATGGTGATCGCGGCCTGGGACAGCGGTGGGTTCGACACGGGATCCTCTCCTTCTGCTTCTCGGTGATCCTTCGAACTGCACCATCACCGTGTCACACGGCCCGTCGCGGCCGGCAGCCGGCGGGTCACCCAGCGGCAGGGGTGCGGCAACCGGGTCACCGCGCGACACCGGGACGGCGCCGATCGCCGGATCGCGGCCCGCGGGCGGCACCGCCGCCGCCGGGGTCGCGCCCGGGGCTGGGCCGACGGGACACCGCTCTCGGTCGCGCTACCGGCGGTCGTCCCAGCGTCGTGGGTCGTCTTCGAGTGTGGCCCGGTCCCAGTGGGCGCGCTCTGCGGCCGCTTCGTAGCTGGTCTGCAGGAACCCGGTGAGCGCGCCGTCCGGGTCGTCGGCGGTGCGCACCGCCTCGTATGGGAGCAGGAACTGGCCGTTGGCCTCGCTGTAGAAGGCCTCGGCGGGCGTGACGGGGTACTCGGCGAAGCCCTCGGGCTCCGGATAGGCGTAGGCGTAGAAGGCCCCCTCCTCTCCCCCGCCCGGCCAGAAGCCGCAACTGCTCAGCTCCCGTGAGTAGCCTTCGACCATGACCCAGTCGCCGCAGTTGGGCGCGCCACCGGGGTGAGGGGGCGCGGTGCGGCCGGAGAAGCGCGTGCACGCCAGGTCCATGGCGCCCCAGAAGAGGTGGACGGGACTGACCTTGCCCATGAAGCGTGAGCGGAACCGGCCCATGACACGGTCGGCCTGCATGAGCTGGCGCCAGAACAGGTGTGCGGCGGCGGGGTCGTACGAGGCGTGCCGGTCGTCCTCGGCGAAGGGGATCGCCGTCTGCACCTCATTCGGGTGGGACTGGATCGGTGCCTCGATGCCCAACTCGTCCAGCGCCCGCATCGTCTCCTCGTGGAACCGGGCCACCGTCTTGGGCGCAAGGCCCACCTGGCGGATCCCTCCGTCGCTGCTGCGGATGCGCAGTTGGTGGTCGACGAAGTCGAATTCGATGTCGAAGGCACCGGTGCGGTACGGAACGGCCGAGGTGGTCAGGCCGCGAGGGCTCACGTAGAGCGTGACCTGCCACCAGTGGTTGATCAGCGGTGCATGCGCCAACCTGATCTTGCCGATGATCTGTGCCCACATGTGCAGCGTGTCGCGGGTGTCGGACCAGTCCGCCACCCGTAGGCGCGGCCATGCCTGCTTCGCGGGCGATGTCAGGGATGTCACGTGGGGGCCTCCTGCGCGGGCGCCGGCGGCGTTCCACGTCCGGTGGAGCGCTCCGGTCGTCCGTCGTGGTCTCAGGCTGCCGTCGGTGCGGTCCCCGCGCGGTCCGCCGGGTGGTGGCCCCGGCGATCCGCGCTCCGCGCCCCGCCGAACGGCGTCCTCCCAGCAGGCTCGCCCCTGGCCGCCGCCCGGGCAACTCGGGGACACCCGCCACCGCGCCCGCACCGGGAACCCGTACTCGGCGTGTGCGCACCGTACGTGGCGGGACGCAGCAGTCAGTGACGGTGCTGCCGCCTGGCGGCAACCGCCGGGATGCAGGAGCCGACCCGACGGCGGTGTCCTCGGCCGTGGCGCCGAGGGCACGGGCACCCGCCCCCACCACCCGTCCGAGGCCAGGGGCGGCTACGCCCCACTTCGTCCGAGACCGAGAGCAGGTTCGGCCCACTCGTTGGCGGCCGAGGACGGCGGCAACGGCGCGGTCCGGCCGGGCAGGACGCACGGGGCGCCGGCGGGCAATCGGCCCGGCGGCGCGCCGTGCGTCCTCACACCGCGAGGTCCGCGAGCAGGGACCGTACGTGGCCGACCACCTCGTCGACCGGTACGGTGGTGGTCTCGCCGGTGGAGCGCACCGTCACCTCCACACGGCCCTCGGCCAGGCCGCGCGCCCCGACCGTGACACGGCACGGCAGGCCGATCAGCTCCACGTCGCGGAACTTCACACCGGGCCGCTCGTCCCGGTCGTCGAGCAGGACGTCCACGCCCTCGCCCCGCAGGCGTGCGTACAGGTCCTGGGCCGCCCGGGTGACGTCGGCGCCCTGGCCGAGGACGACGACGGCCACTTCGAACGGCGCGACGGAGACCGGCCACACGATGCCGCGGTCGTCGTGGTGCGCCTCGACCACCGATGCCATGGCCCGCTCGATGCCGATGCCGTAGCTGCCCATGACGGGTGCGATGCGTTCGCCGTCCTGGCCGAGCACCCGGACGCCCATCGTCTCCGTGTACTTGCGGCCGAGTTTGAAGATGTGGCCCACCTCGACGGTGCGGAGCACCTCCAGTGCCGTGCCGCACTCGGCGCACGGCTCGCCCTCGGCGACGGCGCGCAGCGGAGCCCACTGCGCGACGCTGATGTCGCGTCCGACGTCGACGCCGCGCAGGTGGACGCCCTCCGTGTTGGCACCGGTCGTCAGGCCGGAGCGGCCGAGCAGGGCCTCGTCCGCGATGACCCGGACCTTCGTCACCCCGACGGCGCCGAGGCTGCCCGCGTTGTTCCCGAGGGCGCGGGTGGTCTCCTCGGGGTCCGCGCGCCGGACGCTGACCGCACCGAGTGCGTCGCTGAGCTTCTGCTCCATCAGGTCGTGGTCACCGCGCAGCAGCACCAGGACGGGTTCGCCGTCGACGACGTACACCAGAGTCCTGATCAGACGCTCGGCGGGGATGTCGAAGGTCTCGGCGAGTTGCTCGATGCCGTGCACGCCGGGTGTCTCGAAGGGTTCCGGCGCGTCGGGGCCCGCGGGGTCCTCGATCTCGGGGAGAGCGGCGACGGCCTTCTCCGCGTTGGCGGCGTACCCGCAGGAGGGGCAGCGCGCCACCAGGTCCTCACCCGCGGAGGAGGCGGACATGAACTCGGTGGAGTTGTTGCCGCCCATACTGCCGCTCGACGCCTGCACCGGGATGACGGGCAGGCCGATCCGGGCGAAGAAGCGCTGGTAGGCGTCGTGGTGCAGCCCGAAGGAGCGTTCCAGACCCGCTTCGTCGACGTCGAAGCTGTACGAGTCCTTCATGGTGAACTCACGCAGCCGCAGCAGTCCGCTGCGGGGCCGTGCCTCGTCGCGGAACTTCGTCTGGAACTGGTACCAGATCTGCGGCAGCGAGCGGTAGGAGCGCAGTTCCTGGGAGAGCGTGGTGAAGATCTCCTCGTGGGTCATCCCGAGGCCGAGTTCCGCGCCCTTGCGGTCCCTGAGGCGGAACATCTCCTCGCCCATGACCTCCCACCGGCCGGTCCTGCGCCAGATCTCCGCCGGGTGGAGGGCGGGCAGGACGAACTGCTGCCCGCCGATGGACTCCATCTCCTCCCGCAGGATCCCCGAGATCTTCCGGTGCACGCGCATGCCCAGCGGCAGCAGGGAGTAGTGCCCCGCCATCAGTTGGCGGGCGAACGCGCCCCGCAGCAGCAACCGGTGGCTGGCGGCGTCGGCGTCGGCCGGGTCCTCGCGGAGGGTGGGTGCGTACAACTGGGACCAGAGCATCGGTTGCTACCTCCGACTAGTTCATCTGCATGGGGGGCGTGTGCACGGACTCCGCCTCAGTCGGCCAGGCCGGCCAGGTGCCTGGCGTGCATCAGCGAGACGAGCCGGCCCGCCTCCGCCAGGTCCTGCCGGACCCCCTCGGGCCCCTTGACGTACCAGTAGAGCTTCTGCGCCACGCACCCGCGGCGCAGCTTGGTCGCATAGCCCTCGGGACCGTAGTTGATCTCGCGGGCGCCACGGCGCAGTGCCTCTTCGATCATCTCGTAGTAGCCCAGGTTGAAGTGGGCGAAGGACTCCGGGGCTGTGCGCTCCGTGTCCCGGGCCGCCATCTTCACGTGGATGATGCCGTCCTTCTCCAGGAACAGCGCGAAGGCGAGGAGTTCACCGTCCTTGCGGCCGACGAGCAGGTGCGCGTACTCGCCCAGGTTCTCCAGTACCGAGACGAAGACCGCGCGTTCGCCCTCGAAGTCGTACGGGCGTCCGTACTTCTCCTGCAGGCGCGCCTGGAGGCGGGCGATCTCGTCCAGGTTGGCCTCGGCCGGTTCGATACCGACGGTGAATCCGGCCTCGGTGAAGTGGCGCCGTTCCTTGAGGACGCCGCGCCTGCGGCTGAGGGTGGCCAGGTATCCGTCGAAGGAGTCCCAGGCGATGGGCAGGACGCAGTTCGCCCCGATGTGGACGGCGGTGTAGCCCTCCTCGTCGAGCGCCGCGCGCAGGTCGCGGTCGCGCTCCTCGACGTACAGCACCGCGGAGCAGTCGGCGCCCCACTCCTCGCGCAGGGCGCCGAGTTCGCGCACCAGGCGGAGGATCGCGGGCTTGCCGCCGGTGGCGGAGAAGTTGTGGGTGAAGCCGAACGGGGAGGTGCTCAGGGCGCAGGTGACGAGTGCGGCCTCCAGGCGCTCGGCCACCGCGGCCGCGGGAGCCCGCTCATCGGCCGTCAGGTGCTCCAGCAGCGACTCGTCGCGCAGGTCGGCGACTATCCGGCGCGGATGGAAGAAGGGAAGGGCGTCGCCTCCGATGTCGTAGGCGGCGGCCGTCGCCTCGACCTCGCCCGCGGGTGTGCGGGCGAGGAGGTAGGACTGCCGTTTCGTGATGGCGCCTTCGACGCCCGCGGTCCAGCCGCGGGTGAGGAAGACGTGGTGCCGTTCCTCGGCGGGCCACTTCGGGACCTGCCCGATCTGGCCGTACCGTTCGACGCCCGGTGTGCTGCCGGCTGTCGCGTGGGCCTCGCAGGACCCGGAATCACCTGAGACGTCGGGGGTGAGAGAAGACATCGGACAAACAAACCCTTCCATGCTGTCACCGCATCGGCTCCGCGCGGTGTCCTCCGGCAGCCGGTGGCTCCTCGATCTGCTGCCCGGCGTCGCCGGGGCCGCCGCGGAGCACCGGCCCGTCGCCCGTCGCGGCGTGCGACGACGTGTCCGGCGTGGGCGCCACCGCGGCCTATCGAGTCCCTTCCGCTGGACTCCCATCCGCACCCGGGCGGCGGCACGATGCCGCGCGTATCCGGCTCTGTGAGCTGCCGGCGGAGGTGCCCGAGCGGGCCGGGGGCGTCCCACGGGCGGCCCGACGGGGCGGCGGTGCCCTGGCGCCGGGCGGCCCGGGCGGCCGGATGCGCGAGCACGGAGCGCCGTACGCCGGCTTCCTGGCGCCCGGTGCCGACGGGAGCGGTGGTGCGGGCCCGATCGTGGGCGGGGGGCACGGCGGTGGTGGGGAGGGGGCCTGTTCCGGACGCGGCCCGACCCGTCCGATGGATGCGGGCATCCCCGGTGCGGAGAGCCCGACCCGACTCCTTGAGAGCCACGCTTCTCCCTGCCGACCTTCCTGGCTGCTCCGCCTCCACCTGGCGTCCGCCTGCCGTGACCCCGGTGCCTGTCGCCTCTGCCCAGGTCACGAGAGCGGCGGGCGCGCCTTCCCGGGGTCCGTCACTGTACCCCAACTCGCCTTGTGCCCGGTCCCGTTTGTGACCGCGTGGGCGCGCGGTGCCAGAGGTGTCCGGACGCGCGCCCGTAAGGCGGTAGAGGCCAGCCTTGCGGGGTCGGGGCCCGACATCAAGGCAGACAGGCCGTGTCGACGGTGAAGTACCACGAACGAGGCCCCACCGGCCTGCCGGACGGCCGGTACGGCTCCCTCCCCCACCCGGTGCCCGCGCTCGGCACGGCAACGCGGGAGCGAAACGCGGCGGACGGTGTGCCGCAAGGCGCGACGGCCGTCACGACGCATCCGATCGTACGGCGACGTCTGCCAGGTCAGGGCACTTGTGCCGAGCCGGTGGGAGTTTCGGACTGCTAGACTCTGGGCTTTCAGACACCGGACGCCGATGGAGAGCGGCAGCCTTGGCAAGCACTTCGCGAACCGCTCGCCGATCCGTGGCCGGCCACGTTCCCCGTGCACGGACACCTCGCGGGGCGCTCGCGTCCCGTGTCCCGGGCCCCCGCCGTGTCACCGGGCGCACGCCGCGCCTCCGTCCGACGGGCACCGCCGTCCGGGCCGTGTCGTCGGTGGACGCACTCCGGAACGGATCCGCCTCGGGCAGCACCGAGTTATGCCCGTTCGGGGCCCAAGGAGTCCGCCGAGGCCGTCCAGCCCGTCGGGGTCGATCCTGCCGCCGACGGGCAGCCATACCTGGCAGCTCCCGGGCCGGCCCGGGAGCACTGCGCCCACGGGTGCACCGACCCCCGCATGCAAACCGCCCTCGGAGCCTTCCTGTGACTGTTCCGAAGCCCTGAAAGGATCAAGCCGTGCTGGTAAGCGTCATCATCCCCACCCACAACCGACCGGACAGACTGGCCGTCGCGCTGCAGAGCGTCCAGACCCTGGACTTCGACGGGGACCTGGAGGTCATCGTCGTCAACGACAACGGCTCACCGGTCGACGACGTGGTCGAGGCCGCCGGCCGGACCCTGAACGTGCGCCTCATCAACCAGACGTCCCAGGGCGGCCCGTCGGCGGCCCGCAACGCCGGCATCGAGGTCGCGGAGGGCGAGTACGTGGCCTTCCTGGACGATGACGACGTGTTCAGCCCCCAGCACCTCACCGGCACCCTGCCCCTGCTGCAGAACGGGGCCGACTTCGTCTACGTCAACATCAACATCGCCCGCACCCGGGTCACCGGTACGACGATCGACGAGGCCGAGGTGTTCGTCCGCCTGGACTACCCCTACGACCGCGGCCTGCTCGAGGTGACCAACCACATCGCGCCGTCGGCGGTGGTGGTGCGCTCGCCGCGTGCCGTCGGAGCCTACTTCGACACGTCGATTCCGGTCGTGGAGGACTGGGAGTTCTTCCTGAAGCTGGTGCAGGGGCACGGCTACCGCGCGGTCCACCAGCCCGAGGTCGGCATCGCCCTGCACCGCATCCCCGACGTCAAGAGCCTGACGACGCCGACGTCCAACGACATCCCCGCGCTCAAGAGCTTCGAGGACAACTGGCGCCTGATCTGCGAGCGGTGGCCCGCCACCACCGAGCGCACACGGCAGGCACGTCAGTACATGCCGATCATGTACAAGATCGCATACTCCATGATGGAGGACGGCACCCCGCTCGACCACCACTACTACGAGCGGACGCTCGGGGTCCTGTACCGCGCGCTCGGCGACCCCCAGCCGTCGGTCGAGCGCGTCGAGGAGGAACTGCGCGCTGCCCTGAACGGGCGCTGATCCCCGGCGGACACCGCCGGACGGTCGCGGTGCCGGCCGCCGTAGGGGCCGGCACCGTCACCGTCGTACGACGCGTTGGACGTGGTCGATCACCAGTGACTCGACGGCGTCCATGAACGGCTCCACCTCCCCGAGGAAGCCCCGGATCCGCTCCTCCTCGTCGAGTGCGACGATCTGCAGCGGAAGGTGGTCGGCCAGGCTGAGGATGCGCGTGGTGGCGATGACGCCGTCCGGGCCGAAGCCCTCCACCGCGCGGAAGACGGTGGCGCTGCCCAGCCCGTACGCCTTCGCCCTGCGGACTATCTCCCCGTACAGCGGCCTGTGGTTCCAGGTGCTGCCGCTGGCGACGGTGATGGTGAGCCGGCAGGCGGGAACGAACCGCAGGCGTGTCCGGCCGTCCGCGACCCGGGCGGAGGGCGGTCCCAGAGGTTCACGTGGACGACGCGCCATCTTCCGTCCTTCCCCTCGATGGCCTGGATGCCGCGGTTGCAGGGCTTCGCACGGAGCCCGTCGGTCCGGGCGGTCGTCCCGAACACGGTCTTGATCACACCCGCCGCGGGCGGCGGCGGGCACCGGAGCACCGGTGCCCGCCGCCAGTTGTACCAGTTCGGCGAGGACTTCCTGCACCTGTTTGCACAACGTCGGGTACGGCGTGCAGGGCCCGCCCGGCCGCAGGCGAAGGCGCGCTGGACCGCGGGCAGTTGGACCACCGGGGGTAAGGGCGCCTCGGCCGGGGCGGGCCGGGGCCCGGCCGGCGCCCCCGCGGTGCACCCGGCAGTCTGCCGTGCCCGCTCCGGCGTGCCCGTCCGCGGCCGCGGCACCGCGCACTTGGACGGGAGACGGCGCTGCGGTCAGCGGCCTCCCATGCCCAGGGCGGTGGCGGAGCGCTGGTACTTGATGTCCGAGGTGATGCGTGTGTCGAA
>NZ_BNCD01000043.1 GCF_014656295.1 Streptomyces sulfonofaciens
TCGACAGGGGGCAACAGTCATGCCGGGCCCGGAGGCCAGCAGCCCTCTTGCAGGACCGCGGAAAAGATAACGGGGGGGGCGGCGCCGGCGGACATCGGCCGGTGGGCGTGCGCGGTCGCCGGACGCCTCACCCGGTTCTCCGCACGGCGGCGCGACGGCAGCAGGTCGGGTCGGCCAGGACGGCTGCGCCGTGAACCGCGTCGTCGGGGTTGAGGTCGGTGCCCGGTGCCTGGTGCCGCGATCCGGTCCTGCGGTCCACTACGGAGGGCCCAAGGGCGATGTCCGCGGCACCAAACTGGTCGTGCGGGTACCCGGCGGCGCGGGGGTCCGGTGATCGCCACGGTCACCGCGGGGTGAATACCCGGTGACCGAGCACCGCGGAGGTGCGGGCCCCGCCGATCCCGTCCGCTCGCCGCCGTGACCGGCTCGCCGCCGTGGGCCGATGGATGTCGTGTCACGCGACGCGGCCCGGCCGCTCACTTCTGGTGACGACGGCGGTACGGCCGCCACCGAACGGAATGCGGAGCAACCGGATACTCCCACCCGCACACGGATTCTGCCGCCTCTGAGCGCCGGCGGCCCTCACACATTGCCGCGTCCAAGCGGTGGCAGGGAGTGCATTCGGTGCTGCCGAACCAGCACAGGAAAAGGAAGAGGACATCGGGGAAAGCGGTCACCGAAGCCTTTGCCGGGCTGGTCGTTGCGCCTGCTGGTACTCGCGCCGGCCCCGCCGCCCGCGTCGCCGGCACCGCAGGGGCCGCGGCCGGCCGCCACCGGCGGGTGCGGGTGCGGACGGCCGTCGTCGGACGCCGACCACGGGGTGGTCCGTGGTTGCGCCACCCTGGTTGGTTGAGGAATCAATTAGTTAGCCGCGGTGTTGTGCCATGTATGAAGCGCATCGGTTTTCTGTCATTCGGGCACTGGTCGGACACCAGACACTCCCGGACGAGGTCGGCGGCGGACTCGTTGCTCCAGGCAATCGATCTGGCGGTGGCGGCCGAGGAGCTCGGGGCCGACGGCGCGTACTTCCGCGTCCACCACTTCGCCCGGCAGTTGGCGTCGCCGTTCGCCCTGCTGGCCGCGATTGGCGCCAGGACGTCGCGGATCGAGATAGGCACCGGCGTGATCGACATGCGCTACGAGAACCCCCTCCACATGGCCGAGGACGCCGGGGCCGCGGACCTCATCTCCGGCGGCAGGCTCCAGCTCGGTGTCAGCCGCGGCTCCCCGGAGCAGGTCATCGACGGCTGGCGCTACTTCGGCTACGCGCCCAACGAAGGCGACACCGACGCCGACATGGCCCGCAAGCACACCGAGGTGCTGCTCACCGTGCTGCAGGGCAAGGGCTTCGCCCAGCCCAACCCGCAGCCGATGTTCGCCAACCCGCCCGGGCTGCTGCGCATCGAACCGCACTCGCCGGGGCTGGGGGAGCGCATCTGGTGGGGCGCCGGTTCCAACGCCACCGCGACCTGGGCGGCCAAGCTCGGTATGAACCTGATGAGCTCGACCCTCAAGGACGACGAGGGAGGCGCCCCCTTCCACGTACAGCAGGCCGCACAGATCCGTGCGTTCCGCGAGGCGTGGGCCGAGGCGGGCTGGCCACGTGAGCCGCGCGTCTCCGTGTCGCGCAGCGTCTTCGCGCTCGTCGACGACCAGGACCGCGCGTACTTCGGCCGCGAGGGCGACAGCGCCGATCACGTCGGCTACATCGATGCGAGTACGCGCGCGATCTTCGGCCGCACCTACGCGGGCGAGCCCGACGTCCTGGTGAAGCAGCTCGCCGAGGACGAGGCGATCGCGGAGGCCGACACGCTGCTGCTGACCGTGCCCAACCAGTTGGGCGTCGACTACGGCAGCCACGTGCTGGAGAGCATCCTCACCCACGTCGCGCCCGCACTCGGCTGGCGCTGAGCCGGGCGGGGCGGCGCTCGCACTCGGCGGGCGCCTGCCCCCACCCGCCGGGAGCGCTCGTGGACACGGCCTCACGGAGCCGGTGCGCCGGGTGCACCGGCGCCGGGGTGGGCTGTCCTGGTGCACCAGTCCGTTGCGCCGTCGAGGGTGTACGGGTGGCGGGTGGGGAAGGGGAAGCCGCTTGCGGGTGAGCGCATCGCAGACGGCGAGCCTGGTGTCCCGGACGCCGCCGGCCCCGAACGGCCGGAGCGCGGGGCCGCTCGCGGCGAGCCGTGCCACAGGGAAGGCCCGGCGCATCACCGGAGTCCCCACGCGAACCCCAGGCCGTACCCGCGCCCCACCGGCGCGCCAGGACGCCAGGACGACACGGGTTCGCTCAAGGGGGTGACGGCCGTCGACCACTTCCAAGTGTCCGTGACCGGCCGCGCCACCCGGATCCGGACGCACTTCCTCACCGCGACGGTGTGAGCCGCACGCCCGTCCCACCCGGAGCCGGCCTGTACCAACCGCGGTCACCCACCGCCACGGCCCCATCGCACGTCGCGTTCGGTGGCCTCTCGGCGACGTCCTGGCCTCGGACACCTTCCGGGCCGGCACCCGACACCTTCGGCTACAGCACCCGACGCCCGCACGGACGGGAAGAACCGCGCTCCGGGCGCGCGCAGCAACCGACAGGCCGAGCGGCAACGGCCGAGCGGACCGGGTCGCGGGCGCCGGGCGGATCAGCCGCCGGCCAGGGCCATGAGGAACCGGGTCTCCGCGTCGTCACGCCCCGCACACATTCTGGGCACTGCAAGGAGGACGGTCAGGGCCCGGCACCAATCCAGCACACGTTGCGGAGACAGGTCGGGAACCAGCGCCGCCAGCTCCTCGATCCTCCGCTCCAGCATGGCTGGATCTGCAACTCCGCCAAGCACCCAGTCCACGGCGTCGAAGTCCGGGTCGCCCCACGTCGGCCTCGGATCGATCGCCACCATGCGGGCGCCAGGACCAGACAGCACGTTGGCCGGATGCAGATCACCGTGCACGAGTCCCACCGGCCCGCCGGCGGCAAGTTCCAGGGCCGCCGCTCGGGCCTGACCGAGCACCGTCGGGGCGACCGGGCTCGTGCGGGCCGCCGCAAGCCTGCGTGCAGCCAAGTCGAACAGGAAGCCGATCCGGTGCGAGAGAGGCCGCAGTACCGAGTGCTCCCCCGGCACGGGAGGCGAGACCCGCAGATCCCGCAGCAGGGCCGCTACCTCGGGCAGATGCCAGATGAGCTGCCGCACCGGCACTCCCGGTTCCACGTTCTCGAGCAGCAGGGCCCCGGCGGCGAGGTCCGCTGCCAGCAGAGTGACGACCGACGGCGCATCCGCCCAGGCCCGAAGGGCTTCGGCCTCCTCGCGGGCGATCAAGGGCTCCGGCGTGAGCTTCAGCCACACCGAGGCACCGGTGTCACGCCGCAAGCAGCGGAACACCCGCGAGGTGCCCCCGCCACCCGCCGCGACAAGATCAAGATTCCAACGAGCGGCGAGTTCATGGACGAGCATCGGCAACGCGTCACACCAGCCGAGCACCTCGGAGCCGAACCGAACGACGAGCCGGTCCCGGACCTCCGGCGCGACACGGGCCAGCTCTCCCCACGCGTCCCCCGCAGGTGAACGACGCGGTCCCTGCGCATCGTATGAGCACGGTCCGTGCACGTCCCACCCCATCTCGCCGTCACGGAGCGTGGTGGGCGACAGCGTCGAACTGCCCACCATGTCACGCGTGCTCGTCGTCGTTTGCCCATCCCAAGGCGCGTGGGATGTTCCGGCCCGCTATCCGTCCACCGCCGCGCGGATGCCGAGGCCGATCATGGCAAGGCCGGAGACCTGGCTGATGCGGCGCCAGACGCGGGGCGCGGACAGGAGTCCCCTGGTCTTCCCGATCCCCCAGATGACACCCGTGAACCACAGCGCGTCCATCAGGGCCCAGCACCCCGCGAGGAGCGCGAACCCCCAGAAGCGCGGAAGTCCGGTGGGAGCGAACTGCGGGAGGAACGACATGGCGAAGACGCCGGCCTTCGGGTTCATGAGATTGGTGAACAGGCCCGCGGAGTAGGACTGCCAGGCACTGCCCGAGCGTGGACCGTCGCCCGGACCCTGCGCGGGAGGCCGGGCGCCCCTGCGGTTCACCAGCGCCTGGACGCCGAGGAAGAGCAGGATGGCGGCTCCGGTGAAGCGGATCGCGTCGTAGGCCACCTGGGACGCCGCCACCAGGGCGGTCAGCCCGCACGCCGCGGCGATTCCCCAGACCAGCAGGGCCGTCTCGTTCCCCAGCAGTGTCGTGAAGGCGGACCTGCGCGTGTCCTGGCTCGCCTGCCTGATGATCACCATCGCCCCCGGCCCGGGAACCATGGCCAGCAGGAAGCAGACACCCAGAAAAAAGCCCAACTCGTTCATCATGCGACTCCAACGCACACGGTCATGCTGGTATCTCCCGTGAGGCACCCGGCACCCGGCACCCGGCGCCGGTGGGAGCGCGGGGCACCCTCCGCGGGCCCCCGGCCTCGTGGGCACCCGGCACGGCATGTCGGCCGGCCCTACTCGCGTGCGCGCCATTGCGCAGGTGAGGACGGTGGGGGAACCTCTTCCACATGCGACTCGCCTTCCGTGGTACGGACGCGAGTGGGCAGCGGTCCACCGCCTGCGAGGACACAGGCCGTACCGCCCCCCGCACCTCACCGGTACACCAGACTGTAGCCCTTGCTCGTGCTCTTGTTCGTTCGCGTGCTCGTGTTCGTGCGCGTCGCCCCGTACGGTCCTCGTCCTCGTCCTCGTGTTCCGGTCCGCTCGCTGCCGACCTGTGAGTGGCGCTCGGCGTGGAGCGTGCGCCACGGCTGCCGGGCGGGGCGCGTGAGACATGCGCCTGTCCCGGTCCCGCTCAGGGGAGGGACGTCACCCGTGTGCGGTCACCGGAAGCCGGAGCGGTACACGATGCTGAAGAGGCCGAGACGGCTATTTGGCTCAAATTGGCCCATGGCGCAGCAGTACCTCTCTACTTCTGTCCCTTTCGGCCGTGCGTTGGGGGAGTCACCCGCGACCGGCCTGCCCAGGGGCGTTGTGCGGTCTCCCCCCGAGGGGCCGACCGGAGGCGCGGTGCGCGGGCGTTGCTGTCGACGCTTCCGGTGAGGCCGGTGAACGCGCGTCTGCTCGGGTCGCGGTTATTGGCGCGTATGCGGCGGTGGTCGGTCGGGGTCCACAGGTGTCCCGCCCCGGCAGGGAATTCGGACGGCGGGTGCTGCCGGGCCCCGGAGGGTGGGGCCGCCGACTGGCCGGTGTGGTGGTCGGGCACGTTAATCCTTTGCGTCGGACATATGAACCGGCCGGTGAGTTCGTCAGGGAGCACGCTGGGAATACGGCGGTTACCGCGCCGTATCCGATCTCCACCGCACCTCGTCGCGCACCGGCGCGTCCCGGCGCAGTCCGACACACCCCTTGCCCTTCCCCCTTGCGCGTGCCACAACGGCCGGGCTAGTTTCCAACCCCTAGTGATCACCCGAGTGAATGCACTAGTGATCACCACAGGGGAGGAAAATGTCCGATTCGGAATTCCGACGACGTGAACGCGCGCATTTTCTGCGTACCCGGCGGGAGTCGGTGACGCCCGAGGCCGTAGGCCTGCCGAAGGGACCGCGCAGGCGCACTCCTGGACTGCGCCGAGAAGAGGTCGCGGTCCTGGCCGGGGTCAGCCCCACGTGGTACACCTATCTCGAACAGGCGAGGGACATCACGCCTTCGCACGAGGTCCTGGACAGCCTCGCCGGGATTCTGGGACTGTCCGAGCACGAACGCCTTTACCTGCACAGTTTATCTCGGCACGTGCCACCTCCGGATGCCCAGCCGGCCCAGCGGTCCGTCGCCGTGGAGAACCTGACCCGGGTCGTGGAATCCTTCGCTCCGCTACCTGCCTATCTGTGTACCCAGCTCGGCGACCTGATGGCCTGGAACCCCGAGGCCATCGACTGGTTCGGTGACTTCGCGCAACCCCGCCTGCCCCGGCCCAACTTCCTGGTCTGGATGTTCACGTCGCCGACCGCGCGGGAGCGCTTCGTCGACTGGCCGGAACAGGCCAGGCGGCTGGTGGCCGGTCTGCGCGCCGACGCGGTGGAGTGCCGCGACACGGGCCGGGTCACCGCGCTCGTGCACCACCTCACCGAGACCAGCCCGCACTTCCGCCGCTGGTGGGACGATCACGCGGTGGACAGCCAGGGTCTGTGGCCCTGCACGGTCCGGCACCCCCGGCACGGCGCCGTCACCCTGAGCCGCATCACCCTGAAGCACCAGACGGTGCACGAGCCCCTGAAGCTCGTGATCCACCTCCCGTCCACCCTCCCGGCCGAGACCCGGTGCCCGGCGACCGCGCCGCGGTCCGAGCTGCACGGGCTCAGCGCCTGCTGACCTGACCTGACCTGACCGCCGCCGACCGGTCGGCCGGCTTACGGCCGGGACAGGTCGGCCCAGCCTTCGGCCTCGACCCTCGGCCCCGACCCTCGGCCTCAACCTGGCGTGCGAAGTACCAGGCTCCCCGCTTTCTGGATAGCCGCCCCCGCCTGCGCAACCCTGTGCGTCACGAACGGACGGAACGGACGACATGGAACAGCACACCAGTGAGGGCGGCCATGGGCGATGAGACTTCCGAGCGCTTCGACGTGGCGATCCTGGGCGGTGGTATCACCGGGCTGACCCTCGCCCGCCAGCTCAAGCGCGCCGAACCCGGCTTGCGCATCACGGTCCTCGAACGGCAGCCGCATCCGGTTCCCGAGGCGGCCCACAAGGTCGGCGAGTCCAGCCAGGAGGTGCAGGCCCACTACCTGCGCGACGTCCTCGGTCTGGAGGAGCACCTCGCACGGGAGCAGTTGCGCAAGTTCGGCCTGCGGATGTTCTTCACCCAGGCGGGAAACGAGGACATCGCACGCCGGGTCGAGTTCGGCCAGGTCCACGAAGCCCCCCTGGCCACGTACCAGCTCGACCGCGGACGGCTGGAGAACGCCCTCGGCGACCTCCTCACCGCCGAGGGCGTCGCGTTCCGCCAGCCTTGCAAGGTCCGCGCCGTGGACCTCGGCACCGACGGCGGCGACCACGTCGTCCACGTCCTCGAAGGCGACCGGGACGAGACTTTCAGGGCCCGCTGGATCGTCGACGCGACCGGCCGGGCGAGCCTGCTCAAGCGCAAGCTGGGCCTGGCCGAACCGGTCGGCCACCGCTCGAACGCCGCGTGGTTGCGCATCGACCACCCGATCGACCTCCAGCAGTGGTCCGACGACGAGCAGTGGCGGTCCAAGATCACCGGCGGCGACCGCCGGCTGTCGACCAACCACCTCATGGGCCCCGGCTACTGGGTCTGGTTGATCCCGCTCTCCTCCGGCTCCACGAGCGTCGGGATCGTCGCCGAGGACGCCTCCCACCCCTTCGACGGCTTCAACACCCGCGAGCGCGCCCTGGACTGGCTCGACCGGCACGAACCGCAGTGCGCCGCCGAGGTGCGGCGCCACCAGGACGGCATCCAGGACTTCCGGGTGATGAAGAACTACGCCTACGGATGCCGGCAGGTGTACTCCGGGGACCGGTGGTGCCTGACCGGTGAGGCGGGGGTCTCGATCGACCCGCTCTTCTCCTCGGGCGGCGACCTGATGGCGGTCGGCAACGGCCTCATCACCGACCTCGTCACCCGGGACCACCGCGGCGAGGACGTCCGGGAACTGGCCGCCGTGCACAACGAGGTCTATCTCGTGCTCAGCGAGACCTACCTCGTGGTCTACCAGAACCAGTACCCCCTCATGGGGAACGCCCAGATCATGGTGGCCAAGGTCGTCTGGGACACCCTCACCTACTGGTCAGGCCCCGGCCTGCTGTTCTTCCACGACACGTTCCCCAGCCTCACCCGGCGCCCCGGCATCTTCGCCAACCTCCAACGGGCGGGGGCCCTGCACGCCCGCGTCCAGCAGCTCCTGCGGGAGTGGCACTCCGTCGTCGGCAACGAGCCGGCCGCCGACGTGTTCGTGGACCCGCTCGACCTGCTGGACTTCATGTCCGATCTGCAGACCGGCATGGCGGCCGGACTCGGCGAGGACGAACTGGACGAGCAGTTCGCCCGCAACGTGGTCCTGCTGGAGCAGATCGCGGGCCAACTGGTCACCACCGTCATCGACCAGCTCGAACGGCGCGGCGCCGACGACGCCGTCAAGGCCCTGATCGACCGGTGGCGCGGCGACCCGCTCCTGTGCGA
The DNA here is from genome assembly GCF_014656295.1 of Streptomyces sulfonofaciens. Lineage (GTDB taxonomy): Bacteria > Actinomycetota > Actinomycetes > Streptomycetales > Streptomycetaceae > Streptomyces > Streptomyces sulfonofaciens. Next base: position 8,161 of record NZ_BNCD01000043.1, read on the forward strand.
GGCGGTCGACCGGTTCGAGGAACGCCAGCCGCACCATCCCGTGGACGGCGCCTGGATCACCCTCGGGGCCCGGCCCGTGGAGGCGGCCCCGTAACCGGGCAGGAGACGACTGCGATGACCTATGTGATCACCGAAGCCTGTGCCGGGAACAAGGACACGGCCTGCTGGGAGGCGTGCCCCGTCGACGCCATCCACCCCGGCCCCGACGATGCGGACTTCGCGGCGCACGACCGGCTCCACATCGACCCCACCGAGTGCATCGACTGCGGCGCCTGCGAACCGGTCTGCCCCGTGGAGGCCATCTATCCCGAGGACGACGTCCCCGAGGAGTCACGCGGCTCGACCACCGCGAGCCGCGAGGTGCCCCTGCCCCGCCCCGCCTGACAAGGCGAAAGGACCTGGCCCGCCTGCCCGCCCGCCTCGGCACCGGGTCCGGGCCTGGCCTCGGCACGCACCGTGCCGACGACCGGGAACCCGGCTGACCGAACCGGTGCGGGGCGGGGCGGGGCGGCCTCGGACGGGCGAGGGCAGGGCATGTCGGCCGTCACGGTGCGACGGCTTCGCAGGGGCCGGGGAGCGCGGTCGCCCGGCGGTCCGACGAACGGGACATCACTCGGGGGAGTGGCCCGGCGCCACGTCCGGCGGTACCACCGGGGACGCATCCGCGACCTACCACCGGGGACGCGTCCGCGACCGCGTGCGCAGGCGTGCCGCCCGGATCCGCTGCCTGACGTCGTTCCGGCGCCGCGGCCGCGGCCGGGCCTGTGCCCATTCGGCCGGGAGCGGGACGGGCCGGTGTGCAGACGGCGCCGCGGGCGCGGGCCCGCCGGGCGTCAACGCGGGACGAGACGCACGCGGATGGGCGCACAGGGACGCATGGTGATCCCCACTTCCATCGGGATGTCCGTGTCGATGGCCGTCAGGCCGAACCGCTGGAGGAAGCAGGCCAGCGCGATCGACGCCTCCAGCATCGTGAAGTGCTGGCCGATGCAGGCCCGGGGCCCGCGGCCGAACGGGAAGTAGGCGTAGCGGGGCCGGTCCGCCTCCGCCTCCGGCGCGAACCGCGCGGGGTCGAAGACCTCGGGATCGGTCCAGTAGGCCGGGTGGCGGTGCGTCACGTAGGGGCTGACGGTCACATCGGCGCCCGCGGGGATCCGGAAGCCGCCGATCTCGGTCTCGGCGACCGTCCTGCGACCCGTGATCGGCACCGACGGGTACAGCCGCATCGCCTCCTTCAGCACCATCGTGAGGTACGGCAGCCGGTCGCGGTCCTCGGCGCCCGGCTCGCGGCCACCGAGGATCTCGTCCACCTCCGCCTGTGCCTTCTGCTGCGCCTCGGGGTGCAGGGCCAGCAGGTGCAGGGCGAACGCCAGCGCGGTCGCGGTCGACTCGTGCCCGGCCAGCAGGAAGACGAGGATCTGGTCGCGCACCGCCTGGGAGTCCAGCCGCGAGCCGTCCTCGTCCCGGGCCCTGATCAGCATCGTCATCATGTCGTCGCCGTCGGCGGAGGCCGCACAGGCATGCCGCTCGGCGATGAGGCGGTCGCAGACGGCGTACAGCTCGCGCTGGGCCGCGGCGGCCCGCCTGTTCACGGCGGTCGGCCAGCTCCGGGGCGGGCTGAAGGGATTGGCCCCGCGGCGCAGCACCTGCTCGCCCAGCACGGGGAAGCACCGGCGGACCACCTCGACAGTCTCGTCCAGGTCCGCCCCGAACAGGATGCGGGAGGTCGCCCGCAGCGCGAACTCGGCCATCTCCGCGGCGAGGTCCACGACCGGATCGGGCCGCGCGGCCCAGCGGCCGGCCGTCGCCGCGGCCTCCGTGTGGATGGCGGCGGCGTAGCCGTCCACGCGGCGCCGGGTGAACAACGGCTGCACCAGCCTGCGCTGGAAGACGTAGTCGTCGTCCTGGCTGGTCAGCAGCCCGTTGCCGAGGGAGGCCCGGATCTCGCCGTAGATGTGGTTGTCCTTGCGGAAATTGGCGGCCCCGGTACCGAGGACCTGCTGCACGCCGTCCGCCGAGAACACGCCGTACAGGTAGGCGCGCAACCCCGGAGGGCCGAGTGGGAAGCGCACGACGTCCCCGTGGTCCCGGTGGGCCCGCAGGTAGAGGCCGACGGTGTCGTCGCGCAGGTCCAGCAGTGTGCCGAGGAGCGTGCCTCCCGCCACCCGCGGGGCTTCCCTGGTCATGCCCGCCTCCACTTCGCCTCCGCTCCACCCGTCGTATGCGTGTGACATCGCGGTGCGCGGCACAGCCGTGCGTGCCACCGCCCCGCGTGTCACCGAGATCGCGGGACGGATTCTTCCCCAACCATGATTCCTCCGCTACCGCTGACGTGAAAAAGACCGACCTGAAAACGCCATCCCGGAATGGCCCGTGCTGGTGCCACGTACCGGGAATTGACGTGCGTGGTACTGGAACTGCCAGCCTGCGGAATTACTGGACGGTGACCGTGTGTCCCGGCAGAGTGCGCCGGGAGCGTACGGCCGCCCTACTCCGGGAACCGAGGGAAATCCGTGACCGCATCAGCCATGCCTTTGACCGCCTGTCAGCGCGATATCTGGGTGGCTCACGAGCTGTTTCCCGGCAGCCCGCAGTTCACGATTTACCTGAGCCAGCGATATACCGGCGTTTTCGACCAGGAACGGCTGCTGGCAGCGTTGCGCGGCGCGGCGCGGGCCAACGACGCCTTCCGGCTCAGGTTCGCCGAACGCGACGGCACCCCCGTCCAGTGGGTGGACGCCGAACCACCCGCGGTCGAGGTGCTGGACTTCTCCCGCGCCACTGACCCACGGGCGGCATGCGAGGCGTGGACGGCCGCAGAGGCCTCCCGGCCCTTCGACGTGCGCACCGGGCCGCCGGTCCGGCTGGCGCTGCTCAAGGAGAGCGCCACCGCCGCACACGTCTACACAGGCGCCCACCACCTGGTCACCGACGCCTGGGGTCTGCACCTGTTCTCCGACCAGGTCAGGCGCGCGTACGCGGGTCGAGACGCGGTCGGGCCGCCGAGCTTCACGGCGTGCGCCGCGGACGAGCGGGACTACCGCGCCTCACCTGAGCACGCCGAGGACCGTGCCCACTTCGCCCGGTTGCTGGACGGGGTGGAGCCGGCGCTGTTCCCGCGCCGGGTCCCGGCGGGCGCCCGGCAGGGCGGCCACCACTCCTTCGCGCTGCCCGACGACTTCGGCGACCGGGTCCGGGACCGCGGCTGGACACCGTTCGCGTTCATCGCGGCCGCGTTCGGCGTCTACCTCTCCAGGATCCACGGGGCAGACACGGTCACCCTCGGCGTCCCGCTGTTCAACCGCCGCGGCAAGGACGAACGGCGTGCGGTGGGCCAGTTCGCCAACACCCTGCCCCTGCCGCTGCGGGTGGCCGGGGACATGACCTTGCGGGACCTGGTCGGTGCCGTGCAGCGCGACGCACGGGAACTCCAGCGGCACGAGCGGTTCGCCTTCGGCGACCTGCTCGCCGACCGGCCGGCCCACGCCCGCCAGCCGTTCGACGTCACCCTGTCGTACGTGCAGTGGCCCGCGGGCCGCCCGCTGCCCGGTGTGCGCGTCGAGTCGTCGGGCATCACCCGGGTGCACGACCAGGACGCCCTGGCCGTCGTCGTCAACGAGCACGGCGGCACCGGCTCGACCGTGGTGGACCTCGACTACGCCACCGACGTCTTCGACCGGGACTTCCCCGCCGAGGCACTCGCCCGCCACCTGCGCACACTGCTGCTCGGCGTCCTGGAGGACGACGGCCGGGCGGTGGCTGCCGTCCCCCTGCTCCAGGACGACGAGCACGCGGCCGTCGTCCGGACCGTCAACGCCACGGAGCGCACCTTCCCGGACGACACGACCCTGCACGCCCTCTTCGCGGCCCAGGCGGCCCGCACTCCGGACCGCACCGCACTGACCGGCGCAGCAACCGGTACACCCGCCGGCACCGAGGCCGGCACCGGCGCCCGCACCGAGTTGAGCTACGCGGCACTGGACGCCCGCGCCGAGCGGCTGGCGACGGCGCTGCGCGGCGACGGGGTGGCCCCCGGCGACCGGGTCGCCGTCGTCCTGGACCGTTCGGCACACACCCTCGTGGCCGTGCTCGCGGTGCTCAAGGCGGGCGCCGCCTACGTGCCCGTCGACACCGGCCACCCGGCCGACCGGATCGCGCACGTCCTGGAGGACAGCGGGGTCCGCGCCGTGCTGACCGGCCCCGGCACACCGCCGCTGAAGGTGCCCGACGGCGTACCGGTGCGACGCGCGGACGGCGAACCCACCGCTGACGAACCCGCCCCCGGCGAGCCCTTCCCCGGCGAACCCGCCGAAGCGGCACCGCCCGCGGCGCCGGGCGGCCCCGGCGACCTGGCCTACGTCATCTACACCTCCGGCTCCACCGGCACTCCCAAGGGCGTCATGGTGGACCACCGCGCGGTGGTCAACCGCCTCACCTGGATGCAGCGCCGCTACCCACTCGGCGCGGACGACGTCATCCTGCACAAGACACCGGTCTCCTTCGACGTGTCCGTCTGGGAGCTTTTCTGGTGGGGCATCGCGGGGGCCCGCGTGGCGCTGCTGCCGCCGGGCGCGGAGAAGGACCCCCGGGAGGTGCTGCGCGCCATCGAGGCCGAGGGCATAACGGTGGTGCACTTCGTCCCCTCCATGTTCCGGGCCTTCCTCGACCTGCTGGACGGCGACCCGCGGGCCCGGAGCCGGGCAGCGTCGCTGCGGCGGGTCTTCTGCAGCGGCGAGGCGCTGCCGCCCGACCAGGTCGCGGACTTCCACCGCCTCCTCGGCCACGGGCCCGCGCTGACCAATCTGTACGGTCCCACCGAGGCCACCGTGGACGTGTCCTACCACGACTGCGTGTACGGCGCCCCGTCCGGCCGGGTGCCCATCGGGCGGCCGATCGACAACCTGCGGCTGTACGTCCTCGACCGGTTCGGCGACCCGCAACCCGCCGGGGCCGCGGGCGAACTGTGCATCGCCGGCGTGGGCCTGGCCCGCGGCTACCTCGGCCGGCCCGTGCTGACCGCCGAACGGTTCACCCGCGACCCGTTCACCCCCGGCGGCCGGATGTACCGCAGCGGCGACCTGGCCCGCCGGCTGGCCGACGGCAGCCTCGAATACCTCGGGCGCATCGACCGGCAGGTCAAGGTCCGCGGCAACCGGGTGGAACCGGGCGAGATCGAGCACCAGCTCACCCGGCTGCCCGCGGTGCGCGACGCCGTCGTCACGGACCGCCCCGCCCCCGGCGGCGGCATACGGCTCGTCGCCCACTACACCGCCGAGGAACCCCTCGACGACACCGCCCTGCGCTCCCACCTCGCCGCCACCCTGCCGGAGTACATGGTCCCGTCCCGGTTCGTGCGGATCGACCGGATACCGCTGACCCCCAACGGCAAGGCCGACCGCGCGGCCCTGCCCGACCCCGGTCCCGAGGACCGAGGCCCCGACCACGCCGCCCCCGGCACCCCCGCCGAACGGGCACTGGCCGAGGCATGGGCCGAGGCGCTCGGCGTCCGGCACGTCGGTGTCCACGACGAGTGGTTCGCGCTCGGCGGCGACTCCCTGCTCCTGCTCAGGGCCCGTGCCGCGGCCGAGCGGCGCGGCGCCGTGCTGGCACTCGCGGACATGGTCAGGCACACCACCGTGGCCACCCAGGCGCCGCACGCCACCCTCGCCCCCGCCGAGCAGCCGCCGAAACCGTTCGCCCTCGTCTCCGGCGCCGATCGGGCCCGCCTCGGCGGCCTGGCCGACGCCCACCCGGTCACCCGCCTCCAGCTCGGCATGCTCCACCACAGCCGAGAGCAGGAGGACTCGGCGCTCTACCACGACGTCCTGCACTACGCCTTCGCGGTGGCCTGGAACGAGCACGCCTTCCGCACCGCCTTCGACAGGCTCGTCCGCCGCCACGCCGCGCTGCGCTCCGCCTTCGACCTCACCGGCTGCTCCGAGCCCCTCCAGACGGTGTGGCCGCGGGCCACCGGCGGCCTGCGGATCGTCCACGTCGCGGACGACGACACCGAGGCCCGGGCGGCCATCGACGCCTGCGTCACAGAACGCCGCACCCACCGCTACGACCTCGCACGGCCACCGCTGTACGAGTTCCGCGCCCACGTGCGCAAGGGCCGCCTCGACCTCGTCCTCGGCTTCCACCACGCCATCCTCGACGGCTGGAGCGTGGCGGTGCTGGTGCGCGAGCTGATGCAGGACTACCTGCACGGCCTCGGGGCGGACATCGACCCGGTGGACGACACGCCCCGCCCGTCCTTCGCGGCCTACGTACGGGCCGAGCGGCGCAGCCTCGGGTCCGCGGAGGACCGCGCCTACTGGTGCCGCCTGCTGGCCGGCGCGGAACCGGTACGGCCCGACCCCTACAACCCCCACGAGCCGCCCCGCGAACCCCGGCTGACCGTCCGCCACGCCGAACTGCCCGACGCTCTGTCCCGCGCCCTCGACGAGGTCGCCCGCCGCCACGCCGTACCCCTGCGCCTGCTGCTGTTCACCGCGCACTGCCTGACCCTGCGGCTGCTCGCCGGTGCCACGGACGTCACCACCGGCCTGGTGACCCACGGCCGCCCCGGCATGGCGGGCGCCGACGCCATGGCAGGGCTGTTCCTGAACACCGTGCCGTTCCGGCTGACGAAGACCGACGGGAGCTGGCTCGACGCCGTCCGCGACGTGGTGGGCCAGGAGAAGGAGTCCTTCCCGCACACGGCCTACCCGCTCAGCGCGATCCGCGGCGACCTCGGCGGCGGCCCCGTCACCGAGACGGCCTTCAACCACATCCACCCGCACACCCTCCAGGCTGTCACCGGGCGTCCCGAGCTGACTCTGCTCGACCTGACCGCCTACGAGGAGACCAGCCTCGCGCTGCTGGTCAACGCCATCGTCGACCCGAGGGACGGCCGCACACTGCGGCTCAGGTTCGACTGCGACGGACGCTCCTTCAGCCCGGCCCAGGCCGACCAGCTCGTCAGCGTCTTCCACCGGATCCTGGCCCGTATCGCCGCCCACCCCGACGAGACCGTGGACTTCTCCTTCCTCACGGAACCCGCCACCGCCCCCGAGCCGCTCCCGGACCCGCCCGGCGTGCTCACCCTGATCGACGAGCAGATCCGGCACCGGCCCGACGAGCCGGCCGTCGTCTTCGGCGCCATCACCTGGACGTACGCGGAACTGGACCGCGCGGCCGACCGCGTCGCGGGCGAACTGGCCCGGCTCGCCGTCCCGGCCGGGGCCCCGGTGGGCATCGCCATGGACCGGTCCCCGGAGATGGTCGCCGTGGTCCTGGGCGTGCTGCGCGCCGGGGCGGCCTGCCTCCCGCTGGACGTGTCCTACCCGGCGCAGCGGCTCGCGCGCATGGTGGAGCGGGCCCGCCCCCACCGGGTCGTCGCGCACGCCCGGCACGCCGGGCTCGCAGTCGACCCCGCGCTGCTGCTGACCGTCGAATCGCTCGCCCCGGACGACGAGCCGGCACCCCGCAGCCGCCCCGCCGTGGGCCTGGACGACCTCGGCCTGGTGCTGTTCACCTCGGGCTCGTCCGGCGAGCCCAAGGGCGTCGAACTCCCGCACCGGCTGTGGGCCAACTACGTGCGCTGGCAGCTCACCGCGCCCACCGCGGCGGCGGGGGAGCGCACCCTGCAGTTCGCGCCGCTCAGCTTCGACGTGTCCTTCCAGGAGATCTTCTCCACCCTCGCGGGCGGCGGTGCCCTCGTCCTGGTCACCGAGGAGGACCGGCGTGACCCGGCGGCGCTGTTGCGCCTGCTGGACGAGCAGCGGGTACGGCGTGCGTTCTTCCCGTACGTCGCGCTCCAGCAGCTCGCCGACGCCAGCGGCACGCTGGGCCCGCGCCCCCGGAACCTGTCGGTGCTGATCTCCTCGGGCGAGCAACTGCGTGTGACGGAGGAGATCCGGCGCTTCTGCGCGGCCCTGTCCGGCACCGTCCTGGAGAACCAGTACGGCCCGACGGAGACCAACGTGGTCAGCACCCACGCGATGACCGGCGACCCGGCGGGCTTCCCCGCACTGCCCCCGATCGGCCGGCCGATCGACGGAGCCGCGCTGCACGTCGTGGACGAGCGGCTGCGGCCGGTCCCGCCCGGCGTGCTCGGCGAGATCGTGCTCGGCGGGGCCTGCCTGGCACGCGGCTACCGGGACCGCCCCGACCTGACGGCCGAGCGCTTCGTCACCGCGCCCTGGGGGGAGCGGCTCTACCGCACCGGCGACCTCGGCCGGGTGCTGCCGGGCGGCGACGTGGTGTGGCGGGGCCGAGCCGACGACCAGGTGAAGGTGCGCGGCTTCCGCGTCGAGCCCGCCGAGGTCGAACTGGCCCTCATGGCCCTGGACCAGCCGGGCGTCGAGGAGGCCGCCGTGGTCGCCCGGCGCCGTGACGGCGGCGACTCCTACCTGGCGGCCTTCCTGGTCGGCAGCCCGGACACGGTCGACCTCGCCGAACTGCGCGGCCGGCTGCGGGCCACCCTGCCCGAGCACATGGTGCCCTCGCACCTGTCCTGGCTGCCCGCCCTGCCGCTCACCCCCAGCGGCAAGCGGGACGACGCGGCCCTGCGCGCCCGTCCCCTCGAAGCCGCCCCCGCCCGTGCCCGCACCGGCCCCAGGGATGCCCGGGAGCGGGCCGTGGCGGACATCCTCGGCGACCTCCTCGGTGTCCCCGACGTCGGTGTGGACGAGGACTTCTTCGCGCTCGGCGGAACGTCCCTGACCGCGATGCGGCTGATGGTGGCCGTCGAGAAGCGGTTCGGCGTCCGGGTGCCGCTGGCGGCGTTCGCCACGGCCCCGACGGTGGCGGCGCTCGCCGGACGGCTGGGCTCGCAGGACGCCGTCGCCGCCTTCGACGCGGTGGTGCCGATCCGGACCGGCGGCACGCGCCGTCCGCTGTTCCTCGTCCACCCACTGGGCGGCAACGTGCTGTGCTACGTCCGGCTGGCCCGGCACCTGCCCGACGACCAGCCGGTCTACGCACTCCAGGCCGCGGGCGCCGAACCCGGCACCGTGCCGTCGACCACCATGGACGGTCTGGCACGCGGTTACCTGGAGGCCGTCCGCCGTGTCCAGCCCGATGGGCCGTACCGGCTGGGCGGCTGGTCCTTCGGGGGCTTCGTCGCCTTCGAGATGGCCCGGCAACTGCACGCCTCGGACCCCGACCTGGTCGAGCAGGTGGTGATCCTCGACTCGATCGCACCCGACCCGGGGTCCGGAACGGGAGACCGGCGCGGAGTCGGAGACCGGCCCGCAGCGGCGGACCGGGCCGAGGTGGCGGACCGGGCCATGCTCGAATGGTTCTTCTGGGAGCTGATCTGGGCCGACCGCGGCGGCGACGCGCCCATCGAGCCGTTGCCTCACACCCTGGACAGCGACGCCCACCGGCTGGACTTCATCGCCGACCGCGCCGCCGCGCAGGGCATCCTCACCGCCCACACCGCTCGCGCGGCGGTCCGCAGGCTGTTCCGCGTCTACCGGGCCAACTGGGCGGCACTGCGCGACTACCGGCCCCACCGGTCGCCGATCGACATCACCCTCGTCAAGGCCACCGCACCGCTGCCCGACGCCCTGAAGCCCATGCACGGCGCCGGCCGGACCCTCCACCAGGATCCGCTGAACGGCTGGTCCACCCTCACCAGCGGCCGGGTGCACCTGGTCACCGTCCCGGCCGACCACCTGCGACTGCTCGACGAACCGCACGTGCGCACGGTGGGCCGTGCCGTATCGGAAGGAAGGCAAGAGAAGTGACGTCACGTGCTCGGGTCCGCGCCCTCGTCATCGGCGCCGGCATCGGAGGCCTCGCAGCGGCCGCCACCCTCCGCAGGGTGGGGATCGACGCCGAGGTGTACGAAAGGGCCCGCGAACTCCGACCGGCGGGCGGCGCGCTGTCCCTGATGTCGAACGCGGTACTGGCCCTGCGCACCCTCGGCATCGACCTGAAGCTGGCCGAGAACGACGCCGCGGTCCTGGAGCAACTCCACTTCCTCACCAGACGGGGAAAGCGGATCCGCACACTCGAGTTCAAGGAGATCTGCGACCGGCTGGGCGCCCCCAGCGTCGGCCTGCACCGCGCGGAACTGCAACGCCTGCTCCTGGCGGCCGCCGGAGACGTCCCGATCACCCTCGACGCCCAGGCCGTCGGCTACGACATCGCCGCCCCCGACGGCGGGCCCGGCGAGCAGGACAGCGGCGGCGCCGGGGTGCGGGTGCTCTTCGCGGACGGCAGCGAGGCCCACGGGGACATCCTCATCGGCGCCGACGGCTTCGGCTCGGCGGTCCGCCGGACGCTGCTCGGCCCCGAGACACCCTACGAGCCCGGATACATCGCCTGGGTCGCCACCCCGCACGTCACCCACCCGGCCATCACCGAGCAGTACGGCGCCCACTACTGGGGCCGGGGCCGCCGGTTCGGCATCGCCAACATCGGCAAGGGCCAGGTCTACTGGTGGGGAACCAAGAACATGCCCCCCGAGCGGGCCAGGGACTGGCACGGCACCCGGGCCGAGATCGAGGAGACCTACGCGGGCTGGGCACCGGAGGTCGAGGCCGTCATCAGGGCCACCCCGCAGGAGGAGATCACCGCCTTCCCGGCCCGGGACCGGCCCTGCGCGGAACGCTGGGGCGAAGGCCCGGTCACCCTGCTCGGCGACGCCGCCCACCCGATGATGACGAGCCTCGGCCAGGGCGCGGCCATCGCCATCGAGGACGCCGTCGTCCTGGCCCGCCACCTGGACGGGGCAGCGGACCTGCCCGCCGCACTGCGCGCCTACGAGCACGCCCGCAGGCCCCGCGCCCAGCGGATCGTCAGCGCCGCCCGCTCCCTGAGCGACCTGGAGCAGACCGAGCGGCTGGGCCGGCTGATCGGCCGCCGCCTGTTCTTCACCTTTGCACCGCGGTCCGTCCTGGACAGGCAGAACACCGAATTCCTCGACTATCACGCGGCTGTGGCGGCGGAGGTGCACCCATGACGCACGCACGGACACCGGCTGCGGCCACCACGGTCGACCGTCCGCTCACCGCGATGGAGCGCTGGTACTGGATCTGCGACCAGATCTCCCCGCTCAACGTCATCGGGCATGTACGGGTACGCGGCAGGCTCCCCGAGGAAGTCCTCGGCCAGGGCCTGGACGCCCTCCAGGCCCGCCACCCCCTGCTCCGGGTCGCCATCCGCGCCGAACGCGACGGCAGCGCCCCCCGCTTCACCCCGCTGACCGGGCGCCCCATCCCCCTGCGCACCGTCACCGTCCAGGACGGCGACACCTCGGGCGGAACGCGCTGGCGGTACGAGCTGAACGAGCACGAGCTGATCGAGCCCGTCGACTGGGCGTCGGGCCCGCTGGCCCGGGCCGTCGCGATCTCCTGGGGCGCCGACGTGCACGACCTCGTCGTCACCGTCCCGCACTGCATCGCGGACGGGACGACGGTACTGACCCTGCTGCGGCAGTGGCTCCAGCTCGCGGCCCGCTTCGAGTACGGCGGCAACGACGGGGGCACCGCACCGTGGACCGCGCCCGCGCGGCCGGGACCCGAGGGCATGCTGCCCGCGCCGCACCGCGGGCTGAGGGGAGCCGCCCGGGTCGCGGGCCAACTGCTGGCCGACCAGGCGGCGGCCAGGCGGCTGAGCCCGAGCCGCCTGGAGCCGAGCAGCCGCGTGCCGTTCCCGCAACGCACCACCCGGCTGATCCACCACGAACTCGACGGGCCCGACGTCGCCGCCCTCGCCGAGGCATGCAAGCGCGAACGGACCACCGTGCACGGCCTGCTGGCCGCCGCCATGGCGGCCGCGGTCGCCGACGACGCGGACACCGGCGAGGGCCATGTCACCATCGGCTCCCCGATCACCTTCCGCGACGCCCTCGACCCGCCCGTCACCGAGGACGAGGTCGGCACGTACGTGGCCACCGTCCCCTCGGTCGTCGCCCACCACCCCGGCCGGGCGCTGTGGCCCATGGCACGTGCGATCAGCCAGGACGTCGCCCGCCGCCGCGGCCGGGGCGAGCACCTCAGCGCCGCGGCCACCCTGCGCTTCGCCGGGCCGAAGTCCGTCGCCAGGAGCGGCCGGTTCCTGCGGTTCATGGAGGACAAGGGCCCCATCACCCTGTGCCTGTCCAACCTCGGCCGATTCGACTTCCCCGACCGGATCGGCCCGTGGCAGCTCAGCGACGCGGAGTTCGTCACCGGCCTTTCGGTGAACGCCTACTTCGTGGCCACCGTCAACACCAGTCACGGCCGCATGGCCCTCAACTTCACACACGTGAACCAGGCCGTACCCCGAGACCGCGCCGAGCGCCTGGCCGACGCGACCCGCGAGGCCGTCCTTGCCTCCTTCGCCTGACGGGAGCTCCCCTTGTCCTCAGGACACACACCCCGGCGCGCCGCGTCCACGCGCCCGGCACCGGTACGCACCGTGCCCCCGCGCTTCCTCGCCCCGCACGGACGCGCCGTCGTGGTCACCGGCACCTCCTCCGGACTGGGCAGAGCATGCGCGCGGCACCTGGCCGCGGCGGGCTTCAAGGTCTTCGCCGGGGTGCGCACACCGACCGGCGAAACCCTGCCCCCCGGCATCGAGCAACTCGGGCTCGACGTCACCGACCCGGCGTCGATCGCCGCCGCCCGGGACGCCGTACGGGACCGCGTCGGCGACACCGGCCTGTGGGGGCTGGTCAACAACGCCGGCATCTGCGTCTGCGCCCCGCTGGAGTGCCTGCCCCTGGACGACCTGCGCCGGCAACTGGAGACCAGCGTCGTCGGGCAGATCGCCACCACGCAGGCCCTCCTGCCGCTGCTGCGCACCGCGGGCGGCCGGGTCGTCAACGTCACCTCCGGCCTCGGCAACGTCGCGATCCCGTACCTCGGCGCCTACGCCGCGGCCATGTGGGCCAAGGAGGCGTTCAGCGACGCACTGCGCCGTGAACTCGCCCCCAGCGGCGTGCGGGTCAGCATCGTCCAGCCCGGCTCCATCCCCACCCCCATCTGGGACAAGGTGTCCGGCACAGGCACCCGCGTCATCGACGCTGCCCCCGAACCGTTGCAGGAACTGTACCGGGCCACGTTCGTGCGCTTCCTGCACACCAACGAGCAGAGCGCGCTCACCAGCCGCACCACCCCCGAGGACTTCGCCGGCACCGTGCTGCGGGCCCTGGCCTCCAGGCGCCCGCGCAGCCGCTACGCCGTCGGCCGCGACGCCGCCCTGGGCCGCCTGCTCCGCAGACTGCTGCCCGACGCGGCGCTCGACCGCGCCTTCCGCTCCGTCGTCACACCCACAGGAGGAACCCCATGACCGACACCGTCGATAATCCCGGCCCCGACACCCTCAAGGACATCTTCACCACCAGCCTCAAACTGCTGGAAGAAGGCGACGTGGAGAAGTGGGTCGCGCTGTTCGCCCCCGACGCCGTCTTCGAATTCGTCTACGCCCCGCCCGGCTTCCCCACCGTCATCCGGGGCACGGAGGCCCTGCGCGCCCAGATCGGCATCATGCCGCAGCAACTCGGCGTCGAGTTCGGTGAGCCGGTCTTCCACACCGCCACCCCGGACGGCCTGGTCGTCGCGGAATTCACCGGCGACTGCACCGTACGCGCCACCGGCGGCCGATACCGGCAGGACTACATCTCCGTCGTCCGCTTCGAGAACGGGCTGATCACCCACTTCCGGGACTACTGGAACCCCTGGCTGCTCATGGCGGCCGCCGGCGGCGAAACGGCCTGGAACGAGGCCGTGCGCGCCCTCGCGGGCTGAACACCGCCCGACGCGCGAAGCACACCGCGAGGACCCGGAAACAGAAGAAGCACCAGGGACGAGGGACGAAGGCAGGCATGAGCGACACCACCAGGACCGCGGCCACGTGCGACGAACCCATCGCGGTCATCGGCATGTCCTGCCGCCTCCCGCGGGCGGCCGACCCGGACACGTTCTGGCGACTGCTGCGCGACGGCGTGGAGGTCGTCGGCCCGACCCCCGCCGACCGCTGGGAGGCGGCCCAGGACGCGCCCGGCGGCGCGCCCACCGACGGGACGGCCCTGGCGTACGGCGCGTTCCTCGACCACGTGGACCGCTTCGACGCCGCTTTCTTCGGCATCGGCCCCGCCGAGGCAGCCGCCATGGACCCGCAGCAGCGCCTCGTCCTGGAACTCGCCTGGGAGGCGCTGGAGGACGCCCGCATCACCCCCGGCCGTCTCGCGGGATCCGCCACCGGGGTCTTCATCGGTGCGATCTGGGACGACTGGTCCCGCCTCCTGCACGGCCACGGACCGGACACCGCAGGACCCTACGGCCTCACCGGCACCCACCGCGGCATCATCGCCAACCGGGTCTCGTACGCCCTCGGTCTGCGCGGCCCCAGTATGACGCTGGACAGCGCCCAGTCGTCCTCCCTGGTCGCCGTGCACACCGCCTGCGCCAGCCTGCGCAGCGGCGAGTCAACGCTCGCCCTGGTCGGCGGCGTCAACCTCAACCTGCTGCCGGAGTCGGCCGCCGCGCTCGGCCGCCTCGGCGCGCTGTCCCCCGACGGCCACGTCCGCCTCCTCGACGCCGACGCCCGCGGGACCGTACGCGGCGAGGGCGGCGGCCTCGTCGTACTCAAGCCGCTGCGCGCCGCGCTCGCCGACGGCGATCGCGTCGTCTGCGTCATCCGCGGCAGCGCCGTCAACAACGACGGCGCCACGGACGGCCTCACCACTCCGAGCGCGGAGGCTCAGCGCGCCGTCATCGTCGCCGCCTGCCACCGCGCCGGACTCGCTCCCGCCGACCTGCAGTACGTCGAACTCCACGGCACGGGCACACCGGTCGGCGACCCCATCGAGGCGAAGGCGGTGGGCGCCGCGCTCGCCACCACAGGCGGTGGGGCGACCGGTGCCCGCGGCGACGGCGCACCGCTGCGGATCGGTTCCGTCAAGACCAACCTCGGCCACCTCGAAGCCGCCGCCGGCATCACAGGTCTCATCAAGGTCGCCCTGAGCATCCGCCACCGCGAACTGCCGCCCACCCTCAACCACCACCGCCCGCACCCCGACGCCCGCCTCGAATCCCGTCACCTGCGCGTGCAGACCGTGCACGGGCCATGGCCCCGTCCCGACCGGGAACTGGTCGCCGGCGTCAACTCCTGGGGCATCGGCGGCACGAACTGCCACGTCCTGCTCTCCGAACCGCCCACCGCACCGAATGCGGCACAGGCCGCACCGACCGCGGCACCGTCCGCACGCCCCGCGCAGGCGCCCGCCCCGACCGGGCCGGCCGGGGACGACCTGCCGCGGCTGTGGCCGGTCTCCGCCCGCACCGCAACCGCCCTGCGCGCACAGGCCGCCCGGCTGCACGCCCACCTCGACGGGGCCGACCCCGCGGCCACCACCGCGGACCGGGTCGGCCACGCCCTCGCCACCACCCGTACCGCCTTCCGCCACCGCGCCGCAGTGGTCGGCACCACACGGGCCGATCTGCTCGCCGGACTGCGCTCCCTCGCCGACGGCGCCGCGCACCCGAACCTGGTCACCGCCGCCGCCCCTGTGCCCACCGCCGACCCGGCGGGGCCGGGCCACCTCGCCGTCGTCTTCGGCGGCGGCGGCAGCCAGCGCCCCGGCATGGGCGTCGAGCTGTACCGGACGCACCCCGTCTACGCCGCCGCCTTCGACGCGGTGTGCGACGAACTCGACCGGCACCTTCCGCGCCCCATCCGCCCGCTGATAGCCGCAGGGTCGGACACGGCGGAGGCCGAGCTCCTCGACCGCCTCGACTTCGCGCTCCCCGCCCTCCTGGCCGTGGAAGTCGCCCTCTACCGCCTCTACGAGAGCTGGGGACTGCGGCCGACCCACCTCACCGGGCACTCCATGGGCGAACTCACCGTGGCCCACCTCGCGGGAGTGCTCACCCTGCCCGACGTGTGCGCGCTCACCGTCGCCCGCGCCCGCCTCATGCAGTCCGCGAACGGCGGCGCCATGGCCGCCGTACAGGCATCGGAGGACGACGTCCTCGCCGCCCTGGACGAGTTCGCCGACGTCGTGTCCGTGGCCGCGGTCAACGCGCCCGACTCCACCGTGGTCTCCGGAGACACCGACGCCGTCCTCGCGCTCTGCGAACGCTGGCGGGCCCGGGGGCGCAAGGCCACGCGGATCGCGGTCACCGTCGCGGCCCACTCCCCGCACATGGACCGCATCCTCGACGACTTCCGGCGGGTGGCCCGCGGCCTGAGCTACTCCGCACCCCGGATCCCGGTGATCTCCAACGTCACCGGGACCGTGGCCACGGCCGCGGAACTCACCGACCCCGAGTACTGGGTGCGGCACGTACGGGCCACCGTGCGGTTCGCCGACGGCATCCGCAGCCTGCACGCCCAGGGGGTCACCACCTACCTCGAACTCTCCCCGAGCCCGGTCCTCGCCCCTGCCATCGGCACCTGCCTGGACGGCGAGGCGACGAGGCCGAGGGTGATCACCACCCTCCAGCCGGACCGTGTCGACGCACTGAGTGCCGCGACCGCCCTGGCCGCACTGTTCACCTCGGGCCACGACCCGCACTGGTCCGCGGTCTTCCCGCCCGGCACACCGGACTGCGACCTGCCCACGTACGCCTTCCAGCGCCGGTCGTACTGGCCGCGGCTCGACCCCTCCGGTCGTCCCGCGACAGTCGTGCGTCCCACGCCGGGATCCGACACCGGGCACGGGGCCGAACTCGACGCCGAGCCGGGGCACGCGCTGGCGGGGCTGCACAAAGACGCCCTCGCAAGGGCCGTACGCGGCCTGGTGAACGCGGCCGTCACCGCGGTACTGGGGGAGGAACCGGACGGCGCGAGCGAGCTGCCCGGCTCGTCGCGCGGCGCACAGCCGACCTTCAAGGAACGAGGCCTCACCTCACTCGGCGCCGTGGAGCTGCGCAACAGGCTGGAGGCTGCAACCGGCCTGCGACTGCCGTCCTCCCTCGTCTTCGATTACCCGAGTGTGGAGGTGTTGTCGGCTTTTCTGTGTCGGTTGGCGGAGGGTGAGGGGGAGTCGGCGGCGTCGGCGGGGTCGGTGGGGTCGGCTTCGGTGTCGGGTGGTGTGGCGGTGGATGAGCCGTTGGCGATTGTGGGGATGGCGTGTCGTTTTCCGGGGGGTGTGGCTGGTCCGGAGGATTTGTGGAGGGTGGTGGTTGAGGGGCGTGATGTTATTGGTGGTTTTCCGTCTGATCGGGGTTGGGATTTGGAGGGGTTGTTTGATTTGGATCCTGATCGTGTTGGTACGTCGTATGTGCGGGAGGGGGGTTTTCTGGATTCGGTTGCTGGTTTTGATGCCGAGTTTTTTGGGATTAGTCCGCGTGAGGCGTTGGCGATGGATCCGCAGCAGCGTTTGTTGTTGGAGGTGGCGTGGGAGGCGTTGGAGCATGCTGGTTTGGATCCGCGGGGTTTGCGGGGTAGTCGTACTGGGGTTTTCGCGGGTGTGATGAATGGTGATTATGGTGTTGGGGTTGATGGTGGTGGTGGTGGGGTTGATGGGTTTTTGTTGACGGGTCGTTCGGGGAGTGTTGTTTCTGGTCGGGTGTCTTATGTTTTTGGTTTTGAGGGTCCGGCGGTGAGTGTT
>NZ_BNCD01000044.1 GCF_014656295.1 Streptomyces sulfonofaciens
CGCGGGAGCGGGATACCCTGCGGCAAGCCGCAGGGTAGTGACGGCTCCGCTGACGCTCCGCCAAATTCCCCCGCAAGCGGGGGAATTGAATTCCGCAAGCGGAATTCTAAAAGCATGTCAATTCGCGCAAGCGCGAATTGATGACACCCGCGCAAGCGCGGGTGTCCAAGGATGGCAGCAAGGGCGAGTGCATCACGCGCGGGCCTGTGTAGGGCTTGGGAATCCCAGCCACTACCCCCGCAACGGAAGTGACGGGTCGTCGGCCCGATCGGGTGCCGGCCCCACCGCAGTGACGGGCTCCGCTGCGCTCCACCCGAACCCCTCCCCCACCCCCGAAACGAGCCGCCCACGTTCATCAATACCCCGCCAGTATATCTATGAACCGTGCGAACGGGGTGAGATGCGGTCAAGTATCAGCCTACTTGTGGAAGCTTCGGCATGGATGCTGCATCACGAGTGATGACTGTGTAGAGTCTGGGACCAGACACCATCACCCCGGCCCGCTACTCGCCGCGCCGGATTTCATTTATCACTGCTCGAACATGGGAGAGTGTAAAAGCATGACGAACGTGAGTTTCTACGGGTATGGATATTGCGGCGACTGCGACACCACATGGGAATTCGGGCCCGTCGACGACGGAACCATTCTCGAATCCGACCACGAGTGCGCGCCCGCGCAGGACAGCGAGTAAGTCATGGCCGTGAAGCTGCGTGGACACCAAATTGAGGCCGTAGCCGCCATCGTGCGCGGCCTCGACATTCCGCCGGGCGGCATTCCGACGAACGGCCTACGCGGGCAGGTCCACGCCGCATGCGGGACAGGCAAGACGATCATCGCGGCCGCCGCCGCGAAGCGTCTTGTGTCAAAGGGCCGGATCCTCGTGGTGGTACCGACCCTGGATCTCCTGGCGCAGACCGTGAAGGCGTGGAGCGGCGCCGGGCACAAGGGGCCGGCGGTCATGGTGTGCTCGCCGCTGGACGATCCGGAGCTGTGGCACCTGGGCGTCCGGTGCACCACCAACCCCGTGCAGCTGGCGCTGTGGCACTCCACGGGGCCGGTGACCATCTATGCCACCTACGCGTCGCTGGGCGTGCTGGTGGAGGCGTTCGAGGGCGCCTACGGCCAGAAGCTCGCCCCGGTGGACCTGGCGGTGGTTGATGAGGCGCACCGGACCAGTGGGTCGATGGGTAAGGCGTGGGCGGACATCCATGACCAGGCGAAGATCCCGGCGCACCGCCGGCTGTACCTGACGGCGACGCCGCGGATCTGGGAGGAGCGGCTGAACCGCGAGGTCGCCGAGGGGGCGCGCGACCCGCTGCCGCGCGAGATGGCGGCCTCCATGGACGACGAGAAGGTCTTCGGGCCGGTCCTCTACAAGCTCTCGCTGGCGTCGGCCGTCTCGCGTGGGCTGCTTGCGCGGTACCAGATCATCGTCCTGGAGCTGAAGGACCCGGTCGTCACCCCGGAGCGGCTGATGGGCGAGGACCGGCACACCGAGGAAGTCCGCGGGCAGCGCCTCGGGGCGCTGCAGGCCGCGCTCCTGCACACGATGGCGCAGCACGGGCTCCAGACGTGCATCACCTTCCACCATCGGAGGATGGAGGCACAGGCGTACGCGGAGGGCCTTCAGCGCGTGGCGGCGAAGCTGCACGCAGGCGAGCCGGAGAAGTACCCGGCGAAGATCTGGGCGGACTGGCTGTGCGGCGAGCACGTCCCCGAACGCCGGCGGGAGATCCTGGGCGGCTTCGGCACGACGGCGCGGCGGGCTGTGCTTTCGAATTGTCGCGTTTTGGGGGAAGGCGTCGACATCAGAGCGGTGGATAGTGTCGCTCTTTTGGACCCCAAGGGAGCACCGCATGACATCGTCCAGGCCATCGGCCGGGCGCTCCGTCAGAAGCCGGGGCAAGGGAAACTCGCCTCTCTCATTGTGCCGGTATTTCTCCAGCCCGGAGAAATACCGGATGACATGTTCACCTCGGGATCGTATCGGCCTTTGGTGAAGGTGCTTGAGGGTCTGCGGGCTCATGATGAAGAGGCCGTGGAATTGCTCGCGATTCCGCAGGAGCCGCAGAAGGACGTCGCGCAGCCTTCCACTCATATCGGTCCGCCGCCCGAGGAAGGCGAGGATGAATCCCGCCTCCTGTTGCGTTTTGCGGCTCCGCGTGACCCGGTGATGGTCGCGGACTGGGTGAGCTTCAACGTGATCGACACCGAGCGGCAGGACTGGGCGCGCGGCTGGGCGAAGCTGAAGGCGTACGTCGAGCGGGTCGGGAACGCGAGGGTGCCCTACGGGCATCGGGAGGGCGCGACACCCCTGGGGCAGTGGGTGGCGGAACAGCGGCGAGCCTACGCAGCCGGGGAGATGAGCGGGCAGCGCGCACAGCGGCTGGAACGGCTCGGCATGGTGTGGTCGGTGGCCGATGAGCGGTTCCAGGAGAACCTGGAAGCCGCCAAGGCGCACTACGACCAGCACTGGACGCTGTGCGCACCCCGGACCGCGACCATGCTGGACCGGCCGATCGGTCAGTGGCTGTCCAACCTGCGGAGGCCCGGTGCCCTGGACGGCCACCCCGAGTGGAGGACCGCGCTGGAGGCCGTGGACGAGCACTGGAACCCGGCGTGGCCGGCGGAATGGCAACGGCACTACGCCGCGCTGCGCGAGCTCGTGCGCGACGAGGAAGGCCCGGCTCAGGTCCTGCCCGGCTTCACCGTGCACGGCATGGACGTGGGGAAGTGGCTGGCCCGGCAGCGGAAGCCCGAGGTGTGGGCGGCCCTGGCCGACGGGCAGCGCGAACGCCTGGAGGCCGTCGGCGTCACCCCGCTCGCCCCGGCCCCGGCCCCAGTGGAGCCAGGCGTGGCCGCGGGGCCGTCCACGACGCCCGTGAGCGCCTTCGAGAAGGGCGTCGCGGCCCTGGCGCAGTACAAGGCCCGGGAAGGCTCTGTGAAGGTCCCACGAACACACACAGAGACGATCGTGGTCGACGGCCAGGAGCACCAGGTGAAACTGGGGATCTTTCTCTCGAACGCAAAATCGAGGCGCGCGAAACTCGACGCGGACAAGCTCGCCACGTTGGCCGGCCTCGGACTGGAGTGGGCGGCCGAGGAGAGAGCAGCATGACCGCGCCCGAGGAAGAACAGCGTGTGCAGGAAGCCGTACGACGGCACGCCCGCAACCGTGCCTTCGCAGAGGCGGAGCAGGTCATCTCGTTGGTGTTGGCCGACCCGCAGGTGCGGCAGGCGAGGGAGCATGTCGAAGCGGCGGAGACGCAGCTCGGCACCGAGCTGTGTGCCCGCCTCCAGCCGTTCCAGGACCGCTACGACCAGGCGGTGCGCGACGGTAACGCGGCCCGGCTCACCGGGATCTATCGGGGCAAGCACGGACGCTGGGGGACGGATCTGTGTCCTGGACGACGGGCACGAGACCTCGATGGAGGAACCGCATTGGGGCCGCAACAGCGAGGGGCAGCCGATCGCTTGGGTAGGCAGCGCACCCGACGACTGGTGAGCGGCGGTGAGACCGGCGACAGGACCCCGGGCGCAGGGCGGCCCGGGGTCCTTCGCTGTCCGGGGCCGTCGGCGCCGCGCGCCAGGTCCTACACGCACTGGAGTGCGATGCCCGGGGTCCTAAGCTGCGGCATCGCACTGGAGTGCGTGTAGACCTTGGGGTTATGGGCCGGGGGCCCTCGGTCGCGACGCAGTCGGCAGCTGCCGCTTCTACCCGCCGAAGACCGTGCTGTACGCCTGCTGACCTTGCTGGATGGTCGTGGTCAGGGCGGCCGACACGGCGCCGATCTGGGTCAGTCGGCCCATGACGTTGTCGTACGCGGACCGGAGGCGTCCGGGCTGGGCGGTCTCGCTGTCGGCTTCCTCACCGAGGACTTCGGCATCGCGGATGAGTTCGGCTTGCTGTGCAGGTTCGAGGCCGTAGGTCGGGGCGAGCTGCCGGACCAGGGCCGCGAACTCGCGCAGGGCGGTGGGGTCGAAGGCGTTGTTGTGGTTGTACTGCTCGACCTTGGCCTGGGAACCGGCGACCACGTTGGTGCCGGTGATGCTGTAGTAGTCGCCAGGGCGGGTGCGGTTGAGGTAGTCGCTCACGGTCGCTCCAGAAAGTACGCAGTCGATGCCATCAAGGGTGATGGCGACGGTTTGGGGCTGGGTGCCGGCGTCGGCGACGAGTCCGGAGTTCGTCAGGCGTGCCAGCGCGTAGTCGAGTTCGGTTTCCGACAGGACGCTGCCTGCGAAGTACGCCGCGGTGGTGTCCAGGAAGGTGGCCGGGTCGGTGGGGCGCTGATCGTGCGCGGTGGCGTAGAGCCAGCGCAGGAAGCCGTCGGTGGCGTAGCGGTGCCGGGCGGCGGGTGCGCTGCGCAGTTGGGAGAGCCGGCGCAGTTCTACGCGTCCGTCGTCGGTGATCCGGTGGGAGTCGGGTGAGCCGAAGCTTCCCATGGAGTCGATGAGGCCGTCCCGCTCCAGCTCGGCGGCGAGGACCGCAACGTCTTCCAGAAGCGTGCCGGAGTGCTCGGCGTAGTCGGCTTGTTCTCCGAACCCGCGTTCAGGCAGCTGGCCGAGCCAGATCAAGTAGCGGACCAGCTCTGGGTCCTGTTCGATGCCCACGCCCAGGCCGGTGGCTCCGGCGGAGGCGGTGAAACTCCTGCCGCCCAGTGGCACAGTGATCGGGTACTTCTTGAAGGCCCGTTCGTAGGCCTTGTTGATCTCCTTCACGTGCTTCTCGATCGCGCGCTGATCGATCTTGGTGCCAGCCATTTCGTCCCCTTCACGACGTACTGGCACAAGCGTAGTGAGGGGTACTGACACCGAGCGGCCCGATCTGAGCACTAGCCCGGCCGCGTGAGCGGGGGCAGCCGTCTGCACCCCCGGCGAACTACGGGGCGGCCGGGGCGGGTTCGGTGAGGCGGTCGAGCCGGGTGTAGAGGGCCCGTACGAGGCGGGCGCGGTTCTGGACGCAGCATGCGGTGCCCTTGAGCGGGACGGACAGGCGGCCGTCGGCTTCGCGGAGGACGACTTCGGCGAGGGCGCTGCGGCCGTCGCTCTTGGGCAGGGCGGTGGCGAGACGCCGGACGTCGGCAGCGACCGCGCGGGCGTGCCCGGTGAGTTTTGGAGGGCGATCTGTTCGTAGTCGCCCGGGGCGAGGTCCGGGTTCTTCCACGCGAGGACGGCGGTAACGAGGGCCTCGTGCGGGGCGCGGTCCAGGGGCAGTTCGGCGTCCATCTGGCCGGTGGGGTCGTGGAGCACGGCGTGAGCTCCGTTCACCGCAGGCCCGCCGCGTCGTCGTCCTGGTCGTGGTCGCCGGTGTCGGCGGCCGGGGCCTGGACGGCGAGGAAGCGGGCGTAGCCGCGGTCAGCGCGGGCGAGCAGCGCCGAGGAGGGCCGGCCGAAGGCGGGTGGCTGGAGGCCGCGGTCTTCCGGCTGGGGGCCGGCGGGTGTTGGGTGCGTTCATGGGGCACCGCCTCCGTTGCTGGTGCGTCGGTGTCGTTCGACGCTACGGAGGCCGCTGCTCCGTCCTCAACGAGGTTGCGGGAAATTGCGGAAGTTCACTCCAGGGCGTCGATCGCGGCCCGGATGAGGGCGCGGGCGGCGTCGCCGTAGACGGCCATCTGCGCGAGGTCGGCGAACGCCTTGGCGTAGTCGGCGAGCTCGCGCGGTTGCGTCACCTTGATCTCCGCCGTCAAGGTCTCCACCACGGCCGTGGTGTCGTCGTGGAGGTAGAACGCCTCCAGCGGCCACACGGTGCGCTGCGCGGTGAACGGGATGATCCCCAGCGACACCGACGCCAGCGGCATCACGGCCAGGAGGTGGCGCAGCTGCCCCCGCATCGCCTCCGGGTCGGCGGTGCGGTAGCGCAGGACGGACTCCTCCATGAGCACGACGTAGCGGTGGCCGCCCTCGTAGAGGAACCGGGAGCGGGCGACGCGGGCGGCGACGGCTTCGGCGACGTCGTCGGGGGTGCCCTGGAAGCGGGTGATCTGGTTCATGAGGGCGGTCGCGAACGCCGGGGTCTGGAGGAAGCCGGGCGGCACGTTGGAGAGGTAGACCCGGCAGTGGCGGGTCTGCTCATGGAGGGCGAGCCAGTCCTCCTGAACCTGTCGCATGCCGTTGCGGTGCAGGCGGCGCCACTCCATGTACATCGAGTCGACCGCGCGGGCGGTGGCGATGAGGTCGTCGGCCTGGTCGTCCGCACCGCATGCCGAACACCAGGTGCGGATGTCCGCGTCCGAAGGCGCGGCCGCGCCCTTCTGGATCCTGGTGGTCTTGGCGGGGTGCCAGCCCCACCGAGCGGAGAGTTCCTTCCCGGTGAGGCCGGCGTCCTTGCGCAGGTGTTGCACGTGCTGCCCGCCGATCCGGTGCTCGGGCACCCGGAGCAGGAGGTCGTGGCGCGGCTGTGGAGGCGGCGGCAGACCGAGACCGGCTGGGTGTACCTCGTGGGCCTGCCGTCGTACCGGGACCTCGAGGACGGCGGCGTGGAGGCCGCGGAGTACCGGGTGTGGGTCCGGGCGCCCGAGCACGTGCGGCCGGTCGACGGCGTCGACTACGACCAGGTCCCCACCGAGCCTCTTTCGCAGGCGTCGACGTCGACGGTGCGCGAGGTCCTCGGCGAGCGCCGGCCTTCGGGCTGGGTCCTGGCGAAGGTGCGCGAGGGACGGGGCCGGCCCGCGGGGTGCTGCACGCCCCGGACTGCGAGGAAGCGCCGCAGGGCGCGCCGCTGCTCGATGTGCAGGCGCCCTGGACGTCGCGGAGAACCCGGGGACGCAGCTGTGCACGCTGTGCGGGTGCGCTCAGGAGCTGACGCCGATGCTGCGCGGCTTCGACCACATCACCGACTCCTGACGCGCGCCGGTCAGGGCGTGTCTCCGGAGTAGTAGAAGCGGCACACCACACCCGGCCCGCCCGCCGGGCGCGGGTCGTCGGGGCGCGGGTCGTACAGCGCTCGCCCGCCGGGCCACCGGCCCAGCTCGGTCATCAGGGCGACGCCGTCGTCTATCTCTTCCGGCCGCCAGCCCGTGATGTCGAGCAGCAGCCCGTCCAGCGGCCCGCCGACCAGCGCGGCGTACGTCTGGTGCGGCAGCGGGCCGGGGTGGGGATCGTGGTCGCAGCCGTACACCCGGCCGCGCAGCAGCTGCTCGTCATCGGCGTTCATCCGGCCAGCCTCGCACCCGCCACCGACAGCGCGGGTGGGACGGCGACGGGCTCGCTGCGGTCAACACGGCGCATGGGTCCTACTCCGCTCCGTCTGGATGAGGGGCGCCACTCGGTGAAGCCCCGGGCTCTGGGACCAGACGGTGCGGCTACGGCCGCCAGCTCGCCTCGGTGATGGCGTGACGCTGCCAGCCTGTTGGCATGGATGATTCCTCTCTGTCCGACCACGTCGAAACGTGCGATGCCCGTGTCAGTGGTCCCGACGATCCGGAGTTCTGCACCAGACCAGCAGAGTTCGAGATCCTCCGGCTTCTCGACACGTCCGTGATCTCGTGCCCCGGTCACCTCGGGCCGCTGCTCCTGGGCGCCAACAATGTCCTGTGGCCACCGCAGGTCCAGCTGCTGGATGCTGCCCAGCATCCTGAGAAGGCGGTCGTCACTGGCAGCGCCGAAGCCAACCGACGCGAAGCTGAGTTCCGGGCAAGCCTGGGGATGCCGCTCGGCAGGTAGCAGCCTCCGTCGAAGACGGGCGCGGGCTGAGTCGAGGCCGCACCCGTTCTCTCGGTGCGTGCCGGCTACCGGCGGCGGAACAGGCCGCGGTTCTTCTTCGCCTCCGCTTCGGCTGCCTCCCGCGCCGCAGATTCCTCCGCCTCGCGCCGCGCGACCCGCTCAGCCTCCGCACGGTCGGCGGCCTCCTTCGCGCACGGCCCGCACAGCCGGTCCCACTCACCAGGCCACGAGGACCCCTTGGTCTCCCGCCAGCGGTCGTCGGTGAACTTGTTGCCGCACCGCGTGCACACCGGCCGCTGCGCCTCCCGGTGCGCGGCCTCACGCTCCGCCTGACGCCGACGGGCCTCCCGAAGCTCCACCCGGTACAGCCGCTCGCCGTCGGGGTTGTTCAGGGCCTCGGTGAGCGTCTGCCACTCATCGCGCCCGAGCCTGCGCCACGCCTTCCCCGCGGCCCCGGCCGGGTCGGCGGTGATCCGCTCCAGCTCGGTGACGACCACGGGCACCGCCTGGTGGTAGTCGACGGCCGTGAACCCCTCGCCCCGGTGCCGGGTGCCGGCGAAGTAGCCGCGGGCGGCCTGCTCCAGACGCCGCATCCGGCTCTCGCGCTGCGCGGCGGTCTTCCCCGTGAACACGAACGCCACCGGCACGTACCCCTCGCGTCCCGTCACCGGGTAGATCCGCGACCACAGCCGGAAGTCGTGCACCGCCGCGCCCCGGGCCGCCTTCTCCTTGGTCGCGTCGGCCCTCGGTGCCAGGAGCTCGAACCAGTCGTTGTACCGGCGCAGCTTGTCCACCAGGTCGTCGACGGGCTCGTTGACGCGGTCGACCTCCAGGAGCATCGCAGGCACCCCGGCATCCGGGGCGCGCATCGTCAGGTCGGCGGACTGGGTGTAGCCGTAGGGGAGCTTGTGGGCGATCTCGGTCTGCCAGGACAGCGGGGTGCCGTACCCGGCTCCGGTGAGCACGGCGGCGGTCGAGGTGACGGCTGCGGCGTGTTCGTCGTAGCCGTCGTCCTTCACCGGCCGGCCCTTGGCGTCGAGGCGGAGCTTGCGCAGCGCGGAGATCCGCACCGTCTTCGGCAGCAGCAGCCTGGCTTCCTTGTGGCCCTTCTCGGTGAGCACCCACAGCTGGTGTCCCGACTCCAGTCGCGTCTCCACCCGGACCAGGCCCGTCTCCTTCAACGCGTTCAGGGTGTCCCTGGTGATCCGGTCGTGCCGGTCGGCGGGGCGCAGCATCCGCCAGAGCTGATCGGCGGTAGCCCTCTGGAAGATCCCCAGAGCCCTCAACACTTCCTTCCTTCGCACTCCGGTCGGCTTCCAGACCTGTGTCGACCTAGGAGGGTTGTCGAACGCGTCGCCGGACCTTGACTTCCGGGGCTGACCTGCGGGGACGCGTCCAGCGGGCGAAGTAGCCGTGGAGGGGGCGATGGCGGGGCCCGTGGATGGGGCCCGCGGGACCTGGTCCACGTCGGCGGAGGGACGGCGGCCGCCGGCGGCGGCGCGGTGCTCGCGGGCGGGGTTGGGCGTGGGTTCGGCGGGCACGGTGTCCTCGGTTTCTCCGGCCTGTGGGCCGGGTCGGGGGTCGTCCGGCCCGTGCGCGGATCTGCGCACGGGCCGGAGTCACCGTGTGAAGCCACCCCTTGTCCGCGGTCTGACGGCTACCGACAACCTGCACCCGATTCCTCCTTGACCGCCCCTTGCAGTCCGAGTTTGTCCGTAACCGGAGTCACGCCCACACCGCGTTCCGGAGCGCGGTCTCTGTCCACAGGGCCGGGCGCGCACCGTAGGGCGATCGGCCGGGCACACCAGGCCCCCGGCCAGCGAACAGCAAGGAGCCGTCATGGAGACGACGCCGCCCAAGATGCCCCAGCTCGCCCCGGAGCAGATCCTGCGGGCCGCCGACTACGTGGAGTTGGTCTGGCAGGAGCAGGGCAGCGAGGAGGAGAAGGCCGCGCTGGAGGAGTTCAGCGGTCAGGCCCCCACTCTCCGCACACCTCACCCCACCGGCATACCGCAACGATCAACAACCGTCACCCCCCGACGACGACCTGAAAACCTCAGTAGACACTCCCTCCTCGGCGAGATGTCCGTGGTACCGGTACACCATTTCGTCGGGATGACGGGTCACCCGGGCCAGCCGCCAGGCCGCGTCGTAGGACATACGGCCGCTTACTTGAGCACGAAGGCGCAGGGCCAGAAGGCTGGTTGCCGGGTCGAGTAGCCAGCGCAGGGCGGAGAGCTTCATCGGGCCGGGCCCGCCTCGGCGACGGGGCGCGACTCTGCGCCATCATCGTGCACGCTCTCGGTCGAATCAGCCGCTGACGGCTCGCCTAGTGCCGGCCAAGCGAGCGCGTCGTTCCATCCCATCTGGTCCAGGACGGTGCGGACGGTGGTGGTGAAGCGGGCGTGTTGTCCTGGGTCATTGCCCAGTTTCTCCCAGACGTACAGGAGGGTGTGGGCGATGCGTTCGGCCTTAGACTGGATGTCGTCGGCCGCGCCGACGAGGGGGAGGATCTTCTCCTTAAAGAGGTCCCAGTCGAGGGCTTCCAGGGCGTCCAGGTGGCGGTCGAGCCACCAGATGCGCGTGGCGTCCGGGCTGTTGAACACCGCTTGCCTGAACCGTTCTCGGCGTTCGTGTTCCTGCGCGAGCTGGAGTGTCACCTCGCGTATGGCGTCTTGGTATCTCTGGGCTCGGTTGGCGTCTTGCTCGGTGAGCAGCAGGGTGATGTGTGCCTTCAGCCAGAGGCCTGGTGTGTCCTTGGGGGTGTGCCAGTGTGCCGTGGCGAGTGTGAGGCTTTCTTGTGCGGTGGTGAGCTGTTCGGGCATGTGGTTCTGGGCGACGCCGCGGCCGAGTTCGTCCAGGGCGAGTCGTGCGGCGGCTCGGGCGGTGGCTGTGCCGCCGGCCTTGATGTTGGTGTGTGCCTGGTAGGTGAGGATGCCGCGGGCGCAGAAGCGGATGCCGGGCAGGCGTGTGGGCCACTGGGTCCGGATCCGACTGCGCCGGCGGTTCCACCACGGGCCGGGTCCGTCGGTCTTCAAGGGGTCGATGCCTCCTTGGAGGCCTGGTAGCGGTTGGCGGCCATCACCAGGACCTCGCGCCAGAAGGGGAGGATGGCCGCTTCTTCCGTCACCATGAGCCGGTCGAGGCCGGGGCGGAGGCTGGGTGGGGCGAAGATGTCGGCGAGGACGTCCACCACGGCTTCCCGGCGGTCGGGGTCATCTTGGAATCGTTCATGCCATCGCGACAGTTGCGTGACGACCGCGTCCACGGCGTCGTCGGTGGACAGCAGCTTCTGCCATGCGTGGATGATGCGCAGCCGGGCTTCGGTGTCGTGTGTGTTGTTCAAGATCAGGTCTGTTCCCTCGTCGCTGGAGACGAGGGCGAGGAAGGATCCGAGAGTCTGGCGGCGCAGGATCTCGTCGGCGGGCCGGCTTTCGGCGTCGGTGAGCCATTGGGCGACGGCCTTGCGCACATCGTCTGGTCGTTGCAGCGCGAGTTGCTGGAAGGCATTGACGACGGTTGCGGAGCCGAACGTCTTGTGGCCTGCGGCTTTGCCCAGCCGTGTCAGGGCGAGGGTCGGCTGTTGGATTCCCCAGGTGCCTGCGCAGATCTCGATGACGAGGTCGACTTTGTCGTCCGAAGGGTTCTTGGCGTCCATCCACTGGCGCAGGCGGTCCCTGACGTAGCGGCCGAACTCGGCGTCCCCGGCTGCTTTGGTGAGGGCTTCGACGGCCAGGGCCCTCCGGGGGCCCTTGAGGTCGCTCGCCATTCCGTCGAGGATGGCCCGGTCGTGGCGGTGCGCCGCCAGTTTCCACAGTGCGGTGGTGATCAGCCGGGCGTCCTCGTCCGGGACGGTCCGGTCTGCGGCGATGCCGATGGCCCAC
The DNA here is from genome assembly GCF_014656295.1 of Streptomyces sulfonofaciens. Classification (GTDB taxonomy): domain Bacteria; phylum Actinomycetota; class Actinomycetes; order Streptomycetales; family Streptomycetaceae; genus Streptomyces; species Streptomyces sulfonofaciens. Next base: position 11,547 of record NZ_BNCD01000044.1, read on the forward strand.
CTGCGCAGGAGTTCGTGCTGGGTGGGGAACTCGTCCCAAAGGTGACGCAGGATGGCGGCGGGCAGGCCTTCTTTCTGCGTGTCGTGGAAGGCCCGGTCTCCGTCGCGAGTGATCTCCGCGGCGTCCAGGCGGCTCGATGTGGTGGCGTCGGCCAGAACGTTTACAGGGTGGCGTTCGAGTCCGAGTCGGGTCAGGAGGTCATCGGCTGCCTTGATGACGGACCTGCGCTGTCCTCCGTGCAGCAGGGCGCCGGCCCAGACCGTGACCCGGGTGGACAGCAACTGCGCGTCGCCCCCCGTCGCCCGGTGCCTGCTGAGGAGTTTCTCGACTTCCCTGTGCCAGTCACCGAACTCATCGACGATCGCCTGGATCTGCTCCGGGCCTGACGCCCGGAGCAGACGGTCGGCCAGGCGCCACGCGGCGCGCGCGGAAGGGTTGGCCTTCCAGATGCCAGCGAACTCCGCCCTGTCCAACCAGGTCACACGATCGCCGCGGTAGTTCGCCCGGAATTCCGCTGTGACGAGGGCGCGCGCGTCAGGAGACTCCAGCCGGACAGTGAAGGGCAGCGTTGGTTCGGCCCAGTGGCCGTACCAGTCGGCGGGCGTGGCCAGGATGACGAGGAAGGAGTTGTTCTTGCGCAGCTCCGCCCCGTAACTGACCAGGTCGGTGCCCAGCCGCTCGCCAGGTTGCTCCGCGAGGTCGGAGAGATCGAGGATGCATCCCATCCCCGCCTCTTTCGGCAGCGGGCGGACCGAGGGCTTGGACCATTCCGGGTCGAGGTCGAAGAGGGCCAGCGGAGGGCTGGTCACGGTACTCAGCAGGCGTATGGCAGCCGTGCGCCGGCCGTTGCCCTGGGCTGCGCAGAGCACGATGACTCCGCATTCGTCCAGCAGTTTGGAAGCGGCCTCCCACTGGTCTGTGTTGCGCGGCGGGACGAACCGGCCGTCCTGGCTCGCCTTGTAGTCGGCGTCGCTGTCGGTGATGGGGACGCGGATCGCCTGATCACCGTTCAGGTGCAGGTTGTAGGCCTGGATGCCGTGCTCACCGGAGTGACTGAAGCGCACGGAGCTGAAATGCGGCTGGCCGTTCGACTCGCCGCCCTCTGGCGGTGGAGAGGAGCCTGTAGGCTCGTTCGGCTCGACGGGCTCCACCGGCGGTAGCTCCGCCGATGGCGACGTGGCCTCTGTGCCTTCTCGCTGGCCCTGCTCGTTGTCGGTCATCACTGCCCCCGGCTGGCGCCGAAGTGGTTGTAGGCCTGGATGCCGTGCTCGCCCGTGTGACTGAAGCTGACCGTGCCCGGGGCCGTGGAAGCCCGCTGAGGGGGTACTCCGGGCGCAGGGGCCGGCCGCTCAGTGGCCGCATCCGTGGTGTCGAGGGGTTCGAAGATGTCCGGGTCCGCGAGCCGCCAGTCGAAGCCGGGGATGTGGACATAGGCCGGCTGCTGGAACTTCTTCACCTTCACCAGGTGCCGCATGAACTGGTCAGGCAGGACGTCGCCGTTGACGCAGCCACTTTCGAAAACGTCCTCGTAGACGCGTTGCGAGATGATCACCGCGGTGTTGGTGATATCCGGGTTCGCGCGGTTCAGCAGGGTGCGCAGTGCGTCGTCGTCCAGGAGCCGGTGGGTGTGCACCATCGGTACGCCCAGTCCGGTGTGCGGCAGCGGGCCGACGTGGATGCTGACCCTCAGCTGCAGGGGCGTACTGGCGGGGCTATCCGCGCGTCGACGACCCAGAGCCTGCCTCAGGGCACCGGGGAAGCAGCCCACCAGCGCGGGCAACACCTCCGGGTCCATGCCGGCGACGTAGCTGTCTCCGGCATGCTGGCCGAACACCCGCAGCTGCCACTGAGCGCTCACGTTGCTGGCGCTGAGCGCCTCGGACAGCAACGGCAGTATGTCGGCGTTCACTTGCTGCATGCCCTTGCTGTCCAGCGCACTGAAGTTGCGGGCGTCCACCGCCAGTACGGCTCGGTAGGGCCACAACAGCTCCCAAGACGGCAACATGTGCCGCTCCTCTCGTCGGGTGTCCGCCGCGAAATCGCGGCGAACACGACCTTCGTGGAGCAGCAGGAACGAGATGGTCCAGGACTGGACGGTACGGGCGTGCGCTGAGTCACATGCTGGGTGCGTCGCCCTGGCACCCGACGCCGCCCGGGAACTGCTTCTCGTCCCGGGCGGCTGCCCTTAGGTGAACGACATCGTTGATGACCAGGTTCCGGCGGCCGAGTGTGAGGACACCGGCCGCCTGCAGCTGACTGAGAGCGTCAAGTGCTGATGAGCGGCTCATGGCCGCCATGGTGGCCAACTCTTTGCGGACCATGCCCAACTCGACGACCAAGCCGCCGTCGCCGTGCTGGTGGCCGATTTCTTCTGCGAGGTGACTGACGATTCGGGCCATACGCGACACGCGTGGCAGGTGCGCGAGGTCCGCTCGCAGGCGTTCGTGGCTGTTGAGCCGCTCTACGGTCAGCTGATACACCACCGTCTGCAGACGATGGCGCTCTATGTAGCCGCGGAAGGCGTGGGCCGGCAGAACAATGCCTGTACACGGACGGAATGCGGTGACAGTGGCCGAGCGTGGTCGCCCGAGTAAGGCGCCCATTTCCCCGAGCACTTCGCCTGGTCCGCGCAGCATCAGCGTCAGTTCGTCCCCGCACTCATTTATCTGCGTCACCTTCACCAAGCCGTCGACCAGTGCGATCACGGAGTCCGGCGACTCCCCTTCGCGCAGCAGCACGGATCCCCGCCGGAACGTTCGCCGGCGCCCGCGTTCCACAAGGTCGCGCCATACATCGGCGGATACCAGGGAGCAGAAGTTCATCAGCGTCCCGCCTTCCTGGTGTGTCATCCGACCACGGTCGCGAGAGCGAAGGCGGTGCAGCCCGCAACGGCCAACGTGAGCGACCACTGCACGCGGCGGTGCTTGGTCCAGGCGATCTCGCTCATCACCACCAGTTGCCGGGACAGCGGTGGCAGCGGATCTTTGTTCCGGAGGACTTCTTCGAGCTCCGCCGGTGCCAAGTGCCGAACATGCCCGAAGTACAGGAAGTCGTCGTCACGTTCCGGCCCCCGCTGCTCCTTTCGGAGGTTCGGCGAGATGGCCCAGGCGGCGCAGCTGGCTCCGCTCACCATGAGTAAGACGCCGCACCACATCAACAGCCGTGATGCGCCCGAGTCAAGGTCACCCGCCGCTCGTTGGGAACTCGCAAGCAGTCCCAAGACAGCCAAGGCCGTGGATTGCATGGTCAGTGCGAACGAGGCCTTCGAATCAGCCTTGGCTGTCAAATCCGCAACAGCCGCCTGAATCCGCCACGCAGTCTCCGTCGACTCGACCGGCACCGGCCCTCCCCTTTGTGTCAGGCAGGGCATCCACCTACCAGCCCGAACAGAAGCATGGACAGTGCAGGTGTCCCGAAAACCTCAGTTGGGGCAGTTTGGCGAAGAACGGACTCCCCGGGTGCTGCAGCAGGAAGCGACCCGCCTGACGAACAGGGCCAACGGACGACGATCTCCTGGCGTCCCTCAACGAGTCGCCCGGCGCGCGGAGTCGGCAGTGCACCCCCAGCAGCCGGCCGAACCCATGGCGCATCGCACGGGGCCGCCGCCGGGAATGAGTGGACACGGCGAATCGCGGTGAGCGGGGGCGGTGGGGGCGGGTGGCGGCTTCGGCGACGGGTACAGCGCCACACGCAGCCGGGCCGCGTCGGCGAGCTGCTCCAGGCGCTCGCGCTGCTCCAGCGAAAGGTGCGGCGGGGTCGAGGCAACCATGGGGGCCTCCGTGCTTGAGGGGGCGGTCCCTGGCACCCTCACCGCTCCCGGGTGACTTCGAGGGCGGGCGGCCGGTCGCGTCCCGGCGCCTGGCACGGTGACTTCGTCGTCCGTCCCGCCGTGCGGGCCGCACGGCGCTTCAGGGCCGGAGGCCCTGGCCTTGGCCAGGGTCAGGCTGCTGGCGCTGCTGCTCGTGCTCCTGGTGGTGCTGGTCGAGCGGACTGGCCGGGTCGGCGGCCGGGGCCTTCCGGTCCTCCATGGCGCGGCGGCGGGCGTCGGCCGCGCGGGTAAAGGCGGCGAGCCGGTCCAGGTTCTTTGGTGTGCGCAGCCACGTCGCCGGGTCGGTCGTGCGGCCCTCCAGGTACTCCTCGGGCATCGCGGCCTGCTGGTGGGCCTGGACGGCGGCGGCCCGCTGCGCCGAGGTCAGGGCAGCATCCCGGCCCGGGTGGTCGACGACGTGGGAAGCGGACGCCGCCTCGCCTTCGAGGTCACGGTGATCGACGGGTGCGGAGGGGGCCGAGGTCGTCGCCTCGGTGGCGGTGGCGGTGTCGGTGTCGGCTCGGATGCGGGCGTCGCGGATCGCGTTCTGCACGGCAAGGCTCGCGACCCTGGCTCGCTCATAGCGGCTGGACTCCCGCGGCGGGGTGCCTTGGGCGGGGGCGATCCACCACCGGTGCGGCACCGGGAAGTCGGCGGTGTAGGTCATCCGGTCCGCCGCCGGCGCTTCCCGGCCGGGCTTCGTGACCGTGTGACGGCGGGAGTACCGGAGCAGGGCCCGGTGGGCGATGTAGTCGTCCAGGCCGCGGGTGAACTCGCGGCCGTGCAGCGTCTCCAGCAGGTGCCGGCGCGCTTCGGCCAGGATGTGGCGCCGGGAGAACTTCTCTCGCACGGTGAAGACGACCGCGGCGACGTCGACGGCGGCGAGCGCCACGTCCACGGTGGGATCCACCCGCGCCCGGATCGCTGCTCCGGCTGCCCGGCACCTGTCCAGGAGGCTGTCGATGAGCTGCTGGCCGAAGCGGAGGATCGCGGAGGCGCGCCACCACGCGAGCGACTGCGCGAGCGGCTTCGGCTTCTTCTTCGCGGGCCGGGTCTCCTGCGCCGCCCACCAGCCCAGTCTGTGACGGCCGCGCCCTGAGGGCAGGTGCCCGTGGTCCTTCACGTACTGGTCGGTGAGCACCTCCAGGGCGTCCTCGATGCGCTGGCGGCGGGACGCCGACCAGTTGATGAGGTCCTCGGGCACTCCGGCGATCTCCATGACCGGACGCAGGCCCGGCGTGACCTCGCGCGGCACGGTCGCCAGCCCCAGGGTCTCGCACACCTCGGTCGTCATCGCCAAGGTGTAGAGCGTCCCGGCGGCCACCACGTTCTGGTAGAGGCGGTAGGTGTCCAGAGCGCCCCAGACCGGTTCACCGTCGGCGCCCAGGCGCTGAACGCGGTTGAGGATCAAGCAGTGCTCGTGCAGGAGCGGCAGCCCGTCGCGGTTCTCGAAGTGCCGGAAGGCGGCGACCACGAGCGCGGGCGTCTTCGCACGGCCGCGGCCTGGCGCCCACCGGGTCTCGGCAACCTCATCCTCCAGCCAGCGCAGCGCCGTGGCGACGGCCCGCTCGTGGGCCCGCTCGATGGCCCGGCGCACAGTGGCGCCGCCCAACGCCCACAACACGACCAGCGACGCCTGCGGCCGGAAGGTGAAGTCCATGCCGAGCAGCGGAGTCTGCTTGCGCGCCTCGATCTCCGCGATCGGCTGCCCCAGCACCGTCAGCCGGCGGGCCATCGCCGCGTCGACGCCGTCGTCCAGGAGGCCGCGCTCGATGCGGTCGGCGTCCGGATGCCGGCCCTGGCCGAACAGCAGCTCCAGCTGACGCTCGGACATCTGACCGCCCTCGGTGAGCCCCAGCGCACGCAGACCACGCCCCAGCCACTGTCCCGGTGGGAGCCCGGCCACCTCCTGGGCGTCCTTCAACGACTGTCCGACCGGGCGGCGGCCGTCCCCGAACGCGACTCCGCGTATGTAGTACCGCCACGCGTTACGCCTCTGGATCTTCGCGACACTCAGCATCGCCCCAGCACACACCGGCTCTGACCTGCGGAAAAGCGCGATCTCGCGAGGCGGGAGGGTTCACCGGAACTTCACGGCCGATCCCGCCCGGCGGGCATCCATGGCGACGCCGTGCCCGCCCGGCGAACACCACCAGGGCCATGTAAATGCTGCGCGGCAGCCAGTCACCCACGCCTCACCAACACCGAAAACCGCCAGCAGGCGACTTCACCGTCAACCAGCGCACCTCTGCGCACCGCTCTCCCACCCAGCGGCCAAAGACGCCGCCCCTGCACCACGTCACCGACTCTCCGCCCCCGGCAACGCCGGGGGCTTCTTGCTGCCTGGAGGACCGACGTGCCGACCTACGAGACCCTGCCCCGCTTCCCCACCGACCTGGACCTGCCTCACCCCAGAACAACGCCGCCGTTTCCGTCAGGCCGTGGCGGCCTTCGTGGAGGACCTGCGCACCGGCCGCTTCCGCGCCGGCCTGCGCGTCAAGCGCGCCCAGCGCGCCCAGGGCATCTACGAACTCACGTGGTCCAATGGGCACCGGCCCCGCAGGACGCGCCACATGGGTGGCCCAGACGGCCTTGATCCTTCCGGGTCAGAGGGTTCCGAGGGCCGGTAGTTGGCCCTGCTGAGGAGCGGGAGCTCCGGCTCGGGGTATTGGGTCGGTAACGAGCGCAACAGGGCCGCGACGCTGTCTCCGGAGCCGGTGGAGCAGTTGTCCGCGATCGGGAAGCGGCGCAGGCGAGGTCCACGACAAGCCTCTGCAGTCTCATGGGTGAACTGCTTGTAGCAGGCGGAGAGGATCGCGATCTCGGGAGATCCTCATGGGACGGACCGTCCAGAATGCATTAGACACAGGCGGCTTCGTGCCGTCCGTCCCCTCGCAGCCAGCCTCTGACGGAGCCCCCGCAGTTCACCCACTCCCGGCCTGCTTCGTTCACACTGTTCGAGGCAGTTCGCTGACGGTGCAGGCTATGAGAGGGGAGCACCGGTAATGAGAGTCGTTGAGGTGCCCTTGGACGACGGGAGCGGTGGTGTGGTCAAGGTTCAGGTGCGGGACGTGGACGACTCCCTAGTGCCGGTGGGCCGGGGAGAACGCGCCGGGGCCCGCGCCGTGCGTTCATTTGGTCAGTTGCTCGATACTGTCCGCCCCGTCGCCGAGAGCTTCGTGGAGCGACTCGGTGGAATGCGGTTGGCTCCCGACGAGATGGCCTTGCAGTTTGGTGTGTCCCTCTCGTCCGAGGCGGACGTCGTCATCGCGAGTACGGCCATGGAAGCCAATTTCTCGGTCACTCTGACCTGGAACAGAGCTGACGCGTCGGGCGCGGCAGAGGACACTGGACGTGGGAGTCGACGCCCGGAACGGGGATGACCGGGGGGAGCGGGGGGAGGTCGCATTGCCTGGCGCAGCGATGGCGAATGCGGGCGGAGTGGATGCCGTACTAGCGGCGGGCGTGGTGCGCATCGCGGGACATGACGGGGTCGTGGCGGGAGCCGGATTCGTCTGCGCGCCACATGTGGTGCTCAGTTGCGCGCATGTGGTGTCCGACGCCCTCGGCACCCCGCGTTCCGAAGCGCCGCCTCCCAGCGCTGAGGTCGTGGTGGACCTGCCGCTGGCGGGGGGCGGCAGGATCACCGCTGGCATCGAGCACTGGATACCGGCCGGTGCGGACGGCACAGGTGACATAGCTGTCCTGCGTCTTGCCGCACCGATAGCAGGCTCCCGGCCCATGCCCGTCGTCGAGGCGCGGGATACCTGGGCCCATCCTGTCCGCGCACTGGGCTTCACGAGACGCTTTCCGGGGGGCGTGTGGCATGCCGGACGGCTGCGCGGCGGCACGGCCGAGAACTGGGTGCAGTTGTCGGGAGCCGACCCGCAAGGCGTTCCTGTGGAAGGGGGTTTCAGCGGTAGCCCGGTCTGGGACGAGCAGACGGGCGCAGTGGTCGGCATGGTGGCTCGCGCCCAGCTTTCCGGCGCACGACAGGGGTTCATGATCCCCGTTCGGGCACTGCTCACCGCGGTGCCCTCCCTGGAGCCCCTCCTCAATCCTTCGTGCCCTTTCCCGGGCCTTACGGCCTTTCACGAGCAGCAGGCGGAGTTCTACTTCGGGCGGGACGCCGAGGCGGACGATCTCGCTGCACTGCTGGAGAACCGTTCCCATGTCGCGCTCGTCGGCCCCTCGGGGTGCGGAAAGTCCTCGCTGGCCTTGGCGGGCGTGGTACCGCGGCTGCGGCGGTCGGGCTATGAAGTCCTGGTGGTACGCCCGGCCACCGGGGTCTGCCTGTACACCACTGTCGCGTCCGAGCTCTCCAGGGTCGCGCGTGATGGTGCTCATGCCGATTCGACCGAGGCCGACTGGGCGTCCCGGAGTCCCGAGCTGGAGGCGCTCCTGGTGGCACAGGGGTTGCCGGAGACTGCACCCAGGGTGCTGGGTGAACGGGGCACGCGCCTCCTCGTGGTGCTCGACCAGGCCGAGACACTGTTAGCCGGAGACCACAGACCTGCTGAGCAGGCGGCGGATTTGCTGTTCTCCAACCGCCACACGGGCGGTGTGCGGGTACTGGCGACCGTCCGCGCCGACTTCCTGGACGCAGCGCTGTCCCATCCCGACATCGGCCGGGCACTCAGCCGTGCCGCGGTGAGGATGCTGACGCCGATGACCCGGGACCAGCTGGACGAGGCGATCCGCAGACCGGTGGAGAGGATCCCAGCGCTGTCCTACGATGCCGGGCTGGTCCGCCAGATGCTGGACGACGCGGGCGAACGCCCTGGCGCTCTGCCGCTCGTCGCCTTCGTACTGAAGTACCTGTGGGACACCCGCAAGCCGGGGCTGCTCACCTTCGATGCTTACCACAGCATCGGCGGCGTGCCTGGCGCGCTGGGCAAATACGCAGACAGGGCCTGGGGCGACTGCGTCACCGCCGGGAACCACGCCGAGGCGCTAAGCCTTCTCTCCGCCCTCGTCCGGGTCCTGCCCGGTGCCGAAAAACCGCTTCGCCAGACCCTCACCCGTACGGAGGCGGGCCACGCGCGCTGGCGCGTTGCCCAGGCCCTGGCGGAACGGCGGATCCTGGTCGCCGGCCAGGATCCCGAACGCGGCCAGACAGTGGAGCTTGCCCACGAGGCGCTGATCAGCGCCTGGCCCACCCTCCAGCGGCACGTCTCGGAGAACGAACTGTTCCTGATCTGGCGGGAGCGGCTCCGCCACGACATCGAACGATGGCACGCGAGCAACGAGGATCCCCAGCAACTCCTGCGCGGTGAACCGCTGACCGCCGCAGAGGAGCAGATGCAATCACATGCGGAGGAGTTGACTCCGCAAGAGCGGGAGTACATCGAAGAAGGACTGCGGCGCCGCGTCGAGGAACTGGCGAGGCGGGTGCGCGACAGGCGTCTCAAGCGAGGAGGCGTTGCATTACTCGCCCTGGTCACCGTTCTCGTGCTCGTTGCAGCCGTTGGGCTGAAGGTGACGAATGACCGGCTCGGCGACCGGCTGCGGGTCGCCGCGTCCGGGCAACTCGCAGCTGACGCGGAGCAACTGGACGACGTCTCACTCACCACCTCGGCGCTGTTCTCCGCGGCCGCCCACCACACGGCCGACGAGGCCGATGCGCGCACTGCCTTGGTGGAGGAGTACCTGCGTCTGCGCCGCGTCGAGCGCATAGCGGTGGAGGGCAGGGGGCAGGTGCGCGGCGTCGCGATGAGCGAGGACGCCCGGCGCCTCAATGTCGGCATCGACTCGGGCGCGATCCTGGGGCTGGACCTCACCGTGCCCGGCATCCCACCAGCCAAACCGATCATCAAGTCGTCGAGCCCACGCACGGTGGCAATATCGCCCGACGGGCGAATCTCCGCACGCTCGTCCACCAACGGGCTGGTGTCGATCGGTATCCGGACGGGCCATGGCAACGCCATGCGGACCATGGAGTTGCGTGGCGCCGAGGAAGCCCGCAGCAACGCACGCCCCGCCGACGACGTGCGCTTCGACGCCGACGGGGCGAGACTGCTCGCGGCACTGGCACACGAGGGTGTCCTCGTGTGGCGGACGTCCGATGGGCACCGGGTGGGCAAGACCCTCACCCCACCTCGCGGGTGGGACGTAGCACAGGCGTGGTTCGGCGCCGACGACGACAGCGTGGTCGGCAGGATCACGCCCCAGTCTGCAGAGCAGGACCGGTCGTCCGGCCGCCTGGTGCGCTGGAACCTGGCAACCGGCCATCTGGACCACACGCCTTGGGGCTCCGCACCCACGGCCACCGTCGCGGTCAGCGGCGACGGCAGCACCTTGGTGCGCTGTACTCCGCAAGGGGTTCTGGAGACCTGGGACCTGACCGGTGCACCGAGGGTGAAGAAGCGCTACACCACCCAGCAGCTCGCCATCATGTGCCCCCTGTACGTGCCCCGGCTGGACCGGACGGGACGATTCCTGCTCAACCCCGTCCAGCGCCTGGGAAGCAAGCTGGGCAGGATGCGCTTCCTCGTGGTCGACCTCGCCAAGGGACGGCCGGCCACCTTCGACCTCCCAGCACAGGCGCAGCAGGACACCAACCTCGCCAACAAGAATTTACTCCCGTCCGTGTCACTGACGGGAGCGCCCGGCAACCTGCGAGCCGCCGTCAGCTCCGGCGGCACGGTCGTCGTGGTCCGCGTTCCCACACCCGGACCGTTCGACAGTGCCATGCTCACGGCCCTGATCAGAACCGTTGACGCGGAGCACCACCGCGTCCTGAGCGTCGACAGGGACGGCGGGGTCCTGCGGTTGTGGGACCTGCGCACCCGCCGGCAGCTGGCCGCCGTACGGTCCCCCGGCCAGCTGGCCGCCGCATACGCGGTGTTCAGCCCGGACGGTAGCCGCGCGCTTACCACGACCGCGAACGGCCGTACGGCACTGGTCTGGAATCTCGCCGATACCTCGGGCAGTCCCTCGCTCACCGTGGGAAGGCAATTGGAGCTGCCAGGCCCACCGGGCGTCGACCCCAACAAGGAGGACCAGCGCACGGGTCTCACACCGGGTTCGGCGTCCATGACGTTCGTCTCCCCCGATCATGTGGTCACATCGGCGCTTTCGTACGTCACCGAGTGGGACCTGGCGAACGGGCGCCGAATCGGCGAGACCTACCGGCCGCCGGTTCAGGAACCCGTGGACATAGCGACGGCCGCCGCGGAAACATGGGCCGCGGCCCGGCCTGGTCATGACCAGGCGGCGGTACGCACAGCAGTCGGCAAGATCGAGGTGTGGGACTTCAGGAAGGGCCAGGCAGCGAGCACCGTCGAACAGATGCCAGGCTCCAACGTGAAACAGCTCGCTTTCGATCCCACCGGCCGCTGGCTGGCCGTGCTGTTCTACGACGGCTCGGTGCGGCTCTGGGACATGGACGACCGCGCCTGGCACGTCTTGACCTACCAGGGCGTGCAGTGGCTGGGCTTCTTCGCGTCGCCGTCCCGCCTGTTCACTCAGGGCACGCTCAACACTCTGAGCCTGTGGGACGTGCCGAAGGCTACCGAGCTGTATCACTTCACCCCCGGATACGGAGGTACGGCAGGTCTAACCCGAGATGCGTCGCGTATGGATATGGTCGAAGGGTCGGACGCCTTCTCGCTGCCTCTCGACGCCGGAGCGTGGGCCAAGCGGATCTGTGCCGCAGCGGGCCGGGGGCTCACCGGGCCGGAGAAAGACCTGACCCCGGAGGCGACACGGACGGACATCTGCAGGTAAGCCATGGCTGCATGACTTTGTCACGAGTCTCGTGAACATCTCTCGACGAAGTGATCACCAAGCGCAGCCCTCGAGTTCGCGTGGGGACCGAGCGTCCACCTCAGCAGGTGAACAGTTGGGAACGAGCAGTGGTGCCGGGCAGGGTGACCCTGTCCGGCCCCACCGTCGTAGCAGCCTGCTGATATCAGAAGCACCGGACAGAGCCAGGGTCCCGACGGCGGGCGGCAGCCTGTTTCTCACCCGCCATCCGCTGCTGGTCCCGACGCCGGGCGTCCGCTCGGGCCTCGGGGGTGACGGCTTCTCCAGAGGTGATCGCCTCCGAGCCGGTGACTGGGGTCAGCGAGTACCGGACGGGAGAGCGGCTGGACTGCGTCGGCAGGTGTAGGCGAGTGACGCCTGCCGGGAGCTCGACACGCAGCGCTCCGTGCCAGCGGATCCACAGCGCAGGGTGCCCGCGGAGGGCCTCGTCTCGGAGCTTGTCTACGGCGGTGCTGTCGTCCGCGCGGTCGATCTCCACAGCGACCGGCGGACCACCCTTGCGAACCAGGCGAAGGTCAAGGTAGGCAGACCATGACGGCGACCAGTAGGTGCGGCAACCCCCGTCCATCATGCGAGGCGGATCGATATAGCGCATCGCCGCCTCCGCCCTGCTCCCCCACCCTGATGCCCCGGCCCACTCACCTACCGCGCGGGTGATGCACCGGGTTGTCTCCTTGCCAGTGAGACCGGTCAAGGAGAAGCGGGTCTTGGACAGGTACGCGCGTAAGCTTGATATTTATCGTTCGATGGGTTGTGCCAGGGCGTGGCATCCTTCGGCAGTGCGACTTACTGATCGAGAAGGCGGCATCGGTCTTCGGCCGCTCCGTTACCAGTTTCCGGTGGTCACTGGTAGCCGCTGGGATGACAACTGGCTCGTCATTGTGAACCGCCCCGGCTCGTATGGAGACTCGATTTCATGAAAGGATCGGGTCATGGCACGACCCTCCCGTTACCCGCT
>NZ_BNCD01000045.1 GCF_014656295.1 Streptomyces sulfonofaciens
GAGGCCGCTGCGACCCTTCGCGAGGACCGCCCGGGCGATCAGCGGCTCGTGGCCTACGTGGTCCCCGCACCCTCGGCGGAGCCGTCCCCCGCAGCCCTGCGCCGCCACGCCGCGGAATCACTGCCCGAGTTCATGGTGCCGGCCGTCGTGACCGTGCTGGCCGCCCTGCCGCTCACGCCCAGCGGCAAGCTCGACCGGCGCGCCCTGCCGGAGCCGGGTCCGCTGGCCGCGCTCTCCAAGCGGCCCGCCCGCACCCCCGAGGAGGAGGTCCTCTGCGGCCTGTTCGCCGAGGTCCTCGGTCTGACCGGCACCGGGATCGACGACGACTTCTTCGATCTCGGCGGCGACTCGCTCGCGGCGATCCGGCTGGCCAGCCGGATCCGGGACACGGCGGGCGTGGAACTGTCGGTCCGCGACCTGTTCGCCGCGCCCACGGTCAGCCGCCTGATGGACCGGTTGCGCCTCGGCGTCTCGGGCGGCGCCTTCGACGTCCTGCTCCCGCTGCGGGCCTCCGGTGGGCGCCCGCCGCTGTTCTGCGTCCATCCCGCCGGCGGCCTGAGCTGGTGCTACACCGGACTGCTGCGGCAGCTTGGACCGGACCGGCCCGTGTACGGGCTCCAGGCCCGCGGTCTCGCCCGCCCCGAGGCGTACCCGGGGACCATGGACGATCTGGTCGCCGACTACGTCGAGCAGATCCGCTCGGTCCGGCCCACCGGCCCCTACCACCTGCTGGGCTGGTCCTTCGGCGGCCTCGCGGCCCACGCGGTCGCCGTCCGGCTCCAGGCAGAGGGCGACGACGTCGCCCTGCTCGCCCTGCTGGACTCCTATCCCCGTCACCCCTCGGCCCCGGCCCCGCCCGCGGACGAGCAGGAGGTCCTGGCGACACTGCTCGACTTCGCGGGCCACGGCGAGGACACCGCGGGCGGCGAGCGGCTGCGGATCGACGACGTCATGGAGATCCTGCGGCGCGGCGGCGGCCCCCTGGCGGACATCGAGGAGCGCCGCGTCGTAGCCCTGGCCGACGTCTTCGCCAACAACGGGAAGCTCGCCTCGGCACACGCGCCGGGCCGGTTCGACGGCGACGTCCTGCACTTCACCGCCACCGCGGGCCGCCCGGACCAGGCGCCCACCGCGGCGGCCTGGGAGCCCGTCGTCACCGGGCACGTGCGGCGGTACGCCGTGGACTGCACCCACCACGAGATGTGCCGGCCCGAGCCGCTGGCCGAGATCGGCCGGGTACTCGCCGAGCGGCTGGACGGCGAGGACGGGCCCGCCCGGTAGCCCCCCGGCCCCCGCGCCACCCCAGTGCCCGGTAAACGCGGACCCCGAGAACCGAGCCCCCGGGCCCGGCAGCCGGGACCCGGGACCCGGGACCCCGGGCCCCGAAGCACCCCAACCCCTGCGAGAAAAGAGGAACCCGCCATGACCAATCCTTTCGAGAACCCCGACGGCACGTACCTGGTACTCGTCAACGACGAGGGCCAGCACTCGCTGTGGCCGTCGTTCGTGGAGGTCCCGGCCGGCTGGACGGTCGCCCACGGCGAGGACACGCGGGACGCCTGCCTCGCCTACATCGAGGAGCACTGGACCGACATGCGCCCCAAGAGCCTCGTCCGGGCCATGGACGAGGCCGGGGACACGTCCACCCGTTGACCACCGCGGACCCCGAGGAGGCACCGCTTTGCCGACGTACCAGGAGCCCCCGGCCAGCGGCGCCGGGGGCGTGACGGTGGAGCTGACGCCGCAGGAGGCCGGGCAGTTCCGCAAGGTCGCGGCCGAGATCGCCGGCATGCTGCCGTACGGGACCCCGCCCGGACCCGAACACCTCGACGACCCCGAGCTGCTCGCGGAGATCGAGGTGGCTGCGCGCTGGCTCCCGCCGCGACTGGCCCGCGCGCTCAGCCGCTTCCGCAGGAGGGGCGACCCGCACGGCACACTGATCGTGCGGAACGTCCCCCTCGACGACGACCTGCCCCCGACCCCCGCCGACGGCGCCGCTCCCGACTGGTCGCGGCTGCCGCTCGCGACCGTGGCCCAGCTCGCCGCGGTGTCCTGGCTCGGCGACGTCATCGCCTACGCCGACGAGAAGGCCGGCGGCCTGGTCCAGGACGTCGTCCCGGTCAGGGGCGCCGAGCGGCGGCAGGAGAACACCGGCAGCGTGATGCTCGAACTGCACACCGAGGACGGCTTCCACCCCTACAAGCCGGACTTCGTGACGCTGCTGTGCCTGCGCGCCGACCACGAGCGCCGGGCGCGCACCACCTACGGCGCCATCACACGGGCGCTGCCCCGGCTGTCCGCCGAGTGCGTCCGCGTACTGCGCCGCCCGCTGTTCCGTATCCGGCACAGCAGCTCCTTCCGCGGACCAGGCGCCGGGGCGGGGGCCGGCGCGGTCTCGCCCCCGCTGCCCGTCCTGTCCGGGCCGGCCGCCGACCCCGAACTCGTCGCCGACTTCCACGCCATGGAACCGATGGACGAGACCGCGGCCCGCGCGTTCGACGAGCTGCGCGAGGCGATGCTCGCCGTGCTCGTGGGCACGGTCCTCGAAGCCGGCGACCTGATCGTCGTGGACAACCGGGCCGCCGTGCACGGCCGCACCGACTTCCGGCCGCGCTACGACGGTCGGGACCGGTGGCTGCGGCGCTGCTTCGCGGTCGCCGACCTGCGCCTGTCCCGCGGCGTCAGGGCCCCCGGATCCCAGGTGTGCGCGCCGCTGCGGCCGGCGGGCGGGCCGTGAGCGCGGACCGCCGCGGAGCAAGCGGGAAGGGCCCCGGGGCCGGACGGGGGAGGGGGCCCGCACCGGTGTTCTCCGCCCCGCCCGGCAGCCGGGCCCCGCCGTGCGGGGCACCCCGCTGGACGACTCCGCCGCTCGCGCGGTCGTCAGGGTGTGCGAGAGGCCCGCGCTCACGAGCCCGGAGATGACGCCGGCAGACAGGAACGAGGAGGCCCAGAAGCAGTGTACGTACGGGTTTGAGCGCTGGAATCGAGTCAACGGGCATGGTATGACCCAGACGAAACGAGAGACAGAACGCACGTGCGCGGCGCCCGCGGCCGCCGGGACCACGCCGCTCCCAAAGCGCACGCCCGACGCGCGCGCCGCGGTCGTCCCGGGGTCGGCGGGCGAGCACGTGCTCACCTATGTGGATCGGTTGGTCGGCGCCCTGACGGACCTCGATCCGGCCGTCCGGCGCGGGGCGCCCGACGCCGTGCACAAGATGCGCACCACCGCCCGTCGCCTGCGCGGCTGCCTGCGCTCCTACCGCTCCGTACTCGACCGTGACGCCACCGACCCCCTCCGGCGGGACCTGAGGTGGCTCGCCGGCGAGCTCGGTGCGGAACGCGACCACGAGGTGCTCCGGGAGCGGCTGACCTCCGGCGTGCGGGACCTGCCCGGCGAACTGGTCCTCGGGCCCGTCGGCGCACGGTTGCAGGTCTGGGACGCGGCGCAGCGGGCCGAAGGCCGTCGGCGCACCCTCGAAGCGCTCGCCTCGCCCCGCTACCTGAGCCTGCTGGAGGGGCTGAGGGCCCTGGCCGATGCGCCGCCGCTGCGTCCGAAGGCGGCCGGCAGGTCCGAAAAGGTCCTGGCCAAGGCGCTCCTGAAGGAACACGACCGGCTCGTGCGGCGCATGGACCGTGCGCTGCAGACGCCCCCGGGGCCCGAACGCGACGCCGCGATCCACCACGCCCGCAAGGGAGCCAAGAGGTTGCGCTATGCCGCCGAGGCGGCCCGCCCGGCCCTCGGAAAGCCCGCGCGACGTCTGGCCAAGCGTGTCAAGGCGGTCCAGCGGCTGAGCGGAGCCCAGCACGACGGCGTCGTGGCGCGCGACGCCCTGCGCCGTATGGCGGTCTCCGCGCATGCGGCGGGCGAACCCGGCTTCACCTGGGGCCTGCTGCACGGTCAGGAGGGGGCGGCGGCCGGCGCCCGGGAACGGCAGCTTCCCGAGGCGTGGGCCCGCGCCCGCGCGGCCGCCCGGCGCAAGGCGCTCTGCCGCTGAGCGGCCCGGGGCGGTACGCCTCGTGGCGCGTGCACGCATGCGTACGCGTTCGGGGCGGACCCGACCACTGCGGTGGGAAGCGGCGGCCGTCGGACGGGGACATCACGGCTGCTCCGGCGCACCCTGTGCCGAGAGGTAGCGGCGCAGCGCCCGGCCCGCTTCACGGACGTGGCGGCGGATGTGCCGCTCCGCGGCGCCCGGGTCGCCCGTGCGGATCGCGTCGAGGATGGCTTCGTGCTCGTCGACGGCGACCGGCAGCCGGCCGGGTGCCCGCGAGGAGAGGCGGTTGCCCAGGCGCACCTGGGCGATGAGGTTCTCCGCGACGGGAATGAGCCGCCGGCTGCCTGAGCCCTCCCAGATGAGCCGGTGGAAGGCGAGGTCCAGTTCCCCGTAGGCGTGCAGGTCGTCCGCGTCGATGGCCTTGCGCTGCTTGACCAGCAGCCGGCGTAATCGGGTGGCGATCTGGCGGTGGTGGGGCGCCCCGGCCGTCCGGCGCGCGGCGATCCCGTCGACGGCCTCCCGCAGCTCGTACAGCTCCAGCAGGTCGTCGGCGCCGACCTCGGGGACGAAGTACCCGCGGTGCGGCACGGAGACGAGGAAGCCCTCGCGTTCGAGCGCGGCGAGGGCCGCCTTGATGGGGGTGGGGCTGAGTCCGAGCTGCTCGGTCAGGGGACGGACGGTGACGCGGGAGCCCGGGGCGAGGGAGCCGTCGAGGACGGCGGCCCGCAGGTGGTCGTAGGCGGCGTTCAGCAGGGTGTGGCGCGGGACGGCCATGGTTCGCCGGTGCCCCCCTTCTCCCGGTGAGGGTGTCGGTGCCGAGGACGGCGGTTGACCGTCGTCGCGGTGCGGCCGGGCGCCTTCAGCGCAGCCTGCGCTCGTACCAGCGGGACAGCATCGTCAGCGGCAGGCAGATGGTGAAGAAGACGGCGAGGACGGCGCCGAGGATCGGTACGGCGTGCGAGGAGCCGCCGGAGAGGGTGAGTCGCTCGATGGAGCGTTGCGACGCTTCGAGGATGTCGAGCAGTCCGATGACGGCGGCCAGGGAGGTCTGCTGGGTGAGGTTGACGACGAGTCCGATCAGCGGGGGGAGCGCTCGCCGGGTGGCCTGGGGCAGCAGGACGTACCGCATGCGTCCGGTCCAGGAGAAGCCCAGCGCCGCCGCGGCCTCGTCCTGCCCGCGGGGCACCGACCGGAGGGCGCCGCGTACCACTTCGGCCGTGTTGGCGCTGCCCCACAGGGAGAGGCCGACGGCAGCGGCGGTGAAGGTGTCCACCCGTATGCCGATGATGGGCAGGACGAAGAAGATGAAGTACAGGGTGATGATGATCGGCAGGCCCCGCCAGACCTCGACGTAGGCACGGGCCGCCCCCCGCAGCGGTCTGCTGGGCACGGTGAGTGCGGCGCCGATCAGAACTCCCGCCAGGAGGCTGGCGGCGATGCAGACCAGGGCCAGCAGGACGGTCTCGCGCAGGCCGCCGGCGAGGTAGTCGGCCACGGGTCCCACCCATGGGGGCATCAGTGTCCTCCCGGTATCGCGAAGCGGCGCTCGACGGCTCCCGCGCCGAGCGACATGAGCCAGACCAGCCCCAGGTAGATGACGCCGATGGCGAGGAACATCTCGAACACCCGGAAGGTGACCGCGACGATGTTGACAGCGGTCTCGGTGAGCTCCGGATAGCTGATCGCGACCATGAACGAGGAGTTCTTGAAGACGGAGATGAGGGTGTTGGCGACCGACGGCAGGGCGATGCGGCCGCCGAGGGGGAGGGTGACGTGCCGGAAGGCGGACAGACGGGCGAAGCCGAGTGCTCGGCATGCCTCGACGTAACCGCCCTCGACGGCTTCGAACCCGGCGCGGAAGTTCTCCGCGTTGTAGGCACCGCCCCACAGGAGCAGGGACAGCCAGCCGACGGTGAAGCCGCCGAGTTGCAGCCCGGCTTCCGGGAGCGCGAAGTAGAGGAAGAAGATCTGCACGAGGAGCGGGGTGTTGCGGAACACCTCGACGTACACCGTGACCAGTTGTCGCGCGACCGGTATGCGGAGTGCGCTGATCGCGCCGAGCAGCGCACCGGCGAGCAGGGCGCCGGCCATGCCGATGGCGCTGATGGCCAGCGTGCGCAGCAGGCCGGAGCCGAGATCGCCGAGATGGTGTACGACGAAGACCGGGTCGAAGTGGTAACCGGATACCGCCGGCATGCTCAGCACTGCACGGTGGAGCCGGACGGGTAGGCCAGGCCCCGGCCCGGTCGGGGCACGTACGTGGCGAACTGCCGCTGCACGGAGGGGTCGGTGACCGTCTTGCGGAACTCGCTCCAGAAGTAGTCGCTCTTCTGCATGTGGGCCAGGGCGCCGTTGACCCAGGCGAGCATCCGTGTGTCGCCCTTGCGTACGCCCATGCCCCAGGGGCTGTCGGCCTTGGCGTCCCCCACGACCTTGAGGCCGGGGTTCTTTGCCGCCAGGTCGAGCAGCAGGGTGTCGTCCTGGGCGAAAGCGGCGCCGCGGTTCTGGTTCAGTGCGCTCAGTGCCTGGCTGGTCTGCGTGAACAGCGTCTGCTTGACGTCCTTCATGCACCGGGTCAGCCACAGGCTGGCGGTGGCGCCGCTGGTGCTGATGACCGACTTGCCTGCCAGTTGGCGAAAGGAGGTGATCGGGGAGTTCTTCGGTACCAGCAGTTTCACACCGCTCGCGAAGTAGGGGGTGGAGAAGTCGATGGTCCGGGCGCGTTCCGGGGTGTAGTTCATCGTCGCTTCGATCAGGTCGATGCGCTTGGAGGTCAGGAACGACACCCGGTTGGATCCGGTCACGCAGGTCAGGGTCAGCGCGTCGGGGTCGCCGAACGCGTAGGAGGCCATCCGGTGGGCGATGTCGATCTCGAAGCCCGCGTTCTTCGACGACTCGTCGATGTATCCGAAGGGCGGGTAGTCGCACTTGACGCCGACGGTCAGTTTCCCTCTGCTCTCCACCTCGGCGGGCAGCGGCGCCCCCACGTCCACGGGGCCGCCCACGGCGGCGGTGGAACCGTCCGAACCGGCCGCGGGGTGCGACCCGCCGGACGAGGAGCAGCCGGCGGCGAGGGCCAGGGCCATCACCGCACCGACGACCATGCCGAATCTCGATCTCACGTCGTAGCTTCCTTCTCCCGCTCGGGCGGGCTATCCGAGGACCTTGCGCAGGAACTGGCGCGTACGGTCGTTCCGAGGCCGGTCCAGCACATCGGCAGGACGGCCCTCTTCCGCGATCACTCCACCGTCGACGAACACCAGGCGGTCGCCGAGTTCACGGGCGAAGCCCATCTCGTGGGTGACGCACAGCATCGTCATCCCGGAGCGCGCGAGGTCACGCATCACGTCGAGGACCTCGCCGACCAGCTCCGGGTCCAGGGCCGAGGTCACCTCGTCGAACAGCATCACCTGCGGGTCCATCATCAACGCGCGTGCCACGGCAACGCGTTGCTGCTGCCCGCCCGACAAGTGCCTCGGGTACGCGTCGGCCCTGCCGGCCAGTCCGACGCGGGCCAGCAACGCGGTGGCCCGCTCCCGCGCCTGGTCCTCGGGCATCCGCAGCAGCTTGCGCGGCGCCAGGGTGAGGTTGTCGACGGCGGACAACTGCGGGAAGAGGTTGAACTGCTGGAACACCATGCCGATGCGCCGGCGTACCCTGTTCAGGTCGACGCCCGGCCCGGTCAGGTCCTCGTCCTCCAGCAGCACCTGGCCGCGAGTCACCGGCTCCAGCAGGTTGACGCAGCGCAGCAGGGTGCTCTTGCCGCCGCCGGAGGGGCCGATGACGGCGACCACCTCACCGCGGGCCACCGTCAGGTCGACGCCCTTGAGCACCTCGACACTGCCGTACGACTTGTGTACTCCGCGCAGCTCCACCATCGCCGTCCGCGCGCCGGCGGGTGCGGGGCTGAGCGGACCACCCGCGCCCGGCGACCGGGTCATCGGGGTGTCCGATGGCCGCGGGCCGTGCCGGCCGCGTCGTGGTGCCGGGCGCGGCGTCCGCACTCCGGGTGGATCAGCGCGCTGGTCCGGCTCTCGTCGTCGGGGTACAACTGCCTTCCTCTCCGTCAGGCCGGTACGGTCGGTGGTGGGGGCGGCAAGGACCCGGCCCCCACCACGCGGTCTACTGTCCGAGGCGTCGGAACCGGTCGGCGGTGAGCTTCGTCGACGGCCCGTAGTACGCGGCGTTGAAGAGCATCCGCTGCTCGGACCTGTTCCAGGTGCGGAATCCGATCTCGTTGCCGAAGGTGACGACGTAACCCCTGCCGATCGTCCAGGAGAGCCCGTTGACCGCCCCGTTGAGGTGTTCGCCGCCGATCAGCCAGCCGCTTCGCAACTGATCGCCGCTGTCGGGGTACTCGGCCACCACGTCCACCGGGTAGGTGCTCGTGCTGGTCAACCTGTACGCGTCGTCCGACACGAACCACACGGGGTTGTCCGCCGGCATGCCCCAGGCCGCCGGGTTGTTCGTGTCGAACTTCTGGCTCAGCAGCGATCCCGGGCAGTAGAAGTCCGAGGAGGAGCCGCCGGGCAGGACGGAGGTGATGGGCAGGCCGAACAGCGACTGGGCCGTGGCCGTACCGCTGCCGTAGGCGACCAGCGTGCCGCCGCCGGTCACGAAGTCGTGGAGTTGGTTCCAGCCGGTCGTGCCGACGCCGAACGCCCAGGCCCAGTCGGGCGGGTAGTCCTTCGGGCTCAGACCGGTGACGATGGAGTTCTTGCTGACCCCCTCCGGCATGATGATGGCGTCGTACCTGCCGGCGAGGTCGGCGTAGTCGCCCGCCGCCACGACGGAGTAGTCCACCCCGTACTGTTCGAACGTCCACATCAGCCAGCCGGATGGCATGTTGTCCGGCGGCTTGATCAGGCCGATCCTCGTGCCCGGCTTGAGCTGGACGCCGGCCACGGCAGGCACCTGGCCGATCGCGGTCACGGGTATGCCGGTCTTCTCCGACTGGGCGCTGAGGACCTCCCGTGCCGCCGGGGACGGCGGTACGAGGAAGGTGCCGGCCGGGTAGGTGCGGCCCTTGTCGGTGAACTCGGCGGCGACGCGGAACGTGGGGATGTCCTGCTTCTGCAACGCGGCGACGATCCGGAACACCCCGTAGGACTCCGGCCCGATGGCGAACGCCCCGGTGCTCGGCGGTGCGGACGGCCGCGCGACCGCCGGGGGCCTGACGGCGCTCAGCGGCTCGGTGTCGGCGGAGAAGGGCTTGGTGATGAGGTCGGCTTTGAAGCCGAGCAGCATGGGCAGGGTCTGCGCGGTGGTGTCGTAGGGCCGCTGCGGCGGGCCACCGGGGTACTGGAGCAACTGCGGGTAGTCCTGCACCTCCAGCAGTGTCTTGGCGAACCCGGCGTAGGGCTGCTGCATGGAGATGACGTACGACCCGGCCGGGTACCGCGTGCCGTCGGCGGTGAACGCGGCCCGGGCCTGGTGGATCTCCACCGCACCGAGGTGGAAGATCTCGAGGGCGTCGAGGACCGCCTGCGGGTCGCGCTGCCCGGCTGGGATGACGTAGGCGTAGGGGCTGGTCCTGGTGACCGCCTTGACCCCGACGCGGTAGGAGTTGTAGAGCCAGTTGTAGGTGTCGTAGGCGACCGTTTCCAGGCCCGAGTAGAAGGCCTGGGAGACCCAGTCGATGATGTTGCGCAGCGTCCAGGTCCTGGAGTCGTACGGCTCGATGAAGTTGATGTCGGTGGTCTGCTGGCCGAGCGGTTCCGTGCCCACCCGGGGGTAGGCGAGGTCCGAGGCGGACGCCGCCTCGGTCAGGATGCGCGCCGAGCCGTGGTAGACGCAGTACTGCCGGGACGCGGACCAGTAGTCGTACTCCGAACCCCAGCCGTTGCCCTTCATACCGGCGGTCGTCATGCCCCGCTGCATCGCCAGGCCCACCGTGTCGGTCTGCTGCACCAGGATGGTGTCGATGTTGGGGTCGTACGGTGACAGGTACGGCGGCGTGAACAACCGGGGGGCGTTGGCGCCGGCCCCGTGCGAGTCCTGGAAGACCTGCGGCCGGTACTTGTTCAGGATCGAGACGTTGTACCTGCTCTCGACCTGGGTCAGCATGATCCAGTCACGGTTGTCGTCGTGACCGGTGTACTTGTTGTACAGGTCGGGGTAGGTGCGCGCGTAGTCGGTGCCGGCCGTGGCGGCGAAGTAGTCGTTGACGAGGACGAGGCCGTCCGGGTTCTGGCAGGGTTGGAGCAGGATGACGAGGTTGTCCAGGATCTTCTCGATGTACTCGGACCGCTCGGTCGCCAGCCTGTGGGCCCACTCGATGGCGGCCTGCGAGTTTCCGACCTCGGTCGAGTGGATGCCGGCCTGCACGTAGTAGAACGGCTTGCCCTCGGCGGCGAGCTTCTTCGCGGCGGCCTCGGACAGCCCTCGGGGGTCGGCCAGCCTCGTGTTGACGGCGACCAGCCTGTTGAGATCGGCCAGGTTCCTCGGCGAGCTGATGGTCAGCAGGACGTACGGGTATCCCCGTGTGGTCTTGCCGATCTCCTGGTAGCGCACCCGGTCACTGCGGGCACCGATCAGCCGGAAGTACGGGACCATCTTGTCCCATTGGGCCAGGAAGCCGTCGGTTCCGATCGGGGTTCCGAAGTACTCCGCCGGGGTCGGGATGGGCCCCTTCCCCTGCGTTCCGGCGGACGGCCGGTGGTGACCGGCCTGCGCCAGGGGTGTGTCGGGCGCCGCCGAGGCGGCACCCGGGTGACTCACCGCCGCCGCGGCGCCGAGAACGGCGGAGGTCCGAAGGAGCGCTCTGCGGGTAGGTCTTGCGCTTTCGCTGCTGGTCATCTGACGACATCGCCTTTCGCGAACCGGTCGGGCAGGCTCTTGTCCCTCGCGGAGTCGGGGGCGGGGCAGCTCCGCTGCCCTGCGGGGGTGTCGCACAACGCCGCACCTGGCGCTGCGCTGCGCCATGACGGTTGTTCCGATGCCCGGGTGCCGTGCGCTGCTGTCGGGCGGACCCGCGTGATCCGCGAGCGCCCCGACCCCTGGCCGTGAAATGCCTTGCGTGCCCACGCAATGTGCCAGCCGGTGGCGAACGAGGGCAACGATCCCGGCTTGGATTTAATATTGAATGCACACTGCTGCTACATGGCTGGAGTGCCGGAACCGGCAGCCTCGGCAAGGACGTGGGCCGTGCTGGCAGTGCCCGGCGGTGACGAGCGGGCTCTCTCCGGCGGCCGCCGCCCTGTCCACCGCCCCGTCGCACACCGGCCCGCCGGACCGCACGGAGCGTCATACTGGTGCTCCTGCAAGGCCGCCCGCGGCGAGGAGCATCCGGTGAGTGTGCAGCGCTGCCCGCACTCCGGCGACCACGGGGCCCACCTGCGCACAGCAGGCACGGCGCAACGGCCCCCGTTCGACGCCACGTGCCTTGCGCCCGAACCGGGTCCGCCGCCCGCCGGACGGGGAGCGGCCCTGGACGCCCCCCTCCACCCAGCGCAGGCGGAGTAACCCGTGTGGGCCCTGGGGGACGTCGTTCTCGGCGTCTACGAGATCAGGGAGGTGGTGCGCACCGGCGGGATGGGCTTGGTGTACCGCGTCCGGCACCTCCAGTGGGACGTCGACCTGGCGCTCAAGACGCCTAGCCGCACATGACAGGCTCGTGACCCGTGATCGATAACTGCGCGAAGGAGTACCTCCACAGCGACCTGCGAGAGATTCGCAAGGCGATGCTCTGGAAGCTCGACGGACTGGGCGAGTACGACATCCGCCGCCCCCTGACCTCGACGGGTACCAACCTTCTCGGCTTGGTGAAGCACCTGTCGATCTGGGAGTCCAGGTACTTCGGCGAGGTCTTCGACAGACCATTCCCCGAACCCCTACCCAGGTGGGACGACGCTGCGCAGCGCGGCGCTGACATGTGGGCGACCGAGCACGAGACACGCGAGGAGATCATCGACCGCTATCGTCGCGTGTGGGACCACTCAGACGCGACGATCACCACCCTCGATCTCGACTCCCCCGGTCACGTGCCCTGGTGGCCGCGCCCCAACGTGAAACTGTTCAACATCCTGGTTCACATGCTCATCGAGACCAGTCGGCACGCCGGCCACGCCGACATCCTGCGCGAACAACTGGACGGCTCGACGGGGACAGCGGCCGAATACGCTATCCCACAGCGCGACGCGGCCCTCTTGGAAGCCCAGCA
Source organism: Streptomyces sulfonofaciens (assembly GCF_014656295.1). Lineage (GTDB taxonomy): Bacteria > Actinomycetota > Actinomycetes > Streptomycetales > Streptomycetaceae > Streptomyces > Streptomyces sulfonofaciens. Next base: position 12,157 of record NZ_BNCD01000045.1, read on the forward strand.
CGCGAAAATCGAGCGAACAGCCAAAGCCGCAGCCGACTTCACGCCCGACCATATTGGTTGACGATCCTTTGAGCCTCCGTCCAGTCAACGCCTGGAAGCGACCAGCAGTCCTCCCTTGATCAGCAAGGCTGAGCCTTCAGAAACACGCACTCACGAGACCCGCGACCTGCGCGTGTGGGACCTCGACACCCTCACACCGGTGCGGGTGCTGTCCGGTCACCGTGCCGCACTGAAGTCGGCGGCCCTGAGCGTGGACGGCCGCGTCCTGGTGTCCGGTGACGAAAGCGGCCACGTCCGCGTCTGGGACACGGCGGACGGCCGGTGCGGGCGCCGCTACGAGCTGCCGCCGCAGGGCGTTGAGTTGGTCGCGGTCAGCGGCAGTTGGTCGCGGTCAGCGGCGACGGGGCGGTGGTCGCGGTGGCCGGCATGGGCGGCTCGGTGCGCGTACTGGGCGACACCGTCCGCATCGTCGGCGACGCGTTCGACGACTACGGCCCGGGCTTCGGCGAGGCGCTGACGATCACGGCCGACGGTACGCGCGTGCTGCACTTCGACGGGCACCGGTGGCTGCTGCGGCTGTGGGACGTCAGGACCGGCGAGCTGCTGGGCGGCATGAACCGGCTGAGCCGGCGGTTCGCCTTCAGCCCCGGGGGCCGACACGCCCTCGCGCTCACCGAGGAGGAGACCGTGCTCCGGGTGGACCTGGCGACTGCCGCGGTGCACGAGCTGGGCAGCGCGGCAGCGTGGGGCGGCGGGCTCCTCGCGGTGACCGACGACGATCGTGTCGCGCTGTGCAGCTCCTGGCAGTTCGGCCTGCAGAGGTGGCTGCTCGACGACAACCGGTGCGTGTTCACCGGCGTGTCGGACCTGGGGGCGGATGTCTCGGTCAGCGCGGACGGGCGCGTCGCTCTGCTCAGCATCCCCGGGGGCGAGTCGGTCGGCGTCCTATGGCCGCCCGAGCCCGGGCCCGCGGCGCCGTGGTCGTACGCCCGCCCCGGGTCGGCCGCGCGGCTGATCGAGGACGCCCGCACGGCCGAGGCCGTCATGGACCGCGCGGCCGCCCTCCTCGACGGCGCCCGGCACGCGGAAGCCTGGGACCGGCTGCGGATGGTCCGGGCGCTGCCCGGCTACCGGCGGCATCCGCGTCTGCTGCCCCTGTGGCGCCGGGTGGGCGCGAGCACCGCACGGTCGGGCTTCGCGGGAGCGTGGCGGACCCGGACGTTCGAGCGGCTGGTGCGCGGCCAGGCCGCGATCACGCCCGACGCACGGCGCGCGATCGTGGGGAGGTACGACGGCTCGGTGGCGGTCTTCGACCTCATGACGGGCCGGGCCACGGAGGCCGCCGAGGGGCACGGCTGCGAGATCTGGTCGTCGGTGGTGTGCGCCGACGGCCGGCATGCGCTCACCAGGAGCGCACGCGGCGTGCACATGGTCTGGGAACTGGCGACCGCGCGCAGGGTCGCCACGGTCATCGTGCCGGACGACGGTCCCGTCCGACTGCGCCAGGACGGCGACTCGCTGGTGCTGCGGGGTGAAGAGGACGGGCCGAGCTTCCTGTGGGACCGTACGGGGCGGCGGCCGTTGTTCGCGTGGCCGGGCGGGAGCGTCCACACCGTCGCCCTGTCGGGGGACGTGGCCGCCACGCCGACCCGGGATGGCGGCGCCCGGGTGCTCGACGTGCGGGACGGACGCCTCCTGCGCACCGCACGGTTCCGGATGGCGGAGGGGAGCGGTGCGATCCAGGCCGTGGCGAGTTCGGACGGGTGCGTCGTGGTGGCCGCACAGCAGTTCCATCCCTCCGGCAGGGGAGTCATCCAGCTCTCCTCGCCGGAACTGCCCAACGTGGGGTACCAGCAGGCGTCCCGCGACTTCGTGAACTGCCTCGCCCTGACCCCGGACGGCCGGCTCCTGTGACGGGGGCCTCCGACCACCGGGTGCGCCTGTGGGACGTCCGCACCGGCGAGGCCCTGAGCGACCTGGAGGGCACCACCGAGGCGGTGTACAGCGTGGCGCTGTCCGCGGACGGCTGCCGTGCCGCGTCGTAGGACAACCCGGGCACGGTGGTGTGCTGGGAGCTGGACTGGGAGTACGACCGCCCGGCCGGCTGAACGCCGGTACGGCCCTGGCCCCGGGCAGGCCAGGGGCCAGGGGGCAGGCCCGCGCAGCCCGGGACAGGCGGAGGGCCCGGGGCAGGCGCGGTGGCGCCGTCCGCCGTGCCGCCCGACCTCAGCGCGTGTCCCGCCGCGGCCCGTCTTCGCGCCGCCCGGTGCGCCCGCTCCTTCCCGGGCCCCCGCTCACAGGCAGCCGGCGAGTTCCTCCAGCATCTGCCCGGCCGCGCTGATGGCGATGGAGAAGTGGCCCTCGCCCTGCTCCAGGTGGGCGACGGCGGTCGGGATGTGGGCCGCGAGCCATCGGCCGTGCGCGAAGGGCACCATCAGGTCCTCGCTGCCCTGCCAGACGAAGGCGGGCACCGCGATCTCCTCCGGCGCGAAGCCCCAGGGCCTCGCGAACGCCAGGTCGTCGTCGGCCCATCCGTCGACGCCCGTACGCAGGGCCTCGGAGAAGGTCGCGGAGAGGTCCTCGGCGAGCTCGTCGGTCAGCAGGTCGTGGTCGACCCGGGCGAGGAGCGTGCGCATGCCCTCCCGCAGCCCGTCCGCGTCGGCGTTCCGCAGGACGTCCGCCTCCCGCTCCAGGAAAGGACGCAGTGCCGCCTCGCCCTGCGCGGCCAGCTCGAACTCCTCGCCGTTCGCCTCGCCCATGCCCTCGACGAAGTCCAGGTCGGGCAGCCCGTAGGGGGCCGCGCCCGCGATGGACAGCACACCGGCCACGCGTCCGGGCAACCGGGCCGCGGTGGCCAGGGCGTGCGGCCCGCCGCCGGACCACCCGGCGACCACGCACCGCTCGGCGCCGAGCTGGTCGAGCAGGTCCTCCACATCCGCCGCCACCGCCGCGACGTCCCGTCCCGGCAGGCGGGTGGAGCCGCCGTAGCCCGCACGGGAGAAGGAGACGTGGCGCAGGCCCTGTGCGTGGGCGGCCCGTTCGATCGCCCGTACCGGCGGTACGGCGCCCGGCGTACCGTGGTGGAAGACGAGGGGAGTCCCGTCGTCGGGGCCGGAGACGCGTACGTCCAGCTTCCGGCCGTCGCGTGTGGATACCGTTGTCATGAGCGGATTGTGCCGTACCAGGGCAATGACGCGGTCACCGGTGTGCTGTCCTGCCGGCAGGCGGCGGTGTCAGTGAGCCGTGCCCGACGTCCAGAAGGCATGGCCGCCCTGCTCGATCACGACGTTGCCGTCGTTCTGGAGCACGAGCTCGGCGCCGTTGTGGCCGGCCGTCTGCGAGGTCCACAGCGGCTGGCTGGCGCTGTTGTAGACGACGAGGTTGCCATCCGCCTGGAACACCGCCCTGTTTCCGGAACCGGAGGTGTGCGAGGCCCAGCGCGCGTGCCCGTTCTCGTCGTAGATGACGAGGTTGCCGTCGCCCTGCATCACCATGCGCGCGCGTGTCGCGGTCCAGGACTGGCCTGTGTTCAGTGTGCGGGTCGCGCCGATCACGAGGGTGGTGGCGCCCGCGTGCGGACGCGCGGTCCTGCTCGCCTCGGAGGTCACGTGCCCCGCGGCCCCGGTCCCGGTGCCCTTCTGCACCGTGCCATGGGACTGGGCGGTATGCCCGCCCGCCGTGCCCGGCGCCGCGTGCTTGGCCTTCTTCCTGGTCTGGGGCACGTCGCTCGGCGAGGCGTGTGCCGCGGGCTTCTCGTTCTTCGCCGCGGCTCCCCGGTGTTTGCCGGGCCCCGACTGATCCGGGGCCGCCGCTGCGAAGCCGCCCTGCGTGCCGTCGTCGGCGCCGCCGAGGACGGTCCCCTCGGGCGCGCCGGACTGACTGCTGACGTTCTTCTCACCGTCCTGGCCGCGGCCGAGGAGCAGCAGCGGGACCCCGATCAGCAGGGCCCCGGCGAGCCCCGCGGCCGCCAGGACGGGTTTTCCCGGGCGCCCCGGGTGCGGCGCCGCCGCGCTCGCGGTCGCCGCGGCGGCCAGGGCCCCGGCAGCAGCGGAGTCTGCCGCGGCCGCGTCCGCCTTGGCGGCGTTCATACCCCGGCTTGCTTCGGCGTCCTTGGCCGTGTCCTTCGCCGTGTCCTTGGCCGTGTCCCGCGCCGCGCCGGTCCGCTGCTCGGCGGCCGTCGGCCCTTCGGCGGACGGCTCCTGCCCCTCGACGGGAAGGGGCTGTCCGGCGGAGCGGGAAGGCTGCTCGGCGGAGTGGGGCGGTTGCGGGGGCTGTCCGGCGGAGCGGGACGGCTGCGGGACGACCGATCGCCCCGTGGGCGGAACGGTCCTCGGGCCGGTCCGCTTTCCTTTTCCGGCGGCTCCACCCGGTTTCCCAGCGGGCGCCGCCGCGTCCTCGGTGACAGGGCGCAAAGGCGCCGCTTCTTCTTCCGCGGTCGGTGCGGCCGTGGCCTCGCCGGCGGCAGCGGTACCCGAGGACGCTACCGGACCGGCCGACGTCTGCCCCATGTGAAGTCCAAGCGTTGAGAAGCCATGTGTACGGTCAGGCGCTGATCATTTCATGACCGTGCTCGCCGCAGGAACGCTTCCCCGCATTCGGCCGTGGAGCAACTGCGAAGTAAACGTGGGGGCCTCGGGACCACCCCGAACGCTGCCCCGACCCCCGGTCCGCCGGTGGCCGCCGTGCGGACCTGCCCGCCTCGCCCGGACCGTGCTCGGGCTCCCGGGCTCCGGGCCCCGGGAACGCGGGGTCGGGCCGGCGTGCCCGTCGGGGCCCGCCCCTGACCCCATCTGTCCGGTTCCCCTGCTTATGCCGCCCGGCATTGCCTCCTACGGTTCGTCAGGGCAGTACCTCCGCTTGCCTCAGTCCGATGGAACGTTCGCCGGTGGGACCCGGGTCAAGGAGCACTCCTGTCATGGTCAATGTCCTCAGCAGTGGTGCATGGACAGGCGTCGACGTGGACGCCGCACAGTTCAGCGGTCTGCAGACCGACCGCCTCGCGTGGGGTGCCGTCGCCGACGACGTGAAGAGCGCTTATGTCTTCGAGGGCTGCTCCACCCAGGTGCCGCTCGACGGCACCCCGAGCGTGATCGGCCACTTCGAGCACCGCAACCACGTGATCCCCATGCCCGCGGATCCGAAGTTCACCGCCGACCTCACCGTGACCGTGGCCTTCGGCACGAACGACAAGCGCACGCTCGGCCCCCTGCGGTTCCGGCACCACGAGACGCCCAACCAGAGTGCGTCACCAAAGGACACGGTCGAACTGGAGCCGGTCTCGTTCGAGCAGGTCGTGGAGGTCGAGGGCCGCTGGTACGACTTACTCGTCCAGGGCTTCCTGCAATTCGGCCAGATCACGACGCATTTCATCAGCCGCGAGAACGACGACCAGCCCAACATCGCGGAACTCAGGGTGTCGTTCACCCCTTACCAGGGCGAGGCGTAACCACCTCACTCAACCGGGCGATACCGGCCGTCGGCCGGCGAAGGGGCCGTGTCGGGCGGCAAGGCCCGCGGCGGGCGTCGGGTGGTCCGAACGGCCTGGGCCGCCCGCTGCCGAGTACGGGGGCCCAGGCCGCCGAGGGTGCCCCCGGCACCGCACCCGCCGCGAGAGGGGAAGCCCCCCGCGGTCACGGGAGCGGTGCCGCGGCAGCGTCAGCCCTGCTTGGGAGCCGCCTGCTGCACCACCTCGAACGACCACAGGGTGGACCCGGAGGCGGCGGGCTTGCGCTGCCCGCCCTCCTCACCACCTCCCTGGTGGGCGGACTTCATCGGACCCTCCATCCACGCCTGGAAGGCGGCCTCGTCCCGCCACCTGGTGTACACGAGGTACTGGTCGGTCCCCTCCACGGGGCGAAGCAGCTCGAACCACTCGAAGCCGTCCGAGGACTCCACCGTCCCCGCCCTCGAAGAGAACCGCTTCTCCAGGATCTCGCGCTGCTCATCGGGCACGGTCAGGACATTGATCTTCACGACACTGGGCACTTGGCACCTCTCCAGGCAGGGATTGTTCCGTTCCCCATACTGCCCCCGCCGTCCGCGACCTGGAGCGTCGGCTCGCTCGTCGAGAGGGGCACCCGCCCACGCAGCCGCCGCCACGAGTGCGGACGAGGCGGCCCGTGGCCGCCGCCGAACACCGGCTCGCGTCCGCCGGGACGCCAGGCCGGGCACATCCGGTCGCGCTGCGCATCGGCCGGGGCCCCGCGGGCATCGGCCGGGGCCCTGCGCGCCGGTCCGCGGGCACGCCGCCCTCCGTGCAGGTCCGGACGCGGTCTTCACCTTCGCCCGCGACTCCACGACACTACTCCGGGAGCGCATCGTCGACCACATGGATCTCCCCTGTCACCATACGGATGACCCACCACGAAAGATGGATTCCAGACAAGACGCGTAAATATCAATAAATCAGATCTTCGCATTCTTTCTATTGTCTCTTGACAAATTCACACTATTTCCGGCTTGATGAGCGCGGCACCACAACAGACCTTCCACGAAGGAGAGTTCAGTGCTCAGACGCAGCCTCGGCGTACTCGCCACCCTGGCCGCCGCAGCCGGTTTCATGCTCGCTTCGCCCGCATCGCCCGCGTCCGCCGCGGTGTCCGTCACCTGCAACACCCCCTGGAGCGCGTCCGCGGTCTACACGGCCGGGCAGGGGGCGTCCTACGGCGGGCACAACTGGCTGGCCAAGTGGTGGACCCAGGGCGAGACCCCTGGAACCACCGGCGAGTGGGGTGTGTGGGCCGACCAGGGCACCTGTGACGGCGGCTCAGGCCCGAGTGACCCGGGAGACCCGGGCAGCCCGTCCGGGTTCGTCGTCAGTGAGTCGCAGTTCAACCAGATGTTCCCGAACCGGAGCTCGTTCTACACCTACAGCG
>NZ_BNCD01000046.1 GCF_014656295.1 Streptomyces sulfonofaciens
GGGCTGGTGCCCCTGACGTCAGGGGCACCAGCCCGAAACCTCCCCGGGTCAGGCCTTCGTCTTGCTGCGTTCGCGCGCGGCCTGTGCGGGGTCCTGCCGGAAGGCCCACTTCATCTCGGGCTCCATCACGCACCGGAAGACACGCCGGACGGGGGCGGTGCACAGCAGGGTCACGAGGACCGCGGCGATCACGGTCACCAGGATCTCGCCGACGGGCTTGTGCAGGATCGGGAAGTCGTCGTACCAGCCGTAGAAGCCCGCGGCCTTCACCACGAAGCCGTGCAGCAGGTAGCCGTACAGCGTGCCGGAGCCGAGCGTGGTGAACCACATCTGCCGTCCGGGCACCCAGGAGAAGAAGCACGCGACGAGCACCAGCGAGCAGCCGAAGAGCGCGAGGGTCATCACGATCCCGGCCCACCAGGGCGTGCCCAGCTCCTGCGCGGCGTCACGGTGGAAGAACCAGGCGGAGTTCATGCGGGTGGCGGCCCAGTACGAGAAGGCGCCGGCGAAGAGGAAGACGGGCACCGCGGCGATCCGCACCGACTTGCGGCGCACCAGCCGGAAGTGCTCGGGCTTCAGGCACAGGCCCAGCACGAAGAACGGCAGGAACTGGAGCACCCGCTGGAGGTCGAGGTCGTCACCGATGTCGGGGGAGACCGAGGCCAGTGCGGCCACGCCCAGGGCGACGGGCAGCGGCCAGCGGATCATCTTCCAGATCGGGGTGGTCATGCGCCAGATGAACAGCGCGATGAGGAACCAGGTCAGGAACCACGGGTCGAGCAGGCTGATGGCGTGCGACGGGTCGTCGTCGCCCCAGCGCTTGAAGAGGGAGTAGGCGACCTCGAAGACCACGTAGGGGACGACGACACCGGTCACCAGCCGCCGGAGGCGGTCCGGGCGCATGTCGAAGCTGCGTGAGAAGTACCCGGAGATGATGATGAACGCCGGCATGTGGAAGGCGTACACCAGCATGTACAGGGCGGTGGCGGCGCGGCTGCCGTCGCGCAGCGGCTCCCAGGCGTGGCCCATGGCGACCAGTACGATCGCCAGGTACTTGGCGTTGTCGAAGAACGCGTCGCGCTGCTTGGCGGGCTTGGCGCCGGAGGCGGAGGACGGCGCGCCCGGCCGGGTGGGGCGGGCGGCATCGCCGGAGCGAGGGGCCGGTACTCCGTCCGACGGCTGCCGCTCCGGCGGGAGCGGCACCGACTGCCGGCCGGAGGGGCGCAGTGAGTTGATCACAGGCCCTCCCACCAAGAACTCGGCGATACGATCCGTGATCTCGCGGCGTTGGGGGTCATGGCGGCGTCGAACATCTGAGGCAGCCTAGCGCCGCGCAGCCGATTCCGTAAAACCCCGATCCCGATTACGGGTTAAAGGCGGTGGCGCCTTCGTTATTCAACAATGTCGACTTGATGATTGACATCCTTTGTTGGGGGAACACTGCGGAGTCGTTCATTCCGCCCTGTCCGGTACGCCCCACCTGGTGCCGTTTGATCGGTACATTACGGTCAAAGTGCTCATGCCGCAATGTACCGGTTCGTCGGAATCGCTGTCGGATTTGGGGGACTTCGGCGCCCGTGTTTCCTGTGTTCCCGCTGTGTGGGGGATGTGCTGCTCGTATGCGTCGTCCGGGCCCTCTCGAATTAACCGTCCGCGCTATGCGCGGCAAGGGCGGCGATCAAGCCGAAAGTTAATGTGACACACCCCACGTGAAATTGGCCGGGCGGCACCGGTGTTCACGTCCATTCGGGTCGCCGGACCGATCGCCGCCCCGTCCTCCCCGGCCGACTCGCCGGGAGCACGGCCGACGTTCCGTCACTCCTCGCATAGCCCGCCCCGGTTGGTGGCACGATGGTCATGGCGGGGGAGTGCAGGGTCGTACCCCCCGGGCCGGAGAGTGGACCGACCGAGGGTGTGTGATCAGTTGTGGCCATTTCGCTGTCCGTGGTGCTGCTGTTGGCGGTCGTCCTCGTCGTGCTGATGCGCGGGGGATCGATGAAACCGGGCCCCACCATCGTCGCCGTGCTCTTCGGCTTCTTCCTCGCGTCGACGGGCATCGCCCCCGACATCAACCGCTTCCTGAACTCGATAGCCGACACCATCAGCTCGATCAAGTTCTGAGCCCGCGGCCCCGCGCCGGGAGCCGGGACCGCTTCCGGCGGCCGGGTCCCGGCACGGGGTACCGGCCCGGCAGCCCGGCGCCCCGGCCGCCGGTGCCCCGGTACCCGGGCGGACCGGCCCCGGGGGCAGCTCCCGGGGCGCACGGCCCGGGCGCACGAGAGCGGCCCGACCGGCGGGGATCCGCAGGTCGGGCCGAGGTGTGGAGCGGGCGACGGGAATCGAACCCGCGTAGCTAGTTTGGAAGACTAGGGCTCTACCATTGAGCTACGCCCGCACAGCGGGTTCCGCTGGACGCTGCATGTCAGCGGGACCGCACGCAGAGCATCCTAGCGGGTCGTGCCGTCCCGCCGCACACCCCGGGCAGCCCCCGACGCGTCCCCTGTGTCCCGTACGCCCCGCGAGGCATCCCGCGCACCCCGGCACGCGCAATGCGGCAGCCGCACTGCCTGCGGCCATGTACCCTACGTGTCGCACCGACGGGGTGTGGCGCAGCTTGGTAGCGCGTCCGCTTTGGGAGCGGAAGGCCGTGGGTTCAAATCCCGCCACCCCGACCAGGGACTCCTTTCCCGGACCCTCCCCGTGCGCACCCACCCGTGCGCACCGGGGCCGGTCAGGCGCCTCAAGGGCTGATCACGTTGTGGGTCCCCTCCCGCGCACGGTTACTATGCAAGCTGCGCGCCTGTGTGTCTGCGTATCTCTTACGGCTGCCTCACGACTGCAGGGCAGTCCCCGAGGGCCGTCCGTGCAGGACACGGTCGTGCCGACGGGGCCGCGCAGCAGCGCGTCCCGCGCAGAACCCCAGATGTCAGCCACAAGGAGACCCAACCGTGAAGAGCGCCGTGGAGACCCTGAACCCGACCCGGGTTCGGCTCACTGTCGAGGTGCCCTTCGAGGAGCTCAAGCCCAGCCTCGACGCGGCGTACAAGAAGATCAACCAGCAGGTCACGGTGAAGGGCTTCCGCAAGGGCAAGATCCCGGCCCGGATCATCGACCAGCGGTTCGGTCGCGGCGCCGTGCTGGAGGAAGCCGTCAATGAAGCGCTCCCGAAGTTCTACACCGACGCGGTCAACGAGGGCGAGCTGAAGGTCCTCGGCCAGCCCGAGGTCGACATCAAGGAGCTCAAGGACGGCGAGCTGCTGTCCTTCACCGCCGAGGTCGACGTCCGCCCCGCCCTGGAGATCCCCGACTACTCGGGCATCGAGGTCGAGGTCGACGCCATCGAGGTCACCGACGAGGACGTCGACAAGGCGGTGGACGAGCTGCGCGAGCGCTTCGCCTCCACCACCCCGGTCGAGCGCGCCGCGCAGGAAGGTGACGTCGTCACCCTCGACCTGGAGGCCAAGGTCGACGGCGAGGTGCTCCAGGACGGCGTGGCGAGCGGTGTTTCGTACACGATCGGCTCCGGAGAGCTGCTGGACGGCATCGACGACGCCGTCACGGGCCTGGAGGCAGGCGGCGAGGCCACCTTCACCTCCGAGCTGAAGGGCGGCTCCGCGGCCGGCAAGGAGGCCGAGGTCACCGTCAAGGTCACCCAGGTCGCCAGCCGGGAGCTGCCCGAGCTCGACGACGAGTTCGCCCAGCTCGCGTCCGAGTTCGACACCCTTGAGGAGCTGCGCGACGACAGCCGCCGGCGCCTGCGGAACACCAAGGAGTACGACCAGGCCACGCAGGCCCAGGAGCGGGTGCTCGACAAGCTGCTCGAGCTGGTCGAGGTCCCCGTCCCCGAGAAGCTCCTCGAGGACGAGATCGGGACCCGCAAGCACAACCTGGAGCACCACCAGCTCGCCCAGATGGGCCTCGACCTCGCGAAGTACCTGGAGATCCAGGGCAAGAGCGAGGAGGAGTTCGAGACCGAGACCAGGGAAGCCGCGGTCAAGGGGATCAAGACCCAGTTCGTCCTGGACGAGCTGGTCACCCAGGAGAAGCTGAACGTCAACCAGGAGGAGCTCACCGAGCACCTCATGCGGCGTGCGGCCTCCTCCGGCATGTCGCCCGACCAGTTCGCGCAGGCCGTCGTCGAGGGCAACCAGGTGCCGATGCTGGTGGGCGAGGTCGCCCGCGGCAAGGCGCTCGCCGCCGTCGTGCAGGCCGCCACGGTCAAGGACACCAACGGAGAGGTCGTGGACCTCTCCGACGAGGAGGAGGAAGCGGAGGAGGCCGCGGCCGAGGGCGGCGAGACCGCCGAGGCCGCATCGGAGACCGCCGAGACCGCCGAGGAGAAGTCCGAGGAGAAGTCCGAGGGCTGAGCCCCGGGCGTCCCCGAGGCTTCCCTCGGGCGTCCCCACGCTCTGCCGGCCCCGGGCGCGTCCGCGTCCGGGGCCCCTCCGTCGCACCGCACGCCGCGGCGGCGCCCCACCCCGGGCGCGTCCCCGGCCCCGGGGGTCCGCCCGGGTGCGCCCACGCCACCACGAGCACCCCCTCGGACGCCCCGGAATCCCCCGCCCGACCGGCCGCAGCACCGTGTGCCGCCCCCTCCGGCGCCCCCGGCCCCCGGTGCTCCCGGCCGGGCCCCTGGGCCCCGTACCGCCGCCGGGCGACCTGCGCTGACAGCGAACAGTTCCCTGACCGGGATGGCTCCCGCCTGCCTGCGCGTTAGGGTCCATGAATACGAGGGCAGGGGAGTCCCCGAACGCCGCCGGGAGGCGGCAGGCCGCGGGGTCCCAGGCCCCAGGAGAAGACGTGAGACGGCCCGGCGCCGTCGTAAGACGAGCAGGTGGATACGTGACGAATCTGATGCCCTCCGCCGCCGGCGAGCCTTCCATCGGTGGTGGCCTCGGCGACCAGGTCTACAACCGGCTGCTCAACGAGCGGATCATCTTCCTCGGCCAGCCGGTGGACGACGACATCGCCAACAAGATCACCGCACAGTTGCTGCTCCTCGCTGCGGACCCCGAGAAGGACATCTTCCTCTACATCAACAGCCCGGGCGGCTCGATCACGGCCGGCATGGCGATCTACGACACCATGCAGTACATCAAGAACGACGTGGTCACCATCGCCATGGGCATGGCGGCATCCATGGGTCAGTTCCTGCTGAGCGCGGGCACCCCGGGCAAGAGGTTCGCCCTGCCGAACGCGGAGATCCTCATTCACCAGCCCTCCGCCGGACTCGCGGGCTCCGCCTCCGACATCAAGATCCACGCGGAGCGGCTGCTGCACACCAAGAAGCGGATGGCCGAGCTCACGGCCCAGCACACCGGCCAGTCGGTCGAGCAGATCACCCGAGACTCCGACCGCGACCGCTGGTTCGATCCGATCGAGGCCAAGGAGTACGGCCTGATCGACGACATCATGCCCACGGCCGCCGGCATGCCGGGCGGCGGCGGCACCGGGGCCTGAGGGCCCCGAGAAGCCCGTAGCCGCCCGCCTCAGCCCCTCAAGGAGACCCAGTGAACGACTTCCCCGGCCGCGGCCTGTACGACCTCTCCCGCGGCCCCGAAGGCGCCGGAGGCGCCCCCGGAGCCCAGTACACGGGACCGCGCGCAGAGTCCCGCTACGTGATCCCGCGCTTCGTGGAGCGCACCTCGCAGGGCGTGCGCGAGTACGACCCGTACGCGAAGCTCTTCGAGGAGCGGGTGATCTTCCTCGGCGTCCAGATCGACGACGCCTCGGCCAATGACGTCATGGCCCAGTTGCTGTGCCTGGAGTCGATGGACCCCGACCGCGACATCTCGGTGTACATCAACAGCCCCGGCGGCTCCTTCACGGCCCTGACGGCGATCTACGACACGATGCAGTTCGTGAAGCCGGACATCCAGACAGTCTGCATGGGCCAGGCCGCGTCCGCCGCCGCCGTCCTGCTGGCGGCCGGCACCCCGGGCAAGCGCATGGCCCTGCCGAACGCCCGTGTCCTGATCCACCAGCCCTACAGTGAGACGGGCCGGGGCCAGGTCTCCGACCTGGAGATCGCGGCGAACGAGATCCTGCGGATGCGTTCGCAGCTTGAGGAGATGCTGGCCAAGCACTCCAGCACGCCGATCGAGAAGATCCGCGACGACATCGAGCGCGACAAGATCCTCACCGCTGAGGACGCGCTGTCGTACGGTCTGATCGACCAGATCATCTCCACCCGCAAGATGAACAACTCGACCGTCGTCTGATCAGCCGGCGGCACCATCGGAGCACCCCTTGGCACCGGCCCGGGACGCGCGGCGTACCGGCCATGACGAAGCGAACCGTGCCAAGGGGGGCCCGAACGGGGGGCCAGGCAAGGTACCGTCGGGTATGAGGCACCAGGAGACGCCGATCATGGCGACTCCCAGGCGATTGGGGAAGCACCTCGTGGCACGCATCGGTGACGGCGGCGATCTGCTCAAGTGCTCGTTCTGCGGAAAGAGCCAGAAGCAGGTCAAGAAGCTCATCGCAGGCCCCGGTGTGTACATCTGCGACGAGTGCATCGACCTCTGTAACGAGATCATCGAGGAAGAACTCGCCGAGACGAGCGAGGTGCGCTGGGAAGAACTTCCCAAGCCCCGCGAGATCTACGAGTTCCTGGAGGGCTACGTCGTCGGCCAGGAGGCCGCGAAGAAGGCCCTGTCGGTCGCGGTGTACAACCACTACAAGCGGGTCCAGGCCGGTGAGAACGGCGGCGCCCAAGGGCGCGAGGACCCCATCGAGTTGGCCAAGTCCAACATCCTGCTGCTGGGGCCCACGGGCTCCGGCAAGACACTGCTGGCCCAGACGCTGGCCCGCATGCTCAACGTCCCGTTCGCGATCGCCGACGCGACGGCCCTGACCGAGGCGGGCTACGTCGGCGAGGACGTCGAGAACATCCTCCTGAAGCTCATCCAGGCCGCCGACTACGACGTCAAGAAGGCCGAGACGGGCATCATCTACATCGACGAGATCGACAAGGTGGCCCGCAAGAGCGAGAACCCGTCGATCACCCGGGACGTCTCGGGCGAGGGCGTCCAGCAGGCCCTGCTGAAGATCCTGGAGGGCACCACTGCCTCGGTCCCGCCGCAGGGCGGCCGCAAGCACCCCCACCAGGAGTTCATCCAGATCGACACCACGAACGTCCTGTTCATCGTGGGCGGTGCCTTCGCCGGCCTGGAGAAGATCATCGAGGGCCGGGCCGGCGCCAAGGGCATCGGCTTCGGCGCGACCATCCGCTCCAAGCGGGAGCTGGAGGAGAAGGACCAGTTCGAGGACGTCATGCCGGAGGACCTGGTCAAGTTCGGCATGATCCCCGAGTTCATCGGCCGCCTCCCGGTCATCACCTCGGTCCACAACCTGGACCGCGAGGCGCTTCTGAAGATCCTCGTGGAGCCGCGCAACGCCCTGGTGAAGCAGTACCAGCGCCTCTTCGAACTCGACGGCGTGGAGCTGGACTTCGAGCGCGAGGCCCTGGAGGCCATCGCCGACCAGGCCATCCTCCGCCAGACCGGCGCCCGCGGTCTGCGCGCCATCATCGAGGAGGTCCTGATGTCGACGATGTACGAGGTGCCGTCCAGGAAGGACGTCGCCCGCGTCGTCATCACCGCCGATGTCGTCCACTCGAACGTCAACCCCACCCTGATTCCCCGTGACGCCCGCGGCCGGGGCCCCGGCGAGCAGAAGTCGGCCTGACCGGCCGCACCCGGACAGCATGCAGAAGGAAGCGCCCCGGCGGACCGCCGGGGGCGCTTCCTTCTGTTCTCGTGTGCGTCGAGCCGCCCCGGCCGTCAGGGCGCAACGTGGCCTATGCCTTGACGCGTACGTCCTTGCGCAGGTCCGCCGTCATCTGAGCGGACTCGTCGAGCGGCACGCCCTTGCCGCCCGCGGCCGCCACGCCCATGCCGATCGTGCTGTAGTCCGCCCACATGCACATGTACTGGGTGTCGACCTTGCCGGTGTCCGCGTTCTTGCCCTGCGCCTTCTGGCACTTCATGACCGCGCCGTCCAGCCCGTCGGGGCTCACCTCCTCGGGGTCGCCGAGGAGCTTGACGTTGCTGTCCGAGTCCTTCTTCATGTCCGCGAAGGCCGAGTCGAGCGCGGCGTTCGGGTCCTTCACCGTGCCGTAGAGGCCGATGAACGTGAGCGCCTTGGAGGACGCGATGTCCGTGGGGCTGAGCGAGCTGGGGTCGTTGAGGTCGACGGTCGAGTAGATCGCCTGGACCTCCTTGGCGCCGGTGATGCCGCTCGCGGCCAGGTCCTTGGCCTCGCCCGACGAGGCGTCCTGCGGGCCCTGGTCCTGTCCCTGGCGCTTGTACTCGCCCCCCATGACCGTCGCGGGCGTGGTCAGCTTGTGCGGCCCGTCATCCGCCACGTCGCCGTTGCCGCCGCCCGACGTGAACCACCACACCCCCGCGCCGATCGCCACCAGCGCCACCACGGTGCCGACGATGACACCGGTCTTCTTCTTCCCGCCCCCCGGCGCGGGCGGCTGCATGCCGTACGGCGGTGGCTGCTGGCCGTAACCCGGCTGCTGCCCCGGCTGCCCGTACGGGCCGGGCTGCTGGCCGTACCCCGGCTGCTGCCCGTAGGGCCCGGGCTGCTGCCCGTAGGGCCCTGGCTGCTGCGGAGCGGCCCCCGGCTGCTGCGGGTAGCCGTAGCCGGGTTGCTGCGGGGGCTGCTGCGGGTAGCCGTAGCCGGGCTGCGGTGCCTGCGGCTGCTGGCCGTAGGGGCCCGGCTGGCCGTACGGGCCCGGCTGGCCGTACGGCCCGGGCTGCTGAGGCTGCCCGCCGTACGGGCCCGGCTGGTTGTGACTCATTGCGGGGTTCCCCTCCAGTACTCATGCGTGACGAACATCCTGGCGCAATCGGCACAACGATGGGGGCCCAGAGGTCCCACCGTTACGAAACCCGCTGGTTTCAATGCGGGACCGTGACGCCTCTAAACTGGCCGGGTGACCGACAAGACTCAGCAGCACTCAGCGACCCCCACGGAACTGCCGACCCAGTACGCGCCGGCCGAGGTAGAGGGGAAGCTGTACGAGCGCTGGGTAGAGCGCGGTTACTTCGAGGCCGACGAGAACAGCGCCAAGGAGCCGTACACCGTCGTCATCCCCCCGCCGAACGTCACGGGCAGCCTCCACCTGGGGCACGCCTTCGAGCACACCCTCATCGACGCGCTCACGCGCCGTAAGCGCATGCAGGGCCACGAGACGCTCTGGCAGCCCGGCATGGACCACGCGGGCATCGCCACGCAGAACGTGGTCGAGCGCGAGCTCGGCAAGGAGGGCAAGTCCCGGCACGACCTCGGACGTGAGGGGTTCGTCGAGCGGGTCTGGCAGTGGAAGAACGAGTCCGGCGGGCAGATCTCCGGCCAGATGCGGCGCCTGGGCGACGGCGTCGCCTGGAACCGCGAGCGCTTCACCATGGACGAGGGCCTCTCCAAGGCCGTCCAGACCATGTTCAAGAAGCTCTACGAGGACGAGCTGATCTACCGCGCCGAGCGCATCATCAACTGGTGCCCGCGCTGCCTGACCGCCATCTCCGACATCGAGGTGGAGTACCAGGACGACGACGGCGAACTGGTCTCGCTGCGGTACGGCGACGGTGACGAGAGCGTCGTGGTGGCCACCACACGCGCCGAGACCATGCTCGGCGACACCGCGGTGGCCGTGCACCCCGACGACGAGCGGTACGCCCACCTGGTGGGCCGCACCGTCCGCCTGCCGCTCACCGAGCGCTCGATCCCGGTCGTCGCCGACGCGCACGTGGACCCCGAGTTCGGCACCGGCGCCGTCAAGGTGACCCCGGCGCACGACCCGAACGACTTCGAGATCGGCCAGCGGCACGGCCTGCCCGCCCTCGCCGTGATGGACGAACACGCCGTGATCACGGTGCCCGGTCCCTTCCAGGGGCTGGACCGCCTGGAGGCGCGCAGCGCCATCGTGGCGGCCCTGCGCGCCGAGGGGCGGATCGTGGCCGAGAAGCGCCCCTACGTCCACTCCGTCGGACACTGCTCGCGCTGCAAGACCACCATCGAGCCGCGGCTGTCCATGCAGTGGTGGGTCAAGGTCGGGCCGCTCGCCAAGGCCGCGGGTGACGCGGTGCGCGACGGCCGGGTCGCCATCCACCCGCAGGAGATGGAGAAGCGCTACTTCGACTGGGTCGACAACCTCCACGACTGGTGCATCTCGCGCCAACTGTGGTGGGGCCACCGCATCCCGGTCTGGTACGGGCCGGACGGCGAGGTGGTGTGCGTCGGCCCGGGCGAGGAGCCCCCGAGCGGTGCGGGCTGGACGCAGGACACGGACGTCCTCGACACCTGGTTCTCCTCCGGGCTGTGGCCCTTCTCCACCCTCGGCTGGCCCGAGCGGACCGGCAGCCTCGCGAAGTTCTACCCGAACTCCGTGCTGGTCACGGGCTACGACATCCTCTTCTTCTGGGTCGCCCGGATGATGATGTTCGGCCTGTACGCGATGGACGGCACCCCGCCGTTCCACACCATCGCCCTGCACGGCATGGTCCGCGACCAGTTCGGCAAGAAGATGTCGAAGTCCTTCGGCAACGCGGTCAACCCGCTCGACTGGATGGACAAGTACGGCTCGGACGCGCTGCGCTTCACGCTCGCGCGCGGCGCCAACCCCGGTGTGGACGTCCCGATCGGCGAGGAGTGGGTGCAGGGCTCCCGCAACTTCGCCAACAAGATCTGGAACGCCACCCGCTTCGCCCTGATGAACGGGGCCACGGTCGAGGGACCGCTGCCGGTGCCCGAGCGGCTGTCCGCGACCGACCGCTGGATCCTGTCCCGGCTGAACGAGACCGTTGCCGAGGTCGACGCCTTCTACGACGACTACCAGTTCGCCAAGGTCTCCGACGCGCTGTTCCACTTCGCCTGGGACGAGGTCTTCGACTGGTACGTGGAGCTGTCCAAGACCACGTTCCAGGCGGGCGGGGACGCCGCGGAGGTGGCCAAGCGCGTCCTCGGCGAGGTCCTCGACGTCACCCTGCGGCTGCTCCACCCGATCGTGCCCTTCGTCACCGAGATCCTCTGGACGGCACTCACCGGCGGTGAGTCCGTGGTGATCGCCGACTGGCCGGCGGACAGCGGCTTCCGGGACACCGCGGCGGCGGGTGAGATCGCGACCCTCCAGCAGGTCATCACCGAGGTCCGCCGGTTCCGCGCCGACCAGGGGCTCCAGCCGGGCCAGCGGGTCCCCGCGCGGCTGCGGCTGGACGGCACGCCGCTCGCCCCGCACGAGGCCGCCATCCGGCAACTGCTGCGGCTCCAGCCGGAGGGCGAGGCGTTCACGTCCACCGCGACGCTGCCGGTGGCCGGTGCGGAGGTGGCGCTCGACCTGTCCGGCGTGATCGACTTCGAGGCCGAGCGCAAGCGCCTCGAAAAGGACCTCGGCGCGGCCGAGAAGGAGCGCACCCAGGCCGAGCGGAAACTCGGCAACGAGGCGTTCCTGGCGAAGGCGCCCGAGGACGTGGTCGACAAGATCCGCGGACGGCTGGCCAAGGCCGTGGCCGACATCGAGCGGATCCAGGGGCAGATCGGCCGGCTGCCCTCGGCGTGAACGCGGCCAGGTGAGGTCGGGCGGGCCCGCGGCCGCGGACCCGCCCGACGTTGTCCACAGGCTGTGCGGGCGGCCGCCCGGCGGTTCGTAGACTGGGGGGCGTGAGTGAGAAGCCCCCGTACGACAGCGCGCCCGACGGCGACGGCGAACCGGATCCCCTGGAGCGGTTCGAGGACATCGTGGCCGCCGAGACCGAGCGCGATCCCGACCTCGCGGTGATCGAGGCGGGCAGCCGCACCCTGCGGACCCAGGCGGGCCCGCCCGAGGGCGACGTCCCGGCCAGGCCCGCCGACCCGGAGGTGGACAGGTCCCTGCGCGAGGTCGAGGCGGAGCTGGCGAGCCGCTGGGGCGAGACCAAGCTCGAACCCTCGGTCAGGCGCATCTCCGCCCTGATGGACGTCCTCGGCGAGCCGCAGCGCGGCTACCCCTCGATCCACATCACGGGCACCAACGGCAAGACGTCCACGGCCCGGATCATCGAGGCCCTGCTCACCGCCTTCGAGCTGCGCACCGGCCGCTACACCTCGCCGCACGTCCAGTCGATCACCGAGCGCATCAGCCTGGACGGCGCCCCGATGGCGCCCGAGCGCTTCGTGGAGACCTACCGCGACATCAAGCCGTACATCGAGATGGTCGACGAGCGGGAGGAGTACCGGCTCTCCTTCTTCGAGGTGCTGACCGGCATGGCGTACGCCGCGTTCGCCGACGCGCCCGTGGACGTCGCCGTCGTCGAGGTGGGCATGGGCGGCTCCTGGGACGCCACCAATGTGATCGACGGCTCCGTCGCCGTGATCACGCCCATCGACCTCGACCACACCGACCGGCTCGGCGGCACGCCCGGCGAGATCGCGGTGGAGAAGGCCGGCATCATCAAGCAGGGCGCCACCGTGATCCTGGCCCAGCAGCCGGTGGACGCGGCCCAGGTGCTGCTGAAGCGCGCGGTGGACTCGGATGCGACGGTCGCCAGGGAAGGGCTGGAGTTCGGGGTGGTCTCCCGGCAGGTCGCGGTCGGCGGGCAACTGCTGACACTGCGCGGCCTCGGCGGCGAGTACGAGGAGATCTTCCTCCCCCTGCACGGCGCGCACCAGGCGCACAACGCCGCGGTGGCGCTCGCGGCGGTGGAGGCGTTCTTCGGCGTCGGCGCCCAGCACGACCGCCCCCTCGATCTCGACACCGTGCGCAAGGCCCTCGCCTCGGTGGCCTCGCCGGGCCGCCTCGAGGTGGTACGCCACTCGCCCACCGTCGTCCTGGACGCCGCGCACAACCCGGCCGGCGCGCGGGCCGCCGCCGACGCGGTCAGCGAGGCCTTCGGCTTCAGCCGGCTGATCGGAGTGGTCGGCGCCAGCGACGGCAAGGACGTCAAGGGCCTGCTGGAGGCATTCGAGCCGGTCTTCACCGAGATCGTCGTCACCCAGTACTCCCAGTCGCGGGCCCTCGGCGCCGACGACCTCGCCGGCATCGCCGTGGAGGTCTTCGGCGAGGACCGCGTCCAGGTCGAGCCCCGGCTCGACGACGCCCTGGAGGCCGCCATCACCCTCGCCGAGGAAGAGGGTGAGTTCGCGGGCGCGGGCGTCCTCGTCACCGGCTCCGTCTTCACCGTCGGCGAGGCCCGAGTGCTCCTGGGAAGGGGCTGAGCCTTGCGTACGCTCTGCGCTTCGACCCTGCTGGGAGAGTTCTTCGTCGTCGGCTTCGCCGGTCTGGTGGCGATGAAGGACCCGGCCCTGTCCATGACCACCGTCTGGACGGTCTGCGGTGCCGCGATGCTGCTCAGCCTGCTGCTGTGCGGGATGGTCACCCGCCCGGGCGGGGTGCAGCTCGGCTGGCTCCTCCAGATCGCACTGATCGCGTCCGGCTTCGCGGTGCCCGCGATGTTCTTTTTGGGCGCCGCCTTCGCGGCCCTGTGGTGGTGCTCGGTGCACTTCGGCCGCAAGGTGGACGAGGCGAAGGCGGCGCACGCGGCCGCCTCCGGCGCCCGCGCGGACGCGGACGCCGGTTAGCCGCCCGTGCCGCCGCGACCCTGCCGCGGCGGGGGGAACGGCGCGGTCGCCGTCGACCGGGCGCGGGCCTCATCACCGGCCCGAGGCCGCGGCCCGTGGCATCCGAGTTGCGCGGACCGCGCTGCTGACGTCACGTGAGAGGGGACCGGCCACGCCCTGTAACCTCTGATCGCCGCACTTCTTGCCACTGAAGGAGCCACCGCCGTGTCCCAGCGCACCCTCGTCCTCCTCAAGCCGGACGCCGTCCGCCGCTCGCTGGTCGGCGAGATCGTCGGCCGTATCGAGAAGAAGGCGGACTGGCGGATCGTGGCACTGGAGCTGCGTACCCTCGACCGGGCCACGCTGGAGCAGCACTACGCCGAGCACGTGGGCAAGCCGTTCTACGAGCCGCTGGTGGAGTTCATGGCCTCCGGACCGGTGGTGGCCCTGGTCGCCGAGGGCGAGCGGGTGATCGAAGGCGTGCGGCGGCTCGCGGGTCCGACCGACCCGATCGCGGCGGAGCCCGGCAGCATCCGCGGCGACTTCGGCACCATCACCCGCGAGAACCTGATCCACGCCTCGGACTCCGAGGAGTCCGCCGAGCGCGAGCTGAAGATCTTCTTTCCCGGCCTCGTCTGAACCCGGCACCGGTCAGGCGGCCACCCGGTCGGCCGGTAGCGGGACCGGCCGGTAGCGGTACCCGGCCGGGGCCAGCGGGACCGGTCGGCGACGAAAACAGCCGATGGCCCGGCCCGGGCAGCCGAAAGGACGCCCGGGCCTGGAGCCAGCACGGGGCCGACCGGGTTGGAGCGGGCCGGGAGCGGGTCCGGAGCCGACGGTGACTGCGATCGGGAGTGGACCGGGGAGCCGGCGCCCGGGGGAGCCGGCCGAGGTCTGCCGGTACCGGGCCCTTGCACCCGGAAGACGGGCCCCGCACTCGAACGACGGGCCCGCACCCGGACGTCTGATCCCGGAAGCCGGAAGCCGGAAGCCGGAAGCCGGAAGCCGGAAGCCGGAAGCCGGAAGCCGGAAGCCGGAAGCCGGAAGCCGGACCCGGGCGCTCGATCCCGAACCCGGGCCCTGGATCCCGGATCCTGGATCCTGGAACGCGGAAGCCTGATTCCGGACCCGGGCACCCGGCCCCGGAACCCGGATTCCGACACCGGGGGCCGCGCCCGGCCCCGGGGAGCACGTTCGGCCGCATCGCCCTCCGAGCCGTCCGAGCCTGTCCTTCTCCCCCTGCTCCCCCTGCCGCGCACCGCACGCGTCCGGCCATTCCGGCGCCGTGCCCGGGGTGCCGTGCGAAGATCCAAAAGCGGGCCCGCCCACCATTCGTCCGCGGGTCAGCCACATCCGGATCCATCTGTTCCGTTCCTCCCGTTCCCTGCCGTCCCTCCCGTCCCGAGCCGGCCACGAGTGGCCAGGCACACCCCGGACGGCGTAAGTTCTGATGGGCAGTCAGCCAGGCACGCGTCTGACCAGGTCCGGCAGAAGAAAACCGGCCGCCGAAGGGCATATGCGCGCCGATCGGGGGAACGCATGCCTCCATCGGCACGTCTGCATTAGCGAGGCGGCGGATCATCTGCTGACAATGGCGAAGACCCTCGCGCAGGGTTTGTGCAGGCCGGACTACGATGGAAGCCTTCACGCCACAGCAGCACCCACCGCACCCACCTTTTTGCCGACCTGAATAGCCATCAAAGCCACTTGGGAAGGCCAGACGCATCCTCATGGGGAGCAACATGTCGTTCATCGGCCGTGACATGGCTGTCGACCTCGGGACCGCCAACACGCTGGTGTACGTCAGGGGTCGGGGCATCGTTCTCAACGAACCGTCCGTGGTCGCGATCAACACCAACACCGGCGGCATCCTCGCCGTGGGCACAGAGGCGAAGCGGATGATCGGCCGCACGCCGGGCAACATCGTCGCCGTACGGCCCCTGAAGGACGGTGTGATCGCCGACTTCGAGATCACCGAGCGGATGCTCCGCTACTTCATCCTGAAGATCCACAAGCGCAGCTACCTGGCCAGGCCGCGAGTCGTGGTCTGCGTCCCCTCGGGCATCACCGGCGTCGAGCGCCGGGCCGTGATCGAGGCGTCGTCGCAGGCCGGCGCCCGCCAGGTGCACATCATCGAGGAACCCATGGCGGCCGCCATCGGCTCCGGCCTGCCCGTCCACGAGGCCACCGGCAACATGGTCGTGGACATCGGCGGCGGCACCACGGAGGTCGCGGTCATCTCGCTCGGCGGCATCGTCACCGCCCAGTCGATCCGTGTCGCGGGCGACGAGCTGGACAACGCGATCATCCAGCACATCAAGAAGGAGTACTCGCTCCTGCTCGGTGAGCGCAGCGCGGAGCAGATCAAGATCACGATCGGTTCGGCCTACGACCTCGACGCCGACGAGCACACCGAGATCCGCGGCCGCGACCTGGTCTCCGGGCTCCCGAAGACCGTGGTCATCTCCGCCGGCGAGGTCCGCAAGGCCATGGAGGAACCCGTCAACGCCATCGTGGACGCCGTCAAGACCACGCTCGACAAGTGCCCGCCGGAGCTCTCCGGGGACGTCATGGACCGCGGCATCGTGCTGACCGGCGGCGGCGCCCTGCTGCGCGGTCTGGACGAGCGGTTGCGGCGTGAGACCGGCATGCCGATCCACATCGCCGAGAACCCGCTGGACAGCGTCGCGCTGGGCTCCGGCAAGTGCGTCGAGGAGTTCGAGGCGCTGCAGCAGGTGCTGGACGCCAAGCCGCGCCGATGAACCACCCACAGGAACCCGCCGTACGGACGTCTCATCCCGTGCGGCGGTTCTGGATATAGCGGTACGAAGCGCCCCGGGAGCCCCGGCTCCGGTCTCTCGGGACGCGGCACAAACGCCGGCACCCCGGCCATGCGCACCACCCGTACTCCCGTCATTCCGTATTCCGTCATCCCTGTCATCCCCGACATCCCCGATATCCCGTCATCCCCGTAACACCCGACAAGCCGACACACCGAGAATTCCGAAGAGGAAGGCACGGCCGCCGCACGTGAGGGACACACGAGAGAGCCGGCTGCTCCTGGTGCTGCTGATCGCCATCGCGTTCGCACTGATCACGGTGGACATCCGCGGCGGCGAGGACTCACCGGTCGACGGTGCCCGGCAGGCCGCCGCCACCGTCTTCGGCCCGGTCGAGAACGGCCTCGCGGGCGCCGTCGACCCGGTCGGCAACGCCGTCGCGGCGGTCCGCGACTCGGGCCACCGCCACGACCGCGTCTCCGAACTGGAGCGGGAGAACGCAGCACTCAAGGCCAGGCTGGGCAGCGACGACCGCACCCGCAGCCAGTTGCGCCAATTCGACAAGATGCTCAAGACCGCAGGCACCGGCCGGTACGGCATCAAGGGCGCGCAGGTCATCGCCATCGGGGCGGCCCAGGGCTTCTCCTGGACCGTCACCATCGACGCCGGCACCAAGGACGGCATAAGGCGTGACATGACCGTGCTCAACGGCGACGGCCTGGTCGGCCGGGTCACCACCGTCGGCCCCGACACCGCGACCGTCCTGCTCGCCAACGACCCGGACTTCAGTGTCGGCACCCGTATGGAGAAGACCGACGAGCTGGGCTTCGCGTCCGGCAGCGGCGACCGCCCGATGCGGGTCCAGCTCCTCAATGGCAAGGCCAGGGTCAAGAAGGGCGACCGGCTGGTCACCTTCGGATCCGAGGCGGACAAGCCGTTCGTACCCGGTGTCCCGGTGGGCACCGTCGTGCGCGTCGACCCGTCCGGGGGCGACCTCACCCGCACGGTCTACGTACAGCCGTTCGTGTCGTTCACCAAGCTCGACGTCATCGGAGTGGTCGTCCAGCCGCCGCGCACCGACCCGCGGGACGCGGTGCTGCCCGCCGCGCCCAAGCCCACGCCCACGCCCACCGTCACGGTGACCGTCACGCCCAACGCCCCGCAGGGCCAGAACCAGCAGAACCAGCAGAACCAGCCGGACGAGAACGGCGCCGGTGCGAACCAGCCGGGCGACGGCGCCCAGCAGCCCCAGGACGGCGCGCAGCCACCGGGCAACGTCCAACAACCACAGGGTGACGCCGCCCAACAGCCGCAGCAGTAGGAGCTGGAACCATGCGCTTCAACCGAATGCTGCTCTCCACGGCACTCGTGGTCGTCGCCCTGGTCCTCCAGGTGTGTGTGCTGGCCCGGCTGCACCTGCCGGGCGCGGTCCCCGACCTGGTGCTGCTCACCGTGCTCGCCCTCGCCCTGGTCTACGGCCACGTCGGCGGCGCCCTCATCGGCTTCGGCGCGGGCCTGCTGGCCGACCTGGCACCGCCCGCCGACCATGCGGCGGGCCGGTACGCACTGGTGCTCTGCATCGTCGGCTACGCCGCCGGCCTCGCCAAGCCGGAGCACGGCCGCCTGCAGTCCCTGATGCGCCCGATGCTGGTGGTGGCCGCCGCCGCGGTCGGCTCCACCCTCCTCTACGCGGGGGTGGGCGCCCTGGTCGGCGACACCGCCGCAAGGCACGTGGGCCTGATCGGCCTGCTGATCACTGCCGTGATCTACGACCTGGTGCTGGCCCCGTTCACCGTGCCGCTCCTCATCGCGCTGGCCAGACGCGCCGAGAACGACCCCCTCGCGGACCCCGCGGGCAGCGGCACCTCCGCCGATGTCGCCTCCGGCTGGCTGGCCTCGGGCACCGGCCTGAACATCGGCGACCAGCGCGGCGGGGGCCTGCGGATCAGGGCGGCGAAGGCGCGCGTGGCCCGCGCCGGCCGCATCAAGGGGGTCAAGCGGTTGTGACGACGCTCCCCGTCCGCCCCGCTCCCCGTCCCGCCCCGGCCCATGTACATCCGCCGGCGCGACCGGCCGCCCCGGCGGCCGCGCCCCGGCACCGCACCGACTGAGGGGAGGAACCACGTGACGAACATTCCGGAGACCGGACGCACGCCCCGGGTCCAGATCAGGCTCGTGGTCATCCAGATTCTCGTCCTCTCGCTCCTGCTGACCCTCGGCGGCCGCCTCTGGTTCCTCCAGATCCGCGAGGGTTCGCAGTACGCCAAGGAGGCGTCAGGCAACCACGTCCAGCAGGTCGTCCAACCGGCGACGCGCGGCGCGATCCTGGACGCGCGCGGTGTGCCGCTCGCCGACAACGAGACCCGGCTCGTCGTCTCCGCCTCCCGCACCAAGCTG
>NZ_BNCD01000047.1 GCF_014656295.1 Streptomyces sulfonofaciens
CGGCGCACCGGCCCCTCATCGGCCCGGGGCTCCCGGCCTCCCACGCCTCGCCGAGACCCCGGTCCGAACGGTCCCGCCATGCGGCCCCGCGATGCGGCCCCGGTCGGTACCAGCGCCTGCACGTGCCGCGCCGACAGGCCGCGCTGCACGGGGCGCGCCGCGTACGGGCCGGGGCCGACCGGTCCCTACGCGGCGCGGAGCTCGGTCCCGGATGCTCGGCAGGGAGCGGTGATGCTGCCTCAGGCGAGTGCGCCCGGAGGAGTTGAGGGCCACCTGGCCCCAGCCCTCGATCGGATTGCCTTCCCGTACGGTGCTTGCGGAACGCGTGGTCGACACTGACTGCTGCGGGTGCGAGCGTGCCTCGGATTCCCCTTTCCTTTTTCCTTCTCCCGTGCCGGTGGTTCAGGAGCGCGGTGGGGCGGCCCGGCGCGACAGGCTTCCACCCGTGACGGGGTGCCGCGGGGCGGCGGTCGCCGCACCGGGACACCGGCGACGGTGTGCGAACCCCTGCGGGGGAGGCCCTGCGGGCGGGCGGTGCGGGCGGGCGGTGCGGGCGGGCAGTACGGGCGGGCAGTACGGGCGGGCAGTACGGGCGGGCAGTACGGGGGCCGGCCGGCAGACCGGCCGGCCCCCGTCGGCAATCAGCGGAACGAGCGGTGCGGGCGCGGCAGGTCGACCCGGGTCGGGCCCTGCCAGTCGCGCTGCGGGGCGAACAGCGTGCCCGCGGCCGCCGACCGCGCGGGCGGGGCCGCAGGCAGGGTGATCCCGCTGCCGGCCAGGTCGACGGAGACGGTGGCGCCGGTGGCACGGTCCGACTGCACGTCGCTGTCGGTGCCGATCAGCACCAGGGCCAGCCGGTGCCCCGCCTTGAAGGTGTAGTCCTGCGGCAGCGTGTCCCACTTCACGCTGTAGGCCTTGCCCGGTGTCAGCGGGGCCGGTCGGCTCAGCGAGAGGCGGTTCTGCGCGTCGGTGTAGCCGCGTGCCACCACGTTGACGTCCGAGGTCACCGTGTCGGTGACCACCTGCCTGTAGCAGGCGTCGTCCACGGTCGTGCTCTCGCCGTGGCAGTCCTCGGTGCCGAGGGTCCGCACGCCCTCTCCCGCGCCGAGGTAGTTGATCCGGGTGCCGGTGCCGTAGTCGACGAGCAGTGCGCCGAGGTTCGCGGTGGGCTTGTCGAGCCGCACCGAGAGGCTCACCTCGGGCGTCCCGGAGATCCGCAGGTCGTGCGCGAGCGGCGGCGTCGTGTAGGCGAGGCGTCCGGGCGCGGTCGTCTCCGGGGCGGCGACCGCGGTGTCCTCGGCCACCAGGGTGTCGGTGTACGTGCCGGTTCCCGAGTCGGTGTGCAGGCCGAGGGAGCCGTCCGCCTGCGGGCGCAGCGTCACGGGTGTCGCGCCGGGTGCCGGCCAGTCCTGCTGCGTGGCCCACTGGTCGGGGCCCGTCTCGACGTCGGCCCGCGGCTGCCGCATGATGTCGTTGGGAATGCGCCACAGCCAGTGATCGAACCACTGGTGCAGGGTGTCGACCCAGGCGTCGCGCCGGTAGTCGAACGGGTCGACGTGTCCGTACTGGGAGAGCCACACCTTGCGCGGCACGCCCTGCTGGGCGAGTGCGGACCACCACGTGGAGAACTGGCTGGGCTTGACGTTGAGGTCGTTCAGACCCTGCACGGCGAAGACCGCGGCGTGCACCCTGCGCACGTCGGCGACGGTGCCGTCGCGGTAGTCGCGCTCGGCCCAGAAGGCGTTGTAGTCGCCGGTGGCGTCGTCCTGGCCCGCTGCGAGCTGCTGCTGCACGGCCGCGCACTTCGCCGGCGGATCGGTGTCGACGGTGTCGGCGAGGCCGTCCTCCTCGCCGCGCGCCAGGAGGGTGCCGTTCATGCGGCTGTAGTCGTACCAGGAGCTGATGGCCGAGATCGGTACGATGGTTTCCAGGCCCTGCACGCCGGTCGCGGCCACCGCGTTGGCGAGGGTGCCGTCGTAGGACTTGCCGATCATCGCGGTACGGCCGTTCGTCCAGGTCGCCCTAATCTGCCTGCCGTCGGCGTCGAAGGCTTTGGCGCGCCCGTTCAGCCAGTCCACCACGGCCTTGCCGCCGAGCACGTCGGAGGCACCGCCCGAGGTGGGGCAGCCGTCGGACTTCGTGGTGCCGTCCATGTCCACCTCGAGCACGGCGTAGCCCCGCGGCACGAAGTAGTTGTCGTAGTAGAGGGGGAACTTCGCCGGGTCCCCGTCGGTGTCGTACGTCTTGCGCTCGGACTCGTTGCCGCGGCCGAGATTGTCGTAGTAGGGGCTCTCATCCATGATGACGGGGACCTTGAGGCCCTCGTCGCTCTCCTTGGGCCGGATGATGTCGACCCGGATCAGGTCCTTCTTGCCGTCGCCGTCCGAGTCCACGCTCGACTGGACGTTGACGTACTCCCTGATGGCGTCCTGGTAGGAGAAGACCGGCTGGGTGCCGTCCGCGGTCACCTTGATGGAAGCTTTCTGCGCCGCCGCGTGCGCGGCCGGCACCCCGGCCGCCGCGAGCGCGGCCGTGATCGTGATCGAGGCGAGGGCTCTTCGCCATGACGTGCGCAATGCATTTCCTCCTGCCGCCCTGAGCTGTTACCCGGAGACGGCACGGACCAGTAGCGAAGCACCGTCTCCGAGAAGATCGTGCGTATCCTCTCAGCACGCACGGGGCGGAGATCCGTCGTTCCCGCGATCGCTGCGGAATAGTCATGTGAGCGGAAGCCTGAGTGCGGGTCAGGCCGGTGCCCGGGTCCTCCCCCCGGCGGCCAGGGCCCGCGGCGGCGTCCGCCCCGCGCCGCAGGCGGGCCGCCCGCCCGGGGGATGCCGGGTGAACGCCCGCGGGCCACGGGCGGTGCCGCGGGTGCCGTGTTCGGTGCGGGCCGTGCGGGCGGTGCGGACGACCGGGGCGGTGGTGACCACCGGCCGAGACGGCCGCCAGGGCGGGTGGCCCACGCGGCGGCGAGTGCGGCTCGGCCCCCGCCCGCAGGGGGCCCCGCCCGCAGGGTGCCTTGTGGCGGCGGCAGGCCGACCGTAGCGTCGGGGCGACACACCCGTGCCACCGCCGAGGTCGCCCATGTCCACGCTGCACGTCGCCCTGCTCCAGAGCCAGGGCTGCCCCGGCTCCGTACCGGCCAACCTGGAACTGCTGGACGCCGAGGCCGGAAAGGCCGCTGCCGCGGACTGCGATCTGCTCGTCACCCCTGAGCTGTTCCTGACCGGCTACGGCGTCGGCGAGGCCCTGCCGCGGCTCGCCGACGAGGCCAGGGAGGCCGGGTCCGAGGTGGACCGCATCGCTGCCCTGCACCGGATCGCGATCGTCTGCGGCCTGCCCGAGGCCGCCGGGGGAGTGCTGTACAACGCGGCGCGGCTCACCGGCCCCGACGGCGCACCGCTTGCCCACTACCGCAAGACCCACCTGTGGGGCCCCTACGAGCGCGCCTGGTTCACCCCCGGTGACCTGGCGATCGCCCAGGCCCGCCTGCGAGGCGTCACCGTGGGCCTGCTGATCTGCTACGACGTCGAGTTCCCCGAGGCGGTGCGGGCGCACGCGCTCGCCGGTACCGACCTGCTGGCGGTGCCGACGGCGCTGCCGCGCACGGGCGCCTTCGTCGCCGAAACCCTGGTCCCCGCACGGGCGTTCGAGAGTCAGCTCCACATCGCCTACGCCAACCGCACCGGCACCGAGGGCGGGTTCGACTTCGCCGGGCTCAGCACCCTCGCCGGGCCCGGGGGACGCCCGGGGCCCCGCGCGGGCTCCGGCACCGAACTGCTGCTCGGCCACGTCGACACGGACACCCTCGCCGCCTCCCGCACCGCCCACCCGTACCTCGCCGACCACCGCCCCGACCTGTACACCGCGCGCCGCGTGTCCGGCCGCACCGCACCGACCACGGCCCCGTGATGGACGGCCAACAGGTCGGGAGGCTGAGACGGGCGGCCAGGAGAACGGGTTCCGCCGCACCACGGGGCTCACACCCCGGCGGCTGTCTCCGTCGTGCCGGCCGTGCGCCGCGACCGAACCCGCGGCGGCTGCCACGGCATGCCGAACACCGAGGTGAACGCACCGGTGGGGGCCGCACGTGTGATGAGCAGGTGGCTCCCGCGGGGAAGCCGAGGCATTTGAGTCCGAGGGATCGTGATGAACAAGAAGACGTGGCACAACCTCGCCCTGGGGGCGTCCGCACTGACGCTCCTGACCGTGTCCGCCTGCGGCAGCGGGGACGGTGGTTCCCAGGACCGGAACCCGAAGCAGGGCGCTTCACCGGCGATCAGCGTCATCCCGGGCTCGGCCGGCTCCCCTCCCGCCGTCAGCTCCTCCGCGGGCCGGTTCACCGTGCACACCGACGACAAGCTGGGCCCCGTCGTGAGCGACGCCAGGGGCATGACCGTCTACGTCTTCGACAAGGACACCACTCCCGGGACCTCCGCCTGCGAGGGGGCCTGTGCCAAGGACTGGCCGGCGGTCCCCGCCGACCGGGCCACCGCATCCCCCGGTCTCAACCAGGACCTGCTCGGCTCCCTGACGAGGCCCGATGGCACCCGACAGCTCACCCTGGCAGGCAAGCCGCTCTACTACTACGCCAAGGACACGAAGCCGAAGGAGACCAGCGGTCAGAACATCGGCGGGGTGTGGCACGCAGCCGCCCCCGACGGCTGGAAGTCCGGTGTCCCACGCCCGGCGCTCGGCGTGCTCAACGACCCCAAGCTCGGCCCGATCCTCCAGGACGGGAACGGCAGGACCCTGTACCTGTTCACGAAGGACACCCCTTGGCCCATGAAGACGGCCTGTGGCACCGCCTGCCTGGCGACATGGACGCCGACCGGCCTGGTCAGCGAGGCGGATGCCAAGGCGGCCGGACTCCCGGCGAAGACCCTGTTCCCCTTCACCACGGCGAACGGCAGCCGGCAGGAGTCCTTCAACTGCTGGCCGGGGTACACCTTCAAGGGTGACACCCAGCCGGGACTGACAGGCGGCCAGAACGTGGGAGGGGTGTGGTTCGCGATCAAGGCGAACATCAAGAAGATCGACCGGGGTGCCACCGTCCCCGCGGCCAAGGGCTGAGCGCACACCGGCCGGGGACCGGGCGCGGCGGGGGGCAGGGACAGATGACGGGCAGTGGGCGACCACTGCCCGTCGGCATGCCACGGGACGCGACCTCGCCGCCGCACGCGGCCGCGTCCGGCGGCGAGGCACCCACCGGCCGCCGCCGCACCGCATTCGTGAACGACCGCATCGGGTACGGCCGTACCGTGTACGGCCACGCCCTGTACGGCCCCACCGGCCGTGTGCCGCGCCGCACACGGCCGTCAGGCATCGAAGCCACCTGACGCGCCCGTCGGGAGAACCGGCCGTCAGGCCGGCACCGTGAGCCTCGTCCCCAGCACGGGAATGCGTACGCTGCCGTGGGCATCGGTGTACCAGCGCCAGTGCGCACCGTTCGCCTCGCCGCACACCAGTCCCGTCCAGCCCGCGCCACCGGGCCCGCAGAGCGCGGCGAGTTCCGCCGCCTCGCGACCCGTCGGTGTCCCGGCCACGACCACGAGCCCCTTCACCGGCCGCCGCGCCGCGGCACCCACGACGGTGCGACGCGCCGCCTCGGGGGGCCGCGTGCCGCCCGGCTCGATCCTGGTGACCTCTTGGAGCGCGGCAGGGACCGCGAGCGGCGGTGTGCCGTCGGCGGCCCGCAGCACCGTCACCGGGGTGCGGGGCCTGCTGCGGGCGACCTCGGCCAGCAGGTTCCGCACCACGTCTCGGGCGACCGCGTCATCGCCGGTCACCGAGAGGACACCGTCAAGTCGGCTCATGTCCACGAAGACCGGCTCGCCGTCGTCGTCCGCGCCCACGCGTACGAGGCAGGCCGCGTCGAGGGCGGCGAGCGACATGGAGCCGGTCTCGGTGCCACCGCGCTCCAGCCAGCCCGTCGTGGTCGACGGCCTGCGCCACCGGGTGTCGGCGATGTTCTGCCACGGCTCCTCAAGGGTGTCGGCCGACGGCACCCACACCGTCACGCCGGCGCCGTCCACCCGTAGGGCGTGCACGGGTGTCTCGGCCCTGTGCCGGGTCGGCGCGAACTCGGCGAGCGTGCCGATCGCGCGCCGCACGGTCTCGGCGTCGGCCGCGAACCGGGCGCCCAACGCCCGCCGCGCGAGCAGTCTGCGCCGCCGCCGCGCGGGTCCGCCCAGCCTGTGCACCGCGCGCCGCAGCGCCGCGAGGCCCCGCCCCACCCGGCGCCTGGCGACGATGCCGGTCGTCACGAGCGCCAGCAGCACCGCGCCGGCCCCGGCGACGACCGCGGGCAGCGGCAGGGTCAGCAGGGCCGCCGGCTGCCCGGCCGCCGGTGGCGGGGCCGGTGCACCGCCCTGGCCGGCCGGGGGAGGGGCCGCCTGCTGGGTGGACGTATCCCTGGCCAACTGGACGTCAGGCCCGGAGGCGTCGTCGGGAAGCCGCAGGATCCAGCCGGGGTGGAGCGGTTCGCCCGGGTCGGTGAGGGCGGCACCGTCGGGCTGCGCGAGGGAGCGGTTGAGGGTGAAGATCTCACCTGCCCGTGCCGCGTCGCCCAGCGTGCCGGCCGCCACCGACTGGAGCGTGGCGAGCTGCCCCCCGCTCACGGCCGGGTCCTTCACGACGAACACCTTGATGGTGCCGCCCCCGCCGCCCCCGCCGTCCGCCCGGGCCTGTGGGCCCGTGCCCAGCAGGGCCAGCAGGCCCAGCAGCACGAGCGCCACCGCCCGCAGAGGCCGGTGCCGACCGCGCCTCGTGATCCTGTGTGCCGGTCGAGGCCGAGCCATGATCTCGCCGCCTTCCCTCATCTGTCCCACCCGTCGATGTCGTGGCCGAGTCCGCCCACCGCGCGCCGGAGCCCCGAAGGGGAGACGGCAAGCGGTGCCACCACTCACACGGGTCCGCATCCGGGAGAGTTCGAAATGAGCTGAACGGTTGTCCGCACCCGGCACGTGTAGGACGTGAACACACCGTGGGAACGACCCGGGGCCCGGCACCAGGCGGTGGTGCGGCTCCGCCGGCGGACCACGGTGGGCACCTCCGCGGCACGGGCACACCGTGACCCCGCCCGGGGGCCGCCCCGCCCATCACGTAGCAGGCAAGGAGTAACGACATGCCCGATTACAAGGTCAACTCGGACGAGACGGCTTCCACGTCACAGGCGCTGCTGAACGATTTCCAGCAGTGTGTCGACAAGCTCAACGAGGTGAAGGGAAAGATCAGCCAGCTACTCGCCAACGGCTATCAGACACCCGCGGCGCAGCAGAAGTTCCAGCCGTTCTTCGACGAGTTCGCGAAGGGCTTCGACCAGGTCAACCAGGGTCTCCAGGGCATCGGCCAGTATGTGAAGTCCGTCGGTGACGCCTTCAGCCAGACCGACGACCAGTTGGGCGCCAACCTCTCGTAGCCCGCACACCCCGCACGCCGGCCCCCGGGGCGGTGGCACGACCGCTGCGTGCCACCTGCCGCCCGGGGCCGGCGTGTGCCCGCTGCTCCCCGTGAGGGGCGGGTGAACGGTGTGGTGGTCCGGCCCGTGTAGGAAGCGACAGCGGTTGGCACAAGAACCTCCGGAGAGTACCCGTGGCACGTCGACACACATCGGGCTTTGAGGTCGTCGGGATGGACAGTGATCCCACTCCCGGGGACATCGACGAGATGAACCGGGTCCGGGACCGCTACCGCAGTATCGGCGACCAAGCCGAAGTGGCCCTGGACTTCCTCAAGAAGGGCGGGCAGGTGGAGACCGGCAGGGGCGAGGCGATGGACAAGCTCCGCGAACGCATCGACGACCTGCCCGACAAGCTCCAGAAGACCGTCACCTCGTACCACGACGCCGCCGAGGCGTACACCACCTACGGCCCCAAGCTCGTCGAGGCGCAGGATCTCCTCGACAAGGCCATGGACCAGGCCCTTGACGTCGCCGACCAGGCCCGCCAGTCCGTGGCGCCCCTCCCGGACGACGCCACCGACCAGCAGAAGAGCGACGCCAAGAAGCAGCAGGACCAGATCGACCGGGCGAACGACAGCCTGACCGCGGCGAAGGACCTCGCCCAGCAGGCCAGGTCCATGCGTGAAACCGCCCAGCGGGCCTGCGCGGACGTGCTGGACCGGGCGGCCGGCGAGGCGATACCGGAGCGGAACATCTTCCAGAAGATCGCCGACTTCTTCAAGGACTTCCCCTTCGTCCAGATCCTCCTCGGCGCCCTCATCGCCATCACCTCCGTCTTCTTCCCCGTCGTCGGGGCGCTGCTCGGCGGTGCCCTGTTCGCCTTCACCACCGTGGTGGGGGCGGCCAGTGGGACTCTCACGCTCGGCGACGTCCTCACCGGACTGCTCGGCATCATCCCGGGCGGCGGACTGCTCAAGCTGGGAGGGAAGGCGGCCACCGCGCTGGGCGGTGTGGCGAAGTCGCTGCCGGGCGTGGCGAAGTTCGCGGACGGCGCGGGCGGTGTGATCGGCAAGGTGTCCGGCAGCATCACCAAGGTGGGGGACTCCCTCAAGAACTCCACGACCCTCCAGGGCGTCCTCAACCACCCCGTGACCCAGATCGGCAGGAAAGCCGCCGAGGACGGCGCGGAGGAAGCCGCAGGGGAAGCGGCATCGGAGGTCATCCAGGGCCAGCCCCTCGACGCCGGCGCCATCGCGGGCGCCGGTGCTGTCGGCCTCGCCGGCGGCGCCCTGGGAGCCGGGGCGAAGAAGTCGCCCTTCCCGCAGAAGGGCTCCGCGGCGGCGCCCTCCGGCGGCACGGGCACGCGTACTCTCCCGGGCGGTGGCAAGGGCAGAGGGAGAACGGGTGCGGGGGCCTCGTCCGGCGCCGGGCCCTCCTCGGGTGCGGGGGCCTCGCCGGCCACTCCGGGAGGAACGGGCACCAGAGCGGTTCCGGGGGACAACGACAAACCGTTCCTGACCGAGGACCAGATCATCAAGAAGATCACGGGTACCGCGGGCAGACCGAACGAGGCCACCGACCACAGCGGACGCGTCCCCGGGAACGAACCGAGACGCACCCTGGGCGGCTTCCCGTTCGGTGACGGCACCCTCAACGGTGCGAAGAACATCATCTCCCGTCCCGAGGTGCTGACCCTGAAGGACAGGCAGGGCCAGGACGTACAGGTGGCCGTCCACCTCAACGCAACGCTCAGCACGGGCAACGAAGTCGTCACCGAGACGGCCGCCAAGGACAGGAACGTGCCCCTCGCGTCGACGG
The DNA here is from genome assembly GCF_014656295.1 of Streptomyces sulfonofaciens. Lineage (GTDB taxonomy): Bacteria > Actinomycetota > Actinomycetes > Streptomycetales > Streptomycetaceae > Streptomyces > Streptomyces sulfonofaciens. The sequence goes on from NZ_BNCD01000047.1 coordinate 9,221, forward strand.
TGAACATCAAGGTCAGCCATTTCCACCTGACCGCGAGGCCGCTCAGCGACCAGAACCTGATCGACGCGCACGGGGCGTCGCAGGCCACCGCGGACAACTCCGTCCACCTGGGCGCGAGCAACGAGCACCGGGGTTTCGACAACCGCGACGGCAATATCGACAACCTCGCCACAAGCCTCAATGTCGACAAGGACGACCTCGTCAAGGCCCTCGACGACCGTTTCGGGAGCGTCACGGACGTCGGCAACAGGTTCCACGACGATGTGCAGCAGGCCGTCCTGCACGGCTCCAAGGTGCCGAACGTGACGGTGAACATCGCCGGCGACAAGACGTTCCCGTTCCGGGGAGACCGCAACCGGCAGCCCGACGAGGGAGCCGGCCGGCCGTGACCGTCCGGAGCCGGACCTGCCCGCTTTTCCCAGCCGTTCATCCAGGTAAGGACGCGAACAGTGCGACTGAAAGTCAGTGTGCGTGACCCGTTGGCGGAGGAGGCGCCCACCACCGTCGTCGTCGACACCGAGCCCGCCGCGCAGGCGGGTCGGCTCGCCGCGGAGCTGGCGCGCGCCGTCGGCCACAGCGGCGACGACGGCACGGGTGCACCGGACCTCTACATGGGCGCGGAGCCGGTCGACGCCGAGGCCACCCTCCAGTCCGCGGGGGTGCGTGACGGCGTGACCCTCGGGCTCGGCACGCCGTTGCCGCACGTGCCCGACCCCGAGGGCAGGACGGAACTGAAGGTGGTGTCGGGCCCGGGCGCGGGCACCGTGTACCGCCTGGTGCCCGGCGACTACGACATCGGCGGTGACGACACCTGCCGCATCAGGCTGGCGGGAAGGGCTCCATCGGTCGCCGCCCGGGTCCGGGTGCGTCTCGACGGCACCGCGGAACTGCTCGCCACCGACAAGGCCCAGCTCGACGGCAAGCCCGTCGACGAGCCAGCCCCATGGCCGGAGGGCAGTCAACTCGCCCTCGGCGACATGCTGCTGGAACTCACCTCCAGGGTGTCCGCGCGTGCGCCGTTGACCCCCGCGGCGGACGGGCTCGGGCTGGAGTTCAACCGTCCTCCCCGCTTCCTGCCCGCCGAGGCGAAGGGAGACTTCCGGCTGCCCGGCCCGCCCGTGAAGCCGGACAAGCGGCCCGTCCCGCTGCTGCCGATCCTGCTGCTGCCCGCGGGCAGCGCGGTGGTCACCATCCTCGTCACCCACCGCTGGGCGTTCATCTTCATCGCCCTGCTCTCCCCGATCGCCGCGCTGGTCACCCAGTTCGGCAGCCGGAAGCAGGCCATGCTCAAGTACCAGGAGCAGAAGGAGGAGTACGAGAAGAAGCTCGCCCGGGTGCGCGCCGACATCGACGCCGCGGTCGTCGGGGAGCAGCTCAACCTGCGCCTTGCCCTGCCGGATCCGGCAACGCTCCTCCAGATGGCCGCCCAGCCCTCCGAGCGGCTGTGGGAGCGCCGCTGGCAGGATCCGGACTTCCTCGCGTTGCGCGTGGGCACCGCCGACCTGCCGTCCTCCGTGTCCGTGCTGGACCCCACCCAGGACGAGCACCGCCGCACCACCGTGCCCACGCTGTACCAGGTACCGGTGTCGGTGCCGCTGCGGCGGGCCGGGGTGACCGGTGTCGCCGGCGCCGCTGCGGGCCGCGCCGCGAGCTGGCTGACCGCGCAGGCGGCGTCCCTGCACAGCCCCGCCGACCTCAGTATCGTCGTCCTCGCCGGCCCCGAGGGCGAACGCGACTGGTCCTGGACCCGCTGGCTGCCCCACACGCAGCCGGCCGGCGAGGACGCGTACGCCCTCATCGGCTCGACCACCGACTCCCTCGCCCGCCGCATCGGGGAACTGGGCCAGATCGTCTCCGCCCGCGTGCAGGCGGGCCCGGACCTGGTGCGCGGCGGCGTCCACGGCTACCCCGACGTCCTGGTCGTCCTCGACCAGGCCCGCCGGGCCCGCTCGCTGCCCGGGATCGTCTCGCTGCTGCGCGACGGCCCCGCCGTCGGCGTCTACACCCTCTGCATGGACCGGGAGGAACGGCTGCTGCCCGAGGAGTGCGGCGCGGTCGTCGTCACCGAGCCCGGCTCCATGACGTTCTCCAGGGTCCGCACCGGAGGCGGCGCCGCCCTCGAACAGGTACGGACGGATTCCCCGGAACCCGCCTGGTACGAGCGCCTCGGCCGCTGCCTCGCACCGCTGCGCGGGGTGGGGGACAGCGACGAGAGCGCGCTGCCCGGCTCGGTGCGGCTGCTCGACCTGCTCGGCGTGGAGCCGCCGACCGCGGAGGCCGTCGTCGCAGGCTGGTCCCTGTCCGGCCGCTCCACCCGGGCCGTCCTCGGCACCGGCTACGACGGGGACTTCTCGGTGGACCTGGTGCGCGACGGACCGCACGCGCTGATCGCGGGCACCACAGGATCCGGCAAGTCCGAGCTGCTCCAGACCCTGGTGGCGAGTCTCGCCGTGGTCAACCGCCCGGACGAGATGACGTTCGTCCTCGTGGACTACAAGGGCGGCAGCGCGTTCGCGGAGTGCGCCGAGCTCCCGCACACCGTGGGCCTGGTGACCGACCTCGACACCCATCTCGTCGAACGTGCCCTGGTGTCCCTCGGCGCCGAGCTGCGGCGCCGCGAGACACTGCTGGCCCAGGCGGGCGCGAAGGACATCGAGGACTACCTCGACAAGCGCTCCCGCGGCGGCGCACTCCCGGCGCTGCCCCGGCTGCTGCTGGTCATCGACGAGTTCGCGTCCATGGTGCGCGAGCTGCCCGACTTCATCTCCGGCCTCGTCAACATCGCCCAGCGCGGCCGGTCGCTCGGCATCCACCTGGTCCTCGCCACGCAGCGCCCGAGCGGTGCCGTCACCCCCGACATCCGCGCCAACACCAACCTGCGGATCGCGCTGCGCACCACGGACACCTCCGAGAGCCGGGACATCATCGACGCGCCGGACGCCGGTGACATCTCGCCCGGTACGCCAGGCCGGGCCTACGCGCGGCTCGGGCCCGCGGCGCTGCTGCCGTTCCAGTCCGGCCGCGTCGGCGGGCGGCGCCCCGGCGCCCAGGTGTCCGCCGGCACCGAGGTGCCCGTACGTGCGCGCACGGTGTCCTGGCAGGACCTCGGAGGGCCCCTCGCCGGCACCGGTGGCGGCGACCGACCGGCAGGCGGCCGAACGGAGATCGTCACCGACCTGGCGGTGCTCGCCACCGCCATCGCCCAGGGGGCCCGCCTCGCCGCGGTGCCACGGCAGCCGAGCCCCTGGCTGCCCCCGCTCCCGGACGTGCTGGAGTGGACGCCCGCGGCCGCGCCCCGGCCGTCTGCCGAACGCGGAGCGGCACTGGGCGCCGTCGCGTACGGCACGGTCGACCTGCCCGCCGAGCAGAGCCGCTCGGACCTCGTCCTCGACCTGGACAGGGACGGGCATCTGCACATCATCGGCTCGCCCCGCAGCGGCAGGTCGCAGGCCCTGCGCACGCTCGCCGCCGCGCTCGCACAGGCCCACGGCGCCGACGACGTCCACCTCTACGGCATCGACTGCGGCAACGGGGCCCTGAACGCGCTGACGTCGCTGCCGCACTGCGGCGCCGTGGTCGACCGCAACCAGACCGAGCGCCTCGGCCGCCTGCTCGACCGGCTGTGCGCCGAGCTCACGGCCCGCCAGGGTGCGTTGGGAGCGCGTGGCACCGCCGACCTCGCCGAGCTGCGGCGCATGACCGGCCCGGGGGAGCGGCTGGCGCACATCGTGCTCATGGTGGACAGGTTCGAGGTCTTCGACCGCGAGTACGGCTCCTTCGACAACGGCAGCTATCTGGAACGCATGATGAGGCTGCTGCGCGACGGTGCGGGCGTCGGCATCCACGCGGTACTCGCAGGGGACCGGGTCCTCGGCAACAGCCGTTTCGCGGGCACCACCGAGGACAAGCTGGTACTGCGGCTGAACGACAGGGCCGACTACGGATCGGTGGGCATCCCCACCAGGTCGGCCCCCGCCGACCCGGCCCCCGGGCGGGCCCTGCGCACACAGGACCTCTGCGAGGTCCAGCTCGCCGTGCTCGGCCCCGACCTCTCCGGCACCGCCCAGGCCGAGGCCCTCACGGCGCTCGGCGAGGAGATCACCCGGCGCGAGGCGGCGGTGCCCGCCGAACGCCGCGCCCCGCGGCTCGACGTCCTGCCGGAGCAGATCGGATACGCACAGGCCCTCGCCCTGCGTCCGCGGACGGGGCCCATGCTTCCGCTGGTGGCAGTCGGCGGCGACACCCTCAGCGGCCTCGCTCCCGACCTGTCCGACGTACCCACCTTCGTCATCGCGGGGCCGCCCCGCACCGGCCGCAGCACGGCGCTGCTCACCGCCGCCCGTTCCGTGCTGGAGGCGGGAGCAGGGCTGGTGGTCCTGGCGCCGCGCAGGTCGCCCCTGCGGTCGTTCGAGGGCCGGGCGGGCGTCACCGCGGTCCTCACCGACGCCGACGTCCCGGTGGCGGACTTCCGGCAGGTACTGGGCAACGTGCCCGAGGACCACGCCGTCGTCGTCGTCGACGACGCCGAGCTGTTCATCGGCACCGAGATCGACAGCGATCTCGCACTGCTGGCCCGAGGCGGTGCCGGCAACGGCTGGGGCCTCGTGGTCGCCGGCAACGCGGAGTCGCTGTCCCTGAGCCTCGCGGGGTGGATCGGCCAGGTGAAGCGCAACCGCACCGGCATGCTGCTCTCACCGCAGTCCCTCACCGACGGGGACGTGATCGGCGTGCGGCTGACCCGCGGGCTGGTCGGTGCCGCACCCCAACCCGGACGCGGCCTGCTGCACCTGGGCGACGGCACCCTCACCTCGGTGCAGGTGCCGTTGTCGGACGTGGCGGACCTCTGAGAGCGCGGATGCGCACGGAGTACACCGCAAGGGGCGGTCCGCAGCCCGGACCGCCCCTTGCGGTGGATCTCTCCGCCGGTCCTCACCGCACGGCGCCCAGCACCTTCCCGTCCCGGGAGACGAAACGGAAGGTGCCCGTGATCGCGTCGAAGAGGTCGTACACCGTCTCCCGCAGCGGCAGATTGGGGCTCGCGCAGACGACCACGAGGTAGTCGCGCGCCCTGCCCGGCACCGGCAGGATCGTATACATGGTGAGTAGCTGCACGTCGACGTCCGCGGTCACCCGGGTCGTCTCGGTGCCGGTGACCCGGGCCACGGTGCCCACCTCGGGGATACGCACCGAGGTGACCTCCCGGTCCCTCGGCGCCTTTCCGTTCGCCGACGCCACGCCCATCTGCGCGGCGATCAGCGGCAGGGTCAGCTCCACACCGTCCGGCGTGGAGACGGCGAACACCATCGCGTAGGCCATGAACACGCCGTCGTCGTACTGCGTGACGGTGCCCGTGGACAGCAGCGCGCCGTGGTTGCGGGCGGATCTGAGCAGGTCCCGCCCCTGGCGGAACATGTCGTTCAGACGTGCCCGCGCCACCGGATCGCCGGTCATGGCGAGGGCCTTCGAACGCGCGGCCGCCATGGCGCCGCCGCTCAGGTCGACCTCCTTCCAGGCGTCGGGCACGTCCAGTACGAAACGCTGTGCGGAACTCACCGGCCGCCTCCCGCTCCGTCGTCCAGATTGGCGACGGCGTCGTTGTCCGTTTTCGTGAAACTGTCCATGATGCTGTCCATGGCCTTCTTCAGGTCCTCGACCTGCTTGCGGAGCTGCTGCTTGCCGTCCTGCCACTTGTTCTCGAAGTTCTGGGCCGATCCGTGGCCTGCCAGCTCCGGGCCGAACGCCTTCTCGAAGTCGAACGTGTGATGCCCGATGTCGATGTTGTCGTGCACGAACCCGAGGGCCTGACGCGCCGCGTCCAGCTCGTCTCCGGGAATGAAGATGTCCGAGGGCACTAGACCTCCCCATGTGTGGGCGGTGGTGATGGGCGGTTTCCCACGACGCAACACGTGGGCTGGGCACCGATCGTTCACCTCGGTGGCACAGGGCGTCGGGCCGCCCTCGCGACCCGGACCCGCGGTCTTCGGGCATCCGTTCCGGCAGCCGCCGAACGGGGCCGATCGCCTTGAACGATTTCCGGCCCGGCCCCGTGTGGGAGACGTGATTGTCCCCATGCGTCATCGAAGCAGCTTGTTCATCGGCCGGCACGCACGCGCCCGGGTGGCCGCGGCCCTCGTCCTGTGCGGTTCCTTCGGCCTCACCGCCTGCGGCAAGACCATCTCGGTGAGCGACAGCGCCACGGCCCCGCCGAGCAGCGCGTCGGCCCCGGCGGCGCCCGCCCCCGGCACGCCCTCCGGTGCCCCGAGCCAGCCCTCAAGCAACGCCACGTTGCAGGTCGTCGACAACACGGCCGCCGAGTCGGGCAGGACGGGCACCGGCGGCACCGTGGTCGGCGCCGCCGTCCAGGAGCAGCCACCGAACTGGGTCCAGCTTTCCGCGGTGACCTCGCCCCCGCTCACCCCGCCCCACCTCATCAACATCAACCAGGCGGCGCTGTACCGCTTCGACAGGGACACCCCCGGCTCCGGACGGTCCGCCTGCAACGGGCAGTGCGCCGTGAAGTGGCCGCCGGTGACCATCAAGGAGGGCGGCAACGTCTACCTCGCGGGTGTGGACCAGAAGCAGGTCGGTGCGATCCGCCGCCAGGACGGTACGGTTCAGATCACGGTGGGCGGTATGCCCCTCTACCGCTACGCGGACGACACCGCACCGGGCGACCTCAACGGCCAGGGGGTGGACGGCACCTGGTTCGCGGCCGGGCCCACGGGCGAGAAGGTGCAGCAGTGAGTGCGGCCGGCAGAGGCGTCCGGGCGGGCGCCGTCCCCCGGTGATACCGAACACACGCCGGTGGCGCGTGCGCGGGTGGCTGGTGTGCCGTTTGCGGGCGCGCCGGTCGTGGGCGGGGCGCTGAGGGGGCCGCGCAACAGAGACACGGGCGATACACGACGGATGACCGGCCGAGTGCCGCCCGATCCACGATCGGGGCGGGGCGGACACCCACACCGGCCAAGGTGGTCGACGTGCGCGACATCCGCGCGTTGCCCATGGAGGTGCCTTTCGATGTGCCCTGTTCGTGTCCCCGGCGTACCCGGCACGGGCGAGCCCGACCCGGCGCTGCGTCCACCGTCGCAGGACGACCCGCGGCTGTCTCCACGCCGACCGGGGCGCCCCCGGCTGCCGCGCACCGCTCTTGCCATCGGTGGCCTTGCCCTGGCCGCCGTGGCCGGCCTCGGCGTCTTCAGCCGGCTCACCTCCGGCAGCGCCCGCCCGTCCACCGGTCCGGCCGCGGCCGGGGGCGCCGCGGCACCGTCTCTGCCCTGGCCCGCGCAGGGCCAGTCGAGCGTGCTGGTGGAGGGCCTCGGTGAGCGCGGTGAGCTGGGTGCGAAGGGCAGGCAGACGCCGGTGCCGATCGCCAGCGTCGCCAAGGTGATGACCGCTTACGTGGTCCTCGGTGATCACCCGCTACGGGCGGGTGAGGCGGGCCCCACCGTCCTCGTCGACCGGGAGGCCGCCAACGAGCCCCTGTCGGGCGCGGAATCGACCGTGCCCGTCATCGAGGGTCAGCGGCTGAGCGAACGGCAGGCGCTGGAGCTGCTGCTGATCCCCTCCGGCAACAACATCGCCCGGATGATGGCCCGTTGGGACGCGGGCTCCGAGGGGGCGTTCGTCAAGAAGATGAACCGGGCCGCTCGCGCCCTGGGCATGGACCACACCACCTACACCGGGGCAAGCGGCTTCGAGGCCACGACCACCAGCACCTCCACCGACCAACTGGTGCTGGCCCGGCAGGCCATGCGGGACGAGGTGTTCCGGTCCGTCGTCGCCGAGCGCAGCGTCGAGAAGCCCGACGGGTCCGGTGCGCTGCCCAACACCAACACACTGCTGGGCACGGACGGTGTGATCGGCATCAAGACCGGCTCAAGCACCCCCGCCGGCGGCGCCCTGATGTGGGCGGCCACCGCGCCCGACGCCAGCGGACACGAGCGGCTGGTCCTCGGCGTCGTCCTGCACCAGCGCGCCGGCGCCGGCGCCGCGCAGGGCCTCGAAGCCGGCCTCGACAACAGCCGCGTGCTGATCGAGGGCGTCCGGCGCTGGCTGTCGACGACCGAACCCGGAACGCACTGAGGCCCACAACGCACGGCGTTGCCGCGCCGCGTCGTGCCGGTGCCGCGGCCGTTCGGCGGCCGGCGACCAGGTCCTCGGGTGGCCCGTCCGCGCTCGTCCTGCGACCTCGGCACGACGGACCCCTTCCGCCGCGGCCGCCTGCCACCCTGGCGAGTTGGATCCGGATGAAGCGGGTCGGTGCGGTACTGGAACGCCACTCGGCCCCTCCCGCCCCCTCCTCATCCGGCATGGGGAGCCCGTGGGGGGGGGTGGGGGGGGTGCCTCTATGTCTTTCGTCAAGGTGTTCGGGTTCGGTTTGGGGTGGTTTGACTTGTGGGTGTCATGCGG
>NZ_BNCD01000048.1 GCF_014656295.1 Streptomyces sulfonofaciens
CCAGAACAGGAAGATCCCCCACCCTGAGCGACGCATCAACCGCCACCGCCCCCAACAACCGCACGAAACGGTCGGCCGTGTCCTCCACCGTGCTCCGGTCGAACAGGTCGGTGCTGTACTCGACGCCGCCTTCGAGGCCGCCGGGCGAGCCGTCCGGGCGGGTCCGCTCGGTCAGCCTGAACAGCAGGTCGAACTTCGCCGACCGCGACTCGGTCTCCTCGACCCGGTAGCGCAGGCCGGGCAGCTCCACCGGCAGGTCCCCGGTGTGGGTGAGCGTCAGCAGCACCTGGAACAGCGGGTGCCGGGCCGCGGAGCGGGCCGGGTTGAGCACGTCCACCAGGTACTCAAAGGGCACGTCCTGGTGGCTGTAGGCGGCCAGGTCCCCCTCGCGGACCCGGTCGAGCAGGTCGGTGAAGGGCGGGTCGCCCGAGGTGTCGGTGCGCAGTACGAGGGTGTTGACGAAGCAGCCGACGAGGTCGTCCAGGGCATCGTCGGTACGCCCCGCGACCGGCGTGCCGATCGGGATGTCGGTACCCGCGCCCTCACGGGTGAGGAGGACCGCGAGCACCGCCTGGACGACCATGAACAGGCTCGCGCCGCGCACCCGCGCCAGCCCGGCGAGCCGGGCATGGGTGTCGGGGCCGACGTGCAGGGGCACCGTTGCGCCGCGGTGGCGGGCCACCTCCCGGCGGGGCCGGTCGCGCCGCAGTTCCAGCTCGGCCGGCAGGCCCTCAAGCGCCGTCCTCCAGTACGCCACCTGGCGCGAGAGCACACTGTCCGGGTCGCTCTCCTCGCCGAGGAGGCGGCGCTGCCACAGGGTGTAGTCGGCGTACTGGACCGGCAGCGGCGTCCAGGCCGGGACCCCGCCCGCCCGGCGCGCCGCGTAGGCGGCGGACAGGTCCCGGGCCAGCGGGCGGTTGGACGAGGCGTCGCCCGCGATGTGGTGGAGCACGAGCAGCAGGACGTGCTCGTCCGGCGCGAGCGCGAACAGCGCTGCTCGCAGGGGCGGTTGCGAGGCGAGGTCGAAGGGGTGGGCGGCGGCGTCCGCGAGGGCCGCGGCGAGCCGGTCCTCGCCGACGTTCCGGACGGGCAGTGCCACGGCGGCCTCGGCCGGGTCGAGGACGTGCTGGCGCGGGGTGCCCGCGGTGTCCGGGTACACCGTGCGCAGCACCTCGTGCCTGGCCACCACGTCGCCCAGGGCGGCGCGCAGGGCGTCGACGTCGAGGTCGCCGGTCAGGCGCAGCGCGAACGGCATGTGGTAGGTCGGGCCGGGTCCCTCCAGCTTGTGCCAGAACCACAGGCGCCGCTGGGCGAAGGACAGCGGCAGCTCGGCCGGGCGCTCGTCGGCGGGCCGCAGCGGCTGCCGCCGCCCGGCGTCCTCGGCTTCGAGGCCCCGCACGCCGAGCCGGGCCGCGAGCCCGGCGGCGGTGGGTGCCTCGAAGACGTCCCGTACGGTGAGTTCCGCGCCGAGGGCCGTGCGGACGCGCGAGACCAGCCGGGTGGCGAGCAGGGAGTGCCCGCCGAGCGCGAAGAACCCGTCGTCGACGCCGACGCGGGCGACGCCGAGGACCTCCGCGAACAGTCCGCACACGATCTCCTCGACGGGATCGCGCGGCTCGCGGCCGCCGGTTCCGCGCGGACCGGGAGCGGGCAGGGCGCGGCGGTCCAGCTTCCCGCTGGGGGTCAGCGGGAGGGCGTCGAGCACGACGACCGTGGCGGGCACCATGAACTCGGGCAGCGTCGCCGCGCAGAACTCCCGCAGCTCGCCCGCGTGTGCCCGGGCGCCCGGCGCGGGCACCACGTAGGCGGTCAGGCGCTGGTCGCCCGGCCGGTCCTCGCGCACGGCCGCGACCGCGTGCGCGACGGTGGTGTGCCGGGCCAGTACCGACTCGACCTCGCCGAGCTCGATGCGGAACCCGCGCAGCTTGACCTGGTCGTCGGCCCGCCCGGCGAACTCGAGCAGCCCGCCGGCCGTCCAGCGGGCCAGGTCGCCGGTGCGGTACATCCGGGCGCCCGGCGCATCCTGGAAAGGGTGCGCGACGAACCGCTCGGCGGTCAGGCCGGGCCTGCCCAGGTAGCCCCGGGCGAGCTGGACGCCGGAGAGGTAGACCTCGCCCACCACACCGGGCGGCACCGGACGCAGCCGCGCGTCGAGCACGTAGGCCCGCATGTTGGTGATCGGCCGGCCGATCACGGGCCGGGCGCTGTCGCGCACCCGGGCGCCGACGGCGTCCACGGTGCACTCGCTGGGCGCGTAGTAGTTGTGCACCTCGGTGTCCGGGTGCGCCCGCAGCGTCTCCCACAGCGCCGCACCGGTGGCCTCCGCGCCGAGGAGGACCACTCCCGGCCGGTGCCCGGGGCCCTCCAGCAGGCCGAGTCCGGTCAGTTCCCGCAGCAGCGAGGGCGTGATGCCCAGGTAGTCGACGCCCCGTTCGCGCACGTACGCCAGCAGCGCGCCGGCATCGCGGCGGGTGTCGTCGTCCACGACGTGCAGTTCGTGGCCGGCGACGAGGCCGATGAGCTGGCCCATGCAGGCGTCGAACGACAGCGACGCCGTGTGCGCCACGCGCAGCCGCCGCCCGCTCGCCTCGGCCACGGCGGCGGCCGCCGGGGTGAACACCCGGTCGCGGTGGCTGGCGAACAGGTTGGCCAGCCCCAGGTGTGTGACCACCACGCCCTTGGGCACTCCCGTCGATCCGGACGTGTAGACCACGTACGCCGCGTGGCCGGCTCGCAGTGCCGGCCGGGGCCCCTCGGGCCCGCGGGCGTCACCGCCGAAGGGGTCGTCGGCGTCCAGCAGCACCAGGGACGCCGTCCGGGCCTCCGCCAGGCGCCCGGTCAGGTCCCGCTCGGTCAGCACCAGGGGAATCGACGCGTCGGCCAGTATGAACGCCAGCCGCTCCGGCGGGTAGCCGGGGTCGAGCGGTACGCACACCCCTCCGGCCTTCCAGACGGCCAGTACGGCGGCGATCATCTGCGCCGAACGGCGCACGCAGAGCCCGACCAGTACGTCGGGCCCGGCGCCGCGGGCGGTCAGGCGCCGGGCGAGCCGGTCCGCCCGTGCGTCCAGTTCGGCGAACGTCCACGACTGCCCGCCGCAGACGACGGCCACCGCGTGGGGGGTCCGCGCCGCCTGGGCGGCGAACGCCTCCGGCACCAGCACGGACGGCGTCTCGCCGGTTGCGCCGTTCCACTCCTCCAGCACCCGGGCACGTTCGGCCGGCGCCAGGATCTCCAGCGCACCGAGGCGCCGGCCGGGGTCCGCGACCAGGGCCTGCAGGACCCGGACCACCCGGGCCACGATCGACTCGGCGGCGTCCCGGTCGAACAGGTCGCTCTGGTGGTCCAGGCGCAGACGCAGCGGCCTGCCGGGCATCACCATGAAGTTCAGCGGGTAGTGGGTGACGCCGTGGCTCCGGCTCGCGGTCACCCGCAGCCCGCTGCCGTGCGCGGTGGCGGCGAGTTCGCCCTCACCGGCGGGCAGGTTCTCGAACACGGTCACCGTGTCGAACAGCTCACCCGAGCCGAGTGTGCGCTGGATACCGGACAGGCTCACGTGCTGGCACGCCAGCAGGCCCGTCTGCTCCTCCTGGAGCCGGGCCAGCATCCCGGTCAGGGCCTGCGCGGGATCGAGGCGGACGCGCACCGGCAGCGTGTTGGCGAACAGGCCGATCATTCTCTCGACGCCGGGCACCTGCGGCGGGCGCCCGGAGACGGTGGCGCCGAATACCACGTCGTCCTTGCCGGTCAGTTGGCCGAGCACGATCGCCCAGGCTCCCAGGAAGACCGTGCTCAGGGTCAGTCCCTCGCGGCGGGCGAGGGCCTCCAGCGCCGCGGCGAGGCCGTCGGGGAGGTCGCGAAGGACCTGCCCGGGCAGCGCCGGCTCCCGGGACGGGTCGGCGGGTGCCACGCGGGTGGGCTCGTCGACGCCCTTCAGCACCCGGCGCCACGCGTCCTCGGCAGCCGCCCGGTCCTGGCCGGCGAGCCAGGCCAGGTAGTCGCGGTACCGGGCCACGGGGGGCATCCCGTCCTCCCGGCCGCCCCTGACGTACAACTGGAACAGCTCGCCCAGCAGCAGTTGCACGGACCACCCGTCCAGCACCAGGTGGTGGGCGGTGACGACGAACCGGTGCCGCGCGGGCCCGAGCCGCAGAAGCGTGAACCTCAGCAGCGGCGGCCGGGTCGGGTCGAAGCGCCGGAGCCGGTCCTCGGCCGCGATCCGCTCCGCCTCCGCCTCCCGCTCCCCGGGCCCGGCCGCGGCGAGGTCGGCTTCCCGCCACACCGGCGAGACCTCGCGCGGCACGACCTGTACCGGCTCGTCCAGGCCCTCGTGCCAGAAGCCGGCGCGCAGGGCGGCGTGGCGCCGGAGCAGGGCGCGCGCGGCCGCGTGCAGCACCCGTGCGTCGAGGTCGCCGTCCAGGTCGAAGGCGCACTGCACGGTGTAGAGGTCGAGGGCCGCCTCGTCGTACAGCGCGTGGAACAGCAGCCCTTCCTGCAGCGGCGCCAGGGGGAGGATGTCCTCCAGTTCCGCCTGCGTCATCGTGATCTCCTCCATGCGGCTTCAAGCTGTTCGAGCTTGTCCTGGCTGAGCCGGACCAGCGGTACGTCGGACGGGGTGCGGCCGCCGGAGCCGGGCCGGGCCGCGTGGGCGGCCAGGGCATCCAGCGCACGGACCCACGCGGCGGCCAGGTCTGCCAGGTCGCGCTCGGCCAGGGGCGAGGGCGCCAGGTGCCAGGTCGCGGTGAGCCGCGGGCCGGCAGGGCCGTCCACGGCGGCGACGGCCGCCTCGACCCGGTACTGAGGCGCGGTGCCGGTCCCGTCCGGCCACGGGCCGGACGGGATCTGCGGCAGCCGTCCGAGGTAGTGGAAGGCGAACCGCGGGGCGGGCAGGGCCGCGAGCTCCGGGCCGGCGCCGGGGTCGAGGTGGCGCAGCAGGCCGTAGCCCAGTCCGCCGTCCGGCACGGACCGCAGCTCCTCCTTGACGCGTTTGAGCGCCGTCCCCGCGGCGTGCCCGCCGTCCCGCAACCGGTCCCGGTCCAGGCCGCCCAGGTCCAACCGGACCGGGTGGGCGACCGTGAAGCGGCCCACGGTGCGGGACAGGTCCACGTCCTCGGCGACGCGTTCGCGGCCCGGCCGCCGTACGTCGGCGACCACGTGCCCGTCCGCGGCGCCCGGCGTAGCGGGATCGCGGCGGCGCCGCCAGTCGGCCACCGCCAGTGCGAACGCGGTCAGCAGCACGTCCTCGGCGTCGGCGTGGAAGGCCGCGGTCACGTCGGTGAGCACCTGCCCGGTGCGCTCGGGTGACAGGACGGTCGTGAGCGCGCCGGGGAGGGCCTCCTGCGGGATCCGCGCCGGCCGTGCACCGATGTCCTCGTCCGGTAGGCCCGCCCCGGCGAGGACACCGGTCCACCGGGACAGCTCCCCGGTCCGCCGGGCGTCCTGCGCACGGGCGCGAAGGTGCTGGGCCCAGCGGCGGAAGGACGTACCGACCGGGGCGAGCCCGGGGGGCCGTCCCCCGGCCGCGGCCTCGCAGGCGCCGGCGATGTCGCGCAGCAGGATCCGCCAGGACTCCGGGTCGGCGACCAGGCGGTGCAGGACCAGTAGCAACAGCCCGGGGCGGCCCGGCCCGGCGTCGAAGCGGACCGCCTGGAGCAGCGCCGCGGCGTCCGGCGCCAGACGGGCCGAGGCGGCCCGCTCCTCCTGCCAGAGGGCTGCCTCGCCCGGTGCGGCGCCGGTGGTGCGCAGACAGTCCGCGGCCCGGACCGCGCCGGGCGCAAGCACCTCGGGCAGCCACTGCGTCCCGCCGGCCGGCGCGGTCCCGCCGGGGGCCCGGGTCAGACGCATCCGCAGCGCGTCGTGGTGGTCGAGGACCGCCTGCAGGGCCGTCTCCAGCGCCTGTGCGCCGAGCCCGGCAGGAAGCTCCACGGTCATCGCCTCGTACCCGGTGCCGGGGTCCGCGTCCTGCTCCCGCAAGGCGTGCAGGGCCGGCGTCATCGGCACCGCGCCGACGGCCGCCCGCGGCTCCGGTGCCCCCGCGGGTGCGGCGTCCGGCGTCGCGGCGGCCAGCGCCGCCACGGTCTTGTGGCGGAACACGTCCTGCGGGCCGATGGCCAGCCCGGCGGCGCGGGCCCTGCTGACCACCTGGATGGAGACGATGCTGTCGCCGCCGAGGTCGAAGAAGTCGTCGTCGGCACCGACGGACGGGCGGCCGAGCACGTCCGCGAAGATGTCGCACAGTAGCCGCTCGCGCGCGGTCGCAGGGGGACGGCCCGCCGTGGCCCCCGCCGTCTGCGGCGCGGGCAGCGCCCTGCGGTCGGTCTTGCCGTTCGGCGTCAGCGGCAGGGCGTCGAGCGTGACGACCGCCGAGGGCACCAGGTACTCGGGAAGCCTCAGCCGCAGCCAGGCGCGCACCGCGCCGCCCAGGCCCGCCGACGGCGCCGCGGCCGCCGGGTCGTTGGTGAAGGGTGACGGCGAGGAGCGGTCGGCCGCCCTGGGGGCAGCCGGCAGGTAGGAGCCTGCGACCGGCGCGTGGGGGTCGGCCGCGGCGGCGAACAGGGCGTCGAAGCAGTCGTCGCCGGTCGCGCCCGACCAGGTGGCGGCCGCCCAGAATCCCAGCCGCTCCCCCAGTACGCACAGCGCCTCGGGGTCCACGGTCGCGGCGTGCCCGGCGGCGGCCTCGCCCGCCAGCCGCGCGTTGGGGATCCCGGTGACGCGCAGCAGGTCAGGCCGGCGCTCCGCCAGCAGCGCGGCGAGCCCCTCCGTCCCGCCGGGCACCTCCTGCCAGGGCAGCACCGGCGCGTCGGCGAACGACCGGGCAGGCGCGGTCGGCGGCGTGCGGTGCAGGACGACGTCGTAGCGGTACCGGGACAGCTCGTTGTGGTAGGCGCCCCGCTTGAGGCGTACGTCGACGGCGGCGATCTCGGGCACGACGGCGGGCAGGGCGGGAAAGAAGTCCGGGTCGACGAGCAGCTCCCGCTCCGGCGCGGTGGCACCGGCGGCCGCCCGCAGGCTCGGGAGCAGCCGCAGATTGCGGACGTCGCCGAGGAACAGGGCACCGCCCGGCACCAGGAGCCGCATCGCGGCGGAGATCACCTCGGTCAGATAGCCGGCGCCGGGGAAGTACTGGGCCACCGAGTTGAGCACGACGGTGTCGAAGAACCCCTTCGGCAGCCCGGTGAGGTCGTCCGCCGGCTGGGCCTTGAGTACCACGCGGGGGGCGATCCCTGGGTGCTCGGCGACCTGTGCCGCCAGCGCCTCGACGGCGGCCGCGGACAGGTCGGTGCCCCAGTACGCGTCGCACCCCGCGGCGAGCTGCGACAGGAGCAGGCCGCGGCCCACGCCGATCTCCAGCACCCGCCGCGGCCGCAGCTCGCGGATGCGCGCGAGCGTGGCGTCCCGCCACTGCCGCATCTCGCCCGCGGGCAGGGGCCGCCCGTCGTAGGTGCTGTTCCAGCCGGTGAAGTCCTCGCCGAACGGGGCGGGCCGCGCCGTCCCGTACAGCGTGTCGTAGAGCTGCCGCCACTCGCCGAGGACCCGCTCCGCCCCCTCCGGGGCCCCGTCGGGGGCCGCCCCCGGCTCGGTGCCGTCCGCCGCCGGGACCACGTACCCGAGCAGGCGGGGCCCGCCGGGGCCGTCGTCGCGGACCGCCGCGACGGCCTGCGCGACCTGCGGGTGGGCCGCCATCACGGCCTCCACCTCGCCGAGTTCGACCCGGTGGCCCCGGACCTTGACCTGCTCGTCGGCCCGGCCGGAGAACTCCAGCTCGCCCGCGGCGTTCCAGCGCGCGAGGTCGCCGGTGCGGTACATCCGGGTGCCCGGCGCGCCGAACGGGTCGGGGGCGAACCGCTCCGCGGTCAGGCCGGGCCGCCCGAGGTAGCCGCGGGCCAGGCCCGCGCCCGCCAGGTACAGTTCGCCGACCACGCCCGGCGGCACCGGGCGCAGCGCCGCGTCCAGGACGTAGGCCCGGGTACCGGTGATGGGCGTGCCGATGGGCGCGATGCCGGCGTCCGCCGCCAGCGGCCGGCTCATCGTGCCGCACACCGTCGACTCCGTCGGCCCGTAGGCGTTGACCATCCGCCGGCCGCGGCCGAAGAGGGCCGCCGTCTCCGGTGGGCACGCCTCTCCCGCTACCACGAGGCAGGTCACCGGGGCGAGTTGGTCGGGCGTCATCACCCCGAGCGCCACGGGCGGCACCGTCAGGTGCGTCACACCGTGCTCGGCCACCACCGCGGCGAGGTCCGGTCCCGGCATGAGCCGTTCGGCCGGGGCCACCACCAGGGCCGCGCCGCTCAGCAGTGCCATGCACAGCTCCCAGAACGCGGCGTCGAAGCTCGGCGAGGCGAACTGCAGGACGCGGCTGCCCGGCCCGGCGCCGAAGGCGTCCACCTGCGACGCCGCCAGGGCGGCCACGCCCGAGTGGGTGACGACCACGCCCTTGGGCACGCCGGTGGAACCTGAGGTGTAGATCACGTAGGCGGGGTCGGCGGGCGCCGGCGGCCGGGCCCGCCCGGCCGCGCCGGAGTCGCCCGGCCGCTCGGCCCGGTCCCGGACCGGATGTCCGTCGAGGTCGTCCAGAGCCAGCCTGGGCAGGCCGTCGGATCCGGGCACCTGCCGGCCGGTGGCGCCCGTCAGCAGCAGCGACGGCCGGGCGTCGCCGAGCATGAAGGCGAGGCGTTCCGCCGGGTAGCCGACGTCGAGCGGGAGGTAGGCCGCCCCCGCCTTGAGCGTCCCGAGGACCGCCACGACCAGATCGGCGGAGCGCGGGAAGGCCAGCGCGACGGTGTGCCCGGGGCCGATCCCGCGCGCGAGGAGCAGCCGGGCCAGGCAGTCGGCCCGGGCGTTCAGTTCACGGTAGGTCAGCGTCGCGGACGCCGAGAGCACCGCGGGCGCCCCGGGATGCCGCGCCGCCTGGCGCTCGAAGAGCGTCGGCAGGGTGGCGGGCGGCACCTTGGGGCCGTCGGCTCCCAGCAGCCGGGCGCGTTCGGCGGGCGTGAGGAGGTCCGCCTCGCCGATGGGGCGCGCCGGGGCGGCGGTGACCGCCTCCAGCAGCCGGACCCATCGCTCCACCAGCGCCTCGACCGTCCGGCGGTCGAACAGGTCGGTGCTGTACTCGACCGTGCCGCGCACGCCCCCGCAGGCACCCCGCTCGGTGACGCTGAAGAACAGGTCGAACCGCGAGGTCCCGGAACCCGCCGGCTCGGGCGTCACCTCGACGCCGGGCAGCGCCAGGGCGGCCTCCGGGGTGTTCTGCAGCACCAGCGCCACCTGGAACAGCGGGTGCCGGTTCGGGGAGCGCACCGGGTTGAGCACCTCCACCAGGTGCTCGAAGGGCACGTCCTGGTGCGAGTAGGCGCTCAGCGCCGTCTCCCTCACCCTCCGCAGCAGTTCGCCGAAGGAGGGGTCGCCGGAGGTGTCGGTGCGCATCACGAGCGTGTTGACGAAGAGTCCGACCGCGTCGTCGAGCGCCTCGTCGTGGCGCCCGGCGACGCCGCTGCCGATCGGCAGGTCCGTGCCCGCGCCGAGCCGTGTCAGCAGGGCGGCGAGGCCGGCGTGCAGCACCATGTACAGGCTGGCTTCCGCGTCCCTGGCGAGGCCCGCCAGCCGGCGGTGCAGCTCGGGACCGAGGTCGAAGCCGAGCATCTCGCCGCGGTAGGTGGAGACGGCGGGCCTGGGGCGGTCCGCCGGGAGCGCGAGTTCCTGGGGGAGGTCCGCGAGGACCCCGGTCCAGTAGGCCACCTGACGGGCGAACGTGCTGTCCGGGTCGGCCTCGTCGCCCAGCAGCGCGCGCTGCCACAACGTGTAGTCCGCGTACTGGACGGGCAGCGGCGTCCAGGCCGGCGCCCCGCCCCGGGACCGCGCGGCGTAGGCGGTGGCCAGGTCCCGCGACAGCGGGGCCATGGACCAGCCGTCGCCGGCGATGTGGTGCACCACCAGCACCAGCAGGTGCTCCCGCTCGTCCAGGACGAACAGCTCGGCCCGCAGCGGCAGGTCTGCCGCCAGGTCGAAGGGGTAGCGGGCCGCCGCCCTGACGGCTTCGGGCAGATCCGTGCCGCCGATGCGCCGGACGGTCATCTCGGGACGGGCGGCGGCCGCGTCGAGGACGACCTGCCGGGGCACCCCGTCCGCCACCGGGAACACGGTGCGCAGGCTCTCGTGCCGGGCGGCGACGTCGGCCAGCGCCGCGTGCAGCGCCGCGTGGTCCACCGCGCCGCGCAGGCGCAGGGCGATCGGCATGTTGTAGGTGGCGTTCGGGCCCTCCAGCCGGTGCAGGAACCACAGTCGCTGCTGCGCGAACGACAGCGGCACCGCCCCGGGCCGCGGCAGTGGCCGCAGCGCCGGGCGCGTCCCGTCCTGCCTCGCCTGCGCGTCGTCCAGCCGCGCGGCGAGCCCGGCGGCCGTGGGCGTCTCGAACACGGCGCGCACCGGCAGTTCCGCCCCGAGGGCGGTGCGGACGCGGCTGATGAGCCGGGTCGCGAGCAGCGAGTGCCCGCCGAGGTGGAAGAAGTTGTCGTCGACGCCGACGGCCGCCACGCCGAGCACCTGCGCGAACAGGTCGCACAGCGCCTGCTCGCGCGGGTTCGCGGGCCGGCGCGAGCCTTCGACGGACCCGAGGTAGGGGGCGGGCAGCGCCGCCCGGTCGAGCTTGCCGTGGACGGTCAGGGGCAGTTTGTCGAGGACCACCACGGCGGCCGGCACCAGGTACGCGGGCAGTTCCTCCCTGAGCGCCGCGGTGAGCGAGGCGACCAGTTCGGCGCGCCGCCGGGCAGCCGCCGGGTCGTTGGCGAGCGTCCGCGGCGGCGCCGGCGCGGCGGTGGCCGCCGGGCGGTGGACGCCGCTGAGCGCGGTGGCCGCCGGGTCGGTGAAGAGCACGTCGAGGAGTTCCGCGCCGTCGCCGGACCGGGTGACGGCGACCCGCAGGCCCGCGCGCTCGCCCAGTTCGTGGAAGGCGTCCGGCCCGAGCTCGGGCGCCGTGAGCTGCCCGGCGGCGTCGAGGAGGGCGAGGGCGTCGGCCAGGGGCCGTTGCTCGTCCATGGCGCGCAGGGCGCCGGCCTCGCCGCTGAGCCGCTGGTCGGGCACCCCGGTCACCCGCAGGGCGGGCATCCGCTTCCTCGCCAGGTGGCGTGCGAGGTCGTCGGGCCCGAGCACGTCGCTGCCCCAGCGCAGTTCCGGGGCGTCCCCGACGGACCGGATGCCGGCGGCGGGCCGCTTGTGCAGCACGACGTCGTAGCGGTAGCGGTTCAGCTCGTTGACGTACGCGCCGCGTTTGACCCGCAGGTCGACCCCGGCGATGTCCTCGCGCCCCGCCGCGAACGCGGTGAAGAACGCGGGGTCGAGCAGGAGTTCCTTCTCCAGCAGCACGGCCTGCGCCACGGCCCGGCGCACCGCGGCGGCGTCGGCGGACGGCGCGGCGCGGCGCAGTTGCACCGCCGTGTGCAGGCACCGCAGCAGCCGCAGGTCGCGCACGTCGCCGAGGAACACGGCCCCGCCGGGGGCGAGCAGTCCCAGCGCCGTGCCGAGCACGTCGGTGAGGTGGCCGGCGTCGGGGAAGTACTGGGCGACGGAGTTGATCACCACGGTGTCGAAGGAGCCGGCCGGCAGCCCGCCGGCGTCGGCGGCGGCCTGTACGCGCAGCTCCACCCGCCCGGCCAGGTCGGGGCGGGCGGCCACCTGGGCCCGCAGCCGGCCGATGGCGCCGGCCGCGATGTCGGTGCCCCAGTAGGTCTCGCAGTCCGGGGCGAGCGGGGCGAGCAGCAGCCCGCTGCCCACGCCGATCTCCAGCACCCGGCGCGGCCGCAGCTCGCGGATCCGGGCGACCGTGGCGTCGCGCCACCGGCGCATCTGCTCCACCGGTATGAGCTGTCCGTCGTAGCTGCTGGTCCAGCCCGTGAAGTCCGCGCCGAACGGGGCCGGGGGCACGCCCTCGCGCCCTGCGCCGTACAGGCTGTCGTACACCTCCTGCCACTCGTCGAGCTGGGCCCGTGCCGCCCCGCCGTCGCGCTGCGCGTCCGCCGCCGGGACGGCGTAGGCCACCAGCCGGGTGCCGGACGTCCGATCCTCGCGGGCGACCACGGCCGCCCGGGACACGGCCGGGTGGCGGACCAGCGCGGCCTCGATCTCGCCCGGCTCGATGCGATGGCCCCGCACCTTGACCTGCTCGTCGGCGCGGCCGGCGAAGACGAGCTGGCCCCCGGCGATCCAGCGGGCCAGGTCCCCGGTGCGGTACATGCGTCCGCCCGGTGCGCGGAAGGGGTCCGCCGTGAACCGCTCGGCGGTCGGGCCCGGCCGGTGCAGATAGCCGCGGGCGAGCTGCGCGCCCGCCAGGTACAGCTCGCCCGTCACGCCGGGCGGCACCGGGCGCAGCCGGTCGTCGAGCACGTAGGCCCGCATGCCGGGCACGGGCCGCCCGACCGGTACCGGGCCGCCGCCGGGCACGGCGCCCGGCGGCACCCGGAAGACGACACAGCCCACGGTGGCCTCGGTCGGGCCGTACTCGTTGACGACGGCGGCCCCCGGCTGCGAGCGCCGCCAGGGCCCGAGCTGCTCGCCGGTGAGCTGTTCGCCGCCCACGACGAGGTCCGCGACCGCCGGCTGCGCGCCGGGGGCGGAGCCGAGCAGCGCGAGATGGCTGGGCGTCACCTTGAGGAACGTGTGGGGGCCCGGGTCGTGCGCGTCGCCGGAGAGGTCGCCCACCAGCACCCGGCCGCCCGCGGTCAGCGTCGCGAACAGCGCGGTGACGGTCAGGTCGAAGGAGACCGGCGAGTGCAGCAGGGCGGTGCCCGCGGTGCCCGGGTACGCCTCGCGTGCGAACGCCAGGTAGGCGGCGAGCGCACGGTGTTCGACCACCACGCCCTTGGGCCGGCCGGTGGAGCCGGAGGTGTGGATGACGTACGCGGGGTGCTCCGGCCGCAGCGGCGCGGTCCGCTCGGTGTCCGCCGGGTCGTGCCCCGGCTGCCCGGCCGCCGCCCGTGCGGCCTCCTCGTCGTCGACCGCGAGCCAGGACAGGCCCGTCGCGGGCAGGCCCTGGGCCAGGGCGGCGGTGGTGATCCCGTGGGCGGCGCGGGCGTCGCCGAGCAGGAAGCGGAGCCGCGCGGCCGGGTGCGCCGGGTCGAGGGGCAGATAGGCGGCGCCGGTCTTGAGCACCGCGAGCAGGGCCACGACCAGCTCGGCCGAGCGCGGCAGGGCGACCGCCACGATCTGCTCGGGGCCGATACCGCGCCCGATGAGCAGCCGCGCCAGCCGGTTGGCCCGCTCGTTCAGTGCGGCGTAGCCGAGGTCGGTGCCGCCGTCGCTCACGGCCACCGCGTCCGGTGTGCGCCGCACCTGTGCCTCGAACGCCTGGGGCAGTGGCACGGGCCGGGTGGTGAGCGGAGCGCCGTTCCACGTCACCAGCAGGCGTTCGCGCTCGGCGGCCTCGGTGAGGTCCACGGCACCGATCGGCTGGTCCGGGGCCTGCGCGACGGCCCGGAGCAGTCGTACGAAGCGCGCGGCGAGGGCTTCGGCGGTGTCCTGGTCGAACAGGTCCGCGCTGTACTCCAGCACCCCGTCGACCCGGTCGGGGCTGCCGTCCTCGGTGTAGCGGTCCGTGAGGCTGAACAGCAGGTCGAACTTCGCCGCGGGCAGCTCGGCGACGTCGGGCAGAACCCGGAGTCCGGGCATCGCGAACTCGGGTTCGGCGTTGTTCTGGAGCGTCAGCATCACCTGGAACAGGGGGTGCCGACCCGCCGACCTGACGGGGTTGAGCAGCTCGACGAGGTGTTCGAACGGCACGTCCTGGTGGGCGTAGGCGGCCAGGTCCGTCTCGCGCGCCCGGTCGAGCAGGGCGGCGAAGGTCGGGTCGCCGGAGGTGTCCAGGCGCAGGACGAGCGTGTTGACGAAGAAGCCGACGAGGTCGTCGAGGGCCTCGTCCGTACGGCCGGCGACGGCGGAGCCGATGGGGATGTCCGTGCCCGCGCCGATCCTGCTGAGGAGGGCCGCGAGTCCGGCCTGCACCACCATGAACAGGGTCGCGCCGTGCTCGCGGGCCAGCCCCGCGAGCCGGGTGTGCAGCTCCGCGTCCAGGGCGAACAGCACTCTTCCGCCGCGGTGGGCGGACACCGCAGGGCGGGGGCGGTCGGTGGGCAGCTCCAGTTGTTCGGGCAGGTCGCGCAGCGCGCGGGTCCAGTGGGCGACCTGGGCGCGCAGGAGGCTGTCCGGGTCGTCCTCGCTGCCGAGGAGGTCGTGCTGCCACAGCGCGTAGTCGGTGTAGGTCACCGGCAGCGGCGGCCATGCCGGGGCGCGGCCGGCGCTGCGGGCCGTGTAGGCGGCGGACAGATCACGGGCGAACGGCACGTTCGACCAGCCGTCCCCTGCGATGTGGTGGATCACCAGCAGCAGCACGTGCTCGCCGGGACCGAGCGCGAACAGGTCGGCCCGCAGCGGCGGTTCGGCGGTCAGGTCGAAGCGGTACGCGGCCGCGGCGGCGAGCGCTCCGGCGAGCCCGGCCTCGTCGGTGCGGTGGGTGCGCAGATCGACGGTGGCCTCGTCCGGGCCGAGCACGACCTGGGCGGGGGTGCCCGCGGTGTCGGGGAAGACGGTGCGCAGGGTCTCGTGGCGGGCGGCGACGTCGTTCAGGGCGGCGCGCAGGGCGGCGGTGTCCAGCTCGCCGGTCAGGCGCAGCGCGAACGGCATGTTGTAGGTGGGGCTGGGACCCTCCAGGCGGTGCAGGAACCACAGCCTGCGCTGGGCGAACGACAGCGGCGCGGTCCCAGGGCGGCGCCCGGCCGCCCGCAGGGCGGGCCGCCGGTGGCTGCCGGCGTCGATGCGGGCGGCCAGGCCGGCCACCGTGGGTGCCTCGAACACGTCCCGCACGGACAGTTCCGCTCCGAGGGCGGCCCGGACGCGGGAGATGAGGCGGGTGGCGAGCAGCGAGTGCCCGCCCAGGGCGAAGAACCCGTCGTCGATGCCGGGCCGGGCACAGCCGAGGACGTCGGCGAACAGCCCGCACAGGATCTCCTCGCGGGGCGTGCGCGGGGCGCGGCCGGGGGCCGGGGCGGCGGTGTCAGGCTCGGGCAGGTCCCGGCGCGACAGCTTTCCGCTCGGCGTCAGCGGCAGCGCGTCGAGCACGACGACGGCCGCGGGCACCATGTAGTCGGGCAGCGCACGGGCGGCGTGCTCGCGCAGCCGCTCGGGCTCCGGCTCGGCCGAGGGTGCGGGGACCACGTAGGCCACGAGCCGCTGATCGCCCGGGCGGTCCTCGCGAAGGGTCGCAGCGGCCTC
>NZ_BNCD01000049.1 GCF_014656295.1 Streptomyces sulfonofaciens
GGCGTCGGCCTCGGCCTCGCCGTGGCCCGCGGCTTCACCGAGGCCATGGACGGCGCACTCGCCGCCGAGGACACCCCAGGCGGCGGCCTCACCATGGTCCTCACCCTGCCGTCCGCCGCGGGCACGCCGCCGGTGCCGGCGGTGCTGCCGGAGGCGGCGGTCGGCTGAAGCCCCGCGCCCGCGGCGGCGCCGCAGCCGCGCCCCGCCTCCCCCTGACGGGCCGAAACGGCCCCGGGTCCGGTTGACAGGCGCCCGCCCGGGCCGAATCCTTGACCGGGAGAGCGCTCTCCCAGCCTCGGGCGTGCTCTGCCGGCGCCCTCCGCGGGCGCCTTCGGCCGACGAGGCGGACGAGGCAGACGAGGCGGACGGGGCGGGAGGGCCGGATGGCGGAGGCAGAGGCAGAGGTCGGGCGGCTGGTGGAGAAGCTGGACCTGGTGCAGAAGGTCAGGCTGCTCACCGGGGCGTCGACATGGCGCACGGCGGCCGAACCCGCCATCGGCCTCGGCGCGATGACGTTCTCGGACGGCCCCGCGGGAGTGCGCGGCGAGCAGTGGGACGAGCGGCTGACCTCACTGGTGCTGCCCTCCCCCACCGCGCTCGGGGCCGCCTGGCACCCGCCGCTCGCCGCGGAACTCGGCGCCCTCCTCGCGGCACAGGCGAGGTGCAGGGGCGTCGACGCCGTGCTCGCCCCGACGCTCAACCTGCACCGCTCCCCGCTGGGCGGCCGGCACTTCGAGTGCTTCTCCGAGGACCCGCTGCTCGCGGGCGCGCTCGGAGCGGCCGTGGTCCGGGGCCTCCAGGGCGCGGGGGTGGCCGCCGCGGCGAAGCACTTCGTGGCCAACGACGCGGAGGCCGAGCGCCTCACCGTCGATGTACGGGTATCGGAGCGGGTGCTGCGCGAGGTGTACCTGGCGCCCTTCGAGGCGGCCGTCGAAGCGGGCGTCTGGCTGGTCATGCCCGCCTACAACCGGGTGAACGGCACCACCATGTCGGCCAGTCCGCTGCTCGCCGACCCGCTCAAGGCGGAGTGGGGTTTCGACGGCGTCACCGTCTCCGACTGGGGGGCGGTACGCAGCACGGTGGAACCGGCCGCCGCGGCCCTCGACCTCGCCATGCCGGGTCCCGGCGGACCGTGGGGCGAGGCACTGGTCGATGCGGTGCGGGACGGCCGGGTGCCCCAGGCGGCCGTCGACGACAAGGTCCGGCGGCTGCTGCGGCTGGCCCACCGGGTGGGCGCCCTCGGCGCCGGGCGCCCCGCACCGCCCGGACCGAGCGCACCGGCCGGACCGAACACGCAGCCGGACGCCACCGCCGCCCGCGCCGGACGGCAGCCGGCCGCCCGTGCGCTGCTGCGCCGGGCGGCGAGCGCGGGCACCGTGCTGCTGCGCAACACCGGTGCGCTGCCCCTGGATCCGGCCGGGATCCGGACCCTCGCCGTCATCGGACGGCACGCGGCGTCCCCGCGCACCCAGGGCGGCGGCAGCGCCGAGGTGTTCCCCGACCGGGTGGTCACCCCGCTGGACGGGATCCGCGCCGCCCTGCCGCCCGCGGCGCGCGTGCTCCACGAGCCCGGCCCCGGGCTCGGCGCCGCCCCGGCGCCCCTCGATGGCAGGCTCGCCCGTGACCCTGACACCGCGGAACCCGGCGTACGGCTGCGGGTCCTGGACGCGGCCGGCCGGGTGCTGCACTCCGAGCACCGGCTCTGCGGGCGCATCCTGGAGCCGCCCGTACCGCCGGGTGCCCGCACCGTGGAGCTCTCGGCACGGCTCACTCCCCGGCCGTCCGGCGAGTGGACCTTCGCCGTGGCCGGGTTCGGCCGGATGTCGCTCACCGTGGACGGGGTGCCCCTCGTCGACGGCACCTTCCCGCGGGAGACCGACGACCCGACCGGGGTGCACGTCAGGCCGCCGCGCCGCACGGGCCGCCTCGCGCTGGCCGCGGGCCGGCCCGTCACCGTCGTCGCCCGCCGGGAGCTGGCCGAGGACACCGGGCGGGCGACGATCCTGTCCGCCGCGCCGCCACCGGTGGACGACACCGCCGCCCTGGCCGCCGCGGTCGCCGCCGCACGGGCGGCGGACGCGGCCGTGGTGGTGGTCGGCACCACCGAGGAGAGCGAGTCGGAGGGACTGGACCGCGACGGACTGGAGCTGCCGGGCCGCCAGGACGAACTGGTTCGCGCGGTGCTCGCGGTCCAGCCGCGCACCGTGGTCTGCGTCAACTCCGGCGGCCCGGTCGCCCTGCCGTGGCACACCGCGGCCGCCGCGCTGCTGCTCACCTGGTTCCCCGGCGGCGAGGGCGGCCACGCGCTCGCGGACGTGCTGTTCGGCCGCACGGAACCGGGCGGCAGACTGCCCACCACCTGGGGCGCCGCGCTGGCCGACGTTCCCGTGCACACCACACGCCCCTCTCCGCCGGGCGTCCTCGCCTACGCCGAGGGCCTGCACATCGGCTACCGCGCCTGGCTGCGCTCGCCGGCCGCGCCCGCCTACTGGTTCGGGCACGGACTCGGCTACACCACCTGGGCGTACGAGGCGCTCTCGACGGCGGGCGGGGCGGCGGCGGACGGCGCCGCGGGAACGGCGGAGGGCGTCCGGACGGAGGCGACCAGGGCGGAGGAGGCCCGGGCGGAGGAGGCGGTGGTGCGGGTCCGGGTGCGCAACACCGGGCCGCGGCCCGGGCGCGAGGTGGTGCAACTGTACCTGGCCAGGCCCGGATCCGCCGTGGAGCGTCCGGTGCGCTGGCTGGCCGGCTTCGCCGAGGCCATCGCCGCGCCCGGCGAGACGGTGACGGTGCGGATACCCGTCGCCGGCCGCGCGCTGCGGCACTGGTCCAGCGACGAGCGCCGGTGGCGGGTGGAGCCGGGCGTGTTCACCGTCCTCGTGGGACGCTCGGCCGGGGACATCAGGCTGCGCGGCGAACTGACGGCCCGTTAGTCAGCGGCCCACCCTCCCCGTCCCGGTGGCCCTGCCCCCGGCGGCCCGGGACCGGGCCGCCGGGGGCGGGGCGCGCGCGGGCCGCCCGCTCCGGAGGGGGAGCGGGCGGCCGTGGCGAGCTGCCGGGTCCCGGACGGCTCAGCGGTAGACGCCGAACTCGTAGAGCGAGTAGCCGTAGCCGGTGCCGCGCTGGGTGCCCTGGACCCTTACGTAGCGGCCGGTGCCCGTGACGTCGATGTCGTCGATGTTGCCGTCGCCGTTGTCGACGGACTTCACCGTCGTCCAGTTCTGCCCGTCCGCCGAGGTCTCGATCCGGTACGCCTTCGCGTAGGCCGGCTCCCACGCGAGTTGGACGTGCGTGAACGTCGTCGTGCTGCCGAGGTCCACCTGGAGCCACTGCGGATCGCTCCAGTCGCTGGCCCAGCGGGTGTCGAACTTGCCGTCCACGGCGTTGCCCGCCGGGCACGGGCAGCCGCCGGTCGGGTCGGTCTGGTAGGAGGACGCGGTGGCCGCCCTGCCCTGCGCCACGTTGGTGCCGTTCACCGGCGGCGGGACCACCCGCAGCGACCTGGCCTCGATGCCCGCGTTGCCGCGGCCGTCCGTGGCCCGTACGTACACCTTGTAGACGCCCACCTTGTCGGGCGCCTTCGCGGTGAGCACCCCGTCGGCGCCCACGGTGGTGGCGGCGGGCACCAGCGCCTTGTTCTGGTCGATGTAGTTGCTGCTGAACAGCACCTGGTAGCCGATGGCGTCGCCGTTCGGGTCGGTGGCCCTGGTGGTGATGCGCACCTGGCCGCCGGCCGGCACTCCGTCGGTGGCGTGGTCGACCGTCATCTGCGAGATCACCGGCGGTGTGTTGTCACCGGAGGTGCTGCCGCGGTACGCCTTCTTGACCGCGTAGTACGACAGCCGCTTCAGACCGCCGGGCAGCAGGTTGAACCACACTCCGCCGAAGTCGTCCTCGACGCCGTAGTGGAACATGGTGGCGCCGAGCGCGACGCCCGTGTGCCCGGTGACGCAGTTCCAGGCCCTGGTGTAGCCGTCGGCCTTCTGGACGTCGGTGGGCTCGTCGGGCACGCCGTTGGCGTCGTCGGGCACCTCCCACTCGCCCGCGGGCCCGGTCTCGGTGACGATGTAGGGCTTGGTGTAGCCGCCCTGCTGCCAGTCCGACCTGACGTTGCACACCGCGTTGTAGGCGTTGACCGCGTACAGGTCGAGGTCGGGTGCGTTCCTCTTGTAGTACGGCCAGGCCCCGGTCCACGCGTCGGTCGAGGTGACCGGGTGGTTGGGGTCGACCTGGTGGATCTTCTTGGCGACGTCGTTCACGAAGGTGGTGTAGGCGTTGCGCTGCTGCTCCAGTTCGCTGCCGCTGAAGCAGTTCTGCAGGCCGAGCGTGGACTCGTTGCCCACGTTCCACATCAGCACGCCGGGGTTGTCCTTGTAGGTGTCCACCCACTTCGGGAACTCCGCCAGCATCTGGGTCTTGTAGGCGGTGTCCGTCACGTAGTTGACGCAGCCGCCCGACCCCGGCCCGCCGCCGGGCTGGAGCCAGAAGCCGGCGATCACCTTGATTCCGTTGGCCGCCGCCGCGTCGAGGAGCGGCTTGCTGGTGGCGTCGGTGCCCCAGGTCCTGATGGTGTTGACGCCCATGGACGCCAGGTCGGGCAGGTACTTCTGGGCGTCCGCGACGGCGGGGCCCCAGGTCAGGCCCTTGACCTGGTACGGCGCGCCGTTCACCGTCAACTGCCAGGCACCCTGCGAGCCGGTGACCTTGACGACGCTGCCCGCGGCCTGTGCGGCCGGTGCCTGGAGGCCGACCAGCGTCCCGGTGAGCAGGGCCGCCGAGGTGAGGGCCGCGGCTGCGCGTCTGGCCGTACGGCCGGGGGGATGGGGCATGGTGCTCTCCTTCTCGTGCGGGTGGGGGCGGGCGGCCTGGCGTGGGGTCACGACCGGCCGGGCCGCACACGTTGCGTGGTGGAACGGGCCCGGGCGGGGAGAGCGCTCTCCGCCCGGGCCGGCGAAACCGGGCGCGGCGGGCGCCCGGTGCAGGGGTTACGGCAGTTCGTAGTCGTCGTTCAGCACGGGGCCTTCCTGCGGGTTGCTCTGGTCGTAGCCGTGGTCGTCGCACTGCAGGCCGCCGTTGACGCAGTGGGTGACCATGGCCTGGAGCGTGGCCGCGTCCCAGCCGTTCATGAAGTCGTAGTGGAACGAGAACCCGGCGCCACTGGCCAGCCGCACCTGTGACATGTCCCCGTTGACCGGCCACGCCATCTTGAACTCGATCATGGGCAGCGCGACCGGGTGGTCGGCCGGGCAGGCGTTGTAGTTCGCCCCCGATGCGGTCGGATAGGCCATGTGGCTCTGGTGGTCCGGGGTGTCCAGGTGGATGCCGTCCCAGCAGCTCGGCGCCTGGAGGCGGAGGTTGAGCTGGGTGTCCCGGCTGGTCGGGCAGCTCGCGGGGAAGTCCCAGTTGTGGTAGCTCTCGCCGCACTCCCAGCCCTCGACGGTGCCCTTGAGGTGCTGGAACTCGTCCTTGCTCTGCATGGGGTTGCCGACCACGTACCGCAGCCCCTTGGGGAAGGGCCGCACGCTCGTGTAGTCGGTGACGCCCGCCTTGTAGTAGATCGTCTGCGGCCCGATCGGCATGATCTTCTGGTCGCCCTTGTACAGGGTCGGCATCCAGTAGGCGGACTTGTCGCCGACCGCGTTGCAGGTGGTGCCGCCCTGGTCGAGCGAGCCCATGGTGGTGTTCGCGTTCGTCAGGGTGTTGCCCATGAAGGTGTGGTCATGGGACTTGCCGGGCTGGCCGGGGTAGACGATGGGGTCGTCCGGGGCCGTGTGGTTGGGCGCGCACTTCGCCTGGAACTCGTGGAAGTAGGCGTGCGGGGGGTTCGCGGTGGACGGCACGACGCCGGTGACCGGCGGGTCGGCCATGATGTAACCGTCTCCGTCCGGGTCGTCGCCGGACGCCCGCACGGACGCGGGCATGGCGTGCGCCGTGCCCGCCGGGTGCCGCACGGCCGCGTCGTGTCCGGTGCCCGCGGCGGCGCGCACGGCCGCCGGGTCGCCCGGGACGCCTCCCGCGGTGGCCACCTGGCTGATGCCGACCGTGGTCAGGGCCAGCGCGGTGGACAGGAGCAGTCCGGTGAGGGCTTTGGATCTCCAGGACATGGAGAGCCTCCTGCTGCTGTAGGGGGTGTGGGGCGAGCACGTGCCCCGGCGGATCCGGGGCGCGGCCTGGCCGGCGTGGCCCCGTCTGAGCCGGGAGAGCGCTCTCCCGTTTAGCCCTGGAGTGTTCCGCTCCTGACAAGAGCGTGTCAATACCTGGTGAACGAGGGCGGGTTCGGCTCTCCCCCGGCGCCCGGGTGGGACCCGCACGGGCGGTACGGGCAGTGCGGGCGGTACAGGCGGTACGGGCGGTACGGGCCGAGGCGGGCGGACGGTACGGGGGAGGTGCGGGCCGAGGCGGGCGGCCCCGCTCGGCGACGCGATCGCGCACCACGGCGGATCGCCGAACCCCCGCACCTGCCGCGCCCGGCCGACGAGCCCGTTCACCGCCGCCGGACCGGAGGGCGGCCCCGCCGCCGGGAAGGACCGCCACCCCTCGCCCGGTGGATCGTCCAGGGCCGTTCGGGGCGACCCGCAGGCGCATCCGGGACTGGGACGGAGGACCGGATCCGCGCATGCCCCTTCCAGCTTCCCGAACTGCCCGGTGGGCTGCGCCCGCGGTGCGCCCGCGGGACGCGCTCGCGGTGCGCCTGCCGGACCGGCACCGGCCCCACCGAGGCGGGTGAGGCCGGCATGCCGGCCTTCGCCGCCGGGGCTCCGCGCGTCCGGCCGGTCCCCGGAGCCGCTACAGCAGCTTGTCCAGGGTGATAGGCAGCGACCGGATGCGCCGCCCCGTCGCGTGGTGCACCGCGTTGGCGATCGCCGCAGGTACGCCCACCACGCCGACCTCGCCGAGCCCCTTGACGCCGACGGCGTTGAAGGCGTCGGGGCCGCCGACGAAGGCGACGTCGAGGTCGGGGACGTCCGCGTGCGCGGGGATGAGGTAGTCGCCGAGCGTGGCGTTGGCGATCCGGCCGCCCGCGTCGAAGGAGGTCTCCTCCAGCAGCGCCATCCCGATGCCCAGCACCATCGCGCCGATGACCTGACTGCGGGCCGTCTTCTCGTTGAGGACCCGGCCCGCGTCGACCGCCGACGCCAGCCGGCTGACCCGTACGATGCCCAGCTCCTCGTGCACCCGGACCTCGGCGAACTGCGCCGCGAACGCGCCGGCCGGGGCCATCGACAGGCCCTCGGGCGGGCTCGGGTCCTTCTCGCCGTCGGCGACCAGCTCCCTCAGGCCGTGCCGGTCGAGGATCGCGGCGTAGTCCTCGCCGGCGGAGGGGTCGTTCGCCAGGTGGATCCGGCCGCCCGTCACCGCGACCTCGTCGAGGGACCGGCCGCGCAGCGGGGAGGAGTCGTCGTCGCGGACGGTGTCGAGGAACGCGCGCAGCAGGTTGCGGGCGGCGTCCTCGACGGCGCCGCTCAGCGCCAGCGCGAGCCCCGAGCCGCCGGACTGCGGGGCGAGCGGCAGATCGCTGTCGCCGAGTTCGACGCGGACCTGTTCCACGTCGAGGCCGAGGAGTTCGGCGGCCAGTTGCGCGGTGATCGTGTAGGTGCCCGTGCCGATGTCGGTGCCGGCGCAGCGCACCAGGGCCGCGCCGTCCCGGCCCACGGACACCTGGGCCCGGCAGACGGCGGCCCAGCGGCTGAAGGTGACGCCGGCCATGCCCTGGCCGACCAGCCAGGCGCCGTCGCGCAGGGAGCGCGGCTCGGCAGGGCGGGCGCTCCAGCCGAAGCGTTCCGCGCCCACCCGGTAGCAGTCGCGCAGGGCGTTGCTCGACCAGGGCAGGCCGGTGGACGGGTGGACCTCGGCGTGGTTGCGCAGCCGGAGCTCCAGCGGGTCCATGCCGATCCGGTAGGAGATCTCGTCCAGCGCGGATTCCAGCGCGAAGCCGCCCTCCGCGTGGCCCGGGGCGCGCATGGCACCGGGGTTGGGGATGTTCAGCGCCGCCAGGCGGTCGTGGGTGGCGGCGCTCGGCCAGGCGTATGCGTCGGGGGTGCCCATGGTGATGGGTTCGATGTTCATCTCCTCGGCGCCCCGGGTGGCGGTGGCCTCGTGGTCGACGGCGAGCAGCCGGCCGTCGGTGGTGGCGCCGATGCGCAGCCGCTGGACGGACTCGGGACGGTGGCCCACGGAGGTGAACATCTGGGGGCGGGTCAGCACGAGCTTGACCGGACGCTCCAGCATCCGGGCGGCGAGCACCGCCAGGATCGCGTGGGGCCAGGTGCGCAGGCCCGCGCCGAAGCCGCCGCCGAGGTACGGCACGAGGACGCGTACGGCGGACTCCGGCAGCCCGAAGACGGTGGCGATGCTCTGCCGGGCCATCGCGGGCCACTGGCTGGAGTCGTGGACGGTCACCCGGCCGTCCTCCCAGCGTGCCACGGTGGCGAAGAGACCGAGCGGGTTGTTGGTCTCGGGCGCCATGTGGAACGTCTCGTCGTACTGCACGTCCGAGGCGGCCAGCGCCGCCTCGACGTCACCGCGGCTGGACTCCATCCCGTAGGGATCGGTGAGCACGGGTGCGTCCGGGTTGCCGACGCCCAGTACGGGGGCGGCCTCGTCGTACTCCACCCGGACCAGCCGCGCGGCGTCCCTGGCCTGCTCCGGGGTTTCGGCCACCACGACGGCGACGTGCTGGCCGTGGTGCAGGATCCGGTTGTCCGCGAGGGGGAAGCGCGGCGACGGCCCGATGTTCGTCATCGGGCCCTCCGCGAGCGCCGGTGCGTTCTCGTGCGTGATCACGGTCAGCACACCGGGCGCGACGAGGGCCCCGGCGGTGTCGAGGGAGCGGATGGTGCCCGCGGCGACGGTGGACTGCACCAGCGCGGCGTGTGCCATGTCCGGGTAGGAGAAGTCGGACGGGTAGGGGGCGCCGCCGGTGACCTTGAGGTGGCCGTCGATGCGGTCGACGGGCTCGCCGAGCAGCTTGCCGCTGGAGACGGCGGTCATGACGCCGCCTCCGCCAGGTCCTCGAGGACGCGGACGAGGGTGCGCTGGGCGAGCTCCACCTTGAACGCGGTACCGGGGAGCGTGTACGGGTCGCGCAGGGCGGCCCTGGCCGCGGCCCTGAACATGGCGGTGGTCGCGGGCACCCCGCGCAGCATCTCCTCGGCCTCGCCCGCCCGCCAGGGCACGGTCCCCACGCCGCCGAGCGCGAGCCGCGCCTCGGCGATGGTGCCGTCCTCGACGACCAGGGCGGCCGCCGCGGAGGCGAGGGCGAACTCGTACGAGGCACGGTCGCGGACCTTCAGGTACCGGGAGCGGCTCGTGGCCGGCGGCAGCGGCACGTCCACGTGTGTGATCATCTCGCCGTGCCCGAGGACGTGTTCGACGTCGGGGCTCCGGCCGGGCAGCACGTAGAAGTCGGTGAGGGGGACGGTGCGCTCGCCGCCCGGGCCCTGGACGCGCACCTCGGCGTCCAGGGCGACGAGGGGGACGCACAGGTCGGAGGCGTGCAGGGCGATGCAGTTCTGGTCGGCGCCGAGGATCGCGTGCATGCGTGCCGGTCCGATGACGGCCGCGCAGCCCGTGCCGGGACGGCGTTTGTTGCAGGCCGCCACGGTGCGGTCGCGGAAGTAGCGGCAGCGGGTGCGCTGGAGGAGGTTGCCGCCGATGGTCGCCATGTTCCGCAACTGGATCGAGGCGCCGGCCAGGAGCGCCTCCCGCACGAAGGGCAGCCGCTCGCGCACCACGGGGTCCTCGGCCAGGTCCGCCATGGTGGTCAGCGCCCCGATCCGCAGCACGGCGCCGTCGAGCAGGCTGGTGCCGGTCAGCGGCAGGCGCCCGATGTCCACCAGGGTGGAGTTCTCGATCACCCCGTCCTTCAGGAGCAGGTCGAGCTGCGTGGTGCCGCCGGCGAGGAACGCGGCGCCCGCGTCGGCGCTCACCAGGGCGATGGCCTCGTCGACGCCGTCGGGGCGCACGTAGGTCAGGGCGCTCATGCCGCCCCGTTCCGTGCGGCGCCGGGCCCGCCGTCTCCCGCCGTGCCGTTCTGCTCGGCCACGTCCCTGATCGCGGCCACGATGTTCGGGTACGCCCCGCAGCGGCACAGGTTGCCGCTCATCGCCTCGCGGACCTCGTCGGCGGAGGACGCCCGCCGCTGGGCCAGCAGCGCGGCCGCCGACATCAGTTGGCCCGGTGTGCAGAACCCGCACTGGAAGCCGTCGTGGCGGATGAACGCCTCCTGGAGCGGGTGCAGCCGCCCGTCGCGGGCCAGGCTCTCAACGGTGCGCACCTCGCGGCCGTCGCACTGCGCGGCGAGCACCAGGCAGGACACCACCGGCCTGCCGTCGAGGTGGACCGTGCAGGCGCCGCAGGCGCCCTGGTCGCAGCCCTTCTTGGTGCCGGTCAGGCCCAGGTGGTCCCGCAGCATGTCGAGCAGGGTGACCCGGCTGTCGAGGTCCAGCCGCCGCGCCTCGCCGTTGACCCGCACCTCCCCCGTGGTTCTGCCAGTGGTACTGCTCGTCGCCATCGCACCGATCCCTTGGTCTTCCGACACGCCCTGGGGCCTCGGGCCGCGGCCGGGGCCCGGGGGCCGGCGGGTGCGGCACTCGCGCCTTCGATCACGGTATGGCCCGATCACCGGGCCCGCACGGCGCACGGCCCCGGACGCGCGGCAGGCGGGTCCGGGTTGGGCCGCCCGGGTCAGCGGCCGGGTCAGCGGCCGCGCCCGGCGCGCTCGCGCGGCCGGCGGCCCCGCACGGCGCACGGCGGCCGAGGGGCGGCCCCCGCCACCGGGAGGGGTGTCCCGCCTTTCGTGCCCGGCCGGCCTGCATACCGCGCACCGCTCTGGCTACTCGCCCGCCACGGAACGGGACGTCCGGAGGGAGGCGGTGATGGTGCGGTCCGAGGCGGTGTCGGTGGCCGACGAGGGAGCGGCGATCGCCGGTGACCTGGTGCTTCCGCCAGGAGCCCGGAAGGTGGTGCTGTTCGCGCACGGCAGTGGCAGCTCACGGCACAGTCCGCGCAACAGGTCGGTGGCCGCGGCCCTGCAGGACGCGGGCCTGGGCACCCTGCTCATGGACCTGCTCACCGAGCGTGAGGAGGGCCGCGATGCGATGACCGGCGAGCACCGGTTCGACATCGAGCTGCTCGCCGGGCGCGTGGTGGCCGCGGTCGACTGGCTGGGCTCCCGTCCGGACACGGCCGATCTGCCCGTGGGCCTCTTCGGCGCCAGCACGGGGGCGGCGGCCGCCCTGGCGGGGGCCGCCGAGCGGCCCGAACGGGTACAGGCCGTCGTCTCCCGCGGCGGACGGCCCGATCTGGCGGGCGGTGCGCTGCGGCTGGTGCGTGCCCCGGTGCTGCTGATCGTGGGCGGCGACGACCCGGAGGTGCTCCGGCTCAACCAGGAGGCGGCCGACCTGCTGCCGGTACCGCACCGGGTGCACATCGTGCCCGGCGCCACCCACCTCTTCGAGGAGCCGGGCGCGCTGGACGAGGTGGCCGAGGAGGCCCGCGACTGGTTCCTGGGGGCGGGGCGCTAGACGAGGACCGGGTACGGGGCGGGGCGCCGGGCCTCCGTACCCGTGCTCCGGCCCGGTACTCCGGCCGGCCTGGCGCCGTCCCCCGTGCGGCACGGCGCCACGGGATGGGGACCGGGCGGTACCCGTCGGATGGGGACCGGGTGGCGCAGGGCCGGTGAAGCGGCGGCGGAAGGGCCGCGCACCCGGCAGCGCGGGCGCACCACCCCGCCGGACGGGGTGGGCGACGAGCTCAGGGCATGTTCCAGCGCAGGCTGCCGACCTCGGCCCACCAGCCCGGTCTGGTCGAGTCCACGGACCGCAGGCGGGCGCGCTTGGCGTGCTGGCTGGAAGAGGTGCACACCTCGCGATCCTCGCTCTGCAGGAACTGGACCACACCGGTGCGGCCGGTGGCGGTGTCCAGGGCGCGTGCCCCGGCGGCCAACCACGACGGGCATCCGGCACGCACGGACGCGCCCGGGGACGAATCGTCGCCGGGAGCGGACTCCCGTATCGGACCGCCGGGAGTGGCGGCATCGGTGGAACTGCTCACCAGGACATCATGCTTGTCGATCCCGTCGTCCTGCAAGCTACTGCCTGATAATTTCAGGGAGTTGGTATCGGGCTGGCGCCATCAGGGTGCGCCTGACACACTCTTGGCCTGTGACGGGTACTCAGGTGCCCGCCACGGACACTCAGGAGGTGAGCTGTGAGAGAAGCCCGCACGGGCACCGGTGCCAGCGCTCCCACAGTGCTTCGCATGATCCTAGGCAAGCGGCTCCAGGAGCTGCGGCAGGGGTCGGGGGCGTCGTTGGACGACGCGGCCAAGGCCCTGGACGTCACGTCCCTGACGATCCGTCGGATGGAGAAGGCGGAGGTCGGCCTCAGGCTCATCTACGTACGCACGCTGCTGACGATGTACGGGGTCGCCCAGCAGGAGATCGAGGAGTTCCTGGTCCTGGCCGAGCAGGCCAACCAGCCCGGCTGGTGGCACCGGTACCGCGATGTGCTGCCCACCTGGTTCACCGCTTACGTCAGCCTGGAGAGCAGCGCCAAGGTCCTGCGCACCTACGAACCGCACTACGTGGCGGGCCTGCTGCAGACGGCCGAGTACGCACGGGAGACGCTCAGGGCCGGCTTCCCCAACGACAGCGACGAGGACCTCGACCGCAGGGTCGACCTCCGGCTGCGCCGTCAGAGCCTGCTGACGAAGCCTGACGCGCCCACGCTGTGGGTGGTGATGGAGGAAGGCGTGCTGCACCGCGTCGTCGGGGGACCGAAGGTGATGCGGGAGCAGATCGACCGGCTGCTGGACGCCTCGAAGCTGGACCACGTCAATCTGGACATCGTGCCGTTCAGCGCCGGTGCCCACGTGGGGGCGTTCGCGCCCTTCACCTACTTCCGGTTCGAGGAACCGGAGCTGCCCGACGTCGTCTACTGCGAGATCCTCTCCGGATCGATGTACCTGGACCAGCGCAGCGACGTCATCACGCATCTCGAAGCCCACAACCGCATGTCCCTGCTGACCTCGCCCGAGGGGAGCACAGCTCTCCTGAACCAGATGCGCAAGGAGTACACATGACCACCATCGGCGTCGCGTACAACGGCATGCCCGCGATCGACCTGGGTGAGAAGGACTGGGAGTGCCCGTGGAGCGGCCCGACCGGAGGCCAGTGCCTGGAGGCGAAGCGGCTGACCGACGGCAGGGTGGCGGTGCGGCAGTCGACCGACGCCGCGGGCCCCGCGCTCATCTTCACCCAGGGGGAGTTCCGTGCCTTCGTCGCCGGGGCCAAGAGCGGCCTCGCCGATAGCCTGATCGCCGACTGAGGCGCACGCACCAGACGGACGTCCGGGCGGACCGCGGCCCGCCCGGCGTGTCACCACAGCACACCACTGAATTGGGGTCCCCACCATGACCAACTCTCCCGCCGCGCGGGACATCGACACCAGCCGGCCGCACTCGGCCCGCATGTACGACTACTACCTGGGCGGCAAGGACCACTTCGACGTCGACAAGGAAGCGGCCGAGAAGGTCGTGGAGACCTGGCCCGCCATCATCACGTGCGCGCGGGAGAACCGGGCCTTCATGCACCGGGCGACCCGTGTCCTGGTCCGGGAGTACGGCATCCGGCAGTGGCTCGACATCGGCACCGGCATCCCGACCGAGCCGAACCTCCACCAGGTGGCCCAGAGCCTGGTCCCGGAGGCCAAGGTCGTCTACGCCGACCACGACCCGCTGGTCCTGAAGTACGCCGAGACCCTGATGCGCAGCACGCGCGAGGGCCGCACCGCCTACATCCAGGCGGACTTCAACAACCCCGAGGCGATCCTGAACGCCCCGCAGCTCGAGCAGGTCCTCGACCTGTCCAAGCCCGTCGCGCTCTCCCTCAACGCCCTCCTGCACTTCGTCACCGACGCCCAGAAGCCGTACGACGTCGTGGGGCGCCTGCTGAGCGCCCTCCCGACGGGCAGCGCCCTGGCGATCACCCACTGCACCCCGGACTTCGACGCGGAGGGCTGGGAGAAGATCACCCAGATCTACTACGACGGCGGCACGCCCTTCCGGGTCCGCAACAAGGAGGAGGTCACGCGCTTCTTCGACGGCCTCGAACTCGTCGAGCCCGGCATCGAGGTGGCGCAGCGCTGGCACCCGGAGGTCGAGGACGCCGCGGGCGAGGGTCGCAAGCGGCCCACCGACGCGGAGGTCAGCCTCTGGGCCGGGGTGGGCATCAAGCGGTGACGCCACGTGCGGTGAGGGCGTGCGG
Organism: Streptomyces sulfonofaciens; assembly: GCF_014656295.1. GTDB lineage: Bacteria > Actinomycetota > Actinomycetes > Streptomycetales > Streptomycetaceae > Streptomyces > Streptomyces sulfonofaciens. The sequence goes on from NZ_BNCD01000049.1 coordinate 14,267, forward strand.
GACGGCGCGTCGCACGTGACGGCGCCACCGCCGCCGCCCTGCGGGCGCCACCGCCCGCACCCACCGGAAGGAACCCGCCCCCCCCGGCCGTGTCGACCCCGGACCGCCCGGGCAAGGCGGCCGGTCCGGCCGGTCCCCGCGGCCACCGCAGATGCGGTGGCCG
>NZ_BNCD01000050.1 GCF_014656295.1 Streptomyces sulfonofaciens
GGGGCCGCCACCGGATCGGCCGCCGGCAGCGCGGCGCGGCCGGCGGCCGATCCGGTGGCGGCCCAGCAGATCACCGTCGATCTGGCCACCACCCGGGGGCCGGCCACCGGCGTCGGCGCCGGCTTCCTCTACGGCCTCACCGAGGACGGCAGCGGCCCCGCCGACGACCTGCTCGCCCCGCTCGCGCCCCGCTCCGCACGCGGCGGCGGGGCCCGGCTCGACGGCGGCGGCTGGGTCGGCGACGGGTACACGGCGGCGGGCGGCTACCGCCGCCGGCTCGACTCCGCCCTCGCGCAGGCCCGCAGGCTCGCCTCCGCGCCCCACCACGCGACGTACGACCTGCTCGTCAGCGACGTCTGGGGCGCCGACACCACCCAGCCGGCCTCGACGGTCTACCCCTGCACCGGAGGCGACTGCGGCAACTGGGAGGCATTCCTGCGGCGCCTGGCCCAGGACGTCGCCGCCTCCGGCGTGCGGGTGCGCTACGACGTCTGGAACGAGCCGGCAGGCGCCTTCTTCCCGCCCGGCTTCAACACCCCGCAGTACTACCGGATGTGGGACACCGCGGTTCGCACCCTGCGTGCCGCCGACCCGGACGCCGTCCTCGTCGGCCCCTCGCTGTGGGACTTCAGCCCCGGCAACATCTCGCCGTTCCTCGACCACACCAAGGCCGCCGGCACCCTGCCCACGGTCCTCAACTGGCACTTCAGCGGCACGCCGGTGGCCGATGCGGCGACCGTGCGGAGCATGCTCGCCGACAAGGGCATCCCGCCGCTCGAGCTGTCCATGAACGAGTACCTGCACGCCGACGAGCAGCACGCAGGCGCGCAGGCCTGGTACCTGGCCCAGCTCGCGGCCTCCGGCATCGGCTCCGCGTCGCACGCGATCTGGGACGCCTGCTGCGCGGCCGGCACCCTGGACGGCATCCTCGTCCGGGACGGCGGCGTCCTCCGGCCGACCGGGCAGTGGTGGGTCTACCGCGGCTACGCGGACCTGACCGGCGACCTGGCCCGGGTGGACGGCGGTGGCGGCACCGCCGCGGTCGCGGCGGTCGACACGGCCCGCGACCACGCCGCGGTGCTCGTCGGCGGCCAGGCGGGGGCGGCACCGGAGGCGGAGGTGGCGGTCACCGGCCTGAGTGCGCTCCACGCGGGCTCGGCGGGGCTGCGGGTGAGCGTCCTGCGCATCCCGGACGCGGCACCGCTGGACCAGCCGCTCACCGTCGGCTCGCAGACGCTGCCCCCCGGCACCGACAGCGTCCGGCTGCCCCTGACCGGGGCGGCGGCGCAGGACGCCTTCCTGATCGGGGTCGACCCGGCGGGTACGCCCACCCGGAGCCGTTTCTTCCCGAGGTGATGCGGCGGTACACGGCGGTGGGGGCGGGCGTGTGCGGCACCCGGCCCCGCCGCCGGTCCGCCGGGGGTGCCGTCACCTGCCGTCGGCCGCCGCCCGCAGGGCCGCGAGGTCGATCTTGACCATGCCGAGCATGGCCTTCATCGCGCGCTGCGAACGGGCCGGGTCCGAGTCGCCGATCAGCTCGTCGAGTCCGGTCGGGACGACCTGCCAGGACATCCCGTACTTGTCCTTGAGCCAGCCGCATTGGCTCTCCTGGCCGCCGTCCGCCAGGAGAGCGGACCAGTAGTAGTCCACCTCCTCCTGGTCGGCGCAGTTGATCAGCAGGGAGACGGCCTCGTCGAAGGTGAACTCCGGGCCGCCGTTGATCGCGGTGTACGGCTGGCCGTCCAGCTCGAAGTCGACCGTGAGCACCGAGCCCGCGGGTCCCGGGCCGGCCTCTCCGTAGTACAGCACGTTCGTGATCTTGGAGTTGGGGAAGATCGAGACGTAGAACTCGGCGGCCTCCTCGCCCTGCGTGTCGAACCAGAGGTTGGGAGTGATCTTTGGCATGGCGCTCTCCTCGCGGTCTCGGCGCGCGGTGACCGAGCGGGTCTCGGTGCGCGGTGAACCCGACACGGGTGAAGACCCCGGCACCGCCCGGAACTCATCGGTGCGGCGGCGCCTTCCTCCGCCTTCCGGTTTCCCTTTTCGGCGCTTTCGGCACGTGGCAGGCGGTACGCGGTATGAGCTCCACTGCACCCACTGCACCCGCCGAACGGGGCCGGCGCGCACCGGCTCGCGCCTGCCGCCGCCGTGTCCGGTGCGCCGGCTCAGCCGCGCCGGTAGGCCTCCAGGAGGAGGAGCCAGATCTCGCTGACGGTCGGGAAGCACGCGATCGCGTGGCGCAGCCGCTTGAGCGGGACCTCACCCGCGACCGCGACGGTGGCGGAGTGCAGCAGTTCGCTGACGCCGGGGCCCACGAAGGTCGCACCGAGCAGGATCTCGCGGTCCAGGTCGACCACCAGCCTGGCGCGTCCCCGGTAGCCGTCGGCGTAGAGGCCGGCGCCCTGGGCGGCGTCGAAGTCGACGTCGACGGTCCTGACACGGTGGCCGGCGCGGGATGCCTCCTCGGCGCTCAGGCCCACCGCGGCCGCCTCGGGGTCGGTGAAGAAGACCTGCGGGACGGCGTGCCGGTCGGCGGTGGTGGCGTGGTCGCCCCAGGGCCCGTCGTCCACCGGGCGGCCGGCGGCACGGGCACCGATCGCGTCTCCCGCGGTCCGCGCCTGGTACTTGCCCTGATGGGTGAGCAACGCATGGTGGTTGACGTCGCCGAGGGCGTACAGCCACCCGCCCTCGACACCGGTGACCAGGCAGGTCGTGTCCACGTCCAGCCAGGAGCCGGGGGCCAGCCCGACCGTCTCCAGGCCGATGTCGTCGGTGAGGGGCGCGCGCCCGGTGGCGAACATGACCTCGTCGGCCTCCAGCTCACCGCCGTCGTCGAGGCTGAGCGTGACGGGGCCGGCCGGGTCGGGGCGGTGCAGGGCGCTCACCTGGACGCCGATCCGCACGTCCGCGCCCGCCTCGGTGAGACCGCGGGCGACGAGATCGCCGGCGAAGGGCTCCATCCGGGGCAGCAGGGCGCGGCGGGCGAGCAGCGTGACGCGGGAGCCGAGTCCCTGCCAGAGGGTGGCCATCTCGACGCCGACCCCGCCGCCGCCGATGATCGCGAGCCGGCCGGGTACGGCGCTCGCGTCGGTACCGTGCCGGTTCGTCCAGGGCCTGGCCTCCTCGATGCCCGGGATGTCGGGCAGCACGGGACGGCTGCCGGTGGCGACGGCCACCGCGTGGCGGGCGGTGAGGGTGTGCCGCGCACCGTCGTCCCTGGTGACGGTGACCCGCCGCGGGCCGTCGAGCCGGGCGTGGCCCCGGAACAGATCGACACCGATGGACTTGAGCCACTCGGCCTGTCCGGTGTCGTTCCAGCCGGTGACGTAGTGGTCGCGGCGGGCGAAGACCCGGGCGGTGTCGAGCAGGCCGGTGACGGCCTGCCTGGCGCCGTCCACCCGGCGGGCGTCGGCGACCGCGATGACCGGCCGAAGCAGCGCTTTGCTGGGCACGCAGGCCCAGTAGGAGCATTCGCCGCCGACGAGTTCTCGCTCCACGGCTGCCACGGTGAGTCCGGCGGCACGGGCGTGGTCGGCGGCGTTCTGGCCCACCGGACCGGTGCCCAGCACAATCACGTCGTAGGTGGCGTCCTGCTGGTTCTGGTGTGTTTCGTTCATTGCCTCTCGCAGCACGATCGGGGCTGGTTCTCCAGCCGTGCAGGGGAATCCGACGACGGGCTCAGAAGCCCGGGAAGAGCGCCCGCAGGTCGTCTGCGGTGATCCGGCCGCCCGTGGTCAGCGGGTCCCGGGGGCGGCTGCGGCCGTGGACGAGGCGCAGCACCGCCTCGCAGTTCCTCGCGGACCGGTGCGCGCACATCGCCCGCGAGGCCGCGCTTCAGAAGGCCGGTACAGATCTCGGCGGCGCTGCCGAGGTGGGACAGCACCTGCCCGATGCTCCAGCCGTCCGCGTACGAGGGGGCGGCCAGCTCATCGGGGCCGAGCCGCGCCACGGTCGTCGCGAGGCGCAGCGACGAGTCGTGCAGCGCACGGATCCAGCGGTCCGCCGGTGTCATGCCGCCTCCCCGCCCCGGTAGGCCGGGCCGGCGGCGATGAGTCCCTCCGGCGCCATACCGAGCCGGGTGCCCTCGGCCTTGGGACGGCAGATCCGCCGGCGGAGCGTGACCGCCAGGTAGCGGGTGAGCGACTGGGGCTCGGCGGCCAGTTGCTCGGCCGGCGCCTGGGCTCGCGGCAGTACCTGGTCGAGCGGCAGGACCTCGGCGACCGCGCTCCAGCGCTCCCCCTGCTCCGCGGTGAAGGAGCCCTGGGTCAGGGTGAGGTGGCGGGTGCGGCCGGCGCCGATGGCCTCCTCCCGGGCGATCCGGATGCCGTCGCCGGGCACGATGCCGAAGGTGGGGTGCGGGAAGTCGGAGAAGACGGTGGTGTCGGAGGCCGCCACGATGTCGGCGAGGAGCGCGTACTCGCCGTGCACCGAGGCGGGCCCGTGCACCGCGGCGACGACGGGCGTCTCCAGGTCGAGCAGGCGCTGCATCACGCGGCGGCCCTCGGAGACGGTGCGGTCCCACTGGTCGGGCTTGGTGAGGTCGCCCAGGCCCGCACCGTCGATGTCCGCCATGAAGCGGTCGCCGGTGCAAGTCAGCACGAGCACCCGGTTGTCGCGGTCCTCGCCGATCTCGAACAGCGCCCGCGGGAGGTCGTTGTGCAGCCGCCGGGTGAACGTCGCCGGCCCGCCGTCGGTGTGGGAGCGGACGGTGAGCACGCCCGAGTCACTGCGGCTCATGAAATAGGCCGGGGCCGCCGGGGCCGCCGGGGCCGCCGGGGCCGCCGGGGCCGCCGGGGCTGACGGGACTGCGGCGGACATGACCACTCCTCGTGTCGGTGCGGCGCGTCAGGCGCCATACCCCCACACAAGCACCGCGAGCCGTCCGCCGCAGTATCTGCCCCAGTCGCGTCCGGTACACCGGCCATGAGTCACGCTTATGGACCCCTCTGGGCCCCGCCCCATGGGCCCTCGTGGCCACACGGAGCGTCACACTCTTGGAGTGGCGGCCCGCTCCGGTTCCATGCCGTCCGGTCCCGCCCCGTCCCGGTCGCGTGCCGCCCCGGGTGCCGCCGGCCCGTCGGGGCTCAGGCGCCGGTGGCCCGGTGCGGGGCGACGGTGCGCACGTAGTCCCGCACCGCGGCGTCCAGGCCGACGTCGTGCTGGGCGCGCTGGGACAGGTACCAGCGGTGCTCCAGCAGCTCGTGGTAGAGCTCGGCGGGGTCCAGGGCGCTGCGGATGCCCTCCGGCACGGCACGCACCGTGGGGCGGAAGACCTCGCGCACCCAGCGGTGCGCCAGCACCTCGGGCCGGGTCCCGACGGGAGCCTCGCCGTCCGGCCCCGGGGGACCCTGGGACGGGGCGCCGGACACATGGTCCTCCTGCGTGGCCATCCAGCTCTCCAGGTCGCCCAGCAGCCGGCGGGCCTGGTTCTCCTCGGTGTCCAGGCCCGTCAGGCGCAGCAACTGGCGCTGGTGGTGGCCCGCGTCGACGACCTTGGGCACGAAGGTCACCGTGTCGCCGTTCGAGGCCTGCCCGATCTGCATCTCCGCGACGTCGAACCCCAGGTCGTTGAGCCGGCGGATGCGCCGCTCGATGTAGTGCCGCTTGCCCGTCGGGTACACCGAGACCCGGGTCAGCTCGTTCCACAGCTCGCCGTAGCGCCGGCCGATCTCGGTGCCGAAGGTGATGGGGTCGAGGGACGGGTGGAGCGCTCCGGCCGCCTCCAGGTCGAGCATCTCGCCGCTGATGTTCACCTGCGCGAGTTCGATGTCGTACTCCCGCTGCCCGGCGCTCAGGCTCGGGTGCACCTCACCGGTCTCGGCGTCCACGAGATAGGCGGCGTAGGCGCCCGCGTCCCGCCGGAAGAGTGTGTTCGACAGCGAGCAGTCGCCCCACGCGAAGCCGGCCAGGTGCAGCCGGACCAGCAGCACCGCCAGCGCGTCCATGAGCCGGTGCACGGTGCTCGGCCGCAGGGTGGTCTCGAACATCGAGCGGTAGGGCTGCGAGCCCCGCAGGTGGCGGGTGATCAGAACCGGTTCGAGCGGCTGCTGATCGGCGTCCGTGCGGCCGGTGACCACGGCGAGCGGGTCGACGGCGGGGATGCCCATCCGGTCGAGGGTGCGCAGCATCTCGTACTCGCGCAGGGCCGGCCGCTCGGCGAGTTCCTTGACGGCGACCACTTCGGTGCCGGCGCGTGCGTAGCGCACCACGTGCCGGGACAGGCCGCGGGGCAGCGGCACCAGGTAGCTGTCCGGCCACTCCTGCAACGGAAGGTGCCAGGGCAGGTCGAGCAACAGGGTGGGATGCTCGGGGTTGGTGGCGCTGATCTGCAATGCCATGTGTGTGCCTCGCGTCCTCTGGGCGGGGTGTGCCTTCCGGACCGTCCGGCCACCGGTGCGAGGTGTGCCGGGTCCGCGCTTGAGGCCCCATTGCCCACGGCGCCGCTGACATTATGCCCCGCCGTCGCGCCCGCCGGGCGGGGGCGGCCCGTCAACGGGCGGCGGCCGCCACGGAAGTGGTGGTCGGCGCCGCGGCGGCGGTGCTCCCCGCCGCGACGGCGGTGGCGGTCCCCTCGGCAGGGGTCCGCGGAGGTCGGAGAAGGTACCCGTGGGCCCGTTCGCGCCGATGGCGGCGCGGCGAACGCGACGCCGCCCGCGACGGGGTGCGGGCACGGCGAGGTCAGGGGACCAGGACGATCTTGCCTTGGGGGTGCCCCTCCTCCAGCTCCCGGTAGGCCTCGGCGACCTCGGTCAGCGGGTAGGTGCGCGCCACGGCCACCTTCAGCTCACCCGCGGCGACCAGGTCGGCGAGCTTGCCGAGGGTCTCGGGCATGGGGGCCGCGGCGCCGCCCACGAAGCGGGCGCCGAACTCCTCCACGGCGGTGGGGTCGACCACGGTGTTGATCCGTTCGGGCGCCACCCCCAGGTCGACGGCGAGTTGCACGTATCCGGAGCCGAAGGCGTCGAAGAAGGCGTCGACCCCGTCCGGCGCGGCCTGCCGGATCCGGTCGGCCACCCCGGGCCCGTAGACGACGGGGACCGCACCGTGCTCCGCGAGCCAGGCCTGGTGGCCAGGGCCCGCCACACCCATGACGGTGACCCCGGCGCGCCTGGCGAGCTGTACGGCGAGCGAACCCACCCCGCCGGTGGCACCCGCGATCACCAGCGTCTCGCCGGGCCTGAGATCCAGCGCGTCGAGGCCCGCCCAGGCGGTCGACCCCGCGACCTTCAGCGAGCCCGCCACCTCCCACGGGATACCCGCGGGGCGGGGCGTGAGCTGGGTCGCGGGCACGGCCGCGAACTCGGCCTGGCTCGACCGGGTGTCGACGTAGCCGATGACCTCGTCACCCTCCGAGAAGGAGTCGACGTCCGGACCCAGCTCGGCCACGGTGCCGGCCAGGTCGCTGCCCTGCCCCTGCGGGAAGGAGGCCGGCCACATCTCGTGCATGGCGCCCTCCCTGATCTTCGTCTCGCCTGGGTTCGTCCCCGCCGCCCTGACCTGGACGAGGACCTCGCCGGGCCCTGGAACGGGACGCTGCACGTCGGCGGTGTAGAGCACCTCGCGGCCGCCGTAGTGGTCCATCCGCACTGCCTTGGACATGTGGGCTCCTGTGTCGCCTGGGGATCCTCGTGACCCGTGTCCTTCGGGAGTGCCCACCCCGTGCCGATCCATGACGCGGCTCCCCGGGCCCTCCCCACGTGGGGGGACGGCTCTTCCGCCGACGGGCGACGACGAGATCCGTACGCCCTCGTGTGCGTGACCGCATCGGCGAACCCTCGCCGCCGGACCTGGCCCGGGCCTTGCAGCGGGTGCCCACGTGGCGGCACACGGTGCCGGCCGGGCTCCGCGGGAGCATGCGAGGCGGGTACCAGGGTGCCGTCCGGCCCCGCGCGGGCCCCGCGCCCCGCCCGTGGCTGTGCGGGCCCCGGGACCGGGCCACGGGCACACGGGAGTGCCGGCCGCCGCCCGCACCGTCGCCCGGCCGCGTCCTGTCGGTCCCCGCTGCCAGGTGGCGTGCCGTGGCGTGCCGTGGCGGGCCTTGCCGGCGCCCGGCAAGGCGTGCGGGACAGCCTGGCCGGGCAATCCGCAATGCAATGGTCTGCGTCGGAAAGAGCGGGGTCCGGTGCATGCTCCGGCAGGCACGGTCCCCCTCGGACAGACCAGATCCGGCGCGTGCACCGGCCGCACCGGCTTTTGCCGCCCGAACACCCGTCGGTCCGGAATCGACCTCGAACTGGACAATTAACACAATCGTAATGCGCCACCCGTAACGTGCACTACCCAGAAGGTGAGGTGGCACGGTGCAACTGACCCCCCACGAGCAGGAAAGACTGCTCGTCCATGTGGCCGCGGACGTGGCCGCGAAGCGGCGGGCGCGTGGACTGCGGCTCAACCACCCCGAAGCGGTCGCGCTGATCACCGCGCACATCCTTGAGGGCGCCCGGGACGGCCGGACGGTCAGCGAACTCATGCAATCGGGTCGTACGGTCCTCGCGCGCGACGAGGTCATGGAGGGGATTGCCGAGATGATCCACGATGTGCAGGTCGAGGCGACCTTCCCGGACGGCACCAAGCTCGTCACGGTCCACGACCCCATCGTCTGAGCGGCCGCCGATGATCCCGGGAGAGACCCAGTACAGCGAGGAGCCCGTCGTTCTGAACGAGGGCTGCCCGATCACCTCCCTGACCGTCCTGAACACGGCCGACCGGCCGGTGCAGGTCGGCTCCCACTACCACTTCGCCGAGGTCAACCCCGGGCTCCGCTTCGACAGGGAAGCAGCGCGAGGCAAGCGGCTCGGCATCGCGGCCGGCACGGCCGTGCGCTTTGAGCCAGGCATCCCGGTCGAGGTGACACTCGTGCCGATCGCAGGACTGCGGATCGTGCCGGGTCTGCGCGGTGAGACCGGAGGTTCACTCGATGACTGAGCTCAGTCGCGCCGCGTACGCGGACCTGTACGGTCCGACCGTCGGCGATCGGATACGGCTCGCGGACACGGACCTGTTCGTGGAGATCGAGGAGGACCGCAGCGGCGGTCCCGGCCGCGCCGGGAACGAAGCGGTGTTCGGCGGCGGCAAGGTGATCCGGGAGTCGATGGGCCAGTCCCGCACGACACGGGCCGAGGGCGCGCCCGACACGGTCATCACCGGCGCCGTGATCATCGACCACTGGGGTGTGGTCAAAGCGGACATCGGCATCAGCGACGGCCGGATCTGCGGGATCGGGAAGGCGGGCAACCCCGACACGATGGACGGGGTCACCCCTGGACTCGTCATCGGCCCCGAGACGGAAGTGGTCGCGGGCAACGGGAAGATCATCACTGCCGGCGCGATCGACGCACACGTCCACTTCATCTCGCCCACCCTGGTCGACCAGGCCCTGGCCACCGGGGTGACCACCCTGGTAGGAGGCGGTACGGGCCCTGCCGAGGGTACGAAGGCGACCACGGTCACCCCGGGCCCGTGGCACCTGGCCCGCATGTTCGAGGCGCTGGACTCCTCCTCGGTCAACATCGGTCTGCTCGGCAAGGGCAACACGATGTCCAGCGCCGCGATGCACTCCCAACTGCGCGGCGGCGCGCTCGGCTTCAAGATCCACGAGGACTGGGGCGCCACGCCCGCGGTGATCAACGCCTGTCTCGACGTCTGCGAAGAGACCGGTGTGCAACTGGCGATCCACACCGACACACTGAACGAGGCGGGATTCGTCGCCGACACCCTGGCGGCGATCGCGGGCCGCACCCTGCACGCCTACCACGCGGAGGGCGCCGGAGGCGGTCATGCGCCGGACATCATCACGGTGGTCTCCGAGCCGTACGTCCTACCGAGTTCCACCAACCCCACCAGGCCGCACACCCGCAACACCGTCGAGGAACACCTCGACATGCTCATGGTCTGCCATCACCTGAACCCGTCGGTGCCGGAGGATCTGGCGTTCGCGGAGTCCCGGATCAGGCCGAGCACGATAGCGGCGGAGGACGTCCTGCACGACCTCGGAGCCATCTCGATCATCTCCTCGGACTCGCAGGCCATGGGGCGCATCGGAGAAGTGATCATGCGCACCTGGCAGACCGCGCACGTGATGAAGCGGCGCCGCGGTGCCCTGCCGGGGGACAGCGAGGCCGACAACCACCGGGCCCGCCGCTACGTCGCGAAGTACACGATCAACCCGGCCATCGCCCAGGGCCTCGACCATGAGATCGGCTCCGTTGAGACCGGCAAGCTCGCGGACCTCGTGCTGTGGGAGCCCGCGTTCTTCGGGGTGAAGCCACAACTCGTCATCAAGGGCGGGCAGATCGCCTACGCGCAGATGGGCGATGCCAACGCGTCGATCCCTACCCCTCAGCCGGTGCTGCCCCGACGCATGTTCGGCGCGTACGGCCGGGCCGCGGCAGCAAGCTCCGTCAACTTCGTGTCCGAGGCGGCCCTCTTGGACGGCCTGCCGGAGCGCCTGGAGCTGGCCAAGAGGTTCGTGCCGATCACCAACACACGCCGTGTCACCAAGGCCGACATGCGGGAGAACGCCGCGCTGCCCCGCGTCCAGGTCGACCCCGACACCTTCACGGTCACGATCGACGGCGACCCGGTCGAACCTGCCCCCGCGGCCAGACTTCCCCTCGCCCAACGCTACTTCCTGTTCTGATGGGGCGCGCTAGCGACCAGTGCGGAGCCGGTGGGCGGGCGACGCTCCTCGTCCTGGCGGACGGTCGCTTCCCCGCGGGCGGCCACGCCCACTCCGGCGGCGTCGAGGCGGCGGTACGCGCGGGCCGGGTCGACGGTGTGGCCACCCTCGCCCTGTTCTGCCGTGGCCGCTTGCAGACCGCGGGGCTCGTGGCCGCGGCGCTCGCCGCGGCCGCGGCGGCCGGGACGGACCCGCTCGAACTCGACGCGCTGGCGGACGCGCGCACCCCTTCCCCAGCGCTCCGCGCGACCGCGCGGCGGCTCGGCCGCCAGGTGATGCGGGCAGCCCGGGTGATCTGGCCCGGCGGGGAACTCGACCGGCTGGCCGCCCTGCGCCCGCGGGGCGCGCACCATCCCGTGGTCCTCGGCGTCGCCGCCCGCTCGGCGGGTCTCGGCGACGAAGACGCCGCGTACTGCTGCGCCTACGAAGCCGCGCAAGGTCCCGTCACGGCCGCGGTGCGGCTGCTCGGGCTCGACCCCTTCGAGGCCACGGCGGTACTCGCCCGACTCGCGCCGGAGATCGACAGGGTCGTCGCCGACGCCGTGCGCGCGGCACACACCGGAACCGAGGCACTGCCCGCCGCCTCCGCCCCGCTGCTCGACATCACCGCCGAGGCCCATGCGGCCTGGCCGGTACGCCTGTTCACCTCGTGAGTCGGCGGCTTTCCCACGCGACCCGCACCCTTACCCGCACACCCCGACAGGAGCCGCACCCATGCATCTCGGTCACCCGCACATGCCCACCGAGGCCGGGGGCGATGCCCCCGCCCGCACCGTCCGCCCCGAGGGCACGCGGCGTGCGCTGCGTATCGGCCTGGGCGGCCCCGTCGGCTCGGGCAAGACGGCCACCGTCGCCGCCCTGTGCCGCGCACTGCGCGCACGCCTGTCGCTCGCCGTCGTCACCAACGACATCTACACGCGCGAGGACGCCGAGTTCCTCCTGCGCGAAGCCGTCCTGCCGCCTGAGCGCATCAAGGCCGTCGAGACGGGCGCCTGCCCGCACACGGCGATCCGCGACGACATCTCCGCGAACCTCGAAGCCGTCGAGGACCTGGAGGACGCGGTGGGCCCGCTCGACCTGATCCTGGTGGAATCGGGCGGTGACAACCTCACGGCCACGTTCTCGCGCGGGCTGGTAGACGCGCAGATCTTCGTCATCGACGTGGCGGGCGGCGACGACATCCCCCGCAAGGGCGGGCCCGGCGTGACGAACGCGGACCTCCTCGTGATCAACAAGACGGACCTTGCCCCGTACGTGGGCTCCGACCTCGACCGGATGGCTCGCGACGCCCGGGAGCGCCGTGGCACGCTTCCCAGCGTGATGACCTCGCTCAAAGAGGCCGACGGCGTCGCCCCGGTCGCGCGCTGGGTGACTGATCAGCTGGCGGCCTGGGTCGCATGAGCGTCTGTGGCACCGCCCGTGTCGTCGCGACGGACACCGGGCTCACCGAACTCCACGGGGAGGGACCGCTCGCGCTGCGGCGTACCCGGGCCGCGGCCGCACGGGATATGAAGGTCACCGTGGTGGGCGCCATGGCCGCGCCGCTCGGCGGAGACCGGCTCGCCATCGACGTCGATGTGCGCGACGGAGCACGACTGATCGTGGACAGTGCCGCGGCGACCATCGCGCTGCCGGGGCGCACGGCACAACCGGCACACTACGACGTACGGCTGCGGGTGGGTCCGGACGCGACCCTGTGGTGGTTGCCCGAACCCGTTGTCAGTGCCGACGCGAGCCACCTGGTCATGCACACGCGAGTCGACCTGGCCGCTGGGGCGCGACTGGTGCTGCGCGAGGAGCAGGTGCTGGGGCGCCACGGCGAGCCGCCAGGCACGCTCGTCAGCCGACTCACGGTACGCCTGGCCGGCCGGCCGCTGCTGGACCAGGAACTGGCCTTCGGCCCCGGCGCACCCGGTGGCTGGGACAGCGCGGCCGTGCTGGGCGGCCATCGCTCCGTCGGCCAACTCCTCCTCGTCTCACCCCGCCTCGCCGACCACCCGGTCGACACCAGGGTCCTGGGCGAGACGGCGACGATCACCCCGCTGGCCGGTCCCGGCGCCCTGGCCACCGTCCTCGCCCTCGACGCGCTCACGCTGCGCAGCCAGTTGGACGAGGTGTTCTCGACGGAGCCGTGCGCCCGTCACCTGGCGCCCGCGGGTACGCGGAGCTGAGACCGCGCCCCCCGGGGGGCGCGGTCTCAGCTCCGCG
>NZ_BNCD01000051.1 GCF_014656295.1 Streptomyces sulfonofaciens
ACGCGCACGGCCGGCCGGGGCCCTGACGGCACCCCTCGCGAGCGGGCGGCAGCAACGGAGCCGCCCGCTCCGCCCTGTCACTCTGCCGAGCACACCCCGCCTCAGCCCCACCGCCGAGCAGCTCACCCGAATACTGCTCCACCAAGCCCGCACTCTCACCAGCCGGAGTGCGTCGAACGACCTCGTGCACGATGAGTATGCGGGTGCACCAGCGGAGCCTGCTGTCAAGAGGCGAAGCTTTGACCAGCGTTGGATGCGCTTGAAGAGGGGTGTCAACTCTTATCGTGCGCGAGGTCGCAAGAATGCCCGACTATGATGTTGTTATGACTTCAACTATGCTGATCCGCATGGTGGTGGGTCTCTCTACGGGAGCGTAAAGCAGCAGCCTTGTGCCGCAGTAGAAATATCTGGCAAGGCCCGGCGTTGCGGTGGTCTCAGTCGAGTACCAGCCGACGCCGGGAAGGCTCACTCCCCATCGCACCCGAAGAATATGGAGCTGTGCAGCATGGATGAAGCCGTAGTGATACACGGCGTCCACGATCCGGCCTTCGGCCCGGTGAAAGAAGAATTCGCACGGAATTTTGCAGAACGTGGTGAAGTGGGTGCTGCTGTATCCGTTGTATTGAACGGTGAAGTCGTGGTCGACCTGTGGGCCGGCTGGGCCGACAAGGAGCGTCGCCGGCCATGGCACAGCGAGACGCTGACCAATGTGTGGTCTGCGGGCAAGGGTGTGACGGCTGTCGTCGCGCACCAGTTGGCCGACCGGGGCGAGCTTGATCTTGATGCCCCGGTCACGGCGTACTGGCCAGAATTCGGCGCCGCCGGGAAGCAGGACATCCCGGTGCGGTGGCTCCTGTCACACCGCTCGGGAGTCTGCGGCGTGGACCTCACCCATCGGCTCCAGGTTTCCGACCTCTACGACTGGGAGCGGATGAGCTCCTTGCTCGCGGTTCAAGAGCCGTTTTTCGAGCCCGGATCGGTGAGCGGGTACGGGGCACTCTCGTACGGCTATCTGGTGGGTGAGGTCGTCCGGCGTGCCACCGGTAGCACCATCGACGTCCTGTGCGCTGAGAACGTGGCCGGCCCGCTGGGTGCTGACTTCCATCTCGGCCTGAGTACGGCGGATCTCGACCGTTGCTCCGAGATGATCGAGCCCGTCCCGAATCCAGAACTGGAGTCGGCTTTGGCGGCCGCGTTCGCTTCGGCGGGACCCGCTGCGCAGGCGGCACTGCTCAATCCGCGCCCTCTGGGACGCCACGCCAACGCGATCGAGTGGCGTCGAGCGATCATTCCCTCGGCAGGTGCCCATGCCACGGCCCGAGCGCTCGCAACGATCTACGGAGCGCTGGCGGACGAGTCGGGAAAGCTGCTGTCCACTTCGGCCCTTGAAAGGGCGAGGGCAGGTCAGGGACGCTGTGTCGACGTTGTCGCCGGCGTGGGAGGTGAGTTCGCCCTTGGATTCACCCTTGGTAGCGACGAACACAGCTTCGGCCCCAACGCTCTGGCGTTCGGCCACGACGGCTTCGGCGGCTCGACGGGATTCGCCGATCCGGAGGCCGGGATCGGCATGGGCTATGTCATGAACCAGATGGGGCCACTCCTGCGTGACGATCCCCGCAAGATGGCGCTGGTCCATGCCGTCCATCGAAGCCTGGCCGGCCGATAGCCCTCGTCCCGCCCTCTGAAGTCGGCCTGTACTCTCCTGTGGCCGCGGGGGTCACACCGGCAGGGAGTGCAGGCCGCGCAGTACGTCGGTGTGTGCGACGAAGCCGCGGCAGGAGCCGGTGCGTCCCTTCGGTGGGAAGACGCGGCACAGCACAGCTCCGGTAAGGGCGGCGGTACCGCTCGGATCCGTCGCTCGCGGCGAGGGCGGCAGGCAACTGACGGCTCCCGTCCGCGCCACCGTGAACCCCGGCGTGTCCACCGTGGCCTGACAGGTCATCGCCGAGGGCGGTGACGTGACGAGCGCCGCGTTCTGCTTCGCGGTCGGAGCCGCCTGGGCCCCGGGCACCGAAGGCGCCGCTCACGTACGAGACAGTGCCGACAGCCCCGATCCACCTCATTGGGTCAGCCGCTGTAAGTCGTACCGGGTCGGCGTGTCCTGTTGCGCCGGGTCGACGAGGTCTCAGGGGTGCACAACCACCACCTTCCCCTTGGCCTCATTGGCCTCCATGATCCGATGAGCTTCGCGGATCTCGTCAAAAGTGAAGACCCTGGCCGGCTTGACGTCCAGTCGGCCGCTCGCCGCCTCGGCAGCGATCTGCTGGAGAGGGACGTCAGACAGCGGGAAGCCCGGGCTCCCGAACACAAAGCTCCCGAAGAACGTCAGGTAGACACCGCTCGACATCTGCAGGAGTGGATTGAAGTCGCGGACCGGGTCCAGCCCTCCGAGCCAACCGGCCAGGCAGGAGCGGCCGCCCCGGCGAAGCATGGCGAGAGAGTCGAGAAAGACGCTGTTGCCGACCAGATCGAGCACGGCGTCGATCTCCTTGGCCTCCGGGATGTGCTCGGACAGGTCAGTCCGCTCAATCTCGCAACGCTCGGCCCCAAGCCGCTCAAGCAGGGCGAAACGCTCGCGGCTGCGGGTTGTAGCGATCACACGCACGCCGGCGTTCACCGCCAGCTTCAGTGCGGCCTGCCCGAAGGACGATGTCGCCCCTCTGATGACCAGAAGCTCGTCTTTCTTGACCTCCAGGTTCCGGAACAGGCAAGTCCACGCTGTGGCATAGCTCTCAGGGATCGCAGCCAACTGTTCCCAAGGCAGATCCGATTCGATCAGGGCGACGTTGGACGCGGGAACTCGCGTGTACTCGGCATAGCTCCCGTTGATCGTCCGCCCCAAACCGCCCATGAGTGCGGCAACCTTTGCCCCGACGGGGAACTCCCCGCCGGGACAGGACGTGACGATGCCAACACACTCGATGCCGCTCACCGGGGCCGCCTCGGCCCACTCACCCCGACGCATATGAAGCTCGGCGTGGTTCACTCCGAACGCATTGACCTGGATGACCACATGTCCGGGAAGGGGGCGTGGGTCCGGGATCTCCTTGTACACAAGACTGTCGAGACCGCCGAATTTCTCAAGAACGATGGCACGCATGACGGTTCTCCTGGAGGGAGTTGTTTACGAAACAGATGGCGATTTCTTCAAGTCCCCACCCGTGAACCACCACGTCGCGCCACCCGGGGCCCGACTCGGGGACCACCCCGCTCTATCTAACCCTCTAACCCGAGTTAGACAGTTAGATTCAAACAGGAGCAGTCTAACTTGTCAATGTGGTTCCGGTGGTTAGTCAGACCATCCCCTGTCCCACGACCCCACTGCACCGCCGACCTACAGGAACCCCACGCCGCGAAGGGCGCGCACAGCAGACCCGGCACCCCGCCGCCCCCGGCAGCCCGAAGAGGTGGGCACCCGATCGATCCCGCCAGCAACCAGGCAGGCGATGCAGATATGCCACAGACCGACACGACAGTGAGATAACCGCACAGATGCACTCTCTCACGCAGAGTGGTCATACCATCCGGAAGGCCACCCCACTCCCTTCCATCGCATCATGAAATCCCGGGTGAACGGGTTGACCATCACGGTGGCAACTCCGCGGACTCCGATGCCCAGTTGCTCTGATCGACGGCGCACGGTTGGCGGTGAGGCGCGAAGGTTTCCACATGGCTGCGTGTTCACATCTGCCGCACCGAGTCCAGGTCCGCGGTCTGCTGGCGGAGGAGTCCGCGTGCTCGACTCCCTCGACAAGCCAGCACATCTCCGGAAGAAGCGGAGCCGAGCCAGCCATCGCCCCATCGACGTGGACCCACAGACCGTACTCACGTACCAGGGGAGCGAACTCGGCAAGGAGATCGACCGCGGTGGTCGCGGTCCTGCCGAGGCTGACGACGACGGCGGCCGGCCGCCAGTCGTCCTTGAGTATCTGCTCCAACACCTGTGGAAGCATCACAAAGAGATAGGGGTCGACGTCGACCAGTCACATGGGCGAGGCCGAAGCCGGCGAGGGCTACCGCTGCGGCAATCGATGAGTGCGCTTGCTCGGTGGCGTAGACCGTCAGCGGTGCCGGTTCCACCTGCAAGCCGCCGCGAGCCTCCGAGTAACCGGCGCCCCGCTCCCGTGCGGACCAGCGCCTCGATCAGTGCCGTCTTACCGGAGCCGATGGGCCCACCGATGCCGATCCTGGCGATACCCGGTGCCCGGACGTCGGCGAACCGGGGTGCCGGGACGTGGTCGTGACCATGGCCATGGGGACCATCATGTGCGTCTCTTTCCTAGCCGGCGAACAGCCGAAGTTGGGATTCCTCATGCCGCATCGCCGTGACGTCCAGCAGCAGCGTGCAACCGGCGATGCCGTGGGCGCCTTGTCGATGGCGGACAGCCGCGGCATCGGCCATGACCGGGCGCACGTCGTGCAGCGCCACGCCAATGCCACACCCGTCAGCCCCGGCGTCCGTCGACAGTGCGGATGTCCGCATTCCTGCTCCTAGCCTGATCTCGGCGGAAGCGGGCCGGCGTCGTGCCCAACTGGGCTCGGAACGCTCGGGAAAAGGCGGATTCGGACTGGTAGCCGACCTGGCCGGCGATGGTGGCGACTGTGGCATCCGTGCTGTCGAGCAGCTCGGCCGCGGTCATCAGCCGGGCTTTGGCGAGGAAAGCTCCGACTGTCATCCCTGTCTCCTGACTGAAGTGCCGCAGGAACGTGGCACGCGACATCGCCGCCGCACGGCTGAGCCGGTCGATGGTCCAGTCGGCCCCGGGGTCGTTCAGCACGCCTTCGACGGCCCTGGCGATGCGGCCGTTGACCGCCGCGGTCCACAGCGTGGCCGTGGTGGCGCTGCCTCGTGAGGTCCGCAACGTCATCGCCAGGAGCACGGTGCACAGGGCCGAGAGGATCGCCGAGGTTCCTTCGCCCTCGCGACGCGCCTCGCCGCGCATCAGAGCGCCCAGCATGCGCAGCACCTCCCTGCCCTCGGCGCACTGCCCGAACGAGACGTGTACCGGATTGGGCAGGCTCCTCAGCAGCACCGAACCGGCCCCCACGTCGAACGTGTAACGCCCGCAGAACAGGTCGATCACTGGCGCGCCGCCGCCTTCGCTGTACGTGCTGACGAACACGTCGCCGTGCGTCTCGGTCGTACTGCGCAGACCGCCTTCCCCAGACGTGGTCACCTGGTGGGGGACACCGCTCGGAATGATCACGACATCCCCCGCACGCAGGTCGAGCACGGTGGTCCCGACCTGCAAGCGGCACTCTCCCTCCAACAGCACATGGAACGGCGCCTCCTGCTCGCGGTACGGGGGCACGTCCATGCGGGTGCCCTCGCTCAGCAGGCAGCGCCTGTCCAGACTGGCCCTGAGCCGCGCCATACGCAGCAGGTGGCTGACGGAGTCCATGGTGAGACTTTCGGGTGGAAAAGTGAAACGAGTGCGCCTAGTTGTACCACCTGTGGATTCATAGATTCGACGTATGGAAACCACCACAGCGATCACGGCGGATGTCCTGGTCGTGGGCTTCGGCAAGGGCGGTAAGACCGCTGCGCACGTCCTCACAGACGCGGGCCGTCGGGTCGTCTTGATCGAGCAGTCCGAGAACATGTACGGCGGAACCTGCCCCAATGTGGGCTGCGTCCCGACCAAGATGCTCGTTCACTACGCGAACACAAGGCGCCCGGAGGACGACGCACAGAAGTTCTTCGCCAACTCGACCGCCGGTGTCCGCGCGCTCACCAGCGCCTTCCGTGCCGGCAACTTCGAAGCGCTGAACAGCAAGGATACCGCCACGGTCATCACCGGTGCCGCTCATTTCGTTGACGCGCACACCGTGGCCGTCGGGGAGGGCGACCATCGGATCACCGTGACCGCCCCGACGATCCTGATCAACACCGGTTCCGAACCCGTGATGGCACCGATTCCTGGTCTCGCGGCCAGCCCTCACCTGGTCAGCAGCACGGAGCTGATCCGCACGGACAACCTGCCCGAGCGCCTCGTGGTCCTGGGAGGCGGGTACCTCGGTCTGGAGTTCGCGTCCATCTACCAGCGCTTCGGTACGCACGTTACCGTCCTGGAGGCGTCCGGCCGGCTTCTTCCGAGGGAGGACGAGGACATCGCCGAGGCTGTCACGGAGATCCTCACCGGCGACGGTGTCCATGTCATCACCGGCGCAGACATCACCGAGGTGAGGGACAGTGGGGCCGTCTCGACGATCGTCTACGAAAAGGCCGGACGGAAGCACACCGTGGAGGCCGGCGCACTGCTGCCCGCCACGGGACGCCGTGCCGTGACCGCCGCTCTGCGGCTCGACGCCGCGGGTGTCCAGACCACTCCGAAGGGCGCGATCACGGTCGACGAGCACCTCCGCACCAGCCAGCCGCACATCTACGCACTTGGCGACGTCAATGGCGGCGAGCAGTTCACCTACATCTCACTCGACGACGCCCGCATCGTCCTCGACCAACTGCTCGGCGAAGGCAAGCGGAGCACGGCCGACCGCAGGGCCGTCCCCCACACCCTGTTCATCACGCCACCGCTCGCCACGGTGGGGCTGACCGAGTCCCAGGCCCGGGCCCAGGGGCTGAACATCAGGGTCTCGCGGGAGAAAGTCGCTGACATCGTGGCCATGCCCCGCGCCTACACGGTCGAGGAGACCCGCGGTGTGATGAAGTTCGTCGTGGACGCGGACACCGACCTCATCCTCGGAGCCGCCCTGCTGGCCATCGACGCGCAGGAGGTCATCAACACCGTCGCACTGGCCATGCGGCACAACATCACGGCCAGTGAGCTGCGCGACTCGATCTACACCCACCCGAGCTCCACGGAAGCGTTCAACGAGGTCTTCGACAAGGTGATCTCCTGACAATGGAGGATGGCCCACCCGCCGCCCGCTTTCGATGGCGGCAAGGCCACTGGCCAGTCGGCGGGTGGGGTACGTAACCGTCGCTCCCCTTCCGTGAAGGAATGAGCGGCGGCGGCCGCAGACCCGTATGCGTGAATGACGAATCGGACCTCCACCTCGGACCCTCGCAGTAGGGTCTGCCATTCGCATCATCATTGGAAAACCCAGGAAAGTCATATCCTGCGAATCCGGGATCGCGTACGGTTCGTGCCCTAGTCTGGAAGATCCCCGATTGGCTTTGGAACGTTATGGCGGACGATAAATCAGCAGCATAGATGTTCCCTTTGGATCGCGGTACGCAACCGCGAATGCTGAATCCTGGCCGAGAAGGATGATGCGGAAATAAGGGACAGGTTCAGAAGGGCGACACGATCGTCAGGACCACGAGCGGTCCAGGTGCTCTGACCGTCGCGGACACCGATAGTCTGCTCAATACCCCACCCCATGACGTCGGCAAGCTGCAGCAGGCCCTCCGTATCCGCGCGCTGAGCCCTGGATGGCGCCGGCCCCTCAGGGATATGACGGAAACCGCCGGTGACTCCCCGAGGAAGCTTCGACGGCTGTGCGGGTTGCGGGGTCGGCTGGACAGGCTTCCGGCGGATGCGTGTTGTGCGGACGC
>NZ_BNCD01000052.1 GCF_014656295.1 Streptomyces sulfonofaciens
CCACTTCCACCAAGGCATCACCACCCTCCACCACCAACACCACACCACCACCTACCTCGAACTCGCCCCCCACCCCGTCCTCAGCGCACTGGCCGCTGAGTCCCTGCACACCACGGACGACGACACCAGCACAGACACAGACACAGACACCAGCACAGAAGGCAGCACAGACAGCAGCACCGGCGCGGGCACAGACACCGACCGCGACGCGGCCACCGGAACCGGAACCAGAACCGGAACCCGAACCGGAACCAAAGCCGTGCTGATCCCCACGCTGCGCCGCGACCGACCCGAAGCCACCGCACTCACCCACGCGGTCCTCACCGCCCACACGAACGGCACCACACCCCTGTGGGAGCCGTTCCTCGGTGGTGCGGACAGGGCGGCGCGGGTGGAGCTGCCGACGTATGCGTTCCAGCACCGGCCCTACTGGCTCGCGGTGCCGGACGCGCCGTCCGACGCGAGCGGTCTCGGGCAGCTACCGGCCGGGCATCCGCTGCTGGCGGCCGGGATCGAGCTGGCCGCGGACGAGGGCCACCTGTTCACGGGCCGGATCTCACGGCGTACGCATCCCTGGCTCGCCGATCACGCGGTGCACGGCACCGTGCTCCTGCCGGGTACGGCGTACGTCGACCTGCTGCTCTACGCCGCCGACCGTGCCGGGTGCGACGAGATCGCCGACCTGACGCTGGAGGCACCGCTCGTCGTGCCGGACGAGGGCGCGGTGCGGCTCCAGGTGTCCGTGGGCGCGGCCGGCGAAGCGGGCCGGCGCACCGTCCAGGTGCACTCGCGGCCCGAGGACGCACCGCAGGACACCGAGTGGACGTGCCATGCGACCGGCGTGATCGGGGTGGGCGCCGCTGAGGCTCCCGAGGCCCTCACGGCGTGGCCGCCCGGGGGTGCGGCGCCACTCGACGTGGCGGAGGTCCGTGACCGGCTCGCCGCGGCCGGTCTCGGATACGGCCCGGTGTTCCAGGGGCTCGTGGCGGCGTGGCGGGACGGCACCACCGTGTGGGCCGAGGTGGCGCTGCCCGAGGCGGCCGGTACGGACGACGCGGCACGCTTCGCGCTGCATCCGGCCCTGCTCGACGCCGCGCTGCACCCGCTCGCCCACGAGGGCGCGCGCCACACGGATGACGTGGCGGGCGACGCGGCGGGCCCGGACGAGGCGGCGGGCGCGGGCGGCGGTAGGGGCCGGGGCGCTGACGGCGGCGGGGTGCGGATCCCGTTCGCCTGGGCCGGGGTGACGCTGCACGCCACCGGTGCGACCCGGCTGCGGGTGCGGCTCACGGCGGAGGGCGGCTCGGTCGCCATCGAGGTGGCCGACCAGCTCGGCGCACCGGTGGCGTCGGTGGCCGCGCTGGAACTGCGGCCGATCCGGGCCGACCAGCTCGCCGCGGCGCGCGGCGGCCACCCGGACGCGCTGTTCCACGTGGACTGGGCGGAACCCGCGCGACCCGCGGGTGCGGACGGCGCCGGCGCCGCGGGACCGCTCGCGGTGCTGGGTGACGGCCCTGAGTTGGTGGCCGCGCTGACGGCGCCTGACGCACCGGTGGCCGGATATGAGGACCTCGGTGCGCTGCTCGCGGCCGTGGACGCCGGGGGCGTGGTGCCCGGGACGGTCCTGGTGGCCTGGGCGCCCGGGGACGTGACGGCCGGTGCGGCCGGGGCCGCGCACGCGGCGGCGCACCGCATGCTGACACTGGTGCAGGACTGGCTGGCCGACGACAGGTTCGCCGCCGCCCGCCTGGTCGTGGTGACCCGGGGCGCGGTCGTGGTGCAGGGCGGCGAGGACGTCCGGGACCTGGCGGGTGCCTCGGTGTGGGGTCTGCTGCGTGCGGCCCAGTTGGAGAACCCGGACCGGTTCTGGCTGCTCGACACGGACGGCAGCGGGCCTTCGCTCGAACGGCTGCCTGCGGCCCTGGCCACCGCCGTGGGCGGGGGCGAGGGGGCGGGCGCGCCGGGCGAGCCCCAGCTCGCGGTGCGGGACGGGCTCGTGCTGGCGCCGCGTCTGGTGCGGGCCCGGACGGACACGGCGCTGGCCGTGCCCGCGGCCGCCGACGGTGCGGGGCCGGCGGGCGCCTGGCGCGTCGACATGCCGCAGAAGGGCGCGCTGGACAACCTGGCCCTGGTCGCCTGCCCGGACGCCACCGCCCCGCTCGACCCGGGCCAGGTCCGGGTCGGGGTGCGTGCCGCGGGCCTCAACTTCCGCGACGTGATGATCGGCCTCGACCTGTACCCCGGCCGGGAGGCGCTGGGCGGCGAGGGCGCGGGCGTGGTCCTGGAGACCGGTGCCGGGGTCACCGGGGTCGCGGTGGGCGACCGGGTGATGGGCCTGTTCGCGGGGGCGATGGGGCCGGTGGCGGTCACCGACCACCGGCTGCTGCACCGGATGCCGGCCGGTTGGACCTTCGCCGAGGCCGCGTCGGTGTCGGTGGTGTTCCTCACCGCGTACTACGGCCTGACGGACCTGGCCGGGCTGCGCCCCGGGCAGCGGTTGCTGGTGCACGCCGCGGCGGGCGGGGTGGGCATGGCCGCGGGCCGGCTCGCCCGGCACCTGGGCGCGGAGGTGTTCGGCACCGCGAGCCCGGGCAAGTGGGCGGTGCTGCGCGAGCAGGGCTACGACGACGCCCACCTAGGCAACTCCCGCACCCTGGACTTCGAGGACCGGTTCCGCGGGGCGACGGGCGGTGCCGGCATGGACGTGGTACTGGACTCGCTGGCACACGAGTTCGTGGACGCCTCCCTGCGGCTGCTGCCGCACGGCGGGCACTTCCTGGAAATGGGCAAGACGGATGTCCGGGACGCCGGTGAGGTCGCCGCGCGGCATCCGGGCGTCGCCTACCGCGCCTTCGACCTCCAGGACGCCGGTCCCGACCGTATCCAGGAGATGCTGGCCGAACTGGTCGGCCTGTTCGAGCGGGGTGTGCTGCGGCCGCTGCCGTTCACGACGTGGGACGTGCGCAGGGCTCCGGACGCCTTCCGGTACCTGAGCCAGGCCCGCAACATCGGCAAGGTCGTGCTGAGCGTCCCGGTGCCGCTGGACGCCGACGGCACGGTACTGATCACCGGCGGCACCGGCACCCTCGGTGGTCTGGTCGCCCGCCGCCTGGTCACCCGGCACGGTGTCCGGCACCTGCTGCTGACCAGTCGGCAGGGCGCGGGCAGCGCGTCCGCCGTGGCGCTGCGGGACGAACTGGTGGCGCTGGGCGCCGAGGTCACCGTGGCTGCCTGTGACGCCGCGGACCGTGCGGCGCTCGCGGACCTGCTGGCGTCCGTTCCCGCCGAGCACCCGCTGACGGCGGTGGTGCACGCCGCGGGCGTGCTCGACGACGCCACGGTGGGCGCCCTCACCGCGGAGCGGATCGAGACGGTCATGCGGCCCAAGGCGGACGCGGCCTGGAACCTGCACGAGCTGACCCGCGGGGCGGACCTGGCGGAGTTCATCCTGTTCTCGTCGGTGGCGGGCACCCTGGGCAATCCGGGGCAGGCCAACTACGCCGCCGCGAACACCTTCCTGGACGCGCTCGCGCACCGGCGCCGCGCCGAGGGCCTGCCTGCCACGTCACTGGCGTGGGGCCTGTGGGCGGAGGCCAGCGGTATGACGGGGCACCTGAGCGGCGCCGACCTGTCGCGGGTGAGCCGCGGCAGTGTGGTCGCGCTGGCGACGGAGCAGGGCCTCGCGCTGTTCGACGCTGCGCTCGGGGCCGACCGGGCCACGCTGGTGCCGGCCCGGTTGGACACCGCGGCCCTGCGGCCCGGTGCGGACGTCCCGCCGATGCTGCGGGGCCTGGTGCGCGGCGGCCGGGTGCGGCGCGCGGCCGGCCCCGCCACGGGCACCGGGGACGGGGCGCAGCCGGCGTCCGCGCAGTGGCGGCAGCGGCTCGCCGGGCTGTCGGCGGCGGAGCGCAAGGACGCCCTGGTGCACCTGGTGCGCACCGAGGCGGCGACGGTGCTGGGGCACGCCACACCGGCCGGGATCGGCAGCGGGCACGCCTTCAAGGAACTCGGCTTCGACTCGCTGACCTCCGTCGAGCTGCGCAACCGGCTGGGTGCGGCGGTCGGTCTGCGGCTGCCGAGCACTCTCGTCTTCGACCGGCCCACGCCCGCCGCCGTCGCGGAGTTCCTGCGGACCGAGCTGGAGCCGGAGCCAGCGGCGACGGCCGGGACCGACACACCGACGGGTGACGCCCAGGTGCTCGACGGTCTGGCGGGCCTCCAGGCGGCGGTTCTGGGCAACCCACCGGACGAGGGCACCCGCGCGGAGCTGAGGGCGCGCCTGGAGGCATTCCTCCTCGAACTGTCGAAGACCGCCGCCGACGAGGACGGCGGGGCCGACCTCACCGCGAAGTTCGACGACGCGTCGGACGACGACCTCTTCGACTTCATCGACAACGAGCTCTGACTCACCTGCTTTTTTTGACCTGGTTTTCTCGGAAGGGATCGGCGGCGGATGGCGAACGAGGAAAAGCTCCGCGATTACCTCAAGCGCGTGAGCGCTGACCTGCATCAGACGCGTCGGCACCTTCGCCAGATCGAGGCGCGCAAGCAGGAGCCGATCGCGATCGTGGGCATGGCCTGCCGCTTCCCGGGCGGTGTGACCTCCCCCGAGGAGCTGTGGGACCTCGTCGCCGAGGGCAGGGACGCCGTCTCCGGGTTCCCGGCGGGCCGCGGCTGGGACGTCGACGGCATCTACGATCCCGACCCGGACGCTCCTGGGAAGACGTACTCCCGGCACGGCGGCTTCGTCCACGACGCGGACGGGTTCGACGCCGAGTTCTTCGGCATCAGCCCGCGCGAGGCGCTGGCGATGGACCCGCAGCAGCGGCTGCTGCTGGAGACCACGTGGGAGGCCCTGGAGCGGGCCGGTATCGACCCGGCCTCCCTGCGCGGCAGCGCCACCAGTGTGTTCGCCGGAGTGGGCGGCTCGGAGTACGTGTCCATGCGCTATCCGGGCAAGGAGGGCGCGGACGGCTATGTGCTGACCGGCATGGCCGCGAGCATCGCCTCCGGACGGCCCGCGTACGTGCTGGGCCTTGAGGGGCCTGCCGTGTCCGTGGACACGGCGTGTTCGTCGTCGCTGGTGGCACTGCACCTGGCCTGCCAGGCGCTGCGCAACGACGAGTGCACGATGGCGCTGGCGGGCGGTGCCACGATCATGCCGAGTCCGGGGATCTTCCTGGAGTTCAGCAGGCAGCGCGGGCTGGCCGCGGACGGCCGCTGCAAGGCGTTCGCGGCCGCCGCCGACGGCACCGGCTGGGGCGAGGGCGCCGGCATGTTCGTGCTGGAGCGGCTGTCCGAGGCCCGGCGCAACGGCCACCGCGTGCTGGCGCTCGTGCGGGGCTCGGCCGTCAACCAGGACGGCGCGAGCAACGGCCTCACCGCCCCCAACGGCCCCTCCCAGCAGCGGGT
>NZ_BNCD01000053.1 GCF_014656295.1 Streptomyces sulfonofaciens
CCCCGGTCCGTCAGACCGAACGTCACTGCGGGGAGGCCGATCGCGAAGACGAGGGGCCCGCTGGGGCGTGACACCGGGCTCGACGAGGAGCTGGAGCTCGCCGTGGAAGCTGATGCCGTGCGATTTCCGGTGCGCCGAGATATGCGGCGTCGGTGCCGGCCAGCACGCCGGCCCTCCGGCTTCGAGCAATGCTGAGACGGCCGCCGGAGCCGCGTCGAAATCCCTGTGGGTAGCTCCCGAGGTCGCCCACGGGATGTCCGTCCATTCCTGCGGCCGTCGGCAGCGCGTCCGGGGGTCCTTGGCCAGGATGGCTCCGAAGCCCAGGCCGGTGATCGACGCCGGCGCGGTCAGGAGGATGACGAGCACACCGGCGCCTGCGACTCAGCTGATGAGCCTGGAGGTGTGGAGGACGTCGACGAACAGGTGTGCGAGCGCGTCGATGCCGGCGTCGAGTGCCAGGAGGGTGGCGTCGACGGCCAGGGCATGCGCTATGACGAGTCCCCCCGCGTGAGCGACCGCGGCAGGTTCCGGCGTCGGCGTGCGTATGGCTGTCGATGAGTCCCGGCAACAGGGTCGAGCCGCGGCCCTCGACACGCTCGACTCCCCGCAGCAGTGATCTCCCCGACGGCCACGACGCGTCCGTCCGCCATCGCCGTCTGGCTGCCCGAGGTCCGCCTCGCCGTCGAAGCCCCACGCCCCTTCGATGACGCATCGCGCCACGGCCGGCCCTTTGCACCGGCTCATATACACCAACCTGCGCATAAGCTTTGCGGCCGACGCTTCAACCTGCTGGATGCGCCCGGCGGCGGCCCCCATTCGATTATGAGGCTCACCTCAGGTTACAGTGGAGGCGGAAAATCGAGAGATGCCTCGACTTCACTGTGGAGAGCCCCGTTCGCTTCGCCTGCGCCGTGCGCCACCCCTGTCAAGGAGAACGCCGTGACCGTCAGTACCGCTCTCATCACCGGTTCGACCAGTGGGATCGGCCGCGCGACCACGCCGCCGCTCAGCGGCGGCCTGATCTCGTTCTTCGTCTCGTCCTGGCCGGGGTCCGCGCCGGAGGCCCGGGAGACATGGACACCGGGGCTGTGGCACAGGCGCCCTGCGGCAGGCAAGCGCACAGGCGAAACACCCGAAGCGCTATCGATTCCCCCTTCTCGCCCACGCCCACCAGGCAGGCAGCCGCGGACGACATTCTTGCCCGGCTCGACGAACTTACCGAGGACCGCGGCATTCCCGTCTCGAGCGAGGCGATCGACGCCCAACCCACCGTGCTCGCCAAGTGGGAGGGAAGCGCCTCCCCGCTCGTTCGGATCACCCCACCGAGCCCACCCTGGTCGTCAACGGTGACGAGGCCACCATGTCGCCGGCGGGCGACTCCTTCAGCCTGGTACGGCTGATCTCCGACACTCGGCTGAGCGCTGATCCCGACTCCGGGCACGCCGGTACCTTCCAAGACCAAAGCTCGTTCGAATTCCTCCGCGAGTGATTGTTCCCCTTGCCCGGCCTGCTCCGACAGGCCTGCCGGGCAGTCGGCACCCAGCGTCAAACACGGTCCAGCAGCGGGGACTCCGGTGAGCCAAGTCGCTCTTTGCCATGATTGTGCAAGTCAACGTTCGCGGGTGGGCGTGGCATTTCCTCTCGGGATCTTGTTCGTCCCAGGTGGAGCCATTGGCCCTTTCCTTCCGGACCATGACGGACGACGGGACATCCCGCCGGTCGAGACGCACGTGCCGTACCCGGTCAGCCGGTGCGCCGTAGTCGGATTGGACACGCTATGAACGACAGTCTGCGGTTCGTCGTTCTGGGGCGTCTGCGCGCCTGGCGAGGCGACGAGGAAATCGACCTCGGTTCCCCCCAGCAACAGGTGACCCTCGCACTGCTGTTGTTGCGAGAAGAACGTGCGGTAACGGCCAGGGACATCGCCGACGCGATCTGGGGCGACCGAGCACCCCACGCGGCGCTCGGTACCGTGCGCACGTACATCCATCGTCTCCGGCGCGTGCTGGCGAGGGAGTCAGACAAGAATGTCATCCGATCCGCCGACTCCGGTGGTTACCGGATGGTGATCGACCCGGCAGCCGTTGACGCTTTGTGTTTCCGCTCCGAGATCAACAGGGCGGCCGTCGCGCGTGCGGCCGGGAACGTCCCGGGCGCCGCCTCCCATCTGCGCTCCGCCCTTGCCCTGTGGCAGGGCGACGAACCGTTGGCCGGCATGCACGGCCGCTTCGTACAAATCCAGCGCGAGCAGCTGGTCCAGGCGAGGTCGGAAGCCCTGGAGAAGCTGTGCGAGGCGCACTTGGAGCTCGGTCAGCACACGGTGGCTGTCGAGGTTCTCCAACGGGCAGTCCTTGAGAACCCCCTGAGGGAGAAGTACCACGAGCTCCTGATGATGGCCCTGTACCAGCAGGAGCGCCAGGCTGAGGCCCTGTTGGTCTACGAGCGAGCGAGGCGGATCCTGGCTGACGAACTCGGCATGGACCCCGGCCCCGCACTCACCCGGCTGCACCAGCGCATCCTTCGGTCGGAGGCGATCCCGCTGCCGCAGGCACCGGCGTGCGTCTCCACCCAGTCCGCGGCACCTGCCCAACTGCCCGCCGACTTGCCAGTGTTCGTCGGGCGGGATCACGAACTCAACCGCGTCGCCTCCCTGGTACCCGGCGACGTGGCCGACTGGCCCCGCGGACCACGCGTCTGCCTGATCACTGGACCGGCGGCAGTCGGAAAGACAACCTTCGCCGTACGGCTGGCGCGCCGCGTGGCAGCACGGTTTCCCGATGGCCAGCTGTACGTGGACCTGCGCGGGTACGACCGCGAGGTCGACCCGGTGGACCCCGGGGAGGTGATCTGCGGCTTCCTGGACGCGCTGGGAGTTCCGCCCCACAACGTGCCCACCGAACCGCACGCGCAGGCCGCACGGTACAGAAGCGTGCTGGCGGATCGACGGGTGCTTATCGTGCTGGACAACGCGCGTGACACCGAGCAGGTGATACCCGTCCTCCCCGGTGGCGCGGGGTGTTTCGTGCTGGTGACGAGTCGGAGCAACCTCCCCGGACTCGTCTCCGTGACCAGCGCGCACGTCGAGTCGCTGGGGCTGCTCTCCCACGAGGAGTCCGTCGAAATCCTGACCAAACGCATCGGCGCTGCCAGAGTGACCGCCGAGCCCGAGGCCGTCCGAACGATCGTCGAGTCGTGTGTCAGGCTCCCCCTGGCCCTCGCCATCGCCGCGGCCCGCGCTGTGACCCATCCGGAGTTCCCTCTGGGATCGATCGCGGGAGAGCTGACGCAAACGCAGGACAACCTCGACGCGTTCGTCGCCACCGACGGCTCGCATGACGTGCGGGCAGTGCTTTCATGGTCTTACCGCGCGCTCAGTTCAGATGCGGCCCGGCTCTTCAGGCTGCTCGCGCTGCACTCCGGGCCCGACATCTCGCTGCCGGGGGCGTCGAGTATCGCGGGTCGGCCGGAGCGGACGACGCACCTGGCTCTTAGGGAGCTGGCCGACTCCCACCTGCTGCTGGAGGAGGTACCGGGCCGCTACACGAGACACGACCTCCTCCGCGCCTACGCGATGGAGCTTCTCGACGAGGCCGAGCGCGCGGAGACGCGCCACGCCGCTCTGCGGCGCATGCTCGACTACTACCTCCACAGCGCGATCGCGGCGGATGTCGCGCTTTCCCTGCATCGGGACATGAGCCCGCCCCCGTCGCTCGACCCGCCTGTAAATCATGCGCGGTTCAAGAGCTACGGGGAGGCCATGCGCTGGTTCTCCTTCGAGTACCCCACTCTGCGGGGGCTGGTAGAACAGGCGGCCGCCGCCGGCCTTCCGGACCACGCCTGGCGGCTGGCCTGGGCCCTCAGGCACTACCAGGACCGGCAGGGGCACTGGGACGAACTCGCGGTGACGCAGCAGATAGCGCTGAACGCAGCGACCGAACTGGGGGACCGTACCGCCCTCGCGTACGCGCACCGGGGCCTGGCGCGCGCCGAGTCTCAGCACGGTCGGTATGACTCGACTGCCTACCACCTCGAACGTGCGCGCGAGCTCTTCGAGGAGGAGGGTGACATGATGGGACTGGCCTACACGTTGCGCCAGTCGCACTGGCTCTTCCAACTGACAGGCGACATCGAACAGGCCCAGACCCAGGCAGTGCGAGCTCTTGAGCTCTTCAGGGCTGAGGGCTGGCATCTGGGGGAGGCAGCCGCCCTGGGCCTGATCGGCTGGGGCCACGTTCTGCACGGAAGCGCGCAAGATAGTCTGAGTTACAGCCGAGCGGCCCAAAGCAGGTTCCACGAGCTAGGAGAACGCTATGGCGAGGCCAGTGCGTTCGAGGCGATTGGTCTTGCCCTGCACCGGCTCGGCTCGTATGACGCGGCCATCCGCAACTACCGACGGGCGATCGAGATGTTCCATGAGCTCGGGGGCCGCCGGGACGAGATCGATGTCATGCTGCGACTCAGCGAGACGAACCGAGCGGCTGGCCAGGACCACGAGTACCTGCGCTCCATGAAAGCCGTGCGGGAGGCCCGCGCGGCGCTCGGCGCGGGATCCTGGCGCCTTCCCATCCCCATCTGCTAACTGCGGGAACCTGGTGCGACGCGGCTTCACCGCCAACAGACCGAACCGGTCGTGGGTCACCGACCTCGCCATGATCCACACCGGCGAGGGGCTCCTGTGGCTGTCGGCGATCCGGGACGCCTTCTCCCGCCGGGTCGTGGCCTGGGAGACCTCCGCCCACGCCGATGCTGATCTGGTCCTCACCTGCCTCGAATACGCCCTGGCCAGCCGCGAGGTTGGGCCGGGGCAACTGATTCATCATGCCGATCAAAGTTGTCAGTACACGTCCGTGAAGCTCACGACGCGCCTGGTCAGAGCCGGCATTCAAACGTCCATGGGGTCCCTCGGCGACTCCTACGACAACGCCCTCACCGAGACCCTGTGGATGCTGGTCAAGACCCAATGCGTCCGCGGCCGCACCTTCACCACCAGAGCCGATGTCAACCTCGCGCTCTTCGAGTACCTCGACGGCATCTACAACCCCCGTCGCTTCCAGAAACGCCCCCGGCTACCTCAGCCCCGTCGAGTTCGAGGAGAAGCACTACCCCAGCCGGGCAACGGCCGAACCAGTGAACCTGACATCACGTCGACCTGTCCTGAACCGCCCCGGCTCGTATGGAGACTCGATTTCATGAAAGGATCGGGTCATGGCACGACCCTCCCGTTACCCGCTT
>NZ_BNCD01000054.1 GCF_014656295.1 Streptomyces sulfonofaciens
GGCGCGGTTCGCCGCGATCTCCGCGCGGGCCGTGGCGGCGGCGTCGGCGATCATGGTGTCGGGGTCCCCGGGGTCTCCGACGGTGAGGTACGTGAGCCACGGGCCGTACAGCCGCCGGTAGCCGGCGGACAGGGCGTAGCCGGGCAGGCCGTAGTGGTTGGCGCCGAAGTAGTTGAGGATCAGCGCGTCCTGGTGGATGGCGAGGTCCTGCCGCTGGGGTCCCACCCCGTAGAACCCGGCGAGCGTCTGGTCGGAGACCCCGCCCAGCGGGGTGAACCAGACGCCGAAGCCGTGGCCGTAGTGCCCGAACATCGGGTTCTCGAAGTGGTAGAGGCTCCAGTTGTACTTGGTGTACACCTCGCCCGGCGCCAGACCGCCGGCGTTGCTGTCCGGTGACGGCAGAGCGGGGTTGTCGACGCCGTCGACCTGCCAGGTCTCGTCCTGGATCTGCTGCTGCGTGGCGAGGTAGGCGTAGGTGGGCTGCCGGCCCTTGCCGCGCTCCCAGTTGAAGGCGTGGTCGAAGACGGCACGGTCCCACCGCGTGTTCATCCTGACCTCGCTGATCGAGGTGGCGCTGGTGGCGCTGAGGATGTTGTAGCCGTACAGGCCGCGCACGCCCGCGCGCATGATCAGGTGGTGCTCGTGCCGCAGCGGGTCGCTGGTGACGTCGGCGAACACCACCTCGACCAGATCGGGCGCGAGCCTCAGGACCCGTATCTCGGTGCAGACCAGACGGGACTTGCCGCCGGCGGCGTCCACGTAGAAGGAGTGCTGGCGGTCGGGGTCGCGGGGCTCGACGCCGTTGAGGTTGTGGGCCAGCTCGGTGCCGTTGACGACCACGGAGGTCGCGGTGATCGAGACGTCGTTCCAGCCGGTGACGACGCCGCCCTGGGCGTCGTCACGTCCGAAGGTGAAGCGCGCCAGGCCGTTGTCCAGGACCACCTCCTCGACCTGGGTCGGGAAGGCGTAGGTGCCGAGCTCGGCCGGTTGGCCGTCGAGCAGCACCCTCGCCTGCCGGGCACCGGTACCGTCCGCCGCGGTCGCGTCCGCGGCGCCCGCGGACTCCGCGTGGGCGCTGCCCTCCGCTCCCCAGACCGTGGCCGCGGCACCGGCTCCGATGATGCCGAGCGTGGAACGACGACTCAGATGGCTTGGCTCCCAGGACATCACGGAACTCCTCGTGCTGATGGGCGGATCGGGAAGGGCTGAGCGGATCCTGAAGGACCGACAGGCAGGACTGAGCGGATCCGGAAGGACTGACAGGAAGGACTGCGCGGACGGGAGGGGCGGGCGCGGGGGAGCGGCGGTGGGACGGCGCACAAGCGCGCCTTCCGCCTGTTCCCGTGCCGCGGGCCGGGGGTGGTGCGGCAGACGGGCACTGGTGATTGAAACGTATGAAGCAAGCGCTTTCGATCGACAAGCTAGCGAGTGGGTGACCGGAAGGGAAGGGGTGTGTCATCGGACAGTTCGGAGTCCTCGTCGACCCCGCCCGGGGTCCCTCCACGATCGCGCAGGCATCCGGCGCTGGACCTGCCGTCGGGCGGTGGATGTACAAATATGCAGGTCAAACGGTTTGTTCGGTGGCTCGGACAGGCCGGATCGACGGGGAGAACGGGGGCGGCGCAGGGGTGCGGGGGTCGATGCGTGGCCGGGGACGCGGATTTGGGGGTGCGTGGCTGGTGCGGGTGGGTGAGATCCGCTGGGTTGAAACGATATGGAAGGAGCCCGTTCTCCTGGCCCGGGTGTTCGAGGGCGCGGTCGCCGACAGTGTGGGGCGGGCCGCATGACTGCGGCGTCCGGCGGGGTCCGGAGGCGGCGCGGGGCGGCGCGGGGCACGGGGCGGGGTGTCACGGGGCGCCCCCGGGGCGGGCCGAGGTGACCGCCGGAGCCGGCAGCGGTGCCCGAAGTTCCCCGGGGCGGGCACCGGGTGTCCCGAGCGGCCGCGTTCCCTCCCGGTGCACACGGGTCCCGGTAGGCCGGTGGCATCCCTCCGGGTCGGCCGCCTGCCCCTCCCGGGACAGGGGCAGGGGCGGGAGTGGTGCGGTGGATCGCGGGGCGCACTGCGGCATGGGTGTTCCGAGGAAGTGGATGGGCTGTGCATCGTTTCAAAACCTGATGGTTGACTTCCGGTCGGATGAACACGACGCTGCCCTAGTCCGCATCGTGCGACCGCACCACGGAAACGAGGTGGCCACCGCTCGGGAACGTGCCGCAACCCGGCCACTACCTGGTCGGCACCGTGCTTACCGGTCGCAACGGCGGCACGGGAAGCCGCCTGCCGACCGGGCCGTTCGGGGCGGCCGCCCCGAACGGACGGGGTCCGCCCCCGGGGTCGGACGCCTCCTCCTCGTAAAAATCGATTCAACTCACTCGTTGACACCCGGCGCGTGCAGCCGTAGCTTCCCAGGCGGTATAAGTCCGTGAGCCGCATTCATGTAGTTGAACCGCACTGGTCGGGCATGCGCGCTATGCCCCTGTCCCGTGAAGACGCCAGGGATCGGCGCCCTGGCCGTACCGATGAACCGGTCAGATGCGTCGTCGATGCGCAGCACGGCTCGGCAGGAGGGGTTTCGGATGCAGTCCGCGACGATCAGCGGTGTCTCGGTACGGGTGTTCAGGACCACCACGAAGTTGGCACACGACTCCGACGGGCACGCCCACCCCGGGCCCTTGCGCAGCGTCACCCGGGCCCTGTTCACCGTCACCGACACCGACGGCCACCAGGGACACAGCCTGGCCGCCGAGGCGCACGTGGCCGAGGCCCTGCTGAACGCCTATGTGCGGCCGGTGCTGATGGGCCAGGACCCCTTCGACCGCGCACGGTTGTGGGAGGGGATGGCCCGCTGGCAGCGGGGCAGCGCGGGCACGCTCGGCGACCGCACCCTGGCCGTGGTGGAAGCGGCCCTGTGGGACCTGATCGGCAGGCGCCTGGGGCAGCCGGTGTGGAAGCTGCTGGGCGGTATGCGCGACAAGGTGCCCGCCTACGGCAGCACCATGTGCGGTGACGAGGTCCCCGGCGGCCTCTCCAGCCCGGAGGACTACGCCGCGTTCGCCGAGAAACTGGTCGCGGACGGGTACCACGCCGTCAAGCTGCACACCTGGATGCCTCCGGTGTCCTTCGCCCCGGACGTCGCCATGGACATCCGCGCCTGTGCCGCGGTGCGCGAGGCGGTGGGCCCCGACGTGCCGCTGATGCTCGACGCCAACCACTGGTACAGCCGTGCCGACGCGCTGCAACTCGGCAGGGCACTCGACCGGTTGGGGTTCCACTGGTACGAGGAGCCGATGGAGGAGCACTCCACCCAGTCCTACCGCTGGCTGGCCGACCAGCTCGACACCCTCGTCATCGGCCCGGAGAGCGTCGGCGGCCGTTTGCAGGCGCGGGCCGAGTGGATCACCGCGGGGGCCTGCGACATCCTGCGGGTCGGGGTGCCCACCGCGGGCGGGATAGCGCCCGCCCTCAAGACGCTGCACCTGGCCGAGGCGTTCGGCATGGACTGCGAGATGCACGGCGGAGGCGCGGGCACGCTGGCCGTGCTGGGCGCGGCCTCGAACAGCAGGTGGTACGAGCGCGGCCTGCTGCACCCGCACTACGACTTCGACGAGGTGCCGCCGCACCTGCTGCGCGCCGTCGACCCCGTCGACCCCGAGGGCTATGTGCGTCTGAGCACCGAACCGGGACTCGGCGAGAGCCTCGACCTCGCCCACATCGAGGAGGAGACGGTCCGCGCGTGGTGAGCGGTCCGCACTCCACCGGCACCGCCCGCTTGAGGAGCACCGCCGCACCCGGCGGCTTCCCGTAGGGCACCCCCGCACCCGGCCGCCTCCCGCACGGCACCACCGGATGCCCGTGTACCCCGCCGCTCGGGCGGGACCCCGGCCCCGCCCCCAACCTCCCACCCCGACCACCCCCCTGGACACCCCCACCGAAGACACCGAAGAGACACCGAAGAGACACCGAAGAGACACCGAAGAGACCCCAGACACCCCGGACATCCCAGGCGCCCCGCGCCGACGCACCTCCAGGAGACCCGTATGGACACAGAGACCAACGCCGTCTCGCGGCGCACCGCCTTCGGTGCGGCCGGGGCCACCGCCGCGGGCGCCGCGCTGCTGATGGGCGGCGGCAGCGCCTGGGCGGCACCGGACGGGAACGCCGCGGACGGGGCCGGCGGATCCGGTGGGACCGGCGGGGCCGGGCGGCCCACAGGCGCGGCCGTGCGGCTGCTGCTGGACGGAGCACCCGCCACGCCCGGCAGCTACTCCTTCCCGGACGAGGTCGACACGATCGTCCTCGACAACGGCCTGGTGCGGTTCACCTTCGGCCGGGACGATCTGAACGGCACGTACTCGGGGTACGCCGGCGTGTCCATCGCTGCCACCTCGGTGGTGGTCGACGGCGTGGAACTGGGCCACCACCTCAACGGCTCCAAGCCCCAGGACGACGGCAGGGCACCCTCGTTCTACGTGGACGACCGCGGTGGCAAGACCCGTCTGATCTGCACCGGGATCAAGGTGGTGCGGGTCGGTCCCGACCTGGCGGAGGTGGCGTTCATCGACGACACCAGTACACCGCTGCACCACGAGCACCATCTGGTCATGCGGCGCGGCAAGCGGGGTGTCTACGGCTTCGACATCATGACGGCGGCCGAGGCCACCACCATCAGCGAGGTGCGGATGGTCACCCGCTGGGACCGCTCCATCTTCGACCACTCCTTCAACTGGGAGCGGGGCAGCGGCCAGCAGCCCACCTACGACTACCTGAACACCCAGGTCAAACTCCAGGACGAGACCTGGCGCGTCGACGGCGTCAACAACAAGGACCTGGCCGCGCCCGACAGCAACTCGGGCAACCTGCCGGCGGGCACCGCCTACAGCAAGTACGAGTGGAGCCTCTACCACCACGAGAACCCGATGTTCGGGCACTACGGCCACGGTTTCGGCGTCTGGCTCACCCCGCTCGGCGGCGTCACCGACCAGACGCTGTGCGCGTTCTACGGCGTCGGCCCGACCCACCAGGACCTGGCGATCCACCAGGACGCCACCATCCTCAACTACTTCGGCGCCAACCACTACGACCTGCCCGGCTACGACCTCGCGGCGGGATACCGCAGGCTTTACGGGCCCTGGTACACGTTCCTCAACACCGGCGACGAGAACGACCCCGCCGCCCTGATCGCCGACGCCGCCGCCACGGCCCGCGCGGAGATCCGCGAGAACTTCGCG
>NZ_BNCD01000055.1 GCF_014656295.1 Streptomyces sulfonofaciens
GGTTCCGCTCTCGTGATGTGTTGCCGGGATAGCCCGGAAGCATTCACGGAGAGTTTGATCCTGGCTCAGGACGAACGCTGGCGGCGTGCTTAACACATGCAAGTCGAACGATGAACTGGCTTCGGCTGGGGATTAGTGGCGAACGGGTGAGTAACACGTGGGCAATCTGCCCTTCACTCTGGGACAAGCCCTGGAAACGGGGTCTAATACCGGATATGACACAGGAATGCATGTTCTCTGTGTGGAAAGCTCCGGCGGTGAAGGATGAGCCCGCGGCCTATCAGCTTGTTGGTGGGGTGATGGCCTACCAAGGCGACGACGGGTAGCCGGCCTGAGAGGGCGACCGGCCACACTGGGACTGAGACACGGCCCAGACTCCTACGGGAGGCAGCAGTGGGGAATATTGCACAATGGGCGAAAGCCTGATGCAGCGACGCCGCGTGGGGGATGACGGCCTTCGGGTTGTAAACCTCTTTCAGCAGGGAAGAAGCCGCAAGGTGACGGTACTTGCAGAAGAAGCGCCGGCTAACTACGTGCCAGCAGCCGCGGTAATACGTAGGGCGCAAGCGTTGTCCGGAATTATTGGGCGTAAAGAGCTCGTAGGCGGCGTGTCACGTCGGTTGTGAAAGCCCGGGGCTTAACTCCGGGTCTGCAGTCGATACGGGCAGGCTAGAGTTCGGTAGGGGAGATCGGAATTCCTGGTGTAGCGGTGAAATGCGCAGATATCAGGAGGAACACCGGTGGCGAAGGCGGATCTCTGGGCCGATACTGACGCTGAGGAGCGAAAGCGTGGGGAGCGAACAGGATTAGATACCCTGGTAGTCCACGCCGTAAACGGTGGGAACTAGGTGTGGGCGACATTCCACGTCGTCCGTGCCGCAGCTAACGCATTAAGTTCCCCGCCTGGGGAGTACGGCCGCAAGGCTAAAACTCAAAGGAATTGACGGGGGCCCGCACAAGCGGCGGAGCATGTGGCTTAATTCGACGCAACGCGAAGAACCTTACCAAGGCTTGACATACACCGGAAACATCCAGAGATGGGTGCCCCCTTGTGGTCGGTGTACAGGTGGTGCATGGCTGTCGTCAGCTCGTGTCGTGAGATGTTGGGTTAAGTCCCGCAACGAGCGCAACCCTTGTCCCGTGTTGCCAGCAGGCCCTTGTGGTGCTGGGGACTCACGGGAGACCGCCGGGGTCAACTCGGAGGAAGGTGGGGACGACGTCAAGTCATCATGCCCCTTATGTCTTGGGCTGCACACGTGCTACAATGGCTGGTACAATGAGCTGCGATGCCGTGAGGTGGAGCGAATCTCAAAAAGCCAGTCTCAGTTCGGATTGGGGTCTGCAACTCGACCCCATGAAGTCGGAGTCGCTAGTAATCGCAGATCAGCATTGCTGCGGTGAATACGTTCCCGGGCCTTGTACACACCGCCCGTCACGTCACGAAAGTCGGTAACACCCGAAGCCGGTGGCCCAACCCCTTGTGGGAGGGAGTCGTCGAAGGTGGGACTGGCGATTGGGACGAAGTCGTAACAAGGTAGCCGTACCGGAAGGTGCGGCTGGATCACCTCCTTTCTAAGGAGCATCTTGGCTGCCAGGTTTTCCTGGTGGTCCAGAGCCATAACGCCAGCGAGTGTCTGGCGGTGGTTAGCTCATGGGTGGAACGTTGACTATTCGGCCTGGTTCTCGGGTTGGAGACTGTTAGTACTGCTCCTGTTGGAGTGTGGAACGTGGTTCTTCAGGCGGGGTTGGGTCGGGCACGTTGTTGGGTGTCTGAGGGCGCGGCCGCTTGTGGTTGTGTCTTCGGTGCCGGCCCCAGTGAACTCAAGCCGTGTGGTTTGGGGTGGTGGGTGGTTGGTCGTTGTTTGAGAACTGCACAGTGAACGCGAGCATCTGTGGCCAAGTTTTTAAGGGCGCACGGTGGATGCCTTGGTACCAGGAACCGATGAAGGACGTGGGAGGCCGCGATAGGCCCCGGGGAGTTGTCAACCGAGCTTTGATCCGGGGGTGTCCGAATGGGGAAACCCGGCAGTCGTTATGGGCTGTCACCCGCTGCTGAACTCATAGGCAGTGTGGAGGGAACGCGGGGAAGTGAAACATCTCAGTACCCGCAGGAAGAGAAAACAACCGTGATTCCGGGAGTAGTGGCGAGCGAAACTGGATGAGGCTAAACCTTGGGCGTGTGAGACCCGGCAGGGGTTGCGTCTTGGGGGTTGTGGGAGCTTTCTTTCATGGTCTGCCGGCTGTGAGGCAAGTGAGAAATCGTTGGTGTAGGCGAAGGGCATGCGAAAGGCCCGGCGTAGAGGGTAAGACCCCCGTAGTCGAAATGTCAGCGACTTGTTTGAGAGTTTCCCGAGTAGCATGGGGCCCGAGAAATCCTGTGTGAATCTGGCGGGACCACCCGCTAAGCCTAAATATTCCCTGGTGACCGATAGCGGATAGTACCGTGAGGGAATGGTGAAAAGTACCCCGGGAGGGGAGTGAAATAGTACCTGAAACCGTGTGCCTACAAGCCGTGGGAGCGTCGCTGGTGGGTTTTGCCTGCCAGTCGTGACTGCGTGCCTTTTGAAGAATGAGCCTGCGAGTTTGTGGTGTGTTGCGAGGTTAACCTGTTGTGGGGGAGCCGTAGCGAAAGCGAGTCCGAATAGGGCGTTGAGTAGCATGCTCAAGACCCGAAGCGGAGTGATCTAGCCATGGGCAGGTTGAAGCGGCTGTAAGAGGTCGTGGAGGACCGAACCCACCAGGGTTGAAAACCTGGGGGATGACCTGTGGTTAGGGGTGAAAGGCCAATCAAACTCCGTGATAGCTGGTTCTCCCCGAAATGCATTTAGGTGCAGCGTCGTGTGTTTCTTGCCGGAGGTAGAGCACTGGATAGGCGATGGGCCTTACCGGGTTACTGACCTTAGCCAAACTCCGAATGCCGGTAAGTGAGAGCGCGGCAGTGAGACTGTGGGGGATAAGCTCCATGGTCGAGAGGGAAACAGCCCAGAGCATCGACTAAGGCCCCTAAGCGTGTGCTAAGTGGGAAAGGATGTGGAGTCGCAGAGACAACCAGGAGGTTGGCTTAGAAGCAGCCATCCTTGAAAGAGTGCGTAATAGCTCACTGGTCTAGTGATTCCGCGCCGATAATGTAGCGGGGCTCAAGCATACCGCCGAAGTCGTGTCATTGCAGCATGTACATCTAACGGTGGCTGTGATGGGTAGGGGAGCGTCGTCTGCTGGGTGAAGCGGCACTGGAAGGTAGTCGTGGACGGTTGACGAGTGAGAATGCAGGCATGAGTAGCGATTCACACGTGGGAAACGTGTGCGCCGATTGACTAAGGGTTCCTGGGTCAAGCTGATCTGCCCAGGGTAAGTCGGGACCTAAGGCGAGGCCGACAGGCGTAGTCGATGGATAACCGGTTGATATTCCGGTACCCGCTGTGAAGCGTCAAACATTGAATCCTCTGATGCTAAGGCCGTGAAGCCGTCCTGGATCCTTCGGGTGAAGGGGAGTGGTGGAGCCGCTGATCCTAGGTGGTAGTAGGTGAGTGATGGGGTGACGCAGGAAGGTAGTCCAGCCCGGGCGGTGGTTGTCCCGGGGTAAGGGTGTAGCCCGTCAGGTAGGTAAATCCGCCTGGCTTGTGGGTGAGACCTGATGCCGAGCCGATTGTGGTGAAGTGGATGATCCTATGCTGTCGAGAAAAGCCTCTAGCGAGTTTTGTGGCGGCCCGTACCCTAAACCGACTCAGGTGGTCTGGTAGAGAATACTGAGGCGTTCGGGTGAACTATGGTTAAGGAACTCGGCAAAATGCCCCCGTAACTTCGGGAGAAGGGGGGCCATTCCTGGTGATGGCATGTGCTGTCTGAGCTGGGGGTGGCCGCAGAGACCAGCGAGAAGCGACTGTTTACTAAAAACACAGGTCCGTGCGAAGCCGTAAGGCGATGTATACGGACTGACGCCTGCCCGGTGCTGGAACGTTAAGGGGACCGGTTAGCTCACTTTTGGGTGGGCGAAGCTGAGAACTTAAGCGCCAGTAAACGGCGGTGGTAACTATAACCATCCTAAGGTAGCGAAATTCCTTGTCGGGTAAGTTCCGACCTGCACGAATGGCGTAACGACTTCTTGACTGTCTCAACCATAGGCCCGGTGAAATTGCAGTACGAGTAAAGATGCTCGTTTCGCGCAGCAGGACGGAAAGACCCCGGGACCTTTACTATAGTTTGATATTGGTGTTCGGTTCGGCTTGTGTAGGATAGGTGGGAGACTGTGAAGCTCTGACGCCAGTTAGGGTGGAGTCATTGTTGAAATACCACTCTGGTCGTGCTGGATGTCTAACCTGGGTCCGTGATCCGGATCAGGGACAGTGTCTGATGGGTAGTTTAACTGGGGCGGTTGCCTCCTAAAGGGTAACGGAGGCGCCCAAAGGTTCCCTCAGCCTGGTTGGTAATCAGGTGTTGAGTGTAAGTGCACAAGGGAGCTTGACTGTGAGACTGACGGGTCGAGCAGGGACGAAAGTCGGGACTAGTGATCCGGCGGTGGCTTGTGGAAGCGCCGTCGCTCAACGGATAAAAGGTACCCCGGGGATAACAGGCTGATCTTCCCCAAGAGTCCATATCGACGGGATGGTTTGGCACCTCGATGTCGGCTCGTCGCATCCTGGGGCTGGAGTCGGTCCCAAGGGTTGGGCTGTTCGCCCATTAAAGCGGTACGCGAGCTGGGTTTAGAACGTCGTGAGACAGTTCGGTCCCTATCCGCTGTGCGCGTAGGAGTCTTGAGAAGGGCTGTCCCTAGTACGAGAGGACCGGGACGGACGGACCTCTGGTGTGCCAGTTGTTCTGCCAAGGGCATGGCTGGTTGGCTACGTTCGGGAGGGATAACCGCTGAAAGCATCTAAGCGGGAAGCCTGCTTCGAGATGAGGACTCCCACCCACTTGATGGGGTAAGGCTCCCAGTAGACGACTGGGTTGATAGGCCAGGTCTGGAAGCGTCGTGAGGCGTGGAGGTGACTGGTACTAATAGGCCGAGGGCTTGTCCTCAGGTGCTCGCGTTCACTGTGTTGGTTCT
>NZ_BNCD01000056.1 GCF_014656295.1 Streptomyces sulfonofaciens
GTGCGGGGACGGCGGTGCCTTGGGTCACCGTTGCGGAGGGTCGGCCCTGGGCGAGGGCGTCGAGTCCGGCGAGGAAGGCGTCCCGGTCGTCGGTGGCGGGGGCCACGGCGGCGCGGTGCGCGAAGTGGCTGCGATGGGTGGCCAGCACGGCGCCGACCTCCCCGGTCGGCAGGTCGGACCGGGCGGCGGCGAACTCGCGCAGCCGTGCGGCCTGGGCGCGCAGCGCCTCGTCGGTCCTGGCGGAGAGCACCCACGGCACCACCGGCACCGGAGAACCCGAAGCGGGTGCCTCGTCCTCGGCGGGGGCGGGCGCCGGGGCCTCCAGGATGATGTGGGCGTTGGTGCCGCTGATGCCGAAGGAGGAGACGGCGGCGCGTCGTGGCCGGTCGGCGGTCGGCCAGGGGGTCTGCTCGGTGAGCAGCCGGACGGCTCCGGAGTCCCAGTCGACGTGCGGCGACGGCTCGTCCACGTGCAGCGTGTGGGGGAGCACCCCATGGTCCATGGCGTGGACCATTTTGATGATGCCGGCGATTCCGGCGGCGGCTTGGGTGTGGCCGATGTTGGATTTGATGGAGCCGAGCCATAGGGGTCGGTCGGTGGGTCGGTTCTTGCCGTAGGTGGCCAGGAGTGCCTGTGCTTCGATGGGGTCGCCGAGGCTGGTGCCGGTGCCGTGGGCCTCGACGGCGTCGATGTCGGCCGGTGTGAGGCGGGCGGCGGCCAGGGCGGCACGGATCACCCGCTGCTGGGAGGGGCCGTTGGGGGCGGTGAGGCCGTTGCTCGCACCGTCCTGGTTGACGGCCGAGCCCCGTACCACGGCGAGCACCCGGTGCCCGTTGCGCTCGGCGTCCGAGAGCCGCTCCACGAGCAGCATGCCGATGCCCTCGGCCCAGCCGACCCCGTCGGCGGCGGCCGCGAACGCCTTGCAGCGCCCGTCCGGCGAAAGCCCCCGCTGCCGGCTGAACTCGACGAACGTCGCCGGGGTCGCCATCACCGTCACACCACCGGCCAGCGCCAGATCGCACTCACCACCGCGCAGCGCCTGCGCCGCCAGGTGCAGCGCCACCAGCGACGACGAACACGCCGTGTCCACCGTCACCGCAGGCCCCTCAAGACCGAACGTGTAGGCGACCCGGCCCGAGGCGATGCTGTACGCGCTGCCGGCGCTCAGGTATCCCTCGAAGCCCTCGGGTGCCCGCTTCATCAGGCGGGCACCGTAGTCCCCGTACATCACACCGGCGAACACGCCGGTGGCGCTGCCGCGCAGGGTGGCCGGGTCGATGCCGGCC
The DNA here is from genome assembly GCF_014656295.1 of Streptomyces sulfonofaciens. Lineage (GTDB taxonomy): Bacteria > Actinomycetota > Actinomycetes > Streptomycetales > Streptomycetaceae > Streptomyces > Streptomyces sulfonofaciens. The sequence goes on from NZ_BNCD01000056.1 coordinate 1,287, forward strand.
CGCTCCAGGGCCTCCCAGGACACCTCAAGCAGCAGCCGCTGCTGCGGGTCGATCGCCAGGGCCTCGCGCGGGCTGATCCCGAAGAAGTCGGGGTCGAAGTCGCCGGCGCGCTGGAGGAACCCGCCGTGCCGCGTGTAGCTCTTGCCCGCTCGGTCCGGGTCCGGGTCGTAGAGCCCGTCGACGTCCCAGCCCCGGTCGTCGGGGAACGCCACGACGCCGTCCCCGCCGGACGTGACCAGGTCCCACAGCTCGTCCGGTGTGGTGACGCCCCCGGGGTAGCGGCAGGCCATGCCGACGATCGCGATCGGCTCGTCCGCCGCGACCGCTGCCGAGCCGGGCGTCCGCGCCGCACCGGCCGCGGCGGTTCGGGAGCCGGCCCCCGCGTCGGCCAGCTCATCGCGCACATGGGCGGCGAGGGCGGTGGCGGTGGGGTGGTCGAAGAGGGCGGTGGCGGGCAGTCGCAGGCCGGTGGCGGTGTTGAGGTTGTTGCGCAGCTCGACCGCGGTCAGCGAGTCGAAACCGAGCTGCTGGAACGCCTGGTCGGGCTCGACCGCCTCCGGTCCCGCGTGGCCCAGGGCCGCCGCCGCGTGGGTGCGGATCAGCTCCAGGACCAGCGCACTCTGCTCGGCCTCGCCGAGTCCCGCGAGCCGCTGGACCAGCGAGCCCGCCCCGCCCGCGCGCCGTGCCCGGTCGCCCGCGTCCCGCGCGCCGCCGGTCAGCCGCGCCACGACGAGCGCAGGCCGCCGCGGATGCGCGGTCAGCGCGGCGTCCAGCGCCGCGAGCCCCTGGGCCGGGGACAGGCCGCGCAGCCCGGCCCTGCTGATCCGGGCGCTCTGCGCACCGTCGAGTGTGGTGGCCATGCCGGTGGTGGTGGTCCAGGGGCCCCAGGCGAGGGCGGTGGCGGGTAGTCCTTGGGTGTGGCGGTGGTGGGCGAGTGCGTCGAGGTAGGTGTTGGCGGCGGCGTAGTTGGCTTGTCCTGGGTTGCCGAGGGTGCCGGCGATGGAGGAGTAGAGGACGAAGGCTTTGAGGTCGAGTTGTCGGGTGAGGTGGTGGAGGTTCCAGGCGGCGTCGATCTTGGGGTGGAGGACGGTGTCGAGGCGGTCGGGTGTGAGGCTTTGGAGTGTGGTGTCGTCGAGTACGCCTGCGGTGTGGATGACTGCGGTGAGGGGGTGCTCGGCGGGGATGTCGTCGAGGAGTCGGCGCAGGGCCTTGTGGTCGGCGGCGTCGCAGGCGGTGAGGGTGACGTGGGCGCCGAGGGCGGTGAGTTCGTCGTGGAGTTGTGTGGCGCCTTGGGCGTCGGGTCCGCGGCGGCTGGTGAGGAGCAGGTGTCTCGCGCCGTGGTGGGTGATCAGGTGGCGGGCGGTGAGCCGGCCCAGGGTGCCCGTGCCGCCGGTGATCAGGACCGTGCCGTCGGGGTCGAACGGCGCCACCCGTGCACCGCCTTCCGCCACCGCCCCGTCGTCCGGCACCGGAGCCAGCCGCGGTACGAGGATCGCGCCGCGGCGCAGCGCGGTGCCCGGCTCGCCGCAGCCCAGCGCCAGCAGCAGCGCCTCGGCGGACACGCCCTGGCCACCGTCCTCCGCGGCCCCGAGGTCGGCCAGCAGCAGCCGCCCGGGCTCCTCGGCCTGCGCGGTGCGGATCAGGCCCCACACCGGCGCGGCGGCCAGGTCGGCGAGCGGTTCGCCGGCCGCCGTCGCCACGGCGCCCCGCGTCACGAACGCCAACCTGGCCGCGGCCAGTTGCTCGTCGGCCAGGAACCGCTGGGTGACGGTCAGGGTGTCCAGGAGGAGACCGCGCACCGCGCCGGCATGCTCGCCGACCGCCCGCGGCGCCTCACCCGCGTCCGCCGCCGGCTCCGCCCCCGGGCCTTCTCCCACGCCCGCCCCGGGGCCGGTCCCCGGGGCTCCGTCCCGGGGCAGCAGAACGACGTCCGGTACCGAGGCGCCGTCGGCCACCGCGGCGGACAGCGCCGCCAGATCCGCGTAGGCACCTCCGGCGAGACCGGCGGCGGAGAGGAGGCCGCCGAGACCGGCCGCATCCTCGCCCAGCACCGCGAAAGAGGCGGGGGCGGCGGGCTCGGCCGTGGCCGACAGCGGCGACCAGGCGAGCGTGAAGAGGTCCTGACGCGCCGGCTTCGCCGCCGCCAACTGGTCGGCGCCCACCTGCCGCGTCGTCAGCGACTCGACGCCGAGTACCGGTGCTCCCGTGCCGTCCGCGATCGTCAGGCTGAGCGTGTCCGCGTCCACGATGCCGATCCGCACCCGCAGCCGGGCGGCACCCGCGGCGTACAGCGTCACACCGGCCCAGGAGAACGGCACGCCGAGCTGGAGCGCCGCGGGGTCGTCGCCCGCGAGGCGCAGCTTCTCGGCGAAGAACGCCTGCAGGGCCGCGTCCAGCAGTCCGGGGTGGATGCCGAACGCCTCGGCGTCGGCGTCCCCGGGCAGTGCCACCTCGGCGTAGACGGTGTCACCGGCCAGCCAGGCCGATTCGAGGCCCAGGAACAGCGGCCCGTAGCCGAAACCGACACCGGCCAGGCACTCCTGGAGGCGGTCGACGTCGACGGGTGTGCCCTCCGCGGGCGGCCAGGCCGTCAGTGCGGGCGGCTCAGGCTGCGCACCGGCCGCGATCAGACCGCTGGCGTGCCGGGTCCACTCGGTGTCCTGCGGTGCGTCCTCGGGCCGGGAGTGGACGGTGAACGTGCGCCGTCCCAGGTCGTCCGCGGCCCCGACCGTGACCCGCAGGTGCAGGGCGCCCTGCTCCGGCACCGCGAGGAACACATGGTGCGTCAACTCGTCGATGTGGCCGCCGCCGGTGTGCTCGGCGGCGTGCAGCACCAGGTCGACATAGGCCGTACCCGGCACGATGACCGCCCCGCCGATGGCGTGCTCGGCCAGCCACGGGTGCGAGGACAGCGACACCCGGCCGGTGAACACGTGCCCCTCGCCGTCCGGCAGCTCGATCACCGCGTCCAGCAGCGGATGGTCCGTGGCCGCCTGGCCGAGACCGCTCGGATCGGTGATCACGCTCGACCTGATCCAGTAGCTGCGCCGCTGGAACGGGTACGTGGGCAGGTCCACACCGTCGGCCGACTCCGCGGCCGGCAACAGCGTGCTCCACAGGGGTGTGGTGCCGTTCGTGTGGGCGGTGAGGACCGCGTGGGTGAGTGCGGTGGCTTCGGGTCGGTCGCGGC
>NZ_BNCD01000057.1 GCF_014656295.1 Streptomyces sulfonofaciens
GTGCGGCCGCGCCGCCGCACACGCCACGCCCACCCGCCCGGGGGCCGCACCGGCCACCGGACCCGCCAACCCGCCCGCCGCGCCGCGCACGTCGTCGCCGCACGCTTCTTGTCGCCCGTACCCCGACGCACGTAGCGTCTGAGACATTGAACGTCGGACGTGGGATGTCCTGGAGTCCGGATGCCTTGAAGGGCAGGTCTCACCATGCCGTCACACCTTCGCGCCCGCCTGAGAACCACGGATGGCAGGGGGGCACTCCGGGCCCGGTGGGCCCGCAGGGCCGCCCGGCCCGCCAGATCCGTCGCGCTTCGCGCCCTGGTGCTCGCCGCCACGGTCGCGCTTGCCGCTCCCCCGGGCGGGGCCGCGGCGGCCACGCCCGCGGCCCCGCCCGCACCCGCCCCCGCACCGGCACCCGCACCCGCACCCGCACCCGCGGCAGGGTTCGAGCAGCAGGTCCTCTTCAAGGCCGCCCAGGATCCGGGGTACGCGTGCTTCAGGATCCCGGCCGTCGTCAGGACGGCCGCGGGCACGCTCCTGGCCTTCGCCGAGGGCCGGGTGCACGACTGCGGTGACGCCGGAGACATCGACATCGTCGTCAAGCGCTCCACCGACGGCGGCCGCACCTGGGGCCCGCTGACCGTGGTCAACCACGGCGGCGGCGACACGCACGGCAACCCGGCGCCCCTCGTGGACCGCAGGACCGGCCGAATCCTCCTGGCGGAGACGTACAACACCGGCCGCACCGACGGCAGGAGCTGCGCCGTGCCCTGCGACCGCACACCGCACCTCCAGTACAGCGACGACGACGGGCGCACCTGGTCGGAGCCGCGCGACCTCAGCTCCGAGATCCTGCCGCCGAGCTGGAACTCCTGGTACGCCACCGGGCCGGTGCACGGCATCCAGTTGGCCGGGGGACGGCACCGGGGCCGGCTGGTCCTCGCCGTCAACACCGAGACCTGGGACGGCACCCGGGTCACCGCGAACAACGCCGCGCTCGTCGTCAGCGACGACGGCGGCCGCCACTGGCGGATCGGCGCACACGACTCCTGGCCCATCGCGCCGGACGGAACATTCCGCCAGAAGCCCTCGGAGATGACCGTGGCGGAGCGGGGCGACGGCGCCGTCTACGTCAGCGGCCGGGAGCAGGACGGCACGGACCTCGGCCACCGCACCGAGGCGATCAGCAGGGACGGCGGCGGCAGCTTCGAGGCCCCCTTCCGCGCGCTGCCCGGCCTGTACGCGCCGATGGTGCAGGGCGCGGTCCTCGACGTGGGCCACGACCACCTGCTGATGTCCTGCCCGGCCGACCCGGACCGCCGCAGGACCATGATGATCCGCTCCTCCTACGACGGCGGCCGCACCTGGGACGGCGTGGACCGCGGCACCGTCGTCACGACCGACTGGTCCGGCTACTCCGACCTCGTCCGCGCCGGCGGCGGCACCATCGGCCTGCTGTACGAGGGCGGAGCGGTGGACGCACGGGACGAGATCCGCTTCGCCCGCTTCACCGAGGACTCGCTGACCCCGCGGCAGGGCCCCTACCCGACCACCTCCGACCGGGCCGGGGCCGAGCCGCCCGCCGCGGTGCTCGGCAGCGCGCAGGGGACCCGCGGCGTCTTCGGCGGCGCCCTGGCCTTCGACGGCACGGACGACGCGGTACGGCTGCCGTTCCGCGAGGACCTGCGGCTGGGCACCCGGGACTTCACGGCGTCCCTGTGGTTCCGCTACACCGCGACCGGCGGGGAGCAGCCGCTGCTGTGGATGGGCGGCACAGGCGACACCCAGCCGCAGGTGTGGCTGCGCGCCGAGCCCGCCTCGAACCGCATCACCGGTCTGATCACCACCCGGGACGGCGCCCGCCCGCCCGCCTCGGCCTCCGTGCGCGTCGCCGGTGCCTACAACGACGGCCGCTGGCACCACCTCGCGCTGCGCCGCAGCGGCGGGCGGCTGACGCTGGCGGTGGACTTCACCGCGGTCAGCGGAGCCGACGTGCCGGGTTCGGTGAGCCGCAACTCGCCGTTCGGCGTCCACATCGGCCAGCGGATGGACAGCCGGGCCTTCTTCACCGGCGCCATCGACGACGTGCGGGTCTGGGCGCGCGGCCTGACCGACCCGCAGTTGGATGCGCTCGGCGGCGCCGGCCCGACGGCGGCGGAGCGTGCGCCGTGGAACCGGGACCTGGTGCTGTGGCTCCCGCTCGACCGGGTCAGCGGGCGGCGCTGACGCTCCGCTGCATGCTCCGCCTCCCGGGACCGACGGCCGGCGCCCGGGACGCGGAGCCGGCGGCCGCGCCCTCCCCGGACGCCGGGGGCCGCGGATCCCCGGCCCGCCGCCGCGCGATCACGGCGCACACCATGAGCTGCATCTGGTGGAACAGCATCAGCGGCAGCACCGCGAGCGAGGCCTGCGGGCCGAACAGCACGCTCGCCATGGGCAGCCCGGAGGCGAGCGACTTCTTCGACCCGGCGAACTGGATCGCGATCCGGTCGCCGCGGTCGAAGCCGAGACGCCGGCCGCCGTACCAGGTGACGGTCAGCATGACGGCGAGCAGCACCGCCTCGACCCCGAGCAGGGCGACGAGCCGCAGTGCGGTGACCTGGTGCCAGATGCCGCGCACCATGCCCTCGCTGAACGCGGTGTAGACCACGAGCAGGATGGAGCCGCGGTCCACCAGGCCGAGGATCCGCTTGTGCCCCAGGATGAACGTTCCTGCCCAACGGCGCAGCAGTTGACCGGCGAGGAACGGTGCGAGCAACTGGAGGGCGATCTGCCCGAGCGCCGCGCCCGAGAACCCGGTGAAGCCGCCGCTGCCGGGCAGCAGCGCCTGGGCGAGCAGCGGGGTGAGCACGATGCCCGCGAGGGAGGAGAAGGAGCCCGCGCAGATCGCCGCGGGCACGTTGCCGCGGGCGATCGAGGTGAAGGCGATGGACGACTGGATGGTGGAGGGCACCAGTGTCAGGAACAGGAAGCCGCTGTAGAGAGCGGGGGTCAGCACGTAGGGGACCAGGCCGCGGGCGGCCAGGCCGAGCGCGGGGAAGAGGACGAACGTGCAGGCCAGAACGGTGAGGTGGAGCCGCCAGTGGGCGAGGCCGCGCAGTGCCTCGCGGGTCGAGAGGCGCGCACCGTAGAGGAAGAACAGCAGCGCCACCGCGGCAGTGGAGGCGTAGGACGCGCCGTCGGCGGCGGCGCCGCGGGCCGGCAGCAGGGCCGCGAGCCCGACGGTGGCGAGCAACAGCAGGACATAGGGGTCGACCGGCAGCCAGGACGGCCAGGTCAGGCGCTTCGGCATGCGCTCCTCGTACGTGGTTCTCGTGCTCGGCCGTGGTGTGTTCCGGCCGCCGTGTGCGAAGCACGCTCCCCGCCGCTTCGGCGCGGAACGTGCCCTCTCCATCATCCTCCTGATCACGGTGATCGGGAATCCGGCATACCAAACTTACTGTAAACATCAAACGCGATGACCACTGCCGTGGCGGGCTCCGCCACCGGATGGTTGTCCAGCCGCTGACCTGGGGCTTTCACCGGACCGCCGCCGTGAGTGACGGCTCGCGCACTCGGTGCTCCGCTCGACGGCCATGCCTGGCCTGGCCGCCCACGGACCGTGCCCCGCACCCACGGCACCACGGCACCCACGCGCACCACCGCGCAGCAGGCGCTTCCCGTCCGCCGGCGCCGGGCGCCGGCGCCGGGGGACGGGAAGCAGGGGAAGCCGGGGCCGCCGGCCCGCG
>NZ_BNCD01000058.1 GCF_014656295.1 Streptomyces sulfonofaciens
CCACCCAACACACCAGACCCACCCGTAACCAAAACCGTCCCACCCGAACCAAAAACCAACCCAGACCCCACACCCGAACCCACACCCAAGCCCGGATCCACGCCCGGCGCCAGCCCGACCCCGGACCCAGACTCGGACCCACGCCCGGCACCAGCCCCCGACCCCACAACCGAACCCGAACCCGACTCGGCCACAGCCACCAAACGCGGCACCCGCACCACACCGTCAACACCCAAACGCACATGCGGCTCACCACCCGCAACCACACCAGCCAACAACGAACGCGCAGGCTCGACACTGCCCTCCGTCTCGACCAACACAACCCGCCCAGGACGCTCAGCCTGAACAGACCGCACCAGACCACCCACCGCAGCCCCAGCCAGATCCCCCGAACACACCACGACCACCAGGACCCGGTCCTCCGCCACGCCTTCCTGGACACGTTGCAGCGCCTCGGCCACCGCCTCGTGCACCGCCGCGACCGGATCACCGGCATCCGAGGCGGGCACCCACAGCACCGTCGTCTCCGGTGCGGCCTCGGCGTCCGAGGCGGCGGGCGTCGCCAGCGGCTCCCACGCCGTCCGGTACACCGCACCCGCGGGTGACGCCACGGACCGGGGCTCGAAGGGGCGCAGGGTGATGGACCGCACCGACACCACCGGCCTGCCCCGGGTGTCCGCCGCCGTGAGCGCGACCTCGCCGGAGGCGGTGTCGCGTCGGAGCCGTATCCGGAGCCGGTCAGCACCCGTGGCGTGTACCGTCACCGTGCCGAAGGCGAACGGCACCGCCGGCATGGCGGCCTCGGCGCCTTCGTCCGGCTCATCGCCGAGGATCACCGGGTGCATGGCGGCGTCCAGCAGAGCGGGATGCACGAGGAAGCGGTCGGCTTCCGCGGCCTCGGTCTCGTCCAGCTCCACCTCGGCGTACAGCTCGTCAGCGTGCCGCCACAGTGCGCGCAGCCCTTGGAACGCGGAGCCGTAGTCGTAGCCCCGCGCCGCCAGCCGATGGTACGGATCCGGGTGCTCGACCGCGCGTGCTCCGGGCGGCGGCCAGGTTCCGAAGGGGTCGCCGGGCTCCGGCGACTCGGGGATCAGTCGGCCCTCCGCGTGTTTGGTCCAGGACACCTCACCGGCGGTGCCGTCGGTCGCACCGGTATGGCCGGCGGGGCGGGAGTGGATGGTCAGGGGCCGCCGCCCGTCCGGGTCCTGCGGGCCCACCTCGACCTGGACGTGCCGGGCGCCGTCCTCGGGAAACACCATCGGGGCGAGGACGGTGAGGTCCTCCACCACGGCGCAGTCGGCGGAGCGGCCCGCCTGGAGGGCCAGTTCGAGGAAGGCGGTGCCAGGGAGGAGGGTCGTGCCCGCCACGGCGTGGTCGGACAGCCAGGGATGGGTGCGCGGCGACAGCAGGCCGCTGAGCAGGAACACGTCGGTGTCGGCCGAGGTCACCAGCGCTCCCAGCAGGGGGTGGCCGGCGGAGGCGAGGCCCGTGGCCGTCACGTCGGTGCCAGTGCGGGCGGCCGGTTTCAGCCAGTAGGACTCGTGCTGGAACGGGTACGTGGGAAGGTCCACCGTCTGCCGCGGGCGGTCCGTGAACACGGTGGGCCAGGACACGTCGAGTCCGTGGGCCCAGCCCTCGGCCAGCGCGGCCAGGAAGCGGTCCCAGCCGCCGTCGTCCCGCCGCAGCGTGCCCAGGCAGAGGGCTGCCGGATTGTTGCCTGGCTGTGCGGGGGCGGCGTCAGCGAAGGTCTCGTCGAGTGCCATGGTGAGTACGGGGTGGGCACTGACCTCGATGAATGTCCGGTGCCCGCGGTCGAGGAGGGCGCGGACGGCCTGATCGAGGCGGACGGGCTGCCGCAGGTTCCGGTACCAGTAGGTGCCGTCGAGCCGGGTTGTGTCCAGGTCGTCGCCGGTGACGGCCGAGTGGAACGGGATCGCCGACGGCTGCGGCGCGACAGCCGCCAGCAACTCCGCGAGGTCGTCGCGGACGGCTTCGACGTGGGGTGAGTGGGACGCGTAGTCCACGGGGATGCGCCGTGCGCGGATGCCCGCCGTCTCGCAGTCGGCGAGGAGTTCGTGCAGCGCCTGGGGGTCGCCGGACACGACCACCGAAGTCGGGCTGTTCACGGCGGCCACCGTCAGCCGGTCGCCCCATCGCCCGATGATTTCCTCGACGTCGTCCGCGGGCCGCGCGACCGAGACCATGCCGCCGGTGCCCGCGAGACCGGCCAGTGCCTGGCTGCGCAGCGCGATCACCCTGGCCGCGTCCGTCAGTGTGAGGGCGCCCGCGACGCAGGCCGCGGCGATCTCCCCCTGGGAGTGGCCGGCCACGGCGTCGGGCCGTACGCCGTGGGCCTCCCAGAGTGCGGCGAGTGCGACCATGACGGCGAACAGGGCGGGCTGGACGACGTCGACCCGGTCGAGGCCAGGTGCGCCGGGGGCGCCGGTCAGCACGTCCAGCAGGGACCATTCGGTGAACTGGTCCAGCGCGGCGGCGCACTCGTGCATGCGCTCCCGGAAGACGGCGGAGGTCTCCAGCAGTTCCAGGGCCATTCCGGCCCACTGCGAGCCCTGCCCGGGGAAGACGAAGACCGTGCCCGCGGGGTCTGCCCCCGCGCCGGTGACGGCCGTTCCGGTGATGGTGGTGGACGGGTCCGGGTCGCCTTCGCCGAGTGCCCGCAGTGAGGCGAGGAGGGTGGGGCGGTCGGCGGCCAGGACGACGGCCCGGTGGCGGTGCGGGGCGCGGGTGGTGGCGAGGGCGTGGGCGAGGCTGTACGGGTCCGTGTCCGGGGACCGTGTCAGATGGTCGTGCAGACGGCCGGCCAGGTCCCTCAGGGCTTGTGGTGTGTGGGCGGAGAGGAGGATCGGGAGACTGGCTGCTGGTGCTGGTCCGGCCGGCGCTGCGGAGTCCGCCTCCGGGGCCGTCCCGGTCTGCGCGTCGGTGTCGGTGTGCTGGACCGCAGGTGCTTCTTCGAGGATGAGGTGGGCGTTGGTCCCGCTGATCCCGAACGACGACACCCCCGCACGCCGCGGCCTGTC
>NZ_BNCD01000059.1 GCF_014656295.1 Streptomyces sulfonofaciens
ACCCAAGGACTACCCGCCACCGCCCTCGCCTGGGGCCCCTGGACCACCACCACCGGCATGGCCACCACACTCGACGGCACCCGGGCGGGTCGCAACGGGGTGCGTCCGCTGGACCCCGACCGGGCGCTCGACCTGCTGAGTGCCGCGCTCACCGGACACCGGGACCGTCCGGCGCTGGTGCCGGCCCATGTCACCGTCCCGCCGCAGAACCGGGCGCCGGTGCGCCGGGCGGCCGGGCGCGGTGCGGGGGGCACGTCGCGGCTGCGGCAGGAGCTGGCGGGCCGGAGCGTGGCCGAGCGGCGGCAGGTCCTGCTTGAGCTGGTGCGCACGCACGCCTCCCTGGCCCTCGGGCACGACTCCCCCACCGCGATCGACCCGGACCAGGCGTTCCAGAACCTGGGCTTCGACTCGCTGACCGCGGTCGAGCTGCGCAACAACCTCAACACCGCCACCGGCCTGCGACTGCCCGCCACCGCCCTCTTCGACCACCCCACCGCCACCGCCCTCGCCGGATTCCTGGCCACCAGGCTGGAGGACGTGCCGGCCGAGGCCGCACCGCGTCCCACCAGGCCGGCCACGCGGCCCCGGACCGGGCACGAGGAGCCGATCGCCATCGTCGGCATGGCCTGCCGCTACCCCGGGGGCGTCACCACACCGGACGAGCTGTGGCAGTTGCTGGCCGAGGGCCGGGACGCCACGTCCGACTTCCCCACGGGCCGCGGCTGGGACATCGACGGCATCTACGACCCGGATCCGGACGCCCGCGGCAGGACGTACGGCAGGCGCGGCGGCTTCGTCCACGACGCGGACCGGTTCGACGCGGCGTTCTTCGGGATCAACCCGCGCGAGGCGATGGCGATGGACCCCCAGCAGCGGCTGCTGCTGGAGACCTCGTGGGAGGCGCTGGAGAGCGCCGGGATCGACCCGGCCGCGCTGCGCGGCAGCACCACGGGCGTGTTCGTCGGCATCTCCGCCAACGAGTACCTGCTGCTCGGCCACGAGGGGCCGGAGGACATCGAGGGCTATCTGCTGACGGGCACCTCGTCGAGCGTGGCGTCAGGGCGGATCGCGTACACACTCGGTTTCGAGGGTCCTGCCCTCAGTGTGGACACGGCCTGCTCGTCGTCGCTGGTGGCACTGCACCTGGCCTGCCGGTCGCTGCGCGACGGCGAGACGCCGCTCGCGATCGCGGGCGGTGCCACCGTGCACTCGACACCGGGCATGTTCCAGGAGTTCAGCCGGCTGCGGGGGCTGGCCGCCGACGGGCGGTGCAAGTCCTTCTCGGCGGCGGCCGACGGGGTGGCCTGGGGCGAGGGCGCGGGCACCTTCGTGCTGGAGCGGCTCTCCGACGCCCGGCGCAACGGTCACCGCGTGCTGGCCCTGATCCGCGGCACCGCGGTCAACCAGGACGGCGCGAGCAACGGCCTCACCGCACCCAACGGCCCCTCCCAGCAGCGTGTCATCCGGGCCGCCCTGGACGACGCCCGCCTGACCACCGCGGACGTCGACGCCGTCGAGGCCCACGGCACCGGCACCAGCCTCGGCGACCCCATCGAGGCACAGGCCCTGCTGGCGACGTACGGGCAGGACCGGCCGGACGAGCAGCCGCTGTGGCTGGGTTCCATCAAGTCCAACATCGGCCACACCATCGCGGCCGCCGGCGCCGGCGGTGTGATGAAGATGGTGCTGGCGATGCGGCACGGCATCCTGCCCAAGTCGCTGCACTGCGATGAGCCTTCGCCGTTCGTCGACTGGGACGAGGGCGCCGTCTCGCTGCTCCAGGAGGCACGGCCCTGGCCGCGGACCGACCACCCGCGGCGTGCCGCGGTGTCGTCGTTCGCGGTCAGCGGTACGAACGCGCACGTCGTGCTGGAAGCCGCGCCGGCGCAGGCGGGTGCGGCCGCCGCCGACGAGGCGACGGCCGGGGGCTCCGCGGTGCCGGGGGCTCCGGCGACGACGGTGGCGCCGTGGGTGCTCTCCGCCAAGTCCGAGCAGGCCCTGTGCGCCCAGGCCGCACGGCTGCGGGACTACGCCGCCGCCCACCCCGAACTCGACGTGGCCGAGGCGGCACGAGCGCTGGCCACCCATCGCAGCCACTTCGCGCACCGCGCCGCGATCAGTACGACGGACGGCTCACGCGAGGACTTCCTCGCCGGACTCGACGCCCTCGCCCAGGGCCGACCCTCCGCAACGGTGACCCAAGGCACCGCCGTCCCCGCACCAAAGACCGCATTCGTCCTGTCGGGGCAGGGCAGTCAGCGGCCGGGTATGGGCAGCGAGTTGTACGAGACGTTCCCCGTGTTCGCCGCCGCGCTCGACCAGGTCTGCCACCT
>NZ_BNCD01000060.1 GCF_014656295.1 Streptomyces sulfonofaciens
CAAGGAGCCGGAGGCACGGTCCGTGTTCCCTACCGCGGCAGGTGGGAGACGCTGTCCACAGGTCAGCAGGCCGTCAAACAGTCCCACGCGAAGATCCGGACCCTGGTCGAGCAGGCCGTCGCCACCCCCGTGTCTGGCGGCTTCTCCGCAAGCTCCGCTACTCGACCATCCGCATCACGAGCCTTGTTCAGGCTGTCCTCACCCCGCATCTGGCCAGCTCAGCCTGAAGATGGAAAAGGCTGTGCTGACGAAGTCGCCCAACTTCCGGACAGTGTCCAAAGGGGAGTTGACACTGTCATCCGGCTCGGTCAGGCCAACCGCGAGAACGACGGAGCCCTGCGGGTGACGATGAGTATGGTTACCCACTCGACCAGGGCGTGCGGGACGTCGAGTACGGCAGGATAGGGAACCAACGAGGCTCCTGCGCTGATGAGGTGAGACGTCGAAACACCTCTCTCAACGACACAGGAGCCTCGTGCGGTGCGGGAGCTACCTCGTCACCCGATCAGCAACTGTCGGATAGGCAGCCCTCTTCTCCCTGCACGCAGACAATCCGGCACCCCGTCAAGATCTCGTGGGAATCCAACCGCCACGCGGTTTCCAGCACACTGTCAAGATCACTCTTCTTCTTGACCGTGAGAGTCTGAACGCGATTCTCGACATCCGTCGTTTCCAAGAGCACTTCATTATCGGCCATATCGAAATGCTGGTGGAGAAGCGTGAGGCCGAAGCGGCTGAGTGCGCCATGCTTCTTGAGTACTTCCCTGACTTCTTCGAAGCAGGGCTGGTCCTTTTCGGAGAACGGCTCGACTTCGCGGACGTGCGGCAGCTCCGTCATGGCTTCGGGCATTTTTCCCCTTCTCTTAACTTTCCTTTGCATCTCCATGGGAGGATTTTTTACCCCCCGAAAGCGTGAAGGCCTCGGTCAAGTCGGCAAGTTCGACGCTCACGAGAGTGTGCTTCTTTCCGAACAAAACTAAAGCTAGGTTACGCCCCCAATAGTTGTCAACGCACTCAGGTTCATCCCTTACGTCTCACGTGACGCAGCGTGCCGAGGGGAGGGAATCGCGTCAAGGACTCCCCCTTTCGCTCGTCTTGATACCCGCGGGGCATTAGCAGAGGTTGTCGTTAGGGTTCTACTGACAAAGCTACAAGGGCAAGCCAGAGGCCGTCGCTGGAGACCGTTCCGATCGAAAGCAAAACTGTGACTGTCTAGAGTGTCAGCTATCACTTCAGACCAACTACTTGACCTTTGACCGAGGCGAGCCAAGACTCGGAACTGAAGATCACCGCGGGCGTGGGTTGGCCGAAGCGGGGGTGTCAGGGAGCTGCTGGCGAAGATCGCCACCGTCGCACTTGCAAACTTGGCCGACACCCTTACTGGAAACCGCGTGGCGGTCGGATGTCGACGACTGCTTGACCGGGTGCGTCATTGGTTGCGTACCGGGGACTAACCACACCGGGGCCCCCTGTCGATCGGGTGAGGTTCCGCGGAATCGGCCCGGCGCCAGATGGCGCCCGCCAGGATGGGGCGGGTGACAACCACCCCAGACCCCTGGCACCACTACGGCCGCACCCGTGCCGAACGTGACCGCGCGGTCCCTGACGCCTTCCACTGGACCTGGAGCCAGGACGGGGGCCCCGGCCCGGAGCTCCTCGGGGACTTGGCTGGGCAAGTGGTCGGCGACCTCGGCGCCGGTGCCGGCCGGCATGCAGCCCATCTGGTCACCCACCACAAACCCGCCCAGGTCGTCGCCGTCGACGCTTCACCCGCGCAGCACGCCATGGCCACCGACCTCTACGGCTACCTCGCCCCGCGTCTGCGCATCGTGGGATCCGACGTCGTGGCGCACCTGCACGCTATGCCCGAGGCGTACGACGTGCTGTACAGCGTCTTCGGGGCGCTGGACTTCACCGACCCACGTGAGGTGCTGCCAGCGGCCGCCGTCGCGCTGCGGCCGGGCGGGCGGCTGGTGTTCTCGAGCCTCGCCCACTATCTGAACGGCACGCCTGCACAGGCTGATGTGGTGCCGGCAGATCTCCCGGCGAAGGCACCGGACGGTTCCGCGGCCACGATCCGGCGGTGGGTACTCCAGGAGCAGGTCTGGACGAAGGTCCTTGACGAGTCCGGCTTCACCCGCATCAGCGTCAACGTCCTGCCAACGACCTCGGAAGGGCCACGCTGAACCGCCCCGGGTTCGGTGGAGAACTCAGACTGTGGTGGTGACCTGGGGTTTTGTGAGTTCGGTGTAGTAGTTGG
>NZ_BNCD01000061.1 GCF_014656295.1 Streptomyces sulfonofaciens
GACCGCCTCGACACCGTCCTCCACCCCAAGATCGACGCCGCCTGGAACCTCCACCACCTCACCCGACAACTCGACCTGAAGGCGTTCGTGCTGTTCTCGTCGGCGGCCGGTGTCTTCGGCAACCCAGGACAGGCCAACTACGCCGCCGCCAACACCTTCCTGGACGCTCTCGCCCACCACCGCCGCACCGGCAAGCTGCCCGGCACGTCACTCGCCTGGGGCCTGTGGGCGGGGACGGGCGGCATGGGCGGGCGGCTCGACGGCGCCGACCAGGCCCGGCTGAGCCGCGGCGGTCTGCTGCCGCTCGCCCCCGAACACGCCCTGGCGCTGCTCGACGTGGTGTTCGGCGCGGGCGCCGGTCCGCTGCTGGTACCGGCCCGGCTGAACCTCCCGGCGCTGCGGGCGCAGGCCGGGGCGGGGACGCTGCCGCGGCTGCTGCGGGGCCTCGTGCGGGTGCCCGCGCGGCGCGCGGCGCACACCGCCGACACCGCGTCCCTCGTGGCGCGGCTGGCCGGCCGGACCGCCGAGGAGCAGGAGCGGATCCTGCTCGACCTGGTGCGCACCCGGATCGCGGCGGTACTGGGCCATGCGGACGCGACCGCGGTGGAGCCGGACCGGGGCCTGATGGACATGGGATTCGACTCGCTCACCGCGGTCGAGCTCCGCAACCAACTGGGCGCGAGCACGGGCCTCAGACCGCCCACGACCCTGGTCTTCGACCATCCGACACCGAGCGCGCTCGCGGGCTACCTGCGCACCGAACTCGCGCCCGGGGAGGTGGCGGTGGCCACGGCAGACGGCGACGAGGCCGGCATCCGCAAGGTCCTCGCGTCCATCCCACCGGCCCGCATCAGGGCAGCCGGCCTGCTCGACGCCCTGCTGAAGCTGGCAGGCGGCGAGGCGGCACCGGCCGAGCCCCAGGAGGCCGACCAGACCGACGCCATCAGGGCGGCGGACGTGGACGCCCTCGTCCGGATGGCACTGGCCGGCAACGCCGACGGCGTCAGCGAAGAATCGTGACACGACGACTTAGCGGGGAACTGATGACGAGTACGCCTTCCGAGCGGGTCGTTGAGGCGCTGCGTGCGTCCTTGCTGGAGAACGAGCGGCTGCGTGAGAGCAACCGGCGCCTGACCGACACGGCGTGCGAGCCGATCGCGATCGTGGGCATGGCCTGCCGCTATCCGGGCGGTGCCGGCACCCCGGACGAGCTGTGGGAACTGGTCTCGGCAGGCGTGGACGCGATCTCCGGCTTCCCCGCGGACCGGGGCTGGGACGTCGACGGGCTCTACGACCCGGACCCGGACCGTACGGGCCGCAGCTACGCGCGCGAGGGCGGCTTCCTGTACGACGCGGCCGACTTCGACGCGGAGTTCTTCGGCATCAGTCCCCGTGAGGCGATGGCCGTCGACCCGCAGCAGCGGCTGCTGCTGGAGACCGCCTGGGAGGCCGTGGAGCGCGCCGGCATCGCGCCCGGTTCGCTGCGCGGCAGCCGCACCGGCGTCTTCGCCGGAATCATGTACGGCGACTACGCGGGACGGCTCCACGACCGCACCCCGGAGGCGTTCGAGGGCCACATCGGCACCGGCAGCGCCTACAGCGTCGCCTCCGGCCGGATCTCGTACACGCTCGGGCTCGAAGGGCCCGCCGTCAGCGTCGACACGGCGTGTTCGTCGTCGCTGGTGGCGCTGCACCTGGCCTGCCAGGCGCTGCGCGCCGGCGAGTGCGACACGGCGCTGGCGGGCGGGGTGACCGTGATGGCGTCGCCCGGGACCTTCGTCGAGTTCAGCCGCCAGCGCGGCCTTTCTCCCGATGGACGCTGCAAGGCGTTCGCGGCCGCCGCCGACGGCACCGGCTGGGCCGAGGGCGCCGGCATGCTGCTGGTCGAGCGGCTCTCCGACGCCGAACGCAGGGGCCACCATGTGCTCGCCGTGGTGCGCGGCTCCGCGGTCAACCAGGACGGTGCGAGCAGCCAGTTGTCCGCCCCCAACGGTCCCGCCCAGCAGCGGGTCATCCGGGCCGCCCTGGCCGCCGCCCGCCTCACACCCGCCGACATCGACGCCGTCGAGGCCCACGGCACCGGCACCAGCCTCGGCGACCCCATCGAAGCACAAGCACTCCTCGCCACCTACGGCAAGAACCGACCCACCGACCGACCCCTATGGCTCGGCTCCATCAAATCCAACATCGGCCACACCCA
>NZ_BNCD01000062.1 GCF_014656295.1 Streptomyces sulfonofaciens
CGGTGTTCCCGCAGACGAGCGGCGAGGAAGCGCAGGGCAGAGCTGGACACGTCCAGCCCCGACGGGTAGACAGGCATACGAAGCCTCTGGTGGGCACGGGTCCTTCTTGGTCGAAAACCCATCTACCCGGGGTTTCACCCGTCTGTCAGCCGAACTGACCAGCCCGGCCCGCAGGTGGAAAAGGCTCACTGTGTTTTGTGCGTATTTGGCCCGCTTATGCGCCGAATGATTCGATTAGGTGATCATCAAAGTCGGCGAACCAGTCCTCACGTCGCCATGGACGGAGATAGGCGCGGGCGCGCCGCAGTCTGATCGCAGCGACACGGCCCCCTGTTGCGGAAGCTGCGTCAACGCATCCGTGTAGCAGTTCAGTAGCTGCTTCTGGGTCATTGAGACGAATGCGAGCGAGTGCCTGATCTGTTGAGACGATCGCATGCTGCACTCGCTCGCGGGGCGTGTGAAGCGCCTCGGCCGACTGGGCGAAGTAGTCGTGTGCCTTTGAAGGGTCGCCGACGTAGAGCTCTGTGAGTCCTTCAAACCCTCGCAGATGGGCGGCCGAGAATGATGCAGGCGACGGGTCGCCGTCGCAGTCACTGTCTATGTCGTACCAAGCCAGCGCGAGTGCAGCCTTCGCGTGCCTGGCGGAGCCCGCACGTGCCGCAATCTCTGCCTGTAGGGCATGCGCCCGAGCCCGGACCATTACACTCTCGCCCGCTCGTGCGTCACGCACAGCGGCGTCGACGAGCTGCTGGGCCGCCTCGATGCCGGGTGTCGAGTACAGGGTGACCAGGGCGTGGCTCATATGGACGACGGCTCGGCGCCAGGGTGGGCCGACGCCGCCCGCCGCCGCGGCGTACAACGCCCGAGAGGCCTCGTCGTCGCGTGTCTCGAATGCCGCTCGCCCGGCAAGGGTGTACGCCTGCGCGGCGACTGCTCGGAGGTGCAGTAGTACCGCATCAGGAACAGTCCCATCGAGCAGACGACGGCAAGACTCAACGATCGGCGTGAGCATCAGTTGCACCCGAACAAAGGGCAGACTCCCGACCTGCCTGTTCACATCCCTAATCGCAATGCCCATAGCCTCTAGCAGTTCCTCGTCGAGCTTCGATGGGTCGGCGAGGGCGTCTGCAAGAACGCGCTGCGTTGAGGGGCCGAGTAGTGCGAGCAGTCCACTTCCGCCGTCGGTCGCGGTCCGCACCAGCAAGGTGCGCAGGTCATTGAGGCGTCGCTCACTCTCCCCGAGGTGCCCGAGTGCGTAAAGTAACTCGCTGAAGTCCGAGCCCACGCTGAGCGCGAGCTGCCCATGTGCGCTGCGGGCGTACACATGTGCGAGGAGCAGTTGATACCGGTCTCCTGGGAGGATCGGCCCTTTGCTGGACTCCCACCGTGCGACCGAACGCTGCACACTCGCGACGCTCGCGTCGAGCGGTTGCCCGAGTTCTTTCGCCTTCGTGCTGACGGCGCGGGCGAGGTCGGCGAGGGACCACCCGCGGGCGAGCCGCAGACGTTTGAGTGTGGCAGCGCCGACGAGTCTGTCTTGCGCGCTCATGCTCCTTATGATGCCCGCTCACCAGCTCAAACAGGAACGATTAGCCGAGGTTTCCCCTGAGAGGATGCGTAGTTGATCGTCTGCCACGTGCCCGAAGTGCCTTCCGGGCCTTCCAGAGGAAAGCCGATTACCATCTGAGCCCGGTCGACCATGTGCCGGTTACGTGCGTGATACGCCGGCGCCAGCAACTCGGCGGCGTGGAGCTCGATGATCTCGCCGATTCGGTCGCGGCACCGCTCGATGGCTTGCCGGGCCTCGGCTGGTTGTTGCCCGACCGTGCCCGGCACAACGACGGTGATGTGGCTCGTTGAATTCCCAGCGAGCCACAGCAGGCTGAGACTGTCGATGCCCTTCGCTCCGCCGATGTAGAAGTGTGCCCCGTTCGTTGCCCACGGCCCAAGGTACCTACCGAATAAGTCGTTGAACCAGGCGAGGCCCCTGTGTCTTGTCTTCCTCGTACCCGTGATTGCCGCAGCTAAGGGCTGTCCCGTAACTGCTGGTCACAGGTGGGATGATCTTGTCGTGTCTGGTGTGATCACGGCGTCGGAGCCA
>NZ_BNCD01000063.1 GCF_014656295.1 Streptomyces sulfonofaciens
CTATCAATCCAACCAATACAAAACCGCCTAAGCGAGCGTAAGCGAGCATTCAAGCGGTTTTGAACCTATTGTTTGCTGACAAGCAAACACCAATAAGCGAAGCGTTAGCGAGCATGGATAAAAGCGCATCGCAGTTTGAAATCGTAGGCGTTAGCCGTAGATGGTTTTGCGTGAGCAAAATCAAACAAGATAGCGCAAACCTGGCGTGAAGCACAAAAAATCTCCTCTAAAACTAAAATCCCAAAAATATGTAGCGCGTCATGCGCATTGTTTTTATTACATGTTTTAAACAGTATACTGTTTTTACATGTTTTACTCGCATGCGCGCGCGTGAGGGATTGGGGGTTGTAACAGCCTAAATACCGAAGCTGTAGAGTTTCTCATTTTTAGGTGAAAATGAAAGAATGAGTAGTTCTTGCCAACACTATGAGTAGTTCTTGCCAACACTATGAGTAGTTCTTGCCAACACTATGAGTAGTTCTTGCCAACACTATGAGTAGTATTTTGTAAAAATATACCTACAATTAACCATTTTGAGCTATAATAACAGCGTGCTGATAGTTTCACAAGCGCGGTATTTCCTATGTTCGACAGCAATTTGGAGTAATTAGCTTGACTTTGTTGAGTTAGTGGGTTGGAGAATAGAGAGGGCGACACCTCGTTAGGAGGTATCGTGCCATGAAGCTATTATTCATGTTAGTGCTAGTGCTTGTAATTCTCGCACCTTTACTCCACTAGGTTTATTGAAAGCTAATCCCTTGTTTAATGGGGTTGGCTCGTTAATAAACATACTAGCATGACTTGCACTATTATACCGAAAATAAGGGGCATATAGTGGAATTTGATCGATTAGATTTACAAAAAGCGTTAGAAATATTAGATGCACTCCCACAAACCATTAAAGAATTATTATCAAAGCACGAAATTAAAAAAGAAGAACTAGAACCCACGCTAACCCAAGAACCCACACCCAAAAAAGATCCACAAACCACCCCCACACCATGCAAAGATTTAGTGGTTGCAACCCCTAAAGATAACACCTATATCACCTACCACAACAACACCAACAAGGTCAATCTAGGGAAATTGAGCGAAAGGGAAGCCAATCTCTTGTTCGCTATCTTTCAAAAACTCAAAGATCAAGGGAATACCCTCATTCGTTTTGAACCGCAAGATTTGAAACGCATGCTAAACATAGATATTTCTAATGAACGCTTATCGGAAGTGGTGGTTAAGCTGTGGGATAGCATCAAAACCGCTGATTTTTGGAAAATTAGCGAAACAGAAACTTCAATCATTCAAGAAAATTACATGCTTTTTAGTCGGTGTAAAATTGAATTGAATAAACCTAGCAAAGATTTGAAGTATTTAGAAATCCAACTCAATGATAACTATCAATACTTGCTCAACAATCTAGGCATGGGTCAATACACTTCTTTCAATCTGTTAGAATTTCAAAGAGTAAGGGGCAAATACGCTAAAACGCTCTATCGCTTGCTCAAGCAATACAAAAGCACAGGGATTTTGAGCGTGGAATGGACTCAATTCAGGGAACTTTTAGACATTCCAAAAGACTACACGATGCCCAATATTGACAAATTTGTTCTAAAAGTTGCGCTCAAGGAACTCAAAAAAATCTACCCCTTTAAACATTTGAGCTACAAAAAGGAACGCCGAAACAGCCACGATAAGCGCAAAGTGACGCATATTGATTTCTATTTTGAACAACTGCCACAAGGCAAAACCAAGAAACAAAAACAAGCCAACAAGCAACGTGCTAAAAGGGACATTAAGCTTGTAGCGTGGGATATTAACAACCAAATCGCTAAAAGAAACACAAAATCCACTATGGAAGCTAGGTTGCTTGAACTAAA
>NZ_BNCD01000064.1 GCF_014656295.1 Streptomyces sulfonofaciens
GCCGCGGGCCCCCGCCTGCTGGTCAGCAGCAGATGCCGCACACCGTGCTCGGCCACCAGATGCCGCGCCAGCAACGCACCCAGCGTCCCGGTACCACCCGTGACCAGCACCGTTCCCTCCCCGTCGAACGGTTCCACCGGTGCACCGCTCCCGGACGGTTCCACGTTCGTCCGTGCGAGGCGCGGGGCGTGTACGGTACCGCCACGGACGAGGGCCTCGGGGTGCCGTCCGGTGAGTACGGCGGGCAGCGCCAAGGCGCCGGGTTCCGTGGCGTCCACGTCGATCAACAGCAGCCGTCCGGGCTCCTCCCACTGCGCGGAGCGGATCAGGCCCCACACGGGTGCCGCGGCCGGATCGGTGACCGGGTCGTCGGCGGTGGCGGCCAGCGCACCGCGGGTGACGAAGGCGAGCTTCGCACCGCTCAGCCGCTCGTCGGCGACGAACCGCTGGGTGAGGAGGAGAGTGTCCCGGGCGAGGGCGCGTGCCTCGGCGGCGTGCTCGGCCGCCGGCACGTCACCGGCCGGCCCGCTCCTGGCCGCAAGGACGACCTCCGGCACCGCGGCACCCTCGGCCACCGCGGCGGACAGTTCCGCCAGATCCGCGTAGCCCCGTCCCGGCACCCCGACCGCGTCCAGCACGGCCCGCAGCCCGAACGTGTCAGCGCCCAGCAGCGCGTACGAGCCGACGACCGCGCCGTCGGGCACGACGGGAGCCCACTCCAGGGTGTGCAGCAGACCGCGGGCGGACGCCCCCGACCCGCCCAGCAGATCGGGCCGGACCGCACGGGTCGCCAGTGACGCGACGGCGGCGACCGGCGCCCCGGTGCCGTCCGCGAGCTGGATCGACAGCTCGCCGTCGGCATCGGTCACGAGGCGTGCGCGCAGCACGGAGGCGCCCGCGGTGCGCAGGGTGACACCGCTCCAGGAGAACGGCAGGCGCACCCCGCCGTCGTCCTCGGACTCCCGGATGCCGTCCAGCACGCTGGTGTGCAGCACGGCGTCCAGCAGCGCCGGATGGAGGTGGAAGCCTTCGGCGGCCCCTTCGTCCGGGAGGCGCACCTCCGCGAAGACGGCCCCGTCGCCGCGCCAGGCGGCCTGGACCCCCTGGAAGAGCGGGCCGTACTCGTAGCCGTGCAGGGACAGTTCGCTGTACAGGTCCGACACGTCGACGGGTCTGGCGCCCTCGGGCGGCCAGACGGACAGGTCCACGGGCACCTCGGGCGGCTCGGCCGGGCCCGCGGCGAGCACACCCGTGGCATGCCGGGTCCAGGGCTCCTCGTCGGTGGCCTCGGCCCCCGCGCCCGGGCGGGAGTGGATGGTGATCGTCCGTGCGCCGTCGGCGGCGGCGCCCACCACCACCTGGAGCTGGACCGTGCCCTGCTCAGGCAGGACCAGCGGCGCGTGCAGCGTCAGTTCGGAGACGTGGTCGGCGCCGGTGCGCGCGGCGGCGTGCAACGCCAGCTCGACGAAGGCCGTGCCCGGCAGCAGCACGGTGCCGCTCACCGCATGGTCGGCGAGCCATGGGTGGGTCGCCGACGACAACCGGGCGGCGAACACCCGGCTGTCGCCCTCCGCCAGTTCCAACGTCGACCCCAGCAGCGGATGCCCCGCGCTCGCCAGCCCCAGACTGTCCGGATCCGCCTGTCCCTTGGGTCTGACCACCCAGAACCGCTCGCGCTGGAAGGCGTACGACGGCAGGTCGACGTGCCGGCCCGGGCCCGGGAAGACCCGGTCCCAGGCGACCGCGACACCGTGCACGTGCGCAGTGCCCAGCGCCGCCAGCACTGCGTGCGCCCCCGGCCGGTCGTGGCGTTGGGTGGGGATGACGGTGGGGACGAGGGCGGTGGTGTCGGGGTGTGGGCTGGGGTTCGCCT
>NZ_BNCD01000065.1 GCF_014656295.1 Streptomyces sulfonofaciens
CACCATCCTCGACACCGTCCTGCTCCCCGGCACCGCCTTCGTCGAACTCGCCCTGCACGCCGCCGCACACACCGGCGGCGACCGCGTGGCGGACCTGACACTGGAGGCGCCGCTGGTCGTGCCGGGGCGCGGTGCGGTCCAGGTGCAGGCGGCGGTGGGCACGCCGGACGGGTCGGGACGGCGTTCGTTCGCCCTGCACTCCCGGCCGGTGGCCCCGGACGCGGACGGTCCCGCGTGGACGCGGCACGCGACCGGCACCCTGGCGGGCGCCGAGGAACCGGGCGCGGAGCCCGCGAGTGCCGCGGGTCTCGGCGGCGACTGGGTCCCCGCGGGTGCGGAGGCCGTGGACGTCACGTTGCTCCACGAGCGGCTGACGGAGCTGGGGCTCGGCTACGGGCCGCTGTTCCAGGGCCTGTACGCGGCGTGGCGGCACGGTGCTCAGGTGTACGCGGAGGTGCGTCTTCCCGAGGCCGCCGACGCCGGGGGGTTCGCCCTGCACCCGGCACTGCTGGACGCGGCGCTCCATCCGGTGGCCCTGGGCACCGGCCCGGAGGCCAGCCCGGGCGCCGCGCGGAGCACTGGACAGAACGCCGAGCAGGACGGAGAGCAAGGCGGAGGGGAGCCGATCCGGCTGCCGTTCTCCTGGTCCGGGGTCACGCTGCACGCGACCGGCGCGACCCGACTGCGTGTCCTGCTGTCGCCCGCGGGTCCGGACGCGGTCCGGCTGGCGGTCGCGGACCCGGACGGCGCCCCGGTGCTGACCGTCGACTCCCTGACGGTGCGTCCTGTCGACCGTGGGCAGGTGGGGGCCGGGCGTGCCGGGCTCCGCAACTCGCTCTTCTCGGTCGACTGGGCCGTCCTGCCGGCAGACGGGACGGCGGGTGCCACGACGGCCGGCCGGTGGGCGGTACTCGGAGCGGCGGCGGACCTCGTCGCCGCGCGGTCCGCGGCGGTCGACTCCACCGCCGTGTCCGACGTGCACCCGGACCTGGCGGCCCTGTCCCGCGCGGTGGCCGGTGGCGCGGCCGTGCCCGACGTGGTGCTGGCCGCGGAGGGCACCGTCGGCACGGGGGCCGGTCCCGGCACGGAGCCTCCCGTGGACACCGCCGCACGGGCGCGCGCGAGCACCCACCGGGTCCTCGCGCTGTTGCAGGGCTTCCTCACCGACGACGCGCTCGCCGCGGCACGCCTGGTCGTCGTCACCCGTGGCGCGGTCGCGGCCGGCGACGACGACGGCGTGTCCGACCTGGCCGCGTCGGCGGTGTGGGGTCTGGTGCGCTCCGCGCAGGCGGAGCACCCGGACCGTATCGTGCTGGTCGACCTCGACGCCTCGGACGTCGCGAACGCCGGGGGCACCTCGAACGCCTCGGACGCCTCTAAGGCCTCGGGCACCTCGGGCACCTCCAACAGCACTGGCGGCGCCGGGGGCGCGGGAACGGGCACGGGCCGCCCGTTGCCGTCCGATCCGCTGACCGCGGCCGTGGCCTGCGGTGAACCGCAACTTGCCGTGCGCGCGGGAGAACTGCGCGTGCCGCGGCTGGTGCCGGCGGAGGTGCCCGCCTCTGGCCCGTCCGGCGCGGACGCCGTGCGGCTCGACCCCGACGGCACGGTCCTGATCACCGGCGGCACGGGCACCCTGGG
>NZ_BNCD01000066.1 GCF_014656295.1 Streptomyces sulfonofaciens
CCCCGTTATCTTTTCCGCGGTCCTGCAAGAGGGCTGCTGGCCTCCGGGCCCGGCATGACTGTTGCCCCCTGTCGAACGGATGACCTGGGGGGTGGTGTCACCGGGCCCGGGAGGTGCCGTCGGAGACGCTGATGAGAGGTCCGGCCGCCACCCGGTCCGGCGCAATGCCGGACAGTTCGCGGATGGCAGGTCTGCATAACGTGGATGCGCGCGTACGACACCACTGCCGAGGCCAGCACCGTCACCACCCTGGGAAGGGCACGATGTTCGACACCGAAGACGTGGGCGTGTTCCTCGGCCTGGACGTCGGCAAGAGCAACCACCACGGCCACGGGCTGACCCCGGCCGGCAAGACGGTCTTCGACAAACAGATGCCGAACAGCGAGCCAAAGCTGCGGGCCGTCTTCGACAAGCTGACCGCGAAGTTCGCCACCGTGCTGGTGATCGTGGACCAGCCCGCCTCGATCGGCGCTCTCCCCCTGACCGTCGCCCGCGATGCGGGCTGCAAGGTCGCCTACCTGCCCGGCCTGGCCATGCGCCGAATCGCCGACCTCTACCCGGGCGAGGCCAAGACCGACGCGAAGGACGCGGCGGTCATCGCCGACGCCGCCCGGACGATGCCCCACACCCTGCGCTCGCTGGAACTGACCGACGAGATCACCGCCGAGCTGACCGTGCTCGTCGGCTTCGACCAGGACCTCGCCGCAGAAGCCACCCGCACCAGCAACCGGATACGCGGCCTGCTCACCCAGTTCCACCCCAGCCTCGAACGCGTCCTGGGCCCCCGCCTCGACCACCAGGCCGTCACCTGGCTCCTGGAACGCTACGGCTCCCCGGCCGCCCTGCGAAAAGCCGGCCGCCGAAGACTCGTCGAACTCATCCGCCCCAAGGCCCCGCGCATGGCCCAGCGCCTGATCGACGACGTCTTCGACGCCCTCGACGAACAGACCGTCGTCGTGCCCGGCACCGGTACCCTCGACATCGTCGTGCCCTCCCTGGCCCGCTCGCTCGCCGCGGTCCACGAACAGCGCCGGGCCCTGGAAGCCCAGATCAACGCCCTGCTGGAGGCTCACCCTCTTTCCCCGGTCCTGACGTCGATGCCCGGCGTCGGCGTCAGGACCGCCGCCGTCCTGCTGGTGACCGTCGGCGACGGCACCAGCTTCCCCACCGCAGCCCACCTCGCCTCCTACGCCGGCCTCGCTCCGACCACGAAATCGTCAGGCACCTCGATCCACGGCGAACACGCTCCACGGGGCGGAAACCGGCAGCTCAAACGGGCCATGTTCCTGTCCGCCTTCGCCTGCATGAACGCCGACCCCGCCTCCCGCACCTACTACGACCGCCAGCGAGCCCGCGGCAAGACCCACACCCAGGCCCTCCTCCGCCTCGCCCGCCAACGCATCAGCGTCCTGTTCGCCATGCTCCGCGACGGCACCTTCTACGAACCCCGCACCCCCGACGACATCGAACTCGCCGCATGACACCCACAAGTCAAACCACCCCAAACCGAACCCGAACACCTTGACGAAAGACATAGAGGCACCCCCCC
>NZ_BNCD01000067.1 GCF_014656295.1 Streptomyces sulfonofaciens
TGAACCGCCCCGGGTTCGGTGGAGAACTCAGACTGTGGTGGTGACCTGGGGTTTTGTGAGTTCGGTGTAGTAGTTGGCTTCGTATTCGACGGGCGGAACGTGGCCTATCTCACCGTGGAGCCTGCGGTGGTTGTACCAGTCGATCCATTCGGCGGTGGCCAACTCGACCTGGGAGAGAGTCCTCCAGGGCCGCCGGGGTTTGATCAGCTCGGTCTTGTACAGGCCGATCGCCGACTCCATCAGGGCGTTGTCGTAGGCGTCGCCGACCGAGCCGATGGAGGCGGCGATGCCGGCGGCGTCCAGGTGCTCGGCCAGCTTGAACGATGTGTACTGCGAACCGGCATCCGAGTGATGAATCAACTCACCCGGAAAAACGGGGCGTTGGTCTCGGTCCCGCTGCCAGAGGGCCATCTCCAGGGCGTCCAGGACGAAGACGGTCTCCTTCACAGTGGCCGCCGACCAGCCGACGATCCGGCGAGAGAAGGTGTCCAAGACGAAGGCGACGTAGATGGTCGCCGCCCACGTTTTGACGTGGGTGAAGTCCGCTACCCAGCACCGGTTCGGAGCGGAGGCGACGAAATCGCGGTCGACCAGATCGGGGGCCCGCTCGGCTTGGCCGCCGGGGATCGTGGTGATGATGCGCCTGCCGCGAACCGCTCCCCGGATGCCGAGTTCGCGCATCAGTCGCTCGACCGTGCAGCGGGCTACTGCAGGGCCCTGCCGGTTCAGCTCGCGCCAGATCTTCCGGGCTCCGTACACACGGTAGTTGGACGTGTAGACCTCCTTGATCCGCTCCTTGAGTTCTTCGTCGCGCACCGAACGGGCGGACGGGTTTCCGAGGCGTTTCTTGTGGGCGTAGTACGTGGAAGGGGCGATCTTGCAGTCGTGCTCTGTGAGCGTCCTGCAGATCGGCTCGACCCCGCCGAAGCGGTCCCGGTGCTCGTCGATGAACGCTACGAGCGCGTGTGTGGCCGGTCGAGCTCGGCCGCGAAGAAACTCGCCGCCGCCTTGAGAATCTCGTTCGCCCGCTTCAGCTCGGCATTCTCCTTCTTCAGTGCCTTGAGCTGCGCAGACTCCTCCGTCGTCGTCCCTGGCCGCTGCCCCGCGTCGATCTCGTGCCGCTTCACCCAGTTCCGCAGGGTCTCGCGGGAACCGATGTCGAGCTTGTCCGCGACCGCCTGCAGGGCGGCCGTCTCGTTCGGGTAGTTACCACGCACTTCAGCGACCATGCGCACCGCACGGCGGCGCAGCTCAAGCGGGTAACGGGAGGGTCGTGCCATGACCCGATCCTTTCATGAAATCGAGTCTCCATACGAGCCGGGGCGGTTCA
>NZ_BNCD01000068.1 GCF_014656295.1 Streptomyces sulfonofaciens
TCCGGATGGTTCCCCCACACCCCGGCCACCACCCCCGACCTCCCCACCTACCACTTCAACCACCAACACTACTGGCTCGACTCCAGGCCGGTGAACGGCGACCCGAGCCGTCTGGGGCTGGCAGGCACCGCGGATCATCCGCTGTTGGGAGCGCTGGTCACCCCGGCCGAGGGAGACGTGCTGCTGCTCAGCGGCCTCGTATCGCTGAGCACCCATCCCTGGTTGGCCGACCACGCCGTGGCGGGTACGACCCTGCTTCCGGGTACCGCCTTCCTCGAATGCGCTCTTCAGTCGTGCATCGCGGCGGACTGCGACGAGGTGTCCGAACTGACCCTCGAACAACCACTCGTTCTGCCGGCGCAGGGGGCAGTCCAGCTCCAGGTGGTTGTGCAGGGGCCCGGTGCCGACGGCCGCCGTGCACTGGCCGTGCACTCCCGACCGCACGAGCCGGAGGGTGAACACGAACGGCCGTGGACGTGCCACGCCACGGGCGCGATCGGCCCGGCGGCGACAGATCAGCCGACTGTGTCGGTTGAGTGGCTGCCGGCCGATGCCGTGCCGCTCGACCTGGACGACGCCTACGCCAGCCTGGAAGCCGAGGGCTACTCGTACGGCCCCGCGTTCCAGGGGCTGCGGGCTGCGTGGACGTCGGGTCCCGATCTCTTCGCCGAGGTCGATACGGCAGACGCGCAGAGAATAGATGCGACCCGCTTCGGCCTCCACCCGGCACTTCTCGACGCGGCTCTGCACGTCCTCGCGATCGACGGTTCCCGCGACGGACACACCTGGGTACCGTTCTCCTTCTCCGGTGTGCGACTGTACGCTCCCGGCTCCACGACGCTACGGGCCAGACTGCGGCGGTCGGACGACACCGTCACGGCCGTACTCACGAATCCCACCGGCGAGGTCGTCGCGGAGCTCTCCTCGCTGCGACTGCGCTCGTTCACGCCCCGGGCCGCCGCGACCGGCCGGCCGCTGCACGCGGTCCGATGGACACCGTGGGAAACGGAGATCCCCGGCGCCGAGGCAGATCCGATCCTGGTCCGTGTCCCTGCCACCGAGGCGGACTGCGTGCGGCACGTCCACCAGGAGACGACCCGGGTGCTGGCCGCCGTCCAGGAGCACCTCGCGGAAGACCGTGCCGTGGTGGTTCTGACGGTGAGCGGTGATCTGGCTGGGGCTGCGGTGGGTGGTCTGGTGCGGTCTGTTCAGGCTGAGCGTCCTGGGCGGGTTGTGTTGGTCGA
>NZ_BNCD01000069.1 GCF_014656295.1 Streptomyces sulfonofaciens
TTCTTCGACGTCCTGGATGACGAGTCCCGCGTCC
The DNA here is from genome assembly GCF_014656295.1 of Streptomyces sulfonofaciens. GTDB lineage: Bacteria > Actinomycetota > Actinomycetes > Streptomycetales > Streptomycetaceae > Streptomyces > Streptomyces sulfonofaciens. The sequence goes on from NZ_BNCD01000069.1 coordinate 35, forward strand.
TGCGTCAACTGGGCGCCCGCTTCATCTCGTCCGCCGAGGCGTTCGGTTTCAGAGAGGTGCGCACCGCCTCGGTGGAGGTCCGCGACCGCTACCTCGCGGCGACGAGCGTCCATCCCAGCCGTATCTTCGAGGTGCACCGCCCCAAGGAGGGCTCCAGGTTCGTCCTGCAGGCCGATCTGGCGATGGGGATGTCCCGCTTCATCGCCGACCTGCCCTCGGCGCCTCCCCTGAAGCTGGCCCAGGTCTCCTCCCTCTTCCGTGACCGGCAGCCCGACAGGCCCGGCCACCGGCGGCAGTTCGAGATGGCGGTACTGGGCACCTGGGGCCTGCGCGACCCCTACGCGGACGCGGAGATCCTCGCCGCGGCACACGACATGCTGGAGAACGTGCCGGGCCTTGCGGTCACCTCCGTCCAGTTCGGCAACCCGCAGGTCTTCGCCAGGCTGGCACCCGGCCTCGCCCAGGACATCCGCTTCACGGGCCAGGACATCGGCACACTGCTGGCCGCCACCTCACTGGACCCAGGCGACCGCGAACTGCTCACCGACCTGTACACGCGCGGGCGCATCCCCCTGGACGAGTTCCGCGCCCAAAGCGCCGGCTTCGAGGATCCGCGGGTGCGCGAGGAGGTGGCGGTGCTCCTGGCCACCGCCTGCGCCACGGCCCGGGCGCTGCCCGACACGGACCTGCACATCTGCCTGTCGGAGCTGCACGGCACCGGGCACTACTCGGGCGTGACCTACCAGGTGTTCATCACCGCCCCGGACCGTCTGGAGCCGTTCTCCATCGCCGACGGGGGCCGCATCGACCAGCTCTGCAAGGCGCTGGGCGGCCCCGACGTGCCCGCCGCGTGCCTCGGCGTCGGCCTGACCGTCCTCGCGGGGCTGCTGCCCCCGCAGGTCCAGGAACGCAAGGTGGTACTCCTCTTCGACGACGCCGACGCCCCCTACGGAGTGGCCGGCGACATCCGCGCACGGCTTCGGGAAACGGGAGTGCACAGCACCATGATGCCGCTCCCGCGCCGCAAGTGGCCGACCGTCCTCAAGAGCCAGTTCTACGCCGATCACGGATTCGTCCTCATCGAGGCCGACCGGGTCACGATCCGGCATGCGGACCTCGACGAACGGCAGGCCCTTACCGAACTGCTCACCAAGGAA
>NZ_BNCD01000070.1 GCF_014656295.1 Streptomyces sulfonofaciens
GGTCAGCTCACGGTGACGGCGGGCTCCCCCGAGGCGATGCCGTCCTTCTCCATCTGCTCGGCGATCTTCATCGCCTCGTCGATCAACGTCTCCACGATCTTCGACTCGGGCACCGTCTTGACGACCTCGCCCCGCACGAAGATCTGCCCCTTGCCATTGCCCGACGCCACACCGAGATCCGCCTCACGCGCCTCACCCGGCCCGTTCACCACACACCCCATGACGGCCACCCGCAACGGCACCTCCATCCCCGTCAACCCGGCCGTCACCTCCTCCGCCAACTTGTACACATCCACCTGCGCACGACCGCACGACGGACACGACACGATCTCCAGACCCCGCTGCCGCAGATTCAACGACTCCAGAATCTGGATACCGACCTTCACCTCCTCCACAGGAGGCGCCGACAACGACACCCGGATCGTGTCCCCGATCCCCTCCGCAAGCAGCGCACCGAACGCCACCGCGGACTTCACCGTCCCCTGAAAAGCAGGACCCGCCTCCGTCACACCCAGATGCAACGGATAATCACACCGCTCAGCCAACAACCGGTACGCATTCACCATCACCACCGGATCATTGTGCTTCACCGAGATCTTGATATCCCTGAAACCATGCTCCTCGAACAACGACGCCTCCCACAGCGCCGACTCCACCAGCGCCTCCGGCGTCGCCTTCCCATACTTCTCAAGAAGCCGCCTGTCCAACGAACCCGCATTCACACCGATACGAATAGGCGTCCCCGCAGCCGACGCCGCCTTCGCAATCTCACGAACCTTGTCGTCGAACTGCTTGATATTCCCCGGATTCACCCGCACCGCCGCACACCCCGCATCAATCGCCGCGAAGACGTACTTCGGCTGGAAATGAATATCCGCAATCACCGGGATCTGCGACTTCCGCGCAATCGCAGCCAACGCATCCGCATCGTCCTGCGTCGGACACGCCACCCGCACGATCTGGCACCCCGACGCCGTCAACTCCGCGATCTGCTGCAACGTCGCACCCACGTCCGACGTCCGCGTCGTCGTCATCGACTGCACCGACACCGGCGCATCCCCACCCACGGCGACCGACCCCACCTGGATCCGCCGGCTC
>NZ_BNCD01000071.1 GCF_014656295.1 Streptomyces sulfonofaciens
GGTAGTCAGCGGAAGCTGGCGGTGTTGTTTGCTGGGCAGGGTAGTCAGCGGGTGGGGATGGGTCGTGGGTTGTATGTGTTGAGTTCGGTGTTCCGGCGGGCGTTTGATGAGGTGTGTGCTGCCTTTGACGGGGTGTTGGATCGGTCGTTGCGGGATTTGGTTCTGGTCGAGGGTGCTGATGAGGAGGTTCTGGCTCAGACGTGTTATGCGCAGCCGGCGATTTTCGCGGTTGAGGTGGCGTTGTTTCGGCTGTTGGAGTCGTTCGGTGTCCGGCCTGATTTTGTCGGGGGTCACTCCATTGGTGAATTGGTCGCTGCTTATGTGGCCGGTGTGTGGTCGCTGCCGGACGCGGTCCGTTTGGTGGCCGCGCGGGGACGGTTGATGCAGGCTGCTCCCGACGGCGGGGCGATGGTGTCCGTCGCTGCTACCGAAGAGGAGGTGAATGCCGAACTCGCTGGTTTGGGTGTGGGGGCGGCTGTGGTGGTGGCGGCGGTGAATGGTCCTCGGCAGACCGTTGTGTCGGGGGATGTGGGTCAGGTGGTTCGGGTGGCCGAGTACTGGCGGGCACAGGGGCGTCGTGTCACTGCTCTTCGTGTGAGTCATGCGTTTCACTCGTCGCACATGGACGGGATTTTGGAGGAGTTCAGGCTGGTGGCGTCGTCGGTTGTGTTCGAGGAGCCGTGTATTGCGGTGGTCTCGGCAGTCACCGGTCGTGTCGCTGATCCCGTCGAGCTGGCTGACCCTGCTTACTGGGTCGGGCACGTTCGTCAGCCGGTGCGTTTCGCCGATGCCGTCGAATATCTTCGCCTGGCCGGGGTGGACACGTTTGTGGAGGTGGCCGGTCACGCGGTACTGACCCAGCAGATCGAGGCCACGCTCGAAGACGCACCGGAATCCTCCGGCACACCGGGTCCGGTGGTCGCCCCGGTGGTTGCCGATCCGCGCCGGCTGCTGGACGCACTCGCCCGTGTCCACGTCACCAGCAGGCGCATCGAATGGTCCGGATGGTTCCCCCACACCCCGGCCACCACCCCCGACCTCCCCACCTACCACTTCAACCACCAACACTACTGGCT
>NZ_BNCD01000072.1 GCF_014656295.1 Streptomyces sulfonofaciens
CACCGGCCGGACACGGCACCTTCCTGTGGCAGATCGGCCGCTCCGACCGCACCGGCGGCGAGTACGCGCTGGCCACCAAGTCACCCGCGCGCCCCCTCCCCCGCTCGTTCGAGAAGCCGTCGCTGATCCCGGCCGACCTGGACTTCACCATCGGCAGGAGCTGGGAGCCCACCGACTGGTACTACGCCCAGGTGCACAACGGGACCTGGTCCATCCACTTCCCGCTCGCCGAGGTACCGAACGGCACGGCGTACCTGACCGTGTCGTCGTCCCTGCAGCAGGGTGCCCCGCCGACCGTCACGGTCAACGGCACGTCCACGGGCATCGTGGGCTCGCTGCCCGACCGCAACGACTCCACCATCGGCCGCCAGGCCGACCGCAGCGGCTTCCCCCACGTGGCACGGCTGAGCTTCCCCACGTCGCTGCTGAAGGCCGGTGACAACACCATCGCCTTCACCCACGGCGGCGACCTCACGCCCCACGCGGTCGAACCGGTCTCCAGCGGGTTCGGCTGGGACACCGTCGTCCTGGAGGTGGACGGGCCCCGGGCGCCCCGGCCGGCCAGGCTCACCGGGCGCCTCACCAGCCTCGGCGCCGCGCACGGCACCGGCACCTGGCAGGTGGAGATCACCAACCGGGGCTCAGGACCCGCCAACGACGTACGGCTCGACGGCCTGCACTGGTCGGACGGCACCCGCACGGCCGCGGACGACCCGGCGGTCGACGGGCCCGACCCGAACGCGTTCCCCGTCCCGGTCACCGCCTCCCTCGCACCCGGCAGATCGGCGACCGTCACGCTCAAGGTCACGGGCAGCCGACCGCACGGCGGCTTCGACCGGCTGGAAACGTCCTTCCACGCCGACGGCGGCGCGACGACCGGGACGGCCATGAGTGCGCCGGGACGCTGGTAGGGGCCCGTCCCCGCGCCGGCGGCCCTTGCTGCCGGAGGAATCCCCCGCATGGCGTCGAGGGCGTTTGCCGACGTCGCCGGGGTGGGTGGGGTGCGGTGGCCGGACGTCCGGCCACCGCA
>NZ_BNCD01000073.1 GCF_014656295.1 Streptomyces sulfonofaciens
AAGATTTGTTAGTTCCTTTTCAACTAATTGGGGTTTTGTTGTGGCGCTATCACCTACAAAATTAGGGTGTTTTTTAAAACCACCAATAATTTCATCAGAGCAATTATTTTTTAAGATTCTGTGTAAAGTCTTAAAGTATTCTAAACTCAAAGGTTCTTTATAGCTTTCAAGCAAGTAATTCACACATTCAAAATGATTGATGGTTTCAAAAATATCATCAAGTTTAATATTTTCGTTTTTTTCAGTTATAAGAGCGGATTTATCAAAAATATGAGCGGTTTGTTCGTAGGTCAAACTGCTTCCTTCAATGCGATTAGAATTATAAGAAAATTTAATTTGGATTAAGTGGTAAATGCCATTTTTAATAGCATTCTTTTTTTCATGATTTAGTTTTTCTATGAGTTTAGATAGATCTTTAGTTGGCATGCATGTCCTTTCCATTAGGATCTCATTGATCAGTAGGCTTTTTTTGTATTTTAGTGGTAGTGTTTCTTGAACCAATTCTTCAAATGTTTCTCATCTTTGGCGATGAAAGGCTTCAATAGTTTGTCAGGCTTGTCTACATCTTGGATTGAAATACAGATCCGATTATTCTCTAGTTTGGTGATCCTAGTGATCTTTAGGTAATTGTTGATCCCCTCAGGACACTGATCCACATTGAAGTTAGTGATGTGGATCGTTTTGCCGATGTATTCATCAAATTCCTTGATGGGTTCGTTAGTGATAGAATGGATTTTAGGGGGATCAATTTCTTCTAACAAGCTGTCTTTTTTTAGGCTGTATCCATTAACAAACAGAAGTTCTAAAGCGAATGCCTTGCTTGACACACGCAATTTTTGAGGGTTTTTTTTAGTTTTAGGGAAACAAATATGCACAAACATTTGATTCTTTTCAAAAGTAGCGTTATCAATTTTCAAAATAGTCCCATTGTTATGCCTGAACTGATAGCCAATCAA
>NZ_BNCD01000074.1 GCF_014656295.1 Streptomyces sulfonofaciens
CACATGCGGCTCACCACCCGCAACCACACCAATCAGCAGGGAACGCGCAGGCTCGACGTCACCCTCCGTCTCGACCAGCACAACCCGCCCAGGACGCTCAGCCTGAACAGACCGCACCAGACCACCCACCGCAGCCCCAGCCAGATCACCCGAACACACCACGACCACCAGGACCCGGTCTCCCACATCCGCACCGGTTTCCTCGTCCGTGATGTGTTCGCGAATGCGGTCCAGGATGAGCTGCAGGCCCTTGTGCACGTATCCGAGCGGGTCTCCGGAGTCGGTGCCGCAGGTCGGGAGGCGCAGTACCGTCATGTCCGGCGCGTCCTCCGCATCCCGGGCCCGGTCGCCTGCCACCGCGGGCTCCCAAGCCACGCGGTAGACCGCGCCGGAGGTCGCTCGGTCGGTCTGGGGCACCGCGGCGGGAGACCCGGGTGGAGCGGCCTCGGGGCGGAAGGCAAGCAGCCCACTGGCGTGCAGGGTCCAGGGTTCGCCCGTGCGGCGGGCGTGCACGGTGAGCGCCCGCGGGCCGAGCGAGTCCGCACCCGTCAGGGTCGCCTGGATGTCGACCGGGCCCTGGGAAGGCAGCGGGAGAGGCCGCTCAATGGTCAGGCTGTCGAGCTGCGGCACACCTTCCAGCGCACCGATGTGCTGGGCCAGTTCGACCAGGTCGGTGTCGGAAGGCTGTGTCGTGCTGGTCAGATGGCCGGAGTAGACGGTGCCCAGGCCGCCCGCGAGTTCCAAGGAGGAGGAGAGAAGTGGATGGTGGACGGCGTTGTACAACGTACCGGGGATGTTCGGGACGCGCTCCGCCGTGGTGTCGCGGAGCAGCCAGTAGTGTTGGTGGTTGAAGTGGTAGGTGGGGAGGTCGGGGGTGGTGGCCGGGGTGTGGGGGAACCATCCGGA
>NZ_BNCD01000075.1 GCF_014656295.1 Streptomyces sulfonofaciens
CGATCCTGGACGCGCGCGGTGTGCCGCTCGCCGACAACGAGACCCGGCTCGTCGTCTCCGCCTCCCGCACCAAGCTGATGAGGATGGACGACGGCGGCACGGCGGTCCTCACGAAGCTCGCCCACGTCCTGGGCGTCGAGCCCCGGACGGTCATGGACAAGGTCCGATTGTGCGACGCGCACACGAAGCAGCCGTGCTGGAACGGCTCGCCGTACCAGCCGATCCCCATCACGGACGAGGCGACGCCCAAGCAGGCCCTGCAGATCCGGGAGCGTTCCGAGGACTTCCCCGGTATCACCGCGGAGCCGACGGCGGTGCGGCGCTATCCGGCGCCGGGTGAGGCGAACACGGCCCAGGTGCTCGGGTACCTCTCGCCGGTCACGGACGAGGAGATCAAGCAGGCGGAGGACACGGACTCGCCGTATCTGCGCTCGGACATGGTGGGCCGCAGCGGTCTGGAGCGGCAGTACGACAAGGAGCTGCGCGGCAAGGCCGGCGTCACCCGCTACGAGGTCGACAACCTCGGCCGGGTCATCGGCCAGGCCGACAGCGACAAGGCCGAGGCCGGGGCGAACATCGTCACCAGCATCGACGCACGGGTGCAGCGGGTGGCGGAGTACGAGCTGAACGACGCGATCAAGGCGGCGCGCACCCAGATCGACCCGGTCACGGGCGTGAAGTACAAGGCCGACTCGGGCGCGGTCGTGGTGATGGAGGCCAAGACCGGCCGGGTGGTCGCGATGGCGTCCAACCCGTCCTACGACCCGAACGCCTGGGTGGGCGGCATCTCCGGCAAGGACTACGCGAAGCTCACCGGCAAGGACTCCAACTACCCGCTCCTCAACCGCGCCATCCAGGGCCAGTCCGCGCCCGGCTCCACCTTCAAGGTGATCTC
>NZ_BNCD01000076.1 GCF_014656295.1 Streptomyces sulfonofaciens
TGACGGGTCGTTCGGGGAGTGTTGTTTCTGGTCGGGTGTCTTATGTTTTTGGTTTTGAGGGTCCGGCGGTGAGTGTTGATACGGCGTGTTCTTCGTCGTTGGTGGCTTTGCATTTGGCTGGTCAGGCGTTGCGGTTGGGTGAGTGTGATGTGGCGTTGGCGGGTGGGGTGACGGTGATGTCGAGTCCGTCGACGTTTGTTGAGTTCAGTCGTCAGCGTGGGTTGTCGGGTGATGGTCGGTGTCGGGCGTTTTCTGGGGATGCTGGGGGGACGGGGTTTTCTGAGGGTGTTGGTTTGTTGGTGTTGGAGCGTTTGTCGGTTGCGGTGGAGCGTGGGCATCGGGTGTGGGGGGTGGTGCGTGGGAGTGCGGTGAATCAGGATGGTGCGTCGAATGGTTTGACGGCGCCGAGTGGTCGGTCGCAGGAGGGTGTGATTCGTGGGGCGTGGGTGAGTGCGGGTGTGTCGGGTGTGGGTGTGGATGTGGTGGAGGCGCATGGGACGGGTACGCGGTTGGGTGATCCGATTGAGGCGGGGGCGTTGTTGGCAACGTATGGGGTGGGGCGTGGTGTTGGGGATCCGTTGTGGTTGGGGTCGTTGAAGTCGAATATTGGGCATGCGCAGGCTGCTGCGGGTGTGGGTGGGGTCATCAAGATGGTGATGGCTTTGCGTTATGGGGTGTTGCCGCGGACGTTGCATGTGGGTGAGCCGACGCCTTTGGTGGATTGGGGTTCGGGGTCGGTTCGGTTGTTGACGGAGGCGGTGCAGTGGCCGGTGCGGGGGGACAGGCCGCGGCGTGCGGGGGTGTCGTCGTTCGGGATCAGCGGGACCAACGCCCACCTCATCCTCGAAGAAGCACC
>NZ_BNCD01000077.1 GCF_014656295.1 Streptomyces sulfonofaciens
ACCCTGCGGTCCTCGGCGGGCAGCACCCGGCCGGACAGCGCCAGCGCCATGTGGTCGCCGACGGGCATGTCCACGTCGGCGTCCTCGGGCCGGCACAGCGCCACGGGGCCCACGCTGCCCGCGCAGGTCCACGGGGTGAGGTCGTCCTCGCGCTCCAGCAGCGCCACGGAGTCCATGGCGAAGGTCTCGCGGACCCGCTCGAGGAGCGCGGTCAGCGGTGTCTCACCGCGCAGGACGTTCCCGGCCAGCGAGGACAGCACCTGCGACTCGGCACGCAGCCTGGCCGCCTGCTGGGTACGGCGGGCGGCCAGGTCGACCACGGAGGCGACGGCGACGGCGACCGCCACGAAGACCAGGATGGCGACGATGTTCTCGGGGTCGGCGATGGTGACGCGGTGCACCGGAAAGGTGAAGAACCAGTTGAGCAGGACCGAGCCGACGGCCGCGGAGGCCAGCGCGGGCACCAGCCCGCCGAGCAGGGCGGCGGCGACGGTGAGGGCGAGGAAGAGCAGCATGTCGTTGGCGAGGCCGAGATCGGCGCCGGTGCGGGAGAGCAGCAGGGCGAGCAGCGCGGGCCCGGCCACGCCGGTCAGCCAGCCGCTGACGGTCCGGGTGCGACCGAGGCGGGCACCGCGTGCGACGGGCAGTCCGCGGCCCTTGGCGACCTCCTCGTGGGTCACGATGTGCACGTCCAGGTCGGGGCCCGACTCACGGGCCACGGTGGCGCCCACCCCGGGCCCGAAGACGTACTGCCAGGTCTTGCGGCGGGAGGAGCCCAGCACTATCTGGGTGGCGTTGTGGCCGCGGGCGAAGGCGAGGAGCGCTTCGGGCACGTCGTCGCCGATGACAT
>NZ_BNCD01000078.1 GCF_014656295.1 Streptomyces sulfonofaciens
ATGTCATCGGCGACGACGTGCCCGAAGCGCTCCTCGCCTTCGCCCGCGGCCACAACGCCACCCAGATAGTGCTGGGCGTCAGCAGGCGCAGGACCTGGCAGTACCTGCTCGGCCCCGGGGTGAGCGCCACCGTCGCCCGTGAGTGCGGCCCGGATCTGGACGTGCACATGGTCACGCACGACGCGGTGGCCAAGGGGCGGGGCCTTCCGGTGCCGCACGGCGCACGGCTCGGCCGCCCGCGCCTCGTCTGGGGATGGCTGACCGGTGTGGCGGGGCCCGTGCTGCTCACCCTGCTGCTGCGCGACGCCGTCCCGGGGCTCGGGCTGACCAACGACATGCTGCTCTTCCTGACCTGCACGGTGGCGGCCGCCCTGCTCGGCGGGCTGGCGCCCGCGCTGGCCTCCGCGGCCTTCGGCTCGCTGCTGCTGAACTACTACTTCACTCCCCCGCTGCACCGGCTGACGGTGGCCGACCCGAAGAACATCGTGGCCATCGCGATCTTCGTCGGCGTGGCGGTGTCCGTGGCCTCCGTGGTCGACCTGGCGGCACGGCGCACGCACCAGGCGGCCCGGCTGCGCGCCGAGGCCGAGGTGCTGTCCTTCCTGGCCGGCAGCGTGCTGCGCGGGGACGACTCGCTGCACGCGCTGCTCGGACGGCTGCGCGAGACGTTCGCGATGGACCGCGTGGCCCTGCTGGAACGGGCCGGGGAGACGGAGGCGTGGTCGACGGTGGCCGCGGTCGGCACGGGAGAGGTGGCACGTCCCGAGGACGCGGACGTGGACATGCCCGTCGGCGACCACATGGCGCTGGCGCTGTCCGGCCGGGTGCTGCCCGCCGAGGACCGCAGGGT
>NZ_BNCD01000079.1 GCF_014656295.1 Streptomyces sulfonofaciens
CCGCCGGTCCGGGTTCGTACTCATCCGGATGCTGCATCTGCATCTGCTCGCCGACATGGAAAAGGCCACCCGCCGGTTCGGACACATGGAGAGGGTGCTGCACCGGATACCCGAACAGTGGATCGGTGATCGAGGAACATGCCCACGCGCCCCCCTGGGCGTTGATAACGGCCGGTAGTGACCATGGATCGGTCCCCTCGTCCGGTTCTGGAAAGGCGTGCTGGTTTCACTGAGGCATCCCCGTCCACGCTCGCGTTGAGGTATATGCCCGCAATCCATCTGCCCAGGCCAGGCGCCATGACAGAAGATGGACAGGAAATCGCCGAGGCCAAAGGAAGCGGCTCCGGGCAGAGCGCCGGGCCACGGCGACGTCGTCGGCGGTCGGCTCCACCTCCTGGTCGTCAGGCAAGGACGGTGCCCCGTACCATCAGGCTGAGCCCGCACAGGAGACCAACCTGCCTCGGCGAGGCAGAGGCCCCCACCCCGGCAACGGGGCACGGTTGGTTCTGCCGTACATCGTTCCGCGACTCCGGCAGCTAGAGTTTTTCCGGCGGACTAAATTCCATCTCACTACGCCTGAGTCGAATATCGTACGGCGATGACCGGTCAGAACCAGATCTCCACCTAAGGGCTGTCCCGTAAATGGTCTTTGACGTGCCTGGTGGCCTGGTGGTTTCTGCGTCACCCGGCCAGTGTGAGGTTGTGCAGGCGGGCGATGCCGAGCATGGCGTGGTGGACGCCGTCGCCTTTGGGACGGCAGTCGCGGAGGATTTTCCAGGTCTTCAGGCGGGCGAAGGTGTGCTCGACGCGGGCGCGGACCTTGCGGTGTGAGCGGTTGTGCTCTTCTTT
>NZ_BNCD01000080.1 GCF_014656295.1 Streptomyces sulfonofaciens
TGCGGTCAGCGGCCTCCCATGCCCAGGGCGGTGGCGGAGCGCTGGTACTTGATGTCCGAGGTGATGCGTGTGTCGAAGCGGGCGCACAGGTCGTCAGAGAGGACCTTGATCAGTTCGACGACGCGGGGGTCGTTGGCGATCTCCTGCTCGATGCGCGGGTAGATGGCCAGCTCGACCTCGCTGACGGGCTTGCGCTCGCGCTCCGCCTCGGGCAGCCGGAGGTTGCTGACGAACGCGCGGTCGATGCTGCACCGCAGTGCGTCGCGCTTGTCCAGCCAGACGAAGAAGGTGTAGCGGTAGTCGTCCAGGCGCAGGGTCGGGATCAGCTCGGTGCGGGGGATGCCGTACTCCTCCTCCAGGTGCAGCCCGGGGTGCTCGATGTCGTCCCTGGCCATCAGCCGCTTGACGATGGCGACGGCCTCGGGCGAGTCGGGGGCGGCCTGGATGGTGGCCTTCTCCTCGCCGTCGAAGACGTAGCGGTGGTCGCGGCGCACGTTGTTCTCGTCCTGGGCGGCCTTGAAGGCGCAGAAGGCGTGCGTGATCTTGTTGCAGGAGGTCCGCAGCAGCGCGCCGGTGCTCAGGATGCGGAAGTCCTCGGTGTCGTAGTAGATCGCCGTGTTCAGCGGCGGGGTGGTCCTGGCCTGGTCCTTCTCGGCGATCTCGGCGCCCTTGACGCGGTCGCCGATCGTCGCCTTCATGTCGTCCAGCCAGCCGTAGTAGTCCTCGTTGCTGACCGTGTCCATCTCGATCTTGACGGCGAGCTGGTTGAAGACCACGAAGTCGCCGGACTTGGTGTAGACGGCCTCGTTCTGCGGCATCTTGGG
>NZ_BNCD01000081.1 GCF_014656295.1 Streptomyces sulfonofaciens
GTGGTGCGGGAGCTGGGTGGTGGGTTGGGGTTCGGGTCCGATTCGGGGGTTGGGTCCGGCTCGGGGGTTGGGTCCGGCTCGGGGTCGGGGTTGGTGGGTGGTGGGTGTGTTGCCGGGTTGAGGCCGGAGCATCCCGCGTATGTGATGTACACGTCCGGGTCCACGGGGGCGCCCAAGGGCGTGGTCGTGACCCACGCCGCGGTCGTCAACCGGCTCCTGGGCCTCCAGGAGGAGTTCGGTCTCGAACCCACCGACATCTGCCTGCACAAGGCCCCCGCCGCCTTCGACGCCTCCGTGTGGGAGCTGTTCTGGCCGCTGACCACGGGCGCCCGCGTCGTGGTCGCCGACCCCGAGGGGCACCGGGACCCGGCCTACCTGGCAGACCTGATCCGCGCCCGGGGCGTCACCACCGTCCACTTCGTGCCGTCCATGCTGCGGGCCTTCCTCGACGAGCCCGCCGCCGCCCTGTGCACGAGCCTGCGGCGCGTACAGACCGGCGGCGAGCCGCTGCCCGCGGAGCTGCGCGAGCGCACCGCGCGCCTCCTCGGCGCGACCCAGAACCACCTGTACGGCCCGACGGAAGCCACCATCCACGCCACGACCTGGACCTGCGGGAGCCACCAGACCACCGGCGGGAACGCCGCCGCGGCCGCCCGCCCGGTGCCCATCGGGCGCCCGGTGCGCAACATGCAGGCGTATGTCTTGGATGGGGGTTTGCGTCCGGTTGCGCCTGGTGTGGTGGGGGAGTTGTATCTGGCGGGTGTTCAGTTGGCTCGTGGGTATGTGGGGCGGGGGGGTTTGACGG
>NZ_BNCD01000082.1 GCF_014656295.1 Streptomyces sulfonofaciens
GACGTGGACATGCCCGTCGGCGACCACATGGCGCTGGCGCTGTCCGGCCGGGTGCTGCCCGCCGAGGACCGCAGGGTGCTGGCCGCCTTCGCCGCCCAGGCCGCCGTCGTCCTGGACCGCCAGCGCCTGAAGACGGAGGCGGACCGGGCCCGCGCCCTCGCCGAGGGCAACCGGATCCGCACCGCCCTGCTCGCCGCCGTCAGCCACGACCTGCGCACCCCGCTCGCCGGGATCAAGGCGTCGGTCTCCTCGCTGCGCTTCGAGGACGTCGAGTGGTCGCCGACCGACCGCGCCGAACTGCTCGCCGGGATCGAGGACGGCGCGGACCGGCTCGACCACCTGGTCGGCAACCTGCTGGACATGTCCCGGCTCCAGACCGGCACCGTCACCCCGCTGATCCGGGAGACCGACCTCGACGAGGTGGTCCCCGTCGCCCTGGGCGGGGTGCCGCCCGGCAGCGTCGTGCTGGACATCCCGGAGATCCTGCCGATGGTCGCCGTGGACCGCGGCCTGCTGGAGCGCGTGGTGGCCAACATCGTGGAGAACGCCGTCAAGTACAGCCCGCCGGGCGAGCGGGTGCACGTCTCCGCGAGCGCCCTCGCCGACCGCGTCGAACTACGCGTCGTCGACCGCGGCCCCGGCGTCCCCGACGACGCCAAGGAACGCATCTTCGCCCCCTTCCAACGCCACGGCGACGCCCCCAGGGGCACCGGCGTCGGCCTCGGCCTCGCCGTGGCCCGCGGCTTCACCGAGGCCATGGACGGCGCACTCGCCGCCGAGGACACCCC
>NZ_BNCD01000083.1 GCF_014656295.1 Streptomyces sulfonofaciens
CCCGTCCGGGTTCGTCGTCAGTGAGTCGCAGTTCAACCAGATGTTCCCGAACCGGAGCTCGTTCTACACCTACAGCGGCCTGACCGCCGCGCTCTCGGCCTACCCCGGTTTCGCGAACACCGGCAGCGACACCGTCAAGAAGCAGGAGGCCGCGGCCTTCCTCGCCAACGTCAGCCACGAGACCGGCGGCCTGGTCTACGTGGTCGAGCAGAACACCGCCAACTACCCGCACTACTGCGACACCTCCCAGCCCTACGGCTGCCCCGCGGGCCAGGCCGCCTACTACGGGCGCGGCCCCATCCAGCTCAGTTGGAACTTCAACTACAAGGCCGCGGGCGACGCACTCGGGATCGACCTGCTCAACAACCCCTACCTCGTCGAGCGCGACGCGGCCGTGGCCTGGAAGACCGGCCTGTGGTACTGGAACACCCAGTCCGGCCCCGGCACCATGACCCCGCACAACGCCATGGTCAACCAGGCGGGCTTCGGCCAGACCATCCGCAGCATCAACGGCTCCCTGGAATGCGACGGCAGGAACCCCGCACAGGTGCAGAGCCGGGTGACCGCGTACCAGCAGTTCACCGCCATCCTCGGGGTCAGCCCCGGTACCAACCTGTACTGCTGAGCCCCGGCAGCACACCAGCGGTGTGCGCGGGTACGGGCGATCCGATCCGCGCACACCCTTCGCGGCGCACCGGCCCCTCATCGGCCCGGGGCTCCCGGCCTCCCACGCCTCGCCGAGACCCCGGTCCGAACGGTCCCGC
>NZ_BNCD01000084.1 GCF_014656295.1 Streptomyces sulfonofaciens
GCCCAGCACTATCTGGGTGGCGTTGTGGCCGCGGGCGAAGGCGAGGAGCGCTTCGGGCACGTCGTCGCCGATGACATGGTGGAACGTACCGCCCAGGTCCTCCACCAGCGTGCGCTGCACCGCCAACTCCTTCGGCGAGGCCGCCGTCAACCCGTCACTGCGGGAGACGTACACGGCCAGCACCTCCCCACCCGCACCCTTCTCCGCCAACCGCGCCGCACGCCGGATCAACGTACGCCCCTCAGGCCCCCCGGTCAGCCCCACCACGATCCGCTCACGCGCCTGCCACGTCGAACGGATGTCATGCTCACCCCGATACCGCTGCAGATACTCATCGACGCGATCCGCCACCCACAACAGCGCCAACTCCCGCAACGCCGTCAGATTCCCCACCCGGAAGTAATGCGACAACGCCGCATCCACCTTCTCCGACCGGTACACGTTCCCGTGCGCCAAACGCCGCCGCAACGCCTGCGGATCCATATCCACCAACTCGATCTGATCCGCCCGCCGCACCACCTCGTCCGGCACCGTCTCCCGCTGCCGCACCCCCGTGATCGACTCCACCACATCACCCAGCGACTCCAGATGCTGGATATTGACCGTCGACACCACATCGATCCCCGCCGCCAGCAACTCCTCCACATCCTGCCAACGCTTCGCATGACGACACCCCGGCACATTCGAATGCGCCAACTCGTCCACCAACACCACCGCGGGCCCACGCACCAGCACCGCATCCACGTCCAACTCCGTGA
>NZ_BNCD01000085.1 GCF_014656295.1 Streptomyces sulfonofaciens
GCCGCATGACACCCACAAGTCAAACCACCCCAAACCGAACCCGAACACCTTGACGAAAGACATAGAGGCACCCCCCCATCCCCGGCCGCACGACGCGACGAGCCCTGCCCTCCCTCACGACACGCCAAGGAGTGAAGCCCGCGATGTCCATCCCTTCCCTCAGACGGATCTTCCTCAGACGCATGGCCCTCGGCCGCCTCACGATGTTCGCCGCTCTCGCGGCACTCGTCGCCGCGCTGTTCACCGCGGTGCCCGCCCAGGCCGCCGACGGCCAGATCACCGGACTTGCCGGCAAGTGCATCGACGTGGCGGGGGCCAACAGCGCCAACGGCACGGCCGTGCAGCTCTACGACTGCAACGGGACCACTGCCCAGCGCTGGTCCAACTCGGGTGACGGGACCCTGCGGGCGCTCGGCAAGTGCCTGGACGTCGTGGACCGCAGCACGGCCGACGGGGCGTCGGTCCAGCTCTGGGACTGCTCGGGCAGCGCCAACCAGCAGTGGGTGGTCACCGCCGCCCACGACATCGTCAACCCGGCCGCGAACAAGTGCCTGGACGTACGTGACAACACCAGCGCCAACGGCACCCGTCTGCAGATCTGGACCTGCACGGGAGGGGCGAACCAGAAGTGGAACGCGCCCGGGAGCAGCGGCGGCGGCAGCACCCCGTCCGGGTTCGTCGTCAGTGAGTCGCAGTTCAACCAGATGTTCCCGAACCGGAGCTCGTTCTACACCTACAGCG
>NZ_BNCD01000086.1 GCF_014656295.1 Streptomyces sulfonofaciens
TTCCAGGTCTTCAGGCGGGCGAAGGTGTGCTCGACGCGGGCGCGGACCTTGCGGTGTGAGCGGTTGTGCTCTTCTTTCCAGGCTGGCAGTTCGCTCTGCCCGGGGTCGTGGCGGTGCGGGATGACCAGGCCGGTGCCGCGGTAGCCGCCGTCGGCGATCACTGTGGTGTGGCCGACGGCGTCTTTCGCGCCCGAGAGCTCCCATGCCTTGCAGTCGTTGCGGTTGCCGGCGACCGGCCGGCCGATGGCGACGACGAGCCGGGTGTCGGCGTCGATGACGACCTGGTGGTTGGTGGAGTAGCGGTAGTTCTTGGACTGCTCGGCAACTTGGTGGTCGCGGGTGGGCACGAGGGTGCCGTCCACGATCAGCACGGTGTCCTTGCGGAACCGCTTGCGCTGCTGGAGCGTGAGCGACGGGCCGAGGTGGTCGATGATGCGGTCGGCCGCCGACTTCGACACCCCGAACAGCGGAGCCAGTTGGCGCAGGGTGAGGTTCGTGCGCCAGTACGCAGCGACCAGCAGGACCCGGTCCTCCAGCGGCAGGCCCCAGGGCCGGCCCTTACGCACCGGATCCGCACCCTCACGCCGCAGTGCGGTGATGAGCTTGCCGAACTGCCGCGGGCTCAGCCCGGTGAACGGGGCTATCCAGGATGGCTCCGACGCCGTGATCACACCAGACACGACAAGATCATCCCACCTGTGACCAGCAGTTACGGGACAGCCCTTAG
>NZ_BNCD01000087.1 GCF_014656295.1 Streptomyces sulfonofaciens
AGGCCGGAGCATCCCGCGTATGTGATGTACACGTCCGGGTCCACGGGGGCGCCCAAGGGCGTGGTCGTGACCCACGCGGGCATCGTCAACCGGCTGCTGTGGATGCAGTCCGAGTACGGGCTCGACGCCTCCGACGCCGTCCTGCAGAAGACGCCGTACGGGTTCGACGTGTCCGTCTGGGAGTTCTTCTGGCCGCTGATCACGGGCGCCCGCGTCGTGGTCGCCGACCCCGAGGGGCACCGGGACCCGGCCTACCTGGCCGACCTGATCCGCGCCCGGGGCGTCACCACCGTCCACTTCGTGCCGTCCATGCTGCGGGCCTTCCTGGCCGCGCCGGACGCGGCCGCCGCCGGCGAGGGCCTGCGGCGGGTCCTGTGCAGCGGCGAGGCGCTCCCATCCGCGCTGGCCGCGCACGCCCGGGACGTCCTGGGCCCGAAGCTGCACAACCTGTACGGACCCACGGAGGCGTCCGTCGACGTCACCTCCTGGGCCCTCGACCCGACCCGCGAGAGCGGCCCGGGCACGGTGCCGATCGGCCGCCCGGTCTGGAACACGCGGGTGTATGTCCTGGATGGTGGTTTGCGTCCGGTTGTGCCTGGTGTGGTGGGGGAGTTGTATCTGGCGGGTGTTCAGTTGGCTCGTGGGTATGTGGGGCGGGGGGGTTTGACGG
>NZ_BNCD01000088.1 GCF_014656295.1 Streptomyces sulfonofaciens
GATGCTCGTATGCATTAGGAGGCAATGCCCCTAAAATATCGTTTTTAGCGACCCTGTCATTAAAACGAAAGGCCTCTATCACGCATTTTTCTTTATCTAAAATCATGAGATTGGCTTTTTTAGGGATCATTTCTAAACGCAAAATAAAATTTTCACTCTTATAAGCCAAATCTTTAGCGCCTGTGATTTCTAAAATCCGATCGTTATCAATGATGTTTGCTTGTAAGATTTTGGCGTTTTTAGTGAATTTATTCAAACAAAAATCTAACGCTAGGGTGTTTTTTAAAACGCCCTCTATTGGTTTTTTTGACAAACCGATATAAGGCGTGTTCAAATCTAAAACAAAGGCGTGTTTTTCTTTAGAAAAAGTTTCCAATAAAAAACCAGATGCACTCAAGCGTTTGAGATTAAAATGCGTTTGAGCGTTTAAAAATTCGCTGAATTTCTTTAAAAGAAAAAATTTCATTCTTGCGCCTTTAATTTTTCCTTAGCGAAAGAGATCGCGCTCTCTATATTCTCGCTCCCCCCTATCATGCGCGCGATTTCTAAAACCCTTTCTTCGTTATTGAGAGTTTTTGCAAGGCTTTTGTGGTTTTCTTTGAAGACTAAAATATGGTTTTTAGCGAGCGCTGGGATATGGACTTGGTGCGAAATGGCAAAGATTTG
>NZ_BNCD01000089.1 GCF_014656295.1 Streptomyces sulfonofaciens
CGGGGTGGGGGGCGAGTTCGAGGTAGGTGGTGGTGTGGTGTTGGTGGTGGAGGGTGGTGATGCCTTGGTGGAAGTGGACGGGTTGGCGGATGTGGTCGGTCCAGTACTGGGGTGAGGTGAGTTGGTGGGTGGTGGCGGTGGTGCCGGTGAGGTTGGAGATGACGGGGATGCGGGGCGGGTGGTAGGTGAGCGTTTGGGCGATGTTGTGGAAGTCGTGCAGTGCGCTGTTCATGTGGGGGGAGTGGAAGGCGTGGCTGACGGTGAGGGGGTTGGTTTTGCGGCCCTTGGTTTTCCAGTGTTCGCCGAGGGTGAGTACGGCGTCTTGGTCTCCGGCGATGACGAGGGAGGTGGGTCCGTTGATGGCGGCGATGGTGACCTGGTCGCCATCCTCGGGGAGGGTGGCGCGGATCTCGTCTTCGGTGGCTTGGATGGCGAGCATGGTTCCGCCTGTGGGTGCGGCTTGCATGAGTTGGCCGCGGGTGGTGACGAGGGTGCAGGCGTCTTGGAGGGTGAGGACTCCGGCGAGGTGGGCTGCGGTGAGTTCGCCGATGGAGTGGCCGATGAGTGCGTCGGGTGTGATGCCCCAGTGTTCCAGGAGTCGGAAGAGTGCGACTTGGAAGGCGAAGAGGGCGGTCTGGGTGTATTGGGTCTGGT
>NZ_BNCD01000090.1 GCF_014656295.1 Streptomyces sulfonofaciens
AAAGTCATGAAAAAAGAAAAGCATCTCAAGCAAGAAAAAATCATCAACTTGTTTGATGATATAGCCAGCTCTTATGATCAAGCCAACCGCTTGATGAGTTTTGGCTTAGATGTTAAATGGCGAGAAAGGGCTTGCGAGCATGCGTTTTTGTTTTTGGAAAACAAGAAAGCCTTAAGGCTTGTGGATGTGGCATGCGGAACGGGGGACATGCTTGTTGCTTGGCAAAAAAGCGCTTTAAATTGCGCTATAGAGTTTGAGGAATGTTTGGGGATTGACCCTTCTAATAACATGCTTGAATTAGCCGTTAAAAAATTTGAAAAGCTTGAAAACAAAGCTTCTTTCATTCAGGCTCAAGCCAAAGATTTAAAAGGCGTTGAAAATAACAGCGTGGATATTCTCTCCATTGCGTATGGCTTGCGTAATATCGTGGAAAGACAAGAGGCCTTAAAAGAGTTTTTTAGGGTGTTAAAGCCTAGGGGCGTTTTAGTGATTTTAGAATTTTTAAAAAAGGACAACCCCACATGGCTGGATAAAATCTCAGGGTTTTACACGAATAAGGTTTTGCCTTTAGTGGGAGGGGCTATCAGTAAAAATTATGGCGCTTATTCTTATTTGCCGCAATCTATTGAAGGGTTTT
>NZ_BNCD01000091.1 GCF_014656295.1 Streptomyces sulfonofaciens
ATGCCTGTCTACCCGTCGGGGCTGGACGTGTCCAGCTCTGCCCTGCGCTTCCTCGCCGCTCGTCTGCGGGAACACCGTCGGCGTCTCGGCACCCGATGGCGGCGCCTGAGTGCGGGGCGTCAGGCCCTGCTCGCACTCGCTCATCTCCGCAACGGCCATCCGTACGCCCATCTCGCGGCCGGGTTCGGGATCGGCACCACCACCGCCTACCGCTACATCACCAAGGCCGTCGACGTCCTGGCCGCCCTCGCCCCGGCCCACGCCGATGCGGTCCGGGCGGCGTCAACGAAGGCGTTCGTCCTGCTGGACGGGACGCTGCTACCAATCGACCGTGTCGCCGCCGACCGACCGTTCTACTCGGGCGAACACAAGAAGCACGGGGTGAACGTGCAGGTTGTAGCTGATCCGTTCGGCCGGCTGCTGTGGGCGTCCCCCGCTCTGGCCGGGGCCGTCCATGACGTCCGTGCGGCCCGCGAGCACGGTGTCATCGACGCTCTCGCAGGGGCCGGCATCGTCTGCTGGGCCGACAAGGGGTACCAAGGAGCCGGAGGCACGGTCCGTGTTCCCTACCGCGGCAGGTGGGAGACGCTGTCCACAGGTCAGCAGGCCGTCAA
>NZ_BNCD01000092.1 GCF_014656295.1 Streptomyces sulfonofaciens
GCCTCGGGTGTGCCGTCCGGGGCGAACATGATGTCTTTGAGTGACCGTCCGAGCTGGGCGTCGAGCAGGTGGCAGACGTCGTCGAGCGCGGCGGCGAACACGGGGAACGTCTCGTACAACTCGCGGCCCATACCCGGCCGCTGGCTGCCCTGCCCCGACAGCAGAAACGCCACCTTGCCGTCCTCCGGGGCCGTGCCCCGCACGACGGAGCGGCTCGGTCGGCCCTCGGCGAGTGCGTCAAGGGCCGTGAGGAGCCCGTCCCGTGTGCCGTCCGCCGTGCTGATCGCGGCGCGGTGCGCGAAGTGGGCGCGCGTGGTGGCCAGGGCGTTCGCGATGTCCGCGACGCCCAGCTCGGGCCGGGCGGTCACGTGGTCCCGCAGCCGGGCGGCCTGCGCGCGCAGCGCCTGCTCGGACTTGGCAGACAGCACCCACGGTGCCACCGGAAGCCGTGAACCCGCCGCGGAGGCACCGTCGCCCGCCGTTCCCGCACCGTTCGCCGTCGTCTGCCGCCCGGGCCCGGTTCCGTCCGTGTCCTCGTCGTCCGTTGTGGGTTGGGGTGGTGCTTCGAGGATGATGTGGGCGTTGGTGCCGCTGATGCCGAAGGAGG
>NZ_BNCD01000093.1 GCF_014656295.1 Streptomyces sulfonofaciens
CTTCATTAAATTTATAGCAATGGATATAATCCCCAAACACTTCCTGGCTTGTCTTTTTATCTTGTTTCAACAAAGGCGTGCCGCTAAAGGCGATAAAAATCGCATTAGGGAGCAGGCTTTTCATGGCGTTGTGTAATTTACCGCCTTGGGTTCTGTGGCATTCATCCACTAAAACAATCCATTCTTTTAAAACAGGTTGCTTTTTTAAATCTTCTAAGTCGTTGTCATCAAATTTATGCACAAGCGATCCGACCAAAAATTCCTTATTTTCAAACAGCACGCTCAATAAATCCTTCTTGCTGTCGGCGCGATAAATAGCCTCGCCTATTCCCAGAAACACGCCTTGAATTTGAGCGTCCAATTCCCTCCTGTCTGTAACGATTAAAATCCTTGCTTGTTTGATATTGCTTCTTAGCCATTTAGTAAGCCACACCATAGTAAGACTCTTACCGCTGCCTTGCGTGTGCCAAATAATCCCCCCTTCTTTTTTGTGGGTAAATTCTTGCGTTTTTTTAACCGCAAAATACTGATGGAATCTGGCACATTTCTTTTGCCCCTTATCAAAAATCAAAAAATCATGGATAAATTCTAAAAACCTTTCTTTTTT
>NZ_BNCD01000094.1 GCF_014656295.1 Streptomyces sulfonofaciens
AGCATGAACGACACCTTATTAAACGCTTATAGCGGGATCAAGACCCACCAGTTTGGCATTGACAGCCTTTCAAACAATATCGCCAATGTCAATACCACCGGGTTTAAAAAATCTCGTGCGGATTTTAACGACTTGTTTTACCAAGCGATGCAATACGCTGGAACCAACACAAGCAACACGACTTTATCGCCTGATGGCATGGAAGTGGGCTTAGGCGTGCGCCCTAGCGCGATCACTAAAATGTTTTCGCAAGGCAGCCCTAAAGAAACGGAAAATAATTTAGATGTCGCCATTACGGGTAAAGGCTTTTTTCAAGTCCAGTTGCCTGATGGCACCACCGCTTATACAAGAAGCGGGAATTTTAAGCTAGACGAACAGGGCAATCTTGTAACGAGCGAAGGCTATCTTTTGATCCCTCAAATCACTTTACCTGAAGACACCACGCAAGTGAATATCGGTGTGGATGGCACGGTGAGTGTGACTCAAGGCTTGCAAACGACCTCTAATGTGATCGGGCAGATCACTTTGGCTAATTTTGTCAATCCGGCGGGGCTTCACTCTATGGGGGATAATCTGTTTTCAATC
>NZ_BNCD01000095.1 GCF_014656295.1 Streptomyces sulfonofaciens
ATTTAGGGTGCAAAACAGCCTTAAAGAAACTTACAAGCTCGCCACCAATTTGAGCACTAACCTCAGCCAAAACGCCCTTAATTCCTTACAATATATCACGACCCCACCCGCTTCTTCTCCTATTTCTACTTCTACAAGAGAAAGCGCCACTAAAGAAAAAGAAACGCATTCCCCCACATTCAAGGTAGAAACCACTCAATTAGATGTAAAAATCCCAAATTTCAAGCAAAAAAAGGTTAAAAAGGATACAATAAATACAAAAAATGAAATTTAAATAAATAGGAATTTAATGAGAATTTTTTTTGTCATTATGGGACTAGTATTGTTTGGTTGCACCAGTAAGGTGCATGAAATGAAAAAAAGCCCTTGCATGTTGCATGAAAAGTTATATGAAAACAGGTTGAATCTTGCATGAAAGAAAAACCTTTCAATAGCGAGCAATTGATCTATTTAGAAGAGCTTTTAAGCCACCAAGAAAAGCATTTAGAAAACAAGCTTTCTGGTTTTTCGGTGAATGATTTGGACATGCAAAGCGTGTTTAGATTAGAGAGGAACCGCTTGAAAATCGCTTATAAACTCT
>NZ_BNCD01000096.1 GCF_014656295.1 Streptomyces sulfonofaciens
GCGGACCGTACGAAGCCGGTGGTGTCGGGTGGTGTGGCGGTGGATGAGCCGTTGGCGATTGTGGGGATGGCGTGTCGCTTTCCGGGGGGTGTGGCTGGTCCGGAGGACTTGTGGCGGTTGGTGGCCGAGGGCGGCGACGCCATCACCGGCTTTCCGACTGACCGGGGCTGGGATCTCGACCGCCTGTTCCACCCCGATCCCGACCACGCAGGTACGTCGTATACCCGGGAGGGCGGCTTCCTGCACGAGGCCGCCGGTTTTGATCCCGAGTTCTTCGGGATCAGTCCCCGTGAGGCGTTGGCGATGGATCCGCAACAGCGGCTGCTGCTGGAAGGGGCTTGGGAGGCGTTGGAACACGCCCGTATCGACCCTCACAGTCTGCGGGGCAGCCGTACCGGTGTCTTCGTTGGTGTGATGAACGGTGACTACGGAACAGGCGTCGGCTTGGGTGACGCCGGGCCCGCTGGAACGGCCGGCGGGAACACGGATGGTTACCTTATGACGGGTCGTTCGGGGAGTGTTGTTTCTGGTCGGGTGTCTTATGTTTTTGGTTTTGAGGGTCCGGCGGTGAGTGTT
>NZ_BNCD01000097.1 GCF_014656295.1 Streptomyces sulfonofaciens
TTTGCAAATTGGTGGCTTTGACTTTGCGGTTGGGGTAGAAATTCAAATCAATCACATTGTCTAAAAGCCTAACCATGATCGGCACAACCCTTTTAATGTCTTCTTCAGTGTTGATCTTGCTTAAATTAATGCTCGCCAGATTACACACCGCCGTTTGCCCGTCTTTAGCGACTTTAGTAGCGATATAGATTTGCTTGCCCTTAAGAATATCGGTGCTAGTGAGCTTGTTGGCGCATTTAGTGATATGATTATCTGTCGTTACCAACTGCTTTTCTTCAAAAAACTCTATAGCACCATCGGTGTATTCTATTTGCATGCAGTAGTGGTTAGGCGCGGTATTTTGAAAAATCTCCGTGCACAGATTGCTGGATCGAATAATGCCTGCATGAGCGTTTGGATTGCACCGATTGGCGTTATCTTTAAAGGCTAAGAAAGGCAGGCCGGCTTCAAAATAATTCATTAAGATTTTTTTCCATAAATCTTTAGCGTTAATGTATTCTTTAATGATTTTAGGATCTTTTTCATACTCTAAGTAGCGTTTTTCAAAATCCTGCCCATAAAGCTCAGT
>NZ_BNCD01000098.1 GCF_014656295.1 Streptomyces sulfonofaciens
CGGCTTGTTTATAGAGCGCGCAAAGTTGCGCCATAGAATCTAAGGGGTCTTTTTTCAAACTTAAAAAGCTCGCGCACGCTGCTGTGTGCAAACACCCAGCCCCAGTAATGAGCGCTAAATACTCGCTCCCCCCAGTAATACTAAAAACCTTTTTCCCATCGCTCACATAATCTGTTTTACCCGTCATTACCGCTATCACAGAATATTTTTGAGCCGCTCGTTTGGCTATTTCTATAGGCGTGGTGGCTTGATGAGAGTCTAGCCCCTTACTTTTGCACGAAATACCCACTAAAGAGCCTAATTCTGCAGCATTACCCCTAAGAGCACTAATCCCACCACTTTTCAAAAGCTCTAAACTGGTATCATGGCGTAAAGCGCTCGCTGAGCACCCCACAGGATCTAACACAATGGGTTTATTCAAAGCCTTATAATGTTTGATAGCCTCTTTAGCGCATAAAATGGTGCGTTCATTGAGAGTGCCGATATTGATAGCGAGTGCGTCAGAAATTTTTGCCAAATCTTGCATTTCAGCAATGGCATCACTCATTAAAGGCGATGCCCCTAAG
>NZ_BNCD01000099.1 GCF_014656295.1 Streptomyces sulfonofaciens
TTGGTTGAAAGCGATGCGCGAAAATGATCCCACTCTCGCGCTGATTTGATACTCAAAAGCGTTGAGGAAAACCCCATTCAAAGCTAAAAACCCTAGCCAAACTTTTTGATTAAGCACCCTTTTATCAAACACCTTTTTATTGAAGTCTGATATTATGCCATAAAACCAACTCGCAAGTTGCTCGCTCCTCGCTCTCATTGTAGAAAAAAAAACGATACAATCAGACACAATCACAAACCCCCCTTTTTTACAAAAAGCGGGTTCAATTTAAAGATTTAAGGATTGTGCATGCAAGAAATTGTCCCTATTGTTGTGGCTTTTGATAACAATTATTGTATCCCTGCTGGCGTGAGCTTATTTTCCATGCTAGCAAACGCCAAACGAGAGAGAGAGTAAAGCTCTTTTATAAAATCCATTGTTTGGTGGAAGGTTTAAGCCCAGAGAATATAGCCAAATTAGAAGAAACGATCGCTCCTTTTAGCGCTTTTTCTAGCATAGAGTTTTTGGATATTACTGATAAAGAATTAGAACCACACCATAATTACCGCAAACTTGACCCTTTAATA
>NZ_BNCD01000100.1 GCF_014656295.1 Streptomyces sulfonofaciens
CCCCACAACCCCCAAGCAAGAGAATGCGCAGGCAAACCCAACCCACGACGATACCTCGCCAACTCATCCAGAAAAGCATTCGCCGCCGCATAATTCGCCTGCCCCGCCGTACCCACCACACCAGCAACCGACGAGAACAAAACAAACGCCTTCAACGGCACATCACGCGTCAACTCATGCAAATACCACGCCGCATCCGCCTTCGGCCGCAACACCCCCACCACACGCTCAGCCGAAAGATTCTCCAAAACAGCATCATCCAAAACACCCGCCGCATGCACCACCCCCCGCAACTCCCCACCAATCTCCCCCACCACACCAGCCAACGCCTCACGATCCCCCACATCACACGCCACACCCCGCAACCGCACACCACCCCCCACCACACCCTCCAACCCCACCGGCACCCCACCCGAACGACTCACCAACACCACATCACAAACCCCATACCGCTCCACCAAATGCCGAACAACCAACCCACCCAACACACCAGACCCACCCGTAACCAAAACCGTCCCACCCGAACCAAAAACCAACCCAGACCCCACACCCGA
>NZ_BNCD01000101.1 GCF_014656295.1 Streptomyces sulfonofaciens
GTTGTTTTCAATCAAGCTGTCTTTATCCGTAGTCTTTTTATAGCGCTCAATCACCCAGTCAATCGCGCTTTTGCCATTCACCATATATTCAAAGGCTTTTTTGGGGATCTTAGTGATAGCGATGTTGTTGTTATAGTTGATGCGATCCCCTATTTTTTTCATGGTTTCCACATCATAATAACCCTCTTCTTCGGCGTTCATTAGCGTTTTGTATTCAACGCTTGCGTGCATTTCCCCACTCTCATAGTTAAGGTGCAATTTCGCCAATTCTTTACCAAGCATATAGAGTTCTTTAAAATCCTCACTCAAAGCGATGCGCGGATCTTCTTTGGCGAGGGAATTTTTGTATTTTTCCAAATAGCCTTTATGGTGCAAAATCACATAAATGTAATAAAAAATCTCTTCTTCAGCGATAGAGTTGTCTTCATAATGCTTCCTGAACAAATTGAGTGCATAGCCGCTGATCGCATAATGGCGATTCCTTAAATCATCGTAATAATACAAAGGGTAAGCGTTGGCATCGCCTATAAAATGTCCATCGGAGATAGCGT
>NZ_BNCD01000102.1 GCF_014656295.1 Streptomyces sulfonofaciens
CCGGACCCAACCCCCGAGCCGGACCCAACCCCCGAATCGGACCCGAACCCCAACCCACCACCCAGCTCCCGCACCACCCCCACATCATCCAAAACACACACCACACCCACCTCATCAAGCATCCCCCGCACACGCCCCACCGGATACGACACATCAACCGGCACATACGCAGCACCACTCCTGAGCACCGCAAGCAACGCCACCACCAACTCAACCGAACGCGGCAACGCCACCCCCACCACACGCTCCGGCCCCGCACCCCTCCCCACCAGAACACCCGCCAACCGACCCACCCACACATCAAGCTCCGCATACGACAACACCACCTCCCCCGCAACCACCGCCACCGCACCCGGCGAACGCACCACCTGCGCCGCAAACAACTCCGGCAACGTCACCCCGGGCAACGCCCGAACACCACCACCCCAACCCCCCAACACCAACCCACGCTCCACCTCACCCAGAACAGGAAGATCCCCCACCCTGAGCGACGCATCAACCGCCACCGCCCCCAACAACCGCACGAAACGGTCGGCC
>NZ_BNCD01000103.1 GCF_014656295.1 Streptomyces sulfonofaciens
ATCAAAGATCCTAGTAAAATCGCAATTTTTGCCACTTCCATAGCGTCCTTATGCTCGATCGTGAAAGCCAGATTAGAAATAAACATAGACATGGTAAAGCCAATCCCCGCTAAAAGCCCAGCCCCTAAAATGTGCCACCAGCTGATGCCTTTAGGGCGCACGGTGATTTTAAGCTTTTCGCTTATAAAAGTGATGAGGAAAATCCCTAAAGGCTTGCCCAAACAAAGCCCTAAAATAACCCCTAAAAGCACCTTATCCACTTCTAAATTGATGCTAGAATCAACGCTCACCCCAGCGTTTGCAAACGCAAACAAGGGCATGATGAAATACCCGCTAATGGGGGCTAAAAAATGCTCCAATCTTTCTAAGGGGCTTTGTAAAGCGCTCGCTTTTTCTTCAATGGAGTGCAAGATTTCTTGCTGCTCTTTGGTCAAAAGCGCTCCTGAACTCGTTTCTGCGTATCGCTTGCCCAGCTCTAAAAGCTCTACATTTTTAGAATCTTTAGGGATCTTCACCGGTATCATAAAAGCTAA
>NZ_BNCD01000104.1 GCF_014656295.1 Streptomyces sulfonofaciens
TGTTTCGTTTAGTCATATAAATATCGCCCACTCTTTGGCTGAGCTTATAGAGGGTTATTTCAATATTATGGTCTCTATCGGTTTTAATCGTGCCGTAATCATAAAAGCGAAAAACCGGCGTGTTAATATAAATGAGCCTGAATTGGCGCAAGGCGTTCAAAGTCTCTTCTCTTTTTTTACGGGCTTCTTCTTGTCTGATCTGCTCCCTAGTTTTGGGGGTTTGCTTAGAAAAAGGGTGCTTGGAGCAAGAGATAAAAAAAAGCGTCATGAAAAATAATAAAAAAGCACTTCTAAAATACCGCATGATTGAGAGTAAGAGGGTTTATCCTCTCGATCCGCTCAAAATACGATACCAAATCCTGCCGTCTAATTTAAGCTCCATGCTGACTTGACACAAGCCGTCTTTATAGATGGTCTCAGTGATTTCAGCGTTACGAATGAGGGCATTGACTCTGGTTTTAATCACGGAATTTTGTAAAACCATGTCTTTGACGGTGTCTTGAGCGTTCACTCTGATACCATACATTT
>NZ_BNCD01000105.1 GCF_014656295.1 Streptomyces sulfonofaciens
TAGAGCAAAAAGACGATTTGAAAGACAATTTTGTAGGGGTGTTTGATTTCACTTACAACAGAGACAGAAGTGATTATATTTATTCTGTTGAAGAATTGATCGCTTTAAAAGGGAAAAAATACCATAAGAAAAAAAACCACTTAAACCAGTTTTTAACTAATTGCGCGAATTTTGTTTATGAAAAAATTTCTTCTCAAAACAGAAAGGAAGTTTTAGAAGCCTCCAAAGAGTGGTTTTTAGAAAGCCAGACAGACGATATAGGGCTAATCAATGAAAATAAGGGCATTCAAAGCGTGTTAGAAAATTATGAAAGCTTGGATGTGAAAGGGGGGCTTATTAGGGTTAATGGAGAAATAGTCTCGTTTAGTTTTGGAGAAGTTTTAAACGAAGAAACCGCGCTCATTCACATTGAAAAAGCCCGCGCAGATATTGCAGGCGCGTATCAAATCATCAACCAGCAATTGCTTTTGAATGAATTTAGCCATTTAACTTACGCTAACAGAGAAGAAGATCTAGGGTTAGAGGG
>NZ_BNCD01000106.1 GCF_014656295.1 Streptomyces sulfonofaciens
ACCGGCGATGCAAGCGGTCATTAAAACCGGCCTCAAACGCCTTTTAGCGCCCAATAAAACGCATTCTTCTACACTTTTTCCTTGCACTAAAAGCTCTTTAAAATAACCTATCATCACCACGCCGTTTAAAACCGCAATCCCAAAAAGAGCGATAAAGCCCACGCTCGCTGGCACGGAAATATACTCCCCTACCACAAACAACGCAATAAGGCCTCCGGTAACCGCAAAAGGGATATTCAAAAGAATGAGCAAGGCTAAAGGAATGCTTTTAAAAGTGAAAAAAAGAATGAAAAAAATCGCTAAGATGCTTAAAGGGATAACGGTGGAAAGCCTTTTGTTGGCCCGTTGCTGGTTTTCAAACTGCCCCCCATAAGTGATATAGTAGCTAAGAGGGAGTTTGATGTTTTGAGCGATCACTTTTTTAGCCTCTTCTACAAAAGAGTTCAAATCGCGCCCCACCACATTGCTGCGAACCACGCTCATGCGCCTTGAATTTTCACGCATAATAGAAACAGGGCCATC
>NZ_BNCD01000107.1 GCF_014656295.1 Streptomyces sulfonofaciens
GAAAGTTTTTTAGAGAAAAGCCCTTATTATGCGATCACTCTTAAAAACGCGCAAGAAGCCAAAGCGATCGATCCTTTTAATCTAGAAGAGGTTAAGTCGCTCATAGAAAACGCACCAAGCTTGCGATTAAAGGCGTTTTTAGCGGTAGCGTTTTTTACCGGCTTAAGGACAGGCGAACAATTAGCGCTTTTTTGGAGCGACATTGATTTTGAAAACAAAAAAATCAACATTGACAAATCTTTAAACCTTTCAGGAGTTATCACAACCCCTAAAAACAAGCCAAGCATTAGACAAATTGACCTATTAGAGCCCGTGGAGAAAATCCTAAAAGAGCTAAAAGCAAGCGAGCCGGCTAATAAAAAAATGATTTTTCTTAGCATTCCTAAAAGGACTCAAGAGTTTCAAATAATGTTTAAAAAACTATTGAAAACCTTGAATTTAAAAGACCGCAAGCTTTACACCACGAGGCACACTTTTGCAAGCTTAATGTTAAGCCAGGGCGAAGAGGCCATGTGGG
>NZ_BNCD01000108.1 GCF_014656295.1 Streptomyces sulfonofaciens
TTTGGGTGGTTTTCCTTGTCAAGATTTCAGTTTTGCCGGCAAAAGAAAGGGGTTAAAAAGTGAAAGGGGGCGACTTTATGAGAGCATGATTAGATGTGTAAAAGATTTAAAGCCTAAGATTTTTCTTGCTGAAAATGTAAAAGGTCTTTTAAATATTGACAATGGAAACACTTTTAGAAAGATTTTGGATAGCTTTAAAGACTTAGGCTATATGGTTAATTTTGCATGTTTGAAAGTAAGCGATTTTGGAGTATCGCAATTAAGAGAACGAGTCATTATGGTAGGCGTTAATGAAAGTTACTTTAAAAAGCCTTTTAATTTTAAAACATTAAAGAAAAGTCATGCCCCTTTTGTGTATGAAATATTGAAAGATTTGGAAAACTTAACAGAAGGGGCTATGCCTAATCATTTTTATTCTAAGGCTAAACGCAATAAAGGACAAGGCAATAATGCTATTAACAAAGATACCTACGCTCCTACTATGCGAGCCGAACATCATGGCAATATTGAATACCAC
>NZ_BNCD01000109.1 GCF_014656295.1 Streptomyces sulfonofaciens
CCTTCCCCATGTTCTACTAAAATAGTGATAGCGTATTTGGGTTTTTCATAAGGCAAAAAGGCGGTAATCCACGCATGGGATCGATGGAAATATTCCATATCTTTTTCTTTCATGCGATTGACGATGTTTTGAGCGATTTCCACGACTTGCGCGGTGCCGGTTTTGCACGCTAAAGTAACCTTAGAACCCCTTGTGGAATGATAGGCGGTGCCGTCTTTATGGTTACACACTTCATACATGCCCACTCTCAAGGCTTGGAGCTTCTTTTTTTGAAAGCTGTTTAGGGGATCTTTGAGCGGTTGTTTGCTGTTGATAGCGAAATGAGGCGTTGCCAGTTTGCCCGTAGCAATGAGTCCCGTGTAGGCGAGAACCTGCAAGGGCGTGGCTAAAAAAGAGCCTTGCCCAATAGCGGTAATGAGCGTGTCCCCAACGCGCCACTCTTGATTGAAGCGTTTGAGTTTCCACAAATTATCCGGCACAATCCCCACAAATTCATACGGCAAATCAACGCCCGT
>NZ_BNCD01000110.1 GCF_014656295.1 Streptomyces sulfonofaciens
GTTTCAAACTATTTTTTAGGGGTTTTGCCTAAAAGCTATTCTATGAGCGAAGAAAACAACATTTTAGGCTTGTATGATGAGCATTTCTTGCTCACTAAAAACGAAAACTTAGTGGGAATCCTCCGTTTAGAGGGGGTGAGTTACACCCATTTAAGCACAGAGCAATTGCAAGATCTCTTCACCGAGCGCCAAATGGTGTTGGATTCTTTAGAAAAAGTCGTGGCACGCCTTGTGGTTAAAAGGCGTAAAATTGATCACCAACAAAATATCCAAACCAATTCCAAATACTTGCAAGCGATTTTGAATCAATTTGAAAATAAAGAAGTGTATGAAAATCAGTATTTTTTAGTTTTAGAAAGCACGCATTCTTTACAAGGCGTTTTAGAGCATAAGAAAAAATCTCTCATGCATGCCAATAGGGAAAATTTTAAGGACATTCTCTCTTATAAAGCGCATTTTTTGCAAGAAACTTTAAAAAGCTTAGAAATCCAACTCAAAAACTACGCCCCCAAACT
>NZ_BNCD01000111.1 GCF_014656295.1 Streptomyces sulfonofaciens
ATTTTTTGAAGGATTAAAAGCCTTTCAACGCTTTCTTCAAAGTGCTTGGGGCGGTAATGGCTTTGCTTTAAGATATTTTTATACAATTCTTCATCAAAAACGCCATCTTTTTGAAAAACGCTCGTTTTTCGGATCTCTTTCGCCACTTCTTGCTTCGTAGCACCAAGCCCTAAATCTAAAGCGAGATTTCTCAATAGGGCTTGATTGATGAGCGAATCTAGAGCGCTTTTTTCTAAATGCATGGCTTTGATTTGATCTTCAGTGAGTTCTTTAAAATTGGGGATAGACTCAGCGTATGCGTCTTTAAGGCGGCGGTATTCTTGGGCTAATTCTTCTTGAGAAATCTTAATTTGTCCCACTTTGGCAGCGCTATCGCTATCTAAAGAAAAGCTGTATTGCCCCCAGCCTATCATCCCGGCGGCAATAAAAGCGATCGTGCTTATCCATATTGTAACCACTAAATACTTTCTATGATTTTGCATCCATTCAATCATAAGAACTCTAATCCCTTTT
>NZ_BNCD01000112.1 GCF_014656295.1 Streptomyces sulfonofaciens
GCCTGAATTTTTAATGAGTTGCAACACCATGTGGGGGTGCTTTTCATTTTCTGCATGAATGCTAATGATTTGCGGGTTTAAAGGAGCGAATAATCCCACAAAAAAGCTCGCATTTTCTACCATTAAATGCACATCTAAAGGCACTTTGCTCATTTTGGTAACATTCTCTAAAACCACAGGCCCCATGGTCAAGTTAGGCACATAATGCCCATCCATCACATCCACATGCAAAAAATCAGCGTTACTCACGCTCTCTATCTCTTTGGCTAAATGCATAAAATCAGCGCTCAAAAGGCTCGGGGCTACTTTCAAAATACTTCCCTATTTCCAATGTTTTCAAGTAAAATATTAGCATCTTTAATCAAATCATAAAAGGGTTTTTATGGATTACAAACATTTTAAAGGCAAGCATGCAAACATCGTTATAGAAATCATTAGTCTTTTAGAAAAAGGGGTTAAAAAAGCCCAAGAGATTTTAGAAAAGCCAGACGCTGGGAGTTACACCAAGCTAG
>NZ_BNCD01000113.1 GCF_014656295.1 Streptomyces sulfonofaciens
AGTTCAAAATGGCAAATTTATTGAAAAACGGCAAAACTTTAAAACAAGCTAGAGATGAAATCCTAGCCAGGACAGAAAAAACAGGGCATTATAATGGTCTCAAAAAACTAGAGTTTAAAGAAAGAGATCCGATCGGTTATGAGAAAATGTTCTCTAAACTAAGGGGCGGTATCGTGCATGCTAGAGAAACAGCTAAAAGGATTGCGGCTAGCCCTATTGTTGAGCAAGAGGGGGAATTGTGCTTCACGCTTTATAACGCTGTGGGCGATAGCGTGCTGACTTCTACGGGCATCATTATCCATGTAGGCACTATGGGATCAGCTATCAAATACATGGTAGAGAATAATTGGGAAGATAACCCAGGCATCAATGACAAGGATATTTTCACCAATAACGACTGCGCGATTGGGAATGTGCACCCATGCGATATTATGACTCTTGTGCCTATTTTCCACGATGAAAAATTGATTGGGTGGGTAGGCGGCGTTACGCATGTGATTGATACC
>NZ_BNCD01000114.1 GCF_014656295.1 Streptomyces sulfonofaciens
GGCAATCAAATAAGGCATGCATGCTCACAATCAGCTCCACAGCCCCTAAAGAAGAGCTTAAGTGCCCCCCATTAGCGCTCACCACTTCTAAGATACGACTGCGCAGCGTTTGGCACACCAATTCCAAGCCTGCAATATCATTAGGGTTTAAATCAAAAGTTTTATTTTGCAAAATCACACCTTAAAATTTTCCAACACGCTTTCTTTGAGCGTTTTAAAGCGCTCCATTAAATTCCCATCAAGACTCCCGTTAGAGCTAGTGATCATAACGCCTCCCTTAGAAATAGCCTCATTGCTCTCTAATTTGATTTTAGAAGCGTTTTGCAAACGCTCGTTTAAATAAGGGTAATCCAAGGGATTGACTTTTAAATGAATATCCGTTGCGTCTAAAACATTTTTTAAAAGCTCTTCAGCCAAAGCTAGGGCCACTTTTTGGCTGTTGTCTTCCACTTCTTTAAGGATCACTTCTTTAGCTATATCTATCGCAATCGCGCTCAGTT